>NZ_JBBOWL010000001.1:0-27500 GCF_038007045.1 Bacillus sp. CH_70
TTGGAAAATATCTCTGATTTATGGAATAGTGCCTTAAAAGAATTAGAAAAAAAGGTAAGCAAGCCTAGTTATGAAACATGGTTAAAATCAACAACGGCTCATAACTTGAAGAAAGACGTATTAACGATTACAGCTCCAAATGAATTTGCTCGTGACTGGCTAGAATCTCATTACTCAGAACTAATTTCGGAAACACTATACGATTTAACAGGGGCAAAATTAGCAATTCGCTTTATTATTCCCCAAAGTCAATCGGAAGAGGACATTGATCTTCCTCCAGTTAAGCGGAATCCAGCACAAGATGATTCAGCTCATTTACCACAGAGCATGTTAAATCCAAAATATACATTTGATACATTTGTTATCGGCTCTGGTAACCGTTTTGCCCATGCAGCTTCATTAGCTGTAGCCGAGGCGCCAGCTAAAGCGTATAATCCACTCTTTATTTACGGGGGAGTTGGGCTTGGAAAGACGCATTTAATGCACGCAATTGGTCATTATGTAATTGAACATAATCCAAATGCAAAAGTTGTATATTTATCATCAGAAAAATTCACGAATGAATTTATTAACTCTATTCGTGATAATAAAGCTGTTGATTTTCGTAATAAATATCGCAACGTAGATGTTTTATTGATAGATGATATTCAATTTCTTGCTGGAAAAGAACAAACTCAAGAAGAGTTTTTCCATACATTTAATGCATTACACGAAGAAAGTAAACAAATTGTAATTTCTAGTGATCGACCACCAAAAGAAATTCCAACTTTAGAAGATCGTCTTCGTTCTCGCTTTGAATGGGGACTTATTACAGATATTACGCCGCCAGATTTAGAGACACGAATTGCAATTTTACGCAAAAAGGCAAAAGCTGAAGGGCTTGATATACCAAATGAAGTTATGCTTTATATCGCAAATCAAATTGATTCAAATATTCGTGAATTAGAAGGTGCACTTATCCGAGTTGTAGCTTATTCATCTTTAATTAATAAAGATATTAATGCTGATTTAGCAGCTGAAGCACTTAAAGATATTATTCCAAATTCTAAGCCGAAAATTATCTCTATTTATGATATTCAAAAAGCTGTCGGAGACGTTTATCAAGTAAAATTAGAAGATTTTAAAGCGAAAAAACGCACAAAATCAGTTGCGTTTCCTCGCCAAATTGCAATGTATTTATCACGCGAACTTACGGATTCCTCTTTACCAAAAATAGGTGAAGAATTTGGTGGACGTGATCATACAACAGTTATCCATGCCCATGAAAAAATTTCTAAACTACTAAAAACCGATACGCAATTACAAAAGCAAGTTGAAGAAATTAATGGTATTTTAAAGTAGTAGCTGAATAGTGTGAATAACTTACCTTGTTTTACGCACAGTCTATCCACATGTAGATAGACTGTTTTTACATCCTTCAAAGGGGTTATCCACATATCCACAGGCCCTATTACTATTACTACTATTTTTTATCTTTATTAATTAAATAAAATCTTATACTTACCGGAGGTTTTTCTTTATGCGTTTTACAATACAAAAAGACTATCTTGTAAGAGGTGTACAAGATGTAATGAAGGCAGTTTCTTCTCGTACAACAATCCCTATCCTTACGGGAATTAAAGTTGTAGCTACTGAAGAAGGGGTTACATTAACAGGAAGCGATGCTGATATTTCTATTGAATCGTTTATTCCAGTCGAAGAAAATGGAAAAGAAATCGTAGAAATAGCTCAATCAGGAAGCATTGTTTTACAAGCAAAATATTTTAGTGAGATTGTAAAAAAACTACCTAAAGATACTGTCGAAATTTCTGTGGAAAATCATTTTATGACAAAAATAAAATCTGGAAAATCAGAATTTAACTTAAATGGTTTAGATTCTGCAGAATATCCGTTATTACCACAGATTGAAGAACATCATGTATTTAAGATACCAACAGATTTACTTAAGCATATGATCAGACAAACTGTATTTGCAGTTTCTACTTCTGAAACAAGACCAATCTTGACAGGTGTAAACTGGAAGGTATATAACAGCGAGTTAACTTGTATTGCAACAGATAGTCATAGACTAGCACTTCGAAAAGCGAAAATCGAAGGACATAATATTGCAGATGAATTTCAAGCTAATGTTGTTATCCCAGGTAAGAGCTTAAATGAATTAAGTAAGATTCTAGATGAGTCTGAAGAAATGGTGGATATCGTTATTACGGAGTATCAAGTATTATTTCGTACAAAACATTTATTATTCTTCTCAAGATTGTTAGAAGGAAATTATCCAGATACAACACGTTTAATTCCAGCAGAGAGTAAAACGGATATTTTTGTAAATACAAAAGAATTCCTACAAGCAATTGATCGTGCTTCACTATTAGCGAGAGATGGCCGCAATAACGTTGTCAAATTATCAACTTTAGAGCAAGAAATGCTAGAGATTTCTTCGAATTCACCAGAAATCGGAAAAGTTGTCGAAGAAGTACAATGTGAAAAAGTGGATGGAGAAGAGTTAAAAATATCTTTTAGTGCAAAATATATGATGGATGCATTGAAAGCCTTGGATAGTACAGAGATTAAAGTTAGTTTTACTGGGGCGATGAGACCGTTCTTAATTCGTACAGTAAATGATGATTCAATTATTCAATTAATTTTACCAGTTCGTACTTACTAGGTAAGGAATAAGGGTTGCTAGTTTAAAGATGCTAGTGGCCCTTATTTGATTTTTGGGTATTACTTTCCTAATGTTAGTTTATTTAGTACAATGAAAGAATGAACACTTTCAGAAAGTGAGCGATTTTATGAAACATATTAAAATTTCAACAGAGTATATTACACTAGGACAATTTTTAAAGTTAGCTGATGTAATTGATACAGGTGGCGCTGTAAAATGGTTTTTACAAGAATATGAAGTGTACGTGAACAACGAACTTGAAAATAGAAGAGGTCGCAAACTATATGCGAATGATGTTATTGAAATTCCAGGAAGCGGAACTTTCCAAGTTCAGGCATAAAGGGGGAGCCCTTTGTTTATTTCAGAAATACAATTAAAAAACTATCGCAATTATGAAAAATTAGAGCTTTCCTTTGAAGATAAGGTAAATGTAATTATCGGCGAAAATGCACAAGGGAAAACAAACTTGATGGAAGCTATTTATGTTTTAGCGATGGCGAAATCTCATAGAACCTCTAATGATCGCGAACTTATCCGCTGGGATGAAGAGTTTGGTCAAATAAAAGGGAAATTACAAAAAAGAAACAGTTCTTTGTCTTTGGAATTAAATATTTCGAAAAAAGGTAAAAAGGCAAAATTAAATCAACTTGAACAACAAAAGTTAAGTCAATATATTGGCGTGATGAACGTTGTCATGTTTGCCCCAGAAGATTTAAATCTTGTAAAAGGAAGCCCTCAAGTAAGAAGACGCTTTTTAGATATGGAATTAGGACAAATAGCTCCTGTATATTTGTATGAATTAAGTCAATATCAAAAGGTGCTCACGCAACGAAATCACTTGTTGAAAAAAATGCAAGGGAATAGTAAGAATGAGGAAACGATGTTGGATGTATTTACCCTTCAACTAATTGAGCATGGTGCAAAAATACTGCAAAAACGTTTTGAATTTTTGCATTTGCTACAGGAATGGGCAGCTCCAATTCATCGCGGTATAAGCCGTGGATTAGAAGAGTTAGAAATTGTCTATAAACCAAGTGTAGATGTATCAGAATCAATGGATTTGTCGAAAATAAAAGAAGTATACTATGAAAGTTTTCAATCTGTGAAACAACGTGAAATTTTCCGTGGTACGACTTTAATTGGTCCTCATCGTGATGATTTACAATTCTTCGTTAATAGTAAAAATGTTCAAGTCTTTGGTTCGCAAGGACAACAACGAACGACCGCACTATCCCTAAAATTAGCTGAAATTGAATTAATTTATTCAGAGGTTAAAGAATATCCAATCCTTTTACTGGATGATGTTTTATCAGAATTAGACGATTATCGTCAATCACATCTGTTAAATACAATTCAAGGAAAGGTGCAAACATTTGTTACAACGACGAGTGTCGACGGAATTGAACACGAAACATTAAAAGATGCGAAAACAATTCATGTAACGAACGGCACGGTAGATTGTGAAATAGATAGGGCATAAACCCCTGTTTAAATGGAAAAGTAGGTGATCTTTGTGTCAATGGAACAAAAACAAATGCAAGAAAATGCATATGATGAAAGTCAGATACAGGTACTTGAAGGACTAGAGGCAGTTCGGAAACGTCCGGGTATGTATATTGGATCTACGAGTGGGAAGGGACTTCACCACCTTGTATGGGAGATTGTCGATAATAGTATCGATGAAGCGTTAGCAGGATATTGCGATGAAATTAACGTTAGTATCGAAGAAGATAATAGTATTCTTGTAACGGATAATGGACGTGGTATTCCAGTTGGTATACAAGAAAAAATGGGACGTCCTGCAGTAGAGGTTATTATGACTGTCCTCCACGCTGGTGGTAAATTTGGCGGTGGCGGTTATAAAGTTTCTGGTGGTTTGCACGGTGTTGGTGCATCTGTTGTAAATGCCTTATCAACAGAATTAGAAGTATTTGTACATCGTGATGGCAAAATCCATTACCAAAAATACGAAAGAGGTATTCCGGTTGCAGATTTAAAAGTCATCGGTGATACAGATAAGACTGGAACAATAACTCGCTTTAAACCGGATCCAGAAATTTTTAAAGAGACGACAGAATATGAATTCGATACGCTAGCGACTCGTATGCGTGAGTTGGCGTTTTTAAATCGTAATATTAAATTAACAATTGAAGATAAACGTGAACATAAGCAAAAGAAAGAGTTCCACTATGAAGGTGGAATTAAATCATATGTTGAACATTTAAATCGTTCAAAACAACCAATTCATGAAGAGCCTGTATATGTAGAAGGTTCAAAAGATGGTATTCAAGTTGAAGTTGCGCTTCAATATAACGAAGGATATACAAATCATATTTACTCATTTACAAATAATATTCATACGTATGAAGGTGGTACACATGAGGTAGGATTTAAAACTGCCTTAACACGTGTGATTAACGATTATGGTCGTAAAAATAACATTTTAAAAGATGCGGATAGTAATTTGACTGGTGAAGATGTTCGTGAAGGTTTAACAGCAATCGTGTCAATTAAACATCCAAATCCACAATTTGAAGGGCAAACGAAGACGAAACTTGGAAATAGTGAAGCGAGAACGATTACGGAGTCAGTATTCTCTGAGGCTTTTGAAAAATTCTTACTGGAAAATCCCAATGTTGCACGTAAGGTTGTAGATAAAGGGACGATGGCAGCACGTGCGCGTGTAGCAGCTAAAAAGGCTCGTGAGCTAACTCGCCGAAAGAGTGCTTTAGAAGTTTCAAGTTTACCAGGGAAATTGGCAGATTGTTCTTCTAAAGATCCAGCAATTAGTGAAATTTATATCGTAGAGGGTGACTCTGCGGGTGGATCTGCAAAACAAGGACGCGATCGTCATTTTCAAGCAATTTTACCGCTGAAGGGTAAAATTATTAATGTTGAAAAGGCACGCTTAGATAAGATTTTATCAAATGATGAAGTTCGTACAATTATTACGGCGATTGGTACAAATATTGGTGGGGACTTCGATATCGAAAAAGCACGCTATCATAAAGTTATTATTATGACCGATGCTGATGTTGATGGTGCGCATATTCGTACCCTATTATTAACGTTCTTCTATCGTTATATGCGTCAAATAATTGAGTGTGGATATATATATATCGCACAGCCACCTTTGTTTAAAGTGCAACAAGGTAAAAAAATTCAATATGCTTATAATGATAAAGAACTTGAAAAAATATTAGCTGAGTTACCAGCCCAGCCGAAACCAGGAATTCAACGTTATAAAGGTCTTGGAGAGATGAATCCAACTCAGCTATGGGAGACGACAATGGATCCAGAAGTACGTTCGTTACTTCAAGTTTCCCTTCAAGATGCAATAGAAGCAGATGAAACATTTGAAATTTTAATGGGTGATAAAGTGGAACCGCGTCGTAACTTTATCCAAGAGAATGCAAAATACGTGAAAAACCTTGATATTTAAATGAGTAATGACAGGAATCTAAGTATTCCTGTCTTCTACATATAAATCAATGTATGTGTAACGGAAATGTAAGAGGAGGTGCTCGTTGATGTCAGACAATCAACAACAAGCACGAATTCGAGAAATTAATATTAGTCATGAAATGCGTACCTCATTTTTAGATTACGCAATGAGTGTTATCGTATCTCGTGCATTACCAGATGTTCGTGATGGATTAAAACCTGTGCATCGTAGGGTTTTATATGCGATGAATGATTTAGGAATTACAGCTGATAAAGCGTATAAGAAATCAGCACGTATTGTCGGTGAAGTAATCGGTAAGTATCACCCTCATGGAGATTCAGCCGTTTATGAAACAATGGTACGTATGGCGCAAGATTTCAGTCAACGTTATATGCTTGTAGATGGGCATGGTAACTTCGGTTCTGTAGATGGAGATTCAGCAGCGGCAATGCGTTATACAGAGGCAAGAATGTCTAAGATTTCTATGGAATTAATACGTGATATTTCAAAAAATACAATTGATTACCAAGATAACTACGATGGTTCGGAAAGAGAGCCGATTGTATTACCAGCGCGTTTCCCTAATTTATTAGTAAACGGTACGACAGGTATTGCAGTTGGTATGGCAACAAATATTCCGCCACATCAACTTGGCGAAGTAATTGATGGTGTGTTGGCATTAAGCCATAATCCAGATATCACTATCGCGGAATTAATGGAATATATTCCTGGGCCAGACTTCCCGACATCAGGTTTAATCTTAGGGCGAAGTGGCATCCGTAGAGCTTATGAAACAGGACGAGGTTCTATTATGCTTCGTGCCAAAGTTGAAATTGAAGAGAAATCAAATGGTAAACAATCTATTATCGTAACGGAACTACCTTATCAAGTTAATAAGGCACGATTAATTGAAAAAATCGCAGAATTAGTTCGCGATAAGAAAATTGAAGGTATTACAGATTTACGTGATGAATCAGACCGAAATGGTATGCGTATTGTCATGGAAGTACGTCGTGACGCTAATGCAAACGTACTATTAAACAATCTATATAAACATACAGCACTTCAAACAAGTTTCGGTATTAATATGTTGTCTCTTGTAAATGGAGAGCCTCAAGTACTAAACTTAAAACAAAACTTATATCATTATTTGGAACACCAGAAGGTAGTAATCCGTAGACGTACTGCTTATGAATTAGAAAAAGCAGAGGCACGTGCCCATATTTTAGAAGGATTACGAATTGCTTTAGATCATCTTGATGAAGTTATTACGTTAATTCGTAGTTCAAAAACGGCTGATATTGCAAAGCAAGGCTTAATGGAACGTTTCGGTTTAAGTGAGAAACAAGCGCAAGCGATTTTAGATATGCGTCTGCAACGCTTAACTGGATTAGAACGTGAAAAAATCGAGCAAGAATATCAAGACTTAATGAAATTAATTGCTGAATTAAAAGCGATTTTAGCAGATGAAGAGAAAGTTCTTGAGATTATTCGTGAAGAATTAACAGAAGTAAAAGAGCGTTTCAATGATAAGAGACGAACAGAAATTACAATTGGCGGTATGGAATTTATTGAAGATGAAGATTTAATTCCTGAGCAAAACATTGCGATTACGTTAACTCATAACGGTTATATTAAGAGGTTACCAGCTTCTACGTACAAAACACAGAACCGTGGGGGACGTGGTGTACAAGGAATGGGTACGAATGATGATGACTTTGTTGAACACTTATTAACAACGTCTACTCATGATCATATTTTATTCTTTACAAACAAGGGTAAAGTATACCGTACGAAAGGATATGAAATCCCAGAGTATAGTCGTACTGCAAAAGGGCTACCAATTATTAACCTATTAGGGGTAGATAAGGGTGAGTGGATCAATGCCATTATTCCAATTCGTGAATTTGGTGACGACCAGTTCTTATTCTTTACAACGAAACAAGGTATTTCTAAGAGAACGCCACTTTCATCATTTGCAAATATACGTACAAACGGTTTAATTGCAATTTCGCTTCGTGAAGAAGATGAAGTGATTTCTGTACGTTTAACATCTGGCGATAAAGATATTATCGTAGGGACAAGCAACGGTATGTTAATTCGCTTCAATGAACAAGATGTACGTTCTATGGGCCGTAATGCAGCTGGTGTAAAAGCTATTACATTAGGCGAAGAGGACCAAGTAGTAGGTATGGAAATTGTTGAAGAAGATACGAATGTTTTAATTGTAACGAAAAACGGGTATGGTAAGCGTACTCCAGTTGAAGAGTATCGACTACAAAGTCGTGGTGGTAAAGGTCTTAAGACTTGTAACATTACAGATAAAAACGGTAAGTTAGTAGCGGTTAAGTCTGTAACAGGTGAAGAAGACATCATGCTAATTACAGCCGCAGGCGTTATTATTCGTATGCCAGTTGATCAAATCTCTCAAATGGGACGTAATACACAAGGTGTTCGTCTAATTCGTTTAGAGGATGAGCAAGAGGTAGCGACAGTAGCAAAAGCACAGAAAGATGAAGAAGAAGAATCTAATGAAGAGGTTTCTTCTGAAGAATAAGAGGGGGATTTTCCCCCTCTTATTTTTTTATAATAATACTTGCATAGTAATAGAAAAGTCTATATAATAGGCAGAGTCAGCAAATGAGAGATACAAATTATCTTGAAAAACTTGTTGACGAAAATAATATACTATGATATATTATAAAAGTCGCTGAAACGCGATATTGAACTTTGAAAACTAAACGAAACAAACAACGTGAAACGTCAATTTTTATTTTTAGATGCTAGACAAACTAACTTTATTGGAGAGTTTGATCCTGGCTCAGGATGAACGCTGGCGGCGTGCCTAATACATGCAAGTCGAGCGAATGGATTGAGAGCTTGCTCTCAAGAAGTTAGCGGCGGACGGGTGAGTAACACGTGGGTAACCTGCCCATAAGACTGGGATAACTCCGGGAAACCGGGGCTAATACCGGATAACATTTTGAACTGCATGGTTCGAAATTGAAAGGCGGCTTCGGCTGTCACTTATGGATGGACCCGCGTCGCATTAGCTAGTTGGTGAGGTAACGGCTCACCAAGGCAACGATGCGTAGCCGACCTGAGAGGGTGATCGGCCACACTGGGACTGAGACACGGCCCAGACTCCTACGGGAGGCAGCAGTAGGGAATCTTCCGCAATGGACGAAAGTCTGACGGAGCAACGCCGCGTGAGTGATGAAGGCTTTCGGGTCGTAAAACTCTGTTGTTAGGGAAGAACAAGTGCTAGTTGAATAAGCTGGCACCTTGACGGTACCTAACCAGAAAGCCACGGCTAACTACGTGCCAGCAGCCGCGGTAATACGTAGGTGGCAAGCGTTATCCGGAATTATTGGGCGTAAAGCGCGCGCAGGTGGTTTCTTAAGTCTGATGTGAAAGCCCACGGCTCAACCGTGGAGGGTCATTGGAAACTGGGAGACTTGAGTGCAGAAGAGGAAAGTGGAATTCCATGTGTAGCGGTGAAATGCGTAGAGATATGGAGGAACACCAGTGGCGAAGGCGACTTTCTGGTCTGTAACTGACACTGAGGCGCGAAAGCGTGGGGAGCAAACAGGATTAGATACCCTGGTAGTCCACGCCGTAAACGATGAGTGCTAAGTGTTAGAGGGTTTCCGCCCTTTAGTGCTGAAGTTAACGCATTAAGCACTCCGCCTGGGGAGTACGGCCGCAAGGCTGAAACTCAAAGGAATTGACGGGGGCCCGCACAAGCGGTGGAGCATGTGGTTTAATTCGAAGCAACGCGAAGAACCTTACCAGGTCTTGACATCCTCTGAAAACCCTAGAGATAGGGCTTCTCCTTCGGGAGCAGAGTGACAGGTGGTGCATGGTTGTCGTCAGCTCGTGTCGTGAGATGTTGGGTTAAGTCCCGCAACGAGCGCAACCCTTGATCTTAGTTGCCATCATTAAGTTGGGCACTCTAAGGTGACTGCCGGTGACAAACCGGAGGAAGGTGGGGATGACGTCAAATCATCATGCCCCTTATGACCTGGGCTACACACGTGCTACAATGGACGGTACAAAGAGCTGCAAGACCGCGAGGTGGAGCTAATCTCATAAAACCGTTCTCAGTTCGGATTGTAGGCTGCAACTCGCCTACATGAAGCTGGAATCGCTAGTAATCGCGGATCAGCATGCCGCGGTGAATACGTTCCCGGGCCTTGTACACACCGCCCGTCACACCACGAGAGTTTGTAACACCCGAAGTCGGTGGGGTAACCTTTTTGGAGCCAGCCGCCTAAGGTGGGACAGATGATTGGGGTGAAGTCGTAACAAGGTAGCCGTATCGGAAGGTGCGGCTGGATCACCTCCTTTCTATGGAGAATTGATGAACGCTGTTCATCAATATAAGTTTCCGTGTTTCGTTTTGTTCAGTTTTGAGAGAACTATCTCTCATATATAAATGTATGTTCTTTGAAAACTAGATAACAGTGTAGCTCATATTTTTTAATTTTTAGTTTGGTTAAGTTAGAAAGGGCGCACGGTGGATGCCTTGACACTAGGAGTCGATGAAGGACGGGACTAACGCCGATATGCTTCGGGGAGCTGTAAGTAAGCTTTGATCCGAAGATTTCCGAATGGGGAAACCCACTATACGTAATGGTATGGTATCCTTACCTGAATACATAGGGTATGGAAGACAGACCCAGGGAACTGAAACATCTAAGTACCTGGAGGAAGAGAAAGCAAATGCGATTTCCTGAGTAGCGGCGAGCGAAACGGAACATAGCCCAAACCAAGAGGCTTGCCTCTTGGGGTTGTAGGACATTCTATACGGAGTTACAAAGGAACGAGGTAGACGAAGCGACCTGGAAAGGTCCGTCGTAGAGGGTAACAACCCCGTAGTCGAAACTTCGTTCTCTCTTGAATGTATCCTGAGTACGGCGGAACACGTGAAATTCCGTCGGAATCTGGGAGGACCATCTCCCAAGGCTAAATACTCCCTAGTGATCGATAGTGAACCAGTACCGTGAGGGAAAGGTGAAAAGCACCCCGGAAGGGGAGTGAAAGAGATCCTGAAACCGTGTGCCTACAAATAGTCAGAGCCCGTTAATGGGTGATGGCGTGCCTTTTGTAGAATGAACCGGCGAGTTACGATCCCGTGCAAGGTTAAGCTGAAGAGGCGGAGCCGCAGCGAAAGCGAGTCTGAATAGGGCGTTTAGTACGTGGTCGTAGACCCGAAACCAGGTGATCTACCCATGTCCAGGGTGAAGTTCAGGTAACACTGAATGGAGGCCCGAACCCACGCACGTTGAAAAGTGCGGGGATGAGGTGTGGGTAGCGGAGAAATTCCAATCGAACCTGGAGATAGCTGGTTCTCCCCGAAATAGCTTTAGGGCTAGCCTTAAGTGTAAGAGTCTTGGAGGTAGAGCACTGATTGAACTAGGGGTCCTCATCGGATTACCGAATTCAGTCAAACTCCGAATGCCAATGACTTATCCTTAGGAGTCAGACTGCGAGTGATAAGATCCGTAGTCAAGAGGGAAACAGCCCAGATCGCCAGCTAAGGTCCCAAAGTGTGTATTAAGTGGAAAAGGATGTGGAGTTGCTTAGACAACTAGGATGTTGGCTTAGAAGCAGCCACCATTTAAAGAGTGCGTAATAGCTCACTAGTCGAGTGACTCTGCGCCGAAAATGTACCGGGGCTAAATACACCACCGAAGCTGCGAATTGATACCAATGGTATCAGTGGTAGGGGAGCGTTCTAAGTGCAGTGAAGTCAGACCGGAAGGACTGGTGGAGCGCTTAGAAGTGAGAATGCCGGTATGAGTAGCGAAAGACGGGTGAGAATCCCGTCCACCGAATGCCTAAGGTTTCCTGAGGAAGGCTCGTCCGCTCAGGGTTAGTCAGGACCTAAGCCGAGGCCGACAGGCGTAGGCGATGGACAACAGGTTGATATTCCTGTACCACCTCTTTATCGTTTGAGCAATGGAGGGACGCAGAAGGATAGAAGAAGCGTGCGATTGGTTGTGCACGTCCAAGCAGTTAGGCTGATAAGTAGGCAAATCCGCTTATCGTGAAGGCTGAGCTGTGATGGGGAAGCTCCTTATGGAGCGAAGTCTTTGATTCCCCGCTGCCAAGAAAAGCTTCTAGCGAGATAAAAGGTGCCTGTACCGCAAACCGACACAGGTAGGCGAGGAGAGAATCCTAAGGTGTGCGAGAGAACTCTGGTTAAGGAACTCGGCAAAATGACCCCGTAACTTCGGGAGAAGGGGTGCTTTCTTAACGGAAAGCCGCAGTGAATAGGCCCAAGCGACTGTTTAGCAAAAACACAGCTCTCTGCGAAGCCGTAAGGCGAAGTATAGGGGGTGACACCTGCCCGGTGCTGGAAGGTTAAGGAGAGGGGTTAGCGTAAGCGAAGCTCTGAACTGAAGCCCCAGTAAACGGCGGCCGTAACTATAACGGTCCTAAGGTAGCGAAATTCCTTGTCGGGTAAGTTCCGACCCGCACGAAAGGTGTAACGATTTGGGCACTGTCTCAACCAGAGACTCGGTGAAATTATAGTACCTGTGAAGATGCAGGTTACCCGCGACAGGACGGAAAGACCCCGTGGAGCTTTACTGTAGCCTGATATTGAATTTTGGTACAGTTTGTACAGGATAGGCGGGAGCCATTGAAACCGGAGCGCTAGCTTCGGTGGAGGCGCTGGTGGGATACCGCCCTGACTGTATTGAAATTCTAACCTACGGGTCTTATCGACCCGGGAGACAGTGTCAGGTGGGCAGTTTGACTGGGGCGGTCGCCTCCTAAAGTGTAACGGAGGCGCCCAAAGGTTCCCTCAGAATGGTTGGAAATCATTCGTAGAGTGCAAAGGCATAAGGGAGCTTGACTGCGAGACCTACAAGTCGAGCAGGGACGAAAGTCGGGCTTAGTGATCCGGTGGTTCCGCATGGAAGGGCCATCGCTCAACGGATAAAAGCTACCCCGGGGATAACAGGCTTATCTCCCCCAAGAGTCCACATCGACGGGGAGGTTTGGCACCTCGATGTCGGCTCATCGCATCCTGGGGCTGTAGTCGGTCCCAAGGGTTGGGCTGTTCGCCCATTAAAGCGGTACGCGAGCTGGGTTCAGAACGTCGTGAGACAGTTCGGTCCCTATCCGTCGTGGGCGTAGGAAATTTGAGAGGAGCTGTCCTTAGTACGAGAGGACCGGGATGGACGCACCGCTGGTGTACCAGTTGTTCTGCCAAGGGCATAGCTGGGTAGCTATGTGCGGAAGGGATAAGTGCTGAAAGCATCTAAGCATGAAGCCCCCCTCAAGATGAGATTTCCCATAGCGTAAGCTAGTAAGATCCCTGAAAGATGATCAGGTTGATAGGTTCGAGGTGGAAGCATGGTGACATGTGGAGCTGACGAATACTAATAGATCGAGGACTTAACCATATAATATGTAGCAATGTTATCTAGTTTTGAAGGAATATGCCTTCATAGTTTGGTGATGATGGCAGAGAGGTCACACCCGTTCCCATACCGAACACGGAAGTTAAGCTCTCTAGCGCCGATGGTAGTTGGGACCTTGTCCCTGTGAGAGTAGGACGTCGCCAAGCAACTAAAAACACAAGTCTTTTGACTTGTGTTTTTTTTATTTCCCATGAAATAGGTTAGGTTCTGTTAGTAAAAATGATGAAATATAGTAAGGGATTTTTTGAGCAGAAATATTAAGAAATTGATAAATAAATGGATAATCTTCAGAGCCATAGCTTCCAAGTAAGTCATACCACCAATCTGTTTCATACCTAGAAATCATGCTTAAATTATAGAGCAATAAATAATGAACGAGGAGTTCGGGTAATACTGGTTTAGGATTTCTAGGATCAGTTGTAAGTGGTAAATAATAAGTATTAGTAAGATATTCATAGTATAAAGGAGTACTGTACATAGGATTCCATGATTGAATTGGCGCCGTAAAAAGTAAATTCGATTCATTAGTTTTCTCAGGTACATGTTGCATTGATAAATGCTTACAAGATGTTTCAATGTAGCGAGAAAATCTCTCTTTAGTCATATGTAATCGATCTAGTAGGTTGACTGAAAAGGAGAGCTCATTTTTAATTGTTGAATCGATTTTATATAAAGTTGATCCTTTTTGACTATAGCGGAACAAATTTTGTAATTCTGGAATATTTCCCATTAGTTCTAACATGTTAAATTTTTCTGCTTCTAAGTGTTTCATGTGAAACAGTTGTTCTGCAACATGAGTAAACAATCCGTTTTTTTGTACCTTCACCTCATCTTCTAAAAATTGATACCCTTGTTTTTTTCGTTTGCGAGTTGTAACGCCATGAGCTAAAACAGTAGTGGATTCAGGATAGTTAGGATCAATGGTTAGTAGACATGCTTTAAAAAGTTGGCTAATTCCATAAAATAACAACATTGGTTGAATGGAAAATGGAGCTGTCTTATATAATTCATAATAATTTTTCCCGTGTTCTAAGTAATAAATAAAGGGATAACAATTTTCAAAACTTTTTTTTTCGGCATCCTGAATAGAGGATTTTTCATAACAACGGGCAAGATAACGTTGTACGTTTTGAGATGAAAAAAAGAAACTTAACTGCTGCCAAGTGCAAGATGTTTGATGCATATATTACGCTCCTTTTATTGTCTAAAAATTCTAACATATATATACGTCCTTGACAGTATTTTAACCAATTGATAAGCTACTAATAATAATTTCTGGTATCATAGGGGGAACAATTATGTGGGAATCTAAATTTGTTAAAGAAGGTTTGACTTTTGATGATGTATTACTTGTACCAGCTAGGTCAGATATATTACCAAGAGAAGTAAGTGTTAAAACAGTTTTATCTGAAAGCTTACAGCTAAACATCCCGTTAATTAGTGCAGGAATGGATACAGTAACAGAAGCTGATATGGCTATTGCAATGGCTCGCCAAGGTGGTTTAGGAATTATTCATAAGAATATGTCTATTGAGCAACAAGCAGAGCAAGTTGATAAAGTAAAGCGCTCTGAAAGCGGCGTTATTTCAGATCCTTTCTTCTTAACTCCAGAACATCAAGTATATGATGCAGAACATCTTATGGGAAAATATCGTATCTCAGGTGTACCGGTTGTAAATAATTTAGATGAGCGAAAATTAGTTGGTATTATTACAAACCGTGATATGCGCTTCATCCAAGACTACTCAATCAAAATTTCTGACGTAATGACAAAAGAACAATTAATTACAGCTCCAGTTGGTACTACACTGGAAGAAGCTGAAAAGATCCTACAAAAGTATAAAATTGAAAAACTCCCTCTTGTTGATAATAACGGTGTATTACAAGGGCTGATTACAATAAAAGATATTGAAAAAGTAATTGAATTCCCAAACTCTGCTAAAGATAAGCAAGGACGCTTATTAGTTGGAGCGGCAGTTGGTGTAACAGCTGATGCTATGCTTCGTATCGATGCATTAGTAAAAGCTAGTGTAGATGCAATTGTACTTGATACAGCTCATGGGCATTCTAAAGGCGTTATTGATAAGGTAAAAGAAGTTCGTGCTAAATATCCATCATTAAATATTATCGCTGGAAATGTTGCTACAGCTGAAGCAACGAAAGCATTAATTGAAGCTGGTGCAAACGTAGTTAAAGTTGGTATTGGACCAGGTTCTATTTGTACAACACGTGTTGTAGCTGGTGTTGGTGTACCACAATTAACAGCAGTTTATGATTGTGCAACCGAAGCTCGTAAACACGGTATTCCAGTTATTGCTGATGGCGGTGTTAAGTACTCTGGTGATATGGTTAAAGCTTTAGCAGCAGGAGCACATGTTGTTATGCTAGGTAGTATGTTTGCTGGTGTTGCCGAAAGTCCTGGAGAAACTGAAATTTACCAAGGTCGTCAATTTAAAGTGTATCGTGGTATGGGTTCTGTCGGTGCGATGGAAAAAGGAAGTAAAGATCGTTACTTCCAAGAAGGAAATAAAAAACTTGTTCCAGAAGGTATTGAAGGACGAGTACCATATAAAGGACCTTTAGCAGATACAGTTCACCAATTAGTTGGTGGCTTACGTGCAGGTATGGGATATTGCGGAGCACAGGATTTAGAATTCTTACGCGAAAATGCACAATTCATTCGTATGTCAGGTGCAGGCTTACGTGAAAGTCATCCTCATCACGTACAAATTACAAAAGAGGCTCCAAACTACTCATTATAATGTCTTATATGCAAATAGACAGAGATTTGATATCTCTGTCTATTTTTTTTTGATTATGTTAGAATAACGGTTATGTGAGTACATAGATATTGGGGGTAGCAAAAGTGAAAGGTATGTTTTGCAAAAGATTCATTGCTTTGGTAACAGTGCTTACACTAGCTTGTAGCATTTTTATTCCATATAGCAATGCATCAGCTGAAACAGGAGCCGCTTTAAACATTGAAGCAGGCGCGGCAATTTTAGTAGAAGCGAATTCTGGGAAAATTTTATATCAAAAGAATGCAGATGAATTATTATCCATTGCTAGTATGACAAAGATGATGAGTGAATATTTAGTTCACGAAGCAGTGGATAAAGGAAAACTTAAGTGGGACCAGAAAATTAAGATTTCTGAATATGCATATAAGGTTTCACAAGATGCTTCATTATCAAATGTTGCATTAGAAAATGGTGGCTCTTATACAGTAAAAGAGTTATATGAGGCAATGGCAATCTTTTCTGCAAATGGTGCAACAATTGCATTAGCAGAAGCAATTGCAGGTAAAGAAGTAGATTTCGTAAAAATGATGAATGATAAATCGAAAGAACTAGGGTTGAAAAATTATAAATTTGTCAATTCTACAGGTTTAACGAATAAAGATTTAAAGGGAATGCACCCTGAAGGAACAACAGCAGATGAAGAAAATAAAATGTCTGCAAAGGATGTTGCAACTTTAGCACAACATTTAATTAAAGATTATCCAAAAGTGTTAGATACAGCAAAAATTCCTAAAAAAGAATTCCGTCCAGAAAAAGAGAAGTTTGCAATGTCAAACTGGAACTGGATGTTAAAGGGCTTAGTTAAAGAATATGATGGCGTAGATGGTCTGAAAACAGGCTCAACTCCAGAAGCAGGAGATTGCTTCACTGGTACGGTTGAAAGAAACGGTATGCGTTTTATTTCTGTAGTTATTAAAACAAGTTCTCATACAGCACGTTTTGATGAAACAAAGAAGCTATATGATTATGGATTTGCTAACTTTGAAGTGAAACAAATGTATAAAAAAGGTTCTTCAGTAAAAGGACAAGAAACAGTAAGAGTAGAAAATGCGAAAGATAAAGATGTAGCAGTTCAAACGAAACAAGCTATTTCACTTCCAGTGCCAAAAGGAAGTAAAGATGTTTATAAAACAGAATTAAAAGAATCAAGTAAGGGACAAGAAGCACCTATTAAAAAGGGAGCTGCGCTTGGTCAAATGGTAATTACGCCAAAAGATACAAACGACCCTGGATTTTTAACTGGTAAGTCGTTGCAAGTGGATCTTGTAACAACATCTGAAGTAGAAGAAGCAAACTGGTTTACTCGTGCTATGCGCGGAATTGGTTCATTCTTTAGTGGTATGTGGAATAGTGCTGTTGATACAGTAAAAGGTTGGTTTTAGAAGCTCCTCATGGTAGGGGCTTTTTTTTTATTCCTATTTTTCATACCGACTTTATGAAAAAGTAGTAGACAAGCATCTGATAGTTAGTGGTAGAATGTAAGAGTATTCTTAATTTTCGCCTTTAACGGGGGAAAGCAATTCACCTAGGGGGGTTTTTGTACATGACAAATGTAACAGGGACAGAGCGTGTAAAACGTGGAATGGCAGAAATGCAAAAAGGCGGCGTTATTATGGACGTAATTAACGCTGAACAAGCAAAAATTGCAGAAGAGGCAGGCGCAGTTGCCGTTATGGCATTAGAGCGTGTACCAGCAGACATTCGTGCAGCAGGTGGCGTTTCTCGTATGGCAGACCCAACAATCGTTGAAGAAGTTATGGGTGCAGTGTCAATTCCGGTTATGGCAAAATGCCGTATCGGTCACCTTGTAGAAGCACGTGTATTAGAATCATTAGGGGTAGACTATATCGATGAGAGTGAAGTATTAACTCCTGCTGATGAAGTATACCATTTAAATAAACGTGATTACACAGTTCCATTTGTATGTGGTTGCCGTGATATCGGAGAAGCTGCACGTCGTATTGCAGAAGGTGCATCTATGCTTCGTACAAAAGGTGAACCAGGAACAGGAAACATTGTAGAGGCAGTGCGTCATATGCGCCAAGTCAATGCAGAAATCCGTCAAGTTGCGAGTCTACGTGAAGATGAGTTAATGACATATGCAAAAAATACTGGTGCTCCTTACGAAGTATTACTTGAAATTAAACGTCTTGGTCGCTTACCAGTTGTAAACTTTGCGGCAGGTGGTATAGCAACGCCAGCAGATGCTGCATTAATGATGCAACTTGGTGCTGATGGGGTATTTGTTGGATCTGGTATCTTCAAATCAGAAAACCCAGAGAGATTTGCACGTGCAATTGTTGAAGCAACGACTCATTATGAAGATTACGAACTAATTGCAAGTCTTTCTAAAGGATTAGGTAATGCAATGAAGGGTATCGAAATTTCAACGTTATTACCAGAACAACGCATGCAAGAGCGTGGATGGTAATTAAAGGAGAACTTTAAAATGGTGAAAATCGGTGTACTAGGTCTTCAAGGTGCAGTTCGTGAACATGTAAAATCAGTTGAAGCAAGTGGTGCAGAAGCTGTTGTTGTAAAGCGTATAGAGCAACTTGAAGAGATTGATGGTCTTATTTTACCAGGCGGTGAAAGTACAACAATGCGCCGTCTTATTGATAAGTATGCTTTCATGGAACCACTTCGCACATTTGCAAAGTCTGGTAAACCAATGTTTGGTACGTGTGCAGGGATGATTCTTCTTGCGAAAACACTTATTGGCTATGAAGAAGCACATATTGGTGCTATGGATATTACAGTTGAGCGCAATGCGTTCGGACGCCAAAAGGATAGTTTTGAAGCTGCGCTTTCAATTGAAGGCGTGGGTGAAGACTTCGTTGGTGTATTTATCCGTGCGCCGTATGTTGTAGAAGTAGCTGATAATGTTGAAGTGCTTTCTAAGCATGGTGACCGAATGGTAGCGGTAAGACAAGATCAGTTTTTAGCTGCTTCATTCCATCCAGAATTAACAGATGATCATCGTGTAACAGCATACTTTGTTGAAATGGTAAAAGAAGCGAAAATGAAAAAAGTTGTATAAGTAACTTGCAACTTGTATAAGATTATAGTAAATTGATGGTAACAATTTTATAAAATAAGCGTGTTGATAGGAAATAGTAACAAATGTTGTTTCTTATAGAGAGTCGATGGTTGGTGGAAATCGATAGAAACAGTTTGTGAATCCATCCTGGAATGGAATGTGGAACATCTTTTGGATTAGTAAGCATTCCCGGTGAAGAGCCGTTATTTCTACTTGAGAGGAAAGCGGTAATGCTTTCAACTAGGGTGGCAACGCGGGTTAACTCCCGTCCCTTTATATAGGGACGGGAGTTTTTTGTGTTTTATAAAATAAAAGGAGGAGTATATAATGCTTGATATTAAATTTTTACGTACAAACTTTGAAGAAGTAAAAGCGAAATTACAGCATAGAGGTGAAGATCTAACTGATTTCGGACGTTTTGAAGAACTTGATACGAGAAGAAGAGAACTACTTGTTCAGACAGAAGAATTAAAAAGTAAACGTAATGAAGTGTCTCAACAAATCTCTGTATTAAAGCGCGAAAAGAAAGATGCAGAAGCTCTAATTTTAGAAATGCGTGAGGTTGGAGAAAAAGTAAAGGATTTTGATAACGAACTTCGCACAGTTGAAGAAGACTTAGAAAGATTAATGTTATCTATTCCAAATATCCCTCATGAGTCTGCTCCAGTCGGTGAAACAGAGGATGATAATGTAGTAGCGCGTACTTGGGGAGAAGTAAAAGAATTTACTTTTGAACCAAAACCACATTGGGATCTTGCTACTGATTTAGGAATTTTAGATTTTGAACGCGCTGGGAAAGTAACAGGAAGCCGCTTCGTATTTTACAAAGGTGCTGGTGCAAGATTAGAGCGTGCTTTAATTAGCTTTATGCTTGATCTTCATACTGATGAGCATGGATATGAAGAAGTATTACCTCCATATATGGTAAACCGTGCAAGTATGACAGGAACAGGACAACTTCCAAAGTTTGAAGAAGATGCATTCCGTATTGAAAGTGAAGATTATTTCTTAATTCCAACAGCTGAAGTACCTGTAACGAATATGCATCGTGATGAGATTTTAAATAAAGAGCAATTGCCTATAAGATATGCTGCATTTAGCTCTTGCTTCCGCTCTGAAGCAGGTTCAGCTGGTCGCGATACACGCGGTTTAATTCGCCAGCATCAGTTCAATAAAGTAGAGCTTGTGAAGTTCGTAAAACCAGAAGATTCTTATGAAGAGTTAGAAAAATTAACAAATGATGCAGAACGCGTGTTACAATTATTAGAGTTGCCATATCGCGTTATGAGCATGTGCACAGGCGATTTAGGATTTACAGCAGCGAAGAAATACGATATTGAAGTATGGATTCCAAGCTATGGCACATATCGTGAAATTTCTTCTTGTAGTAATTTTGAAGCTTTCCAAGCGAGACGTGCAAATATCCGTTTCCGCCGTGAGCCAAATGGAAAACCAGAACATGTCCATACATTAAATGGATCTGGTCTTGCAATTGGACGTACGGTTGCAGCTATTTTAGAGAACTACCAACAAGAAGATGGTACAATTATAATTCCAGAAGTTCTTCGCCCTTATATGGGAGGAAAAACAGTTATTAAGTAAATTTAAACATTCATCGGTATGAGTGATTGGTAATTATGAGCGTTGTCAGTACTGTAATGTAGGAAGGGGAAAGTAAAATTTTCCTTTCCTCATAATTTATTTTAGTAGGGTTGACTAACTGTTTTTCTTTTGATATTATATTTGATGTCAATATGGAGGTATACCCAAGTCTGGCTGAAGGGATCGGTCTTGAAAACCGACAGGCGGCGAGAGTCGCGCGGGGGTTCGAATCCCTCTACCTCCTCCAGATATAATTGACAACAGCGCATATAAGTGGAGATTGGAGAACTCGTTACCAACACGTAACGAGTTTTTATTTTAAAACCAATCATAAAGTATGGTGTAAGGTAATTTTGTCCTTATTACACACTCATATTCCGATGATTATCTTCATAGATATGAAAGGAGTCAACATGGATCTTATTATACAAACGTTTCCTTTAGATGGAAAAACTTTATATTATGTACAATGTCCTGTCTGTAAGAACAATAGAATTTTAAACAGTGGTGCAAACGTATCACGCATTATTAGTGATGATACATTCCGTAAACTTTGTGGTTGTACTTGTGATGTAAAACCAGCTACGAATAAAGTAGAGGTGCCAAAACAAGTTAAAAAAGCAGCTGTAAAGAAAGAAGCGGCTCCAAAACGTACAGGTAAAGTATTAACGGCAGTAATTAATGGGAAAGAAATGACTGTTAAAGAGATTGCTGAAGCATACGATATTAGTACAAGTACTGTTCGTCAGCGTATTAACGCAGGAAAACCTGAGAGTGAAATTATTGCTCCAACAAAGAAGAAGTAATTTAATAGGAAAACCCGTGCATATGCACGGGTTTTTTATTTTACAAGTTTACGTGTTTGTTTTAAAAAATGGCCAATTTTTTTAATGATTGGTTCGATTGAATCCCCATCTTTTAAAATATCGTACTCATTAATATTTAAGCGTAATACAGGGCATGAATTAAAGTTGTTAATCCAGTTTTCATAACGTCCATGCATTTCTTTCCAGTACTCAATTGGCGTTTGCTGTTCCATTGGGCGTCCGCGTTCTTGAATACGATCGACAATATCATCGAAAGAACCTTCTAAGTAAATTAATAAGTCTGGATGAGGGAAGTAAGGAGTCATGACCATAGCGTCAAATAACCCTTTGTATGTTTCATAATCAGTTTCCGTCATCGTACCTTTTTCATGATGCATCTTTGCGAAAATTCCAGTGTCTTCGTAAATAGAACGATCTTGAACAAAACCGCCACCGTATTCAAAAATTCTTTTTTGTTCCTTAAATCGTTCTGCTAAAAAGTACACTTGTAGGTGGAAGCTCCAGCGAGTGAAGTCCGCATAGAACTTGTCCAAGTATGGATTGGAATCTACTTTTTCAAATGATGTGCGATAACCTAAAGCATTAGCTAATGCAGTTGTCATAGTTGATTTACCCACACCTACCGTTCCGGCGATAGTGATTACTGCGTCATTGGGTATATCATATTTTTGCCTTAAATTCATTATTATTTCGACTCCTTTAAGAGAGTATTTTGAAGGGCAGATAGGATGACGTTTAAATCATCAGGATTTTTTACAAAATCCATATCGTCTCCATTAAATTTCAATACTGGTATTTCCGGATGATCTTTTTTAAAAGCATCCATTGCTGTTTCATAATCTTTTGTGAGCTGTAGTAAGTAATTTGGATCCATGTTTTTTTCAAATTCTCTTCCGCGCATGGCGATTCGTTTTTGCAATGTTTCTAGGCTAGCTGTTAAATAAACAATGACGTTTGGCACAGGCATATCTTGTGTAAGAATACGATAAATTTGCATGTACTTGTCATATTGAGAGTCTTTTAATGTGCGGGATGCAAAAATTAAATTTTTAAAGATATGGTAATCCGCTACTACTGGTTTCCTTTGATTCAAATACTTTATGTTAATATCTTCTAATTGTTTGTATCTATTACAAAGAAAGAACATCTCTGTTTGAAAACTCCATTCGTCGATGTCTTCATAGAACTTTCCTAAAAAGGGATTTTCATCAACAATCTCTTTTAGTAAGTGGAGTTGCATGTGAGTTGAAATTTCCTTCGCAAGTGAAGTTTTTCCAACACCAATTGGTCCTTCAACCGTGATAAATGGTACTCCGGTCACGCTGTTTCCTCCTTTCAATCAGTGATTTACCGTGACTACTAAAAACACAAAACAGAATTATTGTAGCACAAGAGGGAAGCGAGCGGGTTAATTTGATATAAAAAGTTAGAAAATAGATATATGTATTAATTAAATTTTATTTTGGATGACGATGTTATATTTGCTTTCAATGTAGTTTCCATTATTTTTAAAGCATGTATATTATCTTGGTCGTTGTTAGAGGCGATACAATCCTGTGGTACATACAATGTATAATTTCTCATATGGGCATCATTAGCTGTAAATAGGATACATATATTTCCGGCAACTCCTGTTAATATTAGATTTTCTATTTTTAAATAACCTAGTAATGAATTTAAAGGTGTTTCATAAAAAGCGGAATAATGTGGTTTAATAAAAATGTAATCATCAGAACTTGGAGCAATCTTATGGATTATATTTTCGCTATATTTATTTGTGCAATGAGTAATAAGTTGGTCGATATCAGATCTCCAAAGTTGATAATGGTCATTAACGTAAATTATAGGATAGCCGAAGGATTTCATTTTTTTCTTTAATTGTAAAATAGGGTTTGTGATAGTCTCACATTTTTGAGCTAGAATGGGTCCGTGGGAAAATTGAAAGTCATTAATCATATCGATAATGAGCAAGGCGGTATTTTTCATATGTAATCCCCTCTCTTTTTTCTTTTAGGGTGGATTGAATATGTAAAAGTTATCCCCTGTGTAGTAAATGGAAATAAGTGTACTTTATTTGTAATGAAAGGACTATGTTATGGAACAAGATCAAGATATTTATTTTATGCAATTAGCGATAGAAGAAGCCAAAAAGGCAGAGGAAATACAGGAAGTGCCAATTGGAGCAGTTATAGTGTTAGATGGTGAGGTAATTAGTGTTGCCCATAATTTAAGGGAAACTGAGCAAAGATCAATAGCTCATGCTGAGTTGCTAGCAATAGATGAGGCGTGTAAAAAATTAGGGACATGGCGTTTAGAAGATGCAACATTGTATGTAACATTAGAACCTTGTCCAATGTGTGCGGGTGGAATTGTTTTATCACGAGTGAAGCGAGTTGTATATGGTGCAAGTGATCCGAAGGGCGGGTGTGCAGGGACATTAATGAATCTTTTAACAGATGAACGCTTCAATCATCAATGTGAAGTAGTATCTGGTGTATTAGAGGAAGAATGCGGTACGTTGTTAACAAACTTTTTTAGAGAGCTTCGTAAAAAAAGAAAAGCGATAAAAAAATTAGAGAAAAATACTGGGAACTAACGTATTTGCATTTTATAAAGAAACAAGTTATACTGATAATGCCTTTAATGAAGGCAACCGAATATTGGTTTTAACTTTGCCGTGCTAAGCGGGGAGGTAGCGGTGCCCTATACTCGCAATCCGCTCTAGCGAGGCCGAATCCCCTCTCGAGGTTATGTTGCTGTAAGGTCTGCCTTAAGTAAGTGGTGTTGACGTTTGGGTCCTGCGCAACGGGACCCCGTGAACCTTGTCAGGTCCGGAAGGAAGCAGCAATAAGCGGGTCTTCTCGTGTGCCGCAGGAGTGCCTGAACCGAGCTAACTGCTTGAGTAACGCTTATGGTACGTAATCGACGGAGGGTGCACGGCAGTTATATATGTATACAAAACTCACCTTAATGCAAAGGTGAGTTTTTTGTATAGAAAATAACTTTTGGAATCTATAAACAGAATGGGTTATAATAAATGAGATAATAACCTTTGAGGGAGGCCGTATTTTCGTGTCATACCAAGCGTTATACCGAACATGGAGACCGCAAAAGTTCGAAGATGTAGTCGGTCAAAAGCACGTGACAAAAACGTTGCAAAATGCCCTTCTTCAAGAGAAAGTTTCACATGCTTATTTATTTTCTGGTCCTAGGGGAACAGGAAAAACGACAATTGCAAAAGTATTTGCAAAAGCAATTAACTGTGAACATGCTCCGGTAGCTGAACCTTGTAATGAATGTCCTTCTTGTTTAGGAATTACACAAGGATCCATTTCAGATGTATTAGAAATTGATGCGGCTTCAAATAACGGTGTAGATGAAATTCGAGATATTAGAGATAAAGTAAAATATGCTCCAAGTGCTGTAGAATATAAAGTATACATTATTGATGAAGTTCACATGCTTTCTATGGGTGCATTCAATGCGCTTTTAAAAACCTTAGAAGAGCCGCCAGGACATGTTATCTTTATTTTGGCGACAACAGAACCTCATAAGATCCCGCCTACAATTATTTCGCGTTGTCAGCGTTTTGAATTCCGAAAAATATCAGTGAATGATATTGTTGAGAGATTATCAACGGTTGTGACAAACGAAGGTACGCAAGTGGAAGATGAAGCATTACAAATTGTTGCCCGTGCTGCTGAAGGTGGTATGCGTGACGCGCTTAGTCTTATTGATCAGGCTATATCTTATAGTGATGAGATTGTTACGACAGAAGATGTATTGGCCGTAACAGGATCTGTTTCTCAGCAATACTTAGGCAATTTAGTAGAATGCATACGTGAAAACGATGTATCAAGAGCATTACAGATCATAGATGAAATGATGAGTAAAGGGAAGGATCCAGTTCGTTTTATGGAGGATTTCATTTACTATTATCGTGATATGCTTTTATATCAAACTTCACCGCAACTAGAACATATGTTGGAACGAGTAATTGTAGATGATCAATTCCGTAAGTTAAGTGAAGAAATGCAACCGGAAGTGATCTATGAGATTATTCATACCCTTAGTAAGGGACAACAGGAAATGAAGTGGACAAATCATCCGCGTATTTTCTTAGAAGTTGTTATGGTGCAATTGTGTCAACAGTTTATGATGCAAGCAAACGGTACTGATCGTTTGCAAGCAATTATGAACAGGATGCAGCAATTGGAGAAAGAGTTAGAGCAAGTCAAAAAGAACGGTGTGCCAGCTGGTGTACAACAGGAAGTAAGAGAGACACGTGCAACACCAAAACCCGTACGAACAGGAAGTATGAAGATTCCTGTCGGGCGTGTAAATGAAGTATTAAAACAAGCGAAGCGTCAAGATTTAGAACAATTAAAAGCTGTATGGGGTGAGTTGTTAGGAAGACTCAAATCATATAACAAAGTAGCGTTTGCTGTTCTACTAGAAAATAGCGAACCAGTGGCAGCTTCAGATGACACTTACGTTTTAGCATTTCAATATGAGATTCACTGTAAGATGGCGAGCGAAAATCGAGAAGCTATGGATACAGTAGAACAAGCTTTATTTGAATTGCTAAGTAAAAGGTTAAATATGATTGCCATTCCAAAAAGTGAATGGGGTAAAATCCGTGAAGACTTTTTACAACGTGAAGGTGGAGAGTCTGAAGAAAGCCCGGAGAAAAAGGAAGACCCTCTTATAGAAGAGGCAGTGAAATTAGTAGGACAAGAACTCATTGAAATAAAAGAGTAATAATAATTAGGAGGAATTAATTATGATGCGTGGCGGAATGGGAAATATGAATAACATGATGAAACAAATGCAAAAGATGCAAAAAGACATGGCGAAAGCACAAGAAGAGCTTGGTGAAAAAACAGTTGAAGGTACAGCTGGCGGCGGAATGATTACAGTTATTGCAAATGGTCACAAGCAAATTCTTGAAGTTAAGATTAAAGAAGAGGTTGTAGATCCAGAGGATATCGAAATGTTACAAGACTTAGTGTTAGCTGCAACAAATGATGCACTTAAAAAGGCTGATGAGCTATCAAACTCTACGATGGGTAAATTTACAAAAGGCTTAAACTTACCAGGTGGAATGTTCTAGGAGGATATTGATACATGCATTATCCAGAACCAATATCAAAACTAATCGATAGTTTTATGAAGTTGCCAGGTATCGGACCGAAAACAGCGGTTCGATTGGCATTTTTCGTATTAGATATGAAGGAAGATGATGTGTTAGGTTTTGCGAAAGCACTTGTAAATGCGAAGCGAGATTTAGCGTATTGTTCTGTATGTGGACATATTACTGATCGTGATCCTTGTTATATTTGTAATGATTCGCATCGAGATCAATCAGTTGTTTGTGTCGTGCAAGAACCGAAAGATGTAATCGCGATGGAAAAAATGAAAGAGTATCAAGGTGTATATCATGTGTTACGTGGTGCGATTTCTCCTATGGAGGGAATTGGACCGGAAGACATTAATATCCCGCAACTCTTAAAGCGACTACATGATGAAACGGTACAAGAAGTAATATTAGCAACAAACCCTAATATTGAAGGGGAAGCTACAGCGATGTATATCTCCCGCCTCTTAAAACCTACAGGCATTAAAGTAACTCGTATTGCACATGGTCTGCCAGTTGGTGGAGATTTAGAATATGCAGATGAAGT
>NZ_JBBOWL010000001.1:32500-87500 GCF_038007045.1 Bacillus sp. CH_70
ACCTACAAGTCGAGCAGGGACGAAAGTCGGGCTTAGTGATCCGGTGGTTCCGCATGGAAGGGCCATCGCTCAACGGATAAAAGCTACCCCGGGGATAACAGGCTTATCTCCCCCAAGAGTCCACATCGACGGGGAGGTTTGGCACCTCGATGTCGGCTCATCGCATCCTGGGGCTGTAGTCGGTCCCAAGGGTTGGGCTGTTCGCCCATTAAAGCGGTACGCGAGCTGGGTTCAGAACGTCGTGAGACAGTTCGGTCCCTATCCGTCGTGGGCGTAGGAAATTTGAGAGGAGCTGTCCTTAGTACGAGAGGACCGGGATGGACGCACCGCTGGTGTACCAGTTGTTCTGCCAAGGGCATAGCTGGGTAGCTATGTGCGGAAGGGATAAGTGCTGAAAGCATCTAAGCATGAAGCCCCCCTCAAGATGAGATTTCCCATAGCGTAAGCTAGTAAGATCCCTGAAAGATGATCAGGTTGATAGGTTCGAGGTGGAAGCATGGTGACATGTGGAGCTGACGAATACTAATAGATCGAGGACTTAACCATATAATATGTAGCAATGTTATCTAGTTTTGAAGGAATATGCCTTCATAGTTTGGTGATGATGGCAGAGAGGTCACACCCGTTCCCATACCGAACACGGAAGTTAAGCTCTCTAGCGCCGATGGTAGTTGGGACCTTGTCCCTGTGAGAGTAGGACGTCGCCAAGCAACTAAAAACACAAGTCTTTTGACTTGTGTTTTTTTGTATTGTTAAAAAGAATGGGAAAGAAGTAATGGTAATACAAACACGTTGCCCAAGAGTTAATCATATTATATAAGAGATGGGTGTATATTTTTCTGGAAATTGTTAAGGATTAGAAGTATAAAATAGGTTCACTTAAATAGGGAGGGAAGGTTATGAAATTACAAAGTGAAGTTTGTATTGTTTGTGAGACAAAAAGAAAAGAAGGTATATATGTTTATAATAATTTAATATGTTATGAATGTGAAAAGGATATGGTGAATACAGAGACAGATGACCCGAAATATATACATTATTTAAAGCAACTTCGAAAATTAGAAGTATCATATTTTTAAATAGGCATATGCCTATTATTTTTTTTGTTCTGTATAATAGATGGAGAATGAATAATAAGGAAGAGATGTAGATGAATCAAAATCATATGCCTTTATATGAGGCGTTAATCGAGTTTAAAGAAAGAGGGCCGTTATCCTTTCATGTCCCAGGTCATAAGAATGGTTTAAACTTCCCTCAGAAGGCAATAAGAGAGTTTAAAGATATTCTATCTATTGATGTAACTGAGTTAGCAGGACTAGATGATTTGCATAGTCCGTTTGAATGTATAGATGAGGCACAACAATTATTGGCTGAAGTGTATGATACAAAGAAAAGTTATTTTTTAATTAATGGTTCAACAGTCGGGAACTTAGCGATGATTTTGTCTTGTTGTGGGGAACATGATATTGTTCTTGTACAAAGAAATTGTCATAAATCAATTATTAATGGTTTAAAACTAGCGGGAGCAAATCCCATTTTTTTAGATCCATGGATTGATGAAACTTATAACGTACCAGTGGGAGTTCGTAATGAAATTATTAAGAAAGCAATTGGAAAATATCCAAATGCGAAAGCACTCATTCTAACGCATCCTAATTATTATGGTATGGGGATGGATTTAGAGGCAAGTATCGCTTTTGCACATGCACATGAAATCCCTGTTTTGATAGATGAGGCACATGGGGCACATCTTTGTTTAGGAGAACCATTCCCGAAATCAGCGTTAACATATGGTGCAGATATTGTAGTGCATTCTGCACATAAGACATTACCCGCAATGACAATGGGTTCCTATTTACATATAAATAGTTACTTAGTAGACGAAGAGAAGGTTACTACTTATTTAAGTATGCTACAATCTAGTAGTCCATCGTATCCAATTATGGCTTCCTTGGATATAGCACGCTTTACAATGGCGCGTATAAAAGAAGAAGGTCATGGTGAAATTGTTGAGTTTTTACGGAGATTTAAGGAACGGTTACGTTCTATTCCCCAAATCGCCATTTTAGAATATCCGTTGCAAGACGAGTTAAAGGTTACCGTACAAACTCGTTGTCAGTTATCAGGGTACGAATTACAGTCCGTATTTGAAAAGGTCGGTATATATACAGAGATGGCTGATCCGTACAATGTCCTATTTATTTTACCCCTGCAAGCAAATGAGGGGTATATGAAGGCTATAGAGATGATCCGAGTAGCATTGCAACATTATGACGTGAAAGACAAGAGGGAATCTATTCGTTATACTTATAAAGGTGAATTCTCTCCTTTGCCGTATACGTATAAACAACTAGAAAGATATGGAACAAAGATAGTATCTATAGAAGAGGCTGTTGGAATGATAGCGGCGGAAATGGTGATTCCGTATCCACCTGGGATTCCATTGGTTATGTATGGAGAGAGAATTACTTCAGAGCATAAAGAGCAAATTATGTATTTAGAGAGAGCAGGAGCTCGTTTTCAAGGTAATACGAAATATATGAAAGTGTATGATATAGAAAGTAGGTTTTAGGATGAAGGGATTATTTGTAACAATTGAAGGCCCAGAAGGTTCAGGTAAAACAACGTTAATTAAAAGCTTATTGCCATATTTTGAACAAAAAGCACAAAAGGTAATGGCGACAAGGGAACCAGGTGGTATTGCAATTTCTGAGGACATTAGGACGATTTTACATAAACAAGAATATACGATGATGGAAGCACGTACAGAAGCGCTTCTTTATGCTGCTGCGCGCAGACAACACTTAGTAGAAAAAGTTATGCCAGCACTTAATGAGAACTATCTCGTGTTATGTGATCGTTTTATAGATAGCTCTTTAGCATATCAAGGCTATGCAAGAGGATTGGGTATGGATAAGGTATTTGAAATAAATCGTTTCGCAACAGAGGACTGTATGCCTAGTTTAACAATTTATCTAGACATCGAGCCTGAGGTTGGCTTGGCTCGGATTGAAAAAGATGCAGGACGTGAAGTAAATCGACTAGATATGGAAGATATCTCTTTCCATAAACGTGTGCGCGAAGGGTATTTACAAGTTGTAGAACGTTTCTCGGAGCGTATTGTATTGGTAAATGCTGATCAGCCGATGGAAAAACTTATAGAAGAAGTTGTTCAGATTATAGAAGATAAATTGTTATAATAGAAGGAAAGAATGAAATAAGTGAGGTATGCATTATGATGAAGACGTGGGAGCAGCTTTCTGCTATACAACCCATCGGTGTAAAAATGTTGATGAATAGCATTGCAAAAGAGCGTATATCCCACGCTTACTTGTTAGAGGGAGGGAAAGGTACGGGAAAGTTTGCGACAGCAATTCAAATGGCAAAGAGTTTCCTCTGTTCTCAGCGGAATGGAGTAGAGCCCTGTCATGTATGCACAAATTGTAAGCGAATTGATTCAGGTAACCAACCTAACTTACATATTGTAAAACCAGACGGATTATCTATTAAGAAGCAGCAAATTCATGATTTACAAGAAGAGTTTTCAAAAACAGGATTAGAGGCAAATAAAAAATTATATATTATTGAGCACGCAGATCGTATGACAGCAAATGCGGCAAATACACTTTTGAAATTTTTAGAAGAACCAAGTAGTGATACAACCGCTATTTTACTTACTGAACAAAGTCATCAAATTTTAAATACGATTTTATCTCGTTGCCAAGTTGTTACGTTTAGACCGTTACCTACAGAATCTTTAATTAGAAGATTACAGGAAGAAGGTATTACAGCATCTTTATCGACACTTGCTGCTCAACTCACAAATAGTTTTGATGAAGCTTTAGCTTTATGTAGTGATGAATGGTTTGCACAAGCACGAGCTTTAGTGATAAAATTATGTGAAGCGCTCGAAAAAGATAAAACCTCTATTTTTTTTGTACAAGAAAAATGGGGAAAACACTTTGGAGAGAAAGAACAATTACAGCAAGGGTTAGATATGTTACTCCTTATTTATAAGGATTTACTATATGTTCAACTTGGAGAAGAAGATCGTCTTGTTTTTCATGAGCAGAAAGAGATGTTTGAATCGTTTTCCTATGCTCAGAAGCGCATTGTATCAGCTCTCTTTAATATATTAGAGGCAAAAAATAGAATCAACGCTAATGTAAATGCGCAGCTTGTGTTCGAACAGTTAGTGTTGCGGTTGCAGGAGGGATGACCGTTTTGTATGATGTAGTAGGTGTTCGCTTTAAGAAGGCCGGAAAGGTATATTACTTTGATCCAAATCAGTTCGATATCTCTGAAAATGAGTTTGTTATTGTAGAAACGGTAAGAGGTATTGAATACGGAAAAGTAGTTATTACCAAAAAGCAAGTTGATGAAAACGACGTTGTATTACCGCTAAAAAAGGTTATTCGTATTGCAAATGAAAATGATCGTACCATTGTTGAAGAGAACAAACATGCTGCAAAAGAAGCATATCAAGTCTGTCAGCAAAAGGTAGTAGAGCATAATCTTGATATGAAACTTGTAGATGTAGAGTATACATTCGATCGTAATAAGATTATTTTCTATTTTACTGCGGATGGTCGGATTGATTTCCGCGAACTAGTGAAGGACTTAGCGGCAATTTTTAGAACAAGAATTGAACTAAGACAAATTGGTGTTCGTGATGAAGCGAAGATGCTAGGTGGTATTGGTCCATGTGGTCGTATGCTTTGTTGTTCTACTTTTTTAGGAGATTTTGAACCTGTATCCATTAAAATGGCAAAGGATCAAAATTTATCATTAAATCCTGCAAAAATCTCTGGTTTATGTGGTCGCTTAATGTGTTGCTTAAAATATGAGAATGATGAATATGAGGCAGCAAAGGAACAACTTCCTGATTTAGATCAACGTATACAAACCCCGCATGGTACTGGCCGTGTGATCGGATTAAATATTTTAGAAAGATTAATTCAAGTGGAACTAGTAGACAAGGAACGGATAGTAGAATATACGTTAGATGAGTTAGTGAATAAAGGGGTCGTTTCGAGTCAAACCACAGATTAATGAGGTGGGTGCTTGTGGAGAAAAAAGATATTTTTGAATCGGTTTCTAGTATGGAAGAGCAAATTGGACATTTATACAAACAGCTGGGAGAGTTAAAACAGCATCTTGCAGAGTTGTTGGAAGAAAACCAGCATATAAAAATGGAAAATAACAATTTGCGACACCGTTTTGAAGAAGTGCAGAATAAAGAAAAACAAAAAACTCAAAAGCGTAAAGAAGTGAAGCCGAAAACAGATATTGGTGAAGGCTATGACAATTTAGCGAGACTGTATCAAGAAGGTTTTCATATTTGCAATCTGCATTATGGAAGTGTACGTAAAGAGGGAGATTGTTTGTTCTGTCTGTCATTCTTAAATAAAAAGTGAAATTACCTTTCCAATTATAATTGGAAAGGTAATTTTTTATACATGAAATAGGGTAGGTTAAGGGTAAGAAAAGGAGCAGTATATGAATTTATATGAAGATGAACGTTTAGATTACTTATTAGCGCAAGACATGAAGATTATACAAAGCCCATCAGTATTTAATTTTTCTTTAGATGCTGTTTTACTGGCAGATTTTGCATGGGTACCAATTCAAAAGGGGAATTTACTTGATTTGTGTACAGGTAACGCAGTTGTCCCCCTTCTATTAAGTACAAGAACAAAAGGAAAGATTACTGGTGTGGAAATTCAAGAACGCTTATATGATATGGGAGTAAGAAGTGTTCAATGTAATGGGCTGGAAGAAAGAATTCACCTCATACATGGAGATTTGAAAGATATGCCAGAGAAACTCGGACGTCATCAATATGATGTTGTTACATGTAATCCACCATATTTTCAAACACCTCAAACTTCAGAGAAAAATATGAATGAACATTTAGCGATAGCTCGTCATGAAATTATGTGTACATTAGAAGATGTTGTATCTGCAAGTAGTCAGTTAGTAAAACAAGGTGGGAAAGTGGCGTTTGTACATCGTCCAGGGCGATTACTCGACATTGTCACATTAATGCGTAAATATAAAATTGAACCAAAGCGTGTGCGATTTGTTTATCCTAAGGTTGGAAAAGAAGCAAATACATTGTTAATTGAAGGAATTAAGGATGGAAATGCAGATTTAAAAATTTTACCACCTCTCGTTGTATATGAGAACAATAACGAATATACAAAGGAGATACGTTCAATTTTATATGGAGAAGAATAAGCATTTTTTTTATGTGGTAGAGTGCTCTGATGGAAGTTATTATGCTGGATATACAAACCATATAGAAAAACGAATACAGACTCATAATAGCGGCAAAGGAGCTAAGTATACACGCGTCAGGCTTCCTGTCGTTTTAAAATATGTAGAGACCCATGATGATAAGCGTACAGCTATGCAAGCGGAGTATTACTTTAAGCAATTAACGAGAAAACAAAAAGAGGCATATATGCAAAAAGGAGAACGCTATGTGGCAACAAAAAAGCTTTCAACAAAATGAAAAGGGAGTTTTATATTTAGTACCAACTCCTATTGGAAATTTAGAAGATATGACATTTCGTGCAATCCGAATTTTAAAAGAAGTTGATTTAATTGCTGCTGAAGATACGAGACAAACGAAAAAACTTTGTAATTATTTTGAAATTGAAACACCTGTCACGAGTTATCATGAGCATAATAAAGAAGTAAGTGGAAAGAGAATATTAGAGAAGTTAGAGGATGGAAAGAATGTAGCACTTGTTAGTGACGCTGGTATGCCGTGTATTTCTGATCCGGGTTACGATATTGTTGTTGAGGCAGTAGCTGAGCAATATCATGTAATTCCGCTTCCTGGAGCAAATGCAGCCCTTACAGCATTAATTGCATCCGGTCTTGAAACAAAGCAGTTTTATTTCTATGGTTTCTTGCAGAGAAACAAAAAGGAACGGAAGATGGAGTTAGAAAAGCTTCGTTATGTACAAACTACAATGATGTTTTATGAAGCGCCTCATCGTTTAGATGATACTTTAATTTCGATGCAGGAAGTGTTGGGAAATAGAGAGATTGTATTGTGTCGAGAGTTAACGAAAAAATTTGAGGAATTTATTCGAGGGACAATTCAAGAAGCAATTGAGTGGACGAAGCAAAATGAAGTACGTGGTGAGTTTTGTATTTTAGTAGCTGGTTCAACAGAAGAACCTGCTCCAGAAGAACAATGGTGGGAATCTCTTTCAGTATATGATCATATTGAACACTATATAAATGAAAAAGGTATGAATTCAAAAGAAGCGATTAAAACAGTCGCTAAAGATCGAGATTTGTCGAAAAGAGATGTATATCAAATCTATCATGTCGATAAAAAATAAGCTTCTCATAATTGAGAAGCTTATTTTGCTGTTTCGATATAATCTTGAAGTTCGTTTAAGATTTGCTCAGCGCCTTCTTTGCTTAAGATGATTTTACCTTCAGCTAAAGAAAGGTTACCGTCAGATACTTCACCAGTTACTTGGCAAGTCATGTTTGGTTTATATTTCTTTAAGATGATTTTTTCGTCATCAACATAGATTTCAAGAGCGTCCTTTTCTGCAATACCTAAAGTACGGCGTAATTCGATTGGAATTACTACACGACCTAATTCATCAACTTTACGAACAATACCAGTAGATTTCATAATTTTTTTCCTCCTAAATAAATAGTTTATAAGTTTCGAGTCTATTTTTAGATTCGTCATTTTTCGACAAAATACCCTATGGACATATGATACCAATCATTTACATTTCCGTCAATTCTTAAATTCTATATTTTTTAAAAAGATTTATAGATTTCTTATTTCTTATATATAATAGATTGAGAGGAAATTCCACAATTATTTACAATATTTTCAGAAAAAAATAACAAATTTCAAGTGAAGATTGTATATTTTTTTGAAATATGAGCAATAGATGATAAAGATATCGAGCATTAAGACCCAGAATTCAAAATTAGGTTGGCTTAAAGAAGATAAGTGAGGTTCGGGCTGCTCGTAAAAGCCCGATTGATGTGGGCTAATAATCAGTGGGGATGAAGAAAAACCCCACTGATTAAAGTTTCACTTTATATATGAGTTTTTGATATACTGTTTATAAATACATATGAGGTTATTCGGGAGGTCCAAAACAATGACAGAGGAAAATAAGTCCTTTTATATTACTACCCCAATTTATTATCCAAGTGGAAAATTACACATTGGACATGCTTATACGACAGTAGCAGGAGATGCGATGGCACGATATAAGCGTATGCAAGGATATAATGTGCATTATTTAACAGGAACTGATGAGCATGGACAGAAGATCCAAAAGAAAGCAGAAGAGTTAAATATTACGCCACAGGCATATGTTGATAATATTGTTGCAGGAATTAAAGAGCTTTGGGAGAAGATGGATATTTCTTATGATGATTTTATTCGTACAACTGAAGATCGTCATAAAGATGTTGTCGAAAAAATCTTTAAGCAATTAGTAGATCAAGGTGACATTTATCTTGATGAATATGAAGGTTGGTATTCTGTACAAGATGAGACGTTCTATACAGAGCATCAATTAGTAGATCCAATTATGGAAGGTGACAAAGTAGTTGGAGGGAAAAGCCCAGATAGTGGTCATGATGTAGAACTTGTTCGTGAAGAATCTTATTTCTTTAGAATGGGTAAATATGTCGACAGACTATTAAAGTTCTATGAAGATAATCCACATTTCATTCAGCCGGAGTCTCGTAAAAATGAAATGATTAATAATTTTATTAAACCAGGATTAGAAGATTTAGCAGTTTCTCGTACTTCATTTGACTGGGGAGTTCGTGTTCCTGGTAACCCAAAACACGTTATTTACGTATGGGTTGACGCATTATCTAACTATATTACGGCGTTAGGTTATGGAACAGCAAATGAAGAGAAATATAAAAAATTCTGGCCTGCAGATGTGCATTTAGTTGGGAAAGAAATCGTTCGTTTCCATACAATTTATTGGCCGATAATTTTAATGGCATTAGATTTACCTCTTCCAAAGAAAGTCTTTGCTCATGGCTGGATTTTAATGAAGGATGGAAAGATGAGTAAGTCAAAAGGAAACGTAGTAGATCCAGTTACATTAATCGATCGTTATGGATTGGATGCATTACGTTATTACTTACTTCGTGAAGTTCCATTTGGATCTGATGGCGTATTTACACCAGAAGGATTTGTGGAGCGTATTAATTTCGACTTAGCAAATGACTTAGGTAATTTATTAAATCGTACAGTAGCTATGATTGATAAGTACTTTAACGGAGAAATCCCTGCATTTAAAGCAAATGTAACAGAATTTGATGAAACGTTAGTAGCGTTTGCACAAGATACTTTGAAAAAAGTAGAAGAAGCAATGGAGAATATGGAGTTCTCTGTAGCGTTAGGATCTATTTGGCAATTGGTTAGTCGTACGAATAAATATATTGATGAAACACAACCATGGGTATTAGCAAAAGATGAGAATGATCGTGAAAAGTTAGCTTCCGTAATGGCTCATTTAGCAGAAGTACTTCGTCAAACAGGTATTATGCTTATGCCATTCTTAACAGTAGCACCAAGCAAGATGTTTGCTCAGCTTGGCCTTACTGATGAGGCTCATAAATCTTGGGAAAGTCTATCTACAATTGGCTGTATTCCAGCTGGAACAAAAGTAGAAAAAGGAAACCCAATTTTCCCTCGTTTAGAAATAGAAGTGGAAGTAGAGTACATTAAAGAACAAATGAAAAGCTCTGCCCCTAAAGTAGAAGAGAAAAAAGAAGAAGAGCCGAAGGCAGAAGAAATTACAATTGATGATTTCTTTAAAGTAGAATTACGCGTAGCTGAAGTACTATCTGCTGAACCTGTGAAAAAAGCAGACAAGTTGTTAAAAATTCAACTAGACTTAGGCACAGAAAAGCGTCAAGTTGTTTCTGGAATTGCAAAATTCTATTCGCCAGAAGACCTAAAAGGTAAAAAGGTTATTTGTGTAACAAACTTAAAACCTGTAAAATTACGCGGTGAATTATCGCAAGGTATGATTTTAGCGGGTGAAGAGAATGGCGTATTGTCATTAGCATCAATTGACCAAAATCTACCAAATGGTACAAAAATCAAGTAATTAAGACAAGAAAAGAGATGTTTCACGTGTAACATGTGTGAAGCGTCTTTTTTCTTTTTACATTCTCTATTTTTGCATTAAGATTGTAGTATTGTTATCGTTAAGTTATTAAAGAACTTATTTTTGTAGAATAAACTGGATTTCAATATAAAAGGAGTTATGTATTATGTTGTTTGATACACATTCGCATTTGAATGCAGAGCAATTTGAAGAAGATTTGCAAGAAGTTATTGCCCGAATGAAAGAAGCGGGAGTTACTTATACAGTTGTTGTTGGTTTTGATGAAGTAACGATAAAAAAGGCGATGGAATTAGCTGAAGCTTATGATTTTATTTACGCTGCGGTTGGATGGCATCCAGTTGATGCAATTGACATGACAGAAGAACATTTAGCTTGGTTAGAAGAACTTGCTTCTCATCCTAAAGTCGTTGCACTTGGAGAAATGGGTTTAGATTATCATTGGGATAAGTCTCCAAAAGAAATACAGAAAGAAGTATTTCGTAAACAAATTGCATTAGCGAAAAAAGTGAAATTGCCGATTATTATACATAATCGCGATGCAACTCAAGATATTGTTGATATTCTAGAAGAAGAGAATGCAGCTGAAGTAGGAGGCATTATGCATTGTTTTAGCGGCAGCGTAGAAGTAGCAGAGCGATGTGTTGATATGAACTTTCTAATTTCGTTAGGCGGACCAGTTACATTTAAAAACGCTAAAAAGCCGAAAGAGGTTGCTACGGAGATTCCATTAGAGAAATTGTTAATAGAGACGGATTGTCCATATCTAACGCCGCATCCATTTCGAGGGAAACGAAATGAACCGAGTTATGTAAAACTCGTAGCAGAAGAAATTGCGAATTTAAAAGGTGTTTCTTATGAGGAAGTAGCAGAAATGACAACCAAAAATGCAAAAGCTTTATTTGGTGTTGAATAAAAAAGAATGGGGAAACCTGTTCTTTTTTATTTTGAAAAAACACTAGTAGAAGTGATGAAGAAAATAAATGTGAATGATGAAGTGTTACAATAAGGACAGAGAACAAAGATTTTTCTATTCTATTTTTTAAAATATAAGAATGAGGAAAATAATAATGGAAAAGTCGTCATTTTTTTGTTTTACTAAGTAGAGACGAAACGAGTGTGGAGGCAAGCATGAAAATAAAAGAGATTATCGTTGTAGAAGGTAAAGATGATACAGTTGCGATTAAGCGTGCTGTTGATGCGGATACAATTGAAACGAACGGTTCAGCAATCGGTGATCATGTTATTGAGCAAGTTAAATTAGCGCAGCAAAAAAGGGGCGTTATTATTTTCACAGATCCAGATTATCCTGGAGAGCGTATTCGAAAAATTATTTCTGACAAGGTTCCCGGCTGTAAGCATGCCTTTTTATCGAAGGAAGAAGCGCTTGCTAAAAGGAAAAAGGGAGTTGGGATCGAACATGCTTCTAATGAGTCGATTCGCCGTGCTCTAGAGAATATACATGAAGAAATGGAAGCTTATACAAGTGAAATTAGTTGGAGTGATTTAGTCGATGCAGGCTTAGTGGGCGGAGAAATGGCAAAGAGCCGCAGAGAAAGAATGGGTAAGCTATTAAAGATTGGTTATACAAATGCAAAACAGTTACATAAACGATTACAGATGTTTCAAGTTTCAAAGGAATCATTTGGAGAAGCTTATAAGCAAGTAATACAGGAGGAAAAAAAATGAAGGATATCGCAACGCCAAATCGTACAAAAGACATTGTTGAAAAGTATGGATTTTCATTCAAAAAAAGTTTAGGACAAAACTTTTTAATTGATACAAATGTATTAAATCGTATTGTCGATCATGCAGAAATTGGTTCAGAAAGTGGTGCAATTGAAATTGGACCAGGTATCGGTGCATTAACAGAGCAATTAGCGAAGCGTGCTAAAAAAGTAGTGGCTTTTGAAATTGATCAAAGACTATTACCAATTTTAGATGAGACGTTAGCACCATATGGTAACGTTACAGTTATTAATAAAGACGTACTAAAAGCGGATGTACATGAAGTATTTAATGAGCAATTTGAAGAAGGGCAAGATGTAATGGTAGTAGCTAACTTGCCATACTATATTACAACGCCAATTTTATTTAAATTGCTTGAAGAAAAGTTACCAGTTCGTGGATTTGTTGTTATGATGCAAAAAGAAGTTGGAGATCGTTTAGCTGCTAAACCTGGAACGAAAGAGTATGGTTCTTTATCGATTGCTATTCAGTATTATACAGAAGTTGAAACAGTTATGACTGTACCGCGTACAGTGTTTGTACCACAGCCAAATGTTGATTCTGCAATTATTCGCCTTCTAAAGCGTCCGAAACCGGTTGTAGAGGTGACAGATGAAACATTCTTCTTTGAAGTAGTACGAGCAAGTTTCGCACAGCGCCGTAAAACTTTGATGAATAATTTATCAAATAATTTAAATGGTTTCCCGAAAGATAAGGAATTATTGGATCGAATTTTAACAGAAGTAGGAATTGATCCAAAGCGAAGAGGCGAAACGCTATCTATTGAAGAGTTTGCAACATTAAGTAATGCATTGGTTCTTCATAAATTATCATAAGAATATGAAAGGGACAGTTCAACTTGAACTGTCCCTTTTGTCACCTTTCTCCCTCTAAATTCATATTTTAAAAACAGGTAAGATGGCCTAATGAGTTTGGAGGTAGGAGAATGGCTTTACATGTTGGAGAATTAGTGGAACGATATTCTCATAAGAGGGATATTCTTTTTCGTATTATAGAAATAAAAGGCGAGATAGCTATATTGTTTGGAGAGGAAATTAGACTGGTGGCGGATGCGCCACTTGAAGATTTAATTAGTATAGATCAACGAGAACATAAAAAAAGGGTGAAGCGTGAGAAAGAAACAATGGAGCGCACGTATCGTTTGTTTCAACAAGATTATGTGTTAATGAAACAAAGGCATGAACATACTTCAACTGGTGGATACACAAGTGAGGTGAATTATTTTCAAATGCCGGGACGTGTATTGCATATAGATGGAGATCCTTTATATTTGCGCAAGTGCTTAGACTTATATAACAAAATTGGCGTTCCTGTACAAGGTATTCATTGTAAAGAAACGGAGATGCATGAAAAAGTAGTAGACTTAATAGATCACTTTCGCCCAGACATTCTCGTTATTACGGGGCATGATGCATATACAAAATCGAAAGGAGTGAAGGGAGATTTAGCGGCATACAGGCATTCAAGGCATTTTGTACAGGCTGTTCGAGAAGTGCGAAAAAAATATCCATCATTGGATCAACTTGTTATTTTTGCTGGGGCATGTCAATCGCACTTTGAGGCACTAATTCGTGCAGGGGCCAATTTCGCTAGTTCACCATCTAGAATTAATATTCATGCACTAGATCCTGTATATGTAGTTGGTAAAATTAGTTTTACTTCATTTATGGAGAGAGTCAATGTATGGGATGTCGTACGTAATACAATTACTGGTGAAAAGGGACTAGGTGGAATTGAAACGAGAGGGATTTTACGAACGGGATTACCTTTTCAACATTACGAAGAGTAAGCAGGGTACATATGTATCTTGCTTTTTTGTATGGAAGGATTTAAATGAATTTGGATAAAAAGAGACAAGAACGTACAGACTACGTAATGATACTTTTACAATATAGTATTTCTTCTATCTATTCAAACGCAAGATGATATTAGCTGTGAATCGAGGTTAATAATTAGGATAGATATATCGTGTTTTAAGTGTTCAATCTAAATTACAGCGAGGTGTAGCGAAGTATATGTCAAAACGTTTAGATGAAATTAAAAGCGAATTAGATCACCATCTTGGACAGCGACTTATGTTAAAAGCAAATAGTGGAAGAAGAAAAACTGTGGAGCAATCAGGTGTACTAGCAGAAACATACCGTTCTGTTTTTGTTGTACAATTGGATCAACAAGAAGATGCGTTGCAACGTGTATCTTATAGTTATGCAGATGTTTTAACAGAGACAGTAGAGTTAACATTTTATGGAGACCCTCATGATGAGGTCATTTTATAATCCGTATATCATTACATATATTCCCATAAATGAAAAGCTATATTATTTTGCATACTAACTATACCGTAGCAAAATAAGGAGGGACTCTGCATTGAGTAGACGAAGAGGTGTCATGTCAAACCAATTTAAAGAAGAGCTAGCAAAAGAGCTTGGCTTTTATGATGTTGTTCAGAAAGAAGGATGGGGCGGAATTCGTGCGAAAGATGCTGGTAACATGGTGAAACGTGCTATAGAAATTGCAGAACAGCAATTAATGAAACGAAACCAGTAGTTGTAAGATACTTTCTATGCTACGGTAGCCGAGGAGACATTCCTCGGCTTTTTGTACTCTAAAAGGTGCCATCATTTTACATAAGTAGTTTCATTCTGAATGCTTTTCGTTATAATTAGGGAAGTGTCATCGTCTTACTATAAATTTATGGTAAAATAAACGATAAAAGATTGAGTACATAGAGTGGGTGAATAGATTGAAGCTACTAGTGAAAGCACCAGCAAAGATTAATCTGTCGTTAGATGTACTGGGAAAAAGACAAGACGGATATCATGAAGTGAAAATGATTATGACAACCATTGATTTAGCAGATCGTCTAGAACTAACGGAATTAGCAGAAGACCGTATTGAAATTTTATCCCATAATCGGTATGTCCCAGACGACCAACGAAATTTAGCTTATCAGGCAGCGAAATTATTAAAAGAGAAGTTTAATGTAAAAAAAGGTGTATCTATTACTATTGAAAAAACGATTCCAGTAGCAGCTGGATTAGCAGGTGGAAGTAGTGATGCAGCAGCGACATTACGTGGTCTTAATAAATTATGGAATTTAGGGCTTACAATTGATGAGTTAGCAGAGCTTGGCGCAGAAATTGGATCAGATGTATCTTTCTGTGTATATGGCGGCACAGCAATTGCCACTGGAAGAGGAGAGAAAATTGAGCATATAAAGACTCCGCCTTCTTGTTGGGTTATTTTAGCGAAACCACATATAGGTGTATCTACTGCTGATGTGTATGGAAATTTAAAGTTAAATCGAGTTACACATCCAAATGTAGATAAAATGGTTGATGTCATAAATTCTGGAGATTATAAAGGGATTTGTGATACTGTTGGTAACGTTTTAGAAGATGTAACATTTGGAATGCATCCTGAAGTTGCACGTATTAAATCACAGATGAAGCGATTCGGAGCGGATGCTGTATTGATGAGTGGAAGTGGTCCAACTGTATTTGGACTTGTACACCATGATTCTCGAATGCATCGCATTTATAACGGATTAAAAGGATTTTGTGAACAGGTCTATGCGGTACGTTTATTAGGAGAGCGAGAAACGCTTGAATAAAGACGTATAATACGTTATGATTTGTTTAGAATATTCGTGATTTGAGGTGAGAGTATGAAAATTAGAAGAAGTACAAGATTAGTCGATATGACTTATTACTTGCTACAAAACCCTCGTCAGCTAGTATCTCTCACTTTTTTTGCTGAAAGGTATCAATCGGCTAAGTCTTCCATTAGTGAGGATTTAGTTATTATTAAGCAAACGTTTGAACAACAAGGGGTCGGCACATTGCAAACGATACCAGGAGCAGCAGGAGGAGTGAAATATATACCGTATATAAGTGAAGAAGAGGCAGATCTAATTATTGATGAGCTTTGTGGCTTATTTGAAAATCCAGATCGTATTTTGCCTGGCGGTTACTTATACATGACAGATTTATTAAGTAATCCTCGCCATATTAATGGCGCAGGTCGTTTGTTTGCTTCTGTTTTTGCTAGGCAATCAATTGATGCGGTTATGACAGTGGCAACGAAAGGGATTCCACTTGCTTATGCAGTGGCAAATTACTTAGATGTACCAGTTGTAATTGCAAGGAAAGATAATAAGGTAACAGAAGGTCCGACTGTTAGTATTAACTATGTGTCGGGTTCTTCTAAACGAATTCAAACAATGACGTTAGCAAAACGCAGCCTTCCAGAAGGATCGAATGTTTTAATTATTGATGACTTCATGAAAGCTGGCGGAACGATTCAAGGTATGATGAGTATGTTAGAAGAGTTCAAGGCTAATGTTGTTGGTATTGGTGTATTAGTAGAATCCACAGATATTGAAGAACGACTAATTAATAATTTTGTATCATTAATTCGTCTATCGGAAGTTGATGTGAAAGAAAAAACGATTCAAGTGGAAAAAGGGAATTATTCTCTTGCACCATTTGATGAAGGGCTTGTAGAGGCTGAATAAAAGGTAGAGCAGATAGCTCTATCTTTTTTTATTTTATTTATAGATTATAAAATAGATGGACAAACTGCCTTTCGTACACTATTTTTAAAGAGTAAAATAAATAATAAAAGGGTGAAAAGTATGAAAGTTGTTCAAACAAGCAAGGCACCACAAGCGATTGGACCTTACTCACAAGGGATTATTGTAAATAATATGTTTTATAGCTCAGGACAAATTCCATTAACGGAAAATGGGGAGCTTGTAACAGGAGATGTAACAGTACAAACAGAACAAGTATTTCAAAATTTACAAGCGGTATTAGAGGAAGCGGGTGCTTCATTTGATACAGTCGTAAAAACAACAGTATTTTTAAAGGACATGGATGATTTTAATGCTGTGAATGAAGTATATAGCTCTTATTTCTCTACTCATAAACCAGCTCGATCTTGTGTGCAAGTAGCAAAATTACCGAAAGATGTTTCCGTTGAAATTGAAGTAATCGCCCTAGTTAAGTAACCTTTTGTAAGCGATAACCTCCACTAATCTCTATATTCAACTACATTAAAAATTTTTATCTTAAAAATTTTTAAAAAATTAAAGGGAAAATAGAAAATTTGTGGAATTTATACAAATATATCGCTTATTTAGAAAAGGGTGGTGAACACAAGATGGAAGTGACTGACGTAAGATTACGCCGCGTAAACACAGAAGGCCGCATGAGAGCAATTGCCTCTATTACTTTGGACCATGAATTTGTTGTTCATGATATTCGTGTAATTGATGGTAATAATGGATTATTTGTAGCAATGCCAAGTAAACGTACTCCAGATGGAGAGTTCCGTGACATTGCACATCCGATTAATTCTGGTACACGCTCTAAAATTCAAGATGCGGTTTTAACAGAGTATCATCGTTTAGGCGAGTTAGAAGAGGTTGAGTTTGAAGAAGCAGGTGCTTCGTAAAATTCGAATGAAAAGGGCTTTGACGAAAAGCCTTATAATTTTGTAGCAAACTCCTGTAAGCATTTACAGGAGTTTGTTTTTTTTGCTTTATATTTGAAAATTTCATAATTCATTAACATAAAAAGAAGAAACTACTAATTTTTTCAAAATCATTTTAAATAGTATAGCTTATTTCTTAAAAAAGATACTAAAGAGTAAAACATCTTATAAGAATTATGGTAAAATTTAATAGTTAAAATGTGTTTCTTGAAATATATGATGATTTAGGATAATATCTTTAATGGATAAATAGGTTGCGATGGAGGGTCTATATGTCAAACAGATTTGCAGTGATTCTAGCTGCAGGTAAAGGCACACGTATGAAGTCTAAGCTATACAAAGTGCTGCATCCTGTATGTGGAAAACCTATGGTACAACACGTAGTCGATCAAGTATCTCAATTAGGATTGCAGAAACTTGTAACGGTTGTTGGGCATGGTGCTGAAATGGTACAAGAACAGCTAGGAAACGTAAGTGAGTTTGCATTACAAGCAGAACAACTTGGTACAGCACATGCTGTAGATCAAGCTGCAAGTGTACTTGCAAATGAAGAAGGAACAACTTTAGTTATTTGTGGGGATACGCCGCTAATAACTGCTGAAACGATGGAAGCATTACTTCAGCAACATAAAGAAGCAGGAGCAATGGCGACGGTGCTAACAGCGTACATAGAAGAACCTGCTGGATATGGCCGTATTGTTCGTAATGAGAATGGTCATGTTGAAAAGATTGTTGAGCATAAAGATGCAAATGAGAAAGAATTAGCTATTAAAGAAATCAATACAGGTACGTATTGTTTTGATAATAAGGCTTTATTTGCTTCACTTTCTAAAGTTTCAAATGATAACGTACAAGGTGAATATTACCTTCCAGATGTTATTGAGATTTTAAAAAATGAAGGTCATATCGTATCAGCTTATCAAACAGAGCAGTTCGATGAAACGTTAGGTGTTAACGACAGAGTCGCTCTATCGCAAGCGGAAATTATTATGAAAAACCGTATCAACCGAAAGAACATGGTAAATGGTGTTACAATTATTGATCCAAGTAACACTTATATTTCTGCTGATGCAATTATCGGTAGTGATACAGTTCTTCATCCAGGAACAATTATTGAGGGGAACACTGTAATTGGTTCTGATTGTGAAATTGGACCGCATACAGTAATTCGTGATAGTGAAATTGGAGATCGTACGACAATTCGTCAATCTACTGTACATGATAGTAAACTTGGTACAGAAGTATCGATTGGTCCATTTGCACACATTCGCCCAGATTCAGTTATTGGAGACGAAGTACGCGTTGGAAACTTCGTGGAAATCAAAAAAACTGTCTTTGGTAATAGAAGTAAAGCTTCACACTTGAGTTATATCGGGGATGCACAAGTTGGAGAAGACGTGAATCTTGGTTGTGGTTCAATTACGGTGAACTATGACGGTAAGAATAAATTCAAAACTGTGATTGGTAATGGGGTATTTATTGGATGTAATTCAAACCTTGTTGCTCCAGTAACAGTTGAAGATGGTGCTTATGTGGCAGCAGGCTCTACAATTACAGAGAATGTTCCATCAAAAGCATTATCGGTAGCACGTGCACGTCAAGTTAACAAAGAAGACTATGTTGATCAATTGCTGAATAAGAAAAAATCATAATGTGGAGGGTTAATCTAGATGTCGACTCAATATCTAAATTCTAATTTGAAAGTATTCTCTTTAAACTCTAATAAGGAACTTGCTGAGCAGATTGCAAAGCATATTGGAGTAGGACTAGGAAAATGTTCTGTTGATCGTTTTAGTGATGGAGAAGTTCAAATTAACATTGAAGAAAGTATCCGTGGTTGCGATGTATTCATTATTCAATCTACAAGCTTCCCAGTAAACGAACATATCATGGAATTACTTATTATGATCGATGCATTAAAACGTGCATCTGCGAAAACAATTAATATTGTTATTCCTTATTATGGTTATGCGCGTCAAGACCGTAAAGCGCGTTCTCGTGAACCAATTACATCGAAACTTGTAGCAAACTTGCTTGAAACAGCAGGTGCAACTCGTGTAATCACTCTAGATTTACATGCTCCACAAATTCAAGGGTTCTTTGATATCCCAATCGACCACTTAATGGGTGTACCGATTCTTTCTGATTACTTTGAAACAAAAGGTCTTAAAGATATCGTAATCGTGTCTCCTGATCATGGTGGTGTAACTCGTGCAAGAAAAATGGCAGATCGTCTAAAAGCGCCAATCGCTATTATTGATAAGCGTCGTCCTCGCCCGAACGTATCAGAGGTAATGAACATTATCGGTAATATTGAAGGAAAAACAGCGATTTTAATTGATGACATCATTGATACAGCTGGTACAATTACATTAGCAGCAAACGCTCTTGTTGAGAACGGTGCTTCTGAAGTATATGCTTGCTGTACACACCCAGTATTATCTGGCCCAGCAATTGAGCGTATTCAAAATTCAAATATTAAAGAGTTAGTTGTAACGAACTCTATCGTATTACCAGAAGAGAAGAAAATCGACAAAGTACATGAACTTTCAGTTGCTCCATTAATTGGAGAAGCAATCATTCGTGTATACGAAGAAGAATCTGTGAGTGTATTATTCAATTAATTGGATAGAATGAGACGTAACCAATTTTGGTTACGTCTTTTCGTATCGAAAAAAGAAAGTAGTGGTACAAGAATGAAATTGATAGTAGGACTTGGGAACCCAGGTAGAGAATATGAATTAACAAGGCATAATATTGGATTTATGGCCATTGATGAACTTGCGAAGCGTTGGAACATTTCTTTGAATGAACAAAAATTTAAAGGTGTATTTGGTGCAGGGTTTGTTAATGGAGAAAAGGTAATCTTATTAAAGCCGCTAACATATATGAATTTATCTGGGGAAAGTATTCGTCCACTCATGGATTATTATAAAATTGATGTTGAGGACTTCGTTGTTATGTACGACGATTTAGACATTCCTGTAGGTAAATTGCGTCTTCGCATGAAAGGTAGTGCTGGTGGACATAATGGTGTAAAGTCAACGATTTCGCACCTAGGAACACAAGAATTTCAACGTATCCGTATGGGAATCGATCGCCCGAAAAATGGAATGAAGGTAGTCGATTATGTATTAGGACGCTTTACATCTGAAGAGATTCCGGATGTTAACCATTCTATTGAAAAAGCAGCGGATGCATGTGAAGAGTGGCTAAATAAGCCTTTTCTCCAAATCATGAATACTTTCAATAGTTAAAAATGAGATTGGGAATATTTCTCTTTTGTTTTACCCATACTAGTAGTAATTGAATTTTTAGGAGGCTAGTATGGAAGGGTATTATTATTGCAGACACTGCGGAGGTAATGTAGGCTCCATTAACGCAGAAAAAGTATATAGCGACGTTTTATTTCAACTAACAGAGCAAGAAGTAGTAGAGATGATTCATTTTCATGAGAATGGAAATATATATATAAAAACAATTTGTGAATCGTGTCAAGAAACGCTCGCATCTTATCCTGAGTATTATGAGTATGAAAAATTTCTGCAATAAAATGTTGTCGCTTTGGCATGTCCAAAGCATTTTTCTGTTTTCCTTTTCCAAAATATTTGCATAAAATAGAATGACTTGCTCTTTATGTTGAGAGGAGTTTTAAAAATGATAGGTTTATTAGAGCAATTTTATAAAAATGAAGAGATACAATCGGTTATTAATGGATTAGAAGATGGGTTAAAAGAACAACTTATATCAGGGATGGCAACGTCTTCTCGTTCATTATTAATGGCGGCTTTATATAAAAAAACAAAAAAATCACAATTAATCGTTACACATAACTTATACCAAGCACAAAAAGTACATGAAGATTTAGTGGCGTTACTTGGTGAAAAAGATGTGTGGCTATATCCAGTGAATGAACTGATAGCATCGGAAATTGGGGTTGCAAGTCCAGAATTGAAGGCGCAACGTATAGAAGTGTTAAATCGCTTGGCTGCGGGAGAGAATGGAATCATTGTAGCGCCAGTGGCAGGATTGCGTAGATTTTTACCAATAAAAGAATTGTGGAAGCAAAAGCAAGTTGAAATCAATCTAGGGCAAGAGATTGATTTAGATGCGCTCTTGCATACTTTACATCATATTGGCTATGAACGTAAGTCGATGGTAGAAGCTCCAGGGGAGTTTAGTTTACGCGGGGGAATATTAGATATTTATCCTTTAACTGAAGAACTACCATTTCGTATTGAATTTTTTGATACAGAAGTCGATTCTATTCGATTATTTGATGTGGATGAACAGCGTTCTCAAGGTAAAAAAGAAAGCGTTAGGTTTGGTCCGGCAACAGAGTTTTTATTTTCACAGGAAGAATTAAAATCAGGAATTCAGCATCTTGAAGAAGGTTTGACTAAGACGATGAAAAAACTTTCTGATGATAAACTAAAGACTACAGTGCTTGAGACGGTAAGTCATGAAATTGAGATGTTGAAAAACGGGCAAAGTATAGAACAGATGTTTAAATACTTATCTATTTTCTATAAAGAACCTGCTAGTCTGATAGATTATTTACCAGAAGATGGTGTTGTAATTTTAGATGAGATTTCCCGTATTCAAGAAACAGCATCACATCTTGAAACAGAAGAGGCGGAATGGTATATATCACTTCTTGGTGAAGGAACAATTATTCAAGATTTATCTTTCTCTCACGCATTTGAGGGGTTTCTTCATCATAAAAAAAGAAGTTTTGTATATTTAACGTTATTCTTGCGTCATATCGCACACACACATCCGCAAAATATTGTAAATGTAACATGTAAAACAATGCAAGATTTCCATGGACAGATGAATTTGTTAAAAACAGAAATTGATAGATGGAATGAAGGGCATTTTACGACTGTTGTACTTGGAACAGATGATGAACGTGTGAAGAAATTACAACACATTTTAAGTGATTATGATATTGAGGCAGATATTGTAGAAGGCACAGATATCTTATTGCCTGGAAGGCTGCAAATTGCTGTAGGTGATTTACATGCAGGGTTTGAAATGCCGATGCAAAAGCTTGTTGTCATTACTGAAAAGGAGCTTTTTCATAAGAAAGTTAAAAAATCACAACGTAAACAAAAGTTATCGAATGCTGAACGTATTAAAAGTTATTCGGAATTAAAAGTTGGAGATTATGTAGTTCACGTAAATCATGGTATAGGTAAATTTTTAGGTATTGAGACATTAGAGATTAATGGTGTTCATAAAGATTATTTAAATATTAAATATCAAGGTAATGATAAGTTATACGTTCCAATTGAACAAATTGATCAAGTCCAAAAATATGTAGGGTCTGAAGGTAAGGATCCGAAAGTTTACAAATTAGGCGGAAATGATTGGAAAAAGGTTAAAACGAAAGTTGAAAAATCTGTACAAGACATTGCGGATGACCTAATTAAACTATATGCTGAGCGCGAAGCTTCAAAAGGCTATGCATATACGCCAGATACGGCAGAACAACAAGAGTTCGAATCATCTTTCCCATATCAAGAGACAGAGGATCAGTTACGTTCTATTGACGAGATTAAAAAAGATATGGAACGCGGACGCCCGATGGATAGGCTCCTTTGTGGTGATGTAGGGTATGGAAAGACGGAAGTGGCTATTCGTGCGGCATTTAAAGCAATTATGGATGAAAAACAAGTTGCGATTTTAGTACCGACAACGATTCTTGCGCAGCAACACTATGAAACAATTCGAGAGCGTTTTCAAGATTATCCAATCAATATAGGATTATTAAGTAGATTCCGTACGAGAAAGCAACAAAATGAAACGATTAAGGGCTTAAAGGATGGCACAATAGATATTGTAATTGGAACACATCGTATTTTATCTAAAGATGTCACTTATAAAGATTTAGGGCTTCTTATTATTGATGAAGAACAAAGATTTGGTGTGACGCATAAAGAAAAAATTAAACAATTGAAGGCGAATGTTGACGTATTAACATTAACGGCAACTCCGATTCCGCGGACGCTTCATATGTCTATGCTTGGTGTGCGCGACTTATCTGTTATTGAGACACCGCCAGAAAATCGTTTCCCAGTCCAAACGTATGTAGTAGAGTATAATCCAGCATTAATGCGAGAGGCGATAGAGCGAGAGCTTGCAAGAGGCGGTCAAATTTACTTCCTATATAACCGTGTAGAGGATATTGAAAGAAAAGCAGATGAAATTTCGATGTTAGTTCCAGATGCTCGCGTAACGTACGCACATGGGAAAATGAACGAAAGTGAATTAGAGTCTGTTATGCTATCATTTTTAGAAGGACAGCATGATGTTCTTGTAAGTACAACAATTATTGAGACGGGTGTAGATATTCCGAACGTAAATACGTTAATTGTATTTGATGCAGATCGTATGGGGTTATCACAGTTGTACCAGCTTCGTGGGCGTGTTGGACGTTCTAATCGTGTTGCATATGCATACTTTGCCTATAAACGTGACAAAGTGCTGTCAGAAGTTGCAGAGAAGCGTCTGCAAGCAATTAAAGAGTTCACAGAACTTGGATCTGGTTTCAAAATTGCGATGAGAGATTTATCTATTCGTGGAGCAGGTAATTTGTTAGGAGCAGAACAGCATGGGTTTATTGATTCTGTCGGATTTGATCTGTATTCTCAAATGTTAAAAGATGCAATTGAACAGCGAAGAGGAACAGATGGGGCTGAAAATACAGTTAATGTTGAAATTGACTTAGAGGTAGATGCATACTTACCAGATGCTTATATTTCAGATAGTAAGCAAAAAATTATGATGTATAAACAATTTAGAGGTGTTTCTGCAATTGAGGATATTGAAGAATTGCAGGAAGAAATGATCGATAGATTCGGTGATTACCCACAAGAAGTTGGTTATTTATTACAAATTGCAAATATTAAAGTGTTGGCAATGAAAGAACAAATTGAGTTAATTAAGCAGAATAAATTTGAAGTAACATTCCTGTTTTCTGAACAAGCAAGTCAAAATATTGATGGTGGAAAATTATTCATGCTCGGAAATAGTTTTGGGCGTATGATCGGTCTAGGAATGGAAGGATCACAATTGAAAATTGTTATGAAAACAAATGGCTTAGAGACATCGAAGTGGTTAACAATTGCTGAAAATTTATTAAAAGGCTTACCAGATGTGAAAAAAGAAGTAATAAATGCCTAAAATAAGATAAAAAAATACAATTCGACGTGCATAGAAGAACTAATGTGTAAAATACTATGTCTAACAGTTGGTGATTTTTACATGAACAGGTAAATTCACCACTTTGATCATCAGTAGAAAGTGAGGCAGCATTAGAATGAAAGCAACTGGAATCGTACGTCGAATTGATGATTTAGGCAGGGTAGTAATCCCAAAGGAAATTCGTAGAACTTTACGTATTCGAGAAGGAGACCCACTAGAAATATTTGTTGATCGCGATGGAGAAGTAATTTTAAAGAAGTATTCTCCAATTAGTGAACTAGGTGATTTTGCAAAGGAATATGCTGAGGCTTTATATGACAGCTTAGGACATAATGTGCTTGTCTGTGACCGAGATTCTATCATCGCAGTATCAGGCGTATCGAAAAAAGAATACTTAAATAAAAGTGTTGGCGATCTAATCGAAAAAACGATGGAAGAAAGAAAGTCTGTTATTATGACGGACGAAAGTGATATTTCCATTATCGATGGTGTAACAGAAAAGGTTCATTCTTATACAGTTGGACCGATTGTTGCAAACGGAGACCCAATTGGAGCCGTCATTATTTTTTCAAAAGAAGCTATTATAAGCGAAATCGAGCATAAAGCGGTTAATACTGCTGCCAGTTTCTTAGCGAAACAAATGGAACAGTAAGGGTATATTGGTTTTAGAAGTAGCAATCTTTCCTAATTATGATCTTTCTTTTTGAGAAATCAATTATTTGGAGATATATGTATATTGAATGAAGGTAGCGCTTTGCTACCTTTTTTCGTTGAATATTTTTAACGTGTAGGGACCTAGTATTACCCGTGGTGGTAAGGGAGTTTGTGCTTTTCTTTATGATATAATACGAGAGGTGAGAATAGAAAAAGGAGTTTTCTTGTATGGAAGCGAAGAAGTATCAAGCCTTTTGGCGTGGGGCTATTATATTAACGATTGCAAGTTTTGTTACAAAAGTATTAAGCGCTTTTTACCGTATTCCATATCAAAATATAGCAGGGGATATTGGTTTTTATATTTACCAACAAATTTACCCGTTTTATGGATTTTGTTTAATTTTAGCTACTTATGGGTTTCCTGTTATCATTTCAAAAATGGTTGCAGAACGACTAGAGTGGGGAAAACAGAAAGAAGCAGAAGAAATTATTTGTGTATCTTTTTGGTTTTTATTAGGAATTGGTTTTATAGGTTTCTTTACATTGTTTTTTGGGGCCGAAACAATCGCGATAGCTATGGGCGATATGCACTTAGATAAGTTGCTACGTGTTATTTCATTTTCGTTCTTATTGATGCCGTTTTTGTCTGTAGCAAGAGGGTATTTTCAAGGGTTCAATAATATGATGCCAACGGCTGTTTCGCAAGTAATAGAACAAACAATTAGAGTTTCTATTATTGTATTTTTATCGCTATTCCTAATTGCTCACGGATTTGATTTATATACAGTTGGTGCAGGGGCTATGTTAGGCTCAATTGCGGGTGGACTTATTGGGATTATTGTACTTATGTTGTATATGCGTCGAGATTTTCGTTCCATATTTTTTAAACGTGTAGCGAGAATTAAGGGTAAAAGGAAGATAATTAAAATCCTTTTTTGGCAGGGGTTAGCGATTTGTGTTAGTAATTTAGTGCTTATTTTTATACAGATGGCTGATTCAATGTCCTTGTACACTTTACTTATTGGTGCGGGAGAACAGGCTGAAAGTGCAAAAGTATTAAAGGGTGTTTATGATAGAAGTATTCCGCTAATGCAATTAGGTACTGTTGTGACGACTTCTTTCTCGTTATCACTTATTCCAATTATTACAGCGGCGAAGGAAAGAGGAGATCTTTCCTTTATTCAAGAAAAGGTAAAGTTAGCAATGAAAATAACATTTGTTATTGGATTTGCAGCAGCTATTGGACTAACTTGTATTATTCAACCTACGAATATTATGTTGTTTGAAAATAGTGATGGATCAGATGTTTTATCTATTTTATCTTTATCTATTTTATTTAGTTCATTGTCAATTACGACGGCTTCTATTTTACAAGGGTTGGGACAAACATTTAAGCCAGCATTATTTGTTGTATTTGGAGGTTGCTTAAAGTTAGCGTTAAATTATATATTCATGCCTTATTTTGGTGTGAAAGGGGCAGCCTTAGCGACTTTATGTGCGTTAATCATAATTTCTGGACTAAATAGTTTGTTGCTTATGAGAGCTGTATCAGGGTCACTTATCAATAAGCGAAATATGTTAGGTGTAGTAATTAGTGGTATCTGTATGGGATTTGTATTAATGATGTTCACGCGTGTGTTGCAGATGTCTGGATTAGTAATTGATACGGAACATAGAGCGAGCGCGACGCTTGAAGCGTTGTTAGGTGTAGCCATCGGCGGATTGACATATATGTTTTTTATTTTAAAATTACGTGTATTTACAAAAAAAGAATTAGGAACTGTTATGAAACAAGAGAAAAAAGAAGGTTCATTGAAGAAGAGTGGATAGAGGTGACAGGTTGTGAGTGGAATCATTACTGTTTTAGGTTTAGGTGCTGGTGAATTAGATCAGCTAACGATGGGTGTATATCGAAAAATAAAAGAAGCAGACCATCTGTTTGTTAGAACGAAGGAACATCCGGTTATAGAAGAATTAGAGAAAGAAGGCATACAATATACGGCTTTTGATGCTGTATATGAAGCACATGATACGTTTGAAATTGTATATGAAACAATTGCGAATAAATTGCTAGAACAAGCTGAAGGTACAGAAATTATCTATGCGGTTCCGGGACATCCACTTGTAGCAGAAAGAACAGTTCAGCTATTGTTGGAAAAAGGAGACGTTTCAAATGTTGAAGTGCGAATTGAGGGTGGACAAAGTTTCCTTGATCCTATGTTTGCAAGCCTAAAAATTGACCCGATTGAAGGATTTCAATTACTTGATGCTACATCATTTGAAAGAGGGCAATTAGAATTACGTCAACATTTAATCTTTTGCCAAGTATATGATGCATTCGTTGCATCTGATGTGAAATTAACATTAATGGAGATGTTGCCAGATGATTATGAAGTGTATATCGTAACAGCTGCAGGAACTTCATTTGAACAAGTAAAGAAGGTACCGTTGTACATGTTAGATCATGAAACGGAATTGAATAATTTAACAAGTGTGTACGTGCCACCTGTTCAGGAGCGTGCGTCCTTGTATCAACAGTTTGATGTTCTTAGAGAAATTATTGCAGACCTGCGTGGTCCAAATGGTTGTCCGTGGGATAAAAAGCAAACGCATCAATCATTAAAGAAATATTTAATTGAGGAAGCTTATGAGGTGTTGGAAGCAATTGATGAAGAGGATGATGATCACTTAGTAGAAGAATTAGGTGATATATTATTACAAGTTATGCTTCATGCTCAAATCGGAGAAGATGAAGGTTGGTTCTCTATAGATGATATCATTCGAACTCTATCTGAGAAAATGGTTCGTCGCCATCCACATGTATTTGGAAATACGGATGTAAACAATGCTGATGAAGTGATTGCCAATTGGGAAGAAATTAAAAAACAAGAAAAAGGATTCGTGAAAGAATCTGTTTTAAATGGCGTTCCTAAAAGTTTGCCGCAGTTACTACGCGCCTTTGAAATTCAGAAGAAAGCTGGTAAGGTTGGATTTGATTGGGTTGATGTGCAGCCGATGATAGAGAAAGCTTTGGAAGAATGGCAAGAGTTCCAGCAAGAAGTTACAAACATGGATGAGGAAAAGATGCTAGGTGAGTTTGGTGATTTACTATTTGCATTTGTTAATATAGCCCGTCATTATAAAATAGATCCAGAAGAGGCGTTACGTTCAACTAATGAGAAATTTACTGGTCGTTTTTTATACATGGAGGCAAAAGTAGCTGGAATGAATAAAGAGATGGAAGATTTATCATTAGAACAGTTAGATGTTTTATGGGAAGAAGCGAAACAAACAGAGCGTTAATAGGGGGATTTGATATGCGTCTAGATAAGTTTTTAAAAGTGTCACGTTTAATTAAAAGAAGAACATTAGCGAAAGAAGTAGCTGATCAAGGAAGAATATCTATTAATGGTCAAGTGGCAAAAGCGAGTTCTGATGTGAAAGTAGCTGATGAATTAACAATTCGTTTTGGTCAAAAAATAGTGACTGTAAAAATAAATGAATTGAAAGAAACAACTAAAAAAGAAGATGCAGCAAATATGTATAGCTTAGTTCGTGAAGAAAAAGTAAAAGCGGAAGAAGGCTTGTTCTAAAATTATGTATCCCCTCATACATTACTATTAGCTAGTAAAAACCTATGGGGGGATTTACGTGAATAATGGTTACTCACCTACGTCTTCTAATCAACAAAATGTTTCTGTAGAACATGACATTATTATGCGTGGCAGGCGTATAATTGATATTACCGGTGTGAAGCAGGTAGAGAGTTTTGATAGCGAAGAGTTTTTGCTAGAGACCGTAATGGGTTTTTTAACGATTCGTGGTCAAAATTTACAAATGAAAAATTTAGATGTAGAAAAAGGTATTGTGTCGATTAAAGGGAAAGTTAATGAGATGCTGTATATTGATGAAAATCAAGGAGAAAAAACTAAAGGTTTCTTTAGTAAGTTGTTTAAATGAGTCTAACAATTCAGTTGTATACAATGCTTTCAATGATTGGAATGGGTGCTTGGATTGGAGCGTCTTTAGATACATATCAACGTTTTTTAAAGCGCCAAGAACGTAAACGTTGGCTTGTATTTATACAAGATATATTATTTTGGATTGTCCAAGCATTATTCGTCTTTTATGTATTGCTTCTCGTAAATGAAGCTGAACTACGTATATATGTGTTTTTGGCATTGTTATGTGGTTTTGCGGCATATCAAAGCTTACTGAAAGCACTATACATGAAGCTGTTAAATTTTCTCATCTATATTTTTATGCAAACAACATATTTTTTTGTTCGAATTATACAGCTACTCATGATAAAACCTGTTATTATTATAGCGCAGCTATTTATTGCATTTATATTATTCTTATTTCGTATACTGCTTTCAATTGGACATGTGTTATGGAAAATTGTGATTTGGATATTACTTTTCATATGGAAAGTTTTTTTCTGGCCTGTTCGATTTATTGCTTCGCTCATATGGAAACTTCTCCCTAATCGTGTTAAACTTTTTATAGTGAAACATATAGGGTTCCTGCAATATATAGCAAAATTGAAGGGACATATCTTCCAAATATGGGAGCGTATAAAAAAGAAGTTAGGGGGACCTCGGAAATGAGGGAACTGAGACAAAGAACAATCGAAAAACAGAGTCCAAATCCTGTTAAAGAGCATATAATACAAACGGATGAGAACAGGAAGCGACTTTATCGCCGTTTAGCGGTTTTTCTTGTCTTTACTTTTACAATTATTGCGAGTATTAGTGTAACGTTTTATCAACAAAACAGTTCCATTAAAGCAAAAGAAGCAAAAGTTAAGGACATGAAAAAAGAACTGGATTCATTAACGAATAAAGAAAAAAGTCTAAAAGACGAAGTTCAAAAGTTAAATGATGAAGAGTACGTATTAAAGATTGCTAGAAGGGATTATTTCTTCTCTGGTAAAGGGGAGATAATTTTTCCTGTTTCGAAGTAGAGTATGTCTTATTGACACTATATTTTAGGATTATATATAATAAAGTAAAATTTGACTTTTTAACCACTAAGGAGGAGCATTTTTTTTATGTCAATCGAGGTAGGCAGCAAGTTACAGGGTAAAGTAACAGGTATTACAAATTTTGGGGCTTTTGTGGAGCTGCCAGAAGGCTTAACTGGTCTTGTTCATATTAGTGAAGTTGCTGATAACTATGTAAAAGATATTAACGATCACTTAAAAGTGGGCGACCAAGTAGAAGTAAAAGTTATTAATGTTGAAAAAGATGGAAAGATTGGTTTATCTATCAAAAAAGCGAAAGAACGTGAAAAAACAGAAGGAGATCGTCCACGCGGTGAATACCAACGCGGTGGTGATCAACAACGTTCTGGACGTCCACAACGTAATAATCGCTCTTTCAACAGAGATAATCGTGGTGGCGGTAACGACCGAGCTCCAAAAGAAACATTTGAGCAAAAGATGGCACGCTTCTTAAAGGATAGCGAAGATCGTTTAACTTCTTTAAAGCGTAACACAGAGTCTAAACGTGGTGGCCGTGGCGCACGTCGCGGATAATAAGGCGTTTAGTTTTTAACATATAGAGAGGTACCCAGAGTGATGGCTCAGGGTGCTTTTTTATATGTGAAAATATATTTTAAAAAAGTTTTCAAGATGTGTTGACTTTAAATAATATCTGATGTAAGATACTAATTGTCCGTTAAATAAGACGACATGGCGGTGTAGCTCAGCTGGCTAGAGCGTACGGTTCATACCCGTGAGGTCGGGGGTTCGATCCCCTCCGCCGCTATATTTATTTTAACGGCCCGTTGGTCAAGTGGTTAAGACACCGCCCTTTCACGGCGGTAACACGGGTTCGAATCCCGTACGGGTCATCTAAAAAGATCATGCAAATTTGCATGATCTTTTTTTGTTAAATGGATTAAGACATACAACACTTCTACAAAATCACCCTATATTTTCTGAATATTTAATTAAAAAATCAAGGATAACTTACATACCGTGTATATCTGTAGAGTTATTTCGAATAAAAAGTCGAACGATTATAAAAGTGAAAACTGTTGTTTTGACAAAAATCCCAACAATCATCTTTTATAATGACAGTAATTAAACTATGCAGGTGGTGTTAAAAATATGCCTAAAGCAGGAAGGAATACTATGAATACAAGTGCATTGGCAATGAATGAGGGTCAGCTTGGAGGAATAAAGTGGACGAGTAAGTTGCGAATGAAATTCGAACAAGTTTTCTTTAGATGGGGATTTATTATTGTTGTTATTGGTTTTCTTTTGGGAAGAGCATATATATTAACAAATATTTTACCGTTTGCACTACCGTTTTTTGCTGCTGTTTATGTTATGAAGCGGGATAAGATGCCGCTAGCATTTTTAGCTCTAATGGGAGGAGCTCTTTCAGTCTCGATAGATAATTTGTTTTTTACTTTTGCATCTATCTTTACTTTCTTCATTTATAATATCTTCTTTAGTAGATTTACACGTAAAACCGTTGGACTTGTTCCATTTCAAGTATTTATCTCCGCATTAACCGCACACTTAGTTGTTGTATATTTTGCGCAACAAACTGTCACCATGTACGATTTACTCGTTAGTACCATTGAGGCTGGGCTTAGTTTCGTATTAACTATGATATTTTTACAAAGTGTCCCGCTTTTAGTGGAAAGGAAAGGAAAACAACAGGCTTTAGAGACAGAAGAAATTGTTTGTTTGATTATATTACTAGCATCTGTTTTAACGGGTACAACAGATTGGTTTGTATATGATGCTTCTATTCAACATATTTTTACAAGGTATTTAGTACTAGTATTTGCATTTATTGCGGGTGCTGCTACAGGATCTACAGTGGGGGTCGTAACAGGATTGATATTAAGTTTAGCAAATGTGTCTAGTTTGTCTCAGCTTAGCCTTCTCGCTTTTTCTGGATTACTTGGTGGGTTGTTAAAAGAAGGGAAGCGTTTAGGTGTTAGTTTAGGTTTATTAATAGGGACAAGCTTAATTACATTATATGTAGACAAGCAGACAAATATTGTAACAACTTTAATTGAGTCAGGTGTAGCGATTGCTATCTTCTTATTAACGCCAAAGCTTGTTTTGGATCGTATTGCTAAATTTATGCCAGGTACACAAGAGCATTCGCAAGATCAACAACAATATTTAAGAAGGATGCGTGATGTTACAGCGAACAAAATCAACCAATTCGCAAATGTATTTGCTGCTTTATCTAATAGTTTTTCTGTATATGGGTATGTAGAGGAAGAAGATAAAGAGACAGAAGCAGATTTGTTTTTGAGTACAATTACTGCGAAAACATGTCAAACGTGCTTTAAAAAGGATCAATGCTGGGTAGTGAATTTCGATAAAACGTACGATTATATGAAACAAATAATGAATGAAACGGAAGAAGGAACCCTGCAACATAATCGTAAATTAGTTCGTGAGTGGGACAAGCATTGTGTGAGAGGGAAAAAAGTGACGGATTTAGTAGCGGGTGAATTAGATCACTTCTATGAGGGACAAAAATTGCGAAAACAAATGAAGGAAAATCGTAGAATAGTAGCGGAGCAACTATTAGGTGTATCAAAAGTTATGGAAGATTTTGCTAAGGAGATACAACGAGAGCGTGAAAATCATCAAGTGCAGGAAGAGCAGATTATGCAAGCGTTCCGTGATTTTGGTGTCGAAGTAGAGCATGTTGATATTTATTGTTTAGATAGAGGAAGTATTGATATTGAAATGTTGATTCCAGTTGCATCTAATGAACATGGTGAATGTGAAAAGTTAGTTGCACCGATGCTTTCGGATATCCTTAAAGAAAATATTGTCGTTAAACATGAAGAAAAGTCTTCTTATCCGAATGGTCACAGTTTAATATCATTTGGTTCGGCGAAGACGTATTCTCTTGATACAGGATTGGCTACAGCCGCAAAAGGCGGTGGGTTTGTTTCGGGTGACTCTTATGCGATGATGGATTTAAGTGTTGGTAAATACGCACTTGCGATTAGTGATGGTATGGGTAATGGGCAAAGAGCTCATATGGAAAGTAAGGAAACGGTGAAATTATTACAAAAAATACTCCAATCGGGTATTGATGAAGAAATAGCTATTAAGTCTATCAATTCAATCCTTTCTTTGAGAACGACAGAAGAGATGTTTACAACATTAGATTTAGCTATGGTAGATTTGCGGGATGCGAGTGCTAGGTTTTTAAAGATTGGATCAACGCCGAGTTTTGTTAAACGCGCGAATAATATTTTGAAAATTGAAGCAAGTAATTTGCCGATGGGAATCATCGAAGATGTTGAAGTTGATGTGGTGGGTGAACAATTAAAAACGGGCGATATCCTTATTATGATGAGCGATGGGATTTTTGAGGGCGCGCAGCATGTAGAGAATCATGAATTATGGATGAAGCGGAAAATTAAAGAATTGCAAACCGAAGACCCGCAAGAAATTGCTGATATCATTATGGAAGAAGTGATTCGCTCTTGTGATGGTTATATAAATGATGATATGACTATTGTGGTGGCAAAAGTGAAGAAAAATATGCCGAAGTGGGCTACGATTCCGATTGTAGGAATGCAGGCGCAGTAAAATATAAGTGGAATGTTTATCTATAATTTGATTTTAAAAACCTAGGTGAATACCTAGGTTTTTTTGTGGGAAAAGGTAATGTTATTGATTTTATGAATATACACGGAGGATGTAAGATAAAAATGTAATTTTTGTATATCTTTTTTTTGCACAATGTTTGTAAAAGTTGTACCATTATAGACAAGGTAACTAACGTTGCTGTTCTTGTTTAATGAAAGGTGATTGCGAAGTTGAAAGATACATTTGTTGAAAAAGTAGATGACTTTGTAAAGCAGCATGATGTATTAAAGAATGATTCAACAATTGTTGTGGGAGTTTCTGGTGGTCCTGACTCGTTAGCCCTTTTATATTATTTATTAGAAAAAAGAGCGGAAAAACAGTTGGAAATTGTAGTAGCTCATGTGGATCATATGTTTAGAGGTGATGAATCTCATGAGGATTTACAGTTTGTGCAGGACCTTTGTGAAGAACTGGGAATTATTTGTGAAACGATAAGGATTAATGTATCACAATATCAACAGCAATACGGAATGAATGCACAGGTTGCTGCTAGAGAATGCAGATATGCATTTTTGGAAAGAATAATGAAGAAATATGATGCAAGATATGTTGCTCTTGGACATCATGGAGATGATCAAGTCGAGACAATTTTAATGCGTCTTGTAAGAGGGAGTACTCCGAAAGGATATGCAGGAATTGCAGTGAAGCGTCCTTTTCATAATGGATATTTAATTAGGCCGTTACTTGGGGTAACGAAGGAAGAAATTGTTGATTACTGTAATAAGCTAAATTTAATTCCACGTATAGATCCGAGTAATAAAAAGGAAGTATATACAAGGAATCGATTACGTAAATATGTCCTTCCTCACTTAAAAGAAGAAAATCCACAAATGCATGAGAAATTCCAAAAATTTAGCGTGCAGATGCAAGAGGATGAGGCTTATTTGCAGGAATTAGCTTTTGAGAAAATGAATAAAGTAATTACAAAAAAAAGTGATAAACAAATTAGCTTATCAATTCCTGCCTTTGAATCCATGTCTATGCCTTTACAAAGAAGAGGGATTCAACTAATATTAAACTATCTTTATGAATATAAGATTCCATCTTCTCTTTCTTCTATACATATTGACAAGGTGATTGAGTTTTTTAAGCGGACACAACCTTCAGGTTCACTTGATTTTCCAGGTGATTTGAAAATTGTTCGCACATACGAGGAGTGTAGCTTTAGATTTAAACAAGAAATTGTCTCTCCTTTTTTGCAAGATTTATCAGTACCCGGGACCATTACACTATTGAACGGGGATGAATTTGTAACAGAGGTGAGCGAAGATATACCAAGTAACATGAATGAAACAGTATTTGTTGCTAAGTATAATGATATATCATATCCACTTCGTATTCGTTCTAGGGAAAATGGAGATCGCATGTCAATACAAGGTATGGATGGCACGAAAAAGATAAAAGCTATTTTTATCGAAGCGAAAGTACCAAAAGAAAAAAGAGAAGAATGGCCGGTCGTTTGTGATGCAAGTGGGAACATTATTTGGGTACCCTTGTTGAAGCGATCTGCATTTGCAATTTCGAAAGAGATGGCAAAGAAGGGTAAATATATGATTATTCACTACAAAAGCAAGGAGTCTTCCGGGAGGATAATGAAATGATGAATCAAGATATCGAAAAAGTATTAATTTCTGAAGAACAAATACAAGAAAAGGTGCGCGAACTAGGTGCAGTTATTGCAGAGGATTATAAAAACACAGTACCTCTTGCAATTGGTGTATTAAAAGGCGCAATGCCATTTATGGCAGATTTATTAAAGAGAACAGATACATATCTTGAAATGGATTTTATGGCTGTATCTAGTTATGGTCACTCTACAGTTTCAACAGGCGAAGTGAAAATTTTAAAAGATCTTGATACTTCTGTAGAAGGTCGCGATATTTTAATCGTCGAAGATATTATTGATAGTGGTCTTACACTAAGCTACTTAGTAGACTTATTCAAATATCGTAAAGCGAAGTCTGTAAAAATTGTTACATTATTAGATAAGCCAACAGGCCGTAAGGTTGATCTGAAAGCGGATTATGTTGGATTTACTGTTCCACATGAATTTGTAGTAGGATATGGATTAGATTATAAAGAGCAGTACCGTAATCTTCCTTATGTAGGCGTATTAAAACCAAGCGTTTACTCAAATTAATTAAATACAGGCTTTACAATTGTATAGGAAAGTTTTTCTATGTTACGATTTACTATAGTGTTTATGCCGTGAGAGGAGGTTAGGAATGAATCGTATCTTCCGTAATACCATCTTTTATTTACTGATATTCTTAGTAGTAATTGGAATCGTGAGCTATTTTAATGGTTCGACACAAAAAACGACATCAGTTAGCTACGACAAATTCATTACTAAACTAGAAAGCGGTGAAGTGCGTAATGTGCAACTTCAACCGAAAAATGGTGTATTTGAGGTAAAAGGACAATTCAATAACTCTAGCCAAGGAGAACAATTTGTTACTTATGCACCAAATACTGAGGAATTACAAAAGAAAATCAATGATAAAGCGAAAGGTGCCGAAGTTAAGTATCAACCAGCAGAAGAAACAAGTGCTTGGGTAACATTCTTTACTTCAATCATTCCGTTTGTCATCATCTTCATTTTATTCTTCTTCTTATTAAACCAGGCTCAAGGCGGCGGTAGCCGTGTTATGAACTTCGGGAAAAGTAAGGCGAAGTTATATAATGATGAAAAGAAAAAAGTTCGTTTCAGAGATGTTGCTGGGGCGGATGAAGAGAAACAAGAACTTGTCGAGGTAGTTGAATTCTTAAAAGACCCTCGTAAGTTTTCTGAAGTTGGTGCCCGTATTCCGAAGGGTGTCCTATTAGTTGGACCTCCAGGTACAGGTAAAACTTTATTAGCACGTGCTGTTGCAGGTGAGGCTGGCGTTCCATTCTTCTCTATCAGTGGTTCTGACTTTGTAGAGATGTTTGTCGGTGTCGGTGCATCACGTGTACGTGATTTATTTGAAAATGCAAAGAAAAATGCTCCTTGTATCATTTTCATTGATGAAATTGATGCAGTAGGTCGTCAACGTGGCGCAGGTCTTGGTGGTGGTCATGATGAGCGTGAGCAAACATTGAACCAGTTACTTGTTGAAATGGATGGATTCGGTGCAAACGAAGGTATTATTATCATTGCTGCGACAAACCGTCCAGACATTCTTGACCCAGCGTTATTACGTCCAGGTCGTTTTGACCGTCAAATTACAGTAGATCGTCCAGATGTAAATGGCCGTGAAGCTGTACTGAAAGTACATGCGCGTAATAAACCGCTTGATGAGCATATTAATTTAAGAGCAATTGCGACTCGTACACCAGGATTCTCTGGTGCGGATCTTGAAAACTTATTAAACGAAGCTGCTTTAGTAGCTGCACGTCGAGATAAGAAGAAGATTGACATGAGTGATATCGATGAAGCAACGGATCGTGTTATTGCAGGTCCAGCTAAGAAAAGTCGTGTTATCTCTGAAAAAGAACGTAATATCGTTGCTTTCCATGAAGCAGGCCATACTGTAATTGGTGTTGTTCTTGATGAAGCTGATGTCGTTCATAAAGTAACAATTGTCCCTCGTGGTCAGGCTGGTGGATATGCGGTAATGCTTCCGAAGGAAGATCGTTACTTCATGACAAAGCCAGAGTTACTTGATAAAATCACTGGTTTACTTGGTGGTCGAGTAGCTGAGGAGATTGTATTTGGTGAAGCAAGTACAGGTGCTCACAACGATTTCCAACGTGCAACTGGTATTGCAAGACGTATGGTTACGGAATTCGGTATGAGTGATAAGCTTGGACCGATGCAATTTGGTAGCTCACAAGGTGGTCAGGTATTCTTAGGAAGAGACTTCCATTCAGAACAAAACTACAGTGATGCAATCGCACATGAAATTGATGTGGAAATGCAAACAATTATTAAAGAATGTTATGCTCGTGCGAAACATATTCTTACTGAAAAACGAGATAAGCTTGATATTATCGCGAAAACGTTACTTGAAGTAGAAACATTAGACGCAGAGCAAATTAATCATTTATATGATTATGGCAGATTACCTGAGCGTCCAACATCTTCAGATGATGTGAAAGTAAACATCAATATGAAGAAAGACGATGAAGATAAAGAAGATAAGTAAGAAATGAAGGAGTGACTATCGTCACTCCTTTTTTGTTTGTTAAGATTTTTGTTAATTACTATTAAGGGCTTAGTGGATAAAGTAATTTAAGTAAAACTAGTATTAAAAATTGAAATAGAGAGCAATCTTTTTGTAAAATGATGAGGATAGGAAAGCTGATTATATAAGTATGTGTGATATGATGTTTTTATAAGTTTTTATACATACTACACAAATATAGATTAAATAAGATAAGTGGTGAGAATATGATTTTTGTATTGGATGTAGGGAACACAAATGCTGTACTAGGCGTGTTTGAAGAGGGGGAACTTCGTCAGCATTGGCGCATGGAAACAGATCGTCATAAGACAGAAGATGAATATGGAATGCTTGTAAAACAGTTACTTGATCATGAGGGTCTTTCGTTTGAAGATGTGAAAGGTATTATTGTGTCTTCAGTCGTACCACCAATTATGTTCGCTTTAGAACGTATGTGTGAAAAATATTTTAAAATTAAACCGCTTGTAGTAGGGCCTGGAATAAAAACGGGGCTAAATATTAAATATGAAAATCCACGTGAAGTAGGCGCAGATCGAATTGTAAATGCAGTAGCGGGAATCCAATTGTATGGAAGTCCACTTATTATTGTTGATTTTGGTACGGCTACTACATATTGTTATATTAATGAAGAAAAGCATTATATGGGTGGAGTTATTACGCCAGGAATTATGATTTCAGCAGAGGCTTTATATAGTAGGGCAGCAAAACTTCCTCGTATTGAAATTACAAAACCGAGCAGTGTTGTTGGGAAGAATACAGTAAGTGCGATGCAATCAGGCATTCTTTATGGTTATGTAGGACAAGTGGAAGGTATTGTTAAGCGTATGAAAGAAGAAGCTAAACAAGAGCCGAAAGTTATTGCAACAGGTGGATTGGCGAAATTAATTTCAGAAGAATCGAATGTAATTGATATTGTAGATCCATTTTTAACGTTAAAAGGCTTGTATATGTTATATGAGCGTAATGCAAATTTACAGCATGAGAAAGGTGAATAAATAAGTATGAAAGATTATTTAGTAAAAGCGTTAGCGTTTGATGGAGAAGTACGTGCGTATAGTGTACGTACAACGAATACAGTAAGTGAGGCACAAAGACGTCATGATACATGGAGAACAGCTTCGGCGGCACTTGGTCGTTCTTTAACTGCAGGTACAATGATGGGTGCGATGTTAAAAGGTGATCAAAAGTTAACGATTAAGGTAGAAGGTAATGGTCCGATTGGCCCTATCTTAGTAGATGCTCATGCAAATGGAGATGTACGTGGCTACGTAACGAATCCACATGTTGATTTTGAAGGAACGGAACAAGGGAAATTACGTGTATATCAAGCGGTAGGTACAGAAGGGTTTGTAACAGTAATTAAAGATATTGGTATGCGTGAGCCGTTTATCGGTCAATCTCCAATCGTTTCGGGAGAACTAGGGGAAGATTTCACGTATTATTTCGCAGTTTCTGAGCAGACGCCTTCTTCTGTTGGTGTGGGTGTACTTGTAAATGGAGATGACAGCGTATTAGCGGCGGGTGGATTTATCCTTCAAATTATGCCGGGCGCACAGGAAGAAACAATTTCATTCATTGAAGATCGTTTGCAAAAAATCCCGCCTGTATCAACATTGATCGAACAAGGTCTTTCTCCAGAAGAGCTACTATATGCAGTCCTTGGAGAAGATAAAGTAAAAGTATTAGAAACAATGGATGTTCAATTTAATTGTACGTGCTCACGTGAACGTATTGAGAGTGTGTTGATTAGTTTAGGTAAAACAGAGTTAGAGCAAATTCGTGAAGAAGAAGAAGAAACAGAAGTTCATTGTCATTTCTGTAATGAACGATACAAGTTCTCTAAAGAAGATATTACAAATTTAATTGAGAATTTGTAATAAGGGGATTAACCCTCCGAATAGATTGACAAACAGGGAATTTTCTGACAAAATCTAAATATAGATAAAACCAATAAAAATACTCGGTGTTAGGAGTGACAGGAATGCGAGTGGCACAATCAGTTTCAGAATTAATCGGGAAAACGCCGATCGTTAAGTTGAACCGCATCGTAGAATCAGACAGCGCAGATATATACTTAAAACTAGAATTTATGAATCCAGGGAGTAGCGTTAAAGATCGTATTGCACTAGCTATGATTGAAGATGCTGAAAAAAAGGGATTGTTAAAAGAGGGCGATACAATCATTGAGCCAACAAGTGGTAACACAGGGATTGGTTTAGCGATGGTAGCGGCTGCTAAAGGATATAATGCAATTTTAGTAATGCCAGAAACAATGAGTATTGAGCGTCGTAATTTATTACGTGCTTACGGTGCTGAATTAGTATTGACTCCAGGTCCTGAAGGGATGGGTGGAGCAATTCGTAAAGCGACTGAATTAGCGAAAGAGCATGGCTACTTTATACCACAACAGTTCAAAAACCAATCAAATCCAGAAATTCACCGTTTAACAACAGGTCCAGAAATTATTGAACAAATGGGCGAACAATTAGATGCGTTTATTGCAGGTATTGGTACAGGTGGAACGATTACTGGTGCTGGTGAAGTGCTGAAGGAAGCGTATAAAGATATTAAAATTTATGCAGTAGAACCTGCAGATTCACCAGTATTATCTGGTGGGAAACCAGGTCCACATAAAATCCAAGGAATTGGGGCGGGATTTGTTCCGGAGACGTTGGATGTAGAAGTATATGATGAAATTATTCAAGTGAAAACAGAGCAAGCATTTGAATATGCGAGAAGAGTGGCTAAAGAGGAAGGTATTTTAGTTGGTATCTCTTCAGGCGCAGTTATTTATGCAGCAACAGAAGTTGCGAAAAAGTTAGGTAAAGGGAAAAAGGTACTTGTTATTATCCCGAGTAACGGTGAACGTTATTTAAGTACACCACTTTATCAATTTGAATCATAATTAAATGCGATTGAAAAAGCATCCTTGAAAAAGGATGCTTTTTCTTTTTGGATTGGAAATAGGAAAAGAGTGAATGACTAGAAAACTTCATGTAAAATAAGAGGTAGTATAATTAAATTATTTTCACTAGCCTTCGAGTATAATCAATCTCTATATAAATAACTTATGTAGTTGGAGCTGGTTCATCTAAGAGGGTGGGATAAAAGAAGACGGGGTGTTGATATGCAACGAAGAAAATCTTTAGCGCTTTCTATTCCATATCAGTTAGATTTCTTTAAGCAATATAAATTTCTTTCTCAGGATAAGCCGCAACATATTTTGCTGGAAAGTGGACGTGGCGGTCGTTATAACATAGTGGGTTTAAACCCGGTAGCGGTAATCCAAGGGAAGGGTGAAAAGTTACATATAAGTGAAAGCGGTAAGGAAACAATAAAAAGAGGGAATCCATTAGATTTAATGCAAGAATATATGGAGAAATGGAAAACAGACTACAATCCAGAGTACCCGCCTTTTCAAGGTGGTGCAATTGGCTATTTCAGTTATGACTGTATCCGTTATATTGAAAAGCTGCCTTCTCTTGCGGAAGATGATATTAATATACCTGACATCTTCTTTTTATTATTTGATGACGTATTTGTCTATGATCAAAAAGAACAAGTGTTATGGGTTATTACGCATTATGTAGATAAATATGAAGAGGCGAAAGAACGGTTAAATGAGTGGAAGAGTCTTTGGGCGAAAGAAGCGCCTGAAGTGACCGTGCCTTTTGAAAGTCCTGAAAAGAAAAGTGAAGCAGTTGCTTTTACTGAAGCAAGCTTTATGAAGGCAGTTGAATGTATTCAAGAATATATTGGGGCGGGTGATGTGTTCCAAGTAAACTTGTCGACGAGACAAGAAAGAACTTTACAAACGCATCCACTAGAAATTTATACAAGTCTTCGTGAAATTAATCCATCTCCATATATGGGTTATCTGGAGCTTGGGGATTTTCAAATTGTTAGTGGATCGCCAGAGTTGTTAATTAAGAAACAAGGAACTGAAGTAAGTACAAGACCAATTGCTGGAACGAGATCTAGAGGCGCGGATGAGCAAGAGGATGAAGAATTAGCAAGAGAATTAATTGAGAACGAAAAAGAAAGAGCAGAGCATGTAATGCTTGTGGATTTAGAAAGAAATGATTTAGGGCGTGTTTGTAAATATGGCACTGTAGAAGTAGATGAATTTATGGTAATTGAGAAATACTCACATGTTATGCATATTGTTTCTAATGTGCGTGGTGAGGTGGAAGAAGATAAAGATGCTTTTGATTTAGTGAAGGCTGTATTCCCTGGTGGAACAATTACTGGTGCCCCGAAAATACGTACAATGGAAATTATTGAGGAATTAGAACCTGTTCGCCGAGGGATTTATACAGGTTCAATCGGTTGGATTGGTTATTCTGGAGATACAGAATTGAATATTGTAATTAGAACACTTCTTGCTAAAGATGGAAAAGCTCATGTACAAGCGGGGGCGGGAATTGTAATTGATTCAAATCCAGAAAATGAATATAAAGAGTCGTTAAAAAAGGCGATTGCTTTATGGCGTGCAAAAGAACGTAGCGAAGAAACGGTTAGGTGAGAGAAATGATATTAATGATTGATAATTATGATTCTTTTACATTTAATTTAGTGCAGTTTCTTGGAGAACTTGGACAAGAGCTCGTTGTTAAACGTAACGATGAAGTGACGATTTCAGATATCGAGAATATGAAACCAGATTTTCTAATGATTTCTCCAGGTCCATGTAGTCCTAATGAAGCGGGGATTAGTATGGAAGTTATTAAATACTTCGCGGGGAAGATTCCGATTTTTGGAGTTTGTTTAGGGCATCAATCTATTGCACAAGTGTTTGGTGGAGAGGTTGTTCGTGCAGAGCGATTAATGCATGGGAAAACTTCGCTTATGCATCATGATGGAAAGACGATTTTTTCGGATATTCCTAATCCGTTTACTGCGACGCGCTATCATTCCCTTATTGTTAAGAAAGAGACGTTACCAGATTGCTTAGAGGTAACATCTTGCACGGAGGAAGGGGAAATTATGGCGCTTCGTCATAAGACATTGCCGATAGAGGGTGTGCAATTCCATCCGGAATCTATTATGACTTCTCATGGGAAAGAGTTATTGCAGAATTTCATTCGTAAATACAGTCCAAGTGCGACATTATGTTAATTTACGTAAATGGTCAGTATGTAGAAGCAAGTGAAGCGAGAATTTCTCCTTATGATCATGGTTATTTATATGGTCTTGGAGTTTTTGAAACGTTTCGTATTTATAATGGTCATCCTTTCTTATTGGATGATCATTATGACCGTTTAATAGAGGCGCTGGATACATTGCAAATTAAATGGACAATGACAAAAAATGATGTGATGCTTATTTTGAAAGATTTACTCGCTAAGAATGAATTGAAGCATGCATATGTACGTTTTAATGTATCGGCGGGTATAGATGAAATAGGATTACAAACGGAAATATACGAAGAGCCTTCGGTTATTGTTTTTATAAAACCTTTAACAGCTCCAGGAGATGTAGTAGAAAAAGAAGGTGTTATTTTAAAACAAGTGCGAAATACACCGGAAGGGACATTTCGCCTGAAGTCTCATCACTATTTAAATAATATTTTAGGTAAGCGTGAAATTGGAAATGTTGTGAGCAAGGAAGGTATTTTCCTTACTGAAGCAGGTTATGTTGCAGAGGGTATTGTTTCGAATCTATTTTTTGTGAAAGGTGATGTTTTATATACACCTTCGTTAGAGACAGGTATTTTAAATGGTATCACTCGTGCGTTTATTATAAAGAGTGCTGAAGAATTAAATATAGAAGTAAAGGAAGGTTTCTTTACAAAAGATGAGCTACTTTCAGCGGATGAAGTCTTCGTAACAAACTCCATTCAAGAAATTGTTCCGCTTTATCGTATAGAAGCGCAGGATTTCCCGGGTAAAGTAGGAGTGGTTACAAAAAGTTTAATGTACCTTTATGGAATGCAAAGAGAGAAATTATGGAGCAGAAATGAATTACGAAGAGGAGATGTGTAGTTTGAAGTGGGATTATGATTTACGCTGCGGCGAATATACATTGAATTTAAATGAAAAGACATTAATTATGGGGATTTTAAATGTAACACCAGATTCGTTTTCTGATGGTGGGAGTTACAACGAGGTAGATGCTGCGGTACGTCACGCAAAAGAAATGCAAGGTGAAGGTGCTCATATTATTGATATTGGTGGCGAATCTACTCGCCCAGGTTTTGCTAAAGTATCAGTAGAAGAAGAAATAAAGCGAGTCGTCCCGATGATTCAAGCAGTTTCAAAAGAAGTAAAATTACCTATATCTATCGATACATATAAAGCTGAAGTTGCAAAGCAAGCAATTGAGGCTGGTGCTCATATTATTAATGATATTTGGGGGGCGAAGGCGGAGCCGAAAATTGCTGAAATCGCAGCCCATTATGATGTACCCATCATTTTAATGCATAACCGTGATAATATGAATTATCGTAATTTAATGGCGGATATGATTGCTGATTTGTATGACAGTATTAAAATTGCTAAAAATGCTGGTGTGCGAGATGAGAATATTATTTTAGATCCAGGTATCGGTTTTGCTAAAACACCGGAGCAGAACTTAGAGGCGATGCGTAATTTAGAACAGTTAAATGTGCTAGGTTATCCGGTTCTCTTAGGTACTTCGAGAAAGTCCTTTATTGGGAACGTATTAGATTTGCCAGTAGAGGAACGCCTTGAGGGAACGGGAGCTACTGTTTGTCTTGGTATTGAAAAGGGTTGTGAGTTTGTTCGTGTCCATGATGTGAAAGAAATGGCGCGTATGGCTAAAATGATGGATGCGATGATTGGTAAGGGGGTAAGGTAATTGGATAAAATTTATATCCATGATATGGAATTTTATGGTTATCATGGTGTGTTTCCAGAGGAGAATAGATTAGGTCAGAGATTTAAAGTTGACTTAACGGTGGAGTTGGATTTAAAGCGTGCAGGGGAAAGTGATGACTTAGAGCATTCGGTCAATTATGGAGAGCTTTTCGAATTATGTAGAAAAGTTGTTGAGGATAGAAAGTATAAGCTTGTGGAGAGTATCGCTGAAAATATTGCTGCAGATATATTAAAGCAATATAAAAGTATTTCACGGTGTACAATTAAGGTGATTAAACCAGATCCGCCGATACCGGGCCATTATCGCGCTGTAGCAGTAGAAATTACGAGAGAACGTCCATGAATAATATAGCGTACATTGCATTAGGGTCAAATATTGGAGAGCGTTATACGTATTTAACTGAAGCCATTCAGTTTTTAAATAAAAGTCCGTATATTCAAGTTGATGATGTTTCGTCAGTGTATGAAACTGATCCAGTTGGCTATACTGACCAAAGTTGTTTTTTAAATTTAGTTATAAAAATTTCTACCAATTTATCACCGCAAGAATTATTGAAAGTAACACAAAAAGTAGAAAATGACCTAGGAAGAAAAAGGGAAATTAGGTGGGGGCCGAGGACTATCGACCTTGACATTTTACTTTATAATCAAGAGAATATTGAAGCAGAGAATCTTATTGTTCCGCATCCGCGGATGTTCGAAAGAGCTTTTGTTATCGTTCCGTTGTTAGAGATTAATCAAGATATAAAACAAAACATTTCACGTTCACAAGTAGAAGAAATGAAAAGGCGAGAGGGAGTAACGGTATGGAAGCAGAAAAATGGGGAAGACGCATTCGTGCTTTTCGAAAGCTAAAAGGCTACACGCAAGAAGGTTTTGCTAAAGAATTAGGGGTATCAGTATCTGTTTTAGGTGAAGTTGAGAGAGGGAATCGATCGCCTTCTCAAGATTTTGTAGTAGAAGTTGCTAAGGCGTTAAATGTTTCGATAGATGAATTAATGCCAAAGTGACTGTGCAGGAAGGAGTAGGTTGATTGTTAAAGATTGCAAATATTGAGATGAAAAATCCGGTTGTATTAGCACCGATGGCGGGAGTGTGTAACTCTGCATTCCGTTTAACAGTTAAAGAATTTGGTGCAGGTTTAGTTTGTGCTGAAATGGTAAGTGATAAGGCAATATTACTGAATAACAAAAGAACATTAGATATGTTATATATTGATGAGAGAGAAAAACCATTAAGTTTACAAATTTTCGGTGGAGAGAAAGAAACGCTTGTAGATGCTGCGAAATACGTAGATAAATATACGACAGCAGACATTATTGATATTAATATGGGTTGCCCAGTACCGAAAATCGTTAAATGTGATGCGGGGGCAAGGTGGCTTCTAGATCCAAATAAAATATACGAAATGGTAGCAGCGGTTGTAGATGCTGTTGAAAAGCCGGTTACGGTTAAAATGCGTATCGGTTGGGATGAAGAACATATTTTCGCAATAGAAAATGCTAGAGCTGTTGAGCGTGCTGGCGGACAAGCTGTGGCGGTTCACGGACGTACGCGAGTGCAAATGTATGAAGGGAAAGCAGATTGGGATATCATTAAACAAGTAAAGCAAGCTGTGAATATCCCGGTTATCGGAAATGGTGATGTCGAAACACCGCAAGATGCGAAGCGTATGCTTGATGAGATTGGTGTAGATGGTGTTATGATTGGTCGTGCAGCTCTTGGGGATCCATGGATGATTTATCGTACGGTAAAGTATTTAGAGACAGGTGAATTAATGCCGGAACCAACAGTCCGTGAGAAAATTGATGTATGTATGTTGCATCTAGATCGTCTTATCGATTTAAAGAACGAAAATGTTGCTGTAAGAGAGATGAGAAAGCATGCGGCTTGGTATTTAAAAGGTGTTCGTGGTAATGCGAGTGTGCGTAATGGTATCAATACTTGCAACACGCGTGAAGACCTTGCGAATGTATTAGGTGCATTTGTAGAAGAAGTAGAGGCGAAACAACAAACAATTTACGTTGGTTAATAAGGAGGACGGAGAAGATTGACATTCTTCTACACACTTCCTATAATTACGTGAAAGAAAGAAGAACTGCCAGTTAGTTGCTGGCAGTTTTTCTAGTTGAGTAGAAAATGCTATACTGTATATATTGTAAAAATTAATAGAGCTGGAGTGATATCAATATCATGGATAACATGAACCACGAAGAATTAAACGACCAATTGCTTGTTCGTCGTGAAAAGCTACATAATTTACGTGAGCAAGGAATCGATCCGTTCGGTAAACGATTTGAACGCACAAATTCAACAACCGACTTAGTAAGTCTATATGGAGAATTCTCTAAAGAAGAATTAGAAGAGAAGGAAATCACGGTTTCTATCGCTGGTCGTATTATGACAAAACGCGGTAAAGGAAAAGCTGGATTCGCACACATTCAAGATTTACACGGACAAGTTCAAATTTACGTTCGTAAAGATACTGTTGGAGATGAAGAGTACGAGTTATTTACGACAGCAGATTTAGGTGACTTAGTAGGTATTGAAGGTAAAGTGTTCAAAACAAACGTTGGAGAACTTTCAGTAAAAGCAACAGGATTTACGCTTTTAACGAAATCTCTTCGTCCATTGCCGGATAAATACCATGGATTAAAAGATGTTGAACAAAGATACCGTCAACGTTACTTAGACTTAATTACAAGTATGGAAAGTCGTGAAACATTTGTTACTCGTAGTAAAATCATTCGTGAAATGAGAAGATATTTAGATGACAACGGTTATCTTGAAGTAGAAACGCCTATGATGCACGCGATTGCGGGTGGAGCATCTGCTCGTCCTTTCACTACGCATCATAATGCGTTAGATATGGAATTATATATGCGTATCGCAATTGAACTTCATTTAAAACGTCTTATTGTGGGCGGATTAGAAAAAGTTTATGAGATCGGCCGTGTATTCCGTAATGAGGGTGTATCAACTCGTCATAATCCTGAGTTTACGATGATTGAATTATATGAAGCGTACGCTGATTATAATGATATTATGAAACTAACAGAAAATATGGTTGCTCATATTGCGAAAAAAGTATTGGGTACAACAACGATCCAATATGGTGATTATGAAATTAATCTAGAACCAGAATGGACACGTCTTCATATGGTAGATGCAATTAAGCAACACTCTGGAGCGGATTTCTGGACTCCGATGAGTGTAGAAGAAGCGCGTGAGCTTGCAAAAGAACATAATGTAGAAATTAAGGATACAATGGAAGTTGGTCATATCATTAATGAGTTCTTCGAGCAAAAAGTAGAAGATAAATTAATTCAACCAACATTTATTTACGGTCATCCGGTAGAAATTTCGCCACTTGCGAAAAAGAATGACGAAGATCCACGATTCACAGATCGTTTTGAGTTATTTATCGTTGCACGTGAACATGCAAATGCATTCACTGAGTTAAACGATCCAATTGATCAAAAAGAACGTTTTGAAGCTCAATTAAAAGAGCGTGAGCAAGGTAATGACGAAGCTCACATGATGGATGATGATTATATCGAAGCTCTTGAGTACGGTATGCCTCCTACGGGTGGATTAGGAATCGGTATTGATCGTCTAGTTATGTTATTAACAAATGCACCATCTATTCGTGATGTATTATTATTCCCTGCTATGCGTCATAAACAAGACTAAGCTTTGGAGATTTCTCCAAAGCTTTTTTTATTTGAGTATGAGTTGCGTGGGTATAATAGATCTTGATGGTGCGAGAAATTATATTTATATAGAAGAAATGTGCTGTTTTTATACTTTTTTACTAAGTTAAAAATTTTATTAGAAAAACTATTGCATTTTAATAATTAAACTGGTATATTTATATCCGTTGCCACGAAAGGTAACAAGCAAAACAAACGAAAAACAACTTATTGAAAAAAGTTGTTGACGAAAATATAACAAAATGTTATATTGATAAAGTCGCTTGTGAGCGACAACGTAGTTCTTTGAAAACTGAACGAAACAAACAACGTGAAACGTCAATTTTTATTTTTAGATGCTAGACAAACTAACTTTATTGGAGAGTTTGATCCTGGCTCAGGATGAACGCTGGCGGCGTGCCTAATACATGCAAGTCGAGCGAATGGATTGAGAGCTTGCTCTCAAGAAGTTAGCGGCGGACGGGTGAGTAACACGTGGGTAACCTGCCCATAAGACTGGGATAACTCCGGGAAACCGGGGCTAATACCGGATAACATTTTGAACTGCATGGTTCGAAATTGAAAGGCGGCTTCGGCTGTCACTTATGGATGGACCCGCGTCGCATTAGCTAGTTGGTGAGGTAACGGCTCACCAAGGCAACGATGCGTAGCCGACCTGAGAGGGTGATCGGCCACACTGGGACTGAGACACGGCCCAGACTCCTACGGGAGGCAGCAGTAGGGAATCTTCCGCAATGGACGAAAGTCTGACGGAGCAACGCCGCGTGAGTGATGAAGGCTTTCGGGTCGTAAAACTCTGTTGTTAGGGAAGAACAAGTGCTAGTTGAATAAGCTGGCACCTTGACGGTACCTAACCAGAAAGCCACGGCTAACTACGTGCCAGCAGCCGCGGTAATACGTAGGTGGCAAGCGTTATCCGGAATTATTGGGCGTAAAGCGCGCGCAGGTGGTTTCTTAAGTCTGATGTGAAAGCCCACGGCTCAACCGTGGAGGGTCATTGGAAACTGGGAGACTTGAGTGCAGAAGAGGAAAGTGGAATTCCATGTGTAGCGGTGAAATGCGTAGAGATATGGAGGAACACCAGTGGCGAAGGCGACTTTCTGGTCTGTAACTGACACTGAGGCGCGAAAGCGTGGGGAGCAAACAGGATTAGATACCCTGGTAGTCCACGCCGTAAACGATGAGTGCTAAGTGTTAGAGGGTTTCCGCCCTTTAGTGCTGAAGTTAACGCATTAAGCACTCCGCCTGGGGAGTACGGCCGCAAGGCTGAAACTCAAAGGAATTGACGGGGGCCCGCACAAGCGGTGGAGCATGTGGTTTAATTCGAAGCAACGCGAAGAACCTTACCAGGTCTTGACATCCTCTGAAAACCCTAGAGATAGGGCTTCTCCTTCGGGAGCAGAGTGACAGGTGGTGCATGGTTGTCGTCAGCTCGTGTCGTGAGATGTTGGGTTAAGTCCCGCAACGAGCGCAACCCTTGATCTTAGTTGCCATCATTAAGTTGGGCACTCTAAGGTGACTGCCGGTGACAAACCGGAGGAAGGTGGGGATGACGTCAAATCATCATGCCCCTTATGACCTGGGCTACACACGTGCTACAATGGACGGTACAAAGAGCTGCAAGACCGCGAGGTGGAGCTAATCTCATAAAACCGTTCTCAGTTCGGATTGTAGGCTGCAACTCGCCTACATGAAGCTGGAATCGCTAGTAATCGCGGATCAGCATGCCGCGGTGAATACGTTCCCGGGCCTTGTACACACCGCCCGTCACACCACGAGAGTTTGTAACACCCGAAGTCGGTGGGGTAACCTTTTTGGAGCCAGCCGCCTAAGGTGGGACAGATGATTGGGGTGAAGTCGTAACAAGGTAGCCGTATCGGAAGGTGCGGCTGGATCACCTCCTTTCTATGGAGAATTGATGAACGCTGTTCATCAATATAAGTTTCCGTGTTTCGTTTTGTTCAGTTTTGAGAGAACTATCTCTCATATATAAATGTATGTTCTTTGAAAACTAGATAACAGTGTAGCTCATATTTTTTAATTTTTAGTTTGGTTAAGTTAGAAAGGGCGCACGGTGGATGCCTTGACACTAGGAGTCGATGAAGGACGGGACTAACGCCGATATGCTTCGGGGAGCTGTAAGTAAGCTTTGATCCGAAGATTTCCGAATGGGGAAACCCACTATACGTAATGGTATGGTATCCTTACCTGAATACATAGGGTATGGAAGACAGACCCAGGGAACTGAAACATCTAAGTACCTGGAGGAAGAGAAAGCAAATGCGATTTCCTGAGTAGCGGCGAGCGAAACGGAACATAGCCCAAACCAAGAGGCTTGCCTCTTGGGGTTGTAGGACATTCTATACGGAGTTACAAAGGAACGAGGTAGACGAAGCGACCTGGAAAGGTCCGTCGTAGAGGGTAACAACCCCGTAGTCGAAACTTCGTTCTCTCTTGAATGTATCCTGAGTACGGCGGAACACGTGAAATTCCGTCGGAATCTGGGAGGACCATCTCCCAAGGCTAAATACTCCCTAGTGATCGATAGTGAACCAGTACCGTGAGGGAAAGGTGAAAAGCACCCCGGAAGGGGAGTGAAAGAGATCCTGAAACCGTGTGCCTACAAATAGTCAGAGCCCGTTAATGGGTGATGGCGTGCCTTTTGTAGAATGAACCGGCGAGTTACGATCCCGTGCAAGGTTAAGCTGAAGAGGCGGAGCCGCAGCGAAAGCGAGTCTGAATAGGGCGTTTAGTACGTGGTCGTAGACCCGAAACCAGGTGATCTACCCATGTCCAGGGTGAAGTTCAGGTAACACTGAATGGAGGCCCGAACCCACGCACGTTGAAAAGTGCGGGGATGAGGTGTGGGTAGCGGAGAAATTCCAATCGAACCTGGAGATAGCTGGTTCTCCCCGAAATAGCTTTAGGGCTAGCCTTAAGTGTAAGAGTCTTGGAGGTAGAGCACTGATTGAACTAGGGGTCCTCATCGGATTACCGAATTCAGTCAAACTCCGAATGCCAATGACTTATCCTTAGGAGTCAGACTGCGAGTGATAAGATCCGTAGTCAAGAGGGAAACAGCCCAGATCGCCAGCTAAGGTCCCAAAGTGTGTATTAAGTGGAAAAGGATGTGGAGTTGCTTAGACAACTAGGATGTTGGCTTAGAAGCAGCCACCATTTAAAGAGTGCGTAATAGCTCACTAGTCGAGTGACTCTGCGCCGAAAATGTACCGGGGCTAAATACACCACCGAAGCTGCGAATTGATACCAATGGTATCAGTGGTAGGGGAGCGTTCTAAGTGCAGTGAAGTCAGACCGGAAGGACTGGTGGAGCGCTTAGAAGTGAGAATGCCGGTATGAGTAGCGAAAGACGGGTGAGAATCCCGTCCACCGAATGCCTAAGGTTTCCTGAGGAAGGCTCGTCCGCTCAGGGTTAGTCAGGACCTAAGCCGAGGCCGACAGGCGTAGGCGATGGACAACAGGTTGATATTCCTGTACCACCTCTTTATCGTTTGAGCAATGGAGGGACGCAGAAGGATAGAAGAAGCGTGCGATTGGTTGTGCACGTCCAAGCAGTTAGGCTGATAAGTAGGCAAATCCGCTTATCGTGAAGGCTGAGCTGTGATGGGGAAGCTCCTTATGGAGCGAAGTCTTTGATTCCCCGCTGCCAAGAAAAGCTTCTAGCGAGATAAAAGGTGCCTGTACCGCAAACCGACACAGGTAGGCGAGGAGAGAATCCTAAGGTGTGCGAGAGAACTCTGGTTAAGGAACTCGGCAAAATGACCCCGTAACTTCGGGAGAAGGGGTGCTTTCTTAACGGAAAGCCGCAGTGAATAGGCCCAAGCGACTGTTTAGCAAAAACACAGCTCTCTGCGAAGCCGTAAGGCGAAGTATAGGGGGTGACACCTGCCCGGTGCTGGAAGGTTAAGGAGAGGGGTTAGCGTAAGCGAAGCTCTGAACTGAAGCCCCAGTAAACGGCGGCCGTAACTATAACGGTCCTAAGGTAGCGAAATTCCTTGTCGGGTAAGTTCCGACCCGCACGAAAGGTGTAACGATTTGGGCACTGTCTCAACCAGAGACTCGGTGAAATTATAGTACCTGTGAAGATGCAGGTTACCCGCGACAGGACGGAAAGACCCCGTGGAGCTTTACTGTAGCCTGATATTGAATTTTGGTACAGTTTGTACAGGATAGGCGGGAGCCATTGAAACCGGAGCGCTAGCTTCGGTGGAGGCGCTGGTGGGATACCGCCCTGACTGTATTGAAATTCTAACCTACGGGTCTTATCGACCCGGGAGACAGTGTCAGGTGGGCAGTTTGACTGGGGCGGTCGCCTCCTAAAGTGTAACGGAGGCGCCCAAAGGTTCCCTCAGAATGGTTGGAAATCATTCGTAGAGTGCAAAGGCATAAGGGAGCTTGACTGCGAGACCTACAAGTCGAGCAGGGACGAAAGTCGGGCTTAGTGATCCGGTGGTTCCGCATGGAAGGGCCATCGCTCAACGGATAAAAGCTACCCCGGGGATAACAGGCTTATCTCCCCCAAGAGTCCACATCGACGGGGAGGTTTGGCACCTCGATGTCGGCTCATCGCATCCTGGGGCTGTAGTCGGTCCCAAGGGTTGGGCTGTTCGCCCATTAAAGCGGTACGCGAGCTGGGTTCAGAACGTCGTGAGACAGTTCGGTCCCTATCCGTCGTGGGCGTAGGAAATTTGAGAGGAGCTGTCCTTAGTACGAGAGGACCGGGATGGACGCACCGCTGGTGTACCAGTTGTTCTGCCAAGGGCATAGCTGGGTAGCTATGTGCGGAAGGGATAAGTGCTGAAAGCATCTAAGCATGAAGCCCCCCTCAAGATGAGATTTCCCATAGCGTAAGCTAGTAAGATCCCTGAAAGATGATCAGGTTGATAGGTTCGAGGTGGAAGCATGGTGACATGTGGAGCTGACGAATACTAATAGATCGAGGACTTAACCATATAATATGAAGCAATGTTATCTAGTTTTGAAAGAATATAAAAAACTTGTTGACTTTAGAAGTTAAATGAGTTACAATAATTCTTGTCTTAAATGAATACAGTCTGGTAATGATGGCAGAGAGGTCACACCCGTTCCCATACCGAACACGGAAGTTAAGCTCTCTAGCGCCGATGGTAGTTGGGACCTTGTCCCTGTGAGAGTAGGACGTTGCCAGGCAAACGGAGGATTAGCTCAGCTGGGAGAGCACCTGCCTTACAAGCAGGGGGTCGGCGGTTCGATCCCGTCATCCTCCACCATTTAGCCGACTTAGCTCAATTGGTAGAGCAACTGACTTGTAATCAGTAGGTTGGGGGTTCAAGTCCTCTAGTCGGCACCAGTTTTAATTTTGAGAGCCATTAGCTCAGTTGGTAGAGCATCTGACTTTTAATCAGAGGGTCGAAGGTTCGAATCCTTCATGGCTCACCATTTTAATAAAATATGCGGGTGTGGCGGAATTGGCAGACGCACTAGACTTAGGATCTAGCGCCTTTGGCGTGGGGGTTCGACTCCCTTCACCCGCACTTTTAATAAAATATCTCAAACATGTCTTGCGGAAGTAGTTCAGTGGTAGAATACAACCTTGCCAAGGTTGGGGTCGCGGGTTCGAATCCCGTCTTCCGCTCCAATTTTCAATATGACATGCCGGGGTGGCGGAACAGGCAGACGCACAGGACTTAAAATCCTGCGGTGGGTGACCACCGTGCGGGTTCGACCCCCGCCCTCGGCACCATATGCGCCCGTAGCTCAATTGGATAGAGCGTTTGACTACGGATCAAGAGGTTAGGGGTTCGACTCCTCTCGGGCGCGTTTTCTTTCGGGAAGTGGCTCAGCTTGGTAGAGCACCTGGTTTGGGACCAGGGGGTCGCAGGTTCAAATCCTGTCTTCCCGATACTTGTTTGGGGCCTTAGCTCAGCTGGGAGAGCGCCTGCCTTGCACGCAGGAGGTCAGCGGTTCGATCCCGCTAGGCTCCACCATTAGTTCTTTGAAAACTGAACGAAACAAACAACGTGAAACGTCAATTTTTATTTTTAGATGCTAGACAAACTAACTTTATTGGAGAGTTTGATCCTGGCTCAGGATGAACGCTGGCGGCGTGCCTAATACATGCAAGTCGAGCGAATGGATTGAGAGCTTGCTCTCAAGAAGTTAGCGGCGGACGGGTGAGTAACACGTGGGTAACCTGCCCATAAGACTGGGATAACTCCGGGAAACCGGGGCTAATACCGGATAACATTTTGAACTGCATGGTTCGAAATTGAAAGGCGGCTTCGGCTGTCACTTATGGATGGACCCGCGTCGCATTAGCTAGTTGGTGAGGTAACGGCTCACCAAGGCAACGATGCGTAGCCGACCTGAGAGG
>NZ_JBBOWL010000001.1:90000-150000 GCF_038007045.1 Bacillus sp. CH_70
AGAAGCAGCCACCATTTAAAGAGTGCGTAATAGCTCACTAGTCGAGTGACTCTGCGCCGAAAATGTACCGGGGCTAAATACACCACCGAAGCTGCGAATTGATACCAATGGTATCAGTGGTAGGGGAGCGTTCTAAGTGCAGTGAAGTCAGACCGGAAGGACTGGTGGAGCGCTTAGAAGTGAGAATGCCGGTATGAGTAGCGAAAGACGGGTGAGAATCCCGTCCACCGAATGCCTAAGGTTTCCTGAGGAAGGCTCGTCCGCTCAGGGTTAGTCAGGACCTAAGCCGAGGCCGACAGGCGTAGGCGATGGACAACAGGTTGATATTCCTGTACCACCTCTTTATCGTTTGAGCAATGGAGGGACGCAGAAGGATAGAAGAAGCGTGCGATTGGTTGTGCACGTCCAAGCAGTTAGGCTGATAAGTAGGCAAATCCGCTTATCGTGAAGGCTGAGCTGTGATGGGGAAGCTCCTTATGGAGCGAAGTCTTTGATTCCCCGCTGCCAAGAAAAGCTTCTAGCGAGATAAAAGGTGCCTGTACCGCAAACCGACACAGGTAGGCGAGGAGAGAATCCTAAGGTGTGCGAGAGAACTCTGGTTAAGGAACTCGGCAAAATGACCCCGTAACTTCGGGAGAAGGGGTGCTTTCTTAACGGAAAGCCGCAGTGAATAGGCCCAAGCGACTGTTTAGCAAAAACACAGCTCTCTGCGAAGCCGTAAGGCGAAGTATAGGGGGTGACACCTGCCCGGTGCTGGAAGGTTAAGGAGAGGGGTTAGCGTAAGCGAAGCTCTGAACTGAAGCCCCAGTAAACGGCGGCCGTAACTATAACGGTCCTAAGGTAGCGAAATTCCTTGTCGGGTAAGTTCCGACCCGCACGAAAGGTGTAACGATTTGGGCACTGTCTCAACCAGAGACTCGGTGAAATTATAGTACCTGTGAAGATGCAGGTTACCCGCGACAGGACGGAAAGACCCCGTGGAGCTTTACTGTAGCCTGATATTGAATTTTGGTACAGTTTGTACAGGATAGGCGGGAGCCATTGAAACCGGAGCGCTAGCTTCGGTGGAGGCGCTGGTGGGATACCGCCCTGACTGTATTGAAATTCTAACCTACGGGTCTTATCGACCCGGGAGACAGTGTCAGGTGGGCAGTTTGACTGGGGCGGTCGCCTCCTAAAGTGTAACGGAGGCGCCCAAAGGTTCCCTCAGAATGGTTGGAAATCATTCGTAGAGTGCAAAGGCATAAGGGAGCTTGACTGCGAGACCTACAAGTCGAGCAGGGACGAAAGTCGGGCTTAGTGATCCGGTGGTTCCGCATGGAAGGGCCATCGCTCAACGGATAAAAGCTACCCCGGGGATAACAGGCTTATCTCCCCCAAGAGTCCACATCGACGGGGAGGTTTGGCACCTCGATGTCGGCTCATCGCATCCTGGGGCTGTAGTCGGTCCCAAGGGTTGGGCTGTTCGCCCATTAAAGCGGTACGCGAGCTGGGTTCAGAACGTCGTGAGACAGTTCGGTCCCTATCCGTCGTGGGCGTAGGAAATTTGAGAGGAGCTGTCCTTAGTACGAGAGGACCGGGATGGACGCACCGCTGGTGTACCAGTTGTTCTGCCAAGGGCATAGCTGGGTAGCTATGTGCGGAAGGGATAAGTGCTGAAAGCATCTAAGCATGAAGCCCCCCTCAAGATGAGATTTCCCATAGCGTAAGCTAGTAAGATCCCTGAAAGATGATCAGGTTGATAGGTTCGAGGTGGAAGCATGGTGACATGTGGAGCTGACGAATACTAATAGATCGAGGACTTAACCATATAATATGTAGCAATGTTATCTAGTTTTGAAGGAATATGCCTTCATAGTTTGGTGATGATGGCAGAGAGGTCACACCCGTTCCCATACCGAACACGGAAGTTAAGCTCTCTAGCGCCGATGGTAGTTGGGACCTTGTCCCTGTGAGAGTAGGACGTCGCCAAGCAACTAAAACACGAGTCAAATGACTCGTGTTTTTTCGTGTTTTATTTTATAATCCATAGTAATAAAAAATGTGTTTAAAGTATTCATATTTTGTTTAAATACAAGGGAATGTGGCTAGGATAGTGAATAAGCAAAAGAGTTGCAAATTTTATTAATACGTATATAATTAAAGTCAAAGATAGTCAAAGTCAATAAAGGTGGCGGATAAATGAGAAATATATCTGATATCATTGAGCAATATCTAAAGCAAGTTATTGACTTAAGTAATAATAATGTGATTGAAATCAAGAGAAATGAGATTGCGGATCGATTCGAGTGCGTACCATCTCAAATCAATTATGTAATCAATACCCGTTTTACGTTAGAAAGAGGATTTGTAGTAGAAAGTAAACGTGGTGGAGGAGGTTACATTCGCATTATAAAAGTCAAACTGCATGATGATATAGACATTATTGATCAAATGCTTCATATGATTGATCATAGCGTTGCGCAAGGGAATGCAGAAAGTATGATTATACGTTTAATAGAAGAGGGAATCATAACAAATCGTGAAGCGAAACTGATGTTAAGTGTAATAGACCGTTCTGTATTATCAATGGATGTTCCTTCTCGAGATGAACTTAGGGCTCGAATATTATGCGCAATGTTAAGAACACTGAAATATAAATAAATATAACTTTTGTAAAAGATTGATAACTAAGATAAAGCAGTTAAATATTGTAGAAGTTTTGAAAAAGAACATGCACTTTTATTTAAATGGATTCAGGAAAGCGAACAATCTAGTAATGTATGAAAAGTACCATGAGATAGAGCGTTCCTGTTGTAAAGGTGGGGATAGTGATGACTTGTCAAAACTGTAACATAAGACCAGCAACTTTACATTATACAAAAGTAATTAACGAGAAGAAGGCGGAAGTTCATCTTTGTGAGCAATGTGCAGAGCAAAGTGGCTATACGTCTTTCTTTCAATCATCGCAGTCTAACTTTTCATTTCATGATTTATTTGCTGGTTTATTACACGGTGAATCAACAATGTTTGAAGAAGGAAAAAATGGATTTTCAAATGCAGATATAGTAAGGTGTCCAGATTGTAAGATGACATATGAACAATTTACAAAAGTCGGACGTTTTGGCTGTTCTTCTTGTTACGATACATTTAAGGAGCATTTAAAGCCATTATTAAAACGCCTTCACGGTGGGCATACAGAACATTGTGGAAAAATTCCGGAACGTATAGAAGGAAATATCCACTTAAAGAAAGAATTAGATGAACTAAAACTTATTCTGAAACAATACGTACAGAAAGAGGAATTTGAGAAAGCTGCAGAGGTAAGGGATAAAATCCGAGGTCTTGAAATACAGCTTAGTGAGCATAGGGAGGGGGAATAATTCTATGTCACTGGACAAAATTATGAACGAAGCAATTAGTCCATGGATGAAGGGGGATGGCCCTGATTCTGATATTGTTTTAAGTAGTCGAATTCGTTTGGCTCGTAATTTTAAACAATATCAATTTTCCACTATGCAAAACGAAGAAGAAGCTAAACAGATTCATGAATTATTCAAAAAGAAATTTATAAATAAAGCAGTAGGGTCCTTTGGGGAATTTGGACTATTAAAGATGAATGAATTAACCCCTCTTCAAAGGAGAGTTTTAGTCGAAAAGCATTTAATTAGTCCAAATCTTGCAGGGACAGAATATGGAGCATGTCTACTGTCAGAAAGTGAACATATTAGTGTTATGCTTAATGAAGAAGACCATATTCGGATTCAGTGCCTATTTTCAGGATTACAGTTATCAGAGGCGCTTCAAAGCGCCAATCAAATAGATAATTGGATTGAGAAAGAAGTTGAATACGCTTTTGATGAGTCACTTGGATATATTACAAGTTGTCCTACTAATGTTGGCACAGGGTTAAGAGCTTCTGTGATGATTCATTTACCGGGACTGGTTTTAACAAAAAGAATTAGCCGTATTATACAAGTAATTCAAAAATTAGGGTTAGTAGTAAGAGGAATATACGGTGAAGGTAGCGAAGCGTTAGGTAATATATTTCAAGTTTCAAATCAAATGACGCTAGGAAAGTCTGAAGAAGATATTATTGCAGATTTAAAGAGTGTCATTCAACAAATTATACAGCAAGAAAAAATAGCTAGAGAATTAATTGTACAAAATTCAAGTATTGAACTTGAAGATAAGGTTTATCGTTCTTACGGCATACTAGCAAACAGTCGTTTAATTCAATCTGCAGAAGCAGCCAATTGCTTATCGGATGTACGACTTGGTATTGATCTAGGATATATAAAAGGTATATCGAGAAATATTTTGACTGAGCTAATGGTTCTTACGCAACCAGGTATTTTACAACAATACGCAGGTGGACCTTTAGGGCCAGAAGAAAGAGATTATCGAAGAGCAACCTTAATCCGTGAGCGATTACGTATTGAAAAAAACTAAGCGCAAGTAGGAGGCGATTTCTATGATGTTTGGAAGATTTACAGAAAGAGCACAGAAAGTATTAGCTTTATCTCAAGAGGAAGCAATTCGTATTGGGCATAATAATATTGGAACAGAACATATTTTACTTGGGCTTGTACGCGAAGGTGAAGGAATTGCAGCAAAAGCATTAATTGCTCTTGGATTAAGTCCAGAGAAAGTTCAAAAAGAAGTAGAAGCGTTAATTGGGCGTGGAACAGAAGCTTCTCAAACTGTACATTATACACCTCGTGCTAAAAAGGTTATTGAATTATCTATGGATGAAGCGCGTAAGCTAGGCCATTCTTACGTTGGAACGGAACACATTTTACTCGGTTTAATCCGTGAAGGTGAAGGTGTAGCCGCACGTGTTTTAAATAATTTAGGTGTAAGTCTAAATAAAGCAAGACAACAAGTCTTACAACTTCTTGGAAGTAATGAAGCTAGTTCAGGTCATCAAGGTGGTTCAGCATCAAATGCAAATACGCCGACACTTGACAGTTTAGCAAGGGACTTAACAGTTGTTGCGCGTGAAAATCGCTTAGACCCTGTTATTGGACGTGGTAAAGAAATTCAACGTGTAATTGAGGTATTAAGCCGTAGAACGAAAAACAACCCAGTATTAATTGGTGAGCCTGGTGTAGGTAAAACGGCAATTGCAGAAGGATTAGCACAGCAAATTGTAAATAATGAAGTTCCTGAAACTTTAAGAGATAAGCGTGTTATGACACTAGATATGGGTACAGTGGTAGCTGGAACGAAATATCGCGGTGAATTTGAAGATCGTTTAAAGAAAGTGATGGATGAAATTCGCCAAGCAGGCAATATTATTCTATTTATTGATGAGCTTCATACATTAATTGGTGCAGGTGGAGCAGAAGGTGCAATCGATGCATCGAATATTTTAAAACCATCGTTAGCACGAGGAGAGTTACAATGTATTGGGGCAACAACTTTAGATGAGTATCGTAAATATATTGAAAAAGACGCGGCTTTAGAAAGACGTTTTCAACCAATTCATGTTGATGAGCCAAGTTTAGAAGAATCGATTCAAATCTTGAAAGGTTTACGTGATCGTTATGAGGCGCATCACCGTGTATCTATTACAGATGACGCTATTGATGCAGCTGTAAAACTTTCAGATCGTTATATTACAGATCGCTTTTTACCAGATAAAGCAATTGATTTAATTGATGAAGCTGCTTCAAAAGTTCGCTTACGTTCTTATACAACACCACCAAACTTAAAAGAGCTTGAAGTGAAGCTTGAGGAGATTCGAAAAGAAAAAGATGCAGCTGTACAAAGTCAAGAATTTGAAAAGGCTGCATCCTTACGTGATATGGAGCAACGCTTACGTGAGAAGTTAGAAGATACAAAACGTCAATGGAAAGAGCAACAAGGAAAAGAAAATTCAGAGGTTACGGTAGAAGATATTGCAAATGTCGTTTCTACATGGACACGTATCCCAGTTTCTAAACTTGCACAAACAGAGACTGATAAATTATTAAATTTAGAATCCATTCTCCATGATCGTTTGATTGGTCAAGATGAAGCAGTAGTAGCTGTAGCAAAAGCTGTTCGTCGTGCAAGAGCAGGATTAAAAGATCCGAAGCGCCCAATTGGTTCATTTATTTTCTTAGGGCCAACAGGTGTAGGTAAAACAGAACTTGCAAGAGCACTAGCAGAATCTATGTTCGGTGATGAAGATGCAATGATTCGCATCGATATGTCAGAATACATGGAGAAGCATTCTACTTCCCGTTTAGTTGGTTCTCCTCCAGGATATGTTGGATATGAAGAAGGTGGACAATTAACAGAGAAAGTTCGTCGCAAGCCATATTCAGTTGTCTTATTAGATGAGGTAGAGAAAGCTCATCCGGATGTGTTTAATATTTTACTACAAGTATTAGAAGATGGTCGTTTAACAGATTCTAAAGGACGTACAGTTGATTTCCGTAATACGATTGTTATTATGACGTCTAACGTTGGTGCCGAGGCGTTAAAACGTAACAAACATCTTGGATTTAATGTACAAGATGAAAGCCGTGATTATTCGGATATGAAAGGTAAAGTAATGGATGAGCTGAAAAAGGCATTTCGTCCAGAATTCTTAAACCGTATTGATGAAATTATCGTATTCCATATGCTTGAGAAAAAACATATTCAAGAGATTGTAACTCTTATGGTAAATCAGTTAGTTAATCGCTTAAAAGAACAAGAAATCGAATTGCACTTAACGGAAGGGGCAATTTCAGCTATTGCAGATAAAGGATTTGATCGTGAGTATGGCGCTCGTCCACTTCGCAGAGCAATTCAGAAACATGTAGAAGATAGACTATCAGAAGAACTTTTAAAAGGTGCTATTGAGAAAGGACAAAAAGTTATCTTTGATGTAGAAGGAGAATCATTTGTCATTCATAGTGCGGAAAAGGTAAAATAAGTATAGACAAACAAAGAGGGCTACGCGATAGCCCTCTTTCTTGTACGAGAAGGATAAACGTTTATAGACGAAAGTGAAGTGAACTATAAAAAGGTATGGCTAAAAAGAAAACGAAATTTATATGTCAAGAATGTGGTTATCAGTCACCAAAATATATGGGTAAATGTCCTGGATGTGGTCAATGGAATACACTTGTTGAAGAAATGGAGCCAGTTGTATCATCTAGGCGCCTTAATTACGCGAATGCAATTCAAACGGAAGTAACAAAACCAAGACGTCTTACCGAAGTAGAAACAAAGTCTGAGGCACGTATTGAAACGGAATTTCAAGAGTTTAATCGTGTGCTTGGTGGTGGAATTGTAGATGGGTCCTTAGTGCTTATTGGTGGAGACCCTGGGATTGGAAAATCAACATTACTATTACAGATTTCATCACAATTAGCAGATTCTTCATATGATGTATTATACATATCGGGTGAGGAGTCGGCAAAGCAGATTAAACTTCGTGCAGATCGTTTGCATGTAAAGGGTAGCAATCTATTTGTTGTAGCAGAGACAGACCTGCAGCGTATTGCAGCACATATTGAAGAGATGAATCCAGCTTTTGTTGTTATTGATTCTATTCAAACGATACATTTACCTGAAGTGACGTCAGCACCAGGAAGTGTGGCACAAGTACGTGAATGTACAGCGGAATTAATGAAACTTGCAAAAACAAAAGGAATCCCTATTTTCATTGTCGGGCATGTGACAAAAGAAGGAGCAATTGCAGGACCTCGTATGTTAGAACATATGGTAGATGCAGTTCTTTACTTTGAAGGAGATCGACACCATACGTATCGTATTTTACGGGCTGTGAAGAACCGTTTTGGTTCCACGAATGAAATGGGTATCTTTGAAATGAAAGAGCTTGGTCTTGCGGAAGTTTTAAATCCTTCTGAAATCTTCCTTGAGGAAAGGCCGGTTGGTGTTGCAGGATCAACAGTAGTTGCTTCAATGGAAGGAACAAGACCGGTTTTAGTAGAAATACAAGCATTAATCTCCCCTACTAGTTTTGGAAATCCTCGAAGAATGGCGACGGGAATTGATCATAACCGTGTTTCGCTTATTATGGCAGTATTAGAAAAAAGAACAGGTTTACTATTGCAAAATCAAGATGCATATTTAAAAGTAGCTGGTGGTTTGAAATTAGACGAACCGGCAATTGATTTAGCAGTGGCTTTAAGTATAGCCTCAAGTTTTAGGGATAAATCTACGGCACCAACTGATGCAGTAATAGGAGAAGTAGGATTAACTGGAGAAATAAGAAGAGTATCAAGAATCGAACAACGTGTACAAGAAGCGGCTAAATTAGGATTTCAACGTGTTATTATTCCTAGAAAAAACTTAGGAGGATGGACAATTCCGGATGGGATTGAGGTTGTAGGTGTTTCTAATTTAGGAGAAGCGCTTCGTTTGACATTAGGAGGCTAGGCTATGGAAGAAAATAAGCAACGTGTCAAAAGTATGATTAATATTTTACAGCTCGTGGCCCCAGGAACACCACTGCGTGAAGGGATAGATAATGTACTTCGCGCACAAACAGGGGGGCTAATTGTTCTTGGATATAATGAGCAGATTAAAAGTATTGTGGATGGTGGTTTTCACATTAATTGTGCATTCTCTCCTGCTAGTTTATATGAATTAGCAAAAATGGACGGGGCACTTATTTTAAATGAAACGGGAAGTAAAATTTTAATAGCGAATGCACAGTTAGTTCCAGAGGCATCTATTGATTCTATTGAAACCGGTATGCGTCACCGAACAGCAGAACGTGTAGCGAAGCAGACGGGCAGCCTTGTTGTGGCCATTTCACAAAGACGTAACGTAATTACGCTATATCAAGGGAACTTACGTTATACACTAAAAGATATAGGGGTTATTTTAACAAAGGCAAACCAAGCTATTCAAACGTTAGAAAAATATAAGGCTGTATGGAATGATGGTATTACGAATTTGGGCATTCTAGAATTTGAAGAGGTCGTTACAATGTCTGAGGTAGTTCACGTTTTACATAGTGTTGAAATGGTACTGCGTATTAAAAATGAAATATTGAGCTATATTCATGAGCTAGGAACAGAAGGTAGGTTAATTCGTTTACAGCTTACAGAATTACTAGCTGATTTAGAAGCAGAGGCAGCATTGTTAATTAAAGATTACCATCAGGAGAAAACACAAGACCATCATCAAATTTTGAAAAAGTTACAGGACCTTGCAAATACACAACTTTTAGAGGATAGTGATTTAGTTAAATTACTTGGTTACCCAGGGCAAACCAGTTTAGAAGAAAGTGTGACGCCAAGGGGATATCGAATTACAAGCAAAATCTCTCGTGTTCCGCCACTTATCATTGAAAATTTAATTAATCGATTCAAAACGTTGCAAGGAGTTTGTCGCGCGACTATTCATGAATTGGATGATGTGGAAGGAATTGGGGAAGTAAGGGCGAAGAAAATACGAGAAGGCCTAAAAAGAATTCAAGAGCATCTATATATGAGTAGACACAATTAAGAATATTACATTGATTCCATAATATAACGACACTAGAACATTTTTGGTATATGATATGATATATTGGTAAATAAAACTATTTATAAAAAAACACGTCCGCTTTTGCATTCGGCGTTTTGATTAGCGAAACAATGGTTAATAATGAGTAGGAGGTGGTTGGATGTTAAAACGGATCGTACAGCTCTTCTTTCTAGTGATCGGGGGAGCGTTAGGGATTTACTTAATCCCAAAAGTTATTAATGTATTAGACATCGGTGCTGTTCCTTTATTGGAAGGATCGTATGTTCGTGCGATTATTGGTGCAATTATTTTATTTTTAACAACATTTTGGCTTGTAGATTATATTGTTCAACTTATTAAGCATATTGAAGAGGCTCTTGTAAAGGCGCCTGTAGCAGATGTTTTATTTGGTACATTAGGATTGATCTCTGGTCTTATTGTTGCATATTTAATTTTAATACCGATTCGTGAATTTACAATTCCGGTTATTAGTACGGTATTGCAAGTGTTCTTCACTCTTTTACTTGGATATTTAGGATTCCAAGTAGGATTTAAAAAGAGGAATGAATTGCTAGGATTATTTACATTACCCCAACGCGGAGGTAAGAAGAAAAATAATAGCGAGAACGAAGAGGCAGAAGCAGAAAAATCTACGACTCATTGGAAAATTCTCGATACGAGTGTAATTATCGATGGACGTATTGCTGACATTTGCCAAACGAAGTTTTTGGAAGGAACAATTGTGATTCCACAATTCGTATTAGAAGAGCTTCAGCATATTGCCGATTCTTCCGATGCTTTAAAGCGTAATCGTGGTCGCAGAGGACTAGACATTTTAAATCGTATTCAAAAAGAGATGCCGATTCCGGTAGAAATTTATGAAGGCGATTTCGAGGATATCCAAGAGGTGGATAGCAAACTTGTAAAGTTAGCAAAAATCACCGGTGGAACTGTAGTAACGAATGATTTTAACTTAAATAAAGTTTCTGAATTACAAGGAGTAACAGTGTTAAACATTAATGATTTAGCTAATGCAATTAAACCAGTTGTACTCCCTGGCGAAGAATTAAATGTTTATGTTGTGAAAGATGGTAAAGAGCAAAACCAAGGTGTTGCGTACTTAGATGATGGTACGATGATTGTAGTAGAAGATGGTAGAGAGTATGTAGGTTCGCAACTTAATGTACTGGTTACTAGCGTATTACAAACATCAGCTGGTCGTATGATTTTCGCAAAACGTAAATTATTAGAAAAAGCATTATAGGTAGAGGATTATTAATATGTATACATTAATTATTCCGGCAGCCGGCCAAGGAAAGCGGATGGGTGCTGGCAAAAATAAGTTGTTCTTACTTATAAATGAAGTACCGATTATCGTTCATACATTACGTGCTTTTGAAAGAGATAAAGCGTGCAAAAGTATTGTTATGGCAATTAACGAAGAGGAACGCCCGTATTTTGAAGAATTAATGCAGAAGTATCCGATTGAAAAACAGGTACAATTTATTCAGGGTGGAGCCGAAAGACAAGATAGTGTATATAACGCGATTCAGCATGCGAGTGGTGTTGAATACGTTCTTGTACATGACGGAGCGCGCCCATTCGTAACGAATAAAGTGATTCAAGATGTATTAACAGCAGCAGAAAAATATGGAGCTTCCATTTGTGCAGTGCCAGTAAAGGATACAGTTAAGAAGGTAGAGCAAGGTGTTGTTGTCGAAACGGTAGAACGATCTCAGCTTAAGGCTGTACAAACACCGCAAGGGTTCTCTGTTTCTCTTTTGCTAGAAGCTCATAGAAGTGCAAAACAGAGCTGTTTTCTTGGTACAGATGATGCAAGTCTCGTGGAACGTATTGGAAAGCAAGTAGGTGTAGTAGAAGGGAGTTACTATAATATTAAAGTGACGACTCCAGAGGATTTACTAATTGCTGAAAGTTTCCTTCATGTTCTGAAAAAATAGCCGTGATGGTGTATAACAAAGGAAAGCTCGGCAATGGCCGGGCTTTTCTTTGTAAGGATATCGATATAATATAGAGTCATAAAGCTCAGTGGTTTAGCTCAAGGAGGATGTAAAGAATGTTTCGAATTGGACAAGGTTTTGACGTGCATGAATTTGCAGAAGGTAGACCGTTAATTATTGGCGGAATTACAATTCCACACGAGAAAGGATTAATCGGCCATTCAGATGCAGATGTATTGTTACATACGATTGCTGATGCATGTTTAGGTGCCATTGCAGCAGGAGATATCGGAAAGCATTTTCCTGATACAGACCCAGCTTTTAAAGATGCAGATTCAGCTGTATTGTTGCAAAAAGTTTGGGAATTTGTGCGTGAACAAGGTTACGAGTTAGGGAATTTAGATTGTACAATTATTGCTCAAAAGCCAAAAATGGCACCGCATATTGAAAGTATGCGTAAACGTATTAGTGAACTGTTAGAAACGTCTATAGATAACATTAATGTAAAGGCAACTACAACAGAAAAATTAGGATTTACAGGTAGGGAAGAAGGAATTGCTTCTCAAGCAGTGGTATTATTACAGAAAAAATAATGGTTTTTAATTCGTAAGATGGATAATCACATTTTTTTGTTGTACAATTATAGAATGTGTAGACATTAAGAATGGAAGGTGTACCAATTATGGAAAAGCAAGTGAGAGTGCGCTATGCGCCAAGTCCAACAGGACACTTACATATCGGAAATGCGCGTACGGCATTATTTAATTATTTATTTGCTCGTCATTTAGATGGCAAGTTTATTATTCGTATTGAAGATACTGATGTAAAACGTAACGTGGCTGGTGGAGAAGAAAGCCAATTAAAATACTTAAAATGGCTCGGTATGGACTGGGATGAAGGTGTTGATGTTGGCGGTGAATTTGGACCATATCGTCAAACAGAGCGTTTAGATATTTATAAAAAATTATATCTAGATTTATTAGAGCGTGGTTTAGCTTACAAATGTTATATGACAGAAGAAGAGCTAGAAGCAGAGCGTGAAGGACAAATTTCTCGTGGTGAAACACCTCGTTATGCAGGTAACCACCGTGATTTAACTGAAGAACAAATGAAAGAATTTGAAGCTGAGGGACGTATTCCGAGTATTCGTTTCCGTGTACCAGCTAATCGTGATTACACATTCAAAGACATCGTAAAAGACGAAGTTGCATTCCATTCAAATGATTTTGGTGATTTTGTTATCGTGAAAAAAGATGGAATCCCAACTTATAACTTTGCGGTAGCAGTAGATGATCACTTAATGGAAATTACACATGTACTTCGTGGTGATGATCATATTTCAAACACGCCAAAACAAATGATGATTTATGAAGCTTTCGGTTGGGATATCCCACAATTCGGTCATATGACTTTAATTGTAAATGAAAGTCGTAAAAAATTAAGTAAGCGTGATGAATCTATTATTCAATTTATTGAGCAATATAAAGAGCTTGGATATCTTCCAGAAGCAATCTTTAACTTTATTGCGCTATTAGGTTGGTCACCAGTAGGTGAAGAAGAAATCTTCTCTAAAGATGAGTTTATCAAAATGTTTGATGCAGCTCGTTTATCAAAATCACCTGCATTATTTGATTCTCAAAAACTAAAATGGATGAACAACCAGTATATGAAAAAGCAAGATTTAGATACGGTTGTAGAGTTAAGTTTACCGCATTTAGTGAAAGCTGGACGTGTGGGAGAAACTTTAAGTGAACAAGACCAAGATTGGATCCGTGGTGTAATTGCTTTATACCATGAACAAATGAGTTTTGGAGCTGAAATTGTAGAGCTTTCTGAAATGTTCTTCAAAGATCATGTTGATTATGAAGAAGAAGGACAAGAAGTATTAAAAGGTGAACAAGTACCAGAAGTACTTCGTGCATTTGCTGGTCAAGTAGAAGCACTAGAAGCGATGGAACCAGCAGCAATTAAGGCGGCTATTAAAGCAGTTCAAAAGGAAACAGGTCATAAAGGTAAAAACTTATTTATGCCAATCCGTGTTGCAACTACTGGTCAAACACATGGTCCAGAGCTTCCGAATGCTATTGCACTTCTTGGAAAAGAAAAAGTTTTAAATCGTCTTCAAAAAGTAATTGGTTAACATTTTCTAGGTTTAGAAATATAATAAGTATACTTAAAACCTAATAAGGAAAAGCGACGAGAAGGAGAAGTAGAAAATCAGGCTTTTTACAGAGAGAACCACCTTTAGGCTGGAAGTGGTTTATAAGCGGATTTTTGAAATGCCCCTTCGAGTCTTCTGCTGAACAGTAAATTGTTTTGCGAAACGTCTTAGGGCGTAAAGTAAGCAGAAGCGGTGTACACCGTTATCAGAGATGAGTTTGAGGCTTTTTTAGCCTAAACAGAGTGGAACCGCGCTTATAAGGCGTCTCTGTCAATATGACAGAGGCGTCTTTTTTTATACCGTAAAACTGGGTATGAGTATAAATTTTATCTACGTGTATAAAGATTTAGGGAGATAAGTAGGGAGTTAGTTCATTCGAAAAAGCAGCCCATAAAGGGGAGGGAACGTCGATGTTTAAGAGGCTTCGGGAAGATATTGAAGTCGTTTTTGAACAGGATCCAGCGGCAAGAAGTTATTTCGAAGTCATTTTGACTTACTCTGGATTACATGCAGTTTGGGCCCATCGAATTGCACATGCTTTTTATAAAAAAAATTTCTTCTTTATTGCACGTTGGATCTCACAAGTTAGTCGTTTCTTTACTGGCATTGAGATTCATCCAGGAGCAACAATTGGTCGTCGTTTTTTCATAGACCATGGAATGGGGGTTGTAATTGGAGAAACGTGCGAAATTGGTGATAATGTAACGATCTATCAAGGGGTTACATTAGGTGGTACGGGTAAAGAAAAGGGAAAGAGGCACCCTACAATTCAGGATAATGTATTAATTGCAACAGGTGCTAAAGTACTAGGTTCTATTACAGTTGGAGAGAATTCTAAAATTGGAGCAGGTTCTGTCGTATTAAAAGAAGTCCCTGCACATTCTACAGTTGTAGGTATACCTGGCCGAGTCGTTATTCAAAATGGAGTAAAAATCGGTCAAGAATTAAATCATTCTGACCTTCCAGACCCAATTTTTGATAAGTTAAAGGTCATGGAAGTAGAACTTGATAAATTGAAAAAACAACTTGAAGTAAAGGTAGAAAGGAAGGATAAAAATGACTATTCACATTTATAATACGTTAACACGTCAAAAGGAAGAGTTTACTCCATTAGAAGAAAATAAGGTAAAGATGTATGTGTGTGGACCTACAGTTTATAACTATATTCACATTGGGAATGCAAGACCACCTATGGTATTTGATACGGTACGCCGTTATTTAGAATATAAAGGGTATGATGTGCAGTATGTGTCCAACTTTACTGACGTAGATGATAAATTAATTAAAGCAGCAAATGAATTAGGTGAAGATGTGCCGACAATTGCTGACCGTTTCGTTGAAGCGTACTTTGAGGATGTAACGGCACTAGGTTGCAAACACGCAACAGTTCATCCGCGTGTAACGGAAAATATGGATATCATTATTGAATTTATTCAAGAACTTGTGAATAAAGGATATGCATATGAATCAGAAGGTGATGTGTACTTTAGAACGAAGGAATTCGAAGGATACGGTAAATTATCGCATCAACCAATCGCAGACTTACGTCACGGTGCGCGTATTGAAGTAGGAGAAAAGAAACAAGACCCTCTTGATTTTGCTTTATGGAAAGATGCTAAAGAAGGAGAAATCTTCTGGGAAAGCCCTTGGGGGAAAGGTCGTCCAGGCTGGCATATTGAATGCTCGGCAATGGCACGTAAATACTTAGGAGATACAATCGATATTCATGCTGGTGGTCAAGACTTAGCATTTCCTCATCATGAGAATGAAATTGCGCAGTCTGAGGCGTTAACTGGAAAAACATTTGCACGTTACTGGATGCACAATGGATATATTAATATTAATAATGAGAAGATGTCTAAGTCATTGGGGAACTTTATTTTAGTTCACGATATCATTAAGCAATATAATCCGCAGTTAATTAGATTCTTTATGCTATCGGTACATTACCGTCATCCAATTAATTTCAGTGAAGAGTTATTACAAAGCACAAATAACGGACTGGAAAGAATTAAGACGGCTTACGGTAACTTAAAACACCGTATGGAAAGTAGTACTGATTTAACAGACCATAATGAGAAATGGTTAGCGGAACTGGAAAAATTCCAGACTGCATTTGAAGAAGCGATGAATGATGACTTCAACACTGCTAATGCAATCACTGAGTTATATAATGTGGCAAATCATGCGAATCAATATTTACTGGAAGAACATACGTCTACAGTGGTAATTGAAGCATACGTAAAACAACTTGAAACATTATTTGATATTTTAGGGTTAGAATTAGCGCAAGAAGAGTTGCTTGATGAAGAAATTGAGGCACTTATTCAAAAACGCATTGAAGCTCGTAAAAATCGTGATTTTGCATTATCAGATCAAATTCGCGATGACTTAAAAGACCGTAATATTATTTTAGAAGATACCGCTCAAGGTACAAGATGGAAAAGAGGATAAGAATGATTGATGCAAAGCAATTAAACAGCTTAGCGTTAGCATACATGGGTGATGCGGTATATGAACAATATATCCGCTATCACCTACTTCAAAAAGGGAAAGTTCGCCCTAATCAATTACATCGATTAGGGACGAGCTTTGTTTCAGCAAAAGCACAGGCGAAAGTTGTTTATCATTTATTAGAGACGGCGTTTTTGACAGAGGAAGAAGAGGCGGTATTAAGAAGAGGACGTAATGCAAATTCAGGTACAGTTCCAAAAAATACGGATGTACAAACATATCGACATAGTACAGCCTTTGAAGCGCTAATTGGTTATCATCATTTATTAAATAACCGTGAAAGATTAGACGAAATTGTATATAAGGCAATTGCAGTTTTAGAAGAAAAGGAAGGGGGCACATCATCATGAGTAGTGAATATATTATCGGACGTAACCCTGTAATTGAGGCGTTACGATCAGGGAGAGATATAAATAAAATTTGGATCGCAGAAGGTGCTGCCAAAGGACAAGTACAGATTGTACTAGCGTTAGCGAAAGAAAATAAGGTTATTTTACAACATGCACCAAAGAAAAAGTTAGATCAATTAGTTGAGGGTAATCATCAAGGTGTAATTGCTCAAGTAGCTGCATATCAGTATGCGGAGTTAGAAGAGTTATTCAAAGTGGCAGAAAAACGTAATGAAGATCCATTCTTCTTAATTTTAGATGAGATTGAAGATCCGCATAACCTAGGTTCTATTATGCGTACTGCTGATGCGACAGGAGCTCATGGAATTATTATTCCAAAGAGAAGGGCTGTGGGGCTTACAGCGTCAGTTGCGAAAGCATCAACAGGAGCGATTGAATACATTCCTGTTGCGCGCGTAACGAACTTATCCCGTACAATTGATGAATTAAAAGAACGTGGACTTTGGATTGCTGGTACAGATGCCAAAGGGAAAACGGATTATCGTAATTTAGATGGTAAAATGCCAATTGGGTTAGTAATTGGTAGTGAAGGAAAAGGTATGAGTCGTATTATTGGTGAAAAGTGTGATTTCCTAATCACTCTACCGATGGTTGGTAAAGTTACATCCTTAAATGCTTCCGTAGCCGCAAGTTTGTTAATGTATGAGGTATATCGTAAACGTCACGAAATTGGTAAATAAAAGATGAACGATATTTTAATCGTTGACGGTTACAACATTATCGGAGCTTGGGGAGATTTGAAGAAACTGCGGGATGTAGATCTACAATCATCAAGAGATGCACTTATTGATAAGATGGCGGATTATCAAGGTTATACAGGTACAAAAGTGATGATAGTCTTTGATGCCTATACAGTACATGGTATTGAAAAAAAGATGAAACAATCTCGTGTGGAAGTAATATTCACACGAAAGAATCAAACTGCAGACGAAAAGATAGAGCAACTTGCGATAGAGCTTAGAAATATAAATACACGAATATATGTTGCGACTTCTGATTACACGGAACAATGGGTTATATTTGCGCAAGGTGCCCTTCGGAAATCTGCGCGTGAATTAGAGTTGGAAGTACAGGCAATGGAGCAACAAGTAAGAAGGCGTACAAAAGACACGAAAGAACAGCAACCCGCCATGCGAAAGATATTTAGTAAAGATATTACAGAAAAATTAGAAAAATTAAGAAGAGGAGAGCGTTGAAGCATTGACGCTCTTTGTCTTTTTACTGTATAATATTGCTAAATAAATAGCGGTCGGAGGGATCAAGGTGGAAGCAGGCTTCGTAAGTGTAGGCGACGTTACATTTCGTGATTTAGAGGATGAGGCAATCGTTGAGTTAGTTCGAAAAGGTAATACTGACGCTCTAGAATATTTAATTCACAAATATAAGAACTTTGTTCGCGCGAAATCAAGATCTTACTTTTTAGTGGGTGCCGATCGAGAAGATATTGTTCAAGAAGGTATGATAGGATTGTTTAAAGCAATTCGTGATTATAAAGAGGACAAGCTGTCTTCATTCAAAGCATTTGCTGAACTGTGTATCACTCGACAAATTATTACCGCTATTAAAACGGCAACAAGGCAAAAACATATTCCCTTAAATTCGTATGTGTCTTTAGATAAGCCGATTTACGATGAGGAATCTGATCGAACATTATTGGATGTTATTTCTGAAGCGAAGGTAACTGATCCTGAAGAGATGATTATTAGCCAAGAAGAATATACAGACATAGAATCAAAAATATCAGAATTATTAAGCGATTTAGAAAGAAAAGTACTTTCTTTATATCTAGATGGGCGTTCTTATCAAGAGATTTCAGAACAGTTAAACAGACATGTGAAATCTATTGATAACGCTTTACAGCGGGTGAAGAGGAAATTGGAACGATATATGGAAATGCGAGAAAGTACAACTTTAAATTCATAACAAATAACAAGTGCAACAGGTGTAAAATAAATCACCTGTTTTCTTTTGTAGACAGTACAAAATGCATGTCATTGACATTGTCTTTTATTGTATGATACATTTTTAGGGACATAATGTTACAAGGTTGGTGTAACTAATGAGGAAAAAAGTTGTACTCTCATGTGAAGAGTGTAAAAATCGAAACTACTCTACTATGAAAGATACGAGCTCAATAGAGCGACTTGAAATAAAAAAGTTTTGTAAAACATGCAATCAGCATACAGTTCACAAGGAAACAAAATAAATAATTGAAATAATACACTGGAGGTCCCGCAGATGCGTTTAACGAACTTTTTCGGCGATGTAGGTCGCGAAATGAAAAAAGTAAGTTGGCCTAAAAAAGATGAATTACTCCGCTCAACAGCGACTGTTGTTGCTACAGTTGTGTTCTTTGCGATTTTCTTCGCAGTAGTTGATATGGGCATTTCTTCTTTAATTCGGTTAATTCTTGGTTAATTCTTGAATAAGAAGCACTTATCCATGATATAATGTTATTTATAAGAACTGTGTAAAAGCCCGGTGAACGGGTTTTTTCATTTGCGCAAAAAAATGTACGTCAGGGAGGGAAGGACGCTCGTCCTAAATGAATGGAAAAAAGTTGGTATGTTGTCCATACTTATTCTGGATATGAAAATAAAGTAAAAGCAAACCTAGAGAAGCGTGTAGAATCAATGGGTATGCAAGATAAAATTTTCCGTGTTGTTGTCCCGGAAGAAGTAGAAGTAGAAATGAAAAACGGAAAAGAAAAATTAATGAAAAGAAAAGTGTTCCCAGGTTATGTATTAGTAGAATTAATCATGACTGATGATTCTTGGTATGTTGTACGTAACACGCCGGGTGTAACTGGGTTCGTTGGTTCTTCTGGTTCTGGATCTAAACCATCACCTCTATTAGAAGAGGAAGTTGTTACCATTATGAAACATATGGGAATGGACAACGAAGTGGTTGATTTCGACTTTGAACTTCATGAGACAGTACGTGTAAATGAGGGGCCATTCGCAGATTATACAGGTGCTATTGAAGAAATTGATGTGGAGAAGAAAAAGGTTAGCGTACTTGTGGACATGTTTGGTCGCGAGACTCCAGTTGAACTTGACTTCCATCAAATTGAAAAATTATAAAATGAAACTTGAAATGAATTGTAAAAAGTGATAATATCTTTTAAGTCAGTACGTCTTCGTTATCGGAGACGTTTTTTGAAAGATTTTATCCTTACAGATAAAATATGACGTGGGAGGGCAAATCACTGTCCAATTGACCACATCACGGACTTAAGGAGGTGTGTCTCGTGGCTAAAAAGGTAATTAAAATGGTAAAGCTTCAAATTCCTGCAGGTAAAGCTAACCCAGCTCCACCAGTTGGTCCAGCATTAGGACAAGCAGGTGTTAACATCATGGGCTTCTGTAAAGAGTTTAACGCTCGTACAGCAGATCAAGCTGGTCTTATCATCCCTGTTGAAATTACGGTATTTGAGGACCGTTCATTCACTTTCATTACTAAAACTCCTCCTGCTGCTGTTCTTCTTAAGAAAGTAGCTGGTATTGAGTCTGGTTCTGGTGAACCAAACCGTAATAAAGTGGCAACTGTTAAGCGTGATAAAGTACGCGAAATCGCTGAAACTAAAATGCCTGACCTAAACGCTGCTAGCGTAGAAGCTGCAATGCGTATGGTTGAAGGTACTGCACGCAGTATGGGCATCGTTATCGAAGACTAATTCGATTTGTTTTTAAAAAAGGTTGCGGGTCTGGAATTCCAATTCGCAACCTTTATTATCGTAAATGATTATTGTTTTTAAATAAATGGATGGCGCTCATCCTCAGGTTATACCTGAAAACAGGCGTAAACGTGGGAGGTTATTCCGCTAAAACCACATTCGAGGAGGAAATAAAAATGGCTAAAAGAGGTAAAAAGTACGTAGAAGCTGCAAAGCTTGTTGATCGTGCATCTGCTTACTCTGCAACAGAAGCAGTAGAATTAGTAAAGAAAACAAACACAGCTAAATTTGATGCAACTGTAGAAGCTGCATTCCGTTTAGGTGTTGACCCTAAGAAAGCTGACCAACAAATCCGTGGTGCAGTTGTTCTTCCACACGGTACTGGTAAAGTACAACGTGTATTAGTGTTCGCTAAAGGTGAAAAAGCTAAAGAAGCTGAAGCTGCTGGCGCTGACTTCGTAGGCGATACTGATTACATCGGTAAAATCCAACAAGGTTGGTTCGATTTCGATGTAGTAGTAGCAACTCCTGACATGATGGGTGAAGTTGGTAAACTTGGTCGCGTATTAGGACCTAAAGGTTTAATGCCAAACCCTAAAACTGGAACAGTTACTTTCGATGTAACTAAAGCTGTTAACGAAATCAAAGCTGGTAAAGTTGAATACCGCGTTGATAAAGCTGGTAACATCCACGTTCCAATCGGTAAAGTATCTTTCGAAGATGCTAAATTAGTAGAAAACTTCAAAACAATCGCTGACACTTTATTAAAAGTTAAGCCATCTGCTGCAAAAGGTACTTACATGAAGAACGTAACAGTTGCTTCTACAATGGGACCTGGCGTACGCGTAGACGTTTCTACATTAGCGTAAAAATTGGAAGTTGACTTCATAAAGAAGATTTAATATAATCATTTATGTTGTGAATTTAAATAGTGTACCGTAGACAGTAGGTGTCAATAGACTTAATTTCCTACCTAGGTGTTAATATACGAAACGGAATTTTTTTCTGTGACTATATGCCTCCATGTCTACAAGTTGGGCATGGAGGTTTTTAGTGCACTTTCGGTACATCTTCTATATAATCTACAGGAGGTGTAATAACATGAGCAAAGTAATCGAAACTAAACAACAAGTTGTAACTGAAATCGCGGACAAACTTCGTGCTAGTAAATCTACAATTGTTGTTGACTACCGTGGTTTAACAGTTTCTGAAGCAACAGAATTACGTAAGCAATTACGTGAAGCTGGCGTTGAGTTCAAAGTTTACAAAAACTCTCTAACTCGTCGTGCTGCAGAATCTGCTGAAATGGCTGAGTTAAACGAATTCTTAACAGGACCAAACGCAATCGCGTTCAGTAACGAGGATGTAGTTGCTCCTGCGAAAGTATTAAACGACTTCGCTACAAAACATGAAGCTTTAGAAATTAAAGCGGGCGTAATCGAAGGTAAACTTGTAACACTTGATGAGGTTAAAGCAATCGCTACTCTTCCATCACGTGAAGGCTTACTTTCTATGCTTCTTAGCGTTCTTCAAGCTCCAATCCGTAACCTTGCACTTGCTACTAAAGCAGTTGCAGAACAAAAGGAAGAGCAAGGCGCTTAATTTTTTAAAAGATAATTACTTGTTATCTATAAAACAATACAAACCTATTTAAGGGAGGATATTTACAATGACTAAAGAACAAATCATTGAAGCAGTTAAATCTATGACTGTATTAGAACTTAACGACTTAGTAAAAGCTATCGAGGAAGAATTCGGCGTAACTGCTGCTGCTCCTGTAGCTGTAGCTGGTGGCGCTGGTGAAGCTGCTGCTGAAAAAACTGAGTTTGACGTAGTACTTGCAAGTGCTGGCGCTCAAAAAATCAAAGTTATCAAAGCTGTACGTGAAATCACTGGTCTTGGCTTAAAAGAAGCTAAAGAATTAGTTGACAACACTCCAAAAGCAATCAAAGAAGGCGTTTCTAAAGAGGAAGCTGAAGAAATGAAAGCTAAACTTGAAGAAGTTGGCGCTGCTGTAGAAGTTAAGTAATTAACTTTTGATGCTTTAAAAAAAGCTCGCTCTCATGCGAGCTTTTTTTTTAACTGTAAAGAAAAGAGGTGGCCATATGGCAGACCATTATTTTTCTAACGACCCTTCTAGTAAAAGTGATCGTAAACGATGGGAATTTCCACTTCGTGGATCTCAATTTACTTTTTTATCTGACCATGGGGTGTTTTCGAAAAACGAGGTGGACTTTGGTTCTCGTCTTTTAATTGAAGCGTTTCAAATGCCGGATATTAAAGGTGATATATTAGACGTAGGTTGTGGATACGGTCCTATTGGTTTGTCGTTAGCGAAAGAGTTTCAAGGTTGTGAAGTTCACATGGTGGATGTGAATGAAAGGGCGCTTGGGCTTGCGAAAGAAAATGCCGCTAATAACAGAATCGAGAATATACGTATTTTTCAAAGTAGCGTCTATGAAAATGTAGATGGCGAGTATGCTGCTATTCTATCTAACCCTCCAATTCGTGCGGGTAAAGATATCGTACATGAGATTTTAGAAAAAGCTGTGGATTATTTAGTTCCAGGTGGAGAACTTTGGATTGTTATTCAAAAGAAGCAAGGTGCACCATCTGCGCTGAAAAAACTAGAAGAAGTATTTTCTGAAGTTGAGATTGTAGAAAAGAAAAAAGGATATTATATCATAAAATCAAAAAAACGTTGACGGTTATTTTTGGCTATGTTAACATTATACAATGCCAATATATGATTTTCTGCGTTGAGAAAGATGTATATTTTTGTTTCTCTTGGAAAAGATAGTAAAATCAGCAGATTATGAAACAGAATGATGGTTTTCTTATAGAAGCCATTTTTCTTTTTTGAGCAGGTAGAAAGACTCAACGTATTTATCTTTAAGAGAAAAAGACTACGCTAATAGCAGTAGTTGTATTTATTTGTGATTTTGCACAAATTTTTTTGTGCATTTATAATACTCATGATTTGAGGGGTGAAGCAGTTGACAGGTCAACTAGTTCAATACGGACGCCACCGCCAACGAAGAAGTTATGCCCGTATTAGTGAAGTATTAGAGTTACCAAATCTTATCGAAATTCAAACCTCTTCTTATCAGTGGTTTCTTGATGAGGGTTTGCGAGAAATGTTCCAAGACATTTCTCCGATTGAAGACTTTACGGGAAATCTATCGCTTGAATTTATCGACTACAGCTTAGGTGAACCTAAATACTCTGTAGACGAATGCAAAGAGCGTGATGTGACGTATGCAGCACCACTTCGTGTAAAAGTGCGTCTAATCAACAAGGAAACTGGTGAAGTAAAAGAACAAGATGTGTTCATGGGAGATTTCCCACTCATGACAGAGACTGGAACATTCGTAATTAACGGTGCAGAACGTGTTATCGTTTCCCAGTTAGTTCGCTCTCCAAGCGTATACTATAGTGGCAAAGTGGATAAAAACGGAAAACGTGGTTTTACTGCTACTGTAATTCCAAACCGCGGAGCTTGGTTAGAGTATGAGACAGATGCTAAGGATGTTGTATATGTGCGTATTGACCGTACGCGTAAACTTCCTGTAACTGTTTTGTTACGCGCATTAGGGTTTGGCTCTGATCAAGAAATCACCGAGCTTTTAGGTGATAACGAATACTTAAGCAACACATTAGAAAAAGACAACACAGATAGTACAGAAAAAGCATTGCTTGAAATTTATGAGCGTCTACGTCCTGGTGAACCACCAACAGTAGAAAATGCTAAGAGCTTACTTGTGTCTCGTTTCTTCGATCCAAAGCGCTACGATTTAGCAAATGTAGGTCGCTATAAGATCAACAAGAAGTTACACATTAAAAACAGATTGTTTAATCAACGTTTAGCTGAAACATTAGTGGATCCAGAAACTGGTGAAATTTTAGCGGCGGAAGGAACAATCTTAGATCGTCGTACACTTGATCGCATTTTACCTTACTTAGAGAAAAACATTGGATTCAAAACAGCGAAACCAATGGGTGGAGTGGTAGAAGGCGATGTTGAGCTGCAATCTATTAAGATTTATGCTCCTGAGTCGGAAGGCGAACGTGTAATTAATGTAATTGGCAATGCAAATATTACTCGTGATGTGAAACACATCACACCAGGTGATATCCTTGCTTCTATCAGTTACTTCTTCAACCTACTATACAAAGTAGGGGATACAGATGATATTGACCATTTAGGAAACCGTCGTCTGCGTTCTGTTGGAGAACTATTACAAAATCAATTCCGTATCGGTCTTTCTCGTATGGAACGTGTTGTTCGTGAGAGAATGTCGATCCAAGATACAAATGCAATTACACCACAGGCGCTAATTAATATTCGTCCTGTTATTGCATCTATTAAAGAGTTCTTCGGAAGTTCTCAGTTATCTCAGTTCATGGACCAAACAAATCCATTAGCAGAGTTAACTCACAAACGAAGACTATCTGCATTAGGACCTGGTGGTTTAACGCGTGAGCGCGCAGGCTTTGAAGTACGTGACGTTCATTACTCCCACTACGGTCGTATGTGTCCGATTGAAACACCAGAGGGACCAAACATCGGTTTGATTAACTCATTATCTTCGTTCGCGAAAGTAAATGAGTTTGGTTTCATTGAAACACCATATCGTCGTGTTGACCCAGAAACTGGTCTTGTAACAGGGCATGTTGATTATTTAACAGCAGATGAAGAAGATAACTATGTTGTAGCCCAAGCGAATATGAAATTATCTGATGAAGGTGAATTCCTAAGTGAAGATATCGTAGCTCGTTTCCGTGGTGAAAACATTGTCACAAATAGAGAACGCATCGACTACATGGATGTATCTCCAAAACAAGTAGTGTCGGCAGCGACAGCTTGTATTCCGTTCTTAGAAAACGATGACTCTAACCGCGCACTTATGGGAGCGAACATGCAACGTCAGGCGGTTCCGTTAATGAATCCGGAATCTCCGATTGTAGGTACAGGTATGGAGTACGTATCAGCAAAAGACTCAGGTGCTGCAGTAATCTGTAAACATCCTGGTGTTGTTGAGCGCGTAGAAGCACGTGAAGTTTGGGTACGTCGCTATGTAGAAGTTGACGGTCAAACAGTAAAAGGCGACTTAGATCGCTACAAAATGCAAAAATTCATTCGTTCTAACCAAGGAACTTGTTACAACCAACGTCCAATCGTAAGTGTTGGAAATGAAGTTGTAAAAGGTGAAATCCTTGCGGATGGTCCTTCTATGGAATTAGGTGAACTAGCACTTGGACGTAACGTGCTTGTTGGCTTCATGACTTGGGACGGTTATAACTACGAGGATGCGATCATCATGAGTGAGCGCCTTGTAAAAGATGATGTGTACACTTCTATTCATATTGAAGAATATGAATCAGAAGCTCGTGATACGAAGCTTGGACCAGAAGAAATTACACGTGACATTCCAAACGTTGGGGAAGACGCATTACGTAACCTTGACGAGCGCGGTATCATTCGCGTTGGTGCTGAAGTAAAAGATGGAGATTTACTTGTTGGTAAAGTAACACCTAAAGGTGTAACAGAATTAACAGCTGAAGAACGTCTATTACATGCTATCTTTGGAGAAAAAGCGCGTGAAGTACGTGATACATCACTACGTGTACCACACGGTGGTGGCGGTATTATCTTAGACGTAAAAGTATTCAACCGTGAAGATGGCGATGAATTGCCACCAGGCGTGAATCAACTTGTACGTGCATATATCGTTCAAAAACGTAAAATTTCTGAAGGTGACAAGATGGCCGGACGTCACGGTAACAAAGGTGTTATTTCTCGTATTTTACCAGAAGAAGATATGCCTTACTTACCAGACGGTACGCCAATCGATATCATGTTAAACCCATTAGGGGTACCATCTCGTATGAATATCGGTCAGGTATTAGAGCTTCATCTTGGTATGGCAGCAAGATACCTGGGCATTCACATTGCAACACCAGTATTCGATGGTGCTCGTGAGGAAGATGTTTGGGGCACAATTGAAGAAGCTGGTATGGCAAATGACGCGAAAACAATCCTGTATGACGGACGTACTGGTGAACCATTCGATAACCGCGTATCTGTTGGTGTCATGTATATGATCAAACTTGCGCACATGGTTGACGATAAACTTCATGCTCGTTCTACTGGACCATACTCACTTGTAACGCAGCAACCTCTTGGAGGTAAAGCTCAGTTCGGTGGACAGCGTTTCGGTGAGATGGAGGTTTGGGCACTTGAAGCTTACGGTGCTGCTTATACTCTTCAAGAAATCTTAACAGTGAAGTCTGATGATGTTGTTGGACGTGTTAAGACGTATGAAGCAATTGTTAAAGGCGAAAATGTTCCAGAACCAGGCGTTCCTGAATCATTCAAAGTATTGATTAAAGAGCTGCAAAGTTTAGGTATGGACGTTAAAATGATGTCTAGCGACGATACAGAAATTGAAATGCGTGATACAGAAGATGACGATGATCATCAATCAGCAGATAAATTGAATGTCGAAGTTGAGACAACTAAGGAATAATTGGGATAACCTGTAGACTAAAAGGGAGGTAGGCCCCTTGATAGATGTAAATAACTTTGAATATATGAAGATTGGACTTGCTTCACCTGACAAGATTCGTTCTTGGTCATACGGTGAAGTTAAGAAACCAGAAACTATTAACTATCGTACGTTAAAGCCTGAAAAAGATGGCTTGTTCTGTGAGCGTATTTTCGGACCACAAAAGGACTGGGAATGTCATTGCGGAAAATACAAACGTGTACGTTATAAAGGTGTAGTTTGTGATCGATGTGGCGTTGAAGTAACGCGTGCAAAAGTACGTCGTGAACGTATGGGTCATATTGAATTAGCTGCTCCTGTATCTCATATTTGGTATTTCAAAGGTATCCCGAGCCGCATGGGACTTGTCTTAGACATGTCCCCTCGCGCGCTTGAAGAAGTAATTTATTTCGCTTCTTATGTTGTAACAGAAAGTGGAGATACACCACTTGATAAGAAGCAATTACTTTCTGAAAAAGAATACCGTGCATATCGTGATCGATATGGTAGCACATTCCAAGCTGCTATGGGTGCAGAAGCGATTAAAAAGCTACTACAAGACATTGATTTAGATAAAGAAGTAGACTTCTTAAAAGAAGAATTAAAAACAGCACAAGGACAACGCCGTACTCGTGCTATTAAACGTCTAGAAGTATTAGAAGCATTCCGTAACTCTGGAAATGAACCATCTTGGATGATCTTAGATGTTCTACCAGTTATCCCACCAGAACTACGCCCAATGGTACAGTTAGATGGTGGACGTTTTGCTACTTCTGACTTAAACGACTTATATCGTCGTGTAATTAACCGTAACAACCGTTTAAAACGTCTATTGGACCTAGGTGCTCCAAGCATCATCGTTCAAAACGAAAAACGTATGTTACAAGAAGCTGTAGATGCATTAATTGATAATGGTCGTCGTGGCCGTCCAGTAACTGGACCAGGTAACCGTCCATTAAAATCACTATCTCACATGCTTAAAGGTAAACAAGGACGTTTCCGTCAAAACTTATTAGGTAAACGTGTTGACTACTCTGGCCGTTCTGTAATCGTTGTAGGACCGAACTTAAAGATGTACCAATGTGGATTACCGAAAGAAATGGCGCTTGAACTGTTCAAACCTTTTGTTATGAAAGAGTTAGTTGGAAAAGGGTTAGCACACAACATTAAGAGTGCGAAACGTAAAATTGAGCGTGTACACCCTGAAGTTTGGGACGTTTTAGAATCTGTGATTAAAGAACATCCAGTACTTCTAAACCGCGCACCAACACTTCACCGTCTTGGTATCCAGGCGTTTGAACCTACATTAGTAGAAGGTCGCGCAATTCGTCTTCATCCACTTGTATGTACTGCATACAACGCGGACTTTGACGGTGACCAAATGGCGGTTCACGTTCCGTTATCATCAGAGGCACAAGCAGAAGCTCGTATTCTTATGTTAGCGGCACAAAACATCTTGAATCCAAAAGACGGAAAACCAGTTGTTACTCCATCTCAGGATATGGTATTAGGTAACTACTACTTAACACTTGAGCGTGAAGGCGCAATCGGTGAAGGTATGGTCTTCAAAGATGCAAACGAAGCAATACTTGCATATCAAAATGGATATGTACATCTGCACACACGTGTTGCAGTTGCTGCAAGTTCAGTAAATAACGTAACGTTTACTGAAGAGCAAAAAGGTAAGCTTCTATTAACAACAGTTGGTAAATTAATATTTAACGAAATCTTACCAGAGTCGTTCCCTTATATTAATGAACCGACAAACTCAAACCTTGAAAAAGAAACACCAGCGGAATATTTCGTTGAAAAAGGTGCGAACATTAAAGAAATTATTGCTAGTCGCGAAGAAGTGGCGCCATTTAGCAAGAAGATCCTTGGTAACATCATTGCGGAAGTGTTCAAACGTTTCCAAATTACAGAAACGTCTCGCATGCTTGACCGTATGAAAAACTTAGGGTTCAAGTACTCTACAAAAGCTGGTATTACAGTTGGGGTATCTGACATTCTTGTATTAGGCGAAAAAGATGAAATTCTCCACGAAGCACAAGCAAAAGTAGATAATGTAATTAAACAATTCCGTCGCGGTTTAATCACGGAAGAAGAACGTTACGATCGCGTTATCTCTATTTGGAGTAATGCAAAAGATGTTATCCAAGGAAAACTGATGAAATCCTTGAATAAACGCAATCCAATCTTCATGATGAGTGACTCAGGTGCCCGTGGTAACGCATCTAACTTTACTCAGCTTGCTGGTATGCGTGGTCTGATGGCCAATCCATCTGGTCGTATCATCGAACTTCCAATCAAATCGAGTTTCCGTGAAGGTTTAACAGTACTTGAGTACTTCATCTCTACGCATGGTGCGCGTAAAGGTCTTGCCGATACAGCACTTAAAACTGCCGATTCTGGTTACTTAACACGTCGTCTTGTAGACGTTGCACAAGATGTAATTGTCCGTGAAGATGATTGTGGAACAGATCGTGGTCTATTAATTGGTGCGATTAAAGAGGGTAATGAAGTAATTGAGTCATTATATGATCGTCTTGTTGGACGTTTTGCAAGAAAAACTGTAAAACATCCTGAAACAGGTGAAGTATTAGTTAGTGAAAACCAATTAATTACTGAAGATATCGCTCATATCGTTGAAAATTCGGGTGTTGAAACTGTAAATATTCGTTCAGCGTTTACGTGTAACACTCGCCATGGTGTATGTAAGAAGTGTTACGGTCGTAACTTAGCAACTGGTACAGACGTAGAAGTAGGAGAAGCGGTAGGTATTATCGCAGCTCAATCTATCGGTGAGCCAGGTACACAGTTAACGATGCGTACATTCCATACAGGTGGGGTTGCCGGAGATGATATCACTCAAGGTTTACCTCGTATCCAAGAGATCTTCGAAGCTCGTAATCCGAAAGGTCAGGCAGTTATCAGTGAAATCGACGGTGTTATCGCAGCGATCAACGATGTTAAAGATCGCCAAGAAGTAGTTGTACAGGGTGAAGTTGAAGCTCGTACGTATGCTATTCCTTACGGTGCTCGTCTGAAAGTAACTCCAGGACAGCCAATTAGCCACGGTAAAGAGTTAACAGAAGGTTCTATTGATCCGAAAGAATTACTAAAAGTAACGGACATTACAGCAGTTCAAGAATACTTATTACGTGAAGTTCAAAAAGTATACCGTATGCAAGGGGTAGAAATTGGTGACAAACACGTAGAGGTAATGGTACGTCAAATGCTACGTAAAGTTCGTGTAAGTGATGCAGGTGAAACAGACGTATTACCAGGAACATTACTAGATATCCATCAGTTTACTGATGCGAATGCGAAGGTGTTACTGAAAGGTAAACAACCAGCGACAGCTAGACCTGTTCTACTTGGTATTACAAAAGCTTCACTTGAAACTGATTCATTCTTATCTGCAGCATCATTCCAAGAAACAACTCGTGTCTTAACTGATGCAGCAATTAAAGGTAAACGTGATGAGCTTCTAGGATTGAAAGAGAACGTTATTATCGGTAAACTTGTTCCTGCTGGAACAGGTATGAATCGTTATCGCAAAGTGGATCTTGTAAAAACAACACAAGATAACATGAATGTAGAAAACGATGAGATTTATGTGGAACAGTAAAATTTTCCGTCGTAAATTTTGTATAAAAACATCTAATCCTAGTTGACATTGTATGAGTCAAAATGTTACTATAATCAAGGTTGCTCCTGAACGATGCTTTGGAGGATATTTATATGTCTTATCAAAAAGTGTCAAATGCTGAAAATGTAGTCGTTGGTCATAAACGCACATTGGAAGCAATCAAAAATGGTATAGTTAAAGAAGTTGTTATTGCAGAAGATGCTGATGTGCGGTTAACCCATATTATCATTCGCACTGCTTTGCAACATAACATACCCATAACAAAGGTTGAATCAGTTCGTAAGCTTGGAAAAGTTTCGGGGATTCAAGTGGGAGCTTCAGCAATAGGAATAATAAGTTAAAACTGTTTTTGTGAGGAGAGAGCATTTGCTCTTCCTTGCAAAAACTTTGTTTTCAACTAATAATGAACCACCTGGATATGTGGTCATACAAACATGCGAAGGGAGGATAATCAAATGCCTACTATTAACCAATTAGTGAGAAATGGTCGTACTGATAAAGTATGGAAATCTAAATCACCTGCGTTAAACAAAGGATTTAACTCTTTAAAGAAAAAATCAACTGATATCTCTGCACCTCAAAAACGTGGTGTATGTACTCGTGTTGGTACAATGACTCCAAAGAAACCTAACTCAGCGTTACGTAAATACGCTCGTGTACGTTTAACAAACGGTATTGAAGTTACAGCTTACATCCCAGGTATCGGTCATAACTTACAAGAGCATAGCGTAGTATTAATTCGCGGTGGTCGAGTAAAGGATTTACCAGGGGTACGTTACCACATCGTTCGTGGAGCGCTTGATACAGCTGGTGTTGACAAACGTATGCAAGGACGTTCTAAATATGGTACTAAGCGACCAAAACCTGCTAAAAAATAATAAACTTATAATGAAAGGAGGAACTCAATATGCCTCGTAAAGGACCTGTTGCGAAACGTGACGTGTTACCAGATCCAATGTACAATTCTAAGCTAGTAACACGCCTTATCAACAAAATGATGGTTGACGGTAAAAAAGGTAAATCTCAAACAATTCTTTATAACGCTTTCGATATCGTTCGTGAACGTTCAGATAAAGAACCAATGGAAGTATTCGAGCAAGCTCTTAAGAACATCATGCCTGTTCTTGAAGTACGCGCTCGTCGTGTTGGTGGTGCTAACTACCAAGTTCCAGTTGAGGTTCGTCCAGAACGCCGTACAACTTTAGGTCTTCGCTGGTTAGTAAACTATGCTCGTCTTCGTGGTGAAAAAACTATGGAAGAGCGTCTAGCTTACGAAATCTTAGATGCAGCTAACAACGCTGGTGCATCTGTTAAGAAACGTGAAGACACTCATAAAATGGCAGAAGCTAACAAAGCATTTGCTCATTACCGTTGGTAGGATTCAACGTAAAATAAATGTATGCATAAACCGCTTTATTTGTCGCTTATGGAAGTGTGGAGAGGGAGAATGCCTCTCCCTTTCGTTGGGCGCTCGTTTTACATAATGAGGGTACTGGACACTGGCATATGTAACAATATAAAGTGGCTTTTTTGCTACTTAAAATAAAAAATCCAATCCATATATGGAAGGAGCAAGACACCAAATGACAAGAGAGTTCTCTTTAGAAAACACTCGTAATATTGGTATCATGGCTCACATCGATGCTGGTAAAACAACAGCAACTGAGCGTATTCTGTATTACACAGGACGTATTCATAAAATCGGTGAAACTCATGAAGGTGCATCTCAGATGGACTGGATGGAGCAAGAGCAAGAGCGTGGTATCACAATTACTTCTGCTGCAACTACAGCTCAATGGAAAGGTCACCGTGTAAACATCATTGACACTCCAGGACACGTAGACTTCACAGTAGAAGTAGAACGTTCTTTACGCGTACTTGATGGTGCGGTAGCAGTACTTGATGCACAATCTGGTGTAGAACCACAAACAGAAACTGTTTGGCGTCAGGCTACTACTTACGGTGTACCTCGTATCGTATTCGTTAACAAAATGGATAAGATCGGTGCAGATTTCTTATACTCTGTAGGAACAATCCACGATCGTTTACAAGCAAACGCACATCCAATTCAGTTACCAATCGGTGCTGAAGATGAGTTCAATGGTATCATTGACCTTGTTGAAGAGTGTGCTTACATGTACGGTAACGATTTAGGAACAGACATCGAGCGTGTCGAAATTCCTGAAGAGCACAAAGAACTAGCTGAAGAATACCGCGGAAAGCTTATTGAAGCGGTAGCTGAGCTTGATGAAGAAATGATGATGAAGTACCTAGAAGGTGAAGAAATCACTGTAGAAGAGCTTAAAGCTGGTATCCGTAAGGCTACAACTTCTGTAGAATTCTTCCCAGTAATCTGTGGTTCTGCATTCAAAAACAAAGGTGTTCAAATTCTGTTAGACGCAGTTATCGACTACCTACCATCTCCATTAGATGTACCTGCTATTAAAGGTACTCTTCCGGATACAGATGAAGAAATCGAACGTAAGTCTAGCGATGAAGAACCATTCGCAGCTTTAGCATTCAAAATCATGACTGACCCTTATGTTGGTAAATTAACGTTCTTCCGTGTGTACTCTGGTGTGTTAAACTCTGGATCATACGTGAAAAACTCAACTAAAGGTAAGCGTGAGCGTGTAGGACGTATCCTACAAATGCACGCTAACAGCCGTGAAGAGATTTCAACAGTTTACGCTGGTGATATCGCTGCTGCTGTAGGTTTAAAAGATACTACTACTGGTGATACTCTTTGTGACGAGAAGAGCCTTGTTATCCTTGAGTCTATGGAATTCCCAGAGCCAGTTATCTCTGTAGCTATCGAACCAAAATCTAAAGCTGACCAAGATAAAATGGGTACAGCATTATCTAAGCTTTCTGAAGAAGATCCAACATTCCGTGCTCACACTGACCAAGAAACTGGCCAAACTATCATCGCTGGTATGGGTGAACTTCACCTTGATATCATCGTTGACCGTATGCGCCGTGAATTCAAAGTCGAAGCAAACGTTGGTGCTCCTCAGGTAGCATACCGTGAAACTTTCCGCGCTGCTGCGAAAGTTGAAGGTAAGTTTGCTCGTCAATCTGGTGGACGTGGACAATTCGGTCACGTTTGGATTGAGTTTGCACCTAACGAAGAAGGTAAAGGATTTGAATTCGAAAACAAAATCGTCGGCGGTGTAGTTCCACGTGAATACATCCCAGCTGTTGGAGCGGGTCTTGAAGACTCACTTAAAAATGGTGTACTAGCTGGTTATCCACTAGTTGACATTAAAGCAGCATTAGTTGACGGTTCTTACCATGATGTCGATTCATCTGAGATGGCGTTCAAAATCGCTGCATCAATGGCACTTAAAGCTGCGGTTTCTAAATGTAACCCAGTAATTCTTGAGCCAATGATGAAAGTTGAAGTTGTAATTCCTGAAGAGTACATGGGAGACATCATGGGTGACGTAACATCTCGTCGTGGACGTGTAGAAGGTATGGAAGCTCGCGGTAACGCACAAGTTGTTCGCGCTATGGTTCCACTTTCTGAAATGTTCGGTTATGCGACAGCATTACGTTCTAACACTCAAGGACGCGGAACATTCTCAATGACATTTGATCATTATGAAGAAGTACCGAAGTCTGTTTCAGAAGAAATTATTAAAAAAAATAAAGGCGAATAATTGATTTTTATCAATTGTTCGAGTATAACTACTTATGTAAGCTTAGAAAGTGGGACGTAAGTTTCGCTTTCTAGTCTAAATATAAAATAACCTATATAAACTAAGGAGGAATTTAGAATGGCTAAAGCTAAATTCGAACGTTCTAAACCCCATGTTAACATCGGTACAATCGGCCACGTTGACCATGGTAAAACTACATTAACTGCTGCGATCACTACAGTTCTTGCAAAAGCTGGTGGTGCTGAAGCACGCGGATACGATCAAATCGACGCTGCTCCAGAAGAAAGAGAGCGCGGAATCACAATCTCAACTGCACACGTTGAGTACGAAACTGAAACTCGTCACTATGCACACGTTGACTGCCCAGGTCACGCTGACTATGTTAAAAACATGATCACTGGTGCTGCTCAAATGGACGGCGGTATCTTAGTAGTATCTGCTGCTGATGGCCCAATGCCTCAAACACGTGAGCACATCCTTCTTTCTCGTCAAGTAGGTGTTCCTTACATCGTTGTATTCTTAAACAAATGCGACATGGTAGACGACGAAGAATTATTAGAATTAGTAGAAATGGAAGTTCGTGACCTATTATCTGAATACGGATTCCCAGGCGACGACATTCCTGTAATCAAAGGTTCTGCTCTTAAAGCTCTTCAAGGAGAAGCTGATTGGGAAGCAAAAATCATTGAATTAATGACTGAAGTTGATGCTTACATCCCAACTCCAGAACGTGAAACTGACAAACCATTCTTAATGCCTATCGAGGATGTATTCTCTATCACAGGTCGTGGTACAGTTGCAACTGGTCGTGTAGAGCGCGGAATCGTTAAAGTTGGTGACGTAGTAGAAATCATCGGTCTTGCTGAAGAGAATGCTTCTACAACTGTAACTGGTGTAGAAATGTTCCGTAAACTTCTTGACCAAGCTCAAGCTGGAGACAACATCGGTGCTCTTCTTCGTGGGGTTGCTCGTGAAGACATCCAACGTGGACAAGTTCTTGCTAAAACTGGCTCTGTAAAAGCACACGCTAAATTCAAAGCTGAAGTTTTCGTATTATCTAAAGAAGAAGGTGGACGTCACACTCCATTCTTCGCTAACTACCGTCCTCAGTTCTACTTCCGTACAACTGACGTAACTGGTATCATCCAATTACCAGAAGGTACTGAAATGGTAATGCCTGGTGACAACATCGAAATGACTATCGAACTTATCGCTCCAATCGCTATCGAAGAGGGAACTAAATTCTCTATTCGTGAAGGTGGACGTACAGTAGGTTACGGTGTAGTTGCTACTATCGTTGAGTAATCTTAGCTGATATAAAAAAACCTAAGGGATTTCCCCTTAGGTTTTTTGTTTGCGTTTATATAAAGAAGAAGAGTGTGTTTTTTTGTTTTGACGAGTTTCTTCTATAGTAATATAAAAACAACAAAAGATAATCCAGAAACTGTAAAACGAATTCTGTTAGATGAAAACTTGAAATTCTTTAAAGTGCCATGTATAATAGCAAAAGTAGAGAAAAGCAGATGCAAACAAAAAGATGCTTGCATCTAGACGAATAACATTGTATAATAGACAATGTTGGTCTTTGACTGCGATGAAGTGGAAGGTTGCTGACACACCCGGCCGCTTTGCCATGGCATGGTGTGGGGAAATTTCCATGGAGAAGGTCTATTTTAGAAATAGGCGAACGAAGGAGGGAAAATAATGGCAAAAGAAAAAATTCGTATCCGTTTAAAAGCTTATGATCACCGTATTCTTGATCAATCAGCTGAGAAAATTGTAGAAACAGCTAAGCGTTCTGGGGCAACAGTTTCTGGTCCGATCCCATTACCAACTGAGAAGACTATTTACACAATTCTTCGTGCTGTTCATAAGTACAAAGATTCTCGTGAGCAATTCGAAATGCGCACACACAAACGTTTAATCGATATCGTGAGTCCTACTCCACAAACAGTAGATTCATTAATGCGTTTAGACTTACCGTCTGGTGTAGATATCGAAATCAAACTATAAATTATATAACTTAAAAATGTAGGAGGTGTAACTCATGACCAAAGGAATCTTAGGAAGAAAGATCGGTATGACTCAAGTATTTGCTGAGAACGGTGAGTTAATCCCAGTAACAGTTATCGCTGCTAATCCAAACGTTGTTCTTCAAAAGAAAACAACTGAAACTGATGGCTACAATGCAATCCAGTTAGGATTTGAAGATAAACGTGAAAAGTTAACTAACAAACCTGAACAAGGCCACACTGCTAAAGCATCTACAACTCCTAAGCGCTTCATTCGCGAAATCCGCGATGCAGACGTGGACGGATTAGAGGTTGGTCAAGAGGTAAAAGTTGAAGTTTTCGCTGCAGGTGAAATCGTTGACGTAACAGGAATTTCTAAAGGTAAAGGTTTCCAAGGTGTTATCAAACGCCACGGACAATCTCGCGGACCTATGTCTCATGGTTCTCGCTATCACCGTCGTCCAGGTTCAATGGGCCCAGTTGCTCCGAACCGTGTATTCAAAGGCAAAAAACTTGCTGGACGTATGGGTGGAGACCAAGTTACTATCCAAAACTTAGAAATCGTTCAAGTTGACACTGAGCGCAACTTATTACTAGTAAAAGGTAACGTTCCAGGTGCTAAGAAATCTCTTGTAGTTGTTCAAGGCGCTGTGAAGGTTAGCAAATAATTCACAATAGGAAGGAGGAATTCCAATGCCAAAAGTTACTGTATATAACCAAACTGGTTCACAGGTTGGTGAAATCGAATTAGCTGAAGCTATTTTCGGTATCGAACCAAATGAAGCTGTACTTTTCGAAGCTGTAATGATGCAACGTGCATCTTTACGTCAAGGTACACACAAAGTAAAAACTCGCTCTGAAGTTCGCGGTGGTGGTCGTAAACCATGGCGTCAAAAAGGAACTGGACGTGCTCGTCAAGGGTCTATCCGCTCTCCTCAATGGCGTGGTGGTGGTACGGTATTCGGACCTACACCAAGAAGCTATGCGTACAAACTTCCTAAGAAAGTTCGTCGTTTAGCAATCAAATCTGCATTAGCTACTAAAGTAGTTGAGAACAACATTGTAGTTCTTGAAGACCTAGTGTTAAATGCACCAAAAACAAAAGACATGCTAGCAGTACTTAAAGGATTAACTGTTGAGAAGAAAGCTCTTATCGTAACTGCTGATGCAAACGAATCTGTAGAGTTATCTGCTCGCAATATCCCTGGAGTAACAGTAATCACTGCTGATGGCGTAAACGTTTTAGACGTGCTTCATCATGATAAGCTAATCATGACAAAAGCGGCAGTGGAAAAAGTAGAGGAGGTGCTTGCATAATGAGAGATCCTCGTGATATCATTAAGCGCCCAGTTATCACTGAACGTTCTATGGAAATGATGGCTGAAAAAAAATACACGTTCGATGTGGACGTTAAATCTAATAAAACAGAAGTTAAAGATGCTCTTGAAGCGATCTTTGGTGTTAAAGTAGAAAAAGTGAACATCATGAACTACAAGCCGAAAGCAAAACGCGTTGGTCGTCACGCTGGTTTTACTAGCCGTCGTCGTAAAGCAATCGTTAAGCTAACTGCTGACAGCAAAGAAATCGAAATCTTCCAAGGCGTTTAATTCTTACTAAAGAAGGAGGGAAATTGAGATGGGAATTAAAAAGTATAATCCAACTACTAACGGTCGTCGTAATATGACTACGAATGATTTCGCTGAAATCACGACTGACAGACCCGAAAAGTCATTACTTGCTCCTTTAAGCAAGAAGGCTGGTCGTAATAACCAAGGTAAAATTACTGTACGTCATCAAGGTGGCGGACATAAGCGTCAATACCGTATCATCGACTTTAAGCGTAACAAAGATGGAATTCCAGGACGCGTTGCTACGATCGAATACGATCCAAACCGCTCTGCGAATATCGCATTAATTAACTACGTTGACGGTGAAAAACGTTACATTCTTGCTCCTAAATCTTTAGAAGTAGGTATGGAAGTTATGTCTGGCCCAGAAGCTGACATCAAAATCGGTAACGCATTACCATTAATCAACATTCCAGTAGGTACTGTTGTTCATAACATCGAGCTTAAGCCTGGTCGTGGCGGACAATTAGTTCGTTCTGCTGGTACATCTGCTCAAGTACTTGGTAAAGAAGGTAAATACGTACTTGTACGTTTAACTTCTGGTGAAGTACGTCTTGTATTATCTGCTTGTCGCGCTTCAATCGGTCAAGTAGGTAACGAACAACACGAACTTATCAAAATCGGTAAAGCAGGTCGCTCTCGCTGGTTAGGTAAACGCCCAACAGTTCGTGGTTCTGTAATGAACCCGGTTGATCACCCACACGGTGGTGGTGAAGGACGTTCTCCAATCGGACGTAAGTCTCCAATGTCTCCATGGGGTAAACCAACTCTTGGATTCAAGACTCGTAAGAAAAACAAAGCGTCTGACAAATTCATCGTTCGTCGTCGTAAAAAATAATGGGATTGTAGTACGGTTCATTTCTAGAACCGTACGCCAATCACGAAGGGAGGCACCAAAATGGCTCGTAGCTTAAAAAAAGGACCATTTGTCGATGATCACTTAATGAGCAAAATGGAAAAATTAGTTGCATCTGAGCAAAAACAAGTTGTTAAAACTTGGTCTCGCCGTTCAACAATCTTCCCTCAGTTCATCGGACACACAATCGCTGTATATGATGGTCGTAAACACGTACCTGTGTACATCACTGAGGATATGGTTGGCCATAAGTTAGGTGAATTCGCACCAACTCGTACGTATAAAGGTCACCTTGCTGACGATAAGAAAACTAGAAGATAATGAGAGGAGGCACTTCAATGCAAGCTAAAGCAGTAGCGAGAACAGTTCGTATTGCTCCTCGTAAAGTTCGTTTAGTAGTAGACTTAATCCGAGGTAAGCAAGTGGGTGAAGCGATTGCTATCCTTAACCACACACCAAAAACTGCTTCTCCAGTTGTAGAAAAAGTTTTAAAATCTGCAATCGCAAATGCAGAGCACAATTATGAGATGGACATTAACAACCTAGTTGTTGAAAAAGTCTTCGTTGACGAAGGTCCAACGTTGAAACGTTTCCGTCCACGTGCAATGGGTCGTGCAAGCCAAATTAACAAACGCACAAGCCACATTACAGTTGTGGTATCAGAAAAGAAGGAGGGATAATCGATGGGTCAAAAGGTTAATCCAATTGGTCTTCGTGTCGGTGTTATCCGTGACTGGGAATCTCGTTGGTTCGCTGAGAAAGATTACGCTACATTATTACATGAAGACATCAAAATCCGTGAGTACATTAATGTACGCTTAAAAGATTCTGCTGTTGCTAAAGTAGAAATCGAACGTGCAGCAAATCGTGTAAATGTTACAATTCACACTGCAAAACCTGGTATGGTAATTGGTAAAGGTGGTACTGAAGTTGAAGCACTTCGTAAAGCTCTTAACCAATTAACAGGCAAGCGTGTACACATCAACATTTTAGAAGTTAAGAGAGCTGATCTTAACGCTAAATTAGTAGGCGAAAACATCGCTCGTCAATTAGAAAACCGTGTATCATTCCGTCGTGCACAAAAGCAAGTTATTCAACGTGCTATGCGTGCAGGTGCTAAAGGTATTAAAACACAGGTTTCTGGTCGTCTTGGCGGAGCTGATATCGCTCGTGCAGAATCTTACAGTGAAGGAACTGTTCCACTTCATACACTTCGCGCTGATATTGACTATGCAGCAGTTGAAGCTGATACAACATACGGTAAATTAGGCGTAAAAGTATGGATCTACCGTGGAGAAGTCCTTCCTACAAAAAAGAAAGCTTCTGAGGAAGGAGGAAAATAATATGTTAATGCCAAAACGCGTAAAATATCGTAGAGAGCATCGTGGTAAAATGCGTGGTCGTGCTAAAGGTGGAACTGAAGTTGCTTTCGGTGAATTCGGTTTACAAGCACAAGCTGCTTCATGGATTACAAACCGTCAAATCGAAGCTGCTCGTCGTGCAATGACTCGTTACATGAAACGTGGCGGTAAAGTATGGATTAAAATTTTCCCTTCTAAACCTTACACTGCAAAACCTCTAGAAGTACGTATGGGTTCCGGTAAAGGGGCACCAGAAGGCTGGGTAGCAGTAGTAAAACCTGGGAAAATTATGTTCGAAATCGCGGGTGTATCTGAAGAGGTAGCACGCGAAGCATTACGTCTTGCAGCTCACAAGTTACCTGTGAAATGTAAATTCGTAAAACGTGAAGAAAATGGTGGTGAATCTAATGAAAACTAATGATATTCGTGAATTAACCACTGCCGAAATCGAAACAAAAGTTAAAGCTTTAAAGGAAGAGTTGTTTAATCTTCGCTTCCAACTTGCTACAGGACAATTAGAGAATCCAACTCGCATTCGTGAAGTGCGTAAAGCAATTGCTCGTATGAAAACTGTAGTTCGTGAAAGAGAGATCGGAATTAATCGATAAATTGAGGGGAGGTTTGCATAGTGAGCGAACGTAACCAACGCAAAGTTTATACTGGTCGTGTAGTGTCTGACAAAATGGACAAAACGATTACAGTTTTAGTTGAAACTTACAAAACTCATTCCTTGTACGGAAAACGTGTTAAGTATTCTAAGAAGTACAAAGCCCATGATGAGCAAAACCAAGCGAAACTTGGCGATATCGTTAAAATCATGGAAACTCGCCCGCTTTCTGCTACTAAGCGTTTCCGTTTAGTTGAAATCGTTGAAGAAGCGGTTATTATCTAAATAGACGAATCGGAATTTTTAGTCCGAAGGGAGGTTTCATAACATGATCCAACAAGAATCTCGTTTGAAAGTTGCTGACAACTCTGGTGCACGTGAACTTTTAACAATTAAAGTATTAGGCGGCTCTGGTCGTAAATATGCTAACATTGGTGATATTATCGTTGCTACGGTAAAACAAGCAACACCAGGTGGCGTTGTTAAAAAAGGTGACGTTGTTAAAGCAGTAGTAGTACGTACGAAGAGCGGAGCTCGTCGTCCGGACGGTTCTTACATCAAATTTGATGAAAACGCAGCGGTTATCATTAAAGACGATAAGAGCCCACGTGGTACTCGTATCTTCGGACCAGTAGCTCGTGAATTACGTGATAGCAACTTCATGAAGATCGTTTCTTTAGCTCCAGAAGTTCTATAATTTAAGGTATTGCCTTGCTAAGGAGGTGCAGAATTAAGATGCATGTAAAAAAAGGTGATAAAGTACAGGTAATCACTGGTAAAGACAAAGGAAAACAAGGCGTTATCCTTGTGGCTTTCCCAAAGCAAAACCGTGTTATCGTTGAGGGTGTCAATATCGTTAAGAAGCACTCTAAGCCATCTCAATTAAATCCACAAGGTGGAATTATTACTAAAGAAGCACCTATTCACGTTTCTAACGTTATGATTTTAGATCCGAAAACAGGTGAACCTACTCGTGTAGGCTTCAAAGTAGAAGATGGTAAAAAAGTTCGTATTGCAAAAAAATCTGGTGAATTATTAGATAAATAATTTTCTTAAGAAAGGAGGTCACTTCATTGAATCGCCTTAAAGAGAAGTTCCAAAAGGAAATTACTCCTGCTCTAGTGAGCAAGTTTAACTATAAATCTGTGATGGAAGTACCGAAAATCGAAAAGATCGTAATCAACACTGGTGTTGGTGACGCGGTATCTAACTCAAAAGCTTTAGACAATGCAGTAGAAGAATTAACACAAATCGCAGGTCAAAAACCTGTTGTAACTCGTGCTAAAAAATCAATCGCTGGTTTCCGTCTTCGTGAAGGTATGCCAATCGGTGCGAAAGTAACTTTACGCGGCGAGCAAATGTATGAGTTCTTCGACAAATTAGTATCAGTTTCTTTACCACGTGTACGTGATTTCCGTGGTGTTTCTAAGAAATCATTCGATGGTCGTGGGAACTACACATTAGGTGTTAAAGAGCAACTTATCTTCCCTGAGATTGATTATGATAAAGTAAGCAAAGTCCGCGGTATGGACATCGTAATCGTTACTACAGCGAAAACTGATGAAGAAGCTCGTGAACTTTTAACACAATTCGGTATGCCATTCCAAAAATAATGGAAGCCAACGCTAAGTAGAGGAGGCGAAAACGTGGCTAAAAAATCTATGATAGCGAAACAAAAGCGTACTCCTAAGTTTAAAGTACAAGAGTATACACGTTGCGAACGCTGCGGTCGTCCGCATTCTGTATACCGCAAATTTAAACTTTGCCGTATTTGTTTCCGTGAACTTGCATATAAAGGTCAAATTCCTGGTGTTAAAAAAGCTAGTTGGTAAAACCCACAAATGGGAAGGAGGTAAAACACATGGTGATGACAGATCCAATTGCAGACATGCTTACTCGCATCCGTAATGCGAACATGGTACGTCATGAGAAATTAGAGGTTCCTGCTTCTAAAATCAAAAAAGAGATCGCTGAACTTTTAAAACGTGAAGGTTTCATTCGTGATGTAGAATACATCGAGGATAACAAACAAGGTATCCTTCGTATTTTCCTGAAATATGGTGCAAACAATGAACGTGTAATCACTGGATTAAAACGTATCAGTAAACCTGGCTTACGCGTTTACGCTAAAGCTGACGAAGTACCACGTGTACTTAACGGATTAGGTATCGCTCTTGTTTCTACATCTAAGGGAGTAATGACAGACAAAGACGCTCGTCAATTACAAACTGGTGGAGAAGTAGTAGCATACGTTTGGTAATATATATTTAAAACGAACGGAGGTGTGACCACATGTCTCGTATTGGTAAAAAGATTCTTGAAATCCCTGCAGGTGTTACTATTACAATTGCAGAAGACAATACTGTAACAGTAAAAGGCCCTAAAGGTGAATTAACTCGTAAATTCAATGCTGATATGTCTATCAAAATTGAAGAAAATACACTAACAGTTGAGCGTCCATCTGAACAGAAGGAACACCGTGCATTACACGGTACAACTCGTGCTTTAATCGGAAACATGGTTGAAGGTGTAACTGCAGGTTTCGCACGCGGACTTGAATTAGTCGGTGTTGGTTACCGTGCTCAAAAACAAGGAGATAAACTTGTTTTAAGCGTAGGTTATTCTCATCCAGTAGAAATGACTCCGGAAGCAGGTCTTGAAGTTGAAGTACCTGCACCAACTAAAATCGTAATTAAAGGTATCGACAAGCAACGTGTTGGCGAATTTGCTGCTAACATCCGTGCTGTACGTGCTCCTGAGCCTTACAAAGGTAAAGGTATTCGTTACGAAGGCGAAGTTGTTCGTCGTAAAGAAGGTAAAACTGCTAAGTAAACCCGTTAGGTGAGAGAAAGGAGTGACAAGAAAATGATCACTAAAGCTGATAAAAATGCGACTCGTAAGAAAAGACATGCACGTGTACGTGCTAAACTTACTGGTACTGCAGAGCGTCCACGTTTAAACGTGTTCCGTTCTAACCAACATATTTACGCTCAAGTTATTGATGATGTGAATGGTGTAACGTTAGTAAGTGCATCTACTCTTGATAAAGACCTTGCTCTTAACGGTACTAGCAATACTGAAGCTGCTACGAAAGTTGGAGAATCAGTTGCTAAGCGTGCTGTAGAGAAAGGCGTTAAAGAAGTAGTATTTGATCGCGGTGGTTACTTATACCATGGCCGTGTTAAAGCTCTAGCTGAAGCTGCTCGTGAGGCTGGATTACAATTTTAATGGTCAAAGGAGGGAAAATTGATGCATCGCATTGACCCAAGTAAATTAGAACTTGAAGAACGTGTAGTTACGATAAATCGTGTCGCGAAAGTTGTTAAGGGTGGTCGTCGTTTCCGCTTTGCTGCACTAGTTGTAGTTGGCGATAAAAACGGTCATGTTGGATTCGGTACTGGTAAAGCACAAGAGGTACCAGACGCAATCCGCAAAGCTATCGAAGACGCTAAGAAAAACTTAATCGCTGTACCATTAGTTGGTACAACAATTCCACACACAATCAACGGTCACTTTGGAGCTGGTGAAGTATTCTTAAAACCTGCTGCTGAAGGTACTGGTGTTATTGCTGGTGGACCTGTTCGTGCGGTACTTGAATTAGCTGGTGTACAAGATATTCTTTCGAAATCTCTTGGTTCTAACACACCAATCAACATGATTCGCGCTACTGTGAACGGATTAAGCGAACTTAAGCGCGCTGAAGATGTTGCAAAATTACGCGGTAAATCTGTAGAAGAGCTACTAGGTTAAGGAGGGAAAACAAATGGCGAAAAAGTTAGAAATTACCCTCACTCGTAGTGTAATTGGTCGTCCACAAGATCAACGTGCGACGGTAGAAGCTTTAGGTCTTAAAAAGTTGAATTCAACTGTAGTTAAGGAAGAAACTCCTGCTATTCTTGGTATGATCAACAAAGTTTCTCACCTTTTAACTGTAAAAGAAGCTTAAGGATAACTCATTAATATAAGGAGGTGCCTGGGAATGAAACTTCATGAATTAAAACCTGCAGAAGGTTCTCGTAAAGTACGTAACCGTGTCGGTCGTGGTATCGGTTCTGGTAACGGTAAAACTGCTGGTAAAGGTCATAAAGGACAAAACGCACGTTCTGGTGGCGGTGTTCGTCTTGGCTTCGAAGGTGGTCAAACTCCATTATTCCGTCGTTTACCAAAACGCGGCTTCACAAACATTAACCGTAAAGAGTTTACTATTGTAAACTTATCAACGTTAAATCGTTTTGAAGATGGTACAGAAGTAACACCTGAATTATTGCTGGAAACTGGCGTTATCAGCAAGTTAAACGACGGTGTTAAAATTCTTGCAAGCGGAGCAGTAGAGAAAAAACTAACTGTTAAAGCGCACAAGTTCTCTTCAAGTGCTAAAGAAGCAATTGAAGCAGCTGGCGGATCAGTTGAGGTGATCTAATGTTTCGTACAATCTCCAACTTTATGCGCGTTGCTGAGATAAGACGTAAAATATTATTCACTTTAGCGATGTTAATCGTATTCAGGATTGGCACGTTTATCCCAGTGCCATTTACAAATGGAGACGTACTGAAAGCACAAGACCAATTAAATGCTTTAGGTATTCTAAATACATTTGGCGGTGGCGCCTTGAAAAACTTCTCCATCTTTGCGATGGGAATCATGCCGTATATTACAGCATCCATCATCGTGCAATTATTGCAGATGGATGTTGTTCCTAAATTTTCGGAATGGTCGAAGCAAGGTGAAATGGGCCGTCGTAAACTAACGCAATTCACGCGTTACTTTACAATTGTTCTTGCGTTTATTCAGGGGTTTGGTATGTCAATCGGTTTTAACGGTATGGTAGGTGGGCAATTAATTTTGAATCCTGGTTGGAGCACTTATTTATACATTGCTACGGTACTGACTGCTGGTACTGCATTTTTAATGTGGTTAGGCGAACAGATTACAGCTAAAGGTGTGGGTAATGGTATTTCCATCCTTATCTTTGGCGGTATTGCTGCAGCGATCCCAAGTGTTATATCTCAAGTGTATCAACAACAGTTTCAAAATATCGGAGATCAATTGTTCATGAGTATCGTTAAAGTTGCATTGATTTTACTAGCTGTGCTAGCAGTTATTGTTGGTGTTATTTTCATTCAACAAGCTGTTAGAAAGATCCCAATTCAATACGCGAAGCGTGTAACAGGAGGGAATGGGAATCATGCTGGAGCACAAAACACACATTTACCGCTTAAGGTAAATAGTGCGGGTGTTATTCCAGTCATTTTTGCTGTTTCATTCTTAATTACGCCTCCAACTATTGCACAGTTCTTCCCGAAACATGATGTATCGCAGTGGATTATTGCAAACTTTAACTATTCTCACCCAGTGGGAATGATCATATATGTTGCGCTCATTGTAGCCTTCACATATTTCTATGCGTTTGTTCAGGTTAATCCAGAGCAAATGTCAGAGAATCTAAACAAGCAAGGTGGATATGTTCCAGGTATTCGTCCGGGTAAGAATACAGAACAATATCTAACAAAAATCTTGTATCGTTTGACCTTTGTAGGATCAATTTTCCTAGCAGCGATTGCAATCTTACCAGTTATCTTTACGAAATTGGGAAATCTTCCTCCATCTGCACAGATTGGTGGAACGAGTATGTTAATCGTTGTCGGCGTTGCTTTAGAAACAATGAAGCAGCTAGAAAGCCAACTGGTAAAACGCCATTACAAAGGGTTTATCAAGCAGTGAGTAAGTGGGAAGAACCATCTTCCCTACATGCTCATGTACTGAGGGGGAACAAGGATGAACTTAATTTTAATGGGGCTTCCTGGTGCTGGTAAAGGTACACAAGCCGAACAGATTGTAGCCAAGTATAACATCCCTCACATTTCAACAGGAGATATGTTCCGTGCAGCTATGAAGGCTGAAACTGAAATGGGTCTACAAGCAAAATCTTTTATTGATAAAGGTGCACTTGTTCCAGATGAAGTTACAATCGGAATTGTTCGTGAACGTTTAAGTCAAGAAGACTGCGTAAGAGGTTTCTTACTAGACGGTTTCCCACGAACTGTTGCACAAGCATCAGCTCTTGAAGAGATTATGAAAGATCTTGGCAAAAAAATCGACTATGTTTTAAACATTAATGTGGATTCAGGGTTGTTATTAAAACGCCTTACAGGCCGTCGCATTTGTAAAGAGTGCGGTGCGACTTACCACTTAGAATTCAATCCACCAGCAACAGCTGATGTGTGCGATAAATGTGGTGGCGAATTATACCAACGCTCTGATGACAATGAAGAAACTGTAGCAAATCGTTTAGATGTGAATATTAAGCAAACAAAACCTTTGCTTGATTTCTACGACGAGCTTGGTTACTTAAAAAGCATTAATGGTGAGCAAGATATCAATAAAGTATTTGCTGATATCGATGTTCTCATCGGAGGCTTAGCGTAATGATCATCTGCAAAACTCCTCGCGAGATAGAAATCATGCGAGAAGCTGGCAGAATCGTTGCTTTAACTCATCAAGAGTTGAAACAGCACATTACTCCAGGAATTACAACGAAAGAGCTCGATCAAATAGCGGAAAAGACGATTCAAAAATATGGTGCTACGCCATCTTTTAAAGGATACAACGGATTTCCGGGGAGCATATGTGCTTCTGTAAATGAAGAGCTTGTACACGGAATTCCAGGAAAGCGCAAGCTCAAAGAGGGCGATATCATCAGTATCGATATTGGTGCGAAATACAATGGGTACCATGGAGATTCTGCATGGACGTATCCAGTTGGAAACATTTCTGAATCTGTTCAAAAGCTACTTGATGTCACAGAAAAATCGTTGTATCTTGGTCTAGAACAAGTAAAACCAGGCGAGAGATTATCAAATATCTCACATGCGGTTCAAACCCATGCTGAAGAGAATGGATTCTCGATCGTTAGGGAGTATGTTGGTCACGGAATCGGGCAAGACTTACATGAGGACCCTCAAATCCCGCACTATGGTCCACCAAATAGAGGCCCTAGATTAAAGCCGGGAATGGTCATCTGTGTTGAGCCGATGGTGAATCAAGGAAGACGATATGTAAAAACACTATCTGATGACTGGACAGTGGTAACGGTAGATGGTAAATGGTGTGCCCATTTTGAGCACACGATTGCTCTTACAGAAGCAGGATACGAAATCCTTACCACTTTATAAGTAGCTGGCTCTCCGGGATTTCAGAGCAGTGTAAAATGTTACTGATTTGAAGAAGGGAGAACTATTGAATGGCTAAAGATGATGTAATTGAAGTCGAAGGTACCGTTCTTGAAACGTTGCCAAATGCTATGTTCAAAGTAGAATTAGAGAATGGGCATGTCGTATTGGCTCACGTTTCTGGTAAAATCCGTATGAACTTCATTCGTATTTTACCAGGAGACAAAGTTACGGTAGAATTATCTCCGTACGATTTAAATCGTGGTCGTATTACGTACCGTTTTAAATAATATAGCACTCCGTAATCTTTAAGGAGGTTCGAGACATGAAAGTAAGACCGTCAGTTAAACCAATCTGCGAAAAATGTAAAGTTATTCGTAGACGTGGAAAAGTAATGGTTATTTGTGAAAACCCTAAACATAAACAAAAACAAGGTTAATCAGAAGGAGGTGCATTCAGAATGGCACGTATCGCAGGTGTAGATATTCCTCGAGACAAACGCGTTGTTATTTCTTTAACTTACGTATTCGGCATTGGTCGCACAACTGCTGAAAAAATTCTTACTGAAGCTGGTATTTCTTCAGAAACACGAGTTCGTGATTTAACGGAAGACGAATTAGGACGTATCCGTGATGTTATCGATCGTATTAAAGTTGAGGGAGACCTTCGTCGTGAAGTATCTCTTAACATTAAACGTCTAATGGAGATCGGTTCTTACCGTGGTCTTCGTCACCGTCGTGGTTTACCAGTTCGTGGTCAAAATTCTAAAAACAATGCTCGTACACGTAAAGGTCCACGTCGTACAGTAGCAAATAAAAAGAAATAATAAGTAAAGGAGGTTGAACTAACAATGGCACGTAAAACAAACACTCGTAAAAAACGTGTGAAAAAGAATATCGAAGCTGGTATAGCTCATATTCGTTCTACTTTCAACAACACAATCGTAACACTTACAGATACTCACGGTAACGCGCTTTCTTGGTCTAGTGCTGGTGCACTTGGTTTCCGTGGATCTCGTAAATCTACTCCATTCGCTGCGCAAATGGCTGCTGAAGCTGCTGCTAAAGTTGCAATGGAGCACGGTTTAAAAACTTTAGAGGTTACTGTTAAAGGTCCTGGTGCTGGTCGTGAAGCTGCAATTCGTGCTCTTCAAGCTGCAGGTCTAGAAGTAACAGCAATTAGAGATGTTACTCCAGTTCCTCATAATGGATGTCGTCCGCCAAAACGTCGTCGTGTGTAATTTTTCTGTATAGAATTTTCCCTTTTGTCTATAATGGATATGATGCATTATCGAGAAATTTCGTACAGAAACATCGCTTGTTGTGCACAATCGGGAACTGCCTAAGGGGGACTTTCGGTTAGACAGGGGTTATACCTTTGTTTAACCGGGGTTTCGACGTTTTGAAGGAGGGTTTAGTTAATGATTGAAATCGAAAAGCCGAAAATCGAAACGGTTGAACTTAACGAAGATGCTAAATATGGTAAATTCGTAATTGAACCGCTTGAGCGTGGATATGGTACTACTTTGGGTAACTCCTTACGTCGTATTCTTTTATCCTCACTCCCTGGTGCCGCTGTTACTGCTATCCAAATCGATGGCGTATTACATGAATTTTCAACAGTTGAGGGCGTAGTAGAAGACGTTACGACGATCATCTTAAACTTGAAAAAGTTAGCTCTTAAAATCTACTCTGAAGAAGAGAAGACGTTGGAAATTGATGTGCAGGGCGAAGGTATTGTCACAGCTGCTGATATTACTCACGATAGTGATGTAGAAATCTTAAATCCAGATTTACACATTGCAACGTTAGCAAAAGATGCGCATTTCCGCGTGCGTTTAACTGCAAAGCGTGGCCGTGGGTATACGCCAGCTGATGCAAATAAAAGCGAAGATCAACCAATAGGAGTAATTCCTATTGATTCTATTTATACTCCAGTATCACGTGTGACTTACCAAGTGGAAAAGACACGTGTCGGACAAGTGGCTAATTATGATAAGCTTACGCTTGATGTATGGACGGATGGAAGCATCGGGCCAAAAGAAGCTATCTCTTTAGGTGCCAAAATCTTAACTGAGCATTTAAATATCTTTGTTGGTTTAACTGATGAAGCACAAAATGCTGAGATTATGGTCGAGAAGGAAGAAGATCAAAAAGAGAAAGTTCTTGAGATGACTATCGAAGAACTAGACCTTTCTGTTCGTTCTTATAATTGCCTAAAACGTGCAGGAATTAATACTGTACAAGAGCTTGCGAACAAAACAGAAGAAGATATGATGAAAGTTCGTAACTTAGGACGTAAATCCTTAGAAGAAGTTAAACATAAACTTGAGGAATTAGGTTTAGGTTTACGTAAAGACGACTGAGGATTTAAACCCATGAACAAAGGAGGGAACTACGAATGGCATACAGAAAATTAGGCCGTACAAGTGCGCAACGTAAAGCTATGTTACGTGACTTAGCTACTGATTTAATTATCAACGAGCGCATCCAAACGACAGAAACTCGTGCAAAAGAACTTCGTTCTGTAGTGGAAAAAATGATCACTTTAGGTAAACGCGGAGATCTTCATGCTCGTCGTCAAGCAGCAGCTTTCATTCGCAATGAAGTAGCTAACGCTGAGACTGGTCAAGATGCACTTCAAAAATTATTCGCTGATGTAGCTCCACGCTATGCTGAGCGCCAAGGCGGATACACTCGTATTGCAAAAATTGGTCCACGTCGCGGAGACGCAGCACCAATGGTAATTATCGAGTTAGTATAATGATAATTAAAAGGGCAGGACAGTTCTTTTCAAGAAACTGGTCATGGCCCTTTTTTTTAAATATAAAAATAGGCGAGCTTGGCGAAGGAAAGGGTGCCTTCTATTGAAAAAAGAGAAACTTCGGATAGGAAATATATCATTTCAATATCCTGGGGCAGCCACGTATGCATTAAAAGATGTTTCATTTTCCTTATATGAGGGAGAATGGGTATCTATTATTGGACAAAACGGTTCAGGAAAGTCTACACTTGCAAAATTATTGAATGGTTTGTTTTTGCCGGAAGCAGGGACTATTACAGTAAATGATTCAATGGTTTTATCAGAGGAAACGGTATGGGATGTTCGAAAACAAATTGGAATGGTATTTCAAAATCCAGATAATCAATTTGTTGGAACAACAGTGCAAGATGATGTTGTATTTGGCTTAGAGAATATCGGAATGCCCAGAGAACAAATGATTGAAAGATTAGAACAGGCCTTACGACTTGTCCGTATGGAAGATTTTCTTAATGATGAGCCTCATTCCTTATCTGGTGGGCAAAAGCAGCGAGTGGCAATAGCGGGCGTTTTAGCACTTCAGCCATCTATTTTAATATTAGATGAAGCAACGTCAATGTTAGATCCTCAAGGAAGACGTGAAGTAGTAGAAACGGTTAGACAACTTGTTAATCAAAAAGGTATTACTGTGTTATCAATTACGCACGATTTAGAAGAAGCGGCACAGTCAGATCGTGTCATTATTTTAAATAAGGGAGAAATATTAGAGGAAGGGACTCCAGAGAAAATTTTCAAGTCCTCTCATATGCTCCAAGAAATTGGCTTAGATGTACCGTTTTCGGTGAAAATAGCAGAATTATTAAAAAGAAATGAAATTATTTTGCAAAATACGCATCTTACAATGGAAAGCTTGGTGAACGAACTTTGGAGATTACATTCCAAAAAGTAGAACATCGTTATCAATATAAAACTCCATTTGAAAGACGCGCGCTTTATGATGTAGACGTGTCGTTTCCAAGTGGGGGCTATTATGCCATTATCGGTCATACTGGTTCAGGTAAGTCGACGATGATTCAACATTTAAATGGTTTATTGCAGCCGACAAATGGTACAGTTCAAATTGGTGAACATTTGATTTCGGCAGGAAAGAAAGAAAAAAAGCTAAAGCCACTACGTAAAAAAGTAGGGGTTGTCTTTCAATTCCCAGAACATCAGTTGTTTGAAGAGACTGTGGAGAAAGATATTTGTTTCGGCCCTACTAATTTTGGGGTATCTGTAGAAGAAGCGAAGCAAAAGGCAAGAGAGGCAATTGAACTTGTAGGGTTAGAGCCAGAACTGTTAACACGTTCACCGTTTGAGTTAAGTGGCGGGCAAATGAGGCGTGTTGCGATAGCGGGTGTATTGGCGATGGAACCTGAAGTGCTTGTATTAGATGAACCTACAGCAGGTCTAGATCCAAAAGGGCAGAACGAACTTATGCAGATGTTTTATAAGTTGCATAAGGAGAAGGGGCTTACAGTTATCCTTGTAACGCATAATATGGAGGATGCCGCTCAGTATGCGGAGCAGATTGTAGTTATGCATAAAGGAACGGTCTTTTTGCAAGGAAGTGCAGAGGAAGTATTTTCACATGCTGATGAACTAGAGAAAATTGGTGTGGATCTTCCTATGTCATTAAAGTATAAACGTGCAATTGAAGAGAAGTTTGGTATTTCAATTCCAAAGGCTACCTTATCTTTAGAGGATCTTACTCATGAAGTTGTGCAGGTGTTACGAAAAGGTGGTCATGAATCATGCAGCAGTTGATTATTGGGAGATATATCCCAGGGAATTCACTTATTCATCAACTTGATCCACGTACGAAGCTGCTGATTGTCTTTTTATATGTATTTGTTGTTTTCTTAGCAAATAATGCGATTTCATATGGATTTTTATTTTTATATGCACTCATTGCTTTATTTTTTGCAAAAGTGCCGATTCGTTATGTACTTTCGGGCTTAAAACCAATTTTATGGATTTTTCTTTTTACATTTTTCCTGCATATTTTTACAAATAAAGAGGGGGATGTACTACTCCAGCTTGGTTGGTTTTCGATACATGAAAAAGGATTAGAGCAAGGGATATACATTTCTGTACGATTCTTCGTTATTATTTTAATGACGACATTATTAACGTTAACGACGACACCTATTGAAATTACAGATGGTTTGGAGACGTTATTAAAGCCGTTGAAGCGTATAAAGGTTCCTGTTCATGAAATCGCATTAATGATGTCAATTTCTCTTCGTTTTATTCCGACATTAATGGATGAAACGAGTAAAATAATGAAAGCACAAGCATCACGTGGTATTGATTTCGCTGGGGGACCGATAAAAGATAGAATGAAAGCTATTATCTCACTGCTTGTTCCTCTGTTTATCAGTGCTTTTAAGCGTGCAGAGGACTTAGCTATTGCGATGGAAGCTCGTGGATATCAAAGTGGTGAAGGACGTACTAAATTTAGGCAACTACGCTGGAAAACAAGCGATACAGTAACGATTGTAAGCTTATTTTGTTTAGCTTGTATTTTGGCATGGGTGCGATCGTAATGGAGAATAGAGAAATGGATAGAATAAAATGTACGGTTGCATATGATGGCATGCATTTTTGTGGTTATCAAATTCAGCCGAAGCATCGTACTGTTCAACAGGAGATAGAAAAAGCATTACAGAAATTGCATAAGGGAGAACTTGTTCGTGTTCAGGCATCTGGTAGAACAGATTCTACGGTTCATGCAAAAGGACAAGTCATACACTTTGATACTCCTTTGTCTCTTGAAGAGTGGCAATGGAGTAACGCTTTAAATACAATGTTGCCAGATGATATTGTTATTAGGCAAGTAGAGAAAAAAACAGAAGAATTTCATGCACGTTACGGTGTTGAGAAAAAAGAATATCGTTATCGTGTATTATTATCAAAGAATGCGGATGTATTCCGTAGAAATTACGTATATCAATATCCATATCCGCTCGAAATCAAAAAAATAAGAAAAGCAATTCCGTATTTTATTGGAACGCATGATTTCACTTCTTTTTGTTCGGCAAAAACTGACAAAAAAGATAAAGTGCGAACAATTTATGAAATCGAGTTAATTGAGCAAGACGATGAATTAATTTTTCGTTTTGTAGGTAATGGATTTTTATATAATATGGTCAGAATTATTGTTGGTACGTTACTTAACGTAGGGCAAGGAAAGCTTGATCCTGATAGCATTCCAGAGATTTTAGCGAAACAAAATCGTCAGTTTGCTGGAAAGATGGCTCCAGGTCATGGGCTTTACCTATGGGAGGTAAACTATAACAACTAATCCTGGTGTAACATTTGCTTGACATTAGAAACTCAAAAGTATATCATAACATATGGTATTGTTTCTAAAACCACGATTAGCCCCGGAAGGAAATCGTGTTTAAGATAAACAATAGATTTTTTCTATGGAAAAGATAACGAGGAGGGAAACACATGCGTACGACTTTTATGGCAAAAGCTAACGAAGTTGAGCGTAAATGGTATGTGGTTGATGCTGAAGGTCAAACTTTAGGTCGCCTATCTACTGAAGTAGCATCCATTTTACGTGGTAAAAACAAACCTACATTTACACCACACGTTGACACGGGTGATCATGTAATTATTATTAACGCTGAGAAAATTCATTTAACAGGTAATAAATTAAACGATAAAATTTACTACCGTCACACTAACCACCCAGGTGGACTTAAGCAAAGAACAGCTCTTGAAATGCGTACAAACTACCCTGTACAAATGTTAGAGCTTGCAATTAAAGGCATGCTTCCAAAAGGACGCTTAGGCCGTCAAGTTTCTAAGAAACTTAACGTGTATGCTGGAGCAGAGCATCCACACCAAGCACAAAAACCAGAAGTTTACGAACTTCGCGGATAATTAATTAAAGGAGGGCTTACTTTGGCACAGGTTCAATACTATGGCACTGGACGTCGTAAGAGTTCAGTAGCGCGCGTACGCCTAGTTCCAGGCGAAGGACGCGTTATCATTAACGGTCGTGATTTTGAAAACTATATCCCATTTGCTGCATTACGTGAAGTAGTGAAACAACCTCTAGTTGCAACAGAAACTTTAGGTAACTACGATGTACTTGTAAACGTAAATGGTGGTGGATACACTGGTCAAGCTGGTGCTATTCGTCACGGTATTTCTCGCGCTTTATTAAAAGCTGATCCAGAATACCGTCTAACACTAAAACGTGCAGGTCTATTAACTCGTGACGCACGTATGAAAGAGCGTAAAAAATACGGTCTTAAAGGCGCACGTCGTGCACCTCAGTTCTCAAAACGTTAATTTTTGCGAACTACAAACCCCAACCATTTTGGTTGGGGTTTTTTTTATGTTTCATTCCTCTTTTGTAATTTTTATAGCTTGGAATATTTTAGTGCTACCGCCGCGCGTATGCTTCTTCTTTAGAAGTTTAGACTAATACGTATTAGGGAGGTTTATAAGTACTATGAATGTCATTGTCAGCTTACAAGAAAAACAAAAAGAAAAGCAGTTAAAATACGAGCGGAAGATGTTGCGGGAATTATCATTAAAAACATTACGTTCAAATATTCGTGATGCCTTTCAAATGCAAGAGCTTCATCGTCAGTATGAAGATTACTGTATTGAATTAGGGATAGAATCTTATTTATTAGGAGCGAGATATAGTAAATTTGGTTATTATGGTGAATCGTTTTTTGATGTGAAATATAGAGCTTTAGAAGAAGAACAACAATTAACTGAAACGCTATTTCAATTTTTAACGAGTATGACTATGCGAGAAATAAAGTTGAAAGATGAGGAATTACTTTTTGAATCTTGTCAGCAGTTTATAGGATTGTGGTGGCAAGAAGGGTATGAAAAAGGTGAAAGAAGATATCGATTAAAGCTTCATTAAGACAAGCATAAACTTTCCTCTTGTCCCATATAAGTAATTAGAGGGACTAGCTGGAGGAGGAAAGGTATGAAGAGAATTCGAATTATCTCTTTTGCACTCGCTGCGGTTGTATTGTTTTTTTTAGTCAAACAAGAATTTCAAATTACAAAATCGTGGCGAGCTTGGAATTTACCCTTATCAGGGAAAGTAATTGTATTAGATGCTGGGCATGGTGGACCAGATGGAGGGGCTGTTGGAGGAAAGGATATTATAGAAAAGGATATTACGCTTGAAATTACAAAAAAGGTACAAGACTATTTACAAGAACAAGGTGCACTAGTTATTTTAACGCGTGAGGGAGATTATGATTTAGCTAACAAAGATACAAAGTCATATAGTAGACGTAAAGCAGAGGATTTAAAAAAACGTGTAGAAATCATCAATAAACCTGATGTAGACTTTTTTGCAAGTATTCATTTAAATGCTTTAACTAGTAGTGGATCGAAAGGCGCACAAACGTTCTTTTACCGCTCTTCAATTGAAAATGAACGTGCTGCAAAATTTATACAGGCTGAATTGAGAACAAGTTTAGAGAACACGAATCGTTCTGCTAAGACAATTTCGCATGTGTATTTATTAAAGTATTCTAAAACACCAGGTGCTTTAATTGAAGCCGGCTTTTTATCGAATGTGAACGAAAGGTATATGTTAAATTCGGAGAAATATCAGCAAAAGGTAGCAGCTGCAATATACCGGGGTATATTACGCTATTTCACGGAAAAAGGAAATCCTCCAGAATAAGGAGGATTTTTTTGAGTTTCTCTCGTTAACGAAGTTTTCGGAAAATATGTTATACTGGAAATGTAAACGCATTTATTTCAAGAATAAGCAGAGATAAATTCAATTAACATTACGTTATTTTTCATACAGGGGGCTGGGCTAATTATGGTAACGAAAGAACAAGTGGTTGAAGCGTTAGAAGGGATTGTAGATCCGTTTTTACATAAAACATTAAAAGAAACAAGTGCAATTAAAGAGGTAACAGTCAAGCCTGAGAAGGAACATGTGAGTGTCAAAATTGCAATCGTAAAAACTGGTACAGCGGAACAAATGCAGTTGCAGTCTGGAATTGTAAAGTTATTAAAAGAACTTGGAGCAGCAACAGTTGGACTTCGTTTTGCAGAATTTACAGAAGAGGAATTAGCTCAGTTTGCACCAGAACAAGAAGCAGAGCAAAGTGAATCTTTATTGTCACCAAATTCAAAAACGACATTCTTAGCAGTAGCGAGTGGAAAAGGTGGCGTGGGAAAATCAACCGTTTCCGTTAACCTTGCAGTTGCTTTAGCTCGTTTAGGAAAAAAAGTTGGTATTATTGATGCGGACATTTACGGTTTTAGTGTGCCAGACATGATGGGGATAGAAAAACGTCCCATCGTAAGAGGTGATAAGATAATTCCGGTAGAACGTTTAGGTGTAAAGGTAATCTCAATGGGCTTCTTTGTAGAGGATAATGCACCAGTTATTTGGAGAGGACCTATGCTTGGGAAAATGTTAAACCACTTCTTCACAGAAGTAGAATGGGGCGATTTAGATTATTTAGTATTAGATTTGCCACCAGGCACAGGTGATATTGCGTTAGATGTGCACTCAATGTTGCCATCTTGCAAAGAGATTATTGTAACGACACCGCATCCAACAGCTGCGTTTGTAGCAGCGCGTGCTGGAGCGATGGCATTACGCACTGAACATAGTATTCTCGGTGTTGTTGAGAACATGGCATATTTTGAAAGTAAGGTAACTGGTGAGAAAGAATATGTATTTGGAAGAGGCGGGGGAGATAAGTTAGCTACCGAACTACAAACAAATGTTCTTGGGCGTATTCCACTGCAACAACCCGATTGGAATAAAGAAGACTTTGCTCCTTCGGTATATGAAGATACACATACAACCGGCATTATTTATAGTAAAATAGCTGAAACAGTAATTGATATAACAGCTGTTACACAAAAATAAAGCGAAACTTTAATCAGTGGGGTTCATCTGTTACTGGCAACAACTGGTAAATCCTTCGCTTCACTAGAGGGCCATTTTGTCTGTTAATAGCAAGATAAAGTAATAACGAGTGGACAATTTATACATTGTCCACTCGTTATTATAGTTATTATTTTCACTGTTCTTCCTTCTTCTCGCCTTGAGAACCGCCATCACCGCCTGCTTCTTTCTTATCAGATCCACCTTTTTCAGCCTTTTGTACACCTTTACTAATGATATCAATCATCTTGGCTTGGAAGAGTGGACTTTCAGCAGTTTCTGTTAGTACTTGTTGTAGATATTGACGGTATTCTTTACTCTTCATTGTTTGTAACATCATTTTTTCTACTTCAGGATTTTTCATAATTTCTATAACGCCTGCTTGGTATTCAGGGTCTTTTAATAAGGTTTTCATTAATTGGGTTTGTTCTTTCCCCATACTTTTAGCAAACTTTGATGAGAACTCAGGATCTTTAAAGAGCTTTTCCCAGAATTGTTGCCCTTTATCGGATACCATGGCATCTTCAATCGTTTTCTTTACTACTGTTTCATCTAGTATGAGTGCTTGTTTCATTTTTTCATCAGTTAATACATCTTGAATAGCTTTCTTACCTTGATCTGTTTTTAAAATATCAACAATCATTTTCTTTGTTTGATCGTAATCTAGTTCGGATTTCGTTTCTTTTCCTTGTGCGCATGCTACAAGTGCGATAAGTAGAAAAGAAGAAACGAAAATGAATAGTATCCGTTTCATAAGTTGGAACTCCTTTCAGCACAGTTCTCTCTTTTTAATATAAATATCTTTAAGGAATTTATACATGAACATGGCTAGCTTTTTGAAATTGTCATTGATACAATTTAATTAGAAATATAAGGATAATGGGGGATGTGTTGTGAATAGCCGCAAGTGGGTACGACTATTTTTAACGACGTTGTTTCTTGGTGGGATTAGCACAGTTATTATTGGTTTTGTTTTGGAGTGGGACAGGTATGATAAATTTTTTCAAAATTTCGACGTTAAGGAGATTTTAGCGGTATCTTTCTGGTTGATGGGTGTAGGATTTATTTTTAGCGTTATAAGTCAAATGGGATTCTTTGCATATTTAACAATCCATCGTTTTGGACTAGGGATGTTTCGCTCATCGTCTTTATGGAATGCAGTCCAGCTCTTCTTTATTGCATTCGTATTATTTGATTTTGTGTATTTAAGATCTGTACTTATTGCAAATGGGGAAATCTCATTGGGGAATAACATACTTGTTGCTGGAATTTTATTTGTGTTTGGAGCAATTGTTGCTTATGTAAAAAGTAAAGAAACAAATAAAAAAGCATTTGTGCCAGCTCTGTTCTTTATGGTTGTTGTAACGATTCTTGAATGGGTACCGGCGCTTCGGATTAATGATACAGATTGGTTATATTTAATGGTTATACCGCTATTGTTATGTAATGCATATCAATTACTTGTATTACATCGTTTAATCGGAAAAACGAGTAAATCTGCTTAATAGAGAGAGGTTTTATATATCAGCAGTTATATTACTGGAAATGGTGTGATTAAAAAAGCTCTACCACCTTTTTGAAAGGTAGTAGAGCTTTTTATACGTGAAGAGTAGTAGGGACGAAGCTATTTCACATCTTCACTTTTCGTACTTGTATTGGAAATAAGTTGTGATACGGATATTTGCTCATATCCATCACTTTTTAATTTTTGCAGGAGCAGCGGTAAAGCTCTATTTGTTTGAAGGGCAGAATCGGATGCGTGTAATAAGACAATATCTCCACCTTTCAAATTATTAGAGACGGTGGAAACGATGTGATTTACACCTGGGTTTTTCCAATCGTTGGAATTGTTACTCCAATGCACGACGGTGTATCCAAGTGATTCTGCAATTTTAAGGGTTGCCTTGTTAAATTCGCCACTAGGTGGACGTAACAGCTTGACTTGTTTTACCCCAAGTTTTGTAAAAACATCTTGTGCTCGTAAAAGGTCTCGTCTTATTTCATTCGTCTCTAGAGAAGTATAGGATGTGTAATTGTAACCCATACTACCGATTTCGTGTCCATCTTTCATGATGCGCTCTACAATATCGGGGTGTCTTTCGGCCCATGCAGCAGAAAGGAAGAAGGTTGCATTCTTAATTTGTCTTTCTTTAAGAGTATCAAGGATTGGAATTGCTTTTTTGTCTCCCCAACTAATATCAAACGTAAATGCAACTTGCTTTTTAGCGGTATCTCCTTTGTAAATTACTTTAGGACCTGTAGCAGTTGAAAAAGCAGATTCATGTGAATATGTTTTTAAAAAGAGTAGCCATGCTGTAAATAAGGAAAGTATCACTATTAAGCTAATGTGTTTAAAAGTTCTCTTACTCGTAATAAAAAAGAAAAACATAATATTACGCCCCTTTGTCCAATCCTTTTCAGTTACATATATGCTGTAAATATAAAAAAGAGAACAAAGGATTAATATCGTAAGTAGTGGATATAATGAATGATAGGATTGTAGTAAGTGAAAATGAGCGAAACGTTTATTGTTACGTAAGGAATTATTGAGGTGATCATTTGCTTGGGCTGATGTTGACAAAAGAAGAGAGAAAAGAGATGGAATACATATTAAAGAGAGAGTTAGAGGAACT
>NZ_JBBOWL010000001.1:152500-242500 GCF_038007045.1 Bacillus sp. CH_70
GTGAAATTCCGTCGGAATCTGGGAGGACCATCTCCCAAGGCTAAATACTCCCTAGTGATCGATAGTGAACCAGTACCGTGAGGGAAAGGTGAAAAGCACCCCGGAAGGGGAGTGAAAGAGATCCTGAAACCGTGTGCCTACAAATAGTCAGAGCCCGTTAATGGGTGATGGCGTGCCTTTTGTAGAATGAACCGGCGAGTTACGATCCCGTGCAAGGTTAAGCTGAAGAGGCGGAGCCGCAGCGAAAGCGAGTCTGAATAGGGCGTTTAGTACGTGGTCGTAGACCCGAAACCAGGTGATCTACCCATGTCCAGGGTGAAGTTCAGGTAACACTGAATGGAGGCCCGAACCCACGCACGTTGAAAAGTGCGGGGATGAGGTGTGGGTAGCGGAGAAATTCCAATCGAACCTGGAGATAGCTGGTTCTCCCCGAAATAGCTTTAGGGCTAGCCTTAAGTGTAAGAGTCTTGGAGGTAGAGCACTGATTGAACTAGGGGTCCTCATCGGATTACCGAATTCAGTCAAACTCCGAATGCCAATGACTTATCCTTAGGAGTCAGACTGCGAGTGATAAGATCCGTAGTCAAGAGGGAAACAGCCCAGATCGCCAGCTAAGGTCCCAAAGTGTGTATTAAGTGGAAAAGGATGTGGAGTTGCTTAGACAACTAGGATGTTGGCTTAGAAGCAGCCACCATTTAAAGAGTGCGTAATAGCTCACTAGTCGAGTGACTCTGCGCCGAAAATGTACCGGGGCTAAATACACCACCGAAGCTGCGAATTGATACCAATGGTATCAGTGGTAGGGGAGCGTTCTAAGTGCAGTGAAGTCAGACCGGAAGGACTGGTGGAGCGCTTAGAAGTGAGAATGCCGGTATGAGTAGCGAAAGACGGGTGAGAATCCCGTCCACCGAATGCCTAAGGTTTCCTGAGGAAGGCTCGTCCGCTCAGGGTTAGTCAGGACCTAAGCCGAGGCCGACAGGCGTAGGCGATGGACAACAGGTTGATATTCCTGTACCACCTCTTTATCGTTTGAGCAATGGAGGGACGCAGAAGGATAGAAGAAGCGTGCGATTGGTTGTGCACGTCCAAGCAGTTAGGCTGATAAGTAGGCAAATCCGCTTATCGTGAAGGCTGAGCTGTGATGGGGAAGCTCCTTATGGAGCGAAGTCTTTGATTCCCCGCTGCCAAGAAAAGCTTCTAGCGAGATAAAAGGTGCCTGTACCGCAAACCGACACAGGTAGGCGAGGAGAGAATCCTAAGGTGTGCGAGAGAACTCTGGTTAAGGAACTCGGCAAAATGACCCCGTAACTTCGGGAGAAGGGGTGCTTTCTTAACGGAAAGCCGCAGTGAATAGGCCCAAGCGACTGTTTAGCAAAAACACAGCTCTCTGCGAAGCCGTAAGGCGAAGTATAGGGGGTGACACCTGCCCGGTGCTGGAAGGTTAAGGAGAGGGGTTAGCGTAAGCGAAGCTCTGAACTGAAGCCCCAGTAAACGGCGGCCGTAACTATAACGGTCCTAAGGTAGCGAAATTCCTTGTCGGGTAAGTTCCGACCCGCACGAAAGGTGTAACGATTTGGGCACTGTCTCAACCAGAGACTCGGTGAAATTATAGTACCTGTGAAGATGCAGGTTACCCGCGACAGGACGGAAAGACCCCGTGGAGCTTTACTGTAGCCTGATATTGAATTTTGGTACAGTTTGTACAGGATAGGCGGGAGCCATTGAAACCGGAGCGCTAGCTTCGGTGGAGGCGCTGGTGGGATACCGCCCTGACTGTATTGAAATTCTAACCTACGGGTCTTATCGACCCGGGAGACAGTGTCAGGTGGGCAGTTTGACTGGGGCGGTCGCCTCCTAAAGTGTAACGGAGGCGCCCAAAGGTTCCCTCAGAATGGTTGGAAATCATTCGTAGAGTGCAAAGGCATAAGGGAGCTTGACTGCGAGACCTACAAGTCGAGCAGGGACGAAAGTCGGGCTTAGTGATCCGGTGGTTCCGCATGGAAGGGCCATCGCTCAACGGATAAAAGCTACCCCGGGGATAACAGGCTTATCTCCCCCAAGAGTCCACATCGACGGGGAGGTTTGGCACCTCGATGTCGGCTCATCGCATCCTGGGGCTGTAGTCGGTCCCAAGGGTTGGGCTGTTCGCCCATTAAAGCGGTACGCGAGCTGGGTTCAGAACGTCGTGAGACAGTTCGGTCCCTATCCGTCGTGGGCGTAGGAAATTTGAGAGGAGCTGTCCTTAGTACGAGAGGACCGGGATGGACGCACCGCTGGTGTACCAGTTGTTCTGCCAAGGGCATAGCTGGGTAGCTATGTGCGGAAGGGATAAGTGCTGAAAGCATCTAAGCATGAAGCCCCCCTCAAGATGAGATTTCCCATAGCGTAAGCTAGTAAGATCCCTGAAAGATGATCAGGTTGATAGGTTCGAGGTGGAAGCATGGTGACATGTGGAGCTGACGAATACTAATAGATCGAGGACTTAACCATATAATATGAAGCAATGTTATCTAGTTTTGAAAGAATATAAAAAACTTGTTGACTTTAGAAGTTAAATGAGTTACAATAATTCTTGTCTTAAATGAATACAGTCTGGTAATGATGGCAGAGAGGTCACACCCGTTCCCATACCGAACACGGAAGTTAAGCTCTCTAGCGCCGATGGTAGTTGGGACCTTGTCCCTGTGAGAGTAGGACGTTGCCAGGCTTGTATTATTCCGCAGTAGCTCAGCGGTAGAGCTATCGGCTGTTAACCGATCGGTCGTAGGTTCGATTCCTACCTGCGGAGCCATTATGCTTCCATAGCTCAGCTGGTAGAGTACTTCCATGGTAAGGAAGAGGTCACCGGTTCAAGCCCGGTTGGAAGCTTGGAAAAGTTTTTAAATTTTTGGCCCGTTGGTCAAGTGGTTAAGACACCGCCCTTTCACGGCGGTAACACGGGTTCGAATCCCGTACGGGTCACCACTTTTGGAGGATTAGCTCAGCTGGGAGAGCACCTGCCTTACAAGCAGGGGGTCGGCGGTTCGATCCCGTCATCCTCCACCATATATGTTTAAATGTCGGAGGGGTAGCGAAGTGGCTAAACGCGGCGGACTGTAAATCCGCTCCTTCGGGTTCGGCAGTTCGAATCTGCCCCCCTCCACCATTTTCTTAAAAATAACCTGAAAGGGTTTATTTTTTTGAGAAGATAACCATACTAGTAAATATTAATGGGCTATAGCCAAGCGGTAAGGCAACGGACTTTGACTCCGTCATGCGCTGGTTCGAATCCAGCTAGCCCAGCCATTTACGAGCCATTAGCTCAGTTGGTAGAGCATCTGACTTTTAATCAGAGGGTCGAAGGTTCGAATCCTTCATGGCTCACCATTTTCGCGGAAGTAGTTCAGTGGTAGAATACAACCTTGCCAAGGTTGGGGTCGCGGGTTCGAATCCCGTCTTCCGCTTTATTACTAAGGGGCCTTAGCTCAGCTGGGAGAGCGCCTGCCTTGCACGCAGGAGGTCAGCGGTTCGATCCCGCTAGGCTCCATCTAAATAGAAAAAGCTTACATCATATGATGTAAGCTTTTTTGTGTTTAAAAAGACAACTTTTATATTTATCGTTTAAAATGAAGAAAACGTAAAAATAAGGGATGGGGGATAATTGTGAAAGTTGTTATTGCATCTGATTCATATAAAGAAAGCCTAAAAGCTATAGAAGTATGTGAAGCTATTGAAAGAGGTTTTAGAGCAATTTTTCCTAATGCAAAGTATGTGAAAATACCAATTGGAGATGGAGGAGAAGGGACGGTTGAATCGCTTGTTGATGCTACAGGGGGGAGAATTATATCAATTAGTGTGACAGGACCGCTTAGAGAAAGTGTGCAAGCTTTTTATGGCGTGTCTAAAGATAAAAAGACAGCGTTTATTGAAATGGCAGCAGCATCAGGATTACAGCACGTTCCAGTTGAAAAGCGAAACCCACTTATTACAACGACAAAAGGAACAGGAGAACTTATATTACATGCGCTAAATCAAGGGGCGGAGTACATAATTTTAGGACTTGGAGGAAGTGCTACAAATGATGGTGGGGCAGGCATGTTAGCAGCTTTAGGAGTAAGATTTATAAATGATAAGGGTGAAGTAATAGATCCATCTGGAGGTACGTTACATTCGATTGTTGCTATTGATTTTTCACAAATGGACCCACGCTTAAAGGGGGTAAAGATAGAAGCGGCATGTGATGTGGATAATCCATTAGTCGGAATGCAGGGAGCATCTTTCGTATTTGGGAGACAAAAGGGTGCGAATATAGAGATGATGAAAGAGCTAGATGAGAATTTAAAACATTATGCGAATATCCTTAAAAGATATGTATCTTCTGATGTATCTGAAATACCTGGTGCAGGGGCAGCAGGAGGAATGGGGGCGGCTGTTATTTCAGTGCTAAAGGGAGACTTGCGAAGGGGCATTGAAATTGTATTGGATTATACAAATTTCGATAAACATATAGAAGATGCAGACCTCATTATAACTGGTGAAGGTAGAATAGATGAACAAACTGCATATGGGAAGGCTCCTGTTGGTGTTGCGGGGCGTGCGAAACGTTTTTCTGTGCCTGTAATTGCCATTGGAGGGTCTGTATCATCTGATTATTCAGCCGTGTACGAGAAAGGAATAGATGCGGTATTTAGTATTACAACGAGACCGATGACACTAGAAGAAGCATATAGAGTAGCAGAAGAAAATATTGAAATGACAACGAAGAATATTGCAACAGTATGGAAAATAGCGTCAGAAAAACACTTCTAAATGTAGGGGTGTTTTTTTATTATTATTTAATAATAGTGATTGTGATTGTTTCATTAAGTTAACTTTATACATAGAATAGTCTTGAAATTTGATTTTGAACGTGAATATAAGTGAATAATTTGTATATCCATACAGAAAAATGTCGAGTTGAGTCAGACTATATAAAAGATTTAAAATATTTAGTGAAGGCACAGAAGGGGGATACTATCTATGAAAAAAGAAATCTCAGTTATTGGAGTTCCAATGGATTTAGGGCAGATGCGTCGTGGCGTTGATATGGGACCGAGCGCAATCCGTTATGCAGGGGTAATTGAAAGAATTGAAGAAATTGGATATGACGTTAAAGATATGGGAGATATACGTATAGAGAGAGAAAAAGAGATAGATGAAAATACAAAATTAAGAAACCTTACACAAGTTGCAACTGTATGTAATGAATTAGCAAGTAAGGTGGATCATATTATAGAAGAAGGTCGTTTTCCACTTGTATTAGGTGGTGACCATAGTATTGCTATCGGTACATTAGCTGGTGTAGCAAAACATTATAAAAACTTAGGTGTTATTTGGTATGATGCACACGGTGATTTAAATACAGAGGAAACTTCACCATCTGGAAATATTCACGGTATGTCACTTGCAGCAAGTTTAGGTTATGGACATTCTTCACTTGTAGATTTATATGGAGCATATCCAAAGGTGAAAAAAGAGAATGTCGTAATTATCGGTGCGCGTGCATTGGATGAAGGAGAAAAAGATTTCATTCGCAATGAAGGTATTAAAGTGTTCTCAATGCATGAAATTGATCGTATGGGGATGACGGCTGTTATGGAAGAAACAATCGCATATTTATCTCATACTGATGGTGTACACTTATCATTAGATTTAGATGGTCTTGATCCTCATGATGCACCAGGTGTTGGGACGCCTGTAATTGGTGGTCTATCTTATCGTGAAAGTCACTTGGCGATGGAAATGTTAGCAGAAGCGGATATTATCACATCTGCTGAATTTGTTGAGGTAAATACGATTTTAGATGAGAGAAATAGAACGGCAACAACAGCAGTTGCTTTAATGGGTTCTTTATTCGGTGAAAAACTAAAATAAATGTAAGAAAAGCAACTGAGAAGTTGCTTTTTTTATTTGAAAATAGGCGTATAATAATGATTTATATTATACTGTAAGATAAAAATGTTTGACATCTTACCAATTTGAGCTAAAGGGGGTTGTTTGTAATTGTCGTTTGTTTCATGTATGGTATAATTAACTAGTTGTTGGAAATACATACAGATAGAGCATAAAACAATATTTCAATATATGGATAGAATTGCTCGTAAGTAGGAGGAAGGGATAGCATGCCTTTTGAAGATACGACCATTTTGAAATATCTTAGTACGGCATTAGATATTGCCATTGTATGGTTTATTATATATAAGCTGATTCTCATAATCCGAGGGACGAAAGCTGTTCAACTTTTAAAAGGGATTACAGTTATCATTGTCGTTAAGATGATTAGTATTTTCCTTGAATTGCATACGTTATCTTGGCTAACTGAACAAGTATTAACATGGGGATTTTTAGCCGTTATTATTATCTTTCAGCCAGAATTGCGAAGAGCACTTGAGCAGCTAGGGCGCGGGAGTTTATTTTCGCGTGTTGGACCGCATGAGGATGATGAACCTGAAATGGTTGCAACAGCGATAGCAAAAGCAACCGAATATATGGGGAAACGTAGAATAGGTGCATTAATTACTTTGTCAAAAGAGACCGGTATGGGTGATTATGTGGAAACGGGTATTCCGCTGAATGCAAACGTATCATCGGAATTACTTATTAATATTTTTATTCCAAATACACCTCTTCATGACGGAGCGGTAATTATGCAAGGAAGTACAATTAAAGCAGCAGCATGCTATCTTCCATTATCAGAAAGTCCGTTTATTTCTAAAGAATTAGGAACTAGACATCGTGCTGCAATGGGAGTTAGTGAAGTTACTGATAGTATTACAGTAGTTGTGTCTGAAGAAACTGGTCAAATTTCTTTAACGAAAAATGGTAAGTTGCATCGTGATTTGAAGACAGAACAGCTGAAGGATATGTTATTAGCTGAATTTAGTGGGAACGAAAAAACGACTTCTTCGTCTTTATGGAATTGGAGGAGAAAGCGTCATGGATAAGTTAATGGAGAATCATTGGTTTTTAAAAGGGATCTCATTACTATTGGCGTGTATGCTTTTTATGTCAGCGACGTTAACTGAGAAAAATACGACATCAGGTATATTACCTTTTGCAAATGATACGAAAGAAACATTAACTAATTATGAGATTAATCTTAAGTATGATGAGGAGAAATATATTGTAAGTGGTATTCCAGCAGAGGGCGTGAAGGTGAAGTTAGAAGGCCCAAAAGCATCAGTTGCTACAGCAAAAGCAAAAAAACAATTTGACATACCAATTGATCTGCGAGATAGTCCAAAAGGAACTTATGAGATTTCTTTAAAAACGAACGGGCTTCCAGACGATGTGAAAGGAACAGTTCAGCCATCAACAATTAAAGTTACTCTTCATGAAAAGGCGAGAAAATATGTTCATGTAGATTTGAAATTATCAAATGAGGATCAAATGCCAGCGGGGGCTACTCTCGAAAAATCAAGCATTAAACCGGATACTGTTGAGGTAGTTGGGACGAAAGAAGAAATTGAAAGCATTTCATCTGCCAAAGCGTATGTTGATTTAAAAGGTGTTAATAAAACTGTTACAAAAACGCCCGAAGTTACATTATACAATAAAGAAGGAAAACGTTTAAATGTAAGAACAAGTCCATCTAAAATTAGTGTAACGTTGAATGTGGCAACGCAAACTACAGCCAATAATACTGAAAAAACTGTTCCTGTAACGTATACGAAGAAGGGGAGTTTAGCAGAAGGATTGGCAGTTACAAATATCAGTGTCGAGCCGAGAGAGGTAACGATAGCTGGTCCAAAAGATATTTTGGATAATATACAATCGCTAGAGGGGGTCGAAGTAGATCTTAGTCAATTGACAGAGTCTACAACATTCGATGCCTCTGTTTTATTACCCAAGGGTGTAACCAGTGCAAAACCGAATCAAGTGAAGGTTTCAGTGGGAGTGCAAAAAACAAAACAAACGAAAACAAAAACGATTGATGGCATCCCAATCCAAAAAAATGGACTTTCTAAAGATGTTACGGCTCAGCTAATTTCGCCGCAAGATGGAAAGATAAGTGTTGATATTTCAGGAGAAGCAAGTATAGTAGATAAAATAACAGCTGCCCAAATCACAGCGGTAATTAATTTGCAAAATGTATCTTCAGGGACGAAAGATATTTCTATTCAAGTGAGTGGTCCTGGTAATATTTCAATAGAGCCAAAACAAAAAAGTGCTAAAGTTACTATTGTAAAGAAAGAAAAACCAGATAAAGAAGTACAGGGTAACGGTCAACAACCGGATTCAAACACCAATCAAGAAAATCAAAATGAGAAGCCAAAAAATCCTGAATCCAATCAAGAAAAAGAAACGGAACAGGAAAATAATCAAAATCAAGATAAAGAAAATAGTCAAGAACCAACGGTAGATAACCATAATCAAAAAGAGCAAGAAAAAGGAGCGAATCATAATGGGTAAATATTTTGGTACAGATGGAGTACGTGGAGTTGCAAATAAGGAGTTAACACCTGAATTAGCTTTCAAAATTGGGCGTTTTGGTGGTTATGTATTAACAAAAGATACAGATCGTCCAAAAGTAATTATCGGTCGTGATACACGTGTATCTGGCCATATGTTAGAAGGAGCTTTAGTAGCAGGTCTATTATCAACTGGAGCAGAAGTAATGCGCCTTGGCGTTATTTCTACACCGGGTGTTGCTTATTTAACAAAAGCACTAGATGCACAAGCAGGTGTTATGATTTCTGCATCTCATAATCCAGTACAAGATAACGGTATTAAATTCTTTGGTTCAGACGGCTTTAAATTAACAGATGAGCAAGAAGCTGAGATTGAAGCTTTATTAGACAAAGAAGTTGATGAACTACCACGTCCGACAGGTACTAATCTTGGACAAGTGAGCGATTACTTTGAAGGTGGACAAAAATATTTACAGTACATTAAACAAACTGTTGAAGAAGATTTCTCTGGCCTACATATCGCTTTAGATTGTGCACATGGTGCAACTTCTTCTCTAGCTCCATACTTATTTGCAGACCTAGAAGCTGATATTTCAACAATGGGAACTTCTCCAAACGGTATGAATATTAACGAGGGTGTAGGATCTACACATCCAGAAGGCTTAGCTGAATTGGTAAAAGAAAAAGGTGCGGATATCGGACTTGCTTTTGATGGCGATGGCGACCGTTTAATTGCTGTAGACGAAAAAGGAAACATCGTTGACGGTGATCAAATTATGTTTATTTGTGCGAAGTACATGAAAGAAACTGGTCAATTAAAACATAATACAGTTGTTTCAACTGTTATGAGTAACTTAGGTTTCTACAAAGCACTTGAAGCAAACAATATTACAAGTGATAAAACAGCAGTTGGTGACCGCTATGTAATGGAAGAGATGAAACGCGGTGGTTACAACTTAGGTGGAGAACAATCAGGCCATATTATCTTACTTGATTACATTACAACTGGTGACGGAATGTTAAGTGCACTTCAACTTGTAAACATCATGAAAATGACGAAAAAACCATTATCTGAGCTTGCAGGAGAAATGACGAAATTCCCACAATTGCTAGTAAACGTTCGTGTAACAGATAAAAAATTAGCATTAGAAAATGAAAAAATTAAAGAAATTATTCGTGTTGTAGAGGAAGAAATGAACGGTGATGGCCGTATTCTTGTTCGTCCATCTGGAACAGAGCCACTTATTCGTGTAATGGCAGAAGCACCAACACAAGAAGTTTGTGATGCATATGTACATCGCATTGTAGAAGTTGTGAAAGCCGAAGTTGGCGCTGAGTAATTAGCTGAATTTATATGAAAAAGGAGCACAAAAAGTGCTCCTTTTTCATATGTTTTATAGACGATGAAAAAAATTTCATTGACGGTTTATCCATGTTTGTTATAAGATGGTCTTGTTCTTTTTCTCAAAGGAAATATTGTAAATTATAAAAGCGCCAGAACTACAAATAGTGTAGTTGACGAGGTGGGGTTTATCGAGATTTCGGCGGATGACTCCCGGTTGTTCATCACAACCGCAAACTTTTACTTAAATCATTAAGGTGACTTAGTGGACAAAGGTGAAAGTGTGATGAGAGAAGAGGAACGGATGAAAACTAGCTGTATAAGTATATACGGACTTAAACCCAATCGAGAGGAAGGTGAAAGCCGTTACAAGCTTACAGGGCTAGCAATATGTAATCCGTTTTTTTAGTATAAATAAAAATGGTATCGGACTATGTCGTTACATGTTCGCAGAGCAGTGTAAGCATTTGTAACGGCGACTAAACATGTGTGGAATCGTAGGATTTATTGGAGAGCAAGATGCAAAGGAAATTTTATTAAAAGGTTTAGAAAAGCTAGAATATCGTGGATATGATTCAGCAGGTATTGCAGTACAAGCAGAGAACGGTGTTGTTGTATACAAAGAAAAAGGCCGTATCGCAAAACTTCGTGAAATCGTAGATGAGAACGTAGCAGCAAGCGTAGGTATCGGACACACACGCTGGGCTACACACGGTGTTCCAAGTAAAGTAAACGCGCATCCGCATCAAAGTACATCAAAACGCTTTACACTAGTTCATAACGGTGTAATTGAAAACTATGAATTAGTGAAAAAGGAATATTTACAAGATGTAACGTTCGTAAGTGAAACAGATACAGAGATTATCGTACAGCTTATGGAACAACAAGTGAGCACAGGATTAAGTGTAGAAGAAGCGTTCCGTAATACGCTATCTCTTTTACATGGCTCTTATGCAATCGGATTACTTGATGCTGAAAATCCAAACATGATTTATGTTGCTAAAAACAAAAGCCCGCTATTAGTAGGTGTTGGTGACAACTTTAATGTTGTGGCAAGCGACGCTATGGCGATGTTACAAGTTACAGATCAATTTATTGAGTTAATGGATAAAGAAATCGTAATCGTAACGAAAGAAAGTATTACAATTAAAAACTTACAAGGTGAAACGATTGAACGTGCACCGTTTACAGCGGAATTAGACGCAAGTGATATTGAAAAGGGAACATATCCTCACTTCATGCTTAAAGAAATCGATGAGCAACCACTTGTAATCCGTAATATAATTCAAAAGTATCAAGATGAAAATGGCGAGATTGAATTAAATCAAGACATTCGCAATGCGATTTTAGATAGCGATCGTATTTACATCATTGCATGTGGAACGAGCTATCATGCAGGTCTTGTTGGAAAACAATTTATCGAGAAGTTTGCAAAAATGCCAGTTGAAGTGCATGTAGCAAGTGAATTCTCTTACAACATGCCATTATTAACAGAAAGACCATTCTTCATTTACATTTCACAAAGTGGTGAAACTGCTGATAGCCGTGCAGTACTTGTACAAACAAATGAAATGGGTCATAAAGCATTAACAATTACAAACGTGCCTGGTTCTACTCTTTCTCGTGAAGCTGATTATACACTTCCGTTATATGCTGGACCAGAAATTGCAGTTGCATCAACGAAAGCTTACACAGCACAGCTTGCAGTACTTTCAATTTTAGCAGCTGATATTGCTAAAGCAAAAGGTGAAGTTCTTGATTTCGATTTAACACACGAACTAGGACTTGTAGCAAATGCAATGATAGAACTTTGTGATCAAAAAGAAGAAATGGACGCATTAGCAAAACAATTTTTAGCGACAACGCGTAACTGTTTCTTCATCGGACGTAGCGTAGACTTCTACGTAGGATTAGAAGGTGCGTTAAAACTAAAAGAAATCTCTTACATCCAAGCAGAAGGATTTGCTGGAGGAGAGTTAAAACACGGTACAATCGCTTTAATCGAAAATGGTACACCAGTTATCGCACTTGCTACACAAGAGCACGTAAACCTTGGAATTCGCGGCAACGTGAAAGAAGTAGTAGCACGCGGTGCTAACCCATGTATCATCTCAATGAAAGGCTTAGAAATGGAAGGTGACAGCTTCGTATTACCAGCTGTACACGAAGCACTAGCACCGCTAGTAGCAGTTATTCCATTACAACTTATCTCATACTACGCAGCACTTCACCGCGAGTGTGACGTTGATAAGCCACGTAACTTAGCTAAGTCTGTTACTGTTGAGTAGGAGATTGGTAGGTTAATAAATATAGTTGTAGCTTTAAAATAAATTTACAAATTTGTACCCCTTTAGATATTTTATCTAAAGGGGTATTTTTGTGTCGGAAAATAACATCTAGAATTGGTAAGTGGATAGAACCCTATAGATTAAAGTTTTACTTTATCAAATTCACTTTTATTTATCTGAATTTTCCATTATTATTTTAAGTATTCATGAACAATTTCTTTGATTACGACAAAAAGAGACGAGAGATTTATGGACATTTCAGGGGGGGATATTGATGAAAACGATTAAAAAAACATATCTAAGTATAGAAGAGATTATTTCATTACCAACCTTATCAAGTACAAACATAAGTGATGATGGTAAAAACGTAGCATTTGTAAAGAAGACGGCTGATTGGAAAGACAATACATATAGGAATCATGTATGGATATATGAAAAAGATAAGAAGCAGAGTTACCCATTATCAAATGGGGATATAGATAGTACACACCCATTATGGTCTCCAGATGCTAAGTGTATCGCATATCTTAGTCCAGTTGGTGATGGGAAAAATCAGATATTTGTTAAGTCGCTAGATAGTTATAGCGAGGTTCAAATTACTGATGAGAAGGAAGGAATTAGTACATTCAAATGGGATCCTGCTGGCAAAGGTTTTTATTATGTTGCACAGTCAAAAGAATGTGAGGAAATAAAGAAACGTAAGGAATTATATGGAGATTTCCATCATGTAAGTAAGGAACACCAGAATAATTGTTTATATTACATTGAAATAGAAAAGGTGATACAAAGTGATACAGATGAACATGAGAACAGAGTTGTTTATCGATTAACTGATGGTAAGGATTTTCATATCCATGAATTTGATATTTCAAATGATGGTAAAAAGGTTGTATTTATGGCGACACCAAGCTCAAATATGGCAGATTATATAAATGGAGATCTATACATACTCCATATTAAAGCTGGAGAGCTACAAAAGCTGAATGTGGATAAATTGTTGGGAGGGAGTGTTTGCTTTTCTCCAGAGGGCAGCAAAATTTGTTACTCAGCAAGCATAAGAGAGAGGGATTACTATAGAAACTATATACAAGATAGTACGTTAGAGATATATGATATTCATAATGGAGAGCTAATTCAACCTTTAACAGATTTTGATAGTACGGTTATGCCATTACAGTGGACAGCTAAAGGGATTTTAATTAGATGGCAGAATAAAACGAATTATCTTATTGGGTTGCTAGCTGAAGATGGAACTGTGGAAATACTAAGCGAAAAAGTAGATGGCTTTATAATGGATGCTTCTATAACAAAGGATGGCAAATATATATCCTACAATAAGGCAATAACAAATGAAACCTTTGAAATCTATTTAGACGATAAAAAAATAACGGATGAGAATAGCTTTTTCAAAGGGAAACTTAGAAGTAACAGGGAAATCATCTCATGGAAAAGTAGCGATGGTCTTGAAATAGAAGGTGTTTTATCAACGCCGGTAGAGTTTGATACTAATAAAAAATATCCTTTATTAGTAGTAATTCACGGCGGTCCGGCTTGGGCGTCTTTTCCGATATTTTCAGACTGCTTCAATGAGAAATATCCGATTGAACAGTTTATTGAAAAAGGCTTTATCGTTTTAGAACCAAATTACAGAGGAAGTTCAGGTTATGGTAATGAATTTTTAAAAGCTAACTATAGAAAACAGGGGATTGCTGACTACGATGATGTTATATCTGGAGTGGATGAACTAGTAGAAAAAGGGATGGTAGACAAGGATAGAGTAGGAGTTATGGGATGGAGCAACGGTGGATATGTATCAGCTTTCTGTTCTACATTTAGTAGTCGATTTAAAGCTATTTCAGTTGGCGGTGGAATCACTAACTGGAGTACCCATTATGTAAATACAGATATACCTTACTTTATTAGAATGTATTTAGGAAATACTCCATGGAATGATCCAGAGATATATACGAAGACATCACCTATGACGTATATTGAATCAGCTTGTACGCCTACCTTAATTCAGCATGGAGAAAAGGATGCAAGAATTCCAATTACAAATGCATATGATCTATATCAAGGATTAATGGATATGGAAGTGGATACAGAATTAATTATATTTAAAGGAATGGCATATAGTCCTAATCAGCCGGGAATGAATGTAGCTATTATGAAGCAGAATTTGATGTGGTTTTCACACTATATTCTTGGAGAAAGTATGGAGGGTTTTAGAACTTTATAATGGATGTTTGTACAAGACATAAGGCTGAAACGGTCTTCATCTTGAGATGATTTATTATAAAATATATACTTAAACTAATATCTGTACACACATCAGGGAGGACTAATATGACAGGAAATAAAAATGACTTACTAGTAGAAAAACGTCAAGAGTTATTGAAAGTATTGCAAGCTCGTTTTGAGAAAAATATGAACCGCCATGAAGGTCTTGAATGGGCTAAGGTTGAAGCTAAGATAGAAGCTAATGCTGAAAAATTATGGTCACTTAACGAAATGGAAGTAACTGGCGGTGAGCCGGATGTTGTCGGTTATGATGAAGAAAAGGACGAATATACTTTCTATGATTGTTCAAAGGAGAGTCCTAAAGGCCGCAGAAGTCTTTGTTATGATCTTGAAGCGTTAGAATCAAGAAAAAAACATAAACCAGAAAATAATGTTATTGATGTTGCAAATGCTATGGGCATTGAACTATTAACGGAAGAACAATATCGGGAATTGCAACAACTTGGGGATTTTGACATGAAATCATCAAGTTGGGTACAAACACCTTCAGATATTCGAGAACTCGGTGGTGCTCTATTTTGTGATTATCGCTTCGGACATGTTTTCGTGTACCACAATGGAGCAGACTCTTACTATGCTGCCAGAGGTTTTCGTGGCTCGTTAAAAGTTTAAAATATAAATAAGAAAAAGAGCCTATACTCAGGCTCTTTTTCTTATTTATATTTTAAAAGTAAACTGTTACTACGCAGTTTTACTTAATTTATATGTTCCGTGGTTATTTTTACGGAAAAGTTTAGGGAAAACATAGCCATCTAATCCAATACGTCCAGCGTTTTGCCCTGCAACTAAAATGAACATAGTTAAAATAAGCAGATTTGGGTTTACACTAACAGTTCCGCTTAATAAAAATGAAAGATTCATTATGATTCCGAAAAATGCAGCTGTTTTTGTTAATCCGCCTAAAATTAAACCTAGACCTACTAAAATTTCTCCCCATTGAACTAAAAAGCTAAATAGGTCTGCGTTTGGAAGAACAAAATGTTGAAGAAAATCTGCCCACCAACTTTGTACTGCAGGATGGTCACCTGATGCTTGAGCGATAGCGCCCTTTAGAAAACCACTTGCATCAAAAGATTGTCCGAAAACTTTACCTATCCCAGCAGCGAGCCATTTATACCCTATGTAAAGCCGTAAAAGTAATAATATGAAAGCAGCACGTTTATCAGTTCTTAAAAAATTGATAATCATTGAAATCCCTCCAATATTGTATTTACAAGTTTATTATATATCCATTGTGAAAAGATTCACAACGGATAAAGTGTGAACAAAAATGGTGTTTTTATAAAATGAAAAAGGCATATAACAATCATATGTTATATGCCTTTTCTAATATATACTTAGTAAATTATTTAGGTAATGTAAATTTAGCTTTTTTACCTTGTGAAATATCTTTAGCTTCTTTATTTCTCATAGGTCCTAACTCAATCTCAAAGCTTTTGTCTTTCCAAATCTTTTCATACTGCTCTTGATCTAAAATATATACTTGTAGTAACTCTCCAGATGTTCCAGTTTTAACTGCAGCATTATAGTCATAATTTAATAGCATACCTTCATTAATCGTATATTGTGTACCATCATTCACTCTTAATGTAGAGCTTATAGGAGATAGTGAAACGTCTTGAACATCTTTGTTATCAAGCTTGAATTTTACTGTTAACAGAACAAGACCGTTTTTAAAATTTGCAAAGCGTGGAGCTTCGACGGAATTTGGTGTGAATTGAGTGAATTGGTATCCGTCTAATGTAACATTAACAGCGCCTAATTCTTGGTTGTTATTAATACTTGATTTCTCTTTTAACATTTTTTTATCGCCCATGTTATTAGCTGTAGCTTTATCTTGGTAGAAAGTATTATCTGTTGCAACTTTTTCAGCACCCTGTTTGTTTAAACTTAATGAAAAGCTTCCAGGATTTCCGATTGGAGCATCAAATTTTCCTTTATTAGCTTGTGCAGTTGGGACTGTGACTGAGACTGTTGAGAGACTTGAAATTTTCGCTAGATCATCTTTTCCGAATGGATAAGCGATATAACCAGAAATAGTTTCTCCTGCTTTTACTAAGTAATCATTCGTTGGAGCAAGTTTAGTTGGGAGCTGATCTTCTTTTGGAATTAAATCTTTATAGTTACTATATGCTTTCTGCGCGCCAGTAAATGACATGTCCAATGCTGGCATATAATAAATATCTTTAGCTGAACTATTTTTTACGCTGTAGTTCACAAGAATAACTCCGCCTTCTGTTTGACGATTAAACGGAATATCGAAGTTTGTATGGAATCCATTTAATTCAACTAATGTGTAACTATTCATTGATACTGAAACATCTTCAGCTTTATAGACTTGTGGTTCTTTATTTTCAAAAAGAACTTTTGTTTTACCACCTGTTTCTTTTTCCATATAGGAAATCAGCTTAGAGTAGTCGCTTGATCCAGTAGCTGTATTTTCAGGCTTTTTATCTTCGGATTTTTTTTCAGTAGGTTTACTTTCTTTCGTTGTATCTGTTTTTTCCGTTTTGCTTTCTTTTGTTGCATTCTCTTTTTGTTCTTTATTTGTCGTATCGCTTTGACCACAGCCGGTTATTACAAAAGCTGCTACGATTACTGCAGAAAATAAAGAAAGTAATTTTTTTGACATATTTCTTCCCCCTATTTGTTTAAAACTAAATTCTCACATTAGCCCCACGTTTTATTATAAGAAGGTTAGTCAATATTTACCAGTATTTTTCTGATTATTTCCATTATTTATTATATTATAATATAATAAATTCGATAGAAGTTTGGAATGGAATATTGGTTTTTATTTTTTTATCATTTGAAATAGTACATCATATTGGTATGATAGAAACAGAGATATATGGAAAGGAGACAAGGACTCGATATGTGGATGAACTTGTAATGATTAGAAATTGGATAGATGAATTTTTCTCTCATAAGTGAGGGTTTATTTAGCTATTTGTAAATCATGCAAGGACTGCATAGTTGGCTTGTACATCCCTTTTGTAAGGACAGAGGTCTAGGTGGGGAAATTTATATCTCTTATATAAAATATGCGTCCTTTAAACTTGGAGGAGTATATGATGAAACAATTAAAAAATAAAGTAGCAGTTGTTACAGGCGTAAGTCGTCTAGACGGTATAGGAGCAGCGATTTGTAAAGAATTAGCTGAAGCAGGATACGATATATTTTTTACGTATTGGACGGATTATGATAAAGAGATGCCTTGGGGCGTTGATAAAAATGAACAAATACAATTAAAAGAAGAGCTATTACAAAAAGGTGTTAGAGTATTGAGCATGGAGTTAGATTTAACTCGGAATGATGCACCGAAAGAGCTTTTAAATAAAGTTACTGAACAATTAGGGTACCCTCATATATTAATTAATAATGCAGCATATTCTACGAATAATGATTTCTCTACGTTGACTGCTGAAGAATTAGATAAGCATTATATGGTTAATATTCGTGCGACTACATTGCTCAGTAGTCAATTTGCCCGAGGATTTGATAAGAAATCTGGTGGTAGAATTGTTAATATGACTTCGGGGCAATTTCAAGGTCCTATGGCAGGAGAACTAGCTTATGCGACAACGAAGGGAGCTATTGATGCTCTTACTAGTACGTTGTCAGCAGAAGTAGCTCAATTAGGAATAACAGTGAATGCAATTAATCCAGGACCAACCGATACAGGATGGATGACTGAAGAGATAAAACAAGGGTTAAAGCCAATGTTTCCTTTTGGCAGAATTGGTGAGCCAAAGGATGCAGCTAGACTCATTAAATTTTTAGTAAGTGAAGAAGCTGAGTGGATTACGGGGCAAGTTATTCATTCAGAAGGCGGATTTAAAAGATAAAAAGAAGGTATCTCACCCTGGTGAGATACCTTCTTTTTTAATCTTTCTTCAGTCTTCGTGCAACCCCATTACCTAAAGACTGTAATCCTTGAACGAGGATAATTAGAATAAAGACGGTTGCATACATTACTTCAGGTTCATAGCGTAAATGTCCGAAGCGATATGCTAAGTCCCCTAGCCCGCCAGCACCTACAAGACCAGCCATTGCTGTTGCGCCGATTAAGCCAATCGTTGCAATTGTTGATCCAAGTACAAGGGAGGGACGAGCTTCTTTAACCATGACGTGCCAAATGATTTTTATAGTAGAAATGCCCATCGCTTGGTAGGCTTCAATGACACCGCGATCTACTTCTAGTAAAGCTGTCTCCATTAAACGTGCGATATAAGGGGCTGTGAAGACGACAAGCGGTACGATAACACCTTGTACGCCAATGGATGTTCCCATTAGAAACTTTGTAAAAGGTAAGATGAAGAATAATAGAATGATAAATGGAAGAGAGCGAATGATATTAATAATTGTATTAAGAATAGGATAGATGATTTTATTTTCACGCTGCCCACCAGGTCTCGTTAAAACAAGTGTGACGCCAAGTGGCAGTGCAATAAGGATTGAGATGAGTAATGAAATAGATGTCATTTGAAAGGTTTGAATTGTGGCTTCCCATATGACTTTACCCCATTCATCCAAAAAGGACTTGTTTCCCATAATCTGTTCTACCTCCTTCTACGATGATTCCTTGTTCTTGTAAAAATGATAAAGCACGGTGGATTTCATTTTGTTCTCCTTGCATATGAACGACTAGTTTCCCATATGCTTCATGTTTTAACTGCGTAATATTACCGGATAAAATATTCGGATACACTTGGAAACGTTTTGTGGCAACAGCTAAGGCAGGTTCACCTGAAGTAGTGCCAATAAATGAAAGTGTTACAATTTCTCCAGTATTCTGAAGTTCTTTCTGTACCTCTTCTGGAATTTTAGCTGCAAAGGCGCTATTTACAAATTTCTTCGTTGTTACATGTTGTGGGTTTGTGAAAATATCTTTCACAGTCCCGCTTTCGACTACAGATCCATGTTCCATAACGGCAACGCGGTCGCATATACGTTGGATAACGTTCATTTCGTGTGTAATGAGTAAAATCGTAATTCCAATTTCTTCGTTAATCTTTAATAACAAATCAAGAATAGAATCAGTTGTTTCTGGATCTAAAGCGCTCGTTGCTTCATCACTTAATAACACTTCAGGCTCATGTGATAGTGCACGTGCAATTGCAACGCGCTGTTTTTGACCGCCAGAAAGTTCACTTGGATAAGCATCTTTTCGATTGAAAAGATCGACAATGCGTAAATATTTTTCTACCCTTTTTTTAATTTCCGCTTTTGGAATGCCAGCAAGGCGTAAAGGTAATGCAATGTTTTCATAGATGGTAACAGTTTTAAGTAAATTGAATCCTTGAAAGATCATTCCGATTTTTTGTCTCGCTTTTGCTAGTTCTTTTGTCGATAACGTTGTTAAGTCTTGTTCGTTTACAATGATATTTCCTGTCGTTGGTTTTTCTAATAAATTTACACATCGAATCAATGTGCTTTTACCAGCGCCGCTATACCCAATGATTCCAAATACCTCGCCTTTTTCTACTTTAAGGGAAGTAGACTTAAGAGCCTCAACAGTCCCTTTTTTTGTTGAAAATACTTTGGATATGTTTTTTAATTCAATCATTATCGTCAGCTCCTACCAAGATGGTAAAACTGAACCATCAAATTTTTTCTCGATAAACTCTTTTACTTCTTTAGATTGATAAGCTTTCTTTAATTTATTTACAACGGCATCATCTTTATTTTCAGTACGAACAACGACCCAGTTCACATATGGTGAATCTTTTCCTTCGCGGAAAATAGAATCTTTCGCCGGACTTAATTTTGCACCTAATGCAAAGTTTGTGTTAATTGCAGCTGCGTTCACTTCACTTAGTTGCGTTGGTAATTGAGATGCCTCTAATTCGACAATCTTTAATTTTTTTGGATTTTCAATTACATCTTTTGCAGTCGCTTTTTCTGTAGCCTTTGGATCAACTTTTAAAACCCCTGCTTTTTCAAATAATTTTAAAGCTCGCAGTTCATTCGTTGGGTCATTTGGTACAGCAATTGCATCGCCCTCTTTTAAGTCTTTTACATCTTTTATATCTTTAGAATATACGCCCATAGGGAATGTTACTGTTGAAAATACTTCAGCTAATTTCATATTGCGTTCAGCTTTAAATACATCTAAATACGATTTCGTTTGGTAGCTATTTACATCAAGGCTTTTTTCATCTAAAGATACGTTTGGCGCTACATAATCATTAAATACTTTTATGTCAATTTCCAGACCATCTTTTGCTGCAACTTCTTTTACCTTTTCAAAAATTTGTTCATGCGGCCCACCTGTTACACCGACAGTAATCTTTTTCTCGTCTAATGCTTTTACCTCTTTATCTGAACTCGCGCTACATGCGCCTAATAATAATACTGCTCCGCTTACAATGCTTAATAATACCTTTTTCATCTATAAATCCCCCTTCATATACGTTCCAAAATAAAAAGCACCTCCCAAAAATAAGAGAGGTGCCGAATAGACGAAATAGATTCCTCTCTTATCTTCCAAAACGAAAACTCGTTTTGCAGGAATTAGCACCTTAGCTTATACGTCATAAGCTCGGTTGCCGGGCATCATCGGGCCAGTCCCTCCGCCACTCTTGATAAGAGTATGTGTATGTAGTTTTGAATATGGTACTAATAGTAAATCTTACAAAAAGAATTGTCAATGATATTTTCAGAATATATTTTATTTTAAGGTAATCGAAACATTTCCTTTCTTATGGCCCATTTCTACATACGTATGGGCTTCTACAACTTCTTCTAATCGGTAAGTTCTATCAATAACAGGTTTTAGCTTTTCTGTTTCAGCTAGTTGTTTTAGTAGGTTCATATCTTCTTTACTGACTTTTGCCATCATTCCGTTCACAGATACATATTTTCCATTAGACATTAATGCATCTGTACAAAGAGACTTTTTATATTTTCCAACTGCGTCAAATATAATATCGTAGTGATCGCCCCGCTTAGTAAAATCTTCTTTCATATAATCAATTACGTTGTCTGCCCCTAAAGCTGTTACTAAATCGAAATTCGAACTACTACAAATGGCTGTGACAGTCGCCCCGAAGTATTTCGCAAGTTGTACGGCAGCTGTCCCTACTGACCCAGAGGCGCCGTATATAAGTACTCGTTGCCCTTTTTTTATCTGTCCTTTTCTAAGGAAGTGCAATGCTGAAGTTCCGCCAAAAGGAATAACGGCAGCTTCTTCATATGTCACATTGGTAGGTTTTAATGCTATTAATCCACTTTCATGCACGCATGTGTATTCCGCATAACCACCAAGGTTTAGTTCTGTTAATGCAAAAACTGGATCTCCTTTTTTAAATTGTGTTACATCTGATCCAATGTCTTCGATTTCACCGGATAACTCTACGCCAAGTATAGGTTTTCTCGGTTTTCTGAAACCTAATATGATCCGCATAGGAATCCAAAATAAGAGGGGGCTATTAAAGCCACGTATTCTACAATCTCCAGTCGATACACTTGTTGCGTGAATTTTAACTAATACTTCATTTTTCTTAGGTTTAGGCTTTTCTATATTTTGAAGCTGGAGAACATTAGGTGGTCCATACTTTGTGCAAATAATAGCTTTCATAATGACCTCCTGAAATGAGTTGTTATTATTTACATCATATTTAAACTTTTTCTCAAACATGTTGCTATATAGGAAATAAATTTAAAGAAGAATATTACGAATTATATAGATTTCATAGGAAAAGAGATGATATTATTTTTGGGAAGGAGGGGACGTTATGAAAAAATTTATTTTAATTTCAAGTTTAGTACTTGCAGTCGGTCTAGGAGTAGGGTGTAGTAATGAGAAAACAAAAAAGACTGATGAGCCGAAAAAAGAAGCTGTGCAGAAAGAAAAGGAATTAACAGCGAAGGATGTTTTCAATAAAGCGAATGAAGCTTTTAAAAACGAAGAAAATGTAACGATGACATATGATGTGGGAATAAAGGCTGAAGGAACAGAGATGAATGTAATAAAGGCCAAAATGCAATTAGAGCCGAAGCAAAAAAATTCTCGTTCTGAAATGAATGTTTCTGGTACAGAGGTTGTTGTTTATGATGTGGGTGGCAAAATTGCTGGTCAGTTGAAAAATCCTAATACGGGTGAAGTGATGTCTGTACCAGAGGAACAATTAAATGCTAACGGAATGAATGCAACTCAAGGAATGGTAGATAATTTAGAGATTCCATCGGAAATTTTAAATAAAGTGAAGATGGAGAAAAGTGGAGATAATTATAAGCTGAAGTTTGCATTAAAAGGGCAAGAGACAGAGAGTATGTTAGCTAGTATGGATGAAAAGCAGAAACAAATGCTACAAGGCCAAAATGCAAAGATAGAAGAAATAGATGGAGAATATATTATTACAAAAGATTTTAAATATGAATCAGCAAAGATAGATATGGTTATGAGTAGCAATGGTGAGGATAAAGCGCACATTATTACGGATGCGAAGTTTACATCGTATGATAAATTTGATCCAATACAATTGCCAGCAGCAAAGTAATCACTGTCAAGAGAGGTACCTGAAAGAACGGGTATCTCTTTTTGTTGCTAATAAGGAGAGTGTCCTTTGAAAAAAAGAAAGATAGTAGTGGTCATTGTCGCATATACGGTTTTGCTTGCAACGTCTGTACATACGTATAAAAAACAAATTGATCATCCTATTATGAGTGATGTAGGTAAATTGCTTCCGACAAAAATAAAACGTGTTGAAAGTGCTACGGAAGAGCACTCGTTAATAAAATTAGTGCGAGATGCAAAAGTTTCAGGAGAGAAAATTTCCATTGCAGGCATGCAACATAGCCAAGGGGGACAGACATATTATCCGAATGGCACGATGCTCGATATGAAAGGATATAATAAAATATTAGAATTCGATCCAGAGAAGAAGCGTATTACAGTTCAAAGTGGTGTCACGTGGAATGATATTCAGAAGAAAATAAATCCATATGGCCTTGCAGTACAGGTCATGCAGTCTCAAAATATTTTTACTGTTGGTGGTTCATTAAGTGTAAATGTACATGGGCGTGATATTCGTCATGAGGCACTAATTGATACAGTAGATTCATTTAGATTGTTAATGGCAGATGGCACGGTACGTAATGTAAGTAGAGAAGAAAATGCAGAGTTATTTCCATATGTCATTGGGGGTTACGGTTTATTTGGAGTTATTTTAGATGTGACGCTGAAGTTAACAGATGATGAATTATATGAAATGCACACGAGAATGATAGATTATAAAGAATACGCATCTTATTTCAAAGAGAAAGTGAAAAGAGATGAGAATGTTCGTATGCACTTAGCGCGTATTTCTGTTGCTCCAAATTCATTTTTAAAAGAGATGTATGTGACGGATTATACTTTGGCACAAAATCAAAATATGAGAGAAGAGTACAGTGAATTAAAGGAAGAAAATATTATAGCTGCACCTAAATTTTTACTTGGGTTATCACGTTATAGTGATTGGGGAAAGAATACATTTTGGGATATACAAAGAGGTTATTTTGAACGTACAGATGGAAAGTATGAGACGCGTAATAATGTTATGAGATCAGATAGTGCTTTTATGGAATATGAAAATCCAAATAGGACCGAAGTGTTACAAGAATACTTTGTGCCTATAGATGCTTTCACGGAGTATATAGATGATTTACGTAACGCATTAAATGAAGAAGAGTTTAATTTACTCAACATTACGATTCGTTACGTGGAAAAGAATGAAAATGCAGTTTTGTCCTATGCGAAAGATGATATGTTTGCGCTGGTTCTTTTGATTAACCAGGGACGCTCAGAGAGTGAGATAAAGAAAACAGAGGATGTCATCCGGAAGATGATTGATGTTACTTTAAAGCATAACGGTAGTTACTATTTGCCGTACTATTCTTATCCAACGAAAGAGCATTTAAAAAGGGCATATCCTCGTATTGAAGAATTTCTCAAGAAAAAGAAGGAAGTAGATTCAGAAGAGAGATTTGTTAATTTATTTTATAGGGAGTATACGAAATGACATATAGAAGATTTGTGGCTTCGCAAAGTATTATCATGATGGCAGGAAGTATGGTATTTCCTTTTTATATATTATTACTTCGAAACGTTGGAAATAGCTTCTCGCAATTTGGCTGGGCGTATGGCTTATTTGCTTTAACATCAGCACTTGTATATCCACTAGTGGGAAAGGTATCTGATCAAGTAGGTGATAAAAAATTATTAATCATATACGCTTGGTCCATGGCAATCTTAATGCTTTGCTTTCCGATTGCCACGGAAGTATGGCATGTGTATATTCTTCAAATTGTAATGGGAGTTTTAGGTGCTGTGCAGCGTAATACTGAGAAGACTTCATTAGCACGAAAGGTTGCGCAGGAAAAGGCTGGTTATGAGATTGGAAAATACCATGTGTGGACATCCATTGGCGGAGCAGTAGCGGTTATTGCCACGGGATATTTAGTAGATTTCTTTACGATTGGTACAATTTTTTATATTGCATCTATTCTATATGTAGTGAGCGGGATTGTATTAAGTAGTAAAAAAATATAACTATTCCTATTTTCACCTTAATACCCTTTATTTGTTATACTAAAAGGGAATACAAAAGAAAAGGGGACAGTGCCTTTGATGAAATTTGTAGTTTTAGCTATTCTTACTTTGTTTTTGATTCCATGGACAAGAAGTAGTAGTAAGCTTCGAGCAGTGGATAAGAAGGGAGATAAGAAGGTTGTAAAGGGTAAGAAATCATCTATTTTAGTTATTCCTGTTTTATTTTGGATAGGTATTGCAATCTATGAATACTTTTGGCTAATTGATGATCGAGTAGACTCGATTCTTACTCATTATTCTGTTGCAGTAGCAATTTTAATTGGGCTTGTTTTATTTTCACAAGATCAAATAGGGAAATTAGAAGGTACATTAAAAGGACTTCTAATGTTTATTTTACTCGCAAGTTACGGCTACTTTGGTTATTTGCACGATATAGTAATCTCGCAAAAGAAATATGATTCTGTTGTTAAGATAGAGAAAGATATTTCAGAGCCATTTACTGAAAATGACCAGCCGTTTACAGTGCCGCCAAAGACAGCGGAGAATAAGATGAAAAAAGTATTTGGTGATATTCCGAAAGTAGCTTATTTTGAGCTAGGAGAATTAACGCCACAAATGGTAAACGGCGAAGCTTTATATGTAGCGCCGATTGAAGTTTCAGGATTTTTTAAAGCGCGTAAAGCTGAGACAATTCCAGGGTATGTAACGATGTCAGGTACGAATCCTGATGCGGAAGCGAAACTGCACCTCGGTTATAAAATGAAATATGTGCCAAGCATGTTTTTTGGTAATAATTTAGAGCGTGTGGTAAGGCAAGCAGAACCAAATTTAATCTTTAAAGGAAAACCTAAATTTGAGGTTGATGATAAAGGAAAACCATATTATACAATGACGTATGGTGAATTTATTTCAGGAAGATCTGGATTTGAGGTAGAAGGTGTTGTCGTAGTAGATGCACAAACAGGTGAAGTGAAAAGATATGATAAAGGAAAGGCACCTAAATTTGTTGATGGTGTATTAAATCATGAGACTGCATCTACGTTAAATACGTACTTTGGTAAATATATTCACGGATTTTGGAATACGAAATTCTCACAAACAGATATGAAAATTCCGACTGAGTGGGGAACGAAAGAAGGCGTGACCCCGATCTTTGGTAAAGATGGAACACTGTATTATTTTACAGACTTTACTTCTCCAAAAGAAGGAGTAGATTCAGCCCTAGGCTATTCATTAGTAGATGCACGCACAGGCAAGCTATATTACTATAATGGAAAAGAAGTGAAGGGGATTATGGATGGTTCAGCAGCTACAGAAGTAGTGGATAATTCCTTTAAGAGAGAGAAATGGCATGGGACAATGCCTGTCATTTATAACGTATACGGAAAACCAGCTTGGATTATTCCGGTTGTTGATGACGGAGGCCTAGTACGTGCACATACAGTTGTATATGCTGCTAATGCAAAAATATTTGCGACAGGTTCGACGCAGAAAGAAGCGCTTGAGAATTATAAAAACGTAATGAGTGGTAATGGTGATACCTTTAGACCAACCTCAACAGGAAAAGAAGCGCAAAAAGAAGGTATTGTACAACGTGTATATAAAGAGAAATCAGGTGAAAATACAATCGTGTACGTACTTTTAGAGAATGAACAAAAGGTATTTATGATACCAGTGAAGAAATTCCCGTATGCTATGTTTACAGAAGTAGGAGACCCAATTCAAATTACATATTTAGATACAGGAGAGACGATGGCCTCGGTATCTAAATTTGCGAATAGCAATGTGAAAAAGTAAAGCGATAGAATTTCTATCGCTTTTTTTACATTATGAAAGAGGAAAATGCGCTGTACTTGACGTATGTTTATGATGTAACTATAATTGTTACGATTCAGTGTGTATAGGAAAGGGTGAATTGAAAAAGTGAATGAAGTTAATCACGAAATATATAAACCTGTAAAGGCAAACAGGTTATGGATGATTCTTGTATTAGGAACACTTACGGCGATTGGGCCATTATCTATTGATATGTATTTGCCTTCATTACCGAAGTTAACGGATGATTTGCAAACAGGTGCATCCCTAGCGCAGCTTACATTAACAGCTTGTTTGCTTGGGCTGTCAGTAGGACAATTATTTGTTGGCTCAATTAGCGATATTTACGGAAGACGCAAACCACTTATTATTGCTCTTATTATTTATGTTGCTTCTTCTTTACTTTGTGCTGTTGCGCCATCTATTTGGACATTAGTATTATTGCGCTTCCTACAAGGAGCTTCAGGATCAGCCGGGATTGTTATATCACGTGCAATGGTACGTGATATGTACTCAGGTTCTGAAATGACGAAGTTTTTCTCACTGCTTATGTTAGTAAACGGAGCAGCACCTATTTTGGCACCGATTATTGGGGGGCAATTATTACAGTTTACAACGTGGCGCGGTGTTTTCATCGTTCTTGGAGCAATTAGCGTATTCATGTTAATCTCAGCTACTTTTGTATTGCGTGAAACATTACCTCCTGAAGAAAGAGAAACGGGTGGTTTGTCAGGGACTTTGGCGACGTACGGAAAATTGTTAAAGGACCGTCTGTTTATGGGATATGCATTGTCACAAGGATTAGTAACAGCGGCAATGTTTGCATACATTTCGGGCTCACCATTTGTGTTGCAGAACATATACGGAGCATCACCACAGCAATTTAGTTTATTCTTTGCGATTAACGGCATCGGTATTATTATTGCTAGTCAGGTAACGGGTCGTTTAGCGGGGAAAGTGAATGAGAAGACATTATTTGTTGCTGGTATTATTATCGCAGCTGTTGGTGGCCTATCTTTACTACTGACAATCGTACTAGGAATAGGTTTAATCGGTGTTTTATGTTCGTTATTCCTTGTTGTATCAAGTGTCGGGGTTGTATCAACAACTGGGTTCTCATTAGCGATGAGAAATCAGAAGCAAGCTGCAGGAACAGCGTCAGCTTTATTAGGCTTATTACAGTTCATTTCAGGAGCGCTTGTCGCTCCGCTAGTAGGTATTGGTGGGAGTAATACAGCGTTACCGATGGGTGTTGTTATTGCGCTTTGTGAAGTAGGAGCAGTATTATGTTATCTATTTATGGCCAGAAGAAGTGAGAAGCAGTTTGAACTGCAACAAAGACAAAATTTAGAGGCTTAACAAAAAAGAACTGATTCAAAGGGAATGTTTGAATCAGTTCTTTTTTTCATTTCTTTGAAATACCTCATACATATTATTCATGATCGTATCATATAAAACAGCAAGTTTATCCCACACCCAGCGATTACTATCGACTTCTTTTTCCCCACAGTCGATAATATCGGTATGGTCAGTAATTTTATACGCTTTTTTAACGATAATAGGAGCAATCTTCGGTATACGTGGGATTTCCTTTAAGGTATCTGCAAAGTTTCCAATGTAGACATGACCGATGATTTCGATTGTTAATGATTTATCCGATATATTTAGCACGGTATGAAATTGATTTGTATGTTGTTGTTTTAAATATTGAGCTAACTTAAATGGAGCATGCTTCTTCTTTAATACGCGGCGAAGGCTCTCTGTATTTTCGATATGAAGTGATTTTTCGCGAATAAGGACACGAATATCTTCTCCCATAAAAGGCATTGTGTTGTACATAGATGATTCTCCTTAAAACCTTACATATGTTTGCGTTATGCATATGTAAGTCTAGCATGGTTTGTTCTTTATGTGTGCTTACAGTTTTGTAAGGTGATGTAGTAAAGCATTGCAAAAGTTATTTGTATAAAGTGACGATACTGTGACAAACATGTTGGTATATATATTACGATGTCGTCTTAAGTGTAAAAAGTAGGGCGTTCTCGGTATAATAACAAGTGGAGATAAAAGAAACTATAATGAGTAATAGCTGTAGATAAAAGGAGAAGAAGAGATGAAGAAGGTTTTGGGTATTGCTGTAATGGGAAGTATGATCCTTCTAGCAGGATGTAATGGAAATAAAGATACGAAAGAACCGAAAGAAAAGGTAGAGCAATCTACTGAACAAACAGAAGAGATGAAAGAATACCTTGCAGTACATGAAAAATACGATATAAAAATGAATAAAGAAATTAATAAAGCACTGCAGTTATTTGAAGTGGCAAAAGAAAAGGGCGGTAAGGAAATAACGAATGCTACATATAAAGAAGACGTGCAAAAGGTAACAACGAGCATGTTAGAAGATATTGATCATATACGTAAAGAAATTCGTGTTCCGAAGTCGAAAGAGCAAGAACATGAGGTATATATTGGTTTCTTGAATGAATCAGAACAAGCGATGAAAAAATTACAGAAGTTAGCTAAAGAAGAAGATTCATCGTTGATTCGTGATATAGAAATTAATTTTGCAACAGCATCGACATACTATAAACGTTTTCAAGCAGAAACGAAAAAATAACCTTGCCTGTGCAGGGTTATTTTTTCTTCTTGCCATCTCCGTCTTCATCCTCAGATACTAATATTTTCTGTTCTTCGTGAAATTCGGAAATAGTTTGCCCGGTAATATTATCGAAAGGAGTATAAAAAGAAGTAATACGTTTCTTTTTAATAAAGAGTTTATAGGAGCCGATGATGACAAGTATAACGATAGTTAAGGATAATCCTATAGTAGCAAGAAGTAAGGGATCCATCTTATAACTCCTTTAACATTATTTCTTTTTATTATAAGCCTGTAATTTCGATAAATGAATTAAAAACTGATTTTTCTAAATTTATCCAATCTGATTGACTTTTCAATTTTTCAGAATTATAATTCGAAATATACAATTTGAACCAAATAATAATATAGCAATTTACTTATCCAGAGAGGTAGAGGGACTGGCCCTATGACACCTCAGCAGCGGGTTCTGTAATAGGAACACCGTGCTAATTCCAGCAAGCAAGTCTTGAAAGATAAGTGATGGGCCTTTGTTTGTTAAGCCTTGATCTTATTTTTTAAGATCAAGGCTTTTTGTATTCTAAAAAGAGAAAAGGAAGTAATGGAAAAAGTACATCCATAAAACAAAGTAAATTCATGTGTTTAGGGGGTTATTGAAGTGTATGTAATTAAAAAATTATCGGTTATGGTGTTTACACTATGGGTTATTACGACAGTGACATTTCTAATTATGCATATTATTCCGGGAGATCCATTTTCATCAGATGCAAAAATCTTTCCTGAAGAAGTGATCCAAAACATGAGAGCGAAGTATCACCTTGATGAACCGTTATGGAATCAATATGTTGCTTATTTAGACGGTGTAGTTCATTTTGATTTTGGTGAATCTGTTCAATCAACCGGGCAAGGTGTATCAGAAATTATAACAACTGGCTTTGGTCCATCAGCAATTATTGGTCTACAAGCACTTGTTATTTCATTGTTAGTAGGAATTGCGGCAGGGACATTTGCTGCTCTCTATCATGGGAGAGTAATTGACTATAGTGTGAGTTTGCTCGCAATTTTAGGTATTTCTATTCCAAGTTTTATTTTAGCACCACTATTTATACAAGTATTTGCTATCCAATTTGAGTTTTTACCAGTAGCCTCTTGGGGAACATTCGAACATACGGTATTGCCATCCTTTGCATTAGCGTTAGGGCCAATTGCAGTTATTACAAGGTTTGTTCGTTCTAATATGATCGAAGTACTGCAGAGTGATTATATTAAGCTAGCAAGAGCAAAAGGTATACCAATTAAGAAGATTATTATAAGACATGCTCTTCGAAATGCGATTGTTCCAGTACTTACATTTGTGGGACCGTTAATGGCGGGACTTTTAACAGGGACTTTCGTTATTGAAAAAATCTTTTCAATTCCTGGCCTAGGAAAATATTTCGTAGATAGTATTTTTAACCGAGACTATCCTGTGATTATGGGAACAACGATTTTCTATAGTGCATTATTAATTGCTTGTATTTTCATTACAGATATTATTCACCGCATTGTTGATCCGCGTATTCGTTCTATTACATAAGGAGGGGGGATATTTAAATGGGAGCTTATGAAATTAATGAACAGTTATTAACGAAAGAAGAGAAAAAAGAATTAACGATAAATAAAAATCAGCAAACGATTAGCAGAAAGAAAGAAGTGTTTCGTAAGTTTATATCGAATCCAATCGCAGTTTTAGGAACAGTGACGTTATTGCTAATTATTGTTTTCTCGCTTATTGGCGAAAGTTTAACTTCATTTACTGCGAGTGAACAAGTAAAAGAGGCAACAAATTTACCGCCGAGTAGTGAACATTGGTTTGGAACAGATGATCTAGGGAGAGATATTTGGGCACGTACTTGGGCTGGTGGGAAGATTTCACTAACAGTTGGATTAGTAGCAGCTGCCCTCGATATAGGGCTTGGTGTACTGATTGGTGGATTTAGTGGATATGTGAGAGGGCGTAATCGCCTTGGAACGTTAATTGATGAGTGGATTATAAGAGGAATTGAAGTATTATACGGCATCCCATATTTATTAATTGTTATTTTACTATTAATTGTTATGAAACCAGGTCTTTTCACCATTATTATCGCCCTTGCATTAACGGGATGGATTGGAATGGCTCGTCTCATTCGAGCACAAGTATTGTCTTTAAAACAACGAGAGTTTGTTATTGCAGCAGAGCGATTAGGTACATCACATATGAAAATTATATATGGGCATTTAATTCCGAATTTAACAGGGATTATTATCGTAAATTTATCATTTACAATTCCAGCAGCTATTTTTTCAGAATCATTTTTAAGCTTTATAGGACTTGGAGTACAATCACCAGCGGCAAGTTGGGGGACGATGACGAATGATGCACTCGGGACATTATTGAGCGGAGAATGGTGGCAGCTATTTTTCCCGGCAATCATGATTGCACTCATTATGTTCGCATTTAATGCAATTGGTGATGGTTTGCAAGATGCGATTGATCCAAAAATCGTCAAACGGAATCGAAAGGAGAAAAAACATGGCACAAATCTTATCTTTAGAAAACGTAACGTTAGCCGTTGAAAAAGAGAATAGTAAGCAAGCGATTGTGAAACATGTTTCCTTTTCTATTAACGAAGGTGAAATAGTTGCACTTGTAGGAGAAAGTGGTTCGGGAAAAAGTGTCACAGCACAATCCATTATCGGCTTGAATCAAGAATCAATTCATATCGATGATGGGAATATAGCTTTCCAAGCAAAGGAATTAACGAATTTACAAGAGTCAGAATGGAATCAAATTCGCGGAAAAGATATTTCCTTTATATTTCAAGATCCGCTTTCATCTTTAAACCCAACGATGAAGGTAGGCAAACAAATTACAGAAGTAGTTTTGCAACATGGGAAAAAATCGAAAAGAGAAGCGAAGGAAATTGCGATTAACTTGTTAACAGGTTTAGGGATACATGAAGCAGAGAAACGCTTTGAACAGTACCCACATCAATTAAGCGGAGGTATGAGGCAGCGTATTTGTTTAGCAATTGCGTTTGCTTGTCACCCAAAGCTTGTAATTGCAGACGAGCCGACAACAGCGTTAGATGTAACGATTCAGAAACAAATTATGGGGCTATTAAAAGAAAGAAAAGAAAAACAAAATACGAGTATTTTATTAATTACACATGATTTGGCACTTGTACGTGAAGTAGCTGATCGAGTAGTTGTTATGTATGGGGGACGTGTCGTTGAAAAAGGAACGATAGAGGAAGTGATAGGTTCCCCTAAACATCCATACACAAAAAGCTTACTACAAGCAATTCCGAATATGGATGATTCTGAAAAGGTATTACGTGCTATAGAAGGAACGACACCTTCCATTGAAACATTAAATAGCTTTGGTTGTCCTTTTGTAAATCGTTGTCCAGTAGCGATAAAAGAATGTATTCATCGTTTTCCAGAGAGAACCACATATTCTAAGGAGCATAGTTCACATTGTTGGCAACATGTTCTAGAGCATAATAAAGCGAAATCAAAAGAGAAGGTGAATGCCTCATGACGACAGATTTAATTACTATAAAGCAAGTAAAGAAAACGTATGGAAGTAAAAGTAAAGAAATCACAGCGTTAAAAGACATATCACTTTCTATTCCGAAAGGAACAACACTTGGCATTATTGGTGAAAGTGGTTCAGGAAAAACAACACTTGGTAAGCTCATAGCTGGGATCGAGAGCCCAACGTCTGGTGAAATTGATTATAACGGTCAAGTCGTTCACAAGTTGAAGGCAGCTCATAAACGTGATTTCTTACAGAAAGTACAGTTCATTTTTCAAGATTCCACAGCAGCATTAAATCCGCGCTGGAAAGTACGCGATAGCGTAACGGAAGGTTATATTTCATTCGGTTTAGGTGATAAAGGATTAAAGGATAAAGTAGCAGGTGATGCGCTAGAACGTGTGGGATTAGATAGACGATATATCGATCGCTATCCGCACGAATTTAGCGGAGGACAACGTCAACGAATTGCTATTGCAAGAGCGTTATTGTGTGAGCCAGAAGTATTGATTCTTGATGAACCAATTTCAGCATTAGATGTTTCATTGCAAATTCAAATTGTACATCTGCTGCAAAAAATTCAAAAGGAACAAGGCTATACATATTTATTTATCGCACATGATTTGCCGATGGTTCACTATTTATGTGAAAAAGTGGCTGTCTTATATAAAGGAGAACTTGTTGAATTTGGAAATACGGACGAAGTGTTCCGTAATCCACAACATTCTTATACAAAAACATTGTTAGCATCAACACCAAAAATTTCGGGTTAAAGGAGAGTGTAGGATGAAGAAGTTTTTACTGTTTATCATTATGACTGTTTTAGCGATTACTTCGGTCGCTTGCGGTAAGAAAGAGACGCAAAAGGCGAGTGCTGGTAAGGGAGAAGGCGATCGATTAGTAACGAATATTAGTAGTGATCCATACACACTTGATTCTGCTATTGCAACAGATAGCACGTCAGGTTATATCATTGGGCAGTTGTTTTCAAGTTTATATACGCAAGATAGTGATGGGAAATATCAAAATGAATTAGCAGAGAAAGAAGAAGTAAATGCTGATGGAACTGAATATACAATCCATTTGAAGAAAGATATTAAATGGTCAGATGGTTCTCCTATTACGGCAAATGATTTTGAATTTGCATGGAAGCGATTATTAAATCCGAAAACGGGTTCTATGAATGCGACAGAAATGTATTTCATTAAAGGGGCAGAGGCATATAATACTGGAAAAGGTGAAGAGGGACAAGTTGGCATTCAAGTCGTTGATCCTCAAACATTAAAGGTAACTCTTGAACATCCAGTTGCTTCTATTAAACAGAAATTAGCAAGTTCATTATTCATTCCATTATCTAAAAAATCAATTGATGATAATAATAAATTAAAAACAGATCCAAAAGAGTTAATTACGAATGGACCATTCAAGTTAAAAGAGTGGAAGCATAACCAGGCTATTACAGTACAAAAAAATAAAGAATACTACGATAAAAAGGTAACATTAAAAGAAATTGAGTTTCGTATTATTCCAGACTCTAAAACAGCGTATCAATTATTTAAATCAAAAGAATTAGATTTACTAAGTGGTTTACCACAAGAGATGATTGAAAAAGAAAAAGGAAATAAAGAATATAAGCGTGTTGCAGGATTCTCATCTTATATTTATTCGTTTAACGTAGAAAAAGAGCCGTTTACAAATGCGAAAGTACGTAAAGCATTCTCTTTAGCAGTTGATCGTAAATTTATCGTTGAAAAACTGTATAAAAATAATGCGCAAGAAGCATATGCATTCGTTCCAGAAGGAGCAAAAACACAAAGTGGTCGTGATTTCCGTAAAGAAAAAGGTGATTACGTTAAATTTGATCCATCAGAAGCGAAAAAATTATTAGAAGAAGGTATGAAAGAACAAGGGTGGTCTACATTACCTGAAGTAACATTAAAATTCACTACAGATACACAACATAAAAAAGTAGCAGAAGCAATGCAAGAAATGTTTAAGAAAAATCTTGGCGTAGATATTAAATTAGAAAATAAAGAGTGGAAGAGTTACATCGACACATACAAGCAAAGTGATTTCCAATTAGCTTATATGGGATGGGGCGGCTCTTTATTAGATCCAATTACTAAACTAGATTTATATGCAGGTGATGGTCCGAATAACTATGCAAAATGGCATAATAAAGAATTTGACGCTTTAGTAAAAGAAGCAAAAGTTGAACAAAACGAAGATAAGCGTTTTGACTTATTGCATAAAGCGGAAGATATTATGTTTACAGATTCACCATTAATCCCAATTATTTTCCCAAGTGCTTCATATTTACAAAAACCATCAGTATCTGGTGTTCAGTTCATTATCGGTTCTAGTCCAGAACTAAGATACGCAAAAATTAAAAAATAAAGAAGTAGGCAATTGCCTACTTCTTTATTTTATTTCTCTTTTATATTCTTTTTTCGTTCCATCAGAGAAGACAACTTCTAAATCGAATTTTTGGTAGTCTTTATCAAGTTTGAACACGTTCACTACTTGATCGATTACTTCTTGGTCAGGAGTATCTTTATCAAATTTTAATTCTTGTAGAAGTGGGCTTAATTTTGTAATAGCCTCGTCACCTGTAAACTTTGCATTTGTTTTATGGTCTTCAAGCTTTGCTTCCATTTTCTTATCAGCGGCTACATTTTTATAATCAGCTTCGTAGTCTTTCTTCGTATCTTGATAGTCTGCATCTAAACTAAATTCATTAAAGTTTAGTTTTAAATCTGCAGGAGCTTCATTTTTTGCTTCTTCAGTCGTCTTTTTATTAGAAGTTGTGTCTTCTTTTGCAGGCGCTTTACATCCTGTTAATGCAGGTACTAGCATAAGAGCTAATAAAACTGATAGTAGAATTCTCATTATAAATTCCTCCTTATGTAAATTCGTTCTATACAAGTTTTTCCCAAAAACATGTAATTATGTATGTGTTGAAAATAAATTATTATCCTGCAGTCACAAGGGCTCATCCGCAATTTAAATCAAAAATGATTTGTATGTATATGGTAAATTGAAGTTGTGAGGGAGGTACTGAAATGCTTTCTAAAACGTATCAAACCATTTCAAGTAACATATGCAGCAAATGGCTATTATACGATAATATTCGGAGGAGTTAGTTTAGAGAGAAATATTATTTCATTATTAGTTATTGTATTGGTTACACAATTAGTAGCAGTGAAGACTTTAGCTATAAAAGGAATGGTAAAGGGAAGAAGAAGCTTTGTAGTTAAAGTTGTATAAAAGTAAAAAGGTATCCTTCGTAGGATACCTTTTTACTTTTGTTATTTTGCAACTTCTGTCCACTTGTAGTTAAATTCACCGCCGAAGTCAGTCGTTACAAGTCCTTTAATGAAAGAGCGTTGTAAGTAAGAACGACCTTGTTGGTATAAAGGAGCGACAGCGCCGTCTTGTAATAGAATTTTTTCAGCTTGCTTCATTGCTTCAAAGCGTGCTTTTTCATCGCCAGCTAAATCTGTTTTCACTTTATGAATTAGCTCATCGTACTCTTTGTTAGAGTATTTATCGAAGTTATAAGCACTATCTGTTGTAAATAAATCTAAGAATGTAATTGGATCAGCGAAGTCAGGGCCCCAGCCGTCAATACCAATTTCATAGTCACCACTTAATAGTAGTTTCAACTGTTGTTTACGTGGTTGTGGTTTTAAATTCACTGTTAATCCATCAAGGTTTTTTTCTAATTCACCTTTTAAATATTCACCAGTCTTTTTAGCTAAAGCATTGTCACTTGTTAATAGTTCGATTGTTACTTTGTCAGTACCAAGTTCTTGTTTTGCTTTTTTCCAGTTTTCTTTCGCTGTTTTCACATCATCCTTGACTAGATTTCCATTTTCTTTACGGAAGTCATTGCCTTCTGGACTCTTTGCAAATTTCGCAGGAACCATTCCTTCAGCTGGAATAGCACCGTTATTTAAAATTGTTTCTACGTAAGCCTTTTTATTCATTGCGCCGTTAATAGCAAGGCGTGCATGTTGATTTTTTAATGTTTCATTTTTCTGATTTAGTCGTAAGAATTGAATGCCGACTTCAGCGCGTTCCTTGAAGTTTGGATCGCTCTTATATTTATCAACAAACTCTGCAGTTAAAGCAACGCGATCAATTTGTCCTGAATCATATAAGTTCACTTCTGTAGACTTATCTTTAACGACATTGAAGTTGATTTCTTCTAATTTTACCGTTTTAGCATCCCAATAGTTAGGGTTTTTCTTCAATTGGAAACTTTGTTCGTGTTTCCAGTTATCTAATGTGAAAGCACCGTTGTAAATTAAATGATTTGTTTCTAAACCGTATTTATCGCCCTGAGACTTTAAGTACTCTTCATTAATTGGCAAGAATGTTGAGAATGTCGTTAAGCTTAAGAAGTAAGGAACAGGACGGTCTAGTTGTACTTCTAACGTTTTGTCATCAACAGCTTTGACCCCTAGTTGATCAATTGGTAATTGTTTTTGGTTTATTTGTTTCGCATTCTGTACATCGAAGAATAAGAATGCGTATTCAGCTGCTGTATCAGGATTTACGGCACGTTGCCAAGCAAAGACGAAGTCCTTTGCTGTAACAGGAGTACCGTTTGACCATTTTGAATCACGCAGATGGAATGTATATTTTGTTTTATCGGGACTAATGTCAACCGACTCAGCAACACCAGGAATCGGTTTGTTATCTTCTCCCATTGCATATAAACCTTCAAAAACATTGCGCATTACATTCATGGATTCCCCATCCGTTGCTTTTGCAACATCCATTGTTGGAATTTCTGAAGCGAATGATAAGTTAATTGCTTGTTTATCAGGTACTTTATCGTTTGCTTTCGCTCCGCCTGCATTATCTTTATTTCCCCCGCAAGCAGTTAGTAATAGACTTGCCCCTAAAACAGATGCAACAACAGGTACAACTTTTTTCTTCATTGTTCGTTCCTCCCTAAATGTGTTGTTCGTAACGTCATAATGTCCATGTCTTGAAGTAGCTATAGAAGGAGATAGAACCTATTATAAATATTTGTTTATAGGTAATCAGGTGTTCTATATGTATATACATGTTGAGCTATAATCTATCGTTATATGTTTCAACTTAGTAGACATTATATTTTGATGGTGAAATATTTTGTTTCTTTGATTATTTAGAATATTAACACTGGAAAGAACTATATGTCAATAATAAAAATAGAATGTTAATTTCTTAGAATAATATATTAAAAAAGTAGATTCTTTTGTGTGAGAGAACCTACTTTTAATATATTTTGCTAAAAAAACAATTGGTGTGGGCTAATAATAAGTGGGGATGAAGAACCCCCACTTATTACGGTTTTACTTTATTTTTCAATTTTTGCCCACTTGAAGTTTAATTGACCCGCAAAGTCTACTTGCACAATTCCTTTCACATAAGAACGTTCTAAATAAGATTCGCCTTTTTGGTAAAGAGGAGCGATAACAGAGTCTTTAAATAATATTTTCTCGGATTCTAGTAATGCTTCCCAGCGAGCTTTTTCATCACCAGCTAAAGTTGTTTTCACTTTTGCTATTGTTTCATCGAATTCCTTATTAGAGTAATGATCTAAGTTATAAGGGTTATTCGTTGTAAATAGCTCAAGGAATGTAATTGGATCCGCAAAGTCAGGGCTCCAGCCGTCAATTCCGATTTCGTAGTCACCTTTTAATAAAAGCGAAACTTGTTGCTTACGCGGTTGCGGTTTTATATTTACTGTTAATCCATCTAGATTCTTTTCTAGTTGCCCTTTTAAGAATTCACCAGTTTTCTTATCAAGGTCAGCATCACTCGTTAATAATTCTAATGTTATCTTTTCAGAACCAAGCTCTTGTTTAGCTTTTTTCCATAATTCTTGTGCAGATTTTGTATCAACTTTTGTTAAATCGCCGTTTGCAGTACGGAAGTCTTTTCCTTCAGGTCCTTTTGCAAAGTTTTTTGGAACGAGACCAAATGTTGGTGTAGAGCCATCATTTAATAACGTATTTACAAAGGATTTTCTATCAATTGTTTGATCGATTGCTTGGCGTGCAGAAACGTTTTGAAGTACTTTGTTTTGTTGATTCATGCGTAAAAATTGTACGCCTACATTTGGACGTTCTTTAAAGTTAGCATCTTTTTTATATTTATCAACGAAGTCAGATGTTAGTTTTATACGATCTAATTGTTTTGACTCGAATAAATTTACTTCTGTTGATTTTTCTTTTACGACGTTAAAATTGATTTCTTCTAGTTTGACAGTATCTTTATCCCAATAGGTAGGGTTCTTCTTAAATTTAAAGCTTTGTTCGTGCTTCCAATCGCTTAGTGTAAAAGCTCCATTGTACAAGATTGTATTATCTTCTAAAGCGTACTTATCACCTTGTGCTTTAAAGAATTCCTCGTTAATTGGTAGAAATGTTGGGAACGCTGTTAAGCTAATAAAATACGGAACAGGACGCTCCAATTCTACCTCAAACGTATGGTCATCAACTGCTTTTACACCAAGTTGGTCGGCTGGAAGTTCTTTGTTGTTAATTTTTGTTGCATTTTTAATATCAAAGAATAGAAATGCATATTCAGAGGCTGTTGCTGGATCTACGGCACGTTGCCAAGCGAACACAAAATCTTTCGCTGTAACAGGAGTGCCGTTTGACCATTTTGAATCTCGCAAATGGAATGTGTATTTCGTTTTATCGCCACTTACTTCATGAGATTTTGCAACACCAGGAACAGGTTTGTTACCTTCACCAAGATTATACAAACCTTCAAATACGTTTCTCATTACTTGACCAGAATCAGTATCTGTAGCACGAGCCGTATCCATTGTTCGTATTTCAGTAGGTGAAGATAAGTTTAAAACCTGTTTACTAGGTGCCTCGTCTTTTGCATTTGCTCCGCTTGCTTCGTTTTTATAACTACCGCAACCAGTTAATAAAATACTTACTCCTACAACTGATGCAATACCGGGTACAAACTTCTTTTTCATTTGATTTTCCTCCTAAATAATTAAGTTTGGATGATGATGAGGGAAATGAAAAATAAAAAATCCCTCTTTTCATATTGAGAAAGAGGGATTTTTACGTACAAGTTATGCACCCGTATATAAACGAAGTCCCTCATTCTATCTTTCAAGCATAAAGCTTGCAGGAAGTGGCACAGTATTCAAAATGAACCTGCTGCCGAGGTTTCAAAGGGCCAGTCCCTCCACCTCTCTTGATACAATGAGTAAACGAATAAATTTTATTAATTTTTGTGTTTCTTTGATAATTCAAAATCTTATACCTTGAATAATGAAGTGTCAACCAAATGAAATATAGTTTAAATTTTCAGTTTTCTTAAACGGAAAAACCACTGCATATGGCAGTGGTTTTTCTACTAGAAGTTAAAGTTATCTGGATCTGGACCAACGCGACGATCTTCATTTAAAGCTTGAATTGCTTTCATATCATCAGCACTTAATTCAAAGTCGAAGATGTTTGCATTTTCAATAATGCGATGTTCTTTAATTGATTTAGGGATTGTTACAACTTCGTTTTGTAAATCCCAGCGTAAAATAATTTGCGCAGTTGATTTATTATATTTTGTCGCAATTTCTTGTAACGTTGGATTATCTAGTAGTTGTCCTTGCATTAATGGTGACCAAGCTTCAAGCTGGATATTATGTTCTTTACAGAATGCATGTAGCTCTTCTTGTGCTAAACGTGGGTGATATTCCACTTGGTTGACCATTGGCTTAATTTCAGCAATTTCAAATACGTCTTGTAAGTGGTGAATGTGGAAATTACTCACACCGATAGCGCGAACACGGCCATCTTTATAAAGTTTTTCTAATGCTTTCCATGATTCAGTATATTTCCCTTTTACAGGCCAATGTACTAAATATAAATCTAAATATTCTAGACCTAATTTCTCTAATGTAGTTTCAAATGCTTGAAGTGTTGTTTCATATCCTTGATCGCTATTCCATACTTTTGAGGTAATAAATAATTCTTCACGTGAAACACCGGATTCACGAATCGCTTGTCCAACGCCTTCTTCATTTTGATAGATTGCTGCAGTATCGATGCTGCGGTAGCCATTTTTAATTGCTGCTTTTACAGAATCAATTACTTCTGAACCATTTTCTACTTTAAAAACACCTAAACCAAACCAAGGCATTTTTACACCGTTATGTAATGTTGTATAATCTTTTAAACTTGTTAAAATCATATTATTTCCCCCTAGCTTTTTTGTTTGTTGCTTCTACTGCTTTTTGAATTGCCTCTGAAAAATTATATTCGTATAAAGTTTTGAGACCCTCAGCTGTGGAACCACCTGGCGTTGTTACTTGTTCGCGGAGGTTAGCTGGATTTTGCGTTTGCTCGAGCATAGAAGCAGAGCCAGAAATCATTTGAATGACAAGATGTTTTGCGGTTTCTTCATCGACTCCATAACTTTTTGTTGCTTCAATTAAGCTTTCAGCAAAGTAATAAAGGAAGGCTGGTGCACTTCCAGTAACTGCAGTAAGCTGATGAACTTCTTCCTCAGTACAAAGTTGCGAAGTACCAATACCTCTTAAAAGCAGTTGCAGGGTTTCTTGATGCATCTCGGCTACTGATTGTCCTATTGTATATAAGGAGATAGACTTTCCAATTTCAGCAGCTGTATTAGGCATAATCCAAGCAACAGGTGTGCCTTTTGGGAGTCTAGCTTCTAAATAAGATGGTCCAATGCCAGCTGCTACTGTTACGACAAGTTGATTTGATATTAACGGAGATAGCTCAGCTAATAATTCTTCATGAGCAGAAGGTGGCATTGCTAAAACAACCGTATCGACAGATGTAATATGCTGCTTCCAATCCGTTGTAATAGACACATTATATCGCCTTTGTAATTGTTCTAACTTTTCTACGTTGCTTCGGTTAGAGATGATAATTTCTTCGATGTATTCTTTGCTTGTTTTAAGTAATCCGGAAAATATAGCTTCTGCCATACGACCAGCACCAATAAATAAAATTCGATGTTTGTTAGGCATATCCTTTATTCCTTTCTAGTAGAGATATGTTATAAAAACGATATCATCTTTAAGAGAATTTTGTAAAAAGAAAAGACTTACCGTAGATGGAATGGATAATGAGAAGGAGGAAATTCATGGTAAAGGAAAGGACTATTCCTTATACTGGTGATAGGGAATTTATTACACATCTGGGGAGAGATAAATATGGTTAGAAGTCCACTTTTTTTACTTGTTTCTAGTATTATTTGTGTATTAGTTGGATTGTATATTCAATCGAGTTATATTGAAATTTTCGCATCAATTATGGGAATCATTAATGTTTGGTTATTAGCGAGAGAAAAAGTATCCAACTTTTTATTTGGCATGATTACTGTTGCGGTATTTCTATACATTTTTATTACACAAGGTTTATATGCAATGGCAGTATTAGCCGCTTTTCAATTTATATTTAATGTATATGGTTGGTATTATTGGATTGCACAAAGTGGGGAGGGAGAAGTAAAAGCAACAGTTCGTTTAGATTTGAAAGGGTGGACTTTTTATATAAGTTTTATTTTAGTTGCTTGGATTGGTTGGGGTTATTATCAAGTCCGTTATTTAGATTCAACAAGTCCATATTTAGACGCTTTAAATGCCGTATTGGGACTAGTGGCTCAATTTATGTTAAGTCGAAAAATATTAGAAAACTGGCATTTATGGATTTTATATAACGTAGTTAGCATTGTAATTTATATTTCTACTGGTTTATACGTCATGCTAATATTAGCTATTATTAATCTCTTTATATGTGTAGCTGGTTTGCTAGAGTGGAAGAGCAATTATAAGGGGCAAGAACATACAAATAATTATATATAGAAAATAATTAGAATTAAAAAACCCCTGAAGCATATATGCTTCAGGGGTTTACTAATAGAATATAAGATTAAGCTTTTGTCATACCAAGTAATACAGCGCCGCCGATAATTAAAACACTACCTAGTGCAATAAAGATCAATTGACGTTTTGTTTTCTTTTCACCTAAGAATACAATCGCACCGAATGTTGAGATAACGATTCCAGTTTGAGATAATGGGAAGCTTGTTGCTACTCCAACACGTGGTAATGAAAGAAGTAAGAATAAGTTTCCAGTTCCCCATAGTAAACCAGATAAAGCATTACGGATTGCATATTTGTTAAATGGTTTATGTTTAGATGTCAGTACAACCGCACCAACAAACATACCAACTGCTTGTGGTAAAATAGCAGACCAACCATCGATATTATACCAACGAATAATAATTACATATACAAGATAGCCGAAAGTAGAAACAATTAAAGTAAGAAGTCCTTTTTTCAATTGTCCTGGTGGCTGAGCATTTTCTTTATCATCTAGTGATGTGAATACAACACCAACTACGATTAATAGGATTGCAATCGTTCCCAGAATAATCGTTGTAGTAGTAGTCCACTCACGGAAAGCGATAACCCCAAAGATAGAAGTTGCAACAAGTTGCATACCAGTAGAAATTGTTACGGTAGTTGAAACACCTAGTTTTTCAACTGTTTTTAATTGGTTTACTTGTCCTAAAGCCCAGAATAAACCTGAAATAAACCCAACAATTAAGACTGTCATTGTTAAAGCTGGTTGAGTAAATACATACATAATTGTTGCGAAGAATAGAGCACCGATTGTCATACCTACCGTTTGGCTATATGCACCACCGCCCATTTTTACGCTTACTAATAAGATGTTTCCCCATGCAATTGCAGGAAGAAGCGCTAATAAAATGTCCATTACAAGACTCCCTTCGGTTTGCTATACCAATATAGTTACATATCGTTCTAACGATCGGTAATGCCCCACTAATAGAGTAGAAGATTACCGATCGCTAAAACAGGATGAAGAATTCACGATATAAATGCGTTTTCATTTCTTCATTTTTTGAAACACCTCCATATAATAACAGGAAATTGCCTATTTTAGAAAGTGAATTCAAATAAAATGTATATTTAAATAAGAGGTAAAATTCAGTTATTTCCCGGTGGTATATTTTATTTCCTAAGAAATAAAGAAGCAGCTTCCAAAAAAGCTGCTTTAAGGGTTAGTAATTCTTTTGTTAATAAGCTGAATACATAGCAGAAATAGGAGTGACATACTAATAGTGATAACCACAAGTGTCCAGGCGAGTTGCATATTACTTGCGTCAATGGCCATGTAAATTGCAGTCGGGATTGTCTGTGTTTTACCAGGGATATTCCCGGCAAACATGAGTGTAGCACCAAACTCACCGAGCGCGCGGACAAAGCTCAAAATCATCCCGCTTAGTAATGCAGGAAATGCGAGCGGAAGTGTAACGTGCAGAAAAACTTGATATTCACTTGCGCCAAGGTCACGAGCACTTTCTTCAATTTGTACATTTGCGATAGAAAATCCTGTTTTCGCTGATTGGTACATAAGCGGAAATGCAACAACTGTAGAAGCGATGATCGCAGCGGTAGATGTGAACATAATAGACTGCTGAAATAATGATTCAACCCACCTTCCGATCGGGCTGTTGTTTCCAAAAATGATAATGAGAAAGAAGCCGATAACAGTTGGTGGAAGTACCATTGGTAATAAAAATATGGTTTCTAATAGTACTTTATATCGCCATGAGGAGCGAGCTAGTGCTCGCCCGACAATCGTCCCTAAAATTGTAACGAGAATAGTGGCACACGCAGCTACTCTTAAAGATAGAAAGACAGGCGATATAATAGCATCAATGCTCATAGTAATTACGACAGGACTGTAAATCCATATTTCTTAAAGATAGATTGTGCATCTTTTGACTGCAAATACTCATAAAATGAAGTCGCCTCTTTCTTATGTTTAGATTCCTTTATAACACCTAAAGGATAGTGGATTGGCTCATGAGAAGTAGCTGCTGCTGTTTCACCAATTTTTACTTTATCTGAAATGAGAGCATCTGTTTTGTATACGATACCAGCATTGACATTTCCTGTTTCTACATATGTTAACACTTGGCGAACATCTTTTGTAAATACGACTTTATTTTGAACATCATTCCAAAGGTTTTCGTGTGTTAGAGAGGCCTTTGCATATTTGCCAGCAGGTACAGATTCAGGTGTACCAAGTGCGATTTTTTTGATTTTCTCATCTTTTAAATCTTGAAATTTTGTAAGAGAACTATCTTTAGGGATGACTAGAACTAGTTCATTTCCAAGAAGATTTTTCCCTTCTTTTTCATTAATGAATCCTTTTTTTACAAGGATTTGGAATTTATCTTCTGCAGCAGAGAAGAATAAATCAGCAGGTGCACCTTGTTCAATTTGTTGTTGAAGTGCTCCAGAAGCACCGAAGTTAAAAGAAAGTTTAATATTTGGTTCTTTTTCTTTATATTGTTTTTCAATTTCTTTTAATGCATCTTGTAAGCTTGCAGCAGCTGAGATAGTAAGTTCAACTGCTTTTCCTTCTTTAGCAGTTGATTTCTCTTTCTTATCTCCGTTTGTACATGCAACACTAAATATAAGAAGAAAAGAAAGTATAAGTGCCCCAATCGAACGTAATGTAAATTTATTCATAAAAAAATCCCCTTTCGTTTTGACACATCTAATTATAACTAAATATAACTAAATATAACTAGTTATAATTGAATATAATTTGAACATATATCTATTTTTAAAAAATAGGAGAAATATTCTTTTCTTTGTTACAATGAAAGAAGAAAGTGAGGAATCGTCTATGGATCATCATTCCTACACAACGGAAGAAGTAGCAAAGCGATTAAAAGTATCAAAATTAACTGTATACGACTTAATTAAAAAAGGAGAACTTCCTTCTTATAGAGTTGGTAGACAGATGCGCATTGATGCAGCAGATTTAGATCAATATATAAAACAAATGAAAACAGGAAAGGTACAAGTTACTCCTGTAAAAAACGATGGTAGTAGTATCTTGAACACGTGTATTATTAGTGGTCAAGAACTAACGTTAGATATGTTAGCTAAACGTATAGAAAATCGTTTGCCAAGTTCTAATGTTTTAAGGGCGTATCAAGGTAGCTTAACAAGTTTAGTGAAAATGTATCAAGGAGAAGGAAGTATCGTTAGTTTGCATTTGTTTGATGGTGAAACGGGTACATATAATGTTCCTTATGTAAAACGCATTTTAGTAGGCCAGCCATGTATTATGATTAATTTATTGTCCAGAAATGTAGGATTTTATGTCCAAAAAGAAAATCCGAAGAAAATAAAGACATGGGCCGACATATCTGGATCCACTATAAAGTTTGTAAATCGAGAAAAGGGTTCTGGTATTAGAGTGTTAGTGGATGAACAATTACGAATCCAAAAATTAAATAAAGCTGATATTAGTGGATATGAATGGGAAGAATCGAATCATCTGGGTGTTGCCACGCAAGTTGCAAATGGAAAAGTTGATGTAGGAGTAGGTTCAGAAAAGTTTTCGCAAATTGTAAATGTGGACTTTATTCCAATCATGAAAGAACAGTATGATTTAGTAATTTTGAAGAATAAAGAAAATGAAGAGCTGATTGAAGTCGTGAAAGACATTCTGCAATCGGAAGAATTTCATAATGAATTAAATGCGATTGGCGGATATGATATTACGAAAACAGGTCAAATTATATATGAAACAAACTAAAAAGCTGCTTGTCTATAAGACGAGCAGCTTTTTCTATATATAAAGGGGTTTGGGGAAACAAAGTGTTAAACAAGACCTTGAGCAAGTGTATAAATGAAAGCCGTAAGAAGAGTAGCTCCACTTGCAAGTCCGATAAAGTCTGATTTGTTGAAAGTAATGTTGTTCATTATAATCTCTCCTTATTTGTTTAATGTAGTTGCAACAGCTTTTGCATCGACAAGTGCGGATAGCACCATGCCCATTGTATTTAAAAATTTATTTGATTTCATATTGTTCATCATGCGTATCCGCTCCTTTTCGAATTGTTGTTGCCCTGCTTATGTCTTAATTATAGGAAATATGTCCACTTGCAACTATCGAATTAGCTTACGAAAGACTTACACTTTTGTAAGAAAAAAAGACATTCATGTAAGAATGTCTTTCACAGCATATTGATATGATGATGTTCTTCAATTGTTTTTAAAAAACTACGCATTGAATTCGTCATGTAGCTATCTTTACGGCGTATGAAAACCGTTGAAATACTGCCGTATTTTTGAGGGATTGCATGACAATGTACCTTACCTGCTTTAGAAAGATGATGGACAGCAGACTGTGGTACGAGTGTAATTCCGAGGCCGAGTGCAACGCTGTTTAATATCGTCTCTAATATATTGAATTCCATAATTCTTTTTGGTAGCAAACCTTCGTCTTTCAGCCATCGTTCTAGTTTGGAACGATATCCGCATCCTTGGTTAAAAACGAGTAGAGGCGTTGTTGTAAATTCTTCTATATGAAAAGCTTTATTTTGTGTTACAAGCACTAATTTTTCTGTACTAACATCGTATTGTTCGATTAGTGGATGTTTAATAGGACCTGATATAAAGGCACCATCTAATTGATGATCAAGTACTTCTCTAATTAATTCTTCTGTTAGACCCGCTTGTAATGATAAATCGACATTCGGATAGCTTTTATAGTAAGAAGATAAAATGGTAGGTAATGTACTTACTGTTTCTACTGTACCGATTTTTAATATACCGGAGGGTGTTTCACTATCTAAAAATACTTGTTTTAGTTCGTCGACATCTTGCAAAATTTTACTAACATAAACGAGCATTTTTCTTCCTTCAGCTGTTAAAGTCATTCCTCGTTTATGGCGGTAAAAGAGTGGGGTTTTTAATTCGTTTTCTAGTTGTTTAATACGTGCAGTTACATTTGATTGTACATAATTTAATTCCTTTGCTGCGCTACTTACACTACCCTGGTCGGCAACGCTTTTAAAGATTTGTAAGTCTCGTAATTCCATTTTGTAATCCCCCTTGACGTTAACTATCATTATAAATGATAGTTAACATCATTTTGAATCATTTTACGTGATATATTTTTTCTTTTACAATTCTCTTTGTGCAAATAGAAAGAAACGGGGGATTGCGGTGAGAAGAGGTCAAATGATAATAGGGGCTTTAGCGTGTTTAATTGCGAGTATGTCATGGGGAGCGATGTTTCCAGTTGCTGATCATGCGCTAGAATACATAGATCCATTTTATTTTTCGCTTATTCGTTATGGAGCAGTGGCGATAATGCTGATTGTATTGTTGTTAATGAAAGAAGGAAAACAGGCATTTCGTTTAGAGGGAAGAGGAAAGTTACTCGTCTTTTTTGGAACGATGGCATTTACAGTATATAATGTCCTCATATTTTTAGGGCAAATGTTAATGGGTAAGTCGGGTGTAATGGTAGCTTCCATTATGGAATCACTTATGCCGATGATTTCTATTTGTATTTTATGGGGATATAAGCATATAAAACCGAAGAAGTATATGATAACGAGTATGGTTATTGCTTTTGTAGGAGCTGTGTTTGTTATTACAAAAGGTGACATGAGTTTCTTTGTAACATTGAAAGATAATATGTTCTCATTAGCATTTATATTTATTGGTGTTGTAGGCTGGGTTATTTATACGATGGGTGGTCAAACGTGTAGTGATTGGTCAACATTACGTTATTCTACGTTGACGTGTGTATTCGGTACGACTGTTACAGGAATTATAACGGTAATTATTACGTCGCTTGGATATGTTTTAGTTCCTAGTATGGGAACGATTTCTATTGTGAAGTACGATTTGTTATTTATGATGACATTGCCAGGTATTGTAGCGCTACTTGCTTGGAACTATGGTGTGAAAATTTTATCATCCATTAATGGGATTTTATTTATTAATTTTGTACCAATTACGACTTTAGTTATTATGATGATGCAAGGGTATCAGATCACAATGTTTGATATTATAGGGACTGTACTTGTTATTGCAGCGCTTATTCGCAATAACGTTTGTCAGAGAAAAGAAGAAAATATAAATAAGAGAGTTTTACAAGAAGAGCAATTACGTCAAGCTGTTTAATAGGCAAATGGAGGATTTCACATGTTAGAAAGTTTATTGTTTTTCTTCGCCGTCGGAGTTGCCTGTGAGCTTGCAGCAATTAATCGAAATGGTCGTAAAAAGATAAAACAACAAGCTGAGCTGATACAGCTTTTAAAAGAATTGAAAGAAAGAAAAAATTAAAAAGACGACCGGGCATAGACGGTCGTCTTTTTCTATATAAAGGGGAAAGGGGACACAAAGTTATACAAGCGTAGCAGCGTAAATGAAAGCAGTAAGAAGAAGAGAGCCGCTAGCTAATCCTAAAAAATCTAATTTGTTAAAAGTAATGTTATTCATAATACATTCTCCTTACTTGTTTAATGTAGAAGCAACAGCTTTTGCATCGAAAAGAGCCGATAATACCATGCCCATTGTATTTAAGAAATTGTTCGTTTTCATTTTGTTCATCATATTGATCCACTCCTTTTCGAATAATTGTTGCCCTGTTTCTGACTTAATTGTATGAAATATAGTAAGAAGTAACTATCGAATTAGCTTACAAGAAAATTACACTTTTGTAAGAATTGAAATTTAACAATTCATCCTTAATTTTATTACCAACTCCTAAAACTTAGTGTTATAATTATTGTAAGAATATGATTATACTTCGGATGTTTAGAAAGGAACGAAATAAATGTATAAACCAATTACATTTTTGTTGAAATATATATTTAAAACAGCTGGGAAAGTAGAAGTACAAGGAAGAGAAAAGCTACCAGAAGGTGGACCGTATGTTGTTGCATGTACACATACAAGTTTTATGGATGTATTAATGTTAGCTACAGGGATGTATCCAACTCAAATTCATTACATGGCCAAAAAAGAATTATTTGAAGGGAAATTCAAAAATTGGTTCTTTAAAAATGTAAATGCATTCCCTGTAGATCGTGCGAATCCAGGACCAAGTACACTTAAAATTCCATCACGTTTATTAAAAGAAGGAAAGGTAGTAGGGATTTTTCCGAGTGGAACAAGATCAGCGGAAGATGTTTCATTAAAAGCGGGTGCTGTGACAATTGCGATGCGTTCTAATGTTCCGTTAGTACCAGCAGCTTATGTTGGTCCATCAAGTGTAAAAGAATTAATAAAGGGGAAAAAGGCACAATTGATTTTTGGAGATCCAATTCAAATTGAGGCTGGAGAACAAATAGATCGAAAAACCGCTATGAAAATGATGACAGATCAATTAAATGAGAAGTTTGAGGAGTTAAAGGAAGCTTTGCAATCAAATCAAAAATAAGAAAAGACGACCGGGCATAGACGGTCGTCTTTTCTATTACTATTTATAATAAAGGGGAAAGGGGACACAAAGTTATACAAGCGTAGCGGCGTAAATAAAAGCAGTAAGAAGAAGCGAGCCACTAGCTAGTCCTAAAAAATCTAATTTGTTAAAAGTGATGTTATTCATAATATATTCTCCTTACTTGTTTAATGTAGAAGCAACAGCTTTTGCGTCGATAAGAGCGGAAAATACCATGCCCATTGTATTTAAGAAATTGTTCGTTTTCATTTTGTTCAGCATATTAATCCGCTCCTTTTCGAATAGTTGTTACCCTGTTTCTGACTCAATTGTATGAAATGTTGCGGAAAGTAACTATCGAATTAGCTTACAGAAAAATTACACTTTTGTAAGAGAAACGAATGAAGGTGTAATGATAAGAAGATTTGACATATGTTCATGAGATTCATTAAGTTAAAGGTAGAGGTGAGTGTATGGCTAATATTAAAGATATTGCAAAGATGGCGGGAGTTTCAGTTACGACTGTTTCGAGAGTGTTGAATGATCACCCATATGTAAGTGAAGAAAAAAGGAAAGCGGTTATAGAGATAGTTGAGAAATTGAATTACTCGCAAAACGCAAATGCTGTTCATTTATCAAAAGGAAAAACGAATATTGTTGGTGTGATTTTACCGTATATTAATCATCCGTGTTTTGATGCGATGGTGAGCGGAATGATGGAGACTGCGTTAGCGCATAATTACAGGGTGCTACTTTGCCAAACGAATTATAATAAAAAAGAAGAAATGAAAAGTTTACATATGTTAAAAACAAAACAATTGGATGGTCTTATTATTTGTTCACGTGCAAATGATTGGGAAACGATAGAACCGTATGCTTCTTACGGCGCAATAATTGCTTGTGAAGACAATGATATTTCAAACATCTCAAGTGTATATACGAATCATTCAGCGGCCTTTCAATTAGGAATGGATTATTTGATTGAGAAAGGTTATAAAAAAATTGGTTATTGCACGGGAAGGAAATTAGGGCCAAGTAGCCAAAAACGTTTTGATGTTTATAAACAGCAATTGCAATCTATAGACGAAGAGGTTAATGAAGAATGGATTTTTACAGAATGTTTTACACTAGAAGATGGTGTAAAAGTGGCTCATAAGTTAAAAGAGATGCAGGATCTTCCTGAAGCATTAATAGTAGCAGGTGATGAAGTTGCGATTGGGGTTATGACAGAGGTTGAAAAATTAGGGATTCAAGTTCCTGAGGATTTAGCGATTATTGGCTTTGATAATCAACCTATCTCGCAAGTGTTACAATTGACAACTATTGATCAAAATTTAAAGGAGATAGGGAAAACTGCTTTTGAAATGTTGCATAGAAAAGTGAATGACGAGAGTTCTGAACAAGAAAAGCTGGAAATTCCATACGAACTTGTGGAACGCTCTACAGTTTAATCGTAATCCGTTATGTGTATAATCGCATAACGGATTATTTTTTTGAAATATCTTTGACAGGAAACGCGTTTCATACTTTATAAAGGAGTTAAACCGGTCTGTAATAATCCATGGATTCTTTTCAAGTGTTAATGCAGTGAATAGAATTTGGAGGAATATGCATGAATGAACTTTTATCGAGTATGAAAAAGTATGTAGATGATGATGAAAAGATTCTGGCTTTTGTGGTAGGGATATTTGAGAAGGATAATTTTATATTATCGTATCAACATGGGGTTTTTGTTGCCACTACTAGACGTCTCCTTTTTTACGGGAAATTTCCGTACTATTCTTCAACATTTAAAGAGTATTCATATTTGCATATAGATAGCATAGATTTTCATCCGTATTTTGAATTTACTTGTAGTCATGAAACCATTCGCGCTAAGTATATTCAGAAAGGGAATGTGGAGCGATTTGTCCGTGCAGTTAGAGCAAATATGAATAATTAATCAACCCTCTGTTTAAACATAATATTTCAATTTTTAAGAGGGAAAATGCGGAATAAAAACCACTTCTAAACCTCTAGGAGATAGTGATACAATGTCAAATGGGGGGAGGGTATGAACTATGGTTAATCAACGTATAAAGGAAATAACACTAATTACAATTGGTTCATTATTATTCGCAATTGGTATTAATTACTTTGCAATTCCAAACCGTTTATCGGAAGGTGGAATTATTGGTTTAACGGTTGTTACGTACTACTTATTTGATTGGTCACCAGGAATTGTGAACTTTGCTATAAATGCAATTTTACTAGCTGTTGGTTATAAATTTTTTGATAAGAAAACAATGATTTATACAATTTTAGGGATTGTAGAAACATCTTTGTTTTTATACGTTACAGAACATATTGAGTATCATGTAAATAGTGATACATTATTAGCAGCTTTATTTGCTGGTTTATTTGTGGGTATTGGATTAGGCTGTATGTTCAAAGCCGGAGGTACATCGGGAGGATCAGCAATTTTAGCTCAGTTAGCAAATCAATATTTAGGTTGGAGTGTAGGTAAAGGCGTACTAATTATTGATATTGTTGTAATTGCTGGTTCTGTATTTATAATAGGGCAAGAAAAGGCGATGTATACACTTGTGGCTGTGTTCATTGGAGCGAAGGTGATTGATTTCATTGTAGAAGGAATGGACACAAAAACGGCTGTTACGATTATTTCGAATCAACCAGATTTAATTCGTGAAGCTATTACGAAAAATATGACACGCGGTGTTACTGTATTAGAAGGGCGCGGCGGATATACTGGTAAAAATAAAGAAGTTTTATATGTTGTTATTAATAAACAAGAGCTTGTTAAGTTAAAACAAGTTATTAGCCGGGTAGATGAAGATGCTTTCGTTGTTATACATGATGTACGTGATGTACTTGGCGGTGGCTTTAAAGCGAGCTAAAAGGTGAACGAGTAAATTCGTTCACCTTTTTTAATTCTTACAAAAATGTAAGTGTAATGTAATGAGATTCAATAGTAGATTTTATTCCCCCTTTTTAAAATGGATGTATATATATCCTGCAGAGGAGGAATGTTTATTATGAAGAAAAAAATCATCACTACTATAATAGCGATGATAGTGATAGTAGTAATGTTACTGCCTACGAAACTTGGACCGGTTATCGATAAATATAATCCATTTTATAAGACGAAAGAATACTATACGGTTGTGAATACGATTGGTCAGCATATCGGTGATGAGTGGTATGAATATGAATTTATTGCATTCGATGAACGTGGTAGAGAGCAGAAAATAAAGAAAACGGTTAAGCATATGTTAAAGAGAGATGAAGCATTAAAGGTTTTTGCAAAAGGGCGTTACGGTGAGTCCATTGAAGAGATTGAGGTTGCAAATATTCCTATAAATGCGAAGAGTAAACTTTTAACGGTGAGATAGCGAAATATACCCCCAGCTATTTTTTGTCGAAAATAAAAATACTGGGTAAGGGTATTTTTAAGGTTAACAAAAAAGCCTTAGTCTATATAGACTAAGGCTTTTTTGTTATATAAAGGGGAAGGGGGTACATTGTAGTAGCATGGGTGAAAGGTATAAGAAGAGTAGCTACTAGCAATGTAATTTGGTTATGTGATTGTTCTTCTTATTTGGCTTACTTTCTAACTTTATTGTACGAAATATAAGTAAGGAGAACTATCGAATTACATTACACATAACTTACAAACATGTAAGCCTTCTGTAATGTAATTCGATAGTTAAAAGATAGTAATTTTCATATAGTGTAACTAGAAAGTATCAATGTATTACTTTCTGTTTGTAATGAAGAATGAAAAACCAACTAATTTTTAATAATCCTCATCTGAATAAAGATGGGGATCTTTTTTAAACCTTACAACATTGTAAGGTTTACGTAAGTTAATTCGATAGTAAATTTGTCATATTTTTTGCATAATAGATACAGATAGAAAAATAATTAGGGATCTAGTAAGAAGGGAGAAAAATGGGATGCGTAAAGAAGAAGTAGTGAAGTTACCAATTAAAGATTTCTGTAGCTACTTTACTGTTGCCGTAGTGTGTATTGGATTATTTGATATCATAACAAACTTAATTGTTAAATAATATAGATGCTAAAACAAGAAAGGAAGTCCTTTCTTGTTTTTTTTATGGGGGCATAAAGATGAAATGGATTGATAGTCATATACATGTTGATCAATATAAGGATGAAGAGAAGAGCAGATTACTAAAAGAGGTGGAAAATAGTAAAGAAATAAAGGGGCTTATTGCGGTATCTATGAATTATCAATCTTGTAAGGAAACGTTATCTTTAGCGAAGAAGTATCCCTTTATATATCCAGCGATAGGGTTTCATCCAGAGCAACAGATTCATAAAGAAGAGTGTGAACAGATTTATCAACTTATTGAACAGAACGCAGAGGAAATTGTTGCGATTGGTGAAGTAGGTTTGCCCTATTATTTGAGAAAAGAAGATGAAAGAATTGCTGCAGATCCATACATAGCTGTATTGAAAAAATTTATAGAACTAGCTAGTAAGTATAATTTGCCGATTGTATTACACGCAGTTTATGAAGATGCTGACATTGTATGTGATTTGCTAGAGAAATATAAAGTTTCACGTGCACACTTCCATTGGTTTAAAGGAAGCGATGAAACAATGAAACGGATGATGAGAAATGGTTATTATATTTCGATTACACCGGATGTTTTACATAAGGAGAAGATTAGAAAAATCGTTTCGTATTATCCGCTTGAATATATGATGGTAGAAACAGATGGTCCGTGGGAATTTCAAGAGGATGTTATAACGCACCCAAGAATGATTCGAGAGGTATTAAAGGAAATTAGTTCTATAAAAAACATATCCATTGATAAGGTCGCAAAAACAATATATGAAAATACAAGTCAATTTTATTTGAAAGGATAGGGGAATTATAGTTTTAATCATGTAACGGAAAAAGTAAAAGTTGAATTTATTTAGTAAAATGCCACGGTTTGATATATGACAAAAAACCACCAAGCGTTCCGCTCGGTGGTTTTGTATTAGGATTCTAATTTTTTCGCACGTTTTAATAATAAAAGAAAGACAATGATAACGAATCCTAGTATAAGGAAGAAGCCATATTGCTTTATATAATCAATTATGTCATTTGCACTTGTTGGTTTTTTAACGTGAATGCCGTCTTTATTCGTAGTAATATGAATATCTTTCATTTTTACTTCATTCTTTTCCTTTTGTAAATCAATCCATTCTATATTTGGAATACTCTCTAGATCCTTTAACACTTCTTTTAATGGTTTCACACCTAAGTAAGGATGATAGAATGCTCCAATAATCCCATCGGATAATTTAGCAACGGATAAAGCATTTGCTTTCATTTTAGCAATAGCTTGTGGCTTATCTTCTTCAATAAAACCGACTGTTTCAGGCATTAATTTCATTCCATGTAGAAATGATGGTGTACTTCTATATGCTGGAGAGTGCATGGATTTCCAAGTTGTATCACTTAACTGTAGTTGTCCTACATAAGTTGAAAAGTATCTTGATAATATTTCATACCCTTTTTGAGACATTGTGTAATGAGGTGCTTCAAAGGCGACAGGATATAGTTTAGCATCTACAAGTTCTTGAATCCCCTTTTCGATATGATCTGTCGTATATTTTTCCTCAAACTCTTCCCCTTTTTTTACATATTGGTTATATGACTCTATATTTGGAAATTCATCTTTTCTCTTCGGTTTTTCATGTTTCGATTGGCGAATTGGTTGATCCGTCTTTACGTCCCAAAATTCAAAACCTTCCCCAGTTTCACTATCATAAAATTGGTGAGTGTAACCATGCATAATAATCGCTGCGCCATCATCTTGCATAGAGCGTAAAAGATCGACTAGTTCGGGTTTATCTTTTAAATGTAGTGTTTTACCTGTATCTGGATCTGTATATACAGGAATAACAGTGATCATGTAAGGGATCTTCTTCTCTTTTAGTAATTCAGCAATTTCTTTCAATTGATTTATATCTGCTGCTGGGTGAACATCCTCAAGACGTAAATAAGCTAATTTTTTATTGGTTTCGGGTTTTTGCTGAAAATAAGAAAATAGGCTTTCGCCAATATAATAAGATATCCAATCAAAGAGGTTAGAAGTAGCTACATAATAAGAATTATTTTGCTGTACAATTAATGGATAAGTATTATTTCCTCTTAAAGCATGTGCGAGAATTGTTCCGTTTGTATCAAGTTGTTTAATTGATCTTTCTTCTTCTAATATATTCTTTAGTTTACGTGTTGGATATTCAATTGTATCAGAGTTTATATCTTCATTTTTAAGTGTGATAAATGAAAAACGAGTAGATAACTGTTCTATATTTTGACCTAAAACTAGTAATGGTCCTGGGAAGCCTTCTAGAAATTCCTTTGCTTCAGTAGAAAGTTCTTCTTGTTTTTCACCCATGTAAATAACATGTGTATACGAAGATTTATCAGTTATTTCAGCTAACTGTTTTATGTTTTTAATTGTTATATTATTAGTGAAATGCCCTACTTGTGTATTAAGTATTTGGATATCGCTTGTAATTTGATCATCGTTTGAACTATATAAAATAAGGGTTTTTGGTTGTTCAGTTTTTTGTGCGGAAATAGGGACAGGAATTAATAGTAGTAAACTAAATAAGAGTAACAGCCATTTTTTCATATTATTATTCTCCTAGTTTATATTTAGAATTCAATTTACAATTATATACAATAAATGCGTTATAGTCTATGAAAGTTACATTTTTGCACGTATTTACCAGCTGTTTTTTCACAAAATCGGTCTAAAGCATGATGATAATATGTATAGTTATTTGCTATGATAAAAGAGTAATAGAATGTAGGTAATTGTAAAGGGAAGGCTGAAAGGGGAAAAATTTCAGCGGAGAAAGAGGTAGAGGTAGTGAAGAAATTCTTTGTAGGATTTTTAGTTGTTCTTGGAGTATATTTATATTTCCAAGGAAAGTCTGAAGGAATGGATAAGCTAGTGAATGGAACAAGCTATGTTGATTCAGAAGAAGCAAAACAGGTGAAACAAATCATTATAGAGGAAGCGAAGAAAGTAAATCTTCCGGAATGGATACCTCTTGCAATTGCTGAGCATGAAAGTCGATTAAATCCAAGGAGTGTTGGAGATAATGGAACTTCATTCGGATTGTTTCAACTGCACCGCGGCGGCGGGCTTGCACCAGAACATTTAACTGATGATGAGCTAAAAGATCCACGTACAAATGCACAAATTGCAATGCCGCATTTACTGAAAGGATATAAGCGCGGGGTGCAAAAAGGTTTGACTGATTTTGCATTACTGAAATATATAGCGAATACATCTGGATGGCCAGGGAATTTAGGGCCAGAGTGGACGGATAATAACATGAAGTATAACATCGGATTAGAAGATGTGTACTATCGAAATAAAGGTGTAATAAAAGAGTAGGTTTTAACCTACTCTATTTTTTTTGATAATCGTGTCATTTTGTGAAATACTCCGCTAGTTGTATTTTTACGTCTTCTAGTTTTGTAGAAACTTGAGGTATTTTATATCCTACATACAGCGGTGAAACGACAAACCTAGGAACAACTTTACAAATAATTTTTCCATTTAAGTAATAGAAGAATAAGTTATAACTACTGCATCCTTTATGGAAATCTGTCAGTATGTAACGTACAGTTTGCTGAATGTAATTTGCCATATCATCTATATATGAAATATTATCAATGATTATATTGAATTCAGTGAAGCCAATAATGGGACGCTCTGAAATGTTAAGCTCAATGCGTTCGTTTTTTTGAACAATTACCCCTTGGAAATTTTCTTCTTCAATATTTTCAAGATAATCTACATGTTTCATTCCGATAATTTGCATGTGTGCATGATGCAAACTTCCACCTGAAAATGGACCGTGATTTTTGTATAAAATCACAGACGCGAACTCTTCTTTCTTCTGTAAGTGTAACCAATGTTGAATAGAAAATTGCATTAATTTCCGCATATGTTCTTCTGTATATGTTGCGATATGATCTTCGCAATTATCGGTTTCAATTAACACTGTTTGAAATGTATCTTGTAATGTAGGAAATTTATTTTTTAACCAAATAATAGAACCATCAGTTGCTAAAATATCCGTTAAATGTTCTTTATCGCAAAATGGACATGCAGCGCTTCTATTCCGAATACTTTCTGGTTTTTGTTTACCGATATCGTTTAAAAAATATAGTTGTTGTGTATCCATTTATATATATGCCCCTTTAAAATATGTGTAAAAATCCCGCTTAATACATTCGGGAAAAGGAGAAGGAAATCCTCTAAAGGCAATATAGAAAAAATAAAAGACAAGATATCCTCATTACGATAGGGTACCTTGTCTTTTATTTTTTCTCTAATAGTGTGTATGGATAATATAGAACATTTTCATTATTTCTCTTTTTTCTATTTTTTATTGTGTATAAAGTAATTGCTGTGCTTGCAATGATAATAATGGCTTTCTTCATATTCATATACCCCTTTTTATTGTTGGTTTAATTCTTGGCTAACTGCTTTTGCATCGACTAAAGCGTGTAAAATCATTTTCACCATGTTCATCATATTTCTTCACTCCTTTTTATAGTTCATTTAGTTCTTTTACAACTGCTTGTCCGTTCACTAATACCTCAAAGATTGCTTTTACGATTTCTTTCATCATGTTTGTTTCCTCCTTTTGTTTGTCTCTCTTGTTTACATCTTTATTGTATAGGGAGGCATCTTTTCGTACTATCGCTTTCCATTACGTGAACATAACAGTTTTGTAAGATTTGATGTCACTTATTGAAATGTTTAGTCTATCTTCATTGTTTTCAGAAAAATGACTATTCAAACATGAAATTGGAAAGTATAATAAAGAAGTAAGTATTAAATTCCGTACGAAAGGGGTGAATGAGATGAAACGTTCTTTAGCTGCACGTGCCAAATTTTTAGATTTTATCTATTTTTGTCGTGCGATTTTTCATGATGTAGTTGTTAACGGGATACGTATGCCCTTTTTTAACAATTGCATAGTGACTATTGAACGATAGAAATCTCTTCACCCATTTTTAATAAACGTGTGAAAAGGGAGCTATTTGGCTTCCTTTTTCTATGCCGAAAACCATGGGGAATGTTTCTTTCTCATGGTTTTTTATATTGAAAGGAGTACGGAAAATGACTATTTGTAGTGTAAATAATGTAACGAAATCTTTTGGTGGAAACACTATATTTGAAAATATATCGCTTGAAATAAAGAATGGTGAACGTGTTGGATTAGTTGGTCGTAACGGTAGTGGGAAGACAACAATCTTTGGGCTTCTAACGGGAATGGAGAGTTTGGATGCAGGAGCCATTCATATGAAGAAAGGTACACGTATTGGTCATGTCGCACAAATTCCGAAGTTTGATGAGGCTATGACTGTATATGATGTATTGAGTTCTGCTTTTAAAGTAGAAAAGGAATTAGAAAAAGAAATGCATGCTTTAGAAAAAAATATGGCGGTGGAACAGGAACAATCTGCTTTGGAAAAGCTAATGGAGAGGTACGGAGTCATTCAAGAAAAATTTGCGTTTCTCGGTGGTTATGAAATCGAGGCAAATATAATGAAGGTAGCAAATGGCTTACAAGTGACAGACTTATTTTCAAGAGTATTTACGGAATTAAGTGGAGGAGAACAGACGAAAGTAAGCCTTGCATATATGCTATTGCAGAAACCAGATTTACTTCTATTAGATGAACCAACAAATCATTTAGATTTATTTGCAGTTGAATGGTTAGAGCAATTTTTAAAAGAATACACTGGAACAGTTATGGTTATTTCACATGATCGTTATTTCCTTGATGAAGTTGTAACGAAAATTTTTGATTTGGAAGATGGAGAGATTCACGTGTACCATACGAATTATTCTCAGTTCGTTGAGGAGAAGGAAGAAAGATTACTTCAAGAGTTTCAAGCTTATCAGGAGCAACAAAAGAAAATAAAGAAAATGAAAGAAGCAATTAAGCGTCTACGTGAATGGGCAAATCAAGCGAACCCTCCGAATGAAGGATTGCATAAAAGAGCGAGAAATATGGAACGTGCGTTAGAACGTATAGAGAAATTAAAGAGGCCAATTTTAGAACGAAAACAGATGGGTCTTCAGTTTGAAGGGCAAGAGAGAAGCGGGAAAGATGTTGTTGTAATGAAAGAAGTGAGTAAAGGTTTTGCTGGCCGACCTTTATTTGAACAAGCGAATTTACATGTTCGTTTTCAAGAGCGTGCGGCTATCGTTGGTCGTAATGGTACAGGAAAGACTACATTATTAAAACTACTATTAAAAGAAATAAATCCAGACGTTGGTGAAATTCGAATTGGTAGTAGTGTCAAAATTGGTTATTTATCACAGCATACGTATGGAAATGTGAAGAGTAATGTATTGGAAGCGTTTAGAGAGTATGTAGCTGTAACAGAAGGAGAAGCAAGACATATATTGGCTAAGTTTTTATTTTATGGTCCAGCAGTATTTAAGAAAGTAACGCAACTGAGCGGTGGAGAAAAAATGAGGTTAAGACTTGCGCAACTTATGTATCAAGACATCAATTTTCTAATTCTAGATGAGCCGACAAACCATCTTGATATTGAATCAAGGGAAGTTTTAGAGGAAGCCCTTGAGCAATATAATGGAACAATCCTAGCTGTTTCACATGATCGTTATTTTTTAAATAAGTTATTTGAAAAGACGTACTGGATTGATGAATGTAAATTATTTGAGTTTGCAGGAAACTATGCATGGGCTCGTCAAAAATGGGAAGAAAAGCTTGAGAAGCAAGTAATAAAGCAAAAACGCCAAGGGAGAAAGAGTGTTGAAATGGTTCCAGTAAAAGAGAAAAAAGCTAGGAATCTTGAAGAGATTGAAAATGAGTTAATGCATGTAGAAGAAGATATATATGCAATAGAATGTGAAATGGAACATGTGGCTGATGTTGAAAGACTTGAAAAATTATATGAGGAAAAAACGATGAAAGAGTTGTTGCGAGCGAAGTTATATAGTGAGTTAGAGAATATTGTGGAGTAAAGAGTAGAAAGCCACTTCCTTTCAGTTTTGCTGGAGGAAGTGGCTTTTTCATAATGATATTTTGCTTTAAAGATTAAATGAAGCGATGTGTTTCACGTGAAACAGTAACTTAGATAAATCCGTGTTTCTCAATTTGCATAGCTTGTGAAGAGTATGAAATGATAAGGTGAAAAATAAATGCCATTAGTGGCTGTTCAATAGGAGTAATCACAAAAACAAAGGCTAATTATTTCCCGAGAGATAAAGTGAAACTTTAATCAGTGGGGGGTTACTGTCCGGCAAATAGCGGGATAAATATGTGTAACAGAGACTAGTGATTGAAAACGAAAAGAGAGCAAAGTTACAGCTTTACGCGCTGAACTCTGTTCTCTTTTTGCGTGGCATCTTCTCTTGTTGAAATTATAATAGCGATCCCGAGCATGATAAAAAAAGCTAAAAAGAGGACGAACTTTGGGAAGAACGGGAATAGTAATAGCGCCCCGACTATCATAATTGTTAATAATACGTAGTGCAGGACGTATTGGAATAGGTTGTCCATATTTTCGCCCCCTTTTTGGTAATTGGTTATTAGTATTCTATGTTTCATGCTGAAGAAATAGAAGTAGATTTTTAAGTTTTTAATACGAATTATAGCTGAGTTTTCTTAAAGTATAAGGATAGAGTGATAATTTTGGAAAAATTCTCAAAATATTTATTTAGAAAGAATTGACAAAATATACTGAACGATATAAGCTAATAACCATAAAGTCTACCGGAAAGGTCGGAATAAGATTGTTACCCCTCAAAAACATCTATTTTTTTCTGATTAAAACCGACTTTTCCGATTGGCTATAAATGTGCTGTGGGAGGCATACATAAGCTAATAAGTTCAAAGGGTATAACTATTAAACAGTTAGGGTGGGGACAATGAAGAAAAAGACAAAAAAATGGGCTGGTGTATTTTCAGTATTACTTAGTAGTTCGCTTGTGTTATCTGCTTGTGGGGGACAGGAGGATACGGCTTCTACAGAACCAGTAAAAAAGCAGGATTTAAAAGATTCTAAGATTGAATCAATTCCAGCTACAGATAAAAAGAAAAGTCCAGAGAAAGCAAATCAACGAAAAGATACTTTCATTACAGCCATTTCTAAGCCAGGGGGAGTTTTCCTTCCGTATTTCCAAGATAATGGTTGGGATGGAAATGTAACGTCGGTTATTTTTGCTTCATTAGTAACAACAGACAAACAAAGTAAACCTGTTCCGGATCTTGCAGAAAAATGGGATATTTCTGCTGACCAGTTAACATATACATTCCATTTACGTAAAAATTTAAAATTTAGTGATGGGTCGCCTCTAACAGCGGATGATGTAGCATTTACATTAACACTACTTCATGATAAAGCGTATGAAGGTGGATTGGATATTGCTCAGTATGCTGTTAAAGGTGGGAAAGAATATAAAGAAGGAAAAGCAACTTCTATTGAAGGAATCCAAGTTGTTGATCCACAGACAATTAAAATTACAACTGAAAAAGTTAATTCACAGGCGCTAACGAATTTAGGTGGCCCAGTGCTATCAAAAGCTTATTATGGAAAAGATTATAAACAAAATACAAGTTTAGACTATTTAAAAGCATTATATGGGCAACCAATTGCAGCGGGTCCATATAAATTTGAAAAATATGTTCCAGGTCAAGAAGTCCGCTTTGTTGCTAACGAAAATTATTATGCAGGTAAACCAAAAATTAAAAACTTTATTTACAAAATCACATCAGGTGATACTGGATTCCAATTATTCCAAACAGGTGAACTGGACTATAGTGGATTTAGAGCGAACCCTGAAAATATAGACCAATTAAAAGGATTGGAGTTTGCAAATATTAATCTTGAATCATCAAGTGATATTGCTTATATCTATGTAAATAATAAGAAGTCGTATTTGAAAGATAAAAAGGTACGCCAAGCACTTACTTATGGATTAGACCGTAAGAAGTATGTGGATACAGCTTTACAAGGCTATGGCTCTGTCGCTAACGTACCAATTGCTCCAGTTTCATGGGCATATACAGAAGAAGGTATTAATAAATATCCGCACGACGTAGAAAAGGCTAAAAAATTATTGGATGAGGCTGGTTGGAAAGTAGGTTCTGACGGGGTTCGTGAAAAAGATGGTCAAAAATTAAAATTAACATACTACGCATCAAATACAGGTAAAACAAATGATATCTTTATTCCAATTGCAAAAGAAAGTTACAAAGAAATTGGTGTTGAATTAAATCCAGAGTTGATGGACTTTAATACGATGCTTTCAAAAGTAGGAAAAGGTGACTACGATTTAGCGGCAGTTTCAACACCAGGAATTAGTGATCCAAGTGAAGTTGTAAGTGAGTACTTATCAACTAATCCAAAAAGTGATACGGGTTATAATAATCCGAAAGTAGATGATTTGATTGTAAAAGGTATAGGAACGACAGATATTGAAAAACGTAAAGCGATTTATAAAGAGCTGTATAAAGAGTTAAGTGATGATCCACCAGTTATTTTATTAAACTATCGTAAACTACTTTATGCTCATAATGCACGTATAAAAGGAATTGATCCAGAAAAGTATGATAGCATCAGTTCCAACTTACCAGTGTTATCTATTGAACAATAAGGGTTGACCTAACTAATAGAAGACGTTTTTTCACACAGCAATGGAATGGTAGCTGTTTTGAAAAAATGTTCTTCTATTTTTAAGTAAATAGGATTGGGGAGACAAAAGGTGAAAACATATATCATTCGTAGGTTTCTACAAATGATTCCTACATTGTTTGGTACGTCTATTATTATCTTTTTCTTATTTGCACTCTTACCGGGTGATTATATCGATTCAAATCCGAAATTAACACCAGAGAGAGCTCAAGAATTAAGAGAGTTGTACGGTTTAAATAAACCAATTATTGAAAGGTATTTTCATTGGCTAGTGAATGCTTTGCATGGTGATTTTGGATTTTCTTTACAGTACCAAGAACCGGTAACTTCATTACTTAATAAATTCATTTGGAATACATTTATTGTTGCTGCTGCAGCTTTATTTTTCACTTGGATTATTGCTCTTATTATTGGGGTTATTTCTGCAACAAAGCAGCATTCTTGGTTTGATAGATTGGTAACAATCGGTGTCTTTGCAGCAATGTCATTTCCATCATTCTTTATCGGACTATTTTTAATTAAATTATTAGCAGTTGATTTAAAGTTATTACCTATTGGTGGCATGATTGATATTGGGAGTAACTCAACAGGGATAGCATACATATTAGAAGTATTACGTCATATGATTCTACCTGTATTTATTTTAACGCTTCTTGGTGTAGGATCGTTAACACGCTATTTTAGAACGGGCATGTTGGATGTTATTAGGCAAGATTATATTCGTACTGCTCGTGCAAAAGGTTTAAAAGAAAGAACCGTTATTTATAAACATGCATTGAAAAATGCAATTTTGCCAGCAATTACATTACTCGCTTTTGAATTACCGGGTTTATTTTCAGGAGCCATTATTATTGAACAGATTTTTAATTGGCCCGGGATTGGGAGTATTCAATTAGAAGCATTAAACTTTCGTGATTATACGGTATTAATGGCCTTTACAATGTTTCTTTCTTGTTTAACAATTACGGCTAATTTCTTAGCTGATATTGTCTATGCGTTTGTTGATCCAAGAATTCGATTGAAGTAAGGGGGGAAAGATATGGAGACTATTACACCTATAATAGAGAAAAAGAAAGAACGGAAAAAGAGAAATGAATCATCACCATGGCGCCAAGCGTATAAAAAAATCAAGAAAAATAAGATGGCACTGTGTGGCTTATACGTTTTAATATTTATGTTTTTATTTAGTTTTATCGGTCCAATCTTTTCACCGTATGCTGATGGGAAAGTACAAGTAACACAAATTAATAAACCACCCAGCCTGTCACATTGGCTTGGGACAGACCAGTTGGGACGGGATATTTTAACTAGACTTATGCAAGCAGGGCGTATTTCATTAACAATCGGTTTAGCGTCGATGCTACTATCCGTTATACTAGGAGCTCTATTAGGAGCAATTGCTGGTTTTTATCGAGGAGTTGTAGATCATTTAATTATGCGTGTTGCAGATGTGTTAATGTCCATTCCAGGATTACCACTACTTATTATAATGGGGGCAATTTTATCAGAATGGAAATTACCATCGGAGTACCGTTTATATGTTGTAATGATTATTTTAAGTTTAGTAGGATGGCCAGGACTTGCACGTCTTGTGAGGGGCCAAATTTTAACATTGCGGGAGCAAGCCTTTATGCAAGCGGCAGATGTATTAGGATTAAAAGATTCTCGAAAAATCATTCATCATCTAATTCCTAACGTTTTTCCGTTACTTATTGTTGTAGCAACTTTGGGTGTGGCTGGATCTATTTTAAGTGAGTCCGCGCTAAGCTACTTAGGTCTCGGCGTCGTCCCACCTACACCATCATGGGGGAACATGATTAGCGCAGCTAACTCATTAATTGATTTCCAAAAGCGTCCGTGGTTATGGATTCCGCCTGGTTTTGCAATCTTTATAACAGTTGTATCAATTAATTTACTTGGTGATGCACTTCGTGATGCGTTAGATCCAAAGATGAGACGGTAGGTGAGAAGGTATGAGTAGAGCGGTAGTAGAGCTAAAAGACTTACAAACACACTTTCAAACGGAGGAAGGGACAGTGAAGGCTGTAAACCATGTTAGCTTTGCTGTTCGAGAAGGTGAAACGGTTTGTGTAGTAGGAGAATCAGGTTGCGGGAAGAGTGTAACGGCTTTATCTATTATGGGGCTTATTGCTGAATCTGGCAGTGTAGTAGGTGGAGACATTTTATATGAAGGAAAAAGTCTTTTAGGAATGAAAGAGAAAGAACTTCGTAGTTTACGAGGCAATGATATTGCGATGATTTTCCAAGAACCGATGACATCGCTAAATCCCGTCTTCACTGTAGGTGAGCAAATTGTAGAAACGCTAAGGGAGCATGAATTACTTAGTAAAAATGAAGCGTATAAGAAAGCAATTGAGTTAATTCGTAAAGTTGGCATAGCCCGTGCTAATGAAATTGTTCATTCTTATCCGCATGAACTGAGCGGCGGGATGTTACAACGTATTATGATTGCTGTTGCGCTTAGTTGTAATCCTAAGTTATTAATTGCAGATGAACCAACAACAGCTCTTGATGTTACGATTCAAGCTCAAATATTGGATTTACTAAGACAAGTGAAAGAAGAATTTAAAACGTCGATCTTATTAATTACACATGATTTAGGTGTCGTAGCAGAAATGGCTGATTACGTTGTCGTTATGTATGGCGGGAAAGTTATTGAAGAAGCTCCAGTACTAGAGATATTCCAAAATCCAAAACACCCTTATACGAAAGGATTGTTGAAATCAAAACCAGTAATGGGAAAACGAATAGATAAACTATATTCTATTCCAGGGCAAGTTCCGAATTTAGTTGGTTTAGGTGAGTTTTGCTACTTTAGTGGGCGTTGTGAGCATTGTATGGAAATATGTGAAAAAGAAGCCCCAAATCTAAATGGAAATGATGAAAATCATAAAGTAGCTTGCTGGTTATATGAGGAGCGTGCGGAACAATGAGTGAACCATTATTAGAGGTGAAAAACCTAAAGACATATTTTCCAATTAAAGGTGGCATATTTAGTAGAACGATCGGGCATGTAAAAGCAGTTGATGGAGTAAGTTTTACTATTAATAAAGGTGAAGTGTTTGGTCTCGTTGGCGAATCAGGGAGCGGAAAAACAACGATAGGAAAAACAATTTTACGCCTCGTTCAAAAAACGGAGGGGGAAGTGAAGTTTAAAGGGAAAGATGTTCATTCTTTATCCAAGGATGAATTGAGAAAACATCGCCCTAATATGCAGCTCGTTTTCCAAGATCCATTTAGCTCATTAAATCCGAGAATGAGAATTGGTGAAGCGCTTGGAGAGCCGATGTTGGCCCACGGATTAGCGACGAAAGAAAATGTTCGTGAAAAGGTAATTGAAGTATTGGAGTTATGTGGCTTAGCTCCTTATCATATTGACCGGTATCCCCATGAGTTTTCTGGTGGACAACGTCAGCGTATCGTAATAGCAAGGGCTATGGTATTAAATCCAGAATTCATTGTAGCTGATGAACCTGTGGCGGCACTAGATGTATCTATCCAAGCACAAATTATTAATTTATTTAGTGAGTTACAGGAGAAAAAGGGATTATCTTATTTATTCATTTCACATGATTTGAGTGTAGTAGAACATTTATGTACGAAAATCGGAATTATGTATTTAGGTACAATTGTGGAGACGGCGCCGCGTGATGAGTTATTTACCAATCCGCTACATCCGTATACAAAAGCATTGTTATCAGCTGTTCCAATACCAGATCCAACAGTGAAGCGAGAGCGAATTATACTAGAAGGGGATATTCCAAGTCCAGCAAGTCCACCTTCGGGTTGTCGTTTTCATACACGTTGCCCGTTTGCAACAGATGTTTGTAAAAAAACAATACCAGAATTTCGTAATGTTGGTGATAATCATTTTGTTTCTTGTCATCATGTATAAAAAAAGGACTCTTTCAAATTGAAAGAGTCCTTTTTTTATTTACTAGATGAAGTTTGTTTCAATACAAATTGCTCAATTGCGTGAGCAACACCATGTTCATTGTTTGTTAGTGTTACAACATCACATAGTTTTTTTACATCTTCTTCAGCGTTGCCCATTGCAACAGATAAGCCTGCTACTTCTAGCATTGGTACATCATTAAAATTATCACCAATAGCAACTGTATCTTCAATAGGGATATTAAAATGAGCTGCCATCTGCTGTAGCCCGTTTCCTTTATGTCCATTCTTATCCATAATTTCTAAGTTAGTAGGAGCTGATGCTGTAACCATAATATCAGCGTCTTCTTGTAACACGCTTAATAGCTGTGCGCGATGCGCTGCATTAAATGTTGAAATGAAGAATTTAGATATTTCTAGTTCTTGGTTATTTACAACATCTTCTATTTTTTTGAAATCAGTAATTAGGTTTGATTTTTTTTGCTTTTCTGTAATTCGTTCAAGCTCCTCTAATGTAACATCGAGCGCATGCTTATTTTCTTCGAACGCTTGCATCACTTGATCTTGCCATGTATATGGAGAATAAACGCCTTTATTCGTATATAGCTTATATGGGAAACCTTCAGATTCTAGTAATTTTGCAAGTTTGTACACTTTGTCGTTTTGTATACAACGAGAGTTAATTACTTTTCCATCCACATAAACAATAGCCCCATTGCTTGCTCCAACTGGAAGAGATAATTTATATTCTTCCAATAGCTTTAAAGCATCCTCTTTCGCACGACCAGAACAAATCATTACAATATGACCAGCTTCTTGTGCAATTTGGATTGCTTGTAGGTTTTCTTTGGAGATTTCAAGATTAGATGATAGTAGTGTACCATCCATATCTAATGCGATTAATTTCAAAATGACCACCTCTTTGTTTTTATTATACATAGTTATATAGAGGAAACATATAAACTTATCTTGGAAAGACGGTATTTTATCTCATATTAAAAGTAAGTAAAGATTAGATAGGTTTAGTGTCACTAAATAAACTGTTTGTAACAAAAATAGAGAGAAGGATGACTATATTTCACTTTATGACTTTAATATTACACGAATGTTACAAACGTGAACTTAGTGAAAAGTGTATTAAATAGGGGTTTTTGGGGAGTTTTATAAAAAAACGTAAAAAAAGTGTAATAAATTTCACGTTATTATATTGCAACGTAACAATAGTTATGTTACATTAATGTTACAAACGTTACGTTATCAAATTTAATGTAACGTTAACATAAAAACTATGAAATAAACATTTCTTATAAATTACATATAGATAACTTATAAAAAGGGAGGATAAATGATATGAAAGAGCAAGTATTACAAGTAACAAAAGGTGACTTCGTAGGATCAGCAAGTGGGGCGGTAGTATTAACAGCGTTAATCGTATTTCTATCAAGCGTATTAGTATAATAGAAGTTTTGTAACAAAAGAAAAAGAAGGGAGAATGAAAGATATGAAAGAGCAAGTATTACAAGTAACAAAAGGTGACTTCGTAGGATCAGCAAGTGGAGCGGTAGTATTAACAGCATTAATCGTATTTCTATCAAGCGTATTAGTATAATAGAAGTTTTAAATCAAACAAAAATGGAAGGAGAATGAGGGATATGAACAGTGAACAAGTGTTTCAAGTAACAAAAACGGATTTATTAGGATCCTTAGGTGGAGCGGTAATATTAACATCATTTATTCTATTCCTTGCAAGTGTATTAGTATGATATATATAAATACAACCATTCAAAAAAAATAAAGACTCTAACGTATTAGTAAGCAGTAAATATGTTGGAGTCTTTTTTATTTTCTTCTTATATACCTTCAAGTATTAAAGTTACCTCATTATTTAGCATCCATGGCTAATTAGACGCTGCGGTTGCAACTTGATTCAACGAATAATCAAAAATCCACTGAGTAAAAGCCTGATTGGTGAGGGCTGATTAAAGTTTCACTTTATTTCAAAGAGAAAAAAGTCGAATTTTATATGTAAGAAAAAAAGAGGAATTTGACAGAAAAGATAGAAAATTTTAAAGGTCAGAATTTGTTAGCTTGCTAACTAATTTCTATTTATTTATGTTGGAAGCGTTTTCGGTTGGTTTTAAGTATGGACCATTTAATCTATTTACAGGGGGATGAAGATATTATGAAACAAAAATCTATGGATACGCTAGCTGCACAAATGGAGGACTTTTTTCCAGTACGTGATGTAGATCATTTGGAATTTTACGTAGGGAATGCAAAGCAATCGAGTTATTATCTTGCGAGAGCATTCGGATTCAAAATTGTGGCTTACTCTGGATTAGAAACTGGAAACCGTGAAAAGGTATCTTATGTTCTTGTGCAAAGAAATATGCGTTTTGTTGTGTCTGGAGCTTTAAGTAGTGAAAATCGTATTGCAGAGTTTGTAAAGACTCATGGTGATGGCGTCAAGGATGTGGCACTACTTGTCGATGATGTTGATAAAGCATACTCAGAAGCAGTGAAACGTGGTGCCGTCGCAATTGCTCCACCAGAGGAATTAACAGATGAGGACGGTACATTGAAAAAAGCAGTTATTGGTACGTATGGTGATACAATTCATACGCTTGTAGAGCGTAAAAATTATAAAGGGGCATTTATGCCAGGATTCGAAAAGGTAGAGTTTAATATTCCATTTGAAGAGTCTGGCTTAATTGCTGTCGATCATGTAGTTGGTAATGTTGAAAAAATGGAAGAGTGGGTTAGTTATTACGAGAATGTCATGGGCTTTAAACAAATGATTCATTTTGATGATGATGATATTAGTACAGAGTATTCGGCTTTAATGTCGAAAGTTATGACAAATGGAAGCCGTATTAAGTTTCCTATTAACGAACCAGCAGACGGAAAGAGAAAGTCACAAATTCAAGAGTATCTAGAATTCTATAATGGAGCTGGTGTACAGCATCTTGCTTTATTAACAAGTGATATTGTTAAAACGGTTGAAGCGCTTCGTGCAAATGGGGTGGAGTTTTTAGATACACCTGATACTTATTATGATGAGTTAACTGCACGAGTTGGAAAAATCGATGAAGAAATTGATAAATTAAAAGAATTAAAGATCTTAGTAGATCGTGATGATGAAGGTTACTTACTACAAATCTTTACGAAACCAATTGTAGATCGCCCGACTTTATTTATTGAAATCATTCAACGTAAAGGTTCTCGTGGATTTGGTGAAGGAAACTTTAAAGCGTTATTCGAATCAATTGAAAGAGAACAAGAGCGTCGCGGAAACTTATAAGATTCATATCCACCAGCAAAAGTCCCTTTGCTGGTGGAAATTTCATTTTTATAAGGAGGAATCAGGATGAAATTTGTTACATTTCGTCTTCCTTCAAAAGAAATACGGGCTGGATGGCTTGAAGGTGACAAAGTAATAGATATGAATCTTGCTAGTGAAGGGAAAATCCCTTCTTCTATAATGGCTTTTTTAGAGAAAACGGATGAGTATGTAGAAGTAGTGCGGAATATTAAGAATCCAAATAAGGGTATATATGCTTTAGAAGAAGTACAATTGACAGCTGCTCTTCCTAATCCGAGTAGTATTCGAGATTTTTACGCATTTGAACAACATGTAAAAACAGCTCGTGGACGAAGAGGACTAGATGTTGTGCCTGAATGGTATGATATTCCGGTTTTTTATTTTACTAATCATCGTGCTGTAATTGGTTCCGGTGATTTTGTAATTGGTCCGAAAAAGTCTAAAAAGCTTGATTACGAGTTGGAGATTGCTTGCGTAATAGGAAAAGAAGGGCGAAATATTTCTCGTGAGCAAGCAGAGGAATATATTTTTGGTTATTGTATTATGAACGATTGGAGTGCGAGAGACTTACAAGCAACAGAAATGAAAGTAGGTCTCGGTCCTGCGAAAGGAAAGGACTTTGCAACTTCGTTAGGAACACATCTTGTTACGAAAGAGGAATTAGATGTTTATCGTAATGGTGATCGATATGATTTAGAAATGACTGCTCATGTAAATGGAAAACTATTATCAAAGGGAAACTTCCAAGATATTTACTATACATTTGCTGAAATGATTGAACGTGCTTCAGAGGACGTGACGTTATATCCAGGAGATGTGATTGGTTCTGGGACAGTAGGAACAGGCTGTATTTTAGAACTTGGTACAGAAGAGTGGCTACAAGATGGAGATGTTGTAGAGCTGTCGATTACTGGTTTAGGTACACTACGTAATACGATCAAAAAAGAAAAGGAAGCGGGTGATGGGCATGTTTTATCGTCACATGGGAGAACTACCTCATAAACGACATGTACAATTTCGTAAAAAAGATGGATCGCTTTATCGTGAACAGGTAATGGGAACGAAAGGATTTTCTGGTACGCAGTCTATTTTGTATCATCACTATATGCCAACAGAAGTAGGTCATTCTGCATTATCGCATTCTTGTCAGTTGCAGTATGAAGAGGATGTTGCTCTTTCTCATCGCCACTTCCGAACGAAAGAAAATAAAAAAAGTGGTGATGCAATAAGTGGACGAAATTTCATACTTGGAAATGAAGATTTGTTAATTGGAGTAGTGAGCCCAACAGAAAAAATGGATTATTTCTATCGTAATGGTGATGGCGACGAAATGTTATTTGTTCATTATGGAACAGGGAAAATTGAAACAATGTTTGGAACGATTCACTATAGAAAAGGCGACTATGTAACGATCCCAATTGGAACGATTTATCGTGTTATTCCAGATGAAGGAGAGACTAAGTTTCTTGTTGTAGAGGCGAATAGCCAAATTACAACGCCGCGTCGTTATCGAAATGAATACGGACAATTGTTAGAGCATAGTCCGTTTTGTGAAAGAGATCTTCGTGGTCCAGAAAAATTAGAGACCTATGATGAAAAAGGCGAGTTTGTCGTAATGACAAAATCAAGAGGCTATATGCATAAACATGTTTTAGGACACCACCCGTTAGATGTTGTTGGATGGGATGGCTATTTATATCCGTGGGTATTTAATGTAGAGGATTTTGAACCAATTACAGGGCGCATTCATCAGCCACCGCCAGTACATCAAACATTTGAAGGGCATAATTTTGTTATTTGCTCTTTCGTACCACGTTTATACGATTATCATCCAGAGTCAATTCCGGCACCATATTATCATAGTAATGTTAATAGTGATGAAGTTCTTTACTATGTAGAAGGAAACTTTATGAGTCGCAAAGGTGTGGAAGAAGGTTCTATTACACTTCATCCGAGCGGAATTCCCCATGGGCCGCATCCGGGGAAAACAGAGGCAAGTATAGGGAAGAAAGAGACACTTGAATTAGCTGTTATGATAGACACATTCCGTCCGCTTCGTATTGTAAAACAAGCACATGAAACAGAAGATGAAAAGTATATGTATAGCTGGATTGAACAAGGTTCATATACTGTGAAATAAGTAAAAAAAGGCATGCTCTCAATAAGGGAGCATGCCTTTTTTGTGGAATCGACATGTATAATAATACCAAAAAGAGTTGTCGAAAGATATATAGAAAGAATGATAAGGATAGTGCATATTCAGAAGAATTTCTACTTGTTTCGACAAAAGTATTGACTAGGAAAAGCGTAATGAGTAAAATAAAAAAGCGAATTAAAAATTTTCAGAAAATTTAAAACTTGGAGGAGTGAAAGATGAAGCAAATTTTTCAAAAGAAGCCAATTGCAAAGTTAATGCAAGAAAGTAAGCAAAAAACGTTAGCGAGAACATTGGGCGCGCTAGATTTAACTATGCTTGGAATCGGAGCAATTGTTGGAACTGGTATTTTTGTTCTAACGGGTGTTGTGGCAGCGAAACATTCTGGGCCAGCTATTATATTATCATTTGCGATTGCCGCGCTAGCTTGTGCCTTTGCTGCATTTTGTTATGCTGAATTTGCTTCTTCAGTTCCTGTCTCGGGCAGTGTGTATACGTATACATACGCGACGATGGGGGAAGTATTCGCATTTTTAATTGGCTGGGACTTAATGCTTGAATATTTACTTGCTACATCTGCTGTAGCAAACGGTTGGTCTGCATATTTTCAATCTTTATTAAAGGGGTTTGGAATCCACATTCCGACTATTCTCTCCTCGGCTCCTGGTACAGGAAAGGGTGGAATAATTGATCTACCTGCAGTTCTAATTATTTTAGTGATGACAGTTCTTTTATCTAGAGGTGTTCGTGAAAGTGCACGAGTAAATAACATTATGGTATTTATTAAAATAGCAGTTGTTCTTATTTTTATTTTTGCTGGTTTTAATTATGTGAAACCTGAAAACTGGACGCCTTTTATGCCATTTGGTTTAGATGGTGTAATGGCTGGAGCGGCCACAGTATTCTTTGCATTTATAGGATTTGATGCAGTTTCAACAGCGGCAGAAGAAGTGAAACGTCCGCAACGTGATTTACCAATTGGTATTATTGCATCGTTATTAATTTGTACAGTTCTTTATATCGTTGTTTCGCTTATTTTGACAGGAATTGTTCCATACGGCCAGCTAAATATATCAGATCCAGTTGCTTTTGCACTGCAATTTATTGGACAAGATGGCTTAGCGGGGGTAATTTCAGTAGGAGCAATTACAGGGATTACAACAGTAATGCTAGTTATGATGTATGGGCAAGTTCGTGTTTCTTATGCGATGAGCCGAGATGGTTTATTACCGAAGCGTCTTGCTAAAGTTCATCCGAAATTTAAAACGCCATTTTTAAATACATGGACAACGGGAATTATTGCGGCACTGATTTCAGGATTAATAGATTTAAATGTTTTAGCACATCTTGTAAACATGGGGACATTGTCAGCATTTGCACTCGTAGCTGTTGCGGTAATTGTAATGAGAAGAACCCATCCAGACTTACCAAGGGCATTTAAGGCTCCGCTTGTACCATTTTTACCAGCGTTAACAGTGATTTTCTGTTTATACTTAATGCTTCAATTATCGGGGACAGCATGGATTAGTTTTGGGATATGGATGGTTATTGGTATAGCGGTTTACTTCTTATATAGCCGAAAACATAGTGCTTTAAATAATAGTAAAAAAGAAGAAGATGTTGCGAATTTATAAGCGAAAAAAATCCATTCTAATTCTGTTAGAATGGATTTTTTGTTTGAAAATTTACATTTTTCCGAACTTATTATAAGATAATTGTTGGCTAACTAAAGGAGTGAAATGATGAAAAATACGTGGCGTGAGTTAAGGGAGATGGACCGTAACGTATGGATTCGATTTATTGGAGAGACGTTAAATGGAATTGCAATGATGATGTTAATGCCTTTTTTTGCATTATATTTAAAAGATAAGGTAGATTCGTTATTGGAAGTTGGGGTTATTATGGCGCTTTCTCCAATTGCTGCAAGCTTTGGGTCACTTATAGGAGGGAGAATTGCTGACATATATGGAAGAAAGCCGATTATGATATTTTCTATGGCAAGTAATGCATTATTAATGCTCGGTTTTCTATTTATAGAAGGATTTATTCCATATGCAATTTTATCTATTTTTTTAGGATTGAGTAATTCTTTATTTCATCCAGCTGCATCAGCTATGGTCGCAGATGTAACGGCACCAGAAAAAAGAACAGAGGCATATGGTTTATTACGAATGGGACACAATATAGGTGCTGCGATTGGTCCGATAATGGGAGCATCAGTAGTTGTGTTGTCAAAGAATCTTGTGTTTATTATTGCCTCTTCTACAATGCTATTTTATGCGTTACTTGTATTACTTCTTATTCAAGAGACGATGCCAAAGAGGACAGATAAGGAAGAACATAAAGAAAAGGAATCTGGGGCAGTTTGGAAAATTGTCATGCGAGATAAGGCATTAATGATTTACTTATTAGCAGGTATTATCATTTCGATGGGGTTTTCTCAAACAGAAGGCATGTTGCCACTACATTTTGATAACGAAATGAAGCGTATTTTTGGAACGAATAATCCATATCCATATTTAATGGCGTTAAACGGACTATTAGTTGTTTTATTCCAATTTCAAATTTCAAAATGGGCTACGGATAAACCAGTCGGGAAGACGATGTTATATGGTGCATGTTTGTTCGGGATTGGATTATTTTTTATAGGGTGGTTACCGAAGTGGTTTGGAGAGTTTAATACAAATGCTACAGTTATTTTAATAACACTACTGTTCGTTTATGCTATATATACGTTAGGTGAGATGATTATGTCGCCTGTACAGATGACATTTGTAGCAAACTTGGCCCCTGAGCATTTGAGAGGGACTTATATGGGCGCTGCAAGTTTGCAGTGGATTACAGGAAGCGCATTTGGTCCACTTTTGGGAGGCTTTTTATTAGATCGATTACTTGGCCACTTTCTATTTACAATTTTAGCTGTAGGATGTGTAGTTGCAGGTATTGTATATATTTCTTTAGATCGCCTTGTTGAGCAAAGGCAAAAAGATACACTAACCAAACAATCTTCTTAGTAAATAGGTGACATACACAAAAAAGGGGATTTCTACATATTTTAGGTACATAACTAGATAGGATTACCATTTCATTTTAAAATTCACCTTTGTATAGTAGTGGAATAGAAAAAGTGTAGAAAACCAATAAGTGGTGTCATTTAATTATTTGTGGAAGTTACATTTTATTTCAAATAGGAACTACCTATTTTTATAAAAAGTGCTAAAATAGAAAAATGAAAACAATTGGTTAGGGTGATTTCAGTGACAAAAATTAAATTAGGTTTATTATATGGTGGAAAATCAGCTGAGCATCAAGTTTCGTTACAGACGGCTCTTGCTGCTATTAAAGCGTTAAATCAAGATAAATTCGAGATTCATCCAATTTATATTACAGAACAAGGTCAATGGGTACGTGGTGAGCGTATTGAAGGTGAAGTAACAGATGTTGAAGCTTTAAAAATGAGTGGTGCAGAAAATGCGATTTCTCCGTTATCATTAAGTACAGAGATTATTCCATCTGCAGCTTCTGAGGAAAACGCTATTGACGTTATTTTCCCATTACTACATGGACCAAACGGTGAAGATGGAACGGTTCAAGGATTATTAGAATTGATGAATATTCCTTATGTAGGAAATGGTGTTCTAGCATCATCTGCTGGTATGGATAAAGTTGTTATGAAAAACATCTTTGCAGAGGCTGGTTTAAAACAAGCAAAATATGCGTCTTTCATTCGCAGTGCATGGGAAAAAAATCGTCAGGAAGCTTATTCTAAAGTAGAAGATAAGTTAGGATATCCTTGTTTCGTAAAACCAGCAAACCTTGGTTCAAGTGTTGGTATTAATAAGTGTAAAAATCGTGAAGAACTTGAGAATGCATTTGTAGAGGCATTCCAATTTGATCGCAAAATTATTGTAGAAGAAAATATTGTAGGTCGTGAAGTAGAAGTTGGGGTACTAGGTAATGATGAGCCGAAATGTTCAGTTGTAGGTGAAATCGTTCCGAAAAAGGACTTCTATGATTATAAGTCGAAATATATCGATGGTGATACGGCGTTAATTATTCCAGCTGAAATGACAGAAGAAGAATCTGATGTGATTAAGCGTGATGCAATTATTGCGTTCCAATCATTAGATGGTGCAGGCTTAACGCGAGCTGATTTCTTCTTAACGAAAGACGGAGAAGTGTATATTAACGAAGTAAACACTATGCCAGGATTTACACCGTTTAGTATGTTCCCTCTATTATGGCAACATACTGGGTTACCGTATCCAGAGTTAATCGAAGAGTTAATTCGTTTAGCGATTGAACGTCACGAAGAAAAACAAAAAATTAAATATACAATCTAACAAAAAAAGGAGGAAGCACTATTCGTAGGAATAGTGCTTCCTCTATGTAAGGAGCGTTTCTATATGATAAAGCGAATGTTAAAGCAAGTAGAACAGATGGTAAATGGTACTGGATTAGCAGAGCAATATGAGGGAACTATTATTCAAGGCGTGTCTATTGATACGAGAAAAATTGAAAAAGGAAACTTATATGTTCCGATTCAAGGGGAGCGTTTCGATGGACATGCTTTTGTAGATAAAGCAGTTGAAAATGGAGCTGTAGCTACATTGTGGATGAAAGATGTAGCAAATCCACCCGAGAATCTTCCGGTTATTTTTGTAGAAGATACGCTATCTGCACTGCAAATGTTAGCGAAAAACTATCGCGATCAATTGGATGTTAAAGTTGTTGGTGTGACAGGTAGTAACGGTAAAACATCCACGAAAGATATTGTGACAAGTATTCTCGCGACTAAGTTCAAAGTTCAAAAAACAGAAGGAAATTTCAATAACCATATTGGGTTACCTCTCACTATTTTAAACTTAGAAGAAAATACAGAAGTAGCTGTATTAGAAATGGGTATGTCAAGCCGAGGAGAGATTGAATTTTTATCTAAGTTAGCTCGTCCTAATGTAGCTATCATTACGAATATTGGTGAAGCACATTTAATGGATTTAGGATCTCGTGAGGCCATTGCTGAAGCGAAATTAGAAATTGTTACAGGGTTACAAGAAGGTGGCGTGTTCGTATATAATGGAGATGAGCCGTTATTAACGAATCGTGTTCCTGAAATGAATTTAGCAGCGGAAACAGTTACGTTTGGTGATGCAAGAGCCAACGATTACTATCCAACAACTGTAACATTACAGGCAACTGGGACACATTTTAAAATGAATAGAGATGAAAATATTTCATTCTACCTACCGGTGTTAGGAAAACATAATGTGTACAATACACTTGCTTCAATGGCAATTGCGACACATTTTGGTGTGACGTGGGAAGAAATGAAACAAGGTTTAGTAACACTTCAAATGACGGGCATGCGTATGGAGATTGTAAAAACGGATAGTGGATTAACAATTATCAACGATGCTTATAATGCAAGTCCGACGGCTATGGAGGCAGCATTCCATTTAATGAATGGTTTAGATGGATTTACTAAAAAAATCGTTGTGCTTGGTGATATGTTAGAACTTGGAAATCAAGAAGTGCAGTTCCATTATGAGGTAGGTAAATTAATCGATCCAGCAAAAATCTCACATGTATTCACATACGGTAGATTAGGAGCTCAAATTGCTGAAGGAGCGAAAATTAATTTCCCTAATGAACGTGTAAAGGCGTATGATAATAAAGAAGAGTTAGTAAGAGATTTACAAGCAGTAGTCGATGCGAAAGATGTTGTATTAATAAAAGCATCTCGTGGTATGAAATTAGAAGAAGTAATTACGATGTTGAAATAATTGGTGTATATAAATAGGGATGATAGTCACGAAAATAGAAGAAACTTATAATAAGCGCTTACAGTAAATGATAAAAAAATAAAAGTAAAGAAAAAGGCCCTGAATATAAAATAAGGTAACAGTTGGGTTTGCTTTTTACACATACAAAACTTATAATTGATAAAGTGTAATAACGTTTAGAAGTATTTTCGTGAAGAATATACGCCCGGTTATATACGTGAGCATTCAGGAAAAGGGCTTTTCCGCAAATTCGGAAAACGCCTTTTTTTAAATGATAAGTATAGGATAGAAAAGGAGAAGTAACATTGACAACATTTCGAGAATTAGGATTAAGTGAGTCTTTACTGCAATCGGTTGAAAGTATGGGCTTTGAAGAGGCTACGCCGATTCAAGCTGAAACAATTCCACATGCATTGCAAGGTAAGGATATTATTGGGCAAGCGCAAACAGGTACAGGGAAAACAGCAGCATTCGGATTACCACTATTAGATAAAGTGGATACAAATAAAGAAGCAGTTCAAGGTATTGTTATCGCGCCAACGCGTGAATTAGCAATTCAAGTTGGAGAAGAGCTATACAAAATTGGTAAACATAAACGTGTTCGTATTCTACCAATTTATGGTGGTCAAGATATTAACCGCCAAATTCGTGCTCTAAAAAAACACCCACACATTATTGTTGGTACGCCGGGTCGTATTTTAGATCATATTAACCGTAAAACACTTCGCTTACAAAACGTAGAGACTGTTGTTCTTGATGAAGCGGATGAAATGTTAAACATGGGCTTCATTGAAGATATTGAAGCGATTTTAACAGATGTGCCAGAAACACATCAAACATTATTATTCTCAGCGACAATGCCAGATCCAATCCGTCGTATTGCTGAGCGTTTCATGACTGAGCCTCAACACATTAAAGTAAAAGCAAAAGAAGTAACAATGCCAAACATTCAGCAGTTCTATTTAGAAGTGCAAGAAAAGAAAAAGTTTGACGTGTTAACACGCTTACTAGATATTCAATCTCCAGAGCTTGCGATCGTATTCGGTCGTACAAAGCGTCGTGTTGATGAATTATCAGAAGCACTAAACTTACGTGGTTATGCAGCAGAAGGTATTCATGGTGACTTAACACAGGCGAAACGTATGTCTGTATTACGTAAATTTAAAGAAGGTGCTATTGAAGTTCTTGTTGCAACAGACGTTGCTGCACGTGGTCTTGATATTTCAGGCGTAACACACGTATACAACTTCGATATCCCACAAGATCCAGAATCATACGTTCACCGTATCGGTCGTACTGGCCGTGCAGGTAAAAAAGGTATTGCAATGTTATTTGTAACACCACGTGAATCAGGGCAATTAAAAAATATCGAGCGTACAACAAAGCGTAAAGTTGATCGTATGGAAGCACCGACACTTGATGAGGCATTAGAAGGTCAACAACGTTTAATCGCTGAAAAACTTCAAAGCACAATCCAAAATGAGAACTTATCATACTACAAGCGTATTGCAGAAGAAATGTTAGAAGAGAATGACTCTGTAACAGTAGTAGCTGCTGCTTTAAAAATGATGACTAAAGAGCCGGATACAACTCCGATCGCTTTAACATCAGAACCACCAGTTGTTTCAAGAGGTGGCGGTTCTAAAAAACGTGGCGGTAACGGAGGCGGATACCGTGATGGTAACCGTAATCGTAGTCGTGACGGACGTGGCGGTGGCGATGGTCGTAACCGTGATGGACGTAATCGTGACGGAAACCGTGATCGCAATCGTGATGGAAACCGTGATCGTAATCGTGATGGTGGTAGTCGTGGTCGTAGAGGTGAAGGTCAAGGTCGCCCAGGATCTTCAAATGGACGCGGCGAAAGAAAACATCATAGCCGTCCACAAGCTTAATAAAAAAGAGAATGCCCTTTGTTGGCATTCTCTTTTTTTATTTCTGTAATTGTGCATACTACATAGTAGTTATGATAGAAAAGGGGCTGTTATATGCTTGTAAGGCTTGGTTACGTTGCGATGAGTGTGCATTTGAAGAATGCATCCCCATCTCAAACGATGACGTACGCACAGTTTCAGAAAATAGATGATCGTGATGCTGCAATTCGTAAACTTGAAAGAATTGCTAATTCCAATTTGGAAAATTGTTTACGTTTATTAAAGCATAATAAGGGACATGACATATCTTTCTTTCGGCTTAGTTCTAAGCTCATTCCTTTAGCGAATCATGAGGAATTGCTAGAGTGGAACTATATTCGTCCTTTAAAAGAAAAATTGAAAGAATTAGGTGAATATGCAATTCATATGAATATGCGAATTGATTTCCATCCAGATCATTTTGTTGTACTAAATTCACCTGAGGAGAGTGTTTTTAAACAATCTGTAAAGACATTGCAGATGCACAAAAAATTATTAAAAGGCATGGGGATTGAACATAAGCAACGATGTGTACTACATGTTGGAGGAGGGTATAAAGATAAAGAACTTGCATTAGAGCGTTTTATAGAGAATTGGTCTAATGTCCCAAGGGGTATTCAAGAAATGATTATATTAGAAAATGATGATACAACTTTTACGTTAGAGGAAACATTATATTTAGGAGAAAAATTAGATATTCCCGTCGTGTTTGATTTGCATCACCATATGATGAATAATGAGCAAGAAGATTGGTATGAAGATTGGCCACGTGTTGTTCATACGTGGGAAACATCTTTGTTACCGGTTAAAATGCATATCTCTAGCCCTAGAGAGGGGAAAGATCCAAGAGCTCATGCAGATTATATTAATGTAGACGCATTTTTATCTTTTTTAAGAAGGATAAAGGGAAGTGTTCCGCAAATTGATTGTATGATTGAGGCGAAGATGAAGGATGAGTCTTTATTTCAATTAATGAGGGATTTAAACGAACAGGTAGATGTAGAAATTATCGATGGTGCAAGCTTTTATATTAAATAAGCTTTGCACCATCGTTTTTTTTTGTTAAAAAGGGAGTTAAAATGCCGCCGGTTATTAAACCTGTTAAATGACTGATCGGATTGGCGGAAGGATTAAAGAAAGTAAATAGCAGTAATAGAAGTATCATAATTGAGAAAATGGCAATTTCTTTTGGTTTTGAAGAGCGGTATCGATTGTACAATAAAAATAATTGTGCGCCTAATAGTCCGAAAATACCACCTGATGCACCTGCGTGAATATATTCAGGAGGCATAATAATATAAGAAGAAATATTTCCGGAAATTCCAGAAAGAAAAAATAGAATAAAAAAAGAAAAGTGTCCGAGTTGCTTTTCGATAGAAGAACCAAGTGCAAACAAAAAAATACTATTAGAAAGAAAATGTTGTAAGTCTACGTGTACCAGAAGGGAAGTTATGACACGCCACCATTCTCCTTTAGCGATATATTCATTAGAGGCTGCCAGTGGGAAGAGGAAAAAGTCGCCTAATATCATCATGACTAAGTGAATAAAAAGTAAGGTGAGAATAGTCGGTTGTAAAGAAATCTGAGTAGATCTTATTAGCATACGGTTACTACCACCCCTTTTGCATCAGAAAGATTCTCTGTTATTCTTATCAATATGAAAGAAGAAAGTTAAATAGAAGAAGGGGATTTTGAAATGATTATAGGGATTGGAATCGATATTATTGAATTAAATCGTATTGAAAAAATGCTAGATGGAAAGCTTAAATTTATGGAACGTATTTTAACAGAAAATGAACGTAATGTTGCTATGGAGCTGAAAGGAAGTCGTCTTACAGAGTTTGTAGCTGGAAGGTTTGCAGCGAAAGAGGCGTATTCAAAAGCTGTAGGTACTGGTATCGGGAAAGAAGTGAGCTTTTTAGATATTGAAGTGAAAAATGATGAAAGAGGTAAGCCGATTCTGATTACAAGTACAGAGTGTGTTGTTCATTTATCAATTAGTCATAGTAAGGAATTTGCTGTTGCTCAAGTTGTTTTAGAAAGCTCGTCACGCTAGTCTGCATATTTTATATCTTTGTCTCATATATTTGAGGTAGCGATAAGGAAGGTACATCTTCCATTCATTTATAGGGGCAAAGGGGCTGAAGTGATGAAAAGGCGTCTGTTTTTAGTTCTTGTCGGTTTGTTGACCGTTTTTGTGTTGGCGGGTTGTGTGGAAAAGAAACAAGATGATGTCGTGAGAGATTTAGAGGCAAAAGTAAAAGGGATGAAAAGTTATCAAGCTGAAGCGAAATTATCTATTAAAACAGGAAATGAGCCTCAGGAGTATAATGTAGAGATTTGGCATAAGGAACCGTCTTTTTATCGTGTGAATTTAAAGAATGCAAAAAAAGATCAGAGCCAAATCATTTTAAGAAATGAAGAAGGTGTATTTGTATTAACGCCAGCACTTAATAAGAGCTTCCGTTTTCAAAGTGATTGGCCGCAAAATAGCAGCCAAGCTTATTTATATGAATCACTTGTAAGAGATATTTTGCAGGATAAGAAAAACCTTACTTTCGAGAAAACAGATAAGTATTATATTTTTAAAACAAAAACAAACTATCAACATCAAAATATGTTGCCGAAACAAGAGATTACGCTGAAGAAGAGCGATTTGACTCCAGTTTCAGTGAAGTTAATGGATAATGATCAAAATGTTCTTGTAAAAGTAGATTTCTCTAAGGTGAAATTCGATGCGAAATTTGATAAAGGTGCATTTGATACGAAACAAAATATGTCTAGAGCGCAGGTAGATGTTCAAACAACAGCGAAAGAAGACAAACCGTTTGCTATTTTGTATCCACTTGATACACCGCAAGGTATGACTCTGCAAGATGAAAAAGAGTTGAAGACAGACAGTGGCAAGCGTGCGATACTCACATACACTGGAAATAAGAAATCCTTTACTTTAATACAAGAAAAGGCAAAAGTTGCAGAGGCTTCATCAGCGGTAAGTGTAAGTGGAGAACCAGTTGATCTTGGGTTTACGATTGGTGCATTGACGAAAGACTCTGTAACGTGGTCGCATAACGGAGTAGAATATATGCTCGTGTCTAAAGGTTTAGAGCCGAAGGAGCTACTAATGGTTGCTCGTTCAGTTACAGCGAAGCAGGTGAAGTAGACTTCTTAGACGTGGTGATATATGTGCACCACGTCTTTTCTTAGTTTGAAGGTGGATTTCATAAAAGAAGCATATAAAAGAATAAGCTTCGCATATCGTGTATAAGGAAGTGTATTTATGGAAGAAGCACCATTTTACCGTGACACTTGGGTGGAAGTGGATTTAGATGCCATTTATAACAACGTTACACATATTAAAGAGTTCATCCCAAGTGATGTAGAGATTTTTGCTGTAGTTAAAGCAAACGCGTATGGGCACGATTATGTACCGGTGGCTAAAACGGCATTAGAAGCGGGTGCAACAAGGTTAGCTGTGGCTTTTTTAGATGAAGCTTTAGTGCTTCGGAGGGCTGGTATTACTGTGCCGATTTTAGTGTTAGGTCCCTCGCCGCCGCGTGATGTAAATGTAGCTGCTGAAAATGATGTAGCGCTAACTGTTTTTCAAAAAGAATGGGTGGACGAAGCAATTAAACTTTGGGATGGTTCATCTGTAATGAAATTCCATATTAACTTTGATAGTGGTATGGGGAGAATTGGAATACGTGAAAGAAAAGAACTGAAAGCATTTTTAAAGAGTTTAGAAGGTGCACCGTTTTTAGAGTTAGAAGGAGTATACACGCATTTTGCAACGGCAGATGAGGTTGAGACTTCGTATTTTGATAAGCAATATAACACGTTCTTAGAGCAGTTAAGTTGGTTGAAAGAATTCGGAGTGGATCCTAAGTTTGTCCATACAGCTAATAGTGCTGCCACGTTACGTTTTCAAGGGATTACATTTAATGCAGTGCGAATTGGGATTGCAATGTATGGATTATCTCCTTCTGTAGAAATACGTCCTTTTTTACCATTTGAATTAGAACCGGCGCTATCACTGCATACGAAAGTAGCTCATATTAAACAGGTGATTAAAGGTGATGGAATTAGTTATAACGTCACTTATCGAACGAAAACTGAAGAATGGATCGCGACTGTAGCGATTGGTTATGCAGATGGATGGCTTAGAAGATTACAAGGATTTGAAGTGCTTATAAATGGTAAAAGGGTACCGATTGTAGGGCGAGTAACAATGGATCAGTTCATGATTCATCTTCCTTGTGAAGTGCCGCTTGGTACGAAAGTTACGCTTATTGGAAGGCAGGGAGATGAGTATATTAGCGCTACAGAGGTTGCGGAATATTCAGGGACTATTAATTATGAAATTATTGCAACGATCAGTTTCCGTGTGCCAAGAATATTTATACGGAATGGTAAGGTTGTAGAGATAATTAATTACTTGAACAATATATAGAAGGTAGTATGATTGCTTCTTGTCATGGGAGTGACTGTTCATTGCTGGATAATAAGCTCTTTTTGATGAGAAGCTTTTTACTTATAATCATTTTTTATATAAGTTACACGTAAGTTTTGAAGAGGAGTTCTATTGTTTTTAGTTAGTTATGAGATAAAAAATTTAAGAAGATGAATGTTTTGTTTATGAATTGGAAAACATAAGCAAGGAATAAGGAAGTCTTTGCAACAGGCTCCATACAATGGTATTATTACAATAGGTGTCATATATATATTTGGGTGTGTAGTTGACGGTGGAGGTGTATTTTTGTGTCCGAATCAAGTGTAACTACTGAAATCGTGGTTCGGTTGCCAAAGCAAATGGTAACGGAATTGGACGGAATTGGAAAACAAGAGAATAAGAATCGCCATGAACTAATTTGCCAGGCAACACAATTGTTATTGCGTCAACATAAGACGAAGAAACGCTACCAACATGAATCAATGCGACGTGGGTATATTGAAATGGGAAAAATTAATCTTGGTATTGCATCTGAAGCTTTCTTAGCGGAGTATGAAGCAGCTCATACAGTAGAACGCTTAGTTAGCGGGGGGTAATATTTTGATTGTAAAACGCGGCGACGTGTATTTTGCAGACCTTTCCCCAGTTGTTGGTTCTGAGCAAGGAGGCGTTCGTCCGGTTCTTGTCATTCAAAATGACATCGGAAATCGTTTTAGTCCAACGGTGATTGTAGCGGCTATTACTGCACAGATTCAAAAAGCGAAATTACCCACTCATGTGGAAATTGATGCGAAAAAGTATGGTTTTGAGAGAGATTCTGTTATTTTACTTGAGCAGATTCGAACAATCGATAAGCAACGCTTAACGGACAAAATCACTCATTTAGATGAAGTGATGATGAGTCGTGTAGATGAAGCGTTACAAATTAGTTTAGGACTAATAGATTTTTAAATCGGCAGTTTAAGTTGCTCTCTTTGAAGGGCAACTTTTTTTTATTATAGAGGAGGTTACGGTTGTATATGGAAATGGTAGATAATCGACAAGCGTTAATGAAAATGTTAGTGAAAGAATTAGGCTTTAGCGAAAAGCAAGTTCGTCATGTTATTCAATTAACAGAAGAAGGTAACACAGTTCCATTTATTGCTCGTTACCGAAAAGAATGGACAGGCTCTTTAGATGAGGTGCAAATTCGTGCGATTTTAGAGAGATGGCAATATATGATGCAACTTGAAGATAGGAAGGAAGAAGTTATTCGTCTTATTGATGAGAAGGGAAAACTGACAGGAGAGCTGAGACAGCAAATTGTTAAAGCTACAAAGTTGCAGGAAGTAGAAGATTTATATCGTCCATATAAAGAGAAAAGAAGAACGAAAGCAACGATTGCAAAAGAAAAAGGGTTAGAACCGTTAGCTGAATGGTTATTGTTATATAAGAAAGAAGAACCGGCTAAAAAGGCAGTGGAATTTATTAATGCAGAGAAAGAAGTGCAATCTGCAGAAGAAGCTTTACAAGGTGCACAAGATATTATTGCAGAAATGATTTCAGATGAAGCTGCGTATCGTAGTTGGATTCGAAATGTTACTTTTAGAAAAGGTATTATGTCTTCGTCCGTAAAAGGTGAAGAAAAAGATGAAAAGAATATATATGAAATGTATTACAGTTATGAAGAACCATTGCAAAAAGTAGTACCGCATCGTGTATTAGCAATGAATCGCGGTGAGAAAGAAGATATATTGAGAGTTTCTGTTGTCCCACCAGTAGATGAGATATTAAATTTCTTATATAAGAAAGTAGTTCGTGATAACGATTCTAAAAGTGCGCATTATGTACAATTAGCGATTGAAGATGGTTATAAACGATTAATTCAATCTTCAATTGAAAGAGAAATTCGTAAAGAATTAACAGAAACAGCTGAAGAACAAGCGATACATATTTTCTCTGAGAACTTACGTAACTTATTATTACAACCTCCGATGAAAGGGAAAGTCGTGCTAGCGGTAGATCCGGCATATAGAACTGGTTGTAAATTGTCTGTAGTAGATGATACGGGGAAAGTACTACATATTGATGTTATTTATCCGCATCCGCCTGTTCGTAAATATGATGATGCAAAAACGAAAGTTCTTTCTATTATAGATAAATATCAAGTTGAAATGATTGCAATTGGTAATGGGACAGCATCTAGAGAAACAGAAGAATTTATAGTAGATGTATTACAAAGTGTGAAACAGGACGTCTTTTATATTATTGTAAATGAAGCGGGTGCTAGTGTATATTCAGCTTCTGATTTAGCCCGTGAGGAATTCCCGAATTTACAAGTTGAAGAGAGAAGTGCCGTTTCTATTGGAAGACGTCTGCAAGATCCACTTGCTGAACTTGTGAAAATTGATCCTAAATCAGTTGGGGTTGGACAATACCAACATGATGTATCTCAAAAGAGATTGAATGAGTCATTAACATTTGTAGTAGAGACAGCTGTTAACCAAGTTGGGGTTAATGTAAATACGGCTTCGGTTGCATTGTTACAATATGTTTCAGGTTTATCGAAAACTGTTGCGAAAAATATTGTGGCAAAGAGAGAAGAGGATGGGAAATTCACAAAGCGCACGGAACTAAAGAAAATTCCACGTTTAGGTGCAAAGACGTACGAACAATGTATAGGTTTCTTGCGTATATTAGAAGGAGCGAATCCATTAGATCGAACAGGTATTCATCCCGAACAGTATAAAAATGTTGAATTGTTATTGAAGAGTTTAGGGTTATCGATAGATGACGTAGGACAACCGCAATTACAAAAGAGATTGGAAGAAGTGGAGATTTCTAAGTTGTCTCAAGAAACGGGAGTTGGGGAGCCGACGTTAGTTGATATTATAGATGCGCTCATTAGCCCGGAACGAGATATGAGGGATGAGTTGCCTAAACCACTTCTGAAAAAAGGGATTTTGAAATTAGAAGATTTAAAACGTGGTATGGAACTAGAAGGAACAGTGCGTAACGTTGTTGATTTTGGTGCTTTTGTTGATGTAGGCGTAAAGCAAGATGGTTTAGTGCATATTTCTAAGCTTAGTAAACAGTTTGTAAAGCATCCGTTAGATGTTGTATCAGTAGGACAAATTGTAAAAGTATGGGTAGATGATATTGATACAAAAAAGGGACGCGTTGCACTATCTATGTTGCCGATTGAATAGTAAGAGAAGAGAGCAGATGAAACTGCTCTTTTTTTATAGAATAAAAAGTGTAATGGATTATGAGTTTTGATGTATTTTGCTATAATAAAACCAGCATTCATTTAGCAATTTAATTTGATACCGGTTTTTTTCGAAATATGCACGTTGCATCTGTTTTTTTAGCCACGTAGGCATAGGAATCCCTCCTTGTTTAATCCTACTCTCAAAAATCTAAAGTGCTATTGATGAGAGGTTGGTGAGTGGATTTCTATTCATGTTGTGTTTTTAGAAACCACGCGTCTTGAATGAGGATGGGTATATGTACTATTTAATATATGTATAAGAAGCGTGAAAAGTGTAAAAATATTTTTTTGTTTAGGAGGAATGAGAATGGACGAGGAAGAAATTCAACGGCTAGTGGAAGAAGTATCGCTACAATACTTCGGAATGCCATTTTTACATAAAGCAACGTTCAATAGTAGGCTACGTACAACTGGTGGGCGTTATCTGTTGAAGAGTCACAATGTTGAACTGAATTATCGATATTACGAAATGTATGGTAAGGAGGAGTTAATCGGAATCATCAAACATGAACTGTGTCATTATCACTTGCATATTACAGGAAGAGGGTATAAGCACAGGGACAGAGATTTTCGTGAGTTGTTAAAGAAAGTTGATGCACCTCGTTTTTGTAAACGAATGATTAATGAAGAGAAGGAAAAAAAGATTTATAAGTATGAATGTATGGAGTGTTTACTTCAATATGTAAGAAGGCGTCAAATAAATACAAAAAGATATGTCTGCGGAAAGTGTAAAGGGAAACTCAAACCGATATCGAAAACATCTTGACAGTAAAAACGCAATCCAGTATATTATAAACATGTCACGTTTGAACAAGATGTTGTTAAAAACTTCTTGACTTACAGAAAGAATTTTTATAAGATACAAATTGTCTTCATTATTCCGCAGTAGCTCAGTGGTAGAGCTATCGGCTGTTAACCGATCGGTCGTAGGTTCGAGTCCTACCTGCGGAGCCATACAGAGAAGTACCCAAGTGGCTCAAGGGGCTCCCCTGCTAAGGGAGTAGATCGCTAACGCGGTGCGAGGGTTCGAATCCCTTCTTCTCTGCCATACATATTGGCCCGTTGGTCAAGTGGTTAAGACACCGCCCTTTCACGGCGGTAACACGGGTTCGAATCCCGTACGGGTCACCACTTCGGAGGATTAGCTCAGCTGGGAGAGCACCTGCCTTACAAGCAGGGGGTCGGCGGTTCGATCCCGTCATCCTCCACCATATGAATTTTATATGAATAGTATTATCGCGGGGTGGAGCAGTACGGTAGCTCGTCGGGCTCATAACCCGAAGGTCGCAGGTTCAAATCCTGTCCCCGCAACCAAATGGTCCCGT
>NZ_JBBOWL010000001.1:247500-277500 GCF_038007045.1 Bacillus sp. CH_70
AGTCCACATCGACGGGGAGGTTTGGCACCTCGATGTCGGCTCATCGCATCCTGGGGCTGTAGTCGGTCCCAAGGGTTGGGCTGTTCGCCCATTAAAGCGGTACGCGAGCTGGGTTCAGAACGTCGTGAGACAGTTCGGTCCCTATCCGTCGTGGGCGTAGGAAATTTGAGAGGAGCTGTCCTTAGTACGAGAGGACCGGGATGGACGCACCGCTGGTGTACCAGTTGTTTGCCAAGGGCATAGCTGGGTAGCTATGTGCGGAAGGGATAAGTGCTGAAAGCATCTAAGCATGAAGCCCCCCTCAAGATGAGATTTCCCATAGCGTAAGCTAGTAAGATCCCTGAAAGATGATCAGGTTGATAGGTTCGAGGTGGAAGCATGGTGACATGTGGAGCTGACGAATACTAATAGATCGAGGACTTAACCATATAATATGTAGCAATGTTATCTAGTTTTGAAGGAATATGCCTTCATAGTTTGGTGATGATGGCAGAGAGGTCACACCCGTTCCCATACCGAACACGGAAGTTAAGCTCTCTAGCGCCGATGGTAGTTGGACCTTGTCCCTGTGAGAGTAGGACGTCGCCAAGCTATTTATATCATCGCGGGGTGGAGCAGTACGGTAGCTCGTCGGGCTCATAACCCGAAGGTCGCAGGTTCAAATCCTGTCCCCGCAACCAAATGGTCCCGTGGTGTAGTGGTTAACATGCCTGCCTGTCACGCAGGAGATCGCCGGTTCGACCCCGGTCGTCGGGACCGCCATTTTATATAAAGAAAAGAACGAAACAAATTGTTTCGTATTTTTTTATTTGTTTTAACAAAAAACTAATAAAGACAGTCAAACTATCCTTAGGACAACTCCTAAGGACTTTTTTATATATTCAAAACCTGTATAATAAAGAGCAGAGAACATTGTGAGTAAAGTAGGTGAAGTCTGTGAGCAAATATGAAGTAACAACAAAATCTTCTGCGGAAACACAAAGGTTATCAGAAAAACTAGGTGAACTCGTAGAGGCACAAGATGTAATTATTTTAGAAGGAGATCTTGGAGCTGGGAAGACGACTTTTACAAAGGGGCTAGCAAAAGGTCTTGGAGTGAAAAGAGTTGTAAATAGTCCTACCTTTAATATTATTAAAGAATATAAAGGAAGATTACCACTATATCATATGGATGTGTATCGCTTAGCAGAAAGCGAAGAGGACTTAGGCTTTGATGAGTATTTCTACGGTGAAGGAATTACGGTAGTGGAATGGGCTCATTTAATAGAAGCATATTTACCGAATGAAAAGTTACAAATTAGTTTATTCCATGCGGGAGATGACACAAGAAAAATTATACTCGAGCCAATTGGAGATCGCTATATTAGATTATGTGAGGAGCTATTACAAGATGAAAGTACTAGCAATTGATACTTCAAATTACGTAATGGGTGTATCCCTTATTGAGGAAGGAAACGTGATTGGGGAAATCATTACAAATTTGACGAAAAACCATTCTGTACGTCTTATGCCAGCTGTAGAGCAACTGTTAAAAGAATGTGGTGTAAAACCGAAGGAATTAACTAAAATCGTAGTAGCTGCTGGACCTGGATCATATACAGGTGTTCGCATAGGCGTGACAGCGGCAAAAACATTAGCTTGGTCACTTCAAATACCAATTGTAGGTGTATCAAGTTTAGAGGTAGTAGCTGCAAACGGTGCTAACTTTAATGGATTAATTTGTCCTTTATTTGATGGAAGACGTGGGCAAATCTATACTGGATTATATACATATGAAGGAGAGCAGTTAACTTCAATAGAAGAAGACCGAATTATTCTTATTGTGGACTGGTTGCAAATGTTAAAAGATAAAGGACAGCCTGTTTTATTTATCGGTAATGATGTTAAATTGCATAAAGAAATAATTATAGAACATTTAGGTGATCAAGCTGTATTCGCTCCTTTTACTAAAAATAATCCAAGACCAAGTGAGCTAGCATTCTTAGGGTTACAAAAAGAAGAACAAGATGTGCATACGTTTGTTCCGAGCTATCTTCGTTTAGCTGAAGCTGAAACAAAGTGGTTAGAAAGTCAAAACAAGTAGGGGCCTTGCAGAAGATGGATATGATATTTAGAAAGATGGAACTTGATGATATTGCTCAAATTGTAGCTATTGAAGAAGTGTCTTTTTCAACTCCTTGGACTGCAGATGCCTTTCACCGTGAATTAACGATGAATGAACATGCACATTATATTGTGTTAGAAAAAGATGGTCGTGTAATCGGATATTGTGGATTGTGGATAATTATTGATGAATCACATATAACAAATATAGCTATTTTGCCAGAATACCGAGGTCAAAAATTAGGAGATGCCTTATTGAAAGCAGTTATTTCAGAAGCGAAAGAACTAGGGGTAAAAACAATGACGCTTGAAGTACGTGTATCAAATGAAGTAGCAAAGCAGTTGTACAAAAAATATGGATTTCAAAATGGTGGAATTCGTAAACGATACTATGCAGACAATCAGGAAGATGGTCTTGTAATGTGGGTGAATATATAATGGAAAAAAATACGATTATACTTGGGATTGAAACAAGCTGTGATGAAACAGCGGTAGCGGTTGTTAAAAATGGAACGGAAATTATTGCGAATGTCGTTGCATCACAAATCGAAAGTCATAAACGTTTTGGCGGGGTTGTACCAGAGATTGCATCCCGTCATCATGTAGAAGAAATTACAGTTGTGTTAGAAGAAGCTTTAAAAGAAGCAAACATCACATTTGATGATATTGATGCAATTGCTGTAACAGAAGGGCCTGGTTTAGTAGGAGCACTTCTAATTGGGGTAAATGCAGCGAAGGCAGTAGCTTTTGCACATGATATTCCGCTAGTCGGTGTTCATCATATTGCTGGTCATATTTATGCGAACCGTTTAGTAAAAGAAGTTCAATTCCCGCTATTATCACTTGTTGTATCTGGTGGGCATACAGAACTTGTTTATATGAAAGAACATGGTTCATTTGAAGTAATTGGTGAAACGCGAGATGATGCAGCTGGAGAAGCATATGATAAAGTAGCTCGTACGTTATCTATGCCATATCCAGGTGGTCCTCATATTGATCGTCTTGCACATGAAGGAGAACCAACAATTGATTTGCCTCGTGCATGGCTAGAACCGAATTCATATGATTTTAGCTTTAGTGGATTGAAATCAGCAGTTATCAACACTGTGCATAACGCGAAACAACGTGGTATAGAAATTAAACCAGAAGATTTAGCGGCAAGTTTCCAAGAAAGTGTAATAGATGTACTTGTAACGAAAGCAGCTCGTGCAGCAGAGGCTTATAATGTAAAGCAATTACTTCTTGCTGGTGGAGTAGCTGCTAATAAAGGACTTCGTGCGCGATTAGAAGAAGAATTTGCACAAAAAGAAAACATTGAACTAATTATTCCACCGCTATCTTTATGCACAGATAATGCAGCAATGATTGCAGCGGCAGGGACAATTGCGTATGAACAAGGCAAGCGTGCAACATTAGCCTTAAATGCGAATCCAGGATTAGATATTGAAGCATAGTTATGCACATAATTAACCACAGCTTGTGGATAAAACCCATATTATCTGTTGATAATGTGGGTTTTGTTGTGTATATAAAGTGTTGATATCTTTTTTGTTAGTTGTGGGTAATGTGGAAAAGTTGTTTTGATAGCTATTTTATAAAGGTGGATATGTGTATAAGTTTGTGGATAAACTAGATGAAGTCTGACCTTTGAATATATTGTTTTTTGGGAAATAAAAAGTAAGAAGATATCCCTGAAAAACAGTTTGAAATATCCTTCTATTATAGAGGGTGCTGATGTTGTCAATCCTTGTCGGTAAATCGATATTTCGTGTCGAATCGTTTATATATATAGGGTTACGATAGATGTATTTGAAAAATGGTTGATATATTCCGAGTTACCATTGATATATTCAAAAAATTATTTATGTACTTAAAGAAAAAAGATGTCACATAGTCAAAAATCATGACTGATGAGACATCTTCCTTATTTAAATACTCTTATACATGTAGCTCTTCCCACTCTGCCATACACGTTTCAAGTTGTTCTTGTAGCGTTTGTTTTTTAGTTGTAATTTCACTCGCTTTTTCATAATCTGCATATATTTCTGGTAAGCAAAGTTGATCTTCTAACGTAGCAATTTCTTCTTCTAAGTTTACGATGTTTTGTTCTAGTTCTTCAATTTTTCGAGTGCGTTGACGTTCTAATTGTTTACGCTCTTTTTCTTCGAGATAATTTAATTTTTCTTGAGCTACAGTTTTTTGAACAGGTGCCTGATTTTCTTGCTGTTCTTGTTGTTCAAATGCTGCGCGTTCAATCATTTCATTTTTCTTCTCCACATAGTAATCGTAATCCCCTAAATATTCCTGTGCACCTTCTGTTGATAACTCAACCACAGTCGTTGTTACACGGTTAATAAAGTAGCGGTCATGTGAGACAAATAGAAGAGTCCCTGGATAATCAATTAAAGCATTCTCTAAAATCTCTTTACTATTTAAATCAAGGTGGTTCGTAGGCTCATCCAGAATTAATAAATTTGACTTTTGCATCATAAGTTTCGCAAGAGCTAATCGAGCTTTTTGTCCACCACTAAGGGAAGATACTGGTTTCAGTACATCATCTCCTGTAAATAAAAAGTTCCCGAGTATAGTACGGATTTCTTTTTCAGGTTGCAGTGGATATTCATCCCATAGTTCATTTAAAACCCGTTTAGAAGATGTTAAGTTTGCTTGTTCTTGATCATAATAACCAACAGATACATTTGATCCGAAAGAAACATCGCCATTTAATAGTGGTAACTTATTCACAATAGATTTTAATAATGTGGATTTCCCAATTCCGTTTGGACCAACTAAAGCAACACTATCTCCGCGAGTTAAGCGCATAGTTACGTTTTCAATTATAGGGTCCTCATCATAGCCAATGGTTGCATCCTTTACTTGTAAAACATCATTTCCACTTTGCTTTTCAATATCGAAGTGGAATGATGCTGACTTAGAATCACCTAATGGTCTCGTTAATAATTCCATTCTGTCTAGTTGTTTACGGCGACTTTGAGCACGTTTCGTTGTAGAGGCGCGAGCTATATTCTTTTGAACGAAGTCCTCAAGTTTTGCGATTTCATCTTGTTGTTTTTCGTAACGTTTCATTTCTTGCTCATATAATGCTGATTTTAAGTCTAAATATTTACTGTAGTTACCAACAAATCGTCTGCTTTCTTTATTCGAAATTTCATATACTTGTGTAACGAGTTTGTCTAAGAAATAACGGTCATGTGAAACGATTAATATTGCGCCAGGATAACCTTGTAAATATTGCTCAAGCCATGTTAATGTTTCGATGTCTAAATGGTTTGTAGGCTCGTCCAAAATAAGTAAGTCTGGTTTTGTTAATAATAATTTCCCGAGAGCTAATCTTGTTTTTTGCCCACCGCTTAAAGTAGAAATCGTCGTCTGGTGCGTTTCAACTGGGAAGCCAAGGCCGCTTAAAATGGAGCGAATATCCGCTTCATATTGATATCCACCTTGATCTTTATAATTGAGTTGCAATTGGTCATAATCAGCTAACAATCTTTCATATATAGCTTCGTTTGAAAAGTTTTCTTCTTTTCCCATTTCTTGCTCAAGCCTTCGAAGTTTTGTCTCCATTTGCTGTAAGTGGGTAAAGACGGTTAGCATTTCATCCCAAATTGTTAAAGACGTTTCTAGGCCGGTATTTTGAGCTAAATACCCGATTGAGACATCTTTCGGTTTTATAATTTCGCCACCATCATGTGATAATTCACCAGCGATAATTTTTAATAATGTAGATTTTCCAGCTCCATTCCTTCCAACTAATGCGATACGATCTTTTGTTTGTACTTCCAATTTTATGTTTGCAAGAATTGTTTCTGCACCGTATAATTTCGAAAGTCCATTTACTTGTAATAAAATCAATGTTTTCACCTCAAATAATTTCTTAACTTTGCCATGTTTATATTTCTCAATCATACTAAAAATAGTGTATAGTTTAAAATAAGAGAGAATACTTCTTCTCTTTATTATACAAGGAATTTAATGAGTGCTAAACTTCTGTATTTGATTAAAGTATATGAATAAAGATAGGAAGAGAGGAGAGGTCATATGGATCAGCAAAAGATTCCACAAGCCACTGCTAAAAGATTGCCTCTATACTATCGATTTATCCAAAACTTATCTCTTTCTGGTAAGCAGCGTGTTTCATCGGCCGAATTGAGTGAAGCGGTAAAAGTAGATTCCGCAACAATACGAAGAGATTTTTCGTATTTTGGAGCGTTAGGGAAAAAGGGATATGGATATAACGTAAATTATTTATTATCATTTTTCCGCGAAACACTTGATCAAGATGATATAACGCGTGTAGCACTTATTGGAGTAGGTAATTTAGGGACCGCTTTCTTACATTATAATTTCACGAAAAACAATAATACAAAAATTGAAATGGCATTTGATGTTAGTGAAGAGAAAGTTGGAACAGAAATCGGGGGCATTCCTGTATACCATTTAGATGAATTAGAAGAGAGATTATCAAATGATATACAAGTGGCAATATTAACAGTACCGGCTACAGTAGCACAAGCTGTAGCAGATAGATTAGCTGAAACGAGCGTGCATGGTATTTTGAATTTCACACCAGCACGATTAAACGTATCAGAGAATATTAGAATTCATCATATTGATTTAGCTGTAGAGTTACAAACATTAGTTTACTTTTTGAAAAACTATCCACAATAAAACGCAGAGGAAGCGACCTCTGCGTTTTATTATTGTTTCTTCTTTGTGAATTTAACTAATATAAGGCGAAGTGCCAAATTAAAATCAATTGTTGCCATAACTGCAAATAGTATTGTCCACACATTCCAGATTGTATCTGTCACGTTCGTAATGGCGAAGCGTGTAAAGATGCATCCAAGAAGGAAGTATAGTGCAGCCATGAACAATGGTGAGTTTCTCATACAAAAAATCCTCCGATAAAGCCTTGCATTTTTTCAGCTTCTTTAATCATTTCTTGAATTTGCTCATTGCTCATAAAAATTTGACCAATAGCGACTAATGTATTCATCGCAACATGAGCTGCAATCGGAACGATAATACGCTTCGTCTTCACATATAAGAAGGCGAATACGAGCCCCATAGCAGTGTATACCAATAAGTGAGTAAAATCAAAATGGATTGCTGCAAATACAAGCGAACTAATGATAGCTGCAATAAAGAAGTTAAACTTCTTATAAAGTGTACCAAATAAAATTTTTCTAAATACGATTTCTTCCAAGATAGGTCCGATTATAGATACGACAATAAGGAACCAAGGTGTCGTTCTTGCAATTTCCATCAGTTTCATTGTATTTTCTGAACCTTGTTTAATTCCTAGCAGCTGCATCTCGATCATACCGGCAACTATTTGTGAAAAGAAAGCCAAGAAGAAGCCGATGAAAATCCATCCAATAGTAGCTGGAACAGAAGAGCGCATTGCATCTAAATGCCTGTCACGAATGTCTGTTCTAAGTAACCAAAGAACGATACATAATGCAACAAAGAAGCTAATAATCGCCCAGTGTCCCGTTATGATTTGTCCTTTTTCCTCCATGGTAAATCCTCTATTATCATAGAGTCCTGTTTTTAGGAGAAGTGGTAATCCAACAATTCCAGATAACTGCATTAAAATGTATGTAACGATAATCCACCAGTATTGTTTCTTCAAATAGTTTAACCATCCTTTCTAACTCTAGTGTATGAGATGAGGTAGGATAACATGTAAATATGTTATCTACGATATAAACTTTCATTCGAATTATGATTTTTTTGTAAATCCGTATTTGAAATTAAAGTAGGAGACAGGAAAAAGTTGTACGTTTAGCGAAAACAACTTAGGGTGTCTTTCATATTGTAACATACGAGTAGGGGAAACAACGATTCATATAGTAAAGGCAGTATTCTATATAGAAAGTTTATATAGTAATTTGCGAAAAAATTATGATTTTTTTACTTGCAAAAGAAATTGAGATTATTTATTATTATAAGTGTGTTAGCACTCGGATGACTTGAGTGCTAATAAATAAAATTTACATAACAAAATGAGGAGGTTATTGTTCATGCTAAAGCCATTAGGTGATCGCGTTGTAATTGAGCTTGTTCAAGCAGAAGAAAAAACAGCAAGTGGTATTGTATTACCAGATACTGCAAAAGAAAAACCACAAGAGGGTAAAGTTGTTGCAGTAGGTACTGGTCGAGTGCTTGAAAATGGTGAGCGTGTTGCTTTAGAGGTAGCAGCAGGTGATCTTATCATCTTCTCAAAATATGCAGGTACTGAAGTGAAATATGAAGGCACAGACTACTTGATTTTACGTGAAAGTGACATTTTAGCAGTTATCGGTTAATTATATAAATCTTAAAAAATCCAAGGGGGTCAATTATTATGGCAAAAGATATTAAATTTAGTGAAGAAGCACGTCGTTCGATGCTTCGCGGTGTCGACACTCTTGCAAACGCAGTAAAAGTAACACTTGGACCAAAAGGTCGTAACGTTGTACTTGAGAAAAAATTTGGTTCACCACTTATTACAAATGATGGTGTAACAATCGCAAAAGAAATCGAATTAGAAGATGCATTCGAAAACATGGGTGCGAAATTAGTAGCAGAAGTTGCTAGCAAAACAAATGATGTAGCTGGTGACGGAACAACAACTGCAACTGTATTAGCGCAAGCTATGATTCGTGAAGGTCTTAAAAACGTAACAGCTGGTGCTAACCCAATGGGTCTTCGTAAAGGTATCGAAAAAGCTGTTACTGCTGCAATTGAAGAATTAAAAACGATTTCTAAACCAATCGAAGGCAAATCTTCTATCGCACAAGTAGCTGCTATTTCTGCAGCTGACGAAGAAGTAGGTCAATTAATCGCTGAAGCAATGGAGCGCGTTGGTAACGACGGCGTTATTACTTTAGAAGAGTCTAAAGGATTCACAACAGAATTAGACGTAGTAGAAGGTATGCAATTTGATCGTGGATATGCATCTCCTTACATGATTACTGATTCTGACAAAATGGAAGCAGTTCTTGATAACCCATATATCTTAATTACTGACAAAAAGATTTCTAACATTCAAGAAATCTTACCAGTATTAGAGCAAGTGGTACAACAAGGTAAACCACTTCTTATCATTGCTGAAGATGTAGAAGGCGAAGCTTTAGCTACATTAGTAGTGAACAAACTTCGTGGTACATTCAATGTAGTAGCTGTTAAAGCTCCTGGATTTGGTGACCGTCGTAAAGCGATGCTAGAAGATATCGCAATCTTAACTGGTGGCGAAGTAATCACTGAAGAATTAGGTCGTGACTTAAAATCTGCTACAGTTGAATCTTTAGGACGTGCTGGTAAGGTTGTTGTTACAAAAGAAAACACAACTGTAGTTGAAGGTATTGGAAATACAGAGCAAATCGCAGCTCGCATTGGTCAAATTCGTGCGCAATTAGAAGAAACAACTTCTGAATTCGATCGTGAAAAATTACAAGAGCGTCTTGCGAAACTTGCAGGTGGCGTAGCAGTAATTAAAGTCGGTGCAGCAACTGAAACTGAGTTAAAAGAGCGCAAACTTCGCATTGAAGATGCACTTAACTCAACTCGTGCAGCAGTAGAAGAAGGTATCGTTGCAGGTGGTGGTACTTCACTTATGAACGTATACACGAAAGTAGCTTCTATCGTAGCTGAAGGCGACGAAGCAACAGGTATCAACATCGTACTTCGCGCACTAGAAGAGCCAGTTCGTCAAATCGCAATCAACGCTGGTCTAGAAGGATCTGTAGTTGTAGAGCGTCTAAAAGGCGAAAAAGTAGGCGTTGGTTTCAACGCAGCTACTGGCGAATGGGTTAACATGCTTGAGTCTGGTATCGTAGATCCAGCTAAAGTAACTCGTTCTGCACTTCAAAACGCAGCATCTGTTGCAGCTATGTTCTTAACAACTGAAGCTGTAGTAGCTGACAAACCAGAACCAAATGCACCAGCAATGCCTGACATGGGCGGTATGGGCATGGGCGGTATGGGCGGAATGATGTAATTCCGTTTGCCCTAAAAAACATCCATTTCTATATAGAAATGGATGTTTTTTTATGTTTTTTAGAAAAGGAAATGAATTTCTGTAGAATTTTGTCGCTTTCTCTCTTGACCATATTGATACTTCATTGTTAGAATCTAGGAAGATAATATAAAACGATCCTTCATATATCCTCAATGATATGGTTTGAGAGTCTCTACCGGGTTACCGTAAACAACCTGACTATGAAGGCAGTGTGTCTTATATTTATAAAGAGCGGAGACTATCTTTCTTTATAAAGCCAGACCCCTGCCTTTTCTTTGTTATGAGACTAGAGGCGGAGGACTGGCTTTTTTTATTATATTGGTAATGCTTTTCGCCAAATTGGTGAAAATATTTATATACGAGAACTAACGTTGGGGTGATTATTTTGAAGAAGCAACACGATACAATTATCGTTTTAGATTTTGGAAGTCAATACAATCAGTTAATAGCACGTCGAATTCGTGAGTTCGGTGTATACAGTGAACTTCATCCACATACAATTACTGCAGAAGAAATTAAAGCAATGAATCCAAAAGGGATTATTTTCTCTGGTGGACCAAATAGCGTATACGGTGAAGGTGCATTACATTGTGATGAAAAAATCTTCGAACTAGGTTTACCGATCTTCGGTATCTGTTACGGTATGCAGCTTATGACACAACACTTCGGTGGTAAAGTAGAGCGTGCCAACCACCGTGAGTACGGAAAAGCTGTTCTTAAAGTAGAGAACGAATCAAAATTATATGCGAACCTTCCAGAAGAGCAAGTTGTATGGATGAGCCATGGCGACTTAGTAACTGGTTTACCTGAAGGATTCGTAGTAGACGCAACAAGTGAGTCTTGCCCAATTGCTGGTATGAGCAATGAAGCGAAAAACTTATACGGTGTACAATTCCACCCAGAAGTACGTCACTCTGAGCACGGTAACGATTTAATTAAAAACTTCGTATTCGGCGTATGTGGTTGTTCTGAAGGATGGAACATGGAGAACTTTATCGAAGTAGAATTAGAAAAGATTCGTGAAACTGTTGGAGACAAAAAAGTACTATGTGCACTTAGTGGCGGCGTAGACTCTTCTGTTGTAGCAGTATTAATTCATAAAGCAATCGGCGATCAGTTAACATGTATTTTCGTTGACCACGGTTTACTTCGTAAAGGTGAAGCAGAAGGCGTTATGAAAACATTTAGTGAAGGCTTCCATATGAACGTTATTAAAGTGGATGCACAAGAACGTTTCATGAACAAGTTAAAAGGTGTAGAAGATCCAGAACAAAAACGTAAAATCATCGGTAACGAATTCATTTATGTATTTGATGATGAAGCATCTAAATTACAAGGTATGGACTTCTTAGCACAAGGTACACTTTACACAGATATCGTTGAAAGTGGTACAGCAACTGCACAAACAATTAAATCTCACCATAACGTGGGTGGACTTCCAGAAGACATGCAGTTCAAATTAATTGAGCCTTTAAATACGTTATTTAAAGATGAAGTACGTGTATTAGGATCTGAATTAGGAATTCCTGATGAAATCGTATGGCGTCAACCATTCCCAGGACCGGGTCTTGGTATTCGTGTATTAGGTGAAATCACAGAAGAGAAATTAGAAATCGTTCGTGAATCTGATGCGATTTTACGTGAAGAAATTATTAAAGCGGGCTTAGACCGTGAAATCTGGCAATACTTCACTGCGCTTCCTGGTATGCGTAGCGTAGGTGTTATGGGTGACGAGCGTACTTACGATTACACAGTAGGTATCCGTGCAGTAACATCTATTGATGGTATGACAGCTGACTGGGCACGTATCCCTTGGGACGTATTAGAGAAAATCTCTGTACGTATCGTAAACGAAGTAAAACACGTTAACCGTATCGTGTATGATGTAACGAGTAAGCCACCAGCAACTATTGAGTGGGAATAGTATTGTAATAAAAAAGATCCATCTATCATTCATGAATAGATGGATTTTTTTGTTTTCGTTGTTAATACGAACGAAAATATAAAAGTTTATAAAAACGTTCGTTTTTAAATTGACAAAACTACTTCGTCGAGTTAATATGAGTATGTAATTCAAACGAAAAGTGAATATTATGCCGTCGTATAATATCGGGGATATGGCCCGAAAGTTTCTACCTAGCTACCGTAAATGGCTTGACTACGAGGCGTTTGTATAAAGATGAGGGGAAACTTGTCTTTGTTTATAGAACGCTTCCATGTATATATGCAATGGAAGCCTTTTTTATTTCTCGGGATAAAAGAGGGCTAGGAGAAATACGGCGAGTAATCATATAACGGGGGAAACGTAAGATGAAACGCTATTTTCAGTTTGATGAACTCGGTACAAATTATAAAACAGAGTTCATAGCAGGGTTAACGACATTTCTATCTATGGCTTACGTACTATTTGTCAATCCTGCTACGCTGTCGCTTGGAAATGTTAAAGGGTTACCAGCAGGTACAGGGATGGATCCAGGTGCAGTATTCGTTGCTACGGCATTAGCGGCAGCGATCGGTTCGTTAATTATGGGTATTTTCGCGAAGTATCCAATTGCTTTAGCGCCAGGTATGGGAATTAACGCGTTCTTTGCTTATACAGCAGTGTTAACGATGGGGATTCCATGGCAAACAGCAATTGCCGGAACATTAATGTCAGGTATTATCTTTATTATTCTTACTGCTTCAGGTATTCGTGAAAAAATCATCAATGCAATTCCATCGGAGTTAAAGTTTGCAGTAGCAGCAGGTATCGGATTGTTCATTGCATTTCTTGGATTCCAAAATGCCGGAATTATCGTGAAAAATGATGCAGTTCTTGTTGGGTTGGGGGACTTAACAAAGGGTACAACGTTACTAGCAATCTTCGGGGTTGTTACTACGATCATCTTCATGATTAAGAAAATTAATGGTGCAGTATTTTACGGTATGATTCTTACAGCGATCTTAGGAGTAGCAACAGGATTAATTGATACTCCGAAAGCTGTGGTGGGAGCAATACCGAGTCTAGAACCAACGTTCGGCGTGGCGTTAACGCACTTTGGAGATATTTTCACAGTTCAAATGGGGATTGTTATTATAACGTTCTTCTTTATCGATTTCTTTGATACAGCAGGTACGCTTGTAGCGGTTGCGAATCAAGCTGGATTAATGAAGAACAATAAATTACCACGTGCAGGAAAAGCATTATTTGCAGATGCGATTGCAACTGTAATTGGTGCGATCTTGGGTACATCAACAACAACGTCTTACATTGAATCGTCTGCAGGGGTAGCAGCGGGAGGACGTTCTGGATTTACAGCAGTTGTAACAGCAGGATTCTTCTTACTGGCACTATTCTTCTCGCCATTACTAAGTGTTGTAACGCCAGCTGTAACGGCACCAGCTTTAATTATTGTAGGAATATTGATGGTTTCTTCCTTAGGGGAAATTGATTGGAAGAAATTCGAGATTGCAGTGCCAGCATTCTTTACAATTATCTCTATGCCACTTACGTATAGTATCGCAACTGGGATTGCGATTGGATTTATCTTCTATCCAATTACAATGGTTGTGAGTGGTCGTCGTAAAGAGGTTCATCCGATTATGTATGTTATGGGAGTTTTATTCGTACTATATTTCATCTATGTTCGTAAATAAAAGGGGTTTTTTAAAAGGTCTAGACTTAAGGGGAGTCTAGACCTTTTTTGCGTCTTCAGAAAATCTTAAGGATTTCCGAGCGTTTTTCTTCAGAAGTTTTCCTATAATAGAAGTTAGGGATTAAAAAAGTAATGGGGGAGATATTGTGGCACACGAAACAATACTTGTCGTAGATGATGAAAAAGAAATTCGGAATTTAATTACAATCTATTTAAAGAATGAAGGATATAAAGTATTACAAGCAGGGGACGGAGAAGAAGGGCTACGTTTACTGGAAGAAAATGAAGTGCATCTAGTCGTATTAGATATTATGATGCCGAAAGTAGATGGTATTCATATGTGTATGAAAGTAAGAGAATCGAAAGAGATGCCTATTATTATGCTTTCTGCGAAAACGCAAGATATGGATAAGATTTTAGGATTAACAACAGGAGCAGATGATTACGTAACGAAGCCCTTTAATCCATTAGAGTTAATTGCACGAATTAAATCTCAGTTACGCCGTTATATGAAAATGAATGGTTTTGCTATTCAAAATGAGGACGAGCTAGAAATTGGAGAGATGAAAATAAACATCTCGACCCATAAAGTTATTGTAGAGGGAGAAGAAGTGAAACTAACCCCGAGGGAATTTTCAATTTTAGAATTGCTAGCTAGAAATCCAGGTATGGTGTTTAGTGCGGAGCAAATTTATGAAAAGGTGTGGAACGAACGATCTTTCCAGTCTGATAATACTGTAATGGTGCATATTCGAAAAGTACGTGAAAAGATTGAGGAGAATCCAAGGAAGCCTAGATATATAAAAACAGTATGGGGAGTGGGGTATAAGATTGAAAAAGATATTTAATCCGTTTACTTATGTTAGGAAAATCCGAGAATTGATTGGAAAGATAGTAAAAAGTGTGAAACGAAGTGTACGAATTCAACTTATTACTGCGTTTACTGCTTGTGCCTTATTAGGGCTTTTGTCAGCAAAGGCAGCAGCGCCGTTTTTTGAGAATGCGAATCGGGAGGCTACGATTGATTATCGGGCTGGTATGGAACAAATTAATCATCAGGCTCAAGGAGCGGCAAATAGTTCGGTTCATGAAAATAAATTAGAAGCCATATCAAATATGATTGAAATGGAGAACCAAAATTTAGAACAAGGGTCTAGAGCTTTAAAGATATTGGTTACTGATGAAAGTGGTAAAGTTTTATATAAAACAAAGCAGGCACAAGAAGAACAAATCGATTTGCATAATACAATTCGTAATGCAGCGTCATTTGCGATTAATTATACAGATGGTAGAAATGTATTTGAAAGTACAAGAAAAGAGTTTATATCTTTTTCACCTATTACTATTGAAGGAAAGAATTTGTACATGTTTGTTAGCGGAATTCCAGAGGGAGAGGTAATGTATGACACACAAGAAGGACCATTCCCATTTTTAATTGGTGTCCTTGTATTCATTTTCTCTTTCTTCTATATAACAAAGAGAAAGATGAAGCAGATTGAAGCAATGGCAGAAGGTGTAAAGGAAATAGAAAAAGGAAACTTAGCGTACCGCATTGAGAAGAAAGGTGAAGATGAGATTGCGTCTTTAACTGAGAATATTAATAATATGGCGGAAGAGCTTATGAATAATATAGAAAAGGAACGTAAATTAGAGAAGCAGAAGAATGAGCTTATTACGAATGTATCTCACGATTTACGTACACCGCTGACTTCTATTATGGGTTACTTGCGATTACTTAGAGATTCTAAATATGAAAATAAAGAACAACATGATGAGTATACGAGAATTGCTTTTGCAAAGTCGGAGCAGTTAAAGAATTTAATAGAAGATTTATTTGAGTATACGAAGTTAACAAATGAGCAAGTTATATTAGAAAAACAAGAGGTTTGTATAAATGAGTTACTCGAGCAATTAATAGAAGAGTTAGTGCCGCAGGCAGAAGAGCATGGACTTACGTTTGTTAAGAAGTTTCCTGAGGAACGTGCTTATGCATCGATTGATTCGGAAAAGATGGTTCGTGTATTTGATAATTTACTAATGAATGCGATTAAGTATAGTAAAGATGATGGGGAGATAAAAGTTTCTCTTCAAAGGCAGCGCAGGGATATACAAATTGTAATTGCGAATCATAGTGAAGAGTTTACGAGAGAAGAGTTAGTGAATTTGTTTGAACGTTTCTATAAGAAGGATCAATCTCGAAGTAGAGTAACAGAAGGTTCTGGACTCGGGCTTGCGATTGCGAAAAGTATTGTTGAGTTACAAGGTGGTAGTATTCGAGCTGAATATGAGGAGGGTATTATTCGATTTATCGTCTCTTTACCTATTATAGAAAAATAATAAACGATAGCGTGCTACATGATAAAAAGGCTTATTTTAAAAAGAAATAAGTCTTTTTATATTTTTTTAGAAAAACATATTGACGATTAGAGTTTAGAGGTGTAGTATTATACGAGTCGCTGATGACAACAACGTCGAAAGCGGCAATCGAAATGAAAAACTTAGTTGACATTACAAAATAGAAATGTTAACATAAGGAAGTCGTAAATGAGCGACCAAGTAGTTCTTTGAAAACTGAACGAAACAAACAACGTGAAACGTCAATTTTTATTTTTAGATGCTAGACAAACTAACTTTATTGGAGAGTTTGATCCTGGCTCAGGATGAACGCTGGCGGCGTGCCTAATACATGCAAGTCGAGCGAATGGATTGAGAGCTTGCTCTCAAGAAGTTAGCGGCGGACGGGTGAGTAACACGTGGGTAACCTGCCCATAAGACTGGGATAACTCCGGGAAACCGGGGCTAATACCGGATAACATTTTGAACCGCATGGTTCGAAATTGAAAGGCGGCTTCGGCTGTCACTTATGGATGGACCCGCGTCGCATTAGCTAGTTGGTGAGGTAACGGCTCACCAAGGCAACGATGCGTAGCCGACCTGAGAGGGTGATCGGCCACACTGGGACTGAGACACGGCCCAGACTCCTACGGGAGGCAGCAGTAGGGAATCTTCCGCAATGGACGAAAGTCTGACGGAGCAACGCCGCGTGAGTGATGAAGGCTTTCGGGTCGTAAAACTCTGTTGTTAGGGAAGAACAAGTGCTAGTTGAATAAGCTGGCACCTTGACGGTACCTAACCAGAAAGCCACGGCTAACTACGTGCCAGCAGCCGCGGTAATACGTAGGTGGCAAGCGTTATCCGGAATTATTGGGCGTAAAGCGCGCGCAGGTGGTTTCTTAAGTCTGATGTGAAAGCCCACGGCTCAACCGTGGAGGGTCATTGGAAACTGGGAGACTTGAGTGCAGAAGAGGAAAGTGGAATTCCATGTGTAGCGGTGAAATGCGTAGAGATATGGAGGAACACCAGTGGCGAAGGCGACTTTCTGGTCTGTAACTGACACTGAGGCGCGAAAGCGTGGGGAGCAAACAGGATTAGATACCCTGGTAGTCCACGCCGTAAACGATGAGTGCTAAGTGTTAGAGGGTTTCCGCCCTTTAGTGCTGAAGTTAACGCATTAAGCACTCCGCCTGGGGAGTACGGCCGCAAGGCTGAAACTCAAAGGAATTGACGGGGGCCCGCACAAGCGGTGGAGCATGTGGTTTAATTCGAAGCAACGCGAAGAACCTTACCAGGTCTTGACATCCTCTGAAAACCCTAGAGATAGGGCTTCTCCTTCGGGAGCAGAGTGACAGGTGGTGCATGGTTGTCGTCAGCTCGTGTCGTGAGATGTTGGGTTAAGTCCCGCAACGAGCGCAACCCTTGATCTTAGTTGCCATCATTAAGTTGGGCACTCTAAGGTGACTGCCGGTGACAAACCGGAGGAAGGTGGGGATGACGTCAAATCATCATGCCCCTTATGACCTGGGCTACACACGTGCTACAATGGACGGTACAAAGAGCTGCAAGACCGCGAGGTGGAGCTAATCTCATAAAACCGTTCTCAGTTCGGATTGTAGGCTGCAACTCGCCTACATGAAGCTGGAATCGCTAGTAATCGCGGATCAGCATGCCGCGGTGAATACGTTCCCGGGCCTTGTACACACCGCCCGTCACACCACGAGAGTTTGTAACACCCGAAGTCGGTGGGGTAACCTTTTTGGAGCCAGCCGCCTAAGGTGGGACAGATGATTGGGGTGAAGTCGTAACAAGGTAGCCGTATCGGAAGGTGCGGCTGGATCACCTCCTTTCTATGGAGAATTGATGAACGCTGTTCATCAATATAAGTTTCCGTGTTTCGTTTTGTTCAGTTTTGAGAGAACTATCTCTCATATATAAATGTATGTTCTTTGAAAACTAGATAACAGTGTAGCTCATATTTTTTAATTTTTAGTTTGGTTAAGTTAGAAAGGGCGCACGGTGGATGCCTTGACACTAGGAGTCGATGAAGGACGGGACTAACGCCGATATGCTTCGGGGAGCTGTAAGTAAGCTTTGATCCGAAGATTTCCGAATGGGGAAACCCACTATACGTAATGGTATGGTATCCTTACCTGAATACATAGGGTATGGAAGACAGACCCAGGGAACTGAAACATCTAAGTACCTGGAGGAAGAGAAAGCAAATGCGATTTCCTGAGTAGCGGCGAGCGAAACGGAACATAGCCCAAACCAAGAGGCTTGCCTCTTGGGGTTGTAGGACATTCTATACGGAGTTACAAAGGAACGAGGTAGACGAAGCGACCTGGAAAGGTCCGTCGTAGAGGGTAACAACCCCGTAGTCGAAACTTCGTTCTCTCTTGAATGTATCCTGAGTACGGCGGAACACGTGAAATTCCGTCGGAATCTGGGAGGACCATCTCCCAAGGCTAAATACTCCCTAGTGATCGATAGTGAACCAGTACCGTGAGGGAAAGGTGAAAAGCACCCCGGAAGGGGAGTGAAAGAGATCCTGAAACCGTGTGCCTACAAATAGTCAGAGCCCGTTAATGGGTGATGGCGTGCCTTTTGTAGAATGAACCGGCGAGTTACGATCCCGTGCAAGGTTAAGCTGAAGAGGCGGAGCCGCAGCGAAAGCGAGTCTGAATAGGGCGTTTAGTACGTGGTCGTAGACCCGAAACCAGGTGATCTACCCATGTCCAGGGTGAAGTTCAGGTAACACTGAATGGAGGCCCGAACCCACGCACGTTGAAAAGTGCGGGGATGAGGTGTGGGTAGCGGAGAAATTCCAATCGAACCTGGAGATAGCTGGTTCTCCCCGAAATAGCTTTAGGGCTAGCCTTAAGTGTAAGAGTCTTGGAGGTAGAGCACTGATTGAACTAGGGGTCCTCATCGGATTACCGAATTCAGTCAAACTCCGAATGCCAATGACTTATCCTTAGGAGTCAGACTGCGAGTGATAAGATCCGTAGTCAAGAGGGAAACAGCCCAGATCGCCAGCTAAGGTCCCAAAGTGTGTATTAAGTGGAAAAGGATGTGGAGTTGCTTAGACAACTAGGATGTTGGCTTAGAAGCAGCCACCATTTAAAGAGTGCGTAATAGCTCACTAGTCGAGTGACTCTGCGCCGAAAATGTACCGGGGCTAAATACACCACCGAAGCTGCGAATTGATACCAATGGTATCAGTGGTAGGGGAGCGTTCTAAGTGCAGTGAAGTCAGACCGGAAGGACTGGTGGAGCGCTTAGAAGTGAGAATGCCGGTATGAGTAGCGAAAGACGGGTGAGAATCCCGTCCACCGAATGCCTAAGGTTTCCTGAGGAAGGCTCGTCCGCTCAGGGTTAGTCAGGACCTAAGCCGAGGCCGACAGGCGTAGGCGATGGACAACAGGTTGATATTCCTGTACCACCTCTTTATCGTTTGAGCAATGGAGGGACGCAGAAGGATAGAAGAAGCGTGCGATTGGTTGTGCACGTCCAAGCAGTTAGGCTGATAAGTAGGCAAATCCGCTTATCGTGAAGGCTGAGCTGTGATGGGGAAGCTCCTTATGGAGCGAAGTCTTTGATTCCCCGCTGCCAAGAAAAGCTTCTAGCGAGATAAAAGGTGCCTGTACCGCAAACCGACACAGGTAGGCGAGGAGAGAATCCTAAGGTGTGCGAGAGAACTCTGGTTAAGGAACTCGGCAAAATGACCCCGTAACTTCGGGAGAAGGGGTGCTTTCTTAACGGAAAGCCGCAGTGAATAGGCCCAAGCGACTGTTTAGCAAAAACACAGCTCTCTGCGAAGCCGTAAGGCGAAGTATAGGGGGTGACACCTGCCCGGTGCTGGAAGGTTAAGGAGAGGGGTTAGCGTAAGCGAAGCTCTGAACTGAAGCCCCAGTAAACGGCGGCCGTAACTATAACGGTCCTAAGGTAGCGAAATTCCTTGTCGGGTAAGTTCCGACCCGCACGAAAGGTGTAACGATTTGGGCACTGTCTCAACCAGAGACTCGGTGAAATTATAGTACCTGTGAAGATGCAGGTTACCCGCGACAGGACGGAAAGACCCCGTGGAGCTTTACTGTAGCCTGATATTGAATTTTGGTACAGTTTGTACAGGATAGGCGGGAGCCATTGAAACCGGAGCGCTAGCTTCGGTGGAGGCGCTGGTGGGATACCGCCCTGACTGTATTGAAATTCTAACCTACGGGTCTTATCGACCCGGGAGACAGTGTCAGGTGGGCAGTTTGACTGGGGCGGTCGCCTCCTAAAGTGTAACGGAGGCGCCCAAAGGTTCCCTCAGAATGGTTGGAAATCATTCGTAGAGTGCAAAGGCATAAGGGAGCTTGACTGCGAGACCTACAAGTCGAGCAGGGACGAAAGTCGGGCTTAGTGATCCGGTGGTTCCGCATGGAAGGGCCATCGCTCAACGGATAAAAGCTACCCCGGGGATAACAGGCTTATCTCCCCCAAGAGTCCACATCGACGGGGAGGTTTGGCACCTCGATGTCGGCTCATCGCATCCTGGGGCTGTAGTCGGTCCCAAGGGTTGGGCTGTTCGCCCATTAAAGCGGTACGCGAGCTGGGTTCAGAACGTCGTGAGACAGTTCGGTCCCTATCCGTCGTGGGCGTAGGAAATTTGAGAGGAGCTGTCCTTAGTACGAGAGGACCGGGATGGACGCACCGCTGGTGTACCAGTTGTTCTGCCAAGGGCATAGCTGGGTAGCTATGTGCGGAAGGGATAAGTGCTGAAAGCATCTAAGCATGAAGCCCCCCTCAAGATGAGATTTCCCATAGCGTAAGCTAGTAAGATCCCTGAAAGATGATCAGGTTGATAGGTTCGAGGTGGAAGCATGGTGACATGTGGAGCTGACGAATACTAATAGATCGAGGACTTAACCATATAATATGTAGCAATGTTATCTAGTTTTGAAGGAATATGCCTTCATAGTTTGGTGATGATGGCAGAGAGGTCACACCCGTTCCCATACCGAACACGGAAGTTAAGCTCTCTAGCGCCGATGGTAGTTGGGACCTTGTCCCTGTGAGAGTAGGACGTCGCCAAGCAACTTTAAGACGAGTCAGAATGACTCGTCTTTTTTGTATTTTGTAACTTCTTTTCAAAGCTAATTACATATTTATATAAGTTTTATTCGATTTCTTTCGTGATTTTTGATATGTAATTTAAGATTTTCTATTTTATTTCTTAAAGATAAGATTGACTGGTGTGTTAAAATAGTACAGTTGTTTTTTGATGTACTTTAATATAAGAAGATTTAAGTTAGAAAAGGAGATAATATGAAAAGGATAGGTATAATTACTATAGTAGTCTTAGTCCTTCTATTAATCGTGTATATGTTAGTTGGGAATTATTTTTATAACTACGCATTGAATGCGAAACAAGAAAAAGAATTTTTGCAAGATAATCCTCATTTAGTAGAAACGGTAAATGCATCGGGAGATGTATTGGCTACAAATGAAGAAAAGAATGCGAACTTCGTATCGAAGTATAAACCTAACACATTAACTATACGTTCTTTCGATAAATTGAATTTAAAAGGCTATGAATATATGAATGAATCATCTAGTCATAAATGGGCAATTGTGGTTCATGGATACAATGGTAGAGCATCAGAAATGACGAAATATATTCGTAACTTTTATGAACAAGGCTATAATGTCATAGCACCAGACCTTCGTGGGCACGGAAATAGTGAAGGGGATTATGTTGGTATGGGCTGGCATGATCGTAAAGATGTTTTGATTTGGATTCAACAAATCTTAAAGAAAGATCCTAATGCTGAAATAGCTCTATTTGGTGTTTCAATGGGCGGGGCAACTGTAATGATGACTTCAGGAGAAGATTTACCTTCTAATGTTAAAGTTATTATTGAAGATTGTGGATACTCAACCGTTATTGATGAATTTACTTATCAGCTAAAAGATTTATTCCACTTGCCGAAGTTTCCTGTTATGAATGCGGCAAATACAGTTACAAAATTAAGAGCTGGATATGATTTAGAAGAAGCTTCAGCTGTAAAACAAGTGGCGAAAAGTAAAACACCTATGCTATTCATTCATGGGGATGCTGATACATTCGTTCCTTTTGAAATGTTAGATGAAGTATATAATGCTGCAAAAGTAGAAAAAGAGAAATTAATTGTTCCAGGTGCTGGGCATGGAGAAGCGGAGAAAGTAGATTCGAATAAATATTGGAATACCGTATGGAAGTTCGTAGGGAAGTATATTCCGGCATAATTAAAGTTGTTGCATTTATATAGACGATAATCGGAGGGATAATAGTTAATCCTTTTGATTATCGTTTTTTTGTTAATTAGGTAGTCTGCTATAAGTGTATTTTTGTATGTACTATATGAAGGAGATAGAGCAAAAACTTTTGAATTCCTTAATCTCAGTGCTACAATGATTGAAAACTAAATGTTAATGAGGTGTTTATATGAAAATTGAGGTTTGGTCGGATTTTGTATGCCCATTTTGCTATATTGGGAAACGTAGATTAGAGATGGCTTTAGAGCAATTTCCACATAAGAAGGATGTTGAAGTTGAGTTTAAAAGTTTTGAGTTGGATCCGAATACTCCCGTTTACTCTGGAACAAGTATTAATGAAGTGCTTGCATCAAAGTATGGAATTAGTATTGAAGAAGCTAAGCGTAATAACGTACAGCTAGGAAATCATGCAGCTAGTATGGGTTTAAGTTTTAATTTTGATGAGATGAAGCCGACGAATACGTTTGATGCGCATCGTCTTGCGAAGTTTGCAAAGAATCATGGAAAAGAAAAGGAGATTACGGAGAATCTACTTTTTGCATATTTCACTGAATCGAAAAATTTAAGTGATGTGGATACACTTGCTATTATCGCTGCAGCCTCAGGTTTAGATAAGCAAGAAGCTTTAAATGTTATTAATGATAAAAATGCGTACGCAAATGATGTTAGAATTGATGAAGCGATTGCTCAGCAATATCAAATTTCGGGAGTGCCTTATTTTATTATTAATCAAAAGTATGCTATTTCAGGTGCACAACCACTTGAAACTTTTGTTGGTGCACTTCAGCAAGTGTGGGAAGAAGAGAATCCTGCACCGAAGTTACAGGAACTTTCAGCAGATGGTGAAAGCGATCTTTCTTGTGCTGATGGAAGTTGTTCGGTGCCGTCGAAAGAACAATAGTTTTTATGATGGAATAGCACCCTATAGATAGTTCTGTGGGGTGCTTGTATATAACTATAGAAGAAATGCGTAAATAGATAATTTGATTACGTATATGTATTCTATAAAATATAAAGTTTTTAAAAAAACATATTGACGATTATACAAATGAAGTGTAATATAGAACAAGTCGCCGATGACATTAACATCGAAAGCGACAAACGAAATAAAAAACTTAGTTGACATTAACTAACGAAGATGTTAACATAAGGAAGTCGCAAATGAGCGACCAAGTAGTTCTTTGAAAACTGAACGAAACAAACAACGTGAAACGTCAATTTTTATTTTTAGATGCTAGACAAACTAACTTTATTGGAGAGTTTGATCCTGGCTCAGGATGAACGCTGGCGGCGTGCCTAATACATGCAAGTCGAGCGAATGGATTGAGAGCTTGCTCTCAAGAAGTTAGCGGCGGACGGGTGAGTAACACGTGGGTAACCTGCCCATAAGACTGGGATAACTCCGGGAAACCGGGGCTAATACCGGATAACATTTTGAACCGCATGGTTCGAAATTGAAAGGCGGCTTCGGCTGTCACTTATGGATGGACCCGCGTCGCATTAGCTAGTTGGTGAGGTAACGGCTCACCAAGGCAACGATGCGTAGCCGACCTGAGAGGGTGATCGGCCACACTGGGACTGAGACACGGCCCAGACTCCTACGGGAGGCAGCAGTAGGGAATCTTCCGCAATGGACGAAAGTCTGACGGAGCAACGCCGCGTGAGTGATGAAGGCTTTCGGGTCGTAAAACTCTGTTGTTAGGGAAGAACAAGTGCTAGTTGAATAAGCTGGCACCTTGACGGTACCTAACCAGAAAGCCACGGCTAACTACGTGCCAGCAGCCGCGGTAATACGTAGGTGGCAAGCGTTATCCGGAATTATTGGGCGTAAAGCGCGCGCAGGTGGTTTCTTAAGTCTGATGTGAAAGCCCACGGCTCAACCGTGGAGGGTCATTGGAAACTGGGAGACTTGAGTGCAGAAGAGGAAAGTGGAATTCCATGTGTAGCGGTGAAATGCGTAGAGATATGGAGGAACACCAGTGGCGAAGGCGACTTTCTGGTCTGTAACTGACACTGAGGCGCGAAAGCGTGGGGAGCAAACAGGATTAGATACCCTGGTAGTCCACGCCGTAAACGATGAGTGCTAAGTGTTAGAGGGTTTCCGCCCTTTAGTGCTGAAGTTAACGCATTAAGCACTCCGCCTGGGGAGTACGGCCGCAAGGCTGAAACTCAAAGGAATTGACGGGGGCCCGCACAAGCGGTGGAGCATGTGGTTTAATTCGAAGCAACGCGAAGAACCTTACCAGGTCTTGACATCCTCTGAAAACCCTAGAGATAGGGCTTCTCCTTCGGGAGCAGAGTGACAGGTGGTGCATGGTTGTCGTCAGCTCGTGTCGTGAGATGTTGGGTTAAGTCCCGCAACGAGCGCAACCCTTGATCTTAGTTGCCATCATTAAGTTGGGCACTCTAAGGTGACTGCCGGTGACAAACCGGAGGAAGGTGGGGATGACGTCAAATCATCATGCCCCTTATGACCTGGGCTACACACGTGCTACAATGGACGGTACAAAGAGCTGCAAGACCGCGAGGTGGAGCTAATCTCATAAAACCGTTCTCAGTTCGGATTGTAGGCTGCAACTCGCCTACATGAAGCTGGAATCGCTAGTAATCGCGGATCAGCATGCCGCGGTGAATACGTTCCCGGGCCTTGTACACACCGCCCGTCACACCACGAGAGTTTGTAACACCCGAAGTCGGTGGGGTAACCTTTTTGGAGCCAGCCGCCTAAGGTGGGACAGATGATTGGGGTGAAGTCGTAACAAGGTAGCCGTATCGGAAGGTGCGGCTGGATCACCTCCTTTCTATGGAGAATTGATGAACGCTGTTCATCAATATAAGTTTCCGTGTTTCGTTTTGTTCAGTTTTGAGAGAACTATCTCTCATATATAAATGTATGTTCTTTGAAAACTAGATAACAGTGTAGCTCATATTTTTTAATTTTTAGTTTGGTTAAGTTAGAAAGGGCGCACGGTGGATGCCTTGACACTAGGAGTCGATGAAGGACGGGACTAACGCCGATATGCTTCGGGGAGCTGTAAGTAAGCTTTGATCCGAAGATTTCCGAATGGGGAAACCCACTATACGTAATGGTATGGTATCCTTACCTGAATACATAGGGTATGGAAGACAGACCCAGGGAACTGAAACATCTAAGTACCTGGAGGAAGAGAAAGCAAATGCGATTTCCTGAGTAGCGGCGAGCGAAACGGAACATAGCCCAAACCAAGAGGCTTGCCTCTTGGGGTTGTAGGACATTCTATACGGAGTTACAAAGGAACGAGGTAGACGAAGCGACCTGGAAAGGTCCGTCGTAGAGGGTAACAACCCCGTAGTCGAAACTTCGTTCTCTCTTGAATGTATCCTGAGTACGGCGGAACACGTGAAATTCCGTCGGAATCTGGGAGGACCATCTCCCAAGGCTAAATACTCCCTAGTGATCGATAGTGAACCAGTACCGTGAGGGAAAGGTGAAAAGCACCCCGGAAGGGGAGTGAAAGAGATCCTGAAACCGTGTGCCTACAAATAGTCAGAGCCCGTTAATGGGTGATGGCGTGCCTTTTGTAGAATGAACCGGCGAGTTACGATCCCGTGCAAGGTTAAGCTGAAGAGGCGGAGCCGCAGCGAAAGCGAGTCTGAATAGGGCGTTTAGTACGTGGTCGTAGACCCGAAACCAGGTGATCTACCCATGTCCAGGGTGAAGTTCAGGTAACACTGAATGGAGGCCCGAACCCACGCACGTTGAAAAGTGCGGGGATGAGGTGTGGGTAGCGGAGAAATTCCAATCGAACCTGGAGATAGCTGGTTCTCCCCGAAATAGCTTTAGGGCTAGCCTTAAGTGTAAGAGTCTTGGAGGTAGAGCACTGATTGAACTAGGGGTCCTCATCGGATTACCGAATTCAGTCAAACTCCGAATGCCAATGACTTATCCTTAGGAGTCAGACTGCGAGTGATAAGATCCGTAGTCAAGAGGGAAACAGCCCAGATCGCCAGCTAAGGTCCCAAAGTGTGTATTAAGTGGAAAAGGATGTGGAGTTGCTTAGACAACTAGGATGTTGGCTTAGAAGCAGCCACCATTTAAAGAGTGCGTAATAGCTCACTAGTCGAGTGACTCTGCGCCGAAAATGTACCGGGGCTAAATACACCACCGAAGCTGCGAATTGATACCAATGGTATCAGTGGTAGGGGAGCGTTCTAAGTGCAGTGAAGTCAGACCGGAAGGACTGGTGGAGCGCTTAGAAGTGAGAATGCCGGTATGAGTAGCGAAAGACGGGTGAGAATCCCGTCCACCGAATGCCTAAGGTTTCCTGAGGAAGGCTCGTCCGCTCAGGGTTAGTCAGGACCTAAGCCGAGGCCGACAGGCGTAGGCGATGGACAACAGGTTGATATTCCTGTACCACCTCTTTATCGTTTGAGCAATGGAGGGACGCAGAAGGATAGAAGAAGCGTGCGATTGGTTGTGCACGTCCAAGCAGTTAGGCTGATAAGTAGGCAAATCCGCTTATCGTGAAGGCTGAGCTGTGATGGGGAAGCTCCTTATGGAGCGAAGTCTTTGATTCCCCGCTGCCAAGAAAAGCTTCTAGCGAGATAAAAGGTGCCTGTACCGCAAACCGACACAGGTAGGCGAGGAGAGAATCCTAAGGTGTGCGAGAGAACTCTGGTTAAGGAACTCGGCAAAATGACCCCGTAACTTCGGGAGAAGGGGTGCTTTCTTAACGGAAAGCCGCAGTGAATAGGCCCAAGCGACTGTTTAGCAAAAACACAGCTCTCTGCGAAGCCGTAAGGCGAAGTATAGGGGGTGACACCTGCCCGGTGCTGGAAGGTTAAGGAGAGGGGTTAGCGTAAGCGAAGCTCTGAACTGAAGCCCCAGTAAACGGCGGCCGTAACTATAACGGTCCTAAGGTAGCGAAATTCCTTGTCGGGTAAGTTCCGACCCGCACGAAAGGTGTAACGATTTGGGCACTGTCTCAACCAGAGACTCGGTGAAATTATAGTACCTGTGAAGATGCAGGTTACCCGCGACAGGACGGAAAGACCCCGTGGAGCTTTACTGTAGCCTGATATTGAATTTTGGTACAGTTTGTACAGGATAGGCGGGAGCCATTGAAACCGGAGCGCTAGCTTCGGTGGAGGCGCTGGTGGGATACCGCCCTGACTGTATTGAAATTCTAACCTACGGGTCTTATCGACCCGGGAGACAGTGTCAGGTGGGCAGTTTGACTGGGGCGGTCGCCTCCTAAAGTGTAACGGAGGCGCCCAAAGGTTCCCTCAGAATGGTTGGAAATCATTCGTAGAGTGCAAAGGCATAAGGGAGCTTGACTGCGAGACCTACAAGTCGAGCAGGGACGAAAGTCGGGCTTAGTGATCCGGTGGTTCCGCATGGAAGGGCCATCGCTCAACGGATAAAAGCTACCCCGGGGATAACAGGCTTATCTCCCCCAAGAGTCCACATCGACGGGGAGGTTTGGCACCTCGATGTCGGCTCATCGCATCCTGGGGCTGTAGTCGGTCCCAAGGGTTGGGCTGTTCGCCCATTAAAGCGGTACGCGAGCTGGGTTCAGAACGTCGTGAGACAGTTCGGTCCCTATCCGTCGTGGGCGTAGGAAATTTGAGAGGAGCTGTCCTTAGTACGAGAGGACCGGGATGGACGCACCGCTGGTGTACCAGTTGTTCTGCCAAGGGCATAGCTGGGTAGCTATGTGCGGAAGGGATAAGTGCTGAAAGCATCTAAGCATGAAGCCCCCCTCAAGATGAGATTTCCCATAGCGTAAGCTAGTAAGATCCCTGAAAGATGATCAGGTTGATAGGTTCGAGGTGGAAGCATGGTGACATGTGGAGCTGACGAATACTAATAGATCGAGGACTTAACCATATAATATGTAGCAATGTTATCTAGTTTTGAAGGAATATGCCTTCATAGTTTGGTGATGATGGCAGAGAGGTCACACCCGTTCCCATACCGAACACGGAAGTTAAGCTCTCTAGCGCCGATGGTAGTTGGGACCTTGTCCCTGTGAGAGTAGGACGTCGCCAAGCAACTTTAAGACGAGTCAGAATGACTCGTCTTTTTTGTGTTTTGTAAAATAAACTTGTAATTAATGTGGGCTCTATGAGTACGTTTATCTAGCAAGAAACAGCTTTATTAGAATTTCACATTTAAGTAGCGTACCTTCAGAAAAATATGGCTGAGCTTTAAAGTCTATTTGTTAACAAGAATATATACGAAGTATTGCCCTCTGGAGCCTGCTCACACCCTCTTTTATTTCTTCAGTTGTTAAATGGCCATACCCTATAATAATTCGATTGTGATGTTTTCCTTTTTCAATGGCGTGGTCTTCCACAGGATATACTTTCACTCCGAGTTGTTGGATTTTCTCAAGTAATTCTTTTGTGAATTGAACTTGATTGAATTCAACAATCAGATGTAATCCTGTAGAATAACCGAAAATATTGATTGTATTTGAGAATGCTGATTGTAATTGCTGGATAAGGAAGTCTCTTCGATTTTTATAGATTTTTTTCATCTTCATAATATGTCGTTCCAAATAACCTTCGGCAATAAATTTAGCAAGGATAAGCTGATTTAAAGAAGGTGTATGTAAATCTGAAAACCATTTTACCCTGCGAAATTTTTCAACAAGGTGTGAGGGAAGAACTAAGTATCCCATCCTAAGGGACGGTGATAAAATTTTACTAAATGAACCTATGTATAAAACACGTTCGGGATCCAACCCCTGTAATGAACTTACAGGTGAGCCTTCATATCGAAACTCACTATCATAATCATCTTCAATGAGGTAACAATTTGTTTTTCTTGAGTAGTTAACCAATTGAACACGTCGTTGAATTGGCAACGTTCCACCTAAAGGGAACTGATGAGAAGGAGTAATGAAGATGAATTTTGGATTTTTATTTGCAGGTAACAAAGATGTATTCATCCCATTATCATCAACTGGTATAGGGGAAAGAAAGGCTCCTGAATTTTTAAAAATTGTTTGAATGTCATTGGTGATGGGATCTTCTATTAGTACTTCGTCACCTGATGACAAAAGTAACTTAGACACAAGTGTTAAAGCTTGTGTTGCACCGGAAGTAATCACCAATTGTTCTGGTTGACAAAAAACTCCTCTTGTTTTTAGTAAATACCGTGATAAAACCTTTCTTAATTCGGGACGTCCTTGGGGGATATCATATCCAAACGTAGAAGGAGGTGTTTCATTCCATATCGTGTGAGACAACTTTGCCCATCCTTTACGTGGAAATAAGTCTAATGCTGGTATTCCTGAACGAAAATTAATGATGTTACTCTCTTTGTTTGTTTCTTCACACCAATATAAAGAATCAATTAGAGTTGATTTTTTACGTTGTTCTAAATAAGCCCCTTCGGCAATGAATGTTCCAGCTCCTTGCCGAGTGACCAAAAAGCCTTCGGAAAATAATTGATCATAAGCTTCTAAAATTACATTCCTAGACACACCTAACTCAGAAGATAATTCCCGTGTTGCTGGTAGTTTATCACCAGATTGTAGCTCTCCGTTTAATATTCGTTCACGTATTTGGTGATAAACTTGTCGAATTAAACTTATATCTAAAGATCGATCA
>NZ_JBBOWL010000001.1:282500-292500 GCF_038007045.1 Bacillus sp. CH_70
GATAAGATCCGTAGTCAAGAGGGAAACAGCCCAGATCGCCAGCTAAGGTCCCAAAGTGTGTATTAAGTGGAAAAGGATGTGGAGTTGCTTAGACAACTAGGATGTTGGCTTAGAAGCAGCCACCATTTAAAGAGTGCGTAATAGCTCACTAGTCGAGTGACTCTGCGCCGAAAATGTACCGGGGCTAAATACACCACCGAAGCTGCGAATTGATACCAATGGTATCAGTGGTAGGGGAGCGTTCTAAGTGCAGTGAAGTCAGACCGGAAGGACTGGTGGAGCGCTTAGAAGTGAGAATGCCGGTATGAGTAGCGAAAGACGGGTGAGAATCCCGTCCACCGAATGCCTAAGGTTTCCTGAGGAAGGCTCGTCCGCTCAGGGTTAGTCAGGACCTAAGCCGAGGCCGACAGGCGTAGGCGATGGACAACAGGTTGATATTCCTGTACCACCTCTTTATCGTTTGAGCAATGGAGGGACGCAGAAGGATAGAAGAAGCGTGCGATTGGTTGTGCACGTCCAAGCAGTTAGGCTGATAAGTAGGCAAATCCGCTTATCGTGAAGGCTGAGCTGTGATGGGGAAGCTCCTTATGGAGCGAAGTCTTTGATTCCCCGCTGCCAAGAAAAGCTTCTAGCGAGATAAAAGGTGCCTGTACCGCAAACCGACACAGGTAGGCGAGGAGAGAATCCTAAGGTGTGCGAGAGAACTCTGGTTAAGGAACTCGGCAAAATGACCCCGTAACTTCGGGAGAAGGGGTGCTTTCTTAACGGAAAGCCGCAGTGAATAGGCCCAAGCGACTGTTTAGCAAAAACACAGCTCTCTGCGAAGCCGTAAGGCGAAGTATAGGGGGTGACACCTGCCCGGTGCTGGAAGGTTAAGGAGAGGGGTTAGCGTAAGCGAAGCTCTGAACTGAAGCCCCAGTAAACGGCGGCCGTAACTATAACGGTCCTAAGGTAGCGAAATTCCTTGTCGGGTAAGTTCCGACCCGCACGAAAGGTGTAACGATTTGGGCACTGTCTCAACCAGAGACTCGGTGAAATTATAGTACCTGTGAAGATGCAGGTTACCCGCGACAGGACGGAAAGACCCCGTGGAGCTTTACTGTAGCCTGATATTGAATTTTGGTACAGTTTGTACAGGATAGGCGGGAGCCATTGAAACCGGAGCGCTAGCTTCGGTGGAGGCGCTGGTGGGATACCGCCCTGACTGTATTGAAATTCTAACCTACGGGTCTTATCGACCCGGGAGACAGTGTCAGGTGGGCAGTTTGACTGGGGCGGTCGCCTCCTAAAGTGTAACGGAGGCGCCCAAAGGTTCCCTCAGAATGGTTGGAAATCATTCGTAGAGTGCAAAGGCATAAGGGAGCTTGACTGCGAGACCTACAAGTCGAGCAGGGACGAAAGTCGGGCTTAGTGATCCGGTGGTTCCGCATGGAAGGGCCATCGCTCAACGGATAAAAGCTACCCCGGGGATAACAGGCTTATCTCCCCCAAGAGTCCACATCGACGGGGAGGTTTGGCACCTCGATGTCGGCTCATCGCATCCTGGGGCTGTAGTCGGTCCCAAGGGTTGGGCTGTTCGCCCATTAAAGCGGTACGCGAGCTGGGTTCAGAACGTCGTGAGACAGTTCGGTCCCTATCCGTCGTGGGCGTAGGAAATTTGAGAGGAGCTGTCCTTAGTACGAGAGGACCGGGATGGACGCACCGCTGGTGTACCAGTTGTTCTGCCAAGGGCATAGCTGGGTAGCTATGTGCGGAAGGGATAAGTGCTGAAAGCATCTAAGCATGAAGCCCCCCTCAAGATGAGATTTCCCATAGCGTAAGCTAGTAAGATCCCTGAAAGATGATCAGGTTGATAGGTTCGAGGTGGAAGCATGGTGACATGTGGAGCTGACGAATACTAATAGATCGAGGACTTAACCATATAATATGTAGCAATGTTATCTAGTTTTGAAGGAATATGCCTTCATAGTTTGGTGATGATGGCAGAGAGGTCACACCCGTTCCCATACCGAACACGGAAGTTAAGCTCTCTAGCGCCGATGGTAGTTGGGACCTTGTCCCTGTGAGAGTAGGACGTCGCCAAGCAACTTTAAGACGAGTCAGAATGACTCGTCTTTTTTGTATGCTTTCATACCTCTATCAATTGCATTTTTAACTCCTTCTAAATAAGAAAATCCATATTTTTTATCTGGCTCTAAGTAAGTTCCTTCCGCCCACTCATTCCATGCGTTAATAAATAAAAACTCGCTGTTATAAAAAGAGTAAGTACGATGAATTTGCTTGCTTAAATATATGGTGAACTTTTCTGGGGTAGAACCTACAAAGATGCTGCTATTTGCGTTTTTACGTCGTGCAGTATTATCCCAATCAACAAAAGCCCCAGGAAATGTTTTTTTCTTTGGGAGCGATCGTTGTAATATATACATCCATACTTTATCGTAGTCCCAAACATTCAATTGCATATCAGAATCATATATGACCTTATTTATGTCTGAAGAGCTATCATGGGCAATTGTATAGAAAGGTTCAAACTGAATGCTAGCATCGAATCCATTTATATTAGGTAGTGGAAAACTGTTTAATGTTTCAGCAAAGTATATGCCTTTTAAACCATTTTCTCGCGCTAATGCATTCCAGTAATTAAGCATTTTTTCACAATCAGGAATATGTCCTGGACGATAAATAATGAATAGAGGTTTATCATCTATATAAATATATCTCTCATCTTGGAAAGCCTGTAATAAATAATCAAAGTGTTCCTTCCAATCAGATATATCTCCGTAATCTTGAGGCATTAATATATGTTTATCGAGACCATCCCAAGATTTTGTCCATGGTTCATTTGCCCAAGAAAGACAAAAAGGGAAGTCAGGTTCCTTCATCTTTAGTACGTCATTAAAGGGTGTTTCTAATAGTCTTTTTCCCTTAAACCAATAATGATAATAACAAAAACCATATATACCGTATGCTTTAGCGATTTCTGCTTGCCACTTTCTTACGGAGGGGCTAGTTAAGTCATAATAAAAATCTTGATAAGGTTCCCTCGGTTGATAATGTCCTGAAAATAAAGGTCGTGCACTTTTAGTATTTGTCCATTCAGTAAATCCTTTCCCCCACCATCGATCATTTTCTTTAATTTGATGGAATTGTGGTAAGTAAAAAGCGATTATTTTCAAAGTATATCCCCCTCATGTTTTTCGTAGTTCAATTGTTGGGAAGTTATTCTTGATTTGGTGGAGTAATTTTAAAACAAGAGATATGTTAGCTGTTTACTGTTTTTTTTATGGTATGTATTGAATTTGCTTTTACAGCTTACTTAATAAGAGAGTATTAGGTAATTTGATATATAGCTGAAATAGAAAGTGCTTTTCGTCATGAAATTAAGTGTATAACGTTGAATAAAAGGAATTAAATTTTTTGAAGGACAAAGAGGGCTTGTGGTAATCGATTTACATCATCAAAAAAGTCTTGTAGCTTTAAATATTTCTCATAATGATTTTCAATATAAGTCCTAGGTATAACGGTTTCTCCGTAAAAACTACTATTTCTAACATCCCCTGCACCAGTAGCGCTGTGGACAAATTTTCCGTTTTCATAATCCGAGATAGCGCGATGTATATCTGGAAAAGCTTGAGATAAAGTTTTATGCCATCCTGTTTGAATTAATTCAGGATGTTCGTGGAATTGTTGACAAAAATCAAGAAAATAGCGCGCTTGTGTTGTTGCGATGAAAATTCCACCAGGGCGAAGAACTCTTGAAAATTCTTTTATCCAATTTTCAGCAGTTTCTTCGGATAAATGTGAGAATACAGAATAAGCGAATATGATATCTAATGAATTGTCACTAATAAATTCTACAGGGGGATGTGGACTTGCTGTTTTATATATCCCTCTTCCTAGTGTTTCATTACAAAGTGTGATCATCGCAGGATCCACATCAATGCCAAGTAAATTTTGATCAGAGGCATCTTTAAATAAGAAGCGTATAATTCTTCCCCATCCGCAGCCGAAGTCTAAAACTTTACTTTCTTTATTCACGGGAACACCTAAATTCTGGGCGTATTGTTTTATATAGCTATAAAACAAATATGCTTCATAAAGAGCATGTTCATAGGAAGCACCTACAAATTGTTTTTGAATTTCTTCAGGAGGAAACCTAGGTACGGGAACCCCATTTATCGTTGTTTGGGAACAACTTTGTATAAATAAATTTAGAAGTTCAACATCAGATAGTGAATTAACAAGATTATCAAAATCACTTCCTAACTTAAAGTTATGCATTTGTCAAACCTCCGAATTATATAGTGATTAAACCTTATTTTCTTGCTTTTTACTAATAAAAACATGTAAAAATTCAGCATCTAAACCGAGTGATCTATCCTTTTGTAAATAAACAATGGTATACATATTTGTGTGTGTATAAATATATTCAATCATATCCTGCCCCCAATCGAACGTTACTAAAGACCCATTCTCATCAATAGGGTTTCCGTGATAAATGGGCTCTTCAATATATTCAATCACCTCTTTATTCAATCTTGCTCTTTGCACAGTTTTTGTGAGTGTATGATACCAAGGGACAGTAAATACATGAGCGCCGCCAGGTTTTAATACTCGTTCTATTTCTTTAAAGGCTTTGTTTGGCGTCATTACATGCTCAAAAACGTCTTGAGTAATGAATAAATCAAAAGATTCATTTTCAAAAGTCATGTCTTCTAAGTTCTCACATCTAATTCCTTGAAAGTATTGGCCAAGAGGATAGTTTTTAAAGTATTGAGAATATGTATAGTTTTTACAGTTTTTTAATAGTAGCTGAGTTGTAATTCCTCCAGGAGAGGATTCGTGGATGCTATAGGAATCCCATTTTGGAAAAAATGTGTGTAAAGTATGGATTAAAGCTCGCTGCCTCGGGATAGAGTTACATGTAGAACATAAATAATGATCTCTAAGCCAATCATTATGCTCTATAAATGTAGCTTTCTTTTCGCAAATAACGCAGTACCCATTATTGTGTTTCAAATTGATTTCCACACGACATCACTCCTATGTTACATGCAATCTATTTATGGAAAGTATGATACACGTCAACAATCGGCGAAATCAAAGGGAATAGGTGAAAGTTAGGTATCTCTTAAAATAGCGATTAGGAAAAGGGAATAATCAGTTGAAGAGAACCCGACTCGAATTAAAGTTTCACTTTATGCTATGCGATGCATTAGCTTTTATTCATAGAAAAATGTATAGACTTAAAGTATCCCTCTCGTGTACGGGTACATTTCAAAGTCCTGTGCATATATTTCTGTAACTAAATCCATGGTTTCTTTATCATAAAAGCTTTCGTATGTTGGAAATCGTGGGAAGGCTTCATCTGTAATGCTAAGTTCTGCATAGCTCCCTGCATAAATCATCTTGTGGGCGCGATGATGATCTGAATTTGTAAGAAGTGCTAAATTGGATTTTATCAAATCGTACGTGTGTTCTAGTTTGGTGATTTGTGCATTAAAATCTTCTAAAGGAATATAACATTGGATGAAGTTTTCTTCACCAGGGACGTATTGTTGGCTAAAATGTATATCTATTGCTAGGGAATTGGAACCAAATGCCTGAACGTAATATAAAAATTGTTTAAATGATATTCCTTGATTACTATATTTATCATTATAAAAATAATGACGGATACTTTCCCATTGGGGGCTAGCGTATGGATTGTCAGCAAGTAATAGAAATGAGCTGACAGCCCTTGTATAGGGATTTCGCACAAGTTTACAAACATCCTTTTTACCTTCTAGAAGACCATTCTGTAACTCTGGTATGTAATTTATATTGTTCTTATACACCCAGAACTCATAGTAATGAATAAAGTCATTGTATTTCTTTGCTTCAGTAAATAATCCAATTTGAAAAAAGAACCAATTAGCTAATGCGGTGCATCCGCTTCTGTGACTCCAAAATAGTATAAGGGGAAAGTCTTTATGGTAATGCGGAATTCGGTCTTTATGTAGAATTACATGATTTAAAAGCTCTTGATTTATATTTTTCATGAGTTTCGCACTCCTTTTTTTGAGAACCTTGTGTATGTAGAAGTTTTTTTATGGGTTAAACAAGTGAGGATTGTTTATTAAATATATTCATGGGGATGAGTAAATATTATGAGTGTTTTTGCAGTCAATCTGAATAAGGAAGTTATTTCAAAATGAAAATAGAAAATAAAGATAATGAAAATTTATAACAAACATACAATGATAAGAAGATGAATAATCGAAATGATCCAGTTTATTTGTGTATGATTTTAGGTTTGACGATGGGAAAAATTTATTACTAGAGAGATGATATTATGAGGAAGAATAATTATTTAATAGTAGGTGGAAATAGTTTCATTGGTATCAACCTCGCATTGGGTTTATTGAAACAGGGGCAAAATGTAAAAGTATTTTCCAGGCATATAAATAATTTTCCTCAAAATATTATAAGTGAAGTTGAATTTATTAAAGGTGATTTAGAAAATGTTGAGGATATATATAAGGCTTTAGTGAATATAGATATTATTATTTATTTAGCTGCGACGTCTAACGTAGCAACTTCAATTGAAGATGTTTTCGGCGATATTAATAGCAGTTTATTTTTTCTTAATTTCATGGAAAGTGTTAAAGATTTTCGTATTAAAAAAATTATATTAGCTTCTTCAGGAGGCACAGTTTATGGTGAACCTGAATATTTGCCAATTGATGAGAAACATCCATTAAGACCACTTTCCCCGTATGGAATAACAAAAGTTTCGCTCGAGAATTATTTGTATTTTTATAAGAGAAAATATGGAATAGATTATGTTGTATGTAGATATTCTAATCCGTATGGAAAATACCAAAACCCCTTAAAAAAAGTTGGGGCGATAAATTGTTTTTTGTATCAGCATCTCAGTAATGAAAGGATTCATATATATGGGAATCCAGAGGAGATTATTAGAGATTATATTTATATCGATGATTTAGTTGAAATTACTATACAACTAGCACAATTAAATCAATTGAAATCTTGCGTATATAACATAGGGAGTGGCAAAGGTCTTTCTTTAAAACGAATTATAGTGGAACTAGAGAAAATAACAGAAAGAAAAGTGGATTTTATCTGTTATAAACAAAAACAAGAGAACGTTCAAAGAATCATTTTAAATATTGATAAGGTAAAACAAGAATTGAATTGGGAGCCTAAAATAGATTTTAAAAATGGGATTAGATTAAATAAACTATGGATTGAAGAGTTCTTATATAGTAAAAAATAATAAACCACACTCTACTTGTATATAAGCAGAGCGTGGTTTATTATTTTACTTCTTTTTCTATTACCCAAAGGTCTTGATGTTCCCACCAAAATCCTTCAGTATACTTTTTGATGATTGGGTTATGGGGCAGTAATTTAATTTTGTCACATACGTAAGAGGGACTAACTATCGTTTGTCCGTACTGATTAACATCTAAATCGAATTGTTCACTAGAAGAGAGAAACCAATAGCCATGTTCGTTTAAATTTGGAAACCCGAAATATTTTTTACTTTGATAGCCATGGGTTGTGAAAATGAATAAACCACCAGGTGAAACAGCGTTATACAATGTTTGCAGCCAACGAAACCAAGTTGTATCAGGCATATGAGAAAAAAAGGATAGACAAAAAACAATATCGTACGTAGATGAGTCTAATTTTAACTGTTCGGGCTCAGGATGAGATAATATAGAAGGATTATTTAATTTGTTTTCAATAAAGGAAATGGCCTCTTCGTGTATATCGCAAGCGGTTATACTCAAATTCGCTTGTAGATTTAATAAATGACGTGTTACGCAGCCGTATCCAGATGCAAACTCTAACAATTTGATTGGATTGCCTGTAGGAGGATAAAGGGAAGTGATTAAGTCTAAGAGTATTTGTGCTGAGTTTTGCCCGTCTTTAAAATAGTAATCTATCGCTTCTTTTTTTGATGGGAAAACGGGATTAGTGACAATGAACTGAAAGATATGATCCTCAGGATGGATACTTGCATTTACATTGTAGCTGTGTGCGATTTGAGAAATTAAATCTTTATGTTCCTCTATAAAGTCTTTCAAAGAGTATTCCCCCTTAAATAATAGTATCGCCTTACAAGAGATATTGATGGCAGAGAAAGCATACGTTTAAATTTTTAAGTATGCTTTAAGATACTTTCTATATGTATACATTTTCATTTTAGAAATGTCGTCGATAGTAAAGCTTTCTTTAATGAAATTTTGCATTTGCACAACTTCATTGTAATGGGAATATGAATTTTCTGTTCTTGTTACGCTATTTAAATGTCGTCTATGATAGTTTAGGGGGGCTGGATTGAAGTAAATATCTCCCTCTGTAAGAAGAGAAACATAGAAGAACCAGTCACCAGCTATTTTGAACTTTTCTAACTGTTTTTCTGTTTTCTTCATATCTATATTTTTAAAAACTACACTCGAGACATTAGGTATAGTGTTTTTGATAAGTAACGTATCTTGTATTTCTTCGACGCCTTTTCGAAAATAGGGGGCTTTCCATTTTTCTTCATCGATATCATTTGTGTAATTTAAATAATGATTAGCCAATACATTTCCTTGTTCGTCTATTTGTTTTGATTGTGTGTAGCTTAAGGCAATATTGTTATTTATATAAAAACCCTGCATCACCTCTTGTAAAAATGTCTTATCGCATAAGTCATCAGCCTCTGCAATCCAAATATAATCACCAGTTGCTGCAGTGACGCCTTTTATCCATTGTTTAAATACAGAACCAGAGTTTGTATCATTAATAACCTGTTGAACCTTCAGATGGATCTTATTTTCTTTTGAGAGCAGTTCTTTAAATGTTGATACGCTATGATCAGTGGAGGCATCGTCTAAGAAAATTAGTTCGTAAAGAGGGTAGGTTTGGTTTAATATTGATTCGATTCGATCAGGTAAGTATTTTTCATAATTATAGTTTGGTATGATTACGCTTATCTTTTTGTAATTATGTTCGAGAAGATCTAGTAATTGATAAATGTAAGTAAGAAAATTGAAGTTTTTTTCGATAAGTTCTTGGCCAAAGCTTCCCTTTTGTAATCGTAATCCCTCATCATGAATAAATTCATATATTTTTTCTAGCATTTTGGGTAAATTTAAAAAGTCTACTAAGGCACCAGTTTTTTCTGTAACAACATCCTCAAAACCTCCAGCATTTTTAAACCCTATAACAGGAAGTTTTGCATCTAATGCTTCTAAAACAACATTTGGAAAAGGATCTTCCCTTGAAGTTAATAAGTATAAGTCAGCTCCGGCGTTATATAATCCGATATCGGGAGTAGGATCGATTACTGTGAAATGTGCTTTATATTTAGGGGGCAGTGTATTCAGGAATTGAACGTCTGTTCCCCCTACCCAAATAAAATGAATATCCTTGTGAGCCTTTCTTACTAAGTAAGAGATAAGTGAGAATAGATCGATTCCTTTTCGATAATCTGCGAAGCCTACACCCAGGATGATTTTGCTATCTAGAGGCAGGTTAAGCTTCTTACGTAACTCATTTCTAGCTTTTGCAATATTGTTCTTATAAGGATTGTGGTTAAACAAACCTTGAGGGAGAATGTGACATTTTTGAGGATCCAATTCAGTGATTGTACGAAATTTTTCTTGTACGTATTGTGAAGGGAAAACAACTTTGTAAGCAAATTCAGCGATGTTTTTAGCTTTCCCTTCAGCAGAGTACTGTTGTATTAAATGCGGTAATTCATGTATTAATGAAACAACTTTTATATTGTGTCTAGCTAGTAATGCGACGATATCGCCACTTATGACAGTGCTACATATGGCGAGGGTAAAATCCTGTGATAATAAATCCTTTATTAATAATTCGACCTTTTCTTTTGTTTGATAATCTTGCTCGAGACAATAAACAGGACCGTACTTTTGGAAATCGGGAATTAAAATACCGGATCCAATAGAAATAATTGCAACAGAGTAATCAAAGTTTT
>NZ_JBBOWL010000001.1:297500-300000 GCF_038007045.1 Bacillus sp. CH_70
AGAGGACCGGGATGGACGCACCGCTGGTGTACCAGTTGTTCTGCCAAGGGCATAGCTGGGTAGCTATGTGCGGAAGGGATAAGTGCTGAAAGCATCTAAGCATGAAGCCCCCCTCAAGATGAGATTTCCCATAGCGTAAGCTAGTAAGATCCCTGAAAGATGATCAGGTTGATAGGTTCGAGGTGGAAGCATGGTGACATGTGGAGCTGACGAATACTAATAGATCGAGGACTTAACCATATAATATGTAGCAATGTTATCTAGTTTTGAAGGAATATGCCTTCATAGTTTGGTGATGATGGCAGAGAGGTCACACCCGTTCCCATACCGAACACGGAAGTTAAGCTCTCTAGCGCCGATGGTAGTTGGGACCTTGTCCCTGTGAGAGTAGGACGTCGCCAAGCAAAAACCTAAGTCGTTTCGACTTAGGTTTTTTTGTGTTTATTTTTATTACTTAAAATATAAAGGTAAGAATTACCTTTTATAAGGGTATAGTCGAGATATAAAAAAAAGGTTATGCAAAAAGTAGCAATCTAGCTCTTTTTGCATAACCTTTTGTGTTTTTAAAGGATTTTACATAAGAAAAAATCTATAATTAAGGTAGTTAACATATATTTTTGATGGGTGTGGGGGATTATGAAAGAAATATGCATGTTATTAGTGGCTGTTATATTATGGGGGACAGCTATTGCGCCAACAAAATGGGCGTTAGAATCTATTCAGCCGTTTACTTTGTTGTTTATTCGTCTTTTCTTTGCAGGTGGAATTTGTATGCTATTTTCATTTAAGCAACTACAAAAATCAGTTGTACATAAAAAAGTTCCATGGAAAAGAATGAGTTTGTTAGCTTTTACCGGTGTAGCTGGGTATTTTATGTTCACATCGTACGGTATTTCTTTAACAAGTGGATTACATGTTAGTATCATAGATGCTGCATTACCATTAGTTACAATTCTTTTTTCAGCATTCTTTTTGAAAGAGAAAATTCGATTGAATTATTGGATAGGAATTATATTGGGTGCTATAGGAGTACTCTTTATTACGATTCCATCTAAAAGTGCTGATCAAGAAGTGTCTTTAATAGGAGATATACTGATATTATTAAGTACTTTTCTATTTGCTTTCTACACGGTTTTGCTAAAACGACCAAAACAAGAACAGTATTTATCAAACGAGGTTTTTACAACATTAACTTTAATTATTGGAGCTGTTATTCTATTACCATTTGCACTGGTAGAAATTCTTTATTACGGTTTACCGAAGATTGAAACTTGGAAAACGGGACTTAGTGTAATATACCTTGTTATTGGAGCAACAATTTTAGCGTATTGGTTTTGGAATAAAGCGCTAGAGAGAGTTTCAGCATCAGTAAGCGGATTATATTTAAATGCATTACCGTTAATAAGTATTGTTACTTCAATTATTCTATTAAATGAATCTCTGACATGGAGAGTAATAATGGGAGCGAGTTTAGTTTTAATTGGAGTAGGATGGGCGGATAAGCAAAAGTTATGTAATCTATTAAAAGGTAACAAGGTGGAGAATAGAGACTGTTAAACAGTATGATTTATATAATTGAAATGTAAAAAAGATACCTTATATATGAGGTATCTTTTTTATTTAGCAAAGATAATAGACTAAAATTAGTATGGATATTCTTTGCTGTATTTATATGTGTCGAAATCATTTTGAAATATTGTTTGAACAAGTTGTATACATTCAGTATCATAAAAGCTTTCAAAAGTTGGATGACGGGGAAATAAAGGATCAGTAATATCGCCTTCGCTAAAATTCCCTTTATAAATCATGGCGGGAGTTTGATGATGCCATGATGTTGAGAACTCATTTATTGGTGCGTTTTTTAATTCGAAACGCTTTTCTAATTCTTTCATTTCCTGATCAAAGTTTTCTAAGTATATATAATTGGTGACATATTCTTCTTCACCAGCTATATATTGTTGTGTGAAATGTGGGTTAATATCACTTGCGTGAGCCCCTTTCATAAATAGATAGTATAGAAATTGTTTAAATGAGATCCCTTTGGGGGAATTTTCATCTTGATATAAAAACTTTCGGATGGGTTTCCATTCGGGATTTTCCATATAAGGAGGTCCAATTAAGGATACGAAAGAACTGACTGCTCTCCTATAAGGGTTACGAACAAGTTTAAACGTTTCTTTTTGTTTTTCTCGCAGCGCTACTCCTAGTCGTACACTATAAGCAGGTGTACTTTTGTATATATCATATTCATAATTATGAATGAAAGGACTATAACTTAGAGCTGTTTGCAATAAATCAATCTGGTAAAAGAACCAATTGGCAAGAGAAGTGCAACCGCTTTTTTGACTCCAAAATAGAATGATGGGAAACTTCCTATGATAGTGTGGGCTTCTTGAATGGGCGCTTATGGTGTTTAATAAAGAAGGATCGAACAAGTTCTACACTCCTTTCAGTTATTTTACTGATATGTATGAGGAATAAAGAGGGGGTATGAGAGTCT
>NZ_JBBOWL010000001.1:302500-742500 GCF_038007045.1 Bacillus sp. CH_70
ATCCTGAAACCGTGTGCCTACAAATAGTCAGAGCCCGTTAATGGGTGATGGCGTGCCTTTTGTAGAATGAACCGGCGAGTTACGATCCCGTGCAAGGTTAAGCTGAAGAGGCGGAGCCGCAGCGAAAGCGAGTCTGAATAGGGCGTTTAGTACGTGGTCGTAGACCCGAAACCAGGTGATCTACCCATGTCCAGGGTGAAGTTCAGGTAACACTGAATGGAGGCCCGAACCCACGCACGTTGAAAAGTGCGGGGATGAGGTGTGGGTAGCGGAGAAATTCCAATCGAACCTGGAGATAGCTGGTTCTCCCCGAAATAGCTTTAGGGCTAGCCTTAAGTGTAAGAGTCTTGGAGGTAGAGCACTGATTGAACTAGGGGTCCTCATCGGATTACCGAATTCAGTCAAACTCCGAATGCCAATGACTTATCCTTAGGAGTCAGACTGCGAGTGATAAGATCCGTAGTCAAGAGGGAAACAGCCCAGATCGCCAGCTAAGGTCCCAAAGTGTGTATTAAGTGGAAAAGGATGTGGAGTTGCTTAGACAACTAGGATGTTGGCTTAGAAGCAGCCACCATTTAAAGAGTGCGTAATAGCTCACTAGTCGAGTGACTCTGCGCCGAAAATGTACCGGGGCTAAATACACCACCGAAGCTGCGAATTGATACCAATGGTATCAGTGGTAGGGGAGCGTTCTAAGTGCAGTGAAGTCAGACCGGAAGGACTGGTGGAGCGCTTAGAAGTGAGAATGCCGGTATGAGTAGCGAAAGACGGGTGAGAATCCCGTCCACCGAATGCCTAAGGTTTCCTGAGGAAGGCTCGTCCGCTCAGGGTTAGTCAGGACCTAAGCCGAGGCCGACAGGCGTAGGCGATGGACAACAGGTTGATATTCCTGTACCACCTCTTTATCGTTTGAGCAATGGAGGGACGCAGAAGGATAGAAGAAGCGTGCGATTGGTTGTGCACGTCCAAGCAGTTAGGCTGATAAGTAGGCAAATCCGCTTATCGTGAAGGCTGAGCTGTGATGGGGAAGCTCCTTATGGAGCGAAGTCTTTGATTCCCCGCTGCCAAGAAAAGCTTCTAGCGAGATAAAAGGTGCCTGTACCGCAAACCGACACAGGTAGGCGAGGAGAGAATCCTAAGGTGTGCGAGAGAACTCTGGTTAAGGAACTCGGCAAAATGACCCCGTAACTTCGGGAGAAGGGGTGCTTTCTTAACGGAAAGCCGCAGTGAATAGGCCCAAGCGACTGTTTAGCAAAAACACAGCTCTCTGCGAAGCCGTAAGGCGAAGTATAGGGGGTGACACCTGCCCGGTGCTGGAAGGTTAAGGAGAGGGGTTAGCGTAAGCGAAGCTCTGAACTGAAGCCCCAGTAAACGGCGGCCGTAACTATAACGGTCCTAAGGTAGCGAAATTCCTTGTCGGGTAAGTTCCGACCCGCACGAAAGGTGTAACGATTTGGGCACTGTCTCAACCAGAGACTCGGTGAAATTATAGTACCTGTGAAGATGCAGGTTACCCGCGACAGGACGGAAAGACCCCGTGGAGCTTTACTGTAGCCTGATATTGAATTTTGGTACAGTTTGTACAGGATAGGCGGGAGCCATTGAAACCGGAGCGCTAGCTTCGGTGGAGGCGCTGGTGGGATACCGCCCTGACTGTATTGAAATTCTAACCTACGGGTCTTATCGACCCGGGAGACAGTGTCAGGTGGGCAGTTTGACTGGGGCGGTCGCCTCCTAAAGTGTAACGGAGGCGCCCAAAGGTTCCCTCAGAATGGTTGGAAATCATTCGTAGAGTGCAAAGGCATAAGGGAGCTTGACTGCGAGACCTACAAGTCGAGCAGGGACGAAAGTCGGGCTTAGTGATCCGGTGGTTCCGCATGGAAGGGCCATCGCTCAACGGATAAAAGCTACCCCGGGGATAACAGGCTTATCTCCCCCAAGAGTCCACATCGACGGGGAGGTTTGGCACCTCGATGTCGGCTCATCGCATCCTGGGGCTGTAGTCGGTCCCAAGGGTTGGGCTGTTCGCCCATTAAAGCGGTACGCGAGCTGGGTTCAGAACGTCGTGAGACAGTTCGGTCCCTATCCGTCGTGGGCGTAGGAAATTTGAGAGGAGCTGTCCTTAGTACGAGAGGACCGGGATGGACGCACCGCTGGTGTACCAGTTGTTCTGCCAAGGGCATAGCTGGGTAGCTATGTGCGGAAGGGATAAGTGCTGAAAGCATCTAAGCATGAAGCCCCCCTCAAGATGAGATTTCCCATAGCGTAAGCTAGTAAGATCCCTGAAAGATGATCAGGTTGATAGGTTCGAGGTGGAAGCATGGTGACATGTGGAGCTGACGAATACTAATAGATCGAGGACTTAACCATATAATATGTAGCAATGTTATCTAGTTTTGAAGGAATATGCCTTCATAGTTTGGTGATGATGGCAGAGAGGTCACACCCGTTCCCATACCGAACACGGAAGTTAAGCTCTCTAGCGCCGATGGTAGTTGGGACCTTGTCCCTGTGAGAGTAGGACGTCGCCAAGCAAAAACCTAAGTCGTTTCGACTTAGGTTTTTTTGTGTTTATTTTTATTTACCGAATGCTATAATCCGTAAATTTAATAAAGCTACAGACGAAAAAAGAATGAAGTAGAGACTCTTTAAAATAATAGTAATGATTTTTTGTGTTCCTGATTTTCCTAATGTCGCTAAAGTAATACTTAAAATAGGACACATTATTTCTATCATAAGTATATATTTTAAATAATGAGATGCTATAAATAAGTATTCAATAATTACAACAATTACTGCGATAGAAAAAATAAATAGGATAATAGCGTAGTTCTTTCTTTCACGTTTATCCTCCTTAGAAATTAAATCGTTATAATAAAAGTTCTATTGATGTGTAGAATACAAGAGTGTACATATTGTGATTTAAAACATACTGAAGTACTATATAAACGATTATAAGTAAATAGATCTCTAGAAATATATATTCTAATTCCCTTTTCTTCTTGCATATAGTTGCAATTCTTCTTTTGAATATAACTAAAACACGAACGTTATTGACTACTAATAAAAAAACATTCGATTATTTATTGACATCGTTTATGAAATATTGTTAATATAGCCATAGAAACAATAATATAAGACCTCATATAATCGCGGGGATATGGCCTGCAAGTCTCTACCTAACGACCGTTATTCGTTAGACTATGAGGGAAAGTCACTCGGTATTTTTCTATTCACAAGGGATACGTATGCCTGAGTAGAGCGCTTTCTCTCATAGTAAAAGAGAAACTGTTCTATTTCAGGCTTTTTTTATTTGAATCGGGGGGATTCTAATATGAAATCACTAGTTGGAGTCATAATGGGAAGTACATCAGACTGGGAAACAATGAAATATGCTTGTGACATTTTAGATGAATTAAATATACCGTATGAGAAAAAAGTTGTATCCGCTCATCGGACTCCGGATTATATGTTTGAATATGCAGAGACGGCTCGTGAACGTGGATTGAAAGTTATTATTGCTGGAGCTGGTGGAGCAGCACATTTACCAGGAATGGTTGCAGCGAAGACAAATCTTCCTGTAATTGGAGTTCCAGTTCAATCAAAAGCATTAAACGGCTTAGATTCATTATTATCCATCGTCCAAATGCCAGGAGGTGTTCCAGTTGCAACTGTTGCAATTGGTAAAGCCGGTTCAACGAATGCTGGATTACTTGCTGCACAAATACTTGGATCATTCCATGATGATGTACATGATGCATTAGAATTGAGACGAGAAGCGATTGAAAAAGATGTGCGTGAAGGTAGTGAGCTAGTATGACGAGAATCATTTTACCTGGAAAAACAATCGGCATTATTGGAGGCGGCCAGCTAGGAAGAATGATGGCATTGGCAGCCAAGGAGATGGGATATAAAATTGCTGTTTTAGATCCTACAAAGCATTCACCATGTGCACAAGTTGCTGATATTGAAATTGTTGCACCGTATGACGATTTAAAGGCAATTCAGCATTTAGCAGAGATAAGTGATGTTGTGACATATGAATTTGAGAATATTGATTATAGATGTTTACAATGGCTTGAAAAACATGCTTACTTGCCACAAGGTAGTCAGTTGTTAAATAAAACGCAAAATCGTTTTACAGAAAAGAATGCAATTGAGAAGGCTGGGTTACCAGTAGCAACGTATAGATTAGTTCAAAATCAAGATCAGCTTACAGAAGCAATTGCTGAGTTATCATTCCCTTCCGTCTTAAAAACGACGACAGGTGGATATGATGGGAAAGGGCAAGTTGTTTTAAGAAGTGAGGCTGATGTTGAGACAGCAAGAGATCTTGTGGATAAAGCAGAGTGTATTTTAGAGAAATGGGTGCCTTTTGAAAAAGAAGTATCCGTTATTGTGATTCGTAGTGTAAGTGGTGAAACGAAAGTATTTCCGGTAGCGGAAAATATTCATGTAAATAACATTTTGCATGAATCTATCGTTCCAGCTCGTATTACAGAAGAGCTTTCTCACAAAGCAATTGCTTATGCAAAGGTACTTGCGGATGAATTAAAACTTGTGGGAACACTAGCTGTAGAGATGTTTGCTACAGCTAATGGTGAGATTTACATTAATGAATTAGCACCAAGACCTCACAATTCAGGACACTATACACAGGATGCATGTGAAACGAGCCAATTTGGTCAACATATTCGAGCAATCTGTAATTTACCTCTAGGAGAAACAAATTTGTTAAAACCAGTTGTCATGGTAAACATTTTAGGCGAACATATAGAAGGGGTCCTAAGACAAGTGAATAGATTAACCGGGTGCTATTTACACTTGTATGGAAAAGAAGAAGCAAAAGCACAGCGAAAAATGGGGCATGTTAATATTTTAAATGATAATATTGAAGTCGCTCTAGAAAAAGCGAAGAGTTTGCATATTTGGGACCATCAAGAACAACTGTTGGAGGGAAAAAGATGATTAGTCGTTATACACGCCCTGAAATGGGTGCGATTTGGACGGAAGAGAACAAATTTAAAGCGTGGTTAGAAGTTGAGATTTTAGCTTGTGAAGCATGGGCTGAGCTTGGCGATATTCCAAAAGAAGATGTTAAAAAAATTCGTGAACATGCATCATTTGATATTGATCGTATTTATGAAATTGAAAAAGAAACACGTCATGACGTAGTTGCATTCACTCGTGCTGTATCAGAAACGCCAGCACTAGGCGAAGAACGTAAATGGGTTCATTACGGTTTAACATCTACAGATGTAGTAGATACAGCATTATCTTACATCTTAAAACAAGCGAATGAAATTATATTAAAAGACTTAGAGAACTTTGTAAGCATTTTAGCTAACAAAGCGAAAGAGCATAAATACACAATCATGATGGGAAGAACACACGGTGTTCATGCAGAACCAACAACATTCGGTTTAAAACTTGGTCTTTGGTATGAAGAGATGAAACGTAACGTAGAGCGTTTCAAACAAGCTGCTGATACAGTTCGTGTTGGTAAACTATCTGGTGCGGTTGGTACATATGCAAATATCGATCCATTCGTAGAAAAATATGTTTGTGAAAATCTAGGATTAGAAGCAGCACCAATTTCAACACAAACATTGCAACGTGATCGTCACGCACACTACATGTCAACACTTGCATTAATCGCAACATCTATCGAAAAGATGGCAGTTGAGATTCGTGGCTTACAAAAGAGTGAAACACGTGAAGTTGAAGAAGCTTTCGCAAAAGGCCAAAAAGGTTCTTCTGCAATGCCACATAAGCGTAATCCAATTGGATCTGAAAATATGACTGGTTTAGCTCGTGTTATCCGCGGTTATATGATGACAGCTTATGAGAATGTTCCATTGTGGCATGAGCGTGACATTTCTCACTCTTCAGCAGAACGCGTAATTTTACCAGATGCTACAATCGCATTAAATTACATGTTAAATCGCTTTGGTAATATCGTTAAAAACTTAACTGTATACCCAGAGAATATGAAACGCAATATGACAAGAACATACGGCTTAATTTATTCTCAGCGCGTAATGCTTACACTAATCGACAAAGGTATGGTACGTGAAGAAGCTTATGATATCGTACAGCCTAAAGCGATGGAAGCTTGGGAAACACAAGTACAATTTAAAGAGCTTGTAGAAGCTGATGAGCGTATTACAAGTAAGTTAACACAAGAAGAAATTAATGAATGCTTCAACTATGAGCATCATATGCAACACGTTGATACAATCTTTGAACGCCTTGGATTAAACGAAGCGTAAAATTTCATATGGCACAGAATAGAGTCATTCTGTGCCATTCTTTATAAAAACATTATTCACATTTTTCAAACTACAGGGGGCTTGCGAAATGCAAAAGCTAGAATTGCTGTATGAAGGTAAGGCAAAAAGAATTTATCGTACAGAATCAGCAGATATGGTTTGGGTAGAGTACAAAGATAGTGCGACTGCTTTCAATGGGGAGAAAAAAGAGACGATTACAGGAAAAGGTCGTTTGAACAATGAGATTACAACTTTATTGTTCAGAAAGTTACAAGAAGTAGGAATTAAAACACATTTTGTTGAGAAGTTATCTGAAACAGAACAACTTGTTAAAAAAGTGAGTATTATTCCTTTAGAAGTTGTCACAAGAAATGTAATTGCAGGAAGTCTTTCAAAACGATTAGGAATGGAAGAGGGAACTGTACTTGCAGAACCAATCGTAGAATTTTACTTCAAAGATGATAATTTAGGAGATCCGCTTGTAACGGAAGATCATATTCGTGTATTAAACGTTGCATCGCCAGAGCAAGTAAGCGTATTACGAGATATGGCTCTACAAATCAATCAAGTGTTGATTGATCATTTCGCAAGCTGTCGTGTAAGATTAGTAGATTTCAAATTAGAGTTTGGTGTAACGGAAGAGGGAGAAATCATATTAGCGGATGAAATTTCACCAGATACTTGCCGTTTATGGGATGAAACGAGCAATGAGAAGTTTGATAAAGACGTATTCCGTCGCGATCTTGGAAATTTAACAGATGCTTATGAAGAGATTTTAAAACGTTTAGGGGGAATTTCACATGTATAAAGTTAAGGTATATGTAACATTAAGAGAAAGCGTATTAGATCCACAAGGAACAGCGGTAAAAGGAGCTCTTCATAGTCTTTCATTCACAGAAGTACAAGACGTTCGAATCGGAAAGTACATGGAACTAACAATTGATAAATCTGTATTTGACTTAGATAGCAAGGTAAAAGAAATGTGTGAAAAACTATTAGCGAACGTTGTAATGGAAGACTTCCGTTATGAAGTTGAGGAGGTTGTCGCACAGTGAAATTTGCCGTAATAGTATTTCCAGGTTCGAACTGTGATGTCGATATGTTCCATGCAATTAAAGATGAGCTTGGCGAAGAAGTAGATTACGTTTGGCACGATACAGAGAATTTAGATGAATATGATGCAATTTTACTACCAGGTGGATTCTCTTACGGTGACTACTTACGCTGCGGTGCTATTTCTCGCTTTGCTAATGCAATGAAAGCAGTACAAAAAGCTGCTGAGCAAGGAAAGCCGATTTTAGGTGTATGTAATGGATTCCAGATTCTTGTTGAATCAGGATTACTACCAGGAGCATTAATGAGAAACGAAAACTTAAAATTTATGTGTCGTACTGTTCAGTTGCGTGTTGAAAATAATGAAACGATGTTTACATCACAATATGAAAAAAATGAAGTAATCAATATTCCAATCGCTCATGGTGAGGGGAATTACTATTGTGACGAAGAGACTCTTAAACAATTAGAAGAGAATAATCAAATCGCATTCCGTTACGTAGAAAATCCTAACGGTAGCGTTTCAGATATTGCTGGTATTGTAAACGAAAAAGGAAATGTACTTGGTATGATGCCACATCCAGAGCGTGCTGTAGATGAATTACTTGGCGGTGCTGAAGGGTTAAAAGTCTTTCAATCTATCTTAAAACAGTGGAGGGAAACATATGTCGTTAATGCTTGAACCAAATCCAACACAAATTAAAGAAGAGCGTATATATGCGGAAATGGGGCTAACAGACGAAGAGTTTGCCATGGTTGAAAAGATTTTAGGTCGTCTGCCAAATTATACAGAAACAGGATTGTTCTCTGTAATGTGGTCTGAACATTGTAGTTATAAAAATTCAAAACCAGTTCTTCGTAAGTTTCCAACGACAGGTGAGCGCGTTCTGCAAGGACCTGGAGAAGGCGCTGGAATTGTAGATATCGGTGATAATCAAGCAGTTGTATTTAAAATGGAAAGTCATAACCATCCTTCAGCTATTGAACCATATCAAGGAGCAGCAACAGGTGTTGGTGGTATTATTCGTGACGTATTCTCTATGGGAGCACGTCCGGTAGCTCTATTAAACTCACTTCGTTTCGGTGAATTACAGTCACCACGTGTGAAATATTTATTCGAAGAAGTAGTAGCAGGAATTGCAGGATACGGTAACTGCATCGGTATTCCGACTGTTGGCGGCGAAGTACAATTTGATCCATGTTACGAAGGAAATCCACTTGTAAATGCAATGTGCGTAGGTTTGATTAACCACGAAGACATTAAAAAAGGGCAAGCGCACGGTGCTGGTAACACAGTAATGTACGTAGGAGCATCAACTGGTCGTGACGGTATTCACGGTGCAACATTCGCGTCGGAAGAACTATCTGAAAGCTCAGAAGCGAAACGTCCAGCGGTTCAAGTAGGGGATCCATTTATGGAAAAACTTCTTATTGAAGCGTGTTTAGAATTAATTCAATCTGATGCACTTGTTGGAATTCAAGATATGGGTGCGGCTGGTTTAACATCATCATCTGCAGAAATGGCAAGTAAAGCAGGAATGGGTATTGAAATGTACTTAGATGATGTACCACAGCGTGAAACAGGAATGACACCATATGAAATGATGCTGTCTGAATCACAAGAGCGTATGTTAATTGTTGTGAAAAAAGGTAGAGAACAAGAAATAGTAGATTTATTTGAGAAGTATGGTCTCGCAGCGGTTACGATGGGGAAAGTAACGGAAGATAAAATGCTTCGTTTATTCCATAAAGGTGAAAAGGTAGCTGAAGTTCCAGCAGATGCTTTAGCAGAAGAAGCACCAATTTATCATAAACCATCAAAAGAAGCAGCATACTTTGCTGAATTCCAAGCAATGAAAATGGAAACGCCAAAAGTAGAAAATTATAAAGAAGCGTTATTCGCTCTATTACAGCAACCAACAATTGCAAGTAAAGAGTGGGTATACGATCAATACGATTACCAAGTTCGTACAAGCACAGTGGTTACACCAGGTTCAGATGCAGCAGTTGTACGTGTACGCGGTACAGAAAAAGGATTAGCAATGACGACAGATTGTAATTCTCGCTACATTTATCTAGATCCAGAAATGGGCGGTAAAATTGCAGTAGCAGAGGCAGCGCGTAATATCGTATGCTCTGGCGGTGAGCCACTTGCAATTACAGATTGCTTAAACTTCGGTAACCCAGAAAAACCAGAAATCTTCTGGCAAATTGAGAAATCAGTAGACGGTATGAGTGAAGCTTGTCGCACATTACAAACACCAGTTATCGGCGGAAACGTATCGATGTATAACGAACGTAGTGGCGAAGCTGTATATCCAACACCAACTGTTGGGATGGTCGGACTTGTACATGACTTAAAACATGTAACAACACAAGAGTTTAAGCAAGCTGGTGATTTAGTTTATATAATCGGTGAGACGAAAGCTGAGTTTGGCGGAAGTGAATTACAGAAAATGATTCACGGAAAAATTTTCGGTCAATCACCAAGTATCGATCTAGATGTAGAATTAAAACGCCAAAAACAAGTATTAGAAGCAATTCAAGCTGGTCTTGTTCAATCTGCACATGATGTTGCTGAGGGTGGTTTAGCAGTTGCAATTTCAGAAAGTGCAATTGGTGCTAACGGCTTAGGTGCTACTGTGAAATTAGATGGAGAAGCAACAGCAGCATTATTCGCTGAATCACAGTCTCGCTTCGTGATAACTGTAAAACGTGAAAATAAAGAGGCGTTTGAGAAAGCGGTAGAAGCAATCCAAGTTGGAGAAGTAACAAGTACAAATGAAGTAACAATTCATAATGAAGAAAATGAAGTATTACTTACAGCAAATGTAGATGAAATGAGAAAGGCTTGGAAAGGGGCAATCCCATGCTTGCTGAAATAAAGGGGTTAAACGAAGAATGTGGCGTTTTCGGAATTTGGGGGCATGAAAATGCAGCACAAGTTTCATACTACGGATTGCACAGTTTACAGCACCGTGGGCAAGAAGGCGCAGGTATTGTCGTAAATAATGGGGAAAAAATCGTCGGTCACAAGGGGTTAGGTTTAATATCAGAAGTGTTTTCAAGAGGTGAGTTAGAAGGATTAAATGGAAAATCAGCAATCGGACATGTACGATATGCAACAGCTGGTGGAAGTGAAGTTGCTAACGTTCAACCATTGTTGTTCCGTTTTTCTGATCATAGTATGGCGTTAGCTCATAACGGAAATTTAATTAACGCAAAAATGCTTCGTCGTGAATTAGAAGCAGAGGGAAGTATTTTTCAAACTAGTTCAGATACAGAAGTACTTTTACATCTTATTAAACGTAGTACGAAAGACTCTTTAATTGAAAGTGTAAAAGAGGCTCTGAATAAAGTGAAAGGTGCGTTTGCGTATCTTTTACTAACTGGAAATGAAATGATCGTTGCGTTAGATCCAAATGGATTCCGTCCGCTTTCAATTGGAAAGATGGGGGATGCTTACGTTGTAGCATCTGAAACATGTGCTTTTGATGTAGTAGGTGCAACATACATTCGCGATGTAGAACCTGGTGAATTACTTATCATTAATGATGAAGGAATTCACGTAGATCGTTTCACAAACGATGTAGAACATGCGATTTGTAGTATGGAATATATTTACTTTGCACGACCAGATTCTAATATTGCTGGTGTTAACGTTCATGCAGCGCGTAAAAATATGGGAAAACGTTTAGCAGCGGAAGCTCCTATTGAAGCGGATGTTGTTACTGGTGTACCAGACTCTAGTATTTCAGCTGCGATTGGCTATGCGGAGGCAACAGGCATTCCGTATGAATTAGGATTAATTAAAAATCGTTACGTTGGACGTACTTTTATCCAGCCTTCTCAAGAACTGCGTGAGCAAGGGGTTAAGATGAAGCTTTCCGCAGTAAGAGGTGTGGTTGAGGGGAAACGAGTTGTTATGATTGATGACTCTATCGTAAGAGGAACGACAAGTAAACGAATTGTTCGTATGCTTCGTGAGGCTGGAGCGACAGAAGTTCATGTAAGAATTGCTTCACCACCTCTGAAATATCCATGTTTCTATGGCATTGATATTCAAACGAGAAAAGAATTAATTGCAGCAAATAATACAGTAGAAGAAATCCGCGAAATGATCGGAGCAGATTCTTTAACATTTTTAAGCGAAGATGGATTAGTAGATGCAATTGGACGTCCATATGAAGGGAAATATGGCGGCCTATGCATGGCTTACTTTAATGGGGACTATCCAACAGCTCTTTATGATTATGAGCAAGAGCTTTTAGAAAGTATGAAATAAGAAAAGTGAAAAAAGCTTCTACTTCTTTTGCTGTAGAAGCTAGCTTTTTTCTTAAAACGGCCGGCCCTGGATGGGGAGAAATTAAAAGACGAGGTGTAAATAACGATGGCGAATGCATATAAGCAAGCAGGAGTAGATATTGAAGCTGGATATGAAGCGGTATCTCGCATGAAAAAACACGTACAAACAACTATGAGAAAAGAAGTACTAGGCGGTTTAGGCGGTTTTGGAGGTATGTTTGATCTATCAAAATTTGCATTAGAAGAACCTGTATTAGTATCTGGAACAGATGGCGTGGGAACAAAATTGATGCTCGCTTTTATGGCAGATAAACATGACACAATTGGTATTGATGCAGTAGCAATGTGTGTAAATGATATTGTTGTCCAAGGAGCAGAGCCGCTTTTCTTCCTTGATTATATTGCTTGTGGTAAAGCTGAACCTAGTAAAATTGAAAACATCGTCAAAGGTATATCAGAGGGCTGTCGCCAAGCTGGTTGTGCATTAATCGGTGGAGAAACAGCTGAAATGCCAGGAATGTATTCTACGGAAGAATATGATTTAGCTGGTTTTACAGTTGGGATTGTTGATAAAAAGAAAATTGTAACAGGTGAAAAGATTGAAGCTGGTCACGTGCTAATTGGCTTAGCATCTAGCGGTATTCATAGCAATGGTTACTCTTTAGTACGAAAAGTGTTACTAGAAGATGGAGAACTAACTTTAGAGCGTATTTATGGACGCTTAGAACTACCTCTTGGTGAAGAATTATTAAAACCAACGAAAATTTATGTCAAACCTATTTTAGAACTATTGAAGAAGCATGAAGTATACGGTATGGCGCATATTACAGGGGGCGGATTTATTGAAAATATCCCACGTATGTTGCCAGAAGGAATTGGTGCTGAGATTGAACTAGGATCTTGGAAAATTCAGCCGATCTTCCATTTACTTCAAGAAGTTGGGAAACTGGAAGAGAAAGAAATGTTCAATATTTTTAACATGGGTATTGGTATGGTAGTAGCAGTGAAGGAAGAAGATGCAAAAGATGTTGTTCGTCTTCTTGAAGAGCAAGGAGAAACGGCTCGTATTATTGGACGTACTGTACAAGGAGCTGGCGTTACTTTTAATGGGGGCAAAGCACTATGAGTAGATTAGCAGTTTTTGCTTCTGGAAGTGGATCTAACTTTCAATCTCTCGTTAATGCGGTAGAAGAAAAAAGATTGGATGCAGAAATTAGTTTATTAGTATGTGATAAACCAGAAGCACGTGCTGTTGGGCGAGCGCATTATCATCATATTCCGTGTTTCGCTTTTTCAGCGAAAGCATATGAGTCCAAAGAAGCGTTTGAAAAAGAGATATTAAAGAAGCTAGAAGAATATGAAATTGATTATATTATTTTAGCTGGATATATGCGTTTAATCGGGCCGACGTTACTAGAAGCATACGGCGGAAAGATTATTAATATTCATCCATCATTACTACCGAGCTTTCCAGGTAAAGATGCTGTCGGTCAAGCGTTAGAAGCAGGTGTGAAAGTAACTGGAGTAACAATTCATTATGTAGATGCAGGTATGGATACAGGGCCAATTATTGCGCAAGAAGCAGTGGTTGTTTCTGAAGGGGATACGAGAGAAAGCTTACAAAAGAAAATTCAGCAAGTTGAACATAAATTATACGTAAATACAGTGAATCAAATTGTTCAGTCTGTGAAAGAAACAACTGTTAACTAACATACAACCAGGGGTGAAGGATAAATGAAAAAGCGTGCATTAGTAAGTGTTTCAGATAAAACAGGAGTAGTAGAATTTGTTAAAGGGTTACTAGAGCAAGGGATTGAAGTTATTTCAACAGGTGGTACGAAAAAATTACTAGAAGAAAACGGCTTACAAGTAATTGGTATTTCTGAAGTAACTGGTTTCCCTGAAATTATGGATGGTCGTGTGAAAACTTTACATCCAAATATTCATGGTGGTCTATTAGCAGTTCGTGATAATGAAACACATGTAGCGCAAATGAATGAATTAGGTATTCAAGCAATTGATTTTGTTGTTGTTAACTTATACCCATTTAAAGAAACAATCGCTAAGCCTGATGTAACATTTGCTGATGCAATTGAAAATATTGATATCGGTGGCCCGACAATGATTCGCTCTGCTGCGAAAAATCATAAATTCGTATCTGTAATTGTAGATCCAGTAGATTATGATATTGTGTTAGCAGAACTGAAAGAGAACGGTGAAGTAGCAGAGGAAACGAAACGTAAACTAGCAGCGAAAGTATTCCGTCATACAGCAGCATATGATGCGTTAATTTCTAACTACTTAACAGAGCAAATGGGTGAAGAAAGTCCAGAAACATTAACTGTGACATTTGAGAAAAAGCAAGACTTACGTTATGGCGAGAACCCACATCAAAAAGCAACTTTCTATAAAGCGCCATTCGCAGCAACTTCTTCTGTTGCATACGCAGAACAATTACACGGTAAAGAATTATCGTATAACAATATTAATGATGCAGACGCAGCGCTTAGCATCGTAAAAGAATTTACAGAACCAGCAGTAGTAGCAGTAAAACATATGAATCCATGTGGTGTTGGAGTAGGAACTAATATTCACGAAGCATATACTCGTGCTTATGAAGCAGATCCAGTATCAATCTTCGGCGGTATTATTGCAGCAAATCGTGAAATTGATAAAGCTACAGCAGAAAAGTTACATGAAATTTTCTTAGAAATTGTTATCGCACCTTCGTTCTCGCAAGAAGCTTTAGAAGTGTTGCAAAGTAAGAAGAACTTACGTTTATTAACTATAAATATTGAAAAAGCGACAAGTGCAAGCAAAAAACTAACTTCTGTACAAGGTGGACTTCTCGTTCAAGAGGAAGATACGTTATCATTAGATGAAAGTACAATTTCAATTCCAACGAAACGTGAACCTTCAGAGCAAGAATGGAAAGATTTAAAACTAGCTTGGAAAGTTGTAAAACATGTGAAATCAAATGCAATTGTTTTAGCGAAAGATGACATGACAATTGGTGTCGGTGCGGGACAGATGAACCGTGTAGGTTCTGCAAAAATCGCGATTACACAAGCTGGTGAAAAAGCACAAGGTAGCGCGCTTGCATCTGATGCTTTCTTCCCAATGCCAGATACATTAGAAGAAGCAGCAAAAGCGGGAATTACAGCAATCATTCAACCAGGCGGATCGATCCGTGATGAAGATTCTATTAAAGTGGCAGATACGTATGGGATTGCTATGGTGTTCACTGGCGTACGTCATTTTAAACATTAATAGAGCAATTGTGGAAAAAACAAACTAGGAGCAGCATAGCTTCTAGTTTGTACTTATTTAAGTATCGGGGGATGAAATATGAATGTTTTAGTAATCGGCCGCGGTGGGCGTGAGCATGCTTTAGCTTGGAAGTTTGCGCAATCTGAAAAGGTGGAAAAGGTGTATGTAGCACCGGGTAATGAAGGTATGCGAGATGTTGCAACACCAGTTGATATTGATGAAAATGATTTTGATGCATTAGTTTTATTTGTTAAAGAGAATAAGGTTGAATTAACTTTCGTTGGACCAGAAATTCCGCTTATGAATGGAATTGTTGATCGTTTTAAAGAAGAGGGACTTCGTGTATTTGGTCCAAATAAGGCGGCTGCTGTTATTGAAGGTAGTAAGGCTTTTACGAAAGAATTGATGAAAAAGTATGATATTCCAACGGCGGCATATGAAACTTTTACAGATTATGAAGAAGCAGTACAATACATTCAAAAAGTTGGTGCGCCAATCGTTATTAAAGCTGATGGCCTAGCTGCTGGTAAAGGTGTAACAGTAGCAATGACACTTGAAGAGGCACTACAAGCTGCGAAAGAAATGCTACAAGATGTAAAGTTCGGCGCGGCAAGTAAGAAGGTTGTTATTGAAGAGTTTTTAGATGGACAAGAATTTTCATTAATGGCATTTGTAAATGGAACAACTGTACATCCGATGGTAATCGCTCAGGACCATAAACGAGCTTTTGATGCTGATAAAGGCCCAAATACAGGCGGAATGGGTGCATATTCTCCAGTACCACAAATTCCAGAATCAGCAGTCCAAGAAGCGATTCAAACCGTATTACATCCAACTGCTCAAGCGATGCTCCAAGAAAATCGATCGTTTACAGGGATTTTATATGCAGGGCTTATTTTGACAAATGATGGTCCAAAGGTAATTGAATTTAATGCACGCTTTGGTGATCCTGAAACAGAAGTTGTATTACCTCGCTTAGAAAATGATTTAGTTGATGTATGTAACGCTGTATTAGATGAAAGTGAGTTAGTGTTAGAGTGGTCAGAGGAAGCAGTAATTGGTGTTGTACTTGCTTCAAAAGGATATCCAGAAGCGTATAAAAAAGGTGAAATTATTACAGGGTTAGATCGTTTAGAAGATGCTATTGTCTTTCATTCAGGTACAGCGATGAAACATGGGGATTTTGTAACAAATGGTGGCCGTGTACTATTTATTGCTTATAAAGCGAAAGACTTACAAGAAGCGAAAGATAGAGTGTATAAAGAAATCGCAAAGATTGAAAGCGATGGCTTATTTTATCGTAGTGATATAGGATATCGTGCGATTGGGCATGAGATTACGCGAAGCTAACATATGTTAGCTTCTTTTTTTATAGGAAATAGAGTATAGTACGTTGAATCTTTTCAAGAGATTTTAAACTATTTGTATCTATATACACTTTTTCTCTACCTGCTTACATCTTATTTCTCCAATTAATAATAGCAGTATTGAGATGATTAACGTAAGAGCAGCGACAAGGAGTGGGAGGGAAAAACTTTGCATTTGCTCTGCAATAATACCTGTAAAGATTGGACCGATAATTTGGCCAATCCCATAAACACCTGTCGTATAACCAATGATTTTATTACTTTCATTCGGTCTTATTCGTTTTGCTTCTGTAGTTGTTAAAATTGTAATTCCGACGAATGTAGCACCTAGAAGGAATGCACTTAGAAATGCCCCAAAAAGGTTTGGAATAAGGAGTAGAGAAAGTAAACTTATAATTTGTAACATATAGGCGGATGTAAGAGCTCGTGTTGGTCCGTACTTCCGAGCAACAGTGGACCAAATGTAACTAGATGGGATGACAGCAATACCGACAATAATCCAGCTACAAGATGCATAGAAGGGTGATAGTGTAATTCTTTCTACAATGGTGACAAGGAAGGTCCCTGTAATGATATAGCCAAACCCTTCGAATCCGTAAGCTAAAATAAGCCAAAATAAATAGTTTTTTCTATGAGATGTAGCTTGTATAGTACTTTTTGGTTGCTGTATAGTATGTCTACTGTCCTCTCTTAACCATTTCCATACAAGGATAGCTAAACTAAAACTAATAATTCCTAACCCAATCCATGCACCTTGCCAATTCCAAATTGAGTTGAATAAAGGTGCGAAACTTCCAGAGAAAATAATGCCAATTCCAACACCGCTATAAATCATGCCACCTAGCATGACTTTATTACTTTGAAATAAATAATCTAAAACAATACTAGAGGCAAGAACAAATACAATTGCACTTGTGAAACCACCGATAAAGCGAAGGGGAAACCATAAAAAGATATAAGAGGTTAAGCCCATACAAAGAGTTGAAAGAACATTGAAGAATAAACAGTGGTGTAATATTTTTTCACGATTTTTTATCGTAATGAATCCAATAAAGAATGCCCCAAGTAAATAACCAAGATAATTACTGGACGCTAAATATCCAGCGAGGTCATCTTCTATATGGGCTTGCTTTTCCATAAAAGAAATAATCGGTGTGTAGGCGAACCGACTAATACCCATGACAGCTATTAAAGAACATATCCCAGCTATAATCATTTTCCATGTTTTTGTTTCTTTCATATAATCTCCCTTCTTGAAATATCTTCTAATATATATGATAGAGGAATATATATGGGGCGTAAAATACTGATTTTTTATATGTAATATCAAAATTAATGATATGAACGAAGGGATATGAACGAATGAACTTACAAGATTTTGTAGCTTTTTATATGGTCGCGCAGGAGAAAAGTATTTCAAGAGCAGCTATTCGGTTGAATTTTGTTCAATCAAACATAACAGCAAAAATAAAACGGCTAGAAGCTGAATATGAAACACAATTATTTTATAGGCATCGAGATGGAGTTACATTAACACCAGCCGGAGAAAAGTTGTTAACATACGCTGAAAAAATGATTCAATTATTAAATGAATCAAAAAGGCAAGTAAAACATACAGCGGAGCCTGGAGGAGTATTGAAAATTGGAGCGATGGAAACAGCAGCAGCTGTTAGATTGCCCACGATTTTAGCTAATTATCATATGCGCTATCCAGAAGTGGAAATTATGTTGCAAACGCACAATACGGAAGAATTAACGAAGAAGGTACTCTTATATGAAATAGAGGGGGCATTTGTAGCTGATTGTATAGCTGATCCAGCTTTAGAAAAGATAGAAGTATTCCAAGAGGAAATGATGTTACTTTCAAAGCGGAATGTTTTGTGGGATAACGGATATTCGGAATCGCAGTCTTTTATCGTTTTTCAATCAGGTTGTTTTTATAGAAAAGTTTTAGAAGAATGGTTACTATCTGAAGGGATTGTTCCAAAAAAAATAATGGAATTAAATTCTTTAGACGGTATTATTGGATGCGTAAAAGCTGGACTTGGGGTGTCTATGTTACCACGTGAAGTAGCAGAGCAATTTGATAGCCATAAAGAACTTATTCATACACCGTTAGTACATGAAAACAGGTTTATTCCGACTTATTTTATTTATCGGAAAGATAGTGTGAGAACAGCAGCGTTAAGCAAGTTTATTGATGACTTGCTTTGTATAAAAACAGCCCGCTGAAAATTCAGTGGGCTGTTTGTTCATGCATCTTTATCTTTCTTCAATTTTCCTTTTTGCTTTGCCATTTCTCGAAGTAAATACTCGATGTGTGCATTGACGCTACGAAACTCATCATTTGCCCATTTTTCGATGACTGCGTGTAATTCAGGATCAATACGTAATGGAAAGCTTTTCTTTTTAGCCATAATTACTTATAGCCCTTAGTATAGGCTTCCTGTATTAATAACTGGTTGCGCACCTTTATCTGAAACGATGGCAACTAATAGGTTGTTTACCATATTCGCTTTACGCTCGTCATCTAATTCAAGTACGCCTTCCTCATCTAACATATGGATTGAATCCTTCGCCATCTTCACAGCACCTTCAACAATCTCTTTTCTAGCAGCTAATACCGCTTTTGCTTGTTGACGTTGTAGCATCGCATGGGCAATTTCTGTTGCATAAGCTAAATGTGTTAAACGAGTTTCTAATACTTCTACGCCTGCGATTTCAAGGCGCGCTTCTAACTCACGCTTTAATTCTTCAGAGATTTCTTCAGTATTCCCGCGTAACGTAATGCAAGTTTCATCTTGGAAATTGTCATAAGGATATTTTGTTGCGACGTGGCGGATTGCTGTTTCACTTTGAATTTCTACAAATCGATCGTAATGTTCAACACCGAACATTGCTTTTGCAGAATCAACTACTTTATATACAATAACAGCTGCAATTTCAATCGGATTTCCCTCAACATCGTTTACTTTTAATTTCTTACTATTAAAGTTTTCAACACGTAATGAGACAGTTTGACGGAATGCGAATGGAATTGTTAAAAATAAACCATTTTGACGAATTGTTCCTAAATAATTACCAAAGAACGTAATAACTTTCGCTTGATTCGGTTGAACAATACCGATACCTGTAGCGAGAATCGCGGCTAATATAATAGTTAGTGCTGCTCCTACGAAAATTTCTTGTGCAAGGAAAAATATACCGATAGCAGCTAAAATCAAAATTCCAATAATACCGAGAAAACCATTTACATAAAATACTTGTTTTTCTTTCATATGATCGCCTCCTGATATAAAAATGATATCACTTTTATATCATTTTAAGCAAGGGGTATGCACCTAATTTTCTGAAATTTATTGATTGATATCTTTTATGTACATTTTAAAGTTAGAAATAAGAATATACGTTCTGTTTTATGGTAAAATAAAGAAGACTTAACCGCCCACTGCAGCAGCTAAGTCCCTTTGAGAGCATCTTGCATCGTGACAAATGATTCAAAGCGGTTTTGCCAGGATTATTTCTTCAATCGCTGACTCAATCTCTTTGTCAGAAGCGTCATAACTTCCCTTTGACTTTGGCTTGTCATGAGCGGAAGTTTGATTCACTTCTTCTTTAGCATGTCCTTTTTCAGTAAAATTCATGCCAGGCATTTTAAATGCGCCCATATTCATGTATTTTCCAAATTTCCACGCTTCAACAATAGGGCAGAAGCGAACAATTCCCTCTGCAACTTTCATTGCACCAATCCATAGAAAAATGTTAGACCAAGTGCACCACGGCTTGCGTACAAGTTTAGTTGCACTACATCCGAAGAGGACAAGCCCAAGTGTAATTCGAATTAGAGCGTTTATTGTCCCGATGTTTTGCTTCATTAGAAAAACACTCCTTTTTATGAAAATTGAAATAGTAAATACTACTTCTCTTATTAGTATCCCGTGTGATTTTTGGGATATGTAATCCAACATTTGACGTTGAAAAAGATGTTGGATTCGGCGTGTGTGTCAGTAGCTTTTTTTGTTATAATGAAAGAATGCATAAAAAGAAGGTGAAATTAAATCCTTCTTTTTGAAAAATATTTAATAGCTATTTTAAAAAATCAAGATAAAAACTAACTGTTATTTTAAACAGAACTATAGATATAACTAGAGAAAAGGAAGGGTGTTTTCATGTACGATATTTCCGGATGGAAACATGTATTTAAGCTTGATCCAAATAAGGAGTTAAGCGATGAATATTTAGAAATGATTTGTGAGTCTGGAACGGATGCTGTTATTGTAGGCGGAAGTGATGGAGTTACAATTGATAACGTATTACACATGCTAGTTAGCATTCGTAGATATGCAGTTCCTTGTGTATTAGAGGTTTCTGATGTAGAAGCAATTACACCAGGATTTGATTTTTATTACATCCCAAGTGTTTTAAATAGCCGAAAAGTAGAATGGGTAACAGGTGTTCATCATGAGGCATTGAAAGAATTTGGGGATATTATGGACTGGGACGAAATTTTTATGGAAGGGTATTGTGTTTTAAATCCCGAAGCGAAAGTAGCCCAGCTTACAGATGCGAAATGTGATTTAACAGAAGATGACGTTATTGCATATGCGCGTTTAGCAGACAAGTTATTACATTTACCGATATTTTATTTAGAATATAGCGGTACGTATGGAGATGTTGAACTTGTTAAAAATGTAAAAGCAGAATTGAAACAAGCCAAGTTATATTATGGCGGTGGTATTTCTAATGCAGAACAGGCGAAAGAAATGGCGCAATATGCTGATACAGTAGTTGTTGGAAATATTATTTATGATGATATAAAATCGGCGTTAAAAACAGTTAAAGCAGTAAAAGGAGAGTAGGTGCAGGCGTATATGAGTATGACAGATAAGTTATTAAACGGTTTAAATCCACAGCAACAAAAAGCAGTACAAACAACGAATGGACCACTTCTACTAATGGCAGGTGCAGGTAGTGGTAAGACACGCGTGTTAACACACCGTATTGCGTATTTGCTTGGTGAAAAAGGTGTAGCACCATGGAATGTACTAGCTATTACCTTCACAAATAAAGCAGCTCGTGAAATGCGCGAGCGTATTGATAAACTTGTGGGACCAGAAGCAGAAGATATTTGGATTTCGACGTTCCACTCTATGTGTGTACGTATTTTACGACGCGATATCGATCGTATTGGTATTAATCGTAACTTTACAATCTTAGATTCAGGTGATCAGCTAACTGTAGTCAAAAAAATTATGAAAGAGCGCAATATTGATCCGAAGAAATTTGAGCCGCGCTCTATTTTAGCGGGTATTAGTAATGCAAAAAATGAACTGTTATCTGCGGATAAATATGCAAAAAAAATTACAATGGCTGATCCATATGAAAAATTAACGAGCGATGTATACACAGAGTATCAAAAACGTCTTTTGAAAAATAATTCATTAGACTTTGATGATTTAATTATGACGACGATTCAGCTATTTGAACGTGTTCCAGAAGTATTAGAGTTTTATCAGCGTAAGTTCCAATATATTCATGTTGATGAGTATCAAGATACGAACAAAGCGCAATATCTTCTTGTTAAACATTTGGCAGCACGTTTTAAAAATCTTTGCGTTGTAGGTGACTCTGACCAGTCTATTTATCGCTGGCGTGGTGCAGATATTTCTAACATTTTGTCATTTGAAAAAGACTATGAGAATGCACAGGTAATTTTGTTAGAACAAAACTATCGTTCGTCACAAAATATTTTAAATGCAGCGAATGCTGTTATTGAAAAAAATACGAATCGTAAACCGAAGAAATTATGGACAGACAATCAAGTTGGAAGTAAAATCTCGTATTATCGTGCCGCAACTGAAAAGGACGAAGCATATTTTGTTGCGAAAAAAATTCGTGACGATCTTCAAATGGGGAAACGAAAATACACTGATTTTGCAGTGCTATATCGTACAAATGCTCAGTCTCGTATGGTCGAGGAGATTTTCCTTAAATCTAACATTCCTTACAAAATTGTCGGGGGAACTAAGTTCTACGACCGTAAAGAGATTAAAGATATTTTGGCGTACTTACGTTTAATCGGTAATCCAGATGATGAAATTAGTTTTGCACGTATTATTAACATGCCAAAGCGTGGTATTGGTGCGACTTCTATCGATAAAATTATTAATTATGGTGTGCAAAACGGAATTTCATTAACTGCTGTATTTGATGAGATTGAGCATGTTGGAGTAAGTGCAAAAATTACAAAGGCAGTAAAAGAATTCGCAAGTTTATTACACAACTGGGTAAATATGCAAGAGTATTTATCTGTTACAGAATTAGTAGAAGAAGTTATTGAAAAAACAGGCTATCGCGATATGTTGAAAAATGAGCGTTCTTTAGAAGCGGAAGGTCGTTTAGAAAACTTAGACGAATTCTTATCTGTTACGCAAACATTTGAATCTCAAAGTGAAGATAAGAGCCTTGTTGCATTCTTAACAGATTTAGCACTTGTTGCTGATATTGATCGTGTAGATGAAGACCCAACTGCTGGTGAAGAAGTTATTTTAATGACGATGCACTCAGCAAAAGGATTAGAGTTCCCGGTTGTCTTTATTGTTGGTTTAGAGGAAGGGATATTCCCTCATACTCGTTCTCTTATGGAAGAGGATGAAATGCAAGAAGAACGTCGTCTTGCTTATGTAGGTATTACTCGTGCAGAAGAAGAGTTATATTTATCTAATGCGCAAATGCGTACTTTATTTGGTAGAACAAGTATGAATGCTGCGTCTCGCTTCATTACAGAAATCCCGGCAGAACTAGTGGAATCATTAAATGAAACAGCGCCGAAGCGTGAAAATTCGTTTGGTGCAAAAGGCAGAACAGCAAGTAGCAGTAAAATGACAACGACAACCACAACACGCTCTCGTTCAGCTTTCGCGCGTCCAGCAGCTAAGACGACAGGCGGTGAGCAAATTGGCTGGGCAGTAGGCGATAAAGCTTCCCACCAAAAATGGGGAATCGGTACAGTTGTAAGTGTAAAAGGTGAAGGTGATGCAAAAGAATTAGATATTGCGTTCCCAAGCCCGATTGGTGTTAAACGTTTGTTAGCAAAATTTGCACCTGTGACGAAACAATAGAAAGGAATGAGGATATGTCAAAAGAGATAGCAAAAAAACGTATAGAAGAACTGCGTGATTTGTTAAATACATTTAATTATCAATATCACGTATTAGACAATCCTTCTGTTTCTGATGCGGAATATGACCGTGATATGCAGGAGCTTATAAAATTAGAAGCAGAGAACCCAGAGTTTATGAGTGAAGATTCTCCCTCCGTTCGCGTTGGGGGAACTATTCTTGATATATTTGAAAAAGTAACACATAAGTCACCAATGTTAAGTTTAGGGAATGCATTTAACGAAGGGGATTTGCGTGATTTCGACAGAAGAGTATGTCAAGGAATTGATGGTGCGAATGTAAGATATATATGTGAATTAAAAATTGACGGGCTTGCCGTTTCGCTTCATTATGAAAAAGGACGCTTTATTCAAGGGGCGACACGTGGTGATGGTGTAACGGGTGAAGATATTACTCAAAATTTAAAAACGATTAAAGCTATCCCACTTCGTTTAAATGAAGAAGTAACGTTAGAAGCACGAGGCGAAGCTTATATGCCGAAGCGTTCATTCGTTAAACTAAATGAAGAAAAAGAGCAAAATGGAGAAGATGTATTTGCGAATCCGCGTAATGCAGCAGCAGGTTCAATACGTCAACTTGATCCGAAAATTGCAGCGAAGCGTAACTTATCTATGTTTGTGTACGGTCTTGCGAATGTAGAAGAAAAAACAATTCCATCGCACAGTGAATCGCTTGATTTCTTAGGTGAACTCGGATTTAAGACAAATCCAAATCGCCGTACATGTGAAACAATCGAAGAGGTTATAGCTTATGTAGAAGAATGGCAAGAAAAACGTCCGCATCTTGATTATGAGATTGATGGAATCGTTATAAAAGTAGATGATGTTGCTCTTCAAGAAAGTCTAGGAACTACAGCGAAGAGTCCACGATGGGCGATTGCTTATAAATTCCCAGCTGAAGAAGTTGTAACGAGACTAACAGGCATTGAATTAAGTGTTGGCCGAACAGGGGTTGTAACGCCGACTGCAGAGCTAGAGCCAGTGAGAGTTGCTGGTACGATTGTTCGCCGTGCTTCTTTACATAACGAAGATTTGATTCGTGAAAAAGACATTCGAATTGGTGACTACGTTGTTGTGAAGAAGGCTGGAGATATTATTCCTGAAGTTGTGAACGTTATTTTTGATAAGCGTACTGGTGAAGAAGAAGAATACCGTATGCCAACGCATTGTCCAGCATGTGAGAGTGAACTTGTTCGTTTAGAAGAAGAAGTAGCACTTCGATGTATAAATCCGACTTGTCCAGCTCAAATTCGAGAGGGATTAATCCATTTCGTTTCAAGAAATGCGATGAATATTGATGGACTTGGAGAACGTGTCATTACACAACTCTTTGATGCAGATTATATTCGTACATTTGCTGATTTATATGCATTGACGAAAGAGCAATTATTACAGTTAGAACGTTTTGGTGAAAAATCAGCAACAAACTTAATACAAGCAATTGAAAATTCTAAAGAAAACTCGTTAGAGCGATTATTATTTGGTCTTGGAATTCGCCACGTTGGAGCGAAAGCAGCACGTACATTTGCAGAGCACTTTGAAACGATGGATGAGCTTGTAAAAGCAACAGAAGAAGAACTAAAAGCAATTAATGAAATTGGCGAAAAAATGGCTCAATCTGTTGTGACATATTTTGATAATGAAGATGTATTAGAATTATTACAGCAGTTTAAAGAGTATGGCGTGAATATGACATACAAAGGTATAAAAATTGCAGATTTACAAAATGTTGAATCTTACTTCGCAGGAAAAACGGTTGTTTTAACAGGTAAGCTAGAAGTTATGGGACGAAGTGAAGCGAAGAAGAAGATTGAGGCATTAGGTGGAAAAGTAACAGGAAGTGTTAGTAAGAGTACGGATTTGGTTGTTGCAGGTGAAGCAGCTGGTTCGAAATTAGCACAAGCGGAGAAACATAATGTTGAGGTTTGGAATGAAGAGAGGTTCTTACAAGAGCTAAATAAGTAAGAGGTGCAAACTTACCATGAAAAAAATAGCATTAGCGATATTAAGCCTGGGCCTAATTGTAAGTGGGTGTAGTGCAGGTGCCGACAAAGATGAAAAAGTGGCTGAGAAATCGGGGAAAGCAAAAGAACAATCAGTTGTTCCAAAATACGCTATTTCGGATGAATATTATAAGACGACTATTCCATTTGATGGTGGAAATGCACGTGGTTTAGTGGTGCAAGGGCTAAATAGTCGTCTTGATATAGATGAATTTGAAACAGGATTAATGCGAATTGCAAAAGAATCATTTAATACGAAAGATAATTTTTTAAAAGGCGGAAGTGCTCTAGATACTCAAGTGATACAGATGCTTGTTAAAAGAAAACGTACAGATGCTGAACAAAAGGAACTAGAGGACAAATTAAAAAAAGATGCAGTTAAATTTCCTAATATAGGATTAAACCCTGCGTTAGGAACGGGATCCGAATCACTAGAAGTGAAAAATAAAAAAAATCCAATATATATTTCAAATATTTTAGAGCATGATTATTATGTGAAAAAAGGCGATAACAGCGAGGAACGTGTTGGTATGGTAGTTGGATTAGCAATGAATTCTGTTCAATATTTTAACGAAGAGCATGGTTATCCACGTGAAGCTGCAATCCCGGATGAAAAGATGTTAGCTGAAGGGAAAAAAATGGCGCAAGAAATTTTGAAAGTTATACATCAAAAACAACCTGATACAAAAAATATTCCGATAACATTTGCGATTTATCGCCAATCTCCAAAGTCTTCGCTCGTACCAGGTAACTTTGTTTCTTATGCAAATGTAGAAAAAGGTAGTGAAACGGTTGAAGATTGGAAACAAATTAATGAGAAATACTATTTGTTCCCATCAGAGCAAGCGAAAACAGATAATAAACGTGAAGATCTTGCAAGAGTATCCAACTTTAAGGCAAAACTAAGCGATTATTTCCAAGGCGACTATACAGCTGTTATTGGTACTGGTATGTATAGAGATGATGAATTAAGAGAAATGAAGCTTGATATTCCTGTCCAGTTTAATGGAAAAGCTGAAATAATTGGTTTTACACAATATGTGGCAGGGCTTGTTATGGAATACTTCCCGAATTATATGAAAGTACAAGTAACGATTAAATCTGTAGAACGCCCAGAAGCTATTATTATACGTGAAGCAAAACAAGATGAACCACTTGTGAAAATTTTAGATTAAATATGAAGGCTGTTCCTCTATGGAACAGCTTTTTTTCTTATGTAATTTTGTTATAATTTAAAATGTTGTAAATAATAGGGGTAAGGGGTAAAGTTCATGGGAGAATTAAGTTTTCAAGTCATTATTTTATTAATTGCATTCGGTTTTTTAGCAGCTTTTATTGATTCCGTTGTTGGAGGAGGAGGGTTAATTTCGCTTCCTGCGCTTATGTTTGTTGGCTTATCGCCAGCTTCGGCAATTGCAACGAATAAATTAGCAGCAACAATGGGGACGTTTACGAGTGCGATGTATTTCATTCGATCAGGAAAAGTTGATTTTAAAATTGTAGGAAAGTTAATCCCGTTAACTATTGTTGGAGCTGTTGCGGGTGCTTTAGTAGTAAAATTTATTCCATCGGATATTTTACGCCCATTAGTACTTGTAATGTTGGTATTTATTGCTATTTATATTATTGCAAAAAAGAATTGGGGAAGTGTGTCTACCTATAAGAAGATGACGCAAAGAAAAACATTAATATTTTTCTTTGTTATTTTAATGATAGGATTTTATGATGGATTTTTTGGACCAGGGACAGGGTCATTTTTAATTTTTGCATTTTTATTAATTGGTTTGGATTTTATTCAAGCGGCAGCATCTGGAAAACTTTTGAACTTTGTTAGTAATATTGTATCTTTAATTACTTTTTTATTTTTAGATATAATTCATTTTGAATACGGTATTATCATGGGATTATCAATGATCTTAGGTGCTTATTTGGGATCGAAGTTTGCGGTTCAAAAAGGCGTTGGATATGTAAGGACTTTATTTTTATTAGTTACTATATTATTGATCGGGAAAAATGTTTTGGAATATACTCATATTTTGTAGATTCATACGCATGTATGAATCTCTTTTTTTTATTATATTTTAAAAATTTATTAATTTTTAAAATATAAGTCTAGGAATATTTGAATAAATCTAAATTATCGTGTAGAATAATGTTGTAAAATGTAAACGTTTTTCTAAGGGGAGGCTAAAAAAAATGGTAGTAGCATACAAACATGAGCCATTTACAGATTTTTCAGTGGAGGCTAACAAATTAGCGTTTGAAGAAGGTTTAAAGAAAGTAGAATCTTATCTTGGACAAGACTATCCATTAATTATTGGGGGAGAAAAAATTACTACAGAAGACAAAATTGTTTCTGTAAACCCTGCAAATAAAGAGGAACTTGTTGGTCGTGTTTCAAAAGCAAGCCGTGAGTTAGCTGAAAAAGCAATGCAAGTAGCGGATGAAACATTCCAAACTTGGAGAAAATCAAAGCCAGAAATGCGTGCAGACATTTTATTCCGTGCTGCAGCAATCGTTCGTCGCAGAAAACATGAATTCTCTGCTATTCTTGTAAAAGAAGCAGGTAAGCCATGGAATGAGGCAGATGCTGATACAGCAGAAGCAATCGACTTTATGGAATATTATGGTCGTCAAATGTTAAAATTAAAAGACGGTATTCCAGTAGAAAGCCGTCCAATTGAATATAATCGTTTCTCTTACATTCCATTAGGAGTAGGTGTTATCATTTCTCCTTGGAACTTCCCATTCGCAATTATGGCAGGTATGACAACAGCTGCTTTAGTTTCTGGTAACACAGTATTACTAAAACCAGCTAGTACAACTCCTGTAGTAGCAGCGAAATTTATGGAAGTATTAGAAGAAGCTGGCTTACCAGCTGGCGTAGTAAACTTCGTTCCAGGTAATGGTTCTGAAGTTGGTGACTACTTAGTAGATCATCCTCGTACACGTTTCGTAAGCTTCACGGGATCTCGTGATGTAGGTATCCGTATCTATGAGCGTGCAGCGAAAGTAAACCCAGGCCAAATTTGGTTAAAACGCGTTATCGCTGAAATGGGCGGTAAAGATACAATCGTTGTTGATAAAGAAGCAGATCTTGAATTAGCAGCTAAGTCTATCGTTGCATCAGCATTCGGATTCTCAGGACAAAAATGTTCTGCATGTTCTCGTGCAGTAATCCACGAAGATGTATACGATCACGTATTAAATCGTGCTGTTGAATTAACAAAAGAATTAACAGTTGCTAACCCAGCAGTATTAGGTACAAACATGGGTCCTGTTAATGACCAAGCTGCATTCGATAAAGTAATGAGCTATGTTGCAATTGGTAAAGAAGAAGGTAGAATCTTAGCAGGTGGAGAAGGAGACGATTCTAAAGGCTGGTTCATCCAGCCAACAATCGTTGCTGATGTTGCAGAAGATGCTCGCTTAATGAAAGAAGAAATCTTCGGACCAGTAGTAGCATTCTGTAAAGCAAAAGACTTCGATCATGCACTTGCAATTGCAAACAATACGGAATACGGTTTAACAGGTGCTGTTATTACTAACAACCGTGACCATATTGAAAAAGCACGTGAAGACTTCCACGTTGGTAACTTATACTTCAACCGTGGATGTACTGGTGCAATCGTAGGTTACCAACCATTCGGTGGCTTTAACATGTCTGGTACAGACTCTAAAGCTGGTGGACCTGATTACTTAGCACTTCACATGCAAGCAAAAACTACTTCTGAAACTTTATAAGAAATAGTAGAGGAGCTCTTCACAAAGTGTGAAGAGCTCCTTTTAAAATTGAAACCCCATATATTACCGTCGTTCGAAGAGAATGAGCTAAAACCTATTAATAGCGGGATAAACATGTAAACAGAAATAAAATAATGAGAAAAGTTGACGTATTAGTCATATTTTTTAGTATTCATTTTGAGAATTTCCTGTATAATACAATTTGAAAGAAAATCTATGGTTCGACAAGGAACACTCCTTTCGGTTTTGCTCACTGAAAGGAGTGTTTTTTTATTGACATAGATTAAGAGTTTTGATTTCGGAATGTTCAATAATTAGATAGAAGAAAAACTCTCTATTTAAGTAGTTGATTTGGAAAATATTAAATATATAAGAAAAAAATTGAATTTATTTTTAGGATTTTGTATAGTATACTAAGTGGTTTTATAATCGAATATCGAGATTTTAAGTTTCAGTTATTATTTTAATATTGATTATATTCTGGCATAATAGATTTGTACTTTTGGAAAAGACAAAAATGGTGAGGGGAAATGTTATGTGGGAAGGGATGATTGTTAGATGAATAAAAAGAATTATGTTGAATATGTTGACGTACTACGTGTATTTTCGATGTTTGCGGTAGTGTTTCTTCATACTGCTGCAGGAAGTTTACGGGGGAATATCGGTTCGGGTACTTGGCATATAACGAATGCACTGACAACTGTATTTAGTACAAGTGTACCTATCTTCTTTATGATTTCTGGTGCGATGTTAATGAGGAGTAGTAAAACGGAATCACTTAAAATAACTTATACAGAACGTTTGCCAAAATTAATTGTGCCATTTATTATATGGTCAACTATTGCTGTGTTATACTTTACGCCAAGGCCGATACAAATAACAAATGTTATTAAGAGTATTTTATACATACCGAATCAAGCAGCGACAGTACATCTTTGGTTTATGTATGCCATTATTCCTTTGTATATTCTTTCTCCTCTTTTGAAGAAAATGGTAGATGCTTTAAGTAAAGAGCTTATAAAGTACATGTTAATTCTTTGGTTTATAGTAAGTTCGCTATTGCCAACAATTGCAGTACTAGTTCCAAATGAATTAAAACCAATATTTACGTTGTATCCTAATTTTGATATGAACTTTTTAGGCGGATATATAGGGTATTTCCTCATAGGTTATTATTTAATGACATATGAGAAGAAGGTATCCAAAAGGTTGTTACTATCCATAATCGTTATAGATACACTTTTAATTATATTGGGTACTTGGTATGCAACGGTTAAAATAGGGGAATACTCTGAGGATTTTAAGGCATACGTTAGAGTATTCGAAGTAATGCTTTCAGGTTCAATCTTCTTATTAGTAAAAGAGTATTTTAGAAATTACTCAATGAATCCGTTTATGTTTAAGTGGATACAAATTTTATCTGCTTTTTCATTTGGTGTGTATTTAATGCATAATTTAGTAGTTGTATATATTGGGAATAGATTGAATATTTGGCCAGCACAATCAATTTGGATGTTATTAGTTGCTTTCATAATAATTACAGTTATAACAATGATAGCAATTATAATTTTTGCAAGTATAAAAATCACATGTTATCCATTAACAGGAATGAGTTTTAAGGAAGCTTCTCGTACATGTAATATTCAATTTTTATGGGGAAATTGGACTCAATCAAAAGATATTAAAAATGATAATGTATCAATGTAAATAATTAGTGAGATTTTTATAAGTATGATATGAATTCCTCAAAATAGGGCATGAATAGATGGTAAATATAATATAGTCGAAAAAAATCCTTTTGAATTTTCAAAAGGATTTTTTTCGTTGGACAAACTCTTTTGTGCTAAGTATTTCCGCATATATATTATTCAAACTTGCTAAAATTGTATTATGAATATAAACAGCTGGTATAGTAGCATTCTTAAAAGAAAGGTCTTTTGTAGCACAAGCATCATGTATAACGGTACATTGAAATCCAAAATCGAATGCAGCCCTTACTGTAGCATCAATACACATATGAGTCATCATCCCGCATACGACGACATGTTCAATGTCTAAACGCTGTAATTGCTCTAGAAGATTAGTTTCTCGGAAGCTATTTGGATAATGTTTGACTATAACTGTTTCTTCTCTAAGTGGACGTACGCTTTCGTGAATATGTACACCTTCTGTATTAGGTAGGAAAAAAGTAGCGTCATCTTTTATAGCTACGTGTTGGATATGAAAAATAGGTTCGCTGTTTGTTCTAAAGTGTTGTAATAACTGATTAGCATATTCGCTTGCTTCTACTGGATTACGCAATTCCATCTTTCCATTTGGAAAATAATCGTTTTGAATATCGACGAGTAAAAGAGCTGTTTTCATATATTTATCTGCCTCCGAGTTTCATATTCAAATAAATTTATTCAATTCGTAGAGAGGATTCTCCTGTTTAAAAATATGAGGAAGAAGAATTTTAAATAACCTTGAAAGTTACTATTTTCTCATGAATTTTCATCTGAAAATTTTAATAAAGGAATAATTAATATTTTTCTAAAAAATGTATTGACTCTTATTATTCTGAGTTCTATAATGAGAATTAATTAAATGACAATTAAATCGATACATTCTTATCCAGAGAGGTGGAGGGACTGGCCCTACGATACCTCAGCAACGGGTTTTTTAATACCGTGCTAACTCCAGCAAGCCATATAAAGGCTTGGAAGATGAGAAGATGTGAACGAGTACATATAAGTGCTCTCCTTCTTATCTTTATGGTTGATAAGAAGGAGAGCACTTTTTATTTTACCTCGAAAGCTCTACTTCAAGTTTTTACAGCATATAGGAGGGGAAAAAATGATTTCTTTTAACAATGTAAGTAAAGTGTATGAATCAGCTGGGCGATCTGTTCATGCGGTGGAGGATGTAACATTATCAGTTGAGAAAGGCGAAATTTTTGGCATTATCGGTTTTAGTGGCGCTGGAAAGAGTACATTATTACGCTTAGTAAATATGTTAGAGAGACCAACGTCAGGAACGATTGCAATAGATGATAAAGATATTACATCATTATCGACGAAAGAATTGCGCAAACTAAGACAAAGAATCGGAATGATTTTTCAAAGCTTTAATTTATTTAATTCAAGAACAGTGTTTGGGAATATTGCTTATCCATTAAAGTTAGCGAAATTGCCAAAGAACGAGATAAAGGAACGAGTGAATGAACTGCTGAAGTTTGTAGGGTTAGAAGATAAAGCAAACTATTATCCAGAACAGCTATCAGGGGGACAAAAACAACGTGTTGGTATTGCTAGAGCACTTGCGACATCGCCAGATATTCTTATATGTGATGAGGCAACATCAGCCTTAGATCCAGAAACGACGACAGAAATTCTAAACTTATTAAAGAAAGTAAATCGAGAATACAATTTAACAATCCTTCTTATTACACATGAAATGCATGTTGTGAAAGAAATTTGTCACCGTGTAGCTGTAATGGAGAAGGGAAAAGTTATTGAAGAAGGAAAACTGTTCGATGTTTTCACGCAACCAAAAACAAAGACGACTCAAAACTTTGTACGTTCTGTTATTAATGATCATTTACCAGAAAGTGTTCTAGCGAAAATTCAAAATGGTGGTCAAATTTATCGTCTAACATTTACTGGTGAGGAGACAGGACAGCCGGTACTATCATATATCGCAAAAAACTATAACGTCGATGTAAATGTACTGTACGGAAATATTATTGAACTTCAAAATGTGCTATTTGGAAATCTGCTTGTAGAATTGCAAGGTGAGCAGAGGGAAATTCAAAAAGCATTACAACATCTAAGACTGCAAGTGCAGCTGAAGGAGGTAGAAGCTCATGCGAGTTGATTGGAGTATATTTTGGCCGCGCATACTAGATGCGACGGGGGATACCCTCTTAATGGTAATTGTAACCCTTATATTCGCTACAATTCTTGGTATACCTCTAGGTTTACTTTTATATGTAACGAGAAAAGGAAACTTTTTAGAAAATAAATGGGTCTTTTCTATTCTTAACATCATAATTAATACAATTCGTCCGGTACCATTCATTATCTTTTTAGTAGCTTTAAGTCCACTAACGAGAAGCGTTATTGGAACGACGATTGGAACAGCAGCAGCAATTTTCCCGATGACGTTAGTCGCATCAATTGGTATTGCTAGAATGGTTGAAACAAATCTTGTTTCCGTTCCGAAAGGAGTAATTGAAGCAGCGCAAGCAATGGGCGCCTCGCCAATTAGAATTGTTTTTGAAATCCTTGTACCAGAAGCGTTAGCACCATTAATCTTAGGTGTCACATTTATGACAGTTGGTTTAATTGAATTTTCTGCAGTTGCTGGGCTTGTCGGTGGTGGCGGTCTTGGTGACTTGGCAATGACATATGGTTATCAACGTTTTGATACATCAGTTATGTTTGTAACGGTTGTTTTACTTATTATTCTCGTACAGATAGCTCAAAATTTAGGAAACTACTTTGCGAAAGTCTTGTTACGTAGATCATAAAAAGGAAGAGAGGAAAAGAAAATGAAGAAAATTTTAGCATTTGCATTATCAGCGATTGTAGGAGTCTCAGCATTAAGTGGCTGCTCAAGTGGAGACACGGGTGCAGGAGCGAAAGAAAAAGTAGTTCGCGTCGGTGTAACTGGAACGGATGGAGACGCTTGGGAAATTTTGAAGAAAAAAGCTGAAAAAGAAGGGATTAAGATTAAACTGGTGGAGTTCTCTGATTATACAACTCCAAATAAAGCTTTAGCTGATGGAGATATTGAATTAAACTCATTTCAGCATATTGCTTTCTTAGAGCAATTTAAAAAAGAGCATAAGTTAGATATTACAGCTGTTGGTACAACACAAATTGCGCCAATGGGTTTATACTCTGAAAAATATAAGAAGGCAAATGAAATTCCAGATGGTTCAGAAATTGCAATTCCAAACGATCCAACGAACCAAGCACGTGCATTAAAACTTCTTGATGCAGCTGGAGTATTAAAGCTTAAAAAAGATTTTGGCTTATTTGGAGATCCAAGCGGCATTGCTGAAAATCCGAAGAAGTTAAAAATCACGCCGGTTATCGCACAGCAAACACCTCGTGTGTTAAAAGATGTAGCGGCATCAGTTATTAATAACGGTGTTGCTGGTCAAGCTGGATTAGATCCAGCGAAGGATCCTATTTTCTTAGAAGATCCAAAGAATGAAAATGCGAAGCCTTATATTAATATTTTCGCAGCTCGTACGAAAGATAAAGATGATCCAACACTGAAAAAAGTAATTGAACTATACCATTCAAAAGAAGTAACAGATGCAATTAAGAAAGAAACAAATGATGGTTCAATTTCAGTTGATCTTTCACTTGAGGAGCTTGAAAAAATCGTAAAATAATGATTGAGTTTAATGGACTAACAGAAGGAACCCCTCCGCTGTTAGTTCGTTCAACATATAAACTTAACAAACGAACCCTAATTCTGTACCTTCCAATTTTGTATAACGTAGAATCCAATGTTTGTTAAGTAGAGTAATGGACCAGGAGTTTTCCTGGTCTTTTTTTATGAATGAAAGTAGCTAGCGAACAGTAAGGTAATCTGAAAAACCAATTGTTTAGATTGTTTTTTCAGATTAGGCAGAAAACTTTCTTTAAAATAGTATTCTTTTATGATAGATTTATAAATATAAAACTAGAATTTACATAAAAATCCATCATGGTAAATATACTTATCTATAATGGGTATACAGCTAACGAGGGGGAGAACGATGAGAAGACGTAATACGCAAGCGTTCACGTTTTTAGCATGGACTTCATTTGTTTGTGCGCTTTCAGGTATGCTAATTGGGATTTATACGTTAGATGAAACGCTTAGTGTAAAAGGATACTATTTAATTGGAACATTATTTTTAACGATGTCTTGTTTTGTATTACAAAAAACAATTCGTGATAATGAAGAAGATAACGAGAGATTTCCGAAAAATAAACCGTTAGATAAAGAGTAAATTGTAAAGAAAGGCATTTGCCTTTCTTTTTTTATGTAAAAATGGCGTAAGTACTCTGTGTTGACTTGCTTGAAGTACTGAAAATTTGGTATCATCAATAGTATTGTAGATTGAACGATATATTATGGAGGTGGCCTAGCCGTGTCAAGAATTTCCGTTGAGAATGTAAAGCACGTAGCACATTTAGCACGTCTTGCAATTACTGATCAAGAAGCAGAAAAATTTCAAAAACAACTAGATGCAATTGTTACATTTGCAGAACAGTTAAATGAATTAGATACAACAGATGTAAAACCAACAACTCATGTATTAACTATGAAAAATGTTATGCGTGAAGATGTACCAGAAAAAGGTTTACCAGTCGAAGAAGTATTAAAAAATGCACCGGATCACAAAGATAATCAAATCCGTGTTCCAGCAGTATTAGAATAGAGGAGGGGAATTTCGATGTCATTATTTGATCATTCAGTATCAGAGTTACATAAGAAGTTAAACAACAAAGAAATTTCCGTTACGGATTTAGTAGAAGAATCTTACAAACGTATTGCGGATGTTGAAGATAACGTAAAAGCTTTTCTTACATTAGATGAAGAAAATGCACGCGCAAAAGCGAAAGAATTAGATGCAAAAATCGGCGCTGAAGATAATGGTTTATTATTCGGTATGCCAATTGGTGTAAAAGATAACATTGTAACTAACGGTCTTCGTACAACTTGTGCGAGCAAAATGTTAGCAAACTTCGATCCAATTTATGATGCGACAGTTGTGCAAAAGCTAAAAGCTGCTGACACAATTACAATCGGTAAATTAAACATGGACGAGTTCGCAATGGGTTCTTCAAATGAAAACTCAGGATTCTACGCTACGAAAAACCCATGGAACTTAGATTACGTTCCAGGCGGATCTAGTGGTGGTTCTGCAGCAGCTGTAGCAGCAGGAGAAGTACTATTCTCTCTAGGTTCTGATACGGGTGGTTCTATCCGTCAGCCAGCTGCATATTGCGGTGTTGTAGGTTTAAAACCAACTTACGGACGCGTATCTCGTTACGGATTAGTAGCATTCGCATCTTCACTAGACCAAATCGGACCGATTACACGTACAGTAGAAGACAATGCATACTTATTACAAGCTATTTCAGGTATTGACCGCATGGATGCAACTTCTGCAAACGTTGAAGTTGGAAACTATTTAGCTGGTTTAACAGGCGATGTTAAAGGTTTACGCATTGCTGTACCGAAAGAATACTTAGGCGAAGGTGTTGGCGAAGAAGCTCGTGAGTCAGTACTAGCTGCTTTAAAAGTATTAGAAGGTATGGGCGCAACTTGGGAGGAAGTATCTCTTCCACACTCTAAATACGCTCTAGCAACGTATTACTTACTATCTTCTTCTGAAGCATCTGCTAACCTTTCACGCTTTGATGGCGTGCGTTACGGTGTTCGTTCTGATAATGTAAATAACTTATTAGACCTTTACAAAAACACACGTAGTGAAGGTTTCGGTGATGAAGTTAAACGTCGTATTATGCTTGGTACATTTGCTCTTAGCTCTGGTTACTATGATGCATATTACAAAAAAGCACAACAAGTACGTACATTAATTAAGAACGACTTTGAAAATGTATTTGCTAACTATGATGTTATTATTGGACCAACAACACCAACTCCGGCATTTAAAGTGGGAGAAAAAGTTGACGATCCAATGACAATGTATGCAAATGACATTTTAACAATCCCAGTAAACTTAGCGGGTGTTCCAGCGATTTCAGTTCCATGTGGATTCGGTGCTAACAACATGCCACTTGGTCTACAAATTATTGGTAAACACTTCGATGAAGCGACAATTTACCGCGTTGCACATGCGTTTGAGCAAGCAACAGACTATCATACAAAAAAAGCAAGTCTGTAAGGAGGCGAGCATAGATGAATTTAGAAACAATTATTGGTTTAGAGGTTCACGTTGAGTTAAAAACAAATTCGAAAATTTTCTCTGCGAGTCCAACAGAATTCGGAGCGGAGCCAAATACACAAACAAGTGTAATTGACTTAGGATACCCAGGGGTACTTCCTACTTTAAATAAAGAAGCAGTTAACTTTGCAATGAAAGCTGCAATGGCATTAAACTGTGAAATCGCAACGGAAACGAAGTTTGACCGTAAAAACTATTTCTATCCAGATAACCCGAAAGCTTACCAAATCTCTCAATTTGATAAGCCAATTGGTGAAAATGGTTGGATTGAAATCGAAGTAGACGGTAAAAAGAAACGTATCGGTATTACACGTCTTCATTTAGAAGAAGATGCTGGTAAATCAACGCATACAGCTGATGGTTCATTAGTAGACTACAACCGTCAAGGTATGCCTTTAATCGAGATCGTATCTGAGCCAGATATGCGTACGCCAGAAGAAGCATATGCATACTTAGAGAAGTTAAAATCAATCATTCAATACACTGGTGTATCTGATTGTAAGATGGAAGAAGGTTCCTTGCGTTGTGATGCGAACATTTCTCTTCGTCCAGTTGGACAAGAAAAGTTCGGTACAAAAGCGGAACTGAAAAACTTAAACTCATTCACTTACGTACAAAAAGGTCTTGAGCATGAGCAAGTGCGCCAAGAAAAAGAATTGTTATCTGGTGGCATCATCCAACAAGAAACACGTCGTTATGATGAAGCAACGAAGAAAACAATCTTAATGCGTGTGAAAGAAGGATCTGACGATTACCGTTACTTCCCGGAGCCAGACTTAGTTGAACTTTACATCGATGATGAGTGGAAAGAAGCAGTTCGAGCTTCTATTCCAGAACTTCCAGATGCACGTAAAGCTCGCTACGTTGCAGAACTAGGCTTGCCAGCTTATGATGCACACGTGTTAACATTAACGAAAGAGATGTCTGATTTCTTTGAAGCAACTGTTGCAGACGGTGCTGATGCGAAATTAACATCGAACTGGTTAATGGGTGAAGTACTTGCATACTTAAACAAACAACAAAAAGAATTAAAAGACGTTGCATTAACGCCTGCTGGTTTATCTAAAATGGTTCAATTAATTGAAAAGGGTACAATTTCTTCTAAAATCGCGAAGAAAGTATTTAATGAATTAATTGAAAAAGGTGGAGACCCAGAAGAAATCGTTAAAGCGAAAGGTCTTGTTCAAATTTCTGACGAGGGTACACTTCGTAAAGTTGTAACAGAAATTCTTGATAATAATGAGCAATCTATCGAAGACTTTAAAAACGGTAAAGACCGTGCAATTGGCTTCTTAGTTGGTCAAATTATGAAAGCTACAAAAGGACAAGCAAATCCACCGCTTGTTAACAAAATCTTACTTGAAGAGATTAATAAGCGATAATAGTAGTGACTTTTAAAGATTAAGCAGAAAAACACCCGTACATGGGTGTTTTTCTAGGTTAATCAAACGTTTGTTTAAATGAGACAAAATCGTTTAAACAAACGTTTGATTAACTGTCAAAAGTGGAAAAATGTTTGTATAGCAACTATGGTATGATAGTTGCAAAAAGGTGGGAATAATGATAAATCTAAACATAGAGGTTTTTTTCATCTCATGAAATAATAGATAGTTATTATTCGTTATATGTAAATTTTTATGGAAGAATGGATAGAAATAAAGTGAAACTTTAATCAGTAGGAGGTTCATCTAACACTGATTATTAGCCCTCACCAATCGGGCATTTACTGCCCGCAAATAGCGGGATAAATTTTTGGGTCAAATAAAAAAACCATTGAAATGAATATTTACTTTTGATGGACTACACGAATCGGGTTCTTACTGCCTGTTTGAGCGGGATAAAAGAAGGATAGCAAGATGAGAGGAGGTAGGCATGGGAATACTGAATAGAAGTTCAGTATGTTCTTTTTCGATACATAAAGAAATTTCCTGTGCTAATAAATGATGAAGCGAGCAAGAATTATTTATAATCCTACTTCTGGGCGTGAGCTATTTAAGAAGAGCTTACCAGAAGTATTACAAAAATTAGAACAAGCTGGCTATGAGACATCTTGTCATGCGACAACGGGTCCTGGAGACGCTACTGTGGCGGCGAGGCAAGCTGCGGATCGTAAGTTTGATGTTGTTATTGCGGCTGGTGGCGACGGTACGTTAAATGAAGTAGTAAACGGTTTAGTTGGGCATGAATTCCATCCGAAATTTGGAATTATTCCAGTTGGAACGACAAATGACTTTGCACGTGCGATTGGTGTACCTCGTTCTATTGAAGAGGCAGCAGATATTATTTGCGAAGGAAAAACAGTGCCATTAGACCTTGGTAGAGCGAACGATACATATTTTATTAACATCGCTGGTGGCGGTCGTATTACAGAATTAACATACGAGGTACCGAGTAAGTTAAAGACAGTATTAGGACAACTTGCTTATTACCTAAAAGGTATCGAGATGTTACCATCATTACATCCAACATATGTTGAAATTGAGTATGATGGAAAATTACTACAAGAAGAAATTACAATGTTTTTAATTACGAATACTCGTTCAGTAGGTGGATTTGAAAAGGTAGCACCGTATGCATCTATTAACGATGGGTTATTTGATCTATTAGTACTGAAAAAAGGTTCTATCGCTGATTTGATTAAAGCAGCAACACAAGCACAACGTGGTGAACATATTAACAATCCAAAGGTGTTATACACACAAGCGAACCGAATTAAAGTACATTCACCAGATAAACTAATGATTAATTTAGATGGTGAGTACGGTGGAGATGCACCGATGGAATTCGAAAATATATATCATTGTTTAGAACTATTTGTTCCTGAACATCAAGAGGATGCCCTGTAAAGGCATCCTCTTTTACTTTGTTAAAATGAATTGTAAATTGGGAGTTAGTTTGATTTTTATGGTATTTTTACAATTCTTTTATTTTACATCCATATTTTATTGATACACTGGAGGAGATAAGAAACGAGAGGTAGGATGCTATGGAGAAGGTAAAAGCAATACTATTTGATAAAGATGGGACATTAATGGATTTTCATTCAATTTGGATAAAAGTAGCTGAAGAACTTGTAGCTGAATGTATAAGTTTATATCATTTACCAAGTACAATAGGGCAGACCTTATTAGAAGAGATTGGTGTAGAGGGAGCATTTGTTAATCCGAGGAGTGCAATAGCTGCTGGAACAAGCCTTGATGTAGCGAAGGGGCTTTGTAATTATATTGAGTCTGCTAGAGAAGAAGAGATGCATCAGTGGGTAAGTGAGAAGTTATTTTCCCTTATGTATGAGCATCGTTCGCATATGAAAATGACAGCGGATTTACCGAAAGTGTTACAGGCATTAAAAGATAAAGGATTTATATTAGGGGTTGTCACGGCGGATGATTTCGCACCAACAGAATTATTTTTAAAACAATATAAGTTGGAGAACTTTTTTGATTATATTATAGCCTCGGATACATTCCTTGCGCAAAAACCAGATAAAAAGATTATAGAAGTGTTTTGTGAGAAATTTAATTTAGAATCATGTGAGGTTGCGGTTGTTGGAGATACGCCAACTGATTTACATTTAGCTAAAAATGGCGATTGCTATGCAATTGGGGTGCTATCTGGTACGGGAGACCGTCCAACATTAGAACCACTTGCTGATTTAGTGTTAGATTCTGTTGGAGAGTTTATTTCTCAATCGGGTGAGTTTTTCTGGGAGAAAGAAAAGTCTAATGTGTAAGGAAAATAAGTCTATAAAGACTCTTAATGAGTCTTTATAGACTTATTTTTTATGCCTGGATACAAAGAATATAGGATAAATGCTAGAAAAGAAAGTTGGCATATATTTTGCAATAAGAAGAGAAAACAATGTAAAGAAAAGGATGGGGTACGCAATGAACACAAAAAAATTTGCTAAAGTAAATGAACAAATTCCAGGACCGAAAGCGGCATCTTTATTAGAACGCCGTCAAAATATAGTACCAAAAGGAGTAAGTAACGGCATCCCAACGTTTGTACAATCTGCAAATGGTGCTCTTGTAACAGATGTTGATGGCAATCAGTACATTGATTTTGCAGGAGCAATCGGGACAATTAACGTAGGGCATTGTCATCCAACGGTTAAAGAAGCGCTCCATAAACAAGTTGATCAATACATTCATACTGGATTTAATGTCATGATGTATGAGCCATATATTGAATTAGCAGAAAAGCTTGCGGCATTGGCACCAGGAAGTTTCGATAAGCAAGTCCTATTTTTAAATAGTGGTGCAGAAGCAGTTGAGAACGCGGTGAAAATCGCTCGTAAATATACGAAGAGACCTGGTATTATCGCATTTTCTAAAGGTTTCCACGGTCGTACATTAATGACAATGACGATGACAAGTAAAGTGAAGCCATATAAATTTGGGTTTGGTCCCTTTGCTCCAGAAGTATATAAAGCGCCATTTCCATACGAATACCGTCGCCCAGAGGGATTAACGGAAGAGCAGTATGATGATTTTATTATTGAAGAGTTTAAGAACTTCTTCATATCGGAAGTAGCACCAGAAACAATTGCAGCTGTTGTAATGGAACCTGTTCAAGGGGAAGGTGGATTTATCGTCCCAAGTAAGAAATTTGTTCAAGAAGTACGCCGCATTTGTTCAGAGAACGGCATCTTATTTGTAGCGGATGAAATACAAACAGGCTTTAGTCGTACAGGAAAATATTTTGCAATTGATCACTATGATGTCGTTCCAGATTTAATTACAGTGTCTAAATCATTAGGGGCTGGTGTACCGATAAGTGGTGTCATTGGACGTAAAGAAATTATGAATGAATCTGCACCAGGTGAACTTGGTGGAACGTATGCAGGAAGTCCATTAGGATGTGCAGCTGCATTAGCTGTTCTCGATGTAATAGAAAATGAGAAATTAAATGATAGAGCAATAGAATTAGGAAAAGTCGTAATGAACCGATTCGAAGAGATGAAAAATAAATATCATTGCATCGGTGATGTGCGTGGGTTAGGAGCAATGTGTGCATTTGAGGTCGTTCAAGATCGTAAGACGAAAGCACCTGACAAAACGTTAACGGCTAATCTATGTGCAGAAGCAAATAAGCGTGGGTTACTTTTATTATCAGCAGGAACGTATGGAAATGTTATCCGTGTGTTAATGCCTTTAGTTATTACAGATGAGCAACTTGAAGAAGGTTTAACAATAATTGAAGAATCATTGCAAGCTTGTTATGAGCAAACGAACATCGCTCGCGTTTAAAAACTGAAGTATAAATAGCAAACATTCTAGCTGACTCTATATTAAATGCAGAAAATTCACTTTATAATAAAGGTAGTGAAGTGGATCGATGGATTTGAAGTTAGGGGTGGCTAGGATGGTTGCAGAAAAGGAACGAGTGTTAATGGATTTAAAAGATGTATTTGAATATGCGTTTGACGAAATTTTTGTTACAGATGAGCAAGGGATCGTTGTGCGTGTAAATAGTACATGTGAAAGGCACTACCAACTAGCTGCAGAAGAGTTAGTTGGTAAGCATGTAAAAGAACTACAAAAGGATGGAATCTTTTATCCATCAGCGACATTAGAAGTGATTGAAAAAAAAAGGCCAATTGAACTCGTTCAAACTACAAAATCAGGAGAGTATTTACACGTTCGTACAAGGCCTGTTTTTGATGATGAGGGAAATTTAAGAAGAGTGATTAGTTATTCTCGCGACCTTACTGAACTCTATCAATTACGTCAAAAGGTAGAGGAAATGGATAATCAGCTAAAAACATATAAAAAAGAATTAAGAGAAACATATGAGCATGAAGGACTTATTTTTAAAAGTCTAGCTATGCAAAAAATAGTCGATACAATCAAAAAAGTATCTGTAGTGGATAGTACTGTTCTCGTTTTAGGCGAGACTGGAGTAGGAAAAAGCCGATTAGTACGCCATTTACATGAAGTGAGTCACCGTAAGAATGAAAGTTTCTATGAAATTAATTGTGCGGCATTGCCAACTAATTTAATTGAATCGGAGCTCTTTGGATATTCAGGTGGATCTTTTACAGGTGCGAATCGTGAAGGGAAAAAGGGACTATTAGAATCCGCGCATAAAGGAACTCTTTTTTTAGATGAAATCGGTGAAATGCCGATTGAAATTCAAGCGAAGCTTTTGCAAGTATTGCAAGAAAAAACATTTCGTCCTATAGGCGGAAGAGAATTAAAAAAAGTAGATGTTCGAATTGTGGCGGCAACAAATAGAGATTTAAGCGAGATGGTGAAACAAGGAACATTTCGAAAAGATTTATACTATCGTCTGAATGTCATTCCAATTGCAATTCCCCCGCTTAGGGAAAGAACAGAAGATATTTTACCGCTTATTTATCATTACTTGCAGCACTTTAATAAAAAGTACGGACGTGATGTGAAACTAGCACCGGGTACATTACAAATGTTTGTCGGATATCCGTGGGAAGGAAATAATAGAGAGATAGAGAATGTAATTGAGAGAATTGTTATTACTGTCGATGATGTTGTAACGGTAGAGGATTTGCCACTCTCTATGCAAGAGGCTGCAGTTGAACAATCGGGGCAAAGCCTTTATAAAATGCTGGAAGAGGTAGAGAGAAATATTATTCTTAAAGCGTATAAAACGTATGGATCAAGTTATAAAGTGGCTGAGTTTTTGCAAATTAGTCAATCTGCTGCTACTAGGAAAATTAAGAAGTTCATAGAGGAGGAAGAAAACATTGGATAAAAAGGCGACTTTCGTAAGTATAGATAAAAAGGCGATGTATATAAATGGTGAGTGGATTACACTACAAGAACAAATTGAAGTAAATAATCCTGCGACGAAGGAAATATTTGCAACTGTACCAAAAGGCGGAGTAACAGAGGCAAAGCAAGCTGTTGATGCTGCGCATGAAGCTTTTAAAACGTGGTCTAAGTTAACGGCAGCAGATCGTGCCACGAAGTTAAAAAAGTGGTTTACGCTTATTGATGAAAATAAAGAAGAGATCGCAGCGATTATGACGAAGGAACAAGGAAAGCCGTTTGCAGAAGCGCTTGGTGAAGTAAATTATGCAAACAGTTTTGTTGAATGGTATGCAGAAGAGGGGAAACGCGTATACGGTGAAATGATTCCTGCTTCTCATCCGAATAAGCGCATTTTAGTTATGAAGCAACCAGTTGGCGTTATGGCAGCTATTACACCTTGGAACTTCCCAGCTGCTATGATTACGAGAAAGGTAGCCCCAGCGCTTGCAGCAGGCTGTACAGCCGTTGTGAAACCAGCAAGTCAAACGCCATTAACTGCATTGAAATTAGCTGAATTAGCCCATGAAGCAGATATTCCAAAGGGCGTAATCAATATCGTAACAGGTAGTGCAAAAGCAATTGCTGATACATGGATGGAAGATGGTCGCGTTCGAAAAGTGTCCTTTACAGGGTCAACGGAAATCGGGAAAGAGTTAATGGCTAGTGCGGCGCAAACGATGAAAAAAGTTTCGCTTGAGTTAGGGGGACACGCTCCGTTTATCGTAATGAATGATGCAGATTTAGATAAAGCAGTAGAAGCGGTGATTGGTTCGAAATTCCGTAATGCAGGACAAACGTGTATATGTACAAACCGAGTATTCGTTCAAGAAGAAGTATACGAAGTATTTGTAGAGAAGTTCCAAAAGGCAGTAGGGCAGTTGAAAGTAGGAGACGGTTTCGGTGACGGAACGACTGTCGGGCCACTTATTGATGAGAATGCAGTTTCAAAAGTACAAGAACATATTGAAGATGCTATTCAAAAAGGTGGAACAGTTTTATATGGTGGTCAAAAGGTCGCAGAGTTAGAGGGACATTTCATTCAACCGACTGTAATTGGGTTGGCAAATGATACGATGCTTTGTATGAATGAAGAAACATTTGGGCCAGTGGCACCAGTTGCGAAATTTAAAACAGTTGATGAAGTAATTGAACGTGCAAATAATACACCATACGGTTTAGCTGCGTATATTTTCACGAAAGACATTAGCCAAGCATTCCAAATTAGTGAAGCGCTAGAGTACGGTATTATTGGTCTAAACGATGGTCTTCCATCAGTTGCACAAGCACCATTCGGTGGATTTAAAGAAAGTGGTATCGGCCGTGAGGGAGGCCATTTCGGTATCGAGGAATATTTAGAAATTAAATATATTTCATTAGGACTATAAGTAGTATACTAGAATCTCTAAAAGGTAACAGAGAAGGAGATTCTAGTATGGTATATTGGCTATTATTACTTGTTACAATTATTTTTGAAGTAGCTGGAACAATCGCAATGAAACTATCAAATGGTTTAACAAAGCTCGTTCCAAGTGTACTTATTTTCGTATTTTATGGAATTTGTTTCAGCGTGTTTGCTATCGTCGTTAAAAAGATTCATTTAAGTATTGCTTATGCCATTTGGTCTGGCGTTGGAACGTTACTTATTACAATCATTAGTGTGTACTTTTTTAAAGAGCATATTAGCTTATTCCAAGCATTTTGTATTCTCTTTATTGTTTTGGGTGTCATTGGGCTTAAGGTTTCATCGGCATCATGAAAGCTATCTTTTGTAGAAGATAGCTTTTTTCTATTTGTGCAGTTAGCAATTAATACGACAAAATATGACAAGAAAGAGTAAAGCGTTTTGTTATGATACATATGAAATATTGTCTTATGTGGAGGAAAGAGTATGTTAAAAAAGGTAAGTCAAATTGTTTTAATTTTTGGCATAGCTTTTAGTTTAAGTGCTTGCACTGAGACTAAAGATAGTAATGAAAGTAAACAAGAAGATGTTCAAGATAAAGTGTATAAAATAGGGGAGACAGTAGACGTAGATGGTTTGCAAGTAACTATCGATTCAGTTAAATTAGGATATCCGGATTATGATGAGAATAAAAAGAAAGAGGAGATTTTGGGGATTATTTTCAAAGTAGAAAATAATAGTAAAAAGGAAATACCTTTTGCATTTTATGAATTTGAGATTACCGATAAGAAAGGTACAAGATTTAAAGAATATAATAACCCTGATAGCTTTATTAGTAAAAAGTTAGCACCAGATGAAAAAATTCAAGATATCATGCTATTTGACGTAGCGGAAGAAAATACGTATATCGCTACGTATAGACCGGAGTTTACGCATGAAAATAGAACGATAAAATTTGAATTGAAACCAAATAAATAAAGAAACACATTGGATTATCCAATGTGTTTCTTTATGGTAATAAATTTAAAACGCCCAGTTACCTTTACGGAAGATAGGCTCATGTCTGCCATCAGCAGTAATACCGTCAATATCAAGCTCAGCTGATCCAATCATGAAGTCGTTGTGTGTGATACTAGCGTTTGCGCCGTTTTCAGCAAGTTCTTCTTTAGACATTGTTTTTCCGCCAACTAAGTTAAATGCATAAGCATTTCCGATTGCAAGGTGGCAAGATGCATTTTCGTCAAATAGTGTATTGTAGAATAAAACATTTGTGTTTGAAATTGGTGAGTCATGAGGTACTAAAGCTACTTCTCCTAAGAAGTGAGAACCTTCATCTGTTTCTACTAAATGTTTTAAAGCTTCTTCACCAGCTTCAGCTTTATAGTCTACGATACGCCCGTTTTCAAATGTTAACGTGAAATTATCGATAATATTACCTGCAAATACTAACGGTTTTGTACTAGAAACTTGGCCGTTTACACCTGTTTTAAGTGGCATTGTAAATACTTCTTCAGTTGGAATATTAGCCATAAATGGTACGTTCTTTTCATTTAAGCTACCAGCACCAGCCCATACATGTTTTTCTGGAAGTTCGATTGTTAAATCTGTTCCAGGACCTGTATAGTGAAGAGCTTTATAATGCTTTTCGTTTAAGTAATCCACTTTTGTATGTAATGTTTCATCATGTTCTTTCCATGCTTCTACAGGATTTTCTAAATCAGCACGAGTAGCTTTGAAAATAGCATCCCATAACTTTGCTTCTTGTTCTTCTGGCGCTACGTCAGGGAATACTTTTGCAGCCCATTCTTTCGTAGGAACAGAAATTACACACCAGCTTACTTTATCGGCTTGTACGTAATCACGGTATACTTTCATCGCTTCTCCAGCTACTTTATGAGCTGTCGCGATACGTGTTGCTTCTACACCTTTTAATAAATCAGGGTTTTCTGCATAGATAGACATAAATGCAGCGCCTTCTTTTGCTAATTCTTCACGAGCATGTGCTTTCCAAGAAGGGAATTCAGAGAAAGCTTCTTCAGGAGCTAGATCGAACTTTAAGCGTGTTAACGTCTCATCATTCCAATCCACATATACGTGTTTTGCACCAGATTTATATGCTTTCTCTGTAACGAGGCGTACAAATTGTACAGCTTCAAGAGGTGCACTAATTGATAAAGTTTGTCCAGGTTGAATATTAACACCAACATTAACTGCAAGAGCAGCATATTTCTCTAACGTTTGTTCAAATGACATATGTATAATCTCCTTTAATTTGAAAGATTTCTTACTATATATAATACAAGAAAATTCTAAAAATATATATAAATATAAAGTAAAAAGAGAGCTCAAAATGTATTGAGCCCTTATATTTACTTAATTGAAGAAGCAAACTGCTCTACAGTCGTTGTATGGTGTATACGAACGCGCTTCATCTTTAACAATTCATCAGGTTCACCCTTCGTAATGAATTGCCCAGGCTTTGTCGTCGTCGCAAATTGATAATACTTCTTCGTTTCTGTAACAACCTTATCATCTACATGACCGAATGGATAAGCAATCGCGATAACAGGCTTACCTGTTATTTTTTCTAGTTTTTCTTTTGAACCTTTTAACTCTTCCTCATAGTTTGTAATTTTCGGTAAGTCTGCATGTGTTGCAGTATGAGATTGCACCGAGAAAATGCCGGAATCAACCATTTCTTTTATTTCAGAAGTAGACAATGCTCCTTCTACATCAACGTTATCAACAATCATATATTCTGTTGCTGCCGGTTTAAAAGTATCATCTTTTAGCTTTTGTAAAACGCGAAATGCATTCATATTATTTTTCATACCGTCATCAAATGTAACGAAAATCGGCTTATTTACTTTATTTATATCGCCCCAGCGTTCAAATGTTAAAAGCGTATAACCATTGTCTTTTAAATGTCTCATTTGTGCTTCAAAGTTAGCTGGTGATACGAATAAGTCTTTAATACCTTGACCATGATAATCATCGATTGCGTGATACATAAGAACAGGAACCTTTTGTTCGAAAGTAATAGTAGATTTCGTAAGCGGGATTGTTTTCCCATCTTCTTTCATTCCTGTTGCTTCAATTTGGAACTCACCGCGTTTTCCTTCAAATTCTTTTATGTCAAAAGGAATTGTAAATTGTTTCTCCTTTTCTTTAGAAGAAAAAGATTTAGCACGTTCCTTTCCATCAGCTGTGCGCCAAATTTTATATTGTACTTCATTTAAAGAATCTTTTAAGTCTGTAATATGAATACTTGTGTTTGTAGATTCGTGTGTGATGGGAGTATAAGAAATTTTACCTTGTTCTTGTAGAGTCTCTTTTTGTATAGCTACTTCTTGAACCTTTTTCTCTTTTTTAGGTTCTTGGCTTACATTGCTAGTATTGCAGCCTGCTAGAATGGCAGACGTACATAAAGCAATTGCTGCGTATTTTCTCATGAAAATCACCTTCTATTGTGTAGTATGTTGCATATTGACATTAAAATCCCCACCGCTATAAGAGTGGTGGGGATATACCCTTGTTCATCATATCATTTGAAGAAAATGAGGGGAATATGATTTTTAGGAGGCTATTAAGGTAATAGATTAGTGACTTTGAATAGATGTATTTTTTTGTTTCTTATTAGAATTAATAATAATATAACCGACTACAAAGATAAGAGGAATAACGAAGACATAGATAGGCATTCCCCATACATAATAGCTTTTCAGCGTTAAGACTAGTAAATGTAAGAAATCGAAAATTGCGTGGGCTTTCATAATATCCTCCAATGTTTTTCGAAAATTATAACATTTCAAACTTGTTATTTGTATAATTTGGAAAATGATTTAAGCTAATTTTAAAGTAAGAAGAAGACTTATTAATATGCAATTTTGCATACAGATATGGATTTTATTAAAATATAAAGATTTTATACTATAATAAAAACCGCTATAAAACTAAGTAAGAATAATGTATGGAGTGGAGAATAGAAATGAAATATAAAAAAATAATATATATCTTTTTCATATCACTATTTATAGTTGGTTGCCAAAGTGAAGTGAGTAAAGCGAATAGTGTGGAAGAGTATATTCCATCGCATCTTATGAATGCGGAAGTGACGGCGGATATTATGACACTAGAGATGGATCGTGATACACGTAAAAAAGTAGAGGTTATTACTAAAAAGATGAGTGATCATGTAAAGAATGATAAAGAGTGGTACGTAAACTATATATCAGGGCATATAGATAAACAGGTGAAGCCGTATCATCCTAACTTTGGTATTACAGAAGAAGAATATAACTTTTTTAGAAACGCCGTTGAGAATAGTAGTTTATCTAATACAAGTGATGGAAAACTTCAATTTAAGCAAAAAAGTAACCATGAAATTGAAATTGTTTCAAGTAGAAATCTAGAACTATTCCAGCATCTGGTAATTGATACAGAGAAGAATATAATAAAAACTTCTTTTGGAGAATGTCAGTATGTTGGAGAAATAAAGCCATCTTCAGAAAAAAGAATATTAGGTCGAGTAAATGGCAAACAATGGATGTTACAAAAGGAAAATTTAATCTATTTATTCTCTTTAGGAAAGCTTGAAGGAGAAGATAAATCTGTTATGGTTATTTCAGTAAAAGGCATACACGAAGGAAAACTTATTAGTAACGAGGAAGTAGTCGAATTCCGTTCGATTTCATAAAGAATCAAAAAAATCACCTTACTCGTTAAAGTAAAGTGATTTTTTATTAAATAAACAATCCAGCGATTGTCGCAGATAAAATAGAAGCAAGTGTTGATGCAAATAGCATTTTCCAACCAAATTTAGAAACAACGCTTCCTTGTTTTTCAGAAAGGGCACGGATTGTACCAACGATTGCACCAATTTGGCTAATACTTGCGAAGCTAATTAAGAATACTGTAACGATTCCAACTGTACGTGGAGCTAATGTTGTAGCTGTGTCTTTTAAATCAAGGATTGCTACAAACTCATTTAAAACAATCTTTGTACCCATAATACCACCGGCTGGGATAATATCTTGAGTTGGAATACCCATTAAGAATGCGAATGGAGAAAGTATATAACCGAAGATTTGTTGTAAAGTAACAGCATGTCCCATTGCGCCTGAAGCTGCACTAATTACGTAGTTTACAACTTCCATTACACCGATAAAGGCGATCATTAATGCGGCAACGATACCAGCTACTTTTAAACCATCAAGCGCACCGTTAATCATTGCGCCGATAAAGCTGTCTCCGAATAGAGTTCTATCAAATTTTTGAATCACTTCATCTTCTTTTTTCGTATCAACTGGTGTTAATAACGAACAAACGATTAAGCTTGAGAATAAGTTTAGCGGAAGAGCTGCTAGTACGTATTTTGCATCTAACATCATTACGTATGATGCTGTAACAGAAGCAGAAACGGAGCTCATCGCAGAACAACAAATGATAAACATACGATTCTTATTGAAATGCTGTAAATCGTTTTTAATAACGATTAACGCTTCACTTGAACCGAAGAATACAGAGTTTACTGCGTGGAATGATTCAACGCGTGGTAAACCAGTAATTTTTGAAATAGCACCGCCGACAACGCGAACGATGAATGGTAAAACACCTAAATAACTAAAGATTGAAAGTAGTGCTGAGAAAAATACGATAATTAATAATACGTTTAAGAAAAAGACAAAATCTCTGTGAATTCCATTAAAGAGAAAATCGACACCTGTCGTACCAAGTTTAATTAGTTTGTTGAAAACTTTACTAATGAAAATAATGATTTGTTGACCAACCTTTGTAGCAAACATAAACCAACCGATTAAAATTTGGAAACCAATCATAATTGCAATTGCACGGAAGTTGATTTTACTTTTGTTGTTTGACAAAGCAAAACATAAACCTAACACGGCAAGAATACCGATAATGCTCATTACATATTGCATGTAGTTGCCCCTTTCAGAAGTTCGTATAAAGTTTGTACATAAAACGCTCGTTATATTACTAAAAATAAAAGAACGAGGTTTTATGTCATACGTAAGATGTCTGACCTTTTAGAAAAATAAAAATAAAAAAAGACCCATATGGATTCACTTTCATCTATGAGAGAAAGCTAATCAATATGAGTCCTTTTTTGCGCATAGGCTAATATTCATTAGTTTTCCCCATAGTCCAGCAATTTAAGGTTGCCGGGTAGAAACTCTCGATCCATATTATCAAGTATATATGAGGTAACATCGTCCGTATTAAATTAGTAGTAGCGTAACATTAACAGAGAAGTATCGTCAATAGCTTTTTTTCTTCCAATAGAAAAAGACCATATAAGTATGATAAAATGTAACGCAGTGTTATGAAAAAGAGAGGTCGGAAAATGAGTACTAAAATGACGCCACCAGTTGAGAAAAACGAGTTTATAGATGTAGTATTTGAAGATTTAACACATGATGGTGCCGGTGTTGCGAAAGTAAAGGGCTATCCTATTTTCGTTAAAAACGGATTACCAGGTGAAGAAGCGCAAATTAAAATTATTAAAGTGAAGAAAAACTTTGCATTTGGTCGTTTAATGAAGCTTCATACAGAAAGTCCATATCGTAAAGATGCTGAATGTCCAGTATATAATCAGTGCGGCGGTTGTCAGCTTCAGCACTTAACTTATGAAGGACAATTACAAGCGAAAGAAAAACAAGTACGTGACGTTATGCAACGTATTGGAGGACTAGGTGATGTTCCTGTTCATCCTGTACTTGGCATGAAGAACCCGTGGGTATACCGCAATAAAGCACAAGTACCAATCGGAGAACGTGAAGGTGGGCTTGTAGCTGGTTTCTATCGCCAAGGAACGCATGACATCATTAATATGGAATCATGCTTAATTCAGGCAGAAGAAAACGATACATTAATCCAAGAAGTAAAACGTATTTGTGAAAAGCACGGTATCACTGCGTACAACGAAGAGCGTAACAAAGGAACACTTCGTCACGTAATGGCTCGTTACGGACAAGTAACAGGGGAAATTATGCTTGTCTTCATTACACGTACAGCAGAATTGCCGAACAAAAAAGCAATCATTGAAGAAATTGCAGCGAAATTCCCAGAAGTAAAATCAATTGTTCAAAACGTAAATACGAAGCGTACGAATGTAATTTTCGGAGACAAAACGACAGTACTGTACGGATCAGAATATATTTATGACTTTATCGGTGACATTAAATTTGCGATTTCAGCACGTTCATTCTATCAAGTAAACCCAGAACAAACGAAAGTGCTATACGATAAAACGTTAGAATACGCAAAATTAAATGGTAACGAAACAGTAATCGATGCCTATTGCGGAATCGGATCAATCTCGTTATTCCTAGCGCAAAAAGCGAAAAAAGTGTACGGCGTTGAAATCGTCCCAGAAGCAATCGAAGACGCAAACCGAAACGCAGCACTAAACAACATGACAAACGCTGAATTTGGCGTAGGAGAAGCAGAAGTAGTCATTCCAAAATGGTACAAAGAAGGCGTAATCGCCGACACAATGGTCGTAGACCCACCGCGTAAAGGCTGTGACGAAGCATTACTAAACACAATCATCGACATGAAGCCAAACCGCGTCGTATACGTATCGTGTAACCCAGCAACATTAGCACGTGATTTAAAAGTACTAGAAGAAGGCGGATATAAAACACAGGAAGTACAACCTGTTGATATGTTCCCGCATACGACTCATGTGGAGTGTGTGGCTTGGCTTAAGTTAGTATAATAGGAAAGCAGTTGATATAGGAAAAATCTATACCACCTGCTTTTTGGTTTACAAAAATACCATTCATAAGCGATTTTAGTTAAAATAAATATTGCTGATTTTCACAAATTATAAATTGAGATTTTGAAATTGTATTCATAGTGAGAGGATTTGAATTTGAAATGATAGATAATTTTTGGCGTGAATTACCACGACCATTTTTCGTACTTGCACCAATGGAAGATGTGACAGACGTTGTTTTCCGTCACGTAGTAAGTGAAGCAGGTCGTCCGGACGTATTCTTCACAGAGTTTACAAACTCGGATAGCTATTGTCATCCAGAAGGTATGAAAAGTGTACGTGGCCGTTTAATTTTTACAGAAGACGAACAACCGATGGTAGCACATATTTGGGGAGATAATCCTGAATACTTCCGTCAAATGAGTATCGGTATGGCAGAGCTAGGATTTAAAGGTATCGATATTAACATGGGTTGCCCAGTTCCGAACGTTGCATCAAGAGGAAAAGGTAGTGGCCTTATTCTACGTCCAGACGTTGCAGCAGAACTTATCCAAGCAGCAAAAGCGGGTGGACTACCTGTCAGCGTAAAAACAAGACTTGGCTTTAAAGAGTTAAGCGAGTGGGAAGATTGGTTAACGCACATTTTCAAACAAGATATTGCGAACCTTTCTATTCACTTACGTACAAGAGAGGAAATGAGCCAAGTAGATGCGCACTGGGAACTAATTCCGGAAATAAAAAAATTACGTGACCGTATTGCGCCAAATACGTTAATAACAATCAATGGAGACATCCTTGATCGTAAAATGGGGCTGGAACTTGCTGAAAAATACGGCATTGATGGCGTAATGATCGGACGAGGCATCTTCAAAAATCCATTTGCTTTTGAAAAAGAGCCAAGAGAGCATAGCAGTAAAGAACATCTAGATCTTTTAAGACTACAGCTGGATTTACAAGATCAATATGCAGAAGTACTGCCACGCTCAATCACAGGGCTTCACCGCTTCTTCAAAATTTATGTAAAAGGCTTCCCTGGAGCTGCTGAATTGAGAAATCAATTGATGAGCACGAAGTCAACGGATGAGGTGCGTGCTTTGTTGGATAAGTTTGAGGATAGTGTTGGTGTGGCTCAGGATAGTGAGACGGTTTAACTTTTAAGCAGTTAAATCATTTCATATGTAGTGTATGACATGAGTGAGTTGAAAATAAGCGTAGAGCTGGAAAAGAACAGTGTATTTGAGAAATCAAAGCACTGTTCTTTTCTTTTAGTTAATGTTAAGAGAGAAATCTTTTTAAAGGCATATAAAAAACACGTAAGAGCTCTGTAGATACAATGATAGAGAAAAATTCGGGTAAGACTATAAAACATATCTTTAAAATGTTAAAGTATTAATTTAGCGGATAATAACTAAAAGGTTAGATTAAACATGATAATTTAAAGCACGTTATAGGATAAACTTTAACTGCTGAATAAATAATCAACATTTCAGGAGGCAAAACAATGGCAATGAGCAACAACGATATATTAAAAAGAGTACGATACGCTTTAGACATAAGAGATATAGATATGGTGGAAATCTTTAAACTTGGCGGGATGGAAGTAACGAAAGAAGACGTAGTTGATATGCTTACAAAAATAAAGAGGGCTCCTCAGCATGAAGCTGAAAATGATGAGGTAGCTGAAGATGAGTACGTAAAAACATGCGATATGATGATGTTAGAGGCATTTTTAAATGGATTTATTACTTTAAAAAGAGGAAAGCAAGATCCGAAACCAGGGCAGCCTGCACCTGTACAGAGCAAGGAGAGTGCCAATAACCTTCTTCTAAAGAAAATGAAAATCGCACTATCTTTAACGAGTGAGGACGTACTTGATATATTAGATAGCGTGGGCGTTACGGTAACAAAAGGAGAGTTAGGCGCTCTATTAAGAAAAAAAGGTCATAAAAATTACAAAGAGTGCGGCGATAGATACGCAAGGAATTTCATTAAGGGATTAGGTGTAAAGTATAGAGGATAATGAGTTCGTTAAAGCAGTAAATGATATAATAGGTAGAGTAGGACGTTCGTATCCTACTCTTTTTTATTTGTAAAAATACTATGCTAGGTGATGAAATGGTACATACATATTTAGGCGAGACAATTAATTTTCATATAACTTATAAGAAGAAAAAGTCCGTGCGTCTTTTTGTGGATTCGTATGGAAATGTGGAAGTGCAGGCTCCGAAAGGGACACCTGTTGAATACTTAGTCCAGTTGCTAGAGGAAAAGTGGGATTGGATTCAGACAACCCGTAAGGAGATGGCTGAGCGAGCGCGTGGACCACAGGAAAAGGATTACGATCAAGGAGAAGGCTTTTTGTATTTAGGGAGTACGTATCCGATACAGATTTCCCAAGATGTAAGCATTGAGCAAGACAATGCGATTTTTGAAGGGGATAAGTTACATATTTATGTGAAAGAGCTTAAGGATGAGAAAATACAACAAGCTTTAAAACGATTTTATTATAAGCAGTGTAAAACTTTAGTAGAGAAGAGCATTAAAGTGCATCAAAGTAACTTTAAGACAAAACCACGTTCTATTCGTATTACAGATAGTAGTCGTACTTGGGGTACTTGCGATTCGAATTTACAACTAACATTCAATTGGAAGCTAGCAATGGCACCACAGCGAGTAATTGACTATGTAGTCGTTCATGAAATGTGTCATATGGTTCATTTAAATCATGATCGCTCTTTTTGGCGTCTTGTCGGGAAGATAATGCCTGATTATAAAGAAATGGAGAACTGGTTAGCTTTATCTAGTTGGAAGATGACGGTTTAGGAAGGGATATCGATTTTTGTCTGTAAATCGATATTTCTTGTCGAATCGTTGATATATTGTGAGTTTTGATAGATATATTTTAAAAATCGTTGATATATTGTAAGTTATGATAGATATATTCGAAAAATCGTTGATATAATTTCATTTACTACAGGATTGTTCAACAAATCGAAAAGAGGAGATGTCACAAGGGACATCTCCTTTTTTCGAGTATATAGATTATCGTCCAAACTTCACAACAAAATCTCCATCCACTTTCTCCATCTCATACCCACGATACCCCTCCGAAAGCAAAGCCTGCTGTCCATTAGCATCATTCATTAGAATAATTTGAACATTCGTCCAATCTCTTTCTTTATCTCCGCGCAATTTCTTCACAAGAACATACCGCAGACTACCACCATACTTCTCTTTCAGCGCAGCAATCTCCATCCCTTGCGCAAATTTATCCTTCAAACTCGGGATGTTAAAAGGAGCAACGGTGCAGCATACATAATCATATTTGCTATCTTCTTTTTGCAATTCGTCCATGATGACGTTTGCTAATATTTTTTGCATACCATTTCCTCGGCAGTTCGGATGAACGTTTGAGATTTCTTGATAGATGACGCGGTGTAGTTCACTTTCTGGCAAACCAATATCAAGCCCTAAATGTTCATCATCGATAGGCGGGACGAGTAGAGCGCGAAATGCGATGAGTTTCTTTTCAATAAAAGCACCGATCATCATGCCGTTTCCTTCTAGAATGTATTGAAATTCTTCTTGTGAGAGTGGTTGTAAACGACTTTTATCTTCTAGTGCTTCAACTACAATGTTTTGTAGTGATAAAATTTGTTCGATGTGCTCTAGTGATAGTAATGTAACGTGAAATGATTCGTTATTTTGTTTTAATGTTCCTTCGTATAGAGCCGTCATATGATAGTCCTCCTTTAGCGTACAACGTCTTGAAAGACGGTTAGTTCTTGTAGTGTATCTTCGTTTATTTCAATGCCGAGTCCTGGCTTTTCGTTTAAGCGAATGAATGGTACATCGTAATGTAAGTTTCCAATGTCTTTCGTGAATTTTAATGGTCCTGTTAGCTCTACGCTCGTAATGATTTTTTTTGAGAAAGCGACATGGAATCCTGCGGAAGAGGCAACAGATGATTCGACCATTGATCCCACTTGGCATTCAATGCCTGCCATTTCAGCTTGATGAGCGAGCTTTACAGCTGGATATATGCCGCCGCATTTCATTAATTTTATATTCACTTTATCAGCAGCTTCTAATTTAATAATTTGGCGCATTTCACGAGAACTTTTTAATCCTTCATCAATCATAAGCGGGAGGTCTGTTTTAGAACGAATATGAGCCATGGCATCAATATCGTCCGCGATAACAGGTTGTTCAATCCAATCGATGTTTAAATGTCCTAATGAACGAAGTGCAGTTAATGTGTTTGCGCTATTTTTCCAGCCTTGGTTTACATCAACGCGAATGGCGATATCATTTCCTACACGTTCTCGTACAGCTTCAATACGTTTTACATCTTCTTTTACATTTGTACCAACTTTCATTTTGAAAGATTGGTAACCTTTTTGAATCATAGAAGCAGCTTCTTCAGCCATGTTTTCTGGATCGGCAATACTTAAAACGTGAGTGACAGGGAATTCTTCATGGTAGCGCCCGCCAATTAATTGATATACAGGTTGATTTAGTTTTTTGCCCATTATATCAAAACAAGCAATATCAATTGCGGCTTTCGCTGTTGGAACACCGTAAATTGTATTGTCCATCATGTCGTGTATTTTTTCGATATTCATTGGATTTTGCCCGATTAGAGCAGGAGTTAGCGTATGTTTTAAAGTATGGAAAGTACTTTCCCATGATTCACCTGTGACGTGATCATCAGCAACGCCTTCACCGTAACCGATAATACCTTCATCTGTTTCCATTTTGACGATAATAGAGGGCATATCAGAATAAGAGCCATAACTAATAACAAACGGATTGCGAAGCGGTAAACGAATTGCGTAAAGATGAATAGCTTTAATTTTCATTGAATAGAAACCCCTTCCTGTTTACAATAGTTTTGTACATTTGATATAGTTGACGTTAAATAGTCGTTAATTAATGATAAGGAGTTAGAGAAAATGATGATAAAAATTGCAGTTGTCGGTTCAAAGGAGTTTATGGAGAACCTTTTTCCTATTGCTCAAAAATTAGAGGGAATAGAAATTGATCCATATATTTACCTTCATCCGGCGGAATCTTCTGAACTATTAAAGTGTCTAAAGCCTTGTGATGTCATCTTTTTCTCAGGTGCTTTACCTTATTATATGGCAAAAGAAATAAGAGAACAATTACGAATTCCAAGTACATACTTACAGCAAGACGAGACAACTGTCGCATCTTCAATTCTTTCTATCATGTATCATCAAAGTATTCAACCACATAACATTTCCATCGATTTAGTAGACCGCTCGTTTATTACAAATGTGTTCCATGATATCGGTATAAAAGAAAGTCCGCAAGTGTTGGATTATGAAAATATGCTGTGGAGTAAAGATGAGATAAATAGAGTTATTGCTTTTCATGTAGCTAAATATCAATCTGGAGAGGCTCATTTAGCTTTAACTAGTATTCACGCTGTTTACGATGAGCTTCAAAAAATAGGTGTTCCTTCAGAGCGTATGATTGATCCAACACAGTCCATTATACATGGGCTAAAAGATGCGAAAATAAAAGCTGAGTTAGCAAAAAGCTATTCAGCTACTGTTGGTGCTTGTATTATTTCTTCTTTAGAATTAAGAACGAGTTTGCTTGAAAAACTAGATGTCATTTCAAAAGAACTACGTGGTTCATTTAAACAAGTGGATGAAATGACATGCATTTTGTATACAACTCGTGGTGATATCGAATCAATTATTAAAACAAATGCGATAGATAACTTGTTTGCGAGCGTAGAAGGAACGATAGCTATTGGATTTGGTTATGGGAAAACCGTGAAAGAAGCGGAGCAAAATGCAAAAATTGCTCAAAGTTTTGCAAAGAATAATCCAATAGATCGTTGTTTTTATATACTAACAAGTGATAAAGATTTGTTTGGTCCGTTCCCGAAAGAACAGAGAGTACAAAGTTTGAAAAATGATAATCCGGAACTAATGAAAATAGCGAAGGAAACGAAGCTTAGTCCGGCCAACTTGTCAAAAATCATTCAATTTAGTCAATCGCATCCGTCATTGAAGTTTACAGCAGCTGATCTTTCTGAGTACTTACAAGTGACCCGAAGATCGACAGAAAGGTTGTTAAAGAAATTAGTTGATTACGGGTATGCTCATATTTGCGGCGAGGAAATGCCCTATCAACAAGGGCGACCTCGCGCACTATATGAACTGAATTTACCGCTATTTTTAAGCTTCTAGTTGAGCTTTTTGTTTCTTTAGCAGTTCTGCTTTTTCAATGTCTGATAGTTTTACAATTGTGAAACCTGTTATACCATAAATGATTGAGATAATAGGTACGATGAAATTCAAAATAGCATAAGGGGCATATTCAAATGCACCTACACCAAGTGTAGCGAGAATAAATACACCGCACGTATTCCAAGGAACGAAGACAGAAGTTAATGTTCCGCCATCTTCTAATGCTCTGGATAAGTTTTTTGAATGTAGTCCTTTTTCCGTGTAGGCATTTGCGTACATTCTTGAAGGGACAACAATTGAAATATATTGTTCAGAGCAAGTAAGGTTTGTTGCAAAACAAGATGCGATAGTAGAAGCGATAAGCCCTTTTGCTGATGTCGCTAACTTTAAAATTTGATTTACAATTGAGCGAAGAATACCTGTATGTTCTAATACTCCTCCAAAAGTCATAGCGACAATTGTCATAGAGACTGTATTCATCATCGAGTCTAAGCCACCGCGGTTAAATAGTTCGTCTACTAGCTTGTTTCCAGTTTCTATAACAAATCCAGCTTGGAGTGCACCGACAGATGCTGAGACAGAACCACCTTGAATAAAGACTTGTGATAAGAATCCTAAAATAATACCGACGAGAATCGCTGGTATAGCAGGGACTTTTTTAGCGACCAATACCATAACGACTACGGGTATAATGAGTAGGAAAGGCGAGATAACAAAGTTTTGTTGCAATACTTGTAACGTTTGATCGATGCTCTTCGCATCAATATTGTTAGCGCCGAAGCTTCTTCCTAAGAGAGCGTAGACGATAAGAGTAATAATTAAACCTGGAACTGTAGTAAATAACATATGACGAATGTGTGCGAATAAATCTGTATTTGTTAATCCTGCGGCTAAGTTAGTTGTATCTGAAAGCGGTGACATTTTATCGCCAAAATAAGAGCCTGAAATAATGGCACCAGCAACCATTGGAGCTGGGATTCCCATACTTAGGCCAATTCCCATTCCAGCAACACCAATTGTTCCCATTGTGGACCAAGAGCTACCAATTGCTAATGCAACGATAGAACAAATGACGGTAATGGAAACTAAAAATAGTGATGGAGTTAAAAGTTTTAAACCGTAATAAATCATCGTTGCGACGATTCCACCGCCAATCCAAGCACCAATTGTTAAGCCGACAAGAATAATAATAACGATAGCAGGTAATGCAAGACGAATCCCTTTATACATTGCTTCTTCAAGATCATTCCATTTGTAACCATAACGCCAAGCGACAATAGAAGCAACGGTTGTACCGATAATAAGTGGAACGTGAGGGCTTTGTTTTAATACAACAATTGTAACCATCATAACTGCAACGGTAATGATAATAGGGATAATCGCTATTCCAAAAGGTATTTCTTTTTTCATAAAGTTCCTCCTTGTACGTATGTTTGTTTGTTTTTATTTTTAGAATTGTCGTAAAATAGACGTTTATTAGGTTATGATAACTAAAAGTTTATGTAAGCGTCAACATAAAAAACAGAAAATAAGGAATGTTCTAGTTGTTTGTTTAGTTTGTAATATAAGTGCAGAGTAAGGTTTTTAAGTATTTAAAAATAAATAATTGACTTTTTTCTTAAAATTCAATATGTTCATAAAAACATCTGTTTTTCATAAGTATAATTAACCCGAATCGTTTGTAATGTGGGAAGGAGACTGGAACGTTGAAAACATTAGAACTACAAGAGCGCTTAACGGAGATTTTTCAGCATTTACACGAAAACCCTGAAGTAAGTTGGAAAGAATATGAAACGACAGCGTATATTACTGACTTTTTAAAAGAAGAAGGAATTTCATATAGAACATTTGATGATTGTCCAGGTGTAATTGCTGAGATTGGAGGCGGGAATCCAGTTATTGCGATTCGTGCTGATATGGATGCACTTTGGCAAGAAGTAGATGGAGAATTTAAAGCGAACCATTCATGTGGTCATGATGCTCATATGACTATTGTAATGGGACTTATTTTACAATTGAAAAATATGAGATGGAAAAATGGTACGGTTAGATTTATTTTTCAGCCGGCAGAAGAGAAGGGTAATGGTGCTTTGAAGATGGTGGAGAAAGGTGCTGTAGATGATGCTGATTTCTTATTTGGTGTCCATCTAAGACCGATTGAAGAACTATCTTTGAAACAAGCAGCCTCATCTATTCGCCATGGAGCAGCAGGATTTTTAGAGGGTATGGTTCATGGGGAGGATGCACACGGGGCAAGACCACACCAAGGTGTGAATGCAATTGATGTCATTTCCATGATTAATATCGGTTTGAAAAATATTTGGCTGCCACCGCAAAGTTCTTATTCAGTAAAAATGACGAGATGCCAAGCTGGTGGCGATAATTTAAATATCATTCCGGGAAATGGTCATTTCAGTTTAGATGTAAGAGCAGAGAGTAATATACTATTAGAAGAATTAAAGAAAAAGATTGAGCATGTAATAGAATCAGCTGCATCGATGGGGTCGAAAACTTCATACGAATGGATGGATCTTGCACCAGGAGCGGAGGTTTCCGAAGAAGCAGAGCGCTTTATGCGTAAAGGTATTCTCGAAGTGTATGGGGAAGAGAGATGCACAGGACCTCTCTATACGACGGGAAGCGATGATTTCCATTACTATACAGTGAAGAGACCACATTTAAAAGCTGTCATGCTTGGACTAGGAGCAGACCTACAACCTGGATTACACCATCCGTATATGAGGTTTGATCATAGTTGTATTATGGATGGGGTAGAAATATTGAAACAAACTGTATTGAAAGTGTTAGAAGACAGGGGCTAGAGAGCTCCTGTTTTTTTGTCGTGAATTGTCGGTAAATCGATATATTTGAAAAATCGTTGATATATTTGAAGTAACGATAGATATATTAAGAAAATCGTTAATATAATTTCACGTACCTGTTAATTTGATAAAAAATGACTCTCCAGTACATGGTGTATAATAATAAGTACCATTTTTTAATAGGAGAAAACGAATGAACGAACAATATTACGATGCAGTTTTACATATAAAAACAGTCGGTGAGCAAAAAGGGTTTAACAAGTCTATGCATTATCATCGCTATGAACCGACACCGTATAGCGGGTTAGATGAGTTATTGAATCAATATGAAATACGAAGTAGCGACCGAATTGTAGACTTTGGGTGCGGAAAAGGGCGATTAAACTTTTATATGCATCATAAATGTGGTGCTTCAGCAGTTGGAATTGAAATGAATGAAGAGTTTTATAAAGAAGCGATGGATAATCGAGATCGTTATGCACGAAAGGCACGAAACAGTAAGGGGAAAATTCAATTCCAATGTTGTTTAGCGCAGGAATATGAGATTGATCCACATGATAATAGATTTTATTTCTTTAATCCGTTTTCTGTACAAGTGTTTATGAATGTAGTAAATAACATTTTACTTTCGGTAGAAGAAACGGGGAGAGAAGTGGATATTATTTTATATTATCCTTCTGAGGACTATATTTTTTTCTTAGAAAATCAGACTGCGTTTGAGCTGAAGAAAGAAGTTAGATTGTCAGGTGCTTATGAGAAGAATGGGAATGAGAGGTTTTTAGTTTATACATTAGGGTAATAAAAAAAACAGGTGCCAAGGCACCTGTTTTTTTTATTAGTTACGGATTAAGTAATCAAATGCACCTAAAGCTGCGTTTGCACCTGAACCCATAGAGATGATGATTTGTTTGTACGGATTATTTGTACAGTCACCTGCAGCAAACACTCCTGGTACGTTTGTAGCGCCGTGCTTGTCTGTTACGATTTCACCGCGAGCGCGTTCAACTGTTTCGCCTAACCAGTCTGTGTTTGGCACAAGACCGATTTGTACGAATACACCTTGTAATTCAACGTGATGAACTTCTTCAGTTTCACGATCGATGTAAGAAATACCGTTTACTTTATCAGTACCAGTGATTTCTTTCGTTTGAACGTTTTTCAGAACAGTTACGTTTGGTAAGCTGTTAAGACGCTCTTGTAATACAGCATCAGCTTTTAATTCTGGCATGAATTCAAGAACAGTTACGTGCTTAACGATACCTGCTAAGTCGATAGCCGCTTCAATACCAGAGTTACCTCCGCCGATAACTGCTACGTCTTTTCCAGTGAATAATGGACCATCACAGTGTGGGCAGTATGCTACACCTTTATTTTTGAACTCAGCTTCACCTGGTACGCCAACATTACGCCAGCGAGCACCTGTAGAAACGATTACGCTCTTACTTTTCAGAATAGCGCCGTTTTCAAGTTCCACTTCAATAAGTTCTTTTTTCTCTAAACGTTTCGCACGTTGTAGATTCATTACATCGATGTCGTATTCTTTTACGTGCTCTTCAAGGCTTGCTACTAGCTTAGGACCTTCAGTGCGTTTTACGCTGATGAAGTTCTCAATGCCCATAGTATCCATTACTTGACCACCGAAGCGCTCAGCAACGATACCAGTGCGGATGCCTTTACGTGCTGCGTAAATTGCTGCACTTGCACCAGCAGGGCCGCCACCAACAACAAGAACATCGTATGGATCTTTATCAGAAAGCTCTGATGCATCTGGACCGTTACCCATTTTAGCTAAAATTTCTTCAAGTGTCATACGACCGCTTCCGAAAGATTCGCCGTTTAGGTAAACAGTTGGTACTGCCATGATATCTTTGCTTTCTACTTCCTCTTTGAATGCAGCGCCATCAATCATAGTATGTGTAATACTAGAGTTAAGAACGCTCATTACGTTAAGAGCTTGTACAACATCAGGACAGTTATGACAACTTAGGCTGATATAAGATTCAAAATGATATTCGCCTTGAATGTTTTTAATTTGATCGATTAATTTTTGTTCAATTTTTGGAGCGCGTCCACTTACTTGTAGTAAAGCTAGCACTAATGATGTAAATTCGTGTCCTAATGGAATACCAGCGAATACGACACCAGTGTCTTCACCAGGGCGGTTTACGCTAAAGCTTGGTGTTCTCTCTAATTCAACTTTTTCTACTGTAATCTTAGATGACATAGTAGCTAATTCGTCTACTAGAGCTAACATATCTTTAGATACGTTATCGTCTCCTGCGCTTACTTTAAGTAAAATATCGTTCTCCATTAACTGAAGGTATTGGGATAGTTGTGTTTTTATATCTGCATCTAGTATCATTTTGATCGAACTCCTTAGATTTTGCCTACAAGGTCAAGGCTTGGTTTAAGTGTTGCAGAACCCTCTTGCCATTTAGCTGGGCAAACTTCACCTGGGTTGTTACGTACGTATTGAGCAGCTTTAATTTTGTTAACAAGAATGCTTGCGTCACGGCCGATACCGTCAGCATTGATTTCCATAGATTGGATAACGCCGTCTGGATCGATGATGAATGTACCACGAGCAGCAAGACCTTCTTCTTCCATTAAAACGTTGAAGTTTGTAGTGATTGTGCGAGTTGGGTCACCAATCATGATGTACTCGATTTTGCCGATAGTTTCTGAGCTATCATGCCATGCTTTGTGAGTGAAGTGAGTGTCTGTAGATACAGAGTATACTTCAACGCCTAAGTCTTTTAGAGTTGCGTATTGGTTTTGTAAGTCTTCAAGTTCAGTTGGGCAAACGAATGTGAAGTCAGCTGGGTAGAAACAAACTACACTCCATTTTCCTTTTAAACTTTCGTCAGTAACTTGGATAAATTCTCCATTATGGTAAGCATTAGCTTTAAACGGTTTTACTTCTGTGCCGATTAATAACATGTTAAAATTCCTCCTAAATGTTGGTTTTGAGCATCAAAAAATAGTGTGCTCATAAAATATATTTTTTAATTAACTATAATAATTCTAATTCGATATTAATTATCATATAGAAGTGGTTATTTTGTCAAGAGAATAAACCAACTTTATACCAATTTAATTAATATTTATTCTCAATTAAGACTAACAGGGAATGGAAAGGTAATTTTAAGTCTATAAATTTTAGATGAGTAGTTGAAAGTTTAGTGTGTATGTTAGAGATAGTGTGTAAGTTTAATTTCTTGGGAAGGAAATATTTCTTAGAAGTTGTAGTTTTGAAAAGGAACTGCTTACTTCTATTTTACAAAGAATTTTGTGATAAATAAAATAAAATGAATCGGAAAATTTTTGAACAATTTTTGTCATCCCAAATATATAATTAGGAAGTATATTACGATGATAGTTAGAAACATTGACTCAAAGTGCTAACAAGATATAATAAAACCTAGATATACCTTTCAAAAAGAAGAATATATATTTATAGGATGAAAAAATTCAACCTATTATTTTTTATAGCTTTTAGAAAACGCTTACAATTAGTATGGAGGGGAAACCATGTCTAAGTTCACGAAGTATTTTTTAATGGAAGCTAAAGATGTGATTGCATATGTGAAAGAGAAATTATCTAAGTTTGAAAATGCAAAGGGGTTACAGTGTAAAGAAATAGGTGATGGCAATTTAAATTATGTGTTCCGCGTTTGGGATGAAAAAGAGAACATGTCTGTCATCGTAAAGCAAGCTGGGGATACAGCTCGCATTTCAGATGAGTTTAAGTTGTCGACGAATCGTATTCGTATAGAATCAGATCTTTTGCAGTTAGAGGATGAGTTAGCACCTGGACTTGTTCCTAAGGTGTATTTATTTGATAGTGTGATGAATTGTTGCGTAATGGAAGATTTATCGAATCACACAATATTACGTACAGCACTTATAAATCATCAAATATTTCCGAGGCTTGCGGATGATTTAACTACTTTTATGGTAAATACACTTTTGTTAACATCGGATGTTGTAATGAATCATAAAGAGAAGAAGGAATTTGTGAAGAATTATATAAATCCTGAATTATGTGAGATTACAGAGGACCTCGTATATTCAGAACCATTTACCAATCATAATAAGCGTAATGAGTTATTTCCGTTAAATGAGGGATGGATTAGGGAACATATTTATAGTGATAAAGAGCTTCGTATGGAAGTAGCGAAACGTAAATTTTCTTTTATGACGAATGCACAGGCATTACTTCATGGTGATTTACATACTGGTTCTGTTTTTGTAAGAGATGATTCTACAAAGGTTATTGATCCTGAGTTTGCTTTTTATGGACCTATGGGATATGACGTTGGGAATGTAATGGCGAATTTAATGTTTGCTTGGGTGAATGCAGATGCAACGATGTCACCTGGAGCTGAGAAAGATACGTATATGGATTGGTTACAAACTACGATGGTAGAGGTAATTGATTTATTTAAGCAGAAGTTTTTAGGTGCTTGGGATATTCATGTGACCGAGATTATGGCGAAGGAAGAAGGCTTTAGCGAAGTCTATTTGCAATCTGTATTAGAGGATACAGCTGCAGTGACAGGTCTGGAATTAATTCGCCGTATTGTTGGATTAGCGAAAGTAAAAGATATTACTTGTATTGGGAATGAGGAAGCACGTGCTAGAGCGGAGCGAATTTGTCTTCAAGTAGCGAAGAGTTTTATTTTACGAGCGAATCAATATAGAACGGGCACAAGTTTTGTAGAAACGTTAAAAGAACAGTCAATGCACTACGCGAAGTAAGGGGAGAATATGATGGAAGAGCAATTAATACCAATTCAGTGGAAAGATGATGCTTTAGTTTTGTTAGATCAAACGTTATTACCAAATGAAATTGTCTATGAATCTTTTAAAACAGCTGAAAGTGTGTGGGATGCAATACAAGTAATGAAAGTGCGAGGTGCACCCGCGATTGGTGTTTCAGCTGCTTATGGAGTGTATTTAGGGATAAAGGAATTTGCTGAAAGTACGGAAGAAGGATTTATGGATGAAGTAAGAAAGGTATGTACATACTTGGCGACATCAAGACCGACTGCAGTAAATTTATTTTGGGCGCTTGAAAGAATGGAAAGTGTAGCGACAGATAATGCTCACTTATCAATCTCACAGCTGAAAAATAGATTACTAGAAGAGGCAAAAGAAATTCATAGAGAAGATGAAGAAATTAACCGTCAAATTGGAGAGCATGCATTAACATTATTCCATGATGAAATGGGAGTATTAACGCATTGTAATGCAGGTGCTTTAGCGACGACTAAGTATGGTACTGCGACGGCTCCAATGTATTTAGCGAAAGAAAAAGGATGGAATTTAAAAATTTATTCGGATGAAACGCGTCCTAGATTACAAGGTTCAACGTTAACAGCATTAGAACTGCAGCGAGCGGGTATTGACGTTACTGTTATTACGGATAATATGGCAGCTATGGTCATGTCACAAGGGAAGATTGATGCAGTAATCGTTGGATGCGACCGTGTGGCAGCAAATGGTGATGTAGCAAATAAAATTGGCACATTAGGCGTATCTATTTTAGCTAAGTACTACAACATTCCGTTTTATGTAGCAGCGCCAACACCTACAATTGATTTAAAGACATCGACAGGAAAAGAAATTCCGATTGAAGAAAGAGATACTTCTGAAGTGATTAATCGCTTTGGACAATATTCAGCTCCGAAAGAAAGTAAAGTATATAATCCAGCATTTGATGTTACTCCACATGAAAATGTAACAGCGATTATTACAGAAAAAGGGATTGTAAAGGCACCGTTTACGGAGAATTTAAAAAAGCTATTTCAATAAGTAGATAAATATAAAAGTCAGTCATCATAAGCTTCATACTTAGGGGGATGTATATGTTATTACAAAAAGAAAGAGAAGAAATTGTAGCGTATGGAAAGAAAATGATTTCTAGTGGTTTAACAAAGGGGACGGGCGGTAATATTAGTATCTTTAATCGTGAACAAGGTCTTGTTGCGATTAGCCCAAGTGGTTTAGAGTATTATGAAACAAAGCCTGAAGATGTAGTTATATTAAACCTAGATGGTGAAGTAGTAGAAGGAGAGAGAAAACCATCAAGTGAATTAGATATGCACCTTATTTACTATAGGAAGCGTGAAGATATAAATGCGCTTGTGCATACACACTCTCCTTACGCGAAGACGATTGCATCATTAGGATGGGAGCTTCCTGCTGTATCGTATTTAATTGCTTTCGCAGGACCGAATGTGCGCTGTGCACCGTATGAAACATTTGGTACGAAGCAATTAGCGGAGGCTGCTTTTGAAGGCATGATTGATCGCCGTGCTGTTTTACTTGCAAATCACGGTTTAATTGCTGGTGCAAATAATATAAAAATGGCGTTTACTATTGCAGAAGAGATTGAGTTTTGTGCTCAAATTTATTATCAAACAAAAAGCGTCGGAGAACCGAAGTTACTGCCAGAAGACGAGATGGAGAATTTGGCGAAGAAGTTTGAAGGGTATGGGCAACAGTAGAAATCTAACGGAAATGTTATTCAATGTGTATTAAAATGGCCGTGAAAGAATATATATTCTTCCATGGCCATTTTAGGATTTTAATTATTTAGATATATTTTTGAGTTGCGAATCTAATTTCCAAAAACCGATTCCTGAGAATAGTGCTGCTAATGAACCAATAATTGCAGCAATACCGATATCTCCGAACATCATTCCGCCCATTAAGATACCAAAAATTCCAATTAAGATAAGAATAATAGAAATAGCTTTCATTATACGATACTCCTTAAAACGTAAAAGTTATATGTGATAATATAACATTAATAGAGTTTATAATCAAAAATATTTTGTTCAGGAATTGTATTGAGGTAGGAAATATGAATGGTGAATAAAGGGTTAGGAGAAGGAAACGAAAGGAAAAAACATCCTCAAAATTGAGGATGTTTTTACGCTTTCTTAAGCAACAAATACATAAAGTAAGGAGCCCCAATTAAAGCAACGACAATACCTGCTGGAATGCCATTAGGATCAACGATATTTCGCCCGATTGTGTCTGCTAGTAGTAATAACCATCCGCCAATTAAAACGGCGATAGGCATGAATATTTGATGCCTTGGACCTACTAAAGATTTTGCGATGTGAGGAGCCATTAGTCCAATAAAGCTAATTCCTCCTGTTACGGAAACAGCAGCGGCAGCAAGTGCAACGGCTGCGATTAATAAGTATCTTCGTTCTTTTTCAATTTCAATTCCAACACCGATTGCGACCGGTTCGTTTAATGCTAGAATGTTTAATCGATTTGCTTTATAGAAGACAAATGGAATTAATATAATTAGCCATGGAAGCATTGCTAAAACAAATGTCCAATCATCTCCCCAAATGTTTCCGGCAATCCATTTTGAGATAAAGTCCACTTTCATACGATCAGCGGATGAAATAAGGACAATCATCGTTCCAGATAGTGCAAATGCAAAACCGATACCAGTTAATGTTAATCGCACCGGCTGAAGTCCAGTTGATTTACTATATGAAAATACGTAAATTAGAACAGCTGTCAGAAATGCCCCAATAAATCCAACGACAGGTAGTAAGTAAAGAAATGAACCTACGTCTATTGGAAAGTATAAAAAGAAAATAGCAACAGCAACACCAGCCCCAGAGTTAATACCAAGAATACCAGGTTCAGCTAAATCATTTCGGGTAATTCCTTGCAGAATAGCCCCTGATAAAGCGAGAGCCATACCAGCTAATAATGTAATGACAATTCTAGGTAGTCTTAAAGAGTATAAAACGAACTCCTCTTTAAAAGTCCCTTGCCCCATTAATGTTGGGAGTAGTCGATCATAAGATAAAGATGCTGAACCAAGTCCCATTCCAATTACAATGGTTGTGATGATTACTATAAGTAAAGCGAGTATAATGAGACGCTGTTTTCTTAAAATAGATTGCATCATGAGAATGTTTTTCCTCCTTTACGTACAATGAATAGGAAGAATGGTAATCCTACAATCGCGACAATTGCCGCAACTGGTGTTTCGTACGGAGCGTTAATAGTACGTCCGATTGTATCTGCAAGTAGCATAAAGGAAGCTCCAGCAATTGCTGACATCGGTATAACAAATCGGTAATCTGGACCGACAATTGGGCGTACCATGTGAGGTACCATTAAACCGATAAATGCCATATTTCCAACAAGCGCTACAGATGCACCTGCAAGTAAGATAATAATGATAAATAAAATAGTTTTAATAACAATAATTTTTTGACCTAGTCCAATAGCCACTTCCTCACTGAAACTAAGAACTGTCAATTTTTTTGCTAGTAAGATAGCGATAAAGATACTAATTGAAATGACTGGAATAATAATTTTTAATTGGCTCCAAGTTGTTCCAATTACGCCCCCAGCAGTCCAAAGTGATACATCTTGTGAAATTTTAAAGTAAATGCCAATTCCTTCTGAAATTGCGAGTAGAAATGCTGAAACTGCAGCGCCCGCTAATACAATTCGAAGAGGAGAAAGACCGCCTTTTTTCACTATACCAATTCCAAATACCATAATTGCGCCAATTGCAGCACCGATAAAGCAAGCTAACGTTAAGTAAAGATAGCTAATGGAAGGATTGAAAGCAAGTGTTAGTGCAAGCGCAGCATTTGCTCCACCAGATAGCCCTAATAATCCAGGGTCCGCAAGTGGATTTCGTGTTAATCCTTGCATAATTGCTCCAGAAACGGCTAATCCAGCTCCTACAAAAATAGCAGCAACTTCACGTGGTAAACGTATTTCTCGAATAATAGATATTTTGTCTCCTTTAGCGGAGGAAGTGAGTGCTAACCATACATCTTTTATCGAAGTATCTGCAGCACCTAATACCATTGCAACCATAAAAATAAGAAAGAATGCAATTAAGCTTAAAATTAGTTTGTATGTAAAAGCTATAGAACGTGGATTATCATGATCTTTTGTCATTCGGTTCACATCTTTTCTGTTCATAGAATAAAGGAAGAGGAATTCTTAAATTAAGAATTCCTCATGTTTGTATTATTTACCAAGAAAGTTCTTCTTGAAGAAGTCTAGTTGGAAATCTAATGTAAGTGGATCATTGAAATAGAATTCCATCATGTTTGCTTCATATACGCGATTATTTTTTACTGCTGGGATGTTTTTATATGATTCTGTCTCTTGGAATGAGTTATCAGTATCTTTATTTTTACTTACGATTAAGTAATCACCAGCAAATTCAGGTAATACCTCAGTAGATAATGCGTAGTAACCTTCTTTTAATGCTTTTTCTTTTACTTTTTCAGGCATTTTTAATTTCATTTCTTGGTACAGAATTTCTGTTCCGCGGCCCCAGTTTTCGCCGTATACATAAAGCTGTTTGTTGAAGTTTTCTACAACAGAAACTGTTGCATCTTCACCGATTTTTGCTTTAATTTCTTTACCAGCTTCTTGTGCACGTTTCTTGAAGTCATCAACCCAAGTTTTTGCTTCTTTTTCTTTGTTTAATAACTTACCAATTTCTAAATGCTGTGTTAAGTAATCAACTTTTCCGTAAGTGTATGTTACAGTAGGAGCAATTTTCTTTAACTTATCGACATTTTTAACATTTGATAAACCAATGATTAAATCTGGATTTAGTTCAGCGATTTTTTCAACATTTTCATCTGATACTTCAGCAACATCTTTAAGTTTACTATCAAAACGTGGGTTTTGTTTAGACCATGAATCTACCCCAACAAGATTTACACCTAATGACATTACGTTACCAGCGAATGATGATAGTACAACAACGCGTTTTGGATTTGCAGGAACTTCTACTTTACCATTTTCAGATTGGTATGTAATTGTTTCTGATTTATTACCTTTTGCATCGTTCTTTTTGTCTGTAGAGCCATTGCTACAAGCACTCATAACAAGAACGAAAAGAACTGTTAGTGAAATAAATAACTTTTTCATCGTCTTTCTCCTTTAACATAGATGATATGTGTATACAATAATTTGTTTAACTGTAATCTTTTTGAAAGAGTAGTGGTAAAGCAAAATGATTTATTAAAAATCTTGAATATGAGATTTTATAATATAGTATTAACCATATTAATGAAAGAAGATGTAATCTCAAATTTGCTAATTATTAACAAAATGATAATGATTATCACTATTGATTCTTTAAATAATATAATTTTATATAGGTGTATTGTCAATAGTAATTTTGATTGTAAATTTTGCGGAAACAGGTTATATTTTATTGAGAATGATAATCAATGATTAATAGCTGAGGAGTGAGCACGAATGAATCGAGAAGAATTGTTTGATATAACCGTGATAGGCGGAGGACCTGCAGGGCTTTATTCAGCTTTTTATAGTGGACTCAGAGAAATGAAAACAAAAATAATAGAATTTCAACCACATTTAGGTGGAAAAATACATGTGTATCCGGAAAAAATGATTTGGGATGTAGGAGGACTATTGCCAGTTACAGGTGATAAGTTAATTGAACAACTTGTACAGCAAGGGTTAACATTTAAGCCGGAAGTTGTATTAGATACAAAAGTAGAATCGATTATTCGTAATCAAGATGGTACTTTTACATTAAAAACAAGTACTGGCGAAGAACACTTTTCAAAAACAGTTATCGTCGCAACAGGAAGTGGTATATTGAAACCGCAAAAGTTATCTATTGAAGGTGCTGAGCGATTTGAAGTATCGAATTTAAATTATACAGTTAAATCTTTAAAGCGTTTCAAAGGTAAAACAGTTATTATTTCCGGTGGAGGCAATTCTGCTGTTGATTGGGCAAATGAATTGGAACCAATTGCGAAAAAAGTGTATGTAACCTATAGAAAAGAAGAATTATCTGGTCATGAAGCACAAGTAAAACAACTTATGAACAGCTCAGCGGAGTGTTTCTTTAATACATCGATTACAAAATTAATTGCTGGTGATAATCATGAAGCGATCGAATATGTAGAATTAACAAATCATGAAACAGGTGAGGTTTCTCACTTACCTATTGATGAAGTTATTATTAATCATGGATATGAACGCGACATTACATTATTAGAAAATAGTGAGTTAGACGTTGCAATTATAGATAATTATTATATTGCAGGTAATGCAAATAGTGAGTCTTCAGTAGATGGATTATATGCTGCTGGAGATATTTTAAAGCATGAAGGGAAACTACACTTAATTGCAGGTGCATTCCAAGATGCTGGAAATGCTGTGAATAAAGCAAAGCAATTTATCCAACCAGATGCAAGTGAGTACGGAATGGTTTCTTCTCATAATGAAGTATTTAAGAAGAGAAATCGCGAACTGATTAAGCAGATGATAAAATAATAAGGAACAAGTATACCCCCACATACTTCTCTATTCAAATGGATGAGAGATGTACGTGGGGGTTTTCCTGTTTACTATATTTTCAATCATTATAATGACACCGGTTTCATCAGTTCATATGATATGAACATTTTTATTGGTAAAGCATCTTAGAAAACAATTTAGCTATGTTTTGCTTACGCAGAACATGGCTAAATTACGCTGTCCCTTTAGCGCGTTCATTAGGAAATGGCATATTTAGTATAGAAGCAATATATTGTTTTCCATGTTTTCGAGCCAATGATTCTAATATTTGACGGACGCGTTTTGTAAGATGGCCTTGTTTTTTGATGGCTTCACAATATGCGTCATAGAAAGCATATTTAGCCCAAAGGAAATCATCTTGTTGGAATAAGAAATGATTTTTGTACCATTCACCAATTGTATGATAACAATTGTTTTCATGTATTGCTGTGCTTTGAGAAAGAAAACGATCAGATAAAGATACATTCAAATGAGAAATTGTGTTTTCTGTTTCAACTTGTAGTGTTTTTTCTAACATTGTAATGATGTGACGAGTAGCCATATGTTAACTCTCCTTTGTGTAAATGGGTAATACCATTCTATATTTAAAAAATTCTTACTATATAATACTATACAATATATGGAATGCATCTACCTGCTTTTTGAACTGCATTTACAAAATCTTTTTTATTTGTTTACAAAAATAAAGTAAAGTAAGATACAGTATAGATGAAAAAATAATAAAGGAATGAACGCATTGTATATAACAGTAGAAGAGACTGCGGAGTATTTGAATTTACCAAAATCGTATATTGAAGAGTTAATTCAGCAAAAGAAAATTCGTGCGCTATTCGATGGAGAGCAATATTTAGTAAATAAAGAACAATTTAATACACATTTAGAACAAATGGAGAAATATAAGCAATTAGTGGAAGAAATATTGAACGAACCAATTCCAGAAGATATGGATGTTAAAGACGAAGATTAAACTATGGAAAATCCCTTATGAAGATATGCAGAAATGTATATTCATAAGGGATTTTTTGTTTGAAGATATCAAAAACATAAGGAGTTCTTAGCCTTTCCTCAAATTTTGATAGGTAGTAGTCTACCATGTTAAAAGCATATTTTTTTCTAGCTAGGACAAACATAGAGAACGTAACCTGTACAGATACATATACTATCAGTGCAAAAGCTTATAAATTAATGGAAGGGGTTTTCTCGTGAGTTTATTTCATTGTGATTTTCTGAAAGACTTAATTGGATCTTTTGTGAGAGTAAACAGGGGTGGTCCAGAATCTCAAAAAGGGACAATAATATCAGTATGTCCGGACTACTTCGTATTGAAGAATGAAAAAGGTGAGCTTTATTACTATCAACTTAGCCATCTGAAAAGTATTACGAAAAATGCAAAAGACTGTGGATCAAGTGATTGCGATTGGGAAGATTGCGAATGTGCAGACGACTTTGAAGCACTACTTCTAAGCTTCAAATATTGCTGGGTGAAAATTAATCGCGGTGGTCCAGAGAAAGTGGAAGGAATTTTACAAGATGTTTCTTGTGACTTCGTTACATTAATTGTAAAAGAAGAAGTTATATTAATTGCAATAAAGCATATTAAAAGTGTTAACTATAATGCATTAGCATGCGGAGAGAGCGATGAGAGCGACGATAGTAAGGAAAGTAGCGATAATTCAGGTCGCGCTCGCGCACAAAGACAATCAAGTAGAGGAAGATAATAAGAAAGGGGGATACAAAATTGGAGAACGTATTATGCTGTGACCAAATTAAATGTTTAGTTGGTGAGAATGTAAAAGTAAATCTTCGCGGACCAGAAAGTCGAGTAGGGACACTGGTATCGTTAGGAAAAGACTATCTTACATTACAACTACCTCATGGTGAATTAGTATATTATCAGTTGAAACATGTGAAGAGTCTAGTGAAGAAAGTGAAAGAAAGTAAATGTGGCGATGGCTATAGTTCATGTTTCTGCTCTGATGAGGATACTTTTTTAGATATATTAAAAGACTTGAAGTATAAGTGGATAAAAATTAATCGTGGCGGTCCAGAGTGTGTGGAAGGTTTATTAAGTGAGGTACACCATGGCTGTATTACACTAGTAAACGGCGATGAAGTTATTTATGTAATTAAGTCTCATATTAAGAGTGTGAGTCAAGTAGTTAAATGTAAAAAGAATGAAGATGAATAATGTTTAATAAATAAGAGGGGCATTATGAGGGAAAGAGAAGAACAATTTCTTATTTCGATAGTATGAAAAGGAATTACTTACTATTAAAACAGAACTTTGCCCTGATTATTTTTTTAGAAATGGAAGACAGGTAAGAAGAAATTCATAGGAAGGAGGATATAGATGAATGAGTTAAACAAAAGTATTGGAGAAAATATATATGTTAAATTAATCGGTGAAAAAAGATTTAAAGGTGTATTAATTGATGTAGGAAATGATATCGTTGTTCTTTACAATGGACAAGATTACGTATATATATCTTTATATCATGTACAATACTATAAATTTTTAAGACCATATGACGAAGAAATATTAAAACCAGATGTTGATTCTGTAATTAAGAGGGAATCCCCTTCAATTTCTTTGAGAAAAGTATTAAGTACTTCTAAAGGGATTTTTACAGAAGTTTATGTAGCAGGAAATGCTCCAATACATGGTTATGTTACAAGTGTGATGAACGATTATATTGTTTTTTATAGTCCGGTTTATAAAACGGTATATATATCTTTAAAGCATTTAAAATGGTTAATTCCGTATAAAGAAAACCAAGTACCGTATGCCCTCAATAAAAATGAACTCCCCGTAAATCCGTTAAATATTACGTTAGCTAGAACGTTTGAAGAACAGCTTATTAAAATGACAGGGAAAATTATGGTGTTCGATTTAGGTGAGGAGTCCAATAAAATTGGAAAAATGGCGAAAATTGATGAAGGTCATATTGAAATATCAAAAGCACGTGATGCAAAAATGTATGTGAATATTCAACATGTAAAATCCGTCCATTGTCCGTAGATTAGTTGGAAGGGCTGGCTTTTTCTTTTATATGCAGAAGAAAAGGTCGAGCCTATTTATTTAGTTTAATTTGGATATGAGGGGAAAAATGAATTGAATATAAATATATTATAGTGGAATCTTGTTTTGAAGAATTTGTACTAATTTATAAAGAAATGTGTACGAGCTATCTTTTTATGTATTCAATTTATTTTTTGAGGAGGAGCTGCTCAACTAATTTATTAAAGGGGTTTTGTTTGTGGAGCAGTTTCCGAATTCGTTATCAATTACATTGCTTGGTAGTGCTGGTGGAGCAGCAAAAGCAGTTTTAGCAATTTTAAATCAAGCGATAGCAAATGAAAAAGATCCAATTTATGAAGTACTAAAGAATGCCAAATTTCATTTGGTGGATATAAAACAAAAAGATAGGACTTATTATGATGAGTTGTTTTCGAATTTGAAAAGTCAATTATATTTATATGAAATAAACCTTCAAAATGTAGTGGAATTTAAACAACATTTAAAAGAAAAAAGAACGAGTGTTGTGATTGATGTTTCAGGGGCAGATACAATTAGAGTATTAAGCTGCTGTAATGAACTAGGAATTTGTTATATTAACTCAGCCTTGGAAAATGAGGCAGTAGATCAGGACGATAGCTTAATTGGCTTTCAGCTTACGGAAAGATATACAAGGTTTGAGAAGGAGAAAGAGAAATTTACAAATACAAAAGCGATTATAGGTTCAGGTATGAATCCAGGTGTTGTTCAATGGATGGTTGTTGAGCTTATGAAGGAACGACCAAATGAAAGGCCAAGAGCATGTTATATTGTAGAACATGACACATCGTTTTTGAATGATACAGCACTTATAAAGCCACATACACTTTATGCTTCATGGGCAGTAGAGCGATTTTTAGATGAAGCAATCTGGAGTTATCCGATGTATATGAGTCATCATCGTCCTCTTTACTTTTATGAAGATGTATATGCTTCAGAGTATAAAGTGAAGTTAGGAGAAAAAGAATTCTATGGTTGTTTAATGCCACATGAGGAAGTATTAATTTTAGGGAAAAACTTTAATATGGAAGTTGGTTTTCTTTACCGAATTAATGAGTATACAACAAATATAATTAGACAGAACTTAGATCAAGTAGAAGATTTATGGAACTGGAATCGTAAAGTGTTTAATCCAGCGGAAGAAGAGGTTGCTGGAGAGGACTTGGTCGGTGTGTTACTCGTTTATGAAAATAGTGAGACATATATGTATAATGTGATGAATAGTAGCCAAGTTTTTCGTAAATATAAAACGAATGCAACGTATTTTCAAGTAGGGTGCGGGATTTATGCGGGCTTGTCCAGTTTACTTTTAGATCAATTTGAACAAGGTGCTTATTACGTTGAGGAGTTGTTATTAAATACAGAAAGTAAGTACGGTGAGTATTTAAATTTATATATGAAGGATTTTGTAATAGGGCATAATAATTTTACGGATGGATTGTTACATGACAGGGTAAGATGGATGTAAGTTGTTACCAAAAGGAAGGAGAGATCTCCTTCCTTTCATTATTATAAGGTTAAATATTGCCCTGAAAGCAATTTCATACTTATACTTTAAGGAGATAACAATGAAAGTTTTTTGTATCGATCAAGGGGAGTTTTTATATGAATAAATACAAGAGCTTGATTTATGAAGAAAGAAGAGCCTTAAAGGTATTTATATTATTATTTTATATTATATTCTTTTTATATGACGCTATATATTATTTTGTATATCCTGCTATGAATATTAGTGGAACAGCGGTAGGTTGGCCAGAAGGTAGTCTTGGGATAGGTGTGCCTATATTTGTAATAGCATTATTTCCTATTTCTATATATCTTCAAAAAAGAGGGTATGTATATTCTGTAAAATATTTATTTTTATTTGGGTACATGTTTATCAATCTTGTGAATAATTTAATGATTTATTTGCGAACGGATAGACCTTTTGAACATGGTAGTATGGTAGAAATGTTATTAATTTTATTTGCCCCAGTTTTCGTGAATAGAAAATACTTTTATTTAGTGTCCTTTAGTGTAATTGGAAAGTACGTATTTTTCACATTGCTATTACAAGATTTAAAAGTGGTAATTCCACTTGTTTTATGTATATTCTATTTCATTATTTCACATTCTTTATTAAAACGATTTCAATCTTATGTAAGAACAGTGGTTGAAATGATGAACAATATGAAAGAGACGGAAAATTTAGCTGTGATTGGGACTATGTCTACAACAATTGCCCATGAAATTCGAAATCCGCTAACAGCGTTAAAAGGGTTTACGCAAATGCAAAAAGAAAGAAATCCAACTGATACGATGAGCTACGACATTATGCTACAAGAAATTGAAAGGGTTAATGGATTTGTTAGTGAATTGATGTTGTTAGGAAAACCAAAGCCAACAAATTATGAAAGGTGTAATATACGAGACATCCTTCTATATGTTGTGCATCTAATGGAAAGTTATGCAACGCAATATAGAGTTAAATGTCATTTACAAGTAGATGGGAATTTACCGGCTATAAACGGTGATGACAAGCAATTAAAACAAGTGTTATTAAATATCATTAAAAATGGAATAGAATCAATGCCAGAGGGTGGAGAAATTCATATTCGTGCATATCAAAAAACGCAAGGACATTTGTGTATTTCTGTTGAAGACCAAGGATTTGGTATAGAGAATGAGAAGTTAGAAAAAATCGGTAAGGCGTTTTACACAACAAAGGAGACTGGTACAGGACTTGGGTTAATGATTACATATAAAATTATTAAGGAACATCAAGGGAGTATCACGATCCAAAGTAGTCTAGGAGTAGGAACGAAAGTAGAAATTTTTCTGCCGACCGTTTAATGTATTGGGAGAAAAGATTTTTCAGAAAAGTGTTCTTGTTGTGTAAATATAAACATTTTATAAAATGTTTCAAGAAGGGTTTTTTTTATAAAATACTTCGTTTATAATGGAGGAAAATATCGACATGAGATTGATTGCTCATGTAGCGGTTCAGTGGTGTTATGAAAAGATAAGAAGGGGTGCACACGCATCCTTTTTTCTATGCAGATATTATGAAAGAGGTGGTATGATGGAATTAACATTAAATTCGACTGTATGTTTACACACGATTCAATTTCGAAAAGAGCAAAAGAATTATATTGTAAAAGATACAATTACAGGAGAAAAATATGAAATGCCGCCACTTTGGATTGATGCATTGGCAATGATGCGTGACGGTTTTTTATTGGGGGAAATTGAGGAGAAATTAAAAGAAGAGTATCCATCCGAAGAAGTGAATATGTTAGCATTCACGAGGCAACTGTTAGAACTAGAACTTGTTGAAATGGTAGATGGAGAAGAGATAGCTTGCACAAAGAAGAAAGAGATAGATTGTTTAGCTTGGGTGCGTCCCCGTGTGGAACAATTCTTTCTTAATTTAAATAGAAAATATAGAAGCAAAGACCAATAGTGGCCTTTGCTTTTTTTATAGGCTGTGTTTAAAAAATAACAGCAAATGCTCTTGCGAAAGCACCGTCACTATTTTTAATTTTTAAAGGTGCTGCTGAGAAAAAGAAACGTTTTGTTTCGATAGCATCTAGATTTGTTAAGTTTTCAATTAAGTAAATATTATTCCCTAGTAATATGTGATGAATCGGTGATGTTTCTGTTGTGACTTCATCAGGAGAAATGAAATCTAAACCGATAGATTTTACTTTTAATCGCACTAGTTCTTTAGCTAATTCTTCAGAAAGATAAAATGCTTCTTTCTCATAAGCTTCTGTATTCCATTTGGTGGATAGATTAGAATGAAAAATAACAATATCACCTTCTTTTATATCAGCATTATGCAATACTGCCTTAGGTAATTTTCGTTCTTGAATATGTGTTACATCTATAAGAACAGCTTCGCCTACAAATTGATCCAGCGGTAATCGATCGATGGTCGTTGCGCCTGAAATAAAATGCGCAGGGGCATCACAATGCGTGCCAACATGAACGACAGAATGAAAATCTGTAACTTGATAGCCTGATTCTTCAACACTTGTAACAGCTTCTAGTTGTATTTTAGGTGTTCCAGGAAATTGAGACATATTATTTTCAAATGTTTGCGATAGATCAATTACTTTCATTTTACATACCTCCAATATATGTTTTTCAAATAATAAAAAGCTCATCCTTCAGTATCAAGAAAGATGAGCTTTACATGCTAGTTGAGTTTTATCTTCCAAAATGCAATGCATTTTGCAGGAATTAGCACCTATTCAGTTTGTATAAACTGAGGTTGCTGGGCTTCAAAGGGCCGGTCCCTCTGCCTCTCTTGATAAAGAAGTATTCAGTTTTTAAAATCGGAATTTTCCGATAGTTAAATTGTAATTCATTTCCTTTTTTCGTGCAATACAAAATAGGTATTCACCCAAATAAAGCTGCTCGCATATTGTAGCTTATGTAAATAGAATGCTGCGAAGGAGTGAGTGCAGTGACAGGAAATATATTAAATTATTATGCTGGTGGTAATACAGCTAGGGGATTTCACAATTTATACGAAGAGAATTTAAAAGGATTAGACAGATTATTTATCTTAAAGGGTGGCCCAGGAACGGGAAAATCTTCTTTAATAAAGGCAATAGGTCGTGAATGGATTGAAAAAGGATATGATATTGAATTTTTGCATTGTTCTTCTGATAATAAATCGGTTGATGGTGTAATTATCCCAAAATTAAAAGCAGGAATTGTTGATGGGACATCGCCGCATGTTATTGAGCCAAAAATGCCAGGAGTTGTTGAAGAGTATATAAATTTAGGAATTGCTTGGGACTCAGATAAACTAAGAAAGCAGAAGTTAGAAATTGAAAGATTTGTTTCAGAAGCAAGCAAAGCTTTTCAGTCTGCTTACGCACGTTTTAAAGAGGCATTGGTTATACATGATGAGTGGGAGAAGATATATATTGATAATATAGATTTTAATAAAGCAAATGAACTAACCAATCAGCTAATCCAGAAATTATTTGCAGATAAAAACGGGAGACAATCGCTTGTAAAACATCGTTTTTTAGGAGCTGCTACACCGAAAGGAGCAGTTGATTTTGTTCCTAATTTAACAGAAGGGTTACCACATCGTTATTTTATAAAAGGGCGCCCAGGCTCTGGAAAATCAACGATGCTCAAAAAGTTAGCTAAGGCAGCTGAAGAAAAAGGATTTGAAGTTGAAGTATATCATTGCGGATTTGACCCGCATAGTCTTGATATGGTTATCGTAAGAGAATTAGGCTTTGCAATTTTTGATAGCACCGCACCACATGAATATTTTCCAAGTCGCGAGGGTGATGAAATTATTGATATGTATGCCCTTATTGTTACGCCAGGGACGGATGAGAAATATGCGAAGGAAATTCGTGATGTTTCCATTCAATATAAAGCAAAAATGAATGAGGCGATGTCTTTCTTAGCGAAAGCAAAATCGGTTCGTGATAAATTAGAACGAATTTATATTGCTGCTATGGATTTTTCAATAGTAGATGCATATAAAGAGGAGATTCAAAAAGAGTTTGAACGAATTGCTACTACTGTAATCGAAAAGCAACAATAGACGTTTCATTAGGCTGTCAGTAATTTCTGACAGTTTTTTTGGTATGTAGTAAAATTAGTATTGTATTTGTCGAATTTCCAAGGAAATAATCAAAAAATGGAGGTGTTATGAAATGAGAGAGAAAATCGAGTCGGAGTTAGAAAGAATTGAAAAAGAGAATGATGTGAAAATTTTATTTGCGGTAGAATCAGGAAGCCGTGCTTGGGGTTTTCCATCGAAAGATAGCGATTATGATGTTAGGTTTGTTTATATACATCCGGTAGAATGGTATTTATCAATCCATGACAAACGAGATGTAATTGAATATCCAATTAGTGATGATTTAGATATAAGTGGTTGGGATATTAAAAAGTCTTTGCAACTATTCGCGAAGTCGAATCCTGCTTTACTTGAGTGGATTCGATCACCAATTTTTTATTCGAAAAACTCTAATTTTCCAGAACTACTTCAAAAGATGAGTGAGAAGAATTTTGATCCAAAAGCAACGATATATCATTATTTACATATGGCGTCGAAAAATTATCGTGAATTTTTGCAAGGTGAGAATGTAAAGCTGAAAAAGTACTTTTATGTATTACGTCCCATTTTAGCTTGTAAGTGGCTAGAAGAGAAAACGACCTTACCTCCTGTAGAATTTGACCGATTGATTAAAGAATTGTCATTAGAACGTAGCGTATTAGATGAAATTGAAAAGTTGTTAATAAAGAAAAAAGCAGGTACTGAATTAGATGTTGGATTGAAAATTAAGGTGCTAAATCAATTTTTAGAAGAACAAATTCATTACTATCAGCAATATGTAAAAGGAATTGAAAAGGGATCAGGAATCGATATTGAGAGTTTAAATACATTGTTTCGAGATATGTTGTTTGAAGCATATGAAAAAGAGCACAAGTAAGTTTGTGCCCTTTTTATTTTGTAGGAATGAAGAAAACAGATATAGCTGCGATAAGACCTGCAAAGGAGAATAAGTAAAAATTCCATGCTAAGTCATATTGCATTGTCATAATAATACCGACGAGAATTGGGCCAGCAATTGCACCAACTCGGCCAAGCCCCAGTCCCCAGCCTAAGGAGGTAGCTCGGATATGTGATGGGAAGTATTGTGTTACATATGCATTTAATATTTGAGTAATACCGACTGATCCAATACCAGCAAGGCCAATTAAAAGATAAATGATTGTAACAGATGGTTTGATTGTTAATAGTCCGATACATATGGCTGCCATAAGATAAGAGATGCTAATAACAATTTTTGCTCCTATACGATCAGCAATTGCTCCAGCGAATAATGCGCCGATAGCTGCGGTAATATTTAGCATAAGTAGAAATGACAGACTAGACCCAAGAGGATATCCTGCCTGGCGCATCATCTGTGGTAACCAAGTGTTTAAACCATATATTAAAAACATTCCCATTATATAAGTGATCCAAAAAAGTAGCGTTGCTTTTATGTATTCTTTTGAGAATAAAGTAAAAAATCCATTTTTCTTTCGTATAGTAGATGGGTCTGGATGAGTTTTATCTTTTACATGAAATTCAATTTGAAAACGATTAAGAATTTGGTTCACTTCTTCTTGACGATTACGTGATAATAAAAATTGAATGGACTCGGGTAAATAGCGAATAATGAAAGGAATGAGGAGTAGTGGAATCATTCCGATACCAAACATAATTCTCCATCCGAAATCTTCTAACATAAGCATGGACAAAATAGCACCTAACACGATACCTAAAGGATAGCCAGTAAACATAAGAGCATAAATAAAAGATTGCCCTTTTTTTGGTGAATATTCAACAGTAAGTGCTGAAGCTGTTGGGATAACACCGCCTAATCCGATTCCTCCTATAAATCGAGATAATCCAAATAACTCAGGAGAAGGAGCGATAGCCGCTAAACCCATTGTGATAGAAAAAAGTGCTAAACAGCATATAAGCGTCCATTTACGCCCAATTAGATCTGTAATCGTTCCAACTAGAATAGCCCCAATAAACATCCCAAATAAAGCATAGCTTGCAATTGTACCAGCATGCGCTGGTGATAGCGCCCAGCTTTTGTCTTCTAGGAGCTTTGGTAGAACGGCACCGTAAATACCTAAATCATATCCATCAGCTAAAATGGCTAGCCAACAAATAAAAACAACAAGTTTTGTAATAGAGCTTGGAAAGATAGTTTCTGTAGATTCTAGATGAGGTGGAGCTGAAGGTTGCATAATATTCACCCCTTTTAATTTGTAGATGAATATATTATTTTATTTAATGTTAATATTTTCCTCCTTGTGTCGAATTTTATCTGAAAAGGGTTTATAACAAACAAAGAAGTTCAACAGTAATTTTGTTGAACTTCTTTATTTGTTTACTCATTATCAACTCGTTTTAACGGTTGATCTGCTGGGCCTTCAAGAACGTCTCCCTCAATTGAAAAACGAGAACCATGGCAAGGGCAATCCCAAGTACAATCACCATTATTCCATTCAACTTCACAGCCGAGATGTGTACAAGTTGTATCGACGATATGTAATTTTCCTTCTTTGTCCTTATAAGCACCTGCTCGTTTACCGTTAACATGTACGACAGATCCTTCACCAACTTCGAGATCTTCTGGCTTACGTAATGCGGTTTCAATCTTTCCTGCAATTAAATGTTTCGCAACATCAATGTTTTGGGAGAGGAACGTTTTTATATCTGGATTTGCATGGAAGCGTGATGGTGCATACAGTTCTTTATAGGGACTGTGAACTTTTAGGATGGAGTCCTTCAGTAGGTGAGCGGCAGCAGTTCCAGTTGTCATTCCCCATTTGCGATATCCAGTTGCAACAAATATATTTGGATTTCTTTCGTTAATATGTCCGATATAAGGAAGCTTATCTAGAGTAATTAAATCTTGTGCTGACCATCTATAAGGAACTTCATCTATTCCAAAAGTGGCTTCAGCAAAAGAATAGAGTGCTTCATAATGAAGCATCGTATTTATTCCCTGACCTGTTTTATGACTCTCTCCGCCAATCAAAATTAATTTTTCTCCATTGTTTGTTATATAGCGTAAGGAGCGCTTTGGATCATCAATACTTAAATACATGCCACCTGGATACTCCGTTTTTGCTTTTATTGCAAGAGCGTAGGAGCGTTCTGCGTACATTCGCGTAAAGAAAAAGCTATTCGCATCATAAAAAGGAAAATGTGAACAAGAGACGACATATTCACAAGTGATATGATGGCCCTCTTTTGTAATTATTTGTGGATAATCGCCCTTTTCCACATCCATGGCTGTTGTTTGTTCGTAGACCTTTCCGCCCATCTCCACAAACTTTTCTAAAAGTGTTTTTAAATAAAGAAGGGGATGAAATTGTGCTTGATTTTTCATTACAAGCGCAGATTGTACTGGAATAGGAATCGATAGAGATTGAACATAGTCACAAGGTATATTTAATTTTTGATAAGCTTCATATTCTTTCGATAAATTTCTTAATCCGTTATCAGTAGTTGTATATAAATATGAATCTTCATTTGAGAAATTACAGTCGATTTTATATGTTTGAACAGTTTTATTTATGAATTGTAGAGCCTTATTATTTGATTCATAGTAAAGCCGGGCCTTTTCTACACCGAAATGATTTATTAATTCATCATAAATAAGATCATGTTGTGCTGTTACTTTCGCTGTTGTATGCCCAGTCGTTCCGTTTAAAATACGACCGGAATCAATTAAAACAACATCGATGCCTTCTTTTGCAAGTAAATAGGCAGTAGTAATACCTGTAATACCAGCACCGATAATAGCAACTTTCGTCTTTATATTTTCGGATAAACGAGGGAAAGTAGGAAATTGAGTAGATTCAATCCAATAAGATAGCGGCAGTTGTGGGAATGTATCACCTGTCATTGTGGAAACCTCCTGATTTTAGAACAATTTTCCTTTTAATATTTCCATATTATATGAAATTCATGTGTGTTGTTTTAGAGGAAGTCTATTTTTATTAAAAGAGGGTATAAATTATTTTAATATAATTAATTAGGTGGGGCATTATGAAGAAGTAGGATTTATATAAAACTAAATTCAAATGATTCTGTTTGTTGATTACATAGAGAGTTATTGAATGAGATAGAGTCTATGCCGTTTAAGAAAATGTCTATATATAGTGGGTAAATCCTTATGAAATCTATACATTTTCTTTAGTGAAATAAAGTATGATTATAAAAATATAACCAACTTTTATTACTAGGTCATAAAAGTTGTTGACAATATAGAAATTCTATTGTTATGATTCATCATGTGGAAAGGTTGATAGAGGGTAAAAAGAGAAATGTTTTTCATTGATAATAAAAGCGAAAAATAAGTGACGATAGAGTGAGTATATTTTCCTTATAATAGATGCTTTTGGGATCATCTAGTAAAATCAATCTGGAAGCAAGAATTGATATATGTAAGTTGCGCAAGGCGCGGCATAAGAAAGGGGCAAAAGGATGAAGGAGCTTCATACGTTTGGGTGGTATGCAGCACGTGTATCACCACATTTGCCGAAAAAAGCATTTAAACCAGTGCCTACTCGTTTATTTGGTGGACTGGCTTATTTGCTTGTGGCATTGGCGGGATTAATATCGATTGGTGTATTTGAATTGAATGTGTGGGCGAATCTAGGAATTGCGATTGTTCTTGGATTATGTTTTGCTTCACTAGGATTTTTAGGGCATGAAATTTTACATGGAACTGTTGTAAGAAAGGCATGGCTTCGTGACTTCTTAGGCGCGATTGCATTTATGCCATTATCAACAGGGCCAAAGCTTTGGAGAAAGTGGCATAATGCAACGCATCATGTTCATACACAGCATGAAGAGAATGATCCGGATGCATGGCCGACACTTGAGAAACTTAAGAAGAGTAAGTTTTTGAGTTGGGTATATCGTATGCCTCTACATGTACGTTCATTCTTTAGTTTTCTGTCACTAACAATTCAATTTACATTGCATTCGACTCGAATGTTCTTTCATTTTATAAAAGAGTTCAAGTCATCCAATCAAAAATCTGTATGGCTTCAACTTCTTTTGCCTTGGACAGTTTGGATTAGTTTATTGTTTATTATGGGACCTGGAAAATGGTTATTTGCATATGTCATTCCGTTGTTAATTGCTAACTTTATTGTAATGGCATATATCGCAACAAATCACCGCTTAAATCCAATTGTTCCAGTAAATGATCCGTTAGCAAACTGTTTATCAGTAACAGTGCCGCGCTGGGTAGACGTTTTACATTTCAATTTCTCATATCATACAGAACACCATTTGTTTCCTGCTATGAGCTCTAAATACTATCCGTTAGTAAAAGAGAAGATTAAAGAAATGTGGCCGGAACGTTATCACGAAATGCCGATGACAAAAGCATTAGCAGCCCTATGGAATACACCACGTGTGTATTATCACGGAAGTGAATTAGTGGATCCGCATAGAGAGCATTTCTATGGTTCTTTAGGAAATGGACTAGATCCTCATAATATTTCATATCGTGAGGAACATATAGAGGAAGACGAGAGTATTAAAAAAGTAAATCAGTAAAATTAATATATTTTTGCAGTGAAAAAGCAAGCCATCTCAGGCTTGCTTTTTCTTATAAAGAAACTTCCTTTTTGTTCTTTTTATGGAATTGGACGGAGTTAGTTTCTTTTCGTTGTAGTCGTTTTTCTAAAAGATTAACGAAATAAGTAAATAGAAGAACAAGTACGAGATAGTATGCACCAACGATTATGTAAGTATCTAATTGTTGGAAGTTACCTGCTGCAATTGATAAACCTGAACCCCATAATTCGGACATTCCTACATAAGCAACAAGTGAAGAATCTTTTAATCCGATAATAAATTGGTTTCCTAGAGGAGGAAGAGACAGACGAAATGCTTGTGGTAATATAATTCGTCGCATAGCTAAAGGGTAAGGCATGCCTAAAGAGCGAGCTGCTTCTAATTGTCCCCGGTCAACGGATTGAATAGATCCACGGAAAATTTCCGTAATATATGCTCCGTTATGAATTGCTAAAGCGATTGCACCTGCCCAAAAAGGGGTGAAAACAACAACGGATGTAATTCCAAAATAGAGAATGGCAATTTGAACAATTAAAGGTGTACCACGAATAATAGCAATGTAGACATGAGCGATACTATTTAAAACTTTATTGTTAGAGATTCGAAAGAAAGCGAATAATAATCCAATTAATGAACCGAGTACTAGGGAAGTTAATGTTAATTGTAATGTGACAATAGTAGCTTTTAAGAGTGTGGGATAGGAAGAGATAAAAATTTCAAACATGCGTTTCACCTCATATTGTATAGATTTTAGTAGAGAATGAAATGCCCCACATAAAATGAATACTTAATCAGTGGGGCACTGTTTATGAATCTTTTGAATGGCTAACTTACTTACTTCGTTTTTTCCTCTTCACCAAGAATATTACGCCCGAACCATTTTTTACTGATTTTTTCATAAGTACCATCTTTAATGATTTCATCTAACGCTTTATTTACTTTCTCAACCATTTCTTTATCATCTTTGCGAATAGCAATTCCCATTTCATCAAGATTTAATGGTTTTCCGGCTTCTTTTATATTTGATTTTCCTTCTTTTATCATACGTAGACCAACCATTTGATCCGTAATTACTGCGTCGACACGCCCAGGCTCTAAGTCCATAAGAGCAGTAATATCGCTGTCATATTCTGTGATTTGATCTGTATATTTTGCAACAAGATTTTTAAAGGTACTAGCTTTTACAACACCAATTTTCTTACCTTTTAAATCTTCTGGAGAAGAGATAGCGGTATTCTTTTTAGCCACAAAAATTTGGGCGCCAGAGCGATAGTACGGATTTGAGAAACTAACAGCTTTTAAGCGCTCCTCTGTAATTGCCATACTACCCAGTATTACATCATATTTCTTCGCTTGAAGACCTTGAATTAGCGTTTCCCATGGGTTTGTAACGGGCGTAGCCTTCATGTTCATCTTTTTAGCAAGAGCTTCACCGATTTCTACATCAAAGCCGACAAGTTTGCCGTCATTTTCTTTATAGTTAAAAGGTTTGTATAATCCACTCATCGCATAGCGAAATTCTTTTTCACTATTTGATGAAGTAGTAGAGCTTTCTTTGCTACAAGCTCCTAGTATGAAGGATGTACATAGTGTAATGCTCGCAACAATGGTTAATAGTTTTCTTTTCATAAAACCCCTCCTATATATTGATCATACGGATGGTTTTTTAGTATGTTATTGAAATATTTTATTTGGATGATTAGTTGTGCACCGTATGAATGTATTCCTTTTCGTTTGAAACAGAAGTTACATTATAAAACGTTGCGTAAAAATTGTTTTGCTCGTTCATGTGATGGAGCTGAAAAGAATTGTGCTGGCGTAGCATCTTCTACAATCTTTCCATCATCCATAAAGATGACGCGATCAGCTACGTCTCTTGCGAAATTCATTTCATGAGTAACAATAACCATTGTCATCCCTTCTTCAGCAAGTTCTTTCATAACTTGCAATACTTCTCCAACAAGTTCAGGGTCTAAAGCTGAGGTAGGTTCATCAAATAGCATAATCTTAGGGCTCATTGCAAGAGCTCGTGCAATGGCAATGCGCTGTTTTTGACCACCTGAAAGAAGATGAGGAGTTACATCCGCTTTATCTTGAAGGCCGACTTTTTGGAGAAGTTGATTTCCAATATCCTTTGCATTTGCTTTCTCTAATTTTTTTACGTGAATAGGTGCTTCTATGATGTTTTCTAGTGAGGTCATATGAGGAAAGAGGTTAAAGTGCTGAAAAACCATACCGACATTTTCACGGACTTTATTTAAATTTGAATGCTTTGGATCAATTCGCTCACCTTGTAAGTGAATTTCGCCTTCATCGTACATTTCTAAAAAGTTAAGACAGCGAAGTAATGTACTTTTACCAGAACCACTGGCACCAATTAAAACAACAACTTCTTTTTCTTTTACTTCTAAATCAATTCCTTTTAACACATCAAGTGAACCGAATGATTTTACTAGATTTCGAACTTGAATCATACAAAACCCCCAGTTAAAAATATATTTTACAAATGTTGCCCCTTATTTCTGTTATTAGTCATAAATTGTCAGAATCCTTTATTTTTTTCGTGCAATTTGATATTCAAAGAAATAATAATTTTTAAAATCCCTATATCCTTCTATAATGAAAATATGGATAATAATATATAGGTAGTATTTATATTGCTTATAAAAAGGGGGAAAGGGAAGATGGAAAAAGAAAGGAAAACATTTTCTTTTGGATTACGTACACAACTTATGCTATTCACTACAGTTTTAGCTTTCATTACATATTCAACAAGTATATTTTTTATTTATGTGATATACGATTATTTTCAAAGTTATGTAAGTCAAACTGTATATAATATTATCGTTATGTTATTAGGGGTAGTATGGTCTGGAATTTTAGCATATGGAGCAGCCGTATTTTTAATTAAACCGCTTCGAAAGTTAGAGGAGGCGGCAAGAAAAGCAGCTGAGGGTGATATTCGTGAAGATGTTCCATTACCGAAGACAGATGATGAAATTAAATCTTTAAGTGTTGCATTTAATATGATGTTAGGAAACTTAAGGGGCATGGTAAAAAATATTGATACAACATTTTCTTATACAAACAATCAAGTACAGCAGATTAGAAAACAAACAGGCGAAGCAACGAGACAAGCGCAAGGTGTATCTGAGACTCTTGCAGAGATTTCTTCAGGCGCTGAGCAATCAGCAGCATCAATTCAAGCAATTGTTTCTGCTGTTGATACAACGACGTCTATTGCAAGTGAAGTAGAAGAAAAAGCGAAGCAGTCTGATACGTTGTCTTCAGAAATGGTTCAAGCTTTAGGGCATAGTACTCGTGTCTTTACGTCTTTAATTCAAGGTATTCAAACATTGGCAAAAGAAAATGAAGATTCCATGCAAAATGTACAGAAGTTAGAAGAACGAATGAAACAAGTAGAACATATTGTGTCTGTTGTGAGTGCGATTGCTAGCCAAACGAATTTATTAGCACTAAATGCTTCTATTGAAGCAGCTCGCGCAGGAGAGCATGGAAGAGGTTTTGCGGTTGTTGCGGAAGAAGTACGTAAACTTGCTGATGAAAGTGATCATTCTGCAAGAAACATATCTCAGTTATTACGGAATATGCAAGATGAAGTACAACAAGTTGCAATGAAAATGACAGAACAAGTGAAAATAGCTAAAGAAGAGGCGAAACGTGGGGAAGCTACGGAATTAATTTTAAAAGAAATGTCATCAAGTGTTATGGAAGTAGCCGATGCAACTCAGCAAATTAGTAGTTATATGAATGAACAAGTGAGCCATATTCATCAAACAGGAGCACAAACAAAAGCTGTAGCAGCAATTGCTGAAGAAACGTCAGCTGGTTCGCAAGAAGTGGCGCGTGTGACGCTACAACAGTCTAAAAATATGATAGTAATCGATCAATTATTAAAGGATTTAGAGAAGCAAGCAACTGATTTGAAACAAACAATTGAACGATTTTCAATGTAAAAGGAAGAACAGAATGCTGTTCTTCTCTTTTTTATTTAGTTTGATTTAATATTTACAGTTAAACTATGAACGTTTCCGCAACATTCTTTTCTCTCCCTTTCGAATGAAAATTATAGCGAGCTATAATATTAAAAGGGGTGTCTTTTATGAAAAAAGAAAAAAGACAACGGTTAATTAAACAATTTGTAAAGGAGTATGAAATAGATAAGCAAGAAAGATTAGTAGAATTGTTAGCAAAAAAAGATGTATTAGTAACACAAGCTACGGTTTCTCGCGATATTCGTGAGTTAAACTTAACGAAGGTACCTTCTCAAGAAGGATTAATGATATATAAAGTTTTCTCAGAAGAGCATTTACAAACTGATATAAAGTTAAAGAAAAAATTACGAGAAGTTGTTGTGAAAATTGATTGTGTAGATCAATTAATGGTTATTAAAACATTACCTGGTAATGCACATGTTATTGGTGTTTTATTTGATGAGTTAGATTGGAAAGAAAAAATAGGATGTATATGTGGAAATGATACATGCCTTATAATTTCACAGTCGAAATCAGATAGGGAGATTATAGAAGAAAGATTAAATTTAATTATTTAGATGCAAAAATCCTGTTTTTAATAAAATTAAAAACAGGATTTTTGTTTAAATACGGAAGTTAAATATTCAACATATATGCGTAATATATGTGTTTTTTATTGAAAAAGCGAGAAAGTTTGTTATAAAAATACAAATTCGTATGATTTTAAAAAAATAACTTGTTTAATATTTCACAATGATAATGTGGATGCTTTCACAAAGATGAAAGTGCAGAGCATTTATTATGTACTTGTAAGACATCAAACATATTTAAAAGGAGGTACAACAAATGAAACATCCGATACATGTTACTTCAGAAATTGGGGAATTACAAACGGTTTTATTAAAACGACCGGGTAAAGAAGTGGAAAACTTGACGCCAGATTATTTGCAGCAATTATTATTTGACGATATTCCATACTTACCAATTATTCAAAAAGAGCATGATTATTTTGCACAAACGTTACGCAATCGGGGTGTTGAAGTTCTTTATTTAGAAAAACTAGCCGCTGAGGCGTTAGTAGATAAAAAACTTCGAGAAGAATTTGTTGATCGTATTTTAAAAGAAGGACAGGCCGACGTAAATGTTGCACATCAAACTTTAAAAGAATATTTACTTTCCTTTTCAAATGAAGAATTAATTCAAAAAATTATGGGCGGTGTACGGAAAAGCGAAATTGAAACAAGTAAGAAGACACATTTATATGAATTAATGGAAGATCATTATCCGTTTTACTTAGATCCAATGCCTAATTTATATTTTACTCGTGATCCAGCAGCTAGCGTGGGCGATGGCTTAACGATAAATAAGATGAGAGAACCAGCGCGTAGACGTGAATCATTATTCATGGAGTACATCATTAAATATCACCCAAGATTTGCAAAACATAATGTACCAATCTGGTTAGATCGTGATTATAAATTTCCAATTGAAGGTGGCGACGAGCTAATTTTAAATGAAGAAACAATTGCGATTGGAGTGTCTGCTCGTACTTCAGCTAAAGCAATTGAACGTTTAGCTAAAAATCTCTTTAGCCGACAAAATAAAATTAAGAAAGTGTTAGCGATAGAAATTCCAAAATGCCGAGCATTTATGCATTTAGATACAGTATTTACAATGGTTGATTATGACAAGTTTACAATTCATCCAGCCATTCAAGGGCCAAAAGGGAATATGAATATTTATATTTTAGAAAAAGGATCAGATGAGGAAACTCTTAAAATTACACATCGTACTTCTTTAATGGAAGCATTAAAAGAGGTATTAGGCTTAAGTGAATTAGTTCTTATTCCATGTGGAGGAGGAGATGTAATTGCTTCTGCTCGTGAACAATGGAATGATGGCTCGAACACATTAGCAATCGCACCAGGTGTAGTTGTTACATATGATCGCAACTATGTATCCAATACGTTATTACGGGAGCACGGTATAGAAGTAATTGAAGTGCTAAGTTCGGAATTATCTCGTGGTCGTGGGGGTCCACGTTGCATGAGTATGCCAATTGTTCGTAAAGATATTTAGTATAAATAACGGAGAAAGTAGGGATGAAGTATGTTAATGACTAGACCAAATTTAAAAGGAAGAAGCTTTCTAGCAGAAAAAGATTTTACACAAGAAGAATTGTTATATTTTCTAGATTTGGCAGCAGAATTAAAAGAGAAAAAGAAAAATGGTATCCCGCATCATTATTTAGAAGATAAGAATGTAGCGCTCTTATTTGAAAAAACCTCCACTCGTACGCGCTGTGCATTTACGGTAGCATGTACAGATTTAGGGGCGAATCCTGAATATTTAGGGAAAGGTGATATTCAGCTTGGGAAAAAAGAATCCGTAGAGGATACAGCAAAAGTGTTAGGGCGTATGTTTGACGGAATTGAGTTTCGTGGATTTAATCATGAGACTGTAGAATCTTTAGCACAAAATTCTGGTGTGCCAGTTTGGAATGGATTAACAGACATGTGGCATCCAACACAAACACTAGCAGATTTATTAACAATTAGAGAACATGTAGGGAAGTTGAAAAATGTGAAGCTCGTTTACGTTGGAGATGGACGAAATAATGTTGCTAATAGCTTACTAGTTGGTGGAGCAATCGTTGGAATGGATGTACGTATTTGCACACCAGAATCTTTATGGCCTGCACAAGAAGTAATTGATTTAGCAAAAAAATATAATGAACAGGTAATGATAACAAGTAATGTGGAAGAAGCTGTTGCGAATGCAGATGTAATTTATACAGATGTATGGGTGTCTATGGGGGAAGAAGAAAAATTTGCTGAACGTGTCGAGTTATTGAGACCTTATCAAGTAAATATGAAAATGATTAAAGAAACAGGGAATGAAAACGTGATTTTCTTACATTGTTTACCTGCATTTCATGATGTTGAAACGATGTATGGCGAAGAAGTTTACGAGAAATATGGGTTGAAAGAAATGGAGGTAACTGACGAAGTATTCCGCAGTAAACATTCAAAAGTATTTGATCAAGCTGAAAATAGAATGCATACAATTAAAGCGGTTATGGCAGCTACTTTAGGAAACATGGAGTAAAGAAGAAAGGGAGTCTTCCTTTCTTCTTTCTCCTCCTTTAGACACTATCATTCACTATTGCTTTTGTATTGTTATTGCAATTAAAGAGAGGTGAGTGGAATGGGTGAAGATAAGAAATTAGGGTTGTTTACACTAACGGCTCTTGTAGTTGGGTCTATGATTGGCGGTGGAGCCTTTAATTTAGCGAGTGATATGGCAAAAGGTGCTGGTGCTGGAGCCATTATTATTGGCTGGGTTATAACAGGAATTGGGATGATTGCACTTGGATTATCTTTTCAAAATCTAACTGTAAAACGGCCAGATTTAGATGGTGGTATTTTTAGCTATGCAAAAGCAGGATTTGGTAATTTTATGGGGTTTAATAGTGCGTGGGGATACTGGCTATCTGCTTGGCTTGGGAATGTAGCTTACGGTACATTATTATTTTCTTCATTAGGATATTTCTTCCCGATCTTTGAAGGCGGTCAAAATGTAGAATCCATTATTGGTGCAAGCGTATTATTGTGGTGTGTTCACATGTTAATTTTACGTGGAGTTCAATCAGCAGCACTTGTGAATTTAGTAACTACAATCGCAAAATTAGTACCTGTATTTGTATTTATTGTCATAGGAATCTTCGCGTTTCATATTGATACATTCTTAGATGGATTTTGGGGGCAAACTGGTTCTTTTTCATGGGGAGCAGTTGGCAGCCAAGTTAAAAGTACAATGCTTGTAACTCTATGGGTATTTATTGGGGTAGAAGGGGCTGTTGTTTTATCCAGTCGAGCAAAAAATAGAAGTGATGTAGGGAAAGCAACGGTTATTGGTTTAATTGGTACACTCATCATTTACATTTTAATCACATTATTGTCTCTTGGACTTATGCAACAAGCAGATATTGCTGGTTTGAAAAATCCGGCTATGGCTTATTTATTTGAAAGTGTTGTTGGAAAATGGGGTGCTATTTTTATTAATTTAGGTTTAGTCATCTCTGTGTTAGGTGCTTGGTTAGGGTGGACTTTGCTCGCTTCTGAAATTCCATATTTAGCCGCTAAAGATGGAGTATTTCCAAAATGGTTCGCAAAAGAAAATAAAAATAAGGCTCCAGTAAATTCATTATGGATAACAAATGGTTTAATTCAAATATTCTTGTTAACATTCGTCGTTTCTGATCAGGCGTATAACTTTGCATTCTCTTTAGCATCTTCAGCCATTTTAATCCCATATGCTTTTTCAGCATTTTATCAACTGAAGCATAGCTTAAAGTCTGAAGAAGCAGATCGAAATAAAAATATAATAATTGGCTTGATCGCAAGTATTTATGGCGTGTGGTTAGTTTATGCAGCCGGTTTAGAGTATTTATTATTAACAATGACTTTATATGCGCCAGGTATTTTTATTTTTTACAATGTTCAAAAGCAAAAGAGTTCGAAGCAAATATTTACTCGAGTGGAATTAGCATCATCCGTAGCAATTGGTGCTTTAGCATTCTTTGCGATTTATGGATTAATTACAGGCAGTATTACTTTATAAAGCGCTGTGAAAGCGAAATGAACTGGAGGGCTGAAATATGGCACGAAGAAAAATTGTAGTTGCACTAGGGGGAAATGCGATACAGTCTGGAGAAGCTACTGCGGGAGCGCAGCAAGAAGCGTTGGAAAAAACAGCGGAACAACTTGTGAAAATAATGGAAAATGATGTGGATATAGTAATTGCGCATGGAAATGGCCCACAAGTGGGGAATATTTTATTACAGCAAAAAGCTGCAGAAACGGAAAAGACACCTGCAATGCCATTAGATACTTGTGGGGCAATGAGCCAAGGGATGATTGGATATTGGATGGAAAATGCAATCGAAAAGGCATTGAAAAAGCGTAATATAAACAAAGATGTAGCAACGGTTATAACACGCGTTGTTGTGGATAAAAAAGATGAGGCATTTAAAAATCCAACTAAACCAATTGGTCCTTTTTATACAGAAGAAGAGGCCAGAAGATTAATGGATGAAACGAAAGCAGTGTTTAAAGAAGATGCTGGTAGAGGATGGAGACGTGTTGTTCCATCACCGAAGCCTGTAAGTATTCATGAACATAAAGTGATTAATTCTTTGGTCGAAGATGGAAACATAGTGATAGCTGTTGGCGGAGGTGGAATTCCAGTAATTGATTCTGAAGAAGGGTTAAAAGGAACTGAAGCGGTTATCGATAAAGATTTCGCTGCGCAGAAATTAGCAGAATTAGTAGATGCCGATACGCTCGTTATTTTAACTGCAGTTGATCATGTGTATGTAAATTATAATCAACCGAATCAAAAAAAATTAGAGCATGTCACAGTGAATCAATTAGAAGAATATATTGAAGAACAACAATTTGCTGCGGGAAGCATGCTTCCAAAAATTGAAGCTGCTATTAATTTTGTTAATACAAATCCAAAAAGAAAAACAATTATTACGTCTTTAGAAAAAGTATATGAAGCACTAGAAGAAAAAGCCGGTACTATTATTTCAAAACAGAATGTATGCATGTATGTTTAAATTATTATGTACGCTACTTAGTAGTAAAAAAAGAATGGAGTTAATAACTTCATTCTTTTTATTTATTAATATTTTTTGTACTCATTGTTCATAAAGTTTTCATGATGAAATCTGAATATATAAGTTAATTATGATAAAATTCAAATTGAATACGCTTTCTTGATTTTTCGCTCCAACATACAGCAAGAGAGAGGGAATTTTATGAATAGACGGAACGTAGTGAAAGACTTAAAGCAGTTCGAATTATTTGCTCATTTAACAGAAAAAAAATTGAAAGGCTTAACAGAGTTTGTTTATTGGCGAACTTATAAAAAAGGTCAATTTTTATTTTTAGAAGGGGATTCAAGGGAAAGAATTTACTTCATGTTAGATGGTTTTGTAAAGTTAGAGCGGGTTAATCAAAATGGGAACTTATTATACGATGACTATGTAAAGCGGTATTCTATTTTTCCTTATGGTGGTATGTTTACAGACAGAGGATATAACTATACAGCAGAAGCAATGACGGATGTGGAGGTATATTATATTCCAACGGTAATCTTTGAAGATATGGTAAAATCCAGCAGAACGCAATTGATGTACGTTGTTCAGCAATTATCATCTATATTAAAATTGAATGAAAATCGAGTGCAAAATATTACAATTCCTAATGCACAAGATCGTGTTATCCAAACGTTAAATTATTTAATGCAGGATTTAGGAGAACAGAGTGGGGAAAAGATTGTAATTTCATGTCCACTTACAACAATTGAAATATCCAAAATATCTGGAACATCTCGAGAGACAGTTAGCAGCGTATTAAAACAATTAAAAAATGATAGCATTGTTACAATTTTAGATAAAAAAATTACAATACACAATCCAACATATTTTGAAGAAATCTCAATGTGAAAATTGTATATTGATTTTTTAATTCATAATGTATATTAATAAGGTTCTTTATATATTTATAAGGAACTTTTTTACGTTATCCTCTATAAAAAGATTGTATAGTATGGTAATAATAGCTAAAATCGATAATAAAAAACAAAGTGAAGGGGAGAAAGAATGATTCGTATTGAGTATGATCGATTAGTAGCTATTTTTTACAGTATAGGGGTTTTGTTATTATTAAAAATTCCAAATGATAATGAATTAATTGGGGAAAAACTATTCAATGTCTATAAGGTTCCAATACATACGTATGTTTATATGGATTATAAAGTCTCAAATATATTGATTGTTTCTTTCATACTACATGTAATTGCATTTATATTATTTTTAAAATGGCTAGGAAAAAAGGAGTCTAGTACATTTAGAAAAATGAATAAGATAAAAGTAGTAGGCATTAGTATTTTGATTTTAATGATGCCGTTTATTTTAAATAACATCATCCAGACATTAAATAAAACATGGTACTACGCAGGAAAAACAGGGGTAGAAGCAATAGAATATAAAAAAGAAGATAGCCAGTGTAGAATGGAGAAAAATGAAGATAATATCGAACCGAAGTGCATTGTTACTTTAAAAAATTATCGTAATCATTCACAAGCATTAAAAGTTGTTTTATATGATAATGCAAACGAGAATTCAAAAAGTTATTCAGTACCGAAACCAGTCTATTTACAAAAACACGAGACAAAACAATTCGAATTTCAAGTTCCTGTTTCTTATAATAATGGTATTGAAAAAGATAAAGTACCAGATATTAAATTACATTTATTGCATGAAAATGATACGAAGTACAATTAATCTGTAAGTAAAAGTTTATGAGTAGGAGCAATAATTTGAAACGATATAGAAAATCAACTTGAATCATCCAACATACTGCAAGGTAACGGTATATTGGATGATTTTTTATGTTATCCCCTTGTTTCACGTATGAAAAGGAGGAATACTTTGTTGGAAATGAAAAACATCACAAGGATCATACATGGTTTTTACTTTACGCAATCTGTGAAAGTTAGAGCCATAATAACTAGTTTGCCAATTTTTAATGTCGATATCGGGCCAGTTCACATAGTCACCTAGTGTATAAGGATCTAAGCTTTCTCGTAAATCTTTAACCCAGCGTATATTTTGATTTTCTTCATCATCGCATTTCCAAGAGGTAATGTATTCTTGAGCAATAATTGCTTTACGATGAAAATAAGCCGTTTCATTCGGCGAAATATTTTCAACAGCACCTATGAGCGATTGATGCCAAATACTAGCATCTTTATTTGGTGCATGAGAAAGAAAGTATTGCATGATTTGAATGCCTTTAAGGGGAATAGGTTTATAGACATAGGAACCAGAGCGCTTGAAATTTTCAGGGATGTTACCGCCATTAAAAAATTCGACAGCCTTTATATAAGGAACTTCTTCTATAAAGAGAGAGGGGCTACCAGTTTCAAGAAGAGGGGATAATAGGGAATGGAGTTCAGAGGGAGAACCGACAAACTCGCCTTGTGCTTCAATTTTATTTCGTTGCTTGGCGAATAATTCGATCGATGAAGTGAGACGTTCATCTATATAAGGTGCCCAGTTTTGCCACGCTTGAAATGCAGCAATAAAGTCTTCCCATTCCCATGTAATTGAGAAAATTGATACATTTTTTATCGGGTGGACTCGAAAAGTTAAGGAAGTGACAATTCCGAAGTTTCCACCACCGCCACCACGGCATGCCCAAAAAAGGTTAGAGTTTTCTTGTTCATTTGCACGAATGAGTTTTGCACCAAATTTTCCACAAGCTTGTACCATTTCCACTTCCATTAATTGATCACATGTTAATCCAAATAAGCGCGAAAGCATACCAATACCACCGCCAAGTGCTAATCCAACAACTCCAACGCTTGCACTTGTACCAGCAGGAATTGTAACACCGTAATTCCAAAGTTCTTTATAAACAGTGCCAAGATTTGCACCAGCCTCAATTGTTGCTGTTAATTTCTTTGTATTAACAGTAATGCGATGCATTTCACTCACATCAATAATAAGTCCTCTATTTAAAAGAGAAAAATTTTCATAGCTATGACGTCCACTTCTTAACCGAAATGGTATATGACGTTCACGTGCCCATTTTAAGGCGTTACAGATATCCTTGTTATTTTGACAAAAAACAATAATACAAGGGAGTTTTGGAATACTTAAATTTAAATTCATTCGGGCTACATTGTAGTCAGGATCTGTGGGAACAACGATACGACCTGTTAATTTTGTTTGCTTCAATTTCTTACTCCTTTCCAAAATAATCAGAGCTTTTTATTAATATATGAAAAATGTCTGTAATACGCGTGGACAAGGAGAGGTGGAGAATGAGATTTACCTTTGTGAGAAATAAATAAAGCATAAGAATAAAGAATCTACATAGAGTTCAATGAAAACAGTTGCAAACTGTTCATATTTTGTTATGATAGTGTTACGAAAACGTTTGCATAAAATTCTGATGGGATGCAAAAGGAGAGAAGGACTATGAATAAGACATGGTGGAAAGAAGCAGTTGCTTATCAAATTTATCCACGAAGCTTTATGGATTCAAATGGTGATGGTATTGGAGATTTACAAGGTATTATTGCAAAACTGGATTATTTAAAAGATTTAGGTATAGATGTAATTTGGATTTGTCCAATGTATAAGTCACCTAATGATGATAATGGTTATGATATTAGTGATTATCAAGATATTATGGATGAGTTTGGTACAATGGCAGACTTTGATGCTTTACTAGATGAAGTTCATAAGCGTGATATGAAGCTTATTATTGATTTAGTTATTAATCATACGAGTGATGAACATCCATGGTTTATTGAATCACGTTCATCTAAAGATAATCCGAAGCGTGATTGGTATATTTGGCATGATGGTAAAGATGGTGCGGAGCCAAACAACTGGGAAAGTATTTTTAATGGTTCGGCATGGGAATATGATGAAGAAACAGAACAATATTATTTACATCTATTCTCACGTAAACAACCAGATTTGAACTGGGAGAATAAAGAAGTTCGCGAAGTACTATATGATACGGTTAATTGGTGGCTTGATAAAGGTATTGATGGTTTCCGCGTTGATGCGATCAGTCATATTAAAAAAGAAGAAGGCCTTAAGGATATGCCAAATCCAAAAGAGTTAAAATATGTGCCATCTTTTGATAAACATATGAATGTGAAAGGTATTCAACCTTTATTAGAAGAGCTAAAAGAAAATACATTCTCTAAGTACGATATTATGACTGTTGGTGAAGCAAATGGCGTTAAGATTGAAGATGCTGAGCTTTGGGTTGGAGAAGAGCAAGGTAAGTTCAATATGGTATTCCAGTTTGAACATTTAAGTTTATGGGATGCAGAGAAGAAGAAAGACCTTGATGTTGTAGGATTGAAAAAAGTATTAACGAAATGGCAAAAAGGATTAGAGAATAAAGGATGGAACGCTTTATATATTGAAAATCACGATAAACCACGTATCGTTTCAACATGGGGAGATGATAAACAATATTGGCGTGAAAGTGCAACAGCTCTAGGAGCGATGTATTTCTTTATGCACGGTACACCGTTTATTTATCAAGGACAAGAAATTGGTATGACAAATGTTCAGTTACCAAATATTGAAGATTACGATGATGTAGCAATTAAAAACTTATATCGCGAGAAAATTGCAGAGGGCGTACCACATCAAGATATGATGGAGATTATATGGGCTTCTTGCCGCGATAATTCACGTACACCTATGCAGTGGAATGATGAGATGAATGCTGGTTTCACAACAAGTACACCTTGGTTTAGCATGAATCCAAATTACAAAGAAATTAATGTTGAAAAGCAAAAAAATGAAGAAAAGTCTATTTTCAATTTCTATAAGAAAATGATTGCCCTGAAAAAAGAGCACGATGTACTGAACTATGGTACGTACGATTTACTTTTAGAAGACGATCCACAAATTTATGCATATACACGTACGTTACAGGATGAAAAAGTCATTGTAATTAGTAATATCTCAAAAGAGGAAGCAGTGTATAATGAGGATTTATTTGCACTAGAACGCAAACGTTTGCTTTTAAATAACTATGAAGTTGCGGAACATGAAGAAGTAACAACAATTGCTTTAAAACCTTATGAAACAAGGGTTTATCGCATTTCATAATAAAAAAGGATGCTCTTTGAGCATCTTTTTTTATGAAAAAAAATAAATTTCTATTGCAAAGTGAAAACGCTTTTATTAAAATAGATTTATGAAAACGGTTGCGTAAAGATAAAAATAAAGTAACATAAGGAATCGTTTTCATAAAGGGAACAGAAATTATAATTTAAATCATTATGTTGTTATAAATAAAGGGGAGGAAGAACAGATGAAAATTACGTCTTTTGATTTTTGGCAAAAGTTCGGGAAAGCGTTATTAGTTGTTGTAGCCGTAATGCCAGCAGCTGGTTTAATGATTTCCATCGGTAAGTTAATTGGTATGTCTGCTGGGGATGTTAACGCAGTTCATACAATTGCTCGCGTAATGGAAGACATCGGTTGGGCAATCATTACAAATCTACACATCTTATTCGCAGTAGCAATTGGGGGATCTTGGGCGAAGGATCGTGCAGGTGGTGCATTTGCAGCGCTATTAGCATTCGTCTTAACAAACCGAATTACAGGAGCTATATTTGGCGTAAACGCTCAAATGTTAGCGGATTCAAAAGCGACAGTTTCTTCAGTAATAGCAGGAGATTTACTTGTAAAAGATTACTTTACTTCTGTACTTGGTGCACCAGCATTAAACATGGGAGTTTTCGTGGGGATTATTACAGGTTTCTTAGGAGCTAATCTATATAACAAATATTATAACTATAATAAACTGCCACAGGCATTAGCATTCTTTAATGGAAAACGATTTGTACCATTCGTTGTAATTCTTTGGTCTACAGTTACTGCGATTGTATTATCACTTCTATGGCCATTCATCCAAAGTGGGTTAAATGAATTTGGTCGCTGGATTGCAGCTTCAAAAGATAGTGCACCAGTTGTTGCACCGTTTGTATATGGAACGTTAGAGCGTTTATTATTACCATTTGGTTTACACCATATGTTAACGATTCCGATGAACTATACAGAGCTAGGCGGAACATATACGATGCTAACTGGTTCAAAAGTTGGACAAGTTGTAGCAGGACAAGATCCATTATGGCTTGCATGGATTACAGATTTAAATAATTTATTGGCAAATGGAGATACGAAGGCATATAACGATTTATTAAATAACGTTGTACCAGCTCGTTTCAAAGCTGGACAAGTTATCGGCTCAACAGCAGCGTTAATGGGGATTGCATTTGCGATGTTCCGTAACGTTGATAAAGAAAAGCGTGCAAAATATAAACCAATGTTTTTATCAGCAGCATTAGCAGTATTCTTAACAGGTGTAACAGAACCAATTGAATTCATGTTCATGTTTATTGCTCCAGTATTATATGTTGTATATGCTATTACAACAGGACTTGCATTCGCGTTAGCTGATTTAATTAACTTACGTGTTCATGCATTTGGATTTATTGAGTTAATTACTCGTACACCAATGATGGTTAACGCAGGTTTAACAAGAGACTTAATCAACTTTGTTATTGTTTCATTAGTGTTCTTCGGTCTTAACTTTACACTATTTAATTTCTTAATTAAAAAATTCAATTTACCAACACCAGGGCGTGCAGGTAACTATATAGATAATGAAGATGAGGCATCAGAAGGAACAGGAAATGTACAAGATGGTTCATTAGCAACAAAAGTTATCGATTTATTAGGTGGAAAAGAAAATATTGCTGACGTAGATGCTTGTATGACACGCTTACGTGTAACAGTAAAAGACTTAGATGTTGTTGCACCAGAAGCACAGTGGAAACAAAATGGTGCTTTAGGGCTTATTGTAAAAGATAAAGGTGTACAAGCGGTATATGGTCCGAAAGCTGACGTATTAAAGTCAGACATTCAAGATATGTTAGGTGCGTAATAATATGAAATTGCTAACTTTAAACTGTCATTCTTGGCAAGAAGAGAATCAAATAGAAAAGATAAAATACCTTGCTAAAGTAATTCAAGAAGAAGAGTACGATGTCATCGCATTGCAAGAAGTAAGTCAGTCCATACAAGCTGAAAATGTATGCGGTAACAAGAAAGAAGATAATTTTGGACTTTTACTATTAGAAGAGTTAAAAGCACTACATGTAAAAGATTACAATATTACTTGGGATTTCTCTCATATTGGTTATGACGTGTATGAAGAAGGATTAGCGATTATAACGAAGCATAATATTATAAAAGAAGATACGTTCTTCATTTCAGAAAACGAGGATACAACGTATTGGAAAACACGTAAAATTGTAAGTACAACAATTGCTTATAATGGTAAAGATATAACGTTCTACTCTTGCCATCTCGGTTGGTGGAATGATGAAGAAGAGTCATTCAAAGGGCAAGTTGATCGTTTGATGGAGCGTGTAGATAGTAATAAGCTCGCCTTCTTAATGGGGGATTTTAATAACAATGCTCGCTTGGAAGGCGAAGGTTATGAGTATATGATGCAAAAAGGGTTGTATGACACATATGAATTAGCAATAGAGAATGATGAAGGAACGACTGTCCAAGGCGAGATTGCTGGTTGGGATGAAAATAAACATAATTTGCGAATCGATCTAATATTGTGTAACCAAAGTAAAAAAGTTCATTCTTCAAAAGTTATTTTTAATGGTACAAACAGAAATGTAATTTCAGATCATTTCGGTGTAGAGGTTCAATTGGATATATAATAGAAGAAATCCTCACAGAGAATAAAAGCTGTGAGGATTTTTTTTAGGAATACAAGTATTTCCAAGAGAAAATACTTGTATTTTTTATGACATTTCATATATATTTGTTATTATTGAATGTAAAACCGATTTGGTCATTTTGTATTCATACTTTGACTCACTTCGTTATATAATAAAGTAAGTGAAAGTTAATGGGAAAAAATAGTACGTTTTTGGTTAATACACGATGTAGAAAGTGATATAATTGCAAAATGCATGTATCATTTTCTAAAGAAGGAAAAATATATAATTAGGTGATAACTTCTATGAAACAGATTTGGCGTATTTATAAGACAGATTTACGGAATGTAGCCAAACATTGGGCTGCAATTGTTATTGTTTTAGGATTAATGATTTTACCATCGTTATATGCATGGTTTAACATTAAAGCTTCTTGGGATCCGTATGGAAATACAAAAGAGGTTCCCATTGCAGTTTCTAACCAAGATGCAGGTTCTAATTTAAGAGGGAAAGATATTAATATCGGGAAAGAGATTGTAGACTCCCTTAAGAAAAACAAAAATCTTGGCTGGAAATTTGTAGATGAAAAACAAGCAATTTACGGAGTTGAGCGTGGGGATTATTATGCAAGTATTACGATTCCAAAAGACTTCTCTGAAAAAATTGCAACTGTTCTGGATGAAAATCCTAAAAAACCAGAACTGGATTACTATGTGAATGAAAAAGTAAACGCGATTGCACCGAAGATTACAGCAAAAGGTGCATCAGGTATTACAGAAGAAATTAGTAAAAACTTTGTTAAAACAGCAAACGGTGAGATTTTTAAAATTTTCAATGACCTTGGAATCGATTTAGAAACAAACTTACCAAGTATCGAAAAAGTAAAAGATCTTGTATTTAAGTTAGAAGCGCAGTTCCCAGAAATGAATACACTTATGGATAAGGCGTTAGATGATGCAACTCGAGCAGAAGATGTTGTGAAAGTGGCGCAAAAAGAGTTGCCAGTTGTAGAGAGTGTTATGAATGATGGGCAAGAAGCGTTAGGGAATTTAGATAAATTCTTTGCGAGAAATGATGAAACATTGAATCGCGCTCCGGGAACTATTAAGAATAATTTAATGGTAATGCAAAAAGGTTTAGATGGTGCCGCGGCAATTACGGATTTCTTAAAGAATCCATCATTGGATTTCAATCTGGCACTTCCAGATCCGGCTAAATTCCCAGTGTTACCTAATATAACTCTTCCACAAATACCGCAAATACCAGAGATTCCAGCGTTACCGCAGGTGAATGGTGAGGGGTATAAAAATGTTGCTAAAAATATTGATCAAACTGTAAATAATGTTTTCAATTCTACTCGTGTTGGAACCGCATATGTAAAAAGTGTTATGGATGGTCTTCAAAATAAAGGTGTGGATCCAGCTGTAGCACAGAAAAATGTGCAAGATGCTTCGAAATTGCTCCAAGAGCGTATCGATAGCGTTTCATATTTGATTGATTTCTTTACAACGTTTAAGGAAGCAGCTTCAACGGACTTCGGTAAACAGTTCTTTGGAAACAGAGTGGAAAGTTTAACAGTGCTTAAAAATTCTATGGTGGATGCTAACAATAGAGTTAAGCATGTAGGAGATTTAATTAGTTCTGGCCAAGAAGTTAAACAAGATGTGCGAGATGCTGTAAATCAAAAGTTAGATGCAGTAAATAATTTAGTAAATCAAGCAGAAAAAGATTATAATACAAATTTTGTAGCAGATTTCGAAAAAGCAGTAAGCACAGCTGAACAATTGAAAAACAAAGCTGAGAATGTAAAAGAAGATGCTCAGCAACTAAGAGGTAATTTAAATCAAGATATAAAAAAAGCAAATGAGTTAGTAAATCAAACAAATGAAGCGTTAGACAATGGTAGAGAAAAATATGATAAGGCTGTAAATGATTACAGCAGATTAAAAACAGAGCTTGAAAAAGCCAGAGAAGACTTAAGTAACAAAGGTGTTAATGGATTAGATTCTACAAAAGTAGCCTTAAATGATTTGAATGGGCAGTTCAAAGCAAGTTGGAATTTAGTTAATGACATGATTCCAGTTCTGGAAAGTACAAATAAAGTGTTAGCTGATGTGAATAGTGATAAAAACCTTAATGGTACAATTTCTAAGTTAAATAAAGCAAAAGATGGTTTGCAAAAAGGAATGGATTTAACTGATAAAGGAATTGACGCTATTAATAAAGGTCAAAAACCAGCAGCAGATGTTATTGAAAGTATTAATCAAGTGTCTAAAAGTGTTTCGGGCCAAATTGGTGACATTTTAGCTAAATATGACTCAGAAATCACTCCAAATTTCAATGCAGCAATTGCTCGCACAAAAGAGATGTCTAAAAACACATCTCAAATTTTAAAAGAAGCAGACAAAAAGCTTCCAGATGTTAAAAAATTACTAGAAGATTCATCAAAAGGCTTAGTAGACGGGAAAAAGAAATTAGCAGATATTAAAGCTGAAATGCCAGCTACTGAGAAAAAGATTAAAGAATTAGCAGATAAAATTCGTGATTTTGAATCTGAAGAGGATTTAAAAGACATTATACGCTTATTGAAAAACGATGTTGAGAAGCAAAGTGATTACTTTGCGAATCCAGTAAATTTAAAAGAGAATAAATTATTTGCGATGCCGAACTACGGTTCAGCAATGTCACCATTCTATACAGTGCTTGCATTATGGGTAGGCGCATTATTAATGGTTTCATTATTAACAGTAGAAGTACACGAAGAGGGCGCGAATTATAAGAGCCATGAAATTTACTTCGGACGTTTATTAACGTTCTTAACGATAGGTCTTTCACAAGCGTTTATCGTATCGATGGGAGATATATTCTTACTCGGTACGTACGTAGTCGATAAGTTCTGGTTTGTGTTATTTAGTTTATTTATTGGTGGAGTCTTCGTTTGTATCGTATACTCACTCGTTTCTATTTTCGGAAACGTTGGGAAATCGATGGCGATCATTTTACTTGTACTACAAGTAGCAGGATCGGGCGGAACATTCCCAATCCAAATGACACCAGCGTTCTTCCAAGCAATTTATCCGTTCTTACCGTTCACATATGCAATTAGTGCAATTCGTGAAACAGTAGGCGGAATGCTATGGGATATCGTAACGCGAGATTTACTTGTGTTAAGTGCTTTCGTAGTAGTTATGATTGTTGCTGCGTTATTACTGAAAACACCAATTAACAAATCAAGTGAAAAATTTGTTGAGAATGCAAAAGGAAGTAAAATTATTCACTAAAATAAAAGGTTCCTACCGATAGAGGTAGGAACCTTTTTGTTTAATCAAATTTTAATTTTTTTAATGCGTCTGCGAACGGGTTATTTAATGGTTCTTCTTCTTTTTTCTGTTGTTTCATATATTTTTGAACGTCGCGTTTATCGGCTTTGTTTCCAGATTCTTTTTTACGTCGCTCTTGGAATGTTGATAATTTCTCACGATAGCCACATTTACATGCGAAAATTTGGCCTGCACCTTCACCACGTAATTCTAGTTTCTTCTTACATTGTGGACAGCGAGCGTTTGTTGTACGAGATACATTTTTACGATGACCACATTCACGATCTTGGCATACGAGCATTTTTCCCTTTTTGCCGTTTACTTCTAGCATTGGTTTACCGCAATCTGGACAAGACTTCGTTGAAATGTTGTCATGTTTATATTTTTTATCACTCGATTTAATTTCAGAAACAATTTCTTTCGTATAGTTCTTCATTTCAGAAATGAATACTTCTTTTTTCAGCTTACCTTTTGCGATAGCCTCAAGTTTTTGTTCCCATTCACCAGTTAGTGTAGGGGATTTTAACTCTTCTGGTACTAAATCAAGTAACTGACGGCCTTTTGAAGTAATATGAATATCTTTGCCACGTTTTTCAATTAAGAACGAATTGAATAGCTTGTCGATAATATCAGCACGTGTCGCTACAGTACCTAATCCACCAGTCGATTTTAACGTATCAGCAAGTTGTTTATTTTGCGTATCCATATATTTTGTAGGATTCTCCATTGCTGAAAGTAAAGTTGCTTCATTAAAGCGTGCAGGTGCTTTCGTTTGGCCTGATGTTTGCATAAGTAACTTTACAGTTAATGTATCGCCCTTTTCAATGTGAGGCAGAAGCTGCTCTTTTACGTCATCAGTTACATCATCGTCTTCAAATCGATTTTCGTATACTTCCTTCCAACCAGCATGTAAAATCGTTTTTCCACGTGCAATGAACGTTTCACTACCAACTTTAGTACGTAATGTTAGTTGCTCGTATTCGAATGCTGGGAATAAAACAGCTAAGAAACGTTTTACAACTAAATCATAAATTTTGCGTTCTTTATCTGTGAATGCTGAGAAGTTAACGTATCCTTCTGTTGGAATAATCGCATGATGATCGCTTACTTTACTATCATCAACAAATGATTTGTTAGGTTTGATAGGATTTTGTAATACTTTATGTGCGAAGGGACGGTATTCTCCAACACCACATGCTTTTAGACGTTCTGGAAGTGTTCCAACGATATCAGATGAAATGTAGCGTGAATCTGTACGAGGGTACGTTAGCACTTTATGCTGTTCATACAATTTCTGCATAATATTTAATGTTTCTTTAGCAGAGTAACCGAACTTTTTATTTGCATCACGTTGCAATTCAGTTAAATCATAAAGACCAGGAGAGAATGACTTCTTCTGTTTCTTATCAATTTCCACAACGGTAGCATTTTGTTTATCTAAACTTTTTACAATACCATCAATTTTTTCTTTATTAAAACTACGGCTATTGCCATTTGTATCTTGCCAAGTAAGTTTGAGTTTCTCCATTGTTTGAGCTTCGATGCCGTAGTAAGTTTGTGCTTTGAAGTTCTTTATTTCATCCTCACGACTAGCGATCATTGCAACAGTAGGGGTTTGTACACGGCCGCAATTTAACTGGGCATTAAAGCGAGTTGTTAAAGCGCGAGTTGCATTAAGACCGATATACCAGTCAGCTTCTGAACGTGCAACTGCTGAAGCGTATAAATTGTCATAGGCTTTACCTGGTTTTAAATTTGCAAAACCATCTTTAATTGCTTTATCGGTTACAGAAGAAATCCATAAACGTTTGATTGGTTTATTTAGCTTAACTTTATCGATAATCCAGCGTGCGACTAATTCCCCTTCACGTCCAGCGTCTGTTGCTACAATAATTTCATTTACATCTTTTCTAAGTAGCTGACTTTTTACAGCATTAAATTGTTTACCAGTTTGTTTAATAACCGTTAATTTTAAACGCTCAGGTAGCATCGGTAAATCTTCTAAATTCCACTTTTTATATTTCACATCATAACTTTCTGGATCTGCTAATGTAACGAGATGACCTAAAGCCCAAGTTACAATATATTTACTACCCTCAAGATAGCCGTTTCCTTTTTTATCACACTTCAGTACACGAGCAATATCTCGTGCAACGGAAGGTTTTTCAGCGATTACAACGCTTTTTGACATATTAAAAACATCCTTTCAAATTTCCATACGTTAACTATAGCATACATCTTCTTGAGATTCAGTTTCGCTCCATATTTGAGCTGTTTTTAATGGAATGAACAAAATCCCAACTAATTAAAGTTTCACTTTATCAGTTGCTCCTATATTAAATAGAAAAAGTAAAGAACTTGTTATTTTACTAGAATAAGAGTAGACTTTGAAGTAGATGAATAAGAAACACATGGGAGTTTGTGGATACAAACTGAGAGTATGGCTACTAGTCCGTCATTGACCATTTGAACCTGTTGGATAATGCCAGCGTAGGGAGAGTGTAAAAGCACATATTCAGGCACTTTGCGTACGCGCAAAGTGTCTTTTTGTGTATCTCCCATCATTATAGTTAGGAGATGAAAAGGATGAATATGAAAGAAATTAGTAAAGTAGTGGATTTGGTGAGAGAATCTAATCCGCTCGTTCATAATATTACAAATGTTGTTGTAACAAATTTTACTGCTAACGGTTTGTTGGCACTTGGGGCATCGCCTGTAATGGCGTATGCAAAAGAAGAAGTAGCAGAAATGGCTAGCATTGCTGGAGCGTTAGTATTAAATATGGGGACACTTCGTCCTGAAGAAGTAGAAGCGATGCTACTCGCGGGTAAATCAGCAAATACGAACAATGTGCCAGTACTATTTGATCCAGTTGGTGCAGGAGCAACTTCGTATCGAACAGAAGTTGCGAGACATATTCCGGCTGAAATCGATTTAGCAATTATCCGCGGAAATGCAGCTGAAATAGCAAATGTTATTAATGAGAAATGGGAAATTAAAGGGGTAGACGCTGGTACTGGAAATGGAAATGTTGTAAGTATTGCAAGGCAGGCAGCAGACGAACTAAATACAGTTGCGGTCATTACTGGAAAAGAAGATGTTGTTACAGATGGAGAGAGAACTATTGTTATTCGAAACGGTCACCCTATTTTAACGAAAGTTACGGGAACAGGTTGTTTATTAACGTCTGTAATAGGAGCATTTGTAGCAGTGGAAAAAGATTATGTAAAAGCAGCAGTAGCAGCATTAACGTTTTATGGTGTAGCTTCGGAACTGGCAGCTGCTAAGACCGTGGAAAAGGGACCTGGTAGTTTCCAAATTGAATTTTTAAATCAGTTAGCGAATACTACTGCTGGTGATATTGAGAAGTATGGAAAGATTGAGGAGTTAGAGTAAGGGGGATGAAACATACGATGCGCATTGAAACAAAGAAAATGTCTAAGTTATTACAAGTGTATTTTATTATGGGAAGCAATAACTGCACGAAGGATCCTTTAGCTGTATTGAAAGAAGCGTTAGATGGTGGAGTGACACTTTTTCAGTTTCGCGAGAAGGGGGAAGGTTCTTTAATCGGAGAAGATAGAGTGCGCTTTGCAAAAGAATTGCAGACGCTTTGTAAGGAATATAGTGTTCCTTTCATTGTAAATGATGATGTAGAATTAGCCATTGAATTAGATGCAGATGGTGTTCATGTAGGACAAGATGATGAAGGAATTACATCTGTTCGTGAAAAAATGGGAGATAAAATTATCGGCGTATCTGCTCATACAATTGAAGAAGCACGCTTTGCAATCGAAAATGGAGCAGATTATTTAGGCGTTGGACCTATTTTCCCAACGAGTACGAAAAAAGATACGAAAGCGGTTCAAGGAACGAAAGGATTAGCTTATTTTAGAGAACAAGGAATTACAGTGCCAATCGTTGGTATTGGTGGGATTACAATTGAAAATACAGCGGCAGTTATAGAAGCGGGTGCGGACGGTGTTTCAGTTATTTCAGCAATTAGTTTAGCTGAATCTGCGTATGAAAGTACGAGAAAATTAGCTGAAGAAGTAAAGAGAAGTTTGTAGAAAAGGACATGTAGTATTTTAAGTGCTACATCGAGAAGTAGACTGCCCAAAAAATTAAACAAACGTTTGATTAAAAAAGCACAAACCTTTTTAAATAAAGGTTTGTGCTTTTTCTTTAAAACATAATTGAAATTAAGAGCATTCCAATTCCGATAGAAGTAAATGTTGCAATTAAGCCTGGAATCATAAAGCTATGATTTAATACGTATTTACCAATACCTGTTGTACCGGTACGGTCAAAGTTAATGGCAGCAACGATTGTTCCATAGTTCGGAATGAAGAAATATCCATTTACTGCAGGGAACATCGCAATCAGTAGCGCTGGTGGAATACCAAGGGATAGTCCAAGTGGCATTAAGGCACGTACTGTTGCTGCTTGGCTGTACAGTAAAATAGATAGAATGAATAGTGCGATGGCAAATAGCCAAGGCGCACTTGTTACTAAATGCTGAATAGATCCTTGAATCATATTTAAGTTTCCATTAAAGAAAGTATCTCCCATCCAAGCGATACCGAAAATAGCAACAACTGCTGTTGCCCCTGCTTTAAAGACGTTACCAGACACAATGCTTTCTACATTTGGTTTACAGAAAATAATAATAAGAGCCGCGATAGTTAACATGACCATCTCAATTGTGTTCGGCATGGAAAGGCGAGCTAACTTCCCATCAACTATCCATCCTGGACGAAGTGCTTCAAATGAACCAAGAAGTACAACAAGGAAGGTTCCTACAAGGAAAAGGATAACTGATAATTTTGCGCCCTTTACACCTACAAATTCTTTTTTCTCTTCAAGCTTAGGAATCATTCCTTCTTTTAATCGTTTTAAGTATTCAGGGTCCTCACTTAATTCTTTTCCCATCTTACTAGCAACGAATGCTGCTAACATACAAGCAATGAAAGTGGAGGGAATACTCACTTTTAAAATATCTAATAAAGTGATTTTATAGTCAGCTAACATTGCTAAAAGAGCAACTGTGGCAGCTGAAATTGGACTAGCTGTAATTGCTTGTTGAGAAGCGATTACGGCAATCGACATTGGGCGTTCCGGTCTAATCCCTGATTCACGAGAGACTTCTGCAATAACAGGAAGTACAGAATAGGCAACGTGACCAGTGCCTGCACATAGTGTGAATAAATAAGTAACAATTGGAGCAAAAAAAGTAATACGCTTTGGATTTTTTCGTAATGCCTTTTCAGCTAGATGAACAAGATAGTCCATTCCTCCAGCAGCTTGCAAAGCACCAGCGGCTGTAATTACTGCCAAAATCATAAGCATTACATCGATAGGAGGCGCGGTTGGTTGTAAGTGGAAGACAAAAACGAGTATTGCCATACCAACTCCACCCATTACTCCTAAACCAACTCCGCCTAGGCGTGCACCAATAAAAATACAGAGTAACAAGGTAAGAAATTGTAGCCAAAACATGATAAACTACCTCCGAAATTCATTAGTTAAGATATATTCGAATAGTTTAATTTGAATGAAAATTAAATAAATACCCGAAGAAATCCTTGTTGTTTATACATTTTTTATTATATAACACAAAAAAAGTAACATTCACGTACTTTTTGAAATTATTTTGAAAAAGCAATGCGTTAAAAATTTGTATTTATATCTCTAAATAAGTAGACATTTTGATTTATATGTTGTAATCTTTGAAAGAGAATAAATTAATTCTCATAGAACTCCCATATCGTTCAACTCGTTCAGCGAGAAAGGCAAACTGATGGAAACATGAGGACGCAAAACTACAGGAGCTAAGGTCGAAAGGCTACGCTAGCCAGTTACCGGACGGATAGGGTTGGTCTTGGCCAATGCTTTTACATTGGCTTTTTTTTATTCTCGAACATATTGAGAAACATTTTCAAACAAAATATTCATATATTTTGTTTTTTTGTTTATGTTAATTAAGGAAGGTGGATATTAATGAAAAAATATTGGCATAAGTTATCGTTCCTTCAAAAGAACGTCTTATTAACCGTATTAGTTATTTTGACACTTGTTGGAAGTATGGGTGCACTAAGTTTCAACATGTTTCAAAATAGTATGATGTCTTTATTTGAAAGGCAGTCTATTGAAACAGGAGAAATAGTATTGAAAAAATTGGATGTAGAATTAGTTAGAGACATGGCGAAAGATCCTACAGCCGAAAAAGTGAAAAAAGAAAAGTTAACAGAGAAATTAGATGAAGTGTCAAAAGAATTGAAAAGTGTTGGACAAACATATGTTACAGGAGCAAAGCCGAATGAAAAGCGAGAATTACAACTCGTTGGTTTGACTACAGAGTTAACAAAAGCGTTCCCTATAAAGCCGGGAGATTATTATGAACAACCCGCTCATTGGATGAAGGCATACGATAAAGTCATTGATACGAAAAAGGCCCAAATGACAGAAGTATATGAAGATGAAATAGGTTCGTGGGTGACAATATTAGAACCAATTACAGATGGAGAAAACAATATTGTTGCAATTATTGCGGCTGACTTAGATGCTTCCATTGTTCCTATTACAAAAGAGAAGTTTATGATACAGGGCTTACTCTTTATCATTATTTCATTAGCGATTGCGACTATTACTCAATTCTTTATCGTGCGTCACTCATTAGCGCCATTAAAAGATTTACGAGAAGGGTTACGTAAAATTGGTGAAGGTGACTTGAGTATTAAATTAAAAGAAAGACCAGATGATATTGGAATTATTAATGTTTATTTCAATAACACGATTGAAAAGTTTAAAGGGATTATAGATAAAGTAAGGCAAACTGCTGAGCAAGTTTCTTCTTCTTCACAAGAATTGTCGGCGAGTACAGAGGAAAACAGCATGGCAGTTCAAGAGATTGCAAGTTCTATTGAAGGTTTAAGAGTAGGGGCACAGTCTCAAAAAACTTCAGTACAACAATGTTTAGGGATTGTACATGGAATGGAAGATAAGGTAGAAGAGATAACTGGGGCTGCGAAACAAGTTGCGGTTGCTTCTGAAGGTATGGAGCAACATTCAATTGAAGGTAATGAAGTGATTGGACAAATTATTAATCAAATGAGTTTAATTCAAAATGCAGTACAAGATTTATCTTCCATCATTTATTCGTTAGAAACAAGGTCAAAAGAAATTAGTGATATCGTAACTGTAATTACAGGTATTTCAAATCAAACAAATTTATTAGCTTTAAATGCTTCTATTGAGGCTTCACGTGCTGGAGCAGCGGGGAGAGGATTTGCAGTTGTTGCTGATGAAGTACGAAAATTAGCAGAACAAACGGAAGCGTCTGCTAAAGATATAGCGAAATTAATTGGTGAAACACAAGCTGAGACAGAAGATGCTGTAGTTTCAATGCAAAAAGGTTCAAAAGAAGTAGAAACTGGAATTTCACTTGTTCAAAGTAGTGGGAATTTCTTTGAAAAAATCTCCAAATCAGCGCAATCTGTTACAGATCAAGTAAAAGCTGTTTCGGGTAATTCGAGTGACATTTTACAAAATAGCCAGAATATCGTTCAAGTCGTAAATGAATTATCACATATTGCAAACACTTATGCCAACAGCAGTAGTAATGTTGAAGAAAGCATGAAAGAGCAAGAAATATCAGTACAAGATATTGCAGAATTAGCGACTTCTTTAAGTTGGCTTTCTCAGGAATTACAAGAGCTTATTGGTGAGTTTAAAAGCGAATAAGGAGAAAGTTCAATTCTAATCAAAGGGGATATCTCCGCTACTGATTATGAATTGAACGAATCTGCCTGTTAATAAGGGATGAAAAAGGTGTGAATTTTCACACCTTTATTATATTTAAGAGAGGAATTTACATAAATATGAAATTAGCAATTTCTTATAATGAGATGGTAAAAGAATTTTTAGGGAAAGTAGAAGGAAGTATTAAAATACCTAAAGATGTGCAAGGAACGGAACTTAGGATAAAAAGGAAAACTGAATTATTTCTAAATTTGACTCATATTGTAGATTTAATAGGAGCGACTGCAACGTGGTTATATCATATTTCTAAAGAAAAACATATTGTCGTGCTTTATCATGTAAGAGGAAGTTTATTTCCAATTACTATTGAAGTTTCTAATTTTCTCTCCTATGAAAGTTTGAATTTACAGATTGAAGAGCAACTGGAACAAATTAAAGAAATGAATGAGGAAGAAATAGAAGAGTTTCAAAACGGTAATACATTATATGAAATGTCACCTATTATTATTGGTGAAACATATTATGAGCTACAAGACACGAATACATTACAATTTGTATTTAGTAAAAATATGCAAAGTGTAGAAATAATATTTAATAGTGTTAATTGGAAGGAAACAACGATTACTCGTTATGCACAACAAATACAAGGTGTTTTAATTGGTACATCACAAAATAAGAATAATTATATAAAGAATTTTAATATTATTACAGAGGCCGAGATGGCACTTTATAGTCAAGTGAATGATACGACAGCAGTATATCCTGAGAAAAGTATCGTCGATATGTTCTATAATACTGTTACTCAATTTCCAAATCGTATAGCTTTATCTTCAAGGGAAGGTACTTTAACTTATGAGGAGCTAAATAAAAAAAGTAATCAAATAGCTCATATGTTAATTAAAAACGGCGTCCAATTAGGAGACTATGTTGGAATATTTATGAAACGTAGCATAGACACAGTAGTAAGTATGGTAGCTATATTAAAAGCTGGTGCAGCGTATGTTCCGATTGATCCAGATTATCCGGAAAGTAGAATACAGTACATTATTCAAGATAGCCAAGCGAAAGTTATATTGATGAAAGAGACGCCTATAACATGTGATGGAGTTCAAACAGTTTCAATGTATGATAGTGAAACTTGTGAAGATATAGATGTAAAGTTGTCTATTCATTGTGATGATGTAGCTTATATGATTTATACGTCTGGTTCAACAGGGAATCCAAAGGGAACGATGTTAGCACATAGAGGGGTTGTTAATCTGTACACTTGGATGCAAAAGCAATATGAATTGACAGAAGAGGATGTATTTGCCCAATTTCCTTCTTTTAGTTTCGATGCTTCTGTATGGGAGTCATTTGCTTCTTTATTCTGCGGAGGAAACTTGTATGTATTATTAGAGGAAGAGCGATTGTCTGTAGAAGCATTTGCAAATGCAATCTATAAAGTGAAAGCAACTTCGATCTTGGCATTAGCAACAATTTTTGTTCGACAAGTAGCAACTTATTTAGCAGAAGAAGATATATATAAGCTAGCTTCCCTAAAAAGAATTGCGATTGGCGGTGAAATGTTGCCTGTAGAGGTTATTAAATTGTGGAGAGAAAGAATAGGTACAAATGTTGAAATTCATAATGTATACGGACCGACAGAATGTACTGTAGTGACGACAACCTATAAAATACCTAGTCAGTTAAATGAGGATGTTGCGAGTATTCCCATTGGTAAACCATGTGCTAATTATCAAGTTATGATTTTGGATGAGAATATGAATCTTTGTCCAATTGGTGTACCTGGTGAATTATATATAGATTCAGTAGGATTAGCAAAAGGGTATTTTAATAAGCCTAATAAAACAATTGAAGCTTTTATTCAGAACCCTTTTAATCCTATAGTTAATATATATAAAACAGGTGATATTGTTAAGTTGTTAGAGGATGGAAATATAGAATTTTTACATCGGAAAGATGATCAAGTAAAGATTAGAGGACATCGTATTGAACTAGGAGAAATCCAAAGTAAAATTTCTCAAAATCATAATATAAAAGAAAATGCTGTTTTTGCTAAGAAGAGTAAGGAAGGTAGCCAATATTTAATCGCGTTCTATACAACTTTAAATAAAAAAGAAATACCAGAATTAGTTTATCAGTTACAAGAGCAATTACCAGATTATATGGTGCCATCTAAACTAATTTATATTAATGAATTACCACTTACACCTAATAAAAAGATTGATGTTAAGAAGTTAGCTCAGTTAGAAGAAAAGTATGAACCGGTTCGTCTACAAGAATATGTTGCACCTTCTAATAAAGCAGAGAAACAAATAGAGCGCGCTTGGGCGGAAGTATTAGGAATTTCAAAAGTTGGAGTGCATGATGATTTCTTTACAATTGGTGGACATTCATTAAAAGTATTACGAGTCTTAACATTGTTAAAAGAAGATTTTTCACATTTAACAATTCAAGATTTCTTTAAAGAAAGAACGATATATGGATTAGCTCGAATTGAGCGAGAAGTAAAAGTAGAGAAAGAAGGAGTATTTCGTGAATATAAAGTGATTCACGAACCAGATACTATTACGTATGCAAACGTTTTGGAAGAAACCCAGATTTCAAATGTCTTTTTAACAGGAGCTACTGGTTATTTAGGATCACACATATTATATGAATTGTTGAGAGATACATCTGCTACTATTTATTGTTTAGTAAGACCAACCAAAGATGTGCAACAAAGAATTATAGATACATTAACAGGCTACTTTAGTGATATATGTGAAGAATGGTTACAGCGTATACAGGCCGTAGCTGGTGATCTGGGGGAAGAGTATCTTGGGATGAGCGAAGAAGAATTTATGTTCATCAGTTCTAAGATGGATACGATAATTCATTGCGGTGCAGATGTAAGACATTTTGGAGATGTAAAACAATTTGAAAATATAAATGTCCAAGGAACTAGCCGTATGCTAGCATTAGCGGAGAAAGGTGCTACATTCCATTTTATTTCTACAATTGGTATCCCGTTAGAATTAGCGGTAGATCAATGGGATACATACATGAAAACTGGTGATTTTAATTACAGTGTAGACTTAGAGAATGTATATTCAAATAGTAAACTACAAGCGGAAAACATTGTTCGTGAAGCAATGAAAAATGGTTTGCGCGGAAATATTTATCGTGCAGGTAATTTAGCATGTCATTCAGAAACAGGTTCGTTCCAACAAAATATTGAAGGAAACGCATTTTATCGTCTTATTAAAACAATGCTATTAATTGGGAAAGCACCAAATGTGAAGTGGAAAGTTGATTTCACACCAATTGATTTTGCTAGTAAATCAATTGTATTGTATTTAAAAGATTCGCAAATTGTAGGAGAGACGTTACATATTTGTCATCCACATCAAATTGAGTTTGAACAATTTATACAGTTAATTGGAGAGTGTGGATACAATCTTGAAATGGTTCCACTTTCAGAATATGTAAATACCGGACTTGAATTAGCGAAGGAAAATGAAGTAATAGCAGAGTTAATTGCTTCTCAAGTTGCAGGAGATGGAGCGCAGCAATCTGAAATTGTAATGGGTACGCGTAGAACGAATGAATGGATTAAGAAAAAAGAATTGATAGTACCAGCAATCAATAAAGAATTTATACAGCAGTTATTAGCTCATGGTGAAAAAGTTGGATATTTTCCAAAAATAATGAAATGATTATGCATGCTTTTGTTTGTTCAATAAAATAAATCATGCTACAATGAAAACGAATTAAGGACCGGGGAGCCAATTGGCTGAGAGGATGTAAGTAAACATCGACCCTCAACCTGATCTGGATAATGCCAGCGTAGGGAGTTACTTAAAGTGATGTAGCATATGTTATTCTATAATAACTTGCATACAAGGCTTTCCTACGCAGTAGGAAAGCCTTTTCTTATTTTTGAAATCTAATTTTATAAGGGGGATTTTATTATGTCACAACAAGTTACAATGTCATTTTCAGTAGTACCACAAGCGAAAACGAAAGATGTATATTCTGTTGTCGATAAAGCAATTGAAGTTGTGCAACAATCGGGAGTTCGTTATGAAGTAGGGGCAATGGAAACAACTTTGGAAGGAGAATTAGATGTACTTCTTGATGTCGTTAAACGTGCGCAACAAGCTTGCGTCGATGCTGGAGCAGAAGAAGTGATTACTTCTATTAAAATCCATTATCGTCCAAGCACTGGTGTAACGATAGATGAAAAGGTTTGGAAGTACCGTGATGAATATGCAAAACCAGAAGCAATCTAAACTTATTACAACTATTTGGCTTATCCTTCTCATTGCGATATGGGAAGGATCTGTTTCATTATTTAAAATCGAACCGTGGATTTTACCAAAGCCTTCTGCCATTGTTCAAGAATTAATTGGGATGAAAGATTTACTATTACCAAATACGATGCAAACACTGCAGGAAGTTATAATTGGACTATTCTTTGCAATTTTATTGGGGACGAGCATCGCAATTATTATGGACGTTATACCTTTATTTCGTATTTTAATAAATCCATTGCTCGTTATTTCGCAAACAATTCCAATTGTTGTACTTGCACCGCTATTTATTATTTGGTTTGGATATGGGATGTTGCCGAAAGTAATGGTCGTAATACTCGTTTGTTTCTTCCCAATTGCGCTTAGTATTTTAGAAGGTTTTCAAACAGTAGATAAAAACATGTTGAAGCTGTTACAAACAATGAAGGCGACAAAATGGCAAGTTTACCAGAAAGTAAAATTTCCAGCAGTGCTTCCATACTTTTTCTCCGGTTTAAAAATTGCAGTTACATATAGCGTAATGGGGGCAATTATCGGAGAATGGCTCGGTGCAAGTGAAGGATTAGGCGTTATGCTTACGAGGGCTACAAAATCCTTTTTGACTGCCCGAGTATTTGGTGTTGCAGCAATCATCGTCATAGTGACATTATGCCTGTATTTTATCGTAGAGTTTATGGCAAGAATAACAGCACCATGGATATATAGAAAGGACGGCAGAAAATGAAAAAAGGTTTGAAAGTTATGTTAGCTGCCTTAGTAGCGGTAGGTGTGGCTGGATGTAATCCGGCGAAGAAAGAAGAAAGTGCAAGTAAAGATCAAAAAGTAAAAGTAGTATTAGATTGGTTTCCAAATACGAATCATACTGGCTTGTATGTAGCGAAAACGAAAGATTATTACAAAAAGCAAGGATTAGATGTAGAAATTATTCAACCAGGTGACAATGTAACAGCAGAGCAAATGATAGCATCAGGAAAAGCAGACTTCGCAATAAGCGCACAAGAAAATGTAACATTAGCTCGTGTGGAAGGAATTCCTGTTGTATCTGTAGGAGCGATTATTCAGCACAACACTTCAGCGTTTGCATCGCTTAAGAAAGATAATATGACGTCACCGAAAGATTTTGAAGGTAAACGTTATGGCGGCTGGGGAGGACCAGCGGAAGAAGCGACATTAAAGACGATTATGGATAAGCATCAAGCTGATTTTAATAAAGTTGAAAAAATCATCTTAGGACAAACAGATTTCTTTAAATCAATCGGCCGTGATGCAGATTTCGAATGGATTTATTACGGTTGGGATGGTATTGAAGCGAAGCGCCAAGGAAAAGAGTTAAATACGATTATGGTGAAAGACTTAGATCCAGCGCTTGATTTCTATAGTCCTGTTATTATTACGAGTGAAAAACATACGAAGCAAGATAAAGACTTTGTGAAAAAGTTTATGAGTGCAACAACAGAAGGTTATAATTTTGCAATTAAGGAACCGAAAGAAGCTGCTGATATTCTAATTAAAGCTGTTCCAGATGTAAATAAAGATTTAGTTCAAGAAAGCCAGAAATGGTTAAGTACGAAGTATCAAGATGATGCGAAAGCATGGGGAGTACAGAAGGAAGAAATTTGGACGAATTACATGAATTTCTTATATGACAACAAAGTTATTAAAAAGAAAATCGATGTAAAAGATGCTTTTACAAATGAATTCCTTCCAAGTGAAAAATGAGCGGATTACAAATAAAAAATATAGTGAAATCTTTCGACGGAAAGAATGTATTAGAGAATATTAGTGCCTCTATACAAGAGGGAGAGTTTGTTTCTTTTGTAGGACCGAGTGGTTGCGGGAAAAGCACATTATTAAACATGATTGCAAATGTTGAAAAACCAACAAGCGGGAACGTAATGTATAAAGATAAGCAAGTACAAGAGCAAGATGTTGTTAGTTATATGCCACAACAAGATTTATTACTACCGTGGCGATCAGCTTTGCAAAATATCGTTCTTCCGTTAGAAATTGAAGGAAAGCCGAAAAAACAAAGGCTGACAGAAGGAATGGAAGCATTAAAGCAGTTCGAACTAGATGAATATGCAGACCATTATCCAGATGAATTGTCTGGTGGTATGCGTCAAAGAATTAGTTTTCTGCGCACATATTTATGTGAAAAGCCAATTATGCTGCTTGATGAGCCTTTTGGAAAGTTAGATGCATTTACAAAAATGGAAGTACATAGCTGGCTTTTAAACTCTTGGCATCAAGAGAAGCAAACAATCGTTATGGTGACACATGACTTAGATGAGGCAATCTTGCTTTCAGATCGCGTATTTATTTTATCTCAAAGACCAGCGTCAATTGTTGGCGAGGTACAAGTGAAATTACCTAGACCGAGAACGATGGATATGTTAACATCACTCGAATTAAAAAAGGATAAAGAAGAGATTTTAAGTGTGTTAGCTCCTTATATGAAAAAATAGAAAAAGTCTTTTAACAGTTTTTAGTATAATTACTGTTAAGAGGCTTTTTTTAGAATATGAAAAGATGGAGAAGGAACAAAAGGGAAAATAGAGAATAGAATATAACAGAGTAGTTTATACTCTTAATATAACAAATGTTAAAGGAGTGAAAGGATAAAATGACTTTATCAACTGTTCTTCAAATGGTTTTAGCTTGATATGGGAGAAGTCTGCCCATTTTTTAAGATTAAGCTAAATTGAAGACAGCAGGTAAAGAACCTTAATCCTTTTTTACGATAATATGTAATGGGTAAGGTGTATTCACCTTACCCATTTTTATATGCATAATTAAATAAGGCTTCATACTGTTGGTCTCTCTATTTAGCTTATGGACGATAAGTAAAGGAGAGAAAAAAATGAGTATATTAACAGTAGAAAATTTAAGTCATTCGTATGGTGAGAAAACCATCTTATATAATGCGTGCTTTCGATTATTAAAGGGGGAGCATGTTGGGTTAGTAGGGAAAAATGGGATTGGAAAATCAACACTGCTAAGAATTTTAACAGGAGAACTTATACATGATGATGGGAACATTGAATGGTTTCCACATGTGAAGGTTGGATTTTTGCAGCAGCATATAGATTTACAAGAAGGGATAACAATTGAAGGATACTTGCAAAGTGCATTTTCTAACTTGTATGCAATTGAATACGAAATGTTAAAAATTGCAAAAGAGATGACTGAGGCAGTAGAAGTAGAAAAATTGTTAGTAAGGTATGGAGAGTTACAAACTATATTGGAAAACTCTAATTTCTATCAAATTCATACAGAAATTGAAGAAGTAGCAATTGGTTTAGGGCTGTTTGAAATAGGATTGGAAAAGGATGTTTCAAAGTTAAGTGGAGGACAGCGGACAAAGTTATTACTAGGAAAGCTTCTTCTAGAAAAAGCTGATGTTTTATTGCTAGATGAACCAACGAACTATTTAGATACAGCGCATATAGAATGGTTGCAATCGTACTTGAAGTTGTATGAAAAAGCTTATATTATCATTTCGCATGACGAAGTGTTTTTGAACAATATTACGAATGTCATTTACCATCTAGAAGAACGAAAAGTTAAGCGATATGTAGGGGATTATGAAAAGTTTTTACAAAGTTATCAAGTGCAAAGGAAACAATTACAATCGGCGTATGTGAAACAACAAAAAGAAATTGCTCAGTTAGAAACATTTATTCAAAAAAATAAAATTCGAAAAGCAAAACAGGCAAAAAGTCGAGAGAAAGTATTGGAGAAAATGCGAAGGGTTGAAAAGGTAAATAATGTACCTCAGTCCTGTTTTGCTTTTACTGTTTATAATGAACCAGTAAGTCGTATATTACAGGCTGAGAAACTAAGAGTCGGTTATAGTGAGCCGTTATTTCCAGACTTGAATTTACAAGTGAAAAAAGGAGAAAAGATAGCTATTGTTGGTCAGAATGGTATTGGAAAAACGACAATATTAAAAACGTTATTAGGTCAAATAAAGCCGCTAAGCGGTTCGATTTTTGTTGGGGACCGAGTAAATCCTGCTTATTTTGCACAGGAAGAGTTTGCTTCAGAAATAACACCATTAGAGAAAGTTTGGGCACAACGACCAGATATGACAAAGAAAGAAGCACGCCAAGCATTAGCGAAGTGTGGATTGAAAGAAGAACACGTATTAAAACCTATTCGTTTATTAAGCGGTGGAGAGCAAACGAAAGTGCGTTTATGTGAACTTATCGTAACGAAAAGCAATGTTTTAATTTTAGACGAACCGACTAATCATTTGGATGTAGAAACTAAGATGGCTTTACAGGAAGCGTTACAACAATACAAAGGAACGATTTTAATTGTCTCACATGAACCTTCTTTCTATGAATCGTGGATAACAAAAGTATGGAATATAGAGGATTGGAATGCTGAACAATATGAATAAAGAAAAGGCATTAGCTTTTATGAGCTAATGCCTTTTCTTTGTGATTAACATGATTTTCGAGAACTCTTACATGAGAATTGTATGAAGAAGCACTCTTATGGTGCGCTTATAAGCGTGCTTTTTCTTTTGTTATATTTATAATAATACGAAAGCCTTTCCCTAACAGGTGACTATCTTTCTTTATATATATAGATAGTTCAAAACGGAATGAAAATAATTCCTATATGTAAAGGATAATGTGGATATTATAGGAAGACAATAGAAATTAAAGGAAATTCATGTAAAATTCAAATGAACTTCATATAAACTTCATATTAGAAACTAAATATAATTATAATAGGTTATTGTGATATTTTTGATTTTTCATAAAATTAAAAGTTTGAATTTAGGAAGTCTTGCTCGAACCTAAATTCAAACTTTAGTGAAATAATTAATGGATATTACGTCTAGTTTTCGCTAATGACGGCATTTAAAATTTCGGCAGGATTACCTGTTCCTGCACCACCAATTGTAATAGATCCACCAGGAGGAATTTCGCCATTCCATCCTGCGTTTGTAATTACATAATGATTATTTGTTTTACTACTAATTTTAGAATCCCAAACTTGTGTTAAATTGCCGCTATAATCAAATTCTAATTTCCAATTTTTAATAGGAGTCGTTCCATTATTTTTGATTATAATCGAGAAGTTATAACCGCTGCCCCAATTCGAAGTGACTGAAAATGTAGCAGTGCCATTTCCATCAGGAGGTGTCGTATTAGTTTCATCCGTTTTGACAGTAAGAGCGGTAGGTTGTGATTTATTTCCAGCAGCATCTTTGGCAATTACTGAAAATGTGTATTCTGTATTAGGTTTTAAGTTTTTAATTGTAATGCTATTTGTTGTTGTACTCCATTTCTCTTCTCCAGCAGTAATTTCATATTCCGTAACTCCTACGTTATCAGTAGATGCAGTCCAGTTTAATTGAACTGAGTTTGAATTTTTATTCGTAACTACAATATTTTTAACATTCGTTGGTGGCTCAGTATCTTTTTGACTAATAGGTCCACCAAGTAATTCTTTTACTAGCGTATCAAGTAATTTTGGACCACTACAACTATATTTTGGACTTGTACGGCAATCCCCGCTTAGTTCCCAAAACATTGCTCCACTTAAACCCTTCGTCTTTATATAGTCTGTTTTATATTTCATAGATTCATTGTCATCGTAGCTAATAAATGTGCCTGTAGTCGCATTATATAAGTAAGGTACTTTAGCTGTGTCATTCCAGTAGCGTACAAAACCATTTTTATTAACGTAATTGGCTGCTAAATCACCGTAATCATACACACCTGTGTCACCGGTAGAATAATCATCCCAAGTACCTTTAGAAGCAAGTTTCCCATCGCTACCTGGTTTGCAAGGTTGATATTGTCCGTTATTTTCTTTGCCACAACTTTTCCAGCCACGTCCGTAAAAGGGTACGCCTAATACTAGTTTATCGACTGGAACACCTTCATTTGTATAAACATTTATAGCACCATCTACGTAAAAATTCGTATTTGCTGCTGGGTCATTTGGATCCTTATATAGAGCTGCATTATGATTAGAAGTAGCTTCCCATCCGCCGTGGAAATCATATGTCATAATATTAATCCAATCGAGTATTTGAGAAATTTTCTTTAGCTCTGTATGATCAGCGTAGCGTTGGCTTGCACCTGAAGCGATTGTTAGTAAATATTGTTTGCCATCTTCAGTACCTGCTTTATTCAAAGCATTTCGGACGTCTTGAAGAAGGAGAGTGAAATTTTGTTTATCTTCAGGACGATAACTACCACCAGGAATCGTTTCAACGCCCGGATATTCCCAGTCTAAATCTACGCCATCAAACCCATATGCGCGAAGAAAAGCTACTGTAGATTCAGCAAATACTTTTCTTGTTTTTTCATCAGCGGCCATATCAGAAAAGCGGTTAGACCAAGTCCAGCCACCAACGGAAATAATTGTTTTTAAGTGAGGATATTTAGCTTTTAATCGTTTTAGTTCTCCGAAATTTCCGCAACGGGCATATTTATCGCAATCTTCCCAAGTTGTACCTGAGCCAGGATACGATTTGGTAACATCAGCCCATGGTTCCCCGAGTACGAGAGTACCATTAGGAACCTCTTTATTTTGCAATGGTACACCAGATTCTTTACAGTTCCACGTTTGTTTATTTGGATTATCAGGATGAGTAGAAGGGTTTCCATGTTTTCCATTCCAACAAATATCCGCGAAAGCATAGTTAAGGTGAGTAAGTTTTGATGCATCAATGTCAGCAACTTGATAATTACGTCCGTAAACGCCCCACGAAGGAAAGTACCCAACAATTTTTTGATTTTGCTTTGGTGAATCTGCTAATGCGAGATTTGGAGTAATAAAATTTGTGAGAAAAAGAGGTAAGAAAAGTAGTAGAGATAGTAATAGCAGTGTGAATTTTTGAGACCTCATAGCCATTTCTCCTTTCAAAATAAAAGATATATTTAAAGGCATACGCCAATAAATCAAAATGAATCTAGACGTATGAAACGTCTAGATAAAATGATCAGACATCACGAAGTCTATACAAGGGAGCTGGGGGTGATTAAATCGTAACAAATGTAAGATTTAGTGTAAACGCTTTATTCAGTTGTAAAAGACTTTCTCAATACAAAAAGGCTTGAATACAAACTATATATGAAAACGAAAGATCAGTATGGGAGGAAATAGCTCATTATAAATAAATTTGAGAAAAAATTGTATGGAGCCAATTATTAAAGACGTAGAAAGATAAGGAAATATCATGTAAAATAATAGTAAAAATATGTAAAGGAGGGAATAGTGTGGATGTGTTTTTGAACATTGCTGAAGAAAAAATTCGAAAAGCAATACGGAACGGTGATCTTGATTATCTTCCGGGAAAAGGAAAACCACTACAATTAGAAGATTTTTCAATGGTACCTCCAGAACTTAGAATGAGTTATAAAATTTTAAAAAATGCGGGAATGATTCCACCAGAAATGGAACTACAAAAAGATATATTAAAAATAGAGGATCTAATTGCTTGCTGTTATGATGAAGAAGAGAGAAAGAAATTAAGAGAAGAGTTAACAGTAAAAACGCTTCGTTTTCAGCAGGTAATGGAAAAGAGAAAGATTAAAGATAGTTCAGCTTTTCGTATGTATCAAGAAAAAGTATTTCGTAAATTACGCTAAGAGGGATAAGATGACTACATTTAAAACGATAGAAGAATTAGCGACCTATATCGAAGAACAACAATTGGTACTTCTGTTTATTAAAACGGAAAATTGTGGTGTTTGTGATGTTATGCTAAGAAAAGTAAATTGCGTATTAGAGAATTATGATTACGTAGAGAAAATAGAGATATTACTACAAGACATGCAAGAGATTGCGGGGCGATATGCCGTATTTACAGGACCGACAATTTTATTATTTTATAATGGAAAAGAGATCCTTCGAGAATCGCGCTTCATTTCACTTGAAAATCTAGAGAGAACCATTCAATTATTCGAGGAATAAGGGAGGCTTTTATATGGAATTTATTATTGTCATACTATTATTTGTTGTAGTTGGAATAATCGTAACAGCAGTTCGATCGAACAAAAAGAAGGTAAATCTTACAAAACAAAATAACATTCATAATTCATCTAACAGCTCATCACCATTATTTTTCTTTGCTGGATCTGATAATGATAGCTCGCATGATGGCGGCTCACATGATTGTGGAGGGTCTTTTGGGGGAGATAGCGGTGGAAGCTGCGGTGGTGGCGGTGATTGATGAAAATGCGCCTTATATAGGCGTATTTCTTTTTAAACAAACGTTTGATTAGTTGGCTTACATATTGCATAAACACAGTTAAACAAACGTTTGATTAATATTTTTAATATACTAAGGGGAATGGAAATGAAAAGGGAACCGAAAGTGAAAAATAAGGAGAAAGTAGTGTTATTTTTATTAGCTGCGGGAGGCGTATTTCTTGTTAAATTAGCATTTAAATTTGGAACGATACATATGATTCGAACTTGGTTTGAAAGTACGTTTTCTTAAATAAGGAATATATCCTCTTGCGATAGAGGTTTTTGATTTGTTATCATTAGACTGAACGGTCGGTTTAAAGAGGTGTGAATATGAGAAGAAGCGCAGAAGAGATAAAGAAAGAAATTGCATATAAAGCAGAAAGTCTATTTTCACAGAAGGGCTATGCAGCTACATCTATGGAAGAGATTTGTGAAATTACAGAGCGAAGTAAAGGAAGCATTTATTATCACTTTAAAAGTAAAGAAGAATTATTTTTATTTGTAGTGAAACAGCATACGTATGATTGGGTTGAAAAATGGAATGAAAAAGAGAAGTTGTATAGTACTAGTACTGAAAAACTATATGGTCTCGCGGAATATCATGTAGAGGACATACAGCAACCAATTTCAAATGCAATAGAGGAATTCTCTATGAGCCAAGTTGTAAGTAAAGAGATTCTGGATGAATTGTTAGCTTTAACTAGAGAATCATATGTTATGTTTGAGAAATTAATTGAAGCAGGTATACAGTCTGGAGAGTTCCGTGAAGATAATGCTCGTGATCTTATGTATATTGTGAACGGATTATTATCAGGGCTTGGAGTACTTTACTATGAGTTAGATTATAAAGAGTTGAAGCGTATTTATAAAAAGGCAATAGATGTATTGTTAAAAGGAATGGCAGCTGAATAATAAGTCAGTTGCTTTTCTTACAAAACAAATTAGACCGAACGGTCGGTTTATGAAAGGGGAATGAAAGTGAACGCTTTATTTAAAAACCGAGCATTTATGCTCGTTATGGCATCTGATATTTTACAACAATTTGCAATTTGGATCAGAAATATGGCTCTTTTATATTTCATAATGGAGCGGACAAATAATGATCCAGTTTCAGTGTCTCTATTATCTGTCATGGAGTATGCACCTATCTTTATTTTCTCGTTCATTGGTGGTGCATTAGCAGATCGCTGGAATCCGAAAAGAACAATGGTCGCTGGAGATGTGTTGAGTGTACTGTCTATTATAGGAATTGTCCTGTTGTTAAAGCTGGATTATTGGCAGGCTATATTTTTTGCAACACTCATTTCCGCGATTGTAGGTCAGTTTTCTCAGCCCTCATCTTCGCGTATATTTAAGCGCTATGTAAAAGAAGAACAGGTAGCAAATGCGATTGCATTTAACCAAACATTACAGTCATTATTTATGATTTTTGGACCAGTTGTAGGATCAATTGTGTATACACAACTTGGCTTATTTACATCACTATATAGTTTAATCATTCTATTTTTGTTATCGGCTATCGCCCTTTCATTTTTACCAAAATGGGTTGAAAAAGAGCAAGTGGCAAGAGATTCATTAAAAAATGATATAAAAGAAGGATGGAAATACGTTCTTCACACGAAAAATTTACGTATGATTACGATCACTTTTACAATTATGGGTTTAGCTGTTGGATTAACAACTCCATTAGAGGTGTTTCTTGTAATTGAACGTTTAGGCATGGAAAAAGAAGCTGTTCAATATTTAGCAGCAGCTGATGGAATAGGTATGTTAATCGGTGGTATTGTTGCTGCAATTTTCGCTTCAAAAGTGAATCCGAAAAAGATGTTTATATTCGGTATGGGCATATTAGCGATATCATTTTTAGTAGAAGGGCTATCTACATCATTTTGGATTACTAGTTTCATGAGATTTGGAACAGGTATTTGTTTAGCTTGTGTTAATATTGTTGTCGGTACGCTTATGATTCAACTTGTACCAGAAAATATGGTTGGAAGAGTAAATGGGACGATTTTACCACTGTTTATGGGGGCAATGCTAATTGGAACTTCACTAGCTGGAGGATTAAAGGAACTAACTTCACTAGTTACTGTATTTTGTATAGCGATGGCACTTATTTTATTAGCGATAGGGCCAGTTCTACGTATGCAAATAAAGAAAGAAGCTGTCGCTAATAAAGAGGAACTAACAAATTCGTTAGCTTCGAAATAACTATTGTAAGGGAGCAAAATTGCTCCCTTTTTCTTTGAGGAACTTTTGACAACTATATGAGCCAATTATATACTGATGTTGTAAAAACAATTTTACAGGTTAGGAGCAATGGTGTGAAAAATCAAATCTATGAATTACGCACTGAAAATAATATTTCACAAGGCGCATTAGCTGATAAATGCAAGGTTTCTAGACAAACGATAAATGCAATTGAGAATAATAAATATGATCCAAGCTTAGCGTTAGCATTCCGTTTAGCTGAAGTATTAGGAACAACTGTTGATAAATTATTTTTGTACAAGCAGTAGAGTCGTTCATTATAAGGCGCACCGTTAAAAATAAAAAAGATCCTCTTCTTATGAGAAGAGGATCTTTTCTTATAGCGTTTTAGTCTTTGGACTAGGTGGTGTAACGGATGTATTATTTTCTGGAACTCTAGTGAGTAAGAATCCACCGATAATAAACAATACAATAATACTAAGAACACCAGCGTTTGTTTTTCCTGTTAATTGCGTTGTAACACCGACTAATACCGGGCCCATAATTGCGGCGAACTTACCAAAGATATTATAAAATCCGAAGAATTCATTAGCAGATTCTTTTGGTACTAGTTTTGCAAAGTATGAACGACTTAGTGCTTGAATACCACCTTGAGATGTAGCAACTAACATTGCTAAAATCCAAAAATCAAGTGTCGTTTTTAAGAAATAAGCATATGTGCAAATAATGATATAAATAATGATACCGACATATAACATTTTTTTACCAGTAAATGTTTCAGATAGTTTTCCGTATAGTAACGCAAATGGACAAGCGACAATTTGTGTTACAAATAATATGATTAATAGATTCGTTGCACTGATACCGAGGTCGGTCCCGTAAGCTGTAGACATAGTAATAATTGTATCGACTCCGTCAATATAGAAAAAGTAAGCAATTAGAAACATAAATACAGTTTTATATTCTTTAATATTTTTAAAAGTATCAGTAAGACGTTTGAAGCTCATTTTAATAGGTCTTGGATGACGCTCAATATAGTGTGTTTGCTCTACGTTTTTAAGCATTGGAATTGTAAATAACCCCCACCAAAGAGCAGTTATCGCGAATGAAATTTGACTAGCAATGCCAACTGATAAAGGGATAGTTCCTTTTTGAGCAAGAATAATAAGAGCGATACAACCGATAAAAGGAATAGTACTCCCAATATAGCCTAAAGCGAAACCTCTTGTAGAAATTCGATCCATTCTATCTTCAGAAGTGACATCTACTAAAAATGCATCATAGAAAATGTTGGCTCCAGCAAAACCAACTAAGGCGAGCATATAGCATCCTAATAATAAGTACCACTGAGATGTTGGAACGACTGCTAACATACTTGTAAATACGATACCAAGTCCAAAGAAGAATGTGAAAAATCGTTTTTTAAATCCTTTATAATCAGCAACTGTGCCGAGAATAGGAGCAAGTATAGAAATTAAAAGTGTAGCGAACGAGTTTGCATATCCCCAATATGCTGTTGAAGTTGCACCAGATAGCCCGGCTTCTTTTGCAGCTGCTTTAAAGTAAATTGGAAATAGTGCAGTTGTAATGACGAGCGAATATACCGAGTTCGCCCAATCGTATAATATCCAGCTTTTTTCTTGTCTGGACATTTTTTTCATATAGTGTTCCCCCTTAAATTTGTTCTACTAACAGTGTACAAAAATAAAAATTATAAAAAGAGAAACAGTGATGATTTTTACATAACTTTTACATATATACACAGTTCTTTACAATTGGAGTAAATCCTCTACAATTGATCCGTCTGTTTCGCCTAAGTGTAAACCGAGTAGTCTAGCGATAGTTGGACCTTCATCAATAAGTCTCATATACGGGACGGTAACGCCGGTTTTTATTCCTTTTCCAGCAGCGATAAAAATTGTTTCATAGTTAGGTTTTGTTGGAGAGTATCCATGCGTACCAAATGTATATTTTTTACTAGGCGTAACATCTTTTTCAGTAATTTCTTTTATAAAATCTCCTGTATAGTTTTCAGTGAAATAATACCCCTCTTGCGCTTCTAACATAAATAAACAATTACCATCTGCACCGCAGTCTTTCGCAGCTTCATCATGAAGTATAAATTCAATTCCATTCTGTTTATTTTGCAGCAGTTCTTCAAGGAGTAGTTGTACTTCTCGAATTGTATCCGTATCATTTTTGTCTTTCACATATACATAGGCAGACCCGTCGCAACTTTGACAATAGGCCTTCCAATCTACTAATAGCCCTTTTTTATTTATAGATACGAGGCCTTTTTGTTGGAATAGCACATTTAATTGAATTGCTTTGTTTTCACTTAAAGCGCTATGGTCACCAAGAGCGATAATTGTACTCTCTTCGTATAGGTCACTGTCTTTTAAAGTTTGAATAATTTTCCCGAGCCGCTCATCATGTCTATGAATTGCAGCTATTGTTTCGTTAGATTCAAAGCCATGATAATGTCTTTGCGTGTCTAAATCAGTGAAATGTACGAACATAACATTAGGCTTTTTCGTCTGAATGGTGTGTACAGCAGAGGCGAGGACGAAATCATCCAGCTCTGGTTGTGATAAACCATTTCTTATATGGCCGAAACGACGATTTAAATCTAATTGGTATAGTGGGCTACCGCTAAATAAGGAAACTAACACTTGATTTTGCCACGGTCTATTGGGGAAAATTTCTGGTAAATTGTAATCAATGTTTGCTCTCCCAGTAACAGGCCATAGAAGGGCAGCTGTCGTTAAATTTGCTTTACGCGCTTCATCATACAATGTTGTTCCTTTTATCGATTTTCGGTACCAATGCCAATCAGGTGATTCACGTCCTGGTTGAAGTAACGTATTACTAACAACACCGTGCTTGTTAGGGTAATTACCGGTTACGATTGTTGAGTGGCTTGGATATGTTACAGAAGGATAAATTGGTTCTACTTTTTCGACAACCGTGCCCTTTTTTATTAGAGATTGGAAATGAGGTAGTTTTTGTAGTATAGGAAAATCTAAAGCTGATAAACAGTCGAATGATAAAATAATGACACGATTCGTTAATGCTTTATCCATAAAGTAATCCTCCTAATTATATAAAACCTATTCTTATATATTACTATTAATACCTAGTAATAAAAATATGTTTCTGAATAAAATTTATTGTTTATTTTCAGAAAAATTAAACATATAATAAGTATAAGGGAATCTATGGACGGAGGGAATAGTATGGACTGGTTAGATGGATTCGGTATATTTTACATCATTGGTGGCATCACAATTCTCCTTGTATTTGCTATTTCATATTTACTAAAGAAACGTTTTCCAGACAAACAGTTTGATATTATATTTGCACTGATTGTAATACTTCTTTGCTTAGCATCATTTCCTGTTACCATGATGGTTATTGGTGGGTGGGAAGGAATGGGATATGGATTTATTGGTTTCTTCGTTCTACTAGGTACACTTATTGGTATGATTGCACATCAACTTGTAAAAATCTCTCGAAAAAGCTACGTATAAAACTGTAAAAAATGAAAAGAATATATAATAATAAGAAAATTAGCTATTGTTTTAAAAAAGAATTTGTATTATGATAATCAACAAATTTATTTCGTTATAACGATGAAAAAGGACTAGTACATATTCAACCTTTTTAGCAGAGAGAGAATCCGCCAGGCTGAAAGATTCTTAAAAAGGCAATATGGAACCTGCCTTTGAGTTCTGCATATGCAGCGGGAATTTCCCGTTATCAAAAAGAGAGCATGCGCAATTTTTGTGCATGAATCAGGGTGGTAACGCCGGCAAAGCTCGGTCCCTATTTAGGGACGCGGGCTTTTTTGTATTTTCTAGAAGGAGGAAGACTGACTATGGCAAAAGAACAAGTGCAAGCCATTACGAAGATGGAAGAGGACTTTGCGCAGTGGTATACCGATATTGTAAAAAAAGCCGAACTTGTTGATTATTCAAGTGTAAAAGGGTGCATGATTTTACGTCCGTATGGTTATGCCTTATGGGAGAATATGCAGAAGGTGATGGATGAGAAGTTAAAAGAAACTGGCCATGAAAATGTATATATGCCAATGTTTATCCCAGAGAGTTTATTGCAAAAAGAGAAGGATCACGTTGAAGGATTTGCTCCTGAAGTAGCATGGGTTACGCATGGCGGGGATGAAAAGTTAGCGGAAAGACTTTGTGTACGTCCTACATCTGAAACTTTATTCTGTGAGCACTTTTCAAAAATTGTGCAATCCTATAATGATTTGCCAAAGTTATATAATCAGTGGTGTTCAGTAGTTCGTTGGGAGAAGACAACTAGACCATTCCTTCGTACGACTGAATTTTTATGGCAAGAGGGTCATACAATCCATGAAACGGCAGAAGAATCGCAGGCTGAAACATTAAATATTTTAAACTTATATGCTTCTTTCTGTGAGGATTATTTAGCGATACCAGTTATTAAAGGACAAAAAACAGAAAAAGAGAAGTTTGCTGGAGCAAAGGCAACTTATACAATTGAAAGTTTAATGCATGATGGAAAAGCGCTTCAAACGGGAACCTCTCATAACTTTGGGACGAATTTCTCAGAAGCATTTGATATTAAGTTTTTAGATCGTAACGGTAAGTGGCAATATGTGCACCAAACATCTTGGGGTGTATCAACAAGAATGATAGGTGGGCTAATAATGGTTCATAGCGATAATAATGGACTTGTAATGCCACCAAAAGTCGCTCCAGTGCAAGTTGTTATTGTACCAATTGCTCAGCATAAAGAAGGAGTTTTAGCAAAAGCAACAGAGTTACAAGGACATATTCAAAAGGTTGCACGAGTAAAAATAGATGCTAGTAATAAAACGCCTGGTTGGAAATTTAATGAGTATGAAATGAAGGGTATTCCAATTCGATTAGAAGTTGGCCCTAAAGATATTGAAAAGAATCAAGTTGTACTTGTAAGAAGAGATACGAAGGAAAAAGAGTTTGTACCAATGGATCAATTAGAAGAACGTATTCCAGCATTACTTGAAGAAATTCATATTGCTTTATTTAATAAAGCAAAAGCATTTCGCGATGAGAATACGTATGCTGTGACAAATTTCGAAGAGATGAAAAAAGTAGCTGACGAAAAGCAAGGCTTTATTAAAGCGATGTGGTGCGGGGAATTGGCTTGTGAAGAGAAACTAAAAGAAGAGGTGGGAGTATCTTCACGTTGTATGCCTTTTGAGCAAGAGCATTTAGCTGAAGAATGTATTTGTTGTGGTAAAGAAGCTAAACAAATGGTGTATTGGGGAAAAGCATATTAATACTCTTTTGATAGGGGATAAAAAGGACTTTGGGCTGCATAATAAAATGCAATCCAAAGCCCTTTTGGGTTTTATACAGTATTTCATGTATTCTTTAGATGGAAGGATGTTGTTCTTATTTTACGTTTTTACGACGAATAAACAGTAACATACCAATTAGGAATGTTGAAAGACCCATTAAAATAGATATAGGGTAATGCGTTGCAGTATTAGGTAATTTATCACCTTGTTTTTTTGTATTATCTTTTACATTACCACCTTGAGAACCGTTGCCCTTCTGAGAATTGCTATCGCCTTTAACACGATTGCCGCCGTGAGAGCCATTATCGCCTTGAGAATTGCTATCGCCTTTAACACGATTGCCGCCGTGAGAGCCATTACCGCCTTGAGAACTGCTATCACCTTTAACACGATTGCCACCTTGAGAGCCATTACCGCCTTGAGAGCCACTGCCACCAGAACCGTTACCGCCAGAACCATTGCCGCCAGAGCCACTGCCACCAGAACCGTTACCGCCGGAACCATTGCCACCAGAACCGTTGTCACCAGAGCCACTGCCACCAGAACCGTTACCGCCGGAACCATTGCCGCCAGAGCCATTGCCACCAGAACCGTTACCACCGGAACCATTGTCACCAGAGCCACTACCACCAGAACCGTTACCACCAGAACCATTGCCTTGAGAGCCACTGCCACCAGAACCGTTACCACCAGAACCGTTACCGCCAGAACCATTGCCACCGGAACCACTGCCACCAGAACCGTTACCACCAGAACCGTTACCACCAGAACCGTTGCCACCGGAACCACTGCCGTCAGAGCCGCTACCACCAGAACCGTTACCACCAGAACCGTTACCGCCAGAACCATTGCCACCGGAACCACTGCCGTCAGAGCCACTGCCACCAGAACCGTTACCGCCGGAACCATTGCTGCCAGAACCACTATCGTCCTGAGAACCGTTATTTCCTGGAGGTTTATTATTATCCTTTAAATTTCCTTCGGCAAAATGATCGCTATTTTGTACAATAGCGTTTGTTAATGGTTGGAAGTTTTCAGTTGCAGCATTACCGATATTTAAACCGCTAAAAAAAGATAAAGAGAGTGTTGATGCTAAAATGAAGATTTTCGTCATGGTTTTCCTCCTAAGAAATTAATATTCCATCTAAAATACATCCCTTTGTAATATTTCTTAGGAAAAAGAGTTTTATGCAAAAAAAACTATATATAGAAAAAGGTGGTGTATTTGTCAAAGCAGAAAAGAGTTAATGTAGATTTCCTACAAATAGTAGAGGCGGAGAATTTACATTCATAACGGTAGAGGAAGTGGCAGTAGATGAAAGAGTACATAGCGTTTGATATTGGCGGTACGCAAATTAAGTATGGCATTGTTTCAGAAATAGGGAGAGTATTAAAGCGTAAAACAGTTGCAACAGAAATTCATTTAGGCGGAGAACAAATTATTCAAAAACTTATATATGTATCCAAAAAAATAATGAATGAACATACTATTGCAGGAATTGGTATTAGCACTACGGGAATTGTTGATATTAATAAAGGAATTGTGACGGGAGGTGCGGATCATATTCCGGGATATAGTACTATTCCTATTATTGATAGATTGCAAGAGATATTAAAAGTTCCAGTATCGATTGACAATGATGTGAATTGTGCAGCGTTTGGAGAAAAGTGGAATGGTAGTGGAAGAGAGAAAGAGAACTTTATTATGCTCACCCTTGGAACAGGAATTGGGGGAGCAATTTTTATAGATGGAGAATTGTACCGAGGACATTCATTTAGTGCTGGTGAATGGGGGAATATGTTAATAGAAGGAAAAACGTTTGAAGAGGTTGCTTCGATTTCAGGATTAATTCGGCTTGTAAGAAAATATAAAGGCAAAGGCGAGTGGAATGGGAAAAGAATTTTCGAGTTGTATGATAAAGGAGATCGGGAAGTTGCTCAAGCAGTTGGGATCTTCTTTAAACATTTGGCGATTGGAATTAGTAATCTTGCTTATATTTTTAATCCAGAAACGATTATTATTGGTGGAGGAATTACCGATAGAGGAAATGAGTTTTTAAAAGAAGTAAAAGAGGAGGTCAGTAAATACTTAAATCAAGAGATTTATAATAATTGTGAGATTGAACTTGCACAAAACGGTAATTGTGCAGGAATGATTGGTGCTATTTACCACTTCTTACATCATCATAAGTAAATTATATGAATGTTTTCATATAACTGAGAATTTATCCTTTTTATCGCTAGGTAAATAATGCTACAATATAAGAGAAGAATACAATATTTTCCGATTTGGAAAATGCTTTGTAGAAAGGGAGAAACTTCATGCCTATTATTTTAGAAAAAGGTCAAAAGATCGATTTAACGAAAGGACAACCAAAAGTAGCAAAACTACAGGTTGGCTTAGGCTGGGATCCAATTGGGCAATCAGGTGGATTTCTGTCTTCATTATTTGGAAGTAAACCAAATGTAGATTGTGATGCATCTGTTGTTATGTTAGAAGGAGATCGTTTTTTAAACAAAAATGATTTAGTTTACTTCGGAAATAAACTTTCTACTTGTGGTAGTATTATTCATTCAGGAGATAATTTAACAGGCGAAGGCGCTGGTGATGACGAAACAATTTTCGTAGAATTACATAAAGTTCCGAGCCGTATTAATCGTTTAGTATTCGTTGTAAATATTTATGACTGTGTAAATCGTCGTCAAGATTTCGGGATGATTCGTAATGCATATATTCGTATTCAAAACCCGCAAACTGGTGAAGAATTAGCACGCTATAATTTATCGGATAATTATGCTGGCAAAACGACTCTAATTGCAGGTGAAATGTATCGTCACGGAAGTGAATGGAAGTTTTCAGCAGTTGGAGAAGGAACACAAGATAAAAACTTAAGTGAGATTGTATCACGTTATCAATAAAATAACCGAGGAGGAATTGTATATGGCATCAATTTCATTGAAAAAAGGACAAAAGGTAGACTTAACAAAAACTAATCCAGGTCTTTCAAAAGTTCTTGTAGGACTTGGTTGGGATACGAATCGTTATGATGGACAAAACGATTTCGATTTAGATGTTAGTATTTTCTTAGTAGGTGCTAACGGTAAAGTTTCAGGTGCAGAGGATTTCGTCTTCTATAATAACCCAAAAGGTGCGAATGGTGCTGTAGAGCATTTAGGAGATAACCGAACTGGCGAAGGTGAAGGCGATGATGAATCGATTAAAGTAGATTTGAAAAATGTACCTGCACATATCGAACGTATTTGCTTCACAATCACGATTTACGATGGAGAAGGACGCAGCCAAAACTTTGGACAAGTTTCTAACTCTTTCGTACGTATTTTAGATGAAGAAAAGAATGCAGAATTAATTCGTTACGATTTAGGAGAAGATTTCTCTATTGAAACAGCCGTAGTAGTAGGTGAATTATATCGTCATGCAGGTGACTGGAAATTCAATGCAATCGGAAGTGGATTCCAAGGTGGATTAGCGTCTCTATGTAATAATTTTGGTTTAGATGTAGAGTAATAGATTTGATTTATATATCCATCGGTGAAATGCGTGTATACCGATGGATATATTTTTAAAGATAAAAATATAGAGGTGAATATAGATGGTTATTCAATTACAAAAAGGACAGAAAATCGATTTAGGTAAGACAAGCCCTGGTTTAACAAAAGCAGTAATTGGTCTTGGATGGGATATTAAATCTTATGACGGTGGATCAGATTTCGATTTAGATGCATCTGCCTTTTTATTAGATGCAAACGGAAAATGTACGAAGGAAACTGATTTTATTTTCTATAATAATTTACAGTCTCCTTGTGGATCTGTTTTACATACAGGAGATAACCGTACAGGCGAAGGCGAAGGCGACGATGAGCAACTTGTTGTAGATTTGAAGAAGGTTCCAGCAGATGTTCATAAAATTGCTATTACAGTTACGATTTATGATGCAGAAGGCCGTAGTCAAAACTTTGGGCAAGTTGGAAATGCGTTTGTTCGTTTAGCGAATGAAGAGACGAATGAAGAAGTTCTTCGTTTTGATTTAGGGGAAGATTTCTCCATCGAAACAGCAGTTGTCTTTTGTGAATTATACCGTCATAATGGACAGTGGAAGTTTAATGCAGTAGGAAGTGGATTCCAAGGTGGTTTAGGTGCGCTTGTAAGAGCGTATGGCTTGGATGCATAGAAAGGAAACGATATTCGTTTCCTTTTTTTGACCTTTCTATAAATCTAGCAAAGAATAGGGGATAAAGGTAAGATGAGTATTTTGCAAGGAATCCTTGATACGTATGCTCAGTTTTTCGACTTGGACATGTGGATTAAAGTGTTGCAAGATCCAGTATCTTGGGGATTAATAGGTACACTTGTTGTACTTGAAGGGTTGTTATCTGCTGATAACGCACTTGTGTTAGCGGTAATGGTAAAACACCTTCCGGAAGAAAAACGTAAAAAAGCATTATTCTATGGACTTATTGGAGCTTATGTGTTCCGCTTTATTGCGATTGGAATCGGGATGTTCTTAATTAAATTAGCATGGGTAAAAGTGTTAGGTGCACTTTACTTAGCGTGGCTTTCAGTTAAATACTTCATTGATAAAAGAAAAGGTAATGCAGAAGAAGAGGAATCTCATGGTATGAACCAAAATAGTATTCTCTTCAGAATGTTCGGTGTCTTCTGGGGAACAGTTGCGATGGTTGAATTAATGGATATCGCATTCTCTGTAGATAGCGTACTTGCTGCATTTGGTGTATCTAATGAAGTTTGGATTTTACTATTAGGCGGAATGCTAGGTATTTTAATGATGCGTGGTATCGCTGGTGTATTCTTAAAATTGTTAGAGCGTATTCCAGAACTTGAAACGACAGCATATATTTTAATTTTAATTATTGCAGCAAAAATGTTATTGTCTGTTATTCATATTGAAATAAGCCATACAGTGTTCTTCATTATTTTAGTTGTAGCATTTGGAGCAACATTTATACTTCACTACATGAAGAATTCTGGACAAGCTAAAGAAGAAGTAGCAGCTACTAAAGAAGACAATAAATAATTGAAATGGGTTTGCTCGTTTTGCGAGCGCCCATTTTTTATAACCAAAAATAGTTTATAATAGAAGAAGGACTTAGAAAAAACGTAAATGTTTTTGGAGGTGAACTGTTGTGTTTTCACGTTTTACACTTCAACCATATGCATTAAAAGATGAATCAGATTTAAAGCAATTTGAAGCGCTTTTAGAAAAACGCCCACAATATGAGCTGACAGAGAATGAGATGAAATTTAGTTATATAGCATGTCGAATCCTAGGCGTTCCTAATGATGTAGATGAATATTTTAATGAACTGTTTGATTATAGTGAAGCGAAAGGAATCGAAGTTTTACACGAACAAAATTTAAACAAAGTGATTGATTCAGAAAAGCTTCGTCATATTCAAGAAGTGTTCGGATTACATCAAGAAGCACCAAATGGTCTGACAGTAAATAGGTTAGTTGCACACTTATCTGGGAAACAACTTTTACCGAAAGTAGACAACCCTGATTTACAGCATTACATACATACGACGTTTATTGCAGTATTGAAATTATATGAGAAACAACATAATCAGTCGTTAAAGACAGAAGGCTTCCGTCGTTTCTTAATCGACATAATTAAACTAAGCGAAAATTACGTAGCGAAGTGGTTCTCTACGATTAATTATAAGAAACAGATGCCACGTATCGTTTGGTATGGTGATGCACAGGAAAGCCGTATATATTTCTTATATTTTCTTATTATGCTCGGTTGTGATGTGCTTTATTATCACCCCGAAGGAAAAGATGGATTTGAAAATATTGATGAAGAGGGAAGAACTTTTATTGTGTCCCATCCGGGTCGCATTTCTCTTGAACCATTCCCTGATCGCCGCCGCGAGCGTGTTGCAACAGTAGCGTATCAAGCTTCGAAAGAAATTGAACAAGTACTTCACCACGATAATTCACTATTATATAAACCGTGGCAATTCCGTTCGTATACACCTGTAGCACGTACGTTAAAAACGACATATGATGAACTCTTTTTAATTACGAAAGAAAAGGCATTTGTACGTCCAACATTCTTTGTTGAAAATAAACATATTTATATTCCTTCTTTATTTGCGAAAATATCAGGCGTTTCAAAGAATGATAAAGAATATTTTCAACGATTAAAGGCTGTTACATCATTTGATAACAGTTTATTAATTAATACATTCCCGTTTACGAAAGAGCAAAAAGCAAACTTCCAATATCATTATCGAGATGCATTGGACCGAGCTGGAAAATTACATCCTGATCTAATTATGAATAGCCATTGGTGGCCGCATAAGCGTTTACCGGAAGGTTTACAACATGGGATTGCAGAGGCGATTATCCATACGTGCGAAAGTGAAATGTGCAAACCAATTGCGAAAGAGACGAAACAAGATGTAGCGCTATATGTTTTCGCACAACTTTCTCAAATACCACCCAATATTTTAGAACAGCTTGAGAAATTTGATTATTCACAAGATGTACCGAAAATTGTTATATTTAATAATGAGAAGAGCGGAGAATTAACTCGTTCTGACGCTGTTTTATTACTATTTTTAAATCAAATTGGAGTAGATGTATTCCATTTCAATCCCACGGGCAGAAACGATATTGAACCATATGTTGAAGCGGGAGCATTTGATTCCCATTGGCTTGAAGAAGTTAATTTCGATCTTGAGTTTCATGGTTCATCAGCCTATAAAAATTTATCACAAACAATAAAAGGACTATTTCGTCCATTTTTATAAGGAAAGGGAGAATACCATATGAATAACCCAGTCGTACTAGATTCGAAAACTGAATTGAATGAGCAAACCGCACAAGATGTTCGCTTGCAACTTAGACAAGATGCAGATGTGCAACGTATTTATAACGCAGTAGATATTAAAGATCAATTGGAATTAATTGAACTTGGAAAAGAACCTTCTATGGAAATTTCACGTTTTGCTGATCAAATTTTACATACAATGTCATTATCAAAGATAGAAGATTCTGGTGAATTGTTAAAGCAACTTGGTAAAATTATGGACAGATTTGATAGTAAAGACTTTGCAGAAGAAAAAAGTGGTTTCTTCTCGCGCATGTTCAAAAAAGCGGATAAAATGATAGAACAAATCTTTAGTAAATATCAAACGATGGGCCGCGAAATTGATAAGGTTTATGTGGAAATTACGAAGTACCAAGATGAGATGAAAAAATCAATTGGAACGTTAGATGGCTTGTATGAGCAAAACTTAAAATATTATTTAGACTTAGAGAAGTACGTAGTAGCAGGAGAAATGTTATTAGAGCGTTTAAATACAGAATTAGTTCCGATGTATGAAGAGCGCGTGCGTAATAATGATCAATTAGCAGGTATTGAATTAGAGTCTCTTAAAAACTCGGTTGAAATTTTAGAGCAACGTATTGATGATTTAGAAAAAGCGCGTATGGTTGCGCTACTTACAGCGCCGCAAATTCGCATGATTCAACGTGGTAATAATAAATTAATTGGTAAAATCAATACAGCATTTATTACAACGATTCCTATCTTTAAAAATGGTATCATTCAAGCAGTAAATGCGAAACGTCAAAAGCTTGTTGCAGATTCTATGGCTGAACTTGATCGCCGTACAAATGAATTACTTAAGAAAAATGCACAAAATATCGCAACGCAAAGTGTAGAAGTAGCGAGATTATCAGGTTCTTCTAGTATTAAGATGGAAACGCTTGAGGAAACTTGGAACATTATTTCAAAAGGTATGCAAGAAACACAACAAATTGAAGAACAAAATAAACGTGAGCGTGAAGAAAGCCGCAAGCGTATGGCTACATTAACGGAGAATATCAAAAAAGAATTACAAGGATAAATGAAAAGGCAATGAGGAATATTCCTCATTGCCTTTTAGTTTCTCTTCACTAATTTAATAATCTCATTCACAATAAGTGGAATGATACTCAATAAGAGAACAAATCCCCAATCTCGCATCGTTAATGCATGTACACCGAATATATTTGCAAGGGGCGGGATGGAGATGATACAAACTTGCATAAGAACACCGATAAGAAGGGAGAAAACTAAATATTTATTTGTAAGGATCCCAATTGAAAAAATTGATTTCGTTCTTGAACGCAAGTTAAATGAATGAACGAGCTGAGAAAAACTAAGAACGACAAATGCCATCGTTTGAGCGTGTAATAGAGCATCGTCATCAATTCGCTCTGGGAAAAGAGGGAATAAATTTGTATCTCCAGTATAGAATTTTGCTCCGGCGATAAAAGCTATTAGCGTTAAAAGTCCAATGATAACTCCATTGAAAATTAGGAAAGGAACGCTGCCACTAAATAAGCTTTCTTTTGCATGTCGTGGTTTTTCCTTCATCACATCTGGATCTTCAGGATCAACCCCAAGTGATAATGCAGGCAGTGTATCTGTAATTAAATTCACCCATAAAATATGAATAGGTCGTAGTGGTGTTGCCCAGCCGAGTAAAATTGCTAAAAATAAAGCGATAATTTCTCCGAAGTTACAAGAGAGTAGGAAGAGAATTGATTTTTTTATGTTGCGATAAATATTTCTACCTTCTTCAACAGCTTTCACGATAGATGAAAAATTATCATCTGTTAACACAACATCCGCTGCCCCTTTTGCAACGTCTGTTCCTGTAATGCCCATCGCTACGCCGACATCGGCTTGCTTTAAAGATGGTGCATCATTGACGCCATCACCAGTCATAGAAACGATATTTCCTTTCGCGCGTAATGCCTTTACAATTTTCACTTTATGCTCTGGAGAGACTCTAGCGAATACATTTAAATGATTAATTTTGCTAGCTAGTTCTGTATCAGAAATGTTATCTAATTCAGTTCCAATCATAATTTCCGATATTTCTTCAGCAATGCCAAGTTCTTTGGCAATTGCAAAGGCGGTATCTTTATGGTCACCAGTAATCATAACTGTGCGAATACCGGCTTTTTTACATTCTGTAATTGAATCTTTCACTTCAGTTCGTGGTGGATCAATCATACCGACAAGACCAATAAAGATAAGATTTTCTTCAAGATGGTTTATATCCACATTGTTTGAATTGTATTGTTTAAATGCGAATGAAAGTACTCTTAAAGCTTCTTGAGACATTGCTCCGGCAGCTTCTAATATTTGATTTTTATCAGAATCAGTTAAAATCTCGATTTTGCCGTTTTTAAAAATATGGGTACATCGAGGTAAGAGCTTATCAATAGCGCCTTTCGTCATGCTATAGTAGCCTTCATCGTATGTATGTACGGTTGACATCATTTTACGATCTGAATCGAAAGGTACTTCGTTAACACGTTCATGTATTTTTTCTAAATGATCTTTTTGCATGTTAAAAGTGGTTCCAGCAACGAGAAGTGCAATTTCAGTCGGGTCTCCCGTTTGTGATTCGTTAGTGTAAGAAGCATCATTACATAGCACCATATTTTCTAACAATAGACGTTGCGCATCATTATTTACATTTAAACTTTCTAAGCGATCGTATGTGTTATCACTATAAAAGTGAGTAACGGTCATTTTATTTTGCGTTAACGTACCTGTTTTATCTGAACAAATAATTGTGACAGAACCGAGGGCTTCAACAGCTGGTAGTTTCCGAATGATAACGTTTTGTTTAATCATACGTTGCACACCAATTGCAAGAACGATGGAAACGATAGCTGGCAAGCCTTCTGGAATAGCTGCAACGGCTAAACTAATAGCAGTCATAAACATTTCTAACGTATCCCGGCCTTGTAAAAAAACGATGAGGAACATAACGATACAAATAGCTACAGCGACAAAGCCTAAATATTTTCCGACTTGTGCTAAGCTTTTTTGAAGTGGTGTCATATCATCGTCTGCTTCATGTAAAAGGGTAGCAATCTTACCAATTTGTGAGTTCATTCCAGTTTCAACAGCAACACCGACGCCTCTTCCGTATGTTACAAGAGTGGACATAAATGCCATGTTTTTTTGATCGCCGAGTGGTACTTGCTCATCACTTTGCATGGAAGGGTGGTAGATTGCATCTTTATCAACAGGGACAGATTCGCCAGTTAGAGCAGATTCTTCAACTTTTAAATTTGCGGTTTCAATAAGGCGTAAATCGCATGGGATATATCGTCCGGCGTCGAGCATAACGATATCCCCTGGAACGACGTGCTCAGATGGAATTTCTTTTAGTTCACCATTTCTCTTGACGATAGCTTTAGGTGTTGCCATCTTTTTCAATGCCTCTAAAGCTTGTTCTGCTTTCGATTCTTGGACAACACCGATAACAGCATTTAAAACTACAACAAGCGCGATAATACTGGCATCCGCCCATTCACCTACAAAGGCAGAAATAAGGGCAGCAATAATAAGGACATATACGAGGACGTCATTAATTTGGGCGAAAATACGCTGCCATAAAGTGCGTTTTTGTTTTGTAGCTAATTCATTAGAACCGTATTGCTTTAAACGTTCACTTACAATCTCATCTGTTAAACCGTTTTGTTCGTTTGTTTCTAGGTCAATCAATGTTTGATCTTTCGTCTTACTGTACCAATTGCTCATAAGTAAGCACCTCCAGTAAAAACAGTTAGCAATGGTAGTGTTGCTATTATTTGTGAGTAGTATGTATGGAGAAAAAATCTAAGGTGAGGTTCTACTTCTATTGTACAATATTTTACAGTTGGTTGAGGGAAAGAGAAGAGTTGTCATGAATTTGTTGGAAATAAAAAAGAGCCTCATAATAAGAGAGGCTTTTTTACTTTTTAATTAATGTACCTAATTCTTCTGTAATAGCTTGCATTTCACTAATGCTGAATGTTTCACGTTTCATAACATGATCATAAATGTCACGTAAATCTTCGTACATTTCTTCGTTAAAACTAGCAGCTCTCATCGCTCCAGCATTAACCATACGTAATTTTTCTTTAATAGCTTCGACCATGTATTCAACGTTTTCTTCTGACTTTACGGATAAATCCACCGAAGTGTCCCCCTTTAAAATAACATAAGGCTATCTTAACATTTTTTATCATTTTCGTTAATGGATCTTTTCAATCCTATTAAATTAGTAGGGATTTCCTTTATATTTCATAATTGGTTGTTTATACTATAAGTATATATGAAGAAATGCACCAAGAAGGGAAGAAACAAAAACATGGTTCAAGTATTGTTTGTTTGTCTTGGGAACATTTGCCGTTCTCCGATGGCAGAAGCGATTTTTCGAAATCTTGTCGTAAAAGAGGGACTTGAAGAGAAAATTGTCATTGATTCTGCAGGAACTGGAGATTGGCATGTTGGCCATCCGCCACATAAAGGAACACAAAAAATTTTAAAAGAAAATGCAGTCACTTTTGAAGGAATTAAAGCAAGGCAAGTAGAAAAAGAAGACTTAACAAAGTTTGATTATATTATTGCCATGGACAACAAGAATATAGCAGATTTAAAAAGTTTAGGTAAAACTGGAGGCTATATTGGTAGGCTGTCCGACTTTGTTCCAGACGGTGGCTGGACAGACGTTCCTGACCCTTACTATACAGGGAATTTCCAAGAAGTATATGACCTTGTAACAGAAGGGTGTGCAAAGCTATTAGCTTTCATACGAAATGAACAAGGAATATGAGGAAGCTTAGAAAGAAATACTTTCTAACATAAGAAATGAAAGGGTGAAGGAATATGGCAAAGAAAAATAATATTGCTCGAAACATTGCGATTGGTGTAGCGGCAGGTGTAGCTGTATCCATGTTAAAGAAAGAAAACCGTGAAAAAGTAAAAAATACAGCAGAAAAAGCAAAAACAAAGATGATTGAAATTGGTGAAAATGCAAAGATCAAAGAAAAAGTGCAAACTGTTACAGATAAAGGACGCGAACTTGCTGATTTCAATGTGGTAAAAGCGAAAGTAGCAGAAATTAAAAAATTAACGCCATCTGTTGTAGAGACGTTAAAAGAAACGAAAGAAATTTTTAGTAAGAAAAAAGTTGAGCCAGAAGAAAAGCCAGAAACGATTGAAATTCAAGCTGTATCTCCAAAGGTAGATGAGCTGAAAGCAGAAGAAGAGCCAGTAGTTGCTGAAGATGGTGGTATGAAAGAAGCGCGTGAATTATTTATAAAAGACTCAAATGCAGTGGAAAAAAAAACTGAAGCGTACATTGAGTTAAAGCAAGATAAAGAAGAGAAGAAAAGCGTTTAAACATATATGAGAAAAATTTTAGAAAAGGTGAGAAGAAATCGTACTTATTCGTTTGGTAAAGATTTATATGACCGGACGATGCGCGATGATGTAGCGGGCTTGGCAGCACAGCTCGCTTATTTCTTCTTGCTTGCAATTTTTCCTGGGCTCGTTTTCTTAATTACGCTTCTTGGATTTATTCCCATTCAAACAGAGGATGTGCTTAGTTTATTAGAGGTTTATGTACCAGATGATGCAATGAACTTAATTGAGGTAAATGTAGATAAAGTTGTAAACCAGCAAAATGGTGGTTTATTATCATTTGGTTTATTATCCATGTTATGGTTTGCCTCAAATGGTGTTAATGCGGTTATGAATGCTTTTAACCGCGCTTATGACGTAAAGGAAACACGTTCTTTTATTACAACAAGAGCGTTATCAATTGTGTTTACATTAGCTATTATTTTTATGATTGTCTTTGCGTTAATTGTTCCGGTATTCGGACAAGTTATTGGAGCAGCAGTGTTTAAAGCACTCGGTTTATCAGATAGTTTTTCTTTCGTATGGAGCATTACACGATTAGTAGCGAGTTTCTTCGTACTATTTGCTTTGTTTAGTTTCTTATATACATTTGCACCAGATCGAAAGTTAAAAAGAAGAGAAGTTATTTCAGGGGCGTTATTTGCTACTGTAGGATGGATTGTGGTGTCTTACTCATTTGCTTATTATGTAGATAAGTTTGCGAATTACGCCAATACATATGGTGGTCTCGGTGGTATCATTATTTTAATGTTATGGTTTTATTTAACTGGATGGGTAATTTTACTTGGCGGTGAAATTAATGGTTTACTCCACCATTATAGAACCGGTGACAATAATTCCCGTAATGAATAATGAGTTCTTGTTCCATAATAAAAAGGAACAGGGGGGATATTTCATGAGTAATAATAAAAAGAACCATAATAATAAAAGTAATAATAAACAAAAGAGCAGTTCGCATCCAAAGCATAAAACGAGTAGCAGTGCGAACGGTCATAATAGCTATCACTAAAAAAAACGGGTCCTCTATGAGGGACCCGTTTTATTTGCTTCCTTTTAGTAATCGTAAGCCATTCAAAATGACAAGAATCGTACTTCCTTCATGGCCAATAACACCGAATGGAAGAGCTAAAAATTGCAAGAAGTTTGAACAAATTAGCATGGCAATAACGACTAGCGAAAAGATTACGTTTTGCTTCACAATACGGTTCATTCGTTTTGATAAACGAATTGCTTGGGAAAGGCGAGATAGTTCGTTCTTCATCAGTACAACATCTGCAGTTTCTAAAGCTACATCTGTTCCTTCTCCCATTGCGACACCAATGCTAGCAGTAGCTAGGGCAGGTGCATCATTTATACCGTCTCCAACCATTGCTACTGTACCGTATTTTTCTTTTAACTTTTTAATCGTTTCAACTTTTGTTTCTGGTAAGCATGATGCGTAATATTCCTTTATATTACTTTCAGAGGCAATTGCTTTTGCCGTTTCTTCATTATCTCCAGTAATCATAATTGCTTCGACACCAATGCTTTGTAAATCACGAATAGCAGCTATTGTTTCTTGGCGAAGCGTATCTTTTAAAGCGATAAGTCCAAGAATGCCTCCCTCATCACTAATATAAACGACAGTTTTACCTTCTTTTTCAAGTGAGGCAGAAATACCATTATGAAATGTCTTTGTTTCTTCACCGATAAAATCAGCTTTACCTATTTTATAAGCGTTGTTTTCCAATATTCCTTTTAGACCAAAACCAGTTACATCTTCAACCTTTTCTGGTTTTTTTAAAGTAATGTCGTACGCATGTTGTGCATATTTAACAATGGATTCAGCTAAAGGATGTGTAGAGTGACTTTCAATTGATGCTGTAATATAAAGTACTTCTTTTTCTGTTATATTTTCTCGAACATATACATCTGTTACGGTAGGTTTACCTTCTGTTAATGTTCCTGTTTTATCAAACGCGATTGCTTTCACAGAAGCAAGGCGTTCTAAATGTATACCGCCTTTAAAGAGAATACCGTTTCTCGCTCCGTTAGAAATGGCTGATAACGTAGCTGGTGTAATGGCAGCTACGAGCGCACAAGGAGATGCGACTACAAGTAAGATCATAGCGCGATAAAACGTTTCATTCCAGCTCCAGTCAAGTAAGAAATGAGGAACGAACATCATAAGCGCAACAACGAGTAGTACACCTTTTACGTATGTTCCTTCAAACTTTTCAATGAATAGTTGTGATGGTGATTTTTCACTTTGTGCACTTTGGACGAGACGGATAATCTTTTGGAATAATGTTTGATCGCTCGGCTTCGTAATTTTAACTTCGATAGCACCACGTAAATTTACAGTACCGGCAAATACTTCATCGCCATGTCTTTTCTCATTTGGAATAGGTTCTCCTGTGATTGCTGCCTCATCGATATTTGTTTCACCGTTATGAATCGTACCGTCAGCAGGAACACGTTCACCGGGTTTAATTAAAATAATGTCGTTAATTTGTAACTCTCCAACAGGAACACGTTCCTCAGTTCCGGTGGAAATACGTAATGCTTCTTCAGGCTGTAAGTCAAGAAGAGCGGAAATTTCTTTTTGGCTCTTACTTAACGTATAAGATTCCATAGCACCGCTGAGTGCAAAGATGAAGATTAAAATAGCCCCTTCTGCCCAGTAGCCAATAATTGCAGCACCAATAGCTGCAAAGAGCATTAGCATTTCAACATTTAGCTCTTTTTCTTCAATCGTATCTTCAATTCCTTCTTTTGCTTTTGCATATCCACCAACTATATAAGCAAGGATATAGCAAGTAATACCTACATTCATTGCATCGTTCTTTGTAAATAACCAACCAACTAAAATAAAAATACCAGATGCTACTGCAAATACAAGTTCATAATGTTTTTTTAATGTGTCCCATAAAGAGGGATGAGAAATTGTTTCTTTTGCGTGTAACGTTTTTACTTCTGAGTTCATTACTACTCGCTCCTTCCGAATTCTTATTGAGAAAAATAATCAAAATCGAAACCCCTATAAAACGACGAAAGCTGCCATCCATAATGGATAGCAGCATTTCTGTTGAATCTGTTTTTAATCGTTCTTATGTTGTAATTATTCTATAGTATATCATATGTTTTTATGAGATGGTACGGTTTTGTTTCAAGTATAAACGGAAAACTTGTGTTTTCGCAATTCCTTTGGTATATATGAATATTGTTCATAAAAAGGTCGGAAAGGAAGACAACAAGTGAAGACAGAGAAATTTTTTACCCATCCGATTGGCGTATTTATTGCTGCAATAGTAGCAACTTTTTTATGGGGAAGCGCATTTCCTTTTATTAAATTAAGTTATGTTGAACTTGGAATTCAACCACAAGAAGTTGGAGAGCAAATATTATTTGCCGGTTATCGTTTCTTTTTATCTGGATTCATGCTCTTATTATTCTTTAAAGTGTTAGGAAAAGATATGAGCTTCAAAAAAGGAACGGGGAAACAGTTAATACAAATTGGTTTATTCCAAACGTTTCTTCAATATATCTGTTTTTATATTGGAATGAGTTATAGTTCGGGAATTGAAGGAGCTATCATTTCAGGGACATCATCATTCTTTCAAATTTTACTCGCCCATTTTTTATATAAAGATGATGCCCTCAATATGAGAAAAATAATTGGCGTATCGATTGGCTTTTGTGGCGTCGTTTTAGTAAATATGCCGAGTGATGGTAGCTTATCATTTCATTTTGGAATCGGAAGCTTATTACTTCTTAGTGCAGCAATGCTGTATTCATATGGAAACATATTAGCGAAAGAAGGTAGTAAAACGTTAGATGTTGGCTATATGACAGCATACCAAATGATGTTTGGTTCTATAGGATTATTATGTATAGGGGCTTTACAAGTTGGAGTAATGCCATTTACATTTAGTCTACATGCACTACTTATGCTGATTTATTTATCTTTCTTATCTGCAGCTGGTTTTTGCATTTGGAATACAATTATGAAGTACAATAAGGTTGGAAAAGTATCTATGTATATGTTCTTTATACCCGTATTTGGTGTGTTATTATCGAGCATGATTTTAGGTGAAGCAATTCATTCATTTGTGTTACTCGGTTTAGCATGTGTAGCCGCGGGAATTATTGTGGTAAATCGGACGCCAGCTAAGCAAAAAATAGAGAAAGAAAAACAAGTAGCATAGAAAGCAGAAAAGCGATTACAATGGAAGAACAGTACTGTTCTTCTTTTTTTATAGAAAAAGGATAATAGACTAAGTGTAACGAAAAAAGATACAAAAAGCATTTATTGAGGAGAACATATTATGAATCTACTTTACGTGGTGTTAATTGGGCAAATACTTCTTTTTTTAATTGGTGCAATTTATGCAATGCGGCAGACAAAAAGAACACAAGATAATATGCCGTTACCTTTAGCAATCCGTCTTATTCTTAGTTTTTCTTTAACAGGTAGTGCAATTTGGATATGGTTACAAGATCCATCTGTAGAGTATAGTACGTGGGTTGCACTTGGTATGACTTTATCGACTGTGGGAGATTTGTTTATGGCTGGGCTGATTCCAATTGGTCACAGGTTAATTGGTGGGATGGTTACTTTCGCTCTTGCTCATTGTTTTTATGTAAAAGCATTTTTGCAAACAGGAATTTCGTGGAATGGTTTTTGGATTGGCTTACTCGTATATGGGCTCTTTCTAATTGTAGGATGGTTCTTCTTTATCCGAAATGATAAACAGGATAAATTGTTTACGATAGGAGCTCTAATTTACGGATTGTGGGTTGGAGGAATGGCTTGCTTTGCATTCGCCTTATATTATGAAAATACAGGAATATGGTGGATACCAGCGTTTGGTGGTTTACTGTTTGTGATTTCTGATTTTATTATTGGCGTGACAGATATCGGAGGGCGTAAATTGAAGTATGAGCCACTTTGGATTTGGTTTACATATGTAGCTGCTCAAATGTGTATTGTATATGTGGGATTATAAAAAGATACTCTCAAAATAGTGAATAGACTATTTTGAGAGTATCTTTTTTGCTTGTTTAATTTGATCAGTATTACCATTTTGAAATTTCTAATATTATAATTTTATAATTCAGAATTTTGTAGAAAAATATCAGTTGTATTATTTATAATAAAAGTAAAAAGATGATGAGATGGTGAAATGATGCAAAAGAAAAAACGTTGGCGTGAATTCTTTGGAACTATTGCAATTGCATGTTTATTGGTGTTTTTGGCGAAAATTTTTGTGTTTTTCCCTACGACTGTAAAAGGAGCATCTATGAGGCCAACGTTGCAAGATGGAGATAAGGTAATTGTTAATAAGTTAGCAAAACAATTTGAAAGCTATGGGAGAGAAGATATTATTGTTGTGAAAACAGATAATTTTTATGTCAAAAGAGTGATTGGATTATCTGGAGATATAATTGAGATGAGAAATGATCAATTATATGTAAATTCTGAAGTGAAAGATGAAGAGTATTTGGATAGTAATAAAAAACAAGCAGAAAAAAAACTTATGAATTTAACAGAGGACTTTGGACCGATTACAGTTCCTAAAAATAAGATTTTTGTTATGGGAGATAATCGCTTAATAAGTAAAGATAGTAGAAATGGTTTAGGTTTTATTGATAGAGAAGATGTGTTAGGAAAGTTAGCAGGCATTTATTATCCGTTTGAACATATGAAAATAATAAAGTAAAAAACCAAGCAAATTTTAGTTTGCTTGGTTTTTTTGTTAAACAGTAGGAGATTCGTTAGATACAAACATATCTTCATGTTTCTTTGTAGTACTTAAAACGAATTTATGTTGTAGCAATTGTAGTTTAAATAACGCCAAAGGATCATGATATGTTTCTGGATTGCTTCTTAGCGTTGCTAATGTTTGCTCGTCTTCCTTTATCTCAAGTTGAGCTGCATCCACATTTTGTTTCAATATGCTAAGTGGATCTTTAAAGAACATCATGATATCACGTTCTAATGCACCTTCAAATACTTCAAATTGTAGGAAGAATTGTTTTGAAATTGTGTGAGCAATTTCTGTATAGTCTTCTGTTTCAATATATTGTTTATATTTGTTGGCGAGCATAGATTGGTTTTTTTGCATATTACCAAATAATTTTCCGGCACTTTTTAAGAAAAACTGTGTTGGTGTAAAGCGTAATAAAATATTGATGTTCGTTACTGTAATTCGATTTGTCATTCGTACAACATCTCGATTCCAATCATCTAATAATTTGAAATCGCAAGGAAGTTTCATACGTTCTTCTTTATATAATTTATTAAACGTTTCACTCATTTCATCTAAATAAGCTTGAGCTTGAATAAATTCATTATGTGCTGTTTCAATCCATTCTTGAATAGACCCAGTAAATTTAGGAAGAAGTACCTGTTGTACATGCTTTTGAACTCGTTCATTCATTGCAGCATTTAATTCTTCATGAACTAGTTTGAAATCACTATCTTCTTGAACAAGATCAGAGCAGCTCTGTAATAATTCAGGAATTTGAGAATGTATATCTCGTGTAATTTCTTCTTTCGTTAAAAGATAGGATTCGGTAATAGAGCGAATTTTATCTTTTTCAAGAGCAGTAAGGTTATTAATAAATCCAGTAAGTTTCACTGAGATGTGTTTATTCCAGCGTACGGATTTTACTAATGTATTTTCTAATTCCACACGTTCATTTATGAGATAAGCAATTGTCTTTTGCGTAAACCATATTAGCTTTTCTATACGTTCTTTTTCTATATTGCGTTTTGCAAGATTAGAGAGAATAGATTCTGTTACATCTCCAAGTTGCTGACTACTCTCTTGCGAAGGAGAGTATGGGAAGAATTGTGCATCTGGAAAATGTACTTTAAGTTTACTAATTAGTTTTTCATTAGTAGTCGTATTATTTGTGTGTAATACGAAGTGAATTTGTAAGTTTGGTACTTGTTCACGTAAATAAATTAACGTATCAATTTCTTCACTATGCAATGGTGAAGAAGAATTTAATACGTAAACAAGGCTATCTGCTGCTTGTAAGTATTCAAAGTATGCATTGTTTTTATCCAATTGTCCTTGAATGGATGGTGTAATAAGAAATGTAAACTTATTTTTTCTTAAAAATCTACTTGGTAGCTTAATTTCTATACATTTTTTCTCAAGTTCTGACTGAGCAGATGTAGCCGCTATTTGATGGAATTCATCAAGGTTAGAGATATTTCTGATATCTAACTCGGTAAATTCTGTTATTTCAGTTTGACTAGCGTCTTTAAATAGAATAGGAGTTGTTAAAGTTTCGGTTAAGATGTTCTCTCCTAATATTGAATTAACAAATGATGTTTTATCATGGTCACTAGTTCCAGCTATTAGTAGTGGTGTGACATTTAAATCACATAGTTCATGGACGAGTAGCGTAAATTGATGACTTAAATCTACATCATTTTTCTCAGCCCATACAGCGATTGTTTCGAATAAATGAGAAACTATTTCCATATTTACATCTGCTTCAGCTGATGTATTAGAAAGTAAGGATCCAGCACTTTTTACGAGTAATGATTCTAGGGTTGTAGGTGAGACTTCATTCCATGCTAATACTGCTGCAGAGACAACTAGAGAATCTTTTGCTTTCGTTAAACTGAACCAATTTGTTAATAGATTTGGTACAAGTCCGTTTAATTCATGCATAAAATGATTTCCGGTAATTAATGCAAAGTATGTTTCTTGATAGCGAGTAGAAATTTCATTCCAATCGTCATTATTGTCTGTTTCAATATGCAAGAATAAATGATTAATACTTTGAATCCAAGGAAGGTATAAGGATTCATGTTGGTAGCTATTCCAAAGAGCAATAACAAGTTCTTTAAATTGAGCTTGATCAACAGCATATAGAGCTTTTAAAGACTCATAGAAATATTCAGGCTTAATATTTTTAGTAAATCCTTTGTTTATGTAATTTATTAATGTATCAAACCAGTGTAAAGATTGTGTTCGAATACCTTCTTGAACAGCTAGTTCGATAGCGTTGTTCCAATCTTCTTGTTTTTCATAGAAAGAACGTGCAATTGCAGTAATGTTTGGATAATCCGGTTGGAATGCAACAGCTTCACTAATCGTCTTAAAAGCAAGTCCTAAACGATCTTGTTCGATATAAAGAGAAAGAAGTTGTAATGAAACTTCCATCGTAAGAGTTGTATCTTCTGTTTGAATAGATTGATAAATTTCTTCTGCCTTTGGTAGGAATCCTAGTTCAAAATAAGCATCTGCAATATTTTTTGTTGCCCAAAGTGCAAGAGTATTATTAACTTTTTCCCATTTAAATATAGCTGCTTCAAAATCTTTATTTTGATAATAAAATTCACCTTGAGCAAATCGAATATTAGAAATGTTGGAGAATTCATTTTTAGATTCATTTATATATGCTTCACCGAGTACTTCCGATGCAGGAGTAGAAGTTTCTTCTGTTAAAAATGTTTTATAGTAAACTTTTTGAATAAATTGATTTTCAATGGTCATGTTCGTTCCCCCCTGTATAATTTAGAAAAATGATGTTGTATGTAAAAGGGTTCATGTTCTTTTAATAGGTAGAAGTTGGATTATATAGACCAAACTATGTTTTTGCTAGATATATCATTTTTCTTGAGAGTTAAACCGTTGCGAAAAGTAACTTTCCTTTATTGTAACAAAAAAACACGCATATGAATTTTTATTTTTTATCAGGACATTTGCAGGCAGTAAGAATCTAATCTCAAAATTAGTGAATGTAAGTGAATTATGTCGGAGGCGGGATACCTGTAGAAGCCTGATGGATGTAGGCTAATAATCAGTAGAGGATGAAGAAAACCCACGCGGATTGAAGTTTAATTTTATCTCTGTTAAAGGAAAGAATAGAAGTAGAGTTCATTATAAAAACAATGTATAGTGAATATGTATACCATGTTTGCCTTAAAGATAGAACGGGTACAATGTGGAATAACGATCGTGCATAGGATGTGTCTTCCGAATGGAACAACATATTGGCGAGTTAATCGCGCATTATGGCTATTTTGGAATTGTTATAGCCTTGGCTGGTGGGATTGTCGGATTACCGATACCAGACGAGTTTTTATTGACCTTTGTTGGTTATAATGTTTCAAAAGGAGTTATGTCAGGAACCGCTGCTTTTTTAAGTGGGATGGCTGGTGCGATGTTAGGGATTACGTTAAGCTACATATTAGGTTTAAAACTTGGGCTCCCTGTTTTAAAGAAATATGGGCCGAAAATTAGAATTAAAGAACATCACATTGAAAAAACACATATTTTATTTGAAAAATATGGGCCATTTCTTTTAATGATTGGTTATTTTATACCGGGAGTACGTCATTTAACAGCATATTTTGCTGGGGTATCAAATTTGACACTTTGGCGTTTTTGTTTGTACGCTTACGGTGGTGCGCTCATTTGGATAAGTGTTTTTATTGGGCTTGGCTGGAAGTTAGGCGAGAAGTGGCGCTTCGTTGAGTATAGTTTACATCATTATGGAATATGGATTTTATTAATTTCAGCAGTTGTTACATGTGTTGTATGGTTTTATATAAAGAAAAAGAAAAACCGCTAATAGCGGTTTTTTTAGCTGAAAGCAATAAATAATACACCAGCTGTAATAAAGACTACACCAACGCCGGTCATAAAGTTTAACTTTTCACCGAGTATAATCATAGCGAGAATGATAGCAAATACGACGCTTAATTTATCGACAGGAGCTACTTGTGAAACCTTTCCTGTTTTGAGGGCAAGAAAATAAAATAGCCATGACGAAGCACCTGCAATCCCACTTAATGTGATAAATAGCAGTGCTTTTTTATTTAGCAGTACGTCGCCGATATTTTGAAATTTACCTTGTATGATAATAACGCCTATCATAAATAATGCCATAATAATAGATCGAATTGTTGTTGCAACGTTTGCATCGATTCCGTCTAAACCAAACTTTCCAAAAATCGATACAAGGGCAGCAGCAATTGCTGATAATAGTGCAAACAAGAGCCACGAACTCATAGTAAAACCCCTCCAATCTTACAGTATTATACATGAAAATGATTCTCATGTATAAAGTTGAAGCAATTGAGGTTTATAGGAAGCACGACTTCAACTTAACTTCTTGTTCCACCTGAATTTTAAGGTGGGAGTTTGACTGCCCGCAAATAGTGGGCTAAATAACGAAATAATCCCCACCTTATATTTTTAATAAGGTGGGGATTATTATACTACTCTGCAATTTCCTCATATAAAAAGTACGTTACATTATAAATATGTTCTACTTCATCGTCTGTCATAAACAGTAATTCGTCACGCTCAATCCCTTTTTTCTTTTCAATAAACTCAATCATGTTTTTGCGTTCTTCTCTCTTCATCAATTTTATTTCTCCTCTCAATCTGTTTTAATACAGTTTATTTAAGTTACTGCTATTATATAACAGAATCTTTAGAAAGTTCCACCTATTTTATTGTTTTTTTCAAAAGAACTTTTCGACAAAACAAGCCCACCTAAGGGGGGCTTGTTTTATTTTATAGTCGTAAAAACTCAGGCTCCGTCGTACCGGCACCATCGATGTAATAAATTGTGTCGGGATTGATTTTTATCAATACGTAATTAGGGTCTTCAGGACCGAGTAACCAACGTTTTAAGCTATTATTCCAAAACTTGTTTTTTAATGTCGAGTCTTCCTCGATTGAAGCTAACCCTTCAACTTCAATATAATCTTCATCTAATTTTTTTCCTTCTCGTCCGAGTAATACATGGACATTAGGATTGTTTTCAATATCTGTTATCTTTTTTGATTGTCGATCTGTTGCAACGTACAGTACAAAATCTTCATGGAAAAACATCATAAAGGCGCTATGAGGTTTCTCATTTCGTACTGTAGATAATACACCGGTACGTTGACCTTGAATAATAGTTGCGATTTTTTCTTTTAAGTGCATAATTTTAACCCCTTTTCACAATTTATAATTCTGTCTGTTTAAACAAGATAATTTAAATATCTTTCATACTGTTTTCTTCAATCCGATTTTTTAAACGTAATTGTGATGAAATCGGACAAGTTAGGAGAAGAATAATAATAATATTGAGGAGAAATACATACGATGGAAGGGTGAAAAGCATGTTTAATAAAATATTTCTTATAGTAGCACTTATAGGTGTACCACTATCTGTACTTGGAAAAACACTTCATTGGCCAGAAACAATTATGTTCGCTGTGTATTGTATTACGATTATCGCGTTAGCTGGTTTTATGGGGAGAGCAACAGAGAGTTTAGCAATTGTATCTGGTCCTAGAATAGGCGGATTATTAAATGCTACTTTCGGTAATGCAGTTGAACTTATCATTTCAATTTTTGCACTTCAAGCAGGGTTAATTGAAGTGGTGTTAGCTTCTTTAACGGGTTCTGTACTTGGAAATTTATTATTAGTAGGAGGATTATCCTTCTTTGTAGGTGGACTTAAATATAAAAGGCAAAGCTTTAACGTTTACGATGCAAGGCATAATTCAGCTTTATTAATATTTGCTGTTGTCGTAGCCTTTGTTATTCCAGAGATCTTTTCAATGAAGATGGACGCTGGCAAGACGTATCAATTAAGTATAGGTGTTTCTATTATTATGATTATCATGTACCTTGCTGCATTACTATTTAAGTTAGTTACGCACCGTGGTGTATATCAACATAAAAGTGACGAAGTAGCGCATGAAGAAGAGCCAGAGTGGTCGAAAGGGAAAGCACTCCTTATTTTAGCGATAGCAACACTGGCAGTAGCTTATGTGTCAGAGGCGCTCGTGCATACTTTTGAAACTGTTGCAAAATCATTTGGTTGGTCAGAATTATTTATAGGGGTTATTATCGTTGCAATTGTTGGAAATGCAGCGGAACATGCATCTGCAATTATTATGGCTTATAAAAATAAAGTAAATATTGCAGTCGAAATTGCAATAGGTTCTACATTACAAATCGCCATGTTTGTTGCTCCTGTACTAGTATTGCTATCTATGTTCTTCGCGCAGAGGATGCCTTTAGTATTTACCATACCAGAACTTGTATCTATGATTACAGCTGTTTTCTTAACGATTGCGATTTCAAATGATGGAGATACAAACTGGTTTGAAGGCGGCACTTTACTAGCGGCGTATGTCATTATGGGAATTGGTTTTTATTTATTATGAAAAATAGGCATAACAATTGTGCTCAGAGAAAACAATAAACAAAGTAGTATATATACCTTTACATAGGAAGGAGCCAGACAGGTGAAACGAGTATACAGCATATGTCTTTCAACTATGGTCTCGTTTATTTTATTATTTCCTAACATGAGTTTTGCAAAGACAACAGTAGGAACAAAAATGCCTTCATCTGTTTTAAATATTTCAAAAGACAATACATTTCCAAATGATGCGCAAGATTTGCCACGTTTACAGCCAAGTAAGTTTGCTCAAGAACTATTGAAAACAGCTAATATTAAAATTGAAAATCCAGACTTAATTCGGATGTTTAATGAAACGACAATTTCAAATGCGCCGCTTGCAGTAGGGTACCGGGCAAAAATTTATTTAGGTCAATGGGCTTTACATTATGAATCAGTAGACACATCGATTAATTGGGAATATAAACAAGTGAATCGAAATGTGTATGATAATCGCGGAGGAGACCGTTTATATCCACTTCGCTATAAGCAAGAAACACAAAAGACGGTTGAAGGCGATTTAACAGCAGATATGAAAGATGCTGCAGATGTGAAAAAAATGATGCTTCTCAAAGCGCTTGAAAAAGTACAATTGCCCCTTTCGTTTAAAACAACTATTGGTTATGGTACTGGACATGAGCGTGTGTATAATATTAGTCCGAGTCAACTCGGATATTTATACGCTTATACACCAGCAGTAAATGAAAAGGGAAAAGTAACATTTGGAGAAGTGTATCTTGTATTAAAGGGAAATCAAAAAAGACTTGTTGTGAAAAATATTACTTCTCAAGGAATTGGAGCGGCGATTCCAATTCATGATCATTTATTTTTTAAATTCATTTCTTCTTCCCACTCGCAATAACATAAAAAAACGTCAGCTTATAAGCTGACGTTTTTTTATAATGTAATGTTTGCTGTTTTTGATAAGAAATCTTCTGTCGGATAGTAGCTGTTTTTTACAAGAACATTTGGTCCAAGACATTTTACTGCAGGACAGTGACAGCTTAATGATTTTGCTGTTTTTGAAGCACTCCATTTGTCATATGCTTCTTGTAATGTGTTTGTTTGTATGTTTCCTAGAAGTGGAACATCACCAAAGTCCGTCACAATAATATTTCCATCGAAAATATTTACATTTAAACGAGAACGGCCATCTGGATCATTACGAACAGTGACATTTTTGCTCTCTTGTAATTTTTTAAATGTGGCAATGTCTCGCTCGTCATCGCTACAAGCATAGAAAGGTAACGTTCCAAATAACATCCATACATTTTCATCGCGAATTTCTAGTAAATGCTCAATTGCATTACGAATTTCAGCTTTTGTTAAAATCTCTAGATTACTCGCGAAGTCACTTGGATACATTGGGTGAACTTCATGACGTTTACAGCCCATCTCTTCGACGATTTGACGGTGAATATGTTCAATATGTGGTAGAGTTCTTTTGTTTAACATTGTTTCGGCCGATACAAGTACACCTGCATCTGATAGAGCCTTACTATTTGTAATCATTCTTTCGAATAATTTTGCACGTTGTTCGTAAGTAGGTTTACGCTCCATCATTGCAAATCCGCCTTCAACGAAGTCATCAATTGTTCCCCAGTTATGAGAGATATGCAACACGTCTAAATAAGGAATAATTTGTTCGTAACGTGCTAAATCTATAGTTAAGTTAGAGTTGATTTGAGTGCGAACGCCTCGTTCATGGGCGTATTTTAAGAGTGGTGTTACATAGTTGTCGACGGATTTTTTTGAAAGCATAGGTTCTCCGCCAGTAATACTTAAAGAACGTAAATGAGGAATCTCATCTAATCGTTTTAATAAAAGATCCATCGGAAGCGGATTTGGGTCTTTCGGCTGTAACGTGTAACCAACAGCGCAATGCTCACAGCGCATATTGCATAACGTCGTCGTTGTAAATTCAACATTTGTTAATAGTAGTTTGCCGTACTCTTCAAGGTCCATATACGCTTCCCATGGATCGTAAGAAGGAGTAATCGGCTTCATTTTTTGTGATATCGTCATATGAAATACTCCTTTGACTATTGAAATAACAATTTGTCCATTCTCTATAATAGAAGAATATGTGCTTTTTATAAAGTGAAACTTTTTAGCGTGAAAAGAGAGAGGGCTTACATTATAGTGGATGACTGTGACAAAATTGATGAAATTTCATGCCCATAGCAATCATTTTTGCGGTATAATAAAAGCAACTCGAATTAAAAGGAGAGTGCCTTCATGGGAAAAGCAATTCAAGATAAAGATACACAATTAGTATATTTAAAAGAGCGTTTAAATATGTTCATTGAAGTAATTGATACAATTGAACCTGAAGAAGTAGAATTAGAAGATGTAGATCGTCTTCTTGCAATGTTAGATGAATTAGAATTAAAATGTGAGCAATTTAAAAAAGACGAATAATATATTAAAAAGGCTGCCAATTCCAATTTGGTAGCCTTTTTCTGTGCGGATAATAGAAGGACGATAGAAAAAGAGGTATAATCAAGTTGTGAAAAATTTCATTTATGCTTTAATAGCGTGAAACAAATAAAAAGCTAAAGAGCATAACAATGGAATTTTCAGCTCATAACGTTTTGGTAGCGTTCACAATTGAGGGGGAAGTAACAATGGAAAAGCTTCAAGAAAGCATGTATCAACTAATTGTTGAAACGTCAACGAACTTACCGAAAGATGTTCGTCGTGCGATTCAACAAGCGAAAGAGCGAGAAAATGCAGGGACTCGTTCTGCGATGGCACTTGGCACAATTACAAATAATATTAAAATGGCTGATGATAACATCTCACCGATTTGCCAAGATACAGGGATGCCAACGTTTAAAATTTATACACCAGTTGGTGTGAATCAATTAAAGTTGAAGGAAGCTATCTATAATGCGCTTGAGCGGGCGACAAAAGATGGTAAACTTCGTCCAAATTCTGTTGACTCTCTTTTTGGAGACAATAGTGGAAATAATTTAGGACCAGGTACACCGGTTATTAAGTTTGAACAATGGGAAAAAGATTATATTGATGCACGTTTAATCCTAAAAGGTGGTGGCTGTGAGAATAAAAATATTCAATATAGCTTACCGTGTGAACTAGAAGGACTTGGACGAGCTGGCCGTGATTTAGAAGGAATTCGTAAATGCCTTCTTCATGCAGTATACCAAGCACAAGGTCAAGGATGTAGTGCTGGTGTAATTGGTGTTGGTATCGGGGGAGACCGCACATCAGGTTATGAATTAGCAAAAAATCAATTATTCCGTACATTAGATGATGTCAATCCAGTACCAGAGTTACAACAACTTGAAGAGTACGTATTAGAAAATGCGAATAAGCTTGGCATTGGTACAATGGGATTTGGTGGAGAAACAACTTTACTGGGCTGTAAAATTGGCGTGTATAACCGCCTGCCGGCTAGCTTCTACGTATCTGTGGCGTATAATTGCTGGGCATATCGCCGCCTAGGTGTAACAATCCATCCTGAAACAGGTGAAATTATGGATTGGTTATATCAAGAAGGTGAAGATACACTTCAGCATGAAGCACAAGAAAAAACAGAGCAACGTGAGATTGTATTACAAGCACCAATTACAGAAGAGCAAATTCGTGGACTTCGCGTTGGTGATGTTGTAACAATTAATGGCATGATGTATACAGGTCGTGACGCAATCCATAAGCATTTAATGGATAATGATTGTCCAGTAGATTTAAATGGACAAATTATTTACCACTGTGGTCCAGTTGTTGTGAAAGATGACAATGACAATTGGCAAATTAAAGCGGCAGGTCCAACGACAAGTATTCGTGAAGAACCGTACCAAGGCGATATTATGAAGAAATTTGGTATTCGCGCTGTTATTGGAAAAGGCGGTATGGGTGCGAAAACATTAGCGGCTTTAGAAGAACACGGCGGCGTGTACTTAAACGCAATTGGCGGTGCGGCGCAATATTATGCTGAATGTATTAAAGAAGTGAAAGATGTTGATTTCTTACAATTTGGTATTCCAGAAGCAATGTGGCATTTACGCATTGAAGGTTTTAAAGCAGTTGTAACGATGGACTCTCATGGTAATAGTTTACATGCAGATGTTGATAAAACATCACTTGAAAAATTAGCGAGCTTTAAAGAGCCGGTATTTAAATAAACAAAAATGCATCTCGAATCTTTCGAGATGCATTTTTTGGTATATATAGAAAAACATGCACAGCATGAAAGTAAGTAAGTAAACAGAAACTACAGGTACGATTATATATGGAAAGGAGACTATTTATGAAATATAAATGGTTATATATCGGTCTCATTTTTTCAATTATGATGGCACTTGTTCCAGTTTCGGCATTGGCTTATACAAATACTCCACATAACTGGGGAATCCCGCGTCCTAAAAATGAAACAGTACCAGATGCAGGAAAGTTATATACGGATTTACTGCAAAAAAATGGCGGGTTTTATTTAGGAGATACGAAGAAAAAAGATATTTATTTAACATTTGATAATGGGTATGAGAATGGATACACAGGGAAAATCTTAGATGTATTAAAAGAGAAAAAAGTACCAGCAACTTTCTTTGTAACGGGGCATTACATTAAAACACAAAAAGATTTATTGTTAAGAATGAAGGATGAAGGACACATTATTGGAAATCATTCTTGGAGTCATCCTGATTTTACAGCGGTAAATGATGAGAAGCTTCGTGAAGAATTAACGAGTGTAACGGAAGAAATTAAAAAAGTAACTGGGCAAAAAGAAGTGAAATATGTACGTCCTCCGCGCGGCGTATTTAGTGAAAGAACGTTAGCTCTTACGAAAGAAATGGGCTACTATAATGTATTTTGGTCACTTGCATTTTTGGATTGGAAAGTGGATCAGCAAAGAGGATGGCAATATGCGCATAATAATGTTATGACGATGATTCACCCAGGATCTATTTTATTACTTCATGCAATATCAAAAGATAATGCAGAAGCACTTGCAAAAATCATTGATGATTTGCGCGAGAAAGGGTATCATTTTAAAAGTCTAGATGACTTAGTAAAAAGCAATCAACCGTAAGCATGTATGCTTACGGTTTTCTCATGCTATAATGATGTGTAAAAAGGATGGGGAAACGTATGTGGAGCGAACATGTTACGTTAGAGTATCCGTATCATTTTGAAGAAGTATTAAAACGTTTATCTTTTGATCCTCTTAACGTCATTCAATTAGATGAGAAAGTCATTTATATCCCGCTTTGTATAGACGAGGAACAGGTTATTGTTCGCTTACAAGGGATTGGTACTGTTCAAAATCCACAGTTTTGGATTTCTAGTCAGACAGGAAATCCGGAGAAAGTCATGAAACGAATGAGGGCCATTTTTCATTGGAATGAACCGTTTCAAGATATACAAAATCATTTTTTAAACACATCATTACGTCCACTATTTGAAACATATGCTTATACTCCAATTATTTTAGAATTTGATTATTTTGCTTGTCTTCTTCGCTGTATCATTCACCAACAAATAAATTTGAAATTTGCTACTGTGTTAACAGAACAATTTGTGAAACGGTATGGAACAGAGAAGAACGGTGTATTCTTTTTCCCCACTCCGGAAATAGTAGCAAATATTTCAATAGAAGAATTGAGAGAGCAGAAGTTTAGTCAGCGAAAGGCTGAATATATAGTAGGATTAGGTCGAAGTATTGTCAGTGGTACATTAAATTTAGCGAGTATAGAAAATGAGACGGAAGAAGAAGTTTCAGCACAATTGTTGCCAATTAGGGGAATTGGTGCATGGACAGTGCAAAACTTTTTAATGTTTGGGCTTGGACGGAAAAATATGTTCCCGAAAGCGGACATTGGGATTCAGCGTGCAGTGCAAGGTATATTTCAATTAGATGATAAACCTGATGATGTATTTTTAGAAAAAGTGAAACAAGAGTGTGAACCATACTGCAGTTATGCAGCGTTATATTTATGGAAAAGTATAGAGTAGAGGTGTAATAATGATACAAAAGCAACATGAGAGTAAGTTGGAAGTTGGTCAAACGTTTCCTGTGACAATTAAACGTCTTGGGATTAACGGAGAAGGCGTTGGTTATTTTAAGAGACAAGTTGTTTTCATTCCAGGGGCATTACCAGGAGAAGAAGTTGTTGCAGAAACAACGAAAATTCAGCGTGGCTTCGCTGAAGCGAAAGTGAAAAAAGTTCGTAAAGCTTCACCGCATCGTGTGAAAGCACCGTGTCCAGTATATGAGGAGTGTGGCGGTTGTCAGCTGCAACATTTAGATTATAAAGAACAATTGAATCAAAAGCGTGATATCGTTGTACAAGCATTTGAGAAGTACATGAAAAACAGTATGGAAGAGAAAATTCGTCCAACGCTTGGCATGGAAAATCCATGGCATTACCGTAATAAGAGTCAATTACAAGTGGGGCGTAAAGACGAAAAGGTTATTACAGGGCTATATAAACAAAACTCACATCAGTTAATTGATATTGCTCACTGTATGATTCAACATAAAGCAACGAATGAAGCGACAAAAGTTGTAAGACGTATTTTAGAAAAATTAAATGTTTCTATTTACAATGAGAAAAAACAAAAAGGTTTAGTACGCACAATTGTAACACGTACTGCAGTTCAAACAGGGGAAGTACAAGTTACACTTATTACAACGAAAGAAGAATTACCAAATAAAGAACAATTTGTTGCAGAAGTACAAAAACAGATGCCAGCGGTTAAATCAATTATGCAAAATGTAAACTGGCGTAAAACATCTGTTATTTTTGGAGACAAAACATTTAAATTAGCTGGAAAAGAAGTAATTCAAGAAACACTTGGTGATTTATCATTTGAATTATCAGCACGTGCATTCTTCCAGTTGAATCCAGAACAAACAGTTGTTTTATATAATGAGGCGAAAAAAGCAGCTGCGTTAACAGGAAACGAGAAGATTGTGGATGCTTACTGTGGTGTTGGTACAATCGGTCTTTGGCTTGCAAATGATGCAGCGGAAGTACGTGGTATGGATGTAATTCCAGAAGCGATTGCAGATGCAAGAAAAAATGCGAAGCGCCACGGATTTACAAATACGAAATATGAAGCAGGTAAAGCTGAACAATGGTTACCGAAATGGGTAAAAGAAGGATGGCGTCCAGATGTAATTGTTGTCGATCCACCACGTACAGGTTGCGATGATAAATTACTGGAAACAATTTTAAAAGTGAAGCCGAAACAAGTTGTGTATGTGTCTTGTAATCCTTCTTCATTAGCACGTGATGTACAAGCATTAATGAAGAGCTATGAAGTGGAGTATGTGCAACCAGTTGATATGTTCCCGCATACAGCTCACGTAGAAAATGTAGTGAAGCTTGTTAGAAAGTAAAGTTTATTAATATTCCCTCATGGTATGAGGGAATATTTTCTATGAAGGAGAATATTATGCATAATTATAAATTAACGATTCAGTATGATGGTGCACGTTTTAAAGGATGGCAACGTCTCGGTAATAACGATAATACGATTCAAGGAAAAATCGAAAGTGTCATATCTGAAATGATCGGAAAAGAAATTGAAATTATCGGTTGTAGTAGAACAGACGCTGGTGTACATGCTTTGAATCAAGTTGCTAACTTTCAAAGTGATGAGAAGTTAGTGGAACATAAAGTGAAAAAATATTTAAATCAATATTTACCTAATGATATTAGCATTACGAATGTGGAAGAAGTATATGATCGTTTCCATGCTCGTTACAATTCTAAAGCAAAAACATATCTGTATAAAATTTGGAATGAAGAGCATACAAATCCATTTATGCGTAAATACAGCATGCATGTGAATAAAAAATTAAATGTGGAAAGCATGAAAGCAGCTGCGAAACATTTAGTTGGTTCACATGATTTTACTGCTTTTTCAAATGCGAAATCAAAGAAAAAATCTATGGTTCGAGAAGTATATACACTTGATGTGATGGAAGAGGCAGGGTTTGTACAAATTAGAGTAAGTGGTAACGGCTTCCTTCATAACATGGTAAGAAAAATTGTTGGAGCATTAATTGAAGTTGGATTAGGACAATTAGATGCTGAAGCAATTCCACAAATTCTAGAGGCGAAACAACGTAATCAAATTAATTGTCTTGCTGAGGCGAGTGGTTTGTATTTGGAGAATGTTGAGTTTTAATGGCAAATAAAAAAATCGGGCTAAGTAGCTCGATTTTTTTAGTATTACGAAGATTTCTCTTTTTTTATACGTATCTTCAAATTCCAAAAAGCAGCAAGCATAATAGCTGCAAAGGAGCCGCTAATTGTTCCAAATAGTTTTGCATAAGGAGAGCTGCTTACATCGGCATTAATGAATAACATCATACAGAGCATGGCAGGGAAAAAGTATAAGTATTGTAATAACTTTAATTTTTTATCATTACTCATATATATAGCCCCTTTCTAGCATGTTACATGTTTATTGTAACATATTTTACCAAGTTGTTTTTACACTTGGAGACATGTTCATTTCATATGTGTAAATGCAGTTTTTTAATTCGATATTGTAAGTTTTGCCTACTTAATCCTAAAAATTTTGCAGCTTGTGAGATGTTGCCATGATTCTCTTTAAGAATTTGGTTAATATAGTTCTTTTCCATTTTTTCTATTGTGTGTTTTAAAGTTTTTGGTGCATCAGTATTGTGATTAGTTAGTGCATGTTGCATATTGAATTCTGTTTTTATTCGTTCACGGAAGCGAGTAGGCATATGAAACGCTGTAATGATGGTTTCATCTTCTATTAAGTTCATGGAACCTTCAATTATATGTTCCAACTCCCGTACGTTCCCAGGCCAATCGTATGCATAGAAAAATTCTCTTACATTTACATCTACATCGGTTACGTTTAGCCCGAATTGAGTATTATATTTTTCAATAAAGTGCTGAACAAGAGCTAGAATATCTTCTTTTCTTTCACGTAAAGGCGGAAGACATAAAGTAACGACGCTTAATCGGTAATATAAGTCTTCTCTTAATCGATTATGTGCGATGGCTTCGAAAGGATCTTCATTGATAGTTGCTATAATACGAACATCAATTTCTTTTTCGTGTGTGCCTCCGATTCTTCGTATTGTTTTTTCTTGTATAGCTCGTAGTAACTTCGCTTGAAGTGCTGGACTTAATGAGTTGATTTCATCTAATAACAAAGTTCCTCCATTCGCTTCTTCAAATAAACCAGCTTTATCGATAGCTCCTGTAAATGCACCTCGGTTTGTACCGAATAATAAGCTTTCCATGAGTGTATCAGGTATAGCGGCACAGTTCTGTGAAATAAAGGGTTTTGTTGAACGCTGACTTTCATTATGGATGCTTTGTGCAAATAGTTCTTTCCCAGTGCCAGTTTCTCCTACTAAAAGTATGGAGGAAGATGTACGAATTACTCTTTTTCCTTCTGTAATGATTGATTGAATGGCTTCAGAATCACCAATTATGTGATCAAAGGTAAATTTAGTACTTTGTTTTCGAGAAGGGCCCATTCTTATTGTTTGCTTTAAGTTACTAATTTCTTTTGATATTTCAATAGCGCCTTTAATTTTTCCATTTTCTATTATAGGGAAAGTATCGTTAATCGTTGTAATTTCTTGTCCTTTATTGTTAAAATACGTTTGTTTTATATTTTTGTTTGTTTTTCCTAATTTTAATGCCTCTATAAGAGTACTATTTTTATTTTCTTCAAATGCAAATATTTCTAAAGGACTTTTATATAATACATCTGAGCGTTCCATTGATTCAATTTCCATCATTTTGCGGTTATAGATAATCGTTTTACTTTCCTCATTAATAATATGAATCCCGATATCGAGTTCATTGAGTAAAGTTTCATATAGCATGTTCATTTCAATGATCTGTTTAAAATTAATGTCTTCTGTACGCATAGATTATCTTCTCCTCATTTCACCCTATGAAGACTGACTTTTTATAATTTTATTAAAATTCTTATAAAACCGCAAAATTTTTTTGCTATTTTCCTTTTAAAACTTTTCAAATGATAGAAAAATTTTGCGGTTGTGCATGCTTTTTTGTGTAAAACTCTCATTTAATATATGAATTAGAGACTTGGTACGTATTTTGCATAAATAATATTTGAAATCTCTAGAGGGGAGAATATGAATTTTTACAGGATATACAACGTTTCGGTGTCAATTAATAAGAGGGAGGGATTTATAAAGTGAAGACAGTTATAGAAGGTGTGTATAGTCCTTGTTATGGAAAAGTAGAGAAGTTATTTGTTACGGAAAGTTCTTACGTATACGAGTGGGAGAAATTAGCGTTAATTGAAACGATAGATAAACAGAAAGTAGAAATTAAGATAGGAATCAGTGGTTATATTGAATCATTAGAAGTAGTAGAAGGACAAGCTATTGCTGATCAAAAGTTATTAATAACAGTAAGGGATGACCTTTTAGTAACAGGCAGTGATTAATGTAAGTGATGTGTATTTTTGCTCTTTTAAATCATTATTTTTACGGTGAAAAATTTTAAAAACGCTTACATTAAATGGATTGGCAAAGTGAAAAGGGGGGATTTATATGATGGATCAAAACCAAGGATTAAAAAGAGAATTGAAAAGCAGGCACATATTTATGATTGCACTCGGTGGAGTTATTGGTACAGGACTTTTTTTAGGATCAGGTTATACGATTCATGAAGCTGGACCTGGAGGAGCAATTGTAGCGTATCTTGTCGGTGGATTTGTAATGTATTTAACGATGCTCTGTCTTGGAGAGTTAGCGGTTGCGATGCCTGACGCAGGGTCTTATCAAACGTATGCGACAAAGCATATTTCTCCTGCAGCAGGTTATGTAGTGGGATGGATGTCGTGGTTAAACTGGTCTGCTACGATAGGTATTGAATTAATTGCAGTTAGTATTTTGATGAAACGTTGGTTTCCTGATGTACCGTCATGGATTTGGTGTGTAGTGTTCGCGGTACTGCTCTTTGCTATTAATGCGTTATCTTCAAGAAGTTTTGCGGAAGTGGAATTTTGGTTTGCAAGTATTAAAGTAATTACAATTATTGCATTTATTATTTTGGGCGGGGCAGCAATGTTTGGGTTTCTAGATATGAAAGGGAATGAACCAGCGCCAATGTTCTCTAGCTTTACTGATTATGGTGGATTGTTTCCAAATGGATTATCAGCCATTTTAATTACAATGATTGCAGTTAATTTTTCTTTCCAAGGAACAGAATTAGTTGGTATTGCAGCAGGTGAGAGTGAAAATCCAGAGAAAACGATCCCGAAGGCAATTAACAATACAGTTTGGCGTATACTTGTTTTCTTTGTACTATCTATTTTTATTCTTGCTGGACTATTCCCTTGGCAGCAAGCAGGAGTAATAGAAAGTCCATTCGTAGTTGTATTTGATAAAATTGGTATTCCTTATGCAGCAGATATTATAAATTTCGTTATTATTACAGCAGTACTATCCGTTGCGAATTCAGGATTATATGCAACTTCGCGTATGCTATGGTCTATGTCTAATCAAGGAATGATTAGTCCAATTTTTGGCAAGTTATCTAAAAACGGTGTTCCTATTTATGCATTAATCGTAAGCACAATTGTAGGGTGTCTCTCACTACTATCAGGTATTTATGCGGAAGATACAGTTTATTTATGGCTGCTTTCTATCGCTGGATTCGGAGCGATACTAGTTTGGGCATCTATTGCTTTATCAAATTTATTAGCTAGAAGGTCATACATGAAGCGGGGCGGGGATGTTAAGGACTTGAAATTTAAAACACCATTGTATCCATTTGTACCACTTCTTGCGTTAGTATTAAATTTAACAGTAATCGTTGGCATGGCCTTTATTCCAGAACAAAGAATGGCATTGTATTGTGGTATTCCATTTATGATTGTTTGTTTACTGTTTTATCGTGCTACAAGAAATAAGGGAAGTAATGTAGAGCATATTGAAAAGACAAATACAACGGAAGTAGAGAGTTTATAATAGTGATTAATTAGGAGACTGTAAAATTGTAAACAGTCTCTTTTTTTGTGAAAATAAAGCTGGAAACATACTATGTATGCAAAGGGGAATTAGCGATGAATCCAGAAGTTTCGCAGTTGTTAAAACAAATAGATTCAAGGAAAGAGGAATTACTAGAACTTACAAAAACTTTAATTCGTTTTGAAACACCAGCACCGCCAGCGAGAAATACAAATGAAGCACAAGAATTTGTTGCAGAGTTTTTAAGAAAACGAAATTTTAGTATTGATAAATGGGATGTATATCCGAATGATCCGAATGTTGTTGGGGTAAAAAAAGGGATAAAAAGTGACTCATATAAAAGTCTTATTATTAATGGACATATGGATGTAGCCGAAGTGTCAGCAGATGAGGCGTGGGAAACAAATCCATTTGATCCATTTATAAAAGATGGCTGGTTAGTTGGACGTGGCGCAGCAGATATGAAAGGTGGGCTGGCTGGAGCGCTATTTGCCATTCAACTTTTACAAGAAGCTGGTATTGAATTACCTGGAGATTTAACTTTTCAATCGGTAATTGGAGAAGAAGTTGGAGAAGCAGGTACACTTCAATGCTGCAAAAGGGGTTACGATGCTGATTTTGCAGTAGTAGTGGATACGAGCGATTTACATATGCAAGGGCAAGGCGGTGTCATTACTGGATGGATTACAGTGAAAAGTCCGCAAACGTTTCATGATGCAACGCGTAGACAAATGATCCATGCTGGAGGACGTTTATTTGGAGCGAGTGCGATTGAAAAAATGATGAAAATTGTGCAAAGCTTACAAGAATTAGAGCACCACTGGGCAGTCATGAAAACATATGAAGGCTATCCATCTGGAACAACAACAATTAATCCAGCTGTTATTGAGGGAGGAAGGCATGCGGCGTTTATTGCGGATGAGTGCCGATTGTGGATAACAGTGCACTTCTATCCGAATGAAACACATGAACAAATAATAAACGAAATTGAAGAGTATATTGGAAAGGTGGCAGCTGCCGATCCATGGTTAAGTGAAAATCCGCCACAATTTAAGTGGGGCGGAGAATCAATGATTGTAGATCGTGGCGAAATTTTCCCTTCTTTAGAAGTAGATAGTGAACATGCAGCTGTAAAAAAACTTAGCTCAGTACACGAGTCTATTCTATCAAAAAATGCAATTTTAGATATGTCTGCAACGGTAACTGATGGCGGTTGGTTTAGTGAGTTTCACATTCCAGCGATTATATATGGACCAGGTACATTAGAAGAAGCACATTCTGTAAATGAGAAAGTTGAAATTGAACAGTTAATTGAATTTACAAAAGTGATAACAGCATTTATATATGAATGGTGTCATATGAAAAAATAGATTAGTATGTTGAAATTGTACAGGTATGTATACTTGTACGATTTTTTAGTGAACTATTTCAGAGTTAAATAGAAACAACTGAAATAGTTCTTTATTTTGCTATGTCTTTCGTTTCATTTCAAGTAATTTCTCTTTTGCTAATTCAACGGCAATCGCATCATCTAAATAGCCAATTGGAAAGAGATAGTCGGGAATAATATCTGTCGATAAAATGAAATAAAGTAATGCGCTCCCAAGAACTGCACGTTCTTCTTTTGAAATGGTTTCATTGCAAAATTGTTGATACATATCTGTTAATTGTTCAATAAAAGGACCAGCACTATCAATTTGCTCTAATTTGCTTGCGAAACTGTCACGAATACGATTTTCGCCTTCTGTTGTCTGGGCATAGCGTTCGTAATTTTCGAGTTCTTGTTTTACGCGAGTTGTAGTGTAATCGAAATCGAATAAGTTAGAGGATTGTAAAGTTTGCTGAATGGTATCAAGAGATGTGTACATATCCGTTTTTTCTTTATTTATGTGAGGAGAATCAGGGTACATTTCATCAAATAACAATTGGGGTGGAACTTGAAGACATTCTGCAAATTTTTGTAGATGTTTTTGTTTTGGCGGTTGTTTGCCATTAATAATTCTTGAGACTGTTGCAGGATCAATATTTGTAAGTATTCCTAGTTGGCGCATAGATAGGGCGCGTTCTTTTAAAAGTTTTTTTATTAATTTACCAAGCCGATCATTCGGGTTTTCATTAGCCATAGTGTAGGCACTCCTTTTTTAGTGTTGAAAAAATGTTGAGCATTTATTACAAGTATATGAAACAGACAGGCACAGTTGCTCAACATTTTCATAATATGCATTGAAAAGTGAGAAAAAGGGGTGACTATTTATGAGTACGGTAGGCTTATTTTCAATTTTTTTAATCGGGATCGCTTCTAATTTAGATAATGCAGGTGTTGGAATTGCGTATGGCATTCGTAAAATTCGTATTTCGTGGTTTAACAATTTTATCATCGCATTCTTCGGGTTTTTATTTACTTTACTAGCTGGATTTTTTGGGAACTGGATTGCGTTATTTATTTCAGAGTTTACAGCAAACTTGATTGGAGCAATCGTTTTAGGGATAATCGGGGTGTTTATTTTATGCCAGCCTTTCTTGAGTCAAAAAAATATAGCAGGTTCTAAAGATGATAATGTACTTATGGGAATTTTACGTAATCCAGAAAAAGCAGATTTTGATGGATCTAAAACAATTAGTTTTTCTGAAGCACTTGTTTTAGGGGTTGCATTGTCTATTAATAATATCGCAGGTGGGTTCGATGCTGGAGTAACAAATTTAAACCTTTGGCTTACAGCGACTATTTCTGGGGTGTTTAGTTTTATTTGCATAAGTGGTTTTGCATATGTAGGAAAACGATATTTAGCAGAATACTTAGGGAAATGGGCGACGGTTATTGCAGGAGTGTTATTAATTCTTATTGGGATCGATCAGTTGTTGTAAGGAGAGTAGAAAACAAGGTTCGAGTATTTCCTTGGAAATACAGCAAGGGATTGCATATATCGACGTACTTTTCTCCATACTAATACGGATTTCTTTTAAGAAAGGGGGATTTGTATGGGACGCGGGAAAGCATTTGATCATAAGAAAAAAGGGCATGATCATCAACCACCTAAAGGTGCGTTCATTCATAAAGATGTAAATGAACATACTTTGGAAGAGGAAGAGCTACCAGTAAATATTGAGGCGTATAAAAATAGTTTAAAAAAACATTAAAAGCACCTACATAGGTGCTTTTTTTACCGTATATCTTCAATTAATTGTTCGGATTCTTCATGCATACTGTACTCACTTAATACTTGAATGCAAAGCCACTTTAATTCTTCGATCGTATGCTCAAGTTCTTCAGGAAGCACATGGTGAATGTCTTCAAGTCCCATTCCGAAATGAATAAGTTCAAGTACTTGATCATCGATGTTCCGGTCCATTAATAGTTCAAGTACTTCTAAATTGAATATGTATCGGTGAGCTTCATCGAGTGAAACAACTTTTAGCTTTAAGCTTTCTACAATACTCAATATAAAAAGAAGAATTGTTTTTTCAAGAACAGGCTGTTTTCCCATTTGAAATATTAGTTTCATCTTTCACACCTCCACATATAGCGCTAGGTTGTACTATATTATTCAGGAGGGGGGAACAAATATGCATGATATAGAGAAACTTTCAGCACTGTTTTTGTAAGAGGATTGATAACTGACAAAAGTGAGGTTTTGGTGAAATAAAAAATCCTGCTAGTATAGCAGGATAACTCGCGATTAAAAAATACTCCAGCCTTCTTGAGCAGAAAGAAGTTCAAGGATTTTAAAACCAGCAATGCTATTTCCGTTTGCATCTAAAGCTGGTCCGAAAATACCGATTCCCATGTCTCCTTTTACGCAACCGAAAATACCACCGGCTACACCACTTTTTGCAGGGATACCAACACGAATTGCAAATTCACCAGATTCGTTATACATACCACATGTGACCATAAATGTTTTGCAAATTTTTGTAATATGTTTAGGGATGATTTGTTTCTTTTTATATGGATCATATCCATCCATTGCAAAAATTAAGCCGATACGTGCTAAATCGATGCAGTTTACTTCAACTGCACATTGACGAGTATATAAATCCATAAGTTCTTCAATATCACAATCGATAATTCCGTTTTGTTTCATATAATAACAAAGTGAACGGTTTAGATAAGCTGTCTCTAATTCTGAATCGGCAACTTTAGAGGAATAATTAATAGTAGGATTATCTGTTATTTCACGTACAAAATGAAGAATACGTTCCATTTTTTCCTCGTTATCTTTTCCTGCTAACATGCTTGTAATAGCTAATGCTCCTGCATTTATCATTGGATTAAGGGGTTTGGACGGACTTGTCGTTTCTAACTTAATAATAGAATTAAATGGGTCACCCGTTGGTTCCATTCCAACTTTAGAAAATACATATTCTTCGCCACGGTCTAAAAGGGCAAGGGCAAGTGTAATTACTTTGGAAATACTTTGAAGAGTAAATAGTGTTTGTGAGTTGCCTGCATGGATATATTCTGTTTCTTTATGGAAAATGGCAATCCCTAAATCGTCTGGATTTGCATTTCCTAGTTCGGGGATATAAGTAGCAAGTTTTCCTTTTTTCGTATATGGTTTTACTTGTTCTAACAACTGTTGTAAGTTGTTTGTTTCAATGCACTGCATAGTACCAACGCTCCTATTTCGAATTAACTAAGTTTACTTTTCCCGATATGCTCGGAAATAAATAATAACATGAAAAAGTGGAATGATAAAACGAAAGTTACATGTTCTATAGTAGGTCGTTCGTTTCAAGTCCTATGTTATAAAAAAGGAGAATTTCCCTTTTATATAACAGTTTGGAAATAGGAGATTTATCCATAAAAAATTCAAAAATAAAAACTACACATCTATACAACTATATGTTATTATGGTTATGTAAATAGAAAGCGTTTTCTAAGGCGTACTTATAATGATAACGATTTCATAAATTTGATAGGGGGAATTAAAATGTTGCAGTTTTTACAACGTATTGGTAAAGCGTTAATGCTTCCAATCGCCGTACTACCAGCAGCAGGATTATTGCTTCGTTTAGGGCAACCAGATGTCTTTGATATTCCTGTTATGGCACAGGCCGGTGCAGCAGTTTTTGATAATTTAGCACTCATTTTTGCAATTGGTATTGCAATCGGTCTTTCAGTTGATGGTAGTGGTGCAGCAGGTCTTGCAGGTGCAATTGGTTATCTAGTTATGAAAAACAGTATTGATGCACTTAGTAAGGGATATTCTACTGTAGAATTACAAGATAAATTAGGCAAAGTCCAAGATTTAATAGGTAATAGCGCTAATGTTGATCCATCTAAGCTTGCAGATACAATGACACAAGTATCTAAGGCAGCCGAATTATCGACTAAAGTGGATATGAAAGTTTTAGGTGGTATTATTGTTGGTGTTATAGCGGGACTTCTTTATAATAAATTCCATAAGATTAAACTTCCAGAATGGTTAGGGTTCTTTGCTGGAAAACGTTTCGTCCCAATTGTTACATCGGTTGTGATGTTAATATTAGGAATTCTATTCGCACAAATTTGGCCAGCAATTCAAAATGCTATCGATGCATTAGCTCATGGAATTGTTAATTTAGGGGCAGTTGGTTCAGGTCTATTTGGTTTATTAAACCGTCTATTAATTCCAATCGGTTTACATCATGTAATGAACACATATTTCTGGTTCGTACTTGGTGACTTTACAAATGCAGCAGGTAATGTTGTAAATGGTGATATTGCTCGCTTCCTTGCCGGAGATAAAACAGCGGGTATGTTTATGACTGGTTTCTTCCCAGTTATGATGTTCGGTTTACCAGCAGCATGTTTCGCAATGATTGCGGCTGCTAAACCAGAAAAACGTAAAATGGTTACAGGTATGTTAGGTGGTCTAGCATTAACTTCATTCTTAACTGGTATTACAGAACCAATTGAATTCTCATTCATGTTCTTATCACCAGTATTATATGGTATTCATGCTGTATTAACAGGTCTTTCTTTATTCATTACAACAACTCTTGGTATTCACGATGGTTTCACATTTAGTGCCGGTGCAATCGATTATTTCTTAAACTTCGGTATTGCAACAAAACCATTATTACTAGCGGGAGTCGGCTTAATTTACGCAGTAATTTATTTCGTTGTATTCTACTTCTTAATTAAGAAGTTCGATTTAAAAACTCCTGGTCGTGAAGACGAAGAGGAGGTAGCTGAAGGTGAAGAAGCTCCAGTTGCAGGTTCAATTGGTGAAACTTACGTAGCAGCTTTAGGCGGAAAAGAAAACTTAACAGTTATTGATAACTGTGCAACACGTCTACGCTTACAAGTAAAAGATGCTGGTCAAGTAAATGAAGCAGCATTAAAACGTGCTGGTGCAAAAGGTGTTATGAAATTAAGTAATACAAGTGTACAAGTTATCGTAGGTACAAATGTTGAATCTGTTGCCGATGATATGAAAAAACACGTATAAATAATGAGATAAGAGGATGTCCCAAAAGATTGATAACATCAATTTTTTAGAGGACATCCTCTTTTTTTGTTAACAATTTAACGGGAATCTTACTTTTGTAAATTTTCTTTTTCTTTTTTGTACATATGGGTTGGTAATATGTGCAGTGCGTGATAAAGTAGGGATGATATAGAATGGATTATCCATAATCTACTAAAATAAATCTTTAGTAGAGGAATTAAATTATTGGTGAGTAAGGGGAAAAAAGCAATTATGGATCAGGAACAAAATAATGCGAATGGGAAAGCACATCGGCCGATTGTATACATAAAAAGGACAATCATTCTCGTCTTACTATTATCACTTGTATATTTCATGTATACAAAAATTGTTGCGCATAATAAGAAAGAAGAAACTTTAAAAGCGGCAGCAGAAATGAAGAAACAAGAAGAGCTAAAAAAGAAAGAAGAAAAAAAGAAACAAGACGTACAGAAGCAAAAACAAAAAGAGCAGGAAGAACAAGTGAAACAAGCGCAAGCTGCGGAACAGCCTGCTGAAGGACCACCTCAAGAAATTAATGAAAACGCTCAATTGGACCAGTATTTACAAAACGCAGGATTTAGCGGGACAGCTGTTATTGTGAAGAACGGAAAAGTTCTTCTGAATAAAGGGTACGGTATGGCAAATAAAGAGCAGCAAGTACCGAATAATTCAGAGACGACTTTTTATATTGGCTCTATTTCAAAGGCGTTTGTAGCAACTGCTATTATGCAATTGAAAGATCAAAATAAATTACAAGTAGAAGATACTGTTGCGAAGTATATTCCAGATTTTCCACAAGGTAATAGTATTCAGCTAAAACATCTATTAACACATACATCAGGGATTCCAGAATATGAGCAAGGAAAAGAAGATATTTCTCATGAAGAACTGATAAAGCGAATAGGAAATCAAAAGCGTATTGGTGGTCCAGGAGAGAAGTGGAAGTATTCCGATTCGAACTACTCTATACTTGCATACATTGCCGAGAAGGTAAGTGGACAGTCGCTTGAAGAATATATTAAACAACATATTTTTGCTACTGCTGGTATGAAACATTCTGGTTTTGGCACAGCGTTAGAACAAACAAGATTCCCATCAACGGGTTATAAAATAGTAAATAATAATATGACAACACCTAATATTCCGAGCATGTCACAACTATATGGTTGTGGTGATATATATACGAGTGCACATGATTTATATTTATTTAACGAAGCGTTATACTCTGGAAAGTTAATTTCAAAAGCGAGTTACGATCAAATGTTTACAGCCGTGAAAAAGGATTACGGATTTGGCTGGTACGTAGACCCAGGAAGCTATTCGAATCACGGTGTAATGCCAGGTTGGAATTGTTTAAATGGATTTAGTAAAAATGGTAGTGTGTATGTTGTTTTATTATCTAACATTCAAAATAACATTAAATCATTTGGTAAAGTGAATAATGACATTTATACGATGTTGCGAAATATTGAAGTGTAAAAAACTATCCTTTTGGATAGTTTTTTTTTGCCCTGAAACAAATATTTCTTTTGAAAATGTATGCCTTACCTATCACAAAAATATCTATTTTGTATACATTAAGATGTATGGATGTAAAATTTTATAATCTAAAAATAATAGGAGGAGAAGTGTATGTGTCTGTTCAGAAAATATTGGCATAAATTATCAAGATTGTTTAATAGACAATTAAGCTATTTTTTAGATGATAAATTATTGCCTGCTGTGGAACGACTTTTATTTTCGCAAAACTTTGCAAGGTTTATTCAAAGAAACTCTAAGCAAGCTACGGAAGAATTTATAAAATCAAGCCAATTTCAATCTATTATTTGTAACATTTTAAAAGAATGCAATACATCACCTTTTAAAGAAATTGCAAAGCAGTATTTAGGTAAAAACGTTGAAATTACGGTGACAGTTGGACAATTAACAGGCGTTATTGTAGCAGTCGGTGATGATTTCTTAACATTGCAAGAAGGTATAGGAACTGAAGTTTTATTACCATTTACAAGTATTATATCAATTAAAGAAGTGTAAGAAAGGAGAGCTATATATGTTATTTACTGATGAATTACGTAACCATGTTGGTGAGTTAGTGCAAGTTGTTACAGCTGTAGAAATTGTTGCAGGCATTCTGTTATCTGTGACGGATGGGGCAGTAAGTGTTCGTACTTCTCCTTCTTATGGACCACCGGAAGATGTAATCGTGCGTACTCCTATTATTGCTTATGTTCGCTTGGAAGGGTAAGCGTGATACAAGTATGAGAGTATCAGTTGTTATTCCAGCGCACAATGAAGCGAGTACTTTATCACAAGTTTTAGTAGAAGTGGAGAAGCTCAAGCCTTACGAAATTATTGTAGTAGATAATGGCTCGACAGATGGAACGAAAGACATAGCGTTACAACATCATTGTCACGTGATTTATTATAAACATTCTCTTGGCAATGATGTTGGACGGGCTATTGGAGCTAGAGAAGCAAAAGGTGAAATTGTTTTGTTTTTAGATGGTGATATTGTTATTGATAGTAAAGAGTTACAACGTTTCGTGAAAGGAATTCGACAAGGGCATCAAATTGTTGTGAATAATTTAACATGGTCGGTTTATTTAAAGATGAGACCACATTATACGACAGTTGGAAAGTTCATGTTGAATCGTTATTTGAATAAAAAGGAGCTTGTTGTTGGATCTTTAATTGCAATTCCACATGCGATGAGCAGGGAAGTTATCGAGAAACTTGGGTGGTGGAATTTAGCAGATCCAGCACTATTTCAAGCGATAGCGATGTCTAGAGGAGTAGATATTGTTGATACGGCTTCGGTCGATGTAATTCACACAAATAAGGTTCGTCCTGTGCATACAGGAACATCACCTGGTTCTCCTTATCCGAAAGCGACTAGCCGTATTATGGGTGATCATTTACGTGCTTTGCAATATGTAATCGAAACATATGGTAAACGCGGCGGTTTTTCGGAGGGAAACAGGGATAGGGAGTTTATAGGGAACTATAAACCAGTTGTATTAAAGAAGGAAAAAGCGAAATATAGTGCGATTATACCAGTGTCAGAAGAAAAAATGACGATAAGATCTGTTATACAAGAAGTGAAAAAAGCAGGGGTAGATGAAATTATTGTTGTCGCGAATGGAGCAGATTTTGAGACTGTTAAACAGGCAAAGCTAGAGAATGTTATTGTTGTTGAATTCGGGGAGGCGCTTGGACATAATGTAGCACGAGCGATAGGTGCCATGCATGCTACGGCAGATATTTGTTTATTCGTTGATGGTGATTTTGTTATTCCAGCAAAAAAACTCACTCCATTTTTGCAAGCTGTTGAAGATGGAAGTGACGTGGTTTTAAATGATTTACAATGCTTATTAGATATGTTTCATCCTGCAGATCCAATTAGTATGGGAAAATATTTTGTGAATTTAGTAGCGAAAAGACCGGATTTATGGAATAACTCATTAACGGCAGTACCACATGCTATGCATAAAAGGGTAATAGAGAAAATAGGATATGACTCGCTTGTTATTCCGCCATTAGCTCAAATGAAAGCTATTTTGGAGGTTTTTTCTATTACAGCAGTAGAATTTGTAGATGTTATAAAAACCAATCGGGTACGCCCGGAGCAACATGGATTTGTAAATGGACGTATTCCGGCATTTGACCGTATTTTCGGTGATCAACTTGAGGCGATTGCTTATCTATTACAATATACAGACGAACGTGGGAGTTTTACAGATGGAGATCGCGATAGAGACACTATTCAACAATTGAGAAAGGAAGAAAAGAATACAGATGAATGCTAGTAGTAAAGTAGCTATTATTGGATTAGGGTATGTTGGTCTTCCTTTAGCAGTCCATTTTGCAGAAAGAGGACATACCGTACTTGGATTAGATAAAGATACTAGAAAAATAGAATCGATTATAAAAGGAGAAAGTTATATTCCAGATGTTTCTTCTAAAGTGTTGCAAAGTTTATTGACTAAAAATAAATTAATAGTAAATACACCAGATAAAGGTATTACTGATTTCCAAAATAGTGATTATGTTATTGTTACTGTTCCAACTCCAATTAATGAACGAAGAGAACCAGATTTAAGTGCCCTCATTTCAGCTTCGCATTATATACAACAAAATCTCCAAAAAGGACAAACCTTCATTTTTGAAAGTTCCACATATCCAGGCACACTTGAGGAAGTTATTATTCCTATTATTTCTCAAGCTGGCCAAAAGGTAGGAGAAGATTTCTATATCGGATATTCCCCTGAGAGAATTGATCCAGCAAATAGTCAATATTCAGTTCAATCTATTCCAAAAGTTATTAGTGGACAAACAGAAAAGTGTAAACAAAAAGTACAGGATTTATATAGTACCATTTTTGACGTAGTTGTACCTGTTAGTTCGCCGAAAGTAGCAGAGATGTGTAAGTTATTTGAAAATATTCAGCGCTTAGTTAACATCTCTTTAGTAAATGAGTTAAACACATTATGTGAAAGTTTAGGGATTGATTTTTATGAGGCCATTGAAGCGGCATCTACAAAACCTTTTGGATTTACTCCGTATTGGCCAGGACCAGGGATAGGCGGGCACTGTATTCCCGTAGACCCCTTATATTTTCAATGGAGAATAAAAAAGAATGGGGCAATTAGTCAATTAATTGAGGCGGCACATGTAATTAATGAAGAAATGCCAGAGAAAATAGTCCGGAAAGTAAAGGGCATGGTGCAATCACCCGGACTAGTTTTAATTGTAGGAATCGCATATAAGAAAGATGTAAATGATTTGAGAGAATCACCGGCTTTGCCAATTATTCAATTACTAATAAAAGAAGGATACGAGATAAAATACCATGATTCATATATTTCTTCCGCGGAAATTGGAGATAAGGTGTATCAATCTGTTGCTTTGGATGAACAAACAGTTAAAGAGGCAGGTTGTATTTTAATTTTAACTGACCACTCTAATATCGATTGGAAGCTTTTTAAAGGAATGAACCGAGTAATAGATACACGGGGAATCGTAAAGAAGGTGAGTGTATGAGTAAGAAATGTTTAATTACAGGTGGGGCCGGATTTATTGGATCTCATTTAGCTGAAGAGTTGGTGAGAAGGGGTTATGAAGTCACGATTGTGGATAACTTCTATAAAGGGAAAAATAAGTATCATAATGAGCTAATGAGAGAGATTCGGGTTATTCCAATAAGTGTTTTAGATAAAAATTCTATTTATGAATTAGTAAATCAACATGATGTAGTGTTTCATTTAGCAGCAATTTTAGGTGTTAAAACGACAATGGAAAAAAGTATAGAGCTCATTGAAACGAATTTTGACGGAACGAGAAACATTTTACAAGCAGCATTAAAAGGAAAGAAGAAAGTAGTTTTTGCATCTACTTCAGAAGTATATGGTAAAGGCAAACCGCCTTTCTCTGAAGAAGGAGATCGATTGTACGGGGCAACTTCTAAAATTCGTTGGAGTTATGCAGTTTGTAAAACGTTAGAAGAAACATTATGTTTAGGATACGCATTAGAAGGCTTACCTGTAACGATTGTTCGTTATTTTAATATTTATGGTCCAAGAGCGAAAGATGGTCCATATGCAGGAGTAATCCCGCGATTTATCCGTGCAGCTTTGCAAGGAGAAGACATTCTCGTATATGGAGATGGAAAGCAGACACGTTGCTTTACGTATGTGAGTGATGCGGTAGAAGCAACAATTCGGGCAATGGATGAGAAGGTAAATAGTGAGATTATTAATATAGGTTCTGAGAACGAACAGAGTATAAAAGAAGTAGCAGAAACAATAAAAAAACTAACGAAATCTTCTTCGAAAATTGTACAAGTTCCTTTTGAGGAAGTATATCCACATGGCTTTGAAGAAATTCCGAATAGAAGGCCGAACGTAACAAAGTTAAGAGAACTTGTTCAATTTCAAGCGACAGTAACGTGGGAACAAGGATTGAAAGAAACTATTAAATGGTTTCGTGAAGAAAACAATGGCTAAGTCGCTATCAGTTATTATTCCTGCAAGTAATGAAGTAGATACGATTTCAGACGTTATTCAATCGGTAAAACCGTTAAATCCAGTAGAGATTATTGTCATAGCAAATGGTTGTAATGATGGTACAGAAGAGGTTGCTGATCAGCTAGGTTGTAAAGTAATCAGGTATACAGAACTATTAGGAAACGATGTTGGGCGTGCAGTTGGCGCAAAACATGCGATAGGTGATGTATTACTATTTATAGATGGGGACTTTGCTATTCCAACTTCCAAATTACAATTGTTTCTTAATCCAATTTTACATGATCAGACTGACATCGTTTTAAATAATTTGGACGCATTGTTTTTAAAGAAACAAAAACCCCATTCCGTTACAGTGTGGCGTCAAATATTAAATGCAATGTTAGAGCGTGAAGAATTAAAGATAGATTCTTTATTATCTGTACCTCATGCGTTGACGAAAGAAGTCGTCCAAAGTATTGGATATGAATGTTTAGTTAATCCTATTGTAGCTCATTTACGTATAGCACAAAGTAAATGGAGAATTAACCGTCATTGTGCTATTGATGTTATTACGCCGAATAAATTTCGACCGATTGAACATGCTGCATATGGCACGAACCTTTCTCAATCTGAAAGACGAATGATAGGTGATCATATAGAAGCAGTTGCAGAACGAATAGTAAGCAGTGATATACGCGGGGGATATTATGATGGAAATAGGAAAAGGGATAGCGTCTATCATACTTTAAATTTCGAAGATTTTTATCAAGGATGGGGCGTTACATCCAATTTGTATAGAGAAAAGCAACTATCGGTTGTTATTCCTGTACAAAATGAAGAGAAAACAATTGGAAAGGTTATAGAAGAGCTTCGTAAAATTGAACCTTTTGAAATCATCGTTGTCGTAAATGGTTCGTCAGATAAAACAGCAACGATTGCAAAAGACAAAGGCGCAACAACCATTGTATATAAAGAAGCCCTTGGAAACGATGTAGGGCGTTCACTTGGAACTTATTTTGCAAAAGGAGAAATTGTGTTATTTATAGATGGTGATTTTGTTATTCCAGCTAGTGAACTATATCCTTTTGCAAAAGCTATTGCAGATGGAAAGGACGTCGCATTAAATGATTTAAATCATTATTTAGATTTAAGAGTACCACTTCATCTTGTAACTGCATTTAAGTATGCACTAAATTTAGCTTGTGATAGAAAGGAATTAGGAGTAGGCTCACTTATTGCGGTACCTAATGCATTTAGCCACAAGTGTTTGAAAGCAATTGGATATAAATCTTTATTGTCACCTTGTGTAGCACAGGTGAAGGCTCTTCTTTCTGGATTTGAAATTGCATGTGTATGTCGTGTTGAGGTTGATAAGATGAACCGTATTCGTCCCAGTGAACATTTTGCAAAAATAGGTCATCCTCCAGCTGTACTTCGAATTATAGGTGATCATATAGAAGGACTAGAGCAAATAATTGCATCAACAGACAATCGTGGCGGATTCTATGATGGCAATAGAAAAAGAGATGTTTTATAGAAGTAACAAAAAAGTGTACAACATGTGTACACTTTTTTGTTCTGTTATAAAAACTATAACAGATTAGGAGATAAGAGTATTACAGCTCTACAATGGGTATTGTTCTTATATTACAAAATAGGACTCGTATATAAGGATACCAAAAAAATACAATTAAGGAAAGGGTTAATTTTAAAGACTTTTAAATGAAGTTAACACTATATATATAGTAGTTTGCTCAACATTTCACAAACATGTCACAACTATTTCGTTCACTTTCGTAAAAAAGTAGTATTCTAAGTGTGTAAGCTGTTATATAAAAAATCTTAGTCCTGTACTAATCAAAAATGGAGGAGATTAGGATGACTCAAGTATTAGAAAATGTTAAAAACGCATGGGAAAACTTTAAAGGTGAAAAATGGAAAGCAGAGATTGATGTTCGCGATTTCATTTTAAATAATGTAAACGTTTTCGAAGGAGACGAATCTTTCTTAGCAGAAGCAACTGAAGCAACGAAACAACTTTGGGATCAAGTAATGGATTTAACAACAAAAGAACGTGAAAACGGTGGCGTTCTTGATATGGATACAAAAATTGTTTCTTCTATTACATCACATGACCCAGGATACTTAAATAAAGATATTGAAAAAGTAGTCGGTTTCCAAACTGATAAACCATTTAAACGTTCTTTACAACCATATGGTGGTATTCGTATGGCAGAACAAGCTTGTGAATCTTATGGATACGAAATGGACAAAGAACTTAGTCGTATTTTTAGAGATTGGAGAAAGACTCATAACCAAGGTGTATTTGATGCTTATACACCAGAAATGAGAAATGCACGTAAATCAGGTGTTATTACTGGTCTTCCAGATGCATACGGTCGTGGACGCATTATCGGTGACTATCGACGCGTAGCATTATATGGTATTGATCATTTAATTGAAGCGAAAAAAGCTGATTTGAATTTAACTGGTGGTGTAATGAGCGAAGATACAATGCGTTTACGCGAAGAGTTATCTGAGCAAATGCGTGCACTTCAAGAACTAAAACAAATGGCTGCTTCTCATGGTTTCGATATTTCTAAACCAGCAACAAATGCACAAGAAGCATTCCAGTGGTTATACTTCGCATATCTTGCAGCGATTAAAGAGCAAAACGGAGCTGCAATGAGTCTTGGACGTACTTCTACATTCTTAGATATTTACATTGAAAGAGATTTAGCAAATGGTACTTTAACAGAAGAAGAAGTACAAGAAATTGTAGATCACTTCATTATGAAATTACGTCTTGTGAAATTCGCAAGAACACCTGATTATAATGAATTATTCTCTGGTGACCCAACTTGGGTAACTGAATCTATCGGTGGTATGGCATTAGATGGTCGTCCATTAGTAACAAAGAACTCATTCCGTTTCTTGCATACATTAGATAATTTAGGACCAGCTCCAGAACCGAATTTAACAGTTCTTTGGTCTAAACAATTACCAGAGAACTTTAAAAACTACTGTGCGAAAATGTCCATCAAAACATCAGCAATTCAATATGAAAATGATGACATTATGCGTGCTGATTACGGCGATGATTACGGAATCGCTTGTTGTGTATCTGCAATGAGAATCGGTAAGCAAATGCAGTTCTTCGGAGCTCGTGCAAACTTAGCGAAAGCATTATTATATGCGATTAACGGTGGTAAAGATGAAAAATCAAAAGCACAAGTTGGTCCTGAGTACGCACCAATTACTTCTGAAGTACTAAATTACGAAGAAGTTATGCATAAGTTTGATATGACAATGGAATGGTTAGCGGGTCTATATTTAAACACATTAAATGTTATCCATTACATGCATGATAAATATAGCTATGAACGTATTGAAATGGCACTTCATGATACAAATGTTCTTCGTACAATGGCAACAGGTATCGCGGGTCTATCTGTAGTAGCAGACTCATTAAGTGCAATTAAATACGCACAAGTAAAACCAATCCGTGATGAAAATGGTATTGCAGTTGACTTCGAGATTGAAGGAGACTTTCCAAAATACGGTAACAATGATGATCGTGTAGATGAGATCGCTGTAAATCTCGTGAAAACATTTATGAATAAACTGCGTAAACATAAAACATATCGTAATTCCGTTCATACAATGTCAATTTTAACTATTACATCTAACGTTGTATACGGTAAGAAAACTGGTAACACTCCAGATGGACGCCGTACTGGAGAACCATTTGCACCAGGTGCAAATCCAATGCATGGACGTGATACAAAAGGTGCATTAGCTTCATTATTATCTGTAGCTAAATTACCATATGAAGATGCACAAGATGGTATTTCTAATACATTCTCTATTATTCCAAAAGCACTTGGTAAAGAAGATGATGTACAAGTACGTAACTTAGTATCTATGCTTGATGGCTATGCAGTAAAAGAAGGCCATCACTTAAATATTAACGTATTTAATCGTGAAACATTAATGGATGCAATGGAACATCCTGAGAAATATCCACAATTAACAATTCGCGTATCTGGTTACGCTGTAAACTTTATTAAATTAACTCGTGAACAACAAATTGATGTAATTAACCGTACAATGCATGAAAGCATGTAAATGAAAAAAGTGTCCCTTCGCTTTTAATACATAGCGAAGGGAGGCTGTTTCAATAAAGGAGGAAGTAACATGGTAAAAGGAAGAATACATTCTGTAGAGTCTTGTGGTACTGTTGATGGCCCAGGGATTCGTTATGTCATATTTACACAAGGGTGTTTATTACGTTGTCAATATTGTCATAATGCTGATACGTGGGAAATCGGTAAAGGTAAAGAAATAACAGTTGAAGAAGTGATGCAGGATGTGACATGTTACCTTCCATTTATTGAAGCCTCCGGAGGTGGTATAACAGTGAGCGGTGGAGAGCCATTATTACAGCTAGACTTTTTAATTGAGTTGTTTAAAAAGTGTAAAGAGGCTGGTATCCATACAACAATCGACTCTTCTGGTGGGTGTTATTCTGAGGAACCAGAATTCCAAAATAAGCTAGATATTTTAATGGATTATACAGATTTAGTTTTATTGGATTTGAAACATATCGATTCCAAAAAGCATCGTAAATTAACAGGGAAACCAAATGAACATATTTTACAATTTGCTCGTTATTTATCGGATAAGAATAAAGCGATTTGGGTACGACACGTATTAGTTCCTGGTGTTACGGATAATGAAGAGGATCTACAAAAACTATCTAGCTTTATTCAAAGTCTGTCTAATGTTCAAAAAGTTGAAGTGTTACCATATCATAAGCTTGGTGTATATAAATGGGAGGCGCTTGGACACAAGTACCCACTCGCAAATGTAGAACCACCTACTGAGAAAAATGTAGAACATGCTAAACATATTTTACAAGCGGTCTAATCCAAATATTGGATTAGGCTTTTTGCTTTCTTTACAATAAAATCTAGAGTATATATTGATAAAAGAGTATACTGAAAGTAGAATATCCATAATTTTGTACGGACTAAGTGGATAAATTTACATAATTGTAAAGGGAAATCAAAATAGTAAAAAGAATTAAGAAGTAAAAGAGTGAGTATCATGGAATAGAGAAGATTTGTAAGTTATTGCGAAAGCTCTTATAGGAAAGTATAATGTAAAGATATGAGCACAGATAGGATTAAGGGGTCAATCTTATATGCTTTGCATATCCACGACAGGTACATAGCTGAAAAGGGAATTATTAGAATCTGTTTATGTAATTTTTAAGGAAAATGTTTTTCCTATTGTCGTATATGCAATATGGAGAAACAAAAAGCTAGGAGTGGATTTGTTTGATAAAAAACCCCAAGGTTTTAATATTAACTGCACATTACGGTAATGGTCATGTGCAAGTAGCAAAAACATTAGAACAAACATTTCGCCAAAAAGGAATTGAAGATGTTATTGTATGCGACTTGTTTGGAGAATCACATCCATTTATAACTGACATTACAAAATATCTATATTTAAAAAGTTATACAATAGGAAAAGAATTATATCGTTTGTTTTATTACGGGGTAGAAAAAATTTATGATAAGAAAATAGCATCTTGGTATGCGAACTTTGGAAGAAAACGTTTGAAAACACTGTTACAGGTGGAAAAACCAGATATTGTAATTAATACATTTCCAATTATTGCTGTACCAGAATTGAAAAAACAAACGGGGATTTCAATTCCTGTCTATAACGTATTAACGGATTTTTGCGTGCACAAAATATGGATTCATCGAGAAGTAGATCGTTATTTTGTTGCAACGGATTACGTGAAAGAATTGATGGTTGATATCGGTGTACCTGCGGAACAAATTGTTGAAACAGGAATTCCAATTCGGAGTAGTTTTGAGTTAAAGGTAAATTCAGACATCATATATAATAAATATCAGTTATGTAAGAATAAAAAGATTTTACTAATTGTAGCAGGTGCTCATGGGGTATTAGGAAATGTAAAAGAACTATGCCAATCATTTATGTCAGTGCCTAATTTACAAGTAGTTGTCGTTTGTGGAAAAAATGAAGCTTTAAAACATGATTTATTAAGTTTACAGAAGCAAAATTCCGATGCATTAAAAGTGTTTGGATATGTTGAAAATATTGATGAATTATTCCGAGTTACTTCTTGTATGATTACGAAGCCAGGCGGAATAACATTAAGTGAAGCAGCAGCGTTGCAAGTACCTGTCATTTTATATAAGCCTGTTCCAGGACAAGAAAATGAAAATGCGATGTACTTTGAAAAAAAAGGAGCAGCAGTTGTCATTCGCGATGATAGTGAGGTTTTCGCAAAAACAGAGGCATTATTACAAGATGATGTGAAGCTTCTTCAAATGAAAGAAGCAATGAAAAGCATCTATCTTCCAGAGCCAGCTGGTCATATTGTAGATGCAATTTTGGCAGAAAATCATGCAGAACCGCGTCATATACCTATTAAATCACCTGCTCTTGCACAATCTTTTACTTAATATGAAACCCTCTTTGTATATGTAAAGAGGGTTCTTTATTATTTTCAAAGAAAATTTAGCCAGTTATCCACAAAATAATTACGCTTTCATTAAACAGTAAAGTCGGAATATTAACAACTATATCCACATTGTCCACAATTTTTAGAAAAATATCCACAATTAAAACAGCTGATATATGCTTGAATATAGAAAAATATTAAGTGTTTTTGAAAATTACTAACAATTCCATTGATTTTGTGGATAAAGTTGTCCACAGCAAAAAGCCCCTTATGTATAAGGGGCTTTTTGCTTACTTCTATCAGTCGAGAAAATTATGTAATGAAAATGAATAATTAGGGGGGAAACTTCTAATTATTCATTTTCACTTTAAATGCTTTTCGAGCGATATCCTGCTGCACGATCTGCTTTTTGAAATTCGCGTTGATAGAGAACTTCTTGTGTACTAGATAATGTGTTTTTTGCTTTATCACGTTTCTTTTTATCCATTACAAATCACCTCGTGTCTTAAAGTTACTATTTATCGTTTCCAAAGACATGAGGGGATATACGCATATGGAAAATGTTAATGATTGATTATCATTTCAGAAAATTTAGATTATGCTTCTTTTAATTGATGAGCATCTTGGAAGGTTGTATCTCGCATTGTAGCAAGTGTGTATTGATCTTTTGGAATTTCATATAAGTTATATACTTCTTCGTTTGCGTTAATTTCATCATATACGGCTTTTCTTGTTTCGTTTGCTAGATTCACATATTGCAGTTTTTCTGCAGCTTTAATAGAACGAATATTTATTTTACGAATACGCATGAAAATTGTTTCAATATCTAATTCGTAGAAAAGTTCACTAAAAAATGAATCTTTTGCCAATTTATTATAGCCTTTTCCATGATATGGTTTGCCAAGCCATGTCCCGAGAAATCCAGCTTTTTCTTGCACATCAAATAAAGTAATTGTTCCGATAGGGTTACCCCATTCATCTAAAATTGTGCGTGAAATTAATTCACCACGCTCTTCAGCTTCAATCGTTTGTTTCGTTAAGAATAAATATTCTTCATAAGAATAAGCCTTTTGACGCACAAAAGGGAAGACAGCTGGATCCACCATTAACTCGTATAGAACGTGGCTGTCGTGTAAGTCGCGTTTTTTCAACATACTAACTCCTCCTCACACGAGGGTAGCATGACGAAAAAACACCCCACCCTCGAAATTTTTATATCAATCTTTAAAAAATTTCGGGGTGGGAATCGAACCCACTAGAACCAGTTTCTAACGCTGGTGGCGCACCATTTGCCTTCCCCATTCATCAATTTGAAAATGATAATCACGACACAAATTGATTATGGTTTCATTCAGTTTATAATCGTATAATACTTTATCTAGTCAAAAAAATAAACTAGTTTTTTTTATTTTTTTTGTAAATTATTTTTCCATCAATCATAGTTAGTACAGGCTTGGCTAAATAATGGAAAGGATGATGAGTCCATAACACGAGATCGGCGTCTTTTCCAACCTCGATGCTTCCAATTCTATCCTCTAAACGCAAATTTCGCGCTGGGAATATGGTGATTCCTTCTAGTGCTGTTTTCTCATCTAACCCTTCTCTTACTGCGACAGCAGCACAAATATTTAAATACTGAATGGGTGTATAAGGATGGTCTGTTGTTATAGAAACTTCCACACCATTTTTGGATAATATATGGTAAGTATCCCATGTCTTGTTTTTTAGTTCGATTTTAGAACGGCGTGTCAGAGTGGGACCAACTGAAACCTTCAAATTGTGTTTCGAAAGCTCTTCAACAAGAAAGTGTCCTTCTGTACAATGTTCAATACGTAGATCGAGGTTGAATTCCGTTGCAAAGCGTAGCGCAGAACTAATATCATCTGCTCTGTGAGCGTGGATACGTACGGGTATTTCACGACGTAATGCTTTTAAAATAGGAAGCATTCGAAAATCAGCTTCGTGCCCGTAGTGTTGTGCTTCATAGAATGATTCCCGAAGTAACCCCATAATCCCCATACGTGTTATGGATTCTTTTGTTCCATTACTATGGACTTTTTTAGGGTTTTCTCCAAAGGCAATCTTTAAACCAGCAGGTTCTTGAATAATCATATGATCAATACAAGTTCCAGCTGTTTTTATTACACAAGTAGTACCCCCGATAATATTTTGACTGCCAGGCATAACGTGAACGGTTGTAATTCCATTTTGTACAGCGTCTTGAAAGGCGATATCGAGAGGATGGATTCCATCTAAAGAACGAATATGTGGTGTTGAAACTTCAGATGTTTCATTGGCATCATTTCCAGCCCAACCAGTACCTTCATCATAGAGACCAAGGTGAGTATGGACATCAATAAAGCCAGGTAAGAGATGGAGTGCTCGTGCATCTATAACGGTCATATCTTGAGTAGGTTGAATAAAAGGTTTGACCTCGGTAATTCGCTCTCCTGTAACGAGTACATCGCCTTGAAACTTTGGAGATGTAATAGGGTATACAATGGCTTGTTTGAGCAATATTTTCATAGGTACCTCATTTCTGTTACTTTATAATGCTAATGGAAGTTAAGGGAAAGTAACTGAAAGGTTATTTGTATGGTAATGCTTCGGATCCTAGAAAATGAAAGTTTTAAAAGTGCCCATGTAAAATTGTGTTTTAGAAGTACTACATTGTATGCGAAAGTATATTTTGTAATGCATGGTCTATTGCCGGAAATGTGTATTGGTATCCATGTTTAATTGCTTTACTAGGTAATACATGTTGCCCTTCTAGTACAAGTATGCTCATCTCACCTAATAAGGCGTGAAGCATAAATGAAGGGACAGGCAGCCAATGTGGTTTTCTCGTTGCCGCAGCGATGGTCTTTCCAAATTCCTTCATTCTTATAGGTGTTGGTGCTGTCATATTAAGAGGACCATCAATTTCTTTTTTGTGTATGATGAAATCCATCATACGAACGACATCGTCTATATGAATCCATGATAACCATTGTTTCCCAGAACCAATGGTGCCGCCGATATAGAATTGATAGGGAAGTAACATTTTTGGCAAGGCTCCGCCATCTGCACCTAATACAACGCCAAATCTTGTGTAAATTGTTCTTATTCCGAGAGAACATGCTTTAGCTGCTTCTTGTTCCCATAAAAATACTGTTTCTGCTAAAAAGTCATTTCCGGGAGTTTCTTGTTGCTCAGTAAAAGACTCTACTTCAGATGTTCCGTAGTATCCAATAGCACTTGCATTAATAAATGTATGTGGTTTTTTATGGAGTGCCTGCAATTGTTTAATGAGTCCTTTTGTTGTTTGAATTCTACTGTTTAAAATGACTTTCTTTTGTTTCTTTGTCCATCTACTATTAATAGACTCTCCGGCTAGATTAATAACTACATCAATAGAAGAGAGGGGGAAGGTTTGTAAATCTGGTGTCCATTGAACATACTGAAGGTTAGGGTCGTAAGTTTCAGTAGTTTTTTTTCGTGTGAGGATGTAAACAGTATATCCTTTTTGAACAAAAAAAGTAGAAAGATATTTACCGATAAAGCCTGTACCACCAGAAATTGCGATTTTCACAAGTATTTCCTCCTCATTATATATATTCTTGAAAAGAAAAAATGTTCCTCGACTATGTTAAAATAATAGAGAGGTGAGAGTATGGCTGTCATTACAAAAATAGAAGTACAAAAACGATCGAAAGAACGATTTAATATTTATATTGATAAAGGCCAAGGTGAAGAGTACGGGTTTAGTGTGGATCAAGTAATCTTAATGAAACATGGATTACAAAAAGGCTTAGAAATTGATGAAATAGAGTTAGGAAATATTTTGTACAATGAAGAGGTACAAAAAGCATATTTACAAGCAATCTCCTATTTATCCTATCAAATGAGAACAAAACAAGAAATAGAAGATTTTTTACGAAAAAAAGAAGTGGGACAAGCCATCATCTCTGAAGTCGTTTCGAAATTATTACATGACCGATATATTAATGATAAAGAGTACGCTGTTTTATATACGCGAACGCAAAGTAATGTGAATCGAAAAGGTCCAACTGTTATTAAAAGAGAGTTGTTAAATAAAGGTGTTCAAGATTTACTTATTATGCACAGTTTACAAGAATATCCGAAGGAAAAGCAAATTGAGAATGCCTTGTTTCTCATAGAAAAGAAGAAAAAATCTTATCAAAAGCATTCTTTTTTACAAATGAAGCTAAAGTTAGATGAGATGCTTGTTCGAAAAGGATATTCTAGAGAAGTAATTCAAATTTGTTTGGAAGAATTGAAAGACGAAAGAGATGACGAAAAGCAACAAGAAGCGTTACACTATCATGGGAATAAATATTATGAGAAATATAAGAAGTATGATGGATGGACATTTGAAAACAAGATGAAACAAGCGTTATATAGAAAAGGATTCTCGATTGATGAAATTGAGATATTTTTGCAAATGAAACGCGAAGAGGAATGAGGAGAATAAGATGAATATGCCAAAACGCTACAGTGAAATGACACCGCATGAGCTAAGGGAAGAAATTGGCGCTTTGAAGGAGCAAGCAGTAAAAGCTGAGCAGCTTGGGATTGTCAATGAATTTGATGTATTAATGAGAAAAATGGCAATGGCTCGTGCTTATATGACGGATATAAACAAGTTCCGTATTGGTGAAATATATGAATTAGTAGAAGAACCTGGTGTATTATTTAAAATTACGTATTTCAATGGGGTATTTGCTTGGGGATATAAGCAAAATGATAATGAAGAGATTGGCATACCAATTTCCTTATTGCAAGAAAAATAAAAACCAGAGAGCACATATCTCTCTGGTTTTCATCTTTGGTAGGCGTTAAAGGAGATAGGAGATTCTAAAATTGGCGTTTTTTACATTCATTTGCCAATATAATGAGAGACTGGGTTTGTTGCGTCTGTCCGTTAACTTGCGCTTTCGCATGTTTTGGACGAGTCCACGTATGGTTAAATAATTCAGAACGACTATCTAAGCGATCACGGTAGCTCATCTTTATCACCTCGTGTAGGAAGTTAATTTAATTTGTACTACTCTTCCTGCTGATTTGCAGCACGCATACGTTCTTGTGGGTGCGTGTTAATTGTGCCGTTAGGTCGCTTCGAAGCGAAGCGTGATTTCGCTTTCGGCTGACCGTCGATTTTGCTGTTGTTTTTTGACTCAGACCAAAATTCGGCTTGTTTACCCATTGCGAACGCCCTCCTCCTCATCAGTTGATACCTCTTTAAGAAGTATCACTTATAGAATGTGCAAAACAGAAGAAACTATCCTTTAGAAATGAAGGGATAAATAGGTAAAAGGAGATTAGAACATGAATGATATTTATGAAGCATTAACGAAAGAATTATTAGACAAGAATGACAAGCTTTCTTACGGACAAGCTCGTGCATGGGTTGAATTACTTTGGGAAGATTTTCAAACAACTTATGCAAAATCAGGGCGTTATCAAGGTGAGGAAATGACTGAGCAAGTGGTACGATCATGGATTAATAATCATGGTGTACGCCTTCATGAAATGCGTACAAACAATCCGAAGTATAGTCATTTAATTAATCAAGAAGATCATTTGAAACATTAAAAAAAGCGACTTGAGTCGCTTTTTTTAATGTGGAAGTAATTCCAGTTTTTTTCGAAGTTTTTCTTCACTAAAAATCCATCCTGTATAGGAACTAATAATATTTAAATTATGGTCGAGCTGAACAATCGCGACAAATGGATAATAATCTTTACTTCGATACCGTAAATCAATGAATCGTACTTCGTAATAATGATCATGATCAAAAATATCCCAGCGATATACAGGAGAGAAAGATAGGAAGGCCGAGATGTTTTCATCTTGTTTAGCTGCTCGCATAATATCATTGTCTGGGAACGGTACCCGATCGAACTTGTCATATATCATGATGTTACCACGGTGCCATCTCGCAACGTAGTAATAATCAGCTGTAACGACTGCTAAATGATAATGATAAAATCGGTAAGAAGGAGAAATGATAATCTTTTCGACATTTTTGAAACGTTTGTGTACAACGCTTCTTATATTTCTGTGCATCATAATTCGTCCGATATAGTAAACAATCATTAATATATATGCTGCTAAGGCAGTGTATCCTTTATGAGAACCGACGAGCATGCAAGCAATTGCAAGTATATGGATAAAGAAAATTACGGTATCGAATGTATTAATCACGCCGAGTGCGACCCATTTTTTTGTGAAAGGCCGTAATGCTTGTGTACCATAGGCGTTGAAAATATCTACAAAGACGTGAAGGAAGACTGCAATAAATGACCAAAGTAGTAGATGAAGATATGGAGCGTCTGAAAAGAAGGCGAAAGAGATGCCACTTATAAGGAATGACCAAAGAATTACCGCGGGAATGGAATGAGTAACTCCGCGATGATTTCTTATATATTTAGCGTTATTACGCAATTTTAAAACTGTGTCAATGTCAGGAATGTTGGAACCAGCAATTGTAGCAAGCATAACAGCTTGTGGGCCAATATCACTTTGTGCTATGGCTGGATCTAATGTTGCTAAGCTACCTAAAGTGATACCCATAACAAGGTGAGTGGCTGTGTCCATAGAAATCCACCTCCGTTTTTTATTAATGTAACTCTTTTTATTCGATACCTCAAGTCCTTTGCCTTCAATTTCCTATGTCATCTTACTTAAATTTTTTCCTAAAATCTTTATAATAGTACTTATATGCAAAAAAATGAGGGGGATCAAGTTTGACACTTGAAATACTAAAAAATTTTAATATAGAGCAGTTTCAAAATGATTTAATTGGTTGGTTTGAAGAAGAACAGCGCGACTTACCATGGAGAAAAAATAAAGATCCATACCGCGTTTGGGTTTCGGAAATTATGTTACAGCAAACAAGAGTAGAAGCTGTAAAACCATATTACGCAAATTTTATGGGGAAGTTTCCTACACTTGAAGCGTTAGCGAACGCAGATGATGAAGAAGTATTAAAAGCATGGGAAGGTTTAGGATATTATTCTAGAGCACGTAATTTACATGCGGCAGTAAAAGAGGTAAAAGAAGTATACGGCGGGGTTGTACCGAGTGATGTAAAGAAAATTGAAAAGTTAAAAGGTGTGGGACCATATACAAAAGGCGCTATTTTAAGTATCGCATATGGTATACCAGAGCCGGCAGTTGATGGAAATGTTATGCGTGTATTATCTCGCATTTTATCAGTATGGGATGATATTGCAAAACCAAAGACTCGAAAAGTTTTTGAAGAGATTGTGCGTGAAATTATTTCGAAAGAAAATCCATCTTATTTTAATCAAGGTTTGATGGAGTTAGGTGCATTGATTTGCATTCCAAAAAATCCATCTTGCTTACTTTGTCCTGTACGTGAGCATTGCAAAGGATATGCTGAAGGTGTTCAAAAAGAACTACCAGTAAAAAGTAAAGCGAAAGCTCCTACAATGGTACCGCTTGTTGCAGGAGTACTTCAAACTGAAGATGGTCGTTACGTTATTAATAAACGTCCAAGTAGCGGATTATTAGCTAATATGTGGGAGTTTCCGAATATTGAACTTGGCGAAGGGATTCGAAGTCAGAAAGAACAGCTTATAGATTATATGAAAGAAAAGTTTGAGCTTTCGATTTCTATTGATGAGTACGCAATGAATGTACAACATACATTTACTCATCGTACTTGGGATATATTTGTATTTTACGGAAAAGTAACCGGTGATATTGTTGAAACAGATACATTGAAACTTGTATCGAAAGAAGCATTTGAGCAGTTACCTTTCTCTAAATCGCATCGTACGATTTATGAGAGTTGTGTTGAGAAAATTACAATGCAATAAACAAAAAAGTGTTCCCTAAATTGGGAACACTTTTTTAATCGTAAGAAATTTTTGTCCCATGAGTCCAACTGGCATCACCTTCTTGTAAGCCGCCCCTTGATTCGATCTCTATTACAATTTCTTTATAAATACTTTGCCCTTCCGCATTTAAATAGGGCAAAATCTGTTGTAATGAATGATGAAAATAAGCTAATTCATCTTCTTTCCATTCGTTTTTTGAAAGCATCGTTAGTTCAGTCATATCGCGTCCTATATACATATTTCCACCTCCATTTTCTATAGTTTGAATGAGTAACAAGAGATATATGCGGAATTTTTTTAAAAGAAAATTACGGATAGCTTCTAGTTGAATTGGTTACATTATTGATTGTGGAGGTGAGAAAGATGAGTAAAAAACAACAAGGTTATAACAAGGCAACTTCTGGTGCTAGCATTCAAAGTACAAATGCTAGTTATGGTACAGAGTTTGCAACTGAAACAAATGTACAAGCAGTAAAACAAGCAAACGCACAATCAGAAGCAAAGAAAGCACAAGCTTCTGGTGCACAAAGTGCAAACGCTAGTTATGGTACAGAATTTGCAACTGAAACAGACGTGCATGCTGTGAAAAAACAAAATGCTAAGTCAGCTGCAAAACAATCACAATCTTCTAGTTCAAACGAGTAATGAAAGAAAAACACTTCTCCAATTCGAGAGAAGTGTTTTCTTTGTGTGCGGGTCATTGTAATGAAAAGAAAGTGAACGACATAACTTCTAATAAGTCAACAAATGTTGTCAAAGGAGAAGGAAGTTAAAGATTAGAAATATATAATTAGGAATAATAACTGATGAAGAAATCCAAAAGGGGGTAAGTAATGAACGATTTTGATAAGTTGGTGGGAGAACAATTGGAAACGATGGATGAGCTGTTAAAATTGCAATCACACTTAGAGAAGTATCAACAAATTGAAATGAATGAAAAAGATACGTGCGATAAAAAAGAACTGCATTTTATCCGTCAGGAAATATATAGAACAGAAGTAGCGTTGAAGATGTTACATGAGAAATTTGAAGAACAAACGAATAGTGTAATCCAATCTTTTACAACTGAAAAAATGATTTCAAATTTAGGATAAGATATATTATTGCCTTCAGGTGAAAAGTCCTTCAAATAGAGAGGGGCTTTTTCTATTACATGTCCTCGTTTATAAATAATACAGTACAATCCTTGTGTTCTGAGAAGATTGGGTATTATTGTATTTAACGATAAACCTCCTGCATATTCAGTGTGGAAAATAGAGTCTTATCCCTTTAGTTTTAAAATTTTGACAAAAAAGTTATAATAGAAGAAAAGTGAATGCCGTTCAAAGGGCATTTGCAGTTGAAAGAAGGGAGCATATATGGGATTTCCCAAAGAAGGAGAAAAAGTACAAATACATAGTTATAAACATAATGGCTCCATTCATAGAATGTGGGAAGAAACAACAATTTTAAAAGGGACACAGAGTCTTGTGATCGGAGCGAATGATCGTACAGTAGTTACAGAATCGGATGGCCGAACATGGATTACGCGTGAACCAGCAATTTGTTATTTTCATGCCAACTATTGGTTTAATGTGATTGGGATGCTTAGGGAAGAGGGCGTATATTATTATTGTAATTTAAGCTCCCCTTTTGCGTATGATTCTGAAGCATTAAAGTATATTGATTATGATTTAGATATTAAAGTGTATCCAGATATGACATATACGCTTCTAGATGAAGATGAGTATGAAAAACATAGTCAAATTATGCAGTATCCACCTGTTATCGATACAATTTTAAAACGAAATGTAGCACATTTAACACAGTGGATTCATCAAAGAAAAGGTCCGTTCGCACCAGACTTCGTAGATATGTGGTATGAACGATATTTAATGTACAGAAATTAAAACAAACCTGCAGGGGGCTTCCCGGCAGGTTTGTCCTATTAGAGGGGGGATTATGTGCAGGGCATAAAAAGATATTTACAATTTGTTAAACCATATCGATGGCTTATCGCTATTACAATTATTATTGGACTAGTTAAGTTTGGTATCCCACTTATTATGCCGTGGTTATTAAAGTATATTATCGATGATGTAATTCAAGGCGGAGGTTCACTTCAAGATAAAACATCTCAATTAATAACAGCGATTGGAATTGCTTTTTTTATTTTTGCGGTATTAAGACCACCGATTGAATATTATCGTCAATATTTCGCGCAGCGTATCGCAAATACAATACTGTATGATTTGCGGAAGTATATTTTTGGTCACTTACAAAAATTAAGTTTACGTTATTACTCCAATACAAAAACAGGAGAGATTATTTCGCGTGTCATCCATGATGTAGAACAAACGAAGGATTTTGTAATTACTGGTTTGATGAACGTCTGGTTAGATACTGCAACAATTGCTATTGCCATCATTGTTATGTTTTCTATGAATATAAAATTAACATTTGTTGCGTTATTGATTTTACCTATTTATGTAATTGCAGTGAAATATTTTTTCGGACGTCTTCGGAAATTGACGAAAGAGCGTTCACAAGCGTTAGCGACGATGCAAGGGTATTTGCATGAACGTATTCAAGGAATGCAAGTGACACGTAGCTTTGCGTTAGAAGAGTATGAGGGGAAGCAGTTTGAAAAAAGAAATAATGAGTTTTTAACGAAAGCATTAACCCATACAAGTTGGACGGCGAGAACATTCTCGGCAGTAAATACGTTAACAGATTTAGGTCCATTACTTGTGATTGGTTTTGCAGCATATGAAGTAATTCAAGGGCAGTTAACGCTAGGGACGATGGTAGCTTTTGTTGGATATATGGATAGTTTATATAGTCCGCTTCGCCGCCTTGTTAATTCATCTACAACATTAACACAATCTTTTGCATCGATGGACCGTGTGTTTGAACTGTTAGATGAAAAATACGATATTGTTAATGTGCCAAATGCGGTACAAACGAAAAAATTAAATGGAGAAATTGTATTTGATAATGTTTCTTTTCGTTATAATGCAGATGAAAAAGAGATATTACACAACTTGTCATTAACTATGCAGCCTGGAGAGAAAGTAGCGCTTGTAGGAGCGAGTGGGGGAGGAAAGTCATCTCTTGCTAGTTTGATCCCGCGTTTCTATGATGTTTCTGAGGGAGCAGTTTATGTAGATGGGATAGATGTAAGAAAGTATAATATGAGAAATTTACGTAGTAATATTGGAATTGTACTGCAAGATAATTTATTGTTTAGCGATACAATTGGAGCAAATATATTATATGGAAATCCGAAAGCTACAGAGCAAGAAGTGATTGCAGCTGCCAAAGCTGCGCAAATTCATGATTTTATTATAGACTTACCAGAGGGTTATAATACTGTCGTTGGAGAACGTGGTGTAAAGCTATCGGGCGGGCAAAGACAACGTGTGGCAATTGCACGAGTGTTTCTAAAGAATCCGTCGGTACTTATATTGGATGAAGCAACTTCGGCATTGGATTTAGAAAATGAAAGGTATATTCAAGAGGCGCTTCAGACGTTAGCTGCTGACAGGACGACGATTATAATCGCACATCGATTAGCGACGATTACGCATGTTGATACGATTATTTACATTGAAGAAGGTGAGATTAAAGAGACTGGTTCTCATGAAGAGTTAATGCGAAAAAGAGGATTTTATTACAATTTATATCAACTTCAACATATAACAGAAACAGCTCCTTTAGCATAAAAGGAGCTGTTTTTTTATTCGTCTTCTTTTTTATCATCGATTTGGAGTTCTTTTTCTGGTTTATGGTATGTGTAGAAGCTATCTACAAGTAAATCTAAATGCTCTACTTCTTCACTATAGTTAATAATGGAAGAAATAAGAGGGAAGAGATGTAGCCATGTTTTATATGCTTCTTCATCGTCCTTATTTTGATATTCCATAAAGATATCAATTAATTCTTGTTTACCCGTTTCAACTTCATCAAGCATTTCAACTGATTGTTGTTTTTTTGCTTTACCAATAAATTTTAATAAAACTTGTTCATGATAATGCGTTAATGAGTCAAGTTCGTTTTGGATAGATTCCTGAAACTCTTCTGGCATGTAACGCAGTTCGTTTTCAGTACGGTGTAATGATTTTAACGTACTTAAAGCACGGCTTGTTGTCGCTAACATTTGTCTGAATAAAACGAGCTTACGAATTTTTGCGAACTTTACTTTTTTCGTGTAGCTTCTTTCTTCTTTATACAGCAAATAGTAATGGTTTAATTTGATCATTTTTTCTTTCATACGATCAATATCAGTTTTTAGCGTTGTAAAATCAGAAGCTTGCCTGCTATTCATTCGAATCCATTTTACAATTTCTTCTGTATTATCAACGATACGATGATAAAGTTTTGTTTCATATTTCGGCGGCATAAATACTAAATTTACAAGTGAAGCCGCAATAATACCAATCATAATCGTCGCAAAGCGAAGTAAGGCAAAACTAAAGAAATCTTCGCCTTGATACTCCATAATGGCGATAACTGTTACTAAAGCAATTGATATTGTGTTTTCTAATCGTAATTGCAGTGTAAGAGCAATTACTAATATACATGTTAATCCAATAATAAAAGGATTATGTCCAAAAGCAGTAGCAAATGCGATAGCAAATATCGCACCGATTACATTTGCTTGAATTTGTTCAAGTGCGGTTAAATAAGAACGGTATACAGACGGTTGAACAGCAAAGATAGCTGAAATTCCCGCAAATACCGGACTCGGTAATTGAAGTAAAATACAAGCAAATAAAGCTAACGTGATGGCAATACCCGTTTTTAAAATGCGAGCACCAAGTTTCATACCCTTAATAAGATCCTTTCTCTTGTCATAATGAATGTACAACATGATACTATACATTCATTACAATATGTTAGCAAGTGATATTTTAGTGACGTTAAAAGAAATTAGTATTCATTTTATCGCGCTAATTGTGAACAGTAAGATTCCCGCCTCTAAATTCAGTAGCTGGATGCCGGTAAACGCTCAATTGCTGTAGGCTAATTAAAGTTTCACTTTATAATTTTTCCTAATTTCTTTTAAACATCAGTTTTTAGTAAAAAGACCTGCTGAATTTCAGCAGGTCTCAAATTGTTACTATAGATTACTATGAGAAGTGTACTTCGTCAATTTTTTCTTAATAATGAAAATTACTCATGTTACTCTGTTGAGATAGATGGATCTGCCTGTTCTTTTTTCGGGATAATCTCAAAAAACTGGTTCTGTATATCATCTAATAATGGTGTTAACAAAGCAACTTCCTCATATTGCTCGTGCTCGTTTAGTACACGAATATAGTCTAGCAATAATTCAGTTACATCTTTCAAACCATTTTTACTAATTGGTTGTAATGTAACATTTGCGCCTTTTGCGATTCTTCTTTTTAAGGCTTGTTCTGTTAAGCCTAAGTTTGAATTACGACGCAAATAAACAACACCGCCAGTCATGCCAGCGCAAATCCATGGACCAGGGTCACCTAAAACAAGCGCTCGCCCATTTGTCATATATTCAAAAGCAAAACCTTTAATATTGGAGTATGCACCTATATTTCCTTGCTCTTTTTCACGGAGTGGTTTTGTTATTCTACCTCCGATTATCATGTCTGCCCCAGAAAGGCGAATGCCAGCGCGAGCATCAGCGTTCCCTTGTACGTATAGTGCCCCTTTTTGTGCGCCATATCCAAATCCTTTTCCGACAGAACCGTTATAATATACTCCGTCTTTTCCTTTTGATTTCGTTATATAAATCCCACCACCAAAGGAAGTTTTACCAATGCCATCTTGTGCGCCGCCATTTACGTGTATAAATAAATTTTCACTATTGTAAGCACCTAACCCATTTCCGGGAATAGAACCATTCGTATACTTTAATGTAAGTGGTTCAAGTTGAGTAGCTTCATATAGTTTACTGCGAACGCGATAACATGATTCTAGACCACCCATAACGCGTTGCTCTACACCAACGCCTACTAATTCTTTTGAGTCAGCGGAATGAACTGTTTTAAATTGTTTTTCCGGTACGCCTTCTGTTGTTGTAACAGATGGGTGTTCTATTATTTGTAGTAAATTACGTAAGTTTAATAAATTTTCGCCTCGAACTTGCTCTAATAAATCAGAACGCCCAACAATTGCTTGTAAATTTGTATACCCAAGCTGTCCTGTTAATCGTTTTAGTTCTATACCGAAAGTGGTGAATAAATTTAGCAGGCCAGCAACTGCGCTTTCTAATTCGCGCGGAACGAAGCGGCGTAACCCATGTTCTTTTGCTTGTGCTTCAGACTCAATTTGTGTCGCAATTCCGACATGGCAAGTATCTAGATGACACCCACGGCAAGTAGTACAGCCGATTGCAATCATTGATAGTGTGCCAAATCCAATACGATTTGCTCCGAGGAGCATGATTTTCAAGGCATCATTTACACTTCGAATACCACCATCTGCCCAAATCTCTACTTTATGTCTCATGCTTGCTTCTAATAAAGCGTTGTGAGCGGCTTTAACACCAATTTCTACAGGGAGACCTACATGCTGCAATGCGTGAATACGTGCAGCACCTGTTCCGCCATCGAATCCGCTAATGTTAATAAAATCAGCGCCAGCTTTGGCGATACCGACAGCAATTGTTCCGATATTAGGAACGACAGGGACTTTCACGGCTACTTTGGCAAGTTGATTAGCTGTTTTAATTTCTGTAATCATTTGAGCTAAATCTTCAATTGAATAAATATCATGGTTATTAGAAGGTGAAATTAAATCTGAGCCGATTGTCGCATTACGTGCTTCAGCTATTTTGGCTGTCACTTTTGAACCAGGTAAATGTCCACCTTCCCCAGGCTTTGCGCCTTGACCGATCTTGATTTCAATTAAGTTTGATGAGTTTAGTAGTTCGGCATTTACTCCAAATCGTCCAGATGCCACTTGTTGTCCACGTGTATGTGGGTATTTCCCAATCATATCTTTAATTTCGCCGCCTTCACCGTTCAAGCTAATCATATTTAGCTGATCGGCTGCTTCTGCATATGCGCGAAAGGCGATTTCGTTTTGAGAACCAAATGACATAGAACTAATAATAAATGGTAAATTATGATTTTGAATGCCGATAGATACTTCTTCAGTTGGAACGACATGTTTTGTTTGTTTCGTTTGAACAAGGTGTCTGATTGCGATTGGATTATTCTCTTCTAGTTCACTTAACTTGTCGCGGTAATCATCATAAGAATTTCCTTTTGCAACATCGCCAATTGCTTTCCAAATTCGCGGGAATATATGAAATGATTTTCGCATTCTAATTTTAGGATTGTTATAATCCTCTGCTCGTATTTTTGCATCTTCAGTAAGTGATTCAAGTGAAAAAGCTAAATCATTTGAACCGAAGAAATTTGTAATTTGTAATATATTTGCAATTTCCTCATGTAACCCAATAGATGAATAGAGACGTCCGTAACCACGTAACTCATGAATTCCAATTGTTGAAATGACTTTTTCTAGTCCTTTATTAAGCGCATTATACAGATTCGTAATTGGTATTTTTGTTCCATCATTTACAGTCGCGAATAATAAATATGGATTAATACTATCTGCTCCTAATCCATATAGCGTTACAATGTCATGTAAGGAGCGAAGGGCACCAGAACGTATAACGAGAGAACAATTGCGGCGTAATTTATTTTCACTTAATGCTTGATGTACTTTAGCGGTAACTAAATGTGGATCAATCCACAGGCGTTCATTTAGATGAGCTTTTGCGTCATCTAATACTAGTAGAGAAGCACCATTGTTAACAGCAGCTATCGCTTCAGAACTAATGCGGCTTAATGCACATTGCAGAGTTTCTGACGAGCTGAATGTAGCAGAGATTGTGGCGATAGAGTTATGAGTCATAAATAGCTCTATGAGTTGTTCATACGTAATTGTGTGTAATTCCTCTGCAATAGGTTGTGCCACGCTGCCTTCTAAAATAATTGGTGAAAGCATTTCAACTACAAATGGCCGTTTTGCGCCGCTTAATAAACTTGGACGCTCTCCAAGTACAGTACGTGTAGAGAAGTGTTCAATTTCACGGTCACGGTCAATTGCAGGGTTTGTAACAACAGCTACACTTTCTTTAATAAAGTCAGCGATATTTCGTCTATCAGTATCGAGTGCGGCAAGTGGTGAGTCATGCCCAAGTGAGCGTATTGGCTCAACGCCTTTTGTTGCCATCTGTTCAAGGAGCTGAATATGTTCTCGGTCCCATCCGAAAGCGACGTATTGTTTCGTTTCAACTTGAACAGAATCACATAGCCCTTGGATTTTTTTCGTTTCAGGGATAGATAAATTTAAATGGTAATTGGTAGTATCAATTCGCTTTTTAAAACGGTTATATACTTGGATTTGATATTTGTCATATTCATAAAGAACAAGTTCATCTTGTTCATTCCATTTTAATCCAACCTTTTCTCCAGGGGCGAGTGGTTTTGGTTCTGCTACATATTTAGTTGGTGATACAACTCCAGGTTCAGAAGAGAAAATATAAGAGCTCTCTGTCTCTACTTTCCATACTGGGCGTAATCCAAGGGAATCAACACTGAAAACAGCTTCATCTTTAAAACGGGAAATGATGCCAGCTGGTCCTTGTGCAAAATGTCCCCATGCTTCACGTATATACGTATATAAATCTTGTAAAGGTGTTTCATAAAGTTTAATTTCATTAATAATTGGAGGGAACAATATTTCCATTGCTTCAAATAAACTGTAGTCGTATTGAACAAGTAGAGTTTCTAAGGTGCGGTTTAAATCTTGAGAGTCACTGCCCCCAGCAGTAAGTGGTACATCAATCATTTCAGCTTGATCGCGTAATTTTGCGATTGTGTTAATTTCACCATTATGTCCGAGAATGCTAAATGGTTGTACACGAAAAAAATTAGATAATGTATTAGTAGAGTAGCGGTTATGTCCTAATGTCATAGTTGAAGCGATAAGTGGATGTTGTAAATCATTATAGTAGGCAACAAGTGTATCACCAGCACCTAGAACTTTATATACAACATGATCACGACTTAATGAAGCAACATGAATTGCTTCGTTTTCCTCTATTTTTATTGTGACAGAAAATAATGTTTGCTCAATATTTGTAATTTCGTTTTCTGCGATAAGGGCAACTTGCCAAAATAAAGGTTCTTCTTGTTTACCAAGTGGACCGAGTGCATCGGAGTTTGTTACATCATCACTTTCGAAAATGATTGTAAATTTTTTGTTGTTTAATTGCGTACGAATATAATCTTTTAAGATAGTAATGTTTTCTTTTTTATTTAGAAAAAAATGTCCAACGATAAAGTGGGGATGATCCACAATCGTTGGATTATATCCGCTACTTTTTAGTTTTTCATTCCAAAGCGCTTTTGGTACATCAATGTGAATGCCGATGCCATCGCCCTCACCATTAATGAAACCAGCTCTATGATTCATTTTGACGAGTGATTGAATACAAAGGTCAATGTTTTCTTTTGTAGCAATTTTTCGTTTCTCCATAACGGAAACGATTCCACACGCATCGTGTTCTGCATTTCTATAATCTCGAAATAAAGACGGTGTCCATGTATTTTTTGTATTGAGCATCCGTCAATCCCCCCTCTTGTAAAAGTTAGAATAATCTTACTATTTAAGGCGCAAATCACCTTGTACACAGAGATAGTAATGCTGTAAAAGAATATAAAACAGATAATTATGAATAATTATACTATTAATACGGGATTTATGAAATAGAAAAAAGGAAAAAAGAAAGGTGAGCTTTCTTTTTTCCTTTTAATGACGGGATTATTTATTGTCTGCTAGGGCAGCAAATGCTCTGCCGACAGCTTCGATTGTATATTCAATATCTTCTTTTGTATGTTCTGTCGTTAAGAACCATGCCTCGTATTTAGAAGGTGCTAAGTTAACTCCTTCTTGAAGCATAAGCTTGAAGAATTTACCGAACATTTCACCGTCTGTATCTTGTGCGGCATCGTAATCTTCAATTGTATTTGTTGTGAAGTATACAGTTAAAGCTCCTTTTAGACGGTTTAATGTAATGTCGATATTATGTTTCGTTGCTTGCTCTAAAATTCCTTTTTCAAGCATTGCACCAAGTTCATCTAATTTCTCATAAAGTCCTTCTTGTTGAAGCACTTCTAGACAAGCGATACCTGATGCCATAGAAGCAGGGTTTCCTGCCATTGTACCAGCTTGGTATGCAGGTCCAAGCGGAGCAACTTGTTCCATAATTTCTTTCTTACCACCGTAAGCACCGATCGGTAAACCGCCGCCAATAACTTTACCAAGCGCTGTTAAGTCAGGTGTCACACGAAGTAAGTCTTGAGCACCACCGTACATAAAGCGGAAAGCAGTAATAACTTCATCGTAAATTACTAGTGCGCCAGCTTCGTGAACAAGTTCATTCACTTTTTCAAGGAATCCTGGTTTAGGCTCTACAATACCGAAGTTTCCAACAATCGGTTCTACAAGGATAGCTGCTACTTCATGACCCCATTTATCTAACGCCTCTTTTAAAGTTTCTACATTATTAAATGGAACGGTAATAACTTCTTGTGCGATACTTTGTGGTACGCCAGCTGAGTCAGGAGTTCCTAAAGTAGAAGGACCAGATCCAGCTGCCACAAGTACTAAATCAGAATGACCGTGGTAACAACCAGCAAATTTCATGATTTTTGTGCGACCTGTATAAGCACGAGCAACACGAATCGTTGTCATCACTGCTTCTGTACCAGAGTTTACAAAACGGACTTTATCTAATGCAGGCATTGCTTCTTTTAACATTTTTGCGAATTTTACCTCTAGCGCTGTTGGTGTTCCGTAAAGTACCCCATTTTCAGCAGCTGTTGTAATTGCTTTTGTTATATGCGGATGAGCATGTCCAGTAATAATAGGACCGTATGCTGCTAAATAATCGATATATTTATTTCCGTCTACATCCCAGAAATAAGCGCCTTTCCCGCGTTCCATAGCAACAGGAGCGCCGCCGCCAACTGCTTTAAAAGAACGAGAAGGACTGTTAACACCGCCAACGATATGCTCTAAAGCTTCTTTATGTAATGCTTCTGACTTTGTGAAATTCACTACAATTCATCTCCTTACAAAAATCTATGTATTATTCTAACATGTTTTTTGAAAAGACGTATTGTTTGTGATAGCGAAGGCAGTTGGGTAAACTATTCGTTGTGACATTTAGGAGGGGGGTCCGATTATGAAATCGGTAATTGAGGTACAAGGGTTACGTAAAGAGTTTACAGCCTATTCAAGTCGTCCGGGCTTAAAGGGTGCATTTCGCGATTTATTAAATCGTAATTATAAAATAGTACCAGCAGTAAATGATGTATCTTTTACTGTAAAGCAAGGTGAAATGGTTGGTTATATCGGTGAGAACGGTGCTGGTAAATCAACAACAATTAAAATGCTTACGGGGATTTTAACTCCGACATCAGGGCAAATCACAGTAAATGGAATGAACCCACATAAACAAAGAGAAGAATTTGTAAGAACAATTGGTGTTGTTTTTGGACAGCGTTCGCAACTTTGGTGGGATATTGCAGTACAAGAATCGTTTCGTTTATTAAAGAAAGTGTATGGTGTATCAGACGCTCAGTATAAGGAGCATATGGAGCACGTAATTGAAACGTTAGATATAGGGCCTTTATTAGATAAACCAGTTCGAAAATTATCTCTCGGTCAAAGAATGCGTTGTGAATTAGCAGCAGCCTTAATTCATAATCCACCGTTATTATTTTTAGATGAGCCAACAATTGGGTTAGATGTACTTGTGAAATTGAAAATACGTGAATTTTTAAAAGAAATGAATGAACGTTATAAAACAACAATTTTATTAACTACTCATGATATTACGGATATTGAAGCTTTATGTGAGCGTGTTATCATGCTGGATGAAGGAAATATTATGTATGACGGTTCTTTAAATAATCTTCGTACGCAGTGGGGAGCAGAGAAGGAAATACACTTTCAGTTTGTTGCACCAGTTTCCTATCAGGCTTTATCAATGGTTATGCCAGATAATCATGTCGTTTGGTCGAAAGCAAAAGAGGAAAATGCATGGGTTGCAAAAATTCCGAATGAAGAAGTTATTATTTCAATGCTTATTTCTAAAGTAGTACAAGCCTTTCAAATTAAAGATTTAAAAATTAACGAAGTGTCTACAGAGGAAATTATTCGTAACATTTATGAAGAAGGTATTACGCATGGGTAAGTATATTGAAATGATTCGAATTCGCTTTTTAATGATGCTTGCGTATCGTACAAATTACTATAGTGGGATTTTAATTTATACGATTAATATCGGTGCTTACTATTTTTTATGGCAAGCAATTTATAGCGGAAAAGAGAATATTGAAAGTTTATCTATTTCGCAAATGACCACGTATATCGCAATCGCGTGGATGGCACGTGCGTTTTATTTTAATAATATAGATAGGGAAATTGCGATGGAGATTCAAGAAGGACGTGTGGCTGTAGAATTAATTCGTCCGTATAACTATTTGGGAATGAAAGTTATGCAAGGTCTTGGCGAGGGGATATTCCGTTTTGCCTTCTTTTCCATTCCAGGCATGGTTATCGTTACGTTATTATTTTCGTTGCAAATTACAACGAATTTTCAAACTTGGTTATATTTCTTCTTATCCTTAATATTTAGTTTTATTATTAATACACAAATTAATTTAATGACGGGAATGCTTACGTTTTTCTTATTTAATAATAGTGGAATTATGTATGCAAAACGCGTTGTTATTGATTTATTTTCAGGTCTATTATTACCAATTAGTTTTTATCCGTTATGGGCCCAAAAAGCAATGATGTTTTTACCGTTTCAGGCTATTAGTTATATTCCAAGTATGATTTTTTCTGAAGGTATACAGGGGAGTAAGTTGTATGAGGCTTTAGTATTTCAAGTGATTTGGGCAATTGTACTTATTATTCCAATTGTACTCATGTGGAGAACGGCGAGAAAACGTCTAATTGTACAAGGGGGATGATGAGATGCTATATATAAACTTATTTTTACAATATGCAAGTCAATATATAAAAACGAAATTGGAGTATCGAGGCGATTTTATCGTTGGTTTACTTTCTGATTTATCGCTTCAAGCAGTTAATTTAATATTTATTCTCGTTGTATTTGGGCATACACAAGCATTGAAGGGATGGAGTCGAGAAGAGGTAATCTTTATTTATGGTTTCTTTTTAGTACCATTTGCCATCTTTTCAGCTTTCTTTAATATATGGGATTTTAATGATCGATACATTATTAAAGGGGAGATGGATCGTGTATTAACGCGACCGATCCATAGCCTATTTCAAATTATATTAGAAAGAATGGAACTTGAATCTTTAATTGGAGCCATTACAGGGATTGTTGTAATGGGATATGCAGCTGTGGAGTTACAATTATCTTTTTACTGGTATGATTTCTTCTTATTTATATTGATGGTAGGAGGAGGGGCACTTGTATATGGAGGGATATTTGTTACGCTTGCGAGCCTTGGTTTTTGGTCGGATGCGAAAAGTTCAATTATGCCCCTTATGTATAACATAGGTAATTACGGGCGCTATCCTGTTAATATTTATAATCGTGTAATTCGTTTCATTTTAACGTTTGTTTTACCGTTCGCGTTTGTTGGAGTATATCCAGCAGCGTACTTTTTAAGAAAAACAGAATGGAATAGTTATGCATTCGCGACGCCACTTGTTGGTGTTATCTGTTTTACAATTGCAATCAACCTCTGGAACCAAGGAGTAAAAAGATACCGTGGCGCGGGTAATTAATTATAGAAGCTTGTTCGTTTCTAAGGGATAAATCAGTCCTCCACCTCATACATATAAAATGAGGTGGAGGACATGTTATGGGGATTTATTCTATTAATTGCAGCAATTGCTATTTTGAAAAGTGTCCAATTATTATGGAGTTCCTATTCAGATTCAACGCGTTTTTTTTCGCTGTATAATTTGGCCACATTATTTTTGATCTATACAACAGTACTGATCGCGTTTGGATTAAGTTACGTTGTATTAGAGGAAATGGGTTTCGCAGTTTTGAAAGAGGACGGAGAAAGTTTGAACGCTCATTCTTTTCAACTCGTTGAAGTTTGTTTATATTTTAGCGCAGTTACTTTATTGTCTGTTGGATATGGTGACATATCTCCGATTGGAATTGGGCGGTGGATTGCAATTGCAGAAGCGCTAATTGGATATACACTCCCTTTTGCTTTTGTGATGAGGTCTGTAATAGACAATGAAAAATAAGGAAGCATTTGTTATAGTAAAGGAAAAGAGTAGGAGTGATAACAATGATTACAGTAGGAGAAATGGCACCAGAATTCACATTAGAGGGAAGTAACCGAGAAGAAGTTAGCCTAGCTGATTTTCGCGGTAAAAATGTAGTTCTCTATTTTTACCCGAAAGATATGACGCCAGGATGTACAACTGAAGCATGTGATTTTCGTGATGCGTATGGAGTATTTCAAGAGAAGGATACGGTTATTCTTGGAGTAAGTCCTGATTCAGCGAATAGACATTTGAAATTCATTGAGAAACATGAATTGCCATTTACACTTTTAGTAGATGAAGATCATAAAGTAGCAGAGTTATACGATGTTTGGAAGTTAAAAAAGAACTTTGGGAAAGAGTATATGGGAATCGAGCGTTCTACATTCCTTATTAATAAAGACGGTGAACTTGTAAAAGAGTGGCGTAAAGTGAAAGTGAAAGGACATATTGAGGATGTTCTTTCTTATATAAAATAAATCTACGTTGGAGATAAAATATGCAGAAACAAGGCAAGTGTCTATACATATTTTACTGCCTTACATAAAGTGGAAGTGTAGGGCATACCTCCTCAGATGATAGTATTCCAAGTGCGATTATGTCGCACTTTTTTCTATGTAATATATGAAGAAAAAGGGAAAGATACATAAAAACAAGTCCTGAATATAAAAATAAACCACATACTTATAGTAGAAATATTGACGATTTATAAGAAAAGGAGTACACTCTTTATAAGAATTATAAAATAATAATCCGTATAGAATCGGGGTGCATGACGGTGGTCAAAGAAGAATTAAAAGAAGCGCTAGAAATGCTGAAAAATACGGGTGTACGCATTACTCCACAGCGTCATGCTATTTTAGAGTACCTTGTGGAATCAATGACGCACCCAACAGCGGATGATATTTATAAAGCATTAGAAGGTAAGTTTCCAAATATGAGTGTTGCAACTGTCTATAATAACTTACGTGTGTTTAAAGAGGTTGGACTTGTAAAGGAATTAACTTATGGAGACGCTTCAAGTAGATTTGATTATGTTACAAGTCAACATTATCATGTGATTTGCGAAAAATGTGGTAAGATTGTTGATTTTCCTTATGGAGGCTTGGAAAAGCTGGAAGAGGAAGCTGCGAAAACGACAGGCTTCGTTATCAATAGTCATCGCTTAGAAATTTATGGCGTTTGTCCAGAGTGTCATAAGGCGTAATATATAATAAAGAAAGAGGCTGACGGCTATACGTCAGCCTCTTTCTTTATTATATAAGGATTAGCGTGAGGTTAATCGGGATTTACAGTGCTAAGTTAGTAAGAAGGGTTAGATAAAAGTTTGTCGAATTTACTTTGTATTGGTGGAAATGAATTCTTGGAGGGGACATTTTGAAGAAATATGAGATTAAAAGTGACATTCCAACATTGGAAGAATATAAATATTTATGTGATTCTGTGGGATGGACTAATTATATGAACTTTGAGGTGGTGGAAATATCACTTCAAAATTCGATTTACTGTATAACAGTCAAGGATAATAATCAAATTATCGGCATGGGCAGAATTGTTGGTGATGGGGCTATCTATTTCTATATTCAAGATATAGTGGTTCATCCAGAGTATCAAAAGAATGGTATTGGAAAGAAAATAATGAATACTTTAGTAGAATACTTAAATCAGAATGCTCCAGATAAAGCATTCATTGGTTTGTTTGCGTCGCAAGGTAAAACGTCATTCTACGAAAAATATGATTTTAAAGATTATTCGCCTAACATGACAGGGATGTTTACTGTTATTTCGAAAAAATAGGTGTAATAAATTTAATAAAACAATTAAAAAGTTGATTTCTTAATAAATCAACTTTTTAATGAGTTGAAACGTTTGTAGTGTTGCAAACTCGTATTTCCCTTGATACTTATGATTTATAACTCTTCTTATTATACTTTTCATCAAATTCTTTTCCTTCTAGATCTCGATCTAGTGTTAAAGGTTGATTGCAGTGCATACATGCATCGACACGGCCGAGCATTTTTGTTGGCTTATCACAGCTTGGACAAATAATTTGGATAGTCTTAGTAGATAACATACCAATCCAAAAGTAAACGACAGTGCTAGCGATAACAGCTAAAAAGCCAACCATCATAAACGTTGTCATAACAATAATGTTTTCGCGGAAAAAGACACCTAAGTATGCAATGAAGAGGCCGATAAATACTAAACTTAATGCAAAGGTCCGGATTTTATTGATTTTGTTTGAATACTTAATGCTCATTCTCACCACACTCCTATAATAATAATATAACATAAAATTTAGAATTTTCACTCTCGTGTAAATTGATAAAGAGATAAGATATAAAATGGATAGGAGCCATGAAGAATGAATGGGTGCTATAATGATTTTTAAGTTTTTAACGGGATGTGAAATTTTTTTGTAAAAAGTATTGACCCTGTATATACTGCATGATATATTAATAACCGTCGCTGATGCGGAAACGCAGAAAACGACAAAAAAAGAAATTAAAAAACTTAGTTGACATTGAAAAATGAAGATGTTAACATAAGGAAGTCGCAAATGAGCGACCAAGTAGTTCTTTGAAAACTGAACGAAACAAACAACGTGAAACGTCAATTTTTATTTTTAGATGCTAGACAAACTAACTTTATTGGAGAGTTTGATCCTGGCTCAGGATGAACGCTGGCGGCGTGCCTAATACATGCAAGTCGAGCGAATGGATTGAGAGCTTGCTCTCAAGAAGTTAGCGGCGGACGGGTGAGTAACACGTGGGTAACCTGCCCATAAGACTGGGATAACTCCGGGAAACCGGGGCTAATACCGGATAACATTTTGAACCGCATGGTTCGAAATTGAAAGGCGGCTTCGGCTGTCACTTATGGATGGACCCGCGTCGCATTAGCTAGTTGGTGAGGTAACGGCTCACCAAGGCAACGATGCGTAGCCGACCTGAGAGGGTGATCGGCCACACTGGGACTGAGACACGGCCCAGACTCCTACGGGAGGCAGCAGTAGGGAATCTTCCGCAATGGACGAAAGTCTGACGGAGCAACGCCGCGTGAGTGATGAAGGCTTTCGGGTCGTAAAACTCTGTTGTTAGGGAAGAACAAGTGCTAGTTGAATAAGCTGGCACCTTGACGGTACCTAACCAGAAAGCCACGGCTAACTACGTGCCAGCAGCCGCGGTAATACGTAGGTGGCAAGCGTTATCCGGAATTATTGGGCGTAAAGCGCGCGCAGGTGGTTTCTTAAGTCTGATGTGAAAGCCCACGGCTCAACCGTGGAGGGTCATTGGAAACTGGGAGACTTGAGTGCAGAAGAGGAAAGTGGAATTCCATGTGTAGCGGTGAAATGCGTAGAGATATGGAGGAACACCAGTGGCGAAGGCGACTTTCTGGTCTGTAACTGACACTGAGGCGCGAAAGCGTGGGGAGCAAACAGGATTAGATACCCTGGTAGTCCACGCCGTAAACGATGAGTGCTAAGTGTTAGAGGGTTTCCGCCCTTTAGTGCTGAAGTTAACGCATTAAGCACTCCGCCTGGGGAGTACGGCCGCAAGGCTGAAACTCAAAGGAATTGACGGGGGCCCGCACAAGCGGTGGAGCATGTGGTTTAATTCGAAGCAACGCGAAGAACCTTACCAGGTCTTGACATCCTCTGAAAACCCTAGAGATAGGGCTTCTCCTTCGGGAGCAGAGTGACAGGTGGTGCATGGTTGTCGTCAGCTCGTGTCGTGAGATGTTGGGTTAAGTCCCGCAACGAGCGCAACCCTTGATCTTAGTTGCCATCATTAAGTTGGGCACTCTAAGGTGACTGCCGGTGACAAACCGGAGGAAGGTGGGGATGACGTCAAATCATCATGCCCCTTATGACCTGGGCTACACACGTGCTACAATGGACGGTACAAAGAGCTGCAAGACCGCGAGGTGGAGCTAATCTCATAAAACCGTTCTCAGTTCGGATTGTAGGCTGCAACTCGCCTACATGAAGCTGGAATCGCTAGTAATCGCGGATCAGCATGCCGCGGTGAATACGTTCCCGGGCCTTGTACACACCGCCCGTCACACCACGAGAGTTTGTAACACCCGAAGTCGGTGGGGTAACCTTTTTGGAGCCAGCCGCCTAAGGTGGGACAGATGATTGGGGTGAAGTCGTAACAAGGTAGCCGTATCGGAAGGTGCGGCTGGATCACCTCCTTTCTATGGAGAATTGATGAACGCTGTTCATCAATATAAGTTTCCGTGTTTCGTTTTGTTCAGTTTTGAGAGAACTATCTCTCATATATAAATGTATGTTCTTTGAAAACTAGATAACAGTGTAGCTCATATTTTTTAATTTTTAGTTTGGTTAAGTTAGAAAGGGCGCACGGTGGATGCCTTGACACTAGGAGTCGATGAAGGACGGGACTAACGCCGATATGCTTCGGGGAGCTGTAAGTAAGCTTTGATCCGAAGATTTCCGAATGGGGAAACCCACTATACGTAATGGTATGGTATCCTTACCTGAATACATAGGGTATGGAAGACAGACCCAGGGAACTGAAACATCTAAGTACCTGGAGGAAGAGAAAGCAAATGCGATTTCCTGAGTAGCGGCGAGCGAAACGGAACATAGCCCAAACCAAGAGGCTTGCCTCTTGGGGTTGTAGGACATTCTATACGGAGTTACAAAGGAACGAGGTAGACGAAGCGACCTGGAAAGGTCCGTCGTAGAGGGTAACAACCCCGTAGTCGAAACTTCGTTCTCTCTTGAATGTATCCTGAGTACGGCGGAACACGTGAAATTCCGTCGGAATCTGGGAGCACCATCTCCCAAGGCTAAATACTCCCTAGTGATCGATAGTGAACCAGTACCGTGAGGGAAAGGTGAAAAGCACCCCGGAAGGGGAGTGAAAGAGATCCTGAAACCGTGTGCCTACAAATAGTCAGAGCCCGTTAATGGGTGATGGCGTGCCTTTTGTAGAATGAACCGGCGAGTTACGATCCCGTGCAAGGTTAAGCTGAAGAGGCGGAGCCGCAGCGAAAGCGAGTCTGAATAGGGCGTTTAGTACGTGGTCGTAGACCCGAAACCAGGTGATCTACCCATGTCCAGGGTGAAGTTCAGGTAACACTGAATGGAGGCCCGAACCCACGCACGTTGAAAAGTGCGGGGATGAGGTGTGGGTAGCGGAGAAATTCCAATCGAACCTGGAGATAGCTGGTTCTCCCCGAAATAGCTTTAGGGCTAGCCTTAAGTGTAAGAGTCTTGGAGGTAGAGCACTGATTGAACTAGGGGGCCCTCATCGGATTACCGAATTCAGTCAAACTCCGAATGCCAATGACTTATCCTTAGGAGTCAGACTGCGAGTGATAAGATCCGTAGTCAAGAGGGAAACAGCCCAGATCGCCAGCTAAGGCCCCAAAGTGTGTATTAAGTGGAAAAGGATGTGGAGTTGCTTAGACAACTAGGATGTTGGCTTAGAAGCAGCCACCATTTAAAGAGTGCGTAATAGCTCACTAGTCGAGTGACTCTGCGCCGAAAATGTACCGGGGCTAAATACACCACCGAAGCTGCGAATTGATACCAATGGTATCAGTGGTAGGGGAGCGTTCTAAGTGCAGTGAAGTCAGACCGGAAGGACTGGTGGAGCGCTTAGAAGTGAGAATGCCGGTATGAGTAGCGAAAGACGGGTGAGAATCCCGTCCACCGAATGCCTAAGGTTTCCTGAGGAAGGCTCGTCCGCTCAGGGTTAGTCAGGGCCTAAGCCGAGGCCGACAGGCGTAGGCGATGGACAACAGGTTGATATTCCTGTACCACCTCTTTATCGTTTGAGCAATGGAGGGACGCAGAAGGATAGAAGAAGCGTGCGATTGGTTGTGCACGTCCAAGCAGTTAGGCTGATAAGTAGGCAAATCCGCTTATCGTGAAGGCTGAGCTGTGATGGGGAAGCTCCTTATGGAGCGAAGTCTTTGATTCCCCGCTGCCAAGAAAAGCTTCTAGCGAGATAAAAGGTGCCTGTACCGCAAACCGACACAGGTAGGCGAGGAGAGAATCCTAAGGTGTGCGAGAGAACTCTGGTTAAGGAACTCGGCAAAATGACCCCGTAACTTCGGGAGAAGGGGTGCTTTCTTAACGGAAAGCCGCAGTGAATAGGCCCAAGCGACTGTTTAGCAAAAACACAGCTCTCTGCGAAGCCGTAAGGCGAAGTATAGGGGGTGACACCTGCCCGGTGCTGGAAGGTTAAGGAGAGGGGTTAGCGTAAGCGAAGCTCTGAACTGAAGCCCCAGTAAACGGCGGCCGTAACTATAACGGTCCTAAGGTAGCGAAATTCCTTGTCGGGTAAGTTCCGACCCGCACGAAAGGTGTAACGATTTGGGCACTGTCTCAACCAGAGACTCGGTGAAATTATAGTACCTGTGAAGATGCAGGTTACCCGCGACAGGACGGAAAGACCCCGTGGAGCTTTACTGTAGCCTGATATTGAATTTTGGTACAGTTTGTACAGGATAGGCGGGAGCCATTGAAACCGGAGCGCTAGCTTCGGTGGAGGCGCTGGTGGGATACCGCCCTGACTGTATTGAAATTCTAACCTACGGGTCTTATCGACCCGGGAGACAGTGTCAGGTGGGCAGTTTGACTGGGGCGGTCGCCTCCTAAAGTGTAACGGAGGCGCCCAAAGGTTCCCTCAGAATGGTTGGAAATCATTCGTAGAGTGCAAAGGCATAAGGGAGCTTGACTGCGAGACCTACAAGTCGAGCAGGGACGAAAGTCGGGCTTAGTGATCCGGTGGTTCCGCATGGAAGGGCCATCGCTCAACGGATAAAAGCTACCCCGGGGATAACAGGCTTATCTCCCCCAAGAGTCCACATCGACGGGGAGGTTTGGCACCTCGATGTCGGCTCATCGCATCCTGGGGCTGTAGTCGGTCCAAGGGTTGGGCTGTTCGCCCATTAAAGCGGTACGCGAGCTGGGTTCAGAACGTCGTGAGACAGTTCGGTCCCTATCCGTCGTGGGCGTAGGAAATTTGAGAGGAGCTGTCCTTAGTACGAGAGGACCGGGATGGACGCACCGCTGGTGTACCAGTTGTTCTGCCAAGGGCATAGCTGGGTAGCTATGTGCGGAAGGGATAAGTGCTGAAAGCATCTAAGCATGAAGCCCCCTCAAGATGAGATTTCCCATAGCGTAAGCTAGTAAGATCCCTGAAAGATGATCAGGTTGATAGGTTCGAGGTGGAAGCATGGTGACATGTGGAGCTGACGAATACTAATAGATCGAGGACTTAACCATATAATATGTAGCAAATGTTATCTAGTTTTGAGAGAATATAAAAAACTTGTTGACTTTTAAAGTAAATAAGTTATAATAATGATTGTCTCAAAAGAATAATGTCTGGTAATGATGGCAGAGAGGTCACACCCGTTCCCATACCGAACACGGAAGTTAAGCTCTCTAGCGCCGATGGTAGTTGGGACCTTGTCCCTGTGAGAGTAGGACGTTGCCAGGCAATATTATTCCGCAGTAGCTCAGCGGTAGAGCTATCGGCTGTTAACCGATCGGTCGTAGGTTCGATTCCTACCTGCGGAGCCATTGGAGAGCTGTCCGAGTTGGCCGAAGGAGCACGATTGGAAATCGTGTATACGTCACAAGCGTATCAAGGGTTCGAATCCCTTGCTCTCCGCCATAGGATTTATAATATTTGGCCCGTTGGTCAAGTGGTTAAGACACCGCCCTTTCACGGCGGTAACACGGGTTCGAATCCCGTACGGGTCACCACTTTGGAGGATTAGCTCAGCTGGGAGAGCACCTGCCTTACAAGCAGGGGGTCGGCGGTTCGATCCCGTCATCCTCCACCATATAAATTTTATATGAATAGTATTATCGCGGGGTGGAGCAGCACGGTAGCTCGTCGGGCTCATAACCCGAAGGTCGCAGGTTCAAATCCTGTCCCCGCAACCAAATGGTCCCGTGGTGTAGTGGTTAACATGCCTGCCTGTCACGCAGGAGATCGCCGGTTCGACCCCGGTCGGGCCGCCATTTTAATAAGGCTCGGTAGCTCAGTCGGTAGAGCAGAGGACTGAAAATCCTCGTGTCGGCGGTTCGATTCCGTCCCGAGCCACCATTTATTTCAATAAAATACGCCGGCTTAGCTCAATTGGTAGAGCAACTGACTTGTAATCAGTAGGTTGGGGGTTCAAGTCCTCTAGCCGGCACCATGTAAGTTTCGGAGGGGTAGCGAAGTGGCTAAACGCGGCGGACTGTAAATCCGCTCCTTCGGGTTCGGCAGTTCGAATCTGCCCCCCTCCACCATTTACATAGGGGCATAGTTTAAAGGTAGAACTGAGGTCTCCAAAACCTCCAGTGTGGGTTCGATTCCTACTGCCCCTGCCAAATATATTTACACAACATGGCGGTTGTGGCGAAGTGGTTAACGCACCGGATTGTGGCTCCGGCATTCGTGGGTTCGATTCCCATCAGTCGCCCCATTTTTATTTTAAAAATTACAAATAATTTAATTGATACTTACATATAATTAAGTAAGAATTCGATGGGCTATAGCCAAGCGGTAAGGCAACGGACTTTGACTCCGTCATGCGCTGGTTCGAATCCAGCTAGCCCAGCCATTTTTGCGGAAGTAGTTCAGTGGTAGAATACAACCTTGCCAAGGTTGGGGTCGCGGGTTCGAATCCCGTCTTCCGCTCCAATAAAATTTAATATGGCGGCATAGCCAAGTGGTAAGGCAGAGGTCTGCAAAACCTTTATCACCGGTTCAAATCCGGTTGCCGCCTTTTCTTTTGTGCCGATGTGGCGGAATTGGCAGACGCGCACGACTCAAAATCGTGTTCCTTCGGGAGTGTCGGTTCGACCCCGACCATCGGTATCATGAACGTCGTAAAAAAACTCTATACAATTAGTATAGAGTTTTTTTGTTTTCTTTTCATTACATGACAAAATAAGCACAAAAAGTGTACGGTGAGTAAACTGCGAAACATTAAAAGGATAAAAACAAACATTCAATTTTATCCTTTTAATTGCGGTATTTAGAGAGAATTTCTCCACCCGGTGACATGAAGTTAAATCCGACACCACCAGTAGATATTAGTACATTATCAACGGTTAAGTTTGTAATTTCTAAAAACTTCTTTTTAAACTCTTCTCTGTTGTACTTATACATTGTTGAGTGGCACGCCCACATTTGCGTTGAAGTACTTAACCAGTCCCCTAATTCCTTCAATTCAGGAAACGCCTCAAATTGGATTGGTTCATCTAATTTCATGAATCTTACTTGATAGATAGTTGGGTTTAACTTTTCTCCTATTCCTTTAAAAGCATGTGATTTTTTTCATTTGAATGTGTCATAATTCTCCCTTCATCTTTTCTTTAAATTTTTTCCTATTTTTATTATACAACAGCAGAAAGTAATTATAGGGATATTATGGAAATCAGTATCAGCAATATAAAAAGACTCTAATAGAAATCTTAGAGTCTTTTTTGTTAAATTATATTATGTGATGCTAAAATTCGTAATAAACTTAGGAATTCATGTATAATATAACTTGTCGAAAGAACAAAATGATAGTGATTTATATTATGTCTGTAATATGAATCAAAAATGAACTTTTTATATTTCTTTTAAAAATGTGTTGAACACACATTATATTTCATATTAATATTTTTATGTAGATTTAAAACGAGAAAGAGAGTGGAAAGTATGGGCCGTAAATGGAACAATATTAAAGACAAAAAAGCATCAAAAGATGCAAATACAAGCCGTATATACGCGAAATTTGGACGTGAAATTTATGTGGCGGCAAAACAAGGCGAGCCAGATCCAGAATCAAACCAAGCGCTTAGAGTCGTATTAGAACGTGCGAAAACATACAATGTACCAAGAACAATTATTGATCGTGCAGTTGAAAAAGCAAAAGGCGGTTCAGAGGAAAATTATGACGAGCTTCGTTATGAAGGATTTGGACCAAATGGAGCTATGGTTATTGTAGATACACTTACAAATAACGTAAACCGTACTGCAGCAGATGTACGAGCTGCATTTAGCAAAAACAGTGGTAACATGGGTGTAAACGGTTCTGTAGCTTACATGTTTGATGCGACAGCTGTTATCGGCCTTGAAGGTAAAACATCAGATGAAGTTCTTGAAATTTTAATGGAAGCAGATGTAGATGCACGTGACATTCTAGAAGAAGAAGATGCTGTTATCGTGTATGCTGAACCAGATCAATTCCATTCAGTACAATCTGCACTTAAAGGTGCTGGTGTTGAAGAATTTACAGTTGCAGAATTAACAATGCTTGCACAAAGTGATGTTACACTTCCTGAAGATGCTCAAGTACAATTTGAGAAAATGGTTGATGCATTAGAAGATTTAGAAGATGTACAACAAGTTTACCACAACGTAGACTTAGGAGAGTAATACGATGAAAGCCCCTGTTCGTTTAACGAATAGGGGCTTTTTTTATGAAGTTAATTAAGGTGATGAATTATTAAAGGTATTTTGGTGTAGATAGGGAATATGCTTATAGGGATATATGAAATAACCATTATTTCTAGGAGGCTTAGTATGGAACATAAGACACCAAAGCATATAGTTGCCGTAGCAGGTTATTTAACAAATGAGAAAAATGAAGTGTTATTAACAAAGGTACACTGGCGAGCTGATACGTGGGAAATGCCAGGAGGACAGGTAGAAGAAGGAGAAGCACTCGATCAAGCTGTCTGTAGGGAAATAAAAGAGGAAACAGGGTTAACGGTGAAGCCTATCGGAATTACCGGGGTTTATTATAATGCCTCTATGCACATTCTAGCTGTTGTTTTTAAAGTAGCATATGTGAGTGGCGAAATAAAAATTCAACCTGAAGAAATACAAGAGGCTAAATTTGTTGATTTAAATGAAGAGAACATAGATGAGTATATAACTCGTCCTCATATGAAATCCAGAACGCTTGATGCAATGAGAGCAACACATTGTATTCCGTATGAAACGTGGGAAGTACAGCCATATAATTTAATAGGAAGATTGTAAAGAAAAGAGTAGCTGATTTGAGATACATTCAAATCACTACTCTTTTTTGTATACTGTTTAAGAAAAAGGTCAAAATAATAATAGTGTTAGTATTGATTTATAGAACGTTTGTTCTGTATAATGTATATGTTATATACATTAAGATTACTAGATACTCAAAAGTACATATATTTGTAGATGATATAATTAAAGTGTAAAGTGAAAATATAATAGCCTTAAAGCTTACTCTGTGATTGGTTATTCGTGCATTAACATAATCTATATTCAATATTTCAGATGAATAGTAGATAAAAAAGGTCTGTGATACAATACTTTTTTACCCCGCTATTTGCCGGGAACGTGATTGGTGAGGGCTGATTAAAGTTTCACTTTATACCTTACAATGATGTAAGGTACGTGTAAGAGAAATCGATGGGATATTTTTTTACAACAATGTATTCTTAAAGTAAGAGTTATATGCTGTGTGGAAAAGAGGTGTTCAAGATGAAAGAACGAGTATTATCTAGGGTGAACTATCATCAAAAAGTTGCATTAAATCCACTGACTAAACTTTTTTATAAAGCCATTATATTATTATTATTGTTAAGTTGTACGTTATTATTCATTGGAAATGTAATGATTGAGAAAAGTGACATTAGTAAATTACATGTACCGGCTAATTTAGAGGTGCCAGAATCATTAACACATGCATTTATTGCGACAGAAGATAAAAGATTTTATCATCATAACGGTTTAGATTATATAGCAATTATTAGGGCCTCTGTTGAGAATATAAAGGCTGGTGGTGTCGTGCAAGGAGGAAGCACGATTACACAGCAGCTATCTAAAAATGCTTTTTTAACGAATGAGCGTACATTTTCTCGTAAGTGGAAAGAGATTTTTTATACGAAAAAAATTGAACGCACATTTACGAAGGATGAAATTTTAAAATTATATGTAAGTAACATTTATTATGGTGAAGGAGCATGGGGAATTGAAAAAGCAGCAAACCTTTACTTCGGTAAAAAGGTGAACCAATTAACGTTGGCTGAAAGTGCAATGATGGCTGCTGTAGTAAAAGCACCTGCTTATTACTCACCTGCCCAAAATTATGATAAAGCAGTAGAGAGACGAAATGTCGTTTTGAGACTAATGGAGAAAGAAGGCTATATAAGCCATGATGAGTATGTTCAAGCAGTTAGTGAGAAATTAGTAATTCGTCATGATATAAAAATAGAGCAGTCGATGTTAAATAGTGCGCGTAAAAAAGCAGTAAGTTAAGAGAAGTTCCTAAAGAGGAGCTTCTTTTTTTGAATAAATTGTGACAAATTGTGACACAATATCGTCACAATTATTGTGTTTTTGTAATTTATGTGAGCGTGTTCATTGCGTGACGTATATAAGTGTTGATATTATGTGTATTGTGTACAATGCTGTATACAGAATATGAAATTAAAGAGGAATGTATATGAAATCAAATAAACTCATGGCTCTTGGTATAGTTTTTTCTATCGCAGTATTGATTGTAATTGGAACAATTGCGTATAGCATCATAAATGACAAAAAAGATAAAGGGAATGAGATGTTTGCTTATTCTACGCAACAATCTTTAGGGAAAGATGATGCTCCAGTTAAGGTAGTTGAATTTGGAGACTTTAAATGTCCTGCTTGTCGTACTTGGGATGTAACAGTATTACCTCGATTAAAAGAAGAGTATATTGATAAAGGCAAAGTGCAGTTATATTTTATTAACTTCCCATTTATCGGAAAAGACTCGGATTTAGGTGCAGCAGCTGGTGAAGCAATTTATAAACAAGATAAAGATTCATTCTGGATTTTCTATGATGAGATTTATCAAAATCAAAAGAAAGATACGGAAGAATGGATTACAGAAGATTTGCTTCTTAGCATTGTGAAAGAGAAACTTCCAAAAGTTGATGTAGAACAATTTAAGAAAGATTTACACAGTAAAGAAATTACAGAAAAAGTACGTAAAGATTCAGATCGTGCTCAAAAATTAAAAGTTCAAGGTGCTCCTTCAGTATATGTAAACGGAAATCTTGCAAACCCTGATTTCGATAGTATGAAGAAGGCCATTGATAAAGAATTGAAAAAGTGATGAGGTCTCTCATCACTTTTTCGACTTTTTTCGATAAAATTCTTGCCTCTATTTTTTTAACATGCTATACTACTTTACATAAGTTATTCTAATATCTTATATGTAATTCATATTTGCGGGTGTAGTTTAGTGGTAAAACAAGAGCCTTCCAAGCTCTGGTCGAGAGTTCGATTCTCTTCACCCGCTCCAAATTTTATTAAATGTTTTTCTATAAATTGTGATCAACGCAGTGTTTCGTTTCCGAGATAAACGAGGCATTGCGTTTTTTAATGTTTGAAAAATATAATTACATGCGAAAATAGAAGTAAATAATAGTATTCCAAAAGTGAATTACTAACCAATAAAGTCGTTACATAAGGGATGATGGATTCATCTGAGGAGGCGATTAAGAGTGGATTTTGAAAAATTAAAGCAAGATGTAATTGCGTATAGTAAAACAATTGGCATAGATAAAATAGGCTTTGCGAGTGCTTCTCCTTTTGAGGAATTAAAGCAGCGCTTAATCCAGCAACAACAATTAAATTATCAATCTGGATTTGAAGAGCCTGATATAGAGAAGAGAACGAATCCGCAACTTTTATTACCGGGTGCTAAATCAATTATTGCGATTGCTTTAGCATATCCTTCAAAATTAAAAAATGCACCATTAAGTAAGCGTGGAGAACGCCGTGGAATTTTTTGCCGTGCTTCTTGGGGACAAGATTATCATCTTGTTTTACGAGATCGTTTGCAAAAATTAGAAGCATATTTAATTGAAAAACTTCCAGATATAGAAGTGAAGTCCATGGTTGATACAGGTGAATTAAGTGATCGAGCTGTATCAGAGCGTGCAGGCATTGGCTGGAGTGGGAAAAACTGTGCTATTATTACACCTGAATTCGGTTCGTACGTATACTTAGGGGAAATGATTACAAATGTTCCATTCCCGCCAGATAAGCCGATAGAAGATCAATGCGGGGGCTGTACGAAATGTATCGATATTTGTCCTACAGGTGCTTTAATACAGGGGGGACAGTTAGATTCGAAGAAGTGTATTGCGTTTTTAACACAGACGAAAGGATTCCTACCTGAAGAATATCGCGATAAAATAGGAAATCGTATATATGGATGTGATACGTGTCAGACTGTTTGCCCGAAAAATAAAGGAATGGATTTTCATAATCATCCTGAGATGGAGCCGAATCCTGAGCTAGTTAAACCATTATTAACGCCACTTTTAACAATTAGTAATCGTGATTTTAAAGAGAAATATGGGATTATGTCAGGGTCATGGAGAGGGAAAAAGCCACTGCAAAGAAATGCGATTTTAGCATTAGCACATTTTAAAGAAGCATCGGCAATTCCTGATTTAATTGGTGTTATGAAAGATGACCCAAGACCGGTATTGCGCGGAACGGCAGCATGGGCACTTGGGAAAATTGGGGGAGATGGAGTAGGCGAAGCGATTGAGAAAGCGATGGAACGTGAGAAAGATGAAGAAGTACTTCATGAAATGAAGCGCGGGCTTGAATTGTTAGCACAGAAAAAAGAGTAGATAATATTTCCCTTTTTCATATTGTAATATGGGAGGGAAACGAAATGGCTGTAAAAATGAATATTGAAAAGCAAGTACAACAGTTTTTAGCATATATCACAGAGAAACGAACAGAAGTGGATGGTATTGCTGAGGATTTACTACAAATGGCACAGAGAAAGAAACAATTGTTTCAAAGGCGTAGTGCACATATAGTGAAAGCAACTGCGGATGTTTCTTTCATTAGGCAATTAAATAGTAATGACCATCAAGAAATTGATTATCAAATACATTTTAAATATTTAATTAAGCATAAAGAATTATTTTATATTGAAGAGGAACAATTAAAACGAAGAGTTTGTTTAAATAATAGTCGGATTATAGGCGATTATGATATTGAAGTGTCAGAAGAAATTAGAATGGTTGAGACATTAGAAAGGGAAATTACGAAAGAGAAGTACGGTTCTTATCAATATAATCGTTTAGAGGCAGTGAAATATGCAGAGCGTTGGTGGGATGACCGAAATCCTATGTATCGTAATTTCCCTGATAATTGCACGAATTTCATTTCTCAATGTCTTCATACTGGAGAAGTACCTATGAACGGATATCCTAATATTCGTAAAGGATGGTGGCAAAGGGAGAATCAGTGGAGTTGGAGCTGGGCTGTTGCACATTCTTTTTATTGGTATTTGTCAGGTGCTACAACAGGACTTCGAGCAGAGGCGGTAGAGAGGCCAGAAGAACTTATTCTTGGAGATGTTATTGCTTATGATTTCGAGGATGACGGAAGATGGAATCATACGACGATTGTAGTAGCAAAAGATGCAGATGGTATGCCGCTTGTAAATGCACATTCAGCGAATAGCCGTCGACGTTATTGGAACTATGAAGACTCTAGTAAATATACACCACAAATGAAATATAAATTCTTTCATATTATTAATGGGTAGAGATTTTTCGCTCAAGTGGTATAATACGTAGTAGACAAAAAACAGAGGTGAATATCGCGTGGGAGTACATGTTGTTTTATATCAGCCAGAAATTCCAGCAAATACAGGGAATATTGCTCGTACTTGTGCAGCAACTGGAACAGAATTACATTTGATTAGACCGCTTGGATTTTCAACGGATGATAAAATGTTAAAGCGTGCCGGATTAGATTATTGGCAGCACGTGAAAATTACGTATTATGATTCAATTGAAGAATTTTATGAAAAAAATAAAGATGGTGAATTCTTCTATTTAACGAAGTATGGCGAGAAAGCTCATACAGCGTTTGACTATAGCAAGCGCGAGAAGGATTACTATTTTGTATTTGGAAGAGAAACAAACGGCTTACCAGCTAATGTAATCGAAGAAAACTTTGATCATTGTTTACGTATTCCAATGACAGATAAAGTACGTTCATTAAATTTATCTAATACAGCAGCAATTTTAATTTATGAAGCATTCCGTCAACAAAATTACCCTGGATTAGATTTAGAAATCGTTTATTAAAAGTCGCCATATGGCGACTTTTTTTTATAAAATAAAAATAATATGTAATCATACGTTTAAAAGAGAGGACATAATCATATAGAATGGGATATATGATTAAAAATAGATAAGACGGGTTGAGATAAATATGAAGGAAGAATATAGTAATCAAAATACCTTTTTAAGTATGATAGATATGGATTTAATTAGACAAGGGTTATTACATGCTATTCAAGATTTAGTATTTATATTGAAAGTTATTGATGATGAAACGTTTAAATATATGTATGTGAATAAAATAGGAATGGATTATGCTAGGTTAAGCGAAGAGTGCTATGGAAAAACTTTTGCAGAAGTATTACCAAAAGATATAGCGGGGATATTGCAAAGGCAATATGAAAAAGTAGTGAGAGAAGCGAAAGCACACACTTTTTGTGATGTAGTCAAATTACCAAAAGGTGAGATACATTATGAATCTTCACTTAATCCTGTCTGCGATGAAGAAGGAATATGTCAATTTGTTATTTGTATTACAAGAGATATTACAGCTCAAATTGAGGAGAAGACAGAGATAGAGGAAAAACAAATGTTATTTAAGTCGTTACTGGAATATAATAATGACTCAATTATATCTATAGATTCTATAGGGAGAGTTACATATGCAAATCCGGCAACGTATGAAATATTTGGATACCGGTATGAGGAATTAAATAATAAATTTATTTTTGAATTTATTAATAAAGAATATGAAAAAGATTTTCAAATTATATTTAAGGGATCGATGCAAGGAAAAGCAAAACAAATTGTTTCAAAGAAATATGTTCATAAAGAAGGGTACGAGCTATATATTTCTTTGAGAACTATCCCGATTATTGTGAACGGTGAAATTGTTGGAGTGTATATTGTTACGAGAGATGTTACAAGGCAAGTATTAAACGAAATGCGAACAGAATATTTAGCTTACTATGACCAGTTAACAGGATTAATGAATAGAATTTCATGTACAAATAAGTTAAATACTTTTTTAAAAGAGAGTATAAATTTTGCGCTTGTATTTATAGATTTAGATGAGTTTCATCGTATTAATGATACATTTGGTCATAAAGAGGGAGATAAAGTATTACAAAAAGTGACAGAATGTTTAAGCAATCTAAAAATAGAAGGTATGCACTTATTTAGAGAACACGATGATCAATTTGTTATGTTGATAGAAAATATAACGAAAGAATGTGTAGAGGAAGTTGCAAAAAGCATACTGAAAAATATTAGTGAATATTTTGTAATTGAGAAAGAAGATGTATATTTAAGTGCGTCAATTGGAATTGTAATGGCTCCAGCAGATGGAGAAGATGAAAAAATACTATTTCAGAGAGTCGATGCTGCCTTAGAAAAAGCAAAAGACAAAGGAAAAGGACATTATCATTTTTATTGTAGTGGATTAGACTGTGAGCGTGAACAAAGGTTTATAATAGAAAACCAGTTACATCGTGCTATAGAAAAAAATGAATTTTTCTTATATTATCAGCCACAAATTAATATTGAGACGAAAAAAATAGCTAGTATGGAAGCTTTAATAAGGTGGGAGAATAAGGAATTAGGATTTGTTTCTCCAAACCAATTTATTCCGTTGGCAGAAAGAACAGGATTTATTATTAAGCTCGATGAATGGGTAGTAAATCAAGTGTGTCAGCAACTGCGCGAATGGTTAAATAAAGGATATGAAGTGGTCCCAATTGCAGTTAATATTTCAGCTAGACACTTTCGCTCTATTACATTAATAGAGATGATTACACGGGCTTTAAATAAGTACAATGTACCAGCTCATTTATTAGCGATAGAGGTTACAGAAGGAGCTCTTATACATAAAGATATATCGAAGAGGGTGTTACTACAATTAAAAGAACAAAATTTAAAGATTCATTTAGATGATTTTGGAACAGGCTATTCATCTTTAAGTTACTTAAAAACATATCCAATTGATACTTTAAAAATTGATCGTTCTTTTATGGAAGGTATACATATAGATGAACGTGATACGAATATTACAGCTGCAATTATTCATTTAGCTCATACTTTAGAATTGAATGTAATTGCAGAGGGAGTAGAAAAAAAGGAGCAAATACAGTTTTTGAAAGAAAAGAATGTGAAGCTTGTACAAGGTTATTATTATAGCCGACCACTATCCAAATATGATATGGAAAATATGTATTATAAATAATGCATAAAAAAATGATGTGCTAAAAGCACATCATTTTTTATGTGTACCTGGTTTGTCATTGTAACCGGATGTAAAAATAGCTGTAAGAAATGTGAGTGATACACCTAAAATTAATAATAATTTCATACTAATATCCTCCTTACTTTTTTCGGTTCACGAGTTTTATTTATTACCCAAAATGTATGTAAGGTTCTTAGAAGAAAAGAATTTATTTATAATGAATAGCAGTGTAAAAACGTTAATACCTATATTATACAGAATTTTCTTTGAATTTTGGAGAGAATTTTAGCGTGCTATTATATATTTCGTTTTGATTTAAAGAATGTTTAAGGACATCCTAGCATACCTTTTATAATAATCCGATTGAACAAGGAGATGGGGGAGGAGCTATAATGGATATTCTAAAAAAGATTGAACAGCATCGAGCAGCAGAAGAACGTTTACAATGGGAAGGTACGTTTGCGGAGTATTTGGAGCTTGTGAAAGAAAGACCATGGGTGGCTCAAACAGCACACTCTCGCATTTACAATATGATAAAAGATGCCGGAATTGAAGAAGTTGATGGTAGAAGAAAGTATAACTTCTTTAGTAATCAGCTCTTTGGATTAGAGGATGCTCTAGAACGCCTTGTAGAGGAGTATTTTCATCCATCTGCAAAACGATTAGATGTTAGAAAAAGAATTTTATTATTAATGGGTCCTGTTAGTGGAGGGAAATCAACGTTAGTTACGATGTTGAAACGAGGATTAGAAACATATTCAAGAACAGATCGCGGAGCAATTTTTGCAATTAAAGGATGCCCAATGCACGAGGATCCACTGCATTTAATTCCACATCATTTACGAGATGATTTCTTTGATGAGTATGGGGTTAGAATTGAAGGGAATTTATCACCACTAAATGTCATGCGTTTAGAGCAAGAATACGGATCAAGAATTGAGGATGTAGTTGTAGAGCGTATTTTCTTCTCTGAAGATCGCCGTACAGGGATTGGTACATTTAGCCCGTCTGATCCAAAATCACAGGATATTGCAGATTTAACAGGTAGTCTGGACTTTTCTACGATTGCAGAATATGGTTCAGAATCAGATCCGCGTGCGTATCGATTTGATGGAGAATTAAATAAGGCAAACCGAGGAATGATGGAGTTCCAAGAGATGTTAAAATGCGATGAGAAGTTTTTATGGCACTTATTATCGCTTACGCAAGAAGGGAATTTCAAAGCGGGAAGATTTGCGCTTATTTCAGCAGATGAATTAATTGTAGCGCATACGAATGAAACAGAGTATCGCTCATTTATAGCAAATAAGAAAAATGAAGCATTGCACTCAAGAATTATTGTAATGCCAGTTCCTTATAATTTACGAGTAAGTGAAGAAGAACATATTTATGAAAAAATGATTCGTGAAAGTGATGTATCGAATGTTCACATTGCACCACACACACTTCGCGTTGCAGCAATGTTCACTATTTTAACTCGTTTAAAAGATCCGAAGCGTCCGGATATTGATTTAATTAAAAAGATGCGTTTGTATGATGGAGAAACGGTAGAAGGTTATAATGCGATTGATGTAGAAGAATTACAACGCGAATATCAAGATGAAGGTATGAAGGGTATTGATCCTCGTTATGTCATTAACCGAATTTCGTCTACAATCATTCGAAAAGAGGTACCATCTATTAACGCGTTAGATGTACTTAGATCTTTAAAAGATGGGCTAGATCAGCATCCATCCATTAGTAATGAAGACCGTGAACGTTACATGAACTTCATCTCATTAGCGAGAAAAGAATACGATGAAATCGCGAAGAAAGAAGTACAAAAAGCGTTTGTTTATTCATATGAAGAATCAGCTAAGACGCTTATGGATAATTACTTAGATAACGTTGAGGCGTACTGCAATAAATCGAAATTACGTGATCCGTTAACAGGAGAAGAAATGAGTCCAGATGAAAAATTAATGCGCTCAATTGAAGAGCAAATTGGAATTTCAGAAAATGCTAAGAAAGCGTTCCGTGAAGAGATTTTAATTCGCATTTCTGCTTATGCCCGTAAAGGAAAACGCTTTGATTATAATTCACATGAACGTCTTCGTGAAGCGATTCAGAAAAAACTATTTGCTGATTTAAAAGATATAGTGAAAATTACAACATCAACGAAAACGCCGGACGAAAATCAGCTTAAGAAAATCAATGATGTTGTTGCGCGTTTAATTGATGAGCATGGTTATAATTCTTCTTCAGCAAATGAATTACTACGCTATGTAGGTAGCTTGTTAAACCGATAGTTTGATAACAAAACGCTGTCTCTTGTATTTTGCGGGACAGCGTTTTATTATCCGTTCATATGTGTGTAAAGTGTCATACCTTGTCCAAATGTAATAAATTAAGATGCAATTTGATGAATTTATTGTCAATTATTTTTACAATATGCATATGATAGAGTAACCAACCATTCATACGAAAAAAGCCAACACAATACAATATGTTGCAAAGTAAAAATGTGTGCAACAATGCATTGTGTTTCTTTCTTATCAGTGGCTGAATATTTCTTTCTATTATGTGAGTGGCAAAATTTTGTTTAGGATGCTCGGGGTATTGTATGAAAAACGTTATAAATGTTTATGGGATGATTTTCTATGGGCAGTTACCTTTCAAATATTCTAGCTTGCACATTACAGAACAAAATTTGTAGCTTGCTGTTCATACAGGAAGACAATTACAGTAAGGAGGGAAAGGAATGGGCGAAGAAAATCAACCAAATTATACGATTTCACAGGAAAACTGGTCCCTCCATCGCAAAGGATATGACGACCAACAGCGCCATCAAGAAAAAGTACAAGAGGCAATTAAGAATAATTTACCCGATCTTGTAACAGAAGAAAGTATAGTTATGTCTAATGGCAAGGATGTTGTAAAAATACCAATTCGTTCTCTAGATGAATATAAGATTAGATACAATTATGATAAAAATAAACATGTAGGGCAAGGAAACGGTGACAGCAAAGTTGGTGATGTCGTTGCGAGAGATGGATCAGGTGGTCAAAAACAAAAAGGGCCAGGAAAAGGGCAAGGAGCAGGAGATGCAGCTGGGGAAGATTACTATGAAGCTGAAGTCTCTATTTTAGAATTAGAGCAAGCGTTTTTCAGAGAGTTAGAGCTGCCTAATTTAAAGAGAAAAGAAATAGATGAAAACCGGATTGAACATGTTGAATTTAATGACATTAGAAAAACAGGATTATGGGGAAATATCGATAAGAAACGAACAATGATATCCGCATATAAACGAAATGCGATGCGTGGTAAAGCATCTTTCCATCCAATTCATCAAGAAGATTTAAAGTTCCGTACTTGGAATGAAGTATTAAAGCCAGATTCAAAGGCTGTTGTCTTAGCGATGATGGATACGAGTGGATCGATGGGAATGTGGGAGAAGTATATGGCACGTAGCTTCTTTTTCTGGATGACAAGATTTTTACGCACAAAGTATGAAACAGTTGATATTGAATTTATTGCTCATCATACAGAAGCGAAAGTCGTTACAGAAGAAGAATTCTTTTCAAAAGGAGAAAGTGGTGGAACAATCTGCTCCTCCGTATACAAAAAAGCACTCGAGCTAATCGATAATAAATATTCACCAGACCGCTATAATATTTATCCATTCCATTTTTCAGATGGTGATAATTTAACATCAGATAATGCTAGATGTGTAAAGCTTGTGGAAGAATTAATGAAGAAATGTAATATGTTTGGATATGGGGAAGTGAACCAATACAATCGCCACAGTACACTCATGTCAGCCTATAAAAATATTAAAGATGAAAACTTTAGATACTATATTTTAAAGCAAAAAGCAGACGTATTTCATGCGATGAAAAGCTTTTTTAGAGAAGAATCAGGTGAGAAAATGGCATAACCTCTTTCAAAGAGGTTCTTTTTTTGTAAACTTTTTATTTTTTTAGTTGACAATGATAATGAAAATCATTATCATTTATTCGAGAAATGATTACATTTCGAATTATATATTTCAGAGGAGATGTAAAGTTGAAACAAAATAAAAGAAAACGTATAAATGCAATGATTATAGCGGCGGCGTTATCACTTCCGTTTGCTGTGTATTCAACACCTGCTTTAGCGGCAGTAGCAATTGAGACGAATAAAACGGGACAAGGTTTAGAAGATGGTACATATGACGCTGTTATTAAAGCCTATAAAGATAAAACGAATGAAGAGTCTATGGCAGCTGTTTATATAAAGGATCCGAAATTAACAATTGAGAATGGAAAGAAAATTGTAACAGCAACGTTAAGTGATAGTGATTTCTTTCAATACTTGAAAACAGAGGATATTCATACTCCAGGTGTGTTTCATGATGTGAAAGTAATATCAGAAGATAAAAAGAAAAATGGAACGAAAGTGATTCAGTTTGAAGTAGGGGAATTAGGAAAAAGGTATAATATGCGAATGCATATTTATATTCCAACAATGGCCTATGATAATAAGTACCAAGTACAGTTTGAAGTAAATACATTGAATTTAGAGAACAATGTTCCAGAAAAACAAAAGGAAAATAAAGAGGAGCAACAAGATGAAAACGGAAATGTAATATTAGATAAGCAATTACAAAAATATATTAATAAATATAACTTAAATAGAGATAATGTAGATGCGCCAATCACAAAGAAAGATTTATTACAAATTAAAACATTATCCATTTATTCAGGAAAAGGAATAACTGAAATAACTGGTTTAGAGTATATGACAAACTTAGAGAAGTTGACGTTACGAGAGTCTAATGTAAAAGACATATCAGCCATCTCGAAATTGAGAGGTTTGAAGTACGTTGATTTAACGTCTAATTCAATTGAAAGTATTCACCCAATTGAGCAGTTAGAGAATATTAATATGCTTTTTTTAAGAGATAATAAAATTTCTGATCTTACACCATTAAGTAAAATGAAAAAAATTAAAACATTAGATTTAATCGGTAATAACATTAAAGATATCCAGCCATTATTTACATTATCAACTATGAAACAATTATACTTAGCAAATAATCAAATCAGTGATCTTACGGGAATTGATCGATTAAATAATGTGGAACTATTATGGATAGGGAACAATAAAATTAATAATGTTGAATCTATTAGTAAAATGAGTAATCTTATTGAACTAGAAATTTCTGATAGTGAAATAAAAGATATATCATCACTATCTCAATTAGGAAATTTACAAGTGCTGAATTTAGAAGAGAATTATATCTCTGATATATCGCCGTTGAGCACTTTAACAAATTTACATGAGATAAATCTTGGAGCAAATGAAATTTTTGACGTAAGGCCTGTTGAGGAATTAGGTAAGCGAATTTCAATTGACATTCAAAGACAAAAAATCTTTTTAAATGAAGCAAGTGTAGATGAAGAAATAAAAATCCCAGTATACAACCTTAAAGGAGAGCCACTTCAAAATATTAATCTACAAAGTGAGGGGGCTACTCTGAATAACGGATTTATAAAATGGAATAGTCCTGGAGAAAAAATATATGAATTTAAACTAGATACTAATTCTACTGAAAGTAAAATAAGATTTAATGGCACGGTTATACAGAATATAGTTGAAAAACAAAAAGAAAGTCAAAATGTAATTCTCGATAAAACTTTACAACAACATATTAATAAAGAGAATTTAGGTAGAGAGAATGTAAACGCTCCTATCACAAAAGAAGATTTATTACAGATTAAAAAATTAGAGATACTTAAAGAAAAAGGAAATGAGATAAAAGATATAACAGGTTTAGAATACATGACGAACTTAGAAAAACTCACTTTAGAAGGAGTAGGCCTGAAAAATATTGAGTTTATCTCAAACTTGAAACAATTGAATAATGTGAATGTATCTCATAATCAAATTGAAGATATAACACCACTATCTTCATTGGAAAATTTACAGTGGTTAAATCTTGCGGACAATCATATTAAAGATGTAACGGTTATTGGTTCCATGCTAAACTTATTTAGCTTAAATTTAGCTGGAAATGAGATTCGTGATGTAAGGCCGTTAATACAATTAGGTCAGTGGTTTACAATTGATGTTGGAAGACAAAATATCATTTTAAATGATGCAAAAATAAACGAAGAAATTCAAGTTCCTGTATATGATTTAGAAGGAGAAAGTATTGAAAATATTCAATTGGTAAGTGAGGGAGGGACGTTTAATAACGGAGTAATAAAATGGAGTACCCCAGGTGAAAAGGTGTATAAATTTGATTTAGATTCTGATGAAATTAGCATAAGGTTTAACGGAACAGTTATACAGAATATAGTGGAAAAAGAAGAAGAAAAAGAGCCGGTAAAAGAAATTGAAGAAACAAAAGAAGAAGTGAAAGAGCCGGTAAAAGAAGTTGAAGAAACAAAAGAAGAAGAAAAAGAGCCGGTAAAAGAAGTTGAAGAAACAAAAGAAGAAGTGAAAGAGCCAGTAAAAGAAGTTGAAGAAACAAAAGAAGAAGAAAAAGAACCAACAAAAGAAGTTGAAGAAACAAAAGAAGAAGTGAAAGAACCGGTAAAAGAAGTTGAAGGTACAAAAGAAGAAGTGAAAGAACCGATAAAAGAAGTTGAAGGTACAAAAGAAGAAGTGAAAGAACCGATAAAAGAAGTTGAAGGTACAAAAGAAGAAGTGAAAGAACCGGTAAAAGAAGTTGAAGGTACAAAAGAAGAAGTGAAAGAACCGGTAAAAGAAGTAAAAGAGGAAGTAAAAGAGGAAGTAAAAGAGCCAACGAAAGAAGTTGAAGAAGCGAAAGAGGAAGTGGACGAGCCAACAACAGGAGTTGAAGGATCGAAAGCGGAGGTAAAAGAAACAGGAAAAGAAATTGAAGGTTCAAAAGACGCGGTAAATCAATCAGCAGTAGTCCAAGAACAAAACGTGAATAATCAAGTTGTGAAAGAAAATAAACCAGCTGTTAATAAGCAAGAAGAAAGTAAGAAATCATTAGGAGCAACAGGTGGACAAGAGAATACATCAACATTACTTTCAGGCATAGCGTTAGTTCTTTCAGCACTGAGTATGTTTGTATTTAGAAAGAGATTATTTAAGAAATAAAAAACGTTTTATCTTATTATAACGTAAGATGATTATATGAGTTTTTGAGAAGACATTATCATGGCGATTTCATTTTGAAATATGCTTATGGTGATGTTTTTTTTAGAAGGATATAAATGGAAAAGGTGTGAATATATTAGTGAAGGAGGAGAGGTTATGTATGTCAGTTCTATTTTGAAAATTGAAGAGGTGGCAGCATTTATTGCGAATATGAATAAAGATGCTACTCACCATGTTGGCTATTGTGGAGATGAGAAAGAGGAGTTGTTACAGACAATTATTCATGATTTTTCAGATATAGGCTGGGAACAATCTTTTGTTGCTACTTATGAGAATAATAATTTAATAGGTTTATTAGGATTTGATGTGGATGAAGTAAAGAAATGTGCAGAGATATGGGGGCCGTTTATTATCGCAGAGAATTGGGAAGAAGTTGCTTTACATATGTGGAAGGAACTTATAGAAAAGGTGCCTTTTCATATTGAGAGATTTTATGGTTTTTATCATGTGGAAAATAATAATTGTGCCCGTTTAATGAGGAATTTACATGCAAAAGAACAAGGTCGACATAGTATTCTCGTTTTAAATAATATTGTGGAGCACCGTATTATATGTAATGTAGAAGAGGCTTTACCACAAGTGTTTGAGCAGTTTATCGCTTTACACAATCATGTGTTTTCTAATACGTATTATGACGGAAACGAAATTATTGAACGTTTAAGTAATACGAATAAATTATTTGTAAGTATGAAGAATGATAAGTTAGAAGGTTATGTATATGTGGAAGTAAATCCAGAGTTTCAAGAAGCGAATATCGAATTTATTGCAACCGCTGAAAATAGTAGAAGAAAAGGTGTCGGAGAGCGGTTATTACAAAAGGCAATTCAGTATATTATTTCCTTCCAAGGAATGAAGGAGATAGAATTATGTTTGAATACGAATAATGATCGTGCGATGAAATTGTACAAGAAAGTAGGATTTGAGGAGAAGGCATGTTTACAACACTATATAATAGAGTGAAAACCCATTCGTATGAAAATTATATTTCATACGAATGGGTTTTATTAATCTACTTTTCCCTCAGTTGTTACGGATTCAGAAGTAATTTGAGGTGCTAATCGTTACATAACCTTTTTTATTTTTTGAGATACTTCTTTTGTTTGCAAATTAACATCTTCTTTTCGCAGCTCCTTAAAGAGCGAAATGACCATAAGAACGACTACGATAGAAAATGGTAGTGCTGCGATGATAGCTGCGATTTGTAGTGCATTTAATCCTCCAGCTTGTAATAAAATAGCGGCAATTATCGCGATTGTTAATCCCCATATAAGTTTTAAACTATTTTTCGGTGATAGGCTTCCGTTACTCGTTTGCATGGAAACAACAAATGTTGCTGAATCAGCAGAAGTAACGAAAAATGTGGCTACTAAAATTAACCCGATAATCGTTAAAAATGTAGAGAATGGTAGATGTGAAATAATAGCAAATAATCCAATCTCTGTACCATTTTTTGCAATTTCATCAGCTATTCCAAGCGATTGGAACATTTCCATATGAATTGCGGTACCACCAAATACTGCAAACCAAAATGTACAGATAAGAGTTGGGACTAATACAACTCCAAAAATAAATTCTTTTATTGTACGCCCTTTAGAAATACGTGCGATAAATGTGCCGACGAATGGAGACCAAGAAATCCACCATCCCCAATAGAAAATAGTCCAATTTTCAATCCAAGAAGAAGATTTTTCATTAAATGCTCCTAAATTTAATCCCATACTAGGCAAAGCTCCAATATAAGAACCGAGTGTAGATGTGAAATATTTCATAATAAATACGGTTGGCCCTAAAAGTAAGAAAGAGATGAGTAAAATACCTGCAAGAGAGAAATTCAAGTTACTCAAATATTTAATCCCACGATCTAAGCCAGTTTGTGCACTTGTTAAATATAAAACAGCGAAGATAGCTATAAGTACGAGCTGGGTAAGTAAAGTGTTATGAATGGAAGGGAATAAATAGCTTAATCCTCCAGCAATTTGTTGAGCACCAATCCCAACAGATGGTACAATGCCAAACACTGTGGCTAAAACAGCTAAAATATCAACTGTTTTTCCGATACGGGAATTTTTCGATCGATTAAATAATGGAGTAACTGTAGCCCCGATAGTGCTACCTTTTTGTTTGCGGAATGTGAAATATGCAATTGTTAAAGCGACCATTGCGTATAGTGACCACGGAAAGAGTCCCCAGTGGAAAAATGAATATTGCATAGCGAGTTTGGCGCTTTCTTCTGTACCTGCTTTTCCTGTTAATGGATCTGTAAAATGTGAAATCGGTTCAGCGATTCCATAAAAGAGGAGTCCAATTCCCATTCCTGCTCCAAACAACATGGATAGCCAAGATGGATAATTATATTTTGGCTTTTCTCCATCTTTACCAAGACGAATAGAACCGTACTTAGAAAATGCTAAATAAGCAGCCAAAATAATCATTGTAGTCATAAGTAGAGAGTAAAACCACCCAAATTTATTGAGGATAAATGAGTTTAAAGAAGATGTAACACTTTGTAAATCGTAGCCTTGTATCCAACTTGCTGGGGTAATTCCCCATATAATGAATAATGTTGTTAGCAAGAAGGAGATATAAAATACGCTGTTTTCTTTTTTTATCATAGAATCCCACCCTTATTTAATAAAGTTAACAATTATAATAATCATAACAATTAAGTTTTTAATTGTCAAAAAATTCCCTTTTTATAACGTGAAAGGATGTAATTTGTTTTAGGGAGGTAAAGAGCAATGCGTTCACGATATGTACAAATTATAGGAAGAAATAATATGAAATATTGCATTTTATATTGTTACATCCAGATTTTATGTTAAATTCTTGAATGGAATATTAAAATAGGGGGCAAGGATATGAACAAGAAATCAAAGATCAATAAAGTGATGCTTAGCATTAGTACAATGGCTTTATCGTTAGGGGCACTTCAAACTCATGCAGCAGCGGAAGAAAAAGTACCGTATAACGTGTTGAAAACGAAACCGGTTGGAATTGAAAAGTCGGTAGAGGAAGTTGGACATATTTCAAAAGTTGATGAAACTTTATCATTTCAAGAACGTTTAAAAGTAGGAGATTTTTCACAGCGACCAGCATCTATTACGAAGAAAACTGCAGTAAAGCAAGTTAAAGAAAGCTATTCAATGGCTGATTTAAACAAAATGAATGATCAAGAATTAGTTGAAACGTTAGGCAGTATTAAGTGGCACCAAATTACAGACTTATTCCAGTTTAATGAAGATGCAAAGGCTTTTTATAAAGATAAAGGAAAAATGCAAGTCATTATAGATGAATTAGCTCATAGAGGTAGTACATTTACGAAAGATGATTCAAAAGGAATTCAAACGTTTACTGAAGTGTTGCGTTCAGCTTTTTATCTTGCATTTTATAATAGTGAATTAAGCGACTTAAATGAAAGAAGCTTCCAGGATAAATGTTTACCTGCTTTAAAAGCAATCGCAAAAAATCCAAACTTTAAGCTTGGTACAGTTGAACAAGATACAGTCGTATCTGCATACGGTAAATTAATTAGTAATGCTTCAAGCGATGTTGAAACGGTTCAATACGCATCGAATATTTTAAAGCAATACAATGATAATTATACTACTTATGTAAATGATCGAATGAAGGGACAAGCAATATACGATATTATGCAAGGTATTGACTATGATATACAGTCGTACTTAACTGAGGCTCGTAAAGAAGCGAATGAAACGATGTGGTATGGAAAAGTAGATGGGTTTATTAATGAAATAAATCGTATTGCTCTTCTAAATGAAGTAACGCCAGAAAATAAATGGCTCGTTAATAATGGCATTTATTTTGCTAGCCGTTTAGGGAAGTTTCATATCAATCCAAATAAAGGATTAGAGGTTGTTACACAAGCGATGCATATGTACCCGCGCTTAAGTGAACCGTATTTTGTTGCGGTAGAACAAATTACAACAAATTATAATGGTAAAGATTATAGCGGGAATACAGTAGATTTAGAGAAAATACGTAAAGAAGGAAAAGAGCAATACTTACCAAAAACGTATACATTCGACGATGGATCAATTGTGTTCAAAACAGGAGATAAAGTATCAGAAGAAAAAATTAAGAGACTATATTGGGCTGCGAAGGAAGTAAAGGCACAGTATCACCGTGTAATTGGAAATGACAAAGCGTTAGAGCCAGGAAATGCGGATGATGTATTAACGATCGTAATTTATAATAGTCCAGATGAATATCAGTTAAATAGACAATTGTATGGATATGAAACAAACAACGGTGGAATTTATATTGAAGAGACAGGTACATTCTTTACATATGAGCGTACACCAGAGCAAAGTATTTATAGTTTAGAAGAGTTATTCCGTCATGAATTTACTCATTACCTGCAAGGTAGATATGAAGTACCAGGTCTATTTGGAAGAGGAGATATGTATCAAAATGAAAGGTTAACTTGGTTCCAAGAAGGAAATGCAGAGTTTTTCGCAGGATCTACTCGTACGAATAACGTTGTACCAAGAAAGAGTATAATTAGCGGATTATCATCTGATCCTGCAAGCCGTTATACAGCAGAGCGTACACTATTTGCTAAATACGGTTCTTGGGATTTCTATAATTACTCGTTCGCATTGCAGTCTTACTTATATACGCATCAGTTTGAAACATTTGATAAAATTCAAGATTTGATTCGTGCGAATGACGTGAAAAATTATGATGCATATCGTGAAAATCTAAGTAAAGATCCTAAGTTAAATAAAGAGTATCAAGAGTATATGCAGCAGTTAATTGATAATCAAGATACATACACTGTACCAGAAGTAGCTGATGATTATTTAGCTGAACATGCAACAAAGTCATTAACAGCGGTGAAGAAAGAAATTAGTGATACGTTGCCTATGAAAGATACAAAAATGACAAAACATAATTCTCAATTCTTTAATACATTTACATTAGAAGGTACGTATACAGGAAGTGTCACAAAAGGTGAATCAGAAGATTGGAAAGCGATGAGTAAAAGAGTAAATGAATCTTTAGAACAATTGGCGCAAAAAGAATGGAGTGGCTACAAAACTGTTACAGCTTACTTCGTTAATTATCGTGTGAATAGTTCAAATGAATTTGAATATGATGTAGTCTTCCATGGAATTGCGAAAGATGATGGAGAAAATAAAGCTCCAACAGTTAATATAAATGGCCCTTATAATGGGCTTGTAAAAGAGGGAATTCAATTTAAAAGTGATGGTTCAAACGATGAAGATGGAAAAATTGTTTCTTATTTATGGGAATTTGGAGATGGAAGCACAAGTGCAGAAGTGAATCCAGTACATGTATATGAAAAAGAAGGTTCTTATAAAGTATCGTTAAGAGTAAAAGACGATAAAGGAAAAGAGAGCAGAAGCGAAACAACTGTTACGATTAAAGATGGAAGTTTAACAGAATCAGAACCAAATAATCGTCCAGAGGAAGCAAATCGTATCGAGCTAAATAGTACTATAAAAGGTAGTCTTATTGGCGGGGACCACACTGATGTTTATACATTTAATGTAGCATCAGCGAAAGATATCGACATTTCTGTTTTAAATGAGTATGGAATTGGGATGACGTGGGTACTTCACCATGAATCAGATATGCAAAATTATGCGGCTTACGGTCAAGCTAATGGGAATCATATAGAAGCAAAATTTAATGCAAAACCAGGTAAGTATTACTTGTATGTATATAAATATGATAATGGCGATGGAACATACGAATTGTCAGTAAAATAAGTGCTTTTCCAATGTATGTTTAACTTTACTTTTTGTGGAAAATAGTATATTATATAGATATATAATATATCGGTTATTTTCTAGGAGGAGCCTGTCACAATAGGTTTCTCCTGTTCTTTTTTAGAGGCCTGTCTTACAGGCTTTTATTTAAAAGGTAAATGACTGAAAATTAAGAACAATAATCTTTGAAAGAGGTGGGGCATACACATAACAAAAAAGGGATTGTTTAAGAGAGGGGGATAAGAAATGGCTTTGTTTGGTTATCCACTTGAAACAATTTATTTATATGGATTTATTATTGCTACTATACTCACTGTTATTTATATCTTTTTTGGAGATATATTTGAATCGATATTTAGTTTTGGGGGCGGATCTGTATCCGTTGTTACTTTATTACTTAGTTTTTTCGCCATGTTATGTGGGCTTAGTTATATAGGAGAGTACTTATTCTCCTTTAATAGTATTACTATTTTCGGGGCTGCATTTGCTATATCTTTTATCGGTGTTTTCATCATGAAAATACTAATTTTAAAACCGATTGCAGAAGCAGAACAAAATACGATGCAACGTATGGATGAATTTATCGGTTGCAAAGGAGAAGTCATTACGACAATTCCTACAGAAGGATTTGGTGAAGTATTAATTTCATCCCAATTTGGAAGTAATGCAATCCCAGCTAAAACTGTTGGAAAAAAAGATATTTCGCAAGGAACAGAGGTTATTATCGAGGGAGTCCAAGATGGTGTTTTACTTGTACAAAACATCGCTTATTCTTTAAAGAAACCAAAATTATAAGGGGGAATTTACATGACGATTCCATTAATTATCGGTGGAGTTTTACTCGCAATTTTAATTCTACTCATTTTAGTATTTATTACGAAGTATCGTACGGTTGGTCCGGATGAAGCGTTAATTGTTACAGGGAACTGGCTTGGTGGAGGAAAGAATGTAGTTACCACTGATGATGGAAAGAAGATTAAGATTATTCGCGGGGGCGGTACTTTCGTAGTTCCAATTATGCAGAGAGCAGAGCCTTTAAGCTTATTAAACTATAAATTAGAAGTTGGTACACGTGATACGTATACGAAACAAGGTGTACCGATCACAGTAAACGGTGTTTCTATTATTAAAGTGGGATCAACAATTGAAGAAGTTTCCACAGCAGCTGAACAATATTTAGGAAAAGAAACAGAAGAGTTAAAAATAGAAGCAAAAGAAGTTTTAGAAGGGCATCTCCGTGCTATCTTATCTTCTATGACAGTAGAAGATGCGTATAGTAATAGAGAGCAATTTGCTCAAAAGGTACATGAAGTAGCTTCTACAGATTTAAAGAAGATGGGACTTCGCATTGTTTCTTTCACAATTAAAGAAATAATGGATAAAAACGGATACTTAGATGCGCTTGGTCAGCCCCAAATTGCGACAGTTAAGCGTGATGCAACAATTGCGAATGCAGAGCGTGAAAAAGAAGCACGTATTGAAAAAGCCCGTGCTGAAAAAGAGGCAAAAGAAGCAGAATATCAACGTGATGCACAAATCGCTGAAGCTGAAAAACATAAAGAATTAAAAGTACAGTCTTATAAGAGAGAACAAGAACAAGCGCGTGCAGATGCGGATCTTTCTTACGAATTACAACAAGCGAAAGCACAACAAGGTGTTACAGAAGAGCAAATGCGCGTTAAAATCATTGAGCGTGAAAAGCAAATTGAGTTAGAAGAAAAAGAAATTGCGCGTCGTGAAAAGCAATATGATGCAGAAGTTAAGAAAAAAGCCGATGCAGATCGCTATGCTGTTGAGCAATCAGCGGAAGCAGAAAAAGTAAAACAAATTAAAAAAGCCGATGCGGATCAATATAAGATTGAAGCAGAAGCGAGAGCACGTGCAGAAGAAGTACGTGTAGAAGGTTTAGCGAAGGCGGAAATTGAAAAAGCACAAGGTCAAGCGAAAGCGGAAGTACAAAAAGCGCAAGGAACAGCAGAGGCAGATGTTATTAGATTAAAAGGTTTAGCAGAAGCAGAAGCGAAACAAAAAATCGCAGAAGCATTTGAATTATATGGTCAAGCGGCAATTATGGATATGGTTCTTAAAATGCTTCCAAGTTATGCGAAGGAACTTGCAAGTCCGCTTAGTAATATTGATAAAATCACAGTTGTCGATACAGGCGGCGGTGGTAAAAATAGCGGGGCCGGAAAAGTTGCGGGTTATGCGACTGATTTAATGGCAACGATGCAAGAAACGTTAAAAGCTTCTTCTGGCATTGACTTAAAAGAGCTATTAGAAGGATTTGCAGGAAAAGGAGCGGTACAACAATTATCAAGCGATAAACCTGTTGTATCTGTAGTAGAAGATGAGAAAAAAGAAGTAGATAAAGAATAGTAAGGTGGAAAGAACCTCTAGTAAGTGAAATACTAGAGGTTCTCCTATGAATTATAATATTTCGAATAATATACATTTTTATACATTGTTTTAATTATTTAATTTATATAGAATGAAAAAGATATGTATCAATTCTTTAGATGTATAAAAAGATAGAGAGTCTCATTGATACATTTAAATCGTATTATTTTTATAGAAAGATTAAATGTTAATTAATTACATTTAAAACGGTATGGAGGGGTAGAAGTATGTTTCAAGGGAAATTAAGGAGTAGTAGTTTAAAAACAAAGTTACTTGTATCATTTATTATTATTTTAATTCTTCCAAGTATTGTAATTGGTTGGACGTCTTATCAACAGGCGAAGACGAATTTTAATGAAACAATTTTAAACTCGGCGAAAGATAATATAAAAATTTTGGATAATGTAATTAATAAGGAATTGGATAGTAAAAAAATAGATGCAACTTATTTTACGAAATTATTTACACAATCAAGTTACCAAGCAGATCAAATTCAAAACATACAAAATAAACTAGAAGAATACAATAAACTGCATCCAGAAATGGAAGCAATCTATACAGGATCTAGTAATGGACAGTTCATTCAATCACCAGCTATTCAGATGCCAGATGGATATAATCCTACAGAAAGAGATTGGTATAAAGAGGCAGTGAAGAAAAGCGGAGAAGTAATTGTAACTGCTCCATATAAGTCAAAAACGACAGGAAATATTGTTATTACACTAGCAAAACAAAACGAGGATAAAAGTGGAGTTCTTGGGATTGACTTAATCATTAATGATATCGTTACTACTTCCAAGATGGTTAATATCGGTAAGGAAGGATATGTAGCGATATTTGATCAAGATAAAAATGTAGTAGCGCACCCGAAAATGAAGCCAGGAGAGAAATTAGAAGAGAAACTTAGTAAAGAATTGTATAAACAGGAAGCTGGGGATTTTCATTATTCATTAGATGGTGAAGATCGCAATATCACTTTTAAAACGAATAAGAAAACTGGATGGAAAATAGCAGGAATTATGCCTTCCAAAGAAATTATCGAAGCGGCTGAACCTATTTTCTATAAAACAATAACTGTTCTTGGAATTTCACTAATAATCGGTGGGATTGTAATTTACTTCATAATTGCGTCTATTATTAAACCGTTAAAACAACTTGTCATATCATCGAAGAAGATTAGTGAAGGTGATTTAACAGAATCAATTACAGTTCATTCTAAAGATGAAATTGGACAGCTAGGAGAAAGTTTTAACGAGATGGCTGCATCGTTACAAAGTGTCATTTCCAATATAAACACTTCAGCAAGTCATGTAGCGGCATCTTCAGAAGAATTAACAGCTAGTATGAAGCAGACAAGCGAAGCAACGGAACAAATTACACAGGCTATAGAGCAAGTATCAAGTGGTGCAGAAATACAAACGAAAGAAGTTGAAGAAGGAGCAACATTGTTAGAAGAAGTTACAGAAGGAATTCAGCGTGTTGCAGATAGTTCTTCATTAGTATCTACAGCCTCTATGTATACGAAGAAAAAAGCTGAAAATGGTGGGAAGTTAGTTGAACAAACTGTGAATCAAATGCAATTAATTCATGAGTCTGTTTCACAATCAGACAAAATCATTGGTTTGTTAGACGATAAGTCGAAACAAATTGGAGCAATCCTTGAAGTAATTCAACATATTGCAGAACAGACAAATTTATTAGCGTTAAATGCGGCAATTGAGGCTGCGAGAGCTGGAGAACAAGGAAGAGGATTTGCAATTGTAGCAGATGAAGTGCGAAAGCTAGCAGAACAATCAGGACAGTCTTCTACGGAAATTGGGAAACTAGTGAAAGAGATTCAATTTGATATAAAAGAAACAGTAAGCTCTATGAATCAAGTTGGAGCAGAAGTACAATCAGGACTTGTAGTTGCAAATGAAACGAAGCAAAGCTTTGTCGAAATATTGAAGTCTACAAATGATACAGTTGTACAAATTGATAGCATGGTAGATGTAGCAAAACAAATGACGGTAGATGCAAAACAAGTAAGTGCATCTATTAATGAAATTGCAGCTACGATTGAAGAAAATGCCGCAAGTGTTCAAAATATTGCTGGTTCCTCTGAGGAACAATTAGCTTCAGTAGATGAAATAAATGCAGCAGCAGTCCATTTATCACAAATGGCAGAAGAATTACAAGAGATGATTGGTAAGTTTAAAATATAATAATAAACTGTTAAGAAACGAAGTAGTACTTATGCTTCGTTTCTTTTTTTATGAAGATAAAAAAGAAAGAAATATATAGTAACCGTGTTATGATAATAAAAAACTGTATTTTCTTTAAATTCTATCTTTAATCATGTTAGGGGAATGGTTTTGAAATTTAAAAAATTAAAACTCCAACCGAGAATTACATTAACTATTAGTACACTTATTTTAGTTGTACTTATGCTAACGAGTTATTTATTTTATTACATATTATCTGAAACGGTAGAAGAGCAAATTGGTAAACGGGCTTTGCATGTTGCGAAAACAGTTGCCGCGATACCAGAAATTCAGGAAGCTTTTCAAAAAGAAAATCCAGCTTCTATTATTCAGCCAATCGCAGAAAAAATTCGAATTGATACAGAGGCTGACTTTATTGTAGTTGGAAACAAAGAGGGGATTCGTTATGCGCATCCTGAGCGAGATAAAATAGGAGAAAAAATGGTTGGCGGAGATAATAGAGGCGTTTTATTAGAAGGGAAATCTTATGTTTCTAAAGCTAATGGATCATTAGGCCCTTCGTTGCGTGGGAAAGTCCCAGTCCGTAACCAGGAAAATGAAATTATTGGTGTGGTGTCTGTTGGGTTTTCAATGGCTGATATTCATGGAGCGGTAGAAGTGTATGGAAAGCGTGTATTTTGGATTACAATAATAGGTCTTTTAATTGGGATAATCGGCTCTATATATTTAGCGGCAAGTATAAAAAGAATGATGTTCGGGATGGAACCAGAAGAAATTTCATCTTTATATGAAGAGCATAGTACAGTGATTCAATCTGTACGTGAAGGGATTATTGTAATCGATAAAAATGGCATGATTAGTTTAGTCAATCAAGCAGCTTATGATATTCTTTCGCTAGATAAGCAACAAAATATTATTGGGGAATTTATTTTAAATGTAATTCCTAATTCAACGATACTAGATGTACTTCAAACTGGTGAAGAACAGTTTGATCGTCAATTAAATATAAAAGGACAGGCTGTTATTGCGAACCGTCTACCTATTAAAGTAAAGAATAAAGTAACTGGCGTTGTATCGAGCTTACGTTTGAAATCTGAAATGGATCAGTTAACAGCAGAATTATCTCAGACGAAGCAATATACAGAGGCATTACGAGCGCAAACGCACGAATATAACAATTTATTGTATACGCTTTCAGGTCTTATCCAATTAGAATCATACGAAGATGCTTTAGAGCTTATTCATAAGGAAACAGCGGTATATCAAGATTTTGTTCAATTTATTATGAAGCGGATTCAAAATCCATGGCTAGGTGGAATTTTAATTGGATTTTATAATAGAGCACGAGAGTTGAAGATTGATTTTATGCTAGATAGAGAAAGTGGTTTAGACAAATTAAGTCCACATATTGAGAGTAATTATGTCGTTTCTATTTTAGGAAATTTAATTACGAATGCATTTGAAGCAATTGAAAAAAATGAAGAGAATGATAAGAAAGTAAGGATGTTTGTAACTGATATTGGAGAAGAAATATTAATTGAAGTGGAAGATTCAGGGCAAGGGATTCATGATGAAATAATTACTAGCGTATTCTATAAAGGCTTTTCGACGAAAGAAGGAGGAGAGCGAGGATATGGATTAGCAAAAGTGAAAGAGTTAGTAGAAGATTTAAATGGAAGTATTGCAATCGAAAAAGGGGATTTAGGTGGTGCGTTATTTATTATTGCACTACCGAAAGAGAGAGGCGAATAGTAATGGGTGAGGAGATTGAAGTATTAATTGTAGAAGATGATATTCGGATTGCAGACATTCATCGTCGTTTTACTGAAAAAATTGAGGGATTTAAAGTAATTGGAACGGCAACGACTGGAGAACAAGCGAAAGAATGGCTAGAGCTTGTGAAGCCACAGCTTGTTTTATTAGATGTGTACTTACCTGATATGCAAGGAACGGAACTTGTCACATATATTAGGCATCATTTGCACGATACAGATATTATTATGATTACAGCGGCATCGGAAACAGATGTAGTAAGGCACGCGCTGCGAGGTGGAGTAACAGATTATATCGTAAAGCCACTAATGTTTGACCGATTTAAAGCAAGTCTGGAAGGCTATCAAAAAAAGATTATACAGTTAAAGAAAAACAATCAATTATCTACGGAGCAAATTGAATATTTATGGTCTCAAAGAGGCGTGAAGGGAGATCAAATAGAATATGCCCCGAAAGGGATAGATCCTTATACTTTAGCGAAAGTAAAAAAGCATATGTTAACAGTTAATGAAGAAGGGATTACAGCAGAAATGTTAAGCTCAATGATTGGAGTAAGCCGATCAACGGCAAGGCGCTATTTAGAGTATTTGATATCTAGGAAGAAAGTCCACGCAGAGCTAATATATGGAAGTGTTGGGAGACCGGAGAGACGTTATTTTCTTGTTTCTTCATAATAAAAAACAGTAGAGGATTTTATTTCTTCTACTGTTTTTTTGCATCTTATATTGGAATAATCCCAATCACAATTCCGGTAATTAACATAACCATTGTCGTTCCAACGGCCCACAATAAAGTGAAGCGTTGATGTTCACCGAAATCAACTTTGGCCATTCCGACCAATAAATAAGTGGAAGCGACAAGAGGACTTAATAAGTGAACGGGTTGCCCAAGTAAGGAAGCACGTCCCATTTCAGCTGCACTAATTCCGTAAGTAGCAGCAGCTTTCGTCAAAATAGGTAATACCCCGAAGTAAAATGCATCATTAGACATGAAAAATGTGAATGGCATACTGAGAAGTGCTGTAATAATTGGTAGTTGTGGTCCAAGTGCATCTGGTATAAGAGTTACTACACTGTTAGCCATTGCATCTACCATTTTTGTTCCAGATAAAATACCAGTGAAAATACCGGCAGCAAATACGAGAGAAACAACTGCTAATACATTCCCTGCATGAGAAGCAATACGTTCTTTCTGTTGCTCTAAGTTTGGATAGTTAATCATAACAGCAATAGCAAAAGCGACTGTAAATAAAACAGGTAACGGCATAACTTCTAGTATGAGACAAACAAGTAATGCAGCGGTTAATAAAAAGTTAATCCATAGAAGTTTAGGGCGTTTATGCGCTGCAGCTTCAACAGTTGCAGCTTGCTCATCCATTGTTTGCATTTGTTTTAAATACTGTACATCCATAATTCCTAAACGTTTTCTTTCTTTTTTTCCAAGATAGTAGGCAACGAAAACAACCCAAATTGCACCAGCAATCATTCCCGGAATAAGAGGTGTAAATAATTCGGAAGCCTCAAGTCCAAGTGCGCTCATAACACGAGCTGTGGGTCCACCCCAAGGTGTAAGATTTGTTACCCCCGCCCCTAACATAACAACTCCAGCTAATATGAGGGGGTTCATTCCAAGGCGCTTATATAGTGGATACATTGCGGAAACTGTAATCATGTATGTTGTTGTACCATCACCATCTAGAGAAACGATAATAGTCAATATAGCCGTTCCGACAACGATTTTTAAAGGATCTCCTTTTACAAATTTTAAAATCTTACTAATGACAGGATCAAATAAACCGCTATCAATCATAATCCCAAAATATAAAATAGCGAACATAAGCATAATACCAGTAGGTGCTAACTTTTGAATCCCCTCTAACATCATAGGCCCCATATTGGCATAGAATCCGCCAATTACTGCAAAAACACTCGGAATTAATATTAAGGCTACTAGTGCTGACATACGTTTCGTCATAATTAAAAACATAAAGACAAATACCATCGCAAATCCAAGTAGTGCTAACATGTAATTTCCCCCTCAAAAGAATGATTGCGCTTTCAAAATAGAATAAAAATTCAGAAAAAGGTTTTTTATTTATAATAAAAGCATCTATTCAAATGGTAAATAATTTGAAAAATAACATCATTAGAAGCATAATTTTTATTTTGTTCATTTTGTTCACGGTAGTTAATTTGAATTTTTAAAAAGTAAGCCACTCCTCGTAAGAATGGTAGAATAAGATGAAAATAGTGAAGTGTGAAATAGGGAGTAGATGTTATATGAAAACGAGAATAGAAGAGATTTATAGCTCTTATGAAGGAAAAGTAGAGGAGATTTTTATTAATGAATCTTCTTACGTATATGAATGGGAAAAATTACTGATGATCCGAAAAAATGACGGTGAGCTAAAAAAAATTGCAGTCGGGATTAGTGGAAATATAAGATTGGTAAATGTAGAAGTTGGACAGGAAATTAGTGCGGATACATTATTAGTTAAATTAGAAGATGATTTATTAATTACAGGTTGTGAGTGATGAGAGATGTGTAGAAATAACTACACATCTTTTTTTGTTTCCTATATTACAAAAAGCACATTGTTTTTTCACAAATCTCACACAACCTTTTGGTATTCTTTTCGTGGAGTATACGGTTTCTAGGGAGGAATATTGATGAAAGTAAAATATGTCGTACTTGCTATATGTTTATGTTTCGTATTTACAGTAGTCGGGTGTGGGAAAAAGGAAACAGCAGCTGTTGCCATTGATGAGAAACATGATAAATGTGATATTTGCCAAATTGGGGTAACAGATAATCAATTTGCAACAGAAATTATTTTAGAAAATGGAAAAGCGTTAAAGTTTGATGATATCGGTTGTATGTATAAATGGATGGAGATCAACTCAGATGAAAAGACGAAAGAGAAATTTGTCCGAGATTATGATTCGAAAGATTGGATTTCGTTAGAAGACGCTACTTACGTATATGATAAAACAATAACGACACCGATGGCTTATAATGTCATTTCATTTAAAAATAAAAAAGATGCAGAGAGCTTTGTATCTAACTATAAGGGGAAAGTTCTTTCGTATAAAGAGCTAGCAGAGCATAAATGGGAAATGAATAAAGAGATGATGGGGAAACCGAAAGCAGGAAATCATGGTGGACATCATTAATAGAAAAAGACAACTATGTAGTTGTCTTTTTCTATTATTACTCAGGTGCAAATATAGAAAAGGTGTAAAATTTTTAGCAGAACGGTTACAATGGAATATAGTAACCTAAAGCAATCATTTATGTACTTTTTAGAAATGTATACAAATGCGGTAAAAACGTGCTAAACTAATTGCTTCATAATGTTAATGATGGGGCCATCAGGCGTATCATTTCAATAGGTTGAGAAACATAGTATAAGCTTAAGATAATCCGATTAAAGAAGGAATCTAAAGGGCTTATGGATAAATGTACTCAAGAAGAGTTATTGTATGTGATGGAGGAATGGTTAAGAAAACATTATCTTTCATAGGAGCTGTAGTTGTGAGAAAACAAAAAATTTTATTATGTATTTTATTAGGACTTTTAATGACGGTAGTGGCTTGCGATAAGCAAGAAGAACCAGAATCGAAACCGGTTCATGTGAAAAATGAAAAGAAAAAAGAGAAGCATAAAGAACAGGAAGAATCTAAAGAAGAGAAAAGTATAAATTTAATGGACAAACAGTTGTTACTTTCAGCTACTCTTGGAGACACAGAGACAGCTATGAAGTTGATTCAGGATGGAGCGAATATAAACGTAGAAGGTGACAACGGAGAAACGCCTGTCCTTGCAGCGACGTACCAAAATCATGTAGAGACAGTTAAAGCATTAATTGGTGCAGGTGCTAATATTGAAATTAAAGATGAGAAAAAAAGTAATCCACTTCTTTATGCAAGTAGAGAAGGATATACGGATATTGTAAAAGTATTAATTAATGCAGGAGTTAATACGAAAGAAACGACTAGGTCAGGTGGGACAGCACTTATTTCTGCATCTGAACGTGGCCATGTAGAGGTTGTTAAAGAATTATTAGAGCATACAGATATTGATGTGAATTATAAAAATGAACGTGGTGGAACAGCGCTATTAGAAGCAATTGTATTAGGAAATGGTAGTGAAAACCATAAGAAAGTAATTCAATTGCTTATTGATCACGGTGCAGATGTAAACATGGCTAACAAGGAACATCTGACGCCACTGCAATACGCTGAAAAAAGAGGTTTTAAAGATATTGTAAATATGTTGAGGTTAGCTGGAGCGAATGAAGTAGTACAGCCACAACAACCAGTAGAGTAAAAAACGAAAAATAATCCCATTTGGATAGACAGAATGAAGAAATCAGTTAGTATGATGGATTCAGTAATGTGTATTTAAATGGGATTTTTATTTTGAACATGAAAAATAGATTATGAATGGATGGTAAATGGAGTAAATAAGGAGGATAAAAATGAGGCTCTCAAAACTTGATTTAATAGTAATTCAGGCAGAGGTTTTATTTGTTCATAATCAAGTAGGAAAAATGAAATATGTAAATGAACAAGGAAATCCGAAAGCACCACGTTTTTTTCTTGGCAGAACTCGTGAAGGGAGTATAACGAGATATCATTGTAATGTGGATGATGAAACGGTAAGTAAGATTGAGAAGTTAATTCGAGAACCTTCAAAGCATATAGAGATAGCAAAGATTATTAATATATTAAATGAAGAAAGAACAGTGGAAAATATTTGGATGGGTCCTGCTTTCATGTTTCATAGTAATTTACATAAGCCGACTAGAACAATACAAATAACTGAGAAGAATAGAGAGCTTTTGCGAGAAAATTTTCCTAATCTAATAGAACAGATGGAATGGAGGAAACCTTATTTTGCAATTGTAAAAAATGAAAAGGTAGTTTCTGTTTGTTGCAGTGCCAGAAGTACGCCCGTAGCTGCTGAGGCAAGTGTGGAAACTTTAGCGGAATTTCAAGGGAATGGATATGGTACTGATGTTGTTACAGCCTGGGCCTTATCAATACAAGAGGAAAAGCGCATTCCACTTTATAGTACTGCTTGGGATAACTTTGCTTCGCAAGCAGTGGCAAGCAAACTAAAACTTATTAACTATGGAATGAATTTACATATTTATTGAATTTTAAGTATTGTTTCGTTCTATTTGTTTGTATTTAAATATATAGATTAATGTAAATGGTGATATGGTGAATATTAACATTCGGTTAACACCTAATTAACAATCTATCAAAACTGACTTAATAAATGCGTAATATAGTAAAGGTAACAAAATAACTAGGGTAGAGAACATTTGAGAACACCCACTTACATATAATGTGCCACTTTCTTAGGTGTGCTCTATTCCCTAGAGTTCAAATAAGGAGAAAGGCGTTCTATGTAAGTAGGTGTTTTTAGTTTGGATAAAAATAGAACAGTTAGGTGGAATGAATGTTTAAAGAACCTTATATTGCGATGATAAAGGATTGGAAAGGATACAAAGCATACAAAAAATTGCCGAAAACAGTTTTTCTTATGACTGGTTCAATGCTGGAATTACCAGAGCGTGTATATGAATTGCAGAAACATGGACATGATGTATTTCTTCATTGTGATTTTATACAAGGTTTAAATACGAATACAGAGGAAGCGCTTTTGTATATTCAAGATGTTATCGGGGCACAAGGTATTATTTCAACAAAGGGTTCGACAATTCGAAATGCTAATAAAATTGGATTGAAAACAATTCAACGTATTTTTATTGTAGATACTTTATCTCTTACTAAATCAATTGAAAATTGTAAAACGACTAGACCAAATGCAGTAGAGATTATGCCGGGGATTATGCCTTCTATAATTAAACAGCTAGTAGAGGAAATAGAGTTTCCTATTATTGCAGGCGGGTTGATTCAAACGCGAGAAGATGCGGAAATTGCAATTCGTGCAGGAGCAAGTGCGATTTCAACAAGTCATTATGAAGTATGGATACATGAAGAAAAAAGGAGTGCAACTTTGTGATTGAATTGAAAAATGTTTCAAAGGTATATAAAAATGCAGAAGAGACAGCGGTTAAAGGCGTATCGGTTCATATTAAGAAGGGCGAATTTTTTGTTTTAGTTGGACCTTCGGGATGCGGGAAAAGCACATTATTACGAATGATCGCTGGCTTAGAAGAGATTTCTTCGGGAGATTTAATTATTAATGAACGTGTTGCAAATGATCTAGAGCCGAAAGACCGTAATCTATCAATGGTATTTCAAAATTATGCATTATATCCACACTTATCTGTAGAAGAAAATATTTTATTTGGACTTAAGGTAAGAAAAGTACAAAAAGAAGAGCGACAAAAGCGACTAATGGAAGCTATTGAAATGGTAGGACTGAAAGAGTATGTGAAAATGAAACCAGGTCAATTATCAGGCGGACAAAGACAGCGTGTTGCGCTTGCTAGGGCGATCGTGAGTCAAGCACCAATCTGTTTAATGGATGAACCACTTTCGAATTTAGATGCGAAATTACGTGCGCAAATGAGAATTGAAATTAGAGAAATTCAGCAGCGATTAGGAATTACGATGATTTACGTTACCCACGATCAAATAGAAGCGATGACTATGGGAGATCGTATCATGGTTTTAAATAAAGGAAGTATACAGCAAGTTGGAACACCACTTGACATATATAACGAACCAGCAAACGAATTTGTTGCAAGCTTTATAGGTTCTCCTTCTATGAATATAAATGATGGAGAAGTGGATAAAGAAAAAGGTGTATTACATATAGGGAAATTGCAAATTCCATTATCTATTGGACAGTTAAAGCAATTACCAGAAGGAATAATTCGTATAGGCATGCGTCCTGAGCATATTGCACTGTCTGAGGAAGGACAAGAAGTGATGCTGCAATCTGTAGAAGTATTAGGGAATGAATCTATATTAAACTTTGCGGTAAATGGAACAACTTGGAGTGCGAAAGTCATCGGACAGTTACTCTTGAACAAAGGTGACAAAGTAAAATTATTATTCTCACAAGAAAAGTTATGCTTCTTTAACGAAAACACAAATGAACGCTTAAAAGTGGTAGCTGAAGAAGAGTTGAAAGTGGTGGCGAAATAATGATCGAAGTAAGTAAGTTACCAGTTCAAACAAAGGTGTCAAAAAAGAAAAAAATATGGGGGAGAACGAAAGATTTAAGAATAGGATTATTGTTTTTGGCGCCATCTATTTTGCTATTTTCGATTTTTCTGTTCTATCCATTGTTTAGGACGATTTATTATAGTTTTTATTTAACCGATATACATGGAGAAGCTAATCTTTTCGTTGGCTTAGAAAATTATCAATATTTATTCTCTGATCCAGCCTTCTACAAAAGTATAAAATCAACTTTATTATTTGTTTTATATACAGTTCCTACGAGTATTATATTTGCTTTGTTTCTTGCATTGATTGCAAATGGAAAGGTAAGAGGTATTGGGTTATTCCGAGTTCTGTTTTCTTCGACGATGGGAATATCAGTAGCTGCTAGTGCAGTGATTTGGCTATTTTTATTTCATCCAAGTGTAGGATTATTTAATAATATATTAGCCTCTATGAACCTTCCTGCAATCGCATGGTTAACGAGTCCGGACTGGGCACTATTCTCTGTATCAGTTACAATAGTTTGGGTGAATACAGGTTTTGCATTTTTAGTTATATTAGGTGGTTTACAAAATATTGATACGTCTTTATATGAGAGTGCATCTATAGATGGTGCTAGTTATTTATATAAGCTTCGCTGTGTTACATTACCGATGCTATCACCAACTTTATTCTTTATTGTAACAGTAACATTAATTAGTGCGTTCCAAAGCTTTGGACAAATTGATATTTTAACGCACGGTGGACCGAATGATGCAACGAATTTAATTGTGTACTCGATTTACAAAGAGGCGTTTGTGAATCATCAATTTGGAACAGCAAGTGCACAAGCGATGGTATTATTTGTTTTCATTTTTGTTGCTACATTACTTCAATTTAAGTTTGCTGAGAGAAAGGTGCATTATAAATGATTGTTAAACAGTGGAAGCAAAATTTCCTATTATACATGCTGCTCATAATTAGTGCAGTAATGGTATTTTTTCCTGTACTGTATGCGTTTTTAATAAGCTTTATGACACCAGACGATATTCAAATGAGAAGGTTATTTCCGACCCAGTTTACTTTTGATAATTTCATTAATATTTTTCAAAAAGTACCGCTTTTTACATACTTATATAACAGTTTAATTGTATCGACAGTCGTTATGATTGGACAACTTATCGTATCAAGTTTAGCAGCTTATGCTTTTGTTTTTCTTCAGTTTAAAGGGAGAAACTTAATTTTCTTCCTGTTTATTTCAACGATGCTTATTCCGTGGGAAGCAACGATGGTGCCTAACTTTTTAACGATTCAAAACTTTGGCTGGATCAATAGTTTCGCTGGAATGACAGTGCCGTTTTTTGCAACAGCTTTCGGTATTTTCTTGTTACGTCAACATTTTATGACACTCCCGAATGAACTGAAAGAAGCTGCTTTTATTGAAGGGATTGGAAATGTAAGGTTTTTATTTAGCGTTGTAATACCGTATTGTAAAACGAGTTTTATTACGCTTGGAGTATATAGCTTTTTAACAACATGGAATATGTATTTATGGCCACTTTTAGTGACCACTGATGAAAAAGTAAGAACAGTGCAAATCGGTGTGAAGCAGCTTCAGTCTCAAGAAGTTGCAACTGATTGGGGAAGCGTAATGGCCGGTGTTACGGTTATCGTTATTCCAACATTGATTTTACTATTTTTAGGGCAAAAGCAATTACAACAAGGATTAACAAAAGGTGCAATTAAATAACTAAGAGAAGGTGAGCTTAAAATGAGTTTAGTAAAAAAAGGTGCTGCTCTATTAATGGCAGCAACAATGGCATTATCTAGTGCCGCTTGTTCAAATAGTAAAACAGAGGGAAAACCTGAAGCGCAGGCAAAAGTAGCACCAGTTGAAAAAAATGGTGATAAAACTGTAATTCGCTTCTGGCATGCGATGGGTGGAAAAACACAAGGGGTACTAGATGGTCTTGTTGCAGACTATAATAAGTCACAAAATAAATACGAGATAAAGGCAGAGTTCCAAGGAACATATGAAGAGTCTTTAACAAAATTTAGAACGATGTCTGCAACGAAAGAAGCGCCAGCGCTTGTTCAATCGAGTGAAATTACAACGAAATATATGATTGATAGCAAAAAAATCACACCAATTGATAGCTGGATAAAAAAAGATAAGTACGATACGTCAAAATTAGAAAAAGCAATTACAAATTATTATTCAGTTGATGGAAAAATGTATTCTATGCCATTTAATTCATCTACACCAGTATTAATTTATAATAAAGATGCTTTTGCAAAGGCGGGCTTAGATCCAGAGAAAGCTCCGAAAACATATGCGGAATTACAAGAAGCGGCGAAAAAGTTAACGATTAAAGAAGGCGGAAATGTAAAACAATATGGATTCTCCATGCTTAACTACGGTTGGTTCTTTGAAGAATTGTTAGCGACACAAGGTGCTTTATATGTAGATAACGAAAACGGCCGTAAAGATGCTGCAAAGAAGGCGGTATTTAACGGTAAAGAAGGACAGAAAGTATTTGGAATGTTAGATGATTTAAATAAAGCTGGCGCACTTGGAAAGTATGGAGCAAGTTGGGATGATATTCGTGCTGCGTTCCAGTCTGGACAAGTTGCTATGTATTTAGATTCTTCAGCAGGTGTTCGTGATTTAATTGATGCATCTAAGTTTAATGTAGGTGTTTCATATATTCCATATCCAGAGGATTCGAAACAAAATGGTGTTGTCATTGGAGGCGCATCATTATGGATGACGAATATGGTTTCAGAAGAAACGCAACAAGGTGCTTGGGACTTTATGAAATATTTAACGAAGCCAGACGTACAAGCAAAATGGCATACGGCAACAGGTTATTTCTCAATTAATCCAGATGCATATAATGAGCCATTAGTAAAAGAGCAATATGAAAAATATCCACAGTTAAAAGTAACAGTAGATCAACTGCAAGCGACAAAGCAATCTCCAGCAACACAAGGGGCTTTAATTAGTGTATTCCCAGAATCACGAGATGCAGTTGTAAAAGCATTAGAAGCAATGTATGACGGGAAGAATAGTAAAGAAGCGTTAGATGAAGCTGCCAAAGCAACAGATAGAGCAATTAGCATTTCAGCTCGTACGAGTCAAAAATAAGAGAAAGCCGTATCCTTAAAAGGGATACGGCTTTCTCTATAGGGAGATAAGGGATCAAAGAAGTGATGAAGTCTTATCTCTTTTATATGAGTAAAGGGTCTAGAGTGAATGTTGTCCTTTTCATTATTTATTTAACTCCATTGCGACTTGTTTACCATTTACGAAAACCTCTACTACCGCTACTATAACTTCCATTACTTTTTTCATCTCTCATCTCTCCTTGTTTTTGTTTCATTTCTTACTCTCAGTATAAGGAAATACAGTAATTACAACTATCGAATTGGATGACAAGAGACTTACATTGTTGTAAGGATAATAGTTTAGTTTGTAATAAAGTGAAACTGTAATCAGTGGGGGGTTACTGCTCGTTAATGCGGGATAAATTTGATTCAAGATTAAGATTCGGAATTTTCTGTTGTTTTGAACTATAATTAGAAAGAGGGGGGATAATATGAAAAGAATTCTTGTTATTAGTGATATTCATGGAGAGATAGAAAAGTTCGAACAGTTATTGGAAGAAGCTCAATATGATGCGAAACAGGATCAATTGATCTTACTGGGAGATTATGTAGATTGTGGTCCAAATGCGCGTGCTGTAATTGAAAAGGTAAGAGAATTGAAAGAAGAGGGAGCACTCATTTTAAAAGGAAATCATGAAGATATGATGATTAAGGCGTTAACGACAAATGAGGAACGTTCATGGAACCATTGGGTAAAAAGAAATGGTGGAGATAAGACATTATATAGCTATGGATTTGTAGAAGAGGATATTGCGGTTAATGAGAAAGACTTTCAAAAACCGATGTTACAATCTCGTGTATTAGAGGAACATATAAAGTTTATTCAAGAATTAGATCATTATATTGAAACAGAAGAGTATATATTTGTACATGCTGGGGTTGAACCGATGAAACGAATTTCTGAATCTGAACCATATACGTTAATGTGGATCCGTAATGAATTTCATAATGGATATAGTGGTGAAAAGGTTGTTGTATTTGGGCATACGGAAACAAAAATGCTTCATGGTAGTGAGGATTGCGGAGTGTATTTTGGTAGTAATCGTATTATTGGAATTGATGGCGGGGCTGTGTATGGCGGTCAGCTAAATTGTTTGGAGTTGCCGAGTAAAAAGGTATATGTAATAAAAAATTGAAAGAGATAAGAGGAATCTTATTTCTTTCAATTTTTTATTAAGCTAAATTTAAGACAAAGTTTTTATAATAAAACTTCAAAATTTTAGAAGGAAATAGTTAAAAATGAAATTACGTAATGCAACTACATTCTTTTGTTATGAAGAGAAGAAATGTAATAATAAATAGAATTGAACTATTTGATGGAAGGTGAGAGCATGCGTTTACTTGTAGTAGAAGATAATGCTTCGTTATTAGAGTCTATCGTACAAATTTTGCGTGATGAATTTGAAGTAGATACGGCAATAAATGGAGAAGATGGATTGTTTTTAGCTCTTCAAAATATATATGATGCAATTTTGCTGGATGTGATGATGCCAGGGATGGACGGATTTGAAGTGATTCAAAAAATACGTGATGAAAAGATTGAAACACCAGTCCTGTTTTTGACAGCGAGAGATTCTTTAGAAGATCGGGTGAAGGGATTGGACTTTGGTGGAGATGACTATATCGTTAAGCCATTTCAGGCCCCTGAATTAAAAGCGAGAATTCGCGCTTTACTACGCAGAAGTGGTAGTTTAACAACGCAGCAAACGATTCGTTATAAAGGGATTGAATTGTTCGGAAAAGATAAAGACGTTCAAGTAGATGGAAAAAGTATTAAGTTGACATTGAAACAATATGAGCTACTAGAGTACCTCATTCAAAATAGCGGGAAGATTTTAATGCGTGAACAAATTTTTGATCGTGTTTGGGGATTTGATTCAGATACGACAGTAGCGATTGTAGAAGTGTATGTGCATCATTTACGTAAAAAATTAGAACCATTCGGTTATCAGAAAGATATTCAAACCGTTCGAGGTATTGGATATATATTAAAAGAACAATGAAAAAGGGAAGTATGTTTCAAAAGACACGCATTCGTTTGACTATAGTGAATTCATTAGTATTTATCCTATTAATAGGTATATTAGGTAGTATTATTTATTCATACACATATAAGCGTATTTATAATGAAGTGGATCAATCTATAAAAATGATGGCTCAGTATAGAGAAAAATTAGATGTTAAAATACCACCAAGAAAACGCATGGAGAATATCCAAATTGGAGATCCGCGAGTAACTAGAATAACTTGGAATGGAAAAATAGTGAAAATAGAGGGCGATAACCGTAAATTCCGTTCTATTTTTGAAGAGAATTTGGAAAAGTTTTCTCCAAAAAATTTAGAGGAGTTACAAGATATTGAAGTACAAGGACGATATTTTAGAGTATTTTCGCTTCAAAAAGATGGAGAAATAGTTCAAATCGTGCGAGATATAACAGCGGAAGAAAGAATGTTAAATACTTTATTTTTAATCCTTGTTATAGGTTGTAGCATAGGAAGCCTCTGTGCGATAGGTATCGGCTTTTTCCTAGCTGGTAGAGCACTCGTACCTATTCAAAATTCATGGGAGAAACAGCAGCAATTCGTTTCTGATGCATCACATGAACTCAGGACACCACTTGCAGTTATTCAATCAAAAACGGATGTTTTATTCCAGTCACCATCCGCTACGATAGAAGAAAAAGCGATGGATATTTCTACAATTTCAAAAGAATGTAGGCGGTTATCGAAACTCGTTAGTAATTTATTATTGCTAGCACGTTCTGATTCTAATCAAATTGAGATGGATAAGAAAACATTTGAACTTGATAAATTGTTAGAAGAAATAGTAGCTCCATATAAGGAGATTGCTTCTTATCAAGAAAAAGAAATGATGCTAAAAGTAGAACGTGGTGTATCTTTTATGGGGGATAGAGAGCGGATTCATCAAATGATGGTCATACTGTTAGATAATGCGATGAAGTATACAAACGAAGGTGGGCATATTCAAATCGATTGCACGCAAACGAGTAGTTCAATTCGTATACAGGTGAAAGATGACGGGATAGGAGTGAAAGAAGAGGATATTCCGAAATTATTTAATCGTTTTTATCAAGGGGATAAAGCAAGAAGTACGTCAGAAGGAGCTGGATTAGGTCTTTCAATCGCAAATTGGATTGTAGAAAAGCATTATGGAAAAATATCAGTAGAGAGCAAATGGGGAGATGGAACTTGCTTTGAAGTGATATTCCCTAAAAATCAAAGAATATAAGTAAGAAGACGATCTTGTTTTTACAAGGTCGTCTTTTTTTAAGATAAAGTTAAGAAACTATTTATATTATGTATGGCATAAAGAAAGTTCGTTACATGAAGAAGAGACTAGGTGTATGTGAGTGAGTTTTATCAATCATAATGTTATCTCAAGCAGCGATGAGATGTATGTATAGTATTAAAAAAACTAGGGGAATGATGGGAAAGAAAGTATAAGAGGGAGGAATTAATTTTGAAAAAGAAAATGATGACGGTATTCGCTATTGGAGTAATGAGTTTAAGTATATTAGGGGGTGCCTCTCCTTCTGAAACATCAAAAGGAAAGACTGATTACACGCAGCGCAGTAAAGAACAATTGAACAATGGTAAGATACATGCAGTGCATACAGAAGAAAAAGCAGAGAAACTAGGTATTGAAACGGAAGGAAAAGAACAAATTACACTAGAAAAAGAAATTCATGAAACAGAAGTAGGAAGGGAAGCAGAGCAGTTAGGCATATCGATTGAAGGAAAAGATGTTGGGACGCTGTCAGAAGAAATCTATGAAACAAAAGTAAAGCAAGAAGCATTAAAGCTAGGTATATCTATAGAGAATGCATCAATTGTAGATTTAATTACTCAAATTAATGCGATTAAAATTAAAGATGAAGCAGATAAATTAGGTATTTCGACAGATGGAAAAGAAATCGAAGACATCGCGGAAGAAATCTACGGAAAGAAAGTAAGAGAAGAAGCAGGAAAGTTAGACATTTCTCAAAAAGGAAAAGAGATTGAAGAGTTAGCACAAGAAGTGTACGAACAAAAAGTACAGGAAGAAGCAAAAAAATATCATATTGATTTGTATGGTAAAGATATATATCAAATATTAAGAGAAATTAATGAACAAAAGGTGCTACAAATGGCAGATGAGCTTAATATGGATAAAATGAATATGAATATTCAAGAGTTAGCGGAAAAGATAAAAAAAGATCAGCCTGAAAAAGGAAAAGAACTAAATTTTGTACCGATGATACGAACGGATGCTGACGCATTTTATTCTTATTTAACGAATTAATAAGGGCGTGAAAGCGATAAGAAAATTGAAGTGGTATATATGTACAGCTTTACTAGGTGCAGCAATATGGAGTGTATATACAAATGGAATTCCAAAGTATGTAGAGAAGTTAACACTCTCAAATATACAAAGAGGAAAAGAAACGGAGTTTAGTAATAACGATGAAAAAGTCATCTTATCAAATGTTCCATTAATTCAGCAGTTACCAGAATTGGATAGAGGCTGTGAAGTGACAAGCTTAGCGATGATGTTACAATACGCTGGTGTTTCAGTGGATAAGATGACATTAGCAAATGAAATAAAAAAAGTTGATTTTATAGACGCTGGTGTGCGCGGGAATCCAAATGAAGGATTTGTAGGTAATATTTATACATTCTCTGAATCAGGATACGGTGTATATCATGGGCCACTTTTTCAGTTAGCGGAAGAATATTTACCTAATAAAGCTGTAGACTTAACAGGGAAGAATATAGAAGAAATTTATAAGAGTGTAAAAGCAGGGAAACCTGTAGTCATGATCACGAATGCAACATTTGCACCATTAGATGAAGATGAATTTACTACATGGGAAACAAATAGTGGAGATGTTTCTATTACGTATAATGAACATTGTGTTGTACTTATTGGATATGATCAGGAATCTGTATATATTCGAGATCCACTTGAGGATAGCTTAGATGTAAAAGTACCGAGAGAAACCTTTGAACAGGCATGGGTACAAATGGGAAGTCAGGCAATTAGTTATGTAAAGAGCGCCAAATAAATTAGGACGAAGAGTTTTAGTAATATGACTATAAGGCGAAGGGTAAAGATTTGAGGATTATAAGAGAAGTTTTGTAGAGTAGAAGCTGTTAAGAAATGAGAGAACTTTAGTATATATAATGCTAAAGTTCTCTTATTTTTATGATTAAAATACGTATAAGGAGTGAATATGCAAAAATGCATAATTGACGAAAAATTTACATGTTATCATTATATATTGTTTTATACATGTTAATTGTATAAAATGACACAAGTATCCACATTACATAAAGGAGGCTTATTATGCAAAAAATATTTAACTGGGTTAAATGTATGAGTATCAATAAAAAATTAATCATTTCATTTTTTATTATTTTAACTATACCAGGAATTATTATCGGTGGTGTTTCATATCAAACTGCCAAAACAAATTTTGAACATCAAATGACAGATAAAGCAAAGGAGAATATTTCGATTTTAAATACTGTTATTTCTCAAAATATAGAAGAGAAATTTGTTGATGCGACGTACTTTGCAGACATCTTAACAGAGGATACATATCCAAATGGACAAGAAGAAATAGTAAGAACGAAGTTAGCACAATATATAAAGCTTCATCCAGAAGTAGAAGGTATTTATATTGGAACAGAGACGGGAAAGTTTATAAGAGAACCATTTATTCAAATGGCTGATGGGTATAATCCAACAGATAGATCTTGGTATAAAGAAGCACATGAAAATAAAGGGAAAGTAATTGTTACTGCGCCATATCAGTCAGCATCTACAAAAAATATGGTAGTGACGATTGCGAAAGAAGTAAAAGATGGTAAAGGTGTTATAGGAATTAATTTAAACTTAGATAACATCTTAAAAATTTCCAAAATGATTAACATTGGTGAAAAAGGTTATGCAGTTATTTTAGATCAAAATAAGCAAATTGTTAGTCATCCATCTAGAAAACCAGGTGCAAAAGTTACTGATCCTTGGATTAAACCAATTTATGAAGATAAACAAGGAAATGTGTCTTATACAGAACAAGATGATAAAAAGAATTTAATCTTTGCAACAAATGAGAAAACGGGCTGGAAAGTAGTTGGCGTTATGTTCGATGAAGAAATTACCCAAGCTGCCAGTCCAGTGTTTTATAAGACTTTGATTGTCATTGCTATTGCTATTGCATTTGGTAGTGTATTAATTTATTTCATTACAAAGTCTATTACAAGGCCATTACGAAAAATAGCTGAATCGGCATATAAAATTAGTAAGGGAGATTTAACAGAGAAAATTACAATCCATTCCAAGGATGACATAGGAAAATTAGGGAATTCATTTAATGAAATGTCTACGTCTTTACAAGATGTTATTACCCAAATTAGCTTTTCAGCAGAACATGTTGCAGCATCGGCAGAAGAGTTAACAGCAAGCGTACAGCAAGCAAATGATGCGACAGACCAAATTACAATTGCAATGGAACAAGTATCAGGTGGGGCCGAATCACAAAGTCAAGGTGTTGAAGAAGGTGCGGCTACATTGCAACAAGTAAATACAGCAATTCAAGATGTAACTGGAAGCGCAGAGTCAATTTCTATTTCCTCATTACATGCGCGAGAAAGAGCTGAAGAGGGAGAAGATTTAGTTGAACAAACCGCAAAACAAATGCAGTCTATTTCTAAATCGGTATCCGAGTCAGATGCTATTATTAAACTTCTTGATGAGAAATCAAAGCAGGTAGGAGCTATTTCTGAAGCAATTCAAAATATCGCTACTCAAACAAACTTGTTAGCTTTGAATGCGGCTATTGAAGCAGCAAGAGCAGGTGAACAGGGACGAGGATTTGCTATTGTAGCAGATGAGGTTAGAAAATTAGCAGAGCAATCAGGAGAGTCATCTGGAGAGATTGCAAATTTAATCGCAGAAATTAAGGCGGATATTGAACATACTGTTAAGGCAATGGATAATGTGAATGGAGAAGTTCAACAAGGCCTTGATGTTGTAACAAAAACGAAAGTAAGTTTTACGGAAATTTTAAGTTCTACTACACATATTGTTTCTCAAGTTAATCAAATGGTAGAAACAACGAAGAGAATTGCTGGAGATGCAAATGAAGTGACAAATGCTATTGATGAAATTGCAGCTGCTGCAGAAGAAAATACGGCTAGTATGCAAAGTGTTGCAGCTTCAACAGAAGAACAGGTTAATTCCATGGAAGAAATTAGTTCAGCTTCGCAAAACTTAGCTGAGATGGCCGAAGAACTACAAGCGATGACTAGTAAATTTAAAGTATAATAACAGCAGATAAGTAAGGTGAAAATAATATCACCTTACTTATTTTTCTATTCAGCAATTAGGGGAGTCATTAACGGGATGAAAAAAAGAAAAAGACTATGGAATTTATGGAAAACGATTACATTGTTAGTTTGTACAGTTGTAATTTTTTCTTTACTTGTGACAGATATATTAATTAGTCATAATGTGGAACGGACGACGGAGGATAGCCAATCAGAGAAGGCAAAAACAATTGCACACATTGTGGCGAATGATTCGATTGTAATCGATGGTTTGGTTGGGAAAGCAGATACCTCTGCAATCCAAACGTATACAAATAGGATATTAAAAAACACAGGTGTTCAATTTATTGTAGTTATGGACATGGATGGAATAAGAAAATCTCATCCAGATCCTCAAAAAATAGGTCATCATTTTATTGGCGGGGATGAAGGGCCTGTATTGAAAGGAAAAGAACATGTATCGTTAGCAGAAGGAACTTTAGGTATTTCCATGCGAGTGTTTGTACCAATATTTTCTGAAACAGGTGAACAACTTGGAGCAGTGTCTGTTGGTATTTCAGCAGATAATGTAAAAGAGAGAGTTAAGGAAAGTAGACATATCATTTATATTGGTGTCGGAGTTGGTGTATTAGTCGGAATTATAGGAGCAATATTGCTAGCTAGACATATAAAGAAAAGTTTATTCGGTCTTGAGCCGCACAGGATAGCAAAAATCCTTGAAGAAAGAAATACGATGCTACAATCTGTAAAGGAAGGTATTATTGCTGTAGATAAAGAGGCTAGAGTAACGTTAATTAATAATGAAGCGAAACGTCTATTTAAAAAAAGCGGACTTGAAGAAGATTTTATCGGTAAAGATGTTGAGTTGTATATGCCAAATTCACGTATAAAAGAAGTATTGCAAACGGGAGAAGTACAATTAAACGAAGAACAAAATATTTATGGAATTACGATTGTGACGAATCGAGTTCCTTTATATGTAAAAGGAGAAATAGTTGGTGCAATTGCAACATTTCGTGATAAAACAGAGATTAGAAAACTAGCAGAGGAACTAACTGGTATTAGACTATATGCAGAAGCATTACGGGCACAATCTCATGAGTTTATGAATAAGATGCATGTCGTATTAGGGCTTACACATATGAAACAGTATGAAGAATTACAGAAGTATATAAGCGGCATGGTATCAGAGCATCAATATGAAATTGGTGGAGTTATGAAAAGAATAAAAAGTCCAGTATTTGCTGGTTTTTTACTCGGTAAGCTCAGCTATGCTAGAGAGAAAAATATAAAATTAATTATAAGTGAAGATTCTTATATGCCGGAAATAGATGATGAAAGTATTATCCATGAACTTATTACGATTGTTGGAAATTTAATTGATAATGCATTAGAGGCAGTTACGAATTGTGAACAGAAACAAGTTGAAGTTAAGATACAACAAGAGGATATATTAACTATTACAGTGCAAGATACGGGAAAAGGTATACAAGAAAAAGAAATAGAGGAATTATTTACGAAAGGTTATTCCACAAAGGGAGATAACCGCGGTTATGGTTTGTATCTTGTAAAAGAAAGTATACAGCGAATAAATGGGGAAATTCATATGCATTCATTAGTAGGAAAGGGAACAACGATAACAATTGAAATACCTAAAGGTAGGGATGAGAGGCAAATATGATTAAAGTTTTAATTGTAGAAGATGACCCGATGGTAGCGATGTTAAATACGCATTATTTAGAGCAAGTAGGAGGGTTTGAACTTGTTCAAGCAGTTAACTCAGTAAAGTCGGCGATCGAAATATTAGAGAAATCACGAGTAGATTTAGTATTACTTGATATTTTTATGCCTGAAGAGACTGGTTTTGAGCTTTTAATGTATATCCGGAACCAAGAAAAAGAAATTGATATTATAATGATTTCAGCTGTACATGATATGGGGAGTATAAAAAAAGCATTACAATATGGAGTTGTAGATTATTTAATTAAACCATTTACATTTGAACGATTTAAAGAAGCATTAACTATATATCAAGAAAAACTTACTTTCATGAAAGAACAACAAAAAATTAGTCAATCGGAATTAGATTCGTTAATTTTACAAAAAGAAAAAAGGGAGCCTATTGTCACTAAAGAGCTTCCGAAAGGGTTAACGAAGCAAACGTTGCAATTAATTTGGCAAAAGATCGAGTCTTTGAATGGAAGAGTGTTTACAACAGATGAAATGGCACAATTAGTTGGAATTTCAAGAGTTTCTATTCGGAAATATGTAATGTTTCTGACTGACATTGGGGTGTTAGAAAACGAAATGATGTACCAACATGTGGGAAGACCTGTAAGTAAATTAAGATGTGTTGATCAAAAGAAAATAGAGTTTTACGTATAAGCGACTTAGTATAAGTCGCTTATACTTTTTTTAATTACAAAATCAATTACAAAACTTACAAAAACTATTTTTACTATTGAAAGCGTTTTAATATTGTTATTAAGAAAACGAGGGGGTGCCATATGGGAATTCAAAAGAATGTGGAAGCGGTATCATTTTCTGGAGGAAATGAATTACAAAGAGAATCTTTCGCTTCTAAAATTATGAATGTAAAAATCGGTGTTATACCTTTACCGTTATATGTAGTATTGGCTGCTATTATTTATGGGGCATCTGTATATAATAAATTGCCAGCAGATATGATTGGTGGATTTGCAGTTATTATGATCATGGGAATTTTCTTAGGCGATATTGGGATGAGAATTCCAATTTTAAAAAATATCGGCGGTCCAGCAATACTTTCGTTATTTATTCCATCATTACTTGTATTTTTTAACTGGATGAATCCAGCTTCAATGGAAGCCGCGACTATGTTAATGAAAAAATCGAACTTTTTATATTTATATATTTCTTGTTTAGTAGTCGGAAGTATTTTAGGAATGAACCGTAAAGTGTTAGTACAAGGTTTCGTTCGCATGTTTATTCCTTTAGTAGTAGGGACGTTAGCTTCTGTAGCAGTAGGATTATTAGTCGGTTCATTATTTGGATTTGAAATGAAGCAGACATTCTTCTTTATCATCGTACCAATTGTGAGTGGTGGTATCGGGGAAGGAATTTTACCACTGTCGCTAGCTTATAGTGATATTTTAAATGAATCATCAGCAACGTTTGTATCACAGCTTATTCCAGCAGCTATTATTGGAAATATGTTCGCAATTGTAAGTGCAGGGTATATGAAGCGTTTAGGTGAGAAGAAACCGGAGCTTAGTGGTAACGGTGTATTAGTGAAAACAGACAATCAAGCAGAATTATTAAAAGAACAAAATACAGAGAAACCAATTGACTTCTCATTAATGGGAGCAGGTTTATTAATTGCGTGTACGTTCTTCATCTTCGGAGGATTTGCTTCTAAGTTCATCGGTATTCCTGGGGCGATCATTATGATTTTCTCAGCAGCACTTGTGAAATACTTTAAATTAATGCCAGCAAAAATGGAGCAAGGAGCATTCCATTTATATAAATTTATTTCGAAGAATTTAACTTGGCCTTTAATGGTTGGATTAGGATTGCTATATATTCCGTTAAAAGACGTAGCAGCAGTTCTTTCAGTAGGATATGTTGTTGTGTGCGCATCGGTTGTTCTTACAATGGTAGCATCAGGTTTTCTTGTAGGGAAAGTGATGAAGATGTATCCAGTTGAATCGGCGATTGTAACTGGATGTCATAGCGGTTTAGGCGGAACTGGAGATGTTGCTATTTTATCGGCTTCAAATCGTATGGAATTAATGCCGTTCGCGCAAATTTCAACTCGTTTAGGCGGGGCGGCAATGGTTGTAACGGCGACAATATTATTAAAAATGTTTTCATGATCAAACAAGCTAGCTATATTCATATAGCTAGCTTGTCAAATTAAGGGGAGATTATAAGTATGTTAGCAAATCAAATTAATGAAAGATCATTGTTATTGCATAAAGAATTAGTAGGGAAAATTGAAATTACAAGTAAAGTAGAAGTAAATACAGCGGATGATTTAAGCCTGACGTATACACCAGGTGTAGCGGAGTCTTGTAAAGCAATTGCGGCAGATGAAGAAACAGTGTATGACTATACAGCACGTGGCAATATGGTAGCAGTTGTCTCAGATGGAACAGCGGTACTTGGTCTAGGAAACATTGGACCGAAAGCGGCTATGCCTGTTATGGAAGGAAAAAGTATTTTATTTAAGAAATTTGCGAATGTAGATGCTTTCCCATTATGTTTAGGGACGACGGATGTGGATGAAATCGTTACCCTTGTAAAAAATTTAGAGCCTACATTTGCAGGGATCAATTTAGAGGATATTGCAGCACCGCGTTGTTTTGAAATTGAAAAACGACTAAAAGAAGAAACGAATATTCCTGTATTCCATGATGATCAACATGGAACAGCTATTGTCGTTTTAGCAGCTGTTATTAATGCATTAAAAGTTGTTAGCAAACAAATGGATAATGTGAAAATCGTTATTAACGGTGCGGGTTCGGCAGGAATTGCAATTGGAAAATTATTATTAAAGGCTGGTGCAAATCACATTACGCTAGTTAGCCTAGAAGGTATTGTTTGTGAAGGTGAAACATGGATGAACGAAGCACAAATTGAAGTTTCAAAAAAGACAAATCGTGAACATGTGCGTGGAACGTTAAAAGAAGCGATTCACCAAGCTGATATTTTTATTGGCGTATCTGCTCCTAACGTATTAACGAAAGAACTTGTACAGACGATGAATGAGAAAGCAATTGTGTTTGCAATGGCGAATCCAATTCCAGAAATCTTCCCTGAGGATGCGTTAGAGGCTGGTGCAGCTGTAGTAGGAACTGGGCGCTCGGATTATGCGAATCAAGTAAATAATGTATTGGCGTTTCCCGGAATATTCCGCGGTGCGTTAGATGTGCGCGCAACTGATATTACAGAAGAGATGAAATTAGCGGCAGCATATGGGATCGCTAACATCATTACTGATGAAGAACGTAATGCGAATTATGTAATCCCGAATCCATTAGATAAAAGAGTTGTTCCAAGTGTTGCAGAAGCAGTAGCGAAAGCAGCTATTGATTCGGGCGTGGCGCAAATTACGAAAATACCAAGTTATTAATAGTTAAAAGCAGTGCCTAAAAGGCACTGCTTTTTTGAGATAAGAAATCAAAATAATGAAGAAGTGTAGAATTATTTATGTTTCTTCACTATTTATTTAATTCCATTGCAACTTGTTTACCATTCACTAAAACCTCAGTTACTGCTACGATTACTTCTATCATTTTTTTCATCTCTCATCTCTCCTCGTTTCATTTCTTACTTTAAGTATAAGAGAAGAGAGAGAATTCAACTATCGAAGTACAAGACGTAGAAATTACATTATTGTAAGAAAGTGGTTTATTTTGTCACTTTACTCAGCAGTGATTACAAACTGATCATAATATTTTTCATTCACATATATATTTAATAACCATAATCCAGATGAAGGTAGTGACATAGTGAGAGGGAGTTCGTTTGCAGTAGAATCGATTGTATTTGAAGTGGTCCAAGTTTGTTTGGAAGTTTCTTTTTGAAAGAGTACTGGTGTCGGAGTTACAGATCCTTGTTTTAGCGCAATAATAGACAATTTTCCAGTTGGTATTTCAGAATCTAGAAAGTACCACATTATTTCATTTTGTTCATTCGCGATAATAGGACTATCAGCCATTGCGATTTTTCCTTCGATGCCTTTTAAAGGTATTTTTCCGTCTATGAATGAGGGGGCTTCTTCCCAATTTACATCTTTTAAAACACTAAGATGAAAGAAGGAAGGTGCGTTCACTTGATTGGATGACGTTGCGACAGCTTCAGTTTTAGATGCTTTTGAATCAGGTTGTGCTGGTGTGCATCCAGTGATGAGGAAGGAGAGAAGTAGCATAGTTCCGATTTTTTTCATGGTGCCACACTCCTAGTTTTTATTGTTAGTGTAATTGTATTTGCTAGAAGGCGGGACAATTCCTTTAAAGTATAAAAAGAGGTCGTAAGTTTTGTACGACCTCTTTTGACATTTTTATCCCGTAAAAGCCCGATTGGTGTAGGTTAATAATTAGTGGGAGATAGTCCCCACTAATTAAAGTTTCATTTTATATTTGTTCCGTTGTATAGGTTGGTTCGGTTTCTTTTTGAGGCATCGTCAAAAAAATAACGGACAGAACGATACATACGCCGCCTAATAATTGATATGTTCCAAAAGATTCATTTAGCCAAGTGATTGAAACGATGGCAGCTACAAGGGGTTCAATGCTAGATAAAATGCTTGTTTCTGTTGCTGCTAAATATTTAAGACTACCGATATATAGAAGGAAAGAAAGGGTACCACTAATAATGATAAGAATAAGCATAGAAAAAGTTTTTAGTGTAAGGGTTTGTGAAAATTGATTCCACCCGAATGAACGATTATAAATAAGTAGTGCAATTCCTCCGATTAACATCCCCCAACCAATTACTACAGTTGTCCCGCATTCTTTAATGAGAGAAGCCGGATGAAGGGTATAAAATGCAAATCCGATTGCTGTTAATAGTCCAAAAATAATAGCTTTTTTGGATAAAACAATATTTTCAATTGAGCCATTTGTAATAATAAAGTATGTTCCTATTAGCGCGGCTATAATTGCGAATAGTTGCATGGAAGCAGGGAATTTTCTTTGTTCAAATGCAACATACATGGTAATAAGAACAGGGCCTAGAAATTGAAATAGCGTTGCTGTGACTGCATTACTAATATGAACCGTTTCGATAAAGGCGTATTGCGCACCGAGCATGCCGAGAATAGAAAAAATAATAAGTTGTATAGAATATCTAGGGTGTTTCCAAATTTGAAATATATTTTGTTTCTTTATAAGTAAGAAAGACAAAATAAATATTCCTGCAAGCAACAATCGAATTGTTAAAAAATCAATTGAGGATACATTAGTATGCTGAAATAGCCACTGAATCATTGGACCAGATAATCCCCATAATGTAGCCCCTGTAATAATCATAATAAGTCCGATACGTCTACCATTGTTCATTATCATGTTTCTCCTCTCCAGTATTTGATTTTTTATGTGTGACATGATAAAAGGAATTATATATAAAATCTGGTACTGTAAAAAGTATCAGATTTTAGTTTTATTAAGGGGTCAGATATTATGTTAGAATTAACGCCTAATTTAAATATGAATAGTAAAAAGGCATTATATGTGCAATTGTATGAGTATATAAAAAAAGAGATTAAAGATGGATCAATTGTCCCTTTTACGAAATTACCGGCTAAGCGAAAGTTAGCGATACATTTACAGGTAAGTAAAAATACAGTAGAGGCAGCGTACGAACAATTACTTGCAGAAGGTTATATTGAGTCGATATTGAGAAAAGGTTATTTTGTATGCAAGATTGAGCAAATGGCTCATGTAGAGGATAGCGGAGAGAGAATAGAAGAAGTACCGTTTCAGGAGAAGAGTTATAAATTTGATTTTACACAAACAGGAATTGATACAAATGCTTTTCCATTCAATATGTATCGGAAAATTGTAAATGAAATATGGCAGCCGCATAATAACGAACTTCTCTTTCTAGGACACCCTCAAGGAGAAGCGAGCTTAAGAGAAGAGATTACGAATTATTTGTATGAATCTAGAGGTGTACGTTGTTCAGCTAGTCAAATTGTATTAGGAGCGGGAACACAAATATTAGTGAAACTATTGTTTCAATTGTTAAAGGGAAGCAATTATGCAGTTGAAAACCCAGGGTATCATAGAAAGATGGTTGTTTTTGAACAGGGAGAAGCAAGAGTCCAAATGTTATCTTTAGATAGAGATGGAATTTGTATTGCAGATTTAGAAAATAGCAATGCGAATGTTGTATTTGTTACACCTTCCCATCAGTTTCCATATGGAATGATTATGCCTATTACGAGAAGGATGCAGCTTTTACAATGGGCAAAGAAAGAAGAGAGCAGGTATATTATTGAAGATGATTACGATAGTGAATTTCGCTATTCTGGAAAGCCTATACCGGCGCTGCAAGGGTTAGATACAGAGGGGAAAGTTATTTATATGGGGACGCTATCTAAAGCATTATTGCCATCGCTACGGATGAGCTATATGGTGTTGCCGAAGAAATTAATTAAAAAGTATCAACAGCAATATTTATTTTATACACAAAGTGTTTCAAGAATGGACCAAGAAGTGATTAGAAGATTTTTAAATGAAGGCTATTGGGAAAAACATATTCATAAAATGCGTGTCGTCTACCGAAAGAAGAGAGATCGACTTGTTTTTGAAATAGAGAAATATTTCTCTAATCGTGTTGAAGTGATAGGAGAAGATTCGGGATTACACATTTTATTAAAAGTGCATAATAGAATGCGGGAAGAAGAATTAATTCAAGAAGCTGCGAAACATAGTATCAAAATATATCCTGTGTCTACGTACTATAAAGACGGTACGGCGCCTGAGAATGTAGTTTTACTTGGGTTTGCGATATTATCAGAGGAAGAAATTGCGAAAGCGATTCAATTATTACACACGGCATGGTTTACAAGAAAGTAAAAAACATCCTCCAAACATGAGGATGTTTTTTATTATTTATTTTCATCTAAGAATAAGACCATATGCTCTTCGTCCCAATATTGTCCGTTATATTTTAATGAACGTTCTTGTACACCGAATGTTTTAAAACCTAATGATTCATAAAGTTTTTTCGCTCCATCGTTGCCAACAACAACATCAAGCATAACTTGTTCTACTTCTAAAGATTTAGCAAGCTCAAGACATTCTTTAATAAGTGCTTTTCCTGCTCCAAGTCCGCGTGCTTTTGGAGATACATATACAGAACCGATTTTAGCTTTATGTTCTTGTTTTACATATGGTTTCGTTTCCAGTGTTGCAACCCCGATTAATTTTCCATCTTTAAATGCACCTAGCGTATAGTTTTCATCTTGTGCTAATTTTTGTGCTTTATATTCAATCGCACACTCTTTATTAATAATATCTTCATAAGAAGAGCTGAATGCTTCAGGGTTTTGCTTTAATCCTTCTACGCGAAGTTCTAAGTAAATTTCTGCTTCGTCTTTTGTTAATACATGGATATCCAATTATATCACCCTCCAAATCTTTGCAAATGTACCTTTATTTTATATTGAAATAAGAATAATTTCAAAAGCTTAGCTTATATGAGCTGTTTTTATGAACAAAATAACACCAGTAGTGTTTACTACTACTGGTGTTTTCACACGCATATTATTCAAAAGGTAGCTCGATTATAAAGTTTGTTCCCGCTCCTAATTGGCTTGTTACTAGAATAGAACCGTTATGCAATTCTACAATTTCCTTTGCAACAGCTAGCCCGATACCTTTTCCGCCTGTAGCTCGTGTTCTAGATTTATCGACACGATAAAAACGGTCAAATATATGCGGGATATCTTCTTCAGGAATACCTTCACCTTCATCTTGTACACTTATTGTAAAAGAATCTGTTTTTGTAAGTACACGTATCGTAATGGCTGTGTTTTCTGGCGAATGTTGATAAGCGTTGTGTAATAAATTTAACATAACTTGTTCCATACGTCTTTCGTCTATACAAACTTCTAAATCATCTTTGCAATATACATGAAGTTGCATTTGCTTATTTGTTAATGTTGTTTTTGTTTTTTCTACCATTCGTTCTAAAAATGGCTGAAGAAGCACTTTTTGTTTTTTTATAACAAATTGGTGTTGTTCTAATTGTACAAGCATAAATAAATCTTGGACGAGATCGGTTACACTATCCGTTTCATCCTCAATGATTTGTAAGTATTCTTCTCGCTCCTCTTTTGTTAAAGAGTCTCTCTTTGCTACCTTTGCATAACCTTTCATATAGGTCAATGGAGTTAATAGTTCATGAGCGACACTAGCGAGAAATTCATTGCGCTCTTTTTTCATATACGTAAGTTCACTCGATAAATCTTCAATTGTTTTTGCTAAACTACCGAGTTCATCATTTCGTTTAATACCTAATTGAATTGGCTTGTTTAATTTTGACATTTTTTCTGTCGCTCTTTTCATTTTTACAAGTGGTTCTGTAATAACGCGTGAAAAAACAAAGACAGAAATTGTTGTTAAAATAATTGTTAAAACGCTAATGATAAGAAATTGGTTCATGAGTTTAAGCAACATATTTTCTAGGAAAGATGTTTTTAATAACATATATAGCTTTCCTTGAAACTTTGTTGTGTTAAGTGGGCTTACTGTTGTGATGAACTTTGATTTTTTCCAGTTCCTTTCAACGACTAAGCCGCCGTCTGGGACAGTTTCTGTTTTACAAGTAAGTTGTTTTTGCATATCTTTTGTTACGGGTTCTGAGGTGGAAATAATTTTGCCGTTATGGTCAGTAATAATGATAGCTATATCGGAGTTAGAAATTGATTCCGATTCAACTAAGTGTGCAGCCTCATTCGTAATATCGAACTCAGGGTACACAGGACGTTTAGGATTTTTATTATGTTCAGCGTGTTTCATTTCTTTATAATATTCATCCCGTCTCTCGCGGCTTTTAATTTTTTTACTATAGCGATTACCTTTCTCTAAAAGAGCATCTGTTTCCTCTACAATACGCATTTTTGAAAGGCTTTTATAAAAAGATACGAAAGCAATTGTTTCAATACATAAAGCTAATATTAAAAAGTATGTCCCAATTTTAAGGGAAAGTTTACTCATTTTTTCACCATACCTTATTCATAATAAAGAGTCAGTGGTATACGATTTCCCACTGACCGAAGTAATTATTCACTTTTCCATTTATATCCGACTTTATAGACCGTTTCTAGGTAATCTTCAATCGGAAATCCTTTTTTGCGTAGTTTATCACGGATATTACGAATGTGTGAGTCAATTGTTCTATATTCGATATCTGTTTCATAGCCCCAAATTTTTTCGATTAAATCATCTCGGCTATAAGCACGGTTTGTATTTTGCAAAAATAGCCCGAGTAACGAAAATTCGATAGGAGTTAGCGAGATTTTTTCATCATAAACTGTGACAGTATGTTTCGTTTTATCCCACTCAATACCATTGAAACTAACAAAGCCATCTTTTTTTGTACGGCGTAATATAGCCTCGATTCGCGCGACTAATACATGCTCATCAAATGGTTTTGTAATATAATCATCTGCGCCCATCGTGAGGCCTTTCACCATATCGTAGTTTTGGTTGCGAGCTGTTAACATAATGATAGGAACGTTGGAAATTTGACGAATTTGATAGCAAGTATCCCATCCATCCATATTTGGCATCATAACATCTAATAAAATAATATCGAATTCTTTTTGTTCGATTAATTTTAGTGCTTCAAGGCCAGAGGTAGCTTTCATACAAAAATAGCCGCGAGGGCTTAAGAACAGATCTAATAATCGTAACATACGTTCTTCATCGTCTACTAATAAAATTTTTACCATAATCTTGTGCACCCCAAACTGTTCATTCTACTTGTATAGTTTACATGAAAATAATAAAAAACTCTTTTTATGTGATTGAATGGAGGGCTGATTTTTTCGCTCAGAGTAATTGACATAAAAAATGCACTAGTTTTGCACAACTATTTTTTATAATAGAAAACGTAGCGACACAAAATACCCTATGTTGCGACATAACGTCATGTCATTTTATTTATAAAATGACAATTCCATTCTATTGTGTATGTGAGATAGAGAGGGTTTTCGTATTCACCTCGCATCGGATAAGAAAAATTTCCTATCTCACACTTTTTTTAAAAGGAGATCATACACATGAATTCAAAAGAAGAAATTTCAAAAAAAGAAAAGCAAGATCGTAATACGGTTGTCATATGCGTTGCCGTATCTATGGTTATTATTATAAGTTGCGTAAATAAAATTTTGGGGATTTTATAATATAAAAAAAGCTGATTGCTTCTTAAGAAGTGAACTGCACCCCAATTGTTAGACACAGTCTAACAATTGGAGGTGCAGTTTTTTGTATGACAAAATTTACGAAGGATTTAAAGTTAACGCTCGTTCAAGGATTTAATCCGAAAATAATTTCTCAAGCAGAATATGCAAAACAGATGCATATTACAAAGGCACAATTTCAATACTGGTTACGCTTATACGAACTCCATGGAGAAGAAGGTTTACACGAGGTCTATACAAATTACACCGCAGAGTTTAAACTAGACGTACTAAATTTTATGGCTCAATCGGGTATATCGTTAATGGATACAGCGGCTATCTTCATGATTCCTTCTTTTACAACGGTTTATCAATGGAAGAAGCAATTTGAAGTAGGTGGCTTAGATGCCCTTGAACCAAAGAAAAAGGGGCGTCCATCCATGAAAAATAAAAACACAAAACATGATACTAAAAAGATTCCGGCAGAAGGTTCAGTTGAAGCGTTACAAGCTGAATTAGAACGCTTACGTATGGAAAATGCGTATTTAAAAAAGTTGAATGCCTTAGTTCAAAACAAGGAAAAATCACCAAACAAGACAAGGCACAAGTAGTCTATGAATTAAGGCATGAGTTTCAAGTGAAAGAATTAGTAAAGTTAGCGGATATCCCTCGAAGCACCTATTATTTTTATGTAAAACAAATGGATAGAATCGATCCAGATGCCGATTTAAAAGTAGAAATTAAAGCGATTTATGATGAACACGAAGGTCGTTATGGATATCGTCGTATTCGTGATGAGTTAGCCAATCGTAATCAAATAGTGAATCATAAAAAAGTGCAACGAATTATGAAAGAGTTAGGTTTAAAATGTCTTGTACGTATGAAAAAATATAAATCTTATAAAGGAACAGTCGGTAAAATTGCATCTCATATTTTAGAGCGTAAATTTACGGCAGATACGCCAAATGAAAAATGGGTAACCGATATTACAGAATTTAAATTATTCGGTGAGAAACTTTATTTATCACCTGTATTAGACTTGTATAATGGTGAAATCATTACCTATACAATTGGCTCTAGACCGACGTATTCACTTGTTTCAGAAATGTTAGAGACAGCATTAGAAGGTTTACCTGAAAATCACCAACTAATGATGCATTCAGATCAAGGGTGGCATTATCAAATGAAACAGTACCGTCACGCATTACAAAAAAGAGGTATCGTACAAAGTATGTCTCGTAAAGGCAACTGTTATGACAACGCAGTAATGGAGAATTTCTTTGGAATCATGAAGTCTGAGTTTCTCTACATAAAAGAGTTTGAAAGTGTAGAGCACTTCAAAATAGAATTAGAAAAATATATAGATTATTACAATACAAAACGGATAAAAGCAAAATTAAAAATGAGCCCGGTGCAATACCGGACTCATTTTTATCAAGCTGCCTAATGAAATAACCGTGTCTAACTTTTAGGGGTCACTTCAAAGCAATCAGCTTTTTTCGTTGTTAGGGGAAGGCGTGAAACAGCTCGCTAATGTGTTAACTCCCCTGACGTTAATCGTCCGTTAGGTCGAAACGTTAGAAACCCCCACTTCAAGCTTTGCTAAGTGGGGGAGTGTTCATATGATAAACCAAGGTAAAATTGCTAACCCAGAAGTTACAATTGCTGTAGTAAATATTAAAAGCATAGCTCGTTTGTTTTGTTTCATGTCACATTCTCCTCTACATATCAAGTACATGCGATTAACGTGGGATGTAGTTCCCCACTGAGTAAAGTTTCACTTTATATTTTTAGTATAATGAATGGAAAGGTTTGGTACGATCGATAAAGGTGACATGAAGATTACATTGTTGTAATGAAAAAAGCATCTTTCTTAATAAAAAGATGCTTTTGGAAAACTATATTGAAGTATTAATTATTTAAGAACAGAACCATATGTTCCTCGTCCCAATATTGACCGTTATGTTTTAATGAACGCTCTTGTACGCCGTAAGTTTGGAAACCTAATGATTCATATAATTTTTTGGCACCAGCGTTACCAACTACAACATCGAGCATAAGTTGTTCTACATGTAATTTATCGGCATTTTCAATAATTGCTTTAATAAGAGCTCGTCCTGCTCCAAGGCCACGCGCTTTTGGGGAAACGAAAACGGAACCGATTTTTGCTTTATGTTCTTGTTTAATAAAAGGCTTTGTTTCTAAAGTAGCAATGCCGATTAAATCATCATCTTTGAAGACCCCTAGAGTATAATTATCCGGATTGCTTAATCGTTTTGCCATAGCAGCTACAGGATCCTCATGTTTCAAAACATCTTCATAGGAAGAGCTAAAAGCTTCCGGGTTCTTCGTTAAACCTTCCATACAAACTTTTAAATATATTTCTGCGTCCTCTGTCGTTAATAAGCGAATTTCCATAGTTGTAACCTCCTTGGTCGATTTCAAATAAAATAAATCCATTACTTTTATAAGATTGTGTATGTGTTTTGTTAGCAGTCTCTTTTAATTTGTAAAAGAATGAAAAGATATATGCTACAATGTTTTGTTTTTTAATATGTAATGAAATTATATATTAACTTTATTAACTATTCAAGTCTTTAATATATTACATTTTCATAACTAAAATAACTCCTCAATTGAGGAGTTATTTTAGTTATTCGATTGATAACCATCAATTCGATGTGGATGTGTGTAAATATTGCAGGATTCATTTCTGATAAATCCTACGACTGTAATGCCTAAATCGTGAGCGAGTTGCAATGCTAGTTTTGTTGGGGCAGATTTAGATAGAACAATTTCACATCCGATTTTTGAAACTTTGAGTAAAATTTCGGATGAAATACGTCCGCTAAATGCGATAATTTTTCCTTTAACAGATATATCATTGCGTAAACAATGACCGTATATTTTGTCTAATGCATTATGTCTTCCGATATCCATTCTTGATAGAAGGATATTATTTCGATCACATAGCGCGGTATTGTGAACACCACCAGTTTGGCGAAAGGTAGTGGAAGATTGTTGTAAAGTATTCATTAAGTAAAAACATTCTTCAGGAGTAATTTTTACATGTATATCATGTAAGTCTTTTGCTTTTGCCGCATCGTTTACGAAAATAAAACCTTGTCTACCTTTTCCGCAGCAAGAAGTGATGTATCGTTTATTATATAAAGTTTGATAGAGCGGATTCACTTTTGATGATTTTACATGGACAATTCCGTTATCTTTTTGAATCCATAGTTCTTCAACATCGTTATAGGAAGAAATAATCCCCTCAGAAATTAAAAAACCAATTACCATATCTTCAATATAATTTGGTGTGCATACGACTGTTACATATTCTTCACCATTCAATTTAATAGTAATAGGAGATTCTGTAACAATCTCATCCAGTTGTTTTGAAAATGTACCAGATTGATAACGTACAATTGTATAAGTCTCTTGCGTAGGCCCCATATTTAATTCCCCTTTTATATGTATTTCTCTCCCACATTTATCATAAAACAATGGAAAAAATAAAAACACCTATTAACAAGAAGATCACAGATTATTTTGGTTATTATTGTATATGTACGATATAATAGAACTGTAGAATAGTGATATTTTCAAGCTTTCGTAGTTATACCTTATAACATCTAGAATCGACTTCATAAGAAAGTATTTGGGTAGAGCGTTTCAAAAATATGTACAGTAATGCGGTTTTGAAAACGGATTCATAATTGTGTTGTACAGTTGGTTGTAAGGAGAGGGGAAACTATGGCAGAACAGACAGTCCGTGTAACCGTCGATGGTAAAGAATTTTCTGCATCAGGTGAAAAGACGATACTACAATTATTTAACGAGAGTAATTTGGAACATCCTCAAATTTGTCATGTACCAGAAGTAGATCCAATTCAAACTTGTGATACGTGTATTGTAGAAGTAAATGGAAAGTTATTGCGTGCTTGTTCAACGAAATTAGAGAACGGTATGTATATCGAAAGACAGTCCCAGCGTGCAAAAGAGGCACAGACTGAGGCAATGGATCGAATATTAGAGAATCATCTACTGTATTGTACCGTTTGTGATAACAATAATGGTAACTGTAAAGTCCATAATACAGTACATATGATGGGAATTGAGGAACAGAAATATCCGTATGAGCCAAAAGTAAGTGCGTGTGAAGTGGATATGTCACATCCATTTTATCGATATGATCCAAATCAATGTATTGCTTGTGGGCAGTGTGTAGAAGTATGTCAAAACTTACAAGTGAATGAAACTATATCGATTGATTGGAGCTTAGACCGTCCACGTGTTATATGGGACAATGGTGTAAGTATAAATGACTCATCTTGTGTAAGTTGTGGACAGTGTGTAACAGTATGTCCATGTAATGCGTTAATGGAAAAAACAATGCTGGGTGAAGCCGGATTCATGACTGGATTGAAACCAGATGTGTTAGATCCGATGATTGATTTTGTAAAGGATGTAGAGCCTGGATATAGTAGTATTTTAGCAGTTTCAGAAGTAGAGGCTGCGATGCGTAAGACGAAAGTGAATAAAACAAAAACAGTTTGTACATTTTGTGGTGTAGGTTGTTCATTTGAAGTATGGACGAAAGACCGCCACATTTTGAAAGTACAGCCTGTTTCAGATGCGCCGGTTAACGGTATTTCCACATGTGTAAAAGGAAAATTTGGATGGGATTTTGTAAACAGTGAAGATCGTATTACAAAGCCATTAATTCGCCAAGGAGATATGTTTGTTGAAGCTTCATGGGAAGAGGCTCTTGAAGTTGTTGCATCCAATATGCAGCATATTAAATCAGAATATGGAAGTGATGCATTTGGATTTATTTCTTCTTCGAAAGTAACGAATGAAGAAAATTATCTTATGCAAAAACTAGCCCGTCAAATATATGGAACGAATAATGTAGACAACTGTTCCCGTTATTGTCAATCTCCAGCAACAGATGGTTTATTTAAAACTGTCGGTATGGGAGGGGACGCTGGAACAGTGAAGGATATTGCGGAAGCAGGCCTTGTCATTATCGTTGGAGCAAATCCAACAGAAGGACATCCTGTACTTGCAACGCGTGTAAAACGTGCTCATAAATTACATGACCAAAAATTAATTGTGGCGGACCTTCGTAAACATGAAATGGCAGAGCGTGCGGATTTATTCATTCATCCGCGCCAAGGAACTGATTATGTATGGCTCGCTGGTATTACGAAATATATTATTGATCAAGATTGGCACGATAAAAAGTTCATAGCTGAAAATGTGAAGAATTTTGATGAATATAGCAAAATGGTAGAAAAGTATACGCTTGATTATACAGAAGAAATTACGGGGATTTCGAAAGAAAATCTGAAAGAAATGGCTCGTATGGTATATGAAGCAGATGGTACTTGTGTACTTTGGGGAATGGGTGTAACTCAAAATACTGGAGGAAGTACAACTTCAGCAGCAATTTCAAATCTATTGCTTGTTACGGGTAATTATCGTCGTCCTGGTGCAGGAGCATATCCATTACGCGGACATAATAACGTACAAGGCGCTTGTGATATGGCAACATTACCAAACTGGCTTCCAGGTTACCAAGCAGTTTCAGATGATGCGCTCCGTGCGAAATTTGAAAAAGCATACGGTACTACAATTCCGAAAGCACCAGGCTTAAATAATATTGCAATGTTACTTGCGGCAGATGAAGGAAAACTACGTGGTATGTATGTTATGGGTGAAGAAATGGCTTTAGTAGATTCGAATGCCAACCATGTACAACATATTTTAGCGAATTTAGATTTCCTTGTTGTTCAAGATATGTTCTTGTCGAAAACAGCTCGTTTTGCTGATGTTATTTTACCGGCAGCACCAAGCTTAGAAAAAGAGGGAACATTTACGAATACAGAGCGCCGTATTCAAAGATTATATGAAGTATTGAAGCCGCTTGGTGATTCAAAGCCAGACTGGTGGATTTTACAAAAAGTAGCTCGTGCACTTGGCGGGGACTGGAATTATGAAAATCCAAGTGAAATCATGGATGAAATTGCATCGCTTGCACCTTTATATTCTCAGGCAACATACGATCGTTTAGAAGGATGGAATAGTTTATGTTGGGGTAGCCATGATGGTAGCGATACACCACTATTATATGTGGACGGATTTAACTTCCCAGATAAACTAGCTCGTCTATCATTAGATGAATGGGTACCACCAGTTGTAGCGCCAGATGAGTATGATTTACTTTTAAATAATGGTCGTATGTTAGAACATTTCCATGAAGGGAATATGACGAATAAATCGGCTGGTATTTTATCTAAAGTATCTGAAGTGTTCGTTGAAATCTCGCCTGAACTTGCCCTAGAGCGCAATGTGAAAGATGGTGGTCTTGTAGAATTAGCATCACCATTTGGGAAAATTAAAGTACAGGCACTTGTTACAGATCGTGTAACGGGGAAAGAGCTATATTTACCGATGCATGCAACGGTAAATGAAGAGGCAATCAATATTTTAACTGGAACGGCGACAGATCTTTATACGTGTACACCAGCGTACAAACAAACGATGGTAAAGATGCGTGTACTACGTGAAAAAGGGAATCGTCCGTTACCATCTTCAAACCCGAGAGATAAAAAGCGTAATCCGCAAAACGGTGTTGAAATCCAGCAAAAATGGCAAAGAAAACAATACGTATCACTTGTGGACTAGGGGGCGGAGAGAGTGGCGAAAGAAATTACTGTAATTAAAAAGAAAGTTGTAACAGAGGAAGAACAGAAACAGCAAGTAGCAGATGAACTTCTAAATGAGCTATCTAATAATCGTGAAGCAGTAGAAGAGACGATGCAGCTTTTAGCGCAGTTGCAGAAGGCTGGTATATTAGATGCAGCAATTAGTTTACTTGCTGCGAAGGAAGATGTTTCAAAAATCGCTGTGGAGCAATTAAATCGTGAACCCGTTAAAAATGCGTTAAATAATATGATGGGGGCAGGAGAAGCGTTATCTTCAGTTGACCCAGAAATAACGAAGCAAATTACGTCAAGTTTAGTTACAGGATTGCAATTTGCAACAGACGAATTAAATAGTGGTAAAAAAACAAAAGTGATGGATTTCTTTAAAGTATTAAAAGATCCAGATATCAATAGAGCTATTACATTCGGTTTTAGCTTCTTGAAAGCATTTGGACAAGGGTTAGAGAAAAAATAGAATAAATGAAAAAGTGATGGGAAGTAGCCATCACTTTTTTCATTATATGTATAAGAGTGTTCATGTTAAGCGGAATATATTATTATTATTATTATTAAAAAGATGGATTAGAACTGGAAATGTGGAATCCATCTCAAATACCGTTTTAGAATTTGGAGGAATATATGCAACACCGTAAAAAACTATCTATACCAGGAGTAATGAGACATTCCTTTCAAACAGTTAAATTTGCTTTTTGGAATGTATTAACTTTTCAACTTGCTTATAAATTATTAGCAGCGATTGTGTTTGTTCCACTATTTGGGATCATTTTTAATAAGTTATTGTATTTTGGTGGTTATGCAAATGCGACAAATGATGAATTATTAGCATTTTTAAAGACGCCTTATGGCATCTTAGCAATTGTAATTTTGTCATTGTTAGCACTGTTTCTTATCTTTACGGAATTTGCGGTGCTTATTATTATTTCGTATTTCGCTCATAAAAGACAGAAGGTGAAATTACGTCCGATTTTATATAAAACGGTAACGTATTTACCTACTCTTTTCACATATTGCTTACCAGGATTTATTTTATATGCTGTCGTATTGTTGCCTCTTTTAAATATGGGATATGAAACGGCATTAATCCCGCAAATTCAAATTCCTAACTTTATTACAGGAGAACTGTTTAAGACAACGATGGGGCAAGTTGGTTATTACACGTTCTTTGCTGTAGTCGCGTATTTGAATCTTCGATGGATTTTCGTTCTACCTATTGTTGTTTTAGAGCAAAAATCATTTCGCGTGGCAGCACGTAAAAGTGCAAATTTAGTAAAGGAAAGCTTTTTTAAAGTACTACTCTTTTTAGTAGGATTTTTTATTTCAATTGGAATTGTATATGTCGTATTTTTGGGAATATATTTATTGTGCCTATGGGGTGTTTATGAATTTACAAACCCGAAAGGAACATTTGCATTATTAGCTGAATCAACGATTTCTGTATTTTTAACGAGCACATTGTATTTATTCAGCTTTATCGTGACGCCATTTTATATTATGGCGATTACGCGATTATACTTACAAAAGGTACCGGTTGAAGATGTTTTATTAGAAGAAGGATTAGATTATTCGAAAACGAAAGCAGATAAATGTTTCTTCCAAAAACATCGCTGGAAATTTATTGGCGTATATATTGTGGGGATTATTACTGCCGGAATGGTTGTTGCCTTCATTGTAACGTTTATTTCAAATTCGTATAAAGAACCAATTATTATGGCGCACCGCGGGTATATATCAAAAGGCGTAGAAAATACGAAAGAAGCTGTGCAAGGTGCTATTGATGCAAAAGCAGACTACGCTGAAATAGATGTATTACAAACGAAAGACGGTGAACTAGCGGTTATACATGATTTGAAGCTGAAACGTCTCGCAAATGCAAATGTGCATGTGTCAGATTTAACGATGGCTGAGTTAAGGCAGCTTACCCTTAGTCAAGATGGACTTTCAGGACAAATAAGTACACTTGATGAAATCATTAAGCTAGCAAATGGCAAAATCAAACTTAATATAGAAGTGAAGCTTCATGGGGGCGAAAAAGACTTTGTAAACAAAGTCTTAAAAACGATTAAAGATAATGAATTTGAGAAGCAATGTGTAATTCAAACGTTACACTATCCGCTTATTAAAGAGTTTAAGCGTGCAAATCCAGATATAAAAGTAGGGTATATATTGTATGCAAGTAGAGCTAACTTAAAAAATGTGAAGGCTGACTTTTACGTAGCAGAAGAATATATGTTAAATAAGAAATTAGTAAAAGAAGCAAGGAAGTTAAACAAACCAATTTACGTATGGACAGTAAATGATATGGAAAATTTAAAGGCATATTATAAGTTAAACGTAGATGGTATCATAACTGATTACCCTGAAGATGCACGTGAAACAATTAAGATGTTAAAAGAGCAAGAAGTGGAAGAAAGTGATCTGTTTGATAAAATTACTGAAACGACAGATGATTTGTTTTTAAAATTATTTATAAGTTACCCAGCTGCTAGCTAAATGCTAGCAGCTGTTTTTTTGTGAAAAGAATATATCTCTAAAGTATTAAGTAAAATAATAACTGTATATGTATACGTTATAGCTTAGTTTTTTACATTGTTACATTATTGTCAAATAATAAATGATTACTGTTTATTTTGAAGAAGTATAATAAAAATTGAGTGAAAGATAATGGAATGTCACGAAACCCATAATAGAATCAATGTTTTATATATTTACACTATTCTAAATATAAAAACTTTAGAAAAATGATATGTTAGCGTTTTCATAACTTTTAAGTTATGCTAGAATAAGGACATAAGTTATTAATTATTACAAAAAGAAAAAAGAATCTCTTTTTTCTGTTAATTATAAGGGGGCATTTCATTATGCGTATTGGGGTACCAGCAGAAATTAAAAACAACGAAAACCGTGTGGCAATGACACCAGCAGGTGTTGTACATTTAATTCGTAACAATCACGAAGTATTCATTCAAAAGGGTGCAGGTTTAGGATCTGGTTTCACAGACGCTCAGTATGTTGAAGCGGGAGCAAAAATTGTTGATACAGCTGAAGAAGCTTGGAACATGGAAATGGTTATGAAAGTTAAAGAACCAATTGAAAGCGAATACAAACACTTCAGTGAAGGCTTAATCTTATTCACATACTTACACTTAGCTCCAGAGCCAGAATTAACAAAAGCGTTAATTGAGAAGAAAGTTGTTGCGATTGCATATGAAACAGTACAATTAGAAAACCGTTCTCTACCATTACTTGCACCTATGAGTGAAGTAGCTGGTCGTATGGCTGCACAAATTGGTGCGCAATTCCTTGAGAAAAACAAAGGCGGTAAAGGTATCTTACTTGCAGGTGTTCCAGGAGTTAAACGTGGTAAAGTAACAATCATCGGTGGTGGACAAGCTGGTACAAATGCTGCTAAAATTGCAGTTGGACTAGGTGCGGATGTAACAATCATCGACTTAAGTGCAGAACGTCTTCGTCAATTAGATGACATTTTCGGAAACCAAGTAAAAACTTTAATGTCTAATCCTTACAATATTGCAGAAGCTGTAAAAGAGTCTGATCTTGTAATCGGTGCAGTATTAATCCCAGGTGCAAAAGCGCCAAAACTTGTAACAGAAGAAATGATTAAATCAATGGAACCAGGTTCTGTTGTTGTAGATATCGCGATTGACCAAGGTGGTATTTTCGAAACAACTGACCGTATTACAACTCATGATAACCCAACTTACGAAAAACACGGCGTTGTCCATTATGCAGTTGCAAACATGCCAGGTGCGGTTCCACGTACATCAACTCTTGCATTAACAAACGTAACAGTACCATATGCAGTACAAATTGCTAACAAAGGCTACAAAGAAGCTTGCCTAGGCAACTCTGCATTACTAAAAGGTATTAACACATTAGATGGCTATGTAACATTTGAAGCAGTTGCAGAAGCTCACGGTGTAGAGTACAAAGGTGCTAAAGAATTATTAGAAGCAGAAACAGTATCTTGCTAATAGAAGCATTATACAAAACAAAATCGAACAATATATAATACAACATGATAAGAGCTAAGAGATAATACCTCTTAGCTCTTCTTAGTAAAAGGGGGCATACATCGTGGCCAACCTATTTAAAAAGAAATCCGTTACGCAATTGTTAGGGGAAAGTAAAAGTAAAACTTTGACGAAAACGCTAGGGGCATTTGACCTAACAATGCTAGGGATTGGTGCGATAATTGGTACAGGAGTTCTAGTATTAACTGGATTAGTAGCAGCAAGAGATGCTGGTCCAGCAGTTATTTTTTCATTTATGATTGCAGCAATTGTTTGTGGATTTGCAGCATTATGTTATGCAGAAGTTGCATCTACACTTCCTGTTTCAGGTAGTGTGTACACATATTCGTATGCAACAATTGGTGAGTTTGTTGCTCATTTAATGGGATGGACATTGTTATCCGTATATGTCGTAACGACTGCCGCAGTAGCTGGCGGATGGACGGGTTATTTCAATAATTTAGTGAGTGGACTGGGACTTGAAATTCCGAAAGCGTTGCTAACAATTCCAGCGCAAGGTGGTATGGTAAACTTACCAGCAGTTATCGTTACGTTAGTGATAACTTGGTTATTATCACGAGGTACGAAAGAAAGTAAGCGTGTGAATAACATAATGGTATTAATTAAAATTGGTATTGTTGTTTTATTCATTGCAGTTGGTGTATTCTACGTGAAACCAGAAAACTGGATACCATTTGCACCTTACGGTTTAAGTGGAGTGTTCGCAGGGGGAGCAGCAGTATTCTTTGCTTTCTTAGGATTTGATGCATTAGCAACTTCTGCTGAAGAAGTAAAAAATCCGCAACGTGATCTACCAATTGGTATTATTGCTTCGTTAGTTATTTGTACAATCATTTATGTTGTAGTTTGTCTCGTTATGACGGGTATGGTTTCTTATAAAGAGCTAGATGTACCGGAAGCGATGGCATATGTGTTAGAGGTTGTAGGACAAGATAAAGTGGCTGGTGTAATTGCTATTGGAGCTGTAATCGGTATTATGGCTGTAATTTTCGCTTACATTTATGCGACAACACGTGTATTCTTCGCAATGAGTCGTGACGGTTTATTACCAAAATCTTTTGCGAAAATTAACAAGAAGACTGAAGCGCCAACATTTTCAGTTTGGTTAACAGGAATTGGTAGTGCTTTAATTGCTGGATTTATCGATTTAAAAGAATTGTCGAATTTAGCGAATATTGGAGCGTTATTAACATTCGCCATGGTTGGTGTAACTGTTATCATTCTTCGTAAAACGCATCCGAAATTACAACGTGGATTTATGGTACCACTTGTACCGATCTTACCGATTATTTCAATTGCATGTTGTCTATTCTTAATGGTAAATTTACCGTTAACAACATGGATATACTTTGGTATTTGGTTAGCGATTGGAGTAGTTGTATACTTTGTTTATTCGAAAAAACATAGTCATTTAAAAGACGATGGAAGTTCGCAGGATAATTTAGATCAAGCTAATTAAAGGGATATAAACACAGTAAGCCTTGTGCGTCTAGGGAGCGCGCAAGGCTTTTTCTTTTGTTGAAATAAAGGGGATGTATATTACTTTGTTGAATTTTTATGTCGGAATATGAAAAAAGGGTGGGAGCAAAATGGAAGAAACAAAAGTTGTTGTTGGAGCAGAGGGTTATAATAATAACCCTGGTTGGTTACATACGAATGAAGAGGAATTAAATTTATTACGGAGAGAAACTTGGCTTGATAAATTTCAACCTAATTCTTTATCAGTAATTTTGGCAGAACATGTATGGGAGCATTTATCATATGAAGAAGGAATTGAAGCTGCAAAAATTTGTTATGAGTTTTTAATGGAGAATGGATATATTCGTTGTGCAGTACCAGATGCATTTTTTCCAGATGAAGAATATCAGCAAGGGGTACAAGTAGGTGGACCTGGTCCATTAGATCATCCTGCAGCAAGCCATAAAATTGTTCATAACTATAAAACAATCACGTCCATGTTTGAATCAGCAGGTTTTCAAGTGATGCTCTTAGAATACTGTGATGAGAATGGTAAGTTTCACTATAATGATTGGAATGAGAAAGATGGATTTATTTATCGTTCGAAACGTTTTGACCATAGAAATCGGGATAATCAGTTAGGATTTGTTTCTTTAATTGTGGATGCGGTAAAAAATGAAAAGTAAGTAAAAAGGGGTGTGCGAATTGTACATCCTTTTTTGTATGAGAATATAGAGGGTGCGGAAAATACGTATATGACTTATTAAAATGTGAACGGAATGTTCATAAAAAAATTCAGATTTCATTGACACATATGAGTAGGCGCTCATATAATGAGAGTATAAGATATATGAATGATTGTTCATATGTTCAATTAAAGAGGTGAGCTATTATGGCTGGAAATAAAGTAGAAACACCACAAGAGACATGTTCTCAAACGATAATTCATGAAGAAGTTGTAGAGCAAGTAAAACAAACAATTCCAACTGATGAAAGTTTAAGTAAAGTAGCAGAACTATTTAAAGTATTAGGTGACCGTACACGTACGAGAATATTACATGCGCTATTTGAAGCTGAAATGTGCGTTTGTGATTTAGCTTATCTATTAGGAATGACACAATCATCTATTTCGCATCAGCTTCGTGTGTTAAAGCAAGCGAAACTTGTGAAGAATCGTAAAGAAGGAAAGGTTGTTTATTATTCGTTAGCTGACCAGCACGTAATTCATATCTTCGAGCAAGCGTTTGAACACGTAAACGAAGAAGAATAAAAAGAACGCGAGGAGGGAGAACGATGGCTGAAGCGTTAGTGAAAAAGAAACTGATGTTAGAAGGTTTAGATTGTGCGAATTGTGCAATGAAAATTGAAAAAGGTGTTGGGAATATAGAAGGAGTAAATTCTTGCTCTGTAAACTTCGCAACAAAGACAATGATCTTAGAAACAGCACAAAATAAAGAAAACGAAGTTGTTACGGAAGCAAAACAACTCGTTACAAAATTAGAACCGCATATTAAAGTGCAAGAAGAGCAAAAAAATAAAATTGCTAAAGAAGTATTTATATTAGAAGGTTTAGATTGCGCGAACTGTGCAATGAAAATTGAAAATAAAGTGAAGGAAATGCCAGCTGTCTCAGAAGCAACTGTTGATTTCGTATCGAAGAAACTACGAGTAGAAGTTGCGAATAAAAGAGAACTAGAAGCAACTGTAGCAAATATAACAAATGTCGTTCAAAAGTTAGAGCCAGATGTGAAAGTTGTTCGTGAAGAGAAGAACGGTCATGACCACGGACATAGTCACGATCATGGTGAAGCAAACGTGAAAAAGATGGTAGGGAGGTTAGTGGTCGGCGGAATTTTGACAGCAATTGCTGCATTAGCGAGCTTACCACAAATGGTAACAATTCCGTTATTCGTCCTTGCTTATTTATTAATAGGTGGAGATATCGTTTGGAGAGCGGTAAGAAACATAACTCGCGGCCAAGTATTTGATGAAAACTTCTTAATGGCAATTGCAACTGTAGGAGCCTTTGCAATTCAGCAATATTCAGAAGCCGTAGCAGTAATGCTATTTTATCAAGTAGGAGAACTATTCCAAAGCATTGCGGTAAACCGCTCTCGAAAATCAATTACTTCATTAATGGATATTCGTCCTGATTATGCGAATGTAAAGATTGGGAATGAAACGAAACAAGTATCACCAGAAGATGTACAAATTGGCGATTATATTATCGTTAAGCCAGGTGAGAAAGTACCATTAGACGGAAAAGTAATTGAAGGAACATCAATGGTAGATACTTCAGCATTAACTGGTGAATCTGTACCACGTGAAGTTGAAGTTGGAAATGATGTATTAAGTGGCTTTGTGAACCAAAACGGTGTATTAACAATTGAAGTTACAAAAGAGTTTGGTGAATCAACTGTATCGAAAATTTTAGATTTAGTTCAAAATGCAAGCAGTAAAAAAGCACCAACAGAAAACTTTATTACGAAGTTTGCGCGTTACTACACTCCAGTTGTAGTTATTACAGCGGCGATCATGGCGTTTATTCCACCGCTTATTTTAGAAGGGGCTACATTCTCTGAGTGGATTTATAGAGCTTTAGTGTTCTTAGTAATCTCTTGTCCATGTGCGTTAGTTGTATCCATTCCTCTTGGATTCTTTGGAGGTATTGGTGGTGCATCTAAAAGTGGTGTGTTAGTAAAAGGTAGTAACTATTTAGAAGCTTTAAATGATGTAAAATATATTGTTTTTGACAAAACAGGAACATTAACAAAAGGTGTTTTCAAAGTTACAAAAATGGAACCGAGTGAAGGTACTACAAGCGAAGAGTTATTAGAGTATGCGGCATTTGCTGAAGTGTATTCTAACCATCCGATTGCCCAATCTATTCGAAAGGCATATGGAAAATCAATTGATGAAAAAATAATCGATGATTATAACGAAATTTCTGGTCACGGTACAGTTGTAAAAGTACAAGGAAAAGAAATTTTTGCAGGTAATGCAAAATTAATGAGAAAAGAAAATATTGAATTTAAACAACCAGAAACAGTAGGTACATTAGTTCACGTTGCTGTAGATGGAAAATATGCAGGTTACATTGTTATCTCTGATGAGGTGAAAGAGGATTCGAAACAAGCGATTCAAAAGTTAAAAGAACTAGGTATTAAAAAGACAGTAATGTTAACTGGTGATGCAAAAACAGTTGGTGAAGCTGTCGGTAAAGAATTAGGCTTAGATGAAGTTCATGCGGAATTACTACCGCAACAAAAAGTAGAAGAGATTGAAAAAATTGATGCAGCGAAGCACGGAAAAGAAAAAATTGCCTTCGTTGGTGACGGTATTAATGATACACCAGTATTAGCCCGTGCAGACGTTGGTATTGCGATGGGTGGTTTAGGATCAGATGCAGCAATTGAAGCGGCAGACATCGTTATTATGACTGATGAGCCTTCGAAAATTGCGACAGCTGTAAAAATTGCAAAACGCACAAGAAGTATAGTATGGCAAAATATCATCTTTGCTTTAGGTGTAAAAGGGATCGTTCTATTACTTGGTGCCTTTGGTATTGCAACAATGTGGGAAGCTGTTTTCTCAGATGTTGGTGTGACACTACTTGCAGTGTTAAATGCAATGCGTGTATTACGAGTGAAGGATTTATAAAAAGAGGACGCAACCTGCGTCCTCTTTTTTATTAGTGATTTTGTTGAAATTGATTCAATAAAATAATATCAAATATTATTCCACTTTTAAATAGTGTAATATTAAAATTTACAAATAAAAAACATTCGTCTTATTATTTTAATATATTTTTTACAAATATCCATATAGTATTGAAAAAAACAGAGAAGGAGAAACTTCTCTGTTTACTTTTGTATGTTTTTTTCAACTTGTTCTCGAACAGTTTGAATGTAATTCATTTTATGATCCCAACATTCTTGGCTTAAATCGACAGGATACTCTTCGGGATTTAAAGTTCGCATGTATTCTTCCCAAAATAGAGCGAGACTCTGTTCATTATATTGTTGAATATCTAATATACTTGGTAGTTCATATGTTCTTTCACCGTTAACGAAAATGTCTTTATGGAGTTCACGGGCTTCAAAGTTTGTTACGAATTTACTTATATATGTGTGAACTGGATGGAACATTTTTAAGCGCTCTTCTTTTCCAGGTTCTTCAGAATCTAACGCAATATAATCGCCTTCTGCATGATCGTTAACCCGATTGATAATACGATAAATTCGTTTCAGTCCTGGAGTGGTAATTTTTTCAGGATTAGATGAAATTTTAATCGTATCATTTAATTTTCCGTCAGTATCTTCAATCGCAACTAGTTTGTAAACAGCCCCTAATGCAGGTTGCTCAAAGGACGTAATTAATTTCGTCCCAACGCCCCATACGTCAATTTTTGCTCCTTGAGATTTAAGGTGCATAATTGTGTATTCATCTAAATCGCTAGAAGCGATAATTTTTGTATTTGTAAACCCTGATTCATCTAGTAGTTTTCGTGCCTTTTTCGATAAATAAGCCATATCACCACTATCAAGACGTATACCATAGAAATCAATACGATCCCCAAATTCTTTTGCAACACGAATTGCATTTGGAACACCAGATTTCAATGTGTCATATGTATCAACGAGAAAGACGCACTTTTTATGAGTTTCAGCGTATTTCTTAAATGCGACGTATTCATCGCGATATGCTTGAACGAACGAGTGCGCATGTGTGCCAGCTACAGGGATCCCAAAGCGTTTCCCAGCACGAACATTGCTTGTAGAGGAGAAACCACCAATAAAGGCAGCACGCGTCCCCCAAAGGGCAGCGTCGAACTCGTGGGCACGTCTTGTGCCGAACTCTAAAAGCTCATCATTACTTGCAGCATGTTTCATACGGGCTGCTTTTGTTGCAATTAATGTTTGGTAATTCACAATATTTAAGAGAGCGGTTTCAATAATTTGTGCTTCACCGAGTGGTGCATCAACGCGTAATAAAGGCTGGTTATTAAATACAACTTCACCTTCTTGCATACTACGAATCGTCCCAGTGAATTTCATATTTTGTAAATAATGAAGGAATTCTTCTTCAAATTGTAATTCTGCTAAATAAGCGATATCGCTTTCAGTAAAGCTGAAATTTTCTATGTACTCTACAATTTTCTCAAGGCCAGCAAAAACAGCGTAGCCGTTCTCAAATGGAAGCTTTCGAAAGTATAAATCAAACACGGAACGGCGATTATGAATACCATCTTTCCAATATGTATAAGCCATGTTGATTTGATATAGGTCTGTATGTAAGGCATAACTATCGTCTTTATAATGAGTCATCGCGAGAACACCTCCATAATTTGGTTATAGTATACCAATTTTTCACCATTCGTAGCAAAGAAGAGATATTGAAGTGAAGTCAAGAGAGAAAAAAATGAAATTATGCATATTTTTTAGAAAATTTATATTTATCAATTTATATTTCTCCAAATTTTATGTATTATTAGAGTAATGGGGTAATGAGAATGGAGGAGGACAATGCAACAAACATTAGAAAAAATAGGCAAACAAGTCTTTTACAAACGGCTTCAGCAAAAAATGACACAAGAAGAATTATGTCAGGGCATTTGTTCTGTCTCATACTTAAGTAAGATTGAAAATGGAAAGATCGAAGCATCAGAAGAAATTCTACAATTGCTCTGCACAAGACTAGAAATTGCCGTGACGGATTTGAGAGATGTAGAAGAAGATGTGAAGGGGAAGCTGGATGAATGGTTAAATGCACTAGTTCATTTAGACAAGCAACAAGTAGAACGTATATATGAAGAGTTGCAAGGTGAAATGAAGCATGTGTTGGATTTTGAAATTATAAATTATTATAAACTGCTGTATACACGTTATTTAATTATGAAAAGGGATTTTCCTGCTGTCGAAAAAGAGTTAGAGAGCTTAAAGAAGATGTACAAAAAGTATTCACCATTCCAAAAATTATTATATACGTATAGCAAAGGGTTATATTATTTTTTACAACATAGATATAAGAAGGCATTGGAGTATTTGACTCGAACAGAAGTAATGGCAAAGGAACAAGGTTATCATGAGAATGGAATATATTTCAATTTGGCTCTTGTTTATAATGAATTAGAAGTTGAACATATGACTTTACATTTTGCTAATGTAGCAATGGAAGGATTTAAGAATGAATATAAATTCCGTTATGTGATAAATTGCCAGTTACTTATTGCGTTGAGTTATATACAAAAAAAGCAATATAATGAAGCACTATCTATTTATAATAATATTTTGAGGGAAGCAAATTCTTTTGCTGATAAAGAAAGTATAACAGCTATTGCTTTAAATAATTTAGGCTTCTTGTACTATAACTTAAAAGATTATTCAAAAGCAAAAGATTATTATTTACAATGCCTAAAGTACAAAAAGGAAGAGGATTTAAATTATATTGATGCAGTGTATGAGATCGCTTTGCAGTGTATTGAATTAAAAGAATTTGAAGAAGCGAAAGATTGGATTAATAAAGGAATAGATGTTGCCAAGAGGGATGAAAAGTATAAAAGTATGCTATATATACTTTCAATGCTTAAGAATAAATACTTTGAAACGAAAGATGTTTATAAAAGATTTTTAGAAGTTGAGGCAATCCCATTTTTTAGAGGCGAAGAAAATAAAAAGGAATTAAAAATGGTGTATTTAGAACTAGCAGGATATCACGAGGAATTACTAGAATTTAAGGAAAGTAATAACTACTATAAATTAGCAATTAATTTATTAGAAGAAAAGGGAGGAAAATAATATGAAAAAAATAATTATTGGTGCTTTGGCTTTGGTAGCTGTATTAGTGGTATTGGAACCGCAATATGCTTGGACATCGGATATTTATGGTCAAGGAGAAAAAGTAGTAGAATTAATAAATTCTTAACAGAAACCCCTTTCCAATCGGAAGGGGGTTTTTCAATATTTGTTCCTCAAAATTCTACAAAACTTGAGAAATAAATTAATTGAATTTTTAGTATATTAATAGTGGAAACATAATGCTAATATGAAACTACTCTTTTTCAAAAAAATTTTTATTAGGGGGAAGGTTCATGAAAAAGAAAAGTTTAGCGTTAGTGTTAGCGACAGGAATGGCAGTTACAACATTTGGAGGGACAGGCTCTGCATTTGCGGATTCTAAAAATGTACTCTCTACGAAGAAGTACAATGAGACAGTACAGTCACCTGAGTTTATTTCTGGTGATCTAACTGGAGCGACTGGTAAGAAAGCAGAATCTGTTGTGTTTGATTACTTAAACGCAGCAAAAGGTGATTACAAGCTAGGGGAAAAGAGTGCGCAAGATTCTTTCAAAGTGAAACAAGTGAAGAAAGATGCTGTAACTGATTCAACAGTAGTACGTATGCAACAAGTTTACGAAGGAGTACCTGTATGGGGTTCTACTCAAGTAGCTCACGTAAGTAAAGACGGTTCTTTAAAAGTATTGTCTGGAACAGTTGCACCTGATTTAGACAAAAAGGAAAAGTTAAAAAATAAAAATAAGATTGAAGGCGCAAAAGCGATTGAAATCGCGCAGCAAGATTTAGGGGTAACACCGAAATATGAGGTAGAACCAAAAGCGGACTTATATGTATATCAAAATGGTGAAGAAACAACATATGCATATGTTGTAAATCTAAATTTCTTAGATCCAAGTCCAGGAAACTACTACTATTTCATTGAAGCAGACAGCGGTAAAGTATTAAATAAATATAATAAATTGGATCATGTAGCAAATGAAGATAAATCACCAATTAAGCAAGAGGCTCCTAAACAGGATGCGAAAGCAGTAGTAAAACCTGTAACAGGAACAAATAAAGTAGGAACTGGTAAAGGTGTATTAGGAGATACGAAATCACTCAATACAACATTATCTGGCTCATCTTACTACTTACAAGATAATACGCGCGGAGCAACGATTTTCACATATGATGCGAAAAATCGTACTACATTGCCAGGAACTTTATGGGTAGATGCAGATAATGTTTTCAATGCAGCGTATGATGCAGCGGCAGTAGATGCTCATTACTATGCAGGTAAAACATATGATTATTATAAAGCTACATTTAATAGAAACTCTATTAATGATGCAGGGGCACCGTTAAAATCAACAGTTCATTACGGAAGTAAGTATAATAATGCATTCTGGAACGGCTCACAAATGGTATACGGAGATGGAGATGGTGTAACATTCACTTCATTATCTGGTGGAATTGACGTAATTGGTCACGAATTAACGCATGCTGTTACGGAAAATAGCTCGGACTTAATTTATCAAAATGAATCAGGAGCGTTAAATGAAGCGATTTCTGATATCTTTGGTACTTTAGTAGAATTCTATGATAACCGTAACCCAGATTGGGAGATTGGTGAAGATATTTACACGCCTGGTAAAGCAGGAGATGCGCTTCGCTCTATGAGTGATCCGGCGAAATATGGTGACCCAGACCATTATTCTAAGCGTTACACTGGTACTAGTGATAACGGTGGGGTTCATACAAACAGTGGTATCATTAACAAACAAGCTTATTTATTAGCAAATGGTGGTACGCATTCGGGTGTAACTGTAACGGGCATTGGTAAAGATAAGTTAGGTGCGATTTACTACCGTGCAAATACACAATATTTCACGCAATCTACTACATTTAGCCAAGCTCGTGCTGGTGCAGTACAAGCTGCAGCTGATTTATATGGTGCGACTTCTGCGGAAGTAGCAGCAGTTAAGCAATCATTTAGTGCTGTTGGTATTAACTAAGGATTTAAAGGATAGCTATTAATAAGATACCTCAAAAATAAAGAAGGAGCATAGGCTCCTTCTTTATTTTTTTCTCCATTTTTTCCACAAATAGAACAATCCAATGCAACCTGCGATTGTTACAATCCACTTCGCTTCATTTGTTCCGTTCATAACATGATATGCCGAATATACTTCAATCAATAATGCCGGTATTTTACCTATTGTACTGGCAATACTGAAGGAGAGTAATGACATTTTCCCTAGAGCTGCAAATAAAGTCACGATACTTGATGGGATGAAAGGTATCAATCGAAACGATAGAACGAGTAGAAAGGCCTCTCTACCTTGTACATAAAGAAGACGCTCTACCTTTGGGTACTTATTTACTTTATCGTGAGTGAACTTTTGAAGGCCCATGCGGTAAATATAAAACGAGATAATAGCCCCTAAGGCCTCACCTGCGATCGAAATGATTGTGCCATTTGTTACACCGAAGAGCTGTATATTAATGGCGGTTAAAAAAATACTAGGGATAAAACCTAAAAGACTAATGATGATGTTAATTAAGATACTAAGTGGAATTGCGATTGAATAGTATTCTGTTAAGAAATTTTGAATCGTTTCAGCCATTGTTTAAAATCCTTTATCTTTTTTTGCATTACACCATATTTCGTTTGTATAGGCAAGGGTAAATTTACATAATGTAGAAAAACGTTGATAAGAAGGGGGCTTTATACCTTATATGGGTATTGGGTATATAAAAATAGGGGTATTTTAAAATATTTTGAAAAACACTATAAAAACCTTTGCGTGAAAGAGTTTTATAGTGATATTATCAGTGTTTTTATATGGGAAATAATCATAAAATATAGGGGGTATATATTATAAAAGTCGAAAAATAGAGGGTTGATGAAATTGCGCGGGTAAATATGGAAAAATAGATGGAAAAAATGAAAACTGATAGATTTTTTCGTTGTGAAATTGACTTTTAGTGAAGTTGCGATAATAATCATGAAAGAGGTGATATGATGAAACGAATAAGTAGTCTTTTCTTGAGTGGTTTATTGGCACTAATGCTGATCTTAAGTGGATGTGCAGGAAAAGAACAAAAAACAGAGAAACAAACAGGGAATCAATCGACATCAGTAGAAAAAATTAGTGATAATATTTTAGATGAAATGGAAGGGCCACCTAAAAATGGTCATACGATTGAAAGACATGTAGGCAAATCAGAAGAAGATTTGAAGAATCGCTTGAAGACAGATAAAGTATCAGCAGCAAGTACATACTATGACAAGGAAATAGCAACGAAAGCTGTAAAAGATAGTTTGAAGCAGCATGATAAGGAAATTCAAGACTGGTTAAAAAATTCTAAAGAGGCTCGTCTCGTATTAAATACAACACATTCATTCCCGGTTGGAAAAACGGTAATAAAGAAAAATATGAGTGTAAAAGACAAGTTGGTAAAAACTGTTACTGTTTTAGCAAGAGATAAGTCAGGAGAATTAGGGTTTAAGATTATTACTTCTTATCCATCTGATAAATAAGAAGGGGGAGTACATTATGTATACGACATTACAATACTTTCTTAAATCGTACTGTACGTTAAGTATTCATGAGGATGAAATAGTAAGCGTGATGGAAGAGTTTATTGAACAAGAAGACGAAGAAATCGTTTTGAAATTACGTGATGAATTAATAAATATGAAGAAAAAGAACGTGTGGGAAGAGGCGTGTGTATTAGCTGCGAAGGAAGGGAATCGTATGTGGTCTTTAGAAGAAACGAAAGACCATCTTGAAACTTTTTTACTATTACTGCAAAAGAAAAAGGCGTGATTAAATCACGCCTTTTTCTTTATGCTATTCGGTTGATATTATCTATTCTTTTGGAGCGCTTTTATATACGCTTTTTGAAATTTGTCCATTTGATATTACTGCCCCGTTTTGTGTTACTTTTTTATACGTAACCGCTGTGATTTTATCACTAGTCCTACTAATTACTTGAGAAGAAACTTCAACATTTTTACCAGTATTTGTACCGAAAATGCGTGTAGTAATACTACCTCCATTTGAAAATGCTTGAATATAAATATGATTGCCCGTATTATTTTTAAATTTTAAATCTGGACCATAATCTGCTACTGCTGCATCTTGTCCAAGTGGTAAATAATTTACCGGCATAGAATGATTGCTTCGAGAAACAATGCCTAAATCTGCCCTTAAAGCTGCGCTGTATAAAGTACTACTGACTTGGCAAACTCCTCCGCCTGCACTTTGTATTACTTTACCTTGTGAATATACTGCTGCAGATTTATAACCATGTGCAGCATCAGTTACGCCAACGCGGCCATTAAAACTAAATGTTTCATCAGGTGCGACAATAACCCCACTTAAAGTATTGGCTGACTTATTTACGTTAAATGATTGATTTCCGTTACGGCCAGCCATTGGCGTAGAATATTCAGCAATGACTTCTTTAATACCCATTTTCTGTATGTCTTCTGTAGAACGTTCTGGTTTTATAAATGTAACTGGCAATGTAACATCTGATTTACCAGTAGTAATAGCTTCGTTTGTTAAACCGTTTAGTTTCCCTTTATCAATTTTTTCTCCGTTTTGGCTTTGACTAACATTTACTGTTGAGCCTTCAATACTCAATTCTGCATTAACAGGATTTTTTAATGTTTCATTATATTTATCTTTTATAAAGGTTTCATAAGCTGTTGCATTTAATTGTGGTGTTAATTTATAGTCACGTTTTAATTCACCGTTTTCAGCTTGCTTACGCATTTTGTAACGATTCATTACGTTTCCTTCTTGTTCTTTGAAGATTTTGTCAATAATATCTTTTTCTTTATAATTTATCCCTAAATCTTTCCATGTGTAAGTTTGTTTATCGTTTTGGAATATGTAGGTAAGGGATTTTTGATCTAACTCAGTTACCTTTTGATTAATAATTGCTTGAATATCTTTCTTATTTTTTCCTTCGAGAGAAATACCTTCAAATGTAGTATTTGGTAATGCAGTAGTATCTAATTGATTATTTAATTTGGATACATATTGATATCCCCCAACACCGCCTACACAAAGTAATATGCCCCCAGCAATTGCAGAACCAATCAGTATTTTACTTAGCTTCATTTATTTCCCCCCAGAAATTTATGTATAAATATATGTATTACATTTTTTGTATAAAAATGATGAAAATAACATTATGTACGTACTAGTATACTATTATTTTCACTGTGTGTGTAATGTTTTCATAAAAAATGTTACATCGCTGTAATAATTGTCACTTCTTGTCACAATGTGTATGAAAAATATGTTGAAAAATATAATAAAAAGGCTGTCTAGAAAGATCTAGCAGCCTTTTTATTATAATTTTTTATGTTCATTTTTATTCGTAACACCGAGATGTTTTTGAAGGGTAGTTGAAATAGTGTCGACGCTTTTTTCATTTGGAACGTAATAATAAATACCACCTATATATTTATCTGTACCTTCTACTTGCATTTTTTCCATCTTTAAATTTGAATCCATTGAATTTTTTGTAATTGTCATCATATCATCAAACGTTAAATTGGTTTTTAAATCCTTATCGACAGCGTCTAGTAGGCCACCGATTTTATTAATGGAATTAAGAGATAGTGCCTTTTCAGCAATGGCTTCTAATACAAGCTGTTGTCGTTGGCCACGCATATAATCACTATCGATATGACGAGTTCTAGCTAGCGCCAATGCTTCTTCTCCATTTAAATGTTGACGTCCTTTTTTAAGATGAATTGCATCTGCTTCATCTTTACTATTTTGCTCTGTGAACTCAACTGGAACGTCTACAGTAATACCACCAAGAGAATCAACAATTTTAATAAAGGATTTAAAGTTGAATTTTACATAGTAATCAACTGGAACATCTAAAAAGTTCTCTACTGTATCAATTGTGCTGTCTACACCACCGAATACGTGCGCATGTGTAATTTTATCGTATTTATCACGTGATTTAATGTAGACGCGTGAGTCACGTGGAATGCTTACAAGTTTAACGGATTTATCGTTTTTATTAATTGTTGCAAGTAATAACGCATCTGTTCGAGTCGCTTTTCCATAACCTTTTTCCCTAATTTCACTTTCATCAACACCCATAATAAGTACGGAAATGTTGTCGGTCATAGGTTTAACAGCTTTTTCACGTTTGCTGGACTTATCTCCTCGACCTAGTTCAGCATAAGCATTATTTAAGACGGACTTTGCTTTACTGTATATATGGAAGGAGTAGCCTCCTGCTCCAAGTGCTACAATTAGTAATGGAATAAGAAGGAACCAAAGTAGGCGTTTTTTCTTTGAGCGTCCTTTTTTGGCTCGCGTATTGTTGTTCGTGTCGGATTTCATCATTTTTTCTCCTTTAAAACTATCAAAGTGTATACATTTAGAAGTGTATTCAAACACATAAAAAATATTTTACGCTAAATAAAAGCGATTGTACATGTATAAAAAATAGATGTCTTGATTATTTATAAGACATCTATTCGTTATTGTATACAAAAGATAGGGATAAGAAAATGATAAAATTTTACCTAATTACAACATAATGCTTACGATAATTGCAGATAAAATGCTAACGAGAGTAGCTCCATATAGTAATTTAAGGCCAAACCTCGCGACAACGTTTCCTTGTTCCTCGTTTAGTCCTTTTACCGCACCTGAAATAATACCAATGGAAGAGAAATTGGCAAAAGACACAAGGAAAACAGAAATAATACCAACTGTACGGGGAGAAAGGCTATTAGAAATTTTACTGAGGTCCATCATTGCAACAAATTCATTCGTTACAAGCTTCGTTGCCATAATGCTTCCAGCTGCGACAATTTCAGAACTTGGTACACCGATAAGGAATGCGATAGGTGCAAATACATAGCCGATTAATTGTTGGAACGTAATACCGAATATAATGAGGAACAGGTCATTAATACAACTAATTAATGCGACGAATCCGATGAGCATAGCGCCGACAACAATGGCTACACGAAAACCATCAAGAATGTATTCTCCAAGCATTTCAAAAAAGCTCTGTTTTTCACCTTTGATTTCTAAAATATCTTCGTCATCTTTAACGTCGTAAGGGTTAATGATGAGTACGATAATAAAACCGCTAAATAAATTGAGAACGAGTGCAGTTACTACATATTTAGGTTCAATCATTGTCATATAGGCACCTACGATAGACATAGATACGGTTGACATAGCAGAGGCACAAAGTGTATAAAGACGGTGTTTTGGAATTTGAGCTAATTGCTTTTTCACTGTAATAAAAACTTCTGATTGGCCGACAATGGCAGAGGCGATAGCGTTGTAAGATTCTAATTTCCCAAGACCATTTATTTTACTAAGAAAGTACCCGATCCAATGAATAAAAAATGGTAGTATTTTGAAATGTTGTAATATGCCAATTAAAACAGAAATAAAGACGATTGGTAATAATACATTAAGGAAAAATGGCATTTCACCTTTATTTGCAAGACCACCAAATACGAAATTTATTCCATCAGCAGCATACTCGAGTAGCTTGGTAAACAAACTGGAAATGATTCTAATTAGTATGAGGCCGACTTCTGTATTTAGTAGTAAATAGGTTAAAATTAACTGTATAATAAGCATGATAAAAATTGGTTTAAATTTAATATGCTTCTTATTATTGCTAGCAATATAAGCGAGCAAGAAAACAACAATTAGTCCGACGAAAAAAGTAATGAATTTCATGATAAGCCCCCTAAAAGAGATATTCTGCTATATATGTTTTTCATTTCAAGAGAGAATATGCATCTTTGGTAAAGAAAGGAATAGAGAGAGTATGAATATATGTAGAGTGCATCACGTTGCAATTATTTGTTCGAATTATGAGACGTCAAAGGATTTTTATACTATAATATTAGGATTTAAAGAACTAAATGAAGTATATAGAAAGGAACGAGATTCTTATAAATTAGATTTATGTGTAGGAGAAGAGTATCAAATCGAATTATTTTCATTTCCAAATCCGCCTGAGCGCAAAAGTTTTCCAGAAGCAGCAGGTCTTAGACATTTAGCATTTGCTGTTACAAATATAGAAGAAGCTGTGAAGCATTTAAATCAATGTGGTGTTGAGACAGAATCGATCCGTATTGATGAAATAACGGAGAAGAAATTCGTCTTTTTCCAAGATCCCGATGGTTTACCTTTAGAATTGTATGAGGTTTGAAAATTGGTGGATTTTATATAGAGTTGCTTTCCAATAATTGAAGAAACTAAAGTGAAACTTCTTTTTAAAAGGAGGTGTAACTTTAGCTAAGAAAGCTAAAGGACATATGTGGATATTTTAAAATTATTGATGGTAGTCATTCTTATTGGGTTAACAGCATTTTTTGTGGCTGTTGAGTTTGCAATTATTAAGGTACGTAGCAGTCGTATTGATCAACTCGTTAGCGAAAAAAGACGAGGTGCACTGGCAGCTAAAAAGGTAACGTCAAATTTAGATGAATATTTATCGGCCTGTCAGCTAGGTATTACAATTACTGCTTTAGGGCTCGGGTGGTTAGGGGAACCAACTATTAAACACTTACTCGAGCCGTTGTTTTTAAAATTACAATTCTCACCTGCAATTTCCAGTACAGTTTCATTTATTATTGCCTTTGCAGTAATTACATTTTTACATGTTGTCATTGGGGAACTTGCTCCAAAGACATTTGCTATACAAAAAGCAGAACAAGTTAGCTTATTGTTATCGAAACCACTTATTTATTTTTACCGAGTTATGTATCCGTTTATTTGGGCTTTGAATGGTTCAGCGAGGGTTGTAACTGGTTTATTCGGATTACATCCAGCTTCTGAACATGAAGTAGCTCATTCAGAAGAAGAATTAAGGTTAATCTTATCTGAGAGCTATGAGAGCGGAGAGATTAACCAAAGGGAATTTAAATATGTAAATAATATTTTTGAATTTGATAATAGAGTAGCAAAAGAAATTATGGTACCTCGTACGGAAGTTGTAGGCTTATATGAGGACGAACCATTTGAAACACATATTAAAGTAATCGCACAAGAAAAGTACACGAGATATCCTGTATTTGGTGAAGATAAAGATGAAATTATTGGGATGGTTAATGTAAAAGATTTATTTATTCGTTATATGGATGGGAATCGTGACGAGGAGTGCTCGATTATGCCATATACAAGGCCAGTTATTGAAGTGCTAGAAAATATTCCAATTCATGATTTATTATTACAAATGCAAAGAAAACACATTCCATTAGCTGTATTGTATGATGAATATGGTGGTACAGCAGGAATTGTTACACTAGAAGATATTTTAGAAGAAATTGTTGGAGAAATTCGAGATGAATACGATGAAGATGAGAATCCACCTATAGAGCATGTAAGTGAAGGGTATAAAATCGTAGAGGGAAAAGTGCTTATTAGTGAAGTAAATGATTTGCTTGGCATACATTTAATTGCTGATGATGTAGATACAATTGGTGGCTGGATTATGGTACAAAAACAAATCGTTGCTGAAGGAGATGTTATTGAGAAACACGGTTTTTATTTTAAAGTCCTTGAAAAGGATATGCATCAAATTAAACGAGTGGAAATAAGGAAAGTAGAAGAATGATTTTCTATAAACTTTAATAAAAAGGATATACAGAAAAATAAATGTTTGCGCTTTCAAAAAAGGTGCTATATAGTGAAGGTGGATACTGAAAAATTCTTCTGAATGATACTCGTGTTTTTAGAGGGCGGATTTTTTGGATAAGGATTTAGAATGAAAAAGTATAGGTGATAAAAATGATAGCAACGAAGGATATACGTATAGAAAAAGATTTTTTAGGTGAAAAAGAAGTACCAAGTGCAGCTTATTATGGTGTACAAACATTACGTGCCGTAGAAAACTTCCCAATTACAGGATATCGCATTCATCCATCACTCATTACAGCAATGGCAATTGTGAAAAAAGCGGCGGCGCTTGCGAATATAGATACTGGTTACTTAGCTAAAGACATTGGATATGAAATTGCAGAAGCAGCGCAAGAAATTGTTGATGGAAAGTTTCATGATCAATTTATCGTGGATCCTATTCAAGGCGGAGCCGGAACTTCTATTAATATGAATACAAATGAAGTAATTGCGAATAGAGCGTTAGAACGTATGGGATATGAAAAAGGGGCGTATGCGAAAATTAGCCCAAACACTCATGTGAACATGGCCCAATCAACGAACGATGCGTTTCCAACAGGGATTCATATTGCAACTCTTATGATGTTAGAAAAGCTTCTTATTACAATGGAAGAACTTCATTCTGCTTTTCGTAAAAAAGCAAAAGAGTTTGATCACGTTATTAAAATGGGACGCACACATTTACAAGATGCAGTTCCAATTCGCCTTGGGCAAGAATTTGAAGCGTATAGCCGAGTGCTTGCGCGTGATATAAAAAGAATTAAACAGTCTCGTCAACATTTATATGAAGTGAATATGGGGGCGACAGCTGTTGGTACAGGATTAAATGCAAATCCTACGTATATTGAACAAGTAGTAAAACATTTAAGAACGTTTAGTGGATTCCCACTTGTTGGTGCAGAGCATTTAGTTGATGCAACGCAAAATACAGATGCATACACAGAAGTATCTGCAGCACTTAAAGTATGTATGATGAACATGTCTAAAATTGCAAACGATCTTCGTATTATGGCGTCTGGTCCACGTGTTGGGTTAGCTGAAATTCAATTGCCAGCACGTCAGCCGGGTTCATCGATTATGCCAGGTAAAGTAAATCCAGTTATGGCAGAAGTGATTAACCAAGTCGCATTCCAAGTAATCGGAAACGATCATACAATTTGCTTAGCATCAGAAGCAGGACAATTAGAGTTAAACGTAATGGAGCCTGTGCTTGTATTTAATTTAATTCAATCTATAACTATTATGAATAATGGATTCCGTGTATTCCGTGAATATTGTATTGAAGGAATTACAGCAAATGAAGAATTGCTGAAGCAATATGTTGAGAAAAGTGTTGGAATTATTACAGCAGTTAATCCTCATATTGGTTATGAAGCAGCATCTCGTATTGCACGTGAAGCAATTGAAACAGGAAAATCTGTTAGGGAGTTATGTTTAGAACATGGTGTACTGACAGAAGAGGAATTGGATATTATTTTAGATCCATTCGAAATGACTCACCCTGAAATTGCTGGAGCTTCTTTATTAAAAAATAAAAAAATGTAATGTGAAAAACACCGATCCATTTGGATCGGTGTTTTATTTTTAAAAGATATTAAATACAGCGTTTAATTGAAGTAAGCTAATAACAGCTAAGAAAATTAAACTGTATTTCATTGCTGTTTTAAATAGAGCAGATTCTTTACCAACTAGTCCAACTGCGGCACAAGCAACTGCTACAGATTGTGGTGAAACCATTTTTGCCATTGTACCACCTACTACATTTAAGGCAACGAGTGTAGAAGGAACGATGTTTAACTGGTCTGCTGTTACTGCTTGAAGTGGTGCAAATAAAGAACCACTTGAAACTACTGAACCTGTAATGAATACGCCAATCCATCCTAAGATTGGAGAAAGAACTGGGAATGCATTACCAGTAGAAGAGAATGCAAGTCCAAGTGTAGATGACATACCAGAGTAGTTCTCTACGTAAGCTAAAGCGATAACGCTACAAATTGTATATACTGGAGCTTTTAATTCTTTCATTGTTTCAATCATTAATTCTTTAACCATTTTACCTTTTACGCGGTAAACGATAAGTGAAACGATAATTGCTAGTACAATCGCAGTAGTTGTAGAAGAGAATACATCGAATTTGAAAACAGCTGCGAAAGGTGTATCAGCTTTTGTAATTGGTGTAGTTTTCATAACAGCATTATGAAGACCAGGGAACTGAATGTTAAATACTAAGTTTGCTAACGCACCATCTGGAGCAAATAAAGCTTTAATCGGTTTTAAGTTAAAGATTGTTACAAATGCAGTTAAGAATACGAATGGAGACCAAGCATATAAAATTTGATTGAATGTATGTGATACTTTAGTTTCTTGTTTTTCTTCTTTAGTAGAAGATTTTGGTTGCCAAACACGTAAGAATAATGCAAGAGCAATCATACTTACAACGGCTGCGAAAATGTTAGTAAGTTCTGCACCTAAGAAGTAAGTTACAAGGAACTGAGTAATTGCGAAAGAAACACCACTTACAAGAATACCTTGCCAAGTTTCTTTAATACCTTTAATTCCATCGACCATTGAAACAAGTAAGAAAGGTAAGATGATACTAATGAAAGGTAAAATAAGAACAGTTTGACGACCGATAGTTAATGCGTCAAGTTCAGTTAATTGTGCTGGTACTGTAACTGGAATACCCATAGCACCCATAGCACCACCAGCGATATTAGCTACTAAACAAATACCTGCTGCTTTTAATGGGTTAAATCCCATACCTACAAGTAGTGCAGCTGTAATAGCAACTGGAACCCCTAGACCAGCTGCGCCTTCTAAGAAAGCACCGAAAGAATAAGCGATTAATAATACTTGTAAACGTTGATCATTTGTAATGCTTGAAATACTATCGCGAATAATATTGAATTGCTCTGTTTTAACAGTTAATTTGTAAAGGAAAATTGCGGCGATAACGATAGTACAAATTGGATAAAATCCAGATAAAACACCGAATCCGGCAGATGCTACAGCTACTGTTGCTGGCATTTTATAAACAAATATTGCAAGGATAATAGCGACAATCACACTATAAAGACCAGCCATGTAACTTTTCATTTTGAATCCCATTAAACAAATGATGAAACAAAAGATTGGAAGTGCTGCGATTAGTGCAGATAACCAAATATTGTTTAATGGGTCATAAATTTGTGTCCAAGTACTCATAATAATGACAACTCCTATCTATTATATGTGAAGAAATTCACATTATTTGTGAAACTATTCACAATCAACTTACATGCTTAGTATATTCTCCTTCAACACTATTGTCAACGTAAAAAAGTATAATTATTCCATAATAGTGTTAAAAGAAAAGCTTTGTTCATAAAGTAGACAAAAAACACACTCAAATGAATTTAAATGTGCTGTATAAGTTATTTGCATATTATTTTGCTTATTCAGATGGCATGTTCCTTATAGGCGTATATTAGATGCCATCTTTTATATCGAGTATAAAGTTTGATATATGAACTGATCTGTCCTGTTTGATCTAGTGAGGGAGGAATGGTGAGTGGATTTAATAGGAAGTTTTGCACAACAGTCCAACCGCTTGCAATACGAATAAAAAATTAGAAACAAATTTTTAATACCACATCATCTCTTTTTACTGAAAATTCCTTTTAGCGTAACAAAGAGGTTAAGTATAGTTCAGCTACATTACGATAGGTTATCAATTATAGACGGTATTTTACAATACCGTTACTGTGCATTTCAATGAGGTGAAAATATAACAAAAAGCCTGATAAAACAACGTTTGCAAGCAAAGTATTCGTAGGCCATTATTTTGCTTTTTCGTTATATCATATAGTATAATATTCAAAATCAACAAGGATTTTTTCCTGAATTTTTGTTGATGAAAATGGAAAAATTTTTCGGCTTTATAGGTTGATAAAGTTATGTCGTAACAGGAAATATAAGAACAGATATATAAATAAATAAAAAGAACATAAAAACGCAAATAAAAACGAAAATGAGGGGAACTTTATGAGCCAAAATCAATTCGAATGTCGTATTTCAGAAGAAGATGTACAAATGTTAAGAGCGTTAGCTCACCCACTTCGTCTACGTCTAGTAATGGAACTTATGCAAAGAGGAACATGTAATGTAACACAACTACAGGAAGTATTAGAAATTCCGCAATCAACGGTTTCACAACATTTAACGAAGTTAAAGCAAAATAAAGTAGTGCGCTTTGAAAGACGAGGATTAGAAGTGTATTACCAAATCCATAATGATAAAGTAAGTGCGGTAGTAAAAACATTATTTTCTTAAAATTTGAATATTATGGAAAAAGACGTGTAGAATATACGTCTTTTTTTATTTGTCAGAAAGGTAGCGAGAGAGTAAATATTAGCATGTGAGGAAGAAATGACTATCAATCAACATGCTGCTTTACGGAATATATTCTAAAAGGAAAAGAAAAAATAGAAAGGAGTGTAGTAAGCAAAAGGAGGGATATTAGTATGGATGTGAAACGTGTGAAACAAATCTTATCTTCTTCAAGTAGAATTGACGTTACATATGAGGGCGTACCAGTATGGATTGAGAGCTGTGATGAGCAGAAAGGGAGTGCTCAAGTGTATGATGTATCTAATCCTGGTGAGAGCGTTCATGTGGACGTGACAGCTTTAGAGGAGAAATAATAAAAAAGACGCTTCTAATTTTAGAAGCGTCTTTTTGTGTGTTATTCCATCATACTCGCAACTTTTTTAGAGAAGAGAAGGAGTACAAGTCCTAAGACGATAACGATAATACCGATACTTGCAAATACTTCAAGGTATCCTAATGATTGTGTAAAGGAAGCAAGTTTACCAGCTAACCAGTTAGCCATACCTGAACCAGCTAACCATACACCCATTAGTAATGATGCTAATTTAACAGGTGCAATTGCACTTACCATTGATAGACCGATTGGTGATAAGAATAGTTCTCCAATTGTATGGAACATATAAGTGATAACGATGAATAATAAGTTTGCTTTAACAGTTATATCAGCTTCACTACTTCCAGTTTTTAGAACCGCTAATGTTAAAACCAGGTAACCTATACCTAGTAAAATCATACCAAATGCCATTTTTGTTGGTATTTTTAAATCGCCACGCTTTGATTTAGAAAGTTTTAACCATAGCATAGATACGAATGGTGCAAGGAGTACGATGAACGCTGGATTAACGGATTGGAACCAAGATGTTGGAACTTCCCATCCAAAAATTGTACGATCAACAAATTTATCTGTATAAAGTGTTAAAGAACTACCAGCTTGTTCAAAGCCTGCCCAGAAGAATACTACGAAACAAGTTAAAATTACAATTGCCCAAGTGCGATTTTTTTCTTGTTTTGTTAAAGGTTTCTTTTCGATTGCAGGTTGATTTTTTGTTTTTTTACCAACAATTGTTGTTCCTGCTGTACCAAGGTAGCGAGGAGCTAATAAGTTGAAAACAATTTGTCCAATAATCATACCGATACAAGCTGCTAAGAATCCGTATTTATATCCCATAACCATAACGCCATCAACGCTTGTTTTAAAGAAATCTTCTGCTAAAAATCCACAAATAAGTGGAGCGAAGAAAGCACCTACGTTAATACCCATATAGAAGATAGTAAATGCACTGTCACGACGTGAATCATTTTCACCATACAATTCACCTAACAGTGTAGAAATATTTGGTTTGAAGAACCCATTACCAATAACTAATAGTATTAATCCTAGAAATAGTCCTGTTTTTGTATTCATTGAGAATAGTACAAAGTTGCCGATTGCCATAATAATTCCGCCGAGAGTAATGGCATGACGTCTTGTGATATAATGATCAGTTAGCCATCCGCCTATAATTGGCATGAAATATACTGCCGCTGTAAAAGTACCATATAATTGCACTGCGACTGCCTTATCAAATCCTAACCCACCACTAACAGCAGCAGTTGTTAAATAAAGAACTAAAAGGCCACGCATTCCATAATAACTAAATCTTTCCCACATTTCTGTTAAGAACAACAAATACAACCCTGGTGGATGTTTTTTTGGTGACTGTTGCTCTCCAGCTTTGTCTAATTTTAAAGCTGCATCCATTTTTGTTTCCCCCTAATCCTGTATAACGGATATTTATGTAATCATTTTAATTTACAAAATATTTAGAAGTCAATAGAATTATATGGAAATAGAAAGAAAATTTCTAAAAAAGTTCTATTTTTCTTCAACCGTTACTGTATTTTGCCCTGAAAACGAGATGATAAGCGTTTTCAAATGTAATAATTGAATTCTAAAAGAAAATAAAATAGTGATTAATCAGAAAATTTAGATTACAACATCTATTCTGATATAGAGAAAATATATTCTATTTACTTTTATAATATAACATATTGGGAATAAAAATACAAAATGAAATAATGTGACACTTCAGTGAAATGAAAAAACCAGCTCCATCAAAGAGAGAGCTGGTTAGAATGAAATTATTTAACAAAGCGCTTTTCGATATCATCTAGTAATAGGTTAGCAGCCATTACACCGCCAGCTGTATTCCAAATAACATCGTCGACTTTGTATGCTTTATCATTTTTTACGGCATTTAAATTTTTAAATAGAGGATCGTTTATGTATTCTTTTTCTAGTTCAGATCCTTTTTTCTCATTTCCTTTATCGAATGTGAAGTAGAATAATACGTCACCATCCATAGCAGAAATACGCTCTTTAGATACGTTACGCTCTGCAAAATCATCTTTGTTTTGATCTCCAGGACGTTTAAATCCAAGTTCTTTTAAAATAACACCAGAGAATGTATCGCCATGATAAATACGAACATCACCAGGCATGAAACGAACCATAGAGATTTCTTGATTTACTTTATCGCCAAGTTTGCCTTTTAAATCTTTCATACGTGATTCGTAATCAGCTACAACTTTTTGACCTTCTTTTTCTTTATTTAATGCTTTTGCATAAAATTTGAAGTTATCTTTCCATTCCCCACGTAATGTTTCTGAGAACACAGTAGGTGCAATTGCTTTTAGTTGTTCGTACACTTTTTCGTGACGCATTTTGTTACCGATAATTAAGTCTGGTTTTAAAGAAGCAATTGTTTCAACGTTAACTTGTCCTTCATCACCAACAACTTTTACATCTTTCATTTTATCCTTAATATGTGGATACCATGGGTCACCCGTCCAAGACTTTACAGCACCAACTGGTTTCACACCTAATTCAAGTAAAGCTTCAGTTCCTTCATTTGTTAAGATAACTACACGTTTTGGATTAGCAGGAACTTCTGTTTTACCCATTGCATGTTCTACAGTAACCACTTCTTTTTTATTATCTTCTTTTGTAGATTCTTCTTTGTTATTTGATTTTCCACAAGCGCTTAAAAGCATTGAAAATGCTAGTAAAAATACAAATACTGTAAACGATTTTTTCCGCATGAAATTCATTATGTACCCCCTACATGTTGAGAATATTTTTCAATAGCAAGCATGATATTAAGCCTTTATCTTTTGATTGTCAATACATATGGTTGAAAATAATTCTCATTTCCGTTGACAATAAGAATTAAGTTGAAATACACTTACAACGTATCATTATACATTGAAGGGGAAACGCTGCATGTTATTAAAAACAAATCAAGCAAAATGGATTGGATTATTTGTTGGAATCATTGCAGTCGTTATTTGTATTTGGGGAAGTATTATTTTCGGATATACAAATACGAGCTGGAAATTAGCGCTAGATGCTTTTTTCCATTTTAATGGTTCTAATGAACATATTATTATTCAAAATGTGCGCCTTCCAAGGGCACTTATAGCAGCAAGTGTTGGTGCTAGTTTAGCCATCGCGGGTTGTCTTATGCAAACTTTAACTAAGAATCCACTTGCTTCTCCAGATTTTATTGGATTAAATTCAGGTGCTGCGTTCTTCATAGTTGTAGCAATTGTAATCTTTTCAGTAACATCATTATCAGCTTTCACATGGATTGCCTTTTTAGGAGCTGCGGTTGCAGCTGTACTTGTATTTGCTTCTAGTTCTTTAGGAAAAGAAGGGACTACTCCTCTTAAGTTAACGTTAGCAGGGGTCGCAATTAGTGCGTTATTTTCATCATTAACACAAGGATTACTTGTGTTAAATGAAAAAGCACTTGAAGAGGTATTATTTTGGCTTGCTGGATCTGTGCAAGGGAGAAAGTTAGAAATTTTACAATCTGTATTCCCATATTTATTAATAGGATGGATTGCATCTCTTATGATGGCAGGGAAAGTAAATACATTGATGATGGGAGAAGACGTCGCGAAAGGACTTGGACAACGAACAATTTTAATGAAATCATTCGTGTTACTTATTATTGTACTGTTGTCTGGTGGTTCAGTTGCGGTTGCTGGTCCAATTGGATTTATTGGAATTATTACTCCGCATTTTGCTAGATTTCTTGTTGGAGTTGACCACAGATGGAGAGTACCTTATAGCGGATTGTTAGGGGCAATACTACTAATATTGGCTGATATAGCAGCAAGATATGTCATTATGCCACAAGAAGTACCAGTAGGAGTTATGACAGCATTTATTGGAGCACCGTTCTTTATTTATATTGCACGTAAGAGAGGGCTTAGCAAATGAAGAAATATATTCCGTTTCGTATAGGAAAAGGCGAGCTCTCGTTTTTAATGTATAAACGAGCTTGTCTCGTCTTGTTAAGTTTACTAGTTGTTTTAATAGGATTATTCTTTGCGAGCGCAGGTATGGGAGACATGAAAATTGCTCCTTATGATGTATGGCAAGCAATTACCGGAAATGGCGATGCAATGTCAAATATGGTTGTAAATAAGTTTCGTATGCCACGTATTTTAATTGCTATCCTCGTAGGAATTGCACTTGCGGTAGCGGGCTGTATTTTACAAGGGCTCGTTCGAAATCCACTTGCTTCTCCTGATATCATCGGGATTACGGGCGGGGCAAGTGTCGCAGTTGTATTATTTTTAGCGCTATTTAGTGATAAAAATAATGCACTAACGGTAAGTATTCATTATATGCCGCTCGCAGCTTTTGCAGGAGCAACGATTGTAGCGGTTTTTGTATACTTATTTGCATGGAAAAATGATGGATTATCACCAATTAGTCTCGTTTTAATTGGTGTTGGATTTTGGGCATTAACGAAGGCGGCGACAACATTATTTATGTTGCTAGCACCAATTTATCAAGCGAGCCAAGCGAATGTATGGATTACGGGTACCGTTTACGGCTCTTCTTGGCAAAATGTTATGGTACTTGCGCCTTGGGTTCTCATTTTAACAGTAATATCATTTATCGCAGCTAGGCATTTAAATGCACAAGAGCTAGGGGATGATATAGCGGTAGGACTTGGGGTTCCTTTAACGAAGTCGCGTGTATTTATGTTATTACTTAGTACAGCTTTAATTGGTGGTGCGGTAGCTTTTGCCGGAGGGATTGGATTTGTCGGTTTAATGGCACCTCATATTTCACGAAGATTAGTTGGTTCTTTATACGGTGCATTACTCCCAGTTGCAGCTATTGTCGGTGCAATTCTAGTACTTGCTGCAGATTTAATAGGGCGTACAATTTTCACACCACTTGAAATTCCAGCAGGGGTATTTACATCAGCAATTGGTGCACCTTATTTCATTTATTTACTTTATAAAAGTCGGAATTCATAAAGGGAGATGAATATGCAAAAAGCATTGGAGACGAAACGCTTGACGTTGTCTTATGGTGAAACAATTATTATTGATGAGCTGAACTTAGAAATTCCAAAAGGAGAAATTACAATTTTTATCGGTTCTAACGGTTGTGGGAAATCAACTTTATTACGTTCACTAGCCAGATTATTAAAGCCAACAAATGGTGATATTTTGTTAGATAATCAAGCAATTCAAAGTATGCAAACGAAGCAAATTGCTCGTCAAATGGCGATTTTACCGCAAGGACCACAAGCACCAGAAGGACTTACAGTATTACAACTTGTAAAGCAAGGACGCTATCCATATCAAACATGGCTGAAGCAATGGTCAGAAAAAGACGAGGAAATGGTACAGAAGGCACTTGCAGCAACAGGTATGACAGAATTTGCTGAGCGTGATGTGCATGCTCTTTCAGGTGGGCAGCGTCAACGTGCTTGGATCGCAATGACACTTGCACAAGATACAGATATCATTTTACTGGATGAGCCAACTACATACTTAGATATGACTCACCAAATTGAAGTGCTAGATTTATTATTCGAATTAAATGAAACAGAACAAAGAACAATTGTTATGGTATTACATGATCTGAATTTAGCATGCCGCTATGCAGATAACATTGTAGCAATTCAAGATAAACAAATATATGCACAAGGTAAACCTGAAGAAGTGGTAGATGAGAAACTAGTACGTGATGTATTCCGAATGGAGTGTCAAATTAGTACGGATCCGTTGTTTGGAACACCGCTTTGTATCCCTCACGGAAGAGGAAGACGTGTAGTTAAAGAAGTTGCTCAGGCAATGAGATAAAAAAACGATGAGTGAGTCATCGTTTTTTTTATTTGGTACAAGAAAATAACAGGAAGAGAGGAATACGTAAGCGACGTTTATACTCTTCTTCATCTTGAAAATAGGTTGGATTTGGTGTAGCTTCTTTTAATGATGTAATGGTAAATCCGGCTTGCTGTAATAATGTGAAATACTCTTCCGTTGTACGATGATATTTAATAACTTCTTGGTCAATCCATGGTTCAACCCGTTTGCCTAGTTTAAAATAATCATCGACGAGCCAACTCGTTCTTTTACCACTTGTTTGTAAGCTTTCAAATGAAGAAGTAATAACGGGATGTTGAACACTAAAGGTAAAGGTGCCATTTGTTTTTAAAGTTTGAAACACATTTTGAAAAATGATATCAAGATGTTCAATATAATGTAAGGCGAGTCTAGAGGTTACTAAATCAAAAGTGGAAGAGGGATAGGTATAATCTTTGAGGTTTAAAAAATGAACAGATCCATTTTTATTTTCTAGTTGTTTTTTAGCTTTTCCATACATAAGCTCGGAGCCTTCAATGCCGGTGTAAGAGTAGCATCCCTTCTCTAATAATTCCGCACCAAACTTAGCATCACCACAGCCTAAATCGAGAATTTGTTTTCCTTGCACATGACCAATGAGCTGAAAGAATACTGGTTTTTCAATGGATTCATTTGGGCTATTTTCTCGGTATCTTCGTTTCATATATTGTTCGAAAAATGCTGTGTTATTGTATACATCAGATTCTTTAAATGCCATGTTTGAAGCCTCCCTAAATATTTTTTTAATTCTATCAAATATGAAAAGTAAATGATAGATTTATTGTAATGAATCATATATAATCTAGAATTGTAAGCGGTTACTTTAAACTATTTTTCTATAATAAATTCTGAAAACGTGTTAAGCTAGTAGAGGGATTATTAGAACTATTAAGACAATAATCCGCTTACATGAACGATGGGAGGCTTCACAATGTCTAGTAAAACACTTGCGAAATTTTTAGAAGAAAATTTAGAGGATTTAAAATCAAAGGGGCTTTATAACGTAATTGATCCGCTTGAGAGTTCGAATGGACCAATCATTACAATTGGCGGAAAAGAATATATTAACTTATCTTCAAACAACTATCTTGGATTAGCAACAGATAGCCGTTTGCAAGAAGCAGCAATTGGTGCTATTCATAAGTACGGTGTTGGAGCAGGGGCTGTTCGTACAATTAACGGTACTTTAGATTTGCATATTAAGTTAGAAGAAACAATTGCAAAGTTTAAACATACAGAAGCAGCAATTGCTTATCAATCAGGATTTAACTGTAATATGGCAGCGATTTCAGCTGTTATGGATAAAAATGATGCGATTCTTTCAGACGAATTAAATCATGCATCTATTATTGACGGTAGTCGTCTATCAAAAGCAAAAATTATTGTTTATAAACATTCTGATATGGAAGATTTACGCCAAAAAGCAATCGCGGCGAAAGAATCAGGTCTTTATAATAAATTAATGGTAATTACAGACGGTGTTTTCTCAATGGATGGAGATGTTGCAAAACTACCAGAAATTGTTGAGATTGCAGAAGAGTTAGATTTAATGACATACGTAGATGATGCACACGGTTCAGGTGTACTTGGAAAAGGTGCAGGAACTGTAAAGCACTTCGGTCTTTCTGATAAAGTTGATTTCCAAATTGGTACATTATCAAAAGCAATTGGGGTAATTGGTGGATATGTAGCAGGGAAACAAAACTTAATTGACTGGTTAAAAGTTCGTTCACGTCCATTCTTATTCTCTACAGCATTAACACCAGCTGATGCGGCAGCTTGCATGAGATCAATTGAAATCTTAATGGAAAGCACAGAGTTACATGATCGTCTATGGGAAAACGGTCGCTATTTAAAACAAGGGTTAAAAGAACTTGGCTTTAACATTGGGGAAAGTGAAACGCCAATTACACCTTGTATTATTGGGGACGAAGTATTAACACAAGAATTTAGTAAACGTCTAAATGAAGAAGGCGTATACGCAAAATCTATCGTGTTCCCAACTGTAGCAAAAGGAACAGGTCGTGTTCGTAATATGCCTACAGCAGCTCATACGAAAGAAATGTTAGATGAAGCAATTCGTAAGTATGAAAAAGTAGGGAAAGAAATGGGCATCATTTAAGTAACGACATCTTTTGAATAGCTTGCAAATGAGGAGTGGGGAAAATGAAAAAAATTCTAGTAACCGGTTCTTTAGGGCAAATTGGTTCTGAACTAGTAATGAAACTTCGTGATGTATACGGCGCATCAAATGTTATTGCAACAGATATTCGTGAAACAGACAGTGAAGTAGTAACGTCTGGTCCATTTGAAACGTTAGATGTAACAGATGGACAAAAACTACATGATATCGCAAAGCGTAATGAAGTAGATACAATTATTCATTTAGCAGCTTTACTTTCAGCAACAGCAGAAAAAAATCCGTTATTTGCATGGAATTTAAATATGGGTGGACTTGTAAATGCTCTAGAAGCAGCTCGTGAATTAAACTGTAAGTTCTTCACGCCAAGTTCTATCGGTGCATTCGGTCCATCGACGCCAAAAGATAATACACCGCAAGATACAATTCAGCGTCCTACTACGATGTATGGGGTAAACAAAGTAGCAGGAGAATTACTATGTGATTATTATTATCAAAAGTTTGGTGTAGATACGCGCGGTGTCCGTTTCCCAGGTTTAATTTCTTACGTAGCTCCTCCAGGAGGCGGAACAACTGATTATGCAGTTGAAATTTATTATGAGGCGATTAAAAAAGGTGCATACACCTCATACATTGCTGAAGGAACGTACATGGACATGATGTATATGCCTGATGCTTTACAAGCGATCATTTCATTAATGGAAGCTGATCCAAGTAAGCTAGTGCATAGAAATGCATTTAACATTACAGCAATGAGCTTCGAGCCAGAGCAAATTGCAGCGTCAATTCGTAAACACATTCCGACGTTTACAATGGATTATGCAGTAGATCCAGCTCGTCAAACAATCGCTGATAGCTGGCCAAACTCTATTGACGCAACAGCAGCAATGAAAGAGTGGGGCTTCAAAGCAGAATACGATTTAGATAAAATGACAACTGACATGCTGGCTAAGTTAAAAAAAAAGCTCACAGCTGAGTTAGTGATGAATTAATAGGAAGAGTCGATTCTTAGGAATCGACTCTTTTTATTTGTATTTTGGGAATATGCAAATAATTACAAATGTGATAGAATGAGTTAATTTGTGTGTAAAGGGGAGACAAGGAATGGAGAAATGGGAGTTAGCAAAGGAAATTTACAATACGTCACGTTTAACGGGAACATTTAAACTTCGATCAGGACAAGTATCAAATCAATATTTTGATAAGTACTTATTTGAATCTAATCCAGTACTGTTATTAGAAATTACTAAACAGTTGAAAGAGCTCATTCCTCCTGATACAGAAGCACTCGCTGGTTTAGAGATGGGAGGAATTCCAGTAGCAACGGCATTATCTTTACAAACAGGTATACCAGTCGTATTTGTAAGAAAAGAAGCGAAGAAGTACGGCACATGTAAGTTGGCAGAGGGTGTTGATATTGCTGGGAAAAATGTTTGTGTTGTTGAAGATGTCATTACGACAGGCGGTCAAATATTATTAAGCACGAAAGATTTAAGAGAACTAGGTGCGAAAGTTAATCATGTTCTAGGTGTGATTGAACGAACAAAAGAAGGAAGAGATAACTTATTAGAAGATGGATTGCAGTTGCACTCCTTATTTACAATGGATGAGTTAATTGAAGGGGAAATGCAACATGCAAAGAGTTGATGTCGTATATGCACTAATACATGACGAAGAAACAGATAAAATATTAATGGTACATAATGTAGAACAAAACGTTTGGTCATTGCCAGGCGGGGCTGTGGAAAAAGGTGAAATATTAGAGGAAGCACTAATAAGAGAAGTGAAAGAAGAGACAGGTTTAACTGCTGCGTTAGCTGGACTTGTTGCGATTAATGAAAAATTCTTTGAAGAATCAGGGAATCATGCGCTATTTTTTACATTCCGAGCGAATGTAGTAAAAGGTGAACTTATTGCGGAAGATGAAGGTGAAATTTCTGCAATAGAGTGGGTGGATCGAACAATTGCGAATGAGCGCTTCCCATACTATGACGGAGGATTTGAATCTTTGTTAGAAGTAGCCATTCCATACAAGTTTCAACCAGAAACAAAGTAATTGAACGAAAAAACAGGAGCCACAAGGCTCCTATTTTCTATTCAATCGTCTTCAGTAATAGTTTTTTCAGCAATGGTTTAATCTTCAATCGTAAATCTTCAGCATGATTTGCAACTAAGAAGTGATGGTTATAAATGTTTTTCATCAATTGATAAGTTGCTTCTTTCGCTTCGCCTTCTTCGATGAAGATACCGATTACTTCCATACCACTTTTACGCGCGAGTTTAACAGCTTCATGCGTATCTAAAATTCCGTCTTGTTGATAGTCTAGCGCAGAAGGCTCACCGTCTGTGAAGACTAGTAAGAATTTATGTTTCTCAGGTCTTTTGGCAAGCTTTTCAGAAACGATACGAATAATATATCCGTCGCGGTTATCTTCTTCTTCACGAAGTTGCATAATTTCTGGACCAACGTTTGGTAACGTTGAGTTTTTATAATTTACAACTTCATGGATAACGTTCGGCTTATCTTCAGGTATAGCGCTAGAGGCATCTTCCCAAAATCCGCTAATAGCGTGCGGGATTTTTAAAGATTTTAAAGCTTCATGGAATAGTACAACACTCTTCTTCGTTTCTTCCATTTTGTTATACATAGAACCAGAACAGTCAACTAACAGTTGGAATGCAACATCGAGTTCTTGTGACTCTTGTCCTTTTTTATAAAACATACGCGGTTGTTTTTCGGTATAAATACGAAGGAATTTCTTACGAAGTCTTCCGTAATATTTATCACTATTCGCATTCGTTTTATTTTCAATCGTTTTTTCGATAATTTTCTTTAATTCTTTTACATCTTTATTGACGACTGATTTGATAGCTTGGTAATCTTTTTTCTCATCGATATTTGCTTTGCGAGCTTCTTTAAATGTATGAGAAGCACCTACATTATACTTACCGTATGCACCGTCGGGATGGCTAGAAGCGTGTGAAGCCCTTGCTTCTTCTGTATCAGCGCCATCAAAGTTGGATTGTGTACTTTTTTGAGAAGTACCTTGTACAGAACCAAGTGCTTGGTCGCCATCTTCTGATTCACGAGCAGTATCGCCCATCATGTTTGTTTTTGTTCCGCTTTCTAATTCAAAGCGTAAAAAGTTCTCGTTTTCGTTATTTTTATTTTCACGATGCCATGTGGAGAAACTTTCATCCATTTTGTTTTTATTTTCATCGTCTATAAGCTGCGTATCATCATTTGCTAAATCTTCGACGCGACAGTTCTTTTCGTCTGCAAGGACAGATAAGTAAAGTGGAGCATGTCCGAAATAGTTGTTAAGCATATCACTTTCAAGAAGCGCCTCTAAGCGATAGCGAATTTTCTCAACGATATACATAATATCTTCTGTATTACGTGCTTGGAATGTTTCATGTAAAATCGCTTCAATTTGCTCAAAATATTCATTATTAAACATTTCATATTTATCGCTCGTTAATGAAAGATAGCATAGGCAAAATAGACGATCACCGTGATAATTACGAACGCGGTTTATTTCATTTTGAGAGCCGAAATAGTTGCGGTACATTTCTTTTCGGCGTTTAAAAACATGCTTCGTGCCAGGACGTAAGTTCTTTACGATTTCCTCAACGCGTAAATCTTCTAATAGAACAAATAATTGTGTTAAAAACTTTTTTAGGGGCGATTCTTGCAATTCAATCGCATACGAACGAATTAAAGTCATGTCCGAGTAATGTTTATTACCAAGTGCTTTTAAGAACACTTCGCTTTTTAATCCGATTACTGTATCTTCTTCTTTTCGATCATCCCAAAAGTGACTAATGACAACTTTCTTTTCAATTTCGTCGTAGTATGCTTTATAGCCATATTCAAGATAGGCATCGTCTTCTTTTAGAAGGGCATACATTAAATTTTCCATTTGTAGAAACAGCGACGCATCAATTTTTTTGTCACTAAAAATTTGTCTCATAAATTATCCCTCAAAGAAATAACTTTCTGCTAATTCACGGACAGTCATTTGTTCTGTTTCATCATTAAGTTTTGCAATTATGCTTCGTTCAATCGCTCGCATAACAGGAATATATACACCTAAATCACATGCGTCGATAATACCACGAATACTTGCTGCTTCTTCACTTACACGTCCATCGCGAGCTAAAGGCATAAGGTCGCTTGCAAATGCAACAAACTTTTCAATTGTTGCAACATCATTTAATTTTGATTCTGCTAATAATAGTTCTTTTAATGTGTCACCTTGAATGTAAGGAACTTCAATAATAACGAAACGGTTTTTTAATGCTTCATTTAGTTCACTTGTTCCAACGTAACCTTCGTTAATCGCAGCAATTACACGGTATTCGTCATCCCCGTATACAACCTCTTGTGTAAATGGGTTTGTGATCATTTTACGGTAATCTAATGCGCCGTGAAGTAGCGGTAAAGTTTCAGGTTTTGCCATATTGATTTCGTCAATATATAGGAAGTGACCGTTCTTCATTGCTTTCATAAGAGGACCGTTAACGAATGAAACTTCAGATGCACCATCTTTCGTTTGTAGTGTGTTGTATCCTAAAATACCTTCTACATCTAAGTCGACAGAGCAGTTAATGCTATGCATTGGTTTTTGGAATAAAGAAGAAAGAGTTTCCGCTAGTACTGTTTTACCACTACCAGTCGGTCCTTTTAATAGAATGTTCTTGCCAAGAAGAAGTGCTGTAATCGCATCTTCAATAATGCTATTATCAGACGCTTTATATATTTTCGTTCCGATTAAATGTGCATTTTCACCAGCTTGTTGTTTATTCTTTTCATGAATCGTAGAAAGCTGTTGTTTTAAATCAGAATGTATATGAAATTGTTCTAACATGTATTTCCCACCTAACATTATTTTCATAAAGTAATACATCTTATGATAACTTGTTTTAATATGGTATGCAAAGAAAAGGAAGGAGGATAAAGGGAAAAGAAAAAGCAATCAAGATGAAGTTGATTGCTTACAGTAGAGGAGAAATGAGCCTCATGAAAGACTCCAATATGCGTTTTTTTATACTTCTTTTTTGGAAAGAGTTCCATTTAATTTCAGTTGAATGTTTAAAGTCTTCTTCAAAATCACGTTTAATATCGTGAACTGTTTTTGATTCATAAAGTACGCTAATAATTTCGTAATTCAATTCAAAGCTACGTACATCCATGTTTGCTGTTCCAATAGTTGCAATTGTATCATCAACGAGTACAATTTTTGCATGCATAAAACCATCTTTATAACTGTAAATAGAAGCACCAGCTTTTAAAAGCGGAGTGAAATAGGATTGAGATGCTTGATCACTAATGATGCTATCACTTTTACCTGGATATAAAATCCGTACATCTATTCCGGCAATTGCACTTAAGCGTAATAATGTTAAAGTTTCTTGATCTGGAATAAAGTAGGGTGTAGCAATCCAAATTGATTTTTTTGCAGAGCCCATAACAGCTAATAATGTATTACGAATACTTTTATCATCGGAGCTTGGTCCGCTGGCTACGATTTGAACAGCACCTTCTGCATTTGAAATCTCTTTACCTGGGAAGTATTGTCTATTCATGAATTGATCCCAGGAATAAGTATTTAAACCACTAGAGGCATAGAGCCAGTCTTCTAGAAAGATTGCTTGTAATTTATATAATGCTTTTCCTTCTATTTTTAAATGACTATCACGCCAAACAGGAAATTTCTTTGAACGGCCAAGATATTCATCACCGACATTGAGTCCTCCGGTAAAACCAATTTCTCCATCTACAATAACAATTTTTCGATGGTTACGATAATTGACAGTTTCAAGTAACCAAGCTGAAAAAATAGGGTCAAATTCTACAATTTCAATCCCAGCTTCTTTCATAGGTTGTAAAAATCGTCTTCTTAACGTATTACTTCCAAGGCCATCATAAAGGAAGCGTACAATAACACCATCTTTTGCTTTTTGTATTAAAGCATCTCGAACTTTTGTACCAATTTCATCAGATTTATAAATGTAGTATTGAATATGTATATGATGTTTTGCCTGCTCTATAGCTCGCAAAATTTCTGAAAATGTTTGATCTCCGTTTGTTAAAAGTTTTGTAGTTGTTTTATCTGCGGCAGGACCGCCTCCAAATTTTTGTATGACTTCTGTTAAATGTAAGGAACGTTCATTTAGTGGGACTGTGAGTAATAACTCTAGTCTTCTTCCTTCTAATATTTCACGGAATAATTTTCTTTGTTCTTCTGAACGATGGAGATGTTTTTTTCTTCTCCAGCGGCTGCGTCCGAAAATAGCGTATAAAAGCACACCTATAATAGGAAGAAGTGCTAATACTAAAAACCATGCTAATGTACTTTGTGGAGATCTATTTTCTATAAAAATAACGAATGAAATTCCTACGATTGTGATGGACCATAGAGCACCGACAAATGTATATAACGAGATATACGATGTATTTAATAGGAACAGAACGATAGATACAATTGTAAATATTAATAGTAATTGAACGATAGGCTTCTTCATTTCTATATAATTCCCCTAATCTTTTTTCAATATAGACTTCTTAAATAGAAGATGTAATATGACATCTTTATTATAAGGTGTTTTGCTTTTTTTACAAAATATAGACATTTCACCTATACTTTCCGCATTTGTCCTACATACAGTGTACTATCCCATTTTTTATCTCACTCTTAACGCATATGAAAATGAAAAAATTGAAAAGGAGCGGAGAAACATGAATTATATAGAAAATAATGGATTGTACTATCGGAATCATCATGGTGGGCACAATCATAACGGCGGACATCATCACCATGGAGGACACAATCACTATGATCACCATCATCATCACGGAGGCGGATGGGGCTGGGGTGGTGGTAGTTCATGGGGAGGCGGATTTTTCCCTGGAAGCTTTGCAGGAGGAGTATTAGGCGGACTGACAGCGGGTGCATTAACAGGTGCAACAAGTGGAGGATATTATCCGGCTCCATATCCAGTAGCTTATCCATCACCATACCCTGTAACGTATCCAATGCCATACCCAGGTTATCAGCAAATACCATATTCGTATTAAACTAAAAAAGAGGCTATCCTCTTTTTTAGTTTAATACGGTATTTATTTATAAAATACTTCCAAAATTAAGGTGAAAATATGTTAATATTTTGTTATTGTAATTCAAAAACATATACATTGATGTAGAGTTTTATATTATTATTCGTGAATAGTTATGTAGTATGTTCTAATTTCTATTTCGTTATTAAAAACAAAGAGATCAGATGTGAGTGGTATTAGTTGGAAACAAGGCTTGCATAGAGCCGCTTAAAGGGATTGCAGTATAATAAGGCGCGAAATAATTAGGGAGATGAGAAGCTACTAGTTATAATTGGAACGGTATAATATTGCTTTTTATTACAAATAATATTATGTTATTTTAATCGGTCTATTTAAAAAGATAATTTATGTAATGGGCTAGTATTAGAAAATGAAATATCTCTATTTCTATGAAGAGAAACAGGTTGTGTTTTAGTCAGATAGAAGCAAGGAGAGATGCGCATGCTAGAACAGAGAGGTCATGCATTATATGACTCTTCATTGCGAGATTTAAAGTTAGCATTAGATGAGTCTTCAATTGTTGCAATTACAGATCGAAAAGGTCTTATTACATATGTAAATGATAAATTTTGTGAAATCTCTAAATACAAAAGAGAAGAATTAATTGGAAAAGATCACCGTATTTTAAATTCAGGACATCATCCAAAAACCTTTTTTCAAGACTTATGGAAACGTATTTTGAATGGGAAAGTATGGACAGGTGAGATTCGGAATCGAGCAAAAGATGGTACATATTATTGGGTCAAAACAACAATTGTTCCATTTTTAAATGAAAAAGGAGAGCCATACCAGTTTATCGCAATTCGAAATGATATTAGTAGTAGAAAAGAAGCGGAACATAGATTACGGCTAAGTGAAAGTCGTTATAGGGAACTTGCCTATCACGATGCTTTAACGAGTTTGCCTAACCGTTTACAATTAATAACGACCGTTAATAAATTGATTGCAGATAAAAAAGAATTTGGTATGATTTACTTTGATTTGGACCGTTTTAAATTAGTAAATGATACGTTAGGTCATATGATAGGAGATTTACTTTTAAGCGAAGTTGCTTCAAGGTTGCATTATGTACTAGGAGAGAAAGATGTTCTGGCTAGGCTAGGTGGCGACGAATTTGTGCTGTTAACAAAAAATCATAGACAAGATGATATGAGTCAGTTAGCGACATCTGTGTTGTCATGTTTCCAGGCACCATTTATGCTTGAAGGCCATGAAGTATACATTTCAGCTAGTCTAGGACTTTGTTCTTATCCACAAGACGGACAAGATGTGGAAACTTTATTGAAAAACTCTGACTTAGCTATGTATAGTGCAAAAGAACAGGGGAGAAACGCTGCATGTTTCTTTACAGATGAGCTACGCGCGAAAATAAATCGTAGAATGAAAGTTGAGTTTGCTTTGCAAAAGGCAATTCGTGATGAAGAGTTAGATGTAGCATTGCAGCCTATTATTGATTTGAAAACGAAGAGATATTCTGGTATAGAAGCTCTAGTACGTTGTATGACAGAAGACGGACCTATTTCACCAAGCGAATTTATCCCTGTTGCTGAAGAGTCTGGACTTATTATAAAGCTAGGAGACTGGGTATTAGAAAAGTCATGCCGATTGTTTAAAACATTGCCAAATTACCAAGAAGGACTAAAGTTATCTGTGAATTTATCTATACAACAATTAATGCAGAAACGTTTTATTTTGTCTGTACGTAGCATTTTAAAGAGGACTGGTTTTCCTCCGAACCGTTTAATATTAGAAATAACGGAAAGTATTGCAGTTCGCCATTTTGATTATATTATTGCTACATTACAAGAATTAAGAAATATGGGTGTTTTAATTGCTTTGGATGATTTCGGAACTGGTTATTCTTCCTTATATTATTTAAAACAACTACCACTGGATATTGTAAAAATTGATCGTAATTTTATTCGTGAATTTCATTATGATCACGCACAACCAGAACGAACGATTGTAAAATCCGTTATTGAAATTGCTCATAGTTTAAATTTAGCAGTAGTTGCTGAAGGGGTAGAAACAGTAGAGCAAGAGAGTTTGTTACAATCAATGAGCTGTGATTATGTACAGGGATTTTATTATGCGAAACCTTTATCTGTAGGAGAGCTAAAAGAAAAGTTAATTACAGATTTTTAATAAAAAAGAGAAGCCAGCAGCTTCTCTTTATTTAATCCGTTTTTTGTGAGTCTTTCATTAGTACAGGATAAAGAATAAGACCTAATACGAACAATCCAATTCCTAAGAAGAACGTTTTTAAGTCAGCAGTTCCTGTTTTGATAACCCAAATTGAGTATACAAATGCTAATGTAGTGATGATCCCGTCCTTTATTCGAGAACCAGGCATTATATCATACGTTTCTCCTGTAATAACCAGTTTGAATTGGTACAGAGTAGAAACAAGGTATGGAATTAAATAGGCTAATGTTGCTACGACGATAGCGAAACTATACGCTTCTGAAACAGTACCAGAAATCGTTGAAAATAAGAAGATTTGCGTCATTACATTTGTAATCAATAATGATTTTGAAGGACTACCTTTTTTATTTGTTTTCCCGAAAAACTTAGGGAAAAGTCCATTCTTTGCTGCCTGGTAAGGTACTTCTGAACTAACAACAATCCAGCCAACTGTAGATCCAAATAAAGATATAAGAGCGAGTAAAGCCATTATATATGCACCTTTATTTCCAATTGCTAAATTTAATGCGTCTACTAAAGGTTTTTGAGACTCTTTTAAAGCATCTTGCGGAAGAGCTCCCATTGTAAGTAAAGTAATTGACATGTAAATAAGAAGAGCGATAATTAATCCGAAAATCGTAGCTTTTTTTACATCGCGCTGTGATTTTGCACGATTAGAAAGCATAACTGCTGATTCAATACCGATAAATGCCCAGAGTGTTGCAATAGCAGCTGAATTGATTTGTCCACCTAATGAGATTGATTGTCCAGCTTCATTCATAAAGGTTTGACCATCTCCGAAATTAGAGGCGTTGAAAATGAATAATGTAATTACAATAAACATTGTAAATCCGATAATTTTTGCAATGGTAGCAAGTAGATTCATGTTTCCAGCTCGATCAATATTTTGAGAAAGAATATATTGAATTCCCCACAGCATAAGGCTACATACGAGGAAAGTTAACCCTTTTCCGAGTTCCAGTGAAAATCCATTTATTGAAAAAAGAATTTGCTTACTTTGTAAAACTGGAAAGAATGTTGATAAATATCCAGCAAAGGAAATAATAACAGATGCTGTTGCAGCCCAGTTAGCAGCCCAATATCCCCATGCCATACTATATCCTGCAACTTTACCAGCTTTTTTTGAAGGAAACATCGCTTGAGCATAGCTTTGTGGTCCAGCTTTTAATTCTGGTTTCCGAATCGCTAAATTTCCAAATACAAGTGCAATCATAAATACGCCAAGGCCTGTAATACTCCATGCGAGTGTAGAACCCATTGGCCCTGATACTTGTGCTAAATTTGCTGGAAGCATAAATACGCCACCGCCAACCATATTCCCGATAACAAATGCTGTTAAAACCCATAATCCCCATTTTTTCGTTTCCATTTTTGTTAACTCCTTTGTAGTAAGTTTTGCTTAAACATCATTTTTTACTAGCTTTTTGACAATAAAAAAAGAGCCATGTAGATAAAAAATACCTACATGGCTCTTTGCCTAACGTAGGTACAACGGGAATAACCCTTGTACCTACGCGTAATTTTTCCGCTAGGTTTCAAGGGTTACGTATGATGATGATGTTTTTGTGCAAATGTAACTACAGTTGTTGTATAAGTAAGCATAGTTCTTTGCTCCCTTTCTCCTCTGATTTTGAAGTTAGTATACTACATGTTTTTTTGAATGAAAAGAAAAATATAAAAATTTTTATAAAAATACGTTTTAAAGATTAAATATTTACCTATATTTTTCTTGTACTGGAAAATAAGTGAGAGATTGGCAGAAGAGTGAAGCATGTTATAATACATATAGAATTAGAAGGTGACAAGGGGCTATTGTAGATGATGAGTAAGTATGAACAAATTTATACAGAAATCAGTAAATCTATTGATAATAAACAATTAAAAGAGGGATGCAAAATCCCATCAGAAACAGAATTAATGAAGCAGTATGAGGCAAGCCGAGGAACGGTAAGAAAAGCGGTAGATTTACTGCAAGAGCGTGGATATGTGCAAAAAATTCATGGAAAAGGTGTTTTTGTTTTAAAGCGAAAGAATATTGAATTTAATTTTGGCGGTATTGTAAGTTTCCAAGAAGAAAATGAACGTTTAGGACGTCATTGTATTACAGAAGTTGTGGAAATGGGCAAAGAAAAAGCCACAAAAGAAATTGCGAAATTATTAAATGTAAAAGAAAAAACAGAGATTGACCATATTAAACGTGTACGAAATATTGATGGAGAAAAAGTAATTTTAGATATAAATCATTTTGTATCTGAGTTTATTCCAGGATTAACGAAAGAAATTGCAACAGCATCGATTTATAAATACATCGAGAAAGAGCTTGGGCTACACATTAGTTATTCGCAGAGGGTAATTGAAGTACAGCCATGTACAGAGGATGACAGAAAGTATTTAGATTTAAATGGAACAGACTATGTTGTCGTTGTGAAAAACTTTACACATTTGTATGATGGAAGTCAGTTTGAATATACAGAATCACGCCACCGTTTAGATATTTTTCACTTTTCGGATGTGGCACGCAGGAAGTAAAGAGGTGGAACAAAATATTGTTTCATCTCTTTTTTTATAAAAAAAACACAAACTCGTATATACGAGTGTTGACTAACTTATATATACGAGTTAATATGTAATTGTAAACGGTATCAAAAAAAGAAAAGAGGGACGGGAATATGGGGAAAGACTATCGTAAAACAGCAGAGGAAGTGTTGCAGTATATTGGTGGGAAAGACAATATTGAACAAGCTGCACATTGTGTGACGAGGCTCCGTATCGCTTTAAAAGATGAAAGTAAAATAGATAATGATAAATTACAGTCTGTTTCATTAGTGAAAGGAGCGTTTCATAACGCTGGTATATTTCAAGTTGTAATTGGTCCAGGGGATGTAGATCGTGTTTACGCTGAATTGATAACGCTTGCAGGTATGAAAGAATCGACTGTAGCTGACGTAAAAGACTCTGGAAATCAGAAGTTAAATCCAGCTCAAAAGTTTGTAAAAATATTTTCGGATGTATTTATGCCGATATTACCAGCGATCGTAACAGCTGGTTTACTAATGGGTATTAACAATTTATTAGGGGCAAAGGACTTATTTTTTGATGGGAAAAATTTATTAGATGTTTATCCGAACTTAGGCGGGCTTTGGGATTTAATTAATATGATGGCCAATACAGCATTCGTATTCTTACCAGCACTTGTCGGGTGGTCAGCAACGAAGCGTTTTGGTGGTAGTCCAATACTAGGGATTGTTATGGGATTAATGCTTGTGCACCCGGCCTTATTAAACGCTTGGGACTATGGAAAAGCAGCGACTGGTTTAGAGGGTCAAAAGATTGAGTACTTCAACATTTTAGGACTGTTCCAAATTGAGAAGGTAGGATATCAAGGACAAATTTTACCTGTTTTAGTAGCAGCATTTGTATTAAGTAAAGTGGAAATTTTCTTAAAGAAACATGTACCAAATGCAATTCAATTATTAGTTGTACCAATTACAACAATCGTTGTGACAGGTGTGTTAGCATTAGGAATTATCGGTCCGGTTACACGTCATATTGGAGATTTATTAACAGTAGGATTAATAGGTGTATATGAAACAGTACCAGTAGTTGGAGCAGTATTATTTGGAGCGTTATATGCACCGCTCGTAATTACAGGTATGCATCATATGTTTATTGCAATTGATTTACAATTGATTGCACAACATGGCGGTACATTTATTTGGCCGATGATCGCTCTTTCTAACATTGCGCAAGGTAGTGCGGCACTTGCGATGTTCTGGATTTCTAAAAATCAAAATGATAAAAGTATGGCATCGACATCAGCCATTTCAGCATACTTCGGTATTACAGAACCAGCGATGTTTGGTGTGAACTTACGAAATAAGTTCCCGTTCTATGCAGCGATTATAGGGTCTGCTGTGGCAGCGATATTCATTACATTAAATGGTGTATTAGCACCTGCTATCGGAATTGGCGGATTACCAGCATTTATTTCTATCATTCCGAAATCGATTCCAATGTTTATTGTCGGAATGATTATTGCAGTTGTAATCCCATTTACTTTAACATGGTTATTTGCAAAAAGAGTCAAACAGAAGTAGGAGGAAGTTAAACATGAAGGATTGGCATAAAAGTGTAGTCTATCAAATTTATCCGAAGAGCTTTAATAGCTATTACAATAAAGAAACCGGTGATATAAAAGGGGTTACAGAGAAACTAGATTATTTAAAAGAACTCGGAGTGGATTATATTTGGTTAACACCGATATACCAATCACCACAAAATGATAATGGATATGATGTAAGTGATTACTACAGCATTGATCCATCTTACGGAACGATGGAAGAGTTTGAAGAACTTTTAGCAGAAGCGAAAGTACGTAACATTGAGATTATGCTTGATATTGTTGTAAATCATAGTTCGACTGAACATAAGTGGTTTAAAGAAGCGAAGGAAGATAAAAATAGTCCATATCGTAATTACTATATTTGGCGTGATGAAAAAAATAATTGGCAGTCTAAGTTTGGTGGATCTGCTTGGAAATATGATGAGAAGACGGAGCAATATTATTTACATTTATTTGATGAAACACAAGCTGATTTAAATTGGGAAAATGAAAAACTTCGTGAAGAAGTATATGATATGATGCGTTTTTGGCTGGATAAAGGGGTAACAGGATTTCGATTAGATGTTATTAACTTAATTTCAAAAGACCAATGTTTCTTAAACGATGAAGGTAGTACTGCGGCAAGTGATGGACGCAAGTATTATACAGATGGTCCGCGTGTTCATGAATATTTACAAGAGATGAACAGAAATGTTTTTGCAGGAAAAGATGTAATTACAGTTGGAGAAATGTCATCTACGACAATTGATAATTGTATTAAATATTCTAATCCTGAGCGCAATGAATTAAGCATGACGTTTAGTTTCCATCATTTAAAAGTAGATTATCCAAATGGGGATAAGTGGACGAAAGCAGATTTTGATTTCATTAAATTAAAAGAAATTATGTCTAACTGGCAAATTGAAATGCAAAAGGGCGGGGGATGGAATGCATTATTTTGGTGTAATCATGATCAGCCCCGTATCGTCTCACGATTTGGTGATGACGGGGAGTACCGAAACGAATCTGCTAAAATGTTAGCGACAGTTATGCATATGTTGCAAGGAACACCTTACATTTATCAAGGGGAAGAAATCGGTATGACGAATCCTAAATTTGAGTCCATCGAGCAATATCGTGATGTGGAATCGTTAAATATATACGATATAAAGCTAAAAGAAGGGCTATCAAAAGAAGAGATTATAGGGATTTTAAAGCAGAAATCTCGTGACAACTCTCGTACTCCAATGCAGTGGAATGAAGAGATGAACAGTGGTTTTACAACAAGTACACCTTGGATTTCAGCGGCTGAAAACTTTAAAGAAATAAACGTAGAGAAGGCATTAGAAGATAAAGAGTCCGTATTTTATCATTATAAAAAGTTAATAGAACTTAGAAAAACGTATGATGTAATTACAGAAGGAGAATATGCTATTTTGGATAAAAATGATTCTAAAATTTGGGCATATACTCGTACTACAGAAAGTGAAATGCTACTTGTTATAAATAACTTCTATGGAGAAGAAATAACGTACTCTGTACCAGCGCACGTTCAATTAGATGGAATGAAACAAGAAATACTACTGTCGAATTATAAAGATGCTAGCAATGATATTACAAAGCTTAACTTAAGACCATATGAATCAATTGTATATCGATATACGAAATAAAAAGGTTGTATGCCGCATGGGCATACAACCTTTTATTTTAGGACACCACTGTACAAAATGTTTACCTCTACCTCAGGTTTGAATTTTACTTTTGCATAATCTTTATTCCAATTTTTCTTCTTCCATAAGTCAGGGTGATAGGCGATAAGGTGTCTGCCGATACCGAAAGCATCACAGTTTGCTTTTTGTAACTTTTTCGTTATCTTTTTAGCTTCTTTCGTAAGTTGTTTAGACAATTCTTTATTTAGTTTTTTTCTTTCATCCATTTTGTAAAGATTATCTCTCGGAGCTTCAAGCGCTATAACTTTTAATTGAAGCTTAATATGAGCATAAACATTTCCTTTTTTATCTGTTGTTATTTTTAAGTCTCGTTTTAACTTTCGATTGCTAATTTCCATTGTTAAATAATCAGATGTTTTCTCTGATTCATCGCTAGTAAGTTTCTGGGTTATACGGGCACTTGTTCCCATTTTCCCGGTTAATAATACGAATAAAACAGATTGTTTCAAAGGTAAATGCCCAGTTAATTTATCATTGTTAAATAAAGCTAGACCGTTTGTAATTACTTCTTTTCCTTTTACTTTTATAGAAGGTAGGGTAAAGTCTTTACCGGGATCTAACATTTTTGTAGCAGCTGTTTCTAAAGTTTCTTTTGGAAATACACTCATATCTTCTAAGCTTTTCACTTTTTTCTTTAGAAAATCTCCAATTAGTAAATTTCCTACTTTCTTTTTTTCTAGTATCTCGGATGTTTCACCATCTACTGCAATAAGTTTTACTAAAGCAGTTGGATTTGTTGGGTCCCGAAAGCTGACATCTAAATAGGGTAGTATCCCTTTTTTTAGAATTTTGGTTCCTAGTAATTGAACACCATATTTAAAATAGCGAATATTCCCAGTAACATTTTTTTTTAGGGCATCGCTTGTATCCCTTATGTTATGCCCCGTTGCTGAATGTATTTCATTTTCGAATGAAGATTGCTCTCCGCTTGAACTTTTTACGAGCTCGATTGTTTGCTGGAGTTTATTCTCTTTCGTAATATCAGATCCAATACTATAAGCTAACCTTGCTTCCCTTAATGGTTCTTGATCCCAACAGCCAGAAAGGAGGGAACTAGCACATAATATAGAAAGTAATTTAACTTTTCTTGTGAACATACTGCTCTCCTTTCTTATTTCGTATCACAGAATAAAGTAGAAATAAAAGAGGGAGGACAACAATAAAAATATACGTGAACTTATCAGTGAAAGTTGCAATTACTTTTAATTCTTCCGGTGTATCGATAAATAAGGCTACACTAAAGGCAATAATACCAACGATTGGAACAGCTTTTTTATGATTAGCAAGATTGAATATATGTCCAATTCCGATTGAAGCAGCACAATAATAACTAGCAATAGAAGCCACAACTGTTATCATCCATATTGGTATGAATAGTAAATCAGTACGGTCTATAATCCCGATATGCAAGGAGCGTAATAAGTAAGCAACTGGTTCTGGAATAAGTTCAATTTGTTTTGGACTAAATACGATAAAGCAAATCCAAACAGTGAAAGTATAAAAAAGGGTTACAAATCCATTAGCGATAGAAATTGCCTTTAGCCGTGCAACAGGATTCCCATTTACTTTTGGAAAAGCGATCAGAATAATTTCAAAACCATACATAGCTGTAATGGTTTCCCTAGATGCTTGAATAATATTCCACCATCCGGCTTCTGTAATTGGAAAAATATAAGAAAAATCAGCTCGTGAAAACCCTAGTGCAATTAAAAGAGCCATGGGCAAAATGAGAATAGAAGCCATGACATAAAATCTTACAATTACTTTAAATGTATTATAGGCTACATAGCAGCAAGCTATTGTAAATAGTATGAGAATTGCAGACCAAGGGGTTGCTTGCAAAACCCATACTTTAATGACATTACAAGCATTTAACATAACGGTCATACCGATAAGTGTAAAATAAAAAACATAAGCAAAGCCTAATAGTTTTCCAAACTTATTACCAAATAGCATACAAACACTTTCATACATATCTGCATCAGGAAATCGTTTTAAGAAAAGCCACATAAGTAAAATAATAAGCTGAATTGCAAGCCCAGCGATGAGAGCAGAAATCCATCCGCCACCTTTTGCTATTGGGTGAAGACGGTTAGGTAAAGAAAGTATACCGACCCCAATTTGGCATTGAATAACGAAAAAGGTAAATTGAACAAGTGAAATTTTACTTTGCGTGTTTGTCACCGTCCTCATCCTCTCTCGTTACATGTTGGCGTTGCATTTTTTTCGGTTTTGGATCATGTGGTCGTTCCCAAAACGACCAAATTGGTAGTCTTACAAAAGAATCTTTCATATCTTTAATCCGCATTGGGGCAACAGGAGAAAGGTATGGTGTATGAAACGAATGAAGCTGACATAAGTGAACGAAAGTTATAATTAGACCGAATGATATTCCTACATATCCGAATATGGCAGCAAGGAGCATTAACGGAAAACGAAGAATTCGAACTGCTGAACTCATATCATTTGATGGAACGAGAAAAGATGAGATTGCAGTTAAAGCTACAACGATAATCATTGTGTAAGAAACGAGTCCGGCTTTTACAATCGCATCACCAATTACTAAACCACCTACAATACCGATTGTTTGTCCAACTCGGCTTGGCAAGCGAATACCAGCTTCCCGTAATAATTCGAAAATCAATTCCATTAAGAGAGCTTCAAAAATAGGAGGAAGTGGCACTTTTTCTAAAGAAGCTTTAATTGTATAAACGAGTTCAAGTGGCAACACATCAGGATGAAAAGCGACGGTTGCGATATATATAGCTGGTAAGAGAAAGGCAATCAAGAAACTAACTAAGCGAATCATTCGGACGAAAGATCCAACAATCCAGCGATTATTATAATCATCTGGTGATTGGTAAAAAGCGAATAATGTAACGGGAACGATAAGAGCAGTTGGATCTCCATCAGATAAAATAGCAACTCGTCCTTCCATTAAATTTGCCGCGACTCTATCTGGACGCTCTGTATTTAATTGCTGTGGAAATGGTGAGAAAGACGTATCCTCTATAAATTCTTGTATATATCCCGGAGGCATAAGTGCATCTGTCTTAATCGTTTCTAACCTTCTTTTTACTTCTGTAACTAAATCGTCATTCGCTATGTTTTGCATATAAGCAATTGCCACTTTCGTATGCATTTCTTCACCAAGTGTGAAATATTTAACGACGATATTTGGACTTTTTATGAGTTTACGAATGGAAGCTAAATTGGTTGCTAAATCTTCTACAAAACCAGTATGTGGTCCACGTACAATGCCTTCATTATCAGGCTCTGTTATATCTCTTTTTAAAGATAGAGCCGTTTCAAAAATGCAAAAGCTTTCGACATGTTCATGAAAATATAAAGTTTTACCTTGTAATAAAAGCTGCACACCATAATTTAAATTCGTTTCTTTTTTCATATTTAATGTAGAAAAAGCTTTATCTAAAGCTAGGTCTGACCGTGTCAATAAAGGTTCAAGGGCTAACTGATGAATTAGATTTGGATCTGCTAAAGATTCGATATATAAGATTGTTCCTTTTCCGTTTTGAAAAGGGAGATTTAATTTTTTTATATCATCAGAATGAGATAATTTATTTTCAATGTAATTAATGTTCTCCGGAAGTGATGGAAACATATGCTTTTTGTTATTATCTTGTTGTGAGTGCTTCTGTTCGGTCATACTTTCCATCTCCTTTACATTGAAATTATTTCTGTTAATTTTTGTTTTTTGTGAGAAAATTATGCTTGGATTTTTTAGAAAAGTAGGGAAATGGAAAGAACGTATATATTTGCGATATTAATATATATCTTTTGTACTATAGGAGAGTAAATCTAGCGGGATGCATAATTACATCATTTGATGAATAGGAAATTTAAGAAAAGCGATTTATAATACTAGTATTGTGTCTTGCCTTTTTAGGTACAGTACACAGCCGGTGATTGGCTAGTGGATGTTCTTCCATTTTGCCAGTGCCGGTTTTTTATTGGATAATAGGGAAAATGAAGTTTTTATAAAGAAAGAAGGGGTTGTTTTGAAGGATGTAAATTCTATCTTTATGAGAGAAAAGATTGCTAGTTCTTATCTTTATTTTATTTCTTTTCTTGGTTTGGTTACTATAACTATATCTTTACTTGAAATTAAAATCCCTTCTCATTCAACAATACTAATAATGTTGTTACTATTTATGGGGATTGCAGAGTATTTTCCTGTAAGATTTTGGAGAGGAACTAGCTCGCTTACTTTTCCGATAATCTATGCTATGAGTTGGCAGTTTGGAATCCATATAACTATTACTGCTATTGTACTCGTAACGCTAATTATTCACCTGCATCGTCGTTCACCGATACAAAGAATGTTATTTAATAGTACTCAGCATGCACTTAGTTTGATTTTGGCCGAATGGTTTTCAAACAAATGTATGTCCTTATTACTTAATAAGATAGTTATGTCAGTTCTATATGAAAATTTAATATCTTTGTTATTATTTTGCGTGTTTTTTTGTTTTTTCAACAATCGTTTTTACGATTTGTTGATGATACTTCTTCCACAGCCATATTCAATATATCAGTGGTATAAAAAAACTGTAACGGTATTTCTTTGCGAAACTTTTGGTTTCTCTTATGCGGCCCTGATGCATGTATTAATTAGTATATATAGTGTGGAAATAAACGAGATTACAGTACTGTTTTTCTTTTTTCCACTTGTAGCAGCTTCAGTTATTAGTTCTTTTTCTGTACGGATAAGGATGGAGAAGGAACGATTATATGAGTTATTTCTTATTACGACCGAAATTAGTCGAGGATTAACTGGAGGAAATTTGAAACATATTAAACAAGCACTTAAAGGTTTTTTTGGCATACAAGCATATGTAATATGGACAAAAGATGATGGGAACTGGAGTATTCTATTAAAAGATGGGAAAGTGCGCTCTCATATTTCTGATGATTCAGAAATATCAAGGGCGTTTGAGAAACTTTCTAAAAATCTTGTATTTAATGATTGGAAAATTGGTACGGCTCCTGGAGATGAAATATTTGATAGTGTTATACGCTCACTTGTATATTTTCCTCTTATAGTAAATGATGAATTAGTCGGAATGTTTGTTGCAGGGAAAAGTAGAAATGCGGGTTTCTTTCCAGAAGATGTACAGTCGTTAGCTACATTTTCTAACCAATTAGCTAACGTTGTTAAAACAAGGATATTGATTTCTGAACAGAAAAAAAGGATGATTTTAGAAGAAAGAAATAGAATTGCCCGTGAAATTCACGATGGTATTGCGCAAACATTAGCGGGGGTAATATTCCAACTAGAATCCGCACGGAAAAAATACCATGATAAACCAAAAGATATGCAGCAAGTAGTTGAGAAAAGCATAAAAGATTTAAGAGGAAGTCTAGGAGAAGTTCGCTATTCTATTTATGCTTTAAAACCATATCCGACACAACAATTAGGCCTTAAGCAGGCAATAGCAAGTAAAATAAAATCTTTAAAACGAGAATATGAACTAGACATTACCTATCATGAAAGAGGTCATGCACGTGCGCTTAGTTTTTCAAAAGAAAGAGTTATATTTGATACATTACAAGAGAGTTTGCAAAACATTGTAAAACATGCACAAGCAAAAAAGACTGATGTTTTACTCAGTTATCAAAGTGAACACGTTCTTTTAAGGGTTAAGGATAATGGAGTTGGATTTTCACTATTTGAGTCTATGGTTAAAACAAAGAATGAGCCACATTATGGTATATTACATATGAATGAACAAGCTGACCAATTAGGGGCTACTTTACAGATTGATAGTTCTATAGGAAAGGGGACAGAAATTACACTGTTAATTCCAGATTCACAAACAAGGGGTGCGTAAAATGATTAAAATATTAGTAGTAGATGATCATGCTTTTTTACGGGATGCAATTCGGAGCATACTAGAAGATGAATCTGATATGAAAGTGGTTGGAGAAGCTAGCTCTGGGGATGAAGTATTGGGAAAAGTAGAAGAATGCGGACCAGATTGTATTTTGATGGATATTAACCTGCCAGGGAAAAATGGGATTGAAGCTACAGAGTTAGTGAAAAAAATTTATCCGAGTTGCCGAGTACTTGTGTTTACAATGTATGAACATGATGAGTATTTAATGGATGCACTTCAGGCCGGTGCTGATGGTTATTTATTGAAGGATTCCTCATCAGAGCAGGTAGTAGCAGCAATTCGAATGTTATATCGAGGTGATTCAGTTATTCATCCGCGTATGACTAAAAAATTAATTACATATCATCAGCAAAAAATGAAAGTAGAATCAAATGAAAATGAACTGACGGAACGTGAAAAGGAAATTCTCTTTGAACTAGTAAAAGGACTTAGTAATAAAGAAATTGCTGAAGTTTTATATATTAGTGATAAAACAGTTAAAATACACATCAATAAAATTTTTAAAAAACTAAATGTGAAAAGTCGATCGCAAGCAGTGATTTATGCAGTTCGAAATCAATTGGTTCCGCTAGATTAAATAAGAAATCTATCAAAGAACTATCGTGTCGATTTATTCTGTATCACAAAGAATAAAGGACAAGATAGTTCTTTTGTACTATGTAGGCATAGAATCCTTAGAGAAAAGATACTCCTTTTGTTTAATTTTCAGAATAATCAAAATGTGAAATAATAAAAATAGAATTACATTTTAATATTGTTAATAATTCATTTTATGAAAATCTTTTGTTGGAAATAAATGATGGGGGGCTCTTATAAAAAGAGTAAAGTGAGTGGTTAGCTATATGAGGTATGGGGATGGTAGTGGCGTTGGAAATCTTTCATGATACAAAAGATTGAGATTGATAGAGTTTCCGATGCTACATGGGAATTTAAGAATCAATTTGTTTCAAAAAATAATATTAATAATGGGGAGATGCAATATGAAACGAGGGAAATTTGGAAAGGTTCTTATTGGAACGTTAACAGTTGGAATGTTATTGTCTCAAGGGATTCCATATAACGTATTAGCGGAAGAGGTAAATACATCTACTTTAACTGGAATTGATGATGCAGATGCTATCTTAAAAGGCCTTACAAAGGAACAACGTAATGCCTTAAAAACGTTAGATACAAAACCAGGTTTTGTTATTTCGCCAGGTATCAATACAGCAAGTCCTAATAATGTAAATGTGATTATAGAATTTAAGCAAGCGCCTAGCAAAATTGAGGTATTAAAACAAGCGGCTAAAGGGAAAAAGATAGCTCTTTCAAATGCGGAACAAAAGGTAGAGGCATCACATAAAGGGTTTAAAGCAGAGCTTGAACAGCTTCAAAAGAATAAAGAGAAAGGGACAAATGTAAAATCTGCAAAGATAACAAGAGAATATAAGAATGCTTTTAATGGTGTAGCGATTTCTTTACCAGCAAATATAATCGAAGACTTAGTTCGTACCGGTATCGTTAAGCGCGTATGGGAAGATCATGAGGTTAAAATTGATTTGCCGAAAGAAACAGCTAAGACTGCTGTTGAACCAAAAATGGCAGATAGTGTACCACAAATTGGTGTAGACAAGCTACATGATGAAAAAATAACAGGAAAAGGAATTAAGGTAGGTGTACTAGACACAGGTATTGATTACAACCACCCGGATTTGAAAGATGCATATAAAGGGTATCGTGCAAAACAAGGTGAAGATCCAACTAAAATAGATCCGAACTCAATAAAAGGATGGGACTTTGTTAATAATGATGCTGATCCAATGGAGACAACGTATAAGGATTGGCAAAATTCTGGAGGATATCCTGAGATTTATGAGGGAAGTGCATATTATACATCCCACGGTACGCATGTAGCTGGGACAATTGCTGCAGACAAACAGAATAGTGTGGATTATGCAGTGAAGGGCGTTGCTCCAGATGTAGACTTATATTCATATCGCGTATTAGGTCCATATGGAAGTGGACAAACAAGCGGTATTCTTGCTGCGATTGATAAAGCAGTGAAAGACGATATGGATGTTATCAATTTATCACTAGGAGCGTCTATTAATGATCCTTTATATCCTACTTCTGTTGCAGTGAACAATGCGATGTTAGCAGGTGTTGTTACAGTAGTAGCAGCTGGTAATAGTGGTCCGGAAGAAGGTACTATAGGATCACCTAGTGCAGCAGCACTTCCAATTACAGTTGGAGCCAGTGACGCTGCAGTGAATATTCCAACGTTTTCCGCCGATGCAGGTGATGTACATGTAGATAAGATGATGCTACTTGGAAAAAGCTTTACTGATAAGATTGAAGATTTGAAAGGACAATCCTTATCGGTTGTATATGCAGGGCTTGGGAAATCAGGTGATTTTACAGGGAAAGATGTAAAAGGGAAGTTAGCTCTTATCCAACGTGGTGAGATTACATTTGATGAAAAAATTAAAAATGCTAAGGAAGCAGGCGCAAAGGCGGTAATTGTATACAACAATGTAGATGGGGAAATTACAAGTTATCTTGGGGAAAGTACTTCATCTATTCCATCGTTCCGCTTAACAAAAGTAGATGGTGAGAAATTGCAAGCAAAAGCTGTACAAGGAGATGTGTCGTTAGCATTTGGAGAACTTAGTAATATAAAAACAGAGGGAGATCACTTGGCTGATTTCAGCTCCCGTGGTCCTGCAACTAAAACAGATGATATTAAGCCAGATATTGTAGCACCAGGTGTGTCTATTTTCTCAACTGTTCCTGAATATATTAATGATCCAAAAGATGGAGAAAATTATTCGGTAGCGTATGGACGTATGTCAGGTACATCTATGGCAACTCCTCATACTGCAGGGGTAGCGGCACTTATTTTACAAGAACATCCAAACTATAGTCCATTTGAAGTAAAAGAAGCACTTATGAATACCGCAGTTGACCTAAAAGAAGAGCGTTCTGTATTTGAGGTGGGCTCTGGACGAATTGATGCATATCGTGCAGTTCATGCAGATACATCTATCGAGGTTATCGATAAAACATCAAACGTTGTAGATGATGAAGAAGTAGAAATTGAAGAAAAAACAGGTTCTATTGCGTTTGGGTATAAAAATCAAATTGAAAATGGGCCTATTAAAGATAGTCGAAAAGTCTTAATTAAGAACAGCAGTAAAACTGATGGAAAAGAGTTTAAATTAGAAGTAGAGTTTTCATCTACAAGTGTAGGTGTGCAAGATGCAGCGAAGAATGGTGTGAAGCTAAATGTACCAGATTCTATTAAAGTAGCTCCTAGTACATCAGAGGAAATTAGCCCTGAAATTATCATTCCAGAAAACGCTGAATTTGGTAGATATGAGGGCTATATTCATATTTCAAATAAAAACAATGAAAAAGAAGTATATCAAGTACCATTTGCAGTTAAATTCACAGAAAAAGGGATTGCGTCTGTAGATTTACTGAGAGATGCAATGGCAACAGATGCATCTAAATTCCATCCGTTTATGGAGAGACCAAGTTCGCCTTTGACATTTAAACTAAATAGTCCTCTTGAAACTATTGATGCAGTTGTGAAGGACCGAAAGACAGGAAAGGCATTAGGAGTCGTTGGTACACTTAATGCAAGTAGTCTAACACCGAATATTGAATATATGATGTTTTCTGGTATGGGAGGGTATGTACTTCCATTCACAGGAGATCCAGCTCATCCAATTGGGGATAAACCTGTTATGTTGCCTGATGGAGATTACGAATTGAACTTCGTTGGATATGATAAAGAAGGAAAATCGTATACAAAAGGCGATAGCATTATCATTGATAATGTTATACCGGAAATGAAATTTAAGGATGTACAACCTGGTATACATGAAGTCAATGATTCTATGTTTAAAGAAGAAGACGGCCAACGTGCATTATGGGTGCATGGTAATATTTATGATTCTACAGTAGATGCATTGAAGGCAAAAGGCTTGCAGTATGATCAAAAAGCGAACCAAATTGTATATTATCAAAACTCAGCCTTTCCATCAGGTTGGCTGAATACAATTCAAGCAAATGGTGATTTTAAATTTGGAGTACTTCCAGAGGAAATAAACGAGCCGTTAAATTTAAAATTATTTGGATATGATCTTGCAACTGCAGGGAATATGGCAACTGGATATAAAGATTACGTCTTTGTAAAGGAAGGGACAGAATACGCTGTTCCAAGTTATGACAAAGATAAAATCAAATTAGGAGAGAAAATTACATTAACTTTGAATCTTAATAATGTAAAACAGCTTATGTCAGGTACATTTGAAATTCCTTATTACAAGCAGCTCTTTAAATTTACAGATGTGAAACCAAATCCAGCACTTACGGAATATGTAAAACAACATGGACTGAACCTTAAATTAGAAGATCCGAAGATAAGTGAAGAAGGAGCTTGGGAAAACAAGGTGAAAGTTGGGGCATCATTAGAAGGAAAAGAATTTAAAGGATTAGATGGAGATACACCATTTTTAGATGTTACATTCGAGATGACGAACGATGAATACTTTAATGATTTAACTGCATTTGGAGTAGAGAAGTTCTCTTATACAAAAGCTGTTGCATCAGAAGGCATTGAGATTCCTGCGTTTAAAGATAAATCTTTTGCTATTGTTTCGAAACATTCAACGATTACAGGGTATATTGGCCCGGAAGCTTTCTTGAATGAAGAGGGGTATTTAGGTAAGAAAGACTATACAAAACTAGGAGCAAAAGTGTACGCAGTTGGCAAGGATGGAAAGAAATATACAGGAACGATTGGTGATAACGGGCAATTTGAAATTCATAGTGTCCCAGTAAGCGATAAAGAATATGATATTTTCGTAGAAATGCCAGGTCATTTAAATAGTAAATTAACAACAAAAATAGGGAAGGTGCAAGACGGTGAATTAGTGGGACAAAACTTTAGAGTTGACATGGATGATAACCTTGCAGGTGATGTAAATGGAGATAAAATGGTAGACATTCAAGATGCTAGAATAGCAGCTTTATCGTATGGAAAAGGAAAAGTATCTGTAAAAGATGGAGATATAAATCAAGATGGTGTTGTAGATGAAACAGATATTCGTTTTATTGAGAAAAACTTCTTGAAAAAGAGTCCAGATGCTAAAGAAAATCAGAAACCGAAAGAAAATGTAGGTCCAGTGACATTAGATAAAATCTTACGCTCTATTGGCTTAGAACCAAAAAAATAAGTGGGCAAACTTCTAGAGTAAATAATGCAATCAGACAATGAATAGTAAATGAAATGAGATTGGCTAACAAATAACCGGTAATGATTTACGGTAACATTACCGGTTATTTTAAAAGTAATAGTCGTTTTGATATATGAAGTAACTAGTTTAAATTTGGTTCACTTTCGCTGTGGGACAAGGTAGTTGCTTAAATTATTTTGTGGGATGGAAATAAGGTTTGTAGTTTGAACTTTAAAAATAGGGGGACTTGTGAAATGAGTATTAAGAAAAAACTTGGTATGGGTGTTGTAACTGCAGCACTTGGCTTATCTTTAATTGGCGGGGGAACATATGCGTATTTTAGTGATAAGGAAGTGTCACAAAACACTTTTGCAGCGGGTACTTTAGATTTGAGTGTGAACCCTGAAGTTGTTATTAATGTCGATAATATTAAACCAGGTGATGAAATGGAGCGTGGTTTTCAATTAGTAAACAAAGGAACTTTAGCAATAGGAGATGTGAAACTCCTGACAGATTACAGTGTAATCGATGCTAAAGGAGATAATGGAAATGCTGATTTTGGTGATCATATCCGTGTTGATTTCTTGTGGAATTTGGATAAAAATGAGGTTCCAATTTGGTCTACTACATTATCTGAATTAAAGGTATCTACGCAAAATGGAAGTATTCCTGATCTTGTACAAAAAGGTGTTGTAGACCGAGAAGGAAATGGACTTGCTCCTGGTGATGATGATACTTTCTATGTAATGTTCACATTTGTAGATAATAATGCAGAGCAAAATGTATTTCAAGGAGATTCATTAAAATTAAATTGGACTTTCAATTCAATGCAGACAAAAGGTGAAGAGAAATAAAAATAAATGTTATATACGAGAATCAATTGATGAAGAATTGATAAATAAAACTTTTAATAATGTAAAGGTTGATTTAGTGAATCAACCTTTTTTGTTTTTAGATTATTCATAGCAGTACTTCTCACCTTTGTGTCGAATTAAGAAGATATATAGGAGGGATACATATGGAAATAGCTGTAGAACGTGTTTTTACAAAAGAGATTTTAAAAACAGCAGCGAATTTGTTTCATGTAACAGTGGAAGAAAAGCCACTTGGAGATTTTGAGAATTATATTTTTAAGGCGAAGGGTGATAATGATGAAGATTACGTATTACGTTTAACACATTCTTCTCATCGCTCTAAACAAGAGGTAGAGGCTGAACTAGATTTTTTACGATATGTTGCGGAGAATGGGGCAAAGGTAGCAGGACCTCTTTATTCAACGTCTCAAAATCTTGTAGAAGAAATCGCAGCAGAGGATGGGACTTTCTTTTTCGCTTCCTTATTTACATATGCAAAAGGTGAGCAAGTAAAAGGAGAAGAATCGCCTTATTGGGGAAATGCTTATTTTGAAGCGTGGGGAAAAGCGATTGGACAACTGCATCGACTTACAATGGATTATCCTAAAACAGACTACCGTGAAACGTGGGAAGAAGACGAAAGTGGAATTGTTAATGAATTAGAAGATGAGAAAGTGAAAGAGGTTGCTGCTGTATTAATGGGGGAAATAAAGACTCTTCCAATTGGAAGAGAAACATTCGGCCTTATGCATGGCGATATTCATCCAGGTAATTTCCATTATGATGGGAAAGAGCTTACAATCTTTGATTTTGATGATGCGGCCTATAATTACTTCATTCATGATTTGGCAATGGTTCTTTATTACTCGGTCCTTTTTACACCGTGGACAGTGGAGGAGAAGACGACATTCGCTCGTAAACAGTTACAAGTGTTAAGAAAAGGATACGAATATGAGCACAGGCTGGCGGATAGTTGGTATGAATCGTTACCACTATTTTTACGCTTACGTGATATAGGTTTATATGGAACGCTTCAAAAGAAGTTTAAAGGGAAAGATATGCCTGATAATTTCTTGAAATTATCGGAAGAGCTATACGGAAGAATTATCAAAAAAGAAGCAATTGTGAATATATAATACATTTAGTTCAAAACAAAGTATATAAAACAAATATATACTTTGTTTTTTTATACAAAAATATGTTTACTTTATTAAAATAATATTGTCCTAGATTCGGTATACACTTATAATTTTATATATATTCTGAATATTCTTTATAAAAAGAGGAGGGGGAATGTTGGAAGCTATCGTAAGTTGGATCAATAATATTGTTTGGAGTCCAGCACTTGTTTATTTATGTTTAGGAGCAGGTTTATATTTTTCCATTCGAACGAGGTTTTTACAAGTAAGGCATGTAGGAGAAATGGTGAAGCTTACATTTCAAGGAGAAAAATCGGATGCTGGTGTTTCTTCGTTCCAGGCGTTAGCACTTTCTTTATCAGGGCGCGTTGGAACAGGAAATATTGCGGGTGTTGCAACGGCTGTTGCATTTGGTGGTCCAGGAGCTGTCTTTTGGATGTGGGTGGTAGCTTTTCTAGGAGCAGGTTCTGCTTATGTAGAATCGACACTTGCACAAATATATAAGACGAAGCATCAAGGCCAATTCCGTGGTGGTCCAGCTTATTACATTGAAAAAGGGTTAGGGGTTAAATGGTATGCATTAGTATTCGTTGCAGCAACAATTCTTGCAACGGGGATGCTGTTACCGGGTGTTCAGGCAAATAGTATTGCTGTAAGTTTGGAAACAGCTTTCGGTATTAATACTTCTGTATCTGGAGCGGTATTAGTAGCGGCATTAGCGCTTATTATTTTTGGTGGAGTTAAGCGAATTGTTAACGTAGCGCAAGTTGTAGTGCCATTTATGGCGCTTGGTTATATTTTAGTAGCTTGCGTCATTGTTGCTATGAATATTGAAAAATTACCAGATGCTTTCATGTTAATTTTAAAAAGTGCATTTGCATTAGAAGCAGCTTTTGGTGGAATTATTGGTTTAGCAATCTCTTGGGGAGTAAAACGTGGTATTTATTCCAATGAAGCAGGGCAAGGAACTGGGGCCCATGCGGCGGCAGCTGCTGAAGTATCACATCCAGCTAAACAAGGGTTAGTACAAGCATTTTCCGTTTACATTGATACATTATTCGTCTGTTCAGCAACAGCATTTATGATGATTATTACAGGCATGTATAACGTATTTGATGCAAGCGGAAAAAACTTTATCGTCAATAAATTAAATGGTGCACAGCCGGGTCCTGGTTATACACAGGCAGCGGTAGAATCTGTTTTCCCTGGATTTGGAAATGGTTTCGTTGCAATCTCTTTACTATTCTTCGCGTTTACAACAATTATGGCGTATTACTACATTGCAGAAACGAATATTGCATACTTAAATCGTGATAAAGACCGTCCTTGGATGTCCATCGTACTAAAATTTGTATTCTTAGGAGTCGTATTCTATGGTTGTGTAAAAACAGCTGCAACAGCATGGGCTTTAGGTGACATTGGTGTAGGGATTATGGCATGGGTTAACATTATCGCGATTTTACTACTACAAAAACCAGCATTGATCGCATTAAAAGACTATGAAAAGCAGAAAAAAGAAGGTAAAGATCCAGTATTTGATCCGCAGGAATTAGGAATTAAAAATGCTGATTTCTGGGAGCATGAATACGGGAAAGATAAGAAAGAAGAAGTATCTTAACAGAATAGAAATGAAGAAGCAAAGGGGAAACTCTTTGCTTTTTTTTATGGACAAATTGAAGCTAAAAGTTATTTTTGGGACTGTTTTTGAATATAAAAAGAATGTACATGCTTTGTTAGGGGAAGGGGTGAGTATGTTGATAGAGTTTCGTAACGTAAATAAATATTATGGCAACTTTCAAGTTTTGAAAAATATTAATGTGCAAGTGAAAAAAGGCGAAGTGGTAGTAGTAGTTGGTCCTTCAGGATCAGGAAAAAGCACGTTGCTTCGGTGTATAAATCAGCTAGAGACAATTACCGACGGAGAATTAATCGTACAAAATACGGAGGTACACAATGCAAAAACAGATATGAATGAATTACGCCGAAATATCGGGATGGTTTTTCAGCATTTTTATTTATACCCGCATAAAACGGTTCTTCAAAATATTACACTAGCACCTATTAAAGTAAATAAAGTTTCCAAAGAAGAAGCAGAAAAAACAGCAATGTTTTATTTAGAGAAAGTAGGAATCCCGGAGAAGGCTAATGTATATCCGCATCAACTATCCGGAGGACAACAGCAAAGGGTAGCAATTGCTAGAGGACTTGCGATGCAGCCGGAAATTATGCTATTCGATGAGCCTACGTCTGCTCTTGATCCGGAGATGATTGGGGAAGTACTTGATGTTATGAAAACGCTAGCTAAAGAAGGGATGACGATGGTCGTCGTCACGCATGAGATGGGATTTGCACGTGAGGTAGCAGATCGGATTTTATTTATGGATGATGGTCAAATTATCGAAGATACAACACCGGCGCAATTTTTTGCAAATCCTGAACAAGAAAGAGCTCGTTTATTTTTAAGTCGGGTGCTAAATCATTAGAGGAGGAATTTCATGCTTAAAATGAAAAAGTTGTTTACGTTAATCGTATTTTCATGTTTATTCGTACTTGTCGTTGCTGGGTGCGGAAGTAAAAAAGATGAGGCGAAAGAAACGAATACGAAGCAAGGCGGGGCTGTTGAACAAATTAAGAAGCGCGGGAAACTAGTAGTTGGAGTGAAGAATGATACGAACTTATTTGGCTTGAAAAATCCTTCAACAGGGCAGGTAGAAGGATTTGATGTTGATATCGCAAAGGCGCTTGCGAAAAAAATCCTTGGAGATGAAAAGAAACTAGAATTAAAAGAAGTAACGTCTAAAACGCGTATTCCACTACTGAAAAACGGTGACATTGATGCAATTATCGCAACAATGACAATTACGGAAGAACGTAAAAAAGAAGTTGATTTTTCAGATGTATATTTTAAAGCAGGGCAATCGTTACTTGTGAAAAAAGGAAGCAATATTAAGAGTATTGATGATATAAAACAAGGTGTGAAAGTATTAGCTGTAAAAGGCTCAACATCTACAAATAACATTCGTCAAAAGTCACCAGAAGCGACTGTATTAGAATTTGAAAATTACAGTGAGGCGTTTACGGCGTTAAAAGCAGGAAAAGGTGATGTTTTAACGACAGATAATGCAATTCTTTACGGCATGGCAAAACAAGATTCAAATTATGAAGTTGTAGGGAAAATTTTCACGGATGAACCGTACGGAATTGCAGTGCAAAAAGGTGCAGATGATTTAACGAAAGAGATTAATAGCTTGCTAAAAGATATGAAAGCGAATGGAGAATACGATAAATTGTATGAGAAATGGATTGGTCAAAAACAAGAAAAATAAAGTGACACTTAATTGGAATAAATAATAAGAGTGAGAGGATGAGGGATGCTCATCCTCTTCTTGTAAAGAAAGAGGGGAGAATATGTGCCTGATTTTTCTATACTAACGAATAACATTGATATGTATTTAGAAGGCTTTAAGTATACAGTTATGTCTAGTGTAATTGCATTAATAGGAAGCTTTATTTTAGGAGTAATTTTGGCGGTAATGCGTATTGCACCGATTCGTATTTTAAATTGGGTAGGATCAGCTTTTGTAGAGTTTGTAAGAAATATTCCACTCGTATTAATTGCATTTATATTTTATTTCGCTTTACCTGTAATAGGAATTACTTTAAATGGTTTTGTAGCAGGAACAGTTACGCTTACGGTATATACGGCAGCTTTTATTGCGGAAGTCATTCGCGCTGGTATTCTATCAGTCGCGAAAGGTCAGATGGAAGCAGCAAGGTCTTCAGGGTTAACGTATGTACAGGCGATGTATTATGTTGTCTTACCTCAAGCGATGAAAATCGTAATTCCTCCTCTAGGAAATCAATTTCTCAATTTAGTAAAAAACTCTTCCATACTCGGAATTATCGCTGGTACTGATTTAATGTATCAAGGAGATTTAATTTCAACGAAGACGTTTGTTACGTTTGATGTTTATATATTTGTCGGGATGTTTTATTTAATATTAACAATTCCGCTCAGTATGCTAGTGCGTTATTTAGAAAAACGCTTTGCAAAGGAGGAGGTGTAAATGGATTTTAAGGGGGCAATTACAGGGGATCATATTCTATTTTTATTAAAAGGATTACTTATAACGTTAGAGGTAGCGCTCGTAGCAATTGTACTTAGCTTTATTATCGGTAGTGTAATAGGAATATTGCGCTACACGAAAATACCTGTCGTCTCACAAATATTAGGAATTATCGTTGAAGTGATTCGAAACTTACCACTACTGTTAATTATATTTTTCACGTATTTTGCACTTCCAGAAGCAGGCTTGAAATTAGAAATTATAACAGCTACAATTGTTGCTTTAACAATATTTGAAGCTGCAATGATATCTGAAATTGTTCGAAGTGGTCTATTATCTATCGAAAAAGGGCAAATCGAAGCAGCGAGGTCTTCCGGATTAACGTATGTTCAAGCGCTGTGGCATATTATTTTGCCACAAGCATTAAGAAGAATGGTCCCGCCACTTGTCAGTCAGTTTATTTCATTGCTGAAAGATACAGCGCTAGCAGTCGTTATATCACTACCAGAGCTTATTCATAATGCTCAAATTATTAGCGGGCAAAATGTAAATTATATGATTCCGACGTTTATAGTAGTTGCTTGTATGTATTTTATCGTAAATTATAGTTTATCAATTTTATCGAGAAGGTTAGAACTTCGTTGACTCTTACAATATATGTAAGGGTTTTTTCCTTGTTTATCCTTATTTTCCTCTAAATAGAATTTAAATCTTGCAATAATTAGATTTTTTATATTATTTTATCAGAAAAGTTTTAATTTTATATAGAAAATGTAATCGCTTTCGTGTATATTTTTATTATCAGAAAATTTTAACAAGACATAGGGGTATGGTAGGGGGAGGATTTAGATGCAGCAACCAACGAATGAGAAATTACATCGTACGATGAAGAGTAGACATTTATTTATGATCGCACTAGGTGGTGTAATCGGAACTGGTTTTTTCTTAGGTTCAGGTTACACTATTAATCAGGCTGGACCAGGGGGAGCCATCCTTTCATATTTAGTAGGCGGATTTATTATGTATTTAACAATGCTTTGTCTTGGAGAGTTAACGGTAGCAATGCCGGTTTCGGGATCTTTCCAAAAGTATGCAACGAAGTTTATTGGACCAGGAACGGGCTTTATGATTGGCTGGTTATACTGGCTTGGCTGGGCAGTAACAGTAGGACTAGAATTAACGTCAATCGGTTTAATGATGAAAAGATGGTTTCCAAATGTTGATGTTTGGGTATGGTGCCTTGTATTCGGCGTTATTTTATATGCTTCAAACGCAATTTCGGCAAAAAGTTATGCCGAATTAGAATTTTGGTTTTCTAGTATTAAAGTAATTACAATCCTTGCATTTGTTGTTCTTGGTGGTAGTGCATTATTAGGATTTATATCGTATGACGGAAAAGAAGCAGCACCTCTTTTCTCTAACTTTGTAAGCGATGGTGGACTTTTCCCAAATGGACTAGCTGCCGTATTACTTACAATGATTACAGTTAACTTCTCGTTCCAAGGAACAGAGTTAATCGGAATTGCAGCGGGAGAAAGTGAAAATCCAGAAAAAACAATTCCACGTGCGATCCGTAATACAGTATGGCGTATTATGTTATTCTTCATTTTAACAATGACAATTTTAGTAGGATTAATTTCTTGGAAGGAAGCAGGCGTAATTGAAAGTCCATTCGTAGTTGTATTTGATAAAATCGGTATTCCATATGCAGCTGATATTATGAACTTCGTTATTATTACTGCGTTATTATCTGTAGCGAACTCTGGATTATATGCAGCGACACGTATATTATGGTCACTTGCAAATGAAGGAATGGCACCAACTTCTTTCAAGAAAGTAAATAAACGTGGTATTCCAATTACAGCGCTAGTCGTAACGATTGCGGTAGCTGGATTATCCCTATTCACAAGTTTCCTTGCAGAAGATACAGTATACATGTACTTATTATCGATAGCTGGTTTATCGGCTGTTTCAAGTTGGATCATTATTGCTCTATCGCAACTTCGCTTTAGAAGTCAGTATATAAAAGGCGGAGGAAAGTTAGAGGACTTAAAGTATAGAACACCACTATATCCGATTGTTCCAATTTTAGCTTTAATTACAAATAGCATCGTTGTTATTAGTTTAGCGTTTATTCCTGAACAAAGAATGGCGTTATACTGCGGTATTCCATTTATCATTTTCTGCTATATATATTATTATTATATGAGTAAGAAACAGCAGAAACCGATGAAAGTGGAGATGGACAAAACAAATGAAACTAACAATCAAACACGATGATATAAAGGCAGATTTATCGTACGCTCAATTAGCGATTGGAAAAGAAAACGGGTATTCACCGTTACAATTACTCGTTTCTTCTATCGCAGGATGTAGTGCAATTGTCTTTCGAACAATTTTAGAAAAGAAACGTATTACATACGATACGTTTACGATCGAAACTGAAATTGGTAGAAGTGAAGCTTTATCCAAACCAGTTGAAAGTGTTCATTTGCACTATAAAATTAAAGCGGAAAACATTACAGAAGAGCAGTTGAACAAAGCATTGCAGCTTGCAGTGAAAAATTGTACGATTGTTCAATCTGTAAAAGATAGTATAAAGGTTACGGAAACGATTGAATTGATAAAGTAAAACATAAAAACGTGAGAGCCGTATTCTCACGTTTTTATGTTTTTAGAAAGAGTGGAAAGTGTAGTGGACTGTTTAGGTTGTAAATTAGCAAACGAAGAGGAAAAAATATATAAAGTATATGAAGATAATTATGTAACTTGCTTTTTAGATCATGCGCCTTTCTACCCAGGACATACTTTAATTGTGCCAAAGCAGCATGTTGTAGAAGTAGACGAATTAGATGACGTTGTAGCAAGATCAATTATGGATGCTTCTAAGCTGATTGCAAAAGCGATTAAGGCATTATATAAACCAGATGGAATTACAGTTTGTCAAAATGGTGGAGTATTTAACGAGTTAACACATTACCATATGCATGTCGTACCAAGATATAAAGAGCGTTCGTTTGCTGAGTTTTATACGGTGCAACCGGAGGAAAAGAAGAATCATAATTTGGAAGAAATAAAGACGTTGTTAAAAGAAGAGATAGAGCAAATACTGCATATTGAAAAGGTGTAAAAGAATTTTTCTTAGAGATACAGTCAGGAAAATTCTAATATTAAAAAGCCCAATTTCTTAGTTACAATAGAGAAATTGGGCTTTTGCTTATTCTATTATTAAATTTTATCTATAAAAAGATTTTGCAGTGTCACAAAGTTACAGTGCTCATTCGTTATATAGAGTGAGAGGAGGAATTATATGAAAGTTACAAACAACGATTATGAAAAGATGGAAGAGCTATATGAGTTGTATGAACAAAAAATTTATTATGTAGCTTATTCTATTTTAAATAATATTCAACAGGCTGAAGATGCGGTTCAAGAGACGTTTATTACTCTTTATAAGAACTTGGAAAAGCTCCATAGCTTGGCTACTCAAGAGCTTAAACGCTATATTTTGAGGGTCGCGAAAAACAAGGCGATTGATAGTTACCGGAAAAATAAACGACATGAAACATTTTTAGAAGAATATGAAAGAGAATCAATAGAAGCAGTAGATGAAAATATTGAAGAGTGGGAAAAACGTAAAATGTCTGAGGTTCAAATTGATACATTGCTAAAAGAGTTAAATGAATCTAACAGACAGGTGTTTAAGTACAAAGTCTTCTATAACTTAACGTATCAAGAAATTTCAAGTGTAATGGGGATTACGGAGGCTAATGTCCGCAAGCAGTTTGAACGCGCTCGAAAACGAGTCCAAAATATGATAGGAGGTATACAACATGACGAATTCAAAGAACTCCAAAGAAATATATGAACTTGCTGAAAAAATTGCTTTAGATGATTTTGATAAATCCGAAGAACAACATGAATTTTCACATACATATACGTGCAAAAAGAAATTGTTTATGGAGGAAATGAAGCTGAAAGATGGACAACCACAGAAAAAGCGTAAAAGACATCGTATGTTAATCGCTGCTGCCTGCTTATTGATTGGTATGCCGACAACCGTTTTTGGTGCAGTGAAAGTCTATAATATGATTGTCCAAAAACAAAATTACGAAGTAAATGTTTCAGTAACAAACAAGGACTCGAAAAAGAGTGATAAGTGGTATAAGTTGAAGATTGGTAAATTGCCAGAAAATATGGAAGCAATTGATGACTCTGCTATGAAATATTCATTTAAAGATAACGACGCAAATGGAGGCTTTTCATTTAGTCTTTGGAGAGTAGGGGAAAATGCGGACTTTCAAACTTTATATTCAAAAAGCTACGAAGAAAAAGAGATAAGTGGCAAGAAAGCAGTAATTGTTCATAAAGAAACTGGAAACAACAATGTAATGTTTGATAGGAAGGTCTTTCTCTTTTTTGAGAAAGAAGGGATTATGTTAGAAAGTTTTATTGGATCAGATATAAATGAAGAACAAATGATAGATGTCTTAGGGAATATTTCACTTGAGCCCACGTCAAAAGAAAAGGCATCACATATATCAAATTATGATAAAAAGTATTTTAGCCAAGCAGATGAACCTAAAAAACCTAAAGTGATTCCTTTGAAAAAAGATAGCAAACGACTATTTCATATAGGGAAAAAGGTTCCAGTAACGATATCTATGGATAACAGCCAAATTGAATATGTGATAGAAAAAGTTGAAGTTTTTGATTCGATTAAAGATTTTAAACAAGAGAACTTTAATGAACTTGGCCTAGGGATATTAAGCAAGAAGAAGGCTTTAGATCAGACGGGAAAACTGCTATCGTACAGACGGGATGTATATAAATTAGGGAATGGTAAAGATTCAATTGATACATTAGTAGATTCGCAATTAGTTAATGTTAAATTTGTCTACTTGACAACAACAGTGAGAAATATTGGTAAACAGGCGACAGAAGAAATCTATATGCATCCATCCATAAAGCAGCTTAAATTTGAAGGGAATGCATGGAAATACGCTAAAGAAGAGGGAATGGATGCAACGCGTATTATGACGGGAGAAGTTGATTATTTAGAGCCTCACGGAGATGGGAAAAGCTTCTACAATATTGGCAGTATCCGACCAGGAGAAACGGTAAAAGTTAACTTAGGTTATTTTGTAGATGAGGATAAACTAGATTCAATCTTTTTGGATGCTTTCAATTACAGAGGGACTGGCGACACTGAAAATATGAATGCGAAACATCGTTGGTGGTTTGATATTCGTCAACAGTCAAAACAATAGGAACAAATACACAAAAAGCTGCTTATATTTAGCAGCTTTTTTCGTCTTCATACATATGTAAAACTTCTTTCGCACGTATACGTAAACCATCTATCAATTCTTTCGGTTCTAAAACTTTTGCATCTTTTCCAAGTCTATAAAATAAAGGAGTAATAAAGTTAATCTCACCTTTATCAATTGTTGAATTTATATATCCTGTCCCATCCTCGTTTACTATAACGAATTCCTCAAGATAAGGAACGCTTTTACATTGGCGTACGCCTTCTGTTGTCAGTAAAACATGTAACTGAGTAGGATTGTGTACTACGTTAGAGTTAGAGGCAAACCACTCTTCTAAATTCATGAATGTATCTGTATTTTCTTCCATCGATAATATTGAGAGAATACGATCGACGCGATACAGTAATACTTTTTTTCTACCGAAGTCATAGGACGGTAAGTACCATAACCCGTCGTGAGCATATACACCAATCGGATGAACATGTTTTGTTTTTATCCCTGATTTAGATTCGTATTGAAAGTGTAAATTTTTATTTTCAATAGCCGCTGTTAACACTTTGTTTAAAAGTGGGGTCTCAATTGTTCTCTTCGGATTCCAAAAGGAGATATAAGAACGTATTTTATCAACTTTCGCTTTCGCCTCATGTTGTAGAGAGCTATATAGTTTATGAGTGACAGAATTGATTTCTGTATTAAAAGGCAAGTCTCTGTAGTAGCTTAAAGATTGAAAGGCAAAAAAGATGGAGACCGCTTCTTCTTCCGTAAATAAGATAGGTGGAATGACCCTAGTTGTTAATACTTTATATCCTCCATTACGACCTTGTTCAGCATAAATGGGTAATCCCATATCACTTAAATCTAAAATGTATCTATGAACCGTACGAACGGAAATGTTAAATTCATCAGCTATTTCTTGAGCTGTAAATGTTTTTTTCGCAGAAGCAAATATAAGAATATCTAATAAGCGTTTAGCTTTTGACAAATGTATCACCTTTTCTTTTTAACATGACATAAATTGTCATGTTTTATTGTTAGTATATTGTTTACATCATATGTTATCAAGATGAGATGCAAGGAGGAAAAGATATGTCACGTGAAATAGTTTTATTTATTGCAGCTAGTTTGGATGGATATATTGCGAAAGAAGATGATGATTTAGAGTGGTTAATGGAAACAGAAGGAGAGGGAGATAACGGTTATACAGAAATGTATGAAACGATTGATACAATAATAATGGGAAAGAGAACGTACGATTATGTAGTAGAGCATACAGAGACATTCCCGTATTTAGATAAAAAATGTTATGTGTTTTCTAATTCAGAAAAAGGCACGAACGGACATGTAGAGTTTGTAAATGAAGATGTAGTGGAGTTTACAAAAAGGTTAAAAGCACAAGAAGGATCTAAAATATGGATGGTCGGTGGAGGGAGTCTACTGAGAGAATTCTTTAAGAATAATCTAATTGATGAATATGTTGTCACGATTACCCCTCACATATTAGGTTCTGGAGTTCCGTTATTTCAAGACAAGAACCCGGAAATTAATTTAACTTTAACGGATGCGAAACGTTTTGGGCAATTTGTAAATTTATATTATAAAGTAAAATGATAAAGTGAAACTTTAATCAGTGGGGGTTTTGTTCATCTCCCACTGATTATTAGTTGAACCAATCGGGCTTTTACGGGCAGTTGATCCCCCACCTAACTTCTTTGCTTCCGCTGAATTTTGATGTAGGGGTCTTACTGCCCGTTAATGCGGGATAAAGAAACACGACTACTGATGATAGTCGTGTTTCTTTATAGATGGTAATGAAATTATAAAGCAAGACCCGTGATTGACTTCACTCGTTACTGTAATATTCCCGCCGTGTAGCTCTACAATTTCCTTCACGATAGATAGTCCTAAACCAGTTCCACCTGTAGCTCGTGATCTAGCTTTATCAACACGATAAAAGCGGTCGAAAATGTGAGGGAGGTCTTCAAGAGGAATACCTTCGCCTTCATCTTCAATTGTAATGGAGATACGTTTATGTTCTTCTGTAATAGAAATGTTTATATGAGAATGTTCTTTTGAATGTCTATAAGCGTTATTTAAAATGTTTACTATAACTTGTTCAAATCGCTGTTCATCTAAGTTTACTAGCAATGTAGGAGAACAAGAGAAAGAAACTTTAATGTATCTTTTTTTATACATGGCGTTTACTTTTTCAGCTATGCGAGTAAGGAAGGTGTGTAAATGCACTTCCTTTACTTGAATAGAAAAGTTATGTTGTTCCATTTGTGCAAGTGAAAATAAATCTTGAACTAAGTTTGTAATGTAATCAGACTCATCTTTTATAATCGATAAATATCGCAAACGTTGCTCAGGAGGGGTGCTTTCTTTTAAAGCAATGTCAGCATAACCTCTTACGTATGTTAACGGTGTTCGTAATTCATGAGCAACACTTGTTAGAAATTCACTTCGCTCTGTTTTCATATAATGTAAATCATTTGCGAGCGTTTGAATAGATGATGCTAGTTCACCAATTTCATCATTTCGAGTAGTTGTTAACGAAACGGACAAATCGCCTTTACTCATTTTTTCAGTTGCATGTTTCATGTGTAACAATGGTTTTGTTAACAAACGTGATAATAGAAAGATGGTGATGGCTGTTAGTAGAAACGTAATGACTCCGGCAATAATGAATTGTCTTGTTAGCCCGTTAACCATTTCCTCGATTGATTCCGTCCCGAGAAACATATATACGTAGCCTTCCGTTTTTCCAGCCACTACAATGGGGCTAACTGTACATATATAATTAGATGTTTTCCAATGATTCTCTATAATTGCTCCGTCATGATCTGTCCGTGTTTGCATCTTTTCAATATGCTTTTTTATAGTAGTATTTATTTCATTGGATTTAGCTAGTACCTCCTTATTTGCATTTGTAATAACAACAGTAGTTTCGGCTTCGGATTCCATTAGTGCAACATGGGAGATTGTTTGCTTATCAAAATACTTTTCAAGGACATCTCTGTGACTATTTCCGCGCTTTAATAAAGCTGTCATTTCTTCATTTACTCTATTGTTGACAAGGCTATAATAAAGCGAGACAAATAGAACACTTTCGATTAAAAGTGTAACAATCAAAAAATAAAATCCGAGCTGAATAGAAATTCGCTTCATTGCTTTGCTCCTTAATCTAGAGTATCAACCCATCGATATCCGACTCCGTAAACAGTTTTTAAATGGTGATCAATAGGGAAATTTGCTTTTCGCAATTTATCACGTAAATTACGAATATGTGAATCGACTGTGCGATCTTCTGTATTTGTGTTTAACCCCCAAATTCGTTCGATGAGCTGATCACGGCTTAATACGTAGTTCACATGGCGTAAAAATAATCCGAGTAAAGAAAATTCAATTGGTGTGAGAAGGAGTTCTTCATTATGGACAGAAACGAAGTGTTTGGTTTCATCCCATACAATACCGTGGTATTGGATTTGTTTATGTTCATTTGTACGTCTTAAAACGGCTTCAATTCTTGCGAAAAGTTCTTCTTCATGGAAAGGTTTCGTTACATAATCATCGGCTCCAAGTTTTAATCCTTGAACGACATCTACTGTTTGATCACGAGCTGTAACCATAATAATAGGAATGTTACTAAAAGATCGGATTTTTTTGCACGTTTCCCATCCGTCCATCTTTGGCATCATAATATCGAGTAAAACAAATTTAAAGTTTCGATTTTCTATATGTAAAATAGCCTCTTCTCCTGAAGTCGCACATACGCAGTTATATCCAATTGGGGTAAGATAAAGCGTTAATAATTCAAGCATTCTCGGTTCATCGTCTACGAGCAGTATATCAATCATAGAGAGCCCTCCATATTTATAATCGTTACTTAAAGTGTAATGCAAAATCATGAAGAAATGGTGCAGATTATGATGTGTCTGCATAATTTCTTCAGAATTGCTTGTTATTGTGGAGTTGAAATTACATTTTAGGTAATCATATTGGCTCAAAAATGATTAATACGGAGGCGGTATAGTGAAAAAAATGACCCGAATTTTGGGGATAACAATAATTACAGCAGTTGGTCTTGCTGCATGTGGGCAAACGAATACAGACCATAAAAACCATGAATCTACAAAAGAGAAGAAAACAGAGCAAAAGGAAATGAAAATGAATCAGGAAGTAACCGCGCCAAAAGAAATGAACGAAGGGGCATCGAATGATTTATTAACGACAAGTTTAAAAAATGTGACGAGGTTAAATACAAATGATCCCCTGCAAATGGCAGTGTTAACTTCGCAAACGATATGGCCAGCAACCCATAAAGAGAACCAGCCGGGTGCTGTTATTTTAGTACCAGCAAGCGAGTGGCAATTAGGTATTGCGAGTGCAGACCTTATTCATCATCCGAATAACGGACCGATTTTATTTATAGAAAAAGAAAAGATACCGGAAATGACGTTAAAAGAAATAAAACGATTAAATCCAATCGGAACGAAAGATGGAACACAAATTATGGTGATGGGAGATGTAGGTACTAGCGCGCTTGAACAATTAAAAGGTTATAAAGTAAAACAAATAAAAGAAACGAACCCAGCTATATTTGCGAAAGATGTTGATAAGGAGTATGCCGATATAACAGGAAGCTACCCAAATAGTGTTATTGTCGGTTCGTCTGCAGAAGAAGGACGTTTATATACAACACCCGCTGTAAACTGGATTTCTCATATGCCGGAACCACTACTCTATACAGAAAAGAATAAAGTGCCAGAAGCCACAATAGAGGCATTAAAAATGAGAAAAGATAAAGCAAATATATATATATTAGGGCCAGAAAAAATTGTTTCAAAAGAAGTAGAAAAGGAGTTAAGCAAATACGGGAAAGTAACGCGTATTAGTGGAGAGACCCCTACAGAAAACTCGATTGCGTTAGCTAAATTTAAAGATGAAAAAACAAAATTTGGCTGGGGATTCACAAAACCTGGTCACGGTGTATCATTTGTTTCAAGCAAAACACCAGATTTAGCAGTTGCTGGGGCACCTTTTTCACATATGGGTAAACACGCACCTGTTGTCTTGTTAGAAGAAGGGAAAGCTTCACAACCAGTGTATGACTTCCTTGCTACTATTCAGCCGAAGTTTAAAGATGATCCAACACTTGGACCATATAATCACGGTTTCTTATTAGGAAGTACGAGTGATATTTCATTTGAAACACAAGGAATACTAGATGAGAGGTTAGAAATTGTTCAGGAAAGTGGTCAAGGACACGGTGGACATTAATGAAATGAGAAAAGACGCTACTAAGGTAGCGTCTTTTTCTTTAGGAAACTTTTACATAGCAAAAAATCCTCTACTCGTTATATAATAGCTTTCGTGCAGTCGGCTAGATTTTCTTATGGAGAAAATCAAATTATAAAGGAGTAGAGGAGTGGTATTTTGTTTCAAACGATAAAAAATGACTGGTTTTCTAATGTGAGAGGGGACGTGTTATCAGGAATTGTCGTTGCTTTAGCATTAATCCCTGAAGCGATAGCTTTCTCTGTTATTGCAGGCGTGGATCCGACAGTTGGACTATACGCAGCCTTTTGTATTGCGGTTACCATTTCATTTGTTGGCGGAAGGACTGGAATGATTTCAGCTGCAACAGGTGCAATGGCATTATTAATGGTAACGCTTGTTAAAGATTATGGTTTGCAATATTTATTTGCTACAACAATATTAACAGGTATCGTCCAAATTATTTTTGGCGTGTTCAAACTGAGCTCATTTATGAAGTTTGTTCCGAAATCTGTTATGAGTGGTTTTTTAAATTCACTTGGAATTTTAGTTTTTACAGCGCAATTACCGCATTTTAAAAATGCAACTTGGCAAATGTATGCACTCGTTGTATTAGGACTTGCAATTATATATTTATTTCCACGTATTACAACGGTTGTACCTTCTACGCTTATTTCAATTATTATTGTGACGAGCATTGCACTTATGAGCGGATTACAGTTGAAAACAGTAGGGGATATGGGAAGCCTGCCGAAAGAATTACCGTTCTTTAGTATTCCTGATGTGCCATTTACATTAGAAACATTAGGGATTATTTTACCTTATGCAGTTATGCTTGCAATCATTGGTTTACTAGAGTCTTTATTAACAGCTTCAGTTTTAGATGATATGACGCATACAGAAAGTAATAAGCATAAAGAGGCACGCGGACAAGGGATCGCAAACATCGTTGCTGGATTTTTCGGAGGAATGGCAGGATGTGCAATGATCGGCCAATCTGTTATTAATATTAAATCAGGTGGACGAGGTCGCCTATCAACATTTGTAGCGGGCGGATTTTTAATCGTATTATTATTCGTTTTAGGAGATTATGTCGTTCATATTCCGATGGCAGCTTTAGTTGCGGTTATGATTATGGTTTCAATCGGAACGTTTGATTGGAACTCTGTAACAACGATTCATAAAGTACCAAAAGGAAACGCATTTGTTATGATCGTAACAGTTGTGATTGTCCTAATTACACATAACTTAGCATTAGGTGTAATTATCGGAACAGTAATTAGTGCGGTGTTATTTGCATTCAATATGGCAAAGATTCACGTGAAACATTTATATATTGAAAATAAGAAAATATACGAAATTCACGGTCAACTTTTCTTTGCATCCACAGCCGATTTCATAAATAATTTTTCATTTAATGAAGATGTAAAAGAAATTGAAATGAATTTTACTCATGCGCACGTATGGGATGATTCAGCGGTGGCATCAATTGATAAAGTTATCATAAAGTATGAGCAAAGTGGTGTGAAAGTAAGTATAACAGGATTAAATGAACGTAGCTCAAAACTTGTTGCAAATTTAGCTACTTATAATAAAAGAATTGCTAGTTAAAAGCCTCCTTTTTAGGAGGCTTTATTATATAATACGAGTAGGATAACGAAAAGGGGATTCAGCATATGTACAAACAAATTATATTAGCATGTGACGGTTCTGAACATGCACTTCGAGCAGCGGAACATGCAACATATATTGCAAAATGTAGCGAAGAAACAAATGTTGAAGTTGTGTACGTAGTAGATAATAGAACGGCAAAATCAGATATTATACAAGGTCAAACAGATTTAGAAACAATATCGGCTAGTCGAAAAGATAAATTAAAAGAGATTGAAGTTTTATTAAAGAAAGAGAACATATCTTATACAATTACGATATTACATGGTGATCCTGGAGATACAATTGTTCAATATGTAAATACAGGAGATATAGATCTTGTTATAGCGGGAAGCAGAGGATTAAATACACTGCAAGAAATGGTACTTGGTAGTGTAAGTCATAAAATAGCAAAACGAGTAAAATGTCCGGTGATGATTATAAAATAAAATGTAACTAAAGACCTTAGTATAGCTGAGGTCTTTTTTATGTATAAATAACTCTCATTTGTGGAAATACTAGATATATAAGTTGAAAAGATGTTAACTTACAAATTTGTAAGTTAGTTGTTAGAGAAATCGATGTTATGAAATTTTTCCCATTGGTAAAATAAAAGTATCAAAGGGGAGATAGGGAGGATGGAAGTAATGAAATCATTTCAAAATTTGTCATATAGTCAAGGGGTAAGCTTAATTTGTTTAGGGGGATTTGCTGGATCTGTTACATTAGCTGTTTTAATAAAGGTATTTCATCAAATCTTTTAATATTAGAGTAGGGAAGGAATTGGTTGTTATAAATAGTAAGAAAAGGATTGTAAATAAAAAATAGCTCCTGGCATGTATCTCAGTGCCAGGAGCTATTTTATTATTTCTCTGTTTCTGCTTTATCGCTCGTTACGCTAACTTTACCCCACTTATATTGATCTTCTGGTGTATATTTGTAATCTTTTACGCGATTATTTACACCTTTTAGGTCAAATTTATAATGAAGTGGAATTAATGGTACTTCATCATGAACTAATTTTTGCCATTTATCGTAGACATCTTTACGGTACTTTTCATCAGCAGCTTTTGGAGAAATACCTTGTTTTAATAATTCTGTGTTTTTGTCAGTAGCCCAACGTGTGTAATTGAACGCTGCATTTTTAGCCCAAATACCAGAAGGATCTGGATCAGATGCAGTTCCCCAAGCTGCCGCAAAAAGATCAACTTTTGGATCATCTTTTTTAATCATATCGTAGAATGAGTTGAATTCATGTAAGCGACCATCAAGAAGCTCTACTTTTAGACCGATGTCTTTCCAAGATTGAATAAAGAATTTTGCAAGTGGTTCACTTACATCGCTACCACTCATTGATAAGAAATTAGCTTTAAATTCTTTACCATTCGGGTCTTCGCGGAATCCATCCCCGTTCGTATCTTTATAGCCAGCTTCATCTAATAACTTTTTAGCTTTCTCTACATCTTTATCATAGGCACCAATTTTATTGTTATGATATTTTGGTAGAGATGGTGGGATTGGTGAGTTAGCCGGATAACGTAGGCCGTGATATAATTTTTCGCCAATTTCTTTTCGATCAATAGCATACGCCATCGCTTGACGTACACGAACATCTTTAAATTTCTCCTTATCCATCACTACTTCTTCTTTTTCTTTATCCATATGGCCTAATTTAAAGCCGATATAACTATAGTATAAATCGGTTTTACCGACTAATTGTGCATTTTTTAATTTACTTACATTTGGATACTGATCTGCACTTACTTCAGCAATGTCAATATCACCATTTTTTAAGGACGCGTTAACAACGGAAGGGTTAACAACTTTTAAAACCATACTTTTCAGTTTTGGTTTTCCACCATAATAATCATCAAAACGTTCAAATTCAACAGATTCTCCTGGAGTAATTTTCTTCACTTTAAAAGGTCCGAAACCAATTGGGTTTTTACGGATTTTATCAGATTCTGCTAATTTATCGATTGGTACATCTCCTAAATATTTCTTATGAAGAGGGTATGCCCAAAGCCCAGTTTTCACTGAAGGATTCGGCTCTTTAAATGTAATCGAAATTGTTTTTGGATCCGTTACCTTTATACCTGAAATTTTTTCGGCTTTTCCATTGTGGTAATCTTCCATACCTTCAATCATTTGCATTTGAGTGTCATAGCGAGAACCGGCATATTTTTTACTACCAATCACTAGATAAGAGTATTCTAAATCTTCAGCAGTAACAGGGTTTCCATCATGCCATTTTACATTATCTTTGATTTTTAGTGTAATTGTCTTTTTATCTGCAGAAATTTCATATGTAGCAGCGCCATCATTTGTGTATTCCCAGTTTTCGTCATTTGATAATAAAGATTCATCGAAAATTGTAATGACTTGGTTATCAGGATCTCCTTCATATACAGCGAAATTTAAAAGTCCTTCAAATGGTGTGTTAGAAACAAGACCATATGTTAATGAACCATCTTTAATTTCCTTTTTATCATTTTTAACAGATGCACTAAATTTATTTGTATCTACTTTTTTTGTGCTGCTCGTTTTTTCACTACCACCACTGCCCCCACATGCTGAAAGTAGTAATGTTGAAACTGCAAGTGTACTTAATACTTTGAAAAACTTTGGCTTATTTGTCATTTCTTCCACCCCTTATCCCTTTCTTTGTCTTGCGTCGGCCGAACGGCGTAGCGCTTGACCAATAAAATTTATACACAGCATCAATGTTAAAATCATGATTGATGCGGGTAACCAAATCCACCATTTCTCTTGTAATACATCTGGATTTCTAGCATAACTAACAAGTGTACCAAGGCTTGGTGTACTTTCTGGTAGACCAAATCCTAAGAAAGTTAGACCAGATTCAATACCGATGTTTCCAGCAAGATTTAATGTAATGCTAACAATGATAATTGAACTTAAGTTAGGTAGTACTTGGAAAAGAATGATTTTCCAGTTTGGTGTTCCTAAAGTTTTAGATGCAGAGACATAATCGAGTTCTTTTTCAGTTAATACTTTTGAGCGAATTAATCTGGCTTTTCCTGTCCATAAGAACACGCTCATAATTAAAATGAAAGTGAAAATATTGAACGTAGGAACAAGTGTAATAAATACAATTACAAGCATTAAAAATGGTAAAACCATAACAAAGTCGATAACGCGCATAATGATATTATCAATAGTTCCTCCGAAATAACCGGCAATTAATCCAATTGAAAGACCAATTAAACAAGAAAGAATAGTAATTGCTAATCCAATTGTAAATGAGTTACGTGTACCAATAATAAGTTGACCGAAAATATCGCGTCCTCCGTAATCTGTTCCTAACCAATGTTCAGCAGAGGGAGGAGCATAAATAGCGAATAAATCAACTCGTACAATATCTTCTTGTTTCATAATAAAAGATGTTGCGTAGACTGCTAGTAATAAAATTGCTAGGAAAAAAAGTGAAAACATTGCTAATTTATCTTTACGAAGTTCTCGCCACATAATAGAGAAACCGGAAGGGCTTTTTTCGTAATGAATAACTTCAGTTTGTTTTTCGGGTTTTGCTAACATAATGTTTCTTCACCTCCATTAATCAATACGAATACGTGGATCGACGATGCTTAGAATAATATCTGAAAGGAGAGTTCCAAGTAACGTTGCAAATCCAGTAAACATAACGAGTGCAGTTATTACACTAAAATCACGTTGAGAAATAGATTGTATAAATAGTTGTCCAATTCCTGGATAGCTAAAAATACTTTCTAAGAAGATGGCACCGCCAACTAATCCTGTAATTTCATAGCCTAAGAAGGCTGCAATTGGTAAGAATGAATTTCGTAAAATATGTCTAGAATAGATTTTTGATTCTGGAACACCTTTTGCTCTTACTGTACGCACAAAGTCTTTATGTTTCGTATCAATAATTTCGCTTCGTAAATATTGAACAGTACCAACTGTTGCAATTAATGCCCCTGATAAAGCTGGTAGTAGCATGTGATTTAATTTGCTTAAATAGTAAGCAAATGTTCCTGTTGCAACTTGAGGATCTACGCTACCGCCGGTTGGGAATATTGCAAACTTAAATCCGAATAGGAAGAGCATAACGAGTGCAAATATAAATAGTGGTGTAGCAAAACCTAGATAGTTGTAAATGGTAATGAGTCGATCAGCCCATGTATCATTCCACCGCCCACTTATAACTCCTAGTGGTATGGCAATTAAATAAGTAAGAATAAGAATAACAAGTGCTAAAGATACTGTATTTCCAAGGCGTTCTCCAATTAACTCGGTTACTTTCATTTTGTGTGCATAGGAAATACCGAAGTCACCTTGGACTGCATTTTTAATCCAGCGAACATATTGTGTTGTAACTGGGTCATTTAATCCAAGCTTTTCACGTTGTTCTTCAATTACTTTTGGATCCGCTTTTGGATTCATTGCTCTGCCGGTTAAGGCATCGCCTGGCATTGCTTTAGCTAGTAGAAAGACAAGTATACTTAACACGAATAATTGCGGGATCATCACTAAAAATCTCCGTAATATAAACTTCCACATGTTTTATCACTCCCTTAAGGTAATGCCACCCGGTGTGTTGGCGAGATTGTTTTTAAATCGTAAGCACGACCATTTTCGTTGAAATAGTTTTCGTATGATTTTTCGTATTCAGCGCTTACTTCACGACGTAATTTACGTTGTTGTTCGCGGTTTTCAGGACGAATATCAGGAATAGCTGATATTAAGCGCTTCGTATAAATATGTTGTGGATTATTATAAATTTCTGCACTTGTTGCTTCTTCAACGATGCGTCCGCGATACATAACACCGATACGGTCACACATATGGCGAATTACGCCTAAATCATGACTAATAAATAAGTATGTTAGTCCGAGTTCAGCTTGTAAATCTTGCAAGAAGTTTAAAACTTGAGCTTGTACCGACACGTCAAGTGCAGATACAGGTTCGTCCGCGATAATAAGCTTCGGTTTTAATGTAAGTGCCCGTGCAATACCAATTCGCTGTCTTTGTCCACCAGAAAACTCATGTGGATATTTATAAACAGATTCTGGGTTTAATCCAACTATACTAAGATACTCTTGAACGGTTCTACGTTCTTCATCAGGTGAGAGCTTCTCAAAATTTCGAAGAGGTTCAGCAATAATATCGAGAACACGTTTTTTCGGATTTAATGATGAATAGGGATCTTGGAAAATCATTTGAATATCTTTTCGTTGTTCACGTAGCTCAGAGCGACTTAACTTTGTTAAGTCTTTATTGTTAAAATGAATGCTACCATTTGTCGCTTTCGTTAAATGCATAATTGCTTTACCTGTTGTTGATTTACCACTACCAGATTCACCAACGATTCCGTATGTTTCACCCGGTTGTAATTCAAAACTTACGCCATCGACAGCGCGCACGAAATCTAATGTACGTCCGAAGAAACCACCTTTAATTGGGAAATGTACTTTTAAATCGTCTACTTTAAGCAGTGCCATGAGTTACGTCATCTCCTTTCTTATCTTGGAAGTTGAAATGCTTGTAGCAAGTACAACGTACCCAATGGTCTGGCTTTACTTCATGCAAAATTGGATTTTCCTCGTGGTGATCAGGTCTAATCCATGGAATTCGAGCTTGGAAACGGCAACCCGTGCGAGGCATCTTCGCCAACGAAGGAACAACCCCTTGAATCACGTGTAACTTTTCTTTTTCTGCATATGCAGACGGGATTGAGTTTAATAAGGAACGAGTGTATGGATGAAGAGGATTATTAAAAATCTCTTCTACTGTTCCTGTTTCTACAACTTGTCCTGCATACATAACGACAATACGATCGGCGGTTTCGGCAACGACGCTTAAATCGTGTGTAATTAAGATGATGCCCATTTTTGTTTGTTCTTGAATGGATTTTAGTAAGTCTAATATTTGAGCTTGAATTGTTACATCTAGAGCGGTTGTTGGCTCATCTGCAATGATGAGTCCAGGCTTACAAGCAATTGCAATTGCGATAACAATTCTTTGTCTCATTCCGCCAGATAATTCGTGTGGGTATTGTTTATATGTAAGTTCTGGTTTTGGAATACCAACTTGATGGAGTAGTTCTAAGGTGCGTTCTTTCTTTTCAACTTTTGAAAGGCTTGTGTGGTAGTCTAAGTTTTCTTCGATTTGTTTTCCAACTGTCATAAGAGGATCGAGTGCTGTAAGAGGTTCTTGGAAAATCATACCGATGTTTGATCCGCGTACTTTATTCATCTCTGCGGCGGACATGGTTAGTAGATCCTTATCTCTATAGTTAAGCTGCCCTTGTAATTTTGTATTTGCTTCATTATGCAATCGCATAATGGAAAGGGCAAGTGCACTTTTTCCGCATCCTGACTCACCAACGATAGCAACAATTTCATTTTCATGAACAGTTAAGGATACATCATCAACTGCTGCATGATACTGATCTTGTATACGAAAGGAAGTTTGCAAGTTTTCAATACGAAGAAGTGGATTCTTCATGGCTATCCCTCCATCTTTTCTGAAAAAACTAAATATTTTGTATGTTGTTATTTTAATATAAATTGACAATGTTTGACAAGGGTAAGTTGAAAAAATATTCAAAAATCTTTTTATATAAAAGTGGAATGCAGTTGTATTAGGTGTTGAAGTAATTTGGAAGCGCTAACATATATATGAGAGGAAAATAAATCTTTTGTAAGAAAAAAGATTTATATGTAGAAAAAAGAGAGGCATTCTGGAAAGAATGGTCTCTCTTTTTTTGATAAGTATAATATTTGTACTTAAGCTTGCTTTTGTTTTGTTGACCCTGTATTTAAAGTAAGGGCAAGGAAGAACATTGCAAGTATGCAAGATGCAAGTAATAAGATGAATCCGCCATCCCATCCGAATGCATCTACGATAAAGCCCATAGCGGCACTAGCGAAAGCAGCTCCGCCTAAGTAACCGAAGAATCCAGTTAAGCCTGCTGCAGTTCCAGCAGCTTTCTTTGGTGCTAAATCTAGAGCGTGTAGACCAATTAGCATAACCGGTCCGTAAATTAAAAATCCAATTGCGACAAGTGCGATACTATCAACCATTGGATTACCAGGAGGGTTTAACCAGTAAACAAGAACTGCGATAAATACACCAACCATAAATAAAATACCAGCAGGTGCACGACGTCCTTTAAATAGTTTATCACTCATCCATCCGCAAAGAAGTGTACCTGGAATACCAGCCCATTCATATAGAGCGTAAGCAGTACGTGAGCTACTATGAGTAAAGCTTTTTTCTTCTACTAAATAAGTAGGAGCCCAGTCTACAACGCCGTAACGTACGAAATATACGAAAACGTTCGCAATAGCGATGTACCATAAAAACTTATTGTTTAGTACGTATTTAAATAAAATTTCTTTTGCCGAAAGTTCGCGTTCGCGATCTTTTATTTTCTCATCTGGTGGATATTCTCCAGTATGCTCTTCAATAGAAGGTAGTCCACAAGATTGAGGCGTATCTTTCATCGTAATTAATACATAAATACCAACTAAAATTGAAAGAATACCTGGGAAGTAAAAAATACTTTTCCAGTCATCTGCGAAGAAGTATAAGCCTAATGTTACAAGAGAAGGCATAAGCGCGCCGCCGACATTATGAGCGACGTTCCAAATAGACATTTTTGTACCACGTTCGCTAATAGAGAACCAGTGAACCATCGTACGACCACAAGGAGGCCATCCCATACCTTGTACCCATCCATTTAAAAACTGAAGTACAAACATAAGTATAATGCTCGTTGTAATGAAAGAAAATGAGCCGAAAATAATATTAATGATACCTGATAAAAATAGCCCAGCTGCTAAAAAGTAGCGAGGATTACAACGATCGGATACGATACCCATCAAGAATTTACTTAATCCGTAAGCGATAGATACTGCTGAAAGGATAACCCCAAGTTCCCCTTTACTAAAGCCTTGTTCGATTAAGTATGGCATTGCTAGTGAAAAGTTTTTTCGAACAAAGTAGTAACCTGCATAACCGATGAAGATACCTAAGAATACTTGTAAACGTAATTTACGGTATTCGCTATCAACGCGATCAGCTGGTAAGCGTTCCGCGTGGGGCGCAGGTTTAAATAATTGTGTGAAAAACATAAAATGAAAATCCTCCCCTAATTAATTCGAAGCGTTTTAAGACAGAGAATATAAAAAGGCCATGAAATATAAAAAAGTTTCCTTTTTTATGATTCATAGCCGTGTACTCCGTTTCTCCGTGACTGTCAATATTAACTTCGTCGAAAATTATACAACTTTGTGACAAAAATGTAAACGTTTTTATGAATAAAAGTATTGACGGATTTTGTTCGTAGGATTAATATTTAAATACGTTAAATATTTTATTGTTTAAATAAGAGGTGGATAACATGCCAAATGATATGACGCATATCGATAAAATTCAAGCTCTTGCCTTTTCGATTGGAAAGAAAATGCAGACGGAGTTATTAGAACAAATGCAAGCAACAGGACTTACACCACCGCAGTTTTATATTTTAAAGATTTTAGATCATTATGGGGCTTCAAGAGCGACAACATTAGCAAAAAAGATGTATGTGAAGCCTAGCGCGATTACAGTGATGATTGATCGTCTAATCGATCAAGAACTTGTAGAACGCTATCACGACAAAGATGACCGTCGTGTTGTCATCATCGAGTTAACGAAAAAGGGGAAAGCTAGAGTAGAAGAGGCAATGACAGCTCGCAACGAGCATATTGCAAAATACTTTTCACATTTAGAGTTGCAAGAAAGAGAAGATTTATTACGTCTCTTTGAGAAGTTAGAAACCATTATTTGCGGGACACAAGAGAAAAAAGAGAATAACTAAGAGGAATTGAGGAGATTACATGGAGCAACAAGAAAATCAAAATAGAAAGTTGTTGTTAATCGGTTTAGTAATCGCGATGCTATTTGCTGCATTAGATGGAACAATTGTTGGTACAGCAATGCCACGTATCGTCGGTGACCTAGGCGGATTAAGTTTAATGACATGGTTAACGACAGCTTATATGTTAACATCAACGACAGTTGTACCAATTGCAGGTAAATTAGCGGATTTACTTGGTCGTCGTAACGTATATATAACAGGGCTAGTTATTTTCATGATTGGTTCGGCGTTATGTGGTATGGCGAATGGTATGACAGAATTAATTATTTTACGTGGTATTCAAGGTCTTGGTGGCGGTATTATGATGCCAATGGCTATGATTATTATTGGAGATATGTTCACGGGAAAAGAACGTGCGAAATGGCAAGGTATTTTTGGTGCGTTATACGGTCTTGCTTCTGTAATTGGACCACAAGTTGGTGGTTGGATTGTAGATGCAGTGAACTGGAGATGGGTATTCTACATTAACTTACCGGTTGGTATTTTAGCAACAATCTTTATTGCAATGGGATTAAAATCACATAAACAAACAGGACCAATTAAAATTGATATCGCTGGAATCTTTACGATGATTCTAGGTGTTGTAAGTTTATTACTTGCGCTAACGTTTGGCGGAAAAGATTATGCATGGGATTCTTGGCAAATTATCGGTTTATTCGCACTAGCTGTAATTGGTATCGTTAGCTTTGTTATTGTTGAAACGAAAGCTGAAGAGCCGATTTTACCAATGCATTTCTTTAAAAATCGCACATTTACAATACTGAATGCGATTGGATTCTTTATGAGTATTGGAATGTTCGGCGCGATTATGTTCGTACCATTCTTCATGCAAGGTATTGTAGGAGTAAGTGCTGCTGAATCAGGAACAATTATGACTCCAATGATGATTACAATGATTGTAATGAGTATTATCGGTGGGCAACTTGTATTAAAAGTTGGTGTAAAACCACAAATTATCGCAGGTATGCTTATTATGGCCGGTGGTTTCTGGTTATTAACAACGATGGATATGCACACAACGAAGCTTACAGCTACTTCTTATATGATGGTTATCGGTTTAGGAATGGGTCTTGTAATGCCGACATTAACATTAGCGTTACAAGAAAGCTTCCCGAAAAAAGACCTTGGTGTCGTAACGTCATCAAGTCAGTTCTTCCGTCAAATTGGTGGAACATTTGGTATTACAATTTTAGGATCAATTATGAATAACACTTCAGGTACAACGTTAACAAATAAATTAGTACCTGTATTAGATACATTCCCGAAAGAAGCGGGACAAATGGTAACGAAATTTAAAGATATGATTCACACAGATCCACAAGGTTTATATTCGATGCTATTTAGCCCAGAGGCATTAAAACAAATGCCAGAAGCGTTTGCTAACAGCATTGTACCTATTTTGAAAAACTCTTTAGTAGACTCGCTTCATACTGTATTCTTAACAGGATTAGTATTTATCGTAGTAGGTGCCATCTTTACGATTTTCTTACAAAAAATTAAACTATCAGATCGTAAAAAAGATGCTGAACAGCCTGCTGTAGAAGAAAAAGAAAAAACTGTATCATACTCGTAATGAAGAAGCATCGCCTTATGGCGGTGCTTTTTTGAGTATAACCTTAAAAGCTTTTTAGTGAGAAATGATTGACGTATTTTTAGAAATACGTTATATTATTTTCTGTAAACGGTTACATGAAATGAGGAGAAAAGAGAATGAGTACGATTAAAGACGTTGCGAAATTAGCGGGAGTATCTGTTGCGACCGTTTCCAGAGTTTTAAATAAAAATGGATATGTTCACGAAGATACATTAAAAAAGGTAGAGCGTGCAATTGAGATGTTAGATTATAAGCCTAGTACAGTAGCACGTTCACTGTATAATAAAAAGTCTCGTTTAATTGGCTTAGTTGTTCCAAATATCGTGAATCCGTTCTTTCCAGAAGTTGCACGTGCCGTAGAAGATGTAGCACATAAACAAGGTTACACAGTTGTCCTTTGTAACTCTGATGAAAGTTTAGAAAAAGAGAAACAATACATTGATGTACTTAGACAAAATAATGTAGATGGATTTATTGTAGCAACAAATCCACAAAATAGTGTTAATTACATGAATTTATCTGTCCCGGTTGTTGCGATTGACCGTATGTTTAATGAGCGTATTCCTACTGTATATGCAGATAACTATGCAGGAAGTCAGGCTGCGACAAAGTTGTTACTAGATAAAGGATGTAAACATATTGCGCATATTCGCGGTCCACGTGATGTGAGTACTGCAAATGAACGTTTTGAAGGTTTTGTAGACGTTATTACGCAAAATAACCTTTCGTATATGATTGCGGAGAGTACGTTTGAGCCAGCAAATAGTGAGCGTGTAGCGATGGAATTATTAGAAGAATACCCGCATATTGATGGTATTGTTGCTGGGAATGATTTAATTGCGATTGGTATTGTAAAGGCTGCACTTCAAAAGGGGATTGCCATTCCAGATGATTTACAAATTATCGGATTTGATGGAATTTCTTTAACAGAAATGATGTATCCATCTATTACAACAGTTGCACAACCGATATATGAAATGGGGAAAATTGCAACAGAGTTGTTGTTAGAGCAAATGGAAGGAAATACATTAGAAGAGAAACACTATCGTTTGCCGATTGAAATTATAGAACGAAATACAACGAAGTAAGGAGATGAAACAGATGCCAAATATTGCAGTAGTAGGAAGCATTTCAATGGACTTAGTGGCTGTTTCAAAAAAACGGCCGAAAGCAGGAGAAACAGTAATTGGTGAAGCGTTTCATACAATCCCAGGAGGGAAAGGGGCAAACCAAGCAGTTGCTGCAGCTAGGTTAGGAGCAAATGTAGCAATGGTTGGAGCGGTAGGAAATGATGATTATGGAACAGTAGTTAGAAAAAATTTAGAGAACGAACGCATTTTTATCGATTATGTGGTACCGGTTACAGATAGAACGACAGGAATTGCTCATATCGTTTTAGCAGAAGAAGATAACAGTATTGTTGTCGTACAAGGGGCAAATGCTCTTGTAAATAAGTCAGTTGTAGATCGCTCCAAAGACCTTCTTGTAAAAGCGGATATGGTTGTTCTTCAACTAGAAATTCCACTTGAAACAGTAAAATATGTATTGGCTATTTGTGAGGAACATAATATTCCTGTTATGTTGAATCCAGCGCCAGCACAAGTTTTATCAGAAGAAATTTTAGAAAAAGCAACTTATATTACGCCAAATGAACATGAGTGCCGCATTGTATTAGATGATTTTACATCACCAATTGAAGATTTATTGGCGAAGTATCCAAATAAATTATTGATGACAGAAGGTTCTAACGGTGTTCGTTTCCATAATGGCACGGAGATTGTACATGTTCCTAGCATTGCTGTTGATGTAGTGGATACAACTGGAGCTGGTGATACATTTAATGGTGCGTTAGCAGTTGCACTTTCTGAAGGAGAGACACTTCAAAAAGCAATTCGTTTCGCGAATATTGCCGGTGGTCTTTCTGTAACGAAACTTGGAGCACAGGGCGGTATGCCAACGAGAGATCGAGTACGTGAAGTGCAGGTGATTGTTGGATGAAAAAGCATGGTGTATTAAACAGTGAAATCGCGGCAGTCCTTGCTTCACTTGGGCATACAGATACGGTTGTAATTGCTGATTGCGGGTTACCGATTCCGGATGGAGTAAAACGAATTGATTTAGCTGTTGAGATTGGAAAACCGAGTTTTTTAGAGGTGTTACAAGTTGTAGCTGATGATATGGCAATCGAAAAAGTGACGTTAGCAGAAGAAGTCATTATAAATAATGCGGAAGTAAATAAAGAGATTGAGCAAAAATTAATAGAGCCAGCATTTGAGTATGTATCTCATGAACAATTTAAAGAGCATACAAAGAAAGCGAAGGCGATTATTCGTACAGGCGAGGCTACGCCTTATGCAAATGTAATTTTACATGCAGGCGTGATTTTTTAATAAAGGGAAGTGATGGGAATGCATATTGAAATGAAAAACATTTCAAAGGCGTTCAATGGCAATCCTGTTTTGAAGAATGCACAGTTTATGATTGAAACAGGAGAAGTCCATGCATTGATGGGGGAAAATGGAGCGGGTAAATCAACGCTCATGAAGATTTTAACAGGTGTATACAAAAAAGATGGTGGGACAATCACGATTGATGGGCAAGAGCGCACCTTTAAAAATGCGAAAGAAGCTGAAGAGTACGGCATCGCATTTATACATCAAGAACTAAATATATTGCCGAATTTAACAGTAGCTGAAAATATGTTTCTTGGTAAAGAGTTAATGTATGGGAAAACAGGTATTTTACGCACTCGACAAATGAACGCGATTGCGCAGCAGCAACTAGCAGAGCTAGGATTGCATGTAAGAGGTGCTATGTTAGCAGAGGAACTATCGGTTGGACAACAGCAAATTATCGAAATTGCGAAAGCGTTAATGACAAACGCGAGCGTTATTATTATGGATGAACCTACTGCGGCACTGACGGATCGTGAAATCGAAACGCTCTTTACAGTAATCAATAAGTTACGTAAAGAAGGTGTTTCATTCGTGTACATTTCGCATCGTATGGAAGAGATTTTCTCAATATGTGATGCCATTACGATTTTGCGTGATGGAGAATACGTCGGAAAGAGATTAATTCCAGAAACATCATTTGATGAAGTAGTGAGTATGATGGTGGGGCGCAGCATTGGTGAACGTTACCCAGAGCGAAATAGTCAAATTGGTGATGTCATTTTTGAAATGCGTAACGGAACGAAGAAAGGGAAATTTGAAAATGTTTCGTTTCAAGTGAGGAAAGGTGAAATCCTTGGTGTAGCTGGTTTGATGGGGGCTGGTCGCACTGATATTATGAAAGCGATATTTGGTTATGAACCTTTAGATTCTGGACAAATTTTTATAAATGGACAAGAAGTAAAGATTGATAGTCCGATAGATGCAATTAGACAAAGAATTGCTTTCATTACAGAAGATAGAAAGTCTGAAGGATTAGTGTTAGATTTTTCAATTCGAGAAAACTTATCGTTACCGAATTTAGAAAGTCTTTCAAAGGGAAGTGTTCTAAGCAACGAGCTAGAACAACAGTTTACAGAAGATATGATGAAGCTTCTTAATGTGAAAGCATCTAGCGGAGAGCAGGCAGTGAAATCTCTTTCTGGTGGAAATCAGCAAAAGATTGTAATCGCAAAATGGCTAGGCATTCATCCGCAATTACTCATTTTAGATGAGCCAACAAGAGGTGTCGATGTTGGAGCGAAAAAAGAAATTTACTCTATTATGAATAAGCTTACTGAGCAAGGCGATGCCGTTATTATGGTATCATCTGAGCTTCCGGAAGTTTTAGGGATGAGTGATCGAGTTCTTGTTATTCATGAAGGAAAAGTCGGCGGCATTTTAGGGAAAGATGAGGCATCACAAGAGTCTATTATGGCACTAGCTACAGGGGGAGAGTAAGGATGGCTAAGAAGGGGAATGTATTACAACAACTCGGTTCTTTAATCGGTTTAGTATTAATTATCGTCGTAATTACAGCTTTAAATCCAGCGTTCATTGAAATTCCAAATTTATTTAATATACTGCGTCAAGTATCGATTAATGCGCTTATTGCATTCGGAATGACCTTTGTAATTTTAACAGGGGGTATTGACTTATCGGTAGGTTCTATTTTAGCATTATCAAGTGCACTTGTTGCTGGAATGATGGCAAGTGGCATGGATCCGTTCCTTGCAATGGCAGTTGGACTATTAGCAGGTCTTGTAATGGGAATTGTAAACGGTATCATCATTGCGAAAGGAAAAGTAGCTCCATTTATTGCAACTTTAGCAACAATGACTATTTTTCGTGGGTTGACGCTTGTTTATATGGACGGACGTCCGATCACTGGTCTTGGTGATCATTTAATGTTCCAAATGTTTGGCCGCGGTTATTTTCTTGGTATTCCGGTACCAGCTGTTACAATGATGATCGCTTTCGCAGTACTGTACTTCATTTTGAAGAAAACGACATTTGGCCGTCGTACATTTGCAATTGGTGGAAATGAAGAAGCAGCAGCACTATCAGGTATTAATGTTACGAGAATTAAAGTAATGATTTACGGTCTTTCCGGAATTTTGGCAGCGCTTGCAGGTATTGTCTTAACATCACGACTAGATTCTGCACAGCCGACCGCAGGTACTTCTTACGAATTAGATGCAATTGCAGCAGTTGTATTAGGTGGAACAAGTCTTTCTGGGGGAAGAGGATGGATTGTTGGTACATTCATCGGTGTACTAATTATCGGTGTACTAAATAACGGTTTAAATTTATTAGGTGTATCTTCTTTCTTCCAACAAGTTGTAAAAGGACTTGTAATCTTACTAGCTGTATTAATTGATCGCCGAAAAGAAGCGTAATGGAGGGACAGTTCATGAAGAAATGGTTACTTATACTCGTTGCATGTATTATGGTCATTACTGCTGGTTGTTCAATGGAACCACCAGAATGGGCAAAGGATTCTAGCGATAAAGGTCGAAATAAAACTATTAAAGTTGGATTCTCTGTTTCAACTTTAAATAATCCCTTCTTTGTAACTTTGAAAAAGGGTGCAGAAAAGAAAGCGAAAGATAGCGGCATCGAATTGATTGCTGTTGATGCGCAAAATGATGCAGCGAAGCAAACGAACGATGTTGAAGATTTAATTCAAAAGGGTGTCGATGTAATTGTTATTAATCCGACCGATTCAGATGCTGTTGCTTCAGCGGTAAGTGCGGCAAATGCAGCAAATGTTCCTGTTATTACAGTAGACCGCGTTGCGAATTCAGGTAAGGTTGTTTCTCACATTGCATCTAATAATATCGAAGGTGGTCAAATGGCTAGTGATTACATTCGTGAATTAGTCGGCGAAGGAGCAAACGTTGCTGAGTTAGAAGGAATCCCTGGATCGTCTGCTGCTCGTGAACGTGGGAAAGGATTCCATAACGTAGCCGATAAGTCTTTAAAAGTAGTTGCAAAACAAGCGGCTGATTTTGATAGAGCGAAAGGATTATCTGTTATGGAAAACATTTTGCAAGCAAATGGTGATATTAAAGCCGTGTTTGCGCATAACGACGAGATGGCATTAGGTGCACTTGAAGCATTGAAGTCTGCTGGAAAAACAGATGTGGTAGTTGTTGGATTTGATGCAACAGAAGATGCTGTGAAAGCGGTTAACGATGGGCGTATGGCTGCAACAGTCGCTCAAAAACCGGAATTAATCGGAGAGAAGGCGATGCAAACAGCAAAAGAGATAACACAAGGTAAAAAAGTGGACAAATCTATTCCGATTGAATTAGAGCTTATTAAGAAAAATAAATAAATATAAAATGAAAATTAGGAAGGAAGAATAACAAATGAAATTCTTTATTGATACAGCAAACATTAACGAAATTAAAGAGGCAAATGCATTAGGCGTAGTAGCTGGAGTAACGACAAACCCATCACTTGTAGCAAAAGAAGGCGTAGATTTCCATGAGCGTATTCGTGAAATTTGCAGCTTTATAGAAGGACCTGTAAGTGCAGAAGTAATTAGCTTAGAAGCTGATAAAATGATTGAAGAAGGAAAAGAATTAGCGAAGATTGCTCCAAACGTTGTTGTAAAAGTTCCAATGACAACAGAAGGTTTAAAAGCAGTAAAAGCATTCTCAGATTTAGGAATTCGTACAAACGTTACATTAGTATTCTCAGCAGTTCAAGCATTACTTGCAGCTCGCGCTGGTGCAACATATGTTTCACCATTCTTAGGTCGTTTAGATGATATCGGTCATAACGGTATGGATTTAATTCGTCAAATCGCAGAAATCTTTGCAATTCATGGCATCGAAACAGAAATCATTGCAGCATCTGTACGTCACAGCGTTCACGTAACTGATGCAGCATTAAACGGTGCACATATTGCAACAATCCCAGCAAACGTAATTGCTTCATTAGTGAAGCACCCATTAACAGATCAAGGAATCGAGAAATTCTTAGCTGATTGGGAAAAAACACAAGAGAAATAATAGAAAATCAAGAATCCTAGTTTAATTGACTAGGATTCTTTTTTTATTTAAAAGAATTTTCATGCAATTTTGCATATTGTCTTTTAAATTTGTTATATAAGATATTTAATATATATCACATAACTCTTTATTTTTCATATTTCGATATAAAGTGAAACTTTAATCAGTGGGGGCTTTGTTCATCAGCACACTGATTAGTAGTTGAACCAAGGGATAAACAGATAGAGGGTCTGACCAGAAAACTGGAGGGCATGATTCTATAACAGAAAGTTTAATGTTTATAGAATTATGTCTTTTTATATAGGGAGGGTAGTAAACAGAGATTTCGACAAAAACGCACCGATTTATCTGAATTTTAAGTTTTATAAAAGGAGAGAAATGGAATGAGAAGAAAAGCCCCATTTAAAGTGTTGTCATCATTAGCAATTGCAGCAATTATCGGATGCACATCTGTAATGAGTGCGCCGTTAGCATATGCAGAAACGCCAGCAAAAGAGAAAGAGAATGTGTCTACAACGCCAATTGATTACAATTTAATTCAAGAAGATCGTTTAGCGGAAGCTTTGAAAGAAAGAGGAACAATTAATCCAGCATCTTCTAAAGAAGAGACGAAAAAGGCTGTCGAGCAATATATTGAAAAGAAACAAGGAGATCAGGCGAACAAAGAAATTCTTCCAGATGCTCACTCACAAGAAACGTCTGATTTCACAAAAAAAGTAAAAGAGAAAAAGATGGAAGAAAAGGAAAATGTAAAAAAGACTGAAAAAAATATTAATCTTGAGCAAAAGCCAGAACCAAATAAAAAGCAATTAAATGGGCAAGTTCCAACTTCAAAAGCAAAGCAAGCTCCATATAAAGGATCTGTTCGATCGGATAAAGTATTAGTGCTACTCGTTGAATTTAGTGATTATAAACATAATAATATTGATCAAACACCAGGTTATATGTATTCGAAAGACTTTAGTAGAGAACATTATCAAAAGATGTTGTTCGGTAAGGAGCCTTATACATTATTTGATGGTTCAAAAGTAAAAACGTTTAAACAATACTATGAAGAGCAGTCTGGTGGTAGTTATACGACAGACGGATATGTAACGGAGTGGCTAACAGTTCCAGGAAAAGCATCTGATTATGGAGCTGATGGTAGCAGTGGTCACGATAATAAAGGTCCGAAAGGTGCACGTGATTTAGTGAAAGAAGCTTTGCATGCAGCTGCTGAGAAAGGACTAGATTTATCTCAGTTTGATCAGTTTGATAGATATGATACAAACGGGGATGGGAATCAAAATGAACCTGACGGTGTAATTGATCATTTAATGGTAATCCATGCTGGTGTTGGTCAAGAAGCAGGTGGTGGTAAATTAGGTGATGATGCGATCTGGTCACATCGTTCAAAATTAGCAGTAGATCCAGTAGCGATTGAAGGTACAAAATCAAAAGTAGATTACTTTGGTGGAAAAGTAGCAGCACATGATTACACAATTGAACCAGAAGATGGAGCTGTAGGTGTGTTTGCGCATGAATTTGGACATGATCTTGGATTACCAGATGAATATGACACGAAATATACTGGAAATGGTTCACCTGTCGAAGCTTGGTCATTAATGAGTGGAGGTAGTTGGACAGGAAAAATCGCAGGAACGGAGCCGACAAGTTTTTCACCACAAAATAAAGACTTCTTACAAAAGAATATGGGTGGCAACTGGGCAAAAATATTAGAAGTAGATTACGATAAAATTAAGAGTGGTGTGGGAGTTCCTACCTATATTGATCAAAGTGTTACGAAATCAAATCGTCCAGGCGTTGTACGTGTTAACTTACCAGGTAAAAGTGTTGAAACGATTAAACCGGAGTTTGGAAAGCATGCATATTATAGTACAAGAGGCGATGATATGCATACAACGTTAGAGACACCATTCTTTGATTTAACAAAAGGAACAAATGCAAAATTCGATTATAAAGCAAATTATGAGTTAGAAGCAGAGTGCGATTTCGTCGAAGTACATGCAGTAACAGAAGATGGAACGAAGACGTTAATTGATAGACTTGGAGAAAAAGCAGTCCAAGGAGATAAAGATACAACAGATGGGAAATGGATTGATAAATCATATGATTTAAGTCAATTTAAAGGCAAAAAAGTGAAACTACAATTAGACTATATTACAGATCCGGCTGTAACATATAAAGGTTTTGCGATGGACAATGTAAATGTAACTGTTGATGGACAAGTTGTATTTTCTGATGATGCAGAAGGACAGTCTAAAATGAATTTAAATGGTTTTGTTGTTTCTGATGGGACAGAGAAGAAAGCTCATTATTACTACTTAGAGTGGAGAAACTATGCGGGATCAGATAATGGTTTAAAAGCAGGAAAAGGTCCAGTGTATAATACAGGTCTTGTCGTTTGGTATGCAGATGATAGTTTCAAAGATAACTGGGTTGGGGTGCATCCAGGTGAAGGATTCCTTGGTGTTGTAGATTCTCATCCAGAAGCGCTAGTTGGTAATTTAAACGGAAAACCAGCATACGGTAATACGGGCATGCAAATTGCAGATGCTGCATTTTCATTTGATAAAACACCAGCATGGAGTGTAAATTCATTAACACGTGGTCAGTTTAACTATTCTGGATTACAAGGTGTTACAACTTTTGATGATTCAAAAGTATATAGTAACAAGCAAATTGCAGATGCAGGAAGAAAAGTTCCAAACCTTGGACTTAAATTCCAAGTTGTTGGACAGGCAGAAGATAAATCGGCAGGCGCTGTTTGGATTAAACGTTAATAACATAAAAGCACATTCTTCATATGAAGAGTGTGCTTTTTAATTTGTACAGTAAGTTATTATTTTAGTTTATGTAATACAAGTGTTTATTCATGTGTAGTGTATCAAATTATGTGGGGAAAGGAAATATTTCCGAGGAAATTGTCGAAGTATCGTCGGTATTTATAAACTTTCTTTTTAAAAGAAGCGATGTATTATTGCCTTTACGGCTCAATTTATTTACATTGTTATTTGGTTATACACAAAAGTAATATATTGGGCAAAAAAGAGTTCTATTCAATAGGGCTCTTTTTATAGATAGAAAGGAGTAAGCGATAAATGAAAGAAGTTATTGAATGTCCACAGTGTGAAGGGGATATTACTGTACAGCATATTATTGATCTCCCGCATCCTTTTTCATTAAGGTGTCCACATTGTAAGGTGAAGTTGAAAGAAATAAGGGTAACGCCATGTTTAATATTAGCGATGATTTGTATAATTCCATTGTTTATTATTATTGGAGAGAGTATTAAGGAATTACTAGTAAAATATTTTTCTATTGTAGACAATGTACCAACTGTACTTATTTTCTTTTTATTTTGTTATCCATTGTATTATTTCTATGAAAAATATAATGCTATATTGTTTATTAAATATGGTTTGCTGAAAGTTAAAAGTTAAATTGAATAGGAGATTATCATTATGCTTTGGAAAATATATTTAGTTATTGTAGCAATGTTAGCTATTATTTCGTTAGTAAGGGGTATGTTTCAAACACCAATTCAAAAGTTTGACTTTGTAGTATCTATTATTACGTGGATAGGGCTCTTTGGTTTTGTATTTGATATACAAATATTAACCTCAATTGTTTGGAAATGTATCTTCTTGTTTAGCGTCATTTGGACTTTAACTGCAGTTTTTGTTTTTCGTTTATATGAAGAGCGAGATGAGCCATTACCTTTTATATTTAAATTAATTGGCATTATTCCAACGCTTCCATTATATTACGGATTATATCAATATGCATTTTAAAAAAGACAACGATGGATTATCCCATCATTGTCTTTTTTACTTTGCTTCTTACATAAATCATCCCAGCAAATGTTAATAAAAATGCTGTCCCGATAATGAAGCTGATGCTAGGTGATGCTCCGATTGCGCCGACTGTAAAGGAGCCAGCAACAACTCCTAATGAGAAGAAGGCATAAAATAATCCGAATGCCTTTCCGCGATTATCGTCTGTAGTATTTTCAACGAGTAAAGCGTTAATAGACGGAAAGAGGATTGCGAATCCAATTCCATAAATCATCATTACGATAAAGAGCATACCTTTTGTAGCAAATAATCCGAGTAAAGATAATGCGAATGCCATAACTGCAATTCCGATTAGCATTAGTTTCGAACGATTAAATCGATCGTAAATACGATTTGTTGGAAGCAAGAAGAAGAGGATAGCAGTAATACCGAATACACTTAACATCATGCCTGTTGTAGATGCTTTAAGCGCTAATGCCTCAACTTTTACTGGTAACATATAAGTGACAATCCCTTGTGAAAACATTAATGTGAAAGCACCAATATATGCTTGTAATAACGGTTCTGATTTTAAAAGTTCAACCATATCTTCTTTGTTCATCATTTGCGTTCTTGATGTATCTTTTCTTGATACGTTATTTGGTAAGAAGAATAGAGATACGATCGTACCAAGAGCCATTAAAATAGAAATAGTAATGAAGACCCACTCTACGCCAGCTGTTGCTTTCATAATACCGCTGAAAGCAGGTCCTACGATTGCGGCTGTTCCAACAGCAGCACCAGATAGAGCCATTGCTTTTCCTTGTCTTTTTGCATTTGTTTGTTTTGATAAAAATGTAAAGGCAGCAGGAATTAAAAAGCCATCACTAAATCCATGCATAAAGCGCACAACTAATAGTTGTTCACCACTTTGAACAACGGTGTATAACAAGACTATGAAACTCGTAATTCCCATGCTTATATAAAGGATTTTTTTTGCACCAAATTTATCGACAGCGGCTCCAGCAATAATATTACCGATCATATTAGCGAATGAGTACATACCGACAACTAGCCCGATAATAAGAGGAGTTCCTCCAAGGCTTTGAGCGAAAGTACTCATAATAGGTAATTGTGAAAATGTATCTAAAAATGCCACGATAACGATAAAGTAAATAAAATATTTCAAGCGATATTCACCTCTCCTATGCTATTATGGCACAATGCTAATTTCACCTGCAATGAAATTGAATTAACAGATGTGGAAAAAAGTACAAAGTGACAAAATATTGAACGTTATTTGTAAAAAATTAGTGGGAATGTGATTGTTTTTTTGAAATATATGGATAGAAGTATTATAATAGAATTGTAAACTTCACCAGGTTAAGTATATACATAGAGAGGGATGTATAAAATGAAAGCACTACTTTGGCATAATCAACGTGATGTACGAGTAGAAGAAGTACCAGAACCAACAGTAAAACCAGGAACAGTGAAAATCAAAGTTAAATGGTGTGGTATTTGTGGGACAGACTTGCATGAATATTTAGCAGGGCCTATTTTTATTCCAACAGAAGAACATCCATTAACACATGTGAAAGCACCTGTTATTTTAGGTCATGAGTTTAGTGGTGAGGTAATAGAGATTGGTGAAGGAGTTACATCTCATAAAGTGGGAGACCGCGTTGTTGTAGAGCCAATTTATTCTTGTGGTAAATGTGAAGCTTGTAAACATGGACATTACAATGTTTGTGAACAACTTGTTTTCCACGGTCTTGGCGGAGAAGGCGGCGGTTTCTCTGAATATACAGTAGTACCAGAAGATATGGTTCATCACATTCCAGATGAAATGACGTATGAACAAGGTGCGCTTGTAGAACCAGCAGCAGTAGCAGTTCATGCAGTACGTCAAAGTAAATTAAAAGAAGGGGAAGCTGTAGCGGTATTTGGTTGCGGTCCAATTGGACTTCTTGTTATCCAAGCAGCTAAAGCAGCAGGAGCAACTCCTGTTATTGCAGTTGAACTTTCTAAAGAACGTCAAGAGTTAGCGAAATTAGCAGGTGCGGATTATGTATTAAATCCAGCAACTCAAGATGTGTTAGCTGAAATTCGTAACTTAACAAATGGTTTAGGTGTAAATGTTAGCTTTGAAGTAACAGGTGTTGAAGTTGTACTACGCCAAGCGATTGAAAGTACAAGCTTCGAAGGACAAACTGTAATTGTTAGTGTATGGGAAAAAGACGCAACAATTACTCCAAATAACTTAGTATTAAAAGAAAAAGAAGTTATTGGTATTTTAGGATACCGTCACATCTTCCCAGCTGTTATTAAATTAATTAGCTCTGGTCAAATTCAAGCAGAGAAATTAATTACGAAAAAAATTACAGTCGATCAAGTTGTTGAAGAAGGATTTGAAGCACTTGTAAAAGATAAAACCCAAGTGAAAATTCTTGTTTCACCTAAATAAGATAGAATCGAAAAAAGTAGCCCTTTTCTAGAAATAGAAGAGGGCTACTTTTTTTCTGTACAGAAAGGTGATAGACTTTCCTGTAACTAAAGGTATTTTGTTTGGAAGGGGAAGTCTAATGCTTTCATTTATGTTGACATTGAAGCGGATGCTAAAAGCTTGTTTGCGAGCATGGAAAGATAAAGAATTTCAAGTGTTATTCGTATTAACAATTTTGACATTAATATCTGGTACAATCTTTTATAGTACAGTGGAGGGGTTACGTCCTCTGGATGCTTTATATTTTAGCGTTGTGACGCTGACTACTGTCGGTGATGGGCAATTTAGTCCCCAAACTGACTTCGGAAAGATATTTACGATATTATACATATTTATAGGGATCGGATTAGTGTTTGGATTTATACATAAGTTGGCAGTTAATGTACAATTGCCAAGTATATTATCGAATAGAAAAAAAGAGTAAAGCATGTGTATGCTTTACTCTTTTTTTACATTAGTTTAGACAAGCCTTAATAATAGTTTATTAAAATGAAAGTGTATTCATTCATTATATTCACTGTGTATAAAGTTATAATGATATGAACATTTGCATATTTTAATTTAGTGATAGAAATTTCGTGAAAGGTGGGATATTCTAGTCATAGGTTAACCGGACGACATCATAGGATCCTAACAAAATGTTTACAATAATTCAATTATAAAATGGAGGATTTTATATGAAAAAGAAAGTACTTGCTTTAGCGGCAGCTATTACATTAGTTGCTCCATTACAAAGTGTTGCATTTGCTCATGAAAATGATGGAGGACAGAGATTTGGAGTTATTCCACGCTGGTCTGCTGAAGATAAACATAAAGAAGGCGTGAATTCTCATTTATGGATTGTAAACCGTGCAATTGATATTATGTCTCGTAATACAACACTTGTAAAACAAGATCGAGTTGCACTATTAAATGAATGGCGTACTGAGTTAGAGAACGGTATTTATGCTGCTGACTATGAAAATCCTTATTATGATAATAGCACATTTGCTTCACATTTCTATGACCCTGACAATGGGAAAACTTATATTCCGTATGCAAAGCAGGCAAAGGAAACTGGAGCTAAATATTTTAAATTAGCTGGTGAGTCTTACAAAAATAAAGATATGAAACAAGCATTCTTCTATTTAGGCTTATCTCTTCATTATTTAGGGGATGTAAACCAACCGATGCATGCGGCAAACTTTACGAACCTTTCGTATCCACAAGGATTCCATTCTAAATATGAAAACTTTGTAGATACGATAAAAGATAATTATAAAGTAACGGATGGAAATGGATATTGGAACTGGAAAGGTACGAATCCAGAAGATTGGATTCATGGAGCGGCAGTAGTTGCGAAACAAGATTACGCTGGCATTGTAAATGATAATACGAAAGATTGGTTCGTAAGAGCAGCTGTATCACAAGAATATGCAGATAAATGGCGCGCTGAAGTTACACCAATGACAGGTAAGCGTTTAATGGATGCACAACGTGTTACTGCTGGATACATTCAGCTTTGGTTTGATACGTACGGAAATCGTTAAGTATTTGAAAAAGGTCAAATCTCAGAATAGAGTATTTGGCCTTTTTATTACTATACAATACATGGAGGTATGAAACGTGAAAGGTAAATTGCTAAAAGGTGTACTTAGCTTAGGGGTTGGTTTAGGAGCTTTATATAGCGGAACTTCAGCTCAAGCAGAAGCATCTACAAATCAAAATGATACATTAAAAGTGATGACGCATAATGTATATATGCTATCAACAAACTTATATCCGAACTGGGGACAAACTGAGCGTGCTGATTTAATCGGGGCGGCAGATTATATAAAGAATCAAGATGTTGTTATATTAAATGAAGTGTTTGATAATAGCGCTTCAGATCGTTTATTAGGCAATTTGAAGAAAGAATATCCAAATCAAACAGCAGTATTAGGTCGTAGTAGTGGAAGCGAATGGGATAAAACGTTAGGAAACTATTCATCTTCAACTCCTGAAGATGGTGGCGTTGCGATTGTGAGCAAATGGCCAATCGCTGAAAAGATTCAATATGTATTTGCAAAAGGATGCGGGCCAGATAATTTATCGAATAAAGGATTTGTATACACGAAAATTAAGAAAAATGATCGTTTCGTTCACGTGATTGGGACGCATTTGCAGGCTGAAGATAGTATGTGCGGAAAAACTTCACCAGCATCTGTACGTACGAACCAATTAAAAGAAATTCAAGATTTTATTAAAAATAAAAATATACCAAATAATGAGTATGTGTTAATTGGTGGTGATATGAACGTAAATAAGATAAATGCAGAGAACAATAATGATTCAGAGTATGCATCTATGTTTAAAACATTGAACGCTTCTGTACCATCTTATACTGGACATACAGCGACTTGGGATGCAACGACAAACAGTATTGCAAAATATAATTTCCCTGATAGTCCTGCCGAATATTTAGATTATATTATTGCAAGCAAAGACCATGCGAACCCATCGTATATAGAGAATAAGGTGTTACAGCCGAAATCTCCACAATGGACTGTTACATCGTGGTTCCAAAAATATACGTATAATGATTACTCTGATCATTATCCAGTAGAGGCGACTATTTCTATGAAGTAGTTTCAAAAAGTTTCTTCGTAAAGAAGAAACTTTTTTTATTTGCAAACAGGAAAATCATACTTTCTTTCCAATATGTATAAGACATATTGAAAAGAGGAGAGAAAAATGTGGATCGAGGAATTTTTAAAGAAGTTCCATTACCGTGTGCATTTTTGGATGAAGTGGCTTTAGATAGAAATATTCAATCGATTATAGAGTTAAGTGGAAATAAGAAGATTCGTATAGCGAGTAAATCGTTACGTTCTGTTCCGATTATGCAAAAGATTTTAGCTGCAAATGATCGATTTCAAGGTATTATGTGCTTTTCACCTAGAGAGGTTTTATTTTTAATAGAACAAGGATTTAATGATTTATTGCTCGGATATCCTGCTTATGATGAAAGAGCTTTGTGTGAAATTAGTTTGCTAACAAAGAAAGGTTTCATTATAACTTGTATGGTGGATTGTGAAGAGCATATTGTGTATTTAGAAAAAATTGCTGAGAAATCTAAAGGATGTTTTCGTGTTTGTTTGGATATTGATATGAGTAGTCGTTTCTTTCAATTTCATTTTGGTGTACAAAGATCCCCAGTAAAAAATGTGCAGGATGCGTTGAAAGTAGTAGAAAAGGTGAGAAGGTCATCATATTTAATGTTAGATGGTGTGATGGGTTATGAAGCTCAAATTGCTGGGGTGGGAGACCATATACCGAATCAATGGCTGAAAAGTAAAGTGATTTCGTATTTAAAGCAGAAATCAGTGCTAGAAGTGAAAGAAAGAAGAGAATATATTGTAAAAGCAATACAAAAACTTGGTATTGAGCTAAGGTTTGTAAATGGAGGCGGAACAGGAAGCATAAAAACAACTGAGAAAGATAATTCAGTTTCAGAGATTACAATAGGTTCTGCTTTTTATTCTCCGAAGCTGTTTGATTATTATAAAGAGGTGAAATTTCATCCAGCGGTCGGATTTGCTTTACCAGTTGTGCGTAAACCAGTCCCGTTTATTTACACTTGCCTAGGTGGTGGATATATTGCTTCAGGAGCAGTTGGAAAAGATAAAGAGCCTGAAGTTTGGAGACCGAAGGGTGCAAAACTATTAGCTTTAGAAGGTGCTGGCGAGGTACAAACGCCAATTTTTTATAGCGGCGAGGAACGAGTGGATATAGGAGAGTCCATTTTGTTTCGTCATAGTAAGGCTGGTGAATTATGTGAGCGCTTTCTTTTTTTGTATCGTGTTAAAAAAGGAGAGATTGTTGGGGAGTATTCAACATATCGGGGGGATGGCCAATGCTTTCTATAAAGGGACAAAAGTGGAGGAATTGGACAGGGAATGTAGAAGGAACGCCGCATTATACGATGTATCCAGAAAGTATACAAGATGTAGTAGAAGTAGTGGGGCTTGCACGAAAAAAGGGGCGGAAAATTCGTGTTGTTGGTTCAGGACACTCGTTTACACCCCTTGTGCAAACCGAAGAAGTTTTAGTTTCTTTAGATGAATTGAAGGGCATTGTGAATATTGATGAAGAGAAGATGGTCGCTGAAGTGTGGGCAGGAACAAAGTTATATGATTTAGGGAAGTTACTTGAGGAAAAAGGTTATGCGCAAGAAAATTTAGGGGATATTGATTCACAATCTATTGCAGGAGCGATTAGTACGGGGACTCATGGAACGGGCATTACCTTTGGGAGTTTATCAACACAAGTTATAGAGATTACGGCCGTTTTATCTAATGGTGAGAGTATAGTTTGTTCGGAAGCTGAGAACGTAGAATATTGGAGAGCGTTTCAGTTGTCACTTGGAATGTTAGGTATCATTGTAAAGATAAAATTGAAGGTTATTCCAGCGTATTCACTCGTTTATGAAAGTGAAAAACAGTCATTATCTACTGTAATGAATAAACTAGAAGAGTATAAGAAGCATCGTCACTTTGAATTTTTTGTTTTTCCTTATTCTGATGAAGTACAAGTAAAACTTACGAACGAAACAACGCATACAGGCAGTGATTTGAAATGGCATAAACTAAAGGTGGAGTTACTTGAAAATAGGATGTTCTCTTTGCTATCTAAAGGGTGTAAATGGTTTCCTTCTATAAGTAAAGGAGTGAGTCGATTATCAGCTAAGGCTGTACCAAACACAAAAATAATTGGCCCGAGCTATGAAGTATTTGCTACATCACGTACGGTACCATTTTATGAAATGGAGTATAGCATTCCTTCAAAGTATATGAGGACGGTTGTAGAAGAAATCTCAAATCTTATTGAAAAGAAAAAGCATAAGGTGCACTTCCCGATCGAATGCCGCTATGTGAAAGGTGATGATATATGGCTTAGTCCAGCCTATGGAAGAGATTCAGCGTATATCGCTGTTCATATGTATAAAGGTATGAAATATGCTGCTTACTTTGGCGAAGTGGAAAAAATTTTTCTGAAGTATGAAGGGCGTCCGCATTGGGCGAAAATGCATACATTATCGTATGAGCAATTACAAGATATATATCCAGAGTTTCATTCGTTTTTACAGGCGAGGAAGTCTCTAGATGAACTTGGAATGTTTTTTAATCCTTATGCAGAAAAGTTATTTATCCCGCTATTTGTCGGGCAGTAAGACCCCCACTGATTAAAGTTTCACATTATGTATATAAAAAAGCTGACAAATAATTATTTGTCAGCTTTTTTTAGTGTAATTGCATTTCTTGTATGACTAATATGTTCATAAAATAGTAGTTTATCACGGCTAAATACATGCAGTAAAACATGAATAATGAATAGGCCGTTAATGATAAATAGGAATAACAATGTAACGAGTAATACTAAAGGTTCTGTATGATTTAACATAGAGCTACTAGAAAGAATATAATTGATTCCGCCTAACGCAAAATAAAATATACCGTAGCGAATAAATAGTTCTTTTAATGTAATACGATCTGATTTTCCTTTCAGATGAATGCGGAGCAATGCTTTCCCAATTGTTTTTCCATTTGTAAAGTATGGAATAAGAATAAAATACATAAGGATTGAACACGTAATGAAAATGAGTTCATACATATTCGTGTAAGATTGCATATTAGAAACGAAGAAAGAATTTCCTTTGTTTTTAACGACAGGTACGACGATAGATAAGAAAATCCAATCAATTTGCATCGCGATAAGGCGACGAATGAATCCGACTGGTTTCGTTTCCAAATCAATATGACTATCTAACTCGTTTGTCTTCGGAAGGAAGTACGTAAATATTGGTGCAATGATAAAACCAATTACGCCACCTAATGTATTTAAAAACAAATCATCGATATCAAATAATCGGTATGCACAATTGTATATACCGTATAATCCAGTCACTTGTGTTAGCTCGAAAAATAGTGAAAGGAAAAAGGAAATGCAAATTGTTTGTAAGAAACTACGTCGGAAATAATAACGTAAGTAAATACCGAATGGAACAGTTAATAGAACATTAAATGCAACTTGTAAAAACGCAGACTCTTTTAATAAGTAGAAATAAGTAGCTGGTTTCGTTAAAACTGCCGATGTATGACTACTAATCTCTTGTATGAAATAAAATGGTGAGAGTTGCATGTGTTGTGTATTAGCTGGTTGTAGGCTACAAGTATCAAACGTTTGTGGTAACGGCAAAATAACAAGAAAATAGGCATTTAATAAGTAAAGTAATAATGAGTATAAAATAAATGAGCGCCATTTATTTAAATAACCGTATTTTCGATAATTAAATATTAAAAAAGGGATTAAAAGAAACATTGCTAAAAAGGGAAATAAAATAAATGCTGTTTTTACTGGAAATAAATATGCAGTCAAAGTAAAACTCCTTTCAATGAAAATTCGTGTATCATTATAGCGCTAAAAATATTTAAATACAAAGTTAAAATCTTTCGAAATAGAAATAATTACTAATTTTATAGGAATTAAGTTATAATAAATTTAATATGAGGATATTATGATTATATAAGTTGAGAGAGGGTACAAGAGATGCGATATGAACTTTTTTCTGTAAGTGGGGATCATATTACGACTTTTGAAAGTGCATGGCGTTTTCAGGAGGGAGAACAGATTTTTGTTCATGATGATCAAACAAAAAGAAACTTTATTATTATTCGTCTGACGCATGATGTATTTCAACAAAATAAACATGTTATTCGTTTGTATTGTCAAGAGAAGAAAGTGTATGCATAAGAGAAGCCCTCTTACAGTATGAAAAGTAAGAGGGGCCTTATCTCGTTATTTGTGAACAGCCCGATTGATGAGAGCTGATTAAAGTTCCACTTTATCATTTTTCCCCTCGTAAGGAATAAAAAGAGAAGGGTTAATGTACATAGCTAGCATTTGATTTGGAAGAAAGGATATAGCTTTGTATTTTGCGCTTCAAAGTTACATTTCTTTCTCTTTGAGAAAGCCATGTATGGTAATCTTGTTGTGTTTTCCATAACATACGAATCATATATTCTGCCTTATCATTTGTACGATGAACATGTGAAAACTCTATGTTAATACAACCGTTCGTTCCGGGAGAAGGATAATATTGTTTAAGCCCATAAAGAAGCTCACTTTCATATCCGTACTTAATATGAATGAGTTTAGTAACAATAAACATATAAACACCTCTTTTACGATAATAGTAGGAAAGATAGATTTACTATAATAGTGAACTTAAATGATATCATACTATTCAGAAAATTTAAATTAAATGATAGATTTTAACTTAATACAGGTATAAAAAAGCGAGTCATCTAGTGTAATAGAATGACTCGCTTTCAATTTGTAAGTTTCATTTTATAAGAAAATAAGAGTAAGTACACCTACGATAATACAATAGAAAGAGAAATATTTTAAATTTCCTTTTGCCATAATGTTCATAAACCATTTTAGTGAAATATACGTCATGATAAATGTTGCGATGAATGCAACAACATATGGCACGAATAATGTGTCTAGATTTGGATCATTTGCAATGTCTGTAATGCTTAACAATAAGCCACCTAAGCTAACAGGAATGTATAGTAAGAATGAAAAGCGAAGAGCTGTTTCTTGCTTCATACCAAGTAACATTGCTGCTACGATTGTGGCACCAGATCGGCTTATTCCGGGAATCAGTGCGCAAGCTTGTGCTAATCCGACGATGATTGCATCTTTCATAGAAAGGTCGCCATCATTTTTACGACCGCGTAAATTTCTAATAATCCAAAGGCCGACAGCAGTAATAAGAAGGGAAATCCCAACCATCTTCACACCTTTTAAGTACTGATCGATGTAATCTTTAAATAAAACACCAATAACACCTGCTGGAATGGTTGCAATAACAAGATAAATAATAAAGAAGAAATCTGATTTTGCGTCTTCTGCTCTTGTAAATATATAAGAGAGACCATTCTTCGTTAGACGAATTAAATCATTTCTATAAATAAGTAATACAGCTAATAATGAAGCTGAATTAACAAGTAGTTCGAAGCTAAACCCTTCTATTTTTAGTCCTAGCAAATGTTGTGCTAAAACGAGATGACCACTTGAAGAAATCGGAATTGGTTCTGTTAGTCCTTGGAACAGACCGAGAATTAAATATTTTAAAACGTAGTAAAATTGTTCCATAATAACCTCCTTGTTTATTAGTTGAAAGAAACAACTTTTCCATTATAACAAAGATATGGATGAATATTGAAAAGAAATAAATATTCGAAATAAAATAAAAATCCCTCATAGCAGTATAAGGGATTTTTATTTTTAATTAAGAATTTACTGTTCCTTGAAGACTTTTAGACAATTGAACATCGACTTTTTCAGCATCATGAATATGATTCATAATAGTAGTATTTAATTTTTGGAACATTTGTTGTGTGTTAGCGAATTCTCGTAATATGTCATCATTACAAGATTTTTGGTTTTCAATAGCCTTAATAACATTTGTAGCACCATTTTGTAACGTTTGAATCATAACTAAAATATTTTCAATTCTAGCGTTTGTATCGGCGCTCATTTCTACACCTTCATCGACTAAATGTAAATTATCTTTTGTGTTATCGTATGCTTTTTCAATTTCTTCTTGAATTTTTTTCGTTAAGTTGCCTATGTTTTTTGTACTTTCTGCTGTACTTTCTGCTAGTTTTCTTACTTCATTGGCAACGACAGCGAATCCTTTACCGTGTTCTCCAGCACGTGCGGCTTCAATACTCGCATTTAAAGCAAGTAAATTTGTTTGTGCTGCAATGTTTTGAATGACTTCTACAATTTGCTCGATTTCCTTTGAGCGTTCGCTTAGATGATTCATACTATTAGACGTGCGTTGGGATTGTTCACCTAATTTATTAATTACAATAAGTAAGCGGTGAACGGATTCTTTTCCTTCATTAGAGCAGTCAATAATTTCTGCAATAGACTGAATTAAGCTTTGTTCCTTTTGCAACATTTCATTATTTAACTCATTGGAATGTGTCGTACGTGTTGAAACATTTTCGAAACATGAACTTAATTGTTGAACTAAATTTTGAAGTGTATTGTGTTGGTTATTTACAAGTTGATGCTCTTGGACAACGCTTTGTACACGATCGTGGATAGTAGAAATAGTCTCTTGTTTTTCAATATCTTTTTGTTTTAATTCTGCTTCTAATTCTTGTATACGCTCTTCTAATTGAGCAATTGTATGTTGGAGTGATTTCTTTTGAGTAAACATGTATTTATTTCAACCGCCTTCGAAAGTTATATTTTCTCTATATTTGGATTTTAGCATCTTTTGTATTTTTTAAATATAGGAATTGTTAAATATTTAAGAATCTATTACATTTTATTCATAATTCTCTTTTTTTTGTCACGAAAAATAAACTGTATTTAATCGTTTTGTAAACAAACTGTAAAATAAATCATGTATAACTGTATAAGAAGGGAGTCGGATTATGAACTATTTTAAGCGAATCAGCTGTCTAGTATTAGCAGGAATTATCGGTCTTTCTAGTACAGTCGCTGTTAAAGCAGAGTCAAACGACGAGAAACTTAACAACATGCAACAGCAATTGCAACAAAACGATGCAGAAATGCAAAAGAAAGAGCAAGAGAAGCAAGCTGTTAGTAAAGAAATTAAAGGTATCGAAAACGAACTACATAATTTAAATAATACAATTGCAAAAAATAAAGAGGATCAAGCTGCTATTCAACGTAAAATCGATGAAACACATAAGCAGATTGAACAAAAAAAGGAAGAAATTGTCGTTTTAGAGGATAAAGTCCTTGCTCGTAAAGATATTATGAGAAAACGTATGGTTTCTGTTCAAAACAGCTCAAATACAAGTTTAGTAGTAGAAGTTGTAGTAGAGTCAAAAAACTTTGCAGACTTCTTACAACGTATGAACGCAGTTTCTACTATTCTAGAAGCTGATAAAGAAATTTTACGTCTACAAGAACAAGATCTTCGTCAAATTGAAGAAGATAAGAAAACAATTGACGAAAAAGAAGCATCTTTAGTAGTAGATAAACAAAAATTAGCAAAAGCGCAAGCTGAACTGCAAGATAACTTGAAAAAACGTCAAGATAACTTACAAACAGTTCAAGCTAAATATAATGAGGTTGCAAGTCAACTTAATTTAGCAGCGGAAGAAAAAGCTAAAATTGAATCAAATATGAAGGCAGTACAAGAAACAATTGCTCGTGAACAAGAAGCAGCAAGAATTGCGGCAGAAGAGCGTGCAAAAGCAGAAGCGGCTGCAAAAGCAGAGCAAGAAGCCTTAGCGAAAGCACAAGCAGAAATTGCTGAAAAGCAAAAGCAAGAAAAAGCTAATAAACCGGCTGAACCAGTTGCTAATAATAATTCGAAGGTAGAACCTGCAAAACCTGCAAAACCTGAACCATCTTCTAAGCCAACTGCTGGCGGGAAAGAACTTTATGTACATGCAACAGCTTATACAGCAGATCCAGGTGAAAATGGCTATGCACCAGGTCAACAAGTATATTCTGCATGGGGAGGCTATAATCTAACTGCAAACCCAGGAATGAAATTGATTGCGGTGGACCCATCTGTTATCCCATTAGGTTCTCGTGTATATGTTGAAGGATACGGAGAAGCAATTGCAGCAGATACTGGTGGCGCGATTAAAGGTCACAAAATTGATGTTTTAATGCCAGATAAAGCTTCGTCTAGTAAGTGGGGCAGAAAAAATGTTAAGCTTACAATTTTAAACTAAAACGTAATCCAACTTTACAATACGTAAAGTTGGATTTTTTTGTAAGAATAATGTTAAGTTGAGTTTACATTTTGTTAAGGATAGCATACAATAATGGTGAGAGGTGGTAAATTTGACCATTTTAAACAAAGTAAAAGAATTAAGAGCTCGTTTTAACTTTACACAAAGCGTATTAGCAGAAAAGGTTGGAGTAACGAGGCAAACAATTGCAGCAATTGAAAAAGGGGATTACGTTCCTTCGTTGTTATTAGCACTTACGATTTGTGATGTGTTTCAGTTAAAGATGGAAGATGTGTTTGTTTTAAATAAGGAGGGGGAAGAGGATGAATAGAATTGTTTTTTCTTATATCATAAACGTGCTTTATACTGCTTTAGCATGCTGGACATTTGTTGAATTTTATAGTGTCATTACAGAGTTAGCAGATATAATTAAAAACGAGAAATTCCCATTTGAAGTATGGTTTAATGGAGTACCATTCATTTTATTATTTATTGGAGCAATTATAGTTACAATTTTTTATAGAATTCAAAAGAAAAAATATAAGAATTTATCTTTTTGGATGTATCCATTATTATTTCCACTAGAAGATGAACGTGAAAAAGCGATTACGGATAAAGCTTGCCGAACAACATTTGTATCGTTATGGTTTGTGTTACCTTGTGCAGTTGGATTTTTAACTTTTTCGCCTATTATTAATGAATATCTTCCTGGATACCCATTATATATTATATTTTCGATTTTCTTTATTCAAATGACAGTATTTCACGTATCACTATACAGAAATAAATTAGCTTAAAAAGAAACCTTCTTGCACCGGCAAGAAGGTTTCTTTTTAAGCTAATACTTGTACATATGACGATATTATTTTATCATTTTATATAGAGTAAGATTTTGTAAGGGAAAGGAATTGTATATGAATAAGCAAAGAATTTATAGTATAGTAGCAATCCTTCTATTTGTTGTAGGTGGCGTGTTAATTGGAAAGCCATTTTATGATGGATATCAGGCTGAAAAGAAACAGACTGAAAATGTGCAGGCTGTTCAAAAGATGGATTATGAAAAGCATGAGACGGAATTTGTAGATGCTTCCAAAATTAATCAACCAGACTTGGCGGAAGTAGCGAATGCATCATTAGATAAGAAACAAGTAATTGGTCGTATTTCGATTCCAAGTGTTTCAGTAGAACTGCCTGTTTTGAAAGCTTCTACTGAAAAAAACTTATTATCAGGTGCAGCGACAGTAAAAGAGAATCAAGTTATGGGAAAAGGGAATTACGCACTAGCAGGACATAACATGTCTAAAAAAGGTGTTTTATTTAGTGATATAGCTTCTTTGAAAAAAGGCGATAAAATTTATTTGTATGACAATGAAAATGAATATGAGTATGCGGTTACTGGTGTATCTGAAGTAACTCCTGATAAGTGGGAAGTTGTAGAGGATCATGGGAAAGATGAGATAACACTTATTACATGTGTATCTGTAAAGGATAATTCTAAGCGTTATGTTGTTGCTGGTGATTTAGTAGGAACGAAGGCGAAGAAGTAAAAAAAGAAGGTGAACTCTTTAAAGAGTTCACCTTCTTTTTTACTAATGTTGAGAAATAATAGAATATTTTGGTTTGTATTTAAGTATTCTTCTATTTATGTATAATAAAGTTAGAATTCTATATTTTGGGAGGAACAAGAGTGAGACAACAGGTGAAGAAACTTCTTTTAACAACGAGTATAGCGTTATTGGTAGCTCCAATTTCAGCTTATGCGCATCCAGGGCGTACAGATGCTAATGGCGGACATACGTGTCGTACAAATTGTGAGAAATGGGGATTACAGTACGGGGAATATCATTATCACAATAAACCAGCTTCTAGTAGTGGTGCAACGAGCCCAGCTCATAGCCAGAATAATAATAGTGCTGTAGAAGCTGAGAGACAAGCAGAAGCACAGCGCAATACTGAGGCTGAAAAACAACGTGCTGCAGAAGCACAGCGTAACGCTGAGGCTGAGGCTGAAAAACAACGTAATGCAGAAGCACAGCGTAAAGCTGAAGAAGAGAGACAACGTGTAGCCGAGGAACAAAGAAAAGCTGAAGAGGCACGTAAACAAGAGGAAGCGCAGCGCCAAGCTGATATTGAAAAAGGTCAACTTGAAGGTCAAAAGAATGGAGAAACTGATTTTAAAGCAGGAAAAAATGATGCAGAAGTGCATGTAGCTGGAAAATCTGATGCATATAAACAAGCGTTTAAAGCGACTTATGCAGCCACATGGTCTTTAGAAGAGCAGAAGAAAACGCATTTTGAAAAAGGAAAAGAACAAGGTTTAGCGCAAGAGACGATGGACGATAGTCAAGTTGCTCCAGAGTTTAAGATAAACTTTGCAGACGGGTTCAAAGTAGGGAATAAAGAAAGAGTAGAAAAAATTGAAAAAGAGCAAGCTGAGTTAGGGGAAAAGACAGGGAAAGAACTAGCTGAAAAGAATCCTGGAAATAGAGAGAAAGAAGTATACGTGAAGGCATATGAAACAGCGTATGAAAAAGGCTATAAGTCTACAAAAAAGGCAGTAGAAAAGGCTGGCTATAAGTATGCATTTGAAAACTATGATTTAAAAGTTCCTGCTAAGTATGAAAGAAATGAATTGTTAAAGAAATGGTTTACTGAAGGATTTAAATCGAATAAAAAAGCAGCGGAAATTCGAGAAGAAGGGTATAAAAAGGGAGACAGCTGGTTCTCATTCTTCTATAAGAGTTTCGTACCAAGTGATTATAAAGAACATAAAGAGCTGTACGAACAAGCAATTGAAAAAGGTAAAACAGCATAAAAAAAGATGAGGAGAAATTCCTCATCTTTTTTAATCCATCCATTTCACTAATTTCTTAGAAATTAATAATAAAACACAACCTAATACAATTGCCACAGCGCCAATAACTGTGAATACTTCAGCGTATCCAAGTGAAGTTGTGAAGCTTGCAAGTTGTCCGCCTAAAATGTTGGCGATACCTGAACTTGCTAGCCATACACCCATTAGTAAAGATGCTAATTTTACCGGAGCAAGCGCACTAACCATTGATAGTCCGACAGGTGATAAGAATAGCTCACCTAACGTATGGAAAAGATACGTAAAGACGATAAATAGTAAGTTTGCTTTTTCTGTAATATTATGTTCATCACTACCTGTTTTTAATGTAGCGATAACGAGAATGATATAACCGATACCGAGCAAGATCATACCAAGTCCCATTTTAGTTGGGATTTTTAAATCACCCTGCTTGCGAGTTGCAAGTTTTGCCCATAATGCAGAAATGACTGGAGCAAGCAAAATAATAAATAATGGATTGACCGATTGGAACCAAGATGTTGGAACTTCCCATCCGAACACAGAGCGGTCTACAAATTTGTTTGTATATAATGTTAATGAGCTACCAGCTTGTTCAAAGCCAGCCCAGAAGAAGACAACGAAGCATGTTAAAATGACGATAACAGCGGTACGTTGTTTTTCTTTTTTTGTTAATGGTGTATCTCCTACTGATGGTTGTCCAGCAGCTGTTTGTAAATCGCGAGTTGGTTTTTTACCGATATTACCAAGGAAGCGATTTGATAGTGTTGTAAATAAAATTTGTCCAATAATCATTCCGATTGAAGCGGCTAAGAAACCGTAACGGAATCCGTAATGTACAACGCCATCAACTGTTGTTTTGAATAAATTTTCTGATAAAAATCCGCAAACGAGTGGAGCTAAAAATGATCCGACGTTAATACCCATATAGAAAATGGTAAATGCACTATCACGTTTTGGATCGTTCTCTTCGTATAATTCCCCAACCAGTGTAGAGATGTTCGGTTTGAAGAATCCGTTACCGATAATAATAAGCGCTAATCCGAGGTATAGGCCTAATTGGTTTTGCAAGGCAAATAGTGTAAGGTTACCGAATGCCATTGTTATACCACCAATTGTGATCGCTTTTCGTCTACCTAGAAAACGATCTGTTAAGTATCCACCAATCATTGGTGTGAAATAACAGGCTCCAGTGTAAAATCCGTAAATAGAGAGTGCCCATGCGGGACTAAACCCAAGACCACCGCTTACTAAAGCTGTCGTTAAATATAATGTTAATAATCCTCGTAATCCATAGTAACTAAATCTTTCCCACATTTCTGTAAAGAAGAGTAAGTATAAACCTGGAGGATGTTTCTTTTTTCTTTGTTGTTCTCTTTCTAGTTGTATCGCTGATTCCATGTTATTTTCCTCCTGACACAAACAAAAACAAAGTTAATAATTTTGTACATTTAATATTTTACCTTATTAACTATTATAAGTCAATAAAGGTTGATTTTTCAGAAGAAATTGGAAAAAGGGAATAGCTATAGAAGGGGTGTTTCTTTTGTGATAGACTATGGACTATGTTTTCTTTGTAAGGAAGCGGGTTATTGTACTTTTTTTATATGTGGAATTGATTTCATAAGAGATGAAATTAAAGAAGGAGAAAGAAATGAAATTGTTACAGAAAAAAGAAATTTTACTTATTAGTCTTATGTTATTTTCGATGTTCTTTGGAGCAGGGAATCTTATATTCCCACCTTTTCTTGGATATGAAGCAGGAGAACATGTATGGATTTCATTAGTAGGATTCATTATATCAGCAACAGGTCTTCCTATATTAGGTGTTATCTCTATTGCAAAAGCAGGAAGTTTTCAAACGTTAGCGGGTAGAGTTCATTCTTCATTTGCAATTATTTTTCCATGTATCGTGTATGTATTTATTGGACCTGGGCTTGGTATACCACGTGCGGGAAGTTTAGCCTTTGAAATGGGGCCAGGTCAGTTATTCCCTGAAGCAGGAAGCGGAGTATTATTGTTTTACACAGTTATTTTCTTTAGTATTGTTTACTGGTTAAGTTTATCACCATCTAAACTAATGGGGTTGTTTGGAAAAGTCTTGACGCCGTTATTATTATGTATGATTGCACTTATTTTTATAAAGAGTATGTTTACAACAGTAGGAGATATGAAAGAACCAATAGGGAACTATGGCCAAGCTCCTATGTTTCAAGGATTTTTAGATGGATATTTAACAATGGACGCGTTAGCTGCTTTAATTTTTGGAATTGTGATTGCAAATGCATTACGTGCAAAGGGTATTGAAGATGATAAAGGTTTAGCGAAATATATGAGTATTGCTGGAATTGGGGCAGGACTATTATTATCTATTATTTATGTCATCCTTGGATATGTGGGGGCAATTAGTGGCTCATTAGGAACATTTGATAACGGTGCGAAAGTGTTAGCACAAGTTATGATTACATTATTTGGACAGGGCGGAGTCGTTTTATTAGGTCTTATTTTTACTATCGCTTGTTTATGTGTTTCAATTGGACTTGTTACGTCTTGTAGTCAATTTTTTGCGATTGCATTTCCGAAAGTATCTTATAAAGTGTGGGCATTTATAGTAAGCGTTGTTAGTATGATCTTAGCTAATTTAGGATTAACGCAAATTTTAAAAGTATCAGTACCAATTCTTGGATTTATTTATCCAATTGCATTAACGCTTATTATTCTAGGGTTATTCCATAAGTATATTGGGAAGTATGCATACGTATATGCAGTAACTGTTTGGTTTGTAGCAATATTTAGTGCAATTGATATTTTAAATAAAAATGTAATGATGAATCAGTGGACGTCAGTATTAAAATACATTCCATTTTATACAGAAGGTGTTGGGTGGATAGTTCCAGCTATTATAGGCGTGTGTGTTGGTGTCATCGTTAGCATTGTTCTAAATAAGAATAAATGAGTAAAAAGGTGTTTTCCTATTTTGGGAAGGCATCTTTCTTTTTTTGGAAAAAATACTATTGAAAATGAATAGACTAAGAGTATGATAAAGATAATTGGTAATATATAGGTTTAATGAGAGGTACGAATAAGGGGGTAGCGTATGAAGAAGGATTTGGATAAGAAAATAGAAGCACTCGAAACGGCAATTGAAACAATTCAAGAAGCACTTGCTGAATTAAAAGTGAAGCAAAGGGAAATAGAAGTAGAAAACGTTCAGCAACATGTTAGTAAGGAAAAGAAGGAATATATTGAAACGGTAATGGAGGAAAAGCCAAAAGAAGAAATAGTTACGATAAAAGAGCCTGTGCAAGAACGTGAGGTAAAACAAGTAGATATATCTGCTTTTAAACCAGAGCCATTTAATATTATTAAGTTTTGTCAAACGTGGTTACCGCGTGTATTTGTCGGTATTATGTTGCTTGGAGTGATCTGGTTATTTAAAGCAGGAGTAGATGCTGGTTTATTAACACCAGCAATACGAATTGTGTTTGGTATCGCATTATCTATCGGTTTGTATTATATAGGAGATATTCAAATTAAAAGAGAGCGGCAGGCGTTAGGATTAGTATTGGTTGGAGGAAGTATTTCGGGGATTGTTTTAACGACGTTTGCGGCACATTATTTGTATGCATTTATTCCGGCAAGTATCGCGTTTCTCTTTAATATTGCATGGGTTATTTTAGGGATTTATTTAGCGAAAAGATATAACTCGGAATACCTTACTATCTTCGTAGCGGTAGGAGCGTTCTTCGTGCCATTCTTGTTAAATAGTACGACTCCTAATCCTTATATTTTCTTTGGATACGAGACGATATTAACACTTAGTTTATTATGGTATGGATTGAAAAATCGTTATAAATACTTATATATGATTTCTTACGCTGTTGCGGCCATTGTTCTTTTTGTCTTCTTTGCTGTTATGTCAATATTAGTAGAGAACTTGCAAATACAGTTAACGATTGTATATGGTTTGATTCATTTACTATTATTTTGGCATATGTTTACGGAGAGAAGTTTTATACCAGAACCACGTTTGGCGATATTTAGTGCGAATGCAGTTTTCTTTATACTAGCTATTGCCAAAATACCTGATTTTACAACATGGGGATTGATTATTAGTGCAATTGTGCACGCTGCTATGTTTGTGCTTGAGTATAGGAAGAATAGACATTCTACATTTACAAATCTCTTATTTGGTTTCGCAATGGGAGCATTTAGTTTAGCGATTTTATACGAGTATAGTTTAGTGAATGCAGCGATTGTACTATTATTACAAGGTTTCCTCGGCATGGTCACTTCTATTAAAGTAAAACAACAGATAAAATTGTATGTTAGTGCGACGGTTTACGCAATTGGAATGATACAGACGATTTTTAGCCCGTTTGATGAATTTATTTCGGCAGGTTTTGTTGCTCATCTTATTTTAATAGGAACGTTCTATTATTGCATGAGACAAGCGAAAGAAGTGTTAGCGAGTATGGGTAAGTATGTGTACTCTATAGCGCTCTACTGGTTAATGGTCATTGTATTTATTACAATCACTAGAATTGGTGAAGTTCTTTCTACAGATGGAAGTATAATTAGCGTATCTGTATCGTTATTATGGATGATATATGCGTTATTTGCAGTTTGGTTTGGTCGTTATAGACAGATGAATGAAATATTATATGCTGGATTAATCGTATTAGTAGTAACGGTAGGGAAGTTATTCCTACTTGACTTACCAGAGGTATCGATGATGATTAGGGCAGTGTTATTCCTAATCGTCGGTAGTATAGGTATCGTTATTTCAAGAATGTTTTTCTCGAAGGAAGAGAAGTGAGAAGAAGGCAATCCATGTATGGATTGCCTTTTTCATTATTTCTTATTAATCGTTACAGTTTCATTATATTTCGTTGTTGTATTTTGGCGTAGACGAAGAGTTGCTTGTCCAGTTGTATTTGAATCAATCTGTACATTTACAACTTTCTCAGCAGAGCCTAAGCTGTTTGTTGTGAAAGAGAAGGCACTACTATATCCAAAAGCAGATGGCCAAGTGCCGTTTGTATTTTGAATTTTTGCTACTTGTGTTCCACCAGTAGTGAATATACCTAAAGAATAGTTGTTATAAGTTGTATTAGGTAGTAAGTTGTTTACTTGAATCTTCATTTGGAAAATTTCATTGTTTGGTAGAATGCTAGGGTGTGTAACGACGTAGTCGCTTGTTGTTAACGCACCGTTATAACCGTATGAACCTGGTTTAAAAGTATTTGTATTAAACCATTGATAACCTGCATTTGGTGCACTCCAAGGTTCAGGTTGTGGTTCTGTTGATAAGCTTGGCTGTTCAAATGTTTGTAGAGCTGTAGGTGAATCAAGCTGTAAACCATTTACTTGATCTAAACTTGTAAATGTCTCTTTATTCGATAACCAATTTACGATGTTTTCTAATAAAATCGCATCGTTTTCTTCTTTATAACCATCGTAAGTTTTCTTTGTTTGGCCAGAATCTTCACGAACGTACTTTGGCGTAGCATCTTCAACAGGAGAAGAGTCACCAATAAAGGCAGCTTTTCCAAGTCCTACTTTTGCAATTGCAGCATATGGGCCTTCTGCAATACCACCGCCATTATAAACGCCACTATCAACAGCGTTATTCCATTTTGATGGATTTTCTGGAAGGTAAACAAGTCCTTTTGCTAGTTTTGGGTTTGTAATTGCTAGAGTAGAACCAGCATGCATTGCTACAGAAGAAACACCTTTTGTAATTCCGAAAGATTGTTCAGGCGATACAATTGTTTTCGCTGAAACATCACCAAGTGCATTGTAGCGGAAGCGAATACCGAAGTTGTCAGATAGCCAATCAGAGCTTTCTACTCCTTGCATAGCTTGTGAATTTGCTTCTTCATTAGACATTCCTTTTGCTGGATTATCCCAAGCACCGCGTCTATATCCATTAAATACTTCAGAAGAGTCCCAGCGATTTTTATTACGATCTGCATTGTAATGATCGGCAATAAAGAAGATACTACCGCCATTTTTTACATATTGTAACATAGCGTCCTGCTCAGATTTTTTGTAAGGAATATTAGCTTCTGGAACGATAAATACATTGTAACCTTTTAAGTCTTCGTACGTAATAGGTGTTGATTTACGAAGTTCTTTTACGTAATAACCGTTTTTTGCAATGCCGTTTCCGAAGTCAGAAAAGCCGCCGTCAATAACCCAGTCAGCTGTCCCAGCAGTTTGACCGTGTGTATTATCGAATAATACTTTCTTCCCATTGTTTTGATTTACAACTTTTGCAGCAATTTCAGGAGCTGGGTCTACAGAGCTTTCGGCATAAGTAGACGGTATGAACGAGGTCCCTATACTTAGTGTAATTGCTGTTGCTAAAGAAAATGTAATCCATTTTTTATTCTTCATAGAAGAATCCCCCTAATAATAAATATATGTGCTTTAATAATGTAATTTATTTTTCTGTAAAAATAAAGACGGAAAACATAAAAAATATTAAAAGATTGTAAAAATACCGTGAATTTTGTTGAGAAATATTTATATAGATATAAAAAAAACCTTCCAAGTAATAAGGAAGGGGTGCTTTGCTTAACTAATTTTTGAGTTAGGTGTTTCATCAATCTTATGAAACCCTTTCATGTAATATACGATTGCTAAGCCGATAAGCCAAATTGGGCCGACAATCAATGCAATTCGTGTATCTTCTGAATACGCCATTATACCTAGTACTAATACAAGGAAAACGAGTGAGAAATATGAGCTTAATGGGTATAAAGGCATTTTATACGATAACTTTTGTTTATTTTGAGTAGGTAAGCTTTTACGGAATTTAATTTGAGCAACTAATATAATTCCCCAAGTCCAAATTGCGCCGAAAGTTGAAATGCTAGTAAGCCATGTAAATACCTTTGCAGGTACGAGATAGTTTAATATAACGCCAATGAGTAAAACGATAGCAGTTGCTACAATTCCTTGGCTTGGAATGCCATTTTTATTTAAACGACCAAATCTTTCAGGAGCTTTTTTCTGCTGAGCTAATGTAAATAGCATACGGCCTGTACTAAATAAACCGCCATTACAAGAAGAAAGAGCTGCTGTTAATACGACAAAGTTAATAATACCTGCTGCTTTTGCGATACCAATTTGCTGGAATGTTAATACGAATGGGCTTCCTTTCTCACCAAGTTCGTTCCATGGATAAATTGCCATCATAACGAATAGAGCTCCTACGTAGAACAGTAATATTCTCCAAAACACGTTATCAATTGCTTTTGCGAGTGTTTTCTTCGGATTTTGAGCTTCACCAGCTGTGACACCGATTAATTCAACGCCTAAATAAGCGAATAGTACCATCTGCATGGAGAGTAGTAACCCAGAAAAACCATTTGGGAACCAGCCACCATGTGACCAAAGGTTTGAAATGCCAGTAGCGATACCACCGTTTCCGAATCCGAATAAAATAATACCAGCGCCGACCACTATCATACAGATAATTGTGACAATTTTAATGAGAGCAAACCAAAACTCAAGTTCTCCAAATACTTTTACTGATAAGAAGTTAAAAGCGCTCATTAACAATAGAGCAAGTAACGCCCAAGTCCAGCGCGGGATATCAGGGAACCAGTATTGCATGTAAATACCAGCTGCTGTAATTTCAGCCATACAAGTAACAACCCATAAGAACCAGTAATTCCAGCCAGTAATATAACCAGCGAGTGGGCCGATATAATCATATGCATATTTACTAAAAGAACCGGCAACAGGTTGTTCAATTGCCATTTCCCCGAGAGCTCGCATGATGAAAAAAATAACGAGTCCGGCAATCATGTAACCTAGTAAAATAGAAGGACCGGCTAGTTTAATAGCGGAAGCAGATCCTAAAAATAGCCCAACGCCAATAGCTGAGCCAAGTGACATTAAAGTAATATGTCGTTCTTTTAAACCACGATTTAAAGTTCCAGATTTGTTTGTGTGCTGCATAAGAAGAATCCCCCTTGTAGAGTGAACAATATTTGAATGCGTTTACTAAGTATTTAACTATTTCAAATTATAAAACATTTCTATCTGTTATGCTACAAAAATAATCATAATGAACTGTACTACATCTGTACTTGTCAGACTTAAACTTAAAATTCGAACTATTAGGGAATATATTGACTCTTCTTTTTATTGATTGTTAAGATTAAGTATTATATTTTCTCACATACTAGTAAGAAAAAGAATGTGTGATAATAATTCAGGTGTAGGAAGGGTACATAAGCATGTTTCAATTACAAAAATATAACACTTCTGTGAAGCAAGAGTTTTTAGCTGGCATCACAACTTTTTTTACATTTGCGTATATTCTTGTCATCAATCCAAAAATATTATCTGATGCAGGTGTACCATTTGACCAAGCGTTTACAGCAACAATTATTGCAACCGTTGTTGGAACAGTAGGTATGGCGATTTTCGCGAATTACCCGATTGTTATTGCTCCAGCTATGGGAATGAATGCATATTTTGCTTATTCTGTTGTACAGAAGGCAGAAGGGATTACATATGTAGTTGCCTTTTCAGCTGTATTTGTAACGGGGATTATTTTTCTTTTATTATCTTTTACTTCGTTTAGGCAAAAGTTAATTTTAGCAATTCCTGATAGTTTAAAGCATGCAATTGCAGGTGGAATTGGACTATTTATTGCTTTTATTGGATTGCGCCTTTCTGGAATTATCGTGGATCATCCTTCTAATTTAGTTACGATTGGTGATTTTCATTCTCCAGCTGTTATTTTAACTTTAATTGGTTTAATATTAGCGGCGGTATTAATGGCATTACGTGTGAGTGGTGCATTATTTATTAGTATGATTGTGACAGGAGTTATCGCCTTCTTTACAGGGCAATTGAAGTTTGCTGATAAAATTGTGGCGATGCCTCATTTGCCAGAGGGTATTATCGTTTCAAACCCAATCAATGCATTTTCAGATGTAATTGAATACGGATTATATGGTGTTGTATTTTCATTTTTACTTGTACTTTTATTCGATACAACAGGTGCATTACTTGGTTTAATTAAACAAGCAGGTTTAATTACAAACAATACAGAGAAGCGTTTTGGTAAAGCGTTTATTGCAGATGCAATTGGCGGGACTACAGGTTCTATCTTTGGAACAAGCCCAACAGCAGCGACGATTGAATCGTCAGCAGGTATTGCTGCAGGTGGGAAAACTGGATTAACAGGGATTGTAGTTGTTGGTCTAACAATTATAACGGCATTTTTCAGTCCTGTTATTGCTTCTTTATCAAGTGTAGCCGCTATTACAGCTCCTTCATTAATTATAGTAGGTAGTTTAATGGCACAAAGCATTCGAGATATTAATTGGAATGAATTTGAAGATGCGTTACCAGCATTTTTGATTTTTATAGGTATTCCGTTAACGTCTAGTATTGCAAATGGAATTGCAATTGGATTTTTAGTATATCCAGTTTTGAAAATTGTGAAGGGTAAAGGAAAGGAAGTACATCCATTACTATACTTATTTACAATTTTATTTGGATGTCATTTATTCTTATAATATAGATATAGGAGAGTGAGCTTCTTATGAGAGGCTCCTTTTTTGTGTATAATAAAGTGAAACTATAGGCAGTAGTGGGGATTTATCCCCACTGTGTATTAGCCCGCATCAATCGGGATAATGTGGAAATTAAATTAATTTCGTAAAATATAAATTACCTAATGGAATGTATATGTTACAATAAAGGTGGAGGAGGAACATGAATGGCTGTAAGTAAAATAAAAGTCGCGCGTGTTCAGTTAGATTTAACACAGCAAAAATTAGCAGAAAAAGTAGGCGTTACAAGGCAAACGATTAGTTTAATTGAGAAGGGGAAATACAACCCATCTTTAGATTTATGTTTGAAAATTTGTTATGCGGTAGATAAAACATTGAATGATTTGTTTTGGGAGGAAAAGGAGTGATAGGGTGAAAATCGTGAAAGATGAACGTTTAATGATTGAGGGGTTAAAACACATTAGGTTAGTTTTCATTTTACAAAATATCATCATACTAGGCATTGTTTTTTACCGTTATGTTTTGCAAGGAGCAGGATATGAAAGTGTTTCGGATCTATTAATGGTATTTATGGGCGGGATCGTAGCCATTAACTTCTTAAATTTAAAACATTCTGTAGAGGCATATGAGCATACAGGTGGGGTATCACGTAGCTATTTCATGAAACTATTATTCATTCCGGTAGGTGTTGTTATTGGACTGTTAGCTATTTGTATTATTGTAACACCGAATATTTCGATAAAAGCAATCAGTATAACAGCACTTATTATGTTTGCTTGTTTTTTAGTTCCTAGTTTATTTATCTACATATATATGAAAAAGATAAAAAGTGAAGATTGAAATATAAGAAAGGCTTTCCCGTATTGAGGAAAGCCTTTCTTATATCTTTTTATACAGTACTTTATGAAGGCCAATCGGTTCAATTTCAAAGATTTCACCATGCTCCTGAAAGTCTAATCGCTTGTAATAGTCAGTTACAGTAATACGGCCATTACACCATAGGATGTTTGCTTTCCGTTCTTTTAAAATTTGTTCTGCCTTCTGAATTAAGGAGCTTCCAGCTCTTTTGTTCCGAAAGTTAGGTAATGTTGCCATTCCTCGTAGTCTATAATGGATACCTTTTTGCAAATCAGGATATATTTCTTTTGAGAAGGAAGCGATGCTAATCAACTCATCGTTTATAAAGGCACCTAAGTGGAATGTGTCTTTTTCGTAATCAGAAGAGTATTTACAGTCTGCCAGGGACTGATTGGGACGCAACACCGCTTGGCGTAATAAGTGTGTCTCGGATGCATCAATATACTGCACAGTAATCATGTTATCATCCTTTCTTATAAACCTTTTTCTATAAGTTGTATAAAGAAGTATGCAGGTGCAGCGAGAAGGCCGAGTATACTAGCGGTTCCGAGAAGGAGTGAAAGAAAAAGGAATGAGTATTTAACTCCATTTGATTTTTTCCAACCATAGCTGCAAATTTCAATGCTAACACCGATGAGAATAATGGCGACAAGTACTTCCGCTAATAATAAGAGAGCTAAAGTTACAATAGACATAATGTAATCCATCCTCATAATATGTGATAGTAACATTTTACCATATGAAATTAAAAAAATGCCCCTCAATTATGTGAGGGGCATTTTTTTACTCTAATATGTTTTTTAGTGTATCGATATGCTCTTTTGAACCTGTTACAAGTAATGTATCGCCGTGTTGTAGTCTTGTATCACCATGTGGTATTAATGCTTTATTACCGCGGTAGATTTGAATGACAAGTACATCACCTAAAAACGGAAGGCGGCGAAGCGCAATGCCGTTATATTTATTGCTGCGTAGTTCAACTTCGCGTACTGTTTCGTTTGCTGTTGTAATTAAGCGAACGAGACTAGGTTTATCAATAAGTGCACGTAATAAAATACGTGTAGAGTTAATTGTTGAGAATACAGCGATATGTTCTTGCGTTGCTTTTTCTTGTAGAAGTGGATCTTCTACACTTGCAATAACATGTTCAACACCTAGCTCTTTTGCATGTTCTGCTAATAATAAGTTTTGTTCATCATCGCTTGTTGCAACAACGACGCGATCTGCATCAAATGCTGTTTGTTCAGTTAATGATGCGATTGTGATGTCATCTAATTTCACGATAGGGAAGTCATGCGATTTCGCTTCCTCATCATTTATTTTGTTTTGACGCATCATATATAGTGTTACGTCATAATCTTCTCGTTTTAAATCTAGTGATAACGGAAGGGTAATTCTGCTCGCGCCAATAATAGCTACTTTTGGTTTTGGTGTTTCTACTTTTGGGAACATTTTTTTAAACAATATAGGTGCAAAAATACAAGTAATAACTGCGCTTAAAATAAGAGAGGCAGATAAACTTGGACTGATGATCCCTAGTTTTTCACCAATTTGTGCAGCCGCGATAACTAAAGAAAGTGTCGATGTTAATAAGATTGCACTTCCAAGTACGATATTACGTGGATACCATTTTCGTAAGACGAGTGATGGTAAGAGTTTTGAAATAAAGAGTCCTACAATTAAGATTGGGATCATTAGCATGCTAGAAGGCTCTTTAAAAATAGACCATACCTCTAGATTTACACCAACCATTACGAAGAAAATAGGGATGAAGAAACCATAGCCGATGGAATCAAGTTTTTCCACCATATCTTCATCGGGTGATAATAACGATACAAGTACACCTGCTAAGAAGGCACCTAAAATATTTTCTGCTCCAACAGATTCCGATAACCCAACTAAGATTAAAATGAGTGCAAAAACAGCCCGTGTATCAATTTGTACACTACCAGCTTTTAAACTATCTAAGTATGGAATGTTTTTAAAGCGTTTTGCAATAAAGTAAATGACAATACCGGCACCGAATAGAAGAAGTAAGAGCCACATACTTTGGCCGCTTTCGGAATTTAATCCGACGAAAACAGCGAGTAAAATCATTGTAACTAAGTCTGCAATAACAGCAACTAATAAAATGATTTGTCCGATTGCAGTTTTTCCTAGGTTGTTCTCTTTTAGTGTTGGTACAACAACACCTAAAGAAATAGTTGAAATAATTAAAGTCATGAACATTGCATTATCTACAAATCCTAGCCATACGAATAGTAATGATAGGGCATAAGATAAGATGAAAATAAATAAGAAGATAATGCTTGCTGCTTGAAATGTATTTGGTTCGTTTGTCGTATTTTTTTTCCCTTTTTGTTTAAAGATAGAAAAATCAATTTCTAAACCGCTTAAGAACATGAGGAAGATAAATCCTAATGTTGATAAAACTTGAAGCCACATATCTGGCTCAATAATATTAAACCCACTTTTACCTACAAAGATTCCTGCAATAATTTCTGCAACGACAACAGGAAGTGCTTTTAATTTAAAGCGTTGTAACAAAAGGGGAACGAAAAACGCGATTGCAACGACAACCATAAGTGATAGAACAGAAGTATGATGTTCCATTGCGTTCTCTCCCTTCAAATAAATATAGTACCTATTTAGCCATATAATAGGTAGAAAAGCAACGCATATGGATTCGATTTCATAAAGAAAGACTTTTCTTAACATTTGTCATAATAAGTATATTCTTCATGATTCTGCTGTTAATTCCGTAATGTGGATGTAATGGGGGAGGAGAATAAAAAAAGACTGCTGAGATTCCTCAGCAGTCTTTTTCATGTACATTACATTGAGAAGAAGATCCATACAGTTAAACCAACTGTTGCAGTTGCAACGAAGAAACTGTATATCATTGTAAGAATTTGAACTCTTCCTTCTCCTTCTTTTAAATGCATGAACATAATTAATTGTAACAATGCTTGCGCAACAGCCATTATGATAATAGTTGTTAAGACTGTTGAAAGTGGCAATGTTGTGTAAAGTGCCACGTATAACGCTAGAAACGTTAATGCAAGCGATAAAATAAATCCGAAAACGTGTGACCAAGGGAATCCGCTATGCGCATGCCCGTTTGCTTGATTGTTGTTTTGAGCCATCTACGCCACCATCCCGTTCAAGTAAACTAGTGTGTAAATAAAGACCCAAACAAGATCAAGGAAATGCCAGTATAAGCTGATAATGAATACTTTACGAGCTGTAACTGGTGTTAAACCTCGTTTTAAAATTTGGATAATAACACAAATTGCCCAAATGATACCGCCTGTTACGTGGGCTCCATGCGTTCCAAGAAGAACGAAGAATGCAGATAGGAAAGCACTTGTTTGAATTGTTGCGCCTTCACCGATGTACATAATGAACTCTTCGATTTCAAAGAATAGGAAACCTGCACCTAAAAGTAATGTAAGGACGAACCATCCAAGCATTGCTTTTTGGTTGTGCTTACGCATTTCGTGAATTACGATACCACATGTGAAACTACTTGTTAAAAGTAGTAATGTTTGAATTAAAAGCGTTTTAAGTTCAAACAGTTGCGCTGGTGTTGGGCCATCTGCCGTACGACCAGCAAGGACTAGATAAGAGGCGAAAAGTGTTGCGAACAGCATAATTTCAGCCCCAAGAAAAATCCAGAATCCTAGGATATTCAATCTGCTTTGTTCGGATTGATATTCCAAAGGTAAGCTTTTATCTAAAGCCGCCATGTCATTTCACCTCTCATGCTATATGTTCTGTTTCTTTAATTTCATCAACGCTTACGTAGTAGCCATCATCATAATCGAATGAACGATAGATTAAGCAAGCTAAAATACCAACGCCGCCGATTGCTGCAAGCCAGAACCAGCTAAATACTAATGCGAAACCTGCAAGACCGAAGAATAAAGACGCAATAATAGGCACACCAGAGTTACTTGGCATGTGAATTGGTTTGATATCTTCTGCTGCTGGTGTAACTGTTTCTCCGCGTTTTTTCATGTACCAGAAAGCATCAGCTTCTTTGATTTCAGGAAGTTTCGCGAAGTTGTAATGTTGTACAGGAGATTGAGTTGCCCATTCAAGTGTACGGCCATCCCATGGATCTCCAGTTGTGTCACGTTCACCGTGACGTGCACTCCAAATTACGTTGTAGCAAAGAAGTAGGAAGCCAATACCCATCATTACCGCACCAACAGATGCGATTTGGTTTAGCCATCCCCATCCAAGACTTTCAGAGTAAGTGTACATACGACGAGTCATACCGTCTAAACCTAAGAAGTACATTGGGAAGAAACAGATGTTGAATCCGCTCATAAAGATCCAGAATGTCCATTTACCTAGACGTTCATTTAACATATGACCAGTCATTTTTGGATACCAGAATGTGAATCCAGCAAGCATAGCGAATACTGTACCTGCGATTAATACGTAGTGGAAGTGAGCGATTAGGAAGTAGCTGTTATGGTATTGATAATCAGCTGCTGCCATTCCAAGCATAACCCCTGTAACCCCACCGACTACGAAGTTTGGAATAAATGCCAATGACCAAAGCATTGGAACTGTAAAACGGATACGTCCTTTATACAGTGTAAACAACCAGTTAAAGATCTTAACACCGGTTGGAATCGAAATCGCCATTGTCGAAATCGAGAAGAATGAGTTAACCGCTGGACCTGCACCCATCGTGAAGAAGTGGTGAAGCCATACGACGAAACTTAGTAAAGAAATTGCAACCATTGAGTATACCATCGCACTGTAACCGAATAGACGCTTACGTGAGAATGTACTAATGATTTCAGAGAAAATACCGAATGCCGGTAAAATAACGATATATACTTCAGGGTGACCCCATACCCAGAACAGGTTGGCCCATAACATCGGCATACCGCCGCTCGCCATCGTAAAGAAGTGAGCATCGAATAGACGGTCAAATGTCATTAATGCAAGAGCAACTGTTAATACTGGGAAAGCGAAAATAATGATAATTGTTGTAATTAAGATTGACCAAGTAAACATTGGCATTCTCATTAAAGTCATACCAGGTGTACGCATTTTTAAGATAGTAACAAGGAAGTTAATACCGGTCATTAGCGTACCGAGACCTGAAATCTGTAATGCAATTGCGTAGTAGTTATTTCCTACGCCTGAAGTAAACTCTGTACCTGCCATTGGGAAGTAAGAAGTCCACCCAGCGTCTGGAGAACCACCGATTACGAAAGCGATGTTGAATAACATTGCTCCGACAAAGAATAACCAGAAACTTAAAGCATTTAAGAACGGATATGCAACATCACGAGCACCAATTTGTAATGGTACTACAAGGTTCATTAATCCCATAACGAATGGCATTGCCATGAAAAGAATCATTACTGTACCATGCGTTGTAAAGATTCCGTTATAGTGTTCAGCGTTTAAATAAGTTGTTTCTGGGAATGTTAATTGTGCACGGATCATTAAACCATCCATACCACCACGGAATAACATGATAACCGCAGAAATAATATACATGGCTCCGATTTTTTTATGGTCAACAGTTGTTAACCATTCGTCCCAAAGCCATTTCCATTTTTTATACTTTGTTAGTACGAAAATGATTGCTAATGTCACAAGAACGATAGAAGCGTCTGCACCGTAAATAATCGGGTCACCTGTGACAAAGAATTCATCAAGCTTCACTGTGTTCACTCCAATCTGTTGGAATAATAGCTATTATTTTTTGTTTTTGTAGTAGTTGTAATCACAATATTCAAGTGATTTTGGATCTACATAACTTAAGTGGTGACTAGAGAATGTCATACGACCAACTACACCAGGTTTAACAATTTCGTTGTACTTAGCTTCTGTTAGTTTAGGAGCAGTTTCTTGTACTTCTTTAACCCACTTGTCATATTTCTCTTTAGTTTTCGCTTCAACTTCGAACTCCATGTGTGTGAATCCTTCACCAGAGAAGTTCGCACTACGGCCTAGGTAAGAACCTGGCTTATCAGCTTGTAAATAAAGATCCATAATCATGCCATCCATTGTGTACTTCATACCACCAAGTTCTGGTACCCAGAAAGCATTCATTGGGCCGACAGAAGTCAGTTTGAATTGAATTGGTACACCAGCTGGGATGTTTAAATAGTTAACGGTTTCAATTTTTTCCTCTGGGTAACTGAATAACCATTTCCAGTTTGCAGATGTAACATAAATTTCAACTGGTTTAATATGTTTGGACTCTTTCGGAACCTCTTCCGAAGCATAAGTTGCTTTTACTGTTGGAATCGATAATGCGATAACGATAATAACAGGAACAAGCGTCCAAATAATTTCTAGTAATGTGTTACCGTGTTGTTCAGGTGGCTCATAGTCCATATTCTCTGGTTTTTCACGATAACGAATCAAGATGACTGTAAACAGAATGAATACAATTGCGATAATTAATGACATAAGCAAGAATGACCAAACAATTAAATCATACTGTGCTTTTGCAACAGGTCCTTGCGGATTTAATACTGCGAGTTTTTTATCACAGCCACCGAGGAACAGAAGTAATGATAACGGAAGAAGCGAAGCCAACTTCCAAAACGCTTTCTTTAGTTGCACGATTGAAAATCTCCTTTCTCCTTGGATTGAAACTATGCCAATAAAACAATATAAACCTATTAATTTATAGAAGGCAATAGTTTTTGATATATTGTTAAAAAATAGACACAAATGCACACTTTTTAAGGTGAATATCATTTGTAACTTGATTACATTGTAAACTATTTTCCAGAGAAAAACGTGATTGTGAAAATTTTAAGATAAATAAAGTTATACCAGGATATCCAAGAAATAGAAAAAAGCTATCTTATCATAAGAAAGATAGCTGAATATTTTGTATATTTAGTTTATTTCTTGTGTGACAGTTCGTGGCTGTTCAAGTTTGACAATTTTTTTATATTTAACTTGGTATAAAATGTAACAAGTAATCATAAATGGAATGCCACAATAAAGAGCAATTCTTTGATCTGGAATGAAAGCCAAACTAACAAATGTAATGAAATTGAGCGAGAACGCTACGATTGGAACTAGTGGATAGAGCGGTGTACGATATTTTAAATCATTTATGTCGCCACCATTTTTCACGAAATTTCTACGGAAGAAAAACTGTGAAGCGGCGATTGACATCCACACGACAACAGCAGCCATCGCTGCAATAGATGTTAAAACTAGAAAGACAGTATCTGCCGCAAATACACTTGTTAATAAAGAAAGACTTGCAAAAATCAGACTGAAAATTAATGCGTTTAGCGGTACACCTCTTTTAGTTAATTTAGTAAACGCTGGACTTGCCATTCCTTGTTTTGCCATCGCCCACAGCATACGAGAATTTGCGTATAGACCAGAGTTAGCAACGGATAATACAGCTGTAATAATAACGAAGTTCATAATGTCTGCTGCATATGGGACACCGGCTACATCAAATACAAGTACAAAGGGACTTTCGACTAGATTAGCCTCTTGCCACGGGAGTAAACCTACAACAACTGATATCGCTAAGACGAAGAAGAAGAGAGTTCGCCAAATTGTATTTTTGATTGCTTTTGGAATTGTTTTTTCAGGATTTTCACTTTCTCCTGAAGCGATTCCAATTAATTCTGTTCCTTGGAAGGAGTAATTTACTGTAATCATCGTAAGAAGAACAGCTAATGCACCGTTTGGAAATAGCCCGCCATTTTCAGTGAAATTATGAAGCATCGGAGCTGGCTTTCCATTAAAGTCTAGTAGACCGAACATAACAGCGCCACCAAGTACGATGAAAATAACAATTGTTGCAACTTTTACACTTGCGAACCAAAACTCTGCTTCTGCATATGCTTTTGCTGATAAAGCGTTTACGAGAAATAGCGCTGCTGCAAATGTAACGCACCAAATCCATGAAGAAACGTCTGGAAACCAGCGTTTCATTAAAATACTTACAGTTGTTAACTCTACGCCAACTGTAACAGCCCAATTTAGCCAATACATCCAACCGACAACAAATCCAAAACCAGGTGAAATGAATTTGCTTGCATAGCTTTGGAATGAACCTGCTTCTGGCATAGCAACGGATAATTCACCAAGACATAACATCGTTAAATACATAACAAATCCACCGACTAAAAATGCAAGAATAGCACCACCAGGTCCGGCATTATGGACAATTTGACCAGATCCCATAAATAGCCCGGTTCCGATAACACCGCCGAGTGCAATCATAAATAGGTGTCTACTTTTCATTGTTCGTTTTAAATCTGTTTGTTCAATTTGTTGATTCATATGCCCCTCACCCCGTATTTTCTTGAATGTGTGAACTTCGTTTTATTCTGAGTTTTTAATCATTAGTGGGGGATGCAACACACACTCGGTTTATTTACTATGAAATGAATGGAGTATGTAAAAAAACGAACTATGACTAAATACTCTAAGAATGTTTGTTAACATGGTGATATCTTCACCATGTTAACAATTTTGATTTTAACAAAATATTCTGGGAATGTATATTTATTTTTCTTTTTATTAAAAATAATTAGAATTTTTATAATTAATTCTATGAGCGATAATTCACATGATCTTTCTAGCAAACTAGTAAGAAGAAGGGTACAATGATAAGAGTTGTGTCTGTAAAATAATAATTAATGGAGTTTTGTTTATAATGAAAAAGTTAAAATATCTTTTTGTTTTTGGGATTATACTTGCTGCTGCATTTTTTATAGGAAAAGATAAAATTATGCAAAAGGCGCAAGTTCTACGCTTAGAGTTTCTATCTGAAATGAAAGAAGCAGCTATGATTGAGGATGTTCCGTTTATTAAACAATTACCAGAATTACCTCGAGGATGTGAAGTGACAAGTTTAGCTATGTTGTTGCAATATAAAGGTGTACAAGTAGATAAGATGCAACTTGCTAGCGAAATTCATCGCGTTCCATTTGAACAAAATGGCGTACGGGGAAATCCTTACGAAGGGTTTGTTGGAAATATTTATACAAAGGCAGAGCCTGGATATGGTGTATATAATCAACCGATTTTTAATTTAGCAGAAAAATATGTTCCTGAAAAAGTAATTAATTTAACAGGTAGAGACATGCAAGATATATATAAAGTAATTAGTTCTGGTTCACCGGTATGGGTCATTATCAATACGACGTTTAAGCCGCTAGCTGAAAGTAGTTTTGAAACATGGAATACGAGTTCGGGCGAAGTGAAAATTACATATTATGAGCATAGTGCAGTAGTAATTGGATATGATCAAAACTTTGTATATGTAAATGATCCTCTTAAAAATAATCCGCGTTTGGCTGTTCCACGAGCAGAATTTGAGAAAGCTTGGGAGCAAATGGGAAAACAAGCAATTACTATTTTATAATAATGAAAAAGTCATCTTTTGGATGGCTTTTTCATTTTAGTTTATCATCACTGAAAATTCAGAAGATTCTTTTAAAAGTTAGCAATTCACGTTATAATAACATTTAACTTGGTGAAGAAGGAGTGAAGGGGTATGGATGTTGCAAAGGAACTTGTTTTGTCAAAAAATCAGTTAGTTGAGTGGAGAAGGCATTTTCATAAGTATCCAGAGTTATCTTTTCAAGAAGAAAAAACATCGCAGTTTGTGTTCGACATACTTCGGAAATTCCCGTATTTAGAAGTGTCACGGCCGACTAAATATAGTGTGATGGCAAAATTAGTAGGTAAACAGCCTGGCAAAACAGTTGCGGTTCGAGCCGATATGGATGCTCTTCCTATTCATGAAGAAAATGAGTTTGATTTTATTTCTACATATAAAGGTGTGATGCATGCATGCGGTCATGATGGACATATAGCGATATTACTTGGAGTCGTACATAAGTTAGTGGAAGAAAGAGAGAAGATTAAAGGGGAGATTCGTTTTCTATTCCAACATGCTGAAGAGAATTTCCCTGGTGGTGCAGAGGAGATGGTTGCTGCAGGTGTAATGGAAGGTGTGGATTATATTATTGGTGCTCACCTTTGGGCGTCGTTAGAGGTTGGGAAAATAGGTGTTATTTATGGTCCTGCAATGGCCGCACCGGATGTTTTTAAAATTAAGATAGAGGGAAAAGGTGGACATGCTGGAATCCCTCATGAAACGGTGGATAGTATCGCAATCGGAACACAAGTCGTTTCGCAACTTCAGCAAATTGTATCTCGCCTCACGAATCCATTAGATTCGCTCGTAATATCTGTTACGCAATTTCATGCGGGGACAACTCATAATGTAATACCAGAGCAAGCCGAGATTGAAGGGACAGTGAGAAGTTTAAGACATGAATTACGAGGTGAAACAGAGAAGAAGATTGAGCGGATTGTGAAGTATATTACGGAATCTTACGGAGCGAAATATACATTTTCATATGAATATGGATATCGACCAGTTGTAAATGACTATGAAGCTACAGAGCTTATTGAACAAACGGCATTACAACTTTATGGAAGGGATAGAGTTGTTCGTTTACAGCCAACGATGGCTGGAGAAGATTTTTCAGCGTTTTTACAAAAGACACCGGGGACATTCTTTTTTATCGGAGCAGGAAATAAAGAGAAAGGTATTATATATCCTCACCATCACCCTCGTTTTACGATTGACGAAGATGCATTACCGATTGGAGTGGAAGTCTTTGTATCAGCCATTATGAACTTTATAAGTAAAGGAGAATGAGATGAAGAAAATACACATCCTAGCGCTTATTCCAGTTCTTTGTTTAGTAGTTGGGCCAATATTTGCGAATTCAGTTACTCCTTACGTATTAGGGATGCCCTTTTTATTATTTTGGGTATTATTATCAGTGTTTATTACTTCTCTTTGTATGGGGCTTGTGTACGTGTTTGATCCTGCTAATAAGGAGGATGTAAAATGACTGCATTACTTATCATTATTTTATTTTTGTTTCTCGCACTATTTTTAGGGATTCGGGCACAACATGGAAAAGATATGAATTTAGAACAATGGTCAGTTGGAGGAAGAGGGTTTGGCACTATTTTTGTTTTTCTCCTTATGGCAGGTGAAATTTATACGACGTTTACATTTTTAGGAGGAAGCGGCTGGGCATATAGTAAAGGCGCACCTACCTTTTATATTTTAGGCTATGGTGCTTTAGCTTATCTTTTATCGTATTTTTTATTGCCACCGATTTGGAAGTATGCAAAAGAGCATAACCTTGTTTCGCAGTCGGATTTTTTTGCGAAGAAATACAGAAGTAAGGCGCTTGGACTTATTGTTTCAATTGTTGGTGTTGTTTCCATCATCCCATATCTTGTTTTACAGTTAAAGGGACTGGGAATTATCGTTTCAGAAGCGTCTTACGGAAGGGTATCACCTGTTGTTGCGGTTTGGATTGGTGCTATTGTTATAACTATATATGTAATGGTTTCAGGTATACACGGTTCAGCTTGGACGGCTGCTTTGAAGGATATTATGATACTGTTTATCGTTATGTTTTTAGGTATATATTTACCGTATCATTATTATGGAGGATTTCAGCCGATGTTTGAAGCTGTAGAAGCAGCGAAACCAGGATTTTTATCTTTACCTGAAGAAGGAATGAGTATTTCTTGGTTTGTTTCTACTATTATATTAACGGCCCTCGGTTTCTATATGTGGCCTCATACATTTGCTTCTGCTTTTTCTGCAAAAAATGAAAAAGTATTTCGTAAAAATGCAGCAATTATGCCATTGTATTCTTTAGTGTTACTTTTCGTATTTTTCGCAGGGTTTGCTGCTATATTGCAAGTTCCTGGGTTAAAGGGAGCGGATGTAGATCTTTCGTTAGTTCGTCTTGCTTTACAAACTTTTGATCCTTGGTTTATTGGGATTATTGGTAGTGCGGGAGTATTAACGGCATTGGTTCCAGGCTCTATGCTTGTTATGGCGGCTTCTACACTGTTAGCAAAAAATATTTATCGAACGATTGTTCCATCTGCTTCAGATAGACAAGTTGCTAAGATGGCAAAATTATTTGTGCCTGTAGTAACGCTCGTGGCAGTTTTATTTACATTTAAAGGAGGGGAAACAATAGGAGCGCTTCTCTTAATGGGGTATAGTATCGTTACGCAACTTTTCCCTGCACTTGTATGTAGCTTGTTTCCACGCCAAATTGTTACGAAGCAAGGAGCGATTGCAGGAATGGGAGTTGGGCTGTTAGTGGTCGCATATATTACCTTATCTGGCTCAACTATAGCTACGATGTTTCCGAGTTTTCCGCAGTATATAAAAGATTTGAATGTGGGCATAGTCGCATTGTTAATTAATATGATTGTGATGTTTGTAGTTAGTGGATTTACAAAAGGTGTATTTATAAAGAAAAACACTACAATAGTAGAAAAGTAATTCGTTTATTGGAGCTATCTTTGCAAAGAGATAGCTCTTTTTTGTATATATTTTCTTCTATTAGCGGAATCTAACTAAAAACTTGTTGAAAAGGAAGTTAGGTGGGGAAATTGTTAGAGCTTGAAGGTAACTTATTTGAAGTTATGAAAGAAATTAGGGATGAGTTAGGTTCACCTAATGATTTAACAATTAGAGAAGTTGCTCTTGCTGGGAGTTTTACACGTTGTGCGGTTGTGTTTTTATGTGGATTAACAGATAAGGATAATGTTTATAAATATGTCATTCGCACACTGCAATACGAAGAAATTCAAAATGAGGAAGCTGTTGTTCAAACGTTATTGGATCGTTTTATTTCTATCGCAGAAGTGGGTGTAAAGACGAAGTTTCCAGATATTATGAATGCGATTTTAGCGGGAGATACAGTTATATTAATTGATAATATTCAAACTGCTATCGTTATTAATAGTAGGGCTTGGGAGAAGAGAAGTTTAGAGCCACCAGTGACAGAAGATTTAATACGCGGACCGAGAGTTGGATTAAATGAAGATATTAATGTGAATAAAATGTTAATCCGACGCAGTTTACGCGATCCAAAGTTGAGGTTCCAATCTTATATTATGGGGAAGCGATCGCAGAAAGAAGTAACCCTAGTATATATAGAAGATATTATAAATCCTCACATTGTAAAAGAGTTAGATCGCCGTCTTCAATCAATAGTGACAGATGTCGTTTTGGAAACAGGTACGATTGAACAATTAATTCAGGATAATAATTTATCCCCATTTCCACAATTTTTGAATACGGAGAGGCCTGATAATATTATAGCCTCATTAGCGAAAGGGAAGGCGGCCATTTTAGTAGATGGATCCCCGTTTGCTCTTATCGCGCCACTCGTATTTGTTGATATTTTTCAATCTGTAGAAGATCATTACGAGCGCTGGGTGATTGGAACGTTATTAAGATTTTTACGTATGGGATCAGGTATAATTGCGGTTTTGTTACCAGCTATGTATGTAGCGCTTGTATCTTACCATCAAGGACTTATTCCTTCTAAACTGGCTTATTCAATTGCGGGTGCGAGGGAAGGTGTTCCGTTTCCAGCATATATTGAAACGTTAATGATGGCCTTGACTATGGAATTAATACGAGAAGCTGGAATCCGATTGCCGAAACCGATGGGACAAACGATAGGGATTGTAGGAGGTCTTGTAATTGGAGAAGCTGCGGTAAATGCAGGGATTGTAAATCCGTTTTTAGTTATTATTATTGCGGTTACTGCGATTGCTACGTTTTCGCTTCCTGTATATAGTATTACGATTACGTTCCGAATTTTACTTTTCGTCTTTGTATTAGCTGCAACGGCTTTTGGGTTGTATGGGATCATTCTAGCTCTGATTGCACTTGCTATTCATATTACAAATTTAACAAGTGTTGGTATACCGTATACAACCCCAATTGCTCCTGCATTTTATAAAGATTGGAAAGAAGAATTTATTCGCATGCCAAAATCGATGTTGAAAGATAGACCAGAGTACTTACAAACAAAAGATTCTACAATACGTCCAAAGGAGCGAAAATAAGTGAAACCATTTGAGTATGGCGATGAAGAGATTGGATCTCGGGAAATTGGGTTTGCGGTATCATCGACCATTATTGGTATAGGGGCATTGTCTATGCCAAGAGATATCGCTAACCAAACTTTATTTTCGGACGGTTGGATTATCTTACTTTTGGGTGGATTGATCTGCGCAGTTTTAGGTTGGTTTGTGACGAGAGTAGCTATCTTATTTCCGAAACAAAATTTTGTTCAATATACGAGTGCGCATTTGACGAAGCCTGTTGCATACACAATTAGTAGTATTTTAGTATTAACGTTTGCTGCTTTGACAGCATATGAATCGAGAATGATTTCAGTTATTTCTCAAACGTATTTATTTAGTGATACACCGATACAACTACTGTCTTTCTTCTTCTTATTAGTTGTTATTTATGGAATAGCAGGATCACGAGCAGCCTTATTAAGGTTAAATGTTTTATTCTTACCTATTGTTTTAATTGCAATAGTACTTCTTTCTTTATTGAATATAAATTTAATGGAAATAAATAATTTACTACCAGCTTTTCAAACGAAAGTAAGTCAATATGCTGTTGGAGTTAAAAATTCTATTTTTACGTTTATTGGATTTGAAGTAGCTTTATTTTATGCGGTGTTGCTAAATGATAAGACAGCGAAAAAAGCGCCAATGGCAGTCGCGAAAGCGGTGATGGTAAACGTACTGTCATACATTTTAATTTATGTAACTTGTATTAGCGTTTTTACTTATATGACAACACGTGGATTGACATATCCAACAATTGAATTAGGGAAAGAAATTGAAATTGGGGGAGGATTTTTAGAAAGGTTTGATGCGATTTTTTTTACGACTTGGATTATTACAATTTATAACACTACAGCAATGTATTATGACGTCGCATCTTTATTGTTTTGTGCTATGTTTCCGAAAGTGAAGAAACATATTTTTATTTTCGTAAGTGCCCCTATTATTTTTATGGTGAATATGATACCTAGTAGTTTGAATACTTTATCAAGTTATGGGACTTATTTAGCTTGGATAGATATGGGGTTTGTTGTGTTAGCTCCTTTGCTCGTTTTAATTATATATAAAATAAAAAGAAGGAATGGTGGAAATGAAACACCTTCTTAAAATTATAATGGTTATGGCTTTAACTGGATTTATGAGTGGGTGTTCTGAGTTAGAAGAGATAGAAGAAAGAGGATTTGTAGTAGGAGCGGCTTACGATATCGTGAAGGAGAAGAAAGCGAATCCAATTATGAAAGGGACCTATCAGATGGTACTCCCTAGTAAATTGTCTCAACAGGGCGGACAAGGGGGTGGGGATAGCGAAAATTATATTAATGTTAGTGCAAAAGCAGATAGTGTATTTGAACAAATAAGAATAATCGCCAAAAAAATTAGTCGTACATTATTTTTCCCTCATATACAGGTGATTATTTTCTCTGAAGAATTACTTTCACATCCATACATTTTACAAAATACGTTAGATGTATATATTCGCGATCATGAGATGAGAAGAAATATTCGTTTGTTCGTTTCTAATAAAAATGCCGAAGCTATTTTAAAACAAAGTGCCAAGCCTGAAAATTTACCGGCGCAGTATATTGATATGTTAGCTGAACACCCTCCGAAAAATGCCCAAATGATTGAGGCTGCAAGAATTGGTGAGGTGCAGGAAAAGATGATCTCTAACCGAAGTTTTGTATTGCCTATTCTGGAACTAACAAAGCAAGGAGTACAAATGAACGGTGCAGCATTGTTTCGTGGAAAGGATAATAAGTGTGTAGGCAATTTGAGTGGGGAAGAAACATTAGGGATGAATTATATAATAGGTAAAAAAATTGGAGGCTTTTTTACCATCCGTAAAAAGAATCAACTTATTACATATGAAATTCATAAGTTACGTCGAAAAATTAAAGTATCCACAACGAATGCTACAAAACCGAAATTTAATATTCATTTATTTCTGGAAGGTACAATAGCTGAGTTGCACTTTAGTGATCATAAAAAGGTTTTGAATGAAAAGCGTTTAGAGAAGGATATATCGGAAGAAATGGAGGAGCGTATTCAAAAATCGATTAAGCTTGTTCAAAAAAAATATAAGGTAGATGTATTAGAGTTAGGGGAAGTGTATAAGAGACATAATTATAAAGAATGGACAAAAATAAGTAAGAATTGGGATCAAGGCGAAAATTACTTTAGTAATGCTGAAATTACTGTTCACGTTCATCCAACAATTGAACATTCAGGTTCAGCTTTACCGAAAAGAGTGAAATAAGGTGATGAAAGTTGTTTACTGGATTAGGAATTAGTTGCACGATATTAATGGCGGTGCTGCCGGGGGCTATTTATTTCATTCATAAAAAACTCACAACGTATGGAGCGCAGCCGTGGAATACTGATGTACAAAAAAAGAAACCTGAATGATTTTCAGGTTTCTTTCGGGCAAAGCATATGTGAAGGGGGATGCCTTCTATGTATGCTTTGTTTTATACAAGCCCTAACCAATGTACCAATTGTGTAGAGAGGAATGTAACAACAATGGCGATAACGGTAGGGATTGCAAACGATAAGAATGTCCATTTTGCACTTTTTGTTTCTTTGTATATGTTAACCAGTGTTGTTCCACACGGGAAATGAAGAAGTGAGAACAACATTGTGTTTAACGCTGTTAACCAAGTCCAACCATTTTCTAGGAATAGATTTTTAATTTGATTAAAATCATCTATTTCAGTTAAAGCCCCAGTTGATAAGTAAGACATTAATAAAATTGGGATTACAATTTCATTAGCGGGTAGTCCAAGAATGAATGCAGCTAGAATAAACCCGTCAAGTCCTAACATTTTAGCAAATGGATCTAGGAAATTTACAAAATACATAAGTAAGCTTGTGTCACCGATAAAAATATTAGCAAGTAACCAAGTTAATGCAGCTGCAGGGGCAGCAACAACTATAGCTCGTTTTAAAACGTAGATTGATTTATCGAGTGTTGCGCGAACAATTGTATTCCAAACTTTTGGCTTGCGGTACGGAGGTAACTCCAGTGTGTAGTGAGTTGGAACCCCTTTTAAGGCTGTTTTTGATAGTACCCAAGAAACAGTTAATGTCATAATAACACCAATTACAACCATTCCAACTACAACGCCAGCAGTAACCAATGTTTGCATACTGCCTGTATAACCAGCAGCCATAAATAGTGAAGCCATTAAAATTAACATAGGCCAGCGACCGTTACAAGGAACGAAGTTGTTCGTTAAAATTGCTAGCATACGTTCACGTGGTGATTCAATGATACGTGTTGACATAATGGCTGCTGCATTACAACCAAATCCCATTGCCATTGTTAAAGATTGTTTCCCGTGTGCGCCGGATCGTTTGAATAAGCGGTCCATATTAAACGCGACACGTGGTAAGTATCCGTAGTTTTCTAATAGCGCGAACATAGGGAAAAAGATTGCCATAGGTGGTAACATAACGCTAATAACAGCACCGATACCACGGAACAAACCAAGTATTAAAATGCCATGTAACCATTCAGGTGCATGCGCTGCTTGGAACCAAGATGTTAAATATCCTTCGGCCCATCCGAAGAATTCGGCAATCATATCAGATGGTACGTTAGCGCCTGCAATTGTAAGATAAAAAATAATAGATAAAATACCGAGCATAATTGGGAATCCCCAGATTGGAGATGTGAAAATTTTATCTAGTTTTTCGGAACGATATAATTTATCAGTATTTGTATATTGGACAGATTCTTTACATATGCTTGCAGATGTTCGGTAAATATCTCCGACTATATCATCTCGTATATCTTCTTTTGAAAGTGTTTGTGCATGTTGAATAATATAGTCTAATGGAAGAGCTTTACTGGCTGAGTGAGATTCCATTAATTACGACCTCCCTTACAAGTGGTTCATTATGGTGTTTTTGAAGTGTAGTTAAGAAATTTTTATCTCCATCTAATATACGTAACGCAATCCAACGTGCTGGATACGTATCACCGAACACTTTATAAATTTGTGGTTCTAATTCCTGAATCATATTTTCGATTTTTTCGCTGTAAGTAATTTTAATTGGTGTTGGAATTAGTTTTTTATTTGCTACTTTTGCAATAACATTTAGCAAATGACCAATACCTACTCGGTTACGTGCTGAAATTTTAACGACAGGTACACCAAGTGATTTTGCTAATTTCTTTTCATCGATAACAATCCCTTTTTTCTCGGCTTCATCAATTAAGTTAATGCAAATGACTACATTATTTGTCATCTCCATCACCTGGAGTGCTAAATTTAAATTTCTTTCCATAGCAGTTGCGTCTATGACAACTACAGTTACTTCTGGTTTTTCGAATATAATATAATCCCTCGCTACTTCTTCGTCTGCGGAATTTGAGTATAGTGAGTAAGTTCCAGGTAAATCTATTAATGTATAATTACTTCCGTTATGTTCATATTCTCCTTCAGCTTTTAAAACAGTTTTTCCCGTCCAGTTTCCAGTATGTTGTTTTAAACCTGTTAAAGTATTAAATAATGTACTTTTCCCGGTATTCGGGTTACCAGCTAAAGCAATACGATGTTTGCTCATCTGAAATCATCTCCTATTAATACCCCGAAAATAAGGGAGCTTTCTTCTTTGCGCAGTGCAATAGTTGTGTTGCTCACTTGATAAGCGACCGGATCTCCAAGTGGACTGCGTTGCAATACTTTAATCGTTGCCCCTGGGATAAATCCCAAATCTAATAAACGTCGTTTCATAGTTCCTTCTAATTGTATCTTCTCAATTTGTACAAACTCCCCTGTTTTAAACTCGGAAAGGGGTTTAGTATTAGCCGATACCATAAAAGTTACCTCTTCTCTATATTTTTAGTGTTAGTTTAAAAAGTTTCCTTAGGTAAACTTTTTGTTAGTAATATAGTAGACTACATTGGATGATGCTGTCAATTAGTACTTTAAAAATATTCATTTAATTTTAGAATTGTTCCAATTTATTTAGTTGTACTAAAAAATATTACTGAAATTCTTTTTAATGTGCATAAATTAGGCGTGAAAAAGTTACAAAATACAGCGGAATTGTAAATGTAACTTTAACTAAAAGGGAAAAAGAGAGAAAAACATTTACATTGAATTTACATTGTTAAGAATAAATTTACATTACAGCATAGTTAGTGTGGTTTTTGTTTGCTTCTTTAACTACAAATGTTGGGATTCCTAGCTTTTGAGGATGATTATCGTCATTTACTTAAAATTAAAAATTGCTTAACACTCACATAATATTGTTGTCCTACAATGAATTTGTGTTCGAAAGAAAATGAATTCGAAAAGTGATAATCCAAATGGGGGTACAAGACATGGTTATGAAAAAAGGTATTAAATTTTCTTTAGCAGCTTTAGTGGTAGCAGGAGCATTAGTTGGGTGTGGGAAAGCAGAAGATACAACTAGTAAAGAAACTGCTAAAGGAAGCGATAATACAAAACAAGAATTATCAGGTACGATTGCAGCAGCTGGTTCTACAGCTCTTCTACCTCTTGCGGAGGAAGCTGGAAAGAAATTCATGGAGAAAAATTCAAAAGTTTCTATTCAAGTTCAAGGTGGCGGTAGTGGAACTGGGATTAACCAAGTAGCATCTGGTGCAGTACAAATTGGTAATTCAGATGTTCCGTCTGGAGATAAAATAAAAGATGCTGAAAAGGCGAAAGAATTAGTAGATAACAAGGTAGCGGGTATTGCATTCGCTCTTGTCGTAAATAAAGATGTAAAAGTTGATAACTTAACAGTGCAACAAGTACAAGATATCTTCACTGGAAAAGTAACAAACTGGAAAGAAGTAGGCGGAAAAGATGAAAAAATCAACGTAATTAATCGTCCGGCTTCATCTGGTACACGTGCTACATTTGAAAAAACGATTATGAAAGACGCGAAAATTAATGATGGAACTGGTACAACACAAGATTCTAACGGTGCAGTAGAGCAAGCTATCAATTCTACTCCAGGTTCAGTAAGCTATTTAGCGATGTCTTACATGGTTGGAGATAAAAAAGGTGCACTACAAACAGTGAAAATTGATGGTGCTGAACCGAAAGTTGAAAACATTGCGTCTGGTAAATATCCATTCTGGTCTTACGAGTATATGGTAACAAAAGGTGAAGCGAAAGAAGCAACAAAAGCTTACATCGATTATGTAAAAGGTAAAGACTTTGAAAAGCAAGTAGAAGATATGGGCTACATTCCAATGTCTAAATTAAATAAGTAATAAAGTTTTATGGGGCTGGCTGCAAGGCCAGTCCTGTTCATTTCAATCTGTGAAGTGGGGTCTGTCCTGTGATGAAGGGGAAAAAACAAATTAATTACGTGAAAAGTGAATATATAGGAAGATCACTTGTTACGTTTTGTGGTATTTTTATTGTTTTAATTACATTAGCTATTATTGCGTTTATTTGTGGTAAAGGTATTCAATCTTTTACACAAAGTGGTATCTCATTTACTGAGATGTTAACATCGACAAAATGGAATCCAAATGCTGATCAAGGATCCTTCGGGGCTTTAATTTTCATTGTAGGTTCAACGGTGGTTTCGTTAGGTGCGGTTATTATTAGTGCACCAATTGCTATAGCTCTTGCTATATTCATGAATTTAATTTCGCCAAAGTTTGGAAATAAAGTATTGAAGCCTGTTCTAGAATTGTTAGTTGGTATTCCTTCGGTTGTATACGGATTATTAGGGGTTACGATTTTAGTACCACTATTACGTGATTCGTTTGGGGGAGTAGGCTTTAGTTTAATTGCGGGTATTGTTGTATTAAGTATTATGATTTTACCTACTATTGCTAGTATCGCTTCTGATGCAATACGTTCTGTTCCATTTGATTATTTAGAAGCTTCTTATGGTCTAGGATCAACGAAATGGCAAGCGATTAGCCGAGTGATTGTTCCTGCTGCGAAAAAAGGGATTTTAACAGGTGTTGTTTTAGGCTTAGCGCGTGCTTTCGGTGAAGCGTTAGCGGTTCAAATGGTAATCGGGAATACGATTAAATTACCAGAAGGAATATATAGTCCGACAGCGACGTTAACTGGTATTTTAACAATGGATATGACGAATACATTGAACGGAACTGCTTGGAACAATGCGCTATGGACTTTAGCGATGATTTTACTTGTTATTTCATTCCTGTTTATTTTAGTAATTCGAGCGATTGGGCAAAGAGGTGAGCGATAATAATGAATGCAAGAACGGTAAATAAAGTTTGGACAGGTATCTTTTATGCGGTTGCGGCTTTAGTTGTAGCTTTGCTAGTGTTCTTAGTATTTGAGATTTTACAAAAGGGATGGGGATTTTGGGATCCTAATTTCTTGTTTGGAGAACCAAGCAATACAAGAGCTGGTGGTGGGATTGGTCCGCAGTTATTCAATTCCTTCTACATGCTTGTTATAACGCTTATTATATCTATTCCTCTTGGATTAGGTGCTGGAATATATTTAGCGGAGTACGCAAAACAAGGACGTTTTTTAAATTTTGTTCGTCTATGTATAGAGACGATGGCGTCTTTACCTTCTATTGTTGTTGGTTTATTTGGTTTGTTAGTGTTCGTTACAATGACAGGTTGGGGATACACAGTAATGGGTGGTGCTCTTGCTTTAACTATTTTAAATTTACCAGGTTTAACGCGTGTTTGTGAAAATGCGATTTCAGAAGTTCCTCATAATGTAAAAGAGGCAAGTCTTGGATTAGGTGCAACGAAGTGGCAAACAATCGCTCGTATTATTATCCCATCGTCATTACCACAAATTATTACAGGGATTATTTTAGCGGCGGGTCGTATATTTGGGGAAGCGGCAGCATTAATTTACACAGCGGGTTTAACATCCCCGATTTTAAATTCAGCAGCGGATTTCTCAAGTCCTGCGCATCCTTTAAATCCGTTTAGACCAGCTGAAACATTAGCGGTTCACATTTGGAAATTAAATTCTGAAGGAGTTATTCCAGATGCGAAGTTGATTGCGACAAAATCTGCAGCTGTATTAATTATTATGGTATTACTATTCAATGTTATTTCACGCTTGATAGCATCTATATTACACAAGCGCTTTACAGGAACGAAAAGAAAAAGTAAAGCAACGAAAAAGGTAAAAGCGGCATAAATTATAAAGAAGAACTCTCTATTTATAAGTAGGGGGTTTCTTTTGTATTTTAATATAGAAGGAATGGATGTAATGGTTGTTGAATTTGTGATTAATTATAAAGAAGAACAGATGTAATTTAGAGAGGAGTTTTAATTTGTTTTTTCTGCAAATGTCAGGTTTTCCTGGGTCAGGAAAATCGACAGTTTCTAAGTATATAGCGAAATTAACAGGTGCTGTAATTATAGATCATGATGTTTTGAAATCCGCGTTGTTAAAATCATTAAAAGTAAAAGGAATTGAATCAACGATTGTTGGTGGGCTTGCGTATGATGCCGAATGGGTATTGATTGATTCTTATTTAGAACAAGGGCATAGTGTTATATTGGATAGTCCGTGTTTATATGAGGGAATGGTTGAAAAAGGAAATAAATTATCAACTAAACATGGTGTGAAATATAAATATATTGAGTGTTATCTTAATGATATGGAAGAGATTAATAGGAGACTGCAAACACGTAAGCGTATGATCAGTCAAATTGAAAAGGTGGAGTCGGAAGTAGGTTTTGAAAAGTGGTTAAATGGTAGTCAAAGACCTTTAAATAATGAATACCTTATTGTGGATTCTAGTAAACCTATAGAGCAATATATGGAAAAAATGATGGATTATATGACTAAGTAGAGAAAAGACGTTATCTTCATTTGTGAAGATAACGTCTTTTGTTTTTAAATATCAGGTGTTTCTGTAGAAGTGCTTATTTTCCTACGGGAGCGTCTTTTTCTCCCGATTTTATCTAATAGTTCATACATAACTGGAACGACTACTATTGTAAGAACAGTCGAGACTGCCAAACCGCCGATGACAACGACGGCTAAACTTTTTGATACCATACTTCCTGCTTGGGATTGGCCAAATAGGAGTGGGAGCATAGCGACGATTGTTGTAATAGCTGTCATAATAATTGGGCGTAGTCTAGTAGAACCTGCTTCAAGTAAGGCTTCTCTAGTTTCCATTCCGTGTTCCCGATTTTGTTGGACTCTTTCTATTAATACAATAGCGTTTGTAACAACAATCCCGATTAACATTAATGCGCCAATCAAGGAATTTATATCAACAGGTGTTCTTGAGATGATTAATCCTAAAATACCACCGACAGCAGCTAACGGTAAGGAGAATAGGATTGCAAAAGGAGCGCGTGCTTGCCCGAAGGTGATAACCATAATTAAATATACAATCCCGATTGCAATCCCCATAATTTTGAATAAATCTGTAAAATTCTCTTGCATAGATTCAGTAGCTCCTGCGATATTTACTTTTGAACCGCTAGGTAAATCTAAGTCAGTTATCGCTTTATTTACTGCTGTGTTTACTTTACTCAAATCTTCATTTGAAGCTTCGGCGGTAATTTGAATTGTTTCTTTTCCGTCTTTATGGAAAATTTCTGTTTGCGTTTGTTTTTCTGAAATAGTTGCGATGTCTTTTAAAGGAATTGGTCCATTAGTAGGTGATAGTATGTTTGTATTTAAAATATCTTCTTGTTTAGTAATGTTTTCCTTTTTATGTTCTATCATAATAGTAGTTTTTTCATTATTAATTGTAATTTCGCCAATAGGTGATTTCTTCATAAGGAATGATACTTGTTGCGCAGCTATTTCTGGTGTTAAACCTAGTTGTTCAGCCTTTGTTTGATCAATATGAATTTGCCATTCTTTCTTAGAGTCTTCTAAATTCGTTTTTACTTTAGAAAGATCATCCATGCTTTTTAGTTTTGTTTCGACGATAGTAGCCGCCTCTTTTAAATCCGCTTCGTTAGTAGCTGTTACGTTAAATTGTAAGTTGTTGCCGCCGCCAGAGCTTGAATAACTTGTTTTTATATAATCAAGTTCAGCAGGCTCAAAAGTTTTATTTTCCTTTTTTAACTCTTTAATATATTGATCAATATCAGAACCTTTTTTAAAGACTACAAATATACTAGCAAGGTTATTTTTAGTTGTTTGCCCCCATTGTGCATCTTCTGCGCTAGATCCCATTCGTAAAATAACGTCTGTTACATCTGAATTAGAAAGTAATTTCTTTTCGAAATCGAATGCTTTTTGTTTTTGAGCTTCAGCATTATAATCGGCTGGAAATGTCATGTTAATAGATAACATTGTGTCGTCCTCAGATTTTATGTTTGCTTTCGGTAGTAATATATAGGCTGCAATTGATCCTGCAAATAATAAAAATGCAGTAAGTAGAATAATGAATTTATGAGAAAGAGACCACTTTAACGTAGTGACATATCGTGATGAAGAACTTGGCTTTCGATGCTTTGTTTTTTTGAGTAGTAAAAAAGCCATAAGTGGAACGACTGTGAGTGCAACGATTAAGGATGATAGAATAGAATATACAACTGCTAATACCATAGGTAACATTAATTTTCCGATTGCTCCTGATACGAGGCCGATAGGTAAAAAAACAGCGACCGTTGTTAAAGTAGAAGAAGTAATTGCGACGGCAACTTCTTTCGTTGCATCAAGAATAATATTTTTAGAGAAAGAATCTTTTTGTAAACGACGGAAAATATTCTCGATGACAACGATACTATCATCGACGAGACGTCCAACCGCAACAGCTAAACCACCAAGGGTTAAAATGTTAAGTGTGATGTTAGATTGATGTAGTAAAAAGAGTGTTAATAAAATAGATAATGGAATACTGACAACAGCGATGAGTGTTGTTCGGAAGTTACGTAAAAAGATTAAGATAATTAGAGTTGCAGCGATTGCTCCAAGTATTACTTCTTTTCCCATGCTAGTAACAGCATTTTCAACTTGTTCATGGGTTGAGGCCAAAAGTTTAATGGAAAACTGATCTTTATATTCCTTATTTATCTCTTTAACTTTTTTATCAATCTCTTTTCCAATTGCAACTGCATTTTTGCTCGGTTCTTTCATGATGATTAATCCAGTGCCTTCTTCTCCGTTTATATGTGAGATTGTATCGTAGTGTTGTTTGATTTCGATTTGAGCAATGTCTTGCAATTTTACTTGGGGTACCACAGTGATGTTTTTAATGTCATTTACATTTTTTATGTCCCCAATGACGCGGAGGTTGTATTCTTCCTGATTAACAGTAATTGCCCCAGCTGGAGTAGAAGTTTCTTTTCCTTGTAAAACAGTGAGTACCTGCTGTGATGTTACGTTTTTGTTTTTTAATTGGTTCGGATCAAGTACGATAGATAATTCAGAGGTGGATTTTCCGAAAAACATAACATTAGCAACACCATCAATGTTTTCGAGTTGTGGTACGATTTCTTTTTCAATTTGTTTTTCATCTGCTTTTGAAAACCCGTTTTGTTTCTGGATAGTAATTTGGGCGAGTGGAATCATAGAAGTGTTTAGTTGACTAACTACGGGCTTGGTTACATCTTTAGGTAATTTAATTGTATTGACGGCTTTTTCGACTTCGCGTGCTGCATCTTTCATGTTTGCTTTTGATGTATACGCAATGTCGATACGTGATAATCCCTCGTATGTAGAAGAAGTAATGGTGTCGACGTGCTCTAAATTGCGAAATTGTTTTTCGAGAGGATCAGTTACATCCTTTGTCATCGTTTCAGCGTCGAGTCCTTGAGATAAGGTTGTGACGGTAATTGCTGGATTGTCGATACTTGGTAAAAATTCCATAGGTAATTTAGAGCCGGAATAAACACCGAGTATGGAAATGAGAAAAATCATGATGATAATGGCAGCTCGGTTTTTTAATGAAAACTTTGTTAACCTATCCATAAAATAATTCCTCCATTGGTTTATTTATAGTTGAGTACATCCTTTCTTACTATATAACAAAAAATGGATATTTTTCATTAATTAA
>NZ_JBBOWL010000001.1:747500-4685000 GCF_038007045.1 Bacillus sp. CH_70
CCCCCTCAAGATGAGATTTCCCATAGCGTAAGCTAGTAAGATCCCTGAAAGATGATCAGGTTGATAGGTTCGAGGTGGAAGCATGGTGACATGTGGAGCTGACGAATACTAATAGATCGAGGACTTAACCATATAATATGAAGCAATGTTATCTAGTTTTGAAAGAATATAAAAAAACTTATTGACTTTTAAAAGTAAATAAGTTAAAATGATTCTTGTCTTAAATGAATACAGTCTGGTAATGATGGCAGAGAGGTCACACCCGTTCCCATACCGAACACGGAAGTTAAGCTCTCTAGCGCCGATGGTAGTTGGGGACCTTGTCCCTGTGAGAGTAGGACGTTGCCAGGCAAAATGGAGGATTAGCTCAGCTGGGAGAGCACCTGCCTTACAAGCAGGGGGTCGGCGGTTCGATCCCGTCATCCTCCACCATATATGTCGGAGGGGTAGCGAAGTGGCTAAACGCGGCGGACTGTAAATCCGCTCCTTCGGGTTCGGCAGTTCGAATCTGCCCCCTCCACCATTCTTAATTAATGGGCTATAGCCAAGCGGTAAGGCAACGGACTTTGACTCCGTCATGCGCTGGTTCGAATCCAGCTAGCCCAGCCATTAAGAGCCATTAGCTCAGTTGGTAGAGCATCTGACTTTTAATCAGAGGGTCGAAGGTTCGAATCCTTCATGGCTCACCATTTTTAATAAAACATGCGGGTGTGGCGGAATTGGCAGACGCACTAGACTTAGGATCTAGCGCCTTTGGCGTGGGGGTTCGACTCCCTTCACCCGCACTTTTAATAAAATAACTCATACATGTCTTGCGGAAGTAGTTCAGTGGTAGAATACAACCTTGCCAAGGTTGGGGTCGCGGGTTCGAATCCCGTCTTCCGCTCCAATTTTCAATATGACATGCCGGGGTGGCGGAACAGGCAGACGCACAGGACTTAAAATCCTGCGGTGGGTGACCACCGTGCGGGTTCGACCCCCGCCCTCGGCACCATATGCGCCCGTAGCTCAATTGGATAGAGCGTTTGACTACGGATCAAGAGGTTAGGGGTTCGACTCCTCTCGGGCGCGCTTTTATTAACGGGAAGTGGCTCAGCTTGGTAGAGCACCTGGTTTGGGGACCAGGGGGTCGCAGGTTCAAATCCTGTCTTCCCGATATTCAAAAAAACATGGGGCCTTAGCTCAGCTGGGAGAGCGCCTGCCTTGCACGCAGGAGGTCAGCGGTTCGATCCGCTAGGCTCCACTTTATTTAATATATGTCTCGGAGGTATACCCAAGTTCGGCTGAAGGGATCGGTCTTGAAAACCGACAGGCGGTGAGAATCGCGCGGGGGTTCGAATCCCTCTACCTCCTCCATTTTTAAAAATGGTTTAGACATATAATAATAAAATATTTATTTTTTTCCTTCATGGAGGTATACCCAAGTTCGGCTGAAGGGATCGGTCTTGAAAACCGACAGGCGGCGAGAGTCGCGCGGGGGTTCGAATCCCTCTACCTCCTCCATTTTTTAATTTAATATTGTCGCGGGGTGGAGCAGCACGGTAGCTCGTCGGGCTCATAACCCGAAGGTCGCAGGTTCAAATCCTGTCCCCGCAACCAAATGGTCCCGTGGTGTAGTGGTTAACATGCCTGCCTGTCACGCAGGAGATCGCCGGTTCGACCCCGGTCGGGACCGCCATTTATGTTGGCTCGGTAGCTCAGTCGGTAGAGCAGAGGACTGAAAATCCTCGTGTCGGCGGTTCGATTCCGTCCCGAGCCACCATTTTTTTATGCCGGCTTAGCTCAATTGGTAGAGCAACTGACTTGTAATCAGTAGGTTGGGGGTTCAAGTCCTCTAGCCGGCATCATTTAGGGGCATAGTTTAAAGGTAGAACTGAGGTCTCCAAAACCTCCAGTGTGGGTTCGATTCCTACTGCCCCTGTAAAGTATATGGGCCTATAGCTCAGCTGGTTAGAGCGCACGCCTGATAAGCGTGAGGTCGATGGTTCGAGTCCATTTAGGCCCACCATATATTATTCCGCAGTAGCTCAGTGGTAGAGCTATCGGCTGTTAACCGATCGGTCGTAGGTTCGAGTCCTACCTGCGGAGCCATGGCCCGTTGGTCAAGTGGTTAAGACACCGCCCTTTCACGGCGGTAACACGGGTTCGAATCCCGTACGGGTCATACAAAAAAGAGTCAGCATTATGCTGGCTCTTTTTTATTTTGTTGATCCTTTTTATCATTTTACTTTCCAGAAATAAATAAAGGAATTTTGGAAAAGCTATGGTATGTATAAAAAGGAGGAAATAAATAATGACACGAGTTAGAGACTTAATGAGTACCCATATTGTACATTGTACACCGCTAGACAATGTATATGAGGCAGCTGTAAAAATGAAGGAAGAATCGGTTGGGTTAATTCCTGTTGTTGAAAATGAGCAGGTTGTTGGGCTTGTTACTGATCGAGATTTAGTTGTTCGAGGGATTGCTGAAAAACATCCTGGATCTAATAAAATTACAAATGTAATGACAACAAATATTATCTCAGTTTCTCCAAATGATTCTATTGAAAAAGCTACAGAGCTAATGGCACAGTATCAAATTAGACGGTTACCAGTAGTTGATAGTGGTCAGCTTATTGGCATGTTAGCACTAGGAGATTTAGCTATAAGGGAATCGGCAGATGATCAAGCTGGATTTGCCTTGAGCGAAATCTCAGAGCGTACAGAGTAAATTGAAACTTTAATTAACCGAGATTTTAATGGTCACTCATAAAGAGCTAAATTATATATAAAGTTCAGATGCATTATTCTAGTATATATGGATTAAACTAATATGTTAGCGTGATGTATCTGAGACATTATATAATAAGGATATGGTTAATAATTTCCACAGTTTTTTTAAATTTGTTATTCTTCATTTTTAATAAGAGAAAAGATGATATACTGATAGATATAAGTATTATGAGAGATTTTGAATATAACAATATTAATTTTTAGTGGTACGATAATAAATTAATATTTCCTACATAGATGAAAAGGGAAGGGGAATTATATGAAGGCTGTACAGGGCGATCCAAATTGGAATTTGGTTACAGATACATATATAGAACCAAATAATTTTGCTGAATTATTTTCTTTGCTTGTACCTTGTCACCCAAAAGGTGAGGGGAAAGAACGAACTATATTAGTATGGAAAGAGAAAGAATTTTATAAAGAAGAAAATTTAGCGGCATTTATCGTATATGGCATGAATAAAGTAAAGAATTTACCGCAGTTTCATAAAGATGAAATTCCAACTTTAGTGCGTATTCTTCGCTTATGCCAAGAGATTGGTTGGTATGAAGAGGCAAATGCTTTTATGATAGCACAAGGATTAGCTGAGTTTGTTCATACTTCATTGGAATATGAAACATGGGATCTTTTGACGCAATCAGTTGCTTTAAACTATTTAATTATTAAATATCGTATAGGTGAATTGACAGATAGGGATATTGAAATTTGGGATAGAGTTAAATTTAATGAGAAATGTATAACCGATTGTAAACATTTATTATCTCATAAAGAAGTATTGGAATTTACATTCTTTTATATGTGCAAGAGAGCGAAATCATTATCAAAAGAGCAATTAAATAGTGATATGATGAGTTTAGCAATGTATTGTAATACTTTCGTATATGATTTATATACACATGATTTATTACGGAAATATCGTAAGTGTACAGATTTCCTATCATATTATGGACCTAGTCAGGCAGTTTTAGCATGTCAAAGAGCTGTATTATCTCAAATTTCCGATCGCTTAGACCCATTAAAGACAACACATGTAGATGATTATTTATATGTAATGAAAGAAATGATGGAGCATATGACGATAGGAGTAATGGATCGATACGGTCATTTTATTGGAAAGCTACTATCTTATGTGCCATTTTTCGAGATGATACAAGTTCCACAGCATGCATATTATTGTGAAGAATTACTGTATATTTGTAAGGGCATTGAATATAAAGAAGAAACACTACGCAATTATATATTTATACAATTACATGATTGTTTACCATCATTCTTTAGGCTATTTCTTAAAAATAAGCGTTACGCAACGATTCATGATATTCTTTTCTATTGGTGCGATGACGAACAACGAATGAGCTTAGAGAAAAAATATAATCTGAGCTTTATTTATGAAAAATATGCTTGTGGATAAACAATATTTTCGATATGAAAAATTAATATAAATTAAAAAGGATCTCCAGTTTATGTGAGATCCTTTTTTGTTAGTAAAACAAGGAGAAAGTGATTAAAACAAGAAACAACATTCCATATAGGAGAAGTTGTGCAGTATAACTTCCTTGTATACCAAAAAAAGTATTGGCTTTCTTATACAAATGCAATATGTATTTTATTGGAGCATCTTTGAAAGATTGGTACACAGTGTCTCCTCTTTCTAAGCTTCTTGTTCTTGTTTTTGTTTTTGGTTATAAGGGACATTAATATATCTAGCTACAAATAATAAAACAGCCATAAAGAATACTGGAAATACAGTAGATAAATAAAAGCCATTACTAATTATATTTGTTATGAGAGCACTCAAAAGAAATATAGCGTTATAAATATGGGCAATTTTTTGTTTTAGTTGCACTTGAAATGATTCCATCATAATTTCTAATGCAACAAAAGCAATAATAATAGATAAAAATACAATGTTTGTATTGTAAATGATTAAACAACAGATTAAACCTAAAAAGGCTGCGTATTCAATTATAAGAGGTATATTGCGTGGCATACAATTTACCGAACTAAATATGGCAGTGGATTTACTGCATTTGTTTTTTCAAAATTCCATTCTCCATTATGTAATTCAAAATGAAGATGTTGCCCGTATGAATGACCTGTGTTGCCCATATGACCTACTAATTGTCCAGCTTGTACTTGATCACCAGTTTGTACAGTGCGATCCTTCATATGAGCATAAACAGTTGTATATAATTTCCCATTGATTTGATGCGCAATGAACACAACATTGCCATAGCTAGCTGAATAATAAGATTTCACAACTTTACCTGCAGCAGCAGCTTGGATAGAGACGTTCCCTGGAGCAGCAATATCTATACCATAATGCATTTGTTCCCATCGTATATCAAAGGTTGAGCTAATTCTTCCTTGAGCAGGGAATTTGAAAGCAGCTGGAATAGATGAAGGCTGATCTGTTTTAGCCTGTGGTTGATTTTGTACTACATAGTGTTTTGCTACATATCCGTATCCTGTGCCAAAACGAATTTTATACCAAGTTCCTACAGTTTCTACTACTTGTACTTGTGTACCGTTTTGTAATGAACCGAGTAGAGCGCTACTTGTACTAGTGTTGCTACGTACATTCAGATTAGGTGTTGCAACAGTATATTTTGTATTATTTTGAACGGTGATTCCTTTTACTAAGGGTTGTGAACCATTAGAGATGAATGCTTTTTGTACGTAACCCGTTTGGCCATTATGTGATATTTTATACCATTCGCCTTGATCTTCTTGAACGGTAATAAACTTGCCATTTGGTAATACATCTAAAATGGAAGATTCTAAATTAGGTTCAGAGCGAACGTTTAATGCATTAGCATTGACGATGTATTGATCATTAGATTGAAGTTTGTTTTTTAGTAAAATAGCATCTTTTTGTACATAACCTACTTTATTATGAACAGATACTTTATACCAACCATTAGTTGTTTCAAGGATGTTCACTTTTGTATTAAAGCGAATTGTATCAATTGATGTGCTCTTTACGTTATCTTCTGTATGTAATGCTACTTGATCGACTTTGACATACCCAGTTTTAACATTAGATAATTGTTCAGCGTTTGCTTTTTGTACATTTGTTTCACCCATAGAAGGAAGTAAAGAAGCAATCGCTACAGTAGTTGCTGTTAAAGCAGTAGCTTTCATATTCATGGAATAGAGACCTCCTCTAGTTGTATAGTTGTAATTTTATTATAGTATAAAGATATAATATAGTGGGTGTATTCACATAAATGTAATATGAAATCAATATAAAAATAAATTTTTTGAGGATAATGATTCCTTTTTAAACAATTAATTGGAGTTTTATTTTCTAAAATAGAATGTATGTATTGTATAACTTTAATTTTTTTGTTGATAATTAAGAAAATTAAAATAGTTGATGATGTCTTATTAGGGTGTTATACTGACAGTGATAATTTTATAGTTTGCTAGGAGAGCTGGTGTTGCCAGCTGAGAGTAGGCCGTAAGCCTTTGATCCTTTTTATTACCTGATCTAGATTATGCTAGCGTAGGGAAGCAATTCGGACACTAACAATGAGTCCCCGTTTCTTTGCGTATAGAAACGGGGCTTTTTTATTTGAAAATTTCATATTGAAACCACTAGGGGTGCTTGATTTGCTGAGAGAGGAATAATCCTTAACCCTTATAACACCTGATCTAGGTAATACTAGCGAAGGGAAGTGGAACATCGAATAAATGTATAATTTTATTTGCTGTAACCACTTCTTATATATAGAAGTGGTTTTTTATTTAGATACATATATTGAAAGGGGATAGAGAAATGAAATTTTGCGATAGATTATTAGAAACTGTGCAACCGGTTTGGGAGATGAGTCATAATCATCCGTTTGTAGTGGGTATGGGAGATGGCACGTTAGAAAAAGATAAATTTCAGTATTATATTATTCAAGATTATTTATATCTGCTAGATTATGCAAAATTATATGCGATTGGTGTTGTAAAAGCAACGAATCCACAAGTAATGGGAAAGTTCGCTGAACAAATTGATGGAATATTAAATGGCGAAATGACAATCCATAAACAATATGCAAAAAGACTTGGAATTTCTATAGAGGAGATAGAGTCTGCAAAGCCATCTGCTAAAAATTTAGCTTATACAAATTACATGATGTCTGTATCTCAAAATGGCACACTTGCAGAATTAATAGCAGCGCTTCTTCCATGTATGTGGAGCTACTGGGAAATTGGAAAGCGTTTAAATGATATTCCTGGAGCAAGAGATCATGAGTTTTTTGGTGAGTGGATTCAAGGGTATAGTTCGGAAGAATACGGTAATCTTTGTATTTGGTTAATAGATTTATTAAATGAAATGGCAGTTGGAAAGTCTGAGAAAGAACTAGATAGATTAGAGGAGATTTTCTTATATTCCAGTCGATTTGAATATTTATTCTGGGATATGTCCTATCGTAAGGAGATGTGGGGATTTGAGGAGCAAGAACATACTACAGTTTCATAATGTTTCTTTTCATTACGATGAGAAACCAATCATCCATGAATTAAATGCTTCTATACATGAGAAAGAGTTTGTCAGTATTATCGGACCGAGTGGATGTGGGAAAAGTACTTTATTTCGCCTTATTACAGGCCTAGAGAAGGTAAGTACTGGAAAGATAGAACTGACAGAAACAAAGCACCATCCTGTAGGATATATGCCGCAAAAAGATATGCTTTTGCCGTGGAGAACAATTATTGAGAATGCTGCTCTGCCGCTAGAGTGCCAAGGTGTACAGAAGAAAGAAGCACAAGTAAAGGCAAAGGAACTGTTATATAAATTTGGTTTACAAGGATATGAGACAAAACATCCGAAAGATTTATCTGGTGGTATGAGGCAACGCGTATCTTTTATCCGAACTTTGTTAACGGGCGGGGAGATATTGTTATTAGATGAACCGTTTAGCGCGTTAGATGCTTTAACGAAGGCCTCTTTGCAAGAATGGCTGTTTGAACAATGGCAAGAGTGGGAAAAAACAATTTTATTCATTACTCATGATGTTGAAGAAGCGTTATTTCTTTCGAACCGAGTTTTAGTAGTGGAACAGCAGCCGATAACGACTTTGACTGAGCGGATTGTACCACTTGATCATAACAGAACACGAAAAGATTTATATAAACCGGAAGTATTAGCGCTGAAAGATGAGCTTCTTAGTATGTTACAAAGGCAGGTACTTGTGTGATGAACCGATTGAAAGAATTAGTTCCTGCTATTACACTTTCTAGTATTTTACTAGCTGTGTGGGAAATAGGAGCAAGAATTGTAGATGAGATGTACATTTTACCGTCACCGTCTGCGATTGTAATGAAGATATGGAAACTAAAAGACATATTATTTACGGTTCATTTACCTGCAACGTTATACGTCGTTTTAATAGGTGTTGTTATTTCTATCGTATTAGGTGTAGGGCTAGCGATGTTAATGAATGCGAGTACATGGATGGAAAGAGCATTTTATCCATTATTAGTTGCTTCACAAACGATTCCGATTACTGCGCTTGCTCCGCTATTTGTTTTATGGTTTGGATACACAATTTGGAGTAAGGTTGTTGTCACAGTTTTAATTACGTTTTTCCCGATTGCGGTCAATACGTATGATGGACTGCGTAGTACAAAAAAAGAATGGGAGGAGCTCTTAGTTACATATGGAGCAACGAAAAGAGATATTTTTCTTAAATTAAAGTTGCCGTCTGCTCTTCCTTATTTTTTCTCAGCTTTAAAAATTGCAGTTCCGCTTAGTGTTATCGGAGCAGCAATTGGAGAATGGCTCGGTGCACAAGCTGGACTTGGATATTTCAGTAAGAGAATGATGACGCAGTTAGATGGAGCTGGCGTATTTGCACCCATTGTATTGTTATCATTATTAGCTATTTTCTTCGTCGTACTTATTTCCATATTAGAAAAGAAATTCATTAGTTGGAGGAAGCATTCATGAAATTTTTAAAGCGCATCTTTGTGTTTACATTATTAATTGCAATGATTACAGGATGTTCAAGTAATTCAGCATCAGAAAAAAGTAAAAAAGAGAAAGAAATAACAGTCATGTTAGATTGGTATCCAAATGCGGTACATAGCTTTATTTATGCAGCAATTGAAAAAGGATACTTTAAAGAAGAAGGTGTAAAGGTAAATATTAAATTCCCTTCTAATCCGACTGATCCATTAACATTGGCAGCAGCAGGGAAGGTGACAGTTGGCTTGTATTATCAGCCAGATGTTGTTATGGCAAGAGCAAATGAGCAAATTCCAGTGAAATCAATTGGGGCTGTCGTACGTTCACCATTAAATCATGTCGTATCGCTGAAATCAGCGGGTATTCAATCACCGAAAGATTTAGAAGGAAAAACAGTAGGATATTCTGGAACACCTTTAAGTGAGATGTATTTAAAAACGATGGTAAAAGAAGCTGGTGGTAATCCTGATACAGTGAAAGTAGTTGATGTTGGATTTGATTTAGTACCAGCCTTAATTACGAAAAAAGTGGATGCGGTAACAGGGGCATACATTAATCATGAAGTACCGGTTATGCGTCATGAAGGCCATGAACCAGCTTACTTTAATCCAGCTGATTACGGAGTACCGAACTATCATGAACTTGTGTTTGTAACAGGTGATAAAACGTTGAAAAAAGATAAAGAAGCGTTGCAAGCTTTCTTACGTGGTACGAAAAAAGGCTATGATTTCATGAAGAAAAACCCAGATGAAGCATTGAATATTTTATTAAATCATCAAGAAAAAGAAAACTTCCCACTTGTGCCAGAAGTTGAAAAGGAAAGTATGAAAATTTTATTAGAGAAGATGGAAACGAAAGATGAGCCATTTTTATCAGATTCAAAAGAATCTTGGGAGAAACAAAATAAATGGCTGAAGGACAAAGGAATGACGAAAGAAACCGTTCCAGCCGATGAACTATTCGAAAATATTTTAAAGTAGGCGAATGAATATGAAAAATGAGCTCCACGTAATCTCAAATGGCCATATGCCATTCGAAGAGTTAGTGAATGTAGCGGTGCAAATTGAGAGTGAGATTGATTATTTGCATATTCGTGAGCGTGAGAAGAGTACGAAGGAGTTATATGAAGGTGTGGAAAGTCTTTTAATGGAAGGCTTTCCGGCTTCTAAAATTGTCATAAATGATCGAATTGATATTGCCATTTTATTAAATATTCCTCGTGTTCAACTAGGGTATCGAAGCACAGATGTAAAGTCAGTGAAAGAAAAGTTTTCGTATTTGCATGTCGGTTATTCTGTGCATTCGCTAGATGAAGCGATAGTAGCATTTAAAAATGGAGCGGATTCACTCGTTTATGGTCATGTATTTCCGACAGATTGTAAAAAAGGTGTGCCAGCGAGAGGGCTTGAAGAAATTTCTGACATTGCAAGGTGTTTATCTATACCGATTACAGCAATTGGAGGAATTACTCCAGAAAACGCAGTGGATGTCCTTACTAACGGTGTAAGCGGTATAGCAGTTATGTCCGGAATTGTAAGTAGTAGTGACCCGTATAGCAAAGCGAAATCTTATAAGGAATCAATAAGAAAGTGGGCGGAAAAACATGTGTGAGAAGTATGATGTAGCGATTATTGGTGGTGGTGTAATTGGTAGTTCAGTTGCACATTTTCTAGCAGAAAGAGGACATAAAGTAGCGATTGTAGAGAAGCAAAGAATTGCATCGGAAGCTTCAAAAGCAGCTGCTGGTCTACTTGGTGTTCAGGCAGAATGGGATGCGTATGATCCGCTATTTGAACTTGCTAGAGAAAGCCGAGCTATATTTCCACAACTTGCAGCAGTTTTACGTGAAAAGACGGGTATTGATATTGGATATGAAGAAAAAGGAATTTATCGTATTGCTCAAAATGAAGATGAGAAGGAAAGAATTCTTCACATTATGGATTGGCAGCAAAAAACAGGTGAAGATTCCTATTTTCTAACGGGAGACCATGTGCGGGAAAAAGAGCCGTATCTATCCGAATCTATTATAGGAGCAGTATATTATCCGAAAGACGGTCATGTTATTGCACCAGAGCTTACGAAAGCATTCGCACATTCTGCGGCAATGTCAGGTGCTGATATATATGAACAGACAGAAGTGTTTGATATTCGTATTGAAAATAATAAAGTGACTGGAGTTATTACAAGTGAAGGTATTGTCACATGTGAGAAAGTCGTTATTGCAGGAGGTTCATGGAGCACGAAGTTACTCAGTTATTTTCACCGCGATTGGGGTACATATCCAGTTAAAGGAGAAGTGGTTGCGGTAAAAAGTAGAAAACAACTTTTAAAAGCACCTATTTTTCAAGAAAGATTTTACATTGCTCCAAAGCGCGGTGGACGTTACGTAATTGGGGCAACAATGAAGCCCCATACGTTCAATAAAACTGTGCAGCCAGAAAGTATAACTTCTATATTGGAGCGTGCTTATACAATATTGCCAGCTTTAAAAGAAGCAGAATGGGAAAGCACGTGGGCAGGATTAAGACCACAATCGAATCATGAAGCTCCTTATATGGGAGAGCATGAAGAAATAAAAGGTTTATATGCTTGCACGGGCCATTATCGGAACGGTATTTTATTAAGTCCTATTTCTGGCCAATATATGGCTGATTTAATAGAAGGAAAGCAAGAGAATCATTTGCTAGATTCATTGCTTTCTAGAAGAGTTTAGAAAGGGGATGGAAGTTTGAGATTAAAAATTAATGGTAACCAAATTGAAGTGCCAGCGAGTGTAAAAACAGTAGCTGAGCTACTTACACATTTAGAGCTAGATAACAGAATTGTTGTAGTAGAGCGTAATAAAGATATTTTACAAAAAGATGATCATACAGATACATCTGTTTTTGATGGAGATCAAATTGAGATTGTAACTTTCGTAGGAGGCGGTTGATTATGTTGAACATTGGACCATTTTCATTTCATTCTAGACTTTTATTAGGTACAGGTAAATTCCCTGATTTTGACGTACAGCAAAAGGCAATTGACGTTTCTGAAGCTGAAATTTTAACGTTTGCAGTACGTCGTATGGATATCTTTGATGCAAAGCAACCTAATTTATTAGAGAAACTTGATGTGAAAAAATATACGTTATTACCAAATACAGCAGGGGCAAAAAATGCTGAAGAGGCTGTTCGCATTGCAAAATTAGCAAAAGCGTCTGGGCTTTGTGACATGATAAAGGTAGAAGTTATTGGTGATGATAGAACGTTATTACCGGATCCGGTAGAAACGTTAAAGGCATCTGAAATGTTACTGGAAGAAGGATTTATCGTACTTCCGTACACATCTGATGATGTTGTATTAGCACGTAAATTACAAGAGCTTGGCGTGCATGCGATTATGCCAGGAGCATCTCCAATCGGATCAGGACTTGGTATTGTAAATCCATTAAATTTGGGCTTCATTATTGAACAAGCGACAGTACCAGTTATCGTTGATGCTGGTATTGGTAGCCCAGCTGATGCGGCATTTGCAATGGAATTAGGAGCAGATGGCGTGTTATTAAATACAGCTGTATCAGGAGCAAAAGATCCTATTAAAATGGCACAGGCAATGAAACTAAGTATTGAAGCAGGACGTTTAGGATTTGAAGCAGGTCGTATTGCACGTAAGCGCTGTGCAACTGCAAGTAGTCCTTTAGAAGGAATGAGCGTAGTTGAATAATCGATATTCTCGCCAAGAACTATTTTCTCCAATTGGAGCAGAAGGGCAGCAAAAGATAAGAGAAAAGCATGTACTTATTATCGGTGCAGGTGCATTAGGTAGTGCAAATGCAGAGATGTTTGTAAGAGCAGGTGTTGGCAAGATAACAATTGTTGACCGTGATTATGTAGATTGGAGTAATTTACAAAGACAACAATTGTATGCAGAGAGCGACGTAAAGAATAATCTTCCGAAAGCTATAGCGGCTAAAAAACGTTTAGAAGAGATTAATAGCGATGTAACAATAGAAGCTCTCGTTCAAGACGTAACAGCTGAAGAGCTAGAAGAACTTGTTACAAACGTTGATGTAATGATTGATGCGACTGATAATTTTGAAACACGCTTTATTGTGAATGATATAGCACAAAAATATTCTATTCCATGGATTTACGGTGCATGTGTAGGTAGTTACGGTCTTTCTTATACAATCATTCCTAGTAAAACACCATGTTTATCATGTTTATTGCAGTCGATTCCGCTTGGCGGGGCAACATGTGATACAGCGGGTATTATATCACCTGCTGTATCTCTTGTCGTTTCTCATCAAGTAACAGAAGCTCTTAAACTGTTAGTAGAAGATTACGAATCACTTCGAGATGGGCTTGTATCGTTTGATATGTGGAAGAATGAGTATTCATGTATGAATGTGCAAAAGCTTCGCCAGCATAATTGTTCTTCATGCGGAGAGAATGCATTATATCCGTATTTAAATAAAGAGAACACATCAAAAACAGCAGTTTTATGCGGGCGAAATACAGTTCAAATTAGACCACCTCATAAAGAGGAAATGAATTTTGAACAATATAAAGAGTTGCTGGAAGGTCGCGTGAATGATTTAAATGTAAATCCATATTTACTATCATTTTCTGTTGAAGACAAGAGGTTAGTCGCCTTTAAAGATGGCCGTGTGCTCGTACATGGAACGAAAGATATAAGCGAAGCAAAAACGATTTATCATCGCTATTTTGGATAGAAAAGGATGAGTGGGATGAAAGTGAATAAAGCTTTAACAATTGCAGGGTCTGATAGCGGCGGCGGTGCTGGAATTCAGGCAGATTTAAAAACATTCCAAGAGCTTGGAGTATACGGAATGACGGCTATTACGGCAATTACTGCTCAAAACACGCTTGGCGTTCAAGGGGTATATCCTGTTCCGTTAGAAGGTATTACAGAACAGCTGAATTCAATTGGTACGGATTTAACACCAGATGCAGTGAAACTAGGAATGTTATTTAGTAGTGAAATAATTCAAATTGTTGCAGAACAAATTAAAAAATTTGGCTGGAATAATATTGTGCTAGATCCCGTTATGATCGCAAAAGGCGGTGCATCATTATTACAGCAAGAAGCAGTTCATGCATTAAAAGAATATTTATTACCAGTAGCAACCGTTATAACACCGAATGTTCCAGAAGCAGAAGTGTTAACTGGGATGGAGATTCATAATGTTGAAGATAGTAAGGAAGCTGCAAAAGTATTGCACGAATTAGGTGCTAAATATGTGCTTATGAAGGGCGGACATGCAGAATATCAAGGTAATGAAGTAATTGATTTCCTCTTTGATGGAGAAGAATTTATTGAGTTTAGAAGCGAGCGAATTCCTTCAAAGCAAACGCACGGAAGTGGGTGCACATTTGCTTCAGCGGTTACAGCAGGACTTGCGAAAGGATACTCAATTGAAGATGCTGTTCAAGAAGCAAAACGATTTATTAGTATAGCAATTGAAGAGCCATTGAATATTGGTAGTGGTCATGGACCGACGAATCATTTTGCGTATAAAGTGAATAGAACGCGTGTATAGATAAGTGAAAAGCCAGTTTTATAACTGGCTTTTTTTCTGTTTACTTTTTCAAAATACAGGAGTAATATATCAGCCAGAATATATTTTTTTGTAAACGCTGAGTCCAATTATATGGAGCGGAGGAACCAATTTGTGCAGTGTCACTAGGGGTGAATCTTTCAAATTTGAAAGTAGGGCTACTCTCAAAGCCCGAATCCGACAGCTAACTTCGTAAGCGTCTTGAGAGAGGACGGTGCCATGATGGATACATCACTTCATCGATCTGATTAGTATAGGGGAATATCAATCTATGTTTGATTTCTTTTATACTAAGGAGGATGAGGTACATGGAACTAACACTTATTTGTGTTGGAGAAGAAAGTAAGGTAAATAGTTTAAGAGATCTAGTTGCATTTCAACATGAGTTAGTTATTTTTACAGCAAATGAAGAGGTAGCGGCTGAAGTTAGGAATTGTGGGTTTGATTGGACTTATAGTTGTAGTAAGGAGCAGGATTTTACTAGTATTTGTGAGTGTATTAAGAAGGTCATTTTACTAGGGGATGAGCTTCCAATCGTTAGTTTCTTCACAGAACACATTCGTTTTTCTTTTCAAGCACCTATTACTGTTGTTACAAGGAATAAACGATATCCAGCGAGGCTCTATGAAACAATTGGAGCTAAGTTTGTCGTGTTTACAAATTGTGATAATATTTCTTTTTTATTTTTTGAATAGGGCGGGGGAAGAAATGATGAAGGTACTATTACTTGGAGATATAGCAAATCGTTGGGCAGTATCGGTAGAGCGAGTTCAAGAATTGGTCCAGATTGATCCCCTTTTTCCAGGGCCATATATTATATTACCATCAAAAGATGCTTTGTATTTAGAGATGGATATTACCGAGTATGAGCAGCTACATGCAGAATTGACACAAGTTTATATTCGTGGGAGAAATTTACGTGCATTTTTACGAGGAGAATAAAGGTTGAATAAAAAAGAGCGAATGCTGAGTGCAACAAGCTATGCACTTCATGTCATTCGCTCTTTTTATTTCATATTTAAAAGGTCATTTTTAAGAAAAGAGAAGAGAAATAAAGAAAATAGATGAAATGATATTAATAAACTTCAATGTAAGCGTTTAAATGAATGTAAATATTATTATTTTCAGAAATTTACCCCTTTACAAGTGAAAAATAGAGGAGTATATTTACTCTCATAAATCATTCATAAAATTTCCAAAAAAACCTAAAATCGCTGAGTTCCAGAAATGGAGCGGGGGAACCAATTTTGTGCATCGTCACTTGGGGTGAATCTTTCAGTTTTGAAAGTAGGGCTACTCTTTAGGCCCGAATCCGACAGCTAACCTCGTAAGCGTTTAGAGAGGAGGTTTACTTTTTGTTGTTCATTTTTTGAACACTGAGTAGAGCTCAGTGTTCTTTTTTAATATTTTAATGGTAAATTTTTACAAAAAAGAAGAGAGGGATAGTTATGTTAGATGTTGTAATGGTCGGGATTTTTATTTTATTAGTTGCATCGATGGCAAGTCTTGCAAGTTGGTCAGATAAAGTTGTGAAAGAAGGAAAGCAATCATGATGATTGTCTTATCGGTTATTGTCGCAGCAATTACAGTGTATTTAGTGTATGCATTATTAAATCCAGAGAAGTTTTAATTAGGGGGAATCATTCATTATGATTTGGGTTGCAGTCATTATTACAATGCTCTTATTTATTTTAGTAGCAAAGCCAACGGGGATTTATTTAGAAAAAGCTTTTCAAGGTAGCAAAACGTTAGATAAAGTATTCGGGCCTTTTGAAAAACTTATTTTTAAAATTACGGGTGTAAAAGCATACAATCAAACGTGGAAACAGTACGCATTATCATTAGTTTTATTAAATGGATTTATGATCGTTGTCGTATACTTCATTTTCAGATTACAAGGTGTGCTGCCACTAAATCCAGCGCATATTGAAGGGATGGAGCCTACGCTCGCTTTTAATACAGCAATTAGTTTTATGGCTGATACAAACTTACAGCATTATAGCGGTGAAAATGGTTTATCCTATTTATCACAATTAATCGGGATTACATTTTTAATGTTTGCGGCACCAGCAACGACATTAGCGCTCGTTATGGCTTTTATAAGAGGACTTGCTGGAAAAGAACTTGGTAACTTTTTCGTTGATTTTACGAGAGCGTTAACGAGAGTGTTTCTTCCTATCGCATTTATTGCGGCACTAGTTTTTGTCGCACTTGGCGTACCGCAAACGTTAGATGGAGCGGTTACAGCACAAACAATTGATGGGGCAAAGCAAAGTATATTACGTGGACCTGTTGCATCATTCGTTTCCATTAAGGAACTTGGAAATAACGGCGGTGGATTTTTCGGAGCAAACTCTACGCATCCTTTCGAAAATCCAGGACAAATGAGTAATATTTTGCAAATGATGCTTATGATGTTATTACCAACAGCGCTTCCATTTACGTACGGACGAATGGTCGGAAATAAAAAACAAGGCCGCATCCTTTTCGTGTCACTATTTATGGTATTTTTACTAGGGTTTATAACGATTACGACATCTGAACTAAACGGGAACCCGGCATTAAATGGAATGGGTATCGAACATGTACAAGGAAGTACAGAAGGGAAAGAAGTACGATTTGGAACAGTATTTTCTTCACTATACGCAACAGTAACGACAGCTGCTGAAACAGGCGCTGTTAATACGATGCATGATACGTTAACACCAATTGGTGGTCTAGTTCCCCTCGTAAATATGATGTTAAATACAGTGTATGGCGGAGTTGGAGCAGGCTTTGTAAACATTATTATGTATGCAATTATCGCGGTGTTTATATCTGGGTTAATGGTTGGACGGACACCAGAGTTTTTAGGTAAAAAGATTGAAGGTAAGGAAATGAAATTAATCGCAGTCACGATTTTATTTCATCCATTGCTCATTTTAGGATTTTCGGCATTAGCTCTTTCAACAAATTTAGGAACGGATGCTATTTCTCATTCCGGTTTCCACGGTTTAACACAAGTTGTATATGAATATACATCGTCAGCTGCGAATAACGGATCTGGATTTGAAGGATTAGGAGATAATACACCGTTTTGGAATATTACGACTGGTTTAGTTATGTTTTTAGGACGCTACTTCAGTTTAATTACGATGCTAGCTGTGGCAGCTTCGTTGAAAGAAAAAACGGTAGTGCCAGAAACAGTTGGAACGTTCCGTACAGATAATAGTTTATTTGGTGGCATCTTCATCGGAACGATTGTAATTGTCGGTGCATTAACATTTTTCCCGATGTTAGTACTCGGACCAATTGCAGAATTTCTTACATTGAAGTAATGGAGGGTAAATGATGAGACCGGTAGTAGTAAAAGAAAAACAATTAAATAAGTCACAAATACATGCTGTAGAAGATGAAGTTAGACAAGCGAAAACGATGGATCGTGATATCGTAACACATGCGATGAAACAATCCGTTGCGAAATTGAATCCGAAAGTCATGATAAAGAATCCGATTATGTTCGTTGTGGAAATTGGATTTATCATTACGTTCATTTTATCTTTTCTTCCAAGCAGTTCTAGTAGTATACCAGGATGGTTTAATATAACAGTTTCTCTCATTCTATTATTTACAGTTTTATTTGCGAATTTTGCAGAAGCATTAGCAGAAGGCCGTGGTAAAGCACAAGCCGATTCTTTAAAGCAGTCGAAGAAAGATGTGTTTGCAAATGTTGTAAAAGAAAATGGAGACATTGTCCAAGTTTCAGCAACTGATCTTAGAAAAGGTGACGTTGTTATCGTAAAACAAGGAGAAATGATTCCGAATGATGGCGAAGTAATCAAAGGATTAGCATCTGTAGATGAATCTGCAATTACAGGGGAATCAGCTCCTGTTATAAAAGAAGCAGGCGGTGATTTTTGTTCCGTAACAGGTGGAACGATGGTGGTAAGTGATGAAATTACAATTGTTATTACGAGTAATCCTGGTGAATCATTTATCGACAAAATGATTTCTTTAGTAGAAGGAGCTGCTCGTCAAAAAACGCCGAATGAGATTGCTTTAAATACAGTATTAACGAGCTTAACTCTTATTTTCTTGATCGTCGTTGTGACGTTGCCGATTTTTACAAATTATTTAGGTTTTCAAATTGATACAGCTGTACTTGTAGCATTGTTAGTATGTTTAATTCCAACGACAATTGGTGGTTTGCTATCAGCGATTGGTATTGCTGGGATGGACCGGGTGACAAAATTTAACGTGTTAGCGATGTCAGGGAAAGCAGTAGAAGCTGCGGGCGATATTAATACAATTATTTTAGATAAAACAGGTACAATTACTTTTGGAAACCGGATGGCTCATACATTATTGCCTGTAGGAAATGAAACGATTGAGCAAGTTGGAAAGTGGGCTGCTATTAGTTCTGTTTTAGATGAAACGCCAGAAGGTCGATCTGTTATCGAGTATGTGCAGGGAAAATCTATATCATATAATAGAGAACTTGCAGAACAAGGGGAGTTTGTTCCGTTTAAAGCAGAAACGAGAATGAGCGGTGTTGATTTACAAGACGGAACGAAAGTGAGAAAAGGTGCTGTCGGTGCTGTTATTGAATGGGTTGGGTCACAAGGTGGAACAATTCCGAAAGATGTAAATCAAAAAGCAGACTTAATTTCAAAAGAGGGCGGAACACCACTTGTAGTTGCAGTAGATAATCGTATTTACGGTTTAATTTATTTAAAGGATACAGTAAAACCGGGTATGCGTGAGCGTTTTGAACAGTTGCGTCAAATGGGGATTAAAACGGTTATGTGTACAGGTGATAATCCGTTAACAGCAGCAACGATTGCAAAAGAAGCAGGAGTAGATGAATTCGTTGCCGAGTGTAAACCAGAAGATAAAATTGCGGTTATTAAAGCAGAGCAAGATAAAGGGAAACTTGTAGCGATGACAGGTGATGGTACAAATGATGCTCCGGCATTAGCACAGGCTGACGTTGGATTAGCGATGAATAGTGGTACGACAGCTGCGAAAGAAGCAGCAAATATGATTGATTTAGACTCGAATCCAACGAAAATTATTGAGGTTGTAGGAATTGGTAAGCAATTGTTAATGACACGTGGTGCATTGACGACATTTAGTATTGCGAATGATATAGCGAAATATTTTGCAATTATTCCAGCAATGTTTACACTTGCGATTCCGCAAATGGAAGCACTAAACATAATGAAGTTAACATCACCACTGTCAGCGATTTTATCAGCATTAATATTTAACGCTGTTATTATTCCATTACTCATTCCGTTAGCGATGAAAGGTATTGCATATAAACCGATGAGTTCTAATGCATTGCTTAGCCGAAACTTACTTATTTATGGGCTTGGCGGAGTTATCGTTCCGTTCATTGGAATTAAAGTAATTGATATAATTGTCGGCTTGTTCATATAAGGAAGAGGGGAAAAAGATGGAAAAGAAACAAAGTATACTATCACCAATTATCCGTATTACTTTTACATTTCTAGTGTTGTGTGGACTTGTATATCCACTTATTGTTACTGGTATTGCACAAGCCGTGATGAAGGATAATGCGGATGGAAGTCTAATATATAATGATAAAAATGAAGTGATTGGTTCTAAATTAATCGGGCAAAACTTCACGGATCCACGTTATTTTCAAGGGCGTGTTTCTAGTATTGAATATAAGGCTGAAGCATCTGGTTCAAATAACTATGCACCATCTAATCCAGATTTAGAGAAACGAGTAGAGAAAAGTATTGAAGAGTGGAAGAAACAAAATCCGAGCGTTCCAGTAACAGAAGTACCTATAGATTTAGTGACAAATTCAGGTTCAGGGCTTGATCCTGATATTAGTCCAAAGGCGGCCTCGGTGCAGGTGGATCGCATTTCAAAATTAACGAATATTTCGAAAGAAAAACTTAATCAATTGATTAAAGATCAAACAGAAGGTGCTGCACTTGGTTTATTTGGAGAAGATCGAGTGAATGTCTTAAAGCTAAATTTAGCATTACAAAAATTAATGAAATAGTAACAGTGCTACCTCAATCTAACGGATTGAGGTAGCGTTGTTTCGAATGAAAGGTAGTGTTTATTTTGTATGCAGATGATTATGAACCGAAGTTTCAAAGGCGAACGCCAGAGGAATATTTAGAATATATTCGTCAGCAAAATCGCGGAAAGTTAAAGTTATATGTAGGAGCAGCTCCAGGCGTAGGAAAAAGTTATAAAATGCTCTTTGATGCAAGGGAAATGAAAAAAGATGGAATTGATATTGTAATTGGTTTAATTGAAACGCATGGAAGAAAAGAGACGGAAGAAGCAATTGCTGATTTAGAAAAAGTTCCTTTGAAAGAAATACAGTATAAAGGAAAGGTATTTTATGAGCTTGATGTGGAAGGAATAAAAAAACGCGCGCCGCAAGTAGTCGTAGTGGATGAACTTGCGCATAGTAATGTTCCTGGTTCTAAGCATAAAAAACGTTATATGGATGTGCAGGAATTGTTAGAGGCTGGTATATCGGTATTATCAGCTTTTAATATTCAACATTTAGAAAGTGTTCATGATATTGTAGCTCAAATTACGAATGTAAAAGTAAGAGAACGAGTTCCAGATTTTATTTTACAAAAAGCAAATGAAATTCAGCTCGTTGATGCAACACCGGAAGTACTTCGGAAGAGGTTAATAGACGGAAAGATATATAAAGAAGAAAAAATTCAGCAAAGCTTACAAAATTTCTTTACGCTTAATAATTTAGGAGCACTTAGGGAATTATCACTTCGCGAGGTTGCCGATGATATGGACGAGAAAATTAGCCAAACAGTAATAGAACCAATTGGCGTAAAAGAAAAAATTCTTGTTTGTGTACAATACAGTTCAACAGCGGAGAAATTAATAAGACGGGGATGGCGCATGGCTGATCGGTTAAATGCTGAATTGTATGTATTAAATGTTGAAAGAGAAAATATAGACTCTCTTTCAGCTGGTAAAAAACAAACAATTGAAGAGTGGAAGACGCTCACGAATCAATTTGATGCAAGTTTTGTATTAGAAGAAGCAAAGGGAAGAAAGCCAGCAGATGTTATTATTGAAGTGGCAAAAAGATTACAGGTGACGCAAATTTTACTTGGACAATCGGCTAGAACAAGGTGGGAAGAAATACGAAAAGGCTCTATTGTAAATGAAATTATGAGACAAACAAAGTATATTGATATTCATATTGTTGCGGATCAAAGAGGATAAATAGAGCCGACCTTTTTGGGGGCTCTATTTTGCTTTTTGTACAGAATGAAAACTTAGCATTTTCATTGCATATAAGATTACAAGTAAAAACATAATTGCGCCTAGGAAGAAAATCCAAAAGTAATTTTGGTTAAATAAAAGAAATCCACCTATAAGTGGCCCTGTGCCCATACCAAGATAGCGGATGAAGTTGTACATACCGATAGCTGTTGCACGTTCTTGCACGAATTCTTCTGTTAATAAAGTAGTGTGAGTTGGCATAGAAAGTCCCATACTAAAACCGTACAAAGATGTAACGATAATGATGAATGGGATATTGATGTTATATATGAAAGAGAATAAAAAGACACATATAATATTGAAGTAACTCGTAATAAATAAAGTTTGCTTTGTTGTGAGGCGTTTTTGCAAAAACTTGTAGCAAAAACTTCCTAGCATGATAGAAAGAGACATTGGTACAAACATAAGACCAATTTCACTTGCAACTAGATAAAATGAATTTGCTAAAATGCTCGGTAAAAAAACGAGAAAGCAAAAGTAAATACAAAATTGAATGAAGCCAATAAGAGTAATAGAAAATCCAGTTTTATTTTTTAAGATAAGAGAGTAGTTCTTTTGTGCTTTAGACTGCTTAATTACATTTGGCTTTGTTTCTGGAAGTAGTGAAATGTTTATAATTAATAAGATAATGCCAAGTGTAGATAAAAAGAGAAATACAGATAAGTGACCATTTATACTGCCAAGAAATCCACCTATGAGAGGAGCCATTGCAGGTGCGAGGGCAAGTAACATTTGGTATAGGCTCATCGCTTCTCCGCGTTCTTTTCCTTCAAATAAATCGCCGATAATCGTTGCTGAAACTACAGGTATAGCCGCTATTCCTATAGCTTGAACAGCTCTAAAAAAGAGAAATAAATAAATGTTTGCCGAAAAAGCACATCCGATTGAACCAATTGTACTAATGACTAAACTAGGGATAAGGACAGATTTTCTCCCTTTTGTATCAATTAAAGGTCCATATACGAGCTGCATAATTGCAAGAATGAATGTGAAAAGTGAAACTGTTACATTTACAAGATAAAGAGAAGTGTGAAAAGAATTTTGAATCATCGGTAAGATAGGTGTGTAAATATTTTGAGCGAAGGAACCGAGTAAGGCACTAATACAGACAACATATAAAATGAAAGTTAGTTTAGATTTTTTCATCTTGTTAACCTCCTTGTATTTTTGGTTTCCTTGGAAACTAAATTTATTTTAACATGATTTTCTCACTTGTAAAGATGAAAAAATAATTTTAAAATGGTATATAGTTAAATTGTTTCTTTGGAAACTTAGGAGGCGAACGGATTGAAGCATACAACGAAGCAAATGGAAATACTGTCGGACATTCGTACACTTTTGCATAAAAAAGAAGAACATTTAAAACGACAAAACGAGAAGTTTCTTCGTGAGACAGGTGTAAGTAGTATGTCTTTATCTGAGTTACATGTAATCGAATGTATCGGAAAAAATGGTTTGATGAATGTAACGGCAATTACGACAGAAATGGGCATGACGAAGGGAGCAATCTCTAAAATTTGTACGAAGTTGTTTCAAAAGCAATTCGTTGAGAAGATGCAAATGTTAGATAATCAAAAAGAAATCTTCTTCAGCTTAACGGAAAGCGGAAATGAAATATATAAAGCTCATGAAAAATTGCATAAGCAAGCTGAAGAAAAGTGGTTGTTACTTTTAGATGGATATACGAAAGAAGAGCAAGACTTTATTCAAAGGTTTATAAAGGATGTCTCCGATCATTTGGAAATATAATTGGAAGAAAAAACTCCTTTTTCTCAAGTCTTTTAAATATAATTTCTGAAAGAACTCATATATAATAGAAAAAGATACTTAACATGGTGAATAATTAAAGAGTCAATATATATAGAGGAGAGAGTAACATGCTTGAAAATACGGGGTTAGTATTAGAAGGCGGCGGTATGCGTGGTGTATATACGGGTGGGATATTAGAATACTTTATGGAACAAGATTTATATTTTCCATATGTAATCGGTGTATCAGCTGGTGCTTGTCATGCAGCGTCGTATCTTTCCAGACAAAGAAATAGAAATAAAACGGTCAATATTGATTATGCATCACATCCGAAATATTTGTCGTATAAAAACTTATGGAGAAAACGTCAGCTATTTGATATGGATTTCATTTTTCATGAAATTCCAGAAAAGCATGTTCCGTTTGATTTTGAAACATACTTTAATAGCCCAGAACGTTTCCTTGTAGGAACGACGGATTGTGAAACTGGACAATCTGTTTATTTTGAGAAAGAAGGAACGAATGATGATGCACTAAATTTATTACAAGCGTCTAGTTCATTGCCTTTCATTGCACCAGTAGTAAATTATCGTGGTAAGCAGTTATTAGATGGCGGGATTTCTGATCCAATTCCAGTTCGTAAAGCACAGGAAGATGGATTTAAAAAATCAGTCGTTATTTTAACGAGAAATCATGGTTACGCGAAGAAAAAATCAAAATTCGGATGGATTGCAGGAAAAGCTTATAAAAAATATCCGAATCTTGTTAACACGATGTTGAATCGTTATGAAGTGTATAATGAAACACTTCACTATATTGAAAAAGAAGAGCAAGCTGGTAATTTATTTGTTATTCGCCCAGAAGTGTCGCTTCAAGTAGATCGTATGGAAAAAGATACAGCAAAACTACAAAATTTATACGAGCAAGGCTATGAAGATGCAAAGAGACAGTTTGCAGATTTGCAGGCGTTTTTGCAAAAATAAATATTAGGCTGTGGAGAAGAATTTCTCTGCAGCCTTTTTATATTGCTACTTATACGTTACTTTTTAAAAATGTATGAATGTTTAAGTGTTTAAAGAGTTTGTAAAACATTGGGGTGTCTTATTGAGGAGAATTTACTTGAGAGGTATTATGACGATGTAGCGCTACAAAACTATTTAATTTACGAGGTGATTGTTAATGAAGGGAAAGGTTTTTTCGATTGCGACTTTAATATTATTAGCAACATCAATCTCAACAAGTGCATTCTATCCAACTCTAAGCGGTCACAAAAGCGGTAACCTACTATCTTACAGAGCTCAAACTACTACGAATCAAAATGCATCTCGTTGTTCAGTAGCAATTTCTTTTATTAAATCAAATGGAAATAATTCATATATTGAAAGCGCTTCAGACAAATTAGGGTCCCATGAATCTGGAAGAGCATTAAACGCAACTGTGAGTAATGGTGCATATAACGCCTTTGGGGCAAAAGGACTATACTCGGAGCATTATGCAAATGAGAATAATGACTATCAAGAAGATACACACAAAGGTACTTTTGATAGTAACGGTAACTTACGATTACAGTGGTAAAAAGCATTAAACAGTTGTCTTTATAAATACTTGGATAAGGAGAAGGGGATGTTCATCATCTCCTTCTTATTTAAAAGGAGCACAGACATGTACCTAGCTTTTAAAAATATAAAAAGCAATAAACTGTTTTTCTTAATTCTCTTTATGTCATTTTTTATTTCTTTTCTTTCTATATCAATAGCCGCACTTTTAACAGAGTCTAAACGAAACTTTATATCTGCTTTTCAAATCGGTTTTCCAGAGAAGAATCAAATTTTAACTGTTCCGATAGCGAATGCAACTGAATTGGAAGAGATAATTCCTTTCATACAAGATACTTTTGTTAAAAGTGATATTTATGTAGAGCATTTAAAAGCATTAAATAGTTCAGGGGCAACAAAGATCATAGCTGTGAACTTAAAAGATGATTATTATTGGAAGCCATATATTTCTGAAGGACAATATTTTCATCGTGAAAATGTAAACGATATGGTTGTTGGCGATCAAACGAATGTAGAGGAGTTATATGAATTTGATGATACATATAAAAAAATAGGAACTATATCAAGAAAAGACAGTGACGTCGGTGTAGCAGGTATATACGTTCCACTTCAAAACTTACCTACTATATCTAAAAAAGGTATTATCGCGAGTAAACAATTACAATTAACAGTTGTTAATCCTACATCATCTATTCATAACGAAATAAAAAAGTTTATGGATAGGAGTAAAGAAGTGCTTTCGGGAGATGTTCAAATACTGAATGAACGAGATCTTCAGGAACTACATGTGACACATATAGATCCAGCAAATAAGTATTATTATAAATTTATTCTTGTTGCAATTGTTTCTGGCATTTCTGCGGTTTTATTTTGGATTTATAAAAAAGAAAGAGAGATTTCATTAAAAAAAGCAGTAGGTGCTTCTAATATATCTATTTACTGCGAACTATATATTCAAATTTTGTTTATTTCTCTAGCAGCGATGTTCTTAGTTTTTATTACGTTAGAAATATTTTCGGGAACAATTCATACTTACTTTCAGACATACTTAGTAAAACCGTTAACACTATATGTATTGATATGCAATGTTGTTTTTATAATTTTTCTTACAATTTTTGTTACTGTAATTCCAATCAAGCACATTATAAATATATATCCCGGAAAACATTTAAGAACGTAGGAGGTCTTCATGTTTTTTATATTTGATTCTATACGGTCTGTGAAAAAACGGTTGTTACCAAGTTTGATTATAGTAATTTCTTTAATTATTGCATTTTCTTCAGCAATAGAATTTGTTAGTAATCTTTCGGGATATCGAAAAATGATGACGGTAGCAAATAATTTATCGAATCATAAAAATTTCTATGAACTTTATGCGACGCAAGATATAACATTGTTTAGCGAAGAAAAAGCAAAAAGTGATTATCAACATTTCATGCAAGGGTTATCTAATACGATACCAATAACAAATAAAACAAATTATTTGTTCCGTAACTATTCACTTAGTTTAAAAAAAGAAAATGGAACGATAAAGACTCTTATTGTTGATAAAGATATTAATAAGTACTTTCATATACGAATTTCACAAGGAAGATATTTTGAGGAATCGGAATTTCATAAATCAGTATTTGATATTAGACCTGTTATATTAGGGGCTAATTATATAGAAAAGGTATCTATTGGTGATGTTATACCATCTGGAAAAATGAAGCTAAAAGTAATTGGCTTTTTAGAAAAAAATTCACCATTTACATATCCTCGAAGTGGTGAAATATCGGATAATCGTATTACATTATTAGATGACATGGCGATTTTACCAATTGGAACAGAAGAAATAGAGTTCTATAGTGTAGAACTTTTATACAATGGGTTAATTATAGAAACAAAGGAGCAGATAAATATAAATGAATTTCAAAAGAAAGTATTAAAGGTAACGGAAGGTAAGGGTTATTCGTATTATGTTACAAATCCGAATAAATTGTTAGAAAATGAAAAACAAGGTATTGATAATATGTCATACCCCTTATTATTAAGCGGTACAGTCTTATTTTTTTCATTTCTATCTATTGTATTGACATCAATGGCAGCACTTTATATGGAGCGTAAAAATATTTCTATTAAATCAGCGTTAGGTGCAAGCACTTTTCAAATATGTCTTCCATTTATTATTGAGTATATGTTGCTATTCGTTTTAGCGATATGTATAGGAATAATGTATTTTCAATGGGAGAATAGCGGAGTAATTGAAATTCAGAAAGGGCTAGAAAATAGTATAGTATCTTTCTTTGGAACGTTAAAAGTCTCTATAGAATCATTGGTTGTTATAGGTGCTTTATCACTTGTAATGATCCTCGTTATATATGCAATCATTTATTTCAATGTACTAAAAATAAAAAATACATATATGAAAGAGGTGTTATAGATGATTCAGCTCGCAAATGTGGCTAAGGGATACGGAAAGAGTAATTTTAATGCTTTAAAGGATATTAATCTTACAATAGAAAAAGGCGAAATGATAGCCATTATGGGCCCCTCTGGTTCGGGGAAGTCTACTCTCCTTAACATTATTGGCTTAATCGATAGCCCCTCTGCTGGAAAGTATTTTTTAGATGGAATGGATACGAGTACATTAAAGCAAAACTATCATAAGTATAGAAACACGGAAGTTGGATTTGTGTTTCAAAACTTTTCGCTACTCGATGATTATACGATTATTGAAAATGTAATGCTTCCACTTGTATATAGAAGAATTTCTCATAAGAAACGTATGCAAATATCAAAAGAAATGCTGGAAATGGTAGGACTGGAGAGGCATATTAACAAATATCCTTACGAGTTATCAGGAGGAGAACAGCAAAGAACAGCAATAGCAAGGGCTTTAGCACAAGATACAAAAATTATACTTGCTGATGAACCGACTGGTGCTCTTGATCAAGAAAACGGGAAGAAAATTATGAGTATTTTACAAGAGATTAATAAAGAAGGAAAAACAGTGCTAGTTGTTACACATGATCAAAAGGTAGCTGCATATTGTCAGAGGACGATACGGTTACTTGATGGTTTTATGGTATAATATGGATAATGTTATGTGAAGAGGTGATACATATGGAAAATGTATATAAAGGACTTAGGCATACCGGATTTACTGCAATGCTTATTTTTGGAGGGGTATTTCTACTTCGCTGGCTCATACATGATGAGATGCTACTAGATCAGCTTATTGGATTTAGTGTAGGAATGGTAATGGTTGTTTCGTCAGTTTCCATTCAAAAGTATAGTAAAGAATTACAGATGAACGAGAAATATTAATAATTTTTAACTGCTGCTATCTTTTTCATAGTTTAGGAATAGTGGAGGCTTTCGTGTGATTGTTGCAAAGGGAAAATAGAGCATCGAATTTCGATGCTCTATTTTTTATTTACGCTTCTTTTTAATAAATGAAAAGGCTAAAGCTGTAATTAAAATACTGCCTTTAATGATATCTTGTGCATAATAAGGAACGTTCATCATTGTGAGGCCATTTAGTATAATTCCGATTAATACCGATCCGAGGAATGTTCCGACTATATTTGGTTTCTTGGCACCGAACATTGCGTAACCGATATAGGCAGCTGCGACTGCATCCATTAATAATGGAGCACCAGCTGAAACTTGTCCTGTTCCAACGCGGCTGCATAGAATAATGCCGCCAATAGAAGCTAGTAAACCACTAATCATATAAGCATATACACGGTAACGATCAGTAGGAATACCGGCTAATCTAGCAGCTTCTCGATTCCCACCAGTCATATAAAAGAAACGACCGTACGTTGTTTTTTCTAAAAATAGATGTGCAATTAAAACGACAGTAAGCATGATAATGACAGGGACTGGAATTCCTAAGACGGAACCTTGACCGATAAATAAAAAGGATGGAATAAAATGTCCTGTTGCACCGGACATTCCTTCATAAATTGAGGATCCTTTTGAAAATGTTAAGTGTAGTCCATTGACGATATACATGATACTTAATGTAGCTAGTAAATCGGGTAGTTTAATTCGGATAACGAGTAGTGCATTTAATAATCCAACTAATAACCCGCAAAGAATAGGAACAAGGAGTGTGACTAATAGTTCTTGTCGATATAAAACGAGACAAGAAGCAGCTGCAATTGTTGCTAAACTAGCGGTAGAGCCGACTGATAAATCAAATCCATCTACAATCAATGTAAAGGTAACGCCGATTGCAAGTAACGTTACGATGGAGATAGAACGTAAAATATCACTAATATTGTTATATGTTAAAAAAGAATCATTGACGATAGAGAAAAAAATTGTAACACCTATAATAATAGCAATTGTACTAAATTGATAAAAAAGATGAGTAGGTAAATATAGTTTCTTAGTTTTCGTTTTATGAACGAGATTCAATGGAATAGCTCCCTTCAGATAAATGTAAAAGCTGTTCAGGAGATAGTTCGCTTGGTAAGTATTCACCTACAAATTCTCCGTTTGCCAGTATAAGAATGCGATCAGCAATATGCAACGCTTCATCTTGTTCTCCTGTGAAATAAATTACGGAACTTCCGTTTTCTGTAATGTTGCGAATGAATTGAAAAATGTCTTGTTTCGCAGCGATGTCTACACCTTTAGTTGGCTCGTCTAAAAGAAATAGATTAGGTTTGAATCCACTCCACTTTGCAATTGAGACTTTTTGTTGGTTTCCACCGCTAAGTGAATGAATATGTGCCTTTGGGTCATTTGGTGAAATACCGAAAGAAGAAATTGCTGTAGTAGCATCATTTAATTCGGTTTGTTTTCGTTTCCAACCTGATTGATGTAAATTTGTGTGACTTATAATATCTTCTGAAAGAAATACGCCTTGTTTTCTTCTTTCTTCTGGTACAAGTGCGATTTTCGCTTTAATCGCATCTCGTGGTGTTTTAATCGTTAGTTTTTGACCGTCTATTTCTGCGTGATAAGTATGAAGAGCACCAAATAACGTTTCAGCAAGTGTTGTTTTTCCACTTCCAATTAATCCGTATATCACAACAGTTTCTCCTTTTCGTATTGTAAGAGAAAGGGGAGAATGACCTTCGTGTAATAGAAGCTCTTGTACTTTAAATAGTTCCTCGCTCCCGGTTTTTGGTGCGGTATTAATAGGAAGTGTAAGTTGTTTTCCAGTCATTGCTTCCACAATTTGTTGATCTGTAATCGTTGTAATGGTTTCAGAAAGGGCAACTTGACCATTATGTAATACAGTTACATCATCCGCGAAATTTCGAATCTCTGATAAACGATGAGAAACTAAAAGGATGCCAATTCCTTTTGATGTTAAATCTTTTAATAGTTTCCCAAAGGTTTCAACTTCTTTTGGTCCAAGAGAAGAAGTAGGTTCATCTAATAAAAGGTAATTTGTATTGTTAGATAAAGCTCTTGCGATAAGAAGTAATTGTTTTTCATGTAATGAACAGTTTGAAACATCTTCCGAAACATTTAAATTTACCTGTACAGTTTGCAAATGTTGTTTAGCAAGTGCGACTAATTTGGACTTTGAAAATAGTACTTTATTGTGCATTGCTAAATGATCGATTAGTACATTTTCTAATACAGATAATCCGGGAATAAGTCCGTGATCTACTTCTTGTGTTACGAAAGAAATGCCATGCTTTTTTGCATCGCGCGGTGAAGTAAAGGAAACAGACTGAGTATCAATTTTTATATCGCCAACAACTGGTTGAATTTCACCAGTTGCTATTTTTAGTAAAGTACTTTTTCCCGCACCGTTCATGCCTAGTAAAGCGTGTACTTTTCCTTTTTGAATATGAATAGAAACATCTTCTAGAACAGGTGTAGCGACATGATAAGAATGTGTAATGTTTTGAAGAGAGAACGTCATCATTTTTTCTCCTTCTCTAATTTTTTCATCCAAGGGGAATATGCATCTTTTGAGTCTCCCCAACCGTTTATATATTTTGATAACTGATCCATTGTTATATTTTCTTTTGGTAAACTATTTTTCTTTACTAAATAAGGTTCTAGTGAATAAATATCTGGCGTTTGTTCACCAGCAATTTTTTTGTATAAAAATCGTACTTGAACCTTACCTACTTCAGCTGGATCAGTTGCAGCTGTAGCAGTCCAAGGTGAGTTTTCTTTTTGCATGAGTTGTAAATCCTCATTACTTAAGTCAATGCCATATACTTTTATATCTGTACGACCAGCTTGTTCAAGTGCTTTAACAGCCCCTTTAGCAAACTCATCCCACGAAGCGAAAATAGCTTGTAAATCGCCTTTTTTCGGATATTTCTTTAGTAAAGCTTCTACTTGTGTTTGTGTATCGAGCGGTGTGTTATTACTAGCAGTACCGAACCTTGCAACTTCTTTTATATTTGGATACCGTTTATAAAAAGCATCAATGATAACATTGCGACGTTCCATTGGAGCAAATCCGCCGACCCATACAACTGCGATATTTCCTTGTCCATTCAAATCTTCCGCTAACGTTTTTAATGATTTCCATGCAAGACTATAGTCATCTTGATCAATAATTGTCACACTTGGCAAGCGTAGATCGTTATCGAACGCAACTACGGGAATGTTCGCCTGTAACGCTTTTTCTACTCCAGGTTTTAGTGCTTCAGAACGGCCATGATCAATTAAAATACCATCCACTTTTGAATTAATAGCAGTATCTAAATTTGCAGCCATTTTTGCTAAATCGTTATCAGAATTGTAGACTTGTACACTGCCGCCAAATAGCTCAACTTGTTTTTTGACACCCTCAATATATTGAGAGGAAAAAGTTCCGATGGACATTTGCATAATTAATGCGATTTTTAATGGCTTCTTCATTTGGCTTGGAATTTCTGTTTGTAATTGATTTTCTACCGTTGTAGTCGCCTTTCTCACAGTTTGTTGCTTTTGTGAAGAGATAGCATCTTGTTCATTTGTACAAGCCGCTAATGTAAATAAGAGAAAAATAAGTACGATGGAACATAATTTTTTCATAAAAAAATCCCTCCTAAACTAAAAAGAGAGAGGAGGGAGTGAAAATAAAAAACGCCTTTTCATATAGAAAAGACGCCTTATCATATTACTCTTATCTTTCAACACAATGTGTTGTAAGAATTAGCACCGTGCCCATAAATGGGTCGGTTGCCGGGCTTCGTAGGGCTCATCCCTCCACCTGCTCTTGATAAGACATCGAATATTTAACTATTTTGAATTATTCCACAAATGAATGGTGTTGTCAAACAGTATTTATAAAAAAATCCCTCAGGAAGAGGGATTTTAATGTGGTAAGAATATCAATTGATAAGCAAACAAAATTCCAAATACATACACAAGTGGGTGAACAGCACGGAATTTACCTTTTGCCACTTTCATAAGTGGATATGAAATAAATCCAAGTGCGATACCTGTTGCGATACTTGATGTAAGTGGCATGCTTAAGATTACTAAAAATGCTGGGAATGCTTCATCAAATGCATCCCAATCGATGTGGCGAACTGAACCCATCATAAGACTACCAACGATAATTAATGATGGTGCAGTAATAGCTGATACACCAGAAACAGCACTTACTAATGGGCCGAAGAATGCTGCTAGTGCGAATAGAACAGCTACTGTAACAGTTGTTAAACCAGTACGACCACCAGCTGCAACACCAGCAGATGATTCAATGTAAGCTGTTGATGGTGTTGTTCCGAACATAGAACCGATTGTTGCTGAGAATGAGTCAGATAGAAGAGCGCGTCCAGCTTTTGGAAGCTTTCCGTCTTTCATAAATCCACCTTGTTGTGCAACGCCAAGTAATGTACCTGTTGTATCGAATAGTGTAACAAGGAAGAATGAGAATACAACGCCATATAATCCGTAGTTAATTACGTCAGATACAGCAGTAATTGGATTTGAAACGATAATTCCTTCTGGTAATCCAGGCATTGATGTAACACCGTTTGAGAATGTTAATTGCCCTGTGAAGAAAGCGATAATACCAGTTAATAGCATACCAATAAATAGTGCGCCATTTACATTTAAAGACATAAGAACAATAGTAATTCCAAGCCCAGCCAATGCTAGTAGAACTGGAGCAGAGTGAAGATCACCAAGTCCAACTAAATTTGCATCATTTTTTGTAACGATACCTGTTAAACGTAAACCGATAAAGGCGATGAAAAGACCGATACCAGCAGTAATTGCATGTTTTAAGTTTTCAGGAATTGCTTCCATTAATTTTGTACGGAAAGATGTGAATGATAACAAAATTAAAATCATACCTGCTACGAATACAGCAGAGAATGCAATTGCGAAAGTCATGCCTTCATGAGCTTTTACAACAGAGTAAGAGAAGTAAGCATTTAATCCCATACCTGGCGCGATTGCGATTGGTAAGTTTGTAAAGATTGCCATAAATAATGTTCCGACAACAGCAGCGATAATTGTTGCTGTAAATGCTTGTTCAAATGGAACACCTGCATCCCCAAGGATGACTGGGTTTACGACAATGATATATGCCATTGTTAAGAAGGTAATAATACCTGCCATAATTTCAGTTTTAATAGAAGTTTTATGTTTTGAAAGGTTAAACATATAAACATCCTTTCTGTTTACGAATAATTTTCACAACAGTTATATATAATATTCGTTTTTTAACTATTTTGCAATAGTTTTGTATAAAAAGTTTACAACAATTCATATTTTGTGTCTTAAATTCGAATATTAATCGTAACTTGATGTGTGAATTTCAGTTTTTATTATGCACATTATAAGGAAAAGGAGTTGAAAGAAGCTATGCCACAGCAAAAAAACTTTGTAACAATGCCAGCGCAACATCAAAATAAACAGCCTGGTATTGAATCATTAATGAATCCACTTCCGCAGTTTGAAGATTCAAATTATAAAGGTAGCGAAAAGTTAAAAGGAAAGAATGTATTAATTACAGGGGGAGATAGTGGGATTGGACGAGCTGTTTCCATCGCTTTTGCGAAAGAGGGAGCAAATATTGCGATTGCTTATTTAGATGAGGAAGAAGATGCTAATGAGACGAAGCAATATGTTGAGAAAGAAGGTGTAAAGTGTGTATTGTTGCCGGGTGATTTAAGTGATGAACAGCATTGTAAAGATGTTGTTCAAGAGACCGTCCAGCAGCTAGGTAGTTTACAGGTTTTAGTAAATAATGTCGCGCAGCAATATCCGCAGCAAGGACTAGAGTATATTACAGCAGAACAGCTAGAAAAGACTTTTCGTATTAATATTTTTTCTTATTTTCACGTTGCGAAAGCCGCACTTTCTCATTTAAAGCAAGGGGATGTCATTATAAATACCGCGTCTATCGTTGCATACGAAGGAAATGAAACTTTAATTGATTATTCCGCAACGAAAGGAGCAATTGTAGCGTTTACAAGATCACTTTCTCAATCATTAGTGCAAAAAGGGATTCGTGTAAATGGTGTTGCACCGGGACCGATTTGGACACCGCTTATTCCATCGAGCTTTGATGAGAAGAAAGTCTCTCAGTTTGGAAGCAATGTCCCGATGCAACGGCCTGGTCAACCATATGAGTTAGCGCCGGCATACGTATATTTAGCGTCTGGTGATTCTTCTTATGTTACCGGACAAATGATACATGTAAATGGGGGCGTTATTGTAAATGGATAGTTTTCATTTATAAGAGCAAAGTAAAGCTAATTACAATTATTATGGTGAGCGCTAGGGGGGATATAGGTGAAAAGGGTATGTTTCGTCTTACTATTATTTTTCTTCCTACCGGTTAGTGCTTTTGCTGATACAGATCATTTAATACTAGTTAATCTTACGACAAACCAGTTGTCTTTTTTTGAGAATGGAAATTACACAAAAACATTTCCAGTAACGACTGGAAGAGATCGTACACCTACGCCTGAAGGTAATTTTTGTATTATAACGAAATTTAAAAATAAAGAATACCATCGAAAAAAAATAGCTGGGGGTGCACCGAATAACCCTCTTGGTACGAGATGGCTTGGGCTAGATAAGAATGAATATGCGATTCATGGGACAAACCGGGAATGGACGATTGGAAGTAGGGAATCAAATGGCTGTATTCGCATGCATGACAGGGATATACAATGGTTATATGACCGAGTACAATTACAAACAAAAGTAATCATTTCTCGTTTTCATACGAGCCCTGAATATGAAGCGAATAAGCTTGGTTATCGCGTTGTGAGCTGGAATGGTCGAAAAATAGAAAAAGAACAAATTGGAGTACTTACGTTAGTAGACCGCGCGGATATATATTGGCAAGAACCAAATGGACAGTTAACGAAGGTAAAAACTGTATTGCCAAATGAAAGATATCCGGTGTACTCAAAACGAAAAGATGGAATATATTATATAGGAAACAATTCGTATATTATAGATGAAACAGGAGAGAAAATTCGTTACGAGCAAATTCCTTCTTCGATTTTAAGTAATATATATAAACGGAAATACAATGTTCCGTAATGGCTACCGTATTATAGACGGTAGCTTATTTATACTTGGAGTTTAACTGCAACTATTGTATTTTGCTGAATATAATACAGTACAGATAGGGGGCGGTTATATTATGAAAAGTGAATTTGCGTTTAAAGTTTTCTTAGTAACGACCTGTTTATTTATCGTGTATTTATATGCGTTTCTCGTCTTTTCTTTTTATGTTCCATATGTTGATTTAATATTGTTCTTCGGATTTATTTGGGCGTTTGTGAAAGCGAGGGAAGGAGAGAAGAGTATATATCGGCGCATTACCCTATGCGGGACGGCCGTTCTCGTTATTTTGTACTTTTTTATTATGCATGATTTTTGGAGAGGGATGTAAAAAAGCATACGATTAATCGTATGCTTTTTATGTTTAATATTTAGGCTTAAATGTATGACAACAAGTCTCTACACTCGTTGCTACAGAACTTTCTAGCGTCTCGTTTGTTAAAACAGCAGCTGTATATGAATCATTTTCAGTTTGACCAGTTTCATCTGCATCAGGCTGAACGATGATCGCACTTGCTTGACAAAAGTTACCTTGTCCCCAAAAAGAACAGTTGGAAACAGAACATCTTACTTCTGGCATAAAACCCCCTCCTTATACATTAGTGTGGGATTTTACGCCCATTTCATGTGTAGAAGGAGTTTCCTTTTCTCGTTACTTTTTCGTTTGCTCAAGCCATTCTTTTAATTTGTCTTTCGGCTGTTCACCACTAATACGGCTCACTTCTTTGCCATCTTTAAAATGAATGATTGTTGGTGTACCTTGAATTTTATATTCATCCCAAGGAGCATCTAATTTTTCAATATCCATAACTTTCATATCAACGTTCAAGTCTTTAGCCATTGGCACTACGACAGGAGATAATTTTTGGCAATGAACGCAAGATGTTTGATAAAAGTATACTGTTTCTTCTTTTTTCTCTTTTAAATTCTTTTGAAGATCTGAAAGAGAGATTTTATTTGTGTAGTAGTCAGGACCATCTGTTTGACTACCAGTAGCATTATCAATTTTTTGGCTAGTTGAAGCTTTTTTTTCTTCCATTTGTGTTACAGCGAAAATTGCCGCAAACAAGGCGATAATAATACCACCAAATATAAGCATTTTTTTCATTCTTTCATCTCCTTATTTGTTTTTGATGACAATAAAGCTACAAACAGCGATTGTAATAAAGCCGATAAGTGCTAAAAACGGGATTGTCACAAAGCCGAACCAGTTTATGTATTCTCCCGTACATGGTACACGTCCACAAGCTGCCCCAGCAGCTGAAAATGCTGCGACTTTTTGAATTGCATAGTGATATAAAGAAATACAAGCACCAATAGTTGCGATTGGTAAAGAATAATTTGCGATGCGATAGTCTTTCTTTGCCACAGCGATACCGAGCCATAAAACGAATGGATACATAAAAATACGTTGATACCAACAAAGAACACAAGGCTCAAATTTCATGATTTCGGAAAAGTACAGACTTCCTAGTGTAGCGATAAAAGAAGCTCCCCATGCGGTAAGTAAAGCATATTCTTGCTTTTTTTCTCGTCCCATATTTTATACCTCTCTTATAATAGTTACATACTAAATTATAGTATGAAGTGGTATGGAAAAGAAAGAAAAAATATGTTTATCAATAAAAGTTTTATAAGGAGAAACTTTTATTGATATAAATATTTTAAAAAAGCGCCATTCTCCGGAAGAGAATAGCGCTATAGTTTACATTTGAATTTGTTCTACTTCTTCTACATGCGACTTTTGGGATGCGTGGTCAATATATTGAAATAGGAGCTGCAATTGTTTATCAACTTCTGGGAGTTCTTTACTGTATTGATAAGCGTGTAAAAAATGCTCAATACGCTTAGAAAATAATTGATCGTTCGTTTGAACCATGAGAACGAGTAATTTATCCCAATTACAGCAATACGTGTAATAGAGAGCTTTATCATAGTCGTTATATGTTTGCACTGTGTACCCTCCTTACCGAGAGTTATATATAGTGTGTGATAAGTAAGGAGAAATACACTTGAAAGAATTTGTTAAGAAAAAAAGTGAATGAAAAGAAAAAACGAGGAGTTTCCTCGTTTTTTAAGCTTTTGGCATTGGCGTAGGTGTTGGTTTACCATAGCCTTCTTTGTATTTATTATCGATATAGTTACGAATTTCAAGCGTTGATTTTCCTTTTTGTTTCATGGAAGCAGATTCAACTGCGATTTCTAGGCAATTGACGCAAGTCGTTGCATGGGAGTCCCAAACAACTTCACCATTCTTTTTAATTTCACGAATAAAGCAGTTTTTATTATTTTTATGTCCTACACTTTCACCGCAACCACAATAGCATGGAATCCAATCTAATAGCTCTGCATTTTGTCCAGCGACGGTGTAGATATCTTTCATTTGTGGATCAAGCTTATCTAGGAAGGTCGGAAGTGTGTCGACTCCTTTTGTTTTCTCTTGAATGTCAGCTTGCTGAGTGTGCGATGCGTGGTCATGTTCTTCTTTTTTTGATTCAGAAGATTTTTGGTCATTTGTACCAGTACTTCCGCATCCAGCAAGAATTAAGCTTAGTACTGCAAGTAAAGAAAATACATACTTTTTCATTCGCTTGTCCCCTTTACAAATGTATTAATCAAATTGTATCAGAGATTACGGTGTATCGGTTGAAGATTTTTTCGACTGATTTTTGAAGCGCCATCTTAGCGAATGGAATAGAAATAAAAGTGGGATATAAGCGTATACAATATATAAACCCGCTTGAGATAGTACGGTATTTAATGTGTTGATACTTTCACGGTTTGTGAAAAATAAGGATGAAATAAAAATAGCTGCGACAAAAAATGGAAGTGTGATTTTAAACGGTATGTGAAAAGATCTTTTACTAATGCAACAAGAAGACCAAATGGTTAAACAAAGATTAGGTAAAATAATAAGATACCATATGAAAATAATGATGTACTCAAACCTTTGGATGAAAGGAACCTTTATAATTTTTAGCATCGTTAATGTTGGCCAAATTGTATGATGTAGTTGCCCTTGGCTATAGTACATGAGGGAAACGATGGCCAGTATTACGTATAGAATCGTTGTAAAGGCAATACCACCATGCGCCCATTTATTTAATGATTTTCCTTTTTTAATAAATGGATAAAAAACAAGAATTGCTTCAAATCCAAGAAATTCTAATGCAGATGCTTTCGCTGCAGTTAGAATATCTAAAGGTGAATGAGTGAGAATTGGGAAAATGTTACGGACATGTGCATATTTCATTGGGAAAACTAAGAAAAATAGGACGAAAATCGGTATGATAACGCCCCAAAAACATATTCCTGTTACAGAACGAAAACCGCCTCTAATTATGTAATAAGCTACAAGTAAAAATAGTAAAGTCAATTTCCACGGTTTAATTGTAGGAAAGACCCAAACTTGAATAACTTCAATATATGTACGAAGAACAGTAAGGCAAAATAATAAAAGGTATGCGGCAAAGCATACTGAAAAAAATGTTCCAATCCACTTTCCGAAGCATGTCGTATGGATATTCATTAAATCATTATCCTTTTCTAACATTTTCAGCATGCAAAATAACACGATATGAGTTGCAATACCAGCGATAATAAGAGAAATCCAAGCATCATAACCGGCAAATTGCGCAATAATCCTTTGGTATCCTAGTACACCGACTCCAATTTGAAGAGAGTGTAATAGAAGGAATGTGAAATAGGGGGAAACTGTATGTGTTTTATCTTGTCCAGTCATGATAGCACCTCACTATTCTCCAATACCAGATTGTACGACATTAATCTTTACGTTGACAGCAACGTCTACGTTAGGATACATGTCCTGAATTTGTTTCATGCTCCATTTTCTTGAGTGACTACGAATTTCTTCACGTATCCCAATTGGATCGATTTTTTTTTCTTGGAATGTTTGTATTAATTCGTTTAAATCCTTCTCAAGTTTTTTTTCTACATGTCTTTTTACGTAAGTTACATTTTCGCTCTTTGATAAATCAAGCCAACTGGGAGCATTTTTTATTAGTCCATTTAAATTCAGGTGAATGTAAACTTTCGGAATGTCACCGGCGTCGGAAAGGGAACAAACACTATTTCCAGATAAGTTTTGGGTCGCGATTAAGCCTTTATGTTTACCTTGACGTATCGGAACTTCGTAACGCCCATTTTTAGTTGGATTAATGAGTAATTTAAATAAAAAAGACCTTTTCTTATCTGTATACATAACCACTTTATCCTTTTTTAAAAATGCGAGCCCTTTAATGGAAGCAGATTTGTCTTCTGATAATTGAATGTAAGGCAGAAATGGATCGTATCCAGATGAATAGAAGTTATATAAAAAAATATTTAAAGCTGTCCGAGGGATTGTCTCGTTTTTTATGTTTTGTTCCAGTAATTCAGATAGATATAGCGATCCGTTTGTTTTGACATGTTTAAGTAATTCTTCTGCCGAACCATCCACAAGTGCTAGTTGCACATCTCGGCCAATGTTAGGATCACGTTGTAAGTTGTTAATAACATCTCCAATTCCACGTTCACCAAATGCCTTTCCAAATAGAACCACACGCATTTGACCTACAGCGATTGTATGTGGCGATTTGGCGTTTAGAAGGGAAGATATTGTTTCAATTGTACCTGCATGAGTTGATTGAGTTTCTGGTTTAGATTGTACTCCTTTTGTGTAATCTGGATATAAAATTGTCCCGCGAAATTTTTTATCTTTCATTATATCGAATCCACCTACGTGAATTATTCGCTGTGTATCGACTATATTTGCTTCTGTACAACCAGATTGGAAAATTAAAATGATAATGAAAAAGCATAATAAAATATTTTTCATTTTTCCTCACCATCGCGTTTTTCTTTCGCCTTGTTTGGATCATAGCGCCATTTCTTTTTCGGTCTTAGAAAAGAAGCTCGTCCTGCAGTTTGACTAAATGGAAGGCGAAGAAGTCCTTCAGCTGTACCTAATCCGCGAAATGGGTATAAAGGTAATAAATAAGGTGATCCAAGTGATTTTAAGCGAATTAAATGAGCCAATATGAATACAAATCCGACGATAAGACCTACACCACCAAATGCTCCAGCTAAAATGATGAGAGGGAATCGTAATATCCGGATAGTAGAAGACATTTTTACTGTTGGTGTTGTAAAAGAAGCTAGTGCTGATAAAGCAACTGCAATTAATAAAATGTTACTCGTTAAAGCAGCTTGAACAGATGCTTGGCCAATTACAATCCCGCCAACGATGCCGATTGTTTGTCCAACTTTTGTAGGTAATCGTGCTCCAGCTTCACGGAGCAATTCGATTGTGATTTCTAAAAAAAGTGCTTCTAAAATGGGCGGAAAGGGTACATTAGCTCTTGAAAAAATAATCGGACCTAGTAAATCCACAGGAATCATTTGATAGTGATACGTTAATACAGCTGTATAAATAGCTGATGAAAATAGCGAGAATGCTGCTCCGAAAAAGCGAACTAATCTAAGAAATGAGCCAGCTATCCATGGTAAATAATAATCTTCTGGAGAGACGAAGAAATCGAGTAATGTTGCTGGTCCAGCTAATGCATATGGTGAACCGTCGGTTAAAATGACAACCCCCCCATTAAGTAATGCATAAACGGAGCGATCTAAACGCTCTGTAGGGAGTAAAACAGGGAAGGGAGAGTTACTATTATCACTAATAAACTGTTCAATCATAGTTGCATCGAAAGGGTAATCAAAATCAATATCTTGTAGCCGTTGCATTGCGGTGTTAATATGCTGTTCATTTGTAATTCCTTCGATGTAAGCAACTACGATTTTGGTTTTTGACATAGAACCAACGCTAACTTCTTTGAAGATTAATTGCTCGGTTACGATATTTCGGCGTAATAAATGTATATTTATATCAACATTTTCAACAAAACCAACTTTAGGGCCAATAACACTATATTCATTTTCCGTGTCATTTACTAAACGAGTTCCTAAAACGGTACTTTCAGCGCGTAGAAGTGCATAAGCTTCTTGCTCTGAACCTTTTTTTAGCTGTAATAATACGTATCCACCTAATAATTTTTCACGAATATCATCAATGGAAGGAGAGATGATGATGTCTTCAATAGATACAATATTTAAGATATCATCAATATGTTGGATCTCGTCCAATTTATCTTTTATAGGTGCTAAAATGAATCGTTTAATAATAAGTGATTCTACTGTCGATTTATAATAAAACAAACATAATGTCCCATCTTCTATAACGTTAGAAGAAGAAAAGTCGCTGGATTCTTTCATAGCATGAATAAACTCTGGGACAGAACAGACGGTTTGTTTTTTCTTTTTTGATGTTAAACGAAACATTTTTGCACCCCCTAATATATCATTTACTTGTGTTAGTTTTTGGGAAAGACGGGAATTTATACTTAAAAATTAAAAGTTTATAAAGAAAAGGAAGAGTAGTGAATACCTCTTCCTTTTTGGCGTGTTAATTTGTTTTCGTCTCTTTAATAGACTTCACTAATTTCATCATTTCCGCTCGTATATCTTCTCTTTTTACATTTAATTTTTCGGCAATTTGTTTAATGTCCATTCCGTCTTTTTTCATTTTTAATACATCATCAAGAGGGGTATTGCTTTTTTGAGAGATGATTGTTAACACAGTAAGATGACGCAATTTGATGTTATATTCTTTCATTTTTTGCTTTAACTGATCCGGTGTGGATTTTTGCATAGTTGCCAACTGTTGTAGTAGTGCTTGTTTTGTTTCTTTATTCATATGATGTTTTTTCAGCTTACTTGGATCTACACCGAAATGCTCGGCTGTTTTCTCCCAAGATTTATTTTGCTTATAGTAAGCTAAAACGTCTTTTATTTCTTTATTACTAATTCTTGCAATATGAGCAGCTTTCCAAATTTCATGTTTGTTATAACCGAGCTTTTTTAGCGACTGCATTTCTTCTTCTAAAATTGGTTTATGGTGATGCATTGTTACTTCTTTCGGTGTGGCAGCAGAAGCGGGGAAGATAATTGCTCCGCATAATAATGCTGCCATAGTCATACTTACCGCGATTTTTTTGTACATGTAAACTCCTCCTAGATGGATAGTGTGGAAAACTGTACACATATCATTTCCATAAAATGTGAAATACTTGTGAACAAGTTAAGTTTTTTTATTCACAGCATGGAATGATGTTTTTAGAAGTTTTCCAACATAAAACATTGATTAATAGTAAAAAACTAAGGTATAATCGAAATTGAAAATCAATATCAATACTGAAGATAAACTTATACATATAGATAAAAATAAGGGAGAGATAAATATGACTACATATACTTCCATCGCTAATGTGATTAAAGAAAGGCGCTCTGTTCGTACATTTACAGACAAAGCAGTAGAAAAAGATTTATTAATTGAACTATTAAACGATGCAACATGGGCACCAAATCATAAGCACCGTGAACCATGGAATTGTAAACTATACATCGGAGAAGGCCGCAAGAAATTAGTAGATGCAGTATTAAACTCTTTCACAGAAGAAGAAAGAGCGAAACGCGGTAAAATTTTATCAGATCGTTTCTTAAGCACGCCTGCACAAATCGTTGTATATATAAATGAAGATCCGCGTCAAATTCAACGTGATGAAGATTACGCTGCAACATGTGCATTTATGCAAAACTTCCAACTTCTTGCTTGGGAACGCGGATTAGGTTGCGTTTGGAAATCAGGCGGATTAAACTACAATCCATTATTTATAGAAGGAATCGGTTTAACAAGAGGACAACGTATCGTTGGAATTCTTCATATCGGCTATTTCGATAAAGCGCCAGAAGGAAAAGCTCGTACTCCGATTACGGAGAAGATGGAGATTATTGAAGGTTAATAGATGAGACATTCTCGTTTTTGCGGGGGTGTCTTTTTATTATGCAATCAATCCTCATGAAAGCTTGTTTTTCATCATACACTTTCTTAAGGGAAAGTGTAAGGAGGGAAAATAATGAGAGCGAGTGACGATAAAGCACTGCAATATGCGATTGCGGAAATTACGGAAATTGCGACTGGATTTGGGCTTGATTTTTATCCGATGCGTTATGAAATATGTCCAGCGGAAATTATTTATACATTTGGTGCATATGGGATGCCGACAAGGTTTTCACATTGGAGTTTTGGAAAACAATTTTTCAGAATGAAATTACAATACGATTTGGGACTTAGTAAAATATACGAACTCGTTATTAACTCTGATCCATGTTACGCCTTTTTATTAGATACGAACTCTTTAATTCAAAACAAATTAATTGTCGCGCACGTTTTAGCACACTGTGATTTCTTCAAAAATAATATTCGTTTTTCAAATACGAAGCGAGATATGGTAGAGAGTATGGCGGCAACAGCGGACCGTGTGAAAGCGTATGAGCATAAGTACGGAAAAGCAGAGGTAGAAACATTTTTAGATGCCGTACTTGCCATTCAAGAGCATATTGATCCGTCGCTTATGCGTCCGAAGCTCGCATGGAGTATTGATGATTTAGAAGAGGACGAAGTAGAAAAGAAAAAGGTTTCGCAATACGATGATTTATGGAATTTAGATAATCGCAATAAAAAGCAGGAACGTTCTAATGTGCGTAAAAAGAAGAAAATCCCACCACAACCAGAGAAAGATTTACTTCTCTTTATTGAAGAATATAGCCGTGAGTTAGAAGATTGGCAGCGTGATATATTAACGATGATGCGCGAAGAAATGTTATATTTTTGGCCGCAGCTTGAAACGAAAATCATGAACGAAGGCTGGGCGTCCTACTGGCATCAACGCATACTTCGTGAAATGGACTTAACATCTGATGAAGCAATTGAATTTGCGAAATTAAATGCAGGTGTTGTACAGCCATCAAAAACAAGTATTAATCCATACTACCTCGGTATTAAAATGTTTGAAGATATTGAAGAACGGTACAACAATCCGACTGAAGAAATGAAGCGACGAGGCGTAAAACCAGGATCTGGCCGTGATAAAATGTTTGAAGTACGCGAAATTGAATGGGACGTATCGTTCCTAAGAAACTACTTAAATAAAGATCTTGTTATGCGAGAAGATATGTACTTATTCCAGCGCCAAGGAAAAGAATATAAAGTAATAGATAAAGAATGGGAAAATGTGCGTGATCAACTCGTAAATATGCGGACAAATGGTGGGTTCCCGTACTTAGTAGTAGAAGATGGAGACTACTTAAAGAACGGAGAATTATACATTAAACATAGTTATGAAGGAATCGAGCTCGATTTAAAATACTTAGAAAAAGTATTACCATATCTTCATCAGCTATGGGGAAGAACGGTGCATATGGAGTCCATCGTGGAGAGTAAGGGCGTTGTGTTTTCTTATGATGGGAAGATGGTGCATCGGAAGTATGTGTGAGGGGAAGAACGGACATAGGATACTGTGTCCGTTCTTTTTTATTTATAATAGGAAAAATATGCTATTCTTGAAAAAAGGGAGTTACATAGAGAAATGGAGTGATCTAAATGAGCAAAATAGGGGTATGTAAGGTTGATATTACGCCGCCTGTAGGTATTGATTTTGTCGGATATCACAGAGAGACAGGCATAAATAATGTTGAAGAACGTATTTACGGGACAGTGTTTGTATTTGAAAAAGATGAAATGAAGACTGTGTTTATAAGTATTGATAATATCGGTATGTTAGTAGAAGATACGAATATGATTCGTGAACGAGTAGCGAGTGAGGTTCATGTGCCAGTTGAGCGAATAACTGTTGTTTATACACATACACACTCTGGGCCGGAAACAGTCGGTGATCATCCTTTAGTAAAGTCGTATAAAACGATTTTAGTAAATAATGTAGTGCATGGTGCTGTGACTGCGAATAACCACTTAAAGCGATGTGAAGTTGGCTGGGGTGTTACGAAAGGTGATATTGGGATAAACCGAAGAGAGAGAACATCTGATGGAAAAGCGAAGATGGGAACAAATATAGATGGTGTTGTAGATAAACGAATTGGTATGTTAGCAATAAGAGATGCTGAAACGAAGGAGTTATCTGGGGTTTTAGTATTTTGTACTGCGCATCCGAATGTTTTAAAAGGTGATAGTGATGAATTATCAGCGGATTATCCTGGAATGACGAGAGAGATTCTAGAGCAGATAGTGAACTGCCCTGTTATTATCGTGCAAGGTGCCGCTGGAAATGTGAATGCGAAATATCGCGGTTCAAGGGAAGCGTTAAAACAAATGGCTTACATACTTAGTGGACATGTATTAACGATGTTACCAACAGTTACATATAGTCCAATTGTAAAACTAAGGACAGTTTCGAGTATGATGCAAATGAAGTTGAATGATATTCCTGAAATTGATGAGATACGAAGCATGGCTCGATTAGCTGAGAAGCAGTGGGGCGTGAATACGGACGAATGGCTTACTATCGTTTTAGAGAAATATAGGCAAGGTATTCGGCGGTTAAGTATTGATTTAGAAGTGCAACTGTTTCAAGTTAATGATGGGATTTTCTCTGGCATACCGATGGAACCATTTTCAGAAACTGCCCTAGAAATGAAAGAAATCCTTCAAAATGAATTAGTTGTCTTTGGTGGATATATGAACGGATATCTTGGTTATTTACCCACAAAAGACGAATATGCATATGGCGGATATGAAGTAGAATTAAGTCCTATTGTGTATGGAACAGTTACAAATTTGTTAATGCCACCGGGAGAGAATACTGCGGAGTTGATTGTGAAGAAGGTTATGGATTTATGTAATAAGGTGAAACTTTAATGAGACAGAATTTTGAACGCAGAGTAAAGAATGTGACTAATTGTGTGATTTTGTTAAGTCAACGTAATTAATAATGATTATCATTATTAATTACGTTGACTTTTGAAAAAAGAAAAACTAGAATTTATAAAGGGATCTTCAATTGTTCGCTATCATTTGTATAGGAGGTAAGTTATGGTGTATAGCTTTATTTCTATAAGATGTAGGTTGGCTCTTTATAGTTTTGGTGTTCTTTTTATCTTTTTTTGTATAGTATTTTTGGTGAATCAAAAGGTGTATGCAGAAGATGTACCGTGGACATCAGTTTCAAATGAGGGAGAACGTGTACTTTTTCAAGAACAATCTTTGTATAGTAATGATCGAAGGGAAGAAGATCTTGTTTCGCCTTCATTTGAAGGGCGTAAACATGGTAGGGAAGATTGGGGAGCCTTCTTAGAAAATACGAAGTTAAATTATTCACCTAACATTCTTACCTATTCTGTTATAGGAATAGATGATCGAATACGGGTTAATGATACAACTTCATATCCGTATAGTGCCGTAGTCCATATAGCAACTCAGTATAATAGTGGAGAAATTTATGGATGTACAGGAGCACTAATTAGTAAAGATACAGTGCTGACAGCTGGACATTGTATTTACAATAAAGAAATTGGTGGATGGGCAACAAATGTTATTGTAACTCCAGGACGTAATGGAGGACAAGCACCGTATTTACCTTATAAAGGAACAAAACTTTACTCGGTAAGTGGATGGACTGATAACGAAAATTCAAATTATGATTATGGAACGATTAAATTAAATGGGTCTCCAGGAGATTATACAGGTTGGTTTGGATATAGAACTACCTATGTAGAATCACCAAAAGGTTTACTTGCGGTGATTCCTGGATATCCAGCTGATAAAATAGGAAATGAACGTTACACAATGTGGAGAGATTATGGTCCAATTGAAGGTGTTAATCCTAGCAGACTAACATACAAGATTGATACTTATGAAGGGCAAAGTGGATCACCTGTATATCATTATTTTGATACAGGTATCAAAATAATAGCCATTCATACAAGAGGGAATAAAAATATGAATTTTGGAAATCGGATAACAGACAATGTGTTTAATAATATTAAAAGATGGTCTGAATAAATATAGTAAATCCATTTGGATTCATTTTTTTAGACTTTGGTATTTAAGAATTTTAAGCGAAATATATTTAACTTCAAGTGAAACTATTGAGTTTGGAAATTTAAATGTAGGTGTAGTTCAGTTATCTAAAACAAGTATGCCCTCATACTACACCATTTTTAGGTATTGATGTAATAGTAAAGAAAGTTATAGAACAGAGCTATATGAAAAAGAACTTGGAAATATCTAAGTTCTTTTTTTGTTTCAAATTTGTGAAAGAAAGACATATTGATTGAAATTAAATTTTTTATACTCTATCATATACCCATACAGGTATAGGTTTTTGTGGTACATGAGAAAATTAAATAATATGGAGGTTTAAAATATGTCCAGAAAAATAGTTGTAGTAGGCGGAGTTGCCGGCGGGGCATCAGTAGCTGCAAGGCTTCGTCGTTTAAGTGAGGAAGATGAAATTATTATGGTTGAACGCGGTGAATATATTTCATTTGCAAATTGTGGATTGCCATATTATATTGGCGGTGTCATTACAGAAAGACAAAAATTATTAGTACAAACTGTTGAAAGGATGTCAAAGCGTTTTAATTTAGATATACGTGTATTGAGTGAAGTAGTAAAGATTAATAAAGAAGAGAAAACAATTACGATAAAGAATGTAACTACAGGTAAAACATATAACGAGGAATATGATGTGTTAATTCTTTCACCAGGGGCGAAACCAATTGTTCCATCTATCCCGGGTATTGAAGAAGCGAAGTCGTTGTTTACGTTACGGAATGTACCTGATACAGATCGTATTAAAGCGTACATTGATGAGAAGAAACCACGTCACGCGACGGTTATTGGTGGCGGATTTATTGGAGTGGAAATGGTTGAGAATTTAAGAGAACGCGGGATTGAGGTTACTCTTGTAGAGATGGCAAATCAAGTAATGCCAACAATCGATTATGAAATGGCAGCATATGTGCATGAGCATATGAAGGTGCACAATGTTGAGCTTGTTTTTGAAGATGGTGTAGATGCATTAGAAAAGGGCGGGACTGTTGTACGTTTAAAAAGTGGTTCAATTATAGAGACAGATATGATTATTTTAGCAATTGGTGTACAACCAGAGAGTAGTTTAGCGAAGGATGCAGGATTAGCATTAGGAGTTAGAGGGACGATAACAGTAAATGAGAAATTTCAAACATCGGATCCACATGTATATGCAATTGGTGATGCGATTGAAGTGAAAGATTTTGTTACAGAAACAGAAACGATGATTCCTTTAGCGTGGCCAGCTAATCGTCAAGGTCGCATGTTAGCAGATATTATTCATGGTCATACGGAGTCTTTATATAAAGGTACGATGGGAACTTCTGTGGCTAAAGTTTTTGATTTAACAGTTGCTTCTACTGGAGTAAATGAGAAAATATTAAAACGATTAAATATACCCTATGAGGTAGTACATGTACAGGCAAATTCTCATGCGGGATACTATCCGAATGCTACGCCAGTGCTAATAAAATTAATCTTTAATAAAGAAAGCGGAAAAATTTACGGAGCACAGGCTTTAGGGCGTGATGGAGTAGATAAGCGTATCGATGTTATTGCAACGGCAATGAAGGCAAATTTAACTGTAATCGATTTACCGGATTTAGAATTATCATATGCCCCGCCATATTCTTCTGCAAAAGATCCAGTAAACATGGTGGGGTATGCTGCAAGTAATATAGTAGATGGTTTTGTGGACACAGTGCAATGGCATGAAATAGATCACATTGTTGAAAATGGTGGGTACCTTATTGATGTTCGAGAGCCTAACGAACTAAAACAGGGAATGATTGAAGGCTCTATTAATATTCCGTTAGATGAATTACGTGATCGATTGGATGAAGTACCAATGGAAAAAGAAATATATATCACTTGCCAACTTGGTATGAGAGGGTATGTTGCAGCGCGTATGTTAATGGAAAAAGGATATAAGGTAAAGAATGTAGATGGTGGTTTTAAATTGTATGGGACAGTATTGCCAGAACGTGTTGTATATTGATATTTTTCATCTTCTACTTCAAGATTTAGTGAAAGATGAAAACCTATAGATTAAGGTTTTAATTTTTGTTTCGCGAACATATAAGACAAAAATTAAAAATAGGGGTTTACAAAATACCCTATAGGGTATAATATATTGTCATAGGTTATAAATGGTGACATAATGGTAATGAGGTGATTATAGAATGGAATATAATCAAGATATGAAAAATAGATTGAAACGTATTGAAGGTCAAGTTCGTGGTGTGCTTCGTATGATGGAAGAAGGAAAAGATTGCCGAGAAGTTATTACACAGTTAACAGCATCTCGTTCTGCACTTGATCGTACAATTGGACTCGTTGTTGGAACGAATTTAGAGCAATGTTTACGTGAACAGTTTGAAAGTGGAAATGGTTCAAATGAAGAGTTAATTAAAGAAGCTGTTCAATTACTTGTAAAAAGCCGATAATCTGTCAAACGTAAGTGTTGACAGATTTTCAAAAACGTTTTAATATACCCCTACAGGTATATGTATATAAATTGTGGAGGAATCGATTATGAGTATAAAAGTGGATATGAGTTTAGATTGTAAAGGTTTGGCTTGTCCGATGCCTATTGTGAAAACGAAGAAGGCAATAGAAGGGTTAACACCAGGGCAGGTGATTGAAGTTAAGGCAACAGATAAAGGATCTACGGTAGATATAAAAAGTTGGGCGGGTAAAGTAGGACATCAATATATCGGGACGAAACACGAGGGTGATGTATTGGTGCATTATGTTAGGAAAGCAAACGAGCATGAAGTGAATGAAATTGTGAAATATCCACATACAATTACGAATGCAGAATTACAGTCTATATTGTCTCATGGTGAAGAGAGCATTGTATTAGATGTTCGCGAAGCAGCGGAATTTGCTTTTGGCCATATTCCATCTGCCATTTCGGTGCCATTAGGTGAATTAGACAGCGCAGTGTTAGATGAGACGAAGCAAATTTATGTTATTTGTCGAACTGGTAACCGCAGTGATGTAGCTTGCCAAATGTTGAAAGAGAAAGGTTTTTCAAATGTGAAAAATGTCATTCCTGGTATGTTAGGGTGGCAAGGAAATGTGGAGAAATAAAATTTTTTAAACAAAAATATACCTATGGGGGTAATTAAATGGACATTAAGATGTTACAAGCAAAAGATGTTGCAGAGAAAGTTTTATTCGGAGAGTTATTCATTTTAGATGTTCGTAATGAGACGGATTATGAAGATTGGAAAATTGAAGGGAAGCAAGTTTCTTCTATTAATAAACCTTATTTTGATTTGTTAGATGGTGTAGATCATATTGTAAGTGAATTACCTAAAGATAAAGATGTTTTAGTAGTATGTGCAAAAGAAGGGTCTTCTATATTTGTGGCAGAGCAATTAACAGAGGTTGGATTACAAAATATTTATTATTTAGCTGGTGGCATGAAAGCTTGGAGTGAATATGTGAAGCCGTTAAAAGTAGGGGATGTACAGGGCGGAGGAAGTATATATCAATTTAATCGTCTTGGAAAAGGCTGTTTATCTTATATGGTTGTTTCTAACGGTGAAGCAGCAGTTATTGATGCGGTAAGGACAGCCGAGGCATATGAAGAGTTTGCGAAAGAGCATGGCGTTACGATTACGAATGTAATGGATACACATTTACATGCAGACCATATTTCTGGTGGGCGTAAGTTAGCAGAAAAGGTAGGTGGTACGTATTGGTTACCGCCAAAAGATGCCGAGGAAGTCGTTTTCTCATATGAACCACTTGTAGAAGGATCTGTTATTACGGTGGGGGGTACAAAGATTGAAATTGACGCGTTATACTCACCAGGGCATACGATTGGAAGTACGTCATTTATTATAGATGATTCTTATTTATTATCAGGCGATATTTTATTTGTAGATTCAATTGGACGTCCTGATCTTGCTGGTAAGGCTGAAGATTGGGTGAGTGATTTAAGAAATACGTTATATACACTTTATAAGGAACTGTCTCAAGATTTAATTGTTTTACCAGCTCATTATTCAAAAATAAGTGAAATGGATGAAAGAGGCATTGTGAGTGCGAGCTTACAAGATCTATTTAAAGAGAATGTAGGGTTAAATATTGCTGATGAAGTAGAGTTTCGTAAAACTGTGACAGAGAACTTACCACCACAACCAAATGCATATGAAGAAATTCGTCAAACGAATATGGGGAAAATTCATCCGAGTGTGGAAGAAGAGCGTGAAATGGAGATTGGCCCAAATCGTTGTGCAGTACATGAGTCATTATAAAAATAACAAATTGGAGGAATTGATGATGAATATAAAACAAGTATTAGATGCGAAGGGTTTAGCATGTCCAATGCCGATTGTAAGAACGAAGAAAGCGATGGATACTTTGCAAACTGGAGAAGTGTTAGAAATACATGTAACGGATAAAGGGTCAATTAAGGATATTCCAGCGTGGGCAAACAAAACTGGTCATGAAATCGTAAAGCATGTAGAAGAAGCTGATGTGCTGAAGTTTTGGATTAAGAAGGCGTAGGAAAAAATATTGTTATAAATGCAGAGAGGTTGGTTATATGAACACAATATTAAGTACGCTTTTCATTGTACTTGCTACATGGTTTGTTATTTCGCGCTTTTTACCAGTGAAAGGTGTTCAAAATATAAATGGAAAAGAATTAAAAAGTATAGTGGGGAAAAAGGGGAAGTACTTTATTGATGTTCGTACAGTAGGTGAATATAGAGGAAATCATATGAAAGGATTTCAGAATATCCCGTTAAATGAGTTAGCTAGTAGAGCAGGTCAGTTAGATAAAAATATGGAAGTAATCGTTATTTGCCAAAGTGGAATGAGAAGTAAGCAAGCTGCAAAGATGTTGAAAAAACTAGGGTTTCAGCAAGTAATAAACGTTTCAGGTGGTATGAATGCTTTGTGAGGAGGGACTTTAAAATGAAAGAAATGACAGCAAAAGAATTAGAAGAAAAATTGTTACGTAAAGAAGCAGTAAATATCGTAGATGTCCGTGAAGTAGAAGAAGTAGCAGAAGGAAGAATTCCAGAAGCATGTAATATTCCGCTAAGGCTATTAGAGTTTCGAATGCATGAGTTGGATAAAAAGAAAGAGTATATTATCGTTTGTCGCTCTGGCGGAAGAAGTGGAAGAGCAGTTCAGTTTCTAGAGAGCTACGGTTTTCAAGCAATCAATATGGTAGGTGGTATGTTAGCGTGGGAAGGTAAAGTCATATAGTGAAGTAAGTGATTTGGGCCTTTTTATAAACAAATAAATACCCCTATAGGTAATTGGAGGGAGAACAATATGGAACAACAGAAGAAAACGACAATCGTGTTATTTAGCGGAGATTACGATAAAGCGATGGCTGCTTATATTATTGCAAATGGCGCAGCGGCGTATGATCAAGAGGTAACTATTTTTCATACTTTCTGGGGATTAAATGCTTTAAGGAAAGATGAACATGTGAATGTAAAGAAAACATTTATAGAAAAATTATTTGGAAAAATGATGCCACGCGGTGCTGATAAGATGGGATTATCCAAAATGAATTTTGCTGGCATGGGGCCGAAGATGATTAAAGGCATTATGAAAAAACATAACGCAATGCCTTTGCCAGATTTAATTGATTTGGCGAAAGAACAAGGAATTAAACTTGTAGCTTGTCAAATGACAGTAGATTTATTAGGGTTAAAAGAGGAAGAGATTATGGAAGGGGTAGAGTTTGCAGGTGTAGGGGCATATTTAGCAGATGCTTCGGATGGGAATGTAAACTTATTCATTTAAATCACCTTCTTTTTAGAAGGCGGGGGATGTAAGATGAGCTTAGTCGTATTACTTTTTATAATTGGGTTTATAGGATCATTTATATCAGGAATGGTTGGGATTGGTGGCGCGATTATTAATTATCCGATGATCTTATACATTCCAGTATTGCTAGGATTTACTGGCTATACGTCACATGAAGTGAGCGGTATTACAGCGGTACAAGTATTCTTTGCAACTTTTGCAGGCGCGTGGGCATACCGGAAAAGTAATGACATGAATAAAACGTTAGTTATGTATATGGGAGCTAGTATATTAATAGGAAGCTTCATAGGGAGTTTCGGTGCTAACATATTAGAGGAACATACAGTCAATGTTGTTTATGCAGCATTAGCTACAATTGCAGCTATTATGATGTTTGTACCGAAACAAAATAATAGTGGAGATGTGAAGTATAATAAATGGTTAGCAAGCTTGTTAGCGTTCGTTGTAGGGGGAGCTTCAGGCATTATAGGAGCTGGAGGTTCGTTCCTTTTAGTTCCCATTATGCTAGTTATTTTAAAATTACCACTGCGCATGACGATCGCGACATCTATCGCTATTACGTTTATTTCCTCAATAGGGATTACTACAGGAAAAGTGATTACTGGGCAAGTAGTTATCATTCCAGCTCTAATTATTGCGGTTGCCAGTATATTTGCTGCGCCACTTGGAGCACGAGTCGGGAAGAGGCTAAATCAAAAAGTACTGCAATATGTATTGTCCACTTTAATTGTAGGCACTGCTGTTAAAATGTGGATCGATATGATATCAAAATAAAAGGATGGTGCTGCTTACAGCCCATCCTTTTATTTATTGCCCGTAAACCTAACGGATTATAGTTTTACTTTATGCCCAAATAACTTTCATTAAGTTTTTATATTCGTCATTTGCTAATTTATATAGCATTCTCGTATGTTCAAAGACAAGTGCTGGATTAAAGTTTGGTTCTGAGAATGCAAGAGATGCTGAAATATCAATTGCATTTTGCTTGTTTAATGTGAATTTTGCAAAGCGATAAGATGTGTTTAATTCATTAATAACATGTAAAATATCATTTATTGATGTTGCATCAGGCACGTGAGCAACATTGAAGCAGTATATATCTACCGTAGGATGTTCGTTTTGGAAAGCAGCGATAAGTTGAATTTTTGCGCCAGCTTCTGTCTCTAATCCTACTGAAAAATGAACAGATCCATCATTTTCATCTATATTTTCTTCCATGTATATATCGTTGGATTTTAAGTAGTCTTTAAAATCTGAGATGTTATGTTTTACTGCAGCTTTCATATGTATGAGCCCCCTGATAATTGGAATAGATTGCTACTATTTATTATAATTTAAAAATATTAAAAAAGATAGTTAGAAAGTTCTGATTTTTGATTCTGAAGAAATAAAAAGAAGCAGTACTCTACCTCCATAGAGTACTGCTTCTTTATTATTCATTGTCGTTAGACGATGTTTCTGTATCTTCACTGCTATTTTTGTTCTTATTTTTCACTTCATTGTTACTTGATTCGCGTTCACTTGAATTTTCAGACTTAGATTCTTTTGTCTTTTTCGAATCAGAGTCTGAGTCAGACTTTGTATATGCAGGTAGCCCAAGATGAGTACGAAGTTCATTTGTAACATTAGCTAGTTCTTTTTTATCTGGATTGTAGTAGTAAGTTCGACCACCACCAGCAGATTTGCTACATGTATCGTCACCTTTTGCCATATAGCAATCATCACCTTGGATTTGTAATTTCTCAATTTCCGAATCCGATCCATATTTATAGAATGAAAGCATATCATCAAATGTTAAGTTTGTAACGAATTGTCCGTTAATATCATCAATGATGTTGCCAACTTTTGTTACAGAACCAACACTTGTTAGTTTCTTTAAAATAGCCTCGATAACGAGTTGTTGACGTTGTCCACGCATTGCATCACTATCGATGTGTCTTGTTCTAGCAAGAGCAAGAGCTTCTTCGCCATTTAACTTTTGAACACCTTTTTCTAGGTGAATAGCCTCAGCATTATCATTGCTATCTTGCTCAGTAAATTCAACTGGTACATCAACTTCAACACCGCCCAAGTCATCGACGATTTTTATAAATGATTTAAAGTTAAATTTCACAAAATAATCGACAGGAACATTCATTAATTTTTCAACTGCATCAATGCTTGCTTGTGGTCCACCATTTTTTCCGTTTTTAGCAGAACCGAATGCATGAGCGTGTGTAATTTTATCTTTTTTCTTTTCTATTGGGATATAAGTATATGTGTCACGTGGGATACTTAATAGTTTAACAGTTTTGCTATCTTTATTAAATGTTGCAAGTAAAAGCGCATCTGTTCTTATAGCTTCACCATATTCTTTTCCTCGGACATCGCTTTCATCAACACCCATTATTAAAACAGAGACGTTATTTGTAATAGGTTTTACAGCTTTATCTCGTAAATCAGATTTATCACCGCGTGCTAAATCGTGTGCGGCATTTCGAACAGCAGAAGATGCTTTATTTACTAAAAACCAAGTATAACCGCCGCCTATTAATAAAACGAATAGTATAGCGCTTATAATAATTTTTATTTTTTTCTTATTTTTTTTCGGTTTACTGCGTGTATTTTCTTGCAAAGATGGGTTTTGCTCCATTTCTTGTACTCCTTCATTTGGATTGAAATACGACACTCATATCCACTTATTATAATGAAATTTAGCGAAAAAAAACATTACAAATCATTTACATTTCGTAAAAATTCAATTTATTTATAAAAAGTCAGATTTTCTATATATTATTTTGTAGATGTAGAATAAGTATAAGGGCTATTAGTAGAAATGAAAATATATATTATGAGAAAGCGATAGGGAAGTAAGATTTGTTGAAATATATCCAAGAAGAAATGAGTAAGCTTACCTATTTCTTCTATATAATAAAGAAGAATTTGACGGATAAAGGAGAGAGCATAATGAATCATACATCATTCCGAGCAATCGTTGTGAACGAAACGGAAAATCATCAGTTTGTAAGAAAAGTTGTTGAGAGAGAAGTAAGTAGTTTACCTGAGGGAGACGTATTCATACAAGTTCATTATTCTTCATTAAATTATAAAGATGCCCTTTCAGCTACTGGTAATAAAGGGGTTACGAGAACATATCCTCATACGCCGGGAATTGATGCTGCAGGAGAAGTTGTGAGTAGTGAAGATAACTCTTTTAAGGTAGGAGATCAAGTTATTGTAACGGGATATGACTTAGGGATGAATACTTCTGGTGGTTTCGGAGAATATATTCGCGTGCCATCATCTTGGGTCGTGCCTTTACCAGAAGGATTGTCATTAAAGGAAAGTATGATGTATGGGACAGCAGGTTTTACTGCGGCCTTGTCGGTATATAAGCTTATTGGAGCAGGAATCAAGCCTAGTATGGGAGATGTTTTAGTAACGGGTGCTACAGGCGGCGTAGGGAGTGTAGCTGTTAGTATATTAAGTAAGTTAGGGTTTAACGTAGTAGGAGCGACAGGAAAAATGGAAGAGGAAGAAATGCTACTACGTCTAGGAGCGAAAAAAGTGATTCATCGCGCGGAATTGAATGATGAATCAGGGAGACCAATGTTAAAAGGGATATACGCCGGAGTTATCGATACTGTAGGTGGACATATGTTAGAAACAGCTTTAAAAACAGTAAAGTATGGTGGTTGTGTAACGACATGCGGTAATGTGGCAGGCCAGGAACTACAAACCACGGTATATCCGTTTATTTTACGAGGTATAAGCCTTTTAGGGGTAGATTCCGTGCAATGTCCAGTGGATGTGAGAAGAGATGTGTGGACGCTTTTAGCGAATGAATGGGGAAATAAAGAGTTACTATCTTATACAGAAGAATGTACATTAGAAGAATTAGAGAAGAAGTTTACACTTATATTGCAAGGAAAGTTAAAAGGAAGAACAGTTGTTAAAATATAATAAGAAAGAGACGCTTAAGTTAGCGTCTCTTTCTTATTATAATGATTGTTTTAAATTGATTTTTCCTTGTTCGCCTAAAACACCGTCAGCGATATTTACAGCGTGATCGCCAATGCGCTCTAAGTTACTTACCATATCGACGAAGATGATACTTGCATCACCTGAACAGCTGCGTTCGTTTAGACGTAATACGTGACGTTTACGAAGAACACGTTCCATTTGGTCGATTTTGCGTTCTTTTGCAATAACAGTTTGAGCTAGTTCAGTATCGAAGTTTGTTAAAGCTTCAACTGAGTCTTGCAGTGTTGAAATCGTTAATTCTAGCATTTCGTTTAATTCAGTTAATGCTTCGTCTGATAGTGAAACACGGTTTGAAATTTGGAAATCTACAAGTTCTACAAGGTTTTCTACATGATCACCGACACGTTCAATATCTCCAACAACACCTGCTAAAACAGAATGTTTTTCAGAATCCGTAGGTGAAAGTGGCTTTTCTGATAGTAAAACTAAATACTCGGTAATTTTTTTATCTAAATTGTTAATAGCTCCTTCTAATTGAGTAGCCATGTTTGCGTGTTTTTTGTCTTGTGTATTTAAAAATTGATTTGCTTCTTTTAATCCATGTAATGAAAACTCAGCCATACGGATAATCTCTTTTTGAGCTTCAGTTAAAGCGATGGCTGGAGATTGTTCAATAAAGATTGGATTTAAATGTTGTGGTTTGAAGTCAATCGCTGCATCTTCACCACGAATAATTTTTGTTACGATCCATGCTAACACTGCAATGAACGGGAATTGAATAATTGTATTTGTTACGTTAAATGTTCCGTGTGCAAATGCAATAGTCATTTCTGGATTCAAGTTTAATGATGTTTGGAAATATTGAATTAAACTTGTAAATGGTACTAATAAAATTGTAAAGATAATTGTACCGATAATATTAAAGATAACGTGAACTAATGCTGCACGTCTTGCTGCAATTGAAGTACCGATCGCTGCTAATACAGCTGTAATTGTTGTACCGATGTTATCACCGAATAATACAGGAAGAGCTGCTTGTAAATCGATTGCACCTTGACCGAATAGTTCTTGTAAAATACCGATTGTTGCGCTTGAACTTTGTACAATTAAAGTAAAGACTGTACCGACAACAATTCCTAAAATTGGATTATCACTCATGCTCACTGTTAATTCTTGGAATGATTCTAAAGAACGAAGAGGTTTCATACCTGCGCTCATTAATTCTAAACCGAAGAATAACATACCAAAACCGAATACAACTTGACCTACAGAATGTACTTTTTTATTTTTAAAGAAGAATAGTAGGATTGCTCCAACTGCCATAACTGGGAGAGCATATTCTCCGATTTTAATTCCGATAATAAATGCAGTAACTGTCGTACCGATGTTTGCACCCATAATAACACCGATTGCTTGTCTTAATGTCATAAATCCGGCACTTACAAGTCCGACTGTTAAAGCGGTTGTTCCTGAACTGGATTGGATTAATACAGTAACTAACATACCTGCTAGTACACCCATAAGTGGGTTTGTTGTAAAACGATCTAGAATATCGCGAAGACGATCTCCAGCTGCTTGTTGCAGTCCATCGCCCATGTATTTAATCCCGAATAAGAAAATACCTAATCCACCAATGAACTGGAAGATCATATCTTGAACATTATATTCCACGCATTCCACTCCTTAAATTTCATGTACGATGTAATTATTAACTGAACCTTGAGTCACTGTAAACGGTTTGCTAGTAAAATTTACACTAAATTTACAAAGGGAAGAAAAGTTTACAATCCCTTAAAGAAACAGCTGTATTTTATTGGTTTTCATCTTGTATAAATCTTAATTTTGTAAAGAAATCACACTTTTTAGAATAATGTTGTTCAGTTGAATATCAAGGAAAGCGTCTGCGAGTTCATCGTATATTTTTTGATGAAAGTTAAAAAAATATGTAGGAAAATGCATGTAGTTTTATAACAGCAAAACGAGGGAAAACAATTTTTTAATACGATAAAAAAGCTACTGATTTATCCAGCAGCTTTTTCCGTGTTTTTATCGCTATGCTTTTGTTTTCTTATGCTTGTAATGTAAATGAAGAGAAAAGCAATAAGTAATAGAGAGGAGTAACGATATACAGTTGCATAGTTTGTAAAATGAGCAATAAATCCAAATATAATCGCTCCAGCGCCGATTCCAAGGTCAAATGCGGAGAAGAATGTAGCGGTTGCTACGCCGCGTCGATGCGGTGCTACGCGGTCAATCATCCATGCTTGTAGTGCAGGTTGGATCGCTCCAAAACCACTTCCGTAACATGCTGCAGCAATAATTAAGCTCGGAATTGTCGTCGTATACGACAATAAAATAATACCTGTAAACGTTATAATAACTCCCGGAATGATGACGAATGTATGGCCTTTTGCATCATATAGCTTTCCAGAGAATGGACGAGTTACAGCGATTGCTAGTGCGTTACATAAAAAGAAGAGGCTAATATCAGCTATGCCGACTTCTGTAGCAAATAGTGTGATAAAACTTCCGATTCCTCCGTACATTAATGTAATACATAATATTAATAATGAAGGAAGTAAAGCTTTACGCTCAATAAATCCATCGAGAAAAGTACTAGATGATTGTTGTGGAGGCTGTTTCGTTTTTTGGATTTGAAGTAGTTTCGTTAATATTAATGAAACAATTGTGCACGATAATGCACATAAAAAAAGAATTGTGAAGTTATATGTTTGCATAAGCCATAGTCCGATAAGTGGACCGAGGGCCATTGCAATTGTTCCAGAAAGACCAAAATATCCCATGCCTTCTCCGCGGCGAGCTGAGGGAATTAAATCAGAAACGACAGTCCCATATGTAGTCGTTGTAATACCGAAACCAGCTCCGTGTAAAATACGAACAGCAAGCAAGAGAAAGATTGTTGAGGCGAAAAGGTAACTGCCCATAGCGAGTAAACAAATAGCAGTACCGATCATTAAGATGATTTTTTTATTAAATTTTTGCAAGGCGTTCCCAGTTAGCGGTCTAACAAAAAGTGCCGCAACGGTAAACATGCCGACAACCAATCCGATATTGGAACTTGTGCCACCAATTTCTTTCACATAAACAGGTAAGGTTGGAATTAACATTTGAAACCCTAAAAACATACATAAGTTTGCAAAAATTAAAGCAACAAACTCTTTTGTCCATAACGGTTCTCGTTTTACGAGTATTGCTTCTCCCATATATTCATCCCCTATATAAAATTTTCTCTTTTCTTTCGAGTATATGTATTGGCCAATGCAACAGTCAAGGAAGGTGTCTTGAAAACGGATAACAATTTTTAAGGTGAAAAACTGACAAATTTGTGTAAAGGCTACACAACTATGAAAAAAAGATGTAAAGTATAGATGTATAGACTTGTAGGTGTTAAGAATGATAGAAATTGTTTTTTCTTTAAAGAAAGCGGATTCAAAGGAGTAGTGAACAAGAAGGGGATATATACTTTTTCACTACATATATTTGAAAAGGTTTACAATATGATGAAGAAAGAGGCGTGTACATATGAGACGATTAGGTATTTCTATTTATCCAGAACATTCAACAGTAGAGAAAGATAAGGAGTATTTAACATTAGCAAGTAAATATGGGTTTACACGTGTGTTCACATGTTTATTATCTGTGGATGGAGAAAAAGAGAAAATTATTGAAGAATTTAAAGAAACGATCTCACATGCGAATGCATTAGGGTTCCAAGTATTAGTTGATATTAGTCCATCTGTTTTTGAACAATTAGGTATTTCGTATAATGATTTATCATTCTTCCATGAATTGGGTGCGTACGGTATTCGTTTAGATGTTGGTTTCTCAGGATTAGAAGAATCAATTATGACTTATAATCCGTATGGTTTGAAAATTGAGATTAATATGAGCAATGGTACGAAGTATGTAGATAACATTATGAGTCATAGACCAAATCGTGAAAATTTAATTGGTTGTCATAATTTTTATCCGCATCGTTATTCAGGTTTATCATACGATCATTTCATTAAATGCTCGAAACAATTTAAAGGTTACGGTATGAGAACGGCTGCTTTTATTTCATCATTTGATGCAACATACGGACCTTGGCCAGTAACAGAAGGGTTATGTACATTAGAGCAGCATCGTGAATTACCGATGACAACACAGGCGAAGCATTTATTTGCGACGGAATTAATTGATGATGTTATTATTGCAAACGCATATGCGTCAGAAGAAGAATTACAAGCACTAGGTGCATTAAATAAAGAGAAACAAACATTTGATATAGAACTATATGATACAACGACAGAATTAGAAAGAATTATCGTATTAGACGAACCACATTTTTATCGCGGAGATGTATCTGAATATATGATTCGTTCTACACAAAGTCGTGTGAAATATAAAAAAGAAGAGTTTAAACCTCATAATACGCGTGAAATTAAGCGTGGAGATTTATTAATTGATAATGAACAATATGGCCAGTATAAAGGCGAATTACAAATTGCATTAAAAGATATGGTGAATACAGGAAAAACAAATGTAGTTGGTCGAATTGTAGAAGAAGAGATTTTCTTACTAGACTATTTACAAGCATGGGATAAATTCGGATTCACATTAAAGAAATAGAGAGAATATAAAGGGGAAAAACTACTGATTTCAGCAGCTTTTCCCCATTTATATATAAAGAGCGAGAGGAAGAGCTATGACAAAGGTGCATCAGCGATTAATTTCTATTTTAGAGGAGTTTTTAGAAGAGAAATCGATGTTAAATCGAGCTTTTTTAGCGGGCCGTTTACATGTATCGACGAAGACGATTCAAAAGGATATAAAATTATTAAATGATATATTGGAAGAAAACGGAGCGAAAATCGAATCGCAAAGAGGGACTGGGTACGAATTAGAAATTATACAAACGAAGAAATTTGAAGACTTTTGTGTGAGTCTATTTCAAAAACAGACGGAAAAGATCCCAACTTCTTATGAAGAAAGAATAGCGTACATTCTGCAGCGTGTTTTAACGACAGAGGGATATGTGAAGCTTTCAGAATTAGCAGAAGAGATTTATGTGAGCAAATCAACGGTCAATTTAATTATGAAAGATGTTACAGATATATGTAGTCGCTATAAATTACAAATTGAGAAGAGACCGTATTATGGTATACGTATTGTTGGAGAGGAATTTAATATTCGTTCTTGTTTATCACAATATGGTTTACCGCGTTATGACCATACTCCGTTTCATGAGCAATTTGAGCAGACGGAGACATATTTATCGCTACCTCATATATCACTCATTCGTTCGATTATATTAAAGTATATTGAAGGCGGAACAATATATTTATCTGATATAGAAATTGATAATTTAGTCATTCATATTGCAATCGCATTAAAGCGTTGTCAAAGTCAACATTATATGAAAGAACTGCATACGGAGCAATCAGAACTTATAATAAAGAAAGAATATACAATTGCGAAGCAGATTTTAGGAGATTTAGAGAAAGAGTTGAAATTTTCATTTCCAGAAGAAGAAGTATTATATGTGACGATGCATTTATTAAGTACAGCTGTTACAACGAGAGATCGCTATGAAAATGTAGAAGAGCTATTAGGAAAAGATATATATGCATTTATGCAACATATTCTTTTTAAAGTAGCGGAAGAACGGAATCTTATTTTTTATTATGATGAAGAATTATTATTTGGATTTGGTATTCATTTAAAAACGTTATTAAATCGTTTGAAGTATAAGTTAAATACGAGAAATCCTCTTTTGGCAGAAGTGAAAAAGAATTATCCGTATGCTTTTGAAATTGCGGTTCTTGTTGGAGATATCATTGGTGAATATACGGGTGAATCGATCCCTGAAAGTGAAATTGGTTATATAGCAATTCACTTCGGCGGAGCGATGAGCCGTTTGCAGGAGCAGAATCAAAAGAAAAGATGCTTATTAGTTTGTGCGACTGGTCAAGGAAGTGCACAACTATTAAAATATAAAATTTTATCACAGTTCCGAGATAAATTAGAGATTGTAGGTATTACAGGCTATTATCAATTGAAAGTAGAAGATCTTTATAAAGAAAAAATAGATTGTATTATTAGTACGATTCATATACCGAGTGGCTTGCCTGTTCCAGTTATAAAAGTGAATTCAATATTTGATGATAAAGAGATTAAATCGATTGGTCAGCGGTTGTTTACGCATGTGAATAATAGTGTGCGGCAATATATTAAGGAAGATTTAATCTTTTTAAATCATAGTGCTTCTACGAAAGAGGATGTTATTCAGTTTTTATGTGAGAAAGCTGCTGAGAAACGCTATGTACCAGAAAACTTTTATGCTTCTGTTATGGAAAGAGAAAATACGTCTCCGACAGCGGTTGGGAATTCAGTTGCAATCCCGCATCCGATGCAGTTATTAAGTGAGGAAACTTTTTTGATGTTTTGCACACTTGAAAAAGCTGTTGATTGGGGAGATAAAAAAGTACAAGTAATTATTTTATTTAGTGTAAAGCGCAATAATAATGAAGATTTGCAAAGGCTTTATGATTTTTTATATGATATTATGTCTAGTCAAACTACGATAGAGAAACTTACTCAGACCGAGGTAATTGAAGATTTTCAAGAGATTTTATTATCATTTTGAAAAAGTATATAAAAACTTCCGTTACATAACGGAAGTTTTTTATGTTTAATTGTATGCGTTTTCATAATAAGATAAAAATATAGAAAACATATAGCTTGGGGGAATTTAAAATGGCTGATATGCAAACTCCATTTGCGTTAATTTTACATGGTGGCAATGCGAGAAGCGCGGCGCTTGAAGCAATTGCTTTTGCAAGACAAGGAGATTTTGAGAATGCCGGTGAAAAGATGAAACTTGCTAGTGAGGAAATTTCAGCAGCGCATCGTATTCAAACGGATTTAATTCAAGAAGAGGCAAGAGGAAATCATGCAGAAATCAGTTTACTGTTAGTGCACGCACAAGACCATTTAATGAATGCAATTACAGTGAAAGAACTAGTTGAAGAATTTATTACTCTTCATAAACGAGTGGAAGAGAAAGTGACAGTATAAGATGTATATTTTATTATGTTGTGCAGCAGGTATGTCAACGAGTATGGTCGTAAGAAAAATGCAAGAAGAGGCAAAGAAACAGGGGAAGAATTATAAAATTAAGGCGGTTGATTCAGAACTTGTGAAACTTGAAATTAAGGAAGCTGATGTCGTTTTAATTGGTCCACAAGTGAAATATTTATTTCCAGCTGTAGAGTTTCTTGCAAACTCATACAACATACCAGTTGCGATTATAGACCAACGAGATTATGGCATGTGTGATGGTTTGAAAGTGCTTAGGCAAGCAGAACAATTAGTTTTAGCATAATTATATCTTTTTAAATATAAACATTATAATGTTATAAAGTTTATTTCATTCTTTTATAGTAGAGAGAAAGAGGAGGGCTATTGATGAATGGGTTTATGAGTTTTATGGAACAAAAGATTATGCCAACAACGCAAAAAATCGCAGGACAACGACATTTATTAGCAATTCGAAACGGTGTTATTTCTACATTACCGTTAACGATCGTCGGATCATTTTTCGTTATCTTTTTAAATTTACCAATTGATGCATATATGGAATGGATTGCACCGTTTCGCCATATTTTAGATATTCCATTCCGATTTACAGTAGGACTAATGGCATTATACGCAGCGTTTGGTGTAGGGGCTTCGCTCGCGAACTTTTATCAGCTCAATCAGTTAAGTGCAGGGCTATTATCTGTACTCGCCTTTTTACTAGCATCAGTTGAACCAATTCAAATTACGAAAGCTGTACCAGGTGTTATTGATGCAGGGAGATATATTTCAGTAGGAACATTAAGTGCAACGTCTTTATTCGGTGCAATTGTTACAGCATTAATTGCAGTAGAAATTTATCATTTTATGATTAAGCATAATATCTCGATTAAATTACCAGATAGTGTACCACCAGCAGTTTCAAATTCGTTTGCAGCATTAATTCCAACATTAGCAGTTATTCTTTTATTCTGGGGCATTCGCTACGGTTTGAAATTTGATGTGAATACAACGATCACATATTTAATCGCACCATTAAAATCAGTATTAGTAGGAAATAATTTATTCGGTGGTTTATTAACAGTATTCTTAATCGTGTTTTTCTGGTCATTCGGTATACATGGACCAGCGATTTTAGGACCAATTATTCGTCCGATGTGGGATTCAGCAATTCTTGAAAATATGGAAGTATTCACGGCTACAGGAAATGCACATCAGTTACCAAACTTATTTACAGAGCAATTCATTCAATGGTTCGTATGGATTGGCGGATCAGGCTCAACGTTAGCTTTAGTAATTATGTTTATGTTCTCTAAATCTAAGTTCCTAAAAGAGTTAGGTAGATTATCATTCGTACCAGGTTTATTCAATATTAACGAGCCAATTATTTTCGGGGCTCCGATTGTAATGAACCCAATCTTAATTATTCCGTTCGTTATTACACCGTTAGTGACAACGACAGTATCATATTTCGCAGTTGTTTCAGGTATGATTCCACTCATGATGGCGAAACTGCCATTTACGATGTTAGCACCAATTGCAGCGATTATTAGCACGGACTGGACAATTATGGCTGGTGTACTTGTACTTGTTAACTTTGCGATCTCATTCGTTATTTACTATCCATTCTTCAAAATGTATGAGAAACAACAATTAGCAGGAGAGGAGAAAACAGAATGCTCGGAGCAATTATCATCTTAATTACATTCGTGGTCGGACAGTGTATTGCCCATTATTCGAAATGGGTACAAAGTAAATCTTTATTAGTGTTACTACTAGTATCAGTTTTATTTATCGGTTGTTCAATGGGTGCATATGTAATGTTAGGATTGCAATCACCGTACGTAATTATTGTACCGACAATTTTATGTGCAACATGTTTATCTGCAAAATATAGATTTACGAGCATGGCATTAATACAACGTGTGAAGGAGATGCAAAAGCATGGAGCGTAAATTAGGAATTTCACTTTATCCAGAACATTCAACGAAAGAAAAAGATATGGCATATATTTCGGCAGCGGCACGACACGGTTTTTCAAGAATATTTACTTGTTTGTTATCTGTGAATCGTCCGAAAGAAGAAATTGTATCTGAATTTAAAGAGATTATTAATCACGCAAAAGATAATAATATGGAAGTTATTCTAGATGTAGCTCCGGCTGTGTTTGATCAGCTTGATATTAGTTATAGCGATCTATCATTTTTCGCAGAGTTAGGTGCAGACGGTATTCGTTTAGATGTAGGTTTTGACGGATTAACGGAAGCGAAAATGACGAATAATCCGTACGGTTTAAAAATTGAGTTAAATGTAAGTAACGATATTGCGTACTTAGAAAATATTCTTTCGCATCAAGCGAATAAATCAGCTTTAATTGGTTGTCATAATTTTTATCCGCAAAAATTCACTGGTCTTCCGTACGATTATTTCATTCGCTGTAGTGAACGCTTTAAAAAGCATGGTATTCGCAGTGCAGCATTTATTACATCACATGCCGCAAACATCGGTCCATGGGATATTAACGACGGATTATGTACGTTAGAAGAGCATCGTAATTTACCAATTGAAGTGCAAGCGAAGCATTTATGGGCGACAGGGCTAATTGATGATGTCATTATCGGAAATGCTTATGCGAGTGAGGAAGAGTTAGAGAAACTAGGAAACTTAAATCGATACATGTTACAGCTGAAAGTACAATTTGTAGACGAAGCGACTGAAGTAGAGAAGAGAGCTACGCTGCAAGAATTACACGTAAGACGCGGCGACATAACAGAGTATATGGTACGTTCTACAGAAGTACGTAAAAAGTACAAAGATTATGACTTCCCAGTGCGTGAAAGTGTGCTACAGGAAAGAGGGCAAGTTGTAATTGGTAATAACTCATTCGGAAAGTATAAAGGTGAACTGCAAATCATCTTGAAAGAAATGCCGATAGATGAACGGAAAAATATCGTCGGTACAATTGCGGAAGAGGAGTTATTCTTACTAGATTATGTAGGAGCTTGGACGCAGTTTACTTGTGTGGAATAGAGAAGAGAAGGAGAGGATGCTGTGGCATCCTCTTTTTTCTATTGATATAGTAGTCTATCGTATATAGAATGCAAAGAGATAGATTTCATTTGGACGGGAGAGAAGGAGATGGAAGAGTATATAGATGATTTATTAAGGCGGATGGATGATGAAGAAGCAGGTATTCGGCAATGTGCGTATGAAGAAGCGATGCAGTTAAATGATTTATCCCTTTTTTCTTGTTTGCAAGAGAAAGTAACGGAAGCACGAAAAGTATATATAAAAACAAACCTTTATTTTTTAATTACACAACTTGCAATAAATACTAGAGAGATGTATATAGCAGATTATTTGATAAATCGGTTAGAAAGTGAAGAAAGCAGGATAGTGTTGGATAGTATGCTTATAGATTTAAGTAAATTATCTGAAGCGAGCAATGCACATAAAATTATTCCTTACATATATCATAAAAATAGTGGAGTTCGTTATTCCGCTGTCATCGCTTTAAAGTTGTGTAAATCGTTGGGAGCAGAAGATGCTTTATTGAAGTTACTTACAGTGGAAGAGAATCGAGATGATATTGTAAATATATGTGCCACTTTACATGAGATTGGAACAAAGCGATCGATTCTATCTTTAACGAAACTTTTACACTGCGATAGTGCTTATATTCGTTCAGCAGCTATTGAGACTTTAGCAGAAATCGGAAGAACAGACTTACAAATAGTTTATATTGAAGCTTTGCATGATAGAAATGTGATGGTGAAATATGAAGCTGTTCGAGCTATTTATATCTATGGCGACGAAATGGCAATGAGACCAATTTGCGAACGTGTGAATAAAATTGTCGCTAGAAGACGTAAAAATGAAGTAGAGCCTACGGATGAATCAGAGATTATCATTGCTCTTCGTTTCCTACATAAGTTTGTTAATCAGGAAGAAGTTTTAAAGACATTTGATAAAGTGTACAAAAAACGTGGAAACTTGTTTATGTCGGAGAGGAAGTGGCTTCGAGATAATATTACTTACTTTCAAGAGAAAGAAAGAATGTAAGAATCATAAAAAAGAGCCAGCCTCAACGATGAGACTGACTCTTTTTTACTAACTAGTTTAATACTTTAACTGTAACTGTTTTACGTCCCCAGCTACTTGATGTGCCTTTATCTGGCATTAAAACGTCGATTTTATTACCTTTAATAGCTCCACCAGTATCACCAGCGATTGCTACTCCGTAACCTTCAACCCATACTTTTGAACCTAATGGAATGACACTTGGATCAACTGCAATTAGTTTCATGTTTGGATTAGCTGTTAAGTTGTGACCCATAGCTGATTTTACTTGGTCGCCTGCTTTATAACCATTTTCAAGTGGATCTGCTGTGTAAGCTGTTGCTACAACACGTAACTCACGAGAAGATGATGGTGCACTTGTTTCAGTTTCTTTTGCAGCAGGTTGTTGTGTAGCTGGTTTTTGAGCTTTAGCTGCTTCTTTAGCTTTAGCCGCTTCACGAGCTTCAGCTGCTTCTTGAGCCTTAGCCGCTTGAGCTTCAGCATCTGCTTGAGCTTTAGCCGCTTCACGAGCTTTAGCTGCTTCTTGAGCCTTAGCCGCTGCTTGAGCTTCAGCATCTGCTTGAGCTTTAGCTGCTTCACGAGCTTTAGCCGCCTCTTGAGCTTTAGCTTCTGCTTGAGCTTCAGCATCTGCCTGAGCTTTAGCTGCTTCTTGAGCCTTAGCTGCTTCACGAGCTTTAGCCGCTTCTTGAGCTTTAACTTCTGCTTGAGCTTCAGCTGCTTCGCGAGCTTTAGTAGCTGAAGCTGCTTGAGCTTTTGCTTGAGTTTCAGCTACTTCCTGAGCTTTAACTGCTTCACGAACTTTAGCTGTATCTTGAACTGTAGTTGTTTTTTCAGCTTTAACTACTGGTTGAACTTTAACTGGTGCTTTACCTGTTAAGTAAGGAACATGAACATAAGCTGTTTTTCCGTTATATTCAAATTGAATCCAATCATTTTGTACTTGGTGTGTTGTTTCGATTACATCATCTTTTTTCAACTTACCAAGAATCTCTGAATCTGTGTTTGCACTAGCACGTACATTTAATACGTTTGCTGTTACGTAGTAAGTGTCTTTTGTATAGTCAGCGCTTATGAAAGCTTCTTTACCGCTATTCAATTGAACTTTTGACCAACCATTTTCTGTATGTAAAACATTTACTTTATATCCATCTAATAATTTTCCTACAACTTTTGATTCAGTAGTTGGGTTTTCTCGTACGTTTAGTACGTCAGTCGTTACGATCGTTTCTGCTTTAGCAGATGTTGTGAAAATCCCAAGACCAAAAACCGCTGCTGTTGCTATACCCATAAATTTTTTCATAATAGCCTCCATTGCATTTGTTTTCGTTGACCTCATTATAGCAACCATTATTTTCTTATTTGCGAAAAACATAAAATTACAAAGCTTTCGTAACGGGGCATTAATATTCTGTAACAATTCCATAAATATCCTGATAGCGCTTCCTTGTTGTTTTTTGGCGTATTAGGGCATGTAAAACACAAAACGAGTAGCATTTCAATTACCGTAACATTAATAATGTTACGGTAATATTTCTTGTGGATATCTATAGTGTTACAAAAATAGCGTATTTTACTGTCTGAATGAGAAGATAGTTATGGAATGATAACCTTTTTAGATGTAAAAAGATATAAATGAGGTGAAATTTAATGAAATATCGATATAATTGTTACAAAATCAGTCGAAGCATGGAAAAAATTACGCCTTGATTTTCGTCTGTTACATAGTATTTTTGCAATAATAGGATTAGATAATAGCCTTAGTACCTATAAATAATGAAGAGTATTAGAGTGATAGTTGTAACGTGAAATATATATAATAGAAGAAACTCGATTTAATAGGTAAATAAAAAACGCAGGAGTGTAAACTCCTACGTTTTTGTTTATTCATATCGTAAACATTCAATTGGATCAAGTTTTGCAGCTTTGTTGGCTGGTAGTAGTCCGAATGCAATACCGATTAGCATTGAAATACCTACGGCAAGAAGTCCAAGTTCTTTTGAGACAACGAGTGGCCATCCAGCAAAGATTGAGACGATCCAAGCGAAGAAAATACCAAGCATGAATCCGATGAAACCACCAAGTCCTGTTAAAATACAAGATTCGATTAAGAATTGTGTTAATACTTTACCACGTGTTGCACCAAGTGCTTTACGAATACCAATCTCACGTGTACGTTCTGTTACAGATACGAGCATGATGTTCATTACACCGATACCACCAACAAGTAAGGAGATAGCAGCAATACCACCGAATACCATTTTCATCATACCGATTGATTCGTCTAGTTGTTTCGTAAATTCACCTAAATCTTGTGCTTCGAATTTGTGCTCAAATTTAGGAGCTTTCATTTCGTTTAAGACAGAAACAGCTTGTTTTTCTACACTTTTACGTTCTGTCGGAGAGGTCATTGTTAATCTTACAGAGTCATACTCAGTTACTCCTGAAATGACAGGCGCGTTTTCAAGTGACGTATAACCTTCAGGCATAGGCATTCCGAAGTCGTTTTTCGTTTCGTATACACCGACTATTTTATAAGGCTTTCCTTTTATATCTGTGTATTGGTTTGATTCCCAACCACTAAATAATTTGTTGAAAGCTTCTTCATTTAATATAACAGCAGGGATTGCTTGGTTTAGTTCACTGTCATTTAATTCACGACCGTGAACTAATTTTATTTTTGAATCTTTCATAAAGGCGCCTGTTCCACCTTTTAAATCAAGATTTACATCTTTTGAACCAGCAGATGCTTTTACTTTCATACTTACGTCTGGATATACATCTTTAACGCCTGGTACAGTTTGCAGACGGTTTAGCATATCAGGTGTGATTTTGGCACTATCTGTTCCGTAATCAGGGTTGTTGTAGTAAATCGTTACTTCATTATCTTTTCCTTGGCCTAATTCTTTTTTAAACTTTGCGTTTGTACCATCACCCATTGAGATGATAGTAATAATGGCACTAATACCGATAATAATACCTAACATTGTTAAGATAGAACGCATCTTATGAGCAAAGATAGAGGAAAGGGCCATGCGTATATTTTCACTCGTATTCAAAATTAACCTCTCCAATCTTGGACGATATTTCCGTCACGAATTACAATTTGACGTGCTGCAGCTTCTCCGATTTCACGATCATGGGTAATCATAATAATTGTTGAGCCTTGTTTATTTAATTCGTAAAAGAGGTCCATAATTTGTGTGCTTGTTTTCGTATCAAGTGCTCCCGTCGGTTCATCGGCTAAAATGAATTTTGGGTTATTTACGATTGCACGTGCAACAGCGACACGCTGCTTTTGCCCACCAGACAATTCGTTCGGTAAGTGAGTAGCGCGATCAGCTAAGCCTACTTTTGTTAAAGCAGCTAACGAGCGCTCACGTCTTTCTTTTTTATCGACTCCAGCGTAAATAAGAGGTAGCTCTACATTTTGAAGTGCTGTAAGTCTAGGTAATAACATGAAGTTTTGGAATACGAATCCGATTTCTTTATTACGTACGTGTGCAAGTTCTGTTTCAGACATGTTTGAAATGTTTTGACCAGCTAGTTCGTACGTACCTGTCGTCGGTTTATCTAAGCAACCGATAATGTTCATTAATGTTGATTTACCAGAACCAGAAGGTCCCATAATCGAAGTGAATTCTCCTTGGTTCAGTGTTACATCAATTCCGTGTAATATTTGAACGGACTCTGCACCATTTTGGAAGGATTTCGTGATGCCTTTTAAGTTAATCACTGGGCGACAACCTCCATACCATCTTTTAAGTCTTTTTCAGGCTTAGAGATAATTTCCTCTCCTTTTTTCACTCCAGAAACTTTTGCTTCGCTATCAGTCTCGAATTCAACAGTAACTGCTTGTTCTTTCGCTTTACCGTCTTTTACAACGAAGACAACATTTTTGTCACCTTTTTTCACGATACTGCTTTTCGGAACAATTGTACCAGTTGCTTCGCCAGATTTACTTGTTACGTAAACGTGGAATCCGTTTTGTAATTCGTCACTATTATCTAATGTGACAGTGAATTGATAGTTAGAAACAGTTTTATTTTCATCCATGCTCTTTAATGGTGTAGAACCGATTTCTGTTACTTTTCCTGCCCAAGTCTTACCAGCGACAGTTTTTGATGAAACAGTTACTTCTTGCCCAACTTTCATACTAGCAAGCTCATATTCAGAAAGTTGACCTTTTACTTTAAATTGACCAGCGTGACGAAGAGTAACTCCGCTCATACCTGTTTTTTCGTCAGCAGTTTTCACGATATCATCAATTACGCCATCAGCAGGACTTGTTACAGAAAGAGTGTTTACTTTCTCTTTTGCTGTTTTAATCATTTCATCAGCTTTTTCAACTTCAAACTTTTTCATTTCAAGTTGTGATTCTAATTGCCCAACTTCAGCTTCTGATGCTTTTAATGCTTCAGCAGGAAGGCCTGAATTTTTATCTTTTTGTAATTTTTGTTTCGCCGCATCAATTTGTTTTTGGAACAACGTTACTTCTTTTTGTGCGATTTTCTTTTGCATTTCTGCTTCTGTTACCCCTTGTTTAGCAGTCGGGTCATTGTATTTAAATAGAAGCTGACCTTTTTTCACTTCATCGCCTTTTTTTACAGCTAATTCATATGTTCCTTTTGTTGGATCGAATGAAATAGTTTCAATTCCATTTGGAATAACTTCGCCACCAAATTTTTGCGCGTTTTGGATTTGTTTTTCGGTTACTTTATATCCGCTATATGCCATTGCTACATCTGAACCGCCCCCAGCAAATGCAAAGTATGATCCAGCTGCAATTCCGATTGCTACTACACTAGTAATTAACACTTTATTTTTCTTCTTCATCTATTTATCACCTTTTCGTTCGTTTTAGTATCTACATTAAGTATAGAAGAGGTGAAGAATCTGACAAATCGTTTTAGCTTACAATAACCTTACAGTTTTGTAAGGTATGAATATGTAAATGTAAGGTAGAGGTTGTCCTAGTGTAAGCAAATGAATTGACTCGTCGTTTCTTTCTTACAATAATATTGTATGGAGGAAAGGAGGAAGGAAGATGGAAGCTTATTTTAGCGCACACCCATTAAAACCATTTATTCCATACTCAAGGCAACATGCCCTTATATTATTTATTATGTTGGTGGGGATATTTTTTCTGTATCAATACCAAGATGTATTACGTCAAAGTGAGTGGAATATAACGGTTCGATATGCAATTGCATTTTTATTTATAGGTAGTGAAATTGGGCTTCATATGTGGGAGTGGAAAGCGGGGATTTTTGAGCTAGCTACTTCATTACCGTTTGAATTATGTACGATTAGTTTATTATTAGCGTCGATTATGATCGTAACGAAAAGTTACCGCATATATGAGATTGTATTTTTCACGGGAATTATTGGTGCATCACAAGCTATTTTAACGCCAAACTTGCAGTATGCTTTTCCGCATTTTCGTTTCATTGAATATTTTATCGCGCATATATTGCTCATTTGGGCACCACTCTTTATGACTTGGGTGGAAGGATATCGTCCGACAGTACAATCTATTAAACGCACAATGATATTTTTAAACATATTGATTCCAATTGTTTCGTTTGTAAATTACAAAACAGGTGGTAATTATATGTTTTTAGCTCATAAGCCAGAAACAGCTTCATTACTTGATATGTTAGGGCCGCATCCTTACTATATTATTTCATTAGAAATAGCTGCGCTTATTGGATGTTTGGTTTTGTATATGCCGTTTGCGAAAAGAGAAAGGCATGCGCATAAGGAATCACTAGGATCATAGCCTAGTGATTTTTCACTCTTAAAATATTTACAATTCAGAAAATTAAGAATAATATTAGAGAGTAAATTATATAAAGAGAGAAGGGAAAACGTGGTCAAAAAATTTTTTCTGAATGGGATGGAAGTGACGTTTCAATTTCTTATTTCGATTTTGGGTATTATTTGTTTAGGGACATTGCCGAAACTATTTTATGGATTTGAGCTGCATGCATCACAGTACATAAAGAGTTTACAAGAAGTGTTTGTGAATTTAATGGACATCTCCAATTTTAAATATGTGGGAGATAAATTTTTATTTCCACAGTTGTTTGTCCATTATAAAGAAACAATTATTATATTTTTAGCTGCTTTTTTCATTTCATTATTTGTAGCATTTTGTATTGTTTATGTAATTATGAGTAGTTCACCGCGTATACAACATCGAATTAAATCATTTCTTATCTTCCTAGAATCCATTCCAGATATCCTTCTTATTTTAGTATCACAAATTTTAGTTGTATGGTTTTTTAAACAAACAGGTTTTTTACCTTTTCAAATTGCTTCAATTGGAGGCGAGTCGATTAGGGGGTTGCCAATCGTGTGTTTGAGCATCCCGACTACGATTATGTTTGTAAAAATGGTCGTGCTTCGTTTTGAAAATGAACTAGAAAAAGATTATGTACTATTTGCTAAGGCGAAAGGGCTGGGGCGCTTTCATATTTTAAATCGTCATATTTTACGAAATGTGTTGCTTAGTACATTATTCTTTGCGAAAACGAATATCTTTTTTATGTTATCTAATTTATATATTATAGAATGGATTTTTAATACGGGTGGTATTTTTATGTTTTTGAAATCGTATTTTGGTATTAGAGTTGAGGTTTTCATCGTTAGTGTGCTTCTTATATATATTCCGATTTTTATTTTATTTAAATTGTTTCATTATCTCATTCCGGCTGCGATGAAGGAGAGATTATAATATGTGGACGTATATAAAACGTGATAAAAGATTTTGGATAAGCATTGGGTTTCTTCTCCTATTAGTTCTTTTGAGCATCGGAAATACGTTATGGAATGATGGACATATTAGACAAGTTACATTGCAATATGATGCGGATGAAAATCCACAAGTGCCACCGTTTCCACCTTCATTACAATTTTTACTCGGGACAGACCGGAAAGGGTATGACCTGTTACATTTAGTCATTGAGGGCGCGAAGTGGACGATTGGTATATCTATTTTAATTGCGGCACTTAGAATGGTAATAGGTGTGTTTTTCGGTGTCGTACTCGGAACGTATATAAAAAGAGGATTTTCAAAAATTGAGGCTTTCTTTGATAGTTTTACAGTTATTCCGACAGTTATGATTGCGTATTTTTTTCTTCAATCTGCAAATACATTTGGAAGCGGAGAGGAGACAACAACCTTTTTTGAAAGGGCTTCGTTTCAAGTGGTATTACTTGTACTGCTTGTAATGCCAGTTATTGCACTGTATGTGGCGAAGGAAGTTCGTAAATTGCGAACGGAAGAATTTGTTGATGCCGCGCGCATATTAGGTGGATCGAGAAGGCATATTGTTATAAAGCATATTTTCCCGCATCTCTATATGACGTTTATACTTGTATTTTTTCAGCAGTTTACGCAAACTCTTACTATTTTACTGCACTTAGGATTACTGGAAATATTCTTTGGCGGAACAGTTCAGTTTTTAGGACCGATAGAAGAAATAGACTCTTACACACATGAATGGTCAGGTTTAATTGGAGTCTATTTTAGATCATTAACAGTGAATCCATGGATCCCTCTCGTTCCGATTACATTTTTTGGACTTACTATTTTTTCAGGAAATATGATTGTAAAAAGTATCGAAGAGGCGATGATGAAAGTAAGGTTAGGAGGAGAGCTAAAGAAGGATGTTGTAGAAGAGGGACAATCTGTTGTGCAGTCGAAAGAAGAGTTATTTACTTTTAAGCATACGGTGTGAAAATAAAAAGAAGCAAGCATGTATTTCATGCTTGCTTCTTTTCTTTATTTTGTAGAAACTTCGCCTTCAGCTTCTGTTTGCGGAATAAAGTATCCGATTATACCACCAATTATTGCTGGAACGATCCAGCCGATTCCTAAGTTATAAAAAGGAATCGTGTGTACGATATTAGCGATAAAACTTGGTATCATTCCCACATTATCAAGTGCGTGAATACAGCTAATAATAAATGCTGCGATCATTGCTCCGATGTAGACAGAAGGTTTACGTTTCGTATATTTATCGATAAATGATACGAAAACTAAAATGATCGTAATTGGGTACAAAATAATTAATACAGGTAGTGTGATTTTAATTAATAAGCTTAATCCTAAGTTTGAAATAACGAAACTAAAGATACAAACGTATAGCACAAGCTTTTTGTATGAAACATTTGTTAGCACTGTTGTGAAGTAATTTGCAAATGCACTTACAACACCAATTGCCGTTGTTAAACAAGCGAAGATAATGGCGATACTTAATAAAATATTACCGCTTGTCCCAAAGAATTGATACATAACAGTAGCTAATAGTTGACCACCGTTTTCGAATTGCCCTAAGTTCCCGTTTGAAGCTCCGATATAACCGAGTAAGAAGTAAACAATTGTTAAGAATAGAGCAGCAATGCTTCCGCAAATGATTGTATATTTTGCGATAGATTTCTTCTCTTGTATACCGTTTTGACGAATTGCATTTACAACAATTGTTGATAGTACGAGAGCGCCAATTGCATCTAACGTTAAAAATCCTTCAAGAAATCCTTTGAAAAACGGGATGTCTTTATAGTCACCGATAGGCTCTGCAAACGTTCCTGGTGAAAGAATCGCTTTTGTTGCCATAATTGCAATAATTACAAGTAAAATTGGCGTTAATATTTTACCGATATGATCTACTAGCTTGGATGGATTTAATGATAAGAAGTAAACGACTGTAAAGAAAATCGCACTAAAAACTAACATAGAATACCATTGATCCGGGAAAAGTGGTGCAATCCCGATTTCATAAGATACAGATCCAGTTCGTGGAATAACAAATAGTGGGCCGATTGAAAGATAAATAATGATAGCGAATACTGCTGCGAATTTTGGATGAACACGGCTCGCTAAAGTGTTAAAACTACCACCAGCAAGGGCAACAGCAACGATAGCAAGTAAAGATAAACCGACGTCTGTAATAATAAATCCTGTAATAGAAACCCACATATTTTCTCCGGAAGAAAGACCGAGAAGGGGCGGGAAAATCATATTACCAGCACCGAAGAAAACTGCGAATAGTAATAAACTAATCGAAAGTATTTGCGCTGGTTTTAAAGTTGTACGCATATAAAGAAAATCCTCCTAATGAGTGTTTTTGTCGAAAATTCAAATAATTTGTCGAGTAACTGTTATTATTTTAAAGGTCTGATGACTAGAAAGCAATAGGGAATTTTGAAAATATTAAAAAATAATGCATTAAATCGAATAAATATACTATTTATATGTTTAATAGGAAGGATTTAACTTTTAACATAAAAAAACACATATCGCTAGGATACGTGTATTAAAAATATATTTTTCTATCGCGTTCTTCTTTTAAAATTTCAACCGCTTCTCGGAAACGTTGTGAATGGACAATTTCTCGTTCGCGTAAAAAGCGTAAACTGTCATTTATATCGGGATCGTCAGATTGGTTAATAAGCCATTGATATGTGGCACGCGCTTTTTCTTCAGCAGCAATATCTTCGTATAGGTCGGCAATTGGATCACCTTTAGCTTGTATATAGGTTGCAGTAAATGGAACGCCAGCTGCGTTATGGTAATGAAGTGCGCTGTCATGGTCAACGTAATGAGGATCGAGACCAGCTGCCTTCATCTGTTCAGGAGTCGCATCTTTTGTCAGCTTATAAACCATCGTAGCAATCATTTCAAGATGTGCAAATTCTTCTGTACCAATATCGGTAAGGAGGCCAATGACTTTATCTGGAATTGTATAGCGCTGATTTAAGTAACGTAGTGCAGCGGCTAATTCTCCATCTGCACCACCGTATTGCTCAATTAATAATTTTGCAAGTGCTGGATTACAAGTTCCTACTTTAACAGGGTATTGTAATTTTTTTTCATAAATCCACATAGTTTCTCTCCTTTATATTTGCCATGGCCAAGGACCTTTACTCCATTCCCAAGGGGCATTAGAATAGCTATTTCCATATTGTTGAAGCGGTCCATATTTTTCTTCCATTTGTTGTTTTAATACTCTTCGTTTATAGGAAAAGTCATTAAATTGATTAATAGCTGCTGTATCGTCTGGGTGGGTGTCTAAGTAAAGTGTTAGTTCCACTAATACAAAGTCTAATTCTTGGAGATTCTCTAAAAGTCGATAATATTCTTCTGGTAGTGGTTGATTCACGTCAGTAGTCACCGCCCTTTTTTATAAGGATTTTCGTAATAATCATAAAAAACAGGCCATAAAGTTCCTTTTTGTAGTGCTTCTTTGGGTGAGAACTGTGGTAAATTTGGCGGTTGAAAACCTAAATATAAATTAGGAGGGGTAGAGTAATATTTTTTTCCAATAGGAGGACAAGGATCTTGAGGGCTATGATATGGCACATATGATTTCATGTATTTATCCATTAATAAACCTCCTCATATCTTCATCACTACGTATTGTATTCAGACATAATAGGCATTTATGACACATATAAAAAGGTAATAGGTACAGGGGGAATGAATGTGGAGCAATGTATTATATTAGAAGTGAAAAATTTAAAGGAAACTTTGTATTTTTACGAAGGGATTTTAGGAATAAGACCTAGTTTAGAAAGACCTCAATTGGATGTAACAGGGGTTTGGTATGATTCTGATTCAAAGAGAATTAGTTTTGTTATGAATCGCATGTTAGGGGGACGAGAGAAGAGTTTTACGAATTCATGCGCTGGTTTAACATTTTCAATTTCTAACATAGAGAATTTAAAGAAGAGGTTAGTGTTTTATAAAATTGCATATACAGAAAACAAAAGTGAGAAGAGTATTGTAGTACAAGACCCAGATGGATATAAACTTCAAGTGATAGAGAAGGATGAATAAACGGAGGCGATTTAGTGGAGCGGAATTATGAAGAAAGTGCGTTGTTTGAGCATCAATTTTGGCTAAGGGTGCTTACTGATCATTCGCAATTTTTACTTGATGCATTAGCTCCGAAGGAAAAAGAAGATATAAAGAAGGCCACATATTTTCTTGAAACATTTATGAATCTTTTAAATAAAGTTCATAATGTGAATCTCATTGCATTTTCAAAAGAGGCAGAACGGGCCGCAAAGGAAATACGAACGTTTAAATTAAGTATTATACAGAAACAACTCGAGGGAAAAATAACTATTCATTTTACGCCAACTTTCATCAATCATATGGTAAACGAAGTAGAAGAATATATAACGGTGTTAGAATTTTTAAAGAAAGGAGAAGTTCCGCCTGTTTTTCATGAATTACATTATCATCTCGTTTGGTTAACGGATGCGGCTGGTCATGCAGGCTCTATTTCTGGTGGATTAGATCTTGTTGAAAAAAGATTGAAAGAGAAGAGTGAAGAATTTACGAAGCACTTTGAACAATTTTACTTAAAGGCAGTTGAGATGACAGGTTATTTACGGACAGAGCTTCATCATTTTCCTGCATTAAAGAAGTTTACAAAAGATGTTTCACTTGAGTTAAAATTATTTTCGCATTTTCTCCATGAGGTTGAAGAGATGGAGTTATCGAATGAAATATTAAGTGCGTTATCTGCTAGAATGGCGGATCATATGGCAAGAGAAGAATGTTATTACTTATTAAAATTAGCACAATCTTCTGGACTTGAGATGCCAAAATGTAATCCGCTTTAAAGAAAAAAGAGGTCAATTTTATTTGGCCTCTTTTTCTGTTTTATTGTCTCTTTTTATTTTTGCTTGTTCAATACTTGCCTGTAATGTCTCCATAATATTGATGATGTTTGGAGCAGGAGAGATGGTTTCGGTTTTTTCCTGTTGTTCAATTTTATTTTCGATTAATTCGGTAAGAGCTTCTTTATATTCATCTGTATATAACTCTTGTTCGAAAGGATTTGTAAGATGGTGGATTAAATTGATTGCTGCTGTGAGTTCTTGTTTTTGAATCGGATAATTTTCATTACTTGGTAAGTTAGGTGTATTTGTTATATCGCGAATTTCATTAGGGTAGTGAATAGTTTGTAATATAAGCCCATCTTCAAAGTTACGGATAATAGCTAAATGTTGTTTTTTTCTAATGGAAATATGGATAAGACCAAGTTTATTCGTACGTTCAAGAGCTTCTTTTAATAATAAATACGATTTTTCATGTCCTGAGGTAGGGCCTATAAAATAAGAACGATCGTAGAGAACAGAATCAATTTCGTTATTTTGGACAAAAGATATAATACGAATAGATCTTGGTTCGTGAGCTTTTTGCAACTCAGCTAATTCTTTTTCATCCATAATAATGTACTTATGAGGTGCGTATTCATAGGCTTTTACAATATCTTTATCATCAATTTCTTCATCCGTACAATCAGGAGAAAATTTTTTATATTTAATAGGTGTTAAGCATTCTTTATGAAGACTTAAAAATTTTATATCGTTTTCTTCTACGGCACTGTATAGTTTGATTCCTATATTTAATAGTCCAAGTGAAAGTGCGCCTTTCCATACGGTATGCAAATGAAACATCTCCTTTCATTCAAAAACGATTATGTATATTATGAGATAGTAAGAAATTTCCTATACGTTTATTTATTTTTAGTAAAGAGTAAGCGAGAGAGCTTGAGATATAAAATATATTGACAAGCCCCCCAAAATATTTTAATGTGATTGTATAAAATTGTGTATATAAAGGGGAGTAACTTATTACAGTAAAGTCGTCATTACAGGGAGAAACCCTCGGCTTTATTGGCAACGTTTCGTTGTTAGTGAGACCTTTACCAGCAATGGTAAAGGCCCCTTATTGTCTTTTTTAGGACCCTTACCATGTTTGGTAGGGTCCTTTTTGTATACAAAGAGAGGAGATATAAAAATGAAAAAACTTATTAGTAGATTAAGAGTTGTATTTCATGTTCGCCGATTTGTTCCATTCCTATTTGACTTTTTCACTTCAAAAGAGGTTTCAATAAAGAAGAAAATTTTATCTATTGCGTTTTTAGTTGGTTATGTTGCGATGCCGCTTGATTTAATTCCAGACTTCTTACCGTTTATTGGTATTTTAGATGATATTGGAATTGTGTTATTTATTTTGAACCGAATTGTAAAAATGGCGCCAGTTCAATTACAAGAAAAGCATAACGTAAACGTAGGATAGGAGTTGAGGTTGAAAATATGGAGCAAATTATTTTAGATATAATCGAATTTTTAAAGCAGTTTTCTTATTTTGGAGTTGTGTTAGCATTAACGTTTGAATTTATTCCGGCAGAAGTAGTTTTGCCCATGGTTGGGTATTGGGTATACGAGGGTGATATGAATTTTTGGCTTGCTGTACTAGCCGGAACGCTTGGCGGAACGACTGGACCGTTAACGTTATACGCACTCGGCTATTACGGTGGCCGTCCTCTATTAATAAAATACGGGAAATACTTCTTCATTAAAGAAGAACAAATTCAAAAAGCAGATGATTTCTTCGAGAAATATGGACCGGTTGTAGCATTTGTTGGACGCTTTGTACCGGGAGTTAGAACGCTTATTTCTGTTCCATGTGGTATGGCGAAAATGAACATATGGAAATTTAGTATATATACATTTGTAGCAATGTTCCCGTTAACGACTTTGTATGTTTATTTTGGAATGAAATTAGGTCCGCATTGGGAAAAAGCAGCAGATGTTGTTGGGCAATATATGCTACCAATATTAGGAGGCGTTATTCTTATCGTTGCTAGTATCTTTGTCTATAAATATATGAAGAAAAGAAATAAAACGGAATCTATTTAGTCATTTGAATATTTTTTGAAAATAGATGAATAGTACAGGCAAAAGACTCTGAGGGACATACACATATAGGGAATATAAAAGAGAGAGGGGAAACAACTATGTCTTGTGAGTGCTCAGGGTCAGCATTAACTTGTTGTCCAGATAAAAATTATGTGCAAGATAAAGTGTGTAGTCCGTGGTCTGCTACTGTAGTTGCAACAGCAATTGATAATGTTCTCTATACAAATAATATTAACCAAAACGTAGTTGGTACTGGTTTTGTTAAATATGATGTTGGACCAGGCCCAATTACTGTAGAAGCGCTTGATTCTGCTGGGGGTACAATTGATACACAAACATTAAACCCAGGAACGAGTATTGCTTTTACGTATCGTCGCTTTGATAGTATACAAGTTGTGTTACCTGCAACACCTGCTGGAACGTATCAGGGAGAATTTTGTATTACAACACGTTATCCACTTTCATAGCAGAATAGGAGAGGATCGAAATGGGAATGAGAAGTTCCAGTTTGTCTTGTTGTTCTAATAAAACACTTGTGCAAGACCAAGTATGTACAGACTGGTCTATTACAGGTGCTGGTACTCAAATTGTATATACAAATAATATCACGCAAGAAGTATATGGTTCAGGTTACGTGAAATATGATGTAGGAGCCAACCCGATTACAGTTGATTTTTTAGTAGGTGCAACAGTAGTTGATACAATTACTGTACAACCACAAAGCAGTGGTACTTTCACTGTCCGATATTTTACTACTGTCCGAATTACTACGACAGGAACGACTGTTAATCAAGGAGAGTTTTGTATTACAGTACGTTATCCAATCTCATAAAAAGCATACCGTAAATGGTATGCTTTTTTTTAGAAAGTAATGAAATTGGTATTCTATAAGCAACATGTAAATTCGCAACAGTACTTGCCTTCTAAATATAGTGAAGGATTACTTGTTATATTGATAATATTGACCGACTGTAAGTCTTTTCCTGTGTACGATATTGTATTGCCAGGAAACACAGTGAAAATATTGGTTACTGTTCCAACGATTTGAATTGTAATTGCTTCGGTGCTGCTAGTACTATTGTAAACCGAGACAGTACCTGATATAAGTAGTATCCCATCACTTTGCCATAGTATCATTGATTGTGATGCATCTTTGGCAGAGGGGATGGTGTTATTAGTTATGAGGAAATTCCCTGCAAATTCATTTGTTACTCGCTCGCAATTTGGATTTGGAGGAGGGGGCGGTGGACAAGGGTCTGGACAAATAATAGATAAAGGAGCGAAACAGCCGATATTTTTTTTATTCTTCAATACAACCCCTCCTTTTAAGTTGTCTTTTACTACTATTAAATGTAAAAGCATGGCCGATGTGTTAAAAAAAGAAGGAAATATTAAAAATTAAGATTGTCTAATAGGCTTAAATCTTAACTTATCATTAGCGTTATAGAAAAGATTATATGTGAATAGTCATAGGAAAAGAATGATCAGACTCTTTTAGACAAAAGGTGGTTGTATACAATAGTACGAGGAATGTTGGACTTAATTTCTAATTAACTGTATATTTACAAAAATCTAATAAAGTTCATTTGTTATTTAAACGACATTAACATGTATTAGATAAAATAGCCCTTGTAATGAATCAATTATTATGAGGAGGATTCACGTGGACAGAAATGCTCTAAGAAAAGTAAAAGGCCTTATTGGATTATTAATGGTTTTTGTATTAGCGTTCGTATCATTTCCGTGGAGTACATCAGTCAAGGCGGAAGAGAAAAAGCAAGAAAAGGCATCAAGTGAGAAGAAGATAGTTTTTCCAGTTGTAAGTGATGTGCATATTAAAAATAGTGGAACAGATGATACGTTTCGCTGGAAAAGAGCGATCGAACAGTTTAATACATTAGCACCGAAGCAAGATGCATTTGTTATTGTAGGTGATTTCACGGATACAGGATCGGTGCAGCAATATGATCGTTTCATGCAAGTGTACAATGAAAATGCAAATAAAGATGCTGTGCGAATGAATTCTCTTGGTAACCATGATTATTGGAACGGTTTATCTGTAGAAGGTGCGCAGAAGCGTTTCTTAGAAAAAACAGGTATGGAATCAATTTATTATCATAAAGTGGTAAAAGGTTATCACTTCCTTGTTATGTCTCCAGAGAATGGAACAACTCATGGATATTATTCAGACAAGCAAATTAATTGGTTAAAAGAAGAAATGGCAAAAGCGCAAAAAGATGATCCAGAAAAACCGATTTTTGTATTTTTACATCAACACATTAAAGAGACAGTATACGGTAGTCATGAATGGGGAACACAAGATAGCGCAAAAATTAATGCGGTATTAAAAGAATACCCACAAGTTATTACGTTTTCAGGTCATTCACATTATCCATTAGATGATCCGAGATCGATACATCAAAAAGACTTTACATCAGTTGGTACATCTTCAGTGAGTTATATGGAAGTTGAAGGTGGTAAAGTACAAGGGAATATCCCGCCAGGAGCTAGTACGTTAAGCCAAGGTTTATTAGTAGAAGTAGATGATGAAGAAGTAACGATTAATCGCCGTGATTTCCATACAAATTCTTGGACAGGCGAGCCTTGGAAAATTAAATTACCAGCAAAGAAAGAAACATTTACACATGTGGAAGATCGTGATAAAGAAAAGCCTTACTTTGCTAAGGATGCAAAGCTTGCTGTATCAAATGTAACAGAAAATGCGGCAACAGTAACATTCCCGCAAGCATTGGACAACCTCCTTGTTCACTCTTACCGTGTACAAGCTAGAGATAAGCAAACGGGTGAAATAAAAAATAAATTGTTAGCATTCTCAGAGTTTTATCGTGATCCAGTGCCGAAAGACCTTACGTTTACGCTTGCAGGGTTAGATGGCGGGAAAACATATACACTTGAAGTAGTTGCGATTGATTCATTTGGCAATGAAACCGCGCAGCCGTTAACTGCGGAAATTACTACGAAAAAAGATAATATTGATCCGAATGTGAAAGTACCAAAAGCTGATGTTTTCGATGTAAACTTTGCAGATGGTACATTTAAAGACAATTCACCATTTGGTACAAAAGGTGATGTGAAGGGCAATGTGACTATTGAATATGATAAAGCATTGAAAAAGAATGTTATGAAGTTAAACGGGCAATCTAATACATTTGGATACCTTCCATTTTCAGCAGCACAAAAAGAGAAAGTAGCAAATACATTTACGCTAGAAACGGTATTTTCAATGAATCAAATCCGTGGCCAAGGTATTTTGCAAAATACAGAGAGCGGCGGAATTGGATTTGAGTCTACAGGAAGTGGATATGTTGAATTATGGGCTCACATTGGCGGCAGCTATAAACGTGTTGGAGTTCAATTAGAAGCGAACAAAACGTATCACTTAACAGGAACGTATAACGGAAGTGAAGTGGCAATTTACGTAGATGGTAAAAAAGTAAATAGCCAGCCAGCTACTGGGAAAGTGTATCATCCAAACGTACCATTTGCATTTGGAGCGGATCCTGATAGTAACGGAAATGGTGGTATTCCGTTAAATGGACAAATTGCGCTTGCGAAATTATATAGTAAAGCGTTAAGTTCTTCAGAAGTATTAGCAGCGTACAATGAGTTCTCTAACCGTACGAAGTTAGAGCAAGTAACTGCGTTATTTGAAGAGCTTGGAAAAGTAAAGGAAGTGCTAGCTGGTACGTATGGATTTGGTGATAAACCAGGTCAATATTCAAAGGAAGCATTTCAAGAACTAGAGAAAAGCTATAATAATGCAAAACAAGTGTTTGAAAATGTAGGGAGTACGGGAGAGCAAATCGTTCAAACATATAACGAATTAAAAACAGCTAATGTAACATTTGTACAATCTAAAGTAGTAGAACAACCGAAAACACCGAAAGAAAAATTACAAATCAATATTGAATCTGCAAAAGCAGTAGTGAAAAAAGCGCAAGATGCAAATGTAACGGATGGTTCAGTGAAATCACTGAGTCAAAAAATTACAGTGGCCGAAGCTGTAGTGAAAGATGTAAAAGTAAAAGATGCACAGGTAGAAACGATGAATCGTACATTAGAGCATGCGGTTTCACTCGTTGAAAAAAGTATGAACAAATAAGAGAGAGGAAAAGAAGCTTATCATGATAGGCTTCTTTTTTGTTATACTAAAATTAGTATAGAATGAAGGAGCGAATAATTTGGAAGAGAAAAAGCTAAAAAGAATTCTTGAATATGTATGGATCGCGGTTGTGCTCCTTGTAGGATATTATTTCTTAAAAGAAAAAAGTATATGGGTTCTATTTTTAATGACGTTTTTATTAGCGGGTTTAGGCACGTTATTTATTAATTTCTTCTTTGATAGTTTAAATGCATGGAAGAAGAAAAAGAAGGGAACGAAGTAAAGGAGGGAATATATGCAAAAGTGGAAGCTCATATATCAGGTGATTATTTTCCTATTGCTTGTAGGTATTGGAATTGTTAAATACGCAACGCCAATAGGAAATTGGGCATGGTTGACAGCTTGCATTGGCATATTTTTCATTTTACAATCGTTAACGAAAAAATATAATAGTACAGAAAAATAGCTCGCCGCTAAAACGGCGAGCTATTTTATTATGCTTTTTTCTTTTCATCATTCGTTTTTTCGGTAGCTAAGTGACTATGCTTTCTAGAGTAGAAGAAATAGAAGCATAAGCCGACTATAAGCCAAACTGCAAAGCTAATCCATGTTGTTTTAGACAAATTGATCATTAAATATAAGCAGCAAAGAATCGCGACAACTGGTAATACAGGTACGAAAGGTGTACGGAATCCACGTTTTAAATCAGGGTGTGTTTTTCGTAAAATAAGTACAGCGCAGCAAACGAATGTAAAGGCTGTTAACGTACCGATGTTTACTAAATTCGCTAGCAAATGTAAATCTAAAAGCCCTGCTAATAAAGCGGCAACAACACCAGTAATCCACGTATTTAATAAAGGGATTTTTACTCTTTTATTTACACGTGCTAGCGCTTTTGGAAGTAGACCGTCACGGCTCATCGCATACGAAACACGAACTTGTCCATACATAACGACTAAAAGGACGGTTGTCATTCCAGTCATCGCTCCAACAGCGAGTAGTCCTGCAATTGTGTCCTCACCAACGAAATGCAATGCAAATGCAACTGGATCAGAAACGTCTAATTGCGTATAAGGAACCATACCTGTTAAAACGAAAGATACGATCATATATAAAACAGTACAAATAAGAAGAGAACCGATAATACCAATTGGTAAGTCACGCTGCGGTTTTTTCGTTTCTTCTGCAGCGGTTGCGATTGCATCAAAACCTAAAAAGGCGAAGAATACAGTGGCAGCTCCGGTAATAATACCGTCGTATCCGAATGGAATGAACGGTGTCCAGTTTTCAGGCTTTACATATTTTGCGCCTGCTACGATAAAGGCAATGATAACAGCTAGTTTAATAAGAACCATAATATTATTAATGCGTGCACTTTCACGTATACCAAAACTTAAAAGGCCAGTAATAAGAAGTAAAATGCAGACAGCTGGTAAATCGATGAGACCACCTTTTCCTACGCCGGGGGCCGAGGCGATTATGGCGGGCAGGTGTATATTGAATCCTTGTAGTAATGATTGCAAATAACCAGACCAACCGACAGCTACTGCTGCAACGGCAAGTAAATATTCGAGCATTAAACACCATCCGACGATGAAGGCGACGACTTCTCCGACTGTCATGTATGCGTAAGTATACACACTTCCTGAGACAGGAATAGAAGAAGCAAATTCAGCATAACAAAAGGCTACACAAGCACAAGTAAATGCAGCAATAAGGAATGATAGCATAATACCAGGACCAGAATGTTTTGCTGCAACAATACCTGTTAATACAAAGATCCCTGTCCCAATTACGGCGCCGATCCCTAAAAACGTTAAATCGAGTGCAGTTAATGTTCTATCTAGCTGCTTTGGTGATTCAGTACTAAGCGCTTTTTTTCGTAATAATGACTTCACTTTGGACTCTCCCCCCGTTTTTTCATTTCCATAACTGCGACTATAGTATGAGCCCATTAAAAAAGAGTAAGTAAGTGGAGGTGCAGTTATGGTATGTAGTTTTTTAAAATTGCTGGATTAATCTTAATATAATTCAGAATATTTTGTCAAATAAAAATATGACAAATAAAATGCGGATCAATAGGGGAAACTACTTGCAGAAATGGACGGGGGTTAACGACCCACTGATTAAAGTTAAAGTAGGAGCAGATGCTATGTTATTTTATTTTGAACTTGTCGTCATTTTACTTTGTACGAAATTAGCTGGTGACATTAGTGTGAGACTTGGTCAGCCTTCTGTACTTGGTAAGTTAATTGTCGGTATTATTATCGGTCCAGCTGTACTCGGTATTATTAATAGTTCTGAACTAATTGATGAACTGAGTGAGATTGGCGTTTTGTTACTTATGTTTATGGCGGGACTTGAAACGGATTTAGAAGAGTTAAATCGGAATTTGAAATCGTCATTTGCAGTAGCGGCTGGTGGAATTATTTTTCCTTTCATCGGTGGTTATGTAACAGGATTGCTGTTTGGATTAATACAGTCCCATGCCATTTTTTTAGGGTTATTACTTTGCGCAACATCGGTTAGTATTACGGTGCAGACGCTACGTGATCTAGGAAAAATGAATACGAGAGAAAGTACAACAATTTTAGGTGCTGCTGTATTTGATGATGTCATTGTCGTTATTTTATTGGCATTTGTAATGAGTTTTTTAGGAACACAAGATGTAAATATAACACTTGTCATTGTAAAGAAAATTATTTTCTTTGTAAGTATTGTTTTTATTGCTTGGAAAGTCGTTCCTTGGATTATGAAAATGCTTGTCCCGCTTCGTGTAACAGAAGCGTTAATTAGCGCGGCTCTTATTATTTGCTTTTCTTTTTCTTATTACAGTGAAATGATGGGAATTGCAGGTATTATTGGAGCGTTTGCAGCGGGAATTGCTATTTCTCAAACAGAGTATAAGCATGAAGTGGAACATAAAATTGAACCGATTGCTTATGCAATATTTGTTCCAGTATTCTTCGTAAGTATCGGAATGGAAATTACATTTCAAGGCATTGGAAGCCAGCTTTGGTTCATTATTATTATGACCCTCATTGCAATTTTCACAAAGTTAATTGGATCAGGTTTAGGAGCGAGATTGACAGGTTTTAATCTCCAATCTTCTATTAGTATTGGCGCGGGGATGGTATCACGTGGTGAAGTAGCGCTTATCATCGCAGCAAATGGACTTACGGCGAATTTATTAGCGAAAGAAAATTTCACAGCGATTGTTATTGTTGTTATATTGACGACGATTATTACACCGCCACTTTTGAAGAAATATTTTGTATAGAGAGGAAGGGCTTATCGGATGTAGGTAAGCTCTTTTTTTATTCCCAAAAGCAATGATCATATAGCATGAAGGGTTTGTAATTATGGTAAAATCTATGTATGTGATATGACAAGGAGAGGGAAGTGTGAAGATTACGAAGGAGAAGGTTATCGGTGTAATCGTACTTATTGCAGTATGTATACCATTTACTGCATGGAAAGAATCAAAAGTGAAAGATTTTCCGGTTTCTATTTTTTCGGAAGAAGCAGATGGTGAGTACGGTCAGAAGCTGAAATATACTGCTTTTTTACCTGATGTTGCGATTTGGATGAACGGTTGGAAAGAGAAGTGGACAGAAGGAGAAAGAACTGTTTATCAAAAAGGGAATCGCATTGTAAATGTGTTTCATCCTCCTGGCGATGATGGTTTTTACCTTCTTGAAGCAAGAGAAAATAAGTGAACGCAGCCGTAAGAAGTGGAGGTTAAATAGTGAAAGCTTCAACATTACTATTTAAAATTGAAAGTAATATGGATCAATTTTCACCAGCTGAGAAGAAGGTTGCCATGTACATAATGGAGAATGCAGAGATTGTTCCGAACTTAACGACGAAAGAAGTGTCAACGAATGCAGGCGCAAGTGAAGCGAGTGTCGTTCGCTTTTGTAAATCGATTGGAATCGGAAGTTTTAAAGCATTTAAGATAGCACTCGTTCGTGAATTAACGATTGCTGATTATAATATTAACGATTTTTCAGTGATGAATACAGAAGATGGACCGTATGATTTATTTAATAAAGTTACTTATGTGAATAAAGCTGCAATTGAGGCGAGTGTTACTGCAATAGATAAGAGGGAACTTGAGAAAGCTGCAGATCTTATTGTAAATGCGAATAAAATTATATTTTACGGAGTAGGCGGATCAGCTACGCCAGCAATGGACGGGGCTTATAAATTTACGCGGCTTGGATTTACAGCGATGATGCTATCTGATTTTCATATGATGTTGCCGCTTGTGACGAATTTAAAAGAAGGCGATATATTTGTTGCGATTTCAACATCTGGTCGAACGAGAGATGTGCTTGAAATGGCGCAGTATGCAAAGAGACAAGGTGCAACTGTTATTGGAATTACGAAGCTAGATCAATCATCCCCCTTATATAAAGAAGCGGACATTCGTCTTTGTATGCCAGATGTAGAACAAGATCATCGTATTGCGAGTATTGCTTCGAGAATGACACAATTGAATATGATCGATGCTTTATATGTTATTACTTTCAATCGAATTGGTAATAAAGTATTGGATCAATTTATGGAGACGCGAGAAGAAGCGTTGCGGTTACGGAAGTTAAAGTAGAAGAAAAGATGAGGAGACTCATCTTTTTTATTATCTTTGACACAAATATGTCATGTTGTGAAATTTTATTTCATAAAATAAGAAAGAGTTATTGATTTTTAGTTTCTTAAAGTTATAATAAAAGTGTGAAATATAATTTCAAAGAGGGTGGAAATATGTTAGAAAATTTATCGACAGAACATCGTAATGAGAAAACAATGAATCTGGATGAAATGAGCATAAAAGAAGTGTTGCAAAGTATGAATGAAGAAGATCGAACTGTTGCGTTAGCAGTTGAAAAAGAGATAGAACAAATTGAAAAGGTTGTACAGACTGTTATTCAATCTTTTGAAGAAGAGGGACGTTTAATTTATATTGGTGCTGGTACGAGTGGTCGTTTAGGTATTCTAGATGCAGTGGAATGTCCGCCGACATTTGGCACGGATGATAAAATGGTGCAAGGGTTTATAGCAGGTGGATTGAAAGCGTTTACTAAAGCGGTGGAAGGTGCCGAAGATCGCGAAGAGTTAGCGGAAGAAGATTTAAAAAGTATTGGATTAAATGAGAAAGATACAGTGATTGGCATTGCTGCAAGTGGCAGAACTCCTTACGTAATTGGCGGCTTGAAATACGCACAGAGCGTAGGAGCGAGTACAGCGAGTATTTCTTGTAATAAAAATGCTGAAATAAGTAAATATGCAAAGTTAAATGTGGAAGTAGAGACAGGTGCAGAAATATTAACAGGATCAACGCGTTTAAAAGCTGGTACAGCACAAAAATTAGTGCTGAATATGATTTCAACAGCTTCGATGATTGGTGTAGGAAAAGTATATAAAAACTTAATGGTAGATGTTCAATCCACAAATGAAAAGTTAGTAGAACGGTCAAAACGAATTATTGTGGAAGCAACAGGCGCTAGTTATGAAGTAGCGGCAGAGTATTATGAAAAGGCAGAACGTAACGTAAAAGCTGCCATTGTTATGGTGTTGTTGCAGTGTGAGTATGGGGAAGCACTGGAGAAACTAAAATACGCAAAAGGGTTTGTGAAGAAAGCACTATAAAGTAATAGGGAGGGGGATTCTATTATGAAGAAAGAAGAGAGAATGGCCAAGGAAATTTCGGAGCAACTTGGGGGAATAAAAAATATTCGTAGTATTGCTCATTGTATGACGAGACTACGTTTAACGCTTCATGATGAAAGTAAAGTAAATATGGACCTTTTGAAAAAAGTTGAAGGCGTTATGGGTGTTATAGAAGATGAGACGCTTCAAGTTGTCGTTGGTCCAGGAACAGTAAATAAAGTAGCAGCTGAAATGGAAGGTTTGACAGGACTACGAATTGGTGAGGTAGCAGATCATCACCTTGAAGATATTGGGCAAGAGATGAAATCAGAGATTAAGAAGAAAAATAATACACCGGTGAAAAACTTTTTAAGAAAAATAGGAAGTATTTTCATCCCATTAATTCCGGGGCTTGTTGCGTCAGGAATTATAAACGGGGTTGCTAACTTTGCGAAAAATGCTGGTGCTGATCCAAATGCAACGTGGTTACAAATGTTACTACTCATTGGCGGCGGTATCTTTACATTCTTAGGAATTTTAGTCGGCTGGAATACAGCGAAAGAATTTGGCGGGACACCGGTTCTTGGGGCAATTGCTGGTATTTTAATTTTCAACCCGGCGATGGCAAACGTAAAATTGTTTGGTGAAGCATTAGTGCCCGGACGGGGCGGATTGTTTGCAGTTATTTTTGCAGCATGGCTTATGGTTGTAGTGGAAAGACAAGTTCGAAAAGCAGTGCCAAATGCAGTTGATATTATCGTGACACCACTCATTACTGTATTAGCTGTAAGTATAGTTACGATGTTAGCGATTCAGCCAGCAGCGGGATTCTTATCTGATGGTATTACGAGCGGTATTAACGCAATTTTAAATGTTGGTGGGGCATTTGCTGGGGCAGTGCTAGCTGGAACATTTTTACCACTTGTTATGGTCGGATTACACCACGGTTTAACACCAATTCATATGGAATTTATTAATCAAACACACGTAACACCTTTATTACCAGTGCTTGCAATGGCTGGTGCTGGCCAAGTGGGCGCAGCGATTGCGATTTATGTGAAAACAAAAAACAAACGACTTCGTAACGTAATTAAAGGTGGATTGCCAGTTGGCTTTTTAGGAATTGGTGAGCCGTTATTATACGGGGTGACATTACCACTTGGGAAACCGTTTATTACTGCTTGTTTAGGAGCGGCTGTCGGTGGTGCATTCCAAGCAGTTATGCAAACAGCTTCTCTTGGAATTGGCGTATCAGGGCTATCTTTAATTCCGTTAATTGCTGAAAATAAATATTTACTCTATTTCTTAGGTTTAGTAATTGCATATGCTTTCGGATTTATCTTTACGTACTTCTTCGGATTTAAAGAAGAAATGGCAGAAAACATATAGAGAAAGGGATTCCTTTCTCTTTTTCTATTAATAGAAAGGGAGATTTATATGATCGGAGTTTCCATTTATCTTTCAAAAGAACGAGTAGAGAAACAAGAAGAGTGGCTAAAAATAGCGAAGGAAAATGGGTTTACGTCTATTTTTACATCACTGCACATTCCAGAAGATGATCCAAATACGTATAAAGAGTTAATTCAAATATTAGGGAAACAAGCTCTTGCACATGAAATGGAGTTAATGGTTGATGTTTCTCCAAAATCGTTACATCATTTAGGGCTAACATATGAAAATGTGGAAGAACTATTGGACTGGGGCATTACCGGTTTAAGAATGGATTACGGCATTGCGCCAAAAGAAATTGCAAGCGTATCTCATAAGATGAAAGTAGCTTTAAATGCGAGTACGATTACAAAGCCATTTTGGAAAGAATTACTTACAGAACATATACGAGTAGAGAATGTAGAAGCGTGGCATAATTTTTATCCACGTCCAGAGACGGGACTAGCAAAGTCCTTCTTACAAAAACAAAATCAATATTTACAGGAGTGCGGAATAAAAACGATGGCATTTATTCCAGGAGATGCGGAAAAACGTGGTCCGTTATATGAAGGGTTACCAACGTTAGAAAAACATCGCAATATGCGCCCGCTTGAAGCGTACTTAGAACTTGTTCAAGATTGTGGTGTTGAGAAAGTATTGATTGGAGATATAAGCGCAAGTTTGGAAAGTATGCAAGAAGTAGCTAGTGCGAGTAGAGGGATTATTCCATTGCGTTACAAATCATTTATAACTGATAAAGAAGTATTAAAAGTGGTGGAGCAAGTGCATACAAATAGACTAGATCCGGCTCGTGATGTTATTCGATCTGTAGAATCAAGGGAAGGAAATAGAGTGGTTTTACAGCCGATGCATACAATTGTAAGAAAGAAAGGCAGCATTACAATTGATAATGAATTGTACGGTAGATATGCAGGGGAGATGCAAGTTGCTACACATGATTTACCTGTAGATGAGAAAGTGAATGTTGTTGGAATAGTTGTGGAAGAGGACGTTTCTTTACTGCCTTATATTGGCGCTGGAAAAATGTTTCAACTTTTTCTATGCGATAGAATAAAAGCTTGAATTAGCGCTATTCTGTAGGAAAACATTATCCGTAAAACGGATAATGTTTTTTGTTTTCTTTAAAAAAGTATTTGACGAATGAAATAAAATACCGTATTGTTTTGACTTGTAAATAAAAGTTCACCATAACAAAACAAAAAGGAGAGTTCAAAATGAATCAATATATTGGGAATTTAATTATTCGTATCGTGTTAGGAGTTACGTTCTTTGCACACGGTTTAGCAAAGTTTCAATCAGGTATCGATAATGTAGCAGGATGGTTTACAAGCATCGGTTTACCAGGTGGCCTTGCATACGGCGTAGCAACTGTAGAATTAGTTGGTGGTATATTATTAATTATCGGTTTAGGTGTACGATATGTAGGATTGTTATTCGCTCTTATTTTAGCTGGAGCTATCGTAAAGGTAAATGGAGCAGCAGGTTTATTAGGAGATGGAAAGAATCCAGGATATGAATTAGATCTTGCATTATTATCAATGGGTGCGTATTTATTCGTAGTAAAAGCAGAAGGATATGTAGATCGTTTCTTAAAAGAGAAAGTAATGAAAACGAAGTAAATTTTATTTATAAATTGTTGACTTGAAGAATCATTGTAACTATAATGATTACAACTAATGAATCACGAATGAAACAATTTAAATATTTTTTTACACAAGATGTAACTACATTGGTTACGTCTTGTGTAAAAATAAATAAACGGGAGGAAGTAATATGCCTAAATCAAATTTAGAAATTATTCAAAGCACGTATGAAGGATCAGCTTCTTCGAATGCAAAGCATTTAGCAGAAGCCCTCTCTGAAAAAGTGGAATGGACAGAGGCAGAAGGTTTCCCGTATGGCGGAACATATACAGGCGTAGAAGCTATAATGGAAAATGTATTTAGCCGTTTAGGATCAGAATGGGATGATTATAAAGCAAGTGTAAATACATATCATGAAGTAAACGGAAAAGATGTAATTATTGCTGAAGGTATGTATTCTGGAGTTTATAAAGAAACAGGAAAATCATTTGAAGCAGAATTTGTTCATGTATGGCAGCTTGAAAATGGAAAAATCGTGAAGTTTAAGCAGTATGTAGATAGTCATATTGTTAGGGAAGCGATGAAGAGCTAATGCTTTTTAAATGGATTGTAGGTATATGTATTACCATTATGGTAATCATCTCTTCTATAGTTGGCGGAAAGAAATTGCTTGCATATGTGGAAAAAGAAAATACAAATATTCAAACCGAGCGAGCGGCAAACGAAAAAGAGAAAAAAGCTGCAGAAGAAGCTCCGCAAATTAGTGAAGGTGAAATTATTTCTACTATGCATAAAATGGTGCACCAAAAGGTAAAATCCTCTGAAAAATGGGGATTTGTAGAGATGACAAAAAAGGAAATTTCTAATGTGAAAAGAGATATTGAAAATAGTACAGGTTTTCAATATAAAATGAAGTTATTTTCTATTATAAATAGATGGGAAAAAGGAGATTTTTCTCAAACTGTTGAGGAGCATAACTTTTTATGGAGCCTTCAAGGTGGAGATACTGGCAAGGCGACGGAACGTTTATCGCCAGAAGAGGAAAAGCAGTATATAAAAGAAAAGAAATGAAGAGAAAATAAAAACATCGCCAACCCAGATGACGATGTTTTTTTATTAAGAATGTTTTCGCATTAAAGGTCTAACAGGCTGAACGGCAACAGTTTTAAAATGAGAAAATAAATAACATCCTGTTACAACGACAATTGTTCCTAAAATTTGTATCCACGTTAATTCTTCTCCGAGGAATATGAATGCTAAAATGGCTGTGAAAATTGGATTGAAGTTTAGAAAAATACCTGATGTAGTTGCACCTAATTTTTGTACACCAATATTCCAAAATACCATACAAAGAACTGTCGAAATAAGCCCGGTATATAAAAGTGATGTGATGAAAGAAGTATTTATATTTGAAACAGTGAAGCTACCTATGTTAAACGGTAGTAATAAAATAACGCCGAAAACACCAGAGTACAACGTTGCCATAAGTGGTGTAGTTGTTTTTGTTGCCCATTTACTACAAACAGAATAGATTCCCCAAATACAGACTGCTGCAATCATCCATAAATCGCCACTATTAAAATGTAGTGAAAATAAAAGCGAGAAATCACCTTTTAATAGGACGAGGATAACCCCGAAGAATGAAAGAATCATGGATAGGATTTGGAGTGTATTTACTTTTTCTTTTAGAAATAATACTGAAAATAATGCGATTGAAATTGCATTCAATGTAGAGATAAGACCTACATTCGTAGCGGATGTTTTTTCTAATGCTAAAAATTGAAAGATGTTAAAAAGAGCGACCCCTGAAATTCCCATCAATATTAAAGGAAGTATTGCGGTACGTGGTGGAAGGATTTTCTTTTCTTTAAACCATACCATTGGTAATAAACAAACAATCGCAATCATCCATCTTAAATTTGTCAGTGTCATCGGCGATGCATGATCGACGAGTGATTTTCCAACGACAAAATTTCCTCCCCATAATAAGCTCGTTAGTAATAGTAAAAAGACGTAAAAATAAGGCATGCTAAAATCCCCTTTTTTGTAATCAATACGAATTGTAAATAATTTTAGCATTTTTCTTTATTGTGTAATATATTCTTTTGTATAATGGTTAAAACTCGATAAAATCTTTAGTTATGAGTGATGTCTACGGAATGATATTCAGTTTCGCGTAAGGTATAAGGTGTTTTTTCGAATAATCATCGGTAAGAAAAAAGGGGGAATTGTAATGGAGTCGTCTGTTATTAAAGTGTTGGATGATTTGGATGTACAAATTTTAGATATATTGCAGAAGGAGTCACAAGTAAGTAATGCAGAGCTGGCACGTCGCGTTAATTTATCACCGGCTGCGATGCATGCAAGAATAAAAAGATTGGATGGGGAAGGTTTCATCGATAAGCAAGTTGCGATTTTAAATCAAGAAAAGCTTGGATTTGATTTATTATGTTTTATTTTTATGAGTACAAATATTCATCAATTTGACAAGCTGGAAGTGTTGGAGAAAGAATTAGAATCGATGCCGGAAGTGTTAGAATGTCACTGTTTAACAGGAGAGTACGATTATTTATTAAAGGTTGCAAATCGTGATCGTAAAGAACTGGAGCAGTTTATTAGAAAGCTGAATAAGCTTGGTATTACACGTATACAGACGAGTTTGGCACTTCGTGAAATTAAATATTCAACAGTATTGCCGATACGAGATGAGGAACCGAGCATCAATTAGATTGCTTGGTTTTTTGTTTGCATAAAGTGATTGACGAGGAGAAAAGAGAGATGTATTATTATATAAAATTATGTATTAAAATTCATTTTAAGTTATAAATATTAATATTGAGGGGCAAGGGGATGTAATATGAAAATCTGTAATGCGGTGACGAGTGATGTGAAAGAAATTTATAGTCTTATTGAGGTTTATGCAAAAGAGGGAGTTGTTTTACCACGTTCTCTTTTGTCTCTTTATCAATATTTGCAATGTTTATATGTTATGAAAGAAGACGAGAGAATTGTTGGAGTTGCTGGATTGCATGTATTGGGGGAAGATCTTGCAGAAATACGATCGTTAGTAGTTTCGCATACATATGCAGGGAAAGGGATAGGGCGTATGCTCGTAAATCATGTAATGGAGGAAGCTACAAAAATAAATGTAAGAAGAGTAATTTCCTTAACATATGAAACAGTATTTTTTCAAAAGTGTGGATTTGATTTTATAAATAAAGAAGCGTTGCCAGAGAAAGTATGGATTGATTGTAGACATTGTCCAAAGGTGGACTATTGTGATGAAGTGGCGATGGTGCGGTATGTTGGATGAAAATTTTATAGAGAAAAAGCTCCCACTATTATTTACATATATAGTGGGAACATATATTTCCATAAGAAATGGACAGGTTATTAAGAATTTGAATTCTTTTGTCTCACGGCAAAATTATAAAGTGGATCTTTAAGTTCATAGTTATATGTTAAGCCGTCGACAATTCCTACAACATTATCATTATCATAAAGGTCGAGCATAAATTGTGCCATTTGTTTTGCAGTGTGGAATTTTGGTACAACATTATCGTATTGGAATTCATCAATATCAAATGAACGCTTCGCAAATTCTGTTTCAGTTGCAGCAGGAGCTAAAACTTTTGCTTGCAGTTTTGCGCCTTGTTCTTTCAGTTCGTGAGACAACCCTTCTGTAAATGCACTTACATAGAATTTCGTAGCGCAATACGTAACAGCATCAGCAACAATCGTGTATCCGCCGCCCGATGAAACGTTAATAAGCTGTGTTCCGTCAACCTTTGAATAATCTCGAACGAAAAGAGAAGAGAGTATTGTTAGTGCTTCTATATTGACATGCAACATCGTCTCGATTTTATTTAAATTTTGTTCAGCAATTGAGGCGAAATTACCAAAACCTGCGTTGTTAATCCACGTTTCAATTTGAAAAGATTGTAGGCTTTCATAAAGTTTATAAACATCTGCAGTAACAGATAAATCAGTTTTTCGAATGACAACATCCAATTCTGGATGCATTTCGTTAATTTTCAATTTTAATTCGTTTAATTCTTCTTGTCTTCGAGCTACAAGTATTAAATTTTTTCCGCGAGATGCAAATGCTAAAGCTGCTTCATAACCAATTCCGGAACTTGCGCCAGTAATAACCGTGTATTTCATATAAAATCCCCCTAAATTCAAATTCATTTATGGTTAGATTGTATTTGTTAGAGTATACTCTAAGTCAAACGTTTTTTATAAATTTGATACGGTTATAAAATATATGAGGGTAAGCATGTGAAGGGAGTTTTAGTATGTACACAATTAGCGAGGTAGCAAAATTATTAGGCGTGAGCACACATACACTACGTTATTATGAAAAGGAAAATATATTAATTGCAAATCGTGATACAAATGGAAATCGACTTTACGAAGAGTCACATATAAAGTGGTTGCAGTTTGTAATGAAATTAAAACAAACGCAAATGCCAATAGCGAAAATAAGAGAATACGCTAGATTATATACAGAAGGGGAGCATACAACAGAAGCTCGTTTACAGCTCCTAGAAGATCATAGGAAATCTATTCAGATTCAAAGAGAAAACTTAGAAGTTACAGAGAAGATGCTTGAGAATAAAATTAGTGCATACAAAAACTCATTGGAAAATAAATAGATGGTTGTTATGTGATGAAAAATGGATTTGATCTATGAGTATTTCATCATAGTGTGCGGACAAATAAAAAAGAGCAGCTAGCAAAAGCTAACTGCTCCATTCAAGGGATCTCTCCAAGGGGGAGTGGAGAAAATATTATGTTACTAGCAGTATTGACAGATTATTGAGAAATATACAAATCGGATGAAAGAAATTTTAAATAAACTTTCGGCATTGACAGTTTTTAAAATGTTCATGTACAATATATATGAATGACATTCAGTCATTTTTTATGTGACAGGATGTAGTTAGTTTAAAAATGGAACAAATACAATGGTAAATGAGGATGATAGTTGTTTATATATAGTAGTGATGAAAGAGCATATTTTTTTTAAAACAAAAATGACTGATAGTCAGTCATAAGAGGTGAGAGGTATGAAAAATAGAGCTTGGTTATATGTCATATTAACATGTATCTTTGAAATTTTTTGGGTGTTTGGTTTTAATACGGCTAATACTTGGTGGCATTGGATTATTATTTTAGGAGTTATCGCTGTTGATTTTCACTTCCTTTCTAAAGCGTGTGAACATCTTGCAACAGGGACTGTATATGCTGTTTTCGCCGGAGCTGGTACGGTAGGTACTTTCTTAATGGATGTATTCCTTTTCGGCGGGAGTTTCAGTGTAGGAAAATTATTCTTTATCGTGATGGTTGTAGCTGGCGTTATCGGTTTAAAGCTAGCTGATAATAAAGAAGAAACTGTGGAAGGAGCTGCTTAAAGATGGGTTGGTTTTTCGTATTTTGTGCTGCAATTAGTGAAATAGTCGGTGTGATAGGACTTAAAATGTATAGTAAAGATAAAACATTAGCCAATGGTGCGATTTATATAGGCGGGTTTGCTACATCCTTCGCATTCTTGTATACATCTTTCTTATTTTTACAAGTCAGTGTCGCGTATGCGGTTTGGATCGGTATTGGAACAGCAGGTGCCGTTTTATTAAACATGTTCTTGTTTGGGGAGTCGAAAAGTAAAGCGCGTATTATTAGTGTGTTTCTTATTGTATGTGGAGTGACAGGATTAAAGGCACTTTCTTAAAGATATATTGTATTTCTATCTCCTAATTGTTTATTAGGAGATTTTATTATAAAAAAATGATTTCCTCTTAGAGTTCACTATCATTGACAGTACAATCAATTATCTTATAAAATGAGTGACAGTCATTCAATATGCGTGTGAAAGGGTTTAGATGATGAATAAAAAAGAGAAAATTGTCTATGCAGCTATTGAAGTGTTTCAGGAAAAGGGCGTCGAAAAAACGAAGATTTCTGATATCGTGAAATTAGCTGGCATTGCGCAAGGAACTTTCTATTTATATTTTCCTTCTAAGCTATCTGTTATGCCTGCAATAGCAGAAGTGATGGTTGAAAAGATGATACTTGCAGTGATAGAGAAAGTACAAAAAGATGTACCTTTTTCAAATAAAGTGGCACAAGTAATCGATGCAGTGTTTCACTTTATAGAGGAATACCGTGAAATACAAGCTTTAATGTATGCGGGTCTTGCATCTACAGAACATATAAAAGAGTGGGAAGCTGTGTATGAGCCTCTTTATATGTGGTTAAGCGAATTTTTAAGTGAGGCGAAAGAAGCTGGTGAAATTCGTGATTCGGTTCACGCAGAACGAACAGCGAAGTTATTTATCGCTCTTGTTGAATCAGCAGCGGAACAAGTTTATTTATATGATCATAAAGATGATGAGCAAGTCGAGCTACAAAAGGCAGAAGTACTAGATTTTTTAACACATGCACTACATATAAAGAAGTAGTAAGATGAACCTGTCTGAAAAGGTAGGTTCATTTTTGAGGAAAACTGAATGATAGTCATTCACCTAATGCTTATGTATGTGTGGAAGGATAGAGTGAAATTCTAATGAGTGGAGGCATCTTCACTTATTACTAGCCCGCAAAGAGCAGGATAAAGAAAAAGCTTCTTGGGCATTATTTTTTGAGAGGAACTTACGGGAAGAGGTGTTAAAAAGTGAAGAAACCGATAAAAGAGCAAAAGATGGTATTGGTCATTCTTTTGAGTAATATATTTATCGCTTTTCTAGGGATTGGATTAATCATTCCGGTTATGCCGTCCTTTATGAATGATATGGGTTTAACAGGGAAGACGATGGGATATCTCGTTGCAGTATTTGCAATGGCACAGCTCATTACTTCACCTATTACAGGCCGATGGGTTGATCTTTACGGTAGGAAGAAAATGATAATCATTGGATTATTTATTTTTGGTGTTTCAGAGCTTCTTTTTGGATTGGGAAAAGATGTATGGATGCTTTATGTAGCAAGGGTGTTAGGCGGAATTAGTGCTGCGTTTATTATGCCTGGTGTTACGGCATATGTTGCGGATATTACATCTATTCAGGAACGTCCAAAGGCGATGGGATACTTATCTGCAGCTATTAGTACTGGATTCATTATAGGGCCTGGAATCGGCGGATTTATTGCAGAATACGGTATACGTGTGCCGTTTTTCGTTGCAGCAGCAATTGCCTTTATAGCATGTGTGATTTCGATCTTTATTTTAAAAGAACCGTTAACGAAAGAAGAACTTGCAGAGATTTCTTCTAATACGAAGGAATCAAGTTTTATTGGTGATTTAAAGAAATCATTACATCCAATGTATGCAATTGCATTTATTATCGTATTTGTACTCGCATTCGGATTATCAGCGTATGAAACAGTGTTTAGCTTGTTCTCTGATCATAAATTTGGCTTCTCGCCGAAAGATATTGCAGCAATTATTACAATTAGTTCAATCTTTGGGGTAGTTGTGCAAGTATTTATGTTTGGCAAATTGGTAGACATGTTCGGTGAGAAAGTATTAATCCAAATATGTTTAATTGTAGGGGCAGTATTAGCATTCGTCTCAACTGTAGTCTTTAATTATTGGATTGTACTTCTCGTTACTTGCTTCATTTTCTTAGCATTTGATTTACTTCGTCCAGCTTTAACGACGTTTTTATCAAAAGCAGCTGGAAAAGAGCAAGGATTCGTTGCTGGAATGAACTCGACTTATACGAGTTTAGGAAATATCGCAGGACCAGCGATGGGCGGAATATTATTTGATATGAATATTCATTATCCATATGCATTTTCAGGAGTTGTTTTAATAGTTGGTCTCGCTATTACATTTATGTGGAGAGAGAAACAGTTGGCTGAAAGTTTTGCGAAGTAATAAAACCCCTTACGACGGTAAGGGGTTTTTGTTTTATAAACTTAATCCAAACCGTTTTAATTCAATAAAAATCCCCTCTAGTTGCTTTCCTTTATCCGTTAATGTGTACTCTACACGAGGCGGAACTTCTGGATATACTTTTCTCGTTATAATGCCTTGAGACTCTAATTCTTTTAGTCGAAGCGATAATGTTTTTGGACTAATACCATCCATTGATTTTTGTAAATCACTAAAGCGTAATGTTCCTTCGATAAGAAGGTCGCGAATGATTAAAAACGTCCATTTTGTACTAATTACATCAAGCGTTTTAGCGATAGGACAAGGTATGCCAGGTAAACCTTTCGTTAATTCAACTGGATCTATATTGTTCATGGAACAAGCCTCCATAAAATTTTTTTGGATGAATTTGCTTTATAGTATCACAAAACTATACTTTTGGTAACTATATGAAAAAAATATCACTACTTCCATAAATGAAGTTAGTGCATATACAATAGCAATACGAAACATAAAGGATTTATATGAGGAGGTGGTGATTTCCATGGGGATAAAAAAGTTATTTGGATTTCTGAGTTTGTTTGTTATTTGTATTGTGCTTGTAGCATGTGGTGTGGAACAAAAAACTGAAGTTCAGTTATTAAAAGAAATGCCAAAGCCAAAAGCAATGACAATTGATCCCTCACTAAGTAAAAAAGAAGCGACAGAAATGGTTCATGCGGCGCAGCGTTTTTATGCATTTTGGGATACAGGTAAGGAGGAACTTATTCCGCAGACTGTTACTAAAGATTTCTTCGATAATACATTGCCGAAAGGGCGACCACAAGGCATTGAAGGATTAAAGTTTGCAGCGCAAAATTTTCGTAAAGTTGTGCCTGATATACATTGCAAGATTGAAGATTTATTAGTTGTTGGTGATAAAGTAACAGCTCGTCTTTCTTTTACAGGAACGCATAATGGTAAGAAAATTAATTTTTTTGCAATTGATATTTTACATGTGAAAGACGGAAAGATAACGGAAGATTGGCATTTAGAAGATAATCTTACACTACAGCAGCAACTCGGCTTAATAGCTGAAGAGTAGATTATATAGGGGAGAGAAAAGTAATGAAAAATATATTTATTATAAATGGACATGAAAAATACGGTACAAAGGAAGGACGATTAAATAAAACGTTAGTAGATTATATGGTTACTCTATTAGGCGAGAATCATTATGTGAAAACAACAACGATTCAAGATGGTTACAATATTAAAGAAGAACAGGATAAATTTTTATGGGCCGATGTTGTTATTTATCAAACACCAATTTACTGGTTTAGTGTTCCAGGCTTATTTAAAACGTATATGGATGAAGTATATGAATACGGTTTGTTCTTTAAAGGTGCAGATGAATACGGAACAGGTGGTTTATTAAAAGAGAAAGAGTATATGTTCTCTACAACTTGGAATGCACCTGAAAAAGCATTTGGAGATAAGACGAAGTTCTTTGAAGGAGAAAGTTTAGAATCAGCGCTTAGTCATTTACACCGCGTGCAAAAGTTTCTCGGTATGAGTCCATTAAAGAGTTTTGCTTGTTATGATGTGGTGAAGAATCCGGATATTGAGCAATATTTATTGAACTTGAAAGATCACTTAGATGAAGTAATTAAATAATAGTTTATATTTGTATGTGAAGAAGGTACTACTAAGGATGTAGTACCTTCTCGTTTATGAAATACGTTGAAAATCTTTACTTATACAGGACTGTTTTAGTTTTTTTGATTTGATTAAATGTTTTATATCAGAGATGTTATCGTATGAAAGCTGAGTATGATAATAGTTAATGTACTCAAGTAATGCAAAAATATAAATAAATAGAGTGAATGATAGCCCACCTAAAGGTAAGTGAGGATACCAAATTATAAAATCAATAGTAAACGTAATAAATCCCGTAATAATGAATGCTATATTTATCTTTTTAAGTATTTTTAAATATTGAATCATCCTAATGGGCGTAACAGATGTTTTCTCTTTTTTTAGTCGTTTCCACTTTACGTACCAGTAAATTACTCCTTGTAATAAGATAAACTCTAAAAGAAGAAATGAGACCCAAAAAGAATATAGGGAATATAAATGTAACGTAGGATAAGCATAATTAAGTAAGTAACTTGTGAAAATAAAAGTAATGACTGAAAATAACTCACCTGTGTATAGATAAGAAAGTCTTTTTTCTAGGGTGCGTTTCATGGTTTTTCTCCTTTTATAAAAACTTGCATGTTAATACGTGGATGGTTGTATCCATAACTTCGCAAAATTTGCCCAACCAAATGAATCAATTGTTACGTTTTTTAAAGAAGAAGGGTATGTTTTTCTTTTTAAAACGTGATAGTTAAATAAAATGATGTGTTCTGCTTGTAAAAACTCTTCAATCTCATACATGAGTTCATAACGCTTTTCTTTATTTTCTTCTAGTAAAAATGTATCTAGCAAACAGTTAATTTGTTTTTCGTAGTGTGGGTCCATGAACCGATTTACGAAGCAACTTTTATTTTTAAATACATTTAAGAATGCAAGTTCATGATTGGAAGCAAACACTTCTCCCATGAAAATAATATCGGCATGTTGATCGATAGAACGATTCATATAATCTGAAACGAGAAATGGGTGAAGCTCCACTTGTATACCTAAACTTTCACATCGTTCTTTTAGGAAATGTGCGTCATTTGCACTGTCTTTAAATGCGAAGAAATAAATATGTATCGTTTCTCCGTTATAGGTGCTCTTGTTTAAGTAAACTTTTGCTTTTTCTAAAGAGTAAGATCTTTTAGAAGCTTGGCTACTTCTTTCAGGGAAAAAGCTTGATGCAGCAATTGTTCGTCTTCCCTCTATGCTACGAAGTATCGTTTCAACATCATATAGTTCTCTCCAAGCCTTTCGAAAGTAAATGTCGTGATGAGGACCAGGTTTTGTAAAGTTGAAGCCAGCATAAATACAACCTATTTCTTCTATTTGTATATCATGCCTTTCATTTTCTTCTTCATTTGGTAGTTCATAATCAGCATCGATTTGTACATGATCAGGAATACCCCAAAATTCAATACGATCTAATAACGCGCGCTCTTTAAAATAATGAGTGAACGCTTCGAGTACGATATTGTCTTCAGAGTAATGAGCAAGTTTGAAAGGTCCAGTACCTATATAATGATGATTTTCAATACTAGCATCATGTGGCAAAATTGCTAGTTGTATGGAACTTACATAGTGTAAGAAAAATAAATTTGGTTTTGCTAAATGAAATCGAATTTGCAGTGGTGATGGTGTTTCAATTTGAACAATTTCTTCTGTTAACCATTCGAAAGGAGAGTGAACTTCTTTTAGTCTTTCAAATGAAAATCGTACATCTTTAGAAGTTAAAACTGTTTCGTTATGAAAATATACATCCTTTCGTAAATAAAAAGTCCACGTCAGCCCGTCTTCACTTAATTCCCACGTATGCGCAATGTGTGGTTCCATTTTTTCCGTAACATCGTTATAAACGACTAACGTATCAAAAATTTGACTCGTAAGATGGCTCTCTGTAGTTACAGCCACAAAAGCCGGATCTAATGGGACTATCTTTCTCGATATAGGAATTTTTAATATGTCGTACATATCATTTGAAGGTTCGTATCCAAAATGATGATGTAGTTTATTTTCTATCTTTTTTTGAAGTGCAAGGGGTAGGGGTTCTTTTAAAAGAAGAAAGATATCTTTTAATTTTTCTTGCGCTAACAGTTCATCTGTATAGCATTCAATCGCTTCTACGAAATTATGTATAAATAGAATTTCTGTTTTATTTCCGCGTCCTCGCCCAGGAGTCCAGCTAATTAATTGCTCCTCGCTCATTTTCTTTAATAAAATCTTTACGTTTTTCGTACTACAATATAAAACATCCGCTAATTCTTGTAAGCTATTTCGCATATGTTGTTGATCTTGTGCATGTAGTCTTAGTCTAATGTAATAGTCCATAATTTTCATATATACACTTCCTTCTATCATAAAAGGGGAAACTCTTTAGAATATTCTAACCTTTTTCTTCCTTTTTTTCAAAGTAAAATAAGTAAGCATAAGGAGGGGGAAACAATGGGATTTTGGAGTATGCATCGAAATATAAAAATTAGAATTATAACTTCGTTTTTAACACGTACTGTGTCCACAATGATTTTTCCATTTATGGCGATTTATTTTTCAATAAAGTTAGGTAGTGCGATTGCTGGTGCGTTACTACTTATTAATGTCATAGCTTCGTTAGTAATTGGTTTATACGGTGGATATGTTGGGGATCGGCTTGGGCGTAAAAAGGTTATGATTATCGGTCAAAGTATACAAGTCATTTCCATTGCTTGTATGGGAGTTGCGAATTCGGATTACGTTGACTCACCATGGCTAACATTTGTGTTTATGTTAGTGAATAGTTTAGGCTCTGGACTTATGAATCCTGCGACAGAGGCGATGTTAATTGATGTGAGTACACCTGAAAATCGAAAAGTGATGTACAGCATTAACTACTGGGCGATTAATTTATCTATTGCAATTGGAGCAATATTTGGTGGATTACTATTTGAAAACTATAGATTGCAATTGTTTATCGTATTAACTCTTGTTGCCATTATGACTTTATATGTGATGGCTGTATATATGGAAGAGGTGTATGTGGCGAGAAAAACAGTAGAGAAGAAAAATGTATTAAAAGATATGGCAGATAGTTATAAAGTCGTAATGAAAGATAGAGCGTTTTTAATTTTTTGTGCAGCGAGTATATGTACATTATCGTTAGAGTTTCAAATTAATAATTATTTAGGGGTACGTTTGCAGAAGGAATTTGAAACAGTACAATTTTTCTTCAGTAATGGTTTTACGTTTGATTTAACGGGTATTCGAATGCTGAGCTGGATATCAGCGGAGAATACAATTTTAGTTGTGTTATGTTCAGCACTTCTTATTAAAATGCTGAAAAGCTTCAATGATTTGAAAATCTTATATGTAGGTTTATTCATTTATACAATTGGATTTACAATACTTGGAGCGAGCAATAGTTTATGGATTTTATTAATTGCAGGGCTTTTCCAAACGGTAGGCGAGATGATGTATGTGCCAGTGCGTCAATCTATTATGGCAGATATGGTGCCAAATGAGGCAAGAGGTTCTTATATGGCGATTAACGGAATGGTCTTTCAAGTGGCAAAAATGAACGGGGCATTAGGTGTTATGCTAGGTTCATTTATTGCATCTTGGGGCATGAGTGCTCTGTACTTTCTCGTTGGTATGAGCAGTATTTTATTATTTATGAAGGCAATAGGGAAAGAGAAGTATGAGGATGAGAGAAATGTTTCTCAAATTGGATGAAACTATATAAAAGCGAACCAGTTATACTGGGACTCGCTTTTTATATAGCCTCTAAAACGGATCAACTTCAGCTAAATCAGGATTGGCATTCGGGTTTGTTAATAAGACTTTTAGTTCACCTACTTCTGAGAGAGCGACGAGGATATAACCACTAATGAGGACGATAAGTCCAATGACCCGCAATGTTTGTAGTGAAATTTCACGGCTATTGTCTTCAGAGTTGTCTTGGGTAGGAGAAGGTGGATTGTTGTTCATAATAGAGCTCCCATCTTTTTTTATTTGTATGTGTGAAATCATTATTTAACTTATGGATAGGAATTATATAGTCATTTTCACTATATGAGAACTGCCTATGAAAAGTGATAAGGAATTTTGGGGCGAGAAAAGAGAGGAATCCAAAAGATTATTAAAACTGAACTTTTGGGTTCCCCTCTTTTTATTTATCCTGCTATTTGTGGTGGTCGGATTGCCTGTAAACGACCAGTTGGTGAATCAGTGGGGGGATGAATAAAACCCCACTGATTAATTATTTTCATGTAAATAAAAGGAGGTTAGTTAACCAAAGTAGTTATCCTAATATACGCAACGATTCTTCAATAAAAGTCGGTATATCTTCTGGTTGTCTACTTGTGACCAGCTGATTTTGGCATACGACAACCTCTTTGTCATGAAAATTTCCGCCGGCATTTTTCAAATCGACCGCAATGGATTTATATCCAGTCACATCGCGTCCTTCAAGTGTTTGTGCAGTGATGAGTAATTGGGGTCCGTGACAAATAGCAAAAACAGGTTTTTTCGCATCCATAAATGCTTTGCTAAAGCGAACGAAACGTTCATCTGCACGAAGTATATCTGGGGAAAATCCGCCTGGTATGAAGAGGGCATCAAAGTTCTCTGGAGAAACATCATCGATACCTTTATCAATTACAACTTCACTTTTTCCTTGCTTACCGTGTACCGTTTTACCTTTTTCTGCTTCAATAGTTGTTAATTCATATCCCTTTTGTTTAAAAGCTTCTGCTGGCTCTGTGTATTCTGTGTCCTCGAAATAATCCGTTATTAAAATAGCAATTTTTTTACTCATTGCAGTCAGCTCCTTACATTATAGTATCGGTTCCAGAATCATCTTTGAGCAATGCATCGTAGTGTTTGTTTCCTTTTAAATTTCTAATCCCCCCAGTTCGTTTCCCTTGTTAATTTAATACATACCCTTTTTATTAGGACGTAAACATGTATTATCGTTTTTGTATGTAAAAATCATAAAATATCGGTTGTTTCAGTGATTCTTGTTTGAGGAAGCAAAATAAAAAAGCCAAGGAGATAATTTATTTGCTCCTTGGCTTTTAAGATATTTCTTTTCGTTAAAACGAAGAAACGCGTTGCTTCGTTTTTGGTACAATAATAAATTTGATCCAGAGTAACCCGACAATCATAATGATAAGGCTATGTAAAAATTGACCTGTAGCAATGAGTATAACACTCGAAAATACAATGAGTTGAATGCTTAGCAATATAAAGATTAAGCTAAGAAATTGCTTCATCCTTTCTTCAGTATGGACTGGATATAATGCTACAATAATATTTCCTGAAAAATATTTCCACAGTGAACGGAGCTGCATAGAAATCATATATAGAACGATGTAAGCGATAGCGCCTTTTACGTATATATTTGGTATGAAATATAAGGCGAAAGCACCAATCAATCCTAAGCGAATATATATACCGAAATAATCATTCCCGCGTAAAAATGCTAATGTATGTAAATAGAAGAAAGTTGCTCTTTTTTTATGTAATAAAGGTTCAATCCAATTTGTAAGCCATTTTCTTTTATTTACTTGTTTGTTCAGTTGCGGAACATCAGTGAAGATGCTAGCGAATTGATAAAAACGAACGTTCATTTTTTCTTCTTGCTCGATTATGTAATCCCACGGTATTCGTTTTGTAGGCTGTTTTTTCGTATATAGAAGTAGGAAAGCAAGTAGTAAGAGTAATCCGCCTAATATGAGAACATTTGCGGAATAAAACAGCATGTAAATGATTAAGGCGTTACAAGTAATACGGATGATTAGCCATATATTTTTTTCGTGACTATCACGCCACATCCAATGTATGTACATGTTCCAAGCTTTCGTAATCATTAACATGATAAAGATTGTACACAAAAAAGGTACAGTTAATTGCAATGATTGCAGTGCAAGTGGTACGAGAATAAGGAACGTAAATAATAATGGGAAAAGCTGAATGATGTAATTGTATAGAAGAGATTTTTTGAAATAGGATGTTAGTTTCTCTTCTAATGCAAGCAAATAGACAGCATCAGGTTTTTGAATAAATGTACGGATAGGGCATCTCGTTATAATGAATGTAAGTACAATCGTTATAATTATTAAAGATATTCCTTTAGAAGGAGATGCTTTTAGAAACTGAGCATAATAATATGCACCAACGCATGAAATAAAGATAAAGCTATATAGTAAACCGTTAATCATACGTGCAAAGTATGTAATGATATTTTGAATATGTTGTTGGAAGCGACTGCTCCATAGCGATTCGATTGACATGTTTTTCACCTCTTTGTTCTATTATATATGTTTTACAAAAGAAAAAACGAGCAAATTGCGTTATGCAACTTGCCCGTTTTTCTTTTCGTTATTTTTTTTCTGATCACGATTCATTAATGGATAGAAAGCAAATCCAATTACGAATAAACCAATTCCGAGAAGGAACGTTTTTATATCGGATGCGCCGGTTTTAATAACCCATAGTGCGTAGCAAAGTGCGATAACTGCGACTATGCCATCTGTAATTCTTGCCCGCATTTCATTTTTATATGTTTCACCAGTTGCGACTAGTTTTAACTGGAAGATTGGTGAAACGAGATATGGAATGAGGTAGGCCAGTGTCGATACGGTAATAACGAATGTATAAGCTTCCGCAATGGTTCCTGATAATGTTGAGAATAGGAATACTTGCGACATAATGTTTGTTAATCGTAATGAGTAAATTGGACTTCCTTTTTTATTTGTTTTCGTGAAGAAGGAAGGGAAGAAACCTTCTTTTGCTGCTTGATAAGGTACTTCTGAGCTTAATAAAATCCAGCCTAAGATAGAACCGAACAGGGAAGTAAGAGCAAGTAATGCCATCAGTTTCCCGCCGCCATGACCCATTGCAGCGTTTAATGCATCTGCTAATGGACGTTCAGAAGCTTGTAATTTATCAACGTGAAGTACACCCATTGTTAAAATTGTAATTCCTAAGTAAATTGCAACTGTAATAAGTAATCCCGCAACTGTTGCACGTTTTACCGTTTTTGGAGAAACAGCACGGTTTGATAAAAGAACGGCTGATTCAATTCCGATAAACGCCCAAAGCGTTGTAAGAGCAGCTAAATTTACTTGTGAAAGAAGACCGTGTGATGCACCTGATTTATCAATCATCGGTGTGTACCATTGTCCAAATTTAGAAGCTTCGAATGCAAATAACGTAACGACGATGAATAAAAGGAATCCAGTTACTTTCGTTGTTGTTGCTAAGAAGTTTAGTTTTCCAGCTCCGCTTACACCATTTGTTAATATAATATGAGTTCCCCAAAGTAAGATGGAACAAATCGTAAATGTAATTAGTTTTCCGACTTCTATGTTAAAAGAACCGATTGAAAATAGTAGTCGCGTATCTTTCATAATTGGGAAGAAGAGTGATAAATATCCCGCAAATGATGTAATGATGGCAACGTTACTTGCCCAGTTTGCAACCCAATATCCCCATACCATACTGAAACCAGCCATTTTTTTCTTTTTTGGTGTTGAGAATAAAGCATATGCATGACTTTGTGGTCCTGTCGTTAAATCAGGACGACGAATTGCTAAATTACCGAAAACAAGAGCTAGCATTAAAACACCAAACCCTGTTGTTAACCAAGCTAAAGTGACACCGAGTGGGCTTGCTGTTTGTGCCAACGTACTTGGCACCATGAAAATACCAGCGCCAACCATGTTACCGACAACGAAAGCTGTTAGTACCCAAAAGCCCCATTTTTTTTGTTGCATAGAAAATACCTCCAAAGTTAGTATAACCAAGTCAAGCGAGGAGATATGTATGTCTTCTTAGTAGAGAAGAGAAGTCCCAAACAAAACAAAAAAAGCACGTAATCTGCCGCTACATGCTTTCTATCTTATAAGAAACCCACGACATACCTCTCGATAGCTCTCCACAAACGAAACGTTTGTGACAGTTCTGCACTTATTAAATGCAGACCCAGCAAGCGTGCATGGTGGACACGACTTACTTCGGCAACCATTCCTTTCTCATTCCTTCATCAATGCCACTACATCTCCTGAAATGATACTCTTAATGATTGCAACCTCTACCTCACCGAGATACGAATGAGGATTTAAATATTAAATTAACGTCTTTAAGAGTAACAAATGTATTTTTATACGTCAATGGATATAGTAATAATCAGATTATAGAGAAGAGTTTGTGATTAAAAGTAAGTTAAGAGAAGATGTAACGATTATTAGTTCTGCAAAAGAAACAGCGATAGAGTTAAGTACCATTTTACAGCACAAAGGAATTTTGTCTGACAATCTGAATCCGAAGCATCGTTTTTTTACAACGGGATCTGTTTTATCATTTGAACATATTGCTGAGCGATGGCTAGGATATCACATTTCTGTAGAATGTGTACATTTGCCTATGAAAAATGCGTGTATGCATAATTAAGATTTAGTAAATTACTTTTTTAAATAAATCAGGTTCGTTTCATAAGAAGGAAAGAATAAGCTTTTAATTGAAATGATTAAGGTCATTTTAATTAAAGGAGAGGTTTGATTATGGAATTATCAAGATCTCAATTATTTGCTTTAGAGTATATTTCAAAATATGCAGAGAACGAAAAACGTGGGGCTAAAGCAACGATTAATCATATACTTAAAATGTCTAATATTACAGATGAAATATTTGAAGAAGCTGTCGCTAATTTAAAATCTCATGCAAGGATTGCTTTACACTTTCATCCAGACAGACTTGATTCGAGTATGAAAAGTGTTGCTGAAGCATTGTTTGAGCAAGGAGTATATAAAAGTCAATTTGAAACATTACTATCTAATGGAAGCGTATCTGCTTATCCTGGTGGTGAACGTGACCTTTGGGAAAAGAGAATATTTGGAGGGGCATATCAATTAGAAGGCGTAACGAATGAGCAACGGCCCAAATACGGAGCGCTAAAGTTAATGTTACATCCAGATGGGCCGGCTCCGCGTTTTGGTTCATGTTATTTTCTTTTATCTCCAAAAGTTTCTTCGCGTTCTACATATACATATTTAGATTCGCATCAAGATCCGAAAGAAAAGGGGACTTATGAGGAGTTTGATATGATTTTAGCTGCTCTTTTAGAAGAGACATTCGTAAGAGATTTTGCAATTGGTGAAGGAAATTTGACTCCAACAATATTTATTAATCATTTACTGGCTAACCTGAAAAGGCCGTTTATAGATTTAGTAAGCAAAGAGCCAGCCCGTAATCTTAATCATTATATTGAAGCGCAGATTCATGGAGAGATTTCTCTTAAAGAAGACGTAGAGGTGCTTGTTGCAGATCCTTCATTTAAGGGTACGGATGTAGGAAGAGTTTTAGAAGAGATTTGCCTGAAGTATGCTATTGATTTGTATTGGCACATCGGTTTTGTACTTATGGTAGACGAAGTTCCGATGGATTTTAGAGGTTCAAAAATGCCATCTTTAGCAAGACGCATTGCAAGGAATCATTGTATCGATGCAAATATAATTGGCTCTGCTGTAGTGGATTTGAAACGCAATCCATTATCTTGGAGTGATCGTGGCACTTATGAAGAAGTGCTTCAGGAATTAAAATTATTATGGCATGTTTTAGTTCGATTTGGAAAACCAAATCGGAAGTATTTATATAGAAAAGAAGCTGATCTAAAAATAGATCAGCTTCTTTTTATAAGATTAAACTAAGTTTAATACAGTTACTTTTTCACGTGTCATAGACTCAAGGCTCTTACGAATACCTTGTGCGCCCATACCTGAACCTTTTACACCGATGAATGGGAAGTGATCAGGGCCGCGCTCTGTACGTCCGTTAATTTGAACAGAACCAGTTTCGATTTTGTTAGCAATTGCAAATGCTTTGTTAATGTCTTTTGTGAAGACACTTGCTTGTAAGCCGAACTCTGATTTGTTAGCAATTTCAATTGCTTGCTCGTCTGAAGAAACACGGATGATTGGAAGGATTGGGCCAAATGGCTCTTCCCAAGCAACTTTCATTTCTTCTGTTACGTGGTCGATTAATGTTGGGTAAATTAAGTTACGCTCACGTTTGTTACCGATAACGATTGTAGCACCTTTTTCAACAGCATCGTCAACTAAGCCTTGAACGAAGTCAGCAGATTTGTCGTCGATTAATGGAACGATTGTGCTGTCTTGTTCAGGAGATCCAACTGATAGTTCAGCTACTTGCGCTTTTAATAAGCTAACAAGCTCGTCGGCTACGTTTTCGTGTACAAGTACACGTTTAATAGCTGTACAACGTTGACCAGAGTAAGAGAATGCACCGCTTACGATATGGTTTGCAGCATCTTGTAAGTCAGCATCTTCACGAACGATACCAGGATCTTTACCACCAAGTTCTAATACAAGTGGAATCATTGAAGCTTTTTTCGCTAAATGTTTACCTGTGTTTGTACCACCTGTGAACGATACCATATTGATGCCTTCGTGTTCTACTAAGTAGTCACCAATTACAGAACCGCGTCCTGTAGCTACGTTTACAAGACCTTTTGGAAGGCCAGCTTTGTGAAGTGCTTCAACCATTTTAATACCACTAATTGCACCTTGAGTTGCTGGTTTGAAAATAACAGCGTTACCCATAATTAATGCTGGTGCAAGTTTTGCAGCAGATAAGTTTACTGGGTAGTTAAATGGTGCGATTGCTAATACAACACCAAGTGGTGCGCGTTGGATGATCGCAAGTTTCGATTTCGTTCCGCCAGGGAAGCTATCGCCCATCATGCTTTCTCCGTGCATATGTAAAGCTTCTTCGATCGTGTAACGAATGAAGTCAGCTGTACGAACAACTTCTTTCTTCGCATCTTTATAGCCTTTACCGACTTCTTTCATAATGATATCGGCAATTTCATCCTGCATATTTACGAGCTCATCAGCCCATTTATATAAGTATTTTGCGCGATCTTGTAGGGAAGCTTCAGCCCATGATTTTTGAGCTTCTTTTGCAGATGCAATTGCTTCATCTACTTCTCCGCGAGTAATTGCTTGTACTTGTCCAATTACTTCGTGTAAGTATGGAGATGGAATTTCGATTGTTTCTCCTGAAGAGCTTTCTCTCCATTCTCCGTCTAAATAAAATTTGTACGTATTGCTAGTTGTCATGATTAGTCCTCCTAAAATAGCAACTTGTAAGAGTGAGTATAAGGTGATTGTAGGGGGTTTGATAACATTTTTCAAATGAAATGTTTGTGAAAACGATTTCTTATTCTTTTTTTATTTTGTATGCCCTTTCTTACAGAACATTCTTTTATTTCAAACTGGTTTATTATGTCATGAACCATTTGCATTTTCGTGTATTTTACTTTATGTGTAAAAAAACAATTGACAGAATACTCGATAAAGTTGTAAGATTATAAATGGAAAATAAATGAAGGGGGTGTGCGTAATGATTGTAATCGTAAATGTAATGAGCTTAGCTCTGTTAAATGGCAGAAAACATTTATATCATTACGCAACCCGTGCGGATATATAGGGCATCTTTGTCTTATAAAAAGCGTACGTTGCGTATATCGTAACGTACGCTTTTTATGCATTCCTGTGCATATCGTCAAGCGGCGGTATGCTTTTTTTTGTTTATTTTCCATATTCCTATATAAAACTTTGGAAGGTGGAAAAATGTGATGAGATTGTATGGGTTACGAAATGTAAATGTAATGGGTTTGGATAGTGGATAAAGAAATGAGAAATAAACGAGAACGAGAAGGGAGAGGTTACATTGTTATCAGTATTACTAAAGTTAAAGTGGTTTTTTAAAGAGCACTGGAAGAGATATAGTATCGCCATTGGAGCTCTTTTAATTGTAAATATAGTTGAAGTGATTCCCCCGAAAGTGTTAGGGGTTACGATAGATAACATAAAAACAGGAACGTTATCAAACGAAGCTATTATGCAATCTATTCTTATTTTAATAGGGGTTACGATCGTTGGATATGGCCTCACTTTCGTATGGCAACATCAATTGTTTGGCGGTGCATTTGTACTGGAGAAAACGATGCGCTCTAAATTTATGGGGCATTTACTTAAGATGACGCCGACTTTTTATCAAAAAAATCGTACTGGCGACTTAATGGCGAGGGCAACGAATGATTTAAAAGCAATCGCTATGACAGCTGGTTTTGGTATATTAACGCTTGTAGATTCTAGTTTATACATGCTTACGATCGTTTTTATGATGGGATTTACAATTAGTTGGGAGCTGACATTTGCAGCGCTTATCCCGCTTCCAATTATGGCGTATGCGATGAATATATATGGAAAGAAATTGCATGAAAGATTTACCGTTGCGCAAGATGCGTTTGGTGATATGAACGATAAAGTGCTTGAATCAATCGCTGGTGTGCGCGTTATTCGTGCATACGTACAAGAGAATGCAGACGAGGAAAGATTTCATCATTTAGGAGATGACGTCTACGAAAAAAATATGAAGGTAGCGAGAATTGATGCATTATTCCAACCAACTGTGAAAATGCTTGTCGGTCTTAGTTATTTAATCGGCTTAGTGTACGGTGCATACCTTGTGTTCCAGTCAAAAGTGACGCTTGGTGAACTCGTTTCTTTTAACGTGTATTTAGGGATGATGATTTGGCCGATGTTTGCAATTGGTGAATTAATCAATGTTATGCAAAGAGGAAATGCTTCGCTTGACCGTGTGAATGAAACGTTAGCGTATGAACCAGATGTAAAGGATCCGAAACATCCAAAGCTTGTACAGGAGCCGGATTATATTCAGTTTGATGATGTGTCTTTTTCATATCCTTCATCAACTGAAGAAAATTTAAAAAAGGTTTCTTTCACATTAAAGCAAGGAGAAACGCTAGGGGTTGTCGGAAAAACAGGAAGCGGGAAAACGACGCTTGTACGTCAGCTTCTTCGCCAATATCCGCTTGGAGATGGAGATATTGCAGTTTCTGATGTGACATTAGATAAAATAACGAATGAAAATGTACTCGGGTGGATTGGCTATGTACCGCAGGAGCATATTTTGTTCTCAAAAACAGCACGAGAAAATATTTTATTCGGAAATAGGGAAGCGACTGAAGAAGAACTAGAGAAAGCAATTGAAATTGCTGCGTTTAAAAAAGACTTAGAGTTTTTACCAGAAGGATTAGAAACGCTCGTTGGAGAGAAAGGTGTTTCTTTATCAGGTGGACAAAAGCAAAGGATTTCAATTGCGCGAGCTGTTATTCAAAATCCAGAAATTTTAATTTTGGATGATTCTTTATCAGCTGTAGATGCTCGTACGGAAGCAGCGATCATTGAAAATATAAGAACGGAAAGAAGCGGAAAGACAACGATTATTACGACGCATCGTTTATCTGCAGTGCAACATTCGGATTGGATTCTCGTTATGGATGAAGGCGCAGTTATAGAAGAAGGTACGCATGCTCAGCTTATCCAGAGCGGAGGCTGGTATGCTGAACAGTTTGAAAGACAACAAGGTGAAAGTGAAAGTGCGGATAGTGGGGTGAAAATATGAGCGTTTCAAAACGATTATTTCAATATGCGATGAAAGTGAAAGGGACGATTTTTGCTGCGATGTTAATGTTATTTATTTTCGTCATCGCAGAGCTTGCTGGTCCTTTCGTTGCTAAAACGATGATTGATGATCATATCGTCGGGATAGAGAAACCTTGGTATGAAACAGAAAAGAGTGAAGAAGCTGTTTCATATAATGGCGCTTTTTATAAGCGAAGTGATCGCTTTGAACAAGGCGAGACAAAAGGTAAAGAAGTACGTGTGATGCAAGTCGGTTTTCAATATTATTTTGTACCGAATAAAGTAAATGAGGAAGGGTCACGTACTGTAAAAGGGGATATGATTACCGTTCAAAATGGTAAAGCGGTGCAAGTTTATAAAGCGCAAGCATTAACAAAGGAAGAAGTATTTGCATTTTATAAGCCAGAAATAAACCGTCTATTATTACTTGGTGGTGGCTATTTCGCTTTATTAGTAGTCGTATCATTATTTGCATACGGAAAGCAGTTTTTCTTGCAGAAGGCAGCGAACAAAATTATTCAAATTATGAGGGAAGATGTTTTTTCTCATATTCAAACGTTGCCAATTCGGTACTTTGATCATTTACCGGCGGGGAAAATTGTTTCGCGCGTGACGAATGATACAGAGGCCATTCGTGATTTATATGTAACGGTGCTGGCAACATTCGTTTCTAGTATCATCTATATTATTGGGATATTCGCTGCGCTATTTTTATTAGATGTGAAGCTCGCTTCATTATGTTTATTAATTATCCCAATTTTAATTGTTTGGGCGATTCTTTATAGAAAATACGCGTCTGTATACAATCATAAAATGCGCTCTCGTTTATCTGATATTAACGGAACAGTGAATGAATCCATTCAAGGGATGCCAATTATTCAAGCGTTCCGTCAAGAGCGTGAAACGAAAAAAGAATTTGAAGAATTAAATGGCGATTATTTTAAGTATCAAAATAAAATTTTAAATTTAAATGCAGCAACTTCGCATAATTTAGTATCTGTATTAAGAAATATTGCTTTCACAGGAGTAATTTGGTATTTCGGCGGTGCGTCATTAAGTGCTACAGGTATTATTTCACTTGGGGTACTGTATGCGTTCGTCGATTATTTAACACGATTATTCTCGCCAATTACGAATATGGTGAACCAGCTTGCAAACTTAGAGCAAGCGCGCGTTGCATCAGAACGTGTCTTTGAATTGTTAGAGGAAAAAGGGGAAGCGGTAGAAGAAGAACGCATGCCTCGTTTAAAAGGAAATGTAAAATTTGATAATGTATCATTTTCTTATAATGGAAAAGATGAAGTGTTAAAAAATATTTCTTTTGAAGCGAAACAAGGCGAGACAGTGGCACTTGTTGGTCATACTGGATCAGGAAAAAGTTCTATCATGAATGTACTCTTTCAATTTTATGAGTTTGAAAAAGGAAAGCTTACGATTGATGGTCATGATGTAAGAGAAATGCCGAAACAAGCAACTCGTGAGCATATGGGAATCGTACTGCAAGATCCGTTTTTATTTAGCGGAACGGTCGCTTCCAATGTAAGCTTAGAAAACGAAAAAATTTCAAAAGAGCGTATCATAAAAGCATTGCATGATGTTGGTGCTGAAAGATTTGCAAACAATATAAATGAAGAAATTACAGAAAAGGGAAGTACGCTTTCCACTGGAGAACGTCAGCTTATTTCGTTTGCTAGGGCGCTTGCTTTTGATCCAGCTATCTTAATTTTAGATGAAGCAACATCTAGTATTGATACAGAAACAGAGGCGATGATTCAACAAGCGCTGGAAGTTGTGAAAAAAGGAAGAACGACGTTTATTATTGCTCACCGTCTTTCAACGATTAAAAGTGCGGATCAAATTATTGTGCTCGATAGAGGGACGATTTTGGAAAAAGGGTCTCATGATGAACTAATGAAAAAGCGTGGGCGTTATTATGATATGTATAAAACGCAAATGGAAGGCAATCAGAGTGCTTAATAGGTATGGAGGAGAACTTGTGATTTTCACAAGTTCTTTTTTATTGATGAACATGTCGACTCTTTAGCGAATTACGACAGTTAAATAAGAAGTATTGTTTTACCTTTTTCTTTATAAATGCTATATTAAAAAATGTTACTTATTTTTTGTATGTAGCGTTATTTTTCCCTTTTGTTTGATTATGAAGAAAAAGGATAAACTAAATAAGAACATTTTCATTGAAAAATTGTTCAAGATTGCATACAATCAATATAGTTTTTAAATTCCTATCAGAATACTTGGAGGATTACAATCATGAAGAAATTATTTTCAGTGCTTGCAGTAACTACATTAGCGATCGGGATTGTAGCCGGCTGCGGTAAAGAAGAGAAAAAAGATACAGCTAGTCAAGATGCGTTACAAAAGATTAAACAAAGCGGTGAACTTGTAATTGGTACAGAAGGTACATATCCACCATTTACGTTCCACGATTCAAGCAATAAATTAACTGGATTCGATGTTGAATTAGCAGAAGAAGTTGCAAAACGTTTAGGTGTAAAGCCTGTATTTAAAGAAACACAGTGGGATAGCTTACTTGCTGGTTTAGATGCAAAACGTTTCGATATGGTTGCAAACGAAGTTGGTATTCGTGAAGATCGTCAAAAGAAATACGATTTCTCTAAGCCATACGTTTCATCTTCAGCGGCATTAGTTATTGCAAAAGATAAAGATAAGCCTGCTACATTTGCTGATGTAAAAGGATTAAAAGGAGCACAATCTTTAACGAGTAACTATGCAGATATCGCTAAGAAAAATGGTGCGGAAATTATTGGTGTAGAAGGATTTAGCCAAGCAGCAGAATTATTAGCTTCAGGACGCGTTGATTTTACAATTAATGATAAGTTATCAGTATTAAATTATTTAGAAACGAAAAAAGATGCGAAAATTAAAATTGTAGATACTGAAAAAGAAGCTTCAGAAAGTGGATTCTTATTCCGTAAAGGTAGCGATAAGCTTGTACAAGAAGTAGATAAAGCGTTAGAAGATATGAAAAAAGACGGTACGTATGACAAAATAACGAAAAAATGGTTCGGTGAAAATGTATCTAAGTAGTGCATTGGTTTCAGATCGATTGTCTACTTGGATAGATATTATGCAGACTTCCTTCATGCCTATGCTGAAGGAAGCTGTTTTTACAACAATTCCATTAACGCTTATTACATTTATTATCGGGATTATACTGGCAACGTTAACAGCGCTCGCACGTATTTCTGGTAGTCGTATTTTACAATGGATTGCTCGTATCTATGTATCTATCATTCGCGGAACGCCACTTCTTGTACAATTATTTATTATTTTCTATGGACTTCCAACTCTTAATATTGAAGTTGAGCCATATACAGCAGCAGTTGTTGGATTTTCATTAAATGTCGGTGCATATGCATCGGAAATTATTCGTGCTTCTATCCTTTCCATTCCGAAAGGGCAGTGGGAAGCAGCTTACACAATTGGGATGACATACCCGCAAGCGCTAAAACGTGTTATTTTACCACAAGCGACGCGTGTATCAATCCCGCCGCTTTCAAATACCTTTATTAGCTTAGTGAAGGATACTTCATTAGCATCGTTAATTTTAGTAACAGAAATGTTCCGAAAAGCGCAGGAAATTGCGGCGATGAACTACGAATTTTTAATTGTTTATTTTGAAGCAGGTCTTATTTATTGGGTTATTTGTTTCTTATTATCAATCGTACAACAGATGTTAGAAAAGCGTTCAGAACGCTATACGTTAAAATAATCCTTTTACAAAAGGAGTTTTTGTTTTTATGATTTCAATTCAACATTTACAAAAAAGTTTCGGAGATAATACCGTACTAAAGCATATAGATTTAACAGTTGAGAAGGGCGAGGTTGTTGTTATTATTGGGCCGTCTGGATCTGGTAAAACGACATTCTTGCGTTGTCTCAACGTACTAGAAACACCGGATGCTGGTAATATTAGCATTGGTAATAAAGAGCTTAATTTCGCTCAAAAAGTATCGAAGAAAGATATTGTAAATCTTCGTACACAAACAGGTATGGTCTTCCAGCACCATAACTTATTCCCTCATTTAACAGCACTTCAGAATGTAATGGAAGGGCTCATTACAGTGAAAAAAGTAGGGAAAGAAGAAGCAAAGAAAAAAGCAAACTATTTCCTTGAAAAAGTTGGTTTAGCAGATAAAGTGGATTTATATCCATTCCAATTATCAGGTGGACAACAACAGCGCGTTGGAATTGCGCGCGCGCTTGCGATGGAGCCAGAAGTGTTACTATTTGATGAGCCGACTTCAGCGCTTGATCCTGAACTCGTTCAAGAGGTTTTAAAAGTCATGAAAGAACTTGCTAAAGAAGGCATGACGATGGTTATTGTAACGCACGAAATGCGTTTTGCACATCAAATTGCCAACCGTGTTATTTTCATGGATGGTGGTGTCGTTGTCGAACAAGGTACACCAGAAGAAGTATTTACAAATCCAAAAGAAGAACGTACGAAGAAGTTTTTACAAATGTTGCAGTAAATTAAGAAAGGTCTCAGGGTATATGCCCTGAGACCTTTTTGCCATATATATTTATTTTTGGAATCCGCCAAGGCTTTGCTCAGCCATTGCAACTAGACGTTTTGTAATTTCTCCACCAACTGAACCGTTAGCGCGAGCCGTAGAATCTGCTCCTAATTGTACACCAAATTCTTGAGCGATTTCGTACTTCATTTGATCGATTGCAGCTGTTGCACCTGGTACTACTAATTGATTTGAAGAATTTTGGTTTGCCATAGGAATATATCCTCCTTAGAGTTATAAAAATTTTTTTTGGTTGGACTAGCTGGAGTTGAACCAGATTATCGCCCCGGTTGGCGCTAATCCATCGGTAATTAAGTTTGTACTCATAGTATGGATGTTACCTAGAAAGATATACGAAATAATAATTTGTAAATTTTGTCAAAAAAACGTATTGATTTTGTAAATTATGAAATAAGAGTAATCGTTGTATTTTTAAGAAAACAGGCCAAACTAAGGAGGATATTAAATATAATTTTCTCATTGTAGTCTGCTACTTGTAGGCTAATCATTAGCTTCTTATTTATGATTTATTGAAATGAAATCGGTAGCAACTTCATAGTTCTATTTTTAAGTAGGGATGGAGTGATCGCTCCTATGCATGGGTAGGTGCTCTCTTCAATCTAAAAAAGAGAGGCTTTAAACGATAACGTATGGAGGAATCATGATGGGGATTTGCCCGCTTTGCAACGCATTAGAATCACAAACATATTCTTGTCAAAATTGCCAAAGTATACTCCAAGATTATGGGAAGTCTGTAGATTACATAGACGATTATAGTGCCTATATGGATCAAGAATTATTAAGTGCAGTAGATGGTTTAACGCATAATAATTCAAATGAATATTGCAATCATATTTTTTATTGCGGAGTATGTAACGTGGAAACTGAGGTTGTAGTGAAACTTGTGTAAATAGAAAACTTCCACCTTATTATCTTGGTGGAAGTTTTTGTTTTTGTATTTGTGAGTGAATCATAGGGGAAGGGATATGTTCGGTGTTTGATGAAGTCCCGGATTTGATTTGAGACATTTTTTCTTTTGTATCACGTAAAGAATGTTCCGTTAAGTAGACGGCATATTCGTAAAATAATTGGCGCGTCATTTCACTTTGTTCTTTTAATTTTTTATCTTGAAATACAGTTCGCCCAGGTTTAGAGTTGGCTTCAAAGAGCCACGGATTTTCCTTTGTGTCTAAACCGATATCAAAACCGATTTCTCCAATATTTCCGGTTACTTGTTCATCGAGCGCGTAACTTATTTGTAAGGCAGTATGTTTTAATTTATTTTCAATTTGAACTTGTTTCGTTGAATCTGGAAAAAGTTCTTGTAGCAATTTTGTATCACCGCCGCTATTTACGTGCGTTGTTAAACTGCCTTTGCCGGCAATTTTGGCGACGATTGCACTAACTATCCAATTACCGAAATGATTTTTATTTGTATGAATGCGGAAATCAACAGGTTGCCCATCAAAGCGAAGTAACGAAATACCTTGCTGTACGATAAACTTTTTTAAATCATGTCCTTTTAATACGTGGTTTAGAAGAGTTTCTAATGATTGATACTTTCTCAGTTTATTTTCTTCATTTTCGCGATAACGACAGTAGTAGCAATTCTCTGTTTGAGAATAAAATATTTGATGAATATTTCTACCAAAGCTCCCGTGTATTGGTTTCATGTACACAGATTTATACGTGCCAAGAAACCGTTCTACTTGTTCAAAATGCTGAAATGCTTCTGTGTTTGGTAATAAGGGTCTAATTGATTCGTCTTTCATAAGAAGTTGATGAACTTCCCATTTATTAAAAAAACCTGGGTTAAACCATGGGATAGAGTAGTCATGTTCTAACTTTCTTTTTGCTCTGACGATCGGTTTATAATTTTCTGCTTGTCGATTCGGTAATCGATCGTAAATGACATTTGGTAAAGGGACTTTTTTCTTTATCCATTGTTTCTCTTGAAAGAAATATCCTTCAATCGTCTCTTCTTCCCAGTGTATATGTTGAACGCCAAAGACGAATACGAACGGTCGTAATGAGAATGGTGGTGTTAACAACTCACTGAGAGCAATTGAACGATTTCCTAAAGGGTTAGAAGAATCATCGTTAAAGCCAGTTGTAAAAATGCCGATTAAGGGTCCGAAAATAATTGTTTGGTTTTGTGTGAATGCATGAATAGTAGTGGATTGAGGTAGTAAAAGTTTTTCGGCAATATGTTTTCCGATAATAATTTCGCGAGTAAAGGAATAATGAATTTTCACCTCTTCACTTGCAATGTGACGTATACCGAAGGAGAGGGATGTAATAGGTGGTGTAATAGAAAAAACGTAAGGTAAAGTAATGCTATTTGGATGTTCATCTGAAATGTTTAATGTATATATATGTTCTTTCAAAATAGGTTTACCTCCTTTCATTATGGTGTAAAGCGACTGAATTTAAGTGGCCCGTGAAATATCTTTTCAGCTAATGAATCACTATGACGAATGTATTGTTCGTAAGAAGGGATCGTGTTGACATACATAAGCCAGATTGCACCTTTTTGATCCATAATTGTGGAAAGTTCTAGTTCAAATAACGAAGAATAAGACTGATCTAGTGTTTGGAATACTTCATTTATAATGTCATGTAAAGCGTCGTGCAATAGTTGCACACCCGTACTAGATAGTACGTATTTAATTTTTGAAAATGAATGCAATGAATCATCGTCCGTTGCTAAGGGTAAAAGTTGATTAGGAAATGAGCTTTTTTGTATAAATTGACCGATAACAGTCCAAGTTTGTTCTTTGTTTTTTTGCAAAATGGTTCGAATGTGGAGTGGATATGTTAATTGATTTGGTGGTTGTAGCATAGTGTGCGCTATGTAACGGGATGAACGTATGTTAGATTTACACCAAGATATAAATTCGTCTGTCCGTTTGATTGTAATAGAAGTATGGTATTTTTCATTTACTGTATCGATATGAAACGTTTTATTTTTGTAAGCAATTCGATATAAGTTATCCTTAGAATGTATATTAGTGGGGCGTATAATAATATCTTTAGTTTTTAACAACAGTTTGAAAATGTTTTGTATCGTTGCAATTTCAAATTTTGGTATATAAGGAGACAGTTTTTTATTAGTGAGAAATAAATCATGTAGTTCACTTAAATTAATAAGTGTGTTATTTAAAAAGGTAGTGGAAGGACGATTGTGCAAAGAGTGAATAATTGATTTTGCTTTTTCAAAGTCTGTTTCCTCGTGAAAAGAATAACGATCATATATATAAGAAGGAATAGGGAATGTTTGCTCTTTCCATTTTCCTGTATCTGTATCGTAAATAAGACCAGAAATAAGGTCTGTTTTAGGATCAATACAAAATGGCGTAAACTGGGCAACGACATTATGATAAAGCCGAGCGCGTTTAGCGATTTCGGTGTAATACGTTTGTTCGTAATGAAGTTTAGAAGCTAAAAGACCGAGAACCAACGAAATCACTCCTTTACTACTATTTGCATAATAGGCGAAGCTATATATTGCAAATACGTTTTTATACCATTATACTTTTGTCCGTATGATGATATGCTATAGTTTTGGAGAAGTGAAAGGTTGATTGTAATGAATATATGGTTAAATATGTTAACGACGACAGGACTCGGAGCAATTATTGGGGGATATACGAATCATTTAGCGATAAAAATGTTATTTCGTCCTCATCGTCCTATTTATATCGGAAAGTTTCAAGTTCCATTTACACCAGGGTTAATTCCGAAGCGTCGTGATGAACTTGCTGTTCAATTAGGAAATATGGTTGTAGAACATTTGTTAACACCAGAAGGAATTGGAAAAAAGCTAACAAATGAAGAGTTTCAAAAAGGTTTAATTCACTGGGCGCAAGTGGAAGTGGATAAAGTAATTACGAATGAACAATCACTGCGACATATGTTAGAAAAATGGAATGTAGCGCATGTAGAAGAAGAAGCGACTCGAAAAATCGAACATGTGATTACAGAAAAAATTCATGCATTTTTAGCAGAGTATTATACATATACATGGGAACAGGCTTTACCTCATTCTGTAAATGAAAAAGTAGAGAATGCGATTCCGAATGTCTCGGCGTTTATTTTAGAGCGAGGAATTAGCTTTTTTGAAAGTGAAGAAGGGAAAGCACGTCTTTCAAAAATGATTGATGATTTCTTTGCTTCTCGCGGAACGCTGCTTAACTTAGTCGGAATGTTTTTAGGAAATGTAAGTGTAGTGGATCGTGTGCAGCCAGAAGTTATTAAGTTTTTAGGGCAAGATGCTACAAAGCAGCTTTTAACTGACGTACTGCAAAAAGAGTGGGAAAAGTTAAAAGGAAGAGATGTAAAAGAATTAGAAGCATTTGTAGAGAAAGAAATGATTGTAAGCTCCGTGCTGTCAGCAGTTAAAGTAGAGGAAACAGTGAGTAAGTTTTTAAATCAATCTGTTCAGCAAGTATGTGAACCAGTTCGAGAAACAATTATTGAAAAAGTGGTTCCAAGTGCAGTAGCGAAAGGCTTAAAGTGGGGAACAGAAAATGTAGAGAGTATACTAAATAATCTACACCTTGCGGAAATTGTCCAGCAAGAAGTGTCTACATTCTCAACAGAAAGATTAGAAGACTTAGTTCTGTCTATTACGAAAAACGAATTGAAAATGATTACGTATTTAGGAGCGTTATTAGGCGGAATGATCGGACTCGTACAAGGATTGTTACTATTGTTTCTTAGATAATAAGGTGAGTACATAGAAATAAAAGTGAAATTTCTTCACATCTCTTGCATAGTTTGATATGGTAAGAAGAGGTGCGTATGTAAATGCACTGAAAAGGCAGTGCGTATGAAAAGCGCTAGCCTTCTAAAGGAGGAAAAATAAAATGACAAAGAACATTCATGATGTTGCATATGAATTACAAAAAGCAATCGCTGAAAACGAAGACTTCAAAACTTTAAAAGAGAGCTACGCAGCAGTTCAAGCTGACACAGCTTCAAAGAACTTATTCGATGAGTTCCGTACAATGCAACTTAGCCTACAACAAAAAATGATGCAAGGCCAAGAAATCACTGAAGAAGACAACCAACAAGCACAAGAAGTTGTAGCTCGCATTCAACAAGATGCTAAAATTACAAAATTAATGGAAACTGAGCAACGCCTAAACGTTGTAATCGGTGACGTTAACAAAATTATCATGAAGCCACTTGAAGAATTATATAGCGCGCAACAACAAGCGTAATGAGAGAAGACGCTCCTAGTATAGGGGCGTCTTTTTCAGTGACAATAAAGGTGTTTAATTTTAGTATAAGAAATGTAATAGCCACCTATTAAAATTAACTTGTAGGTGGTTTTAAATTTATTTAAAACTAAATTTAATTGTTGTAGCCTTTAATTTATAAAAATAATAAAGTTGGTTAATTTTTCTTCAACTAATGCCGCTTATTGAAAAAAAGTAGCTTGCTCCATTTACTAAATTTTTATCCTGTTTTACATAGCTTAATCTGCCTCAACATCTTTTTCACCTAAATTTTGAACAAATCTTAATAGATAACCATCAGGATCCATAATTAAAAATTCTTTTTGTCCCTTTAATTTAGTATCAGCTCTATACCAATTCTCTTGAATATCAAATTTAATTGGATACTCGTTCTTTTTCAAACTAGCATATAGTGAATCAATATCATTTATGATAATTTGAAAATTGATTCCTCTTCCGTAGGGATAAGATAACTCCCCAGTACTCCAATGACCATTTACTTCTTCAATCATAATCTGGCAGTCATTTAAAGACAGTAAAGCAAACTTATCCTCTGGTCTTTGGTATTGAATTTTAAACAGGAGAATTTCCGAATAGAAATTTAAACTTTCCTCCATATCTGAAACTGATAGCTCTGGTATTAATGCATTGAGTTTGTGCAAAAATGCTGCCCCCTTTGCTTAAGTTATTGATTATTATAACACTCACTATAAATTCTTCTTCCATTAAACTACTTCGTTAGCCCTATAAGAAGTAAACAAGTTTATTATCTCTACACACGTCTTTTTTGTTTGTTATTTTTTGAAATACTCCGTTTTAATGTTTTTCTCCTTCAAAAACTTTTCAATTTCTTTTTGCTTCCTACCATTAACTTTCTCAAAGCGCTTTGTAAAAGAGAAATCAGTATTGAATAAGTTACCATCTTGAGCGAATTTTTCTATTTCCTGATCTAATTCTACTGAAAGTGCTGTAGATGCTGAAATATAATTATGAATTTCCTTTGAAGGCTGTTTGTAATCATCAGGAATCGTATTGTTACTAATAAAATGATGGAAGTTCGCATCGTTTTGTTTCGCTAAATCAATTAGTTTTTGTAATTTTTCTTGGTCAGATTCCGTGAAATTCTTATCAGAATTTGTTGAAGCGAAAGGGATGATATTTTCAGATAACTCCCAACTATAATCTATATAATTTTTTATATTTTGCTTCATTTCGTCTTCATTAATAGTTTCGTTTTTCTTTGAGGAACTAAATATATTTTCTGGAACTTTAATAGCAACATCTTTAATAGATTGTACATCGTTTTCTTCCTTAGGTTGTGCAATGTTTGAACAAGCTGATAGAAATAAAAGAGTAAGTAGCATGAGTGAATATAAAGTATATTTCTTCATTTTAATCTCCTTTTACATTCATTAGTGTCTTTGTAAAATAGCAATATTCCATTTCAAATACTTTACTAAAAGTGCATATAGATGTTTTACCATTTGATAAGATATGACGGATATGAGTAAACCGACGCAAAAAGCGATGAACACATTATAAACATCGGAATAACTAATTTGATGAAACCCTTTAAAGAATCCTAATCCTATTAATAAAATAGGCGAAATAATTAATACTGGCGTGGCAATGATAAGTGCTAGAAGAATCGGTAATAAAAAGAGTAGTACGAAAAAGGCGATAAAGATAAAGGCAAAGTTTAAAACACTTAAGCTCATAACAGAAAACAGTGCTGTCATAATATTTTTTAGGCTGCGTCTATTGTCAGCGTTACTTATTACATATGAAACAGTAAGTTCTTTAGCGATAGTTTTAGGGTTTCCTAGCTTTTTAGAAATTTCCTCTTCAGATATTCCATCTTGTTTACCACTAATAAAATGAGTTTCGTACTCCGAGATAATATCCTCCTTTTCTGAATTAGGCATATTCCGTAGGGAAGAACTAAGTTGTTCTAAAAATTCACTTTTGTTCATAACGATCACTTTCCTTTATAAAATGATGAATTATGGCTGAAAATCCTATCTTTTTTCTAAACAGCACACACAATCTATATCTACTTTTTGAAAGGAGATATACTAATCGTGAATAACATTCCAAATAATGGTTATTCCATTATTTACAAATATATCACTTACTATTATTCTTTGCAAGGTACTATAAATTTGTTAATAATGTGAATAGGTGGAAGTATTTTTGTACATTTTTAGAAGAGATATAAAAATGTTATTTTAAGATAAACAAAAGGTTGTAAGCGTATTCTTTAAATCTTGTCAAAATAATGTCGAATTCATATTGTTGGAAAAATAATGCATTTGTAATATAATGATAAATGATACTTCACCAGCTTAATTAACTAGGTGAAATTAAAATCTTTATTACACACATTATGAAATAAAGGGATGATTAGTTTTGAGTACAGGTGTAAAAGCAAACGACGTGAAGACAAAAACAAAAGGAGCAGATCTTGTTGTTGATTGTTTAATTAAACAAGGTGTTACACATGTTTTCGGTATTCCAGGAGCAAAGATTGACTCTGTATTTGATGTATTGCAAGAAAGAGGACCAGAGTTAATCGTTTGTCGTCATGAACAAAATGCAGCATTTATGGCAGCTGCTATTGGTAGATTAACAGGGAAACCGGGCGTATGTCTTGTAACTTCAGGACCAGGGACATCAAATTTAGCGACAGGTCTTGTTACTGCGAATGCGGAGAGTGATCCCGTTGTTGCTTTAGCTGGTGCAGTACCGCGTACGGATCGATTAAAACGTACGCATCAATCTATGGATAATGCTGCACTATTCGAACCAATCACAAAATATAGCGTAGAAGTAGAGCATCCTGATAATGTGCCAGAAGCACTTAGTAATGCATTTCGAAGTGCGACTTCCACAAATCCGGGAGCTACTTTAGTAAGTCTTCCGCAAGACGTTATGACTGCGGAAACAACTGTAGAGTCTATCGGTGCGCTTTCTAAGCCACAGCTTGGAATCGCTCCCACAAATGATATTACATATGTAGTAGAAAAAATAAAATCAGCGAAATTACCAGTTATTTTACTCGGTATGAGAGCGAGCACAAATGAAGTGACGAAAGCTGTTCGTAAATTAATTGCGGATACAGAACTTCCTGTCGTTGAAACATATCAAGCAGCTGGTGCGATTTCACGTGAGTTAGAAGATCATTTCTTCGGCCGCGTTGGATTATTCCGTAACCAACCAGGTGATATTTTACTAGAAGAAGCAGACCTTGTGATTTCTATCGGTTATGATCCAATCGAGTATGATCCAAAGTTTTGGAATAAACTTGGCGACAGAACGATTATTCATCTTGACGACCATCAAGCAGATATCGACCATGATTACCAACCAGAGCGTGAATTAATTGGTGATATTGCCTTAACGGTAAATAGCATCGCGGAGAAATTACCGAAACTTGTATTAAGTACGAAATCAGAAGCGGTGTTAGAACGATTACGCGCAAAATTATCAGAACAAGCAGAAGTTCCGAACCGTGCTTCGGAGGGTGTTACGCACCCACTTCAAGTGATTCGTACACTTCGTTCTTTAATTAGTGACGATACAACCGTTACATGTGACATCGGTTCCCATTCTATTTGGATGGCGAGATGTTTCCGTTCTTATGAACCACGTAGATTATTATTTAGTAACGGCATGCAAACGTTAGGTGTTGCACTTCCTTGGGCAATCGCAGCTACTTTAGTAGAACCAGGTAAAAAAGTAGTTTCCGTATCAGGTGACGGTGGTTTCTTATTCTCAGCGATGGAGTTAGAAACGGCGGTACGTTTAAATTCTCCAATCGTCCATCTTGTTTGGAGAGACGGCACATATGATATGGTTGCATTCCAACAAATGATGAAATACGGCAGAACATCAGCTACAGAGTTTGGCGATGTTGATCTTGTGAAATATGCGGAAAGTTTCGGGGCGTTAGGTCTTCGTGTTAACACGCCTGATGAATTAGAAGGGGTATTAAAAGAAGCATTAGCAGCAGATGGTCCTGTCATTATTGATATTCCAATTGACTATCGTGACAATATTAAATTAAGCGAAAAATTATTACCAAACCAATTAAACTAATGGAGGCAGATTTGAGATGACTGTTGCGCAATTAATTGATATTGATGCAAAAAAAACGAAAACGAGTAATGAAGTATATCAAACATCTACAATGCTTGCGCTATTAGATGGTATATATGATGGTGTGATTAGCTTTGAAGATTTGAAAAAACATGGTGATTTTGGCATCGGCACATTTGATCAATTAGATGGTGAAATGATTGCATTTGATAATGAATTTTATCATTTACGTTCAGACGGTTCAGCAGAAAAAGTAGAACCAGAAGAAACAACACCATTTGCGACTGTAACGTTTTTTGAAAAAGAAATGAGTTATACGGTAGAGCGTCCGATGAATCGTGAAGAAGTTGAAGCATTATTACATGAATTAATGCCAAGTAAAAACTTATTTTACGGTATTCGAATGGACGGTACGTTCCGTGAAGTAAGAACGAGAACTGTTCCAAGACAAGAAAAACCGTATACACCGCTCGTTGAAGTGACGAAATCACAACCAATCTTTTCATTTGAAAATACAGAAGGTACGCTTGCTGGATTTTGGACACCAGATTATGCGCAAGGTATTGGTGTAGCTGGATTCCACTTACATTATATTGATGATGAAAGAAGCGGGGGTGGACATGTTTTCGACTATGTTATAGAAAACTGTACGATTCAAATTTGTCAAAAAGCTCATATGCATTTAGCACTTCCAGAAACAGCTGATTTTATGGCGGCTGAATTATCAAGAGAAAACTTAGAGGATAATATTGCAACTGCGGAAGGTGCAGAGTAAAAGGGAAAGACTGTTCCATTTTGGAACAGTCTTCTTTTATTCGTAATGTTATTATTTGTCGATAAATCGATATTTCTTGTCGAACCGTTGATATATTGTAAGTTATGATAGATATATTTGAAAAATTGTTGATATTGCTTATTTCTTTGAAACAAACGGATGTCCCTCATAATAAAAACGCCACGGATAATGTACAGCTTCTTCTGCATAGTCGATATTAATACGAGGTCCTGCTGCTATTTTATATTGTGATGATATGTGTTCATCTTTTGGGACGAGTTCAATATGTAATGTGTCACTTTGTAATGATAAGCCTCGTTCTTCTAAAGTAATTCCGAGGGCACGGCATAGTTTGCCAGGACCGTTTGTTAAATTTTTGTACTGCGCTTTTGTAATGTCTGTTTTGTTGTAGCGTGCTAGTTTTATTTCTTCTATTCCATTTACCGGCTCAAGGGCTCGAATGAGAACACCTTGCGGGGTGCCAACTGGTGCTGTAATAACGTTAAAACAATGATACATACCGTAAATTAAATATACGTAAGCATGCCCTGGTGCGCCAAACATGACTTCTGTGCGGTCTGTCCGTCTGCCGCCGTAACTATGTGCGGCCTTATCATCTGGGCCTTTATATGCTTCTACTTCTACAATGATTCCGCTTCGCTTTATTCCGTCTACAATATGAACGAGTTTTTGCCCGAGTAATTTTTTTGCTACTTCTAACGTATCGCCTTCATAAAAGGAAGGAGGTGCCTGCATTGTACTATCTCCTTTACTAAGTGTATATGTATATAGTAAACCAAATTTTCAGTAGTAATTCTAACTCGTTCTATTTATCGGGTGTATTTCATAAATTATGGATAGAGTACAACAGCGAAGAGGGGGAGTGCGACATGATTTATCGCTTACTAGCTCTTAATATAGATGGGACACTACTATACAACAATGGAAAAATTGCAAAAGGATTAAGAGAAACAATTGAATTTGTGAAAAGAAAAGATGTATACGTTACGTTATTTACGAGCCGTAATTTTCAATCCGCTCATAAAGTAGCAAAGGCGTTAAAATTAGATTCTATATTAGTGACACATGGTGGTGCTTTCGTTTCAGCAACGTTAGATAAGCCGTACGTTCAAAGAAGATTATCTGAAGAGAAGACTTTTAACATTGTGCAAGTGTTAGAGCACTTTGATTGTAACGTACGTATTTCTCATGAACGGTTTTCGATAGGAAATCGTGAGAGAAATACACCAAACTTAATTGCGCGCACTGTATTATCAAGCGCAGATCCGTTATTTTATCCAGTTCAATTTGTAGATTCGTTAGGTGACGCGCTTCGTGACCATCCGGTAGCGGCGCCAAAAATTGATGTTCTTTTCCAAACTAAGGGTGAAAAAGAAAGAGGGCTGAACACATTAAGAAAAGCATTCCAAGATGTAGAGTATGTCGAATGTGATTCAAAACGAATAGAAATCTTGCCGCAAAATGTATCAAAGTTACGCGGATTACAATTGCTTGGAGAGCATTTAAATATTTCGCTAAATGAGATGGTTGCGATTGGAGATAGTATGGAAGATTTAGAGGTTATTGAAAACGTGGGACTTGGTGTAGCGATGGGAAACGCGCCTGTAGAATTAAAGCAAGCAGCAGATTGGATTACACGTTCAAATAGTGAGAACGGTGTAGAGTACATGATTAAAGAGCATTTCCGTAAGCAATTCCCGCTTCCGTTTTTGAAGAATCATAAAAATACACCGAAACGATGAAAGAAAAACGTAGCTTTTTGGCTACGTTTTTTTTGTTGAGATTATTAAAAGGAATGAAAACGTTTTAAAATGTGAATTGTGTATGAAATGTATACAATTCACTTGAATCCTTTAGAAAACTAATGTAAAGTGAATGATGTTGTCAAAATAGTTACACCACATGAAATATTCTTCAGATTAATTTTATTGGGCTCCCATACGTAAAAGTATTTCCGCATGACAGTTTAGTTCACGTATTATTTCAAAAATGAATGGTAGTAATTTTATTAAGTAGTTGTAGCGTTCCTTTGTTGTATTTAAATGGATTATTTTAAGTTAATGTGAGTAAGACCTGGTACATATGAAATGTGCTTCTTTTTGTGATTTTAGGAAGTTTAAAAGGGGGAATGAATTTCTTGAGGAAATCATTTAATCAAAAAATTAAAAAGTTAAGTAGTAGTTTAATAGTTGTATTACTAATATGTATGAATTTTTTAATCCATTTACCATTTAAAGCAGAGGCAGCTACAACAGAGTTAAAAGGTTTAGGTGATGTATCTTATTACAACGCCATCATTTTTGGAGATCATAGTGCAACGAGTGCGGATATTGAAGGTGCGATGGCTGTTCAGAAAAATATGAACGCATCAAGTTATACAGTCGTAGCGGCTGCAACTGGAGCAAATAACTTAGCTGGAGCAACTTGGGTAGATGAAGGATATCCATCATTATTACTAGGCGGTCAATTTACGAAAGCGGGAGCAGGACAAGTAATTATTCAAGATGGAACAGTGGCGATGACAAAAGACGGTGATCCAGATGGCGCAATGAAAACGTCATATGACCGTATCTCTTATAAAGAGCAAGCGGAGATTGATGCTAAGTTTAAAGAATTTAGAAAAGACGTTGATGGTGTAATTGGGGATGCAAGTAAACTACACACTGATAAGCCAAAACCTAATATGAGCTTTGGAATCGGTGAAGATGTAAACAACCCTAATATTTACGTCTCTTCAGGCCAGACGGGAAAGAAAGCATTCGATGTAAAAGACGTTTTTCTTCCGAATGTAGAGAATAAAGACTTTATTGTTATTTATTCAGATGCAGAAGAAGTGAGTTTTGGTGGCGGTGCAATTTTGTATGATACAAGAAATACTGGGATGGCGACGGATTTAATTAATACATCTCAAGCATACGACCCTAATTCATCTTTTACTGAGTTAGCTAGTAAAGTAATTTGGGTATTTCCTAATGCTACAAAGATAACAACTAAAGGTTATGGTGTAGTAGGTAGTGTGTTTGCACCTAATGCAGTTGTAGAAACAAAAGGTGGTTCTATTAATGGACAAGCCTATGTTGGAGGATTACACCAAAGAGATGGTTTTGAAGTTCATAACTTTAAATTTAACTGGCCAAAGTGGAATAAACCAGCAGCCGAAAAAGGAAATTTACAAATTAAAAAAGTTGATGAAAATGATAAAAACATTGTTTTAAAAGACGCAAAATTTGATGTTATAGACAAAGATAATAACGTTGTGGCTACTGTTACAACAAACGAAAAGGGTATTGCGGAAGTTAAAGATTTACCACTTGGTGACTATTTTGTAAAAGAAATAAGTGCACCAGAAGGATATATAAAAGTTGATACACCAGTCAAAGTAACAATTGATAATACAAACGTAATTGAACTTGTTATGAAGAATACGAAAAAAGTAGAGAATGGCCAATTTAAATTATTGAAAAAAGATAGTGAATCTGGTCAACTTCTACCAGGTGCAAAATTTGATGTTATCGATAAAGATGGGAAAGTTGTGGAAACAATTGTTACAGATGATAAAGGTGAAGCCTTATCGAAACAACTTCCAGTTGGAAGCTATACATTAAAAGAAGTAGAAGCACCGAAAGGATATGAATTATCATCTAGTTCAGTTTCTGTTGATATAGAGGCTAATAAAGTAGTGACTGTAGATGTGGTGAATAAAAAGATCCCCGAAAAAGTAACAGGTCAATTTGAAATTGTGAAAGTAGATGCGGAAGATAAAACGAAAGTATTATCAGATGCAGAATTCGAAGTGTATAAAGATGGTAAAAAAGTAGATACGTTACGAACAGATAAAACTGGTAAAGTAGTTTCTCAGAAATTAGAACCAGGAAAGTACACATTAAAAGAAACGAAAGCACCACAAGGATATAAATTGCTAAAAGAAGAAATTGAAGTCGTTGTGGAAGCAAACAAAGTAGTAGAAGTACAAATAGAAAACGCAAAAGAACTAGGAAGCTTACAAGTAACCAAAAAGGATGCAGAGAGTGGAAAAGTTCTAGCAGGTGCAGAATTTAAACTAAAAAATGAAGCTGGTCAAGTAGTTGGAGAAGCGAAAACAACGAATAAAGACGGCGTTGTGAAATTCGAAAGCTTAGTGCCAGGAAAGTATACGTTAGAGGAAACAAAAGCGCCAGAAGGTTATAAAGCGCTAGAAGTGACAGTAGAAGTGAACGTTGTAGCGAACGAAGTAGTAAAACAAGAAGTTACGAATGAAAAAGTAACGGGTCAATTCGAAATCGTGAAAGTAGATGCGGAAGATAAAACGAAAGTATTATCAGACGCAGAATTCGAAGTGTATAAAGACAGCAAGAAAGTAGATACGTTACGAACAGATAAAACTGGTAAAGTAATTTCTCAGAAATTAGAACCAGGAACATACACATTAAAAGAAACGAAAGCACCACAAGGATATAAGTTGTTAAAAGAAGAAATTGAAGTCGTTGTGGAAGCGGACAAAGTAGTAGAAGTACAAGTAGAAAATGCAAAAGAACTAGGAAGCTTACAAGTAATCAAAAAGGATGCGGAGAGTGGAAAAGTTCTAGCAGGTGCAGAATTTAAATTAAAGAACGAAGCTGGTCAAGTAGTTGGAGAAGCGAAAACAACGAATAAAGACGGCGTTGTGAAATTCGAGAGCTTAGTGCCAGGAAAGTATACGTTAGAAGAAACGAAAGCGCCGGAAGGTTATAAGGCGCTAGAAGTGACAGTAGAAGTAAACGTTGTAGCGAACGAAGTAGTAAAACAAGAAGTTACGAATGAAAAAGTAACGGGTCAATTTGAAATCGTGAAAGTGGATGCGAATGATAAAACGAAATTGTTATCAGGTGCAGAATTCGAAGTGTATAAAGGTGGTAAGAAGGTAGCGGAACTGAAAACAGATGAGAGTGGAAAAGTCATGTCACCAAAATTACCGTTAGGTGAATACACAGTGAAAGAAACGAAAGCACCAGCGGGCTACAAGCTTTCAAATAAAGAATGGAAAGTAACAATTCAAAACGAGAAAGAAGTAGTAAAAGTAGAGGCAGAAAACGAAATAATCTTAGGTTCTCTACAAATTATTAAAATGGATGATAAAGATCAAACGAAACGCTTAGCAGGCGCAGAATTTACATTGAAAGATGCGAGAGGAAATGTTGTAAAAGAAGGAATTACAACAGATAAGTCTGGAACGGTTAAAGTAGACGGACTTGTGCCAGGTGAATATACGTTAGAAGAAACAAAAGCACCAGAAGGTTATGAGTTAACAAAACAAATAATTCATGTAACAGTTGACGGTGAAAAAGTTATTGATGTAAAAGTAACGAATGGTAAGAGCCTTGGGCAATTCGAAATCGTAAAAGTAGATGCAGAAGATAAAACGAAAGTATTATCAGATGCAGAATTCGAAGTGTATAAGGATGGTAAAAAAGTAGATACGTTACGAACAGATAAAACTGGTAAAGTAATTTCTCAGAAATTAGAGCCAGGAACATACAAATTAAAAGAAACGAAAGCACCACAAGGATATAAGTTGTTAAAAGAAGAAATTGAAGTCGTTGTGGAAGCAGACAAAGTAGTAGGAGTACAAATAGAAAACGCAAAAGAACTAGGAAGCTTACAAGTAATCAAAAAGGATGCAGAGAGTGGAAAAGTTCTAGCAGGTGCGGAATTCAGATTGAAAAACGAAGCTGGTCAAGTAGTTGGAGAAGCGAAAACAACGAATAAAGACGGCGTTGTGAAATTCGAAAGCTTAGTGCCAGGAAAGTATACGTTAGAAGAAACGAAAGCGCCGGAAGGTTATAAGGCGTTAGAAGTAAGAGTAGAAGTAAATGTTGTAGCAAATGAAGTAGTAAAACAAGAGGTTACGAATGAAAAAGTAACAGGTCAATTTGAAATTGTGAAAGTAGATGCGGAAGATAAAACGAAAGTATTATCAGATGCAGAATTCGAAGTGTATAAAGACAGCAAGAAAGTAGATACGTTACGAACAGATAAAACAGGTAAAGTAATTTCTCAGAAATTAGAACCAGGAAAGTACACATTAAAAGAAACGAAAGCACCACAAGGATATAAATTGCTAAAAGAAGAAATTGAAGTCGTTGTGGAAGCAAACAAAGTAGTAGAAGTACAAATAGAAAACGCAAAAGAACTAGGAACCTTACAAGTAACCAAAAAGGATGCAGAGAGTGGAAAAGTTCTAGCAGGTGCAGAATTTAAACTAAAAAATGAAGCTGGTCAGGTAGTTGGAGAAGCGAAAACAACGAATAAAGACGGTGTTGTGAAATTCGAAAACGTAGTGCCAGGAAAGTACACGTTAGAGGAAACGAAAGCGCCGGAAGGTTATAAGGCGTTAGAAGTAACAGTAGAAGTAAACGTTGTAGCAAATGAAGTAGTAAAACAAGAAGTTATGAATGAAAAAGTGAAAGAAGAAATTACAGGTCAATTAGAAATTACAAAGGTAGATGCTAATAATACAAATAAAACATTAGCAGGCGCAGTGTTTGAAATTTGGAAAGACGGAATAAAAATCGACACATTAACAACAAATAAGAGCGGTAAAGCGACTTCTAAGAAGTTAGAACCAGGAGATTACACTTTAAAAGAAACCCAAGCGCCAGAAGGATATACTTTATCCGATAAGGAAATGAAATTTACGATTTCTAATGAAAAAATTGAAGTTGTAAAGCTTCAAATTACAAATAAAAAAGATACAGATAAAGATCCCGAAAAACCAGGTGAAGGAACAGAGAAGCCTGATGAAGGAACAGGAAAACCAGGTGAAGGAACAGGAAAGCCGGGTGAAGGAACAGAAAAGCCAGGTGAAGGAACAGAAAAGCCGGGTGAAGGAACAGAGAAGCCTGATGAAGGAACAGGAAAGCCAGGTGAGGGAGTAGAAAAACCTAATTTACCAGAAAAAGGACAAGGTTCTTCTAATAATCAACAACTTCCAGCTACAGGACACAATACGAATTACGTTCCATTCATCGGTTTTATGCTCCTCTTACTAGGAATACGTTTAAGATTCATGGCTAAAAATAGTTAACAGATGTATAAAAGGCATCAGAGATATACAATCTCTGATGCCTTTTAAATTAATACAGATAAATATTTTAAGCTTCAATCACGCTAAGCATTCTGTTTATAAATGCAGCTGCGTGTGCACGTTGTGATGGTCCTTTTGGTACGAATTGATTAAATTCATTACCTTTTACAATTCCATATCCATATACTCTTTGTACTTCTTCTTTAGCGTAAATTAAGTTTTGGTCTACGAATGGTAGTTCAACTTGCTTTGCAAAAATACCAGCGTGTTTTAGAGAACGATCAATCATAATAACAGCTTCTTCGCGTGTAATTGTAGTATTTGGATCAAATGTATTATCACCACGTCCGCGGATTATGCCTGCACTTGCTGCACGATTAATACCGTCTCTTAAAGATGGGTGTACTTGTTCTAAGTCTGTGAACTTAGCATTTCCACTTGGTAATTGTAAAGCACGAGTAATTAATGTAGCAAATTCAGCACGCGTTACAAGACGTTCTGGGAAGTACTTGCCGTTCCCTTCTCCTTGCATAATGCCTCTAGCTGCTAATTGACGAATGTCTTGTTCATACCATCCACCTGTAATGTCATCAGTTACGGGATTTTTTTGGTTTTCCTTATAGTATGTTTCAGTTCCTTTTAAGAAAGCATTCCATTGTCCGCGTTGAATCATAAACGCAGGGCAGTTTTTTCCTGACCAAAATTGATGTTTTTGGACCTTATCTAGAGAAATATTTAAGTCGTTCATTAAATAAGCTGCCAATTTACGGGCATTTTCTACCGCTTTTTCATAGTTTCCATCTTGATTAACGGCAATTTCAATTCCGATAGATTCATAGTTTCCAGTTTTATTTCCAGCATGCCATCCAACTTCATTTACCGGAAGATGTTGATAAATTTCTTTATCATCCACTGTGAAATGCCAAGATGCGGCGCGATCAGCTGTTCCGCGTGCTTGGTTATCTAAGAATTTTGCATGATTTAGAGCATTAGCACCTTTCGCTGTATTAGCCGTTTCGTGAATCGTAATATATTTAGGTACCATCGGGTAGCCAGGGCGAATATCGTCATTTCCTTTTGGGACAATCATTTCTTTAAATGTAACGCCATAAATATTGTTTGTTTGTAGAGCTTCCGGAGCTCTCAATAAACTATTTTTAGCAGTACGACTGTTTTTTAGTAATGAAGCTTTTGTACCTTCAAATGTAGCAGAAGGTGCATAAATCCATTTTGCTGTTTCGTTTATTTGGACTTTAAACCAATTTCCAGCTTGTTCAGTAGGAGTAATGACTTGTGGTTGTAGTTTCCCTTCTTCTTTAAACGATTGGAACGGAAGGGCATGTATGGAAGCTTCTTCTTTTACGATTAATTTTTGGTTAGATAGTTTATGAATCTCTTGAACTTCTAAGCTATTATCATTGTTATCTATCCATCCAGCGCCAGTTGGCGTCGTTATGTAGTAAGCATTTCCTTTTTTCTTTGTCGCCGTTACGACTTGTTCTGTAATCTCGATATTCGATTTGTTTTTTAAATCATTCGCGGTATATAATGAATGTTTTTTTGAAGTGTATAGTAGGAATTGGCCAGTAACCTCGATATCTTCTTCATGAGTACTATGCTCATTAACATGCTCTTTAATACTTTTAAAAACTTGATCCTCCGTATATACTTCGGCGGATTTTTCAGCACTCTCTGCAAATGAATAAGTAGGTGCAAGAACAGTTTGTAATGCAAGAGAGAGAGTTAAAACACTATAAAATTTCTTTTTCATATTTTTTTTAACACATTAGATTATGGAATCTAGTGTTAACATTCCTCCTTTTTATATTGTATTTTCGCTATGTAACGATTTTTTGTACTAATAAATTTTAACAAGAGAAAATCATGATGTCTATATACATGAGCGATATTCATAAAAAGAATTATTTGAAAAAGTGTAAGAGAAACAGGTAAAACCTTCTGTATTGACCTGTAAACGCCCTTCAAGTAAACTAAAGAGAGTTTGCAAATGAAAAGGTGATAATGTGTTAATTTCAATTAAAACGTTACAAGATGATCGTTTTTTACGTCCGCTACAAAATATTGGCGGCTTATTTTTTGAAGATAGTACGATTGGATTTGAACAAGAGGAAGCGAATCTGATCGTTGATATACACATTGAGGATAATGTGAAAGCATCCGCTCGATTAACGGATGTTAGCACAGGAAATGTGTATGAAGAAACATTCTCGAAAGATTTATCTGCTTTCACAGATGAAAAAGAGCGTATGAAGCAAGTGAAGCACGTTGTTTCTTATGTATATCTTTCTGTTCTTCAGCAGTTAACTGGACTTGAACAAAGCTGGGGTATTTTAACGGGAGTACGTCCGACGAAACTTCTTCATAAAATGCTTCAAAATGGTATGTCAAAAGAAGAAGCGCATCAAGAACTTCGTGAAAGTTATTTAATTCATGAAGAGAAAATTGAACTTCTTCAGCGTATTGTTGATTGCCAATTAGCAGTTGTTCCGGATTTATACCGTTTGAAAGAAGAAGTAAGTATTTATATCGGTATTCCGTTTTGCCCAACGAAATGTGCATACTGTACATTCCCGGCTTATGCGATTAATGGACGCCAAGGGTCTGTTGATTCGTTCTTAGGTGGTTTACATTATGAAGTTCGTGAAATTGGTAAGTTTTTAAAAGAAAAAGGTGTGAAAGTTACGACGATTTATTATGGCGGCGGTACACCTACAAGTATTACAGCAGAAGAGATGGATATGCTGTATGAAGAAATGTACGAAGCGTTCCCAGACGTGAAAAATGTACGTGAAGTAACAGTTGAGGCAGGTCGTCCAGATACGATCACGCCAGCAAAGCTAGAAGTGTTAAATAAATGGAACATTGACCGTATTAGTATTAATCCGCAGTCATATCATCAAGAGACACTAAAAGCAATTGGACGTCATCATACTGTAGAAGAAACAATTGAGAAATACCATTTAGCTCGTGAAATGGGAATGAACAATATTAATATGGACTTAATTATTGGTCTTCCTGGTGAAGGGTTAGATATCTTCAAGCATACGTTAGATGAAACAGAAAAGTTAATGCCAGAATCATTAACAGTTCATACGTTATCATTTAAACGTGCTTCTGAAATGACGCAAAACAAACGTAAATATAAAGTAGCAGGTCGCGAAGAAATTACAGCGATGATGCACGAAGCAGAAGAGTGGACGCAAAAGCATAATTACGTACCATATTACCTATATCGTCAAAAGAATATTTTAGGCAACTTAGAGAACGTTGGTTATGCAATGCCGACGCAAGAAAGTATTTACAACATTGTCATTATGGAAGAAGTACAATCAATTATCGGACTTGGTTGCGGTGCATCAAGTAAATTTGTTCATCCGAAGACGGGGGCAATTACGCACTTCGCGAATCCGAAAGATCCAAAATCATATAACGATGGCTTCGTAAAATATACAGAAGATAAACTGAAAATTTTAGAAGAGCTATTCGCATAAGAAGAAAGAGGTTGTTCCGAGGCGGAACAACCTCTTTTTATCCTGCAGTAATGGGGGGCCGATTATATCTTGTCAGTTTTTGTCGGTAAGTCGATATATTCGAAAAATCGCCGATATAATTTCATTTACCGTCTAGCGGTACCGTATGTAAAACTATGTCGATAATAATCAGAAAAATTAGTCAAAACATTGAAGGACAATGTCTACTTATGGACGAAATGATAGATTTATGAAAGAGAAAAGGGGGAAATTGTTGGCATGTACATGACGATAGGGAGAATTTTTGATTTATCTGTTGGTAAGTATACGAATAAAGAGGCGTTAGTGGAACCTGAAAAAAATATTCGCTGGACATATAAACAGTGGGATGAACAAATAAATAAAACGGCACACGCTTTATTAGAAGACGGAGTAAGAAAGGGAGATACAGTATCTGTTTACTTATATAACTGCCATGAATTTGTAAACGTTTACTTAGCTTGTGCGAAAATTGGTGCGATTTTTAACCCGATTAACTTCCGCTTAAAGGCGAAAGAAGTATCTTATATTCTTCAGGACGCATCCTCGAAAGTCGTTGTCTTTGAAAAAGCAGTTGAGTCAACTGTTGCTATCATTGAACGAGATTTTCCAAATACATCTTTTTGGTCTATAGAAAACGATAAACCTTCCTATGCAAGTTCCTACCATGAAAAAGTGAATGCAGCATCTTCTGAGAAAGTAAATATCGAAATTGATGAAATGGATTATTGTTCTATGCTGTATACGAGCGGTACGACAGGTCATCCGAAAGGCGTGTTACATCGTCATCGTGAAATGGCTGAGCATAGTATGATTTGTACGTATTTCCTAAAATATAATAGAGATAGCGTTGGGCTTGTTGTTGCACCTTTATATCACTGTGGTGAATTAAATGCTGGAATCATACCACGCATTCAAGTTGGCGGAAAGAATGTCATTTTGCATCATTTTGATACAGAAACAGTATTACATACGATTCAAGAAGAAAAGATTACGACGTTCTTTGCAGCACCGACGATGTGGAATATGTTGTTGCAAAAAGATTTAACTCAGTATGATTTAACTTCAATGAAAATCGGTATATATGGCGGAGCGGCAATGGCACCGGCGTTAGTGAAGGAATGTAAAGAACGTCTTTATATTGACCTTGTTCAAATATACGGAATGACAGAAATGGGACCAGTTGTGGCGTTTCTCGTAGAGGAGGATCAAATTACGAAAGCTGGTTCAGCAGGCACGCCATGCTTTAGTCATGAAGTTCGTATTGTGAAACCGAACGAGGATGCACCGGCAGAACCAGATGATGTATTACCTCCTTATGAAGTAGGAGAAATTATTTTACGCGGCCCAACTATGATGGCTGGCTATCATAATCGCGAAGAGGCAAATAAAAAATCGATGTATAAAGGATGGTATCATTCTGGTGATTTAGGATACTTTGATAAGGATGGTTATTTATTCGTTGCAGATCGTGTTGATGATATGGTAATTAGCGGTGGCGTAAATATTTACCCTCGTGAAATTGAAGATTTCCTTCATAGTCATCCCGGTATATTAGATGTGGCGGTACTTGGTGAGCCAGATGAATTATGGGGAGAGCGTGTTGTGGCAGTTATTGTGAAGAAAGATGAAACAATAACAGAAGCTGATTTAGAAACGTATTGCAAAGAAAGTGACGAATTAGCAGATTATAAGCGTCCGCGTCATTATTTATTTGTAGATGAACTTCCGCGTAATGCGAGCGGGAAGTTGCAGAAGTTTGTGCTGAGGGAGTCACTGAAAGGTGCGAAAAAATAGAAAATGAAGGATGCCCCCATATCTATGGGGTATCCTTCATTTTTCTGTATTAAACAGAAGAAACAATATCTTTTTTAATTCTCATTTCTTCTTGGTGAAGGTTAATTAGCGCATTTGAAATAAGGTGGAAAAACAAAATGGATGTAATGTCCAAAAAGAAAAGACACCTTAAGGTGCCTCTCTCCGACTTGAACCATTTCATTTCATACGAATCGGAATCTATCCGTATTACCATTACCCCTTTGTTATGAGTGTAAACACACACTATAAAGCAGAATCGTCTATATACACTAGATTGTTAGTTCACAAAAGACAAGAGATTTGAGATCAATATCGAAGTGACGCCACATCCCCTATAATAATTGATATGTTACGCCTTTTAAAAGAATCTGCTTTATAGAACGTGCCCACAAGTTATATTTTACTACATGTAATATTCAATTAGTGTATTTTTTAATGAATATGTATAATTACATAAACTGTATGAAAAAAAGAGAGTATACTCTAACATTTTGTAATAAAGATAAAGCCCGCTTACGGAATAGGGGGCTTTTCTTACTTTTTATAGATATTTATTCCAATTATATTATCAGATGAATCTAAACGAATATAAACGTCAGCTGATAAAAGGTGTGCATTATATATTCGTTGTTTATATGTTGATATCTCGAAGCGTTTTCCATTTAATTCACATTCTAGAATAATCATATCGCCATGTTCTTTCCAATTTATTAATTTAGCAGTTGTATTCATATAAACCTCCTCTGAATCATTTTATGAAAATTAATAGAGATAGTGTGAGAAAGGAGTTTATATAACAAAAAAAGACACCTTAAGTGTCTTTTTCGATTACTATAAAAGTCGTTGAATGAAATAGGTTTCTATTTTTATTTACGTGAAAACCCTTCTTCATCAAGGTATTCCGCAGCTTCTGGATAAGAGTTGAATGTACCGTCTAAGTTTACACCAGCGTACACGTTCCACATGTCATCCTCTGAAATAAGAGTAAGAATATGACCATCTTCGTTCTGCCATTCTTCTTCTTTCGCAGGTTCTACAGGTGCTACTACTTCTTCTTGTGATAGAAGGTCAATTGATTTCTCAATTACTGAACGTAATTCTTCTGCTGAAAACTCACGGATGTTAACCATACCTTTATCATCCGTTTTGTAACCTTTAATACCGCTTGCATACACAAATCCATTTCCATTTGGGTGTAAATGAAATACAACGTTCTTTTTATCTAAACGACTTTCTTCAAAGTGGAAGTTTACACGTTTTAATGATACGTTCTTTCTTTCTAGTTCTGGGAAAGATTCAATAATCGATAATTTTTCTTCAAAAGTTAGCATAGTGCCTCCAAGTATATAGTAAAAGATTTAATTTGTTCATTATAGCATAGTTGCAATTGTTTCCAAAGATAAGGGGGAAACTTTTCATTGAATACGTTTACGTCACGAGAATGTAAAAAGTGAGCTAACGAATGGATCTTTTTAGGTGTACAATGGAACATGGACTTTATACAAAGGTGGTTTTTTTATGTTTCAAAAAATAGCAAAGGAATGTTTAGCAGGATTTACTGTTGCGATTGTTGCGTTACCACTTGCGATTGCATTTGGTATTGCCGCGACAGGAACGTCTGAGGGAGCGCTTGTTGGATTGTATGGTGCGATTTTTGCAGGTTTATTCGCAGCGTTATTTGGCGGGACACCTGGGCAAGTAACGGGGCCAACTGGACCAATTACCGTTATCGCAACAGGAGTTATTGCGACGCACGGGTTAGAGGCAAGTTTTATTGCCTTTATGATGGCAGGGTTATTTCAAATTTTATTCGGTGTATGTAAGCTCGGTTCTTACGTTCGATATATTCCGTATCCTGTCGTTTCAGGATTTATGAATGGTATTGCATTAATCATTATTTTAGGCGAAATAAAGCACGTACAAAATAGTTTTCTACTTGTTGTGTTAACGATTATTGTAATGATTGTTTCTGGTAAATGGATTAAGGCGATTCCGTCTAGTTTAGTAGCACTAGTCGGTGTGACAGCTTTGCTACCTTTATTTTCTTCCCTACTCGAAGGACTTACAGTAAATTTACCGATTATCGGAAATCTTTCATTAAACAAAGTAATTGAAAAGATTGGAACCATTCCAGAAGCGATGCCTACGCTTCATATTCCATCTTTAAGTGGAACAGGAATAGCAGCACTTATTTTACCAGCGCTTAGTATTGCTTTATTAGGATCGATTGACTCGTTGTTAACATCGGTCGTAATGGATAATGTGACAGGTACACGTCATAAAAGTAATAAAGAGCTCGTTGGACAAGGTATCGGTAATATGATGAGCGGATTGTTTGGCGGATTAGCAGGTGCAGGTGCGACTGTAAGGTCTATCGTGAATATAAGAAGTGGCGGTAAAACGGCACTTTCGGCATGTATGCATAGTGTTATCTTATTCATTTTTATTATGGGTCTTGGTTCGGTCGTACAATATATTCCACTTGCTGTACTATCAGGTATTTTAATTTTAACTGGTATTGGAATGTTCGACTGGGAAAGCATGAAAAAGATGCATGTCGCTCCTAAAGGTGATGTCGTTGTTATGCTCGTAACGATGATTGTGACGGTGAAGTTCGATTTAATGATTGCTGTTGCATTTGGTATTATTCTTTCGTTCATCATATATATGGTGAAATGTAAAGAACGTAAAACTTCTATCGTAAAAGAAAGAGAAGAAACGTATACGATTCAAGGACCGCTCTCTTTCTTATCAGTAGATCGTATTTTCTCTACTTTACAAGATGTGAAGTCACCGGTTGTTTTACGTATGAAAGATGTGCGTTATATGGATGTATCAGGAGCTATGGCATTATTAAATTTTGTTGAGCAATCAAATAAAGTAGGAGCAAGTGTAAAGCTTGAGCAAGTACATCCGAGTATTGAAAAAACAATCATAGTAATGGCAAGCGATGAACAGAAAGAACAATTGAAAATCTTAAGTGCTTAGATGGTAATTAGAATATCTCACAATCTTACATACATTATAATGTAGAGTTGTGGGATATTCTTATAATATTTTTAGTAATATGTACCGCAGTGATAGAGAAGAGCTCTTTTTGAGTAACGAAAACAGTTATAATGTGTACATATAATGGAAGGAATTAGAAATTAGAATGTGAAGAGATAGGCGTAAATTGGTTCTCTTTTCTATTTTGTAAAAAAAACCAAGTATTCAACCTATAATAAATTTGTTATGATAACCAATGGGATAAAGTGAATCCCTATCGTTTAAAACAATATGTTTGAGAGTATATGTATAAAAGAAAAGAGAAAAAATATGAATAAAACATTTGTAAAAGGAGCAGCAATTTTAACCATTACAACTTTTTTGTCAAAATTGCTTGGTAGTTTTTTTCAAATTCCATTACAAAATATTGCAGGAGATGAAGTGCTCGGTATTTTCCGTCTTGTTTTTCCTGTATATATGATTGCTCTTACATTATCGGTAGCCGGAGTTCCACTTGCAATTTCGAAACTAATTGCAGAGTTGAACGAAAAAAATAAGCAAAAGGAAATTGCGAAATTATTTAAATCAGCGTCAATTATTGGGATAGCATTTGGCGTTTTCGGCTGTTTAGTCATTGTATTATTTTCTATTGAAATTGCAAATATGCTTGGTGGACAAGAAACTAGAATGCCGTTGCTTATTACTTCATTAGCATTACTCATTGCGCCATACATGGCAGTTTATAGAGGGTATTTTCAAGGTTTCGGTGATATGAAACCAACAGGGGTATCACAGGTCATTGAGCAATTTGTACGTGTGTTTTTTATGTTAATAATTGCTTACATACTAGTATCATGGGATAAGAGTAATACTGTTATTACTAGTGGTGCGATGGTTGGCTCTTTTCTTGGAGTCATTAGTTCGCTTATATATTTGCGTATAAAATATAATAGAAGTCCATACTACAATAAAAGCAATTCCTATTCACTCCGAGATTTAAGAGAAAACGGCAAAAAGATATTGAGGGTATCGATCCCAATCGCTATCGGAGCTTTATCAATGCCACTTTTAAATTTAGTAGACTCGCTTACAATACCGCATGTATTACAAGGATCATCAACAGAAATTCAAGAACAATTTGGAATATACAGTCGCGGTTTTGCATTCACGCAAATAATTGTTATTTTTGCAAGTGCAATTGTATTTCCGTTAATACCACTCTTAACTTCCGCATTGGCCAAAAGAGATATAAATTTGGCGAAAATAACAATTCAAAATACAAATCGACTAGCGCATGTTTTGACAGCACCGTTAACAATATGGTTGATGGCATTAACAGTACCGTTAAATGTCGGATTGTTCACAGACGTAAAAGGCAGTAGTATGTTAACAGTTATGATTGGCAGTTCGTATTTTACTGCGGTTATGGTATTATCAATAGGTGTTTTACAGGGCATTAATCGTTCTGCACAAGCTGCATGGATTGTTATTGGTGCGAGTTGTGTGAAAGTCGTGTTAAACATAATGTTCGTGCAGAAGTTTGGCATAGATGGAGCGGCGTATAGTACATTCATTACTTACGTATTGATTTGTATTGTAAATCATTTGTATATTCGAAGCTATATTGCCTATTCTATTCATTTAAAAAGCTTTTTTGGTGTGCTAGCAATAGCATCTATTTTAGGACTAGGATTGTATGAACTATTTAATGTGATAGATGTTACATCTTCAAGAATTATGACGTTATTATTCAGTGGTATAGCATTAAGTATTACAACCATTTTGTATGGTGTATGTGCTTTGAAATTAAAATGGATATCAATAAAAAAAATACCATTTTTGAAAAGATAAATATAAAAATTTAATTTTTTATTAAAATTCATATGAGCTGATAAAGAGGAAACTATGTAGGGTATTAAGTGTTTAGGTAAGGAATGGGTACCAGTTTATGTTAGATGAAATAAACGGTTACCTAGTTTTGGAGGAGATTTAGGGTGCGTTTAGTCTTATCAGGATATTATGGTTTTTATAATGTTGGAGACGAGGCGATTCTACAATCAATTATTGAATCGTTAAGTAAAGAGAACCCGGATATAGAACTAGTAGTACTATCAAATGATTCTAAATATACAAAGGAAATGTATGGTGTAGAATCGGTAGATCGCTGGGATATAAAGGCTGTTTATCATGCGATCAAAAACAGTGATGGAGTTATTAGTGGTGGCGGGAGCCTTCTTCAAGATCAGACAAGTACGAAGAGTATTCTATATTATACGGGTATTATGGGACTCGCTCGATTATTAAAAAAGCCGTATTATATTTATTCACAAGGAATAGGTCCAATTACAAAAGGATATAATCGTCTATTAGTAAAATGGAACTTGTCAAAAGCTTCCTATGTATCAGTTCGAGATGAGGATTCGTTTTTATATTTAAAAGGACTTGGCATAAAAAACGATATTGAAATTGTTCCAGACCCTGTTTTAACATGGAAACGGACAAAACAATCGGATTGGTTGCAAAAGCATTCGATACATGGAAAAGTAATCGCGGTTAGTGTGCGTTATTGGAATGCAAAAGAAGATTATATAAAAAAATTAGCTGCGGCATTAAAAAAATTAAAGCAAGAAGGATACCAAATTCTATTTGTTCCAATGCATGAGCCATTTGATCAAAAAGCTTCGCGTGAAGTAGTAGACTTAATGGGAGAAGAGACGTATATGCTTCCATATAAAATGGATATCGACGAGAAAATATTCATTTTATCACAATGTTCATTACTAATTGGTATGCGTCTTCATGCACTAGTTTTTTCTGCTGTAGCCAAAACTCCAATGGTCGGGATTTCATACGATCCGAAAATTGATTCGTTTTTAAGTCAAGTGAATCAGCCAGTTATAGGAAGTGTGGATGGCGAATGGAGTGCTGAATATTTATATGAAATTGCGAAAAAGCAATTAATGCAACAAGGAACTGTGCAGCAAGAGTTACAATTGACAATAGATGAGCTTCGGTTGCAAGGCAAACAGGCAACAAAGAAACTCATTGATCATATGGAAAAAGGCACTTTATTAAAAAAGTAAAGTGTCTTTTATTTTGTTTTGAATGTAATGAAAATTCTAATTAAAAAACGTTTTATTTTAATTCCTATTTATTATGCTAAAATGATTGTGAGTATTATATAATCAAATTTGTGATAATAAATTCGTAGATTACGAGGAGGATAACCTTGAAGACTTTTTCAAAAGGTATAACAGCAGTGGCATTAACGGGATCATTACTTTTAACTCCTATTTCAAGTTATGCGGCAAATGATGATATTACAGGACATATGTTTGAGACGCATATGCGCTCACTTATTACTAAAGGAGTTTTAATGGGGTATGGAGACAATGTATATGCGCCTGATAAATTAGTAACAAGAGCAGAGTTTGCTACATTCATAGCAAGGGCTTTAAATTTACCGAAAGCTGATTCGAATTTCGAGGATGTGCCGAAGACTTACGGTTTATATGATGGTGTAAGTAGAGCATATGGAGCGAAAATTATTAATGGTCGTACGAACGAGACATTCTCACCAAATGATGTGATTACACGTGAAGAAATGTCGATAATGGTAAAGCGAGCGTTAGACTATAAAAATATTAAAGTAGCTGTAAGTCCGCTTACCTTTACTGATAAAGATAGTATTAACTATAAAGAGCATGTGCAAGTTATGGTGGCTACTCAAATTATTAAAGGGTATCCAGAAGATAATACATTTAGACCACATTTATCAGCTACAAGAGGGATGGCTTCAGCTATGTTGGATCGCATGCTTCAGACGATTGAAAAAAACGGAAATAGCAATCCTGTAGAAACTAAGAAATATGTTGTGACAAATGTAAGAGAAAATGGAACAGAGCAAGAAGTAGAGCGCTATAATACGTATAAAGAAGCGGTTACGGCTGCTCAAAATAAAGGTATGAATGCGGTAAAATACGAGAACGAATTTTTATGGATTAAAGATGGTTTTGCAAGTGCGAAAAGAATAACTGGGCAAAACATCATTAATATTTATGATGAGAATTTAGCAACAGTATATACGTATATTCAGTATGGAACAGAATTGAAAGTGTTAGAAGTTGGCGAAGATCGTGTGAAAGTTCAACTTTCTGGTTTGACAGGTTATGTGAAGAAGAATGAAATCACTTTAATTCCTACAAATGAAATGAAACAGTCGTCTTATTATGTGAAAACAGATGGATATTTATACCATAAATATTATACATATAATACAAGTTCACCTGGATATACAGAATTTAGATATGGTGTGGCACCTTCTTTCATGAAGCAAGGACAGCAAATGTATAGTGTAGATGGAAAGACATTTGGAGACGAAACTTTCTATCAATATTTCAATTATTTATCATTACGTTCGAAAACAGATTATACAGCTGAACAACTAGATAGTTATGTGAAATCGATTAAGCCAGACTCTCCATTAATTGGTTTAGGAAAGAAATTTAAAGAAGTAGAAAGCAAGTATAATGTAAATGCATTATTCTTATATTCATTAGCAATTCATGAAAGTTATTATGGAACAAGCGCTCTTGCAAAAGACAAAAATAATTTATTTGGTTTAAAAGCAACAGACGATAGTCCATATGGTAACGGAGAAGCATTCAATTCAAAAGAAGATTGTATTGAACATGCAGCAAAATTATACATGAATGAAGGATATTTAAATCCAGGACATTGGCGTTATACAGCAACATATACAGGTGATAAAGCTGCTGGTTTAAATGCGAAATATGCATCTGATGCGAACTGGGGTAAAAAAGTAGCGGGGCATATGAACCGTTTTGATTCTTATTTAGGTAAAAAAGAATACAACAAGTACAAACTTGCACGTGTGATGAATAACGTGGAAGTGAAAAAGAATCCTAGTATATCAAATGAGCGACTGTATCGTTTAAATACAAATGTAGTTGTTACAGTTACTGGTGAAGAAATAATAAATGGAAAATCGTGGGTTAAAGTTATTTCAGATAATCCTACTGTAACAGAAGCGTATATTGCAAAAGAAAGCTTAGAATATGTAAAACATTAATTAAATAAAAAAGAAGGTGCTACTAATATTTCGTAGCACCTTCTTTCTATTCAATTTCAAAATCAACAATGATATAAGCGAGTATAACAACGAAGAAAATACTAACGGCTGGCGCTGTTAATACGTGGCCAGACATAAAGCCAATGCCAAGTGATAGAATGAGTGTGCTCGCTAATAGCATATACTTTACAGTCATGATTTTCTTAAAGTTTGTGATCATGCGGATGAATAATTTAATACCAAAGTATAGAAGTGGTATTAAGTAAATAAGGAAACCGACAATTCCAAAGGCGAAAAATAGGTCATGGAAGTCCATTTCAATTAATTTAATTTTATCTGTGTAGTTACCAGCGTAACCCATTCCGAATAGTTTTTGTGAAAGCGGTGCGTCTTTATAGTACTGTTTGTATGTTTTTAAGAATTTGTCGCGATCACTGTAAATCAAACTTTTCATTTCAGAATCTGTAAGTTCACCTTTTGCATGTTTTTTTGCATCTTCTGGATCTTCTTTAATTACTTTTCCTTCTTTTCGATCTTTCTCTTCTTGTACTGATTTTTTGTATTCGTATATTTGCATGTGAATGCCCATATTTTTTGCGATAGGAGTATGCGGTGTAAGAGCAATTAAACCTCCTAGTATAACTGCGGCAACAACGGTATTTACAATATGTGTGAATCCTTTTCCTTCTTTTTTACGATTTATCATATATTCAATGAATGAGAAGAAAAGTGCTACGCCTAATGTAATAACAATTGCGCCATATCCGACTTTCGTTCCGACCATAATACTTGCATACATCGCAAGTATTGTTGGAATCCAGTAATATATTTTCGAGAAAGAAGTTGTTTTATGAATCGAATATAAGACAATGATTGGGAACATAATGGCGAAAAGAGAACTTAAATCATTTCCAGCGAAGAACCAACCTCTTGAACCGATTTTTGAATGAGGATAGCTTGGGAAATCCGTTCCAGTTTGCATTGCGACAATCATTGTGATGCTTAAAATTAAAGTTGCATATAAGAAATATGTAATGATTTTATGAAATACATACTCTTTATTTTTTAGCTCTTTAAAGGCGATAATATATCCAAACAGTAGCACAATTGGATATACGCTCTTTAAGATGAATTTAACTTCTTCTCCAAATGAAACTGGAGATTTAACCATCATATTATTTACAAGACCGATTGCGAGTGCAATTCCGAGTAAACATAAATAGAGGATGTACTTTTTCGCATCTTGTTGTTTGTGATGAAGAAGTAGGTATCCTAATGCAAGAAGCATAAAGGCGAAACGGACTACAACTCCAACTGTTGCGCTCATGTGTAGTATATAGATTGAAAAAGATGTTAATAAATCTAAAATTGGTTGAAACACAATGAATAGCAATAGGAAATGTGGGAAGTAGTTATCCGTTTGTTTCAACTTATTAACCATATGTTCCTCCAGTTCTTCATTCCTTTATTACAACACCCAAAAGATGGGTATAAAGCCTTTTCTACATAGTAAGGCGAATGAATTTCAATATTTGTTTTTTTATCCCGCATTAACGGGCAGTAAGACCCCGCCTCAAAATACAATACAGCGGAAGCAAAGAAGTTAGGTGGGGATCAACTGCCCGTAAAAGCCCGATTGGTGAGGACTAATAATCAGTGGGGGATGAACACCCCCCACTGATTAAAGTCTCACTTTATCAAACTTAAGAATACACCATTTCATTGTAATGGTAAATAGATGAAAAGCATGGATAAACCGACTTTAATTTCTATATTTTTCAACGGAATTGTATGTTTTATACGGTATATGTACAAATTGCGAGATTATTAGACAGAAAATTGAGAAAAAAGAAGGATTTTTCAATGGTTTTCTATAATTATATAAGTATAATCTTTATGGAGAAAAGAGGGGTATATATAATGGAAATAACAAGTAAAACAGAATCTGTCGTTGTGAAATATGAAGGCCACGTTGCAACGGTTATGGTCAATCGCCCAGAGGTGTTAAATGCGTTAGATGAGCCGACATTAAAAGAGTTATTACAAAAGTTGAAAGAAGTAGCGGAAAGTTCTGCGCATATCGTTGTGTTATGCGGGAACGGCCGTGGTTTTTCTGCGGGTGGGGATATTAAATCGATGCTTTCAAGTAATGATGAAAGTAAGTTTGATGGCATTATGAATACTATTTCTGAAGTTGTCGTGACATTATATACGATGCCGAAGCTTGTTATTAGTGCAATTCATGGACCAACTGCAGGTCTTGGATTAAGTATTGCGTTAACAGCTGATTATGTAATGGCGGATATATCATCTGTTATTGCAATGAACTTTATTGGAATCGCTTTAATTCCAGATGGAGGCGGTCATTTCTTCCTTCAAAAGCGTGTCGGTGAAAATATGACGAAGCAAATTATTTGGGAAGGTAAGAAATTATCAGCGACAGAAGCGCTTGATATCGGCTTAATTGATGAAGTAATCGGCGAAGATTTCCAAACGGCTGTGAAGCAGAAGATTAATGAATGGTCACAAAAGCCGATTAAAGCAATGATTCAAACGAAGCAAATTTTATGTGAAGTAAATCGTTCTAATTTAGAGCAAACATTGCAATTAGAAAAGCGTGGTCAATATGCAATGAGACAAACAGCGGATCATAAAGAAGGTATTGCTGCGTTTTTAGAGAAACGTTTACCAGCATTTAAAGGGGAATAAAGTTTGTCCATTCCTCACTGATTATTAGCTCGTTAATTCGGGATAAAGGGGAGAAAGTGCTAACACATTTTAGTATAATTGTGTTAGCACTTTTTTTAAGGAGTAATACATGAAGAAAATGATCGGTGTTATCACTATTATTTTGCTTACATATTCTGCTTTGCATAACACCATCTTTGGCAGTTCGGACTGCGTTATTTTTTGAGGGACATCCAAGTGTTGCATTTTCTGACGGGGTGACGAAAGAAAAAGATGTGAAAAAAGAAGCGATTCCAGATGAGTATCAAACTCTATATGGTAAGGACGAAGACTTAGAGCACTATTTCTTTCCACATGTAAGAGCACATGGATCAGGAATTGATATGTTAAGTGCATGCGTGAAGAAAAAATGGTTTTTCTATAAAGCAGAGCTCGGATGTTATTAAATATAGGAGGATGAATGATGTCAGCATATAACAAGTTAGTAAGAGATCGTGTTCCAGAGAAGATTTTAATGTCTGGAAAAACATATACAGCACAAAAATTAACAGGTCAAGCCTACATACAAGCTTTAGCGAAAATTGGAACGGAAGAAATTCGTGAATTTGCTTCTATGAAAGAACGCGAACATGCACTAGATTCTCTTGCAGATGCGCTAGAGGTTATCATTTCATTAGCACGTGCAGAAGGTGCATCGATTGAAGATGTGGAACGCCTTCGTAAGCAAAAAGAGATAGAGCGCGGTGGATTTGAAAGAGGTATTTATTTATTAGATGTTTCAGAAGAATAGTTTTATAGGAAAAGCATAGCGTTACTGAGTAACGCTATGCTTTCTTGTTGCAATGAAGCTAATAATGAAGAAGATAGCTGTTAATATCCAGCCGATTGTAATAGAAGTAGTAGTATGAATGGCATAAGAGATTTGTAAACAAAATAATGATGCTAAAAACCAAATGAGTGCAATGTGTATATATTTTTTTGATATATTCATATTTCAGGACTCCTTTTGTATACTAAAAAGAATTTTACTACAATTTAGAAAATTAAGCTATATAAGTAGAGGTTTTCTGGCGAATTTTGTATACTGAATAGTAGAGAAAATGAGGAGGAAACGACAATGGCACATCATACGAAAGAAACGATGGAACTGATTAAGGAGCTTGTCTCTATTCCGAGTCCATCTGGAAATACAGCAAAAATTATTAATTTCATTGAAAACTATGTCAGTGAGTGGAACGTAGAAACGAAGCGTAACAATAAAGGCGCTCTTATTTTAACGGTAAAAGGGAAGAATGATGCGCAGCACCGCTTATTAACGGCACACGTTGATACGTTAGGTGCGATGGTGAAAGAAATTAAGCCTGATGGTCGCCTGAGTCTTTCTATGATTGGTGGATTTCGCTGGAACTCTGTAGAAGGAGAATATTGCGAAATTGAAACATCAAGTGGCAAGACATATACAGGAACGATTTTAATGCATCAAACATCTGTACATGTATATAAAGATGCAGGTGAAGCAAAACGCGATGAGAAAAATATTGAAGTTCGTATTGATGAGCGCGTATTTTCAGCTGATGAAGTACGCGAATTAGGAATTGAAGTAGGAGACTTCGTTTCATTTGATCCGCGCGTTCAAATTACAGAGAGTGGATACATAAAATCACGTCATTTAGATGACAAAGTAAGTGTTGCGATTTTATTAAAATTAATTAAAAGATTACAAGATGAAAACGTAACATTACCATATACGACGCATTTCTTAATTTCTAATAATGAAGAGATTGGATACGGTGGTAATTCTAATATTCCAGAAGAAACTGTTGAATACTTAGCAGTTGATATGGGAGCGTTAGGTGATGGACAAACATCTGATGAATATACAGTATCTATTTGTGCAAAAGACTCTAGCGGCCCGTATCATTACGCACTGCGTAAACATTTAGTAGAGCTTGCGAAAACGAATCATATTGAATATAAAGTAGATATCTATCCATACTACGGATCTGATGCATCAGCTGCGATTCGCGCGGGATTTGATGTGAAACATGCTTTAATTGGAGCGGGTATTGATTCTTCTCACGCATTTGAACGTACACATGAAAGTTCTATTGCGCATACAGAAGCATTAGTGTATGCATATGTAATGTCTAATTTAATTGAAGAATAATTTCATAGATAATAGAGAGCTGATTAAAAATATTATTTTTAATCAGCTTTTTATTTGGCGAAGCGATTAGGAGACATGTCCTAATCGTTTTTTTATCCCGCTATTTGTGAGCTGATTAAAGTTTTATTTTATATACATTCATTATAAGTTATATATATGCGATTTTTGTTATAAGGCCGGAAACGTATTTACTATAGATATATAATGTTATACACTATGAAAGGAATTAATTAATAGTTAATATTTTTTAGTTAGCTTGATTAAAAAAATGTATGAATATGAAGTTTTGAGAGGAGATTTATTTTTCATGAAGTACAAAGCAATAGCCGCAGGTTTATTAGCAGCAAATTTACTAGCACATCCAATTAGTAGTTTAGCAGAAACGAAGAAATTTCCTGATGTTTCAGATAGTGCGTGGTCGAAAGACGCAATTTATTATTTAGTAGAGAGAAATGTAATTAACGGTATGCCAGATGGTAACTTTATGCCATACGGAAATTTAACACGTGCCCAGGCAGCAAAGATTATCGCAACAGCAATTGGTGCTAAAGTAGATCCGAATGCAAAGCCGTCTTATAATGATGCAAAAAATAATTGGGCAGCTTCATTTATTGCAGCCATGGAAAAAGAGAATATTATTAAAGGGCGAGAACCAGGAGTATTTGATCCTGAAGGAAAAGTAACTCGTGCTGAAATGGCAGCTATGCTTGTAAGAGCATATAATCTGAAAAGCAAAGTAACAGGACCAGTTCCTACAAAATTCGCTGATTTAGAGAATCATTGGGGTAAAGAAGAAGTTAATATTTTAGTAGAATTAAAACTTTCTTTAGGTACAGAGAATGGGTGGAAACCGAATGATTCTATTACGCGTGAACAAGCAGCTCAGCTTACTGCGCAAACAGATAAATTTAGCAAGAATAGTGATCGTCCAGTAGAAACAAAGAAAATGTACATAGATAGAAAATTCATTACATATCACGCACCATCATTAAGTTCTGGGATTAGTGCGAATCAGCATAATCCACAAACGGTAGAAATTAAAGAAGAACGAGATGGATGGATTAAAATTGCAACAAGTAACGGTGATAAATGGACACCTTTAGTAGAGAAAACAGAAGTTATTAATGAAGGATTCACTACTTATGCAGAAGCTTCTTCTTCGTCAAAAGTAATGGGAACACATAACGCACAGCAAGTAACTGTTATTGAAGAGAACGGCAGCTGGATTCGTATCCGCATGGGCGCTGGTTTCCAATGGGTTAATAAAAATCAATTAAACCCAGTGAAGCAAGGTAACTTCTTAGAAGGAAAAGCGATTATCATTGATCCAGGTCATGGTGGAGCGGATTCAGGTAATCCAGGTTATTATGAGAAAGAAAGTGAAACTGTATTAGATGTATCACTACGATTACAGAAAATATTTGAGAAAAAGACACCATTTACTGTGTTATTCACTCGTACAGATGATACACGTCCAGGAACAAGTGCTTCTGATTCTTTAAAGAAACGTGTAGAATTTGCTCAAAAAAATAATGGGGATATTTTTGTAAGTATTCATGGTAATGGCACGGAAGAGAAAAATGGACAAGGTACAGAAACGTTCTACTATGAATCAGCGACAGCAAGAGGAACAAATCCTAACGTATCAGAAAGTCGTTTACTAGCAGAAAAAATTCAAGAGCGTCTTGTAGATGCACTGGGAACAAAAGATCGTGGTGTGAAAAAAGGCGATTTATACGTAATTAGAGAAAATACAATGCCAGCTGTATTAGCAGAATTAGCATTTGTAGATAATAAAAGTGATGCAGATAAAATAGCTACACCAGCGCAGAGACAAAGTGCAGCGGAAGCTATTTATCAAGGTATTTTAGATTACTATGAAGAAATGGGTAACAACGTGTCTTCTTTCCGTTAATAAATAATAAGAGATTGCCATTGGCAGTCTCTTTTATTTATTAAAGTTTCTCTTTATTTCCGGCATATGATATCATTTAATTTTATATACAAAAGAAAAGTATTTGAGTAATTGTAATCAGAACAATTTTAAACGATAGAGGATGATAATAGATTGAATAATCATAGTAAAACACCTGCCTGTATATATACGTATGCATTTCGTGAGGAGGAGCGTGCTTTATGTTACTTGGAAATGCGCTCGTTCTTTGGAATGGAGTCCCACGTTAATATTTTAAAAAGTGATGTCAAAATTGACCCGAGTAGAAGTGCGTTTATAAAAGAGCGCGTTGAGGTTATGTATGAAGGAGACGACTTAGAAAGCATTTTAAAACAAGTGGAACAAATTGATTTGGCGGGAGCGACATTTAAAGTTATCTTCGTTAAAATCAATGACCTCGTTGGAGAGAATAAAATTGAATATGGAGAAAGACGTCTTATTGAACGAGACCTCGGCATGCATATTGAAGGAGAAGCGGATGTTCGTAATCCAGAGCGTGTATTCGGGATTGTTCCTCTTGGAGGACGCTGGTACTTCGGGCACTATGTAGAAAGCGAACCAGTTTGGTATCATCACATAAAAAAACCGCATAGTTATTCGACATCTCTTAGCACACGTGTTGCGAGATCAGTTGCAAATATCGCTGTACCAAATCCAGAGGGAGTACGAGCAATTGACCCGTGCTGCGGTATTGGAACAGTAGTAGTAGAAGCACTTTCTATGGGGATTAACATCGTTGGTAGAGATATAAATCCACTTGTAGTTCTTGGAACGAGAAAAAACATCGCACATTTCGGATTTGAAGGAACAGTAACAAAAGGGCCGATCGAGGAAATTACTGAGAACTACGACGTTGCCATTATCGATATGCCGTACGACTTATTTACGCATGCCACACCAGAAGATCAACTATCAATTCTCTCAAGTGCACGCCGCATCGCGAAAAAAGTAGTCGTTGTCACGATGGAAACAATGGACGACATGATCCATGAAGCAGGATTCGAAATTACAGATCGCTGTATTACAAGAAAAGGATCATTTACTAGACAGATTCTTGTTTGTGAATAAGAAAGAAAGGTCACCCGTTTGGGTGACCTTTTTTGTTTGTATTGATGTGTAATTGGTTGGTGGTTTAGGTAGATGAATTAGCGAAATTTGTCGGTAAGTCGATATTGCATGTCGAATCGCCGATATCGTTACATTAGAATGTTACTGTTCTTTTAATTTCTCTTGTTGTGCGATTAATAAATTGCGTAATATGTGTCCGCGGTAACTTTCTAGTTTTCGTCCTTCATGATAGCGTACGCCTAATTTTTTTAGTTCAGCTACGTACCAGCCCTTTGTTCCGTAATACATGGGATCACTTCCTTTTTGCTTTTGAACAGTATATGTTGGGGGACGAAGTAACTTTACATTGAAAATAATAATGGTAAAAGGAATCCTACATGTGTGTACGAGAGGAATTGCAAAGTTATCGAGGTGTTTTATAACGTAACATCCAAGCCGTGTATAAAAAAGTAGACAGTTGTATATGAATTTGTTGAAAAAAGAATACACATTACTGAGGGGATTTGAAAAAAGTAATGCTATACGATTTGGCATGATACTTGCGTTGGAAATAGTATCAACGTATAGGGGAGAGATAGAAATGAAGGTTAGTAAAATATATACAACGATTGATGCACACGTAGCTGGGGAGCCGCTTCGAATTATTACGGGCGGAGTGCCAGAAATAAAAGGGGAAACGCAGCTGGAAAGACGCGCATACTGTATGGAACATTTGGATTACCTTCGTGAAATTCTGATGTATGAACCGAGAGGGCATCACGGAATGTACGGTTGTATCATTACACCGCCAGCAAGTGCCCACGCTGATTTTGGTGTTTTATTTATGCACAATGAAGGATGGAGTACGATGTGTGGTCATGGCATTATTGCTGTCATTACAGTTGGAATTGAAACAGGCATGTTTGAAATAAAGGGTGAAAAACAAAAGTTCATTATTGATAGCCCAGCCGGAGAAGTTATTGCGTATGCAAAATATAACGGGAGTGAAGTAGAATCTGTATCATTTGAAAATGTTCCTTCATTTGTATACAAAAAAGACGTTCCTATTAAAATAGATAACTATGAATTTCAAGTAGATATCGCGTTTGGAGGAGCATTTTACGCTGTTGTAGACTGTAAAGAATTTGGTTTGAAAGTTGATTTTAAAGACTTGCCCGCTATTCAAACGTGGGGCGGTAAAATTAAACATTATATAGAGAGCAAAATGGAAGTGAAACATCCACTTGAAGAAGGATTGAAAGGAATATACGGCGTTATCTTTTCAGATGAACCGAAAGACAAAGGTGCTACGCTACGAAATGTAACGATTTTTGCTGATGGGCAAGTAGACCGTTCTCCTTGCGGTACAGGAACTTCAGCGAGAATCGCAACTCTTTTTGAAAAAGATGCCTTACAAAAGGGAGAAATCTTCGTCCACGAATGCATTACTGATGGGAAATTCGAGGGAGAAGTATTATCCGTAACAGCGGTAGGTACATATGAAGCTGTCGTTCCGAAAGTAACGGGGCATGCATTTATTACAGGGTTTCATCAGTTCGTTGTAGATCCGAGAGATGATTTGAACCGAGGGTTTTTGATAGGATAGAAGAAGGGGGTGGAAAGATATGCTAGTTATAAGCGCGAACGAACAAAGAAACTTAGTAAATATGAATGAAATTATTGAATACGCGGCGCTTGCTTTAAAAGAATTTTCCGCAGAAAGAACGATTACACCAATAAGAGGCTCATTACCATTTGCGAATGAGCAAAATACGGCATTAATTATGCCTTCAGTAGCGGAAGGGCTTGAGGCACTTGGAGTAAAAATAGTAACGGTAGTCCCGCAAAATAAACAGATAGGAAAGAAAACAATCAATGGGATTGTGATGCTATCAGACTTTCAAACGGGAGAACCGCTCGCACTTCTAGAAGGATCGTACTTAACGATGATCCGAACGGGCGCCTTATCAGGAGTAGCGACAAAATATTTAGCTCGTCATAACGCAAAAACTTTATGCATTATCGGCACGGGCGAACAAGCGAAAGGAATTGCCGAAGCAATATTTGCAGTTAGAGATATCGAAAAAGTCATTTTATACAATCGAACAGAAGAAAAAGCGTATGCATTTGCGCAACATATACAAGAGAAATTTGGTAAACCTGCTTACGTTTACAGGGATCCAAATGAAGCAATACGTGAAGCAGACATCATCGTCACAACTACGAACGCAACCACACCAGTCTTCTCAGAAACACTACAAAAAGGCGTCCACGTAAACGCCGTCGGCTCATTCAGACCGAGCATGCAAGAACTACCATCTCACGCCATCACAAGCGCAAACAAAGTAGTAGTCGAATCAAAAGAAGCAGCACTAGACGAAACAGGAGACCTTCAAGTTCCGATAAAAGAAGGTCTATTCAAAGCAAACGCCATTCACGCTGAACTTGGTCAAATTATAAGCAAAGAAAAAGCTGGACGCGAAAATGATGAAGAAATTACTATTTTCAAATCAGTTGGTTTAGCAGTAGTGGATATTATCGTTGCGAAGTATTTGTATGAGAGAGCGGTGGAGCGCGGAGTAGGGAATAAGATTGAGTTTTGAGACTGCCTTTTGGTGGTCTTTTTTGTTGATGTGGGTGTGCTAGTATTTATAATTGAATCCTTTTAATATTATGTTGAAATGTATGAATTCTGTGCGGACATCAAATCATTAATTTAATTGGTGTATGAAAAAAACTGCACCTCTAATTATTAGAGATGCAACTTTTTACCATTCACGCCATTCTTCTGTTATATCTTCCTCGGATTCTAAGCCAGCTATTCGTGCTGCTGTATCGATAAATTCATAGAGATCTTCTCTTTCCATTGTTTCGATAAAATGGTCATGTTCGATATTTAATTCATTTAATTTAATAACTACCTCTTTAACAACTTGCATTACTTCGACTTCGGTTGGATTCTCTCCTAATCGCTGTAAATTGTTAATGTAAGTGTCAAGAACTGTATTTGTTGCACTTATATTTTCTTCAGTAAAAAATTCCCCATCTTCATCATACTCAACCCATGAGGTTGTTGGTTTATTTTTTTTCAATTCATCAAATGTCATGATAACCTCCTAAATGTGTTTTTTGTCTTTAATTTCATTCTACATTTTCGATCATATAAAACAATCATTTTAGAGGGGATTTCTGTAAGTTGATAGTTTTTTAACTCATTTTATGAGGCTACTTATTCGTGGTCTTTTTATTTTCTCCTCCGCATAAATATAGTTTATCGCAAGAATGCATTAATAGATTACAAACTTTCTACCTTTGCGAAAAAGTTTGACTTTACATACAGGTAGTGGTAATTTAAAACTTATAAGAAAACTCGGGATTAATTCCGAGTTTTCTTATGGGTATAAACAGTTCGAGGGGGCCGAAAGATGAAACAGAAGTTATTTGCATTACCATTTGTTCTAATACTACTTATTGCATTAGCGGCTTGTTCTGGGGAAAAAGATTCTTCGAAGCAAGCGGGCACTAGTAAATCAGGGACTCCGAAAGACGGAGGGGCGTTAACGATTGGTGTTAGCGATAATCCAGATACGATGAATCCGCTTTATGCGAATGATCGTGTGTCATTAACTGTGCAGCAAGCTTTATATGCGCCGCTATATCATATGGAAGACGGTAAGAAAAAGTTTGTTCTTGCTGAGAGCTTTACGCCTTCAGAAGATCAATTAACGTGGACATTGAAATTAAAAGATAATTTGAAATGGCATGATGGTAAGAAAATTACATCAGACGATATAGCATTTACATTCCAATCTATTTTGGATGAGAAGCAAAATAGCTCAAGTCGTGAAAACTTTATTTTTAAAGGAAAGCCGCTTGAGGTGAAAAAGGTAGATGAGTTAACAACTCAATTCGTTTTACCACAAGTAAGCGCATCTTTCGAAGGTGTGATGAATGATTTCTTCCCAATTCCGAAACATGTATTTGAAGGGGAAGCAGATTTAGCGAAGAGTAAGAAAAACTTACAGCCTGTAGGATCAGGGCCGTTTAAGTTTAAAGAGTATAAATCAGATGAGTACGTTGCATTAGATCGATTTGATGATTATGTAGGTGGGAAAGCTAAATTAGACTCTATCGTATACCGAGTTGTAAAAGACCGTAATACAGCAAATGTTTCACTGCAAAATGGTCAAATCAACATGAAGATGATTGAGCCACAAGACTTTAAGAAATTAGATAGCACTGGGAACTTCTCAATGGTGACATTCCCTGAAGGTAGATTATTCTACTTATCTTATAACATGAATACGGAGCTTATGAAGAAAAAAGAAGTGCGCCAAGCAATTGCACATGCGTTAGATAAGAAAGAAATGATTAACTCAGCATTCGTTTCAGGTGAATTTGCAGAACCAGCAAATTCAATCTTAACGCCAGACGCTATGTATTATGCGAAAGATATTAAAGACTATAAGTATGATAAAAAAGAAGCGAAAGATTTATTAGCAAAAGCTGGCGTGAAAGATAAAGAAAAAGTACGTGTGATGTATGTAACGAATAATAAAATTATGGAAAGCTTAGCGTTATATACACAACAAAAATTAAAAGAAGTTGGCTTAGAAGTTGAACTAAATGCATTAGATGCTAGTGCGGCAAGTGAAAAAGGCTTAGATAAAGAGAATAAAGAATATGATATTACATTTGGTGGTTACATAATGGGACCTGAGCCAGATTCATATAAGAGCTTATTCTTAAGCAATGCTGAATACAATTATGCACGATATAAAAACGCTGATTTCGATAAGTTATGGGAAGAAGCTGCAGTTGAGACAGATAAAACAAAACGCGCAGAGCTATACCATAAAATTCAAGAGACAGCTAGAGAAGACGTACCTTATCTACCAATCGCGTATCCGAAAGCAGTTATTGCAGTAGATAAAAAGTTTGATGGATTAAAAGAAGCGAAAGCAATTCCTGTCACAATGTTTGAAGATCTATCTAAGATTTATGAAGTGAAATAAGAAACAATAAAGAAGCTGGTGGAAATCAGCTTCTTTAGCTTGAGGGGGGAAGTTTGTGTATAAAGTAATTGCGAAGAGGCTTTTAAATGCAATTCCGCTTTTATTTGTTATTTCTATTATTTCTTTTCTATTAATAAAACTAGCACCGGGGGATCCAGTTCGAAACTTTGTAACGCCAAACATGAGTCCAATTGATGTGGAGCGTATTCGTAAAAGTTTAGGATTAGATCAACCAATTTACGTGCAGTATTTTTTATGGTTAAAAAACATTGTAACAGGAAACTTTGGTTACTCACTTCAAAATCATCGTCCTGTTTTGGAACTTATCACAGAAAGATTACCTGCAACAATTGGATTAATGGGATCATCTTTACTCGTCTCATTCGTAATTGCAATACCACTTGGACTATTTACAGGTGTGAAAAAGAATTCATTCTTTGACCGCATTGTAAACTTTATTTCATACGTTGGTATTTCTATGCCGGTTTTCTGGTTTGCACTACTATTAGTCTACTTATTCTCTTTAAATTTGAACCTACTTCCGAGTATGGGTATGCGCACCGTTGGTAAAGATTCTGTCTGGGATATTGTGCAACACGGTATTTTACCTTGTATGGTGCTAGCGTTCCAAAACGTATCTGTTTATATGAGATATATTCGTTCAAGTACGATTCAGCAATTAGAAGAAGAATATGTACAAATTCAATATGCATACGGCGCTTCGAAGAAAACAGTGTTATTTAATCACGTACTTCGAAATGTATTAATACCAATCATTACAATTTTCGGATTATCGATTCCAAGTTTAGTAGGCGGAGCGTTTATTACGGAAACAGTATTCTCATGGCCGGGTCTTGGTTCACTTGGGGTAAATGCTATTTTTAGATTTGATTATCCGATTATCATGGCAATTACATTACTATCATCATTCATGTTAATTCTCGGTAACTTAATTGCTGATATTTTATATGGCGTAGTAGATCCGCGCATTCGAATGAGGGGGTGATTTGGAATGAATAATAGGAGATTTCAAACGATAAAACATAGCTTTACGAAAAATAAGTTTGTTGCAATGGGAGTTATTATACTTGCGGTTTTAACGGTCGCATCAATTTTCGCATTCGTATCGCCGTACGATCCTAGCAAAATGTCAATTCCAGATCGCTTACAAGAACCAAGTATGAGTCATCCTTTCGGAACGGATGATTACGGAAGGGATTACTTAACGAGAGCGTTATATGGCGGACGAGTTTCACTTGCGGTCGGTTTTCTTGCGATGGTTGTTTCTATTACAATCGGTACCGCAGTTGGAACAATTAGCGGATATTTTGGCGGAAAGTTAGACAACTTTTTAATGCGAGTTGTTGAAGTACTGATGTCAATTCCATCATTCTTTTTAATGCTACTATTAAATGCGTATTTAAAACCAGGAATTACGACGTTAGTTCTTATTATCGGATTACTAACATGGATGGACACCGCGCGCATTGTAAGGGCAGAAACGTTATCTGTAAAAGAGCGTGAGTACGTTTTATACGCAAAAGTATCAGGACAAAAATCACTTATGATTATTGTAAGACATATCATTCCTAACATTTTATCAACCATTATTATCGCCGCGACATTAACGATTGCGACATCGATTTTAATGGAATCATCACTTAGTTTCTTAGGTTTAGGTATTAGAGAACCAGATTCTTCTTGGGGCAGCATGCTAAACAATGCGCAAGGATATATTGGTGAAGCTTGGTATTTAACGCTCTTCCCAGGATTCCTTATCCTTTTAACGGTACTTAGTTTTAACGTAATTGGTGAAGCATTGAAGAAAGCTTTCGCACCAAAAGGAGCCGGACATGAAAACTAAAGTGTTAAGTGAAAGGAGTGAGAAGCGTGTCTGAAAAACTACTAGAAGTGAAAAATTTGAAGACTTCTTTTTTCATAGAAAGTGGCGAAGTTGAAGCGGTTCGCGGCGTTACATTTCGCTTAAATAAAGGAGAAGTAGTCGGTATCGTTGGGGAATCTGGAAGCGGAAAGAGTGTAATGGCGAAGTCTGTTATGTCTCTCGTTACGTCACCAGGAAAAGTGAAAGAAGGGGAAATCCTTTTTCATAATGAAAACATACTTTCTAAATCTGAAAAAGAATTACGTTCTATTAGAGGAAATCAAATTTCACTTATCTCTCAAGACCCAATGTCAGCGCTAAATCCAGTCGTAAAAATTGGGAAACAAATGATGGAAGTAATTATAAGGCATCAAAAAGTGAAAAAGAAAGAAGCAGAGCAAATCGCAGTTAACTTGTTAAAACAAGTCGGCCTTTCGTCGCCAGAAGAAAGGGTAAAACAATATCCGCATGAACTAAGCGGTGGTATGAAGCAGCGGGTTATGATCGCAATGGCTATGTCGTGTAACCCAGACCTTCTCATTGCGGACGAACCGACGACTGCACTTGACGTAACGATACAAGCACAAATACTAGATTTAATGAAAAACTTAAAAAACGAAACGAATATGGCGTTACTTCTTATTACGCACGACTTAGGAATAGTCGCGCAAAACTGTACGCGCGTTATCGTTATGTATGGCGGACTTATTATGGAAGAAGGACCTGTACTTGATATTTTCCAATCGCCGAATCATCCATATACGAAAGGGTTATTAAACTCTTTGCCAAAAATATCGAACGGCGTAAAAGAAAGACTTGCTCCTATTCAAGGTGTAACACCAAACTTATTAAACCCGCCACAAGGTTGCCCATTCGCAGAGCGTTGCCCGCATGCGATGGATATTTGTGAAAAAGAACGTCCACCATATTTTGAAATCGGAAACGAAAGACGTTCCATGTGTTGGTTAAATGATAGGGCGGTAGGTGATTTCCATGCATGAAGAAAACTTAATTGAAGTTCGGAACTTAAAAAAGTATTTTCCTATTAAAAAAGGACTATTTGGTAGAAAAACAGAGCAATTAAAAGCAGTCGATGACCTAAGCTTCACAATTAAAAAGGGTGAAACATTCGGGTTAGTAGGAGAATCAGGTTGCGGAAAATCTACGACAGGAAGAAGCATCATTCGTTTACACGATGTCACTTCAGGTAACGTTTTATTCGACGGAAAAGATATCGCAAGTTTAAAAGAAAGTGAACTAAAAGAATATAGAAAACGAATGCAAATTATTTTCCAAGATCCATACGCATCATTAAACCCGGCAATGAACGTATTCCAAATTATTAGCGAACCGATGAACATTCACGGTTCCTACGAAAAAGAAGAACAAAAAGAAATCATTTTAGACCTTCTGAAAAAGGTAGGATTAAAAGAAGAACATTTATATCGCTACCCGCACGAATTTAGTGGAGGCCAGCGCCAGCGCATTAGCATCGCGCGCGCACTATCTGTAAAACCAGACTTTATCCTATGTGACGAACCAATCTCAGCACTCGATGTCTCAGTCCAAGCACAAGTCGTAAACATGCTGCAAGACATCCAAGAAGAAACAGGCGTCACATATTTATTCATCGCGCATGACCTATCCATGGTAAGACACATATCAGACCGAATCGGAGTCATGTACCTAGGAAACATAGTAGAAATTGCCGATAGTGAAGACCTATACACAAAACCGGCACATCCATACACACAAGCACTACTCTCATCTATGCCAGAACCAGATCCAACAAACACAGGCAAAGAACGGATCATCCTAGAGGGAGAAGTACCAAGCCCACTAAACTCACCATCCGGCTGCAAATTCAGAACGCGCTGCAAATTCGCCACTGAAAAATGCGCACAGGAAGTACCGAAGATGGTTGAGATTGCGAAGGGGCATGAGGTGGCTTGTCATTTGTTTTAGAGGGAGAGCACTAGGGGGACCTGGTGCTTTTTTTCTTTGCAGGTGAACGTGATGTGGGATTGGTTGTTAGTTTAGGAGATAACGCGCTCGAAATTTGTCGGTAAATCGATATGTTGTGTCGAAACGTTGATATATTCGGAGTTACGATCGATATAATCGAATAATCGTTGATATATTTTTTTAAAGAGTGGGATTGGTTGTAGATTAATGTAGAAATTTAATGTTTTCGAAAAAAAGAATTGACTTCTATATTAGTTGTAACTAAAATAGTTACATAAAGATGTAATCAATTTAGTTACAACTAATATCTGCTAAAAATATGATTTATATATTTAATTAAGGATGGTGGTCCATACGTTGCCACCCGGTGTAGAAAGTTACTAACACATTCAAATCAATGCATATTCTAAGCTTTAGTATTTTCTGTTACGGGGCAATAAGGTGCAACGTTATCTTTTGTTAAAAACCTTGGTGGATCTTTCTTTGGAAATATTAGTTTTGGGGAAATCTAGTAAGGTATCTAAAAAAAGAACAAGGTATAAAAAGGTGTACTTATATAAACCAAAAATTTAGTTGAGCTGGATAATAAAAAAAAGGTAGGAGATTTAAATGGAGACGAAACAAGATAACCTTATTTACGTATGGGATGCATATTGTGGATGGTGCTATGGTTTTTCAGAAAGTATTAAAGGATTTTACAAAAACCACACTGAAGTGCCATTAACGGTTTTATGTGGAGGGTTATTTTTAGATAATTTACCAATGAAAAACTTCTCATATATAGAAGAAGGAAATAAAAGAATTAATCAACTTACAGGTGCTGAATTTGGTCCTTCATATCAAAAATTGGTGGAGGAAGGGACTTTTAAAATGAATTCGAAAGATGCTGCAATTGGTTTTTCAGCTTTACGCTCATTAGCGCCAGACCGTTTATTAGAATTCACTTCGGCTATGCAAAAAGCGTTTTATTATGAGGGCCAAAGTCTGAGTGATCCTGAAACATATCGCAAAATTGCAATCGAGCATGGTTTGGACCCTGAACAAGTATTAGAACGTTTAAACGCTCAAGAAACAATAATAGATGTCCAAAATGATTTCAATAAAGTTCGACAGCTTGGTGTTAATAGCTATCCTTCCTTACTTTTACAAAAGGATAATCAAATTATTCCTATTGGTGGTGGCGTAATGACGCCGGATAAAATTGAAGCGCGTTTTAAAAATTTATATTAAGAAAATTTAGGATATAGTAGCAAACATATTATCTTAGGCCACCTGACATTCATCTCCGGAATATTCGCCAGTACTATTACACTTTCAGATGAATGGGAGTGGGAGATTTTATCCCGCTTTAACGGGCAGTAAGACCCCCACCTCAAAATTCAGTGGAAGCAAAGAAGTTAGGTGGGGGATCAATTGTCCGTAAAAGTCCGATTGGTGTGGGCTAATAATCAGTGGGGGATGAACAAAACCCCCACTGATTAAAGTTTCACTTTATCGGAACAAGATAAAAATATGATAATTAGTTAATAACTTTAACAAAAGGAGAATAACATACTATGTTTAAAACAATCGATACAAATCAACAAGATGTGAAATTAACGGTGTTTAGTTCGGATGAAAAAAGCTTTATGGTCACAGCAACATTAGTTGAGAAAGCAGGACATGCATTTTTAATAAACTCAAAATTTACTCAATCTGATTCGAAAGAAATTGTTGAGTATCTGAAAAAAAACGACTTATCTTTAGATAAAATCTTTATTATTCATGGGGATCCAGACTACTACTTTGGATTAGAGAGCATTAAAGCTGTTTACCCAGAAGCCATAGCGTATGCAACAGAGTCCACTGTTGAACATATCGTTCATTCTGTCTTAGGAAAATTAAAAGTTTGGAAAGACGCTCTTGGAGAAAATGCACCAAGTAACGTGGTATTACCTCAAGTGTTTAAAGAAAAAGCGATTGATTTTCAGGGGTTAACATTTGAACTAGTAGGCTTAGATCATTACAGAACTAGCCTATTTAATAAAGAACTAAAAGTATTAATTGGTGGTATTGATGTATTTAACGAAATACATGTATTCTTAGCGGATACTAGCTCAAAAGTGGCTATGGAGGCGTGGATTGAGAACTTGAAAGTATTACAAGCATTACATGCTGACATAATTGTACCTAGCCATGGATCAATCGAAAAATCCCTAAATAATCAAGCACTTACTGCGACAATGGATTATTTAAGAACTGCGATTCAAGCTTCTGAGGAAAGTGGAACTTCAAAAGATTTTGTGGCAAAACTTGAAGCAGCATATCCAGGCTATGCAAATAAAGGTGTATTAGAATTAAGTGCAAAAGTTGTAACAAAAGAAATGCCTTGGGGTTAATGATATGAATAAATATCAAAAACTATTACATGAAACGTATGTGTTAACTGGCGAAGGGAAATTGGATGCGTTCAAAACGTATTTAAGTGAAAATGTATCTTGGACAGAAGCTGTTGGGTTTCCATATGCAGGTACTTATATAGGTCCAGATGAAGTAGTGAAAAACGTACATGAACGTCTTGGCACGGAATGGGATGACTATAGCGCTAAAGATGAAATTTATACTTTTAATAACAATACTGTTATTGTGTATGGAAAATATAGTGGAACATATAAAGCTACAGGTAAGTCATTTGTAGCAGATTTTTGTCATCTTTATAAGTTTGATGAGAACGATAAGGTTAAGAAGTTTATTCAAATTGTGGACAGTGCAACTGTTAATGAGGTATTAAGTTAGAGTTAATCGTTTCTAATATGCCTTGTATAGGGGGAGGTTAGGATAAATGAAATTCCTAACATTACCCCTGACATTACATTTTGGGGAAGGTTTCTCCTTCTTCAAACTTTTTATAGAAGAAAACTTATTTAAGTAGAAGAGGTAGGTATATATGAAATTAGAGAAAAGTTTAATCATAACAATTATTTCTGTATTTATTTTAGGAGTAGTTTCGACTTTGGTATATCAAGCTTCCACCGGTAATAACAAAGGGAACTCAATAAAGAGCGAGAATGTTGCTTCTGTATCAAAAGAAGTGAAAGAAAATGAAAAGAATAAAAAGATGGTAGTTGATTTCTATAATGAAGTTTTTAACAAACATAATATCGATATTATCCCTAAATATGTTAGCGAAGATTATAAGCAACATAATCCTTTTGTTGCTGATGGACGAAAAGCCTTCATGGATTTCTTTAAGGAGGATTTTGTTAAAAATCCTAATTCCTCTGCAGAGATTAAACGTGTAGTAGCTGAAGGGGATACAGTTGCTCTTCATGTACATTCTCGTACTAATTCTCAAGATAAGGGAGTTGCTATAGTGGATATATTTCGTATCAAGGATGGAAAGATTGTCGAACACTGGGATGTAATTCAAGAGATTCCAAGTGAAGCAGCTAATGATAATACGATGTTTTAGATAGAAGATATATTTAATAATTGTCTAATTGATAGTGCGGTATAGAATTTAGAAATTTAGATAATTAGTTATCAAATTTGGAAATCATTTAAAAATAGCATATTAAATGATGGCACAAATTAATACGAAATAGCTCTTTAATAAAAAATCCGACTCATTAAAAAATGAGTCGGATTTTTTATTAAAGAATAGTGCTAATTTTGTGGTTCGGCACCATCTAAATTTGGAAACCATGAAAGTATAGGTACTCTATATCCACGTAAAGTAAAATCGTAATTTTTTCCTTCTTTTATGTTTGCTTGCAGATTCACTGAATTAAACTTCATCATAAGAAGGCTATCCTCATTAGAAATAACTTTTTCGGTTCCATTTTTTTGCTCAACCTAGTACAATCTCACCAGTATAAAAAAGACCACCATTACTGGCAGTCCTTTTTTGGTAGTTTTAGAAATTAAATTATAACATATTAATATACAAATTATAAATGTACTTTTCCCAAAGATACTATAAGTTTTTTATAATTCTTGATTTCTCAATTTTCATTGCATGATGAATTTTTCTATAAGTATTAACAACTAACATTAAAATTATCAATCCGCTAAATTATTAGAAAAAACTGGTTATCTATATAATTATTTGGTAAAATATAGATATAATTAAGAGGGTAAAGTTAATATAGATCAACTAAGTAATGCTAAGAAAATGTTTTATTGCATAAAAAAAGGCTCCATTGCTGGAGCACTCAAAATAAACAAACGAATTAAAACAAGAAACAGACAATTTAACTATATATATAAAACATAAATAAATCCATATATATGTAAAAATGCATATAAAAACTCTATTTATTGATGCTATAATAGGTTTACTCGATGATTGTTATATTTTTTTATGGTTTTTAAGCAAGAAATACCTTCTTAACACCAAGTGTACAAGTAAAAGAAGACATCTTAGGCGATGTCTTCTTTTCTTATATAATAACAACACAATAAAATTAAGATGGTTTAAGTCGGAGGAAGGCACCTTTGGGGTGTCTTTTCTTTGTCGAATTTGCCTAATAGGGGCAGCACCACATTGCTATCAAGTTCAAACATAATTTTCATCCAAAACAAAAAACGAGCTGAATTCACATAAATAACTGTAGAGAGCTAACAATTTTATTTTGGGAGTACTTTAAAATATTAGCTTGATGGTGAGGGGAGAGTACCCCTAAAATGTGAATTTACTATATTAATTTGTTTCTAGTCTTAAAAATGAATAAATGTAACATCAATAGGGATTTTGAGATAAGTCATACGAGATACTTGTAAGCCTTAGCTGAAGTGTAAAATTAATTAAATATCTATCAATAGAATAAATCATATTGATAGATATTTAATATTGTAAATTTGCAAGTTCTTGATGTTATTTTAGTTTTTTATTAATTTCAATATATTTTAGGTTCATGGGTACTTACTGGGGATATTATTAGAAATATGTATTGAATTAAATACAAAGTGTATCTAGTATATTGTCTTTTTCTACCTTGTTGATGCCAATATATTTCAGTGTAATTTGTAGGGTGCTCTAATTGAGTATTTCTTGCAACATCGCCATATCTTTTGTTTATATAACCAATATCCGAAGGTTTTTAAATTATATATGAATAAATTATGCCTTCTTAGATAAAGTAAATCGAGTTCAAATAAACGAAGATACTAGAATACATAATTTTAACTAGACTTATTATTAGCTAGTGTATCCCCACCACCAAGCTCCGCCTCAATCTGCGAAGTCTTCGATGACTCATCCATACGCCAATACGTAATAAAGCTTATAGCGATACATCCAGCTACGTAGAAGTAGAATAGTGATTCCATTCCGATACTTTTTAGCCATAATGCGATGAACTCAGCTGTTCCGCCGAATATCGCAACTGTTAGTGCATATGGTAAACCTACGCCAAGTGCGCGAATTTCAGTTGGGAAGAGTTCTGCTTTTACAATTGCGTTAATCGAAGTGTAACCAGTAACGATAATGAGACCGACCATCATGAGTAAAAATGCTACGATTGGTTCTGTCGTTTTTTCCATGAAGAAGAAGATCGGCGCTGTTAGTAATGTTCCGAGAATACCGAATGCCATTAATAGTGGGCGGCGTCCAATTTTATCGGATAGTAGCCCTGCAATCGGTTGAAGTACGACGAAAATAAGTAGTGCGACAAAGTTAATCCAGCTTACAACTTCTTTCGGAAGGCCGACTGTGTTTACCATGAACTTTTGTAAATATGTTGTGTACGTATAAAATGCAACAGTGCCTCCTAATGTTAGGCCGACTACTGTTAATACTGCTTTCGGGTGTTTCATAAGTGCACGAACGGTTCCTGCGCTTTCGCGTTTTTGTGATTTTATGTTTGAGAACTGCTCCGACTCATCCATCGTGCGGCGAAGCCATAATACAGCTACTGCGCCCATCGCTCCAATAATGAATGGAATACGCCATCCCCAAGCTTTCATATCTGGTTCGCTTAGTAATTGCTGAAGAACAATTTGAACGCCTAACGCAACCATCTGTCCAGCAACGAGCGTTACATATTGGAAACTTGAATAAAAACCACGGCGTCCACTACTAGCCATTTCAGATAAATACGTTGCGGAAGTTCCGTACTCTCCACCAAGTGATAATCCTTGTAGTAAACGGGCAAGAACTAAAATAATTGGAGCCATAATACCGATACTTTCGTAACTCGGTGTACAGGCAATAATTAAAGAACCACCGGCCATAACCGTAATGGAGAGGGTTAATGCCGCCCGGCGTCCGTGCCGATCTGCATAGCGTCCCATTAATAAACTGCCGATAGGGCGCATTAAAAATCCAACTGCGAAAATAGCCGCTGTGTTCAGTAACTGACTCGTTGGATCTCCTTTAGGAAAGAACTCTGCTGAAAAATAAACGGCGAAAGCAGAGTAAACGTACCAGTCGTACCATTCAATTAAATTACCGACAGAACCTTTAAAGATATTGCCGGCGACTCGGTTAGATTTTGCTTGAGCCATACTAATTCCTCCTCTTGCTTAGTAATAAAAGGTATATATGAAAGCGTGTTCATTGTAGTTGAATTGTACTGTCCTTTAAATAGAATCTCAATATTATGACAATTTTATTCTTTTTGTACTTTATGTACATGGAGAGTTTTTATAGTTGCTTCATTTTCAGTTTTGTCATAATAATAGAAAAAGGAGATTGATAGTTTTGAATATTTTATCAAAGGATATGAAGCATGAAAAAATCACGCAAAGTGTCATTACAAACGAAAATAGTAAGCTTAATTATCGCGTTAATTTTATTTGTCGTTCTCCTATTAACGGGAATATTTGTTTACATTCAGTCCGTTGATACGAAGCGCCAAGTAGAACAGTTAGCACTGCAAACGGCTAAATCTCTTTCTTTTATGCCAGCTATAAAAGAGGCTTTTCAATATAACGAACATAAAAGTACGATCCAATCCATTGCGGAACAAGTTCGTGAGCAAGCTGGTGCGGATTATGTCATTATAGAAGATCGCTATGGGGTTATGTATTCCCATTCTAATTCGGAGTTAATTGGCACAAAGAGTAACAACCCGTATAACTATGAAGCACTCACTTTTGGTGGCTATTATACGCTCGAAGGAAATGGTACAAGTGGTCCTGCTTTAATGGCGAAGGCGCCCATTATTGTTCATAACGGAGACTACGATCAAGTCATAGGCGTTGTGACAGTAGAGTTTTTAATAAAAGGTATTGAATCTAACATACTGAGCAGAACGAAAGAAATTATACTCTTTTCCTTAGCTGTATTATTAGCCGGCATTGTTGGTGGCATTCTTTTAGCGCGTAGCATTCGTAAAGATACATTTGGTTTAGAGCCGAATGAAATAGCGGCGTTATACCGGGAACGAAGCGCAATACTACTATCTATAAAAGAAGGAATTATTGCCATTGATCAAAATGGTTTTATTACGATGATGAACACATCAGCAGAGGAAATGCTATATGTAAATGGCGATTATATGCAGCAGCACATTTCAAAAGTTTTACCGGAATTTCATATGGAGAGAGTACTAGAAAACGATCAAGAAATCGCATTTCAAGATAAAGTGTTTATTTTAAACATGACACCAATACTCGAAAACAACAGTACGGTAGGTGTTGTATGTAGTTTTAGAGATAAAACTGAACTGCAAAATTTAGTGAATACAATATCTGAGGTAAGAAAGTATTCAGAGGACTTACGTGCTCAAACGCATGAATTTACAAATAAGCTTTTCGTCTTATCAGGATTACTTCAGTTAGGACATTACAAAGAAGCTATTGAATTTATTCAACAAGAATCTAATATTCATCAAAGCCAAAACCATATTTTGTTCCATCAAATACACGATGCGAAAGTACAAGCTATTTTATTAGGAAAAATCGGAACAGCGTCTGAGAAGAAAATTGAGTTTCATATTGAAGGAGATAGTGCGCTTCATCCGTTACCAGATCATATAAAAGTTTCGCATCTTATTACGATACTTGGAAACATAATTGATAATGCATTTGATGCGGTGAGTGAACGAGAGGAGAAGAGAGTTTCTTTCTTCGTTACGGATATTGGGCACGATATTGTGTTTGAAGTGATAGATAGTGGGATAGGGATACCGACAGAAAAAATAACGACCATTTTTCAAAAAGGATTTTCAACGAAAGGAACTGATCGTGGTTACGGGCTAGCAAACGTGAAAGAAATGGTAGATCTACTAGAGGGAACAATTGAAATTCAAAACGAGACAAATGGGGGAGCTATTTTTACAATTTACCTTCCGAAAACATTGAAAGAAAGTACATGACAAACAGGGGGATGGACATATGTTGAAGGTTGCAATTGCAGAAGATGATTTCCGCGTCGCGCAAATTCAAGAGGAGTTTTTATTAAAAATAAAGGATGTAAAAGTAATCGGAAAATCATTGAACGCGAAAGAAACGATGGAACTACTACAAAAGGAAGAAATCGATTTACTTCTATTAGATAATTACTTGCCAGATGGAATTGGAACAGACTTATTGCCACAAATTCATGCTGACTTTCCAAACGTTGACGTCATTATGGTTACTGCGGCAAATGAAAACCATATGTTAGAAAAAGCAATTCGAAACGGCGTAAGTAACTACCTTATAAAACCGGTCACGTTAGAAAAATTTGTTCGCACAATTGAAGACTATAAAAGAAAGAAGCAACTATTACATAGTAACAATGAAGTAAATCAAGCACTCATCGATAATTTCTTCGGGACTTCGCAAACACAAGACATAAAAAACTTACCGACAGGTGTGGATCCGCTAACACTGCAAAAAGTGAAAGGGATTATAAAAGGATTTGAAGAGGGCATTACAATAGAAGAAATGGGAGAACAAATGGGGGCCTCCAGAACAACCGCAAGAAGATATTTAGAATACTTAGTAGCGACCGGCGAATGCACAGTAGAGTACACATACGGCATTATCGGACGACCAGAACGAAAATATCGAATAGGAAGAGGACTATGAAAAAACGATTATTACTATGTATATGGATCATGACAGGAGTAATAGCTGGTTGTTCCTCGGAAAAATCTCAAACGAATACAGTAAACATAGAAGAAGTAGAAATCGTTGCGCCAAACGTTCCAGGAGCAGGCTGGGACTTAACAGCACGAGCAATGCAAAAAACACTAACAGAAGAAAAAATCTTCACAAAACCAATCACTGTCACAAACAAAGTAGGTGGCAGCGGTGACGTCGGATGGAAATATACGAAACAAAAAGGCGGTCACGTACTGGCGATTAACTCAAGCTTACTCATAACGAACAACCTACTAGGCCACAGTAAACTAACATATAAAGACTTCACACCGCTCGCGACACTCGCATCAGACTGGGAAGTCGTTGTCGTATCAAAAGACTCAAACATAGAAAACGCAAAACAACTCATGGAACAACTAAAACAAAATAAGAAAAACTTCAAAATCGGCGTTGCCCCCGGCCTAGGAAACGACGATCACCTATCCTTCGTACAAGTAAGTAAAGCATTCGGCATAAACCCAGCCGAACTACAATTCTTCGTCTACGAAAACAAAGAAAAAATCATAAACGCCCTAACGAACAAACAAATAAACGCCGCAACCATGACCCTATCCGAAGCCGAAAAACAATACAAAGCCAGCAAAATAAAAATACTAGCCGTATCCGCACCAAAACGACTAGACCGACTACCAGAAATCCCAACCTGGAAAGAACAAGGAATCAACGTCATATTCCAGCACTGGAAAGGAATTATGGGCCCGAAAGATATGACGGAGGAAGAGGTTGCTTATTGGGATGATGTGATTAAGAGGATGGTGGAGAGTGATAGTTGGAAGGGGATTTTGAGGGAGCGGGGTTGGGAGAGTTTTTATAAGGGGAGTGGGGAGACAAGGGTGTTTTTGGAGGAGAGTGATGAGTGGTATGGAGAGATGGTTGGTGGAGATAGAGGAGATAAGTAATTTTAGTGCTTTGTATTTATAAAATATCGATAGCATTCTTAGTATATTTATTTAGAATTTTAAATATAGATTAGTTAATTTAATAAGTTTTTATATAGATTTTTCCTTTTATAATGATAATTCATTATTATGGTTTCATATTTAAGATAGAAAGGGAAATCTAAAGAGGAGTATAATTGGTCTGAATGATAAAACATTAAAGGTATAGGACGGGGGAATTATGATGATACATACTTTAGTAAGGGGACAAAAGATAGACGTCACTAATAATCATCCGGAGATTAGAGGATTACTGGTAGATTTAACTTGGGATGCCCCGATGAATATGGATGTAGATGCATCAGCTTTTTTAGTAGGGTTTAATGGGAAGATTACTAAAGAAGAGGATTTCGTTTTCTATGGACAACCTTCTTCTAGTTGTCGATCTGTTCAATTAAATCAAAATATCGCAAATGGAAGTAAACAAAGGTTTTCGATAGATTTTACTCATATAAAAGATGATGTACAAAAGATTGTATTCTCGATTACAATTCATAATGCTGAAGAGAAGAAACAAGCGCTACGAGATGTTTCACATATTCAATTGAAAATAAGCAACGCACAATCAGGATTAGAAATTATTCATTTTCCTATCACACATCCATTTACAGATGAAAGTGCCATTATTGTTGGAGAGCTGTATCGACATGGAGGAGGATGGAAGTTCAATCCTATTGGAGCGGGCTATTTTGGTGGGTTAGCTGCATTGTGTACAAATTTTGGGATAGAAATCGCAGATGATGAAAAACAAACTGCTCCCCCTGTAGAGAAGAAAATAGTTCCTACTCCGCCTCAAGTACAAAAAACTATTAATGCAGTGAAGGTTGAATTGAAGAAAAAACAATCTATAAATATACAAAAATCTAAAATGGTAACAGCTACTTTAGAATGGGAAACAAATAAAGACTTAGACTTATACTGTTTTTACGTAACAACTAATGGAGAAATAGGAAAGGCTTATTATAAAAATCTAGGTTCGTCTAAAGTGTCGCCGTATATTGTGTTGGATGGTGATTCGCAAGAGCCAGGAAAAGAAACAATTCGTATTTATCGACCAGAAGCTTTGAAATATGTTTTATTTGCTGCGTATAGTGCTGTCGGAAATGGAATAGGTAGTTTTTATTCTATGAAGGCTAAAGCTGTTGTCGATAATCATATGGGAAGTGTTGTAACAGCACCATTATTAGAAATCAATGACCATGCTTATTGGGTATGTATTGCTCATATTGATTTCACGAATTCAAATGAGATGAAAATTTCACATGTAGAAAGTTACTCAAAAGACCATTCAGAAGCTTCGCCACTATTGTACGAGAATGGGAAATTCCGAATGGATGTAGGGCCGATTGAATTTAAAAATGAAGAGGATTATCAGAAGTATTTTAAGTGAAAATGAAGAAACAACTGATTTCGCATCGATGGAAGTATTGTTAAATATTGTATATAACGTGTATTAATTTTAACCATATATATTAAATGGAATATATCTAGGTAAGTTTTTATATACTATCTAGATATATTCCATTTTTGTTAATAAGAAAGATAATTATTTATTCGTTTTGTTAATGATTTGGGCGATATAAGAGTTATTTAACCAATAACACTGCTTTGTAATATGCTGACCATCAGGTAAAGTTACTTTATCGGCACCGTTGCGAGCTTTTGGTCTAATATGCGCGACACCGTTGAAGTTTATTTTAGGTAGGTTATTTGCTTCGACGACTTTGTCACCGCGTTTTTTATATTCAATTTGAATACCCTCATGTATTACTTTATTAACTTCTTCCCATAGTTCACGTATTTCTTTTTCTATTGTAGGAGCAGGCATGTTCCAAAGTTTAATACCTTTAAAGTAGAGTTTACGATTTGGATTTTCTTTTTTTGTTTGGTTAAATTCAAAAATTACGAATAAAAACTTGGTTTGATAGAAGCGTTCTCTAATTTCGCTTTCTTCCCATGATTCGTTTGTCCATTGATGAAAATCGATTGTTTCAAATGACATGCTTTGTTCGGGTTTACCGTTAGGCTCTAAACGAACTGTTTTAAATTCTATATTAGCTTTCGCAAATTCTTCAATTTTATCGAGTCGAGTTCCTTTGATACCAAGTAAAGAGCTTACTAATAGTGGAACAAAGCTTTTGGTTGTAGGTTTGTAATCAATAGATAATTTTTGAGCGATTTCTTGATCAGTTAAGCCTATGTAATTTTCAAATTTTGAATAAAGGATTTCTTCTAAAGATTTTCCTTTTAGTTCATTTGTTGTTGTAAAACTTACTAGTTCTTCGTTTAGGTGATACCTGCGAACTAGTGCTGTCATGTAAGAAGGCTTTAACGAAAAAGCTCTTTGCATTGCTGGAATTTCAGAATACGGTTGTGAGCGAAGTGAATTTTTATTGGAACCCTTAGTGCAAGCTCCTAAATAGTTTGTATCACCTTCAGATAATTCATGTGCTTTGCCGGCACGAATTTTATTTACGATGGTTTCCCAGTCTTGTCTAATTATTTCTAAATCAGCTTCGGGATAGGTGAATAAAAGGCTTTTTGTAATGTGAAAATCTTTACGGTCTACACCAGGTACCCATTCATAGAACATTAATAATAGTTTTTCGTTTTTCTTCCAAAAGCTTGATGTTTCAAAGTGTGTATGAACTTCTTCCATATAGTTGATAATATTTAAGACTAGTCGTTCTTTGGCTGATAATGAACCGTTTTTATTTTGTTTAAATGCAGTTACTTTAAGTTCAATACCAAGGTGTTTAAAGTCAGCTTCTGCGTTTGAATTGACTTCATATCCAAAAAAGCTTTCCTCGATTACTTGCCCTAGTCCACCTTTTGATTTAGCATTTGCAAGTCGGTCAGTTGTATCGATTTCACCAAACGTTTTTCCTTCAGCTTCATGTGCTTTTTTCATTAGTTCTTCTATTGTAGTATAGTCCATAAGAAACTCCTTTCTGTATCCAGTACTGCGTTGTATGATTTTAAACAATACATATTAAAGTTATGCTATAATAAAAAGCTGTTTCAATTTTATATAAGTAAAATTTATAAGAAGGAAAAGACAAGTTGTTTTATTAGATAACGGTTATATTGGATCTGTTCAAGGGAAGTTTCTTCCTTTATAATATTGATATAGTAACGAGATGTTTTCTTAATTGTTACAAGCTAAAATAAGGAATTGTAAAAAAGTATGGTTCTTGAAATGTTATAGTTGATCTTTTCCTCACTTTTTATTATAATGAAGCATAGATAAATAAAATACCGAAAGGATGTTCGTGTATTTATGGTGAAAGTAGTAGAACTTTTTGCGGGAGTAGGAGGTTTTAGGTTAGGACTAGAAGCAAACGAAAACTTTGACGTTCTTTGGGGAAACCAATGGGAACCCTCAACTAAAGCACAACATGCATTTAATTGTTATGCAACTCGCTTTGAAAATAAAGGAATACATGTAAATAGAGATATAGCTGAAGCTTGGCCGGAAATACCTGAGCATGATTTATTAGTAGGAGGCTTTCCTTGCCAAGACTATTCTGTAGCACGTACTTTATCAAATGAAAAAGGAATACAAGGGAAAAAAGGTGTTCTTTTTTGGGAGATAATGAACATAGTTAATTCTCGTAAGCCAAGATTTGTTTTGTTAGAGAATGTAGATAGATTATTAAAGTCACCAGCAAAACAAAGAGGTCGTGATTTTTCTATTATGCTGGCAAGTTTTAGAGATGCAGGGTATGCAGTTGAATGGAGAGTTATTAACGCTGCAGATTATGGATATTCACAAAGAAGGCGAAGAGTATTTATCTTTGCTTATCTAAATGAATCCCATTTTTCGTCTATCCAGAGTAAAATGGAATCATTAGAAATATTATGTGAAAAGGGATTTTTCGCGCCAGTGTTTAATGTACTTGAAGCACCAAAGGAAAATAAAAAAAGAGGGCAATTCACATTGCCAATCGATATCGTGGAAGTTTCTGATACATTTAATGCCGAATATTATAATTCAGGTGTAATGATAAATGGACAAGTATATACGGAAGAAGTAGTTCCAGTAACTGAGACTCCTGAGACATTAGGTGAGATAGTTAAGAAAGTATATGATGAATTTGGCCCTGCGGATGAATCATACTATTTGAAAATAGATAAGATTAACAAAAAGGGAAGAACGGAATTTGAGGAACTTAAGTACCTTAAAGGTCCTAAAAAAGAAGAACGAGTATCAAAGGCGACGGGGCATAAATATTTCTACTCTGAGGGAGGAATGGCATTCCCTGATGATTTAGATAAGCCTGGTCGTACAATGTTAACAAGTGAAGGAACATGTAATAGAAGTTCCCATGTTATTGAAGATCCTTATACAAAAAGACTAAGATATTTAACACCAGCTGAATGTGAACTGTTAAATGGTTTCCCGATGGATTGGACGAATACGGGGATGCCACAAAGAAATAGATACTTTTGTATGGGAAATGCTTTAGTCGTTAATTTGGTAGAGCGAATGGGGCAAAGGATTTTAGAGATTAACAAAGAAGAAGAGAAGATGGATAGTATTGTGCAGTTGAGTTTGTTCTAGGGGATAAACAGATGCATGCTCATTAAAGATTTGAAATAATAAAGAGTAGGGGTAATCTGGGTTATATAGCTAGCTATATAACCCAGATTATTTTTTTGCAAATTTTTAATTGAGAATGGATAATCCACTAATTCCCTTTTTTCTTAATACCAACAATTCCTCTATAGATATTGTATAATATGGAATATATTCGAAACGTATTTTTAGATTAAGAGGTGTTACATCATTGGAGAAATATACATTTGATTTTCTACAAGAGGTATTCCCCGAGTTAGCGGAGATGGGGAGAGATATTGAAAATGTTTTTTATCAAGATCCCCAATCGGTTTTAATTAAGGGAAGAATATTTGCAGAGCTATTATCAAAACGCATTGCGGAAGAACATGAACTGCACGACGTACAATACTTAAAGCAAGTAGAGCGTATTCAAAAATTAGAAAGAGAAGATATCTTATCAAAGGAAATTTCCCGTTCATTTGATACTGTTCGCTATTTAGGAAATAAAGCGGCACATGAACATATTGAAAGTGGGGTAGAGAGTGCTTTTAAAATGCATAAAAATCTATTCCAAATTGCAGTGTGGTTTATGGAGGTATACGGGAGTTATGAGTTTGTTGTCCCGAAATACAAACATCCACAGCCGAAGAGTAGTGTACATATTGTGGAGAAATTAGAAGAAAAGATATCTGCTAGTTTAGAAGAAAAGTTAAAAATGCTAATTGAGATTGCAAGTAAACAAAATACATCAAATCAAACTGAGGAATTAACAGAAATAAATAACGCTGAGATTGCGGTAGGGTTAGAAATTGAAGATAAACAGTCTGTAGATAATGAAGAAGAAGCAGATAACAATTTTGTGTATGATGATTTTATTTTAGGAGAAGGAGAGAGTTATTTACTAGCAGAACTCTCGAAGCTGAAAGAATCATCTCAAGAGGCTATCGAAAATCCTAATGAATTTAGTTCGTTTAAGGATTATTTACATGTAGAAAGAACGATACAGAACGATATGATGTCTGCTCTAACAGCAGCAGCTGGGCAAAATACGAGTCAATTAATTTTCTTGTGTGGTAGCGTTGGAGATGGGAAATCACATTTATTATCGTATGTGAAAAATAAATATCCTGAATTGATGGAAGAGTTTTCGGTGCATAATGATGCTACGGAAAGTTTTGATCCACAAAAGAGTTCCCTTGATACATTAGCGGAAGTATTAAAGCCATATAGTGATAGTGAGATTGATGGTTCTAGATTCAAGCTAATTTTAGCTATTAACCTAGGAGTTCTGCATAACTTTATTGAATCAGATTATGCAAAAGAGCACTATCAAATTTTAACAAAATTCATTGAGGAATCAGGAATATTTGAGGCAAATGAAATTGCTACTAATCAACAAAGCGGTAATTTCCACTTGATTAGCTTTAGTGATTATCAACCTTTTGAATTAACCAGTGAAGGGCCAAAATCAGATTATTTTTCATCTATTTTAAAGCGAATTGTGGTTGAGTCAGAAAAAAATCCATTCTATCAAGCTTATTTGAAGGATAAGCAACGTGGTATAAATGGATTCTTTATGGTGAATTATGAGTTATTGCAACAACAACAAATACGAGATGGTGTTTTAAGTATATTAATTGAAGCAATAGTTAAGCATAAGATGATTATTTCGACACGTTCCATGCTTAATTTTATTTATGATATTTTAGTGCCTTCTCATGGCAATGAAGATTTTCTTGGGGCAGGTATGATGGAAAAAACGGAAGCCTTATTACCGAATTTATTATTTGATGGTCAAGAAAAATCAAATTTACTAGCAGTTATTTCTAAAATGGATCCTATTCATCTACGATCAAATAGTGTAGACCAAATGCTAATTGAGCTAAACAATTCAGTAAATATGAAGAATACTTTCCAAAAGCATTTGAATTTACATGGACTTGATGGATGGATAGAAGGGCTAGAAGAGATGGGCTCTTTCTTTGAGCTAAGTGATTCATCTAGACAGGTATTCAATAAAACATTAATACGTATGTCATTATTTTTATCTCCGGTTTTAAATGAAATATTTGGGGATGAAAATTATAAAAAATATATGGAATATTTATATGCTTTTAATAAAGGAAATCGATCTGATTTAAAAGATATGTATAATTTATCCAGAAAATCAATTTTTTTATGGAACGGAAGTCCGAAGTCAGATTATGTATTTATGGATTACTCAAATGATACTACTCAGGTTGCACAGTCTCTTAAAATTAAGCCGTTTGTAGGACATTTGAAAGGGGTAGAACCGGAGGTTTTAAATCGATTTAAATTAAATATATTACTTGCTTTTTCCAATGAAGATAAAGTAGCTCCTGTATATTTAGAAATTGATTATCCATTATATGAAATGATGGTCAAACTTTCAAAAGGTTATCGCCCGAATAAAAAGGATAAAGAAGATTGTATTCAGTTCGTTGAATTTGTGGATAAGATAATGAAATTAGGAAATAGAGAAAAAGAATTATTGTTTGTTCAATCTAATGAAAATGGAATGTTTAGACTAACATACGACGAAGATTTTGAAGAATTTACGTTTAGAAGGGATTAGAAAATGATTGTAAGAGAGAATTTAGAGGATTTGAAAAACTCGCTGAGTATTAAACCAGAAAAGTTAGGATTAAAACATACAATAAATAAAAAATCTCCTCTGTTACCTTTCTCTACCCGAGGAACAGAGCGGGCAAAATTCGCAAAAGGGTTTCAGGGAGTATTAGGAGAGTTTACGCGTCTAGTCAGCGGAAATAAGTTGAAAATGGAAGTTAATCTAGAAGAACTTATTGGAGAGATTAGTAAATCTGTTGATGTATCAAAGCAAGATAAGTCGCAATTTGAACAAATACTACGTACCTTTCTGCAGGATAGTGACAATACAATTAAAATTTTTCATTTGCATTTGTTTCAATATTTACCATTAAGTGATAAGGCTGATAAAAAAGGAGAACAAGATATTGCTAGATTCCTTTTAGACGTCTTATTAGGTGAAAAAGAAACAGTAGAAGAGATTTTTGGAAAAAGCGATTCAACAGATTTAATGTCACGTCTTGTATTAAAACAATTAAATCATTTGGAGAGCGACGAAAAAGAACGCCGTCCGTATATTAATCAAATTCCATTTATCTCAAAGCTATTCAAAGAAGATTTTCAATTTTTAGCGGAACATAAAGATTATTTTAGAACTCATTATCATTTGTTTCTTAGTTATTATTACTTTTTATATATTACTCAATTGACTTTAAAGCTTTCACAAGTTGGGAAAGCGAACTTTAGTGAGAACAACGAAGTTTATTTTACACTTGACTGGGAGTCTACGAGTAAGAATAGAAAAGGTTATACTCATGGTTATCAAATGATTAAAGATACAGGTAGACATTTACTACTACATATTAATTGCTTAGAACATTTAAATTTCCTAATGGGAGTAGAAAAAGCAGGTGGCTATCCTGAATTAAAGGAAACATATCAGCAATTATCCGATGAGGATAAAAAAGTATTTTTAGAGATGCTTTGTGATTGGGTTATGGAATATAGAAGACATTTAGGTCTTGGGGCTTATGAAGGAAATTTAGAATTAGAATATGATACGCTTGTACAATCCTTATTCCGTAGTATAGAAGAAGCCTATGAAAAAGATACGATGCAAGGCCCCCGACACAGATACTCTTTATCAATAGAAGAGGTTGGGAAAAAATATTTCTTAAAAACTCGAGGTTCACTTGGTTATATGCTTAATATTAGTCAAGATATGTTATTGCTGCTAACAGCATTGAGTTTAAAAAAGGAAAGAAAACCTTTGAAGCAAGTATTTATAGATTTAGAGGCTAGAGGTTTATTCTTCGATCGTTACTCAAAAGAAGAAATTGTACAGTTATTTGATAAGCTGAATTTAATAGACAAAAAAAGTGATAGCGGTGATGCACAGTATGTTAAACCAATTTTATAATTATCTTTCAGATAAACTAATAAATTATTTACAAGCAGAAAATCTTAGGGGTGGAGAGCGGTTTTACCTTCAATTTGATAATCATGAACAAGTACAAGCATTTTATGACACATTAAAAGAACAAGATTTATCGCAGGCGTTTTATTATCAGCATAAGCAAGGAACTCCATACGAAACGATTGCTATTAAGGTTTCAGAGGAAATGAAAGTAGTTGTTGCGACTACATCGGCAAACGTTACTCCGGACTTTTTAGTAACACTTCGTAATGAAGTCGGTGAACAAAAGGATATTTGGGAGAAAACAGCTTTACTTAGTATATGTCATGAGACACTGGACAGTATTAAGGGTGGTAGCAGTGATTTGCAAAAAGAAGGTATGCCATTTAATGTGAAATCAATTTTGAAAACATTAAAAGAAGAAATTGAAACTTCTTCTTTAAATAAAGAAGAGAAGGAAGTACTTTCATTTTATTTACGTAAAAAATTAGATGATACAATTGTGCGACCATCTCTTTGGGATTATGAAGAAATTCTTGGATTTTTATCAAAACAAGAGATTGCGAGAGAAGACTATTCTAATCTAGGCATTTTCTATGATGAAAATTTAAATCAATTTACTTCAGCTCAAATGAAAAAAAGGCTAGAAGAAAATGCTTCATTCTTTGAGAAAGTTCAACATATGCATGAGTATGAACATTTAGAGAGTCAATTAGAAAAATTATTTGATGAGAAAGGTGTTTCTCGCCTGAAGAAAGAAGATTGGCAGCAAGCGGATTATGTTCTTGTTAAAGATTCTTACGACAAAATGACTGAGATAGATCGTCCATTAGAATATATCGAATCACCAAAGAAATATTCAAAAGAAGGTCTGTTATATTGGGAAAAAGCACAAACTGAGACAAAGGCTGGGAGACGTAAACGCCATATTATCGTTTTTAATCCTACACAGATAGAAGATATCAATCTGAACTTTGAATTTGAAGAAAAGTTGAAGAAGGAATACATTCATAAAAATTCACAGGGGTTCTGTGGGATATCTGGGAAAAAACTAACTGTTAGTTTAGCGCATAAGCAAAATGTGACTTCATTCCATAAAGTTGTATATACGCATAAGATGCAATCTAAGTCGAAATATGAGTTTCATATTGCTGTTATAGAATGTGAAGCCGCGTTTTTACAATCGCTTCAAACGATTTATGAAGTGAATGTAAATAAGAAAAACGTAGTTATGAATAAAGCTGAAGAACGTATTATTTTTGGAGATATTTCTAATGAGCCAGAAGAAGTATTTATTGAGGAAGATGCACAGATTATAAATTGGCAAGGTGGAAGTTTTGAAGTCTCTGAATCTTCCCCTGCATGGAATGATGATAGCTTATCATTTTCTGTTCAAATTGAAACATCTTTAATTCCTATTCTTATTAGAGAGCAAGTTGCAAAGACTGTTCCAGTATCGGGAGAAAGGGTATGGAAATTAAAAAGAGAACATCAAGAAAGCTTTGAATATAACCTTGATACAAATAAATTAAAACAAGGTGCAAGGGAATTTTCAGCACGAGAAGGATTTCGAAATTATTTACAAGACGAGAGAGTATGGATTGAAAATGAAATCGCTTTTGCAGTTAGAGGGGTATCAGGCCTAAATAAGGTTGAATTATTAATGAACCCATCATTGAGAGATGCGTATCAACAATTATTAAATTACTATAAGTTTAATAATACGGTTCCTAGTCTTTGTTTTGTGGATAATCAATTAAGAGAGCTATCTATAAGATACTTGAAGGCTTTTAACGAAAGTGTTGCTCATATACAAGAAAATGTAATGTTAAAAGAAGAAGAAAAGAATCTGTTTAAATTGGGAGTTATTGAAGAGGAACAAAGGGTCATACTAACACCGTTGCATCCGCTTAATGTTGCCTATCAGTTAAGTGTTAATGATGAAATTAAAAACGAAGTAGTTGAGATGCATATTTTAAATCGTCTGCATCCTAACAATCTATTGCCATATATATATGGACAGAATGATGAATTGTATAGACCGGTTTCTCAAAATGAAGCGCCTGAATGGACTGTTTATGAACCACTTCATAAGGTTGCGATTGGAGAATCTAATGCATTTTTAGCTAATGTAGTTGAAGAAAAGCTTCAACAATTTGTGGAACATTTCCAATACTTATTTTTACAAGAATCTAAGTCTCCGATACGAATCAATGTGATTAATATAAATAATGATAAAGAAGTTGTAAGAGGTTTAGTACAGTTTATTAAGAAGCAGATAGATAAAAAAGGGCCGTCCAAAATTATACCAGTAGAGGTTGCTTTATATCATGAGAGTAATATACTAAGCGCCTTTGAAAAATTTTCTATATATGATGATGTTCAAAAATTTGAGGAGTTCTTTGAGTTATCGTTAGCATCAAAGAATCTCGATGCTGTAGACGTATTAAGGCTGATTCGAGAAAATGTTTTCTATTATAAACTTATTGGTACGAAAGAATATGGTTACGCTCATATTTCATTCTATAAAATGATTTCAAATGAGAAGCATGCGAAAAGTACAATGGAAGATATTGAAACAGGATTATCTTTAAATGGAATGTTATCATCTCTATCATCTATAAGTACAGAAGTAGATTATCGTACAGGATTTGGATTGAAAAATGTATTGAATAATGAACATTTGTTAATTCAAACTGCTAGAGGAATGAATGAATTAGGAAGTAATTTAAATAACGATGGTACAAACCCTTATCGTAAGAACGAAACAATTGTTACGAGAACATCTACCTATGATGAACAAGTTTTAGAACATTTATATGAATCTTCTTATTGGGTAACATTTATTGAACCTAATGTAGGTTTAGATTTCTTCCAAGATTCATCACGTAATTTATTGGTTATTCATTATAGTGATCAATATTCTTCATCAAGCCAGTATGATGCAATTACAGTAACGGATAAAGCAAGACAATACCGAGCGGTTATTGAACAGTATTTAGCGGAAAAAGAAATTGTATCGACACCTGAAAAAATTAATACAGCTATTAGAGCGTTCAATAGTTTAAATGGTGAGTGGTTACTACGAATTATAGGAAGTAAGGGACAATTCTCAAGAGAAAAGTTAAGTATTATTTCAGCTGTGAAGTATATATTAAGTGCTTTAGATCATGAGAATATTTTATGGGTTCCTATCTCATTAGAAGAAATATTGCGTGTTGCTGGAGCGGTGAAATTAACGAAAAGTGAAGGTGTATTTTCTGCGAAAAATCTAGGTGGAAAAGGTGCACATAGTGACGATTTACTGTTAATTGGAGTAGAAATGCAAGATGATAAATTATCAGTGCATTATTATCCAGTGGAAGTGAAAATCGGCTTAAATCAAGACAGTGCTATTGCAAAAGCAAAAGAGCAAATTAATGCTACTAAGCAACTATTTGATACGCAACTTTCTAAAACAAGTGAAGATGGTTTACATGTATTTAAACATAAGTTTTTCCGAAACTTCTTTGTACAGTTATTGCTAGCAAATGCCGAGAAATTTATTGCAAACAACATTTGGCCAGAAAAATCTTATGAGAAAATTGAAGAACTAAAGAAAAGATTATTAAATGATGATTACGAAATGAGTGGACATTTGGATGATAAAATCGGAAAAGGAGCAATTTTATCATTCAAAAAGGAACAATCATGGAGATCCATCAAAATAGAAGAAGATATTTTATTAGTGGAATTAACCGAAGAGGATGGATATGAAGGAGTAATCGAAGAAGTTGAAGCACTCAAAATGAAAATCCATTCGGGTGGAACTGATATTAATCCAGATAGATTATTAAATCAGAATCATGATTCTAATCAAGTGTTAAAAAAAACTAGCAATAAAGTCGTTCCAACTGTACCTCATTCTGAAGAAGAAAAGGAAGAAAAAGGAACAGGAGGAACGAAAGAATTAAAAGACATCCGCGTTTTGTTAGGAACAGTAGAGGGATCGACTCAAGAAATATATTGGGAATTCGGAAATTCAGAGCTAGCAAATAGACATATTTTAATTTCGGGTAAATCAGGACAAGGTAAGAGTTACTTCATTCAATGTTTACTACTTGAGCTGGCGCAAAATGGAATTTCTAGTATGATATTTGACTATACAGATGGATTCAAGAATTCTAAGTTAGAACCGGAATTCAAAGAGAAACTCCAAGATAATATTGAACAATTCCTAGTAGCAAAAGATAAATTCCCAGTAAATCCATTTAAGCGAAATCAAAAAGAATTGGATGAAGGAATTTATATCGATGAAGATAATACAGATGTTGCTGAAAGAATTAAAAGTGTATTTTCAGCTGTATATAAAGATTTAGGCATTCAGCAACAAAACGCTATATATGAGGCAGTAATGCGCGGTTTAGATAAATATGGCGAAGGTATGAATTTAAATTATTTATTAGCAGAATTAGAAGAGGATACTTCTGGGCCAGCTAAAACAGCAAGATCACAAATTAAGCCTTTTATTGATAAGAATCCATTTAATCATAATGCTGTATATGATTGGGGAGACATACTGAACCAAAAAGGTAAAGTGTTTATTGTACAATTAACGGGCTTTAATAGAGATGTACAGCTCATGATTACAGAGTTTATCTTATGGGATATTTGGAACTATCAATTACACCATGGAGACAAAAATAAACCATTCCCAGTTATATTAGATGAAGCGCAAAATCTTGATCATAGAGAAAAATCACCAAGTGCCAAAATTTTAACTGAAGGAAGAAAATTTGGTTGGTCAGGTTGGTATGCAACACAATCATTAAAAGGACAATTTACAATGGATGAAATTTCACGACTACAGAATTCAAGTCAAAAAGTGTATTTCATGCCACCAGAAAATGAAATTAGTGCTATTGCATCAAACCTTGCTCAAGATTCAGCTGTACGTAAAGAATGGGAAAAACGACTTGCAACATTGAAGAAAGGTCAATGTATCACTTCGGGACCAATGTTACAAAAAGATGGTACGTTGAAGTCGGGTAGTCCTGTGATCATTAATATTAGTGCGTTGCAGGATAGATTGAAGTAGTAATTTAATAGTGATATGAAAACCACCTTGGACGGTATATTTGTTTGAGGTGGTTTTTGTATTGTTAATCATGTTGAAACTTAGAAATAATAGAAGGTCTTCCTTGTCAAGTCTTCTAAAATTCTTGAATGATTTTTATATAGATAAAGGTGAGGGGAATTCATAATTAGAGAAAAGTTTAGTGTTTAAAGAGTATGTATATAGTTGATCTTTTAATTTAGTGGGGGGTATAATAAGAGAATCATAAAATTGAAAGGAGGAAGAGTGTTGAACTTTATGATTCTTTTGACCGGTATTTCAATTTTATTTCTTCTCTATTGGTGTGTTGTGAATCAATATATTGTTGTTAAATGGAATTTTATTGTTAAGAAATTTAATGAAAATATAGCGTTTGGGATGTTTATTACATGTATGTTATTTTGGCTGCAGTATGTATTTCAAATGTTTTTTGATAGATGATTAGTTTTTTATGAGGTAAATAGACACAATGGAGTATGTAAGATACTTCATTGTGTCTATTTTTTCAGAACTAATTATAGTTTATTTCTTGCATCTCCCCCAACGTCACCCCCTAACCTAAAGAAGACAAATCAAAAAGGGGGACCAAACCACTCATGAAAACCACCACAAAAGAAAAAAGAAACACCATCATCATGCTACTACTCTCAGCCGCGATAGGAATCTTTTCACCACTACTCATGTACATCACACTGGCACGTAAAAGTGAGGTGTACAAATATCATTGCCGAAAGGCGTTCAACTTTCATTTGTTAATCTTTCTTCTATTTAATATTAGTTCACTTATTAGTGATGTTTTATTTTGAATCGTATTCGCTTTTGAGGTAGTTCAAGTAATTATTATTGCGTGGAAAGTAATACGCGACGAACCATATCGTTATTTCATTCGAATTCCGTTATTTAAAGAAGATAAGTATACGGTGGAAGGAGAATAGGTGATGAAACAAGAAGAGGAAATAAGGGGGAAGCGACTTTTGATTATGATTGCAGTGCTGTTTATTGCGATTTATATCGTTTTACGAAAAAGAAAATATGAGTACTTTTATGATGGTATTAGTGAGTATGAAAATCGTTATAGAGATAATGTTCCTTTTTTGTTACTTGTTATAAGTTTGTTTCAATATTTTAGGCAGAATGAGATGAGTTTTTCTCGTATGCTTCAGTATGTGAAAGAGAAGTTAGCAGAGTAGGTGATGGTATGGCGTGGATGATTAGTGAGTTTGCAAGTGTTGGGGATGTTACGGTGCGGACGCTTCGTTATTATGACAAGATTAATTTATTAAAGCCGAGTGATTATACTGAAGGTGGGCATCGGCTATATACGAAAGATGATTTGTATGTGCTGCAGCAAATCCAATCGTTTAAGCATCTTGGTTTTTCGCTTGGGGAGATTCAAAATATTATATTGCAGCGTGATATTGAGACAGAAGACTTTTTAAGACAGATGCATTTTCAAAGAGAAGTGCTTCTGGCAGAGCAAGAAAGAATTGCGAAGGTACTATTACATATGGATGAGATGACGAAGAAGTTTCAAAAGGAAGAACGAGTGGATGTCGCTTTGTTTTCTTCTTTTTTACAAACTTTTATATGGGAGAAAGAAAATAAGGAATGGTTAGAGGAACACTTTTCAACGGGTAGTGTTCGAGCGTTTTATAATAATAAGGAACTAAAAGAAAAGTTTGATCGGCGATTTATGGATGTGATAGGGAAGTTTAAAAAGTATAAGACAGAAGAGAAGGATCCGAGTCATCATGACGTTCAAATTACCTTGAAGGAATTTTTCAAAGTAATAGAAGAGGTAACTAACTATCTTGATACACCTCAAAGTGATATAGAGGATATAATCCAAAAATCAAACCTCCCACTATCCGAATTCCCAACCATCTTCACAACCGAAGAAGAAAACTATATAAAAGAAGCAATTCAGCAGTTTAACACCTAGTTAAACTGCTTTTCCATTATAATAGAAGAAAAACCAAACGGAGGAAAAATCCCATGCCAACCTACAACAAACTAATCAGAAACAAAGTCCCACAAATAATAAAATCCAACGGAAAAACACCCACAACAAGAATTCTACCTAAAGAAGAATACATAAAAGAAATCTGCAAAAAAACACAAGAAGAACTAACCGAATACCTAGAAGCAGACACAAAAGAACATAAACTAGAAGAACTATCCGACCTACTAGAACTAATCAACACCCTAGCCGAACACGAAGGCACGACACTAGAAGAAATCAACAACATCCGAAAAAAGAAAGCAGAGGAACGAGGCGGCTTCTCAGATCGAGTCTTCCTAATCGAAGTAACCGATAACTAGCCCCTCCTAAGCCCCTTACAAGCCCCTACCAAGTAATAAATCACTAAGAAAAAACAAAAACAAACACAAAAACAAACACCGTAGTAGTCAAAAAAAATTTAAAATAACACGCCAAAAACCCGGCCAGTCTCCCATATATATTATGAAGGGGCTTTTAATTTTGAACGGAGACGGGAGGAATTAGGATGGCGGTATATCGTAATGTGCAGGTGAATTTTTGGCAGGATGATTTTGTTTTGGATTTGACGCCGGAGGAGCGATATTTTTATGTTTATTTGTTAACTTGTTCGAAGACGACGCAGTGCGGGATTTTTCCTTTTCCGAAGCGGTTAGCTGAGATGGAGACGGGTTATAATCGGGAGACTGTTGATAAGCTTGTGCAGCGCTTTGTTGATTATGGGAAGATTCTTTATGATGCGGAGACGCGGGAGTTATTCGTATTAAATTGGCTTCGTTATAATCCGGTGACGAATACGAATGTGGAGAAGTGTGTGCTTCGTGAGCTTAAGGGTGTGAAGAATAAGGAGTTTGTACATATGTTTCTTCAGAAGTGCGTGGAGGAGGAGCTGAATGTTCCGATGCTTTTAGCGCATTTCGGTATGCCGAGTGATTTGGCTGTGGATGATGTTGAGCCAGTTTGTGAGGAGACAGAGGAAGAAGAGGTTATAGAGGAGGAAACGGGGAGTCGCGTGTTTTCTTTTTATGAGCAACATTTCGGTAGTTTGTCTCCGCATACTGTGGAGGAACTGAGTGCGTGGATGGAAGATTTGTCAGAGGAGCTTGTGCTGAAGGCTCTTCAAATTGCGTTTGAGAATAATAAGCGGACGGTTGCTTATGTGAAGGGGATTTTGAGAGGCTGGCACGGGAAAGGATTTACGAAATTATCTGAGGTTGAGGCGGATACGGAGAGCTTTAGGAAGAAGGAGTCGTCTGTTAGTACGGGGGAGACGGAGGAGTTTTTGGCGAGGTGTGAGGAGTGGGAGAAGAATGCGCCGTCTGAGGAAGAGTTGCAGCGCTTTTTAGCGGAGCGCGGGTGGCGGCCATGAGTATTCAAAATGTGGAGGCGGAAAAGACGGTGTTAGGTTCTCTATTACTTGATGGAGAGCTTATTAAGGAGTGCCGTTTGACGGAGCAGTATTTTTCTCTGTCGGTGCATAAGTCTATATTTCAGTTAATGCGAAAAATGGAAGAAGAGGGGCAACCGATTGATCTTGTGACGTTCATTTCTAGGGTAGATCCAAAGTTTTTAGAGGGGATCGGGGGAATGGAGTATTTTATAGGGTTAATGGATGGTGTGCCGACAACTGCCAACTTCTCTTATTATGAGGGGCTTGTTCGAGGTGCCTGGAAAATGTATCAGGCGGGTGTTCTCGGGCACAAGATGGGCGAGCGCCTTATTGCGGAGAAGAGTGAGAAAATTATTGGTGAGACGATTACGGCACTTTGTGAGTTAGAGGAGAAAGACTCTGTATGTGAGTTTGATTTGAAGGATGCATTAGTTGATTTGTATGAGGAGCTTCATCAAGATGTGAAAGAGATTACTGGTATTGAGTCTGGTTATACATCGTTAAATAAAATGACGTGCGGATTGCAGGAAGGTGATTTTGTCGTTCTTGGTGCGCGTCCTTCTATGGGGAAGACTGCGTTTGCACTAAATGTTGGACTGCATGCGGCGAAGTCTGGAGCGGCGGTTGGATTGTTTTCGTTAGAGATGAGTAGTAAGCAATTGTTAAAAAGGATGGCTTCTTGCATAGGTGAAGTGTCAGGAGGTAGGCTGAAAAATCCGAAGCATCGTTTTGCGATGGAAGATTGGGAGAAGGTAAGTAAGGCGTTTGCGGAGATTGGTGAGTTGCCATTTGAGATTTACGACAATGCAGGTGTTACGGTGCAAGATATTTGGATGCAAACCCGTAAGTTAAAGCGGAAACACGGTGATAAAAAGCTTTTAGTCATTGTAGATTATTTGCAGCTCATTACGGGCGATTCGAAGCATAAGGGTAATAGATTTCAAGAGATTAGTGAAATTTCTCGTAAGCTTAAGGTATTGGCGCGTGAATTAAATGTTTGTGTAGTAGCATTATCGCAATTATCTCGTTCCGTAGAAGCAAGACAAGATAAGCGTCCTCTTTTATCTGATTTAAGAGAGACAGGACAAATTGAACAAGATGCGGATGTCATTATGCTTATGTATCGAGAGGATTATTATGATAAGGAAACGATGCAGAAAGAGATGACGGAGATTCATGTGGCGAAGCATAGGAATGGGCCTGTGGGGAATTTTAAATTGAGGTTTTTGAAGGAGTTTGGGCGATTTGTGGAGATTGGATGATAAAATAGCAGAAGGCATATAAAAAGGTAAAGGAGTGGTTACGGATGACAAAAGTAGGTCGTTTATATGAACAAGAGAAGCAAGAAGAAATTGATAAAGCACTTTCGGCAGCTGGAATGCTTTTTAAAGGAATGAGTGTAGAAGAAATAGCTAAAAAATTAGATGTAACAATTGAAAAGGTGAAAGAGTGGGAGAAGCGTTTATCTCATTAATCGCTGGGGTAATGGCAGCGTCTGTATAAATTTATACAAAAATAGCCGAATATTTATTATATAATAGTCGGCTATTTTTGTACGGAGAAGTTGTTAGATTTAATACGCAAATCTTTTGGTTTGCTCTTGAATATGCTTCTCATTTCCCCATAAAGAAAGACTTTCTTTCTGCAGTAATCCATTGCTGCAAGTCATCTTGGCTACGTCGGACAAGTCGATTTACTAAAACATCATGCCATACATAATCCTCTAATAAGTATATATGAACGGGGTCATCTGTATAAAAAGCAATATTACGCTCTTCAAGTGATGGTCCATAAATCATCTCTTTAGAATCTATCGATACAATAAACCAATGTTCTGTAGACAAGGTTTCTGTATAAGGTGTTATGCGATGGGCTTCTAGATTTTTAATGGGATTTTCAACATGTAGGGTAATACCTTGTATTGTAACTTTATCAGCTACTTCAGATAGATCTTCTTTTAACGCTTCATACATCTCATCCCACATTGAAATGACAATACGTCGTTCTGCTTTTTTTATTAATGCCTGACAATAGCTAATGATTGTTTTATTGTCTTTTAAAGTAATCACTCGATTATCCGTTTTTTCCTCGGAAGTTTCTAGTTTCTTTAATGAATCACTTATTCCTTCATAAGTAGACTGCCATTCTGATTGCGCCTTCTGTAAAAAGATTTCAACAGGTAGAGGTGAATAGCGAGTGGTGTCATTTATTTCTTCCTTCATGACAATTCCTTTTTCTACAAGGTTACCTAAAATCTCATAAATTCGCGCTCTTGGGACACCCGAATCCTTACTCACTTGGTAGGCTGTGACAGGCCCTTGTTTAACAAGAGATACATAAGATTTAGCTTCATATTCATTGAAACCAATTTTTTTAAGCTGTTGCACTATGTAGTCCACTTTTTTCGTCCTCCGATGTTTGCTTTTATATTTCAACGTTACAATAACTGTTTACATTTAGCAAATTATTAGTTACTATTCGAATAGTGACTAAAGGGGAGGTTAATAGTATGGATTTTTATTTAGACCCATCTGTATTAATGATTTTGATTGCTTTTGGATTTTTAGCTGCATTCATTGATTCAGTTGTAGGTGGTGGTGGGCTCATTGCTTTACCAGCTTTATTATTTACAGGACTGAATCCAGCAAGTGCAGTAGCTACGAATAAACTAGCGTCGACAATGGGAAGTGCAACTAGTAATATTGTGTTTTATCGTTCTGGTAATCTTGATTTGAAATCGGCGTTTAAATTAGTTCCGCTCACTTTCATAGGTTCCATAATAGGGGCATGGACCGTTCATTTAATGAATCCAGAAGTACTGAAGCCATTGATGTTGATTATGCTTGGTGCGGTCGCTATTTATACGATATTCAAAAAGGATTGGGGTAGTATTTCCACTCATAAGAAATTGTCTGGTCGACACGTCATTATTTTTACCTTTTTTATTTTTGCTATTGGTTTTTATGATGGATTTCTAGGTCCTGGAACAGGTTCGTTTTTAATGTTTTCTCTTTTATTTATTGGATATGATTTCTTAAAAGCAGCAGGTAATGCGAAGTTTCTTAATTTAGGAAGTAATGTTGGTGCATTGTTGATGTTTATGTATGTAGGGCAAGTAAACTATGCATATGGTTTTATAATGGGGATTGCTCAAATTGCTGGAGGAGTTGTTGGCTCCAAGTTTGCTATAAAAAAAGGAAGCGGGTATGTTCGTGCTCTTTTCATTACAGTAACTTGTTTATTGTTAGCGAAAAATCTGTATGACTATATTCAGTAAGTAATTAAAGAACGTAGAAAAGGTCAAGTATGCAAACTACATCAAGTATAAGAAGATACTAAGGAGAGATTCCTTTTAACATTTTTTAGATGCTACCTTGTTTGAAGATAGCATCTAAAAAAAAATCTAAGTGAAGAGAATGAAAATAATATAAACTCATATTTTTCTGGGGTATGTTTATTGATTATATTGAAATGTTTACTCTATATTCTTCTTATAATTAGGCCTCAACAAACTCTTAAAATCCAACTCAGCAATTAACACACTCAATAATATAAGCGTAGCCCCTAAGTATCCTTTTCCTGTCAGCGTTTCACCTGTGAAAACGAAAGCAAAGCCTGCGGAAAAGACCGGTTCTAATGAAAAAATAAGACCTGTATGGGTAGGTGTAGTGTATTGCTGGGCAATTACTTGCACGATGAATGCGACTGCGGTGCAAAATATGCTTAAAGCTAATATGATTAGCCATGAGTCGATCGTGCTAGGAAGTTTTGGTGTTTCTATAATGAATGAGAAAATAAGACTAAATAGGCCGACGAAACCGAGTTGCACTACTCCAAGTGCAATGGAATTCACATGTTTCGTTACGCTTCCAGTAATGATGACGTGGATCGCATAAAACAGGGCAGACAGTATGCAAAATATATCGCCGTTACCGATTTTGAATTCGCTAGTTAATGTTAATAAGCCGATTCCTATTATCGTTAAAATGATTCCTACTATAACTTTCTTTTCTGGAATGTGTTTTAAAAATATAGCTGATAATATCGGAATGAAGATGACTGTGAGACATAGTAAGAAACCAGCATTAGAAACACTTGTATACTTTGTACCGAAAGTCGCGAAAATGTAAACGATAAATAAGACAGAAGCGAGTATAAATGCATATTTTACAGTTTTAAAATCGATCTTAAATAAATGTTTGTAAAATATTAAACCTGATAAAAGAAAAGCGATAATAAATCGTAATGCGATTAAATTATATTCTTCTATGCCATCAAGTCCAAGCTTTGTAAGTAGGATGGATGCACCCCAAAAGAATGTAACTAGTAGTAGCCCTAAATCCGCTTTTAATTGCAGTTTCATTTCTATTCCCTCGTTATGTATAAAATTTATAATCCCATACCCCTATCCTCATTTTTTATTTTAATATTAATTCCGAATATTTGTAACTTAAATTTATCGACGTTTTATTTCATTGATTTAATGTTATCCGCCGCGAAAACATTAGCGGAGTTAAATCCAAACATGACATTCATTTACGTATCTGGTAGCGGAACAGATAGTACAGAATCAGGACGTAAGATGTGGACGAAGTTTCAGCGTATTTTTTGCGGAAGCAACTTCTGGGTAAGGACAACAAAAAAACCACTCCGCGCCGTAGGAAGCAAAAGGGTGGGTTTCGTAAAAAATAATAACGTATAATAACCACCACCCTATACGGTAGCAGTTAAGGAAGAGATGTTAGCGCATCTCTTCTTTTTATTATATGCCAATTTATTCGCTGTTACACTTATATAGTATTCTACGGAAAATATATCATATTCCTATTTTGTGGTCAATTTGATCCCGCTTTAACGGGCAGTAAGACCCCCACCTCAAAATTCAGTGGAAGCAAAGAAGTTAGGTGGGGGTCGGGCTGTCCGTTAAAGTCCGATTGGTGAGGGCTGATTAAAGTTTCACTTTATTGCATGATTGAAAAGGTGTAGTCTTATTCCTTTTCAAACTGAAAAATATCCCGATTAATAAGTTGATGGAGATACCTATCCATTTCAGCAGCAGAAACTTTTCTTTCACTTTTAAACCACCATGCGCTTAATGAGGTGATTGCCCCTGAATAAAATTCAATGATTAAATCATTGGGCATCGTATGATTTTTGTGCAGTTGATTTAACGCTTCTATTTCTTGTTTTCTCGTTTCGTGACTTAAATGCTGTGTCCGGTTAATAAATTGTTCATCAGACATTTGTGTTTCTAATATTTTACCGATTTCTTCATGGTGTAGAAATTGTTCCATTACTTGAAATGGTTTACTTAATCGATCTGAAACCGGTATTTCAGCAATCATCTTGCTATATCGTTTAAATCCAAATGCTAATAAAGCATCTTTATCTTCGAAGTGTTTATAAAAGGTTGTTCGGTGTACCATTGCGCGGTCACATATTTGGTTAATCGTGATCGTACTATATTTCTGTTTTGATTGCGTCATTAATTCAAATAAGGAATCCCACAGTAATTTATGTGTACGTCTAATACGTAAATCAAGTTGTTTTTCATTATCATTCATCTACAATTCTCCTTTTTTGTAGATTAAATATACAGTGGCTGAAAATTGATTCTCCCTTTTTAATCTACATATGTATATTATATTACATGTGTTCTGGTGTATTTAAAGTTTTTTAAGTAAGAAACAGGAGGAGAATCTGTAAATGAATATGACAACTAAGAGCCCTACAAGTGGCAAAGTTGATACTTCTAATTTGAAACATACCCCCATTTTAATTGCATTACTTTTAGGAGCAATGGTTGCATTATTAAATGAAACATTACTTGGTAATGCGTTAACGGTATTAATGAAAGAATTTGACGTAACCGCTTCAACGATTCAATGGCTTTCTACAGCTTACATGTTAGTAGTTGGGGTCTTAGTTCCAATTACAGCGTTACTTCAGCAATGGCTCACAACGAGACAAATGTTTTTGATCGCTATGGTAACGTTTTTAGTCGGTACATTAATTGCGGGATTCGCACCGACATTTTCCGTTTTATTAATTGGCCGTATCGTCCAAGCTGTAGCGACGGGGTTAATTACACCGTTATTAATGAATACGATTTTAATCATTTGTCCACCTGAAAAACGTGGTGCGACAATGGGATTAATCGCACTCGTGATGATGGCAGCTCCGGCAATTGGCCCTACATTATCTGGAGTAATTGTGGATTCATTAAATTGGCGCTGGTTATTCTATATTGTTATTCCTATCGTGATCATTTCCATTATGATTGGGATGAAGTACATTCAAAATGTTTCAGAGTTAACAAGGCCAAAAGTAGATTACCCATCTATCCTTTTATCGACATTAGGATTTGGCGGGCTTGTGTATAGCTTTAGTGCATCGGGTGATTTAGGATGGTCCGATGCAAAAGTATATGGCACTTTAATTGTTGGGCTTATCTCATTATGTATTTTTGCCGTTCGACAATTGAAAATTGAGAATCCAATTTTAGAATTACGAGCATTTAAAGTTCCGATGTTTACATTATCAGTTGGATTAATTGTCATTGTGATGATGTCGTTATTTTCAACGATGACTTTATTACCGATGTTCCTGCAAACCGTTTTACTCGTTACAGCTTTTAAATCAGGAATTATCATGCTTCCGGGAAGTGTTATTAGCGCCATAATGGGACCAATCGCAGGTAAACTATTTGATAAATTTAGTCCGAAAGTTATTATCGTTCCCGGCATTGTCTTAGTAGGAATTGCAATGTTCTTATTTAAAGGCATTACTCCTGATACATCAATGGTACAAATTATTGTCATGCATAGCGTATTAATGGTTGGACTCATGTTTGTCATGACAGCACAAACATACGGTTTAAATCAATTAACACCAGATTTATATCCGCACGGAACAGCACTATTTAGTACGTTGCAACAAGTAGCTGGTGCAATTGGTACAGCTATCTTTATTTCGAAAATGTCTTCAGGAACAACTAAGTATATGGAAAGCTCCGCAAATCCACTGGATCCAGTAGAGAAGTTAAACGGTTTAACGTCAGGGTTCCAAGGTGCATTTGCACTTGGGTTAATCTTTATTATTGTTGCATTTATCGTATCGTTATTCTTAAAAGAAGAGAAAGAAGGAGTAAAGGCAGCGAGGGTTTTACAGAACGAACATTAAGGTTTATATAAAAAAGACATCTTTCCCTAGAAAAGATGTCTTTTTTATATTTTTTTCGTAACACTTGTTTTGGGTGTCTTCATACATAAGAATTGGTATGTACAATAATTATCCTTTTTGAGAATAAGGATGCAAAGCCGTACTAATAACTAATAGTTCACCAGATGATTTAGTGACATCGTATATAGATCCTGTTATGAGAATAGGCATAGTCATGATTATGAAGTTATTATATTTTTATTAAACGATTTACACGTTTTTTATAGTAACAATTAGAGACTCTTCAATAAAAAGGAATTTAATATGGTATTCTTTAGTTAATATATTTAGACGAAGACAGGGGAAATGAAGATGGACAAGAAGCTAACGTATTGGCTAACATCTATTATAGGTGTAGTAGTACTTGCAACTGGTATGACTTATGGAATGTTACAGTTTGCTGAAGTCCCGCTTGAGAGTGAGGACCATGTTTTTGCAGAGGTTAATAAAGAAGACACACTATCGAATGAAGCAGAAGTGAAAGGCTCAAATGCACAACTTCACATTACAGTAACTTCTACTGAAGAAGAAGTGATTTCAGCTATGCATAGCATGACTCATCAAAAAGTAAAAGCGTGTGAAGGAAAGGGAGCAACCCCTATGTCCAAAAAGAATGCAGAGAAAGTAAGAAACATTCTAAACGGAAACAATTTCAAGAATAAAGAAGAGCTATTAGAAATTACTGAAAGATGGGCAAATAGAGATTTTAGTAAAATTTTAGAAGAACATAACTATTTTATTAAACTTCAAGGTGGCAAGATAGGTGAAGCTACAGTAATGGATAAGATAGACGAGCAAGTATTCTGTCTCAATACTTTCGGTGATGATGTAACGGCCGCATTAGTTAAATCGGGAGATCTTCAGCCACGTTAAAGTGTCTTTCTCAATTATAAGAAAAGCCTCAAGTATTCATATACTTGAGGCTTTTCCAATGGAAAGATAGGAATGATCCGAATTCCTTACATTAAGAACAAAGTGGAATTACTCCTAAACCAATTAATAAAGCTGCAGCAACTGCTGGAATTGGTACAGGAATTTGAATACCTTCTACAAACAAGAAATACTGACCACTTACTATTTTAAAACAAACTAATTGCATGGCTATTCCTCCCTTCTTTTAGAATTAATACATTATATTAATTTATCTATTTATTGTTATAGTCAAATTATTCATTTTTAAAAATATAGTTAATATGTGAATAGTTTTCGAAAGGACCTGCTCAATCAATACGAAAAAACATAAGATGAAACGAATCCATTAAAATACATGAGTGAACCTTAGTTTTCCCCTCTTATCTAAAGGAGGAACTATTATGGGTTACGGTGGTAGTTGTGGCGGTTGTGGCTTTTCTGGAGGCTTTGCTTTATTAGTTGTGTTATTCATTTTATTAATCATCGTTGGAGCTTCTTGCTTCTGCTAAAAACTATTGGAAAAGACACTCATATAGAGTGTCTTTTCTTTCGTGCAAAATGATTCCTGATAATATCCAACTGTATATAGTATACGGTATATTTTTTCCTCATTAGACATATAAAAATGTTGGAGGGATGTTATGAAACTAGTAGGGAAGCACATTTATATTCGGCTTTATAAAACTGCTGATGCTAACGAGTTAGCTAACTTACATATTAGAAATCGCGAATTTTTTCAACGAGTTTGCCCGTTGCTCCCAGAAGTTTTTTATACAGAAGAACATCAAAAAATACGTCTTGAACAAGCTCTAAAAAAGACAGCTGAAGGGCAAGTATACCCTTTTGGAATCTTTTTAAGACAAAATGATAAACTTATCGGAGACATTTCATTAACTCAAATTGTTAGGAGAGACCTCCAAAGCTGTTATACGGGATTTACTTTAGATAAGAAGCATAATGCAAAGGGCTATACAACAGAGGCTCTTCAACTTGTTGTAGATTTTGCTTTTAGGGAATTAAAGCTACATAGAATTGAAGCAGGAGCGATGCTTGATAATTTAGCATCTATTCGTGTATTAGAAAAAGTGGGATTTAAAAAAGAAGGTATAGCGAAAGAAAATATAAGGATTAATGGCAAATGGACAGATCATCAAATATTAGCTATCATCAACAGCTTGGATGTGTAAGTTTATTTTGATTCCAATAAAGATAATCATGTAACTCTTCAAACTCTACCAACAGTTTTATAGGGACCTTTACAATTTTTGAATCAGAAACTAACCTTACAAGTCTTGAAATTCCACCTAACTCTACAATTATTCTATTTGAAAATTTTACAACTAACCACACTAAGACTCTTATTTGTTTTAGTTTTAGCTTTGTATTTGCTGCGTTCGTCACATTGACTAGTAGAACATTTAAATCCACAACTCCACAAACAATTAGATTAACACCAGGGAGATACAAGGACTTTCTTATTTGAGGATGTTAAATGCCACTTCAGTTAACGCCTCATCAAGGCCATTATTTATCCAACAAACAACATATATTTTTTGTGATAAACCAAATTCATATTACTGTGAGAATAGTGATTATGGTTATTAGTAGTTATTAAAGAGGGCCTTGGCTCTTTTTTTATTTTCTTTCGACATAATATGACAATATATGAATTAATAGTTTGGTATTATTATCTAGAAATCTTACATTTATCTACAAATTATTATTGTATTTTTAATTTTTTAAATGTAAAATATTTCAATGTAAATACATACCATTTAGGGGGATAAAGAAATTTATGAAAAAATTATTAGCTTCAGCAACAGCGGTAACACTATTAACAGTGGGGTACAGTTCTTCTGCATTTGCAGCTAAGAGTCCTAATGATACAAAAAACTGTGGCCATTTTAAAAGTCAACAAGATGCTCAAGCATTCTGGGATCAAAATGGATATGGTGTTGGAAATGATCCGCACCGTTTAGATAATGATAAAGACGGCATTCCATGTGAAGATTATAAATATCCAAAGAGCACAAATACTACAACAGAAAATAAAGAAACTACTAAACCTCAAGAACAACCTAAACAAGAAAATACTAAACAGGAAAACACTAAACAAGAACCTGTTAAACAAGAAAACACTAAGCAAGAGAATTCAAAACAAAACAACCAAACAACAAATAATAAACAAGAACAAACTAAGCCTCAAACAACTGCAAAAGAAACAAAGAAAAATACTAATACAGTTGTGAAAAAAGAAACAAAAAAACAAGGTGAAAAATTACCTAATACAGCATCAAACGGTGTTACAATGATGCTAGCAAGCTTAGGATTAGCATTAGCTGGAGCTGTATTAATGTTCCGTCGTAAAAAGACAAACGCATAAAATAGTTCCTTAAAACGGCAGGAGAAATCCTGTCGTTTTCAAATGGAGTGATAAGAGTGAATAAAAAACAATGGATAGGCTTATGTTTAACTGTTATTGGACTTACTATCTTTTCTTATTATTTTCTAGAATGGTATAGTGCTAGACAATCAGCAGAGTCGTTGACAACTAACGAGGCTAAACAATATGAGATCTCCACACCTTCTAAAGAAAATGAAAAGCAAAACATCAATCAAATAGAGACAGAGATAAAGACTGACACTTCATTACAAGAAGAACCTGTACAAATTCCTGCTTCAAAGGTAAACCATCAGTTAGGAGATAAAGTAGCATATTTAATTATCCCTAAAATACAAAAGAAATACTCTATATATTGGGGAGCCGATGATAAAGTACTAAAAAAGGGTGTAGGTATGTTTGTTAGTGACTTAACTACTACACCATCTGGAAATGGTCATACAGTTTTAAGTGGACATAGAGATACTGTTTTTACCGAGCTTGGTCAATTAAAGGAAAATGACCAACTTATCGTGGAATATGAAAATAAAACATATACATATGAAATTAACAAGCATTGGATAACAGATTCAGAAGATCGAACAGTTATTGTAGAAAAAAGTGAGCCAACATTAACATTAACAACTTGTTATCCTTTTGACTATATAGGAGACGCTCCAGATCGGTACATAATTGAAGCATCTCTACTTTCCATTCATTGATGAGGATGGAAAGTCCAATACACATTAGTAAAATTAAAGTGGTTATCGAGTCGGAGAAAGGCACCTTAGAGTGTCTTTTTTTATGTAATTTAGTTGCCCATATGGAAAGTTTGTTATAGTTTTTTGTTTAGCGTGATTTTTTTCGAAATGCTGGCGGCACCCCATCGCTATCAACCTAACAGAACAGGTTGCTCCCAAAAGTTTTTTATACAAAATAACATCAAAAAATAGGTCTTGAACAAGCGTTAAAAAAGAAAGCTGAAGGGCAAGTATACCCTTTTGGAATCTTTTTAAGAGAAAATGATAAAATGAAGATAATATTAGGGAATTGTGAGGATGATTACGTTGCTTACTTTGATAAAATTTGTAGTTAGTTATGCTGCAAGTCTATTTGCTTTTATTTTTGGATGGTTCTTAATTTCATATATTTTTAACCCTAGCTTTATTCACCCAGACGTTTTACAGGGGTTCATAAAAACTATCGTCACTTATGGTAGTATACCAGCTCTTATAGCTTGCCTAATTGGGGAAGTTTTATATAGGAAAATTAAACGATGTCGAGAGTTTCAATTTGGAATTCCTTTATTTATAGGACTAGCAGTTATCTATACACTTATACCATTTCTTTTTCTTTTTACTTTTACTTTTTCATATTTCTTTGACTTCGTTGCACCTGTTATTATGGGTTCCTTAGCATTTTATTTAGTACGTAGAAAAATATAATTTTCGTTTTGATGCATTATAATAGCTATCTCTGAATCACCAGTTTCAAAAAGCCTTCACGCAATGATAATTGCATGAAGGCTTTTGATGTTTTCTTATTTTTTTGTCTCGTTAACCCATGTAATAATGTCCTGGATGACGTATTCGGGAACGTTAGCAGGGATTTCGTATTCACTAGGAAGACTTAATTCTCCGTCACCCTCCGTGAAGAAATGATTCAATTTCGGGTATTTTTTGAACTGAACATTCCCGCGGTTTGCAAGCCCTTCTTGCCATTTTGTATATTCATTTTTTACTGTTACTTGATAATCGCGTGCTCCTTGCAAAATGAGTAAAGGCTCTTTTCGTGATTTTGTCTCTTCAACTGGACGCCACCTAGAAACATCATACATAAAATGAGGTGACCCAAAATTGTAGCCAGCTGGAGGATGGTCAGGATTGAAAGTAGGATCCTGAATAAAAGCAGCCTGTCTTTTTAGTTCATCGATTTCTTGCTTTGACGCCCCAAGGTATTCATACTGATCAATGGCAATGTCAGTCAAAGGGCGTGCAGGTGGTGCGAGTAAGATACTTCCTCGGACAAGTGAGGAAGGCGCTTTGCTCAGTATACGCGGCATTGTGCCGGCTCCTAGGCTATGTCCAAGAATGAAAATATTATTTGGATCAATGCCTTCCTGCTGCGCTGCTGATTTTGCTGCATAGATAGCATCATCTGTAGTGTCACGGTCTAACGTAACGGGTTCTGCACTCATCTTTAATGCATGTTCTAAGGTGCGTTTTTCATAGCGCAACACTGCAATTCCGTTGGATGAAAGGCCCACCGCAATGTCTCGTAAGATTTTTGTTCCCATATATGTGCTATCGCGATCATGGATGCCAGCACCATGAACAAGAACAACTACGGGCAGCTTTTCACCAGGCTTATGTTTCGGAACTGTTAATGTGGCTGGTAACGGATAGGTAGAATTTCCAATGACGATTTCACGTTCTTGATAGGAGTCAGGTTGATCATAGCTAGGATGGGGGATGGTAAAAGATTCCTCGGGTGGCCTTTCTCCAATTTCATCTACTTTCCCGCCAGGTGTGAATTTAAGGAGTAGCGGTATGGTAGTTCCTTCGGTAGCTGCTGGAATTTCTACCGTCTGATGGACCAAGTTTCGTTCTTTTATCACGGGGGTTCCCATGCTTTTTATCCCGCTCCAGCCACTTTTTGTCCACCAGTTTTGTAATGTGGTTGCTGTAAACTTAGATTGAAAAGCAGTAGACGTCAACTGGAGTGCCTCTGCATACTTACCTTGCTGGAGATATTCAAAAAATAATGATGTACGCTCCGTTAAAGAGACTAGTTTCTTTTCAGCAGATTGTTTCTCACGTGTATCTGCGTGAATAGTTGTTGTAAGCGGGAAAGATGAAACGCCTAAAGAAAAGAGTAGGGTAAAGGTAAGTACTGATCTTTGTATTTTCTTTTTTTTATTCATGTTTTAACCTCCAATATGTGATGGTAAAAAACAGGTAGGGTAATTAGGGTTCTGGTGCGAAAACTTAAAAATATTTGCAAGCAATCTCCAAAACTTGGACATACTCATATTATTATTCTAAAAAAACGTAGATTTCTTCTCTTGTCACATGCATATTAATCCCAGAAATAATCTTTCTTCCTTCACTTTATATTTTGATTATACGAAACAAAGTTCTCGTTTTTCTTACTTGATACTTACAAATTCCTTAAGTAGGGGATATTTTAAAATCTTAGCTTGATCAATATGTAGAAGTACTCCTATGTTAAGAGATAGCTTAAGGACCAAGGATTATATTGTTTTTATGAAGAGTTGATGTTATGTTTGTTTTGTAACATATGGTGTTTTATGTATGTAGGAGGATTTATTGAAGAAATTATTAATATTTTTTTTATTAGCTACATTTTGTCTACAGATTACAGGATGTTCTAATAATATGGGTACACTAAGGGAGAAGTCTAAAACTTCAGCACCTGTGAAGTCTAAACGCATCAATAAAGGGTGGTACAAACATATGTAATAGTTTGTATCACCCTTTGTTGATGTTAGAAGTCATAAAGAAAAGGTTGTAGATATTTTTCATAAAGAAAAGACACCCTAAGGTGCCTTCCTTCGACTTGAACCATCTTAATTTTAATAATATATTGGACTCCCATCCAAATATTATTTTACCATGTTAAGTTGTTTTATTCATTGAGAAATATAGTTTTAACCTATATTTAAAAGAATTATATCGATTTGAACCAACTAATAATTAGGGGGAAGCTGACATGCTGAGCTAATATTATACTATCCCCAGAACGGAAATTATGAGCAATATGTATATGAGTCACATATCAAAAAAAAGACACTCTCAAGAGTGCCTCTCCTTAGCAGCCGAATCCGCCGCCCCAACAGCTAGCGCCAACGATGATTAATAAGATGAAGAGCACAACAAGTAAGGCAAATCCGCCGCCGAAACCACAGCCTCCACCACAACTACCTCCATAGCCCATATTAACTCCTCCTTCCATAAAGACCATTTATTAATGGATTTAATTTAATTTATGTTTTTAAGGATGAATGGAGCAGGTCCTTAAAAAAATAAAAGAACTTTGGAAGTTAAAAAGAGTTGACGACCTTATTTTTGTCACCGGTATTTCGTCTGCTACATATTGTATTTTATTCTGTGTATTGGGGGGAGGAGGATCTTATGGCTAATTCTGAGATGATTTTACGTTTACTTACGGATTTAAAGATTGAACAGCAAGCCTTAAAAGAGCAGTTGGAAAAAATACAAACAGCTGTGAATACTCTTGAAGAAAAATCAGCAATTGTGAAAGAAAAACCAAAGACTATTGAAGAAAAACCAGCTGTTGCTGCTGCAAAGCAAAGAGCTCATTCTGGACACCCAACATCTTTTCGTGCTTGGAGAGCATCTGCTCAAAGAAATTCATAAAAATATAAGAAAAGAAGACATCTAGTAAGATGTCTTCTTTTGCTTGTACAATCCAAATGAGTTAAGAAGGTATATCCATATTGCTTTAAAAATAAGAAGAAAATAACGATTGTCGACTCCTATTTTAGTATAGCGTATAATAATCTATATATTTATGTAATTTTACATAAATATATAGATTATATAATATAAAGCGTATATATTTTAGTTGTCTGTTATTTGTTTTAATTCATTTATTCTTATTATTTTTTAAGAGCCCCAGTAATGGGGCCTTTTTATAATTGTGTTAAAGTGGAAACCCCTCAAGCATAAAGAGGGGTTACATAACTAGGAAAATAGTTATTTGTGTTTAATGAGATGAAGTTCAGGGTGTTGTTTTTGAATTTCTTCTAAATGATTTTCGCTTTTGCCTTTTAAATTTTGATCGAAGAAGCTAGTTACAAGTTTATTAATCAGTTTGTAGTTTGTGGCTACATCTTCGTCTGGTTCATTAATAATAGGTGAAAATGCTGCTAAATCTGTAAAACTAGTATGGTTTGTTTTTGGAATTACCACTGTGTACACGCCCGGTTTTTCAATCGTTTTATTTCTTAAATAGGATATTTCCAATAGTTCATTTTGGACTCCGGTTGTCTTTTGATTCTTAGCTTCTTTCATATAATGAATCGTAGCCTCAGCATTCATCAACATGAATGGTTTCTGAGGACCGTCTTTAGGCATTGGATCGCCAAACAATCCGCCATCCATATCAATTGCAGCTTTAATACGCGTATCCTTTACTAACATTTGTGCGGAAGTTGCTCCGCCAAAAGAGTGACCGAACATTCCAATTTTGTCATAGTTAATTAAGTCTGCAATAGTTTTAAAACTTTTATCGAAATTACCTTCTATTACTTCGTTTAAAACAAAAGTAGTATCCTGTTCCCATTTTTGAACTATGGTATTTAAGGCCGTAGGTGTATTTTCAATTGGTATAGAGTCTACACGGTTTCCGTTAGGGAAAATCGTTGTTGCTGCATATCCTGTGAAGTTAAGAGCAATGATTACATAACCTTGACTAGCTAGCTCTTCTAACTGGAATGTATTTTGTTGACCATATAATCCCATCCCATGGCCGAATAAAAGGAGGGGGAATTTTTCTTTATCTTGAAGGGGCTTAGCATCTTGATAAGAGTGTGTTTTTGTTAGCCCTAAATGTGTCGTTACGATATACGGTGCACCGTTTGTTACTGCCAATTGTTCAGCCAGCTCGTTTATGTTCTCAAAATAGGCAGAAGGATTCCCTGATCCCTTTTCGGCAGGATAGTATACTTTTATCATTAACTCACGATTTCCATGATTATTTGGTACAGTTGTTTCTTTTCGATTTGTATCAATTAAATGAAAAGCTTTCGTTCCTACTATATATTTTCCAGTAGGCTCTGGGAGTGTTATGATCGGAAAAAGTAAAGGTAATGTAAACATTGCGATAGCAGTTACGATAATTCCTAAACCTTTTAAAACTTTCATCACTAACTTTTTAGAAACGGCTGTAGTTTTTGGTTTCAAAAAAACTTGTAATGTTAAAACGAACAATAAGAAATAGGCGGGAATCATGCGCCAGTTTGCACCAATTACAATGATGGTGACAAATAATAATGCATAATTTATTAGTAAAATGACTCCATTTTTTTTCGTCAAACCCCGTTTGATAAAGATGGGAATGATACTAGATAAAAGTAATACAGCAACAAAAATGATTTCTAACATTTTTAGCTCCTTTCCTAATCAATATAGATATAGATTGATAATTTATAATCTTCCCAATTATATAACTATAATTGATGATTGTATGCATGTAAGTAAGTTTAGAATGTTTTTATATGACATTTAAAAAAGTACTCATACGAGTACTTTTTCTTAAATGAATTATTATTTATTTTTAAACCGTTCCCCATAAATGATAAACCATTCCACTAACAAAAAACACTAATCCTAAAAATAAAACAATTAAAGCAAGAATTCCATTTTTATTATGTTCCATAAAATAAGCTCCTTTTTCATTTACTTACATACAAAAAGCCTTTAGTCGTAATTATGGCTAAAGGCTGTAATCTTCATACTTTGTAGTTTATAAAAAAGTTGCACTTCTGTATTAATCTGGAATATGATTGTTTAAAGAGAAGGTGATGAGTACATGCAGGAAATAAAACAATTCCCGCTTATATCTGGAAATCCCTCATTAGATTTAGTAAATACAGAGCTAGTTAGGCGTGGACAACGTTATGATTTATTAATAACAAATGAAGATGTATTAGAATGGCTACATGTAATAAAGGTTAATCTTCCTTTTTGGAATGAAAAAACACTTATAGGAATTCAGAAGCGAATGGATCAAGTTACATCTAGCATATTAGAGGTAAGAGAAGTATTGAGAAAACAGTTTGAGGCAATTGCTGATCAGCAAGAAATTTCTAATGATTTTATTACGTATTTAGAAAAACAAATTGAGAAGGCACCATTTACATATAAAATCATTGAACAGCAGCTAGTATCTATCCCAGTTGGAGAAATCGAGGATGTACTCGCATCGTTAATTGCATTTGACGCTTTAACGTTAATAGCAGAAAATAAGCTTATTTCCCTTAAAAGGTGTTCAAATCCTGACTGTGTTTTATTATTTATAGATAAGAGTGGAAAACGAAAATGGTGTTCTATGAAAATATGTGGGAACCGGAAAAAGGTAGCAAAATTTCAGGATCGAAAATTTGAAGAAGTTTAGAGAATCAACTTATAACAGTTGATTCTTTTTTTGTATTTTAAAACTAACCCCTTAAATTAATATTTACAGGTTAGTTATGTCGAGTTATAATTGTTGGTAAATAAAGGAGGAGAACGATGGATAATATAACAGCAACTAAGCAGAAAGATCCTCAACCAATAAGTGTACGATATTTTACAAAAATGAAAGGGAAAGGAAGAAGCCCATTACAAGTAAATGTAAAGGACTCTTTAACGGGACTACTAGGGGGATTTTTAACAATTCTTACCTTAACATATTTAACGAGCATAACCTCTACAGAATTATTAATGGCTCCATTTGGTGCGAGTTGTGTATTAGCGTTTGGAGTTTGGAATGCGCCATTATCTCAGCCGCGTAATATTATTGGAGGACATTTGATTTCAACTTTCATTGGTCTATCAATATATCATTTGTTTGGGAATGAATATTGGACAATTGCTTTAGCGGTGGGGATGGCAATAGCCGTTATGATGTTAACGAGAACGACGCATCCTCCGGCAGGCGCCGATCCGATTATCGTTATTTTAGGGGCAAATAGTTGGAGTTATTTAGTAACACCAGTTTTAATTGGCTCCGTTGTTATTGTAGTTATTGCTTTATTCATTAATAATATGAGTAGTAAAAGAAGTTATCCAACTTTTTGGATGTAGTTTGTGAAGTGAAAAATAATTTAAGTGAGTATTCTATTCTTACTATGTTTTATTTTTTATATAGTAAAAGCCTTAGTCGTAATTGCAGCTAATGACTTGGGTCCTCATACTTTGTAGTTCATAAAGAAAAGACACTTTAAAGTGCCTTCTACAGATTTGAATTATTTAATTCATGTAATTAATATTCGTTAGCATAAAACTCTTTTATTAATTTTATTTCATTTGTATCTGGATTAAACTTAAATATTTTAATTTGATTCGATTCATCTTTGTATGCAAATGTATTCTCACCAACTTGGGTCATATTGCTGGTGTTTAAAATAGGATCGCTACCGTGATCAGTAATTTCCACAGTTTTCTCCCGGTCCCAGAATGCAATGACAATAATCAAAATGATAAGACATACCCGTATAAAACGTAATTCTCTTGCAACAGGATGTTCCATCTGTTTGTCTCCTTTACTGTTTGATAGAGTGTGTTTATAAAAGAGATAATTCCTAGGAATATAAATAAAAAAGACACCGTAAAGTGTCTTTTTTATTTTAGTTATGCGCATTACTTAATAAGACGCTAGTTCCTCAGTCTGGCTATGAGTAACTATGTAGGGTGATTTTATTATAACATTTTAACCAGTAATGGGTCTATATGGAATTTAATTGTTTTTATTTTTGATTATTCAGAATGACATACCGAGTATTTGGATGAGGAAAGCAGTGAGACAGAAGCGACTAAACTTGTTTTAGAAGAGTGTCTTCTTTTTTGTATCATTGTGAGTAAAGTGTAGAGTTATATTTCCCTTTACACGAACATAACGATATACTATAGTTAAGTTAAGTAAACTTAACTATTTGACAAAACGAAATAAAAGCATGGAGGAATAACGCTATGACTAGAACGTATAAAGAAGTAATTAATGAAATGAACCGAGCTTATAATGAATTCTACATTTTACTATTCCAGGAGTTAAAAGATGAGTTCGGTCTTACAGGACAGCAAGAGAGCATGCTATTTCATATTAATTTAAATGAAAACACGACGGCAAATCACATTGCGACTACTTTTAATATATCAAAAAGTGCCGTTAGCCAAGTTTTATCGAAATTGGAGAAACAGAAGATGATTTCAAAACAAGTAAACCCTAATAATAAACGGGAGTATTTTCTTACACTTGGTCCAAACGGTAGTAAGTATATAGAGCGGTTGTCTGAGTTAGATGATGTATTAATTGAGAAATATTTTTCTAAAATCGATATAAATGCCCTAGAGCAAATGACCGAGACGTTAACGAAAATAAATAAAGTGATATTGGAAGAAAAGCAGAAGGATCTTAATTGTAATGAGTAAGAACGTAGATGAAGCAATTAGTAGAAAGGAGGAGAAGTGTATTATGAGTTTCATACCAAATATGATTACGATAGCAAATTTTATATGTGGGCTTTTAGCTATTTACGCTGTTTTCGTTCACGATATTTATTTGGGAGCAGTTTTTATTATTACAGGTATGCTGTTTGACTTTTTTGATGGCATGGTCGCTCGGAAACTGGATTCTGTTTCAGAAATTGGTGGAGAGTTGGACTCATTTGCGGATTTAGTTACTTTTGGTGTGGCACCGTCTATTCTTGCATATAGTGTCGCTTTAAAAAATTTGCAGTCTATCGGGATGATATGTGCACTTGCTTACAGTATTTGCGGAATGCTTCGGCTTGCAAGATTTAACACACAGCAAAGCAAACTCCCGACCTTTATCGGCATGCCAATCCCATTCGCGGCAATGTGTCTCCTCATTTTATGTTTTTTAAAGAATCCAGTTTCCGTGGCGTTTGGTACATGCGTACTCGCTTATTTAATGGTGAGCAAAATCAAATTCCCTCATTTTAAAAAAGATATAGCTGAAAGCTTGAAGCCTGGAAGATTGGATTGATGATACGGAATTACAATGAGAAAGATAAAGGAGAATAACATGATTCGTATGGCATTAAGATCGTTCAACATACAAATGTATTGTTTGCTAGGCGTAATGTTATTGGGATGGTTTCTGACGCCTTTTTCAGCCCAGTTTGTCGGGATAAGCATTGGCCTTTTGGTGAGTATGTACTGCGCCTGGATTTTAGGAAGGCGTATTGAAAAGTTCGGAGATAGCATTGTAAAAAAAGAAAAAGCACCGATGCTCGGAATGATAAATCGGTTTGCAGCCGCAATACTAGGTGCGATTATTATGTATGAAATTGAACACCATGAATTCATGTGGACATTCGCTGCCGGAATTATGGGCGGGTATTTCTTGGTTATTATTAATTTGGGGTATTACAGTATGAGGGATGAGAAGGGATAGAGTGAAAACTAAGTTTAAGCATACTGTTGCCTAACAACGAATAGCAGATTGGTAATAATAAAACCCAACATAAGATTTAAGAAAAACTTTATGTTTACCCCACTCTTTATTTTAAAAGTTTTTCCTATCCTATAAATGAGTTACATCATGAAGGAGACTAAAAAAAACAAAGTCATAGATGAAAATGTAAAGTTAGGGGATTCTACATGGATACAGGAGTTTTGATTAGTTATTTGTATACTTATTTCTTTACTATTATGTTTTGTATTGTGTTTCAAATTGGAGTTTATTTTAAAGAGAAAAGAATTATATCTATTCGGCATTTTTTATGGGTGTATGTTTTTCTATTCTACCTTTCGTTAGTGTATAGGGTGACGCAGATCGCGACTGTATGGGATATAAGTAGATATGAAACGTGGATTCGTGTAAGTCAAATCAATTTGACTCTATTTGATACGGCAGGTAGTACTACGTATCTTTTGAATATTGTACTGTTTATGCCGTTAGGTTTTTTATTACCGATGATTTGGCCGCAGTTTAAAAAAATAAAAAACACCGTATGTGCAGGATTTCTTTTTTCACTGGCAATTGAGTTAAATCAATTACTAAATAATAGAATTACAGATATTGATGATTTATTTACGAATACCCTCGGGGCAATTATTGGGTATTTATTATATAGAGCTTTTAAAATGATATTAAGAAGAGAGGGGAAAAAGCTTGATACCAACTCTTCTCTAGTTATAAAATACGAGGCTGTTTTTTGTTTAGTGTGTTCATTTGTAGGGGCGATGTTAATTTATCATCCAGCTTTATTTGGAAGACCTGTCATCATTCAGTGAGGTGATTACGAATTTCTTTTGAACGCTCGAGCGATATTTCAATTTGCAAAAAGCCTTTAACTTGTTATAGTTAAAGGCTTTTATCATCATAATTTTTACTTACCAATTACCCACTCTAACATCCACCTTCAACCACTTCACCCAATCCAAATCTTCTATTTTAAGCAAACTAAGCGAAACACCCTTCATATCTAAAGAAGTCAACAGCGTACCAACCTTTACGAATGTCACTTGCAATCCTTCAAGTTCAGACAAACGGCGAATGTCGTTTGCGAAAATGTATTGTTCCATTAATGGAGTTGCGCCGAGTCCATTAATAAGGATAGCGAAGTTGTCTCCTTTTCTCCAGCGGTAAATACTTTTTAGTTTGTTCATCAGTTCAATCGCTAATATTTCAGAAGAGGAGAGTGCTTCTTTACGGTAACCTTTTTCTCCGTGAATGCCGACGCCGTAAAAGACTTCATCTTCGTTTAATGTGAATGAAGCTTTTCCTTTCACTGGATCGTTTGCAGGTGAAAGAGCAACTCCTAATGTGTGTAAGTTTTTGATGACAGCTTGCCCGATTGTTGTTAGTTCTTCTAAAGAATGTCCACTCTCAGCGGCCGCACCTAATATTTTTTGGACGAAAACAGTGCCAGCTACGCCGCGTCTTCTTTTATTAAAAGAAGCATCATCTTCAATTGAAACATCGTCATTTACGATGATATGGTCAACTTTTCTTCCTTCTTCTTGAGCAATTTGCTTTGCTGCTAGAAAGTTTTCTACGTCATCTTTAAAGTTTTTGATGATGAATAGTATACTTTTATCTTTTGGTATGAGGCGAGTTGCCGCCACAATTTGTTCCACTGTAGGCGGAGTGAAAATACTGCCGTTTACTGCCGCTGTAAGCATACCTTTTCCTACATAACCAATATCAGCAGGTTCATGTCCGCTACCACCGCCGCTTATAATAGCGACGTCTTGCTTTAGTTTTTCGATACCTTTTACATAAATGATGTTATTTGTTTCATCGTAATTTACTTTGTCGTTATGTTCAAAATAAAAGCCATGCAGCATATCTTGAACGATATTTTGTACATCATTCATAATCTTTTTCATTGCTTTTGCCACCCTTTAATTACTTTGCTGATTGCTCAAGTAATAGTAGTAATTGATTGTTTATCATATTTTTCATAAGAGAAGACATAATGGAAGGATCTACTTCGCACTTACTTTCAATCCAATCTTTTATCGTTCCAACGAAGCCGTGACTATAAAAGGAGGCAATCGTATTTTTTGTCTCATCAGAAAGGCTGAATCCACAGCTCACAGATAGTTCATCAATAATCTTCATATATAAGTTTTTCGTATGCTCAAATAAATAGTGATTAAACGAGTTTTGCTCAATAACTTTAAAAGCATTTCGGTAAAATTTTTGATTTTCATAAAAGTAATCAAATAATAAATCGAAAATGTTTTCCCACGTTTCATAGTCAAGAAAATCGATAATGTTTTCCTTCGTTTCTTCTCTATAAATCCAGCTTAATAGTTCAAATTTATCTTTAAAATGATAATAAAAAGTTTGCCTACGCATTTGACAGTGTAACATAATATCGCTCACTGATATTTTATGAAACGACTCTGTTTCCATTAAATACTTCAATGAGTTCGCGATTATCTTTTTAGAAATTATAGAAGAGGTCATCTGAATCATCCCTAGAATGTTATTAATATAAAAATCCTATCTATAAATGAGAGCGGTGTCTTTAGACAGATTGTCCATTTTGTCCGTTTACTATAAAACGCTTTCATTTTAACATGAGTAGTAAGAAGAAGATTTCAAATATATCACAATATATTAAAGGAATTGAGGGAGAACTACAATGAAAAAGATTATAAACAAACCAGAAACATTAGTAATGGAAATGTGTAACGGAATGGTTATGGCTCACCCAGAGCTTGAGCTTTTGAAAAAACATAAAGTAATTAAGAAGAAAGAAATGAACGAAAATAAAGTAACGTTAATTAGCGGCGGCGGTAGTGGTCATGAGCCGGCACATGCAGGATTAGTCGGAAAAGGAATGTTAGATGCGGCTGTGTGCGGAGATGTGTTTGCGTCACCTTCACAAATTCAGGTATATCAAGCAATTAAAGAAACAGCTAGTAAAAAAGGTACGTTATTAATTATTAAAAATTATAGCGGCGATATTATGAATTTCAAAAACGGTGCGCATTTAGCGACGGAAGATGGAATTGAAGTCGACTACGTAAAAGTGGACGATGATATTGCGGTAGAAGATAGCCTATATACAGTAGGACGCCGCGGCGTTGCGGGAGTTATTTTAGTTCATAAAATTGCCGGCGCAGCAGCGGAAGCAGGTATGGATTTAGGAGCGGTGAAAGCTGTAGCAGAAAAAGCAGCGGCTAACGTGCGCACAATCGGTTTAGCGTTAACGTCTTGTACAGTTCCAGCGAGCGGATCACCTACTTTCACACTTGCGGAAGATGAAATGGAATACGGCGTAGGTATTCACGGCGAACCAGGAATTAAGCGTGAAAAAATGCTGTCGGCTGATGAATTAGCTAACCGTATGACAAATGATTTAATGAAAGATTTAGGAGTAAAAGATGGCGAGGAAATCGCACTTCTAGTTAACGGTTTTGGCGGAACACCACTGCAAGAACTTTACTTATTTAACAACGCCGTTACGAGAGAACTAGCTGCAAGAAACATTAAAATTAATAGAGTATTCGTCGGTAACTATATGACAAGTATTGATATGGCTGGTATGTCTTTAACGGTAATGAAGTTAGATGACGAGCTAAAAACATTACTATCAAAAGAATGTAATACACCAGCGTTTAAAGTAGATGGACCAGTTGAAAGTGTAGAGTACGTGAATGTACTTGAAGAAACAGAAGAGAAGGAAGTTTCCTTTGAACTAGAAACAGTGGAAGAGCACGCTGTGATTAAAAATAATGTCATTACATTAAACAACATGATTTATCTCGTTGATAAAATGAGCGACATTATTATTAAAAATGAAGTACCGTTCTGTGAGTTAGATACACATGCAGGTGACGGTGACTTCGGAATGAGTGTTGCAAAAGGATTTAAGCAATTAAAACGTGAGTGGCATTCTATTGTAGAACAAGAGAATGTAACGATTGGATCATTCCTTGACGGTTGTTCGATGATTATTATGGAACATTGCGGCGGCGCTTCTGGTCCAATTTGGGGCGGAGCATTCCGCTCAGCTAGTAAAGCAGCAGGCGAAAAACGTGAGCTAACAGTGAAAGAGTTCGCTGAAATGTTGCAAGCAGCACTTCACGGCATACAATCTATCGGTGAAAGATCATTCGGCAGAGGAGCGGTAGTTGGTGACAAAACATTAGTTGACGCACTTGCTCCATGTGTAGATTCTTGGTTAGCTAGCGCTTCAAACGAAGAAGACATGAAAACTGCCTTTGAAAAAGGTGCAGAAGCAGCAGTTAAAGGAGCAGAGTACACGAAAGAAATCGTAGCTCGCATGGGCCGCGCTGGTACAGTTGGCGAAAGAAGCTTAGGATATCCTGATGCAGGTGCGCATGCGCTTGGAGTTATCTTTACGGAGATTGCGGGTAGTTTGAAGTAGGAATTAGAAAGTCCCCTCTGCCTTAAGGTGGAGGGATTTTTATATAGTTGATATGTAGAAGACTTCTTTCGGTTCTTTCTCAGTAAAATATGAGTTTGTTACTGTTTTTGATAAAATCTTATTTCAAAAATACAACTAATATTTCTCAACATTAATATATTGAAAATAGTTAGAATATTTAAGATAATCATTTGTGAAGAAGTAAATTATAAAAAAAGGGGGAATTTATTTTGTTACGTCGTTTATCTATTTGTACAGTACTAACAGCTTTTATATTTACTTTATTTACATTTAACGGCTCTGCTTTCGCGGCTACGAATGCTACTGAAAATGAAAATGTAGTAGCAGCTTGTGCAAAGGGAGGTACGGTAGGTGTATATGGTGCAAAGATGCGCAGTGGTTATACTGTCGATTCACCTGTCTTACATACATTTAATGATGGTACGAAAATTACTGGAACATGGGTAACTGGTGAATATGTTCAAGGTCATTACAGTAATTCTAAACAGTGGTTAAAAGTTACATATAAAGGGATGACAGGTTATGTATCCCATACAACATTATATAACGTTTGCTCATAAAACTATGTACCATAATAGCTTTGGATATATTGAGCTAATCTCTTCTAGAGATTAGTTCTTTTTTATCTCTTAGTTTTTAATGGGGCATTTTTTGAAAAAGACCAACGATTCATTAAATCGATGGTCTTACGTTTATATAGTATTCATTTGTATCTATATCAAATTTTTCATTGCTTTTTGCTTATTTTAGACTTAGTTTGTTTGTGATTGCAGCTTATCAATTTTCCAGTATGTTTGTAGAGGGTCTAAAGAGCTTTCAATATAAAACATATATTCATCTACGGTATGTGGTACTTCAAAAGCTATTTTCAATTCTACCGTTTCATTTGGTTTAACTTGTATATCAGAAGGGTTTTGATCAAGCACCTTTCCTTTATAGATTTTTCCGTCTTTTTCATCTTTTAAGTTATATTTTAATTCTGATAGTCCAATCGTTTGACCTCGTACATTTTTTACAGAGACATTAACAATGACGGAATCGTTGCTAGCATTTAAATATGCACTTTGAACAGCGGCCAAGTAATAGCCTCCCTTAACACTCTCGCCAACTAATAAAATACCTTGTTCCAAGCGGCTCATCTCTTCTTTTTCTTCAAAATTTATTAATTCTTCATTTTCATTTTTTGCGGTTGGTTCTTCTATTGGACCATTTTCAACGGCACTATCTGTTTTATCTTGTGTGCAAGCAGCCGTAACACTGACTAATACTAGAATGAAAGTAAGTAATATAGATAATTTTCTCATAAAATTTATCTGTCTCCTTAAGTTTCTCAATTTTGTGCAGCTATACATATAAGATTAACATAATGTCTCATTATTGGCTCAAAATAGGGGGTCTTTTAGACAACTTATTCTTTTTACTTTTAATATACATTCGATTGGTTCTCGCGATATTTGTTAATCTTTTAAAACATTGGCTTAGTAATACCGAGGGTTATTATAGATATATTAATCATGTAATTTGTCCATATCAAAATGAACGTTTTTTGCATTTAATATATTGTAAATATATTTTATTTTGGAAGGATGTGATTATATGGCTCATAAATCTACTGGAGTGTTTCGAGTTCCAGTTTCTGAAAATGGGATTATTCCAACTGCTCTCAACATTATGTTAAACAATGATTCACGCTGTCATACTAGTAATGTAACGGTAACTGTTAAGAGAAGTCGAAACACCTTTTTCCCAACTCAAAATGAATTAGTTGAAATCTCTCGTACTTTTGTTTCTTTAGAACCAAACAGAACAACTAAGATTGTGTTATTTACTCCAGAATTCCAAATAGAAGATTTTCTTGATGTCATCATTAGTGGAAATAAAGAGGATGTTAAGGATGTTCTTGTATATTCTTTCTTAGCAGATTCAGTAGGTCATAATCTGCCATCTACTGTTTTCAGAAATGCAGAATACACTTTTGCTTGCTGACACAGTGATGATGTATTCTTTACTGTCGTATATCTGAATTGAAATGTTGCAAACAGCACTTCAAGGCATATAATCTATCGTTGAAAGATCATTCGGCAGAGGAGCGGTAGTTGGTGAAAGAAGTTTAGGATATCCAGATGCAGGGGCACATACGCTTGGGGTTATCTTTACAGAAATTTTAGGTAGTTTGAAATAGAAATTAGAAGATCCCTTCTACCTTAAGGTGGAGGGGGTTTTCTTAATATTGTTTTTTGATATATATTGCTAAATATGTTCCCATAATTCATTCTATTGTATTGAGAATAATGTCATCTACATCAAAAAACGGTTTATAAAAGGAACTAGTATTTGAAGAAGTTCCACCTCAAACATACTCCTATGCATATAAGTATGTTTGAGGTGGATTTATTAAAGAATTTTATATATAGCATGAATGAAAATGGGATAAATAAAACAATGTTTCTTAGTATGTTTTTAAGAATTAATTGAGCAGGTCCTTTTGAAAATAAAAAAAGAAACCCTAAGGTGCCTTCCTCTGAATTGAAACAATAATATGGTTCTAGGTTTAAAAACTATTGGGATTTTTCCTGTGAACTTTATAAGTAGTTTTTAAGAAATTATGAGTGGTTATTTTTGTTTTCAAAATATTCTTCTTTAATTATTTGTAATTTTTTTTCGTTTTTTGTTAATTCAAATATAAATAATGATTTTTGCATGTTATTAGCAACATCTTCTTCATTATATTGTTTAAGCTTTAATAAATTTGAACCTTTTCCATAATATAGTTCACCCAATAAGTAAAAAGTATTTAGATTAATAGCTAATTGGATACCCTTATCAATGTATTTTATTGCTTCTTCGTATTGATATGTGTAACTTAAATTTTTTGCTAAATTATAAATGATTTTCAATTTAATTTCTTTATCTCTAGGAAAATCTAATTTGTTAAAATTATTTAAACATCTTTTAAGGATAGTAATACTTTTTTTGTATTCTTTATTTTCTGCATGAAGTATAGCCATTGTATGTAGAATATCTATTTCTCTCTCTGATAAAAAATCAATATTGGTTACAGTTAGTTTTAGTGCATTATTTAAAAGAGTTAAAGCCACTTTTGTTGAGTTATTCACACAATATATAGCAATTGCTTCATGCCATAGTAGAAATTGTTTATCTTCTTTTGTTTGAAAATTATTTGTGTATTTTTCTCTTGTTACTATTTCATAAAGCTCTTTATATTGATGTTGCCTTATGCAATCCCTCATTACATATTTTACATTTTCTGTATATTTTAATTTCTTGTTTTGAGTTAGTGCAAATATATTATTTGGATCAACACCAAGTCTTTCAGATAATTGATATAATAATATGCTAGATGGATAAATCACACCTTTTTCGATCTTACTAATTTGACTTTGTGAACATATTCCGTGACATAAGTCGGATTGTGATATATTTTTTTTAATTCTAAGTTCTTTAATGGTAATACCCAAATCGTTAAATTCCATTTTCCCCACCTACTATTTAACACTTTATTAGTATGATATTCTCTAACCTTAATGTAATGTAAAATTAATATAGTTGCAATTATTGTTTTAAAGGGCTTATCGTTTCTATAAGATGGTGAGATTTTTTTATGTACAAAAAAAGACACCAAAAGTTCCTTTCGCCGATTTGAACCACATTCATTTAATATAAACCTATCTGTATTTTCACATGCTTTTCTAATCCCTCTATTATCCATTTGATAAAATAAAATCCTAATATTACCAATAATCAAATAAATATTTCTACATATTCAAGATATTTACATAAATTACAAAAGTGATACATTTAAGTTGTAAGCTATATAAACTATTAAAGGGGGATTTATTATGTTCAAGAAATTAGTAGTAGGGGCAGTAGCAACAGGTATTGCATTAACAGGGGGAATTGGTGCAGCTTCAGCTGATACGCAAAAAACTGTGAGCTCTCCGAAGCAAGCAACATGCTCAATTCCTTATGAGTATTCTAATGGTAAATTCAAAAGAACTCTTTATTACTCAAATGGAGTATATGCTAATAGTTTTAATGAAAATGTTTGTGGCGGGACGATTACGTGGTACTTAAAACATGTTCAAAATGGAGTTGCTTTTTACGAAGGTAATTTAAAATAGTGGATTTTTTGAACCTCATTTATTGAGGTTCTTTTATTTTTAGTTTTTAAACTGATTCTTTATAAAAAAGACACCCTAAGGTGCTTTTTGCGATTTGATCCATTGTAATATGGTATTAAATTCCAGTCTGATTATTATTTTACCAAGTTAAGTAGTTTCGGTTATTGAGAAAAAATACAACTCATTGTTTGAATGCAAAAAAGCCCTAGGGGGACTAGGACTTTTTGCTAGAATGAATAAGATTTAAAAAAAGGACTTATATAACGTAACATATGAATGTTTCGTAAATGTATCAAAAAAGTGAACAAAAGCGTTAATTTTAATAAAAAAAGCTCCGCGATAAAAGCTGCGGAGCTTCATAAGGTCGAGTTATGTCGTACTCACAAGGGATTTTAACATGAATGTTGTGGTAAAAATACTGGTAAATTTATCCCATAAAATTCCCGCTGATTAGAGTTTCACTTCATTCGAAGGAATTTATGTTTTATAAATTAGATTATAATAGTTGATATTCTCCATATTGACCAGAAAAGAACTAAAAATTCTAGTGAAATTCCAAGTGTTCGTTTCCTAGTTTTTTGAAATTCTTTTATTAAATAGCCAACAGCACTAATTGCTATAAGAATGAAAAGAATAAGTTCGAGTGTAACTGGCATTTTATCTACTCTTAATACATTAATTTGTCATATAGAGATTATAAGATATTTTTGTGATTAGTAGTGAAAAATTCAATAGAATTATCTCTAAATGGAGTAAATGTTTCAACGGACCAATCAAAGGTCAATACAACAAGTGTTATACAATATACGCATGGAGAGCCGTGGGGCTGAAGAAATATTGAAGTATAAAGAGTTGTTAGATCGAAGGATGATTACCGAAGAAGAGTTCTAAGTGAAGAAAAAGTAACTAATAAGTATATAGATGAAACGCTCAGATGAGCGTTTTTTTATTTATATATTCGCAAGTAAAATAACATAATATCACTATGAATCCTTATAACAATATGAATTTTTGCATATTTTAAAATTCAATATATCCCTTAAAAACTTTTAATTGTATAATATATTTTGTCATATTTTTAGATTTTTCGACATAAACCAACAAAAATAGAGAACGTATTGGGAGAAGACATTATGTATACAAAACTATTAAAATCAATTACATCATTATCACTTATTGGTGGTGCGTTGTTATATACAAATGGTAGCGATGTAAAAGCTGCTGAAGTGGGTGTTTTTTCTGATGTGCCGACATCACATTGGTCATATCCTGCGATTAAAGATTTAGCGAGTAAGAATATTATTTCCGGTTATGGAAATGGGATATTTGGTTTTGGAGATGTTGCGACAAGGGAGCAAGTTGCGGCTTTAATTTATCGAGTGTTAGTACCGAATAAACAAGGCGGTTCGTTTAGTAATGATGGAACTCGTTACGTATTAAAGGATGGGTCTACGTTTAAAAATCCTTACGGTGATATTAATCAAAGTTCTACAATGTTTCCAGAAGAGGTATTAACTTTAACGAATTTAGGAGTTTTTAAAGGTGATGAAAATGGCCAATTTAGACCGAAAGCTTCTGTGAGTCGTGCGGAAATGGCACAAATTCTTACAAATGCTTTCCATCTTGCGGCAAAACAAAAACATACCTTTAAGGATGTTCCAAATCCATTTTGGGCAGAAAACGCAATTAGTGCAGTGCAGTCAAATGGAATCGCAGATGGCACAGGGAACGGGAATTTTGAACCGTATGGCACAGTAACACGTGAACAGTATGCGCAGTTTTTATATAAAACTTTGAAGTATAAAAATGCTGATGTGAAAGACACAGGAGATGCGGCATTATTAACAGCTTTTAAAGAAGAAGTAAAAAAGCGTATTAATACATACGAGACAAATATTACACTTCCATATAAAACGAAAAACAATAATACAAACGAAGTGATGAATACACTTTTTAACGCATATAAAGAAGTTGCAAGTAAAAATGAGTATACAAATAATAATAGATCGAATGTTTCATATGGACTTTCTGGATCACCTGGAAATTATACATTTACGCTTAAGATTACATATCGTGAAACGAAAGAACAGACGGAATATGTCATGAAACAAGCGAAAGCAATCGTTTCTTCTATTACTCAAGTTGGAATGGATGATCACGAAAAAGTGAAGGCGATTCATGATTACGTAGTAAAACATGTTTCTTATGATACGTCTTATAAAGCTTACACAGCATATGAAGCACTAGTAAATCGTTCTGCGGTTTGCCAAGGTTACGCACTATTAACGTATCAATTATTAAAAGAAGCAGGAATTGAAAATCATTTCGTGACAGGAACTGGGGACGGACAACCTCATGCTTGGAATTTAGTGAAAATCGAAAATAAATGGTATCACCTTGATACAACATTCGATGATCCGGTTCCAGATGAACAGGGCCGCGTAACGTATTCGTATTTCAATTTATCAGATGAACAAATCGCAAGAAATCATGAGTGGAACCGCGGAGACTATCCGCAAGCTACAACAAATTATTATAGTACACTGACAAACAAAATTGCGGCAGGTAGTACGAAAACGCCTGCATATCAGCAAATATTAAAAGATACAAAGTTAAACTATTTAGGAACTGAATATATCGCAAACAACTATACCGAATTAAAAAATAAAATGCAGCAGCGCTATAGTGCGAAACCAGAGAAAATTGAAGTGCTGTACAAGCAATCAATGAATGGTGCACTGCAAGATGTGAAAAAGGCAATTGGCGAAATCGATTATCCGCAAGGGGCAAATCGAGTTTCTTATAAAGCGGAGCCTTACAATGCGAAAGAAGGGTATTCTTTAGTGACGATTACGTTTACGTATTAAGAATGAGAAAAAGCATCTGTTTCAGATGCTTTTTTTTATTATATTGATTCGACAAAATATGACAGTTGAAAACGAATTGGTCTGTTATGATAATTTTTGAAATTTTACATTTTGGAGGATTAATCATGGATAAAAAGAAGATTTTTGCTGCGTTAATAGGAATTGTAGCCTTATTTATAATTATTAATGTAGTTGTTACGAAAGAGAAAACGACATCAACCAGTGAAAAAATGTACTCTGAGAAAGAATATAATAAATTAGTAGATGAACATTTTGAAGAAACGCAAAAGTTGAAAAGTGATATGAGTGTGTTAGAAACTGAAAAAAAATCTCTTGATGAGCAAGTGAAGAAGTTAAAAGATGAGTTAGCGAAAAAAGAGCAACAAGTAGCACAGCAGCCGGTTCAACAAGAACAACCAAAGCAAGAACCACAACAACCAGCACCAGCGCAACAGCTGGAAAAGAAAGAAGAGCCAAAACCGGAACAACCTACTGGAGCATTCGAAAACCCTATGAAAAGCATAAACAAAACAGAGGCAATGAATAAAGTAAAAGAAAAAGCGAAGCAAGATTTCCAAGATGACTATATGACACAAAACTTTGTTGCGGAGGAACAATCAAAAGCATTTGATTTCTTAAACAGTATTGAAATTAAATCACAAGAAGAATTAAATGTAATGAAGAATGCATTGAAAGATTTTTCTAACGACTTTATGACCGCGAAGTTTGTTTATGAAGAGCAAATGAAGGCGAAGAATAAGCAAGGGTAAAACAAAAACGCTATCTTTTAAAAAGGTAGCGTTTTTGTTATGGATTGTAAAGTTATTTCTACATTTGACATATACAGTCTGACTGTATAAAATGAAACTATTCAGTTAAACTATATAGTTTAGCTATATACTTATCGTTACATTGGAGGTCTTTATGAATAGAGATAAAAATTTACCATTAACGGAAACAACGTATTACGTTCTTTTAGCTTTGTTAGAGCCAGCTCATGGATATTTAATTATGCAAAAGGTGGAGGAACTGAGTAATCATCAAGTGAAAATCGCAGCGGGTACATTGTATGGTGCGGTTGAAAATTTATTAAAACAAGGGTTAATAGAATCGGTAAAAAGCGAAGATAAACGAAGAAAAGTGTATGTCATTACGGAACGCGGGAAAGAAGTATTGCATTTAGACTTTATGAGAATGCAGCACATTATTACGGTTACAAAAAGTTTGTTACACGTATAGTTAGGGGGAAACGATGATGTGGAGATTGAAATTCTTTTTAGACTTTGAGAAAGAGGAAAAATGGTTAGAAGAGATGGCTTGGAAAGGCTATCAACTAGAAAGCAATACATTTGGTTATACATTTAGATATACAGAACCGGAAGATGCGACGATTAAAATAGACCATAGAGTATTTAGTAGAAAAAGTGATTTTATTAATTACTGCACATTATTTGAAGATAGTGGCTGGGAGCATATAGCTGGTAATTGGTGGTCAGGTACGCAATATTTTAAAAAGGTAGATGAAGAAAGTGAAGATGACATTTTTTCAGATCCAATGTCACGAGCAGGGAAGTATAAGCGTCTATCTAAAACATTTTTAGAATTAGCGATATGCTCTATACCAATATTAATCCTATTTATGTTTAATAACACGATTAACTTAGGAGCACTTGTAAATCCGAAAGAACTATATTTTACGCCAGGACTATGGGATAAACAAGGCGTAGCATTTTTATGGTCATTTTTATTTGAAACGCCATTCGCATTAATGAGAGGGATTGCATGCTTGTTTATCCCTGTTGCAATTGTTATGTATTTCGTTTGCTCGTATAAAGCAAATCGATTGTATGAAGAGAGAAGATGATAGGATGGGGTCTCTTAAAGCTGATGCTTTGAGGGGCTTTTTTGAATTTAAAAATGCAACATCTGGGTTATATTATAAAATATTTACTTTATAAACATTTGAATGTAATATAATTTTAATAATAATATTACTTAGGAGGATGATCATCATCATTCATACACTTTTAGGTATTATTGGAGTAATTGTTTTACTAGCTTTTGTTATCCATCCCCGGCGTCCCAGACAAGCGTGTCCCTCTAAAAAATAAACTCGCAGTAATCCTTCCATTGATTGTTATAGCCGGTTTCATTTCCTTTTATATATGATTAAAATAAGAACTTATCAAGTAGAAGTATATATATTTTTCTACCAATGTGTAGTTCCACTAGGAGGTTGCTTATAATGAGATTTCATAAATACACAGTAATGCTTATGTTTCTAGCCATCGGCTCAAGCAATGACTTTTAGGTGTCATCACTGCTATTGTCCTCTTGTTAATTGCTGCATGGACCATACAGACGACCAACATAAATAAATTATTGTATTTCTCAATAAACAAAAATAACTTAACATAGTAAAATAATAGTTGGATGGGAGTCTAATACATATTATTAAAATTAAAGTGGTTCAAGTCGGAGGAAGGCACCTTAGGGTGTCTTTTCTTTATTTTGCTAATGAATAGCTTGTCCTCTTCTATATAACTCTTTAAAATATAAAATGTGCCATCTTTGCCCTTCCCTTATGAAGGGAGGGACAGGAATGAAAAAACATAAAAAAAAGGCGACCAAAAAGACAGAATCCCAGTCTTTCGTAAGTAATCTAGCATCGTGGACGACAGTACTGAGAAATATTCATTACTTCTTCACGCAAAGCCAGTTTGTAAAACATATAATTCAATTCATCAAAGAACAAATTGGAATGTAAAAAAGTGCTGCTATGATTAGCAACACTCAACTCAAAAACTAAAGTAGATCGAACACTGAGCTGAAAGTACTGACCATACGTTCTTCGCACAAGACCAAAGTGATTTAGAAGCGGCAAAGATGTCAGTGTTCTATCTTCTACTAAGATTATATTTTATTTTGTCCATAATAGACCTATATATACGTTAATAAAAAAGAAATACCCCAGCGACCAACCGGGGTATTTCATGACCGATAGGAATGAAAAAACTTGGCGACCAAACCTAGCTTTTGTGTTATTCCCATAAAATTTAAAAACTAAGCAACATCTTGTTGCACTTTTATTTTATCATTATCTTTCTCTTATTGGAATACATTAGATTATTTTTTAGATAAGAGTCCAATACATATTATTAAAATTAAAGAGGTTCAAGTCGGAGGAATGAACTTTAGGGTGTCTTTTTTTTTCTAAAAGAGAGTTTTGCTTTCAAGAAGATACATTTTCAATGGATTACTGCCATGAGTATATAGATAAAGTCCATCAAGACATGTATTTTCATGAATATGTATAATTACATAAAATTTCAGAGAAAAAGAGAGTATACTTTCATATTGTGTAATAAAGATAAAGCCCGCCTACGGAAATAGGCGGGCTTTTTTACTTATAAAGAAAAGACAACCTTTAAGGTGTCTTCCTTCGATTTGAAACATTTTACTAGGTTAAGTTTTTGTGATAATAAACTCTTTTAATTGGAATGAACCGGAGTAGTACATCACTTTATTCTTAAGCATCATTCTCAACAAAAGTGAAGATTTTCATTATCTTTTTAACTACAAAGGGTAATAATTTAGAAGCTAAAAATGCAAGTACGAAAGCAATTCCCCATGTTTTCATCCATGATTTGAGAAATAAAGCTGTATATCCAACATTCATTGAAACCATGACGAAAGAGATAATACTAGATATACCTAAAATCATAAAGATATTAAAAATTATTGGTTCGAATTTTTTATTGATTTTCAAAATTAACACCTATTTTCTATATATGCTTTGCTGCCCAATTTCACCAACATCTAATCTTACAGTTTGAAATCTAGGTTGTCCAGTTTGTTTTACTTTACTGCAATATCAATATTATCTGGAATAGGGTTTCACCATATTGCTATTAAACTAAAATTTTAAGATTGCACCTAAACGAAATTTATAGTATCGAAGTTCATTTTGGAGGGGGGAATGTAATACTACATCTTTAAAGTATTAGTTACACTTGAACTGCACATTGCGTATTTTTTATGAAGAAAAGACACTCATATAAAAGTGTCTTTTCCGATAGTTTTTTAGCAGAAGCAAGCAGCTCCAACGATGATTAATAAAATGAACAATACAACTAATAAAGCAAATCCTCCGGCGAAGCCACAGCCACCACAACTACCACCAAAGCCCATAACAGTTCCTCCTTTTAATAGGAAGGGAAAACCAAGGGGTCACTCATGTGTTTTAACGGATTCCATTTACTGTATGCTTTTACGAATGAATGGAGCAGGTCCTTTTCAAAATAGATTTATCCCGCTATTTGTCGGGGAGTAAGACCTCGATTGGTGAGGGCAGAATATATTCTTAGAAGGAATTCAAAGGCAAAATAAGAGAGTCTATATCATTCTTTAAAAGCGAATAAATGAAAAAAAATATCCAAAAATATAGATAGAAATCCGCTTTTATACCTTTCAATAAAAGAATACTAGCATTATATATTATAAGGAATACTTGTCCTTAATTGTAAATGAAAGGGGGGAATTGGTATGAGTTATGGCTATGGTCACCCTCCAAAAAAATGCTGTGAACATCATAATGAAACTTTATCAACGGGTATATTACGTAGACATTCCGCTACGTTATTTCTTACTGTGGATGCTATGAATGTTGATCCAGATGATACTCGTAGAGTAACAGTTGAAATGTTTGATTGGTCATCGGGTTCTCCGGTATTGTTACCATTAATAGACCCTTCAACACAAACATTGCCACCTAATCGATATGTTACTTTTCGTTCAGCAGCTCTTCCTCCAGCACTCTTTGCTTATGAAGTAAGAATCATTCGTCCGAAAGATAGAGATGTTGTTACAAATGTTTTTGGTCTTAGTGCAATCGTATTTAACCCACAAGAAGGAAATAATGTTTTACAACATGATTTAGCAAAATTAGACCTTAAATAGATTTTATAAAGGTCTATTTATTGAGCATGATTAAACAAAAGAGTAGGGTGTAATCCTACTCTTTTTTTAACGTTAACTAGAATTTTAAAAGAAATCCTTCATCATTTTAGCATCTTTAATATTTACTATCACACCTTCTACCTTATCTTTCTTCTCATCTTTAGCAATTGTAATTTGTTCCTTATTATCAACCCAAACAAGAAATTCTTCTTTTGAGTCATCTTTATATGTAACGGTAATAGTAGAATGTGCAGATTCTCTCTTTTTTTGATCTAAAGTGATAGTTTTAGGTGTTCCATTTTGAATTGCTGAAACGATAGATTTTATCATTTCTTCATTATCTGTTTGAGATTTGGAAGTAGTATGATTTGTTGTTTTTAGTATTTCAATGTCTGAAATATTAGCGGAGTTTAATTGAAAGGTATGTTGTGTGTGTTCTTGCTTAACTTGTGAAGCTTTATCTGTAGCCGAGGTGCTTGTACAACCTATTAAAGTGAAAGATAGAGCGGTTAGAGCGCATATAGATATGATTTTTTTCATAGTATCCCTCCTTGAATTTAATTATAACAATTTTCTGTTAATTTAGGTAGTTATTGTAAGGGGAAGATGTTTTAAAGTGGTAAATGATGTTGTTCATTTTCTATTAAAATTAAAATTCACATAATTTTTTTCATATTTTATGTTTAACATTTCGAAAATAGGTGTACTACATATAATATAACAAATAATTCATTTTAAAGGAGGAAGTTAAAGATGGAAACGAAGTATAGTAAACCTTTTGTATATGAATTTATTACGGAGAAAGAGGTCATGAATGCGGCGAATGATCTAGTGAAGAAAGGAATAGAACAAAAAGATATTTACGTGTTAACACATGAGAAAGAGAGGACAGATAGAATCGCAGATAATGCAGACGTGAACACGATTGGAATAAAAGAGGAAGGACTTGGGACAAGCATTATTAACGTCTTTCAAAAAACAGGAGATCAGTTAAGAAATAAAATGCAAGAGTTAGGGCTTAATGAGGAAGAAGCGAACTTTTATGAAGAAAAGCTGGATGAAGGAAAAATCTTGTTATTCGTTAAAGATTTAGAAAGAGTCGGTGAATGGTTACACGAAAGAAGATGCATGTATTCTATTTAAATTTGTATCCTGTAAATCTATAAATCTATTACGAAAAGGAGATGGGAAATATGAGTGAGAGCGGACTAAAAGAACAAATTACTGGTAAAGTGGAAAAGACAAAGGGACAAGTAAAAGAAGGAATTGGTGAAGTTACAGAAGATAGAAAGTTGAAAAATGAAGGGAAGTGGGACAAGACGAAGGGAACGATAAAAGAAAAAGTCGGAAAAGTGAAACAAAAGATAAGTGATGGGTTGGATAATAAAGAATAATACATGTTTATCAAGCTTTGGTTACATACCAAAGCTTGATAAATCCAATATAAAACGAATATAGGAGGTTTAATTGTGGGACTTATTATTACGTGTATTGTAGGTGGACTTATTGGTGCGTTAGCTGGAATGATTACGGGAAAAGACTTTCCTTTAGGTATAGTTGGTAATGTGATTGCCGGATTAATTGGATCTTGGGTAGGTAGTGCGTTATTTGGTCATTGGGGTCCTGAATGGGGAGGCATTTTCGTTCTTCCAGCGTTATTAGGTGCAATCGTCTTTATTTTAATCGTTACATTCTTCTCTAGAATGTTGCGGAAAGCGTAAGTATGATAATGAATAGTAATCTTAAGTTTATTATATATAGCTATAAAATTAATGAACTGATAAATATACATAAAAAAGCATCCAATTAAACTAATTTGGATGCTTTTTTAATGTAATCTGCATAGGAATAAGCGGGGGATGAAGGCCCCCACTCATTGAAATTACACTTTTTATTATGTATTAAACCATCGTTACTTTTTCACAATTATTTATTCTTACGACCTGCCTCGGTTCTATATGAGATAAGTCCTCGCTATTACCTATATCAACTACAATTGTATTTGTTAGTATGTTAATAATGGAACCAACTAACGTTGTAGCATGATCGTGTCGATAAGAAAATTGAACAAAATCTCCCTTTTTAAAGTTGTGCTCTTCCATAGATAGATCCCCCTAAAAATAATGTTTATACATTATACATACACAAATTTATAAGGTTTAAACATTCGGTAGTATTTTTTAAGTGTTAAGCCGAGAAAGGTGTAGAAAATTTATTTATAATGAAAATAAAAAAATATGTTTAAACCTAATTTTTATGGGTAATTAAATAGTAAAAGTTTGAGATAAGGGGGCGGAAATGATGAATTTGGAAATAAATATTTTGCAAAATGATGTAGGTTATACGGTACAACTTAATGGTGAGATTGATGCGTATACGGCATCAGATTTAAAAAATAAGGTAATGCCTATTACAAGCGAAAAAGAGGTTCATATCGTAGTAGATTTTCATAACGTAGATTATATGGATAGTACTGGTTTAGGTGTTTTTATAGCGCTATTAAAAGCAGTTAAGAAAAATGATGGAAAACTAGAGTTTATCGGTGTATCTAAAAGATTAAAAAGATTATTCGATATTACAGGGTTAACAGAAATATTAAATTTGAATTCCGATTTTGAAAAAGTAGAAAGAAGGTGACTAGGGATGATGGAGAGATTTGAAAAGATAGAAATGAAAATTCCTGCAAAGGCAGAATATGTGGCTATTATTCGTTTAACAATGGCTGGTGTTGCGAATCGAATGGGCTTTGCTTATGACGATATAGAAGATATGAAAATTGCTATTAGTGAGGCGTGTACAAACATTGTACAACATGCATACAAAGAAGACGTTGGAGAAATTACAATTGTCTTTGGGCTATATGAAGATCGATTAGAAATTATGGTTGCGGATAATGGGGTTAGCTTTGATTTTAATAACTTAAAAAGAAAAGTTGGTCCGTATGATATTAGTAAACCAGTAGAACATTTGCCGGAAAATGGTTTAGGTTTATATTTAATCAATACATTAATGGATGATATACAAATTATGCATGATGAGGGCATGACAGTTTTAATGACAAAATATATACAAAGAGAGCAGGTGGAGAATGATGGAAATCCAATCTCAACCTACAACTCTTACTAAAGAAGACGTTATTAAGCTAATTGCAGAATTCCAACAAAACCAATGTAATGAAGCGCAGGAAAGGTTAGTTGATCATTATAAAAATCTCGTATATTCCATTGCATATCGCTATTCAAAAGGCGGGCCGATGCATGAGGATATTATACAAGTAGGGATGTTAGGGCTCTTAGGTGCAATAAGAAGGTATGATTATTCGATAGGGAATGCTTTTGAGCCTTTTGCAATACCTACGATAGTAGGGGAAATAAAGAAGTATTTACGCGATAAAACTTGGGGCATTCACGTTCCAAGACGAATTAAAGATTTGGGTGGGAAAATTAAACTTGCGATAGAGGAACTAACAGATCACCTGCAACGTTCACCGAAGATAATAGAAATTGCAAATCATTTAGGACTATCGGAAGAGGAAGTTCTAGAGATTATGGATGCGAAAAATAATTATCGAGTATCTTCCTTAGATGATGTAGTTGAAAATTCATCTGATGGAAGTTCGGTAGCGAGAATTGAATCTGTAGGTGAAGTAGAGCAAGGATATGAAGAGACAGAAAGGCGTCTCGTTTTAAAGGATATTTTTAACGTATTAAATGATACGGAAAAGAGTGTTATTCATTATATATTTGGAGAAAATTTAAATCAAAAAGATACAGGGGAACGGTTAGGTATTTCACAAATGCACGTTTCTCGTATTAAAAGACAAGCGATAAGTAAATTGAAGCAAGCCGCATTTTTAGATACATAAAAATTTAAAATAATTATGTTTAAAACATGAGAAAAGGGGTACTTATTAAGTATAGGAGGAGATATGAAAATGTCACACGATGTGAAAGAACTAATCGAAGGATTGAATGAAGATTTAGCAGGAGAATACTCAGCAATTATTATGTATAACCATAATGCAGCTACAGTTTCTGGTATATATAGACAAGTGTTAAAACCTTTCTTTGAATCTGAAATTAGTGATGAACAAGGACATGCCCTATATTTAGCGGAGAAAATTAAGACGCTAGGTGGTACACCTACTACGATCCCTTTACCAGTGAAACAAGTAGAAGATGTTAGAGAAATGTTAGAATCCGCTAGACAATCAGAATATGAAACAATTAAGCGTTATGAAACGAGAAAAGAACAGGCAGCGAAATTAAATATGACAGAGTTAGTTGTAAAACTAGAAGATATGATTGCAGATGAAACTAATCATATGGAAGAATTAGATCGTCTTTTAAATGATAAAGCAATGGTGTTAAATTAAAAGTAGAAATTTATAGAGTGAAAGAACAAATTCCTATTTCTAGGGGTTTGTTCTTTTGTTGTATAAATATGTTTGAGTAAGAAATTTTCATTTTGTAACTGAGTATGTAATACTAGAAAAATAGAAAATGATAATAGATTTACATTTTAAATAAGAAAAGGGGAAATAACTTGTGTCCATTTTAATTGTTGATGATAATCCGGTTAACATCTTTGTAATTGAGAAGATTTTAAAACAAGCCGGATATCATGATCTTGTATCGCTCAATTCTGCACAAGAGCTCTTGGAATACATACAGTTTGGAAAAGATTCTTCCAGGCATAATGAAATTGATTTAATACTATTAGATATTATGATGCCTGAAATTGATGGACTTGAAGTTTGTAGGCGATTACAAAAAGAGGAGAAGTTTAAAGATATTCCTATTATTTTTGTTACAGCTTTAGAGGATGCAAATAAATTGGCCGAAGCTCTTGATATGGGGGCAATGGATTATATTACGAAACCTATAAATAAAGTTGAACTATTAGCACGTATGCGTGTAGCGTTACGCTTGAAATCAGAATTAAATTGGCATAAAGAACAAGAAGAAAATCTTCGGAATGAACTAGATTTAGCTACGCAAGTACAAAGAAACTTATTAAGTAGCCCATTAAGAGAAGATCATATAAAAATTGAAGCAAGTTACTTACCTTCATTTAAACTAGCTGGAGATATGTATTATTGGTATAAAATCGATGAAAATCGCTACGGTATTATATTATTAGATGTGATGGGACATGGTGTATCTGCTTCATTAGTTTGTATGTTTATTTCGTCTGTATTACGTGAAACAATTAAATGTTTAATTGATCCAGAACTCGTTATTAAAGAATTAAATAAATATATGACCCTTTTACATAATGAAAATGATAATATTCCTTATTATTTTACGGCGATATACTTAGTTGTTAATACAGAAGATAGAACAGTTGAATATGTAAATGCAGGGCATCCTTCTGGATATGTTTTAGTTGATGAAACAAATGTAGTTGAACTAGATCGCGGGAGTTGTGCCGTAGGATTTTTTGATGAAATAAAAGTTAAAAAGACAGTTATACCTTTTGAGAAGAACGCTCAAATATTATTGTTTACAGATGGTGTTCTTGAAGCAATTGCAAATGATGAATTTGAGTCTGAAGAGAAATTACGTACTTTTACAGAAAGAAAATGGGGAGATTTAGAAGGCGAGATAGAAGGGTTTTACAAGGAAGAACAAAAGAAAGCGCAATCAGATGATATGTGTCTAATTATGATACAAACGAATGCGAAATAAAAAGCGTATGAAATCCAAACAGAGGATTTCATACGCTTTTTATTGTATTTTTTGATAAATTTGTTCACTAGGATTAAATTGGGTATAATGCGGCATTATATTTGAAAAACGAAGAGTTTCTTTATTTCCTAAACATAGAAATCCATTGTGACTTAAGCTTTCATAAAATAGTTGCTGCACTTGATTTTGAAGTTTACTTGTAAAGTAAATTAAAACGTTACGACAAAGTATAATATGAAACTCGTTAAAAGATTGATCGGTTACTAAATTATGCTGTGCAAAAATAATGTTTTGTAACAGTGAAGGATTAAAATAAGCAAAACGATTATCTGTTGAATAATAGTTAGAAAATGCTTGTGTACCGCCAGCTTGTAAATAGTTTTTCGTATAAGTTTGCATTTTATTTAACGGGAGGATGCCTTGTTTTGCTTTTTCTAACACATTTGTATTCATATCTGTTGCGTAAATAACCGACTTTTCACTTAATCCTTCTTCGTGAAGTAAGATGGACATCGATAATACTTCTTCACCAGTTGCGCATCCAGCATGCCAAATTCTAATTTCAGGTTGCTTTTTCAATTCAGGAATAACATGCTCTCTTAGCGCTTTAAAAAAGGCAGGGTTACGGAACATCTCAGTTACATTAATCGAGAAATCATTTAATAACTGTTCTAAAACCCCTTCCTCGTGAATTACTTTTTCAATTAATTTTGAAATGGTTGGGATATTAGAGAGCTGCATTCGATTACAAATCCTTCTATAAATAGATGTGCGAGCATATTGGCGAAAATCAAATCCTGATAGTTTAAATACCGCTTCCAATAGTAATTCAATTTCTAAGTTCGTGCGCTCATCCGTATCTACTGATGGATCAAAATTATAATACTTATTTTCCACTCCAACTAAACCTCACTTATTTTATTAACCATACACTCATTACCGAATAGAGTTGATGTAGGTTTAATGGTTTACTTATATAATCTGAAGCGCCAGCAGATAAACATTTTTCCTTATCATTTGGCATTGCTTTAGCAGTTAATGCGATAATAGGTATTTCATGTAACCCTAAGTTCATTCGGATATTTTCCATCGTTTCATAACCGTCCATATTAGGCATCATAATATCCATTAAAATAAGGTCAATATTTGTATTGCTTTTTAGTATTTCTAAACACTCTATGCCGTTTTGGGCAGTAATAATGTTGGCATTTTGTTTTTTTAATGCATTTTGTAACGCAAATATATTTCGATGATCATCATCGACAATTAAAATTGTTTTCTCTTGGAAGACGTTATTTGTTTCGGTAGTAACGATAGTTTCTTCAACAACTTCAGCAGGAATAACATCTTCTATCGTTGCTGCGACTTCTAAATTGGAGAACTGTATATCATGTAATCCATTTGGAAGGTTAGGAATATATGCCGTGAAAGTACTACCTTCTCCTACATTACTCTCTAACGTAATCCAACCACCTAACAATCTAGCAAACTCTTTACAAATAGATAAACCTAGTCCTGTACCACCATACTTTCGAATCGTTGCTCCATCTGCCTGTTGAAAGGCTTCGAAAATAAGTTGATGCTGTTCTTTAGCGATACCAATACCAGTATCTTTTACTGAAATTGTAATCCAATCTTTACTTATAGACTGCATATCATGACTTAAATTGGTTGTTTCTATTGAATCGAAATGTAAAGAAACGGATCCTTTTTCCGTGAATTTAAATGCATTGGATAATAAGTTTTTAATAATTTGCTCAATCCGTTTTGCATCTGTATAAAACAGATCAGGAATCGTATCACTGTCTTCAATAGTAAATTCGACATTTTTTTGTGCAGCTATATGTAAAAAGTTTTGATGCATATTGGCTGCCATGTCACTTATGTTCGTTGCTTCAAAAATGATGTCTAGTTTGCCTGCTTCTACTTTAGATAAATCTAGTATGTCATTAATTAAAGTAAGTAAGTCTTTCCCTGATGAATGAATGACGGTTGCTAGTTCAATTTCATCATCCGATAAATGATTATCATGATTTTCTCTTAACATTTCAGATAATAGTAAAATACTATTTAACGGTGTGCGTAATTCATGTGACATATTTGCTAGGAACTCAGATTTGTATTTTGAGCTGCGTAACAACTCGCTTGCTTTTTCTTCTAATTCTGATTTGGTAATTTGTAAGTCAGCTGTCTTTTGTTCAGCTTCTTCAGTTCTAGACTCTAATTGTTCATTCGTTGTTCGTAATTCTTCCGCTTGCATTTGTAGTTCTTCCGCTTGCGTTTGTAATTCTTCTGATTGAACTTGTAACTCTTCTGTCATTGCTTGTGATTCATGTAAAAGAGTTTGAATTCGCATACGTCCTATAATGCTATGGATTGTTAAACCTAGATTATCAATAGTTTGTTGAATTAAATCTTGATGTAAGTCTGAAATCTCAGTTACACTTACTAACTCCATTACTGCAATCACCTCATCCTCAAATAAGATAGGGATGACTAGTAGATTTTTAGGACGTATTTCTAATACTCCGCTAGTGACATAACGAAACTCTTCGGGTATATCCCTGAGAATAAAACTTTTCTTTTCTAAGGCAGACTGTCCAATGAAACCTTCACCCATTTTAATGGATTGTTTTCCAATATCAGCACCTTGATCGGCGAAAGAAGCTTTTTTCACATAGTAGACAGTTTCTTCATATTCTTCACGTACATAAAATGCACCGCAAGAAGTTTGCGTTTTTTGTATAATTCCACTAAGAATTTTTTTACCTAACATCTCAATAGAAGATACACCTTGATACATTAAAATTAATTCTGCAAGCTCAGTTTGTAACCACTCTCTTTTCGATATTTCGTCTAGTAAGTGGTTCGTTGTATGAGCAAGATCTTTTATTTCATCATGTGTATTTACATGAATTCTTTCCGTAATTTTTTCTTTAGAAGAAATTGATTTAATAGCTTGAATTACATTTTTAATCGTTTTTGTAATGGAATTCGAAATATAGAGTGAAACGATAATGGAAATAAAAGAAAGTAAGAACAATAAACTGTATAACCAAATCTCTAATTTATTATTTTCAATATCTAATTGTGCAGCTCTTTTTTTCGTTAGTTGCTCCTCAGTGCTCCGGAAGTTAGTTAGCTGCGACTGTAATGACTGAATTTGAGTCGTGTCAATTGTTTGTACATTATTACTATTATTATTTGTAATGAGTGGGTGAATCTCTTTATTAATCCAACTAGTAATGTTTTCGTTAATCTGTTTTAATTTTTCTTGCTGAGAGGGGTTATCCTCTAATAAAGAAAAAAGATCTTGATAATGTTTTTCGTAATCCTTTTCCGCAGAGTTAAGGGACTGCACGTAATTAGGGTTATTAGAAATGATAAACCCTTTCGCTTTATTTTCAATTGTTAGTAACTCTTTCTCCACTTGATTCGTTAAATTGAGAACTTTAAAATCATGATCAATAATAAAATTACGAGATTTTTGTAAGTTGGAAATCTCATTGTTTAACATAATGAAAGAAACAAGTAAGAACAAAATGATAACTAAATAACCAGCCATAATTTTGTAGCGAATACTAAATTTTGCTTTCGAGTTCATTAAAAATTCCTACCTTCAAGGTTATTAAAACTTTTCTATTTTAAAGAATGAAAAACGTAATATATATTATATCAGTTTTCATAAGGCCAAACTAGAAATCCCCCTATTGTATTAGGGGGTTCTTTTTTATAGAGGAAATCATTTTGAAATATAAAAACATATATGAAAGGTAGTAAACGAGGGAATAGAGGATAACAAACATTCTAAGAAGGGAAGAGTGTTCTTAAAGCTCTTTTTGCATCTATTCCTTCAAAAATAAATAATATAAGATCTTTCTTTTTTACAGTAAGGAAAAAGGATACTAGAGTGCTTAAGTTTTTAATAGAAGTAAGTGCTCCGTGTTTACCTATAAATACATTCGTTTGAAATGTTGTCATTAAAGCATAAAAATGATGAATCTGCGTTATTGTAGGTGTTTCATTATAAGAAATAGTAGTAGAGTGAATGGCGTTCATCGTAATATTCCTTTCCATATAGTAAGCATAACAATATAAACATACCCGTTTTAAAAAATGTTAAACATATAAAATAAGAAAAAATATAATTATAGTTTTTTACGTTTAGAAAAGGTTAGGAAGGGTATACATATACTACAAAGAGATTGACTGAAGATGAATTGTAAGATGTCTATGTTTAGTAGATTAGTCTATCAAAATATACTTTTACTTTAAATAAAAAGGAGCCTGGTATACATGAATGAAATGATGATTAATATTACATTTGATTTAATTTACTTGTTAAGTAGTTCACTTGTAGTGCTTTTACTATTCGCTTTTTTCGTAAATGGTTATGTTAATAAGAAGATTAGTGTATACAGAAATGAAGAAAAATAAAGATACATTACATAAAACTTTAGGAGGTTAATAGTTATGAATATAGATAGAAAAATAGTAGGTGTTTTTAGAACAATTGATGATGCGGCACTCGTTATTAATGAATTAAATGATAAAGGATATTCAGCAGATAACATTTCAGCTATTGCGAAAGATCAAAAGGAAATTGAACATCTAGAAGAAAAATCGGGTGAAAAAGTGAATAGCGAAACTGCACATAAAGCAGATATCTTTTCAGCGACAGGGCTTGTAGCTGGAGGGGTAGCAGGCGGGCTTGGTGGTTTATTAACAGGTCTTGGTGTACTTGCCGTTTCTGGAATGGGTCCAATCGTAGCAGCAGGACCGATCGCAGCAGCTATTGGAGGAGCCGGTATTGGCGGAGGAGCTGGAAGTTTAATAGGAGCATTTATAGGGTTAGGAATTCCAGAAGAACATGCTAAAAAGTATGAAGAATATATTTACGATGGCAATATATTAATTTTAGTAGATGCAAAATTAGACGATAAGTTAGAAATCTATAAAATATTTGATAAGCATAATGCCTATAACTCTGATTTCTTTAAATAAAATGATGAAAAATGTAAACAAAGTGAATATCGTTTTTTGATCTTACAACTTTGGCGCGGCCGAGGAGTCGTATGACTATAAGAGAGGAAGGGCTTATAGTAAAAGATCAAGTTCTATCATGTTATTTAAAAGGGAAGAGGTGCCTTTTCGTGATTGTAAAAATATTAAAGGATAGCAGTAATAGTTTCTTTTGTACAGTTCAAAATAAAAATGGAGACCAGTATGTGAAGAAATGGTTTCGTAAACATGAAAACAATGAAAAATTAGGACGACCAACTTTTAAAGAAGTAGAAAAGGACTGGAAAGAAAATAGAGAATCGTTTATGTATCCCAATAATAAAGCTCTTTATTAAAATTAAACATAATGCGCGCTTTATTATTACAAAACTGTCACATTCCTGTAAGGTAATTCAATGGATTAGATACTTTTTCCATGTCATAATAAAGACATAAGAAAGCTTATCAAAACTACAACTTATTAGGAGAGTGTCAGTCATGATTGTAACAACAACGTCTGGAATTCAAGGTAAAGAAATTATTGAGTATATTGATATTGTAAATGGTGAAGCTATTATGGGTGCAAATATTGTGCGCGATTTATTCGCTTCAGTTCGTGATGTTGTCGGTGGTCGTGCTGGTTCTTATGAAAGCAAGCTAAAAGAAGCTCGTGATATCGCAATGGATGAAATGAAAGAACTTGCAAAACAAAAAGGTGCGAACGCTATCGTTGGTGTTGACGTAGATTACGAAGTAGTTCGTGATGGAATGTTAATGGTTGCTGTAAGTGGTACAGCTGTACGTATATAAGTAAATAAAAAACAGGCTCACCCCTTGAAGTTCATGCTTTGAGGGGGTTTTTTATTTTTCTTTTGTTCATGACTAAAGTTAAAATAGAGAAGGGCCGACGTACTAGCTCGCTTATTTCAAATGTAGTATATTATTTCTTAAGAAAAAGCGAGCAAATGGAAGTTTTTGTATTTAAAGAAGGTGTTAACTTTATGACAAATAATAAAATTGCTATTTGAGGTACGAAGAGAATTAGTGGTATGAATAATTTTAGAAAGTGTATAGTTAATAGAAATAAACGATGGAGTATGTAAAGAGTTATATTACATAAAAATTTATTATGAATGGAGGCGGTTAAACTATGTTTTGGTTAGGATGTTTTTTAGGATACATTGTAGGTTCTGTTATTACATGTGCGCTACTTTACTTTGGATATAGATCCAATGAAAATAAAAAAGCGGATATGCAAAAAGGGGAGGAGAGAAAAATCAATAAAAGAGGTGTATAGTAGGCGAAAGGTAAGGTGATAACATTGATGCAAAAATAAAGGACAGTTACATATTTCATATGATTACTATGTACTGTCCCGCTTATTCCTTTTGAATTAGGAAAAATTGTTTCCTGTCTTGCTATAAATTTCATAAGCAAAAAATCCAAATAAATAGCCTATCCCAGATCCTAAACTAACTGAAAGTAGTAATGAATCAGGAGAAAATATGCCAACAATAATACCGATCAAACACCCTAAAAGCATTCCTATTGGTATTAAACTATCTAATAAAACTTGAGCGTTTTTTGATTTTTTCTTACCTAAGTTACCGTTGTTATATTTATGTTTAAGACTTCTAATCACATATACTACAATTCCTCCGGCTATTACAACAGGCGTAATTGCTGTGAGTAACCACATATTAGAATCTCCTTTCGCTTTTTTAATTAAATTACATAAGCTACTTAAAATTCTATGCTACTAAATGGATTGATAGTTGAATGTACTCAATTTAATAACTCGTCAAAAACACTTTCCCTTTCGTTTTCTCCGCAGATTGCACAACATCAACTGCTTTTTTCACATCCGCTAAGTCATATGTAGAATGTACTGTCATAAAACGTAATTGCTTATTTTCCACTAAGCGAATTAAGTGACGAAACGTCTCCTGCCATTTATATGCGGACACATCTTTATTCCAATGTCGTAAATGAAATATGTTCGCGTGCACTTTTGCTTTCGTGACAATCTCTGCCCAGTTTACTTGTACGCCCGATAGAAGACCTATCGTTAAAAAGTGTCCGTTTGGCCTTAAGGAAAAAGCTAATTCATTTCCATCCGGTCCCCCGATAGAATCAATTGCAGCATCCGCGCCGAGCCCGTTCGTTAATTCCATAACGGTTTCATAAAGCGGGGTAGTGGAAGTATCGATTACATATGCAGCACCTAGGCGCAGTAACTCCTCTGTATGCTTATTATTTCTTGTCACGGCAATGAGTCGGAAGTTTAAAATTTGTGATAACTGCGCAAAAAGATGACCAATTGCGGATCCACAAGCATTCACTAATAAAACATCATTACGTTGTAAGTTTAGCGTTTCTGTACATGTAACCCACGCCGTAAGAGGATTAATATACATTTGTGCCGCTGTGAAATCATCGATGGAATCAGGAATAGGAACTACAAAGTCAGCTGATGTTTTCACATATTCTTGCCAAGTACCTTCCCCGCGTAACGGTAACACACGTTTACCGATAAGCTCTCTAGAAACAAAAGCTCCTACATCTTCTACAATACCAACACCTTCATAACCAGGTATGTTAGGTAAAGGGATTCTATGTGCGTATGCTCCAGTGATGGGAATTAAGTCAGATGGATTAATAGGTCTAACTAGCATACGGACGAATACTTCATTATCTTTTAGTGGTTCTATATTTTTATATTCAACTTGTAATACGTCTTTTGGATTGCCAAACTTGTGAAATTGAATGCATGTTCCGTCCAACATAAATGTTCCCCCTTAGTTTGATTGGGTTTATTATAGCATTTTTGGTTTGGGCGATTATTTTGTTAGTGATAAATAGGGTTTTTAATTTACGTATTTATCAGAATTTTATAAAATGTTTATAGAACTATAAAATGGGGGGATTTCTTCATGTGTACTAGTTTGACGTTACAAACAAAAAATTTCCAACATCTTTTTGGGAGAACAATGGATTTCACATTAGATATGAATCAAGAAGTAATAATCATTCCTCGGCGTTATCAGTGGAACAATATAACTGGTGAAACGATCCGAGCGAAAAAGGCTGTTGTCGGAATGGGAATTAATTTTGGAGGAAGGGTCATGATGGCGGACGGAGTAAATGAAACTGGTATGACATGTGCAACTCTCTATTTCCCAGGATTTGCTACTTATAGTAATCATATAGATAGCAATAAAACGAATGTAGCGCCATTTGATTTTGTGACTTGGAGCCTCACGCAGTTCAATTCTGTTGAAGAATTAAGAAAATATATTGATAACATTGCCTTTATAGATGTACCATTACCAGTTTTAGGAATTACGCCACCGCTACATTGGATTTTAGCAGATAAATCGGGAGCGTGTATTGTACTTGAGCCGACAGTTGATGGAATAAAAGTGTATGACAATCCAATAGGAGTAATGACTAATAGTCCCGAGTTTAATTGGCATTTACAAAATTTAAGACAATATATTGGACTTAAATCGCAGCCATTTGCGCCAACTGAGTGGGGAGATGTACCATTAAGTGCTTTTGGCCAAGGTTCAGGAACGATGGGACTTCCTGGAGATTTCACACCGCCATCAAGATTTGTACGGGCAGCGTATGGCAAACAAAACATTCAAAGTATAGAGAACGAAGAAGAGGGGATATCGGCTATTTTTCATATCTTATCAAATTGTGAGGTTCCTAAGGGGGCAGTAATAACAGAAGACGGTATATTAGATAATACGATCTATACAAGTGCAATGTGTATGGAGTCTGGAACATATTATTACCATACTTACGATTGTAGACAAATTATAGCCATTCATTTATTCAATGAAGATTTAGATACAGCTGAGATTAAAACGTATCCGTTCCAGCGGAAGCAAAAAATCTTTTATGAAAACTGATAAAAACACCTCCATTGAATTTGCATACTTAGTATGCGAATTCGGGAGGTGTTTTTCTATTAAGCCGAAGCTTTCTTCATTCTCTCAAGTAAACTAGATAACACATGCGTACGATACGATTCTAGTTTTTTACCTTCATAAGTACGGATACCTAATTTTTTAAGTTCTTTTACATACCAACCTTTGCTTCCGAAATACATGTGATCGCTCCCCTTCAACTTTGTTTTTATTTGTTCTGATTGCATATGGAGGTACAGGTAATATAATGAAGGAAATGAATTTCGCGCGAAAATGGTTAACTTTGTTGTAAAAGACATATATACTAAAGATAGTATACAACGAGGTGGACAAGACGTGATTATAGAGAAGCACGAAATTCAAATTGACCAAATTACTAGCGGTAAAGTGAATATCTTTACTTTCTATAGAAATAGAAAGCAAATTGATGATCATTTTTTACGATTGCAAGAACCATCGCTTACAGCAAACTACTTCTTCCATTTTCATTTTGATGCAGAGAGCTTGCATCTACTGCAGGAAGAGTTTCCAGGCGTATATCCGTACGACGGTAGTGAAACGATTCACGACTGGACGGAAAAGATGAAAGCTGAATTGCAACATCAGATCCAAACAGGTAAATGGAATAAACGCGTACGTATTGGTAATCGCATTCTAGATGTGGTGTTTACGTGGTGTGACGAAGATATAGTAGAGTGAAAAAGAAGCGGATGACGCTTCTTTTTTTAGCGCTGGAATAAAACGAGCTTACCTGCAGTAGATGTACAGCGATGTGTTTTTTCATACAATCCTTTTTCTTGTAAGATAGATTCCCCTTTTGCTTTCGCTTCTTTTTCAGTTGCCGCCTCGAATGATTCGTCTAATGCTTTTGAACCATCTTTTTCAAAGACTGTTAGAACGTATACTCCCATGAAAATTCCCTCCAATATTTAAAATCAGAATCTTATAATTATTTTGACATAAAATGCTACAATATGCAAAGAAATATATGACATTGCGTGGTAAAATAGAATGAAACTTTAATCATCGAGAATATTTTTATTCTCGATGATTATTAGTTTTCAGCGATTTAAATTTTGATAAAATGAAACTTTTGAAAGATAGAAAGGATCGTTATTTGTGAAACAAGTAAAGTTTATACATGCGGCTGATTTGCATTTGGATAGTCCGTTTAAAGGGATGGAGATGAATGTTACGCAGTCTGTGTGGGAGAGAATGAAGCAAAGTACGTTTGAATCATTTGAGCGTATTGTTGATAAAGCGATTCAAGAGCGCGTTGATTTCGTATTACTAGCTGGGGATTTGTATGATGCGGAGACGAGAAGTTTGAGGGCGCAAGTGTTTGTGCGTGAGCAAATGAAGAGACTTTCGCAGTACGATATCCCTGTTTTTATTATTCACGGTAACCATGATCATTTAGGAGGAAGCTGGGCAGCGATTGAGTTTCCGGAAAATGTTCATGTGTTTACCGATCCTTATGTAGAAGAGAAATCATTTTATAAAAATGGTGAGCTATTAGCTTCTATTTATGGGTTTAGTTATTTGCAGCAAGCGGTAACGGATAATATGACAGCGCAGTATACGAAAATGAGTGATGCGCCTTTTCATATTGGCATGCTTCACGGAAGTGTGGAAGGAGATGCAGAGCATAATCGCTATGCACCGTTTCAAATTCGTGAATTGAAAGAAAAACAGTTTGATTATTGGGCTCTTGGCCATATACATAAACGTGAAATTTTATCAGAAGAGCCATACATTATTTATCCAGGAAACATACAAGGTCGTCATCGTAAGGAAACAGGCGAGAAGGGTGCGTACCTTATTGAACTTACGAAACAAGGAACGCAGTGTTCATTTTTCCATACGGCAGATGTTGTATGGGATGAGATCGAGGTTTGTATTGATGGACTTGAAACTGTTGATGAACTTATGACGAGCATGTCAGCTGCGATGAATGATTGCCGAAGAGAAGAGGAAGGGACGCTTTTAACTGTCGTATTCACAGGGCAGGGCCCACTTTCTCCTTATTTGCGTGACGAAAAGCGTGTGGAAGAGATTTTTCATATTTTAGCATCTGGCGAAGAGCGAAAAGATTTCGTATATGCAATGAAGTGGAAAAATGAGACGGTTTCTTTTGCGGAAATCGAACGTTTGAAAGCGGAAAATCATTTCGTCGGTAGTGTGCTAAAGGAGCTAGAAGCTTTCACAAATATGGACGGCGTGTTGCGCACCATTTGGACATCTCCTGTAGCGCGTAATAGTATTGAATCTTTTACAGAAGACGAGAAGAAAGAGATTCAAAAGGAAGCAGAAAATATTATTTTAGAACAATTATTCCAGCAAGAGAGGGATAAAAAATGAGAATTGAAAAACTCCATATTTATGGATACGGAAAATTAGAAAATGTGGAAATGGATCTTTCCTTGCTGACGGTACTATACGGTGAAAACGAAGCGGGGAAATCGACAATTCGCTCGTTTATGAAAAGTATTTTGTTCGGTTTTCCGACGAGAGGACAGCGCCGTTATGAGCCGAAAGAAGGCGGGAAGTATGGCGGTACGATGACTGTGCAAACAGAGCAGTACGGCCGTTTGAAAATTGAACGATTGCCAAAGACGGCAGCTGGCGAGGTGACCGTTTATTTTGAAGACGGGAAAACGGGCGGCGAGGAAATTTTAAACGATATATTAAGCGGGATGAATGAAAGTTTATTTGAATCGGTCTTTTCATTTGATATGCATGGTCTTCAAAATATTCATCAGCTCGGCGAAGCGGATATTGGCAATTATTTATTTTCGGCAAGTGCAGTCGGAAGCGATGCGCTATTACAGTTAGATAAAAAGCTAGAAAAAGAAATGGATCAACGCTTTAAACCGAGTGGGCGTAAACCGGAAATTAACGTGTCACTGCAAGAGATGAAGAAGCTTGAAGAGAAGATGAAAGAGTGGCAAGGGAAAATTGGCACGTATGAAAAACAAGTCGAGCAATTAAAAGAAAGTGAAGAGAAACTTGCTTCTGTTCGCGGAGAGAAAGAGAGTGCAGAAAAGCGAAAGCAAGATTATGAAATATTAGCAGCGCTAGAGCCACTCGTTATTGAAAAACGTGCGCATGAGAAAGTGTTAGAAAATGAGAGCGGGCAGTTTCCTGTAAACGGAATGGCGCGCTATGAAGCGATTAAGGCGAAGATGGAGCCGCTTCAGTTACAAGTTGATTCGCTCCACAAAAAAATAGAGACAGTGCAATCGGAAATTGTCTCGATTCAAATAGATGAAGAGTTTTTACGAAAAGAAAGTTATGTAGAAGAACTTCGTATGCAGCATTTATCTTACGAAAATGCACGCCAAGAAATGCGTGATATGACAGGAAGTATTGCGAATATAAAAGAAGAAATTGCAGAACTAGAACAACAAATTGGTGCTACTTTTGAAAAGGAAGCGGTTCTTTCGTTTGATATGAGTTTGGCAACGAAAGAATTAATTACGCAAACCGTGCAAAAGGCACGTGAATTAGAAACGCAAAAAGTACAGCTTGATGATCGTTTTAAAGTAGCGCAAGAGCAATTAGAAGAACAAGAAGAAAATATAAGACAGATTCAGAAACAAATGTTAGTTGATGAAGAGCGAAATACGTTAGTTGAGAAAGAGAAATCGTTCCAAGATGAGGCGTTTATCGGTATGGGCGCAGAGAGAATGAAGCGCAAGTATGAGGAAAAAGCAGGAGCAGCTATGCAAAAGAAAAAGCAGTGGCAAAGAGTTTGTCTTCTGTTACTTCTTATTAACACGCTTGTTTTATTCACGAGTTTATTTATTGATAACCGCCCGCTCTTATTTATTAGTGTTATTGTTTTTGTAGGGATTGTTCTTGCCCTTGTTTTATATAAAGATCCGTCAAGTGGATTACAAGAAGAGCTTCTTACTCTTCAGCAAAGTGCTGGCGGGAGACAAAGTGAAGAAGCGCTGTCTGTGCGCTATCAGTTAGAAAAAGATGCAGAGATTCGGAAGCTATTTGAGCGTGAGTCTTATAAATTGCAGCAAATGGAGCGAGCTTATGATAAAGTCGTTTCATCGTATGAGGAATGGGAGAGAGAAACGTTCCAGGCGGGAGAACAAGTAGATGCATATAAAACGCGCTATATGTTCCCAGAATTTTATACGTATGCGCACATATTGCCGGCGTTTGAGCGTATGGAAAAAATGCAGCAATTATATCGTGAATTAGAGAAGCAAGGCACACGAAAATCTTCATTATATGAAATGATTTCGCAATTTGAACATAAACTAGAAACTGTTATCGGTAGTGCGGAGTATAGTAAGTTGTATGAGGCGCAAAGGCTTATGCAAAATGAGAAAGAGAAGAGACAAACTTGTAAGCAGCTGAAAGAGAAACTGGCGGAATGGCAAGAAGAATATGAGTTTATGCAAGAACAATTAAAGCAATTGCTAGTAGAACGAGACAGTTTATGGCATATTGCAGATGCTACAGATGAAGAGATGTTTTTAGAAGCAGGTAAACTAGCGGAAAAACGTGAAGATGCTGAGAAACAAGTAGTGCGTTTATTACCGCAAATTGATCTGTTAGAACAGCGTTTAAAGAGTTTATCATTAGCTGAACATTACGAAGCTGACGGTTATGAAGAGAAATTAAAGAGAGAAATTACAGTCGTACAAAACTGTCTGGCGCAAGAGAAAGAACTGACAGAGCGCATCGCGAAACATCGTATGGAAATTGCGAATTTAGAAGAAGGTAGTACGTACGGAGATTTAATGCATGAATGGGAAATGAAAAAAGCGCAATTGCGTGAACAAGTGAAGAAATGGGCTGCTTATGCGGCCGCAAAAACGGTGTTAACGAAAACGAAGCAATATTATCATGAAGTGCATCTGCCTCGTATTTTACAAAAATCAGAAGAGTATTTCGTCTATTTAACGGGCGGACGCTATAGTAAAATCTTTTCACCGTCAGAGGCGGAGCCGTTCATTGTTGAACGTAACGACGGTATACGTTTTTACAGTCATGAACTAAGCCAAGCGACAGCGGAGCAGTTATATTTAGCGCTGAGATTTGCACTTGCGAAAACATTTGAACATGATTACCCATTTATTATTGATGATAGTTTCGTGCACTTTGATGCGGTAAGGACGGATCGAACGATTGAACTAATAAAGGAAATCGCAAAAGATAGACAAGTCATCTTCTTTACATGTCATGCGCATTTACTCGCGTATTTTACAGAAAAACAGATTGTAAAATTAACACATAAGCGTAAAGAAAATGAGTTGTGATATGCTATACTAAAAGTAACTGATTTGGTGGAGGAATTCGAATGAAAAAGAAAATTGCAGAATATGAAGTTGGTGAACAAGTCGATGTTTTCTTGTTAATTAAAACAGCGACAAAAGGTCTAGCAAGTAATGGAAAGCCATTTTTAACAGTAATCTTACAAGATCCAAGTGGAGATATTGAAGCGAAGCTATGGGACGTATCACCAGAAGTTGAGAAACAATATGTAGCAGAAACAATCGTTAAAGTAGCTGGTGATATTTTAAACTACAAAGGACGTATTCAATTACGTGTGAAACAAATCCGTGTTGCGAATGAAAATGAAGTAACAGACATCTCGGATTTCGTAGAAAAAGCACCAGTGAAAAAAGAAGATATGGTTGAGAAAATTACACAATACATATTTGAAATGAGAAATCCGAACATTCAACGTCTAACAAGACATTTGTTAAATAAGCATCAAAACGAATTTTTAGAATATCCAGCAGCGACAAAGAACCATCACGAGTTCGTATCTGGACTAGCTTATCACGTCGTATCGATGCTAGATTTAGCGAAAGCTATTTCAAATCTATACCCATCATTAGATAAAGACTTACTATATGCAGGCGTTATTTTACATGACCTTGGTAAAGTAATTGAACTATCTGGCCCAATTTCTACAACGTATACGTTAGAAGGAAATTTACTAGGCCACATTTCTATCATGGTGAACGAAATCGGTAAAGCAGCAGACGAATTGCAAATCGATGCAGAAGAAGTATTAATTCTTCAGCACATCGTCCTTTCGCACCACGGAAAAGCAGAATGGGGTAGCCCAAAACCACCATTAGTAAAAGAAGCAGAAATTCTGCACTACATCGATAACTTAGATGCAAAAATGAACATGATGGACCGCGCATTAGGACGCACAAAACCAGGTGAATACACAGAGCGTGTCTTTGCACTTGATAATCGTTCGTTCTATAAACCGACGTTCCATAATTAAAAGTGTGAATAAAGTGGCCTTATTAAGTTTTAAAAGCTTAGTGAGGCTGTTTTCTTTATTAAAAATTAAATGAAATAGTTAAGAAGTACGCATGGGGTTAACGAAGAACGATTAAAACATATCTCACCACTAGAATGGGAGCATATCAACTTTAATATGGCAGATACTTAGAATCGCTTCAGCCTGTATAACAGGCCTAAAAATAAGAGTTGAAACTTGTTTAGCATCTATTTTTGTTAAAAGGTGGGAGAATTGTGCCATGATGTGGGCAAATATAAAACTATCTAAAGGAGGGATTTACATGCCGCATATTGTGTTTCGTGGAATTACTACTGAACAATTAAAACACATAAGCAAGCCATTAGTAGAAGAGCTCGCAGAGATTTGTGAGTGTGGTACGGATAATTTTACGTTGGAACTACCAAGTTCTACGTTTATATTCAATGGAGAAGAAATAGAAGCGTTTCCTCTTATTGAAGTGAAATGGTTCGAGCGTGGACAGGAAATTCGTGATCGATTTGCCAAGGCCATTACTACATATGTAATGGATTTTGGACTTCCAGAAGTAGAGGTTGTATTTACGGTTTTCACAGAATCAGCGTATTATATTAACGGGAAGCATTGTGCAAGTTAGAGCTATTATAAATGTTTTTGTAACATTTATCCCGCATTAACGGGCAGTAAGACCCCGACCTCAAAATTCAGCGGAAGCAAAGAAGTTAGGTGGGGGATCAACTGTCCGTAAAAGCCCGATTGGTGTGGGCTAATAATCAGTGGGGGCTAATAATCAGTGGGGGATGAACAAAACCCCCACTGATTAAAGTTTCACTTTATAAGGGATAGAACCACATCGCTATCAAGCTAACTAGACAAAATACCCTCTAAAAAGAGCAAGGCGTTATTCTTTCTGAGAAATCATAGGAAAGGATAACGCCTTTATATCAATTTTAATATAATCGATTCACTTCTTTATAAAAAGTATGGTTATTTTATTGAAGCTTATTCCACAAACACACCCGTTTGTTCACTTTTTTACTGTTTGAAAGCCATACTTTTTATATTGATTCATTTATTGGAAAAACCGAAAGTTTTAAACGCTCTCTATTACATATTTATTTTTGGAAAAATAGCCTAACTCCAAATACTAATAATACTGTGCCAGTAATACCCTCTATTGTACGGTTCACCTTTTCTTTTCTTAAAAAAGTTCTTAATTGACGTATTAGAGAGATATAAAGTAAATACCATATTGCTGTCAAAGTCGTAAATGTGAATCCCAACAAAAGAAATTGGAAGAAATGACTTTGATTACTCACAATAAATTGGGGTAGAAAACTAAGGAAAAATACAGCCGTTTTTGGGTTTAAGATTGCCGTGGTAAATCCTTGTCTAAAACTTTTAACCGTTCCAATATCCTTAGAGTTTATCTCCACTGAACCTGACATCTCTTCTTTTTTAGAAAAGGCACTTTTAATTGACTTTACAGCTAAATAAATTAAATAAAATGCCCCGGCATATTTTATTAATGTAAATAGCATAGCAAATTTCATTAAGATAGCAGAGAGTCCTAGTGTAGCCATTATTGTATGAATCATCATTCCAGATACCGTTCCTAAGACGGTCTTTATCCCACCATTTCTACCATGAGAGATAGTGTTTTTTGTAACTAAAGCAAAACCGGGACCAGGCATCATTATAATAAGGAGTGCTGTAAGGATAAATAGCATATAATTTTCCATGTTATGGTATTTCCTTTCTGATTTTTAGTTTCGCTTATAGTATAGCTTTTTTCCTTAAAACATTAAATATAAAAAGTGTGATCAGGATAGTATCATAAACTTTCAAGGAGTTGTAATTGAATTATAGAGGGCTTCACTTGAATAATGTTCTTCTGTAAATGAGCGTTTTTTAATTACTTTTTCTCGGAACACTCTTAATTTTCTTTCGTTTATCGAGGGTATTAGTATCAACTTGACCAAACATTATCCAAAAACTACATTTAACATTTACGAAAGCATATTCGAATAATCATTCATTAAATTTCTTATCAATCAACAAAAATTAATTATCATAAGGAAGAGGTACGTGAACTTCTATTTAAGAAATTACTTATTCTTGAAAAAAACGAATTAACTCCCCATAAATAATTGTAAAGATATAAAATTCTATAATTCCCTCGGAACAAAAAAGTTGTCTTTTATAGCAACGAAGTTCATTTTTATCGTTTTGGGGTAGTGTATTCTTGGTAGCTTGATGGGCATGGAGAGCTTTGAGTCTTTAGCTTGATAGTGATGTGACGCTATCCAGAAATTAATGATTTTACACCCTAAATGTTATTTAACAAAAAAATCTTGAATTCGAGATTTTTCACTTGCTTTTCAATCACTTGAGGTGTAAAGTGATAGTAACGAAAGCAATTGAGTCATATAAAAACATACAATCAGTTGTTTTCGACTTACAAAACAAAGTAACTTATTCAGTAAAAACTAAGATGAATTTACAAAAACATAATTAAGAATAAATTGAAAAGCTAAACACCATATTAGTTGTGGGAAATGTTATTTTTTTAGTTGTCACTTGACTAGTAAAACGAAACGGAGGAATAACCAATGTATAAAATTAAAGGGCATCATCACATTTCAATGGTTACGAAAAATGCAAATGAAAATAATCACTTTTATAAAAATGTACTTGGTTTACGTCGCGTGAAAATGACAGTAAACCAAGATGATCCATCAATGTATCACTTATTTTATGGAGATAAAACAGGAAGTCCAGGTACGGAGCTATCATTTTTTGAAATTCCATTAGTAGGAAGAACATATCGCGGTACCAATTCGATTACTCGAATTGGATTACTCGTTCCTTCAGAGGAAAGTTTGCATTACTGGAAAGCGCGATTTGAGGAATTTGATGTAAAACATAGTGAAATAACAACATATGCAAATCGTCCTGCTTTGCAATTTGAGGATGCTGAAGGTCTTCGCTTAGTACTAATCGTTTCAAACGGAGAAAAAGTGGAGCACTGGGAAACTTGGGAGAAATCAGAAGTTCCTGCAAAGCATCAAATTCAAGGAATGGGTTCTGTGGAAATGACAGTTCGTAGACTTGATAAAATGGCGAGTACACTTACAGAGATGTTTGGTTATACAGAGGTTAGCCACAGCGAAGAGGAAGCAATTTTTCAATCCATTAAAGGAGAGGCTTTTGGAGAAATCGTTGTGAAATATTTAGATGGTCCTACTGAAAAGCCGGGCCGAGGCAGCATTCACCATTTAGCAATTCGCGTGAAAAACGATGCAGAGCTTGCTTATTGGGAAGAACAGGTGAAACAAAGAGGCTTCCATTCTTCAGGAATCATCGACCGTTTCTACTTTAAAAGCTTATATTTCCGTGAATCAAACGGAATCCTTTTTGAAATTGCGACAGATGGACCAGGATTTACAGTTGATGGAGATGTGGAACATTTAGGAGAAAAACTTGATTTACCACCGTTCTTAGAAGATCAGCGTGCAGAGATTGAAGCGAATTTAGCACCTATTGAAGAGAAGTAATAGGAGAGAAAATATAAATTAAAAAACATTGGAGGAATATAAAATGAACCAATTAAAAGGAATTCACCACGTTACAGCGATTACAAGTAGTGCAGAAAAGAACTATGAGTTTTTCACTCACGTTTTAGGAATGCGTTTAGTTAAGAAAACAGTAAACCAAGATGATATTCAAACGTATCATTTATTCTTTGCAGATGATAAAGGGAGTGCAGGAACAGATATGACATTCTTTGATTTCCCAGGTGTTCCGAAAGGAGTACACGGTACAAATGAAATTTCAAAAACTTCATTCCGTGTTCCGACTGATGCAGCATTAGAGTATTGGGTGAAACGCTTTGACCGTCTTGAAGTAGAACATACAGGAATTAAAGAGCAATTTGGTAAGAAAACTCTTTCTTTCGTTGACTTTGATGACCAACAATATCAATTAATCTCAGATGAACTTGATAAAGGAATCGAATCAGGTACACCGTGGCAAAACGGGCCAGTACCATTAGAATATGCAATCACTGGTTTAGGACCTGTATTTATCCGTATTGCAAACTTTAGCTTCTTCAAAGAAGTGTTAGAAAAAGTTCTATTATTTAAAGAGGTTGCGCAAGAAGGGGAATTCTATTTATTTGAAGTGAACAAAGGCGGAAACGGTGCATCTGTTATTGTAGAACATAATACAGTTCTTCCTGAAGCACAACAAGGTTTTGGTACAGTGCATCATGCGGCATTCCGCGTAGAAGATCGCGCTGTATTAGAAGAATGGATTGAGAGAATCAGTAGCGTAGGACTTCCTTCATCTGGATATGTAAACCGTCACTTCTTCGAATCATTATATGCAAGAGTTGCACCACAAATTTTATTTGAATTCGCAACAGATGGCCCAGGATTTATGGGAGATGAGCCATACGAAACGCTTGGCGAAAAATTATCTTTACCTCCATTCCTAGAGCCAAAACGTGAAGAAATTGAAAAATTAGTTCGTCCAATTGATACAGTGAGAAGTACGAAGGAATTTATTAAAGAGTAAAAATAGAGATAATAAGTAGGAGAGCAAGTAGTTTTAGCGGAGTGCTGGAATTGCTTGCTTTTTATTTGTCCTGTTAAGTTTTCTGACAATTGTTTCTCAAGTTATTAAAAAGGAAAAGTTTGGTATAATTAATTAAAATATTTAATTTTCTGATAATTATTTTTCAATACATAGAAAAGGAGTGGTAATATACAATTTTGATAATTGTATAAAAATCCTAATTTTGTAATTTTGGAGAAAAGGGGATGCGAGTGTATGGGAGCAGATGTAGTAACGCGGGAGCAAATGAGACATTCTTTAGATGATTGGTATCGTGTAATGTTACAGCAAAATATAGAGAAGGCTACGGAAATGAAAGAGGAGATTGAAAGTAAGATTAGTGGGTTGGACGTGGATCAGGATGTATTACTTTATCATGCGTTGTTGAATTTTAGATATGATGCATTAGTTGATTGGATTTCAGTTAGAGAAGATAGTTTTGATAAAGTGGAATCTTTCGAAATTCCAACAGAGGGCTTTTTAGCTTATTATTATCACTTTTTTAAAGGGTTTCATTGCACATTAATTTCAAATTATAACGAAGCGAAAGAACAGTATGAGCAAGCTGAGAAGTTATTGAAATATATTGCAGATCCGATAGAACATGCGGAGTTTAATTATCGGATGGGGAATTTCTATTATCATTCTTATCGACAAATCAATGCGATTGATTACTTGAAAAAGGCAAAAGAAGATTTTACGAAGCAACCAGGATATGAGATTAATTTGGCTTTATGTGAGAATATATTGGGGTTATGCTATGTTGATTTAAATCAATTTGAGTTAGCGGAGGAGATATTTAATCATTCACTAAATATTTTTCAACAAATTGACCATGAAAAATATATTTTAATGGTTAGAAATAACTTAGGGTTGCTATATGCAAATCAGAATTTATCAGAATTAGCAATTCGGCATTTATCCGAAGTAACAAAGAAAGCCCCTAATCATTTTAGAGCACTGTACTTGGAAGCTGATGAATATTTAAAAATAAATGAATTTGAAAAAGCTAGTGTCATAATAAGTAAAGGATTACATATTTGTAATCAGTTGAAGAATCAAGAATATCAATACCGATTCATGGTTTTAAATGTAATGAATACAAATGTTGATGCATTAGAGGAGGCTGTTATAGCGGGAGTTTCTTACTTTGAAAGAGAAGAATTGTTTGACTGTATTCAGGAATATACAGAACGCTTAGCAGATCAATTTTATAATATAAACAATTATGAAAAGGCTAGTAAATATTATCGCATGAGTAATGAATCAAGGAAAAAACAGGTGGCAAAAGGGGCGTTAAAATAATGAAAAAAATTGTATTAGCATTAATTGGATTTGCATTTACTTTTTCAGTTTTAGGTTCCCACGATTTTAATACTATTGCTCTTAATAAGGGAGACACAGGCGGAGCACCGGCAAGACTAAAATATGTTAGCTTTAATAAGGGAGACACAGGAGGAGCACCAGCAAGACCAGACTACGTTAACATTGGCGACACAGGAGGAGCACCAGCAGATAATAAAGGCGACGGCGGAGTAAGCCAACTATAATAACAAAGAAAGGGACTTCAACATGAAGTCCCTTTTTCTATTTTCAGGCCATGCAGAGAAAAGAATTGACTTACTTTAAATGTGTAACTATAATAGTTACATAATAACCATTAGTAATAGAAATGAGTTATATTTTTTTAGTATAATTGTAACCATATCAGTTACAATTAAAAAGAGAACATAAAACAACCAAAAAATGTAAAAACTTTAAATAGAAACAAGAGAAAGGAGACGGGAACTTTGAAACGGTTTAAGTTTTATATGATTAGCGGTATTGTGCTCGTTTTGTTAATTGTTTGTAACTTCGTTGAGAAGCCGATTGCGAAGGTTGGAGAAGTGAAAGATACTGTTATGATGAAGCTGAATACGAAAGAGAGTATGGCGCAAATTGATGGGCAAACGATTTATTTTAAACAAATTGGTGAGGGGAAACCTCCGTTACTTATGTTTCACGGGTTTGGTGGTTCTTCTGATGGGTTTAGTGATATTTATCCAGAACTAGCGCGAGACCATACGATTATTGCGGTTGATATTTTAGGGTTTGGGCGTTCTTCTAAGCCTATTGATTTTCAGTATTCGTTTCCTGCGCAAGTGAATTTATATTATAAGTTAATGAAGAAGCTCGGATACGATCAGTTTGCGGTGCTCGGCCATTCAATGGGCGGAGAGATGTCCCTTAATTTAGCGTATTTATATCCGGATGCAGTGACGCATCTCATCTTGGCGGATTCCACAGGGATAGAGTCTTTCCAGCAAAAAGAAAGTTATGAAGTACCACCGCTATCGACGGACTTACAAACTGTAACTGAGATTACGAAGTATAATAAAAATGAAGTGAAAAATAGTCGGGATGATAAAGAGCATTATGATCAGCTTACGAAAATGAGAGAGCGCCGCATTGCGATGGAAGCAGATAAAATTAAGGTACCGACTTTAATTATATGGGGACGACATGATAAGAGTGTTTCTTGGAAAAATGGTGAACTGTATCATGGGCTATTTGCGAATAGTACGTTTCATATTATTGAAAAAGGATACCACGCACCGTTTCGTCAGGAACCAATTGAGTTTATGGAATATGTACAAGCATTTTTCGCGAAGCATCCACAATAAAAATTTTAAGCATAAATCCACTTCTTTCCTCATAAAGTGAAACTAATAAGGCTTGTCTAAGGAAAGGAATGAAGTGATTTGGAAACTTTACCATGGTGGGTTTATCTTGTAATTGTCGGGATTGTACTAAGTGGCTACATGGTTTTATATACTTCGAAAAAAGAGCAAGATATGGATAATGAGTTTATTGAAAAAGAAGGCGAAGTATATATGAAGCGCTTAGAAGAAGAGCGTGAGAAACGTAATCAGGATAGTGATAAAGATTCGGTATTGCTTTAATAGATTACATTTAAAGAAGAGAAATATATTGTATTTCTCTTCTTTTTTATTATGTTAAATATTTGTATAAGAGAAAAGTATAGGTTTCGTTTGTTAGCTGTCATTTTAAAATTGAAGACTTATTAAATGAAAAAATTGATATTTGCTTGAGGGTATTTTATATTTAAAATAATGAATATATAGTTTTATTGTTGTTGGAGGAGATAAGAACTAACATGAATACAAAAAAATTTCAAACCTATGTGGCGTTGTCAACAAAAGACTGGAGTGCTGAAACATTTGTAAGAACCTTAGAAGAGATTGTATCTTCGGCAAAAGAATATGAAAATGATTATATTGAAGTCCATCAAGTACTAGAAATGGTAGTAACAGAAGTTGAAGTTGAGTATGTAATCATTCTAAATCATACGAGAAACTTAGATGATTTGGGGAAATACCTTAAATAATAATTTTTAAATACTGTTTATAAAAAGGAATGCTGTTCTATTTGGATAGAATGGTATTCCTTTTTGTCGCTGTTAATAATATAAGGGATTTTGATATGGAATTTTAAAAAGAGAGTGTTAATATTGGCCCTCTAAAAAAGGGTGTAATCAGTATGACAAAGGAAAGACTTTTGGACACTTTATGTAAAAAAAAGAAAACGCCCTCTGTTAATCTTTCTGAAACAGAGGGCGTTTTTTGCATTTTACTTAAAGTCTTTGTTGTCCATCTTCTGTTTTAAATAGTAATGGGTAGTAGACTGTTAGAGCGAAAATTGCCGAATCTATAGTAAAAGTAACCATTCAAAGCCCAATTCATACACTATGATGGAGGATTTTTACTTCATAACCGGATGAAAAAGGAGTGTAATCATGAAGAAACGTACTGTTAATGAAGCAGGAAGGAATGTGCCACAACCAATCCGCAGCGACGGAGCAGGTGCAATTGATTCTGGACCTCGTAATGTTATGCGGGATATTCAAAATCCGAATATGCTTGTTCCGCCTATAACGGATGCAGGGTTAGTTCCTAACTTGAAGTTTTCATTCTCGGACACTTCAATGATTTTGAAACAAGGCGGGTGGTCTCGGGAGATTACTGCTCGGGAACTACCGGTTTCGACGACGATTGCTGGGGTAAATATGAGCTTAACGGCCGGTGGAATACGAGAACTTCATTGGCATAAAGAAGCGGAATGGGCGTATATGCTTTTAGGACGGGCACGCATAACGGCTGTTGATCAAAATGGACGGAATTTTATTGCTGATGTTGGACCAGGTGATCTTTGGTATTTTCCTCCTGGTATTCCGCATTCCATTCAAGGATTGGAACATTGTGAATTTCTACTCGTTTTCGATGATGGGCATTTTTCTGATTTATCTACTTTAGCTATTTCTGATTGGTTTGCGCATACGCCAAAAGAAGTGTTGTCGGCTAATTTTGGCGTACCTGAGAGTGTTTTTCGTTCTCTCCCTTCAGATCAAGTTTATATTTATCAAGGAGAGGTGCCAGGTTCGCTTGAAAGTCAGGAAGTTCAATCACCGAAAGGAGAAGTTCCTTTAACATTTAAACATGAATTGTTAAAACAAAAGCCGATTAAGACGCCTGGTGGTAGCGTTCGAATTGTAGATTCCACAAATTTCCCTATTTCCAAAACAATCGCAGCAGCGCTCGTTGAGGTTGAGCCTGGTGGAATGAGAGAACTTCATTGGCACCCGAATAATGATGAATGGCAATATTATTTGACAGGGGAAGCGAGAATGACTGTGTTTCTTGGAAATGGTACCGCTCGTACATTTGATTATAGAGCTGGCGATGTCGGATATGTACCGTTTGCGACGGGGCATTATATTCAAAATACAGGTACCGAAACATTATGGTTTTTAGAGATGTTCAGAAGCAATCGTTTTGAAGATGTATCGTTAAATCAATGGATGGCACTGACTCCTAAAGAAATAGTGGAGAGTAATATACATGTTGGCCCGCAAGTAATGGATTCTCTGCGTAAGAAGAAGTGGCCTGTTGTGAAATACCCGGGGTTTTCATATAGTCCGAAAAATGATGAGTAAAAATGAAAATTTGCGTTATTCTTTCTGGAGACTGATAAGAAGGGATGGCGTATTTTTTATGCCTAATCTAGTCTTTATCCCGCTATTTGCCGGGCAGTAAGACCCACCTCAAAATTCAGCGGAATCAAAGAAGTTAGGTGGGGCGCGGGCTGTCCGTAAAAGCCCGATTAGTGAGGGCTGATTAAAGTTTCACTTTATTAGTATCCGTCCCTTGTATTATTGTTCGGGAAATTATTATTGGAGCATAGTATAGGGAAGATCCATATTAAATAGCGCTATTATAAGCTGTAACGCATAAGTTGCGCAGGAAATGCAACGATAACTAGCTTTACTCTTCATCATTTATTTGAACATAATGGGCATAGAGAGGTGATAAACACAGTATGATTTTTAGTGAGCGTTTAAAAGAAGAAAGGGAAAAAAGAAATTGGTCGCAAAATGATTTGGCTGAAAAAATTCATGTAAGTAGGCAATCTGTTTCGAAATGGGAGACGGGAAAGAACTATCCGAGCATTGAAATTATTATTCATTTAAGCGATCTGTTCGGTATTACAATTGATGAACTGCTAAGGAGTGATGAAGAATTGACGCAGAAAATAATTAAAGATAGTAAGCAATTGGCGTATCCAAAATGGAAGGTGTTTTTTGATAGTCTATTTATGATAGGAGTATTTTTGTTTATTGCAAAAATCGTTGTATGGATGCTAAATAAGTTTGCTGGAGCAAGTATTACAATTGTAGCAGATGCGCCATATGTAATGAATCTTTTGCCCCTTGTATTCATGATTATAGGTGGTATGGGATCGGATAAGTTGAAGAAAATATATAGATAGAGGAAATAATTTCTCTGCACTAGCTGTTCTTTCTACTCAAATTGTGTACTATAAAGGATAGATAGGAAGGGTAACTAACTGTTACGATTTATTTAACCATTTATAACCAAAGTTAATTAAATATATCAGTAAGCCCTGCTAGTCAAGTGATTGGCTAGTAGTGAGGGTTAACTGCGGGCAATCCCTAAAGCTGATTGAACTACAACGTGGCTAGAAATGGCGAGCGTGAATGTTGCGAAAGCAGAAAAAATCAATCAGATGGTGCAAGGTTAAATCCTAAACACTAGAACAATGGGTCTTCCGCCTCGAATCATCTAAGTCAAAAGCGATAAGATGAACGTTCAACGACTATCTCGTATAACTGACGAGAGTACATCACAAGCCTATGGTGGTGGAAAAATCCTCTATCTCTAAAGAGATAAACATATAGTCTGCGCTCATGTGAAAATATGAGAAGTTCATAAGAGAACTGGCTAAGGAATTGCGCCCTTAGTTGAACGAGATAAATTTAATCAAATCTATCAAACCTCATCGAATCTATCGAACGCATGTGCTATCGCGGGTTCAATGAGGTAAGAATAATAATGAAATTTTCACGAGTTAGTCAAGTATCAGAATTAACAGGTTTGCATCCGAGTAGTCTTACGAGAATGCTGGTGGAACACGCTACGATTCAGAAGAACAAATCTTTCATTAAAGGAGTTACATTCTGATGATATTAGCGAAGAAAGTCAGACTGATTCCAACGCCTGAACAAGAAAAAGTGCTTAGAAACCATGCTGGAGCTGCAAGATTCGCTTATAACTATTGTAAAAGAATGAGTGATAGATACTATAAGCTATTTGGAAAATCTGTTTCACAGTTAGCTTTACAGAAACGATTTACAAAGATCAAGAAGCGAAAGAGATATGAGTGGTTAAAAGACATTAATGCACAAGTTCCTAAACAGGCTTCAAAAGATTTTGATACTGCGAGAAAACATTCGTTCAAAAAGTACAAAAATGGTTATCACACTTCTTATAAATCCAAAAAAGATTTAATCCAAGGATTTTATGCCAATTATGAAAGACTGGTTATAGGAAAGAAAGTAGTTCATATTCAGTCTATTGGAGAAGTGAAAACAAGCCAACAACTACCAAGGAATAAAAAACCATCCAATCCAAGAGTTACCTTTGACGGTCGTCACTGGTGGATGAGTGTAGGGTTCCAAGAAGACTTTGAATCACAAGAATTAACCGATGAGTCGATTGGTGTGGATGTTGGTTTAAAAGAGCTTTTTGTAGCTTCTAATGGTATGAAAGAACGAAATATAAACAAAGATGCCAAGGTTAAAAAACTTTTGAAAAGGAAAAAGTCAGCGCAAAGAGATATGTCTAGGAGATTTAAAAAAGGTGTGAAAATTCAATCTGCTGGATATGAAAAAGCGAAAGCTGAGCACCTGCGGTTATCTAGAAAAATTACGAATATCCGAAATAACCATATCCATCAAGCAACAGCTAGATTGGTGAAAACCAAACCAATGAGAATTGTTGTGGAAGACTTATCTATCTCAAACCTGTTAAAAAACAAAAAACTATCGAAAGCATTTTTATTTCAAAAATTAAACTTCTTCTTTCAATGTTTATCATATAAGTGCGAGAAGTATGGCATTGCGTATGTAAAAGCTGATAAATGGTTCGCCTCAAGCAAGATTTGTTCATGTTGCGGCGTTAAATACGACCATTCAGTTCAACCAGAAGGACAGTGGAGTTTAAAAATACGTGAGTGGCGTTGTGTTCCATGCAATAGCCATCACGATAGGGATGTAAATGCTGCGATAAATTTATCAAGATGGGTAAAATAAATGCTTGATAATAGGAGGTAACGATACTGCCTCGTGTGGAGTGTTATACCCCTCGTCCCTTCGGGGTTGCGAGAACACGATGAAGCACTAACTCGTGTAAATTTGATTGAATTGTATAGATTTAGTTAAATTTATCGTATCGGGACATTTAGAATGGAATTTCATGAACAGAAGATTTTGCCGGCAGTGAGGCAAATTAAAGATTTGGAAAAGCTATTACATAGTTCGTATGAATATATCGTTATTTTAGATATTCATGTCGGTCAATTGAAGAGTGTTATATCGCTTGCGAAGCAATATTGTAAAAAGGTGTTTTTACATGTGGATTTAATTCATGGTTTGCAGAGTGATGGGCATGCGACGGAATATTTATGTCAGGAGTTTAGACCGTACGGGTTACTTTCAACAAAGGCGAGCGTTATTATGAAGGCGAAGCAAAAAGGTGTTGTGGCAATACAACGCATCTTTTTAATCGATTCGAGTGCGATGGAGAAGAGCTGCAATCTTTTAGATAAGACAAAACCGGATTATATTGAGGTGCTTCCAGGAGCAATGACGGATATTATCGCTGAAGTGAAAGAGCGTACAGGTGTACCGATTTTAGCAGGTGGTTTTATTCGTACTGTAGAAGATGTGGAAAGAGCTTTAAACGCTGGTGCGACAGCGATTACGACATCAAAACGTGAACTATGGAAACATTACCGAAAAAAGTGACGAAAATGTGAATTTTTTCGTTGACACCGCTTTCATTTACGGTTAACATTATAGACAAGTTAATAAACGTGACGGAGAAAAGTAGAGATCCACATTTCATTGTTTCTATATAAATTTATATAGAAGCGTGCAAGCTGTGGGTCTTTTTCTTTTGACAAAAACGAATGGCCATTCATTTTACCTCTATCACATTTGAAAGCGTTTAAATTGATTGTGGAGGGATACTATGTCAGCATTTTTAGGAGAGTTAATAGGGACTGCGTTGTTAATCGTACTTGGTGGCGGCGTTTGTGCTGGTGTAAGTTTAAAGAAATCGTTTGCGAAAGATTCAGGTTGGATTGTTATTACAATGGGCTGGGGCTTAGCAGTAGCGGTTGCAGCGTATGCGGTTGGATCAATTAGTGGGGCACATTTGAATCCAGCTTTAACGATAGGACTAGCATTTAAGGGAGCGTTCCCATGGAGTGACGTACCAGGTTATATCGTAGCACAAATGATTGGGGCAATTATCGGGGCAGTTATCGTATATTTACATTACTTACCACACTGGAAAGAAACGGAAGATCCAGGAACAAAGTTAGGCGTATTTGCAACAGGTCCAGCAATTCCGAACACATTTGCAAACCTTTTAAGTGAAATGATTGGAACATTCGTTTTAGTATTTGGTATATTAGCAATTGGTGCAAATAAATTTGCAGATGGATTAAATCCATTTATCGTAGGTTTCTTAATTGTAAGTATTGGTTTATCATTAGGTGGGACAACAGGATACGCAATTAACCCAGCACGTGATTTAGGTCCGCGTATCGCACACTTCTTCCTTCCGATTGCAGGAAAAGGCGGTTCAAACTGGAAGTATGCATGGATTCCAGTAGTAGGTCCAATTTTAGGTGGATCACTTGCAGGTTTATTCCATCAAGTTGTATTTGAAGGAAAACAAAATTCAGCACTTATTTATGTGATTATCGCAACTGTGATTGTACTAGCAATCTCTTATATGACAAGTAAAAAAAGCGGAAGCAATACAAATAGTAGAAAAGTAGCATAAGGGGGAAACCGATATGAAAAAATATATTCTTTCATTAGACCAAGGAACAACAAGCTCACGTGCAATTTTATTCAATAAAAAAGGTGAAATTGTTCATTCAGCTCAAAAAGAGTTTACACAACATTTTCCAAAGCCGGGCTGGGTAGAGCATAATGCACAAGAAATTTGGGGATCTATTTTAGCAGTTATCGCAACTTGCTTAAGCGAAGCAGATGTAAAACCAGAACAAATCGCTGGTATCGGTATTACGAACCAACGTGAAACAACGGTTGTATGGGATAAAACAACTAGTAAACCAATTTACAACGCAATCGTATGGCAATCTCGCCAAACAGCTGAAATTTGTGATGAGTTAAAAGAAAAAGGTTATAGCGAAATGGTTCGCGAAAAAACAGGTCTTTTAATTGATGCATACTTCTCTGGAACGAAAGTAAAGTGGATTTTAGATAACGTTGAAGGTGCAAGAGAGAAAGCAGAAAACGGGGATCTATTATTCGGAACAATTGATTCATGGCTTGTATGGAAACTATCTGGTGGTAAAGCACACGTAACAGATTACTCAAACGCATCACGTACGTTAATGTTTAACATTCACGACTTACAGTGGGATGATGAGCTTCTAGACATGTTAACAGTACCAAAGAGTATGCTTCCAGAAGTACGTCCATCATCTGAAATATATGGAGAAACAATTGATTACCACTTCTTCGGTCAAAATGTACCGATTGCAGGTGTAGCTGGTGACCAACAAGCAGCTTTATTTGGACAAGCTTGTTTCGGTGAAGGTATGGCGAAGAACACTTACGGAACTGGTTGCTTTATGTTAATGAACACAGGTGAAAAAGCAGTAGCTTCTGAGCACGGTCTATTAACAACAATTGCATGGGGAATAGATGGTAAAGTGAACTACGCATTAGAAGGAAGTATTTTCGTAGCAGGTTCTGCGATTCAGTGGTTACGTGACGGAATGCGCATGTTTAAAGATGCAAGTGAGAGTGAAGTATATGCTTCTCGCGTTGAATCAACTGACGGTGTATACGTTGTACCAGCATTCGTTGGACTAGGAACACCTTATTGGGATAGTGAAGTACGCGGCGCTATGTTTGGTGTAACACGCGGTACGACGAAAGAGCATTTCATTCGTGCAACGCTAGAATCTTTAGCTTACCAAACGAAAGATGTATTATGCGCAATGGAAGCAGATTCAGGTATTGAACTGAAAACATTACGCGTTGATGGCGGAGCAGTTAAAAATAACTTCTTAATGAAGTTCCAAAGTGATATTTTAGATGTTCCTGTAGAGCGTCCAGTGATCAACGAAACGACAGCTTTAGGTGCAGCATACTTAGCTGGTCTTGCGGTTGGATATTGGAAAAACCAAGATGAAATTAAATCACAGTGGCATATGGACAAACGCTTTGAACCAACTATGGAAGCGGAAACAAGCGAAGAGCTATATGCTGGATGGAAAAAAGCAATTGAAGCAACAAAAGCTTTCAAATAATCATAAACAGTGTTATAATGGTGACAAGTTAATAATTCGGTAGGAGATTTGGAGAGACCACAACGCGCTATAGAGGCGAAATCTATAGCGGAGTTTGTGGTCTCTTTTTTCGTTATCAAAGGGAGGAATTACCATGAAATTTTCAAGTAAACAACGTAAAGACGTATTAAACGGAGTAAATAAACAAGAGTTAGATGTGATCGTAATTGGTGGAGGTATTACTGGTTCTGGTATTGCATTAGATGGAGCAACACGCGGGTTATCAACAATTGTGTTTGAAATGCAAGACTTTGCAGCAGGTACATCAAGTCGTTCAACGAAGCTTGTACACGGTGGTCTACGTTATTTAAAACAACTTGAAGTGAAAATGGTAGCAGAGGTGGGTAAAGAGCGTGCGATCGTATATGAGAACGGTCCCCATGTAACAACACCAGAGTGGATGTTACTTCCGTTCCATACAGGCGGTACGTTCGGATCATTTAGTACATCAATTGGTCTTCGTGTATACGACTTCTTAGCAGGTGTAAAACGAAGCGAGCGCAGAAAGATGTTTAACCGTGAAGAAACGCTAAACAAAGAGCCTCTTGTAAAAAAAGAAGGATTAAAAGGCGGCGGTTACTACGTAGAATATCGTACAGACGATGCGCGTCTTACAATTGAAGTAATGAAAGAAGCAATTGAGCATGGTGCGAAAGCTGTTAACTACGCAAAAGTAGACAGTTTCTTATATAAAGATGGAAAAGTATGCGGTGTACGTGTAATCGATTTACTAGACGGTGAAGTATATGAAGTTTACGGTAAGAAAATTGTAAACGCAGCTGGTCCTTGGGTAGATACACTTCGTGAAAAAGATAACTCGAAAAAAGGAAAAGTACTTCAGTTATCAAAAGGTGTTCACTTAGTAATTGATCAAAAACGTTTCCCACTCGGGCAAGCGATTTACTTCGATACACCAGATAAACGTATGGTGTTCGCGATTCCTCGCGGAGGAAAAACATACGTAGGTACAACAGATACGTTCTATGATAAAGACGCAGCTGTACCACAAATGACAACAGAAGATCGCACATACATCATTAATGCGATTAACTACATGTTCCCAAGCGTGAAAATTACAGAGAAAGACATTGAATCAAGCTGGGCTGGTGTTCGTCCGTTAATTTATGAAGAAGGTAAGAGTGCATCTGAGATTTCTCGTAAAGATGAAATTTGGACTTCTGAATCTGGTTTAATTACAATCGCAGGTGGTAAATTAACAGGATACCGTAAAATGGCTGAAATGGTAGTAGATTACGTAACGAACTTATTACAAAAAGAAGGTCATAGCGCATATCCGAAGAGCGATACGAAACATATGCCAATCTCTGGTGGACATGTAGATGGTTCACGCGGATTCCCAGCATTCGTTGCGAAAAAAGCTGGCGAAGGTACGAAATATGGTTTAACAACAGCACAAGCAGAAGAATTCGCGAAATTCTACGGCTCTAACGTTGACGTACTATTTGACTTAGCGAAAAAACATAAAGACGAAGCGAAAGAATACAACATGCCGCTTGACGTTCTAATCCCACTTGTATACGCAATGGATTACGAAATGACAGCAAAACCAGTTGACTTCTTCGTACGCCGCAGAGGCGCTGTATTCTTCAACATCCACTGGGTATACGAGTGGAAAGAAGCAGTAATCAACTACATGGCTGCGAAACTAGGCTGGAGCAAAGAAGAACAAATGAAATATACAGCTGAACTAGAAAAAGCACTAACAGACGCTGTAATTCCTGTAGATCAACAAGAACAGGCAGCTGCGTTAGCATAAAATAGAGAACCACCTGAAGGGGAGCCTTTAGGTGGTTTTTTCTCTTGACTAAAAATAAATAAAATGTGTTACAATGATGATAGAGTATTTAGTATGAATTTTGCATAAAATAAAGAAGACAGAAGCCTGAGAAACTTCTGCCTTTGTAACCTAACTTGCTATTGTGGTGGTAGTAGGTGCGGTTATAGGACAATTACATTAACGTTTTAGCCGAGAACCGCCCTTACCTTTTCCACGAAGCAGGGTGGTTCTCGCTTTTTTGTATACAGAAATTAGCCATGGACCGACGTATCTTCTACCGATGACAACGCCAGTTCCGGTTAGGATACCGTACACTAATTTAATTACAAACATCGCGATCATTTTATCACCTCCCCCCTTTTTTCAAAATGGAAGAGATGATTACCACACCTACTAGTTATAGCTTATTAAGTTACATTTCCATTGTATTATGTTTTAAAATAGGGAACAAGACATATGGATAAAAATTCCTATCTTTAAGCAGAGCATAAGTATCAAGGGACAAGAAGCAAATAAATATACATAAAAAAACGGTATGGACATTACCATCCATATTTTTTTATGTATTTATAAAACTTTTCCATACAGTGCGTCGTCTAATATATGGGAAGGAGGAAATGATGTGGTGGATGAATTAACGATAGAAGCGTTTGAAATAGAAGATAAGGAGGACCTTATCGACGAAATAATGAACAAGTATGGACAAGAAGTCTTACAGCTTGTGTATTCGTATGTGAATAATAAAGAAATTGCGGAGGATTTAACGCAAGATATATTTGTGAAATGCTATAAATCTCTTCATACATATAAAGGGAATTCAAACTTAAAAACATGGCTATGGAGAATTGCGATTAATCATTGTAAGGACTATATAAAAAGTTGGTATAACAAAAAGGTAATCGTTACAGAGGATGAATCTGTGTATATTGGGGTTCAAAATGATAGTGTCGAACAAACTGTCATTCAAAATGCGGAGGATAGTAGGTTGGCTTTGGCAGTAATGAGTTTACCGATAAAATATCGAGAAGTCATTTATCTATTTTATTATGAAGAGTTATCAATTAAAGAGATTGCTACGGTAATAGACGTGAAAGAAAACACGATAAAAACGAGATTGAAAAAAGCGAAGGAGCTTTTGAAGGAAGGATTGGAGGAATAATCAAATGGAAGATCGATTAAAAGGCTTGCGAAAATCAATGGAGAACACAACGTTTAAACATTTGAGTTTTTCTGATCAACATCGAAAGCGGGTGCGCGAAAAAATCAAGCAATCATCCGAAAAGGAAGAAGATATCCTTTTAGCGGTGTTACAACTTCTTATGAATGAAAAAACAGGTTATGAATTGATGCAGTTGCTAAGAGGGAGAGGGATTCAAAAATTCGAAGGTGATGAAGGGTCTCTATACACTTTATTACATCGTTTAGAACAGAACCGCTTTATCCAATCTAGCTGGGATCACGCAGGAGCTAAATATTATCAATTAAATGATAAAGGAAACAAGATGTTGCGAAAGGTAGAGAAAAATGCTATGAAGGCGCGATTTATATTAAAAGGATTAGTACAGGAGTGAGAAAAAATTGAATAAAAAAGGGGAGCATTTTTTAAAAGAAGTTACGAACCATATAAAATCAAAAGAAGCGAAGGACTTGGTGGCAACAGAACTAGACTTTCACTTGAAACAGGCCAAGAATATGTGGGTAGAAAAAGGGTTAAGTGAGGAAGTTGCGGAAGATAAGGCCGTTGAACAAATGGGAAGTCCAATCAAGCTTGGCCAGGAACTTAATAAACTACATAAGCCAAAGGTTGATTGGTTCTTAATTGGTTTATTAGTGGCTGCGATGGGGCTAGGATTTTTGCCAGTTTTAGCTCTTGGACATGCTGACTTATTAATGAATAAGGTGATATTTGTAATTCTTGGTGTTACAACAGCGATTGGGATGATGCTATTTGATTATCGGAAGTTAGAGAGACTCGGGTGGCTGTTTTATACAATTGGTGTACTTATCTTGTTAGCTATAAAATGTTTTCCGACTATTTCTGTGAATGGGGAAGCGTTAATAAAAATTGGTCCCATCAAAATTGACTGTTTAATGACAATACCATTCTTTTTTCTAGCCTGGGCTTCATTTTTTAATAACAGTAGATTAAAGTTTATACATCTTTTCATGCTGTACGTATTTTCTTTATATCTATTTTTAACTACATCAATTATGGTGCCGATTTATATTTATATTACGATGGTATTCGTTATGCTTTGGTGGAGTAAGCTAGGAAAGAAAACAGCATGGCTCATTACTATTTTACCAATTTTTCTCTTCATTATTAGGGATTTATTTTCCTGGTCTGCTGTAAAAGAATACCGGATAGCTAGAGTTTTAGGGTTTTTAAACCCAGAGCATGATCTATGGTATTTACGTTTAAAAGAGGCGATGTCGTCGGCAGGTTGGTTTGGTACATATGGAAATATAAAGTCTATCCCTGCTGCGCATACTGATTTTGTATTTGCAAGTTTGACTTACTATTATGGATATGTGCTTGCGCTAGTTCTTGTCATTATTCTTTCTCTTTTTGCAGTAAGAATAATGAACATAGCTTATAAAATAAATGACGGTTATGGTAAATTGCTGCTCGTTGGCGGAGTGACTCTTTTTGTAATCCATTTTATTTGTAACGTTGGCATGATTTTAGGATTATTACCGCGTGCTTCTATATCATTACCTTTTATTAGTTATGGATTAACACCAACTGTATTTCATGCACTTTTAATGGGAATCGTGTTAAGTGTATATAGGCGTAAAGATATGTCATTTAGAATGAAGAGGACACCTTGATGATGATCAAGGTGTTTTTGTTATATGTAAAAAGAATTCACTATTATAATCAACTACGGCATACTAAAAGAACAGAAAAATTTATAGGGAGGACAAATAAATTGAGTAACCTCACTCGTTTACGCACACAAATTTTAATAACGAACACTTTCATGGAACTATTAAGAGAAAAACCATTCTCAGCGATTACGATTAATCATATTTGCGAAAAAGCAATGATACATAGAAGTACGTTTTATCGTTATTACGTAGATAAGTATGAGCTCTTTAGTGCCACGGTAAATGCTGTCGTCATAGAGTTATTTGAACAAGCTAAGCAAGATTTAAATTTAGAACGTACATTTTTTGAAGCAGTAATTGACTACATAGATGTGAATCGTACGTTGTTTTTTAACGTTACGACTAAAAATAGTAGCCGTGAATTATATGATAAATTGATCCAATTTGGCGCAGAGGTTTTATGTGAAAATGCAATGCGATATAACGACCCCCTTTCAAAGCAAATCCGAAATTCAGATTATCCAAATGTGCTATGTGATTTTTATTGTAGCGGATTTTGTGAAATCGTAAAAAAATGGGTAAATAATGAATATCCATATTCAAAAGAAGAACTCATCCAGATCGTTAATAGTTTTCTAATAAATGAACCAAAATAAGACATATGTCTCATTTTGAGACTTATATTCATTTTTATTCATCGTTTTCCTCCAAAGCCTATGATAAATTATTGAGCATAGCAGAGGAGGAAAGAAAAATATGAATAAGGTTTTTGATATAATTGGACGTTTCATCATCAAGTACGCAAAGATGAATATTGCACTTATATTATGTTTAACGATATTTTTCGCATTTGGTATAACAAAACTTGAGATGAAGATGGGGAATGATGTATTTCTAAGTAATACATCTGATGTTTATAAAGATACGGAAACGTACCAAAAACATTTTGGTGGAGATGGTATATACGTATTACTTAGTGGAGATAGTAATAAATTGCTTTCGCAAGAAACAAACAAAGCGATTGTAGAGTTCACTACAAAAGCAGAAGGTATAAAAGATATTACAGGATCGACGCATTATGTAGGTTTATTAAATGAAATGTTAGCTGCTCCGTCTGCTTCTTTTTCGGCATTTGATACAGGAGCAACAAATCCGAAACTAGAAACAGCTTTGAAAAATTCTATTTCAAGCGAAAAAATGAACGAAATGAATAGTAGTGTAAAAAATAGCTTAACGGATGAGCAACGTGAAAAAATGAGAGTATTTATTCAGCAACAACTTACAGCTGAACAAATGCAAGAAATACAAAAACAATTAATCGCGCTCGGCCATGAACCTACGGTTGATGAGCAAGAGAAAATAACACAATCGGTTTTAACAGAAAAGCAAAACGATGAAATCACAAAGTATACGCAAAGCATGTTAACAGAGCAACAAAAAGATAACGTGCAACGAGATATGATGAAAGCTCTACCAAACGTTCAAAATATGAATAATGATTTACTTCATGAAATCGTCTTTTCTAATAAAGGGAAAGTGCCAGACCAACTGAAACAACTCATTCCTGAGAATGGAAAACACGTTGTGATTCAGCTGCACACATCGAATAATACAGAAATGACGACGTATGTACGGATAAATAAAGAGCTAAACGAACTTATTGAAAATACGAATTTCAGTCAGGGTGTAACAGTGAAAATGGCTGGAATGCCTGCTATTTTAGGTGATATACAAGAAGAGGTTATAACGACATTAGGAATTATGCTCGGTTTAGCGGTTATATTAATGATTGTCGTACTATTCTTCGTATTCCCTGTAAGACGTCGCGTTATTTCATTAGCTTTTGTGCTAATCGGATTAATATGGACATTTGGTTTCATGGGGTGGGCTGGAATCCCGATTACGCTCGCAACTATGGCGACATTACCAATCATTATAGGCCTTGGCACTGACTTTGGTGTTCAATTTCATAACAGATATGAAGAGGAATTTAAAACGAGTGGATTTGATGCGAAACGCGCAACACGAAATGCCGTTCGTCACATTGGACCTGGCGTAGGGATTGCAGTTGTGATTATGAGTTTAAGCTTCCTGACAATGTATTTATCGAAAGCGCCGATGATGCAGCAATTTGGTTTAACATTAGCGATTGGTGTTTTATTCTGTTACGTTGTTGAATTATTATTGATGTTCTCAACATTCTACTTATTAGATCGTAAAAAGGAAGCGCCTAAACTAAAAAGTGATGCAGATAAAAACACAATGCTATCACGCTTCTTAAATCAATATGCTAATCTAGCTATGAAACTCGCAATTCCTATTTTAATCGTTTCTGTTATTTTATCTGGTCTTGGATTTATGGCAGAGAAGTCTATCCCGACTGAAACAGACTTAACAAAAATGATTCCGCAAAATATGGAGACATTAAAAAATACGAAACAATTACAAAAGATAGTTGGCTCTACAACGTATATTACGTACTTAGTAGAAGCAGAGGACGTCACGGAACCGAAAGTGATGTCTTGGATGAAACGCGAAAGTGAAAAGGTAGAAAACAAATATAAAGATGTGAGTGATGTTATATCACTGCCTAGCGTTATTCTACAAATCAATGGGAAAGATATACTATCAGAATCCGCTTCGCAAGTAGAAAATGAACTTAAAAACGTACCAAATTCTCTGAAAGAAACTGTTATAAGTAAGAACAAAAAGTACGCCACAGTTAAGTTCCAAGTGAATCCAGATCTTTCTTCTGCTGATCAATTAAAATTAATGCATAACATATTAAAGGACATGAAGCCGATAGATGGTGTGAAAATCAAGCCAGCGGGCGCGCAAGTTATGATGCTGTATGGTATTGATAACATCGGTGCGAATAGTGGACTAATGATTGGCGCAGGGCTGCTCATTATTTTCCTATCTTTATTCCTTGTGTATCGCCGCGTAAAACATGCGTTATATCCATTAATACCAATTGTTTTAGTACTAGGGTTCTCTCCGGGTGCTTTAAAACTTCTTGATATTTCGTATAATCCGCTAACAACGGCGCTTAGCTGCCTTGTACTTGGTATTGGAACAGAGTTTACGATTCTTATTATGGAAAGATTCCGTGAAGAAGAGGAAAAGGGACTGTCTCCTCAAGAAGCAATTCGTGTTTCTCTTTCAAAAGTAGGGCAAGCCATTACCGCTTCAGGATTAACAGTAATTGTTGGGTTTTCAACGTTAATTTTTGTTAACTTCCCGGTTTTACGTGAATTTGGTATTACAACTGTTATTGATACGACACTTTCTTTATTCTGTGCTTTAACAATATTACCAGTCTTAATCGTTTTGTTTCAAAAACGTAAATAGATAGTAGGAAGAGGGTTATGATAAATAACCCTCTTTTTCTATTTAAATAAGTGAACTTCCTTTAATAGAAGTACATAATTTAGAATGAGAAATTGATTCAGCTAATTGCTTTAAATAAGCGTATTCTTCCGCATCTTTTTCGGAAGTGTTCGGATCTAATAATGGTGAAGATAGCAGTACATCAACGGTAAGTATGTCTGCATCATGAGAAATGATGTTATAACCTGCAAATACAGGTCGTTTTAAGTCTTTTACTTTTTGAATCATCTGATGGAATTTCGTAACACTTATATTGATTTTCGCTAATGGAAAGCATTTTTGGTTGGGATTCTCGATGGTTTTTCTAATTTTATAATCGTATACGTAATAGTATTTCTCTTGCTGCTCAAGCGCTTGCAACTCTTTCGTTAATAAGTGGTATTTGTCTGTAAGTCCAGTTGTGAGTGCATCGTGTTCTTCGCCAACTAGTATGGTGAAAGGTCTTGGTGATGGGATTGAAATGGTGCGGATGTTTAGGTCGATCAAAGTGGGATTAGATTGTACAATGGTATGTAATTTTTCGGTAGGAAATTCACCGTCATAAATAGCGATAAAATAATGGTTCATTTTTTCACTCCTTAACTTTTTCTAAACTGATATATTCTATTTTTAAGGTGTAAATCCTGCATAAAAAAGAAACACCTTGATTCATATCAAGGTGTTGTAATAAGCTCAAAACTCTCTGAATCAGCCCCAAGCACAAAAGGACTAACCTCGCCAACACTATAAAGTTGCAACTCATGCATCGCGCGCGTACAAGCAGTGTAGAACAATCTACGTACGCTCTCATCACTGTATACATCTTCAGAAGCATCATAAATAATAACAGCGTCAAATTCAATACCCTTCGCTAAATAAGCAGGGATCACGACAATACCTTGCTCATACTCGGCTGAGTTACTCTTCACGAGTTTAATATTCTCGATATGACGGAGTGCTTCGTATGCAGCGGCGCTTTCAGTTGCGGATTTACATATAATTGCGATTGTATTGTGATTTTGTTTTTTTAGTTCGGTAACTTTTGTAGTAATATGCTCGTGCAGTTCGCTGTAATCAGCTACTTTCGTTACTGTAGGTTTCTCGCCGTCGCGTTCAAAGGCGTGAATGTTCTTCCCTTCCGGTACGAGAGCACGTGTAAATTCAATAATCGGTTTTGTTGAGCGGTAGCTACGAGTTAAGTTAATGCCGTTCGTTTCATCTGGTCCGTATAAGCTAGTAAGTGTATTGAAATTCACTGCCTCACTCGCATGGGCAAATATCGCTTGGTTAAAGTCTCCGAGTACCGTCATTCTTGCAGCAGGGAAGAGACGTTTTAAGAACTCGAACTGAAACGGAGAATAATCTTGCGCTTCATCTACGAGTACGTGTTTAATCGATCTGTTCGTTTGGAAGCCTTCAATTAATTCTTTTAAAAGTAAAAATGGAGTCGCATCCTCGTAATATAGCTTTCCTTCATCAAGCATGTTCACCGTTAGAGAGCAAATGTCATCCCATTCTTTTGGTTTTTCTCCAGTAACCCATGATGCGTCTGTGAAGAGTTGTTTATAGATTCCTGTGAAATTGATGAAGCGCAGTGTTTGAACGCCTTTACGAAGCGGCTTCAATTTTTTGCGGACAATCATACGTCCCAGGACTTTCGTTTCTTTCTCATAGTCATTAAAAGAGTTGTCGTCAAACTCGCCTTTTTTCTGCAAGTATTTATAAGCCTTTTGATATTCATCTTTACTAAGTAATTCAATTTCTTCTTCTACCCAAGGCTTTTTCAGTTCTGCTTTTTCAAGTGCATCTATTTGTTTATTTAGCCAATCCGTTAACTTCTCAATTCGACTATGGAAGCGGAGGGAGGAGTCAGTATTGTAAAATTGCTCTGTAATTTCTTTAGCTGAGGCGATTAGTTTCCCTCTAAATTTCATTCCTCTAAATAGCATGCCTGAAGTTTCAAGAGATTGTCTGTACGCTTTAATCATTTCGAAAAATTGAGTGGATGCTTTAAATCGGATGCTCGCATTTCTAATTTTGTAATTTGCGCTATTTGTTTCAGTTAGCATATATTCTAATTGTTCGTAAGGAGCTTCCACATCAAATGACTTACTTAGTCTATGGTTTAAATATTCTTGGAATGTTACTTGCTGCATATTTTCTTCACCGAGTTCAGGTAGTACGTTAGATACGTAGCTATTGAACATAGAGTTAGGGGAGAAGAGAATAATTTGATCCGCTTTTAGCCATTCGCGATATTTATATAGTAAGTAGGCGATTCGCTGCAGGGCAGCTGATGTTTTACCACTACCAGCAGCCCCTTGAACGATAAGGAGTCGGCCTTCATCGTGACGGATAATTTCATTTTGCTCACGCTGAATTGTAGCGACGATGCTCTGCATATGTTTGTTTGTACCTTTTCCGAGCGCTTGTTGCAGAATTTCATCACCAATTGTGAGGCTCGTATCGAACATGGAATCAATCTCGCCATTTTGAATAATGTATTGTAATTTTTTCTCCACATTACCGCGAATTACGCCGCCTGGTGTGTTGTATTCAGCCGGTCCTGGTGGATAGTCGTAATAAACACTTGAAATTGGGGCGCGCCAGTCATAAATAAGAAAGTGTTCTCCGCTTGCATCAGTAAGGGTAGAAACACCGATATAGATTTGTTCTGCGGCAGGTTCGCCTTCTTCAGTGAAATCGATGCGTCCGAAGTAAGGTGCTTTTTGCATACGTCGCAGCGCGGCAAGTCGATTAAAGGTGTGTTTATGGGTGATTTGTGTAACAGCTAGTGACTGAGCTTGTTGTCTTAAGTTGATAACTGTTTCAAGGTAATCGTCAAAAGTATCTGTATTCACTTTAACGTCATCCCAGAAGTGTTTACGGATGTTGATTACTTCTGCCCGGCGTCTGCCAGTTTCGTTTTCCAGCTTATCAATTTGCTGCGTAATCGTTTCGATTACGGTATCCAATCGTTTTTGCTCTAGATCAAGTTTTTTGTTCATACGTAAGCACTCCTTTAAAAGTGAAAAATAGAGGTTGACTGAAGAAAGGTTTTGTTGTACAATTAAGATAAGGATAAATACGTTCTGTGTATTTTAGAAAACGTGTTTCTGTACTAATTTAACATAGTTTCTTAATTTAATCAATAATGATGAGATAAACCCTTGGTTCCACGCGTTGTGAATCAAGGGATTTTTTGTTTTTCTGTAAGAAAGAGTTGCGATTTTATCGAGGATGATCTAAGTAAAGTATAGAAACAATCAGGAATAGGGGGATACTGATGGAAAAATATTTTGAGGAAGCACATCGTTTTTGTTCTCGTAATAGAAAGCACTTAGAAAAGGATGTTATATGTGGTTGTTTCTATTGTTTAGAAATTTTCCATCCAGAAAAAATTACAGAGTGGTGGGATGATGATAACACAGCAGTTTGTCCGCATTGTGGGATTGACTCTATTATAGGGGAAAGTTCAGGATTTAGAATCACAGAAATGTTTTTAAGTGAAATGCATAAAAGATGGTTTTAGTTAAACGAATGACAAAATAAACTTTCGGTAACGAAGATAGTGTAAAACTAACTAAGATTTTACACTATCCATAAAATGAAAAAGACATTATCCTTTCTATAGAATCGAAGAGTCAATCATGTAATTTCATTTACCCAATCTGTATACAATTTCCCCCTGGAAGAGGGGACATAAAAAAGCTCGGGCTTAGCCCGAGCTTTTCATTATTTCTTTTCGTCTTTTTTATCGTCAGCTTTTGGCTCTTTGAAAAGATCTTTTAAATCTTTATCGTCAACTTTTACGTCAGCTTTTTTGATTTCTTTCATCATAAGATCGTTCATGAATTGAGCATCTTGCGTTTTTTCTTGAGCTAGTGATTTTTTAATATCAGCTTTTGCTTTATCGAAAGTAGCATCTGCGTGATTATCAGTTACTTTAATAATATGGTAACCAAATTGTGTTTTTACAGGTTCGCTTACTTCACCTTTTTTCAACTTTTGAGCTGCTTCTTCAAATTCTTTTACCATTTTCCCTGGTCCGAAGAATCCTAAGTCGCCACCTTTTTCTTTTGAACCTGTATCTTCAGAGTATTGTTTTGCTAATTCTTCGAAAGATTTACCTTGAGCAAGTTCATCTTTCACTTTTTTAGCAGTTTCTTCATCTTTTACAAGGATATGACTTGCTTTAATTTCCTTTTTATAATCCTCGAATTTTGCTTTTACATCTTTATCAGTAATCGATTGTTCAACCGCTTTTTCTTGAGCTAATTGAGCACGTACACTATTTTTTATAGTTTCTTCTTTAATACCTTGTTGTTTCATTAGGGTATCGAATTGATCACCGTATTGTTTTTTCATTTCATCGAACTTTTTGTCTACATCTTTGTCTTCAACTTTGTAGTTTTTAATAAGTACTTTTTCCATAACCATGTTGTTTAGTACTTGTTTACCAGCTTGTGTCTTCATTTGATCGTAGAATTCTTCTTTTGTAATGTCACCAGCTTTAGATGTAACGATTTTGTCTGATGATGATGTTCCACATGCTGATAATGCGATTACACTTGTTGCGGCTAAGGCAAGCATAGCTTTCTTCATTCGATAAACACTCCTACTATTATGTATTTTTAATTTATCCTACACCGATGAATTTTAAATTCATAAGAGCCCGATTAAGTCTCACTGATACTTTTGCTTTTTTGTATTGGTAAAGCGCGCTTAACAGGGCTTACCGTGGCTGAGGATAAAGTTTTGATGAATGTTTTGTTCTATAGTATAAGCAATATGTACAAAATTTAATATATCATATTTCGACGCGTTTTCATATTGATAAAGAAAAATTAACCAGTACGTGTCAGATTTTGAAAGTGTGCCATATTGGGCGTATGCCGCATATACAGAATAGAGGAGGGGATGGGGATGAATTCTCAACTTATTTTATTACTTGTACTGTTTATTTTATTGGTTATTGTAGGTATAATTTGCTTATAGAGGAAAAAAGTGAGGAAGGGGCTTTCCTTCCTCACTTTCCATGAAATATAATTTCTATATAACTAGAAATTAATAAAATTGTTATACATACATTAATAACCCGAAAGACACCGGGCTGGCGGCTCGCAGCTATTTGTTTTCGTTCACACAGTGTATGTGTCATGAAATTCGTGTAAAATATAACAAGAAGTGCGAATGCGACAAAAACAACTGTTATAAGTGTCATGAGGCGAGACCTCCTTTTGGCTAAAATACATATACATATATTGTATCACACGATATTTTGTTCGTGTTACAAAATTCAGAAATAGAAGACTTTGTGTTAGAAAGTGAGGGAGAAAATGGACGTTGTTAGAAGATTAGAACAAGCTGAATACTACGTAGACCTACTATTTAAAATGATTGATGAAGAGAAGTGTCCATTTTATTCTTTGATCATAAAGAAAAAAGCTCGTAAAAAAGATATTGAACGTATACTAAATCTTTGTGAAAAACTGAACGAGCAATATGTAGTGGAGAAAGCAGAAGGGCTTCTTTTGTTCGATGCGCTGTTAGATCAATTTGAAAAAGCGCTTCCACATCAGCTCGAAGTACACGAAACTGCGGAAGCGCTAGCAAAACAAGGTTTATTTAAGCCGCTTATGAATGAATTCTTAAGCATGATTGCGAAAAAATAAATAGATTATTTCTTAACTAACTTTTGATCGGATTCTGTAAAGTTCTCTTCAATATCTTCTAATGATTTCTCAAAAATATCGATAAAGTCTTGTCCGTAAATATTACGCAGGATTGCAATCAGTTCGATATTTTCTGGGAACTTCCCATAAAAATTACGAAGTGCAAGAGCCCCATTAAACACTGAATTATTTTCAGGATCATACTCTTCCATTAAGCGAAGTAGTAATTCTTCCCCTTTGTCTGTAATTTCAATGTACGTATTTCGTTTATCATCTTCCTTTTTTGAGAATACAAGATAGCCGCGTTCTTCCAGCTTTTTCGAGAAGTTAAACGCCGTTGATACGTGCATAACTCCAAACTTAGCAATCTCAGAAATAGAAGCCCCTTTTAAATGATAAGCGATTGTTAAAATATGATGTTCATTAATATTTAAATCGTAAGGTTTAATCCACTGCTGCCAATCTTTCTCTACACATTTCCATAACGCTTTCGATAATTGAGCAATGCGTTGGCTGAAAATCATCGCTTCTTTTACCGAGTAATCTTTTTCTCCACTTTTCATTTACTCACCCACTTTAACATTCTTTTTCATTACTATCTATTATGCCAGTAAAATAAAAATTAATAAAGTCTTTTTGTAAGAATTGTGAAAATTTTTTAACAAAATGACATTCTATACAAATCATGCATAACTATGGAAGCGTTTTATGAGTCGTGAATACATGCGTTGTCCTTACATGTTAATTGATAACATATATTGTAAATGCATAAAAACACGGCATATCTATACGATATGCCGTGTCAAGGTCAATTTATATAAAAAATATTTGTTATATGCAAAAAACTAAGCAGGAATTTGTTTACGCTTTTTCTGGAACAGCTTCTTGCAGTTTCTCAATTGACTTTTGGATGTCCAAAATTTCTTTCTCAATATGGCGCTTGTTTTGAGAAATATCTTGTTTCCAGTTAGAAAGTGTGTCTTGCATGTCATCTTTTAATTCTTGGAACACTTCTTTACCTTCTGAAGCAGTTTCAACAATTTGACGCTTTAATAATTTCGTATCAGCTGTAATATCAGCTAAAGTCTTTTTAATATCATTTCCTTTTTCTTTTAACTTGCCGCGCATGTCTTTACCAGAAGAAGGAGTTGAGAAAAGGACGGCTAGTCCAGCAACTGCTCCCCCGCAAATAACACCTGTAATAAAGGATTTAGCTTTTGACATAAAAGGAGACCTCCTTATTTTTGTTCGTATTCATGATGTAAAACAATATGCATATCTTTCTTATATGTGCTATGCACAAAAAAATCATCCCTGAGCATTTTAAGTGAAGAAACAAGCCATGCGGAATTTGATGACTTCAGGGAAGTGGCTTGTTATGTATTACGCCTTCTTATAGTGTCATTATTTCACACTATTTGCAATTGTACTTGCGATGTTTTGTAAATTTTCCATAGTGTATTCATTTTGGTGTGATTTCCAAACAGCACCGAAACCATCTTTTTCACCGTAGCGTGGAATTAAATGAAGGTGGAAGTGGAACACAGTTTGTCCAGCTTTTTCACCGTTATTGTTAAGTAGGTTAAAGCCAACTGGATTAAACTCTGCTTTAATCGCATTTGCGATTTTTGGAACGACAGAAAAAATGTGTGATGCGATTTCTGGCGTTAACGCAAAAATGTCTTGTTTGTGAACTTTCGGAATAACAAGAGTATGTCCTTTTGTTACTTGACTAATATCTAAAAATGCAAGCACATGTTCATCTTCGTATACTTTTGAGCAAGGGATTTGCCCGTCAATGATTTTACAAAAAATACAATTGTCTGCTGTATGATTCATTGATCTCATCCTTTCAAATATCCTTAGCCGTATTTTACCATAATTACATAAGAGAACAAACACGAAAAACAGGAAGCTGACTCAGCTTCCTGTTTTCTGAAGAGGGATTGAAAAAGCATTATCGTAATTTACGTTTCGCAGACACCTCATTTATTTAAGAAATGCACGGTAAATCGGCTAAAGTTTCTGCCGTAGACACCCCATTTTCAAGTGAAATGAATTGCAATCTTTTTTAAAATGAAATTGTTTATTTTTTAAAACAGTATATGCTCTTTCAGAGACACCCCGTTTCGAAAATGAAACAAATAATCTGGTTATGTGTAAATTTCATTGTCCAACATGGACACCCCATTTCATGATGACTTCACTATGTTGTTGTACTCATCAATTGGTGGTTGCTTTTTCAATGTGTTCCTTCTTCACTAATTATGATGTCCGCTTTCGGGAAAATATATGCTAATAAATTTAAAAATTTTTTTTGAGTACATGGATACTATGTAGTACAGCATAATTTTTGGTAAGATGAATATAGAATGAATACTAATGAAGAAAGTGGTGTCGTATGAGCGAGTTATTGCGTGTAGAAAATGTTACAGGAGGATATACGAAACGACCTGTATTAAAAGATGTTTCGTTCTCTGTTAATAAAGGCGAACTTGTCGGCTTAATCGGTTTAAATGGAGCTGGTAAAAGTACGACGATTAAACATATTATCGGTTTAATGGAACCGAAAAAAGGAACTGTCACAATTAATGGGAAAACAATTCGTGATGATATGACAGCGTACCGTTCTAGTTTTTCGTTCATCCCAGAAACACCAGTATTATATGATGAGCTAACGCTAGAAGAACATTTGAAGTTAACAGCGATGGCGTACGGTGTCGATGAAAAACAATACGAAGAACGCGTAGGACAACTATTACAAGAATTTCGTATGAAAAATCGTTTAAAATGGTTTCCGTCTCATTTCTCAAAAGGGATGAAACAAAAGGTAATGATTATGAGTGCGTTTTTAGTGGAACCATCTCTTTACATTGTGGACGAACCTTTCGTTGGGCTTGATCCGTTAGCAATTCAATCACTCCTTCAAATGATGGATCAAATGAAAAAGAGCGGTGCAGGTATTTTAATGAGTACACATATTTTAGCGACAGCAGAGCGTTATTGTGATTCATTCATTATTCTGCATCAAGGTGAAGTAAGAGCGAAGGGAACATTATCTGAACTGCAATCACAGTTTAATATGCCGGGTGCAACGCTAGACGATATTTATATTGCATTAACGAAGGAAGAAGATTATGAATAGCACAGCATTATGGAAAGAACGATTTCGTCACTTTCTAAAAGAAGTTCGTACATATAGTAAATACGTATTTAATGATCATTTGAAATTTATTTTTGTATTCATCATCGGCGCAGGAGCGTATTATTATCAGCAATGGTTACAAACGTTAACACCTTCGTTTCCGGCGGCGCTCGTTATGGCAGTGTTGCTAGGACTCGTATTAACGGCTGGATCAATCCAAACGTTATTAAAAGAAGCGGATCTCGTTTACTTACTGCCAGTTGAACAAAAATTAAAACCATACTTTACAAAGGCATTTCTTTTTACGTTTATGATTCAGTTATACATAATCGCAATCGTAGCGGCAGCGCTTGCCCCGTTATATTTCCAGCAAATGAAGCAAACAGGAGCGGCTTACATATGGATTGTGCTCGCGTTTGTCATTGTAAAGGCGTGGAACTTATTCGTCGCGTGGGAAAAGTCATTTTTAACCGATCAAAATATACAAAGAGCAGATTGGTTCATTCGTTTTATTTTAAACGGCTTATTTGTATACTTCCTTGTAGAACGTACTTCCGTTATGTTTATTGGCGGAATCATACTTCTCATGGTGTTATACCTTGGGCTGCTGCATCAAATGGTGAAGGGAAAGCCGCTAAACTGGGAGTATTTAATTTCTGAAGAAGGTAAGAAGATGATGCTGCTGTACCGCATCGCGAACATGTTCGTTGATGTACCAGCATTAAAAGAAAGAGTATCTCGCCGAAAATGGCTGGATTTCATTCTGTCGATAATCGGCGAAAAGCGTACATATTTATACTTATATACGAGAACATTTTTAAGATCAGGTAACTATTTTGGATTATATGTGCGTCTGCTCGCTCTTGGCGGAGTTATTCTTTACTTCATTCCATTTTTATATGGACGATTTATCGTAAGTTTTATTTTCCTATACTTAATCGGTTATCAGCTATTAACTTTATGGAAACATCACCGCATGAAGATTTGGCTTGATTTGTATCCGATAGGGGGAGAAGAGAAGAAGAAAGATTTTCTTACTTTACTAAATGCGATCCTTATTACCGGCAGTGTTATATTTACAATTATATTTGCACTTGCGACGAAAGATTTCATGATGACGGGAATTTTACTAGTCGTGAGCATAGTATTTAGTATCGGTTTCGTTTATCAATACGGGGCAAAACGTATTGAGCGTTTAAATTGAAGGGAATGAACCTATGATTACATATGAAGAAAAGGTTATAAAAGAGCTGGAGCAGTGGAAAGCTACATTCATGAAAGATTCTTCTATGATGACACGGTTCTCAAAGAAAGTGCAGACGAAAGTACAACAGCTTATTCCGGCGAAAGTGCAAAAAGTATTAACAGAAACGATTCGGATGATGGTACAAACAATTAGCGCCGGATCAAACTTTATAAAGCCGAAATTAAAAGAGACGAACTGGTCATTGCAAAGACGAGACGATGAAGTACGTAAAAAAATGGATGAGTACAAAAAAATAGCAGCGGCAGAAGGAGCAGGGACGGGAGCAGGCGGTATTCTCCTTGGCCTTGCTGACTTTCCGCTTTTACTCAGCATTAAAATTAAATTTTTATTCGATGCAGCAACATTATACGGATTTGATACGAGCGACAAAGAAGAGCGCCTTTTTATCCTTCACGTTTTCCAGCTTGCCTTTTCAAGTGACGACCACCGAAAAGAAATATGGAAAGCAATCGAAACATGGGATACAGAAGAAGAAAATCATATGGACTGGGAAAAGTTCCAAACAGAGTACCGAGACTATATCGATTTAGCAAAAATGCTTCAGCTCGTACCCATAATCGGTGCCCCAGTCGGCGCGTATGCGAACTATCAATTACTGCAAAGACTTGGGGAAGTAACGATGAATTGTTATCGTATGCGGTTGCTGAATAGGGATTAAAAAGAAGGCGTCCTACATGTGTAATGTAGGACGCCTTTTCTTAGGAGCTAAGTCCGATATAGCTAACTCCAACTATAATCAATACGATAAAAAGTACAATGATTAATGAAAATCCGCTCTTACCAGCTTGTCCCGCTTCACCGCCGCCATTACCACCAAGTCCCATATGATATCCTCCTTATTGTTATATGTTGCTTTTACTTTATAACTTTCTGTATTTTCCAATAAATACCTTATGTAGTGCTAACTAAATTGAAAATCATTTCGTTTTGTTTTATAATTTACTTACCGACCGGTAAGTAAAAATAAGTGAGGTACAGTATGACGAAGAATTTACAAACATCGCAGAACATTGTAGAGGCATCATTTAAACTTATGGCAGAACACGGCATTGAGAAGATGAGTCTTTCCATGATTGCGAAAGAGGTAGGTATTTCAAAACCGGCTATTTACTATCATTTTTCTTCTAAAGAAGCGTTAGTTGATTTTTTATTTGAAGAGATTTTTTCTGATTATCATTTTGCAAATTACTTCGATAAAGAGCAGTATACGAAAGAAAACTTTGCAGAAAAGCTAATCGCAGATGGTTTACATATGCTCTCTGAGTATGAAGGGCAAGAAGGAATACTACGCGTTATCAATGAATTTATCGTAACTGCATCGCGAAATGAAAAGTACCAGAAACGTTTATTTGAAATACAAGAGGATTTCTTACATGGTTTCCACGATTTATTGAAGAAAGGCGCGAGACTGGGCGTCGTGTCACAACATGAAACGGAAGAAAATGCTCATACGCTAGCGCTTGTGATCGATAATATGAGCAACTATATGCTCATGGGATTCCATTTAAAGTATAAAGAAATTTGGATTCGAAATGTGAAAAACGTCATGAAGGAGGAGTAAAGATGAAAATGCAAAAAAACTGGTGGCTCGGTTTTCTTGGATTTATTGGAGTGTATAAAATTCCAGGTATGATTGAAGTTTTTCAAGCGGATGGAAGTTGGATGAAACTAATAGGTTTCATTTGGCTACTTTGGTTCGGATATTTTATTCCGGAGAAGAAAGAAGATTAAATTTCAATTTTCTGTAAAGTTATGTAAAATATAGATTGGGAGTATTCATATATTAGATTACTAGATTTGGAGTGGTTACATGGGTCCATTGAAAAATGAAATTCACCCTGACATGGTCAAGGTGTGGAAAGTTCGTGCTGTAATTGAAGAAGGGATCGGTATACTCGTCATTTTAGCTTACCTTTTCCTCATGATAAAGTTTGATTGGTGGGCGTGGATTTTGTATGTAATGATTGGGCTGACAGTTGTGTTCGCACCATTTTCGTACTTCTTATTCCCGAAACTACGTCAACGTTATTACAGCTACCAACTAAATGAAGAAGAGCTTGAAATTCAGCATGGTCTTTTTGTCGTAAAGCGCGTATTAGTACCGATGATTCGTGTGCAGCACGTAACGATTGAACAAGGACCAATTATGAGAAAATATGGCTTAGCAGAATTACACATTTCAACAGCAGCAACTTCTCATAGCATCCCAGGCTTAACGATGTATGAAGCAGAAATGTTGAAAACGAAAATCGCAGAATTAGCGAAAGTGAGTGATGAGGATGTATAAGAGGCAGCATCCAATCACGATGTTATTAGAATTAAAAATAACAGATTTTATACCACTCATTATTTTCATGTTTAGCTTAAACGGAAAATTCCCGTTTTGGTATTTAATTCCCGCAGCATTTGGTTTACTCACCGTTTTTTCAGCATTTGAAAAATGGTATTACACAACATATTGGGTTGAAAATAACGTATTACATGTGAAAAAAGGTCTCTTCGTGAAAAAGGAGAGCTACTTAAATAAAGAACGTGTTCAAACGATTAATACAAGTTCTAACGTACTATATCAAATGCTCGGTTTAAAAAAAATTCAGATTGAAACAGCTGGTGGGGGCGATGAAGCAGAAGTTAGCTTAGCTGGTATTACGGCAGAAGAAGCGGCGGAGCTTATTACTTTGCTAAATGAGCCAACTCCAGAAGTGAAAGCAGAAGGAACGTTAGACGAAGCAACAGAAAATGTAGTAGAAAAAGAAATTGTTACAGAAGAAAAACAAGCGACAGAGTATAAATTAACTTGGAAAGAGATTTTATTAGCATCTGTTACATCTGGTCAATTTGGACTATTATTCTCTTTAATCTTTTTCGTTTATCACCAAGTAGATGAGTACATTCCGAAATGGATAGAGAATGGCGTAAAGTCGTATGTAATGGAACATGATATATATGGCTGGATTTTCATGGTAGCCATGTTACTCGTTCTTTCTTGGATTATATCTACAATCGGTTACGCGTTAAAACATGGCGATTTCACAGTGAATCGAAGAAATGACGAAGTTCGCATTTCGCAAGGATTACTTGAGAAAAAAGAGCTCGTACTAAAATTGCATCGTATTCAAGGTATTACGATAAAAGAAAGTATTTTACGCCAACCATTCGGTTATTGTGCTGTGCAAGTAGAAGTCATTCAAAGTAAAGGAATGGGTGACGAAAAAGAAAAGGTTACACTGCACCCAATCATTCGAAAAGATCGAGTACAACAGTTACTCGCCCATTTACAATTACCATACGAACTGAATGCAAACATTATTGCATTACCAAAAGCAGCATTGCGCCGTTATCTCATTGATAGTTTTATCTTTTTCGCTATGCTCGCAATCCCGCTTACTGGAATAAGTATATACTCTGAAAAGCACTTCATCATGTGGGCATTAATTCCGCTCGCGATCCTCATCTTTACACTTGGATACGCAACATTTAAAACAAATGGTTACAGTGTTAACGGAGAACAAATTACACTTGTCTATCGTAGCGTCGGAAAATATACAGGACTTATTAGAAGAAGACATGTCCAATCAATGGAGAAGACACAATCATATTTCCAGCGCCGAGCGGATTTATGTACGTATAAGTTTTCTAGTGCATCATCTAGTTACAAATTAGAGCATACGAGAGTAGAAGATGCGGAGAGAATGCAGGATTGGTATAAGAAGAGAATCAGTGAGGAATAATTTGAGAAAGCTTGCCTATTCTGAAGGGCAAGCTTTTTTGTTATAGGGAAAAGAGTCGTTTAATCCATATATTAGTACAACTACAGCACACATGTATCAATACGTATGCAAAAAGGAGTATGCTTCTATTTCAGGGAAATCTGTGGAATTTTTGATATAAATGGTATACTAAAATATAAATAGTATTAGGAGGTTATATATGATAAGTCAGTTGAAAAGAGAAGCACTTGATGCATTAAAAGGAAGATGGGGATTAGCGGTAGGGGCAACTTTATTAATTGGAATCCTTATTGGAGCTGTTGAAATGCTAACAACAGGTATTTTCTCGGTATTTTGGGGTTGGGAAGAGGCAAGTGATTCACTTACAGTAAGTATTATAGTAATGCTTGTTATTGGTCCATTAACAATAGGTGCCTATTATCTTGTTTTAAATGCAATTCGTGGGACTGATGCTCGCATTGGTCATATATTTAGATGGTTTAGCGATGGAAGTAAGTTGATGAAGTCGTTTTTAACATATTTACTAATGTATGTATACTTGACTCTATGGACATTACTTCTTATTATTCCAGGTATTATTAAATCATTTTCTTATTCTATGACATATTTTATTTTGAATGATCATCCAGAATATACAGCGAATCAAGCGATTACTGAGAGTCGTCATATGATGAATGGACATAAAATGGATTACTTTTTACTATGCTTAAGTTTCTTAGGCTGGTTCATATTAAGTATTCTTACTATAGGAATCGGTTTCTTATGGTTAGCACCGTATTTCTACGCGACATCAGCCGCATTTTATGAAGAGATTTCAAAAGAATATTATAAAAAAGAAGGCACTACTTTCTAATAACCACCTATCCCCTAAAGAATATAGGGCACAGATAGTTTAGATGTTCTGTTTAGGGGGGATTTCAGGATAAGGTATAGGTTTTTATATAAAAATTATGCCCTCTATGTTTTAGCATAGAGGGCTATTTTTTTGTGAAAGTAATGAATAATATATGTGAAACAAAAAAAGTGAGGTGAATGAGAGTGAGCAAATTTTTAATACCGTATTCGTTTTCTATATTAAGTTTCTTTATTTCAGTAACGGCACTTGATTTATATGATAGGATGGGAAACAATAGTGAGCTGGTTTCGCCGAACATAATCGGTAAGATAATTCAATCTACTGCGCAAATGGGAGTCCTTACATTATATTTCGGAGTACCTATCATTTTAGGTGGCTGTCTACTTGGTGAGCTATTGTTTAGAGGTATCATTTTACGATTTAAACTAAGCTATATTCTATCTTTATTATTATATTTACTTTTAGCTTTTAGTATTGTTTCTGTAACGATTGGAATTCCAACTACATATGAGGATTCTAATACTACTTTCATGGTAATAACTATGATTTGCGCTGTTACATTCTTTATGGGCCGGAATATATGGGAGAAAAAAGAAATGAATAATGGAGTAACAGAATGAAATATACATGTCCGTGCTGCGGGTATAGAACAATAGAAGAAGAACCACCAGGTACATATGAAATTTGTAATATATGTTACTGGGAAGATGATGAGGTACAGTTTAACGATCCTGACTTTGAAGGCGGGGCAAATGAAGTCTCGTTAAGACAAGCACAGAAAAACTTCATTGCATTTGGTGCTTGCGAGGAATGTTTTGTGAAATCAGTTAGAAAGCCGACTAGCGAAGATGTGAAGGATACTAGTTGGAAGCAAATTAGTTAAATAGATTTAAATAAAAATGTTATTACTCGATGTAACAAGAGTAATAACATTTTTTTATGTAATGATGAAAGAATTAACGGCGTCTTATAAGGTAAAATAATAAAGATGATAACGTAATAGGTAGGCCTGTTTCCAAAAAGGCTTCTAAATTAAAGGATAGAAAATATCGGTCGTTAAACAACATAAAGAAGAAATGATTGTAGGAAATACCTAACACTATAAATAAAGGAATACCGATTTTTAATTCGTGACTTCCTTTTATTTTTCTATAACAAAATTCGCCTATTAAACAACCGATAAGAACAGGAATACTTCCAAGAATTGAAAGCATAATAATAGATACCCAAATCGGCCCCTATGAATCCGCATAATTTGGAACGCTTGTATACTGTAAAATATTAACAATTATAGAAAAAACAGTAAGTATATTAAATAACTAATAGAAAATTTTTTCAATGGAATCATCCTTATAAAATTTCACTTTATTTTTATGAAAATATAAACCTCTTTAAATTATAGATTAGATGTATAAGGATAATCAATTTTTATACATTTCGTGTTTATGGATATATTTTCAATGAATATAAAAGTATAGATGTATAGTCAACTTTGTATATTTAATGTTATCATATTGAATGATATGGAAATTTTTAATAGAATAAGTAACTAAAAATTCAAAGGTAATGAAGCTTTTGTTGTATAAAGAAAATACTTAGTAGTAATCAACAATATTAAAAATAAGATTCGTATTTATATAAATTTAGTAGAAATGGGGTTTTAAAAAGGAATGAGTATCAGCATAACGCGGCAAAAGATTTTGGCGGCCGCTTCTCAAATTGTGCAATGTAAAGGGGTTGCTAAATTAACCTTAGAAGCAGTGGCAAAAGAGGCGGGTGTAAGTAAAGGTGGATTATTGTATCACTTTGCAAATAAAGAAGCTTTAATAGAAGGTATGATAGTCAGAGGGATAGAGGATTATGAGGGCGCTATTTACAATAGAGTAGCGGAAGACTCAGAGAGGAAAGGGAGATGGGTTCGCTCTTTTGTAGAGGAAAGATTAAGTAATGAGAGAAGAACAGAAGAGTTGTCTAGTAGTATGATGGCAGCATTCATGTTAAAACCTGAATTACTTGAGCCATTACAACAATCATTTCAGCAACTGCAAAAGAATATAGAAAACGATGAGATAGATTCAGTTTGTGCAACAATTATTAGATTAGCAGCAGATGGATTATGGTATTCGGAATATTTAGGAGTTGGCAGACTAAGCCCCGAGTTAAGAGAAAAAGTGATTCAAGCTCTTATTAGTAATTCATATAAATAGAATATACGAACTATATAATGTTAAAACAATTCACCATTACTTATTTAATGTAGTGGTGAATTGTTTTTTTTATTAGAAAAATAGAACAATTTTATAGAGTATTGAATTATAACCGTCCAGACGGTATAGTAATATTTGGTTTAAGAGGAAAATGAAACAAAAAAAGAATAAAAGATATTTTTAGCACACTATTCGAAAGGATAGGCCGCAAAGCTTAGAGTCTACGGTAATACATATTGGTTACTAAGATCGTCTGGTTGCACATTTTTGATGCAACCGGACGGTCTTTTTTTGTTATATAAATATAAAAAAATAGGAGGGAACTATGCAAATGAAAAGTACTAAAAGGCATATTTCAATGGTTTCATTAGTTTTTCTAGTATTATTTTCAGTGCTGAATGTGTGGGCTCCAGTTATTCAAGCTGCTGTGATGAAAAGTCCAGTGGACGAAATTAATATTTCCCGTACTGATGGCACGACATCTGAACCGTATCAAGCCTCAGATGGTATGAAAGTAGAAGTGAAGTGGTCAGCTAAAGAAAAAATAAAAAGTGGAGATCAATTCACAATTGATATGCCAAAAGAGTTTCGAAAAGACCTTATGAATATGAGTTTTCCTTTAAAAGATGCTGAAGGAAAAACAGTTGGTACATGTGAGATGAAAAAGGGTCTATTAACGTGTACTATGGGTGATTACGTAGAAGGAAAGAATAACATTAAAGGTTCTTTATTCGTAGAATTCTACTTTGGTCTAGAAGCATATGATGGTGTTAAAGAAATTCCATTAGAATTTAACGTTGATGGTCAAATCGTCAATAAAGAAGTAAATGTAAGTAATACGACAGAGAGACCGAAGCCACAGCCCAATACAGATAATCTATTGAAATGGGGTTCTTATAATCAAGAAGATCCTTCGATTGCTGATTGGCTTGTATACGTAAATGCAACTGGAACAGAAATGCAAGATCTTAAATTAACAGATACATTAGGACCTGGGCATGAGTTAATTACAGACAGCGTAGTATTAGAAGAGGCTGTATTTGAAGATGGTTATGCACCAACAAATATTAAGCCAGCAGATTTATCTAACATTAAAATTAATGCAACAAAGGCTGGATTTACAATTGAGTTTCCAGACAGTTCAAAAGGTTATATTTTAAGATATAAAACAAAGATTACTAATCCTGCTGCAAAGCCTCACAAAAATACTGTGAAATTAGAAGGTAAAAATATTAAAACTGAAGAAAAAGTAGGACAAGTATTCGTAAGTGGTGGAGGGGGAACCGGTTCAGGTGACGATAATCCACCTAGTATTGAAAAAAATATAGTTGATGAGAATGGCAAGCTTGTAGAGAATGAGCAGCTAACACAAATGGATCAAGTGATTCAATACCAAGTTGGTACACATATACCGAACGATCCTCCTAAATACACATCAATGGTAATTAGTGATGATTTAGAAGATGTTTTAGAAGTATTAGAGGCAAAAGTGTATGATCAAAATGGCCAAGATATTACTTCTAAAGGGACGTTAAAGATAGATAAGCAAAGAAGTGAAGTAACATTTACGTTTGGTGAGAATTTTGACTATAAGTCATATGAAGACCAGATAATTAATCTTAGTATCAAGGCGAAAATTAAAAATAATGCAGACTTATCTTCTTACGTAGATAAGAAGATTCCTAATAAAGCGGAATTACATTTTGATGATAAAACATTAACATCAAAAGAAGTAACTATTACGCCGCCTGAAGCTCCAAAAGATGGTACAGTATCGCTTCATAAAATAGATTCTGAGAATCCGAACAAAGGGTTAAAAGGTGCCGAATTTGAAGTTCGAAATAGTGCAAATGAAGTTGTTGCAAAACTGAAAACGGACGAAAAAGGTTTTTCAGTACCTCAAACTTTAGCTCCTGGGACGTATAAAGTTTATGAAACAGTAGCGCCAGAAGGATATCAAAAATTAACAAGCCCAGTAGAGATTACACTTCAAGCTGGAGAAACAAAAACAATTGAAATTAAAAATACTATGCAAAAGGGTCAAATTGAAGTAAAGAAAATTGATTCGGAAAATGGTGAAAAACCATTAGCAAATGCAGAGTTTGATATAGTAAAAGACGGTGTAGTAGTCGAACATATTGTTACAGATAAAGATGGTAAGGCAATATCTAAACCGTTAGCACCAGGGAAGTATATTTTAAAAGAAACGAAAGCGCCTGAAGGCTACCAATTAAAAGAAACAGAGTTCGAAGTAAATGTAACAGGGGACGGCATATTCCCAATACAAGTGGAAAATGCAATGGTTGACAAAGGTAATATAGAAATCACAAAACTGGACAAAGAAAACAGGGCAGTATTAGCGGGTGTCGAATTTGAAGTCCAAGATGAGAAAGATGAAGTAGTAAGAAAAGTAGTAACAGATAAAGATGGAAAAGCAAACGTTTCAGATCTATCAGTAGGAAAGTACAAATTAGTAGAGACGAAAAGCTTACCAGGTTACAAAAATCTAGCAGAACCAGTACCATTTGAAATTACAAAAGGTATGACAAAAGCTTTAGTAATAAAAGTAGAAAATGAGCAGTTAGACAAAGGCTCAGTAGAAATTACAAAAATAGATAAAGATAGTCAACAAGTATTAGAAGGCGTAGTCTTCGAAGTGCAAGATGAGCAAGGCAAAGTAGTAACAGAAGTAAAAACAGATAAAGATGGAAAAGCAAAAATCTCAGATTTATCAGTAGGAAAGTACAAATTAGTAGAGACGAAAAGTTTACCTGGCTACAAAAAGCTAACAGAACCAGTATCATTCGAAATTACAAAAGGTATGACAACAGTCCTATCATTGAAAGTAGAAAATGAACAGTTAGATAAAGGTTCAGTAGAAATTACAAAAGTAGATAAAGACAACAAAAAAGCATTAAAAGGCGTAGTCTTTGAAGTGCAAGATGAAGCTGGAACAGTAGTAAAGGAAGTAAAAACAGATAAAGATGGTAAAGCAAAAATCTCAGATCTATCAGTAGGAAAGTACAAATTAGTAGAGAAAGAAAGTTTACCAGGCTATAAGAAACTAACAGATCCAGTATTATTTGAAATCAAAAAAGGCATGACTGAAGTTCTATCATTAAAAATAGAAAATGAAATGGTAGATACGGGAAATGTAGAGATAACAAAGATAGATAAAGATAATAAAGCACCGTTAGCGGGAGTAACATTCATCGTCCAAGATGAAAAGGGTAATGAAGTTACAAAAGTAACGACAGATAAAGATGGAAAAGCAAATGTTTCAGATTTACCTGTAGGAAAGTATGAATTAGTAGAGGTAGAAAGTTTACCTGGTTATAAAAAGCTAGAAAAACCAGTATCATTTGAAATCAAAAAAGGCATGACCGAGGTTCTATCATTAAAAGTAGAAAATGAAATGGTGGATACAGGGAATGTAGAGATAACAAAAATAGATAAAGATAGTAAAGCTCCATTAGAAAATGTTGTATTTGAAGTACGTGATTCAAAAGGAAAAGTAGTTGCGAAAGTAACGACGGATAAAGAAGGAAAAGCAAACGTTTCAGATTTACCTATTGGGAAGTATGAGTTGGTGGAAGTAGAAACACCGGCAGGATACAAACCACTAGAAAAGCCAGTTTCATTCGAAATTGAAAAGGGTAGAGTAACAGCGCTAAAGCTAACAGTAGAAAATGAATTAGTGGATACAGGAAATGTAGAAATTACAAAAGTAGATAAAGAAAATAAAGATGCTTTAGATGATGCAGTATTTGAGATTCAAGATGCAGCAGGACAAGTAGTCGCTAAAATAACGACAGATAAAAAAGGACAAGCACAAGTTACTAATTTATCAGTCGGCACATACAAGTTAGTAGAAGTAAAGGCACCAAAAGGGTATAAACAATTAGTAGATCCGATTACTTTCCAAATTGAAAAAGGCATGACAAAATCTCTTGCTTTAACAGTAGAAAACGAAATGTTAGACAAGGGAAATGTGGAAGTAACAAAAGTAGATAAAGATAGTCAAAAAGTATTAGAAGGCGTAGTCTTCGAAGTTCAAGACGACAAAGGCAAAGTAGTAACAGAAGTAACGACAGATAAAGATGGAAAAGCAAACGTTTCAGATCTATCAGTAGGAAAATACAAATTAGTAGAGACGAAGAGCTTACCAGGTTACAAGAAGTTAACGGAACCAGTATCATTCGAAATTAAAAAAGGTATGACGAAAGTTTTATCATTGAAAGTAGAGAACGAGCTGTTAGATAAAGGTTCAGTAGCGATTACAAAAGTAGACAAAGAAAGTGGCGCAGTATTAGCGGGCGTAACATTCGAAGTGCAAGATGAAAAAGATAAAGTAGTAACAAAAGTAACGACAGATAAAGAAGGAAAAGCAACAATTTCAGATTTATCAGTAGGAAAATATAAGCTAGTAGAGGTAGAGAGCTTACCAGGATATAAAAAACTAGCGAAACCAGTATCGTTTGAAATTAAAAAAGGCATGACAGAAGTCTTATCACTAAAAGTAGAGAATGAACAGTTAGATAAAGGTTCAGTAGAAATTACAAAAGTGGACAAAGACAGCCAGAAGGCATTAGAAGGCGTAACATTCGAAGTGCAAGATGAAAAAGGCAAAGTAGTAACGAAAGTAAAAACAGATAAAGAAGGAAAAGCGAAAATTTCAGATCTATCTGTAGGGAATTACAAACTAGTAGAAGTAGAAAGCTTACCAGGCTACAAAAAGCTAACAGAGCCAGTATCATTCGAAATTAAAAAGGGTATGACAGAAGTCTTATCATTAAAAGTAGAGAATGAACAGTTAGACAAAGGTTCAGTAGAAATTACAAAAGTAGATAAAGATAGCCAAAAAGTATTAGAAGGCGTAGTCTTCGAAGTTCAAGACGACAAAGGCAAAGTAGTAACAGAAGTAACGATAGATAAAGATGGAAAAGCAAACGTTTCAGATCTATCAGTAGGAAAATACAAATTAGTAGAGACGAAGAGCTTACCAGGTTACAAAAAGTTAACGGAACCAATATCATTCGAAATCAAAAAAGGTATGACGAAAGTTTTATCATTGAAAGTAGAGAACGAGCTGTTAGATAAAGGTTCAGTAGAGATTACAAAAGTGGACAAAGAAAGTGGCGCAGTATTAGCGGGCGTAACATTCGAAGTGCAAGATGAAAAAGATAAAGTAGTAACAAAAGTAACGACAGATAAAGAAGGAAAAGCAAACGTTTCCGATTTATCAGTAGGGAAATATAAGCTAGTAGAGGTAGAAAGCTTACCAGGATATAAAAAATTAGCAAAACCAGTATCGTTTGAAATTAAAAAAGGCATGACAGAAGTCTTATCACTAAAAGTAGAGAATGAACAGTTAGATAAAGGTTCAGTAGAAATTACAAAAGTGGACAAAGACAGCCAGAAGGCATTAGAAGGCGTAACATTCGAAGTGCAAGATGAAAAAGGCAAAGTAGTAACGAAAGTAAAAACAGATAAAGAAGGAAAAGTAAAAATTTCAGATCTATCTGTAGGAAATTACAAACTAGTAGAAGTAGAAAGCTTACCAGGCTACAAAAAGCTAACAGAGCCAGTATCATTCGAAATTAAAAAGGGTATGACAGAAGTCTTATCATTAAAAGTAGAGAATGAACAGTTAGACAAAGGTTCAGTAGAAATCACAAAAGTAGATAAAGATAGTCAAAAAGTATTAGAAGGCGTAGTCTTCGAAGTACAAGGTGAGCAAGGCAAAGTAGTAACGGAAGTAAAAACAGATAAAAATGGTAAAGCAAAAATCTCAGACTTATCTGTAGGAAAGTACAAATTAGTAGAGAAAGAAAGCTTACCAGGTTACAAACAATTAACAGAATCAGTATCGTTTGAAATCAAAAAAGGAATGACAGAAGTTCTATCATTAAAAATAGAAAATGAAATGGTAGATACGGGAAATGTAGAAATTACAAAAATAGATAAAGATAATAAGGCACCGTTAGCAGGTGTAGTCTTTGAAGTTCAAGACGACAAAGGCAAGGTGGTAACGAAAGTAACGACAGATAAAGCTGGAAAAGCAACAGTTTCAGATTTATCTGTAGGAAAATACAAGTTAGTAGAAGTAGAGAGTTTATCAGGCTACAAAAAATTAGAAAAGCCTGTACCATTTGAAATTAAAAAAGGTATGACAAAATCTTTAACGTTCACTGTAGAAAATGAAATGGTAGATACGGGGAATGTAGAAATCACAAAAATAGATAAAGACAGTAAAGCACCATTAGAAAATGTTGTATTTGAAGTACGTGATTCAAAAGGAAAAGTAGTTGCAAAAGTAACAACGGATAAAGAAGGAAAAGCAAACGTTTCAGATTTATCTATTGGAAAGTATGAGTTAGTAGAAGTAGAAACACCGGCAGGATACAAACCACTAGAAAAGCCAGTTTCATTCGAAATTGAAAAAGGTAGAGTTACAGCATTACAATTGACTGTAGAAAATGAATTAGTGGATGTAGGAAATGTAGAAATTACAAAAGTAGGCAAAGAAACGAAAGATGCTTTAGCTGATGCTGTATTTGAGATTCAAGATGAAGCAGGACAAGTAGTCGCTAAAATAACGACAGATAAAAAAGGACAAGCACAAGTTACTAATTTATCAGTTGGAACATACAAGTTAGTAGAAGTAAAAGCACCAAAAGGATATAAGCAATTGGTAGATCCGATTACTTTCCAAATTGAAAAAGGCATGACAAAATCTCTTGCTTTAACAGTAGAAAATGAAATGTTAGACAAGGGAAATGTAGAAGTAACAAAAGTAGATAAAGATAGCCAAAAAGTATTAGAAGGCGTAGTCTTCGAAGTACAAGATGAGCAAGGCAAAGTAGTAACAGAAGTAACGACAGATAAAGAAGGAAAAGCAAACGTTTCAGATCTATCAGTAGGAAAATACAAATTAGTAGAGACGAAGAGCTTACCAGGTTACAAGAAGTTAACGGAACCAGTATCATTCGAAATTAAAAAAGGTATGACAAAAGTCTTATCATTGAAAGTAGAGAATGAAAAGTTAGACAAAGGTTCAGTGGAGATTACAAAAATGGCCGCTGAAAGCAAGGAAGTCTTATCAGGAGCTGTGTTTGAAGTTCATGATGACAAGGGAAAAGTAGTAGTGAAAGTAACAACAGATAAAGATGGAAAGGCAAAAATCGCAGATCTATCTGTAGGTAACTACACACTAGTAGAAGTAGAAGCACCAAAAGGATATGAAAAATTAACTAATCCAATTCCATTTGAAATTACAAATGGAATGATAAATGCAGTTCAATTAGAAGTATTAAACAAATTGAATCATTTAGCACCACCAGGTCCAGAAACACCAGATCCAGAAAAGCCTGGAACACCAGATCCGGAGAAACCTGGAACACCAGATCCAGAAAAACCTGGAACACCAGATCCAGAAAAACCTGGAACACCGAATCCAGAAAAGCCTGGAACACCGAATCCAGAGAAACCTGGAACACCGAATCCAGAAAAGCCTGGAACACCAGATCCAGAGAAACCTGGAACACCAAATCCAGAAAAGCCTGAAAAAGAATTACCGAAGACAGGGCAGAAAATGCCTGTGGAACCATATATGGGAGCACTTCTTGTAATGATGAGTTTTGGGTTACTCGTATTAGGTAGAAAACAGCAGAGATAATAAAGGTGAAAAGGTATCCTCAAAGTATTTGAGGATACCTTTTTTATTTGACATAAAAAAGGTATTTAGCAAAAGAACTCGATACAAATAAAAACAAAAAGGAATACAAAGTTTACCCTATTTTCTTAATGTGGCTATATCAAAAAAGTTAGTTATATATATTTAATGTGAAAGTAAAAGATTAAAGGCCTTCTTAATGTTTGGATGAAAAAAGAGTTATCTTTGTAATTAATTTGAGTACTTTAGGAAAGAAGTCTATTTCCTAAAGTACTCAAAGGATGATAGTCCAATAGCAGGTGAGAGATGAAAATCGTTTTAGCACTGTAGTAGCACCTTAAAATGTAGATAGGGGAAAATAATGTAAAAAAAACTATTGTATGTTCAAAAACATTATGTTACATTTGTGTTACAGGAAGATTACTAACGATAACGTATGTTACAGTTTGTTTTCTTTTGTCTTTCGTTATGTTACAAAATGAGGTTCGTATCCGATCAATCGAGAATATGTAAAGTTAAAAAAATAGCAACCTAAAAATAGTTTTTCTATGTGTATAAGAGTGTGTGTAGTAAAGGGCCTGGTGAGATCTTTACGCACATTATTAAAAATCCTTTCTGTCTTAAAAGAAGAAGAAACCAACTATTTAGGGGTTTTAAGTAATGATAGTAAATGAAATGTACTTCCTTTCCCACACACAACGTAGTACATATTTACTTTCAGTCTAATTACTACACAGACTTTTATACATATGCTGTTATTGTTTTAGGGATATATAGGAGGAGAGAAAATGAAAAAGTTATTAATGGTAATTGGACTTACGTTTTTAATGTTAGCTGGATGTAGTAATGGTAATTTTGAAAAAGCAATGGATGAAGGAAAGACCGCGTTAACAAATAAAGAATATAAAAATGCCTTATCATCATTTGAACAAGCGCTAGATGAGAAAAAAGATGATTCAGATGCAAAAGTTCTAGTAGAACAAACGAAAGCAATGATTGAAGCTGTAAAGTTAAAAGAAGAAACAAAGATAGAAGAATCAATCAAGTCATTTGAAAAAGTAGAGAACATGAAGAATGGAAATACTACGCTTATAAAACAAGCAAAGGAAGAACGAACAGCATTACTAGCCATCTTAGAACAAAAAAAGAAGTATAGCGAGCAACTGACGAAAAGTGAAGAGTTAATAAGTAAGAAAAATTATGCAGAAGCAAAAGAGATATTAAATAAGCTAGTTGCAGAAACAAAAGATAACAAGAAACTTGAAGAATATAATAAAAAAGCGGTAGGATTAGTTACTAAAATTAATGAAGAAGAAAAAAATGCAAAAAGTGAAGCACCAGCGAAGGCACAAAAAACCACTGCAGTAACGACTCAAAAGGTAGCGACAGAAAAGAATCAAAAAGCAGAGACAGAAAAAAATCAAAAGGTAGCGACTGAAAAGAACCAAAAAACTGAGACAGAAAAGAATCAGAAGGTAGAGGCAGAAAAAAATCAAAAAACTGAGACAGAAAAAAAACAAAATGCATTTACTTTTGAGAAAGCTAAAGAATATATTAAAAATGAATATAAAGAAGACTATGATTACACGCTAGAGAATACGCAAGTAGAGAATGGAAAGAAATATTATCAAATTAGAGTGCGTACGACATATAAAATAGAAGGCGCAGCTGGACCAGGATTTACTGGAGTATTCAAAGTATTCGAAGATGGTACAATTATTGAACTGCACTAAATTGATGGAAAAGGTATCCTCAAAGTATTTGAGGATACCTTTTTTAGCATAAAAAAAAGCATCTAGCAAAAGTACTAGATGCAAATAAAAACACAAGGGAAGACAAAATTCTTCCCTTTTCCCGTATGTAATTATATCAAAAAATTTATAAAAAACTAGCTATATTTAAAATATAATTTTTAAAAAAATTATATACATAAATAATTGCAATACTCGCAGTTTTATCTTTCTGAAAAATCCATTTCTTTAATTTTGAATATTAAGACTAATGTTGATAAATCTTCAGATAATTAGAGAAAATATCCAAAAGGATATATAATATTGCTTAAGAGATAGTGTTAATGGATTACATATATTTCATTTGGTGTATTAATTGAATATCATAATTTTAAATTTTATTAAGCAAGAATCTCGGTTACTTATTGCATTTCTAACATAGGGTGAGATAGAAAAATACAATAGTGTGGAGGTTTTTATAATGACGTTTGTTCTTAGTAAAATGAGTGGATTTAGCATAGAAGAAAAGGTACATGAATTCGAATCTAAAGGATTCCTTGAAATCTCAAATGAAATCTTTTTACAAGAGGAAGAGAATCATCGCTTATTAACACAAGCACAGTTAGATTATTATAATTTGGAAGATGATGCGTACGGTGAATGCCGTGCTAGATCTTATTCAAGGTATATAAAGTATGTTGATTCACCAGATTATATTTTAGATAATAGTAATGATTACTTCCAATCTAAAGAATATAACTATGATGATGGCGGGAAAGTTAGACAGTTTAATAGCATAAATGATAGCTTTTTATATAATCCTTTAATTCAAAATATGGTGCGTTTCGATACTGAATTTGCATTTAAAACAAATATAATAGATACAAGTAAAGACTTAATTATAGGTTTACATCAAGTAAGATATAAAGCTACTAAAGAAAGACCATCTTTTAGTTCACCTATTTGGTTACATAAAGATGATGAACCAGTAGTGTTTTTACACCTTATGAATTTAAGTAATACAGCTATTGGTGGAGATAATTTAATAGCTAATTCTCCTCGGGAAATTAATCAGTTTATAAGTTTGAAGGAGCCGTTAGAAACTTTAGTATTTGGACAAAAGGTCTTCCATGCCGTAACGCCACTTGGAACAGAATGTAGTACGGAGGCTTTTCGTGATATTTTATTAGTAACATTTTCTTATAAGGAGACAAAATGAGAGAGAATAAAATAATTATGATTTCTGGAGCCAATAGCGGTATAGGTCATGCTTGTATAAAATACTTTTTAGAAAAATCATTTCATGTAATAGCTCTTGATATTAATAATAATAACTTAATAGATTATATGAAAACAGATATGCCTTTGAAAGTAGTGCAAATTGATTTAAGTAATAGCGAAGCGATTCATAATCTTTTTACTCAATTAGATTTAGAAAAGCTTTCTCCTGATATATTAATAAATGCAGCTGGTATTCGAGAGATAACACCTGTTTTACATTTATCCGATGATATGTTTAAAAAAGTAATTGATGTAAATTTAGTAGCCCCATTTATCCTTTCTAGGGAAGTAGCTAAGCGATGGTGTGAATCGAAAATAAAAGGTTGTATTGTGAATATAGCATCGGTTTCTGGATTAATGGCTGAACCAGAGCGAGCTGCTTATGTGGCATCAAAGCATGCCTTAATCGGATTGACTAAACAGATGGCTATGGAATTTGGGAAGCAAAATATAAGAGTAAATAGCATTTCTCCCGGTGTTATTAGAACTGAACTTACAGAAGAATACTTTAGTAATAAAGCCTTGATGTCTATGATAAAAAGTAATCAATCTTTAGATACTTGGGGGTTGCCGCAGGATATTGTTTCATGTATTGATTACTTGATTTCTGATCAGGCCCGCTTTATTACTGGTTCTAATTTTGTAATTGATGGTGGTTGGACTGCAGGGAAAAATTTGTAATTGAGTGTTTTTGAGGAAAAGCACCTGTCCTTTTTTAGGCTGGTGTTTTTCTCACTATAAACCGAGTTTTTATTGGAGGGGAATTAATTTGCTTCAAAAAAGTTTTAAGCAAGAGAAAACGGTACCGGCCTTAAAGATGATAGCATCAATGGTTATCTTTGGATCAGTTGGATTTTTTTCTGTTCAAACAAACTTACCTTCGTTTGAATTAGTGTTTGTAAGGTGTATTTTTGCGACAATATTTTTAAGTGTATGTTGGTTGCTTACAGGGCAATATAAACAAGATAAATGGGAACGAAAAGAAGTTATTCAAGTTTTAATATGTGGTTTTTTCTTAGTATTTAATTGGGTTTTCTTATTTAAAGCCTTTGAAAATATGTCAGTTACAATTGCTATCTCAGTTTATCATCTTGCACCAGTAATTGTACTGTTAATTGGAAGTATCGTCTTTAAAGAAAAATTAACATTAATATCTATCATTTCAATAGTTGTGTGTTTTGTGGGAGCTTTATTAATTGCTGGTATCGATGGAAGCTTTTCTTTCGGTTCATTAATGTCTTCAGGTATGATATGGGGATTTCTTGCAGCTCTCTTTTATGCATTTACAACTTTATTTGGTAAAGGGATTAACAAAATGAGTGCGTATGCAATGACATTTTTACAAACATTCTTGGGGATATTTCTTTTAATACCATTTATAGATTTAGATGCTTTTAGTGGCCTCACTCAAAGTAATTGGACATATATTATAGCTACTGGTTTTATTCACACAGGGATAGTGTATTATCTGTTTTTTGATAGTTTACGCCATTTATCTACAAAAACAATCTCAATATTAGTTTTTTTAGATCCGGCAGTGGCAATATTATTAGATACTGTACTTACTGGATTCCGTCCAACTTTAATGCAAATAACAGGAATTCTTTTTATTTTTATTGGCATGACTTTAACATTAAAAAAATCTAAAGATAAAAAACTGAGCCAAAAAGAAAAGCGAATTGAAAGCGATGCTAGTATATCTCAACAATAATGAAATATATTGTGTATAAAACGATAAACCTTGCATGAATCATGCAGGGTTTATTTGGTTCAATATAATTCATATTTATAATATGTAATTTTAAAAACTGAGGTATGTTTTTTAACATGCTTTTGATTCAACTATTTTTATTTGACTATAAATTTACAAAATTGTATATAAAACCTTATTTTTTGATAATATATAAGTAATAAATTCATAGAATTGGAGTGATGAGATGCAGCCGTTAGAAAGGGAGATTCATTCTAATATGCTGAAAGTGTGGAGGATTCACGCTTTAATTGGCGCGGCAGTTATACTAACAGTCGTAATTGCGTATTTCTTTTTTATGATTAACTTTAACTGGTGGGGCTGGTTGTTTGGACTATTAGTAACAGGAGCCATTATATTTATTCCACTTGATTATTTTGTGTTTCCAAATTTACGTCAGCGCTATTATAGTTACAGATTAAATGAAGAAGAGATTGAGATTCAAAAGGGAATGTTCGTTGTAAAACGCGTACTTATTCCGATGATCCGTGTGCAGCACGTAACGATTGAGCAAGGTCCGATTATGAGAAAGTATAATTTAGCAGAATTACACATTTCAACAGCCGCAACTTCTCATAGTATCCCAGGTTTAACGAAAGAAGAAGCAGAACAGCTGAAAAGACAAATTGGAGAACTTGCGAAAGTGAGTGATGAGGATGTATAAGAGGCAACATCCGATCACGATATTGTTAGGTATTAGGGTTGCGAGTTTGTTGCCTTTTATTTTGCTTGTTCTATTTCGCTCAGATGGTGAAGTGGAACCTTGGTATTTATTTCATCTTGTTCTCTTGGCCTTATTATTTATTATGGCTATTTTCTCAGCTATAAAATGGTATTTCAAGGTGTATTGGGTTGAAAATAATATTTTACATATAAAGCATGGTGTGTTTGTTAAGAAAGAAAGCTACTTAAATAAAGAACGTGTGCAAAATGTTAGTACATCTTCTAACATCATTTATCAAATACTTGGACTTACAAAATTAAATATAGAAGTTGCAGGCGGCGGTAGTGAGCCAGAAGTGATGTTAGCTGGTATTAAAGAAGATGAAGCGAAGGGACTAATTGCTTTATTACATAAAGAAAGAAGCGTTGTGGCTGAAGAGGTGCCTGCGGGAGAAGGTAGTAAGACAGTTTATCAGTTAACAGCGAAAGAAATTTTATTCGCATCTATTACATCTGGTAGATTTGGATTAGTGTTTTCTATGTTAGTAATCCTTTACACAGAGTTTAATCAATTTCTACCAGAATGGCTCATCAATAAAGTGGAAGCGTATGTGATGGATAACGGTGTATATGAATTAATCGTTATGGCCGCAATTTTAATGGCAATTTCTTGGATTATTTCAACAGCGGGCTATGCGTTAAAATATGCAAACTTTAAAATTGAGCGAAACGGAAATGAAATTCGAATCGTACAAGGGTTATTTGATAAGAAAGAGTTTGTGTTAAAATTACACCGCATTCAAGCAATTACTGTGAAAGAAGGAATACTTCGCCAGCCTATCGGGTATTGTTCTGTCGAAGTAGAAGTCATTCAAAGTATAGAATCCGCTGGGAATGAAGTGATGCTACATCCTTTTATGAAGAAAAAAAATGTGCAGCAGTTACTCGCATATTTACAGTTGCCGTATGAAATGGAGGAGGAAATCGTTCATTTACCGAAAGTGGCATTGCGCCGTTACATCATCATGGGCTGGATTACAAGTGCTGTGCTCGCTGTGCCAATTGCCGGTGCAAGTATATATTTTAAACAGCATATTGCATTGTTCACTCTTATCCCGCTATGTATCGCATTTACAATACTCGCATACGCTCGTTATACTAGCGGCGGTTATATGATGAAAGAAAACCAATTAACAATGGTATACAGAGGTCTTGCGAAATATACAGGAATCATGCGTAGAAGACATGTTCAAGCAGTGGGGTACAATCAATCGTATTTTCAAAAGAAAGACGAGTTATGTACAGCTGTCGTATCGGTAGCGGGGCATCGTTATAAAGTGAAGCACATGCGAAAAGAGGACACACTTCGTATATATAATTGGTACAAAGAAAAAGGAAACACCGGTGTGTAATGGTGTTTCCTTTTTCTTATTAAATGGATATCTTTAGTCGAATCGTTGATATATTTCAAGATGTGATAGATATATTCGAAAAATCGTTAATATAATTTCACGTACTGCTAGTGTTGTATTACTTTTTAATTAAACTAACACATCAAAAGTAGTCACAAAAGAAGGACGAGAGAAAATACTCTTTTGCTGTTCCGCATGTGGATGCGCTGGAGCTTGTCCTTCTGCTTGTGTGGGACGTTTTTTATGAGCATTTTCGAATGAACGTGATTCTGTCCAGTCTTTAAAGTTTTGCTCTGTTTCCCACATCGTTAAGATGACATATGTATCGTTACTTAATGGGCGTAAAACACGGATCGCTTGGAATCCTGGTTCGTTTTCAATAAGGCCTGCGCGGTTTTTAAAGCGGTTTTCAAATACTGGGCGACCTTCGTCTGTGACAGAAATGTTGTTACAAACGATATAGCCAGATTGTCCTTTAAATTCACCGACAGCATCTAGTACGTCATACTGAAGTGAGCCTTCTACAGATTCTTCTGTATTTTCTTTATAAAACATATTTTTCTCATCATTTTTTGCAGTGAAATGTGATTGTTCTAGAGGTGTTTCGTATGAAATAATCGCCTTCATTTTAATGCCCCCTTAATAGTTTGTTTCTATTATATCAACTCTCTTAAAAAACTTCGAAGATTATATACATAAAGATACTTCTTTTTCAAATAATAAATGTACCATCATTTGGAAAGAAGGACGATGTATGAAGAAAGTAAAGTGGACTTTATTAGGCGGCGTCGCAACGTTTGTAGTAGCAATTGTACTCTATAAACTTATCGTGTTAGCTGGTGGCTATATGATGGATGAAAAGCAGCTCGTTTTCCACTCTTCATCACGTATTGTTGACCAGAAAGGAAAAGAAATTACGAAATTATACGTAGAAAATAGGGAACTCGTACCAGTCGAGCAAATTCCGAAGTATGTGCAGCAAGCGTTTGTTGCGGTGGAAGATTCCCGTTTTTATGAGCATCAAGGAATTGATTATCCGTCTATATTCCGGGCTCTTTATAAAGATACGTTAGCTGGAGAAAAGGTAGAGGGCGGTAGTACCATTACGCAGCAACTCGCTAAAAATGTCTTTTTAACTCGTGAAAAAACATTTACGCGCAAATTGAAGGAAGTCGCAATTTCTCTTCAATTAGAGCAAAAATATACGAAGCAACAAATTCTTGAAATGTATATGAATCATATTTATTTTGGTCATGGGGCTTACGGTATTCAAGCGGCAGCAAAGTTGTATTTTAATAAAAATGTTGAGGATTTAACAGTAGAGGAAGGGGCAATGCTTGCAGGCCTTCCGAAGTCACCAAACGGATATTCACCGTACTACTCTGCAGAGAAGAGTAAGGAACGCCGCGATCTAGTGTTGTCACTTATGCATAAACAAGGCTATTTGACTGCAGAAGAAAGCGTTCGTTATCAAGGGAAGACAATTGCTCTATATAAAAATTTAGATGAGAATGAGCTTGCATATATGCCGTATATTGATATGGTCATAGATGAAGCCGCCCGTTTATACGGATTGTCTCATCAAGAAGTACTTCGCGGAGGATATACGTTTGTCGTACCTATGGATGAAAAAATTCAAAAGGTAGCATATAACCAGTTTCAAGATGCAAGGAATTTTCCTGGGAAAGAAGAAGGGGCGCAAGGTGCGTTTTTATTAATGGATAATCGCACGGGAGGGATTAAAGCGGCGATTGGGGGAAGAAAGTACGTCCCGAGAGGATTTAATCGTGTTTTTGCCAAAAGGCAGCCCGGATCTGTTTTAAAACCACTTATCGTTTATGCACCAGCACTAGAAACGAAAAAGTATAATCCGTATTCTTTATTAACAAATGAAAGAAATTCTTTTGAAGGGTATGAACCTCGAAATTATAATCATGAGTATTCAAAAGAAATGACGATGTATGATGCGATTTTAGAGTCGGCAAACGTACCAGCAGTTTCTTTATTAAATGAGTTAGGGGTAGAAGAAGGAAAGCAGTATTTAGAAAAAGGAAATGTCTATATTGCAGATGCTGGTTTAAGTACAGCGCTTGGCGGATTGAAAAATGGCGTTTCAACATTTGATCTTGTAAAAATGTATCGTTCATTTTTAGCAAATGGAAATATTATCGAGCCACACGTTATTGATAAAGTATTAAATAGACACGGTGCAGTCATTGGGGAATCTCCAAAAGTAGAGACGAAAATCTTCTCGAAGCAGACAGCATGGTATATGACGAAAATGTTAGAAGGGGTTGTGAAGGAAGGAACAGCGAGAGTTGGTGTATATAACGGTGCGTTAGCTGGGAAAACAGGTACAACTTCATTGCCAAATGACGATAAGGGAGCAAGAGATATGTGGTTCGTCGGCTATACACCGAACTTAGTAGGCGCTGTTTGGATTGGTTATGACCGCACGGATAAGGAGCATCAGTTGCAAGGAGAAAGTGCATCTGCGACAAAATTATTTAAGAAAATTTTAACGAAGGCTAATGTAGAACATAAAGAGAAGTTTATGAAGCCTGAAGGTGTGGAAACAATCGGTGCTCCGATTCGGCTGCGAAGAATTGAAGATGTAAAAATGAAACTATCATTTAGTCCTTTCGGTTTATTTAAAGCAAAATTAAGCTGGACGCCACTTCCAGATAACAGAATTATGTACCGAATCTATAGAGTGGAGAATGGAATTCATACGCATGTTAGCACTGTAAACGGTGCTGGAGAATATGAGGAAAAGTTCGTTAACATATTTTCAAAACCGAGTTTTTACGTTGTACCATATAATACACAAACGAATCGCGAAGGAGAAAAGTCAAAAGTAGCTAAACCATAGTTTTTCTCTGTGTTATAATAAGAATGTTGTGAAAATAGTAAGCGTTTTTAAGAATGTTTGTGTCAATTTAATGAACAACGTACATAATATTATGCATTTTGTTTTTACAAGCTGTATAGTAAAAAAAGATAAATATCGAGCGTATTCGAAGCATTGGTAAGGAAGGGAGCAACGGTCTTGGTAAGAACTATAAATGAGACATTTTTAAAAGCATGTAGGGGGGAACGTACCGATTATGTACCAGCATGGTATATGCGTCAAGCAGGTCGTTCACAGCCGGAATATAGAAAGATTAAAGAAAAGTATTCTTTATTTGAAATTACACACAATCCAGAGTTATGTGCTTACGTTACAAAATTGCCGGTTGATCAATATAACGTAGACGCAGCAATTCTTTATAAAGATATTATGTCACCACTACCTGCAATTGGTGTGGACGTAGAAATTAAATCAGGTATTGGCCCAGTTATCGATAATCCAATCCGTTCTTTACAAGACGTAGAAAAACTAGGGGAAATCAATCCAGAAGATGACGTACCGTACATACTAGATACAATTCGTTTATTAACGACAGAAATGTTAGACGTACCGTTAATCGGTTTTTCAGGAGCTCCATTTACATTAGCGAGCTATATGATTGAAGGCGGTCCATCTCGTAACTACCATAATACGAAAGCGTTCATGTATGCAGAGCCAAAAGCTTGGTTCGCTTTAATGGATAAACTAGCAGATATGGTTATTACATATTTAAAAGCGCAAATTAACGCAGGAGCAAAAGCAGTTCAAATTTTCGATTCTTGGGTTGGAACAGTAAATGTAGCAGATTATCGCGTATTTATTAAACCAGCAATGGAGCGTATTTTTGCAGAAGTTCGTAAGATGGGTGTACCGATGATTATGCACGGCGTAGGAGCTGCACACTTAGTGAATGAGTGGCACGACTTACCGCTTGATGTAGTCGGCTTAGACTGGCGCTTACCGATTGAAGAAGCACGTGCACGTGGCGTTCATAAGGCGGTACAAGGTAATATGGACCCTTCATTCTTACTTGCACCATGGTCTGTTATTGAAGAACATGTAAAAGGTATTTTAGATCAAGGGATGAAACAGCCGGGTTATATCTTTAACTTAGGTCACGGTGTATTCCCAGAAGTAAATCCAGATACATTAAAACGTTTAACTACATTTATTCATGAATACTCTAAAGGGCAGTTAGCGAAGTAAAGGAGAATTGCTGTATGAAAAAGAAAATTGGTTTGCTTGTAATGGCATACGGAACGCCATATAAAGAAGAAGATATTGAACGTTACTATACACATATTCGCAGAGGAAGAAAGCCAAGTCCTGAAATGCTGGAAGATTTAACAGAGCGTTACCGTGCAATTGGTGGTATTTCTCCTTTAGCTACTATTACATTAGAGCAAGCTAAGAAGTTAGAGAAGCGTTTAAATGAAGTACAAGATGAAGTAGAGTACCATATGTACCTTGGCTTAAAACATATTGAACCGTTTATTGAAGATGCGGTGAAAGATATGCATAACGACGGAATACAAGATGCAATCGCACTTGTTCTTGCACCTCACTATTCTACGTTTAGCGTGAAATCATACGTTGGACGAGCACAAGAAGAAGCTGAGAAACTTGGAAACTTAACAATTCACGGCATTGATAGCTGGTATAAAGAGCCGAAATTCATCCAGTACTGGGTTGATGCAGTGAAGGGTATATATAACGGTATGTCAGATGCAGAGCGTGAAAAAGCAGTATTAATCGTATCTGCACATAGCTTACCAGAGAAAATTATTGCAATGGGCGATCCATATCCAAATCAATTAAATGAAACAGCGGACTATATCGCGCGCGGAGCTGAAGTAGCAAACTATGCAGTAGGCTGGCAAAGTGCAGGAAACACACCAGATCCTTGGATTGGTCCAGATGTACAAGATTTAACGAGAGAACTAAATGAAAAGCACGGTTATACTTCATTCGTATATGCACCAGTTGGATTTGTTGCGGAACATTTAGAAGTTTTATATGACAACGACTTTGAGTGTAAAGTTGTAACGGATGAAATTGGTGCGAAATATTATCGTCCAGAAATGCCAAATGCATCGGACGCATTTATTGATTGTTTAACAGATGTTGTATTAAAGAAAAAAGAATCTGTACTGTAAGAAGAAAGGGGGAGCCTGCTTGAGGAAAAAAGTTGTGATCGTCGGCGGAGGCATCACTGGATTAGCAGCAATGTATAACTTACAAAAAAATCTTCATGAAAAAAACTTGCCGATTGATACATTACTTATAGAAGCATCGGGTAAACTAGGCGGAAAAATTCAAACCGTTCGAAAAGATGGATTTACAATTGAGCGCGGACCGGATTCTTTCTTAGCACGAAAAGAAAGTGCAGCTAGATTAGTGAAAGAATTAGGTCTCGGCGATGAACTTGTAAATAATCAAGCCGGTCAATCATTTATCCTTGTAAACAATCGGTTACATAAAATGCCGAATGGATCAATGATGGGAATTCCAACGCAAATTACGCCGTTTCTATTTTCCGGGCTGTTCTCCCCAATTGGTAAACTAAGAGCTGGCTTTGATCTATTAATGCCGAGGTCAAAGCCAGTATCTGACCAATCACTCGGACAATTTTTCAGACATCGTCTTGGAAATGAAGTGGTTGAAAACTTAATAGAACCGTTACTATCGGGTATTTATGCAGGGGATATTGATGAAATGAGCTTAATGTCAACATTCCCGCAAATGTATCAAATTGAGCAGAAACATCGCAGTATTTCACTCGGTATGCGTACGCTCGCTCCGAAAGAAGAGAAAGCTGAACCGAAAAAGGGAATGTTCCAAACAGTGAAAACAGGTTTAGAATCTATCGTAAAATCTCTCGAAGCAAAGATGCATGAAGGTACGATAATAAAGGGAACTCGCATTGAAAAAATTGCAAAACAGGGTGATGGTTATACGATTACTCTTAGTAACGGAAAAGAAATAGAAGCGGACGCCATCGTAGTGGCAACTTCGCATAAAGTATTGCCGTCCATGTTTGCTCAGTACAAGCAGTTTCGTTTCTTCCGTAATATTCCATCCACATCCGTTGCGAATGTCGCACTTGCTTTCCCAAAATCTGCAATCCAGCGCGATATTAATGGTACAGGATTTGTCGTATCACGAAATAGCGATTACACCATTACAGCATGTACGTGGACGCATAAAAAATGGCCACATACAACGCCAGAAGGAAAAACACTCCTTCGCTGTTACGTTGGACGTGCTGGTGATGAAGCGGTTGTAGAACAAACTGAAGAAGAACTCGTTCAGCTTGTACTAGAAGATTTAAGAAAGACGATGGATATTACAGAGGATCCAGAGTTTACAATCGTAAGTCGCTGGAAAGAAGCGATGCCCCAATATACAGTAGGTCATAACGAGCGAATGAAAAAGCTCACAACATTTATGGAGAAAGAGTTACCTGGTATATATTTGGCAGGTAGCTCCTATGCTGGTGCTGGACTTCCAGATTGTATTAATCAAGGTGAGGAAGCTGCAAAGCGTGTATTATCTCATTTGGAGAAAGTAATAGATGCTGAATTAATCGCACAATAAACGAAACGCCTTCAATCATATTGAAGGCGTTTCGTTTATTATATAAAATATTTATTCGCCAATAAACATATATAAGTTATTTGGCTTTATAACGGCATCTCCTGCATAAATAACCCACTCTGTTAAGTTATCAAAATCTAAATGATAACTATTTCCTTCACTCATATCTTTTATAAAATATGGTTCATTAATGAGTATTCCTTGAATGAAATCTTCCGTAATGTTTTGCATTTCAAACCACATATGTTCACTTTTTCCTTCTTCGTAGGAGACACCAAACTTAGCAAGGAAACGAAAATCTTCATTTGATTGTTCAATATGAAAAATGTTGCTGAAATACCCGAAAGTATTTTTCGCATTGTAAGCCATACGAGCCGTTTCACTATTTGTTTTATAGAACATGAGCCCTGTAGCTTCCTCGTGTTCTTTGAAAAAACTTTCAATATATTCTTCTGAAGTATTAAATTTGAATAAGAGAACGGATGGAGATTGATGGTATTCATCTCGGGCATCCATTCCGCCTAAGAATGTATTTTTTGCATCTATTGGTTGTAGTTTCACTTCCTCATCTTCGATTGAAGATAATTGGTCCATACTCGTTTTATGCCCTATATAAGATAATCCTTTTTCCCACGGAACAGCGACTGTATGTATAGAACCTTGCTGACTATGCGCGATAACGATAGGCTCATTCATAGGGACTTGTCCATTCTCAACGGCATTATTAGCAAATGTTTGAAAGAGATCGCCAATGCCGTAGTAGGAAGAAATGCGATTTGGAATAATTAACTCTATTTCAGTTAAGCCTGCTCTTAAAAGACCATGTGTATGAAACCAATATTGCGTAGGCTCACCGTCTTTATCGTCTTCATAAACAGAATGAATAACGTACAAGTCAGGAATGTCAGGTAATAATTCATTTTCAACGTGATATTCAATATAGCTTCTAGATATCACTTTCATTGCTGCACTTGAATCGATTACAAATAACAAATCTGGGGCGAGATTCCATAAAAACTGTAACTGCTGGAAAAAGCAGTCCAGTACATCGCCTACAAATAGCGTACGAGTGAAAATTTCAGTGCCGAAAGCCGCATCTTCAAAATTACGATCTACAATTGTAGAATCTTGTCTATTGTACATTTTATATTCTTCTGGGTCGTTCGCCTCATCAATATGCAGTTCATACGGTATGACTGTTTCACCCATATGTAATTCAAAAATAAGGCTTGTCTTATCACCATAAACAATTTTTAACTCATCAACTTTAGTAGCAATAGTTTCTAGTCGTTGTTTTAACTGCTCAATTGTAATTCTAGTTGGTATAACAGCAATCATGTCTGAAAAATGACGTTCTAATGTTCCATTCATAGCTGCGCGGTATGTTTCTGTTTGCACTTCCATCCAATCACTCCTATTCAAATGAATCCATTTTACATGCCAATCAAATGTCGATATTTTCTGTTTTCTCTCTAACATTATAGAGTGCATTTGTAGAAGGTGTAAAATTATTATTTTGTATTATAGTTTGAAAGCTTGTAAATTAAATAAATCTTTTGTAAAATTTGTCGAAAAATAGTTCTATATAACGAATCATTTGTTATGATAGAAATGCTGAGAAAATATGAAATAGAGAGAGGAAAATGGCTGTGAAGAAATTGTTAAGTGTCTTTTTATCATTCTTGCTATTGCTTTCATTTACTGGAACTTTAGCGCAAGCAGAAGAAACTGCTTCTATGTCAGTAGAAAAAGCAATTCAAGTATTTAAGCAGCAAGGGAAAACGAAGGGGATAGTAGAAGGATATATTGTCGGATATACGCAAAGTTCTTCTAAATATACGAAGGATCCAGCTAAGTTTGATGATACAAACGTAGCAATTGCAGATTCGCCAAACGAAACGAATCCAGACAAAATCATGCCCGTTCAGTTGCCAAAAGGTGATGTGAGAACGGCAGTGAATGTAAAAGATCACCCTGAAAATATCGGGAAGAAAGTTAGTTTGACTGGGACTCTTGAATTATATTTTAGTAACCCAGGTTTAAAATCAGTAACAGCTTATAAGTTTCAAGGTGAGGGACAAAACCGTGTTAGCGATGTAGTAGCTTCACCGAACGGCGGAGAAGTTGCTAAAGGAACAGCGGTAACATTAACGACGAATACAGAAGGCGCAACAATCTACTATACGTTAGATGGCTCTAATCCTACTAATAAAAGTGTTCGTTATAATGGACAAATTGTAATGAGTGAAAATAGTGTAGTGAAAGCAATCGCGGAAAAAGAAGGGCTTACTTCTTCAGCAATTTCGACATTTTCATTTATTATCGTAAATAATGAACCAGTTCGTATTCATGACATTCAAGGGAAATCACATATGTCTTCTTACAACGGGAAGAAAGTAAACAATGTGGAAGGCGTTGTCACAGCGCTTGATAAAAACGGCTTTTATATAGAAGATAATCAGCCGGATAATGATCCAGCTACTTCAGAAGGTATTTACGTATATAAAAAAGATGCGAATGTAGCAGTAGGAGATCTTATTCAAGTTGATGGAGTAGTAGAAGAATATGTTGGACCAGGATATGCAGAGCGATTTGAAACAGACTTAACGACGACAGAAATTAAGGCGAGTCGCGTTGCTGTAATCGCAAAAGATCAATCTTTGCCGGCACCGATTGTACTTGGGGAAAACGGTGTGAAAATCCCGGACCAGATTATTGATAATGATGCATTCGGTTTATTTGATCCAAATGAAGATGCAATCGACTTTTATGAAAGTATAGAAGGCATGCGTGTTACGATGCCAACACCAAAAATTATTGCACCTCAGAAAAACGGAAATTTATATGTAACAGTAAAAAATGGTGGAGATAAAATAGTAACACAATATGGCACACCTCTATTAGATGAAAATCAATTAAACCCAGAGCGTCTTTCTGTAAAAGTACCTCGCGATTATGTAGTAAAAGTAGGAGATACTTTTACTGGAGATATAACAGGGGTAGTAGGATATGATTACGGTTCTTTCCGTATTTCGCCAATAACGGAATTACCAGCTGTAGTGGATGGTGGATTTAAGCAAGTAGGGGCAAATATTCAGCCACGTCTTGATAAGTTAACGGTTGCTACATATAACATTGAAAACTTCTCAGCGAATAAAAAAGAAACAACAGATGAAAAGGTAAAAGCGTTAGCGTATTCTATTAAATACAACTTAAAAATGCCAGATATTATCGGTGTAGAGGAAATGCAAGATAATAACGGATCAATTAATGACGGTACAACAGATGCGTCATTAAGCGCAAAACGTATCATTGATGCAGTTCTAGAAATTCGTGGACCGAAGTATGAGTATGTAGAAATCGCTCCAAACAATAATCAAGACGGAGGAGCACCAGGAGCGAATATTCGCGTCGGCTTCTTCTATAATCCATCACGCGTGAAATTAGCGACGGTACCAAAGTTACTTGATAAAAATGTTATTCGTATTGGAGACGAAAATCCATTATTTGAAAGTACCCGTAAACCGTTAGCGGCAGAATTTACGTTCCAAGGACAAAACATTGTTGTCGTTGCAAATCACTTAAACTCAAAACTAGGAGATGCAACGCCATTTGGAAAAGTGCAGCCGCTCGTATTAAAAAGTGAAGACAAACGAATTCAGTTAGCACAAGAAGTAAATCATTTCGTGCAAGGAATTCAGAAAAAGAATACGAATGCACCAGTTGTCGTGTTAGGTGATATGAACGATTTCGAGTTCTCTAAACCACTAAAAGCACTAGAGGGAACAATCTTAAAAGATATGTTAAACACAGTGCCGAAAGAGAATCGTTACACTTACATTCACGAAGGAAATGCACAAGTGTTAGATCATATTTTAGTAACAAACAACATCGCACCGCACACAATTGTAGATCCAGTGCACTTAAACTCAAACATAATGAAAGAGCACGGACGTGTAAGCGATCATGACCCAGTACTTGCTCAAATTGATTTGAAGAAGGCTTCTTAAAGTGGGGAACGCTTAGGTGACTAAGCGTTCTTTTTTGTTTCTGAATCAATAGTATAAAGAGATGATTCCTTTTTTTGTAATCTGATGATAAAATTAATGGAATATTCAGTCGTCTGGAGGGCAGTGATGCAAGCACGAATAAATGGAAAGTTAATGAATCAGCTTGCAATTTTCTTTAGTACAATCGTCATGCTTCAGTTTGTAGCTGATATAACAGGACTTACAAGTAATCTAGATATTACGTATAACTTAATTAATACAACAGCTTCTTATATAACTTTTAGCTTGGCGGTTATTTTTACTTTAATAGGTGCAAGAAGAGAATTAAGTAAATATGCAATTATTTTATTATGTTCAGTGGTAGGTATTAAAGCGATTTATTTTGCGGTGTTCGTTATCTTATGGGGATTGGCAGGTACACCGTAAAGGGGAGGATGATTATATGTAATGATAATAAGAGCGTAATTCTCTATGTTAACTTAGGGAATTACGCTCTTATTCGTTCAATGATTTAGTCTGAAATTACTTGAAACGCTTTTCTACACCGTTCTCTTTTTTGAAGTCTTCTTTTATATTTTTTTCTATCCCGCTTTACTCCTTGTATATACATAAGTAAGCTAACGAAAAGGAAGAAAGCACATTGCGTCATTAAAATATATGGTGACATGCCTTGCAATGGTTGTTTCGGATCATATAAATGAAAAGGTGCTCCGCCTATTGAAGGAAGTATTGTATTTAGCAGGACGTAAGGAATGGAGGCGGCTGCAAATGGAAAGAGAATTGCCATATAGTCTTTTTGTGACCATACAGATGCAGCAAGTCCTAAAAGGGCCATTAAACCTGCAAATAAAAAATTAATTCCGATATATACAGCAATGTAAGTGAGAGGCGCATCAAAATATAGGTTTGCGAACATTCCATCAGCATTTATAATGCCTGAACCAACCGTAGGTGTTCCGTCTGGAATGGTTAATTTGCAAAATAATAACGATAAGATGAATGGAAGTGTATAAAGAAATCCTCCGCAAAAAAACGTAACGATATATTTCGCTACTGAATAAGGAAATATAGAAATCCCCTTACTCACAAACGGTTTAAAACCATCGGACTTATCCGAATTGTAACTTGTACTAAAGGGGAAACTCGCAATAACTGGCATTAATAATAAATAAACATCCATTTCATTGTCGCGAAATCCAATCCATTTTAAATCTGTTGATATAGGACCATTTGCTGCGTTTCCTAAATAACGAATTACATAATAATAGTGATAAATGCAAATAAGAACGAATCCACTAAGCATCATAATGAAAGAAATACGACTACAAAAAGCTTGCTTTATATTTAAACGAAGTGCACGCATCATGACTGAAAAAGCCTCCACTGTTTTGATAAACTTGTCTATTTTCTATATTACTATTAATTGTAAAGATTTTCTTGTTTTTTTATTTGATTATTTGAAAAAGAGGAATTTTATTGTTGTGAAGTAAGGTTTAGCTGAAATTAATTTTTCTAAAATATGGTTGACAATTAAGTATTACATTTGTAATCTTAATTATAGATTACAAATGTAATACTTAGGAGTGAAACATACGATGACAAATCAATTACCTAAAATATCTGAAGCGGAACTAGAAATTATGAAAGTACTTTGGTCGAGTTCTCCGCAAACAGCGAATGAAATTATAGAAGAACTGGAAGATGCAATAGACTGGAAACCGAAAACAATCCGCACATTAATTAATCGATTAGTGCAAAAGGAAGCAGTTTCTTACCATCAAGATAAAGGGCGGATGTATGCTTATTATCCGTTAGTATCACAAGATAATTATTTACAAGTGGAAACGAAATCTTTACTAAAGCGTTTTTGCGGTGCAGCGTTTAAACCATTACTTGTTAATTTCTTAAAAGAGGAGAAATTATCTTCAGAAGATATTAATGAATTAAAACGCATTTTAGATGAGAAGACAGAGGAGAATAAGAGGAAGGATCGATAAAAATGATAAACACGCTTATAAATGTATACCTTCCTCATTTTTTTGATTGGCTTATAGAAACGTCACTTATGGCCAGCATATTAGTTGGATTTATTTTATGTATAAAAGTTCTATTTAGAAATAAATTAACACCCCGGTGGCAATATATGTTGTGGATCGTATTAATGATAAGACTCCTTTTACCATGGTCGCCAGATAGCTCTTATAGCATTTACTCATTACTTTCCTATAGTTCTAGTGTATCGGAAGTTATTCCAAAAAATATGCCGGCTACTGAGAATATAGTGAACATAGAAAGCGACCGTAAAGTGGAATTGGAATCAAATCCTAAAATGGTGACAAAAACTAGCGAACCGGAAGTAGAAGTCAGTTCGGAAAAACAGACTACATTTTCTTTATACAAACTTGCTTTGTATGTGTGGCTAGCTGGGGTAATCATATTAGCAGCCATCACGTTTCTTACAAATAGACGGTTATATTCGTACATAAAGAAACAACCGGATATTACGGATGAACAGGTCATTACAGTGTTTGATCGCTGTAAGCAGTCTATGAAAGTGAAGAAGGCAGTTTCCTTACGTTTAGCAGGAAAAATTGCAAGTCCAACTGTGTTTAGTTTCTTCCGCCCAAAAGTATTACTATCAAAAAAACATATGAAAGTATTAAATGAGCAACAATTACAATATGTCTTTTACCATGAGTTAGCTCATATTAAGAGAAAAGATGTAGCTGTAAATTGGATTATGTACAGTTTAATCCTATTAAATTGGTTCAATCCAATTCTTTGGTACGCCTATTTTTGTATGCGAGAAGATCAAGAATTGGCATGTGATGCATATGCACTTACTTTTATAGATAAAGAGGAACAAATTGCATACGGTCATACAATTATTACCCTCTTAGAACATTATTCCTATCAAGTACCAAGCCTAGCAAATTTAAGTAGAAATAAACGAACACTAAAAAGGAGAATCGTTATGATTAAAAAATTCCAAAAGAAATCGTATCGTCTTTCTTTACTTGGGATTATTGCGATAGCAGCTATAGCAGGCGGATTTTTATTAAATGCAAAGATAACTGAGGGAGATGAAAGACAGGAAGAAAAGGTTGTAGAAAAAAAGCAATCTAAAGCAGCTTTTGAAAAAGCGATAGAAACAGTATTAGGTACACCAGAGAATGCAAGTAGAGAATGGGGTATGTCAATAAAGTCATATAAAAGGGATACAGATTTTTTGTATTTGGCAGAAAAGAATTTTACAAAAGAAGAATTTGAGCAGTATGTTCAATTATTTAAAGAAGCTAAAGAAATTCATAAAAAAGCAATGGTTAATAAAAAAGTACCTGAGAATTATGATAGAGATACAAAGGAATTTAAACGTGAACGTTTGAATAAAGCTGATCAAGAAAGATTAGCTAGTATTGAGAAGAAATTAGTTCCACTTTCGGAAAGGGTGGAGAAGTCTTTAACATATACTATAGAAGAAGCGAAAGAACATGTACCGTATCAAATTAAGCAGCCGACTTATATACCTGAAGGTTATGAATTAAAGAGGGAATGGGCTGACTCATATTTTGGAAGAGATGTAGAATTAGTTGTTAAATCAGAATATACAAATGGAAAATATGGTTTTACAATTTACCAATCAAGGATTTATGCAGGTGGTAATAAGGATCCACTTCACTACATGATGCCTGGAGAAGAGAATCTAGAAAGTTATAATTTAGACGGGAAAGGAATGGTCTATAATAAATCTTCTCATGGAGAGGGTAAGTTAAAAGGGCTCAAAATGTTTGTACCAGAACAAGGAAAGAATAGTGAGTATCAGATTGTCATAGTGAATGATATTTTTACAAGAGATACAAAGATATATGAAGAGATAATCGATGATGAGCTAACTAAGAAAGAAATGGAGAAAATATTACTTTCTATGTCAAAATAATAGACAGTGTTCTTAAACTTTTAGTTTTAAGAACACTGTCTATTTTATTAAATTTCTAGTGGGATCTAGCCAGCAATTATTATGAATATATTCTAGCTTTCCATACAAGTATACTTTTTGATACACTATGGACAGTATGATATAACTTGACTGAAATCTTTTATACTGGAAATAATAAAAAGAGAACTTGTATAGAATGTAAGCGTGTGGTAATATCAAAGATGTACTGATTGACTATATTATCCAATTGGTCATTTTTGGAGGTGATGATGTGGCAATAGATCGAAAACGTTCTATTATTGAGGCTGCAACAAAGTCTTTTTCAGCGTTCGGTTATAAAGCAACAACGATGGATCAAGTAGCGAAGTTAGCGAATGTAGGAAAAGGAACGATTTATACTTTTTTCAAAAATAAAGAAGAGCTATTTGGTGAAATTATTTCTAATTTAATTACAGAAATGAAGCAAGTTGCAGAAAGTGCAATTCGTTCTGATGTTTCATTTTTTGAAAATGTACATAGAGCATTATATAGCATCTTGGAATTTAGAAAAGAACATCAGCTCATGATTAAATTAATTCAAGAAGAGCGCGATATGGGAACGAAAGAAGTACAAGAAGTTATGCAACAAGTTGATGTGGAAATCGTTTCTGTTATTCAATCGTATTTAAAGATTGCGATTGAAAAAGGTGAAATTAGCAAATGTGATCCAGAAATTACAGCATTTATTATGCTTCGTCTATACGTATCGCTTATTTTTGATTGGGAAAAAAATCATGAACCGCTAGAAAAAGAAAAAATTGCAGAGTTATTTGAACTTTATTTACTAAAAGGATTGTCAAACTAAGATAATCCTTTTAATTTTATAAAAAAATGACCGAATGAACAATGTGGTCATATATTTAAGTTAAGGGGGGATATAGAAAAATTATAATCATAATGAGAAAAAGTTGCATAGTAATAAATTCGGGGATAAGGCATATGTATGAACAAGTATAGCCTTTTTGTTTGGGTAAAAATGACTATATGAACATTTTGGTCATTTTATAAAAGGGGGAGAAATTATGAAAGGGAATCAGTTACTTCGGAAAGAGTTCACGGAAATTATAAAAAGTAAAAAAATATTAATTCCAATTATTGCGGTCTTATTCGTACCGATTTTATATGCAGGGATGTTTTTGTGGGCCTTTTGGGATCCGTATAAACAGTTAGATGACTTACCAGTTGCAGTAGTCAATTTAGATAAAGGCGCAGTATTTGATGGGAAACCAATTGAGGTCGGAAAAGGGCTCGTTGATAATTTAAAAGATAATAAAAGTTTTAAATGGGAGTGCGTAAGTGAAAAAGAAGCAAAGAAAGGAATGGAAGGTAGAAAGTATTACATGTTAGTGCGCATTCCAGATGACTTCTCAAGTAACGCTACAACGTTACTAAAAGACAATCCAAAGCCATTAAACTTAGAGTACATTCCAAACGAAAGTTTAAACTTCTTATCTTCACAAATTGGAGGAACAGCCATTGAAAAGATTAAAACTGAAGTATCAAGCACGTTAACGAAAACATATGCAAAGAAAATGTTCGATTCTATTAAAGACGTCTCAAAAGGATTAGCAGATGGAGCGGAAGGGGCAAGTAAACTACACGACGGATCAAGTGAATTGCATGATGGTTCAAGTAAAGTGACGGATGGCCTTCATACACTTCAAGGGAAATCTGGGGAGATGAAGGATGGAGTTGGGAAACTATTTGATGGATCTGGGAAAGTGACAGCAGGTTTAAATACGTTAAATAGCAAAACCGGTGAAATGCAAATAGGTATCGGGAAATTAGTAGATGGATCAGGAAAAGTAACAGATGGTTTACATGTATTAAATAGCAATGCAGGTATCGGAAAATTAGTAGATGGGTCAGGAAAAGTAACAGCAGGTTTAAATACATTAAATAGCAAAACGGGTGAATTGCGTGATGGATCTGAGAAAGTGACCGGTGGCTTGAACAAATTAGTAAGTAAATCCGGTGATTTAAAAACAGGAACAACTGATTTATCAAATGGTATGGGAAAACTTGTTGAAGGGCGAAGTCAATTAGAAAAAGGGTCTCAAGAAATTCAAAAGGGATTGCAAGATTTAAATAGTAACGTACAAAAGTCTGCTGCAGGCTTAGAGGAAATGCAGTCGAAAGTTCCTTCTATATTGAATACAGTAAATGAAAAAATAGATGGAGCTGGGGCGAATATAAATCAGTTAAATGAACTTACGCAATCAACAGTAGGAGATGCTAAAACTGCAGCACAAGATGTAGCGAATTTACAAAAGCAAATTGAAAGTTTACCAAAAGAATATCAAGAGCAGTTACAACCGTTCATAACAAGTGCTGTAAAAAGTACAGCGACAGTTCAGCAAAAGGCTGCCGGAGTAGCAGGTGGAACAAATAAACTAAATGAAGAAATAAAACAATTAAAGGGCGAAATACATCAAACAACAAATGGATTGCAAAATAAATTACCAAATCCAGCAGGGATGAAAGCTCTGGCAGATGGTGTTGAGAAACTAACGAACGCACAAAATGAATTTGTTAGTAAGTTTCATGGATTTGGTGAGGGATTAGATAATGCAAAAATAGGTGCTGATAAATTAAAAGATGGATCAGTTCAATTAATTGATGGAGTAACGCAATTACAAAGCGGCTCTGGAAAAGTAACAGATGGATTAGGTCAATTATCTGCAGGAGTAAATCAATTAGCAGATGGCTCAAGCCAAGTAACAGGTGGTTTAGGAACATTATCTGCAGGAGTAAATCAATTAACGGATGGCTCAAGCCAAGTAACAGGCGGTTTAGGTACATTATCTGTAGGAGCAAATCAAATGGCAGGTGGAGTAAATCAATTAGCAGATGGCTCCGGTCAAGTAACAACAGGCTTAGGCACATTATCAACTGGCTCAACCCAGCTAATCGATGGCGTTAATAAACTAGCAGACGGATCAGGAAAAGTAACGGATGGTCTCGTAAAAGTAAACGACGGTTCAGGTGAACTTGCTGAGAAACTTGGGGAAGGGGCAGAGAAAACTGGGGAAGTAAAAGGGACAGATAAAACGTATGATATGTTTGCAAGTCCTGTAAAAGTGAAGACGGAAAAAATAGCGGAAGTTCCAAACTATGGAACTGGATTTACACCATATTTCTTATCACTTGGTTTATTCGTTGGGGCATTACTACTATCTATCGTATACCCATTACGCGATACAGTTGGCGTTCCGAAATCAGGATTTAGTTGGTTTATTAGTAAGTTCGGCGTGTTACTATCAGTCGGTATTATTCAAGCGATAGTAGCAGATGTCATATTACTGTTCGGATTGGGTGTAGAAGTACAAAGCATTCCATACTTCATACTCTTTAGCATCATTACAAGTTTAGCGTTTATCGCATTAATTCAATGTTTAGTAACAGCTTTTGGTGATGCAGGTCGTTTTATCGCCATCATTACATTAATTATGCAGCTTACAACAAGTGCTGGAACATTCCCGTTAGAGTTGATTCCGAAGTTTTTACAACCATTCAATGCTTGGTTACCGATGACATACTCTGTATCAGGATTGAAAGCGGTCGTATCGAGTGGAGACTTTAACTTCATGTGGCAAAACATAGGAATGCTCATGATCTTTATCGTTGTATTATCACTTGGAACAATCGCCTCCTTAACTTTGATGCACAAACGACAATTTAAAAATGTTGCTGAAAATCAATCGGTTGAAGCGTAAAAAAGCACCTTTTTGGTGCTTTTTTATTTTAATAGAGGGCATTTTTTCCTTAGTTCATCTATAAATCTTTCTAAAAGCTATAGAAACGAAAGAAAAGGAATTACAACAATTTACAGAGAAACATAGGGTAGAGGAGTTGATATGATGAGAGGCAATCTTACTTATTATTTTATCGTAAATCCGCTAATCATCTTTCTTGTTTATGCCCTTTCACCTATACTGTTTGATAAAGAAGTATATACAAGTATGAAAGATGCATTTGGAATACTTACGTTCTACTATGTGTTAATGGGTGGATATTACTTTATTGATATTTTAAGTGAAAAGATAAAGAAAAAAAGTGATGGAGGATAAAAAATGACTGAAAGTGAAATGAAATTCCGCGATACGACCATTCGTAACTTTTTCGATAAAGGGGATCGTTTAAAATCGATTCCAGGTCAAAAGAAGAAAAAACTAGTATTGTTGGAGCATTTAATAAGCAAGTTAAATGCTGAAAATCAATATACAGAAAAAGAAATTAATACATTTATAAAACAATATCATGATGATTTTTGTACAATTAGACGTGAATTTATTGTACAGGGGTTTATGGATAGAGAGGATAATATGTACCGTATAAACGGGAGAGAAGTTTGGACGAAGTGAGAGGAGTTAAAATAATGAATCAGCGAGGGGATCCCCGCTGATTATAAGCCTGTGCAAGTCTTGCTGTTTCTTTGTAGTAAGTCTATGAACGCTTCAACATTCGAACTTGTAATGTATCCAAGCGTTATATATTCATCTTCATAGTAAAATATTATTTTTTTGTCAAAGATTCTTCTCTTCGTTTCTACGGATAATATTTTTTCATAATCAAATTCGGCAATGAATGTGTTTTTATATTGGCTAAAAAAGAGAAGTCTTCTATTAGTAGCAAGTAACATGCCAGGATACGGGACTTTATGCGTAATCATATAGCCAGTAAGTGAACATTTTAAAGTAGATAAAACCTTTTCTTCTTTATGTAATAGTTGTTTTGCAGCTGTTAAGATTGGATTCATTGCATACATTCCTTTTATTTTGATGTATGAATATTGTATCAAGAGTAAAAAGATTCTCAATATGTAATATTGCATATTGGACGTTTTATAGTTTTAATATTATTTTTAAAAAGAAAAAGTACGAGGTGATTCAATGATACGGTTAGTAAAAGAGACTGATGCAGAAGCAATTATGAATATTAGAAAAGAAATTATATTATCGGAAACTACTACAAAATTTTTCATAGTATCCCCACAGAAGTTACCGAATGATAGTAATGCAGAAAGAGAAAAGATACGGAAAAGTAATGAGAAAGGTAATCTTTATATCGTGTATGAAGTAGATAGGAAGGTAGTTGGCTTTTTACTTTTCACCCGATATGAACTAGAACGGTTACAACACGCAGGCACAATGGGAATGGGGATTAAAGAGGCGTATTGTAATCAAGGCATCGGCACGAAATTAATTGAATTTCTTATTAGTTGGGCTAAAGGGCAGAAAGGTTTAGAGAAAATTTGCTTAGGTGTAGTTTCTGTTAATGATCGGGCAATTAAAGTGTACAAACGTATGGGTTTTGTAGAAGAAGGAAGACAAAGAAAGCAAATAAAGTATGAAGATGGATCATATGGAGATGACGTATTGATGGGGTTTTATATTGAATAAAGGATATATGGTATTAAGAAAAGGAATGTACATAACGTAAATTTCTAAAAGTAGTATATTGCCCCTGCATTAACAGACTTTTTCCTATGTATAATATTAATATAGTAAAATCATAACAACCGATATTGCAGTTTCCAATAATATACTATATAATCAATTTAAGAAAACGTTTTCATGCAAAGGGGGAGAATTTCGTGTCGACTATAGAGGACGTGGCGAAATTAGCGGGGTTATCAAGGACAACGGTTTCTAGGGTGATTAATAATCATCCATATGTTTCAGATGAGAAGAAAAAAAGGGTTCAATTAGCAATGAAGCATTTAGGCTTCGTTCCTAATTCTGCGGCGAGAAGGCTTCGTAAACAAAAAACGGAAACAATTGCGGTGCTAGTTCCAAGGATTACAAATCCTTTCTTCAGTAGATTTATTGAAGCAATCGAGATTGCTGCTTCTGAACATAAATATAAACTGATTATTTGTCAAACAAGATATTTACCGGAAAAAGAGATGGAGTATTTACAATTATTATCTACGAAACAAGTAGATGGGATTATTCTATGTTCACTAGAAAATCCGTGGGAAGATGTAGAGCCATACTTACAGCACGGTCCAATCGTGTTGTGTAATGAATATATTGAGGAAGCAAATATTCCAACAGTGAAGTTTGATCATGCGCAAGGAGCATACATAGCTGCGAAGCATGTGTTAGATCAAGGATATCGTAATCTTATTTTTTGCCGTGGTAACGAAACCAAAGTCGTTAGCCAGCAGCGAAAAATGGGCTTTTTACGTGCAATAACTGAGAAGAGCCGCCAAGTAGAAGCGATTGACTTTCTTGAAAACGCTTTCTCTTGGGAAGATGGAAAACGAATATTCCATGAAGTATTAAAGGACAAAAAAAATCCTACCGCGATTTTGGCAGGAGGCGATGAGGTAGCAGCTGGAATTATCTCAGAGGCGAAGCACCATAACTGGAGCATTCCAGATGATCTCGCTGTTATCGGTTTTGATAATCAAATATTATCGCAGATTACAGAACCAGGTATTACGACAATTGAACAGCCAATTGATGAAATGGCCCGAAAAGTTGTCGACCTGATGATGGATAAAATCCATACGAAAAATTATCGAAAAAAAGAATTGTATGAGTTTGAACTGGAGCTCTTGGTGAAAGGTTCAACGATGAAGGATAAGATGTTATTAGCCTAGTAGACTATGTCTGCTAGGTTTTTTATGTTCACAAACTACTATTCTTCGTGAACGCAATCGTCACATTTGTTATGGTATGCTTCGTGTTGCTCATCAATTTCTTTCCCACAGTGCGCACAAGTTTTCGTCGGTAAATTTCTGAAAAACTCCATTGGTTGATCGATCATGTCAATCCCTCCATTTCCATTTCTTACTATCATTGTATTAGTACAAAAAATAAAAGTCAACAACTGTTTTATAACAAAATTGAAAATTAATGAAAAAGTTTAGGAAATGGATTATAGTTAACAATGTAGGATGTAAGTAAAAAACTTTCTCAAGTACGGAGAAAAACTGCATTCCTACTCGGTTTTAGAAAGGATGGATACATATGAAAATGACTGTTGTCGGCTTTTGGGGCGGCTTTCCAGAAGCGGGAGAAGCAACGTCGGGGTATTTGTTTGAACACGATGGTTTTCGTTTACTTGTAGACTGTGGTAGTGGTGTACTAGCACAGCTTCAAAAATATATAACACCATCTGATATAGATGCAGTTGTACTGTCACACTATCATCACGATCATGTTGCGGACATTGGGGTATTGCAATATGCGAGATTAATTACGAGTGCGACAACAAGGCAACTACCGGAATTACCAATATACGGTCATACGTTTGACGAGAATGGATTCCATTCTTTAACACATGAACCACATACGAAAGGAATCGCGTACAATCCAGAAGAAACACTTCAAGTTGGACCGTTCTCGATTTCGTTCTTAAAAACTGTTCATCCTGTTACATGCTTTGCGATGCGTATTACAGCTGGAGATGATGCTGTAGTATACAGCGCTGATTCAAGTTATATTCCTGAATTCATTCCATTCACAAAAGATGCTGATCTTTTCATTTGTGAGTGTAATATGTATGCACATCAAGAGGCTGCAAAAGCAGGGCATATGAATAGTACAGAAGTAGCAAGTATTGCAAAACATGCGAATGTAAAAGAACTTTTATTAACGCACTTACCGCATACAGGCAACCCATCTGATTTAGTAACAGAAGCAAAACAAATTTTCAGTGGCCATATTACGCTAGCGCATAGTGGCTACGTATGGAACTCATGAGGTGATATGATGTTATTTATTGATAATAAAGGAATTACAGACCCTAGAATAAACTTAGCGATTGAAGAATATTGTGTGAAAAATTTAGATATTAACGAAACATATTTACTGTTCTACATTAACGAACCTTCGATTATCATTGGTAAAAACCAAAACACAGTAGAAGAAATTAATGCAGATTACGTAAAAGAAAAAGGTATTCATGTCGTTCGTCGTCTATCAGGCGGAGGTGCAGTATATCATGATTTAGGAAACTTAAACTTCAGTTTTATTACGAAAGATGATGGAGATAGTTTCAGCAACTTCAAAAAATTCACAGAGCCTGTAACGAAAGCGCTTGGTAAATTAGGTGTAAATGCAGAACTAAGTGGTCGTAACGACATTTTAGCTGAAGGTAGAAAAATTTCAGGTAACGCGCAGTTCTCAACGAAAGGTCGTATGTTCAGCCACGGTACGTTACTATTTGACTCTGAAATCGATCACGTCGTATCAGCGTTAAAAGTAAAAATGGATAAGATTCAATCAAAAGGTATTAAATCAATCCGTAGCCGCGTTGCGAACATTACAGAGTTTCTAAACGAAGAAATGACGACAGAAGAGTTTAGACAACTGCTTCTAGAAACAATTTTCGAAGGAGAAACAGAAATCCCAACGTACGAATTAACAGAAAATGATTGGAAAGAGATCCACAAACTTTCTGAAGAACGTTACCAAAATTGGGATTGGAACTACGGAAAATCACCGAAGTTCAACTTACAACATTCACACCGCTTCCCAGTTGGACAAGTTGATGTGCGTCTTGAAGTGAAAAAAGGAACAGTAACAGAATGTAAAATTTACGGGGACTTCTTTGGTTCACTAGATGTTCATGATATTGAAGAGCGTCTAACGGGCATTCAGTTCGATAAAGATGCATTCACTGCAGCTTTAGAAGGCGTAGATATCGCACGCTACTTCGGTAACATTACAACAGAAGATTTCTTACATTTATTCTTCTAAAAATGAGGGAGGCTGCCATAAAGGCAGCCTCTTTCTTTTTGTAGTTTTGTCGATATAATTCCATTTACCACAAAATGTATACTTACAGGACATCTGCCTCTTATAAAGGAATATATATATGAAAAGGAGGCGGATCGATATGAAAAGGGTCATACACATTGTAATATTGCTCGGATTCGTCATTGGGATTGCAGCGTGTAACAGTGAAACTTCCTCAAGTCGTACCCTTTTATCTATTGGAAAGCCAGCGCGGGATAATGTTATATATTTTACGCATACAGATAACAAACGAAAGATACAGGATATACAGGACAGGTTTCAAAATAAGGAATGGGAAAGAAATGAAACATTCAGCACTGTTAATAAAACGCCAGATGTCGTCTTATCAATAGATGAAGACAATACAGGGTTACCGACATTATATGTTACGGTGTATTTTCATGCAGATGGAGCGGACGCGATCAACTTGTTTGGAGAGCATACAACGTTAAATAAAGAGGAACTTAATAAACTTAGAGAAAAGATGAATGCATATTATCCTAAAATGATTTCTGGTCTAGTTTCATAAATTACTTGCGAATAAAATCCCCTTATTTTTCCAAAGTAAACTAAGAGAAGGTGATCTGTCTATATGCAGTTAATAGAATATCACTTGCTACTTTAATTTTCTTTTAATATAATTAATTTAGAATTTTTAAATATTCTAAATTTTATAAAGGTGGGGTTTTTGTGAATCTCGTTCAATCTTTGGCTGAAACGGCAAAAAAGAAGGGGGATAAACCGGCTTATATATTTATGGATCAGTCGGTCTCATATGACCAATTAAACAAAATGGTCACAAGGTTTTCTAGCAATTTAGCAGAAATGGGCATTGGAAAAGGGGACAATGTCGCATTAGTTGTTGGGAACTCACCACATTTTTTGGTCGGTTTATACGGAACAATGAAAGCTGGAGCAACTGTTATTCCAGTTAATCCAATTTATACAGCAGACGAAATGCATTACATTTTACAAAATGGAGATGTAAAAACAATCATCGTACTCGACGTCCTTCTACCTGTTATACAATCTCTTACAACAAGACTTCCTTCATTAGAAAACATCATCATATGCGAAACCTCATCAGATTTTAACCATACAGAAACCGAAAAAATGAAAACGTTTACTAGTTTTGTGGGGGCTGGAGACTTACAATACGAAGGCCCTGAACTAGATGAAGAAGATGTAGCGGTTATCCTATACACTTCAGGTACAACTGGAAAACCAAAAGGCGCTATGTTAACACATAAAAATTTATATAGTAATGCGAATGATGTTGCGTCTTATTTACAATTTACTGCTGACGATCGCGTCGTTGCGGCACTGCCAATGTTCCATGTGTTCTGTTTAACAGTTGCGGTAAATGCACCGATTGTGAACGGGGCAACAATTTTAATGTTACCGAAATTTAGTCCGAAAGAAGTATTCCGTATTTGTCGCACGTACGAACCAACGATTTTTGCTGGCGTACCGACGATGTACAATTATTTATATTTATTTGAAGAAGCAAGCGCAGAAGATGTGAAGACGCTTCGTCTTTGTATTTCTGGTGGTGCATCGATGCCTGTTGCTCTTCTGCAAAACTTTGAAAAACGTTTTAATGTTATTGTTTCAGAGGGATACGGTTTATCAGAAGCATCACCAGTTACTTGTTTCAATCCGCTAGATCGTCCTCGTAAACCAGGATCAATTGGCACAAATATTTGGCATGTAGAAAATAAAATTGTAAATGAACTTGGGGAAGAAGTACCTGTCGGCGCAGTCGGCGAATTAATCGTTCGTGGACCTAACGTTATGAAAGGATACTATAATGCACCAGAAGATACAGCTGCGACATTGAAAGACGGCTGGCTATATACAGGTGACTTAGCGAAAATGGATGAAGAAGGTTACTTCTATATCGTTGATCGTAAAAAAGATATCGTTTTAGTTGGCGGTTATAACGTATACCCTCGTGAAGTAGAAGAAGTATTATATACGCACGAATCAGTAGCGGAAGTTGTTGTAATCGGTGTTCCTGATGAAAACTTAGGAGAAGCAGTGCGAGCTTACGTCGTTCTGAAACAAACGAACGTAACAGAAGAAGAACTAATGCATTACTGTACGTTACATTTAGCGAAATATAAAGTGCCGAAAAGCATTGAGTTTTTAATAGAATTACCGAAGAATACGACTGGTAAGTTGTTAAGAAGAGCATTGAGAGAGAAAGCGATGCAAGTGTAAAAATGAGGCAACCATCTTTGAAGGTGGTTGCCTCATTTTTTTGTGCATTGATTAAGCTGTGGTGCCATATATTTAAAGCTTCATATGACCAACAAGGAGGAGATATACATAGAACAGAAGGGATTAACGCTTACGGCGAGTGCAATATCTTATTTGTGAAATTATGGATGAACTCTGAAAATGATAAGAACGGTAATTTTAATCAAAATGGAGTAATGAACCGTGAATCAATGGCTACGGTGTTAGTAAATGCATATAAATTAGAATGGAATGGAAATAGTAAGTTACCAAAAGAATTTGCTGATTTGAAAAATCATTGGGCTCGAAGTATGCCAATATTTTAGTTTAGTAAGAAAATCCAAATTCCAAGTTGACACATATGAATTACAGAATTAAAATGAAAAGAAATCGAATACAATACATTAGAAGCTAATCAGATAAACTGAAGGCGCACAATGTTCACGTTTGTGAATATATTGTGTGCCTTTTTCTATTGTATAAACTAGGGGGGCTTAACGATGAAAAAGTGGGGTAAGACAGCGTTTATGAAAAGTACAGGTGTTTTATTATCAGCAGTTGTACTTTTATCAGGGTGTGGTTCGGCAACATCCACTAGTAATTCTGAAGGAAGTGGAGATAAACAAACAGTTGAGCTTTTAAATGTTTCGTATGATCCAACGAGGGAGTTATATCAAGATTTCAATAAAGATTTTGCGAAGTATTGGAAAGAGAAGCATGGGCAAACAGTAAATGTAAAACAATCACACGGGGGATCTGGAAGTCAAGCGCGCTCTGTTATTGATGGCTTAGAAGCAGACGTTGTTACACTAGCACTTGCTTATGATATTGATGCGATTAGTAAGAAAAAACAATTAGCAGAAGATTGGCAGAAGCGACTTGCGAATAATTCCACTCCGTACACGTCAACAATTGTATTTCTTGTTCGAAAAGGAAACCCGAAAGGAATTAAAGACTGGGATGATTTAACGAAAAAAGATGTGTCTGTCATTACACCAAATCCAAAAACATCAGGCGGAGCACGTTGGAACTATTTAGCGGCGTGGGGATACGCATTGAAAAAATATAATAATAGTGAAGATAAGGCGAAAGAGTTTGTTAGCCAAATTTATAAAAACGTAGAAGTATTAGATTCAGGAGCGCGCGGAGCAACGACAACATTTGTTGAAAAAGGAATTGGTGACGTATTAATCGCATGGGAAAATGAAGCGTTATTATCTCAAAAAGAGCTTGGAAAAGATAAATTTGAAATTGTAACCCCTTCTATTAGTGTACTTGCAGAACCACCAGTAGCGGTTGTAGATAAAGTCGTTGATAAAAAAGGAACGAAAAAAGTAGCAGAAGGGTATCTTGAATATTTGTACTCAGAAAAAGGACAGGAAATTGCGGCGAAAAACTTTTATCGTCCGCGCAATGAAAAAGTAGCAGAAAAATATGAATCCCAATTTCCGAAAGTTCAATTATTTACAGTAGATGAACTATTTGGTGGCTGGAAAAAAGCACAAGAAAAACACTTTAATGACGGCGGCGTATTCGATAAAATTTATCAAAAATAATGCACTGCTAAAGGGGGATGAGGTGAAAGAGGATGAGGAAGAAGCGTGTTTTACCAGGGTTTGGATTATCGCTTGGATTTACAATGTTGTACATGAGTTTATTCGTACTTATACCACTTTCTATCGTATTTATTCAAACTTCACAGTTAGGTTGGAAGAAGTTCGCTGGGGTTATAACGAACGAGCGTGTGTTGCATTCCTATCAAGTTAGTTTTACAACTTCATTTGCAGCTGCTATTGTAAATGCCATTTTCGGTTTATTAATAGCTTGGGTGCTCGTACGCTACAAATTTCCAGGGAAACGACTATTAGACGGACTCATTGATTTACCGTTTGCACTTCCGACAGCTGTAGCTGGTATTACACTTACAACGCTTTATGCGGAAAATGGATGGATTGGGAAAATATTTAGTCTGTTTCACATAAAAGTAGCTTTTACACCACTCGGAATTATCGTTGCGCTTACTTTTATCGGTTTACCATTTGTCGTTCGAATGGTGCAACCAGTGCTGCAAAATATTGATAAAGAAGTAGAAGAGGCAGCTTCGAGTTTAGGTGCATCCCGCTTGCAAATATTTGTGAAAATCATTTTACCAGAGATATTTCCCGCTCTTCTTGCAGGTTTTTCACTCGCATTTGCAAGAGCATTAGGAGAATACGGATCTGTCGTTTTCATCGCAGGTAATATGCCGATGAAAACAGAAATTGCACCACTGATGATTATGACGAAACTAGAACAATATGATTATGCGGGGGCAACAGCTGTAGCGACCGTGATGCTTATTATTTCTCTCCTTTTCCTTCTTCTTATTAATATGATTCAAAGCTGGAGTAGAAGGCATGAACTAAAAAGTGAATAGGAGGAGAGAAGATGGAACCAACAGTATTAGAAAAGAAAATAGTAAAAAGCGTATCAGCTAAAAAAGAATCTAAGCTTGTACCAGGCATATTAATTACGATTACAGTTTTATTTTTATCTCTCTTTCTATTACTGCCACTCATAACTATTTTTCTAAAAGCCTTTGAAAGAGGGATGGATGTATACATTGCCGCTATTACAGATCAAGAAGCATTTTCAGCAATTAGATTAACGCTTCTCGTTGCGTTAATCGTTGTGCCGCTTAATACGATATTTGGGGTAGCGGCCGCATGGCTTATTACAAAGTTTCAGTTTAAAGGAAAACAAGTATTACTCTCTCTTATTGAACTGCCGTTTGCTGTGTCACCAGTTATCGCAGGATTAGTATTCGTTTTACTTTTCACACCGAGGGGTGCTCTTGGCGAATGGTTACTTGAACATGGAGTGAAACTCATTTTCTCTGTACCAGGCATTATTATCGCAACAATCTTTGTAACCTTCCCGTTCGTTGCACGTGAATTAATTCCGATTATGCAGGCGCAAGGGAAAAGTGAAGAAGAGGCAGCTTTATCACTTGGCGCAAGTGGCTGGAAAATGTTTTGGCGCGTTACGCTTCCAAATATAAAATGGGGTCTTTTATACGGCATGATTCTATGTAATGCCCGTGCTATCGGTGAGTTTGGAGCCGTTTCTGTCGTATCAGGTCACGTGCGCGGTATTACGAATACGATGCCGCTTCATATTGAAATTTTGTACAATGAATATCAATTTTCAGCAGCATTTGCAGTAGCGACGTTAATGTCATTAATTGCAGTGTTTACACTCGTTATAAAAAACTGGATTGAATGGCGAATGGAAAAACGACAATAAGAGGGGGATTACGGTGAGTATTCAAATTCAAGGTGTATCAAAGCAATATGGTACATTTCAAGCACTAACAGACATTCATTTGGATATTCCAAAAGGTGAACTTGTTGCCTTATTAGGCCCGTCAGGTTCTGGGAAAACGACGTTATTACGCATTATTGCAGGATTAGAAGAAGCGGATGGAGGCTCTATTTCATTTGATGGGGAAGATCTAACAGACATTCACGTGAAAAACAGGCAAGTCGGTTTCGTCTTTCAGCACTATGCGCTCTTTAAACATATGAATGTATTTGAGAATGTCGCTTTCGGTTTAAAAGTAAGAAAGAAAAGCTTAAGACCGTCAGCAGAAGCGATAGAAGAAAAGGTAACAGAATTATTAAAGCTCGTAAAAATGGATGGCTTTGCTAAACGTTATCCAGCGCAATTATCTGGTGGACAACGTCAACGTATTGCACTAGCCCGGGCACTTGCAGTCGAACCGAAAATTTTATTACTTGATGAACCGTTCGGTGCACTCGATGCGAAGGTGAGAAAAGAATTACGCAGATGGCTCCGAAAATTACATGACGAATTTCAAATTACGAGCGTATTCGTAACACATGATCAAGAAGAAGCGTTAGACGTTGCAGACCGCATCGTTGTAATGAATGAAGGCTGCATTGAACAAATGGGAACACCGGAAGAAGTATATGAAAACCCAGCAAGTCCGTTTGTATATGACTTTTTAGGAAATGTAAATTTATTTCACGGCCGCGTTCATAAAGGAAAGCTAAATGTAGGATCGATCGAACTAGAAGCACCAGAGCATAAGCACGTTTTCAACGTAGACGGAATAGCCTACGTAAGGCCGCATGACTTATCAATCTCTCGTACGAAACAAAGCGTAGATGCAATCCCGGCCAAAGTATCATACTCTCACGCAGTTGGACCTGTCGTATATGTAGAATTAAAACGAGATGGAACAGATGAGTACTTAGAAGCAGAAATAAGTAAAGAACAGTTCAAGCATCTCAGCATTCAAGCGGGTGATTTCGTATACGTACAGCCGAAAGAAGTGAAAGTGTTTATTCCGGAGGATTTTGTGATTTAAGAGTGTTAACATTAATTAGAATTAACAATGAAAAACGACTATATTAACAACTTATTAATAACAGAAGGGTGTCTCAAAATATATCTTTTGAGCACCTTTTTTGTTTGCTGTGATAGCGTAGTCTTATATGAAATATGGTTGAAGGTTTGACGCAGATTCAATCTCTTTCATGGGATAATTCTTTTTTGTTAAATTAGGTTGTGAATACTGATTTTTGGAATGATTTTCTTGTTAATCCATTATTTAATCATAATAAATTAGGTAGATATTACACTTTGTTAATTATTAATCCGTATAATTTGATATTATAATTCATTTTGTCGAATTATGTAATAATAACAAGTTAATTGTTGAAAAAAATTCGTAATTGGTATCTTTTTTGAAAATCTTACATTTTTTCAATTGAGTTTTATTCTAAAATTCATTAGATTCGTTATTGTATAAAATTAACCGATGCGAATCAGGGGTGAATGTATGGAAAAGAAGCAAGTTAAGAAGAAATGGTATAGGTACGTAATCCAACTTATCGTAGTTGCATTAATTGTTACTTCCATACCACTGAATGGATTGGCGGAAACAGCACCACCGTTTACACCATCTCCAAATTCAGAACAAAGTCCGGAAGTGGAAAAGAAAGAGGAAATCGAGCTACCGGATCCACATCCAGATCAATTAAAGAAGAACAAAGCTAGAGTGCAGGCGAGTCCGACTGAGATTGTAGAAGAAAGAACAGAGACAGAGAAAGTTTTTGACAATAATGATGGTACGTATACAAAAAGGGTATATACGGAACCAATTCATATTGAAAAGAATGGAAAGTTAGAAGAGGTTTCACCGAAATTAGTAGAAGCACCTAACGCAAAAATTGTAACGGAAAATACAACATTAGAACCAGAATTCGAGAAAACAGCACAAGATGGAAAGTACGTTCAATTCAAAGTAAAAAAACATAATATTCAGTACAAATTAATAAGTGCAAATGGTGAAAAAGGTGAAGTGAAGCCAGCACCGGTCACTGCGACACATGAAAATAATAAAGTATGGTATAAAGGGATCTTCCCAAATATTGATTTAAAGAGCACGACGTTTAACGAAAATGTAAAAGAAGATTTTGTATTACGTGAATATACAGGACATCATATTTTTACATTTGCATTAGAAACAGATTTAACACCGAGCTTACAGGAAGATGGTTCAATCGACTTCCAAAATGAGAAAAAAGAAAAAGTCTTCACATTACCGAAACCGTATATGAATGATTCAAATGTGGATCAACAATCAGGTGAGGCTGTAACGTCAGATGCGGTTCGTTACAATATTGAGAAGACAGCTGAAAAAACATATACATTAACTGTTACTGCAGACCCGCAGTGGTTACAGGCACCAGAGCGGAAATATCCAGTATATGTAGATCCTTCTGTTGAACTAGGTAACTTTGAAAATGCATACGCTGCAAGCGCCTATCCAACTGTCAATTATTCAGGAGGAAAACTGTGGGATTCAGGTCAAAATGCGTATACGTTAAAAGTTGGGTATTATGATGGATCAACTGGAACAAACTTTGCATTTGTTAAACCGAATGTTTCAAATTTAAAAGGTGCAAAGATTGAAGGTGCAACATTCCACGCCTATGCAGCTTGGCATTATTATGGAAATCAACCGAATGGTGTTTGGTTAGATGAAGTAACAGGTGGATGGAATGTTGGTGGAGTGAACTGGAATAATAAACCAGGTTCTAATAACATTGCACAAACTGATGTGGGACGCGGAAAATGGGCCCAGTTCAATGTAACGAATACAGTGAAAGCATGGGTAGATGGCGCGAGACCAAACAACGGTTTTAAGCTACATGCAAATGGAAACGGGCAAAGCCATTGGAAAAAGTTTATTGCAGCTGAAAATGGAGAAAATGCACCGTACTTGGAAGTGAAATATTCATATGCGAAACCGAATATGCCAAAGGTGCAAGCTTATTCAAATGGGAGTGGGAGTGGTTCAGGTCACTTCAATCTACAATGGGATGCAGTTCCAGGAGCAACAGGTTATAATATTGCCATTTTTAATGGATATGATTATGAATATATTCCTGTTGGGAATGTGACAAGCTGGACGACGAAAGATAAAAAAATATTCCCGACGCCAGAAGAGATTGCACAAGGACGATACTGGATACATGATGACGGAAAAGGGGCAGAAGCACCTACTAACCCAGGACAAATATATAAAAATGCTTATCAAGCAGGCGGTCCGTATGGGGATTATAGCGGAAGAAGTAGCTACTGGTTTCGTATTGTAGCAGAGTATCCATTTGGTGAAAGTCCGCTTTCGGATGGAGTCGTTCCATTTATTCCGTTAGAGCAAGTGAAAAAGCCAGATGGTTCAGCTTATATTAATGCGACAGATAAGGAAACGGGATATGTCACATTAAAGTGGGATGCAGTTCCAGCAGCATCAGGTTATAAAGTTTGGGTATATAACGGGAAAGATTATGAGGCTTTCGACGTAGGAGATAAGACAAATTGGACAACACAAAACGAGAAAATTTGGCCAACGAAAGATGAAATAGCGAAAGGCCAATATTTACTTCATCATGATAAAAAAGGAACAGAATTAGCGGTAGATCCATCACCTGTGTATAAGAATTCAGGTGGTCAATATACAGGTTTTAAAAATTATTGGTTCCGCGTAACAGCGTATAGTAAAGTAGGGCATGCTGAAAGTGAAATTTCTCATGAATTTGTACCTAAATTCTCTCAAGACTTTGGATTTATGGGTATGTTTGATTATTGGGCATCTATTCCGGTACTAAATGGTAAAGTGAATGCTACAAATGGTAACTTTATTATGAGTGAGAAAGATATTACGTTATCAGGGCGCGGACCGGATGTATCAGTAGAAAGAACATATAATAGTCAAAGTAAAAAGGTAGGTTTATTTGGTACGGGTTGGTCGAGTGGATTAGAGGAAAGAATTTGGGCCGACGGAAATGGAAACTTACTTTTAATTTCTGCTGACGGTGCGAATATTACTTTTACTAGAACAGGAGATAATACGTACCAAGCCCCTACCGGTGTATATTTGGAAATTAAACAAGTATCAGGCGGGTATGAAATAAAAGATAAAGATCAAACTGTTACTTTCTATAAATCTGGGGATGCACAGGGGCGTATTGAGTATACAAAAGATAAATATGGAAACACGACGACGTATGCGTATGATGGTGAATCTCGTTTATCAAAAGTAAAGAACGCTTCTGGTAAAGAGTTAGTCGTACAATATGATGGGAATAATAAAAAAGCAGCAAGAGTAATCGGCCCAGATAGCAAAACGATTACATTTAAATATGATGGAGATTTACTCGTTTCTTCTACAACACCAGAAGGAAAAGTATATAAATACGGATATGATAATGGATTACTAACATCTATTTATGATCCTCAACATACAGATACCAAACCATATAAAACATCATATGCATACGAGAATAATAGATTAGTAAAAGTAATGGATCCATTAGGAAAAGCTACGACATTAGCATATAATACAGATTCGAAGGAAGTTACATTAACGAATCCTAAAGGACGTAAGACTGTTTATACGTATAACGATGCTGGAAACCCAGTCAAAACAGTTGAAGATTCCGGACGTCTAAATTTAACGACAACGTATGAATATAATGCAAATAACCTAGTAAAAACAACAACTCCTAAAAATCAAACAGAAACAGCGACCTATGATGGTAATGGGAATGTAACTTCTGTTACTGATGAAATGGGAACAGAAAAGTTTGAGTACAATAAAGACAACGGGCTTATAAAAGCGACAGATAATGAAAATCGTGAAACAACTGTTGCTTATAAAGGAGCAAACACAGAAGTATCTGAAACAGACCAAGCAGCAAATACATCATCTTTCATGCAGTATGATCAGTTTGGAAATCCAATTGCGACAACTAGAGAGTTGGGAACAGGAGAAAACCTGATTCAAAATCCAAGCTTTGAAATGAATGGTACGGAAAAATGGGTACCAGTAAATGCGAATAATTCCGGATCTATTACAAAAGATGCAACACCGGCACCAGGTGGTCTGGGCGGAGAATCATCACTTAAAATTTCAACAAAAGCAACGAATAATGATTGGGGCTATATTGCTGCAATTCAAGAAGTAACGTTAGAACCAAATACAACGTATACGTTAAGTGGTATGATGAAAACGGATTTAGCCAATGGTGCTGCTTTCTTCAATGTACAGTTATTAAATGAAAACGGTGCTGGTGTAGATGGTGGATGGCATGATACTCGTCACAATAAAGTTCAAGGAACGAGGGATTGGGTTAATCGTCAAGTTACTTTTAAAACAACAGAACAAACGAGAAAAGTACAAATCTATTTACAAGTAGAAAATGGCGGTTCTGCTACGAGTGGTTCTGTCTGGTTTGATAAGATTCAACTAGAAAAAGGTGAAGTTTCTTCTAGCTTTAACCCAATTGAAAATAGTAGTTTAGAAAATATGGCGGGAAATGGCTGTATGCCAGGTTGGATTCGAGGAGATGGAACAAGTTGTGATCCGAAAGATGTTTCTCAGCAAGAGAGCTTTACGGGACATTCATCTATTGTATTAGAGCGTAGCCAATATGGTGGTTCAGATGTAGGATATGGCAAGCATATCACTATAAATCAGAAAAAAGCAGAACCAATTACGCTAACAGGAATGTCTAAATCAGTAAATGTAGAAAATACTGCACCAGACAAACTCTCTCGAGATTACTCTATTTGGGCGGATGTACATTATCAAGATGGTAGTGGGGAAAATTTCCAAGCGAAATTCCCAAGTGGGACAAATGATTGGAATCGTAGTGCGGTTGTAATCCCTGCCACTAAACCAATTAAACGTATGGAAGTTTATCTGCTCTTTAGAAGAGAGAATAAAGGAAAAGTTTGGTTTGATGATATACGCCTATTAGAAGGAAACGCTCTTATAAAAAATGAGTACGACAACGATGGAAATGTTGTGGCTGCGTATGATGAAGAAGGACAGAAAAACACCTTCACATATGATACATCAGGAAATAAAAAGAGCGAGACAGATGAAAAAGGAAATACCAAACTATATGATTACAATAAAGATAATCTATTAACGAAGGTTACTTTGAAAAATGGTACCTCTGTAAATTATCGTTATGATCATAATGGAAATACAACAGAGAAATCTGTCATGTTTGGCGGGAAGACACAGACACACAAATATGAATATGATGTAGATAATAAAAACACGGTGTATATCGATGCGTTAAACCGTCGTATTGAAAATATGTACGATGAAAATGCAAACAAGATTAAAACAACAATGCCAAACGGCTCTATTTTAGAATCTGTATATGATACAGCAGATCGCGTCGTTGGTGAAAAGCGCAACGGAAAAGATTCATTTACATTCGAACGTGACCAAAATGGACAAGTTACGAAAGTAAAAGACCATGTCAACGGGGGAGAACGCACGAAAACATACGACAAGGCAGACCGTGTCACAAGTACAGCAGATAGCCGTGGCGGGAAAATTGACTGGGCATATCACGACAAAGCAAACAGTAAGACAGAAAAGTTAAAAGAACAAACAGTAACGCAAGGTGGATACACAAATAAAGTATCGTATGACTACAACACGCTAGATCAAAACATTCGTGTGACAGACGGTTCTCAAACGTATCGCTTTGATTATGACGATCAAGGAAATGTTCGTACGTATACAGCCGGAAATGGTTCAGGTTCTACCTTTAACTATGACCATGCGAATAAAATTAAAGATTTAGTAGTAGGTACATCGAGTGGTATTATTCTATCGGAACGATATGAATATGACCAAGCGGGTAACCGTACTACAATTAAACATGAGTCTCCAACAACTGGAAGAATAACGCAGACTCAATATGAATATGATGCGAATAATCAGCTGACGAAAGAAGTGTTCCCATTATTAAGGGGAACAAAAACATACACATATGATGGTTTTGGTAACCGTACATCTGTAACAACAAAGAGATTTAACAAAACGACAACAATTGAAGCGCAATTTAACGAGGGGAATCAGCTTGTTAAATTCGGAGAGGAATATCTGACGTATGATGCGAATGGTAATCGTACATCAGACGGAAAGTACAAGTATACATGGAATGAACATGACCAAATTATAGCTATCACAAAACAAGGTGAGAGTGATGCATTCGCAACGTATAAATATGATGAAAATAATCGCCGCATTGAAAAGAATATAAATGGTCAAGTAACACGTTATTTCTATGATGGAGATAGCATTAATCCGTTATATGAGACAGATGGTAGTGGAAATGTACTTCGTCAATATGTATACTCAACAAGTGGCGCGCGTCTAGCAATGAAGTCAAAAGGACAAACGTTATACTATCACTATAACCCTCGTGGTGATGTCGTTGCGATGACAGATCAAAATAGAGAAGTTGTAGCAACATATGAGTACGATTCGTGGGGTAACGTATTAAAGAGCGACACGAAAGGTATCGCAGCAGATAATCCATTTGGATATGCGGGATACATGTATGATAAAGAAATTGGGATGTATTACTTAATTGCGAGATACTATAATCCAGAGCATGGTGTGTTCTTATCGGTGGATCCTGATCCAGGTGATGAAGATGATCCGGTTACAATGAATGGGTATACGTATGTGGATAATAATCCGGTGATGAAAGTGGATCCAGATGGACATTTCCCTCTACCTTGGTGGGCTGTTTCTGGATTGGTAGGTGGCGCTGTTAACGGAGGTTCATATCTCATAGCTTATTATAAAAAGCACAAAACATTAAAAGGTATAAACAAATGGGAGTTAGCTAAAACCACAGGTCGCGGTGTTATTGGAGGAGTTATTGGTGGAACAGGTGGTAGATTAGCGTACGTTGCTGGATTAGGAAGAAAGAGTAAAGCATTCCTTAGTCTACATACAGGGGTTGCTGGGTATGCAGTAGCAAATTCTAGTAGGGATTATAGTGGAAAAGGTCTAGCAAGAGATCTTGCGTATTCTATGACTGGAAATAAAGGTTATATGGCACTAAATTATGCAACTACTTATCATGAAAACAGTTCTAAGAAAAAAAAGGTCCCAAAGAAAAAAACATCTCAAAAAAATCAAAGTTCAAAAAAAAGAAAAAAATAGTTTGGTTTTAAATAGGATTATGGTTCAAATGTTATCAGTTACAGAAGTAGAAAAATTATTTGCAAGTATACTAGATTGATAGTATGGGGGATTTTTTTCGTATAGTTCAACTTGCTAAAAATTTCAATATATAGAAAGGAGATGCTTAATTATAGTGGATTTTATTGTTGATGTATTTATTTTTGTAATGGGTATTCTTTTTATATGGGGAGGATTTAAAATAGATAAAGAGAGTTATAAAGAAAATCGTACGTTTATGGCACTCTTTAGTTTCACAGGCGCATTTTCAATCCTTCTAACTATAAGTTATTATTTATTTAGAGCCTTTATGATAGGAGTAGGTATTGTATTCTTGTATTTATTATTTACTGGGGGATTTGCGTAAAAAACGTGTAGTCTAGAAAAATATAGTTATGCGAGTATAATGCAGAGAAAGTGCATCCAACAATTCGGATGCACTTTTTATGTGTTTTTCCTCATCAATTCCTGAATCGTTGTTTTGGTTGTAGTGTATACAAATATGATGCGTGGAGGAACATATTAAAAAATGACGCAAAAGGTATCGCAACAGGTAATTCATTTGAATATACGGGATACATGTATGATAAAGAGATTGGAATGAAAATATATTTTGATTTAATGGATAAGGCCCTTTAAAAAATAAAAATAAAGTAGGAGAGATATATGGAAGATATGTTTTTTATGGTATTGTGTTTTTTTATAGCTTGTGGAATTGTAATTTTTGGAATTATAATAGATAAAGAAACTTTTAAAAAGCAGCGTGTTAACTCACTGTTATTTTCTTTATTAACACCATTCCCAATTGTATTGTCTTTCAGTTTTTATTTATTTAAGATATTTTCAATTGGTGTAGGAGCAGCTATATTATATTCGATTTTTTATGATGTATATAGTTATTTTAGATTATAATTTATTATAAGTTAGTGTGTAAGTATTTGAGAGACTCAGAAGAGAATAATTATTGATGATAATATAAGGATTTAAAAAGAAAGAAGAGTTTAAAGAGGCTCTTCTTTCTTTTTGGTTCTTGATTCAATGAATTAAATTTCAAATGAAATCTTACCAAACGAAACAAGTAAATCATACACATATGATGGACTTGGAAACCGTACATCTGTAACAACAAAGAGACTTAACAAAACGACAACAATTGAAGCACAATTTAACGAGGGGAATCAGCTTGTCAAATTCGGAAATGAATCATTAACGTATGATGCGAATGGCAATCGTACATCAGATGGAAAGTACAAGTATACATGGAATGAAGATGACCAACTTGTAGCTATCACAAAGCAAGGTGAGAGCAATGCATTTGTGACTTATAAATACGATGAGAATAATCGTCGTATTGAAAAGAGTGTGAATGGTCAAGTAACACGCTACTTCTATGATGGAGATAGCATTAATCCGTTGTATGAGACAGATGGTAGTGGAACTGTTCTACGTCAATATGTATACTCTACAAGTGGTACACGCTTAGCTATGAAATCAAAAGGGCAAACGCTATACTATCACTACAACCCACGTGGCGATGTAGTTGTGATGACAGACCAAAATAGAGAAGTTGTAGCAACATACGGATATGATGCATGGGGTAACGTATTAAAGAGTGACGCAAAAGGTATCGCAGCAGAAAATCCATTTGGGTATGCGGGATACATGTATGATAAAGAGATTGGTATGTATTATTTGATTGCGAGATACTATAATCCAGACCATGGTGTGTTCTTATCGGTAGATCCAGATCCGGGTGATGAAGATGATCCGGTTACAATGAATGGGTATACGTATGGTGATAATAATCCGGTGATGATGGTGGATCCGGATGGGCATAAAGCATGGAAAAAGAAAGCAAAACGTATTTGGTATGCAACAAAGGCTGGCGCGAAAGCTGGTGGGAAAGCGTGGGTTGATAGTTATCTGAGTATTGGAAAAGGGTTGGCTTTGGGCGCAGGGTATTTTTATGGGTATGCTACAGGTAAACAGAATTATATAAATAAAAATAAGCCGGTCTATAACAAAGCATATGTAAATAAAGCTGCTAGAAAAGCAGGTTTAAAAGTAGGTCTCAAAGCATTTTGGGGCTTTGGATTAATAGAAGATGCTTATGTTTTTGGTTCGGCAGCATACAAAGGGTATAAAAAAGCATATAAAAACTATCGCTAAAATAATAAAAAATTCAGAAAGTGATCTTGGTGAATATGATGATGAATTTTAATAGTGTAGAGAATTTATTTTCGATACTTTTAAAGTATCCAGTACGTATAATTTTAATATGTATTGGAATAGGCTGGATTTTTAAATGTATCAAACAAGGTTACTTATTTTCAGCCGTACTTATGTTAACGATACTTACACTACTTTTTATTGTTACATTTACAAACATATTAGGGTCTGTTTTAAATGGTATTCCTCTTGCTATACAATATGGTGGTGTAGTATTTTTGGTAATACTATCATGTGTTATATTTGATTATGAATCTTCTCGTCAGTAAACTACTCACAACTTATCGTTCTTGCAGACTGTTTTCTATGTATGTGTGTTGGGATAGCCAGTGGGATTTTATAAAAGAAAAGGGGAAGATAATTAGTAAAATGGAGATGGAAATACATTTATTGGTATTTCTGCTGAAAAAGAGACGTTATAGGGTGGTAACGATTTTAGTAGTAAGTCTAATATATAATCATAACAGCCTTTACTCCATATAGGTCGTTCTTGATTAATAAAATTAATTTATTAATCAGAATATCTTTGATAATTATTGGCTGTTGTTTTTGAAAAAGAAAAGTAAATTCAGTGTATCTCAAAATCTAAACAAATAGTTTGATTTTGAGATACACTTTTTTATTTTAAATAAACAGAAAACCTTATTTGTACTGCTGATGCTATGGGAAATAAACTTATACAATTCGGAAACGAATCTTTAACTTATGATGCGAATGGCAATCGTACATCTGATTGAAAATATAAGTATACATGGAACGAAGATGACCAAATTGTAGCGATCACAAAACAAGGTGAAAGCAATGTATTCGTGGGGTAACGCATTAAAGAGTGACGAAAAAGGTATCGCAGCAGATAATCCATTTGGATATGCGGGATACATGTATGATAAAGAAATTGGCATGTATTATCTGATTGCACGTTATTACAATCCAGACCATGGTGTGTCCTTATCGGTGAATCCTGATCCAGTGACGCAAAATGGATATACGTATGCAGAGTAGATCCAGATGGTCATTTAGCGTGGTTTGTTCCAGTAGCTAAGCTTGCTGTAAAGCAGCCATTAAAGTACAAATATAAGAAAACAGTAGCAGGTCAAATCACTGAATATACTTAAATATGCTATAAATTAATCAATTGGTCGTAATGGTATAGGAGTATCATCTAAGGCCATTTTAAATGCCGTTAAAACTGGCGAAAAAGTTATACAAAGTGGTGGTAGAACTAAATCTACTAGTAAACAGGCTGTAGTAGTTTTAAATAAAAAAGGTAAAGTAATTACAACTTTTGCTAAGGGTTCAAAATAAACTGGGAAAGGAGAAGATAAGGTTGTTTAAATTAAATAAAGAGATGCAGATTTTATTGAAACAGACATTAGAATCACAAAATAAACATTTACTATGGTTAAATGTTTATGAAGACTTAAGTATGATAGAAACTGAAAAAATAAATTGAGAGATATTATAGTAGATGAATTAATGGAAAAAGGTTTTGATGAACGAGACAATATAAACGATTTGGGAAGAGCATTAGAAGAGCTAATTGATATCTTAGGAAATTTAATACCCTAGAAAATGTTAAGCTGTATTGCAAAGTTTTTAGCAGATGGAAAGTTACGTTAATTACAGAATGAAAGATTATATAACTTTTAACAATGCGCTTAATACGAGTGTAGCTATGATTAGAGAGTTTTGCATGTGTAGAATAACTCCAAAAATATAAGGATATATTCTGAGGGCGTATGATTATATAGTATATTTATTGATTCGAATCTTTAAAAGGAGGGGAAACATGGGGAAAATAATAGGGATTATTCTGATTATAGGTGGTATGATTCCATTAATTTATGCAATGATACAAATCTATCGGCAATGGAAAGAAAAAGGACCTTCTTTTGCTCTTAAATCAATAATTTTCCTAGCCGTAAGCATTTTGCTAGATACTGCAACAACTATTATATTGTGTATGGTAACAGTATTCATTGGTATTTGTTTAATCATCTACACATAATAAGTTCAAGAAGGCTAATTTATCGATTGTTACTAATTGGAGGGATTGGATGAACTTCATTTTACATGGATCTGAACATACAGTTTTAGCTTCTGTTTTTGACTCATTTCAAGGTAAGGAAAAAGAATTTAATTGGCTTATAACAGATTTGGAGATTGCCACAATTCAGGAAGAGAGAGTTATACGAGATTATCCTGAAATGTCTCATCCAATAGTTTGGATAGCAGGTGAAGATTTCTCAGATCTCGTAAAGAAATATAATCCTCAATTTATTTGGGGCGTACTATCTGCTTTTGATAAGTCTATAAATATTGATATTAATAACTTGCTTGTAGAACCCTATGCAAATGGAAACGAAGAACTCTGGGTACCAAGTCCAAAGATTCAGCATCCCCAAGCAACACTTGAGATTGTTTGTTGGGATTCGTATGTAACGCTTTTTTTTAGTAAAGATGAGGACATCGATGATAAATTTCAAGACTATTTCAAGTCCGCTAAAAAATTGGATTGTTAAATAGGTCGTCCTTGAGTAATAAAATGAATGTATGAATAATAATCTCTTTGATGATTATTGGAATATTAGCTAGTATTTTTGAAAAAGTAACTTGTAAAATTTCGGAGTGAATTGTTAACTTTTGATGCGATAGGAAATCGTAAATAAATTTATGAAGGAGAATTTAGAGTTGATAGAGTTTTTGGGATTTATTATGATTTTGGTTTTGAATATTTTAGTAGCATCTATTATTCTTTTGCAAGATTACTATGTGGGTAGTATAAAACTATTTTATTATCAGAAAATCGGTGCTATGTTTGTAATTATACGTTCGTTGTTGAGTATATGGATTACCTATTCTATGATAGCCACACTATTGGGGACATTAAAAATTTTAGCAGTTCAATCAGTTATATTACTTTGCCTTTGGGGGCTTATGCAGTGTGTAAAGAAGTACGGAGGAAAGTGGTATATTACAATGATTGCACTTATTATTTATGGTCTTAGCTGTTATTTTCATATTATGTATGCGAAAACTGTATAGATAATGAGAGGGTATTTGTAGACCTAGTTACATGATAGTAAGAATCTTTAATGAAAATTATAATAAAATGATGTCAAAAGGGAGACTAAAAGTGCTTATAGAATTTTTAGAATTCATTTCTATCTTGGCTTTAGTAGTTGTATTAACATTAACTGTTATGTTGCAAGATATATTTTTATAAATATAAATAAACAATATACTGAAACACGTATTGGGGCGATTATTTTTTGTATTCGGATGTTGTTCGGGACATGGGTAGTATTTGTTACGGAAACTACTATATTTGCTGTCTCAAAAGTGACTGCAATTCAATTAATTATTTTACTTCTTTTTTGGGCATGTTCGAAGTATGTACAAAAAACTCGTGAAAATTGGCTAATTACTATAGTTGCTTTTGTTATTTATGGTGTTGGTACATACATGTATATTCAGTTTGCTTTTAGAGGCTATTAATATATCACCAGAAAAGTTAGTGGTTAGAAAGATGCATTTGTTAAATGTGTATATGAAGGAAGAGCGAATATAGGCTCTTTTTTCTTTATATATAGGATAGGACATGTATCTAATCCTCGTGGGACAAATCAAAATAGAGAGCGGAAGGAATTATATGAACAAAAAAGAATTAAAATTAAAGCTACTGCAAGGTCTAGGTGAAGAGTTAAAAGAAGACGGTTATAAGATTAGGATTACACAACAAGACCTGGTGAAAAAATTTGATAAAGGAAAAATCGGTATACATTTAGCCTTTATCAATCACCCAGAAGATTTTGATGTGACGGTGGATGTGGGAATTCGTTTTGATGAATTAGAAAATATGAAAAATCAATGGGCTGACGGTTTAACAATTAGAGAGAAAAAGGAGACCTATACAATTGGAGTTGATTTAGGGAATTTAGTCTATAGAGAGCAAAAAAGATGGCGTGTTGAAAAGGAAGAAGATATTTTACCTGTTACTATGGATATTTTAAAAGAAGTTAAGGAATACTTCATTCCATATATTGATAAGTATGTAGATATGGAAAATGTATTTGATTTATGTGTAAGAGATGATGATGAGGCTGGATTAATAGGGACAATATTTGATGGGACGCGAGCACAAAATGCTATTGGATTAGCCTTGTTATTAAATAAAGAAGAGATATTAGAACAAATCATTGAGAAAAAGAAAGAGTATTTAAAGACGAGGGATAAATTTGAATTGGAGTTATTTGAAAACTTTCTTTCTAATATGAATCTAGGATAGACAAATTTAGTTACTCATTTTGAGGATTATAGTAGATTTGAGTGCTAATATAGTATTGAAGATTTTTCTGCTATTTAATATTTAGAGGTCCTAAATATTTTTAGTTGTGGGGATGTACCTACAATAAGTTTTATAGCAACATTGTGTAGATTAAAGCGGTTCTCTTTTACAGAAAGTAATGTTGTAGATGATGATTTTAGTGTCTGTAAAGGGATAGAATTCGGTAACTTTACGGATAAGAGGCATTATTCGCATAAAAATAAGAGTTTTAATGGTATATAGGAGGTTATTATAATGAAATTCCCAAAAGATGAAGATGGACAAGTGTTAAATATGTTATACAAGCAAGGGATAGATTTTAATAAAAAACATATAGTAGATTTCTTTATTGCAATTCCTGATCAAGGTAATGGAGAAAAAATAATTGGCAGACTACAAGCGCTGGGCTTAAATGGTGAATTAGATTATAATGAAGAATTTGAAGATTGGACATGTACTTGTTCTAAAGAAATGTTCTTAATTTATGAGGATATCGTAGAGATGTAAAAGGAATTGAATAAACTGGGTGAAGAGTTTGGTGGATATACAGATGGTTGGGGTGCATTTGTATAATGTTGAATTTATTTATCGTGATAAAATAAATTAGACGGAGTAAAGAAACTATTTATGGAAAGAAGGGCTTATATAAGTTCTTCTTTCTTTGTATATATTAAGATATCTTAGTGGTAGAAAGGTATATAATATGTGGGCGGGGGCTACCGGTAAAAGCCCGATTGGTAAGGACTAATTAAAGTTTCACTTTATATAGGTTTTGAGAGAGTAAGATATAAGATATATTGTTTGTAGTGGAGATCTTGAATGAAGGGAGCGTGTGATAATTGGCAATGACGGATGAACAATTCGAGAATTATCTTGTTATGTGTTATGACAAATTAGAAAGTAAACAGCAAAAATTCATTTCGGATTATAATATCTATAACTTTGATGAGTATTGGTATGATCAAGATCGATGTATATTACAGGTTAAAAAAAATGGTCAAGTGTTACTTGAATTTAGTGTTGTTTTTATAGGGTCTTGGTCTGGAAAGAGTAACAGTTGGATGTGGTCTTGGGCTAATGAGAATGTGGCTGATTATGCAAGAAGTAAGTCTAACTGTTTGAAATATTTACAAAACATTACAGGAAGTGAGGTTTTTATAAATCCACTTTTTGAATGCGATCAAGAAATGGCGTATGAGCTAGCAGCCTTTTCTATTGAATATTTAGATGCAGAAGGAATGTATATGGCACCAGGTGAGAGAAGTGATGTATTTATGGCTGTTATGTCACCGCGTGCATTGTGAGTAGAGGATATTAAAAATATAGATAAGGTAGAATGAAAAAGGAGTACAGTTTAATAAATTAATAAAAGGTATTATAGTGACCGAATACCATGGTGATAAATGTAAGGGGGATTATATTGCTTGAAGTAAAGTTTTACGATTGGAAAAAAAAACGTCCTAAAAAACATTATTTGCTTGTACATGAAATTAGAATTTTTGAGCTAATTTTCTCAAAGAAAGTTAGCGAGTTTGAGATGGGATTAAGAGAGATTGAAAAAGTAACTGTCTTTTGTTTAGCTAACGAAAACACTGATATTTCATATGAAGTGAATAGAGCTTCGGGTGAAATTCGTATATATGTTCCATATGATTTTATGGACTTTTTAGCATTAAATTTAGTTGAAGAGAAATACAAAGAGTTTTGCAAATTAGTACGCCAATATGTTGTCCCTGGACTTGAAGAAAACTCTACTCTTTCATCATCTGTTGTTAAAGGGTATATAGAGGAATCTTTAGATGAAATTGTGAAGCAAAACTATGAAGGAATATTTTTAGTTGGAAAGACACCTAAGAAAAGTCCAAGCCGTAAGAAGATAGCGATATTAAAAGGAATTCATCGTGTTAAAGGTTTCCAGCTACGATGTGAAGTGTATGATGAAAAGGGATTAAAGATTCGAGATCAACTATTGGTGGAAGAGGTAGGTAACGAAATGGTATATTCTAGATTCTTAGGGACATTAAAATGGGAAAGTGAAAATCTAATAGTAGTTCAATCTAAATCCAGTAGTTGGAAAGAAGAAATCTATCTTTAATAACAAGGTTGTATAGTAGAAGGAGGGTTGTAGAGCATAAATGAATTTTTTTCGAAAAAATAAATTAAGTGACATTCAGAAAAAATACTATGAACATTTTGGAGAGCCTAGTCAGATTCTTGAATATACCTGGGGTGAAAGAGGAGCTAAAAGAGTAGAATTAGATAATACCGCTCTAAAAAAAGGAATGCTATACGTTTTAGAATTCCCGAAAAATGAAGATAGGCCAGTATGGACATATGTGACATTAGGGATGTCAGCTGAATATATGACCAATGGTGCTAAAGGAGAATTAATTTGGTTAAATGCAAATCAAAATGAGGAAATGATTGATTTGCTTGCTGGATTAGCACATTATCCATTTATAGATGAGACCTCGTTTGATTATGGGGATACAATTTCTAATGCGGATGCTGAATCTGATTTTTCAATGAATGTGCTTTTAGTAAGCCCGGCAGTTATTGAGGCAGGAGAGTCTCCAGAGCTAATGGAGTTTTTTGAAGAAAAGGAGCTTGATTTATTTTGGTTATTACCTATTCATCAAGCAGAAAAAGAGTATATGATGGAACAAGGAGATGGAGATATTAGTGCGCTCTTTGACCTTTGGCTGGAAAAAGAGATTGATACAGAAACTTTCTGTGATCCACATCGTTTATCTACGGTTTGATAAAAATATTTTAAATAATAATTGTGAGTAAGCATCAAACTTATTAATATTAAGGAAGTTTGATGCTTATTTTTTATGTTTAGAATAAACGAGAGGTTTTTGATATATATGAAAGATATTGTATGTAAAGAATTAATAAGTCTTAAGTCTATTGTTGAAGCCTATCAATTTAAAAAAATGAGTTTGGATTATAAACAAAATGTAATTTTGCTAGTAAAAGACAATCAGAATCGACCTTTTATTATTGATTTAGATAAAAATAATGTGAATATAAATATTTTTAATTTAAATGTAGATATTGATGTCGAATCAGTGTTATGTATGCAACGAATCGGCGAGAAATGGTTACTGATATTTCACTATGAAGATGATAATGCGGTTATTTATAATGCGGATGGGAGTGAATATGTTAAGTTTTATATTGGAGAAGGGGTTCAAGATTGTCAGGTTGATGTGAACGAAGATATATGGGTTAGTTATTGTGATGAAGGAATTTTTGGAGAGTCTCCAATTGGAGCAAATGGTATAGTTGCTTTTGATTCTACAGGTCAATTGATTTTTGATAGCTATGATCAATATGTAGAACAATATAATATACCGTATATAGATGATTGTTATGCAATGAATGTTATAGATGGAGATGTTTGGCTCTATTATTATTCAGAATTTCCTTTAGTTCAAATGAAAGATAAAAAAATTCATATGTCGTGGAATGAAATACATGTAACTAGGAAAATATGGTCGAAAAGTTTTGCGGTTGCTCAAGGTAAAGTAGTATTCATTACTCAAGATAAAAAATTGGTTGTTTATGATTTAAACAATAATCAAGTGTACGATAGTAATCTTTGTAATGAACTAGGGGAGCAGGTTCAATTTGTTAATTATTATAGCCGCGGATCGGTTATGTATTTTCAAACGGATGATACGCTTTATTATGTTAATTTACTGAATGTATGAGGTGATAAATGTGAATGAACGTTTAAAGAAAATTGCAATGTTAAGAGAAAAGGTCGAGGAAAAGGCTACTAGAGAAAAGTTTTTGATGTTATGTCCGTCTATAAAAGAATTTGAGATTATTAGCGGGAAGAAAATTGCTTCATTAGTAAACTTTTTAATTGATGAAACACCGAATCCTATCAAAGTTATGAGTGAATTAAATGCTGAACAAGTTATCAATGAAATAAAAGAATTTGAACGTGAATTAACTAGTTTATTGTCTAAGAAGATTATTGTATGGTATGCACATGAAAATTGGGACTTTGGTGTGCAATTAGAATTAGAAGATTTCATGTTATATACAAAAGAAGTATTACATTTCATTGGATATGACGATGCTCAAAGAGGATTAATTTATTCTAGCCTTATTGTAGTAGATGAAGCAATGAGAAGTGCTTTTTCTTTTCTAAAGAATGAGTATAATGTCGAGATAGTACTATGGAAAGAAAGCTGAGTGTATTAGAGTGTTTTAAAACAAATTGGATGAATGGTTGAATTTATTATTAGAAGAAGTGGTGCGTGGTTTAGTGTGATAGAAAGAAAAAGAGAGTCTTCAAGGGATATGTATAAGAGAGTAAAGGGGAGAAAATATGTCTTTTTATAAAGAGGAAATAAAAGGGGATAAATTGATTATAAGTGATGAAAGCATTGATATTTTAATGGATGCTTTTCAAAAGATTGAAAAGATATATAATGAAGGGCCTCACAGATTACCAAATCTAAATGAGTTAGAGATAATGTTAAAAAATGCATTAGAAATGCAGAGTGATAGTTTTTCTTTAGAGGAACAAGAAGTAGTAGATTGTAAGTTTAAATTAAAAAAACGTCGCAAAAAATCATTTAAGCCAGGGATAGTTTTTGCGATAAATCTTAAAAATATTAATAAGTATGGGTACGGAATGTTAGTGAAAGGCCAAAATGTTACGCGGCCATATGATGGGGAAACATATATAGAATATTTTTCTTTATTTACAGATGAAAAAATACGAATAAGCGAGTTTAAAAACTATTACAAGAATCAAAAAGAAGTATTATTTACGGCGTATACTGCCTGGTCTGGTTGGTTAGATGGTGATTGGAAAATTATTGGTGGATTACCAATGGAATTGTTTGATCCGGGGGAGTATAATCTTCCAGATTTTGTGTTTGAGAATAAGGATCAGGGGACTTATTTTGTAAGCCGAGGGAGAGCAGATGGTCCTTTAATCGATTTTGAAATGGTTAGTGAAGAAGAAGGGAAGAAAATTAAAAATCCTTCAGGGATAGCAGGACAATATGTTATAGAAGATTGGTTGGAAGAGAAATATAGCATTTTATAAAAAAGAATGTTTTTGTGTTGAAGAGATCGAGGATTTTACTTGTATTTGAAAGGAGTAATAATGTGGATATTTATGAGTTAGCTAATGGTGTAGATTCAAAAGAAAAATTAGTAGAATTCCTGTTTTATTTTCAAAAAGATTTCAAAGAAAATAAAGATGAGTCGGAGAATATAACATTAGAAGATTATTTAGAATCAAAGGAAGCATGGCTAAATGATTGTGATGGTGCTTTTCAAAATAAAGGTGAAGAGATGCCTAAAAATATATCATAAAATTTCATAGCGACGATATTACTCGCGGGATCTTATTATGAATAAGTAAAAAACGAAGAGTCTAAATAGTCCCTTCGTTTTTTTTTACTTTATTTTTTCTCTACCAATTTCTTATTCTTCCAATCTAGTGTGAACAATTTATTAAATGTTTTTTGATCAACGTCTTTTACGTTGTTTCCAACCCAGTTTGCAGTTCCGAATGTGAAGCCTGGACGAAGTTGGTAGTCATCGGCGTGTTTTGTATAAGCGACTTGTAAGTTAGATTGATCTGTATTTTTTTCAGAGATAACAACAGCAATCATACCAGGAGAGAAACCGCTATTTGTTAATGCTGGAAGTTGATCCATCGGTATTAAATTACCTTTTGCATCAGATTCATATAGGTATGTGCGAGAGTACATGAAAAGTTGGTTTCCATATAAAGAATGATAGGAGTCACGTGTGTAAATACCCCAGTTTTGATTGTTATATCCGTTAAAGAATACGTTCCACTTTACGTTTTTGTTTGTTTGGTCAATTAAATTTGTTTTATAACTAGTTTGTTTATAGCTTACAGAGTCAGACCAAGTGACTTGACCAGTTGCACCAGCTTCACCGCTAGGGCCATTAGGCGTTACAGAAGCTTTAACAGAGCCACCAAGTTGATAAGATACGCTAGATGTTACAGTCGTTTCTTCTACAGCATTTGTAGGCGCTACGTTAAAGAAACGAGCGCTGTTATCTTGAAGGTTAAATGCAACATCATATTGTGAAGGATAACGTAATGTTGCACTAGCGCCAGGGATTGGGTAGTTATCAATAGGTGCATCACTTATAGTAGGATTTGCTTTTAGAAAACTACCAGTTGTATTAATAACGGCAATCTGTTTATCAGCGCTTGGGTCATCGATAAAAGTTACCTTTAAAGACATTGTCATATTATCAGCTTGATCATTATTAAATGTATTATAGCTCGTATGTGTTTTTGCGTTTTGTCCGATATCTGTTACAACTTGTGATGTTGTTTGAGCATAAGCAGCAGGTGTTGAAAGAGTTACAGCGCTACTAGCAAAAACAGCGGATAATGCTAAACATTTTAAATATGTTTTAGAACGTTTCATACAATCACTTCCTTTTATCTTTGTCGATATATGTCGTATTTCATTCATATCGTAACATAAAAATAAAACGGAATAGATGTATATGCATAATTGCATAGGTGAGTTTTGAAGGATAAAGATAATAGAATTTCATCCAACACTTAAGACTCTAAAATGCCCATTACAGCCGTTCCTAAAAATTTTAAGACGATATGTTTACCAATGTTTTTATTGGGAAGATTGAAGTGCTTAATATTTACGTTATAAGTGCATAACAAGTTATAATAGAAGAAATCAATAAGGAGGCTGGCTGTGAAGAATCTTCGTTATCTCAATATATTTACCATATTAATTATATACACACTACTTATGTTTTACATCGGCTGGAACGGATGGGTTTGGCTTCATGCGGTATTTGGCTGGGAATCTTGGGGATATTATGCTTTCATAGTCGCATTTATTTCATATGCGTACATTCTCGTGCAAGTGTTTAAGTTTCTGCCATTTCTGCGAACGATAGGTTCGATTTGGTTTGCGGTTATACAATATGCACTTATGTTGTTGCCATTAGCTGATATTATGGTCTTTCTTTTACAGTTTTCAGTGGAGAAAGAAGCAGCAATTATTTGGACAGGGGCGGCTGTGATAGCTGCATTTATCTTTATCTTTGCGTACGGAGTATTTAATGCGTATAGTCCGGTAGTAAGAAAGTACGAAGTGCACATACCGAAAAAAGTAGAGGGGCGTAAAAGTTTACGCATTGCGATGGCTTCTGATATGCATTTCGGTAAACTGTCTGGCGTTTCACATTTAAAAAGACTTGTTCGTCATGTAAATGAGATGGAACCTGATATTATTTTGCTGCCAGGTGATATTATCGATGATCATCCAGGTGTGTTCATTCAAAAGAATATGGGACCAATCATGAAACAAATGAAAGCACCATTAGGTGTATATGGCGTATTAGGAAACCATGAATACTACGGCAGAGCGGTTCCAGAGTTTTTACAAGAGATGGATAAGATTGATATTCGTATTCTTTTAGATGAAGTAATCACCATTGAAGATGATTTCTATCTCGTTGGAAGAAGAGATAAAACAGAGCGAGATCGCCAAAGCTTTGAAAAACTTATGAGTACAGTGGATAAATCCATGCCAGTTATCGCAATGGATCATCAGCCATTTGAGTTGAAACAGGCAGCGGATGCTGGTGTAGACTTACTGTTATCCGGTCATACGCACCGCGGACAAATGGCGCCCAATCATATTGTAACGAGAAGAATGTACGAGCTAGACTGGGGATACGCACAAAAAGGCGCGTTCCACGCAATTGTTTCTTCTGGATTTGGATTTTGGGGACCACCGCTTAGACTTGGTAGTAGGTCGGAGATTGTGCAGGTAGAAGTTACGTTTGAATAAGGTTAAATAAAAGGGATTATACATATTAATCATGTATAATCCCTTTTATTTTTTATTTCTCAATCGCGCTCTTTACTTAAATATAATCTCAATTAGTTGTTGTGGATGTGCATTAATTAATCCATGAACAATAATAATTACCCATACCTTACGATAACGCGCCCACAAATATCCAAGGAATAGACCTACGATACCAAGGTTCACAATGACTGTAGCTGTATCAATATCCCAATGACCAGAGCCATGTAATGCGATATGCCAGCTTGCCCATAACAATGATGTAAGAAGAATAGCCGGCCAAGTACCTAGTAATAATTCCAAACGTGTTTGCAACCAAACTCTATAAAAAATCTCTTCAAGTACACTATTTATAAGAAACCCTACAAGTAAAATGGTCATTAAAATCGTCGGTTCCATTTTCATTGAAACAAATGGTGTAGAGAATATAGAAAAGAAGTTGAAGTAACCCCAGATTATAATGACAATAAGTGGTGTAAACTGATGCCATCTAATATCCCCTGTTAATTTTACTGATTTTGGTCGTTCTTTTTCGGGGTTATTTTTATAAAACAAAAGCAGCATTAATGGAGTGAATAATAATAAAATAATTTTAAATATCATAAACCACAATTGTAATGCCATTCCTTCAAAGTTCGTGGTGAGAAGACAAATCGTGAAGAGGGAGCCGCTTAAGAATAAGATAGCAGTTTGAATTATGATGCGCCTTGGTTCAAATTGTTGAAGGGGATTATAGTTTTTATGATGAAATGGTAGGAAACGGACAAGGAGTATACCGACAATAACAGGGATCCACTTGTACCAAAAAGGGATTGTGCCCTTATGATCTCCACTGTAACGAATGTTCGTTTCTCCAATCCATATAAGCCAAAGAGATGAAAGCAAGATAATAAGCATAATGATACCGCCAATTAACTTCCCCGATTTTGGAAAATAACTGTCCATAGTTATTCGACCTTTCATATTATAATTGTAAGTCAGTTTCTAATTGACTCTATTCGCTGCTTTTTTCTTTAATAAATATGTATGTATAAATCTATTAAAACAAAAAAGAGGAGTCGTGGAAATGTTTTCTTTTTTTGATTAAATTTGATAAGAATAAGAGGACCTGTTTTTTATAAAAATAAAACGTTTATATTCAAATTGCAGAATAGTATATTTACGCTTCTTCAAAAAAGAGATAATATAAAAAGACTTTGCTTGAAAAGGGGGATTGTAAGTGATCATATCAGATGTACTATACGGAAAATTTGAAGTGGATGCAGTGCTAGAAGAATTATTTTTAAGTAAGCCTATGCAAAGACTAAAGGGAATTCATCAAGCAGGCGCAAGTTACTTAATGAACGAGAAATGGAATGTAACTCGTTTTGAGCATTCAGTGGGTGTTATGTTATTAGTGAAAAAACTAGGTGGTTCAGTAGAAGAACAGATTGCTGGTTTACTGCATGACATATCACATACTGCTTTTTCCCACGTGATTGATTATGTTTTTGATAATGAAGATGAAAGTTATCATGAAGAGATATTTAGTTCTGTTGTGAAAAAATCAGAAATTCCAGCGATCCTTGCGAAGCATGGTTATAACTATGAAGATATTTTATTAGATGATTCGAAGTGGACATTACTAGAAAGGTCAGCGCCAGAATTATGCGCAGATCGAGTGGATTATACGTTACGAGATATGTATACATATGGGTATATTTCTTTAGAAGAAGTTCATAGTTTTTTAGAGGATGTCATCGAAGTAGAGGGGAAAATGGTTCTTCAAAATATCGAAATAGCGGAATGGTTTACAGAAACGTATTACAAAGAAGTAATCGATTTCTTTATGGAACCAATGAATATTTACGGAAATGATATGTTAGCGAAAACGTTAAAGTTAGCTCTTCATAAAAAGGTCATTCATGCAGATGATTTTCTCCTTGAAGATGATGAGCTTATTTCGAAATTGCAGCAATGTAATGACCCCGAAGTAGAAGATTTATTAAGCAAAGTTCATCCAAATGTAAAAGTAAAAGAAGATAGAAACGATTATGATCTACATAAGAAAAATAAAGTTCGTCTCATTGATCCGCCGTTACTTCGAGAAGGTGAAGTTGTTCTATCGTCTGTTGTGTCAGAAAACATAAGGAAGATGAGTGGGGGCGCTTATGAAAAAGCGGTGAGAGGGATGTATGTGAAAGTGATTGCGGATTAGCAAAAAGAAGGTATCATCACATAAGATGATACCTTCTTTTTATTCATCTAATATTTTCCACTCATTTCCCCAGTCCTTCATCGCGTCAAAAATAGGACGGAGTGTTTCGCCTTTTTTTGTTAGTGAATATTCCACGTGAGGTGGCATAGTTGAATAGATTTTTCTCTTTATAATATTTTCTTGTTCAAGTTCTTTTAAGCGAAGAGAGAGTGTGCGTGGGCTAATGCCACTTAGACGTCTTTCAAGCTCAGCAAAACGTTTAGGACTATAGAACAAATCTCTTAAAATTAAGAAAGTCCACTTTCCACCTATTACAGACATTGTTTTTTCAATGGGACATTTCAATAAAATTTCATCGTTTTTATTTTCCATATAAACACTCCTTACTATATAAAAGTATAGGTACTATATAAAAAATCAGTACTTTTATAATTAAAGTACTTTCTTTATTATAGTTCTAAAGGAATATATAGGTAAATTACTAATTTTTGAAAGGGGAGTTAGCAAGTGGGTGGGGTGGCTAGTAGAAATTCAGATGTTCAAACAAAAGAGAAATCGGGTATTATCATTTTAATCGCTTTGGCAATGGGATTTATTATGGCAACGTTAGATGTAACAGTAGTAAATGTTGCAGTGGTGAATATTCAAGAAACATTAGGACTGGCATTGTATAGTTCGACATGGATTGTCGACGGATATATTTTATCTTTTGCGGCATTATTATTGGCTGGGGGGTCATTAGCCAATCGATTTGGAGCAAAAAAAATATATATGATTGGTTTAATTATTTTTGTGTTCGCATCTCTTTTATGTGTGATTGCTACAACTGGGAACATTCTTGTTATGGGGCGGGTAATTCAAGGTGTTGGAGCGGCTTTATTTATGCCAAGTTCACTTAGTTTATTAGTAGTATCATTCCCGGATGAAAAGAAGAGAGCTAAAATGTTTGGTATATGGTCGGCAATTGTATCCATTGCTTCTGGTACGGGTCCTTTTATTGGTGGCCTTTTAGTAAATACATTTGGTTGGCGAAGCATTTTTATTATAAACCTTCCAATTGGGATGATTGGTATTGTAGTGGCTTTTGTAATTATTCCAAATGTTTTACCGGAAAAGGAGAAAATAAATGTAGCGAATCATTTAATCGGTATAATTGCAATAACATTATTGGCGTTTACTCTAATTGAAGGTCCAAGTTATGGATGGTCCTCGTCTCAAATTTTAGGAGGAATAGTAGGGACGGTATTAACCGCAATTCTCTTTGTTTATGCAGAACGAAAGTCAAAAAACTCGGTTGTGCCAAGAGTGTTGTTCCAAAACGAGACGTTTACCTCAGCGAATATAGTTGGGTTTCTAATAAACTTTGCTTTATTTGGCGGAATATTTATGTTTGGGCTCTTTTTACAAAAAGCATACGGAGCAAGTCCATTTGTAGCAGGGTTACAACTATTGCCGATGATGAGTGTATTTGTTATTGGAAATTTATTATTTGCAAAAATGGTGACTAAGTTTGGATCAAACTTGCTATTATTCATAGCGTTATTTATAGCTAGTATAGGATCTGTATTATTAATGTTTCTAGTGAAAAATGTGAGTTATATAGGAATTGCACTCATTTACAGTGTTGTTAATCTTGGAATCGGTATAGCAGTACCTGCCATGACTACAATTGTAATGAAATCTGCCGGTCGTGAAAATGGCAATATGGCTGGAGCAACTTTAAATGTAAATCGTCAAATTGGTGCATTAGTCGGTATAGCGATTATGGGAATCATTTTAAATGAATCATCGAATTGGTACAGAGGGGCAAGCTATAGTTTTTTAGTTATTGGGCTTTCCTATCTATGTGCAGCATTTTTAGTTTGGAAGTTTGTGGAGAGGGAATAAAACAAGTAGAGCATCACTTCTAGATGCTCTACTTGTTTCACATTACTGGTCAAACCAATTCCAAATCTCAATATCTCCAAGAGTCGCATAACGTACGTGCGGGGAGTTTTGTAATTTTAATAACTCTTTCGACGGGCCAGTAATAACAATTCCGTATACTTTTACACCGTTCTCTTTTACATACTCATAACGCTTATCTAAGTTCAGCTCTTTTTCAAGAGTCCAAGTAGTTTTACTTACAGTTTTTTTATGCTCAGAAAGAATGCGCATCATTTCGAGTACTTCATCTTCTTTTGTCTTCGGTCGTTCTGCTTCACTATCAGGGAGGTTTATATGTTCTGGAAATCCGATAACCTCTCCGCCATGTAGGATGAAATCTTCCTCATCTATTCTCTCTTGTCCTGTGTCTAAAGCGTACCATACAGGAGTTGGTGGCATTTCTTGTGCTTCAAATGTGCTATATAGAATAGATTCTAATTCTTGTAAAGTGTAAAGTTTGTCAAAAGATATCGCTACTTCTGCAACGGTTCCCTCATGTACTTTTGCAAGTGTATCCCACACTTTTTTAGATGGTTCTTTCAAATGATCACCTTGCTTTATTTTCGGATGAACAAAGGAAAGTTTAGAGTAATTCAATTTGTTTGCCCAAGATTTATTTGTAACAGTTACAGACGATAAGAAGCTTTTCGTTGTTACTGTACCGAATTGAACTTCTTTTTTGCCGACAGTTTTAACTAAATTCATTTCATTTTCTGTACGGAAAAAGGGTTTGATTTTTGTACTGCCTCCAGTGGAACGAATATTTGGAATTGTTGCTTCTAGTGCGAGTGCTGGAATCTCATTTACTTCAGCTAACTTTTTCATATTATTGAAGTAAAGAGAAGATGAAAAATGATCGGCAAAATAGATTGCTATACAAACCGCAAGAACAAAACTAACAGTTTGCCAACGCTGTTTCCATTTTATTTTCCAAAATGGGACATTAAGATTTTGTGGTGGTAGTCTTTTCTTGATCGGTGCACTCTTCGTAAGCAATTCATCCAAATACACTTCACATTCCTCACAAGTCTCTATATGATTTTCTAATTCTTCTTGTTCATCACGTGTGAGTGTTCCGTTTTCGTACTTCTCCCATAGTGTTTTAAATTCTGCACATCCCATCTGTATCACTCCTCTATGTTTCTCGCTTCTTTCCGTCCGCGGTGTAATTCAATTTTCACTTTCGCTAATGAGAGACCGGTCATTTCTGCTATTTCTTTATACGAGAATCCATAGTAATCTCGTAGTAGTAGGACATTTCGTCTTTCGAGCGGAATAGAAGATAAACTTTCTAACCAACTAGCGATCTCAAATTTTACGAAATATTCATGTTCTGTACTTGGCACGTTTGGTAAATGGAATTCTTCCACTGTAGTTGTTTTATATTTTTTTTCTTTTCGATACCAATCGATAAAGGCGTTGTAGGCTATTGTAAATAACCACGGCCTAATTTCTTCACCTTTATAATAATCAATATGGACGAGCATGCGGTAAAAGGTTTCCTGCATGAGATCTTCAGCAAAATGAGAATCTCCGGTTAGGGAGAGAAGATAGCGAAATAAATCATGCATATGATCTGAATAAATGTCTTCTAATGATTGTTTGCGTTTCACTAATTTCCCTCCCTTCATACATAACAACGAAATACATATAAAAAAGTTACAATTTTTTATGGAATTATAGTAAAAAACGTCAAGAATTGGATTGCGTTCTCTTTTATCATAATACATATAAGGCGGGTGAACAGAGATGGAAAGCTATGAAACACAAATTCAAAGGTCAATTGATTATATTGAGGAAGATGTAATGGAAAAACAAACGCTGCGTAATTTAGCTCGCATTGCAGGTTTTTCTGAGTCGCATTTTCACCGTGTATTTCAGGCATTAGTAGGTGATACAGTAATGGAGTATGTTCGAAAGAGGAGGTTAGCCCGGGCAGCTTATCAACTTTCTCATACGGATGAAAAAGTTATTGATATCGCGTTTGAACATGGCTTTCAATCTCACGAAACGTTCACGAGAGCCTTTAAAAAATTATTTCAAATGACACCGAGTGAATATCGAAAACAAGAAATCGAAACACCGATGTATTACAGAGTGAATGTAAAGCAAAGAAAATTAAATCCGTATTTAGGGGGCATACAAATGGAATATCGTATTGTAAATAAACCAGAATTTTTAGTGGCGGGTTATGAATTGAAGACGACAAGTAAAGAAGGGAAAAACCATCAAGACATTCCAGTATTTTGGCAAGAATATTTACAAAAAGATCTTGGGACAACAATTCCCAATCGTAAAGATACGAGCCAATGGGTAGAGCTTGGATTATGTACTGATTTTAATTTAGAAACAGGGGACTTCACTTACATTATCGGAATGGAAGTTACAGACTTTGAAAATGTACCAAATGAAATTGCGAAGCGTACTTTCCCGGCAGCAACATATGCAGTATTTACAACGCCGAAAGTTCCTCATGAAGAAATGGTATCGTCTATTCACCAAACTTGGAATGCAGTATTCTCAGAATGGTTCCCGCATTCAGGATATGAACATTGCGGTGTTACGGAGTTTGAACTGTACGATGAGCGTTGCCACGAAGATAAGAGTGAGTTTGCACAAGTAGAGCTTTGGATACCGGTGAAGAAAAAATAATAGGGTAAGAGCGAATCGTTGGGAGATGGTTCGCTTTTTCATAAAAGGGGAAATGGGAAAATGTTCAAAAAACTAGAATGTGTATCTATACATACGAAAGATATAGAAAGATCAGTTTCTTTCTATAAAGAAATGGGAATGAAGCAAAACTGGATGATAGAAAGAGAATTAGAAGAAGGGGTTATTTGGACGTTAATAGGATTGAAGTTTCCAGATGAGAAAAGTTCGGAGTTAGTAATAAGCAATCATCCGGATATTAATTTTACGGAAGTCGAAGTATTAGTAGAAGATGTACAACAAACGTATGAAAGTTTAAAAGATAATAAAGATGTAAAATGGATTCGCGAACCATTTCCAACAGAATCAGGACATGTTGCAGTAATGGAAGCACCTGATGAGAATGTGTTTGTGTTAGTAGGGAAATAGCTGAAATATGGAGTGATCTTTCATAGTGAGTTATGAAGGGTTATTTTTAATTTGTATAGTAGTAGAGGAAGTAGGTTAGTATTGTCGTTTTTTTCGGTAAGTCGATATATCTAGAAAATCGCTGATATAATTCGAGTTGCGCTGATATATTCAAAAAATCGCTGATATAATTTCATATACCGATAAAACACCTCAAAAAAAACGATCCGCATAATTTCATATACCGTAAAATTCTCCCAGAAAAGAAAAAAAGACGCCACATAGCGTCTTTCCTACGAACGAAACGGAAATACAAGAATAATCGTCGTTCCTTTTCCGAGTGCACTATCAACGGAAATTGTCCCGTTATGAGCATGAACGAGCTGTTTTGTAATGGCTAGGCCAAGTCCAGTTCCGATGTTGCTTTCTTCTGTGTTTGTTCCGCGGTAATATCGTTCAAATAGAAGTTCTTTCGTTTTTTCATCCATTCCTTTTCCGTCATCTGAAATGGAGAGTGTAAAGGAATTAGCGTTTTGTGATAATTTTACGATGACAGTAGTTGTTTCGTTATTATGTTTTACAGCATTTACTAGTAAGTTTTCGATAATACGCTGGAACCATTTTTCTTCAATGAAATATTGAATTTTATTTGAGCTCGGTACGAATTCAATATTTTGATTTTGAAGTGTTGGATTATTAATAAATTGCAATAATACTTTTTGGACGAACTGATTGATTTCAATGTTTACGTGTTGGGCAGGAAGGCTGTTATTTTTTAATTGATACGTTAAGCTTAAATCATCAATTAATGTCGTCATATATTGAGATTTCTCTTTCATAACACTACCAAATTGCTGAATATCACGATCAGTCCAGTTATATTGATTCGATTCGAGTAATAATGCGTAGCCATATATAGAGCTAAGTGGTGTTTTTAAATCATGCGTTAGACCGGTAATCCATTCTTCTCGTGTTTGCTGAAGTACTTGCCTCATCGCATCGTTTTTTTTGAGTGTAATAGAAAGGTGTTCTAGTGAACTTGTTACATCTCTAAACAAACGGAATGACCATTTTTCTTTACCAGATCGCCGGAACCTGACAGGTTTTCCTTTTTTACTAATGGGTTCTTCATACTTTCCACCAGCGATATTTTTAAGCCAGCGCATCGCATGTAATAACGGTTTCCCGAATTTATTACCGTACCAAATAGAAAGAATGACTAAATAAACAAATACGATAAGAAGGATTAATCCGCATCCGATGAGAAACTTCTTAGTAAATACATCTTCAATTTCGTCATCTGGATAGTAGTGATCATTTTTCGCAGTCACAACGAGAAGGTTGCCACTATTTGCATCGTAAAAGCTAGACGTGTTTTCTTTATGATTCCACGGTTCTTTTTCATTAAGGGCGATTTGTATTGCTGAAAATGTTTTTTTCTTTCCAGCTGGATAGGCAAAAACCTCTTCGCCATTTTGATTAAATATTTGAAGTGCTGCTTTTTCTTTAGACAGTAACTGTTTTTCTTGATCTGTTAATGTAAACGAATCCATCGTTAAAGAGGAGTGATCCTTTTGAATTGCTGTCAGTAACGCATTGCTTTTTAACATACCACCATAAATAACAAGTACTTTCTTTTCTTCTAATTCAATTTCCCAATATGTAAATTTATAATTACTTTCGATATGATGTTGTATATATGCGACTAAAGATGTCTTCGTATAAGCATTCGGAACATCATTTGGTGTATTAAAGTGGTAGAGGATTTTTCCGTTTTCATCTACAACTTGGAGCCAATCATTTTTCTCCTTTATTAAATCTTGCACTTCAGATTGTAACGAAATATGCCCATCTTCTGAAGAGATGTATCTTGAAATTGTAAAACTATCAGAATCTGGAATATTAGGTTCGTATAAAGTACTAGTAAGAAGAAAAATTAAATAAGTAAAAGCAGCAACTACAGCGATAAGTAATGTAACTAAAACAAAAACGTGTTGCATGATAAATTGAATAATAAGTCGTTTATTAAAATTCATATCGTCACCCTACTTTGTAACGAACTTATAACCAAGCCCGCGAACGGTTTTTATATATTCTGGTTTACTTGGATCTTTTTCAATTTTTTCACGTAGTTTTCGAATGTGGACCATAACAGTGTTGTCATCGCCATTATAGGCAGGAGCTCCCCAAACTTTTTCATATATTTCCTCTTTCGAAAATACGTAGTTCGGATTCTCGCAAAAGAAGAGTAGTAGTTGAAAGAGTTGAGCGGAACATTCGACAATATGCCCATCTACTGTTAGTTCTGCAGAGTGCTGATCAATTTCAAATCTTCCAAATGAAATCGAGTGTGATTTTTGTTCGTGTGGTACGGTTTGTTTCATATGTCTCCGAAGCTGTGCTTTCATACGTGCTACTACTTCTAATGGATTAAAGGGCTTCGTAATATAATCATCTGCACCGTATGAAAATCCGGATATTTTATCTAAATCAGATGCTTTTGCTGATAGGAAGAAAATTGGACAATCTGTTTGTTGGCGAATGATTGGACAAATATCAAAACCAGATTGTCCAGGAAGCATTACATCTAAAATAATTAAATCGTAATTGTTTTGCTTAGTTAGAGATAAAGCTATTTCAGCTGATGTTGCAGTTGTAATATGAGAAAAACCTTCTTTTTCAAGAATGGTAGTTAGTAATTGTAAAATTGCTGTTTCATCATCAACAAGTAAAATATTTGCTCGGTACATAAAAATCCCTCCTAATTTTCTCGAATATCATATCATCATTTTGTAACTTATGGAATTTTTAAGGAAATTTTAAGGTTTTCTTTCGCAAAAAATTAAGAATCAAATGATATGATAAAAGTAACATAGGGGAGGAGATGAGTGTGAATCCGTTTCAAGTGATGCGAGCTAGATATTTTTTAATTGTATTTGCACTATTAATTTTAATAGCGAGAAGTAGTGGCGATTTGCTAACAAGTATATTTCATATACAAAATTCTTCTTTTATAAATATCCTTATATTCTATATCCTTCCGATCATATGGATTTTTTATGAGTATAGAAAGCATCGCATTTCATTTTCATTGTTTGTTAATAAAAATGAAACATTTAACTTGGTGCAAGTTTTATACATTACGGTTATGTTGTGCATGTTTAGTTACGGGTATCTTATTTTGTATATGTATAGTTTTGCATGGATTACACCGGACTTTATTATGAATGCATTGCATGAACCGATTATAGATAGTACTGGGGGATATGTATATCAAGTCATTAGGGTCGTATTCGTCGCACCAATTATCGGGGAGTTTGTTTTTCGCGGATTTTTACTTCAACGTTTTGCAACAAAATGGGGAACGAGCATAGCGACCATCGTTGTAGCAATATTGTTTGCGTTGTTACATGTTGATTTCCTCGGTGCAGCCATATTCAGCATCGTATTATCAATCGTATATATTCGTACGAAAAGTTTACTCATGCCAATTGCAATACATATGTTAAACAATGCATTTGTAATGGGTGCGTCTTTTTTAATAAGTAGAGAAAAAATTATGAGTTTTGCCGATTTCTCAAATTACACGACATTCTTTCCTGGACTTATTATTTTTATAACAGGATTAAACTTAGTACTTATCTTTTTATTTGTTAATCGTAAATATTGGAGTAAAGAAGTGCCAGTTATATATGCAGAGCAGGAAAAGAGCTTTTCAGATGTAGTGGGGAGTAAATGAGATGAAGAAGACGGTTGAAAAAATATTAAAAGATATTATAGATGCTACGTCTATTACAGATATGTGTGATAAAAGCGTTTGTCATTGGCTTCAACCTGTAGTAGATACGATTGTGTTTCCAGAGTAGTACTTATTTTCTAGTACTCATTTAAAAGAAAATATTATTTCTCTTCTTATTGTGTTCGGGGTTTTACTAATATTTGGTCTAATTGTAGAAGAAATGATGAAGCGCATCTTCAGAAAGAATGAAGAGAAGTATATGTGGATTCATAAAGTATTCGAGAAAGTAATGGTGGCTTTCCTTTTGTTTTATGGTATAAAAACAATCATTTACTTTATAGCTTTGAAACATCATTAATTCGAAATTTGAAAGGGATGTATAAAATTATATGAATGAAACGATATCATCAAATAAGTTTTTTTATTTGATTTTACTTAGTCTAGTGTTAATAACGACAGTGAATGTTATTTTGCGCTGGGAGGAAGCTTACTTTTTCATGTATTTAGCGCTTCATTTGCTAGGGATTTTATGTATAAGTGGTGGAGTGGTTACTGAAAAAAAGAATGAAGAAAGCGTTAATTATATGTGTGTTATCGGTCTTGTTTTACTTTTAGCTGTACAAGGTATTATGAAATATAGTTCTTTCTCTTTACAAGATTTTAATTTATTAATAGATGTACTTCCTTAAAGAGGCTTTTTATGTTATCTAAAAAGCAAGTAGGGTACGTGTTGGTTTGCAAGTGCGATCCTTATTCCGGATTGTGAACTAAAGAAAGTGTTTAAAGATAGGTAAAACTCTTCTTATGTAGAAGAGTTTTTTTATGTAAATAAAAGGATTTCGAGCAATTCACATAATAAGCTTGTTCTAATTTAGCGTGTACGAACTTACAATAATAATAGACAGGCAGCATAGAGGAGGGAATAGCGTGAGGAAGGTTATTGGTTGGTCGCTTTTTTTGTACGTTGGATTTGCGTTACTTATATATTGGTATTTATTTGGATGGAATCATGAACTTATTCCGGACATGTATAAAGGAACAAGTGCAGATCCAGAAACGTTTATGAGTGCGAGAGAGCTTACGCTAAGCCAAGATTATTCGCGCGTGAAAAATTTACTATACTTTTTAGCGACGCCTCTTGAATGGATTATTTTATTGTTTGTACTTGTGCTAGGTATTTCAAGAAAGTTTGAGAAATGGTCGAAGGAAACGACTAAAATAAGTGTCTTGCAAGTTGCGATTTATTTCTTTTATTTATCATTACTGACAACAGTGCTTGCCTTACCGATGCAATGGATTGGCCGGAAAGTGTCCGTTGATTACGGCATTTCAACGCAAAGCACACAAAGCTGGATTAAAGATCATGTTATCGGTTTTTGGGAAAGTTATGCGACTATGTTAATTGTAGTGACCGTTCTATTATGGCTTATCCGTAAATTTCCGAAGAGATGGTGGCTAGCAGGGTGGGCGCTCTCTGTTCCATTTACAATCTTTTTAACATTCATACAGCCTGTCGTTATTGACCCACTGTATAACGACTTTTCGACGCTGAAAAATAAAGAATTAGAAACGAAAATTTTAGCGATAGCAGACAAAGCGGATATTCCTGCTAAACACGTATATGAAGTAAATATGTCAGAAAAAACGAATGCATTAAATGCTTACGTAACAGGAATTGGCCCTAACGCCCGTATTGTAATGTGGGATACAACGCTTAAGCAGTTAAAAGATAAAGAGATTTTATTTATCATGGCCCATGAAATGGGGCATTATGTTATGAAGCATATATATTTTGGCGTTGCAAGTTATGTATTGCTATCGTTTATAGGTATGTTTTTAATTAGTCGTATTATAAATATGTGTATTCGCAAATGGGGAGATACATTGCAAATTTCAAAAGTGGCATGTTTCTCCATTTTACCTTTATTTTTCTTAATTTCTTCTATACTCTCATTTGCAGTACAACCAGCAACAAACTATGTTTCACGTATAGAAGAAAGAGCGGCAGATCAATATGCTTTAAATATGACGAAGGACGGAAAATCTGGTGTGAAAACTTTTCAATATTTATCAAAAACAAGTTTAAGCCAAGTGAATCCGCCTGCGTTAGTGAAATTTTTCTTATACACGCACCCACCAATTTTTGAAAGAATTCATACGTTTGAACAATATGAGAAACAAAGAAAAAAGGAGTAGCTATTATGCTACTTTTTTTTATAGAGATATAAGTTTCATATTGGGAATATTTATCATTGCTTTTTATTGCGATTTTGTAAATAATAAGCTATAAAATTCTAAAAATCTATATATAAAGGAATAAAGGTGAAAAAATGTATTTTTTACAAAATTTAAAAGTGAAATATAAATTATTAGCGCTTATTTCATTAGCAGTTTTAGGTATGGTAATTATAAGCAGTGTAGCAATTAATTCTATTAATAAGATTAAGCACGATACAGAGGTTGTAGTAGATGATTATCAATATTCTGCAATTTTATTAGAAGGAATGCTTCGCACACAAAATTCACTAGAATATAACTTATTAGAGTTAATTACGGCATCACAAAATGAAGTGGCAAATAAAGAGGGAATAATTAATAATATTGAAAAGGATCTTAAAAAATATGATTCTTTATTAAAAGAATATGATGATGGTTTTAATTTAAGTAAGCAAGAGGATGAACTGTTTCAGAAGATGAAGAAATCTTTACCAAGTTATAAAGATACATATAAGAAATTATTTGAAAAGGCGAAGGCAACAAACGAGCCGCAAATGGTAAATGAATTTCAGAAGGAATTAAAACCGAAGGGAATAGAGTTAGCTGGTTATGCAGTGGATCTAGAATCGTATGTTTCAAATTTAGCTGACCAAGTGTTTAAAGATTCTCAAAAAATGATTGATCGTTCCGTTATTACCTTTATCATTCTTGTAGTAGTTACTACAATCATTATATGTATAGTAAGTTATATTATTAGCAAGCTTATAGTTGCTCCTTTACAAACGGTTAGTCGTATGATGGAAAGAGCGAAAGAAGGAGATTTAACCGTACATGGTGATTATACTGCTAAGGATGAATTAGGTGTATTAGTAAGTAATTTTAACGAGATGATTGCAGGGCTAAGAACAAATATGCAAGAAGTAGAGAATAATATTCAGCTTCTATTCCAACATGCAGACGGAGTAGTATCTGCATCAGAAGTATCTAGTAGTGCAGCGAAGAAAATCACTATGGATATTGAAGAAGTTGCAAATGGTGCAGAAAGTCAAATGCAAGCAATGGAACAAACTGCGGGTGCGATGGAAGAGTTGACACAAGGAATGCAGAGTATAGTCAATACATCATCCTCTGTAAATGAATTATCTGCTCAATCAGCATTAGATGCAGAGAATGGTAACAAATTAATGAAACAAATGATTCAACAGATGGATACAATTCAAAATTCGGTACATAGCGGTGTGAAACAAGTAGAGACTATGAAAGAACAATCAGAAGAAATTGTTAAAATCATTGATGTAATGCAAGGTATTACCTCTCAGATTAACTTATTAGCATTAAACGCCGCAATTGAGGCTGCACGTGCTGGTGAAAGTGGTAGAGGATTTGCAATTGTGGCAGATGAAGTGCGGAAATTAGCAGAACAATCTAGTGATTCTGCAAAACAAATTGAGAATCTTATTACTCAAGTTATGGGAACAACGAACCATACGGTACATATGATGGGGAAAGTAGATAATGAGGTACAGGCAGGTACACAAGTAGTAATGCACACAGAAAAAGTATTTGGAACAATTACAGAAAAAGTACAACAAGTATCTGAGCAAATTCAAACGGTATCTATGTCTACAGATGAAATTGCAGCGAGTAGTGAGGAAATCTCGGCTTCTGCAGAAGACATGGCTCAAATTTCCCAAAGATCATCTGACCGAACTGATAGGGTAAAAGAGTCTATTCAACAGCAAGAAAAATCTGTTCAAGAGATTTCGGTTTCAATTGAACATATGCATAACGCAGCAGGAAAATTAAAACAAATAGTTGCCCAATTTACTCTTCAAAAGTAGTAGCATATTTGAGTGTTAATAAATATAAAAAAAGCATCCTCTTTTAATAAAAAAGGATGCTTTTTTTATTGCTACTATTCATAGACTTCGGGCATTTTCAAGGCGATGATTTATACATACTAGATTTGTATATTACTTGTTTTTTGACAGTTTAAGAGGTTTATCGAAGAGGATTATTTCTGTATTAGTGTTTTTAGATTCTGCTGTTGCCAAACTATTAGACCGGATTTAGATGCAAGTAATAAGGATTATCCTTATATTTGTAGGGATGGCACTAACTTTTCGCGAGGGAAGAGAAGGCGAGTTATCAGTGAAGGGGAATGCTAACTCTGAAATATAAATCATGAATATAGTAACCTCCATTAGGTATTTCCTTTACGCGCCAATAAAGGGAAGTTGTAAAGTGAAAAGGAGTTTATAAAGAGATTGTAGAATGTTTTAGTACATAACACCTTAGAGGTGACAACTTCCTTTTTGAAAAAGAAAGAAGGAGGCATAAAGCAGAAAGGTAGTGGAAATATTTCTTCTAGAAGATTTGCATTTTATCTTACATTCACCAAAAAAGAGTACTCCTGAAACAACGAAATTCATTTTATTTGAATGAAATAGGGAGAGAGGATAATGAAGAAAAAAATATTGGGTGTAATGATGATTGCGACAATGGCAGGAGGTATATTTGCAGGGACGAATGTGACGCCTGTAAAAGCGGAAGAGTATCCACAAATGATTGTGTTTGAAGATGTTCCATACGGATTTTGGGCATATGATGCTATTATGGATTTAGCATATCATAAAATTATATTAGGGTATGGAAACGGGAAGTATGGTGTTGGTGATCTTATAACACGTGAACAAGTAGCTGGGACTATTTACAGAACACTTGAGATAAAAGAAGAAGGATCAGTAGCGAATCCATATAAAGATGTTTCTGATAGTACAACAACTTTTAAAAAGGAAATTTTGGCGTTAACAAAACGTGGTGTTTTTACAGGGGATGGCCAAGGGAATTTTAGGCCGAAAGCACCAATCTCTAGAGCGGAAATGGCTGTCATTTTAAAACGAGCATTTAATTTTGAAACGAAACAAAAACATACATTTAAAGATATTCCAAAAGGCCACTGGGCAGAAGATGCAATTAGTGCGCTACAATCTAATAATGTTGTAAGAGGAACTGGGAATGGCATGTATGAATTAAATCGCCCTGTACCTAGAGAACAATATGCTCAGTTTATTAATAATGCGATTATTAATTATCATTTGAAAGAGGATTGGAAATAGAGTGAAATATGAAAGCACAAATAGAAATATTTGTGCTTTTTTGTTTGTTTAAAAAAGAATTATTATTCGTTTATTTGTATTTTTAATGTTATACATAAGCTTTATAATCAACCCCATAAAAAAGACATGATGTGTAATATGATTCACAAAACCGTCACGAAATGTGTCGAAAAATATATTGTCACTATACCATTCATTCTGCATATTTTAAAAAAAACATATACATATTGGGGAGATAATTTGATGAGCAAAAAATTATTAAAAACAGCTACAGCATTAACAATTATGGGTGGGGTGTTATTCTCAGCAGAGAGTAACAGTGTAAAAGCGGAAAGTGCACCGTTGCAAAAAACAAATACAATTGTATTTAAAGATGTACCAAAAGGACATTGGGCATATGAGGCAATTCATGAATTAGCGGAACAAGAAATTATTTTGGGATATGGCGATGGAATATTCGGTTTTGGGGATAATGTAACACGTGAGCAAGTTGCAGCTTTAATTTACCGTGTGTTTGATATGGAAGAACAAGATGAATATGAAAACCCATATGGAGATATTGATGAAAATTCAACAAGCTTTATCGAGGAGATATTGGCTTTAACGGAAATGGGAGTTTTCCAGGGAGACGAGAATGGAAACTTTAGACCGAAGGCGACGTTAACGCGTGCGGTAATGGCACAAGTTCTTATGAATGCTTTTGACTTACAGGCCAAGGGATCTCATAACTTTAATGATGTTTCAGCAAATTCATGGGCAACGAATGCAATTAGTGCAGTACAAACAAATGGTATTACAATGGGAATCGGAGAAGGTAAATTCGGTCCGTCTATGAAGGTAACGAGAGAACAATACGCACAGTTTTTACATAGAGCAATATTGCATGATATGGAACAAGGGCAGTAATAAAGTTTAACTAGTCAAAGTGAAATTTAAAAATAATACAAAAAGGTCATTGTTGTATAACAGCGGCCTTTTTTGTATGAAATAAAGCACGAAAGAATGGCGTTTTGAAAAAAAATGAAATGAATTTTCAAAAAAAAACTTCCTTTTCTGAAGATTTGTTATATAATATAAAACATGAAATCAAATCTGTTATAAAACAGTTTAAGAAGGGGATGCTAATATGTCGACGCAAACTTCACGGGTTACACTCGTTGGAGAAATGTTACCAGCGTACAACGAAATATTGACACCTGAGGTGCTTAGTTTTTTGAAGGAACTACATGAGAATTTCAATGAGCGCCGCATAGAACTTTTACAAAAACGTGTAGAAAAACAAAAAAAAATTGATGCAGGGGAGTTTCCGAAGTTTCTAGAAGAAACAAAACACATACGTGAAGCGGATTGGACAATTGCCAAGCTGCCAAAAGACTTAGAGGATCGCCGCGTAGAGATTACTGGACCGGTAGATAGAAAGATGGTCATTAACGCTTTAAATTCAGGAGCGCATCTTTTTATGGCGGATTTTGAAGATTCGAATTCACCAACTTGGGAAAATGCAGTTGAAGGTCAAATCAACTTACGAGATGCAGTAAAGGGAACGATTTCACATAAAAATGATAAAGGGAAAGAATATAGATTAAATGAGAAAACAGCTGTACTCATTGTACGTCCAAGAGGATGGCATTTAGAGGAAAAGCATATGCAAGTTGATGGGAAGAATATGTCGGGTAGCTTAGTAGATTTCGGCTTGTACTTTTTCCATAATGCGAAAGCTCTTTTAGCAAAAGGAAGCGGCCCATACTTTTACTTACCAAAAATGGAAAGTTATTTAGAAGCGAGATTATGGAATGATGTGTTCGTATTTGCTCAAAAATATATCGGCATTCCAAATGGAACGATTAAAGCAACTGTGTTACTGGAAACGATTCACGCTTCGTTTGAAATGGATGAAATTTTATATGAGCTAAAAGATCATTCTGCTGGCTTAAACTGCGGAAGATGGGATTATATTTTTAGCTTTTTAAAGAGTTTCCGTAATCATAATAAATTCTTACTACCAGATAGAGCACAAGTCACGATGACGGCGCCATTTATGCGTTCGTATTCTTTGAAAGTAATTCAAACATGTCACCGCCGGAATGCACCAGCAATTGGAGGAATGGCGGCACAAATTCCGATTAAAAATAATCCAGAAGCAAATGAAGCAGCTTTTGAAAAAGTGCGTGCTGATAAGGAACGCGAAGCTTTAGACGGTCATGACGGGACTTGGATTGCCCACCCTGGACTTGTACCGGTTGCAATGGAAGTGTTTAATCACATTATGAAAACACCAAATCAAATTTTTAGAAAACGTGAAGAAATATGTGTAACAGAAAACGATTTACTAGAGGTACCGGTGGGAACGATTACAGAAGAGGGCCTTCGTATGAATATTAGCGTAGGTATTCAATATATTGCATCTTGGTTAAGCGGACGGGGAGCAGCACCCATTTATAACTTAATGGAAGATGCGGCAACAGCTGAAATTTCAAGAGCACAAGTATGGCAATGGATTCGTCATGAAGGTGGAAAACTAAATGATGGTCGTAATATTACGCTTGAATTAATGGAAGAGCTAAAAGAAGAAGAATTAGCAAAAATAGAAAGAGAGATTGGTAAGGAAGCCTTTAAGAAAGGGAGATTCCAAGAGGCGACAACGTTGTTTACAGATCTCGTTCGAAATGATGAATTCGTACCATTTTTAACATTACCGGGTTATGAAATTTTATAAAAAATGAAAAGGGGATGGAACAAATGAAAAACGAAAGAATCGAGAAGTTACAAGAAAGCTGGGAATTAGATGAGCGTTGGAAAGGGATCACACGTCCATATTCGGCAGAAGATGTAATTCGCCTGCGCGGGTCAATTGATATTGAACATACGTTAGCGCGTCGCGGTGCTGAGAAGCTTTGGACATCGCTTCATACAGAAGACTATATTAACGCACTTGGCGCATTAACAGGAAACCAAGCGATGCAACAAGTAAAAGCTGGGTTAAAAGCGATTTACTTAAGTGGTTGGCAAGTAGCAGCTGATGCAAACCTTTCTGGACATATGTATCCAGACCAAAGTTTATATCCAGCGAACAGCGTACCTGCTGTAGTAAAACGAATTAATCAAACGCTTCAACGTGCGGATCAAATTCAGCATATGGAAGGAAGCGATGATACAGACTATTTCGTACCGATTGTAGCAGATGCAGAAGCTGGATTTGGTGGGCAATTAAATGTATTCGAACTGATGAAAGGTATGATTGAAGCAGGTGCATCAGGTGTGCATTTTGAAGATCAATTATCTTCAGAGAAAAAATGTGGCCATTTAGGCGGAAAAGTACTACTACCAACGCAAACAGCAGTACGCAATTTAATTTCTGCACGCCTTGCAGCAGATGTAATGGGAGTGCCGACAATTATCGTTGCAAGAACAGATGCGGATGCAGCTGATTTAATTACGAGCGATATCGATCCTGTTGATAAAGCATTTATTACAGGAGAAAGAACACCAGAAGGGTTTTACCGTACGAATGCAGGTCTTGATCAAGCAATTGCGCGCGGTTTAGCGTATGCACCGTACGCAGACCTCGTTTGGTGTGAAACGTCAGAACCAAATTTAGAAGATGCAAAACGATTTGCGGACGCAATTCATAAGGAGCATCCAGGGAAGCTACTTGCATATAACTGCTCACCTTCATTCAACTGGAAACAAAAACTAGATGAAAAAACAATTGCAAGCTTCCAAAAGGAAATCGCATCTTACGGTTACAAGTTCCAATTCGTAACACTTGCTGGATTCCATTCATTAAATTACGGTATGTTTGAACTAGCACGTGGCTATAAAGAGCGCGGCATGGCAGCATACTCTGAACTACAACAAGCAGAATTCGCAGCTGAAAAACATGGCTACTCTGCAACACGTCATCAACGCGAAGTAGGAACAGGTTACTTTGATGAAGTTGCACAAGTGATTACAGGCGGAACTTCATCAACGACAGCGTTAAAAGGATCTACGGAAGAAGCACAGTTTACGAAATAAAAGGAAGGGGCACCTTTTTGAAGGGTGCCCCTTGTTATTTTCTAAACGATTCGAAAAGAGAGATTGAGTTGTCGGCAAAAAACGATACTTCCTTTTCTTTATTACTAAATCAACTCCACTCAGCCCTATGATCACGAATAAACTTCATATCTTTCTCATAATGCTCTAGATGTCCTTCATCAATCATTCTTTGGAAATTCAAGTCGCCTTCTTGCGCTTTTCGTTTCATATATGTACATAATCCTTCTAATCGAAGCAACACCATTCCTAAGTAATCTTCATCCATATTTTTATCATAGGACTGAACGAACAAATTCATTCTCTCTTTAATGCGATCTGCATGTTGCGATGAGTCATAATGAACGGCTTCACCGGATTCTGTATAATACACTCTACTTAAAGGCACACAAGTATAGAGTGTATAAGCGATATCCCATAGTCTTGGACCAGGAGCAGCAACATCGAAATCAATAATCCCTACTGGCTTCTCATTATTAAAAATAATGTTATATATGGCAAAATCATTGTGACATAAAACCTCAATGTTATTTGGAGTGTGATCCATCGGTTTCCAATCATCTAATAACGGAAAATCACTTACAGCATCATGGTAAAGGCGAAGTATCTTTGCGATTTCTTTTAATACATCATTAGATCGCATATATTCTTTTAAAGGATAATTGCCAGCTTCTCCTTCAATAAAGGATAAAATCTCTCTATCCTTTTCATCTACACCTAAAAACTTTGGAGCATAATGAAATCCTTTGTTTTCTAAGTGTTGTAATAGCTTATGGATCTTTGCGCTATCTGGCTTTAATTCTCGACGAACAGTATTTTCAGAACGATATACGTTCGAAACGTTTCCGCCTGTTAGCTTTTCTTCGTTATTGTAGTTTGACATGTAAAAATTCCCCCTATAATTCAAAAATCCAATTCCAAATAGTGAATAGACCAACAACGGCAGAAAAGAGAAGGCAAGCAAGGAATGCTAGACAGCCAAAAGTAACTAGCTTATCTTGCCATGTTTCTTTATACTCATAAATTAACTCCTCTGCTACTTTCTTCTGCACTGAAGATAAAGGTTGATCTTTATACAAACCTTTTAAATGGTTAGAATCGCCTTTAAACTTTAAAGCACGTGCAATATGATGAGGATTATTTCCCATTGATGTTTCAAATAATAAACATGATTCATGCATAATGTCTGTTTTATGTTTCTCTAGATACCAGTAACGTCCAGCCATTTCTGGATATTGTAATGTATAATAAATATCTCCGAGTTGTTTTCGAAGATGTAATTCATTTGGGTATGTAAAGATGAGGCCATGCAATCTATCTCTTGCTTTTCCAAGATTATTATTTTCAATATCCTCTTTAATTCTTTTTAATGTTTTTCTAGGAATTTTATTGGTCATAAACTCCTCCTTATTTGGAATAAAGATAATTATATTTTATAAGAAATACTAAAAATTAGAAATTCTATTTTCGAAAAAGATTGTACATTTTATTTTAATGTGCTATGATGATGTCAGTTGAATAGTTAAATTAAGCAATCCATATGTTATCAAGTGCTGAAAACGAACGAGAAAAAGTATGTGAGAACTAGTTTATGTTTCGTATTTGATAATGTGTGGATTCTTTTTTTAGACAGGAAGACTAAAAAAATTAAATTTGTATTTTCTTAGGAGGAAATAATCATGGCAGTAACAGGACAAGTAAAATGGTTTAACAACGAAAAAGGCTTCGGTTTCATCGAAGTTCCAGGCGAAAACGACGTATTCGTACACTTCTCTGCAATCGAAACTGAAGGTTTCAAATCTCTAGAAGAAGGCCAAAAAGTTAGCTTCGAAATCGAAGAAGGTAACCGTGGACCTCAAGCTAAAAACGTAATCAAACTATAATTTTATAGTTGATGATGGAAAAAAGGATGGCTAATGCCATCCTTTTTTTGTTGTGGGGAAAGTTTTTTCAGAGCCTGTTTTTATATCTAAATCTCTTTTTCTATGTTACAACGGGTGAAAAATTATCTGGAATGCGTATTAGTTTCTGTAGAAGAATTAGTTCAGCAAGAGCATTTGCTGCGTATGATAGTAAATAACTATAAATTTGTATTCTCTGTTGAAATGGGGAAATCTTTTCCAGATGGACCTTAAGTAACATCTTTTTTGTTAGTGTTGTTGTTGGAATTTTGTACGTTTTGAGATGATGTTTCTAACAGTTGTTCTTGTTCCTTACTAGGGGTATTCAGAGCATCTGAGGGGATGCTATTAACCTGCTGGCTTAATAGATTTTCTTTGTTCATAGTATACAGCTCCTTTTTGGAATTCGATAAAAAGCAATGTAATTATAAATAGCCACTTATATATATTGTGTTTTTGAATGACATTATATACAAAACTTATATTATAAAGTTAACTAATTAACGAATTGTTAGTGATGGATAAAGGTGTACAAATTTGAAGTGTTTAATAAAAATTAAAAGCGAGTAACAAGTACAAATACTTTTTCTCATGTTTTAGATAAGGATCATATTACAAATCAAAAAAGATGTAGAGAACCTTGGAAGAAAATATAGTTTTTTTTAGGGTGAAGAAGAATAAATAAAATGATACTACAAATGTAAAAAGGCATTCCATAAAGGAAGGCCTTTTATTGTTCTTGCCCTGATTTTTTCTTCTCACGTTTTTTACATTCTGGACATTTTGATTTACGAAACGGTTTAGCAAAGAATAGCAGAATGAAGAATAAACCAAATATAATACTAGCTGAGTTTTTCACGATAATGACGCTACTATTTTTCATTTGAATTGATGGTTGGATTTCTTTTTCTTCCATAGTGGCCCTCCATATATTGGATTTATATTTTAATTATAGCAAAGTTAATTGTTTTCATGATGTGAAAAGAGGAATGGATAATAAATATTTATAGGTAGTATAAATGCTGTTTTTATAACTTTAAAATTAAATCATTACTATATCGTGATTTTATCATTTAACAAATGTTTGATAAATGATAAAAAATTGTAAAAAAGCGGAACTTGTAAGCTATTTCCTTTTCATAGATGCTAAAATTATATATGCAGCTGCTAATATAAATGGAAAAAAGGAGATAATGGAGTATGGAAAGTAAAGTGGAACGCTATGTCGAAAATTATGTTGTAACGAAAAATACGATGGCCTTACTTCCTGTTATTCTAAGTGAAAAGAAAATTGTTACGCGAGTCGTTGAAATGAATGATTCTTTTTTCGTATTTCAAAAACCTCTAGATATTATAGAAAGAAGTTGCCGCAAGCATGGCTCTAGTTTCTTAGGCAGAAAAGAAGGAACGAAAGAGTTAACTCATATTACACATAAAGCGCCGATTGCGATTAGTCCAGCAGATCAACTTTATTTTTTCCCTACCTATTCTTACTCTAGAAAAGAGTGCGCTTGGTTGTCTCATTTTTATATTGAAAGTAATAAAGAATTAAAAGATGGAAATCTTATTATTAGATTTATAAATGGCTTTGCTGTGAAATTAGAGATATCAAAAACTAGTTTTGAAAATCAACAAAATCGTACAGCGAAATTACGTACTGAATATGAAGATCGTAGGAAAAAACAAGGGAATCCTTGTTTTAAAGAGGTTGATAAAAAAGAGGAATCAACATTAAGACCCGCTTATGAGAGTGTGTATTTTGTGAAGGAAGGCGAAGTGTGAAAGGATGGGGGAATCCCCATTCTTTTTTGTTTATCCTGTTATTTGTGGGCAGTAAGACCCCCGCCTCAAAATTCAGCGAAAGCAAAGAAGTTAAGCGGGGGATCAACAAAATCCCCACTGATTAAAGTTTCACCTTATCAGTCTTTGTAGGTAAGGCGATATATTAGAAAAACCGAGTTGTAATTGTTATATTTAGAAAATCACCAGTGTAATTTCATTTACCGATAAAAATCGGAAAACCATCTAAATAACAAAACGAACGACATGTCCTGTCGAATATTGATAGATTATCATAGCTAAATAATGAAGGAATTCTTATGAAAGATATGGAAACTTTAATAAATGCATCTCCATATGTCGTATCTACCATTTCCTCTTTCATATAAGCGATGATACAGTAGGGATAGTATTTAGAGTAAAGGGGTAAAGTGTAGAATGGATTTTCAGACAATCAAAGAGTATTTTTCACCAGAAAATATGGATCATATTGTTGAGAGTTATAAAGCGTTCGGACCACTTCTTGGTATTGGTTTACCGATGATAGAGGCGTTGATTCCAGCATTACCGCTTATCGTATTTGTACTGGCGAATGCTGTTGCATTTGGCTTTTGGCTCGGTTTTCTTTATTCATGGCTTGGATCAGTAATGGGTGCATTACTTGTCTTTTTCATCATCCGCCATTTTGGTCGCAGTCGTTTCTTTTCGTTTGTAAATAAGCATGAGAGAGTACGAAAAGCAATGGGGTGGATTGAAAGGAAAGGATTCGCACCGATTTTTGTTATATTTTGTTTTCCGTTTACACCGTCAGCGCTCATAAATGTTGTCGCTGGTTTATCCCGAATTAGTGTAAAACAGTTTGGTCTAGCGTTAGCATTCGGAAAACTTGTGATGATTTTTATTTTAACGTATATCGGTCATGATTTAATGTCATTTATTCATAACCCGGTGAAATCAGTCATTGTAGCGATTGGTATTTTTATTTTATGGTATGTCGGTAAGAAAATCGAAGTAAAGTTAGAACTACATTAAGAATAGTCTTCTTTGTAAAGGAAAGCTTCAGTATTAAAGGATAAGGGGAGAAGCAGATGAAGAAAACTTTGAAAAAAGAAGGCATAGAGTGGATACGAACAATTTTAATTGGTGTATTATTAGCTGTATTTTTTCGAACGTTTTTCTTTTCAACGTATGTTGTAGAGGGGAAGTCAATGATGCCGACATTGCAAGATGGCAATATGCTCGTTGTAAATAAGGTGAGTTATCAAGTTGGGGACTTGAACAGATTTGATGTTGTGGTGTTTCATGCGAATAAAAAAGAGGACTATGTAAAGCGAATTATCGGTTTACCTGGAGATCATATTGAATATAAGCATGATAAGTTATATATAAATGGACAATTTATTGATGAGCCGTATCTAGAGAAGTATAAGAAAGAGATAAATGGAAGGCAACTAACAGGCGACTTTACATTAGAAGAGTTAACGAAAGAAAAGCTGGTGCCACCCGGGTTTATTTTTGTAGTAGGTGATAACCGGCTCGGGAGCTGGGATAGTAGACACTTTGGCTTTGTAAAAGCTGATACAGTCGTCGGTAAAGTTGATTTGCGATATTGGCCAATTCAAGAGGTACAAACGAATTTTTCAAAAGGTTGATATAATGAAGTAGAAGTATAGAAAAGACAAACAACTCAGTTTGTCTTTTTTCGTGTACTATAATACAATTATAGTAGCAAACTAACGTTCGTTATGTAAGTGAAAGGTGGGGTTACATGTCACTTCGATTTGTGATTGGTAGAGCGGGAAGTGGAAAAAGTACACTTTGTTTACGTGAAGTGCAAGAAGAGTTAAAACAGCGCCCGAGAGGGAAAACAATATTATATCTTGTGCCAGAACAGATGACATTCCAGACGCAGCAGGCGTTAATTGGAAGTGAGGATGTAAGAGGTTCTATTCGGGCACAAGTTTTTAGTTTTTCACGATTAGCGTGGAAGGTGCTGCAAGAAGTTGGCGGAGCGAGTCGTCTTCATATTGATGAAGCTGGTGTACATATGTTACTCCGTAAAATTGTAGAGTCTCGTAAAGATGGATTATCGGTGTTCCAAAAAGCAGCGGAGCAAAATGGTTTCTTTGAACATCTTGGCAGTATGATTGCAGAGTTTAAACGTTACAATGTAACGCCATCTAACGTATATGAAATGTGGCAACAATTAGATGCGCATAGTAGCAGTGCCGAACAAAAGTTACTAGCGAATAAAGTGTATGATTTACAGTTACTATACGATGATTTTGAACGTGCTTTAATTGGAAAATACTTAGATTCAGAAGACTACCTGCAATTGCTAGTGGAAAAGCTTCCGCAGTCTGAATATGTAAATGGTGCGGAAATTTATATAGATGGATTTCATTCATTCTCTCCGCAAGAGTTAGAGATTGTAAGACAGCTTATGATTTGCGGAGCGAGAGTTACGATCACGTTAACGATAGATGAAAAAACGTTAGCACAGCCAGTAAATGAACTCGATTTATTTTATGAAACGACGTTAACGTATGAAAAAATAAAACAAGTAGCGCGTGAAGAGAAAATAGTAATTGAAAAAACAATTCCACTTATGGAACAGCCGCGTTTTCATTCTCCAGCATTAGCGCATTTAGAAGCTCATTATGAAGCGCGTCCGAATGAAAAATTTAACGGTGAAGCGAGTGTAACGATTAGTACAGCTGCGAATTTACGAGCGGAGGTAGAAGGTGTTGCTCGTGAAATTCGTAAACTTGTTGCGGACGAAAAATATCGTTACCGAGATATTGCAGTGCTTCTTCGTAATGGGGAAAGTTATTACGATGTGATGCGAACGTTATTTACAGATTACAATATCCCGCACTTCATCGATGAAAAGCGCCCGATGTCACACCACCCATTGGTAGAATGTATTCGTTCTGCACTCGAGATTATTAGTGGGAATTGGCGTTATGATGCGGTGTTCCGTTGCGTGAAAACAGAGCTTTTATATCCATTAGACGTAAGAAAAGAAGCGATGCGTGAAGAAATGGATGAATTTGAAAATTACTGTTTAGCGTACGGTGTACAAGGAAAGAGATGGACTGCTGAAGATCCATGGATGTATCGCCGTTATCGTTCTCTTGATGATACGAACGGGATGATTACAGACAGTGAACGTGAAATGGAAGAGAAAATAAATAGGCTACGTGACGTTGTAAGAACACCTGTTATTCGCATGCAAAAAAGGTTAAAGCGTGCAGGAACAGTTATGCAAATGTGTGAAGCAGTTTACTTGTTTTTAGAAGAACTGGATGTTCCGAAGAAACTAGAAGAATTACGTATACGTGCAGAAGAAAGTGGAGATTTCTTATTTGCGACAGATCATGAACAAGTATGGGAAGAAGTAATGAGCCTTCTTGATACATTTGTAGAGATGCTTGGGGAAGAGAAAATGTCTCTTTCTATGTTTACTGACGTTATGTCGACAGGTCTTGAGGCACTTCAATTTGCTAACATTCCGCCTTCATTAGACCAAGTGTTAATTGCTAATATTGATCACTCCAGATTATCTGATGTGAGAGCAACGTTTATTATAGGTGTAAATGAGGGTGTCATTCCAGCAGCACCTATGGATGAAGGTATGCTTTCTGATGAGGAAAGAGAAGTTCTTGGTGCGGCAGGGATTGAATTAGCGCCAACGACGAGACAAACTTTGTTAGAAGAACAGTTCGTTATGTATCAAATGGTAACGAGAGCATCTGAGAAGTTATACATTTCATGCCCGCTTGCAGATGAAGAAGGAAAGACGTTACTTGCGTCTAGCTTTATTAAGAAAATAAAAAGAATGTTCCCTAATGTGAAAGATTCATTTATTACGAATGACGTAAATGATTTATCACGTTCAGAACAAATTTCATATGTAGCAACGCCAGAAGTAACGTTATCTTACGTTATGCAGCAACTACAAACGTGGAAGCGATACGGATTTGAAGGGAATTTAGACTTTTGGTGGGACGTATATAATTTCTACGTAACTTCAGATGAATGGAAACAAAAAAGTAGCCGCGTCTTATCAAGTTTATTCTACCGAAATCGTGCGAAGAAACTAAGTACAGCAGTAAGTAGAGATTTATACGGAGATATAATTAAAGGAAGCGTCTCTCGTATGGAACTATTTAATCGTTGTGCATACGCTCATTTTGCGCAGCACGGTTTATCGCTTAGAGAGCGTGATATTTTCAAGCTTGATGCGCCAGACATCGGCGAATTATTCCATGCGGCATTAAAGAAAATTGCGGACAAGTTATTGCGTGAAAACCGCACTTGGGCGGATTTATCCATAAAAGAGTGTGAGCATCTTTCTGTTTTAGTAATAGAAGAAATTGCGCCGTTATTACAACGACAAATTTTATTAAGTTCAAACCGTCATTTCTATTTAAAACAAAAACTACAACAAATCATTTTCCGTACGTCAATCATTCTTCGTGAACATGCGAAGTCAAGCGGATTCGTACCAGTTGATTTAGAGGTGCCGTTCGGTATGGGAGGTACAGGGTCACTTCCGCCGATGGAATTCTCATTACCAAATGGTGTGAAGATGGAAGTAGTCGGCCGTATTGACCGTGTTGATAAGGCAGAAGATGAAAACGGGACGTTCTTACGTATTATTGATTATAAATCAAGTTCAAAAGCGTTAGATTTAACGGAAGTGTATTACGGATTAGCACTTCAAATGTTAACGTATTTAGATGTTGTTACTTCGAATGCACAGACGTGGATGAAAAAAGGCCACGCAGCATCACCAGCTGGTGTATTGTATTTCCATATTCATAACCCAATCGTTGAGATGAAAGGTGACGCATCTGAAGCTGAAATTGAAAAAGAAATTTTAAAGAAATTTAAAATGAAAGGACTCGTATTAGGAGATGCTGACGTTGTTCGTTTAATGGATAACAAACTTTCAACAGGAAGCTCAGATATTATTTCTGCTGGCCTGAAAAAAGACGGAAGCTTTAGTGCGCGTTCAAGTATTGCAAGTGAGCAAGAGTTTAACGTACTGCAAAAATATGTACACCATACGTTTGAAAATATCGGAAAAGATATTACAGAAGGTGTTATCGATATTGCTCCTTATAAAATGGGAAATAAAGCAGCATGTACGTTCTGTAACTTCAAATCTGTTTGTCAATTTGATGAGTCACTTGAAGATAATCAGTTCCGATCGTTAAAAGATATGAAAGATAGCGAAGCGATGGAGAAAATAAGAGAGGAGGTTGGCGGAGAATGATAGAAAATTGGCCTAAAAAACCAGAAGGTAGTCAATGGACAGATGACCAGTGGAAAGCTGTTGTAGCGAACGGACGTGATATTTTAGTTGCGGCTGCAGCTGGATCAGGTAAAACAGCAGTATTAGTTGAACGTATTATTAAAAAGATTATTAATGAAGAGAACCCAGTCGATGTCGACCGCCTGCTCGTTGTAACATTTACGAATGCAGCAGCACAAGAGATGAAAAACCGAATCGGAGAAGCGTTAGAAAAGGTATTAATTGATGAACCAGGCTCTCAACACGTAAGAAAGCAGCTGAGCCTATTAAATAAAGCTTCCATTTCAACAATTCACTCATTCTGTTTACAAGTAATTAGAGGATATTACTACATGCTTGATGTTGATCCTCGTTTCCGTATTGCGAATCAAACAGAAAATGAATTGTTAAAAGAAGAAGTGCTAGATGACATATTAGAAGAAGAGTATGGCATCGAAGATAATACGATATTCTTTGAACTCGTTGATCGTTATACGAGTGACCGTAGTGATGATGACTTACAACGTATGATTTTAGCGCTTCATACAGAATCAAGAGCGCATCCAAATCCGGAAAAATGGCTTGATAAATTAGTAGAAGCATATGACGTAGAAGGAAAGACAATTGAGGATTTAGTATATGCTTCTTATTTATTAGAAGATGTGAAATTCCAGCTTGAAACAGCGGAACAGCATATTCGTAAGGCAACTGAACTCGCAATGCTTCCTGACGGTCCAGCGCCTCGCATTGAAACCCTGCAAGCAGATGTAGCTTTACTTGGAACGCTATCATCAGCTGCTCGTGAGTCGTGGACAAGTTTGTATGAAGCGATGCAAAACGTATCATGGCAAACGTTAAAGCGTATTAAGAAAAGTGATTACAATGAAGATGTTGTAAAACAAGTAGACTCTCTTCGTAATAAAGCGAAAGATGAAGTGAAGAAATTACAGGAAGAGTTATTTAGCCGCAAACCTGAAAGTTTCTTACGAGATTTTCAAGATATGCACCCAGTATTAGAAAAGCTTGTTCAACTTGTAAAAGTATTTACAGAACGTTTCCAAGCGATGAAGCGAGACAAAGGAATGGTCGATTTCACAGATTTAGAGCATTTCTGTTTACAAATTTTAAGTGAACAAAGTGAAAATGGTGAAATGAATCCTTCAGCAGTAGCGCTTCAATATCGTAATAAATTTGCTGAAGTGTTGGTCGATGAATATCAAGATACGAACTTTGTACAGGAATCCATTATTAAATTCGTAACGAAAGATTCTGAGAGTGAAGGAAACTTGTTCATGGTTGGCGACGTAAAGCAGTCAATTTATCGTTTCCGACTAGCCGAACCAGGCTTATTCCTAGGAAAGTATAAACGCTTTACGCAAGAAGGATCGGGCGGCGGAATGAAGATTGACTTAGCGAAAAATTTCCGTAGTCGTCATGAAGTGCTAGCAGGAACGAACTTCATCTTCAAACAAATTATGGGCGAAGAAGTTGGGGAAATCGATTACGATGCTGACGCTGAATTAAAGCTAGGTGCTAGCTATCCAGAAGGTGAAGATGTAGCGGCAGAGCTATTATGTATTCAGCAAACGGAAGAAGAAGTAATAGACGGTGAAGAAGGTGCAGAAGTCGAAAAAGCACAGCTAGAAGCTCGTCTTATGGCGCAGCGTATTAAAGCGATGGTTGATTCCGGTTACGAAGTGTATGATCGTAAAACGGATAGTATGCGCCCTGTACAATACCGTGATTTCGTTATTTTACTCCGCTCGATGCCGTGGGCGCCGCAAATTATGGAAGAGTTAAAATTGCAAGGAATTCCAGTATATGCTGACCTTGCGACTGGTTATTTTGAAGCGACAGAAGTAAATATTATGATGAACGTATTCCGCGTTATTGATAATCCGATGCAAGATATTCCGCTTGCAGCTGTACTTCGTTCACCGATTGTGGGACTAAATGATGAAGACCTTGCGACGCTTCGTGCTCATGGGAAGAAAGGGTCATTTTATGAAGTAATGAGCTCGTTCTTAAAAGGAGCACCGCTTGAAGAAGAGCAAGAACTTCATGATAAATTAGAGTGGTTTTATAATTTACTGCAAGGATGGCGTGAATTTGCCCGTCAACAATCCCTTTCTGATTTAATTTGGAAAGTGTACGGTGAGACAGGTTATTACGACTTCGTTGGCGGTTTACCAGCAGGAAAGCAAAGACAAGCAAACTTACGCGTACTATATGACCGTGCAAGACAATATGAAGCAACATCATTTAGAGGGTTATTCCGCTTCTTACGTTTTATTGAACGTATTTTAGAACGCGGTGATGATATGGGTACGGCGAGAGCCCTAGGTGAACAAGAAGACGTTGTTCGCATTATGACGATTCATAAAAGTAAAGGGCTAGAGTTCCCGGTCGTATTTGTAGCTGGACTCGGTCGTCGTTTTAATACACAAGACTTAATGAAGCGTTTCTTACTGCATAAAGATTTCGGTTTCGGTTCACAATTTATCGATCCGCGTAAACGAATTAAATATACGACATTATCGCAACTTGCAATTAAACGCAAAATGAAAATGGAATTAATCGCGGAAGAAATGCGTGTATTATATGTAGCGTTAACGCGTGCGAAAGAGAAGTTAATTTTAATCGGAACAGTTAAGGATGCAAATAAGGAAATGGAAAAATGGCTTGATGCGAGGGAACATAATGAATGGTTATTACCAGATCACATACGTGCCGGAGCGTCTTGTTATTTAGACTGGATTGCACCTTCATTATATAGACATCGTGATAGTGAAATGCTTCTTGAATTAGGACAAGGAAGCATTCCGGATGAAATTTACGGGTATGACACTAGCTGGAAAGTAGAAGTTGTGGACGGTAACACGCTACTTGCACCAGAGCCAGTTCAAGAAGAGAAACAAGAATTGTTAGAAGCGCTTCGTGAGAAAAAGGCTGTTCCCCTGCAAAGTGAACGGAAAGAAGAAGTGTACGACAGATTAATGTGGAAGTACGGATATGAGGATGCGACATCTCATCGTGCGAAGCAATCTGTTACAGAAATAAAGAGAAATTATCAATCTGAAGAAGGTAGCGATAACGCCTTTATTAAAAAACTACGTGCACCAATTAAAACACGTCCGCGCTTTATGGAGAAAAAAGGGTTAACGTACGCAGAGCGTGGAACAGCAGTCCATGCCGTTATGCAGCATGTAGATTTGAAGAAACCGATTACGGCCGAAACGCTACAAGAACAAATCGCAGGAATGGTAAATAAGGAATTATTAACATTCGAGCAGGCGGAAGAAATAGCAATTGAAAAAGTAATTTCATTCTTTGACAGTGACTTAGGTAAAAGGGTATTAGCGGCAAAAAGTGTAGAGCGTGAAGTACCATTTACGATGATGCTTGCAGCAGAAGAAGCATATCAAGATTGGCAAGGGAAGAGTGAAGAAACGATTCTTGTCCAAGGGGTTATCGACTGCATGATTGAAGAGGAAGATGGCATTACGTTAATCGACTTCAAAACAGATACGATTGAAGGGAAATTCCCAGGCGGATTCCAACAAGCAAAACCAATTTTAGAAGATCGATATAAAGTGCAACTTTCGTTATATGCAAAAGCACTCGAGAAAAGCTTACAACATCCTGTCAAAGAGAAATGTTTATACTTCTTTGATGGGAATCACGTTGTAAATATTGAAGGATAGACGACAGAAAGGGGCTATAAAAAATGACAACGTTAAAAACTTGTGAACAGGGACACGAGTACTATAAAAGTAGCGATTGTCCAACTTGCCCAACCTGTGAGAAAGAGAGGAAACCAAAAGAAGGTTTTCTCTCTCTTCTTTCAGCGCCAGCAAGAAGGGCATTAGAACACCATGGAATTCAAACTGTAGAAGAACTCTCAAAATATAGTGAAAAAGAAATTTTAAAACTGCATGGTATGGGACCTGCGTCTTTGCCGAAGCTTAGACAAGCTTTGGAGGAGAGCGGATTATCATTTAAATAAAATGAAATAGTGCCTCTTCACTACTTACTTGTTTATACTACTATTTGTGAACAGTAAAGCTCTTGCTGATTAAAATTTCATTCTAATAATTTGAATTAGATAAAAGAAAAAAGTAGGAGAATATCTCCTACTTTTTTTACGCTGTTCCAATCTGATCTTGATCCGCCACATCAGAATCAAATGTATTTGTTGCACTAACGCCGCTAAAAGTATTCACAACAAACCCAACATTGGAAGCTCCAGATCCGTTATAGGCTTTCGTGTTTTCTTTCGGAGACACGTTATAAAAATCTCCTAAGTTGAAAGAGCCGTTACTGTTTTGAACGACGAGATTTCCTACAACCGAAGGCATACCATCCACCTACTTTACTAAGCTTTTTAATTACTATATGAATTATTGTGCGGAAGGTTCATCTGTAATATATTGGCGGATTTGCATAATACGAGAGTTATTAAAAACATAATCAACATTTCCAATTTGAAAGCAACCAGAATTTAAAAGTGTCCGTAATTCAACGTTATTAACTTCAATAAAAGGGCATTCATTTACAATATTTAATTTTACATCTGTCGTTCGTTTTGGAATTGTAATGTGTTCATCTGTAAAGATTTCAAAAGCATCAAAACGACCTTCTCCCCTTATATAACAAGGAATTTCACGGTGGACGGCAAGAGCTCTACTTTTTAATTCCATTTGGTTTGCATCTCCAACTTGCAATACGGCAGTAATCCCTAAAGAAATAATAGAAACATTTTGGACAATGGACACATGATGCAACATAATTTCTCAGTCTCCTTAACCTGGAGTAGGAGGGACATCTGTTACTAATGGTACAAATGGACCCTCTGTAACTGTTTCAAATGGTGTATCGAGAATAGAAGATAGAATGAGGAGATTTGCATCTCCAATTAAAAAGAGTGCGGACGATGATACACCGTTCATTTTAATCTGTCCGACTTTTAACTCACGGTTTACAACGTTAAGGTTCATACATACTTACTCCTTTCGGAAATTTCCCGGTATGTGCTGAATAAAGGAGAGAAAGGCTTTGTCAATATCTTGTTTCATTGCCTGAATAATGATATCTCGTAAATAATCTGGATCTGTTGAAATACCTTCATATGATTGAACTTGTGATAAATAATAAGGGAGTCGATGCTCCATCTGTTTTTTTATGTCATCCACCATCATTTGTCGATACATTTCATCAAGCGGTGTTCTCTCTTCTTGTTCAAAATGTAGAATACGATTATATGCTTCTTCATCTAAGTATCGATGCATTTCTTGAAGGATACCTTGATAAAAGTCTGGGTTTGTTTCGGTTTCAGGATTTACCTTCAATGTTTCTGTATCCACTTGAAAATCTTCAATTTGTTGTCCTTTTGCTGAAAATGGATTTAAACCAATATTTAAAGTACCATTTAAGTTTTCGACTTTTAATTGATCGAATTTGTATTCCACTTTTCCTACAGAAGAGGAGGGGCGATTTTTTAATTCGTTAAGCTCTTCTTGGAGTTGTCGCACTTGATCTTCTAAATTCAGGATGGCTGCTTGTTGTGTTTGAAGAGCTTGTTGGAGTTGGTGTAAGTAAGTATATATATCTTGATTCATTTGTGAAACCTCCTTTTCAATAGGGAGGGTAAAAATATTCCTGCTATATATTTATGACAAGGATGTCTTAAGAAGAACTAGTTGATGGTTTGATAGAAATAATTTGTCCTTTTGCCTGTAATGGGCGAAGTGGCTCCGTAAATCCGCCTGTATTTGAAAATTTAGATAGGGCTTTAATACTTCCGGCAGTACCAATTTGGAATACAGAAGAGGTTGTGATGCTATCAATTTTAATACTGTTGATGATGATACTTTGGTTTACATAAAAATTCAATTCAATTGCCTCCTTTAAGTTGAGCCAATTATCGCTTGATCGATTACATCTGAATCGTTGACAGTCGTTGCACTTTGATAATTGTAGACAGAAACATTATCTCCAACGTTGAAAGAACCGGCCCCGGCGAAAGCACGTGAGTAACTAATAGGCCTAATCGCAAATACATCTCCAATATGAAAAATACCACTTGATCCAATATTGACGATACGAATATGTCCGACCATAGCTGGCATACAAAACACCCTTCGTTTTTAAAATTTTCTTTTCTACTATTGTATGGGCGTTTCCAATAAAATGTGTGTTTTTTTGAAATAAAAGAAACACACGCGTTATTGCGTGTGTGTGTTGAACGTTTGAGTAGGGTGTAAATCCGTATGTACATGACAAATTACATTTAAGAGCCTGTCCAGTTCTTGGCTACAATCCACTGTTCTTTGAGAAGTCATTCCATAGCGTTCAGCAAAATAGATCATTTTTTCACGTTTTTTTTCAATAGCTTGCTCAAACATTGAAATCGGCTCCATCTCTAAATGAAATTTTTAGTATATATGTAGTACATATTATACAAAAAATTCATAAAAAAGAAATGCCTTCGCTAAAAAAAGTAAAATTTCTACATTTTATGCTAAATAATGAATAAGTAACGAATAAGATGCGAGAAGAATATTGTAAAAATTAGCGTGCATGAGAAGGTTTTTTTCTTGCGGATGCGAATACAATTAAAGGGCATGAGTTTTAGGATGGAGAGTGGAAATATTGCGTTTTGTAACGGCGAAGAAAGAAGAAAAGGTATTTGTAGGTATTGTGGATGAAGAAGAAGAAAAGGTATTACACTTAAGAGAAGCGCAAAGACAAAAAGGGGAAAAGGTTACAATCCCTATTACAATGTTAGAGTGTATTGAAAGAGGGACTGAATGTTTTGAGAAAGTATGTGAAATTGTAAATTGGGCAAAAGAGAACGGGGAAGCGGCGTATTATCCGTTAACAGAGGTGAGAATATTAGCGCCGATTCCAAGGCCAAGAAAGAATATTTTGTGCGTTGGAAAAAACTATCGTGAGCATGCGGTAGAAATGGGCGGAGTAGAGTCTATTCCAGAAAATATAATGATCTTTACGAAAGCACCAACAACAGTTATTGGCATAAATGAGCAAATTAATGGTCACCCTCACGCAACGGACGAACTAGATTACGAAGGAGAACTAGCTATCATTATTGGTAAGCGAGGGAAGCAAATTAAAAAAGAAAAAGCGCTTGAGCATGTTTTTGGTTATACGATTATAAATGATGTAACAGCTCGAGACATTCAAAGAAAACATAAACAGTTTTTCCTTGGGAAAAGCTTCGATACATTTTGTCCGATGGGACCGTATTTAATTCATAAATCGGTGGTTGAAACGCCGAATGCATTACACATTGAAACGGTAGTAAATGGAGAAGTAAGGCAAACTTCCAACACAAATAAAATGATTTTTTCAATAGAAGAAATTATTTCAACGATAAGCAAAGGAATGACTTTAGAACCAGGCGATATTATCGCAACAGGAACGCCGGCTGGTGTCGGAAAAGGTTTTACACCACCGAGGTTTTTACATGTTGGTGATGAAGTGGTCATTACAGTGGAAAGAATTGGTACTTTGCGAAATGTAGTGAAATGAGAAAAGAGCTATCTTGTATAAAGATAGCTCTTTTCTATGGTCTCGGATTATAGAGATAATCTATAACGGCAAAAGTGTAAAGACCAATTAATGCAAGTGTACAAATGCCAAATAATATAACCGCAAGTGCGCTTTTTTCTCGTCCAAATCCAATAATAGTAAGAATAACAGCAGTCCAAAATGATGCTTTCAGTAGTGTGAGTGTAGTAGGAGTTGAGTAATGAAGCCATGTTGTGGAAAGTAGGAAACTAAAGAATGTAACTAAAATAAAAGCTGTAGCTAAATAGTAAATATGTTTACCATATCTTAGTAGCATATCGCACCTCCTTTATGAATTTAAAATACAGAAAATTACAATTTCATTTTAGTATAAATCAATATAAAAAGAAAGAGGTTGTCCCAACATGTTGGACAACCTCTCTATTATTACGATAATACAGCTTTAATTTTTTGGAATGCCCACTCTAAATCTTCTTCAGAGATTACTAGAGGTGGTGCGATACGAATTACGTTTTCGTGTGTTTCTTTACATAGTAGACCAGCTGCTTTTAGTTGTTCACAGTAAGGACGAGCTGGCTCGTTTAATTCGATACCGATGAATAAACCTTTACCGCGAACTTCAGTGATCATTGGGTTATCAATTTCTTTTAATTGCCCAACTAATTTTTCTCCTAATTGAAGAGAACGCTCTGTTAATTTTTCTTCTTCTAAAACTTCAAGAGCTGCGATAGAAACAGCACATGCAAGTGGGTTACCGCCGAATGTAGAACCATGAGAACCTGGCTCAAATACACCTAAAATGTCGCGGTTTGCTGCAACACAAGAGATCGGGAACACACCGCCGCCAAGTGCTTTACCAAGTATGTACATGTCAGGAGTTACATCGTCCCAGTCACAAGCGAATACTTTACCAGTACGGCCTAAGCCTGTTTGGATTTCATCTGCTACGAATAAAACGTTTTCTTTTTTACATACTTCAAGAGCTTCTTTTAAGTAACCAGCTGGTGGGATGTTAATTCCTGCTTCACCTTGAATTGGCTCTAAAATGAATGCTGCTGTGTTTGGTGTAATTGCGGCTTTTAATGCTTCTAAATCACCGTAAGGAATTACAATGATGCCAGGAAGCATTGGACCAAATCCACGCTTGTACTCTTCATTTGAAGACATAGAAACAGAACCCATTGTACGTCCGTGGAAGTTATCTTCACAAACGATGATTTCAGCACGGTTTGCTTCTACTTTCTTCACATCATAAGCCCAGCGACGAACTGTTTTAATTGCAGTTTCAACAGCTTCAGCACCTGTATTCATTGGAAGTACCATTTCTTTATTAGTTAGTTTCGCAACTTTTTCGTACCAAGGACCTAATTGATCGCTATGGAAAGCACGAGAAGTTAACGTAACACGATTAGCTTGGTCAATTAAAGCGTTAATAATTTTCGGGTGACGATGACCTTGGTTTACTGCAGAATATGCACTTAATAAGTCCATATAGCGGTTTCCTTCAGGATCTTCTACCCAAACACCTTCTGCTTTAGAAATAACGATTGGAAGTGGGTGATAGTTATTTGCTCCATATGTGTCTGTAAGTTCGATAATATCCTTAGTTTGAATCATGATTGTTCCCCCTTTTGTTATTACAAGAAGTTTGTAAATACTCTAAATATTATAGCATTTAAATGTAAAAAAGCGAAACATTTCCTGAAAATAAATGAACATGTTATCATATAGAGTGAAAAAGTGTGAAAAGAGGAGGTAAGGGATACGATGGTACATATGCATATTACAGCATGGGCGTTAGGTTTAATTTTATTCTTCGTTGCGTATTCACTTTATTCAGCAGGAAGAAAAGGTAAAGGTGTACATATGGGGCTTCGTCTTATGTACATTATCATTATTGTGACAGGTTTCATGTTGTACATGGGGATTATGAAGACTGCAACAAGTAACATGCACATGTGGTATGGTTTAAAAATGATAGCTGGTATTTTAGTTATCGGTGGAATGGAAATGGTTCTTGTGAAAATGGGCAAGAACAAAGCAACAGGGGCAGTTTGGGGGCTATTTATTGTTGCATTAGTAGCAGTATTTTACCTTGGACTGAAATTACCGATTGGTTGGCAAGTATTTTAATAAAGAAAATAAAACCACCTTATAATCTCAAAGACTTGGGAGCTAAGGTGGTTTTTACTTTTTATGTCGCATCGATATGTAACTCTTCTCCATTTACTTTCGTAAAACGGAACATGTTTTTATTGGATGTAGTGTGACGGACGAAATGATGCTGTAGTGTACAGATCATCTCTTCGTTATCAAACAAAAGAATATTTACTCCTTCGCGTGACTCCTCTTTCGGTAAGAAAGATAAATAATTATGACAATACATGCAATCATATAAAGAGTAGTGAAGTGATTGCAATGATTCGGTTAATAATGTGAACACAGAGTCAGGTAATTCCTCGAGCCATTCATTATAGCTAAGAAGTAATTTTTTTCGAATACGTATCATTTCCCCGTTTTGCAGGTGGTGCTGTTCGTTGGCGATTTGTAATATATCTTGTTCATAGAAACGAGCTGGTAGCCAGTTGTTGTTATATAAAATCTCAAAACCATCTTCGGCAATATCTTCTAATAAAAATGCTTCATCATTTTCATCATCAAAGAATACCCATTCATTGTTTATATATTCTACATTACCGACTGTATGAGCGCGGGGCTGGTTATATAAAATATGGTTACGTTGTATCATACATGATTTCTCCTTTATAAAAAGTAGTTATTCCTGTTATAGACAGTTCGTGCATTCTTTATAACTAGACACATCTAGACATAGGTGGGCATACAATAAAACACGTTTTACTGAGTGAGAATGCTATTCCATATGTGGATAGTAGGTTATCGTCAAGTTTTCCATTTTTTGATCCGCACTCTTAGGGTGGGGATTACTGCACGTTCAAGAAAAGAAATAAGATGGAAGGATGATTTATATGTGCGGGATTACAGGATGGGTGGATTATAAACGCTCATTAGAAGGAGAAAGAGATGTCGTTACGAAGATGGCTGAGACGTTAGCCAAACGTGGGCCGGATGATAATAAAGTTTGGATTAAAGGCAATGTCGCATTTGGGCATAAACGTTTAATCGTTGTGGACCCTGAGGGCGGGAAACAACCGATGACTTGTTTAAAAGATGAAACGAATTACGCCATTTGCTATAACGGTGAACTTTATAACACAGAAGACATTCGAAAGGAATTATTAAGAAGAGGATATACGTTCAAAGGTCATTCTGATACAGAAGTATTATTAGCTTCTTATATTGAATGGAAAGAAGAATGTGTCGATCATTTAAACGGTATATATGCGTTTGCTGTATGGGATGAACAGAAAGAACAAGTATTTATTGCGCGAGATCGACTAGGTGTAAAACCGCTATTTTATAAATATGATAGTGGGCGATTACTATTTGGTTCAGAGTTAAAAGCGATACTGGCTCATCCAGATGTGAAGGCGGAAGTAACGTTAGAAGGGTTATCCGAAATATTCGGCCTCGGACCGTCAAGAACGCCTGGCCATGGTATTTATGCTGGTATAAAAGAATTACGTCCAGGTCATGCGATGACATTTTCAAAGAACGGTTTATGTATATGGAGATATTGGAATGTAGAAAGTAAAAAACATGAAGACTCTTTTGAAGAAACAGTAGAGAAAACGCGCTTTTTATTACAAGATGCCATTACAAGACAGCTTGTTTCTGATGTACCACTATGTACTTTTTTATCAGGTGGTGTAGATTCGAGCGCTATTACAGCTATCGCAGCGAAAGAATACGAGAGATTAGGAAAAGGGCAATTACACACGTATTCTATTGATTACGAAGATAATGACAAATACTTTAAAGCGAATGCGTTCCAGCCAAATTCAGATGCTCCGTTTATTAATTTAATGACTGAGACATTTCAAACAACCCATCATCGCTGCGTCATTTCGAATGAAAAATTAGCAGAGTATTTAACTGAAGCAGTACTCGTTCGTGATTTGCCTGGTATGGCAGATATCGATTCGTCATTATTATGGTTTTGTCGTGAAATTAAACAAGATTTTGTCGTCGGTTTATCTGGGGAATGTGCAGATGAAATATTTGGTGGATATCCGTGGTTTTATAGAGAAGATGATTTACAATCGAGTGCCTTTCCGTGGATGCGCTCTACAGAAGCACGTGAACAACTGCTAAAGAAAGAATGGAGAAATAAATTAAATTTACAACAATATGTACAAAGGCGCTATGAAGAGTCGATTCAAGAAGTTCCTATTTTAGAGGGAGAAAGTCCGCTAGAAGCAAAAAGACGCCAATTATTTTATTTAAATATGGTATGGTTTATGACAACATTATTAGACAGAAAAGACCGCATGAGTATGGGGGCAAGTTTAGAAGTACGTGTTCCATTTGCAGATCATCGCCTTGTCGAATATGCGTGGAATATTCCTTGGGAAATGAAAATGTATAAAAACCGCGAAAAAGGTCTATTACGTAAAGCGTTAGAAGATGTACTTCCACATGACATCTTATATAGAAAGAAGAGTCCTTATCCGAAAACGCACAATCCACACTATACAAAAGCAGTAATAGTATGGCTTCAAAATCTATTAACGGATAAAGGTTCAATTTTACACGAATTGTTTGATAAAGAGCAGTTGAACGGATTAATTCAGTCTGGTGGCAGTGCATTTCAAACACCATGGTTTGGTCAATTAAACACAACCTAACTACATCAAATGAATACAGTTAGGCTGCGGTTATTTTATTTTGAAATCTGTAACCTTTATTACTGGTGCAATTGGATTCTTACCTACACGAGCAGGTTTTGTTACATCAACTGTAATGGAAGATACAATTGCATTTACTGCTGCTTTCTTGGATTCGTTGTTTAAATTGAACCATTCATCTTTCAACTGATTTAAAAGTTCTTTTATTTCAAATGAAGATGCTGTATCTGTTATATTAGCCAGTTGTTTTTGAATTATGTTCTCTTCTTGGGTCAGTGTTAACATATCTTTTTTATATTCGTTCTTAGGAATATCTCCTTCTATGAACAGATATTTTAAACGTGCTTTCTTATCTTGGATTCTATTATACTGTTCTTGTAAATTACTTAACTCTATTGGTTTCTCTTCAGTATCATCAAGATCAACGATTGCATCTTCCAAGAGGTTTAGAAATTCTTTTTCGATTACATCCTCTGGAACTTGAGGCATGTCACATGTTCCCTTATGATGCCTTGAACTACATCTATAGCTCATTACAATTCTATTATGGCTTCTTACTTGTTTATTTCCTAAAAAATGTTTTCCGCATCTTGCACATCTTAACACATTCGAGAATACGAAAAAATTATGCAACCTAACTTTTCCTATCTTTCTACTATCTTGTATTTGTTGAACCGTATACCAGGTATCTTTATCAATAAAACTTTCGAAATCCTTTTGGGCAATATCGGTTAAAATATCTTCTCCCCAGCGAATTTTCCCTATATAAATTGGATTATTTATAATATAGCGTACTGCATCATAATTAAATAGTTTCCCTTGCTTGGTCTTTACACCACGACTGTTTAAAGATTTTACGATGCTTATTATACCTTTTGTTTTAAACATCTCGAATATGTATTTTACAATTTCAGCTTCAGTATGATTGATATATAGGTTTCCTTTGTTTAGGTCATATCCCATGGGCGCTTTAGCTCCATTTCTCAGACCTAATTCAGCCTTTTTTTGCATGGAGTCTCGTACACGTTCCGCTGTGGTTTCTCGCTCCCATTGTGCAAGTGTCGCAACTAATGTAATAAACATTCTTCCAGTAGCGGTTGTTGTATCAAATATTTCTGTACTACTCTTAAATTTAACATTATATTCATCCATTGTTTTTAGAATAGAATGTAGGTCTGACACAGAACGAGTGAAGCGATCTAATCTGTAAACAAGAATAATATCAAATTGTTTTTTCTTCATATCTTTTATCATTTGTTGAAAAGCTGGTCGTTCTGTATTTTTTGCGCTATATCCCTCGTCACAGTAATCATTTACTACTACCCAACCTTGCGATTTAGCGTATTGTTCAAGACGAAGTCTTTGCATGTCTAATGAAATGCCTTCTTCAACTTGCATGTCAGTGGATACACGTCTATAAATGACACATTTCATTTGCATATACTCCTTTCTTAACTAATTTTCTATATCATATGTTTCATCAGAACTAATTAGACAAATGTATGAGTCAACTATTTGATTGACTATTAGGCCCAGTGAGAAATTCTCACTGTTTATCCAACTGAATGAAATCATATAGTTCTTCCATATTCACGTTAAGTTGAGAAGCAATATTCTTAGCGGTTTGATAAGACATGATTCTATCATTATTTGCATAAGAATGCACTTGTTGTTTTTTCATACCTAGCTTTAATGCTAGGTCTACTTGTGTTATTTTCTTCTCTTTTAAAATTTCATTCAGTCGGCATTTGCCGACTACATACACTGTTTCACCGCCTAATTACTGAATGATTGGACTCACACTGTATAAAAACTTACCAATTATTTTTATATCTTCACAATTATCTCGCGAGAATTGTTGATCCTTGAAACTTTCATCATGAGAATAAGGTTCAAGTATCATTAAGTCAGTAAACTTATATACTTTTTTCAGAGTTGCATAATGACCATTCACAATCACAGCAGCAATTTCTCCATTTTCCACATCAGGTTGTTTTTTTAGTACTGCGTAATGACCGTTGGGAACAATTTTATTCATGGATTCACCGTTTACTACAAGTCCAAAAAGTTCATCAACATTATTTGTTTTATATGGAGGGGCAATTCTATCAACTATATTTTGTACAGCTTCTATTGGGGTACCAGCCGCAATTTTTCCTATAACAGGTATTGTATTATTAAATTGGTTGTCAATCTCTTCAATTTTTAATTTCTCTAATTGAGCTTGAGCTGCTATATATAATTTTGTTAATTCCTGACCATCAATATCTTTTTTTAGCCCATGTACAATTTCATTTCTTTCTTCTGAAATTAATTGCAATACACCATCTACAATATCGGCTTTTTTATTTTTATAAGTTGTATCAATATCAGCTTTTGTTACGCCGAATACGGCAGCCATTTTCTCAAGAACACCTGAACTTGGTTTAGCTCTGTAATTCATATAATCACTTAGTGTACTTCTTGCAATACCAATTTGACTAGCCAATTCAGATTGAGTCATATCATTTTCTTTTAAATACTTTTTTATGTTTTTAACTATAGTTTCTTTTTGTAAATCAGTCATGATTTCACCTCCTATATTGATTACGTTTTTAATATATCATATTACGAATAATTCGTAAAGTGTACGTTTTGTATGGTTTTTTCGTACTTTTGTATTGAAATTACATAAAATTAGTAATACAATGAATCTCGAAGGAAGGGGGTTGCAAGATGGATTATTTCAAAAGAACATTGAATGAACTTAGAGAAAGTGCAGGGTTCAATCAAGCAGAACTTGCGGATATATTAGAAGTATCCCCAAAAACGTTATGGTTATATGAACAAGATTCAACTAACATGCCAGATGAATTAATCAAAAAGTATATGTACTTATTTGATATTCCTTACGAGGATATATTTTTTGGACCTAAGTACGAAAAATTCGTACAGGTAAAAAAACGTGTCAAGGAAAGAGCGAGCGTTTTAAAAAATATCGTTTCATGAAATTTTGCTATAAATGGATAGTCCTACTGTCCCACATACATATAAATGCATTGAGGTGATAGAGGATGAGTAAGGAACAAATTATTCGTGATGAATATGGATATGTGGTAAAAGTAATCCTTACAAAAGAACAGTGGAAGAAGTTTTTAACACCGTTGATACCAGCTGCACGGGAGCTAATCATCCAAAGGAAAGTGGAACAACGAAATAGGCAAAGTGAAAGTAAATAATTTTTTTAACGTATTTGCGAAATTTGACGATAAATGTTTGTTCTACAAATCAAAGGAGAGTGAAGAAAAATGAATGGAGTATTTTCCGCAAGTAGACTAATGAAAGCATCTCAAGTACGTCAGCAATGTGCTGAGATGCGAAAGAGTCCAGCGTTGTTACTTATTACTGAATTAGAAGCAAAGTGTCAGCTAAGAAAAATGAACCGTAAGGATTCAACTCGAAGGGAGGTGAGTTAATTGAAGGAAGTAACGTTGGTTTTTAAATCAGGTGCAAAAGTTAGTTTTACTGCAGCACAATTTAAAACAATTATAAATGGATTTGGTTCTTTAACGAAAATTGAATTGGACACAAAAGGATTAAGCAAACAGTTGGTCCATCTCAATAAACATAATATCGATGCAATATTTGTGGAAGACATTGCTGAAAAGGAAATGGTTAAAGAACCTGATCATCCAATTGAAGATTTCTATGGTTGTGAAATTAAGCAAGATGATAGGTATTTTATGTTTGGACAGAATGCCGTACTTGAAGGGAATCTAACGAATTACTTAATTGCGGAACAAAATGTTGAATGCTTTCGAGCTGTATAAAAGTAGAAACCGCCAGTTGGGGCTGACGGTCTAATAAAAACACATGTTGAGGTCATTATAGCATGAAATTTGGTGATGTAAATGAAACTATTTCCGCACCAAGATAGAGCGCTGAACGATACATATAAACATAATCGCGTTGCGTACTACCTTGATATGGGGCTAGGAAAGACCTTTGTAGGCTCTGAAAAAATGTGGGAACTGAATACACCGTATAACTTATTAATCTGTCAGAAGTCTAAAATAGACGACTGGAAAGAGCATTTTGAACAACATTATGACTACAAAGTAATTGTGTTCGACAAACAACGTATGGAAGAAATTCCAGAAGAAAGTGTGTTAATCGTCAATTATGAGCGAGCTTGGAGACGTGATGAGTTATTGAAGCTAAATAACTTCACACTCATGTTGGACGAGTCTTCAAAAATTAAAAACGATAAGTCTAAACAAACTAAGTTCATTTTGAAATTGAATGCTGAAAACATCATATTGCTATCGGGAACACCGACAGGTGGAAAGTATGAAGAATTATGGTCACAACTTCACTTGTTAGGTTGGAAGATTAATCAAAAGCTGTTCTTAAAGCAATTTGTGGTCCAGGAATGGGACGACAGAAATAGTAAGTACAAGATCACCGGCTATAAAAATGTCGAACGTTTAAAAGCGAAATTAAAGCAATATGGTGCGGTGTTTATGAAGACCGAAGAAGTATTTGATTTACCAGAAACAACAGATGTGAAAGTAAAAATCCCTGGTACCAAATTGTATAAGGAATTTAAAAAACATCACATTGTTGAAATTGGTAAAGAGTTACTTCTTGGTGATACACCTGCAGCAAAGAAATTGTATTTACGACAATTAGCTGGAAGTTATAACGAAAACAAACTGCAGTATGTAAAAGACCTGGTTGAAAGTACGAATGACCGAATCATTATCTTTTACAACTTTAAAAAAGAATATGAAGCATTAGTGGATCTAATTGAAAAACCAATTAGTACAGTTAACGGAGGTCTCAAGGATTTAAATGCTTATGAGAAATTCGAAAACAGTATAACGTTGATTCAGTATCAAGCTGGAGCGATGGGATTAAACCTACAGAAAGCCAATAAGATTGTTTATTTCACGCTAACAGATAAGAGTGAGTTATTTGAACAAAGTAAGAAACGAACACATCGTATTGGACAAGAAAGACCTTGTTTCTATTATTACTTGCTTACAGATGGATCAATAGAATGGCGCATGTTAGATGTACTAAAAGAGCGCAAGGATTACACAGATGCGTTATTTGAGAAGGAGGAAGATACAAATGAATGAAGTACAAGCTTTTGAAAATAAATATTTAGCGGTTATGACCGCAATTGCTATTCATACACAACAAGAAAAGAATCTTGCAGCACAGTCTAAAAAGTTAAAGGAAGAACTTGAAAAAGCAATGGACGAACATGGTATTACGTCTATTGATAACGATCTGATCAAGATTACTAGAGTTGAAGCTACTACCTCAACATCGCTAGATGTAACGAAATTAAAAGCTGAAGAACCACAGTTATATGGAGAGTTAATTGGTGATTATCCGAAAGTATCGAACAGAAAAGCCCATGTGAAGTTTACGGTGAAGTAAATGAGAGAGTCAGCGTTTCAAAAACAAGTCATTAAGTTTTTAAAAGAAAAAGATGTTTGGCACGTGAAGTATTGGGCTGGTAGTCAGTACACCAAAGAAGGTATTCCAGACATCCTAGCGTGTATCGATGGAGTGTTTCATGGAATCGAATTAAAAACGGATGTTGGTGTACCTAGCAAATTACAACTGTATAACATTCGCAAGATAAATGATTCAGGCGGTGAAGCTTACATTTTAAGGCCGAAGGACTTTGAGTCATGGAAAGAAAGGTGGTTTAAGTGACACAGTACTCTTATTCACGAGTATCACTATTCAATGATTGTCCGTATCATTTTGGACTACGATACATCGATAAACTCACGGAAATTCCTGATTTAACAAGGGCTGATAATGCTTTAATCATTGGTCATGCATTACATACAGGAATTGAACATGATGTAGAAACAGCGTTAAACGAATACTATAATTCATTTCCAGTAATGAATGATGCAATTGTAGAAGAATCTATGAAACTTGAAATTTTGATTCCAAAAGTACATGAGTTTCTTGAGAAAAATTTCGCAGATTGCGAGTTGATCCATGAATATAAAATCGATAAACCTAACTACATTGGATTTGTTGATTTAATTGTACAAGCTCCTGATGGTACCTGTATGGTAATTGATTTTAAGTATTCTAATCACATCAAGAATTATATGGACAGTGCTCAATTGCACATATATAGGGATTACTTGAAGCAAGATGGATTCAATGTTGAAAGACTAGCATACTTGTTTGTTCCTAAAACGAGTATTAAACAAAAGCAAGATGAAGATTTACACACGTTTAGAAAACGGTTGGTTCAAGCAGTTGAAGAATCAAACCTTACTTTTGTACCAATTAAGTTCGATGATATGAAGACAATTTACTTTCTGAATAACATTGATGAAATTGAAAAAACAAAAGACTTTTCCAAACGTAATACAAGTAAAAACTGTTTCGCTTGTAACCCACGATTCAGACCAAATTATTTAGAAGCAATTGAAAATGCTAAAGGAGAGATTGAAATGATTTTACCTAAAAATTTACGTCGTGAAAGAAAGATTGATACGAAGCCAGACTTATGGATCTATGCGGATAGTTACACTGGTAAGAGTACCTTTGTAGATAAAGTAGAAAACGTATTGTTCTTAAATACGGATGGTAACACAGATAATACAACTGCACCTGTTATTTCAATTAAAGATGAAGTAACGAAAAAGGGCCGTGTTACAAATCGTAAATTAGCCTGGGACTTGTTCTTGGATGTAGTTGCTGAATTAGAAGCTGAGGAAAATGATTTTGAAGCTGTATCAATTGATTTGGTCGAAGACCTTTATGAATATTGCCGTGTGTATGTATTTGATAAAAACGGATGGGAGCATGAATCAGATGGATCTTACGGCAAAGGTTGGTCAATGGTAACAACTGAATTTAATAATGCCATGAAACGTTTAAAAGCGTTAGGCTACCAAATCATTTATATCAGTAAAGAAAAGGTTGAAGAATATACGCTTAAAGGTGGAGCGAAGCGTACAACGTTCAAGCCAAATATCAATGATAAAGTAGCAAACTTCCTTTCTGGAACAGTTGATTTAACATTACGTGCTTATGTTGATTCAGATGATAAACGATTCTTACAGCTTGCAAAGAAACAAAATGTATTCGGTGGCGGTCGTTATGACTTCCAAGTGGATACAATCCCATTAGATATGGAAGCATTCATTGAAGAGTTAACCGCAGCACAAGGAGATACTGCAGGTAAAACTGAAAAGCCAAAACGTGAGCGTAAGAAAAAAGAAGCCGAACTGAAAGAAGGTGAGGTGCCCAGTGAATCTGATTCAGATATTGAAAACACTGAAGAAGAATCTCCTACTTCTAAGCGGAAGAGAACTAGAAGAAACGTTGAAGTTAACGAAGAAGCTGAAACGGATAGCAAAGAAGAAGAGCCTGCAGACGAAAAACCGAAGCGTGAAAGAAAATCACGTAAAGCAGTAGAAGAACCGGCAGCTGAAGAAAAACCAACACGTCAGCGCCGTCAACGTAAGCCAGTTGAAGATGATACACCGCCGGGTGAAGCAGATGGTAATGCACCGACTGAAGAGGAAGCGCCTAAACGTAGAACTAGAAGAAAGAGAGGAGAATAATCATGGCAGTAAAAGAACTGAATTCAAAAGAAAAACATTATGCAGATACTCGTGAAGAAGCAGAAGAAATCGTTGAGGAAGCGAAAGATGATGTGTATTTAAAATCATTCCAAATCAGTGAAAAGCACAACAAATACGGTACTTACTTCTTGGTGGATTTAGCTTTTAGTTATGATACACCGCGTGAAATTATGGAAAGTGCTGCAGCTAGGAAAGAAGTAGAAGAACATAGTGAACCACATGAAGGTGTGGAATACAGTGTTAATCCGGATGGGACGACGAAAGTTGTTCCTGGGCAATTAGAAATGGATGAACTAAATGAAAACGAAGGAGACGAAGAATAATGGCTGAGAAAAAATTTGACTGGGGTAAATTTGATAAGAAAGTAGATTTAGAAGCGTTAGCTGCAGATGTGCAAGAAGTAGAAGAAAACGGCGGTGGCGGAGACTTTGAAAAGGTTCCAGACGGTCAGTATGAGGTGGCAGTTGAAAAAATGGAACTTACTGAATCCAAAAAAGGTGATCCAATGCTTATGATCTGGTTCAACATCGTTGATGGTGAATTTGAAGGTCAAAAGATTTTCTATTACAAAGTAATGCAGCCACAAAATGATAAAGCATGGGGATATCAAGTTCATCAAAACAATGAAATGTTACGTAAACTTTGGGATTGCAATGAGGAAGATGTTAAGTTTACTAGCTTTGGAGAGTATGCGGATTTAGTACTTGATATTCATGAGGAAATCGATGGTCAATTTGAATACTTACTAAGTAAAGAAACAGATAAAAATGGCTTTGATCAATTCAAGATTTTAGAAGTGTTTGAAGTTGAATAAATGAATAAGGGGAGCCGATGAGCTCCCTTTTATTTTGAAGAATGTACTAAGAGTTTAGTTGATGTGTCAATTTTCACAGCGTCATCACCAGCGAAAACAGCACCTTTATCTAGGAGACGCATGTAGAAACTTGTAGTCATATCTACGATATAAAGTTCATATCCGTATGATTCAGTTATTTTTAAAATTTCATTAATTAATCCAAATCCAATACCCTGATTACGGTAACTTTGCGGAATAAAGATATTTGGAATATGGACCTGTTTAAACTCTTCGCTAACTAAAACGTTAAGGACTAATGTTCTAGTAAGAGTACTAGGAGTTTGTTGAGCATGTACTTCGAAACCGTCTTCAGAGTGCTCAAGATGGTGTGAGTACATCTTACGATAAAGAGGTTCAAGCCAAGAATTAGTGCTTTGAATAAGTGCTGATTTAATGTTCAAGTGAAAAACCTCTCTTTTTTAATTATTTTAGCATAATGCTTGATTTCAAATTTATCATAAAACGAGTTTTTACGCCTTAAATATGCTCATAAAAAAAGGAGTGATAGAATGCTCTTCTACGATTTTGAAGTGTTCGCAAATGATTGGTTAGTAGTTATTGCAGATACCGACAATCAGTCGGAAGAAGTGTTTGTTAATAATGAACAAGCATTAATTGATTATTATCATGAGCATAAAAATGACATATGGATTGGTTACAATTCTCGACACTATGACCAATTCATTTTAAAAGCAATTATATGTGGGTTTACACCGCAGGCTATTAATGAATGGATTATTATCGATCATCAACCAGGATGGAAGTTTTATAAAGACTTTTGGAAAATCCAGTTTTATAACTTTGATGTCATGACAAATAAGTTTCGCTCTTTGAAACAATTAGAAGGGTTTCAAGGTCATGATATCCGTGAGACGTTAGTGTCATTTACTATACAACGTAATCTAACAGAAGAAGAAATTGAAGAAGTTATCAAGTATTGTCGTCATGATGTACATGAAACAATGCACATTTTCATGGAGACAATTACAGAGTTTGAATCACAAGTTGAGCTATTAAAAATGTTTAATCTTCCTTTAAGAAACATTTCAAAAACGAAGGCTCAATTGAGTGCATTTATCCTGGATGCAAAACAACCTGCAGTTCCAAGAGATGATGAGTTCAACTTTACATTTCCAGATACATTACAAATTAATAAATACACGGAAGTCCTGGACTTCTATAAAGAAAATAAAGACTATAACAAAGTACTTGAATTAAACGTTGCTGGTGTACCGCACTTGTTTGCTTGGGGTGGTTTGCATGGTGCAAGGAACAATTATTACGGTGAAGGTTACTTTCTTAATATCGATGTAGAAAGTTATTATCCGGCACTTATGATTGAGTATGATTATTTATCCAGGAATGTAAAAGACCCTGCAAAGTTTCGTGAAGTTCGTGATACGAGGTTAAAATATAAGGCTGCTAAAGATAAACGTCAGGCACCATTAAAAATTGTAATCAATGGTACATATGGGGCCATGAAAGATAAATACAATGGGCTTTACGATCCACTTATGGCCAACAATGTTTGTATTGGTGGAATGACATTGCTCCTGGATCTAATAGAAAAGCTTGAACCACATTGTGAGATTATCCAATCAAACACCGACGGTGTCCTGGTTAAATTACGTCATTACGACGATTACGATTTAATCGATGATATTTGTTATGAGTGGGAACAATGTACAAGGATGGGATTAGAGTTTGATGAATTTGTAAAAGTAATTCAAAAAGACGTTAATAATTACATCTTAGTAGATGCGGATGGTAACTATAAGTCAAAAGGTGCGTATGTAAAGAAACTAAATCCCCTTGATTATGATTTACCAATTGTAAATGAAGCAGTTGTGAATTATTTCGTAAAGGGCATTGATCCGGAGGAAACGATATTTAATTGTACTGAGTTAGTGAAGTTCCAAAAGATTGTAAAGATTAGTAGTAAATATAGTCATGCACGATATGGTACCAGACGAATGACCGAAAAGGTATTTCGAGTGTTTGCTAGTGTAGACGAAAACGACAAACAGTTATGCAAAGTAAAAGATGGTGTTGCTGAGAAAATAGCGTATGTTCCGGAACGATGTTTCATAATGAATGATGATATTAAAGGTATGAAAGTACCATCCAAGTTAGATTACTGGTGGTACTGGACATTAGCTAATAAACGAATCGATGACTTTTTAGGAAAAGAATAAAAAAAGAAATGGTGTAATCCATTTCTCTTAATTATCTAATAAGGCAAAATGTCCAACTAGATTCATTGTTATGTAATAAATGTATGAAGTTAATCGGAGGATCATTAAATGAATTTAACGTGTTATTTAATGATTCTAAGTCAAAATCTTTGCTGATAATAGCATCATAACTAATTAAATCGATAGAAGATGATTGAATCTCAAGTGAATTCCCATTACTCAGATGTAAAGTTAAAGAGGACTCAGAAAAATGAATGCCACTTAAGGTTACATTTTCTTCTAAATCGCTATATTGATGAAGGACGTTAAAAGGGTATTGATTATTACGAATAAAGTCAAATAATCTTTTTAGAACTATAGTTTGCAATTTTATCACTCCTTTAAATCAATTATACTGTTTTACATTTTAAATTCAAAAAGAAAGTAGGTGATGAACATGTACAAGGGTTATTTAAAAGGTAATGGGAAACATGCAGCCAGTAAGTTTAAAGATGGTGCAAAACTATTATCCTATCATACAGCAAGAAAAGAAGATTCATTTGTGGGTATTTTGGACGATGAATATATTATGGTTGATATCGATGATATAGCTGAAGCTGAAACGTTATTGGACATTATCGAAGATAAGAACATTAATTGTTCCGTATTAGGAACGACAAACGGTATGCATTTTTATTTCAAAGGCTATGACATAACGGCCAATAAAATTAAGTGGTTCTCCAATATCGGTATTCTTTGTGATTACAAGTTAGGTATTAAGAACACAGCTGATCCACTCAAGATTGAAGGTGAAACGCGTAAATGGTTAAGAAAATGTACAGAACATGATTCATTACCAAGTTGGTTATATCCATACAACAAGAAAAATCCGAACCTTACCAAAATGGGTGAAGGTGATGGTCGTAATGATAAATTATTTACTTACATCTTAAAGCTGCAGTCACAAGGTATGGCTAAAAATGATATTAAGGAAACTATTTCTATTATAAATAACTACATTTTAGAAGAACCAGTTACACAAGGTGAACTAAATGTAATCTTACGTGATGAAGCATTCATGAAGGAGTCCTTTTATATAAAGGGTTCCTTCCAACATGAAAAGTTCGGTGATTTCCTGATTAATGAGCATCATATTTGTAAGGTCACAAATGTTCTTCATATCTATAAAGATGGTGTGTATTCGGACAAGCAAGAAGACATTGAAGAAGCGATGATTCGTCACATTCCAGCTTTAAAACGAATGCAACGACAAGAAACAATTGCGTATCTGCAGCTAAAGGCAAAACATAAAAATTTCGCCTCTACCAAATATGTAGTTGTCAAAAATGGCATATTTAATTTAGAAACATGGCAATTAGAAGATTTTACACCGGAAATTATTACACGTAATAAAATACCGGTTGCATATATTCCTGGTGCTTATTATGAGGTAACTGATAAAACATTTAATAAAATAGCTGTGAATGACAAAAAGATTCGGGCCATTTTAGAAGAGATTCTTGGATATATTTTATTCCGGAGGAATGAGTTTGCGGCAACGTTTATTCTTACTGGTGATGGTAGTAATGGTAAATCATCGTATTTGAAAATCATTCGTAAATTAATAGGTTCAGATAATGCATCGTCATTAGATTTGAACGAGTTGGACCAGCGTTTTAAAACTGCTGAGTTATTTGGGAAGTTAGCAAACATTGGTGATGATATTGGTAAAGGGTATATCAAAGAATCATCGATATTTAAAAAGCTTTCTACTGGTGAAACATTAAACGTAGAAAGAAAGGGTAAGGATCCATTCGACTTTACGAATTATGCAAAGTTAATTTTTAGCGCAAATGAAATGCCGCGTATTAATGATTTTAGTGATGGATTAGGTCGAAGACTTCAAATTGTACCATTTAAAGCGAAGTTTACACCGAATGATGATGATTATGATCCTTTTATTACTGATAAGCTGCTGAGTGATGAATCGATGCAATATGTATTGAATCTGGCATTGAAAAGCTTGAAACGATTACTTGTTGAGAAGAAATTCACGACATCAAAAGCGGTTGAAGCTGAATTGATTAAATATCAAGAAGAAAACAATCCGATTATTAGTTTCGTAAATAATGAGGATGTTGAATTAGAACGTGCGGTAGTTGGTGATGTTTATCTGCAGTATAAAGTATATTGTGCAGAAAATGGTTTTCAATCCGTTAGTAATATCAACTTTAGTAAACAAGTGACTCAATTATTTGGTTACAAATCACATGTACAAAGAGTAGATGGAAAAAACAAAAGAATCTTTGTTAGTGAATAATTTTTAAGCTCGTGACTTTTTTCGGTCAAATACCCTATGTTTTTGACCGTTTTTGGTCACAGAATACACCTTATTTTCACTAATATATGGTAGAAACTACACCTTGTAACGGATAAATGCGTTACGTGTAACAGATATCTGTTACGTTGAAAAACTAGTGATATCAAGGGTTTGAGAGTGTTGTAACGGGTGTAACAGATAAAATCACTTTCTTTTAAAATATATAGTTAAAAAATAAAAAGATAAATATATAAAAGAAAATTAGGGGGTAAATGCGTTACGTTTTGATACTTGAAGTGCCGTGAACCCTTGATGAATAAGGGTTTTAGAGCGTAACAGATGTAACAGAACATAACGCATTTTACTCTAAAAAGGTAGGTGAATCATCATTTGTTTGACTGGCTAAAAGATTATCAAAAATTAGAAGAAGAAATTGCATACTTAGATTACAACTTAGACAAAACAAAAGCTGAATTAAAACGCTGGATTAGCGGTGATTTGCAAAATGTAAGGTTAACCGCTGAATCGGAAGGTGCAAAGGTAGAAGAACGTATTGAAGCAATTGAATATGAATTAGCACATAAGATGAATGATATGTATAAATTAAAAAGGTTAATCAGTAAGTTCAGAGGTCTAGAAAATAAAATACTAAAAAAGAAATATATTGATGGTATGACATTAGAGGAGATTGCGGAAAGTGAAAAGTATAGTGCAAGTCACATATATCAAAAACACGCCGAGATTATGAGACGAATAAAGTTTGCTGAAGAACTTACACTTTACTAACAGTAAATTGACTCTATGTTACCCATTGAAAATATGATTTATAGTAATAACATAAGATTTTGACGAAAGAGCAACTGATGCATGGTTGCTCTTTTATTAATAGTTTTAATAGGAATATACGTTCTATGCATGCTATAATTATATTGGTTTATAATTCCAATATTAATTGTAGAAAGGATTGTGGCATGAATGAGTTTTCAAGATCAATTAGCAACAGCAATGAAGAAGTATTTAGGGGAAGATTTGGATGAAACGATTATTAAAGATGGTTATGAAACAGACATTTTTAATTATTTAGTCCAACTGAAAAAAAAGGTAGGGGCTGTACAAAATGAAAGTTATGATTTTTCTTTAAGTTGGACTGAATCAAAATGCACGATAGAGGATGTTACACTAGAAGTTAAAATCAAAACTGAAAATAATACAATTGTTATTGAGAAAATTGTTGATGGTGAAGTTAGTTCCCTTGATGCAATTATTGTACAAGATGGAGAATTATTCGCTGTAGGTCGTAATGAAAAATTTACGACGCAGGTTTTTGAAGAATATCTTCGTGAAACTTTTGGTGAAAAGCTAGGATTATAAGTTAATAGTAAATTGTTGGAAGCATTCCTTATGGAGTGCTTTTTATTATGCAAAAATTACATAGGTGGTGAATGACAATGCTTTGGTTATTAGCTTATTTAATAGTCGGTATGGTCTATGCATCGTTAGATATTTATTCAGCCATAAGAGAAGCAATCAAAAAGGATAAAGAGCATGGACATATAATTTTAATGTCATCTTTATTTTTGTTTTTTCTTTTAGCGATATTCTGGCCTGCTTTATTAACAATGAAGATTGCTACATGGATTAATAATTATAAGGAGAGTGAATGCAAATGATTACTGAAATTAGAAAAACAATATCAGGTACTGAGTATTGGGATAACAAAGAAAAACGAAGTCTATTTGTTCCAACTGGTGAAGAACCAGGATTCGAAGTAACTGTTAATCCTGAGAGTATGATCTTAGGTGTGGATCTATCAAGTAAACCAGATACTACAGTAGTGACAGTACCATTTAATGATATGACAGTGAAACAGTTACGTGAGTATGCTGATGAGCTAGGTATTGAGATTCCTTCTGATATTAAAAAGAAAGAAGACATCATTGAATTACTATCATGAAGTACTGTGACTTCAATGGCTGCCATAACAAGATAAGCAAAGGACGTTACTGTGAAGAACATAAGCGTAACAAACCAAGGAAGAAGAAAGATAAGAAGAACATCTATCATCATGAGAACAAACCATTCTATCGTACTGATGCATGGAAGTATGTTAGGTCAAAGGTATATGAAAGAGAGAATGGATGCTGTCAACGATGTGGACAGTTCGTCTTTGGCAGGCGTGCTCATGTTCATCATGTAATACCAATCAAAGAAGATCCAACTCTTAAATTAGAAGAAAATAACTTAAGATTACTTTGTCCAGTTTGTCATACAATCGAAGAAAATGAAGATAAACCGAAAAAAGTTTTTCCGAGTTATTTTGGAAGCCCCCCTATCAAAAATTAAAATTTCCTCTCTGGGGAGGATAGGTAGCGTAGGGGGCATTTCTATCGTTAGACAACATTTTTAAAAAATAAAGGGGGGTGTGAAATGTCTACGAAAAAAGAGCGTCAAAAAATTGTTGCCGATAAAACAGAAGCTGAGAAAAATCGAATATTAAAAATCATGCGTGATGCAGATATTTACACCCTTACTTTAGATCCATTAATTGAATCGTATTTAGATATTTTCGAAGTTTACATGACCATGTTTATCGAATGGAAAGAAAAAGGATTTCCACCTACTCAACGTCACACCAATAAAGCAGGGGCCACAAATAATTCAAAGCATCCATTAGCGCAACAAGTAGAAACTTGGGCGGATAAAAAAACAAAAGCATTGGATTTATTAGGACTTACTAATAAGGCTAAACCAGGTAAATATGTCACTGGTGGTTCTACTGTTGGGAAAAATGAAGAGGTGGAAAAACCTACAGCAAAGATTAGTGAATTAGATAAACATCGTGCGAAATGGAGAAAAATGACTAATTAATGTTATAATTTATGTAAAAATGAATAGGAGATACATAGATGGATAATGTTAGTATTTCAGAATTAGTGCAAATAATTTCTCCAATAGTAGGGATAGTTACTTCAATAGTGGCGGTTTTTATTTCTGTAGGTTCTTTAAGAGCAACTAGAAGTTCTATTGAAGAAGCAAATAGACCATACGTAGTTATTTATAAAGACTATATACAAGTTACATCTTCTATTCACGAATATTTAATTATAAAGAATTTCGGTAAAAGTGGGGCTATTATTGATTCTATAATTTTTGAACCAAGCTATGTTAATTCAGAGACAGGTAAAGGGATTTTCGAGAATACTAGGGATACTTTTATAGCACCAGGGCAATCAATTTCTACATTTGTTCCCGCAAATGCTTATGGTAAAGAAAACAATAGGATAGTTCAGGTGACAATAAAATACCATACAGAGAAAAAAGAGTATCAAGAGGTAATAACTTTAAATGAAGAATCACATCGTGACATCCTATTTGTAGCAGCACGTCCAGCAAAAAGTAAATCAATTCAAGAGGTTATGACAAATGCTACTGAAGAAATCCTGAGAAGGCGTCTTTAATATCCTAGTTTAGGTCACACAATAGTGTGGCTTTTTATTATTCCTTGGAGGTGGTGTTTATGTGATTGAACGTGGCGTTAATTATGCAGATATTTATGCAAAACAAGTAAGAAAGAATCCTAAAAAATATCCCGATACTATCAAAGCAATGGTAGATCGTTATTATAAATGGAAAAAGCGTAAAGATATTTGGTTCGATGTGGACCGTGCGAATGAAATGATGGATTGGGTTGAAACGTTTGTCCGGCATACGAAAGGTGATTTAGCAGGACAACCTTTTATCCTGGAAGATTGGGAGAAATTCGCTTACTCCTGGATCTATGGATGGATTCATAAGAATGAAAAAGGACAAATTGTCCGAGTTACTCGAGAAGCTTACATTCAGGTTCCTAAGAAGAATGGTAAAACTTTAATCGGTGTTGGTGGTCTTGGTTATGCGATGTACGGTGAAGGAGTACTTAGTGCCGATTGTTATTGTTGTGCGAGTGATTTTAACCAGGCCCAATATGCAGCAAAGCCATTTGCAGCAACAATTATGAACCATGATGTATTAATGGATTGTTCACACATATATAAAGGTCCAAAAGGGACGATTTCTAGTGTGACATATGATTATATTCGTGATGATTTAGCTTATCAGAACCAATTCATTGTAATGAGTAAAAACATTCAATCCATTGAAGGTTCCAATCCACACTTCATTTTAAATGATGAGCTTCATGCTCAAGAAAATATGGATCAATACGATAACTTTAAATCAGCACAGGTTTCTCGTGCTGAGCCGATTATGTTTAATATATCAACGGCTGGTAAAGGTTCCTCATCGGTTGGTATGCGAGTATATCGTGAAGCGAAAGAAGTATTAAAACGTGATGATAATGATTCAAGTTTCGTCATGATTTATGAACCAAATAAAAATTATGACTGGACAGACCGTAATGTTTGGGCAATGGTTAATCCGAATATTGGCGTGTCTGTAACGATGAGTGCACTTGAAACAGAATTCATCTCAGCATCACGTTCAGCGCATAAAAAAGCTGAATTCCTTTCTAAGCATTTGAACGTATTCGTAAATGGAGCTGAAAATTTCTTTGAACAAGGACAAGTTGAACATGTTCTTGTGGAAGACCTGGGCGATTTAACAGGTGAAACTTGCTATATAGGTTTAGACTTATCGAAAACAACTGATTTAACATGTGTGAGTCTGAATTTCCCTAATGCTGGTTATACCGAAGATGGAAAGTCTATTCTAAAAGTTAAACAGATGTATTTTGTACCTAACGAGGATATTGAACATCGTGAAAAGGAAGATAACGTTCCGTATACTGATATGGCTGAACGTGGCTTTGTTACTTTTTGTGATGGAAAGATGATAAACCAGGATCAGGTTATGGATTATATTGTGGAATGTTTAAACATGTATGATGTACAACAAATAAACTATGATCCAGCTATGTCTCAAAAGCTAATTGAAAAACTTGAGAATCTTGGTCTTGAATGTATTTCTGTAGGTCAGTACCCTAATGTTATGAATGCGATGATGGATGATTCAGAAATACTTATTTATGAAAAACGTATAATGACCGATAATCCTTTATTTGTTTATTGTGCACTTAACGTTGTAGTTGTAACAAATATCAATGGAATGAAAGCACCAAGTAAGCGACAGTCCAAAAAGAAGATTGATGGATTTGTTGCTTTTTTAGTTGCTCATAAAGAAACAATGATGGTTATGGATAGCATAACAGAAGAGGGTATGGATGAATTAATTGGTGATATTTATAGATAGTGTTAATTAAATTTCTTTCTAGTGCTTTCTTTGCTACGATATAGATATATAGCAAAGGAGTGAATGTTTTGATTGATAAAGAAAGAGATAAGGAATTTAGAAAGGCATTTTTCTTTCTGAAAAGATATATAAAGAGCCCATTAGGTATAACCTATACACATGGTTATAGTAGAGGTTCGGCAGACATAGAACCAGCAAAAGAAGCTTATGCTTATGTTTTACAATTACAAGAAGAATCTACTAGTTTTGAAGAGAAGTTTAATACATTACAAGATTTTTTAGAAAAGGAATATAACGAACGTCAGGAGCAGAGACCCTCACAGAATACGGGACGCTATTGGGATTATATTGGATATATAAAAGATTCGAAAAGAAAAATTGAAAATGGCGAGCCTGTTCAAACTAGAAGAAAGAAATAAAAGGAACCTTTATTGGTTTCTTTTTTTGTACCTGAAAGGCGGTGGGAAATTGGGTATAAGGGATAGGTTTTCAAATTATTTGTATCGAAAGCTAGAAAGACGCGGCTATCTTGATGATGTTTTAGGAAAGAGCATTCGTTACGGTGGTGTCTATGTTACGGATTCAAATATCTTGCAATCTAGCGACGTTTACGAGTTGTTGCAAGATATTAGCAATCAAATGGTATTAGCCGACATCGTTGTGGAAGATGAATTTGGTAATGAAATCAAAGATGATGTTGCACTTCAAATCTTAAAGAATCCTAACAATTATCTAACACAATCTGAGTTCATTAAATTAATGACGAATACCTATTTACTCGAGGGGGAAACATTCCCGATATTAAATGGTGCTCAAATACATTTAGCTTCAAATGTTTTTACCGAGTTAGATGATAATTTGGTAGAGCATTTTAATATTGGTGGTCACGAAGTTCCTCCATTTATGATTCGGCACGTGAAGAATATTGGCGCAGATCATTTAAGGGGAAAAGGTCTACTTGATTTAGGAAGAGATACACTTGAGGGCGTTATGTCAGCTGAGAAAACTTTAACTGACAAATATAAAAAGGGTGGGCTATTAGCATTCTTGTTAAATTTGGATGCCCATATCAATCCACAAAATGGTGCGCAGTCAAAGTTAATCAATGCAATTTTAGATCAACTGGAATCAATCGATGAAGCAAGGTCAGTTAAAATGATTCCACTTGGAAAAGGGTATTCAATTGATACGCTTAAAAGCCCGCTAGACGATGAAAAGACCCTAGCATATCTAAATGTATACAAAAAGGATTTGGGTAAGTTTTTAGGCATAAATGTGGATACATACACAGAGCTAATCAAAGAAGATATTGAGAAAGCAATGATGTATATCCACAACAAAGCAGTTAGACCAATAATGAAAAATTTTGAAGACCATTTGAGTCTTCTTTTTTATGGTCAAAATTCAGGGAAACGAATTAAATTCAAGATTAATATTCTTGATTTTGTTACTTATAGTAACAAGACGAATATTGGTTACAACCTGGTGCGTACAGCTATTACTTCACCTGATAATGTCGCTGATATGCTTGGATTCCCTAAACAAAATACAAAGGAATCACAATCTATTTATATTTCAAATGATTTAACTGAAATTGGTAAGGAAGAAGCGAGTGATGGTTCATTGGGAGGAGGTGAAGAGAATGAAAATTGAGGTCCGAGGGAATCAAGTGATACTTGATGGCTATGTAAATGTTGTGGACAGAGAAAGTCGGATGCTTCCTTCACCAAGGGGATATTTCAAAGAGAAGATTGTCCCTAAGGCGTTTGAAAAAGCGTTAAAGAAAGCAAAGAATGTGGACTTGCTTTTTAACCACAATAAAACTAGAAATCTTGGCTCTATCGAAAATGGGAATCTGGAATTATATGAAGACAATATTGGTTTAAGGGCCATTGCTACAGTTACAGATGAACAAGTGATTGAAAAGGCAAGAAATAAAGAATTGCGTGGCTGGTCATTTGGTTTTGTTTCTGAAAAGGACTCCTGGGAAGAGGGGGAAGCTGGTGTTCAAAAGCGTTCTATTGAAGAACTAGAGCTTTTAGAAGTGTCTATTTTGGATATGACACCAGCCTATGTTGCCACTTCCATTGAAACCAGGGGCGAAAATACAGCCATGATTGAAATGAGAAGTGAAGAAGCAGCCGTAAAAACTGTTGTGGAAGATGATACAGAAGAAAGAAGCAATCTTATCAAACAAATAAAAAAAGTTTTGGAGGAAAATTAACATGAATTTAAAAGAAATCTTAAACGCATCTTTAACAAGAACGAAATCTCGATTAGCAGAATTACAAGGGAAAGTAGAAAAAAATGAAGTTCGTTCGGAAGAATTAGCAGCAGTTAAAGCTGAAGTAGAAGCGTTAATAAAGGAAGTGCAAACGATCACTGATGAGTTAGCGAAGTTAGAAGAGAAAGAAAAAGAAGAAGATCCAGATAAAAAGAAAGACGATGCCCCTGATAAAAAAGAAGATCCAGCAGCGAAAGAAAATCCGAATGAAAAAACGGAACTGTCAGAAGAACAACGTTCCGCTATTTCAGCATCTATTGCAGCAGCTCTTTCTACTAAAGGTCATCGTGCAAACAAAGAAACGGAAATTCGTTCTGTATTCGCTAACTACATTGTAGGTAATATTGATGAAAAGGAAGCTCGTGCATTAGGGTTAGTTACTGGTAACGGTTCTGTTACGATTCCAGATTTCTTAAGTAAGGAAATTATTACGTATGCACAAGAAGAAAACTTCTTACGTCGCCTAGGAACAGGAGTAAAAACAAAAGAAAATATTAAATATCCTGTTTTAGTTAAAAAGGCAGAAGCGCAAGGACATAAAAATGAGCGAACAAATAATGAAATGCCAGAAACAGATATTGAATTTGATGAAATCGAACTATCACCAACAGAATTTGATGCACTTGCTACAGTAACGAAAAAGCTATTGGCACGTACTGGTTTGCCAATTGAACAAATCGTAATGGACGAGCTGAAAAAAGCTTATGTTCGTAAAGAAACGCAATATATGGTAAATGGTGATGAAGCGAATAACATCAATGATGGTGCATTAGCAAAGAAAGCTGTTGAGTTTAAAACAGATGAAAAAAATCTTTATGATGCATTAGTAAAAATGAAAAATACACCTGTTAAAGAAGTACGTAAAAAAGCACGATGGGTATTAAATACAGCAGCGTTAACAAAAATTGAAACTATGAAAACAGATGACGGTTTCCCATTACTTCGTCCGTTTAATCAAGCGGAAGGTGGAATTGGTTATACGTTATTAGGCTTCCCTGTTGAGGAAGAAGATGCAATTGACATTCCTGATTCACCAGATACACCAGTATTCTACTTCGGTGACTTCTCTAAGTTCTATATTCAAGATGTAATTGGATCGTTAGAAGTACAAAAATTAGTTGAGTTATTCTCACGTACAAACCGTGTAGGTTTCCGTATTTGGAATTTACTAGATGCGCAACTAATTCATTCTCCATTTGAAGTTCCAGTTTATAAGTACGTCTTGAAAGAGCAAACTACACCAGGTGCTTAATATGGAAGATTTAATTGAGAAATTAAAATCTCATATTCATTGGGAAGAGGGTATGGATGAAACCATGCTCTCTTTTTATATCACTCAAGCAAAGACTTATGTAAAGAATGCGACAGGCAAACAGACCGAGTATTTAATTATTATGGTCGCCGGTATTTACTATGATTACAGGGTTGCTGAAAAAGAATTAGAACAAGCTCTTGATGCTTTAACGCCGATGTTTGTCCAGGAGGTTTATGCCGATGAAGAGAAAGACGAATAAACTCAAATGGATGGGTGAGCTACTTAAATTAGGAGAAACCATTGATCCGGAAAATGACCGTGTTGTGATGGGATATCCGTTAGAACGTAATATTCGTTATAACAACATTGGAGTTACGGCCACTGATAAATTTACAACGAAAGATACGAATGAAATTGTAAAGAAAATTGAGGTTCGTATTGATCGTGATATTGAAAACAACCAAAAGGATTATCGTGTAAAAGTTGGCGGCCGTATTTATGATATTGAGCGTATTTACGTAAAAGAAGAAGACCGATTGATGGAGGTGTCACTGTCTTATGCAAATTAGTTTTCAAGAGTTACGAGACATTATGAAGAAGTCAGGCATTCCAGTTTATCGTGATAGTGCACCCACAACAGCAAATTATCCTTACATTGTGTATGAATTTGTGAATGAGCAACAGAAAAGAGCTTCTAATAAAGTTATAAAGGATATGCCACTTTATCAAATTGCAGTTATCACAAATGGAACTGAAAAAGATTATGAGCCGTTAAAGGTTGTTTTTAACGAAGCAGGCGTGTCTTATTCTCAATTTGATGGAATGGATTATGACGAGAACGACGACACTATCACGCAGTTTATAACGTATGTGAGGTGTATCCAATAATGGCTTCAAATAACAATGGTTTTGCTGAAGCTTTAGAAGATATCAATACGCTATTACGTGTGAATAAAAAGGTCGAACTGGATGTATTGGATGAAGCAGCGAAGTATTTTGCGAGTAAATTAAAACCAAAAATTAAAGCATCCAGTAAAAACAAGCGGACACATTTAAGGGATAGCCTAAAGGTTGTTGTGAAAGGTGATCGTGTATCTGTGGAATTTAAAGATGAAGCTTGGTATTGGTACTTAGTTGAACATGGCCATAAAAAAGCAAATGGTAAGGGACGTGTGAAAGGAAAACACTTTGTTCAGAATACCTTTGATGCAGAAGGTGACAAGATAGCAGAAATCTTAGCTCAAAAAATGGTAGATAAAATGGGAGGATGATAGAAATGGCAGCAACAAAAGAAAAAGAACTATTGTATCCAGTAGGTATTGAGTCATTATACATTGCAATGATGGAAGGCGGTAAAGATACGAAAGCTCAGATTCCTACTTATGATAAAGAAATCTATCAAATGGATAACATTGTTGAGATTGGCATTGCAGGTAATAGTACAGTAACTCAGAAGTGGGCATCTAATAAATTATTTGTTAATGCAAGTAAAAATTCAAAGTATACATTGTCTTTAAGTCATGTAGCTTTACCGCAAATCGTTAAAGATGCAATCTATGGTTATTTTGCCGAAAAAGGTGTTGTATTCAATAAAGCAACATTAAAAGAGTTTCCGATGTTTGCAGTTGGTTTTGTAGCTCCTTTAAGTGACGGTTCACGAATCGGCCGTTGGTATCCTCGTGTACAAGTTACACCAGGTGAAGAGAAATTTACTACCACAACGGAAGAAGCAGAAATTCAAGATCAAGCGTTAGCTATGGAAGCTACTCCTTTGCTATTCAATGATGTAACAGAAGTAGACTTTTCGGAAGCTCGTTCTTCAGCAACAGGTATTACTGTTGAGGAATTTATGAAACAGGTTATTTGTGATAAATCTCAATTATCGTTGCTAGGAACAGGCACAGGAGAATAGGAGTGATATTATGGCACGTTTAAGTGATTTAGTTAACGTTGATATAAATTTAAATAAAATTAAAATACAGGGTGTAGAAATCCCTGTTATTTTTACATTTGAATCATTCCCTTATGTGGAAGAATCTTATGGGAAGCCGTATCATGAGTTCGAAAAAGAAATGAATGATATGTTGGCAAAAGGAGAATTCAGTTTAGGAGAACAAGAAGCAAAACTGATGCGTTCGTTGATTTATGCAATGGTCCGAAGTGGTGGAACAGAGTGTACACCTACTGAAATTAAAAATGCTATTCCACTTTATGATATACCTGGTATTTTCCAAGTAGTATTCGAAATCTTTAACGGTCAAAACTTCCAAATTGAAGATATGGAGAAGTTGAAGAAAGAAAAAAAGCAAAGAACATACTGAATGAAAATGAAGAATCTCAGTCCGAATTGGATTGGGATTTTTATTTTTATGTCGGTAATACGTTGCTGGGTTTAAGTATGAATGATTTTTGGAGAATCACTCCTAATCATTTTTTAAAGCAATACATTATGCATCTTAGATATAACAATCCCGATGCACTTGAAGAGAAAGCAGTAAAACCACAAAGAGTTTATTTAGATCAGACTCCATTCTATTAAGAAATGAGGTGAAAATATGCCAGGGAATAAAGAAAGAAACGTTGTTCTTAATTTCAAGATGGATGGTCAAGTCCAGTATGCTCAGACATTGAAGCAAATTAACATGGTTATGAATAATGCAGCAAAAGAATACAAGAACCATATTGCAGCAATGGGTCAAGATGCCACAATGACTGATAAATTAGCAGCTGAAAAGAAAAAATTAGAAATTCAAATGGAAGCAGCTAAGAAACGTACATCAATGTTACGTGCTGAATATGAAGCAATGTCTAAGGATACTAATACAACCGCCGAACAGCTCAATAAAATGTACGGTAAATTATTAGATGCTGAACGTGCCGAGACATCTTTAAATAATGCAATGAAAAGAGTAAATGAAGGTCTTTCAGAACAAGCGATTGAAGCACGAGAAGTACGTGGAGATATGGAAAAACTTGAAGCTAATACTAAACAACTTGAAGCGGAGCAAAAACGCCTGACAAGCTCATTTAAGCTTCAAAATGCCGAACTAGGAGCGAATGCTAGTGAAGCTGATAAGTTAGAATTAGCACAGAAACAGTTACGTCAGCAAATGGAAATGACTGATAGAGTCGTCCACAACTTAGAACAACAATTAAGTGCAGCAAAGCGTGTGTATGGTGAGAATTCCACAGAAGTACAACAGCTTGAAACGAAATTAAATCAAGCAAAAACTACATTGAAGCAGTTTGAGAATTCATTGCATAGTGTTGGGCAAAGTGGTTCTCAAGCCGCAGATGGTATGGAGCAACTAGGTAAGAAGTTAGATTTGCAAAACATGATGGAAGCTACAGAAGTATTGCAAGGGATGTCAGAGAAGTTGATTGAACTTGGTAAGGCAGCTATGGATATAGCCATAGATTTTGATAGATCTCAACGGAAAATTCAATCTTCATTAGGATTGACTCAAAAAGGAGCGGAAAATCTCGGTAAGATTTCGAAAGACGTGTGGAAAAAGGGGTTTGGTGAAAGTCTTGAAGAGGTAGATACCGCACTTATTAAAGTCTATCAAAATATGAGGGACGTTCCGTATGATGAGTTGCAAATGGCATCAGAAGATGTTTTAACATTGGCGAAGGTTTATGATGTTGATTTAAACGAGGCTACGAGAGGCGCAGGACAGTTAATGTCGCAGTTTGGTTTATCTACACAAGAAACATTTGATTTACTTGCTGCAGGTGCTCAAGAAGGTCTAAATTATTCAGATGAACTTTTTGACAATCTTTCAGAGTATGCGCCTTTATTTAAACAAGGTGGTTTTAGCGCTCAAGAAATGTTTACCATTCTTGCGAATGGTACTCGTGACGGTGCTTATAATTTGGATTATATCAATGACACAGTTGCCGAATTCGGAAAGAAAGTACAAGATGGCTCAAAAGGAACCGCGGATGCTTTTGCTGGGCTTTCAAAAGAGACTCAAGACGTTTGGCAAGCTTTTAACGATGGTAAAGCAACAGCCGCCGACGTTTTCAAAGCTGTAATAGGCGATTTGGGAAGTATGGACGACAAAGTTAAGCAAAATCAAATTGGAGTTGGCTTGTTTGCTACTCGTTGGGAAGACATGGGTGCTGCTGCTGTATTAGGGCTTACCGATGTAAACGGTGGTCTTGGTGATGTAAATGGTCGTATGGATGAAATGAAAAAGCTTCAAGAAGAATCCCTTGGTCAACAATTCCAAAGTGCCTTACGTGAAACGCAAGCAGCCATTGAACCGCTTGGAGCAAAGCTTGCTGAACTAGCTAAAGATGTTTTACCTCCGGTAGTAGAGGGGATTAAAACCTTAGTTGATGGGTTTACTAAATTGCCAGAACCAATTCAAAATTTTACTTTTATTTTTCTAGGGTTAACTGCTGTAGTTGGTCTTTTAGCTCCTATTATTGCGGCTGTAGTTATATCTTGTTTAGCACTAGGTACGACGATTGGAACAGTTATGCTTATTATCGCTGGGATATCTGCAGTAATAGCAGGAGTTATTTGGGCTATAAAAAATTGGGGTACCATAACCGATTGGCTTTCTGAAAAGTGGTCTGAATTTAAAGATTGGTTTGGTGAATTGTGGGATAGCATAGTTCAAACTTGTGAAGATGCTTGGTCTTCCACAGTTGAGTATTTCTCAGAAGCCTGGTCTTCTTTTGTAGAAATGATGCATGAATTTTTTGACCCTATAGGTCAGTTCTTTAGCGATTTATGGTCGGGAATTGTTGAAACAGCATCTTCTTGGTGGTCGTCATTAGTTACAACAGCTTCTGAATTATGGGGGACATTAGTACAAGCTTGGCAAGATACTTGGAATACGATCCTTACTGTTTTAGATCCAATTATTTCATTGATTTCTACAGTTTTAGAAGCGGGTTGGCTACTTATTCAAGCTGGTACACAAATTGCCTGGGCTGCCATAAGTAAGTACATTATTGATCCGATTACCGAAGCCTATAATTGGTGTAAAGAACAGCTTGGTGAGCTTGTCTCCTGGTTAAATTCACAGTGGGAAACAGTGAAATCTTATACACTCGCAGCATGGAATTTGGTAAAACAGTATGTCATTCAACCAGTTCAAGAATTGTGGAATGCGACAAAAGAAAAGCTTGGTGAATTGAAAACTTGGATATTAGCAAATTGGGAAACTATAAAATCTTATACACTTACGGCTTGGAATGCAGTAAAAAAATACGTTATCGATCCAGTAACAGAGGCTTACAATTCAGCTAAGCAAAAATTTACTGACTTATATAATTCAGCTAAAGAAAAATTTGATTCAGTAAAGAATGCAGCACAAGAAAAATTTGAAGCTGCAAAACGATTCATTATTGACCCAATTAAAGATGCAGTTGACAGTGTAGAAAAATTTATTGGGAAGATTAAGGGATTCTTTAACGATTTGAAGTTGAAAATTCCTAAACCTGAAATGCCTAAAATGCCACACTTTAGTCTGCAGACTAGTACGAAAAATGTTTTGGGTAAAGAAATTGAATACCCATCAGGTATTGGTGTAGAGTGGCGTGCTAAAGGTGGTATCTTTACTCGTCCGACTATTTTTGGGATGAACGGTGGTAACTTACAAGGTGCAGGTGAAGCTGGACCGGAGGGTGTTTTACCGCTGAATGAGAAAACACTTGGTGCAATTGGTAAAGGTATCGCTGATACCATGCCGCAATCAAATGGTGATGTGGTAGTCCATGTTTATTTAGATGTGGATGAAGTGAATACAAGACTTGCTCCTGGTATGAGTAAGCAGCTAAATCAGAACAATAGAATTAGTGCTCGTGGTCAAGGAGTGATTTTATGATTACATTAGATGATAAATATAGGTTAGAAGACTTTGGTTTCATTTGTGAGCCAGGATACGATGACTCTATTACACCTATTTTTGATCGTAAGACTTATAGTATTCCTGGTATAGACGGTGTTATTCCATTTGGAACTGAAGTGAAGGAGAAACCTTTCGCATATCCATTGATGATTATGGAAAGGTTTCATATAGAAATGCAGCGTAAGTTTGAGAAGTTCACGGACTTTTTCTTTGATCAATATGGAAATCCAAGAAAGGTTAAGATGGTTCGTGATTATGACCCGAGTAAATTTTATTATGTGGAATTAGCACAACAAATTACTCCAGACAGATTAGCGGAAGATGGAAAGTTTGTATTACCTTTAGTTGCATATGATCCACGTGCTTATTCTATTGTGAACAGTAACGATAAAATTACCTGGGGAAGTAAAATACCTTTTACAACACCAATTACATTTGGATATAAACAATCTCAATATGATGTAGCTAATCCACAAACACTAGTTATTGATAACATAGGTAATTTAGTTGTACGACCAATTATCAAAATTGTAGGCACTGCAAAAGGATTAACTCTTACCTTAAATGGTAAGGGTTTTTCTTTTGGTGATTTAAATAATGAAATTTTACTAATCGATGCAGCTACTTACACGGTTAAAAAGAATAGTCAAAACTATTTGTTTAAAATGACAGGAGATCTCGAAAGGTTAGAGTTTGTTCCTAAAAATAATAATGTACAGATTGGCGGAAGTGATTTGAATTTGAAAGTAACATTTGATTTTAGAGGAAAATACAAATAGGGGGTGATAGCAATGGCAGAAGTACCTTTGGTTTTATTAACTGATGAACTACCAGAAGGAACTGAAAAAATCAATCAAGGCATTAAAAAGTCATACGAAGCTTTAAATAAAGTAATTACAGTGGATACAAAAATTGATGATACTCAAAAACAACTTGATGCAGTCGCGCTTAAAAGTAGAAACATGTTTAACAAAGTGACGATTACTCCTAACACATGGATAGATGGGAATAACGGTAAACCATTCACATTATCTAATTATTTTACGAGTGATTTTATATCTGTTACAGAAAACACCCAATATGCAATTAATCCTGTAGCTAATGACACTAGAATTGCTTTCTATAATAATAGTAAAACCTATATATCTAAAGCGACGGATGGGGTAATAACTTTTACAACTCCACCAGGTACAACATACGTTAGAATTGGTAGTAAGAGTAACTTGTTAAATAGTACACAACTTGAAATAGGATCAACTAGTACACCATATGAACCGTATGGAGCGCAAATACAATATAATAGCTTTAAAGATAATTCTTTTCCTGTTTCTAAGCTAAAAAAAAATTCAATTGGTTACGAACAATTATCTATTACTCCTGTAATTGGTGATAAATCTAGAAATATATTTGATAAAACAGCGATTACTACGAATAATTATTTAAATAATCAAACTGGAATTCCATTTACTTTAAATAACTACTTTGTTAGTGATTTTATACCTGTTACAGAGAATAACCAATATGTAATTAATCCAATCGCTACTGATACACGTTCTTGTTTTTATAACAGTAGTAAAAACTTCATTTCTGCAACGGCCGACAATTTGTCTAATTTCACAACACCACCAGGAACGGTTTATGTAAGAATAGCAAGTCGTAACGGTTTACTAGATACAACTCAACTTGAAGCGGGAATAGTATCTACACCATATGAATCATATGGAGTGCAGTTAAAGAAAGAAGCATTGAGTCCGTTTAATATCAAGCCCGCTACAATATATACTTTTAACGATGCTTGGACCGAATGGTTGAAAGGGAATAAATTTCCAATTTCTTTCTACGGTGACAGTACAGTAGACGGAGCGAATACGACGGGTTTTAAACTAAATACACTAGGAGTAGACAGCACAAACATAAATGCTTTTTCAAAAAAATTAGAAGAATTATTGCGTGATGTTACAAATAACTCAATTCTAAGAATCTATAATGCTGGCTTTAGTGGTCAAAAGTCCGATTGGGGATTAACAAATATAAATTCCGCTTTTGGTGGAACTTCCGCATACAATGATGTGAAGATGATCGGAATTGGATTTGGAATAAACGATAGACTAAGCTACCAAAATGAAAAAGATTATCGTACTGGTTTTAGAAATAACATAATTGGGATTATCGATTGGTGTTATTCGAAAAAAATCCAGCCGTTTTTGATTACGACTCAGGCTACAGTTGAACCTGGAATTCAAACCAACTATGCTGGAACTTATCCATTAAGAACAAGTGAGCATATTAACTCTATAGCAAATCAAGTAAAAAAAGACTTAGCTAGAGAGTATGGTCTTGAATTAATTGATTTAAATAAATTCACTGAAATGTTTTTAATGTATTCGTCTGTACCCACAAAAACAATAATCTCAGATAGATTGCATTTTGGTGATATCGGTCACAGGTATGAAGCAGATGTATTGTTCAGACACCTATCTCCAAGAACGATCATTGTGGATGACTATACGAAAATTGATTACTCTAGTCAAAGGATTAAGGATAGCGTCCCTGAAGATTGGTTAACTTTCCCTACATCACCATCTGATAGTTTCAAAGTATATGTGAACTATACTAAGGCGGACTCATCGGATATGAAGATTATGACAGTATGGATTTTCAATAGCGCTAAGAAGAAGTTATCGTTAAAAGCATATAGGAACGATTCTACATTAGCGTATGTTAAAGTGAATGGAGTACCAACTATATTAAACAACGCGGAAACAGTTATTGGACAGCTCGAATTAGGATTGCATAAATTGGAAGTTTTCACTGGAGCAACTACCCAAGTGGATTTCAAAGGATTTATCTTAGAATAATTTTTCGATCCAATTCATTCCAAGACATGATAAAATATGTTTATTATTGTAAAAAGGTGGAGTGGAAATGCAAAAGAAGTACAAAATTATTCTATCGATATCCTTGTTAATTAACGTTATCGGTATCGCTATTGCAACATTTCTTTTCTTTAAATTCGATGGTATAAAATATTTTACGAAAGAAAAAGCGTTAACGTATGACAAGAATCCATATTATATTGAAAGAACTAACTTGTTTGAAGGTGTTAAATTAAAAGAAAATGACACTATCTTTATAGGTGACAGCATTACTCAAAGAGGATTATGGGATGAGCTTTTCCCTACTGCCAATGTTATAAATCGTGGAATTAATAGCGATACAACTGAAGGCGTTATAAATAGGATGGATGACATCGTTAAATCTAAACCCCAAAAAATATTTCTTATGATTGGGATAAATGATCTATACGCTAATAAATCAGTTGACGATATTATTTCTAATCACAAGAAGATATTAGATAAAGTAAAATTTGGTTCACCAGACACAAAAGTATATGTTCAGAGCATTTTACCATTGAATTACGAAATGTACTTTGCGAAAGACAAAATTAAAAACGAAACAATAAAAGAGTTGAATGGTAAATTAAAGGATTTGTCTTCAGAATTGAATTATACATTCGTCGATTTGTATCCATTATTTGAAAAGAACGGACAATTAGAAAAAGAACTTTCTTATGATGGAATTCATTTAAGTGGTAAAGGTTATAACGTGTGGAAAGATAAGATTAATCAATTAGTCGACTAGCATAATTATATCTGCAAAAAATAAAACGAAATACAGATTGGAATAAATTTATAAATTAAGAGCGATGAAATGTATCGCTCTTTTTATTATGGAATGAGTTGATATATTGTTAAAACTATACAATAAACAATTACAGTTAAAAGCGTATTTAGAGAATGCATATAAAATAAAATACAATCCAGCTTTAAATGAAGTGTGGACGGCAGGCTTTTCATTGCCATTCACTGATTTGAAGCGAGAAGAAATCGAAACGTTTGATTATGTGGAGATATTTGATAATGAAAAGCGTATAGGGATGTTTCGCATCATGGATAGCATGGAGGAACGAGATGCGGAAAAGAAAATTATAACGTATGAATGTGAGCATGTTTTATCTACATTGTTAGATGGCGTGCTTTTTGGTTTTCATCAGTTATCAAACTATACAACAAAAGATGTTATATCATACGTATTAAGCAAACAACGTATTAAGAATTGGAAAATAGGGAAATGCGATTTCATTCGTTATTTCCATTACTCTTGGGAAAATGAAAATACATTACTCGGACCTTTATTAAGTATTCCGAAACCGTTTGATGAAAAATACCAGTGGACTTGGGACGATTCTTCCTATCCTTGGACATTAAATTTGGAACAGTATTCTAATGAACTTACAGCAGAGCTTCGATTTAGGAAGAATATGAAAGGTATTAAGCGGTATATTGATCCAAAGGATGTTATGACAAGGATTTATCCGTATGGTTATGGTGAAGGTGTCAATCAATTAACAATAAAAGATGTAAACGGTGGTGTACCTTATATAGATGCGCCAGGATTCATTAGAGATCTTTATGATGGTTTTGATTATATTTGGGTAGATAGAAGATTCCAAGATGCACAGTCGTTGTATGACTCGGCTAGAATGATGCTGATTAAAAATTGCACACCAAAAGTAAGGTATGAAATTGATGCTATTGATTATGAGTTGATAGATCCATACAAGCTCGAAAAGTTCGAGACAGGAAAAATGGTAAGACTTTTTGATGAAGATTTAGATATTTGGGTTGACTTAAGGGTAATGAATCATCCGAAAGATGATGCGAGGGGAAATCCTCTTGCTGTGAAATTAACGTTAGAAAATAAAGTAACGGATTTAGGCACGACGCAAGCTGATATCGAAAAACGTCAGCAAATCAATGAACTCTATTCACAAGGAGCAACTAACATCGATTCGCATGATTATAACGATAATTGTGATCCTGAGAACCCAGCTGTAATTAAGTTCTTTTTACCTGAGGATTTAGTGAATATAAATTCTCTAATACTGACATATGAAACAGAAGAATTCAGGTCATATGGTAAGGCAACAAAAGGTGGTGGAGCTACAGTACAGAGTACTGGTGGAGGAGGCGCGATTGTAGCCAGCACTGGTGCTGGAGGTGGCACTGTTCAAAGTACTGGAGGAGGCGGTGGGACTGTCCAGAGTACCGGTGGCGGTGGTGCTCAAGTTAGTACGAGTACTTCTGGAGGTGGGGTATCGAAATCCACTGAAAGCGGCGGCGGTTCAACTCAGACAAGTGGTGCAGGCGGAGGGATATCAACAACCTCTGATCATAAAACGTTTCTTGAGCTTTCTATTATGTCAGGAGTACCTGAAAACAGTATAGGTAGTGAAAATTGGGGGAATCATCTGCATGAAATTAAAATACCAGGTAATTATTTCACGCATAATCATGTGATAAATTTACCAAATCACTATCATTCTGTACTGATTCAACCGCACAGTCATAATTTTTCTGTGCCATCTCACAGCCACCAAATCACATTGAATGATCACGTGCATCAGATAATACTAAAAGACCACATCCATCAAATAGTACTAAATGATCATGTACATCAGATAGAGATTAAAGACCATATACATGACATTCAATTGCCCGATCATGTGCATGATATTGCGCATGGTATTTATAAGCTATTAGAAAAACCAAGTAAAGTATCGATTAAAGTTGATGGAAACATAGTGCCGGTTGATTCCATATCAGCTGAAAATATCAATCTTATTCCTTACCTTTCTAAAGATGGCGGAGGGAAAATAGAACGTAATAAGTGGCACGTTATCACTATCACACCCGATAAATTAGGAAGAGTAAATGCTAACATTATTTCACGTTTATTTATTCAATCACGTACAGGAGGGACTTTTTAAAATGAAAAATTTAAGAGAGTGGTTAATTAAGAAATTGGTTGGAAATAAACCAATTATCATGAATGTTACTCTGGTTGTGGACGAACCAATTAAAGGTTCAAGTACACCAGGAATATATGATAAGTGCAGCATTAGTTACAGTGAAAAATTACAAAAGGAGATGGGTTTACATGAAAACAATTGAGGTATATACAAATGCAGCTGAAAAATTGGTAGTGCAAACAGATGATTATAATCCAGTGTTACTTAATCAGCAATTGAACAATGGAGAGGTTACTACTGTTTTAATTGGTGATAACATTTTTGCTCGTTTTGATATTAAAAGAGTGGTTGTCCCTATAGATTCCACGGATAATTCTTTAAAGAAAGTAAAGGTACTATTAAAAAATGGACAATCAGTTGAAATTCCTGTAGAAAAAGATTTTGATATTAAATTCTTAAATACACAATTAAACAGTTCTGCTGTAACCACAGTATTAATTGGTTTGAATATTTATCAAAAATTTGAGGTTTCGCAGGTTTCTCTAATTAAAGAAGAAGTTACAGAATCAGAGCAACCAACAGAACCAGTTATACCACCGACTGAAGAGTCAGGTGAAACAACCGAAAATTAACCAGAAAAGACAGAGCAGCTATAAACTGGTCTTTTTTTATTGTCAAAAAAGGAGATGAGAACATTGGAGGATGCAATTTTTAATTCAGTTATTCAACAAGGGGCATTTGCAGCGTTATTTGTGTGGATGCTATTTACTACACAAAAAAAGAATGAGCAGCGTGAAGAAAAGTATCAACAAGTAATCGATAGAAACCAGCAAGTTATTGAAGAACAAGCCAAAGCATTTGGATCTATTTCTAAAGACGTAACAGAAATTAAGCAAAAACTATTTGAAGGGGATGTTCAGTAATGAGACACGTTGTAGACTTATCAAAATGGAACGATAAAATAAATTGGGCAGTTGCAGCACCACAAATTGAATTAGCTATTTGTCGTGTACAATATGGTTCAAATCTAGTGGATCATTTGTATAATGACCATGTAGCGAATTTAGAGAGATACGGTATTCCACATGCTGCTTATGCGTATGGATGTTATGTATCTGTATCTGATGCAATTGTGGAAGCAAAGGACTTTCTAGCAAGGGTAAATCCTAATGCTAAATTCCTTGTATTAGATGTGGAAGACGATACAGTAAAATCAATGAAAAGCAAAGGTAATCTTAATGATTTAGCTAAAGCATCACAAGCATTTATCGATACATGTAAAGCTGCAGGTTGGAAAGTAGGATTTTATGTAGCACATCATATGTACGGTGATTACAATCTACAAAGTGTACAAGCTGATTTTGTTTGGTTGCCACGCTATGGAACAAATGATGGTAATCCACAAAAGAAACCAGCCTATCCTTGTGATATCTGGCAATATACCGACAATGGTCATATTGATGGTATTGGAAAAGTTGATATTAATTTATTGCAAGGTGACAAAACGCTGAATTGGTTTACAGGAGAGAACCAGTCAGAACAGTCTATTGCCAATGGTGGTTACCAATATGTTAAATCAGGTGGATTTGGTACTAATTTATTAAATGAAGCGATTCAAGCTATGGTCGATCGTGGTATAAAGGGAAGTGTTAATGTAGATGCACTTTCAGGACTATGTTATATCCAAACGGAAGTATTACCTAATACAGAATTAGATAAAATTACTTGGTGGATGGATAATAGACCTGAAGGTAAGTGGTTTTATGAATATATCAAAGTAAAATAGAAAGTGCCGGTTCTTAATTGAGCCGGCCTTTTTTGTTACAAATCAGATATCCTTCTAACTTGTTTTTCTTTCTTTTTAAAGTTCCTCTTATATTGTTTGAAGTCTTCTTTGCCCACTTTGAATTTCTCTCCATTAGCTACATTTTGAACTAAGTATGTTTTAGCAAAAATAGATTTTATCCCAAAATAAAGAGCGTAGAGTATGAGTGACCATCCTAATGTAGGAATTAATAAAATAAATGCAGTAACAATAAACCATATTTCAGTGGTTGAATTTACACGTTTTAAAATCAAACGTTCCCCAGTTGCAGCCCGAGCTGGTTCTAATTGTTGTATCCGTTGTAGCGATGCTACAGTATCATAACTCATGAAATAACCTCCTCAAAGTAATAAGTAAATCATAACGATTTTACGTAATAAATATAAATATTACATCCCCATAAATTCTTTATCAAAGTAGAACTTGTCCATTAAGTTATTTACAATCCCGTTGAAATAAGCGAATTTACCCTTGTTCATTTTTGTACCAAATTTAATTTTCATAACGAATTCTTTAATAGCTTTTAAGCCAATAGTAAGTTCCTGGTCTTTATCGAATGCTTTCTCACCTGTAGAGAAGTTTGTAACTTTATTGCACTGTCTTACGACCTTCCATAGTTCTTGAATTGTTTTTGATTCATGATAAAAAGAGCTAACTAAAGAAACAAAATGTTTTGGTACCCAGTGAGCAACAAAATCAGCTTGTTCAATATTCTCTTCTGGTGTATTGCTATTCTCATTACTATTACGTTTGTTTTTATCTTTTATATTTTGTTTTAAGGAAACAGGGGTTGTTTTAATGGTAGGACACTTTGTAGGACTTTTTGTATCTACCTTGTTGGACACTTCTTCCACAATCGGTTGAATAATAATAGCGTTAGAAGTTTGAAGCATATCCTTTGTACGCTTCATCGGTACCTGTTTAATCATCTCTAGATCCACAAGCTTCTTCATTAAACGTTGTACAGTTTTATATGAAACTTCCATTTTTTCAGCTATTCTATTTTTGCATAGGAAACTAACACCTACATATTTACAGCTGTGGCGCTTTAAAATTTCAAGTAACGTAATAAGTTTTGATTGTACGTCAGTACGTTTAATAGACATACGGATAGCGTCTCTGTATGCACGTACAGTTTTATTTAGTTCTTCTACTTCTTTAAATGTAGAAAGATTGTGGAAGGATTCTTTAGTTGCGATAACATCAATACGTTTCTTTTCCATCATTAATTAGCCCCTTTGTTTAAACAAAAAAGCAACAGAATGCCATGTGTAAGCAAACTGTTGCTAAGGAGCCCTTACGTACTGTAAAATAGTCCGTAAGAGTACAGCAAGTGTTTGCCTAGTGTGATTAGGCGGACGGTATATAGAGTGTTGGTAGCACTTTATATACACGCTGTGCTCTTTTGTTGTAGTTATATGGTGTTCGGTCAATTGATGACTGGGCCACAGCTTTTAGCTCATTTAGCACAAATTCACGTTTGGTTTAAAGAATATGGGGTAAATATTAAGGAATAAGGGAAAAGCGGCTTACAATTATGTAAGTCGCTTTTTATTAAAGAAATTGTCATATAAAATTCAAAATCATATTATAAATAATACTTAATTAGAATTATTATTTTGACGTACTTATTATTGCTTGTTATAATTGGAAACAAACGTTCTGAAAAGGATTCTCATTTATAAAATTGAGGTGTTATATAGATGACAAAGAAAAAAATAGGTTTACTCGTAATGGCGTATGGAACACCAGAATCATTAGACGATGTAGAGGCATATTATACACATATCCGTCACGGGCGTAAGCCGTCAGAAGAAGCGCTTGAAGATTTAATTGAGCGCTATAAAGTGATTGGTGGAATTTCGCCGCTTGCAAAAATTACGAAAGAGCAGGCGCATAAATTAACAGATTCAATGAATAACATATTTACAGAGTATGAATTTACTTGTTACTTAGGTTTAAAACATACTGCGCCATTTATAGAAGATGCTGTAGAGGAAATGAAGCGAGATGGAATTGAGCAGGCGATTAGTATCGTATTAGCACCGCACTATTCTACATTTAGCATTAAAGCGTATAATGATCGTGCTATTCGTCTTTCGAAAGAAATCGGTGGTCCTGTTATTGAACCAATTGAACAATGGTATGATGAACCGAAATTTATTTCGTATTGGGCAGACCAAATAAAAGAAACGTTTACAGAAATTGATGATAAAGAGAAAGCAGTCGTAATTTTCTCAGCGCATAGTTTGCCAGAAAAGATTATTGCAGCAGGAGACCCATATGTAGAACAACTAAAGCATACGGCAGATTTAATTGCAGAAGCTGCAAATATTCAAAACTATACAATCGGTTGGCAAAGTGCTGGGAATACTCCTGATCCATGGATTGGTCCAGATGTGCAAGATTTAACGAAAGATTTATATGCAGAGCATGGGTACGAATCTTTCGTATATTGCCCAGTTGGTTTTGTAGCGGAGCATTTAGAAGTTTTATATGACAACGATTATGAATGTAAAGTTGTAAATGATGAATTAAATGCCAAATATTTTAGACCAAGTATGCCGAATGCACAATCTGCATTTATCGACTGTTTGGCTGAAATTGTTTCAAAAAAAGTGAAGGAAATAGTTGACAAAGGTTTAGTTTTGAATAATAATTAGTTTATAATAATTTTAAATAAATAATAATTACTATGAAAGAAAGAGGAGGATCCCCCTAGATGAATCCAAATAATCGCTTAACAACAAACCAAGGTGCTCCAGTTGGAGATAACCAAAATTCTCGTACAGCTGGTCGTCGTGGACCAGTATTATTAGAAGACTATCATTTAGTAGAAAAACTTGCGCACTTTGATCGTGAACGTATTCCGGAGCGTGTTGTGCATGCACGTGGTGCAGGTGCTCACGGTGTATTCGTAACGAAAAATAGTATGAAGCAATATACGAAAGCGGCATTTTTACAAAATGAAGGAACTGAAACGCCTGTATTTGTTCGTTTTTCAACGGTTATTCATGGTCAAGGTTCTCCTGAAACAGCACGTGACCCACGTGGGTTCGCTGTTAAATTTTATACAGAAGAAGGAAACTACGATATCGTAGGTAATCATTTACCGGTTTTCTTCATTCGTGATGCAATTAAATTCCCTGATATGGTACATTCTTTAAAACCAGCACCTGATACGAATATTCAAACGCCAGATCGTTACTGGGATTTCATGACGTTAACTCCAGAATCTACACACATGATGACATGGGTATTTTCTGATTACGGTACACCAGCAAGTTATCGTGAAATGGAAGGTTTCGGCGTCCATTCATTTAAATGGATTAATGAAGAAGGTAAAATTGTTTACATTAAATACCACTGGAAACCACAGCAAAGTGTACGTAACTTAAGTGCAAAAGAGGTGCAAGAAGTACAAGGAAAAGACTTCAACCATGCAACTCGTGACTTGTTCGATGCAATCGAAAAAGGAAATTATCCGAAGTGGGATTTACACGTGCAAGTGATGCAACTAGATGAAACGGATTCTTTAGACTTTGATCCACTAGACCCAACGAAAGTATGGCCAGAAGATCGCTTCCCGTTAATTGAAGTAGGGACGATGACGTTAAATCGTAACCCGAAAAACTTCTTCGCTGAAGTAGAACAAGTGGCGTTCTCTCCAAGTGCAACTGTAAATGGTATTGAACCATCTGAAGATAAATTATTACAAGGTCGTTTATTCTCTTATCCAGATACACAGCGTTACCGTCTTGGTGCGAACTACTTACAAATTCCTGTAAACTGCCCGTACGCAGCTGTTCATAATCAACAACGTGATGGTGCGATGCAAATCAATCAAAACCCATCTACAATTAACTACGAACCGAGCCGTCATGCAGAGAATCCGGTTGAAGACAAAGCTTACCGCGATTCAACTATGAAAGTAGAAGGCTATGTATCTCGTGAAAAAATCGAGAAACCAAATGACTTCAAACAAGCAGGTGAGCGTTACCGTTCATTCTCTAAAGAAGAGCAAGATAACTTAATTGCAAACTTAACAAATGATCTAAAAGACGTAAATGAACGCACAAAATTATTAGCTGTTTGTAACTTCTTCCGTGCAGATCAAGAATACGGTATGCGTTTAGCGCAGGCATTAAATGTTGATATTACGCAATATGTAGGAAATGCTCCGAAATAAATAGGAAAAGACGACTGTTATGAAACGGTCGTCTTTTTTATGTGTAAAGTTACACGCGGGTATTCTTCAGTTTCGTTATGTCGGAATTTGTTGGTAAATCGATATCTTGTGTCGAAACGTTGATATATTGAAAGAAACAATCGATATATTTGAAAAATCGTTGATATATCCAAAAAAACGTTAATATATTTCCAGCTATACTAGGTGGGGTATGTTGCCCGGTGCGCAAAAAAGTGATGCAATCTATTACTAATAGATTGCATCTCTTTTTTTAGTTTGCTCGCTCTGCATGTTCATAAGCTTTCTCACCATGCATCGAAATATCAAGTCCCATATGTTCCTCGTGCTCATCTACCCGAACAGGGAGGAAGAAGTTAATAACTTTAATAATGGCATAAGTCATTATTATTGTGAATGCATATGTTGCTCCAATTGCTACCAGTTGTTTAAACAGTAAAGCGGCATTTCCGTAAAATAATCCGTTTGCACCATCTCCGTTTATGGTAGTGGTTGCAAATAGTCCTGTTGCAATACCGCCCCAAGTTCCTCCGATGCCGTGGCATCCAAAGGCATCAAGTGTATCGTCATACCCGAATTTTGTTTTTAAGAAGAAAACGGCGCCAAAGCATAATATACCACCAATTGCTCCGATAAGAAGAGCGGAGAAAGGTGTAACGAACCCGCAAGCTGGTGTAATAGCGACTAGACCAGAAACAACTCCGCAAGCAGCTCCCATCGCAGTCGGTTTTGATTGGAAGAACCATTCAGAAAGCATCCAAGTTAGAGCGGAGGCAGCAGCGGCTATATTTGTATTAATAAATGCAGTTAAAGCTACGTCGTTTAAGGATAATGCGCTGCCGACGTTAAAACCGAACCAGCCAAACCATAATAAGCCTGCGCCTAACATTGTAAATGGCAAATGGTGAGGAGAAGAACCATTTATGTTTTTTCGTTTTCCAAGGAAAATAGCTAATACAAGACCAGCAACTCCGGAAGTGATGTGAACGACGTTTCCGCCAGCGAAGTCTAGTGCCCCAAGTTCCCTTAGCCACCCGCCGACGCCCCATACCCAATGAGCGACAGGATTGTAAACGATCGTTGTCCATAGAAGGATAAAAATAAGAAAGGCAGAAAATCGCATTCTTTCAGCGAATGCACCTGAAATTAAAGCTGGAGTTAAAATGGCGAACATGAGTTGAAACATCATGAATAAATTGTGAGGAATAGTAGATGAGTAGTCTGGATTTGGTGCGTAGGTAACTCCGTTTAGCCCGAACCAATCAAGTGTACCGATAATCCCGTGCCAATCTGGTCCGAATGATAAAGAATAGCCGATAACAATCCATTGAATCGAAACGATAGCCATTGCGCTATAACTATGCATCGTTGTACTGAGTACATTTTTGCTGCGAACCATACCTCCATAAAAAAGTGCCAATCCTGGTGTCATTAACATGACCATTACTGTCGTTACAAACATAAAAACCGTATCTCCCATATTCATGATTTTCCCTCCTGTAATGTTAGAAAAAATAACATCATTTTGTTATGTTTCATATCATATTCGAAATTAAACTAAAAATCAACTAAAAATTCAGAAAATTATATAAATGATGTTAGGAAATCTAACATGTATTATTTTGTGAGGGTTGAAATCGACATATGCGTTTCATTCAGAAAATTGGTATAATATTCTTGTAATTAAAAAACTTGGGGGATGCGTGTGGGAAAAATACGGACTAGGAAACTATTCATTTGTTTTTGCTTAGCTGTTGTTTTGTTTGTACCAATACATACTTTTGCAGACGAAAAAAGAGAGTGGCGAGACGAAGTTATCTATTCCATTATGATTGATCGCTTCAATAATGGAGAACCGAAAAATGACAAACAGTTAGAAGTTGGTAATTTAGAAGGGTATCAAGGCGGGGATATAAGAGGAATTATAAAAAGGTTGGATTACATAAAAGAAATGGGTTTTACTACCGTTATGCTTTCGCCACTTTTTGAAAGTGGAAAGTACGATGGATTAGACGTGCGAAATTTTAAAAAGGTAAATGAACATTTCGGGACAGAAAATGATGTGAAAGAACTTGTAAAAGAAGCTCAGGCAAAAGGAATGAAAGTTGTATTTCAATTTCCGCTTGGAGAAAACGAACAACAGGTAATTGACGCAATGAAATGGTGGATAAAAGAAGTTGATTTAGACGGAAGCTATGTTATACATAGTGAAAAAAAGTCGCGTTCCTTTTGGGATAACGCGCAAAAAGATATGCAAGTGATAAAGAAAGATTTTCGTATTATGACAAAGGAGGATAGCGAATACAACGAAAAAATAGTAGAATCGTTTTCCAAAGCGGATGTATCGGTGAAATCGTTATACGATGTGAGTAAAAAAGAAGGGGAATTTGTTACGTTTTTAGATGATCAAGAAACAAAAAGATATGCGCGTATTGCAAAAGAAAATATGTATTATCCGCCATCACGTTTAAAACTGGCGCTTACATATTTGTTAACATCACCTGGGATTCCGAATTTTTATTACGGAACTGAAATTGCATTAGATGGAGGAAGTGTACCCGATAATAGACGATTAATGGATTTTAAGTCAGACGAAAAATTTATGCAGCACATAACAAAACTAGGTGAACTTAGGCAGGCGAGACCGTCTTTACGACGCGGTACGTTTGAGCTTCTGTATGATAAGAGCGGGATGAGCATACTAAAACGAAAATATAAAGATGAAGTAACTTTAGTAGCAATTAATAATACGAAAGAAACACAAAAAGTCTCCTTACCTGCAAGTGCAATTGGTGAAAAACAAGAGTTAAGAGGATTGTTGCAGGATGAAATTATAAGAGAGGAAAACGGAAAATTTTATCTCGTTTTAAAGCGTGAAGAATCAAACGTGTATAAAGTTAACAGAGAAACAGGTGTGAATTGGTTATTTATCTCCTTAATCGTTGGTGTGAATGTATTATTTATTGCGTTTTTAATTGCAGTTAAAAGGAAACGTAGATGAGATGAGAAGTTACGCACTCTATGTTCATGTCTTCTTATTAGATTTGTAAGTTTGTTCGGTGGGGCCAGGTTAGGGAGAAAGTCTTCTTCCTAGCCTGTTTTTGTGTCAATACGGATAGAGAAAGACCTTTGAAACAAACAATAATTGCAACTATATTAATTTTACATTACATTAAAAGTTAGAGAATACTCTTATACTAATATAGTACTAAATAGTAGGTGGGAAAATGGAATTTTACGATTTGGGTATTACCATTAAAGAGCTTAGAATTAAAAAAAATATATCACAATCCGAATTATGTCATGGAATATGTTCGCAAAGTCAAATTAGCAAAATAGAAAAAGGTATGATTTATCCATCTAGTATATTGTTATATCAATTATCAGAAAGACTTGGTATTGACCCAAATAATATATTTGCATTAACTCAAAACAAAAAGTTAAAATATGTAGAAAATGTAAAATGTGTAATAAAAGATTGCTTAAAGCAAAAACAATATAAAGAACTTTATGAAATCGTGAAAAAAGAGAAAGATGAAAAAATTTTTCAGGCAAAAGAAGATAAACAATTTCTCCTATGGCATGAAGCAATTGCTGTATTTGAGGTGCACAGATCCATAAAAATTGCTTTAAAGCTTTTAAATAATGCATTAAAACTAACTTTAACCAATGTTGATTTTTTATCAGAAAGAGAAATAGATATTATGCAGACAATGTCTATATTTTATGCGGAAAATAAAGAATATGATAAAAGTATTACTATATTACGAAGATGTGTAACTAATTTTAATAAGTTAGATTTTCCGAGAGATAAAGCGATTAAATTAAAAATCATTTTTAATTTAGCGAAATGTTTAGGTATGACCTATCAATATGAAGAAGCGGTAAAATACATTGATAAGGGCATCAAATTAGCTATTAATCTAAATACTCTATACTTATTAGGTGAACTTTACTATTTAAAAGGATGGAATTTATTAAGATTTAAACAACAGAATGAAGAAGATATTGCAAATAACATGAAAAAAGCATTATTTATATTTGAACTAACAGAAAAAGAAAATCTGATAAAAATGGTTAAAGAAAAATATTTTGAAAACCAAACTGAAAAAAGCCACTCATAATAAATTTGGAAATTACTTGAAATGTAATAAAACCTACAGGGGAAATCCCTGTAGGTTTTACACTTATAAACTTTCTTCTAAAATATTAGTGTTTAATATAAATTTTTGAATAAGAATTTACTTAGTGTACTTTTTATTTTGAAGTCTGCATCTTTATTAACAATTTATGCTTCTTTTTAATTACATCCAAATATTGTTGAAATTGAGATAGTTCAAGTCGGAGGAAGGCACTTTGAGGTGTCTTTTTTTATGACCTTTATCAATAACTATTTAATGTTTTTTAAATGATTACATGACATATTTTTTTTGTACCAAGCTTTGTTGATACAGTTAGACTTATCCGTTAGTGTATTCGTATTATTAGAACATCCTACAGTATTTAGGGAGAATGTGGCCAATAAAAACCATAATATTAATTTCTTCAAATAACCACTTCTAACTCTTTTTTAATTAACATTTTTTAAAATACTTATTAATTTTACATTACATTAAAGGTTGGAAAATATTCTTATACTCATAAATTGTTACGTTTTGGCGAGGAGAGGAATTATGAGTTATAGCAATTTTTAAGATGACTTTGGCCTAGGATGTAATTACTAAGAAAAGTAATTCAAATCGAAGGGAAAACGTCTTAAGGTGTCTTTTCCTTATTTTCAATTTACTTAGTGATTTTTACCGCACATACCCTTTTTTCTATGGTTTGTTCTTGTAATATTGTCTCTACAAGACAAAAAGAAAACTCCTCTAATTAAGAGGAGTTTTCTTTTTAGCGGTAGTTAATGAACTGTACGTCGATTGGTAAATCAGCGCTACGAACAGCTGCGATTACGGCTTGTAAGTCATCACGGCTTTTCGCTGTAACACGTACTTGATCGTCTTGTACTTGTGTTTTTACTTTTAATTTCATTTCTTTAATGATGTTGTTAATTTTTTTAGCGTTATCTTTATCGATACCTTGTTGAAGTGTTGCACGTTGGCGAACAGTGTTGCCAGTTGCAGCTTCAACTTTTCCGTAATCTAAGTTCTTAATTGGAACGTTACGTTTTACAAGTTTAGAAATTAAAACGTCTTTTACTTGGTCTAATTTGAACTCGTCGTCAGAAGTTAAAACTAGTACTTCTTTTTCTAATTTAATATCACTTTTACTTCCTTTAAAGTCATATCGGTTTTGGATTTCTTTTAATGCGATATTAATTGCGTTTGTTACTTCAGGTAATTCTACTTTCGAAACGATGTCAAAAGAACTATCTTTTGCCATAGTTAGCACCTCCAAATAAATTTCTAATCTTGTTATGTACTGTATATACTAAAGTATAGCTGAAAACGAGTCTAGACTTAAGTGTTTTCGTACTTATATTCATGGAACCTCATTTTATTATAGTGAATTTTGGGCAGTTGGACAAATACAGGAAAAATCATGTTATAATTAACTTTTGTTTGGAATGATAAAAAAGATAATTTTATATATATAGAAGGGAATTAAAAAATATGTATTTGCAAATAGGATCGATTGAACAGGTAACTGTTTTACGCGAAACGGAAATCGGATATATGGTTGGGAATGAAGAAGAAGAAATTTTCCTACATAAAAACGAAGTAGCTGGAGAAATTGAAGAAGGCGATACGATTGATGTATTCTTATACCTTGATCACCAAAATCGTATTTCAGCAACAATGAAGGAACCGATTATTACAACGTATGATTGGAACTGGGTAAAGGTTGTAGAAGTTATTCCTAGTTTAGGTGTGTTTGTTGATATTGGTGTGTCAAAAGATATACTAATTCCAGCTGATGAGTTCCCAATTTATATGCCGGTATGGCCAGAAGTAGGCGACGAATTATATTGTACGTTAAAATTAACGAATCGTGATCGTTTAATTGCTCTTCCGGCAAGAGACAGTGATATGCAAGAAATTATCGTAGATGCAACGCCATCTATGCGTAATAAAAACGTAAATGGACGTGTATATCGTTCGCTTCAAGTTGGTTCATTCATACTAACTGATGAGCATTTCCGTGCTTTCTTACACCATACAGAAAGAAAAGAACAAGTTCGCATCGGTGAGCGTGTAACGGGCCGTATTATTGACGTGAAAGATGATGGTACAATTAACATTTCACTTCTTCCTCGTAAAGAAGAAGGAATGGAAGACGATGCGGCAGTAATTTATGCATATATGGAAGAACGAGGCGGAGCAATGCCGTTTTGGGATAAGAGCCATCCGGAAGATATTAAAGAACGCTTTAACATGAGTAAAGCTGCATTTAAGCGCGCACTTGGTAAATTGATGAAAGAAGAAAAAGTTTACCAAGAAGAAGGTTGGACTTACTTTAAGAAATAAGATAGAAGATTAAAAAGCACAACCTTATGTAAAAAGATAAGGTTGTGCTTTTTTAATTTCCTTGCGGTGAAACAAGAGTAAATGTATCTTTCAAATCACTATCGTTTATTTTAATATTCGCCTTTTTTAATTCCTCTTGTAATAATTTTTGGCTGAATGCAGGATCAGCAGTACGTTCTTCCTCTAAGTTTTTGCGAATAGAGTTTTTTACCTCATCGTAAGGTTTTAGATCTTTTTTATCAGTTAATTTAATAACGTGATAACCGTTTGATGATTTTACGGGATTGCTAATTTGTCCAACATTTAGTTTGTAGGCAGCGGTTTCGAATTCAGGAGCCATTGTACCTGAATTGAAGTATCCAAGGTCTCCACCTTTATCTTTTGATAGTAGATCTTGTGATTCTTGTTTTGCTAATTCTTCAAATGAAGCACCAGCATCTAATTTACTCTTTATTTCTTTCGCTTCATTTTCGTCACTTACTAAAATGTGACTCGCTTTAATTTCTGGCTTATAGTGATCTTTTACGTCTTTTTCTGTAATGCTTTTCTTAATCGCATCATTCATAGCAAGTTTGAACTTAATTTGATTTTTGAAATCCTCTTCATCTTTTAAACGATTGTTTTCTAATACTTTTTTGAATTGATCTCCATATTGTTTTTTTACTTTTTCTACTTCTTTATTTACCTCTTCATCAGGTACTTTATATTTTTTTGTGATGACGTCTTGTGCCATCATTTCGTATAGCATGTCTTTTCCGTAACGATCTTTCAATTGTTTTTCGAAGTCGTCCTTCGTAACAGTCGAGTCTGTTGCTGTGGCGACTGTAGCTGAGCCGTTTTTTTGTCCGCAAGCAGATAGCATCAATATACTTATTAGTGCAGTAATAATGAAAATATGTTTCCCTCTCATGCCAACACCTCATCCGAATATGTTATCGCTATTGTAGAATATAGAAGTGAACATGAAGTGAATTTTTAATGTTTTTTCCTTTAAAATGTAAAAAAGTACATCAACATAATTGTTGATGTACGATGGGATCAAAGGTGATCGGTCTTTTTAGAGTATGCACGTTTACCTTGCTGAATATTTTTTTGCTCTTGCTCATTTTTTTGTGTGCGTTTTGCATTATTATCGCGTGCTTTTTTGTCGTTATCACTCGTATGTGGCATATGTATCAACTCCATTTCTAAACGTTGTACGTTTATCATTTCCTTTTTCGTAAAGACTATGTATAGCGGTGCATTTATGAAGGGTAAAGGTGGATTCGAAATGGATTTGAAGTTGAATTATACTGAACTTATAAAGAAGTTAATCGTTGTAATCATCGCAGGTTTATTAAACGCGATTGGGATGAATTTATTTTTAACGCCAGCGAAAGTGTATGCGAGCGGCTTTGCTGGATTGTCTCAATTATTATCACAAATATTAGGTGATTTTTTATCGATTCACATATCTACGGGAGTATTGTTTAGCTTATTTAATATTCCTGTCGTTATTTTAGCGTGGAAAAAGGTTGGAAAGGCCTTCACCTTTTTTAGTTTTCTTTGTGTTATATTTATGACTTTGTTTCTAGAAATCATCCCTGTTAGAGAGGTTTCGAATGATATCATATTAAATGCGATTTTTGGCGGGATTATTTCGGCAATTGGAGTAGGGATTGCTTTAAAGTGGGGTGCTTCTACAGGTGGATTAGATATTATCGCTATGATTTTATCAAAAATAAAAGATAAGCCTGTCGGTACATACTTTTTCTTTTTTAATGCAATTATCATTATCGCTGCTGGCTATGTATATGGATGGGAAAAAGCGTTATATACGTTAGTGACTTTATATGTATCGACGAGAATTATTGATGCAATTCATACTCGTCATGTAAAGATTACAGCATTAATTGTTACGAAGAATGGGGCGGACGTAAGAAAGGCGATTCACTCGCGATTAGTAAGAGGAATTACAACGATACCAGCAACAGGTGCTTATACGAATGAAAATAAAGAAATGTTAATGATGGTTATTACCCGTTACGAGTTATACGAATTGGAGAGGATTATTAAACAAGTGGACCCAGGTGCATTTACAAATATACTGCAAACAGTTGGGGTGTTCGGATTGTTTCGGAAAGATTAAAGAGGACCGAAGTTGGTCCTCTTTTTTAATGTACATTCGTAATGTTTTGCAATTGCTCTTGCATTTCACGGAGCTGAACTTTTTCAGCAGTTGAAGAGTTTGCGTAAGCGGATTGCAAAGCATTTTTTGCTCTATATACGAGATCTTGTTGCTCAGTACCGCTTGAACAAGATACGGCATTTTCAACAGCATCTCTAGCTTGTTGGAATAGTAAGTTCCCCATTTAAACCCCTCCAAAAGAAGAGTTACTTCTTGCCTTTTCTGCCTCAGCTAATGTACCTCTGTACGGGAATCTTGCATCATGCTTCATAACAGCATCGGCTCCTTGTTGGATAAAACGCTTTGATTTGTTCTTTTTACCCATTCGAAAAACCCCCTTTATTTAGCTGAAAACAATCGACGCGATGTCTCTTGCGTCTACTTATAGTATGGACATTTGGCAGGAAACTATAAGTAGGGAATTTTTAGATTACAACCCAAGAACCTCTTCTAAATATAAAGCGATACCATCTTCTTCGTTCGTTAACGTCGTATGGTTTGCGAGTGATTTTAATTCAGGGATGGCATTCCCCATTGCGATGCCGTGACCAGCAAATTCAATCATTTCAAAATCATTATCTTCGTCACCGAAAGCGATAATTCGCTCTTGTGGAATGTTGTAATGACTAGAAATTTTTTGTAATCCAACCGCTTTATTTAATCCGCTTTTCACAATCTCAATAATCGGCCAAGGTGCGCCCCATTTTCTATGATCGATTACTTCCGCGTGCATATCCGTTAAATGTTGACGAATTGCAGTGGAATGCTCGTCATGTGCATCAATTAATAAGCAAGTTGGATGATCGTTTAAAATATTTAATAAGTCTCCCGTAAAAATCTTAGGAGAGCCGAATTCGAAAATATGTTTTTTATCTTCATCAATTTCACGAACATACACATCGTCCATTACTTCCGCGTATATATTTTTTACGCCGAAATCAAAGCAAGCTCGTACAATTTCTTGCGCTGTTGCTAGCTCAAGAGGAGAGTGATGTGTTCCCCAGCTTGAATCAAGAGGATGATGTACGTAAGCACCGTTAAAGTTTACGATAGGTGTGTTAAGAGCAAGTTCTTTATAGTAATCATAACTAGCACGGAATGGACGTCCTGTTGAAATAACAACAATATGTCCCTGTTCCTTTGCTTTTGCAATTGTATGTTTCGTTCGAGTGGAAATTATTTTGTTGTCTGTTAATAAAGTACCGTCTAAGTCTAATGCGATTAAATGTTGTTTGTTCATAATTTCACCTCTTATAATAATTTTTTTGTATCTATCTGTATTTCCGTTTTTAATATGCAGAAATAAGAGGTTAGACTCGGTGAAATCACCATAGATGGAAATTTCACTATATATCCATCTTACGTCTCAAAGTGCTGCGGTGTCTACTATTTATCGTTGGAAATTAAGAAAAGTCAACATCTTTTTAGAAAGTTCAAACAATGTTTCTTTCATTATGTACAAATTGTGAAAAGGGTTACATTGCTCGTGTGATGAGACTTATAATGAACATGTAATCTTCTCGTATATGTTTGACTCTCCTTTGAAACTAGCCTAGAGTAGGTTGGTTTCTTTTTTTTTCTACAAGTAGGAAAGAAATCCCTGCTTACGCTTGTATCATTCATATATATGTACAAGGACGAGATGTAGTACTGTTTCCTAAACATGACAGAAAACCTTTCTTTTAAAATGGATATACTAATGAGGCAAAGACGTCATGGAAGGAGAATGAAAATGGGACAAAATCGCAGGTTTCGTTCTGGACAAAAAGCGCCGAATGATGGTATTTATGTAGAAATTGGTGAAACGGGAAGTATGGTGAAAAATCCGCAAATGGTACAATTAACTGCCGGTGAAAAGTTTCCAGATAATACGAATCATAACCGTCAGTGGACATATAAAAGAAAACCGTAACAGAAGCCGCAATCGTTATTGCGGCTTTTTTGTCGTTACACATTATAATTTCATTTACCGTATTTTTAAAACAATATAATGAATGCTTCCTTTTTCTTTTTCCAATAATAAGTTTGAAAATACATAGGCAAAATTATTGTATAAAAAAGTCAGTTGGCGTATAATCAAATCAAAGGTCAAAGAAAGTCAAACTTTTGGAGGGCTGTAAAGATGGACTTAAATCAAATGACAACAAAAACACAAGAGGCGATTATGAGTGCCCAATCTTTAGCGGTATCTCATCATCACCAAGAGGTGGATACTGTTCATCTATTACTTGCATTATTAGAAGAGCAAGATGGATTAGCAGTACGTATATTTCAAAAAATGAATGTTGATATAGAAGCATTAAAGCAAAGCGCTGAAAGCTTAATTAAAAAGAAACCTTCTGTAACAGGGAGCGGTGCAGAGGTTGGAAAATTGTATGTAACGAGCGCTCTGCAACAATTGCTTGTAAGAGCAGGGAAAGAAGCAGAAAAATTGCAGGATGATTACATTTCAGTCGAACATGTATTGCTTGCTTTTTCCGAAGAAAAAGGCGATATAAATCAATTATTTGCAAGATTGCATATTACGAAAGATAACTTATTACAGTCTTTAATGACAGTTCGGGGGAATCAAAGAGTGACTAGTCAAAATCCAGAAGCAACTTATGAAGCGTTAGAAAAATATGGCCGTGATTTAGTGGCAGAAGTGAGAGCCGGGAAAATTGATCCTGTTATCGGCCGAGATAGTGAAATTCGACGCGTTATCCGCATTCTTTCACGTAAAACGAAAAACAATCCTGTTTTAATTGGTGAGCCAGGTGTTGGTAAAACAGCAATCGTTGAAGGATTAGCACAGCGTATTGTGAAAAAGGATGTACCTGAAGGATTGAAAGATAGAACGATTTTTGCGTTAGATATGAGTGCGCTCGTAGCAGGTGCGAAATTCCGTGGTGAGTTCGAAGAGCGTCTGCAAGCTGTATTAAATGAAATTAAAAAGAGTGAAGGACGCATTTTATTATTCATTGATGAACTTCATACAATCGTTGGAGCTGGTAAAACAGAAGGTGCGATGGATGCAGGAAATATGTTAAAACCGATGCTTGCTCGTGGTGAACTGCATTGTATCGGGGCGACAACATTAGATGAATATCGTAAATATATTGAAAAAGATCCAGCACTAGAAAGACGTTTCCAACAAGTATTAGCAGAAGAACCAACTGTTGAAGATACGATTTCCATATTACGTGGATTAAAAGAACGCTTTGAAATTTATCACGGTGTAAATATTCATGACCGTGCGATTGTAGCAGCGTCAGTTTTATCAGATCGATATATTTCAGATCGCTTCTTACCGGATAAAGCGATTGACCTTGTTGATGAAGCGTGCGCAACAATTCGTACAGAAATCGATTCTATGCCGACAGAATTAGATGAAGTAACGCGTCGTATTATGCAGCTGGAAATTGAAGAAGCGGCTCTTGGAAAAGAAACGGATCGTGGTAGCCAAGAGCGTCTAAAAACATTGCAACGTGAATTATCGGATTTAAAAGAAGTTGCAAGTGGTATGAGAGCGAAATGGGAGAAAGAAAAAGAAGACATTCACAAAGTTCGTGACTTACGTGAACATTTAGAACGTCTGCGCCGTGAATTAGAAGAAGCAGAAGGTAACTACGATTTAAATAAAGCAGCCGAACTTCGTCACGGGAAAATTCCTGCAATCGAAAAAGAATTAAAAGAAGCGGAAGAAATGGGCGCGCATAATAAAGAAGAAAGTCGTTTATTACGTGAGGAAGTAAGTGAAGAAGAAATTGCAGATATTGTTTCACGCTGGACTGGTATTCCTGTTGCTAAACTTGTTGAAGGCGAACGTGAGAAATTACTACGCTTAGAGCAAATCTTATCAGAGCGTGTCATCGGACAAGAGGAAGCAGTAAGCCTAGTATCAGACGCGGTTCTTCGTGCACGCGCTGGTATTAAAGACCCGAATCGTCCAATTGGTTCCTTCATTTTCTTAGGCCCTACGGGTGTTGGTAAAACAGAACTTGCAAAAACGTTAGCGCAGTCTTTATTCGATAGTGAAGAGCAAATGATTCGTATTGACATGTCTGAGTATATGGAGAAACACGCTGTGTCACGCTTAATTGGTGCGCCTCCTGGATATGTAGGATATGAAGAGGGCGGTCAATTAACAGAAGCGGTAAGACGTAAACCATATTCAGTTATTTTGTTAGACGAAATCGAAAAAGCACATCCAGAAGTATTCAACATTTTATTACAAATGTTAGATGATGGACGCATTACAGATTCACAAGGAAGAACAGTAGACTTTAAAAACACAGTTATTATTATGACTTCAAATATTGGATCTGCTCATTTACTAGAGGGATTAGAAGAAGATGGTTCGATTAAAGAGGAATCAAGAGACCTTGTAATGGGGCAATTAAGAGGACATTTCCGCCCTGAATTTTTAAACCGTGTTGATGAAATTATTTTATTCAAACCTCTTACAACGAATGAAATTAAAGGCATTGTTGATAAAATTGTAAAAGAACTACAAGGCCGTCTAGCTGACCGTCACATTACAGTAGAATTAACAGATGCAGCAAAAGAATTTGTTGTAGAAGCTGGTTTCGACCCAATGTACGGAGCTCGTCCATTAAAACGATACGTACAACGTCAAGTGGAAACGAAATTAGCAAGAGAATTAATTGCAGGAACAATTACAGACAATAGTCACGTAGTTGTTGATGTAGAAAATAACGAATTAGTCGTTCATGTGAAATGAAAATAAAAAAGAGTTCGGATAAAATCCGGACTCTTTTTTTAGTGTTGTTCTACTGGCTCGTTTGGAATTGCAGCTGAAATTGCGAGTACTAATACAGCAAGAACAACTGAGAAAATAGACGCTTGGTTAAAGTCGTATGTACCGCCAGTCATAGAGCCAATTACGTAGCTCATCATATGTACAAGTAAGAACGACCAAATTAATGCCCAAATGAAACGCATATTTTACACCTCTATTCGTTCAATCTGTCCTTATTGTAACACAATTGAAAAAAGAATATAGAAAAATATTTGTAGATTTTTCAACGCAAATTTGCATTCCGTTCATACATTATAAAAGAGTGGTTTTATATGTTTAGAAAATAAGGCGGGGGAAAAATGAGTATTACGGAACGTTTTTTTTACTTAGAAAAAGAACCATGTGTCATTTATTTACCGGAGAAGCCAAATGGATTTTCTGTTATGCTCCTCGGTGATTATAACTACTTTATTGAGAATGGTACAAGTTTATGGACACAACATGCGGGTAAATCTTATTTCTTACATGGTCTTATTGAGCAAGGCTACACGGTCTTTTCCTCTAATTTATACGGAAGACATTGGGGGAACGATCAATCTGTTCGTCTGGCAAAACGTTTATATGATGTTGTTTTGAGAAAAGAGACGTTAAATGCGAAGATGCACATTATGGCAGATGGTATGGGAGCGCTTGTGGCACTTGAAATGATGAACAAATATCCTGAATGTATTCGTTCTGTTGTTATGTTAAATCCGTGTTTAGATTTACCAGAATATGTGGGTTTTGAGAAAGAGCATAAGTTTTTTTACAAGAGACTCGTGAAGGAATTAAGTTTGGCGTATGATTCCAAAGAAGAAGAATTAGATTTAAAAATAAATAAGAAATCATTTACGCTTCTTCCATCTTGTGTACCTGTTAAAATTTTCGTATCAACACAAGAAAAAAGAGGAAGAAAACAGCAGTTGCGGAGATATGAGAAAATGAGGCAATTAAATCAATGTGATACTTCTGTCTTATTCCATCTGCAAGATGTGAAATATAAAATGGTTAGGCAAACGACCGATTTCTTTAAAAAATATGAAGAAGAATTGTGAAGCTCCCATATACATAAATGAGGAGCTATTTGTTTCAAAGGGAAAGGGTTGGTGGTATGGAACGCGTGCTGATAATAGGTGCACTTACGTTTGTAGGTTATCACCTTGTGAATAAAATGATCGCAGAAGAAGTAGAAGTGTATGGTCTTGATTTTGATGAATTCGATAGTATGACCAAAATTAATGAAGAGAAGTTATTGTTAATTGGGCGAAATGCGTTATTTACGTATTATTCGATAAGAGATGAAGATGGATGGAGATCGGTAGAGGAAGAGAGATTCGATACTGTCTACTTTTGCTTATATGAGCCAAATCAGCAATGTGGATTTCGGAATGAAAGAGTCATATTACAATATTTAAAGCGAATTATAAGAATGTGTGAAGAACAAAAAGTGAAGTTAAATTTAATTTCTTCTATTGAAGTAAGTAGTACAGGTGAATCCGAAAATAAGCGCCTATTTTTGAAAGTAGAAGAAGGATTGAAAAAAGGGAATTTAAAATATAGTGTATTTCGAGTTCCTACATTATATGGACCGTGGCAACCATCCTTTATGATGTATCATCAGCTCATTTTATCAGAATTAGACGAGAAAGAGTGCCGTTGTACGAGTGAGGAAAAAGGAAGTGATTTGCTTTACATTGAAGATGTATGTGAATACTTATGGGAAAATGGAACGAACGGGGCGCATCTTGGTATATACAATTTACTTAGTGGTAAACAGTCATTATGGGAAAAAGGTATGAATCTTTTACGCGCGGATGATAAAGTAAATAAAAATAATAATGAAATAAGAGATGAGGCTATTGAAGTCATTTCGATAAAAAGAAATACTCCGTTAGAATACGGTTTAAATAAGCAACTGGCACACATGAAAAAATATAAAGAGTTATACGAAGAGTAGCACGCGTGTTACACTATTGTATGTGAAAGTTTTAATGGAGAGGAAGAGTATAATATGAACGAAAAAAGCATGCAGTTTTTACAAATCGCAATGAAGCATTTACCGGAAGCGAAGGCAATTTTAGATGATAACGGAATTGCACTTGATATGGAGAAGGCACAGCCGGTGTTAGAGTTGTTAATGAAAGTTATGAACGAAGCTTATGAGCTTGGGAAAGCAGATAAAGAATAAAATCCTTCTTTTTTGATGGAGGGGAGGCTCGAATCGTGAGTAGAAGCGGTTCGGGCCTTTTTATTTGGAATGAAACACGAAAAGGTATGATTCTGTTTCTTTTAATGAAAAATAAAGTGGATAATGCGTTAGCTTTCTGTTTTATGCGAAATATATTCTAGACAAAAATACATTTATGTTTTAAAATTAGTACCAAGTCATAATAATTGATATAAAACGGAGGGCTGCGATGTGAACGTGGGCATTTTAGGGATCGGAAGATATGTGCCAGAAAAAGTAGTCACAAATCACGATTTAGAGAAAATAATGGATACATCCGATGAATGGATTCGTACGAGAACGGGAATTGCAGAAAGACGCATTGCCGATGATACAATAGATACTTCATATATGGCCGTAGAGGCTGCGAAAAAAGCACTTGAAGATGCAGGGGTTAGCGGAGAAGATATCGATCTTATTTTAGTGGCGACAGTAACACCAGATCGTGCGTTTCCAGCAGTAGCTTGTGTCATTCAAGAAGCGATTGGAGCGAAACATGCAGCTGCAATGGATGTGGGTGCAGCATGCGCTGGTTTTATGTACGGAATGATTACAGCGCAGCAATTTATTCAAACGGGGACTTATAAAAACGTATTAGTAGTTGGTAGTGATAAGCTATCTAAAATTGTAGACTGGAATGATCGAAATACAGCGGTATTATTTGGAGACGGAGCCGGTGCTATCGTAATGGGAGCAGTTTCAGAAGGAAGAGGCGTTCTATCTTTCGAATTAGGAGCAGACGGAAGCGGCGGTAAGCATCTATATCAAGACGAGTATGTTATGATGAATGGCAGAGAAGTCTTTAAATTTGCCGTTCGTCAACTTGGTGAATCTTGTCTTCGCGTGCTGGATAAGGCTGGTCTTACAAAAGAGGATGTAGATTTCTTAGTACCGCATCAAGCGAATATTCGTATTATGGAATCTGCAAGAGAGAGGTTAAATTTACCACAAGAAAAAATGAGTATGACAATTGAGAAGTTCGGTAATACATCAGCTTCTTCAATTCCGATTGCAATGGTAGAGGAATTGCAAAATGGACGTATTCAAGATGGTGATTTAATTATACTTGTTGGTTTTGGCGGCGGATTAACATGGGGAGCAGTTGCTCTTCGTTGGGGTAAATAAGGACTGAGAGAAAAAAAGGAGTGTATTTTGTATGGAAAAAAAGAGGGTCGTAATTACAGGACTAGGAGCTGTTACACCGGTCGGAACAGATGTTGAAACAGCATGGGAAAACATTAAAAAGGGTGTATCTGGAATCGGGCGACTTACAAGAATTGATCCAGAACTATTTCCAGCAAAAGTAGCAGCGGAAATTAACGACTTTGAAGTCGAGAAATATATTGATAAAAAAGAAGCGCGCCGTATGGACCGCTTTACACAATATGCAGTAGCAGCAGCGAAAATGGCAGTTGCAGATGCAAAGCTTGAAATTACAGAAGAAAATGGACCTCGAATTGGTGTATGGATTGGATCTGGTATTGGTGGTATGGAAACATACGAAGAACAATTTAAGATTTTTACTGAGAAAGGCCCGCGCCGCGTGAGTCCATTCTTCGTACCGATGATGATTCCAGATATGGCAGCAGGCCAAGTATCAATTGCAACAGGAGCAAAAGGAATTAACACTTGTTCTGTAACGGCTTGTGCATCTGGTGCAAACTCAATTGGTGATGCATTTAAAGCAATTCAGCGTGGTGATGCTGATGCAATGATTACAGGTGGAGCAGAAGCGCCGCTAACAAGTATGGCATTCGCAGGATTTAGCTCAGCGAAAGCATTAACATTTAATGAAGACCCAGCAACGGCTTGCCGTCCGTTTGATAAAAACCGTAGCGGTTTCGTAATGGGTGAAGGTTCAGGTATTTTAATTCTTGAAGAATTAGAGCACGCATTAGCTCGTGGTGCTCACATTTACGCGGAAATCGCTGGTTACGGTGCAACTGGTGATGCATTCCATATTACAATGCCTGCTCCTGGTGGTGAAGGCGGAGTGCGTGCAATGCGTCAAGCTTTAGCTGATGCAGGCCTACAGCCAGAAGATATTGATTACATTAATGCGCATGGTACAAGTACGGATGCGAATGAAAAATATGAAACGATGGCAATTAAAGAAACTTTCGGTGAGCATGCGTATAAAGTAGCAATTAGCTCAACGAAATCAATGACAGGTCACTTATTAGGAGCAGCTGGTGCTGTTGAAGCGATTTTCTCTATTAAATCAATTACAGACGGAGTAATTCCTCCAACAATTAACTATGAGACACCAGATCCAGAATGTGACTTAGATTACGTACCGAATCAAGCGAGACACCAAGAAGTAAATGCAGTATTAAGTAACTCATTAGGATTCGGTGGTCATAACGCAGTGTTAGTATTTAAATCGTATAAATAATAGATAAAATAAGGAGTTTTTCCGCATTATATTGCGAAAAAACTCCTTATTTATTTTTACGTCTTTTTCTCCTGTAGCATATACATAAGAAAAAGGAGGGATAAAGATGGGGATTGTTGAAACAGCTGAATGGCTACATTTATATTATGGACGGCCAGAGAAACTTTGTGAGAAATTTACGAAGTATATTCCGTTGCCAAAAGAAAGGTTGTATCGCTTTTTAATTTCAAAAGGGATGTATCGCCCGATCATGCGCGGGGAAAAGGAAATTAAAGAATTAGAGGAAAAGGAAATTTGGAAAGAGTTGAGCCTGGAGTATGATAAATTGAAAAATTGGTTGAAAGGTCCTGATGTCCCTGTCTTTATTTTATTATCAGATTCCTATAATCGAACTGTGCAAGAAGAGTATAACGGTAGGGCTGGATTATCAATGCGTCATGTTATTTTCTTATTCGTATGTGGACGGAATTCGGTAGAAGAATTAAAAGTGTTATTGGCGCATGAATACCATCACATATGCAGGTTACATCAAATTGAGACGAAAGAAACAGAATATACATTACTTGATACAATGATTATGGAAGGGCTAGCTGAGCAAGCAGTGACGGAAAGATATTCAGAAAAAAACAATGCACCGTGGACGGCGTATCTTTCAAAAGAAGAGGCTATTTATTATTGGAAAAATGTTGTACATGAAAGAATAAGTATAAAACGAGGAACAAGGGAACATGACATCTTATTAAATGGCTTTCACTCTTATCCGAAGATGCTTGGCTATGCGCTTGGATTTCATATTGTCAAAGATTGTGTAACTTTGGAAGGAGAAGATACACTTTCTTTATTATCTATAGATGCAAAAGAAATATTGAATAAAGCAAATACATTTCATATATAAAAAAACAGGGGCTCTATTTCCTGTTTTTTTAGTATTAATAGAAGAAAAAATAATAATTAGAATATATTTCCTCAAGTGGAATAAAGTTAAGCAAAAATGAACATAATGATTGGTACAAACAGTAGTGAAGTGAGGGGTAGTGAATGTTATATCTACATGATGTATGGGTAAATTGGTTTGAAGGTGAAGAGAATGGGTATAACGTTTGTCATTTTTACGAATGGCGGAAAGATGATACGATTGAGCTATTAGATCAAGTGCCATTATTAAAAGTAGATGCCACATTATATCATTACATCGAGAACGAATTGTTAGAGCTTCCGCAAAAAATGCTGGAAGACGTACATCATAAGGCTTATATTCGTAAAAATCATGAACGTTTGCAGCAAGAGTATTGCTTTGTTGTTACAGATGGAAAAGGAATTATTGCGATTGACACAATTGGTTACAATGTACCAATTCGCAAAAGCAGACTTATACCACGCCAAGAGCAGATGGTATATGAGATGGTAGAAAACGTACAAGCAGAAAAGTATGAGTTCCAAGTAGAAGAAACAGAAAAAGAACATCACATTTTATCACCATCGCCTTTCATTATGAATGGCTTGACTCGTAAAGAAAGACAGCTAAAACAATTATTATTTATGGCGTTAGATCAATTACATACAACGAAAAATACAGCAGAGATTCGCTATTGGTACACAGAGTGGGATCCATCAGCATATGGAACGGTTCAACATATGGAGTTCGAGGATATTTGGGCTAGACTGTATGATGAAGCGAAAGCTGGCTGGTCTGAGAAACATGAACAATTATGCGAGCGTCTCGTAAAAGGACAGCCATTTTTTGAAAAGTTATGGGAAATGGAAAATGAGCAAAAGGTAAATTAAAAAACCGCCAATTGGCGGTTTTTTAATTTTGTAGTAATCTAGCTCCGGCTCCTAGCCCTTCGCTTTATATGTTACCTACGTTTTCTACTTAACCCCATTGCATTTTCTACTTTGCGTAGTTGTTTGAATGCAACGCGGTTTGCTTTTTCTGCACCTTTGTCTAGAATTTCGTCTAGTTCTGGTGAGTTGATTAGTTCGTTATATTTGTCTTGGATTGGACGAATTGCTTCTACGACTACTTGCGCTAGGTCGCCTTTGAAGTCGCCGTATCCTTTTCCTTCGTACATTGCTTCAATTTCTTCAACTGTTTTTCCAGAGAATGAAGAGTAGATTGTTAATAAGTTAGAGATACCAGGTTTGTTTTCTTTATCAAATTTCACAATACCTTCAGAGTCAGTAACAGCACTCTTAATTTTCTTTTCAATTGTTTTTGGCTCATCAAGCATACTAATCATTGATTTTGGATTCGGATCAGATTTGCTCATTTTTTTCGTAGGTTCTGTTAATGACATAACGCGAGCTCCTACTTTTGGAATACGAATTTCAGGCATTGTAAAGATTTCACGGTAACGTTTGTTGAAACGCTCTGCTAGGTCACGTGTTAATTCGATATGTTGCTTTTGATCATCACCAACCGGCACGATTTCAGTATTGTAAAGTAAAATATCAGCAGCCATTAATGGTGGATACGTAAGTAATCCAGCTGGAACTGAATCTCTACCAGAAGCTTTATCTTTATATTGCGTCATACGCTCTAATTCTCCAACGTAAGCAACAGATTGCATGATCCAACCTAGTTGAGCGTGTGCTGGTACTTCTGATTGTACAAATAAAGTAGCTTTTTCAGGGTCAATGCCACATGCCACATAAAGTGCAGCAAGACTGCGGATGTTTTTACGAAGTTGTACGGGATCTTGAGGTACTGTAATCGCATGTTGGTTTACAATACAGAAATAACAGTCGTGTTCATTTTGAAGCTCTGTAAACTGCTTCATTGCTCCTAAATAGTTTCCAAGTGTAATCGTTCCACTTGGCTGAATACCAGAAAAGATAACTGACATAAGTAATTCCTCCTAAAATTGAATGCGTGATGGGGGAAGAGAAGGCAAACAAAAAAGCCCATTCATCCCAAAAACTATAGGGACGAATGGACCGCGGTACCACCCTAATTATTTCACTACTGTGAAATCTCTCTAATCCATAATAACGTTTGGATATAACGCCAAAGCCTACTACTTTCGGTTCGGTTTGGTGCTCAAAAGCCCATTCCATACTGTACAATTACTTGTTCACACCGACCACAAGCTCTCTGAAATTGCCTCAATATGTACTCTTCTTTATCATCGCATACATATAAATTTATTTATTGTTACTTGAGCTCTTTTAATATGAAAGAACTAAAGTTTTATAACAAAATGTTTTGCTGATTATTATATCATATGGGATAGTGTTTGCAAACTACATCAAAATAGTAAAGCTAATAAGGGTCGAGAACAACCCAAGAACGATACCTGTAATACAAATTGGATATGTCCATTTGAATGAATATGTTTTATAAATACGTTCTTTCTTATCTGTAGGTTCCTCGACTTCTTCAATTAAAGAGTCAATCTTTTTATTCGTACCAAATACTCTTTGGAATGCGTAAATGGTTACATTGAAAAAACCATTTTGAAATATGTATAAAAAACCGCCGATAAGAATAAAAAACAGTGCAATATAAAACAAGATGTTGACAAAATTCAACAAAAATTGCGATGAAATGAGGAATGCGCCAATACTAGAAGCGATTATCGCTATGAAAATTAGTATACAAGTATGAAAAAAAACTTTATTCAAAATGTTCCCCTCCGTCAAAATATTACTAGAATTATTATACTATAAAAGCTATAATATGTACTAGAATTAATTTTTTGAAAATTATACGCAATTAAAGGTCTGATTTCAAGATGATGGTATCAATGTTAACGTATCCCTTTACAAAAAAATAAAAATATAAACATTTTATTAAAAATTTTAACAAAAAAACAAAAAACTATATTCACAATTGTTATATTATATGTATAATGAAAATTGTAGAAACTTGGAGATTATTCTTTCAATTCTACTTTTTAACAAGTGAGGGTACAGGAAGTGCAATTAGGGGAGGCAACACAACATGAAGAAAAAGATACCGTTATTACTTGCATCGACTTTAACTGCAAGTATGTTGCTGGGTGCGTGTAGCTACCAAAAAGATGACGCAAAAGCAAAAGGGAAAGAAAACACTACGAGTAGTAGTAACGGAAAGCAGGTTCTTAATTTAACAGAGTTATCTGAAATTCCGTCAATGGATGCATCGCTAGCATCTGACTCTGCATCTTCTACAGCATTAAATAATACGATGGAAGGTTTATATCGTATCGGCAAAGATCAAAAGAGAGTGCCTGGAATTGCAGAAGATGTTCAAAAGCTAGATGACGGAAAGAAATACATATTTAAATTAAGAAAAGATGCAAAATGGTCGAATGGGGAGCCTGTAACAGCAAAAGACTTTGTGTATTCATGGAAAAGAGCAGTAAATCCAGATACAAAAGCGACGTATTCGTACATTATGTTTGATATTAAAAATGCAGAGAAAATTCATAAAAAAGAATTACCTGCTGACCAATTAGGTGTAAAAGCGATTGATGATTATACATTAGAAGTGGAATTAGACAATCCCGTTCCTTACTTTGTTGATTTAACAGTTTATCCGGTATTTTACCCACTAAATGAAAACTTTGTAAAAGCACAAGGTGATAAGTTTGGGTTAGAGGCAAATACAACATTATATAATGGACCATTTGTTATGAGTGATTGGAAACATGAGCAAAGCTTCCAGTTTAAGAAGAACCCATCATATTGGGATAATAAAACGGTTAAAATCGAAGAGATTAACTTTAATATTGTAAAAAATACGTCAACTGATGTAAATTTATATGAGACAAACTCGATTGATCGTGCGGCTCTAACTTCAGAATTTGTTGATAAGTTTAGACAAAGCTCAGAATTCCACACAAGAAAAGAAGCAGGGGTTGCTTACCTAAGATTTAATCAAAGTAATCAATACTTAAGTAATAAAAACTTAAGAAAAGCAATTTCAATGTCCTTTGATCGTGATAACATTGCGAAAGTTATTTTAAATAATGGTGCGATTGGAGCTTATGGATTTGTTGGAAAAGATTTCGCTGAAGGTCCGAATAAAAAAGATTTCCGAGCTGAAAATGGAAAGCTAGTTGAAACGAATCCAAAAGAAGCGAAAAAGCTTTGGGAAACAGCGAAGAAAGAGCTTGGCACTGATAAAATCGAACTAGAATTCTTAAACTTTGATAATGAAGATGCAAAAAAGGTTGGTGAATTCTTAAAAGGTGAGATGGAAAAAAACTTACCTGGTTTATCAATTAAAATTAAACAGCAGCCATTTGCACAAAAAAATAAATTAGAAGATTCTCAGCAATATGATATTGCGTTTGGTATTTGGGGCCCAGATTTCCCAGATCCAATCTCATATTTAGATATGTTTGTTACAAATGGTTCTCAAAATAAAACAGGGTATTCTAATCAGAAATATGATGAGTTAATTCTAAAAGCTAAAACAGATACAAAAGATTTACAAGCACGCTGGAACAACCTTTTAGAAGTAGAGAAGATGTTAATTAAAGAGGATGCAGTTATCACTCCAATCTTCCAAAAAGGTTCAGCATATATAGTAAAAGATGCTGTAAAAGATATTATACCAATCAACTATGGTGGTAGATTAACTTACAAATGGGCATCTGTTGAACAAAAATAATCTTTTTTTCCATCGTTTACAGGGGTATATGCCTATGATGGGCATATGCTCTTATTTTAAAAAAATAAAAGTAAGAATATTTTAAACTATCTTATTGCTTTTGAGAAAAACGGGGAGGTGCTTGACTATGGGACGTTATGTATTAAAACGTTTCGTGTACATGGCTTTGACATTATTTTTAATTACTACGCTGACTTTCTTTTTGATGAAATTACTTCCGGGTTCTCCGCTTAAAAACCAGGAGAAGCTATCACCGGCACAAAAAGAAATCATTCTTGAAAAATACGGATTGAATGATCCGGTACCAGTTCAATACGCACGTTACTTAGGTAACTTAGCAAAAGGTGATTTAGGGGTATCATTCCAATATGATAACCGTCCAGTAACAGATATGATTGTGGATCGTATTGGACCATCAGCACAGCTTGGTTTACAAGCGATTATATTAGGAACATTTATCGGTTTAATTTTAGGAATCGTTGCGGCACTTCGTAACAATACGTGGGTCGATTATGGAGCGACAATTATTTCCGTACTCGGGATGTCGGTACCATCATTCGTATTCGCCGCTTTACTACAATATTTCGTAGGGGTAAAACTTGGTTGGTTCCCAGTAGCGTTCTGGAAAGGACCAGAGTTTACAGTAATGCCTACAATTGCTTTATCGATGGCAGTTATCGCAACAATCGCACGTTTCTCTCGTGCAGAATTAATTGAAGTTATGCAAGCCGATTACATTTTAACAGCAAAAGCTAAAGGAATTAGCCAAGGCGTTATCATTGTCAAACACGCACTTCGTAACGCATTAATTCCAGTAGTAACAATTTTAGGACCAATGGTTGCGGCATTAATTACAGGAACACTTGTTATCGAGCAAATTTATGCTGTACCAGGACTTGGGGAACAATTCGTTAAATCTATTACAGTGAATGACTATACAGTTATTATGGGAACTACGATTTTCTATAGTGCGATCTTCATTTTAGTTATTTTCATTGTCGATATTTTATACGGAATTATTGATCCTCGTATTCGTTTAGCGGGAGGGAAAAAATGATGAAAGATGTACAAAAATTATCTCCAGATTTATTTCAACAAGCCAATCAAAATAATGTTGATAATGAAGTCATTGCCCGTCCAAGCTTAACGTTTTGGCAAGATGTAAGAAGACGTTTATTCCAACATAAAGGTGCGATGATTGGTTTCGTATTATTAAGTCTTATTATATTACTAGCGATTTTTGGACCGATGGTAAGTAAACACTCGTATAAAGAGCAAGATTTAGGTCGTGCGAAAATGCCACCGAAAATTCCTGTTATTGAAAATGTTCATTGGTTACCATTTGACGGTACAGATCAATATGGTGTTGACCAATATGAAAAACGTGATATTAAAGAGTACTTCTGGTTTGGTACAGATGATCTTGGTCGTGATTTATGGACAAGAACATGGGAAGGTACACGCGTATCATTATATATCGCTCTTTTAGCAGCAGCAATTGACTTAGTAATTGGGGTTGCATACGGAGGTATTTCAGCGTTTTATGGCGGCAGAGTAGATAATATTATGCAACGTATTATGGAGATTATTAACGGTATTCCATACTTAATCATCGTTATCTTAATGGTAATCATTATGGGATCTGGTATATGGTCAATTACACTCGCAATGGCAATTACAGGTTGGATAGGGATGTCGCGTATCGTTCGTGGACAAATCCTGAAATTAAAAAACCAAGAATATGTATTAGCATCTCGTACATTAGGTGCAACAAATACACAATTAATTGTGAAACATTTAATTCCAAACGTAATGGGACCTATTATCGTAATGACAATGTTTACAATTCCATCAGCGGTGTTTGGTGAAGCGTTCTTAAGTTTCATCGGTTTAGGAATTCAGCCACCATTTGCGTCACTAGGTTCTCTTGTAAATGATGGTTATAAATCTATTCAAACGTATCCGCATATGATGTTCATCCCTGCGGTTGTCATCAGTATATTAATTTTAGCGTTTAACTTAATGGCAGACGGATTACGCGACGCGTTAGATCCAAAAATGCGTAAGTAAAAGAGGGGAGAGGCAAAGATGAAAACATTGTTAGAGGTAAAAGATTTACAAGTCTCCTTTGATACACATGCAGGTGAAGTACAAGCTGTACGCGGCGTTACTTTTGATTTGAAAAAAGGAGAGACATTGGCGATTGTAGGAGAATCTGGTTCAGGGAAATCAGTTACTTCTAAAGCGTTAATGGGATTAATTCCGAATCCTCCTGGACGCATTAAAAATGGTGAGATCGTATTTGAAGGTCGTGACTTAACGAAATTAACAGAAAAAGAAATGCAGCAAGTACGTGGTAAAGATATCGCGATGATTTTCCAAGATCCAATGACATCATTAAACCCAACGATGACAATTGGAAATCAAATTATGGAAGGCCTTATTAAACACCAAGGGATGAGTAAAGCAGACGCACGTAAAGTTGCGTTAGAATTAATCGACCTTGTAGGTATTCCAAATCCAGAAGCTCGTTTAAAACAATATCCTCACCAATTCTCAGGTGGTATGAGACAGCGTGTAGTTATTGCGATGGCGTTAGCTTGTAACCCGAAATTATTAATTGCCGATGAGCCGACAACAGCGCTAGACGTTACGATTCAGGCGCAAATTTTAGAACTTATGAAAGACATTCAGCAAAAAACAGAAGCGGCAATTATTTTCATTACGCATGACTTAGGTGTAGTAGCAAACGTTGCTGACCGAGTGGCAGTTATGTACGCTGGTAAAGTTGTTGAAATTGGAACTGTAGATGAAATTTTCTATAATCCGAAACATCCATATACTTGGGGCTTAATCGCATCTATGCCAAGTTTAGATGGCTCAGAGGAAGAGTTATATGCAATTCCTGGAACGCCTCCGGATTTATTAAAGCCGCCAAAGGGTGATGCTTTTGCACCACGTAACCCACAGGCACTAAAAATTGATTTTGAAATGGACCCACCTTTATTTAAAGTAAGTGATACACACTATGCGGCAACTTGGTTACTTCACGAGCAAGCTCCAGAGGTAAAACCGCCGGCAGTCGTTGAAAAACGTATTCTTCAAATGAAAGCAGGTGAACAACATGACTAAACAACGTGAGAAATTAATTGAAGTAAAAAATGTAAAGCAGCACTTCGACGTGAGTGGTGGTGTTGTCAAAGCGGTTAATGATATTTCATTTGATATTTACCGCGGAGAAACATTTGGTCTTGTAGGAGAATCAGGTTGTGGTAAATCAACTACTGGAAGAACGATTATTCGTTTATATGATGCAACTGCTGGTGAAGTATTGTTCGATGGTGAAAACGTACATGGTAAGAAATCACGCGCAGAATTGAAGAAATTCAACCGTAAAATGCAAATGATTTTCCAAGATCCATACGCATCATTAAATCCTCGTATGACAGTAGGGGATATTATCGCAGAAGGTATTGATATTCACGGATTAGCGAAAAGTAAAAAAGAGCGCATGGACCGTGTTCATGAACTATTAAACACAGTTGGTTTAAATAAAGAGCACGCGAACCGTTTCCCGCACGAATTCTCAGGTGGACAACGTCAGCGTATCGGTATCGCTCGAGCGCTTGCTGTAGAACCAGAATTTATCATTGCGGATGAGCCGATCTCAGCACTTGACGTATCGATTCAGGCGCAAGTTGTAAACTTACTGAAAAAGCTACAAAAAGAAAAAGGTCTAACATACTTATTCATTGCCCATGATTTATCAATGGTAAAATACATTAGTGACCGCATCGGTGTAATGTACCGTGGTCAAATCGTTGAGCTAACAACAAGTGAAGAGTTATATGCGAATCCAGTTCATCCATATACGAAATCACTATTATCAGCAATTCCGCTACCAGATCCAGATTATGAGCGCAATCGTAAACGTATCGTATACGATCCATCGCAGCATGATTACGGTAGCGAAGTGCCAACAATGCGTGAAATTCGCCCAGGACATTTCGTACTATGTTCTGAAGCAGAGTATAAGAAATATAAAGAGATTTATCAATAATAAAAAAAGCCATTCTTCCATTAAGGAAGGATGGCTTTTTTCTATACTATATAAATGAGTTGTCGGTAAGTCGATATAAATTGCATTTATTAATAAATACATCATGATCAAACAAGTACTACTGTGCCTGAACAGAACCAATCTCGTCTTGCTCTTCTGGTTTCACAAGTGCGTAACGTTCCCACGCCCTGCTTTTCCAGCGGAAGAACATAATAATGGCACGCGTCCATTCGTCGATGGCGATCGCTAGCCAAATACCAACGAGCCCCATATCTAAATGAAAGGCGAAAAAGTAACCTAGTGGTAAACTCATTAACACCATAGAGAATGCACCGATTAAAACAGGATATTTTGCATCGCCAGCTGCTCGAAGCGAATTAATGATGACGATATTCATCGTACGTCCCGTTTCAAGTAGTACACTTAGTAAAAGAACACTTGCGCCTAACCCGATAATGTGCGGATTATCTGTAAACAGTCCCATTAATTGTGTACGGAATGTAATAACGAGAGCGACCATACATAGAGTTACACCAATCGCCCATTTTACACTTTTCCACAAGCGTTCGTATGCTTCATCCTTTTCGCCACCACCAACAAGGCGGCCAATAATAATGGCTGTTCCCATACCAATCGCAATTGCAAATAAATAAGTGAACATGGAAATGTTAGTAGCGTATTGTCTAGCAGCTAATGATTCCGTTCCTAAGTACGTTGCGTAATAAAGGAAGACGATTTGACAAGCTTGATACATCACTTGTTCAAATGCAGATGGAATACCGATTTTTAAAATTTTCCCAATGTATTCTTTGGATAAGGTGAAGTAATATTGTAATTTCACGCGATATTCCATAACGCGGTATAGTAACCAGAAGAAAACAATAAGTGCAATCAATCGACTGATAGCGGAAGAAATTGCAGCCCCTTGTACACCGAGCTCAGGGAAACCAAATTTTCCGAAAATGAGTACGTAGTTTCCAGCGATATGAATAATATTCATTCCGAGTGAAATAAACATCGCTTGCTTTGTAAAACCATGTACACGGATAATTGCGGCTAATGAGTTAATGATAGCTTGCAGGAAGATAGCTCCTCCGACGATAGATAAGTAGTTTTGCGCATACGTTAGTACATCGCCTTGTAAGTTCATTGCGAGCATCATATGTTTCGAAAATAAAAGAAAACCAGCGCTTATAACGAGCCCAACTATTAAATTTAATGTGACGGCTAATGCTGATATTTTAGATGCTTCCATAAAGCGTCTGGAACCGAGGTATTGAGATACAACGATAGCAGCGCCGTTCCCGATGACTTCTAATACCAAAATCGCAATATGGAGATATTGATTCGCTGCACCAACCCCAGATACAGCATCGTCTGATAATACACTTAACATGAAAGTATCAGCGATCCCCATCAACATAAAAAGAAAAACTTCTAGAAAAATAGGCCATGTTAATAAGAATAAACTTAATTTCTCTGTCGGCCCATTTTTTTCCTGAATTGCTGTCATGTCCGTCCCCTCTTTACCGATATCTATTTTTAGCAAAATGTATCGTAACATACTTTCTTATCCTTTGCACTCATTTTAGCCTACATATTTTTAATATGAAGGGACTGCTATTTTATGTTAAAAAGGTTGGGATAATTATACATAAAGTATTATAAAATATAAAATTCATTTTTCTCTGATAATTTAGAAAAGTATAAAAAATATTGTTTTTAACACTTTAGTAAGAATAATCAGCAATATGAAACGTTTACAAAGATTTATTTTTTAACAGGAAATTTTAATGAAATAGAAATATAAATATACAAAAAATATATTTGTGTGTATAATATGAATTATTAGAACATATATATATTTCTTTCTGTTTGAAAATGAAAGGGCTAACATTTTTTTGGAGGGTGGAAGTATGAAAAAAAAGATACCAGTTTTTGTAGCATCAACAGTAGCGATGAGCATGATGTTAGGGGCATGTAGCTATCAAAAAGATGAACCGCAAGCAAACGCAAAAGGGGATAGCGGGAAAAGCGGTGCGAAGCAAGTTATTAACTTAATTGAAACACAAGAAATTCCAACGATGGACACAGCATTATCAGCTGACGCAGTTTCTTCAAGAGTAATGAACAATACGATGGAAGGCTTATACAGTTTAGGAAAAGATGATAAGCTAGTTCCAGGTGTAGCGAAGGAATTTAAAAAGTCAGAAGACGGTAAAAAGTATACGTTTAAGTTACGTGAAGACGCGAAATGGTCAAACGGTGAGCCTGTGACAGCGAAAGATTTCGTATACGCATGGCAAAGAGCGATTAATCCAGATACAGCTGCGAAATCAGCTTATATTATGTACGATATAAAAAATGCAGAGAAAATTAATAAAAAAGAGATGAGTCCTGATCAACTAGGTGTAAAAGCAATTGATGATTACACATTAGAAGTTGAATTAGACAATTCCATTCCATATCTTGTAGATTTAATGGTATATCCAATCTTCTATCCTGTGAATGAGAAATTTGTTAAAGAGCAAGGTGCAAAGTTTGGTTTAGAAGCAAATACTACACTTTATAACGGACCATTTACATTAAGCGATTGGCAGCATGAACGTAGCTTTAAAATGACAAAGAACCCATCATATTGGGACAATAAAGAAGTGAAGATTGAAGAAGTAAACTTTAATATTGTAAAAGATACATCTACGCCAATTAACTTATATGAAACAAATGCAATTGATCGAGCGTCGTTATTAGCGGAGTTTATCGATAAATATAAAGGAAAACCAGATTTCCAAACAGTAGAAGATACATCTGTATTCTTCCTACGTTTAAATCAAAAAGATCCAGCTTTAGCAAATAAAAATATTCGTAAAGCAATTTCACTTGCTTTTGACCGTAAGCCATTCGTGGATACATTATTAAACAACGGTTCTAAGCCAGCGACAGGATTAATTCCTGATAACTTCATTAAAGGACCAGATAAAAAAGATTTCCGTGCTGTAAACGGGGATATTGTAAAACCGAACGTGAAAGAAGCGAAGAAATATTGGGAAGCTGGTAAAAAAGAACTTGGTAAAAATGAAATCGAATTAGAATTATTAAATGAAGATGTAGAGTTATCAAAGAAAACTGGTGAATATTTAAAAGGTGAATTAGAAAAGAATTTACCAGGTTTAACAGTAAAAATTAAACAACAACCATTCGCACAAAAACTAAAATTAGAAGATGCGGGCGATTATGTCATGTCATTCTCTGGATGGAGTGCGGACTTCCCAGATCCAATTACATATCTTGATATGTTTGTAACAGATGGGTCACAAAATAAGATGAAGTACTCTAATCCAAAATACGATGAAATCATTATGAAGGCGAAAAAAGATGGAAGCGATGTAAATGCTCGTTGGAAGAACTTATTAGAAGCAGAAAAAATGTTACTTGATGATGCTGCGATCGTTCCAGTATATCAACGTGGTAGAGCATATTTACAAAGAGATTCAATTAAAAATATGTATAACCATAAATATGGCGGCGATTTAAGCTTTAAATGGGCGTCAGTAGAGAAATAAGAAAAAAAGCAGGTGATCGCCTGCTTTTTTTTAATACGTTCGTTTCTTATAAATGCCTTTTCCGCCAACTTGGTTCCAGCCAGATTGTACATCCAAACTTTTGTTAACAAACTTCATTTTTTCTTTTCCACCAAAGAGCTTTTCGCCGATGCTATTTGTAATGACACCAATCAATGCTGTTATTCCGATGATGAGGGCAGCAACCGTAATAAAATCAATAAAAAAAGCAATCATTTGAAAACTCCCCCTTTGCCTGTCTGTATGTTTATTGTATGAGATAAAAAATGAAAAAGAAAGAAATGTCAGAAAAATATTTAATTTACTTTAGAAATCGTGTAGACAGGAGGAAGGATATTTGTTAAAATAAGAACAAATGTTCCTTTTTATTCTCATTTGTATAGTCTTACATTTCTTAATTGATTTATCAAGAAAAAGTAAGAAAACGTTCTCTTTTTCATAGGGAAGATTATAGATAAATAACTATATATTATATGAAAAATCTATGAGAAGTGAGTAGTAAAAGGATTGAAAGTTATTGTTAAAGTACAGCTGAAGTGAGCGTAATCATGTTACATAGCAGTGAAATACACGGAAGAGTTTTCTCAACTAGCAGGAAATTTGCTGTATATTTCTTGCAAAATCTATTGTATAATGATTATAGAAGTTACTTATTAAAAGTAATTGTTGTTTATTATAAGTTGTTGCTTACATGAAATGCGATTTTTGTACTTTTCAATAAGACAAGTTATCGCGAAAAATTGCTGAAGTTAGAAATTAAAACTGTATGTAGTACAGAATTTGTACTCTTTAAGGAGAGTGAGCTTTGTATGGTAACATTATATAGTTCTCCAAGCTGTACGTCTTGTAGAAAGGCGAAATTATGGCTAGAGGAAAATCATATTCCCTATACAGAACGTAATATCTTCTCAGATCCATTAACGATTGAGGAAATTAAAGAGATTTTACGTATGACAGAAAGCGGAACGGATGAGATTATTTCTACTCGTTCGAAAGTTTTCCAAGAATTGAATGTAAACTTAGAGTCTTTACCACTTCAAGATTTATATAAGATGATTCGTGACTATCCAGGAATTTTACGTCGTCCAATTATGATTGACGAGAAACGTCTTCAAGTTGGTTACAACGAAGACGAAATTCGTCGTTTCTTACCACGTACAGTAAGAACGTTCCAATTACGTGAAGCACAACGTCTTGTGAATTAATTATAATAATATGAAAACCTTCTACCTATTATATAGTAGAAGGTTTTTTTTAATGTTTCACATTGCGTAATCGAACTTGTTTTACGATAAAGCCGATGCATAAAATAGTGAAAATGAACAAATAAGGAATGCTTGCGGTGAAACTTGGGTTGTTATGAAAAAAGATTGCAAGTCTGTCTTCATGTGTAACCATTTTCCCTGCAGTATAGGCAAGAATTGCTGCACCGCAATAAATGAGGAATGGAAATCGTTCCATAAGTATTAAAATAAGTTTACTGCCCCAAATAATAATAGGGATAGAAATGAGTAAGCCGATTATGACGAGTAAAAATCTCCCGTGAGCTGCACCTGCAATGGCAATAACATTATCAAACCCCATAACGAGATCCGCGAAAACAATTGTTCGTACAGCTTGAAATAAAGTTGTTTTTCCTTGAATGGCAGAAAGGTCGTTGCTATCATCAGTTAATAAATTGACTGCAATTAATGTAAGTAAAACCCCGCCAATCAATTGTAGAAATGGAATGTCGAGTAAATAGACAGCTAGTATAGTAAGGACAATTCTTAGTACGATTGCTAAAAGAGTACCGATCAAAATAGCTTTATTTCGTTTCGATTCAGGTAAATTTCGGCTAGCTAGTGCGATGACGATTGCATTGTCACCACCTAATACAACATCGATACCGACAATCATTAGTACGGATGTTAAAAACTCTAAGTCCATTCGTCTGCCTCCATTTATGATGTTTTAATAAGCGAACTGTATGTATGTGATGAAGAAAGTTGTTGTTAAATAATCTCTTCTAATAGAAGTTTCACCTTATTACAGTGTACGGGGGAATGTGGAAATGTATGTCCAAATTTTTTGTAAGTAAGAAATCGCTATAATAATATATTTATGTAGTTGATCGAGTAAAGATAGGCATATAACTATTTTTGTAAAATAAATCGATTTTATTTCCATTCTGGAGAATCTTATCATAAAATGAGAGTACAAGAATCTATTGATTTGTCATATGAGTGGGGAATCCCTTCATAACAATTCTAAGCAGGAAGGGAGAGTTGTATTTTGGATATTGAAAGAATTAATGATCATACGATGAAATTTTTTATTACGTACATTGATATAGAGGATAGAGGATTTAATCGTGAAGAAATTTGGTATGATCGCGAACGAAGTGAAGAGCTCTTTTGGGAGATGATGGACGAAGCTCGTGATCATGACGATTTCTTTATTGATGGGCCGTTATGGATCCAAGTGCAAGCAGTCGATAAAGGGATTGAAGTACTTGTCACGAAAGCAGAGCTTTCAAAGGATGGGCAAAAGCTGGAACTACCGATAGGGGTAGACAAAATTATAGATATTCCTCTAGATGAAGGCATTGAATCATTATTCCAACAAGAGTTAGTCGAAGAGGTAGAAGAACAAACAGGAACAAACTTTAATGAAGATGGTACGTTTGGCTTTTTAATTAAATTTAATGATTTTGAAGATGTCATTTCATTAAGTCATCGTCTTATCTTTGAAGATATAAAAGATGAGCTGTATTCATTTGAGGACCGCTATTATGTATATGTGGAATTCGATGAAGTGCTACATGATGAAGAAGAAATCGATCGTATTTTAAGTATTGTTTTAGAATATGGGGAAGAATCAACTTTAACAATTCATCGTGTAAGTGAGTATGGAAAACAAATTGTGAAAGAGCATGCGCTTGAAACGATTCGCAATAATTTTCCTGCTAAAACGTAGGCCGATTTCTGTAGTATGAAATCGGCTTTTTATATGAAGAATAGGAAAGCTTTCTTAGTTAGGAGGTAAGAGATGAAAAATACGTTAAAGCTGATTTTCTTTATCCTGCTATTGTTCGCATTATTTGTTTCGTTACGTATGTTTATTGATGTAGCATTTTATTCAGATGTGATTGGGATAAAAGATGTTTCGATTTTAGGTATTATTAGTATTTTATTTACAGTATCTGCGTTTTTAATTGGTTGCGTTATTTTCTTAGAAAATCGCCATCCATCTAAAACACTTACATGGTTAATTGTGTTAGGGATTTTTCCGGTATTTGGCTTCTTTGCTTATTTATTATTTGGGCAAAATTTTCGGAGAAAAAGAATGTTTCAAAAGAAGGCGTTACTTGATGAACAGGCGTTTTTACAATATAAAGGGCATGAAGATTACGAAGAACGAATTTTACGCAATCATAAGCATCAAGAACTGTTATTTCGTTTAGCGGATCGATTAGGTGCTTTAAATATTTCATTTCAAACTGAAACGAGGACATTAACAAATGGAGATGAAACGTTTCAGGCCATTTTAAATGGGTTAAAACGAGCGAAACATCACATTCATATGGAATATTACATTGTGCGTGATGATAAATTAGGAACAGAAATTAAAGATATTTTAATACAAAAATCAAAAGAGGGCGTTGTTGTTCGCTTTTTATATGATGCGGTTGGAAGTTTTAAGTTATCGAAATCGTATATTGAAGAATTAAACGATGCAGGTGTAGAAATGATTCCGTTCTTTCCTGTGCGCTTTCCGATTTTAAACGATAAGATTAATTATCGAAATCATAGGAAAATTGTTGTGATTGATGGGAACGAAGGGTTTGTAGGCGGATTAAATATCGGTGATGAGTATTTAGGAAAAAGTAAATATTTTGGCTTTTGGCGAGACACGCATTTGTATTTACGTGGTGAAGCGGTTCAAAGTTTACAGCTTATTTTCCTTCAAGATTGGTTTTATATGACTGGAGAGGCTGTGCTAGCTCCGGAATATTTACAAGCAAAAGCAGTTGAGGGTGATCATTGGGGAGGAGTACAGCTTGTCGCAGGCGGCCCCGATAATAAGTGGGAAACGATTAAGCATTTATATTTCGCAATGATTGCGTCTGCTCGGAAATCTATTTGGATTGCAACGCCGTATTTTATTCCGGATGATGATATTTTATCCGCATTAAAGGTTGCTGCACTTGCTGGTATTGATGTTCGTTTATTAATGCCGAGTAAACCTGATAAGCGTACTGTCTTTTACGCATCGAGATCGTACTTCCCAGAGCTTTTAGACGCAGGAGTAAAGATATATGAATACGAAAAAGGTTTTCTTCATAGTAAAATTGTCATCGTTGATTCTGATTTAGCTTCAATTGGGACAGCTAATATGGATATGAGAAGTTTTCATTTGAATTTTGAAGTAAATGCCTTTTTATATGATACAGATAGCATTAAAAGACTTGTTCAAGACTTTAAAGACGATTTAGAAGAATCCAGTGAAATTCACGTCGATCGTTTTCATAAAAGGCGTCTGCATAGACGAATTGTTGAATCAACGTACCGGTTATTATCGCCATTATTATAAAAAGAGATGTCCGAAATTGGGACATCTCTTTTTTAAAAGGAATTTGTAATAAATTGTAGAATATAAGGAGCTGAAAGGGTGTGATTCCGATATTTATAGCTAAAAGAGAAAACGGAGAAAAAATTCATTTACTCTATAATTGTAATGAAGAGCTTTTGCGCCGTATGCGCCAACAGGAACGATTCTTTTGTGTAGCTTGTGGAAAGGAAGTGCAAATGAAATTAGGGAAACAAAAAAGTTGGCATTTTGCTCATAAAAAAGTGGATTCATGTCTTGCCTTTTATGAAGCGGAATCAACGTATCATATGCACGGTAAAGAATTGTTATATAGATGGTTCAAACGTCAAAACTTTCAGGTGGATATAGAGTACTACCTTCCGGAAATTAAGCAACGACCAGATATTTTTGTAGAGAGGGCGGGCAGAAAAATTGCAATTGAATACCAATGTGCAAACCTTGCTATAGAGCAGCTGTACAAAAGAACCTATTCATATTGGCGAGCTGGTATACAGGTCATTTGGATCGTTGGTGGAAATCAATTGAAAAAGCAATCTGCATATTGGATGAAATTCTCCTCACTTATGGCTTTCTCCTTACAATCTTATCCTCAACCATTTCTTATTTTCTTCTGTTCGAAAGAGAAATCATTTATGAAATGTGCATTTGTCACTCCATTTTCTACAAACATCTTTTTCGCGCATACTGTATATTTACCAATCGATAAAACTACTTTTGAAATGCTTTTTTCTCCCGTTCCTTTCGAGAAAGAGATACTAAGGGAAGAGTGGAAGAAGAGAAAGAACTACTTCCGCAAAAATGCCCTGCCGATTTGGAATTATAATTATAAGTCATTATTACGCCTCTTATATCAATTTAAATGTACCCCAGCGAGCTTTCCTTCTGAAATTGGTGTTCCACTCCCTTCTGGATTTGCTTTTCAAACAAACCCATTTATATGGCAAGCTTTTTTATATATGAAGTGTATAGGGGGGCTTGCAGTAGGAGAGTGTATTTCTCTTCAATATGTGTGTAGTTATGTAAAAAGGTATACGAAAAGGCGGATACTTCCGTACTTTTCACAGCACACATGGAAAGTGGCAGTTACTGAATATATGACATTTTTATGCTATATAGGTGTATTGCATAAAGCGGGAAGTTATACGTACCGAAAAATAAGGGATGTAGTGATGTTAAAAACAGAGGAGGAAATTATGAAACATGATGAGATTTGCTTAATACATGCGCTATCTTTATTTGAGGCAAATTTTAACATGAGAGGAGGAAAAGGGGATATAATAAAGAATGATTGTGAAGGAATTACATAAGAAAAAACGAATTGTACTTAAGTAGAGATATTTAAAGGAGGGCTTAAAGAATGTCTGAACAAAACAAAGCGAAAGCATTACCAGATCGCAACGAGATTGAAGAAGCAAGTACGTGGCGATTAGAAGATATTTTCCAAACGGATGCAGAATGGGAAAAAGAATTCCAGGCTATTAAAGAGCTATTACCGAAGTTAACTGAATTTAAAGGGAAACTTGGTGACTCTGCGGACAATTTACTTGAGGCATTGCAATATGAAGATGAAATTTCAATGCGATTAGGTAAGCTATATACATATGCTCATATGCGTTACGATCAAGATACAACAAACTCTGTATATCAAGCATTAAATGATCGCGCAACAAATTTATATTCACAAGTATCTAGTAGCACAGCGTATATTGTGCCTGAAATTTTATCGATTTCAGAAGATACAATGCAAACATTCTTGAAGGAAAATAGAGATTTAAGTGTATATGAACATGCATTAGAAGAAATTACACGTCAACGCCCGCACGTATTATCAGAAGCTGAGGAGGCTTTATTAGCGGAAGCATCTGAAGTAATGAGTTCATCAAGCAATACATTCGGTATGTTGAATAACGCGGATTTAAAATTCCCATCTATTAAAGGTGAAGACGGAGAAGAAATAGAAATTACACATGGCCGTTACATTCAGTTTTTAGAAAGTGATGATCCTCGTGTTCGCGAAGATGCATTTAAAGCTGTATATGAAACGTATGGGAAATTTAAAAATACATTCGCAAGTACGTTAAGTGGAGCAGTAAAACGTAATAATTTCAATGCGCGTGTTCGTAAATATGATTCTGCTCGCCAAGCTGCACTGAGCAATAATAATATTCCGGAAGCAGTATACGATCAACTCGTTGAAACGGTAAATGACAACTTACATTTATTACACCGTTACATCGATATTCGTAAGCGTGCATTAGGACTTGATGAGCTTCATATGTATGATTTATATACACCACTTGTACCAGAAGTGAAAATGAATGTGAAATACGAAGAAGCACAAGACCTTTTATTAAAATCTTTAAACGTACTTGGTGATGAATATGTTGATATTTTGAAAGAGGCATATGAAAATCGCTGGGTAGATGTGTATGAGAATAAAGGAAAACGAAGCGGGGCATACTCATCTGGTGCATATGGAACAAATCCGTATATTTTAATGAACTGGCATGATAATGTAAATAACTTATTTACACTTGCTCATGAGTTTGGTCATTCGGTGCATAGTTACTATACAAGAAAAACACAACCGCACGTATATGGTGATTATTCCATCTTTGTAGCAGAAGTGGCATCTACTTGTAATGAAGCGCTTCTAAATGATTATTTATTAAAAACGACAGAAGATAAGAAAGAGCGTCTATATTTATTAAATCATTATTTAGAAGGGTTCCGTGGTACTGTATTCCGTCAAACGATGTTTGCAGAGTTTGAACATATTATTCATAAGAAAGTACAAGAAGGACATGCTGTTACGCCAGATATGCTAACGGAAATCTACTATGATTTAAATAAGAAATATTTCGGTGACGCTTTAGTAATCGACGAAGAGATTGGTTTAGAATGGTCTCGTATTCCACACTTCTACTACAACTATTACGTATATCAATACGCAACAGGATTTAGTGCAGCGACTGCTCTATCTAAACAGATTTTAGAAGAAGGACAACCAGCAGTAGAACGTTATATTAACGAGTTCTTAAAAGCAGGAAGCTCTGATTATCCAATTGAAGTGCTGAAAAAAGCAGGAGTAGATATGGCATCTCCTGAACCAGTAAAAGAGGCACTACAAGTATTTGAAGAGAAATTAAATGAATTAGAAGCATTATTATTTGAAGAAAAGTAATGAAAAAAGACGAGGGATTGTATCCTCGTCTTTTTTTGAATAGATTAAATGTCGATATATGTCGAAAAAACAAGATGGATTTCTTTGTTTTTTCTAACTGAAAGGATAGTTTTACGGCTGATTTTTGAAATTAAAACCCTTTGAATCGTTTTTTATGATTGAAATAAGAGAGAGTGATAACAATGATTCCGAATAAAAGAGGTAAGGCAATAATTTTAGGAAAAGCTTGTAGTAGAGAGAGGATGTACAAGAAAAAAGAAACGATGACAGCTAGAAAGAGAAGAGCAATATAAGATTTTTTCATAAATAAACCCCCTAAATGACCTTTTTTATAGCTTATTCAAAAATGAAAACGTTTAGAATGTGACAAAAGTGTGAAATTCGACAAAAGGGGTTGTCATCTGACGTCGAATCTTGTAATATAATAAGCGTGAACGAATTCACATACAAACATATACCCCTTTGTTTGAACGTGAAAATTTCTCCCATCCCCTTTAATATTTTTATAAGCCGTAAAGAAGAAGACCTGGTGTTTACACCAGGTCTTTTTCTTTTGCTATCCATTTCCAATAACGTTGGCATTTTACTTCTATCATTTGTACTTTTCGTTTCAGTTGTAATTTTTTAAGTTCGCGCTCAATTTCTTGTTGCGAACAGTCATAAATAAATGCTACTTCTTTTGAAGATATAAATTGTGTTGCTTCTAGTAGCGCTTCTAAAGGTGGTAATGGTTCTGGCTCAATTTCACATTTTACAAGTTCTTTCAATAATTGTACGTATACATCGTAGGAATAATTTCCAGCGATTTTAATACCTTCTTCATCTGAGTTCGCATGAAAAAAGACGAGGGAGGGTATTTCTGTAATATGCATTTCATTCGTGAATTTCAAGTCACATTGGAAAGCTTTTTTTGCACTAGCAGAATGTAGATCTTTTTTAAATTCTTCTACATCAATATTGCTATCTTTCGCACATGCAAGTAATAGTTCGCAGTCAGGGCTTGATGCATTTTCAAGGAAAATGTATTCTTGGAGTTTTCGCAAAAACTTCGAACCTGCTTTTCGGCCTTGCAACTCCGCTGCCTTAATTGCCATCGAAACTAAATATGGTGTTGACGATGCTTCTTGCATATGTACCTTTCCATCGCATGAAAAACCTTGTAAACTTGTTGTCTTTTCCCACACAAATCGAATATTAGCAGGTTTATTCCATTTGTGTGAGGAAGCGTTCGTTCCATCCACTTTTCCTGTTACGATATGACGAATAGAGAAGTATTTCCCGTATTCAAGCCATAGTTTAATAATAAAAGGCTCAATTTCCCAGCAATCTTTACAAAGTGGATCAATAAATAAATATGCTTCTACAGACTTATGCTCACATGCGGAAGGAGATGGCATATTTATATGCTTTGCTTCCTGCTTATCCATTACACTTCACCTGTTTCGTTTGGAGTATTAACCATATGCTGAGCGGTTAATGCTAAACGTTCAAAGACAAACTCTCTTATATGACCATGCACTCCAGTATCATCCATTGCTTGCTCCATGCATGATAGCCAAGCCTCTGCTCGTTTTGGAGTAATCTCAAACGGAAGATGGCGTGCTCTTAACATAGGATGACCATGTTCTTCAGTGTACAAATTAGGACCACCTAAATATTGTGTTAAAAATTGCTTCTGCTTCCTAGCGGTTTCTGTTAAATCTTCCGGGAAGATGGGAGATAAGTCAGGGTGTTTACTGACATAGGAATAAAATGTATCTACTAATATTGCAATGCATTGTTCACCGCCAATTGCTTCAAATGGTGTCATCGGTTGCTTGCTCATCCTTTATAAACTCCTTTTTCCATGAAATGTATATCTATTGTAGCAATGGAATGTTCGAGAGGGCAAATAAACAGCCTTTTCAAAGATTCTTTGCTTATTCTACGGGTGTAAACTTTTTTAGTGAGATGTATCCACTAGTGAAACATATTCACTAGTGGAATTTTCACTTTAGCGTGCTTTGTTTTGTTTGGCAAGGAAAAAGCGTTTTACTTTGTTATTTGTATGGCGAACAGGTATGTTATGTTGCGTTAATAAATGAATAAATGCAGCTTTTCCTGTTTCTTCATCTTGTACTTCAAATTCAATTTCATAATCATCGTGATTGTAATAGAAACTATGATCAAAGACAAGCGTTCCGCCTTTAAATAATGTTTCTGCTCTTTCTGTTGTTAAACTACCCATATATGTTAAAGCAGAAACAGGAATTTGTAATTTGTGTAATTGATCTACTACTGCTCCTTGAATGATTGTGTTTGATTCCATCATCATTTTTGCTTCGTCTTCTGTTACGACTTGATGCGTTTCTAATAAACCGATTTCTGCAGGTTGTTTCAACGTTAACGTATAAGTTTCTCCTTTATGACGAATACGAAGTGCAGAGCCAGCTTCTTTTAACGAGAAGTCAGGTGTTTCAAAGTAGTGATTCACTTGTTTCGTAAATGCTTCAATAGAAAACGATTTACATAATGTATCGAATTCTTCTTTTGTAACGATATTTTTGAATTCAATTTCAATTTCTTGTGTCATTGTATAATCTCCTTTTGAAAAATAATTCTTTACACATTATCGCTTTTTCATAAATTTGGTTCAATGTTTTATTTGTTTGCGTCCATGTTATGATACAATAATACTGTTAAGTAAGACAGGAAGTTGAGATGGAGGAGTTAGAGCATGCAAAATAAAATCCAAGTTAAGAGCGTAGAAAAGAGAGAGAATGCTCTTATTTTTTGTGCGGAAAATAGTGAAATAGAGGTAAAGGAGTTAAGTGCACGTAATCACGTACTTGTAGACTCAGACAATTTATCATTTTTATATATCTTAGAAAATGAATCATCTTTCATTTATGTAAGTATTCCGCACACATGCTGGGAAGCAATGCATGAAGCGATGAATAACGATGTGGTTATGTTCGTTAGCGTGAATGACATTGAAATGGAATTAGAAGGATTAAAAGAAGAAGTAGAATATTTAGTTGAAAATATTGAAGGTAATGCAAATTACGGAGAAGAATTAGTAACTGCTGTAGAAAAAGTATTTCTATAAGCAAATGGATTGATTTTGGTGGTGGTTGAAATGAATCGAAATTGGGAAGAATTTTTAGCACCTTACCACCAAGCGGTGGCAGAGCTGAAAGTGAAACTAAAAGGAATGCGTACTCAATTTGCAATGTTAACAGAGCATTCTCCAATTGAGTTTGTAACAGGAAGGGTAAAGTCGGTTGCAAGTATTATTGATAAAGCGGAGAAGAGAAATGTACCGCTAGACCGATTGAGAGAAGATATGCAGGATATTGCTGGGCTTAGAATGATGTGTCAATTTGTTGATGAGATTAAGCCTGTTGTAGAATATCTTCGAAAACGAAATGACTTTGAAATCGTGGAAGAACGTGATTATGTCACGCAAAAGAAAGATAGCGGTTATCGTTCTTATCATGTTGTCATTAGTTATCCTGTTCAAACGATTCAGGGTGAACAAAAAGTATTGGTAGAAATCCAAATACGCACGCTAGCAATGAACTTTTGGGCAACAATTGAGCATTCTTTAAATTATAAATATAGTGGACGTTTTCCTGAAGATATTAAAATACGCTTGCAACGTGCAGCTGAAGCGGCGTTTTTATTAGATGAAGAAATGTCTTCTATTCGTCTTGAAATTCAAGAAGCGCAAAAGGCTTTTTCAAGAAAGCAAGAAACGAAAGATTCCGAATCATAAACTAAAGGGTGTTGGGCGATGAAATTTACAATTATGTCAAAGGGAGATCAATCATCAGATACACTGGCAAGCACGATGAAAGAGTACTTGCTAGATTTTGGATTTATAATGGATGAAAAGGAACCCGATATTGTAATTTCTGTTGGGGGAGATGGAACGCTTTTGTATGCGTTTCATCGTTATTATAATCGATTGGATGAAACAGCATTTGTTGGTGTACATACAGGACATTTAGGTTTCTATGCAGATTGGTTACCGACAGAAGTAGAGAAATTAGTAATTGCGATTGCAAAAACACCATTCCAAGTGGTGGAATATCCGCTTTTAGAAGTTATTATTCGCTATGTGAATGGAAGTAAAGAGTCACAGTATTTAGCGATGAATGAGGCGACTGTAAAAAGTGCAGAAGGTACATTAGTAACAGAAGTAGAAATACGCGGAGAATATTTTGAAACATTCCGCGGGGACGGCCTTTGTATTTCTACTCCTTCAGGAAGTACTGCGTATAATAAAGCGCTTGGCGGAGCAATTATTCACCCATCTATTGAAGCGATTCAAATTGCAGAAATGGCGTCCATTAACAATCGTGTGTTTCGTACTGTAGGATCGCCACTCGTATTGCCGAAGCATCATACATGTGTGTTAAAGCCGGCTGCAGGAATGAACTTACAAATTACAGTGGATCATTTAACAATGGTCCATCAAGATGTGAAATCAATCCAGTATCGCGTAGCAAACGAGAAAGTACGATTTGTTCGTTTCCGCCCGTTCCCGTTCTGGAAACGAGTTCGTGACTCGTTTGTTGCAGATAAATAGAAAGGGTTATATATTTGAACAGATTTACATTGAAATGGGATATAGGGCTGGCTGAAGAGGGAACTTTAGTTAGGGAATTTTTGAAAACGAAAGGTATTTCTAAAGCCGCTTTAACGGATATAAAGTTTCACGGCGGGGCAATTGAAGTAAATAGTCAACATGCGAGTGTTCGTCATCAGTTGCGCGCTGGTGAAGAATTAAGTGTCTTTTTTCCAGTCGAGGAAAGAAGTGAAGGGATGATGGCAGAAGATATCCCTTTATGCATTGTATATGAAGATGATGCGGTTCTTATCATTGATAAAGAGGCGAACATGTCAACGATTCCATCTAGAGAACATCCGGCAGGGAGTGTTGCCAATGCGATTTTATCTCATTATGATAAGCAGCATCTTGCAAGTACAGTGCACATTGTAACACGGTTAGATCGTGATACTTCAGGGCTTATGCTTATTGCAAAAAATCGTTTCGTGCATCATCTTTTATCTAAGCAGCATCAACAAAAAGCTGTGAAACGAACGTATGAAGCAATTGTTCACGGTGAGATGGTAGAACGAGAAGGAATAATTGATGCACCAATTGGTCGGAAATCTGATAGCATTATTGAGCGAACGGTTTGTGAGGATGGACAAAGGGCAGTTACTCATTTTAAAGTAATTGATAGTACATATGATAAGACACATGTAGCGCTGGAGCTTGAGACAGGAAGAACGCATCAAATTCGTGTGCATATGGCTCATATAGGACATCCATTACTTGGTGATAACTTATATGGAGGAAGAAGGGATGAAATGAAACGGCAAGCACTTCATAGTAAATCTTTGACGTTTTATCATCCTATTTTAGAGAAAGAAATGTCTTTCACTATAAAAATTCCAAGCGATATGCAAGAGCTACTTAGGAATGCTTAAAAAAGGAACAAAATTCTTATATTATAAAGAATTTTGTTCCCTTTTTTCTTAGCGGAATAATATTAAAATTTGGTTTTCACCCGTACGCTTTATAACGAAAAATCCACTTTCGGCTTTTGTAGCAATGCCATTGTCATTTGGACGACAATATCCATGAGTTTCGCAAGTGCTGTCATCACGTACTAACATTTGCCCAATTAATCCGACAGGAAGCCACTCGGCGCGATCTTTTCTTGCTACATATTTGCAAGCTGGATCCCATTCTGTATTTAAAAGAGGTTGTATTTCTTCTGTTTCCGTCCATACATATTGGCGTTTCCCAAAGTTATCTGTTTTATAGCGTTTTTGCCAACTTAAAGCCCCGCTATTTCCTATAAGTGCAGGGGTTGCACTAGATATTCCTAAAATGAACGAATCGTGTGAAGTAGCTATCCGAATTTTTTCTTCGCTACTAAATGTAACGAAATAACCGACATCAATAGGTTTATGACCTTCTGTTTCAAACATTTGTGCAAAATCCGTTCCGCTTGCATTGTAAGACGCGCCCTCAATGTACATTTCTCCATTATGGGCAAGCCATTTAGCACCGATATTATGGTCGGTGTCGTTTACACCATTTGCAATAAACCAAGAATAAGCTTCTTCTGCAGTGCCGAAGCGCCCCATAATATGGCTACCTGCAAAATGAGCTGTTGATGTATGATGACCTTCCGCATGAGAAGAGGATCCGTTAGCGATAGTTGCGGTTCCTTCTGCGTGTGCTGCTTCGCCTAAAGCAATCGTCTGTTTACCCTCCGCATGAGAATAAGCACCGCCTGCTGTCGTTTCACTTCCCTCACTATGCGAACTATGTCCAGTTGCTTTTGAGTTTGATCCTTCTGCATGAGAGAAAGAACCTTTTGCGTGCGTTAATAAGCCTTCCGCATGTGCTGCCATGCCTTCCGCATGAGAGTGAAGCCCCTCCGCATATGCATATCGGCCGCCCCTTTTAACTTTTGTATTTTCAGGTGTAGGTGTCTCAATTATGAGTGGTTTTTCAGTTTGTATATCATTCGATGAAGCTAATGCTTCTTTTATTTTTTTTACTTTGTTTATAATAGCAGCTGGAATTTCTGGTTCCACTTTTTTATTTATTGCTACAGAAATATTTTCTTCCGCCTTTTCTTCTGTTTGGTTAGAATGTAGTACCTGTTCATCTTGATTTGAGAGCTGTTTATTTTTTTGTTGCATCTTTATTTTTTTACGATCGATTATGCGGCTCATCACAGCATTTTCTAAAGAGACATATGTTGGTTTTACTTTGCTTTTTTTTGATGACTCTTGTTCTTCCAGTTCTTCTATCGCTGCAGCTCGAATACTACACCAGTTGTTAATTCCGTACATGGGCAGATATAAAGGGGGAAATTTTCTTTTTTGTTTAGAAGATTTTTTCTTCATTCTGTCACCTCCTGCGACATTATATGTAGGGTAATTAAAAAAAGATGCACTTTATTGCATCTTTTTTTAATTACTTTACCTAGTTTTATATGAGATCTGCCTAAATAATGCTAAGTAAGGTAGTTATGAAATTGGACGGAATTTCTCAGCGGCAAAAGGTAACGAAGAAGGGACAGAGATAGTCTCCATTTCAGGATAACGTAATCCGGTTAATTTGCCACCAAATACAGCACCAGTATCAATATTGACTGTCTGATTGACGAATCGAGGTTCTGCTACTGGTGTATGTCCATATACAATCCAAGCTTGCCCCTTGTATTCTTGCGCCCAATCACGACGGACAGGTGAGCCATCGGCATGCTTTTCTCCTGTAATATCGCCATATAATACAAAGGTTTGTACTTTTTTATCTCGTCTTCCTATGTAATCTTGCCGAATCCCAGCGTGACATACGATTACTCTTTTTTCATCTAGTATGTGGTAGAGCGGTGATTGTTCATAAAGAGTGGTAAACTTTTCTTTTATAATGTTTTGCTTATGAGAAGGAAGTGCTTCATATTCAGCAACAGTTGTTTCAAGTCCGTGAGCAACTGTTACATTACGTCCAAGGAAAAATCGATATAGTTTATTACAGTGATTTCCAGGAGCGTAATAAGCTTCTTTTTTATGTATGACAAGTTCCCATACAATTTCGATCATACGTAATGAATGAGGACCACGGTCTGTAATATCGCCAACGAATGCAAGTTTACGTTGGTCAGGGTGAACCGGTAGACCGCTACTCCAGTTATATCCTAGCTTCTCTGTTAAATTTTGAAACTCTTGGAAGCATCCATGAATATCTCCTATAATGTCATATTTCATATTTAAACCTCCATCGTATTTTTCATTAGTATATCTAAAAAAGGATAGAGATAAAAATATAGCGTTTTTTTGTTGTTCATTTAAACATAAAGATTTTCGTTCTTGAGCGAACATTTAAAATGAATCCAATCGCAATCATGTATGTAAGTAGTGAACTTCCTCCGTAGCTCATAAGAGGTAATGTTATCCCTGTAATGGGAAGTAATCCGATTGTCATCCCGATATTTTGGAATACTTGGAAAGTAAACATTCCGATTGTACCAGCGCAAATGTAACTACCGAAAGGGTCATTACTTTCTAAAGCGATATGAATCATTCGAAAAATGAGTAAGAAAAAAAGTGAAATAATGACACTTGCGCCTAGAAATCCAAATTGTTCAGCGACATTAGTGAAAATAAAATCTGTATGTGGTTCTGGAAAATATACTTGTCCATTTTCCCATCCTTTTCCTTGCATTTCTCCGGATCCAGTCGCTAAGAATGCTTGTCTTAATTGATAGCCTTGTGCATCATATTTGTAAGGTGCTAACCATCCGTAGAAGCGATTTAGTTGATATTCTTTTAAAATGTGTGCTTTAAAGAAATCTGTGTGAGTAAAAAAAATATATATTAATGTAGATCCAGCGACGAAAGTACCTGAAACTAATCCGAAAATAAAACGCCATCGTATGCCAGAAACTAGTATCATTGCTGCAAGCATCGCTGAAATGACCATTGTGTTTCCTAAATCTGGTTCTTTTGCAATAAGTAGTAGTGGTGGCAAACTTGTCGCAAATATTTTTCCAAGTAATAAAAAATCGTCACGCACTGTTCTGGAAAAATATTTCTCATTATGATTTGCTATAATTCGTCCAATGACGATAATTAAAAATAATTTCATAATTTCAGAAGGCTGAAAATTTCCGATGCCTGAGAGCCTGTACCAAGCAGTAGCGCCTTTAATTGTAACGGCACCTGGTACTTGAAGTTCTAGTCCTATAAGTAGTACCATTGCAAAGCTATACAAATACCAAGCAATTTTTTGATAACGATCGAAATCGATAATCATAATAACACCAATGGCTATAAATCCAATGAAGTACCATTGGATTTGCTTTAGTACAAAATTGACGTTTTGTAAAAATGGTGGTAAAGAGGCTTGCGCACTTGCAATAGCACAACAACTAACAATCCCAATGGCAAATAAAATAAATAGTAATACGTAGTCTATTTGATATTGAGAATTTGGATCTTTCAATGTAGGTATTCCTTTCTACTGCTCTTTATAGTAATGGATTTTATAGTATGAGAAAGAATGTATGAACTATACGAATGATTCGCATATAGCCCATACACTTTTGATTTTGCAGAGTAGTTTAATTGTTTAACTCTTTAATAATTATATCCAAACAATGGGAAAGACGTACATGTGCGTCAGGAAAAATATCTAGTTGATGAAGATAGTATTTTAAGGAACTTTTACACCATTGGTAAGCACTAAGTAGAGCTGCTCTATAGTCCGTAGTATTTTGTAAAAAGCCATATTCTTTTGCTGTTATAACGAGGTGTGTGAAATCTTCACAACCTTGAAGGAGCTTATTGTGTATTTGTTGTCCAGCATGGTAGCGAAATTGACTTAAAGGCTCAGAAATGTATATTGCATTTCCTTTAGAAAGTAAAGAAATCCATGAGGCCATATCAACACTACAAGAATATTGTCGCTCTTTAAGGGTACCAAAAGGATCAGTGAGCAATTCTTTTCGGAACAAAGTAGTTGTAGGCTCACCGATAATGTTGTGCCCACCTTTTAACATCCAATTACCTAAAAATATCCCGTTTAATGGAGTGTCTTCACTATATAACCTTTGTGTTGGATGGGAATCACCGATTAGATTTCCATGATCATCAATACGTACTCGATAAGAAGTAACAAGAGCAAGATTTTTATTGGGATCTTGCTCAAAATAGGCCATCATTTTTTGTATTTTATGCTTATAAAACACGTCATCGTCCATTAAAAAATTTATATACTCACCATTTGATTTTTCTATGAGCATAAGGTCATTGTGAAATTGTCCTAGAGTAGGGATATTTCGAATGTATGTTATATTTTTATAATTTGGTAAGTATTGTTCGCGTATTAAAGTTGCTGTTTCATCATTTGTACTATCATCTCCGATGATGATTTCAATATTTGAATAAGTTTGTGCCAATGCACTTTCTAGAGCAATTTTGAAATAATGAGGCCGATTATAAGTGGGAATAAGGATGGAAACGAGAGGTGGATTTTTTTCATTCATCATACATAACTTCCTTTCAGAAGCTTTTTTTTGTAAGAACAATATCTTGGTAACTTGTATATTCATTTCTGCCGCACCATAAACCGTAATGCGGCTTATTAATTATTTCTAGGCCGTACTTATTCAATAGATTGCAAATATCTGTCTCAGGATAAGCAACTGCGAAATTCGGAATATCTTTATTTACAACGTAGCAATTTTCGATTCGATGATAAAAACCTAATGTACTTTGTCCTGCATTTAAATAATAGGCCGATTCAGGGTTTATAAGAAAGAATGTAATGAAACATCTCCCGTCTTTTTTTAATACACGTACAATTTCAGATACGTAATGTTCTAATTCTTTTGGGAGAAGATGTGTAAATACAGAAGTTAAAAAGATAAAATCGAATGTTTCGTCTTCATAGGGAAAACGATATTGAGAGGCATCTTCTTTTCCTTCCGGATTATAGAATTGATTGTATATGTCAACATGTTCAAAGTGAAAATTATTACGCATAGTTGAAATGTTATTTTGACACCAAATAATTCCATCTTTAAACAAATCAAATCCATAATACGCTCCATCATCATTTAAGTAATTCAATAATGGTACAGCCATTCGGCCGACGCCGCAGCCTACATCTAATACTTTTTCATTTGATTTTAAAGCGCCAATTTGAATAAAATACTTTAGGAACTCTTTTCCAACTTTTTTGAAGTCGCCACCTACATATTGGACGAGTTCAGGAGGGGGGAGTAAAGTCATTTCTTTGTTAAGTTCGCTCATGAGTATACCCCTTTCTTGTATGAGAAGATGCAGTAAATCTATTAATAAAATTTTCAATTTGTAGTGAGAGAACACAGGAAAACAATTGTTATATGTAAGGAGATTCCGAAAAAGAATACTTAATTGGATTAGAAGTGAGAGAAGGATGAGTGAAAATAGAATCTCCTATAGATTAAATCTTTTTTTATTCTTTTCTCCAATAAACGCCAAATACATCAATTTTAGTAATAGGGGCTTTTAAATTCCGTTGATTTCTAAAGTCTGTCACAGCCTCAGCGCATGGCGGTAGCCCGTAGTCATCGATAATTATATAGCCACCTTTAGAAACTTTATCATATAAGTTCACGAGACCATCCATTGTGGATTCGTACATATCACCATCAAGCCGTGCAATTGCTATTTTTTCAATTGGTGCTGTTGGTAAAGTATCTTTAAACCAACCTTTTAAAAATTTCACTTGATCATTTAGTAAATCATATTTTTTGAAATTCTCTTGTACTTGTTCTAAAGAGACGCGTAAGTAATCGAATGTGTGTAAATAATCACCGTAATCTTTTGGATATTGTTCTAGATTCGGTGCTGGCAAACCTTCAAATGAATCTGCGACCCACACGTTACGATTCGTAATGTTGTTTGCTTGTAAAAAACCATTCATAAAAATGCATGATCCTCCGCGCCATACACCTGTTTCAATAAAATCTCCTTCTATATTTTCACGAACAACGGTTTCCATTGCCTCTTGTAATTGGTTCATACGTTCTCGACCAATCATGCTATGTGCTGCTCTTGGCCAATCCATTCCATCATGACGTTCACTTTTTGAAACATTTGGTTTTACAATTTTTAAGTTATGGTTTTCAGCATATTGCTTAATGAATAAAGGGAGGGGGACTGTAACTGGTTCGAATTCTAGTTCTTTCGAAATATGTAGAGATGCGGGTAAGTATGCCTCATATTCCAACCATATTTCAAATAAAATTGTCTTCTTTAGCAATTCGAGATAAAGCTGAATAGCAGATTTACTTTCCATATTTGTGCCTCCTGCAAAATGTCATACAACAATATGATTATGTAGATAGCGAATGTTTCATGATTGAATTTAAAATTGAAAAAGCAGTAAAACTGATAACAGTTTTACTGCTAAGTAAAAAATTAAGCAACTTTTTCAATAATAATAGATGCATTTGTACCAAGAGCCAATGATAGCCCAAGTCCTGTAACGATTACTTCAACTAATGATGGAGTTGTCGTAATTTGCGTAATTGCTTGAACAACGATAGGTGCTCCAACTGAGATTAAAGTAGCCCCAGTACCTGGTACAGATACCCCATTTACTTGGATTGTAAGCCCCCCTAATACACTTATTGCCGCAGTATATACGATAACAGTGATTTTATAGAATCCAGTTTCAGCAATAACGAAAGTATCAGCATCTAATTGAGAAATTGCTGTACCAAACTGAGATCCAACAGTATTAAATGGTACTGGAGCATTAAGTCCAAGATCTAAAGAAATTCCAGCGGAGTTAAATGCATACAATCCTGCTGGAAGTCCTAGTCCGGATGGTCCAGTCGGTCCAGTCGGTCCAGTAGCCCCAGTAGGCCCGGTAGGTCCAGTAGCTCCAGTGTCACCAGTAGGCCCGGTAGGTCCAGTAGCCCCAGTGTCACCAGTAGGCCCGGTAGGTCCAGTAGCCCCAGTGTCACCAGTAGGCCCGGTAGGTCCAGTAGCCCCAGTGTCACCAGTAGGCCCGGTAGGTCCAGTAGTCCCAGTGTCACCAGTAGGTCCAGTAGGTCCAGTAGGCCCGGTAGGCCCGGTAGGTCCAGTAGGCCCGGTAGGCCCGGTAGGTCCAGTAGGCCCGGTAGGTCCAGTAGGTCCAGTAGGCCCAGTAGGCCCAGTCGGAAGGGTAAACGGTGGTATCGGTGGTAAAGTAGGTCCTACAAGATTAGGGTCAAATGCACTAGCTGATAAAGATTCATCGGGATTTAATCCATTTGAATAATTATTATTTGACATAAATTCACCTCCATAAAGCGTTCATTATATAGTAGATGCAAAACCGAAAGAAAATGACACGGACATTTGAATTATTGAAAAGAAATCTTAAACTGCTTGAACAATTTAAAAAAATGGAAAGTTTAGTATATGTATAACATATGATTGATTTGGAAGAGGGTGATTATGTTGAACAAGCAAGGAATTACAATTAGTTTATGTATGATTGTTCGAGATGAGGAGGAGACAATAGCCCGTTGTTTAGACACAGTTGAGAAAATTGTGGATGAAATTATAGTAGTTGATACAGGTTCCGTCGATCGAACGAAAGAAATCGTAGAGAAATACACTTCTAACATATATGATTTCCAGTGGATTGATGATTTTGCGGCAGCAAGAAATTTTTCTTTTTCAAAAGCGACGCAAGAGTATATATTGTGGCTAGATGCAGATGACGTATTATTAGAAGATGCTCAAGAAGCATTGAAACTTTTAAAAAGAGAATTAGATCCTAAAATTGATGCTGTTTCGATGCCTTATCATCTTGCGATGGATTCTAACGGGAAACCTTTATATTGTACAAAAAGAAATCGACTTGTAAAGCGTGAAAAACAATTCCAATGGTTTGGAAAGGTTCATGAGTATTTAGCTATTTCTGGTGAGGTTTTTAGTAGTAATGTTGCTATTACACATAAAAAAGAAAAAAAAGTAACAAATCGTAATTTGAAAATTTTTCAAAATACTGTAGCGGCAGGAGAAGAATTGAGTCCAAGAGATTTATTTTATTACGCAAATGAATCTACGGATAACCAAAAATATGATGATGCAGTTCTTCTATATGAAACATTTCTTAATCAAGACGAAGGATGGTATGAAGAAAAAATTTATGCATGTGGTAAGTTAGGAGATTGCTATGCAAAGCTCGGAATGTGGGAGAAGGCAATCGAATCTTGTGTGAAGTCGTTTCGGTATGGCGTCCCTAGAGGAGAGAATTGTACAAGAATAGGATATATATATATGGAACAAGAAAAATATAATGAAGCGATATTTTGGTTTAAACTTGCAACGGAAGTACCAATGGAAACGGAGAGTCCTTTCCATAGTCCAGCTAGCTACACATGGCTACCCTATTTACAAATGTGTATTTGTTATAGCAGGTTAGGGGAGCAGGATAAAGCGTATTATTACAATGAATTAGCAGCTTCTTATGTTCCGAATAATGCTGCAATTGAATATAACCGTAAATATTTTCGGGGAGTTTTTGATAAACCATATAAAGTGTAATAGGTTTCGTTTTTTAGAAATGATTTATCGTTATTCTAACTCTAATAGATTGGTTATATATTAGAGTATCAGTAACGTAACCAATATAAATAAAAGGTTTTATACTACTATTTTTGGGCTAATAATCAGTGGGGGATGAACAAAATCTGCACTTTATAGAATTCATATGAGATTTATATTTCTAATTCAATTTGCATAAGGAGTGTGTGAAATGAGTCGCGAAAAAAGTTCTTTATATGAAGAAAAATCCGAGCATTATTATAATGCAGCGAATCCGAATTTATTAAAGCATATAAAAAAGGAATGGAAAGAAGTTCTTGATATTGGTTGCTCAAGCGGTGCATTGGGAGCAGCTATTAAAGAAAACGGTACACGTGTATCAGGAATTGAGGCATTTCCAGAGGCGGCAGAAAAAGCGAAGGAAAGACTAGATCATGTTATGTTAGGGGATATAGAAAAAATAGATCTTCCTTATGAGGAGGGGCAATTTGATTGCGTCATATTTGGGGATGTATTAGAGCATTTATTTAATCCATGGGCTGTAATAGAAAAAGTAAAGCCATATATAAAGCAAAATGGTGTGATTTTAGCAAGTATACCAAACGTTGCTCATATTTCAGTATTAGCTCCCTTGCTTGCTGGAAATTGGACGTATACAGAATATGGTTTATTAGATAAAACACATATTCGTTTCTTTACATTCAATGAAATGCTAAGAATGTTTTTAAAAGCAGGATATTCAATTAGTAAAGTAGATCGTGTATATGTTGATCATAAAATGTATGAGCCACTTATTGAGGAGTTATATGGAATTTGTAAAAAATATCGTCTTGGAAGTGGCTTCATGGCTGAGACAGTTGTATTTCAGTATATTATTGAAGCTGAAAAATCACAATTATGAGTGCTGCAGACAAAACAATATTATTTGTTACATGTATAAATGATCGGAAATTGTATGCAAACTGCGTGCGACATATATTGCAATTGTTAGTACCGCCAGGATATATTGTCCAATTTATGCCGATTCGAAATGCGAAAAGTATGACGAGTGGATACAATCAAGCCATTTCGCATCCAGCAAAGTATAAAGTGTATATACATCAAGATGTTTTTATTATAAATAGAGCCTTTTTATACGGATTACTTCAATTATTTGAGGAACATGAACATCTTGGTATGATTGGGATGGTTGGAGCGCAATATGTTCCTCCAACTGGTGTATGGAACGAAGGGCGTGGAATTGTAGGAAAGGTCATTGGTTATATGAATGATTTGTTTTATATGGCAAGTTTAGAACAACCGTATCATGAATCAAAAACATTTATTCCTGTAGAATGTATTGATGGTTTATTAATGGCGACACAATATGATGTTCCGTGGCGAGAAGACTTATTTGACGGATTTGATTTTTATGATGTATCTCAATCGTTTGAATTTAAAAAAGCAGGATATACAGTTGGTGTACCTGTACAGCGCGATGCTTGGTGTATCCATTATCATTTTGATGTGAATATGACGAACTATGAAAAGTATCGAAAAATATTTGTGGAACACTATATGTCAGATGTAAATAAGGAAGAATAAAAGGGGGGACAAAAATGAAAGATCATACAATATTAGTCGTTGTTTGTGTAAATAATGAGGAGCTTTTCAAACAATGTGAGAGCCAAATAAGAAACATTTTTGTTCCCCCTGGTTATGTCGTACAAATTTTTCCGATACGAGATGCACAAAGTATGGCGAGTGCATACAACCGAGCCCTTTCATATCCAGCGAAATACAAAGTGTATATACATCAAGATACATATCTTATTAATCGAGACATGTTTTCTACACTTATATCTCTTTTTAAAGAAAATGAAAAGCTTGGTTTAATAGGAGTCGCTGGAGCTCAGTTTTTACCGAATAACGGGATATGGTGGGAAGGAAAAAATTTAGTAGGGAAAGTGATTGAGTACAGAAGACAGAATTATCAATTATTAAATTTAGATCAGGTTTTTTATGGTAATCAACCATTTTTTTCAGTTCAGGCAATTGATGGTTTATTCATGGCAACGCAGTATGATATTCCGTGGCGAGAAGATTTGTTTCAAGGGTTTCACTTTTATGATGTGTCACAGTCTTTAGAGTTTCAAAGGGCTGGTTATTTAATCGGTATCCCAAATCAAGCAAATTTATGGTGTATTCATTACAACGGGGATGAGTTTGATGCGGATACATATGAGAAGTACCGGAAAGTGTTTGTAGAACATTACAAAGATATATTATCTCCATCATAAAGGAGAGATGCAAAGTGAAAGGAATTATTTTAGCAGGTGGTACTGGATCTAGATTATATCCAATAACGAAAGTAACGAATAAACATTTACTTCCTGTTGGTCGGTATCCGATGATTTATCATGCGGTATATAAGCTAAAACAATGTGATATTACAGATATTATGATTATTACAGGTAAAGAGCATATGGGGGATGTTGTTAGCTTTTTAGGAAGCGGTCATGAATTTGGCGTGTCCTTTACGTATCGTGTGCAAGATAAAGCAGGCGGTATTGCACAGGCGTTAGGGCTTTGTGAAGATTTCGTCGGGAATGATCGTATGGTAGTTATATTAGGGGATAATATTTTTTCAGATGATATTCTTCCGTATGTTAAAGAGTTTGCAAATCAAAAAGAAGGTGCGAAAGTGCTATTGCAATCTGTAGAAGATCCCGAAAGATTTGGCGTAGCAAATATTCAAAACCGAAAAATAGTTGAAATTGAAGAAAAGCCGAAAGAGCCGAAAAGTTCTTATGCGGTTACGGGAATTTATTTGTATGATTCGAAAGTCTTTTCTTATATTAAAGAATTAAAACCTTCTGCACGGGGAGAACTTGAAATTACAGATATAAATAATTGGTATTTAAAACGAGGGGTACTTACTTATAATGAAATGAGCGGCTGGTGGACTGATGCGGGAACTCATGCTTCGCTTCAAAAGGCGAATACGTTAGCACGGGGTATTAATTTTGGGAAACAGTTTAACGGAGAATAGGTGAGAATATGAAAGTTGTAGAAACAAATTTTACCGATGCAAAATTGTTAGAACCGAGGTTGTTTGGAGACGAGCGTGGCTTTTTTTCAGAGAGCTATAATAAGCAGGTGCTAGAAACATTAGGGATAACGTATTCATTTGTACAGGATAACGTATCTTATTCGGCTAAGGCAGGAACGATTCGGGGACTACACTTTCAAAAAAAACCGAAAGCACAAACGAAACTCATTCAAGTTATGCAAGGGGCAATTTATGATGTTATCGTTGATTTACGAAAAAAATCACCAACATTTAAACAATGGAAAGGATATATTTTAAGTGCAGATAACCATCGGCAGTTACTAGTGCCAAAAGGATTTGCGCATGGATTTTGCACGCTTGTCCCGCATACTATCGTTATGTATAAAGTAGATGAATATTATAGCGCAAAGCACGACTCTGGATTACTTTGGGAAGATAAAGATTTAGCAATTCCTTGGCCAGTAACAGATCCTATATTGTCCGATAAGGATCAGATATTGCCATTACTAGAGGAATATGAAGATAGTTTTTAAGTAGGAGAGTTGTTTATGAATATATTAGTAACAGGTGGGGCTGGATTTATTGGAAGTAATTTCGTTCATTACATGCTACAAAGTTATGAATCATATAAAATTATTAATTACGATGCATTAACATATAGCGGGAATTTAAATAACGTAAAATCTCTTCAGAATCACCCGAATTACTCTTTTGTAAAAGGAGAAATTCAAAATGGAGAGCTGTTAGAATACGTTATAAAAGAGCGAGACGTACAAGTGATTGTAAATTTTGCAGCTGAATCACATGTGGACCGTAGTATTGAAAATCCGATTCCTTTTTATGATACAAATGTAATTGGGACGGTCACTTTATTAGAACTAGTTAAAAAATATTCGCATATAAAACTTGTGCAAGTATCAACGGATGAAGTGTATGGCTCTTTAGGGAAAACAGGGAAGTTTACAGAGACAACACCGTTAGCTCCAAATAGTCCATATTCTTCAAGTAAGGCGAGCGCGGACATGATAGCTTTATCTTACTATAAAACATATCAATTACCAGTTATAGTAACGCGTTGTTCTAACAATTATGGGCCGTACCAGTATCCCGAAAAATTAATTCCGTTAATGGTTACGAATGCACTGGAAGGAAAAAAACTACCGTTATATGGTGATGGTTTAAATGTAAGAGATTGGTTACATGTAACAGATCATTGCAGTGCGATTGACGTTGTTTTGCATAAGGGACGTGTAGGAGAAGTATATAATATAGGTGGAAATAATGAAAAAACAAATGTAGAAGTTGTGGAACAAATTATTACTCTTTTAGGAAAAACAAAAAAAGACATTGAATATGTTACAGATCGTTTAGGACACGATCGTCGTTATGCGATTGATGCAGAGAAAATGAAGAATGAATTTGATTGGGAACCGAAATATACGTTTGAACAAGGATTACAAGAGACGGTGAAATGGTATGAAAAGAATAAGGAATGGTGGAAACCACTAAAAGACCAGTAAGGGGCATGTTACATGAAAGAGAGGGTTATCATAACAGGAGCAAACGGTCAATTAGGAAAGCAACTATTTGAAGAGTTAAACTCTGAAGAATATGATATATATCCATTTGATAAAAAGTTATTAGATGTGACAAATATATCTCGAATACAACAAGTAGTACAAGAAATAAAACCACATATAATTATTCATTGTGCTGCCTATACGAAAGTAGATCATGCGGAGAAAGAGCAGGATCTTGCATATAGAATAAATGCAATCGGAGCTCGAAATGTAGCGGTTGCTTCACAATTAGTAGGGGCGAAGCTAGTTTATATTAGTACTGATTATGTATTTCAAGGCGCCAGACCAGATGGATACGGCGAATTTCATAGTCCAGCGCCGATAAATATATATGGAGCCTCTAAGTATGCGGGGGAGCAGTTCGTCAAAGAGTTACATAATAAATATTTTATCGTTCGCACATCGTGGCTATATGGTAAATATGGAAACAATTTCGTGAAAACGATGATGCGATTAGGGAAAGAAAGAGATGAAATATCTGTTGTAGCGGATCAAGTTGGCTCTCCTACGTATGTGGCGGATTTAAATATGGTTATTAATAAGCTCATTCATACTTCTTTATACGGTACATACCACGTATCAAACAGAGGTTCATGCTCTTGGTTTGAATTTGCACAAAAGATATTTTCGTATGCCAATATGAAAGTGAATGTATTACCTGTTTCAACCGAAGAATTCGGGGCTGCGGCTGCGAGGCCAAAATATTCTATTTTTCAACATAACATGCTACGATTAAATGGTTTTTTACAAATGCCGTCTTGGGAAGAAGGATTAGAGCGGTTTTTTATAGAAACCAAAAGTCATTAACAAATTTCTGTTAATGACTTTTTTGTTTGCCTTTAAGCGGTTTTATGGTACTATAATTATAGTATCAGGTACTAATAACAAGTATAAGTATTTCTGGGAGGATATATCATGGAACTATTACAAGGGAAAACATTTGTCGTTATGGGCGTTGCGAACCAAAGAAGTATTGCATGGGGAATTGCTCGCTCTTTGCATAATGCAGGTGCAAAATTAATATTCACATATGCAGGAGAACGTTTAGAAAGAAATGTTCGTGAATTAGCGGACACATTAGAAGGACAAGAATCACTTGTATTACCTTGTGATGTAACGAATGATGAGGAACTTACAGCTTGCTTTGAAACAATTAAACAAGAAGTAGGTACTATTCACGGTGTAGCACATTGTATTGCTTTTGCAAATCGCGATGACTTAAAAGGTGAATTTGTAGATACTTCTCGCGATGGATTTTTACTTGCACAAAATATTAGTGCATTCTCTTTAACAGCTGTAGCAAGAGAAGCGAAGAAAGTAATGACAGAAGGCGGAAATATTTTAACGTTAACATACCTTGGCGGCGAGCGCGTTGTGAAAAATTATAACGTTATGGGTGTTGCGAAAGCTTCATTAGAAGCGAGCGTGAAATATTTAGCGAACGATTTAGGTCAACATGGTATTCGCGTCAACGCTATTTCTGCAGGACCAATTCGTACGTTATCTGCAAAAGGTGTAGGCGATTTCAACTCAATCTTAAGAGAAATTGAGGAGCGCGCACCACTTCGTCGTACAACAACTCCAGAAGAAGTTGGCGATACAGCAGTATTCCTATTCAGTGATTTAGCACGCGGTGTAACAGGAGAAAACATTCACGTTGATTCAGGGTATCATATCCTAGGATAAATATAATATTAATTTTTAAAGGACAATCTCTAAATGCTGAGATTGTCCTTTTTATTTGTTCTGAGAAAGAACGATTTTTAACGAAAGTTCTTACCACGTGATGAATATAACTATAATAGTACACGATTTATTCAGCTACGTATGGAAGTGGGAGGGACGAGTGTGAAGAATAAAAATAAAAGTTCAACAGTTGGAAAACCGTTGTTATATATTGCGCAAGTGAGTTTAGAACTTGCTGCACCGAAAATAAAAAGGATTATCCTGACAAACTTTGAAAATGAAGATCAAAAAGAGCAAAGTAATAGACAAGAAAATATTGTAAGCAGTGCTGTGGAAGAGGTAATAGAGCAAGAACAACAAGAAGAGCAGCAAGTGGAAGAAAAAATAGAAGAAGAGGAAAAAGAAGAACAGCCAGAGCAAGAACAGCAAGAGCCAGTAAGAACTGTCCCGTATAATAAATCATTTAAGGATATGAATAATGATGAAAAAATTCATTTTTTATTAAACCGCCCTCATTACATTCCGAAAGTAAGGTGCAGAATAAAAACAGCTACAGTTTCTTATGTTGGATCGATCATATCGTATCGTAATGGCATTGTATCTATTATGCCGCAAAATAGTATGAGAGATATTAGGTTGTCTATAGATGATATCCAATCGATTAGTATGGCCGGCTTTTAAATATGTAAAGGTGGTAGAATGCTTCTACCACCCCAATAGTTTTTTAGTTTACTTTACGATAGAAACGTCGCGTAAGCATTGAATCGCACAGAAACAGCTTAAGTCAACAGTAAGGCAAGTAGTTGTCGATATTAATCTTGCATTTGGTACAGCTAAAAACGTACAAATTGGATCGTCACCAGGTGGTACTGGAGTACCGTCACCTAATACTACAGTTAATACACGTAGCACAGCACAGCTATCATCATCTACGCTTTCCACACGGAAAATTGGAGATCGGCAGCTAGTAAGGCTTGCTGATGGTGCAAATGCTTCAAAAGGTTCTCCAGTTTTTGTGTATAAAATAAAAGGGCGTGTATTTGCTACTGATGCAGTATTATGTGCACCTAAGAATGGGATTTCACAACCAGATCCACATGTTGTTGTAGAACAATCTTGTAATTCATTGATGAATTTTACAACGTCAACTACACAATGAGAAGAGCCATGGTGTTTATTTTCGTTACAACTCATTAATGTCACTCCTTATCTTCTTGTTTGTATTTACATTAATAAGATATTGGAGTCGAGGAGATTTGGTCACAATCTCAAGACCTTTTTTTTTAAATAGGCGAAAGAGGATAAGGGAAGGTGGAATTATGCTGTTTACAAGCTGGCTTTTATTTTTTATTTTTGCGTTAGCTGCTTTTAGGCTCACTCGTTTAATTGTATATGATAAAATAACAGCCTTTTTGCGAAGACCATTTATTGATGAATTAGAGATTACGGAGCCGGATGGAAGTGTATCAACGTTTACAAAAGTTAAAGGTAATGGATTAAGAAAGTGGATTGGCGAATTATTAAGCTGTTATTGGTGTACAGGTGTATGGGTTAGTGCTTTTTTATTAGTTTTATATAATTGGATTCCTATCGTTGCGGAGCCGTTACTTGCATTATTAGCCATTGCAGGAGCAGCAGCAATCATTGAAACAATTACAGGATATTTTATGGGAGAATAATATATTTTCATAATACGAGAAAAAGCGGAGTTTAAAAGAATGAGGGAACGGAAATAAAGAGTTGTTCATATAGTAAATAGACAGAATTGACAGTAGAGGAGATGTTTGCTGTGAGCAATAATCCAAGGCAAAATTCATATGACCTGCAGCAGTGGTATCATATACAGCAACAACACCAAGCACAACAACAGGCATATCAAGAACAATTACAACAACAAGGATTTGTGAAGAAAAAGGGATGCAATTGTGGGAAAAAGAAGAACGCAATAAAACAATATGAAGAATGAAACACTCATGCTACTGTGAGTGTTTTTTATTATATATAAAAAGCGGTATTTCTGTATTAGAAATACCGCTTTTTACTAACTAATTTGTGCAACTGTTAATGCTGCTGCGCGGATGTCTACAGTTCCAATTAACTGAACTGGCACAATTTGAATTAAGTCACCAGGATTTAAGTTAATAAGAATAACCCCACTGGATACGTCTACTTCACCAGTACCAATAACGTTAGAACGAACTGCTGTACCTGATCCAGGAATAATGTTAGCTGGTGTACCTAATGATAAGAAGAAACGACCAGCTTCTGGTGCAACAGGTGAGTTATCAAGACTAATTGTTAATGTATAACTGATTTGATAAATACCAGCTCGTAGAATTCGAATGCCATCTCCGACACTTACTGTATCGTTGATTACAGGAACAGTAATATTTGGATTTGGACTTACGCTAGGTAATAGTAGTGGTGTAAATAGTGAAGCGAACTGAGGTGCAGAAGCATTGAAAGCAAAACCAAAGGCAGGTAGTGTACTAGCTGGCTTCGCCTCGCAATCAATTTTAGTAAATTCGCAATCAGAAGAGAACATGTTTTTCACTCCTTTATCTGTTTCTACTTTCAGTTAATGAAAAGGACAGGTTCTATGTTCTAGACAAGTTCCCAATTTTAAGAAATTTACATAATAATACTCTTTAAGCATGGATTGGGTGGCAGAATTATCTGCCACCCAATCCATGCTTAACTCATTATTTAGTTTTATATAGAAACATCGCGTAAGCATTGAATAGCGCAGAAGCAACTTAAATCAACAGTAAGACAAGTGGAGGTTGATATTAGTCTTGCGTTTGGTACAGCTAAAAACGTACAGATTGGGTCGTCACCAGGTGGTACAGCGGTACCATCACCTAAAACTACAGTTAATACACGTAATACAGCACAGTCATCATCATCTATACTTTCTACGCGGAAAATAGGAGATCGGCAACTAGTAAGGCTTGAAGATGGTGCGAATGCTTCAAAAGGTTCTCCAGTTTTTGTGTATAAAATAAAAGGACGTGTATTCGCTACTGATGCATTGTTATGTGCACCTAAAAATGGAACTTCGCAACCAGATCCACATGTTGTCGTTGCACATTCTTGTAGTTCATGTATAAAACGAACAACATTCGATACACAGTTGAAATCACACTCATGTTGATGATCTTCATTACAATTGCAGCTCATTATGTTCACTCCTTCTCGTGAGTTCTGACATACACTATTACAATATGAGTGGGATATGGTTGATATTACGTTAATTCTTATGATAAAAACAAGGAATTTATATAGAAGGGATGTACATAACGCATTATAAAAAAAGACATCCTTATTTAGTGGATGTCTTTTCAGGTAAATCTTTTCGCACAGTATATAAAAAACGAGATATATCTAATTTCTTTCCTCTGAAAAATTGCGGAGAAGAAATGTAAAGTTCTTCTTTCGCACGTGTAATGGCGACATAAAGTAATCGGCGTTCTTCTTCTAACGCTTCAGAAGTTTCCGTAACACGATCATTTGCATCTTTTAAAGAAGAAGTATGCGGCAGGATCCCATCACTCGCTCCAAGTAAAAAGACACACGGAAATTCAAGGCCTTTTGCGTTATGAATTGACATAAGTGAAACGGCATCTTTTTGCGGCATTGTTTTTAATGCTTCCATTTCTTTTTGACCTTGAATCGCTTCGTCAATAAATTGTAAATAAGCTGGAATATCGGTGAAACGAGTTGCAGACTCCATTAATTCTTCCAACATTTCTTCTTGTATGTCTTTATGCATCGTAAAGGAAGAACGATCGTTACTTTGTAAGTACTCTAAATATTTTCCTTTACCATGAATGATTTCTTTTAATGCTTTTTTCGGTTCTAATTCTTTAATAAATTTAATAAAATCAATACGCTCATTTACCTTTTTCACTTGAAAAGGTTTTAAGCTCGGATTTAATAATAAGAAATGAAGAAGAGAAGGAAAACGGCCTTCACCATATTTCCATTGTTCACGCTCAATAAATGAAATACAATCATCACGTCCGATATACATCGTCGGCAATATGTTTGAAAGTGATTCTAGTCGAAACGGCTCAATCACGAGTCTTAAATGATCTAATACAGGCTTAATTAAAGAATGTTCATAAAATGATTGGCTCGCCCCGTGTTTAATAAACGGGATTTTATGAATGGTAAGCTGATCAAGTAACGAACGGCTTACAGAATGTGTGCGATACAGTAAACAAAAATCTTTATAGTTTCGTTCACCGCTATCCACTTTTTCTTGAATGAGCTGTAAAATTTGATTTGCTTCATCAAGAGTCGTAGCAGGTCTTGCATAAAAAGGTTGTACACCTTCCTCACGAACGGAGTATAGCTCTTTATCAAAACGTTCTTGATTTAATTTTATAACTTCATTTCCAAGCCCGACGATAAAGGGATTGGATCGATAATTCGTATTTAGTGCAATAATTGTTGTGTTATCAAATTCTTTTGGAAAAGATAAAATAATTTGGTGACTTGCCCCTCGCCAGCCATAGATAGCTTGATCATCATCACCTGCGATGAACAAATTATTTCTTGGCGAAGCTAACAATTTTACAATTTCATATTGTGCATACGATGTATCTTGAAACTCATCTACTTCAATGTAGTGAAAACGTTGTTGTAATTGAGTTAGTAAAGGAGCATTATTTTCTAACATATAATATGTTTCCAATAAGATGTCATCGAAATCAATATAATTGTATCGTTGTTTTACTTCTTCAAAACGTTCATATACTTCTTTAAATTCTTGTTCCACTGGTGTTTTCGCTTTTACATCTTTCGGACGATTTAATTTGTTTTTCTCAAGTGAAATCATCGCGAGTATCGTTTCCGCATCATAATCGTCTTTTAAACGCAATTCTTTTAAGATTTTCTTTATCATAATTTGTTTATGTTTTTCATTTGCTAAAATTTGCTGATTATACCCTTGACTACGAAGCAATTTTAAGAAAACAGAGTGGAATGTACCAGCAACAACATAGCTACTTGCTGCATGATTCATACCTGGTAACTTCGCAACACGACTTCGGATTTCTTCAGCTGCTTTTTGTGTAAATGTAAGTAATAAAATATTTCGTGGATGAACTTGTTTTACATTTACTAAATAACCAACGCGAGTTGTTAAAACAGATGTTTTCCCGCTTCCAGCACCAGCTAGTGTGAGAACAGGACCTTCTGTTGTGCGCACGGCTTCTAATTGTTTTTCGTTTAAAAAAACATTTTGTTGTTCGAGAGCGCGGAAATAAGCCGCATCTACATCTTCTTCCATAATTAAATGGGTAGATGTTTTCGGAATATGATATGTCGCACGCGGAATATCAGCGTGTGTTAACGATTTTTGTGAAAATTTTTCTTGTGTCATATGTTCACCTTCAAAACTATAGCATCAACATTTAACTTTAGCGGAAGAAAAAGAAAATAGCAATGTAAAAAACAGGAGGGGTCACCTCCTGCTTTCAAATTACAATTCTTTTATCATTACGACGTGCGGGATATTTGCTTCCATAAATACATCAGAACTCGTTACATAGCCAAGTTTTTTATAGAAATCTTCAGCATGTGTTTGAGCATGAAGTTTCAATTTTGGTAGCGAATTTTCTTTTGCATACGCTTCAAGCGCATCCATAACAATTTTTCCGATACCTTTTTTACGATGGGAACCTAGCACGCAAATGCGTTCCATTTTCCCTATACCATCAAGAGTGCGAAAACGTCCAGCACCAACTGGAACATCATCGTCATATATAACAACGTGTGTTGAAGTTTCTTCAAACTCATCGTACTCTTCTTCAGCAGAGACACGTTGTTCATTTACAAACACTTGTTTACGTACAGAGAATGCATCTCTTAGTTGTTCGTCCGTTTGTACAATCTGTGCGTGCAAATTAGTTGTTCCCCTTTCCAAGGTGGAATGTTTCGTGTACAGTCCATGTTCCATTTTCTAATTGATATAGAAGATGGAAACGATCAATTGGTTGTTCATAATAGAAATCTTTCATACGTAATCGACCCAATACATCAGCATGCTCTGCATCTGATAAGCCTTGTCCGATTGTTAAGTGAGGTACGAAAGCATATTCGCGTTCTTGTGTGAATAACCCGCCATGCATTTCTTCATTTAAGAAAGTAAGTTCAGGTGTTTTTTCTACTTTAAAATAAAGGACGTTATTAACAGGTGCGAATGAACCAACTTTCCCAACATGAAGGGTGAAAGGATTCGTTTTACCTGCGATTGTATGTAGCTCGTTTACAATCGATTCTAATTGTTCATCTTGCGTCTCAAAGGGTGTTTTCAATGTAATATGTGGCGGAACTAATGCGTAGTGCGGGTCATAACGCTTACGCAATCCGTTCGCTTTATCTTGAATCATTTTAGATGGAAAAATTACAATGCCTAATTTCATGTTCCAATTCCTCCCTTTGTAAGTCTAGTTAGATTTTGAGATAAATAAATCTCTTTATCTATTATATCAAATTATTCTGAATACTGCTCTCTATTATTTCATTGATAGAATATGAGAGAAGGCTTTCGGTAAATCAGTTTGCCAATATTTCCAAGTATGATTACCTTCAAACTCCTCGTAATGCGTAATGAAATTTCTATCTGTGAGAAGTGTATTTAACTCACGGTTTGGTTCTACGAAATCAGATACTTGTCCATCAGTACGCTTTACAGCCGTTTCTTCTGTACCAATGACGTGATACAGTTCTAATGCTTGTGGATCTTTGAAGTCTTTTGCTAAGTTCATCACTGTCTCATCCACAAATGGTGATTGCATAACGACTTTACCGAATGTATGCGGATACATAAGCGCAGTCATAAAGGAAACTGTTCCGCCAAGAGAATCACCAATTAAAACACGACCTTTTCCCATTTGGTACGTTGGATAATTTTCATCAATATATGGTGCAAGTTCATGAGCAAGGAAACGAATATATGCAGCATTTTTTACTTCATTTGGGAAATATTTTTCTTTACGATCCTGTACATTTTTATATGGAATACCGACAATAATTGTACGGTCAATTTCTTCAGTTTCACGAAGGCGCTCAATTACACGGTGCGCTTTACCAAGCTGAAAATAATCTCTACCATCTTGTGCAATTACAACTGTATGTTTGTGCAGTGGTGTGTAATTTACTGGCAAATAAACGAGAAGCGTAACGTCTTCTTGAAGTGATGCGCTATAAAATGAAATTTCTTCAATTCTCCCTATTGTTTGACTCATGTAGATCCCCCTAAATAAAAATTTACTGTAATGATTGTAAGAGCGACGCTTGTAGTGAAAAAGGAAATAAATATTCACTAATTGGTGCCTTAATTTCTATTTTACCATAATGGTACGAAGAATCTAAAAAATTAGTATTTAAGTTACGAAAGAAAACGGATATAATGAAGTGGGATTTTTGACAGGTGAGAGGGGAGACAGGATTTGAAACAAGAAAAATCAATCGCACTACCATTGGCTATTTCTATAATTGCTATTTCTTTTGCAGCAGTTTTTGTAAAGATGTCCTCAGCACCATCTTCAATATTAAGTATGTACCGCTTATGGATTATCGTACTTATTATGCTGCCTATCGTATGGAAAAAAAGAGAGGAATTTAATAGGATTCAAATGAAAGATTGGGGCTTTTTAATTGGATCTGGTTTCTTTTTAGCACTTCATTTTCTTTTATGGTTTGAATCTTTAAAGCATACAACAGTTGCTAGTTCAACAATTATTTTGGCACTTCAACCGATCGTATCTTTAGTTGGAGGTTTTTTTCTGTTCAAAGAAAGAACAACATATTCAGCCATTGCAACGATGGGAATCGCTATTCTAGGCGTAATGTGCATTGGTTGGGGAGATTTAGGTTTAAGTAAGCAAGCAATTTATGGAGACATATTATCCTTTCTAAGTGTAATAGCAGTTGTCGGTTATTTATTTATCGGGCAAACGACAGTAAAGAAAGTATCACACTGGATTTATAGCTTTACAGTCTTTGCATTCGCAGGTCTTTTTATGGGGATTTATAATGTCATATTGCAAGTACCCTTTACAGGTTATACGAAGTGGGATTGGACCGTTTTTCTTTTACTTGCGGTTGTGCCGACAGTGTCACATGTAATTAATAACTGGCTGTTAAATTATGTAAATGCAACGACAATTTCAATGAGTATTTTAGGAGAACCTGTTGGAGCATCTATACTTGCGTTCTTCTTACTTGGAGAAAAATTAAATGCAATGCAAATCATCGGTAGCATGCTCGTATTGTTTGGTGTATCTGTTTTCTTATTACAGCAACAAAAGCGAACGTCAAAAAATGTCGTAAACGAGCCGGTGTATACACAGGAATTATAGTGTTAGGGGAGAAAAGAGAAGTTGTGATACTTCTCTTTTTGTTTTATAGAAATACGGGCGTAGAAGGGGGAGGGAAATGGAGTTTCCATCAAAAAAGATACATGGTTATATCCAATTTTTTTATTGTTTTGGGTGCTTGTTTTGCACCAATTTTTGTAGGGAGAGAATATTTTCTTTTGCTTTTTACAATTCCATTAGCAATGTTGTTTAGCTGGAGTTGCTTTTTGGCAAAATATATTGCCCGGGAAGAAATAATTACGATTAGATCGGGTCTCGTTACAAAACGTATATTTATACGAGATATAAAACAAATTTCAAATAGCAGCCCATGCATTATCATTTGACCGACTTGAAATTGTTTACGATACACATAAAACAGAAATTATTTCTCCAAGAAATAAAGAACAATTCATTAATCTTGTAAAAAGTAAAAACTCAAATATTGAAATCAAGTAAAAGAGTGGCTACAAAGCCACTCTTTTACTTTGGATTTGTCATATAAGGTTGTACATGAATGACACATAGGTCACGGAATTTGCCTTCAGCAGTTGTGACAATTACGACTGCTCTACCTGCGTTTTTTCCAGTAATTGTCACGGTGTCGCCTTTTGGATATATGGTGATGATATCAGAATTCATATTTGACCAAATAAGCTCTTTATGCGTTGCTTGTATTGGCAAAATGGAAGCTGATAACACAATGTTTTGTCCCGTTTTTATTTTTAATTTATGTTTTTCCATATGAACACCGATGACTGAAATAACAGAAGGAGCAATTGAAATTTTAGGCGGGTTAGGTTGCATGTTTAAACAAGACGCAGAAGTATTTGTGATAGGTGAAAATTTTCGTGTTTGTTGTTGCTGGAAAGCTGCTAACATGTTGGAGTCCCCTTTCTGTATAAGTGCTGATACTCATACTATAAAGGAGTAGTGTTATGTTAAATTTAACGAAACATAAAGAATTTGTTAAATTTGATAAGAAGATTGTCGAACTGTAAAAAATCTCTGCTGTTACGATAACAGCAGAGATTTTTTTATAAATTATGACGATGTTGTTTTTCGAAATCCTCAAATTGCTCTTCAACTTCTTTTGAAGGTTGTGTTAGTAAACTAACAATTACGATAGCTAGTAAACTAATAGCGAAACCTGGAATCATTTCATATAAGAAATCTTTTAAGAATTTGAATTGAGTCCATATAATAACAGTAGCGGCACCAGAAATCATACCAGCAAGCGCGCCCCATTTCGTCATACGTTTCCAATATAAGCTTAATAAAATAGCAGGTCCAAATGAAGAACCAAAACCAGCCCAAGCGTACCCAACAAGAGCTAAAATCGTATCATTTTGTTTAAACGCTAAAGCGCACCCAACTAAGGCAATAACAAGCACAGCCATACGACCGACAAATACAAGTTCTTTATCAGATGCAGAACGTTTGAAGAATGTACGATATAAGTCTTCCGTTACGGCACTAGAAGTAACGAGTAACTGAGATGAGATTGTACTCATGATCGCTGCTAAAATAGCGGCTAATAAAAATCCAGTAATAAGTGGGTGGAATAAAATTTTTCCAAGTTCAAGGAAAATTGTTTCTGGGTTAGATAATGTTAACTCTTGTTGTGAATAGTAAGCAATACCAATAAGACCAGTAAACATAGCTCCAACAACAGAGAAAATCATCCAGCTCATACCAATTCTTCGTGCACTTTTAAGTTCTTTTACAGAAGAAATTGCCATAAAGCGTACGATAATATGAGGTTGTCCGACATAACCAAGGCCCCATGCGAATAGAGAAATCATTCCTAAAGTAGAGGCACCTTTAAAAATATCTAGACGTGTTGGATCTACAGATCGAATTGTATCAAATGCAGGTCCAAGTCCGTTCGAATTCATAATTGTTACGATAGGAACAAGAATAAGAGCGACTACCATAATGATTCCTTGTACGAAGTCTGTCCAACTTACTGCTAAGAAACCACCAAATAATGTGTAAGCGACAACAACGCCTGCAACAATGAATAATCCAACATGATAGTTCATGCCAAATGAATTTTCAAATAATACAGCGCCTGAAACTAATCCTGAAGCTACATAAAAAGTAAAGAAAATCATAATAACAAGTCCGGATACTAAGCGTAGCATATGAGATTTGTCGTGGAAACGGTGTTCCAAAAATTCTGGAATAGTAATAGAGTTGCTTGCAATTTCTGAGTAGGTACGTAAGCGAGGAGCGACATAAAGCCAGTTTGCATATGCGCCTAGTGTTAGGCCGATCGCAATCCAACTACTACTTAATCCAACGCTAAACATTGCACCGGGTAATCCCATTAAAAGCCAACCACTCATATCGGATGCTCCAGCACTTAATGCTGTTACTGCGGGGCCTAGTGTACGCCCGCCAAGCATATAATCTGTTAAGTTGGACGTTCGTTTGTAGGCGAAATAGCCGATTACTAACATCCCGAGCATGTAAATAGAGATAGAAGTTAAAGTTAACATCTGCGTACTCATGTAGTTCCCCTTTCTTTTGTCAGGTCTTTTGATGCGTTATGCATATTTATCCCGCATTAACGGGCAGTAAAACCCCCACCTTAAAATTGGCTGGGCAAGGAAGTTAGGTGGGAGATCAACTGTCCGAAAATGCCCGATTGGTTCAACTAATAATCAGTGGGGATGAATCCCCTCTACTTATTAAAGTTTCACTTTATAATCTATCATGATTATTCTGAAAAATCCATATAGAAATACGAATTTTCAGAAATGTAAGCGTTTTTTGATGTCATTTTACTTTTTTAATATATAATATTCATACAAAAAACCTTATTTTTAATAGAGTATTTATTATATTTACATAAAAAGAGGTTGTTTTGTCAATATAATATTGAAAGGAAAGAAAAATAAAATTTTTAAAAAAGTATTGACTTGTGAAAAAAGTCAGGTCTATAATGAGTGCAACTTAAAAAAATGCAAGCGTTGATGAAGAAGAGTACACATGATGAACATGTCAGAGAGCTGATGGTTGGTGCGAATCAGTATGGAATTGATGTGGAATGGGCTTCGGAGCTTCCAAACCGAAACGAAAGAAGTAGGCTTTGGCGACATGATCTCATCGATACAAGAGACACGTATTGTTTTTGATACGGTAAAGTGCGTTACATTTGTAACGAATTAAGGTGGCACCACGGGAGTACCCGTCCTTTCTATAGGATGAGTACTCCCTTTTTGTGTATAAAAAATTAAATAAATGAAATCGTTTAAGTAAGAAGAGTACGTATATTGGAGACGTTACAGAGAGCCGGGAATAGGTGGGAGCCCGGTACGGTGCCATATACGGAATGGGCTTACGAGAGGTATGCTGAACAATTGTTTTCAGTAGGCAACCCGGGTTCCGCCGTTACAAGGATAAGGTATAAATTTTGTACCTGAACAAAGCGGGATGCTTTTGCATCCAACACGAGGTGGTACCGCGGTATATTTATCGTCCTCTACATATTTTCGATATGTAGGGGACTTTTTTATTTTTCAGAGTGAGGTGAAGGACATGATGACGAAAGAAGAATTTATAAAACAAAAAAGAGAGAGAAAGACATTTTTAGTAATTACTGAAGAAGAAGGAGATAGCATTACGCCAATTTCTTTATATAGACGTATGAAAGGAAAGAAGAAATTTTTATTAGAAAGTTCACAGCTTCATCAAGATAAAGGGCGTTATTCTTACTTAGGATGTAATCCTTATGGAGAAGTAAAAAGCGTTGGTACGGAAGTAGAACGAACGATTTTCGGCCGGGCAGAAAAGTTACAAGGTAACGTACTACAAGTGTTAGAAGAAATAATCGCATCATCACAAGTAGACAGCCCATTTCCATTTTGCGGAGGAGCAGTTGGTTATATTGGATATGATGTCATTCGGCAGTATGAAAACATTGGAGCGGATTTACACGACCCATTAAATATTCCGGAAGTACACCTCTTACTATATCGTGAGTTTATCGTTTACGATCATTTGCGCCAAAGGTTGTCGTTTGTATATGTATGCAGGGAAGATGATTCAGCAGATTATGAGGAAGTATACGAAAGGCTACGATTATACAAAGAGGAAGTGCTACAAGGAGAAGAAACTGAAGTAAATGCAATACAATCCACATTATCATTCACTTCTTCTATAACGGAAAAAGAGTTTTGTGGGATGGTAGAAATGGCGAAAGAACATATAAGAGCCGGAGACATATTCCAAGTCGTACTGTCACAGCGTTTACAAAGTGAATGTATTGGTGATCCATTCGCGTTATATCGAAAACTTCGAATTGCAAATCCATCACCATATATGTTCTATATCGATTTTCAAGATTATGTTGTACTCGGTTCTTCGCCAGAAAGTTTACTATCAGTAAGGGAGGATAAAGTGATGACGAATCCAATTGCTGGTACAAGACCGAGAGGGAAAACGAAGAGGGAAGATGAGGAAATCGCAAAAGAACTGTTAGACAATGAGAAAGAGCGAGCAGAGCATATGATGCTTGTAGATCTTGGGCGAAACGATATTGGTAGAGTGAGCGAAATCGGCTCGGTTACGATAGATAAATATATGAAAGTAGAAAAATACTCTCACGTTATGCACATTGTATCTGAAGTTTACGGAACATTGCGAAAACAAATGAGTGAATTTGATGCATTAGCGTATTGTCTACCAGCAGGAACAGTGTCGGGAGCTCCGAAAATTAGAGCGATGGAAATTATAAATGAGCTAGAGAATGAAAAAAGAAATGTATACGCGGGTGCAGTTGGATACGTTAGTTTTTCAGGGAATCTTGATATGGCGCTCGCTATTCGAACGATGGTCGTAAAGGGTGAAAAAGCATACGTTCAGGCAGGAGCGGGAATTGTTTATGATTCAGACCCAGTAGCTGAATATGAAGAAACGTTAAATAAAGCGAGAGCACTATTGGAGGTAATGAAATGATTGTACTAATTGATAATTATGATTCATTTACTTATAACTTGTATCAACTGTTAGGTGAATACGAAGAAGATATTATAGTCGTAAGAAATGATCAAATAACGATAGAACAGCTAGAAGAGATGAATCCAAGAGGAATTGTACTTTCACCAGGACCAGGAAAACCAGAGGATGCTGGCATTTGTATCGATGTCATCCGCCATTTTTATAAGAACGTTCCCATATTAGGGATTTGTCTAGGCCACCAAGCGATCATAGCTGCATTTGGAGGAGACATTGTTAGAGCAGAACGTATTAAACATGGGAAAACATCACGTGTGAAACATAACGGAACGTCAATTTTTTCATACGCTACACAGCCGCTAACGGCGATGCGCTATCATTCCCTTGTTGCAGAGCACACGAGCTTGCCAAAGTGTTTTGACATACTAGCGACAGCGATGGACGATGGAGAAATAATGGCAGTCCGTCACAATTATTATCCGCTCTTCGGATTACAGTTTCATCCGGAATCAATCGCGACAGAAGAAGGCGGAAAGTTAATATGTGCCTTTTTAACAGAAGTGAAGGAGGAGGAAAGAGTATGAATAGCTATCTTCGTAAATTAGTGGAGGGGAAACATTTAACAGAAGAGGAAATGTATAGAGCAGGGCTTCTTTTATTAAATGAAAACATATTGGAAAGTGAAATTGCAGCTTTCTTAGTCTTACTGAAAGCGAAAGGTGAAACTGCAGAAGAAATATACGGCCTTGTTCGAGCTCTTCACGAAAAGGCACTACCATTTTCGAACCATATACAAGGAGCGATGGACAATTGCGGAACGGGTGGTGACGGTGCCCAAACGTTTAATATTAGTACAACATCGGCATTTGTACTGGCAGGAGCTGGCGTAAAGGTTGCAAAACATGGTAATCGAGCTGTTTCTAGTAAAACAGGAAGTGCGGACTTATTAGAAGAATTAGGTGTAAATATTAGCAGTACGCCAAACGAAATTGATTATTTATTAGAGCATGTCGGCATTGCATTTTTATTTGCACCAGCGATGCATCCAGCACTAAGGCGCATTATGAAAATAAGAAAAGAGTTAAACGTGCCGACGATCTTTAATTTAATTGGTCCTTTAACAAATCCAGTGAATTTAGAAACACAATTTGTCGGTATTTATAAACGAGATATGTTATTACCAGTTGCGCAAGTATTACAAAAGTTAGGCCGGAAACAAGCGCTTGTCGTAAACGGAAGTGGATTTTTAGATGAAGCATCATTACAAGGAGAGAATCATGTTGTCATTTTAAAAGATAATGAAATAGTAGAAATGAGTATTGATCCAGAAAAGTATGGTTTTTCAAGAGTGAAAAATGAAGAGATTAGAGGAGGGAATTCAAAAGAAAATGCAAAGATTACGGTCGGCGTATTGAGCGGAGAAAAGAGTGTTTATCGCGATACCGTTTTATTAAATGCAGGTCTAGCTCTTTTCGCAAATGGAAAAACAGAAACGATTGAAGAAGGAATTAAACTCGCGGCACATAGCATTGACTCTGGAAAAGCATTAGCCAAATTAAACTTATTAATTGTAGCAAGCAACGAAAAATTAGAAAGGGTGAACTAAAGTGGGGACGATTTTAGATAAAATTGTAGAACAGAAGAAAAAGGAAGTTGCGGAGTTATATGAAATATATACACCAGTAAAAACAAAAAGAAAGACACATTCACTTGTAGAAGCGTTACAGCAGTTTACTGTCATTGCAGAAGTAAAGCGAGCATCACCATCAAAAGGAGATATCAATTTACACGTTGACGTACGAAAACAAGTGGGAACATATGAGAAATGTGGTGCAGGAGCAGTATCTGTTTTAACAGATGGTCAATTTTTTAAAGGATCGTTTCACGATTTACAAACAGCAAGAGAAGAAAGTAACATTCCGCTTTTATGTAAAGATTTCATAATCGATAAGATTCAAATCGATAGAGCGTATGAAGCGGGAGCAGATATTATTTTACTAATCGTAGCAGCGTTAACGAAAGAGAAGTTAAAAGAGCTGTATAGCTACGTGTTAGAAAAAGGATTAGAAGCGATTGTTGAAGTTCATGATGAACAGGAATTAGAAACTGCGATTGTATTAAATCCGCACGTTATTGGCATTAATAATCGTAATTTAAAAACGTTCGAAGTAGATTTAAGCCAAACTGAAAAGCTTGGAAAAAGATTGAATGAGGAGAAACTACTTTGGATTAGTGAAAGTGGCATTCATTCAAAAGAAGATATTATTCGTGTTAAAAGAGCTGGAGCCAAAGGTGTATTAGTTGGAGAGGCGCTTATGACATCATCTTCTATTAGTAGTTTTTTTGAAGATTGTAAGGTGAATATATGAAAGTGAAAATTTGCGGCATCACTGATGTGGAAACAGCGAAAAGTGCGTGCGAATATGGCGCAGATGCACTCGGATTTGTTTTTGCAGAAAGTAAGCGGGAGATTACTCCAAAGAGAGCGGAAGAAATCATTCAGGAGCTTCCAGCCAACGTGTTAAAAATCGGTGTTTTCGTAAATGAATCAGTAGAAGTGATCCAGAAAATTGCAGATGAGTGCGGGTTAACACATGTACAACTACATGGGGATGAAGACAATTATCAAATTAGAAGATTGAATATTCCGTCTATAAAGTCACTAGGAGTAACTTCAGAGAGTGATATGAAAAACGCCCAAGGGTATGAAGCGGATTATATATTATTTGATAGCCCGAAAGAAAAGTTTCATGGAGGAAATGGAAAGACATTTTCATGGGAACTACTTAGAGATATGCCAAAAGAATTGCGAAAGAAAATGATATTAGCTGGTGGATTAAACGCTCTTAATATAGAAGAAGCAATTCGAACTGTTCGGCCATATATGGTCGATGTGAGCAGCGGAGTAGAGACAGAAGGAAAGAAAGATGTAGAGAAAATAAAACAATTTATTATAAAAGCGAAGGAGTGTTCCAAATGAACTACGCATATCCAGATGAAAAAGGACATTACGGTATATACGGAGGACGATACGTTCCAGAAACGTTAATGCAATCTGTACTAGAACTAGAAGAAGCATATAAAGAAGCGATGCAAGATGAAGCATTTCAAAAGGAATTAAATCATTATTTAAAAACGTACGTCGGAAGAGAAACACCGCTATATTATGCTGAAAATATGACGAAGTATTGCGGTGGTGCAAAGATTTATTTAAAACGTGAAGATTTGAATCATACAGGAGCTCATAAAATTAACAATACAATCGGTCAGGCACTACTTGCAGTGCGAATGGGCAAGAAAAAAGTTGTCGCTGAAACAGGAGCTGGACAACACGGAGTTGCAACAGCTACTGTATGTGCTCTTCTCGGATTAGAATGCGTCATTTTTATGGGAGAAGAAGATGTAAGACGTCAAAAATTAAATGTGTTCCGAATGGAATTACTCGGAGCGAAAGTAGAAAGTGTAGCGGCAGGTAGCGGTACATTAAAAGATGCGGTAAACGAGGCGCTTCGTTACTGGGTTTCACATGTGCATGATACGCACTACATTATGGGATCTGTTCTCGGACCACATCCATTCCCGCAAATTGTCCGTGATTTCCAAAGTGTAATTGGAAATGAAACGAAAAAACAATATGAGGCGTTAGAAGGAAAGTTACCAGAAGCAGTCGTTGCTTGTATTGGCGGTGGTAGTAATGCGATGGGGATGTTTTATCCGTTCGTACACGATGAAGAAGTTGCTCTTTACGGCGTAGAAGCAGCTGGAAAAGGCGTTCATACAGAAAAGCATGCAGCAACTTTAACGAAAGGAAGCGTTGGCGTTCTCCACGGATCAATGATGTATCTTCTGCAAAACGAAGAAGGACAAATTCAAGAAGCACACTCTATTTCAGCAGGACTTGATTATCCAGGTGTTGGTCCAGAACATAGCTTGCTAAAAGATATTGGCCGCGTTTCTTATCATTCGATAACAGACGAAGAAGCATTAGAAGCATTTCAATTATTAACGAAAAAAGAAGGCATTATCCCGGCGTTAGAAAGCTCGCATGCTGTCGCATACGCATTAAAATTAGCTCCGAAAATGAAGGAAGATGAAGGACTTGTTATTTGTTTATCTGGCCGTGGTGATAAAGATGTAGAGAGTATAAAACGTTATATGGAAGAGGTGTAAAAAATGGGAGTAGAAAAAATTAAAGCAGCGTTTGAAAATGGCAAGAAAGCATTTATTCCGTACGTAATGGGCGGAGATGGTGGCCTTGAAAAATTAAAAGAAAGAATTCGTTTTCTAGATGAGGCTGGAGCAAGCATCGTTGAAATTGGTATTCCATTTTCAGATCCAGTCGCAGATGGCCCAACGATTCAAAGAGCAGGGAAACGAGCGCTAGATAGCGGTGTAACAGTAAAAGGTATTTTTCAAGCATTAATAGAGGTAAGGAAAGAAGTGCAAATTCCGTTTGTACTCATGACATATTTAAATCCAGTACTCGCATTCGGAAAAGAACGATTTGTAGAGAAGTGCTTAGAGGCCGGTGTGGATGGTATTATCGTTCCTGACTTACCGTATGAAGAACAAAATATTATTGCGCCGTTACTTCGAGAGGCAAACATTGCGCTCATTCCACTCGTTACCGTAACGAGCCCTATTGAAAGAATTGAAAAAATCACGAGTGAATCAGAAGGGTTCGTTTATGCTGTTACAGTAGCGGGCGTAACGGGAGTACGTCAAAACTTTAAAGAGGAGATTCATAGTTACTTAGAAAAAGTAAAATCACACGTCAACTTACCAGTAGTCGCTGGATTCGGCATTTCAACAAAAGAACATGTAGAAGAAATGGTTACAATATGCGACGGAGTTGTCGTTGGAAGTAAAATCATTGAGCTTTTAGAAACTGAAAAGCGAGAAGAAATATGTGAATTAATATATGCAACAAAACAAAAAGAAGAGGCGTAAGTCTCTTCTTTTTGTTTTGCGTAATAAATGTTAAAATATACAGAAAATACATATAATTTAGAGGGTGAGAAGGCATGCTAAGACGTAAACTACTATATCTATTTTTAACTGTACCGCTATACGCTTGGCTCATTAGCATGACGAAAATAGAGTTAATGGCTCTATTTTTAGGATATGTATTTATCTTTTCCAACTTAAATCGCATTCAAGAACAGTCTATTTTAGAAATATGTCTATTTTCGATTAGTATAGAATTATTTAGTATCGTTTCGATTGTATTATTAAACGAATTATTTCTACGGATTCATTCATTTACATTAATGAAATTTTGGAATATTGCATTGCAAGCAATATGTACTTACATTGTGTTTGTTGTGTTGAAAAAAATAATCGGACAGCAGACAGTTTTTCAGGATAATAGAAAATGGGAGTGAATGAAAAGGGGCCGTTTGGCTCCTTTTTTAAATCTGTTTTAAAAACAATTGAAAATTACAACATCTGTTATATAATAGTTAAAAATTGTATTTTAAACGAAATGAGATGATAACATGGCCATATTGTTGGCACTTATCCCAATTATGATGATTTTCATTTGTTTATTTTTATTTAAACAAACGTCATTAAGGTCTTCGTTAATTTCTTATGCTGTGTCTGTTGGAATCGTTTTACTCTCGCCAACGTTTCAATTAGGGATAAGTGAAACTGTGCACGCAACGATTAAAGGGTGGTTAATTTGTTTTATTGTCGGGTACGTTTTATTTTTCGGTATTTTTTTATTTCACCTCATGAACAAAATGGGGTACATCGATCAAGTAGCAAGTTTTCTAGAAGAAGTTACTCAGGATCGCTTATTACAAATGCTGCTTATGTGTTTTGGCATTTGCCCGCTTATTGAATCAGTAAGTGGATTCGGTATCGGCTTCATGGTTGCAGCACCTATTTTTCTTTCACTAGGATATAAACCATTTCAAGCTGTACTGCTCTCATTTATCGGCTTACTAGCTAGTTCATGGGGCGCAATGGCAACTGGTACGATTATCGGTTCGCAGCTAATAAATATGCCTCTTAAAACACTTGGTACAAATACAGCGCTATTAAGTATTCCGATGTTTGCTTACTTTGTTATTCTTTCTTTACACGTTGTTGGCGGCTGGCAAGCGGTTATAGAAAAGTGGAAAGAAGGAGTAGGATTCTTTCTATTATTTTCTCTCGGAATCTATCTTTCTAATGCGTACGTAAGTGTTGAACTAGCCGGGATATTAAGTTCTATCGTAACGATTACATTTGGCTTTCTTATCATTAAATTAAAAGGAAAAAGTGGGCAAAATCTTATAACAGAACATGCGGCTGCAACGGAGAGAGAAGTATCCATTATAAAAATTATTAGCCCTTATATATTTCTAACAGTTTGTATTTTACTTTCTCGCCTCGTTCCAGCATTACATGATTTGTTCAGATCATATGCGGTTCTTGATTTGAAATCATACTCTTACAAACTAGAGTTACTATATTCACCAGGATTTTGGCTCGGTATGACTTGCTTATTTACTATTATTTTCTTCCGCATCCCGTCTAATATTATTAAACAATCACTCTCGCAAACAATCAAACAATGGATTCCTTTTGCTATTACTACGACAATGTTTATCGCCATTTCAGAACTAATGGGTGCATCAGGCATGCATTCATTACTCGCAAAGACAGCTGGTGATACATTTGGAACCTTTTTCGTTTTCGTTGCGCCGTTTATTGGCGCTATTGGTGGATTTTTAACAGGTAGTAACGCAGGATCAAATGCAATGTTTATAAAACTACAAATGCAAACCGCACAAAACGTAGCACTCCCGTGGCAATATGTCACAACACTTCAAAACACCGCATCATCAGTAGCGACAATCGCTTGTCCATCACGGATTACACTAGGTGCTTACTTATGTAATATCCCTTACCGTGAAAATGAACTGTTAAAGAAGACGACGTTAATGATCTTTGGTGCGGTTTTGCTTGTAGTGGTAGAGGTTATTGTTTGGTATATGTTGAGAAATTAAAAATCCTCCTAACATAGGAGGATTTTTTTTATGAATGGATAATGTTTTAAATATGAAAAGCTTCTACTAGATGAATAGGAGATGAAATGTATGCCCTTAAAAAATTACGGCGTGTTAAAAGGTACAGTTATACAATCAAAGATGGGAAAAGGGAAAACTCCTCATTATCAAGTTCATTTACAAGATGAAGCAGAAGTAGATTATCGCATTGCAATTAACGTAAAATCGCAAAGCTATCCATCAGAAGTTTTATATTTTGCGAGTAACAATATTAAGTCAGAGGCGATTCATATTTTACCGACATTACCATTCGGTTTTACAGAAATAAAAAACAATGAACCGAAAGTAGCTTTAGATTATGTAAGAGGAAATCTATTTGACTCAAATCAAATGATTCCTTTGCCTCCCGAAAAAGCAGGAGCAGATAATGATTTAAATGAAAAAATAGAACGTTATATAAAACGAGCAATAGAAGAAAAAGCAATTATTTACGCGTTTGGTGAAAGATGGGGACCAGAAGAAAATACACCAGATTCCTATTTTCATTTCAAACCAGGAAACGGTATACATGATATTCATATGAATCAAGGGAATGTAGAAAAATGGCAAGGTGATGATGGCATATGGCAAGACGGAGGAATACTCATTCACTTTGAAAAGGAAGAAGAATGGATTGGTATCTTTCTTGCATTCCAATCACAGTCATGGTGTACCGATGAAGAAGGGCATGCTAGTGTGCCTGTTGAGCATTGTGATTATAAGGGAAATAACTGATGAAAAGAGCTAGTTCGATATGAACTGGCTCTTTTCGGTGTAAATAAGATATATGGCAACCAGTATTTTATCTTATAATATTAAACCATTCTTTATAAGATGTTTCACTGTGCGCTCCTTCAATTCTATTTTTTTCTTTCCCGTTTCTATACTCAACGATTGTAGGGACTGCTTCTATCCTAAAATTATCCCACTCCTCTATAGGGTATTCCCCTAAATTTATTACTTTCATTGGGATATTTTTATCTTTTGCCATTGGTACAATAATTGGGCTAACTTGCTCACAGTATAGGCAACCTTCCTTATAAAAATATATAACATGCTTTTCATTATTAATTAGGTCTGCCTTTAGTTGTTTAATTGAAATCGAATTTTGATAATAATTCCCGTCCTGTATCTTACTAACTTCAAGTTCCTGATTTTTATTCCCTTTTTGCACAAAAAATATACCAGACAGAATTGAAATGATTACAAGACTAAACAGTATCATTTTTTTCATCGTTACACCACTCTTGCTAAATATATTGATTCCTTTTGAAAAATGAAGAGCCACCCATAAGTGAATTTCTAGGAAGCTCCTCATTTATTAATCATATATCATACATTCACTCACTTGTTCTATTTTTGAATATATAAAATAAAACATTTAAAACACCCAAAATAAATATAGTAAATATCATATATAAGCTTGTTCCATCTATCTCAACTTGGTATTCATCTACTATAAATCCAGACATTACATATAAGAGACCCGCTATCAATATACAAATTCCAGAAATACTAAATACATATAGAGTATTGATTTTTTTACAATTTATCAAAATTAAATACGAAAGAGCTATTAAGATACCAATCAGCACCTTAAATACGGGTCTTAATTCTGTGAAAATTTGAATATCCAAGTATATTCCTCCTAAAATAATATAGATTTAACTTGGATTGCAGGCTGCTAAAAGCGTCTGTGGATAACTTACATTTGGCCTACTTGGTTCAATATTCCAAGGGTTTTTCTTACTACCAATGGTATCATGATGACAATCATACTGTTTCTTTAATCCTGATTCATTCTTCCATTTACTATTTCCAGAATGAACAGCTTTTAACTTAACCCAACTATCATGCCTTCTAGAAAGAACTTCTGCATTGTTTTTTCCAGATGTTAAATATGGTTTATGCGTAATGCTTAGTGATATCATACCATCGCGCGTTATCCACTTAGCACCTGAGAAATAATCTTTGTAATATTTTACACTTGCTTTCATAGCCACTGTAACTGGTTCCTTTGCTTCACTAGCTTCCACATGTAACTGCAACACATTCCCTTTAGAAACTTCTGCATGGATTGTAGCACCTAGTTCAGATTTTATTTGTGGCGTATATAATAAAGCAATTGATTCATTTTCTTTATTATAAACGTTACCAGCCCCATTGAAGTTGCCATATTCATCTTTAATAAGTTGAATATACTCTCCATCTTGGAAGTCAAATGGAATTTCAATAGTAGCGTTCGTATCTTCAGGCGCTAAAGTAATTGTTTGCTCAATACTATTACCCTTCTTTTCGATCTTATAATCTAGTGTATCACCTTTAGAATAAGTATTTACTGATTTTGGTTGCAAACTAGGCTTTCCTACTCCAAATACATTTCCTTCCTCAGCTACTAATTGGTTTTCTCCAACCCATTTATCAATAGATTCTATATCGATAAATTTCTGATTTGTATTTTGTACTCCTGCATTTACTTCATTATTAAATGTTGCAAATGAAGTAGCCAATACAACACCTGTTGTAAAAACTTTTAAACTTTTCATACAATCACCTTCTCTTTTCTTTTTTTAATTACATTTGTATATTATAATTAATGGATTTTAATTACAAGTCTAGTTATTTGTGCGTTTTTTCGATATAATTTTATTGTAAACATTTAGAAATTTAATGAGGTTTATAATTAGTTATATTTAAATAAGTGGTAAAACGAATATAGAGCGGAAGGCACCTTAGGGTGTCTTTATTTGCATAAAAACCCTCATCATCCTATGGGAATGACGAGGTCTTTAATATATATCCAATCTCTTCAATAATTTGTATTTTGAAATTCAAGAAAGATATTGATGTGCTTTTACGTAAGTAAATAGTTTTCTCTTGAGCTTATTATTGGTGTATAGAATAGTATTTGAAAGGAAGAATTTAATATTTCCATTAGGTGAACAGCCCGTTTATTCTTAAGAATTTAGTTGGAATAGTTGCTCATGTACAAAAGCTAGTTATTAGTGGTGAAATAAAGAATATAGGAGAAAAATTCATTAATCATCTTGAGAGAATAAGAAGAGGGCGTTCAAAAAGAACGCCCTCTTCTTATTTTATAAAACGAAAAACTAACGAGTGTAGAAAGACAAGAGAACAGCAGTGCCACACTAGAAAACGCAATGAGATACATATTATATTTCATAACCTGTCCAATTAGCTGATTACTGTCGTATTGAAACAGTCCTGCTATTATGTTGAATAAAAATAACACGATAAACATGACGACAACACCGTCTATTGATCCTTTAATGTCTGGTTTACTTAAAGCGATATGTGCGGAAATGCAAATGGCGATAAATAAAAATAACCAAAAGGAAGGATTCAATAAATTGCCGATTGTAAATAAGCTTTTCAATAATACAAACGTCGACAAGAGCATGTTTTGAATCATTTCTACATTAATAGAAGTAGAAGCAATCGTTTTGTCGAGAGTTGTATTAAATAAAAAATATGATTCTGGTACGAAATAGCGCATTAAAAGGATTAATGCAGTAATACCAGAAATAATAGGCCCAATGCCGATAAAGAAATTCCCAATTCGTTGATACACACTTTTTTGATTGTATTGATGTTGTATATAACCTAAAGCCCCTTGACTTGTATCTGTTGGGAAGAACTGAGTCGCCACAATTTTATGACGGAACAGTACGCACATAATGGCATGTCCAAGTTCGTGAATCGGAACACCAATCCAAGCCGTTAATAGGAATCCTTTTCTTCCAAAAGCTCTCGACCAATACATGCGTGTGAGAGATTCTAAATAGCCTAATAGAAATCCAATTACAATGATAACGCCAATTAAAGATAATAATTGGATTACGCTTGTAAGGAGTATTTGAAAAATTGAGTTTACCAATTCCATTTTCTTTCATCCAATCTGTTAAAAATATTATTTATTCTGTTTCATAATAGCATTTTTTTTCAAGATTGCTAGCACATATATTTTCTTTCGGAAGAAGGATTTCAGAATCTTTTTCTTGTAGTCATGTTTTATGTACAAATTCATATATTGAACTTGTAACACCCTATAAGGTATATGCTTAAGGAGGGATAAGAGAATGAAATGTCCGTCATGTCATACAGAACATGCAGTAGAGGCAAAGTTTTGCGGGAATTGTGGACATTCGTTAACGGAAGAAGTAGTGGCAAGTAGTGGCCAAGAAGAAGGGCCGGAACAAGCACGTGCGGCACAAGCAAAGGAAGCTCGGCCAAATGAAACGGTAGAACAAGCGAAGCGGTTTGCGAGCGGCTATTTTCAATTTTTTAAACATGCATTACAAGCACCGACAGCGATTATGAAAAGCGGCGCTATTGAAGTGCGAAATGGAATTGTAAGTCTTGTTCTTATTTGTTTTTTAGGAGCATGTATTTTTTATAGAATGATGAGTGCAGCATCAGCAGTTACGAGAACATTTGCACCAGATATATCTACTCCCACGTTTTTGGGAGAATCTATAACGGTCTTTTTCTTTTTATTAATTTTAACTTTATTTGTCGGATTTATTATTTTTGTAAGTGGTAAGATGATGAAATCATCTTTTTCGTTTCTTGAAGTATTTGGTATATGGGGAACGATAGCGACGCCGGCTATTGTCATATTAGTTCTTTCTTTTCTTTTTAGTTTTTTATTAATCTTTTTCTTACCGATATTATTATCGGTAGTTGCAACTTATATAGGGATTAGTATAACTGTAGCCGTATTAAAACTAGACAATGGCGGATTAGATCTCGTTTACACACTTATTATTGCAAATGTTTTAATTGGAATTGCAACGTTCATTGTACTTTGGTCTTACATTAGCACGATAATTCAAGCCTTAACACAGGGAATAACTGGCTTCTAATGAAAAGGTGGTTGACTGAATGAATGTATGTACAAAGTGCGGAGTTCAGTTTGAAGATGGTGTGCAATTTTGTCAAAACTGCGGGATGAAGAGGGGAAGTCCTGTAGTAAAGAAGAACATGAGCAGTGGTACAAAAGTTGGCATTACACTGTTAGCACTATTTGTTATAGCGATTATTGGATTGTATTTGTACGGATTATCGTATTATACGCAGGTGGCACAAGTAGACCGGATGATTACGATTTTACAAGAGCGGGACGGAGAGAAATTAGCTGAGATCGTTACGGCAGATGATCCATCGGTTATGATAACGAGAGAGAGTTTAACGCCTCTATTTTCATATATAAAAGAAAATCCATCTTACGTAAATGAATTAAAAGAATATTTGAGACAAGGTGAAAAACAACGGGACGGAATAGAAAGAGCTGATTTTTCATTAACGAAAGACGGAAAGTATTTTTTTATATTTGATCGGTATAAATTGAAAGCGAAGACGTACTATACAACTTTGCTTACAAATGAAAAAGGCGTATCGTTAAAAATGAACGGAAAAGAAATTGATAAGACAGATGACAAAAAGTTTGAGAAGCAATATGGACCATTTCTTCCGGGAAATCAAGTGTTTCAATCAGAATATAAAAATGACTATGTAAAACTATCACGTGAGGAAAAGGTTGTACTTATGAAACAAAGCCAAAATAACGTAACGATAGATTTAACGTTGCAAGGTCAATATATTACAGTTCAAACGAACGCGCCTGGTGCAACATTGTACGTAAATCAAAAACCGGTTACAGCGCTGGCAGGAGAAGAAATTACATGGGGGCCTGTAGCGACTGATGGAAGTGCGACGATTTATTTAGAACGAAATGGAGAAAGTGGACGGGAAACGACACAAGTAGAGACGGTAACGGCACTTTCGTCTTATAATCTTCCATTCCAAAAGAAAAATACAGAAAAAACAGTTGTTTATAACGTTACTCCAACGCCCGCGACTGGGTATGTATATAATGGTTTCATCTTTCCTGATAGTGATATTCGAAAATTAACGAGCGCAGATTTAACATATTTATCGAAAGAGCAGTTGAAAATTGCTAGAAATGAAATATATGCAAGGCATGGACATATTTTTCAAACGAAAGATATGCAAGCGTATTTTGCAAAACAGTCTTGGTATAGAGAAAATCCTTATTTTAAAGGAAAGTTAACAGATATCGAAACTTATAATATTGAACTAATCAAATCAAGAGAATAGAACACATGAAAAAAGGTACAGTGCATAACTGTACCTTTTTTATGGTTTTTTATCTGGACCAGGATCCCTTGAGAAAAAGATATGAAAGAGGAATGTGACTTTACTTGCTCCTCCTGATGTACTTGCTTGCACGTCAGATAATGCGTTAGATGTTAAAACACCTTCAGAATGAGGGGGTACGACTATTTTGAGAGTATCATCTGATTCTGATGATGCAGTAACTGTTATTGTATCATCAGATAAGTTTAAAATTTTTACAGTACCGATTGGTAAGATGGACTTGCCAGCGTGTGATGCGGAAGCAAAGCGAGAGCCTTTCCAAATCGTTTGTGGAAAAGTTTCATCATTAGATAACCAAGCACGAGCACTATAAATGGTTGCGTTAATAGAAAATTCTTGATCAAGCGACAAGGCGGGTTTTGGTTCTTTCGGTTCCTCTGGAAACTGAGCGAGAAGACCAGCGCACATGTATATTTCACCTACTTTCAATTGGTTACTGTTATAGCATATTAAACATGTTGTTTATAAGACACGACGGTTACCTATTCATACATAAGTTTGTGCACCAAATTTGAAGATGAAATTCTCTTTCTTTACAATGGAAGTAGGTGTTATTTCTATAAAATATGGAAAACGTAAAGAGTATGTAAAAAAGAAGGAGTGGTAAAGTGAACTATGTCATTATTGGCGGAGATGCTGCTGGTATGAGTGCAGCTATGCAAATTGTTAGAAACGATGAAAATGCAAATGTTGTAACTTTAGAAAAAGGTGAAATTTATTCATACGCTCAGTGTGGATTACCGTATGTCATTAGTGGTGCTATCGCTTCAACTGAAAAGTTAATCGCGCGCAACGTAAAGACGTTTCGTGAGAAATATGGAATTGATGCGAAAGTGCGTCATGAAGTAACGAAAGTAGATACGGAAAAGAAAATGGTGTACGCAGAGCATACGAAGACGAAGGATGTCTTTGAATTTCCATATGATCGATTATTAATTGCGACTGGAGTGCGTCCTGTTATGCCAGAATGGGAAGGACGGGAATTACAAGGCGTTCATCTTTTAAAAACAATTCCTGATGCTGAGCGCATATTAAAAACGCTAGAAACGAATAAAGTTGAAGATGTAACGATTATTGGCGGTGGTGCCATTGGACTTGAGATGGCAGAAACATTCGTCGAACTTGGTAAGAAAGTAAGAATGATTGAGCGAAATGATCATATCGGTACGATTTATGATGCAGATATGGCAGAGTACATACATAAAGAAGCAGATAAGCATCATATTGAAATTTTAACGAATGAAAATGTAAAAGCATTTAAAGGAAATGAACGAGTAGAAGCAATCGAAACGGATAAAGGTACGTATAAAGCAGATCTTGTTTTAGTGTCGGTTGGAGTGAAGCCAAATACTGATTTTCTTGAAGGGACAAATATACGTAAGAATCATAAAGGAGCAATCGAAGTAAATGCATATATGCAAACAAATGTGCAAGACGTATATGCAGCCGGTGATTGCGCAACACATTACCACGTTATAAAGGAAATTCATGATCATATCCCGCTCGGAACGACTGCCAATAAGCAAGGGCGACTTGCTGGACTGAATATGCTTGATAAACGAAGAGCTTTTAAAGGTACGTTAGGCACAGGCATTATTAAATTTATGGATTTGACACTCGCAAGAACAGGGTTAAATGAAAAAGAAGCAAAAGGGCTACACATTCCGTATAAAACGGTCAAAGTAGATTCTACAAATATGGCGGGCTATTATCCAAATGCAAAACCACTTTACTTGAAATTACTATATCGCTCCGATACGAAACAATTATTGGGCGGGCAAGTAATTGGAGAAGAAGGCGTAGATAAACGTATTGATGTGATCGCGATGGCACTTTTCAATAAAATGAGCATTCATGATTTAGAAGATGTCGATTTAAGTTATGCACCACCATATAACAGCGTTTGGGATCCAATTCAGCAAGCGGCAAGGAGAGCAGAATAGCACTTTTTAAAGTGCTATTTTTTTGTTAAAGGGGAATTATCATTTTTGTCGAATAAAGAGGATCGGGAAATAGTTACATATGTGGAAGGGGAGTTTTTTTATGATTGTAGCACTTCAAAAAGTTCAAGAATCAGAAAAAGAAATATTACGTAATTTGTACGCTTTATATCTTCATGACCTTTCTAAGTTCACTATGAATATAACTATCGGAGCGAACGGATTTTTTGAATACGAAGATTTGCATATGTTTTGGAAAAATGACGGAATCACGCCGTATTTTATAAAAGTTGATCATAGTATTGTAGGATTCTTATTACTACTGGAACGCCCATTTTTGAAGAAGGAAAATGATTTTGGTATTAATGATATTTTCATATTGAATCAATATAAAGGAAAAGGAATCGGTAAACAAGCTGTTGAGAATTTACTAGAAGAGAAAAGAGGACAATATTTCGTTATCGAACTTGTAAAAAATGTACCAGCAGTGTCGTTTTGGAAGAAAGTATATAAAAAACTGAACATTGAATTTGATGAGAGAGAGCAGTTAATTGATGATGAAGAATGTCTCGTTCAAACGTTTAAAATTTAATGAAATTGGTGTTCCTTTTATATTACTTTGAAATTTAACTTTATCCCGCTATTTGCGGACAGTAAGACCTCCACCTCAAAATTCAGCGAAAGCAAAGAAGTTAGGTGGGGGATCAACTGCCCGTAAAAGCCCGATTGGTTCAACTAATAATCAGTGGGGATGAAGACCCCTATTGATTAAAGTTTCGCTTTATTTTGAATATACCGTTCCCCCTTGAAAACATATTACTAATCGCTTATATTTTCATATAGTATTTATTTTTTTAATGAAGCAATGAACGAACCAGGGGGCGCAGTATGGCAATTAATATGAAAACAATCGAAGAATGGATTGTTGAATCAAATACAAGACATGAAGAAGACTTTGGACACGTTGTGGAAGAAATGAAAGAAGTATGTGTCGGACTTGATAACGCGACATTAATTTATACGAAAAATGTATTTTGTTTCGGTAAAAAAGTAGAAGTATTTTTCTTCTTCCAAGACCATGTCGTGATCGGACAAGAAAAAGACGAATATATTGAGATTGAAAAATTAAAGTATGATGATATTACAAATAGTAATTTAAAAACAAATGACAAAAATACAACGTTAGAATTAAAGTTTGCTAACGGACAATCTATTAATTTAGATAGTTTAAATGATAACTACGGTACGAAAAATTGGTTATTTGCTAGACAAATTAAGAGTATTTTTAAGTTAATCTAGTAAAAAGCAGACCTCAAAGGGTCTGCTTTTTACTTAATTCCTATTACACAAAGGCAACCTCTTTCTTCATAGCATTTCACACTTGTAAATCCTGTTTTATAAAATAGGTTTATTAATTCTTCATTCGTTTTCCATTTCTCCATATGATATTGAATTTTGAAAGTTTCAGCTACTAATAAAAAAGATCCATTCGGTTGTAAGACGCGAAATATTTCTTTTATATCTTGTTCCACATCGGGCCAAAAGTAGTGTGTTTGAAAAGCGGTTATGAGATCGAAGAAGTTTGTATTGTAAGGAATAGAGGAGACACTTGCCTGATGAATGATTACTTTTCCTTTTTTTACGTCCTGTATATTGGCTTTCTTTGAGTTTTCAACAGCTTGATCTGAATAATCAATTCCATATATTTTCCCAAATGGAATTCGTTTTGAAAGAGTATGTATTGTTTTGCCGCCGCCACAACCAATATCTAAAGTAATTGCATCTTTAAGTATATGTATTTTTTGTAATCCCCAATTTATTAATCTCGTATGTGCAGCGTTCATAATACAAAGCATGGAGGAACCAATTGTTCCGCTAGGATTTTTTGCTTGCTGAATTAACCGTTGTAAAATGCTCAAGTTAAATTCTCCTTTTATGTAAGAATATATACTCATTTCGCCTTTTATAAATTAAATCCTTTAAAAAAGCACGCCGATAGACGGCGTGCTTCTAACAATGCAAAGCCCCTTTTAACCAATTCCGCGCCCGATATGCCCCAACTGGAACTTGAATAAGAGATGTTTCATTCCCAGCATCTATTCCGTACAATTGATCACATGAATTTGTATCAAAACTAAGTAAAGGATGCCCGCCCATCCCCATCGCGGTCGCTGCAAAAACGAGTTTATGAACAAGTATACCTGCTTCCATTTGATGAATACGGTACCCTCTATAGCCTAATGCATTTGTATAATAATCTTTCTTTCCGACTACATGTAGGCAAAGTGATACTTGAAAAAGGTTTACGTTATCCATCGTCATACTAGATTGAAGAGGATAACGAAGGTCCCCATATCGAAGTGGTTGTATGGAATTCGTTTTACTGTTATAAGTGTAAGCGCCGTTTTTTATATCTTTTACATTATAGAAACATCCATATAATGAGACGCGCGCATTTTCATTTATATACTTACCATCAAGGTCGTTGGAATAAGGGAGGGAGAGGGTCGCTTCTTGTAGTAAAGTAGCGAGCTCGGCTGCATCCCATTTCGTTAAAGTAAAGTCAGCATCAGGGGAATACCGTTTTCTGCAAAGTTGCAAGAAATCATAAGATAAACGCTCTACTTTCGGCAGTTGTACAGCATGCTCATGATATTGATAGTGCTCTTCATGAGCTAGTGTTTGGAAGTGTGCTGTCGATTCGATCATAGAAGCTTCATTTATTTTTGTTATCATCGGATATTCATCTACATGTTTTGAGCGAACGAAATGTTCATGTGCGAGCGGCGGAATTTGTTGCAACAACTCATGAGAAGTAACTGTTTTATTTTCATGGTAATCATTGTGAAACCAATTAGTTTCTGGCTCTGTACTTAAAGGAATAACGGCATACACACTTTCTTCACCTTCTGACAATCCGAGTAAATGGTTCAGTGCACGGTCTAGAAATTGAAAGTATACGCCGTTCGTATAACCGAACTGTTTGGCACATTCAAGTAATTGTCCAATGAGAACCCCGCTATCTAATCCTTGAAGGCGATATGAAAAGTTATTGTATTTAAAGAAGTTTTTCCAAAACATAGTGGATACGAATGCGGCACCGAAACAATCATGTATATTACAGCGATTACCGAGTGCGTCTGCTAAATAAGAATCGAAATTTCCTTCGCGAAGTAAAATAAGTCGGTGATGCGCGGCGTCATAATGGTAAATGCCGTCTGGATAATCGTCAATCTTTAAATAGATATACAATTCATTCGGGTATAAGGCACCGCCTGAAGGAATGGATCTACGTAATACATTTCTCCCGCTATTTAGCTGACATAATTGTGTTACACCAAATGAATACCAAAGGTAGTGACCAATCTCATTTAGAGTAGGTGTAGTAGAAGAGTTCGATAAAGATAACGGGATTTCTAAGGCGAGCGGGATGGTAGGTACATTTCGATATAATTTATAAGGAAGCGGTGCGTCTTTCCAGTCCACCTCATGATTCGGCATAATTTCATCGATAGAGAAATGGAGATGATGTAAAAAAGTATTTAGCTGCATGAAATCCCTCCTTTACTATGGAAACGGATGTGGATGTGGATTTAATTTTTCATTTGTTAAAGGTTCGTCTGTATATCCAAGTGTCATCGGTATGGTATATACCCGGTCCAGTCCTGTAACCCGAGTAAGATGGTGTCCGAACGTCATCGGTAACATACCTGGAATAATAACTTTTACACAGTGTAGTCCGTTCTTTTCTATAAGGGGAACGGTTTGATCTACAACGATTACTTCAAGGTCAGATTGATGCAAACGATTTAAAAGTTGGTGGAGATCGGATGTTAAATCCATATCAAATGATTGTGATACATTCATTTCTTGGAACATTTGCACCGGTGCATCTTCTCGTAAAAGGAAGTGAAGACGTTCTTCCGTTTCTTTCAATCCATACAGCATACTATGGTCTTCCATTTTATTAACGAAATAAGGATCTTGTAAGCATTTTTCGTAGTATTCTCTTTTGTGCTCGAGCTCATCGTCTGTTATAAGTAACATGCCTGCTATTTCTTGAATGGCACTTTTTAAAGCTCGAATAGGATCTAAATGAGCGCCTCCTGCACAAACAACGTTCATTCCATTTTCACGCGTATTTTTTGCAATTACCCATAAGCTAGGGATGCCGTGTTCCATCGTCGCGTTAAAAGCGTGTAATTCATATCCGGTAATCGTACGTAACCGCTGGATCATTAATTGTAATTCTGTATCATTTGCTGAATTAAGATCAAGGCGGGGAAGAGGTAATTCGGCATACCAAGTGAGTAAGAAGGCATCACGCTCTACAATTTCTAAAATGCCGTGAAAAATCGCTTCTTCTAAACTACCGCCAATTGCACATCCATTTGATGTTTCATACACGAAAGCATCTCGATGACCGAGGCTATAATAAGCAATTGATTCAGGAACTAAAAGCGGTCTGTTTTGTGATAAAGAATATCCCCATACCCAGTTTTGCTCATAATCAGGATCAAACGGCTTAAATGGAAAATTATCACGATTGTAATGTTCATTTGTATGTACACCGAGTGTGAGGGGATTTAGTGCATGTTCCTCTAAATCATGAAAACTACCATGCACATTTGTCTTTTTCCCGCGAGGCGACATCCCGCAATATCGTTCTAAACCTTCTAAAATAGCAGTTGCTTCACTCACTGCAAATGAATGAGTTCGGCCTGCAACACCTTCATTTCCGAACATTAATGGCATGTTTATAATGACGTCAGCGAATGGTAATAATGAATGCTGCATTTTGCCGTTCAACATACCGACCCGATAATCTAAATAGTCTCTCGTTAAAAATGTGTTTAATTCATGAATGGAACGGCAGCGATACGTTTCGGTGCTTACTTTTAAACTCGGTTGTAAAGAAACTTCCGCCGCATCCGCAGTATCATCAGGTAAATTGCTACATACAGGACAGAGAGGATCTGGAAGAAAAGAATGCCGCGTACATTGTAATGTTTGTAAGTTTAGTAAAATAAGTTCATTTTCTAAAGAAGAATGGTTATGAGTTAATATTTTTTCTGTTTCTGCGCAAATAAGATGGCACATTTGTAACATTCCATTTTGGGTGGCACGTACATCACGCCTCGTTCCAATTTCGGCTTTAAAGGCATATTTCCGCTGTAGTTCCCACATTTCTTTTTGATCAAAGCCAGCGATAAAACGGCGTCCATCAGAACAATGGGAACATCCGGGCGTAAGAGGATGAATGTAAGGACCGATAATACCTTCGCCAAATGAAGTGAAACCACGAAGCCACGGAATATGATTTGAGCGAAAAATAAGTTCGGCATCATGATGAATAGTAGAAGGAGATCCGTCATGTAATACGAGAGCGAGATGAATATTTTCAGGGAGTTCTTCTGTAAGGGTATGTTGACGAATGATGGAATATTGTTCGCATAATTGATCATGTACATAGTCTGCAAGTAGGCCATCTCCTATAAGCAATATATTTTGAATCATAAACCGTCCTCCTTTGCAATTAATACTCCGTACACACCGTCTAAGTTTTCTTTCAAAAATGGTTCAATCGCTAAATCAAATACGAATGGATAAAAATTATGTTCTTCTAAATGTTGTAAGGCGAGTTGCAAAGATTGTACGCTTGGAATTTCTTCTTCCGCTTGTATTTCCACCCTAAAAGAATCAGTGTCATATAAAATAATAGATGAGTCATACAAAATATTAGCTCTGTAAGGAATTTCTTCATTTTGAACGTGAAAGAGTGATAGTTGTAGTGCGTTTCGTAACGCTAACGTCATATTAATATTAGATGCACCGTACCATCTATCATTTATACCAACCCAAACGGCTGGAAAACTGAGAATCTCTTCACTCATTGCGATTTTAGGTGTTTCATGAATTGTAGAGAGAGCTTCGTAATAAAATCTACAATGTTTATCGTGAATATCAGTTAAATCAATCGTTGTAAGTTCTTCTAGCATATGAGACTGCCGCTCATACAATTTATTGTTTAAATGTTGCTGTAGTGCCCGGTAAAATCCTTCTGTCATCGTTTCTCCAGCACCGATACCGATATCGTTATGTTCAGGAATAAGGCGGTGAATGATTTCTGCTACATATGTTTCAATTCCTGTTAAACCGGCTTCTCGGCGTGCTTCATTATGAGTCAATCCACTGCAAGTCATAAGAGGCAGAAGGTGAGCTGGGCCATCTGATAGTGGAGTGGCTACTTGAATATAGCACTGTGATAACGGTAATTGATATGAATCTTGTTCATCCCATACATGGAATATACCGGCTTCTTTAGAAGTTAATGAGTCAAAAAATCGGAATACATCAGTTGAAGTATGTTGGTTCGACCGATGCTCAAGTTTTTCAGAAAGATTTTCTATCGTATCAATTGTAAAACTTTCATCAGTTGCAAGAGGATGTTTTATAAAAGAATGCCACGTTCCTTCAAGTGTTTCATAGTTTAATAAAAAGAATTGTGCTTCTTTTTCCCGATGTGAATCATCTGCGACATGCTTAAATAATTCAAAAACGATTACATTTGTTAACATTGCAGATGTAATTGGTGAGAAGGAATCAGATGAATTTTCATTTTGTAAATTCGTTTCATGTAGTCGATGCCATGCGGATTCCCAGCATTCATCACGATTTTCCGTTACGACAGGCCCAGCTATACCGAGTGTAGATAAACAAATAGCTGGTATGAAATTCTTTTTCGTTTCTCTACAAATAGTGTGAACTGTTTGTAAACCATCAATGTCCCCATTTTGAGAAACATATAAAATCCAATCAAAAGGTTCGAATACTTCATGCAAGGGACGGTCAATTGTAGTATCGATTTCTTGAACAAGTACAGTGTTATCAACTTCATATGCACGTTCTATTAGCTCATGTATTCTGTCATAGTTTGTTTCATCCCGATCTGTAACGAGATAATGAAATGTAGGTAAACCAGATTCTAATAAAGAAGAAACTAAGGAAGTAAGCATATCCCCAGAACCAAGTACAAGTACATTTGCCCCGCGGTACGTTTCGAATTTTAAAGCACCTGAATGAGAATCAGCTTCTAAAAATTCAATTTGTGAAGCATATCTGTCGAGTAATGTACTGTTTAATTCATGAGGTGCATCTTGATTTACATCACGAACGAAACCATTTTCATATAAAACCTCTCCAATTTCAAATACACGATTTTGATAGGGGAGAGGGAGTCCATCAGTTATTTCTGCTAAAGAATAATTACCGTTAAACATGGGCATTAATTTTTCAATCCAGTCATAAATTCCATCACCGTCCATGCGAAATGAACTGGCGTTATTTCGAAAATAGACACCCCCGTTTGAATCGGGGAGGAAGAAAGTATCCTTATTTACTTTAAGTTTTGCATGAATTGGAAGGTTATTCATTTTAATCCTCCTTACGTTTAGGCATACATTATTACTTTATGTCATGAAATTTGTCCCGTATGAACACAATAAAAAAAGGCTGTAGAATGATTCATTCTACAGCCTTTAATAGATTTTAATCTATCAACCTTCTAATAATAATGACTTTGGATCTTCAAGCATATCTTTAACAGCAACAAGGAAGCTAACTGCTTCTTTACCATCAACAATACGGTGATCGTAAGATAAAGCAATGTACATCATTGGGCGGTTTTCCATACGCTCGTTATCAATTGCAACTGGGCGTACTTGGATTTTATGCATTCCTAAAATACCAACTTGAGGGCTATTTAGGATTGGTGTTGACATTAGAGAACCGAATACACCACCGTTTGTAATTGTAAATGTACCACCTTGTAGTTCTTTTAATGAAAGTTTGTTATCGCGTGCTTTCATACCTAAATTACGAATTTCACTTTCGATTTCAGCGAAGTTTAATTGGTTAGCATCGCGTACAACTGGAACAACTAATCCATCTGGAGCTGCTACTGCAATACCGATATCATAGAATTTTTTGATGATAAGCTCGTCACCTTGAATTTCAGCATTTAATAATGGGAATTGTTTTAATGCTGCAACAACTGCTTTTGTGAAGAATGACATGAAGCCAAGACGTACATCATGTTTTTTCTCGAAAGCATCTTTGCGTTCTTTACGTAATTCCATGATCGCGCTCATATCAACTTCGTTAAATGTTGTTAACATTGCAGATGTTTGTTGAACTTCTACAAGACGTTTTGCAATTGTTTGACGGCGGCGGGACATTTTCACGCGCTCAACTGGTTTTTCGAATTCAGTTTTTGCAACTGGAGCAGGAGCTGGGCTCTTTGGAGCAGCTGGTGCTTCTTTTGGTGCTGCAGCATGAGCTTGTACATCATGTGGTCTCACGCGTCCAAGTGGATCTGTGCTACGTACGTCGTTTAAGTCGATTCCTAATTCACGAGCCATTTTTCTAGCAGCTGGTGATGCGATAGGACGGTTCGTATTTGGTAAGCCTTGTAGACCCGTAGTTTGTTCAGCATTTGGAGCCGCAGCTTTCGGTGCTTCAGCTGTTTCTTGTTTTGGTTGCTCAGCAGCCGGTGCAGGTGTACTTACTGCAACTGGTGCTCCATTAGCATCTAAAATTGCGATAGTTGCGCCAACTTCAACTGTATCCCCAGGTTCGCCTAGTAACTTCGATACAATACCTGAATCTTCTGCAATGATTTCTACATTGACTTTATCAGTTTCAAGCTCAACAACGCTGCCACCTTTCTCAACTTTGTCGCCTACGTTGATAAGCCATTGTGAAATAGTTCCTTCGGTAATAGATTCTGCAAGCTCAGGTACTTTAATTTCGATCATTTTAAATGTCCTCCCCTTATTTGCCTAACGGTGTGTTTTTTCTTCTTTTGTCTTCGGTAATCTCCATTTGTTAGCCTGGCCTTGGGCAGATATTCTGCCCAAGGAACAAGCTAGAAACCTTCATTGTTACTTTTTAGTTGCTGTAAACTTCAATTTCTTGTTTATCTTGACGGAAGTTATACTTCACATCTAAAGCATGTGCAACAATTAGTTCTTGCTCAGCTTTGTGAGCGAATGGATCGCCTCCAGATGGACTAGAGCGATCAGGACGTCCAATGTAACCTGTTTTCACTTTATCTCCAGCAAGTTCGAACAGAATTGGAGCCATGTAATGCCATGCGCCCATATTACGAGGTTCTTCTTGAACCCAAATGATTTCTTCTAAGTTTTTAAAGCGTTTAATAATAGATTGAACTTTCTCAGCAGGGAATGGGTACAATTGCTCAATACGAACGACATGAACTTCGTCTAAGTTGTACTCATGTTTACCAGACTCGATTTCTGCTGCTAAGTCAATCGCCATTTTACCTGTACTTAAAACAAGACGTTTTACTTTATTTGGTTTCATACCAAGGTTTTCTTGTTCTAAAGCAGGTTGGAATCGTCCTTCGCTTAACTGATTAGCAGTTGAAAGCGTAAGTGGGTGACGTAATAAACTCTTCGGCGTCATCAGTACTAATGGTCGAACAGCTTCTGTTCCTAAGATAGATGCTTGACGACGCAGGATATGGAAGTATTGTGCCGCGCTCGTTAAGTTTGCAACTGTCCAGTTATTCTCAGCAGCTAACTGTAAGAAACGCTCTGGACGTGCACTAGAGTGCTCTGGTCCTTGACCTTCATAACCGTGTGGTAATAGAAGAACTAAACCAGATTTTTGACCCCATTTTGCTCTTCCAGCTGAAACATATTGATCAAATAATGCTTGCGCAGTATTTGAGAAGTCACCATATTGCGCTTCCCACATAACAAGAGTTTCTGGAGCGAATACGTTATAACCATATTCGTAACCAACAACAGCAGCCTCTGATAACGGACTGTTATGAACAGAGAACGAAGCATTAATGTTTGGTAAACGGTGTAATGGTGAATATGTTTCGTTTGTATCAGTATCGTGTAATACGATATGACGGTGTGCGAATGTACCACGCTGTGAATCTTGACCAGTTAAACGAATTGGCGTACCTTCTTGTAAAATAGAAGCGAATGCTAATGATTCAGCAAGTGCCCATTCAATTTTACCGTTCTCTTCAAGAGCATCTTTACGGCGCTCAAGAATTTTCTTCACTTTTGGATATACGTTAAATCCTTCTGGCCAAGATAGTAGACCTTCATTAATTGCACGAAGTGAGTCAAGTTCAATACCAGTATCGATTGGTTGAATACCTTTTGCAACAACATCTGGCACTTTAACGTGAATTGTTGCATCACCCGTATCAGCTGGTGGTACTTGTGCATAGTCGGATTTTAATTGCTCTTGTATAAACTGTGTAATTGTTTCAACTTCATCTGCATTTAGAACACCAGCAGTTTGTAATTGATCTGCGTAAATTGCTCTTACAGTTGGGTGATTTTTAATTTTTTTGTACACTTGTGGTTGCGTAACTGCTGGGTCATCCATTTCGTTATGACCGTAGCGGCGGTAACCAATTAAATCGATTAAGAAGTCTTTTTTGAACAACATGCGATATTGAATCGCAAGGTTAGCAGCAGCAAGACAAGCTTCCGGATCATCAGCGTTTACGTGAACAATTGGAATATCGAAACCTTTTGCAAGGTCACTTGAATATTTCGTAGAACGAGAATCATAGCTATCAGTCGTGAAACCAACTGCATTGTTTGCGATAACATGAATCGTTCCGCCTGTTTGATACGCGTTCAATCTGCTTAAGTTCAACGTTTCAGATACAATACCTTGACCAGGGAATGCAGCATCACCATGAACTAAAATTACGAATGATTTTGAAGTATCTTGATCTGGAAGACCAGATTTTTTACGATTCTCTTGAGCAGCACGTGCGAAACCTTCTACTACAGGATTCACGAACTCAAGATGACTCGGGTTATTTGCTAATGTCACGCGAGTGCTAACTTCTTCGTTACTAACGACTTGTTCTCTACCTAGGTGGTATTTTACGTCGCCAGTCCAGCCAGAATTGGCTACTGCGCCTTCTATTTTTGCATGTTTGAACTCAGCAAACATGTGACTATATGGTTTTTCTAATACGTGAGCAAGTACGCTTAGACGACCGCGGTGAGCCATACCAATCATGACATCCTCTACGCCGTTCTTAGCACCTTCTAGAACAATTTCATCTAAAACAGGTACAAGCATATCAACGCCCTCGATAGAGAAACGTTTTTGCCCAACGAATGTTTTATGCAAGAATTGCTCGAAACCTTCAACAGCTGTTAAACGTTTTAAAAGAGCAGTTCGTTTTTTATTTGATAGTGGTTGACGCAATGAATTTGATTCCACCATTTGATGCAACCACGCGCGTTCTTCACTATCTTGTATATGAGAAAATTCATAAGCTAAAGATTTTGTATAAACGTCTTTTAATCTATGAATTACATCAAGTGCAGTGTGAATACCTTCTGGTGCATCTTGCCATACTGTTTTCGCTGGAATCGCTTTCAAGTCAGCATCGCTCAGTTCACTCATTGCTTTCTCAAGAAGTGATTGTCCATTTGCAGCATCTTCCATCGGGTTAATGTGAGCCAACGTATGCCCGAAAGAACGAATTTGCTCAACAAGTTGAACGACTTTAAGAATCTTTTCAATGTTACCTGTGTTTTGAGGAGAAAAATGTGTTGCTGTGTTGTCCCCTGTTACGACATCATCTTGAAACGAAGGAGCTCCAAAAATTTCAAAAAGCTCTTGTAATTCCGGATCAACAGAACCTGCTCCAGTTACGTAAAGATCATACTGCTCAATAACATAACCAAGGTTCGGACCGTGGAACTTGGCCCAAGGGTTTGTCGTTGTATTCTTCCTCGTCATTTGTTTAAACCTCCCAATGCATATAATCCTTTTCCATACAAAGGTGCATTTTGCTCTTTTTCAATAAGTAATGAATCAATAATCAATGTAAATGTTTTCTTTACTCTTATGTTATTACAATAATTTACATAATACCAAACACTATTACTTATCTGTTTTGTAAAAAAACATTCACAATAACTTATCACCCAAGTTAATCTTTCACTTTATAAAGTAATTTTACAGAAAAATGGGGTGGATATATTTGGTATGCCTATACTAATAGCTATAATTGTTGCATTTAAATATAGGTATAATAGTTAGAATGTTTTGATAAAATTTAGTTTGAATTATGTATATTGAAATAATAAGCGCTTTCATAGATATTATACAACAATATAACGGAATATAGTATAAAAAATAAAAAATTATGAATTTATCGTAAACTTTATTTCGATAGTGTTAAATATCGAAAGGAAAATGAAGGATTTCTACAAAAAAAGTTGCTAAACATAAAAAATGCTCCATAAACAGTTAGTTTCTATAAATATGACGAAAAACACCGTAAAACAAATAACGTATTTCGTGAAATAAAGAAATAAATGAAATATTTTAAAAGGATAAAACAAATATGAAGATATTAAATTTTAAAAAAGGTGAGGAGGAAATATAGTAACGATTACATACAGTGTTCCATGTTTTATTACAAAATAGACGTGCTGAAATCGAACAAGTTTCTTCTATATAAATAGAGTGAAAAATGATTGGGATAAATGTAAAGTAACCTTGATGTAAAGGTTGCTTTACATATATACTCGATATATGGGAGGAGGGAGAAATTTCCTTGGAAAATAAAATGGTCGAATACCGAAAGAAATTTGGACTATCTCAAGAAAAACTGGCTGAGAAACTCGGGGTTTCCAGACAAACCATCATTTCAATTGAAAAGGGGAAATACGATCCATCACTTCCGCTAGCCTTTGAAATAGCAAAAACATTTCAAACAACGATAGAACATGTATTTATTTATGAAGGAAAAGAAGAGGGGGAATAGGGATGAATTATTCACAAAAGTACTTTGTAATTATGGGTGTTATTTTTCTATTTATGAGTGGATTTATGATATTAACAGGTATAATGACGCATTCTGCACCGCCAGCTATAACGTATCCATTGCTTGGGATGATGATTATGAGTTTCTGTCTAAGCTACTTACACCCGCAATTTAAAGAAAAAGACGAGCGAATGAAACTTATTCGTTATAAAGGAATGTTTGTAACCTTTTTTGCATTAACAGCATATTATCTTCTTTTCTCTATCGGCTTAAACTTAAAAATACTTACACTATCTGCTACTGAATTATTGAATATACTTATGGCACTTACAATGAGTACCGTCTTTATCTCATTTGTTGTTTTGGCAAAAAGATATTAAGATGGAAGAGAGAAAGGAAGATTAACATATGCAAATGATGTATGCTTTTGGCATTGGGCTTGTATTATTTTTAGCGGTATTCTTATTTATTCGTAAAGACGTTCAAGGCGGGACGTTAACGAAACGAGGATTTTATAAAATGATCGGCTGTTTAGTTATTATGTTTATTGCGATTATTGTAATGATTGTTTTAATAAGTCGGTCACTATAGAATGTAAAAACGGAACCTTACTGCGGTAAGGTTTTTCTTTATTATTCAACCTAAAAATTACCACTAAATCCATTTACTATAAATGACTTGTATTATATAATCCAATGAAATGATAGATAAGGAGTGTAGTATATGAATAAAAAAACTATCTTCTATTTATTAACTTGTCTACTACTTGTAGCTAGTACTACTTATATAATATGTAACAAACGAGAACAAGTGCCACCTATGTTAGTATGGGACGAACAAGAATACTATGTTACGAATGAATCTGCCAAAATAGAAGAAGTTGGGCAAAAACTTGGCGAAGTAACAAAGAAAATTAAAACAAGTAAAAACCTACTAAAAATAAAGAATCTAATACATTACAAGAGAAAACAGAAGTATTCACAATGATTGAGGAAGAAAAAAGTGATTACCCGCCTTTAATCATAAAGGAAGCTTATAGTGATAAATATAGGGTAGTGAGGCCGATGTTGAAGCAAGTATTATGATGAAAAGGAGATTCATATGCAGACAGTAATTTCGTATCCGTGGGTGTTAAGAAAAACTTTTTCCTTTGTTTTATTTTGTCCCCTATCGGTGCCGCTTGCATTTTGATGAATAGAGGAGCAATACAAAAGAGAGATTTCATTTTATATTTATTATTTGCTGCTATTAATATATATCTTTGGTTATCGCTTATGATCTTTGATCGGAGTATGTGGAAGGTAGTAGGGAACAGAAAATGTGGTTCATTTGTGCTACGGATACAGATTGATAGAAGAGAGGCCTTGTAGGAATGCTGCAAGGTCCTTTATCTTTTGGGAATTAATAGAAAACGAATCATATAAATGCTATACTAAAAAATGTTTGTAATGTCAGTTTCATAATATTGTATGATGCTGACTTACTAGAAAAGATAAGAGGAGAATGAGCGTGCAAAAGATAAAGAGATTATTGCTATTAATGATGGTAGTAGGATTAACAGCAGGTGTTTTAGCAGGGTGTGCAAATCCGAAAGATACTACAGAAGAATTTTTAACAGCGATACAAAAAGGTGATGTAGAAAAAGCTCGTACATTTGTTGAGAGTGACAAGGAATTTAATAAACTAAATGAAAAAACAGATGATGCTGAGGCAAAAGCAATGCTAAGTGCAATTACAAAGAACTTTAAATTTGAAAAGCTAGAAGAAGTATCGAAAAAGGATGACAAAGCAGAAGTGAAAGTGAAAATTACATCTGCTGATCTATCCGTTGCTGTAACAAAAGCAGTGGGAGAAGTTATGCCAATGGCCTTCGCTAGCGCATTTAGCGAAGACAAAGAACAATCTGAAAAAGCGATCGAAAAAACAATGACCTCAACTATCATCAAAAACTTAACGGATAAAGATGCAGCAATGGCAACTCGCGAAGTTACATTGAACTTAAAGAAAGACAAAGATGGCGACTATAAAATCGTTGCTGACGATAACTTGAAAGAAGTATTGTTTGCCAATGCGAAGTCTTTGGAGAAGATGTTTGGTGGGAAGTAATTGAATTAGATAAAAAAGAGACACCATATCACGTAAAAGGTTGATATGGTGTCTCTTTTTTATGAAACTGGAGAGATTTGAACGCACGAAGTTAATTATATAAATTAGATATTATGTTTTTTTTGAATTCAAGACATAAAGCTAGTTGTAACAGAGGAGGTACTGTATTCTATGTTTTCTTATGCGGATCCTGTAACGTAGAAAGGTAAAATTTCTGGACCAGATTTTAATTAGTGTTCCTTCAGCTTTAATGAGGAAGTGTACGAAGATGTTGTGACTATGCCTGATGGATACTATTAATTGTGAAGTTAAATAAGACAACAATTTATTAGAGGAAGATTAGTTAGTTTAAGTATCAGATTTAGGTGTTTAACAGGGGTACTAATTAATTTCAGTTCTTCCATGAAAAATTATAGAAAAAGTATGGATAAACAAATTCTTGTTTTAAGTGAATTTTGTAAATGTGGGGGCTGCTTTAAATAAAGATGGTCAAACACTATGTAAATAATTGAGAGTATTAAAATATGCAGAATTGCATATTAAATATTTAAAATCTTATGCTAACCTTATAATGCGAAATATAACATTTGTTGGTAATGATTCATTTTTGAAAGATAAAAAATGAATCATTACAGTGGTATACAATTCACTATCCTATAGCATAAACGATAATAACGAAAGTTATTTGAAGTCCTTTGAAGGAAATAAGTTATTGAAAAAAATTCCATATAGAAAATTTGTTGAAATTTCAGATGTAACAAATGTCATTTTATTTTTAATGTCTGATAAAAGCGATGCCATTAGAGGGCAAAATATTGTGGTTGACTATGGATATACAATTGTATAAATAAATCATCTTGGGAATTAAGGGTGTGGATAATGAGTTTACTAATTAAAGATTTAACAAAGAAATTTGACGAGCATGTTGCAGTGGATAATTTGAATATTGAGATACCAAAAGGTGAAATATTTGGATTCTTGGGCGGGAATGGAGCAGGTAAAACGACTACATTTCGAATGATACTTGGACTTTTATCGAAATCAAGTGGGACCATTTCATGGAATGGTAAACCTATAAATTATGGTGTTACAGATAAAATTGGGTATTTACCAGAAGAACGTGGTCTTTATGCGAAAATGACTGTCAAAGAACAAGTTAACTTTTTTGCAAAACTAAAGAACATGAAAAGTAAAGATGCAGAAAAAGAACTTCACTATTGGCTGGAGCGTTTTAATATTACTGAGCATCTGAACAAAAAGGTAGGAGAACTTTCTAAAGGGAATCAGCAAAAAATCCAGCTGATAACAGCGATTATACATAAGCCTGAACTTTTAATTTTAGATGAACCATTTAGTGGTTTAGACCCAGTAAATGTTGAAATGTTAAAAGACGCTGTTCTTGATATGCAAAAACAAGGGTCGTCAATTCTTTTTAGTTCACATCGTATGGAACATGTGGAAGAGTTATGCCAACACATTTGTATTATGTACAAAGGTGTACCTGTTGTTCAGGGTGACATTGCCAAAATTAAAAGTGATTTTGGTAAAAAGAACGTTGTAATCGTTGGCGATCATGACTTTGACCATTTGAAAGAAATAAAAGGTGTAGAAAGTATGAAGAAACGTAAAAATGCAGTTACTCTTAAAATTTCATATGAAGAAGTTTCACATGTTTTATTTAAAGAGATAACAAAATTAGGATATGTTAAAAAGTTTGCAGTAGAAGAGCCTACATTAAATGATATCTTTATTGCGAAAGTAGGTGCACAAAATGAGTAGTTTCTGGACAATTTTTTTACAAAACTATAAATCTAAAGTGAAATCAAAATCATATTTTGCTATTACAATAATAGTTTCTATGTTAATTATAGGATTGATGAATTTTGACAAGATTTATAACTTGTTTGCAGGTAACGAGGACGATCAAGTTGTTGTTGTTACAGAAAAAGAAGAATTATATTCAACCATTCATCAAGTGTTTAAAAATGTCGATAGTAAGATACAAGTTAAACGTAGCACGGATAAACAAAAAGCAGAATCAGGTGTTAAAAATGGTGATTATACATATGCAATCGTTGTAGAGGAATTGAATAATAAACAATTAAAGGCTACGTATATAACTGAGACGGATGTAAATCAGCAAGATGTTAGCAAGGTTCAAACGATTTTATCTCAAATACAATCTTCTAACTTCGCCCAGCAATTGAATCTATCGCAAGATGAATTAAAGGTGTTAACAACGCCAGTAGAAATTCATACCAAAACGGTTTCAGATAAGGTTAAAGATGGAGAACATACTGAGGGTGTAGGGATTTTAATTAATGTCTTTATCATGCTAAATTATGTAATGATATTAATGTATGCTGCACAATTAGCGACAGATGTTGCAACAGAGAAATCTTCTCGTGTTATGGAGTTAGTTGTTTCAAGTATTTCGCCTACCAAACATTTATATGCGAAGCTATTCTCGACATTATCGGCTGGTATTACGCAAATCATAATTTGGGGCTTGGTCGCAACTGTTGGATATAAAACAGCAATTAATGATTCGAAAAATGATATTTTAAATAGTATTGATTTAAATTCTGTTGCTCCAACTCTAGTGTTTTATGGGATTCTATTCTTCACATTAGGATTCTTATTATATGGCTCATTATCTTGTCTATTTGGCTCTATCATTACGCGTATAGAGGAATCTTCTCAAGCTGTTATGCCGCTGATGTTTATGTTAATTGCTGCTTTATATATCGCACTTTATGGAATGTCAAATCCAAGTAGCACGGTTGTTACCATTACTAGTTATATACCTTTCTTTACTCCTATTGTTATGCTCGTTCGAATTGGATTCCTCAATATCCCAGTATGGGAGATTGCGCTTGCATTAGCGATTCTAATCGCAACAATATGTATGATGATTGGTTTAACGAGTCGTGTTTACCGCGGTGGCGTATTATTATATGGTAAAGGCGCATTTAGTAATATCAAAAGGGCAATCAAGTTAGGGGAAAAATAAGATTGGTTTATTCATATTTAAAAAGACTACATAGTTAATCTATGTAGTTTTTTGTTGTTACGATAATTTTTATATATAAATTATCGTATTAAGCTATTTTTCAAAGAGAACTTTAAAAAGATCCCAAAAGAGAGTAAAGAATCGAGTTCTGGCGAACAACGCAGAGCGATGATTGATATAATTTATGTTTTTCTCCAAAATGAAGACAAGAAGTAGGGGGGGAATTTAGTTTTAATAATAATCATTTATTTGCTACATAAAGAAAACCCCTTGAATATCAAGGGGTTTTTCCTATGATCCCGACTGGCCTCGAACCAGCGACCTCCACCCTGTCAAGGTGGCGCTCTCCCTGCTGAGCTACGGGATCCCAACTATAAATATTACGATCAGCAATGTGTTTTCATTTCATTCGTGTAATCGAAGGATTTGTATAATTTATTGAATATTGTAACATTTAATGTATTCCTATAATAACAACAAACTTTAATGGTGTAAAGATTTAATTTTCTGGATATTATCATTCCAATTTTTATATAAAAAATAAGCCCCGAAGAGCTTATTTTAATAATAATATCACCGCGATTATCAATGATATTTTCAAAAATACAATCATAAATAATGGGGCTCGTTCATGAGTTATCGTCCTCTAACTGTCATTCCTGCTGTGTAAATTGTATCTACAGAACCGTCAGCACTTACAACTTCAACTTTATAGCGATATGTTCCATTGTCTGAAATGTTTTCGCCATATCCTGTGAAAGTAGAAATTTCATCATTACTTCCAGCTGGAACCCATTGATTTTGCCAATGGAAGAAAGTATCATATTCTCCCCAGTTATCGCCATATTTTTTCTCGATGCTGACATTGTAATGAATATCTTCAGCTCGTTCATTTGTAATTCTTGCAATTACGTTTTGACCGAAGCTATATTCTGTAGCGTGTACTTGAACTGTAACACCATTCAACGTTTCGCTAGGACCACAAATATAACGACAGAACTCGCTTGCTCCGTCAGCATTTGCCTTCGGTGTATCAATGTTCATAGCTGTTAAACCGCCTAAAGCTAAAGCTCCTGTTAATAATACTTTACCAAATGCTTTCACTTAAAATTCCCCCTAAGTATATTTTCAATTCGTTCCATAGATATCACATTAAGTAGTTTTATAACGTTAATCTAATCGAACACTTTTTTCCTCGAGTGCATTCGCTATGAATCTTTCATCTTGTAGTAATCTAATCTCTACATAAAATTTCATAGTTTTGATTCCATATATGTATCATGATTTACATAGAACAAATCTGTTAATACGTTTTGGTTAATTGCTTATCCCACTACTTTTTATTACCTTTTATTGGTAAAACGTTGATTTTATTATATACCATTATTATCTATTTACAAGAGAAAATAATACTGTATGCAAAAATGCATAATAAAAACACTGCTTGTATTCTGAATTACAGAATACAAGTAGTGGTTGGTTTCAATTAATATTTAATTGGAACCTAATGCTAATTTTTTATGTTTAACAGTATACATATATCACTGTTTTTTTTAGTCATAATTGATAAAATTTGTTCAGGGGACGCTCTTCCTGTTGAGCTATGGGATCTTTAAAAGGGAAAGTATAAGCGATTATGAGAGTAATGTATAAAGGGATAATGATGAGAAGCGAATTTAGTAGAAAGTAGTCTTTGGATGTAGAGGTTATATTATTTCCGATACCAATTGAAAGGACCTTCATCACTCAAATCAACAAGAAAAGGGAACAAGAAGTGTAAAGGTAAGCTTATAAGTTCTGGCATAGCGTTCACTGTTTTCTTTGATAGATATTGCCTCCCAAAACAATACGGACAATCTTTTTCAAATGCCAAGAGTATCGACCATACGTCTTTTACTTTCCATTTCGTTTTACAATACGTACAACGCGCCATTGAGTTCCTCCTCAGTTTAAGGTGTTTTCTAATATATTCTACTTTATTGTACGAAAGTCATTTGAATTTGATGTGGTAAAATGCAAAACAAGCCTAACCTCGTTCTACATTCAGGAAGGGGCTAGGCTTGTTTTAATTTCGATCAAAGTCTCTTTGTATCAGGCTGTTTATACATTGCCTAGATAACTTCGCGTTAAATTTGGGAGAATAATTTTTCCATTTTTACTGTATTTTTCGAATAGATCTGATAGGAGAAAAACAAAATTTTTATACTCTTTGTCATTTTCTTTCGGAGCATAAGATGCTGATAAATTCCTTCCCAAAAACCCTTCATAATCAAAAAGTAAATCATTTTGATATTCTTTAAAATCATACTTTCCATCTTTAAAAAAGCTGTTAAATACTTCTGGAGTTTCATCTATTCCACCGCTAAATCCTTTAAAGTTTGGGCAGGTTTTCTGGCAAATTTCTGCGTTCTCTTTAATAAGTGGACTAGTTAAATCTCTACTATTCCAAACAAGTGCAACATTTGCTTTTTGTTTTAAAATTCGTTGGCATTCGATTTTGAAAGCCTCTTTATTAAACCAATGAAATGCTTGGGCAACAGTTACTAAATCTACACTATTTTCTTTTAAAGTGGTATGTTCAGCAGTTGCTTTTATGGATTGAAAACGAGAATATAGTTTTAACGATTGCTCAGCGATCTTCCTCATATCATCATTTGGTTCAACTCCAATAACATGTAAACCACTTTCAAGCAGCTGGTGGCTAAATATCCCCGTACCTGAACCAATATCAGCCACAATCCGATTCCCTTTCAGTTGGTTAGCTGAAAGCAAGTAATCAATATATTCATTAGGATAACTAGGGCGATATTTTGCATATATATCGGCCCTGTCAGTAAAATTTTCTGTTGTTTTCACAGTACTACCTTCTTTCTTACGATATTATGTACAGAAATAGAAATTAAATATGAATTCCGGCATCAGTCTCTAAGTCTACAATTTAAGAGTCCAGCTAAATAGAAAGCCTCAGTTTCTTTATTCAAATATCCTTTATCCGTTTAGTATACTATTTTAGATAATATCTTCCAAAAGACTAGAATGGCTTACTCAATTATGTTTTAACGTGTATATTTTTATGGATTTATTTAATAATTTATGAGCGATTGTATGTCGTATTACGTTTACGTAGGTAAGAGATTTTCATTTTTGCTATTTAAATTGGCCAATATATCCTTTTTACAATTTACTGAAAATCATGTATAACAGAGATACATGATTATTTTATCTCGCTATTTGCGGGCAGTAAGATCCCTTACCTCGAAATTTAGCAAAAGTAAAGAAGTTAGGTTGGGATTGGGATGGCCGTAAAAGTCCGATTGGTGAGGGTTGATGAAAGTTTCACTTTATAAATATTCAGAAGTAGAGGGAGAAAAGTTGTAATGGTAAGAAAAACGTTCAAGATGCGCGTGTCTAAAAATAGAACGATTTCGATTAATGGCTCGATTCTTGATGTGGATGTTACACATGATGAATTTTTACAAGAGTTTGTTGAGTGGGTCGATTCTAAAGGTTGGTCGTTTATGGGGATAACCGATGAGATTACGCCCGAGGAAGCTAGTCAAAAGTTAATAGATTCGTTGATAGATGAGAAGGATAAGAAAGAGTAATTCCTTCTTATTTTTATTGTATATTTATGTTCTTTATCGTAAAAATATGATATAGTAAAAAATAGTGAAAATTCTTCCAGTTTAATACAAATTACATATGATTGGTAGATTTCTTATTTTGTTAGAGGAGTAAATGGAAAAGGGAGAGTCATATGGTAAATTTTAAGAAAATTTTGGTTTTTATTACAGTTATTTGTTTGTTTTTGTTGACACCTATGACATTGCGTGCTGAGACGAATATTGGAGTAAATCCAGAACAAGTTGCACCACCACCTGCAGAAGGACCGAATGTTTTTAGTCAGTTTGCAACGACAATTGATGCGAAAACAGGAGATGTTTTGTATGACAAAAACGCAAATCACCGAGCATATCCTGCTAGTACGACGAAGGTGTTAACAGCGATTTTACTCATGGAGCATACAAAGCCAGAGGATCAATTTACATTTTCACAATTAGCATTAGATCAAGAGAAGAGTAATTATCAAATTGAGTTTCAACCTGGAGAGACAATTAATAGAAATACTGCGCTTATGATTTTAATGGTGCTGAGTGCGAATGATGTGTCGTATGCGATTGCGGAGCGGATTGGCGGGAGTGTTGAGAATTTCGCTAATATGATGAATGAGAAAGCGAAGCAATTAGGGGCGAAAGATAGCCACTTTGTAACACCGAATGGACTGCATGATCCGAACCATTATACGACGCCGTATGATATGGCTATGATTACGAAGGGTGTGCAAAAGTATCCTGAAATTTTACAAGCGATGAATACGAAAAGAACGACAGTTACGACGTCTAGGCAGACGGTGTCTATTTTTAATAAATCTAATTTTTTTGAAAATCCATATAGCATTGGCGGTAAGACAGGGTTTACGAATGAAGCGCGTAATACACTTGTTTTATTAAATGAGAAAGATGGAAACCGTATTATAAGCGTAGTAATGGCTTCTCAAAGACCTGAAATTTATGAAGATTTGAAGCAGATGGCGGAATATTCTTTCGGTCAATTTACGAAGCAAATGGTGCTTGATAAACATAATTGGCATCAAAAAACAACATATTTAAATAAAGATGTTAATTCTGAGTTGGAACAAAGTGCGGAGCTTATGCTTAAGAAAGATGAAGGGAAAAATGTGAAAACTATTTTCCGGGCGGCTTCATTAGATAAAGAATCTTTATATCATAAAGGAATACATCGTGGTGAGGTAGTTGGTGCAGTTGATATTACGAAAAATAATCAAACAATTGCGACGGTAAATGTTCTTTCAACAGAAGATGTCACTTTTGCGATGCCTAAAAAAGATACAACTATGCCTGAAGTAAAAGACTCAAATGTTAAAGTAATAAGTGTTGGGATAGGTGCAATTGTATTATTTGGAGCAATTTTATATGTAGTGTTGCGCCGAAATACAAAAGGAATGAAATCAGAAGGTAAATAAATTACTAATAAAAAGATTGTGTAAAATTTTGGCACAGTCTTTTTTTTTATACTTTAAATAACTAATAATTGTAAATTTTCTTATTGCAATAACTTAAAGTTCGTTATATCATTTACTTGTGTTCTTGTTAAAGAACGTAATGGATATTGCATACTTCAAATAATATAAAACAACGGAGAGGGAGAGAGACGATGAAATTAATATGGAAGATAATTAGCAACGCGATCTCATTTGTTTTATTTGCATTGATGGTTTTTTTAGCTTTTGTAGTTATTTCTTCAAAAGCAAGCGGTGGTGATCCGACAGTGATGGGATATCAATTTAAGAGCGTTCTTTCAGGATCAATGGAGCCGACGTTTTTAACAGGATCAATCATTGCAATAGAACCAAACAAAGATGGTTCTAAATATCAAAAAGGTGATGTTATTACCTTTAAAGAGAAAGATCAAAAAATTATCACTCACCGTATTATCGGTGTGAAAGATACAAATGGAAAAGTAATGTATGAAACAAAAGGGGATAACAACAACGGACCAGATTTAGAGCCAGTACTTGCAGAAAATGTAGTTGGAAAGTATGCAGATATTACAGTTCCGTACGTTGGTTATTTACTGAATTATGCGAATTCAAAAGCGGGAGCAGCATTACTTCTTATTATTCCAGGAGTCTTTTTACTTGGATATTCCGCGATTTCTATTTTTGGGGCTATTCGTAGCATTGACGGAGAAAAGAAAGATAAAAAAGTAGAACAATCCGTCTAGTTCGTTTGGTTATACTTTCCGTTTAGGAAGTTAACAAATATATATATTAAGGGGATATGGACATGACTTTAAAGAAAAAATTAGGAATGGGTATTACATCAGCAGTACTAGGAGCAGCGTTAGTTGGTGGAGGAACATTTGCATTTTTCAGTGATAAAGAAGTGTCAAACAATACATTTGCGGCTGGGACACTGGATTTAGCATTAAATCCATCAACAGTTGTTAACGTATCAAATTTAAAACCTGGGGATACAATTGAAAAAGAATTTAAACTAGAAAATAAAGGCTCTTTAGATATTAAAAAGGTTTTACTGAAAACAGATTATAATGTAGAAGATGTAAAGAAAGATAATAAAGATGATTTTGGTAAACATATTAAAGTAACATTCTTAAAAAATGTAGATAAGCATGAGACAATTGTGAAACAAACTACTTTAGATAAATTAAAAGGTGACACACTTACAGCTGTAGATAATGATTTATCGGCTTGGTTCTGGGATGAAAAAGGTATTTCAGCAGGTAAATCTGATAAATTCAAAGTGAAATTTGAGTTCGTTGATAATGGAAAAGATCAAAATCAATTCCAAGGCGATAAGTTACAATTAAATTGGACGTTTGATGCACAACAAACAGCAGGTGAAGAAAGATAATAACAAAAAGGGCTATCACATGGATAGCCCTTTTTCTATTTTTCTAGTATTTGTCTATCAATTTTAATAGTTCTTTACTATAATATAGATAATGTTCTGTATAAAGAACGTAATGTTCGATGGGAGAGATTAAGATGCTGAAAAGACCGCGTAATTTTAAAAAGATGCTTATATTGCCGTGTATGTGTTCTATTACGTTTTATTTAGGATCTCAAATTATGACGCATACAGAAGCGGCGTTCATTCATGAAACGAAAGTAGAAGCGACGTTTTCTACAGCAATTATATTTCCGAAAACAGTTAATACGTTAAAAGAGCAATCTGAGAAACATAAACAGTTTATTGAGCGTGAGTATGGAACGATGAAGGGAAAATCGAAAGCAACTTCTATTGAAGAAATAAAACAGGCGATTTCTGTATGGCAACAAGGGCGTGAGAAAATTGTTGCTGAGAAGGAAGCCCTGCAAAATGTATATACTGAAATAGAAGCTCCTTACAATCAAATACAAGAAGAATTAAAGGTAAATAAAGATGAGTCGATGCAGCAAGTGTCCATATATGTAAATGAAGGCTTCCGCAGTATCAAAGAGAAGCGTGACTATATTGAGAAAGAAATTAGCTTGAAAGCTATTGATGAGCAAATTCAGGCTCTTCAGCAACAATTAAACGTTGCAATTGAAGCGGAAGGACAAAAGAAAGCCGAAGAACAAAAGAAAGTAGAAGAACAAAAGAAAGCCGAAGAACAAAAGAAAGTAGAAGAACAGAAGAAAGCCGAAGAACAAAAGAAAGTAGAAGAACAGAAGAAAGTAGAAGAACAAAAGAAAGTAGAAGAACAGAAGAAAGTAGAAGAACAGAAGAAAGTAGAAGAACAAAAGAAAGCAGAAGAACAAAAGAAAGTAGAAGAACAGAAGAAAGTAGAAGAACAAAAGAAAGTAGAAGAGCAGAAAAAAGCGGAGTAACTGCTTTAGTGAAACAGCCGGAAAATAAGAATGTGGTGTAAGAGAGTGTGAACGAATAAGCAAGACTAGTAATATTTATACGAGTGTGAGGGAAAGTTAGCCCTCACCTCTTTGTTTTGCTTTTTCTTATAGTATTAAATGATTTGAGTGTGAAAAAAGATATAAATTATCATTCGTTTTTCTGAAAAGTCTAAATAATATTGAGAAATAAAAATAACTGAAAATATTAATAAATATGTGTTGTGTTTATATAGGTTTGTTCGTTATAATGAACATAAGGTTTTTAAAAAAGAACACATATTAGCTAAGCTAATATAGTTTTCTTTACATCTCTTATTGAAAAATAAGTGATAAAAATATAAAAAAAAGCTAGGGGGAATTGATTGTGAGTCTGAAAAAGAAATTAGGTATGGGAGTTGCATCAGCAGCATTGGGGTTAGCTTTAATTGGTGGAGGAACATTTGCATTCTTTAGCGATAAAGAAGTATCAAACAATACATTTGCAGCTGGGACGTTAGACCTTACATTAAACCCTAAGACGCTTGTAGATATTAAAGATTTAAAACCAGGGGATTCTGTTAAGAAAGAGTTCTTATTACAAAACAGCGGTTCGTTAACTATTAAAGACGTTAAATTAGCAACAAAGTATACTGTTAAAGATGCAAAAGGTGATAATGCTGGTGAAGACTTTGGTAAGCACGTTAAAGTAAAATTCCTTTGGAACTGGGATAAACAAAGTGAGCCTGTATACGAAACAACTTTAGCAGACTTACAAAATGTGGATCCAGATCTTTTAGCTAAAGACATCTTTGCTCCTGAGTGGGGAGAAAAGGGTGGATTAGCAGCTGGTACAGAGGATTATCTATGGGTGCAATTTGAATTTGTAGATGATGGAAAAGACCAAAATATCTTCCAAGGTGATACATTGAATTTAGAATGGACATTCAATGCTAACCAAGAAGCTGGGGAAGAAAAATAATAAAAAAGCGGGTATTCCCGCTTTTTTTTATAAAGAAAATGAAGTGCTGGTTGTAAGCACTTCTTTCTATTATTATTTTTGATTTTGCTTCCACTTTGTAAATTCAAGAAATTCACGAAATTGTTCTTTGGAGACACCAGAGTTCATTGCATCTTTAACGAGTTGTGTCCATTCGGAGTCTAGGTTAGTTTCCTTTGTTGTTTCATCATGAAGTAAAGTATCAACTGGAATTTGTAGAACTGCTGCGATTTTTTCAAGAAACTGAATGGAAGGGTTTTTTTGTAAATTTCGTTCTATAGAACTAATGTAAGATTTAGCAACGCCAGCTTTTTCGGCAAGTTCAGTTAATGAAATCCCTTTTTGTAAACGAAGGCGTTTTATACGTTCTCCAATCATATTTGCGCACCTTTCTATCAATATGTAGTTGTCTTATGATGTCATTATTATAACATAAACTTCGTTAAAAAGAACAAACCTATTGAGCCTGACTGGATGGCTTCATACGTTGGAAAAATTGCTCAATGTCTTGCATGGCGATACCAGCATCTAGAGCTTCAAGTATTAAATCAATCCATTCTTGATCCAGTGCGTCTGTCTTATCTTTGTACAAATGTAATTCCTCCCTAATTATCGGTCATAATTGCTGCTACAGAATACATGATAATGCAATCGGATTTTGTGTTTTATATAGTGAATTATCAAATATTTTGTAGATGAAACAAAGATAAAATCCCCATTAAACTCCCTCTATGGAAATTATAAATTGTTCGATAAAAACTTTCAATATTTTCAGAAAACATTGTTGAATTGTGATATATTCGTATGCTAACTATGAAATTTTTACAAATATATTAAAAACATTACATAATATTACTAAATATTGAAAAAATATTGAATTTTTAATAAAATTCAATTTGTAATACATATTATTTATTAGGGGAGGAAATATGGGATGAACAAGAAACCGTTCAAAGTTTTGTCATCAATCGCTTTAACAGCTGTATTAGGCCTTTCATTCGGAGCTGGCACTCAATCTGCATATGCTGAAACACCTGTGAATAAGACAGCTACGAGCCCAGTCGATGATCATTTAATTCCAGAAGAACGTTTAGCAGATGCACTGAAAAAACGTGGGGTAATTGATTCTTCAGCTTCAGAGAAAGAAACAAAGAAAGCTGTTGAAAAGTATGTAGAGAACAAAAAGGGTGAAAATCCTGGGAAAGAAGCAACAAATGGGGATCAACTTACGAAAGAAGCATCTGACTTTTTAAAGAAAGTGAAAGATGCGAAAGCAGACACGAAAGAAAAACTAAATCAGCCAGCAACAGGGACACCTGCAGCGACAGGCCCAGTTAAGGGTGGTCTAAATGGTAAAGTACCAACTTCTCCAGCAAAGGGAAAAGAATATAACGGTGAAGTTCGTAAAGATAAAGTACTCGTTTTACTTGTAGAGTACGCTGACTTTAAACATAACAATATTGATAAAGAACCTGGTTATATGTATACTGACGATTTTAACAAAGAACATTATGAAAAAATGTTATTTGGTAATGAGCCATTCGCATTAGAGGATGGTAGCAAAATCGAAACGTTTAAACAATATTACGAAGAGCAATCCGGTGGTAGTTACACAGTGGATGGAACAGTTACAAAATGGTTAACAGTTCCTGGGAAAGCTGCTGATTACGGTGCAGATGCTGCTACAGGTCATGATAATAAAGGACCAAAAGGACCACGTGATCTAGTAAAAGATGCATTAAAGGCAGCTGTAGATAGCGGTCTTGATTTATCACAGTTTGATCAGTTCGATCAATACGATGTAAATGGTGATGGAAATCAAAATCAACCTGACGGTTTAATCGATCATTTAATGATTATTCATGCGGGTGTTGGACAAGAAGCTGGCGGTGGTAAATTAGGTGATGATGCAATTTGGTCACATCGCTGGACAGTTGGACCAAAACCATTCGCAATTGAAGGTACACAAGCGAAAGTTCCATATTGGGGCGGAAAGATGGCAGCATTCGACTACACAATTGAACCAGAAGATGGCGCAGTTGGTGTATTCGCGCATGAATATGGTCATGATTTAGGTCTTCCAGATGAGTATGATACAGACTATACGGGTCATGGTGAGCCAATTCAAGCTTGGTCTGTTATGAGTGGCGGCAGCTGGGCGGGTAAAATCGCTGGAACAACACCGACGAGTTTCTCACCACAAAATAAAGAGTTTTTCCAAAAAACAATCGGTGGTAACTGGGCAAATATCGTAGAAGTAGATTACGAGAAATTAAATAAAGGTATCGGTCTAGCAACATATTTAGATCAAAGTGTTACGAAATCTAACCGTCCAGGTATGATTCGTGTTAACTTACCAGATAAAGATGTAAAAACAATTGCACCAGCATTTGGTAAACAGTATTACTACAGTACAAAAGGTGACAATCTTCATACAACGTTAGAAACACCACTGTTCGATTTAACGAATGCAACGAATGCGAAATTTGATTTCAAATCGTTATATGAAATCGAAGCAGAGTATGATTTCCTTGAAGTACATGCTGTAACAGAAGATGGTCAAAAAACGTTAATTGAAAGACTTGGCGAGAAAGCAAATAGTGGAAATGCAGATTCGACAAATGGAAAATGGATTGACAAATCATATGATTTAAGTCAATTCAAAGGTAAAAAAGTAAAATTAACGTTTGAGTACATTACGGATGGTGGTTTAGCATTAAATGGTTTCCTACTTGATAATGCTTCATTAACAGTGGATGGTAAAGTAGTATTCTCTGATGATGCAGAAGGTACACCACAATTAAAATTAGATGGTTTCGTTGTATCTAGCGGAACAGAGAAGAAAAAACATAATTACTACGTAGAGTGGAGAAACCATACTGGATCAGATAGCGCATTGAAATTTGCTCGCGGTCCAGAATATAACTCAGGTATGGTTGTATGGTATGCGGACTCAGCTTACGCAGATAACTGGGTTGGTTTACATCCAGGACATGGTTTCCTTGGTGTAGTTGATTCTCATCCAGAAGCAATTGTAGGGACTTTAAATGGTAAACCGACAATTGAAAGTAGTACACGATTCCAAATCGCTGATGCTGCATTCTCATTCGATAAAACGCCAGCTTGGAAAGTTGTATCTCCAACGCGTGGAACGTATACGTATGATGGCTTAGCGGGTGTACCGAAATTTGATGATTCGAAAACGTATATTAATCAACAGATTCCAGATGCAGGACGTATTTTACCGAAGCTTGGTCTGAAGTTTGAAGTAGTAGGACAAGCTGATGATAATTCTGCAGGTGCTGTTCGTTTATATCGTTAATACAGTAAAACTACCGAGAGATTCTCTTTCGGTAGTTTTTTTGTGAGCAATGAATTTTATATAGCTGAAAAAGTCATATATAATGTAACTTTAAGAATAGAAATTTGTTATATATGAAGTCTATATAAATAATGAAAGAATTGGATAAAAATAGTGGGAGAAGGTGAGTGAATGAGTATTACCTCTATTGTAAGTAGGCAAAAGGAATATTTTTTAAAAGGGCATACGAGAAGCATCGAAATGAGAAAGAATAATTTGAAGAAGCTTTATGAAGGCATTCAGCGTTTTGAAGAAGAAATATTTCAGGCATTGAAATTAGATTTAAATAAGTCAGTTCACGAGTCGTTTACAACGGAAGTTGGATATGTATTAAAAGAAATTTCCTTTCAATTGAAACATATGTCATCGTGGAGTAAACCGAAGCGAGTTCGAACAGCACTCACTCATTTTGGATCAAAAGGAAAAGTAGTGCCAGAGCCGTATGGTGTGACGCTTATTATTGCACCGTGGAACTATCCTTTTCAATTAGCAATTGCACCACTTGTAGGAGCACTTGCAGCTGGAAATACAATCGTTTTAAAGCCGTCAGAGTTAACGCCAAGCGTTTCAAAAGTGCTTAAGAGAATGTTAGGTGAATTATTCCCAGAAGAGCTTGTAGCGGTAGTAGAAGGTGGCGTTGAAGAGAGTACATCTTTGCTGAGGGAACCAATTGATTATATTTTCTTTACTGGTAGTGTTGGCGTTGGAAAAGTTGTAATGGAAGCAGCAGCGAAACAGTTGACGCCGCTTACGTTAGAACTTGGCGGGAAAAGTCCTTGTATTGTACATAAAGATGCAAAGATAGAGATGACAGCAAGAAGAATTGTTTGGGGTAAGTTTTTAAATGCAGGGCAGACATGTGTAGCGCCTGATTATATGTACGTGCATTCTTCCGTGAAAGAACAGCTAGTTGAGGCACTGCGACATGAAATCACAGAGCAGTATAGTAAAGAACCTTTGCAAAATGAAAATTATGTGCGTATTGTAAGTGAGCGTCATTTTGAACGATTATGTGGATTTTTACAAGATGGTCAAGTCGTAATTGGTGGAAACTATGAGAAAGATACATTACATATTGAACCGACAGTGCTAGCGGATATTACATGGCAAGATGCTGTTATGGAAGATGAAATTTTTGGTCCGATTTTACCAATCATAGAGTACGACAATATAGAAGATGTAATTGGCACAATCCAGCAACATCCGAAGCCGTTAGCGTTATATGTATTTTCGGAAGATAAAGAAGTACAAAAGAAAGTGACGAGTAATATTTCATATGGTGGAGGCTGTATTAATGATGTTGTCTACCATCTTGCCACGCCATATTTACCTTTTGGGGGTGTTGGAAGTAGTGGATTAGGGGGTTATCATGGGGAAGAAAGTTTTCGGACTTTTTCACATTATAAAAGCATTTTAGCCCAATCTACAGCATTCGACATGAAAATTCGTTACTCTTCTACAAAAAGTGCTTTAAAATTCATACGAAAGTTGTTAAAATGATGATGGTGTTTATCAGTAGGCGTAGCCGTATGATAATAGCCCCTTCGCAATGGAAGGGGTTTTTCTGTTCGACGTTATGTATCATGCGAAAATGAATCAAACATACTACATAAAGAATAGAAACGAACGCTTGCTAAATAACCATTTTTGTTTGGATCGAAACAAAAAATAGTCTATAGAACATAAATATTTATTCATGAATATAAAAATTTAAAATTTAAGGTAGATAGGACGGGAAAATGAAAAAGATTATTAAAGTTGAAGCAGTTGAAAAACATTTTGGAAATCAAGTGATTATCCCACCTCTTTCTTTAGATATTAAAGAGGGAGAGTTTTTAACAATTTTAGGGCCGAGTGGCTGCGGGAAAACGACTTTACTTCGTATGATCGCAGGATTTGAAACTCCAACTAAAGGGAATCTTTTATTAGATGATGAAAGAATTAACGATTTGCCGCCATATAAGCGTCATATGAACCTAGTGTTCCAACATTACGCACTATTCCCACATATGACAGTAGAGAAGAATATTTGTTTTGGTATGAAAATGCAGAAAGTATCAGCAGCAGAGCAGAAAGAGCGTGCTGAAGAGGCAATGCGTTTAACGCAGTTACTTGAGTTCCGTAATCGTAAACCTGCTAAGCTTTCTGGTGGACAACAGCAGCGTGTTGCAATTGCAAGAGCGATTGTAAATAATCCGCGTGTATTACTATTAGATGAGCCACTTGGAGCGCTTGACTTTAAGTTACGAAAAGACTTGCAACGTGAATTGAAAAACTTACAACGTAATTTAGGAATTACGTTTATATACGTAACGCACGATCAAGAAGAAGCAATGAGCATGAGCGATCGTATCGTCGTTATGAATAAAGGACATATCGAACAAATTGGAACGCCGAAAGAAATTTATAATAAGCCGAAAACATTGTTCGTTGCGACATTCATCGGTGAAAATAATATTGTGAAAAATGGGGAAGGCTATGTAGCAATTCGCCCTGAAAATGTGAAAGTACGTTCGGTTGAAGAATCAATTTTAAAAGAATACCATCTTGGACATATTGAAGATATCGAGTTTGTCGGAAATATGGAGAAGCTTTATGTACGTGATGAGAAAACATCAGAATTACTAATGGCATATCAAACTGCTGAAGAGGCAGCGCAGTGGAGCATTGGAGATAATGTATATGTAGGCTGGGAGCAAGAGGACGAGGTGACCTTAAATTGAAAAAAGGGAAATTACTCGCACTACCTACAGTCGCGTGGCTGTTAATTTTCTTCCTAATCCCGCTCGTATTCGTATTAGGATTCGCCTTCATGCAGCGCGGAGCTTACGGGACAGTAGAAATGCAATTTACGCTGGAGAATATATCCCGTGTGTTTGATCCATTGTACTTAGGAACGTTATGGGAAACTGTTAAGATTGCAGTTATTACTACAGTAATATGTTTATTAATTGGTTATCCATTTGCGTATACAATTACAATTGTTGACCGCAAATATCGTTCTATTCTTTTATTATTGGCAACGATCCCGTTTTGGATTAACTTTCTTGTTCGTTCATACGCATGGATTGTTATTTTACGTTCACAAGGTCTTGTGAATACGTTGTTATTAAAACTCGGCATTATTAGTGAACCGTTAAATTTATTATATAATACGCCTTCTGTAATACTCGGAATGGTCTATTCTTTATTACCATTTATGATTTTACCAGTGTATGCAGCAATTGAGCAGCTGGATAAGCGTAAGCTAGAAGCGGCTTATGATTTAGGAGCAACACCAATAAAGGCATTTTGGAATATAACAGTGCCGATGACAATGTCAGGAATTGCGACTGGTTCTATTTTAGTATTCGTTTCTTCTATCGGAATGTTTGTTGTATCAGACGTGATGGGCGGATCGAAAGTAGCATTAATTGGAAACGTTATTCAAAACCAATTCTTAGGTGCACGTGACTGGCCGTTTGGATCTGCGTTATCGATTATCGTTGTTCTATTCTCTGTTCTGTTAATTTACTTATATTATCGTGCAACGAAAGTATATAAATATAATGAGAACGGAGGGGAATAGGCAAAGATGAAGAAGTTTTTAGTTTCTTATTCTTGGTTAATTTTGTTATTCTTGTATTTTCCAATGATGGTTTTAATGGTCTATTCTTTCAACGACTCTCGCATTAATGCGGAGTGGGAAGGTTTTACATTCCATTGGTATACAGATTTATTTCAAAAACAAGATGTTATTGATGCATTTGTAAATAGTATTACGATTGCAGTTATAACAACGATTGTGACAACGGTACTTGGTGTATTCTTTGCGATTGCTTTACATCGTTATAAATATCGTTTCGAAGGGGCTATTAATGGCCTTGTATATTTACCAATTTTAATTCCTGATATTTTAATGGGATTATCTTTACTAATTCTTTTCAGTCAGCTAGGAATGGAACTTGGACAAACAACGATTATTATTGCACATATTACATTTAGTATTTCGTTTGTTGTTGTTATTTTAGCTGCGCGTCTTTCAAGTATGGGACGTGACTTAGAAGAAGCTGCAAATGATTTAGGAGCAACGCCTTGGCAAACGTTTCGTTTTGTAACGTTCCCAGCAATTGCACCGGGAGTTATTTCAGCAGCATTATTAACATTCACATTATCAATTGATGATTTTGTAATTAGTTTCTTCGTATCAGGACCAGGATCAACAACATTGCCATTATACATTTACAGTATGGTTAAGCGCGGAGTATCACCAGAAATTAATGCTCTTTCTACAATTTTAATTGTTGCTATCGTAGGATTAATGGTTCTATCTGAAATCTTCCGTAACAAAGGTGCAGATGGTGAAGAAAACTCTGGAGGACACCTTCCTTTATAATACGAACGATATAGAAAGTACGAGGGGGTAATAAACCGATGAAATTAATGAAAAGAATAGCTGGCGCAGCAATTAGCTTTAGCCTTGTTGCTGGTGTGCTTGCTGGTTGTGGTGAAAAGAAAGAAGAATTAAATATTTATAGCTGGGCTGACAATTTTGATGAGCAAGTGCTAAGAGATTTTGAAAAGAAGTATAATGTGAAAATTAACTATGATAAGTACGCAAGTAACGAAGAAATGCTTGCGAAATTACAAGCTGGTGGCGCAAAGTATGATTTAATTCAACCATCTGATTACATGGTTAAAACAATGGCAAAAATGGATTTATTAGCGCCGTTAGATAAAAAGAATATCCCAAATATCGAAAACATGGTTTCTAATTTCAAAACACCTGCGTTTGATCCAGAGAATAAATATTCTTTAGTGTACACTTGGGGTGTAACAGGGATTGCATACAATAAAAAGTATGTGAAAGAAGCACCTACAAGCTGGGCTGACTTATGGAATGAGAAATATAAAGGACATGTAACGTTATTAAACGATTCTCGTGAAGTATTAGGAGTGGGTCTTAAGAAGCACGGGTTCTCAAACAGTACAAAAGAAGATGCAGAGTTAAAGACAGCAGCAGATGATTTAAAGAAGCTGCTTCCAAACTTATTAGCATTTGATACAGATAACATTAAACAAAAATTCATTACAGAAGATGCTTGGATCGGAACAGTTTGGTCTGGAGATGCAGCATTTATCGCAAAAGATAATAAAGATGTAGAATACGTTGTACCAAAAGAAGGCGGCACAATTTGGGCTGATACGTTAGCAATTCCAAAAGGTGCAAAACATAAAGAGCTTGCTGAGAAGTTTATGAACTACTTACTTGATGAAAAAGTAAGTGTGAAAAACTATGAGTCAATTGGTTACAGTAATCCAAATGAAAAAGCTCATCCTCTTCATAGTAAAGAATACCGTGATAATCACATGATTTTCTTAACGAAAGAAGAGTTAGATCGTACAGAATGGCTTGTTGATGTAGACGATAAGTTAAAAGACTATGATCGTTACTGGACAGAGCTAAAAACAAAAGGTAAATAAGTAAGAAAATGCGGTTTCTAAAGTAGAAATCGCATTTTTTCATAGTAGGAGGAAATCGTTTGAAGAAGAAGTTACATCAGTATGAGGTAATATGTATCGGTTTATTATTTGCTGTATTTAGTATTGTTGCTTGGCGCGTACATGCAGGTGGCGTTACAGTAATGGATACATATGTCCGCGGATTAGTAAAAGGGCTACAAACGGAAAGTTCCCTTACATTTTTCTCGTACTTTACAAAATTGGGGTCAGCAATTGGGATAGCTGCTACGCTCGTTATAAGTTTGCTTGTTTTTTGGAAGCAGCGTTATTATGCTGCGATGATTGTGTATCCAATGGGAATTTTAATAACACATCTTGTGAATAAAGGGATAAAAGAGATTGTAAAGAGAGAACGTCCGTCATTAAATGAAGCGTTAGATGCACTTGGATATAGTTTTCCTAGTGGACATGCAATGCTATCGATTATGACATTTGGATTTCTTGCTTATATCATTGCTGCTAATTTGAAAAGCATAGCTGGGAAATGTGTCATAACGATTTTGATGGGTATAGTAATCCTATCGATTGGATTAAGTAGAGTCATTTTAAATGTACATTACCCAACTGATATTTTAGCTGGTTACTGCGTAGGTGGTATTTTGTTAGTTATCGCTATTTACTATCATCGTTTACTTACTGAGAGATTGGGGCTTAATAAAGAGAGATAGAAAAAACGCCTGGAAAAACTATCATTATAGTGTTCCTAGGCGTTTTTTGTTTGTATAAAGATATGATACAGTATAAGTGACAATTGAATTATTTAAAGTAGGTGAAAATGTGTGAAGACAAATGTTCATAAAGTTGATAAGTGGGGGAAGTTAGGAGCTTTTTTGTATCAATTTCGTTATACAGTAATTGTAGCGTTACTGTTGCTTGCAATCGCACTTGGGATTTTTGCTCCAAAGCTACCGGGAGTATTAGGTGGTGACGGTTTCCAAACGGAAGGAGACTATCAAAAAACAAAAGAAATTTTAGATAAAGATTTTAAGAAGTCTCAAGATACGCTTCTGCTCGTTTTTGAGAAAAATAAAGATGCTTCGCATGAGGAATTTAAAAAGCGAATAGATGAAATTGTAAAGAATGTTCAAGAGAAAGAGAACTATGAATCTTTCCATCACCCAATCCAAAATAAAGAAATGCTACAAGATGACATCGGTTATGCGACAATTTTATTTTCCGGGAAAACAAATAAAGAAAGAATGGAAAAGACATTACAATTTGCTAATGAGATTGAGAAAGAAAGTAATGTAGCATTAAAAGTAACACCTACAGGATTTCCGAAAATTAATCAAGAGATTAATGAAAGAACGCAAAATGATTTAAAAGTAGCAGAAATGATTGGATTACCAATTGCGTTTCTTGTATTACTATTTTCGTTTGGTAGCCTTTTGGCATCAATTTTACCGATTTTGAATGGAGCGCTTAGTGTTATTAGCACGATGGGTATATTGTATTTCATCGGTGTGGATAAAGAACTATCTATTTTCGTGTTAAACGTTGCACCGATGATTGGACTTGCACTATCTATTGATTTTGCGCTATTATTTGTGAACCGTTTTCGAGAGGAAGTTGCTAAACGAACGGTAAAAGAAGCGATAGCAATTACATATCAGACGGCAGGACGTGCAATTGTATTTTCAGGATTATGCGTATTTGTTGGGTTATCCGGTTTGTTTTTCTTTAAGATAGATTATATTCAATCTGTCGCAATTAGCGGAATGATTGTTGTGATTATGAGTATTTTATTCTCACTCACACTTCTTCCAGCGTTATTATCGTTAATCGGTAAAAAAATATTAAAAAAGAATCAAGTAGCACATACGCCGGCAAAAGCATGGCGTAAATTTGCACAATTTGTGATGAAACATCCAATTGCAATGATTGTTGTTGTTACAACATTTATTGTTATTTGCTTATTACCGTTACGTACAGCTAATTTGCAGTTCCCTAGTGTTGAAGCTTTACCTGAAAAGAGTGATACAAGGATTGCATATGAAAAGTATGAAGAAGCATTTAATAAAACTGTCAAAACACACGCTGATGTTACGTTAGTTGTAGAGACGAAAAAAGATATGAAAGAAAAAGAAAGTCTACAAAAGATAGAAGAAGTCGTTCAAAAGTTAAAAGATGATAAAAAAGTACATGAAGTAAGAAGTTTATACGACGGGTTAACTGGAATGAAAGCAGAACAAGTTGCTGGAATATTGCAGTCGCCAGAAGCAGCAAAACTAACTCCTGTATTTGAAGCATACACAAAAGGGAATAAGACGACGATAGAAGTTTTTTTGAAAACAAAACCACGTACAGAGACTGCAAAACAGTGGGTGCGTGACTTTAAAAAGAACTATAAAGAAACGAATGTTACGTATTATCTAGGCGGAATGACGACGTTTCAACAAGAATTAGAAGATGAAATTAAAGATAAAGTTGTAATTGGTATGTCTGTTATATTTGGATCGACCTTTGTTATATTATTATTTGCATTCCGATCTATACTCATTCCAATTAAGGCAATTATTATGAATATACTTAGTTTGAGTGCAACCATTGGAATTGTTGTTTGGTTATTTGAAGGTGGTCATTTCGGTTTAGAAGCGAGTCCGGTTCTGTTTGTCTTACCAATCTTCATTTTTGGCCTCGTATTTGGGCTTAGTATGGATTATGAAGTATTTCTTATTTCACGTATTCACGAGCTCTATGAAGAAACAGGAGATAACGATCAAGCAACGTTAGAAGGGCTCGTTTCAACAAGTAGAATCATTACATCAGCTGCATTAATTATGATTGTTGTAACGGGTGCATTCGCATTTACTGATATTTTACCAGTAAAGCAGATGGGGCTTGGCGTGGCATTAGCAATATTTCTTGATGCAACAATTATTCGTCTTATGCTCGTTCCAAGCTTAATGAAGTTATTTGGAGACTGGAATTGGTGGTTACCATTTCGAAAAAAACGAGAAAAATCATCGTAAAAAAATGCTCATCATATTGATGAGCATTTTTTTATGAATAGCAAGACCTACATTTTGCAAATAGTATGTGATAAGAACATTACATACAAGTAGGTGAAGGCAATGTTTCGTTATTTTAAGTTTAAGTTAAATGATACAGTACAGTTTGCAGAAAACGATGGGCATATGTATCGCATTGTCGGTTATCGGTTAGAAAAGGGATTTTATCCAAAAGATGAATGGACTCATATCATTTATGAACTACTTAGAGAATTTGACGGGTATACGATGGATGCAGAGGAGGAAGAACTTGTAAAGGTCGTTCAAGTAGAGGATGAGTATTACAAAATACAAGAAGTATCAGGTTATCGTTATCCAGTAAAAATGAAACAAAAACAACAAGTGATGAAAATAGAAAGGATGGATGATTTATTAGATGCTTACAATGACTATAAAAGGTTGGCGGATTTCTTTAAAGATTTATCGTATGAACAAAAAGCTGAAGAAGTATTGTTAGAAATGAAAAGACTTAGAGCTTGAGGGGCAGTCTATTATAAGACTGTCCTCTATTTTTGACGGTGCACCAAAGTGTGTTTTCCGTTACAATGAGAGAATCAATAGAAATAAGGTGATAAACAGTATGGAAACAAAGAAAAAGGGCGAATGGTGTGAAATTACCGTTCCAGCTAAATGGAATGGTATAAGTATTGAATCGGTATTAAAAGTAGAATGGGAAATACCGAAAAAGCTATTACATCAGCTTCGTATGGAAAAAGGTGTTACGGTTAACGGAGAACAAAGAAGATGGAACGAGCTTTTAAAAGAGAACGATAAGTTACAAGTTCATATGTTTGCGGAGGAAGAGTACGGTGTGAATCCAGAATATGGTGAATTGCATGTAGTATACGAAGATGATCACGTACTCATCGTAAATAAACCAGAGAAAATGGACACACATCCTGCTGAAAAAGGTGGAACCGGGACGCTTGCAAATCTTGTTGCTTTTCATTTTCAAATGCAAGGTTTAGAGACGAAGGTGCGTCATATTCATCGTTTAGATAAAGATACGACAGGTGGTGTCGTATTTGCTAAGCATAGAATTGCTGGTGCAATTATGGATCGTTTATTAATGGAACGAAAAATTAAAAGGACGTACGCAGCGCTCGTTGAAGGGAAAGTAAAGAAGAAACAAGGAACGATTGATGCTGCTATTGGAAGGGATCGCCATCATGCTACAAGGCGTCGTATTTCTCCAAAAGGTGACCAAGCTATCACATATTATAAAGTAGAAAAGTATTTTAAGAAGCAAAACACGACTTTCGTAACGTTACAATTAGAAACGGGTAGAACGCATCAAATTCGTGTTCATATGAGCCATAATGGTAATCCACTAGTTGGGGATGTATTATATGGTGGACAAACAAAATATATGTCCAGTCAAGCATTGCATGCGATGAAGATAAATTTCTTGCATCCAATTACGAAAGAAGCGATTGAAGTTGATGTGCTGTTTCCTACAAAGTTAGATAATAAAATAAGAGAATTTCAAAAAGAAAATGCGTAAAGTATAAGTTTTAATTTGAAAAAAGTAGATTTTTGCAGGGATTTCTCTAAAAGGAGCGAAGCCGTTAAGAGAAAAGAGAGGTGAGAATCACTTGATCAAATATAAGTATGTACTTGGAATATTTTTCGCTTGTCTTTTAGTTACTCTATGTCTCTATCCCTATTTACCAACTCGTATGGCAGTACATTGGAATGTAAATGGTGAGCCAAACGAGTTTATGAGTAAACAAGTTGTTGTAGCATTTATTCCTTGTTTTATTATTTTTTCATATGGATTTTTGTATATTATTTCACATAATATATTTAAGTTTAATGAAAGAGAGCATGGTATTATAGACGGATTTATAAAGAAAATTACGTTATTTATGTTGTTTATTCATATGCTTATCCTCTTTATTAATTTTGAGGATTTGATATCCTTTCAAACAGGATTAACGATTGGGATTAGTATGTTTCTTTTTATGCTGAGTAAAGAATTTAAGAAAATAAAAGGCAAAGAAAAAGACCCAATTAAATTACAAAAAATTCGTTTAGTAAGTAGACGGATTTTTCAAGTGATGGCATGTGGCATATTGTTTTCATTGTTTTTGAACTTAGAGTGGGGATTTTATGTATTGCTTAGTGTAATAAGCTGTGGATCTATGCTATTTATGTTATATATTTTCTATTCATACATAATAGAAAGTTATGAAACTTAAAAAAGAGTCTTCTCATTATGAGAAGACTCTTTTAATCTATTTACTTTGTAATAAATTGTTGTGTCCAGTAGTTGCCGCTTTCTACATAACCAACACCGATGTGAGTGAAGCCGTTATTTAAGATGTTTGCACGGTGTCCAGCGCTGTTCATCCAAGCTTGTACCACTTCTTCAGGTGTACGTTGGCCTTGAGCGATGTTTTCACCTGCAGATGTATAAGAAATACCAAATTTCTTCATCATGTCAAACGGAGACCCGTATGTAGGGCTGTTATGATCAAAGTAGTTGTTTTTTTGCATGTCTTCAGACTTAATACGTGCTACTTTGCTTAATTCAGTATCGATTTTTAGTGCTGGTAAACCTTGTTTTGCACGCTCAGCGTTTGTTAATTCAACAACACGTTGTTCGAACTCGCTTAAAGATTTTGCTTCTTCAGCAGGCTTTTGCTCAGCTGGTTTTTGTTCAGCAGGTTTTTGCGTATTGTTGTTTTCAGCAGGCTTTTGAGCTTCTGGTTTTTGAACTTCTTCAGCAGGCTTTTGCTCGGCAGGTTTTTGCTCAGCAGGCTTTTGAGTTTCTGGCTTAGCTGTTGGTTGCTCAGTTACAACATTTTCAGTAGGTTGTTGACCAGGAATGAAGCAGTTTGGTTGGAAGTTTCCTTGTTGCCATTGTGCTAATGATTCAACTCCCATAGATTGTAAGAATGCTTGTAGTTCTTGTTGGCTCATTTGCTTCATCATCACTTTTGAATGCTGAATATTTTGAACCTTTATGTTAGATGGTTGTACTGTTGCAGCTTGTGCATCTAGAGAAGATACTCCTAAAGTAAGAGCTGTTGCAGCAGCTACAGATAATAAAACACGCTTTTTCATGATGTGTGTCCCCCTATATAAAGTTTTAATTTGTTTTCACACGATTTGTTTTTGACAGCCTGTCTGACTGACAAATTCATCGTAGCATACAATTTGCGAGAAAAAAGATGGAAAAAAATTCATAGACTTTAAAATTACCTAATTTATCCTAAGAGAAGAAGGGAGCAAAAATAAGAGAAATATAGAGTATAAAAGGAATTTATAGTGTTTTTATACTTGGTTTTAAGAGGGGGTTTTTGGATAAAGTTACCTAAATAGAAAATGAAGAATCCTATTGTATCAATGGTTTGAGCGATTTTTTGAGGAATATAATGGATTGATTTTTACAAAACTGTAATGTTTCTGTTGTTCTTTTTTATAATAAAGTAACATATTTTTAATGTTGTAGCAGACAAAAAAGCGGCTATCTCTTTACATAGACGAAGGAGATAGCCGTTTTCCTATTATTACGTATGTTACGAGTTATTACGAGTTAGTTTCAATTGCTTCTAATAATAAATCCACAATGTGAATTCCTCTCATTTTATGAGAAAGCCCTTCTCGCTCAATACCCAATTTCATTTGTAATAAACAACCTGGATTTGCAGTAACAATGGTTGCTGCGTCTGTTTCATGCACACGGTCCATTTTGTAATCTAGAAATTCCATTGATAACTCTGAATGAACAATATTGTAAATACCAGCAGAGCCACAGCAGCGGTCGGCATCTTTCATTTCTCGATATGTTGCACCTTGGATAGCCTCTAGTAACATACGAGGTTCAGAAGATGTGCGCATAACATTGCGTAAATGACAAGAGTCTTGATACGTAATAACCTGCGGCGTGAGTCGTAAGTCAGTTCGCTTATGGAAGTCTAGTTCTACTAGTATAGCAGTAATATCTTTAATCTTAGAAACAAACTGCTTAGCACGTTCAGCCCAATCCGGATCATCCTTTAAAAGATAATCATAGTCTACGAGGTAAGCTCCGCAACCTCCTGCATTCGTAATAATATAGTCGATGTTTAAATCTTCGAATGCTTTTATATTTCGCTTTGCTAATTCTTTTGCTCCACTCTTTTCACCAGCATGTCCATGCAATGCACCGCAGCAACTTTGTGTTTTCGGAATAACAATATCACAACCAGCTAATTGAAGAAGTTTCATCGTTGCGTTATTTGTTTCTAAAAACATCGTATCCATTAAACAGCCTGCGAAGAATGCAACTTGTTTTTTCTTTGTACTTTCTGCAGGTAAAAATGAAGGACGATCTTTCATTGCTTTCATTTTAGGGACTTTTGGTAAAACGAGATCCATCGTTGCAAGTGTTTCAGGGAATAACTTCATAATACCTGTTTTATGTGTTAGCGTTTGTAAACCAGAACGTTGATAAAATCCGATTAGTCCGGTTAATGTTCGCATTCGATTTTGATGGGGGAATAATCCTTCAAAAACGACTTTTCGAACAGCTTTCACTGGCATTGAGAATTTTTTATTTTGATTAATAATATCTCGAGCCTCTTCTAATAAATGTCCATAATTTACACCAGATGGACAAACAGGCTCACAAGCACGGCAACCAAGACAAACGTTTAATGTATTTTCAACATCTTCATCTGGTTCGATTAAACCATCAACGACTGCTTTCATTAATGCGATACGTCCGCGTGGTGAATGTGACTCTTTATATCCGGATTGAATGTAGGTAGGACAAGTAGGTAAACAAAAACCGCATCGCATACAGTTAAGTAGCTCATCTTCACTTAATCGTTCTTTAAATTCTTTTTGAATATTTTCTTTATTTAATGTGGTCATCGCTCAACCACCACTCTTTTTCGAGTGTCTTTCGCGAACATTTTTCCAGGGTTCATAATGTTGTTTGGATCGAAAGCTTGCTTTATTCCTTGCATAGCTGCAATACCTTCTTTACCTAATTTCATTTCTAAATATGGAGCTTTCATTGCACCAACACCATGTTCACCAGTAATTGTGCCACCAAGTTCAATTGCTTTCGCAAATATTTCAGCAAAAGCTTGTTCAGCTCGGTGCATTTCTTCTGCATTACGAGCATCTGTCATACAAGTTGGATGTAAGTTACCATCACCAGCGTGTCCAAACGTACAAATAGGAATATTATATTTTTTTGCAATGGCATTAATAGCTTCAACCATTGGAGCGATTTGTGAACGTGGTACAGTCGCATCTTCTAATATTGTAGTAGGTTTTAATCGTGCGAGCGCTGATAGAGCACTACGGCGAGCAGTACGAAGCGCATCTGCTTCTGTTTCATCTTTTGCAATGCGAACATCAACTGCATTCATAGAGCGGCAAACGTTAGCCATGTTTTCAATATCTCGATTGACTACTTCGGGCGGGCCGTCTTGTTCGATTAATAAAATTGCTTTTACGTCAGTTGGTAAACCGATTTGCGCAAACTCTTCTACTACTTCAATTGTCGGTTGGTCTAAGAACTCCAGTGTTGCTGGAATGATTTTATTTGCAATAATAGAAGAAACAGCACGTGCAGCTTCATTAATATCTTCATATAGTGCAAGCATTGTTTTCTTTGTTTCAGGCATAGGAACAAGTTTTAATATAGCTTCTGTTACCACGCCAAGTGTTCCTTCAGAACCGATAAATAACCGAGTTAAATCGTAACCAGCTACATCTTTTGCTAATTTACCACCAGTGCGAATAATATCGCCATTTGGTAAGACAAGTTCAAGCCCCATTACATAATCACGTGTTACGCCGTATTTCAAACCGCGTAATCCACCTGAGTTTTCATTAATATTACCGCCGATTGTAGAAATTTTCATCGAGCTTGGATCTGGTGGATAAAATAAACCTTTTTCTTCTACCGCTTTAATAATATCAAGTGTAATGACACCAGCTTGTACAGTAATTGTTAAGTTTTCTTCATCAATTTCTAAAATATTGTTCATATGGCGGAAAATAAGGACGATACCGCCTTCAAGTGGACATGTTCCTGCGCAAAGATTTGTTCCAGACCCGCGCACATACACAGGAATTTTGTGAGTGTTACATACTTTTAACACTTCAGCTACTTCATTTGTATTACGAGGAGCAATGACTGCATCAGGCATTGCTTGGAAGTTTGGAGTGGCATCATAACTATAAGTTAAACGCCCCATATTGGATGTATCTATATTATCTTCGCCAACAATAGATACGAATGAATGAATAATTTGTTTTTCTAACATTGGAAATCCCCCTCAAACTGTTAACGTGTTTAGTTATAATAAACAACGTGGTAACAGTGCTTTCATTATAATGATAAAAAAGTCGAGGGATTCTTTCTATGTATAATCATCTAAAGATTAATCTGTTTTATCGTTCTTTTTTGTATGATCATCTAATAGGAGGAGTGCGAAGTATAAAACGTTTAAGTCTTTGAATTGTTTTGGATCAAGTCCTGTATGTTCTTCAATCTTTTTTAGCCTGTAATGTAATGTGTTAATGTGTATATGTAATTGTTTAGCCGTCTGTTTATAAGATTGGTTATAATCGATAAATAAGCGCAAAGTATGCATAAGCTCAGGAAATGATAATAAGTTTTCGATGGTACGCTCTAGAAATTGTTCACGCGTTTCGGCAGAAATATCTTGTAAACACATTTCTAAACGTAAATCTTCATTAAATACAATTTTTTTCGTTTCCAATGATACAGAAAGAGCGCGTAATGCTTGTTCGTAACATATGTTCATATTGTTTGAGGTAACTGTTTGTCCAATCCCGATATATAAAGGAATAGAAAATAAAGTTTCGCAGTCTTGTTTTAACCGTTTTAAAAATTGATAAGTTTGCTCTTTGGAGCTCGTTGCTGTAAATAAAATAAAACGATCATTTCCCCAACGAACAAATAGATGCTCTTTTGTTAAAATATTACGTATGTGTTGCCATATTTTACGCTGGAGCATCGTGTCATTTTTGCCAATAGAAAACAAAATAAGTTGTTTTTTCTTATATAAATCAATGCCAAGTGTTTTGGCGCGATCAAGAAAACTCGGGGACCACTCTGTATTTTGAAGCCAATCAAAGACGAAAGCTTCATAAGAACGGTGCTCAAGTTCTAGTTGCTCTAAAAAGTAGTTTTCATGAATTAATAATTCGGTCATCTTACGCAATATTTCTCCGTAGCGTGAAATATTTTCAGGTTCTCCTGTAATTCCAATGACACCAATTACTTCATCATGAAATAATAAAGGAAGATTCATCCCAGCCTTTACACCTTGCAATTGCCTTTCATCTTCTTTTGTAATGATGACGGTTTTCTTTTGTTTGGCGCAGCGGAGTGCACCTTCATGAAATTGACCAATTCTTTCTGTATCTGTACTTGCGATAATAACGCCTTCTATATTAATGATAATAATACTTTCTGTAATTAGTCTGCGTACTTCTCGTACAATTTTATTCGCTAAATCAGGAAATAGCATAATTGACACACCTCAAATTCTATTTGTTGTACATTATATATGTAAATTGAGTAAGAAAGGAAAATTTCACACTTTCCACACATTTATTTGTTATTTTACAATTATAACGAAATCATCCGAAGATGGAGGGAATCTTTTGAGAAAGTATGTTTTTCTTCTCTGTTTTTTATTTCTATTAGTAGGGTGTCAAGGAAGTTCATATACACCAATTGCTAAAGATAAAAATGTTATTATAACAACGAATATAAAAGAAGGCAGTATTAGTTTTATTGATAAAAAAGATAAAAAGTTAATCACGACATGGGAACTAAATGAGCCAATGGCCGGAATCACACTGCTTCCAAATGGTGAGGAAATACTTGTATACGGTAAGCAATTAGAATATATGTATGTATATTCACTAACGGAAGGAAGGCAAGTGGAAAAATATAAAACTGGAAAAGGCATTGTAAATGTGGTCGTATCAGCAGATAAAAAACAATTATTTGCTGCTGATCAAAATGCTCAAAAGGTAAGGTTCTTTACGATAAATGGGAAAGAGACAGGAAATGTTTCAACAGGAAAAGGGCCTATAACGATGGTAGAGTATCATAATCGGTTATCTGTACTAAACTTTTATGATACGAAACTAACGACAATTGATACGAAGAAAAAAGAAGTTATTCAATCCTTTATGATTCCGCCAGCATCAACAGGAGCGACGATTAGTCCTGATGGGAAAGAAATATGGATTGGCGGACATGGTGATGGAAATCAAGTAAATGAGAAAGTGTTAGTATATTCTTTGCAGGATGGAGAAATGGTACGTTCTTTACATGCCCCATTTATGCCTGTGAATATAACGAAGGATAGTAAGTACGTATATGCATTAAGTCATGGGTCGAATACACTTAGAAAGTTTGATATTAGCACATATAAAGAAATAGCTTCTGTAGAAGTAGGGTCGAATCCATTTGCATTTTTGGAGAGCGGAGCAGAAGGATATGTAGCAAGTTATGATAGTGATGAAGTATGCGTTATGGATATGAAGAATTTGAAAATAAAACAAACAATTAAAGTCGGAAAAGGACCGTTTCAACTCATAGAGAGGGAAGGGAAGGACAATGAATAAATATAGAGTGCTAGTTGTAGATGATGAAAGTGATATGAGGCAGCTTGTTGGAATGTATTTGGATAACTTTGGATATGAGTGGGGAGAAGCTGAGAATGGAAAAGAGGCTCTTAAAAAACTAGAAACGGATCATTATGATTTCGTTGTATTAGATATAATGATGCCAGAAATGGATGGACTTTCAGTTTGTAAAGAAATTAGAAAAACGTCAGATGTGCCGATTATATTTTTAACCGCAAAAGGTGAAGAGTGGAATAGGGTGAACGGCTTACGTATGGGAGCAGATGACTATATTGTAAAACCGTTTAGTCCTGGTGAATTAGTTGCCCGTATGGAAGCTGTGCTAAGAAGATATACAAAGCAAGAACAGCAAGAAGAGATTCAATTTGGACCAATTCTTATCAATGAAAAAAGTAGAAGAATCGAGGCGGATGGTGAGTCGATTTCTCTTACTGTAAAAGAGTTTGATTTACTATATTTTCTTTGCCAGCATACAGGACAAGTATTTAGCCGGGAGCAATTACTTGAAAAGGTATGGGGATATGATTATGCCGGAAGTACAAGAACAGTAGATACGCACGTGAAAACGATGCGCTTGAAGCTTGGAGAAAGTGGAAACTACATTCAAACTGTTTGGGGTGTAGGCTATAAATTCGAGGTGTAACGTATGTTTACAATGGTACAAAAACTTTGGCTTACAGTAGTATGTGCAGTATGTGTAACAGTGTCCTTTCTTTATTTCGTATCTTTATACTCGTATGAAAAACTATACGTTGATAATTTAAAAGGTTCATTAGTAATGGAAGGAAAAAATCTTGCTGCTCAATATGATAAGCACGAAGGAATATCAACTTTTGAAGAGAAAGTAAGATCGTTTGATCAAATATCTAGTTCAGACGTTATTTTCGTGTCTAATCCGCGTGATTTAAGTGCATGTTTGCCTTTTGATGTGCATCATCATTCCCTTATAAGTGAAGGAGATAGGCAAACGCTATTAGATGGGAAAACTGTGACAAAAATAGGATATGAAGAACATTTTGACCGTAATATTATGGGGGTTGTCATCCCTGTATTGGAAAATAAAAAATTAGTCGGAATTGTCTATTCGTATATTCCTTTAAAAAGTATAAAAGATTTAATCTATGATATGGGTCTTATTTTAGCACCGTTAGCAATTGCTATGATTTTAATTACTATATGGGTTGGAAGAAAAATTATAATTGCAATTACGAAGCCACTTTCGCAAATGGAACGGGTTGCAAATCATTTGGCTACGGGAGATTTCTCGGAGCGGATTACAGTTTCTTCAGAGGATGAGATTGGACGACTAGGAAAAGCATTTAATAAAATGGCCAATTCATTAGAAACAGAAGATGTAAAGCGTAAGGAATTTTTAGCAAATGTTTCGCATGAACTTAGAACACCACTTAGTTATATAAAAGGGTATAGCGAGGCTATTTTAGATGGTGTTGCTAAGGGACCGCAGCAGGAAAAAGTAACGCAGCTAATTCATAAAGAAGCAGGTCGTATGCAGCGTCTCGTTCATGACTTGTTAGACTTAGCACAATTAGAAGGTGAGCACTTTCCGTTAAAGAAGCAACCTATCGTTTTTTCACAGCTGATTGAAGACGTATTAGATACGTATGAGATTAAGTTTATAGAAAAGGAACTTCATATTTCAACCAATTTAAATCCAGAGATCATTGTCATGATTGATGAGGATCGTATGCAACAAGTGCTTCATAATGTGTTAGATAATGCGATACGGTATACAAATCAAAACGGAAATATCGTTATAACTTTAGAGCAAATCGATGATTACTGTGAATTGAAAATAAAAGATACAGGAATTGGCATTGATATAGAGCATTTGGAGAATCTTGGGGAACGCTTTTACCGAGTTGATAAAGCGAGAAGTCGTCAACACGGTGGAACAGGTTTAGGCCTTGCTATTGTGAAACAAATTGTTCATATACATGGTGGACAGTGGAAAATTGAAAGTGAAAAAGATAAGGGAACAACGGTTATTATTAAACTGAATGTACAGGATGAGGGGGGCATGTTCTAATTTTTAGGACATGTTCTTTATATTGAAGAAAATATTTATCCCGCTATTTGCCGGACAGTAAGACCCTCACCTCAAAATTCAACGGAAGCAAAGAAGTTAGGTGGAGGCCCTGCTGTCCGTAAAAGCCCGATTGGTGAGGGCTAATAATCAGTGGGGGATGAACAAAACCCCTACTGATTAAAGTTTCACTTTATACGTAAAAATATAAATTAATATGTAATAAATATCGAAAATTTGACTATTTTATGAACAAAACATTTGTACTTCTTATCAATTCGGTCTAAAATAGTTATGATGCAAAGTTCTTATAAATCGTTTCAATTGTTGTTTGGAAGATACTGAGGTGATTTAACTGGAGTACAAATCTATTAAACCGAAAAAAATTTACGAAGAAGTATCTGAAGCTATTTTAACAATGATTAAAAATGGTACGTTAAAACCTGGTGACAAACTACTCCCTGTGCATCAATTAGCTGAGCAGTTTCAAGTTGGTAGATCTGCTGTTCGTGAAGCGCTAAGTGCGCTAAGAGCGATGGGCTTAATTGAGATGAAACAAGGAGAAGGTACATATGTGAAGAACTTCGATTCTTCTTCATTAACGAAATCATTAAACAATAGATTATTAATGAAGAAAGAAGATATTTTGAATTTATTAGAAGTACGAAAGGTGCTTGAAGTGGGGGCAGTTCGAGTAGCGGCGGCAAAACGTACGGAAGATAATTTACAAAATATGAAACATTGGTTAGATGAAATGGCAAAGAGCATTGGAGATGAAAAGGCTGGCGAAAAAGCCGATTTTCAATTCCATATGGGAATTGCAGAGTCTTCGCATAATAACATTTTGCTTGAACTCATGAATCATGTTTCAGAGATGATTGCTGAAACGATTGGTGAATCAAGACGCATTATTTTATATGGTGAACAAACGACATCAGAACGACTTATAGAAGAGCATCAAGTTATATATGATGCGGTGTTAAAACAAGATGTAGAATTAGCGCAGCAAGCAATGCTAGATCATTTAACAAATGTAGAACATATTGTCACAGGTAAAAACGATATAAATTCGTAATTTAATCTTTTAAAAATTTAATTTTCTGATAAAATAGAGAAAGATTAAGTAAGCGTTTTCTTTAGAAGAGGGAGAGGATAGGCCATGGTTGAGCCTATTTCTTCTCTACTCGGTCATCTGATGACCATATGTTTGTTGGCGAAGTTGTAAAAAGGGGGAGTAATAGTTATGAAAGTTACTTTATTTGTTACTTGTTTAGTCGATATGTTCGAAACAAATGTCGGCAAAGCAACAGTTGAAGTGTTGGAGCGTTTAGGTTGTGAAATTGAATTTCCAGAAGCACAAGTTTGTTGTGGCCAGCCTGCTTATAATAGTGGCCATGTAGAAGCAGCAAAAGAAGCGATGAAACATATGATTGAAACTTTCGAAGATGCAGAATATATCGTTACGCCATCTGGTTCGTGTGCGACAATGTTTCATGAGTATCCGCATGTTTTCAAAGATGATCCAAAGTGGGCTAAACGTGCACAAAAAGTTGCTGATAAAACCTATGAATTTACACAGTTTATTGTAGATGTTTTAAAAGTTACAGATGTTGGTGCAAGTTTACCAGGGATAGCTACTATTCATAAATCATGTCATATGACACGTATGCTCGGAATAAAAGAAGCACCAGGAATTTTATTATCAAATGTAAAAGGATTAACTGTGAGAGATTTACCAAACGTGCAAAATTGTTGCGGGTTTGGGGGAACGTTTTCAGTTAAGATGACTCCAATTTCTGAGCAAATGGTAGACGAAAAAGTAGATAGTGTAATGGAAACAGGTGCAGATTATTTAATCGGTGCAGATTGTGGGTGTTTGTTAAACATTGGCGGACGTATTGAGCGTTTAGGAAAAGAAGTAAAAGTAATGCATATTGCTGAGGTACTGAATAGTCGCTCATGAAGGGGGAACATAAGCTATGTCTATGAAAATCAGTGAGAAAAAATTTAATGATCGCGTTGGTGATGGAATTCAAGATTCGTTTATGCGCGGAGCAGTTTCTTCTGCACAAACGCGTTTATATACGAATCGCTTAAAAGCCGCAGATGAATTAGGAAACTGGGAAGAGTGGCGAGAACTAGGTGAACAAATTCGTCAACATACGTTAGAAAATCTTGATTATTATTTAATGCAGTTAAGTGAAAATGTATCAAAAAGAGGCGGACACGTGTACTTTGCGAAGACGAAAGAGGAAGCAGCAAAGTATATTCAAGACGTTGCCAAAAAGAAACAAGCGAAAAAAGTAGTAAAATCAAAGTCGATGGTAACAGAAGAAATCAGTATGAATCATGCGCTTGAAGAGATTGGCTGTGAAGTGTTAGAGAGTGACTTAGGAGAGTATATCTTGCAAGTAGATAACGATCCACCTTCACATATTATTGCACCTGCACTTCATAAAAATAGAACGCAAATTCGCGATGTATTTAAAGAAAAGCTAGGCTATGAAAATTCTGATGACCCGTATGAAATGACAAAGTTTGTTCGTAAACAACTTCGTGAGAAATTTATGGATGCAGAAATTGGTGTAACTGGTTGTAATTTTGCTGTTGCAAATACTGGCTCTCTTTGTTTAGTAACGAATGAAGGTAATGCAGATCTTGTTATGTCAATTCCGAAAACACAAATTGCGGTAATGGGTATGGAACGTATGGTTCCGACAATGGAAGAATTAGATGTTTTAGTTGGTTTACTATGTCGTAGTGCAGTAGGTCAAAAATTAACAAGTTATGTAACAGTAGCAGGACCAATTCAAGAAGAGGAAGTTGATGGACCTGAAGAATTCCATTTAGTTGTTGTTGATAATGGTCGCTCTCAAATTCTGGGATCTGAATTCCGTTCAGTATTACAATGTATTCGTTGCGCTGCTTGTGTTAATGTATGTCCTGTATATCGTCACGTTGGTGGACATTCATATGGATCGATTTACTCAGGACCAATCGGTGCGGTATTAACACCGCTTCTAGGTGGATATGATGATTACAAAGAGCTTCCTTATGCATCTAGTTTATGCGGAGCATGTACAGAAGCTTGTCCAGTAAAAATTCCATTGCATGATTTATTATTAAAACATCGTCAAGTTATTGTTGAGCAAGAAGGTCGTGCACCACTTGCAGAAAAACTAGCGATGAAAATGTTTAGTATGGGTGCTTCTTCAGCTGCTTTATATAAAATGGGGTCAAAAATGGCACCAGCGGCAATGAGTCCATTTACATCTGGTAATCGTGTATCAAAAGGTGTTGGACCACTTAAAAACTGGACGGATATTCGGGAATTCCCAGCTCCAAGTAAAGAGCGATTCCGTGATTGGTATAAAGATCATAAGAAAGGCGGGGATAAATAATGACAGGATTAATTCAAAACCGTGATGCCTTTCTAGATAACATTGCAAAAGAACTTGGGCGCGCGCGTAAAACAGAAGGTGTAGAGCGACCAGTATGGAAAAGTAATGTGAATATAGAAACGTTAAAAGATTGTTCACAAGAAGAATTACTAGAAGTGTTTAAAAAGCAATGTACAAACATTCATACAACTGTAGTAGAAACGACAAATGACCGATTAGGTGAAGACCTTCAAAAAGTAATCATGGAAAACGGCGGTGGACCTATTTTATTATCAGCAGATGAGCGTTTTGATGCATATGGTTTAACATCTTTATTTAAAGAGGAACTTCCAAAGCGAGACGTTGAAGTAAACGTATGGGATCCAGAGAGAAAAGACGAAAATATGCGTTTAGCTGAAAAAGCGAATATTGGTATTGCATTTAGTGATTATACATTAGCTGAATCTGGTACAATTGTTGTACAAAGTCATAAAGGGCAAGGACGTTCTTTACACTTTTTACCGACTGTATATTTTGCTATTATTCCACGTGAAACACTTGTGCCTCGTATTACACAAGCAGTTCAGGATATGAACTTACGCGTAGAAAATGGGGAGACAGCGGCATCTTGTATTAACTTTATTACAGGGCCAAGTAACTCGGCTGACATTGAGATGAATCTTGTTGTCGGAGTACATGGACCATTAAAAGCAGTATATTTCATCGTATAAAAGAGGGGAAAGCAGGCCAGAAAATGGCCTGCTTTTTAGTAGAATAAAGGATAATATGAAGTAGAAGTTCTCTCCTTTTTTTGCTATGTTTTTTGGGAAAGGAGAGGAAGGGATGTTCACTTATTTATATGCACTGTTAGCAGGGATGGTGTTTGGTTCTTTTTTTATGCTAGTTGCGATGAGGGTTCCATTAGGTGCGTCTATTATTACCCCGCGTTCACATTGTTATTATTGCAAATATGTGCTAAGGCCAAAAGAACTAATCCCCATCATTTCATTTTATATACAAAGAGGCTGTTGTACGAATTGTAAGAGGAAAATTCCAATTATGTATGTAGCATTTGAATGTATAACAGGAAGTATATTTCTTCTTACCGTGTATATGATTGGAATAGAACGAGAGCTTATTATCATTTTATCCCTTTTTTCGCTACTTCTTATTATTTCAGTTACAGATTACTTATATATGTTAATTCCTGATTGTATTTTAATTTTGTTTGCCGTTTTACTCATTCTTGAAAGTGTTTTTGTACAATTAGTTACTTGGACAGATAGTATAGTTGGTAGTGGTGTTATATTCATTTTGTTATATTGCATGCAAAAGATATATCCAGAAGGGCTTGGCGGAGGTGATATAAAACTACTTTCGTTACTTGGGTTTATAGTAGGAGTGAAAGGCGTTTTTATCATTTTATTTTTAGCATCTTGTTTCAGTCTTTGTTTCTTTGGGGTGGGTATCGTATTAAAACGTATAGAAGTACGAAAACCAATTCCATTTGGTCCTTTTATTAGTCTTGGGGCAATATGTTATGTATTGGCCGTATATTCAAATTAGAGAGGGAATAGAAAATGAACGTATATATGGATGATCAAAGAAGTTGCCCGTTCGGGTATGTGCCCGCAACTACAGTAGAATGTGCTTTGCAAATGGTTCGGGATTATGATGTGAATATTCTTTCCCTTGATTTTAATATGGGATGGGGAGCAAAAAATGGACTGGATTTTGTAGAAGCTTTTTGTACAGAGGGGTTATATGTAAATGAAATTCACCTTCATACGAATGATGTCATCGGTATGCACAAGATGAAACAGAGAATGGATAAGGGAAAGGAAGAAGGAGAAATTAATCCTCACCTTGTTGTTAAATACGTGGGAAGCTAAAAACTCCAAAGTAAAACTTTGGAGTTTTTAATGTTTCATATGTGCTTGTAAAGGAATAATCTCTTCTTGTTGAGCTGCTGCGATTTCAGTTTCTTCCTGTTGAACTTCAGGTGTTTTTTTTGTTAAGTAGTGGTATACCATACCGACAAATATTGATCCGCCAATAATGTTACCGATTGTAACAGGAATTAAGTTATGAATAGCACCTGAAAAAGAAATTGTCTCAGGATGTGGTGAAACTAAAGATAAAGCAAAGAGTGACAAGTTTGCAATACTATGTTCGTAACCAGATAAGAAGAATGTGAAAACAAGTAGCATCATGACCATTATTTTTGCCGTGTCGCCTTTAACCTGAGATGGTAAGAAGCAAGCAAGACATACGAGCCAGTTACATAAAATGGCTTTAAAGAATAACTGCATTGTAGGTGTGTTCATCTTTCCTTCAACGACTTTATTCATTAGGTGACCGTGATCAATTGCTTCAAAAATTCCAGTTGCGTAAAATAGTAAGGCAAAGAATAACGCGCCGGCTAAGTTACCTGCATAACAAGCAACCCAGTTACGAAGTGTATCAGAAATAGTTGTTTCTTTTCTTAAAGTTGCTACAGTAAAGTACATTGTGTTTCCAGTAAACAATTCAGCACCGCCATATATAATAAGTACGAGAGCAATCCCGAAAAACATAGAAGCAGCTAAATAAGTTGCTGGTGAATCTGCAATGTGAAAAAAGTTACCTAATTTAAAACATAGTACAATAATAAAACCGATATAAATACCCGCAAGTGCAGCACGAATGAAATATTGCATTGGGTTTGTATCTAGCATTTTCTTTTTGCTTTTAGCCAGTTTGACAACATAATCTAGTCCTTGTTCTAGCATGAGTAATACGCTCCTTTAGTAAATCTTCTATAAATACTCCTTATATGAATAAAGTACATGGAATTGTTCTCACTTTCAATAAGTTTGTGCAATGTTTCACAAAAAGGACATACATACGTTAAGAAAACGTTTACAAAAGATAGTATAATGGAATTTTTTCTGGACATTGAGAGGAAGAAAGGAAAAAGAAAAAGCGCTGTAATTACAGCGCTTTTTCGTCTAAATTCTTTTCTACTTTTACTTCTACTTCTTTTGAGAAGAACCAACCACCAACTGCGATTCCGACTAATACAATCCAGAATGTAAGCTTCCACGGAGTGGATTCTGGGAATGAATGTGGAATTACATTTAATGCAGGGTGTGCTAATGTATAAACTGCTAGCTTCACACCAACCCAACCTACAATTAAGAATGCTGCAGTTTCAAGTCCTGGTTTACGTTTTAAGATTTGTACGAATGCAGTTGCTGCAAATCGCATAATGATTAATCCGATAAGTCCACCTACAAAGATAACAACGAATTGCCCAGTATCTAGACTACCAATTGTACCTAATCCTGTTTTTGGTAAAGTCATTGCTAGTGCAACCGCAGCTAAAATTGAATCAACTGCGAAGGCGATATCAGCAACTTCAACTTTAAATACAGTCCACCAGAAGTTCTCTTGTTTTTTCTTTGCTTCTTTTTCTTCTGTTTCTTCATCTGTATTCTTTTTAACATATGTTTTAAATAAGTGATTACCAGCGATAAACATAAGGTAGATGGCACCGATTGCTTGCACTTGCCATACATCGACTAAGAACGAAATCATAAATAACGATCCAAATCGGAAAACAAATGCCCCCGCTAATCCGTAAAATAGTGCTTTCTTTCGTTTTTCTTCTGGTAAATGTTTTACCATAATTGCAAGAACAAGAGCGTTATCAGCCGCTAAAATCCCTTCAAGTGCAATTAGGATGAGTAATACCCAACCATACTCCAATAATAATGATACATCCATGTACATTCTCCTCTCATCTCTATAAGTTCTAAATAAGTGAAGAATTTCCCCACTATTTAGTTTCCCCATACTCCTGCCTATTAACTTTGGAAGAATTTGGAAATGAATACAAAAAAGACCTCTGCCGTTAATAGGCAAAGGTCTTGCTAGACATATGTAATAAAAATGCCAACAAAGCCGGAAGAACTAAGTTCTACGTAATGACGACTTTGTTTCCAAGAAATATTCTTGGACGCTACTCCCCTTTGGAGATATGTTATTGTATTCTCATTATATGGATAATTGATACGGTTGTCAACCTGTTAAAATATCTTCATTAGGATATTTTATTTTCCGGTTCTTTTTACGAGCAAATGAAAAAGCCAATGTTAAAGGCCCCATTTTCCCAAAAAACATCATAAAGATAATAATAGCTTTTCCGATTATAGTTAAGTGGGGTGTTAAGTTCATACTGAGGCCAACAGTCCCGAATGCTGAAAATACTTCGAAAGCACTCATCAATAGAGGAACTCGCTCAGTAATACTCAAAATTAAAATAGCAAAAAAGATAAATGAAATGGAAATAATAGTAATGGTTAATGATTTGACAATGAGAGTATCTTTAATGGATTTTTTAAATACGACAATATCCTCTTGTTCTTGTAAAAATTTAAATACGCCAAAAAATATGATTAAAAATGTTGTTAACTTAATCCCACCACCCGTTGAAGCACTACCAGCACCAATAAACATAAGGAGCATCATTAATAGGAGGGAAGGTTTTGACAATGTAGAAATATCAACAGTATTAAACCCGGCAGTTCGTGTTGAAATTGCTTGAAAATAAGAGGCCATTCCTTCTTCAAATGGGGTAAAACCTCTCATAGAAAGGGAGTTATGGAACTCGAATATAAAAATAAAAAGGGTAGCAATAATGTTGACGATTAGAGTAGAAGTGAGCATAAGTTTTGAATGTAGTGTAAGGTTTTTAAAGTTTTTCTTTCTTTTTATGTCTACAATTACTGTAAAACCAATTCCACCTAAAATGATGAGAGAGGAAATGACGAAATTGACAAGAATGCTATGAGAATGGGACATTAAATTATCGCTCCACACAGAAAAACCAGCATTGTTAAAGGCTGAGATTGAATGGAAAAAACTATAATAGATCCCTTTGGCAACCCCATATTTGGGTACCCATTCAAAAGAAAGAATTAAAGTAGCGATACATTCGACTGTAAAAGAGAATAAAAATAATGCTTTGGCAAGACGGATAACGCCGCCGATATTCGTTTGATTTAATGCTTGTTGTAATAAAATACGGTTTTGAAGACCGATTTTTCTTCCGAGCATAATAGCAATTAAGACCGCAAAGCTCATAATGCCAAGCCCGCCAACTTGTATAAGCGTTAAAATGACACATTGTCCAAATAAAGTAAACACTTTTCCAGTATCCACAACACCAAGCCCAGTAACAGTACAAGCGGAAACGGTTGTAAATAAGGCATCGAGCCATGAAATGGACGTTGTCGTAGCAATTGGCAGTTTTAATAAGCATGTGCCGACAACTGATAATACAATAAAAGATAAAGTAAGAACGCGGGGAGGGCTCATGCTAATATTAATCCGTTTCATGTCACATATTGCTCCTTTCGTTTTGCTTTGATTAGTATGTGAAAAAGCACTATTATGTATGTTGAAAATAGAAAGAGGCAGATAATATCTGCCTCTAAGCCATATGTTATATAATTATCCACGTAATTGTTGTTGAGCTAAAGCAACAAGACGTTTTGTTACTTCACCGCCAACTGAACCGTTAGAACGAGATGCTGTATTAGAACCTAAGCTTACACCAAATTCTTGTGCAATTTCATATTTAAATTGTTCAAGCGCTTGTTCTGCACCTGGAACTAATAATTTGTTTGTTTTTACCATGTTGATACACATCCTTATGAGTAGTCCAGTTCAGCTAAGTTCTTATCTAAACTGGTAACGTTATTTTATGTGGAAATGACATACTCATACGCGGAAGTAATCGGTGCGATTAGAAGTTCTTGGATAGAAAAAAAGAGTAGCAACTTTGCTACTCTTTTTTTAGTATTGTCGCTGTTCCTTCCACGACAATATCATCTGATTGATTATATATGTTTGTTTGCAACGTAATGATTTTTTTATCGTCACGCTTCTTAATAACCTCTGCCACAACACGAAGTGTATCACCGATTTTGACAGGGGCACGGAATGAAACATTTTGGGATAAATAAATCGTATTTTTGCCTGGGAGTTTCGTTCCAAGGATAGTAGAAATAAAACTCGAAACGAGCATACCGTGAGCAATACGTTCTTTAAACATTGTCGTTTTTGCAAAAGAATCTAAAATGTGAATAGGATTCACATCTCCAGTCAATTTTGCAAAATTGATAACATCTTCATCTGTAATTGTTTTTGTAAGGGATGCTTGATCACCGACTTGAATCTCATCATAACGAAGCTCCGGAACAGTTTGTGCTTCTTGAAATGGATTCATTTTGTCCTCCTTCTTTTCCATATCGAAAAATGTTAGCCATCTTGATGTAGTAGGAGGAAGAAAGAGTTTTGTTTGTGCTGCAGTTAGCTCCCACATTTTTCTTACTTGATGGAAGTAAATAGATTTTTTGAGTTTTCCTCGAACTTTTTTGCGAGTTCCAACTGTTTTGACTTGAACTCTTCCAAAAAACCCTCTAACTGTTTTTGAGCCTCTTCACGTTGTAATTGTTGTTGCTCAATAAATTGTTTTGTTGTTTCTTCAAATTGACCGCTTGTTTGTGTCAGAATTGACAAAGATGTTTTTGTAGGAGAAACAGTAAGCTGCTGCATATGAGCAGAAAGTTCTTTCCACTTGTCTTGCCACTCGTTAATTTGATCATTTAAGGAGTTACCAGTTAATTGTTTCACGTAATCTGTATATTGGTTATTGAACTGAGCAGTGATTTGTTGTAGTTCTTTTTCTAGTTCATCTACTCCTGATGTTAATTTATGCAAAGCGTCTTGTTGTTGTTTTAATGTTTCTAAAGTAAGTTGCTCTAATTGTTTCCCAGCTGAAGAAAAAAGGGAAAGTGATTGAGACCAGTTTTTCCAAAATGCATCGACTAATTCGTATGGTTTAGTTTCCATTGTTTGACCCCCAAATGTTTTTTTGCATATTGTGAACGCAGATTACTCTGCTGTACCACCAGGTGAAGATGAAGAATCCTTTTCATCCTTTTCTGGAGAAGTAGAAAATGGAAAGAATGCATTGGTGTATAACGTGAAAAACGTCCGCAACATATTTTGATAATGTTCAAAAGAAGTCGCACATGTTGTTAAATATTGCTCTCCATATTCAGTTAAAGAATAAATTCTTTTTGCCGGCCCTCCATCGCTTGTATCCCAAGTAGAAGAAATAAGGTTTTCTTTTTCTAATTTGCGTAGTGTTCTATAAACATTACCTTGGTCAACAGAAGAAAAGCCGATATCCATTAGCATTTGAATAAGTTTGTAACCATGAAGACTCCAGTCTTTTAGACAGAGAAGTAAGAAGGGAACTAAGAAGTTTTTTGGCATGGAGTTTGGTTGTTTCGCTTGGTTGTTCTCCAAACTTTCGCGTTGTTCTGGTTCATTTTGTAGCATGATTGTGCATCACCTCATGAATCAGTTAGATGGAATTTTTTGCTTATAAGTGCAATTTACACCTATCTGTTTTTAAAGTCAACACATTTGTTAGAAAATAGAAAAAAATAAAATATAGACTTGAAGTTTTATTCAGAATATTAGAAAATAGTGAATAGGTTGAATTGTTTCAAAAAAGAAAAAGGGAGTGTAGGTAAAGTGATTGATCAAAAATTCGATCCACTACAAGCATGGAAAAATGCTTATGAACAAACCGAAACATTTTGGGGAAAAGCGCTCAATGAAACAATTAAAACAGAAGAATATTCTGCTTGGATGGGCAGCGTTCTAGATTTGAATTTGTTTTATCAAAAAGCATTAAATGATACGACAAAAAACTATTTAGAACAAGTAAATGTGCCGACGAAAGAGGATATCGCAAGAGTGGCTACGCTTGTTATTAACTTAGAAAATAAAGTAGATAACATTGAGGAGTTTCTAGAGGAGAAAGTAGATTCTTTAGGACAAGCTCCTACATTAAAGCGTGATGTGACAAAAGTGAAACAAGATATTCGTACGCTTGAAACAAAAGTAGATCAAATTTTAGAATTGCTAGAAAAGCAAAATGCAGTACTAGCTAAACTACAAGTACCTGTAAAAGAAGAGATAAAGCCTGCGAATAAGCCGGAAAATAAAAAATGATAAAAGCGCTTGTTTATAACAGGAAAAAGAGAGAGGGAGAATCTCTTTTCACATGTAAACGGCGAAACATAATTATATAGGGACTCTACAGTATGAGTACCAAAATGATTCATAACAATCGTTCACAAATTCATTTAAGGGGGAAAAGAAATGGTTCAATTAAATGGCAAAGTAGCAATCGTAACAGGTGGAGCAAAAGGGATTGGAAAAGCAATTACAGTAGCTTTAGCACAAGAGGGCGCTAAAGTTGTTATTAACTATAATAGCAGTAAAGAAGCAGCTGAAAACTTAGTAAATGAACTAGGAAAAGACGGACATGACGTTTATGCAGTGCAAGCGGATGTTTCAAAAGTAGAAGATGCAAACCGACTTGTAGAAGAAGCTGTGAATCATTTTGGTAAAGTTGATATTCTTGTTAATAATGCTGGTATTACAAGAGATCGTACATTCAAAAAGTTAAATCGTGAAGATTGGGAGCGCGTAATTGACGTGAATTTAAGTAGCGTATTTAATACGACAAGCGCGGTTCTTCCATACATAACGGAAGCGGAAGAAGGAAGAATTATTAGCATTTCTTCTATTATTGGTCAAGCAGGTGGATTTGGCCAAACAAACTACTCAGCAGCAAAAGCGGGTATGTTAGGATTTACAAAATCATTAGCGTTAGAACTTGCAAAAACAAATGTCACTGTAAATGCAATTTGCCCAGGATTTATTGATACTGAAATGGTAGCAGAAGTGCCAGAAGAAGTACGTCAAAAAATCGTTGCAAAAATCCCAAAAAAACGTTTTGGTCAAGCTGATGAAATTGCAAAAGGTGTAGTATACCTATGCCGTGACGGTGCGTATATCACAGGTCAGCAATTAAACATTAACGGCGGATTATATATGTAATGAAGTAAGAAAAAAGTGCATATCCATAGCAGGAATGCACTTCTTTTTTTAAGAAGGAAATCGACCAAAAAGGAGATAAAAAAATGACTACATTCGCAACAGAATGGGAAAAGCAATTAGAGCTATACCCAGAAGAGTACCGAAAAGCATACCGCCGAGTGAAAAGGGCGAGTGAAATTTTATTACGTGAACCAGAGCCGCAAGTAGGATTAACGCCGAAAGAGGTTATTTGGACGAAGAATAAGACGAAGCTTTATCGCTACATTCCAAAACAAGAAAAAACACAAAGAGTTCCAATTCTGTTAATATATGCTCTTATTAATAAACCATATATTATGGATTTAACTCCTGGAAATAGTTTAGTGGAATATCTAGTGGATCGTGGTTTTGATGTGTATATGCTTGATTGGGGCACATTTGGTTTAGAAGATAGTCATTTGAAATTTGATGATTTCGTGTTTGATTATATTGCAAAAGCAGTAAAAAAAGTGATGCGAACTGCAAAATCGGACGAGATTTCTTTACTTGGTTATTGCATGGGTGGAACGCTAACTTCTATTTATGCAGCACTTCATCCGCACATGCCAATTCGTAATTTAATTTTCATGACAAGTCCTTTTGATTTCTCTGAAACAGGATTGTATGGTCCTTTGTTAGATGAGAAATACTTCAATTTAGATAAAGCGGTTGATACATTTGGAAATATTCCGCCAGAAATGATTGATTTCGGAAACAAAATGTTAAAACCAATTACGAACTTTGTCGGTCCATATGTTGCTTTAGTAGATCGTTCAGAGAATGAGCGCTTCGTCGAAAGCTGGAGATTGGTTCAAAAGTGGGTTGGTGATGGTATTCCGTTCCCAGGTGAATCATACAGACAGTGGATTCGTGATTTTTATCAAAATAATAAACTGGTTAAGGGTGAACTCGTTATTCGCGGACAAAAGGTAGACCTTGCAAATATTAAGGCGAATGTCTTAAATATTTCCGGGAAACGTGATCATATCGCTTTGCCATGTCAAGTAGAAGCATTACTAGACCATATTTCTAGCACAGATAAACAATATGTATGTTTACCGACAGGGCATATGTCTATCGTTTACGGTGGAACAGCTGTAAAACAAACATATCCGACGATTGGAAATTGGCTTGAAGAGCGTTCTAATTAAAAATAAAAAATCCAACTAGCCTATGTTAGTTGGATTTTTTTATGGAAAATAACAAAACATAGAAAGGAGAAACTTATATTTTAGGAGTATAATTATGAAACTTATGAACGGTAAGTTGTTTTGGAATACAGGAGTTTCTGTACCTTGTTATCCACTGTTAGAAAATGATATGATATGTGATGTGCTCGTAGTCGGAAGCGGCGAAGCTGGTGCTCATATAGCGCATTCGTTAGCGAAAATTGGCATGAGTGTTACGCTTATTGAAAAAAGAGCAATTGGGTGTGGTAGCACAGCTGCTAATACAGGTTTACTACAATTCCTTCATGATAAATCGTTAACCTCCCTTATCCATACATTTGGTAAAGAAAAAGGGGTACGAGCATATAAGCTTTGTTATGAAGCGCTAAGAACAATGGAAGAGGTTATACCGACTCTTGATATTGATCCCCATTTTATTCCGCGAAATAGTTTATATTATGCAAGTAAAAGTGAGGATGTCTCATTTTTACAAGAGGAATATAATACGTTACAGAATTATGGATTTCCAGTTGAATATTTTACAGAAGCTGATATTAAGAAACGTTATTCTTTTGCAAAACAAGCAGCGTTATATACGCAAGGTGATGCTGAGGTGAATCCGTATTTATTAGCGCATAGTTTTTTGCATAAAGCAAACCAAATAGGAGCTAATATATATGAACATACAGAGGCAATACATATAAAAAAACGCCAAAATGATTTAATTTGTTACACGAAAACAGGAAATCAAATTGTAGCAAAGAATATTATTATGGCGACAGGTTATGAAGCGCTTTTTGGAAAGAAAGAAAAAAATACAACAGTAGAAACTTCTTATGCAATTGTAACAAATGAAATAGATCAGTTTGAAGGCTGGCATGAGCGATCGTTAATTTGGGAAACGGAACGGCCTTACTTATATTTTCGAACGTATCGAAACCGCATTATTGTAGGCGGATTAGATGAAGCGATGCAAATTCAAACAATCGGTGATACGAAATTATTGCATAAGCGTGATATCCTTATTAATATTGTAAAAGAGATGTTCCCGCAGTATAAAAATATACAGGCAGACTACTATTGGGCAGCCGCATTTGGTGGTACTCATGATGGTCTCCCCATTTTAAAAGAAGACGAAAAGATACATAATTTATTTTACGCATTGCCGTATGGAGGTAATGGAACTGTATATGGAATGGTCTTTGCCAAATTATTTGAACAGTTATTTACAAATAAAGAAAGGGAAGATTTTTCTTTATTTAATCGATAGAAAAAAGGTAGCGAAGTGATGGAATGAGAGATATAAAAAAGTTTTTACAAAAATTACGTCCAGTACAACTCATTGTTTTATTTTATTTATTAGCAGTAGTTGTATCGGTAATCTTGCTTAGTTTACCGTTTGTTACGAAACCTGGTGTGAAATGGACATTTATAGATGCCCTTTTTACATCGGTTAGTGCGGTAAGTGTTACGGGGCTGTCTGTTATTACGATTTCAGATACGTTTACTACAGCAGGAATTATTGTTTTAGCCCTTATTTTACAATTAGGCGGCTTAGGAATTATGGCGCTTGGTACATTTGTTTGGATCATTACGGGGAAAAAGATTGGTTTGCAAAGAAGAAGATTAATTATGGCAGACCATAATCAAGGAAATTTATCGGGTCTTGTAGAATTGATGCGTTCTATTTTAATTGTAATTATTTCGATAGAACTTATTGGAGCAATCCTATTAGGTACAAGATTTTTACTTTACTTTCCGACTTGGCAAGAAGCTTATTTTCACGGCTTCTTTGCAGCAGTTAGTGCGACTACGAACGGTGGATTTGATTTAACAGGACAATCGTTAATTCCGTATAAAAAAGATTATATTGTTCAAATGATCCATATGTTACTAATTATTTTAGGAGCGATTGGTTTCCCTGTGCTAATGGAAGTGAAACAATTCCTTAGTAAAAGAGGACAACAATTATTTCGTTTTTCATTATTTACAAAATTGACGACAACAACATTTTTTGCACTCGTTGTTGTTGGTACAATTATGATTTTTTTACTGGAGAGAAATCACTTTTTAGTAGGAAAGTCATGGCATGAAACGGTATTTTATACATTATTCCAATCTGTGACGACGCGAAGTGGTGGACTTGCTACGATGGATATACGTGAATTGTCACAACCGACGCTTTTATTTATGAGTATATTAATGTTTATAGGGGCATCTCCCAGTTCGGTTGGGGGCGGAATACGTACAACTACATTTGCTGTTAGTATATTGTCACTATACACCTTTGCAAGGGGCGGTAGAACAGTTAGAGTCTTCAAACGTCAGCTACATGAAGAGGATGTACTAAAAGCATCTGTCGTTATGACGATGGGGATTTTGTTATGTGCTACTGCGCTATTCATTTTATCTATTACGGAAAATGTACCGCTTATGAGCTTAATTGTTGAAGTTTGTTCTGCTTTCGGAACGACGGGACTATCAACAGGTGTTACGCCTGATTTAACAACTGTTGGGAAACTTGTACTCATTGTGCTTATGTTTATCGGACGCGTTGGTATTTTAACATTTATTTTAGCTAGTGGTGGAAGGGAACAACCACCTCGCTATAAATACCCGAAAGAGCGGATTATTATTGGATAGTATGAAACCATTCTACCTACGTTAGGTAGAATGGTTTTTTAGTCGTTAATGCCAAATTGTGGATGCATAAAAGCTTCATTTTTATTATCCACTTCGTTTTTTAGTAACTCTTGATTTTCTTCTGAAATCCACCCAATATCATTTGTCGGATGGATCCACTCATCGCCAGCCATAATGGCAGGATCTACTTCATCACTCCAATTGTTAAGCGGACTGTTCTCGGAATTATATTTACTGTCTCCAATTACAACATTATATTGATTCACAAAAGGTTGTTGCATCGTTTTTCCTGTTCCTTTAAAAGATGGAAAATTCATTTGATGCGGGAGCGTTTCGTCTAAAATTGGTGATTGAATCTTTTCTTTTTTCTTCAAAATTATCGCTCCTTTTTATAATGATTTCTTCATATGTAGTATTTCCATCTAACGCCCCTTATGTACTTGTTAACACTTGCCAGTAATAATTATTTTAAGTTGTTTCAAACTAGAGTAGAAAGTGATTTCTTGAGAGCAGGTGAATGTATTGGTAAAAAGAAAAGTGAAACAAAATGCGGCAATCAATAATAATAAAACTCCGAAAGAAAGCTTACCAGATGCAGAATTTGCATTAGAGTATGAAGGAGAAAATAGCGCAAAGTATGCTAATCGTAATTCAAAAAAAGGGAAACAAAAATGAGGCGTTTTTTACAAACGCCTCATTTTTTTGTGGGATTATAAAGGTTTTTTTAATTATTTGTAAATTTAGTGTTTTCTATTAGCAGAAAAATGCGAAAAAACATAGAAGTAGCAACGTATTACACAAAAACAAACAACAAACAAAAGATTAATGTTGGTTTAATACTGCTTTTACACTAGTTGTTTATATTTGAGTTGTACATAAGATTTGTAAAAGGAGAGAGAAACAGTGAAAAAAACAATCTTTAAAGCTGTAGCGACTGGAATGGTATTTTCGTTATTAATGGGGTGTGGTGCAAAGAAGGAAGAAAGTGCTGGAGCGAAAGTGAAAGATGACAAATTATCTGGATCATTAACTGTTTACACAGCAATTGAAGAAGAGCTTGTACCAATTTATCTTGATTCCTTTAAAAAGAAATATCCTGATGTGAAATTGAACATTGTACGTGATTCAACAGGAGTTATTACTGCGAAATTGCTAGCTGAAGGGAAAAATACACAAGCAGATGTTGTATGGGGAACTGCAGCATCAAGTCTATTAGCTTTAGATAAAAAAGATATGTTAAAAGGATACTCTCCAAAAGGAGCAGATCGTGTTCTTCCACAATTTAAAGATGATAAGCAACCTGAAAAATGGGTAGGAAATACTGCATTTATGACGGGGATTGCTGTAAATAAAGAAGAGTTAAAGAAGAAAAATTTACCGATGCCAGAATCATATGAAGATTTAACGAAACCAGAGTATAAAGGAACACTTGTTATGCCACATCCAGCATCATCTGGAACAGGATTTTTAACAGTTTCTGCATGGCTACAAATCATGGGTGAAGATAAAGGCTGGGATTACATGAAGAAACTTCATGATAATATGGCAAGTTATACGCATTCAGGATCAAAACCAGCGAAATTAGCAGGAGCAGGTGAATATCCAGTCGGTGTATCAATGGTTTATAGTGCTTTAAAAGAGAAACAAAAAGGTGCACCAGTTGAAGTTGTACTGCCGAAAGAAGGATTAGGGTGGGAAGTAGAAGCGAACGCACTTATTAAGAAAGATAATGCGAAAAATGATAAATTAGCACAAGCATTTTTAGATTGGGCAATTACTGATGATGTAATGAAGTTATACTTTGAGAAAAATGGATTTGCGACAATTAAAAATGATTATAAACTTCCAGAGGGATTCCCGAAAGATGTTACTGAAAAATTATATAAAAAGAATGACTTTAAATGGGCAGCAGAAAATCGTGACAAAATTTTAGAAAAATGGGAAAAAGAGTTTGGCCAAAAAGCAGAACCGAAAAAGTAAGTGAGTGGGAGAGAGAAAAATGAGCGAATATTTATCAATTCAACACATTCAAAAACAGTTTGATGCATTTACAGCGTTAAAAGATATTTCTTTTACTGTGAACAAAAATGAGTTTGTTTGTTTATTAGGCCCGAGTGGCTGTGGGAAAACGACGTTGCTTCGCATTTTAGCGGGACTAGAGGAACCAACGACTGGCAGTATAGCTGTGAATGGAAAAGATATTACAGCATTGCCTCCTAGGAAGAGAAACTTCGGAATGGTTTTCCAATCGTATGCTTTATTTCCGAATTTAACAGCACTTGAAAATATTGAATACGGCTTAAAGACAAAAAAATATGGGAAAGCAGAAGTGAAAGAGAAAGCGCTAGATGCGTTAAAACTTGTAGATTTGCTGAATGTAAAAGATAAATATCCTGCTCAAATGTCTGGTGGACAACAGCAGCGAGTAGCACTTGCACGTGCGCTCGCTCTGTCTCCAGATATTTTGTTACTCGATGAGCCGTTATCAGCTTTAGATGCAAAAGTGCGTGAAAAATTACGTAGGGAAATGCGTGATTTGCAAGAGAAAATAGGAATAACGACGATTATGGTAACGCATGATCAAGAAGAGGCATTAACGATGGCTGATAAAATTGTTGTAATGAATCATGCGGAAATTATGCAGATTGGAACACCAGAGGAGATTTATCAAAGACCAGCCAATCCGTTTGTGGCAGATTTTATTGGTTCTATTAATTTCTTTTCGAAAAATAATGAAGAACATGCAATTCGTCCTGAACATGTAACAATTGTACAAAAGGACGGTATTAAAACAGTTGTGGAAAGTATGGAATTTCGCGGATCTGTATATCGGACGGAAGTACGAGTCGTAGAAGAAAACACACACCTTTATAATGAGAAAATTGTAGTGGATATATTAGCATCAGAAGTAGAAGAAACGGCTATTAGAAAAGGAAAGCCGATTCAAATCTCTTTCTCAGAAAATCATATGTTGTCATATGGAAAGAAGGTCATTGTATAGATGGAGATGTTAGAAAACTATAAGGTAGAAAGTACGAAAAAAAAGATTAAGAGAAGTATAGGGAAAGAGGAATGGATCCAAAGGCTCGTAATTATCGGTATGATTCTTTCCTTCCTTATCATACTTGTATTACCGCTATTACAACTATTTACACAAGCTTTTTATAATAAAGATGGAGTTTTCATTGGTTTAGCGAATTTCAGTAAATATTTCACAACACCAACTTTAGTGCAGTCTTTACAAAATACAGTATGGATTTCGGGCGCAACAACAATTATTTCAGTTGCAATCGCATTCGTTTACGCATATGCAATTGCCCGTACGAATGTTTTTGGAAAGCGCGTATTTCAGTATGTAGCGTTATTACCATTGTTTGCACCAACGATGATGCACGGTATAGCACTTACATATTTATTTGGTAATCAAGGGCTAGTAACGAAAGGAATGTTTGGTTTATTTGAAGGTATACAAATCCCTTTATATGGACCAGTAGGAATTGTAATAGCTGAAGTTATGTATACATTTCCGCAAGCCTTTCTCATATTGCTAATTGCCTTTCAAGGATCTGATTATCGTTTATATGAAGCTTCTAATATGTTAGGAGCCAGTAAAACAAAGCAATTTTTCACGGTTACTTTACCTAGTGTAAAGTACGGATTAATTAGTGCAATGTTTGTTGTGTTTACACTTAGTTTTACTGATTTTGGGGCACCAAAAATTGTTGGTGGGCAATATAATGTGCTTGCTACTGACGTATACAAACAAGTAATTGGACAGCAAAATATGCCGATGGGTGCAACTGTCGGAATGATTTTATTAATCCCAGCTATATTCGCATTTGTAGTTGATCGTATTACGCAAAGAAAGCAGGCGAATTTCTTATCTTCAAAAGCAGTACCATACAGAATAATAGCTAATAAGAAAAGAGATGTAATCTCATTCATATATTGTAGTGTGATTACCCTTATGATCATTCTATTATTTGTTGCAGTTGGTATTGCTGCAAGTGTGAAAGTATGGCCATATAATATGAGTTTTACATTTGAGCATTTTAATTTTTCAAGTTTAACAGGAGATGGACTTGAAGCATTTAAAAATAGCGTAATTGTTTCAGCAGTTACAGCAGTTATTGGGGCGATCTTAACATTTGTATTCGCATATGCAATTGAGAAAATAGACCAGCTACAATTTTTCAGAAAAACAGGTTACTTTTTCTCTATAGTGCCGTTAGCGATACCAGGTTTAGTACTCGGATTAGGATATGTCTTTTTCTTTAGTCAACCAACGATTCAAATTCTTGGACTATCAGTAACGAATCCGTTTCATTCTTTATACGGAACAATTGCTGTATTAGTACTAGTAAATATCATTCATTTTTATTCTGTAACATTTGTTACGGCAACGACTGCCTTAAAGAAATTAGACCGAGAGTTTGAGCTTGTTTCGCAGTCGATGGGTATTCCGTTTTATAAAACATTCTTCCGAGTAACAGTACCAATGTGTTTACCAGCAATTTTAGAAATGGTAATGTACTACTTCGTAAATTCAATGGTAACTGTATCGGCAGTTGTGTTCCTATATGCAGCTGATTTTAAACTAGCTGCCGTATCAATCGTAAATATGGATGATGCAGGAAATGTAGCGCCAGCAGCTGCAATGAGTGTACTTATTGTTGTTACAAATATTGTAGTGAGAGTTGTATATGAATGGGGAACGAAAGCACTTCGTAACCGAACTTCACAATGGCAAAAAAGATAAGTAAGAAGGGTGATGGACAGAATGAAAATTGAAGCAGTTATTTTTGATTGGGCAGGTACGACGGTTGATTACGGATGCTTTGCACCACTAGAAGTATTCATGAAGATTTTTCATAAACGCGGCGTTGAAATTACAGCAGAAGAAGCACGTAAGCCAATGGGATTATTAAAAATAGATCATGTAAGGGCACTAACAGAAATGCCTCGTATTGCGGATGAGTGGAAGCGTGTCTTTGGTCACTTACCAACAGAAGCAGACATTTATGAGATGTATGAAGAGTTTGAAGAAATTCTCTTTTCTATTTTGCCAAATTATGCTAAACCGATTGATGGGGTAAAAGAAGTAATCGCTTCTTTACGTGAGAGAGGCATTAAAATCGGTTCAACAACTGGTTATACGAGAGAAATGATAGATATTGTAGCAAAGGAAGCAGCGTTACAAGGATATAAACCTGATTTTCTTGTTACGCCAGATGATGTTCCAGCAGGCCGCCCATACCCATGGATGTGCTATAAAAATGCAATGGAACTTGGTGTGTATCCGATGAACCATATGATAAAAGTAGGGGACACAGTATCAGATATGAAAGAAGGTAGAAATGCTGGAATGTGGACAGTTGGTGTAATTCTTGGAAGTAGTGAGCTCGGTTTAACGGAAGAGGAAGTGGAGAGTATGGATTCGGTAGAGCTTCGTGAAAAAATAGAAATAGTTCGTAATCGGTTTGTTGAAAATGGGGCTCATTTTACGATTGAAACGATGCAGGAGCTCGAAAACGTAATGGAACATATCGAGAAACAAGAACTTATTATTTCATAAAAGGGGTACGGGATCATGAATGAAAATCACTACTTATTATTAACACCAGGACCATTAACGACAACAAAATCAGTAAAAGAAGTTATGCTATACGATTGGTGTACGTGGGATGTTGAATATAATACGATGGTGCAAGAAGTAAGAGCTAAACTTGTATCGCTAGCGACGAAGGAAGAAGAGAAATATACAACAGTGTTAATGCAAGGAAGCGGTACGTTTTCAGTTGAAGCGGTAATTGGCTCTGTTATTCCGGCAAATGGGAAGCTGCTCGTTTGTACAAATGGTGCGTACGGTAAGCGCATTGTGCAAATGGCAGAGATGTTACAGATTGATGTAGTGGTCAGCCAAACAGAAGAGTGGGAGCCTACTAATATTGTAGAAGTAGAAAAGTTATTGCAAGAAGATAAAGAGATTACGCATATTGCAGTTGTTCATTGTGAAACAACGACAGGCATTATAAATCCAATTGTAGATGTATGTAGATTAGGAAAGCAGTATGGAAAGGTTACAATTGTTGATGCGATGAGTAGTTTCGGCGGGATTGAAATAGACATTGCTGATTTACAAATTGATTTTTTAATTAGTAGTGCGAATAAGTGTATTCAAGGGGTTCCTGGATTCGGATTTGTAATCGCAAAACGTGATGAATTATGGAAGTGTAAAGGGCAAGGACGCTCTTTATCTCTTGATTTATATGATCAATGGGAAACGATGGAAAAACAAAATGGGAAATGGCGTTTTACTTCACCTACACATGTTGTACATGCTTTTTATCAAGCACTACTTGAACTAGAAAAAGAGGGTGGAGTAAGAGCGCGTTACAATCGATATTACAACAATCAAAAACTACTAGTGAATAGAATGGGAGAAATCGGATTTGAGCCACTAGTAGATGAGAAATATCAATCTCCTATTATTACATCTTTCATTTATCCAAAAGGGGAGTTCGAGTTTCAACAGTTATATAACGAATTAAAATGCTATGGATTTGTTATTTACCCTGGGAAAATTTCGAAAGTAGATACGTTCCGGATTGGAAATATAGGTGATGTACATGAAGAAGATATTAATCGCTTAGTTGATAGTATTGCTAAAGGAGCTGTTATTGGGTGAAAGTATTTTGTTTAGGTGGAGCAGGTAAAATTTGTCGTGAAGCTATTTTGGATTTAGTTCAATTTTCATCTTTTGAGACGATTACTGTAGCCGATTTTAACGAGGAAGAAGGCCGTAAAGTAGTAGAATGGCTCAACGATTCTCGTGTTGATTTTGTAAAAGTAGATGTAACGAATCACGAGGATACGGTTGCAAAAATGAAAGGTTATGACATTGTATTGGACGGTACGACGATAAAGCTAAACGGATTGTCGACTCGCTGTATTGCAGAAGCAGGCTGCCACGGTGTGAACTTAAATGGATTTGGTGAAGAAAATGAATCGCATGCTATATTTGTTCAAAATGAAAAAACATGTTTGCCTGGGTTTGGCATGACGCCAGGTGTAACGCAAATGATGGCAATGCATGCAGCAAATCAACTGGATACTGTAGAGTCTGTCCGCGTAAGTCACGGTTCGTATCGTCCGATTGCTTTTTCTGCTTCAATTACAGAGACAACGACATATGAATATGATCCACATTTACCATCGCGTACAGTGTATGAAGATGGTGAATTTAAACAAGTACTTCCGTTTGCGCGTCCGAGAGAAATAGAATTGCCAGCGCCTTATGGTAAGGAAACGCAGTATATCATTCCGCATTCTGAAACGATTACGTTAGCAAAGGCACTAGAAAATAAAGGTGTCAAACTGATAGAGACGAGAGGAACTTGGCCGAAGCAAAATATGCAACTTGTACGTGCTTTATATGATTACGGCATATTGCGTAATGATCAGATTGAAATAAACGGGAAAGAAATAGGCATTATGGATTGTATTTCGCAGTATTTATTGCAATCGAAAGAAGGACAAGAAACAGAGCTTTATGGTTATGCACTTCATGTAGAAGTAATAGGTATGAAAAATAATGAGAAGCAAAGACATGTGTTATATCATACACATCCGTTATCTGATGGTTCTGTTGTAGGATGGGAAAAATTAAGAGCGTATACGAGAAACGTCGGTATTCCATTTGGGATTGCCGCAGAGTTAATTGCAACTGGAAATGTAAATAGGGTGGGTGTTGTTACGCCTGAAGAAGCTTTTGAAAATCCACAATTAATTTTTGATGAGCTAGCAAAGCGCGGTATTCATATTCATGAAGAAGTTTCTACTTACAAAGAAAATTATAACTTTGTATAAGCAAGGAAGCTTATGAGGGAGATATAAATGAGGTGAATCTATGTCTGTAGTAGGAGAAGAAAGAAAGCGAACCATTCTTGAAAAGGTAGAATTTAAAGGAAAAGTAAAGGTTTCAGAATTAGCGAGAGAATTTGCTGTATCAACAGAAACGATTCGTCGATATTTAGAAGAATTAGATCGTGAAAAGAAGCTGAAAAAAGTGTATGGTGGAGCTGTTCAACTTCCAGGCGCTGGGGTAGAGGCGCCAATGTTAGAAAGAGAAATGCTACATATAGAAGAGAAGAAAAGAATTGGTTATAAAGCAGCGACATTTGTAGAAGATGGTGATGTCATTGCAATTGATGATGGAAGTACACCGCTTCAAATGGTTCCATACCTTGTTCATCGTAAAAACTTAACGATTGTAACAAGTTCATTTCCAGTCGCAACACAATTAATTTCTTCTATTAATAAAAAGATGTTTCACGGTGAAGTTTTATTTATAGGTGGAAAAGTATCTCCAAAGCATTCGCGTGTATCAGGGTCTATTTCTCAGCAAGTAATACAGCAATTCCATTTTCATAAAGCGTTCGTTTCGATTGATGGGTTATTACCTAGTTTTGGAGTTTCCAGCTTTGAATTAGAGAAAGCGAAATTGTCAGAGGCGATGATGAAATTAGCTGAGAAGACATATATTTTATGTGATCATACGAAGGTAGGCGTGAAAGGGAATTATCGTATAGCAGCATTTTCACGTATTCAACATGTAATTTGTGATAAAAAAATGCCATATAGTTTTGAAGAAGAACTTATGAAGCATAATATTCAGTGGACAGTTTGTTAAATAAAGTGAAAGTACCTAAACTCCCGCCTAATTTTTAGGAGGGAGTTTTATTGTCTGCAAATCGTAAAATAAAAGATTTGCATTTATGCAAAAAGTGGACACATTTTCTCATCTCTTTCATATAATTTACCAATACAAAAAAAGTTGGTCGAAGGAAAGAAGGGAGAACATGTCAGAACGAATATATAATAAACTTGTATTGTACGCGAATATTTTGCAAAAAATTGGTGTCATCAATGAGAAGGAAAAAAGTGAAATTCTTCATACGATAGGTAAAAAAGCCCTTTGAATAAAGGGCTTTATATTTTTTATCTTTAAAAATATAAATTTAATGTAATATTCTCATTGACAATGATAATGATATTCATTATCATTTATTTGTGGATAATTGATAAGGGTTATCAATTATAAAAATTGTATATGATAGGGGATATTATTTTGAAAAAAAATTATATGAAGGCGCTAGTAGTAGCGACAACATTAGCAATTCCATTTGCTACGTATTCTACTCCAGCATTAGCGGCATTAAAAGTTGAAGCAAATCAATCGGTAGCAGCAGCGAGTGATCGCACGTATGATACTGAAATTAAAATATATAAGGACCAAAAAGACGAGCCATCTATGGTTTCTCAATATATAAAAGATCCTAAAGTAACGATTGCAGCTGGTAAAAAAATTGTCACTGTAACAATGCAAGATAGCGATTATTTTCAATATCTTAGAATAGAAGATAGAAACCAGCCTGGTGTATTTCATGATGTGAAGGTTTTGTCAGAAGATAAGAGGAAGAACGGAACGAAAGTAGTCCAATTTGAAATTGGCGAGTTTGAGAAGAAGCACAATATGCAAATGCATATACTTATTCCAGCTATTGGATATGATCACAAATATCAAGTTCAATTTGAAATTAAAGATCCAACTGTAGGTAACAAAGAAACAGAGAAACCAGATGATAACTCTAATTCAGGCAATACGGAAACGGATAATCCAGTTGATAATCAAAATATGATAACAGATAACAAATTAAGAGAACTTGTGAATAAAAAAGTATTTAATAGAAAAGATTTAAATACACCAATTACGAAAGAAGAGTTATTACAAGTAAAGGATTTATTTTTAAATACAAATGAGATACTTGATTATAGTGCATTAAAATATATGCCAAATTTAAAATCTTTAACAGTTGCGAATGCGAAGATAAAAGACCCGTCGTTCTTTGCGAACTTAAAGCAATTAAATCATTTAGCTTTGCGTGGTAATGAATTTGCAGATGTAACGCCACTTGTTAAGATGGATAATTTAGAATCTCTTGATTTAAGTAATAATAAAATTACAAACGTTGCACCACTAACTGAAATGAAAAATGTAAAAAGTTTATATCTATCAGGCAACCAAATAGAAGATGTAACAGCATTAGCGAAAATGGAACAACTAGATTACTTGAATTTAGCAAATAATAAAATTACGAACGTTGCTCCATTAAGCGCTTTGAAAAATGTAACATACTTAACTTTAGCAGGTAATCAAATTGAAGATATTAAAGCGTTATATTCATTACCTTTAACAGACTTAGTATTAACACGTAATAAAGTTAAAGATTTATCCGGCATTGAGCAAATGAAGCAATTAGAAGAATTGTGGATCGGGAAAAATGAAATAAAAGATGTTACTCCTCTAAGTAAGATGACACAGTTAAAACAATTACACTTACCTAACAATGAGTTAAAGGATATTACGCCATTATCAAGTCTAGTAAACTTACAAAAGCTTGATTTAGAAGCGAATTATATTTCAGACTTATCACCAGTGAGCAATTTGAAAAAATTAGTATTTCTAAGTTTTGTTGCAAATGAAATCCGTGATGTCCGACCAGTTATAGAACTAAGTAAGACGGCTTATATTAATGTCCAAAATCAAAAAGTATTTTTAGAGGAAACAGAAGTAAATAAAGAAGTAAAAGTACCTATATATGAAAAAGATGGTGAGGTTTCTACGAAAATCCGTCTGAAGAGCGATAACGGTACGTATAGTAATGGTGTAGTGAAATGGAGTACATCAGGTGAGAAAGTATATGAATTTGGTGTGAAAGATCCATTCGCGGATACAGGAATTTTCTTTACAGGATCTGTTATTCAAAATGTAGTAGAAAGTAAAGACGGTAATACATCTAAAGAAGATGAGAAAACAGAAGTGGTAGAATTTAAAGATGTACCAAAAGGACATTGGTCAGAAGAAGCAATTAATTACTTAGCGAAAGAAAAGTTATTTATAGGCTATGGAAATGGTGAATTTGGATTTGGGGATAACATTACTCGTGGACAAGTAGCACTTCTAATACAAAGGTACTTAAAATTAGAAAATAATCTAAAACCAAAAACGACATTTACAGATACGAAAGGAAATATGTATGAAACGGCTATTGATGCAGTAGTTCAAGCTGGGATTATGACAGGGTATGGAAATGATACATTCCGTCCAGATGGAGTATTAACTCGATATGAAATGTCAGTAGTACTACAAAGAGTATTTCAGTTAAAAGAAAATGAAAATAGTGCAGAGAACTTTAAAGATATACCAAATGGCCATTGGGCGAAAGGATATGTGAAAGCTTTAGTAGATAATAAAATATCAAAAGGTGACGGGGAAGGGAACTTTTTAGGAGATAATTTCGTAACACGTGAACAATACGCACAGTTTTTATATAATGCAATAAAGAAATGAAGTGAAACTTTAATCAGTGGGGGTCTTACTGCCCGGTAAATAGCGGGATAAAAAATGAGGAAAATACGCTATTCTTTAATTAAAGAATAGTGTATTTTTTTATGTGCAAAATGAAATAGGAAATAGATAGGAGTATAGACATATGAATAGCCTATTTTAAAGAAGAACCACGAAACTATATTGACAAAAAAGCGTTCTCATGTGATAATTCAATTAAATTTTTAGAATAATCAAAAAATATTCCTTTTACATAGAAAGGATTCTAACCTTATATGAATATTATGCCGGGGGTGACGAAATGTTATTTTTTCTGAAGAAATGGAATGAATTAAAAGATGTGAAATCTGAATTGGCACTTCGTGATTGGTTTTATGGTACCAAAATTAGTTTATCGCTATGTACGTCAAAAGAGCCGTTAACATTCTTAGTAAATGTTGAGGGAAGAGATAAAGGGCTATTTTCGGAAGAAGATTTTATTGTCGTAAATTGCATGTGCGAGTCAGTATTTGAAAATGAAGAAAAACCAGCTGCAGAGTCATTTATGCATGCAGATATTTATAAAAAAAGTAGTGCAGGATGTATTTTACAAGTGCAGACTGTAGATAGTCATTTAATATCAGAGTTATATGGAGAAGAAGGAGAAGTAGCGTTCGATAAACGCAGTGTGGAGCGTGTTTTCGGAAAAGAAGGTATAACAGAAATGACAATTCCAATTGTAGAAGATGAAAAAAAATTCGCTGATTTATTAGAAAGTAATGTTCCGAATTTCATTGAAGGTGGAGGAGTAGTTCTTGTTCATAATTACGGCATGATTGTGTGGGGGAAAACGCCAGAAGAATCGAAAAAATGGCTAGAGGGTATAGAATATTTAATGAACTATCATGTAAAGTTATTAATGATTAAGGGCGCAAGGAGCTCTGTTATATAAAAATGTATGTGATATGGATACAAGTTAATAAATAAATGAAAGCGTTTTAAAAATAATTTCACTCATAAAATATAGGTCTCCTTATTATATATAGATTACATGTTGACATGTAAGGAGGAACATATTTTGCGAGTTAAATATCATTTTCTGCCAAAGCAGCAAGTAACATTTTGCAAAATAAATGATTCTGGTGAAGAGGCACTGCAAATGATGAACGAAACGGGATTTCGAGCCATCCCGGTATTAGCAGAAGATGAGAAGAAATTCACGGGGATTATTTATAAAGTAGATTTATTAGAAAAAAAATGCAATAGCGGATTAGATCATGTAAGTGCAGGAGATATGCTTGACAATTCCAATGCATTTATTTTTGAAAAGGATTCCTTCTTCAGAGCCTTTTATGTAATTCGTCGGCTTCCGTTTTTAGCCGTGCTAAATGATTATAATGAATTTGTCGGTATGTTAACGCATTCGAATATATTTGATGTTATTGAAGATTCATTTGGTATGCGAACAGGTGGTTATATATTAACAATTGCAACACAAGATTGTAAGGGGACGATTAAAGAGCTTGGGACATTGTTAAAAGCATATAATATCGGTGGTTTGTTTACACTCGATAACGGTGATCAATATATCCGTCGGGTTATTGTAAATATATCAGATGAGTTAGATGAAACAAGATTAAAGCAATTAATCGGAAAAATAGAGAAAAAAGGATTCAGAGTGAGTCATGTAGATTATATTTAAGTTAAAAAGAAAAGTACCTATCTGTTATATACAGATAGGTACTTTTTTGTCCCGTTATTTGTGGGCGGTAAGATCCCCACCTCAAAATTCAGTGAAAGCAATGGGGTGCTTCCCGTAAAAGCCCGATTGGTTAGGGCTGGTTATATGTGAGTAATGAACTTTATTTTGAAACAGGAGGCGGGGATAATGCTAGATCAGATAAAAAAATAAAGTCTGCATGCTCACGAATTTTAGGGATAGAAGTTTCAATAACGCGTGATGTAATTTCACCTGGGGGGCCCACATGCCCGATAGCTACCATAATAGGCTTTTCTTGAATTTTTTTGATGAGTAATTGGGCTTGTTTTGAAATATGTCCTGCTGTATACACATCATCAAAAAATAGTTGGTTTTCAATAATAGGAACTCCTAATTCTTTTCCGATTTTTGGGACGACACTCTTAGGATTCGTTTTACTATCTAAGTAAAATAAACCGTGTTTTTTACAAGCAGCAAGTATAAGGCGAACAATTCTTTCATCCGCTGTTACTTTTGACCCCATATGATTGTTCATTCCAATTGCATGCGGAACTTCTTGAATCGCTTGTTCAAGTCGGTTGTTTATTTCTTCATCGCTTAAATCGGTTGTAATGGCTTTCGGCCCAAGCCATTCTTTTTTACCTTTAATAGGTTCCATTGGCATATGTATAATAACTTCATGGCCTTTCTTATGGGCAGCTATTGCATCTTCTTTTGTGGAAGGAAGAAAAGGCATAACAGCAACAGTTAGTGGAATTGGAAGTGACAACATTCGATTAGTCCCCTTCATATTATTGCCGAAATCATCAATGACAATAGCAACTTTATTCGTATGAGCAGTTGCTTGAATAGGAAATAAGAAGGACGGTAAAAACAAAACAATGATGAATAATGCAATCGTATATTTTCGCATATAAATATTTCCTTTCTCTTGTTATCCCGCTATTTGTGGGTAGTAAGACTCCCACCTCAACATTGGGCTGGATAGGTGGGAGATTCACTGCCAATAAACGCCCGATTGGTGAATGCTAATAATCAGTGGGGCTGAACAAAAAACACTGATGAAAGTTTCACTTTATCAATCATCATTATGTTTTGCTTTTTTATATAAATTAAACAAAAAATGTCGAAGAAAAGTAGGTGGAAAATTAAGAATCCCCGGTTTACGTAGAATTTGTAAAAAAAGAAGATGAAAAAAATGTCTATTATTGCGAATGTATTTACAAAGATAGAATAATTTGTAATAATTCTCAAAGTGAGGGTAAAGATTTGTAAATTACAGGGAGAAAATGTTAAATTTTCTGATTCTTCAAATTTGCATATGATTAAGTAGTTAAAAAAGTCAATGGAGAAGTGAACTTGAGAGCATGGAAGTATAATAAGGGGGATATGGATGTTTACTGTAAAAAGGAAGTACACATTAGAAAAGCTTTCACGTGATATTCATATGAAACGTGAAGAAATGATTCAACTAGGATTAACAAGTGGGCTAAATAGTAAGGAGACAATTCAAATTAGTCAAGAATTGGACAAGCTTATTTTACAATATCAGTGTTATAAAGAAAAACAAACACCGAAATGGTTTTCAATTATAAAAATACCTATTTTCCAAATCGGGTATGAAGGAAAATCAAATAATTTTTGGCGAATGCTTGTCGCTGGTTTTATGAAATAAGTATAATTACCCTTATAGGATAAGGATAATTATACTATGTGTAACGGAATTTCGATATGAACTGTCGTTCCTTCGTTTTCTGTACTGTCAATAAAAATATGCCCATTATACATCTCTACAATTCGTTTACATATGACAAGTCCAAGACCTGTTCCAGTATCTTTATTAGTAAAGAACGGATGAAAGAGGTGTTTTTGAATATGTTGTGGAATCCCTTTCCCAGTATCTATAATCTGCAATTGTGCGTGTGTTTCATTGTTTTTTACTACAATGGTTAGTGTATCACTAGAAGTCATAGCCTCAATTGCATTTTTTGTAATGTTTAAAACCACTTGTTTCATATGGTCTTTCGAACAACGGATATGAACGGGATGGTCTGGCAAATGTAAATGGAATACAATGTTATGTAAATTCGCCTCAGATTGAATAATTAATGCTACCTCATTTAGAATTGTTCTTACATCATATGTTTGTTCGATGATGGCGGTTGGCTTTCCGAGAATAAGAAATTCACTTACAATTTCATTGATTCGCTCTATTTCTTGTTCAATTACGGAAAAGTAGAACTGATCTTGTTCATCTTTATATTTCTCTTTTAATAGAGCGACGAGTCCTTTAATTCCAGTAAGAGGATTACGGATTTCGTGTGCTGTACTTGCTGCAAAAGTTCCAACTAATTCAATTTTCTGTAGTTCGTTTTGTTGTCTTTCAAGTTTTGTTTGACGTTTTAACAACATATATTGAGCAAGTAAAAATAAAATAGACATTAAAAATAAAGTAGCGATACACTCTATTGCAACCCACTGGTATAAGGTTTTCTGATGAATAGGTAATGGAGAAACAGAGACCTTCCAATTTAATCTTTGGAGTGGGGTAGTAAGCATATTAGAATGCGTATCACTTGTGTCGTTATTATCATCGGTTAGAAAAACTACATCATGTTTATCAGTTACCTCAAAATGGTATTGTGGTTTAATGGCATTTAAAGAAGATGAAATGTAATCAAAGCGTAAACTAGCTAATAATAATCCTGAGAGCTCTTTCTGTTTATTGAATATGGGGGTAGCAATCATAATAGCTTTATGTCCAAGAACGCGATCAGTAATGACTGATGATACAGTGGTTTTTTTAGTTTGTAGCACGTCTTGAATATATTTACGGTCTGAAACATCAATAGGCTTTGATTCATCTTCAGATGCGATTGTAATGACCCCTTCTGGTGTAGCGTAATATAAACCAGAAAAGCGTGCATCGTTCCCATCTGTATCATGTACAATTTGTTTAATGCCGTTTATATTACCAGTCTCGGTGCCTACAACTTTTGCAAGCATGTCTAAAGCAGAAATTGCTTCACCAAGATGATGATCTAAATAATCTCTATATAAAAAGAGAACTGTATGAGCGGATAATTTGTTTTCCTGTTTCATTTTATATGTATGATACGAATAAAATGTAGCACCAATCCCTATTGTCGGTAGGATAACAAGCAATATATATATAATTATGCTTTGGAATTTGACTTTCAAATGTGGTACTCCTTCTTTTTTTATTATCATTATATATAAACTATGTTAAAATTGTCATGTTTTTATTCAAGAATGATTCTTAATAAATTAGGGGAGAGGAAATGGATGAGTGAATGCTCATTCGGAATTCACATGAAGTATGAAGTGGCATTTTCTTTTTATTGGTGAGAATTTAAGTGAAGGGTTGAAAGTTGTATGACATCAAATAATGAACGAGAAGATATTTCTCAATCTTTAAAAGTATTTATTGCATTATCTCGTGTACATCGTTCTGTTATGGATACTACAAATAAATCTATACAAAGTAACGGATTAAATCCAACTGAATTTGCTGTATTAGAACTGCTATATCATAAAGGCGGTCAACCACTCCAGCAAATTGGTGAGCGCATTTTAATAGCCAGTGGCAGCATTACATATGTTGTAGATAAGCTGGAGAAAAAGGGATTAGTAAAGAGAATCCCATGTCCGAATGACAGACGTGTTATTTACGCGCAATTAACTGAGTCTGGCGAGAGCTTTATTGCTTCTATTTTTCCGGGGCATGAGAAAGTTATACATCAGTCTTTTGAAATGTTAACGAAAGATGAAAAAGATGAATTACTTGATCTATTAAAAAAAATTGGGAAGTATGAAAAATAATAATATGTTCCAAAGGAGCTTTGGATAAATAAATCCAGGGCTTTTTTATTTGCAATGAACTCAGAGTAGTCACTGCCGAATTTTGTTGAAAATTAAGAGGGAATTCGAGAATACGTATTGAATTATAATAAAGGTATGTAATGGAGAGGAGGCTCGTTCATGTCATTTAAAGACTATGAATATAAACGCCCAAATATTGAAGAGTTAAAAGAGAAATTTACTGTTGCTTTAGAGAAGTTTGATAACGCAAAAACTGTAGAAGAACAAAAACAAGTCATTCATTCAATTAATGAAATTCGCAACGATTTTGGTACAATGGGAAACCTTTGTTACATTCGCCATTCTGTTGATACGACGGATACTTTTTATAAGGAGGAGCAGGATTTCTTTGATGAATTCTCTCCAGTTGTACAAGGATATGGTACAAAATATTATAAGGCACTTATTAATTCTCCATTTCGTGAAGAATTAGAGGCGTATTATGGAAAACAATTATTTGCTCTAGCAGAATGTGATTTAAAAACATATTCAGATGAAGTCGTGAAAGATTTACAATTAGAAAATAAATTATCGTCGCAATATACACAGTTATTAGCATCTGCAAAAATTGACTTTGCTGGAGAAGAAAGAACGTTATCGCAATTGATTCCGTTTATGCAAGGAAAAGAAAGAAGCGAACGTAAAGCAGCAAGTGAAGCATACTACGGATTTTTAGCTGGAAATGAGGAAGAACTAGATCGTATTTATGATGAGCTTGTTAAAGTGAGAACGAAAATCGCAAAATCTTTAGGTTTCAAAACCTTTGTTGAACTTGGATATGCAAGAATGTACCGTACAGATTATAATGCGGAGATGGTGGCTAATTACCGTCAGCAAGTGCTGGATTATATCGTTCCCGTTACAACGGAATTAAGAAAGCGACAACAAGCACGTATCGGTGTAGAGAAGTTAGCTTATTACGACGAAAACTTTGAGTTTGCTACAGGTAACCCAACTCCAAAAGGAGATGCGGATTGGATTGTTGATCATGGAAAGACGATGTATAAAGAGTTATCGGCTGAAACAGATGAATTTTTCAATTTCATGCTAGATAACGATTTATTAGATTTAGTTGCGAAAAAAGGAAAAGCTGGTGGCGGATATTGTACATATATTGAGAATTATAAAGCGCCGTTTATTTTCTCAAACTTCAATGGAACATCTGGTGACATTGATGTATTAACACATGAAGCAGGTCATGCTTTCCAAGTATATGAAAGTCGTAAATTTGAAATTCCAGAATATAATTGGCCAACATATGAGGCATGTGAAATCCACTCTATGAGTATGGAATTCTTTACATGGCCATGGATGAAGCTATTCTTTGAAGAAGATGCAGATAAATATTACTTCTCTCACTTAAGTTCAGCACTTCTGTTTTTACCTTATGGTGTATCTGTTGATGAATATCAACATTATGTATATGAAAATCCTGAAGCATCACCTGAAGAGCGTAAGACAGCATGGCGTAACATAGAGCAGAAATATTTACCGCATCGTGATTATGAGGATAATGATTATTTAGAGCGCGGTGGTTTTTGGCAACGTCAAGGGCATATTTATAGCTCACCTTTCTATTATATTGATTACACGCTTGCTCAAATTTGTGCGCTACAATTTTGGAAACGGGCAAGAGATAATAGACAAGAGGCATGGGAAGATTATGTGAATCTGTGCCAACAAGGTGGAAGTAAATCGTTCTTAGAATTAGTAGAAGTTGCAAATTTAACATCACCATTTGCTGAAGGCTGTGTGAAAAGTGTTATTACAGAAATTGAAGCATGGTTACATGCGATTGACGACACAAAATTGTAAAAAACATGCGCTTTTTTTCACATGTTTAACATCGACATAATGGGAAAATGATGAGATAATAAAAGAAAATTCAGAATACTAAAGAGGTGTTTCTAATAAGGAGCACCTCTTTTCACCAACAAAAAGGGGGGAAAGAAGTATGCTTCAATCTAATATGGATGTGAGTTTAGAAAGTTTAGTAAGCTCATTACAGTCTACTCGAAGCACGCTATTATCAGAAATTGAAATGTTAAATGATACAGAAGTGAATGTAAAGCCACGCCGTGATAAATGGAGTATTATTCAAATTTTACACCACTTGCATTTAGTTGAACAATCTGTCACGTCTGCCCTTGTATATGCTTTACAAAAAAATGAAAGAAACATGACTCCATTTAAAGACCTCCAACTTACGCTTGATCGCACACATAAACGAGAAGCTCCTCAGCAAATGCAACCAACAGAAACTTTAATGAAAAAACAGCAAGGAATTCAATTACTAGAACATTCACGACAAGAACTATTACATGCGCTTCATAGTGTTATAGATGAAAAAGATCTATTTGAAAATGGATTAAAGCATCCTGTTTTTAATGATCTGAATTTGTATCAATGGGTTCAATTTCTTGATTTGCATGAACAAAGACATCTTACGCAATTAAAAGAGGCGAAACATGCAATTTTGCAGCGCTAAAGTGGAAGAAGTGGGAAACCACTTCTTTTTTTGATACGTGCATAGTTTTCTTTCTTATTTTGGAATACTACATGGAGAAAGAAAAGAAGGAGTTGAAAAAATATGTCTAAGAAGAAGCGAGAAGAAGAGCGCGCCTGGAAAGCGCGTAAAGAAAATCAACAACCGCACGGAAAAGTGAAAGCTTTTGCTGAATTAGTTGAAGGAACAGAAAAAACGTGATGATTATTTCATCACGTTTTTTGTATGAGTGGAAAAGTTAATAAAAAGGTTGTACCGATTCCTTTTTCACTTATAATATCAATTTTTCCATTCATAGCTTGAACAACACTGAATACGACCATCATTCCAAGTCCAGTGCCTTTTTCTTTCGTTGAATAGAAAGGCGAGCCAAGACGTTTTACTTGTTCTGAATCCATACCGACTCCTGTATCTTTTATATATAACTGAATATGCTTATGATCAGGAACTAATGTGAAATAAAGATCACCGCCTTTTGGCATAGCCTCAATGCAATTTTTTAAAATATTTAATAAACATTGATTTAGTTTTTGCTTTTCTCCAGCGATAAAAAAAGAAGTGCTTTGCTTTATATAATGAGTACGTACATTTGTTAAATTAGCAAGCGGTGTAATTAACGACAATGCATGTAGTAATTCTTCTTCTAACTGTAATGTTTGTTCTTTTTCAATGCTTGGTTTAGCAAAGGTTAAATAATCTGTAAGAACATGATTTGCTTGTTCAATGCCGTTAATGGCAATGTCGATATATAATTTTCGTTCCTGCTCAGTGCATGTATCTGATTGTAACAGTTGTAAAAACCCTTTTGTTGAAGTTAATGGATTGCGAATTTCATGAGAGATAGACGCTGCCATTTCACCAATTAAATGAAATTTTTCAGCATTTATAAGTTCGTTTTGGAGACGAACTTGAGTTTGTAATATGTGTAGTAAATATAAAATTAGAATCGTACCAAGCATTGAACATAACTCATACACAATAATATGCGGTATATAATCAGTCTTATTTGTAACCTTTGAAAGGAAGAAGGGTATCCAACTAAATCCGTATGTGAGACTGTAGATAATAGCAAGTGTTATTTTTATACGATTAGAAGTTCGATTGAAAAATTTATATGTTAATAGTAGAACAATAAATAGAAGAACAGAACCGATAAGAGATGGGAAAACACCGATCCCACCTAATAATAAGCGATATATGTTTAATACAACTAAGATAGAACCACCAGCAATAGGCCCTCCCGTTAATGTACCGACAATTAATACAATATGGCGCATATCAAATTGAAAACCATTATTTGTTTTTGCTGCAAATGTAATACAGAGTACGGTAGCGAGGCAACAGAGTACAATGAATATAGCTGAATTTAATTTAGGAGAGCGTTTCCCTTTTTGATTCCAAAATAAATGATATACGAGCATTGTAATCAGGATGAATAATATATTTAAAAAGAGATAAATAATAAAGGATTTCAGTGGGATGCCTCCTCTCTTCTTATATTAAATTAATCATACTATAAAATGAAAGAAATGAAATGATAAATAGCGGAAAAATCAGAAATTTTTACGCTAGTATACAATATGTTACAATAAGCTGTGTCAATGAAAGAAGAAATTCCGTGCACCGCGCGGGAGAGGTTCGCGAACTCCCTCTATAAAAAACTATGGAAACAACAATATCCTTAGGTATTGTTTTGTTTTTTTATTGTGACAGTTCAAGAACGTTCTTTCTTCTTATTTATAGTAGAGAAGGAGAATGAGTGAAATGAAAAAAGAAAAAGCAGTTGTTGTTTTTAGTGGAGGACAAGATAGTACGACATGTTTATTTTGGGCAATAGAGCAGTTTGCAGAGGTAGAAGCTGTAACATTTAATTACAATCAACGTCATAAGCTAGAAATTGATTGTGCAGCGGAAATTGCAAAAGAGCTAGGAATAAAGCATACGGTACTAGATATGAGTCTATTAAATCAACTTGCTCCAAATGCGTTAACGAGAACGGATATGGAGATTACACATGAAGAAGGTGAATTGCCATCGACATTTGTAGATGGACGAAATTTACTCTTCCTATCATTTGCTGCTGTATTAGCAAAACAAGTTGGAGCACGTCATATTGTAACAGGTGTATGTGAAACTGATTTCAGTGGTTATCCAGACTGCCGTGACGTGTTTGTGAAATCGTTAAACGTTACTTTAAATTTATCTATGGATTACCCGTTTGTCATTCACACGCCACTTATGTGGATTGATAAAGCTGAAACATGGAAATTATCAGATGAACTTGGAGCATTTGAGTTTGTTCGGGAAAAAACATTAACATGTTATAACGGAATCATTGGTGATGGTTGCGGTGAATGTCCAGCATGTCAACTTCGTAAAGCAGGATTAGATACGTACCTACAAGAACGCGAAGGAGCGAACAACTAATGGATAACTTTTTTGGATTTCGCATCGTAGAGAATTTGCAAAAGATGGACAAGGATATTCAGCGTAAACAACTCAAATACCATAATAAAAGAGTAATGGTCAGCAAGGAATTTACATTTGATGCAGCACACCATTTACACTGTTATGAAGGGAAATGTAAAAACTTACATGGTCACACATATAAAGTTGTATTTGGAATTAGTGGATATGTAAATGAAATAGGTCTTGCAATTGACTTTGGAGATATAAAAGAAATTTGGAAGAATGAAATCGAAATTTATTTAGATCATCGTTATTTAAACGAAACGTTACCTGCAATGAATACGACTGCTGAAAATATGGTCGTTTGGATTTATGAAAAGATGGCAGAAGCACTAACAAAAGAGAATCGAGTGAACGAATATAAAGGAGCTCGCGTTGAATTTGTTCGTTTATTTGAGACGCCGACTAGTTATGCGGAAGTAAGACGGGAGTGGATGCTTGATGAGTAAAATCCCTGTCTTAGAAATATTCGGTCCGACTATTCAAGGTGAAGGAATGGTTGTAGGGCAAAAGACAATGTTTATCCGTACAGCTGGTTGTGATTATAGCTGTGCTTGGTGTGATTCTGCTTTTACGTGGGATGGATCAGCTAAAGATCAAATTAGACAGATGACACCAGAAGATATTTGGGATGAGCTTGTTGCAATTGGAGGAGAAAATTTTTCTCATGTTACGATTTCAGGCGGAAATCCGGCATTACTGAAAAATATTGAGTTTCTTCTTTCAATATTAAAAGAAAATGGAATGCGAACGGCAATTGAAACGCAAGGGAGTAAATGGCAAGATTGGTTACTTCAAATTGATGAGGTAACAATTTCTCCAAAACCACCAAGTTCGACGATGAAAACAGATTTTCAGAAGTTAGATGCTATTATTCAGAAACTAGCAGGAAAAGATATTAGTTTAAAAGTAGTAGTATTCGATGATCATGATTTTGAATATGCAGTTAATATGCACGAACGTTATCCAGGTGTACCATTTTTCTTGCAAGTAGGAAACGATGATACAAAAACAGTGGATGATGCGATGCTTATTAAAAAATTATTAGATAAGTATGAGTGGCTGATTGATAAAGCTGTAAATTGTAAAGAGATGAATGATGCAAAAGTATTGCCTCAGCTTCATGCGTTAGTATGGGGAAATAAACGCGGCGTATAACGAGAAGGGATGTTTAAAATGACTGGAAGATTAGATGAAGATTTAAAAGATGTAACATTATTAGGAAATCAAAATACAAAATATTTATTTGAATATAGCCCAGAAATATTAGAGGTATTTGATAATAATCATCCAAACCGTGATTATTTTGTAAAATTCAATTGTCCTGAATTTACAAGTTTATGTCCGAAAACAGGACAACCAGATTTTGCAACAATTTATATTAGCTATATTCCAGAGCAAAAAATGGTAGAGAGTAAATCTTTAAAGTTGTATTTATTTAGTTTCCGCAATCATGGTGATTTCCACGAAGATTGCATGAACGTTATTATGAACGATTTAATTAAATTAATGGATCCACGTTACATTGAGGTATGGGGGAAATTCACACCACGTGGTGGCATTTCAATTGATCCATACTGCAACTACGGTCGCCCAGGGACGAAGTATGAACAAATGGCTGACTACCGCATGATGAACCACGATCTATATCCGGAAACAATTGATAATCGTTAATAGAAAGAAAGGGCCTGTATACTATACAGGCCCTTTCTTTCTATTATATTATGCATTTTGATTAATGACAGTATAGTTTTTATGACTTACAACTGTAAGAGGTTCCATATCTAGTTCTCTAAAATTCTTCATAATTGTTATATCAACAATAACAGAGTTTTGATTTACTTTTTGAACACGGCCTTGCATTCCACCTTTAAATTCGATGATATCTCCAGTTTCTGCGATCTGCATAAGCAACTCTCCTTGTTACAGTTTTCCCAAAAAAAGAATAAATTTGGTTTTTTTTTATTTCCTCCTATTTTGAACCATATTTCCTACTTTGTAAATGTTTCCAAAGTAAAAATTCGAAAAATATTCACTTTTTGTAAGAAAATATGTAGAAAATCCATGTTATTTGAAAAAAATAGCAAAAATGCGGGAATCTTTATATCGAGGTATAATGAAAAAGTAGAATAACCTGCTGAAGTGGGAGAAATTAGAGGCGGTAAAATGATGTTTGAATTTGTGGGGAGTGTTATAGCTTTAATTTTATTTTTATTTTCTTATATGCATTTAAAAAAGATTCGTCAATATGATACGAGTACATATTTTGATGGGATGGATGGTATCCATGCTTCGATAACGCATGATAGTGGTGGGGAGATGTAAAGGTATATGACTTTCTTTTCTTGCGTGGTATGATGTTTAGAACTAGTGCATAATAGAGTTCGTAAGTGATGAATGGAGAGTGAAAAGAATGAAGATTTCTTTTATTCGTCATGGTTGTTTAGGTCGTATAAGAGAACCGATGACAATTAATTCATTTCACGAATGGATGAAACAGTATGATTCCGAGTCAATGATACAAAAAGCTAAAATGCCGATAGAAACAATAGAGGCAATTGAAGCAGCGAAATTTGTCTTAACAAGTGATCAAAGGCGTGCTGTACAATCAGCAGCTGAATTAACGGATTCTTTATCTTTTATGCAAAACTCTCTTTTTAGAGAAGCTGAAGTTCCTTCATACTTTTTTGCTCCGAAGTGGTTGAAATGCACAATTAAGGTATGGATGTTCATTGGGCGCACATTATGGATACTTGGCTACCATAAAGATGTTGAGTCTTATAAGGAAGTAAGAGAGAGGGCAAAGCAAGCGGCTTACCTGTTACATCGTTATGCTCTCGTACATGGAAGTATTGCTCTTGTAGGTCATAATTATTTTAATTCGATGATTGGAACGGAGCTGAGGGCAATGGGATGGTCTGGTTCTCCTATTTTGCATAGAAAGCCATGGGGATGTACAACATATACGTTTCACGAGGCGATGGATGGAAATATATTAAATACGAATTTAACATAAAAGCACACGATTTATAAAAATCGTGTGCTTTCTTTTTAAGATATAGAAATTTTGACGTTTAATGGTTTTACGAGATGAGCATAAGGTTCGCCTACTAGCATAACAATTTCATCTTTTTTATAACCTAACTTTTCGTATAGTGAATAGGCGCGTGTGTTTTCTAAATTAACAAGTAAAGCGATTTTTTCATGCCCTTTTTCAGTTGCATAGATTTCGGCAGCTTCAATTAATTTAGAACCAATACCTTTTCCACCGTGTGCACTTGAAACTGATAATGTATCAATGTAATACTCATCAAGCTCAGCTTCTTTTTCTAACGTAATCGATTCATCTTTATGTAATTCTCTTAAGTGATGTACAATTGGTGCGTCAAGCTGTGTTGCTTCACTACCGTGATAAGCGACAATAATTCCAACTGCACTCTCGTCTTGTTCATAAATAAAACAGTTTTCGTAGCTCAGACGGTTATTTTCTTTTGAGAACCATGTCTCAAGTCCTAGTAATACTTCTGCTTCAATTGTGCTACCTGTGATTTTTTCAGCAATTTCATGCAGAGCATTATACAATAAAGGAGCTATTGCCATTGCATCTGTCTTTTTTGCTTTCCGAATCATAGTATCCCTCCTAGTTCTATTTGTATATTGTAGCATAGTGGTATGGAACTTTGCATAATTGAATGCCGAAATGTTTGATATAGAGAAGTAGCTATGTTAGTATATGATATTTAGTGGACATATAGTAAAACGATATTGTTTGCGAAATAACGAAAATAAAATCATGACATAACAACGAGATAAAGTGAAACGTTAATCAGTAAGATTTTTTGTTCATTCCACGACTGATTAGTAGTCAACACCAATCGCACTACCTGCAAATAGCGGGATAATTTTACAGTTGTTGACCTATAGAATATACGATAGAATAAAATATTGCAGAGAGGTGAAATACATGGATAAAGAATTAGCAAATACAATTTTAGATCAGCTGAAAAATGGTGAAATAACGGAGTATGTTGTTACGAAAGATGTATTTTATACGTTCAGAGAAGTTGTTGTAAATAGAGAAGACTTTAAGCATTTCATTGGTAACGCACAGCGAGGCGGGCAAGTGATTTATACATATTCAGAAACGCCACGTTCATAAAGGGGAATTTTGATCAGCAGGGCATCCCTCACTGATTAGTAACCTTCACCAACTGGACGTTTAATGTGGGATAAATAAAAGATAAAGGAGAGGGGAATTATGGGCGATTTTAAACAAGGCATTTTACCACATTGGGATTATATGTGGAAAGATAGAGCCGGCAATAGATTTATGGGAATGGTTATGTATCCAGAGAAACGAAAATGTTCAGCAAAAATGCTTCAGAAAATAAAAAGAGCATATGAAGAAGCGATAGAAATTAAAGTAACTGTACAAGTTCAACATACATATCAGTATGTAGAAGGAATGATTGTATACTTTGATGAAGAGGCTCCTGTATGTACAATGCTTGATAAAGATGAAAATCCACATCACATATTTGTAAAAGATATTTTGCGTATTGAGCACTCTGAATAAACTTTTCATAAATAAATTGAAGTTCCATAATAATAATCTTTTTCTATAATAGTTATCTTTTAGTATGTAACGAGAGACGAAAGTATATGTATAATATATTTAATAAGGTAAATTTGATAAATGTAATCGTTTTTTAGAGCAGATTATCGTTTCATATCTGTTCTTTTTTGCGTGATGCTGGAGAAATATATTTCTTCAGCATCTACCGTTTTATGACAAAATATATTGTTAACTTTTTTAAAAATAAGGTTAAATTCGTTGACAACTTTTTTGAAAAGCACTTTATTGACATGAGTTTTAGAATGTTGTTTCATAGTCATTGTATTGAAAAAAAACGGCTATCATGTCGAAAAGTAAAAGTTAAAAAAAGAAAGAATTTATACATATATCTTGTGTCTTATTTTGAAACGTAATACAATATATAGAGAAATCAAGAACAACATATAGAGAATATAGATTTGAGAGGGAGGGTCGGAAATGTTAGTTGCATATGATTCTATGACAGGAAACGTGAAGCGTTTCATTCACAAATTAAATATGCCGGCCGTTCAAATTGATGAAGATCTAGTAATAGATGAAGACTTTATTCTTATTACGTATACAACAGGTTTTGGCAATGTACCAGAACGTGTTTTAGACTTTTTAGAGCGCAATAATGAAAAATTAAAAGGCGTATCTGCAAGCGGCAATCGTAACTGGGGAGACATGTTCGGTGCAAGTGCTGACAAGATTTCTACTAAATATGAAGTGCCTATTGTATCAAAATTTGAGTTATCTGGAACAAATAACGATGTAGAATATTTTAAGGAAAGGGTGCGGGAGATTGCGACACATTGAACTGAATAATGAAATCACGCAAATGCAGGACGGTTTTTATCAGCTTCATAAAGATAAAGAGGCATTAGAAGTCTTTATGGAAGAAGCTAGAGAGAATACCGTTCCTTTTAATAGCGTGGCAGAGCGAATGGAGTATATGAAAGAACATGATTACTATTACAACGTTCTGGACGAGTATAGCTTGGAGGAAGTAGAGGAAGTATATAACATCGCTTATGGTGAAAACTTCGAGTTCCAATCTTATATGGCAGCATCTAAGTTCTACAAAGATTATGCGTTAAAAACGAATGATCAAAAACAATACTTAGAAAGCTATGAAGATCGTGTAGCAATTGTTTCATTATACTTAGGACGCGGTGATGTTTCGAAGGCAAGACAATTCGCAAGCATGATTGTAAAACAAAACTACCAACCAGCGACACCAACCTTTTTAAATGCGGGAAGAAGCAGAAGAGGAGAAATGGTGTCTTGTTTCTTGTTAGAGATGGACGATAGCTTAAATTCGATCGGCTTTAACATTAATACTGCGATGCAATTATCGAAAATCGGCGGGGGAGTAGCTTTAAACTTATCTAAGCTACGCGCACGTGGTGAGCAAATTAAAGGTATCGACAACGCTGCAAGTGGTGTAGTACCTGTTATGAAATTGCTTGAAGATTCGTTTTCATATGCGAATCAACTTGGCCAACGAAAAGGTGCCGGTGCAGTATATTTAAACATTTTCCATTGGGATATTATTGAATTCCTTGATACAAAAAAAATAAATGCCGATGAGAAGAGTCGTATTCAGTCTCTATCAATCGGAATTATCGTTCCAAGTAAGTTCTTTGAGCTTGCTGAGAAAAACGAACCTTTCCATGTTTTCGCGCCTTATACGGTTTATAAAGAATATGGCAAGCATTTAGATGATATTGACATTGATGAAATGTATGATGAATTAATGAGCAATCCGAAAGTGAAGAAGAAGCCACTAGATATTAGTGCACGTGATATGCTTATTAAAATCGCTATGATTCAGCTTGAGTCTGGTTACCCATACTTAATGTTTAAATCAAATGCAAATAATCAACATCCATTGAAGGATATTGGAACTGTGAAGATGTCGAACTTATGTACAGAAATCTTCCAGCTTCAAGAAACTTCAGAAATAAATGATTACGGTACAGATGACATTATCCGTCGTGATATTAACTGTAACTTAGGATCGTTAAATATCGTAAACGTAATGGAAAATAAAGAAATTCGTGAAGCAGTTCATGCGGGAATGGAAGCTTTAACAGCTGTTTCTGATATGACGATTATTCCGAATGCACCAACTGTGAAAAAAGCAAATGACGAGCTTCATTCAGTTGGACTTGGAGCAATGAACTTACACGGATATTTAGCAAAAAATAAAATCGCTTATGAAAGTGCAGAAGCGAAAGAATTCGCTCGTACATTCTTTATGATGTTAAATTACTACTCTATTGAGAAAAGTATGGAAATCGCTACAGAAAAAGGCGAGACATTTAAGGACTTCGATAAATCTGATTATGCGAATGGCACATACTTCGAAAAGTATGAAACGACAGATTACAGCCCAGTAACTGAAAAAGTTCAGCAACTATTTGAAGGAATTCATATTCCAACAAAAGAAGATTGGACAAGTTTAAAAGAGCAAGTGCAGAAGAATGGTTTATACAACTCATATCGTCTTGCCATTGCTCCAACACAATCAATCAGTTACGTTCAAAATGCAACTTCAAGCGTAATGCCGATCGTAAGTCAAATCGAATCAAGAACATATGCGAATGCGACAACATATTATCCAATGCCGTATTTATCAAAAGATACGTTCTGGTACTATAAATCTTCTTACGATATGAATCAGTTTAAATTAATTGATTTAATCGCAGAAATTCAAGAACATATTGACCAAGGAATTAGTACAATTCTTTACGTTAATAGTGATATTTCAACACGTGAATTAGCACGTTACTACATCTATGCACATAAAAAAGGCTTAAAGAGTCTGTATTATACGAGAACACGTAAATTAAGCGTGGAAGAGTGTGTGGCTTGTACCGTTTAATATAAAAAGTGAGACATGATGAGCAGGGTTTTCTGAACCCTGCTCATGCTTAGTTATCATATTTAGAGAAGGGGCGATTTAATGCGTGCGGTAAACTGGAACAAAAAAGAAGATGATTTTAGTTTAATGTTTTGGAAGCAAAACATCGCTCAGTTTTGGACAGAAGAAGAAATTGCGGTTTCTTCTGACAAAAATACTTGGGTGCAATTATCGAAAGAAGAGCAAATTGCTTATAAGCGTGTATTAGGTGGTTTAACACTTTTAGATACGAAACAAGGTGGCGAAGGAATGCCACTTGTACTTGTTCATCTTGAAAATTTACAAGCGAAAAGTGTATTAGCTTTCATGGGAGCTATGGAAGAAGTACATGCGAAGAGTTACAGTCATATCTTTACAACGTTAGCTACTGAAGAAGAAATTGATGATATTTTTGACTGGGTAGACAATCATCCATTACTTGAGAAAAAGGCCGGTATTATTACTGGTTACTATCGTCGTTTGTTAAAGCCTGAAGTAACGAAAAAAGAGCTATATATGGCAATGGTCGCAAGTGTGTTCTTAGAAAGTTATTTATTCTATAGTGGATTCTTCTATCCGCTTTACTTAGCTGGTCAAGGAAAACTAACAGCAAGTGGTGAGATTATTAACTTGATAATTCGTGATGAGTCAATTCACGGCGTATTCGTCGGTATTTTAGCACAACAAATCTTCGCAGAACTTTCTGCAGAAGAGCAACAAGAAGTGCAAAAAGAAACACAAGAGTTATTAATGGAACTATATGAAATTGAAATGGCCTATACAGAAGAAATTTACACTTCTATCGGTCTTGTAGAAGATGTAAATCGTTTCGTTCGTTACAATGCGAATAAAGGGCTTATGAACTTAGGACTTGAGCCGAAGTTTGAAGAAGAAGAAATTAACCCAATCGTTTTAAATGGTTTACGTACAGATACGAAAAACCATGATTTCTTCTCTGTAAAAGGAAATGGTTACGTAAAAGCAACGAACGTTGAAAAGTTAGCTGACGATGACTTCGTGTTTAACTTTTAATATAGGATTATAAAGAAAAGCTGTCTTATTCATTGATAAGACAGCTTTTCTTTATAATTTTGTTTACATAACACTATTATTTCTATATAGCGATTTATGTTTGGGAAGTTCTATTCGGTTAACGGATAGAACTTTTTGTAATTAAATGGGTATTTACAAACTTTTTGTATCAGTGTATTATTTAACTAGTACACCGATACGAAAGGAGGGAAGAAATGAAAATAGAGTTTTCTCCAAATATACCAATTTACATTCAGGTAATGGAATACATAAAAAAAGAGATCGTAACAGGACATTTATTGCCTGGTGATAAAATTCCCTCTGTCCGTGAATTAGCGAGTGAATTACAAGTGAATCCAAATACGATTCAGCGTACATTTCAAGAGCTAGAACGGGATGGAGTTGTTGTAACACGTAGAGGAATGGGACGGTATGTAACGAATGAAGGGGAGAAAATTATGGAGCTGCGAAAAGAGATGGCGCAAGAATTACTTCATTCTTTTATAGATGGAATGGACAATTTAGGTTTTTCAGAAGAAGAAATTCTTACAATTCTTCGTTCTTCATTACATGATAAGAGGGAGGAGAGCCAATGACAGAGCTATTGAAAATAGAAAACTTATGGAAGAGATACGGATTAAAAGCAGTGATCCGTGAATTAAACATAGAGATTACGGAAGGGAAAATCGTTGGGCTTGTTGGAGATAACGGGAGCGGGAAAACGACGTTATTGAAAATGATTGCAGGCTTGCAACACCCTTCTGAAGGTAGTATTACAATAGACGGTAAAAAGGTAGGGTTACAGACGAAAGAAATTGTTTCATTTATGTCCGATAAGCCAATCTTTGATGATTGGATGACTGTAAAAAACGCTTTATTTTTCTACCGAGATTTTTATAAAGACTTCGATATTCAAAAAGCGGTAGATACGATTGCAGAATTTAAAATACCGTTAGAAGAAAAAATTACAGCATTGTCAAAAGGTATGGTTGAGAAGCTGCAGATTATTTTAACGTTTTCTCGAAAAGCGAAGCTATATGTACTGGATGAGCCATTGGGCGGGATAGATCCTCTTTCTAGAGAACATGTATTGGATCTAATTCTACAGTTCTATAGGGAAGATTGTACGATATTAATTTCCACTCACTTAATAAATGAAATTGAAAATATTTTTGATGAAGTGATCTTTTTAAAAGATGGAGAAATGGTTCTATATGAAAATGTAGAAGAAATTCGTTTTCAGAGAGGAAAAGCAGTTCATGAATTGTTTAAGGAGGTGTTTAGTAAGTGAATTCAGTACTTTCCTATTTATGGAATGTAAATAAGAAAAGATATATTGTTACTTTTTTATTCTTTGTACTAATTGAAGCTGTGTTATTTTCACAAATGATTGTAAGAAAAAGTGATGCGGCTATCAGTAGACAAGAGGGTATATTTGGAATCATTATGATTATATTTTTCTTTTATATTGTTTATATGTTTATACAAACAATGAAATCATATTCACGCTTACTAACTAATCCAATGTTACGACTTACAGCAATATCTGGGAAACAATATGTAATTTCTATGCTTATTTTCTCATTTATCGCAATGGCTATATGGTATGGGATATGTGGAATTCTTTTCTACGTAAGTTATATATTAGCTTTTCCTACGACTTCTGTATATGTAGAGGCAAAAGAGATTATGCAAGTAGGCATAATTAATAATTTAATATATACGATAAGCGATTTATTTGAGTTTTTGTTTAGTGTGTTACAAATCATATTAGTAATTACTCTAGTTAAGTTACTTACGAAAAAGAAAAAGGCGCAAAATATACTAATCGTTATTATTTTTCTAGTAATAAATATAGCGATTACTTTAGCGACAACCTTGCTAGGAAAATTAGCTCCAGCTTTCCAAGTATTGCGAAGAGTAGAATATCATAGTGAAAGCAAGAGTCTGTTTATTAATATGTTTCAAGAAAATGGATTTAACATTTTTAATATAAGTTTCATGGTAATGGTTAGTGCTCTAATAATATATGTAATTGCTTATATTATCGATAAAAAACTAGAAGTCTAAAGGAGGAATCAGCATTGGGAAACGTAGTAGTAAAGTTAGAGAATGTTCGAAAAAGGATTGGTGGAACGGAAATTATTCGTGGTTTATCATTTGAGGTTCGTGAAGGAGAAGTATACGGATTCCTTGGACCGAACGGTAGCGGTAAGACGACGACGATCCGTATGATGACAGGTCTTATTTCAATGACAGAGGGCGATATTACAATTTGTGGACATAGTATTCGCTCGGAGCGTGAAAAGGCACTAGAGCAAATTGGAGCGATTGTAGAAAATCCTGAACTATATGATTATATGACAGGAATGCAAAACTTAAAGCATTTTGCGAACATGGCCATTACTCCAATTAGTAAAGAGCGTATTGCTGAGATTGTAAAGCTTGTTGAATTAGAGCATGCGATTCATAAAAAGGTGAAAACATATTCACTTGGTATGAAACAACGTTTAGGAATTGCACAAGCATTACTTCATCAGCCGAAAATCTTAATTTTAGATGAGCCGACAAATGGATTAGATCCAGCTGGTATTCGCCAAATTCGTGATTATTTACAACGTTTAGCGAAAGAAGAGAATATTGCTGTAATCGTATCAAGTCACTTATTGAGTGAAATTGAATTAATGTGTGATCGCGTTGTTATTATTAAACAAGGTGAGTTTGTACAAGAGTACAACTTACATGAAAAAGTGAAACATGATGAGGCAGTCGTTGTAGCGTTTGAAGTAGATGAAGTTCAGAAAGCAAATGAAATCATTAAAGGTAAAGCAAAAGGGAATGTAATTGTAGCATCTGTAACAAAAGATAACATTCCGCAACTTGTAAAAAAACTTGTTCATGCTGATGTGCTTGTATACGGAGTTACTGTTCAAAATAAAACGTTAGAGGATGAGTTCTTAGCGATTACTGGGGGAGTGAAAGCATAATGTTTAAATTAATTCAAAATGAATTTTTAAAGTTGCATGCGAAAAAAGGTATGTATATTTTAATTGGTGTCATTGCGGCACTCGAAATTTTAGGTACTTTAGCAATGTTGAAGTGGGGAAAAGGTGATGAGTTTAAGGGATCATATTTAGATTATGCAAACTCAGAGATTGGCTTAATTGTTTTATTTACAACGATTTTTGGGATTACACTTGCTGCCCGTACTCTTACTGATGAGTTCCAAAAGGGTACAATTAAACAATTGTTAATCCGTCCAAGAAAAAGACTTGCAGTTTTATTTTCTAAATATATTACAGTGTTATTAGCAATGTTATTTATCGTATTAGCTGGTATGCTAATTGCAATGATTATTGGCGGTATTGTAATGGATGGTAGTAAAACAGAATTAACGTTAGGAATCGTAATGAAGTCCACTTTATATCAACTACTTTCACCGTTCTTTTTTGCAACACTTGCATTTTTCCTAGCAAATGTCTTTAGAAAGTCTGTATTACCATTAATTATTACGATGTTCCTATTCTTCTTACAAGGTGCAATTAACATGGTATTAATAATGTTTGCAAAAGGTGTAGCGAAGTTTGTAGTATTCAACCATTTGGATTTAAGAGCTTACGATAGTAATAAATTAATCAATGGTGGAATGGAACCAACATTTACAGAATTTACGTTTACAACTTCATTATTACTTGTAGCTGTATACTTTGTTGTGTTACTTGTAGCATCAAGTGCATTATTCCAAAAACGTGACGTATTATAATAAAAGAAATCCCCGCTTGTAAAAACGGGGATTTTTATTACATAAATTTCACTTGGATTGCAACTTGAAGAACAGCGATATGGTATTTTAAGAGCTATGCTATTTGAAATGATTTGAGAAAAATAGGAGGGATTTCAACTATATTCATATTATGATCTAGTTATCCTGCTATTTATAGGGAAAGGATTGCCTATAAAGTACTGATTAAAGTTTTATTTTATTTTTACTATCTTTGGGGGTGTTCTATATGCACTATGCATTTTCACGTATAAGGCTACGTAGCTTTTTTGGATGGATGATTATAGGGGTGTTCCTTATAATGATACCATTAGGTCTAGCAAATGTTTCTGAGAATACGATGGAGGTTATTTCACAAATAACTGTATTTTTTGTATTTCCGTTAGTTTGGCTATACGTAAAAACAAATAAAAATAATATTGTATTTAACAGTTTTTTTGATAAGCCAGGACGTTTATCTTGGGGATTAATTGTATTAGCAACGATAATGGGGATGATTTTTTCAGTTGGCATATCTCAGATTCAATTTTACATATTAGCACATACGTTACCGAATTTCTTAGTTACTATGCTAGAAGACGGAAATGTTATTAATACGAGTAACGTATATATGACGATATTTACTTTCATTTCAGCATGTGTATTAGCACCTATTATGGAAGAGGTTATTTTTAGGGGATTTTTCTTACAGCGAATGGCTCATAAATGGGGAATTAAAAAAGCTGTAATTATATCTTCAATTATTTTTGGCCTAGGACATTTTGATGTTATTGGTGCGTTCATGTTTGGTGTCGTTATGTGTCTTTTATACATAAAGACAAAAAATATATGGACGAATATAGCTGTGCACGCTCTAAATAATTTGATTGCAACAAGTATGCAATTTTTCGGTGGAGAAGAAAGTGGTACAATCTCAATTACTGAATTACAAGCGCAAAGTAATTTATGGATTGGTATCGGTCTTACAGTTGTTGGATTACTATGGTTAATTCCGTATGTTTGGAAACAATGGCGTACAGTAAAAGAAGTTGGCATGCCACCAGTACGTTTTATAAATGAGCAAAAAGTAGTGAATTCATCACAAGAAAATGAAGTGTATAGTCAAGTGATCGTAACCGATAGATTGATGGCCATAGAGTTACCAGATGAGGCTGTAAATAAGCTTCTGTTAGAAGAAAATGATTATGTAACAGTAGCTGTAGAAGAAGATAAAATCGTTATAAAGAAAGCACATAATAGATAATTAAAAAGTAGCTCTTAGGAGCTACTTTTTAATTTGTAATAATTTCTACACGAAAATTATTACCGTTCTTGACATATTTAATATCTGTAACAGTGCGGACTGTCTTTAAAATCTCCACTTTTTCACCAATTCGCGGGATGGTCGGAACATTGTCCCAAATACCAAGCAAGTCATCTAATTGTGCCGTTTTTTCATAAAACCAGATTTTCAATGTAAAGCCCCTTTCTCGAATTTTATGTATTTTAATACATAATATATTATTTTTATTCTTATTGTAAGGGGTTTTTTTATAATTTATGAATAAAAATAAATTAATCTTCTGGGAAGATATGTTCAATATCAGGAGTAAGAGATACTTCTGATAATACGATATGAGAAACTGTCGTTGCATATGAAGAAACATCATTGATAAATTCTTCAAGTTCAACGAGTGAAGGAACAGAAATTTTTACAATGTAGCATAAGCTTCCTGTTACTCGGTAACAAAAACTTGCAGATGGATAAGATTGAATAAACTGTTGCATACGTGTTGTATCACCATTTTTTAAAGTGATTTCTAAAATACAATCTAAAACTAGTCCTGCTTTTTTATAGTCGATATCGATTGTATATTTTTGAATAACGCCTTCACTTTCAAGTTTACGAACACGTTCTGCAGTAGACGGAGCAGATAAGTTTACTCGTTTCGCCAATTCACGCATAGAAAGGCGACTATCATTATATAATTCATTTAAAATTTTTCGATCAACACGGTCTAGTTGCATTTGTAAATATACCTCCAGTAAAATAATGATTTTTGTAAAGGAAAAATATAAATTAAGATTCATATGAAATGTAAAGTGAACGTTATTTATTTTACAATAAAACAGAAGGGAATAGGAGGGGAAATGATGGAGAGAATTTCATTATCAAATGTAGGAGATACAAAGTTTCAAAAGTTATTAGGGCATAATTCGGATATATTACACTCGTGGAGTAAGTTAGAAGATACACTGTACAATAAAGGAACTCTTTCAGCAGAGTTGAAGGAGCAAGTGAGAAGAACATTAGCGTATGGGAATGAATGTCCGTACTGTATGGCAAAGGGAAGACCTGATGATGTGCAAAAGGCAGAGGAGATTGGTGTAGCCGTTACTTTTGCGCATACATTTGTTCATGACCGAAAAGCAATAGATGATACTATGTTTCACGCTTTAAAACAATATTGGACAGAAAAAGAAATTGTAGAGCTATGCGCCTATGTTTGCTTTATTACTGCTTCACAACAACTTGGTTTTCTATTTCAATTATAGCCAAATTAAGGGGGAAATGATGACAAATCAAATAGCACTTATCATAATCGATGTACAAAAGGCATTTCAATTACCAGATTGGGGCGAGAGAAATAATATTTTTGCTGAAGAAAACATGAGAATTTTGTTAGAAGAATGGAGAAAAAGGAAACGACCAGTTTTTCATATTCAACATGTAAATAAAGAAAATGCTCAGTCAATGTTTTATGAGAGAGCGGAAACGGTAAACTTTAAAGAAGAAGTGCAACCACTACTTGGTGAAGTGGTTATTCAGAAATTCGTTAACAGCGCGTTCATTGGGACAAATTTAGAAGAGCAATTAAGAAAGAACAAATGTAATGCAGTAGTGGTTGTAGGATTAACGACAAATCATTGCGTGGAAACTACGACACGAATGGCAGGGAATTTAGGATTTACAACATATTTAGTGAGTGATGCAACGGCTACTTTTAACCGTATAGGTTTAGATGGTAAAGAGTATAGTGCAGAAGATATTCACAATATGACACTTGTAAATTTACATGAAGAGTTTGCTACGATTGTGACAACAAAAGAAGTGTTAAAATTATTTTAAGAAAATAATTGCGAATTATGTAGAAAAAAATAAGAATATTTCGTATAATCTAAGTACAATCATTTTGAAAATAGGGGTGGCATCATATGGAGCAAATTTCAGTAAAGAAATTAGAAGAGGTACTTGTTGTAGCAGGGGATGATAAACAGAAGCAAAAGGAATTTTATGAATTGCTCTTATCTACTGAGTTTTATGTTGCTGGTTCACTAGAAGCAGAGGACGGGGCAACAGAAGGAATACTTCGCTTGCGTCATTTCCAAGGAGAAGGTAGATGGATCGTTCCGTTCTTTACACAAATGGAATTTGTAAAAGATGTGTTGCCAGAAGGAACGCCCCTTATTACGATACGTGGGAAAGAGTTATTTGGTAGCATTGAGAAAGATGCTACAGCTGTATTAAATGTTGGCACTGATATAAGTAAAACATTTATTCCAGAAGAAATTGCAGATATCGCATCTGGACGAATTTTTAATTATTATAAGTAAAAGTAAAAGTAAAAGGAAAAGCGTAATCGTTTTTCCTTTTACTTTTTAATTTGAATATGAAGTGGCTATACCAGAAGAAATAGAGACTGTTTTATTATTCGTGTTTATTGTCGCTGTAGCTCCAAGTGGAATACCAATGTTTGGACTTATATGTCCAATTGGTAAATCGAATAGGACAGGTATATGATATGGCGCGAAATATTCATATAATATTGTTTGCAATGATTGAGATGGCTTTGAAGGAGTGCAGTCGTGACAACTTGTGAAAATAACGCCCCTGCATTCATTAAACTTTCCAGATAAAAGTAGCTGATTTAACATACGGTCAATGCGGTACGGTTCTTCACCAATGTCTTCAAGTAATAAAAGTGTATTGTCCGTATTTATCTCGTAGGGCGAGCCAATTATACTTGCTAACACAGCTAAATTTCCTCCAACTAACGTACTTGTAACTGTACTGTGAGAGCTAGGTACGATACATTCTGATGCAGATAAAATGGTTGAATACGGATGGAATAGCTGATTAAAAGAGGATAAAGATAGGGAATCAATACCTTTTCCTAGTTCTTCAATCATCGGACCATGAAATGTTATAAGCTTTGCATAACGTGAAACAGCAGTATGTAAAGCTGTAATATCGCTATATCCCCAAAAGATTTTTGGATTCTGCCTAATAACTTCATATTGAATGTGAGGAAGAAGACGAGCACTTCCATAACCACCTCGTGCACAAAAAATTGCCTTCACTTCATTATTTGTAAATGCTTCATGTATATCGTCAAGCCGAACTTGATCACTTCCGGCTAAAAATCCATATTTCTCGTAAACACTCTTCCCGATTATTACGGATAACCCCATCTCTTGTAATACATTCACACCTTTTAATACATTTTCGATTGTAGGTGGACCAGATGGTGCAATAATCATTACTGTATCACCTTGTTTTAATGCATTTGGATAAATCATTAAGCTCAGCCTCCTTCTCTTTCAATATATTCGCTTCATTTGAGGTCCAACCCTTGCAAAAGCAGGGGAAAGCTTATCAAATAAAGAAGATATAAGGGAAATAGGAGGGAAAATGATGTTTACAAGTCGAGTAACAGACATATTAAAAATTGAGTATCCCGTTGTTCAAGCCGGTATGGCAGGCGCGATTACGACGCCAGAACTCGTTGCAGCAGTAAGTAATAGCGGAGGATTAGGGACGCTTGGAGCGGGCTATATGAGCCCAGAACAAATTCGTGAAGCGATTTATAGAATAAGAGAACTAACAGATAAGCCTTTCGGTGTTAATTTACTTGTAACGAAAGAGATACAAATAGAAGAAGAGAAGGTAAATGAGGCGAAAGTATTACTAAGCGGAGTGAATAGAGAATTAGGTATAGAAGTAGAAGGAACGTTAAAGCTTCCAAAAAGCTATAAGGAACAATTACAAGTGCTATTAGATGAAAAAGTACCGGTCGTTAGTTTTGCATTTCAAACGTTAGAAAAAGAAGAAATAAATGATTTAAAAAGAAGTGGAATAAAAGTTATCGGAACAACTACCCATGTGAAGGAAGCGAAAGTACTTGCCGAGCTAGGAGTAGATATTATTATCGGACAAGGTAGCGAAGCAGGAGGGCATAGAGGAACGTTTATTGGGAAAGAACGAGATGCTATGATTGGTACTTTTGCGTTAGTACCTCAGTTAGTAGAAGCTGTTCCGCATATCCCAATTGTCGCAGCAGGTGGTGTAATGAACGGACAAGGGCTTGTTGCGGCATTGGCACTAGGAGCAGAAGGTGTTCAAATGGGATCGGCCTTTTTAACAAGTGAAGAGAGTATTACGCACGATGTGTATAAAGAAGCGGTTTTACATAGTACAGATACGAGCACAACGGTAACTCGTGCGTTTTCCGGGAAATATGCACGGGGTATCCGGAATGAATTTATAGAGAGACATGAAGGAAAAGAAGAAGGGCTTCCGATGTATCCAGTGCAAAACGTATTAACTTCTAAAATACGCCAAGAGGCAGCGAAGCAAAATAAGGAAGAATATATGTCACTTTGGGCAGGACAGGCAGCATCGTTGGCACGAATCGAATCAGCTCAGCATGTAGTGGAGCGAGTTATGAAAGAAGCGGAGAATGCAATCGAGCAATTACAAAATATATACAAAAAGACCACTTGAGTAATTCAAGCGGTCTTTTCATTAGTTTGCTTTATAAAATTGTTGGATGGCTTCGTCGATGTAAACCCAGCCTTTCCAACCTAAGTGCATATGATCTTTTAAGAAGTATTTATCGTATTCATGATTTGAGAAGTCGGCAATTGGATAACCAGCTTTTTCGATTTGCTCATGAACTTTTTTATAGTATGCTTCGCGGCGTTCTTTCGGGAAGCCAGCGTAGTCGTACCAAGGACCTTTGACAGGAACAGAAATGAAGAGCGGTTTTGCACCAGATTGTTTTAATAAATCAAGTACAATTTGTAAATCTTCATATTCTGGCGATTGGTCATAAGCATCATTTTTTAAGTAACCTTCACGTTGCTTTAATTTTTTCTTAATTTTGCTATTGAAATAATCATCTTCAATACCGTATTCATTAGATCCAGATTCTACTGCACCTGTTTGATCCGCATGTTTACGAGCCTCTTCCCAGTTCATTTGTTTTAATGAAGGATCAAGCTTTTCTTTGTGCGGTTTAATATTAAACATAGCTGTAAATAAATCTTTACGATCTAAAATGTTACGATAAATATAAGCGAAAGGTTTAGCAGCAAGTGCTTTTACTTTATACTTCGTATCATCATAAGCGATACCTTCAAGCGAAATTTTTAATAAAGTTTCTTTTTTTACAATCTCAAAGTTTAATAAACGCTTTGCAATTTGTTTTTTCATTTCAGGTTTTAAATCATTGTTGAAAATGAAGTGGTAACCTTGTTGTTTTGAAAAGTTAGGTGCAAAGTGCGTCTCGTCAATACCTTGTGGTACAAACCATTGCGGAGAAAGAACGAATACCATTTTCTTATCTTTCAATTGATCCATTGTAGATGCGAAGTTTAACACATGTACAAGGTCTTGTGTTCCGCCGCGTCCAAGAAGGAATGGCGTAAATCCTTCAGGCTTTACTTTAAAATAATTAGATGGATGGAAAGCATCCATACGTGCGAATTCCGATGAACCGTACATCGGAAGATATTTTGGATCTGCTAACATCTTTTGCTGTAAAATCATACTTTGAATCTTTTCTTCTTTTAAAGAAGTAGCAGCTTGTTCTACTTTTTCATCACTTAAAAGTGGAAGTAGAAAGCGCGTTGGAATAAGTAAGAATACAGCAAAAAGGGCCAATGCTAAAAGCATCGGACCAAATTTTGCTTTGTTCATCGGATTTCTTCCAACTTTTTAATAACCATGTTTGGTGTAGCCCACTCGTCACGGTCAAAATCAGAAATAGAAACTTCAATATCTAAACGCTCTTGGAATTCAACTAATAAAGATACTACAGCGAAAGAATCAAGGATACCTTCTTCAAATAATTGAACATCTAAGTTTTCTTTCACAATATCGTTTTCACATACTTCTTCTAAAATATCTAATACTTGCTCTTTGAATTCTGCCATTTTTAAAATCTCCTTTATATCCGAAATATATTATATGTGCAACTTCTTAATGGAATAAGAAGGGTGCATTAAAAGTATCTGTTAAGGTGTCCAGAGAAAATTAGGAAACCGAAACATACAACGTGGAACGTAATTACAATCGCAAGGACGTGTGTAAATTTATTGTTTGGCCAAAACTTATGCTTTTTGTTTTTTCGTTCGAAAATATCAAATAAAATAAACAGTGCGGCATGATATAGACCATAAATAACATACTGCGCAACAGCGCTTCCTTGGATGTGCCAAATTCCCATAATGAAGAAGTTTAAAAATGCACCGATATACGAAATTGTGTAACGGTTTTTAATTAACTTTTTCTTCGTTGCAAAAAAGACGAAACGCATGTAAATAAAATCACGGAACCAGAATGATAAACTCATGTGCCAGCGGTTCCAGAAGTCTTTAATATTACGACTAAGGAATGGCTTATTAAAGTTTTCTGGCGTTTTAATTCCCATCATATAACTGATACCAATTACGAACGCACTATAACCTGCAAAGTCAAAGAATAATTGCATGCTAGTAGCGTACATAAAAATCACATTAGATAAAAGTGTATCTTGATTGGCGAATACAGCCTTTACAAGATATGTTGTTATCAAGTGCGCGATTATAAATTTATACAGGAAACCTTGGAAAATACGGTTAAACCCTGTATATAGTAACTTTTGATATTCCTCAGCACTAGGCGGCTTTTGAATATCTTTTTGGAATCTACGGTAACGATCGATAGGTCCACTTGAAATCGCAGGGAAGAATAAAACGAATTCCCAGAAATTAAAGAAGGAAAGTTCTTTAATTAAATTATCACGAACTTCAAAGACCATTTGTACAGCTCTAAATGTTACATAAGACATACCTGCGAAAACAATAAAATGCAATTCAGGTACAAATGGTGCGACTTTTGCCAAAATAAGTGGCAAAATCGATAAAATAACAGCTACACAAAACATGAATGTACTATTATTTTGTTTTCTTAAAATTAAATAGCCTTTAATAAGGGCATATTGCCAAATAATAAATGCGGCTAACATAATCGCTTGCTTCGGTTTATCCGAGAAGATAATAGCAATCATGACTAATGTTAAAACGGCATTATATTTACGCAACATTTTACCTTTTAATCCAGCTATGATAGTAGGTATTAATAAAATGCCCACTATAGCGAAAAAATAAAATGATCCATATGCGGTCATGCTGTAACCTCACTCAATAATTTTTTGCGATCTACCTTTCCATTTGGTGTCATTGGAATAGAAGATTGATACATGAATTTACGTGGAATCATGTAGTTTGGTAATCGCTCATTGAGTTCTTTTTTGATTGCAGATGTTAATTTGAATTCTTTTTCAAACGAATGCTCCCCAGGAACAACAACCGCTAATAAATAATCGTATTTCTCACCTTTTTTAATTGGAACGATAACTGCTCCTTCTACGTAAGAACACGCACGAAGGTGATGCTCAATTTCTTCTAATTCCATTCGATAACCATGCAGCTTAATTTGGAAATCAAGACGACCATTATAGAATAGAAGACCATTTTCAACATAGCCAGCATCGCCTGTTTTATAGGCACGCTCACCGTCAATCATAGTAAATGCTTTTTCTGTTAATTCAGGGCTTCCTAAATATCCAACGCTTACGCTTGGACCGACAATTACGATTTCACCTTTTTCACCATCAGGTGCAATCGTGCCATCTTCTTTCATAATAAGAAGGCGACAGTCTGATTTACAATAGCCAACTGGAAGTGATTTGTATTGATCAAGCACTTCTTCTGTCACGTGAATACCTGTTACAGCGACAGTAGCTTCTGTTGGACCATACGTATTCATAATTGTTGCTTTCGGGAAACGCTCAATTAATTTTCTAGCTACTTCATTTGGTAACACTTCACCGCAGAATAAGAATGTTTTCATGTTCGGTAGCATATTCTCAGAGAAAGATGCTTCCATTAAACACATTTCAGCGAAAGAAGGTGTGGAAGTCCATACTTGAATATCCGATTGCTCTAAAGAAGCAAACAAGTCTTTTGGACGCGCAATCATATCTTTATCGATTGCCCAAAGTGTACCACCTGTTACTAATGATGGGTAAATATCCATTACAGATAAATCGAATGAGAAAGGTGCTTGGTTTAAGAATACTTGCCCTGTTTGTAAGTTGAAATCGTCTACAGCCCATTTTGTAAAGCTAACAAGGCAGTTATAAGTAATCTGAACCCCTTTCGGATTACCTGTGCTTCCTGATGTGTAAATAATGTAGAAGTTCTCATCACCTTTTACCGCATGTTCAGGATTTGGAGTGTTCCCTTTATGAGTAAAGAAAATATCTTTTAAGTTGTCTTCACTTACGATGCGAACTGGTAAATCAGTTACAGTTACTGCTGTTGCCGATAAAAGTAATTTCGCACCAGAATTTTCAGCAATACGTTGTACACGATCAGCTGGGATAGATAAATCTACAGGAATGTAAGCATGTCCAGCTTTTACACATCCTAAAAAGTTAATAATCATTTCAGGTTGCATATGGCCATACACCATAATTGGTGAACGATCGTCTGGATACTCAGAAGAAATCCAATGTGCTAACGCATCAGAATCTTCCTTTAATTGTTTGTACGTAATTTTCGCATCTCGCCAAACAAAAGCGGTTTGATCAGGCGTTTCTGCAGCCCACTTTTCAATTTGTTCTAATAACTTCATAACGTTCCCACCCTAGAATTCATTGTAAATAAATGTACTTGTGTTTGTATCATGGAATCCATACAACCAAAGTAATGCAAATAAAATTGCAAGATAATAAACCGTCTTTGCAACCCATTGTGTGAGTGGTCGAGACCATATCTCTTTTAATCTTTCCATGTCTTTCCCTCTCTTAATGAAATAATAGCTCTTTGTAGGTATCATGTCCTACATTATTGTGAAAAAAACAAAATCCCACATTTTAGGTAAAAATAAGTCAAAAGGCTCTTTTCTGATATTAGCACTAAATACTAAAAAAGAAAATCCCTAACTTAGCAATTATATTACATTCAGCATGAATTTGTAATGGGTTTGACATGTAAATAGAAAGTGGATTGTGTGAATACATAAAAGTGGACTATAAGAATACGTAAAAATGCAGTATTTGTTTTTATTAATCATTTAAGACGGAGTAAAATTTAAAATTTCTAGTTCTTTTGAAAAGGAGGAAATTATCATGAATAGAGTGTGGAAGAGTCTAATTTCGGAAGAAAATATCGTGAAATGGAGAAGGCATTTTCATAAGTATCCGGAATTATCATTTCATGAAAAAGAAACTTCGCAATTTATATATGATACACTATGCTCATTTTCTTCTTTTGAAGTAACGAGACCGACGAAGTATAGTGTACTAGCAATTAAAAGGGGTGTGAAGCAAGGGAAAGTAATTGCGATTCGAGCTGATATAGATGCTTTGCCAATTCAAGAGGAGACAAGTAAATCTTATACATCTGTGAATAAAGGAATGATGCATGCATGTGGGCACGATGCTCACGCAGCTATATTATTAAGTACTGCAGAGGTGCTTAATAATATGAAGGAAGAGTTTGTAGGAGAAATTCGTCTATTCTTTCAGCATGCAGAAGAAGTATACCCTGGTGGTGGACAAGAAATGGTCGAGGCGGGTGTTATGGACGGTGTTGATTATGTAATAGGTTTACATGTTATGTCTGGCTTGGAAAGTGGGAATGTAGGAATTGTATATGGACCGATGATGGCAGCACCAGACGTATTTACAGTTGAGATCCAAGGCAAAGGAGGGCATGCGGCGCGGCCAGAAGAAACGATTGATCCTATCGCTATCGGAGCGCAGATTATTACAAATCTACAACATATCGTATCTAGAAATACAAGTGCTTTCATGCAAAGAGTCGTTTCAGTTACGCAGTTTCATGGGGGAGTGGCTGACAATATTATTCCTAGTACAGCAACTTTAATGGGAACTGTTCGTTCATTTAATCAAGCATTGAGGGTGGAAGCAGAAGGGAAAATCGAAAAAATTGTGAAAGGAATTACAGAAGCACATGGAGGATCGTATACATATACGTATCGATATGGATATGATCCGGTTATTAATGATGAATATATTACGAAAATAGTAGAAGAAAGTGCACTACATTTGTTTGGGAATGAGTGTGTTGTGAAGCTTGAACCTTCTATGGGTGGGGAAGATTTTTCAGCATATTTAAGAAAAGCACCCGGTTGTTTCATTAAGTTAGGAACAGGTAATGAAAATATATATACTTGTTATCCACATCACCATCCGAAATTTGACGTGGATGAATCAGCATTAATTTGTGGAGTGGAGCTATTTTTAGAGACGACTATAAGATTACTAAAATCATAGAAAAACAAAAAAAGGCAACTGCGCTCTATCGCAGTTGCTTTTATTTCTTTCCGTCAGAGAGGGCTGAGAAAGAACTATGCTCATTTATAGTATATGAATAGCTAACGGACAAGCTTGTACATTTTAATCATTTTTTTAAAAATAGTTGTTGACATTGATAATCAATGTCAATTAATCTAAATATAGTTGAAATTGATAATTATTATCAATAGGATGGATGCGACATGTTAATGAGAAAAAAATTTCACCTTCTACGGAGGGGATTAAAAGATAAAAATAAAGATGTTGATCAGCATATGGAATGGCAACGAAATGTAATTCGGTCTGAATATGTAGATGAGAAGAAGAGCATTCAAACAGAAAAAGAGATACAAAGTAAAGGGAGAGGTTCAGTTGAGTAAGTTAGTAATGATTTTTGCAAGTATGAGTGGAAATACAGAGGAAATGGCTGACCATATTGCCGGCGTAATTCGTGAAACAGAAAATGAAATTGAAGTTATTGATATTATGGATTCACCAGAAGCTTCTATATTGGAACAGTATGATGGAATTATTTTAGGTGCATACACTTGGGGAGATGGTGATCTTCCTGATGATTTCTTAGATTTTTATGATGCAATGGATTCTATTGATTTAACTGGGAAAAAAGCGGCAGTATTCGGATCATGTGATTCGGCTTATCCGAAATACGGAGTGGCGGTTGACATTTTAATAGAAAAGCTACAAGAGCGCGGGGCAGCAGTTGTGTTAGAAGGACTAAAAGTAGAATTAACGCCAGAAGATGAAGATGTAGAAAAATGTTTACAGTTTGGAGCTGAATTTGTAAAACACCTTTCTTAATGGCAGAAGGGAGCTGAAGAGCAAGTGCATGAGAAAATCTCAATCAAAACGATGACAGATTATCATTTGTATGATTTTATGCGGTGTCCGCATAAATTTTACTTTCGTCATATAAAAAGAAGAGAACCTTCTTCATTTGAATGGCAACAAATAGCGCAAATGATTGTGAATCAAATTATTAACGAGTATTACACGCTACCTGCGGGTCAACAAACGAAAATTGTACTTTTAATATTAATAGAAAAGTATTGGAAAAAAGTAAGGATTAATATGTTTGCTTCGAAGACGGAGTACTATATTGTATTAGCGAAGCTAACGGATCACTTATTACAGTTTGTTGAAAGGGATGATAGTCAGACACCACCATTGTTTTTATACGAGAAGTTTCAAACATATATGGAAGAGTTAGGTGTCCACATGTCATTGACATTTGAAGTTGGTGAGTGGAATGCTGAGTCGTTTGTAATTAAAAAGTATGTTGTCGATGCGGATGAGGAAATGCTTGCTCTTTGTCAGAAGCTAATGACAGTATTCAGTTATAAAGCTTTCGGCATTCTTCCAGGAAAAATTGAAGTTATTAATTTAATAGAAGGAACTAAGTATGAGTACATTCCGAAACAGGAAGATATTATAACTGGAATGGCTGATTTATCTAGAATGAAAGAAATGTTACAGCAACCTGAGCATTATACAGAGCGTCATTTTCGTTCTGAGTGTATAAGTTGTGCGTTTCGTAGTGAATGCCAAGGGGAAGAAGTAAAGAAAGAAGCGAAACAGAAGAAAAATATAGTTCATTAAAGGATGCAACTTTGCATCCTTTTTTGTTATTGACATGAAAAGCTTTTCATCATTTACGGTATATTTGTAGCAGATTTTAATAAAGTGAAACTTTAATCAGTGGAGGTCAATCGGGCTACCCGCAAATAGCGGGATAAAGGGAGGAATAATCAATGAAAGATGAAACGAAAGTATTTCAATGGTTAAAAGAACAAAATGCTCCTTTTGAAATTCAACTGCAAATTTTACAGGCATTTCAATTGTATAAAGTTATTGTTGAAATGGATAAAAAGTTAATGATGTATGAGGAGAGAGTATATAGGGAGAGAATGTAATCTCATCCCTGTAATATCGTTTTTAGTTGTTCTGTACTTGTAATGAATTCGAGTTCATTCTCTGATTCAAAGTTATAAATAATATTATGTAGTAAAGGACTATATTGATAAAAGGTAGTAATGCGGTGAATGAGTAATGGATCATGATGAGAAATAAGTGTACTGTACTGTTCATATACAGATGTAGTAAACTCATGTCCGAAATCATAATATAGTCCTGCAAAATCAAAAGCAGGATCGCCAATTTGCGCATCACCAAAATCGATAACACCTGAAATGCGTTTGTTCTGCTTGTTAAATAAAATGTGATGATGTGTAAAATCAGCGTGAATGATTGTATTTTGAAATTTAGATGTAGCTAGACAGGCAAAGAAATTCTCGAATAAACGATTTAAGGCTGATTTCTGGAACGAAGTAAGATTGTTAGTAACATACTGATTTAATTTAGTTTGTAGCTCTTTCCAGTAGGTAAGTGTTTTTTCAATAGGGAATCCTAACGCTGTAACACTTTTTAGAGGAATACTATGTAGAGCAGCAAGGAAAGTTGCTAATTGTGTAATAAGTGCTTTTCGTTCTTGTTTTTCTAGTGTAGTAACTATTTCTGTTTTTAAAGGTTCACCATGAATGAGAGTATAGTAACTACAAAGCGGAATAGCATCAGTCTCCTTTTTATAGAATAGGTGATACTTTGGAACTTTAATTTCATGTAGTGAACAAGAGAGAAGTGTGCATAGTTCTTTTTCTAACGGAATTCGCATTGCATATTCCTGTTTTCGCGGGAAACGAAACAGTAGCTCATCATTTACTATAATTGCTACATTATCCCAACCTTCTTCATTTTGTTTATATGAATGTATAGAAAGATTAGGCAAAGCTTCTTTTATATAATGTTTGTAAGAGTCCATAATTGTTCCTCGTTTCTGAGTTAAGTTATTCTACTTTATGATATCAGAATTTTCTTTCTATATGTTAAAATATAGCTATCATTATGAAGAAGGGCGGGAGTATTACGAAAAAAAGACTGTTAATCATTTCTCTATGTATCGCTTTTGTATTGTTTTGGTCATATAAAGAGGAGGTTTTTGCTACCTTTAAACCGATTGATCAGTACGAGTTAAATAAGGAATTAAAGAACAAAAGTATAGAAAATTTAACTCATAATGAAATGAAAAAGGTAGGAGAGCATTTTGTGACCGAGCAACTATCCGTGTTTGAGTTTAATAATAAAGAAGATGTGAAACGAAAAGGTGAAGAACTATTTTTAAATAGAGGGTATGAACAATTAATAGAAAATTATTATCCCAATCGTTTTCAAGATTTAGAGTATAAATTTACAAACGAGGAGATACGTGAAGAGACAGATGAGAGTTTTCTCTATCAAGCTGTAGCGTACGTTGCGGGTACTGAAAATGGTAAGAGAAGCGAAATGAAATTGAATTATGAAGTGAAAATTGTAAAGGTTAATAATATATTTATGGTGCTAGAACAAAAGCAGCGCGTACAATAAAGGAAATTCATTGCTCAATAGATCATTTGGGGGTGTACTACTTAATGCGGAATAAAAAGGCCCTCAAGGAATTAAGGACCTTTAAAGATTTTCATTTTGTTGACCAAGTTCTTTTTGAGCAATATATAAATTTCCTTGCTCCACTTGTTTAAGTGTATGAACAGAATCGCCTGCATATCCTTTTTGTGTTTTAACAGTTCTTTTGGAACGATTGGAATTTTGTTTCTTCATATAATAGGCCACCTTTCATCAAAAATAAACGAAAATGATAAGTATGAGTAATACAGCGGCGAAAATGGTAATGCCCATTAAAAACGAAGTGTTTTTATATTTAGGTGGCTTATGTACATCTTGCCGATATCCAGGTGAAATTTCAGGGGCAAATTCTTCATCGAATGATTGCTTTTTTTCTTTGTCGTCCATATGTACCCACCTTTCTTTTTCATTATATTATACGTTACAAGAAAAAATATGCATAAAGAAAACAGCCGCTTTATTATTAGCGGCTGTTTTGTGTTGTATATTTTCGTTGTACTTGAAAGAGACGGATAAGGAGGAAGGCAGCGCCAAATGCTAGACCGATAATAAGACCGATCCAATAACCTTTTGCGGCCCATTCTGTATATGTTGCTAATATGTAACCTAGTGGTAGACCTATTATCCAATAAGCAATTAAAGTCATAATTAGAGCAACATTTACATCTTTATACCCACGCAGAGCTCCTTGTACAGGGGTTGCAATTGCATCTGAAATTTGAAATAAAATCGCAAAGATAAGAAATTCTTTTGCTAAATGATGAACTTTTGCATCTGTCGTATAAATAGAAGCAATTTGATTATCAAAGAAGTAGAGAAGAATTGAATATAATAAAGCAAAGGCAAGGGCTAATCCAATTCCAATCAGTCCGTATTGTTTTGTATTATCGTAACGTTTTGCTCCAACTTCGAATCCGACTGCAATAGTCATTGCCATTGCTAAACTTAGCGGAGTCATATATAACAAGGAAGCAAAGTTCATAGCTGCTTGGTGAGCTGCAATAGTTGTCGTACTAAAATTACTCATCATGAGCGTTACCGCAGCGAAAATACTCGTTTCAAAAAAGATAGCAAATCCGATAGGAACGCCAAGCTTTAAGAATGTTGTCCAACTCGAAAGAGAAGGGCGATATAATTGTTTGAAAATGTTGAAAGAGGCAAAAGGCTCTTTCGTCTGAATAATAATGACTGTAATAATTAAAATGCACCAATATGTTGCAGTGGAAGCAATTGCTGCTCCGACACCACCAAGCTTTGGGAAACCGAAGTTACCAAAAATTAATAGGTAATTTAATATTACGTTAATTGGTAATGATAGTAATGTAATAATCATCGTTGTGCGAGTTTTTCCTAATGCATCAATAAATCCACGTAAAACAGTGTAAGTGAATAAAGGTATAATTCCTATTGCGATAATACTTAAAAATTGAGCTGCAATTCGTTCCACAGGTTCTTCTAAGCGCATGCCGTTTAAAATAGGTGAAACGACGAAGAAACCGATGAGGATAACAACGAAGCTAGCACAAATTGCTAAATAAACTGCTTGTATGACAACGTGGGGAACGTCCTTTTTTTTCTTGGATCCGACGAGTTGTGCAACAATGGGAGTAGTAGCCATTAAAATTCCTGTTAATCCCGTACTAACTGGAAGCCATATACTTGTTCCAATTGCAACACCTGCTAAATCAGTTGGACTTGCATGTCCTGACATTGTTGTATCAAAAAAACTCATCGCAAATAATGACATTTGCGTTACGAAAATCGGAAAAAATAGTAATACAAATTGCTTTAACTTTTGTGAAAATGAAGTAGTTTCTTTCATAAAATCCCCTTTCCATATAAAAAAACAAACTCTTACTATCATACAATTTAATCAAAGATTAGAAAAGAAATACGCGCCTACAACATATGAAACCAATAAAAAAAGGATGCACTTTGAAAAGGGATAAGGTATTATGATAAGGTGTGAAAAAATTACATATTATTTGTTATTAAGGAGGCACTACTTGTGGCTGATTGGTTAATTGGTTTAATCATGGGTGCTGTTGAAGGATTAACAGAGTTTCTACCAGTATCATCAACAGGACATATGATTTTAACAGGACATTTAATTGGATTTGACGATGAGAGAGCGAAAGTTTTTGAAGTTGTTATCCAATTGGGATCGATTTTAGCAGTTGTTGTTATATTTTGGAAGCGTCTATGGTCGTTAGTTGGAATAGGTAAAGTAACAGACGGACCATCGTTAAATTTATTACATATTATTATCGGGATGATTCCTGCCGGGATACTTGGCGTATTATTCCATAGCACTATTAAAGAGGTTTTATTTGGTCCAGGACCAGTTGTTATTAGCTTAGTAGCCGGTGGTATTTTAATGATTGTTGCTGAGAAGTTTTCAAAACCAAGTACAGCAAGAACGTTAGATGAAATCACATATAAACAGGCATTTACAATTGGAGTGTTTCAATGTTTAGCTCTTTGGCCAGGATTCTCTCGTTCTGGTTCTACAATCAGTGGTGGTTTATTAGCTCGCGTGTCGCATACAGCGGCAGCTGAATATACGTTCATTTTAGCGGTACCGATGATGGTAGCTGCAAGTGGATTAGATTTAATTAAAAGCTGGGATGTATTAAGCTCAGCAGATATAACACTATTTGTAACAGGATTTGTAACTGCATTCGTTGTTGCGATGCTTGCAATTGTTTCATTCTTGAAATTATTATCTCGTGTGAAACTAACACCGTTCGCTTATTATCGTTTCATTTTAGCTGCGGTATTCTATTTCTTCATTATGTAATAAAAAAACCTGCCGAGCTCGGCAGGTTTTTTATTTTACTATTTTTTCCACCATATTTTCCATTACATGCTCCCAAAGAGAAGTATCATCAGCTAATGTAGCACGGAAATTAGCATACATTTCTTTTTGTTTTTCTTCGAATGTTGGATCTTCTTTTTCAGGTAATGTAGCGCGCATTGAAGTTACTAATTCTTGTACTTTTGGAGCGCGTGGTCCAAAGACGGCTTGTTCATTTCCATCTTTATCAATGAAAATAAAGATTGGAATCGCACGTGCTGTTCCATTTGTTAAATATTGATCCATTAATTCTAAGTTTTCGTCGCGAATTAATAAACTCATTTCAATATTTGCAACTTCAGAAATTCGTTTCATAACAGGTACGCATAAAAGAGCATCGCCACACCAATCAGCAGTTAATACGATAACACGCCAGCCGTCATTTTGACGTTCTTCTAATACAGGAAGTAATTCATTTGGAATTAAAAAGTTATTGTAAATGTGTAGTAGCTCGTATTGGTTTACTTGCATTTCATTCACATATGTATCAAAGGACATACCTTTATCAGCCCATTGTTGTAAGTTCATAATTAACACCTCTTTAGTAAGATTTGCTTTCATTGTACCAATTTTTATATAGAAAAGCTTGTATTCTTACTCTTTCTCGTCACTTAATAATTTATTTAAGAGGAAAAAGAATAGTACGACACATAATTCAGCTATGTTGGACATTTGTACGCTTTCTATCCAATCATCAGCAGTATGAATGACGAACCAATCTAGTGTAATTTCAATGAATGAGAAAAGAGTAATAGAAATCCAATTTGGCATGTTTTGTGTCAGTGTATATAGCAGCGCTTTGAAGAAACTGAAGATGAAAAATGTAATACTGTCTAAGAAAGTGATTAATAAAAAAAAGAGAAGTAACGCAATACGTGAACTATACTCTATACCTGTAATTTGAAAGATTCCTACATATACAAAAAATATAAATGCAAAAATTATAATGAGAAAAAGAGCAATAATACTAATGATAATCGTTTTATCTTTTAGGTTGAGATTTGAGAATTTCTCCTCCTCATGCATTAAAATACCCCCTTTTTCTGGAAGTTAACTTCGTTTTATCATGAAATACATATTAAAAAACTACGAATTATGGGAAAATAAGGTGACAAAAAGTAAGATTTCATGTAAAATTATTAATAAGGTTTTTATTTAACTAAATGAAATAAAAGGAGCTGTCAAAGTTGTCTCAAAATCGAGAGCAATTAATGGAAGAACTATCGACAAATGTGTTTGCTATGTTTCGCACATTGCGTAATGATATCGGAAAAATATTCGGTGGTTACATACCGTGGAATGAATTCATCGTCCTGAGAATATTAAATCGTACGAATAAAGAAATGGTATCGCGTGTAGCAAATGAATTAAATGTGTCGAATAGTCATATTACAGCTGTTACAGAAAAATTAATTAATAAAGGTTTTGTAACTCGTTCACGTTCTACATCAGATCGCCGAGTTGTGTATTTAGAGATTACAGAACAAGGGAAAGATTTAGTTGCGAAAATGGAAGATGCGAAAAAACAATATTTACAAGAAAGATTCTCTACACTTTCAGAAGATGAAATGAATGTAATGATTTCGATTTCCAAAAAACTTATTTAAGTGATTATAAACAAGAAAACGCTTACGTGATGAAAGAGAAGATCTTCCTTATATATGGAAGGTCTTCTTTCGTGTGTAATAGATGTTAAAAAATAAAATGTGTATGAAAAAAGATAGAGCGCCATACTACTAATACAAGGAAGGGAGGGAGAAATATGACGAATCGTAACGGTAGTAAAGGGAGCGGTAATCAAGGATCACCAAAGTCCGGCCAGTTTAATCAGGAATTTAGCACTGAATTTGAAACTGGTAATGATAATAAAGGGAAAGAATATCGTTCTAAAAAAGGGAGTAAATCAAAAAAGGAGTGAATATATTCACTCCTTTTTTGATTTACGATGCTGCCGATTGATCAGTATTATATTTTTCTTCTGATTTTGCGACAATCATTGCGCAAATTGCATCCCCAGAAATGTTTACAGCTGTTCTAGACATATCTAGAATACGGTCAATACCGATAATTAAAGCGATACCTTCTACTGGTAGATTTACTTGATTTAAAACCATTGTAAGCATTACAAGTCCAACACCTGGTACACCAGCAGTACCGATACTAGCTAGTACAGCGGTTAATACGACCATAGCTAATTGCGGTAATGTAAGTTCAACTCCGTATACTTGAGCGATAAATACAGTTGCTACCCCTTGCATAATGGCAGTACCATCCATATTAATAGTTGCCCCTAGTGGTTGTACAAATGAGCTTATCGCTTTTGGAACGCCAAGCTTATCTTGTGCTGTTTTCATTGCAAATGGAAGCGATGCATTAGAGCTAGATGTACTAAATCCAATTGCCATTACTGGTCCGAAATGTTTAAAGAAACGAACAATACTTTCTTTTGCTAATACCTTTAATAAGCCACCATATACAAAGACCCCGTGAATAATGAGTACTAACATAACGACAATCATATACTTGAACATCGCAGCGACGCCTGCAAGCCCCATTTTACCAACGGATGAAGCGAGCAAACCGAATGTTCCAATTGGGGCTAATTTCATAACGAGATTAACGAGATACATCATTAATTCGTTGCCCTGTTCAAGTAATGAATGGATACCTTGAACTCGTTTTCCTAAAATAGCTATACCGAGTCCAATCAATACGGCAAAGGCAATGATTTGTAACATGTTTCCGTCAGCCATCGCTTTTGCTGGGTTATCTGGTACGATATTTAGCAATGTGTCGACGAAAGATGTTTCAGTTTTTGCACCTTCATACTTAAGACCTTCTGTTTTAAAATTACCGCCAGCTCCTGGTTTTATAATAAGTGCAAATGTAACCGCTATAGAGATGGCAACCGCAGTTGTTACGAGAAAGAATGAAATTGATTTTAAACCGATTCTTCCAAGTTGTTTCGGATCTCCAAGGCCGGCAGCACCAAGTACGATAGAAATGAACACAACAGGAACAACTAGCATTTTAATAAGTCGAATAAACAATTGACCAATTGGGTTGAACACATATTGATTTAGTGGCTCAAAGATAGATGGAGCGGCTAAATTTAGAGTGAGTCCAACAACTAGACCTAGAAATAATGCGATTAAGATTGCTTTTGTTTGTTTCAATAAAATCCCCCTTTTGTTTTTGCGAAATTCCTTCCTAAAGTAATTATACCGAAAAAATACCTAATTTGACAATATTTTCTGAATTTTTAGGTTTTTATTTAAGTACAGATAGATTGATTTTGTGTTTGGAAAATAAAAGAGACCATCACATAGGATGGTCAAGGGAAGGGGACAATTTATGTCAATTTAATTAGGGATGGAAGTTGCTTTAAGACACTGGGGAATGTCTTATAAATTAGGGAGGAACAACTTCGATACATATACTATAAAAGATAGGTGTGACTCTCATGTGAACATAGGGTGAAAGAGAGAGGGAGTTTTAAATAAAAGATAGAAAGACAAAAAAATAAGACCATCATTTATAAGATGGTCAAGGAAGGGGACAATTTATGTCAATTTAATTAGGGATGGAAGCTGTTCAAAGACACTGGGGAATGTCTTATAAATTAGGGAGGAACAACTTCGATACATATACTATAAAAGGTAGATGTGACCTCTGTGTGAACATCGAGTGAAAGAGAGAGGAAGTTTTAAATAAAAGATAGAAAGACAAAAAAATAAGACCATCACATAAGATGGTCAAGGGAAGGGGACAATTTATGTCAATTTAATTAGGGATGGAAGCTATTCAAAGACACTGGGGAATGTCTTATAAATTAGGGAGGAACAGCTTCGATATATATACTATAAAAGGTGGATGTGACCTCTGTGTGAACATAGAGTGAAAGAGAGAGGAAGTTTTAAATAAAAGATAGAAAGACAAAAAAATAAGACCATCACATATAAGATGGTCAAGGGAAGGGGACAATTTATGTCAATTTAATTAGGGATGGAAGCTATTCAAAGACACTGGGGAATGTCTTATAAATTAGGGAGGAACAGCTTCGATACATATACTATAAAAGGTGAATGTGACCTCTATGTGAACATAGAGTGAAAGATATGGGGATTTGAAAAATAGTACATATGAAATTGTTATTGCTAGCAATATTGAGTTAGGATATATAGTTTTCCAGCATAAAAGAAAAAAGAAGTCTGAATATAAATAAAAGTTGTAATCTATGAAAAAAAGGATTATGCTCAACTATATTATAAGAATATAAGGTTTGTCCCAATTCTTTAAGGGCTTTTAAAAAGCTTTTTATTTATGAAGGGAAAGCTTCACTTTAATAAGGGAGTTAGTGATATGGAAGTAACAAAAAAACAAGGGCTGTATAATCGTCTTATACGATTAAACCCACCACAAATATTAGCGTTAGGTTTTTTCTGCTTAATTGTGGTTGGCGGTTTGTTATTAAAGTTACCATTCGCAACGAAAGCACATATTAGTTGGGTAGATGCTTTCTTTACAGCAACGTCAGCAGCGACCGTAACTGGTTTGGGAGTAGTGGATACAGCAAGTACATTTACGATGTTTGGCGAAATTGTTATTATGTTTTTAATTCAAACAGGTGGTCTAGGTCTTATGACAATTGCCATTTTAATTGTTTGGGTATTAGGCAAAAAAATCGGATTACGCCATCGTTTATTAATTGGAGAAGCGTTTAATCAAACAAATATAGGTGGTCTTGTAAAATTAGTAAAGCGTGTCTTTATATTTTCGATTTGTATTGAGCTTATTGGGGTCATCTTTTTATCGTTTCGCTTTATTCCAGAGTTTGGTTTTGGAAAAGGTTTATACTATAGTATTTTTCATGTAATTGCATCTTATAATAATGCAGGCTTTGCTTTATGGCCAGATAATTTAACAAGATATGTAGGAGATCCCATTATTAATATTGGGATTTGCTCTTTAATTGTAATAGGTGGACTCGGTTTTACCGTATTAATTGATATATGGTATAGTCGCAGTTTTCGAAAATTATCACTTCACTCAAAAATAATGATTATTGGAACAGTAGTGCTAAATGTTATAGCAATGATTGTAATTTTTGTATTGGAATATAATAATGTGAAGACGTTAGGGAATTTATCTTTAAATGAAAAACTATGGGCTTCCTTCTTTCAAGGTATTACCCCGCGGACAGCTGGATTTAATACGGTTGACTATGGAGGTATGGAAGAATCATCTATATTATTTACGATGATTTTAATGTTTATTGGTGCAGGAAGTGTATCAACAGGTGGAGGAATTAAATTAACAACGTTTGTTATCTTAATTACATCTGTCCTTTCTTTCTTTAGAAAAAAGGAGGAAATTGTTTTATTTCAGCGTACAATTAAAATGTCGACAGTAACGAGGGCCTTAGCGATTGCTGTTGCCAGTCAAATACTTATTTTTGCAGCGGTATTTATATTAATGCTTACAGAAAACTTCAGCTTTATTCAATTATTATTTGAGACAATATCAGCGTTTGGTACAGTCGGATTAACGATGGGAATTACTGCAAAGCTATCGGCATTCGGAAAATGTATTATTATGTTTGTTATGTTCTGCGGATTAATTGGACCATTAACACTTGTGTTCTCTTTAGCGCGACCAGCAAAACAAAAAATAAAATATCCATCGGAAGATGTGTTTACAGGATAAGGTATCCCGCGTTAAGCGAGATACCTTTTTCTTTTTTAGAAAAGGGAGAACAATAAACCAATAAGTGCTACTCGGAATAAAATTGCGATAAGTGCAGCAATCCCACCGACAACTGCAGCGATACCGCCAGTTACAGTAGCTCCGCGATTATAAGCGTAAATACCGAGTAAAACAGAAACAAGACCAAATAGTGTTGGGAATGTAAATAGCGATAAGATAGATAGCGCAAGAGCGATAAAACCAGCAGTTGATCCAGCAGCGGACGATTTTACAACATCTTTATCATCGTAATCATAATCAATGCGTTGTGGTGCAACCTCAGCGGCATACTCTTCTTTATAGTCACTATAATCACTATCTATTCTATCTCTTCTTTTATAATCATCAAATTTCTCAGTCAAAGTCATGGCTCCTTTCATAACAAGGTTCAATAGTAGTATGTATCTCTTTTTCTTTTTTATCCCGCATTAACGGGCAGTAATATCTATTAAAAGGAGGAAAATGTTTTCTTGAAATAGGAAAAGTTAGTATGACTTCCTCTATTTTGGAAAGTATAAAAAGGAATAATGAGGAAAGGGTGCAATACATAATGGAACATCCAATTGAAAATTTAATGAAAACGGCAATGACAAATTTAAAAGAGATGGTAGATGTAAATACAATTGTTGGGAGCCCGGTTTCAACAGCTGACGGAAATGTTGTATTAACAGTATCTCAAGTGGCTTTTGGTTTTGGAGCTGGTGGAAGTGATTTTAAAGGGGGTTTCATTACTGAAAAACATAACGGTGGGCAAAATCAGCATAAAGAGAACAAGCAAGGGCATCCATTTGGAGGAGGAAGCGGGGCTGGGGTTTCTATTAGTCCAGTAGCTTTTTTAGTAGTTGGTTCTAATGGGGTGCAAGTATTACATCTCAACAGCAGTACACATTTAATTGAAAAGGCTTTAAGTACTGTACCAAGCACTGTAGATAAATTTGTGAATGGTCGTCAAAAGTGAACTTGCATTTTTTAGGAATTATGATATATTAGAAAAAGTGCGCTTTAGGATGATCGGAATAATTGAAATGTAAATATATATGATGTGTGGAATAAGGGAGAGGAATTTATGATTAATATCAAAAACTTAGTAGTTGGCTTATTTATGTTAGTAAGCGGCTTTGTTGTATATGTAATAAAAGAAAAAGCTCCATTCTAAAACAGACAAACCGTTAATGTCTGTTTTTAATTTGCGGAAAAATATTGACAAGCTATTGTATTGGTGTTAGAATTTTAATTCGTGTCTCGGTTACAGCTAGTGTAAAGTAAATATCTCTTATGAATGCAATACGAAAAGTTTGCGAAAGATCGGGTAATTTTATCAACAACTTTTGTGAACAAACCCTATAAATTGTATTTGTAAGCTATATATGTATACTAGTGAATCAAGGAGCGGTCAGTGGAACCGTAATGATGAGAGAGAGGTAGGGCTTTCATCCAGTATATGTTACTTTCCCGTTAGGTGAATATAAAAAAGAGGACTCCTTTTAAAAGGAGTCCTCTTTCATTTTTTAAGTGCGACTTTCAACTTGTTGACAAATTTCATCCGTTGTTAAACCGTGAGCTGTAATGACTGATCCTTTAATTGATGCATCTGCAATGCCCATTACATTAGAATCTTGCCCAGTTACAACGCAACAATCACACCCTTGTGTATCCTGTTCTGAGTTAAGTGTAACAACTTCATGACCTTGTTGCTGAAGAGCTTGTTGAACGTCTGTTAATGAGTTTTCAACGCCAATTCTAGCCATAATTCTCACCTCCTACCATCTAATTGCTAGTATGCTCAAGTTCACTGCATTTATGAAAAGACGGTAGGAAGTAAATCTTTGTTTAGTCGTTATATACGCCAGTAAGCATTTGACTAACGAATTGATCGTTTAATGTATCTTGGGCAGAAGAAGTATTTGAATGGATGTCGATTGAAGCAATAAAATGATTATGTTCTTGCGTATTTGGTTCTACCTCTACGTAATTATCGAATTTACAAAAACCTTTCGTATCCATTAGATCAAATAATTGCAGCATTTCTACTACCTCTTGTCTCGTTCCTTTAATTTGTACACACGCCATATTTATTTCCTCCTTCATTTTGACAAATTGTTTTTTAAAAATAGGATTATGATTACGAAATGAAAAATATGAATGTTATTTTTAGACAGCGCTATTTTTGTTATTTCCCCCCTTTTTCAGCAAAAGTCGTTATATATTCCCGGATTTATAAAATCGGACGTCCGTTTATTGAATACAATAGATTCGTATCAATTGATGAAAATCCTTCTTTTAAACAAATATTTTTTTAGTGGAAATTGGCGAAAAAAATTTTTTGACTTTTTGTAAACGTTAACAATGTTGTTAAATCAATATAAGTAAAGAAGTACGTACGATTAAAAATTATAAATTTTCTAAAAATTCACTTGATTTATTTAGAAAGGAGAGTAAACTAGGAAACAATAAAAAATTCATAGAACATAGGAGGCGCTTCTAGTGAATGAGCAATGGATTTTCTTAAATGGAGAATTTGTTCCAAAAGATGAGGCAAAAGTTTCAGTATATGATCATGGCTATTTATATGGCGATGGAGTGTTTGAAGGAATTAGAGTTTATAGCGGTAATGTTTTCCGTTTGAGAGAGCATCTTGTCCGGTTGTATGAATCAGCAAAATCAATCCTTTTAGAAATTCCATATTCATTAGATGAAGTAACAAATATTGTTGTTGAGACGATTCGACAAAATAAATTATCTAATGGATACATTCGCCTTGTTGTATCAAGAGGAGCAGGAAATCTTGGATTGGATCCCGATTCATGTAAGAAGCCGAATGTAGTAGTAATTGCAGAACAATTATCTTTATTCCCACAAGAATATTATGAGAAAGGGATTCCAGTTGTAACAGTTGCAACGCGCCGAAATCGTCCCGATGTTTTATCCCCTCAAGTAAAATCTTTAAATTACTTAAACAATATTTTAGTTCGTATTGAAGCGAAATTAGCTGGAGTACAAGAAGCACTTATGTTAAATGATCAAGGATATGTAGCTGAAGGCTCAGGAGATAACGTGTTTATTGTTAAAGGAAATAAATTAATTACACCACCAAGTTCTGCTGGAGCGTTAGAAGGTATTACACGAAACGCCATTTTAGAAATCGGCGAAAAACTTGGATATGACGTAAGAGAAGAGTTATTTACAAGACATGATGTATATGTAGCTGATGAAGTGTTTTTAACAGGAACAGCTGCTGAAGTTATTGCTGTTACGACAGTAGATGGTAGAACGATTGGCTTAGGGCAAACAGGTCCACATACGAACCGTTTATTAGAAGAGTTTCGTAAGTTAGTTGTAGAAGATGGAGAGAAAATTTACGAAGAAAATAAAGTTGGATAACAACTTTTTTAACATAAGAAAGCGTTGATAGGGAGGAGTAGTTGATTGTGAAGCCTCACAGAGAGTCGGTGGTTGCTGAAAACCGATGGTTCACGTCGACGAACATCGCCCTTGAGTGCTAAGCTAAAGCATTTGTCTAGGCTTAGACGGTAGCTCCGTTATTAGCTAGATCCATTTATGGATCACTGAGGCAAGAGTATTCTTGCAAAGAAGGGTGGTACCGCGAAATCTTTCGTCCCTTCAGCACATAGCTGGAGTGTGGACGTAGGATTTTTTTATTGTATAAAAGTTTGAAAAAGGGGGCTTATAAGAACAATGTCTTCAAAAACGGAAGAGAAACTGGCAACTGGTGCACAGCTATTGTTAGAAGCGCTAGAAAAGGAAGGCGTAAAAGTGATTTTCGGTTATCCGGGTGGTGCCGTTTTACCTCTCTATGATGCACTGTATGATTGTGAAATTCCGCATATTTTAACAAGGCATGAGCAAGGGGCAATTCACGCTGCTGAAGGGTATGCCAGAATTACAGGGAACCCAGGGGTTGTAATTGCAACGAGTGGACCAGGTGCTACAAATGTAATTACGGGTCTAGCGGATGCGATGATTGATTCATTGCCACTTGTTGTATTTACAGGCCAAGTAGCAACAACGTTAATTGGGAGCGATGCTTTTCAAGAGGCGGATATTATGGGACTTACGATGCCAGTGACAAAACATAACTATCAAGTGCGAAAGGCCTCAGATTTACCTCGAATTATTAAAGAAGCATTTCATATTGCTAAAACAGGAAGACCAGGACCAGTCGTTATTGACCTTCCGAAAGATATGGTAGTCGAGAAAGGTGAGCGATGTAGCAATGTACAAATGGATTTACCAGGATATAACCCTAATTATGAACCGAATCTACTTCAAATAAACAAATTACTACAAGCAATTGAAACCGCAAAAAAACCGTTAATTTTAGCTGGAGCAGGTATACTGCATGCGAAAGCTTCGAAAGAATTGACAAGTTTTGCCCGTAAATATGAAATCCCTGTTGTGCATACGTTACTTGGACTTGGTGGTTTTCCGCCAGATGATGGGCTATTTCTAGGGATGGGGGGAATGCACGGTTCTTACACAGCCAATATGGCGTTATATGAATGCGACTTACTCATTAATATAGGTGCGAGATTTGACGATCGTCTTACTGGGAATTTAGCTTTTTTTGCTAAAGGGGCGACTGTTGCACATATCGATATTGATCCAGCAGAAATCGGGAAAAATGTGCCAACAGAGATTCCTATTGTTGCAAGTGCTAAGCAGGCGTTAGAAGTATTGCTTCAATCAGAAGGAAAGAAAGAAAATCATCATGAATGGCTCTCTTTATTAAAGAGTAGAAAAGAAAAGTATCCATTCTCTTATAAACGAAATTCTGAAAGTATTAAACCTCAATACGCGATTGATATGCTATATGAAATCACGAAAGGAGAAGCGATTGTAACAACAGACGTTGGGCAACATCAAATGTGGGCAGCACAATACTATCCGTTGAAAAATCCAGATAAATGGGTAACTTCTGGCGGATTAGGAACGATGGGGTTCGGATTTCCAGCAGCAATCGGTGCGCAAATTGCAAAGCGAGATGAACTAGTTATTGCAATTGTTGGTGATGCTGGGTTTCAAATGACTCTGCAAGAATTAAGTGTATTAAAAGAACACGCTTTACCCGTTAAAGTATTTATTTTAAATAATGAAGCTTTAGGAATGGTAAGACAATGGCAAGATGAATTTTACAATCAAAGATATTCACATTCTTTATTGCCATGCCAACCAGATTTCGTCGCTCTTGCGAATGCGTATGGTATAAAAGGTGTTCGTATTGACGATCCACTTCTTGCAAAGAAGCAAATCCAGCATGCGATCGAATTACAAGAGCCAGTCGTAATCGATTGTCGTGTACTTCAATCAGAGAAGGTTATGCCGATGGTTGCACCAGGAAAAGGTGTTCACCAAATGGAGGGAGTGGAAAAAGGGTGAAGAGAATTGTTACAGCGACAGTTCGAAATCAAAGTGGTGTGTTAAACAGAATTACAGGGGTTATGACACGAAGACATTTTAATATTGAAAGTATTTCAGTAGGTCATACAGAATCATCAGATATATCGCGAATGACGATTGTTGTACATGTTGAAAGTGAACAGCAAGTTGAGCAGTTAATTAAACAACTTCATAAGCAAATCGATGTTCTGAAAGTATCAGATATTACAGAAGAAGCAATGATTGCTAGAGAGCTTGCTCTTATTAAAGTAGCAACTTCTGTAGCGAGGGCAGAATTATATAGTTTAATTGAACCATTTCGAGCCGCTGTAATAGATGTTGGGAAGGATTCCATAGTTGTCCAAGTAACAGGTACGCAAGATAAAGTAGAAGCGTTAATTGAATTACTTCGTCCATACGGTTTAAAAGAAATTGCTAGAACAGGTGTAACAGCATTTACACGTAGTATGAAAAAACAAGATAAGCAAGTTATGTTAATTCAATAATCATTTAAATATAGGGGGAAATGAAAATGACAAAAGTTTATTATGAGAAAGATGTAACAGTAAATGTATTAAAGGAAAAGAAAGTAGCAATCATCGGATATGGCTCGCAAGGTCATGCGCATGCGCAAAATTTACGTGATAACGGATTTGATGTAGTAGTAGGTTTAAGAAAAGGTAAGTCTTGGGATAAAGCGAATGAAGATGGGTTTTCTGTATATACAGTAGCAGAAGCAGCGGAAAAAGCTGATGTAGTAATGATTCTATTACCTGATGAATTACAACCAGAAGTATATGAAGCTGAAATTGCACCAAATTTACAGGCTGGAAACTCTCTCGTGTTCGCACATGGATTTAATGTTCACTTTGATCAAGTAAAACCACCAGCTAATGTAGATGTATTTCTAGTAGCGCCAAAAGGACCGGGGCATCTCGTACGCCGTACGTTCGCCGAGGGAGGGGCTGTTCCTGCATTATTTGCAGTATATCAAGATGCAACAGGAGTTGCGACTGAAAAAGCACTTTCTTATGCTGACGGAATTGGAGCAACGAGAGCTGGTGTATTAGAAACGACGTTTAAAGAAGAAACAGAAACAGATTTATTTGGAGAGCAAGCTGTACTCTGCGGCGGAGTGACTGCACTTGTAAAAGCAGGATTTGAAACGTTAGTTGATGCGGGATACCAGCCTGAACTTGCATATTTTGAATGTTTACATGAACTGAAGCTAATCGTTGACCTTATGTATGAAGGTGGACTTGAAAATATGAGATATTCAGTTTCAGATACAGCGCAGTGGGGAGACTTCGTATCAGGACCACGTGTTGTTACTGAAGATACGAAGAAAGCGATGGGGGCAGTATTAGCAGAAATTCAAGATGGTACATTTGCAAGAGGCTGGATTGCAGAGCATAAAGCAGGAAGACCAAATTTCCACGCGACAAATGAGAAAGAGAATGAACATGAAATCGAAGTAGTAGGACGTAAATTACGTGAAATGATGCCTTTCGTACAGCCGCGAGTAAAGGTAGGGATTAAATAATATGAAGCAGATTTTGTTCATGGATACAACGCTTCGTGATGGCGAACAATCACCAGGAGTAAATTTAAATGAACAAGAGAAGTTACAAATTGCTAGGCAATTAGAGAGGCTTGGTATTCATGTAATGGAAGCTGGATTCGCGGCAGCTTCCGAAGGTGACTTCCAATCGGTAAAACGCATCGCGAATACAATTCAAAATGCTACGGTTATGAGTTTAGCTAGAGCGAAAGAAAGTGACATTCGAAGAGCATATGAAGCTGTGAAAGGTGCTGTATCTCCTCGTCTACACGTATTTCTAGCTACGAGTGATATTCATATGAAATATAAACTTTGTATGTCAAAAGAAGATGTGTTAAATAGTATTCATCGTTCGGTTACGCTTGGAAAATCATTATTTCCGACAGTACAATTTTCTGCAGAAGATGCGACAAGAACATCGAGAGCATTTTTAGCTGAAGCAGTAGAAACTGCGATTCGCGCAGGAGCGAATGTAATTAATATTCCGGATACAGTTGGATATACGAATCCGGAAGAATATTATTCTCTTTTTAGATACTTACAAGAATCCGTTCCATCATATGAAAAAGCGATTTTTTCTTGTCATTGTCACGACGATCTTGGTATGGCAGTAGCAAATTCGTTAGCTGCGGTTGAAGGCGGAGCAGTGCAAGTAGAAGGAACGATTAATGGCATTGGAGAAAGAGCAGGGAATGCAGCGTTAGAAGAAGTTGCGGTTGCTCTTCATATTAGAAAAGATTTTTATAAAGCAGAACCTTCGATGACTTTAAAAGAGATTAAGGCAACGAGTACATTAGTAAGCAGGTTAACGGGTATGGTTGTACCGAAAAATAAAGCAATCGTTGGAGCGAATGCATTTGCTCATGAATCAGGCATCCACCAAGATGGGGTTCTAAAAGAAGTAACAACTTATGAAATTATCGAACCAGCGCTTATAGGAGAATCTCAAAATCTCTTTGTACTTGGGAAACATTCTGGCCGTCATGCGTTTACGGAAAAAATGAAAGAGCTTGGTTATGAATTTACAAATGAAGAGCGAGATGCGGCATTCGAAGCATTTAAAAAATTGGCGGATCGTAAAAAGGAAATTACTGAGGAAGATTTACGCGCAATTATGCTTGGTGAAGCAGCATTTGCAGCCCAGCAATATAACATTACGCAATTACAAGTGCATTTCGTATCAAATAGTACACAATGCGCAACAGTTGTGCTGAAGGATGAGGAAGGAAATGTATATGAAGATGCAGCCACTGGTTCTGGTAGTATTGAAGCGATATACAATGCGATTCAAAGAATTTTAGGATTAGAATGTGAATTGGCAGATTATCGCATACAATCTATTACACAAGGTCAAGATGCACTTGCTCACGTTCATGTTGAATTAAAAGAAGGTAGTCACCAAATATCAGGTTTTGGAGTTGCGCAAGACGTATTGGAAGCGTCGGCGAGAGCTTATGTCCATGCAGCAGGGAAATTAAAATCTCTTATAGCGCTTGTGAAATAAATATTTGATAGGTGAGAGAAGCTTTCCTCACCTATCAAATAAAAGTTCTGAAAATTCAGTTAAAAGGAGTGTTAAAAATGGAAAAACGTATCGTTTGTTTAGCTGGTGATGGTGTTGGTCCAGAAGTTATGGAAAGTGCGAAGGAAGTATTGCATATGGTAGAAAGGCTATATGGACATCATTTTCATTTGCAAGATGAGTACTTTGGTGGTGTTGCTATCGATTTAACTGGGCAACCATTACCACAGCGAACACTTGCCGCCTGTTTAGCGAGTGATGCGGTTTTACTTGGAGCAGTAGGTGGACCAAGGTGGGATAGTGCGAAAGAAAGGCCTGAGAAAGGATTATTAGCATTAAGAAAAGGACTCGGTGTATTTGCGAATGTTCGCCCTGTAACGGTAGAAAGTGCAACTGCACATTTATCACCATTAAAAAATGCTGATGAAATTGATTTCGTTGTCGTTCGTGAATTAACAGGCGGAATTTATTTTTCTTATCCGAAAGAGCGAACGGAAGAAGTGGCGACAGATACACTTACGTATCATCGACATGAAATTGAACGTATCGTTTCGTATGCCTTTCAATTAGCAAATAAGCGGAAGAAAAAAGTAACATCTATTGATAAAGCGAATGTTTTAGAGTCTAGTAAACTATGGAGAAATGTGACAGAAGAAGTAGCACTTCGCTACCCAAATGTGGAAGTAGAACACATTTTAGTAGATGCAGCGGCTATGGAATTAATTCGGAATCCAGGAAGATTTGACGTTATTGTAACGGAAAATTTATTTGGTGATATTTTAAGTGATGAGGCTTCAGTATTAGCTGGATCATTAGGAATGCTTCCATCAGCAAGTCACGCTGAAAAGGGGCCTTCATTATACGAGCCTATTCACGGATCAGCACCGGATATTGCGGGGAAAAATAAGGCGAATCCAATTGCGATGATGCGTTCTGTTGCAATGATGCTTGGGCAATCGTTCGGATTAACGAGAGAAGGATGTGCAATTGAAGAAGCAGTTTCTGCAGTCCTTAAATCTGGAAAATGTACAGCAGATATCGGGGGGACTGAAACGACAACTTCATTTACAAAGGCAGTTATTCAAGAAATGGAAGAGCAAGCGTTAGTAGGGAGAGGAAGATAATGGGGAAAAGGTTACTAGATAAGCTTTGGGAAAGACATGTAGTTGCGACAAATGAAAATGGATTGGATTTATTATATATCGATCTACATCTTGTTCATGAAGTAACGTCACCGCAAGCCTTTGAAGGCTTGCGGCTTACAAATCGAACAGTCCGCAGACCAGATTTAACATTTGCAACGATGGATCATAATATTCCAACGAAAGATGTTTGGAATATTACCGACCGCATTGCGAAGCAGCAACTAGATACACTTCGGGAAAACTGTAAACAATTTCAGGTGCCATTAGCGGATATCGGAGATGAAGAGCAAGGGATCGTTCATGTTATAGGACCAGAACTTGGACTCACACAGCCAGGAAAAACGATTGTTTGTGGTGATAGTCATACAGCAACACACGGTGCTTTTGGCGCACTAGCGTTTGGTATTGGTACGAGTGAAGTGGAACATGTATTGGCAACGCAAACGTTATGGCAACGAAAGCCGAAAGCGATGGGCATTGAGTTAAAAGGAAAGTTACCGCAAGGTGTTTATGCGAAAGATATTATTTTACACCTTCTTTCAAAGTACGGAGTAGCAGTTGGAACAGGTTACGTAATGGAATTTTACGGAGAGACCATTCATGCTATGGATATGGAAGAGAGGATGACGCTTTGCAATATGGCAATTGAAGGGGGAGCAAAGGCTGGCATTATTGCGCCAGATGAAAAAACGGTTGCTTACGTAAAAGGGCGTAAATATGCGCCGAAAGACTATGAATCTATTAAGGAAAAATGGTCAGAACTTTATACAGATTTAGATGCAGCTTATGATTTACATATTCTAGTAGATGTTACGGATTTAGCGCCGTACGTTACGTGGGGAACAAATCCTAGTATGGGTGTTCGGATTGATGAGAAATTGCCAGAAAAGCATGATGCAAATGACGAAAGAGCGTTTTCTTATATGGGGTTGAGTCCTGGACAAAGTACGTATGACATTCCAGTTCAACATGTTTTCATTGGATCTTGTACAAATTCTAGGCTTTCTGATTTAGAAATTGCTGCATCTGTCGTGAAAGGTAAAAAAGTAAAAGAAGGTGTGCGAGCACTTGTTGTACCTGGATCTCAAAGGGTAAGAGAAGCAGCGATGCATAAAGGATTACATCGCATATTTGAAGAAGCTGGATTTGAATGGAGAGAGCCCGGATGCTCAATGTGTCTAGGTATGAATCCAGATCAAGTGCCCGAAGGAGAACATTGTGCCTCTACGTCAAATCGCAATTTTGAAGGAAGACAAGGAAAGGGAGCACGAACGCATTTAGTTAGCCCGGCAATGGCGGCAGCGGCTGCGTTACATGGTCATTTTGTTGATATTAGAAAGGAGAGTTATGATGGAGCCATTTCGTATTCATAAAGGTACTGCCGCAGTACTGATGAATGATAACATTGATACAGATCAAATTATTCCGAAGCAATATTTAAAGAGAATTGAAAGAACTGGGTTTGGGAAGTTTTTATTTGATGAGTGGCGATATGATAATAATCGCCAAGAAAACCCTAATTTCCCGCTTAATGCGCAAGAAAGAAAAGGAGCCAGCATATTAATCACAGGTGATAATTTTGGATGTGGCTCTTCTAGAGAACATGCTCCATGGGCGCTTGCTGATTATGGTTTCCGCGTTATTATCGCTGGAGGATTTGCCGATATCTTTTATATGAATTGTATGAAGAATGGCATGTTACCGATTGTAATGGACAAAGATATGCGTGAACAACTTGCAAAAACAGATGCGAGGGAACAAATCACAGTTGATTTAGAAAATGAAATAATTATAACGAATATGCACAGATTCCATTTTACAATCGAGAAAATGTGGAAAGAGAAGTTATTGAATGGTTTAGATGAAATTAGTGTTACAATGCAATATGAACAAGAAATAAAAGAGTATGAAAGAAAAGTGGCTTTACATTAAAAAAAGTGACGGAATATTAAAAATGTATTTACATTCAAAATTAACTGTTATATACTATGTGAAAATCAGAGGAGAAAGGGAGTAAGTATTATGAATACAATAAAATCTATTACAATGCTTACACAACTACATCATCATACATGAAACCCTTGAACCTAGCGTGAAAACGTGTAGGTACAAGGGTTATTCCCGTTGTACCTACACTCTACTGAAGAGCCTTGTAGGTATTTTGTCTACAAGGCTCTTTTTATTTTCGGCTTAGGTGAATGAAATAGGCATACATTAGAAGGGGAAAGGTGTGAAAATTTAGATGACAAAATGGAAACGGGCGAACCCGAATGGAACGAGAGATTATTTATTCGAAGAATGTACGTTAATTGAAGAAGTGGAGCAAAAATTAAGGCTTACTTTTTTAGAGAGAGGTTATGAGGAAATAAGAACACCTACAATTGAATTTTATGATGTTTTTGCATTTCAAAATAGACCGATAGATGAAGAGAAGATGTATAAATTTTTTGATGAGAAGGGAAGGATTATCGTTTTACGTCCAGATATGACAATTCCTTTAGCAAGAGTGATTGGAACACAGAGATGGGATACGCCACTTAAAGTGACGTATAGCGGGAATGTATTTCGAGCGAATGAATCCCATTCTGGAAAATATAATGAAATCGTACAAAGTGGTATTGAAGTTATCGGGATTGATAATGTAAGAGCTGAAATTGAATGTGTAATAAGTGTCATTCAAGCACTTCAAAAGTTGAAGGTGCAATCTTTTACAATTGAGATTGGGCAAGTACAGTTATATAAATGTATTGTAAAAAAGCTCTCCATCCATGATGAAGAAGAAAGGGTACTTAGAACGTATATAGAAAGTAAAAATTATGCTGCCCTCTCAAATTTTATCGGAGAAAAGAAATTAGATCGATGCGATGAGACAGTAAGATTACTTGAGAAATTACCAAGGCTATTTGGAAATTTAGAAGTTATTGAGGAGGCAGAAAAGCTTGCTTCAAGTAATGAAATGAAAATGGCAATTGCAAGAGTAAAAGAAATGTATGAAACAATTGAAACGTTAGGATATGGTTCTTACATATCAATTGATTTGGGCATGATTCAACACTTAGATTACTATACAGGTGTTATTTTCAAAGGATATATATATGAAATTGGAGAAGAAATCGTTAGTGGCGGAAGATACGATGAGCTAATTGGGAATTTTGGAGAAATGCTGCCAGCTGTTGGACTCGCGGTACAAGTAAATCAAATTGTGAAGGCCCTGCAAGAGCAGCAAGAACCATATGAACGAAATCAAATTGATATTGTGATTCATTATGAGTTAAATAGATTAGCGGAAGCAGAAAGGTTACGAAATTTACTTCGAAAGGATGGGAAAAATGCTTGGTTATCTCTATTCTCTAATTTAAGCGATACCTTTCAATTTGCAAGAAAAAATAAAATAGGAACGGTCGTTGAGGCAAAGAATGAATATTTAGTGGAATATGTATGGAATGAGAAATGGGTAGTCCAGAAAGAAGGAGAGGCTTCATGCGTAACATTCAAATTGCGTTAACGAAAGGAAGGTTAGAAAAACATGTCATTCCACTTTTTGAGCAGATTGGAATTGATTGTTCCGATCTCAAAAATAAAGGTCGGAAGCTTGTATTTCAAAGTAAAAATACAAATGTTTCATTTATTTTAGTAAAAGCGGTTGATGTTGCTACTTATGTAGAACATGGGGTAGCTGATATTGGGATCGTTGGAAAAGATATTTTAATGGAAAACGAGAAAGATATTTATGAAATGCTGGATTTAGGAGTGGGGATTTGTAAGTTTTGTGTTGCTTCTATTCCTACGTATAATCCGAAGAGTTACCGGAAGAAAAGAATTGCTACGAAATACCCGCATATTACTTCTACTTATTTTCATGATAAGGGAGAGGATGTAGAAATAATTAAAATAGAAGGTTCTGTAGAAATCGCTCCTCTTCTTGGATTGGCAGATGCGATTGTAGATATTGTTGAAACAGGAAAAACATTACAAGAGAATGGACTTATTGTATTTGAGGAAATGCACTCTATATCGGCTCGGATGATTGTAAATAAGGCAGCCTTAAAAACTAAAAAAGACGAAATATTCAGTATTATAAATATGATGGAGCAAGAAATCTTATCAGGGAAATAGGAGGACTTAAAATGAAAATCATTTATGAAGACTTTAAGGAGGCATTATCTAAAGTAAAAGTGCTAAGAGAAAACGCTAATATAATAGAAGAAACTGTTCAAAGAAGTGTAAGAGAAATCATTAGAAATGTAAGGGAAGGGAAAGATGAAGCTTTATCTTTCTATACCAAAAAGTTTGATGATGTAGAGATGAAAGATTTTCGTGTAAGTGAAGAAGAAATACAGCAAGCGAGTATGTTTGTAGAGAATTCATTTTTAGAAGCTTTAAAAGAGGCGAAGAAAAACATTGTTTCGTATCACGAAAAGCAAAAGAAGCACTCAATATTCGATTGTGAAAGTAAAGGCATAATTAGAGGGCAACTCATTCGGCCGTTAGAAAATGTAGGTGTATATGTACCGGGTGGGACAGCCTCATATCCTTCTTCAGTATTAATGAATGTATTGCCGGCGAAACTCGCAGGTGTGAAAAAGATTGTAATGGTAACACCGCCGAGGAAAGGAGGAATTGATCCGCATATATTAGCTGCTGCAAATCTTGCGGGAGTAGATGAAATTTATACGATAGGTGGCGCGCAAGCAATTGCTGCTTTAGCATACGGGACGGAATCGATTCCGAAAGTGGATAAAATAGTTGGACCGGGAAATTTGTATGTCGCTCTAGCGAAGCGAGAAGTATACGGAATAGTAAATATCGATATGATTGCTGGTCCATCAGAAATTGTAGTTGTCGCGGATGAAACAGGTAATGCAAAATATATCGCAGCGGATTTATTATCGCAAGCAGAGCATGATGAGAGAGCAACGGCGATTTGTATTACAACGAATATGGAACTAGCTAAAGAAGTAGAAAACGAGATAGAAAGACAGTTAGAAATGTTACCAAGAAGTGAAATTGCACGTGAATCAATAAATAGAAATGGAGCCATCTTTATCGTTCCTTCTTTAGAGGAGGCACTAAAGTTATCAAATGAAATTGCTCCAGAACATTTAGAGTTACATATAAAAGAACCGATGAATGCTCTAGATTATGTGAAACATGCAGGTTCTATTTTCCTTGGGTCATATGCACCTGAACCGCTCGGGGATTATTTAGCGGGACCGAATCATGTATTACCAACGAGCGGAACGGCAAGATTTTTTTCTCCGTTATCAGTCGATGATTTCGTGAAAAAATCAAGTTTTATTTCTTATACGGAGGAAGCATTAAAAAATGTACAGCATCACATTGTAGAGCTTGCAAATAAAGAAGGGTTACATGCACATGCGAGAGCAATCCAAATAAGGTTTGAGGAGGAAAAATAATGCGTCAGTCCAGTCAAGTACGTGAGACGACAGAAACAAAAATTAAATTAAATTTGCAGCTTGATGAAAGTACAAATGTATCTATTCAAACAGGGGTTGGTTTTTTCGATCATATGCTTACTTTATTTGCTAGACATGGAAGATTTGGATTGCAAGTTGAAGCAGAAGGGGATGCATTTGTCGATGCACATCACACCGTTGAAGATGTTGGAATTGTACTCGGAAATTGCTTGAAAGAAGCATTGCAAAACAAAGAGGGAATTAATCGTTACGGTTCAGCGTACGTACCGATGGATGAATCTTTAGGATTTGTCGCAATTGATATAAGTGGACGCTCATATTGTGTATTTCAAGGGGAATTAACAAATCCGAAGCTTGGGGATTTTGATACAGAATTGACGGAAGAATTTTTTAGAGCAGTTGCACATGCTGCCAATATTACATTACATGCGCGCGTTCTATACGGAAGTAATACGCATCACAAAATTGAAGCAGTATTTAAAGCTTTTGGTAGAGCGCTTAGAGAAGCGGTCGAAAAAAATGCCAACATTACTGGTGTAAATTCAACGAAAGGGATGTTGTAATTGATTGCCATTATAGATTATGGAATGGGGAATATTCGCAGTGTAGAGCAAGCGTTAAAATATATTGGGGCAGAGTACATTGTAACGAGTGATAAAGAAGAGATATTGAGAAGCGATGGCGTGATTTTACCGGGAGTAGGTGCATTTCCGAAAGCGATGGACGTATTAGAAGAAAGAGATTTAGTGTGTGTACTAAAAGAGGTTTGTGATATAGGAAAACCTCTCCTCGGTATATGTTTGGGCATGCAGCTTTTATTTGAACGAAGTGAGGAACTAAAAGATTGTAGCGGGTTAGGTTTACTACCAGGGGAAATTCGTAAGTTAAAAGTTTCGTATAAAATTCCTCATATGGGATGGAATGAATTAAGGAAGGAAAGAGAATTTCCGCTTTGGAATGGATTAGTGGATGGTTCTTTCGTTTATTATGTTCACTCATATTACGCGGATTGTCCAGATGAAATTGTATGCGGAGTAAGTGATTATGGAATGCAAGTACCAGGGTTTGTAGCGAAAGGAAATGTATTTGGTGCACAGTTTCATCCAGAAAAAAGTGGTGAAATTGGCATGCAAATATTAAAAAATTTTCAAGGGGTGGTAGAAGCATGGAAATCTTCCCAGCTATCGATTTAAAAGAAGGACGATGCGTTAGACTTTATCAAGGAGAGTTTAGTAAAGAAACGGTGATGAATGAAGATCCGGTAGCGCAGGCAATCATATTTGAAAAGCTTGGAGCGGAAATACTACACATTGTTGATTTAGACGGTGCAATTGCTGGCGAGTCGTTAAATTTGCCCGTCATTGAAAAAATCTGTAAGGCGGTACGTATTCCTGTGCAAGTGGGAGGAGGAATTCGTTCACTTGTAGCGGTGGAGAAGTTATTGTCAGTAGGTGTAGAAAAAGTGATTTTAGGAACAGCAGCTCTTTATGATAAGTCATTTTTAGAGGAAGCAGTTCGTCTATATAAAGAGAAAATCATTGTTGGAATTGATGCGAAAAATGGCTTCGTAGCAACGAGAGGTTGGCTTGATCTGTCTGAAATTTCTTATATTAGTTTAGCGAAACAAATGGAAAGTTTAGATGTTCAAACGATTGTGTTTACAGACATTTCGAAAGACGGGACGCTTGCAGGGCCAAATTTTGAACAATTGGCGTTACTTCAAAAAAGTGTGGGCATTCGTCTCATTGCCTCTGGAGGAGTGGCATCTATTCAAGATGTGAAAAAGTTAAATGATATGAATATATATGGTGTCATAATTGGAAAGGCGCTTTACGAGAAAACGATTGATTTAGAAGAAGTGTTACAGGTAACGAAGTTATGTTAGCGAAACGAATTATTCCATGTCTAGATGTGAAAGAAGGGCGAGTCGTAAAGGGTGTAAATTTTATAGGATTACAAGATGTCGGTGATCCGGTTGAAATAGCTGAAGCATATAACGTGGCAGGGGCAGATGAAATCGTATTTTTAGATATTACAGCGACTCATGAAGGAAGAAAAACGATTATAGATGTTGTAGAAAAAACAGCAGCTAAAGTATTTATTCCTCTTACGGTTGGCGGGGGGATTTCAAGTGTGAAAGATATGTACAATTTACTAAGAGCTGGAGCAGACAAAGTTTCAATAAACTCAGCGGCAGTGCGAAATCCGAAGCTAATCGAAGAGGGCGCAGAACACTTTGGATCACAATGTATTGTCGTGGCAATTGACGCTAGAAAAGTAGCAGAAGATAAATGGAACGTATACGTCAACGGCGGAAGAGTTGACACAGGAATGGATGCCATAGAATGGGCGAAGCGTGTTGTTAAGCTCGGGGCGGGTGAAATTTTGTTAACGAGTATGGATGCAGATGGAACGAAAAGTGGATATGATCTTCGTTTAACAGAAGAAATTTCAAAAAGTGTTTCCATTCCAGTCATCGCATCAGGAGGCTGTGGTCATACGGATCACATTATAGAAGTTTTTCAAAAGACAACAGTTGATGCAGCATTAGCGGCATCCATCTTTCATTATGGTGAGGCGACAGTGCAGAGTGTAAAGCGAAAATTAAGAGATGCAAATGTTGAGGTGCGGTTATGAAACCTAATTTTTCAAAAGGATTAATACCGACAATTGTCATCGAAGAAGGTACGAAAGAAGTTTTAATGCTAGCTTATATGAATGAAGAAGCATATGAAAAAACGTTAGAGACGAAAAGAACATGGTTTTACTCTCGTTCGAGGCAGTCGTTATGGAATAAGGGAGAAACATCAGGGAATGTTCAATATGTGCAATCTCTATACTTAGATTGTGATCAAGATTCAATTGTTGTGAATGTGAAACAAGTAGGACCTGCTTGTCATACGGGGGAGAAGACATGTTTTCACTATCAAATTATATAGGGGGATACATATGGAAAATGCCTTTAAGTTGCTGTATAAAACAATTGAAGAACGAAAGGAAAGCCCACTTCCTGAATCGTATACAAATTATTTATTTTCAAAAGGAGAAGATAAAATTTTAAAGAAAATTGGTGAAGAGTGTGCTGAAGTAATTATCGCATGTAAAAATAATGATAAAGAAGAAGTAGTGAAAGAAATGGTTGATGTATTTTATCACTGTTTCGTTTTATTAGCTGAAAAAAATATCGCATTGGAAGATGTCATGCGAGAGGTGAAAGAACGAAATGGAAAGCTTTCGAGAGTTGGGGATAGAAGGGAAATAGATACATTATAAGGGGGAATGTATATGAAAGTAGATTATCATCTTCACTTAGAAGAAGGACCGTATTCAATAGGATGGCTTGCTAAAATAAATGAAGCGTTGGAATGTTATGAACCGCTTCAAGAAAGGCATTCTATGGATTGGCTTATGAAAACACAAGAGCGTTTGCAAAAACGTGTGAAGGAAGGGCCATTTACAACAGAATGGATAGATCTATATTTAGAAGAAGCTGTGCGAAAAGGAATAAAAGAAGTGGGAATTGTTGATCATCTATATCGTTTTCATGAAGCGAAAGGATATTATGAAAAATATGTAGATATTAGTGATTCTAAGCTCGGTCGTATACAGAAAGAATGGTTAGATCAAGTAAGGGTAGTTTCACTGTATGATTTTACAAAGGCAATTGAAGAGGCGAAAGAACGATGGAGTAAAAGAGGTGTCACACTTAAACTTGGAATTGAAGCGGATTATTTTATTGGTTGTGAAGGAGAGTTAAAAGAATTATTAGCGCTAGGAGACTTTGACTATGTAATTGGCTCCGTTCATTTTCTAAATGGCTGGGGATTTGATAATCCAGATACGAAAGAATATTTTGAGGTGCATGACCTACGCGCATTATACGATACGTTTTTTAAAACAGTTGAGAGTGCGATTCGTACCGAGTTATTTGATATTATCGCTCATCTAGATAATATAAAGGTATTTAATTATCGATTGGATGAGAATGAACAGCTTTCTTATTATGAGGAAATTGCCTGTGCGTTAGTAGAAACGAATACGGCAACAGAAATAAATGCAGGATTGTACTATCGTTATCCTGTTCGTGAAATGTGCCCAAGTCCACTATATTTACAAGTATTAGCTAAGTATGGTGTTCCAATTACGATTTCTTCGGATGCCCATTATCCAAATGATTTAGGGAACTATGTACAAGAGAATGTACAAACATTACGAGCGCACGGTGTTACTCAGGTTGCAACATTTACGAAGCGAGCAAGAGTAATGAGGTCGCTTGAAGAAGAAGTAACAAATTCAAAATGAAACGCAATTTTTTGATGAAAACCACCCTTTTTGTTCAAAATAAGAAAGAATGAAAAGGAGGGTAAGAAATGGCGAAACAACAAAATAAACAAAATGTACAAGTTGCACAGCAACAAGCTTATACTTCTGAAACGAATGCTGCATCTCAATCGGTTATTGAGGAGCAAATTAGCGATACGGTTGCAGAAGGAACTATTGATGTGAAGCTCGGAAAAGAATCGCAGGAAAAAGCGTAAGAAGAGGGGAGAGTTGCATCTCCTCTTTTTTCATGGAAAAGTGTCGATTTTCAAAACTATAATCAAATTCCTTGGTTTTTATATGTGGATTTCTTACAATGAAATATAAGAGATATCTTATTTTCTATAGAAGAGGTGTTAGTAGTGGCAAAAATATTAGTAGCGGGAAAAATTTCGGAAATTGGATTAGAACTATTAAAAGATCATGATGTAGAAATGTACGATAAAGAGGAATTAATTTCTATAGATGAATTAACAGAGCGTGTAAAAGATAAAGATGCATTGTTAAGTTTACTTTCGACAAAGGTGCCAAAAGAAGTTATTGATGCAGCGTCTCATTTAAAGATTGTTGCAAACTATGGTGCTGGTTACGACAATATTGATTACACGTATGCGGGTGAAAAAGGAATTGCAGTTACGAATACACCGAAAGTATCAACGGAAGCGACTGCAGAATTAACATTTGCACTTCTTTTAGCAGCGGCGCGTAGAATTCCTGAAGGGGATACGTTATGTCGTACGACTGGATTTAACGGATGGGCACCGTTATTTTTCTTAGGACGAGAAGTCCACGGTAAGACAATCGGAATTATTGGTCTTGGAGAAATCGGGAAGGCTGTTGCAAAACGTGCGAAAGCATTTGGAATGGATGTTTTATATACAGGGCCAAATCGTAAGTTTGAAGCTGAAAGTGAACTGGGAGCAACGTATGTGACGTTGGAAAAATTATTACAAACAGCAGATTTTATTACAATTAACTGTGCTTATAATCCGAAATTACATCATATGATTGATGAAGAGCAGTTTAAAATGATGAAGAAAACAGCGTATATTGTAAATGCTTCACGTGGACCAATTATGAATGAAGCAGCACTTGCTCATGCATTAAAAACGAATGAAATTGAAGGGGCAGCTCTTGATGTGTTTGAATTTGAACCGAAAATTACAGAAGAGCTAAAAGAGTTAAAGAATGTAGTACTTGCTCCACACGTAGGGAATGCAACGTTTGAAACTCGTGATGCGATGGCTGAAATGGCTGTCAGAAATATTTTAGCTGTATTAAACGGCGAAGAGCCAGTAACACCTGTAAATCAAAAGGTATTAGTCACAAAATAAAAAGAAACCTTCCGGACTCGGAAGGTTTTCTTATTTTTCTTTATTCGCTTTTTTAGACGGTCTTTGTCTAATGAATTGAGATAACATGTACAAAATATATAGTGGAATGGCAATGAATAAGAAAACAGAAAAATTGCCAAATCCTGTTTGATACATTGTAATAATGATTCCAACTAAAAATAGTGTAATAATGATGCTATATCGTGGAATTGGTACATCTTTTAAACTTGGGATACGAATGCGGCTCACCATTAAAAATGCGAACGTTACAAATACGGTAATAAGAACGATTTTTGGAATGGTATGTGAAAATAATGTTAAGAAAGCAACAAGCCCTCCCGCTGCTGTAATCGGTACTCCAGTGAAATATTTCATTGAAGTAGAAGATGGTGTTACATTAAATCGTGCTAAACGATATGCTCCGAAAAGAGGGAATAATCCCGCTATGTATAATCCGATGATTCCGTAGTTTGAGAAAGATGTGTAATACATTAAAACAGCAGGTGCTGCACCAAATGTTACGACATCTGCAAGCGAGTCGAGCTCTTTTCCCATTTGTGAATCAACACGTAATAAACGAGCAACACGACCATCAAGACTATCTAACATCATCCCGATAAGTACTAAAATAGCAGCTGATTTATAATATCCTAAAGATGCATAGCCGATTGATAAAAATCCGCTATATAAATTTCCGAGCGTAAATAAGTTTGGAATAGCTGCTCTATACAAAATCTGATCCCTTGCTTTCTGTAATAAATTCTTAATTAGTGTATGAAAGTTTACTTATTTTATCATACCATAAATTTATTCCTCATACGAAAGAAATTACCAATTTGTGAAAGATTTCATAGAAGGATGATTTAAAAATTAAGTGAAAATAAAAAGAGGAAGCAACTTGTATAAAGTTGCTTCCTTTACTATTCAAATTTCGTTGTCATCGTTCCAGTTTTATATTGATTATTAGGATCGAAACGTAATAAATCTCCATAAATTAATTTATCGGAGAGTTTTAATTCTGTTTTTGCTTTTTCAATATACGGCTGACATAGCGTCATATCAGCTTCTTCACCCGTACTTCTTTTGTAGCACATATTTTTTGTATAAACATACTCTTCAGAAACAAAGCTACCATCACGCATTACCATAAGCGGGTCTTTTTCTTTAATAAATAAGTCAGTTCCAAATTCAACGGATTTATTTGTTTTAATACCAAGTAAATGAAGGAGCGTTGGTTTAATATCAATTTGACCAGATACTTTAGAAACAACTTTTCCTTCTTGACCAGGCACATGAATAATAAGAGGAACTCGTTGTAATTGCATAGAATCGAATGGTGTAATAGTATCTTTTCCTAGGAACTGTGCCATAGCTGCATTATGGTTTTCGGAAATACCATAATGATCACCATAAATGACAATAACGGAATTATCATACAGTCCTTCTTCTTTTAATTGTTTAATAAATAATTTAAGAGCTTCATCTGTGTAACGAACAGTTGGGAAGTAGCGGTTTACAACACCACTTTCTGAGTTGAATTCATCAACATATTGGTCTTCCGGATTTAGAAGAAACGGAAAATGATTTGTTAATGTAATAAATTTTGTATAGAACGGTTGCGGTAAAGATTTTAACTTTGGAATAGATTGTTCAAAGAACTGTTTATCTTTTAATCCCCAACCGACAGACATTTGTTCCGTTCCTGCGTAATCATTTAAATTAAAGTAACGATCATATCCAAGCGCAGGATACATTACATCCCGATTCCAAAACGTTTTATCATTTGAATGGAAGACGGCAGAAGAATATCCGTATTTCTTTAATTGTTCTGGTGTCGCTGTGTATTCGTTTGTTGCATGAGTAAAGAATACAGAACCACGATCTAGCGGATAAAGTGAGTTTTCAACGATAAATTCAGCATCAGAAGTTTTGCCTTGTCCAGTTTGATGATAGAAGTTATCGAAATAGAAACTATCCTTAATAAATTCATTTAAAAATGGGGTAATTTCTTTTCCATTTATTTTTTTATTAATAACAAAGCTTTGTGTAGATTCCATTGAAATTAAAATTACATTTTTACCTTTTGCAGCTCCAAATAAGTTTTTATCAACTTGTTTGTCTTTTGAGTCTGTATAGTTTTTGATTTCAGAAAATCCATCCCCACTTGCAAATACACGCTCAGCTGAAGACTTGGATTGAAGTGTAATATCAAATAGATGATATGTGTATAAACCTAAATTCTTTACGACAGTTTGACGGTCAAATGAGCGCGAGAACATTTGTGGTTTATAAATAACTGATACAACAATTTGTAGTGCTAATAAAGCTGTTACACCGCTAAAGAAAGTTCGCTTCTCTGAGCGGGAAAGTGGTGTTTTGTCGCCAAATGATGGGAATTTACGCGAAATAAACATTAAAATAATTGCATCTGCAAATAAAAGTAATGTTTTGTACGTAAAGAGTTCTTTTATACTTGTCCCTAAATCAGCCATATTGTTTGTTTGGAATAAAACCGGGAAAGTAACGAAATCGTTATAGAACCCATAAAACATTGCGTTTCCAAATAAAATAAATGACAGTATAAAACTGATTCCAATTATAATTCGGTTTCGGTGCTTAGATGCAAGTAAAGCTAAGCCGAAAAATAAAAGTAACGCAGCTAGTGGATTAATAAAAAGCATGAATTCTTCAAAGAAATTATCAATTTTAATATCAAATGCTAGCTTGTACACAATATATGTTTTAATCCATAGTAAAACGACTGCAACGAGTGCAAATCGCAGTTTTGGAAACAGATGTTGTAGCATAATATACTCCTCTCCTAAAAAGCATGACAGTTCTTGTGAGTCAGTTTGCTTAACGACTCATTTTATATATACGAACAGTCCTTTGTTATTATGATTATTATACTATGAGTATCATTATACGAAAATAAAAGAGAGTTGTGGGCTTTTTTATAATAATCGAGTAGAAAAAGAGTGGTGGGAGACAATAAAACAGAATTTCTATGTATGATAATTATCGTACGCAGAAAGAATCGCGTGATAATACGGAGGTTATAATGCGAAAATTATTATATTTTATAGCATGTAGTAGTGTTATACTTTTTACCTCACCGAGTGTGTCAATAGCTCAATATGATGCACCTCTTATGGAAGATGCACTTTATTCTGTTTTATTTCCAAAAATAAATAAAGCAATTGAAAAACAATATGGAAGTTTGAAACCGTATCAATGTCCTAAAATTATTAGTTTAAAAAAAGTGTATAGCGGTACATATTTATTTCAAGCAAGTATTGAAGTGACAAAGTATGAACGTGTTGCTGGGAAAATTGCTCCCCCATTTGAGAAGGTAACGATTACATTTAATAACGAAGAAGGCGAATGGGAAGTGAAAAAGATTTCAGTAAAGCGCTTACCAAATGATACAAAATTAAACTGTAAAAAAACAATATAAAAAATTGTTTGACAAATAAAATGGTCCTTTGGTATTGTTAATAGCAACAATTAGATGTTTGAAAATTAAATAGACTTACCTCATCTACTCTCAAAGGTAGAGGCCGCGATAGGAAAGAGTAAGCTATGGGAGATTTCATGGAATCTGTGATCATAGGCTGAAAGGGACTATTGCCGAAATATAAGAATAACCATCTTATTCATATATTGGGACTACATTGAATAAATGTAGTACTGTCATAAGATTTATTTTATGGAGAGCTATTTGGAGATGTTGATGCGGTTTCTTATTTTGAGGAGATAACAACTCGTTTATTTTTTCAATATATATTTTTCCTAATAAGAAACGCGTGTGAACATTGTTCCGCGCGTTTTTTGTCTATCTAAAAGCGTGCTGCAATGAATAGAAGATTGGGGTTATGAGTTTTAGAGGAAATAAGGGAGGAATTTAAATGTATTTACACGGCACAAGCCGAATTAATGGGCAAGGACACTTAGAAATTGGAGGGTGCGATACGACGCAGCTAGCAAAGCAATACGGAACACCACTTTATGTATACGATGAAGAGTCTATTCGAGGAAAATGCCGAGCATTTCATCGTGCTTTTAAAGAAAGTGGTTTCTCTTATCAAGTAGCATATGCAAGCAAGGCGTTCTTGTGCATGGAGATGTGCCGAGTAGCTCGTGAAGAGAATATGTCATTAGACGTTGTTTCTGGAGGAGAATTATATACTGCGCTCCAAGCAGGATTTCCAGCATCACGTATTCATTTTCATGGAAATAATAAAACAGAAGAAGAGATAGTGATGGCTCTTCAGGCGAATATCGGTTGTTTTGTCGTAGATAATTTCTTTGAATTAGAAGTTTTACACGATTTAGCGATGCAACATGGAAAGTTTGTGAACATATTAATTCGTGTAACGCCTGGAGTAGAGGCGCACACACATGAATATATTACAACAGGCCAAGATGATTCGAAATTTGGATTTGGCGTTTCAAACGGTCAAGCGATGCAGGCAATTGGATTTGCTTTACAAAAATCCAATTATAATGTGCTAGGGATTCATTCACATATCGGATCGCAAATATTTGAAACAGCTGGCTTTGTTCGAGCGATTGAAGTTCTTCGCCAATTTTTAGAAGAAGTGAGAGAGCAAACAAACTATGTAGTAAAAGTGTTAAATGTAGGCGGGGGATTTGGAATACGCTACACAGAGTCGGATACACCGTTAACTCTTGAGACATATGTGCGAGCTGTAACAAGTGCAGTGAGAGAACAATTTACTGTATGTGAATATCCATTGCCAGAAATATGGATTGAACCAGGCCGTAGCATTGTAGGTGATGCTGGGACAACAATTTATACAGTTGGGTCTGTGAAAGATATTCCTGGTATTCGGAAATATGTATCAGTCGATGGTGGAATGACAGATAATTTAAGACCTGCTTTATATAGTGCGCGTTATGAAGCAATGTTAGCGAATCGAGGGAATGATGAGAATGAGGAACTCGTTTCGATTGCGGGGAAATGTTGTGAGAGCGGAGATATGTTGATTTGGGATATTCATTTACCGAAAGTCGCTTCTGCTGATTTACTAGCAGTTTCCTGTACAGGAGCCTACGGGTACTCGATGGCGAATAATTACAATCGGATTCGAAGACCAGCCGTTGTCTTTGCAAAAGGCGGAACATCGCAAGTAGTTGTGGAACGCGAAACATATGAAAATATTATTGGGAACGATCGCATACGTATTAAAGAGCTTGTTTAAATAGAAAAAGGAGTTGTTCGGATGGGCAATTCCTTTTTTGTAAAATAAAATAATTAAAATATATCGGAAAACTAGGATTGAAAAAAATCAGAATTGTGATAAAATACAAATACAAAGCTTATCAAGAGAAGCGGAGGGAACTGGCCCGAAGAAGCTCGGCAACCTGCTTATAGAAAGCAAGGTGCTAAATCCAGCAAAATGGAATCCATTTTGAAAGATAAGGTAAAATATATTACCGAACAGTCTTTTCGAAATGGGAAAGATTTTTTTTATGAATAAAAAGGGGGGCTGTTCGCGTGGGTGTACGGGAACATTTTGATGAAGTATCCGAGAAGATTGAAGCGATGCTTGCTGATATGAAATATGGCTCAATTACAATTGTTGTGCAAGATGGAAAAGTAATTCAGTTAGAGAAAAGTGAAAAAGTACGTTTAAAGTGAAAAGCGCTGACTAGAAAAACTAGAGGCGGTTTTAACCTATTTTCATTAGGTTAAAACCGTCTTTTTGCTTTTACAGGGGGAAAAAACATGTTGACGTATGAAACGTGGGAAGAAAATGTTGTTTCGTTTTCGGAAGAAGATGAAACAAAAGGCGCGTTATCAGTATTAAATTGGGCTTATGAAGAGTATAAAGATGAAATCGTCTACGCATGTAGCTTTGGGGTCGAAGGTATGGTATTGCTGCACCTTATAAACCAAGTAAATCCATCTGCTAAAGTTGTATTTTTGGATACAAATGTTCATTTTCAAGAAACATATGAATTAATTCAAAGAGTGAGGGAACGATTTCCTTCATTGAATATTATAGAAAAGCAGCCAGAACTTACACTTGATGAACAGGCGAAGTTGCATGGTGAAAAACTGTGGGAGAGCAATCCGAATCTTTGTTGTAAGATTAGAAAAATTTTACCTTTAGAAAAATCATTAGTCGTGGAAAAAGCATGGATATCGGGCTTAAGAAGGGAACAATCAGAAACACGTAAGCATACAAAGTTTATAAATCAAGATCATCGTTTTCAATCTATTAAAGTTTGTCCACTCATTCATTGGACGTGGAAAGAAGTTTGGCGATATGTATACAAACATAGCTTGCCGTATAACCCGTTGCATGATGTTGGCTATCCAAGTATTGGGTGTGAGAAATGTACTTTACCTGTAGGGGATGGTGGCGATTCAAGAGATGGTAGATGGGCTGGGAAAGTGAAAACCGAATGTGGTCTTCATTATCAATAAGATGAATCTTGAAATAAAGCTAAGAGGGGATATAGAAAATGAGCACAGTAAACGAATTAGTAAACTGTATAGATGAGACATATGATATATCACAAATTGAAAAAGAAATTAAATTAGACAACATAGCTTTAAGTGATTTAGAACTATTGGCGACAGGTGGATATAGCCCGCTTACTGGTTTTTTGGGGAAGGAAGATTATGATTCAGTCGTAGAAACGCTTCGTTTAGCAAATGGTAGTGTGTGGAGTATACCAATTACATTACCGGTAACAGAAGAAGTCGCAGAAAGCCTGAAGACCGGAGAGGAAGTAAAGCTTGTCAACAATGGAAATATATATGGTGCTATTAAAATAGAAGATATTTTCGTACCAGATAAAGAAAAAGAAGCGTTACTTGTATATAAAACAACGGATGAGGCTCATCCAGGAGTGAAAAAATTATATGAACGACCAAACGTTTACGTTGGAGGAACTATTATTCTAACAAAACGCTTTGAAAATAATCAATTTCCTTCTTATCATTTAGACCCAATTGAAACGAGAGAAGAATTTAAAAAACGTGGGTGGAAAACAGTAGTCGGATTTCAAACGAGAAACCCGGTACATCGTGCCCATGAGTATATTCAAAAATCTGCTCTTGAAATTGTAGATGGTCTCTTTTTAAATCCACTCGTTGGAGAAACGAAATCGGATGATATTCCTGCTGATGTAAGAATGGAAAGCTATGAAGTACTCCTTCAAAACTATTATCCGAAAAATCGTGTCTTTTTAAGTGTATTTCCTGCTGCAATGCGTTACGCAGGACCAAGAGAAGCGATATTTCATGCGTTAGTAAGAAAGAATTTTGGATGTACCCACTTTATTGTAGGACGTGATCATGCCGGAGTAGGAGATTATTACGGAACATACGAAGCGCAAGAAATCTTCACGAATTTTACGATAGAAGAGTTAGGCATTACACCACTATTCTTTGAACATAGTTTTTACTGCACGAAATGTGAAGCGATGGCTTCAACAAAAACATGTCCGCACGGAAAAGAAGATCATGTTATTTTATCAGGTACGAAAGTAAGAGAATTATTAAGAAACGGTGAGATTCCGCCAAGTACATTTAGTCGTAAAGAAGTAGTAGAAGTGCTAATTAAAGGTTTAAAAAAAGAAGTAGTAACAGAATAGGGAGAGAACGAGATGGATACGAATATTACTTGGCATACAGCTTCGGTTTCAAAAGATGAGAGAAGAGTGAAGAATGGACATCACAGTTTTGTAATTTGGTTTACTGGTTTATCAGCTTCGGGTAAATCTACAGTAGCGAATGCGGTCGCTCGTAAACTGTTTGAAAAGAATATTGGAAATTATGTGCTGGATGGGGATAACATTCGCCACGGTTTAAATAAAGACTTAGGATTTTCTGAAAGTGATCGCATGGAAAATATAAGACGTATTGGCGAAGTGGCAAAGTTATTTGTAGATCAAGGAACAGTTGTCCTTACAGCATTTATTTCACCATTTCGAGTAGACCGCAAACAAGTAAGAGATTTATTAGCGGCAGATGAATTTATTGAAATTTTTGTGAAGTGTCCGATTGAAGAGTGTGAGAAACGTGATCCGAAAGGGCTTTATAAAAAGGCAAGAAAAGGTGATATTAAGGATTTCACAGGTATTGATTCGCCTTATGAAGAGCCAGAGCAAGCAGAATTAATTGTAGAAACGCACAAATATTCTATTGAAGAATGTGCAGAACAAATCGTGAAGTACTTACAAGAGCGTAGTTTTATCCCGCTATTTGCCGGGAAGTAAAATTCCTACCTCAAAGTTCGATTGGGGCAAGGAAGTTAGGTGGGGGGCGGGCTGCCCGTAAATACCCGATTGGTTAAGGCTAATAATCAGCGTGGGATGAACAAAACTCTACTGATTAAAGTTTCACTTTATATAGGGGGATTTAAAAATGAGTTATGAAAAAGTATGGGCTAACAATGAAAAACTAAATCAAACGGAGAAAAATAAATTAGAAAAAGATGGATTAGAAATTTTTAATGATATTCCTTACTATGCGGAAAATGGATTTGAATCTATTCCGAAAGAAGAGTGGGATGCCTTTAAATGGGCGGGATTGTATTTACAACGTCCAAAAGAAGCTGGTTATTTTATGATGCGGGTAAATATTCCGTCAGGGATTATTACAAATGCGCAGGCAGAAGTACTTGCTTCTATCGCTGAGGATTATGGACGTGATGTAATAGATATTACTACGAGACAGGCGATTCAGTTTCACTGGTTAGAAATTCAGCAAATACCAGATATTTTTAAAAGATTAGCAAGAGTTGGATTATCTTCAGCGGGGGCTTGTGGTGATATAACGCGGAATATTACAGGTAATCCGCTTGCTGGAATTGATGCAAATGAACTATTTGATACGACACATATTGTGAAAGAGGTATATGACTATTTCCAACATAATGAAGAGTTTTCTAATTTGCCACGTAAATTTAAAATGTCTATTAGTTCTAATATTTATAACTCAGCAAACGCAGAGATTAACTGTGTTGCATTTACACCTGCTACGAAAGAAATAGATGGTGAGAAAAAAGTTGGTTTTCATATAAAAGTAGGCGGAGGATTATCAGCCCGTCCATATTTAGCTGATGAATTAGATGTGTTCGTTTTACCAGAAGAAGTGAAGGCAGTGGCAATTGCGATTGCTACTATATTCCGTGATTTTGGATATCGTGAGAAACGTCATTTAGCCCGTTTGAAATTTCTTGTTGCGGACTGGGGAGCAGAGAAATTTAAAGAGAAACTAATAGAGTATACAGGGCCTTTACAAAGTAAAGGGGAAAGTGCACTCAAAGGATGGAATGCAGGCTATTTTTATGGTGTTCAAGACCAAAAACAAGAGGGATTAAAATATGTAGGTTTTAATGTACCGGTAGGTCGTTTACATGCAGAAGAAATGTTTGAGATTGCAAGAATCGCAAAGCAATATGGAAATGGACAAATTCGTACATGTAATTCACAAAATTTCATTATTCCGAACGTTCCTCCGGAAAATGTAAAAGGATTACTTAGTGAACCGTTGTTTGAAGCGATATCTGCAAGCCCAAAATCATTTATTGGTCATGCGGTTTCATGTACCGGTATTGAATATTGTAATCTTGCATTAGTAGAAACGAAAGAAAGATTACGAAAAATTGCAGAATACTTAGATACACAAATTGCACTCGATGTTCCAGTTCGAATTCATATGGTAGGCTGCCCGAATTCATGTGGTCAACGTCAAATTGCTGACATTGGGTTACAAGGGGTGAAAATGAAAACGAAGGAAAAGGGAATTGTTGAAGCATTTGAGATATATGTAGGTGGAACGTTGTTAGATGGCGGTGCCTACAATCAAAAGTTAAAAGGAAAAATAGATGGCGAGGATTTACCTGATGTACTCGCATCATTTATAAGTTATTTCAAAGAGAATAAATTACCAGCCGAAACATTTTATGATTTTGTAGGTCGTGTTGGTGTAGACACATTACAAATAGCGTTAAATAACGTGTTAGAAGAAGTCATAGCGTCTTAGGGGGGACAATATGGATTTATATCGATTTGAAGCTGTATTAGTGAGTGATATTGTTCCGATTGTTGTTGTTGCTCAAAGTGAAGAACAGGCATTTAAGCTTGCGGAGATTGAGCTTGAAAAACATTTTTTACCGTTGCCAGAGGTAAAAGAGATTTCTTTGTTTGAAAAAAAGAAGATTCGAAAAGGTGCAGCATTTGTTATTCATGAGTAGAGATTAGTAATACGAAAAAATAAAAACTTCCATTCTAATATACGAATGGAAGTTTCATTTTAATAGTAGAAATGAGGAGAGATGATGGGGAAGGTTTATATTGTTGGAGCGGGTCCTGGCGATCCAGATTTAATTACTGTTAAAGGGTTGAAATGTATTGAGAAGGCAGATGTTATTTTATACGATCGCCTTGTGAATAAAGAGCTGCTTTCACACGCAAAGCCTGACGCGGATTTAATTTATTGCGGGAAACTCCCGAATTATCACACGATGAAGCAAGAAACAATTAATACATTTCTTATTAAGTATGCGAAAAAAGGGAAAGTAGTAACGAGGCTTAAGGGCGGCGATCCATTTGTATTTGGTAGAGGGGGAGAAGAAGCGGAAGCATTAGCAAAGCAAGGTGTACCATTTGAAATCGTCCCAGGTATTTCATCTGGAATAGCTGCACCTGCTTATGCTGGTATTCCAGTGACGCACCGTGATGCAAGTGCAAGTTTTGCTATTGTGACTGGGCATAGGAAAGAAGGTGCTGAAGAAGAAGTGAAATGGGAAAGTTTAGCGAAAGGTGTAGAGACTTTAGCGATATATATGGGGGTTAGTAATTTGCCCTACATATGTGAGCAACTTATGAAGCATGGAAAAGATAAAAGTACGCCAGCTGCTATTATTGAGCAGGGGACGACGTCTATGCAACGTACAGTTGTTGGGACATTAGGAACAATTGTAGATGTTGCGAAAAAAGAGCGAATTCAAAATCCGAGCATGATTGTAATTGGAGAAGTTGTCCGTTTTAGAGAAAAAATCCATTGGTTTGAGAAGCAAACGGAAAATGCTTATCAAGTAAGTGGAGTGTTGTAAAATGAAAGCCGTCTTATATATATGTCATGGAAGTCGTTTGAAGACAGCGAAAGAAGAGGCGATTCAATTTATTACATCGTGTATGAGTCGTATAGAAGCGAATATTCAAGAAGTTTGTTTTTTAGAGTTAGCGAATCCTTCTATTGAAGATGGTTTTCGTACATGTGTGAAGCGTGGGGCCACGGAGATTATTGCCATCCCTGTTTTTTTATTAGCGGCAGGTCATGTGAAGAAAGATATTCCATTTGAATTGGTAAAGCTCAAGAATCAATATCCGAATGTTAAAGTGACTTATGGTAATCCGTTTGGTGTATCAGAAACACTTATCAAATCAGTATATAACGGAAGTGGTATTGAAAAGGAAGGGAAGGCTGAAGTGACCCTTCTGCTCGTTGCAAGAGGAAGTAGTGATCCTGAAGTATTACAAGATATAAAATGGATCGCCTCTTTATTTCAAGCTGAGGAGAAAATTAAAAAAGTTGAGGTTTGTTATTTAGCGGCTGCGGAGCCGAAATTTGAGAGGAAATTGAAGGAAGTTGTAGAACGGGAAGTGGAGAACATCGTTGTGCTACCTTATTTGTTATTTACAGGTTTACTTATGAAACATATTGAGAAAGAAGTGCGCCAATATGCATTGGAAGAGATTAAAATCATTCCATATTTAGGGAAGAATGAAGCGTTACAAGATATGTTAATTCAGAAAACGACGGAGTTATTGAAAGGAGATCAGTATGTATCCACTTACAGTGCGAGTTAATGAGAAACGCGTTGTTGTTATTGGTGGGGGAAAAGTTGCAGGATTTAAAATTATTCCTTTACTCAAACAAGGTGCGGATATAGTTGTGATCAGTCCAGAATTAGATGCGAATTTAGTAAAACTTGTGGAAGAAAAGAAAATTCGTTGGTATCAAAGAGAATATGAAAAAAGTGATATTAAAAATGCTTTTTTAGTTGTTGCAGCGAGTAGTGATTCAATATTAAATGAACAAGTTGCTGAAGATGCCGCAGAGAATCAATTAGTAAATGTTATTACAAATCCGGAAAGTGGTAATGTTCACTTTCCAGCAGCGATTCATCATGGTTTGCTTAATATAGCAGTTTCTACTGGGGGAGCGAGCCCAAAGCTCGCAAAAAAAATTCGAGATGAGATTGCAAATAAATATGATGAGACATATGAATCGTATTTAGATTTTTTATATGAAGTAAGGGTGAAGTTAAAAGATTTACAGTTAGAAAAGAGAGAACGAAATATATTACTCCAAGAAGTGTTGAAATCAGTATATGTGCAAAATGAGAGAGAAAGAGAAAGTTTTTTGCGAGAATTAGAGGGGAAGGTTTTAAAATAATAAAAGATAAAGTGCGCTTTACAAATATAAAAATATAATTTATAATCACAAGTAACTTCAATAGATGAAATCGATGAGCAAGAAGAGTACGTATATTTGATGCGTTCAGAGAGCTGGGGTTAGGTGGGAGCCCGGTACGATAAATTATACAGAATGGGCTTGCGAGAGGTATGTTGAACATTGTAGTAGGCAACCCGGGTTCCGCCGTTAAAAGGATAGAGTATCGGAATTATTCCTGTACTTGAACAAGTGGGATTTATCAATCCAATTGAGGTGGTACCACGGTATTTACATTACATATATCGTCCTCTACATGCATATTTGCGTGTAGGGGACTTTTTTATTTTCTAAAGGAGGTGTGCGAGTATGAAATGAAAGTGTATAATTAACAAAAGTTTAAATATTCAGAAAAGGAGAATTTATGATGAAAGAAACACAGCAATGGACGTCGAAAATAGGCTTTGTACTCGCAGCAGCCGGAGCCGCAGTAGGTCTTGGTGCGATATGGAAATTTCCATATGTTGCAGGTAATGGCGGGGGAGGTGCATTCTTCCTTGTATTTTTACTTCTAACTTTATTTATAGGTATGCCTCTTCTAATAGCGGAGTTTGTTATTGGACGTAGCACGCAAAAAGAGGCGGTTACAGCTTATAAAGTACTAGTGCCAAATAGCAAATTATATCCTTGGATTGGTCGTATGGGAGTTGTTACTTGTTTTAGTGTACTATCTTTTTATAGTGTTGTAGGTGGATGGATTTTACTTTATTTATATTATAGTGTGACAGGAAGTTTCTGGAATGGAGTAGCTGATTATGGACAATTGTTCGGTGAAACGATTTCAAATCCGTTAAGTGCGATTGGAGCGCAATTTATCTTTATGCTTTGTACGATTTTTGTTGTAAGTAAAGGTGTAGAGAAAGGTATAGAAAAGGCAAGTAAGTACATGATGCCGCTATTATTTATTTTATTTATTGCGATTATTGTTCGTGCGTTAACACTCGATGGTGCTTTTGCTGGAGTAGAGTTCTTCTTAAAACCAGATTTTTCAAAGCTTACAGCAGATACAATTTTATATGCGATGGGACAATCTTTCTTCTCGCTAACTGTAGGTGCCTCGGTAATGGTAACGTATAGTTCGTATTTGAAGAAAGAGGAACATTTAGCGAAATCGGCAACATCTATTGTAAGTTTAACTGTTTTTGTTACAGTACTTGCAGGATTAGCAATTTTCCCAGCGATTTTCGCATTAGGAGTTAAACCGACTGAAGGACCGGGATTACTGTTTATCGTCCTTCCAGCAGTATTTGCAAAAATACCATTTGGTCAATTTTTCTTTATTATGTTTTTAATTTTATTCTTCTTTGCGACTTTAACATCAGCAATTTCAATGCTTGAAATTGTAGTAGCATCTGTTGCGAAAGGTAATGAGAAGAAGCGTCCGTCAGCATCATTATTAATTGGTATTCTTATTTTTGCAGTCGGTATTCCATCAGCGTTATCATTTGGGATTATGAGTGACGTGAAAATATTTGGGAAAACATTCTTTGATTTAGTCGACTTTTCGGTAAGTAACGTATTGCTGCCGTTAGGAGTACTAGCTATTTCATTATTTGTACCAAATAAAATGAGTAAAGAGTTGTTGATGAAAGAATTAGAAGTGACGGAAACGAAGGGGAAAACGTTATTTAACATTTGGTTCTTCTTACTTCGTTATGTCATTCCGGTAACTGTAATAATTGTATTTTTAAATGTGATAGGTGTATTTAAAATGTTTGCATAAAAAAAGGCGGGGATCTCCCGTCTTTTTTTATGTTGTTGAATGTAATAGACGATTATACGCTTTATAGGCTGTGGTGACTGCGAGGAATGAACCGATTAAAAATAAAACTGATCCGCCAAATGTAAATATCCGGCCGATAAATGTCGCTCTAGCTTCTTCTATTTTTTGTTGTAATTGCGTATTCATATTGATCACCTCGTAAACTATAGGCATTTAGTTATAGTCTATGTAGAATGCCTATATTGTGTGAAGTGTAAATAAAAACCTCGGTAGGTACCGAGGTTTTTTATAATCCGATATAAGGAGATGGGTCGACTGCGTTTGTCTTGCCGACATTCCATTCTCCAAGATGAAGTTCGAAGTGTAAATGTTGTCCGTATGATTGGCCCGTGTTCCCCATAAATCCAAGCTGATCGCCTTGTTTTACAGTTTGTCCATTCGATACAGAACGGCTATTCATATGAGCATATACTGTCGTATATGTTTTTCCGTTTATACGGTGAGATAAATACACTACGTTTCCGTAACTAGATGATAATTCTGAGCGAATAACAACGCCATCTGCAGCAGCGATAATTGGAACCGTTCCCGAAGCGGCGATGTCAATTCCTTTATGGTTATCTAAAGAACGTACACCAAATCCGGAAGTTTTTGATCCAGCTGCTGGTTTGATAAAGCCACCGATGTTTGTATCATGTGGTGTTGGAGCTGCTTGAGTTGCTTGAGTAGATTTAGTAGCTTGTTGTTTGCGAGCCTCTTCTGCCTGGCGAGCTTCTTCCGCTTTACGAGCTTCTTCGGCCCGTTTTTCTTCTTCAATTGCTTTTTGCACAGCTTGACGTTGATTTTCTAAAATGCCTTTGGATTCTTCTAATCCTTCAATCTCTGAATCTACTTTTGCTACTTTCGTATGTAGATCGTTAATAAGAGTCTGTTGCTGCTGTTGGTTATTTTGTAATTCTTGTTGTTTTTGTTCTAGTTTTTGCTCAGATTCTTTCAGTTGTTGTTCTTTTTTCTCAACAGCTTCTTTTTCTGTAGTTACAGCATTTTGATCAGATGTTTGTTTTTTTACAATATCTGTATCGTTGTTTAATATTAAACTTACGGAGTACATATTATCAACAAGATCAGCAATGTTTGTAGAGTTTGTTAATACTTCTGTAATGATATTTGTACGCGGTTTTTCTTGCATAGATTGTAATCGTTGTTTAATAACTTCCTGACGTGTATCTATGTTTGTTTGTAATTGTTCTATATGTTTCTTTTTGTCAGTAATTACTTGTTGTGTTTTGCTAATTTCTTTTTTTGTATCGTTTAATTCAGCCTCGTTTTTATTAATAGAAGTAGTTAATTCATCGATTTTCTTCTGTAATTCTTGAATTTCTTTTTCTATTTGTTCTTTCTCGACTGATTTATTTTGTAAGTCACTTTGTTTGCCTTCTAATTCAGATTGAATGTTAGATAATTTATCTTGATTTGTTTCAGCGTATACGGGTGAAAGTAACGGGGAAGCAAAAATCGTTCCTGCTGCTAAAACACTAAACGCTGCAAATTTCTTTTTCATAGTTGTCTGACTCCTTTCCCTATGAATGTTATATATCATAAGAAGAAGAGTGTCTATCGTTGTAATCATAATGTAAAGAAAACTTTATAAAATTGCTAAGTTTTGTCGGAATTTATCATTTTTCAACTTTAATTGTCATAGTACTTACATTTTATTTATGGCTGTAATAAAGGTATATTTTGGGATTTATCTGTAAAATACAGGAGGAAAGTAATAGTTTTTATGGGGTGAAATAGTACTTAGAAAGCTAATAAAACACTAGTAAGGAATCGTTCTCATGTGAGGTTTTCTAACATGGGTTTATTTTTTGTCAAGAAAATTATTTGCATTCGGGCAAAGTTATTTTGTTGTCAGATTTTAAATTTTGATTTATGATTTTTAACAGGGACAAAATGTAGTGAATTGTCGAATAATATGTAATACTCTTAATTTCTTAGTTTTATAGAGATAGAATGAGAGATAGAGTGACACATCGAAGAGGGGGTTACAACAAATATGAAAAGAATAGGACTTGCATGGCAAATATTAATAGGGCTTGCGCTTGGTATTGCGGTTGGGGCGATTTTCTTTGATAATCCAGCTGTTGTGAAGTACTTACAACCAATTGGTGATATTTTCATCCGATTAATTAAAATGATCGTTGTACCGATTGTTGTAGCAAGTATTGTTGTTGGGGTTGCTGGTGTTGGCGATGTTAAAAAACTAGGTCGACTAGGCGGAAAAACAATTATTTACTTTGAAATTATTACAACAATTGCAATTATTGTTGGTCTATTAATAGCGAATATTTTCCAACCAGGAAAAGGCGTAAATATGGAGCAGTTAACAAAGACAGATATTTCGAAATATACACATACGACAGAGCAAGTACAAAGTCATTCATTTGCAGATACGTTTGTAAATATTGTTCCAACAAACATTATGAAGTCATTGGCTGACGGAGATATGCTTGCTATTATCTTCTTCTCTGTACTATTTGGTTTAGGTGTAGCAGCAATTGGTGAAAGAGGAAGACCAGTTCTTCAATTTTTCCAAGGTGTAGCTGACGCAATGTTTTATGTAACAAACCAAGTTATGAAATTTGCACCATTTGGTGTGTTTGCACTAATTGGTGTTACAGTTTCTACATTTGGTCTTGCTTCATTAATTCCATTAGGGAAATTGCTAATTGTCGTATATGGGGCAATGATCTTCTTCGTCGTAGTTGTCTTAGGACTTACAGCGAAAATATTTGGAATTAACATTTTCCAATTCTTTAAGATTTTAAAAGACGAGCTGATCTTAGCGTATTCTACAGCAAGCTCAGAAACAGTTTTACCAAAAATCATGGAGAAAATGGAGAAATTCGGTTGTCCGAAAGCAATTACATCTTTCGTTATTCCGACAGGTTATTCATTTAACTTAGATGGATCAACTTTATATCAAGCAATTGCGGCTATTTTCTTGGCGCAAATGTACGGTATTGATTTATCTATTACACAACAAATTACATTATTACTTGTATTAATGGTTACATCAAAAGGTATCGCAGGTGTACCGGGCGTATCATTCGTTGTATTATTAGCGACACTTGGTACAGTAGGTATTCCACCTGAAGGTTTAGCGTTCATTGCTGGTATTGACCGTATTTTAGATATGGCTCGTACAGCAGTTAACGTTGTAGGAAACTCTTTAGCAGCTGTAGTTATGTCTAAGTGGGAAGGTCAATATGACGCTGAAAAAGGACAAGCTTATTTAAAAGAGATTTCTGAAAAGGGTCAAGCTGCTTAATTATAATATGAACAAGCTCTCACATAATATGTGGGAGCTTTTCTGTATATAGAAGAGGAGTATACATAATGAAACGTAAATATGGTGACGGTTCTTCGTGGAAAAGACTAATAGAAAAGAGTTATAGGCTTAAGCAAGTGGAAGAGGGAATGCTCGGAATACTGGATATAAAAAAGGTGAGAGAGCCTAGTTGTAAAGAATATGATGGTAAAGAAATTTGTATTGCAAGTGATGGGTATACGTGGGTTCAATATTTCATTAATGGAAAGAACTTTGCGATTACAGCTATGTTAGATGATAGGCACAATTTAGTGCAATATTATATTGATGTGACGAAAGAATATGAAATAGACGATCGTGGTTTACCGTATTTTGATGATTTATATTTAGATGTAGTATTATTACCTAGCGGTAAGGTGTATGTATTAGATGAAGAGGAGCTAGAGGATGCTTATAAAAGTGGCGATGTCACGAAGGAAGAGTATGAGTTAGCTTGGTACACTACGAAATGGATATTAGCAGCAATAAAAAATAGTGAATTTTATTGGATTTCAATATTGGAAGAAGAAATCGAAAAGTTAAAATGATTATTGTATTCAAATTTTTGTATAATTACCAAAAAAATCTATACAAAAAATAATTGACTTTTGTTTTGTAAGCGAGTAAAGTTAGAGAAGAAATTATTATTAAAAAATAAATATGAAACCTTCTTATAAAGAGAGGCGGAGGGACTGGCCCTACGATGCCTCGGCAGCGGACTCGATTTCAGAGTGCTGTGCCAAATCCAGCAAGCATGTGCTTGAAAGATGAGAAGAGCGTTTCTTATAGATGTATAAGACCTCTTCTCATCGGAAGAGGTCTTTTGTTATTCATTAGAAAAAGGTTGAAACTAGGGAGAGATGGTACTTTGAAAGAAACGAGAGGAAATGCTTTAGCTTTATTACCACTTGGGATATTTTTGGCGCTATTTATTGGTTCTGGAATTATTACAGGTGATTTCTATAAATTGCCGATACTTGTAGCAATTTCAATTGCTGTAGGAGTCGCTTTAGTGATGAATCGTAAAGAAAGTTTTAATGTGAAAGTCGAGCGGTTCGCTAAAGGTGCAGGAAATCCGGATATTATGATTATGGTATTAATTTTTGTGCTTGCAGGTGCATTTTCTGAAACGGCTAAAGGAATGGGCGGAGTAGACTCAACTGTTAATTTAGCGTTAACTATTTTACCGCCAGGATTTATCGTAGCTGGAATCTTTGTTATTGGTGCATTTATTTCATTAGCAATGGGAACTTCAATGGGAACAATTGCAGCATTAGCGCCGATTGCTGTAGGTATTAGTGGTCAAACTGATATCTCAATTGCGCTTGCAATGGCTACTGTTGTTGGGGGAGCGATGTTTGGTGATAATTTATCATTTATTTCAGATACAACAATCGCAGCTGTTCGTTCACAAGGAACAGAAATGAAAGATAAGTTTAAAACGAATTTTTTAATTGTGTTACCAGCGGCTATTATTACAATTGTACTATTAGTAATAGTTACTTCAGGAAGTGACACGCAAATTAAAGCACATAGCTTTGATTGGATAAAGATTTTACCGTACGCAGGAGTACTTATTACAGCGCTACTTGGCTGGAATGTACTTATTGTATTAACTGGTGGAACTGTATTATCTGGTGTTATCGGTCTTATAGATGGAAGTTACACGTTAGAAAGTTTCTTTAAAAGTGTAACGACTGGAATGGGCGGTATGATGGAGTTAGTATTACTTGCTATATTAATTGGCGGTATGGTTGAATTAATCCAATATAATGGTGGTATTCAATATTTAATGAATGTATTAACACGTAATATTCGTTCGAAAAAAGGTGCAGAATTTGGTATTGCTGGTTTAGTAAGTATGACGAATATGTGTACAGCGAATAATACGATTTCGATTATCTTTACAGGCCCGCTTGCAAAAAATATTGCAGATCAATATGAAATAGACCCTCGTAAATCAGCGAGTGTATTAGATCTTTTCTCATGTTGTGTACAAGGATTAATTCCGTACGGTGCCCAAATGTTAACGGCAGCAGGATTTGCAGCGTTATCTCCGGTTGAATTGTTGCCATATGCATTTTATCCAATCTTAGTTGGAGTATGTGGGATTGTTTCTATTTTAATTGGATTTCCAAGATTTTCGAAAGTAGCTGAGAAAAAAGAGTATCATAAAACAGCTTAATTTAATATGAATGTTAGTAATTAAAAAAACGTGCAGAGAATAAACTCTGCACGTTTTTTTGCGTAAAGGGCTGAATATGACTCGGTCTTAAGTCTGAGTTAAAAACGGTTCTTAAGCTCGTTATGGAAAGATGAAAAAATAGTTAAGATAAGAGTATCAAATCGAAGGGAGGCAAGCACAAGATGAAACAATTTCTAGCGTTTATCGCAGCCGGTATTTTGGCTTTAATTGCTCTTGGTAGTCTTGCTGGTATTGTAGGATTCGCAATCGGAGCAGGAGTTGTATATTGGAGCTATAAATCATTTGTGCGAGCTAAGTCATTTTTTGGAAAGTTAGCTTGGGGTATTGTTGGTTTAATCGGTTTATCCATTGCGCTTTCTCATTCACCAGCATTAATCGGTATCGCTGCTTTAGTGGTTTTATACTACGGATACCGTGAGTGGAAAAAAGAAAAAGATGTAGTTGTTGAATCTGCTCCAGAAAGTTCTAAACCATATAGCAACTTTGAAGATGAGTGGAACAAATTAATGAAAAACTAAAACAATAAATCAAATTATAAATAAAGTAGAAGAGAGGAAGATTTATAATGAAACAATCTTTATTCGGACGTGTACGCGATGCAATTTTAGCTGATTTTCATAACGTGTTAGATGAGAAGGAAAGAAAAAATCCAATTGCGATGTTAAACCAATATTTACGTGATAGTGAGCGTGAAATAACAAAAATTGAGAAGTTAATTGAACGTCATAAAACATTAAAATCTAACTTTGCTCGTGAGCTTGAGCAAGCACGTTATTTCGTTAACAAAAGATCAAAGCAAGCTATCATTGCTCAAGAAGCAGGCGAATTACAATTGCACGAACGTGCGTTAGAAGAGGTAGCTTATTATGAAGGGCAAGTAACTCGATTAGAAGAAATGTATGCAGGTGTTGTAGAGCAAATTGATGAGTTAGAGCGTCGTCTTTCTGAAATGAAAAATAAATTAAAAGAAATGCACGCAAAGCGTATGGAACTAATGGCACGTGAAAATATGGCACATGCAAATCGTCGTATGAATACTGCGATGCATAAAATGGATGAAAATAATCCGTTCTTACGATTTGAAGAAATTGAAGATCACATTCGTGACTTAGAAACTCGTATGAATGAAGAACATGAGCGTGACACATTTGATATGAAAATTGCAAAACTTGAGCGTGAAATGAAAGAAAAGAATGATGTATCGTTAACGAAAGAGTTAACAAAATAATAGTAGTATATTATAAAACAGGCTTATGATATAGTGATAGGAGAAAAGGTGTTGGAAAGCAATGCCTTTTCTTCTATGTATATGTGACAAGAAGGGGGGAGCTGAAATGAAGAAACATTTTTCAAAGACACAATTAATGGGGATGCTCCTCATCATATTTGGATTCGGTCTTTTTCTTGATATGATACTTGGACATTTTGAACCAGGTGGTCTCATTTTTGCATTTATTATGCTTATGTTTGGAAGGCATTATCGTAAAAAGAATCGTTATGTACGGGGAAATGTATTTTTATTTGTTGGTGGTATCGTATTTTTATTCTTCTTATTTTCATCAGCAGCATTTGTTCTTGTCGTATTTGCTTGTTTAGCTTTAATTGGTTATCAATTGATTCAACAAGGGCATCAGCAAAAAGCGATGAAGGTTGAAATTAAAGAAAAAGGGATTATAGACGAAGAGAAGCAAATATATCGTACAGAACCATATTTGAAAAATATGTTTGTAGGCAATGTACGAATGATGGATCATATTTATGAACTTGAGGATATTAATGTTCAATACGGTGCTTGTGATGTGGAAATAGATTTAACTACTGCTATGATTCCAGAAGGGGAAACGGTAATTGTTATTCGGGGTGTCGTTGGTAATATTCGTTTATATGTGCCATATGATATTGAACTTTCTTTAAATCATTCTGTTATTGTCGGACGTGTGCTCTTGCCAGGTCATGAAGAGACAGGGTTTAACCGCAATGTTACATTTAGAACAGAGCAGTATAAAGAGGCTCCTCGTCGTATTAAAATTATTTCTTCGCTTGTCGTAGGCGACACGGAAGTGAGGAAAGTATAATGAAGAAACAAAAAAATATTTCGTGGATGTATATTCGTTATTCTATGTTGTCCTCAGTTAGTATCGCACTCATTTGTACAATTGTATATGTATGGAAAAGCGAGCAACAAGTGTATGATTTATTATGGAAGGAATCCATCGCTTCTGTTCCAATTGGCTTGTTTATTATGACTACAAGTTTACTTATCGGGGGAATTGTAGGATATGCAATCGGTTACTATATAGAGCAGCGTATACAAGGATTAAATACGTTTCTATTTGAAGTAGAGCGAGGGAATTTTCCGAGCGATGTTTCGTTTACTGCAGATGATGAATTTCATGAAGTGGAACGAAAAGTAATCGTTTTGGCTCGTCGATTAGAGGAGCAAGCTGGACTCTTTCAAAAAGTAACGAATGAACGAGCTCATTGGAATGAAGAGATGAGACAAGAAGCGATTTCTCAAGAAAGGCATCGTTTAGCAAGGGAGTTGCATGATTCAGTAAGTCAGCAGCTTTTCGCAATGTCGATGATGATGTCAGCGATTAATGAACAAATAACTGAATTTCCAGATGTGACAAAAAAACAATTACAACTTGTTGAAAATATGGTTGTAAATGCTCAATCAGAAATGAGAGCATTGCTCCTTCATTTACGTCCTGTACAATTGGAAGGTAAGAAACTGACAGAAGGTATAGAGGAATTATTAACGGAATTATCGCGAAAACAACATATGAAAATTGAATGGCTTATTGAGCCAATAGAATTAAAAAAAGGTGTAGAAGATCATTTATTCCGTATTGTGCAAGAAGCGTTATCAAACACGTTGCGACACGCGAAGGCAAAGAAAACAGAAGTGCGCCTTCGAAAAATTGATCAATATGCGATTTTAAAAATTATTGATGACGGCGTTGGGTTTGAAGTAGGCGTTAATAAGGCAGGTTCATATGGCCTAAGATCGATGCAAGAGCGTGTTCATGAAATTGGTGGGACACTCAAGGTGCTTAGTTTCCCGGCCAAAGGTACACAAATAGAAGTAAAAGTACCGATTATGATTGAGAGAGGGGGAGAAGTATGATAAAAGTATTGCTTGTCGATGATCATGAAATGGTTCGTATGGGTGTATCGGCATATTTATCTACACAGCCAGATATTGAAGTAGTAGGGGAAGCTGAGAATGGACGAAAAGGATCAGAATTAGCATTGCAATTAAGACCGGATATTATTTTAATGGACCTTGTTATGGATGAGATGGATGGCGTCGAAGCAACACGTGCTATTATTCAAGAATGGCCAGAAGCAAAAATTGTAGTTGTAACAAGCTTTTTAGATGACGAAAAATTGTACCCTGTTATTGAGGCTGGTGCGACCAGTTACTTATTAAAAACATCAAGAGCAAGTGATATTGCCGATGCTGTACGAGCTACTTATGATGGAGAAACAGTATTAGAGCCGAAAGTTACCGGGAAAATGATGTCCCGTATGCGTCAAAAGAAAGAGCAACCTTTGCATGATGACTTAACGGAAAGAGAGTTTGAGATTTTGTTATTAATTGCAGAGGGAAAAAGTAATCAAGAGATTGCGGACGAGTTATTTATTGCACTGAAAACGGTAAAGACACATGTGAGTAACATATTAAATAAATTGAATGTAAGTGATCGTACTCAGGCAGTTATTTATGCATTTAGGCATCAATTAACGAAGTGATAAAGTGAAGCTTTAATTGGCGGGGAATTCCTCGCTGATTATTGGCTCGCTACAATATAGATTTGGCGTTAAAACCATCGAATGTTTTTATTGACGATAAATAATGTAAGCGTTATCATCAAGGTGTTAACAGTACATATAAAGGGGAGAATGTATATGTTAGTTCAAACTATATTCGGAATGGATAAGTCTAAAAAATTAGGGGAGTATGTGAACGCATTACAAGCACTTTGTGAACAATATAATGTTGAAACAGATAAAATTGCGATTATTGAGGCAACAGAGGAATACTATTTATTTTTAGTAAAGCAAGAAGAGCGCTATGATGTTGTCAAGGTAGAAACAGTTGATACAAATATTGAATATTATACGAAAGCTTATAAAATAAGCAGTTTTAATCATACTGCTTATCAAATGTAAAAAAACTCCCTTTTGGGAGTTTTTTTAGGAGGCTTTTACTTCGTTAGATTCGATTAGTAATGGAACTTTTTTCGTACCGCTTAACTTAGCGATTGTAAGGCCAAGAAGAGCTCCTGCTAATGCTGGTATTAGCCAACCGATTCCTTCATTATATAAAGGGATAAATTCAAAATATGGTGTGATGAATGAAACTGAAATACCACCTTGTTTTAATCCATCAAATACGCTCACTACAGCTGATCCGATTAAAGCACATACATAAACAGAGCGATATCCACCGAAGTATTTATGAAGTAACGATAGTAGTACGAGTACAATCGCAATTGGATACACAACAAGTAGAATTGGAACAGAGATTGCGATAATTTTCGTTAAACCTAAGTTGGCAACTAATAATCCTAATGCGCAAATGATACTCGCGAATGTTTTGTATGAAAATGTAGTCAATAATGTTGAAAAATATTGGCTGCACGCAGATACGAGTCCAACGCATGTCGTTAAACAAGCGAGTGTAACGATAAGAGATAATAGGAGCAAACCATACGGACCGAATAATTGTTGTACGATAACAGTAAGTAGCTGTCCACCATTTTTTGCATATCCGAGAGAGACACTAGTTGCCCCCAGCCAGCCGAGTGCACCATATACAAGTACGAGTCCTGTAGCGGCAATAAGCCCTGCTTTTGCTGTGGCGATGGCAATGGACTTACGATCATTCACACCTTTAGAGCGAATTGCATTTACAACGATAATTCCAAATGCAAGTGCTGAAATGGTGTCCATTGTTAAGTACCCTTCCATAAAGCCTTTGAAGATTGGAGAAGTTTGATACTCTTGCATAGCTGGTCCTGATTGCCCAAGTGGTGTAAAGACACTTTTAACAAACAATAAGAAAATTGAGATTAATAAAATAGGTGTTAATATATTTCCAATACGATCGACAAGTTTAGATGGATTTAAGCTCAGCCAAAATACGAAAGTAAAGAATATGATTGTATATACAAATAGCACTAGGCTGCTAGAGCGGATTGTTTCTGGTAAGAAAGAACTAACACCCATTTCATAAGCAACATTTGCAACACGTGGGATGCCCATGGATGGACCGATGGCAATGTATACAACTACTGTAAAGAAAATTCCGAATAATGGATGGACATGACTTGCAAGTTGCTGCATCCCATTTCCTGATAGAGAAATTGCGATAACAGTTAGTAGTGGTAAGCCAACTCCTGTTAGTAAAAATCCAATCATTGCTGGCCAAAAATTTTCACCTGCGTTTTGTCCAAGCATGGGAGGGAAAATTAAATTACCTGCCCCAAAAAATAAAGAAAATAGCATAAGACCCGTGAAAAAAATATGTTTTTTTGATACAGTGTTCATTGTTTTTCCTCCTTTTTTAAATTCATTTGTAAGAACACAAAAAACTCGTCCCTAAAGAAAGGGACGAGTTATATTTACCCGCGATACCACCCTAATTTACACATGTAGAAATAAATCTATATGTATACGGCTTTGCAACGTACAACATGATACGTGTTCCTTGTAACGGGGGACGGCCGGTAAGAACTTACTGTAACATTCGGTTCTACTTCTCGGAGATGATTTTCGGTTACGCACTGAACGTTGGCTTTCAGCAAATCGCCAACTCTCTGGGGAACAGTTCTATAACGTACTCGTTCTCGTCAATGAATTTTTATTCAAGTATTCTGACAGTATTGTTGCATGTTTTTTTTAGAAAGTCAATATGTTTTTTGAAAGATATATTTATATACGGAAATATCGAAAGTAATATTCGTTGTTGCAAAAGGAATAATGAATTGTAAAATGGGAGTAAAAATTTGTGGAGAATTGTAAAATTTATAGAGAAAGTTGATATTTATAGGAGTAAAGAAGGGATTATTTGAATTTACAGAGAATATTACAACAATCCACTTGTTGGAAAGAACAAACCAAAAGAGGTGACTGAAATGCTTGCGATGGGAGTATTATTTGGCATTATTGCTATAATTGGTTTTATGTGGTTATATTATTCGCGTTCGTTTAAACAAGCAGAAGTTTTACTCTTTCAAAAAGGTAGTTTGTTGACAAATCAGTCTAGATATTTAGTATGTCCGAAGTGTGGAAGTGCACAGGCCAGAAGTGGAGGATATCAAGAGTGTTGCAAAATTAGATTATGAAAGAAAGGAAGCCTCACATTATTTTGTGAGGCTTCCTTCCTTACAACTTCATGGCGCTCCAAATTGTCCATCGATCTCTTTCAATAATAGGAGAGACGTTTTGTAATGCGGTCTGTATATGTTGTAGAAGTTGAGAAAGTTCATCATCTGTTAACTCATATAGAATGGATCGACCTGTTCGAGGAGATAAATCTTGTAGTAATGCTTCTACAGAATCATGTATTTTTCGTACTTCCCATTGTGTTTGTGTGGGAAGCACGTGAAGAGAATGTTTTTGTAATTCTTTCTGTATCGTGTTGGTTTTTGGACGTCTTTTTGACTCTATTTCAATGAGTTTTGGAAATATAGAGAAAAAATATCCACGAATGTGTTCGGGACTTCCTGGAACTGTACAATCTTCAATCGTTCGATCTTGTAAAATAAGTACACCGTTTTTATTTAATATACGAGAAGCTTCACATAAAAATGTAGGAATGTCTTGTAAATGATGAATAACTGCACGAGAAATAACTATGTCGAATGTTTCATTAGGGTATGGGATATTATGTGCATCACCGTGGATGAAAGAAATATTTGGAATGTTGCCGCAATTTTCTTTTGCAGCTTGTAATATTTCTTTTGAAAAATCAAGTCCCACAACATTTTTGGCTCCCATAAGAGCAAGTTCTTTCGTATAAATCCCGCCACCGCAGCCAATATCAATTATTTGCTTGTTTTGTATGTCTGTAATGTTTTTTACCATTTCAGCCCAAGAAATATGAGCGTTTCTTGTTGCGTATGTGTATTTATTATTTGGATCATGAAAATTAATGGACATGATAAAGACCTCCTTTCAATGATTAGTATAACTTATTTAATAGGATGTCACGTTTTTGTTTTATGTATGAAGATTATAAGAATTTCTTATCGTAAAAGGAGGATTAATTTGAAAGGGAAATATGTATTGTTGTTATTTGTTATGTTACTAGCAGCTTGTGGTCAAGCTGAGCAAAAAAAAGAAACAAAAAAAGTAGAAGAGACGGTGAATGAAGTGAAAGAAACAATTGGGGTAACCGTTATACAAAAAAAACATAAAGAGAAAAAGTTGCAGGAATCAGAAGCGAAGTTAGTAATAGACATTTTGGATAAAGCTGAGAAACAAGAAATAACCGGAAGCTTCGGTGAACCTGAATATGAAATACAAATTAGTAGAGATGGGAAAAAAGAAACTTATTATGCATGGTTAAGGGGAGAAGATAGACGAGGATGGGTGCAATATAAGAAAGCTATGTATATGTTGAATGAAAAAGATACGGAAAAGCTTTTGGCTATATTTCCAAATGTTTCAGAACAAAAAGAAGATGAGATGCAGGTAGGTCCTTTAACGGAAGTAACAAAAAAAGATTTGCAGATTACTGCGTTTCATATTAAAGCGGGCGATCAAAACGTGAATTATATGGTACGGTATACGATTTCACAATCACTATATAACAAGTTAGTGAAGGAACGAGAGTATTATTTGCAACTCACTTTCCCAGAAAAAGTTCAAAAATTAATTGGAGCAAAAGAGAGTGAAATGATTTTAGGTGAAAAAGTAAAGGAAGGGTATAAGCAATATGAATTGCATGCTACTGTTCCGATAAAAGGTGCTTCAGAATCACAATTAAAATCATTAGAAACATATTACGAAAAGTATGATTTGAAAATATTAAACAGTGAAAAAGAAAAAATAGGCGTGTTTCAAAATATAATTCAAATCGTTAAAGAGTATGGTGAAAAAATGAATTTTCAAAGATAAAGTGAGACTTTAATCGGCAGAGGATGCTCATTTTTCGTTGATTAATAGTCTTTGCCAATTCGGCGTTGATTCCCGCTTAACTTCTTTGTTCCAACTGAATTTTGAGATAAGATCCTTATTGGCTGTAGCTGAATTGAAATTGTATGTAGCCTTTCCTAGGAAATGATAATAGAGAGGGGGGAAGAACACCCTCTCTATTATTTTGCTTTTGCAGATGGCTCATTCATTGATTTTCGTGTAATAAGAAATGAAATCATAAGAGCGGAAAGAATGATAAGAGTGATAAGTAAGTGATTTGGCAACCAATCTAATAATAATACATAGCTCACTGTATAAAAAATAAGAGTTGAAGCTAAAAATGATAAAACACTTATTATGAGAGATTGTAAATTCATTCGTATATACCTCCTTTATTTATATTTTTGGCTAAAAATGGATTAAATAAACATTATTTCTAACAATAGAAAAAAATATGTCATAATAGAGAAAAGAACAAGCTTTGATGAATGAATATGATTCATTAATGAGAGATAAAGGAGAGGAATATGAAAAATAATAAAAAAGGATTATGGGGAATTATTGTTGCGATAGGTCTATTTTTACTGTCTAAGTTAAAGTGGGTATTTGCAATTTTTAAATTAGCAAAGTTTTCAACGGTATTTAGTATGTTTCTATCGCTTGGCGCATACGCAGTTCTATATGGTTGGAAATTTGGAGTGGCGCTCATTTATTTGTTGTTTGTTCATGAAATGGGCCATTTATGGGCTGCGAAAAGAAAGGGGATCCCAACATCGCCAGCAATCTTTATTCCGTTTATGGGGGCCCTTATTGGAATGAAAGAGATGCCGAAAAATGCGAAAGATGAAGCTTACATCGCCTATATGGGACCGCTTTTCGGACTTCTTTCATTTTTACCAGCGATCCCACTTTATATAATGACGCAAGAGCCGTTTTGGGCGCTTGTTATTTTGCTTGGAAGTATGATTAATTTCTTTAATTTAATTCCTGTTTCGCCGCTAGATGGTGGGCGAATTATTTCAGTTGTCAGTACTAAAATTTGGGGAGCAGGCCTTATTTTATTACTTGGCTATTCAATTTACTTTAAAAGTATTTTGGGAGGATTTATTGTTATTATCGGTTGTATGGAATTATACAGAGTGATAAAGAGAGATGAGCCGATTAAGGAATTAGGGCATAAAATTGATGGAATGAAAGAATATGTTGCTAGGCTTGAAGAGGAATTAAAAGAAACTGGAGCTGCACATCGGACTATATACATGATGCATCATGAGATGAATGCATTAAGACAAAGTGAACGGGAAAAAGAGTTACAAATAGGTGAACTTCAAAAAATGGAAGTGTTAGAGTATCTTTTACCAAAGTTTGAACCGTTAGATTATGTTCCATATGAAGATGAAATAGATGAGTATACTATTCACATAAGAGAAGCATTTGAAGCGTCAGAAAGAAAATTAAATGAATGGAAAACAGAAAAGGAACAACAAGAAAACTATTATAAAGTGGATACGAAAACGAAATGGACAGTATTTGCTTGTTATATCGGATTAATAGCTATACTTGGTTATACAGCTTATGAAGGTTATATTGTTTTACAGGAGCATTTGCCAAGACGAAATGTGTAGAAAAATATTGTCGAAATGATAGGAAGAATTAATACAGGAATTATATTTCTACGAGAGAATGTTACAAGTATAGTCATACATTGTAATATCTTTAGTAGAGAAGGAGTTCTGTATATGAAGAAATTGTTAAGTGTATTCGGGATTATTATCGTAATGATCATTGCGAGTTATAGTCTTATGAAAGTGCTGTTACATTATGCGAATAAGCCTGCTGAGGTAAATACAATAGCTCAAGTAGAAGATGTGCAAGAAGAGACAAAAGTGCTAGATTTTATTCGAATGACACATGAAAGCTATAATAATTTCTTAAATTACGGTAAAGCAGAGAATTATACAGACGGGGATTGGAAGCAATTTAAGCAATGGTTTCAACAACAAGAACCATCTTTAAAAAATATACATACGGAAATAAAGAATGAAAAAATAAAACGCGATGTAAATAGAAGTTATGAAATTGTAAAAAAAGGTGTGGAACTTCAAAATATTGAGTATGTAGTGTATGCCCACCGTGTATATCATGATTTGGATATTATTGTAAATAAATATAGAGGTGAAACGAATATCTGGGGGTATACGGAGTTTGGTGATGGGAAAGATAGAAAGGTAATTGAACAAGCTATACAAACAAAATAATAAGCTAGCTAGAATTCTAGTTAGCTTATTTTCTTTTGTAAATGCAATGTTCATATATTATTCACAAAAACAACGTGTTAATAGTGATTAAAATCACAATCTGCATTATAAGATTCAGTTAAACTAAAAACAGTTAAGGAAATAGAGGAGTGGGATACAATGTTAAGTGCAAAAACAATTGAAATCGTAAAGTCAACAGTACCATTATTACAAGAAAAAGGCGTTGAAATTACAACGAGATTTTATCAAATTTTATTTTCAGAACATCCGGAGTTATTGAATATTTTTAACCATACGAATCAGAAAAAGGGAAGACAACAACAAGCGTTAGCGAATGCTGTTTATGCAGCTGCAACGTACATTGATAATTTAGAAGCAATTATTCCAGTTGTAAAACAAATTGGTCATAAGCATAGAAGTTTAGGTATTAAAGCTGAGCATTATCCGATTGTAGGTACATGTTTACTACGTGCCATTAAAGAAGTCGCAGGTGCACCTGATGAAGTTTTAAATGCATGGGGAGAAGCATATGGTGTCATTGCTGATGCATTTATTAGCATTGAAGCAGAGATGTATGAAGAAGCTGCACATAAAGAAGGTGGATGGAAAGACTTCCGCAACTTTGTGATTGTTAAAAAAGTGAAGGAAAGCGATGTTATTACGTCATTTTATTTGAAACCTGAAGATGGAGGGAAAGTTTCTTCATTCATCCCAGGTCAATATGTAACGGTTCAAATCAATATTGAAGGTGAGACATATACACATAATCGTCAATACAGTTTATCCGATGCACCTGGGAAAGAATATTATCGTATTAGTGTAAAGAAAGAAAAAGGTGTAGATACACCAGACGGTAAAGTGTCTAATTACTTACATGAACATGTAAAAGAAGGAGATGTTTTACCAGTAAGTGCACCAGCGGGAGATTTCGTGTTAAATATGGATTCAACATTACCAGTTGTACTAATTAGTGGTGGAGTAGGGATTACACCGATGATGAGTATGTTAAATACGTTAATTGAACAAGATTCAAAACGTAATGTATATTTTGTTCATGCAGCAATAAATAGTAATACACATGCAATGAAAGAACACGTTAAGGCAGTAGAAAATGAATATGAACAAGTTAAAGCATATACTTGTTATTCTGCACCGACTGAAAAAGATATAGAAATGAAGAACTTTGATAAAGAAGGTTTCGTTGAAAGCGAATGGTTAAAAACTATTATTCCGACAACTGAAGCAGAATTTTATTTTTGTGGTCCAGTAGCATTTATGAAGCATATAAATGCTGCACTAACTGATTTAGGTGTGAAACAAGAGCATATTCATTATGAATTTTTCGGCCCAGCAACAAGCTTACAATAAGACGAATGAGAATAAACAAAAAAACGAGGTATTTATTTTACCTCGTTTTTTATTTGTTCTCGTAATAAACGGTTAACTGTTTCACGGCGTATGCCTATCAGTTGACCAATTTCAGTTTGTGTTAATATTTCATATATAGGAATGTCACCTAAATATAATGTGAACCATTCTTGTAAACGATGAAGACGTTCTTTCGGAGAGACGGTTGTCAATTGATCAATTCGTTGTTGCATCATTCTTAATTTAGATTGCAATTGCATAGCGATGTTGGCATATGATTCGGGATTTGCTTGAAGTCTCTCATACCATTCACTACTAGTGATCGGTTCAACTTCTGTTTTTATTAAAGCGATAGCTGTACCGTGATATTCTTTCGGTGAAATCAAAGAATGATGAGGTATCGTTTCACCTGGAACGATAATGTTGAATAAAAATGGTGTTCCGTCTTCCTCTAGCCGAACTACTTTTAATAAGCCTGTTTTTATAAAGTATAAAGGACCGTCCTCGCCTTGACGGAATAGTACATCTCCTTTGTGTAGAATCAATGTTAGCCCCCCATTAATATGTTTCTATTTCTTCTATTTTAGCGTATATGTATATAGACAATATGCTATTTCAACAGCAATTTCATTGACGAAATGTATGCTATTACAGTAGTATACTATTTAGTGTGTAATAGTACTAGCAATGAATACGCTGTAGGGGGTTTAGTATATTGTTAGATGCGATGAGAATGACGGATATGAGAATTCCGGCGAATGCTATCATTCATGTAGAAGAGATGAAAGGTGGAGTCGTTTTATCCGTTGAAGTAGACGGCCAAATTATTTATACGATGGCTTATGATGAAGAAACAGATAGTTATGCTGAATTATATGATCGAAATGATAAGAGGGCGTGCCAAGTACATGAAGACTTTATGGGATGGTCACTTCTTCACTAAAAAAGATGTCAATATGACATCTTTTTTTATTAAATCGATAGAATATACAAAGAAATGAAATATAAGGATAAAATTTGTAATAATTGATTTTGCATTGTTAGCACTCTGTAACTGCAAGTGAACTATTTTTTCGCTATCATAAAGATAACAGTCGCAGTTATAGGAGTGGTCAACTTGAAGAAAGTACATATTTCAAATTATATGTTATTATGTGTTTGTTTAATTTTATTTGTTCTCCTCGGAGGATTTTTATATTCATGTGTATAAGAAAAACGCATTCTAAAAAGAATACGTTATAAAAGGGAAATAATGATTAATCTAGTTCCAAGAATAATTAACGTAATACGTAATAAATTAATTACGGCGTTACCACTTAGTTTTGTATTAATGTAAGCCCCGATTTTTCCGCCGATCCATGCACCAGGAATAAGGATTAATGCATAAATCCAGCTGACATTTCCAAGTGAGATGTGAGTTGCAGAACTTACAATTGCTGATAGAAATACGATGAACATTGAAGTTGCTACTGCAATATGTGCTGGGAATGCAAAAAGAAGCATCATTGCTGGAACAAGTAAGGCACCGCCACCAATTCCAAATAACCCAGATATAAACCCAACTATAAAGGCAATAAAGATAGCAAGAAACGGTGGGAATTGGTAGTGTACAGTATTTCCATCATTATCTGTAAAAGAACGCTTAATTACAGACGTATTTGAGAGGGAAAGAGGTTTTAATTTGTCTCGAAGCATAAGTAGAATTGAGACGAATATAAGGAAAACCCCAAAGTATAAAGAAAATGTGTCTTGGTTTAAAAATTTATTTGCCCATGATCCGATAATACCACCAGGGCCGCTTCCGATAAATAAAATAAGTCCACTTTTATAATCTACTCGTTTATGCTTCATATAAGTAAGGGTGGAAGATAGCCCTGTAAAAACGACTGTTACCATAGAAGTCCCTACTGCAAGTTGTGGTGATAAACTGTGTAATCCAATTAATAACGGAACAATAATAATTCCGCCTCCAAGCCCAACTAGGCTGCCGACTGTCCCGGCGATTAGTCCGATGAAAAGTAACATGATGTATTCCAAAATTGCCAACTCCTCTAAATAACTTATCCACCAATTATTATACACGCTTTTTAATGAGAAATAGGCTTGTTCACAAAAAAGTCGTCTTCCTAGAAAAATAAGGAAGACGACTTTTGATTAGAAAACAAAATGTAATAGGTAGTAAAATAGAGCAGCTAAAGAAGCTGAAATAGGAAGTGTAATAACCCATGTAATTAACATACGTTTTGCAGTTCCCCATTTTACCCCTTTCACACGGTGAGAAGCACCAACCCCTAAAATAGAAGAAGAGATAACGTGCGTCGTACTAACCGGTAAGTGAATGAATGTTGCACCGAAAATAACAAGTGATGATGATAAATCGGCAGCTACACCATTTACAGGACGAATTTTCATAATTTGTCCACCGACAGTTTTAATAATTTTCCATCCACCGACAGAAGTACCAAGCCCCATTGCGATAGCACAAGATAATTGTACCCAGAACGGAATATCGCTAGAAGTATGATAGTTATTAGCCATAAGAGCCATCGTAATGATTCCCATTGCTTTTTGTGCATCATTCGTACCGTGTGTATAGGCTTGTAATGCTGCAGTGAAAATCTGGAATATACGGAAGTTTTTGTTCGTTTTCGTTAAGTTAAAGTTTTTAAAGACCACTTTAAAAATACTGTATACGATATAACCAATAACGAAAGCGATAATTGGTGAAATGATTAAAGCTTCAAGAATTTTAATGAATCCTTTAAGGTTTAATGAGCTAATACCAGCAGCAGCAATGGCTGCACCTGCGATTGAGCCAATAATTGCATGCGAAGAACTACTTGGGATACCGTAGTACCAAGTAATTAAGTTCCATGCTATCGCCGCAAGTAAAGCAGCTAAAATTACAAGAGAACCATTTTGTAAAGCAAATGGGTCAACGATATCTTTTGTAATCGTTTTTGCTACACCTGTAAATGTCATTGCACCTAAAAAGTTCATAATAGCTGCCATAATAATTGCATGTCTAGGCTTTAGAGCTTTCGTTGAAACAGCCGTTGCAATAGCGTTTGCTGTATCGTGAAATCCATTGATAAAGTCAAAAGCTAAAGCGCAAATGACTACTAAAACGGTCAGTATCAAGAGTGTATCCATGATCAAACTCCTTACGCGTTCTTCATAATAATTGTTTCTAATACGTTTGCAACGCTTTGACAGCTATCAGCTACTTCTTCAAGCTCTTCGTAAATCTCTTTAAATTGAATAATCTTAATCGGATCTTTCTCACGAGAGAATAAGTGCTTAATCGCATGACGACGAATATCATCGCATTGTGATTCGTAATCCTTAATCTTGATTGCGTTCGTACGAATGTCGACTAACTTCTTTTTAGACAGTAGTTCAACAGAATTTGCAATTTCAATTGCACATTGATTAATTGCTTCTACGAATTTAATCATGTATTCATCAGCTTCTGTAATAGAATACATTTCGAACAGACCAGCACTGTGATCTAATCCGTCTAATACATCATCCATACTCATTGCAAGTTGTAGGATGTCCTCACGTTCAATCGGAGTAATAAACGCTTTGTTTAGCTCCATAATGATTTCGTGAATAAATGAGTCACCTTTTGACTCATACTCTTTCATGCGCATAGAAAACTCTTTTAAATCGCTAGCATTTTTAATTTTATACTCCACGAAAAATTGCGCGCCTTCTTTTAAATTTTCGGAAACATTCATTAACATTTCAGAAAATTTATCTTTTTTTGATTTAAAGACCATTATTGTTACCCCCACAAAAGTAATATATGTAAAATATATTGGCTAATCAATTCTAACAAAAAACTGTCGTTTTTTAAAACATTTTATCGAAAAGTTTACAAAAACTTAACATAACTCTCGTTGTTCTATTAATAATATTAATATCCAATAGTGAATATCTTACTTGTAGAATGTCCTTTTCTTGCAAAAAGTATGAATGTAAAAGAAAAGCTTTACACTATAGGAATGACTACGTTATTATAATAAATTTAAAAGGCGGTATATTCTTCCTTTTAAAAAGAAGAGTGTAAATAAATGAAGGAAGTGAACGAATGAAATTGAAGAACACTCATTTTAAAAAAATGCTTGAGTGGTTCAATAAGAGGAAGAAACTTCGTAATTCATTAATTGTATTGGGAAGTGTACTCGTTACTATATTTATTGCTGTAAATATAATAATTTCCACTCAAGACATATCTGAATTAAAACAAGCTGTTCCACAACCGACTTTAATTTATGATGCAAATAATGAGGTCGCAACTAAATTAGCTTCTTCGAAAACAGAAGGCGTTAAAAGAAAAGATATTCCTGATATTATGGTTCAGGCAATTGTTGCAGTAGAAGATAAGGAATTTTTTAACCATCATGGTATTTATTATAGTGGAATTATAAGTGCAGTTTTTAAAAATATTACAGCAGGAGAAGTTGTAGCAGGAGGAAGTACAATTACACAGCAGCTTGCGAAGAATGTATTTCTGACACAAGATCGTACATTTTCTCGTAAAATAAAGGAATACTTTTTAACGAAAAAAATAGAACGTACTTATACAAAAGATGAAATTATTGAAATGTATATGAATCAAATTTATTTTGGGGAAGGTGCTTGGGGGATAAAGAGGGCAGCTAAATCTTATTTTGATAAAGAGGTAAAAGATTTATCAATTTCAGAAGCTGCAACGATCGCGGGCTTAATTAAAGCGCCGTCTGCGTATTCGCCTTATAAAAACTTTAATAAATCAATTGAACGACGTAATGTCGTATTAAGTTTAATGAAGGAACAAGGATATATTTCTGAAGAGCAATACAATAAAGAAAAAGAGTCAGGACTTGTATTAAAACGTGGGGTTGATGATAAATATAAAGGTAAATACTCCCAATATGTAGATTATATAGTTAGGGAAGCGATGGATAAGTATGAATTAACACAAAATGAAATTTTAGCAGGTGGTTATCGTATTTATACTGAGCTGGATCCGAAAAAACAACAAGCTGTAGAAGATGTTGTGAATAATGATAGTTATTTCAAAGATAGTGGCTCAGATCAACTTATGCAAACGGGTGTAGTCCTTATAAATCCCAAAACAGGCGGTGTTCCAGCTTTAGTTGGGGGGAGAGGACCATATCAGTTTTTACAATTTAATCATGCTACGCAATTAAAAAGACAGCCAGGTTCAACATTAAAGCCTCTAGCTGTATATGTACCCGCTTTAGAACAAGGGTATGAGGTATACGATATATTAAAGGATGAACCATTTCATATTAAAGAATATGAACCTAAAAATAGTGATCAGGCTTTTCATGGTAATGTGACAATGTATGAAGCGGTAGCAAAATCGTATAATGTTTCTGCTGTGTGGCTATTAGAACAAATAGGATTAGATAAAGGATTGAAATCTTTAGAGCGATTTGGTATTCCATTAGTACCAGAAGACCGTACGTATCCAATTGCTTTAGGTGGGATGCATGTAGGGACATCACCATTTGTAATGGCCCAAGCATATAGTACATTTGCTAATGATGGGGTTCAAGTAGAGGCTCATGCAATTAGAGAAGTTCAAAATGCTGAAGGGGAAATAATAGGGAAATGGTATAAGAAAGAGACACGAGTGACGAGTGAGAAAATCGCTCAAAAGATGACGTATTTATTAAAAGGTGTTGTAGAAAAGGGAACAGGTGGAAAAGCGAAAGTTAATAATGTTGATACAGCAGGAAAGACAGGGACGACTCAACTTGTAAATGGCCCGAGCGTAGGGGCAAAGGACTCGTGGTTTGTAGGATACACACCAGATTTAGTAGGTGCGATTTGGGTAGGATATGACAAAACAGATAGCGAGCATTATGTTCCGGGTGGTAGCCAAATTACAACGACGATGTTCCGGGATATCATGAAAAAAGCAAATGCAAACCCAGCCCAAAAAGCGTTCCAATTGTCGTTAATATCTGAGGCGGACTATAAAAAACAATTGCAAACAATTGAAGAAGAAAAGCGAAGAAAAGAAGAAGAAAAGAAAAGGCAAGAAGAAGAGCAACAAAGGAAAAAAGAACAGCAAGAGTGGTTTGATAAAGTGAAAGAGTGGATTCCATCATTATGGTAAAAAAAGAGGCGAATTTCATTATTCGCCTCTTTCTCGTGTGAAAAATAAAGTGAGCTCATAATGAGTGAGATAAATGCTACTATTCATTAAGAGTAATGTTCGTACTGCCAAAGGATTGAGAATCGTATGTGACGATTATTGTTCCTTTACTAATCGGTTCGTAAGGTAATTCTTCTTCATAACTACCATTATTTTCATTATGGATAGACAGCGTGATTTCATCAATTCCTTTATTTGTATACTGATCTTTAATCGTTTCAGCAATTTGAAGTAGAGTTTCGTAATTAGAAGCTTTCGTAATAAGCATTCCTTTTATAACTTTTTTTTCATTATTTGTGGAATTGGAATAAGGGATGTCGTTTTGTTTCGTATACAAAAGTTTGTATGGAACTGTTTTTCTCTCTGCTTTTGAAATAGTGGAGTATTTTAGAGTTAAAAAAAATCCTACACATAAAATAATGCATACCATAAGAGCAATCCAAATGCGTATCAGTGACATAACTCTCATTTTTCATCCCTCTTTCATATCTTTGACTTCATTATTTATCATACAAAATGAGGATTAAGATAGAGTAAATTTGAGGTAAAGAAACGTAAAGAAGGAGCACTTATCCTCCCAAATAAGTGCTCCTTTTTATTAAAAGAGAGATTTAATAGACAATCAAAGCAAACCTATTACTTATAAATGTGCTTAGTCCTCCCAAAATATTATCGGAAATTGTGGTTAGTAAATTCGGAAGACAGATAGTGTCGCAGTTGTATCGCCCGTATTAGGAATAGAAATAGTATTTGCTGTAGGTTGTACAGAAATCGTTGTACCCGCTTGTAAAGTAACGATTGTAGAGAAAGAAACAGCACTACCGATAACATTAGTTGAAAAATTACGAGTAGGTGGTTGGCCATTGAATGAAATACCGAATCCAAACGGTGAAGAGCCTGGGAAAGTTGTAGATGCCGAGAAACTAATATCATATACGCCTGTTTCTAAAACTGTTAAAGTATCTGTAGTATCATTAAAATTAATATTATTTATTTCAAAAACTTGATTGAATTGGATATTCATTCCAGGTGATATTGTTTGAGCATTGGAGTTTCCTATTGCAGCTATAGTTACAGGAATCGGAGTACCCGCTGGTCCAGTAGCCCCCGTAGCACCTTGAGCGCCAGTAGCACCAGTAGCGCCTGCTGGCCCTTGAACGCCTTGAGCACCTTGAGCACCAGTAGCGCCCGCTGGCCCTTGAATACCTTGAGCACCTTGAGGTCCAGTAGCACCAGTAGCGCCTGCTGGCCCTTGAGCACCTTGAGGTCCAGTAGCACCAGTAGCGCCTGCTGGCCCTTGAGCACCTTGAGCGCCAGTAGCGCCCGCTGGCCCTTGAATACCTTGAGCACCTTGAGGTCCAGTAGCACCAGTAGCGCCTGCTGGCCCTTGAACGCCTTGAGCACCTTGAGCACCAGTAGCGCCCGCTGGCCCTTGAATACCTTGAGCGCCAGTAGCGCCCGCTGGCCCTTGAATACCTTGAGCACCTTGAGGTCCAGTAGCACCAGTAGCGCCTGCTGGCCCTTGAATACCTTGAGCACCTTGAGGTCCAGTAGCCCCTTGAGCACCTGCTGGTCCCTGAGCACCTTGAGGTCCTTGAGCGCCAGTAGCGCCTTGAGCACCAGCCGGACCTTGAGCACCAGTAGCGCCTTGAGCGCCCGCCGGACCTTGAGGTCCAGTAGCGCCTTGAGGTCCAGTAGCACCAGTAGCCCCCGTAGCACCAGTAGTTCCTCCACCTAGGCAACCAGATCCATATTGAACTAAGATAGCTTGAATTTCTGAAATGAGTTTAACGAGATTATCGATAGCACAGCAATCAATTTTGAATAACTTAGCGATATACAATAAATAATTAAGCAGGCTTTGTAGTTCAACGTATAATGCCCCACATGAAAAAGGTGTTGTTCTTAAAATAGTTAACAGATTAGCGATAATAGAATTTGCAATTTGTTTTTGTGCAGGAGACAAATTTAAGCAATTGAGGAATCGTTGGAGATTATTTAAGACGTTAATCAGATTATCAATATTATTTTGAGAAGGGTTTTGGAAGACAGCTTGAATAGCTTGACCAAGAGCTTGAAGAAGTCTAACAAATTCTGTAAGTTCTGACTTAGAGATGTTAATATGGCTACATGCTCTTACTTCGCAACAATCATTACCATAAAATACTTTTCCTTTATTTTTATTGTTCATCTTTTCATTCCTTTCTTTCATAGAATAAATAGTCGTTACTATATATTAAAATGAAATTCAAATTAAATTCGTGATGGACAAACTACTATTTCTCAAAAAATAAGAAGTTTACCTACCTAACACGAATAATAAAAAAAGTAGAGAAAAATCTATATGTTTTAAAGAGAATAAATTAGCATAAAAAAACTCCCTTTAATTGTTAGAGTTTGCTTAACAATTAAAGGGAGTTCATAGAACAGCATTATCATTTTATAAGTTAATTGCTTCACGATTTACTTTAGGTAAAATCGGAATAGAAATAGTGAAGGTTGTACCGTCTGGAGCACTAGTCATTTTGAGCGTACCGTTATGATTTTGGATGATTTTTTTTGTTACTGACAAGCCTAGTCCTGTTCCCGAATCCTTCGTTGAGAAGAATGGATCAAAGATATATTCTTGAATAGCTGGAGGAATACCAATTCCATTATCTGTGAAAGTAATCCGAACGAAGTTATCAAGGCGATAACTAGTGATTTGAATAGAAAGAGGTTTGTCGCCTTGAGCATCGACGGCATTTTGAAATAGATTTAAAAACACTTGAACAAGTTCATGTCGATCAATATTGACTAAAATATCATCTAATTCATTAGAGAAGTTATAATCAATTGAAATGTTATGCAAGGAGACTTCACTAGCTAGTAACTGTTGAATATAGTCACGTAAAAATGTATTGATCGGAAACGGTTCTCTTGTAAATTCCCGTGTTTTTGAAACAGCTAAAAATTTTGTAATAATATTATTTGCACGATCTAATTCAGGGATAAGCAAGTTTTTAAATAACTCTTGATTTGATGTAGAAACACTTTCTTGTAAAAATTGTAAGTATCCTCGTACTGTTGTAAGAGGATTTCGTACTTCGTGTGCAATTCCAGCTGCGATTCGCCCTGCTAACGAAAACTTCTCTGCATCACGTTCTGTATTTAAATAATGAAAGACACTAATAACTCTAAAAATCTCACCGTTATAATCACGAATAATTCGGTTATTTATAATACCGTAATTTTTGTCTAAAACTTCTTCATTATATATTTCTGTTCCCGTTCTTAATGTTTCAATTGCTTTAATTTTTTCTTCCGGCAAGTTTAGTAATTGTTGAATTGGTTTTCCAATAATATCATTACGTATTACACCGAAATCATCTGCGGCAACTTGATTACATAAAGTAATATTCCCTTTACTATCGACAAAGGTTACATGATGTGAAAAGGCATCAAAAATATGAACAAAGTGTTTTTCAAGTTGTTCAAATAAAAATAATGAATCACAAGTAAGTTGAAAATTAGCTTCTTTATTTTCTTTTGGTATTTCTTGAATGGAATGAGTTGTTCTGGTTTTCTTTATTCGTAAACCAATATGTGGATTTTTGTATGTGAAATGATGTGGTAATTGATTCACAAGTTCTTCATAAAAACGTACTTTATTTTCTAGTTCTTCAATTCGTTTTTCATGAGATACAGTAGCATCGTTTGGAAGCATAAATAAATAACCCCTCATTTTAAAAATTCTTCCATATAGTATATCATATTTTTATAAGGATACTCTTAAAGAAAAGGCTACATGATGCAAAGTGTTTGGAAAGTGAATAGAAGATGAAGTTAAAAAGGGAGGGATATATGTGCTGTTCATTGGAGTGACAGGATGGGGAGATCATAATTCTTTATACATAGATTCCTATGAAAATAGAAATAAATTACGAACATATAGCGAGTATTTTCCTATTGTGGAAGTGGATAGTTCATTTTACGCGATGCAACCTGCACGAAATTATATAAAATGGGCAATGGAAACGCCGAAAGATTTTTCTTTTGTCGTAAAAGCGTATCAAGGAATGACAGGACATATGAAAGGTGAAATTCCTTTTTCTACGTTCGATGAGATGTTTGATGTGTATAAACAGTCTATTCTTCCTTTATTAGAAGCTGATAAATTAAAAACAATTTTATTTCAATATCCACCATGGTTTGATTGCAAAAAGAAAAATGTAGATTTTCTTCGATATACGAAAGAAAAAATGGAAGGTTTACCATGTGCAATAGAATTTCGAAATCAAACATGGTTTTATCCAGAAATGATAGATAAGACGTTACAGTTTCTAGAACAGGAGAAATGGGTTCATACAATTTGTGATGAACCACAGGCTGGGATAGGTTCTGTGCCACTCGTGTTAGAGGTTACGAATTCAGACATGGCATTAATACGTTTTCACGGTCGAAATGTTCATGGTTGGCTTGATAAAGGGGAAAATTGGAGAGCGGTTCGCTGTTTATATCGCTACAACAATAAAGAACTGGAAGAATGGGTTGAACGACTAGAGCAATTAAAAAAGAAAACAAAGGATATATACGTACTGTTTAACAACAATTCAGGTGGGGATGCAGCAGATAATGCGAAACAGCTTATGAAAATGATGAACATTACATATGGTGAGCCGAAGCCGGAGCAATTAAATTTTTTTGAATGATAATAAACAAGAAAGGCACTGTACAAACAGGGGGAATGTACAGTGCCTTTCTATATGAAAAAGAGGGGTAACAATGTTACTGAGCGTTTGGTTGATTCATCAATTGTTGGCTTCATAATAAATGATAATGGTTATCATTATCATTGTCAATGGTTTTTCTAAAAATATATAAAAAACTTTGTATATTTTAAATAGAGATAAAAAAAGAACAGCATTAATGCTGTTCTTTTCCGTTGACAAATTGTTGTAAATCAAAAGGAGTTATCGCCTGGATAAATTCTTTTGAGATAAGTGTTTGAACGAGAGTGCTCTCAGAGATAGAAGCACCTGTTTTCTTTTCATAAGCTTGTTTTAATAAATCAAGTTTTTCAGCCGTTTCTTTTGGTAATTCAATTGTAAGTGTGTTCATAATTTCTCCCCCTTAGTATTAGAGTACCACTACAGTATAGGAGAGACAAGAAAAGAGAATATGAAATATAAAAAAGGTTACCAAATTTTCAAATGGTAACCTTTTTTATGTATAAGAGTTATTAAGCAATACCGATATACTTTAAAGTTTTTGATGGAGTACTGTGATCAAAGAAGTGTTGTAAAAATGCAATATCAACACCTGATTTGTATGCACAATAACCCCAAGTTTTTCGAAGTGTATGTGAGCTAATCCCTTCTAATCCAACTTCTTTTGCAGCTTTGTTTAAAATGTACCATGCATGTTGTCTCGTAATAGATTTTGTTCCTTTTTGAGATTTTAGCAATGGTTCATTACGTTTCCAAGTTTTACGTTCTTTCATGTAGTCTTCGATTGCGTGCTGTAAGTCTTCATTTACAGCAAACCATTTATGTTTCTTCACTTTTTCATTGTAAAATAAAATGGAATGGCGAACATTTTCATTTTCATCGATTACATCACTAACTTTTAATTGTAAGATTTCACTTACTTTTAAGCCAGAATTTACAGCTAATACGAATAATAAGCCATCACGTTTCGAAGATTGTAAAAGTATATTTTTGATAGTTTCTAATTGTTTTTCATTTTGAATAGGTTGTCCTGCTTGTTTCATTTCACGCACTCTCCTCTTTTATATGTGTAAAGGAAAGGATTAACTTGTTTCTTACTATAAAGGGAGAGTGTGAATTTCATGTGAACTCCTAGTGAAATTAAGACAAATTATTTGACTTCTTTTACTTTTTGTAAATTGAAATAGAATACAACACTGTTAGTCGTATTATACACACCGTATTCGGCATGATGGAGGTCTAAAATGTTTTTAACAATAGATAATCCGAGACCGGTACCTCCAGTGTGACGGCTACGTGATGCATCTAGACGATAGAAGCGATCCCAAATTTTTTCAAGACTTTCTTCAGGGATAGGGTTTCCTGTATTTTCGATTTCGACTTTTACGGTATCTTCTGCTTCTATAATAGAGACTTGTATTTTTTCTCCATCTGGCGTATAACGGATTGCATTACTTAGTAAGTTCACAACTACTTGCTCAATACGGCTACGATTTGCTTTAACAAGTATAGAAGGGTCTGCATCGACATTCACTTGTAAATGTTTTTCTTCCATGCTAAATAATAATTTTGTGTAGACTTGTTGCGTTAATTCACCGATTGAGAACGTCGTCATATCTAGTTTGTAAGTACCAGATTCCAACTTTGCTAATTCTAACATTTCAACAATCAGCCTGTTCATATTTTCTGTTTCTTCTAAAATAACATCAGTATAATACGAAGTATCCTTACTAACACCATCTTTAATTCCTTCTGCAAAACTTCTAATTACACTCAGTGGTGTTTTTAATTCGTGTGACACGCCAGAAATGAATTCTTTTCTTGTTTTTTCTAATTGACGTTCACGTTCAATATCTTGTTGTAACTTTGTATTAGCGACATTTAATCGATCGATTCGATCTTTTAAATTTACAGATAATGTATTGATACTGCCAGAAAGCCCACCAATTTCATCGTCAGCTGTAACAGGTAATTTCTCGCTGAAATCAAAATTAGCCATTTTTTTTGTAACACGATTTATTTTAATTAATGGCTTAACAATGATTTTTGAGTAGTAGAAGGATAACAAAATAATAACGAGAAACACGATGATTAAGGCATAAACATAATAGTCTTTTAAAACGAGCATCGCTTCATTAACGGGCTGCAAAGATGCTATCGCAAAAGCATATTCTGTAATCTTTCCGTTTTCTATAATCGGTTTTACAAAGATACTATTTTTTATATTTTCTCCACCATCTAATATGAACGTGTTTAATTGGTTCGAGTTAGAAGTGCCATCTCTAATAATATCTGCAAAATATTGAACGGCTTGTAATGTTTCAATATCATTTGCAAGACGAACCTCAGCTTTTGATGGGAGCTGTAACTTAGTTATAACACCTGTAAAGACGATGCGAGTTGTAGATTTGTATCGGCTTGTAAGTCTATTTTTGGAAGGATTACCATTAATTGACTGAAAATCCGAATAGAAATGTTCGTTTTGCCATTGATTATAATTCGTTCCTAATTTTTGTGGTGTGATTATATTATTCTCTTGTACGACTCCATCAACATTAATTATTACATCTTTTTTTAAACCTAAATTTTCGAATTTATTATATTCTTCTGGTGTTAAAAGATTATTGAGTGGAATGGAATACTGTTTATTATTGTTGGGATTAAATACATCGATATAGTAATTGTTATCACTTTTAATAATACCGTTAGAATCCAAAAACTGCATATCGGCATTTGTTTTATCATGAAATTCTTGTTTTAGTTTTCTAACTTTCTCATAACTTTTATCACTTTTGTCATAATTATCTACGAATTTTTCAAAAGCAGTTTGAACTGTTTTTACTTTTTTATTAATATAAAATTTCTCTAAAAATAGAGATTGTCCTAGGAAAAAAAGTAGGAATATTATTGTAAATAAAGTTGATGTTAATAAAAATAGTTTAAAGACGATACTTCTGTTTTTCACTGCGTCACCTCTTATGAGAAATACTGTAAATGATTTCTTTATCCCGCCTTAACAGGTAATAAGACTCCTACTTCAAAATTCGGCAAATACAAGGGAGTTAGGCGGGAGATCAACTGCCCGTAAAATCCTGATTGGTTCAACTAATAATCAATGGAGAATGGGAAAAATCCCCACTGATTAAAGTTTCACTTTATTATAACAAACGTTACAAGAAAGTAGAGGGGAGAAATCTGTCTCTTTATAAAATAGTTATTTATAAAAAGTCACATAAAAAGAACTCGCCAGACGTATGACAAGTTCTTTAGTGTATTATTGTTGAATTGCTGCATCTAAAGCGATTTCAATCATTTCGTTAAATGTAGTTTGACGCTCTTCAGATGTTGTTTCTTCGCCAGTGAAGATGTGATCGCTAACTGTTAATACAGATAATGCATTTACACCGTATTTCGCTGCTAATGTGTAAAGAGCAGTTGTTTCCATTTCTACTGCTAATACACCGTAATCTCCAAGTTTTTTAACCATGTCCATGCTTTCACGATAAAACACATCTGCTGTTAAAACGTTACCGACACGAACGTGTAATCCTTTTTCAGTTCCAGCATCGTAAGCTTTCTTTAAAAGATCAAAGTTTGCAGCTGGTGCAAAATCAAATCCTGGGAATGTTAAACGGTTCATATTAGAATCAGTACAAGCCGTCATTGCGATAATAACATCACGAACTTTTACATCTTTTTGAATTGCACCGCAAGTTCCAACGCGAATTAAATTTTTAACTCCGTAGCTTTGGATTAATTCGTTTACATAAATAGAAATAGAAGGAACACCCATACCTGTACCTTGAACAGATACACGTTTTCCTTTATAAGTTCCAGTGAAACCTAACATACCACGTACGTTATTATAGCAAGTAACATCCTCTAGAAATGTTTCAGCGATATATTTTGCACGTAATGGATCACCAGGTAATAGAATAGATTCAGCGATTTCGCCTTGTTTTGCTTCGATATGTACACTCATGAAAAGTCCTCCTTATAATGTATTGATAGAAATCAATATCATTTGCATTATACACTACGAATCCTTTCAATTAAAATCTTTTTATTATTTGTAATATGTGCAAAATAGGAGGATTTCATAAATCATAATCTAGAATATATACCTTAAGAAGTTTTGTATGAACAGAGACAATAAAAATGGTAGGTGATGTTTTGAAAAATCTTGTCATTGGACTTATTGCGTTAGTACTTATTGTGGCAGGAGGATTTTACATAAAAAAATATCAAGAAAACGAAGAGACTGTAGGAGATGTTCAGGAAGTAAAGTGGGATGTGTCAAATGGAAAGGAAAATGAGAAAGTAGATATTGTATTTCAGTTGTTAAACAAAAAGAATAATGAAATTCGTGGTGTAAATGATCAAATTCGGGCAGTGATTGTAGATGGACAGTTAAAACACATACAACAAATTAAACCTACATTTGCAGGGAACGGGTCATATAAGTTATCTTCCAAAATAGCGAAAGACGAAGAATATACAATATTTTTATACGAAGATAAAAATAAGTCCGTAGAGTCATTCGCTAGGAAAGATTTTGGTAGAACGAAAGAGGAGAACAATAAGAAAAAAGTGAAATTTCCAATCGACAGTGTACTTACAAAAAAAATAGGAGAGTATGAAGTTTCTCTTTTATTTGGCGCATTACATCCGAATGAACCAGTTACGTTAACATTTCAGTTTCAAGCGAAAAAGGGTGAAAAATTGAAATTACATTCAGAGAGAGGAGAAGTAGAGTCACTCTATATCGTGGATGAAACGAAGGAGAACTTTTTATACGCTATGCCTGTAGATACGGATGAGCAATTACAATACCGGATTACATTTCCTGCCGAGGGCACGTATAAAATGTGGGGGAATTTCTATATAAATGGTAAGAAGTATGAAAAAGAATTTATTGTACAAGTTCAAAAAAGAAAAAACAGCTAAGAATTTAGCTGTTTTTTCTTTTTCCTATTAATTTTGTTACAGAGAGCATTGTAATTGGTAAAGAATGATTCTTCCTAAATGCTAAATATTTACCGCTCCATGCTGGTTTATATTTTTCTTTAAAATGGCGTAATCCGCTGAAACTATACGTATAACGAACGTTATTAAAGATTGCAGCAGCCACTCGTTCAGACCAGAAAGACTGTGTGGATAAACCAACATTTGAAAGTGGTGCCATACCAATATTAAAGGAGTGGTATTCATTTTCTTTTGCCCACTGGAATAAGTGGATGAAAATTGCGTCCATAATGCCGCTAGGCGCATCTGGATAATATCGCATTAAATCGACAGATAATGATCCGTTTTGATATACGGGCATGAATGTTGTGAATGCAATAATTTTTCCATCTGCATCAGATAATGTTGCAATAGGAGCACGACTAATATATTCACGATCGAAGTATCCGAGTGAAAAACCTTTCTCTTTTTTTCCACCAAGCCATGCATCTGAAACTTTTCTTAACTCTTCATATAATTCGTCTGAGAAAGGTGGCTCGTGAATAGAGAATGTATAGCCTTCTCTTTCAAAACGGTTGAAAGTAGCTCGCATGCCAGCGCGTTTCTTTCCTGTTATTGTAAATGTATTTAAATCAACAACAGCTTCTTCACCGAGCTTAAAGAAGTTATAACCAAAATCGTGATATAAACTCATCCATTTACTTTCAATTTGGTAGAATACACAAATGTATCCAAATCGATCAGCCTCAGCTAAAAACTCTTGCAGTACAGTACGATAGGAGGAAGGGTCCCCAATTGGATCACCTAGTGCAATAAGTCGTTTTCCAGTTATTGAGAAGAGAATGAGTGCTTTTCCATCACTACTGAAAAAGAACTGCTTATCTCCTAAAAAACCTAAATGACTAAGTACGTTTCCACCATGTTCATCTAAGAAGTTTTGTAATCTTTTATCATTAGCTGGTTGCCCGGGAAATTCATTTCGATAACGATTTGCAATGAGTGAACCAATTAGTAAAAAAGTAGGAACAAAAAAGGCAGCTGCTAATGCACTTCGTTTCACTTGTGTAATATTACGAACGACAAAATCAGGTTTGAAAGCTTCCTTTGCACCTGCAAATAAAATACCTAAGTTTTTATATAAATATAACGTTACAAGTAGGAATATAAAAACTTTTACGATATCGGAAAGTGAGACTTCCATTTTCTCACGTACAAACCTTTTACGAAGCATATACAATACAGCGAGTACGATTAATAAAATAAACGTTTCTTCAACATCAATTCCTTTTAGTGTATTAAAAATAGCCGCTCCAATTAAAGAAACAATCGTCATATAATAAGAACGTTTTGTTCCGTAATATATCCCCCGTGAAAGAATGAGTAGGAGAATACCGAATGTTAGCGATAAGCTAAAAGAAAATTGAATAAGGTGTTTTGGAGCTAGAATATGTAAGGCGTGTGCCCGATTTATACTTGTCGGTAGAATGGTTGATAAAATAACCATTAAGCCAGCAAATACTGTTAAAGCAGCAGATGCCCAAGAACCTAACTTTCCTAGAAAGTCACGCTGCAAAGTCCATATAACACCAGTTGTCTCTAATGCAGGCGCAATAAAAGGTTTATCTTCAAACTTTTTAATGGCTACTCCTGTCATTTCAAAAGCTGCAAAAATGAGACCAAGGCAGAATGGTAAGATGTAATAGACGAGACGATATAATAACATAGCAGGGAGTAAAACACCTGTATCGATGCCGTATTGCCCAAGCCCAGTTAAGAAGACAAGATCAAATGATCCAAGGCCACCAGGAACAAGACTAACGACACCAGCTAAAGCAGCAATGACATATACGCCTAAAAACTTTTGGAATTCGATTTCAATGCCAAATAATAATAATATGACGTACATAACAATACCAGCAGATACCCATTCGACTAATGAAACTAATGAGTATAAAACGGTTGGGTTTTTCTCCTCTTCTTCTTGTCCCTCTGTTTGCGTCGCTTTTCTATTTTTTAATTTAGAAAACCCGATATATATAGGAACGAAAAGTGCAAAGAAGATAAGAACAGGCCATAGCCATGGTTTTTCATGCAAAATAAATCGCGTGTCTAATATTCCGATAAGACCAAGAAATGAAAGAATGGCTAATCCATTAATAAAGGCAGTTGTCATCCAAGCGATACTTTTAATAAGTTTTCCATTTTCTTTTATGTATGGACGATAAAGCATTGTGCGTACGCCGGCTCCAACGAGACCACCAAACCCGATAAATCCATTTAAAGTATTAGCAATCCACGAGATACGGAAAATCTTTTGGACAGGAATATCAGCTTTTAAGTAACGAAGCATAACATAGTCATAAAAGAACATTGTTGATACAGCGAATGCACCAAGTGTAATTGCTAAAAAGACTCCTCCAGTTGGAATGTTTTTAATTGTATCAATCGCTTCTAAAAAAGAAATGCCCGCTAATTCTTTTTTTGCTTGAAAGAATACAATTGTTAATACAACAAATGGGAAGATAATTTTCCCGATTTGTAAGAAACGTTTCCATGAAAACGACATAAATACAACTCTCCTTGTGTAAGAAAACTGAGACAATAATATTATTATGACAAACTTCAAGAAAAATAAAAAGGTAAATTCCTGTATAGGGGAGCTATTTTTTATATAGGTATATTTAAAAGAATATTTTGTTTATCAGAAAATTAAGTTAGAATAAGATAAAAGAAGGAGGAGGGGGGAGTATATGATTATAAAAGGTTATGTAGGATATGAGTTAGAAAAAGCGAAACCTAATACATCAGAGGATTTTTTTAACAGATCTGAAGTGACATATATATTAAATGATAAAGAGAAAACTTTTTCGGTTTTATACGTTCGATATTTTGAAGAAGTTTTACAAGAAATTACTCCTTTTGAAGGAAATCCAGTGTATAAAGTAGAAGAACAAAACATATATTTGCGCGATATTGTAGCGATATGTTGTTTAGTGAAAGATAGGGAGCTTCGTGCGCAAAAACGTTTGTATTTAAATAATATGGAAGAATTTCAACAATATTTTGATGAGGGAACGGTGTTGAAAGTACAAGAAATATTGGCTGAATTACATAAAAATAAAAGAGTAGAAATAGCGTGAAATGGCAAAGGAGAGAGAAAAAATGTCTAATTTGATGGTTGAAAATCAAACAGAACAAGTTTCTATATTTTTAGAAGATGCTATTCATTTAATAACCAATTATGTAAATTATCATACGTTGCCTTCTTTATTAGAGGAGACACCGGCAGGGAACGAGCAATATTATAAAGGGTTATTAGCATCAATGAGACGACTTCTCGTTTTTTGCGAAGAAGGACATGATGCATGTTTTGTTTTGTTGAATAGTCAGCCATTTCGAAAAACAGCAGCTGAAAAAATTTTATATAAGATTTACCATCAAGTAATTGCAGAGTTTTTTTCACCGAAGAGTGATTATTGGTATGAAAATAGTCGGTCTGCATATACAGGAAAAAATTCTATCGTTTTTCAACAAACACCACCTGCATCTTTGGGGCAAGTGATGAAGAGTTTAGAAGGTAAATTTCAATTGATGCGTGAAGAACTAGAATATTATGAGACGGATTATCAGACAAAGATGTTACACAAATATTGATTGCGGAAAAGAAGCTAAGGTGACTTAGCTTCTTTTCCTTTTGTACAGTTATATAAGGGATTTTCATTGAATATAGTTAAGTGGATAGCATTAGGGAGGTGCAACATGAATCAGCAAGGTGTATTCACAGATTACTTTCATGAAGTAGAAAATTGGTGTGAAAGTGTTCTTCACGTATTAGATAGCCGCGCAATGGAAGTGTATGATGTCCATATGCTTGCTTATAAAATTCAGACGTTGTTAGAGCGTATGAAAGAGCATGAGTATGAAACAGATGCAGAGTTTATGTATGAAATAAGTGATGATGTAGAACATATTCAGCATCACTTGCAGGAAGTATTTATGCAAGAAGAAGAGGAATATGAATTATATGAAAGAGGGGATAGCGAACGAGCTGTTCCAATTGGAGGACATACACTACCGCCATTACCTTATCCGTATAATGCGTTAGAACCGTATATTTCTAAAGAAATTATGATGTTACACCATGATAAACATCATCGGAGTTACGTGGAAGGGTTAAATAAAGCAGAGAAGATGATGGAAGAAGCGAGAAAAACAAATCAATTTGATTTAATTAAGCATTGGGAAAGAGAAGCGGCTTTTCATGGGTCAGGTCATTACTTACACACGATATTTTGGAATAACATGAAAAAAGACGGTGGTGGAAGTCCAAGAGGTGCTTTTTCACAACAAATCGAACAAGATTTTGGAAGCTTTTTACGTTTCCAAAAACATTTTACAGAAGCGGCCTCTAAAGTAGAAGGTTCAGGCTGGGCAATTCTCGTTTGGGTGCCCCGGTCTGGAAGGTTAGAAATTTTGCAAAGTACACTTCATCAATTATTTACACAATGGGATACGATACCACTCCTTGTACTAGATGTCTGGGAACATGCGTATTATTTACAATATCAAAATCGAAAAGATGAATATATTAAAAACTGGTGGAATGTTGTAAATTGGCCTGATGTAGAAAAAAGGTTTGAAACTGCGAAACAAATTGAATGGACACCATATTAGACGCAAATTCTCTGCGTCTTTTTTAATGGAAGCAGAAGGAAGATTTCGTTCATATTTTAAAAGGCCAAGCATACACTTGTACAAAAAGTGCCAAAAGGACGTGGGGGGAAATATGAGACGAATTTGTGTAATCATTACGCTTCTTATTATGTACGCAAGCGTTATGCCAATTCCTACATATGCAAAGATGAACAGCAATGTCAGTGCTCGAAATGCTGTATTAATGGAGCAACAGTCTGGTCGTGTATTATACGGAAAAGCAGAACATGAACCTCAAAAAATTGCTAGTATAACAAAAATTATGACTGCCTTGTTAGCTGCTGAATCAGGGAAGATGAAAGAAATGGTGTCAGTTAGCAATGAAGCGGTGAGGGTGGAAGGATCAGCAATCTATTTAAAGCCTGGACAAAAAGTGAAGTTAGAAGATTTAGTATACGGACTCATGCTTAGATCTGGTAATGACGCAGCGCAAGTAATTGCTGAAAGTGTGGGTGGGAGTATAGATGGATTCGTATATTTAATGAATGAAAAGGCGAAAGAAATTGGAATGAAAGATACTCACTTCTCAAACCCTCATGGTTTAGATGGAGATGGATCACATTATTCGTCGGCTTACGATATGGCGTTATTAACAAAGTATGCAATGGGAAACGAGTCATTTAAAAAAATCTTTGGAACAAAAACGTATAAATCCGATTCTTGGGATTACCCGTGGAAAAATAAACATAAGTTGGTAACGTCTTATTATGAATTTGCAACAGGAGGAAAAACTGGCTTTACGAAGAAAGCAGGAAGAACGCTTGTTACAACGGCATCAAAAGATGGACTAGATTTAATTGTCGTAACTTTGAGTGCTTCTAGTGATTGGGATGATCATATGAATTTGTTTGATAAAGGTTTTGAACGTTTCAAACAAACGAAAGTTTTAGGACAAGGAGCAATTGCTGAAATAAATGAAAAGAAGTATGCCAACCATGTTTATACGAAAAATAGTTTTTCCGTGCCGTTAACTGAAGAGGAAAGAAAGAACGTGTTATTAAAAGTTGAACTGGATAAAAGTATAACGCTTGAGGATGGAGTAAAGGTTGGAAAGACAGACGTTTATGTTGGCAATGAGAAAGTTGGAGAACGGAATTTATTTTATAGTAAACGGAAGTTAGTAGCTACAACGGGACTTTACTGGAATAATGTGAAAGAAATTTTTTCTTACATGATAGGTGTTGGGAACGATGGTTAATCTCGTATGGGTAGCGATGGCTGTCATTGGGATTGTATACGCCATGATAAATGGAACGATGGAAGAAGTGAATAAGGCTGTATTTGACGGAGCAAAAGATGCAGTAACGATTTGTATAGGACTTATTAGTGTTTTAGTATTTTGGCTTGGTTTAATGAAAATTGCAGAGGAAGCCGGATTGTTAAAAAAATTAGTTTCACTTTTTATGCCGATAGTAAAAAGGTTGTTTCCAGAAATACCAAAGGATCATCCGTCCATGGGATTTATTCTATCAAATATGATGGCAAACTTTTTTGGTCTAGGTAATGCAGCAACCCCTCTTGGTATTAAAGCGATGGAACAACTAAAAGAGTTAAATGGAGGAAAGGATTCGGCGAGCCGTTCTATGGTGACGTTTCTAGCATTAAATACATCAGCTATTACATTAATTCCTACGACAGTCATTTCAATTCGAATGACGTATGAATCAGCCAATCCTACTGAAATTGTTGGGGTAACATTTATTGCACAAGTACTTTCTATGATTGGAGCGATTTGGATTGACCGCTATTTTTACCGAAGAAGGAGTAGAAAGGGGCGGAAAAAATGAGTATTGTAAATACAATTTCCTTATGGGTAATCCCTTGTGTAATTGGTTTTATCCTTTTATATGGCACGATAAAGAAAGTGCCGACGTATGAATCGTTCGTTGAGGGAGGAAAAGAAGGGATTCAAATTGCAATTTCCATTTTACCGTTTATGGTTGGAATGCTTGTTTCTATTTCTATATTCCGATCTTCAGGTGCGCTAGATGCAATGATATCAGTAATGAAGCCAATGCTAGATTTAATTCATGTTCCAGCAGAAATCGTTCCATTAGCACTAATACGCCCTATTTCAGGTTCTGCTGGTCTAAGTATTACGACTGATTTAATTGCCACATATGGGCCAGACTCATTCATTGGGAGATTAGCTTCTACGATGCAAGGGAGTACAGATACGACTTTTTATATTTTAACAGTATACTTCGGAGCTGTTGGTATTAGAAAAATGGGAGATGCATTAAAAGTAGGTCTTTTTGCAGATTTAATCGGAATTATTTGCTCGATTGTCTTTGTTTCCCTATTGTTTCAGTAAAGCTATTCATTTTTTATGCTATTTCGCGTATAATACGTATACGACCACTATTAAGGTGTAGCTTAATAGTGGTTTTTTTATGTGGTATTTTTGACAAAATGATGAACTTTTATTGTGAGAAATATGAAAAATATGGACAATAATAAAGGATAAAAACATGATTTGACCTTTATATGTTTAATATCATCGCTATGTTGTTTAAGTGAGACGGAGCGAATAACCGTAAAGCGTATGCGGTTGCCAAGTCTTTCTAATGTAAGGTAAGATAAATTCGAGGTGAAAAAAAGAAATGGAACGATTACAAAAAGTGATTGCGCAAGCAGGTATTGCATCGAGAAGAAAGGCTGAGGAATTAATTCAGCAAGGAAAAGTGAAAGTTAACGGAAAAATAGTGAAAGAGTTAGGAACAAAAGTAACTCCTCAAGATAAAGTAGAAGTAAATAACATCCCTCTTGAAAAAGAAGAACCTGTTTATTTTTTACTATATAAACCAACTGGTGTAATTTCAAGTGTATCAGATGATAAAGGTAGAAGTGTTGTAACAGACTTTTTCCCTGAAATTACACAACGTTTATTCCCAATCGGACGTCTAGATTATGATACGTCAGGAGTATTATTAATGACAAACGACGGGGACTTCGCAAATATATTAATGCATCCTAAATATAAAGTTGAAAAAACGTATGTTGCAAAAATAAAAGGCCCATTAACAGGTGAGAAAATTCGCATGTTAGAACGCGGTGTTGCACTAGAAGACGGTAAAACAGCACCAGCACATGTGAAAATTATTTCTTGGGACAAGCGTAAAGAAATGGCTATTGTACAATTAACAATTCATGAAGGACGTAACCGTCAAGTACGTCGTATGTTTGAAGCGTTAGACTGTAAAGTAGTGAAATTAAAACGTGAACGTTATGCTTTCTTAGAAGTAGGAAGCCTGCGACCTGGTGATGCGAGAGAATTGACACCACATGAGGTGAAACAATTACGCGCGCTTGCTTCTACAAAGCCAAGATAAGCTATAGAGTTAAAAATTCACCAGTGGAGTGCTCTGCTGGTGATTTATTCAATACAACATTTACAGAAGATAATACATAACATTTACCGAGGAGAGGAGAGGTAATATGAAGAAAAATCGCTTATTATTTCGCGTTATTATTCTACTCATTTTATGTGGTGCTGTAGGATTTACCCTTTATCAAGGATTCTTTGCTAATAAAGAGAAAATGCAAATCGGAAAAGAAGCACCTAACTTTGTTGCGACGGATTTAGAAGGGAAGAAAATTGAACTAAAAGATTTAAAGGGAAAAGGTGTATTTTTAAACTTTTGGGGTACGTGGTGTAAACCTTGTGAAAAAGAAATGCCTTATATGAATGAATTATATCCAAAGTATAAAGAAAAAGGCGTTGAAATCATAGCGTTAGATGCAGATGAAACGGATATTGCAGTAAAGAACTTTGTGAACCAATATGGTTTGAAATTCCCAGTTGCTATTGATAAAGGACAAAAGATTATAGGAACATATGGAGTAGGTCCATTACCGACAAGCTTTTTGATTGATAAAGATGGAAAAGTAGTGGAGCAAATTATAGGTGAACAAACGAAAGAACAGTTAGAAGGGTATTTAAAGAAAATTACTCCGTAATAAAGAAAGCCTTTACATAAGAGGTGCGTGTCTATAGTGCCTCTGGTTTAAAAATTCTGAGTATTGCGGTAACTCGAGGTTAGAATATACAATAGTACATATAGAGACAGGGGCGGTGAGAGTGTTGAAAGAAATTAAATGTGAATGTGGACATGTTAATCCGATAGGAACCGTTTTTTGTGAAGCTTGCGGGAAACCATTTGAAAGCAATGAAAATGCAAAACTATTGGATATGCGTTATGAGGGGAGTGCACGGAGATCTCTCACGCAAACAAAAACGATAGTCGATAAAATTTGGAGCTTTTTCTCTTCTGTAAAAGTGGGTGTATGGCTAATCGTAATAACTTTAGCTGCATCAGCGATAGGAACTATTTTTCCGCAAGAAATGTACATAACTCCAGGGATTGCACCAGCTGAATATTATAAACAAGAATACGGATTTTTAGGGCAATTATACTATCAATTAGGATTTAATAATTTATACGGTTCATGGTGGTATATGATTTTGATTGCTTCTATCGGTATTTCACTTGTGATATGTAGTTTAGACCGCGTTATTCCACTTTATAAAGCTTTAAAAAAGCAAGGCGTAAAAAGACATCCTAGCTTTTTAAAGAGACAGAGATTATATGGGACTGGTACACCGAAAGATGGTGACCTGGAAAGAGTGCAAAAGAATTTAAAGAAAAGAAACTATAACGTGAAAGTGGAAGACGGAAACGTTTTAGCAGAAAAGGGACGCTTCTCGCGTTGGGGTCCATATGTAAATCATATCGGTCTTATTATCTTTTTATTCGGTGCGATGCTTCGTTTTTTACCGAGTATGTACGTAGACGAAGCACTTTGGTTACGTGATGGTGAAACGAAAGAAATACCAGGGACGGATGGACAATACTACTTAAAAAATGAGAAATTTATAAAAGAAGTTTATGATAAAAGTAAGGACAAGGAAGTTTTTGAGGAAGCGATTGATCGTGTAGGCGATAAAATGATTGCGAAAAACTTCCAAACGAATGCTGTATTATATAAAGCTGTGGGCGAAAATATAGCAGGGCAAAAACCAAAGTTGGAAAAAGTAAAAGAAGCGGAAATTCGAGTAAATGAACCACTGAAATTTGATCAATTTGCAGTGTATCAAGTGGATTATAAAGAAAGTGAATTTAAAAGTATGTCCTTCAACTTGCAAAATAAAGAAAATAATCAAAAATGGGGACCGATTAAAGTAGATTTAACGAATCCTAAGGAAAAATATGATTTAGGAAATGGTTATTCTCTAGAACTATTAAGCTATTTTCCTGATTTTTATTTCGATGAGAATGGAAAACCAAATACAAAAACGAAATTACCGAACAATCCTGCATTTGTATTTAAAATGTTTACACCTGAAACACCAGATGGTGAAGTGAGTTTTGTTGGTATTCAGCAAAATATAGAACCTGATGGAAACAACAAATATAAAATGTCGTTTGCAGGTGTTGAAATGCAAAATGCAACAGCACTTACTGTAAGAAAAGATTTAACGCTTTGGATTCTCGGTATTGGAGGGTTTATATTTATGGTTGGTGTCATTCAAGGTATGTATTGGAATCATCGCCGTATTTGGATACAACGTGTTAATGATGAATGGTGGATTGCAGGGCATACGAATAAAAATTGGTTCGGTTTAAAGAAAGATATTGAAAGAGTAATAGAAGGTACAGCAATTCCACAGCCAAATGATAAAGTAATCGATAAAAAAATTAGTTAAGGTGGGGAAACGATATGGTGCAAATAAGTAGTAACTTTCTCTTTACCGCATTTATTTTATATTTAATTGCGACTCTATTTTTTGGTGGAGCCATTAAAGAAAAGGGTCATAAATGGGCAAATGTAGGAATAACAATTACAATTTTAGGGTTTATAGCACAAACAGTATATTTTGTTACAAGGTGGATCGCATCAGGGCATGCACCAGTTAGTAACTTTTTTGAATTCGGTACATTTTTCGGCATGATGCTTGTAGGAGCATTTATTGTAATGTATTTTATGTACCGTGTAAGTATAATTGGACTATTTGCATTACCAGTTGCGCTTTTATTAATTGCCTATGCAAGTATGTTTCCGAGGGAAATATCTCCGCTTATTCCATCTTTAAAAAGTAATTGGTTACATATTCACGTGACGACTGCAGCAGCAGGACAAGCAATTTTAGCGATTAGTTTTATTACGGGCGTTATGTATTTATTAAAAAATGTAGATCAATCAACGAGAAGTAAACGGACATTTTGGCTAGAGACGGTAGTATTTACACTTGTTTGTACAGTTGGATTTATTGGAGTAACAACGGTATTTTCTAGTATGAAATATGAAGCGAAGTTTCAATGGGTTGATAAAAATGAACAGCAACTGGAAATGAAGTACAATCTTCCGGCTTTAGTTGGACCGCATGAAGGGAAGTTACTGACAGAAAATAAATTAGAACCGGCAGTTGAAGTTCCAGCGATTGTAAATGCGAAGAAATTAAATACTGTTATTTGGTCAGTGTTAGTTGGAACGTTACTTTATATTGTATTAAGACTTGTTTTACGGAAGCGAGTATCGGCAGCACTTCAGCCGTTAGTAAAGAATACGAATAGTGATTTACTAGATGAAATCGGATATCGATCTATTGCAATTGGATTCCCAGTTTTCACATTAGGAGCGTTAATTTTTGCAATGATTTGGGCTCAAATAGCGTGGACGCGTTTTTGGGGCTGGGATCCGAAAGAGGTTTGGGCACTTATAACGTGGCTCTTTTATGCTGCAGTACTACATTTACGATTATCTAAAGGGTGGCATGGAGAGAAATCAGCTTGGCTTGCAGTAATTGGTTTTGCAATTATTATGTTTAACTTTATTGTAGTAAACTTAATTATTGCCGGTTTACATTCATATGCATAGAGAAATAAAATAGGAGAGTGCATGTCACTTTCCTATTTTATTTTTGTCAACTTTTCTTCTTTTTTGAGAAAAACATGACAAAGTAGCGGTTGATTTTGTAAAATGATGTCGAGGACATTATATACTGTTCAAAAAAAATACATAGTTTTGGAAAAAAATTGAACAAAATTTATTATTCTTGTGAAGCATAATATGGGAAGTGAAACATTTAGAAGATTGCTTAAATAAACGAGAATAGCGCAACATAATAGTAAAGAAGGGTAGGTGTGAACCGCTGAAGTGAGAGTACGCAGCGGGTAGAGATGGAAAATGAATCAAGAATTTTAATTGTAGATGATGAGGATCGTATTCGTCGTTTATTGAAAATGTACTTAGAAAGAGAACAATACACAATTGAAGAAGCAGATAATGGTGATACAGCTTTAGAAATGGCGTTACAAAATGATTACGATTTAATCTTATTAGATCTTATGATGCCTGGTAAAGATGGCATTGAAGTATGTAAAGGGGTTCGTGAGAAGAAAGCGACACCAATTATTATGCTGACAGCAAAAGGTGAAGAAGTAAATAGAGTACAAGGATTTGAAGTTGGAACAGATGATTATATTGTAAAGCCATTTAGTCCACGTGAGGTCGTGCTACGTGTGAAAGCGGTATTACGTCGTGCTGTACCAACAACATTCTTTACACAAGATACAACGACAAAAGATGTTACTGTATTCCCGCACTTAACAATTGACAACGATGCACACCGTGTTACTGCAGATGGTAATGAAGTAAACTTAACGCCGAAAGAATATGAGTTACTATTATTTTTAGCGAAAGCTCCTGATAAAGTATTCGATCGTGAGCAACTGTTAAAAGAAGTATGGCAATATGAATTCTTCGGAGATTTACGTACAGTTGATACACATGTAAAGCGTTTACGTGAGAAGTTAAGCAAAAAATCACCAGATGCAGCGAAAATGATTGTTACTGTTTGGGGTGTAGGTTACAAATTTGAGGTTGTGAACGACTGATGCTTTGGAGAAGTGTAGTAGGGAAGTTATGGATGACCATATTACTTCTCGTTTCGTTTGTTCTTGGATTTGTTGCGATTTTACTTTCACAGTTTTTTAGAACGTATTATGTTGATATGAGTGAAGCTAGGCTTCAAAAAGTCGCAACAAGTGTTTCAGAGTTAATTGAAGAAGGTGCCGATGTAAAAACGATTGAGAATATCGCTTACAAATTCTCTGATCCACTTTCAAGGATTATTATTGTAGAAGATGGTAAAGAAATCTCTTCTTCACCGAAACAAGAAGGCTTAGTCACTCTTACAATGGATGACTTAAAAGAAGATAAAGAATTAGCGGCTGTGTTTACAGACAAAAAAGAAATTAAGAATAACATTAGAAAAGCCTCTAATAGTAGAAAGAATAAAAATACTGAAAATGATATTATGATTGTCGGAAAACCAGTGCAATCAAAAAATCAAAGTGCAGTGTTTGTGTACGAATCTTTACAAGTGCCGATACAAGGTATGGAAAGAACGACTGATTTTATATTCTTATCAGCAGGGATTGCGATTATATTAACAACTTTCTTTGCATTCTTCTTATCTACTCGAATTACAGCACCACTTCGTAAAATGCGTGAGGTTGCTTTTGAAGTGTCGCGTGGGAAGTTTGATGCGAAAGCTCCTATGGTATCTCAGGACGAGATTGGTGAGCTTGCAACGGCCTTAAATCAAATGGGGAAACAGTTGAAGTTTAATATGAATGCCCTGCAGCAAGAGAAAGAACAGTTAGCAAGTATTTTGAGTAGTATGGCAGATGGGGTTATTACATTAAATCAAGAAGGTGAAGTTGTAGTAATCAATCCGCCGGCTGAACATTTCTTACAAGTTTGGCAAGAAGAAAAAGAGATAGAGCTCAGTAAAAAACTGCCTTCTGAACTTGTTGAACTATTCCATCTCGTTGTAGAAAGCGAACAACAACAAGTTGTTGAAATTAATTTACAAAAAGGGAACTATGTAGTTCTTATGACGCCGCTCTACAATCAAACGAAAATTCGCGGGGCTGTAGCAGTACTGCGAGATATGACGGAAGAACGTCGTCTTGAAAAGATGCGTCAAGACTTTATTGCGAATGTATCGCATGAACTTCGTACACCGATGGTCATGCTGCAAGGGTATAGTGAAGCAATTTTAGATGATATTGTGCAAACGAAAGAAGAAATTAATGAGTTTGTTCAAATCATTTATGATGAATCCGTTCGTTTAGGTAAACTTGTAAATGAATTATTAGATTTAGCACGCATGGAAAGTGGTAATGTAGAGTTACATATAGGTGAAGTGGACATACATCCGTTTGTTGAAAAAATTGGTCGTAAATTCCAAGGGATCGCAAAGGATAAAGAAGTTGAACTAACAGTTGATTTCAAAAATCTAATTGAACAATACCCGTTTGATGCAGATCGTATGGAACAAGTATTGACGAATTTAATTGATAACGCAATACGTCATACGAACGCAGGCGGACATGTAACACTTGTAATTGATACGAAAAATAATGGTCTCATTTTTGAAGTACAAGATTCGGGCGTTGGTATTCCAGAAGAAGATATTCCATTTTTATTTGATCGTTTCTATAAAGCTGATAAAGCAAGAACACGTGGGAAAAAAGGTGGAACAGGACTCGGGCTTGCGATTGCGAAAAATATTGTTCAAGGCCATGATGGTAAAATTTCTGTATCAAGTGTTGTTGGAGAAGGAACTACATTCTCTGTCTATTTACCGAATCGTATAATTTAGATATACGTTTTTAAAGTTGATAATGAATAAAGTTCTGCTGTTTTTTATTTTTTTGTAAACTCAATTAAATAAAAAATGGTAGAACTTTTTTCTATGTTACTCGAATAAAGAATAACAAGAGAGGTGCTGTGAAGAAATGAAATTATATACAAAAACAGGAGATAAAGGAACGACAAGTGTAATAGGTGGTAGGGTTGATAAAGATGATATCCGTGTGGAAGCGTATGGAACAATAGACGAGGCGAATTCTCATATCGGATATGCAATGACTAAACTACAAGGCGGGCCTTTCGGAGATATTTACAATGAACTTGAAACGATTCAACATGAACTATTTGATTGCGGGGGAGACTTGGCGATAGTAGGCGAGAAGATACCTTATAAAGTAAAAATTGAAATGGTCGAAAACTTAGAAAGTAGGATTGATTCGTATATAGAAGAAGCACCGCCGCTAGAGCGCTTTATTTTACCAGGTGGAAGCGAGTCGGCAGCTGCTATTCATATTGCACGTACAGTTGTAAGGCGAGCAGAACGATGTATCGTGTCCTTACAAAAAGAAGGAAAAATAAATGAAGTTGTTCTAAAGTATGTAAATAGATTATCTGACTATTTATTTGCAGTAGCTAGAGTAATAAACGCTCGATTACAAGTAAAAGATGTAGAGTATAATCGCAGTGCAATCGTTTTTCGTGATAAGAAAGAGAAGGAAGTGGAGTGATTCACTTTCTTTTTTGTATACTTTTTTCTGTAATATACCAAAATAGAGAAGGTATGGTGGTAATTAGAAAACGGAGGATGTATATGAAAGTTTTAAAATACGGCGTTATGTTATTGACAGTACTGTTTTTATCTCAATTACATGTGTACGCAGAGGGAAATCAATGGGCATGGCCTGTTGAAGGACAGATAAGTGATTATTTTGGGACAAGACACGGAAAACACTACGGTATAGATATAGCGGCACCGATCGGCACGCCTGTGTCAGCTATTCAAGAAGGGAAGGTAACAAAGTCTTATTATTCAAGTAGTTATGGAAACGTTATATTTATTAAACATGGAGAATATGAGGCTGTGTATGCACATTTAAATAAGAGATATGTAGTTCAAGGGGATTATATTTCAAAAGGAGAAAAAATTGGAGAAGTAGGGAACACGGGAGAATCGCGAGGTGCACACTTACATCTAGAACTTCATCAAGGAAGATGGACGATGGCGAAAAAGAATGCGATGAACCCATTGCTTGTTTTAAGTGAACAAAGAAATGAAGTTGTTTCTTCATCATTATATGTCGTACAAAAAGGGGATACTTTAGTTAGTATTGCACGGAAATTTAGTATGACACTTAAGGAAATTAAAGAAAAAAATGGATTGCAGCAAGAGCTAATTTATCCTAATCAACAATTATATGTTAAGTGAAGGCAACGTCTCAAAAATTAAACTTTGAATATTCTTAAATAAGGTTCAATGTAAATGAAATTATATGGGCGCTTTTCCTAGAAGTATTGAGTGAATTAGAGTATCTATATTTAAAAGAAAACCGTCCCAAAATTTATTTTGGGACGGTTTTCTTTTACCAAAAAATAAAGACACATATAAATCCAGAAATAGCTAAATAGCTATATAAGTAAAAAACTTTTGTTCTTGTTTTCTCTTTTGTTCGAAACAGTACGATAGTCGGTTCAATTAAACCGATTGTCAAACAAAGTAGGCCAAGAAGCATACAACCAATCGAAATAGAATACAGGGCGATTTGTGGTGCTTGAAATGGAATCATCCATTTTAATAAAAATGCAATAAGTGCAGTGTAACAAATGCTACCGATGTATTTATTCAGTGGTGTATTAGAACGAAAGCCAGGAAGTTTTTTTAAGAAAGAGCGGGAAACAACTTCTGTTTGTAAAGATGTATGCTCTTCAATAATTTTTTGAGCTTCTTTTCCTTTTTGAAAAAGAGATAAGATCCAATTTCGCTCACCCTGAAAAATAAATTGAGAAGTTGTCAAATAGTGATCAATCTTCACTTTACTCCAACTCTTCCACGGATGACGCTCACACAATTTTAATTTACTTTCTGTTTTCTTATCATACTGATAAATACTGATGCCATCTTCATCGAAAGTAGCATAGTATGTCTCGTTTGAGAATGTGCCTAAATCAATTGGGCAGTAGAAAAGTAATTCTTTTTTTAAGTAAAAGTATTCTTTTCTTAAGTTTTTTTTCATTGCTTCTCGAATAGAATGTCTCTTTTCTTTTTTCATGACATTTCCTCCATAACTCAGAAAATGTTCTTATCTTAACAATTCAATATCTTATCACTTTTAATTATATATGACTAGGTAATTCAAAAGAGAAATGCCGAATAATAAAAAATATGGATTGTATTGTAAAATATTTCGCAATTCATTTGTTGTTACTAAAAATAAATAACTAATTTTAAATAAGTTACAATTTTTTAGTTCACAATGTTATGAGGTTGTTGTATAATGAAGGGGAAAATAGAATATCGGTCTATCTTCGGGGCAGGGTGAAAATCCCGACCGGCGGTGATGAACTATTTATGATTTTGTTCTAAGCCCGCGAGCCGTTAAGGCAGGATTTGGTGTGATTCCAAAGCCGACAGTATAGTCTGGATGGGAGAAGATGGAGGTTCAAGCGTTCAAAAAAGATATGGATTTGAACGTCTGTTTGATGTGCCTTAAATTCTCCCTTTGTGTAAAACGCAAAGGGTTTTTTCGTTCTATGAAAAAATAGGCATAGCAGAACCTTTCCACTTTCCATGAGATGATCGATGGAAAAGGAGAGAGAAAGATGAAACAAAAAAACAGTGTAGTGCAGATGGTGAGTGTAGCGATGCTAAGTAGTATTGCATATTTACTAATGATGTTGGATTTCCCGTTCCCAGGGCTTCCGCCATTTTTGAAAATTGATTTTAGTGATGTACCAGCTCTAATTGCAGCAATTATCTTTGGACCAGTAGCAGGAGTGATTGTAGAGGCGATAAAGAACATTTTACATTACGGGATTCAAGGAAGTTTAACAGGAGTACCAGTTGGAGAAATTGCAAACTTTATTGCAGGATGTTTATTTATTGGACCAGCAGCTTTCTTATTTAGAAAGTATCGTACTGTGAAGAGTTTAACGACAGGATTAATGCTAGGGACAATTACAATGGCACTTATTATGAGTGTATTAAACTACATCATCATATTCCCGGCTTACACTTGGTTTTTAAATTCACCGGCTATGTCTAGCGAAGCTATCAGAACAACGGTTGTAACGGCAATCTTACCATTTAATTTAATTAAAGGAATTGTTGTAACAATTGTATTTGTAGCATTATTCTCACGCCTGAAAGTATGGGTGTTTGCAAAAATGAAAAATGCATAATATATATTAAAACCATTAGTAGTGTGGAACTACTAATGGTTTTTTATTAAGGAAAATAAAATTTAGATACAAAAAACGCCCCTCATCAATATGAGGGGCGTTTTTTGAAGTTAATAAAAGACTATTCGAATTTTAAAGCGTCTCCGTCGAATGATTCGTCAGCAACTTTAATTGAGTCAGTTGGACAGCCTTCGAATGCATCCATCATATCTTCAATTAATACATCTGGAATTTCAACGATACCTTGGTTATCGTCTAATGTTACAAATGCAATACCTTCATCATCATAGTCATAAATGTCTGGTGCAGCAGCGCCACAAGCACCACATGCAATACAAGTATCTTTATCAACGATTGTATATTTTGCCATCTTTTTTCCCTCCTGATAATATGTATGTGAAAAGCTCGCCATAAAAATTATAACCTTATTGTAAAACGGTTTGTGAAACTTTTCAACATAAAATTATAATGATAATGCTTATCAATTAGAGTGTCAACTTATTTTTGAATTATTTCATAAGATTTTCAAAATACGTAAATGTGATTTCGTTTGATACAATAGAATATATACAAGTATATAGTTCTTATATGATAAGTTTAATGAGCGACAGTAGATAGTGTAATTGTACTGAAAAGAATGAAGTTAAGATTGGAAGGTGGAAGCGGTCATGCAAATACAATATACTTTGTTGCATTGTTTAAAACAATTGAATGGTGAAAGAACCGTTTCTTCTATTTATTATTTACTAAAGGGCAAACGTTCTTCGCAAACTTTACAAGATGGAAATATGTTCCGGATTTCTTTTTTATTTGGGATATATAAATCATTAAATAGAAATGACTATGATGGTGAAGTTGTAAAGTTGTTGCAAGCGGATTTTATTCAAGAAATACATGAAAATACATATGTGTTAACACCTACGGGTAAAATGCAGTTACATAAATGGGAGGAAGTTTATGCTTTTCCAGCACATTTGCATGGTTTACATTATGGTGAATTAGGTGAAACATTTTGGAAAAGATTATCATTGATTATTCAAACCATATCAAATTTACAACAGAATAATACGAAGTTTATCCCAATTCAACAAGATACAGAAATAATGATGTGGGTAAAACGTTTTCTAACAGGAAGGCCATATAAAAGAAGTGAGTTGGCGAGGAAACTATGGACGGAAGTACATAATCTTTTGGAAAAGAGTAATGCGATAGAAGCGACGATTGTAACATATCGACTAACGGGCTATGAACGTATTGGTTGTACATTGCAACAATTAGCAGAAATTACGAAACAAGATATATTCAGGGTGTATTTTTTATTTTGGGGTACAATGCATTTCTTTATACAAGAAGTTCGTGATAAAGAAAATGAATTTCCACTATTAGCTGAAATTATATCTTATCCAAATGAGAGAGCTGAATTATTTAGTTTATCCACGAAAAAAACATATAATTTTTGGAGACAAGGGCGTTCTTTAGAAGAAATAGCGACGATTCGGAATTTAAAGGTTGCAACGATAGAAGATCATTTTGTTGAAATTGCTTTGCGAGAAAAAGATTTTTCTATTGAAATGTTTATGGAAAAAGAAAAGATAGACAAAGTAATAAAAGTAATTGAAGCATTACAAACGCGGAAGTTACGTGTTTTGAAACAAGCTGTTGGAGAAGATATCTCTTATTTTGAAGTTCGTCTTGTATTAGCGCGGATGGAGGGTGTAAATGAAACTTGAAGAATATTTATATAAGTGGTTTGGATATTCTGAATTTCGTCCAGGTCAAAAAGGAGTTATTACAGATTTATTAGAAGGAAAAGATGTGATAGCAATGCTTCCGACTGGAAGAGGGAAATCTATGTGCTATCAGTTTCCGGGGCTTATGCGAGAAGGAACAGTGCTTGTTGTATCACCGTTATTATCTTTAATGGAAGATCAAGTGACACAATTAAAGTATGTTGTGAAAAACCGAGTGATAGCATTTAATAGTTTTCGGACATTAAATGAAAAAAGAGAAGCGATGAAAAAATTATCTTCATATAAATTTATTTTTGTTTCACCAGAGATGTTACAGTCGGAGTTATTAATTAGGGAATTGAAGAAAATTCATATTTCATTATTTGTTGTTGATGAGGCTCATTGTATTTCTCAATGGGGTTATGATTTTAGACCGGACTATAAGAAACTAAATGTAGTTATTGAAAATATTGGTTCTCCTACAGTATTAGCATTGACAGCCACAGCGACAAAAGGGGTACTACAAGATATCGCAGACAGTTTAAATTTAAAGGGTGCCGCGGAACATGTATACTCTATTGACCGTCCTAATATTGCAATGGAGGTGCAATTTGTAGAGACGATAGAAGAAAAGAAAGAGGCGCTTTTGGAGCAGGTGATGTATTTACAAGGGCCGGGAATTGTATATTGTTCAAGTAGAGCGTGGACAGAAAGGTTAACGGAATACTTGAGAGGAAAAGGTGTTACTGGTGTAGCTTTTTATCATGGTGGTATGGAACATGAAGAGCGTATGTTAATTCAACAACAGTTTATGAACGATCAATTGCAGCTTGTAATATGTACAAGTGCATTTGGTATGGGGGTAAATAAGGCGAATACGCAATATATTATTCATTTTCATTATCCAACTAATATAGCTTCTTACTTACAAGAAATCGGAAGAGCTGGAAGAGATGGCGAACCGAGTATAGCTATTTTATTGTGTAGTCCGTTGGATCATGATTTACCAATTTCAATCATTGAGGATGAATTGCCAAGTAAGTCGCAAATACAATTTTTATTTTCTTTACTACAAGAAAGAATGTTTCAAACGAAAGAATTACCAATAGAAGATGTAGAAGAAATTTGTTATAATGCAGCAAGATTTAATGAGCAATATTGGCGTTTCGTTCGTTATCATCTCGAACAGGTTGGAATTATACAACAACGAAGATTATTATTAGAGAGTTTGTCAGATGAAATTATGAACCGATTAATAGCTGAAGTAGAAATAAGGTTGCGTAATAAATATAGTGAGCTAGAAAATATGAAGTCATGGATACGAGTTAAAGGATGTAGACGTGAATATGTGCTGCAACAGTTCGGTTATAGGAAAGAGAAAGAGTTAAATAATTGCTGTGATTATTGTGGTATTACAAAAGAAGATTATAAAAAAAGACGAGCGCAACAATCGGATTTCGACTATAATTGGGAAACAGAGTTACAAAAGCTTTTCGGCCTAGAAAAGATGGGGGAATGATGAACATTCAAAGGCATAATGTTGAAGATATGAGTCCGCAGGAAATAAGGCTGAATCTATATATAACACAGTTAATTATTATCGGTATTGGCTGTTTACTAGCATATATATTATTTCAAGATGTAAAAGAAGTGTTTAATTTATGGAGATGGGAACCAGTATCTATACTTATTATAGGTGGTTTGTTAGCGATTGGTATTGTGTTATTAGATTATGTTGCAATGCGAGTGTTTTCAGAGTCTTGGTTTGATGATGGTGGTATTAACGATAAGATGTTTCGAGGAATGTCGGTTCTGCATTTACTCATTATTACGTTCGTAATCGGTTTTGCAGAAGAATTTTTATTTAGAGGTGTAGTGCAGACTCATTTTGGAATTGTAATTGCGAGTTTCGTATTTGCAGTGTTACATATTCGTTATATAACAAAGCCATTTTTGTTTTGTTTCGTCTGTTTCATTAGTTTTGTCTTTGGTTATGTATTTGAATGGACAGGGAATTTGTTTATAACAATCTTTGCACACTTTCTTGTTGATTTTATAATGGGACTTCAATTAAGAAAATAAATGGAAGGTGGTGGTGAACAACATGAGGAAACGAATTCCTGATTTTGAAGAGGAATTAGAAGTTGAGCGAGTAGAAGAAAAAGAAAGTTTACCGCCGCGTAGTGAAATTCATAGAAATAAAGAGAAAAAACAAAAGTTTAAAATAAATCATATTTTCGTCCGGGTTTTAACATTTCTATTCATTCTGCTGCCGATTAGTATTTTGTGGTATACGGATAAATATATTCAGGTGAAGGGCGATAGTAATAATGCCGGGAAAAGTGCGTTTGAAGTAATCTTCTTTGATTCAGCTAAATCTGAGTCGCAGAAACAGTCTGAAAAAGCGATAACGCATACTGTGAAAGAGGGAGAAACTTTAGAAAGTATAGCGAAGCAATATTTTTCAGATGAAAATGGGGTTGAAGTAATTAAAAAGTATAATAACTTGCAAGAAGATGAAGTGAGTGCAGGTCAAGAATTAAAAATTCCGATAAAAGATAAGTCCACAAAGCAAGAGAGCTAGTGAATTAGGCGAACGCAGTTTGTTATAAAAGCCTAGGGTTATCTTTATGATGAGGGGAGTAAAAAATATGATATGGATTATATTATTCAGTACTCTCATAGGAATGGGGATTTTATTACTTCTTGTGATGTATAAAGAAGCGATGCGTAATACAGTGTTGGAACATACTTTAGTATTTAAAGAATTTCCGAAAAGTTTTCAAAAAGTAAATGTGTTTTTTATTTCTGATATTCATAGAAGAGTCATTTCGAATTTGTTAATTGAACAAGTAAAAGGAAAAGTAGATCTCGTAATTATCGGAGGAGATTTAGCCGAGAAAGGAGTCTCTTTATCAAAAATCTCTGCCAATATTCAAAAGTTAAGAGAGATAGCTCCTGTATATTTTGTGTGGGGAAACAATGATTATGAGATAGAATATCATGAATTAGATGCTTTATTATTAGAAAATAACGTAAAAGTTTTAGATAATACAAGAGTGGTATTTGAGTCTGAATTAGGCGAGAAAATTTGTTTGCTCGGTATAGATGATGTTGGATTGCACCGTGATCGTTTAGATTTGGCATTGGCGGATTGTAAAGAAGATGGTTTTCGTATCTTAGTTAGTCACAACCCTGATATAATAAAAAAGATGTCTGGAAATGAACAGATCTCACTTGTATTAAGTGGACATACGCATGGAGGACAAATCCGATTATTCCCATCTAAAAAATATTTAAAAGGTGGCGTATATAACCATTTGAATACGATTCTCTTTGTTAGTAATGGGTACGGAACAACATTGATACCACTTCGTTTCCGAGCGCCTGCTCAAACACATATTATTACATTGTGCGGAGGGAAATGATGCCAACTCTTAGTGGGAAATATAATATAAAAGCTGTTTCAAATATAATTGGAGTTCAGCCGAGTACGCTTCGCGCATGGGAAAGACGATATCAAATTATTGCCCCAAAGCGGAATCAAGCTGGGCATCGCTTATATACAGAAGAGCATATTCAAATTTTAAAATGGTTAATGGAAAAAGTTTCTTCCGGTATGATGATTGGACAAGCAGTTCAGTTATTAGAAGAGAATCGTTTGCAGAGTACAGTTCAAAAAGAGATACATTTCGATAAAGAAGTTGTTTTAGTGGACGATTTGCTACAAGCTTTGTTAAAATTTGATGAAATTACAATTGCTGCATTATTAAACGAAGCTTTTAGTATATATTCAACAGAAAAGGTTGTTGCCAGTATCGTTCTTCGAGTGACAGACAAATTATTAACGTCAAAAAATAATAATGAGATTTCAATGGTGCAATTTCAATATGCACTATCATTTTTACAAACGCGTCTAGGGATGGTGTATCACAATGCCTCAATGTTTTCTTCTTTACACAAAGTTATTGTGTTAGAAAAGAATGCATTGAAAGGATTTATTTTTTCAACTTATTTACGCTTAAAAGGATATGAGGCGATATATATTAGGACAAGCTTAGCTGAAGATGGTATGTTGTCAGCGGTAGAGGAAATACAGCCGAAATATGTATTTGTATCTTTTGCTGACGAACTAGAAATGAAAAAGACGATGAACTTTATAAATGTATTACAAGAAAAAAGGGAATCTCTTTCTGTTGGATTTATCGGAAAGCTAGGCGTTCTAAACCAGTTGGACATTGAAACAATCTTAATTGGTGATACGAAAGAAGAATGGGATGAATGGTTAAAAATGTCGGAATAGTTGTTCGAAAAGAACCATCTATTTTCTATTTCATATAATAAAAATTAGATGCATTGGTTACGTAGGGAGGGTATGAGATGAGGCTGGAACGATTAAATTACAATAAGATAAAAATTTTTCTAACATTTGATGATTTATCTGAAAGAGGATTAACGAAAGAAGATTTATGGAGAAATGCGCCGAAAGTACAGCAATTATTTCGTGATATGATGCAAGAAGCAAATAAGGAATTAGGATTTGAAGCAGATGGTCCGATTGCAGTTGAAGTGTTTTCTCTACAAGCACAAGGGATGGTTGTAATTGTAACGAAAGAAAATCAAGAAATGGATACGGATGATGAGTTCCGTGACGAGTTTATTGAAATGCAAGTGACTCTAGATGAAAGTGAACATATATTATATGAGTTTGCTACGCTAGATGACATAATTAACCTGTCGAATCGCTTATATAACCTTGGTGTAACTGGCGGAAAGCTATATACGTGGGATGAGCGCTTCTATCTTTGGGTGGAAGAAGAGGAACAAATTCAATTGTTAAAAGCGGATTTTATAGCTATTTTAGCGGAATACGGCAATCCGTCTACAGCAACTATTTATCGCATCATGGAGTACGGTAAAGAGTTAATGGATTTTAACGCGATAGAACAAATACACAATTACTTTGTGAAAAAACAAAACCTCAGCTAATACAACATAGCTGAGGTTTTGTTTTTATTTGGATAAGGGAAGGGATGATAGTAAATACGCGAACATACTTTTTGAAAATAAAATATGCAGTTTTATGGGAGCGTCGCTGAGGAAAATAAAAAATATTTAAATATTTAAGTATTTTACTTTTCTAAAAGTAATAAAAGGACTATAATAATAGTGAAAACGCTTGCAACAGAAAATAGTTTGTATATATTTGTTAGCGTTTTCTATTGCATTCCAAATTTAAGGGTGTATACTAGGCAATGAAGGTTTACTAAACAAGTGAAATTACAGGGGGTTTACTTACTATGGTAGCCGAAAAGGGAACTCAAACAAAAACACAACAACAAAGGGAACAACATTTTGAACTATTGAATTCAACACAAATTGTTATTAGTGAAGCGTTAGAAAAATTGGGTTATCCAAACGAAGTATATGAATTATTAAAAGAACCAATTCGTATGATGACAGTGAAAATACCAGTTCGTATGGATGACGGGACTGTTAAAATATTTACAGGATATCGTGCACAACATAATGATGCTGTTGGTCCAACGAAAGGTGGAATTCGCTTCCATCCGAATGTAACAGAAAATGAAGTGAAAGCACTTTCAATCTGGATGAGTTTAAAATGTGGTATTGTTGATTTACCATATGGTGGAGGTAAGGGTGGAATTATCTGTGATCCACGTGAAATGTCATTCCGTGAGTTAGAAAGATTAAGCCGCGGTTATGTACGAGCAATTAGCCAAATCGTAGGTCCGACGAAAGATATTCCGGCTCCAGATGTATTCACAAACTCTCAAATTATGGCATGGATGATGGATGAGTATAGCCGTATTGATGAATTTAATTCACCAGGATTTATTACAGGTAAACCGCTTGTATTAGGTGGATCACATGGACGTGAAACAGCAACTGCGAAAGGTGTAACAATTTGTATTCGCGAAGCTGCGAAAAAACGTGGCATTGATATTAAGGGTGCACGCGTTGTTGTTCAAGGGTTCGGTAATGCTGGTAGCTTCTTAGCTAAATTTATGCATGATGCAGGTGCGAAAGTTATTGCAATCTCAGATGCTTACGGCGCTTTACATGATCCAAACGGATTAGATATTGATTATTTATTAGACCGTCGTGATAGCTTCGGTACAGTAACAAAGCTATTTAACAATACAATTTCAAACAAAGAATTGTTAGAGCTTGATTGCGATATTTTAGTTCCAGCTGCAATTGAGAACCAAATTACAGAAGAAAATGCTAATGATATTAAAGCGAAAATCGTTGTTGAAGCTGCAAATGGTCCAACAACATTAGAAGCGACTAAAATTTTAACAGATCGCGGAATTTTACTTGTTCCAGACGTATTAGCAAGTGCTGGTGGTGTAACGGTATCTTACTTTGAGTGGGTACAAAATAACCAAGGTTACTACTGGACTGAAGAAGAAGTAGAACAACGTTTAGAAAAAGTAATGGTAAAATCATTTGATTCTATTTATGAAACAGCACAAGTTCGTAAAGTGAACATGCGCTTAGCGGCGTACATGATTGGTGTTCGTAAAATGGCTGAAGCAAGCCGCTTCAGAGGTTGGGTATAAAATATTATATCTTGAGAAAACGTGATTTCCTTTCGAGGGAATCACGTTTTTTTGTTGAAGTATTAAATGAGGTGTTGTATATGGAGAATGAAATGCTGGAACGAGTAGAACAATTAGAAGAAAAGGTTAAGAGGTTAGAGGGAGAACTTGCAAGAACGGTGAAAGCTCGAAAAATAAGTACTGTTCGGATATTCGGGGAAGGGCTACTGTTTTTGATATTTGGTATGGTTGTAGTAGGGCCGATTATTGCCGTTGTAATCTCAATTTTTACTTGGCTTGCTGAAAAATAAAATAAAAATAAAAAGAACGCTTGTTCTACACGAACAAACGTGCTATACTCTCCTTAGATAAACAAAACGGAAATGATTTTAAGGAGAGATAAATGATGAAAATGACAGTAGACCAAAGATTTATGATGCCAGCAGATGTTGTAGAGCGAGTGGAAGTATTACGAAACAAACAAAGCAAGCGTGGCACATTATTACAATCGGTAAACAAATTTTTCGGTTTAGATACGAAAGAAGATTGTGTTTGGTTTTACGGTTTTTATGGAGTGGCTGTAAGTATCTTGTTGTTTATGGTGTTCACTTCAAATATTTTCGATTTTCTCTTCGCGTAAGAAATATGCGATAAGGACATTGCTACCGAATACATATATAAGGAAGTAAGGTAATCTTCTAGAGCGGGAGTTGGTAGCAATGGCGATGTTTCCTATAGAGCGCAACTATATAGGATATGGAAGTTCACGACCGGGGATTCCTCTAACTAAAGTGAGATTTATTGTAAGTCATGATACGGGGAATCCTGGAAGCAATGCGATAGGAAATCGAGATTACTTTAATGAATTACAACCGAAAGCTTCGGCGCATACATTTATAGATGATAAAACAATATTGGAGATTATTCCTATAAATGAAGTTGCATATCATGTTCGATATGGTGTGCCGACGGATAATGACTTATACGGCTATGACGCGAATAAGGCGGCCATTGGAGTGGAACTTTGTTATGGCGGTGATGTTAACTTTTGGGAAGCATATAATCGTTTTACATGGTATCATGCGTATTTATGCCAAAATTTTGGCTTAAATCCGAAAAAAGATATCGTGTCACATAAAACGCTTGATCCAGCTAGAAAGATTGATCCTGAGAATGTATTAGGGAAACAAGGTATTAAATTTCAGCAGTTTTTAGCAGATGTCTATCGGATGTACGTTTCGTTTAGATGACAAATATATGAAAAATGAATACAATAAAGATAGGTGCCTACTGCTGTAAGTAGGTTTTTTCTTGTTTTTATAAATAGTGTATTGGTAGAAGACTAGGAGTGGACGAGTATGCAGAAAGAAACAGTTATTATAATCGGAGGCGGTCCGTGCGGATTAGCGGCAGCGATTTCGTTGCAAAAGGTAGGGATAAATCCGTTAGTAATTGAAAAAGGAAACATTGTAAATGCCATTTATAATTATCCAACTCATCAAACATTTTTCTCTTCTAGTGAAAAATTAGAAATTGGTGATGTAGCTTTTATTACAGAAAATCGTAAGCCAGTTCGAAATCAAGCGCTTGCGTATTATCGTGAAGTAGTAAAACGTAAATCTGTACGTGTAAATGCTTTTGAGCGAGTGGAGAAAGTTCAAAACGATGGAGAAGTTTTTCAGGTTGAGACGACAAAGCGTGACGGAAGTAAAGAAATATATATAGCGAAATATATTGTTGTAGCAACTGGATATTATGATAATCCAAATTATATGAATGTTCCAGGTGAGGAATTGAAGAAAGTAGCTCACTATTTTAAAGAGGGGCATCCTTATTTTGATCGAGATGTAGTAGTTATAGGTGGGAAAAACTCGAGTGTAGATGCCGCGTTAGAACTTGTTAAAGCTGGTGCGCGTGTAACGGTACTGTATCGTGGAAGTGAGTATTCACCAAGCATAAAGCCTTGGATTTTGCCGGAATTTGAGGCGTTAGTACGAAATGACACAATTCAAATGCATTTCGGGGCTCATGTGAAAGAAATTACTGAGCATACATTAACGTTTACAGTTGATGGTGAAGATTTTACAATCCAAAATGATTTTGTATTTGCGATGACTGGTTATCATCCTGATCATAGCTTCTTAACAAAGATGGGTGTTAAGATTGATGAAGAAACAGGACGTCCAATTTATACAGAGGATAGAATGGAAACGAATGCTGAAAATATTTTCATTGCAGGTGTCATAGCTGCTGGAAATAATGCAAATGAAATATTTATCGAGAACGGTAGATTTCATGGAGATGCGATTGCACAAACTATTGCATCAAGAGAAAAATAAAAAGGAGCTGTCGGGAAAACCTCGACAGCTCCTTTTTATTCGTGCATAAACATATTTTGAATGGATTCATGAGAATTTGTATTCTCTAATGCGACAAGTAATTTAATGCGTGCTTTTTGTGCATTTAAGCCGTATGTGAATACAATGCCCATATCTTTTAAGTGTTTACCGCCACCTTCATACGAATATACGTCTTGAACGATACCGTTGAAACAGCGAGAAACTAATACGACAGGAATACCTTTATTTAATAATCGTTCTAGACTAGGAAGTGTTCTTGGAGGTAGATTACCTTGTCCAAGCGCTTCGATAACAATACCGTCTACAGGAAGATTTTCGATTGCTGCTAATAATGTATCATCCATGCCGGCATATGCTTTTAGAACAACTACATTTTTAGATACTTTGTTTATCGTATATGTTTCGTGATGTACTAAAGCGTGATGGAAGACAACACCGCGTTTTGTTACCATTCCAATTGGTCCATATTGTGGGCTTTGGAATGTTGCGACATTACTTGTATGTGTTTTCGTTACATTTGTAGCGCAATGAATTTCGTCGTTTAATACGACTAAAACACCTTTTTCTGCAGCTTCATCACAACTAGCAACTTTTACAGCTGATAAGAAGTTATATAGACCATCAGCACCTAACTCATTGCTAGAGCGCATTGCACCTGTCACAACAATCGGAATGGTTGCTTGTACTGTTAAATCTAAGAAATAAGCTGTTTCTTCTAATGTATCCGTACCATGCGTAATGACTACGCCATGAATGTTGTCTTGTTTTACTCTTTCATCAATGATGACTTGTAATTGTAACATTTCGCTCGGTGTCATATGAGGAGATGGTAGATGGAACACATCTTCAACGATTAAATCAACATCGCCTTCTAAATCAGGAATGAATTTTAAAAGAGGATTTTTTTCACCTGGTTGTACGACCCCAGTTTCTTTATCTTCCTCCATTGCAATTGTTCCACCTGTGTGTAAAACTAGGATTCTTTTCAATGCTTATACCCCTTTCAAGTAAAAAAATACATTTAGAACATAACATGTTTTGAGTAAATTCGACAATGGAAATGTATAAAAGTATGCCTCGAAAATGACAATAAAATTAACTGCTATATGTACGATGTATAAAATCACGAAACGAAATGTGCAAATATAGTATAGGAGGGGCAATTATGTTGAAAAAGATGGAGAGAATTTTTATTCGTATATTAATAATACAATTCATTTGTCTTTCTGTTGTACAATTGTTATTTATACATAAGTCATCAGTGAAATATTTATCTAAAATTGTTTATTACGAAGGTGTCATGGTAAAAAATAAAGCAGAAATCTTGCAGGTGAATAGGTAGTTTTCATTTTCTTCTATGAAGGATTATGCTACAATAATTGAGGATTTAATGACGTGAAGCAAATGAGAAGAAGCAGGGTGAACACCTGCTTTTCGTTTTGTTTTATAAGTGAAAAAATGAGGTGTTACAATGGATAAACGAATTTCAATTGCTATAGATGGTCCAGCAGCTGCTGGGAAAAGTACAGTGGCAAAAGTTGTTGCGAAGGAACTTTCTTACGTTTATATTGATACAGGCGCGATGTACCGTACGCTTACATATGCAGCCCTTGAACAAAAAGTAGATATTGAAAATGAAGAACAGTTAATGGAAGTTGTAAAGAATGTAAATATTGAATTTCAGCAAGGAGAAAATACGCAGCTTGTATTTTTGAATGGACAAGATGTTTCTGAAGTAATCCGTACACCTGATGTGACGAATCGAGTATCTATTGTAGCGAAGCATCGCCTCGTTCGTGAAGAAATGGTACGTCGTCAGCAAGAGTTAGCGAAAAAAGGCGGCGTTGTAATGGACGGCCGTGATATTGGTACACATGTATTACCGGATGCTGAAGTGAAAATCTTTATGCTTGCTTCTGTTGAAGAAAGAGCGGAAAGAAGGCATTTAGAAAATTTAAATAAAGGTTTCGCTTCTAATTTAGAGCAGCTAAAAGAAGAAATTGCTCAGCGTGATAAATTAGATTCAGAACGCGAAGTTTCTCCACTAAAAAAGGCTGATGATGCATTGGAATTAGATACGACTTCTTTATCAATTGAAGAAGTTGTCCAAAAAATTATGAGTATTGTTTCAGGAGTGTTTGCGAAATAAAGAAAGGGGATAATCCTCTTTCTTTTTTTGTTGAAATAGAAATGTAAAGGATACATGAATTGTGAGTCTCTTTCCTTGACAAATGAGCTGATTTGTAAGAAGTTAGTTAAAGAGGAATAAAACTGTCAGAATATATTCGCTATTATATTTCAAAACATACTTTTTTCAAGCTGGTTTTGCTGTATACTATTTATATAGGTTTAATATATTTTCTTGTGAATGGTATTGAAAAAGAGTATGTGATGAGAAATTCTTAAACATGCAAATGAAAACTTTGTTTTCATTTCGTATATACATAAAAAAATGCTTTGTCAATTCTGTAGGGAGGTATTTCCATGGTAGAGAAAATGAATGAAGAAGTTATGGATTCAAAAGAATTACAAGTTGGTGACGTTGTTACAGGTTCTGTAACGAAAGTTGAAGAGAAACAAGTGCTTGTAAATGTTGGATACAAAACAGATGGCGTAATTCCAATTAGTGAATTAGCTAACGTTCATATTGAAAAAGCAAGCGATGTTGTAGAATTAGATCAAACACTAGAGTTGAAAATTATTAAATTAGAAGAAGATGATCTTGTCTTATCTAAACGTGCTGTTGATGCAGAAAAAGCATGGGTAGAATTACAAGAGAAATTTACTTCTGGTCATGTATTTGATGTTACTGTAAAAGATATTGTGAATGGCGGATTAGTTGTGGACCTTGGTGTTCGCGGTTTTATTCCAGCTTCACTTGTAGAAGTACATTATGTAGAAGACTTTACTGACTATAAAGGTAAAACATTAGCGGTGAAAATTGTTGAATTAGACCGTGAAAAAAATCGTGTAATCCTTTCGCATAAAGCGGTAGTAGAATTAGAACTAGATTCTAAGAAAAAAGAAGCAATTTCTTCATTAAAAGAAGGTGACGTTGTTGAAGGAACAGTGCAACGATTAACTGACTTTGGTGCTTTCGTTAACGTTGGTGGCGTGGACGGTTTAGTTCACATTTCACAAATTTCACACGAACGTGTAGAGCAACCTTCTGAAGTATTAGAGCAAGGTCAAAAGGTTAAGGTAAAGGTGTTATCTGTTGATGCTGATACACAACGTATTTCTTTATCAATTAAAGCGGCTCAACCAGGACCTTGGGAAAACGTTGCTGGCGAAATAAAAGCTGGAGATATTCGTAAGGGAGTAGTAAAACGCCTTGTTACATTTGGTGCATTCGTTGAGATTTTACCTGGCGTTGAAGGACTTGTACACGTATCTCAAATTGCAAATCGTCACGTGAAAAACCCGAATGAAGTATTGGAAATGGGACAAGAAGTAAAAGTGAAAGTACTTGAAGTTCACGTAGCAGAGAAACGTATTTCTTTAAGTATAAAAGAAGCGCTTGAGGAAAATAATGTAATTGAAGATTATAGTCAGTATGAGCCAAATGCTGATTCTGCTACTTTCCAATTAAGTGATATTATTGGTGAACAACTGAAAAAATTAAAGAAATAATGAGGGGTACAAGTGGTAAGGGCAAAACGTAAATTAGATCATATTGAATACGCTCTTTCTACTGGTCAGTCTCGTACGCATGGCTTTCATGATATTGATTTTGTGCATCAAAGCTTGCCAAATTCAAATTATGACACAATAACATGTGAAACAAAAATCGGCGAACTTTCACTAAGTTCGCCGATTTTTATCAATGCGATGACTGGTGGTGGAGGAGAGAAAACGTTACATATTAATGAGCAATTAGCATATGTAGCGAAACAGCATAACCTTGCTATGGCTGTAGGGTCGCAAATGGCGGCGTTAAAAGATGAAAGTGAGGCTGCTTCTTATAAGGTGATTAGAAAGGTAAACCCGAATGGTATTTTCTTTGCTAATTTAGGTAGTGAGGCAACTATCGAGCAGGCAGAGCGTGCCGTTGATATGATTGAAGCGAATGCATTGCAAATTCATTTAAATGTCATACAAGAGTTAACGATGCCAGAAGGAGACCGTGACTTTACTGGTGTACTTCAGCGCATAGAGAAAATTGTTTTAAATAGTAAAGTTCCTGTCATTGTAAAAGAAGTTGGATTTGGGATGAGCAAGGAAACAATGCAACAGTTAGCGAACGTAGGTGTAACGGCAATTGATATTGGTGGGCAAGGTGGTACGAATTTTGCTGCTGTTGAAAATGAAAGAAGACAGCGAATGCTTTCTTATTTTAATAACTGGGGCATACAAACAGCAACCTCGATTATTGAAGCAACCTCTACAAATAATAACCTCTCTTTTATTGCATCAGGGGGTATACAGACAGCGCTTGACGTAGCGAAAGCAATCGCATTAGGGGCGAATACAACTGCGTTTGCTGGTTACTTTTTACGTATTTTAATGCAAGATGGTATCGAGAAATTAGTGGATGAAATTGAGCTTCTACATACAGATTTGAAATTTATTATGACAGCTCTTGGTGCGAAGACGATAGAAGAGTTGCAATCTGTACCTCTTGTTGTAAAAGGTGAAACATATCATTGGTTAATGCAGCGTGGTATTGATACTGCGCATTATAGTAGGAGATAAAAAATCAACCGTTCGGTTGATTTTTTTGTTTTGTTTTCTTTCTCGTAATATAAAATGGAATTGGTATTTTATAAAAATTGTAATTGAAAAAAGGTTAAAAAATGAAGATGATTAGTTACTAGAGTTTTGGAGGGGGCTTGATTTTCTAAAGGAAATAGGTGGAGGTAAAAAAAGTGATAGGAGGATATAGTACACAAAATATTATTTCAATATAAATAAAAATCATTAAAATGATTATGTAAAAGACGGTTTCGTACAATATCGAAACCGTCTTTTTGTATTCATTAGTGCTGGTTTTGTTTTCGAGCCTGCTCTGGTGTATCAAGTCCAGTTGCACCTGGATATTGTAGTGATTGATCACGATCAGATTCAACGCGGCGTGATTCTCGTAGTTTTCGTTCTTGGCGATCTTTACCCATAATGAATAACACCTCCTTGTTAAAAGTGTTGCTGTTATAAGAAAAAACTATGCGTAAATAAAGTGGATTAACTTTCATAAAAAATTCCCATAATGGAAAACATAGGAGGTGAAGTAGATGGATGGAAGTACTTTTTATTTTATAGCTTGGATAGGGTGGGTTGTCGTAACCTTTTTTATGAAAAAGGACCATATTCGGTGGAAGTTAGGCGCTTGTATATTGATTTTTATAATTTGCTCTCCGTTACATGTAACGATCGCCTCATTCATGGTATCAGTAAATGCTCTTTTACTTTGTATTATTTCTTTTATAGGGATCGCGCTGTATTCTGTTTGGAAAAAATTATATAGCTTACTTTCGGCACTTATTATTGCGATGTTATATACAAGTTTTCATCTGTTAGAGATATATGATCCGATTTGGATTGTGGTGGATAGAGTGTTTCTGCTAAGTAGTGCTCTTGTGTATGCATCGGTGTTATTGCATGGGGATCGCATATTACGATTATGTTCCCTATATGTAGGGATGTTACAAGGAGAGTTGCTAGTGACATTTATTTTTCGGAAATTGAATTTTCCATATGATTACGGTAGTTTAGCATTTTTTGATATCGTCGCCGTTTCTACATTATTCATGGCAGTATTGTTTTGGATTGCAAAAGCATCAGTATACATGGAACAGTTTAAGAGAAAAACACGTAAAAGAAAGGCGAGGGTAATACATGACTGAATATACACCAGCCATTTTATGCGGCGTAATAGCGGGGACAGTTACAAGGGTGTTAATGCTTCGGACGGATACACGGCAATATCCGACGAGGCTACATGGAAAGATTATTCATATTGCAATGGGGTTAATTGCAGCAGCTTTAGGAGCGATTGCAATCCCATCTATTTTGAAAAAAGATTTTTCTGCCATTACATTTCTTACGTTAGCAGCGACACAATTTCGTGATGTACGTAATATGGAAAGAAATACACTTCAACAATTAGATGGATATGAGCTCGTACCGCGTGGAAATACGTACATTGAAGGGATTGCATTGGTTTTTGAAAGTCGCAACTATTTGGCGATGTTAACGTCGTTTGCAACGACGTTTGCGTATATAGGGTTCCGTTCATGGATTGCTGGAGTAATTATGGCTATAATCGCATTTTTTATTGCGAAAAAATTAATGTCTGGTAGAAGACTCCATGACCTTGTAGATATTGAGCATGTTCCGCTGCGTTTTGAAGGAGCAGGGCTTTATATCGATAATATTTATATTATGAATATTGGATTGCCGGTGAGGCAAGAAGAGATTATGAAATATGGCATGGGGTTTATATTAAAACCGAAATCAATTGATGCGATGGTGACAATCTCAAATTTAGGGCAACGGCAAGCTATTTTACACGATGTTTCGGTGGCGTTAGGCATTTATAGAGATTCTGGTACACCAGCGCTTGTACCGTTAGCAAAGCGTGATTTAGAGGATGGCAGGGTTGGGATTTTTGTCTTACCGCAAGATCAAGATGCAGAGAAAGCGATAAGTGTCATAGGAAATGTACCAACGTTAGAAAGTGCTGTCCATATGTCATCGGAAGCCCCGAAAGGAAGGGGAGATAAGAGATGATGTTAGAAAGCGTTATCCTGGCAGTTATTACAACAGCGCCAGAAAAATTTGCAGGTGGTGCTCCTTTATTTGTTTGTGAGTCGATGGAGGAACTAGAATTTGTTGCAAATAATTTAGAGGCAATTTTAGATGGTATTGCGCATCGCTTACAAGAGAATGTATATATTATTGTGAAACATTAGGAACGTGTGTTATAATGTGAGGTGTTTTGATACGTTGAGAAATATTCTGGAATGCAAATCCCTTCTTGCACAAAGAAGGGTTTTTTACATAATAAACAGAAGCAAGTTGAAAGGATGAAAGTATATGCCGAAACCAGTAATAGCAATAGTAGGCCGCCCGAACGTAGGAAAATCTACTATTTTCAATAGAATAGTTGGAGAAAGAGTTTCAATCGTAGAAGATATCCCAGGTATAACTCGAGACCGTATTTATAGTGCGGGAGAATGGTTAAATCATGAGTTTAACATTATTGATACAGGTGGAATTGATATTGGAGACGAGCCGTTCTTGACACAAATTCGTCAACAGGCGGAAGTTGCGATTGATGAAGCAGATGTTATCATTTTTATGACGAATGGTCGCGATGGTGTAACTGCAGCGGATGAAGAAGTTGCTAAAATTTTGTATCGTTCTAAAAAACCAATTGTACTTGCGGTAAATAAAGTTGATAATCCAGAAATGCGTAGTGATATTTATGATTTTTATTCATTAGGATTTGGCGAGCCATTCCCGATTTCAGGTACACACGGTTTAGGACTTGGTGATTTGTTAGATGAAGCTGCAAATCATTTTCCAAAGATTGAAGAAGAAGCGTATGACGATGAAACAATCCGTTTCTCTTTAATTGGACGTCCAAACGTAGGGAAATCATCGCTTGTAAATGCACTTCTTGGTCAAGAACGTGTAATTGTAAGTAATATCGCAGGAACGACGCGTGATGCTGTCGATACACCATATAGTAAAGATGATCAAGATTATGTAATCATCGATACAGCTGGTATGCGTAAAAAAGGAAAAGTATATGAAAGTACAGAAAAGTATAGTGTACTTCGTGCACTTAGAGCGATTGAACGTTCTGACGTTGTTTTAGTTGTTTTAGACGGAGAAGAAGGAATTATTGAGCAAGATAAAAAAATCGCTGGATATGCTCATGATTCAGGACGAGCTGTTATTATCGTTGTAAACAAATGGGATGCAGTGAAAAAAGATGAAAAAACAATGAAAGCATTTGAAGAAAACATTCGTGCTCATTTCCAATTCTTGGATTATGCACCGATTGTATTCTTATCTGCAAAAACGAAAAAACGTACACAAACGTTATTACCGGTTATCAATGAGGTAAATGAAAGCCATAGTATCCGTGTACAAACAAACGTATTAAACGATGTAATTATGGATGCGGTAGCGATGAATCCAACACCGACTCATAATGGTAGCCGTCTGAAAATCTTCTATGCGACACAGGTTGCGGTAAAACCACCGACATTTGTTGTGTTTGTAAACGATACAGAATTAATGCACTTTTCATATGAGCGCTTCTTAAAGAATCGTTTACGTGAAGCGTTCGGTTTTGTAGGAACGCCGATTCACATTATTGCTCGAGCAAGAGACTAATGGAGAGGATGTGATTTTATGACAAAAATCACAGTAGTAGGAGCAGGTAGCTGGGGAACAGCGTTAGCGATGGTATTAGCTGACAATGGACATGATGTACGTATTTGGGGAAATCGCTCAGAACTTATGGATGAAATGAATACGAAACATGAGAATAGTCGATATCTCCCAGGCATTACATTGCCAAGCACAATCGTAGCCTACTCTTCTTTAGAAGAAGCATTAGTAGATGTAAATACAGTACTGCTAGTAGTACCGACGAAAGCGTACAGAGATGTATTACAAGAGATGAAAGAAATTGTTACAGAACCGATTACTTGGATTCATGCGAGTAAAGGGATTGAACCTGGTACGTCAAAACGTATTTCGGAAGTAATCGAGGAAGAAATTCCAGAGAACTTAATTAAAGATGTTGTTGTATTGTCTGGACCGAGTCATGCTGAAGAAGTTGGTTTACGACAAGCGACAACAGTTACGTCTGCAGCAAAGCGTATGGAAGCGGCTGAGGAAGTACAAGATTTATTTATGAATAGTTATTTCCGTGTATACACAAATCCAGATATCGTTGGAGTTGAACTTGGTGGTGCGTTAAAAAATATTATCGCATTAGCTGCTGGTATAACTGATGGTCTTGGATTAGGTGATAATGCAAAAGCGGCATTGATGACACGTGGTTTAACAGAGATTGCTCGTTTAGGAAGAAAAATGGGCGGGAATCCGTTAACGTTTGCTGGTCTAACTGGTATGGGAGACTTAATTGTAACTTGTACAAGTGTTCATAGCCGAAATTGGCGCGCTGGAAATATGCTTGGAAAAGGACATTCTTTAGAAGAAGTGTTAGAAAGCATGGGTATGGTTGTGGAAGGTGTAAGAACAACGAAAGCTGCTCATGAATTGGCAGAGAAAATGGAAGTTGAAATGCCGATTACAGCTGCTTTATATGACGTGCTGTTCAATGGGAATAACGTAAAAGATGCGGTAGGCTCATTAATGGGACGTGTTCGAAAACATGAAGTGGAAGCTATACCTGACTTACTGTAAAGAAAAGCGACAGAAGTACATTTGTACTTCTGTCGCTTTTTTATTTTATGGGTCTTTTCACCATTTATTTATTTTTGCATAGGATGAAGAGTAACTTGAGGAGAGGGTGAAAAGAATGGATAATAACATTTTTAATAATATTGAGAAGGAAGCGAAAGTAAATAAAGAGGATATTTTTAAATTAGCATCATCCGTGCAAAATGCGAATTTACGTGATGAAACTGTACTTCGTCAATTGATTCATCAAGTGGCTCTTATGGCGGGACGTGAAGTGCCGAAAGAGCAAGAGGATCAAATTGTAAAAGCGATTATTAATAATAATATGCCAGCGGATTTTGGCTCGTTAAGCAAAATGTTTAAAAAATAAATTATGAGAAACAAAGAGTTTGTAGATTGCATATGATAGCCATGAAAGAATGGGAATAGAGCTGTTTTTGGGCATATTTGGTCAACCGAAGCGAGAGATATAATCGCTTCGGTTTTATTTTTATCTAGATTGGTGGAAGATGCTGAAAAACCTATTGATTAAAGTTACATATTTGCGATTTGTAGTAAAATGTTCTTTTTGTATTTGTTTAAAGATTTTAATTTGTTAAAATAGTATAAAAATAGATTAATAAAAAGGGGTGTGTATATGTCAGAAGGGCTTATGAAAATGTGGTTGGCTTTAGGGGCAATTGGATTTATGTTTTTTGCAGTAAGTTTTATTTTATTAAGTAGACATAAAATAAAGAATAAATTTTTGAAAGGGATTACAGCGTTAGTAGCGTACACCCTTATGGTTGTGTCAGGAATTGTTATTTTTCTTGTTGTATTTAGTGGACCTGTACAGCAGTAAATGGAATGGTCTCGAAAATACTACATACGGAGCAAGTTATATTAGTATGAAAAGGTGATGCTAGTGAAAAAAGTCCATATTATTTTAATATTTTGTTGTATGAGCCTTTTAACGGGGTGTCTGTATCCGAAAGAAAATATGAAGCAAAATGCGGTTCCTTATGAAGATCAGCTACAGGTTGTTCAAAAAGCTGTTGTCACATTTAAGGAGCAAAATGATGGGATATTGCCAATTAAGACGAGGGATATGAGTACACCTATTTATCAAAAGTATCCAATCGATTTTCAACAGATTGCTCCGCGTTACATACAAGAAGCGCCAGGGAATGCATATGAAAGTGGAGGAGTATATCAATACGTATTAATAGACGTTGAAACAAATCCAACAGTAAAGTTAATTGATGTTAGGATGGCTGAACAAATTCAGGAATTATCTTTAAAACTTAGGATGTATCGTGATGAACATCAATATCCACCTTTTAAAAAAGTAATTTCAGATGGTGTATATGAATTGGATTTCAAAAAACTAGGATATAAAGATGTGCCACAAGTGACAAGTCCATATTCTGGTAAAGGGCTTCCTTTTGTAATTAATGAAAAAGGAGAAGTTTTTGTTGATTATAGAATCGACTTATATGACGCTTTGAAAAAAAATGAAGGGCAGTTTACGGAGGGAGAAGATATTCGAAATATACTTTCGAAAGGTTCCCCGTTTGTACCAGCTTATTCTTTACCGTACACAGTAAAGAACGGAGAACCAATTTTTTTAAAATCATAAGTCATGAACCTTTCTTTTAGTGAATAAGTTCTAGAAGAAAGGTTTTTTATGTTATACAACTTACGATGCAAACAAAAGATATTTTTTAATAGTCATATGAAATTGGACAAAATTATATGATATATTGTCCGAACTTCTAGAATACCATTATATTATATCAGATATTATAGGCAACGTTAGAGAAGGTATTAGTTGACTATAAACGCGGAATTATTCCCAAAAATTTTGAGGGAGGGAATCACTTGGAAAAGGTAGATATTTTTAAAGATATTGCAGAACGAACAGGCGGTGATATTTATTTTGGAGTTGTAGGAGCTGTTCGAACAGGGAAATCAACATTCATTAAAAAATTTATGGAACTTGTAGTTATTCCAAATATTGAGAATGAGTCTGACCGTCAAAGAGCGCAGGATGAATTGCCTCAAAGTGCTGCTGGTCGTACAATTATGACGACGGAACCGAAGTTTGTTCCAAACCAAGCGGTTTCTATCGAAGTAGATGAAGGACTTGAAGTGAACATTCGATTAGTAGATTGTGTTGGATATACGGTTCCAGGAGCGAAGGGCTATGAAGATGAGAATGGCCCGCGCATGATTAATACCCCTTGGTATGAAGAACCTATTCCATTTCATGAAGCTGCAGAAATCGGCACGCGTAAAGTAATTCAAGAACATTCAACAATTGGTGTTGTAATTACAACAGATGGAACAATTGGTGAAATTCCAAGAAGAGATTATATAGAGGCAGAAGAACGCGTTGTAAATGAGTTGAAAGAAGTAGGAAAACCTTTCATTATGATAATTAATACGGTACAGCCGTATCATCCAGATACAGAGCAATTACGCCAAAGTTTATCAGAAGAATATGATATCCCGGTTATTGCAATGAGTGTGGAGAGTTTAAGAGAAACAGATGTATATAATGTACTTCGTGAAGCGCTATTTGAATTCCCTGTATTAGAAGTGAATGTGAACCTTCCGAGCTGGGTAATGGTGCTAAATGAAGGGCATTGGTTGCGTCAAAGTTATCAAGAAGCAGTTCAAGAAACTGTGAAGGATATAAAACGTCTTCGTGATGTGGATCGCGTTGTTTGGCAGTTTAGTCAATATGAATTTATTGATCGAGCGAGCCTAGCTGGCATTGATATGGGGCAAGGTGTGGCGGAGATTGATTTATATGCGCCAGATGAATTATATGATCAGATTTTAAAAGAAGTAGTAGGAGTAGAAATTCGAGGGAAAGATCATTTATTGAAGCTTATGCTCGATTTATCTCATGCGAAAATAGAATACGACCAAGTGGCAGATGCATTGCGTATGGTTAAGCAAACAGGATATGGTGTAGCAGCCCCTGCGCTAGCGGATATGAGCTTAGATGAGCCAGAAATTATTCGTCATGGTTCAAGGTTTGGTGTGAAGTTAAAAGCGGTAGCGCCATCTATTCATATGATTAAAGTAGATGTAGAGTCAACGTTTGAGCCGATCATTGGTACTGAAAAGCAAAGTGAAGAATTAGTTCGTTATTTAATGCAAGATTTTGAAGATGACCCGTTATCAATTTGGAATTCTGATATATTTGGACGTTCGCTTAGCTCGATTGTTCGAGAAGGAATTCAGGCGAAATTATCTTTAATGCCAGAAAATGCTAGATATAAATTAAAAGAAACGCTAGAAAGAATTATTAATGAAGGATCTGGCGGATTAATTGCGATTATACTATAAGAAAAATCCCTCTCACTGTAGAGGGATTTTTTGTTTTTCCGATTATAAAATAGAAAAATAAACAGTCATTATCTAATACATTGTTGTAAATTGTCAAGTTTCATCAGATTTTCACATTTTCAGAGTAACAATTTCCTTAAAAATATTGAATTATAAAGGAGAATCGTATAATATAGGCGTTGATAATGATTTATCTACATCTTTGTAGTATAGAATTTGTAAAAATTGCCTACAAATGAAAGTAAGACTCATTTTATGATCATTATACAGTCTTATCTTTGGGAGGAGGTGAATGGCATGAACAAGACAGATTTAATCAATGCTGTTGCAGAAGCAAGTTCCCTTTCTAAAAAGGACGCAACAAAAGCAGTAGACGCTGTTTTTGATTCTATCTTAGAAGCTTTAAAACAAGGTGATAAAGTACAACTGATCGGATTCGGTAACTTCGAAGTTCGTGAGCGTGCGGCTCGTAAAGGTCGTAACCCACAAACAGGTGAGGAGATTGAAATCGCTGCAAGTAAAGTACCTGCATTCAAACCTGGTAAAGCGTTAAAAGATGCGGTTAAATAATCCTTACATATTAACAGGGAAGAAGAGTTTCCTTTTTGGGAACTCTTCTTTTTGCTTTTAAAAACATAAATATGCTAGAATGTGTTCGTATCACTTTTAGGTTTTCGGGAGGGCTAGCGGATGGCAAAAGTTAATTTAGAACAAATTGAACATGCAGTACGCCTTATTTTAGAGGCGATTGGGGATGATCCAAATCGTGAGGGAGTACTTGATACGCCAAAGCGTGTTGCAAAAATGTACGCAGAAGTGTTCTCAGGTATGCATGAAGATCCGAAAGAGCATTTGCATAAAGTATTCGGAGAAGATCACGAAGAGCTTGTACTAGTAAAAGATATACCATTTTATTCGATGTGTGAGCATCATTTAGTTCCATTCTATGGAGTTGCTCACGTTGCATATATTCCGCAAGGTGGAAAGGTGACAGGGTTAAGTAAATTAGCTCGTACTGTAGATACAATTGCACGTCGTCCACAACTGCAAGAACGTATTACATCAACAGTAGCGAACTCTATTATGGAAGTACTAGAGCCTCATGGTGTAATGGTAGTAGTAGAAGCAGAACATATGTGTATGACGATGCGTGGTGTGAAAAAACCAGGTGCGAAAACAGTAACGACAGCAGTGCGTGGTGTGCTTGAAAATGATGCTGCAGCGCGCAGTGAAATTTTATCGTTTATTAAAGCGAAGTAAAGAAAAGCGGGAAACTGCTTTTCTTTTTTTTTTTTAGTAAATAAATGATATAGTTTTAGCTAGACAGAGTGAGATTAGAAAGATTGCTTACATGAATGGTAGGTGTAGCCAAGTTTTGGTTATAGAAAATAGAGTGTATGTGTTATAATAAGTTTTATGAATTAGAAAACAAGGGTGATTTTTTGTGTGTGACATCTACGGAGGGTATGCGGGTATAAAAGAGAAATTGATGGAGAAATTACGCCATCCTTATTTTATAAACTATATTGAAGAACCATTTATTGATGAAGAAAAGATAGCATTGTTATATGGTGCTTTAAAGAGTGCAAACTTACATATAGAACAAATTGAGCATTACGTAGTAACAATTATGCTTGTACAAATTGCGCTTGATACGCATGAAAGGGTATCAAATAAAGCAGGCGAGGAAGAGATTGAATTCCATAAATGTCGTCAATTAACAGTACTTGCAGGCGATTACTATAGTGGACTATATTATTATTTATTGTCTATGAATCGTGATATTGTTTTAATTCGTGCACTTGCTGAAGGAATTAAAGAGATAAATGAACACAAAATTATGTTATACCAAAAAGCGCATGAAACGACGGATGACATAATGAAAAGCGTAGTAACGATTGAGTCTGCGCTCCTTCAAAAAACATGTGATCATTTTCATTTATCACATTGGAAGCCATTTATCACATACGTATTAGGTGGAAATCGCCTTCAAAAAGAAATTCAATTGTATGCTGATAAACAACATTCACCTGTTTTTCAAGCGGTGCAAGATGCTTTAGGGGATAAAGCAGAAGTAGTGATTAATGGTTGGATGATGGAATTGAGAAAGAAAGAAAAACAATTTTTAGAAAATCACACAGACGTAAATGAAATAAATTCTGTGTTAAGGGATAAATAGAAGACATAAGCAATTTTACATTGGAAGAAGGTACGAGCATGCAACAATCAAAAGAAGAAAGAGTACATGACGTATTTGAAAAGATTTCTGATAAATACGATGTGATGAATTCTGTAATTAGTTTTCAAAGACATAAAGCGTGGCGTAAAGAAACGATGCGAATTATGGATGTACAACCTGGCAGTAAAGCGCTTGATGTATGCTGCGGAACCGCAGATTGGACAATTGCGCTAGCTGGAGCGGTAGGTGAGCAAGGAAAGGTTGTTGGCTTAGACTTCAGTGAAAATATGTTATCTGTCGGTAAGCAAAAGGTAGAGGCGTTACAATTAAAACAAGTAGAACTTCTACATGGGAATGCAATGGAGCTTCCATTTGAAGATAATACGTTTGATTATGTAACAATTGGGTTTGGTTTACGTAACGTACCGGATTATATGCACGTATTAAAAGAAATGACGCGTGTAGTAAAACCAGGTGGAAAAGTAATCTGTTTAGAAACATCTCAACCAACAATGATTGGTTTTCGACAAGGGTATATTTTATACTTTAAATATATCATGCCGTTATTTGGAAAGATGTTTGCGAAAAGTTATAAAGAATATTCATGGCTTCAAGAATCTGCTAGTGCATTCCCAGGGATGAAAGAATTGGCCCAAATGTTTGAGCAAGCTGGACTTGAACGTGTGCAAGTGAAACCATTTACTTTTGGGGTAGCAGCGATGCATTTAGGTATTAAACCAGAATCAAAATAGAAAAAAGAAAAAAGAAGTTTTAGGTTAAGGTGAACAATATGAAGTTACAACTTATGTACTCTTTTTTACGATCGGATATTAATGTGATAGAAAAAGAATTAAAAAAGACAGTTGCTTCTGAACAGCCATTAGTAGAAGAGGCAGCATTACAACTTATTGAAGCTGGTGGGAAGCGAATTCGTCCTGTATTTGTGTTGCTTGCAGGGAAATTTGGAGATTATAAGTTAGATGCGATTAAGCATGTTGCTGTTGCGTTAGAGCTTATTCATATGGCTTCTCTTGTTCACGATGATGTTATTGATGCTGCATTTTTACGACGCGGCAGTGCGACTGTGAATGCGAAATGGGGAGATCGTATTGCGATGTATACAGGGGACTATTTGTTCGCTAAGTCTCTTGAATGTATAACAAATATCGAAATCCCAGAGGCGCATCAAGCGTTATCACATACTATTTTAGAAGTCTGTAAAGGTGAAATTGAACAAATTAAAGATAAATACAATTATGACCAAAATTTAAGAACGTATTTAAGAAGAATAAAGCGAAAAACAGCATTATTAATTGCCGCGAGTTGTCAATTGGGAGCGATTGCTGCTGGTGCTAATCGTGATACAGTAAATCGTCTATTTTGGTATGGGTATTTTGTAGGAATGTCTTATCAAATTATTGATGACATTTTAGACTTCGTTTCCACAGAAGAGAAACTTGGAAAACCTGCTGGTGGAGATTTATTACAAGGAAACATAACGCTCCCTGCTTTATATGCGATGGAAGATCCAGTACTTCGTCAAAAAATCACATCTGTACATGAAAATACAACAGCAAGTGAAATGCAAGAAATTATTGATGCTGTAAAAAATAGTCCAGCAATTGATCAAGCATTTGCGTTTAGTGAACGTTATTTACATAAAGCTTTAGAAATAATAAAACCACTCCCACGTGGAAAAGCAAAGTATGCATTACAAAATGTTGCAAAGTATATTGGAAAACGAAAATTTTAATGTTTATTCTAAAAAATAAAATAATCTCTCTATTTCAAAACTATTGCACAATTGTGATAAGGGTGATAATATGTGTGTGGGGATATACAATTACATACATAATTCAGAAGTGGAGAGATTTTTTATGGAAAAAACATTTCTAATGGTAAAACCAGACGGTGTACAACGTGCCTTCATTGGGGAAATTGTAGCTCGTTTTGAGAAAAAAGGATTTCAATTAGTTGGTGCAAAATTAATGCAAGTCACTCCGGAAATTGCTGGACAACACTACGCTGAGCATAAGGAAAAACCTTTCTTTGGTGAGTTAGTAGACTTTATTACATCTGGACCTGCATTCGCAATGGTATGGCAAGGTGAAGGTGTAGTAGATACAGCGCGTAACATGATGGGGAAAACAAGACCACATGAAGCAGCTCCTGGAACAATTCGTGGAGATTTCGGTGTAACTGTTGCGAAAAATATTATTCATGGTTCTGATTCTTTAGAAAGCGCAGAGCGCGAGATTGCTATTTTCTTTAAAGAAGAAGAATTAGTTGACTACTCAAAATTAATGAATGAATGGATTTACTAATTATTTTGAAATAATTTGTAAACGCTTTAATCACTGTGATAATAGTAAAAAGTGCAAGGAGAATAGGGGTATTCTTCTTGCACTTTTTTTATTTTCAATTAGTTACGAAGTTTGAGCTGTTATGATATATTGATATTTAAATTAGGCCTATCGGAAATATAGAATAAGAAAATGGTCGATTTATGATATAATTTCTTTAATATTTTTAGAATGATAAAAGTTAATATAGTGAGATAAATACATATACGAAAAGAGGAATAACGTATGCGATATATTACAGCTGGTGAATCTCATGGTCCGCAACTTACAACGATTATAGAAGGTGTTCCAGCAGGATTGTCTTTAGTAGCGGATGATATAAACGAAGAGTTAGCTAGAAGGCAAAAGGGATATGGGCGTGGTAGACGCATGCAAATTGAAACGGATCAAGTGCAAATATTAAGTGGTGTTAGACATGGAGAAACATTAGGTTCCCCTATTGCACTCGTTGTTGAAAATCGTGATTTTGCCCATTGGACAAAAATTATGGGGGCAGAGCCTTTAACTGAGCAGGAAGAAAAAGAGATAAAAAGGAAAGTGACAAAACCAAGGCCTGGGCATGCTGATTTAAATGGTGCAATTAAATATGGTCATAGAGATATGAGGAATGTACTGGAACGTTCGTCAGCGCGCGAAACGACGGTGCGTGTTGCTGCTGGTGCGGTTGCTAAAAAGGTGTTAGCAGAACTTGGTATTAAAGTGGCGGGCCATGTAATTGAAATTGGCGGTGTACAAGCTAAGGAGGTTACGTATAGTTCAATTGAAGAATTAAAGAGTATTACAGAAGCATCTCCTGTACGTTGCTTAGATGACGAAGCTGGTAACCAAATGATGAAAGCGATCGATGATGCGAAAGCAAATGGTGATTCAATTGGTGGAATCGTTGAAGTAATTGTGGAAGGAATGCCAATTGGAGTAGGTAGCTACGTGCATTATGATCGAAAACTGGATGCGAAATTAGCAGCTGCAATTATGAGTATTAATGCTTTTAAAGGTGTCGAGATTGGAATTGGTTTTGAAGCAGCGCATAGACCGGGAAGTGAAGTTCATGATGAAATTCTATGGAATGAGGAGCATGGATATACAAGAAGAACAAATAATGCAGGTGGATTAGAAGGCGGTATGACGACTGGAATGCCAATTGTTGTGCGCGGTGTGATGAAACCGATACCTACACTTTATAAACCTCTTCAAAGTGTAGATGTTGATACGAAAGAGCCTTTTACAGCGAGCATTGAACGTTCAGATAGTTGTGCAGTGCCAGCAGCTAGTGTCGTTGCAGAAGCGGTTGTGGCTTGGGAATTAGCAACAGCTTTAATAGAACAGTTCGGATTAGATCGTATGGAACTAATTCGTGAAAATATTGAGAAACATAATGAATATGCGAGGGGATTTTAATGGGAAACATACATATTCAAACGAAATCAAAAGAATATGATGTACATGTTGGTAAAGAAGCGTTGTCAAACTTAACAATGATCGTTCAAAATATGCAGCCAGCTGTATCTAACGTAATGATCATTTCAGATGAAGCTGTTGCATCACTGCATTTACAGACAGTTATCGATGCATTACAAGTGGAGCAGGACGTGTTTTCGTTTGTTGTACCAAGTGGCGAAAAAGAGAAGTCTTTCGAAAATTTCTATGCGGCTCATACGTCAGCTCTTGAAAATAAATTAGATAGAAATTCTTTAATTCTTGCACTTGGAGGCGGAATGATTGGAGATTTAGCTGGTTTTGTTGCTGCATCTTTTATGCGGGGTATTCGCTTTGTGCAGGTTCCGACGACTTTATTAGCGCACGATAGCGCAGTAGGTGGGAAAGTAGCGATTAATCATCCGTTAGGTAAAAATATGATTGGTGCATTCCATCAGCCAGAAGCGGTTGTATATCATACACCGTTTTTACAGTCTCTTCCTGAAAAAGAGTGGCGTTCAGGTTATGCAGAGGTGATAAAGCATGCTCTTATTGGTGATGTGGAGCTATATCATTGGTTAAAAGAAGAAGTGCAAACATTAGCGGATCTTCGTGATGAGAAGTTAATCCATGTATTAACGAAGGCGATTCCTGTAAAGGCAAATGTTGTGTCACAAGATGAAACAGAGAAGGGTGTACGTGCCCATTTGAACTTTGGACATACGTTAGGACATGCTCTTGAAAAAGAGCTAGGGTATGGGAATATTACTCACGGTGACGGCGTAGCGGTTGGAATGTTATTCGCCATATTTTTAAGTGAGCAAGTGTACAAGGTTGATCTTGCTTATGAAGATATGAAGCAGTGGTTCTTGAAATACGGCTATCCAAAAATGCCAAGAGATTTGAATGTAGAGCGCCTCGTTCAATTGATGAAACAAGATAAGAAAGCAAATGCAGGAGCAATTCATATGGTGCTTATGCAGGAATATGGGGTAGTGAATGTCGTATCTATTTCAGATGAGACTGTTCATATTGCGTTAGAGGCATTTCAAAAAGATATGGTTTAAAATGATAGCGAAGTGTTGTGAAGTGCTCATTTAGAGGTATTCTCGTAATAGTGACGGTTATGATAAAAGATTACAGTAAGGGGCTATAACTGTATTGTAATCAAATTGAATGAAATGACTGGGGGAAGAAAAATGAGAGTGAAAGAGCAATTGTTAACTTTGAGAGCGTATGTGCCTGGGAAAAACATTGAAGAAGTAAAAAGGGAATATGGATTATCGAAAATTGTGAAATTAGCATCGAACGAAAATCCATTCGGTTGCTCAGCGCGTGTGACAGAAGCATTAACTTCTTTAGCGAGCCAATATGCCCTTTATCCAGATGGATATGCCTTTGAACTTCGGACAAAAGTAGCGGAACATTTAGGTGTAAAAGCAGAACAACTACTATTTGGTAGTGGATTAGATGAAGTCATTCAAATGATTAGCCGAGCGTTACTACATGAAGGAACAAACGTTGTAATGGCGAATCCTACGTTTTCACAATATCATCACCATGCTGTTATTGAAGGAGCAGAAGTTCGTGAAGTATCACTTAAAGACGGTATTCACGATTTAGATGCAATGCTAGAGCAAGTAGATGATAAAACGAAAATTGTATGGATTTGTAATCCGAATAATCCGACAGGTACATATGTTGAGAAACAAAAATTACTTTCATTTTTAGAATCAGTTCCTAAGTCGGCTCTCGTTATTATGGACGAAGCATATTATGAATACGCGGAAGCAGAAGACTATCCGCAAACATTGCCACTTCTTGAAAAGTATGAAAATCTTATGGTTTTACGCACGTTTTCAAAAGCATATGGTTTAGCTGCTTTTCGTATCGGATATGCGATTGGAGATGCGAAGTTAATCGGACAGCTAGAAGTAGTGAGGTTACCATTCAATACATCAACTGTAGCGCAATCTGTAGCACTCGCTGCATTAGAAGATCAAGCCTTTTTACAAGATTGTGTGAAAAAGAATGCTGAAGGTCTAAATCAGTATTATGCATTTTGTAAAGAATATAACGTATTCTATTATCCATCTCAAACAAATTTCATTTTCTTAAAACTTGGTATACCAGGTAATGAAGCTTTCGAACGATTAATGAAAAAAGGATATATCGTTCGTTCTGGTGCTGCATTTGGTATCGATGATGGTATTCGTATTACTGTCGGTTTGAAAGAAGAAAATGATGAAATTATAGAGTTGCTGAAAGAGCTTGTAAATGAGCAAGTACAGAAAGAAGAAACATATTCTTAAGAGATTGTGAAGGCTCCTATTATAGGAGCCTTTTTTATCGTATTAAAAATAAAGGTTGAAGACTGGTAATTAAGTTGTTCTGTAAATCACGGTTTGTATGGCTTGATAATTAGTGAGAGAAGTTATTTGCACGGTCATAAAAGAAAGCGGTACAATAGAAGATGATGATAAGGTATCGGTATCATATCCGAACCTTTTGAACAATTACCTACTCTGTAAGAAGAAGTATAAGAAGAAGCATGCTCATTCTAAAGGTTGCGTTCTAACAGTGAGTTGCTTATGATAAATGAACAGAAGAGAATATTTTTTAGAATTAAAGGAGACGTTTATGCAAAAGTTTGAACAAGCTGTTTCATATATTGAAAATGGTGAAGCGGAAAAAGGATTACAATTATTAAAAGAACAATTAAAAATTGCAAATGATGAAGAGAAGTATGATATCGCTCGTTACTATCATACACTTGGATTTACAGATGAGGCATTAGCGATTACTGAAGACTTACGTTTACTGTATCCGGAAGAAAGTGAATTCACTGTATTTTTAGCAGAATTATATATTGATCTAGATAAAGAAGATGAAGCGATTGAAGTACTTCATGATATTCCAGAAAATGACGATTTATATGTTCAATCTTTATTACTTGTTGCAGATTTATTCCAAATGCAAGGTTTTGATGATGTAGCAGAGCAAAAACTATTAAAGGCGAAAGAAATGATGCCTGATGAACCTGTTATTACGTTTGGGTTAGCAGAATTATATAGTAGTAAAGGTGAAGAACAAAAGGCAATTACTTATTATGAATCGCTATTAGCTGAACATAAAGTAATGGGTGGTGTTGTGATCGCACTTCGCCTTGCAGAAACGTTAAGTGCGATTGGAAACTGGGAAGAGGCGATTTCTTATTATGAAGCAGGCCTAGAGGAACAAAAAGATATTCACTCATTATTTGGATATGCCTTCACATTATACCAAGGTGAAGAATATCAGAGAGCAATCGGTGCTTGGCAAGAACTAAAAGAATTAGACCCTGAGTACGCATCACTGTACATGTATTTAGCGAAAAGCTATGAAAAAGAAGGAATGCTTCAAGAAAGCTATGAAACGCTTCATGAAGGAATTAAAGTAGATGAGCTTTCAGTTCCGTTTTATGTAGAGTTAGCGAACATTGCGGCGAAATTAGGAAAAATAGTAGAAGCAGAGGAAGTTCTTCAAAAAGCACTTGAGTTAGACCCAGGGCATTTAGGCGCAACATTAAAATATGCGTATATCTTAAAAGGACAAGAAAAGTACGAAGAGTTAATTGCAATTGTAGAGCGTGCTATTGATAGTGGAGAACCAGATACACAACTACTTTGGGACCTTGCGTATGCAAAAAAACAATTAGAAATGTATTCGGATGCATTAAAACACTATGAAAGTGCATATACTTCTTTTAAGAATCATCCAGACTTCTTAGAAGAATACGGTTATTTCTTATTGGAAGAAGGAAAGCGAAAAGAGGCGAAAGAAGTATTTACCCAGTTATTACAACTAGACCCGACACAAATTCATATTGAAGAGTTGTTATATAATTTAGAGGATTTTTCATAAGTTGGAAGGAAACTGAATGCCGCTTCTTGAATCTAAAAAGAAAAGAGAAAGACAGAGGAGGGACTTAATTGCTATGAATACCCCTGTTTCTGTAAACGAGAAGAAGGATTTTGTAAAATGGTTTTTGAATAATTACCAACTGAAACAGCGTGAATGTGTATGGATTCTGAATTATTTAATGAGTCACGACCAATTGATGCATAAAGTCCACTTCGTAGAGCATGCAAAATATTGTCCGCGTGGCTTAGTGATGTCAGCGAATTGTGTGAAAGACACACCGTTTCACTTTTTTAAACAAAATGTTATGACAACAGATGCTGAAAAATCGTTTCATGATATTCGTTTAAATCGAGATGAGGATATTTATATTCAACTCAACTTTAAATCATCGTTTCAAAATGCGAATTATGTAGCTGTATTAGAAGAAAACCCATATCTACCAAAGCATATTGAAGTAAATGAAAAAGATCGTTTACTTGCAGAAAGGTTTTTGGAAGAAAGTGTATTTTCATTTAGGAGAGAACGCCTTTTGAAACAAATTGATGAAGCGTTAGATAAGCAAGATAAGGAAGCGTTTCATAGATTAACGGCCGAGTTAAAGACTTTATAGAATTTATTTGGATTAATAAATTTTTACAAATTTCAGACTTTCGCCAAGAAAAACTACCTATATTGGGTAGTTTTTCTTTTTTTACCGCTTTTAGTATGGTTTAATATATATAAAGTGAAAGTTCTGTCATTTGCAAGTGAAGGAGGGAAGGAATTTGAAGTGGAGTGTAAAAGATGTGGAACAGTTTGAACAAGCAAGAGAGTATGTTGATACAGGAGTAATACCGCTTTTATCAATTTCGGCAGCACAAGAAATGAAAATGGTTGTAGAACAAGGTGAATTTATCGAATTGTTGAGCACGGAATTGGAAAGAGAGTATAAAGGAAGAGTGCTTTTACTACCTGCGTTTACGTATTTGGTAGAAAGTCAAAAGAATGAAAAAGGTCGTTTGCAAGAATGGACAAATCATTTACGAAGCGAAGGTTTTAAGCATATTGCTTATGTTACAAGTGATTTTTCATGGAAAGAGGATATGCAAGAGTTACAGGGAGATTTATTTTGGTTCCCTTCATTAGCATTAGAACAATTTAGTGATCAAGCAAAAAGAGAAGTTATTCATGCGCATATAAAAAATATAATGGTGATGTTGGAAGAGAAGTGGGGAAACTCACAATAAACAGAAAGTTCTTATTATTATGAGTAGTATGATATTGACCTGTGCATGAGCGTATTATATCATGATAGTGTCCTAGTTTTTATTTTTTATATAATTTATCACGAGGGGACAATTTCTGATAGAGGGGGGAAATTTTCGTGAGCGAGAAAGAACATCGCGTGTCAAGAAGACAATTTTTAAATTACACACTCACAGGGGTAGGAGGCTTTATGGCTGCCGGTATTTTAATGCCGATGACGCGATTTGCGCTTGATCCGGTGTTAAGAAAAGAAGCCGGAACAGATATGGTTGCTGTTGCGCAAGTAAAGGATATTACAACAGAGCCGAAGCGTTTTGATTTTAAAGTGAAACAGGTTGATGGTTGGTACAAGTCTGAAGAACCAAAATCGGCTTGGGTTCATAAAGATGAAAGCGGAGACATTGTTGCGTTCTCTCCAGTATGTAAACATTTAGGATGTACAGTTAACTGGAATTCGGACAAAGCACATCCGAATCAATTCTTTTGTCCATGTCACGGGGGTCGTTATACAAAAGATGGGATGAACATTAAAGGTACGCCACCCCTTGCTCCGCTGGATGTGTACGAGTCTAAAGTGAAAGATGGAACGCTGTATCTAGGAAAAGCGAAGCCAAGAGGGGGTGCAAAGTAGATGTTAAATAAAATTTATGATTGGGTAGATGAAAGATTAGATATTACACCGATATGGCGTGATATCGCTGATCATGAAGTACCTGAACATGTAAACCCGGCACATCACTTTTCTGCATTCGTCTATTGCTTTGGAGGACTTACCTTTTTCGTTACTGTAATTCAAATTTTATCTGGAATGTTTTTGACGATGTATTATGTGCCTGATATTAAAAATGCTTGGGAATCAGTTTACTATTTACAAAATGAAGTTGCTTATGGGCAAATTGTTCGTGGTATGCACCACTGGGGTGCTAGTCTCGTAATTGTAATGATGTTTTTACATACACTCAGAGTTTTCTTCCAAGGTGCGTATAAAAAGCCCCGTGAGTTAAACTGGATTGTTGGTGTTCTTATTTTCTTTGTTATGTTAGGTCTTGGTTTTACCGGATATTTATTACCGTGGGATATGAAAGCTTTATTTGCTACAAAAGTAGGGATTCAAATTGCAGAGCAAACACCGCTCATTGGTCCTTATATTAAAACATTACTCGCTGGTCATTCCGAAATTGTTGGCGCTCAAACATTAACTCGCTTCTTTGCTATTCACGTCTTCTTCTTACCAGCAGCACTTCTAGGTTTAATGGCCTTCCACTTCATCATGATTCGCAAACAAGGTATTTCCGGTCCACTATAAGAGATTGCTAAATTAAAGGGGAAAGAACTAAAGGAGGGAGATTATGCATCGCGGCAAAGGGATGAAGTTTGTAGGAGATTCTCGGGTACCGGTAGCTCGGAAACCAAATATTCCAAAAGACTATTCTGAATACCCAGGGAAAACAGAAGCATTTTGGCCGAACTTCTTGTTAAAAGAATGGATGGTTGGTGCAGTTTTTTTAATCGGTTATTTATGTTTAACAGTGGCGCATCCGTCGCCGCTTGAGAGAATGGCGGATCCAACAGATGCTGGATATATACCACTTCCAGATTGGTATTTCTTATTCTTGTATCAGTTATTAAAGTATTCTTATGCTTCCGGTTCATTTACTGTAATTGGAGCGTTTATTATGCCAGGGATTGCGTTTGGTGCATTACTGTTAGCTCCATTTCTTGATCGAGGTCCAGAAAGACGTCCATTGAAGCGTCCTGTAGCAACTGGATTTATGCTTTTAGCAATTGCATCGATTATCTTTTTAACTTGGGAATCTGTAGCACACCACGACTGGGAAGCTGCAAAGAAACAAGGAGCAATTGTAAAAACCGCGCCAGTTGATAAAAATGATGATGGCTATAAATTAATGCAAAAAAATACTTGTTTAACATGTCATGGTGACAACTTACAGGGCGGGGCGGCAGCACCAGCACTGCAAAACTTAACTTTAAAGCCAGAAGAAATTGCTAAAATTGCGAAAGATGGAAAAGGTTCCATGCCTAAAGGTGTATTTAAAGGTACAGATGAGGAACTGAAGAAGCTTTCGGAATTCGTTGCAAAGTATAATAAAAAATAATAAAAAGCTGACTGCAAAATTTGTAGTCAGCTTTTCTATTTAGTTGGATGAAGTTTGTTATAATAGAGTAGGATTTAGTGAATGAATTACTTTGCTTGAAAGGTGTTGGACATACAGATTGGTGTACTTGTATGCAATGTTAAGACAACGCTCGGTATTATTATTTTTATTGGTTGTTAACATATTAGGTACAATTTACGGGTTTATATGGTACGGAAATCAACTGAAAGAAACGTCACCTATATTTTGGCCGTTTGTACCAGATAGTCCTATGGCGAGTCTCTTTTTTGTCTTTGTTTTAATTGCTTTTTTGACAAAGAGAAACTGGGGATTAATAGAAGCGCTAGCGATTGTTACTTTAATAAAATATGGTATTTGGGCTGTTGTTGTAAATGCGATTATGATTTACGTAAAAGGTCCTATTGGCCTTATGGGCTACATGTTAATGCTTTCGCACTTTGCGATGGCAGTGCAAGGTGTTTTATATGCTCCATTTTACCGTATAAAAAAATGGAATTTTATAGTAGCGGGTGTATGGACGTTGCATAACGATGCAATTGATTATTTATTTTGGCAAATGCCACGATATGGAATTATGCATTTGTTTGTAGAGGAAATTGGTTATTTTACGTTTTGGTTAAGCGTTGCTGTACTATGTATTACATATTATTGTTGCTTACGTGAGCACAGGAAACAATTTTCTTTATGATGGTTAGAACATTTAGGGGGAGAACATGGAGAAAAATAAGAGTGGTACAAAAATATTGGATCGATTGATTACTTTAGTTGTTTCATATAGCATAGCATTTTCTATTTTTGCACTCGCAACAACGGCAGTTGTGTATGGAAAATGGCTGTATTATTTTGAAATTGATTTTTTAAATATTCCTGATTTAGCGGATATGACGAAGGATGAAATTAAAAGAAATTACGATGTGCTTATTACATATTTATCCCCGTTTTATGACGGAGCATTACATTTGCCAACATTAGATATGTCTACAAATGGCCGTATTCATTTTGTAGATGTTAAAAATATTTTAGTAAAGATTCAATATGTGATGTATGCGACAATTATGATTGCAGTGATAGGTGGAATTTATTTATTAAAAAAGAAAAATGAAAAGTTTTTACTGCACGGATCGATTTTAACAATCATTTTTCCGATAGCGCTTATATTACCAATCGCTATTAATTTTGAAAAGAGCTTTGTATTATTCCATAAGCTTTTATTCAGTAATGATTATTGGATGTTTGATATTGAAACGGATCCAGTTATATTAATGCTACCAGAGGAGTTCTTTATGCATGCTGCGTGTGCTATTTTATTATTCATTTTAGGTGGTAGTATACTTTGTTATAGCTTATATAGATATTTCGTAAAAAAGAAAAGGATGTCAAAGAAAAAATTCTCTGCTTAAAGAGAATTTTTTCTTTGTAAAACGATAATATATTTTTCGGTTTAGTTCTGTTCTATTCTTGTCCCAATTAACATATTTTGTACTAGTAGTTATAGGGGGGACCGGGATGAAGAGAACATTAATTGGATTGATAGCATTTCTAATTATAATGTTTCCGTTACGTATATATGCTGAAGAGTGGAATGAGCTAACAGGGTTGTTAGACGACTCGTTACAGTTAGTGAAGCGTAATGAAGATGAAAAAGCGGTACAAGTATTACAACTTTTCTCAGAGCAATTTTTAATGAAGGGGAATGAAAAGAAGCATGAAGTAACACCAGATCAAGTTAGAGTTATTTCTTTAGCTTACGACAAGGCGCAGCAATCGCTCTCTGAAGAAGGTTTAGGTAAGCAAGCTAAAATGGATAATGTGTTGGCATTACAACTTGCTGTTGATGCACAAGTATCGAAATATCAACCACTTTGGATGGAAAGAGAAAGGAAAGTAATGGATGCCTTTTCTCAAATGGAAAAAGCGATGGAAAAAGAAGATGCTGGGCAGTTTCAACAAACATTAAATACATTTTTAAATGAATTCAATATTATTTATCCAAGTTTAATGATTGCTTTGCCAGAAAACGAGGTACAGCGTGTAAATGTTCATTTATCTTATTTGGATGAATTTCGTAACGTTATGTTAAAAACGAAAGGTGGCCAAATGCAATTAGGGATTATTAAAGGGGATTTGCAAAAGATATTTCACACAGTAAAAAAGGATGAAATTGCACCTTCTCTCATTTGGTTTATGACAATTACTGGGGGACTTATTTTATTCACATTAACTTATGTTGGATGGAGAAAGTATAAAGGAGAGAGAGAAAAAAGAAAAAGTAATGTGCATTCTAAAAATAGATAATGTAATAAGTAAAGATATGGATTGTAAGGTTTATTCATTGACAATAGTGGCAGAAGAAAATAGAATGAGAAGTACTATAATTAAAACTTCAATGGAGGTTCATGATGTTTTATTTAATTTACTTCGCGATCATAATGATCATACCGTTGTATGCACAGTCAAGAGTACGAAGTGCCTATAGCAAGTATTCACAAGTTTATTCAACATCAGGTATGACAGGAGCGGAAGTGGCTCGAAAAATTTTAGATGAAAATGGATTATACAATGTAGCTGTGGAAGAAACACCAGGTCATTTATCAGACCATTATGATCCAACGGCCAAGACGGTTCGATTATCAACAGATAACTATTATGGACATTCAGTTGCTGGTACAGCAGTGGCAGCACATGAAGTAGGACACGCAATTCAAGATGCGCAAGATTATAACTTTATGCGTATTCGTCATTCGTTAGTTCCTGTGGCGAATTTTGGATCGAATATATCATGGGTATTTATTATGATTGGTATATTTGCGACAATGTCAAAACTATTGTTATTAGGAATTATTTTAATGGCTGCAGGTGTTGTGTTCCAACTTGTTACATTACCAGTTGAGTTCGATGCTTCAAAGCGTGCAATGCAACAAATTGAAGCGTTAGGTATCGTATCAACAGATGAATATGGCCAAGCTCGTAAAGTATTAAATGCAGCAGCATTAACATATGTAGCAGCTGCAGCTGTAGCGGTATTTGAATTATTACGTCTCGTATTAATGTATACTGGTATGCAGCGTAGCGACGACTAAAGACTATCAATTTTGATAGTCTTTTTTGTTGTGTGGATTGAATTATATAATGTATTAGAAATAGAAATAATAGAAGTAATGCGGAAAGGCGGTGGGGGAAATGAAATATCCAGACCATTTAGTAAAACAAGTGAAAGAGCGTAGTGCTCCTTATCAACTAGAAGGTTTTTTAAGTGGACAAGGTCCTGAAAATCCCAAATTTATGTTGTTAGGAGAAGCGCCTGGTGAAACAGAAATTCATAATGGGATTCCGTTTAGCGGGAGGTCGGGAAAACAATTAATGGGTTTTTTAGAGCGTATTCACGTTACGAGGGAAGAAGTATATATTACGAGCGCTGTTCGGAGTAGACCTTATAAATGGCGAGAGAAAAAAGAACGAAATGGTGAAAGCGTACAAAAAAAGTATAATAGAACGCCAAATCAAGGAGAAATAGTTGCCCATGCGCCTTTGTTAGATTATGAATTAGAGAAAATAAATCCGAGGCTTATCGTCACACTTGGAAATATTGGTCTTCAACGTTTAACAGGAAAAAATAAAAAAATCACAGATGTACACGGGCAATTATTAAAACAGCCCATTCAAAAATTAAAGGATATGCAAAGTGCAGAGTTTACATGGTCAGAGAATGAATATCATGTTTTTCCAACTTTTCATCCAGCTTCCATTTTTTATAATCGGAGTTTATTGGAGCTTATTTATGAGGATTTGGAGAAGCTTAAAAGACTTGTAATAAAAAACTAGAAAAGCTAAGGCGCTTTTCTAGTTACATTTAATTATGTAAAGGGTTTTTATTTTCATCTAACGTAAATCCTTCACCAACTACATCATGTACATCACTTACAGCGACAAATGCATGAGGATCTACTGAAGTAATAATATTCTTTAATTTCACGATTTCATTTTTAGCAACAACGCAATACAGTACGTTACGTTCCACTTTTGTATACGATCCAACAGCCTTTAAAAAGGTTGCTCCGCGCTCCATTTCAGATAAAATTTTGGCAGCAATTTCATCGTTTTTCTCTGAGATAATAGTCGCTCCTTTGGCGGCATAGGCTCCTTCTTGCATAAAATCAATGACTTTAGCCCCGATAAAAACAGCAACTAACGTATACATACCCTCGCGGTATGATAAATAGGTAAGAATAGAGACGACGATAACGACAGCATCGAACATAAACATCGTTTTACCCATACTCCAGCCAACATATTTGTGAGCTAGTCGTGCGATAATATCTACACCGCCAGTAGTCCCGCCATATTTAAATATTATCCCAAGACCGATACCGATAAATGCCCCGGCGAATAAAGCTGCGAGTGTCATATCATTTTGCAAGTTTAAATGTAAGTTGAGCACTTCGTAACGCTGGAAAATCCATAGAAATAAAGATACGCTAAATGTGCCGATTAATGTATATAAAAATGTCGTTCTGCCAAGTAACCTCCAACCAATAAAAAATATAGGGATATTTAAAATTAAGTTTGAGTAGGAAGGATCAAACTTAAATAAAAAATACAATAATAGTGTAATACCAGTAAACCCACCTTCTGCAAGGTGGTTTTCAATATTGATATTGACAATACCGAAAGAAAATATAGCGGAACCGATTAAAATAAAAATAATATTTCGCATCTTCAATTTTAATGTCATATAGAAATCCCCCTAATTATGTAATGATTACATTGCTCCGCTGAAACGGTAAAACATAATAATAAGTAATTTCTAGTTGCTAGTGAAAATAGTAAGAACTCGATTAGTATGGGCTAATCTTTTGCAAAAAGCGCAAAAGAAAGTTTCACTTTACCCCGTTCCAACGGCTGGTAGGAGATAAAGCTCTGAAGAAAGACGAACCAGCCGTAGGAACCCGATTGGTTCAACTAATCTTTTGCAAAAAGCGCAAAAGAAAGTTTCACTTTATTATAGTCTATCCAAAAAAGGGTCGCAAATAGGTGTTTGGCGGGGAATAATATTTGTCAAATCGCGATGAATTGGCTAACATGAAAGAGGAAGGATTAGAGGTGAATAGTATGGAAGCAAAAACGATGAAAGATATGCAGAAAGAAGTAGATGCATATATTGGTCAGTTTAAAGAAGGTTATTTCAGTCCGCTTGCAATGATGGCTCGTTTAACGGAAGAAATGGGAGAGCTTGCGAGAGAGGTAAATCATTATTATGGTGAGAAACCGAAGAAAACAACTGAAAAAGAAAGAAGTATTGAAGAAGAGCTTGGAGATGTATTATTTGTTATGATTTGTATGGCAAATAGTTTAAATATTGATTTAGAGACAGCACATAACATTGTAATGAATAAATTTAATACACGTGATAAAGATCGCTGGACACGTATTGATGAGGGAGAGAAAGAATAATGAAAGAAATTAAAGTAATTATCGCCGGACCAAGAGGACGTATGGGACATGAAGCAGTCCTTCTTATGGAAAGAACGGAACATTTTAATTTAGTAGCAGCAGTGGATTATAAGCATGGTGGTGAGAAGATTTCTGATTTACCTGGCATGCCAGCATTACATGCACCGATTTACGCTGATTTACATACTTGTTTAGATGAAGTAGAAGCAGATGTGTTGTTAGATTTAACAACACCAGAAGTTGGGAAACAACACGTTACACTTGCAGTTGAGCGTGGACTTCGTTCTGTTATTGGTACAACTGGATTTACAGAAGAAGAATTGGCACATTTAACAGAGAATGCAAAAGAAAAAGCAGTAGGAACAATTATTGCTCCAAACTTTGCAATTGGTGCAGTTCTTATGATGAAATTCTCACAAATGGCAGCGAAATATTTCCAAGATGTTGAGGTAATTGAATTACATCATGATCAAAAATTAGACGCACCATCTGGTACAGCTGTAAAAACGGTAGAATTAATTCGTCAAAATCGTGAATCAAAGCAGCAAGGTCATCCAAATGAAGTAGAGCAACTAGCAGGTGCACGTGGTGCAAATGTAGACGGTATTCACATTCATAGTGTACGTTTGCCAGGGCTTATTGCACACCAAGAAGTAATGTTTGGTGGAGATGGACAAATGTTAACAGTTCGTCATGATTCATTCAATCGTGCATCATTTATGTCAGGTGTAAAACTATCAATTGAGACAGTAATGAACCTTGATCATCTTGTGTACGGTTTAGAAAATATTATCGACTAAAGGGGAGACAACGGATGAAAATTGCCTTAATCGCACATGACAAAAAGAAAAATGATATGGTTTCGTTTGCATACGCATATAAACCAATTTTTGAGCAACATGAATTATTTGCAACAGGAACGACAGGGCTTCGTATTATGGAAGCGACTGGATTAGTTGTAACAAGATATCAATCTGGCCCTCTTGGTGGAGATCAAGAAATTGGTGCAATGATTGCAAAAAACGATTTAGATATGGTGATTTTCTTCCGCGATCCATTAACAGCACAGCCGCATGAACCGGATGTGAATGCATTGCTTCGTTTATGTGATGTATATGCGATTCCACTTGCAACGAATATGGCAAGTGCTGAAATGTTGATGCACGCATTAGAGCGAGGAGATTTAGATTATCGTAAGTTAAGAAAATGAGGGGAACAATTATGAGTGGATTACATATATTAGCGTTTGGTGCTCATGCCGATGATGTTGAAATCGGCATGGCTGGTACCATCGCTAAATATACAAAGCAAGGGTATGAAGTAGGTATTTGTGATTTAACAGAAGCTGATCTTTCTTCCAATGGAACGATAGAGTTGAGAAAAGAAGAAGCAGAGGTCGCAGCTCGTATAATGGGAGTAAAAACGAGGCTGAATTTAGCGATGCCAGACCGTGGTTTGTATATGAAAGAAGAGTATATACGTGAAATTGTCAAGGTGATCCGTACATATAAACCAAAACTAGTTTTTGCGCCATACTATGAAGATCGTCATCCAGATCATGCAAATTGTGCAAAGCTTGTGGAAGAGGCTATTTTTTCAGCAGGAATCCGTAAATATATGCCGGAACTTTCACCACATCGTGTGGAGTCTTTTTATAATTATATGATTAATGGTTTTCATAAACCGAATTTTTGTATAGATATAAGTGAGTACCTCTCTATAAAGGTGGAAGCATTAGAAGCATATGAAAGTCAATTTTCAACAGGAAGTGATGGGGTTAAGACACCGTTAACAGAAGGATACGTTGAAACTGTGATTGCTCGTGAGAAGATGTTTGGAAAAGAAGTTGGAGTCTTGTATGCCGAGGGATTTATGAGTAAGAAACCGGTTTTATTACATGCTGATTTATTAGGGGGATGTAAATGAAATTAAAAATAGGTATTACATGTTATCCTTCTGTAGGTGGTTCTGGAGTTGTTGGAACAGAATTAGGAAAGCAATTGGCGGAACGCGGGCATGAAATTCACTTTATTACATCGGGTTTACCATTCCGGTTAAATAAAGTATATCCAAACATATATTTTCATGAAGTGACGGTAAGCCAGTACTCTGTATTTCAATATCCACCATACGATTTAGCGTTAGCAAGTAAAATGGCAGAGGTTGCACAAAGAGAAAACTTAGACATTTTACATGTGCATTACGCAATACCACATGCAATTTGTGCATATTTAGCAAAACAAATGATCGGAGAGCGTATTAAAATTGTTACAACCTTGCATGGAACAGATATTACTGTGTTAGGTTCCGACCCTTCGTTAAATAATTTAATTCGTTTTGGTATTGAGCAATCGGATGTTGTTACTGCTGTCTCTCATTCATTAATTAACGAAACGCATGAGCTTGTAAAACCAAGTAAAGAAATTCAAACGGTATATAACTTTATAGACGAACGTGTATATTTCAAACGTAATATGTCTCAATTAAAGAAAGAATACGGTATAAGTGAGAGTGAAAAAGTACTTATTCATATTTCGAATTTCCGTAAAGTGAAACGTGTGCAGGATGTTGTTGAGGCATTTGCTAAAATTGTTAAAGAAGTAGATGCGAAGTTGCTTCTTGTTGGAGACGGACCAGAATTCTGTACGATTTTACAGATAGTGAAGAATTTACATATTGAAGATCGTGTTTTATTCCTAGGGAAGCAAGATAATGTTGCAGAACTACTTGCGATGAGTGATTTAATGTTGCTTCTATCAGAGAAGGAAAGTTTTGGTCTTGTTTTATTAGAAGCAATGGCGTGTGGTGTACCTTGTATCGGAACACGGGTTGGAGGTATTCCAGAGGTTATTCAACACGGGGAAACAGGATATTTATGTGAAGTTGGCGATACAACAGGAGTGGCAAATCAAGCTACTCAGCTATTAAAGGACGAGGAACTTCACCGTAATATGGCAGAACGAGCAAGAGAAAGTGTTTATGAGCAATTTCGCTCAGAAAAAATTGTTTCACAATATGAAACGATTTACTATGACGTACTAAGGGATGACAAAAATGGAAAGATTTAAAAAAGCTAGTTCTATTATTGAGACATTAAAACAACAAGGACATGAGGCTTACTTTGTTGGTGGGAGCGTGCGAGATCTTATTATCGATAGGCCGATTGGAGATATTGATATTGCGACATCTGCTTTACCAGAAGAAGTGATGGCTATATTCCCAAGAAATGTTCCTGTTGGTCTTGAGCATGGAACTGTAATTGTTTTAGAAAATGGTGAGCCTTATGAGGTAACTACTTTTCGAACAGAAAGCGAATATGAAGATTTTCGAAGACCTAGTAGTGTTCAATTTGTTCGTTCATTAGAAGAGGATTTAAAACGTCGTGATTTCACGATGAATGCAATTGCTATGACAGAAGAAGGCGAAATGGTTGATTTATTTGCTGGACAGGAAGCCATTCAACAGAGAGAAATTGTGACAGTTGGAAATGCTGCGGATCGTTTTCAAGAAGATGCCCTGCGAATGATGCGTGGTATTCGGTTTGTAAGCGCGTTAGGTTTTTCATTAGAAACGAAAACGAAGCAAGCGATTGAAACGTATGGACATTTGCTAGAACATATAGCAATTGAGCGCATTACAGTAGAGTTTGAGAAATTGTTAACTGGTACATATTGTGTGAAAGGTCTCAAAGAATTAGTAGAGACGAAGCTATTTTCTCATTTGCCATATTTACAAATGTCAGAAGAGAGACTGTTAAAAGCTACGCAGTATAAATGGGATTCTTTCGAAACGGATATTGAGGCGTGGGCATTTTTCTTATATTGTATCGGAGAAGAACATCCATCTGTCTTTCTACGTCAATGGAAGTTTTCGAATAAAAAAATAAAAGATATTGTTGCAGTTTTATTGGCAATCCGTACTAGAAAGGAGAAGGATTGGGATACAGTCCTTCTTTATAAAACGGGAATTTATATCGCTGAAATGGCAGAGAGAGTATATGAAGCGATGATTGAAAGCTATGATCCTACATCTGTTAAACGAGTACAATCAATGTTTCATGCATTGCCAATCCAGGGTCGTCAAGAAATGAATGTGACTGGTAATGATTTATTAAACTGGGCAAACAAAAAGCCTGGTCCGTGGGTTGCTGACATGCTTCAGAAAATCGAGGAAGCAATTGTAAAAGGAAACGTAGTTAATGAGAAAGAGCGTATAAGGGAGTGGCTGCAAGGATGCAATCTACTATAAGAAAGCAGTTATTACAAGTTTTTTCTGAAGCGGATGGCGAGTTTGTATCCGGCCAAACGATTAGTGATAAACTTGGTTGTTCAAGAACTGCTGTGTGGAAACATATGGAAGATCTCCGGAGTGAGGGATATGAACTTGAAGCTGTGCGCCGATTAGGTTACCGAATTGCAAGTAAGCCAGACAAAGTGACTGCTAATGAAATTCAGTTAGGGCTACAAACGAAGCGAATTGGTAGAACAGTGTATTTTGAAGAAACTGTTGAATCAACGCAGCACATTGCAGCAAAACTTGCTTATGAAGGTGCAGAAGAAGGAACTATCGTTGTAGCAGAAGAACAAACAGCGGGAAGAGGTCGTTTAAGCAGAAAATGGCATTCACCAAAAGGAACAGGAATTTGGATGAGTATTATTTTACGCCCATCGATTCCAGTTCATCATGCACCGCAACTTACTTTGTTAGCGGCTGTTAGTGTTGCACAGGCAATTGAAAAATGTACAGGTGTAGACGTGGGAATAAAATGGCCAAATGACATTTTAATTCAAGGTAAAAAGGCTGTAGGTATATTAACAGAAATGCAAGCGGATCCTGATAAAATTAATGCTGTCATTATGGGCATCGGTATTAATGCGAATCAAAAGCAAGAACATTTTGATGAAGAAATTCAGCACATTGCTACTTCATTAGCGATTGAATCAGGTAAGCCGATTGTTCGTGCAGAACTTATGCAACAAATCTATTTACAACTAGAAAAATTATATGAAGAGTATTTACAAAATGGTTTCTCTGTCATTAAAATTCTTTGGGAAAGTTACGCTGTGAGCATCGGGAAAGAAATTACCGCTCGAACGATGAGAGAGACGATTACGGGGTTAGCAAAAGGAATCACAGAGGATGGTGTATTACTTCTGGAGGATCATGAGGGGAAAGTACATCATATTCATTCTGCAGATATCGAAATTAAGTAAAAGAAGTTCCTCTTTTGGAACTTCTTTTTATTTCAATATTTTTGAGTTAAATTTGTAACATGATAATAAATCCTTTTCATATTTAAAGTTCATTTCAAGATATCTTCCGTCTAGTTGGCCTGGCATGTTATTTGACGATTACTTTGCCTTCCATTCCTTTAAGGAGATGGTATCGACATATTAATTCATATGTACCAGTATTTTTAGGTTTCACGGTAATATTCTTTTCTTTTCCTGACTCAACTACGACGTCAATGCCGAGTTTTTTCACTGTAAAGGTGTGCTCGTTTTTACCTTTATTTTTCAATAGTAATGTTGTTGATCCTTCAAGCGGAATCGTGATGACATTTGGATTAAAGTAATCATCATTTAGTTCAACCTCAATCACGTTCGTTACATCGGTGGGTTGTGTTACGACATTAACTGAGGCAAATACATGAAAGGATCCTAAAGACATCCACCATACAATCATTACAAGCAAACTGCTGAATCGAAATAACCACCTGTTCATAGACATCTGCAATTCTCCTTTGTTAAGTACTTTTCCTCAATTAACCTGCATCATTAGTTTAAGAGTTATACTATACAGTTAAATTGATTACAGAAGAAATTAACTTGGAATTTTTTAACATGCGCTGAAAAAACATGTATCTTTTCAGGATTGAATTATCTATAAAAACTTTATCCCGCTATTTACTGGGCAATAAGACCTCCACCTCAAAATTCAGCGGAAGCAAAGAAGTTAGGTGGGAATCGGGCTGATTAAAGTTTCACTTTCTAGCATATATACTCTCTTATTAAATTTCATATACCGTAATCAGAATAAAAAATTATTTTTTCAAAAAAATGTAGTAATTCCCTTTTGTAGTTTGCTATAATTAGTTCGAATGTGGGCAGTATCAGAGCGAACTGCACCATGATTCGAAGTAATACGAAAAATAATAACTTGGATTCTGCCTTGATCCAATAACGGACTGGGACAGAGGGATGAATAATGCCGACTAACACACAACCCTTCTGCCCTTTTATGGCCAGAGGGGTTTTTTATATGATTGCGGCCATCTCCTCTCTCCTGCATAAAGGAGGAGTAGTTTTTGAAAACAAAAACAGATTTTTTGAAGATGAAAGAGCAAGGTGAGCCGATTACAATGCTAACGGCGTATGATTATCCATCTGCTAAATTAGCAGAAGAAGCTGAAGTTGATATGATTTTAGTTGGAGATTCTCTTGGAATGGTTGTACTCGGATACGATTCAACAGTACCTGTAACAGTAGAGGATATGATTCATCATACGAAAGCTGTACGCCGCGGAGCGAAAGAGACGTTTATTGTAACTGATATGCCATTTATGTCGTATCACGTATCATTACAAGAAACGATGGTGAATGCACGCCGCATCGTTCAAGAGAGCGGGGCGCATGCACTGAAGGTAGAAGGTGCTGGAGAAGTTATATCAACGATTCAATATTTGACGAACGCAGGAATTCCTGTTGTAGCGCATTTAGGTTTAACCCCTCAATCTGTAGGAGTATTGGGTGGATATAAAGTGCAAGGAAAAGATGCGGAGAGTGCAAAGAAATTAATAGAAGATGCAAAGAAATGTGAAGAAGCTGGTGCAATAGCGCTTGTGTTAGAATGTGTACCAATGCAGTTAGCAGAACTTATTTCAGAGCAACTAACAATACCGACAATTGGGATTGGTGCAGGACAAAAAGTAGATGGGCAAGTGCTTGTTTATCATGATCTTATCTCATACGGCGTGAATCGTGTGCCGAAATTTGTGAAGCAATATACATCTGTTCAAGAGGAGATTGTGCGTGGGATTTCACAATATGTTACTGAAGTAAAGACAAGGCAATTTCCTGAAGAAAAACATTCGTTCACAATGAAAGAGGAAGAATGCTTAGCGTTATACGGAGGAAAACAATAATGAAAATCGTAACTACAGTGCAAGAGATGCAGCAAATTACAAACGAACTTCGTGCAAGTGGAAAGAGTATTGGTTTTGTTCCAACGATGGGTTATTTACATGAAGGGCATGCTACCTTATTACGTAAGGCAAGAGAAGAAAATGAAATTGTAGTTTTAAGTGTATTTGTAAACCCGCTGCAATTTGGCCCAAATGAAGATTTAGATCGATATCCTCGTGATATTAATAGAGATGAAAATGTAGCAAAAGAAAACGGTGTAGATTATTTATTTTATCCGAGTGTAGAAGAAATGTATCCAGCAGAACAAACAACAACAGTAGAGGTTGTGAAGCGCACGGACGTATTATGCGGTCAACAAAGACCTGGTCATTTTGCTGGTGTTGCAACTGTACTAATGAAACTATTTAATATTACGCTGCCAACGCGTGCTTATTTCGGTATGAAAGATGCTCAACAAGTTGCAGTAATTGAAGGATTTGTAACTGATTTCAATATTCCGGTTACAATCGTACCAGTTGATATTGTAAGGGAAGAAGATGGATTAGCGAAAAGTTCTCGTAACGTGTACCTATCACAAGATGAACGTGAAGAGGCTCTTCATTTATACCGCAGCCTATGTATAGCGAAAGAAAGAATTGAGGTAGGTGAACGTAATCCGGAAATCATTACAAATCTTGTGAAAGAGTATATTGAGACGCATACGAAAGGCACTGTAGATTATGCGGATTTATATGCATATCCGTCATTAACAATGGTAGAGAAAGTCGAAGGACGAATCATTTTAGCTATTGCAGTTAAGTTTGAAAATGTAAGATTAATTGACAATATAACATTAACGGTTAAATAAGGGGGAGCACCTATGTTTCGCACAATGATGAGAGCAAAGTTACATCGTGCAACTGTAACGGAGGCAAATTTAAATTATGTAGGTAGTATTACAATTGATGAAGATTTAATGGATGCAGTAAATATTGTAGAAAACGAAAAAGTCCAAATTGTAAATAATAATAATGGTGCTCGTTTAGAGACATACGTTATTAAAGGGGAACGCGGTAGTGGTGTTGTTTGTTTAAACGGTGCTGCGGCAAGGCTTGTACAACCAGGGGACAAAGTAATTATTATTTGTTATGGGCTAGTTACGGAAGAAGAGGTTCATAAACAAGAACCCAAAATTGCAGTACTAGACGATAATAATCAAATTATTGAAATGTTAGGTGCTGAAAAAGCGGGTACGATATTATAAGTAGAAAGGCTATCTCCATTGCGGAGATAGCTTTTTTGTGCATCTTTTCATTAAGATGAGATAAAACGTGGTATAGTAACATTATATAAATTATTGTTGTTTGAAAGGTAAGAAATTGAGGTGTTACATATATGAGTAAGCGTTATGTCGTTGTTGATTTAGAGACGACAGGGAACTCCTGGAAAGATGGGAAGGATAAAATTACCCAAATTGCAGCTGTTGTAGTAGAAGATGGAGAGATATTGGAGATTTTTTCGTCTTTTGTTAACCCAAAGAGAGAGATCCCACCATTTATTACAGAATTAACAGGGATTGATGAAAGTCTTGTAAAGCAAGCCCCGTTATTTCAAGATGTAGCCCCGATGATTGTTGAGCTATTACAAGGTGCGGCTTTCGTTGCGCATAATGTTCACTTTGATTGGAATTTTTTAAATGAAGAATTAAGACAGGCTGGATATACAGAAATACATTGTCCTAAAATCGACACGGTTGAATTGGCTCAAATTCTTTTGCCGACAGCTGATAGTTATAAATTACGTGATTTAGCTAAGAAGCATGAACTAGAACATGATCAACCACATCGTGCGGATAGTGATGCTCTTGCAACAGCGGAATTATTTTTACAATTTTTAAATGAAATTGAAAAGTTACCACTTGTCACGTTGCAATCGCTTTATGAATTAAGCGATGTGTTCCAAAGTGATATAGCTGATGTGCTTTCTGAAAATATTTTAAAGAAAGTAATGAATGGTAAAGAAGATATAGCGGAGTATGAAATACATCGAAATATTGCGCTGAAAAAGCGGAACTATTCCTTAAACCTTGGAGAAACGTGTTCATCAAAGTTTGATGCTTTCTTGAATAAAACGATGGATAAATTGGAATCACATATGCCAAAGTTTGAAAGAAGAGAAAGTCAACAACTGATGATGAAAGAGATATATACGGCGTTAAGAGATTCTCGTTTTTCACTAATTGAAGCCGGTACAGGAACAGGAAAGACTCTTGCATATTTGCTTCCTAGTCTTTATTTTGCAAAGAGAAAAGAAGAACCTGTCATTATAAGTACACAAACGGTACAACTCCAACAACAAATATTAGAAAAAGAAATACCGTTATTACAAAAAATAATGCCATTTTCATTTGAGGTAGCTCTTCTTAAAGGAAGAAAGCATTATCTTTGCTTACACAAATTTGAGTATGCTTTACAAGAGGAAGAGAAAAATTATGATATGGCACTTACGAAGGCGAAGATTTTAGTTTGGCTATTGCAGACTGAAACGGGTGATCAAGACGAATTAAATATTCCTGAGGGCGGAAAGTTACTTTGGAATCGTATTTGTAGTGATGCGTATAGTCCAGGCGGTATGCAAAGTAATTGGTTTAGTCGTTGTTTTTACCAGCGAGCGAAGAATAAAGCTTTATTTGCAGATATCGTTATCACAAATCATGCGTTATTATTTCAAGATTTTTCAAGTGAAGAACCGCTGTTTGCTTCATGCGAACATATTATTTTTGATGAAGCTCACCATATTGAAGAAGCTGCGAGTAGAACATTGGGTGAGCAGTTCTCTTGTATGTATTTTCAATTGGTTATATCTCGTCTTGGGACGCTAGAAACAGAAGATGTACTCTCCAAAGTATATAAAATGATGAAAAAATCAGAGCAAGCATCTCGTTCAACTTTCCGTATGATAAGTTATAGTTTGAAGGAACTTAAGTTTGATGCGGATGAACTCTTCCAAATGTTACGTACTTTTATATTTAAACAAACAAAGCAAGAACAAGGAACGAATAATATGCCGCTCATCTATAGGTATAACGCAGAACTAGAAAAAGGTAAGTTGTGGGATAGTATCGTTGAATTAACAAATCGTTTTATATATGAATTAAGAAGGGTAGTAACTGCTCTTGAGAAGCAAGTGGATATATTGCAAAGTAAGTTAGAATGGGAGATGCATGTTGTAACAGGTGAATTTATGCATTTAATTGAGTTGCTGAGAAAGATGGCAGAATCATTACAGTTACTCGTATTAGAAAAGAATTCGTATGTAACTTGGATGGAGACTGAAACGAAAGGGACGATTCATTCAACAGTTCTATATGCACAGCCTGTTCATATTGGTGAAAGATTTGCTGATGAATTTTTAACAGAAAAAAAGAGTGTTATTTTTACATCCGCAACACTAACAGTTAACGATACGTTTGATTATATAAAAGAGGAACTTGGTTTACATGATTTCGCTCCAAATACTTTAAAGGTTCCATCGCCATTTCGTTATGATGAACAAATGAAATTAATGGTTTCAACGGATGTACCTTTTATTAAGCAAGTAAGTAATGAGCGATATATTGAATCTGTATCGGAACATATTGCAAAGATAGCGAAAGCCACAAAGGGCAGAATGCTTGTTTTATTCACTTCGTATGAAATGTTAAAAGAAGCGTATGCGAATTTAAAAAATAATGATGAATTAGAGGGTTATTTATTACTCACACAAAGTGTGAATAATAGAAGTCGAAGCCGTTTAATTCGAAAGTTTCAAGAGTTCGACAAATCAATTTTATTAGGGACGAGCAGTTTCTGGGAAGGGATAGATATTCCAGGAGATGCCTTAAGTTGTCTTGTTATTGTCCGTCTACCATTTACGCCGCCTCATCAGCCGATGATGGAAGCGAAAGGTGAGTGGCTAAAAAATCAAGGTGAGGATGTATTCGCTAAATTAGCGCTGCCACAAGCAATATTACGTTTCAAACAAGGATTCGGCCGCTTAATTCGAACGAATACAGATACAGGAACGGTAGTAGTGTTAGATCGTCGTTTGACGAGTTCTTCCTATGGAAAACGATTTCTACAATCGATTCCTAACGTACCTCTTTATGAAGGACCATTAGAAGAATTATTAGTACAATTAGAAGAACCATCAAATGAATAAAAATGGAAGAAAAATACGCCTGAAGTATTTATAAACTTCAGGCGTAAAAAATGTGGGTAGGAGGAATTTTATTTTTCTTACTTCTTGTATACAAAATGTGTTGGTTTTCGACTTGAAACCTTTTTTTGCTGTACATGTCCTGCTATAATAGATGGGTGATGAAGCAGGGGTTGTAAAGAATGTACTCTTATTGTAACCGCATTGCGTTCTTCTATAATTAGAAATTTTTGTGTAACGGAGGAGTTTTTTCATGGAGAAGAAAATCGAAGTACTATCAACGACGCGTATTAAATATTCGTCTGATTTGTATAAAATTGTTGATAGTTTGAATCGTACGTTAAAAGAGCAGGACCTCATGTTCGGACTAGCATTAGACGAAAAAGATAAAGAAACAGCTGTATTTACGATTTACAGAACGTAGTGATACAATGAAAAAGTGGATCTTTGCAATCATTATTGTTATCGTTGCTAGCGGAATATATGGGGCGTATGTTTATAATAAAGCAATGGGGAAGAAAATTCCAAAAGAGTCGAAATTTGTAGAAATTGCTAAAGAAAAAGCAAAGCTTACAAAGGTGAAATCTGTTGATTATTACAACGGAAAATCTGCATATATAGTCGTGCAAGGTACAGATGAAAAGGGAGAACAACTTATCGTTTGGGTGCCGGAGAAAAAAGGGGATACTGTAGTAAGGAAAAAGAGCGAAGGTATTTCTGAAAAAGAGGCTATACAAAGAACATTAGAACAAGTCGGCAATGAAAGTAAGGAATCAAAAAGTAAGCCGAAAGAGATTATGAAAGTGAAATTAGGCTTTGAAAATGATGTACCACTATGGGAAGTTACATATATTGATGATGACAATCGTTATAGTTATTACTATCTTGAATTTAAAGATGGAAAATTTTTAAGACGATATAGCATTGAAAAATAGATGTAGGGGGAACTACAAATGAAATTAGCAAAGCGAGTAGCTGCTTTAACACCGTCTTCAACTTTAGAAATTACAGCAAAGGCACAAGCATTAAAAGCAGAGGGTCATGATGTAATTGGATTAGGGGCAGGGGAACCTGACTTTAATACACCAGAGCATATTATGGATGCTGCACATAAAGCGATGTTAGAAGGGCATACGAAGTATACACCAACAGGTGGACTACAATCGTTAAAACAAGAAATTGTGAAGAAATTTACTCGCGATCAAGGTATTGCGTATGATCCATCTGAAATTATTGTATGTAATGGCGCAAAGCATGCATTATATACATTATTCCAAGTATTACTTGATGAGGGAGATGAAGTTATCATTCCAACTCCTTACTGGGTAAGCTATCCAGAGCAAGTAAAGCTTGCTGGCGGTAAGCCGGTTTATGTAGAAGGTTTAGAAGACAATGAGTACAAAATTACAGCAAAGCAGCTGCGTGAGGCAATTACAGAGAAAACGAAAGCAGTTATTATTAATTCACCGAGCAACCCAACAGGAATGATTTATAGCAAAGAAGAATTACAACAGCTTGGAGAAGTATGTTTAGAACATGATATTTTAATCGTTTCTGATGAAATTTATGAAAAATTAATTTATGGTGGCGTAGAATATACTTCAATTGCCCAGCTTTCTAATGCATTAAAAGAACAAACACTTATTATTAATGGTGTATCTAAATCTCATTCTATGACAGGATGGCGTATTGGATATGCAGCAGGAAATAAGCAGCTTATTAAAGCGATGACGAACTTAGCGAGTCATAGTACGTCAAACCCTACTTCAATCGCTCAATACGGCGCAATTGCGGCATATGCAGGCTCACAAGAACCTGTGGAAACAATGCGTCAAGCCTTTGAAGAGAGATTAAACATCATTTATGATAAATTAATTCAAATCCCTGGCTTTACTTGTATTAAACCGCAAGGTGCATTTTACTTATTCCCTAACGTAAAAGAAGCTGTAGCTTTATCAGGATATGCAACAGTTGATGATTGGGCAAAGGCTCTATTAGAAGAGGAAAAAGTGGCTCTTGTACCAGGTACAGGATTTGGTGCTCCAAATAATGTTCGTTTATCATATGCGACATCTCTTGAACAAGTAGAGAAAGCATTAGAACGCATCCATACATTTATGAAAAGTAAAGTGCAAGCTTAATTTTATATTTCATTCATGTAATATAAAAAACCTCCCTATTGATGGGGAGGTTTTTTTGACGAATTGTGGCAAAAAGAAATAGCTAAAGGTGTGTTATACTAGAGAGCGAGGTGTTTGGTGATGAAAAAGAAAATGATGCTACAGTGGTTTGAGCAGGGAAGCATTGCAATTCCAAAATTGCTTATGATGCATTATAAAAAATTAGGTTTAAATGAGACGGAATTTATGGTTGTACTTCATGTACACACATTTTTAGAATCAGGTAATTCGTTTCCGACTCCTTCAGAGATTTCTGAACGGATGACGATAACGGAAATGAAATGTATGGAAGTAATTCAAGTGTTGATTCAAAAAGGTTTTTTATCACTAGAAGGTGGACAAAGATCAGAAGCGATGATGTGCGAAAGTTATTCTTTACAACCGTTATGGGAAAAAATATTACATTTCTTAATGGATGAATCAATAGAGGAAGAGCAAAAAGAAAAAAAACAGCTGCAAGTAAATTTATATACAGTATTTGAAAAAGAATTTGGAAGACCACTTTCGCCGTTCGAATGTGAAACGTTAGGAATGTGGGAGGACCAAGATCAACATCATCCAAATTTAATTCAAGCGGCTCTTAGAGAAGCTGTAATGAGTGGGAAACTAAATTTCCGATATATTGATCGTATTTTATTTGAGTGGAAAAAGAATGGAATTAAAACGGTAGATCAGGCTCAAAATCAAGGTCAAAAATTTAGAGCGAATCAACAAAGAGCACAACAAATGACAAAACAAGAGACGAAATTTACTGGAAAAGTGCCTTTTTATAATTGGTTGGAGCAGTAATATAGGAGGAGAAATATGCTTAACAAAACGCAAATCCGTTATTGTTTAGACACAATGGCGGATATGTATCCAGAAGCGCATTGTGAATTGGTTCATGATAATCCATTTGAACTTGTAATCGCGGTGGCGTTATCTGCACAATGTACAGATGTACTTGTAAATAAAGTGACAAGAAATTTATTTCAAAAATATAAAACACCAGAAGATTATTTAAGTGTTTCTCTAGAAGAATTACAACAAGATATACGCTCTATCGGATTGTATAGAAATAAAGCAAAAAACATTCAAAAATTATGCCGAATGTTATTAGATGACTATAATGGGGAGGTACCGAGCGATCGAGATGAACTTACGAAATTACCCGGTGTAGGAAGGAAAACAGCGAATGTTGTAGTTTCCGTAGCGTTTGGGATTCCTGCAATTGCTGTTGATACACATGTGGAGCGAGTGAGTAAACGATTAGCGATTTGTAGATGGAAAGATTCTGTGTTAGAAGTAGAAAAAACGTTAATGAAGAAAGTACCGATGGATGAGTGGGGGGTTACGCATCATCGTATGATTTTCTTTGGACGTTATCATTGTAAAGCACAACGACCGCAATGTGAGGAGTGCAGACTGTTAGAAGTATGTCGTGAAGGAAAGAAGCGAATGAAGGTGAAATAAGGGATGGAGCGAGTTATAGAAATACCGAAAGAATTTCACTGCTTACCATTTTTTAAAGAAAGCGTAAATTCAATTGAGTATCATACAGACGAGTCTTTTGAAGAAATAATACAAAATACTTACTTTATATTTGATATTGAAAGACAGTATGAGCCATGGAAGGAAATTGAAAACAGTATTCCAGCGATGTTGAATGTATGGAAAAATAAGCATGAAGACATTGCTATACTGTTTCGAAATAGAAATAAGCAAGAGGCTGAGGAGCCAATGATTCTTTTTGCAGCTCACTTGTTATCGGTTGTCTATTGGCTAAATGAGCAACCTGTTCATAGTTTGAATGAAATGCAAATAAATACGAATAAATTAAAAGTGCAACCTGTTAATTTTATGGAAAGATATTCATTCATAATAAAGAAACCGAGTAATTATCATTCTTATATTCAATTAGCGCAGTTGTATATCGAAATAGAAAAGCTATATGTAAAGAAAATGATAACAAAAAAGAAGTCCGCTTCTCGTTAAGAGAAACGGACTTCTTTTTTGTTTATTAGGACTCTGTTGTAATAACAGTACCGTCTGCGTGAGGTGTATCTCCTCCGGTATTTTGATGTTGCTGTTCTTGTTGTTTCTTAGCTTCTTCTTCAGCTTTTTTCTTGGCCTCTTCTTCAGCTTTCTTCTTAGCTTCTTCTTCAGCTTTTTTCTTAGCTTCTTCTTCAGCTTTTCTTCTAGCTTCCTCATCAGCTTTCTTTTGAGCTTCTTCTTGCTGTTTACGTTGTTGTTCTTGTTGCTGTTCTTGTTGTTTCTTAGCCTCTTCTTCAGCTTTTTTCTTAGCTTCGTCTTGTTTTACTTTATCTTCATTAGCCTTTTTCTGGGCTTCCTCATCAGCTTTTTTCTTAGCTTCTTCATCGGCCTTTTTCTTAGCCTCTTCTTCAGCTTTTTTCGCATCTGGAGTTCCGCCAGGCGCAGTGAAGGATGCACCAACTGCTGGGCTTGTGCCAGTGCCTTTTTTCGCTACTACAGAGAAGCTGTAAGTAACACCTGGTTTAATACCACCAAGAGTAGCTGTCGTACCACTTATTGATAGGCTACCACTTGAACCGTCAGTTGCTTTATAGCTGGCTGCGTATGCATCAACTTCTGCTGGTCCAGACCAGTTTAGTGTAACTGTGCTAGCGCCATCGAAAGTGACATTCAGACCACTAGGGGCATCTACTTTAATTTCTTTAATTGCATCTTTTTTCGCACCTTTTACGTATAGTTCTCCGTTTATTTCTTGAACAGAAGAAGGACGTTCAAAGCGTGATTTATCTGTAGCGAATTTGCTCATCATTACTTGGAACATTTGCTGTGCAATTTTAGTATAACGATCACTAATGTAGTTTTCTGGACCGTTCTTTACGTAACCCGTCCATACAGCCATCGTATATTGTGGTGTATATCCAGCGAACCAGCTATCCCTGTTTGCATCAGCTGGAATGCCGTATTTCTTTAAATCTTTTGCATCAAAGTTTTGCGTTCCAGTTTTACCTGCTACGTCAACACCTGAAACATATGCTGTTGGTCCTGTACCACCAGAACCAGGTTTTACTACGTCACGAAGAACGTCAGTTACCATGTAAGCTGTGTAGTCTTGCATAGCACGTTGTTCCTTCGGTTTAAAGCTTTTCTTTTTCCCGTCCGGGAAGATTACTTCTTTTACGAAATGAGGTTTATTATACACGCCGTTATTACCAAACGTTGCATATGCACCTGCTACTGCTAATGGAGAACTATCGTTACTACCAATTGCAGTAGATTCATGTACTCCATCTTCAAATGTCATGCCTAAACCTTCAGCAAACTCTTTTGATTTATTAAGCCCAACTGTTTGAGCTGTTTTTAAAGCCGGAATGTTTAATGACTTCTTCAATGCTTCACGAAGTGAAACGTCACCTTTAAAACTTCCTGTAGCATTTTTAATCTTTGTGCCATCAGAATAAGTATATTCAGAGTCATTTAATTGATGATAAGTAGACCACTGAAGATTCTCAATCGCTGGACCGTAGTCGAAAATAGGTTTCATTGTTGAACCAACTTGGCGTTTTAAATTAGTTGCCATATTATGACCTTTGAAAGTGGACTTATTTTCTTTACGTCCAGCACCAATTGCTCGAACTTCTCCAGATTGTGTATCCATAAATACGAATGACCCTTGGAATTGATCGTTTGGATACTTAATAAGATTTCCATCCATAATTTTTTCAGCGTAATCTTGAGCATCTTGATCAAGTGTTGTATGAATCGTTAAACCATCTGAACCGATATTTACATCAGGATATTCTTTTTCAACTTCTGTTACAACCGCATCTAAAAATGCTTGATACTTCATCTCAGTTACTTCTGAAGACGGTTGAAGGCCCTCTGTTACTGGGATCTTAACGGCGTTATTCATTTCTTCTTTTGTTATATAACCATGTCGATTCATTAATGACAATACGACATTACGACGATTTGTTGCTCGTTCAACATTTTCCTTTTTTGTTGGATCATAAATGTTTGGACCTTGGGGTAAACCAGCGAGCATAGCAGCTTCATGTAATTGCAAGTCTTTTAAATCTTTACCATAATATTTTTGCGCTGCTGTCGCAATACCATATGAACGGTTACCTAAATTAATCTTATTTAAGTACATTTCTAAAATCTCATGTTTAGAGTATTGTTGCTCTAATTTATAAGATAAGTACCATTCTTGTACTTTTCTCTTAGCGGTTTTATCCATCGTTAGAAAATAGTTCTTAACGACTTGCTGTGTAATCGTACTACCACCTTGGGAACCGAAACCACCAGTGACATTTTCCATAACTGCTTTTGTAGTTCGTTTAAAGTCAATTCCATTATGATCATAGAAACGCGAATCCTCAGTTGCAAGGAATGCATTTTCAACTACTTTTGGAATTTGATCATAAGTAACATGCGTTCGTTTTTCAGCACCGTATTCATAGAAGAAATTTCCGTTTTTATCAAGAAACTTTGTTGATAAAGGATTAACAAGTTTGGATTTATCTAATTTTGGAGCGTCCTTTACCATAACAAAGAAAGCGGAAACGCCGGCTACAAGACCAACGATACCAAGAAGTAGACAACCTATAAGGAATTTCTTGAAAAAGGAGCCTTTTTTCTTTGGTTTTTCTTCTTTATTTGTTTTTTTCTCTTGATTTTTTACATGATTTCGTTCTGTACGAGAACGATAATTATCTGACATTATACTTTCTCCTACCTTTCATTCTCTCCCCCAAAAGTCGAAAAAAGAGCCTTAGTGATGACTCTATCACGAAAAATAAACCGTGTCTAGTACACGGATATAGTCAATCCGAGGGTGATAACCGCATGATAATAAGGATCCATGCTCTTCTATTTCTTCTTTCGTAATCGACTTGCGTCCACCTGTATTTTGACGATTCCAAAATGCAATAATATGTTTTGCATCTAATAAATAAAATTCATCAAAAAGTGTAAATTTAATAATGACAAATGCAATTCCATTATGAGCAACCACTTGCTTCATATGTTCTATTTGATGAAGGTGGAAGTTTTGAAGTGGGAAACTAGTTTTATTTTTTGTTTCCTTTGCTTCAAAATCGATGTATTTCCCTTTGTATACACCGTTGTAATCTGTCGTAGAAGGTTGTTTAAAATACGCTTCTTTTACCACTGCAGCACTTCGAGCGGGGTAATCTACTTTTACAATTTGAAGAGGTGTAGGCTTTTTATGTACACATGCAATATTATGGGTTAAGTAATATTGATTTGTTTCATTCAATTCCTCTTCAAGGGACATACCTCTATTACTATAAGTATGTGTTTTTATAGGTGTTTTTTGAGGTTGTGAAGCTTGATTATACCTTTTTCCATTTGGGTAACGAATGGTCATAGTGTGTCCACTCCCAACTTGCTAAGAATTACTTACAAAGGTGATTATATCAAAAAATGAAAAAAGATGTGACCTTTTTGATGAAAGGTATGATGACTTATTTATGTTTACATGGAATGATTATATGAAAATTAAACAAAATCGAGAAAAAAAATTTTGTACAGAGAAAGAAAAAGCGATCATTCGCAATATTAAAAAGAAAACAGAAATAGCTAATGTGGACAATATTTCTCGGACACAATCTTATCAAGAATATTATTTAAGAAATAGTGAAATCAGGTGGGCCTTTTTAGCGAGTATGGTTTCGAGAAATGCGGGATGGAATATGACTGATTTAGAAGGGAGATATTATGCCACTGTATTACCTGAAACGGTAAAAAAACATTTATTTCTTCTGTACGAACAAGCTAATTGGATTATTTTCTTAGATGCATTTCCTCAGCTATTATTGTATGAGGAAAGTAAGAAGAGACGGGCACCTCTCTTTCATTTGTTGCAATATTTCAGCGTATCAATTTTTATGGAAAAAGAATGGTTACTTTTCTGGGAAAGAAGAGATATGAATAGGCTTATGACGGCGCTTATTATAAATGAACAAAATAAAATTCAAAAACCAGTCATTGAGAACACATATTTTAAAAAACATGTATTCCATACTGCACTTTTTAAAGTACAAGAAAGATTTCATATTAGTGCAGTTATCTTCCCAACAATTGAAGGGAGGATGTATGGATTTTCGGTTTATCAATTTGAAACGTTACAACAGCGTATAGAACTAGGAAAAAGATTAGCATGGTTATTGTTTCATCCAATTTATAATGGTTCGTTTTATAAGTTTGCATTGCAAACTACACATACTGGGTCTAGAGAAGATTATGAAGTTTACGCACAGGAAACTCGAAAGTCTTATACGCCAACACTTAGAGATATTTATCCTGTTATTTTACATGAAGAAATAAAAATGAGAGATTGGTTTTGTGCAAATATGAAAATGAATGTGCTATTTGTACTTGAAGAACCTAAAGAGGAAGTTAATATAACAGAATGGTATAGAAGAAAGAGAGAACAAATCTATAGGCTATCTATCGTAAATCGTTTTGCTAAAAGGATGGATGAGTTCATGATATAATAAAAAAGAAGTCCCGTCTTCCATTTTGAAGACGGGACTTCTTAATTTGAAACAATCCTGCTATGCGTGCTACAACTTTAATTTCAAAACGTAATGCTAGTAGGAGATTAAGGATGATTTGAAATCTACCTGTTCGTAATAAAGTCTCGCTTTATGTAGCAGGGAAGTTTGGACCATCTAGCTTTGGATTGCCAGTCTCAGGTTTATTTTGTTGTTTGTTTTGGTTTTTCTTTTTTTCATTTTTGTTCTTTGCCATTGTAATACACCTCCTTTTTGTATTGTTACCATTTCTATAAATGACATACGAAATGATTTCTTTGACGAATAACAACTAGTTTTGTCATGTGGGCAGGAGTGGTGAATCATTCGGCGAAATTACATGACAAAGGAAAAGCAAAGAAGGAGGCGTTTTGTATATGGCGATGGTTCAGAAGGAAGATGTAATGAAAAAAATGGATCAAATGTTAAGTTCTCTCGATTTGCTGGAAATGAATATAGGGATTAGAATGAATCATGCATTAAAGGATGCGAGTGAAAAAATATGCAATAAGATAGAAATAACAGAAATGCATATTGAACATATGGAAAATAAATTAGTGCATCACGAAGAAAAAGGGAATTGGGTAAAGACATTTCAAAACGTCGTAGTGAGTGCATAATAAGGTGGGAAAGAAATGAAGAATGAAGCATTAATACAGTCTTCAGAAAAACTCATGCAGTATAATAATGAAGCGAATGTAAAAAAAAGAGAACTGATTGAATACGATTTTTATAAGGATATGAAACCGTTTGTAGATATGGTAGATGAGGAATTAGAGAAGTGGAAAGAATTAGCTTATACGTGGATTAAAGAAGAAAAGCCAAAGTATATACATGTACAGCAAATTGATCAAGTATACGATAATTTACAAACGAATGTGTTACAATGCTTTGTAAATAAAGGTAAAGGTAAACGATTCTTTGAAACACACCAAGCCGTTTCGTATACTTTGCAAAATATAGTTGAGCAATGTAAATAACAAGAGGGAGAACCCTCTTGTTATTTTTATGCTTCTGTCATTGTTGTAGGTTTTGTTGCGCCGTTTATTTCTAATTCTTTTATTAATGTTCGATAATCTGATATGCATATTTTTCCTTCGAGATACCAATGTCTCGCAAAGTCTAATAATTCATTTGCATTCTCTGTGCAATACCCCTTTTTTTGAGAAAACGCTTGTTTTAAATCCCCTAATACCATGTTGATTCCTCCCCCATGAGAATCTTCTTCTTAATTATCATAGCATGGAAGGGTTTTCTTTTTAATTTTTTAAAAATTTAAACTTCCGACAAAAATAGACAGATACTCCATCACACATATTATTTTATAGGTACATATTATATATGTAGAAACTTATGTAAAGGAGGAGAGAATGCATGTTTCAACAATCTAACGTATATCAGCAAACGTATCCATATGCACAGCAAAATATGTACCAATATAATACGGATACATATTTACGGTATAATATGTATCCTTTCGAGCCTTATTATGGAAATCAAAATTATTATCAACCGTTTGAAGTGTCATTTATGAATCAAGCTCAACAACAGCAGCAACCTTATGTAAATCAGGCTCAACAACCACAACAGCAGCAACCTTATGTGAATCAAGCTCAACAATCACAAGCTCAGCAACCATACATGAATCAACAACAGCAGCAGCCTTATATGAATTCACAATATTATATGCCACCACAAGCGCCCTATGCTAATCAACAAGGGATGTTTTATCCACCAAAACAACCGTATCCGACACAGAGTAAACAAAAGCAACAACAGCCAAGTCAGTTTTCTAGTTTTGTTTCTCAATTTAAAACATCAGATGGTAACTATGATGTAAATAAAATGATGAACACAGCTGGCCAGATGATGAATGCGATGAATCAGGTGACAGGTATTGTAAAACAAGTTGGAGGCTTCTTTGGTAAGTAATGTTGAAGGGTTGTCTATGAAAGTATTGTATATGAAATAAAGGACTAGACAAATTTCCTTGTAATAAATGGGTATATATAACAAACGGCTTTCTCTCTTTTCTCATACTGTAAAGTGTAATCAGATTTTTTTAACGAGAGAGGAGAGAAAAAACTATGCATCATTGTCATCCTTGTTTTGGAGGGCATAAGCCTGTAGGACCTATTTGTACAACTGCTCCTGTCGTTCATCCGACGAAACAATGCGTAACACACTCTTTTTCAACAACGGTGGTGCCACACATTTTCCCAACACATACAACACATGTACATCATCAACAAATTAAAAACCAAAACTTCTTCCCACAAACAAATTCAAATGTAAATGTTGTGGACCCAATCGACCCAGGATTCGGCGGTGGATGTGGACCATGTGGCCATGGTCATCATCACCACGGGCATCAAATATCTCCATTTGGGCCAGGACCGAATGTATCACCGTTTGGACCAGGACCAAATGTATCACCGTTTTTACCAAACAATGTATCACCAGTAGGTCCAAATATCGGACCAAACGTTGGTGGAATATTTAAAAAGTAAATGATATGTTAGAACTAGCGAAATGCTAGTTCTTTTTTTGTAATTGGAGTGTTGATATGAAAGTTATTGCAGTAACAGGATATAAGCCATTTGAACTTGGAATATTTAAAAATGATCATCCAGGGGTGGAGTGTATAAAAAAGGCATTACACCGCAAATTAACCACTTTTGTAGAAGATGGTTTAGAGTGGGTTATAATAAGCGGCCAGTTAGGTGTAGAATTATGGGCTGCTGAAGTTGTTTTTGAAATTCAAGTAGAATATCCAGACTTAAAATTAGCGGTATTTACTCCGTTTTTAGAACAAGAAGAAAATTGGAAAGAAGATAATCGTGAATATTACGAATTTATTCTTTCTCAAGCAGACCATGTTGATAGTATCACGAAACGGAAGTATGAAAGCCCAGAACAATTTAAATTAAAAAATCAATTTTTTATTGAAAAAAGTGATGCGCTTTTAGCGGTATATGATGAAGAAAAACCAGGAAGTCCCAAATATATTGTAGAAGCAGCAAAGAAAAAAGGGGAAATAGAAAATTATCACAGTTATTTCATTCTTTTTTCTGATTTACAAGATATAATAGAAGAGGAACAGTGGAATAATGCAGAGTAATATGTAATATAGTACTCGTATATATGATTGACAAAAAGCATTGTTTCTGAAAAAATTTAGTTAATGAAAGTTTTGGTAAAAATTTGAGGTGAAGAAAATGATTTCGGATAAAATTAAATTAACAGCGAAAGATATTTTAGAAAAAGAATTTAAAACAGGTATGAGAGGTTATCAGCAAGAAGAAGTAGACAAGTTTCTTGATATGATCATTAAAGACTATGAAGCTTTCCACAAAGAGTTTGAGCAATTAAAGCAACAAAATGCTCGTTTAAAGCGTGAATTAGAGGAACAAAAACTAGCAGTAACGCAAGTTCCACAACAACCTGTACAAACACCAGTTGCACAACCGGTTTATAACAACACGAATACGGATATTTTAAAACGCTTATCTAACTTAGAAAAAGCTGTATTTGGAAGTAAGTTATACGAATGATGTAAGGTGGGAAAAGGTTTAAGCGTTTTACATAGAAAAAAACGTTGCAAAATCTTTTTGTTTCCACTATACTAATGGATGTCATAACGTTTGGGTAATCGCTGCAACGCCAACGTTGTAGAGGAAAGTCCATGCTCGCACGGCCTGAGATGGCTGTAGTGTTCGTGCCTAGCCAATTCATAAGCTAGGGTATTCTGGCTGTAAGGCTGGTTTAACGGCAGGGAAAAAACCTAAGTCCTTTCGGATACGGTTTGACTACCTTTAAAGTGCCACAGTGACGAAGTCCTTGAAGAAATGATAGGAGTGGAACGAGGTAAACCCCACGAGCGAGAAACCCAAATAATGGTAGGGGAATCTTTTCCAAGGAAATGAACGACGGGAAAGGACAGGTTTTATAACCTGTAGATAGATGATTGCCACCGGAGTACGAGGCGTGGGCCGTTTGTAGTACAAAGGAACAGAACATGGCTTACAGAACGTTATGAACCAACTATGAAATAACTCAGCTCTCCTTTGTTAGAGGAGGGCTTTTTATTTGTATGAAGTTATAAAGTATGAGTTAAAATGGTTAATAAGAAAATTTTTCGTAAAATGTAATGATTAATAGGACCAATTGCTATTAATTATTGTTTGAATATACATAAGAGGTGAATGCAAATGGGAAAAGTTACTTTAATTGCAACAGCGGCAATGGGTATTGAAGCGTTAGTTGCCCGAGAAGTTCGCGATCTTGGTTATGAATGTCAAGTAGAAAACAGCAAAGTAACATTTGAAGCAGATGAAAAGGCGATTTGTCGCACGAATTTATGGTTACGCACTGCGGACCGTGTAAAAATTAAAGTTGGCGAATTTAAAGCAACAACATTTGATGAGCTATTTGAAAAAACGAAAGCATTAAACTGGGGAGATTATATTCCAGAGAATGGCGAGTTCCCTGTTATCGGTAAATCTTTAAAATCTGAATTATTCAGTGTTTCGGATTGCCAACGTATCGTTAAAAAAGCTGTCGTTGAAAAATTAAAAACAACATATAAACGTACAACTTGGTTTGAAGAAGACGGTCCGTTATTCCGTATCGAGATTGCAATGCTCAAGGATATTGCAACATTAACAATTGATGCGAGTGGTGTTGGACTTCATAAACGTGGATACCGTATGGATCAAGGGGAAGCTCCGTTAAAAGAAACATTAGCTGCGTCTTTAATTAAATTAACAAACTGGAAGCCAGATCGTCCATTTGTTGATCCATTCTGTGGATCAGGTACAATTCCAATTGAAGCAGCATTAATTGGACAAAACATTGCACCAGGATTTAACCGTGGTTTCGCATCTGACGAGTGGGGCTGGGTAGGTAAACAAAACTGGCGTGAAGCTCGTCAAGAAGCTGAAGATTTAGCGAACTATGATCAACGATTACAAATCATTGGATCAGATATTGATCATCGTATGATTCGAGTTGCTCAAGATAACGCAGAAGAAGTGGGCTTAGGCGATTTAATTACATTTAAACAAATGCAAGTAAAAGATTTCACAACAAAAGAGGATTATGGCTACGTTGTAACGAATCCTCCATACGGAGAACGTTTAAGTGAAAAAGCACTCGTTGAACAACTGTATAAAGAAATGGGACAAGTATTCCGCCCGTTAGATACATGGTCAGCGTATGTATTAACAAGCTACGAAGCATTTGAGAAGTGTTACGGAAAAGATGCGTCGAAGAAGCGTAAACTGTTTAACGGATTTATCCGTACAGATTACTACCAATACTTCGGAAAACGTCCACCGCGTAATTCATAGTATAAAACTCCTCCAGCGCGCATATACTGGCTATTATGTAATGCGTAAAGGAGGAAGTGATATGGATAATTTCCAATTATCAATGATTCAAAAAGCTATTCACCGTACGTATGATGAGCTCGGAAAAGAAGTGGATAGTCAAGGTGCGATTGTAGATGAAATACAAAAAGCACAAGAAGAATATTTGTCAGCTCTTTCACATGAAACAGCGATTGATAAACGGTATTTAAAGTCATTAATATAGAAGAAAATTTTCCTTTTTCGAAAGGAAAATTTTTTTTCGTGAATTTCTATGTATTGCAACAGGGGAAAGCAAATGCATACATATGCGTAGCAGTTGCTATTATCTTTTTATAGAAAAACTTTTTGGTTGGAGGCTAAGGATGTTTACTGAGAAGAGATTACCATTTGAAGTAGGAAAACAAGATAATTTTTATGATAAGTTGAATGAGTGGATTGGAGATGTGTTTTACGACATCCTTCCGGAAAAAGGCTTTGAAGAGCGTGATGAACAAATTTTTATGGCGTTTCAGTTAGAACGCGCTTTCCAAGAAAAGAAAGTTATGTTCGCAGAAGCTGGTGTAGGAACAGGGAAAACAATTGTATATCTTCTATATGCAATTTGTTACGCGCGTTATACTGGGAAACCAGCTATTATTGCTTGTGCAGATGAAACGTTAATTGAGCAGCTTGTAAAAGAAGAAGGGGACATCGCTAAGTTATCTGAAGCATTAGGACTATCTGTTGATGTAAGGCTTGCAAAATCAATGGATAATTATTTATGCTTACGTAAACTTGAAGATGTTATGAGTGGACGAGCTCCAGAAGTAATTGAAGACGTATATTACGAGTTACCACAGTTTGTATTCGATCATGGTACGATGCAAAACTTTACTCACTATGGTGACAGAAAAGAATTTCCACTTTTAAATGACGAAGAATGGTCAAAAGTAAATTGGGATTACTTCCAAGATTGCTTTACTTGTGATTCTCGTCATCGTTGTGGACAAACTCTTTCTCGTGAACATTATCGTAAAGCAGCAGATTTAATTATTTGTTCTCAAGATTTCTATATGGATCATATTTGGACGTACGATGCTCGTAAGCGTGAAGGGCAAATTCCGTTATTACCAGAAAGTAGCTGCGTTGTATTCGATGAAGGACATCTAGTAGAATATGCAGCTCAAAAAGCTTTAACATACCGTTTAAAGCAAACGATGATGGAGCAACTTTTAACGAGATTGCTACAAAACGATATTCGTGAGGAGTTTGCACATTTAGTAGAAGAAACAATTTGGCAAACAGAGCGATTCTTTGATGTGTTACAAGAAAACAAAAAAGAAATTGCTGGTTCTGATCGTTTAGAAATTACTGTGACAGAAAAAGTAACAGCTGAAGCGAAACGACTTTATGCAAAAATCGGTGAAGTTGGAGATGCATTAGTATTCGAAAGTGAAATGCATACAGTAAACACGTATGATTTAAATATTGTTGATGAGCATTTAGATGTATTAGAACATTCACTTCGTCTGTTCATGCACGAGAAAAATGTAATTACTTGGGGTGAAGAAGGTGATGGTGCCTTCACGTTAGTGATTATGCCGCGTGCAGTTGAAGAAGTATTACAAGAGAAAGTGTTCTCGAAGAAAATACCGTATATTTTCTCTTCTGCGACATTATCGAACAATGATTCATTCGCGTTTACAGCTAATAGCCTAGGGGTAAAAGATTACTTATCATTCTCAGTTGCTTCACCGTTTGATTACGAAGAGCAAATGGCAGTAAACTTACTATCGCATACGAAAGAAAATGAATGGGAAAGAAAGTGTCAATATACACTTGAAAATATACAAAAAACAAATGGACGTACGCTTGTATTATTCCGTACAACGCAAGAGCTTGCAGCGTTCAAAGAGTATGTAAGTAAGGAGCAAATGTCGGTTCCGTTCTTATATGAAGGAGATCAGGAAATTAGCCAGCTCGTTTCTCGTTTCCAAAATGAAGAAGAGACTGTACTTTGTGCGGTTCATTTATGGGAAGGTTTAGATATTCCTGGTTCATCATTATCACACGTTATTATTTGGTCATTACCATTCCCTCCAAACGATCCTGTGTTTGAAGCGAAACGTAAGCACGTAAATGATCCATTCTGGGATGTAGATGTACCATATATGATTTTACGACTTCGTCAAGGAATTGGGCGTTTAATTCGTACAAGTGAAGATAAAGGTGCTATATCAATCTTCTTATCTGATTCAGAAGATGAGAAAGTAGTTGCAGCTGTGAAAAATGTACTGCCAGTAGAAGGTAAAGAATTATAAGGAGAAAGCTTGGCGCTTGCCAAGCTTTTTTTCTATTATAAAAGGAATTTATGTTTCCGTGTCGAATTAAGTTTGAGGTAGAAAAAGGAGGCTTTTATACGATGACAGTTGCTACATATGAGGTAGAAAAACAATTTTTAACATACGTGAAGAAGATACAGAATTACGGAGAAGCATTAAGTTTAATGTTTTGGGATTTAAGAACAGGTGCACCAAAAAAAGGTGTAGATCAGCGTTCAGAAGTAATTGGTATGCTTTCGTCAGAAGTGTTTGCTATGTCGACTTCAGATGAGATGGGAAACTATTTAACAGAACTTGAAGCTTTAATACGTGAAGATAAACTTTCTGAAACGACAAAGAAAATGGTTGAAGAGTGTCGGAAAGAATATGATAGAAATAAAAAAATTCCACAAGCTGAATATGAGGCTTATGTGAAATTAGAAGCGAAAGCAGAGAGTGTGTGGGAAGAAGCTCGCGAAAAATCTGATTTCGAAATGTTCCGCCCGTACTTAGAAAAAATTGTTGAATTTAAAAAGAAATTTATTACATATTGGGGTTATGAAACATATAAATACAATACATTATTAGACATGTATGAGCCAGGTATTACAGTAGAAGTTTTAGATCACGTATTTGGTCAACTTCGTGAGCGCATCGTGCCGCTTGTAAAAGAAATCTCTGAGTCTAAAAAAGGATTAAAAACAAGTGCTTTATCGGAACAGTTTTCAAAAGAAAAACAAAAGAACTTTACATTAGAACTATTAAAGCAATTGAATTATGACTTTGAAGCAGGTCGTCTTGATGAAACAGTACATCCTTTCGAAATTACATTAAATAGAGGGGATGTTCGTATTACGACACGCTATGATGAAAAAGATTTCCGTATGGCTGTATTTGGAACAATTCATGAATGTGGTCATGCAGTATATGAACAAAACATTGCAGAACAATTTGAAGGTACACCACTTTGCAGTGGTACATCTATGGGTATTCACGAATCACAATCATTATTCTTTGAGAACTTTATCGGCCGTAATAAATCATTCTGGAAGAAAAATTATGATTTATTAAAAGAGTATAGCGATGGTCAATTTGATGATATGTCAGTCGATGAGTTTTATGATGCAATTAACGAATCGAAGCCGTCATTCATTCGTATAGAAGCAGATGAGCTTACATACCCGCTTCATGTTATGGTGCGTTATGAATTAGAGAAAGAATTATTTGATGGTACATTACAAGTGAAGGACTTACCAGCAGCTTGGAATGATAAGATGGAAGCATATTTAGGAATTCGTCCGGAAAATGATGCGCAAGGTGTATTGCAAGATGTTCACTGGGCTGGTGGCTCATTTGGATACTTCCCATCTTATGCGCTTGGTTACATGTATGCAGCGCAATTTAAGCAAAGAATGTTAAAAGACATTCCGAACTTTGATGCATTATTAGAAGAAGGAAACGTAACACCGATTCGTGAATGGTTAACAGAACATATTCACCAATATGGTAAAACGAAAAAGCCGCTTGAAATTTTAGAAGATGTAACAGGTGAAGGCTTAAATGCAAACTACTTAGCCGATTATTTAGAAGCGAAATATAGAGCGATTTATGAGTTGTAAAAAAAGAGCTGCTTAATTGCAGCTCTTTTTATTAAAGGGGATGATAGAATGGGTTATACATATACAGTAATGAAGCAAGAAGAAGTGGAGGAAATTGCGTATAACTGGCATTATGAAGGGAAATATTCTTTTTATGATATAGAGGCAGATGAAGAAGATTTAGCTGAATTTTTACATGGTGAGAGTAGAGGAAATCATACATTTTCTGTGAAGCAAAATGGCATTCTCATTGGTTTTTTTACTGTTTGTAAAATGAATGATGGAACGGTTGATATAGGACTTGGAATGAGACCTGATATAACTGGCAATGGATTTGGTTTACAGTTCGTGAATGCTGGACTAGCTTTTAGCAAAGAAAAATACGGATGCAAATATATAACACTATCAGTAGTGACATTTAATGAGAGAGCGATAAAAGTGTATAAAAGGGCGGGATTTGAAGTGGTTGGAACGTTTATACAGAAAACAAATGGTAGTTGTTTTGAGTTTTTGAAAATGAACTACATATGTAAACGTGATTAAAAAACAGAGGGATCTTCTGTTTTTTTATTTTGATTTAGAAATATATGATACATATTTTTTTACTTGTTGTAATTGAGGGTTTTGAAATTTTGGTAAAGGATGTGTATGATAGAAGTTTAGTAGCGAATAGTAGGTTTAGCAAGGAAAGGTAGAGGTAGTATGATTACAATTAAAACGAAAAATGAAATAGATTTGATGCATGAATCTGGAAAATTACTTGCTTCATGTCATAAAGAAATTGCGAAAATGATAAAGCCAGGTATAACGACGCAAGAGATTAATACGTTTGTTGAAATGTATTTAAAAAAGCATGGTGCCACATCTGAACAGAAAGATTACAATGGTTATCCATATGCGATATGTGCATCTGTAAACGATGAAATGTGTCATGCGTTTCCGGCCGATGTTCCTTTAACTGAGGGTGATATTGTAACAATTGACATGGTAGTAAACTTAAATGGGGGTCTTTCAGATTCTGCTTGGACGTATAGAGTTGGAAAAGTTTCTGATGAAGCAGAAAAGTTGTTGCTAGTAGCTGAGAATGCTTTATATAAAGGGGTTGATCAGGCGGTAATCGGTAATCATGTAGGAGACATTGGCTATGCAATTGAAAGTTATGTAACAAATGAAGGTTTTTCTGTCGCAAGAGACTTTACGGGACATGGAATCGGTAAAGAGATTCATGAAGAACCAGCAATTTTTCATTTTGGGAAACAAGGACAAGGGCCTCAGTTACAAGAAGGGATGGTGATTACGATTGAGCCGATTGTCAATGTAGGTATGCGATATTCGAAAGTAGATTTAAATGGGTGGACTGCACGAACGATGGATGGGAAATTATCAGCTCAATATGAGCATACACTTGCGATTACAAAAGATGGGCCAATCATTTTAACGAAGTTGTAATTGGAAATGAAAGAGTTTACAAAACTCGAACGAAAATAGTAGTTTTTAAAAATTCGTACGTGTTTTTTCGATAAATGCTTTTCAAAGTATAAAAAGTGCGTTATAATCCTTCTATAAAATAAATAGTTAGCTACACTCATATAATCGCGGGGATATGGCCTGCAAGTTTCTACCGAAGTACCGTAAATACTTTGACTATGAGTGAGGACGAATATAATTGCTTGTTTGGCATTCTTTTTTGCGAAACTCCAAAAGCGCGTCTCTCACTTGTAACGAGTGGTGGCGGCTTTTGGAGTTTTTTTATTGCATAAGAGGGGGAACAAACATGAAAGTATTACAAGAAAAGATTTTGAATGAAGGAAAGGTTTTATCTGGTGACGTATTAAAGGTGGATGCATTTTTAAATCACCAAATTGATCCAGTACTTATGCAAGAAATCGGAAAAGAATTTGCTAAACGTTTTAAAGAAGAGAACATTACAAAAATCGTGACGATTGAATCTTCAGGCATTGCACCATCTGTTATGGCTGCATTAGAGCTTGGTGTAAAAGTAATCTTTGCAAGAAAACGTAAATCGTTAACGTTACAAGATAATATGTACGTTGCAAACGTATATTCATTTACAAAACAAGAAACAAATGAAATTTCATTATCTCGAAATCATATTGATGAAAATGATCGCGTGCTAATCATCGATGACTTTTTAGCAAACGGTCAGGCTGCTTTAGGTTTAATGAGTTTGGTAGAGCAAGCAGGAGCAAGTATTGCAGGAATTGGAATTGTTATTGAAAAAGCATTTCAAGATGGAGGAAAGAAGCTTCGTGAACAAGGCGTTCGTGTTGAATCACTAGCAGAAATTGCATCACTTGATAACGGCACAGTTACATTTGTACAGCAAGAAACTGCGGAGGTGAAATAAACGATGAAGCAGCATCCATTTAAAATTGCATCGCTTGGTATGCAACATATGCTTGCAATGTATGCTGGAGCAATTATCGTTCCGCTTATTGTGGGCGGTGGACTTGGTTTAAATCAAAAAGAATTAACATATTTAGTCTCAATTGATTTATTAATGTGCGGCGTTGCAACAATTTTACAAGCATTATCAAATCGCTTTTTCGGTATTGGACTTCCCGTTGTACTCGGTTGTACATTTACAGCCGTTGGACCGATGATTGCGATTGGAAAACAATACGGTGTGTCTTCTATTTATGGAGCAATTATTGCTGCTGGGTTATTCGTTGTTATTTTTGCGAAATTATTTGGAAAGCTTGTAAAACTATTTCCACCTGTTGTAACAGGATCTGTTGTTACTGTAATTGGAGTTACACTTGTTCCAGCAGCAATTAATGATATGGCTGGCGGAGTAGGAAGTAAGGATTTCGGTAGTCTTGAAAATTTAGCATTAGCATTTGGTGTGTTACTATTTATCATCATTATGTATCGTTTCTTTGATGGATTTATTCGTTCAATCTCTATTTTACTAGGTCTATTGTTCGGTACAATCGTTGCAGCGTTTATGGGGAAAGTAAGCTTGCAAGCGGTTGGAGAGGCTGATTGGTTCCATGGTATTCAACCATTTTACTTTGGTACACCAACATTTGAATTAACACCAGTTATTACGATGATTCTCGTTGCTTGTGTAGGGATTGTGGAAGCAACGGGTGTATACTTTGCATTATCTGATATTTGCAATAAAAAAATCGGTGAAAAAGAATTAACAAAGGGCTATCGAGCAGAAGGATTAGCGATGGTGTTAGGTGGCATTTTCAACGCGTTCCCATATACAACTTACTCTCAAAACGTAGGACTTGTTCAATTAACTGGAGTAAGAAATCGCGTTATTATTTATACTTGCGGTGGTATGTTAATCGTTCTTGGATTCATTCCTAAAATCGCAGCTATTACAACAATCATTCCGAAATCAGTACTTGGCGGTGCTATGCTCGCAATGTTCGGTATGGTAATGGCATATGGTATTAAAATGTTAAGTAGCGTTGATTTTGGCAAACAAGAAAACTTATTAATTGTTGCATGTTCTGTCGGAATTGGGCTTGGGGTTACAGTTGTTCCTACATTATTCTCACAACTTCCTGAAAACATTCGTATTTTAACAGATAACGGAATTGTACTTGGAAGTGCGTCAGCAGTACTTTTAAATATCGTATTTAATATGGTGCCGCAGCGTAAAGTGAAAGTAAAAGAAGAGCCGGTGTCTATGCAAAGTGCAGTAAGAGAAGCGTAAAAAAGCAAGGTCTCGTTATGAGACCTTGCTTTTCTTTTTAAGTGGCATCATTTTCCCGTAAGTACCAAGACGCCAAATGTACTCAAGTGGTCCGTATTGGTAATGTGAAAGCCACCAGCGGCTAATAAAGATTTGTAACGTGTAGAAACTAATGCAGAATAGTGGCCCAACCCATAGTGGAGCCAGATAATCATTTTTAAACAATAGCCCGAATACAAGTAATGTAACAATTGTATGCGAGATGTAATTTGTTAATGCCATTCGTCCAACGTATTGGAATGGACGTAATAACGTTTGCCATTTTTCTTTTTGTAATAAACGCATTAACGTGACAATGTAGAAGATGAACAATGTCTTTCCGCTTATCATCGTAATGCCCATAAGTGAAAATGGTGTGTATGGTTGATTGTTCATAAAGAAGTAAACCATAATAAACCACATCGGTAATGTTAAAATGAACATAATGATTTGCCATTTTTTAAGTTTTGGATCTAATTCCTTAGCACGGCGGAAAATGTCTTTTTTACCGGCATATAATCCGAGTAAAAACAATCCTAGTGTTTCAGGAAGCATAATAAGACTGTTACTTATTGCTTCAGAATAGAATGAATAGAATCTGTCTGTAATTTGTAAGCCCCAGTTTTCTAACGGCATAATGGCTATGGAAAGGCCTAGTTCATCTACCGGCACTAATAACATGACAAGAGAACCTAATAATGTGAACAATTGCATGAAACTTAATAGTACAATTGACCAAATTAAAATAGTACGTGTCTTTCTTTTGTAAAATAAAAATAAGAAAAACCCGGTAATTGCATAAGTATGTAAAATGTCACCGTCCCATAAAAGAACGTAATGTAAGAACCCGAATAATAATAAGATAAGTAAGCGGCGAACAAACAAAGTTTTTGGACGATCGGTCTTCGCCTCAGCACGATTCATAAAAATATAAAAACCTAATCCGAATAAAAACGAAAAAATTGTATAAAATTTCGTTTGAATAAACATATCGTAAAATAGGCGAATATAGCTGTCTATCCCTTCGTAAATTCCTGTAATATCACGTGAGTCAATCCCGGCAATAATTGGCCAGTTAACAAGAAAAATACCTAATACAGCTATTCCTCTAATAATATCAATGGAGTGTATCCTTTCGCCTTGTGTGAGATTTTGTGTCATTTTTTTCCTCCTTGTTAAGTAATTCCCTTTTATTATACAAAATGTAAGATGGAGGTGATAGGGGATATTTCCATTTTTTTAAACTGTTAAGTTATGTAGGATGAGATATAATAAGAGTGCATAACAAGTTTTAACCTTTTTCAAAACAGGCAGTAAAGCTCCTTCTTATAAGGAGCTTTCTTTATGAAAAGTGTTGATAATGATTCTCTTTAATGATAAAATGTATTCAAAAGTGATAATCATTATCAAAAAAGGTTGGTGCATGAGTATGGTATATGCATTAGTAGCAGGTACAGTTGCTGTATATGCAGTTATTGCAAAGTATGTTTTAAATGGAGTAGGAACAGCAAAATGAGTGATATGACATAAAATCCCTTTCATTTGTAAAAAGAATGAAAGGGATTTTTTATTTTTAATGAGAATATGCTGAAAATTTAGTATGATAGTAAAGTGAAACTGTAATCAATGGGTAGGTGTAACTCTCACTGGTTATGAGCTCGCAATTAGCGGGGAAAAGTATATACATCTTGGATAAAGGGGAACAAGGGGATGACAAACATAGTACAGACAAACGGTATGAAAAAACTTGTTTGTTTTTATGAAGAGTGGCAAAAACACGGCGATGCAGAGAATAGCTTAAAGTTGTTTGAAGTAATTCAAAAATATAAACGAGAGCAGCTTATGATAGCGTTCTGCGGTCACTTCTCAGCAGGGAAATCAACGATGATGAATCATCTATATAAAGCGCAGTTGTTACCAACAAGTCCAATTCCGACAAGCGCTAACGTCGTTAAAATTGAAAAGGGATTTGATCGTGTTGTTGTAACGATTAAATCTGGAGAACAGTACGAATATGACGGTGCATATTCAGCAGAAGAATTAAAGCAAATTTGTAAAGATGGCGATGAGGTAATTGGTGTTCATATTTATCGGAATGATGCACCAATTCCTGAGGGTGTTATGTTAGTTGATACACCAGGGATTGACTCAACAGATGATGCCCATCAACTAGCGACAGAATCAACGCTACATCTAGCAGACGTAATTTTTTATATGATGGATTATAATCACGTCCAATCGGAAGTGAATTTGCAATTTGTTAAAGAATTGAAACAACGTAATAAAACGGTTTATCTCGTTGTAAATCAAATAGATAAACATAAAGAAAATGAATTATCATTTGAGGATTATAAAGATAGTGTGAAACAATCGTTCTCTAACTGGGATATTGAAGTAGATGGAGTTTATTATACGTCATTACGAATGATGAACCATCCACATAATGAAATTGGAAGCTTAGAAACATTAATTACTTCTATTATGAAAGAAAAAGAGCAGTATGTAAGAGAGGGAATGGAGCGAGAAACAGAACATTTAATGGGAGAACATTTCTCGTTTATTGTTTCTGAAAATGAAAAAGCTCTTTTGACATATGAGGAAGAGTTAGCATCACCGCTTTTGATTTCAGAAATAGTTGAAAAGAAAGAAGAGCTAACGGAAACTAAACATCGCGAGGCTAGTAAAGAATCTCATGTGAGAAATGAATTTATAAAAGGTTTACAAGCTATATTAGATAACGCGTATTTAATGCCATTTGAAATGAGAGAATTGGCAAATGCATATTTAGAAACGAAATTAACAAAGTTTAAAGTTGGTTTGCTATTTACGAAAGGAAAGACGGAGCAAGAAAAACAAAGACGTGTAGAGGCGTTTTATTCTGCCCTTCAAAAGACTGTTGAAACGCAACTTGATTTTCATGTGAAAGAATTTATTGTAGCCTTCTTAAAAGAAGAAGGATTGTTCACGGAGGAAATTGGGAAAGACATATATGCTTTAGAAATCGCTTTTGGACCAGAAATGTTAGCTGAAGTCATTAAACAAGGTGCAGGTTTCACAGGTGATTACTTACTTCTTTATACAGCGGATGTAGCGAATGAACTGAAGAAACGTTATTTTACAAAAGCACAGCAAATTTTTGATAAAAGTGCAGTTGTTTTAAAGCAAAAAGTGAAGGAAGCAGTTGCTCGTATGGAAGAAGAGATTGAAAAATATACGATGTTGCAAACGGCAAAAGAGACGGAATTACAATACAGTAACAATTTAGAGACATATGAAAGTTATTTACAAAATGTTTGGCACGAGCGTGTTGCTACACCAGAAGGATTGCAAATAGAGGAGATATTGCAACGTGAAAAACAAATTGTTAGTGAGAAATTCACACTACAAGAGCAGGAAATGGTAAATGATAACGTAGCGGCTCATGAAGAAGAGATAAAAGGAACGGCAGCTTTAAATATTCAGCGTATATTAGAGAAAGTGAAGAAAGCTGAAATGATATTAGAGCCATTGCCAGCGCTGAAACATGTACAGCAAGAGGTGATAGAAAAAAGGCGTCGTGTGGAAACGAAACAATTTACAGTAGCGTTATTCGGAGCTTTTAGTGCTGGGAAATCATCATTTGCCAATGCCTTACTTGGTGAGAAGGTACTTCCTGTATCACCAAATCCGACGACGGCAACGATTAATCAAATTTTGCCGGTTACAGAGGAAAAACCACACGGAACAGTAATGGTTCAATTCAAATCAAAGCAAGCTCTATTAGAAGATATGAAAGCTGTTTATAAGCTGTTTCATTATGAGATTACTACGTTAGATGAGGCGTTAGCACAAATTGATAAAGTTATGAAATATCCTTCACCGACTGGGAAGCAAAAAACAACATTTAGCTTTTTACGAGCGGTACAAAAAGGGTATGATGCAGTTTCTACTTATTTAGGAGAACAAGTACAAGTCACATTAGAAGAGTTCTCTGATTATGTAGCGAATGAAGAAAAATCATGCTTCGTTGAGTATATGGAGCTTTATTATGATTGTGCTTTAACAAGGCAGGGAGTAGCGCTTGTAGACACACCTGGAGCGGATTCTATTAATGCTCGCCATACGGATGTTGCATTCCAGTATATTAAAAATGCAGATGCTATTTTATTTGTAACATATTATAACCATGTATTCTCTCGTGCTGATCGTGAATTTTTAATTCAGCTTGGGCGTGTAAAGGATACTTTTGCCCTTGATAAAATGTTCTTCTTAATTAATGCGGCGGATTTAGCAGAGTCTGAAGAAGAACTTGAAATGGTAAAAGGTTATATCGCAGATCAGCTACTGCAATACGGTATTAGAAATCCGCGTTTATTTGCAATTTCAAGTTTATGTGCGCTTGAAGAGAAACAAGGAAAGAATGTTGAAAAAGAGAAGTATGGTATTTTACAAAACTCTGGAATTACTAAGTTTGAGGAATCATTTACGTCCTTTATGATGAGAGATTTAATGCTTGTTTCTGTGCATGCTCTATATGGTGCGTTGCAAGGGGCAAATCCGCTTTTAGTAAACATGATAAATGGTGCAAAACAGGGGAATGAAGAGAAAGAGAAGCAAATGAAAAAATATGAAGCAGAGCGTGATCAACTACTTCATATTATTTCATCATATAGTGTACTTGCTGAAGAACAGGCGATGCAAAATGAAGTGAAAGAGTTGCTTTATTACGTGCAACAGCGTCTATTCCTACGTTATAACGATGTGTTTACTGAATTTATTAATCCGGCGTCACTTCGAACCGATGGAAATGTGAAAACACAATTGCAACAGTGTGTTATGGAATTAGTAGCATTTATTCAGCATGATTTATTACAAGAAATGCGTGCGACATCATTACGTCTTGAAAAATGGATAGACGAAGCGATGAAGCGTGCAAAGGACGAAATTGTAGTGAACTGTAAAGTAGAAAATCAATCAATTTCTATGAATGGAACAGTTGAGTATGAATATAAAGATATTACACATAAAGAACCGTTCCCTTCAGTTGAAATAAAAGATTTCAAAAAAGCACTGGCACATTTTAAAAATGAGAAAAGCTTTTTTGAAAAGAATGACAAAGCTTTTATGCAAGAAGACGCTAAATCTGTATTAGAACCGCTTGTATCAAACTATGTAGCCGATGAAAAAGATTTATTTGTCCATCATTATAAGCAAGAATGGGATATGAAGTGGAACTTATTCCAAAAAGTGATGCAACAAGATGTAATGAACTATTATGAAAGTATATTGTTTGCATTGGCTGAAACGATCGATGTATCTCTATATGAACAAAGTAAAGAACAATTGCACAATCAGTTAGTAGAGATTGAAAAAGAAATTTATGTTATATAGTCGTTATGAGAAAAAGATTCGTTCAATTTTCTTTTGCAGTACAGTATCTAAAGATTTGACAAATCCAGCAAATTCATCGGTAGAAATCATATGAGTAAGAACGAGTCGTCTGCCATCTGGTGTTTCACCGCATAAGACGAATGAAGAAAATTCGTATGTTTTATTTTCAACTACTAATTTTGGATAGGAATACGTGTCGCTTTTCTTCTTCTTTCCATCAATAGAGATGACGTTGCATTTTTTCTCATTGTTGTCCATGGTGAATCCCTCCTTTCTATTATTTATGGTAGACAAGGAGGGTTTAGAACAATAGAGATGGGGGGATTTTTTATGTCTTTTGTAATAGAACGTATTTTAAAAGAGGCTATACCGAAGTCTTTATTGCTACTTGCTGATCCAAGTGAACGGCAAATAGCTATATATGTACAAAGAGGGTTAACATACGTAGCAAAGCAAGGGGGCAGCATCATCGGTGTGTATGTTCTTTTGGAAACAAGGCCGAAGACGATGGAAATCATGAATATTGCGGTTGCAGAGCATTTGCAAGGAAAAGGGATTGGGAAGAAGCTATTAAGGCATGCCGTAGAAACTGCTAAAGGATATGGTATGTCAAAACTTGAAATTGGTACAGGCAATTCTAGTGTTTCACAACTTGCTTTATATCAAAAATGTGGATTTCGTATTTTTTCTATTGATTTTGATTACTTTTCGAAGCATTATGAAGAAGAGATTATTGAAAATGGCATTGTATGCCGTGATATGATTCGGCTTGCAATGGAATTGAATTAGAACGTATAACTTATTTAGGGGGAAGAGAAGATGGAAGTACATAAAGCAATTACAGCACATTCTCGTAAACAAAATGAAAGTGTAAAAGCATGTTTACAATTAGATGCGCAGCGTGAAGCAGCCATTGAAGCAGCCGTATCTCTTGCGTCAAATGGGAAAGAATTTTCGGTTGATGTCATTAATGTTGTAACAAAGCAAATTAATGATCTTGCAAAAAATGGTGTTACCTTGCAGCGTAAATATGTTACAGAAGAAATGGTTATGGAGTATGTAAGTCGTTTACAAGAGAAAGAAGGTCGTTAAAGATGATAGTTACAGTCGAATGGTTACGTGAGCATATAGAAGATGAGAACGTCCGTGTAATCGATTGTCGTTTTGATTTAGCGAATCCTAATTGGGGTAGAGAAAAGTATGAAGAAGAACATATTCCTCATGCGTTATATTTTGATTTGAATTTAGATTTATCAAGTCCTATAGCAGAACATGGTGGCCGCCATCCGTTGCCAAGCATTGAAGAGTTTGCGGACAAGCTTTCGGAGGTTGGTATTGATGAACATACGACAGTAATTGCGTATGACAGTCAAGCTGGTGCAAATGCTGCTCGTTTATGGTGGTTATGTAACTATGTAGGACATGAGAAAGTATATATATTAGATGGTGGTTTCCCGGTTTGGAAAGAGAATGGACTACCGACAACAACGGAAATTCCTGTTGTTATACGAAAAACATTTAAAACAAACATACAAGATCATATGCTTGTATCGATGGAAACAGTAAGAGAGAATATCCAGGCAGGTGCAGATGTTACGTTAATTGATTCAAGAGAGCCAAAACGTTATGCTGGTGTAGAGGAACTTGTCGATCATAAAGCAGGACATATTCCGACAGCAACAAACTATTTTTGGAAGGATGGAATGTTGCAATCAGGACAATTTAAGAATGAAGCTGAGCAACAAGAACGATTCCAAAATCTGTCGAAAGATAAGGAAACTATTGTATATTGTGGTTCTGGTGTTACGGCATGTCCAAATATCATTGCGTTAAAATTGGCTGGATTCCAAAATGTTAAATTGTATGCAGGTAGCTGGAGTGATTGGATTTCTTATCCAGAAAATCAAATTGCAAAAGAAGAAGATTAATCACTTGCATGCAAAAATAATTTGTATTAAAATAAGGTCACAAGCAAGAGATTGCTCGAAAAACTTTGTATTTTACACATGGGAAACAATGTGATAATATAACGACAAGTAAATAATACATCCTGCGGTGTACGTAACTTATTTATGTCTAAAACCGATGTTAGTTATACGGAAGCTCAATATTTAGCGACCATCATCAAGCCTTCCTTGTGGAGGAAGATGTACGGTAACTGTGAGGGCATCCACCTGCGAGTAGCGGGTTTTTGGACATTTACGAGGAGCGGCACGTGCGGGGGTCTTATTTCAACTAACCTTATATAAAATTCCTACGGTGTACGTAGCTTATGCATGTCTTAAACCAATAAGTTTAATATGGAAGTTCAATATTTAAATGTAGCTAACATGCCATCTTTTTAAGAAGGAAGTTACAAACATTTGTGAGAGCATCCACCTGTGAGAGCAGGTTTATGGACATCTAGAGAGAACGGCATATGTGGGGCTATATAAAAACCTTACGTTTTATACGTAAGGTTTTTTTGTTGCATAGATATATCAATATTATCTTGATTCACCTGTGAAGTTTCCGTAATAAATGTAGCACTTTCTGTCTTCATCAATCTCTCTTGAATCCAAGGAGAATTCCATAGACATGCCGTCTCGCTGAATATATATAATATCTGAATGAAGAGATGGTAAAATTTCTTCGTAGTTCCATACATCTTGACTATCTACTAAGCTTGAACTCGTTTCACTTAGTTCTCTAATTTCAAAACCGATGTGGGAGTATGTAGGGTCTGAAGGGTCATTGGCGAAAACTTCTTTTTGAATATAAATAACCGCTGTTCCGTCTGGATCAACCGAAGTTGCAGTAACAACATAAGTATTTTTCTCTTTAATAAAATATTCACAAGTCATGCGTGCGATAATTTCAGAATTAGAAATATTGGCGTAGTTCCATAAAGCAGGATACCCTTTCGTTTCATCATTAAGTCGATATTCTAAGCGCATTTAATCCCTCTTCTTCCTTTTTCTTCTACTTTATCATGCCATCCTATATAATAGGAATAGAATTTAAAAAGGGGAGTGCGAAGGTGACAAAAACGAAATGGCTAGTAGGTGGTGTCGTAACGTCTTTAATGACTGGCACTTTATTTGGCTGCGCGCAAGATCTTCCCCCAAAACCGAATGATAATAGTTGTTCTGATTGGGATTGGGATGATGAACTTGGGGTATGGCAGTGTGATGATAGTAGTTCAGGTTATCGTGGGCATTATTTCTATGGTGGGCGATACTATCAAAATAAATCCACTTTTAAAAATTCATCGGCGTTTAAATCGTATCAATCGTCTGCTGAATTTAAAGGTGGAATTGGAAGCGGTTCAAAGGGAGGATTTGGGGGCTAAAATATGTCGCAATACATAAGGGATCGAAAAGAATTTTATTTAAAATATCCGAATTTTTGGTCGGATTTATATGAATGTGAGTATAGTTTGTTTCATGTTTTTTCTATAACAAATCAGACTTTGGACCAATTACACTTAGCGACTGAACGAATGGGGAAAATATTTTTTAAGACTGCTAGACTGCTGCGTAATTTAAGTGACGAACAGCTTCTAGATCTTGGCTTTCCATCCGCGAGTTTATCATTCATTAGAATGAAAGGGCTTTATCCTGAATCTGTAATTTCGCGATTTGATTTTGCTGTAACAGAGGATAATAAAATCAAAATGCTTGAGTTTAATAGTGATACACCAACTTTTATTGTGGAATGTTTTCAAATGAATGGGAAAGTATGTGAAAATCTAGGCTATGATGATCCAAACTCGGATCAAGAACGATTGCTATCTTCTGGTGTAACGAAAGCAGTAATGGAAGCGACAAAGGGATTAGATAATCCAAATGTTGTTTTTACAGCACATCATGAACATATCGAGGATTGGAATACCACTATGTATTTAAGTCAGCTATGCCATGTTGAAAATAAAGTAGTGCCAATGTCAGAACTTAGAATTACAAAGGATGCTCTAGTCGATAAAGATGGGGCGAAGATTGATGTTTTATATCGCCAAACATATCCGATAGAAGATTTAATTGAGGATCAAGATCCTGAAACAGGAGATTTGGTAGGTGTGGAACTGTTACAACTTGTAAAAGCCGGAAAGCTTTTTATAATAAATCCTTTGTCAGCATTTTTACTTCAGCCAAAATCAATTCAGTGTCTTATTTGGGGGTTAGCAGAAGAAGAGGTCTTTTATACAAATGAGGAACAACAGTGGATTAAAGAATATATGTTACCTACATATTTAGAACCAGATTTATTTTTAGGAAAAGGTTCTTTCGTTCAAAAACCTTCATTTGGGAGAGAAGGAGATACAATTACGATTCGCGATAAAGACGAAAATATTATGCTTCAAAATGCACACGAAACGTATAAAGCGTCACTGCCGATATTTCAAAAGTATACCGAACTGCCAGTCGTATCCTTGGAAACAGAAAAAGGGATCGAGAAACTGTCATATGTGTTTGGTTCGTTTTTAATTGCTGGAAAAGCGAGTAGTATCGGTATTCGTGCGGGAGAAAAGATTACAGGAAATGAATCGTACTATTTACCGGTAGGTATAAAAAGGAGGGGAAAAAATGATTAATTTTTTATTATATTTAGCAGTAACACTCGGCCTTTTATGTATAGGTCTGTTCTTGATGGAAGTGACAACGAAAGTAAAGGAATTTAAGTTAATGGCTCAAGGAAATAAGGCGGTAAGCTATGTGCTTGGAGGACGATTACTTGGGTTAGCTGTTGTTTTATATTCGACAGCAGCTAATTCAATTTCACTTCTTGATATGATTTCGTGGGGAGCAGTTGGGATTTTCGCTCAAATTATCGTCTTTTATTTAGCTGAGTGGCTTACACCACGCTTTAATATAAACAAAAGTCTCGAAGAAGATAATCAAGCAGTCGGTCTTTTTCTTATGTTTTTATCGCTTTCAATTGGGATTGTAATCGCTGGTTGTATAACTTATTAAAAACTTTACGTTTAAACGTAAAGTTTTTTATTTTATCCCGCTATTTGCCGGGCAGCCCGATTGGTGAGGGCTAATAATCAGTGGGGGATGAACAAAACCCCCACTGATTAAAGTTTCACTTTATATACGTTAGTTTGCCATACCTTTTGAAAAAATTGTAGGCTACTGTTGACATCTATTTTAAATAAGAGTAACATTTTCAATGTAATGAAAATAAGTCTCTGTTAGGTGAGGCTCCTGTATAGAGAAATGCTACTGCCCAAAAATGTCGAGAGACGCCAATGGGTCAACAGGAATGATCGAATTAAGGTTTTTCTTAACGTAGCTGGTAATGTACCTATGCTATACAGTGCTAAAACTCGGCGAGGGAGAGGTCCGTAGATTTCTAATTATATTAGAAATCGTTTATTTGTGTATGTAATGGCCACTACTCTCTTAAGGGTAGGGGTCTTTTTTGTTACCAAGCTATGAGTAATTTCATAGTATAAACTATAAAATTAAACGAGGAGGTGAGGAGCATGTCAAATTCTGACTCGGTTCCGTTACCCATATACTTCAAATCAAAAATATATGATGTAGGCAGGAAACGATTTGTTCCTCCCTCTATATTTATCACAATGTAGCGTTTATAAAGCGCTAGACACTTTCACAGTAAAGTGGATAAATTGAGAAACAAAGCGTTTCTTCCTATGTTGTAAAGGAGGAGACGATAATATGTTATATGCAAACAAAACTGTGGGTAACACGTCATATAAACTAAATAAAAAATCAATAAAAGAACAAACAATGCTCCAAAAAAATAAAGATTTATTAATTGAAATTGCAACAAGAGATGTAAAATCTGTATTTGCATATTTTAAAACAACAAGAGACGGACTATCAATGAAAGAGGCGCAAAAACGTATTCAAGTATATGGCCGAAATGAACTAACTTCAAAAAGAGCAATTCTTGCAGAAGTAATGATGAAGCTTGGTGGCATGATTCCAGGTTTTTCAAAACAACGTGTGTGTGATGAATTACAACGTGAAACGATTACTGTATCTAGAGTAGAATGTTCTAGTAGTACAGGGCTAAATAGTGAACTGAAAATGATGGAGATACCAGTGCAAGAACTTGTACCTGGAGATATGATTTTTCTTTCGGCTGGAGATGCTGTGCCAGCTGATGTACGTATTATTTATGCAGATGATTTATTAGTGAATGAGTCTGTGTTAACGGGAAACGAAGCGAGTATAGAGAAGTTTGAAAGCTGCTATCACCTTGAACGTAAACGATTTATTCCATTAAAACGGATGAAAGATTATAATCCACTTGAGCTTGAAAATGTATGTTTTAAAGGTTCACATATCGTTAGTGGAAGTGCAAAGGCTGTCGTTGTTTCTACTGGAAAAAATACGTATTCAGGCATATTGCATACTTGTTGTAGTAGAATGTCTTAATGTGTTAATGGTGCTAAATATACAAAAACAATGTATAATAGACAAAGTTGAGCAAAAACGTAGAATGGTAATCTATTTATATAACCTTACGTGATAACGTGAGGTTATTATTTTTTTAATAGGAGAGGAATTATGAAAAAAGTATTATTAGTTGATGGTATGGCACTATTATTTCGTGCTTTTTACGCAACAAGTGTCTACGGACAATTTATGAAACGACAAGATGGAACCCCTACGAATGGGATTCATGGTTATATGAAACACTTGTTAACAGCTACGCAAGCGATTGAACCAACACATATCGTTACATGCTGGGATATGGGAAGTACGACATTTAGAACAGAATCGTTCTCGAATTATAAAGCAAATCGTGCAGCGCCACCAGAAGAATTAATTCCTCAATTTGATTTAGTGCAAGAAATGACTGCGAAATTATCCATTCCAGTTATCGGTATGAAAGGCTACGAAGCGGACGATTGTATCGGTACGCTTGCAAAACAATACTGCAATGAAGCTGAAGTTTATATTTTAACTGGTGATACAGATTTACTTCAACTTGTTGATAAGAACGTTACAGTTATGCTTCTGCGTAAAGGAATTGGAAATTACGAATATTACACACCGGAGAAAATCATGGAAGAAAAAGGTGTAGAGCCGTGGCAAATCGTCCATGCAAAAGCTTTCATGGGAGATACAAGTGATAATTATCCAGGTGTAAAAGGTATCGGTGAAAAAACAGCGTATAAGCTTATTCAAGAGCACGGAACAGTATCCGCTGTACTAGAAAATGTAGAATCATTAACAAAAGCACAGCGTACGAAGATTGAAAGTGATTTAGAGAACTTAAATATTTCGTTGCAATTAGCACAAATTCACTGTGAAGTTCCAATTTCATGTTTACTAGAAGAGGGATTACACACAATGGATGAAGAAAAACTTAGATTTGTTTGTGAAGAAATGAATTGGGGAAGACCTGAAATATTAATAAATATGCTATAAATAGTTTGGAAAGAGGGATGTTGCATAAGTCGAAATTTGACTTGGTGACACCTTCTTTTTGTTTTTGTAAACAGTATTATAGTAAATAAAATTATGTCGAACTCAATTTTAAATATATAAATGTTTCGACAAGATATAATGATAAAAGTTGATGGGAATAGTAATTTTTATAATGAAGTGAATTAATTTCAACATAGTTTTAGAGAGTCTTTTTTTCGTGTTCACAAAGTTGTCAGAAAATAAACGGAATTTTCATATGAAGTTCAAATAGAATTCACAACAATCAATTATTATAAGGACACACAGATAATTCTTTATCTTTTATATAAACCATCCCCCAAGGAGGACAATGAAAATGAGAAAAAAAGTGAGAAAATCTTTTAAACAATTATTAATTGAAAATAAACAATCACTATTAAATAATAAAGAAAATATGAAAGAAATTGAAGAGAGAATTGAGAAACGACATGTAGCATATAGTGGTGCTAGTAATTAAATAAAATAAAAAAGATAGCCTATGTAGGCTATCTTTTTTATTTTATATTGAAAAAACGCTATTCATCTCTTTAATTTTGTAAATATGCAAGAAATTTTTATAGTGTTTTTCTATCAATATTACTCATTTTTCGAGGTTGAAATTGGTATATACCAATTTTTGAGATTCTCTATTCATAATATTACAAAAAATGTTACAATACACTCAAATTTATACTATAAAATCATTTTAATATGAAAAATTGGAATGAAAAGAAAGGAGAGGAATATGAATAAAGATGTCGCTTTGAAATGATTATTATCATTTCATTAGGAGTTGATGTAAAAAGATGAAGAGATACGAGGAATTGGATTCTATAAGAGGGATTTCTTCATTAATAGTAATGATCGGTCATCATTTAATGATTTTTTCAGCATTTCAAAATTACAGCTATGAAGATAATAAACCATTTGTTGTGTATCTATTAAAAGAAACGCCTGCTCGTCTTATTTTTAGTAGTGGTAACGAATCTGTTATTATCTTTTTTGTTTTGAGCGGATTTGTTTTGTATGAATCTATTCAAAAAACCTATAGTAGCTATGGGTCATACCTTTTAAAACGTATATGCAGAATATATATTCCTTATATTGTGGCAATAATTATAGCTATTATATGCCAGGCTACAATTAGTGAATATGGTATTTCTTATTTAAGTGAATGGTTTAATCGCTCATGGACGATTGAAAGTTCTCCAAGCTTAATAGCGCAACATATTTTATTGGTTGGGAAATATAATACAGATGCATATAACGGTGTGATTTGGTCACTTGTCCATGAAATGCGAATATCAATAATTTTTCCGTTAATTTTGATGATTTGTTTACGAAAAACGTTAAGGTGTTCATTACTATTATTGTTTAGTTTTAGTATATGTTCTGTCGTAATATTATTTTTGTTTCGCTCGGGCTTAACATTAACAAGCTATGCATTAACGTTGCATTATACGGTGCTGTTTTTATTGGGGGCACTAGTTGCGAAGTATAAAAATAATTTAATAGTTTTTTATAGTAATTGTACTAAAAACACGAAAATTGCATGGTTTTTATTTGCGATTTTACTTTTTATGTATGAAGGACTTATTGGAGAAATTAAAGTACTCAATAATTTTATATTTCGAGACTACGTAGTGGCGATAAGTGCAAGTCTATTTGTCATATTAAGTTTGTCAATATCAACTTTGTCATCCTTGCTACGCAATAAATACTTGTTATATTTGGGGAAGATTTCTTACAGTCTTTATTTATACCATATTATATCTTTGTTTTCCCTTATATACATGTTCCATGAAATATTACCGTTGCCTATTATTTTAATTTTTTCACTTATATTTTCGTTTATACTTGCAATACTTTCGTATATATATGTAGAAAAATTTGCATTCAGAGTCGGAAAGTATGTAACAAAACAAGTAGATAGAAAGAAGAGAGGGGTATCTGTAAAGAGTGACTTGCAGGATGTTATTCAGAAAAGGGCGGTGAAATAATTGAAGCAAGAAATGAGTATAAAAGATTTTCAACAATTATTGAAAAGAAGATTCGTAACGATTATTTTAACGATGTGTTGTTTAACCGCTTCTTTAGTTCTTATCTCTATGTATGTTTTAAAGCCGTCATATCAATATTCAACGCAAATTCTTGTTGGGAATTTAGATGAGTTTAATAAGGAAAATTCAACAAATAAAACACAAGAAAATAAGCAACTAGTAACATCGTATGTCGATATTTTAAAAAGCCCATTAATTATTTCAACAGTCAAAAAAACTTTGAAATTAGAGCAATCAAGTTATGAATTAGCACAAAAAATCTCGGTAGTGAATACGGACAATTCACAAATTGTAACTGTTACAGTAAAAGATTCCAATCCGAAAGTCGTGAAAGACATTGTAAAGACATTGGCAGAGCAATCACAACAAAGTTTTCAACAGTACACAAATGTACAAGGTGTGAAAGTGTTGACGGATCCTGAGTTACAGGAACAGGCTGAAAAATTGTTTCCGAAATTTCAACTGATCATTCCTATTTCTTTAATTGTTAGTTTTTTTGTTGGGATAGGTTTAGCTGTATTTCGAGATTATTTTGATGAACGTATATACACGGAACAAGATTTAGAGAAAATAACAACAGTCTCTGTTATTGGTCACATAAATGTGAAACCGAATAGAAAACAGAAATCTACAGAGATTGATAAACAATCATCTATATATCGAGGTGAACATGTCGATGTTTAGGACAAAGAAACAGCTGCCATTCGATTTGCATGATGATCTGATGAAAGAGCAGTTTTATACGGTGTATCACGAGCTGAGAAAATCTGGAAAACAACTATTCACGGTTAGTTCAACGAAGGACAGAGGGGTTGTTGCCTCACTTATAGTAAATATGGGTCTAGTGTTTGCAGAAATGAAGAAAAAGGTGTTACTTATTGATGTGAATTTTTCTGACCCTAAATTACATGTATTATTACAAAGTGATCACATGATAACCGTAAACGATATAATAAGCTCTTTCCCCTGCAATTATGAATCTTTTTCTAGTAATTTGTCTAAATACTTATATTGTATTCCTGCAAAAAAAACAGTACACACAGGGACGCCCTTAGTTGCTATGGATGAATTTGATAATGCGATTGCTAAGTGGAAAGAAGATTTTGATTACATTTTCTTTTATTCTTCTGAAGTATTTGATCTTCCTGCTACGCACATTATTGCAGAGAAATGCGATGGAATGGTCTTAGCAGTTAAAAAGCGAAAAGATTCACTACGTACAGTGCAAAAAGTAATAGCGGATATAAATAGGAAAGAATGTGAATTAATAGGTATAATTTTATATTCTTGAATGTGGGGGTAACGATCCATGATTCGTGAAACAAATCAAGCCAAGTTGTATACGATTCCGGCTCAAGAAAAGCCTAGCATATTGAATCGAAGTGTAAAACGCTTGTTTGATATTATATTTTCAATCATATTGTTACTATTAACGATACCAATTATGTTGTTCTTTTGTATTATGATTACTTTAGAAACATCAGGGGCTCCAATTTACTTTCAAGAACGTTTAGGTATAAACGGGAAGAAGTTTAATGTATTTAAATTAAGATCAATGGTAAAGGATGCTGAAATAAATGGCCCACAATGGGCAAAAGAACATGATTCAAGAATTACAAAAGTTGGATTGTTTATAAGAAAAACGAGAATTGATGAATTACCACAACTTTTAAATATTTTAAGAGGAGATATGTCTTTTGTAGGCCCTAGACCAGAGAGAGAGTTTTTTTATAATGAGTTTGATACGTTTATTCCAGAATTTAAGGATCGTTTAATGGTAAAACCAGGATTAACAGGATGGGCACAAATAAATGGAGGATATAATCTTGATCCAAAGGAAAAGTTGAGGCTGGACATGGAGTATATTGAAATGAAAACATTTCGGCTGGACATCCGTATTTTATGTAAAACCGTTTTAATTGTATTGAACGGTAATGGTGCAAGATAAATATATATGTAAACAAACAACATATGTAAGTAGGTTACTTGCAAAGGAGAACTTGTATGGGTAGATCTATTCTAAACAATATTATCCATCTATTTTATAGTACGATTTTAGCTAACCTTCTTCAGGCCGTCAGTTTAATTGTTTTAGCAAACTTTTTTAACGCACAACATTATGGGATGTTTAGTGTTGCCATAGCAGTGACGTTTGTTATGTTATTTTTTACAGACTTAGGACTTAGTAATACGTTTCTTCGAGAAGGGGCAAAGGATGGAGCAGATTTAGAGAAGATTTTATCATCGTATATAAAAATAAGGATGATTCTACTTATTCTTATTTCTATAATCGGTTATATTGTTATTCATTATATGTATGCGGATAAAAATTTAATTTATATGATGATAAACGTAATGTTTTTCATGTTAATAGGATTAACTTGGCAAAACATAGGAATTGCCTATTTTCAACTGACGGAACGTATGAAGTATATAGCGCTCATAAAAGTTGTATCAGCATCAGTTGTCATTATAATTACATGTTTTTGTATTTTCGGAGAGTTACCGGTGTATGTAACGGCTCGCTTATATGCTTTTGGGTATATGATTGGTGGTTTATTCAGTATATATACCATGAGAAGAAAGACGAAAATGAATATGAAAGTCGTAATTCATAAAGCGTTATTTTGGCAAGTAACTCCCTTTATTATTAGCGGTTTTTTAATAATGAGTACGCCACAATTAGCGCCTATCTTGCTTAACTATACATTACCATTAAGTATGGTAGGTGTTTTTGCAGTGGCGTACCGGATGCCGGCAGCTTTATATCAAGTACCAGGGGTAATTGCAGGTGCATTTTTTCCAGTGCTCTTTAAGCATTATAACCAGAATAATATAGAAGAGCATACGAAATTAAATTTACTTCAAATTAAATCAATGGCGATTGTAGGAATATGTATGACGATCGGTTTATATCATTTAGCACCATACTTTATTTCTATATTTTTTCATGAAGAATGGAGCAATGCAGTAGAACCACTCCAAATATTATCATTTCTTATTGTGCTACAAAGTTTAAATATTGCCATTGCTGACGGTTTAACGACGAGTGGATGTCAAAATAAGAGGACTGTTGTGCAGTGTGTAGCATTGGTGATAGGTGGGGTTATGCTTTATAGCTTTAGTAGTATTGGTGGAGTGATAGGAGCGGCATATGCTATGGTTTTATTTGAAATCGTCGCTTTAGTGGGATACATAGCGGTAAGTGTAGTGAAGAAAAAAATTGTATTCCAAATTGTAATACCGTATACAATTTATTTTGGTGTAACCTTTATTGGAGTGCAATATATATTGCATACATATCATTTAATTGCGCTTGTTCTTAATATACTAATCGTAGTAGCTGCCATATTCCTATATGATTATGAGCTGAAAAAACTTCTTCTTTCTTTTATAAGAAAAATACGCAAAAAGGATTATATTACGAAACAGGGGATATAGCCTATGGAAAATAATATGAAAGTATCGATGGGATGGATTATTCTTCTAATATTATTTGTTATGTTAAGTAAATACAATTTATATATTGGATTTTCATTGAAGATATATATGATTTTTTTAGTCATATATTTTTGTTTAACAATTAAAAACTTTCATATTCAAAAGTTATATTTTCATGAAGTTGTATTTTTACTGTTTTATTTCATTTATTGTTTAAGTGGAATTCTTTCTATGTATTTAAATGCTAGTATTCGTATGATTTTTGGCGTGCTACTCGTTTTAGGATGCTATTTTATAATGAGGAATTTATTGGGGAATACTGAAATAGTGGTACTTGAATCATCTATTGCTTATGTAGGAGTAGTATTTAATGTTGTAAGTCTAATACTCTATATAATCGGTTTACAATATTTTAGTTTATACGGTGGAGAAGAGAGAGAAATTTTTGCTGGGTTATTAGTGGATAGAGGATATCCACGGTTAATTGGATTGCTAGATGATCCTAACATTTTTATTTTCTATAATACAATATTTTTTATGTACTATATGACGAATTTACAAAATATCACTAACATCCTAGGGTTAATTTTATGTGTTACGACGAGTCTATTAACCTTTTCAAGGGGTGGTATATTAGCGCTTGTGCTTGTCGTTTTTGTATATATATGTATGTCTAGTTTCGCCAAAAAAATAAAAATAATTATGAGTTTAGTATTGTTTAGTGTAGTTATTTTTAGTTTATCGAACAGTGTAATGGGGGGCCAATTAGATGACATATTAAATAAACGAATTTCTGATTTTTCCCATGATAATGGAAGTGGTAGATTTACATTATGGGAAGCTGCTTTTAAATATTATTTATCTAATCCATATATTGGAATTGGTGCTTTTAACTTTTCGAATTATTATGAGTATCAATTTAATGAAAAATTATATGTACACAATACATTTTTAGAAATTTTGTCTGAATCGGGTACAATTGGTTTTCTTCTATATAGCGCGTTTTTATTCATATTAATGTTCAAGTTAGCGCAGCATACTTTGTTTCGTGAAAAACCATATCTTCTATTGACTATGATTGCATTTTTATTTCAGATGATGTCATTGTCACTCATTATTAACGAAGCGTTCTTTTTATTTTTAGCAGTTGTTGTGAAGTATATTTCAATATATGAAGGAAGGGGAAAGATAGATGGTAAAATGTCTATCAGCACATAACGAGCCGCCTTATGTTTCTGTAATAACACCTTCTTATAATAGTATACGATTTATAGGTGAGACAATTTCATCTGTACAGAATCAATCGTATGAAAACTGGGAAATGATTATCGTTGATGACTGTTCAACCGACCAATCTGCCGCAAAAATTAAAGAGATAATAGAAGGAGACTCACGAATTAGGTTATTATCATTAAAAGAAAATGTAGGTGCTGCTAAAGCTCGGAATTTAGCGATCAAAGAGGCAAGAGGAAGGTACATTGCCTTTTTAGATAGTGATGATATATGGTTGCCACATAAATTGAAGACACAATTGTTATTTATGGAAGAAATGAATATTGCTTTTTCATATGCGTCGTATAGTTTAATTGATGAAAATGGTAATGAATTAAATCGCGAAGTGAGTGTACCAAAATCTGTTGACTATCATTATTTAGTAGGAAATACAATTATCGGGTGTTTAACAGTGATGATAGATCGTGAAAAAATTCCGTATGTCGAAATGCCTAGTATACAGCCGGAAGATACAGCGTTATGGTTGAACTTATTACATGAAGGGTATGAAGCAAAAGGGATACAGCAAGTGTTAGCAAAATATAGAATTGTTACAAATTCTGTTTCTAGAAATAAAATTAGAGCAGCTTTCCGGTATTGGAAATTGTTAAGGGAACAAGAACGATTGAATTCGGTGCAAATTTTTTACTATTTTAGTAAGTATGCTTATCATGCTTATAAAAAAAATAAAATTAATGTAGTTGGGAAGACGCAATTATGAATATACTGTTGATGACAGATAAATTGATAACTGGCGGAGCCGAGAGCTATTTCTGTAAATTGGAAAGTAATTTGCATTATGATGATTTTAAGATTTATACAGCTGCAGGTGATGGAGAACTATATGAATCTCTTACTAGAAAAGAAAATTTTATATTAATTAGTCGATGGAATCATTTGAGAAATATTTATTATTTACGAAACGAAATTTGTAAACGAAAGATAGAACTTATTCATGCAAATAGTTTGCGAATGGTATTATATGCTTTTCTACTTCAAAAGTTTATTAAAAAAAAGATAAAGATTGTTTATACGAAACATAATGTAACGATATTAGAAAAGAAAATGCCAACTCTTTTTCGTTATTTCATGAATAAATATGTGAACAATATTATTACAGTAAGTGAGTTTGAAAAGAATAATTTAATTTCAATTCATGTAGCAGAAGAAAAAATAAATACAATTTATAATGGTGTCGATATCGAAAAGTTTTTATTCCAGCAGAAAAAGAAAGAATCTACATATAAAATAGGGATATTAGCTAGATTATCTAAAGAGAAAAATCATCAACTATTTATAAAGATTGCAAATGTGTTGAAAAAAAGAGATGACTTTTTGTTTTATATTGCTGGTGATGGACCAGAGAAAGAATCGATTATGAAAGAAATAGAAAAATATGGGTTGCAACAGAGTGTAAAGATGTTAGGGAATATTTCAAAACCACATGAGTTTATAGGGAATATGGATGCCTTACTTTTATTATCTTTTCGTGAAGTGTTTCCAATGGTAGTAATTGAAGCGATGGCTACAGGGACACCAATTGTTTCAATAGATGTTGGTGGAATACATGAAGCGGTAATAGATGGAGAATCAGGTGTTTTGATATCTGAATATTGCGAATCTAAATTTGCAAGTGCGCTTGAGGAACTACAAGGTAATGAAGAAAAGGTAAATGATATTAGATTGAAAGCACGAGAGAAAGCAGTGAGGTATTTCTCGTTAACTAAAATGATAGAAGAAACGAAAAATATATATGAATTAAACAAATGACCGGGTAGGTCGTTTGTTTTTTTTATTATAGAAACTTTTAAGAGAGAACTCACATATTATATGAAAAAGGTAATATGAGGAGTGAATTTATCTTGTCAGAATATATTTCTTCCCAAGAAGATTGTGCGCCAGAAGGTAGCGTTCACATCGATTGTTTTGGCGCAGTTCCAAACTCGGGAAATGATAGCTCATTAGCAATTCAGCAAGCTATTGATTATTGTGTAGCGAATCGAATTTCGACGGTTAGAATTACAGGGGTAAATACGTACAAAATTGTAAAGCCGATTGTTATTAAATCAAACGTAAGATTAGAGTTAGATCCTACCGTAACGCTGCAAATTGATGGGGATTTTAATGCGTTTGAGCTACAAAGTAACGCTTCGATTGTTGGTGGTACTATTCAAGTTATAAATTCATTGTTTCAATCTGCTGTCATTTATGTTTCTGGTTCACAACAAATCGAAGTACCTAATCAATCTGTTATATCAAATATAAATATAATAAATACAACTCCATCGTATAAAGGAAAAGCTATACATTTTTATTGTCAAAAGGCATGGGATTATATTAGTTTCTTTCAAGTTAAATTTATTCAAATTAAAAACTTTCAAACTGCAATATATTTGAAAACAGAGTATATAGATGATATCAATACACCTTGCTGGATTAACGCCAATGTATTTCAATCAATATTTATTGATGGATGTGTGTATGGGATTGAAGTAGATGGAAATAGTGATTTGCCAAATGAAAGTTCAGGAAATACGTTTCATGATATTCAAGTGCAATGTAGACAACAAACGAAAAAAGCAATTCGTTGCTCAGGTGCGTATAATACATTTGATTGTATGGTTTGGGATACGTACCGGATGAGTAGTGAACAGATTGTCATTGAATTTTCTTCTAATTCGCATCGTAACTACCTTTTTTCAAATTTACTTTCTACAACTATTGTAGATAAAGGACAGTACAATGTTTGTAAGTCTACCTATGAAGAATCTCTTCGAATTCAGTTACCGATTACGTTAAATAAACCACATTTAATAGGGAATCAAGATGATATTTTAGTAAATGCTCAGCAGAAGTATACGATTAAGCAAGTAAGTGGGAAAGTGCCTTACGGGGGGAATCTCGCAAATTGCTTTAATTTAATAGATGAACAAAGTGTAAACTATATTGACGTTCCAGATAGTAATCCAGTTGTAATTGAACTGGATTTTACGAAAAAACCAATACAAATGTTAAATTGTTTTGGAATGTATTTTGGGTGGGGAGAGAGCCCAAAGAAAATTAAAATTGAATATGCATTAAGCGCAACTGGAAGTTGGGTTATCGCGTTGGATGTTCCATTAAATGTTGGCGATACAATTATATCGAATATGAAGGCGAGTCAGTTATATAAAGTTAGAATTACATTAAGTGGTTATTCTCAAGATCATAAGCGTTTTCGAATTAATCGTATTTTTGCAAGGTCTTCTATGGAAAACGGGAACGCTTGGTTAGCGACAACTGGTGGAAGAATGTTTGGAGATATTGAAATAGAGGCAAGTAAAGGTATAATCATGAAGACTGCTAGTGGAGTGAAATGGAAAGTTACTATTAATGAAGCTGGCCAACTTATTACGACTAAGATAACTTGAGATGTTGTTTAATTGTATATCCTTGGACGAGTTACAACGTAGTGGGATATAGGTAATGAAAAAGAGATTGTAATTTGGTTTCAACCAAACTACAATCTCTTTTTTGTTTCAATTACTTCCACCAAATCCAAGTCCAAAGGTAATTTCGTACATTTCGAGGAGTAATGCGAATGAAGCGTTCACCGTCAAAGAAGCAATTTAAATTTGGAAGTGTTTCATCTGGATTTTCTGGAACAAAGGTGACGATATTTTCGTTACTTGTAACGGTTACTGTAATTGGTGGATCGGTAGGCGAGACTTGAAGTTGTAACGAAATATTGGCCGTATTTTTAAATTGATTATTAACAGGTGGACTTATTACTTGTACTGTGAATAACACGATAATTGTTTCGTTTGGCTCTAAATTAGTGGCAACTAGGAAACCGATATTCGGATTCGCTAGTGGAGAGCGTTCACCGTTAATAAAGACAGTGCCGTTTATAAATTGTAAACCTGCTGGAATGGTATCTTGTAAAGAAATATTTGAGAGTGAAATTTCGGAAGTATTTGTAATACGCACCGTGTAATCAAAATATTGATTTAAATAAGCTGAGCTGACGGAAGCATTTTTCGTGACTGTTGTAGTTATAAATTGAACTGGTATACGAACGATATTTGAATTAACAATGAAAGTAATAATTGGATCCTGTGGTGTCAATTGAAAGGCAGCGGTAACTGTTGCAGAATTTATAATTGTACTATTTGAAGGAATAGAAGTTACGAGAACTTGGAATGTTATAGTTGCTACTGAATCTGCAGGTAAAGAGCCGATATTAATACCAGTGTCTGGACGAACATTTGGAACGGGAGTACCGTTAATTGTTACGCTGTTTTCTATAAATGTTGTACCAACTGGAATTGTGTCTATAACAGAAGTACTGATTGTCGGAATTGGGGAGTGATTAAATACCGCTAATGTGAATGTAATGATATCTCCTATAACGACAATAGATTTGTCAGTTGTTTTTTCAATACGAACCATCGGATCAATGACTGTCGTTGTAACGGTATTTGTTTGCTTTGTAATTTTAATAGGTGGTTTTGTTGGATCAATGATAACGGTATAGGAAACAGAAGCATCGTTATTAATTGTAGGTTGAAGAGTAGAAGAAGATATTGTCACTTGGAACGTAATAATAACAGAGTCATTAGGAGCAAGATTTCCTAACGTAATACCATTTTCAGGATTCTCATTAGGCTGATTGATTCCGTTAATCGTAACACTACCAGCAACAAAAGTCGTATCTATTGGTACGGTGTCTATAGCAAGAAGGTCTTCAATCGTTACATTACCGCTATTCATAATCGTAATTGTATACGTTAAAGTTTGAGCAGGTAAGGCATTCGTTACATCAACAGATTTTATGGCAATGACATTATCATTTTGGACAGTAGTTGTGACGGTATTTGTTGTAGTCGTATTTGTAACGGGTACGTTATTTGGGTTGACTATATAGTTAAAAGTAGTAATTGCGTTGTTGTTTAGTTCATTTGGTGTTGGAATAGAAGTCACAGTTACTTGGAATGAAACGATAGCATCTCCACCAATAGTTATAGTACCAATTGGTATGCCGCTTACTGGATTCGCTCCTGGAAGAGTTTCTCCGTTTACAATGACGCTATTTTCTATAAACGTAGTACCTTGAGGAATAATATCTTGAATGATTACATCATTTACTGCAACATTACCGGTTTGATTTAGTGTAATCGTATACGTTAACGTATCACCAACCGTTGCAAATGCAAGATCAACAGCTTTATTACTATTCAAATTCGCGTGATTAATTTCTGTTAAAGCAGCTGATGAAATAATAGTTTCGGTAATAGGTGGTCGATCTGGTACCGTGTATTGGTATTCAACTGTACTCGTGTTAGAGATTGGATTTGTTTGTGGAATCGAAGTAACCCGTACTTGGAATAGAATAGTTGCTGTCGTATTAGGCGGAATGTTATCAATTTGTATACCGTTAAGAGGGTTGTCATTTGGCCGAGCATTGCCGTTCACGATAACACTATTCTCTATAAAGCTCGTATTTGCTGGGATGATATCTGTAACAATAATGTTTTCGACTTGTATATTTCCGTTATTTATGATGGAAATTGTATAAGGGATGATAGTTTGTAAGTCAGCATATTGGATAGGCGTTGTTTTTGTCGCAATTACATTAGCAGAAATAACTTCAGTGGAGGTAATATTGCTAGTCGATATTTGTTCTTCCACGTTTATTGTATAACGAGAAGTTGATTGATTTTGAATATGACCGCTAGTTGGGAGAGCTACGACGGTAACAGAAAATGTGACTGGGATAGAAATATTAGGAGCAATCGTTCCTACAAGTATACCTGCACCTGGATTGGCGTTAAGCTGAGGAATGTTATTTACTAAAACGCTACCGTCAATAAAAGTTGTTCCATCAGGTATATTGTCTGTAAATACAACAGCAGTGGCATCCGTATTCCCTGTATTCGTTAAAGTTGTTGTATAAGTTAAAATGTCACCAATTGTTATAGAGGTCAAATCAACAGTTTTAAGTGAAACGATATCAGCATCATTAATTTGAACGAAAGTAGTATTGGAAGTAGTAGATTTTTGAATTGGTGCAAAGTCAGGATTGAAAATAAAGTCGTAGGCGATGTTTGCAGTATTAGGTGTTGGATTTACAGTAGGTAAATTCGTAACGGAAACTTGGAATGTTATTGTAGCCATTTGACCTGCTGCGACATTAGGGATGGAAAAGCCGATATTCGGATCTGCTGCAGGAAGTACAGTATTATTAACTATTACACTTCCTGGAATAAATACTGTTCCATCTGCTATAGTATCTGTAAAAAAGATGGAGTTAGTTGTAGCCGATCCATTATTTTGAATGAATACTGTATATTCAATGGTTTCATCAATAGTAGCTAATACAGTATTAGCAGATTTTGTAGCAATAAGAATAGCATCAATAAATTGTATGTTTGTAGCATTGGAAGAGGTCGTTTCTGAAATTGGTGGTGTGCTTGGGTCTGGTCGATACTCATAGTGAATGACGGCGATATTATTAATGTTATTTTGTGGCGGTATAGAAACTACGCTTACTTGGAACGTAACGATAATCGTATTATTTGGAAGAATTATATCAAGATTGATACCGGTAATTGGATTTTCGTTAGGTCTTGGTACGCCATCTACAAGAATGCTATTTGGAACGAATGTGGTGCCAGAAGCAATTGCGTCAAGTAGGAGAGTATTTGTAATAGGTATTGTACCGGCGTTTGTAACTGCGACTGTATATGTGATGATTTGACCGATACGTGTAATGGATCTGTTAGCGGATTTAATTGCACTAACATTTGCCGTTCGCACTTCAGTATTTACTGCATTTGATAACGATCTACGCTGAATAATTGGAGAACTAGGGTCAATTTGGTATTCGTACGAAGTGTCTGAAATATTAATGACTGTATTGCCCTCTGGTATATTTGTAAGTTGTACTTGGAATGAAATAGTGACTGTTTCATTTGGTTGTATCGTGCCGAGAGTTACTCCGTTTTCAGGATTCACGCCAGGCTGAATTACATTATTTATTGCTAAGCTATCTTCAATGAATATAGTACCTTCTGGAATGTTATCAATGAACACGATATTGTTAGCCGGAACGGTTCCTATATTTTGAAGTGTATTTGTGTAGGTAATCATTTGCCCGATTGATACGAAATTTACATCCGCACTTTTAACAGAAATAATATTTGCATTTTGAAGTGATGTTGTAACAATGTTAGAATTTGCAGAGCGATTTACTGGTGGGGCTGTAGGAATACTTACATATTGGTAAGTTGCTGAAGATTGATTTACAATTTCAGTTTCATTCGGTGGATTATTTGTTTGCACTTGAAATAGTATCGTTTTGGAACTGTTTGCTGGAATTGTTCCAATTGGTATTCCGTTTTCAGGATTTACACCTGGCTGAAGGACACCGTTAATTGTGACACTATCGGGAACGAATGTAGTCCCAGTTGGAATAGAATCTGTGAAATTAATATTTATTGCGTCAACATTACCGATATTTTTCACTTCAGAAATATAAAGTATAGTTCCACCGATATCTACAGTTGTTGGATTGGATGTTTTTGTAATTGTCAATTGAGCTTGCACGAAATTTGTAATGACGATATTACTAGTAGATGTTTCACTAATAGGCGGTTGCCCTGGGTCTGGTTGGATTGTATATGTTGTATTGGATTGATTTGTAATCGATTCTTGCGAGAATGAATCGTTAATAAGAATTTGGAACGAAATAAGATGAGTAGCGTTTGCTACTAGGGTAGGCAAAGTAACACCTACATTTGGATTGGCACCAAGTATAGTTGTTCCATTAAGTGTAAAACTATTTTCTACGAATGTAGTATTTTGGGGAATAGTATCTGAAAATATGAGATTAGTAGCTGGAATATTTCCGGTATTTTCTAGTGTTATCGTATAAGTCAAAATATCACCTGTTGTTGCTTGTTGTGCATTGACTCCTTTTAAAGAAAGGATAGTCGCATCTGAAATTTGTGTGAAAGCGGGATTAGACGTAATTGTTCGAGAGATGATAGGAGCAGTTGGATCGGCGATAAAAGTGTAGTCAATACGGGCTGTATTAGAAATTGGGTTCACGCTTGGAATAGATTGAACGATAACCTGGAATGTTACAGTGACGATTTCTGACGGTGTGATGGAGTTTAATGGTATTCCTACGTTAGGATCAGCATCTGGAACGGAAACGCTATTAATAGTTACGCTATTCGGAATAAATGCAGTTCCTTCTGGGACCAAATCTGTTAAAGTAACTGTATTTGCAGTAGTATTTCCGTTATTTTGAACGACTACTGTGTAAGTGATTGTACCGTCAGTAGATTGTACGAGAGAATCTGTACTTTTAATTGCGGATAATGATGCATCAACAACAGCTGTATTAACTGTATTAGATGAGGATGTTGCTGTAACTGGAGGTTGACTTGGATCGACAATATACGTGTAACTTGTAAGTGCTTGATTTATAATCGCTCCTTGCGGCGAGATAGAACTTGCAAGAAATTGGAACGTAATAGTAGCAGAATCACCTGGTGCGATAATACCAACTGGAATACCGAGAGTTGGACTTGCATCTGGAAGTGAAATTCCGTTGAGCGTAACACTATTTGGAACAAATAATGCTCCTTCAGGAACTCCGTTAATGAGTAATACAGAGTTTGCAGGAAAGTTTCCAGTATTTGTTAATGTCGCTGTATACGTAATTACATCTCCAATAGATACGATTGTTCGATTTGCTTGTAAAACAGTTGTAACAGTTGCGTTATTAATTTGTGTTGAAGCGCTATTAGAATTTATCGTGCCTGTAACAGGAGGAGAGGCCGGATCAACGATGAATGCGTATTGAATAGATGCTACGTTTGTAATCGGATTTGAAGGTGGAGTTGATGTAACTATGACTTGGAAAGTAACGGTTAAGGAACTACCTACGCTAACTGTTCCGACATTAACTCCATTATTTGGATTTGCGCCTGGAATGGTACTTCCATTTACAGCAAAACTATTTTCAACAAAGGTCGTACCTGCTGGAACCATGTCTGAGAAATTTACATTCGTTGCATTTGTATTGCCGCTATTTTGAATCAAAACTGTATAAGTGATCGTATCTCCAATATTTGCAAAGGCTGTATTAGCAGTTTTTACAGCTGAAAGTATTGCTGAATTAATAGAGGTAACGAAGACGTTCGTTTCCACATTGCCAGGTTGAGCCTGTAATGCATTGCCTACGTTATATTGGAAGTTAACAAATCCTAAGTTTTGGAGTTCAGGTGTGAGCGTTGTTGGATTGCTTACAATTTGAACTTGGAATACGATTGTTACGATTTGATTTGGAGTTATTGTATTTATGCCAACGCCGTCAATGATAGAAGCGGATGGTAATGGAGTTCCATCAACAACAACTGATCCTACAACAAATTGTGTCCACGATGGTATAGGGTCTGAGAATACAACATTGTTAGCTGGAATATTTCCTGTGTTCGTAATCGTTGTTGTATACGTAATCGTATCACCGATCGTTGCAAATGTTTTATCTCCTATTTTAGTAGTGTTTAAAATTGCACTTTCAATTTGTGTTGAAACGCTATTAGAAGCAATGTTTTTTGAAACTGGAGGATTAGCTGGATTAACGATATGCTGGAAGCTAACGCTAGCTTGATTAGTAATTGGATTTATAGGTGGAATTTCATTGGCATTAATGTGAAATGCTACGATTACAGACTGGTTTGGCGCAATATCACCAATTGGAACGCCTGTAATGATATTTGCATTTGGGATGCTAGTTCCGTTCAGTGTAAAACTATTCGGTTCAAATGAAGTTCCGTCTGGAATAAGGTCGGTAAAAATAACATTTGTTGCACTAACATTGCCGCTATTTGTAATTGTAACGGTGTAGGTAATATCCTGCCCGATATCTACCGTAGATACATTTGAATTTTTTTGTGCAGTAAGAATAGCACTATTAATTTGTGTGGTCGTTGTATTAGATTGATTGGACGTTGTAATAGATGGTTGGCTAGGATCAACGACATAATGATATGTGATAGAAGCAGAATTAGAAATAGGATTAAGTGTAGGAAGTGTGGTAACAGTTGCTTGGAATGTGACGATTGCTGCATTACCGCCGTTAATGGAACCAATATTTACACCAGTAGATAAATCAGCGTTTGGAATGGTTTGCCCATTAACTGTGAAACTATTTGGAACGAAACTTAAATTACTATCAAGAATATCGATAATAGTTACATCAGTTGCAGCCGTATTCCCGGTATTAGGGAGGTTAAGTGTAAATGTTATTGTATTACCAATATCCGCGAAAGTAAGATCTGCTGTTTTTGTGCTAATAATAGTTGCGTTGTTTATTTGAAGAAGTGTAGTGTTGGAAGTAGCTGCACTTGAAATGGGAGGATTAACAGGATCAACAGTAAACTCATACGTCGTTGCTGCTGTATTTGGTGCAGGATTAATAGGTGGGATGCTGTTCACCGTAACTTGAAAGACGATACTATATATTTCATTTGGTGGAAGTGTTGCAAGTAATACGCCTGTATTTGGATTCGCATTCGGTTGTAAAACGCCATCGACCGTTAATGTGTTAGGAACAAATGTGAGTCCACTTGGTAATGCATCTGTGAATACTATATTAGTTGCATCGGTATTGCCTATATTGGTAATAGAAGTAGTATAAAAAGCAGTTTGCCCGATATCAGCAAAGGATACACTTTCATTTTTCGTCATAGATAATATTGCTTCTTTAATTTGTGTTGAAACAGGATTACTAATTGAAGTTTCTGCATCAGGTGGTGAGACTAATTGGTACGATGTTGATGAGAAATTTACAATTGGGTTTTGGGTTGGTAATGACGTCACATTTACTTGGAATGAAACAGTTACTGTAGCCCCAGCTGTTATCGGCCCAATATTTACACCGTTTGTTGGATCTGCACCACTTTGAGGAATTCCATTAATAGAAAATGAATTTGTAATAAATGTCGTTCCGCTCGACATAGCATCTGTGAAAATAACATTTTGTGCGGAGGAATTTCCATTGTTTGTTAAAGTGACAGTATAAGTGAGTGTATCTCCGATGTGGCTAAAAGCTTTATCAACTTGTTTCGATGAAAGAATGGTAGCAGTATTAATTGTAGTAAACGTTGTGTTTGAAGTAACATTTCTTGAAACAATCGGTGCATTTGGATCAGCGATAAATGTGTAAGAAGCAGTAGCGGAATTGGCAATAGGATTTTGAACAGGGGTAGAAGTAGCGGTCACTTGAAATGCTATAGATATTGAGCTGTTAGGGGCAATTGATCCAATCGTTATGCCTGTATTAGGATTCAATCCAATTTGTGTGATTCCATTTATTGTAACGCTGTCAGTAATAAATGTTGTGCCATCTGGTATAAGATCAGTGAAAGTAATATTCGTTGCATTTGTATTGCCGTTATTCGTTAAAATTGTCGTATAGGTAATAGTATCGCCTAGTGTTACAAGTGTTTGATCGACCGATTTTATCATCGTTATCATAGCATCTAATACTGGGTTTGTGACAATATTCGTTGAAGTAGAAGTAGTAGCAGGAGTTCCGTTTGGATCAACAGTATAAGAATATAAAATTGTATCGTTACCCATAATTGAACTTGAAGGAGGAACAGAAATAACATTTACTTGGAAGGTAACAGTTACTGTTTCACCAGGCGCGATATTTGGTATATTTACTCCGAGTGCTGGCTGTGCACCAAGCTGTTGGATGCCATTTATTGTGACGGAATCTGGTATAAAAGTAGTACTAGGAGGAATTGCACTTGTAAAAGTTATATTTGTAGCTGGTGTATTTCCTGTATTTGTAATAGTTGTTGTATACGTAAGTGTATCCCCGACGGAAATAATAGATTTATCCACACTTTTTTGGGTTGTTAATATCGCACTGTTAATAGTTGTCGAAACCGTATTAGATACATTCGTTTGTGATACGGCAGGTTGGCTAGGGTCGACCACATGTGAAAATTGTACAGAACTAGAATTAGAAATTGGATTTATACTTGGAATGTTTGTAACAAGTACGTTGAGGGTAATAACGGCCGTTCCATTTGGGTTTATATTTCCAATCTGAATCCCGTTAGCTGGATTTCCGATTTGCTGTGTACCAGAATCGTTTGTAAGAGTGCCAGATATGAATGTCGTTCCGTCAGGTAAAATATCTGTGAAAATTATATTTTGTGAAGTGACATTTCCAGGGTTATTTAATGTAATCGTATAAGAAATTGTATCGCCAATTGTTGCGAAAGTTTTATCTACAGATTTGATTGCCACAATTTCCCCAGAATTTATTTGTGTCGAAACGGGATTAGATGTCGTATTTCTTGAAACGAGTGGTAAATTAGGTCCTGTCATAAATTGATAATCAATGGAAGCTCCGTTTACAACTGGTGAGTTTGGCCCCCCAGGTCCAATTGTGAAAATTGGATTTGGAATGCTAACTACTTGCACACGGAAGGTAACGTTTGTAAAATCTCCTGCAATAATATCCCCAATTGGTATCCCATTCGCGGGATTTACCCCAGGTAATAAAACCCCGCCTACTCGAACGCTATCCTCTATAAACACTGTATTATTTGGAATTGGATCTGTAAAAATGATATTCGTAGCAGTTGTGTTTCCTATATTCTCCAATAAAACAGTATACGTTAAAAATGAATTTCCAGGTGCTACGTCAGAAAATAGTCGATCCACACTTTTCGTTGCTTGAATAATCGCTTCGTTAATTTGAACTAAAGTTGGATTACTTGTAGCTGTTTCTGTCACCGGCGGCTGGGTAGGATCAACAATGATCGAGTATGTCGTGCTAGACTGGTTCAAAGTTGGATTTGTAACTGGTATTGAGCCAACGATAGCTTGAAAGCTAATTGTTGTCGTTCCTCCAACTGGAATTGAGTCTAAAGAAATCCCGCTATCTGGTCTAAATCCAAGTTGTGGGATGGTATTAATTTGTACGCTATCAGGAACGAATGAAAGTTCAGGTGGTAATATATCGATAAAAACAGGTGTGTTTGCGGTAGTATTTCCGCTATTGGTGAGGGTAGTTGTATACGTAATTGTATCTCCAACAGCAGCAAAAGCACTGCTTGCAGTTTTTGTTGCGATAACAGAAGCAGTATTTACTTGTGTAAAGGTTTTATTAGATTGAACTGTTCGTGAAACTGGCGGTTCATTTATATCTACAATAAAGCTATATTGAAGCGATGATTTATTCGGGATTGGATTAGGGTTTGGAAGTGTTGTAATGTTTACTTGAAAACTGAGTGTAGCAGATGCATTTGAATTCAAGTTACCAATATTGATACCGTTTTGTGGATTTGCATTCGGAACGGTTACACCATTTATCTTAAAGCTATTTGGGATAAAGGTAGTACCGTTTGGAATTGTATCAGTAAAAATAATGTTGTTCGCAGTAGTATTTCCGTTGTTTGTAACAGCTGAAGTGAATGTAATTGTATCACCAATTGTAGCGAAAGTTGTACTAGCGCTTTTATTTATTACTAAAGTAGCGTCAATAATTGGTGTAACTGTTGTATTTGTTACGGTGCTACCAACAGCAGGAGATTGGTTTGGGTTCACGGTATATTCATAATTTACAAGAGCATTATTTGTTAATGTGCCACTAGGTGGTATCGCTAAAATTTGTGCTTGAAAAGTAATGAATACAGTATCTCCTGGCGAAATATCTGCCAAGTGAACACCAAGTGATGGATCTAATCCTGGTTGTGGAACATTATTGATAGTTACGGAGTTTTGGATAAATGAAGCTCCTGCGCCAAGCCCATCTGTTAAAACAGTTGCACTAGCAGGGATATTACCTGTATTTGTTACTGCAATCGTATAGGTAACAATATCACCAATTGCAGCTGTCGGTGTATTCACAGACTTAGTAGCGACAATATTAGCGTTATTAATTTGAGTTGTTATTACGTTACTTAACGTATTGGCGGATGCTGGAGGTAAGTTAGGATCTACGACATACTGGTACGTTGTATTGCTTTGGTTCGGGATTGGATTTGGGTTCGGGATAGAATTTACTTGTACTTGGAATGAGATGATTGTATTTGCATTCGAATTTATTGGGTCGATTGCAATTCCGCTTGCTGGATTGACATTAGGCAGTGTATTCCCGTTTACAGTAACACTATTAGGAATGAACGATGTCCCGTTTGGAATTACATCTGTAAATATTACATTTGATGCAAGTGTGTTCCCGTTATTCGTTAAAGTAGTTGTGTACGTAATAATATCATTTACGTTAGCAAACTGTTTATCTGCCGATTTAGTAGCGGCAATTGAGGCGTTATTAATAGTTGTCTGTACAGTGTTAGAAGCAACCATCTGCATTACAGCTGGTTTGGATGGATCATACGTATATTGGAATGTTGTGCCTGATTGATTTGTAATTGGGTTTACAGCAGGGATAGTTGGTACAAAAACTTGGAATGCAACAGTGCGTGATGAATTCGCTCCTATCGTACCAATCGAAATGCCGTTAGCAGGATTTGCATTAGCTATAGGGACATTATTAATCGTTACAGTATTAGGAATGAAGAGGGTACCCGCTGGAATGATATCTGTAAATGTTACATTAGCAGCAGGAATATTCCCGTTATTCGTTAAAATAGTCGCATATAGTATGACATCACCGACATCAGCGAAGTTCGTACTCGTTAGTTTTGTAGCAACGATATTAGCAGTATTAATTTGTGTAGTTACTATATTGCTAGCAGTGTTTCTAACAAGAGCAGGTAAGTTTGGATCAGCGATAAAGCTATATTGAAGTGAAGCGCTGTTTTGAATTGGGTTTGGTGAAGGTAGCCCATTTGCACTTATTTGAAACACAATCGTTGTAAAACCACCCGAAGGAATGGAGCCCACTTGAAGACCGGCACTAGGGTCTGCACCTAGTTGTAAAGCACCACCTATAAAAATACTATTTGGAACGATAGTGGTGCCATTAGGGATTATATCGGTAACAATAACATTATTCGCTGTAGTATTGCCAAGATTAGCTAAAGAAATTGTATATGTGATTGGTTGCCCGACGTCGGCGATAGTTAAATCTACTTCTTTGACAATAACGACATTTGCTAAATTAATTTGTGTACTTACAGTGTTACTTACAGATGTTTCTATAGTTGGTGGATCGCCCGGATTTAAAATAAAGCTATACTGTGTACTAGATGAATTTAATGTTGGATTTTGTGTTGGTAAAGAGGTGACGGTTACTTGATAAGAGACGGTAAGTGAACCGTTAGCAGCAATGGAAGGTAGCGGAACACCTATATTTGGATCTGCGTTATTTTGAAGTACACCATTAATAAGAAAAGTGTTTGGAATAAAGGTAGTACCGTCTGGATTCGTATCTACGAAAGTAGGGCTATCAGCAGAAACACTTCCTGCATTCGTCAAAGTAACAGTATAAGTTAATATATCCCCTACGGTAGCGAACTCTCGATCCACTGTTTTGGCTGAAATGACATTTGCATCGTTTACTTGAGTAAATGTAGTGGTTGAAGTAGTGTTCTTACTTACAGGTGAAGTGTTTGGATCAACGATAAAGTTATAGGAGATGGAAGCGCTATTTGAAATAGGGTTTGGATTTGGAATGCTAGTTATTACTACTTGGAATGAAGCTGTAATTGTAGTATTAGCATTGATGCTACCAATATTGATGCTAGCTGGTGTAACGCCTGGCTGAGTAACACTGTTAACTATAACGCTGTTTGGGACAAAGGCGGTTCCATTCGCAATTGAATCAGATAGTAATACATTGTTCGCTGCAACATTTCCATCGTTAGTAAGAGCAAAGGTGTAAGTTAATACATCGCCAACTTCCGCAAACGTTTTATCTACAGATTTATTAACGTGGAGATTTGCTAGTCTAATTGTTGATGTAACAGAATTAGAATTTGCTGTTTTTGAAGTCGGTGGCAAACTTGGATTTACAGTGTAAATATAAGAGGCGAAAGCATTATTAATAATAGGGTTTTGGGCAGTAATGTTAATGACTGTTACTTGAAAGGATAAGGTAAAAGTAGCTCCACCAGGAATTGTGCCGATAGGTAAAGCAACGAGAGAATCTACATTCTGCAAAACTCCGTTTAGTGTTACAGTACCAAGAGTCAATATCGTTCCGTTTGGAAGTGGATCTGTTAGTTGAACGTTATTAGCGGCTGCATTTCCACTGTTTGTAATAAGGATTGTATAACTTATCGTTTCGCCAATTGTGGCAAATTGTTTGTTAGTTGATTTTGTTAATGTTAAATTCGCATTGTTAATTTGAGTGGAAACGAGATTAGAAGAAATGTTTTTTGTAACGGGAGATTGGCTAGGGTTGACGGTATATTGATAAGAAGCGCTTGATCCGTTAGATACGACATTTGACGCGGGTATTGTGTTTACTACTACTTGAAATGCAACAGTTTTTATTGTGCCGCTTGGGATGGATCCAATGTTCACACCGCTAGCGGGATTTGCGCCCACTTGTGTCGTGCCATCTATTGTTAAACTGTTTAGAACGAAAGCTGTTCCAGTAGGAATGACATCCGTAAAAATAACATTGTTCGCATTTGTATTACCTGTACCTGTAAAGGAAACGGTGTACGTTAGTGTATCACCAATATCTGCAAAATTTTTATCTACTGCTTTTGCCATTGTTACAGTAGCGTTATTCACTTGAGTAGATACGATATTGGTCGTATCAGTCCCACTTACTGCAGGTTGATTTGGTACAGGAATGTATTGATATGTTGTTGTACCACTATTTAATATTGGATTTGTTTGGGGGATAGAAGGAACAAATACTTGAAATGAAATAGTAGTAGTAGAATTTGCAGCAATTGATCCAATTGATATACCATTAGCGGGATTTGCGCCAGCTTGAGTAACTCCGTTCACAGTTACACTTCCTGGAATGAAAGTAGTCCCGCTAGGAATCGGATCCGTATATATAACATTTGTTGCAGCAATATTTCCTATATTAGCTAGGGCAATACTGTAAGTTAATGTTTCACCAATATCTGTGAAAAGTTTGTTAACTGATTTTGTTCCATTAATATCTGCCAGGTTAATTTGTGTTCCAGCAGAGTTGCTTGTTGCAAGACCGTTAAAGGTTGTTCCTCCAGCGATAGGTGTATATTGAAATGTAATATTCGCAGTGTTAGAGATAGGATTTTGACTTGGAAGAGAAACGACAGTAGCTTGGAAAGTTACTGTGCGAGAAGTACCATTATTAATTGTTCCAAGAGATATACCAGCCGCGGGATTTGCATTTGTTTGTGGTACGTTATCTACTGTTACAGTGCCGGGTATAAAAGAAGTACCGTTAGGGAGGCTATCTATAAAAATAGCGTTATTGGCAGGAAGAAGCCCGGTGTTAGGGATAGTAACTGTATAAGTGAGAATATCTCCAATTGCAGCAACACTTTTATTTACGCTTTTCGTTGCTTGTATATTTGGGGAGTTTATATTAATTTGTAAGCCGACTGTATTTAACATATATGCATCTCCGTTAGTAGTTAAACGGATTGCGGCGGATACTTGTGAGTTTGTTAAATAAGGAGAAATATCAATAGAAGTAATATCCCAGCCCTGTCTTCCAGCGGAGATGTTTGTACCTGTAGAAGCACTTTGATTTCGCGTTCCAAATGTCCCAGTTGTATCTAAGTTTCCTGCAGCATTATTAACTTGAGAACCGAAGAAATTATTTACAGCATTATTTGGCCCAGATAAAGCATTTAATGAACTGAAATTTGGTCCAAATAATGCTTGATCCCCTATTAAATCTGCATCTCCTTCAATAGAACTTAAAAATAATCTCCCGCTTACAGGTCCTCCTGAAGGTGTTAAAAATCCAGAAACGGCTACATCTGCACTACCGGTATCAGCAGAAACACGGTTACCCGCTACATAAATGGTTAAGTTTCTTGCTGGCAATGTCCCGTTTTGATAAGCGACGATAAGCGTCCATCCAGCCGAATTAATTGTTCCATTAGAAGCATCTATAGGATCTACAAGTCCAGGAACCGCGCCTGTAGTATAGGAACCAGCACCTCCCGCTTGAATAAGGGTTGTTACGTCTGCTGAACGAGTGTAAAAGCCAAATGTAATAGAGTTTGAAACAAATGTTTGATTTGAAGCCGTAACAGCTGAAGGAGTAATCGAGTATGTTGAAATAGGTGTTGTAAAAGAAACTGGATTTCCTAATACACTCGTAATGTTTTGATCACGAGATAAATAGTTTCCACCCCAAACGAGTTCTGCGTAAAGAATAGTACTACCGGCAGGGATATTTAAAATAGCGGTAGAACTATTTTGTGTATAGTTTAACGTTGTACCAGCAGGAAAAGTAGGTACTTGTAAAGCAGTATTCGTAGTTGCGAATGCACCAATTGCCCCGATTGTACCAGCACGGTTTTGATTACTAATTTTACTTAAGCCTAAAGTATTTCCAGTAATAGCGAGTGCGCCGTTAGTGGTGGTAGAAAATCGATTCGTAATGGGCATGTTGTCACCTCATTTACAATATAGTCTTGGTCAAAATAACATATGTATGTGACAAATGAATGGAAACATGTACAAGTTGATTTAGTAATAATGATTTAAATGTCTAGATAAGGGGATGGAGTATGATTGAATTGGAAATTAGGGTGGAGCATCTTAGTAAAGAACAAATAGGCGATATTGTAGCATTATCTTCTTATATTGGCTGGGATTATAACAGAGAAGAAATTGATACAGTTTTTAACTCAGGTATTGTATACGGCGTATGGAATGAGCGAAAGGAACTTATTGCTAGCGCAGCAATAATATTATACGGGGAGGCGTTGGCATCTATCGGAATGGTAATTGTACATCCAGATTATAAGGGAAGAGGAATTGGAAAGGTGATAACGAATTCATGCATGAGTAGCGTATCAGCTCAAACTCCAATTATGCTTATTGCTACGGATGAAGGGAAGCCCTTATATGAAAAATTAGGATTTAGGGTAGTAAGCTATGTCTCTAAATATATTTGTAACTCGTACAATGCGAATCATAAATGTGCAGAAAATGAAGAATGTATGATGGTTTATAAAGAGGGTGATTTAGAAGGAATAATAAAAATAGATGAAGGCGCATTTGGGACAAGCCGAAACGAGTTTTTAAAACAAAGAATTATGCAAAGTGAGCAGTGTGTCGTTGTAAAGGATACGAAAGAAGATGTAGTAGGATACGGTATAAGTATACAAACGCCAGAAAATAAAATAATAGGACCAGTCGTTGCTAAAAATAATGCGATGGCAATGAGAATAGTACATGATTTAGCAAGAGGGCATAATGGAAAATTAAGAATGGATGTACCAGAAGGAAAGAACGATTTTATGAAAGAATTAGAGATTGCTGGTTTTAAAAAGGTGAATACACCACCAATTATGATGAAAAATAGTAATCGGTTATTAAAAAGAAATGGTGAACTATATAGTATTGCAGCGCAAATTTTTGGATAAAAAAAGAATCCTTTTAAATGAAGGATTCTTTTTTTATCCCGCTATTTGCTGGGCAGTAAGACTCCCACCCAAAAAATTCAGCGGAAGCAAAGAAGTTAGGTGGGGGATCAACAAACCACCACTGATTAAAGTTTCACTTTATCCAATTTAATCACGATATTGGTCATGAGTTGGCTGAAAGAGGTCTTCCTCGATATCTCTCACCATAGAAAAATTATCAACGTTATAATGACCGTGTAAAGTTTTATTGTGATGACCAATAATTTGTTCTGCAGACAATACGTTAGAATCAGTTGTTGAATGCCCGTTTTTAATTAATGTAACGTCAAATCCTTGTACAGTTGCTGTCCTAACGGCAGTGTCAATACAATGTTCTGTTTTACATCCGCCTATAACAATATGATTAATGTTTTCTTCTTTTAAAAGTTCAAGTAAAGAAGTGCCGTAGAATGAATTGGTTGCTGCTTTATTAATAAGGATTGCAGACTGGGGTACTTGAATTTGATTATGTACTTCAAATCCTTCGCCACTACCAGAAGCAACATCGATATCTCTTACGAAAACAATAAGAGCATTTGAATCTATTGCTTTCTGCAGTGCTATATTTAGTGTAGATAATAGCTCGGTTTTACGAAAAACTTCATTTTCTTGCTCATTTCCATCAATTAATTCTTGTTGAGCGTCGATAATTAATAGTGCTTGTTTCATCGTGTCTCCCCTTTAATATGAAATAAGTTCCACTTTACATATTCCTTCAGATTGTTAGAAAATCCTCCATTGTAAGCGAAGTAGAAGATTGATTTACAAAGTTGTCAAAGAAATTTCATTCTCATAGCGTGTAAAAACATGTATGATAGGAGATGGAGAATTTTTGAGTAGGTGGGAATAACATGCAAACAGTAGAAGATTATCTTTCATTCTTACATACGAAAGGATTTAAATTATCAGAGGAAGCACAGGGGTTTATTATGTTTGGACAAGGATATACTGGTGCCTCTGATGGGATTGTGAACGCAGCAATAGAAGCGACAATTAAACATCAATTGCAGTTTGATGGTAGTTATTTCGTTGCGTTATTAGAACGATTGAAAGAAGAAGAAATTACAGATAAAAAAAGCGCTAAGGCTTTTATGCGGAAGTTACAAGCGTAACTTCACGCAGCCTGCGCTTCTTTTTTTGTTTTGGAAGGTAATTCAACAAAAATCATGCCTAGGAAAATACATAGACATCCGATAATAGCAGAAATAGAAAGTTGTTCATTTGCAACGAGAACGCCTGTTAAGGCAGCAAAAACGGGCTCCATTGCGAAAATAATCGCTACTCTCGTTGGAGAAGTGTGTTTTTGTGCCGATGTTTGAATGAAAAAAGCAATAGATGTTGCAAACAGGGCAGTTAGAAAGAGTGCGAATAAAAAGGATTGATTCGTCCATAGTGATACGGAAAATAACTTTTCCCAATCTTCAAACAAGAAAGCGCAAATAGAAGAAAATATACCAACAGCTAATACTTGAGATGTGCTTAATAATAAAGGTGATATTTTTTTAGAAAAGAAGCCGTTAATAAGAATATGGGCAGCGAAAGCGACTGCACAACCGAGAACAAGTATATCTCCTATATTTAATTGGAAAGAATCAGCAGCTGTTAATAAGTACAAACCTGTTGTAGCTACAGCAATACCAAGTACGATGAAAATGGTGGCTTTTTGTTTTAAAAAGATAAATGATAAGATTGGGACCATAACAATGCTTAGCCCAGTTAAGAAACCTGCTTTTGAAGATGTTGTATAGAGTAAGCCAAATGTTTGCAATAAATAACCGACAAATAAGAAAAAACCAACAATTATCCCTGCCGTGCTACTATGTTTTATATCTTGTTTTGAAGTTTTTTGTGAGAAAATAATTTGAACGAATAATAAAATAATTCCAGCGAATAAAAAGCGAATACCATTAAACGTAAATGGACCAACGAAAGACATAGCGTTTTGAACGACAACAAACGTAGCTCCCCAAATAAAAGAGACAAATAATAAAGCAAGAGGAGCAATCCACTCTTTTTTCACACTCATACCCCCGTTAATTTTGTAAGATAGCTTTTCTAGCTAATTCATCAGCTACTTTATTTTGACTACTTGGAATCCACTTAATAAAAAAGAGATCGAAGTTTTTTATGTACTGCAGCGCTTCATCTAAAAGAGGTGCAAATATTTTATTTTTTGCGTATTCCTTTTCAACAGCCCGTTCGACAAGCTGGGAATCTGTACGAAAAGAGACAGTGCTATAATTATGCTCGATGCAATATTTTAATGCTAGAAGTAAAGCGCGGTATTCTGCTTCATGATTGGACATTGTTCCAAGTGGTAATGATAATTGTACAGGCGGCTGAACGCCTTTAATAAACACTCCTGCACCAGAAGGACCAGGATTTCCTTTTGATGCACCATCAATATATACTTCAATCAAAATGAGAAACCTCCAAATTATAAGATTATCCCCTACTTAAATGCTTTTTGAAGTAGGGGATAGAGTAGTTATCCGATTGTGATGCTATAACAACATGTAAATGTTTCATTCGCTTGTAACGATTGAACTCCCTTTTTGTCCTTGAAATCTTTTGCTGGATTTATTTCATCAGCGATTCCATACCAAGGTTCAATACATAAGAAAGGTGCGTTATCCCCTGGTGTCCATACGCCGACAAATGGGAAGCCATCAAATTCTACTTTTACAAATTTATTATGTTTATGAGAACGAATCGAAATTTCATTCGTATTCATATTTTCAAAAATAAGCGCATCATTTTTGAATAAATCATATGTAAGTGGCAATTCAGTTGTATTTTCAGCGATTAATTGCTTTTGGTTTGAAAGATAAGGTCCTTCTAATACGCTTGTTTCTAAGCGTTCCGAACCATTAAACGATAAATGATAATCTGTAAATGATTCACCATCCAATAAAGGGAAGTTGAAGCCAGGATGTGCTCCGATTGAGAAGAACATCTCTTTTGAAGTAGGATTGTTTACTTCATATGCTACATGAACGATTTGTCCATCTAGCTCATAAGAAACGAGTAGTTCGAATTCGTATGGGTATTTTTTTAATGTTTCTTCATTACTAGTAACGATATAAGTGATTTTTGTTTCGCTTTGTTCTTTCACAGAGAAAGTAAGATCACGAGCGAAACCGTGTTGTGTTAATGAATATGATTTACCGTCTACGTAGTATGTATTATCTACTAATCGGCCGACAATTGGGAACAAAATTGGTGCACGGCGTCCCCAATAAGTAGAATCACCTTGCCATAAATATTCTGTGTTGTCTTCTTTTAAGCGAACGCTCTGTAATTCTGCACCTTTGTCAGAAATGGAAACGATCACTTTTTCATTTTGAATTGTTGCTGTCATGAAGTGAAACCTCCTAAATCTTTCATATGTTTCATTATACGTTGTCTAAAAGGAAAAAGGTAGTTTATGATAGGAATCTATTGACGAAAGAGGGGCTACCACGTAAAATATAATCTTGTTGCTTAAAAAACGAATAACGTGGTTCGAAACCATCCCACGTAAAAAAACTAAGGAGATTTTGTCATGAATATTAGAACTTTAGTCGGTAATGGTATTTTAGCGGCATTATATATTGCTGTTTCTATGCTTATTCAGCCATTTGGCTTTACGAATGTACAATTTCGTATTTCAGAGATGTTTAATCATCTCGTTGTATTTAACAAGAAAGCAATTTACGGAATTGTATTAGGTGTATTTTTAACGAATCTCTTTTTCTCACCTATGATCGCTTACGATTTAGTATTTGGAGTAGGGCAATCTATTCTTGCGTTAGTTGCAACGATTATTTCTATGCGATTTATTAAAGGTGTTTGGGCTCGTATGATTTTTAATACAGTTATCTTTACGATTACAATGTTTATGATTGCAATTGAACTTCATCTTGCATTGGGTTTACCATTTATGTTGTCTTGGTTAACTTGTGCAATCGGTGAATTTGTTGTCATGGCGATCGGTATGCCTGTAATGTACTGGATTAATAAGCGAGTACAATTTGAAAGATTTATGTAATAGATGAAAGAGCTATTCCTATAGGGATAGCTCTTTTTGTATGTAATCATATTGAATATAATGCTGTGACTCTAGATAAAATATAATAAAATAAAGTGAGGCTTCAATTAGCCGGATATATATAAGAAGTCTTACATAAGGGGAATGTAGTATGAAATATAAAATTCATTGGTTGTATAAAACGAAGCGTGGATTGCAGACGGAATTAACAACAGAGTATATGAACATAGAAGAAGTACTTCAATTTGCAGAGGATTTTGAGAAAACAGGAAGAGCTAAGGAACTTTTATTTTACGATGAAATGGACGCAGAATGGTCATTAAAAGAGATGAAAAAGTTAAGTAAGCAAGTAGAGGAAGAGCCCCAAGAAATACTCGTTTATTTTGATGGGGGGTATGATGTGCAAACGAAAGAAGCTGGCGTTGGCATATGTGTGTATTATAAAAAAGGAAATACAAACTACCGTATTCGCCGCAATGCATATATAGAAGGTATATATGATAATAATGAAGCGGAATATGCATCATTATTATACGGTATGAATATACTCGAGGAACTAGGGATTAAGTATGAAGCAGTTACACTTCGCGGAGATTCACAAGTGGTACTGCAGCAATTAGCCGGAGAATGGCCTTGTTATGATGAGCATTTAAACCATTATTTAGATCAAATTGAACAAAAGGCGAAGCAAATGAAATTAAAACTTGTATGTGAACCGATATCTAGAAAACAAAATAAAGAAGCACATCAATTAGCAACGCAAGCATTAGAAGGAACAGTTATTGATAGTCATAAAGAAATAACCGAATAGAGAGGTGCAAAGGTGGATAAAAAGCAACTCATTACAGAGGTAAATGACTTATTAGAAACGTATTGTGAAGGATGTTTTTTGCGAGAACATAATCGAAAGACAAATAGTAAGTATTATGCTCATTCATTTTGTATAAGGCAATGTACAGTTGGTGAAACATTGAAAAAGTATGGAGAACAGTTGTCATGAAAAAACATCCAGAGAAAATTCTCTGGATGTTTTTTTAGTGCTTTGCTTCGTTTAATTGCTGCTCGCATTTGCTTAGTTTCTTTTCCTCGTTCATTAAAAATGGTTCATCTAAATCTACTGCAACAGATTTCATAATTTCAAGCTGTGAGCGAGCTGCTTCTACTGCAGTAGTAGCATGCTCTAATGTATCTGGATCCATTGAAATTGTTGCTGAGCCTACCATTTTTTGTGCTGTTTCTACACGGAATTTTACTTCTTCAAAATCATTTACTTCTGATCCCATTGTTACTGCCTCCTTTGTATATTGCGCATTTCACATAGTTTTTGCTCTGTAAAACGGAAATATACAAAGGAATAATAAAGGAGGTTACCAAGTAAGGTAACCTCCTGTTATATGTTGGATTAAAGTTTTACTACGTTAGCAGCTTGAGGTCCGCGGTTACCTTCAGTAATGTCGAAAGATACTTCTTGACCTTCTTCTAAAGCTTTGTAGCCGTCTCCTTGAATAGCAGAGAAATGTACGAATACATCGTCAGCGCCTTCCATTTCGATAAATCCAAAACCTTTTTCGTTGTTAAACCATTTTACTTTTCCTTGCATGTTATAATTCCTCCTAAAAGCGTTTACTATTTTCATTTAGTGAAATTCATTTAAAAAATAATATAAACTAAAAATGCTATATTCTTGAATATTCTGCTAAATGATTAATTTAAATATACACGAATTGGGAGAATTTAGTCAAGTAAGCGATTTTATTTTTTGTATTTTTAAATAATTTTTCAGTCAAATTTTTAAATAGGTATAGGACAGGCCGAGTATGTAATATTCTTAATTGAATGCTATACATAATGAGGTGAAAGAATGAATAAGTCTTATTTATTAGATAATGAAGGAATAAGAACGAGAACCGACATACCGGATTGGGTTGCAAAAGAATTTGAGATTTTTTCAAGTGTCGTGTTAGAACCAACTTTTCCATGTTATTTCGGTTTAACAGCTTTGAAAAAGAATGAACTTCGTTATTCATTTCTTTCTCATAATGATTGGAGTCATTTGCCGCATACAATGTTATCTTTTTTAGAGTTAATGAAAGAGAGGCCGATTGTAAGAAGGGGCTTTTTCCTTTTTATAGAACCGGAATGTGAAGAACAATCACTCGAATATTACCGCGATTCTTTTTGGAAAGTGCTACAGTATTTGCATGAAAACGATGATCAAGCATGGCCAAAGCAAATTCCTGAAGATCCAGACCATTATTTATGGGAATTTTCATTTGGTGGTGAGCCAATATTCGCATTTGGAAATGCGCCAGCTTATAAACAACGAAAAACTAGACATTTAGGGAATGCTCTCGTTATTGGGTTTCAGCCACGCACTATTTTTGATGGATTAGAGGGAGATCGTCCTAAAGGAGCATATTCAAGACAAATGGTCCGTGAGCGAGTTGAAAAGTGGGATCAATTGCCGAAACATCCTAACATTAGTCATTATGGTGACCCAAAGCATCGTGAATGGAAACAATATTTCATAGGAGACGATGTAGAACCAATAAAAGGGAAATGCCCTTTTATTCATAAGATAAAAAAGTAAGAGCCATCACCTAGATGGCTCTTTTGTATATTTTGGATAAAAAAGGGTATTTTATTACGAAAGCTAGTCTATTTTTTCAAATTATATCATTAACTAGTAATAAAGAGAGTAGAAAGGATAGAGCGATGTTTGGAGCAATTATACAGCAAATCGTATTAGGTATTTCATTAGCTGCACCAGTAGGGCCGATTAATATTGAAATGTTAAAACGAGGAATTGAACGTGGGTTTTGGCATGCTTGGGTTGTTGGAATTGGTGGAATGACTGCAGATGTTTTATTTATGTTACTCATTTATTTCGGTTTATCTTCTGTGTTTATGTATACATATGTACAAGCCTTCATGTATTGCACGGGTTTTTTCTTGTTATTTTATTTAGGATTTCAAAGTGTAAAACAAGGAATTTTCCACTCGAATATGGAATATAAAAAAGAAGAGGTAGGTGGCCTTAAGCAATCGTTTATGGCAGGATTTTTAATTGCGATATCCAATCCATTAAATCTTGTTTTTTGGTTTGGTATATACGGAAGTACACTTAGCTCATTACTTACGAAGGTAACGAAACAAGAAGCTTTTTTGTACAGTCTTTGCATTATTGCTGGCATTATTTTATGGAATTTAAATATTGCTTTTTCTGTACATTTTGGAAGAACTTTATTAAAACCAAAAGCACTTGGCTACATAACAGCTGGAGCAGGTATTATTTTAGTAGGTTACTCTATACATTTTGCATACAAAGCTTTACAGTTGTTCACATAAGATTGAAGGGGAGATTTTTATGTATCGAACCACTATTGACGGAAAAGAAATTATCATTACGTTAGCGCCAAAAATCCGAAAAGAAATTACTGATAGAAATCCACTATATGAAGCGGTATTTCATAATGCTGCAAGATTGCTACAAACAAAGCAACCGACGTTTGCAGTAAATCATGAAATATTTGGTCTCATTATTGGAGAAGTGCAAAGAGGAGAAGTAACAGTGTTTGCAGTGGAACATATTATTCCGAAGCAAAATATATTTGGACCAAATAATTTTTTCTCGACAATAGAACAGCAGGCAAATTTGTAAAGTGAATAGAATAAGAATAGAAAAGAAATAGTCGTAACGATATGTTGCGGCTGTTTTTTGGGAAAAGGGGGAAACAAGATGAAGAAAGTGGGGAAAGAGTTCTTTTTACAACATGATATCGTTATTATGTATAGCATTCTATTTATTTTCATTATTATTTTAAAAATGCAATTTTTCTCTTGGGTTGGCATGTTAGCGTGTATGTTTGGGATTGTTTTCTATACACTTAATGAATATATGACACATCGTTTTTTATTCCATATAAAGCCACCTAAAAACACATTTCTATTAAAAATGTTAAGAAGATTACATTATGATCACCACGTATATCCAGAGGATTTAAAACTTTTGTTTTTACCTGTATGGTTTAGTATACCTAGTTTTACTATTTATTTGCTTATAGCATATGGTATTACAAAAAGTGTTACTATTACACTTTCATTTGGAATCGGAATGATTATTATGCTGCTCGTTTACGAATGGAAACATTATATTGCCCATAGACCGATTCGTCCCGTCACTAAGTTTGGAAGATGGCTAAAAAAACAACATATATTACACCATTATAAAAACGAAAAGTTTTGGTTCGGTGTTTCAAATCCAGTATTCGATTTTATATTTGGAACACTTAAAGACGGAAAAGATGTTGAGTTAAGCGAAACAGCTCGTAATTTGGAAAAGGAAAAAAAGACAAAAGTAGTGCGTTAAGCACTGCTTTTGTCTTAATGAAGAAAAAAAGTAAGGTGTCACTTTATTTTGAAAAAGTATATTAAAAATTTGGGGGAAATTGCCGAAAAATGTCTATCAAAAAATCTTTGCATGAATGCATGGATTGTCTAAAATGAATATAAGTTTCTGAATATTTATAAAATTTAGTCTTTAGGTATGCAAGGGGGAAGTGTATTTCAAGTAAGAGAGGGGATCGGTTAATGAAACGAGACGATACGTCAGCACGTAAGTTGCAAAATGAGGTAAATTATACAGAGGTCGTTCAGTCGGAAGAATTTCAATTGTTATTAAATACGAAAAAGAAGTTTATCATTCCAATGAGTATTTTCTTTTTTAGTTTTTTTATCGCATTACCTATTTTAACGTCGTATTCAAAGGTGCTTAATACACCTGCATTTGGTGACGTTACATGGGCGTGGGTATTTGCTTTTTCCCAATTTCTTATGACATGGGCACTATGTATGATTTATAGCAAAAAAGCAGAGTCATTTGATGAAATCTCCCAAAAAATTCTGCAAGATATGCAAAAAGGGAGGGGCTGAACTTGAATACTACTGCGTTTGCACTATTTTTAATTATCGTTCTTGGTACGCTCGTCATAACCTATTTTGCATCGAAAAAAACGAAAAATGCGAGTGAATTTTATACGGCTGGAGGGGGATTAACTGGTTGGCAAAATGGTTTGGCCATCGCTGGAGATTACATGTCTGCTGCTTCATTTCTTGGTATAGCCGGAGCAATCGCATTAACTGGGTTTGATGGATTCTTTTATAGTATCGGTTTTTTAGTTGCTTATTTAGTTGTACTGTATCTTGTTGCAGAACCGCTTAGAAATTTAGGAAAGTACACTTTGGCGGATATGATTGCAGCACGCTTTGATGCGAAAAAAGTTCGCGGAGTTGCAGCTCTTAATACGATGACGATTTCTATCTTTTATATGATTGCACAATTAGTTGGCGCGGGTGCACTTATTAAATTATTATTAGGGATTGAATATACGACATCTGTATTAATCGTTGGAACACTTATGACGGTGTATGTTATTTTTGGAGGTATGACAGCAACGAGCTGGGTACAAATCGTAAAGGCTGTGTTACTTATGGCTGGTACGTTTATTATTTCTGTTATCGTTTTCGCAAAATTCAACTTCAGCGTGACTGAAATGTTCGCTCAAATGAAAACAGCTACACCTTTAAAAGATTCATTTTTAAATCCAGGTGTAAAGTATAAGGATGGTCTTGATACACTTTCTTTAAATTTAGGACTAGTACTTGGTACAGCTGGATTACCACATATACTTGTCCGCTTTTTTACAGTACGTGATGCAAAAACTGCGCGTCAATCTGTCGTATATGCGACGTGGTTAATTGGTGCATTTTATATTATGACGATTTTCTTAGGATTTGGTGCGGCAGCGTTTGTAGGAAATGAAGCGATTATTAAAGCGAACCCAGCTGGTAATATGGCGGCACCTTTATTAGCCAAAGCGTTAGGTGGAGACTTCTTATTTGCTTTCGTATCAGCAATTGCTTTTGCAACGATTTTGGCTGTAGTGGCAGGTCTTGTATTAACAGCAGCATCAGCATTCGCTCATGATTTTTATAATGAAATCATTCGTAAAGGAAAATCAACGGAAAAAGAGCAAGTATCCATGGCTCGTTATGCATCTATTGGAGTAGCGATACTATCTATCATACTTGCATTATTTGCCCAAACATTAAACGTAGCATTTTTAGTATCATTAGCATTTGCAGTTGCAGCGAGTGCAAATCTACCAGTAATTTTATTTACAATATATTGGAAGCGTTTTAATACAACGGGTGCTATTTCGGGTATGATTGTAGGTCTCGTATCAGCAATTGTTCTCGTAGCGTTGAGTCCGAATGTTTGGAACCCTGTAGCTGGAAAAGCTATTTTTGTTGGGGAAGCGTTATTCCCATATACGACACCAGGAATTATTTCAATTCCACTCGGATTTCTTGCAGCATATTTAGGAACGGTTTTATCTAGTAAGAAAGAAGATGCAGCGAAATTTGATGAAATTCTCGTGAAATCTAATACTGGTCATGGCATTAGCGATGCGTCTTCACATTAAATAAAAGAGGAGCTTTTCGATAGATAAGAAAAGCTCTTTTTTCTTTTGTCATTTTCTTGTAAATATTACTGATTTGTAAGTAGGATTTGTCTTAATTTTGTGGAATGAAAATAGCAGGGAGAAATTTAAGTCATCATGGCACCAGCGCAGCTTTTGTGAAAAATAAGTTGTTATGGAAGGTGGAAGTAATGATGAAAACGAAGCAAACTGATGAATTATTAGCAAAAGATGAGCAATATGTTTGGCACGGAATGCGTCCCTTTAGTCCAAATAGTACAATGGTAGGGGCAAAAGCTGAAGGGTGCTGGGTTGAAGATATACAAGGAAAAAGATATTTAGATGGTATGAGTGGTCTTTGGTGTGTGAATAGTGGATATGGAAGAAAAGAGCTCGCAGAAGCGGCTTATAAGCAATTACAAACATTATCATACTTTCCAATGTCACAATCCCATGAGCCAGCTATAAAGCTTGCTGAAAAGTTAAATGAGTGGCTTGGGGGAGAGTATGTTATTTTCTTCTCAAATAGTGGTTCAGAAGCGAACGAAACAGCTTTTAAAATAGCAAGACAATACTATGCTCAAAAAGGTGAACCACATCGTTATAAATTTATGTCACGTTACCGTGGGTATCACGGGAATACAATGGCGACAATGGCAGCGACGGGACAAGCGCAGCGTAGATATCAATATGAGCCGTTTGCTTCAGGTTTTTTACATGTAACACCACCGGATTGTTACCGTATGCCTGAAATTGAAGGGCAGCATATTTATGATGTAGAATGTGTGAAAGAAGTCGATCGTGTTATGACGTGGGAATTAAGTGAAACAATTGCTGCGTTTATTATGGAACCTATTATTACAGGCGGGGGCATATTAATGCCACCACAAGACTATATGAAAGCTGTTCATGAGACGTGTCAAAAACACGGTGCCTTGCTTATTAGTGATGAAGTGATTTGCGGTTTTGGACGTACAGGAAAAGCATTCGGATTTATGAATTATGATGTGAAGCCAGATATTATTACAATGGCAAAAGGTATTACGAGCGCATATTTACCATTATCTGCAACAGCTGTGAAAAAAGAAATATATGAGGCTTTTAAAGGTAAAGGAGAATATGAATTTTTCCGCCATATTAATACATTTGGTGGGAATCCAGCAGCTTGTGCATTAGCACTTAAAAATTTAGAGATTATGGAAAATGAAAATTTAATTGAGCGATCTGCACAAATGGGTTCCCTTTTATTAGAGCAACTAAAAGATGAAATTGGGGAACATCCACTTGTTGGGAATATTAGAGGAAAAGGTCTATTAGTTGGGATTGAATTAGTAAATGATAAAGAGACGAAAGAGCCAATTGATAATGATAAAATAGCAAGTGTTGTAAATGCTTGTAAAGAAAAGGGCTTAATTATAGGACGAAACGGTATGACAACAGCAGGATATAATAACGTTTTAACATTAGCGCCGCCTCTTGTTATTTCAAGTGAAGAGATTGCTTTCGTTGTTGGAACGTTGAAGACAGCGATGGAGCGTATTTAATAAATAGAGAGAGGAGCGAGCTGTAATATAAGGCTCGCTCTTGTTTAGTAGGAGGGGACTTTTAATGGAGAAATATGATCCTAACAAACATTATCACATCGGATATTATGAAGACGGATATGATTTAGAAGTGACGGCGTACAAAAGAATAAATGAACCAGTTTGGGATGCTTATATTCCGCACTATGAGGCAGACGATTTTTATAAGAAAGTGGAGGGAATGAAGCTAGGTAAATATATAGATGATTATGGCATTATGGTGTATTCATTTGGGAATGATATTGATGATGATGAAGCACGAATTATTTTTGAAAAATGGTTAAAAAAGAACGGGATTGTTTAAAGATAAAACAAAAAGGAGATTGCTATCTTATAAAATAGCAATCTCCTTTTATTATAGTAAATTTATTTACTTGCTTTCATTGCTTTATCTTTTGCACCAAAAGTGTATTTTAACATTGGTGGTGTAATCATTGTAGTTAAAATAACGACAATAACGATTGCTGTAAAGTAATCTTGTGCCAATAGACCTGAAGAAAGTCCTGTTCCTGCGATGATAAGTGCAACTTCACCACGAGAAACCATTCCAGCACCGATAATTGCAGAAGACTTAGCGTCAAATCCAGTCATTCGAGCACCGAATCCACAGCCGATTAATTTCGTTAATACAGCGATAACAGTTAATGCTAAGATGAACCAAATTTGATTGCCGATACCGTCAAATGTAATATTCATACCGATACTAACGAAGAATACGGGAACGAACATAGCGTAAGCAATTGGTTCTACTTTCTTTTCTACTTCATGTTTGTAGTTTGTTTGAGAAATTGCAATACCAGCAGCGAAAGCACCGATAATACCAGCAATTCCTAATAATTCGCCGAAATATGCGAATGAGAAACAGATGATAAGAGCCGCGCTCACGATAGACTCAGATACGCGCAGTGGTGATAACCAGCGCATAATCGCAGGAACACCTTTCCATCCGATTAAAATAATAGAAGCGAAGAATACTACTTTCTTCAAGATAACCATTGTTAAGTTAACATCATCAGTACCTAAGAAGCTCATTGCAAATGCTAATAAAATAACAACAAGAATGTCATCAAACACAGCGGCTCCAAGCATCGTCGTACTTTCACGTGTTTTCATTTTACCTAAATCACGAAGTGTTTGTACGGAAATACTAACACTTGTCGCACATAGAAGTAATCCTAAGAATACGGCGTTTCCTTGTTCCATTCCCATCACAAGACCGGAAACGTAACCACCTACGAATGGAAGAATGATACCTCCGAGTGCAACTGCTAAAGAAGAATTACGATTTGCGTTTAATTCTTCTAAGTCTGTTTCAAGTCCAGCCATAAACATTAAAAGAATAACCCCGACATTACTTAATTGAGTTAGAAGCTCTGAATTTTCAATCCAACCTAATACAGCTGGACCGATAACGATACCGACAATTAATTTACCTAGTACAGAAGGTTGACCTAATCTAACACTAAGATCACCAGCAAGCTTTGTACTTAATAAAATAAGTGCAATTTGAAAGAAAAATTCGAATTCCATCTGATCCTCTCCTCGTCATTTTTAATTTTATCATACGATTTCTCGGAATTTGCCTAATGAAAATATGTAAAACCCATTAAACAAAAGGGTCTGATTACAAGTTCTTTTGAACTTGTAATTTGAACCTGTAATTAATATATAATAAAATTTATTAAAAATCAATGAAAAAATAGCAGATTTTCATGATGGAATTTGATTTAGGTATGAAGGGAATGTCTATATAATAAGAAGAAATAAGGCAATATTTTTAATGAATTGGAGAAGGAAACATGTTATTAAATAAACGCTTTACAATTGGAGAAATGGCAAAAATGCATAATATCGCAGAATCTACATTGAGGTATTATGATGAAAAAGGAATTTTTCATCCGTCCATTGTTGATCCTCAAACGAATTATCGTTATTATACAATCGATCAATTTTCACTGTTAGATACGATTAAATTTTTACGCCAGTTAAATATTCCGTTAAAGGAAATTAAGAAATATATTGATGAAAGAAATCCAACATACGCACTCAATTTACTGGAAAAACAACAAGAAATGATGCTGAAGAAACAAAGAGAAATTGAATATGCCTTAGCAAAAATGGAACATAGAATTCATTTAATAAAGAAGGCGACGAAAGCGGAAACCGATCGAATACTTATTAAAAAAATACCAAAAAGAAAAATAACAGCGATTGCAGTGGCGCCGAATACGACAGATGATATGTTTGATTATTATATCCATTCGCTTCAAAAAAATATGAAGCAAATGGATGATAGTCTATTTTCAGGAGATATAGGTGTGACAATTTCCAAAAAAGCATTCATGCAAAAGGAGTTTCAAGCATATAGCAGCGTATTTATTCTTTTGGATTATATGCCTTATCAAGTATATAGTTCAGATTCAATTAAAGCTGGTATGTTTGCGTGCGCTTATCATCATGGATCATATGAAGAAACAGGTGAAACATATAAGAAATTAATGGAATACATTGATCAAGAAGGATACGAAATAAGTGGAGATTCGATTGAGATTGGATTAATTGATTGGTCTGTAACAGAAAATCCAGAGGAGCAAGTAACAGAAATTCAAATTCCAGTAATGAAAAAATAGAGTGTAGGACTTCTATTAATTACAAACCTGCATCAATTCCGATAATTAAATTTCCTATTTTTTTAATTCTCTCTTGACCTTCAAGTTACTTGAAGGTTTAAACTGTGAACAGAGCGTTGAAAAAGGAGCATAATAGTATGGAAGCAACAGAAAAATTAAGAGAAAAACCAGTTAAAAGTTTATTTATTTCTTATTTAATACCAGCCGTTCTAGGAATGGTATTAATGTCAGTGAATATTGTAATTGACGCGATTATGATTAGTAGAGGAGTTGGGGCGAACGGTTTAGCAGGAGTAAACGTGGCTATTCCAGCGTTTTCGATTTTCTTCTCTATTTCATTATGGATCGGGATGGGCGGGGCAACGTTATATTCCATTGCATTAGGTGAAAATAAACGAGAAAGAGCAAGGTCTATTTTTACTCAATCCATGACGGTAGCAGTTGTTATCGTAGGTGTTTTAGCGGCTATTTGTTTATGGAGAATAGAAGATTTAGCGTACTTATTTGGTGCAAATGAAGTGATTTTACCATATGCGTTAGACTATTTACACGTATTACTAACATTTGGAATGATATACGTTTTAGAAAATATTTTAAGTACATTTATACGAAATGATGGAAATCCTAATTTAGCAATGGCTGGTCTTGTTGTAACAGCTGTATTAAATATACTGTTTGACTATATCTTTATTTTTATCTTTGGATGGGGCGTAACAGGTGCTGCTTCAGCGACTATTCTTTCAGCAGCGATTGGTTTCCTTGTATTATTAACTCATTTCTTTAGAAAAAGTAGCATTTTAAAATGGACGAAATTCCATTTTGAATGGGATACTGTCAAACAAATTATGGTGATTGGTTTCCCAAGTTTTACAGCAGAAAGCACAGTTGCAATCGTAACGATTGGTTTTAATATCGCATTTGTTCAATATGCAGGAGAAGTAGGAGTAGCTTCCTATGCGATGGTGAATAGTATTCATGCAATGACATTACTATTATTCTTCGGTGTTGGAGCAGCATTGCAACCAATTGCTAGTTTCCATTACGGGGCAAATTTATCAGAGAGACTTCGTGAAGGATTGAAGTTTGCTGTGAAAATTGCAGTTGTCCTCGGAGGCGTTGCGATAATTGTCGGATTATTCTTCGGGAAATATATCATTGGTTTATTTGATGTTCAATCTCCAGAATTATTGGAGTTAACATTAACGGGTATTAGCTTATTCTTTATTCAATACGTATTTTTAGGCTATAACATTGTGTATGGAGAGTACTTCCAATCAGTGCGACAAACGAAGAAATCAGTACTTATTATAATGAGCCGAGGATTACTATTTATCATTCCATTGTTATGGATTATGCCGAAATTATTTGGGATAAACGGAATTTGGCTCGTTATGCCAGTTGCTGAAGTAATGACAGCAATTATCGTATTTACGATGAATCGTATGAAACATCCTGTTCCATTAAATATGGCAGGAGAGAAAGAAGCGATATGATGAAGAAAATCCCCTTAAGCAATTAAGGGGATTTTTTTATTCCTTTAAACTAATCGCAAAAGATCCATCCGTTTCTTGAACAGAAGCGAAAGCAACGTTTTTAATATTTGTAATTCCTTTTTCTTTTAATTCTTTATATAACCATTTTTCATCTTTATGGATTAACTTTAAGTTATCGTATTGAATTTGTGAATCGACGATAAGTGCAATTGGTAATCCAGCATACTTAACATCTATGTTTAAATCTTTTGGAGTTAATGGTACAAGTTCTCTTTTTGGTAAAATACTAATAGCTCCGTTCGCTTCTAAAATGGCGTATTCAATTTCATGAACACTCGGATATCCTGCAACGCGAAGATTAGAAAGTAGTTCGGCAATGGGATATCTACTTTTTTGTAAGTTCTCAAAAATAATATCACCATGTTTAATTAAAATGATAGGGTGTCCGAGAATAAAACGATTTAGTTTGTTGAATAGGCTTAATTTTGTAAGGAGTAAATGTAAACATGTAATAACAACCATACCGAGAAATGCTTGTAAAGCACCAGAGACGGGTATGGCCTGGAAAGCTAAATAAGATAAAAAGATTATAGCCCCAAAATCATGAGGAGTTAGTTGTGCTAACGCGGATTTACCGAGTAACTTAAGCGATAGTAAAAATAAGATGAAAAAGAACGACACGTTACATAAAAAGAGAAGCAATAGAGACACTCCTTCGTGTAAAGTTGTACTTACTATTCCCGAAAGTAATATAAATATTACCTTTCAGAGGATAATTTAGGGTTTATTGGAATTTGTCTGTATACAAACAAATAAATGGATATTATCATGAAGGAAGTAAAAGAAAATAGGAGTATATGAGTATGAGAAAGAAGAAAATAATAAAGTGCATTTTAGTTGTTATAATGATTTGCGCCGTATATGCGGGGTTTTTACAATATCACATTTATAAGCATGGACATATGAATGCAAGTGACGATGCTGAGTACATAATTGTACTAGGATCGAAAGTAAATGGAACGAAACCATCTTATTCATTGCAATATCGTATTGATAAAGCAGCTGAATATTTAAAATCACATGAGAAAACAATCGCTATCGTATCTGGAGGACAAGGAAAAGGTGAAGACATTTCAGAAGCATTAGCAATGAAACAAGGACTAATAAAACAAAACATCACAGAAGACCGTATTATAATGGAGGACAAATCTACGAGTACAGATGAGAATATTACATTCTCAAAACCGTTAATTCCAGCCGATATGAAAAAAGGTATGATCGTAACAAACGATTTTCATATGTTTAGAGCGAAAAAAATAGCTGCCAAACAAGGTTTACAATTAGAAGGTCTTCCGGCAAAAACACCGAAACCAATCATCATTCCATCGAATGTACGAGAATATTTAGCCATTACACAGTATTGGTTTATGAATCGAATATAGTGAAAGTGATCCCGTCTGAAACTTCAGACGGGATTTAATTTGAGAAAAATCTTACAAATATGTCACGTTAGTGAAAGGTAAAGCGATAGTTTCTAGAATGATTTCCTGACATAATGAAAGTAACAAAAACTATTTAGAGGTGAATCGGATGAAAGGAAATAATATTTTATCTTCGTTATGTTACTTTAGTATCTTTTTTGCACCATTTTTACTACCGATTATCGTGTACTTTGTTGCAGAAGATGAAGTGAAGTATCACGCGAAAAAAGCATTTTGGTCACATGTTTTCCCATACGCAATCTTATTTGGAGGACTAGCAGTATCAGGCATGTACAGTTTAGGTTTTAATCAATCTGACGGTGCTGGAATTGGAATGATTATCACATATGCAGTGTTCATTCTTGTAGGAATTTACTACTTCATTTGGAATATCGTAAAAGGTATTAAAGTGTTGAAAACGGCGTAATAAGACAATTGTAATTTCATTTACCGTATTCATAGACGTTTTAAAAAAAGAGCAATTCAAAAAAGAATTGCTCTTTTTGTGCTTATAAGTTGTGAATATTGAAAAAGATGTGTTAATTTTTCATTATGAAGAGAAAAAGGAGTGATTTTCATGAATGAGATAATACATAAGATAGAGCAACACGTTTCAGTTCGTAAATATAAAGAAGAATCAATTCCGAAAGATGTAGTAGAAAAAATGGTGCACGCTGCACAGCATGCGGCTTCATCACATTTTGTACAGGCGTATTCTGTCATATATGTAACAAATCAGGAATTAAAGGCTAAATTAGCAGAGCTATCCGGAAATCGCCATGTGAAAGACTGCGCAGCATTCTTTGTTTGTTGTGCAGATTTAAAACGACTTGAAATTGCATGTGAAAAACATGGTACAGAGATAAAGCATGAAGGGGTGGAAGACTTTATCGTTGCGACGGTAGATGCTTCACTTTTTGCGCAAAACTTAGCGTTAGCAGCAGAGTCATTAGGATACGGTATTTGTTATATTGGTGGTATTCGTAATAATCCGAGAGAAGTGAGCGAATTGCTTCATTTACCAGATAAAGTATATCCTGTATTCGGAATGACAGTCGGTGTACCAGATGAAGAACATGGAGTTAAACCACGCTTACCGGTAGCAGCGGTTCTTCATGAAAATGGATATGATGAACAAAAATATGATGAATTATTAAACGAATATGATGAAACGATGAGCGCGTATTACAAAGAAAGATCATCAAATCAAAAAAAAGTAACATGGACGGAATCCATGAGTTCGTTTATGTCTAAAGAAAAAAGAATGCATATGAAAGAGTTTTTAAGTGAAAAAGGATTAAATAAGAAGTGAGTAAAGAGGCAAACCTGTGATGCGGGTTTGCCTTTTTTGAAAGGAGAAATACCTAAGATCAGAAAGTTGTCTATTCTTTCTGATCTTAGGTATTTCGTTTGTTATCATATATATAGAAATAAAAGTTAATAAATTTTTACAAAAGTGATAGAAAATGAGAATGAAATACCAATAGTAAGTAAAGGCAGCTGCTAAAGGGGAACTGAGGAAGGAAGATGCATATGATTTTCGATTCTGAAGAGGATTTAATTATAGCTATGAAAAAACATGATCAAGATGCTTTGAAAGAAGTGATTGATCAATATGGAAAATTAATTTTGTACATTATTCATAAATCATTAAGTACCCCTACTGAAAAACAATATGTGGATGATTGTTATAACGATGTATTTACTGTTATTTGGTTTAATATCGACCAATTTGATACAGAAAAGGGAAACTTAAAATCTTGGATGATTGGTATTACTAAATTGAAGGCATTGGAATATAAAAAGAAAGTATATAAAGAGAATAAAATCGATAAGGACGTAGAAATAGATACAAGTGTCCATGATAGGTATGAAATAGAACAAGAAGAAGAGATTATGGAAATTGTTCAAGATTTAAATAAGAAAGATCGATATATCTTTTTAAAGAGGTATATTGATGGATATTCCATTGACGATATTGCAAAAGAATTAAAAGTAACGGCAGATTATATATACAATCGAATTTCTCGTGGGAAGAAAAAACTTCAAAAACTGTGGAAAGGGAGTGTGTAATATGGATAAAAGATTATTATCGATGTTAAATGAGCTCCAATATTCAGAGGAAGAAATTACACGTTTAGAGAAAGAAGCAAATGAGTCTATCAATATAGATAAGTATTATGTAAGAAATGGAGAGTTACTAAAAAAATTAACTTTACAAATGTTAGAAGAGTCAATTCGAAGTGAATTACAAGTTGATGAAGAAATTAAGAAGGAACTGTTAGTAGACGAAGGGTATATGACAAATAATAAAGTCATACCAAATATATATTACGTAGGAGCTACTTTCTATTATTATCTCGTTTTAACAAATAAAAGAGTGATTATGAAAGGATTAGATTGCTATTTTAAAAAGACACATGAACATAGCATGCCAATAGAGGATATACAATCCATTTCGCAACATAAAAAAATGAAAAATGTCTTTGAGATTAAATATAATAACACTCATATACAATTTGGAAGTATTAAGTATGCACGTGAAGTTGCAATGATAGTTATGGAGTTAAAAAAGCGCGGAGTAAAAGTAGAAAAGTATACAGATTTTGAAAAAGGGTTTTTCTTATTTTTTAATATATTTGTGATAGTAAGTGCAGGTCTTTGTTTTATAAAATATTTAATGTAAAAAGCGGCATAATAGCCGCTTTTTATCGTTTTATCACGCTATTTTCCGGGCAGTAAGAACCCCATCTCAAAATTCAGGGGAAGTAAAGAAGTTAGGTGGGGATGAACAAAACCCCCACTGATTAAAGTTACACTTTATTTAGTATTTTGATTTGAAATATTGGTCTTATGAAAGAACGATGATTGCTAATTGTAAACTGCCAATAAGGTCATTTAAGTTTTGATATGGAATACCCCGCCGGAAAATAGAGCAATAATTTCGTTTGAACATATCTGTTATTGTACGATTTAAAGCACCTTCTATAACAAGTTCAAACTTTCAATAAGAAGATACCCCCCTGTACAACTTAAAAGAATGTACGTAAATATTTTGAAAATCCGTTGATTAATCCATTTAAAAATAATTTGTCCTATAAACAAACCTAAAAAGACAATTGGAATGGCATAAAAACTTGATTCCCAAATGGTTTTGTTTGTGCCAGTAAAGAGTATTTGGGTTACTAGACTAATGAAATATATAAACAGATAAAAAGCTAATGTAGTTGCTCTTAACTTCTTTTTTTCAGTATTAGTTCCTGTAAAATAAAGTAATAGGGGAGGACCTGGCATACCGATACTGGTCGTTAAAAGGCCAGATAATCCGCCAACTATGAAATCTCTAGATTGTGTTGATCTAACCTTAACGTTGCATATTAGCAATAATGTTAATAGTAAGAGTAGGATGCTAACTGCTAATTTAAAAATGTTTATGTTAACGGAAATGAAGATTAAAATGCCAAAAGGAACACCAACTATACTCCCAAAAATAAACCTTTTCAGTAGAACAAAATCAACGTCCATTCTTATTTTCCAAATGAGTGAAATGGAGATAATTAAAGATAAAATAATGTTTATTTGTATAGCTTCTTGTGGTAGAAATAACATAAGTAAGAAAGGGGTTGCCATTATGGAAAAGCCAAAACCTGTACTTGCTTGCAGAATAGAAGCCACTAATATAATACATACGAAAATGAATGTGATACCCAAAACAGCCCTCCTATTTAATTCAGTTTAACTAGTTAAAGTCTATTATTTAAGTGCAATATTTCACAAACTTGTTTATATTTTAACATAAATATCTAGTTTTTTCTCAAATAGTGTTGCCATATAAGGCTCTTTAACTAAAAAATCCGACTTACATTTTTAAACAATTTTATTATTGGGAAACAAATAATGAATAGGATCAAAATTTATTGATTATCATTAAATTATTCACTGAGATCCCCGCGATAAAACAAGAACAGCCATATAAAACTTACCAAAATACAGCATGTAGCTAATAAACTGCCAATCATTTGAGGAGAAAGAATTTCTAACAGCCCTCCTGTAAAAAACATCGATAACTGAATAAGAGATCCGTAAATAGAATAATGGAATGAAAAAACTTTACCTATCATATTTTCGTGTGTGTAAGTTTGAAGTAATGTCGTATCAAGTGGAACGATGATTCCTCCTGCTATACGCATACAGAATAAAGTAATGATACCGATAATAAGTTGATCGGATAGAATGAATCCGAGAAAGAAAATTCCTTGTAATAAGTAGGCCCAACCGAATACTTTTTTCATTTTTTCTTTATTATGGGATATATAAAGATTAACGAGAAGGCTTCCTATCATAAGCCCAGCCCCTTGAACCGTATATAAAATCCCAATGTTCGTATGGAAAATTTTTTCGGCATAGATCGTTAGAAGTAGTTGATAAGCGCCTCCAATAATCCCCCATGAAATGCCGACAAGAATTAATGTTAAAATGATTTTTGTTTGTAATATGTATGTATAACCACCTTTTATATCAGTGAAAAATGCTTTGTTCTTGTTACAAGTATCATGAGCAGGAATACTCATATTATAAATAAAATAGGCTGAAAGAAAGTATGATAGGCTATTTACTAAAAAAGCGAACTCAATATGTAAAGATTGTGCAATTACTCCGCCCAAAGAAGCCCCCATAATAGACATAAAACCATTAATTGTACTAGAAAGAGAGTTAGCAGTTACGAAATGATTTTGGTGTACGATATTTTTTAAGGTTGCTTGTTTAGCCGGTTCAAATAAACAAGCAAGTACAGATAAACATATATTAGCAATGAAAATAATCTCAATTTTATAGCCTGCGAGTAAGTATGTAAGGACTAGAATTCCCCGTGTAATATCGGTAAAAATCAAAATATTCTTTTTAGAGAAACGATCTACAATTCCGCCTATGAATGGACTAAGAAGAAGCTGTGGTAAACTTTTACTTATAAAAGTAAGTGCGATCATAATCGGCGATTCCGTTATGCTGTAGACAAATGTTAATAAAGCTACCGTATGGAACCAATCTCCAAGTACACTTAATGTTTGCCCATAAAATAGTTTATTGAAGTTTTTATTTGTTTTAAGAAGTGTGGAATAAGAAACCGACATAAATAGATTACTCCTTATGTAATGACGATGTTTGAATTTGTTCTTTCCACTTACTTAAATACACTTTTTCCGCTGTAGGAAGTCCAACAGGTAATTGTGCAATCAATTCTAAACTATTTCCATCAGGGTCGTTAAAGTATACGGCTGCATGTGCTAATTCCGGAAAAACAATCGGTTCAATTGGTTCCATTCCAAAGTCTTTTCGTGCTGAAATTCCTTTTTGATTTAGCCAATGAATCGCATTTTCTAAATCATGTAAACTTACTTGAAAGGCGATATGTCGTAAAGAGGGGTGATAATTCACTTTGTATTCTGTGCCTTCCCAAAGGCCGAGCCAACTCTCATTTTCTTTAATCCAAAAGAAAGCAATATTATCTCCTCGTTTATATAATTTTAGCCCTAGTGATTCATAAAAAGGTATTGATACTTTTAAGTTGCGGACAGGTAAATGTGCTTCGTAAAGACCTCTAATCATTGTAATCCCCCTTAGTAAAAATGTTTCTTATTCCATAGTAAACAATATGTTGCTAGTTGAAATCGCAAATAAGAGGGATATAAATTCATACGAAAGTATGAAAAAAACAGCTCAAATATGAGCTGTTTTTCTATAGTTTTTAGTTCATTTGTCAAGGATAGGATATATTAATATCCGTATCCGCCGCCACCCCAACAGCTACATCCGATGATGATTAGAAGGATGAATAGTACGATAAGCAAAGCAAATCCACCGCCGAAACCAGCGCAACTTCCACCATAACTCATATGTTTTCCTCCTTTTTAGTAAGTTAATCTATATGGTTCATGGACTACTATATACAGTATGTTTTTTGTATAGAAAACGAGCCAGTCTCATTTATAATTAGACAAATGCCTGTAGATTCATTAGGATTGTATGTTAGTGATTTGTAAATAAACCTTTACATGATTCGTAATTTAGGCATAGAAAAATAAAAAATTGTAAAAAAAACCATTTTTTTATTTTTTTATGAGAGAATATGTACTATAATTTTACAAGTAATATTATGGGAAAAGGGAGTTTTAGTATAGAGATGGAGATGGGACAATTACAAAATAAAATAGAAAACAAAAAGAAAGAATTAATTCAACTTGTTGCGAGACACGGATTGGATCATGATAAAGTTTTGTTATTTAGTCGTGATTTAGATATACTAATTAATAAGTTTATGAATATAAAAGACAAAGTGCATAAATAAAAAATTTATAGTTTTTTATATTAAGATGTTTCACAGAAAGGAGAGGACAGTAATTGGAACATTTACAGGAAGAATTGTATAAACAAATAAAAGAAGAAAAAGGTACAGTTACAATTTTCTTAAAGAGTGGCGTTAGAATAGTAGGAGAAGTTGTTGGAGTAGATAAATTTACAGTTTTAATTTTAGTGGATGGAAAACAACAGCTTATTTATAAGCAGGCTATATCAACAATAATGAAATAAGACACTCTTGTTGAGTGTCTTATTTCATTATTGCTTGCATGCCTCAACATCAATGCCGGCAGCAATTAACTTCTTTTCTCCATCTTGTTCAATAATTTTTTGTAATTTAGATAGGAAAGAATCAAAGTTTGTATGCTTTGCTACTTGGAATGTCATTTTATGTTCAATTGGTAGCCACGTATCAATATCAGCTTCGTTATGCTGGATTTTCACCTCAAGTTTATCGAGTGCATTAGCAACTTTTGCTTCGTACGTTTCTTTTGCTTCAAACTCCATCCATAAGTCATATAATTCCTCACCGAGAGAACCTTTTAACGTTTGTTTAATATTTAAAATAGCTTCTAGTTCATTTTTTTGTTTTTGTAGCTGTAATTCGTGACTATTCATCGTATCAAATGCAGGGATATCACCAGCTTCGGCTTCGACTAGGTCGTGAATAATAACCATTTTAAGTAATTTCTCAATATTTACTTTTTGATCCAAATAAGGTTCAACTAAAATGGCCATTAGAGACATACGCCATGTATGTTCGGCAACACTTTCTTGACGTCCGTTGGAAAGCCAGCTATGTCGCATTTCATATTTTAGTTTTTCTGCTAATGCAATGACTTGTAAAATGTTGTGTTCCATCGTGAGCCTCCTTATGTTTTTATACCATAATTCTAATATAGAAATGAAATGTGTCAATTTCATGAGTATATTGCGATAAACAGATGATAAGCGTATAATACATGTTATATGTGAAAACGTATTATTAAAATAAAAAAATGTTATATGAAAATGGAAAGGAAAGGGCAGAAATATGGGAGAAAAAAATCAAGTATTAGCTAGACCACAAAGAAGAAAAAGGAAGTTTGATATTTCTAGCCCAGTGGGCATTATAGTAGGTTTCATCATAGTGATAGCGGCGATTATGCTTGGCGGCGGTGGAATAAAAGCTTTCAAAAACTTTTTAGATATTTCATCTATTTTAATTGTCATAGGGGGAACAACAGCGACAATTGTTGTGGCATATCGATTTGGAGAAATAAAAAAATATACGAAAAGTATTTTCACTGTTTTACATAGAAGAGAAGAAGATTTAGAACAGTTAACGGATTTGTTTGTTGATTTTTCAAAAAAGTCTAAAAAGAACGGTTTGCTTTCTTTAGAGGTTGATGGAGAGCAAGTAGACAATCCTTTTATTCAAAAAGGAATTCGATTAATGTTAAGCGGTTACGATGAAGATGAATTAAAAGAAGTGTTATTGAAAGATATTGAAACGGAAGTGTATGAGTTAAGAAAAGGAGCGGCATTATTAGATAAAATTGGTGATTTTGCTCCAGCTTGGGGAATGATTGGTACGTTAATCGGTCTTATCATTATGCTCCAAAACTTACAAGATACATCGCAAATTGGTACAGGGATGGCAGTTGCGATGTTAACGACATTATATGGGTCTGTACTTGCGAATATGATTGCAATCCCTCTGTCGGAAAAAGTATACCGTGGTATTGAAGATTTATATACAGAGAAGAAGTTTGTAATAGAAGCAATTTCAGAATTGTATCGCGGACAAATCCCTTCTAAATTAAAGTTGAAACTGGATACATACGTATACGAAACAAAGGTAAAAAAGGTAAAAGGAGCAGCCTAATATTTCAAGGAGTGGTATGATGAGTAAAAGACCGCAAAAGGGATCGCCTCGTTGGATGACGACTTTTACAGATTTAACGATGTTATTATTAACTTTCTTCGTATTACTAGTTGCTACATCAAAGCAAGATGCAGTAAAATTGTCAAAGATGCTTGAAAAGTTTAGTGATACGGGGCAAGTAGATGCAAAAGTAATGGAAAATACAATACCAGATATTTCACATGAAAAAAATGATGAAAAAATGATCTCAAAAAAGAGAATGGATGAATTATATAAGAAGTTGAAAGCGTATGTAGATAATAACGGTATTAGTCAAGTGAATGTATATCGAGAGGATACAGGGGTAAGCGTCGTTATAGTAGATAATTTAATATTTGATACAGGCGATGCGAACGTTAAGCCCGAAGCGAAAGGGATAATAAGTCAATTAGTTGGATTTTTCCAATCCGTACCTAACCCAATTGTTGTAGAGGGGCATACAGATAGTAGACCTATTCATAACGAGAAATTCCCTTCTAATTGGGAGTTATCTTCAGCACGAGCGGCAAATATGATTCACCATTTAATTGAAGTGTATAATGTGGATGATAAAAGGCTAGCTGCGGTAGGATATGCAGACACAAAGCCAATTGTACCAAATGATTCACCGCAAAACTGGGAAAAAAACCGTCGCGTTGTTATTTATATAAAAGAGTAGTATATTATTATTTTAATAATAAAATAATAAAAATACGAAAATTCTTTTAAAAAAATATTAAATTTTATCATTTTATTTTGTATAATGAGTGAGAATGATAAGGTGAAATATTAAGATATATTTATACATAGAAGGAGAGAATTAAAAAGAATGGCACATAAAATTTTAGTAGTAGACGATGCGATGTTTATGCGAACGATGATTAAAAACTTATTAAAAAGTAATGCTGAATTTGAAGTTATCGGCGAAGCAGAGAATGGGGTAGAAGCAATTCAAAAATATAAAGAACTTCAACCTGATATTGTAACATTAGATATTACTATGCCAGAAATGGACGGGCTTGAAGCATTAAAAGAAATTATTAAAATTGATTCAAGTGCAAAGGTTGTTATTTGTTCTGCAATGGGACAACAAGGTATGGTATTAGATGCAATTAAGGGCGGGGCAAAAGACTTTATTGTAAAGCCATTCCAAGCGGATCGTGTAATTGAAGCTTTAACAAAAGTAGCAAATAGTTAATATAGAAGGGGTGCCACAAGGAATCAAAACAGTGATAGCGGATCGACGTGTGGCCCCCTTTTTTCTCATTATAAAACACTAAATTGTTATACATAAATGAAATGTTTGTTAGACAGGTAGGGGATAAAAATGCAAACAGATCTATTAAATATATTTTTCGAAGAGTCAGAAGAACATTTACAGTCGCTAAATGAAAATGTGCTAGTGTTAGAGCAAAATCCTGCTGATATGGATGTTGTAGGAGAAATATTCCGCTCCGCTCATACATTCAAAGGTATGTCTGCGAGTATGGAATTTACAGAGATGGCTGATTTAACGCATAAGATGGAAAATGTGTTAGATGAAATTCGTCATGGAAATATAGTTGTAAATGCGGATATTATTGATGTGATTTTTGAGTGCATTGATAATTTGGAGAAGATGGTTGCAGATGTGCAACAAGGTGGAATGGGCAATATTGATGTAGTCTCAACTAAACAGAAATTAGAAGCATTATTGAACGGAAATGTAGAAACTCCTACGGAACATGTAGAGCAAAATCATATAGACAACGATGATGCAGTTTCACATGAAGTGCATATAACAGTTGAACAGCAAGCAATTTTAAAAGCAGTACGTGCCATTATGTGTATTGAAGCATTGCAGAATGTAGGGAATATACAAAAAACAGCTCCGAGTATTGAAGAAATTGAAGCAGATGCTTTCGGATTTGAATTTACAGTATTTATGGATACTGATTGTAGTATAGAAGAATTGAAACAAGTAGTACTTCATGTTTCTGAAATTGAGAAAGTGGAAGTAAAGCAAGGAGAACCTATATCGAGGGAAGTAGCTTCTAAAAAAGTTGTTACACAAGAAGTTGTGCAAGTAGAAGAAATGCTACAACCAGCTGTGGCTACGCAGGTAGAATCACCGATAGTGGCAACGAATCAACCTACAAGTGCTATGCCAGCTAAAAGTACTACAAAAACGAAAAATGCTAAAGTGGAGAATCGTTCAATTCGTGTTCAATTAGAGAAAATCGAAAGATTAATGAATATGTTTGAAGAAAGTGTAATTGAACGTGGGCGCATTGATGAATTGGCTCAAACGATTCAAAACAAGGAGTTAATTGAACATTTAAATCGATTAGGCGATATTTCAAAAGATATTCAAAACGTACTATTAAATATGCGTATGGTGCCGATTGAAACTGTGTTCAATCGTTTCCCACGTATGGTACGTATGTTAGCGAAAGATTTAGGGAAAAAAATCGATTTACAAATTACAGGTGAAGATACTGAAGTAGATAAAATTGTTATTGATGAAATCGGTGATCCGCTCGTTCATTTAATTCGAAATGCAATCGATCATGGTGTTGAAACTGTTGAAAAACGACGTGATGCAGGTAAAAATGAGACAGGCACTATTAAATTAGAAGCCTTTCATAGTGGAAATCATGTCGTTATTCAAATTACGGATGATGGAAACGGTATTAATAAAGGGAAAGTATTAGAAAAAGCGATAAAAAATGGCGTTGTAACTGAAGCAGATGCAAATAGATTAACAGATCGTGAAGTGTTTGATCTTATTTTCCAACCAGGATTTAGTACAGCTGAAGTTGTATCAGATCTTTCTGGACGCGGTGTCGGATTAGATGTTGTAAAACATACGATTCATAGTTTAGGTGGACATTTAATCATTGATTCTGAGGAAGGAAAGGGAAGTACATTTAGAATTGAACTTCCGTTAACGTTGTCTATTATTCAATCTATGCTTGTTCAAACGAATGATAAGCGCTATGCTTTACCTCTTGGAAATATCGTTGAAGCAATTCGAATTAAGAGAGAAGACATCCAATCCTTACAAGGGAAAGATGTGTTAAATTATCGTAATCAAATTATTGAAGTGAAACATTTAAGTACTGTATTTGGTGAAAAAACAGTAGATGAGGCGTTTGCGTCATATGATGGTCAAATGGTTCCTGTGTTAATTGTTCGTAATACACATCGCAGCTATGGACTTATTGTAAACACAATTATCGGTCAAAGAGAAATAGTCTTAAAGTCATTAGGTGACTTCTTTGCAGAGAGTTCTAACTATTTCTCTGGTGCGACGATTCTCGGTGATGGACGAGTGGTCCTCATTTTAAACCCAGAAGGTTTATAATAGGAATGAAGGAAAGCTCCCCACTTGTATACAATTGGGGAGCTTTTTGGCTAATCGTTACCAATCTAATAATGGGAATACATACATATTAACGTTTTATATAATAAGTTTGCTAAAATCAAATGAGAGTTTATATTATTTGATAGAAAAACAGAAATGAGGAGGCAGGGAAAATGCCTGAGCAACACACAAAAGGGGATACGAGCACGATTGTGCTAGAAAAAGAAAATGAGCATTTAACGCCTCAAGAATGCGATATTCTTGGCGAAATTGCAAATATATCATTTGGTTCAGCTTCGACTGTATTATCAACGATTTTAAATAGGCAAGTAAGCATTACTGCTCCTCGCATAGAGTTGGTAGATTTATATGATTCAAGAGATGTCGAAGTTCCACATGTTGTATTAAACATTCATTTTACAAAAGGATTAGATATGGAAAACCTTCTTGTTCTTAAACAAGATGTTGCATTGTCCATTGCTGATTTAATGATGATGGGAACAGGTGAAGTGGAGGATGGAAAAGAACTTGGTGAATTAGAACTAAGTGCTGTACAAGAAGCGATGAATCAAATGATGGGATTCGCAGCTACATCTATGTCGGAATTCTTCCAAGATACAGTAGATATGTCTCCGCCGACGATTAATGTTGTAAAGTTATCAGAAGAAATGGAGAAAATCTCTGAAATCGATGGGAATCATACGATTGTTAAAGTGTCGTTTGATTTAAAGATAGATAATCTTGTAAACTCTAAACTTGTACAAATTGTTTCAGTTGAGCATGCGAAACAAATGGTAAATAAATTAATGCAATTATCTGGTGGAGTAGAAGAAAAAGACGAGCCAGCAGAAGTAGTGGAAACTGAGATTGTAGAAGAAGTTGAAAAAGAGCATTTAACACAAGAAGAGAAAGATGTGCTTGGTGAAATTGCAAATATTTCAATTGGTTCCGCTTCAACAGTATTGTCAACGCTTTTAAATCAGCCAGTTACAATTAGTACACCAAATGTGGAAGCAATCAATGTTCGTCATTATGATGGAGTACCAGTGCCATTTGTTATTTTAAATGTTGACTTTGTTGAAGGGCTAAAGAATGAGAATGTATTCGTATTTACGAAAGATGTCGCCTTAACAATGGTAGATTTAATGATGATGGGAACAGGGGAAGTTGATCCGGAAAAAGAGCTTACTGAATTAGAACTGAGCGGTATTAAAGAAATTATGAACCAAATGATGGGTCACGCTGCTACGGCGATGTCAGAAATGTTCCAAGAAAAAATGGACATGACGCCGCCAAATGTTAAATTTGTAACGTTAAAAGAAGAAATGGAGTATTTGGGAGAGTCAATGGAAGTGGACGAACTCGTTCAAATTACGTTCAATCTTGAAATTGGCGATCTGCTTCAATCGAAAATGTATCAAATTTTGCCGATTTCTGAAGCGAAAGAAATGGTAAGGCGACTTCTGTATCCGATGGTGGAAGAAGAAGAGATTGCAACAGAAGAAATTGAAGAAGAAAAAATTGTAGAACCAGTTGTGCAACCAATTGAATTTAAAGAAGTAAAACAAATGGAACCAGTATATATGGACACGTCCATTCTACAAAATGTAGAAATGAACGTGAAATTTGTATTTGGAAGTACAGTGAAAACAATTCAAGATATATTAAGTTTACAAGAAAATGAAGCAGTTGTACTAGATGAGGATATTGATGAACCGATTCGTATTTATGTAAATGATGTATTAGTGGCGTATGGTGAACTTGTAAATGTAGATGGATTTTTCGGAGTAAAAGTGACGAAATCACTATAAGGCATTGAAATAGGAGTTTGAACTAGTAGATGAAAAACGTAAAGTTTTTTCTAATGAGTTGGCTATGCATACATGTGTGCTTGTTCTTCCCCTTGCAAAGTCAGGCTGAGGAACAAATTGAGCCAGATCAAAAAATAAATGAAGTGAATGTACAAGAAGAAAATAAGGAATCTCAAGAACCGCCAGAGCAAGTGGAAACGAAACAAGATGAAGAGAAACAAAAAGAAGAGAAACAAAAAGAAGCAGAACAACAAGAAGTAGCAAATAAACAATTGAGTGAAAGAAAGATAGAAACGGAACAGGGAATTATTACGATAAATAAGCCGGAGCTTAAAGTTGGCGAAGAAGTGCGGATTGCTGTAGAACCAAATGGGAAAAACATTCAAAGTATGAAAGGTATATTGCAGTTACAAAAAAATGGCGAGCAATATGCGCAAGAAAGAATGTTATCTTTTGAGTATGATGAAGAAACGAAGAGCTGGGTTGCTAACTATAAAGCAGGGGATTTTGATTTGCAAGGTGATTGGAATCTTCAGCTCGTTCAAAGTTACAAAGAGAATGAGAAAGAAGAGCTCGTAAAAAATGAAGTGAAAGTCCCGCTCATTCGGATTAAAAATGAAACGCCAACTATAGATAAAGAATTGCCAAAGTTACAGAAAGTTACTATTGATGAAGTAAAAGAGAACTTAGTTGAACGAAAACAGGGAGATTCTATACATCTACGAGTAAAAGCGTCAGATATAGAATCGGTTGTAAAAGAAGTGCGCGTTACATTAAAAGGGAAAGAAAATAAAGAGCTTTCGTTTTTATTAGACTACAACAAGCATGATATGGATTGGCAAAAAGTATTTGAAATAACAGAAGCATTGCCGGCTGGTCCATATGAATTACTTGTAGAGATAATAGATGCAGCAGGTAATAAACTTGTTGAGAAAAGTGAATATATCATTTCTGTTTTGGCACCAAAAAACGAAGATGATAAAAAGATAGAAGAGAAAGAGAAAGAAGATAAATTAGATAATAAACTAGAAAATGAATTAGAAGATAAGAAAGAAAATGAGAAACAAGAAGATTCGAAAGTCAAAAACCCGCTTCCAGAAGAAAATTTGCCAGTTGTTCAAATTCCGAAGCAAGATGAGATAGTAAATAAGTTTATAAAAGAACCGTTGAAAGAGAAAGAGGAATTTACTTACGTTATAAAAGAGCCGTTCGAAGACAACAAGGAAGTACATAACGGGAAGAACCAAAAAGAGAAAAATAACAAACAAGTTGCCTCTAAAAAGAAAGAACAAAAAGAAGAACCGAAAGTCAAGAAAGAAGAAAAAGGTGAACAGGGAGTGCAAGCTTCTGATGTGTTTACTATCATGTCAGGTTTATTCGTACTGTTTTTAGTTTTAAAGAGTAATAAAGAATGGGGCTAATTATTTCATAGTAGTGGAGGCGCTTAAATGGAGATTAAACGTACGACAATTGAAGATAAGGCGTTACAACCATTAAAACAGCCTGCAGCTATTTCGGAGCATGAAATCCAGAAAGAACGAAAGCGTAGCAATTTAGTGTTTACTGGACAGTCTAAAATTATTTCGAAAAATAATGAAATAGGTATTTTACTTGCAAGTTTAAGTGATGGAAAGATTATGAAGGAAATGCTTTCTAAAGAGATGGATACAGTGTTACAACTTTTTAAAAAGTTACACACGTTATCTGGAGAAGGTAAGCAAACAGAAAAAATATTTGAACAAGTAATTAGAAGCCTACAAGGGCTTGTTAAGCAGGCGCATATAAAAGAACTTCCTTTGTTAGATGGAACATATGATTTCGCTGAAGTACAACTATCATTTGGTAGAAAAGTACATATTCCGTTACTAGATGTGAGTGCACTTATCTCTAGAGTGGAAAGTGATTCTTCAGAAGGAAATATAAATTTGATGGTAACGGTTATTACTGCTTATATAACGAAACTGTCTAACGAAACAATTTTAATTAGCGTTACAGACCGTATTGCTAAAGATCGGGATGTAAGTGTATGGAGAGCGCTTGCGGAAATGAACATGACACAATTGTCACAGGCGTTGAAACATACGATGCAAGAACATAAATGGTCTATGACGTTTCTTTTTCTCTTTATATGGATTGTCGGTATTATTTTAATTCGAGTTATGTAAAAAGGTCGTCACTCCATTGTGACGACCTCTTTTATATTTTTTCGTAGAAGAATGTATCAAATCGCTGAAGATTGTAACGTTCGGGTGTTAAAATTTGTTCCGTACTACCAACAAATAGTACACCGCCTTTTCGTAAAGAACGACTAAATTTTTCATAAAGTTTTACTCTTGCTTCTTCTGTAAAATAAATCATTACGTTACGACAAATAATCAAATCATAATTTGTATCGAACGACTGCATTAAAAGGTCGTGCTGTTTGAACGTAACGTTTTGTTTAATGTTTTGATGCAATAAATATATATCATTCTCTTTTGTGAAATGACGTTCTTTCAAATCATTAGGTAATTCCTTCAGAGAACGTTCTGTATATTGACCGCGTTTTGCGGTTTCTAAAATATGAAAATCAAGATCTGTTGCTTGAATTTCAAAACGAAATGGAGCTAGATGCTTTGATAAAATTAAAGAGAGTGTGTACGGTTCTTCACCAGCAGCGCAAGCGGCACTCCATACCTTTAATTTTCCGCTATTTTGTTCGAGTAATTTTGGTAGTGCTTTCGACTCTAAAGTTTGCCATCGTTCTTTATTTCTAAAAAACTCTGAAACGTTAATTGTAATATAGTCAATAAAATTTAAAAATAAATTTTGATCAGCGCGTAATTTGTTTAAAAAATTAGTGTAGTTTTCGAAGCCTTTTCTCGAAATGAAAGCATCGATTCTACGGCGCATTCTATCTTGTTTATATGAAGCGATGTCCATATTGAATTGTTGTTTAAAACTCGCGATAAAATGATCATAATCTTGTTCAATTATCATATTTACAATGGGCACAATAATGATATTGTGCCTCCCCCTTTACATCATACGAATTTTTTGTTCAAAGCTTTTTTTCATTTGCTTTTCATGTAATCCTGGTAAATCATAAATGACAGCATCAATACCTGCTTCTTTTGCAACATCGACAGGGATGACAGATGTATGTTTGTCCCCATTATAAAAACAGAGAACTAAATCAGTGTCTTCAATAATTTGTTTAACAAAAAACATATAATCTGATCGGTAAATGGAGTCAGAAGGATGATCAAAAGCAACATATTCGGCTCCGTGTTTTTTTAAGTAATCAACGACTTCTTGGAATTCATCTGTAATTGCTTGCAATGGTTGCAGCGTGTAAAGGCATAAATTTTGAGCGAGTCTTTCATTCTCAACGAAAAAACGAAGAACCTCATTTTCAATAGATTTATAACATAATATGTAAATTTTATGTTTGTGAGCATAGTCAGTTAAAAATTTTTTAATTTCTTCTTGATCTAATGCTGTTAATTGATTTGAACCACAAAGGAAAATATTCATAGAATTGTGCCACCTCATGCTAAATTGTAACATATCTTTTATAAAAAATAACTGCAAAATATTACTGTTCAGAGTATAATTATAAATAACTGGATTTTACGATTAAGTTTAGGAAGAAATAAAAAAATAAATAGGTGATATATATGCTACGTTCTATCTCGCATAATCCAATTTTATCGCATATACCGCCTGCTACTCAAATGCCGAAAGAAGCAAATGTCAGGACAGGACTTGCATTTTTGGATAATTTGCATGCAGATCCGAAAAAAGATAAATTACTAGAACAAATGGAAGCGTTTGTCGATAATATTGGAGAAATTAAAGAGAAAATTGAAATGGAATTAACGCTTGATAATGTAATGGAATACAAAAATACAGTAAAATCATTTTTGAATTTTTACGTTGATAATGTATTGCAGTATAAAGATGTCATGTCTCGTCACCCACGTTACGGATATTCACAGAAAATGACGATTGTGAAACAGGCAGAAATGGGATTGAATGAATTAGAAGATGTGATGAATTTAATTAATACGAAAACAGGACATTTAGAAATGTTAAATCAAATTGGAGAAATCCATGGTTTAATTGTGAATTTAGTCTTGTAAAAGGAAGGAAGCTATATGTACATACAATTATATGAAAAACTCGTTATTATTCAAAAAGCGTATGAAAATATTCAAGCGCTTGGAGAGCAAATATATGAGAATTTAAAAAATAAAAATGTAAATGCAGTTCAAAAGTTGCAAGTAGAGCAATTGCAGTACATTGATGGTTTAAAAGGGTTATCAAGCTCATTTGAAGAAATGGTTGTTCAGTTCTGTAAAGAACAAGGAGTTGAATCGTTTCGTGTAAGTGCGTTATTTTCGTATTTTTCTCAAGAAGAAATTGAAAAAATGGAAGAATTACAAAAAAACGTAACTGAATTAGAAGAGAATGTAAAAATGATTCTTTTGAAAAATCAATATTACTTAAACGTACTATTAAAAACTACAGAAAGTATTGTGGATTCTGTTTCTGAATATAACTTAGAGCGAAACAATAATTCGCAAATCTTTATGAACGAACTATTGTAAAGGAGAAGTGAAGCTTTATGAGATTATCTGATTATAATACACCGCTATCGGGTATGTTAGCGGCTCAAATGGGGTTACAAACAACGAAACAAAACTTGTCTAACATTCATACACCGGGGTATGTTCGTCAAATGGTGAATTACGGATCTGTTGGAGCAAGTAATGGTCATACGCCAGAACAGAGAATTGGTTACGGTGTACAAACGCTAGGTGTTGACCGTATTACTGATGAGGTAAAAACGAAGCAGTTTAATGATCAATTATCTCAGCTCTCTTACTATAACTACATGAATTCGACTTTATCACGTGTAGAGTCTATGGTTGGAACGACAGGAAAGAATTCATTATCTAGTTTAATGGACGGTTTCTTTAATGCCTTTCGTGAAGTAGCAAAAAATCCAGAGCAACCAAACTACTACGATACATTAATTTCTGAAACTGGGAAGTTCACAAGTCAAGTGAATCGTCTTGCGAAAAACTTAGATACAGTGGAAGCACAGACAGCAGAAGATATTGAAGCGCATGTTAATGAATTTAATCGTCTTGCTGCTAGTTTAGCAGAAGCGAATCATAAAATTGGACAAGCGGGTACACAAGTGCCGAATCAACTTTTAGACGAACGAGATCGCATCGTTACAGAGATGTCTAAGTATGCAAACATCGAAGTATCTTATGAATCTATGAATCCTAATATCGCGAGTGTTAGAATGAATGGTATTTTAACAGTAAATGGACAAGATACATATCCACTTCAATTAAATAAAGAAAAAGACCCAATGTCAGTTGAGATTTACGGTTCAGAAATCAATGTAACTAGCGGAGCGATAAAATCAGCGATTGACACGAAAGCGAAGATAGTTGATTATAAAAAAAATCTTGAAGACTTAATGAGTTCGATGAAAAATCAAGTGAATACAGTGATGGGAAAAGATTTCTTCGTTGGAGATCATGCGAAAGATATGAAGTTAAATCCAGAATTCCAAAAAGATATTTCGAAAATGAAAATATCTGCTGAAACAGCAAATAAACTAGCAGCAGTTACAGAGGACGATTATAAAGAAGGTCTTTCTTATAAACAAGCATTAGATCAATTTATAGTTCGTGTTGCATCTGATAAAAGTGCAGTAAATGGTTATCAAAAAATTCATGGCGACTTACTAGAAGGTATTCAACAAGAAAAAATGAGCGTTGAAGGTGTAAATATGGAAGAGGAAATGGTAAATTTAATGGCCTTCCAAAAATATTTCGTCGCAAACTCTAAAGCTATTACTACAATGAATGAAGTGTTTGATAGTCTATTTTCGATTATTCGATAAGTGATAATAATTGATTGGAAATATATAAGGAGGAGATAGAAATGAGAGTATCTACATTTCAAAATGCAAACTGGGCAAAGAATCAGTTAATGGATTTGAATGTGCAACAACAATACCATAGAAACCAAGTAACTTCAGGGAAGAAAAATCTTCTTATGAGTGAAGATCCACTAGCAGCGAGTAAATCATTTGCGATTCAACATTCATTGGCGAATATTGAACAAATGCAGAAAGATTTAGCTGACTCAAAAAATGTATTAACACAAACTGAAAATACTTTACAAGGTATTTTTAAATCTTTAACGAGAGCAGATCAATTAACGGTACAGGCATTAAATGAGCCAAATGGTGAAAAAGAATTGAAAGCCATTGGTGCAGAGATTGATCAAATTTTAAAACAAGTTGTATATTTAGCGAATACGAAAGAGCAAGGTCGTTATATTTTCGGTGGTGATAGTGCAGAAAAGTCACCATTTACAGAAGATGGTACGTACCAGGGCGGAAAAAATGATGTGAACTGGCAATTAAATGATGGTTATGAATTAAAGGCATTTCGTAACGGAGAAGCATTATTATCACCGGTTATAAAAACGTTAAAACAGATGAGCGAAGCGATGCAAAAAGGTGACCAAAAAGCGTTACAACCGTTATTAGGAGAAAATAAGAAAAACTTAGATGGCATCATTAACCGTACAACTGAAGTTGGTTCAACAATGAACACGATGGAGACATTTAAAACAATTTTAAGTGAGCAAAATTTAGCGCTTCAAGAAAACCGTAAAGAAATTGAGGATGTTGATTTAGCGGTCGCAATTTCTGACTTGGCATATATAAATGCAACGTATGAAGCGACGCTTAAAGCGGTTAGTACGATGAGTAAAACGAGTATTTTAGATTATATGTAAACAATAAGGAGTGATAAATATGGCAGGAACGATGACAGGCATTGGTGGTAGACAACAGATTTGGAATCTTGGAAATAATATGATCGATACTTCTCACTTCGTTGAATTAGAAATGAATGCGTTAGATATGAAAAAGACACCGTATACGAAAGAAAAGAACGACCTTACAAATGATAAATTATTATATACAAGTTTGAAATCAGAATTTGGCTCTTTCACACAAACTTTTAAAAACTTAGCGGCTTTTAAAGGGAATGAGAAAAAAGTAACAACATCACAAGATGGTTATATTAATGTAAAAGCTGATGGTGGTGCAATTGCAGGAACTTTTAATATGACAATTACACAGCTCGCGCAACGTCATCAAATAGCTTCTAACGAAATTAAAGATATAAATGCAAAGCTTCCTAAAGATGAAACATTAAAATTAGGGGGTAAAGAATTAAAAGTAACAACAGATATGACATATAAAGATTTAATTAATAAGATTAATGATGGAGATTATGGCGTATCAGCTTATACACTTGGAAATAAAATTTTCATGACCTCAAAAAAAGAGGGAACAGATGGACAGATTAAGTTTGAGGCGAACACATCTACGCTATTTCAAGATATTGGTTTAGCTAACGCGGAGGGCAAAGCGCTCAATACAATCAATAAAGCACAAAATGCTAAATATAGTATTAATGGTATTACAGATGAAAGTTCTACGAATACAATTGAAGCTCTTCCAGGTGTGAAAATTGAATTATTAAAGGTAACTGAGCCGAAAGTAGAAGGAGCGCCAGATGCTGGTACAACAACAGATCCAAAAACAAAAGGTATAGATCTGAAATTTACAGTAAATGACTCAAACGTAACAGATGCATCGAATGTTATTAAAAAAATGGTAGCTGATTATAACAAAGCTGTTTCTACAGTAGATATCTTTGCTGGAAAAGGTGGAGCTTTCCAAGGTCAAGCTATTATGCAAAGTGTACGTCAAGCGATGAACAATGTCGTAACATTTTCTCAAGATGGTAATTATTTATTCACATTTGGTATTCAATTAAAGCAAGATGGAACGATGGAAGTTGATGATGAAAAGTTAACGAAAGCATTAAAAGAGAAGCCAGATGCAGCGAAGCAATTTTTCTTTAGTTCTAATGGTTTAGGAAAAATGATGGAAGAACCGCTTGATAAACTATTCGGTGATAAAGGTGTAGTCGGCGAGAGAGTAAAAAACATTGATTCACGTGTAAGTGATTTAGATAAAAAGATTAAAGATATTGAAACGCAAAACTTGCAAAAGCAAGATGAAATTGTGAAGAAGTATCAAAAGCTAGAAAGTACATTGGCGGCGCTTGATAGCCAACTAAAAACAATTAAAGCAATGACAAAACAAAAAAGTGATGATTAATGAAAGTTGAGGAAGTGATCGTATGCAAGCATGGCAACGTTATATGCAAAATGATATTATGACGAGTAATCCGATTAAAAATACAATTTTTATTTATGAAAGATGTATTGTAGAGTTTCGTAATTTAGAAGAACTTTTACATACTTTTAAACTACAAGAAGGGGACGCACTTCTTGAAAAATTAGAACGTATTTTTGAAGAACTAAAGCTTCAATTAAATCCTGAGATTACGAAAGATTTATATGATAGTCTATATGGTTTATATGACTGGATTAGCATTCAAATTCAAACGATGAAAGTAACGCGTGAAGCGAAAGATATTGATGCAATTGTGAAAGTGTTACAAGATTTAATAGACGGTTACCGCGGAGCACTTGAAAATGAACAATGATATTTATCGGACGTTTGTCAGCTGTTTTAATGAAATCGGTGAATTGCAAGTGTCAGACAGAGAGTTTGCTGAGAAGAGTGAGATGTTAAATCGCTGGATGATGACATTGGATGAAGAAACGCGTGCGCAAGTTGCAGCAGAAGTAAGCCCATTCATTATTAAGGCAGCTCAGCATATTCGAGATAAGCAAAAGATTTTGGAAGAAATGATTATGACAAATGATGGGCGAATGAAGGCTAATTCATTTTACGGTAAATATTAATAATAACGTCTGGAAGCAGATTCCCCTTTTAAAAGGGGATCTATTCCTTCGTTTACATAAAGAAATCCGCTGATTGAGGTTTCATTTTATGACTGTGATGAAAAAATAATAGTAATCTAAATAATAGAAAAATGGACTTTAGTTTGTAGTTTATATATTGAAATTTTCTATAGATTACTATGTGTATACAGTTTTTTTGCATTCTTTTTTATATTTTTGTATTTTTCTAAAGACAACAATGAAAAAATGGAATAAAATATGTAAGGGTACATAATAGTAAATATTTTAATAAACGCATATAAGAAAATAAATAATGAAGTGAAACTTCTATCAGTGGATCATTACGTTAGAAAAGGAAGGGTGTGGAATATGCCAGATTTAGTGAGTGATGTAAGCCATTATATGAATTATTTAGTGACGAAACGAAATACTGTTTCTAGTAATATTGCAAATGCGAATACACCTGGCTATAAAGCACAAGATGTAACATTTGCTGAGCAGATGAATAAAAGTAGTGCGTTATATAAAAATAATGCGGCTGATTTAAAGAACAATCCAGATTTATATCAAACGAATGAAATGCACTTGCCGACAGTAAATACGAAAAATACATATGCAAAGATTCAAACAAAATCAATGCAAACGAATAAAGACGGGAATAGTGTGGATGTAACGACAGAAATGCTAGATTTAATGAAAACAAATCAGTTATACGGTATTTCAATTAACGCAATTAATACACAATATGCAATTAACCAAGCGGCACGCGGACGTTAAAAGTAGAAGGAGAGACAACGGATGTTTCAGGCAATTAATGCAAGTGGCTCAGGGCTAACGACAGCGAGAAAGTGGATGGAAGTTACTTCTAACAATATTGTAAATGCGAATACGACGGCGGCTCCGGGGGCAGATTTATATGAGCGTCGTAGTGTGGTGCTAGAATCAAATAATAGTTTTGCAAGTATGTTAGATGGGTCTCCTACTAACGGAGTGAAAATAAAAAGTATTGAAGCAGACAAAACGGAAAATTTAGTGTATGATCCGACGCATCCGCACGCAAATGAAGAAGGATATGTACGTTATCCAAATATTGATGTAACTGCTGAAATGACGAATGTAATGGTTGCTCAAAAAATGTATGAAGCGAATACGAGTGTATTAAATGCAAATAAAAAAATGCTTGATAAAGATTTAGAAATCGGCCGAGGATAAGGGGGAAGATAGTAATATGAAAATCCAACCAATGTTACATACACAACCATTTGGAGCAATTCAGTCAATTGGTGCACCGAAAACTTCTCAAACATCTGTAGTTGAGGGGAAAAAGTTTATTGATTTATTGGAAGATATGAATCAAACGCAAAACAATGCACAAACAGCGGTATATGATTTACTAACTAAAGGGGTAGGAGAAACACATGACGTTTTAATTCAGCAAAAGAAAGCTGAGTCTCAAATGAAAACGGCTGCTCTCGTACGTGATAATCTTATTGAAAATTATAAGTCACTAATTAATATGCAAATTTAGGAAAGTGGACGGGTGTGTTTAAATGGAAAAGATGAAAAATGTTATCCAATCGTTAAAAACGTGGCATAAGTTAGTAATCGGTGCTGCGCTTTTAGCGATTGTAACAGGAGCACTTTTATACTTCACCTTGCCAGATAAATATGTTGTTGTATATCAAAATTTAAATGATGCAGATAAACAAGAGATTACAGCAGAATTATCGAAGTTAGGTGTCGATTACCAATTAGCGGCCGATGGTTCAATTCGTGTGCAAAAGAATGATGCTCCATGGGTTCGAAAAGAAATGAATGGGATGGGCTTACCGTTTAATTCGAAAAGCGGTGAGGAAATTTTATTAGAAAGCTCTCTCGGTTCAAGTGAACAAGATAAAAAAATGAAGCAAATTGTCGGTACGAAGAAGCAATTGGAGCAAGATATTGTAAGAAACTTTGCGACAGTTGAAACGGCAAATGTTCAAATTACATTGCCTGAAAAAGAGACAATTTTTGATGAAGAAAAAGCGAAAGGAACAGCGGCGATTACGGTTGGAGTGAAACGTGGACAATTGTTAACAGCTGATCAAGTTGCAGGTATACAGCAAATGATTAGTGCAGCGGTTCCTGGTGTGAAGGCAGAAGAAGTAAGTGTTATTGATAGTAAAAAAGGTGTTATCTCAAAAGGAGCAGATGAAGCACATTCTAGTAGTTCCTCTTCTTACGAGAAAGAAGTAGAGATGCAGCACCAACTTGAAGGTAAATTAAAGCAAGATATTGATGCAACATTAATGACGATGTTTAAACCGAATGAATATAAAGTGAATACGAAAGTATCTGTAAACTACGATGAAGTTACACGTCAGTCAGAAAAGTATGGTGATAAAGGTGTACTTCGTAGTAAACAAGAGCAAGAGGAAAGCTCTACTGCGCAAGAAGGGGCAGATACGAAGCAAGGTGCTGGTATTACAGCGAACGGTGAAGTGCCAAACTACGGTACGAACAATAATCAAAATGGTAAAGTTGTCTATGATAATAAAAATGGTAATAAAATCGAAAACTATGAAATAGATAAAACAGTTGAAACAATTAAGAAACACCCAGAATTAACGAAAACAAATGTTGTTGTATGGGTAGATAATGATACGTTAGTAAAACGTAGAATTGATATGACAACTTTTAAAGAAGCAATCGGAACAGCGGCAGGACTTCAAGCTGATCCGAACGGTAACTTTATAAATGGTCAAGTTAACGTTGTAACTGTTCAGTTCGATCAGCCGAAAGCCGAAAAAGAGAAAGAGCCAGAAAAAAGTGGTATGAACTGGTGGTTATTCGGTGGAATTACAGCTGGCTTATTAGCAATCGGTGGTCTAGTATGGTTCTTATTAGCAAGACGTAAGAGAAAGAAAGAAGAAGAGGAATATGAAGAATACTTAGCAGAAGAGGAAGTGGCTGCAAGTAATGAAAGTATCTTGGAAATTCCTGAAGAAAAAATAGTGCCAGAGCCAAAACCTGAACCAGAAGAACCGAAAGAACCAACGTTAGATGAACAAGTGCAGGATGCTACGAAAGAACATGTAGAAGGAACTGCAAAAGTAATTAAAAAATGGTTAAACGGACAGTAAGGGAGGAACAACGATGTTAGATGAAATCTCCTCCAAAGAAAAAGCTGCCATCCTTATTCGTACATTAGAAGAAGGGGTGGCAGCAAAAGTCATTGAATATATGACAGCTGAGGAAAAAGAAGTATTACTTCGTGAAATCGCAAAGTTTCGTGTATACAAACCAGAAACGTTAGAAAATGTACTAGGAGAGTTCTTATATGAACTAAATGTAAAAGAATTGAACTTAGTCACTCCAGATAAAGAATACATTCGTCGCATATTTAAAAACATGCCAGAAGACGAACTGGAAAAATTATTGGAAGATCTTTGGTATAACAAAGATAATCCATTTGAATTCTTAAATTCACTTACAGATTTAGAACCACTTCTTACAGTGCTTAATGATGAGTCACCACAAACAATTGCAATTATCGCTTCTTATATTAAACCGCAACTTGCGTCTCAATTAATTGAGAGATTGCCAGATCATAAACGAGTAGAGACGGTAATGGGTATTGCGAAGTTAGAACAAGTTGATGGTGAATTAATTAATCAAATTGGCGAGTTGTTAAAATCGAAATTAAATAATATGGCATTCAGTGCAATTAATAAAACTGATGGCTTGAAAACAATCGTAAACATTTTAAATAATGTTTCACGTGGTGTTGAAAAAACAGTCTTTCAAAAGCTGGATGAAGTCGATTATGAGTTATCTGAGAAAATTAAAGAAAATATGTTTGTCTTTGAAGACTTACTTGGTCTTGAAGATCTTGCGCTTCGCCGTGTATTAGAAGAAATTACAGATAACGGTGTTCTTGCGAAAGCACTTAAAATTGCAAAAGAAGAAATTAAAGAGAAATTATTTACATGTATGTCTTCAAACCGTAAAGAGATGATTCTAGAAGAATTAGATGGCTTAGGACCGCTTAAGATGACGGATGCTGAAAAAGCGCAGCAAACGATCACTGGTACAGTGAAAAAGCTAGAGAAAGAAGGAAGAATTATCGTTCAAAGAGGTGAAGAGGATGTCCTTATTTAAAAACAGAATTCCGAAGAATTCTGTTTCTTTTTCTGAAGAAACGTATGAATTACAATTTCCAAAACCAGCTTCAGTTCAAATAGAAGAGGAAGAATTACAAGCTGATCATGCAGAACTTCGCGCCCAGCAAGAATCATTACATATGGAAATGAATCAGCTAAGGCAAGAGAAGCAAATGCTAGAACGAGAGCAGCAGCAGTTATTACAAGATAAAGAACAATTTCAAATGCATATTCATGAACAAATGGAACAGATGGAAGCAGCGCGTGTGCAGTTTCAAAAAGAACAACAAGAAACAGCATATGAATGGACAGAGTTATTATGGGATCAATCTTTTCATCTAGCAGAAAAAATCGTGAATCAAGCGGTAGATTCACGATCGCTTGATGTGTTACCTATTTTAACTGGCATCGTGCAAACATTGCCAACTTCGTTTGAAAAATTAATCATTACAGTACATCCAGAAACGTTTGAACGTATTCAAGAAGAGAAGGAGAATACGAAAGAATATTGGTTACTACAATTAGTAGAATGGAAATATGATTTCTCCCTGCAGTTTGGTGAATTTGTTCTGGAAGAAGAGAAAGAGTTCTTTGAATTTAAATTTGCACCTATATTTGCGAAACTTCGTCAGAAATGGGAAGAAGAGAAGTTATTTGAGGAGCAAAATGTATGAGCCGCCTGTTAATGAATGAGAACGAAAAATGGAATAAGTTCATTGAAACACCGCTGTATACGAAAGTAGGCAAAGTTCATAGTGTACAAGAACAGTTTTTCGTAGCAAAAGGGCCGAAAGCAAAGATTGGAGATGTTTGCTTCGTTGGAGAACATAACGTCTTATGTGAAGTGATTGCTATTGAAAAAGAAAATAATATGCTACTTCCATTTGAACAGACAGAAAAAGTATGTTATGGAGATTCAGTGACATTAGTTTCAGAAGATGTTGCTGTACCACGTGGTAATCACTTGCTCGGAAAAGTGTTAAGTGCAAATGGTGAAGTGTTAAATGAGGAAGCTGAAAACATTCCATTACAGAAAATTAAACTAGATGCACCGCCTATACATGCATTTGAACGTGAAGAGATTACCGATGTATTTGAAACAGGAATAAAATCAATTGATTCTATGCTAACAATTGGTATCGGTCAAAAGATTGGTATTTTTGCTGGGTCAGGTGTTGGTAAATCTACTTTACTTGGAATGATAGCAAAAAATGCAAAAGCTGATATAAACGTTATTAGTTTAGTAGGAGAACGTGGCCGGGAAGTAAAAGACTTTATTCGAAAAGAGTTAGGCGAGGAAGGGATGCGAAAAAGCGTCGTTGTTGTAGCGACGTCAGATGAAAGTCACCTTATGCAACTTCGTGCCGCGAAACTCGCAACGTCTATTGCTGAATACTTCCGTGATCAAGGCAATAACGTATTACTTATGATGGACTCTGTTACTCGTTTCGCCGATGCCCGTAGAAGTGTTGATATTGCTGTTAAAGAGTTACCGATTGGTGGTAAAACACTGTTAATGGAAAGTTATATGAAGAAGCTGTTAGAGCGGTCCGGGAAAACACAAAAGGGATCTATAACAGGTATTTATACGGTGCTTGTTGATGGGGACGATTTAAATGGCCCTGTACCAGATTTAGCACGTGGTATTTTAGATGGACATATTGTATTAAAGCGTGAGCTTGCAACGCTTAGTCATTATCCTGCAATTTCAGTATTAGATTCAGTAAGTAGGATTATGGAAGAAATCGTTTCGCCACATCATTGGCAACTTGCAAATGAAATGAGGAAAATTTTATCAATTTATAAAGAAAATGAATTGTATTTTAAGTTAGGAACGATTCAAGAAAATGAAGAAAATGCTTATATTTTTGAATGTAAAAATAAAGTAGAAGGTATAAATACATTTTTAAAGCAAGGTCGATCGGATAGTTTCCAATTTGATGATATCGTTGAAGCGATACACCATATAGTATAAGGCCTCTGCCTAAGAGGTCTTATTTTTTTGTTTTTTAATATTTCACAGATTTTTTTGGAAAAAAACTATATAATAGAAAAAGAGAACGTTATAATAGGAAGGGGCTATGAAAACAGGTGGATAAACAGCAGTACGACACAATAAAATTGCAAATAAATCAAGAAAAAGAACATATTTTAAAAGAAGTGTATGAATTAACAGCTGAAAAAAGAAAAATAGAACAAAAAAAAGAATATGATTTATATGTTGTGAAATCGCGTAGTAAAGTCGTACAAACTGGGCAACGTATTATGGCGGGCATGCTTTCTTCACATACGTTTTCACCTGAAAGAATAGAAGAATGGAATCGAAAAATTAAAAAAACGGAAGGTTTTATTCAAAAAAATGAAAGCCTTTTAGAGCAAGTAAAAGAAAAAGAACGTGTCATTGATGAGATGTATCAAGAAAATCGTAAAAAGCTTGCGAAAGCACAAGAAAAGCTGGAAGAAAAAATGCTTCTGGATTTGAAAATGTGTATGAATGGATGAGGTGAATGTAGTGATACAGTCTGTATTACCGGTGCAACAAAGTTTACCTCCGCAAAAAGAAAAAGGGCTAGAAGTACAATCGAAAAATGAAGATTCTTCATTCGATCGTACGATGAGAATGGAAAATAAAAAACAGCCGAAAACGGAGAAAACGAAACGAGAAGAAGCACCAACAGAAGAGAAAAAAGATTATATTCTTTCTAAAAAATCGGTAACGAAAGAAGAACCAAATGTAAAGAAAGAAGAAAAAAAAGAGACAGAACAGTTGTTATTAGCTGTATCTGAGCAAATGGTTGCAATTGAGCAATTACATGTGCAGCCGGAATTGTTATATCAATACATACAAAAAATACAAGAGCTATATAAAGAATATGGCAATATTAAACTTAATGAATTACCTGCAGCTGAATTACAACAATTACAAGAACTTCTTTCAAATATGAATATCAAAAATGCTATATGTTTAGAAGATACAATGCAAATGGTATTAGACAAAATGAAGATGCCAGAGCAAACGATGCAAGCATTGAAAGTTGTAGAAACAGAAACTTGTAATATTGCAAAGAAACAAGAAGAGTCTAAAGAGGTAGATCTTCCGAAACTTGAGAGCGATGATGCAAAGGTAGAGTTGCCAGAAGTTGATGCATTAAACGATTCGAGCTCTGCAGGTGCAGAATTATTAAATAAAACGACGAGTACCGAACAAATAGGGAAATCAAATAGTGGTGCTGAGAAAGTTTCATTACCTGACTTAGGAAAGAAAATGGAAGCGCAAGTAGAAGCGCTGCAAAAATTTGTAGTGAAACAAGAACGTGTTTTATTCCAGTTAAATCCAGAAAAACTTGGTACATTAACAGTGTTTATGAAAAAACATGGAGATCAAATTGACGTTCACGTAGAAATGGAGAAACACGATGCGAAAAAACGTGTTGAAATCATTTTTGATGAATTGAGATTAAAGTTAAAAGAAAAAGAAATCAATATTCAAATTAGCTATTCAGATAAAGATGAAAATCGAAAAGAACAGCGAGAACAAGAGCAAAGGCAAAAACAGAAATTAGCAAATACAAATCATGAAAAACAACAATCAACAGAATTTGCGGGATTATTGGAGGAATAAAGCGTGCCAACAGTTGGATTAAATACAACCAGTACAAATCATATTCCGTTACAAGCAGGAGCGCAAGCAAAAAACGCAACTGTTAATGGTGTACAATCGCCAGTGCAACAAAGTAATGGAGTTTCGGCAGGAGCGCAAAAGACTCCTGGGGTAATGGGGAAAGATGATTTCTTAAAATTGTTTTTATCAAGTTTCCAACATCAAGATCCATTTAATGCGATGGATATGAATCAAATGATGAATCAGACAGCGCAGTTATCTCTTATGGAACAAGTACAGAATATGACGAAAGCAGTAGATAAGCTGCAATCAACGATGTATTCAACAGCACTTGATGGTGGAATGAAGTTTTTAGGTAAATACGTAAGAGGTGTTGACGGTGACGGAAACAAAGTAACCGGTCAAGTAGAAACAGTTCGCCTTGCGGAAAATAACGATGTACAGCTCGTTATTAATAATAAGGTTGTATCTCTTCGTTTCGTTGAGAGAGTGTCTGATAAACCGATTGGGGAAACGAACCCAGAAGACGCAAAGAAAGACGATCAAAAAGTAACTGAAGAAGTAAAAACTACAAATTCATAAGGAGTGTCCATACGTTATGATTAAAGCGTTATATACAAGTATTACAGGGATGAATGCAACACAAAATGCATTAAGTGTAACTTCAAATAATATTGCCAATGCACAAACAGTAGGTTATAAAAAACAAAAAGCAATGTTTGATGATTTACTATATAACAATTCGATTGGTGCAAAAGGTGACGGTAAATACGCAGGAACAAATCCGAAAAGTATTGGTAATGGTGTGAAAATGAGTGGTACAGTTACGGATTATAGTGATGGTACAATTACGTTAACAGGCGGCAAAACACAAGCCGCAATGGAAGGTAATGGTTTCTTCGTTGTAGGTGATTCAAAAGGCGGAAATATGGAATTTACTCGTAAAGGTACGTTTGGGATATCTTCAGATTACTATATTACGAATACTGAAGGTCAATATGTATTTGCATACCCTGCGAATGAGGCAACTGGTGAAGTTGATTTATCTGGAATTCCAGGACCGTTGCAAATTCCAATGGGAACAGCAATTGGTGGTATTCGAACATCGAAAGGGACAATTAAAGGTAATATTCCAACTGGTGAAAAACAAATTACACAAGATTTACCTGTATATGATAATGCGGGGAATACATGGACAATGCGTGTCGAGTTTAAACAAACGAGCGAACATAATTATACATATAAAGTACAAATGCGTAATGACTCGAAAAAAGAAACAGAGTTTAAGGATGTTCCAGGTGCAGGTGGTAATATGACATTTGATGCTGTTGGAAATCCAAATCCGAAAGAGCAAGGAGCCAATATTCCATTTGATGGCGGCTCTATAAAATTAGACTTAAGTCATTTAACAAACCATCCAACAGATAAAACATTATCAGTAACAGACGTAGATGGTAGAGCAGCAGCGACGGTTAAAGATTGCTTCATTGCTGACGGTGGATATGTGATGGTAAAATATTCTGATGGAAGTATGAAATCAGCTGGTCAATTAGCTGTTGCGATGTTCCCGAACGAAGGCGGACTAATGAAAACAGGTAATGGTAACTATACAGCGACGAATACAACAGGTATTTTAGCTCTTGGTGCATCTGGTCAAAACGGTGCGGGTAAAGTACGCGGTGGTGCACAAGAAGGTGCCAATGTAGATTTATCTGTAGAATTCGTTGACTTAATGTTATACCAACGCGGATTCCAAGGAAATGCGAAAGTGATTAAAGTTTCAGATGAAGTATTAAATGAAGTTGTAAACTTAATTCGATAATATATCGTAAAGAAAAAATGTAATGGAGTAGAAAGGGTTTTTTATTCGTATGACAAGACAAGAGCGAATTTTACAATTGCCTTTTTTCGAAAATAAACGTGAACTTGCCGAGCAAGTATTAAAAATAGAACGAGAAGAGCATGTATATTTACCAGATCAATTTGAAATTAAGCAAGTGCCTCCGTATTCATTTGGCGAAAAACAAGCAATCATTGGCCGTATCCATGAGTTTTATTTCATAAGTGTTGGTAGCGATAGCGTTTGGAAGTATCAACTGTTTAAGGATGAGATGAAGTGTCGTGAGTTTTTTGTTATGTTGCCAAATATTACGGATCAGCAGATAGCGTTTTGGTTTAATAACATAGAGTTATTGAAAGGTTCTTAAAAGCACTTTTTAGGTTTTGAGAGAGGACCTGGCGATGTTTTGGAGCGGTTAGTGCCTAATAGAGTCCCGACCGATGTGTAAGACCAGAGATATGTAGCGTTACTAGAGTAGTGTGGTAGTGTAAGAAGTGGTAATATAAAATAGTTTTAAGTTAATTTAAGATAGTTGTAGTATACAATTAGACTGAATTTCTATAAAAGGAGAGGTGAGGAGGATGGCGCAAAATAAGTATCGCGTTACATTCATTTCGCCGAGTGAGATTGAGCAGCGGACTGTAATGGCGGCGAATAGTTTGCCAGATTTAATTCGTAAAGTAGAAAGTATTATTGCAGATCCAAACGGTTATTTTGTAAATGATAAAAAAAATAATTGTTATTTTAAAGTGATTAAAGAAAATGTTACGTTTATTCAATATGAGTTACTATTTTCGGATAAGGAAATTCATATTGAAAAATTAAAACATATAGCACCGGTGGTATTAAAACGATTATTCGAAAAAATAAATGACCCGGAATTATATGCACTTGCGCTACTTGATGTTGATATAGCAACGAAAGAATATGTGCTAGCAGAAATGAATTCTGAGTTGAGAATAAGAGTAGAGACCGAGCTTTCGAAAAAATGGGAAGCAATGCCGACGGAAGTTGTAGGAGCACAAGAAGTGTTATTAGAGGCACTTGCTTCGTTTATACAAGATTAATTGTTTTTTTATAAAATGAATCGTTCGACTATCTATATTTTTTATATAGGTAGTTGACTTTTTCGCTTTTATAAAGCTTAATAATTAGATATACGGAATTAATGGAAGGGGAGCGACACCTTTATGTCACAAGCACAAAGTATTTTATTAGAAAGCGGAACAAATGAATTAGAGATTGTTACGTACACTGTTGGTGAAAACCTATTTAGTATTAATGTAATGAAAGTACGTGAAATCATTAATCCATTCCCTGTTACAACTGTGCCAGAATCTCATCATGCAGTTGAAGGTGTTGTTCAAGTACGTGGTGAAATTTTACCTGTTATTAACTTGGCAATGGCTCTTAATTTAAAGTCAACAAAGCCACTTGATCAAACGAAATTTATCATCTCAGAATTAAACCAAATGAAAGTTATTTTCCGCGTTGATGAAGTGCATCGTATTCAACGTATTTCGTGGGAACAAATTGATGAACCAGCTTCATTATCTATGGGACTAGAAGAAACGACATCTGGTATTGTAAAACTAGATGGCAAAATCATCTTACTATTAGATTATGAAAAAATTGTATGTGAAATTAGCGGCACTGGTTATGACAATAAATCAATTGCAGGGTTAGAACAAAAAACAGATCGGGCTGAAAAAGTAATTTATATTGCAGAAGATTCAGCGATGCTTCGTCAAATATTAGAAGAAACATTATCATCAGCTGGATATACGAAAATGAACTTCTTCAGCAATGGTGCAGAAGCGTTAGCGCAAATTGAAAAATTAGCGAAAGAGCAAGGCGAAAAAATGTTTGAACATATTCACCTGCTAATTACGGATATTGAAATGCCAAAAATGGATGGACATCATTTAACAAAAGTAGTTAAGGATAGTGAAGTAATGAATCGTTTACCAGTCATTATTTTCTCTTCATTAATTACAAATGAATTATTCCATAAAGGTGAAGCTGTAGGAGCAAATGCTCAAGTAAGTAAGCCAGATATTCAAGAGTTAATTGGTTTAGTTGATAAGTTAGTGTTGTAAGAAAAAAGCTTTTTTAGCTGGAATAGAGGAACTAGCTATGTGTGGCAGCGGTCAGTGCCTAATAGAGACTCATACGATGTAAGACTAGAGATATGGAGTGTTTTTTAGGTAAATGGGACGAGAGAGCCGCCGAGATAGTTTTAGAAGAAGCGAGACTTCGGTTGAGGATTTGAAGACTGGGTTTATAACTCTATTCTGTTAAAGAGAGGAAGGAATTAGCCATATGTAGCATTGGCTAATTCCTTTTTGGTATTCTATACTCTAACCTGGCAGAAAAATGAAAGGTTTCTAAGATGTTTGGCGCTGTATGTATGAAAAAATCTTCAAATGAAGATTTTTAATTTGAAAATATAAGCAAACGTATTTTCGAGGGTTATTTTAGTAACATTTCGTGGTAACGCAAATTTTTTCGGTGAAAAAATATTCAAAATACCATATAATATAATTAAATGTAATTAATATGCAATTTTACATATTAATAAAAAAACATTTTCCAAATTTTTATACTTTCTATACATTTTTGTATGTTTATTATTTGACAGATAATTTCGAACTGTTATAATATGGATATGTAAAAATTGCTATTTTCTTAAAAGACATGGGAGTCAGATGAGAATTGTGAAAGGATGAGGGGGAGTGGCACAGATTATGTATCACCACACAGCAATTAATGTATTAGGTCTTTTACAAAACATGTCAAATAATAAAATGAACGATGTGCAACTAGAGGTGGAATTTAAAAAAATAGAAAAAGAATTCCAAGTAAAGTATGAAGAATTACTTGATTTACATAATAGAATGGTATTATTTCAAATAGATATAGAAAAAAATGGCGGGATGCGAGCGTACGAAAAATCAGCAATTACATGGCTGAAATCTGAACTAGAGCTACTGTATGAAGTGTATCAATTTTGTCAGCGTCACGGTTTAAACATTTTAAATATTTCAAAATACGTAAGTAAAAATGAACTAAATCTTTTTCAAAAAACAGAAAGTCAATTGCAAAATACGTATTATAAATTGAAAAAACGTGAAATACCGTTTGAAAATATCGAAAAACAAAAACCAGGACGAAAGCGAAAATATATACCAGTAAAAGAGACAATTGTTGCAGGAAAACAAGAAAACGAGTACGAATTAAAAGAAGAAATCCAGCATAAAGAGGATGACAAAAATCTTGTAACAGTTATATCTGGTATCGTTGATAACTTTGAAACAATTAATCAGTGTAGTGAAAGAAAAGAAGACGAACTACATCAGTTTATGGAAGGTATTTATAAGCTTTCTAGCATGGCAGCAGGGCGTTCTAGAGAAGCGAAGAATACACGTAGTCTAGAAGGTGAATTGCAGTCGTTACAACTAGAAAATGAAAGGCTAAAACGAGAGAAAGAAGAGCTTGTACAAGATATTAAAGGCATGACGCAGCTTTTAATTCATTTCATTACAAGTTCTGATATCGATCAAATTCGTAAATTACCAACTTTCGTACAAGATTGTAAAATGGAATTACATAAACTAGGGCTATATAATGCACAAGACGGTAAAATGAAAATTATGGTTGATCGTAGCGGACAAGTTATGACCGTAACACAGTAATAAAATTTGGGTACAAAATAAAAGGGAGATACATAGTTTATATGTATTTCCCTTTTATTTTGTATGGAATCGTTCCAAAGAAGGAAGATGAATTTTTACGATTGTAGTAGTTTAGAAACCATTTGCGGAATTTGGTTCGCTTGTGAAACCATACTAAGGGAAACTTCAGTTAACAATTTGAACTTTAAAAAATCACTCATCTCCTGTGCCATATCTGCATCTTCAACTTGAGATGCAGTATCTGTTAACGCCATACTTTGGCTATTTAAATTTTCAATATTGAACTGTAAACGATTTATCATAGTACCAAGGTCGGCACGATGAAGTAATACATTTTGTAAAGCCTCTTCAATTTTAAGAATCGCCGCTCTTGCTTCTTGTTCTGTTGAAATCTTGATGTCATGTTGTGTAGGGGAAGGGGGAATATGTTTCGTCATATTTATTGTATGACCGATATCGTCTAATGTAATAGGGCGGTTTTGAACGTCAAATACGGATAAATCATTAAACTCAGTCGTCTCGCCAATATAGCCAATTTTTTCTGTTAAAGATTGAAACTCTGTATTCAGTGAATCACGGTTTTCATTTGAATTTGTACCGTTCGCAGATTGAATGGCTAAATCACGCATGTGCTGCAAAATATTCGTCACAGTTTGAAGTGCAGATTCCGCTGTACGAAGCATTGATATCGCATCCTCATTATTACGAATCGCCACACGCATACGAGTCACAATTGCAATATTAGCGGGATTATCCGAAGAGTTATTCAACTTCTTACCAGTCGCCAAATACTCCATCGCAACATTCATACGCTTCTCATTCGCATACAATGACTGCCTAGCATTCATACTCAAAACATACGTACCAATACGCATAATAGACACCCCTTATAGATTGATATAGTTAGTATCTTTTAATCTAATAAACAGTTATGGAAGGATAGAGGGGCTTATGCTTATTTACTGTTTGTGTTTTAACATAAGAGGGGATCAAGATAAGCACTGACCGCTTCTATGCACCGCAGATGCTTTCTTTCACATAAAAAAGAAGGTTTTATAAATCATCTATCTATATAGAAAAAATAAACCTCTCCGCAAGCAGAGAGGTTTATTCAAGAAACTAACTCAAATGGCTTATTGTAATAATTTAGAAACCATTTGTGGAGTTTGGTTTGCTTGAGAAAGCATGCTGATACCAGCTTCGTTCAAGATTTTGAACTTAGTCATTTCAGACATTTCTTTCGCCATGTCAGCGTCTTCGATTTGAGAAGCAGCTGAAGCCATAGAAGAAGATTGGCTCTTAAGGTTGTTTACGTTAAAGTCTAGACGGTTTAATGTAGCACCTAGAGTTGCACGGTTGTCAGCAACTTTTGTAAGGGCAGCGTCAATTGCTGCAATTGCACTAGATGCATTTGAAGTTTCAAGTTTTGCACCAGCAGCAGGTGCTGTGAATGCAGCTCCAATTGCTTTAGCATTGTCTACAGTTTTGTCGTTTTCAAAAGTTGTAATTTTTTCGTTAATAGCCTTAACGTCATCACTTGACATGAAATCTTTTACTTTTTCAAATGCTTTTTTAAATTCTCCTACTTTAGTTTCGGCATCTGTTGCATCGTCTGCCAATCCAGTTAGGTTTCCTTTAGCAGTATTTGCACCTGTACGGTCTAAATCAGCAAGTGTTTTTTCAGTTTTTCCGTTAATTTGTAAATTATTAAGTTTTAATTCGTTAGTAGAAACATCTGATAATTTGATATTAATTTGTTTTCCAGTATCAGCATCATCTAATGTTTGAATTGCGATAGATTCTTTAGAACCATCTAGTAATTTTTGATCGTTGAATTCAGTATTTTTAGAAATGTAGTCAATTTGATCTTTTAATGCAGTAAATTCTTTGTCTAGTGCTGCTTGGTTTCCATCAGTATTCGTACCATTCGCAGATTGGTTAGCAAGGTCACGCATACGAAGTAAGATGTTAGATACTGAGTTCATTGCTGAGTCAGCTGTACGGATTAAAGACATACCGTCTTGTGTGTTGTTAGCTGCAACACCTAATCCGCTTTCACGAGCACGCATACGAGTTGCGATTGCAAGACCTGCTGCATCGTCAGAAGCGTTGTTGATACGTTTACCGCTTGATAAACGGTCCATAGCGTTGCTCATTTTTGCTTGGTTTTGGCGCATGTACTCTTGAGTACGCATGCTGTTAATGTTTGTATTAATTCTCATGTTAAGAAACCCCCATTTTTTTATATTGACTTTTCTGCAAATTGAAAAACGGTAATATGCGAAAAAATCAATTTCGAGATTTATTGTAATCCTTGCCACAACGGGTGTCAACTAAAAATTCGAATTAATAAATATAAAAAAATAACAGTTTAACAATATATTCATTTTTTTATTACATAATTATTAAAAGGATTATTGCAAACTTTAAAAAAAAACTCTAATATTAGATTATCTTTGTTTACCGAAAAGGTGATATTATGATAGTTGGAAATATAGTAAAAGAAGTGCTTGCATATAAGAAAGGGCAAATTCAGCAAAAGCTAAGTAGTCCACAAGCATTCGTTAGTAGTCGTTTTCAAGAGAAGTTGCAGAGTGAGCCTGCGAAGGAGACGAAGGCTACTACGCAGCCGGCAAACATAGAAGATATGAGTCAGCCGGTACAATCTACGAAAATAGAAGCGGTTGTTAATAAGCCGGTAGAAACTATTAATAAAGTAGAGGAAGCGAGTAAGCCTGAAGAAAAGGCTGAAACGAAGAAAGCAGATGAAGTGCAAGTTGCGCAAAAAGAGTTTGAACGACGTTTCCCAGAAACGAAAAATGAGGCTGCTGATACGTGGGAATTAACGAAGAAGTATAATATTCAAAAAATACGTTCTTCTAATGAAGGGAAGTATGAGGATATTATTGATCGTGTAAGTCGTACATATGGAATTCCAAAAACGTTAATTCAAAAAATGATTGAAGTAGAGTCTAATTTTAATCCGAAAACGGTGTCACACGCAGGTGCGATGGGACTTATGCAGCTTATGCCAGCGAATGTGAAGGAGATGGGTGTGAAGAATCCCTTTTCACCAGCTGAAAGTATTGAAGGTGGCGTGAAAGAGTTAAGCGGTTATTTAAAGAAAAATAACGGCGACTTAGTATTGGCACTTGCTTCTTATAATGCTGGTCCTGGCAATGTGAGAAAGTACGGAGGCGTACCGCCATTTAAAGAAACGCAAGGATATATTAAAAAAATATTAAATATCGACGTTTCAAAATAAGAAGTTTCATATAGAGAGAACATGAAATTTTCGTGAACATGATATGGGAGTTGGCTAGATTTGAAATTACAAGATGATATTCCGTTAACAATTTATTTTGAAATCGGAAATACGAAAAAGAAAATTGAAGATCTGCTTCATATTACGAAAGGTACATTGTATCGTCTTGAAAATTCAACGAAAAATACGGTGCGTCTTATGCTTGAGAATGAAGAGATTGGAACCGGAAAGATTTTGACGAAGAATGGGAAGATGTACGTTGAAATCGTTGAATTGAAAAGGTAGGGAAGGGGATTGTCATGAGTGGCGAAAAATTAAGCCAAGAGCAAATTGATGCCCTGCTGAAGGCGGTAAATGAAGGCGAGGAAATGCCAGCTTTCGCACAAGAAGCAGGAAAGCAAGAGAAATTTCAAGAGTATGATTTTAATAGACCAGAGAAGTTCGGTGTTGAGCATTTACGTAGTTTGCAAGCGATTGCTTCTACGTTTGGAAAACAGACGTCACAGACGTTATCAGCGCGCATGCGTATTCCAATTGAACTAGAGCCTTCAACAGTTGAGCAAGTTCCATTTACGAGTGAGTATGTGGAGAAAATGCCGAAAGATTATTATTTATATTGCGTGATTGATCTCGGTTTACCAGAGCTTGGAGAAATTGTTATTGAGATTGATTTAGCATTCGTTATTTATATTCATGAATGTTGGCTTGGCGGAGATAGTAAGCGTAACTTTACGATGCGCAGACCGTTAACAGCGTTTGAGTTTTTAACGCTTGATAATATATTCTTGCTTCTTTGTAAAAATTTAGAGCAATCATTTGAAAGTGTTGTTGCGATTGAACCAAAATTTGTAACGACGGAAACAGATCCGAATGCATTAAAGATTACGACAGCGAGCGATATAATTTCATTACTTAACGTAAATATGAAAACAGATTTCTGGAATACGACGGTGCGTATCGGGATTCCGTTCTTATCTGTTGAAGAAATTATGGATAAGTTAACGTCTGAAAATATTGTCGAACATTCTTCGGACAAACGTAGGAAGTATACGTCTGAAGTGGAAGTGAAAGTAAATCAAGTGTACAAACCTGTTCACGTTGCAATTGGTGAGCAGAAAATGACAATGAGTGAGATTGAACAAATTGAAGAAGGCGATATTATTCCGCTTCATACGAAAGTTTCGGATGAATTACTTGGTTATGTAGATGGAAAGCATAAATTTAATTGTTTTATTGGAAAAGATGGAACGCGTAAGGCGCTCCTATTTAAAAGTTTTGTAGAGTAGGAGGATCCATATGAAGCATGAAGTATCTCCCGTGTCATTAATGGGATTAGAAGATTTTGCAGGAAAGCGGAATGAAGCAGGTAAAGCACATATTGATACTGTTTCAGATATTTCGATTGAACTTGGTGTAAAGCTTGGAAAGTCATCTATTACACTTGGTGATGTAAAGCAGTTAAAAGTTGGCGATGTTCTGGAAGTAGAGAAAAACTTAGGACATAAAGTAGATGTGTATTTAAGTAATATGAAAGTCGGCATCGGTGAAGCAATCGTAATGGACGAGAAATTCGGTATTATCATTTCTGAAATTGAAGCTGACAAGAAACAGGCGGCGCTTATGAAAGCGCAAAGTCAAATGCAAGATAAAGAGTAGAGGAGGAGTCATATGTCGTATATGACGACCTTATTTCAAGTCGTTTTACTGTTTGGTGCGCTCGGTTATGGTGCATATTATATGACAAAAAAGACGCGCAAACAGCAGTTTTTTAAGCAGGGTGAAAATGGCCATATTCAAGTAAAAGACGGCGTGTATTTAAATCATCAAACGAGTGCCTTTTTATTTGAAGTGGACGGAAAGCAAGTGTTCACTGTTATTAGTAATAACGGTGTACAGTCTGTGCAATTAACCGGAACAGGAAATCAGTTTCAACAAGCACTAGAAGACGCGGTGAAGACTGAAACGAAAAAAGTAGAGGATCCATCATGAGAATAAAGAAACAGTTATTATTATTAGCCGTTATTTTCGTATTTTCTATCGTTTTTTCAATTATTTTTGTAAATCCAGCGTATGCGGCCCCGAACGGTTTTATTAATTTCGAAAATGGAAAAGAGTTTACGAGTAATTCAAGTGTACAACTATTTGCGCTCGTTACCCTTTTATCATTATCTTCTTCTATCGTTCTATTATTTACACATTTTACTTATTTTATGATCGTTCTTGGGATTACACGTCAAGGACTTGGGGTAATGAATTTACCACCAAACCAAGTGCTTGTTGGACTTGCATTATTTTTATCACTCTTTACGATGCAGCCTGTACTCGGGCAACTGAAGAGCGATGTGTGGGATCCGATGACGAAAGAGAAAATAACAGTAAGTCAAGCTGCGGAAACGACAGCTCCTATTATGAAAGAATATATGTCAAAGCATACGTATAAGCATGATTTGAAAATGATGCTGAAAGTACGCGGAGAAGAGTTGCCGAAAGATTTGAAAGATCTTTCCTTATTTACACTCGTACCATCCTTTACGTTAACGCAAATTCAAAAAGGTTTACTAACAGGGATGTTCATTTATTTAGCGTTTGTATTTATAGATTTGATTATTAGTACACTTTTAATGTACCTCGGGATGATGATGGTACCGCCGATGATTTTAAGTTTACCGTTTAAAATACTCGTTTTCGTATATTTAGGTGGATATACAAAAATTGTCGATATTATGTTTAAGACGGTCGCCTGAAGCGCTTGATGCTATGTGATAGGAGTCATATAAATGAATACGTCACCAATTATAGATATTTTCCAAACCTTTTTTTATAAAGGGGTTATGATTTTAATGCCGATTGCCGTTGTAAGTCTGATTGTCGTTATTATTATCGCGGTTATTATGGCGATGATGCAAATTCAAGAGCAAACGCTGACGTTTTTACCGAAAATGGCGAGTATTGTGCTCGTTATTATCATTTTAGGTCCGTGGATGTTCCAAGAGTTAACGATGCTTATTTTAGATTTATTTGATAAAATCCCATCGCTATTGCGTTCGTACTAAGATAGGTGAACTGAAATGAATATGGAATTATGGGCGGCGACGTTTTTTGCGTTTTGTCGCATTACTTCATTTTTATATTTTTTACCGTTTTTCTCAGGCCGATCCATTCCACCGATGGCAAAGGTTACATTTGGACTTGCTCTTTCAATTACAGTGGCCGATCAAGTGGATGTCTCTCACATCAAGACAGTTTGGGACGTTGCAGCTTATGCAGCAACGCAAATTGTAATTGGTTTATCACTTTCAAAAATTGTAGAGATGCTGTGGAACATTCCGAAAATGGCAGGGCATATTTTAGACTTTGATATCGGTTTATCACAAGCAAGTTTGTTTGATGTAAATGCGGGCTCACAGTCTACTTTACTATCAACCATTTTTGATATATTTTTTCTCATTATTTTTATTTCACTTGGCGGCATTAACTATTTCGTTGCCACGATTTTAAAGTCGTTTCAATATACAGAGGCGATTTCAAAATTGTTGACGACTAGTTTTTTAGATAGTCTACTCGCAACGTTATTATTTGCGATCACATCAGCGGTTGAAATTGCTCTGCCGCTTATGGGAAGTTTATTCATCATTAACTTTGTTCTTATTTTAATTGCAAAAAATGCTCCACAATTAAACGTTTTTATGAATGCATACGTAATTAAAATTACATGTGGTATTTTGTTTATTGCGATGAGTGTACCGATGCTCGGTTATGTGTTTAAAAATATGACGGATGTATTACTTGAAGAGTATACGAAACTATTTAACTTTTTCTTAACGAAGTAGGGGGACGCGCATGGCAAAGGATAATAAAACAGAAAAGGCCACCCCGCAGAAGCGTAAAAAATCGCGTGAAGAAGGGAATATTGCCCGAAGTAAAGATTTAAATAATTTATTTTCCATTCTCGTATTAGCAGTTGTCGTTTACTTTTTCGGAGATTGGCTAGGGTTTGAGATTGCGAATTCCGTAGCGGTGCTGTTTGATCAAATTGGAAAAAATACAGATTCAACCGAGTATTTTTATTTAATGGGGATTTTATTACTGAAAGTATCGGCTCCGATATTAATACTCGTATATGCTTTTCATTTATTCAATTATATGATTCAAGTCGGCTTCCTATTTTCTTCTAAAGTCATTAAACCGAAAGCGTCACGTATTAATCCGAAAAACTATTTTACGAGATTGTTTAGTCGTAAAAGTTTAGTAGATATTTTGAAATCACTGTTTTATATGGGATTAATCGGTTACGTTTCGTACGTTCTCTTTAAAAAGAATTTAGAGAAAATCGTCAGTATGATTGGATTTAACTGGACAGCGTCACTTACTGAAATTATTAGCCAAATTAAATTTATCTTTTTAGCCATTTTAATTATTTTAATCGTTCTTTCTATTATTGATTTCATTTATCAAAAATGGGAGTACGAACAAGATATTAAGATGAAAAAAGAAGAAGTGAAACAAGAGCATAAAGATAATGAAGGGGACCCGCAAGTAAAGGGGAAACGAAAAAACTTTATGCATGCGATCTTGCAAGGGACAATCGCGAAGAAGATGGATGGTGCAACGTTTATTGTGAACAACCCGACGCATATTTCAGTGGTGCTTCGGTACAATAAACAAGTTGATGCGGCGCCTATTGTCGTTGCAAAAGGGGAAGATGAGCTCGCATTATATATACGAACACTTGCCCGTGAACAAGAAATACCAATGGTGGAAAACCGTCCGCTTGCTCGTTCTTTATATTATCAAGTCGAGGAAGATGAGACGATTCCTGAAGATTTATACGTAGCTGTAATTGAAGTTATGCGCTATTTAATTCAGACGAATGAACTTGAAGTATAATAGCGCGTTTGGAGGAGATCTCTTTGTTTAAGATAGATTCTGCAAGAACCTATTTTTCTATCTTTTTAGCAGCGTCATTCGTAGTGGCGCTCTTAATTCCACTTCCACCATTTATACTTGATATCATTATCGTTTTTCTACTAAGTATGTCAGTACTTATTTATATGCGAGCGACAAGTATTAACGAGTGGGATGAATTAAAGTCATTTCCGACGATGTTGTTATTAATCGGGATTTTCCGCGTATCGATTAACGTTTCGACGACGCGAGCGATTTTGACAGACGGAAATGCCGGTCATGTTATTGAAGAGTTCGGCCAGTTCGTAATTGGCGGAAACTTATTAATTGGTATCGTTATTTTTACAGTATTAATCATATTCCAGTTTATCGTTGCAAACGGTGCATCTCGTACAGCTGAAGTAGCAGCTCGTTTTACACTTGATTCTTTACCAGGGAAACAAATGTCTATCGATGCTGATTTAAACCAGCGTATTATTTCAGAAAAAGATGCACAGACAAAACGTAAAAAATTAAATATGGAAACAGAGTTTTACGGAGCGATGGATGGTGCCGGGAAGTTCATTAAAGGGGACGTTATTTTCGGGATTGTCATTTTATTCGTAAACATTATTTTCGGTTTAATTGTCGGAATGATGCAGCAAGGAATGAGCTTTGCAGATGCAGCTCTTCATTATACACAGTTAACTGTCGGTGACGGAATCGTAAACCAAATCGGTTCGTTAATGCTTGCAATTTCAACAGGTATTATCGTAACGCGTGTATTTGACGGCTCACCGGATACAGTAACAGAAGGTATCTTTAAAGAGTTATTAGCACATGAAGTCGTTGTATATGCACTTGGTGGTTTATTTATTGCAATGGGTATTTTTACTCCGCTACCGTTTTTACCATTCGCACTCGTTGGTGGAACGATTATCTTCTTAGGCATTCGTAATAAAAATCGAATAAAGAAAGAAAAAGAAGACGAGCTTCAAAAAGAATTAGAAATGATTCAAGGCGAAGATGAGCAACTGCAACAAGTGGAAGATTCATTCGGAGTATTTACGGATAAATATCCGATTATTGTAGAACTCGGTTTAGATTTAGCAGCACTTGTAAAGCAGAAAATTAACGGGGAAACAGCTCGTGATAAAGTTGTTCTTATGCGGAAGTCGATTATTACTGACCTTGGTATTAACGTTCCTGGAATTAACTTTAAAGATAATACGAGCTTTAGACCACGTGGTCGTTACATTATTCGTATTAAAGGTGCGAAGGCGGCTGAAGGTGTTTTAAAATCAGGTTATTTATTAGCACTAAAAACACCGAACGTAATGGCTGACTTAGATGCAGAACCAGCGAAAGATCCAATTTTCGGCGAAGATGGATATTGGATTTTAGAGCATATGGTGCAAGATGCACAAATGAAAGGCTATCAAGTGTTAGAGCCACTTAGCATATTAATTACACATTTAGATGTTGTCGTAAGGCGTAATCTGCATGAATTAATTCAGCGCCAACATGTAAAAGACTTAATTAACTCGCTTGAAAATGATAATGGCGTTCTATTAGAAGAGATTAAGAAGAAAGAAATTGATTTATCACTCGTTCAAAATGTTATTAAACAACTTCTAAAAGAAGGTATTTCTATTCGTGATTTACCAACAATTATTGAAGGTATTATTGACGGAAAAGAAGTGTATCAAAATCACGTTGATGGTGTGACATCATTTGTTCGTGAATGTATTTCAAAAGTTATTTGTGAAAATGCGAAAAATCCGGACGGAAAAATTTATGCAGCGCTCTTCTCTGATTCAATTGAGTTAGATGCGGATGTTGTGAATAATTCATATCAAGGTTACTTGTTAAACTGGGATTTAGATTTAGAAACACGTGTCGTTGAGCAAGTGCAGCGCGTCTTTAAGCAAGCACGTTTAATGGGAAGAGAACCAGTGTTATTAACACGTAGAAAAGATTTTAGATTTGCAATTGTAAGACTGCTAGAACGTTATCAAGTAGAAGCACAAGTACTTTGTATTAGCGAATTAGCACCAGAAATTGTTGTGGATCAAATTGCCTATATTGAATAGTAGGGGGTGAAGTAATGGAAAGTACAGAAAAGAAAGAAGCGTTAATGCGAATAAAAGCAGCTTCGAAAAATGAATTGTATCGAAAGTTATTTGACCAATATGGTACAGATTATTATTACGTTGTCGATGAAAGTGTAAAACGAAATATACCGTTTTTTTGGAAAAAGGATTATGAAATGTTAGTCGCTTTTCCAGAAGAAAAACAGGAAGAAGTGAATGAAGGTACAGCTCAATTTCATGAACAGTTAATGGATGTTGTGAATGATCCTTCAGAACAAATTGTGAAGGCGAATGGAATTCAATCAGTACTGCACAATTTAGAAAACGTAACGACTTCTATGTCATACGCGGCAATGCAAACAGGAAATAGTGAAGAATGGGCAAGAAAAAAAGAAAAACTATTAAAGCTGTTTGAAAAAGGAATTGTCGTGGTGAAACAGACGAAAGAAACGGAAGTACCGAAAAAGAAAAAAGTTGTGAAACAAGTCGTTCCGGTAAAGAAAGAAGAAGTAGTTCCAAAGAAAGAAAGTCAAGAATCTGTACCGTTTATTATTCAAAAGGTAATTCGGATGCTAGAACAAAACGATGTGGAACAATATTTCATTTATGCATATGCTGAAAAGTTAAAAATAAAGTTTGAAAATGCAACGATGATTACGGAAGAAGAAGTTATTAGGTACATATTGGAAGATATGAAATCTCATTTCAATACGGAAAACGTCTTTGAAAAAGAAGTACAAACAATTGCATTAATCGGTCCAACTGGTGTTGGTAAAACGACGACGCTTGCGAAAATGGCATGGCAATTTCACGGTAAGAAAAAAACAGTTGGTTTTATAACGACAGATCATTCGCGCATAGGGACAGTGCAGCAATTGCAAGATAACGTAAAGACAATTGGATCGGAAGTAATTGCTGTGCGTGATGAAGCTGCAATGACAAGAGCGCTTACGTATTTTAAAGAAGAAGCGCGCGTCGATTATATTTTAATTGATACAGCCGGAAAAAATTATCGTACGTCAGAAACAGTAGAAGAAATGATTGAAACGATGGGACAAGTAGAACCAGATTATATTTGTTTAACGTTATCAGCTTCGATGAAAAGTAAAGATATGATTGAAATCATTACAAACTTTAAAGATATTCATATAGATGGTATTGTGTTTACAAAATTTGATGAAACAGCAAGTAGTGGTGAATTGTTGAAAATTCCAGCAGTATCATCAGCTCCTATTGTATTAATGACAGACGGCCAAGACATAAGGAAAAATATACATATCGCTACAGCTGAACATTTAGCGAAACAAATGTTACAAACATCGTAGAAAAGAGGTGAAGAATAAGGCGCTTGCCTTATTCAAACGAATATGAACGGTCTTTATATAGGTTCTATGGGTATGATGAACTACATGCAGCGAATTAATGTTCATTCGAATAACGTTGCAAATGCTCAAACGACAGGATTTAAAGCAGAAAATATGACGTCTAAAGTATTTGATGTACAAGACACATATCGCCGCGGAGATGGGGCAGTAACAAATATAGGTTCGGTCGATTACGCTGTAGTACCAGCCGCAACACACGTGAATTTAGTACAAGGAAACATACAAATGACAAATAGTGCTACAGATTTCTTTTTAGATGACGGCGCGGCCGGCACAGCATCATTTTTTGTTACTTCTAAAAATGATGAAACGTTTTTAACGAGAGATGGTAGTTTCACATTAAATAGTGATCGTTATTTACAAACATCTTCAGGTGCTTATGTTATGGATGTCAATAATGAGCGTATTCGTATTCCGGAAGGAGCAAAGGTTGCTGTACAAGCAGACGGTACATTATATGATGAAGTAACACAAAATAATATTGCTCGTTTGCAAACAAAAACAGTAGATGCAGAAACGAATGCTCGTCTCGTACAACGTGAAAATAAAAGCTTTACACTAGCAGAAGGAAACATTGCTAATTTACCGAACGGAACAGGAATAGTAAAAAATCATATGCTAGAAAATTCAAATGTAGATATGACGAAAGAGATGGCCGATCTTATGACGGATCAAAAGATGATTCAAGCATCACAGCGCGTTATGACGTCATTTGATAAAATTTATGAAAAAGAAGCGAATGAAATATTGAGATAAAGGACTTCCAAAAGTGGGAGTCTTTTTTGTTATTGCTTTTATTACAGTTACATCATAAAATGATAATGATTATCAATATCATTTTATCTATTTTCATAATGACAGCAATATTTGTTTAACTAAGTGAATTAAAAACAAGGGGATGGTGTATATATGTCTACAAAGAATCAACTTTGCATTGGATTATGTTTAATTTCTAGAAAGAAAGAAGATGGGAATGAGTTTAATTCCGGAATTGATGAACAAGTAGAGTTGGCACTACAGGCAGAAAAGGCTAAGTTAGATTTTGTTTTTAAAGCCGATTATTTAGTGGCGCACCCAGATTTAATTGCTCGTAATAAAGGGAGTGTCATTTTAGACCCGACGTTACTGTTTACTGCTATTGCTTATGCGACAGAAAAAATTGGAGTCGTTACAACTGCTTCAACTTCGTTTTATCCACCATATATATTAGCAAGGCAATTACAATCGTTACACTGGATTAGTAACGGCCGAGTAGGGTGGAATATTGTTACATCCATTGACGGTGCTGAAAACTTTGGTGAGGAAGGGATGCCATCATCTGAGGAACGATACGCGAAAGCGGCAGAATGTACAGAGTTAGTAAGAAAACTTTGGAGGAGTCACCCTAATGAAGTATTGAAAGTAGATAATCCTGATGTTATTAGAGAGATGGTAAAGCCTATTGAGCATAATGGTGAGTACTTTAAGGTAAAAGGTCCACTTAATATTCCGCAGCATATATCAGGAGAAATGCCATTATTTCAAGCCGGTGCTTCAGAGTCTGGTCGGAATTTTGCTGCTTCTGTTGCTGATGCAATTTTTGCCGCAACGCCTGATATAGAGTCAGGAATTGAACTTCGTCAAGATTTAAGAAGAAGAGCAGAACAGCATGGCCGCAAGCAAGATGCTATACGTGTATTACCTGGATTATATTTCTTTATAGGTGATACATATGAAGAAGCGTTAGAAATGCATAGGCAAGCTCATCAACATCTCACAAAAGAGAAGAGATATACGTTACTTGAAATGGTTCTCGGATTAGATGCGAGAGGGATTCCGCTAGAAAGTAAAATTACGGAAGAGATGCTGCCAAGTCGGGATCAAACTGTACGTAGTAAAACTCATGCCGAGTTATTACGGAACTTCATTATTAAAAATGAACCAACAGTTGAACAAATACTAGAACGACCAGAAGTTGTTGGATCGGCTCATTGGGTTGCGGTTGGTACACCAAAAGACGTTGCGAAGCAAATTATGGATAGGTTTGAGGCAGGGGCGTTAGATGGATTTATTGCTATTCCAGGAGGACCTCCAAAGTCACTAGATCTATTCTTTAGTGAAGTCATTCCTTTATTTGTGAAGGCGGGTGTATTTAGGGAAGAGTATACAGGTTGTACTTTACGGGAGCATTTGGCGGGGAACATATTAAATACTTTACAGTTAAAATAAATAATAGTATGTAGAAAAAAGCCTTATTGTAAAAGGCTTTTTTTGTTTAAAATTAAAAATTCTGAAATATAAGTTGACTGTATGAATGTTATTTTTTATATTAGTAGGTATAACTATAACTACTAAAGAGGTGAGAGTATGACAACGGCATTATATTTAGAAGATGCATACAAAACGAGTTGCGAAACAGAAGTGATAAAAGTAGAAGGGAATAAAGTATTTCTAAAAGAAACAGTTTTTTATCCAACTGGTGGAGGGCAGGAATGTGATACGGGTGTCATTGTACAAGATGGGTCTGTATTTGAAGTTGAAAAAGTAAAGAGGGAGCAGGGAGAAATAGTTCACTATATAAAAGATGAAGCTCAAGTAAAATTAGGTCCAGTTAAATTAGAGATTAATTGGGAAAGACGTCATAATTTAATGCGTCATCACTCTTTACTGCATCTTATCGGAGCTGTTGTTTATGAAAAGTATGGAGCACTATGCACCGGAAACCAAATTTATCCTGATAAAGCCCGTATCGATTTTAATGAGTTACAAGAGTTATCGAGCGTGGAAGTAGAAGAAATTGTTGAGGAAGTGAATAAACTTATTGAGCAAAATAAAGAAATTTCCACTCGCTATATGAGCCGCGAAGAAGCAGAAAATGCTGTAGGAATGATTAAAACAGCAATAAATCTCCTGCCAACTACTATCCAAGAAATCCGCATTGTTACAATTGAAAATTTAGACGAACAAGCTTGTGGAGGCACACATGTGAAAAATACGAGTGAAATAGGAACACTTGTTATTGATAAAGTAAAAAGTAAAGGGAAGCAAAATCGTCGTTTTGAAGTAAGGGCGATTTAGATTGTGAGGGGTTACCGATGGATGAAATTATAAAGGAATTACAAAAGTTAGGATTTTCCCAGTATGAATGTAAAGCGTATATTGGATTATTAAAACACTCCCCAGTAACAGGCTATGAAGTGAGTAAACAAACAGGAGTACCTCGTTCTATGATTTACGAGGTACTCGGTAAGTTAATGGATAAAGGAGCGGTGCATATTGTACCTTCTGAACCAGTTAAATATGTACCAGTACCAGCTACCGAATTAATGAATCGAATGCGAAAAGACTTTGAAAAGTCCTTTGAATTTTTAGATGAGAAACTAAATTGTTTAGAACAAGAGCGACAAATAGATGTAATTTCGCATATTCGCTCAAATGATCGTGTTTTAAAAGAAATATGCAATATAATTAATAGGGCAAAGGAAGAATTATGGATTTCTGTATGGGAAGATCAAGTGCATGAAATTGAGCCATACATTCATCAAAAGGAAGAGGAAGGCGTACATATATTTTCAATCTTATTTGGAGCTCCAGAAACAAAAATAGGAGCGACGTTTCATCATAATTATATGACGCCCCACGTTGTTGAAAAGAGAATGGGTGGTCATTTAACTGTTATTGCTCGTGATGGAGAGGAAGTATTAATTGCGAACTTCTCAAATGATAGCACTTCATGGGCCGTTACAACGTATGACCCAGCGCTAGTTCTCGTTGCGACAGAGTATGTACGGCACGATATTATGGTTGAAGAAATCACAAAGGAATTTGGAGCTGATAAGTTAGATACGTTATGGCGTGAAAATATAGATTTAGTTCATGTCGTAACAGGAAAACGAACTTTAGAAGGAATGGAGGATGATAGAGATGAGTAAAGCTCAGGCACATGTAGCTTTGCAGAGCGATGATACATTTCAGCAAGGAGTAAAAGATTGTTTACCAACTGTATTTGGTTATTTGAGCATCGGTATAGCAGCTGGTGTAATTGCAAAAACAGCAGGTTTTTCTATCATTGAAATTGCATTTATGTCCACTTTAATTTATGCAGGTTCTGCCCAATTTATATTAGCTGGTATGTATGCAGCCGGTGCTCCTGCTTCCGCAATTATTTTTACTGTATTTTTTGTTAATTTACGCCATTTATTAATGAGTGCTGCCCTCGCACCGTACTTTACGAAACTACCTCTATTAAAAAACGTCATTATCGGTTCTCAAATTACAGATGAAACTTTCGGCGTTGCAGTGCAGCATGCAGCGCAAAAAGGATATTTGGGTGAAAGATGGATGATTGGGCTTAACGTAACAGCGTATTTAAATTGGATACTTGCTACTATTATTGGCGGGCTATTTGGTGAGTGGATACCAGACCCGCATACATATGGGATGGATTATGCATTACCAGCGATGTTTATCGGGTTATTTGTACTTCAGCTCATAAGTAGTAAGCCAAAGCTAGCAATTCATTTAAGTGTTGCAATTGTAGCGATTATTATCGCATACGTTTCACACCTATTTATGCCAGATAGTATAGCGGTTATTATCGCAACATTACTAGCTGCGACGATTGGAGTGGTGATTGAAAAATGGAAATGAGATTAGATGTATTATTACTTTTACTAGCAGCAGGAGCTGTTACACTCGTGCCACGTATTTTACCTCTACTCGTATTTAGCAAACTACAAATTCCTGACTGGGGTTTAAAATGGTTAAATTACATACCAATTGCGATATTAGCAGCGCTTTTAGCACAAGTTTTATTTATGCATGAGACGATGCAGTGGGATTATCTTATTACAGCAATTCCAACATTTCTTGTTGCAATATATACTCGTAGTTTATTAGGTACAGTATTAACGGGAGTGGTTGTGATTATTTTGTTACGTTTCTTTTTCTAAAAAGGATTACGCTCATATAATAGCGAAAAGTGTAATAACATGAAAAATATAGGGGTGGTGTTATGATACTTTTAACGATAGGAGCAATTTTGTTAACGTTGTTTATTTTCTTTATTCTCGGTTTTATTACATTTATGATGTTTGTTGATAAGGCGACGCCTCAAATATATTATACACCTTGTGAATCAGTGACAGTGAAAGCTAAAGGTAAACATAGAAGGAAGAAAAGTTGAAAGTTGGCTTTTCTTCCTTCTTCTATTACATCCCCGAAAGAACTAACAACAACAGCCCAAATAGAAAACTAATAAAGGAAAGAAAACCAATACATATCGAGAACACACGATTATTTCTCCATTCGTGCCAAAAAGCGATAAATCCTAAAATACAAAGGAAAAACCAAATGGGCAGGAATATGAACTCGCTAACTTTCTCGGGGAGTAACGAATAAAAAGTTGTTACATATAAAATCCAATTTGTAAAAAATAAAATGCAAATGATAATAGATTGTAAGTAGGGGCGGTTGAAAAATCTCCCTTTTTTTACGGTTTTAAAAATGATAGTTAGCGCTGAGATAAAGGCAATGAGTATGAAAATAAGTAAGAGTAATGTCAGCGTCATTTTGAGTCTCCTTTATAAGATTGTTTTTATCACGCATGGGCAGTAAGACCCACACCTTAAAACTCAACGTAAGAAAAGAGATTAGGTGGGGGATGAACATCCCCCATTGATTGAAGTTTTACTTTACAAGAAATGAATCTATTAAATTGTATGCTTGTTTTGTAGAGTGCCTGTTATATTTTTCAGTGTACGGATTTAGAAATCCATGTTCACCGTGTAGTTGTTTTATTTCTAATAAAGGATTTTTTTGTTGCTGCAATGTTTGAATTAAAGAGGATACTGAAAAACTAGCTTCTTTTTCAGGGAATATAAGTAGTGTAGCGCATGTAGGCTTTATGTGAACATAGTCGCGTATACGAGAACCGTAACATCCGATAATAAAATCTATTTTCGGATTGTTACTACATAGCCATGAGATGGTAGCTCCAACACTAAAGCCGATAAGTCCAATATGTGTATAACTACTAGAAAGATGAGAAATGAATTCTTCAATTTGCTTTTTTCCATAATCAAATCCAATATGATTTACAAAATGTTCATATGCTTTTTCTTCATCACTATAATGAAATGCATGTTGCGATTGTAGAAGGTTAGGACAGAATACGTCTATATGAGATGAAGTAAAGTGGTTGGTAACGTGATGCATATGGTCGTTCACACCATATATTTCATGAACAATAACGAGAGCTACTTTTTTCTTCATAGTTATATTGTGCCTCTTTGAAACTTAAATTCTTTCTCAACAAGGCAGATACGCAGGTGGAAGTTTTCATACCATTGCTCACGACCTCTTTTTTTCGCTTCTTTATGTAAGGCGTTCTTTTTCCAATTTTCAATCGCATCAAGTGATTCCCAATAGGAAATTGTTATTCCGAGTCCAGAATTACCTCGTGCACTTTCTACACTTAAAAATCCAGGTTGTTGCTTTGCAAGTTTCTCCATTTCTTCGGCAACGGTATTATAGTCTGTTGTATCATTTGATAAATTAGAAGTGAATATAACTGCATAATAAGGCTTGTTTTTTTCTAAATTAGATGCCATTATTATTCCTCCTTAATGTATAGTACGAATAATTAATCCATAGTTTGTATTTTAGCAGGTCATAAAAAGAAAAGAAGTAGAAAATTCTTATTTTTTCAGCTCATGTAAAATAAAAGATTGAAGAAATTTATAATAAGTAATCTGAAAGAAGAAAAATGCCACTTCAAAAGAGAAGTGGCATTTCTTATATTTCCTCTAAGCTATTAACTGGAACAGTTAATTCGCGTCCTGGGTTTTTTACTTCATATATGCGGGCGGTTTCATTGCTTTCATCGACGTGTTGAATCATAACAGGCATGCCTTGAAAACTGACATTGGCTTGTTCCGCTGACACAGAAAGCTCTATTGCACGTTGTATATTCATTTATATTCCTCCCATCATTATTATCTTTGCTAAAAAAGAGGAATAATATACCATTTAGAGACATTCTTAAAGTTTTTGTATTATTTGTAATGTTTCTTTAATAAATGAAGAAAAGATGGAATCAGGATAACCATCTATCGTTTGAACTGCTTCTTTTGCTTCTTTCAGAGCAGCTGGTTTATCTTGAAGTTCTATATGACACAGGGCACGATATGAGCCAGCTGTTAATAACCATGACTGATCAAGTGGATGACTCATATAATCTGGAATATTAGCACGTTTTAATGTTTCCAAAGCTTCCTCGTAACGTTTTAAACCATACAGAGATTTTCCTTTTTCAAGATAATACAATCCATCTTCTTGAAAAATCGGTACATCTTTTAGTTTTTCTCGGAATTGTTCTAAATGTTCTAATGCAATTGTATATTCGTTTGTAACGGTATTGTAGTAATAAGCTTTTAATATATCTATATTTGCAGCGGATAAAGTATCTTCTGTAAAAATGGCAAATTGCTCCGATTTTTTTATGTAATATAAATATCGTTCTTTATCGGTTGTAATGATTTTTTGATAAGATAAAATACGGTAAAATTCATCTGTTTTATAGTACACTTGATGTTTTTTTGAAAATGCAAGTGCATCTAAAATGGTTTTTTCACATTTTTCATAATTACCATATGCGAGTAAAATAATTGCTTCTTTTAAGTATAATTGTATATGTGTAATAAGATCCATTTCTAAATTTTTCGTTTTATATTCATCGCGAATTCTGCTAATCAACTGTAAACATTCTTTATATTTTTTCCGTTTGTAGAGCATATAGTAAAACAGTAGTTTCGTTTCAGTACTTTCACGATACAAAGTATATTTTTCAAATATAGAAACAGCTGTTTCAACGTAATATTCAATATTATAATCGTTCATAATGGCCGCTCCAGTTATGAACTGTTTATATAAACGTGCTGTGTTTAAAGTAAGGGGTAGTTCTTTTTGAACGATAGGTAGTAAAGTCTTGTATACTTCATCGCATTTATTTGATTTTATTAATGGCTCCATTTTTTGAATGAGTTCCACAATTTCTTCTTCATCTTCTTCTAATAAAAAGCTCGTTTCACATTCAAGTTTTTCCGCAATATATTGTAATGTTTTCATAGAAGGTGTAGCTTTTCCATTTTCAATTTGACTAAGCATACTTTTTGTCAGTTCCGAACCTGCCAGTGCTGTTTGCGTAAGCTTTTTATCTTTTCGTAATGCTTTAATTTTTTCACCGAGAGTTGCCATATTATTGCTCCTTTATATTTAAAAAGTTTAATTGTATTTAACTTTTTGTTGTGAAAATTGGAAAGTTGATTATATAATAAGTTTAACACAATTTAACTTTTAAGGGGAGAGAGTCAAAAATGGGAGATATAAGTATAGGAAAACATGATTCAAGAATGAAGATTGCAACTAGAAATATCATTTTAATGATGATTGGAAAAATGACGTCTTTATTAGGCGCAGGTATTTATACGTTCGCAATGGGGTTATATGTATTAAAGACTACTGGTTCAGGGATGGGTTTTGCAATTACGCTCGTTTGCGGATCACTTCCAAGGATGATCTGTGGCCCAATTGCTGGTGCTGTAGCAGACCGTGTGAATCGAAAATGGCTTGTCATTGGTACTGATTTATTAAGTAGTTTAACGATGCTTAGTATGTTTATTCTTGCTACTATATTTGGGCCATCACTTCTTTTTATTTATATTTCAGCAGCATTATTATCAATTTGTGCAAGTTTTTATTCTGTTGCATTAACTTCGTCTATTCCGAGTTTAGTAGATGAAGGACGTATTCAAAAAGCGAGTGCTTTAAATCAAACGGCGGCTTCTTTATCAAATATTTTAGGACCGATTATTGGCGGAGTTGTATATGGTTTCTTTTCAATTAAATCGTTTTTCCTATTAAATAGCATTACGTTCTTTTTAGCGGTTATTTTGCAATTATTTATCGTATTTGATTTATATAAAAAAGAAGCGGCTGAAAGTACAGAGCATTTCTTGACGAGTATAAAAGAAGGTTTTTTATATGTAAAAAGACAACGTGAAATATATGGTTTAATGAAAATAGCATTGTGGGTAAACTTTTTTGCGTGTGGTCTAACAGTTGCACTTCCGTACATTATCGTCCATACATTGCATTTATCTTCAAAGCAACTCGGTACTGTAGAGGGAATGTTAGCAGTCGGGATGCTAATGGGAGCGATTGCTTTATCAGTGCGTAAAGAAGTGAATAATCCGTTTCGTTCTATTTATACTGGACTGTTTTTGTTTGCAGGTTTAAGTTTATGTACAGTCTTTCCGTTGTTAGTTATCATTCCAAAAGTAGCAAGTTTTATTTACTATATTGCTTTTATGATGTTAACTGGTATAGCAATTATGATTGTAAACATTCCAATGCAAGTACATATGCAAAAAACGACAGATCCGAGCTACCTAGGGCGTGTGTTTGGCCTACTTGAAACAATTGCGACTGCAATCGCACCACTTGGTATGATTGTATATGGACTACTATTAGATATGTTGCCAACTAGCATTGTTATGATGACAATAGGCGGAGGGTTATTGTTAGTTGTATTAGTTGGAGTAAAGCAACATATGGCGAAAAAACAAGTAGATGTGTCCGCTTAAAAATAAGAAAATAATAAAAATTTGACTTATTATTATAAAAATGACTAAATTAGTATTTTAGTTTTTGAAACTCTTTTTCATGTATGTTAAAGTAAAGTGAGCTTGCAAAGAAAAGGAGACAACAGCATGAAAAAATTAAGTTTTGTTATGCTTTTTCTATTAGTCGTAATGGCTGGATGTAGCAATTATGACACATATATTGAAACAGGTATGCAATCATTGAAAGATGAAAAGTATAGTGATGCAACAATGTGGTTCGAAAAAGCAGAAAAAGAGAAATCAGGAAATGAAGCGAAATCATATAAAGAAGTTGCTGAGAAAATGGATCACGGAGCAACAGCATTAAAAGATGGTAAGTATTTAGAAGCGAAAGACATTGCAAATGAAGTGTTACAAAAGAAAAAAGATGCTGAACTTGAAAAAGCTGTAACATCAAATGCAGAGAATATGCTTCAAAAAGCAAAAGATGTGGAAGAGAAAGTAAATGAAAGAGTGGCAAAGCGTAGAAAGGTAGAAGAAGAAGGAATCGATAAAATTATTAAAGCTGTCGATAGTATAGATGAAGTGAAAGAAAAAGAGAAGAAAGTATCAGAAGCATTAGATAAGGCTGAAGAGGCGCAAGCAAAAATTGAGGCAAAGAAAAATAAATAGATTTATAGTTTGAAAGGCTGTCGTGCATAACGACAGCCTTTTAATTTTTTGTTGCAAATGAAGTGATGCTCTGTAGTAAAAAAGAAATGATTTTAGAATTCCATCTGTCCTCATGATGAATCGTATAAATGTTACGCTGAAATTCAAATTCAGGGATTGGTATATAGCATAGCTCATTTCGTTGTATTTCTTGCTCGATAGCAAGTTTAGAAATAAAGGCAATTCCATTACCATATTTTAAAATTTGTTTCATCGTTTCTAATGAGTCTAATTCAATTTCAGATTGGAATGTAATGTTGTGCGCCAACGTCCATTGTGTAAGTAAATCTCTCGTTGTAGATGGATTACGATGCAATAGTATGCGTTCCTTTTCGATATTTTGTAACGATACATTGTCTTTCTTTGAAAAATGATGTTCTTTGGAAAAGGCAAGAACAAGTGTATCGGGCATTATATTCGTTTGTTTTAAAAGTGGTTCATCAAATGGAGCAGCGGAAATTATCCCAAGATCGATTTCGTGATTTTGTAGCATCATTCGAATTTCAGGGGCTGTTTTCACTAGTAGCGTTATTTTTATATTGGGAAATTCACATTGAAATTGATGAACGACTTCTGGCAAAAGATAAGTCGCTGGTACATAACTAGCGCCGATTGTTATAGCACCTTTATGAAAATCTTTAAACTCTTGCGTGACACGTCTAGCTTCTTTCATAAGTGCATCTATTTTAGAAGCATAATGATGCAAAGCCTCACCAGCCTCTGTTAAGAAATACCTTCCAGAACGTAATTCGAATAGAGATACACCGAGTTCTTCTTCTAAGCTTTTTATATGAAATGTAATAGTTGGTTGTTTAACGCCAAGTTTTTCTGCAACGATTGTAAGCTTTTTGTATTTCTTAATAAGTACTACAATTTCTAATTTTAAGAGATTCATTATGAATTGCCGCCTTTTTTATTTTAACTATAGAAAAAATCTATAGAAATAAATAGTTTATTAGAAGTTTTTTAATTTAATCTTTACAGTACATTAACATTCAGTATAAATCTTCCATATAGAATGAAAGCAGGTTAAGAATGAGGGGAGAGAGGTGAAGCAATGGATATTACAATTAGTGGATTAGAAAAGGCATTTGGAAAAATACAGGCGTTAAAGACGTTGCAGATTGTAATGAAACAAGGGGAATTCACTACACTTTTAGGACCTTCGGGGTGTGGAAAAACGACTTTACTTAGAATGATAGCAGGGCTTGAAGAACCGGATAAGGGAGAAATATATTTTGGAGACCAGTGCATGTATTCTGCTGCAAAAAAGATAAAGACATCTCCTCATGAACGGAATATCGGTATGGTATTTCAAGATTTTGCTTTATGGCCGCACATGACTGTTTTTGAAAATGTTGCATTTGGTTTAAGAGCTACAAAGCAAACGAATCAATTGCGAGAAAAAGTAGAAGATGCGATAAAGCGAGTTCGCCTGCAAGGTATGGAGAAAAGGTATCCACACGAACTTTCTGGTGGACAGCAACAACGTGTCGCATTCGCTAGAGCAATTGTAACAAAACCTCATTTTATTTTGTTTGATGAACCGCTAAGTGCACTCGATGCAATTTTGCGAGAAGAAATGAGAATAGAGCTTATGGATATCGTTCATTCCATTGGTTTAACTGCACTGTATGTCACTCACGACCAAACAGAAGCAATGTCAATGTCAGACCAAATTATTGTCATGAAACAAGGAGAAGTATTACAAAAAGGAACACCGGAAGATATTTATGTGAAACCGTCGCATGAATTTGTTGCCAAATTTGTTGGTAAGGCGAATTGGCTTGTAGAGGGTAAAAAAATGGTTCGTCCAGAGCATGTGAGCTGGACGAAAAATGAAGTGTGCGAAATGTATACAGGTGAAATTAAGCACGTTACATATGTAGGAGAACGGTATGAAATAAAAGTAAACATGGGGGCACTCGGAATATGGACAGCTTATCACAATAGTAAATTAAGCATCGGTAAACCAGTATCGTTATATGTGCCAAAAAAATGTATTCATCATATAGGGGGAGAGTCATATGAAGAAATTCAGTTCGCTTAAGTCTTTATTTGTATGTACTTTATTATTTTCGGCTGTAGTAACAGGGTGTAGTTCAAAGACAGGCAATGCAGATGCAAAAAGTAAAAATACGACTGAAAAGAAAATTGTTGTATATAGTGCAGGGCCAAAAGGGTTAGCAGAAAAAATTCAAAAAGACTTTGAAAAGAAAACTGGTATAAAGGTGGAAATGTTTCAAGGGACAACTGGTAAAATTTTAGCGAGAATGGAAGCTGAAAAGAAAAATCCAGTCGTTGATGTAGTCGTACTTGCATCATTACCAGCGATGGAAGGATTAAAGAAAGAGGGTCAAACGTTAGCTTATAAAGAAGCGAAACAAGCTGATAAGCTGCGTTCTGAATGGTCAGATGATAAAGGACATTATTTCGGGTATAGTGCTTCAGCATTAGGGATTGTGTACAATACAAAAAATGTGAAGACAGCGCCTGAAGATTGGAGCGATATAACGAAAGGGGAATGGAAAGGAAAAGTGAATCTTCCAGATCCAGCACTTTCAGGTTCAGCTCTAGACTTTGTAACTGGATATGTGAAAAAGAATGGAAAAGATGGATGGAATTTATTTGAACAACTTAAGAAAAATGAAGTTACAGTAGCAGGAGCAAATCAGGAAGCGTTAGACCCAGTTGTAACAGGTGCGAAAGATATGGTAATTGCGGGTGTTGATTATATGACGTACAGCGCAAAAGCAAAGGGTGAACCTGTTGATATCGTATATCCAAAAAGCGGAACAGTTATTAGTCCACGCGCAGCGGGGATTATGAAGGATAGTAAAAATGTAGAAGGCGCAAAAGAGTTTATTGATTATTTATTATCCGATGATGTACAAAAACAAGTTTCTAAAGCGTATTTATTGCCTGGTAGAACAGATATAAAAGCTGAAAATAGACCAAATGTAGAAGAGATTCCAGTATTAAATATTGATTGGAAAACAGTTGAGAAAGAGCAAGATGAAATAGGAAAACAATTTAAGAAAGTATTTCAATAAGATGGTGATTCCATGGTAAATCGATTCGTATCAGTAAGACAAGTTGGAATGACGGTAGCGTTATTGCTTGTGGCGATGTTAATCGTCATTCCCCTTTTTCTTATTTTATTTTCTAGTATATATGAAAATAGCAGTTGGAACTTTTTAAAGCCTTTTGAAGTGATGCAGAGTGGTGGATTAGCTGGGATTTTTCTGAATTCGCTGCTTCTAGGTGTACTCGTTGTAATAGGAGCTACAATATTTGCATTTCCATTGGCGTTTATTATGAGCAAAACAGATGTAGGAAAGTATAGTAAGTTAGATATTGTTTTTATGATTCCATTTATGACACCGCCGTATATTGGATCAATGGGCTGGATTTTGTTCATGCAACCTAACGGCTATTTTGAACAATTTTTTCCGATGCTAAAGACAGTTTCATCATCATTTTTTAGTTTAGGAGGTATGGTCTTAATTATGAGTCTGCATTTATTCCCATTCCTTTATTTCATGTTGAAAAACACGTTACTTCAGATTGGGAGTAGTAAAGAAGAAGCTGCAGCAGTTCATGGCGGAAGTTTTTTCTATCGTTTAAGAAAAATAATATTGCCGTTATTAGTATCAAGTTATGTAATGGGTGCTTTACTCATTTTCGTAAAGACGATTGCTGAATTTGGAACACCGGCTACATTCGGACGTAGAATAGGATTCCACGTGTTAACATCAGAAATCCATAAATTTATTTCGAGTTGGCCAATTGATTTTAGTAGTGCAACAGCATTATCTTCTTTATTACTTAGTGCTTGTATGCTTATTTGGTATATGCAAAATGTATTGAATCGAAAGTATTCATATGCAATGGTTAGTGGAAAAGGTGTGAAATCTAAAAGATATACTTTGTCTATATTTACGCGCGTTGTAGCATGGATGTATGTAATTGGTTTATTAATAGTATCAATTGGAATTCCATACTTTTCTATACTTATTGCTTCTTTGTCAAAATTAAGAGGCGGAGGTTTACATGTAAATAACTTTACAACAAGCCATTATGAGGCATTGTTTACAATAGGATCTCCGGGATTAGAGGCTTTATGGAATAGTTTTCTTTTTTCACTCGTAACAGCGATTATCGCGGTAATGATTGGAGTCTTTTTGGCACTTATGATTCGAAAGGGGAAAAAAACCTCTGAAAAATGGCTTGATATGTGCGGTATGTTACCGAATATGGTACCAGGAATCGTTATGGTTGTAGGTCTTATTCTATTTTGGAATTCACCATATATGCCCCTGTCAATTTACAATACACCAATCATGGTTATCGTAACGTATGTTGTTCTGTTTTTACCTTACACGGTGCAATATGTAAAATCATCACTCGGACAAATTGATGATTCTCTCATACAGGCCGGAAGTATTTTTTCTGGAAATTATATTTATATTTTTAGAAAAATAATATTGCCTCTTATTATCCCGGGTATTCTTGCTGGATGGGCGATGACATTTACAATTTCGATAAGAGAGTTAGTAGCATCGCTTCTCGTATTACCTCCATCAGTAGAAACGTCAGCAACGTTTATTTTTGCTCAATTTGAACAGGGTGAAGTATCTATAGGCATGGCGATGGCCGTTGTTTCTGTTGGACTTACAACAATGTGCTTATTACTGCTGCAACATATGGAGCAAAAACGAAAAGGGGTAGCATGATGAGAGTAGAAGTATGGGGAGGAGCAGGAGAGTACGGTCGCTCCTGCTATTTTGTAAAAAATAAAGAGACGAAAATAGTATTTGATTGTGGTATTAATCGATCTTATGAGGATAGTTATCCAAAAATAGAGAGAGAAGCTGTTCCATTTCTAGATGCGGTATTTTTATCACATATTCATGAAGATCATACGATGGGTTTACCTTTATTAGCGAAGTATGGCTATAAGAAAAAAATTTGGACGACTCGTTATACGAAGGAGCAACTGCCGTTATATTATGAAAAATGGAGAAACTATAATGTGATGCAAGGGTGGGATTTACCTTATAGCGACCAACACATAAAAGATTTAAATTATGTATGTATTGATGAGATTAGCAATCCAAATGAATGGGTACAAATTACTCCTACATTGCGGTTTCAATGGGGATATAGTGGGCATGTATTGGGAGCTGTTTGGTTTTTAGTTGATATGTGTAATACATACGTATTTTATTCAGGCGACTATTCAGCAGAGTCTAATATACTACGAGCTAATTTACCTGAGAAATTGGGCCACAATATAAAAGTCGCAATTGTGGATGCCGCTTATCACACAGATGATGTTTCGCAAAATGAAAGATTAGACGATCTATGTGCAGAAATTGAACGAGTTATGCAAAATAAAGGAATAGCATTATTACCGCTGCCACAACTTGGTAGGGCGCAAGATATAGTATTGTATTTATATGAACGATATAAAGAATTTCCGCTTATAGTAGATAAAGAAATCTTGGCTGGATTTGAAGAGATGTTCGTATATAAAGAGTGGATAAAAAATAATGAAGAATTTAAATGGATTATGGAGAGTTTAAAAAGAAACATAATAGTGATGGATAATGACATTAGTATGCAAAATAGTTACGGAATAGTTGTAATGAGTGATGCGAATATGCAAACGAAACGAGCACAGTTATGCTATGAACAGCTTCGGAATGAAAAGCGGAATGCCGTTATTTTTACTGGGCACATTGCGAAAGGGAGTTTTGCAGAAAGAGTTATGAAAGAACCTGTAAGGAGTACATGTAGGGTGAAGCGAGTTCCGTATAAAGTTCACCAAAGTATAAGAGACGTTAAAGAGATGTTAAATACATTATTACCAGAACATACGGTGCTAGTACACGCTTTGAAAGAGGATACAGATCGATTACAACAAAAGCTAAGTACAGCAGGATATGAAAATGTATATTCACTTGCAATGGAACGTATAGAAGTCATTTAAAATACAAAGGGGATAGGTATATGAAAAAAGTATTTGTATTCGTAAGCATTTTCTTTTGTTGTTTCCTTTATAACGTTAAGGAAGGGTTTACTGCTAGTCCAATGAAACCTAGTTTTGAAGTGAAGTTATTATTAAAGCCAGAACAAGTATTAGGTTATAACAAAGAGATGAAGCAAGAGGTGCTAGAACATTTCCAGGCTGGTACAAAATATGAAAGAATACAAGTGCAATTTTTAGATACTGCAAATAAAAGTTTAAGTGATGAAGGTTGGTTTGCTAGAATTCGAAAGAAAGAATTTAGTAAAGATTTTGAACTAACATATAAAAAAAGATATCCTATTCAAAATGGTGTAATTCAAGATGCACTAGAAGTAGCTAAAAAAGAAGGATTCGATAGTAATACGGATAGTTATGAGGCGGAAATAGATTGGGGATTTGAGAAGAAAACATTAAGCATTTCAAATAAGAAAAGTTACAGTGCTAAAGGATATGGGATACTTGATTTACCAAATGAACAAGCCGCTCAAAACATGTTAATAGAAAAATTACCAGGGAAAATGAACAAATGGTTGTATACAAATTGGGGAGAAGAGATGTTAAAGAATTCCCGTATTTATGGTCCTGTATTAATGAAGCGATATACAGGAGAGTTTGAAAACATAAAAGCAAATATTGAAATTTGGCCATTAAGTAATACTGGGAAATTAGAAGATGACTTCGTAATAGAAGTGTCATTTAAAACAAATGAAGAAAGTATTGCGACAAAACAAAGGGAATTATTAATGGCGAGTTTAGAGAAAAAAGGCTGGTTGTTACCGAAAGATAGTTTGAAGACAGAGCTTATTTTTCAGTAAATAGTAAAAAGGAATCCATATGCCATGGATTCCTTTTTATATATGAGTATTAAGCTAAATTATGTACAGAGATAATAAAGTTGTTTAATTTACAATAAAGTCATTTAAAAAATAATATAGTTGTTTAAAAATCCTTCTTCTACTAACGAGGCAGGTTAGTGGAAGAAATAGCAAGTGCGTTTAACTAGGAGAAGTGTCGATGACATTAAAGAAGACACCGAGGTGTCTTCTGTTTTTTAAATTAAGAATATCGATAAATCAGGATTTATTTACTTAACATTATACTTATTTTCGGACCGAGGCATCTAATCGGTGAGTATATACAAACCAAGTAATGCTTGCTGTTAATAATGTTGACGAAATTAAAGCTGTAAGAACACTATATGTTTGCCAAATAAGTATCGTTGACCAATCGAAGGCAAAAACCATTATACACTGGGCAATCGTAGCGATTAGGAAAATAATTGTTACGATTGTTCTCTATTTTGTCATTGGCTGCTGCTCATTCGTTTTCCTTTTTCTTAATCCTAAGAAAAATAACAGAACGGCTAATAGGCAAAGAATAATTGTGGTAGACGACAAAATGATGTCCAAAAGCTGTGTGCCACTTATCTCATATGACTGAGTTAGATTGCCGTTTAATATATTTTTAACTTGTAGTACCAGGTTTATATTGGTATTTGCGCCGTTGCTCAGTAAGCAGATGGCTGTTCTTTCATTTGGCAGTATGGCTACTTTGGTACTAAAATTTGGATTACGCCCAGTGTGTTCTATAAACGTTTGTTCGGAGGTTACCGACCAACCTGCCGCATAATACATATCATTGACAGCCGAAACAGACATATCACCTCTATGTGATTTTTTGATGGCCCTGTGAAATATTTCGGGTATGTCCTGCACGATACCCATCTGTATGCCCATCCAACGCGCCATATCTTTTGTATTAGAAATGATATAGCCGGCAGGTTTATTCCCAGCATAATCCGGAGCGTTAAATGGAGTTGTTATAAAAAAGGAAGAACGGTAGCCCTGTGCTAACTGTCCAGTGGCTTGAGCATCTTCTTTATAAACATACGTCTGGTGAAGACCTAAGGGTAGAAATACCTGTTCCTTCATAAAGTCTTCATAGCTTTGTCGTGATACAATCTCAATAACCAAACCCAATACGTCATAATTAACGGTTCCATAGTTATATTGTTCACCGGGAGAGAACGCCAATTCTGCATCTACCAGCGTTTCCACAGTCTTTTGCAACATATCAGGCGTATTACCTTGTGGAATATTTTGAAGATGTTTAATATTTGTTAGGCCGCTGGTATGGTGAAGAAAGTTATTTAGTGTAAGGTTTTGCATATCAACAGGTTTACCTTGATACTTTAACGTAAACCAAGGTAAATATTTTTGGATAGGGTCAGTCATTGATAGCAGCCCTTGCTCTTCCAATAGCAAAATCCCCATACCAGTAAAAGCTTTACTCACCGAGGCCAACTCATAGAGTGTATTTTCACTTGCAGACAGGCCCTTTTCAAGATCTGCATACCCAGAAGAAAAGTAGAACACTTCACCATCAGCAAGTATTGAGATTGACATTCCAGGCACACCTGATGTACGACAGGCATCATCTAGCAATGCTTGTATTGCCTCAGATTTCGAATCTGACAACGCATAACTTTGTGTTGCGAATCCTGGGAATAATATAAATATCGTTAATACAAAAACAATAGTCTTTTTCATACACTCTCCTTTTTGAAGAATTATAAGGATATAAATAACTTATTTTTATAACTATAAACTAAATTCTAATTTATCTTTCTATTTACCTATATAATATGAAATAATTGTGAAGAGTTACACTTAAACTAACGGGGGCGTTAGTTCAATAAGAAGTAAACAACTTTATTATTCATTTTTTAAGCATTACATAAGCAGATGGATATAATTTGAAACAACTTTAAAGAGGCTTGCTGCATATAGAATGTAGTAAGCCTCTTATCTTTTTTAGTCAAAATTCAATAACTTTATTATCACTATACAAATCAGCTGACACGAACATATCACTATTTTGAAGATTTTTAGAGCGTAAACTATAAGCAACTACCTTCTTTTTATATTGTTTTACAACATCAACATGCTCTTCATGACTGTAAATATAAAATGTGAAATCTTTTTTACCACGTTTTGCATGGATAATTAAAGGAGTGCCTTCATTATGGGGTGGTGCATAATAGCGATCTAAAAATAAACCTTCGTTAAAATCATGAATAATTTTTGATTTCTGTTCGCCTTCTACGTTATTTCCGTGAATTGTAATAGTCACATTCTCTTCTTCAAGTTTTGGATGTGTTTCGTACTTGCTAATAATGGATTCAATAACAGTGTTAGGAAGGCTAGAAACGATAATTTTAAATGCTCCAAATACAACTAACATTACAATAAACCAAGTCGTCATAGTAATCATCCCCTTTATTCTATTTAATAATATAACTCATATGGTAATAGTACATATGGTGAAGTTTTGTATAATTTGTGAAAAATATGCCATTTTTACGAACGAAATATTAGAAAAATCAATTTTGTTACAAAAAGTTGAAATTGAAGTATTTTAAAAGAAAAAGGTTTATAATAAAAATATAACTAATAACCACATTACTAATTATAAGGAAGTGTAACTATGAGTACTGTAGCAATCGTATATGGTATTATTCTTTCCACAATTATTGTTTTGTTTTTCGTTGGGGTTTCACGTTATATTCATAAATGGAAAGAAGGCGTTGCGAAATTAAATCACATTGAAGAAGAACTTAGTGATTTAATGTTACATCATGGTAAATAAAAAGATAATTTTTTAACGAAACAATGTGAAGAATATCACAAAACATGCTTTTCTAATGAAGGCATGTTTTTTTGTTGTTTAAGAAAAGAAGTATTTTTGTATAAATAATCTAATTATTACTTAAAAAGGGAAATTTATTTAGTATAATATATAATATGTTTATTTTAGGGGGAGTATCATGAGGGGATTAAAAGTTGTTGGAATTATAGCTGGAATTACTATAGTAGGCTGTATAGCTTTCTTTTCAGTGAAGGAATATGTCAATTCCAAAGAAGACTCTAATTATGTGCTAAATTACATAAAAGAACATAAGGATGATAAAACAACTTCTTTAATTGTTAAAAGAAATGGTGAAACATTGACATCAATAAATGAAAAAGAAAAACTACCGCTAGCAAGTATGTCGAAAATCGTTATAGCAATTGAATATGCTAAGCAAGTAGCTGAAGGGAAAATAAGAAAAGACGAGCAAATTTCATTGAAAGAATTAGAAAAATACTATGTGAAAAATACTGATGGTGGTGCACACCCTGCATGGCTAGATGATGTAAAAGTTAAAGAGTTAGTGAAGGGTGGTCAAACTTCTTTAGAAGAAGTAGTGAAAGGAATGATCCATTATAGTTCGAATGCGAATACATCATATTTATTGGACAAGCTTGGAGCAGCGCGGATAAATGAAAGTTTGAAAGAGTTAGGCTTAAATAGTCACGATGAATTTTATCCAACTTATACAGGGGCATTATATATGAGGGGCTATGTTGAAAAAGAACTGCATATTCCTCAAAATAAAGCATTGGACAAGCTACGTAATATGTCTAATGATGAATATGTTAAGCATGTATGGCAAATACATGAATGGATGAAAGACGAGAAAGAATGGACAAAACGCGAGATATCGTTAAAAGCCGATATGGACTTTCAACGTATTTGGTCAGATCGGTTTATAGGTGCAAATGCGAAGGATTACATGAGTTTACTGGAAAAGATAAATAGCAGAAATTATTTTACACCACAAATACAAGGTGAGATTGAGAATATATTTAAAGGAACCGTAGGAGAGGGTATGTTCGAATTTGCTGGACAGAAAGGTGGTTCTACTGCATTTGTATTAACAAATAGTTTCTATGGTACTGATAAAAAAGGGAATAAGATTGAGATTGTCTTTATGATGAACAATTTGAGTGAAAAAGCATTTGAAAAACTTCTAAGTAATATGGATTACTTTATTCGAGACATTGCCATAAGTGAGGAATTCAGAAATAAATTATAATGAAATAATTTTATTATGTAAACAAAAGAGCGCTTATGCAAAGCGCTCTTTTTTAATACAGGATTTTCCAATCTTGTTATTGAATATAAATTGAAAATAAGAAAGGAGGTTGAAAAATGACAACAATATATTTCGTTCGCCATGCCCATTCTACCTATACAAAAGAAGAACGGGAGCGACCTTTATCTGAAAAAGGGTACTTAGATGCAGAGAATGTAACACGCTTATTAAAAGATAAACATATTGAGGTTGTGATTTCTAGCCCGTATAAAAGAGCAATCCAAACTGTACAAGGAATTGCGAATACATATAAATTATCAATACAAACAGAAGAAGATTTGCGTGAAAGATTATTGAGCACAGAGCCGGTATCAAATTTTAATGATGCTATGCAGAATGTGTGGGAAGATTGGAGTTTTGCATACGAAGGCGGAGAATCGAATGATGTCGCACAAAGGCGCGCTGTAATATGTATGCAAAATATATTAAAACAATATGAAGGTAAGAATATTGTAATAGGTACGCATGGAAATATTATGGTATTACTCATGAATTATTTTAATTCGAAATATGATTTTGAGTTTTGGAAAACACTTCATATGCCTGATGTGTATAAATTAAATTTTGATAAAAATCGTTTCATTTCTGCTGAAAGAATAGAGAAAACAGGTCATCGGTTAAATATTTTGTAAAAGTTTATCAAAAAAAGAGGAAAGAGAGAAGTTATTGTAGAAGTATGACTTTGTAACATAAAAAATATATGTTAAAGGAGGCTGTTTACATGTTTGAGAAAGAGAAAGAAGGGCTTATTGAAGTTCAAAACGTATATGAAATTGCACCAGAAGATGGAACAATTATTGGTATGGCAACGGAAGAAGAAATGGAAATTGCTGCTGAACTAGAGTTACAGTACTATGCCCATTCTCGTTTGTTAGAAGCAAATATTCAGTTAGACGGTTCCTCCTACAAAGAGTTACTTCAGGAGTTCCAGGAGTACGAAAGAAAATCAATGAGCTTTTGGCGAGCGATACATAAACGTTTAGCTGTGCCATGGGCGTGGGTACTACGTATTGATGTTGCGAATGGCCCTATATATGTAAGTAATGGAAGTTCATATTACGAAGAAATCGATGATGAAGAAGATTATGAATAGATAAGTAAGGAAGCAGCTTTAGTTGCTTCCTTTTTTTATTTGTAAGAAATGAATCGCCTCAATAATAATATCTGGTCGATCATTTTCTATACCGTGACTCGCATGTTCGGCAAGAATATATTGGTTGTTAGTTGAGAGGTGTAATTGTTCGTGAATTAGTTCTTGCCACATTGCTTCAAGTTGTGTTGCTTCCTCTTTTGGCATGCCGCCATTAGTCAATTGAGTAATAGAATATTGAGGATCTCTACCGATAACGATTAATGGTATTTCTAATGTTTTACATAGCTCTTTTAGTGAGAGAGCACAGTTTTTCCACTCCGATAGTTCAGAAGCTGTCGCTTTATATAATGAAGACGAGGTAGAGAATTCAATTTGCTGTTTTGATTGATCGATGAGCATAGGTTTTAGTTCATTATAAAGTGTGTCTACATCCATTTTGGAATATATATTATATTTTTGAAACCAAACATCATCAGAATCAGTTTGATCAGAAATTGGTAAATGAAGTTCATCTAAACGGTGTAAGTTCATCGAAGTAGAATCAACTAAAATAAGTGCTTGCAGCTTATCTTCATGTAACATTGCAAAATGTTGTGCACATAATCCTCCATAGGAATGACCGATTAGAATAAATGGCTCTTGAATAGCTAGTTTGTTTAGTAACATATGTAGCTCTTTTGTAACTTGCCTTATTGTACGCGGCTGATTGCCTAAATCACTTTTTCCGTAACCTGGGCGATGGTATGAAACAACTGTAAAGTGCTCTGAAAGCTTTTCTATAATAGGAAACCAATCATAAAATGAGCAAGTCATTCCGGTTTGAATGACTACAGTTTGTTTACCAATTCCTTTTATATGTACTTCTATATTTTGCCCCATTATTTCTACAAATTTATGAATGTTAATTCCTCCTAAGCTTGAAATAATTTTTGACAAGCAAAAACGATACACCAAACACCTATACCAAGTAGGACAGATGTACTAAGTGTAAATGAATTTTTTAAACCAATATAGACGATAAATAATAGTAGTGCTGATGCGGGGAATCCATATAATACCCCTAAAGCAAATTGACTCAATTCTTGTTTATTTCCGCCTTCGAATGAAATCCAAAATAGACTAAGTAAACTCACGAGAGGAAGGGCAGCAATAAAGCCACCTATCGTACTGTAATGTTTAGCGACTTCAGTGATAATGCCAATAATAAGTGCCGAAACGATTACTTTAACGAGGAAATGCATATTTTGCCTCCTTCGCTAATAACGAAAATGCTTTTTCAATTAATTGTTGTTCTTCTTTTGATAACTGTGATTCTAATATTTTTATCTTTTCTTTATCTAGTAAAGTATGTTTTTCTAATCCTTCAATTCCTTCAATTGTTAAAGTAAGGTTTACCACTCTTTCATCTTTTTTATTTCTCTCTTTAACGATGAAACCCTTTTGAATAAGGCGTTTTATATGTTCAGACGCTGTGTTATGAGAAAGACTAAGCTCAGTAGCGACTTTTCCAATTGTTATATCTTTCTCACGAGAAACGATTTGTAAAATACGAATTGCTTGGTGGGAAAGGTTGTCCTCGTATTCGTATCGTAAGTGATAATAAATGCTCTCCCAATGTTGATTAATGTTGTTCATAATAATAAATCCCCTTTTTTATATCGTATAGTAAGATATATTCGTTGTTTTAGAAATAAAATCCTTTTATTTGGATAAAAAATGTTGAAAAAGTTTATTTTTATTGAAATATAAGGTAATCTATGTGTAAAGGTATACATTTAGCAAGAGAGAGGATGATAGCTGTGAATACATTCAAATGGATTAGTCATGAACAGATGTATGTAGATGAAATACATGTTGAAAAATGTGGTCCTCTTTCAGTCGGCGTATATGGGGGAAATCAAGAGAGTGATGCATATGAACGAGGAGATGCGGTGCTGGCTTGGTGGGATCCTGAATTACAATTTGAATTTGTTATGATTTTTGATACACATCACAAAACAAAAAATATAGATTATATAATAGAAGCGATTTCGGAAAGAAAAGAAAAACTAAAAGAGTTATTCTCATATCCAATACATTTAGCTTTCCATCATACACATATGTACCTATTAGCGTTATTTACAGATGAGTTATTTATTAAAAAGTGTGATCAAGATGATGAGGAACTCGCTTGCTTAATTTGTTTACGAAAAGGCGAATTTTTATATTGGTTATCAGTTGGTGATTGTTTCGCGTATTTATTCCATTCTGAGAAAACGAAAAATGGAAAAGGACGATTAAATAAACGGAAGAATTACGAATATATTGGTAGGAAAAATATTTTTGCAGCAAATACACCTTGCTTTACGTCAGGTGTAAGAGGATTAGAAAAAGGAATGAATCACATTGTAATGGCAACGGACGGTATTTTAGAGTGTGACAAACGAAGGTTTGATGATGATCAATCTTTAGTAGAAATATTACACGACGGAAATAGCTTGCAGATTGAGCCCGTATTAACAAATGTACTGCAGTGGAAAGGTAGAGACTGTGCCACGATTATTGGATGGTCTATTGATACTGATAATAAACAATGTGCTAATTAATATAAAAGGAGTTCAAGGTTTTTATCCTTGAACTCCTTTTTGTTAAGCAATATGGATGTGATATGTTTTCAACCATTCATTTACTTGTAGCATATACTCCATGGCACTTCTTGCCTCAAAATTGTTAATCTCTTTATTACTTTGATCAGCAATTGAAAGTAAGATGGAATGGTTAATAAGTGAGAAAATAGGATTGTTTTTATTGTTACACATATCAAGTGTTAAATTACGGATTGTTTGTAAGTAGAGTGGATCTTGTGAAGTTGGATAAGCGCTTTTTCTTCTATTGCGTACATCGTCAGGTAAAGCTGGTTGTAGTGCTCTACGTAAAATGCCTTTTTCAATATTATCAATACTTTTTATGTTGAAAGGAACATTCCATAAATATTCAACTAATCTATAATCACAAAACGGTACACGAACTTCAAATCCAACAGCCATACTCATGCGATCCTTACGGTCAAGTAAGAAAGGAAGGAATCTTGTTAAAAATAAATAAAACATTTGGCGTTGTTTCGCGGATTTTTTACTTTCACCTTCAAGAGTAGGTACTTCAAGTATCGCCTCTTGGAATCGTGTATCAATATAGTCTTCTAGATTACATTGGTTACTTACCTCATTTAGTAGAAGAGGAGATGTATTTTTCCAATTTGTTAGCCAAGGAAACTTATCTACATATAGTAGTTCTTCTTGATGAAACCAAGGATATCCACCGAATACTTCATCAGCCGATTCGCCGGATAAAGCTACGGTCGCATCTTTTTTCATTTCGCAAAATAGTAAATATAGTGAAGTTTCCATTTCACCAGCACTCGGTAAATCTTTTGCATGAAGGGGAACGAATAATTGATTTGCTAATTCTTCAGCATTCACAATAATATCATGATGCGCTGTCCCGACATGTTCAGAAACGCGTTTTACCCAAGGGGCATCTAAACCAGTGCGAGCAAATGTCAGTTCGAAGTCTTTTGCGCTATTTACAAAGTCAACAGAATACGTATGAAGTGTTTTATTTTCAGCAGCAAATTCTTTACCCGCAAGTGCAGTAATACCGCTAGAGTCTAATCCGCCTGATAACATACAAACGAGAGGAACATCGGCAATTAATTGTCTTTTTACTGTATCTTGTAAAATAGATAAAATATGCGAAGATGTATCTTCTATAGAGTCTGTATGGAACTTACTTTCTAAATTCCAATACTTCGTAACTACTTTTTTATGACGTGTAAATGTTATAGAATGTCCAGCACGTACTTCTTGAATATTTTTAAAGACGCCACATCCTGGAGTGCGAAATAAGCCTAATCCAAATACTTCATTTATTCCATCCGCATCAATTTCAGCAGGGACAGATGGATGCGCTAATAATGCTTTAATTTCAGAGCCGAAAATAATACTGCCATTTCTTTCTGTAAAAAAGAGTGGTTTTACACCTAAATGATCTCGTGCTAAAAACAATTGTTGCTTCTGATCATCCCATAAGGCAAAAGCGAAAATTCCGTTTAAATGTCGTACGCAGTCTTCTTTCCATTCTAAATAAGCATGTAGTAATACTTCTGTATCTGAATGGGTTTCAAATGCATGCCCACATTTTTGAAGCTGCTCTCTAAGTTCACGGAAATTATAAATTTCTCCATTATAAGTAAGAGCATACGTATAATCACCAGCACGAAATGTTTTTGGCTGCGTTCCTCCTTTAGGATCTATTACGATTAATCGGCGGTGTGCAAAAGCTGCGCGAGGTGAAAACCAAAATCCTTCAGCATCCGGACCACGATGCTGAATACTATTTGCCATCTTTTTTAAAATAATATGTTGATTTGAAAGGTCTTCTTTCCAATCTACCCAACCTGTAATTCCACACATACATATCTCATCTCCTAATTTAAAATAGTAAATTAACGAAATAAAATATACACAAAGTTAAAGAATGACTATATAAATAGTGTACTACATGAACCAAATTGTAGACTTGAGAAAATTTTCTTTGAACGCATAGTTATGTGAGACAATGGCTAAGGAAAAGTATTCCATTACATACAAAAAATAAAAAAGATGAGAGAAAAAATTTTCTCAGACGTTATATAGGGTGTAAAAGCTTTTACAAAACAATAAGGGGAATCGCTACATGAAATCAAATGAGAAAAATTTTATAAAAAGATTACAACGGCAAAAAGAAGACGCGTTAGAATTTGTTGTCGATACATACTTACCACTCATAAAGGGAATCACGCATAAAGTTCTACTTCCAATTCAAAATGATGGACTCATAGAGGAATGTATAAACGATATATTTCTTTCCATTTGGAATAACGCAAATAAATTTCATGGAGAGCCGAGCGATTTTAAAAAGTGGATTGCAGCGATTGCGAAGTTTAAAGCAATTGATTATTACCGGAAATCGACTAAAACAGTAGAAATCATTTCAGATGAGTTTCATATCAGTACAGAAAAATCAGCAGAAGACGAATTAATCGTTATGGAAGATAGGGAAGAATTATTGAAGCTCATTAATCAATTAGAACCGCTAGATCAAAAGGTGTTCATTATGAAATATTTACTTGGTATGAAGACAGAGGAAATAGGTGACAAGTTAGGATTAACTCGGGCAGCAATTGATAATCGAGTGTACCGGGGGAAAAAGAAACTACAACAAAATGCTACGAATATTAGTTTTGGAGGTAGTGCGATATGAAAGACATTTATGAACTATTAAATGATATTGATATAGATGAAAAAGAACTAGAAGAAATTGAGGCTTCTGAAATTGAAAAGGAAAAAGTAAAACGAAATGTAAAACAATCGATACGTACGAAGAAAAAGATGAAAAGTTGGGAAAAAGGTGTCGCTGCTGCATCTATTTTAGTAGGATTATCAGTTGCAACACTCGGTATCGGATTTCCTACATATGCGGGGGGATTGCCAATTGTAGGTGATATATTCCGATTTTTAGATAATGGTAGAACAGGGTTATATGAAAATTATAAAGAATTTTCGACTGAGTTGAATATGACGAGAGAGAGTAATGGAGTTAAGGTTACCATTAATGATGTAATTTCTGATGGCAGAACATTATCTATAACGTATTCACTGGAAAGTGAGCAGGACTTAGGGGAGGATCCTATCATATTAGGTGGATTGGATATAATGGACGCTCATGGTAGTTCAGGCAGTGGTAAAATGACTAAAGTTAATGAAAAAAAGTATGTAGGTATGGTAACAACGACGCATCATGATAGCAATAAAAAGGACAAAGTAAACTTTAGATGGAATATAGAGAGAATAGAGATGCCAGATAGGAAAAAATCAATACAAGGTAATTGGAATTTCGCCTTAACTGTAAAATCAGTGGATAGTAAAGAGAGAACAATTGGTGGGAGTTCGGAAAAAGAAGGTATAAAAGCAAATATGGAAAAGGTCGCAATATCGCCAGTTTCATTTATTCTTTATTACAATCAAGAGGTTTCTAAGGGCGCGAGGAAAGAATGGGATAGTGTAGATGTTGAATTGACGGTTAAGGATGATTTAGGGAATATTTATTCGGGTGAAGGAAATGGGGGAAGTGGCAACGATCCTTACAATATCCATTGGAGTGCCACCTTCCAAAAACTAAACGAAAATGCAACAAAGCTTATCGTTACACCTCGCGTGCACTTGCGAGTACATACACCTGAAAATCATGGTGGAGTAGAGTATGTGAATGGGAAAGAGAAGAAAATAGAAGTGCCGAAAAAAGAAGCGAAGAGTAAAGATATTGTGTTAGATGATATTGTCATTGATTTAAAGAAATAAAAAAGAGACTGCCTAAAACCATTTAGGCAGTCTTTTTTTCGTTAAGAACTAGTAACGAGCAATGCATGCGGATGCTGCGTTTTATATTCATCTTTCCACGGAATATTTAGTTGTTCCCACGATTCGCCGCTATCATTGGATTGAAAGACGCCATTGTTATTTAACGTGTAAAACGTATGTGGTTCAGCCTTGTTTGTCGCAAACATCGAAATGACTGTACCGATTGCAGATGGTAGTCCTTGTTGTACTTGCTGGAACGGAGTATCTTTCGTTTTTCGATAAATATAAGATTCATAAGGGATACGGTGATGAGCCAGATCAGCACTTGGCGCGGCAGAAACTAGAATCGTATTACAATCAGCTGGATCAATTGCCATGCTGTATAAATAATGATGTTCAAGTCCTTCACTACATGGGATCCAGCTGTTTCCATTGTTATAACTTTCAAGATAAGCACGATCAGGTCCGCCCATAAATCCGTCACCACATGATGCATAAAGACGATTTGGTGCTTCAGGGTGCATAAGTAATTGATGAGCATCGATAGGAGCACCGAATTTTTTATCAATCCATGTATGCCCTTTATCATTACTTTGAATAACAGCACCAGCTTCGATTGAAACGTGTATTGTATTAGGGTTGTTTGGATCAACTGTAATCCAGCGTACGTGATGGGTAAAAGGTCTAGGCGGGAAAGCCCACGTATAAGAAGATAATAATGATTTCATATTTTTAAGTTCAGTCCACGTTTCACCACCATTTTCAGAGCGAAATAAAGCGCTCGGTTCTGTGCCGACATAAACGACCCCATATCCGTTCACTTGTTCATTTGAGCTTATTGTTATGGAAGTGATAGAGGAGTGTAAAATACCATCTTCTTTAGGGAAATCAAAGTAACGATAAGAATCTCCAATTGGTCTCCATGAATCCCCGCTATCGTCACTTAACCATAGACCTCGTCCAAATGTTCCGCAATATACACGGTTTGGGTGGAACGGATCAACAGCGATACAGGTAGGTTGCATATTTTGTAAGTGGTAAGTCGTTTCATAGTTATCATATTGTTCTTTCACTACAACAAGTTCACGTTCCATACAGAGAAATAAACGTTTCATTTAAGTAACCTCCTTAAAATTCTTTCATTAGTAAACAATATGAAAATAAAAAAGAAGTAGTCTTGTTTTATTTGAGAAAAAGGGATTGTCTAAAAAATAGCGAAGTGTGTATACAGAGGAAGCGGGCGTTTACAATCAGTCGATTCGGGATAAAGATGGGGAGTTTGTTTCATACTAACATACAGATATTGTACTTAAAGGAGTATAAGTATGGGACATTCGCATGATCATGGTCATTCAAAAAATAAAAAGGCGTTACTAATTGCCTTCCTACTAACAACAAGTTTTATGATTGCAGAAGTTATTGGTGGATTTGTAACAAATAGCTTAGCACTACTATCTGACGCGGGGCATATGCTAAGTGATGCGGTATCGTTAGCGCTAAGTTTACTTGCGTTTAAGCTTGGAGAAAAAACAGCAACAACTGCAAAAACATATGGATATAAGCGAGTCGAAATGTTAGCGGCATTATGTAACGGTGTCGTTCTTATTGTCATTTCAGTATACATTTTTATTGAAGCAATTCGCCGTTTTAAAGAGCCAGTTGAGATTGCTAGTAATGGGATGCTCATTATTGCTGTACTTGGTCTGCTTATTAATATTTTATCAGCTTGGATATTAATGAGAGGCGGAGATGTGAAAGGTAATTTGAATTTAAGAAGTGCTTTCCTGCACGTACTAGGCGATCTATTGGGTTCCGTCGGAGCGATTATTGCTGCGTTACTTATTAAATTTTTCGGATGGACTGCTGCAGATGCGATTGCTAGTATTCTTGTGTCTATTTTAGTCATTATTAGTGGATGGCGTGTAACACGTGATACGGTTCATATATTAATGGAAGGTGCACCACAGCACATAAATGTTGAAGAGGTAAAAAGTACGTTATTAAATATTCCGATTGTCAAAGAAGTTCATGATTTGCACATATGGTCTGTCACATCAGATTTTCAAGTATTAACATGTCATCTTATTATTAAAGGGAATGAAACGCAAAGTGTATTAAAAGAGGCTACGTATGTATTAAAGGAGAAATTTCATGTAGAACATGTCACCATTCAAGTAGAAATAGATGGTGAATTTAATCATGATGAGACAACTTGCAAAGTATGAAAGAAAAAGGATAAGAAAAAGTGTCATAACATTTTTCGCACGGCATACATATATATAATGTGGCCACAAATACTTTGCAAGGTAAATATTTCATGAAATTACTTTACTTATAAAGAGTCATCTTTTATAATCAAAAGTGGTAATTGATAAAGATTATCATTTTCAATGATCGTAGAAAGGAGTTTTTTAAAAGATGAGTAGTCAACTCCGTTTTGCTGTTGAAAATCGTAAGAGGCATTTAATTGATGAGTTAATTGGAGCAGGTGTGTTTAAGATTCGCGACCGACAATTATACGAGCTGTCTTTAGAGGAATTGGAAAAAGAGTACGAAGATATGGAAGATTATGCGAATATTCAGGCGTAGCTATATAGATTAGTAAAAGGAGAGCTGGTTACGATTTTGTGTAACCAGCTCTCTTTTTATTTCGTAGAAATTATTTTTTGTATTTCTTTCATGGGACGGAGCCAGTTTTGAGTCATTATTTGTTCCATTTGTTTTTCGTCCTGCTTCTGCAATGCTTGAATGATAGAGTGATGTTCTTCAATAGATTGACTTGCTGGAACAAAGTTTTGGAAAAACAAATATTCAAGACGTAAAACGTGAAGTTGCATATTTTCTAGAAAGGGTTCAATATATTGATTTTTAGCAATAGAAGAAATTGTATTGTGGAATTGTATATCTAATTCTAAAGCTTGTTTTGCGTTTTTTTTCTCTATAGAATGCTGAAAATGATCATTTATTTCAGAAAGTAGTTGAATATCAGCGTCTGTAATGTTTTGAAGAGCTTGTTTTCCTATAATAGAGTGAAGACCAGCCATCGTTTCATAAATGATAGATACGTCGTCTAACTTAATAGGAGCAATTTTCGTTTTTTGCCCTGGTACCATTTCCACTAATCCAGAAAGCTCTAATATTTGAAGTGCTTCCCTTACAGGTGTTCTGCTTACTCCTAGTGCCTCAGCCAATTCCCCATCATTAATTTTTTCATTGGGCTTCAGTACACCTTCAATAATCCAATTCTGTAGTTGATTTAAAACGAGTGATTTTGCTGAAATTCTTCCTGGTTTTTTATAATTTTGAGGGACAGGCATAGTGAATTCAATCCTTTCATTGTATATTTTCCTTTTTTGCATGAACAAGCTTTAATTTTTCTTTCCCTTCATCCGGCTTTTGGCTTAAGATGAGCACCATTACAATGACACAAAAAGCGCCTAATAACTGAAAAGATTGAAATGGCACGTGCAATATAAGTACAGAAGAAATAATAGCTGCGAGTGGTTCTGTGCAACCAAATAATGTTGTTTCTTTCGGAGTCAGGTATCTTATGCTGTCTAAGTATAAATAAAAGGCAATAAGTGTTCCGAAAATGACGACAAATGTGATGAGCGGTAGGGTACTTAGTTTTACATATTTCATAGTTGATAATAAAATGAATTCGTTTGTAGAAATAAAGTGTACAATCGTTACACCAATACCCCCAATAATCATGCCCCATCCAACGATAACGGAGGAAGACCATTTTTCTAACAATTCCTTTGAATATAAACTATAAAAAGCGAGAGATAATCCAGATAAAATACCCCAAATAATAGCTGGTGTAGAAACAGCCAAGTTATGAACAGACCCGTTTGTTAGTAAGAGAAAAGTGCCTACTAATGAAAGGGTAATTGAAATGAAATCAATTTTTGATGGACGAACGTTCCATTTGAAAAGTAAGTATACAGTGATGAATATAGGAGCTAAATATTGTAATAATGTTGCCACGGCAGCATTTCCTTCTTTAATTGAAGCGAAATACGTATACTGTACAGCAAGCATACCGAATAGACCAAACAAAATCATTTTAATAGCATCAGATTTTTGTTTCCAAATGCCAAATATCTCTTTTTTTCTCGTTCCGAATGAGGAAATCATGAGCAAAATAATTCCAGATATAAGTAAACGGATCGTAACTAACCATTCGGTTGAAACATTGTCATATTGAAAAAGTTGTTGTGCAGCTGTACCAGACAAGCCCCATAAACAAGCACCGATTATGACCATTATAATTCCTTTTAATCGATTTGAATCCATATGATCTAAAATTCTCCTTTCTAAAAATATAAATTGAATACAATATGCAATATATCACAGAATGACTCGTTAATAAACTGAAATTTCTAATTTGTTTTTTGTGTATAGTAAAATATTGTAGAGGAGGGGGAGTATATGTTAGCTGGATTTTTAGTTTGTTTATTTGTTGGGTTACTTATCATTTTTTTAGTGTATCAAATACATGTGAAAAAGAGGTTGTTTTTGTTAGCAGGATATCAAGAAGAAACGTTTGTTGGAGATAAAAATAAATTAGCGAAGCTTTCAGGAGCATTTTCTTATATAGTCGGAGTTGCTACTATAATATTACCGCTTAGCTTAGAAAAAATAGGTGATGTAGTTAGTATCATATATGCTATATTAATTGTTTTAGGTACAGTTGTATTTATAATTAAAGCAAACCTATTAAATAAGAGTGCTATAAAATAAAAAGGCTTCATTCTACTGAAGCCTTTTATTAATTATTATGAAGTATAAGTAAAAGCCGGAATAGGATCAATAAATGTATTCCACTTTTGTCCCATTTTCCTTTTCTGTTAATAGACAATCATCTAATGATTGTTCAATCACAGAACGATTCATATCAATACCGATAAATACGAGCTCAGTTATTCGATCTCCATATCGCTCGTCCCAGTTTTTTAATACTTCTGGTTCTTCTGCAATCATTTGATTTCTTTCAGTTTCAGGTAATGCGGCTATCCATTCACCGGCTCCTTGAATTGTAATAGAGGAACCTGCTTGAGATAGAAGCCCTATCATATTATTACGAGATGCGAGCCAGAAGAATCCTTTCGCTCTTACAACATCTAAAGGCCATTTTTCTAGCCAATTCATAAGGCGCTCGGGATGGAAAGGATATTTGCGACGGTAAACAAAGGAATTGATACTGTATTCTTCCGTTTCCGGTGTATGATGTTCACTATTTAATTCTTGTATCCAGCCGGCCGATTGACTAGCTTCTTCATAATTAAATAGATTTGTGTTTAAAATTTCTTGTAATGGTACTTTGCTAAACGAAGCTTCAAGAATTTTTGCATTAGGATTTAATTTTTTTAGTAAATGATGAAGCTCTATCACATCTTCTTTTTCTAGCAAATCTATTTTATTAAGAATAATTACGTTTGCAAACTCAATTTGATCTATTAATAAATCAATAACTTCCCGGGTATCATTCTCATCGATTGCTTGTTTTCGGTCTAATAAACTTTCTCCGTCTGCAAAATCATCCCAAAACCTATTTGCATCTACAACTGTAACCATCGTATCGAGGCGACAATTTTTCGTTAAATCAATGTTAAGAACTTCGTCTGTATAAGTAAATGTTTGAGCAACTGGAATAGGCTCACTTATACCAGAAGATTCAATAATAATATAGTCAATATCACCATTTTCAACAAGACGATTCACTTCTATCATTAAATCTTCTCGTAGTGTACAACAAATACAGCCATTTTGAATTTCTACTAGTTTTTCCTCCGTACGTGAAAAACCACCCTTTTTTATAAGAGATGCATCAATGTTTACTTCGCTCATGTCATTAACGATGACAGCTACTTTTAAGTTATTCTTATTAGTCAAAATGTGATGTAGTAAGGTAGTTTTTCCGGATCCTAAAAAACCACTCAATACAGTGATAGGTACTTTTTTCATGAAATGATCTCTCCTTTAAATCGTAATGATTACGTTTTATGTTAAACGATGGGAAAAGAAAAAGCAAGAATAAATCATAATGATTACGATTTAAGAATAGAAATAGACTATAAAATTTGTGCTGTAGTATGGAGCATTTGGACAAGCGCATGTTTACATATAAATAAAATGGAGGCGAGAAGCTTGGTCTTTAATAGAGTTTCAAAAGAATTAGTAGGCATAGCTCTTATCGCTATGTTTCTCTTTTTATTATTTTTTGTAGATTTTACAAGTCTAGCAAATTTGCACAAAAATATGCCACAGGAATGGTTGAATGTGAATACAGTATTTTTAAGTATCATTTTTGAAGCAATACCCTTTATTCTATTAGGGGTAGTTGTTTCTTCATGTATTCAAGTGTTTGTGACGGAAGATATGATTCAAAAAGTACTGCCGAAATCTCCGATTGTTGCAATGATTCCAGCAATATTTGTGGGAGTTCTTTTTCCAATGTGTGAATGTGTCATTATACCAATTGTAAGAAGGCTCATTCAAAAGGGGTTACCACTTCATGTAGGCATTGTTATTTTACTGAGTGCACCCATTATGAATCCAGTTGTTCTTTTATCTACTGTATATGCGTTTCCAAAAAATGATTACGTAGTATATGCACGCTTTGGGATAACAATTTTAGTTGCTCTATTCATAGGTCTAATTGTGTATTATTGCTATCGCGAAAGAAATGTTTTAAAAGACGTAGAGGTTTCAGTTCAAACAAGCAATAAAAAAAGTTGGAAAGATGTTATGAATCATATTGTAGATGAGTTTTTTGATACTGGTAAGTATTTATTGATTGGTGCTTTTTTAGCAAGTGTATTTCAAACGTTTTTTGATCGGAATGTACTGGATGCAGTAGCACATAACGAAGTAATTGCTCCCGTTATTATGATGGGGTTTGGTTATGTTTTATCAATTTGCTCTGCAGCCGATGCTTTTATAGCGGCGTCTTTTGGACATGTTTTCTCGGTAAAGGCACTTCTCGCATTTCTTGTGTTTGGGCCTATGCTTGATATGAAAAATACGTTAATGCTATTTGCATATTTTCAAAAGAGATTTGTATTCTTTTTGATGGGAATTGTGATTGTATCTGTGTATACCATCCTGCAAATCATAATGTTATAGGAGGTGAGAAAGAATGGAGAAAGAGGAGCAGAAGGCATATCATCGCTATATTCGTGGCATTATTTTAATTGGTTTAGCAATGCTCTTATTTAAACTACTTGTAACAGGTAATATTTATAATTTTATCGCTCCAAAAATGATCAAATTTACGTATATAGCTTTTGTAGTAATTTTAATTTTTGGTACTGTACAAGTTTGGGGAGATGGAAGAGAGAAACAGCATGATTGTAATTGTTGTAAACATCATACAACATCAAAATCAGGGATAAAAAGTTTCTTTGTATATGTTTTATTTGTTGTTCCGATAGTTAGTGCTTTTCTCTTTGGAAGTGTAACAATTGATGGAAGTTTAGCAGGAAAAAGGGGTATGAATCAAAGTGTACAGGCGAGAAGTCTGGAAAGGAATGAAAAAGAGGGGGAACAGGTTAATTTTGATGGGCGAGAAGTATCCGTTGATCCAGAAGAAACATCAAATTTATCAACGACTTATAAAACGGAAGAGCAAGTAGTAAAAAGTATGTTAGGACAGCGTAAACTACAAGTAAAGGATAAGGACTATGTTCAAACAATGAATGTAATTGGTCAAAATGTTAATTGGTTTAAAGGAAAAGAAATTACATTTTTAGGGTTTATATATAAGGATAAAGATGTGACGGGTAATAAAGCAGTAGTGGCTCGATATGGTATAACTTGTTGTATTGCGGATGCATCAGTCTGGGGGATGATTGTTACCGGGAAAAATATTGAAAAAACTCCAGAAGAAACATGGGTGAAAATAACAGGATTATTAGATGAAACGACATATAAAGGAACAGTCTTTCCACTTGTAAAAGTAAACAAAATCGAGAAAATTAATAAGCCAACTGACCCATATGTATATGATGCTTTACCTTAATAGAAAAGAATAAATTCTTCATATTTTCATGAAATAGAATCATAATCAAGGCGATAAAAAAATAAAGATAAGAGTAATTTGGTTTGTTAAAAATATGTGCAGAAGGAGTTATGCGATGAACTGGGTTACTCATAAACCATCATTTGAATTTGAAACATTTAGTCCTATTATTCGGTCACAATCTGCGTGGAGTGGACATTTAGATTTTGCATATGACTTAGTACGATTTGAAAAACCAGAAACTTTAGTTGAGTTAGGTACACATCTAGGTGCTTCTTTCTTCAGTTTTTGTCAAGGAGTAAAAGATGGAGGGTTATCGACTAAATGCTTTGCAGTAGATACTTGGGCTGGAGATGGGCATACAGGTCCATATGGAGAAGGAGTTTTTCAAATAGTAGAAAAAGTAGTGAGTGATAACTACCTTAATATAGGAAATTTAATTCGATCTACTTTTGATGATGCTGTAGACCGGTTTCAAGATGAAACGATAAATCTTTTGCATATTGATGGCTATCATACGTATGAAGCTGTTTCTCACGATTATAATACATGGCTACCGAAAGTCGCGAAAAACGGTATTGTATTATTTCATGATATTGAAGTTAGAAGTGGTGATTTCGGCGTATATAAGTTTTGGGATGAGGTAAAAGCGAAGTACCCTCATTTTCAATTTGCGCATTCATATGGACTGGGAGTGTTATTTCCGAAGGGTTGTAGTGATAAGTTTGAAGAAATACTTAAAAATAAAGAAGAAATACAAAATATGTATAAATAAAGGTAGGGCATGCATCATTTTTATGATGTGTGCCCTATTTTTTATGTAGAAAATAATGGTGTGAATTAAAAAGTTAAGATAGTTGTAAAAAGTTTTGTTGCAGCAAATATTAAAAAAGTTAGTATGGGATTGTTCCTTGTAAATAAAATAAAGCTTTAATACGTTCATATCAATCCGGGATTTTACAGTAGTTAATTTCTTAACTAGGTACTTTGCACTTACTAAATTTTGATACAAGGGTCTTATTGACCGAAAATATCGGGATAAATAAAAATACAACATTTTTTATATTTTTCATTGCGAAAAACGTAATCTACTTTTACAATAGAAAGGGTTGTGAATATATTATACTGGAAAAATAAATCGAAATAATATGAAAATTTTGTTTTGTCTTCGCTAATTGTATATTACATACATGTAAGACGACATACGTCATGTTATCGACTTGTAAGGAGAGAAAAAAATGAAAAGTGTAAGATTACCATCGATGCTAGAAATCATAGTTCTTTTATTACTATTTCTTGCTGTTGTCTTTTCCTTCCAAACGATTTTTGATCTCCCAATTCAATTAGCGCTATTTATTTCATGGTTTTTAGTAATTGCGCTTGGATTAAGATTAGGATTTCGTTATCAAGAATTGCAAGATGCAATTACGAAAGGGATTTCTAACGGATTAGAAGCAATACTGATTTTAGTTGCAGTAGGTGCTTTAATTGGAACATGGATTGCTGGTGGGGTAGTACCAACATTAATCTATTATGGATTAGAATTTATTCACCCTAGCATATTCCTATTAGCAACATTAATTATTTGTTCTATAACTTCTATCGCAACAGGAACGTCTTGGGGAACAGTGGGAACAGCAGGTATTGCTATGATGGCGATTGGTGAAGGACTTGGTTTACCACTTCCGCTTGTTGCTGGTGCAGTTCTTTCAGGAGCTTATTTCGGCGACAAATTATCACCACTTTCTGATAGCACAGTTCTTGCAGCTTCTATGGCGAAAGTAGATGTTATTGCTCACGTTCGAGCTATGCTCGTATTAGATGTTCCGGCTTATATTATTACTAGTATTATGTTTACTGTAGCTGGTTGGATGTATGGCGGCGATAATGTAGATTTGAATCGAGTAGAATTTTTAAAAGAAGCTTTATTAAAGCAATTTGATATTAAAATATGGATGCTTATTCCAGCGGTCATTGTTATCGTTCTATTAGCGATGAAGAAACCGTCTATGCCAACAATTGCAATGGGAGCTTTAATTGGTGCAATTTGGGCAACTCTTTTCCAAGGGATGAACTTTGGAGAGGCGATTGGAACAGCTTATAACGGATTCTCAATTCAATCTGGTGTTGAGTTTGTTGACAAGTTATTAAACCGTGGTGGAATTAACGGCATGCTTGGCTCAGTAGCCGTTATTATTTTCGGTTTAGGATTTGGTGGATTACTTGAAAAACTAGGTGTTTTAAAAGTAATCGTATCAAAATTTGAGAAGAAATTAAATTCTGCAGGTAATGTAACATTGTCTACATTAATCGTGGCATTCTTAGCTAATATATTTGGTTGTGCGATGTATGTATCACTAATTTTAACACCAAAAATTATGGAAGATAGCTATGATAAATTAAAAATAGACCGTCGTGTATTAGCACGTAACTCAGAAGTAGGTGGAACGTTAACTTCAGGTATGGTTCCATGGTCTGATAATGGTATTTTTATGGCTGGTATTTTAGGTGTAGCAACGTTCTCATACGTTCCGTTTATGTGGTTAAGCTTCGTATCGTTAATTTTAGCAGTTATTTACGGATATACAGGCAAATTCATCTGGTATGTAGATGGTGCAGATAAAGGAAAGCAAGCATCATAAAATAAAAATCACCTTCTACAATATGTAGAAGGTGATTTTTTTATTTTTTAATAGCATTTTCTGAAGTTATTTCATTCTCATATTTAGCAATTTTTTGTTGTATCTTTTTTAAGTTTTTTTCAGTGTCTTGAATGAGCTGTAAGACATTGGTCTCCTGTTGTTTCATTAATTCTAACCTTTGAAGGATGGTAGATTCTCCTTCCATAGACCAGTCGATAAATTGTTTTATTTTTTGAATTGGCATACCAGTGTTTTTTAAACACAAAATCATCTCTAAATATTTCAGTGCTTCTTCATCAAAAACTCGATCTCCTTTTTCGTTTCTTTGCAGAAAAGGAAACAGTCCTTGTTTATCGTAATAACGTATTTGAGAAATAGTTAAGTGTTGCATTTTGGCGACTTGCCCAATTGTATAATACATATCATTCATCCTTTTATTACCAAGGTATAATGCCATCTTTGTTAAATATTTTACCATTATGGTTTGTTTCACTTAATGCATATTTAATAATAATTTTAGCACTTTCAGTGGTTGTATGGCCACCGGGGGAATTTCCATTAAGATCCGTAGTTGTAAAACCAGGAGTTACTCCAAATACTTCTGGACCGTTAGTGGCAAATTCTTTACTAAAAGCTAATGTTAAAGCATTAATAGCTGTTTTGGAAGAATTATATCCTAGTGTATTAATTGGATGTGTTTCACCATTAGCAAACATTGTTAGTGAGGCCATGTCAGTTGTTACATTTATGATTTTACTGTTGCTTGATTTCTTTAATAATGGTAAAAAGGCTTGCATCATTTGGAAAGTTCCAAAAAAGTTAACTTCAAATCCTTGGCGTAAATTTTCAATATTTAATTCACTAGGTAGCGTATTGAAGTCTAGCGCTATGCCTGCGTTATTAATTAATAAATGTAAGTGGTCAGTCGTTTCGTAAATTTTCTTTGTTGCTTCTTGAATGGATTGTGAATTTGAAATATCTACTTGAATATAGGAAACGTTTGAAACATTTAAAGATTCTACGGCTTGTTGTCCAAGTTGTTCATTACGAGCACCTAAAAATACGTGGTAATCTTTTTCTGCTAATTGACGAACAAGTTCATATCCAATTCCTTTATTCGCACCTGTTATAAAAGCATATTTTTTCATATTGAATTCCTCCAGTAGTGTTATAGTAGGTTACAATGGAAAGGATACAGCCTAAACTTAAGTTTAGGTCAAGAGGAATTTTTTTAAATAAATATAGAATATCTATATATAAGAGTGAGAATTCTTATCATTTAAGAGAAAGTCTGTTATTATAAGAGATGTAGGTATTATATTTTCAAGGGGATGAAAACATGGAGTACAGAATTGAAAGAGATACATTAGGAGAAATAAAAGTTCCAGCTGATAAATTATGGGCAGCACAAACACAACGTAGTAAAGAAAACTTTCCAATTGGAACAGAGCAAATGCCGCTTGAAATTGTAAAAGCATTTGCAATTTTAAAGAAGAGTGCAGCGCTTAGCAATCAAAAATTAGGAAAGCTATCAGAAGAAAAAGCAGAAGCAATTGTAGAAGCTGCGGATGAAGTGATTGCAGGGAAATGGAATGAACATTTTCCGCTTGTCGTATGGCAAACAGGTAGTGGTACACAGTCAAACATGAATGTGAATGAAGTAATTGCAAATCGTGGGAATCAAATTTTGAAAGAGAAGGGATCTGACGTACATATTCATCCGAATGATGATGTGAACATGTCACAAAGTTCAAATGATACATTTCCAACGGCGCTTCATGTAGCTTGTGTAATCGCAGTAGAAAATCACGTATTACCAGCAATTACGAAATTAAAAGAAACTTTAGCAGAAAAAGTAACTGCATTTGAACATATTATAAAAATTGGTCGTACACATTTACAAGATGCAACGCCGTTAACTTTAGGGCAAGAAATTAGCGGATGGCACCGTATGCTTGAAAAAACAGAGCGTATGATTGCAGAGAGCAATACATATATGAAAGAGTTAGCAATTGGTGGAACTGCGGTTGGAACAGGTATTAATGCTCATCCTAAATTTGGTGAGATGGTATCAGAGGAAATTAGTCAATTTACAGGTAAACAATTTGTTTCTGCACCAAATAAGTTCCATGCATTAACGAGCCATGATGAAGTTGTATATACTCACGGTGCATTAAAAGCATTAGCTGCGGATCTAATGAAGATTGCTAACGATGTACGTTGGCTTGCAAGTGGTCCACGTAGTGGTCTTGGAGAGATTATTATTCCAGCAAATGAACCAGGGAGCTCTATTATGCCTGGTAAAGTAAATCCAACGCAAAGTGAAGCATTAACGATGGTTGTAGCGCAAGTGATGGGGAATGATGCAACAATCGGATTTGCTGCGAGCCAAGGTAACTTTGAGTTAAATGTATTTAAACCTGTTATTGCTTATAACTTCTTACAATCAGCTCACTTATTAGCGGATGCAATTGTTTCGTTTAATGACAATTGTGCAGTTGGTATTGAAGCAGATGAAGAAGTAATTAATGAAAATGTGAATCGTTCACTAATGCTTGTAACAGCGCTAAACCCACATATCGGATATGAAAATGCAGCGAAAATTGCGAAGCATGCTCATAAAGAAGGATTAACTTTAAAAGAAGCAGCGTTGCAATCTGGACTACTAACAGAAGAGCAATTTAATGAAATTGTAGATCCAAAGAAAATGATTGCTCCAAAAGAGTAATAGAAAAAGCCAAGATTTTTAGTATAGAATCTTGGCTTTTTTGATGTTCATTTTTAAGTTTCATCTACTTGCAATAATGCAAGCTTCAAAATATATTATTTGTTAGCAGGCGTATTCATTACTTTCATCTGTGGGCAGTTCTCTTTTAAGAGTGAAATGAATTTTTCTTCTTCTTGTGGTACGAAAGTGGTCACTGAGTCAAATAAATTATAATTAATTTCTAATTGTTGCCTAGTCCATTTTTTTGAACGAAGTTTTTTGCCAGAGTACTTAATATGGCGAATGTCTTTAAATGGGATTTCAGTACGAAGTATGAAACCGTGTTTTACAACAAGAGATGATTCCGTTACGTTGTAGTGAGAGAAATAGAATGAAGAAAGGTTCACGATATTTAATAGCATCATGAGAGTGAAAAAAATAGAATTTTCATTTTGGAAGAATAACGAAACGAAAAAAATAATTATAAATAATGTAATGAAAATGACGTGGAATGGATTTTTTTTCGCTTTAAACTTCAAGTTAGTCACCTCGGTATACTTGTTCTTTAACTAAATTAAATCATAACATTGTGATAAAACGTGTGAATATGCAGAATTGCATATTCACACGTTTTATTATTCATGTAAAATTTCTTGATGGGATAAATTCAAAAGAAGTTTTGTAATAGTGGAGTGGCATGAAGTGACTTACAAGAATAGAAAGATAGCGTTAGTCATAATTAGTTGTATGATGATTATGAGTAGTTGTGCTAATAAATTTGTTGAAGATAGAAATCGAAAGCATACATTTGTACAAGCAAGTAAGGTTTTAGTAGAGACTGTAAATAGAATATATAAAAAGTAAAGGATGTTTTCTTATACGAAAACATCTTTTTTGTAGTTAAAATTGAATACTGAAGTTTTGGAATTAGTGAATACCAGTTCCATATTCACTAATCGCATATGTATTCTGTGCAATTTGTTTAACGGTAAACTAAGGGTCTTGAAGAATATTTATGTTCTATTTCACATCCTATAAAATGAATTTGTATAAACATATTCGCTTTTCTTTGTATTAAACCCTTTTGTTAGATGTTTTTATAAAAGTTTATAAAATGGGTAAACGAAACATTGAAATGTTTGTTTGCGTTGTGATAAGATGGTGAAGTGTTAATAAACGTTATGTTGATTTGTTTGGTTTTAAGTAAACATTTTAAAGGAGTGTTTAGTATGAGTGATATTTCAGAGAAGTTTTGGGATGCGTCAATAGAGGAATTAAAGAAAGGGTATGTGTTTGATGAAGAAAAAGAGGAGTACATTTGCTTAGCTTGTGGTGAAACATTTATTAAAGGTGTTATTTATCAAGATAACCAAATTTTGTATGAAGCAGAGAAGTTCGTCCAATTGCATATTCAAAATGAGCATACGTCTATGTTTGATTATTTGTTAAATATGGATAAGAAATTTACTGGTTTAACGGATTTACAAAAGAAAATGGTTCAGTTTTTCCATATGGGACTGAATGATAAAGAAATTGTAAAAGAAATGGATGGCGGAAGTACATCAACAATTCGTAATCATCGATTTACACTGCGAGAGAAAATGAAGCAAGCAAAAGTATTTTTAGCGCTAATGGAATTATCAGAAGAAAAATCAAAAGTACAAACGAAATTTGTGCCAATTCATAGAACAGCAACGATGGTGGATGATCGATACAATATTACGGAAGAAGAAAATGATGAAGTATTAAAAGCTCATTTTACAGAAGGATTAGATGGACCTCTCTCTAAATTTCCGAAGAAACAAAAGCGTAAATTAATTATATTGCGCCATTTAGTGAAGAAGTTTGATAGTAATAAAAAGTATACTGAAAAAGAAGTAAATACAGTGATAGAAAATGTATACCCTGATTTTGTAACATTAAGAAGATATTTAATCGAATATGGATTTTTAGATCGAACAGCCGATGGAAGTCAATATTGGGTGAAGTTATAATTATACGAAAAGAAAATGAATAGAAGCACAGTATTATAACAACTATAAAAAGAGATAGAGATTGAAAATAGATGTTTAATAAAAGGAGAAATGAAATTTGAAACCACCTGCAGATAACAATAAAGAAGGTGCGGAGTCACATAAGTTGGAAAGTGAGAGTAAACCGATTTGGAAATCGATGTCGATGTTTTTAGTACCGTTATTATTAAGTAATGTACTACAATCAGTTGGACAATTATTTGGTATGGTAGTAGTAGGAAGATGGCTTGGAGTTAATGATTTAGCGGCTATATCAGCATTCTTCCCATTATTTTTCTTGCTCGTTTCATTTGTAATTGGTATCGGTTCAGGAAGCTCTATTTTAATTGGTCAGGCGTTTGGTGCTAAAAACGAAGATCGTTTAAAAGCTATCGTTGGTACGACGTTGACGTTTACCTTTATTATTGGAGTTGTGTTGGCGATAATAGGCAGTATTTTTGCGATGGATATTATGCGTCTAATGGGAACGCCAGAAAATATTATTGAAATAAGTGTACATTATGCACGGATTTTATTTATATCGATGCCAGTATTATTTTTATATTTCGCATATACAACATTTATGAGAGGTACAGGAGATTCTAAAACGCCATTTTACTTTTTAATTGTAAGTACAGCGCTAAATATGATTTTATTACCAGTTCTTATTTTTGGATGGTTAGGAGCTCCGAAATTAGATGTGTATGGAGCGGCCTATGCATCTGTTATATCTACAGTTATTACGTTTATTGTCATGCTTGTGTATTTAAAGAAGAAAAATCACCCATTACAACTAGATGGCACGGTTAGAAAATACCTTCGAATGGATGGGGAGTTATTAAAGCTATTGCTAAGGCTCGGTATACCAGCAAGTATAAATATGATATTAGTATCATTATCTGAGATTGCCGTAATCGCATTTGTAAATCGTTACGGTTCGGATGCAACAGCTGCTTACGGCGTTGTGAATCAAGTTGCAAGTTATGTACAAATGCCAGCAGTTAGCCTTGGTATTACAGTTTCCATTTTTGCGGCACAATCGATTGGTGCGAATCAATTTGATCGATTGCAGAAAGTTGTGAAGGCTGGAATTATTATGAACTACGTCATCGGTGGTGTGTTAATATCTCTTATTTACTTATTCTCAAGAGACATCTTATCACTATTTTTAACGAGTCAAACTACAATTGAAATTGCTCATAGCTTAGTTATGATTACTTTATGGAGTTATTTAATTTTCGGTCATGCACAAATTATTAGTGCGACAATGCGAGCGAGCGGTACAGTACTTTGGCCAACTGTTATTGGAGTTGTTTCAATTTGGCTTGTAGAAGTACCCGTAGCATATTATCTTTCTTACCATACAAGTCTTGGAATAGAAGGCATCTGGATCGGGTATCCAGCAGCATTTATTGTCAGCTTAATATTACAGTATGCATATTATAAGCTTTCATGGCAAAAGAAACGAATTACACGATTAGTTAGTTAAATAGAAAAAATGTCCCTAAGTTATTAGACTTAGGGACATTTTTTCGTAAGTGCAGGTTTACAAATAGCTTTTTAAAGTGATATCAAAATGTTGTCTAATGAGTGTTTTATCACTCATATAAAACTCCCACGCTTTTTCCGGTTCACCGATAATCTCAAAGGATTCTTCTGTAATATATAAAGCGCAATTATCCTCGAGTGCAATTCCTTCTATATTCCCTTGATGATTTTGTAAAAAGGAATGGAAGGCGTTCATTCTGTTTAATTGATTATAATGTGGACAAAATCTTTTATTAACAATCCCCCATCCGTTACTTTCTATATAACCAGAACCTTCATAATCTGATCGGATACTAGACGTGAACCAACACATAGCACCAGCGCTATAACCAGCAATAAGTGTTCCTTGTTGCAGAGCCAATAATAATTTTTCATCGAGTCTATGTTCTTTCCATTGCGTAAGCATGTGAATATAGTTCCCGCCACCTAGATAAATTAAATCGGCTGAATGAATCATCTCGTCTATTTCATACTTAGAAGGTGAATCTGTTGTAGTACGTAAAATTTGTACTTCACAATGTAATTGTTTTTCAAACGTGTCTAAAAATAATTTTATATAGCTTTCATCATCATGACTAGCCGTTGGAATAAACAATATTTTTGGGTACTGTTTATTTGTTAATTCTATAAGGCGTTCATTAATAGGCAAGTGATTTGAATCTTGTAAATCACCGCCACCAATGACAGCTAATTTCATAGTAAAGCACCACCTAATCATTTTTGTTATATAAAAATTCGATAGAAGAGAGTTACATTCCTTCCGTAATGTAATCAATAATTAGAAAATATAGCTTAAGTATATCGGAATAGTAAAGAAACTACTGACTATATATACCAATGCATTAGAAACCATTCATTGATATATAATATTTCATACTAATGTTTCAAAATATGGAAAAAATATGTTTAAATAGATATAATGACGCATTCGTTCATATTGAATTTATACTTATATTTTAAAAGGGTATCGGAAATAATAGCGATTTTCTAAAACAGTTTTTACTTTTAATAGGAAGTTGTATTACAATATGGTAAAATTATTTCAATATATTTATTTAATATGAAATACAAAGAAGGAGCGTGAAAAAAGTGGATTTTCGATTTGAATTTACAACGAAGCTGAAAGAATACTTAGACGATGAGAAGGATGAAAAAATAATAAAAGATGGACATAGAGATGTAATTTTTCACTATTTATATGCGTTAGAGACTGAAATTGGCGTTGTTAAAAATCCTAATTTTACTTTTTTTGCATCAGGAAGACGTTCACATATAGTGTTAGAAAACGTTGAATTTAAAACAGAAGTGAATGTGAAAAGTAATATAATCGAAATTGTAAAAATAGTGGATAATGTAGTTATTCCGTTAGATACTATCGTAGCGAAAGATCGGGAATTATTTGCCCTTGGGCGTAATGAGAAGTTTAGTGTACAAATATTAGAGCAGTACCTTTTTGATACATTTGGAGAAAAATTAGGTTTAAAATGAATGGAATAGCCTATGTATTTATAGGTAGTTAATTTTCGTATATATCATTTACGTTTGACCTTTCATTTAATTTATACTACAATTCGTAGTGTGAAAGGAGTTGTACAATGTTTACTCAAAACTATAAGTTAAATGAGCACGGGTTAAATCATTTCTTTGGACCGCTTGAAGCAAAAATTATGGAGATTGTTTGGTCTAGCGATGGTATTACGATTAAAGAAGTGCAGCAGAAATTAAGTGAAGAATCACCTGTGAATTTTAACACTGTTATGACAGTTATGAACAGGTTAGTAGAGAAATTACACTTAGAAAAACAGACTGTGAAAAGAAGTGGCATATATCGTGCTGTACAAACGAAAGAAGAATTCTTATCCAATCAAACGAAGAAAATGACACAGGAATTGATGGGGGAATTTGGAGATTTAGTTGTAAATCATATGTTAGATGAGTTAGAGCAGGCTGATCCGACTTTAATAAAAAAGTTAGAAGACAAATTGAGTCAGTTAAAAAAAGAGGATTAATGAAATGAAATGGCAAATGCGTAAAATCGTATTGTTAGCAGTAATTGTTAGTACCCTCTTTTTCAGCTTGTTACTGTATTACGTTACATATCCATTTCTGTTTCAAAATAAGATGTTCCTTCTTTCAAAATTTTGCTTGTTCCAGTTAGAAAAACATATGAAAGAATTATCGCTGATTCGTATAATAATCGCTGGATTATTATTACTTACTGTATTAATCGTGTGCAAAAGAATTTGGCGACAATTTTTCTATAGTAAAAAATTACAAAAAGTACTTATCCCTTTCATCCGAAAAGGAAAACAAATATATATATTGCCGACTACGGAAGTTGCGGCATTTACAATTGGGCTATTTCGTCCGAAAGTTGTCATGTCAGAAGGGATGCTTCAAACATTTTCAGATGAAGAAATGGATGCAATTATTTTCCATGAAGAATATCATCAAAAGAATTGGGATCCGCTAAAATTATTTTGTTTTACGCTATTAGCAGAAGGAATGATGTACATACCAATATTAAAAGGGTTGTTACAGCGATATCATACGTATCAGGAACTAGCTGCTGATAAATATGCGATGCAAAAAATGGAATCCTCACTTGAGTTAGGTAGCGCGTTATTAAAATTAATTAAAATAAAGACAATGGAAAATCGATGTGTTACAGCTTTATTTGCAAAAACAGCAATAAATTTACGAATCGAGCAAGTGTTAAATGAAAAGGTTGTTAAGCTTACTATCCCGTTACATACGAATTCGGTATATGTAACAGTAGGTTTATTCTGTATGTCGGTTGTACTTATTGTCGGAGAGTGCATATAGCCTCTTTTTTTTAGAATAAACACTACTCATTGTAGTGTTTCAGGGGGAATAAAATGAATGCAGCAGATTTAACAATTTGGCTTGTGGCTGGGGCAGGAGTATTGTCATTTATATCACCGTGCTCTTTACCGCTATATCCATCTTATTTATCTTATATTACAGGTGTGTCTATTCAAGATTTAAAAGAAAATCGTGGGATTATGCAAAAATCAGCGATTATACATACAGTATTTTTTATGATCGGATTTTCGGTTATATTTTACGCGTTAGGTTTATCGGTAAGTTGGGTTGGAATAACATTTTCATCTAACCAAAAATTGATTCAACAAATTGGTGGGATTTTTATTGTTTTAATGGGGCTATTTATGACGGGCTTGTTTCAGCCTAAGTGGCTTATGGCAGAGAAAAAGGTGCAGTATAGAAGTAAATCGACTGGATTTATTCGCTCGATTTTAGTCGGTATGACATATGCAGCGGGTTGGACGCCATGTGTTGGACCGATATTTTCAGCTGTACTCATGCTTGGCGCGACGAATCCTGAAGGGGCACTTCTTTATATTACAGCGTATACTCTTGGGTTTGCGGTTCCATTTTTCGTGATGGCGTTCTTTATTGGGAAGGTAAAATGGATTGTTACATATGCCAATGTCATGATGAAAATTGGCGGTGGAATGATGATTGTAACGGGTATTTTATTGTATACAAATCAAATGACGAAAATTACAGCATTCTTTATTCGTCTATTCGGTGGATTTACGGGTTTTTAAAAATGAGGAGGAAGAAAAGTGAAGAAAATAATTGCTATTATATTAGTAGGGGCACTCGTTTGGGCGGGGGTTAACTTTTATAATTCAAAGAAAGAAGAGAAGGAAAGAAAAGCGAAACAAGCAGAGTTACAGGAGAAAGAAGTATTACCACAAGTCGGTTTTAAAGCACCTAGCATCACATTAAAAGGATTAGACGGAAAGTTGCAGTCGTTAAATGATGCTAAGGGAAAACCATATATTATTAATTTTTGGGCATCATGGTGTGGGCCGTGTGAAATGGAGGCACCTGATTTAGTTCATATGTATGATAAATATAAAAAGGATGTTGAAATTTTTGCGGTGAATGCAACTGTTAGTGACCCAGTACAAGAAGCAAGCGCATTTGCTAATCGCTATGGGTTTGAGTTTCCTGTTCTATTAGATATGGACGGAGTAGCTGGACTAGATTATAAAGTATTCTCCTTACCGACGACATTTTTTGTTAATAAAGATGGAATTATAGTAGATCATGTACGAGGTGTATTACCACCAGATCAATTAGAAAAGAAATTTAAGAAATTGATTGAGAATTAAAAGGAGATTTCGTGACGATGGAGTGGATCGTGAGGTTACAACCCATATCTCTTATAATTGGAAGTCTATTTGGATTTGTGTTGATGAAACGAAAGATGAAGTATCAAAATGTATCATATGAAAAAATGATGGATGCCGTAACAAATGCTTTTCTTATCATCGTATTTGTATGGAAGTTTGCACCAGCAATTTTAAATCCTGTATGGGCTTTTGGGGCACCAGTGCAAGCAATATTAGCTATTGGAAGTATGCAACATATTGTAGTAGGATGCGTGATTGCGAGTGTATACATTGTTTGGAAAAGTAAAAAGGAGCAATTTTCGCTTCGTATTTTACTTGATGCATTGCCTTTTGGTCTGTGTGTGAGTATTATCTTTTATTTTCTATTACATCATGAAGTAGGTGCACAAACGACACTACCATGGGGAATGAAAATATATGAATCTAAACTTTTATATCACCCTATTTTCGTATATGAGATCAGCCTTGCTCTTTGTATAATGGGCTTGTTATGGATGAAAAATGAAAGGCTCGGAAATGGAAAGAATATAAGTGTTTTTCTAATTATTGAGGGGTTTGCTCATATTATTATTTCGTTTGTTAGTGAACAAAATTCGGTTCTGTTTGGTCTATCAGCAGAGCAAATAATGAGCTTTTGTATTATTAGTTTAGGGATTTTGTTGGTGCCGAAAAAATAAAAGATAGCCATGTACAGAGAGTATCTGTATGGCTATCTTTTATAAGCCTATTTCTTCATCATATGCTAAATCATTATATTGTAGAAATCTAAAAACCCCTTTATTAGGGGTTTTTAGATTTCTATAGGTCTGCATGTGTTTCTTGTTTATCTGTATCCCATTTTGGAAGTTGTTTTGCTTGTTGACTTTCAGTAAAATTATTAAATCCAAAAGCAAGTATGCATGTAAAGGTTAAAATAGCTAAACTAATCTTTTTCATTATCTTAGTGCCTCCTTAGTTAATAATTTTTGTTTTGCTTCGTAAGTTTTGAAAAAATATTTTTGAGATTTCTCTATTTTATTCACTTTATGAAATTCTACTGCTAATAATTCGTAATATTCTTGTACATAATCGTATAATTCTTTACTGTTAAAATATGTAGTGCCTGCAATGATTGCGTTTTCTAAGTCATCTAGAATATCAGTGTGTTGTGTTTTTAAGATAGTGAAATGGTGTTTATATTCTTGATTATTTAATTCATTACAAATTTCTAAGCCTTTTTGAACCCAATTGTTTGCAAGTTCTTTTTCATTTAAACTAAAATGTTCTTTGGCTTGTAGAAAATTGGCTTTTAGGTGTTTAGGTAATTTGTTTGTAACTATTGTAAGATGTCTAATAGCAAGGGTTGATAGATTTTGAGAAGAGTAGAGCCAACCTAAGTTATTTCGAACTTTTAAGATTAGTGTATCGTCTTTCAGCTTTTGTAAAATATTGATTGCTGAATTATAGTTCTCTTCGGCTTGTTCGAATTGTTTTAAATAAACAGAACATGAGCCTAAAATGTTTTCGCATAGAGCTATTTTAATTTCATAACGTGGATATTTTGAGAAAATCTCTTTAGCTTGATTTGCATAATTGATTGCTGTAAGTGGTTTGTTTGTATGGTGATTAAATATAGCAAATTTATATTTATATTCAGCTTCTTCTAGTTCGCCTGGTACATGTTTTAAAAGGGATTCAGCTTTTTCGTATTCTTTTTTTGCTTCATCATAATTTCCAATAATGGTAGCATGTTCAGCTTTAAAAAAATGATAATAATAAGTAATAAAGTCTTCAGTTATTGGATTGTCTAAACGAACAATTTGACTAAAAGTATCATACTTAATGTTTGTCCAATCGGTTAGGACCTTATATTTAAAGTTTAGTAGGGAGTAGTAAAGCGATAGATTTTAATCAGCTTCAATTTTATTAATCTGTTTCTCTATTTTTTCTTTTAATTGTTTCGCTTCAATTAATTGCTCCGCTACCATTACTTGATATAAAATGTTTAATTCGTTGACAATCTGTTCATGCCCTTTTAATAACACACTCATTATATATTCCCCCATTCGATAAAAGTATCCTAATTTAATTATTTCTATAATAGCAAAATAGAAGAAGTATAAGAGTGATTTTACCATATTTTTCAACAAAATTCTGAAAAATTAATTAATTTTTTTCGTATTTCTTATTTTTATGTGAATATTACAAGTGCCTCTGGTAGTGGTGGGATGAATCTGACTCATGATACGTTAGCATCAATGGGAGGGATAGTTTCACTTGTAAATATGTTATTAGGAGGATTGTTCGGATTGGGTCCAACTGTTAAGTTTTTAACAAAAATTTCACTTTCTTATTTAACAAAAACAGGATAATCCTCATTTTATAAGAATCATCCTGTTTTTATTGATATATTAAAAAATCGGCGGAGTAACAGAAAATAAGACAATCGCGTTTTTTTCAAAATGATTCACCCATTTATGCTTTAAATAAGCAGGTATTTTTGCACTGTCGCCAGTTTCTAATACGTATTCTTCCTCATTTAAATATAATGTGATTTTCCCATCTAAGACAAATGCTAATTCTTCTCCTTTATGTTCTAGCACATTTTCTGATGAAGCTGTATTAGGCGGGACGGTCATAATTGCTGTTGCTAAATTTCCAGTGAAATCAGGTGAAAGCATTTCATATGATAAATTATCAATAATCATTTTCTTTCGTTTATGGGAACGTACAATTAAATCGTCTGTATTTGTATCTTCAAGTAAAAAGCTAAATGTTGGCACATCAAGAGCTTTAGCAAGCACTTTTAATGTTTGGATAGAAGGGTTAGCGGACCCGCGCTCAATTTGACTTAACATTGATGGTGTAATATCGGCCATCTTTGCTAGTTCTTTACTAGTTAAACCTTTTTCTTTTCTTTGTTTTTCAATTTTTTTACCAATATCTATATTTTCCATAATGAAAATCTCCTTAATAATTATTAAATTATATTTAAATAAATTAAATTAAAATTAACTTAATTGGATTATTTGTGTTAAACTATATTAAAATTAATTTAATTATAATTTATTGTATGGTGAGCTACAAGGATATAAGGAGGAAACAAAATGAAAGAAATAGGGGCATTACAAGCAGAATATCCATTAGTGAATAAGCTTATTGCAACAGAAGAAGTATTTTGGATAAATCCAAACATAGAAAAGTATGAAACAGCAATAAAAGATTCACCACTTAATGAAGAGAATGTAAAAGATGCGGAAGAGAGATTAAAGCGTTTTGCACCATATATTGCGAAAGTTTTTCCTGAAACGAAAGGGGCGAACGGCATAATTGAATCACCTTTAGTGAAAATACCTTCTATGAAAGAAGCTTTAGAGAGAAAATATGAGCAACCTATTTTAGGAGAATTATTATTAAAATGTGATAGTCATCTTCCAATATCAGGATCAATTAAAGCTAGGGGCGGCATTTATGAAGTGTTGAAACATGCTGAGCAACTAGCATTGCAGCACGGAATGGTAACAGAAGAAGATAATTATTCCGTTTTAGATAGTGATACATGTAGAGAGTTTTTCTCGAAATATTCAATTGCAGTAGGTTCTACAGGGAATTTAGGACTTAGCATAGGGATTATGAGTGCGAATCTAGGTTTTAATGTAACTGTTCATATGTCAGCAGACGCAAAAGAATGGAAGAAAGATTTATTAAGAAGTAAAGGTGTAAACGTTATTGAATATGAAGATGATTATAGCAAAGCAGTAGAAGAAGGAAGAAGACAAGCGGATGCGGATCCTAGCTGTTATTTTGTAGACGATGAAAACTCGCATGATTTATTTTTAGGATACGCAGTAGCCGCATCACGATTACAAAAGCAATTAGAAGAGTTAGAGGTTGTAGTAGATGCAAATCATCCTTTATTTGTTTATCTTCCGTGCGGAGTAGGAGGAGGACCTGGCGGAGTAGCATTCGGTTTAAAGTTATTGTATAAAGATAATGTTCATTGTTACTTTGCAGAGCCAACACATTCTCCTTGTATGTTACTCGGCTTAATGACAGGCCTTCATGACAAAATTTCCGTTCAAGATATCGGAATTGATAATGTAACAGATGCGGATGGACTTGCGGTAGGAAGGCCATCTGGATTTGTCGGTAAAACGATGGAACCATTTTTGAGTGGGAATTACACAGTAAGTGATGAAGAGTTATATAGATTGTTAAAAGAACTAGCTGATACTGAGAATATTTATTTAGAGCCTTCTGCACTAGCAGGTATGATAGGGCCAGTGAAAGTATGCAAAGAAGGTGAGTATTTACAAAAGCAACAGGTAACAGAGAAGGTGAAAAAAGGTACTCATATTGTGTGGGGAACGGGTGGAAGTATGGTTCCAAAAGATGTAATGAATGAGTATTATAGGAAAGGTTTGGAATTAACGGTATAAGAAAAATGAGGCTAGTTGTAGCCTCATTTTTTTATGTACATAAAAATCTTTGTTATTTTCACAATAGTTCTTTATAGTATATATAAAGGATAACTAATATTGAATAAATACAACAAAAAAGCTTTATTTTACATAATAAGAGGATGTGTATACGATGTCATTACAGACTAAATATATAGCGGGTATTTCGCTTGGGGTTATGGGTGTCGGCTTTGCGGCTTCTATCCCTTTTCAAGGAACGGTAGCTGGAGAGATTATACAAGGTGGATTTGAAGCTGGATTGGTTGGTGGACTTGCGGATTGGTTCGCGGTTACAGCTTTATTCCGTCATCCGATGGGAATACCAATTCCGCATACAGCTTTGTTACCTAAAAACCGTAAACGGGTAACGAAAGGACTCATTCATACGCTAGAAAATGAATGGCTGACGAAAGAAAGTATTACGAATAAAGTAAAAGAGATGCAGTTAGCACAAATGGTACTGCAAATTGCTGAGAGAGAAATGCAGTCTGATGCTGTGAAAAAGGGGATTGTAACGATTGCAGAGAAAGCAATTGTTACAATAGATACAGAAAAGTTAGCTGTTATTATTGAAAAAGAATTAAAAACATATTTGCATACAATTAATACAAGTAACATTTTACAAGTGCTTGTTGATCAATTAGTTGTGCAAGAATATGATGAAAAGACACTTGATTACATATTAGTGAAGGTAAAAGATTGGACAGCGCAAGATGAAGCTCGTTACCAGCTCGGTAGCTTAGGTATGAAGGCGATGGAAAATATAAAAGTAGATGGATTCTTGCAGTTTACTTTGAAATCATTTATGAATATTGTAGATGAAGATAAAATTGGCGGCATTTTGCAGAAGTTTATCATTAGTAATATTAACAGCTTACAAGAGGCTGATAATAGCACAAGACAACTTATATTAGCGAAGATTCGTCAAGAAATTATCAATGTAAAAGAAAATGAAGCCTTATTAAAGGAATTAGAAAATTGGAAAGAAAAGTGGATTGCGAATTGGAATGCTACTGACAAAATAAAAGAGATGCTAGAGCAAGTACAACAAAGAGCAGTTGCTTTTGTAAATAATGAAGAATTTGCTGATAAATATGTTATTCCATTTTTACAAAAACAAATGAACAAAATAAAAGAAGACGAGATGATTGTTCAAAAAATAGAAGATTGGTTACAAAAACAAGTTGTTACACTTGTGGAAAAAAACCATTCGAAAATCGGTAAGCTTGTACAAGAAAATCTTGATAAGTTAGATGATAAAACGTTAATCGAAATGATTGAAAATAATGTCGGTAAAGATTTGCAGTGGATCCGAGTGAACGGGGCGGTTTGCGGATTTATGATTGGATTAGTGTTAGAAGGAATTAAAGCGATTATATAAGAAAAACCTTCCACAATTGTGGAAGGTTTTTCTTATTTTTCGATAACGCTCATATTCAAATTATAAGCTTTCTCAATATTTAACTTGTACGTCCCATTTCCAGTTTTAATCGAATTTTTATACCAATGTTCTTGCTCGTTTAATTCTGGATGTTCTTCTGAAGAATTATTTTCTTTTTTCGTTAAATCTTCTACTTGCTCCCAAGGTGTGTTTCCGTGTGTTTCTTTTTGATTTGTTATTGCTGTTAAAGAAACATCACTTTCTTTAGCTAAATGAACAGATACACTTGAGTTGTTTTGTACAAACCAATTATTTTGTAATTGGCCAGGATAAAGAGATAGCTCGTTATTTGAAGCGCGAATTTCCACATTTTTATTTTGCGGAAGAACAAGCGTTGGTTTCACCTGTGGTGCTGAGTTAAATAACGTATGCTGAACAGGTAATGATTTTAAAGTGATGTACATCGTTTCTCCAGCCGTTTGAACCGAAAGGAAATCATCTCGTTTTAAATTGAGTTTTTCATTTGCTTTCGTCGTCATTTCATAAGTTCCCAAAAGATGAATTTGATTTGTATTATTTCCCTCTATCGTTAGAGGTTGATGTCCCGCATCTACTACGATTTTTTTGATAGATTCAGGTATATCAAATTGTCCGTCTGGAATATTACTCGTTTGCCTCGTTGTGTTAATAGAATGACGAACTTCTTCTAGTAATCCAGTTGATAATAAACAGTAAAAAGCAATTCCGACGCTTCCTAAAACACCGATAAAGAAAATACTAAAAATATCATATTTAATAAATGATTGTTCCTTCTTAGAAAATAGAAGGTATAGTAAAACTTCAGCTCCAAGTATGATAAGTAAAACTGGCCACCATGCAGTTAGTGTATCTAATACTTGAATTCCTTTTACGACTGAAAATAGTAAAAAGCACCCTAACGATATAATAGAAAGCCCCATTGAGAATGTTCCAACACGCCAAGTCCTCATTCGCTTGTCCCACCTTTGTTTTCTTTATTTCCAAGTAACAATTTAAAGCCCCCACCAATTAAAAGGAGCGCAACGATAGATGTCTGGAAATAGCGATAATATAGTTCACTAAGATGAATATTAAATATAGTTACAAAATAATCATTCAAAATAGGAAGGACTGTTTGATTTAATAAATAATAACCACCGAGTGTAATTAATCCGATACCAATCCATCTTTGATGATTTATAAAATAATCGATAATGGGTTCGTCTTGTACTCGTTCTTTTCCGTATTTTGCTGTTTGCTGTAACGCATCAAAAAAGCTATAGAACCAAATGATTGGTACTAAAAATAAAAACGCAGAAAGTCTTAATAAGTCGAGTAAATAAATAGATAGTAAAAAGGCTGCCATAAGCTGAAGACCACGGCGTTGTAAACCTAAATACATATGACCTGCTCCAGGGAACATCGCTAAAATAGAAGCAAATGTTTTACTTTTCTTTCCTTGCTCTCGATGTTCTTCAAAATCTTCGAAAATAGTACGGTCAATTAATTGCTCGCCACGTTCTTTTTTCTGTAGTTGCTGAACAACGTCAAAGAAATTATAAATCCATAAAACAGGTAACGTAATAAGGAAGATAAGAAAACTTTCTTGCGATGTCAAAAGTGCAACGAAAATGATCATACTGCCGATTCCTGTGCAAGCTACTAAAAATGTAAGTCCGCGTTGCATAAGTCCTAATTGGAAATGGCCAAGTCCAGGGATGATGGATAGGAGAATGATATAAAATCGTTCGCTCTCTTTAGAGGGATTTATCAATTCTCCAGCTTCTTGTTTTTTCGTTTGTTTTATAATGGTGATAACTAAATCTAGTAAGTTAATTACCCATAGAACAGCTAGTAAAAATAGAGAAAGAAAAGCAATATCACGTTCTCTTACTACTATGGTACAAAATACTGCAAAGGAGAATAGAAATAAAGATCCTCCGCTATATAAAATAAACCGTCCTAGCTTTTTTAAGTATAAATGTCCAAGCCCAGGAATTAGCCCTAATACAAGTGCTAAAAAGGGGTTTTTATTCATGCTTTAAACCTCCGTCCTTTTTTGATGTATCTACCGATTTGTTTACAATTTGTTGTGAGATAGAAGACTCGTTATGTTTTGAAGATTTCTCGAAATTTGATGTCGCTGTAAAAATATATTGGAATAAACCACTTACCATAAAAATAATTGTAGCTGCAGTCGCAATTATGTAGTGAATAATTGTGCGTTTTAGTGAGTTTGTTTTTATATTTTCATTAGGTTGTAGCGTTTCAAAATTAATTTGCGTCATAACTTCGTTCGTAAATGAATCATCATTTATCATTGGAAGGTTTTCATGTTGTTCATCAATACTTTCCATATAAAGTGTTAAACAATGATCACATTCGTAAAGATGTTCTTCCATAGATTCACGTTTATTGTTTTCTATAAAATCTAATGTATAATTGCGCCAATCTTCTTTTGAATAATGCATCATAGAAACTCTTCCTCCTTCCAATGTTTTTTAATCCATTTTCGTGCCCGATACAGTTTCATTTCAACTGTTTTCACTTCGATGTTTTCCTGTAAAGCAATTTCTTGATAGCTTTTTTCTTCTAAGTAATGTGCGAGAACAACGTCACGGTAATTTTCCGGAAGTTCTCTCAGTTTTTGAGCGATGAGTAATTTTTGCTCTTTCGTCAATAATAAATCCTCAATATTATGAGAGGATTTTATATTTCCCTCAGTTTCTTTACATAAGGAGAGTTCTTCGTTTTCTCTAGCTTTCTTCCTCTTATAATCAATAGCGTGATTGGTGGCAATACGCGCCATCCACGTTTTTAATCCGCGAAATTGATAATTAGGGAGAGAGGCGTGAATTTTTACGAATACTTCTTGTGTAACATCTTTCGCATCTTCTTCATGTCTTAAAATAGAAAAGATAACTTGGAAAATATAATGACGATATGTTTGCACAAGGATACGAAAAGCATGTTCGCTTCCTTGTTGTGCTTTTTCAATTAATTGTTTTTCCTCAATGGGTCTCTCCCTCCTTTTTGACGCATTCTATTATATAGACGTAAAGAATGATAAGTCACCCTACACATTTTATAAAAAAAGAATAATATATTTTTTGTAGGAGAGCTAGATGAAAAAAGGTGTGAAAAAATGGTAAAGAGAAGTATATAATGAGCAAGTGGGAAATGTTACACGTAGAAAGGATGTGAATGTTAGTAGGGGAAGGTCCATACTAACAAACATGAAAATTAAAATATTGATAGCAGATGATAACTCTTTTATTAGAGAGGGCATGAAAATTATTTTAAATACATACGAAGAGTTTGAAGTAGTAGATACAGTAAATGATGGGAAAGAAGCAGTGGAGTATTGCAAAAAGAACGACGTTGATATCGCTCTATTAGATGTTCGTATGCCAAATATGAACGGGGTAGAGGCGACGAAATTCATTTGTGAAGAGACGAAAACAAAACCGCTTATTTTAACGACGTTTGATGATGATGAATATATTTTGGATGCAGTAAAAAACGGAGCGAAAGGTTATTTGTTAAAAAATAACGATCCAGAGCGTATTCGTGATGCGATAAAAGGAGTATATAACGGTCAAACTGTTATGCAAGATGTTGTCCTCGATAAAATTAAGTCTAATTTAATGGAAAGTAAAGGGGAAGAATGTAAAATTGATAAGAGCCTTTTCACAGAAAGGGAGCTTAGTATTATCGCATTAATTGCAAAAGGTTTCTCAAATAAAGAAATTTCGAAACAGCTTTTTATATCTGAAGGAACAATTGCAAATTATATTACGTCAGTTTTAGGGAAAACTGGACTTGAACATCGCACACAAATTGCGATTTATTACTTAACAGGGAAAGTAGATTAATGATATGGAATTTTGGCTAACTGTAAGTAAATTAATTGTTTTTTTATATATTGTGTTTAGTTATATTTACGCAAATGTAGTAAATTTACCGTGGGTTATATTTACTTTACTTATTTACCTCTCTGTAAACGTAATGATTTCTATATTTAAAAAAGATACGTATAAAAAAATATTAATTTGTATGTCAATTGGCGTAATTATGTTATTTACATGGAGGGTTCATCCATTTTTTATTTTGTTTTTACCTTTGAACTTATACGAAATTACATTCCATTACATAGAAAAGAATTGGCCACGCTTTGTCATTATGATGCTCCCAATTACAATTGCAGATGAAAGTATTCGAATGACTTATGGATTAATTGTTGCATTTTCTTTTCTCGTTTTAACTATTGCAGATCGATATATATCGCGTGTAGTAAAGCTTGAATCGCAAAATGATAAGATGCGAAAAGATATGCAACGACTTACGAAAAACTTACATGAAAATAAAGAGTACATAAGACAATCAGAATACACGTTTAAGCTAGAAGAGAGAAATCGGTTATCACAAGAAATTCATGATAAAATTGGCCACTCGATGACGGGTGCATTAATTCAAATGGAAGCAGCAAAAAGGTTAATGGAAATAGATAAAGAAAAATCTGCGGAGTTATTACAAAATGCAATTCACATTTCAAAAGATGGAATTGAAAGTATTCGCATTACATTAAAAAATATGAAGCCACCAACTGAGCAAATTGGCATTCATCGTATGAAATTATTCATAGAGGAATTTGCCGGTAAGAATGATGTGAATATTCCTTTTGTATACAAAGGGAACTTAGATATGATTTCTCCCATTCAGTGGAAAATTATCGGTGAGAATGTTACAGAAGCACTAACAAATGCAATGAAATATGCTGATGCGACAGTCATTTCTATAGATATTCATGTACTTAACAAGATGGTAAAGGTACAAGTGAAGGATAACGGAAAAGGGGTAGCTCTTATTAAAAAAGGTCTCGGTATTATGGGGATGGAGGAGCGAACGGCGTCTGTAAACGGAAAAATTATTGTAGATGGGAAAAGTGGTTTTTCAGTAACGATGTTGTTGCCAATATAAAGAGAATGGTACGAGGATGAACCATCTCATATGAAAAAAGTGAATATTCTCATGTGAAAAGAATGAACTTCTGCACTGAGCAGGTTCATTCTTTTTGTTTATACTAAAAGCAGAGAAACCAAAATAGGGGTGAAAATGATGAATACATTAGAAATTAAAAATTTAACGAAAAAATTTGGTGATTTCATCGCAGTTGATAATATGTCTTTATCTATTAAAGAAGGAGAAATATTTGGCTTTTTAGGATCAAATGGTGCTGGTAAGAGTACAACGATAAATATGATTGCTGGTTTGTTAAGAAGTAATGAAGGTGAAATTAGCATACTAGGAAAAAATATAAAGAAACATAATCGATTTGCGAAAATGAATATCGGTATTGTTCCGCAAGATATTGCGATTTATGAAGAGCTAACTGCCTATGAAAATGTGAAATTCTTTGCTGGATTGTACGGATTACGAGGAGCCGAATTAAAAGCTAGGGTAGAGGAAGCTCTTCAATTTGTAGGACTTAGTGATAAACAGAAAAGCTATCCGAAGAACTTTTCTGGTGGTATGAAAAGGAGATTGAATATTGCTTGTGCAATTGCACATAGACCGAAGTTAATTATTATGGATGAACCGACAGTTGGAATTGATCCACAATCAAGAAACTACATTTTGCAGTCAGTACGTAAATTAAATGAAATGGGAAGTACAATTATTTATACGAGTCACTACATGGAAGAGGTAGAAGAGATTTGTACGAAAATAGCGATAGTAGATCACGGTAAAGTAATTGCAGAAGGAACGAAAGAACAGTTAAAAGCAATTATTACTGACACGAAAGATATTTGGATTGAAGTGAAATCGGTAGAGAATTTAGATGTAGAAAAATTAAAAGAGATAAACGGTGTGAAAGCAGTTCAAATTGAAGAAAACGTAATTAAAGTGAATTCTGATGCGGGATTAAATAATTTAAATAAAATCATTCAACACTGTATCAATCATGATATTGAAATTCGTTCATTAGAGGAGCAGGCTCCCAACTTAGAAACAGTATTCCTTACATTGACGGGAAGAAACTTACGAGATAAATAAAAAGTAAATGAAGAAAAGGTAAAGGGAGGTTCATCAATTGAACATCTTCAATATTGCAATTATGCATATTAAAAGAGATTTCAGAGACGTAAGAACTTTAGTTTTTATGTTAGCATTTCCGATTGTGCTTATGCTTGTGTTAGGAACAGCGTTAAGTAATGCATTTAATAGTGATAGTCAATCGATTAAGGATATACAAGTGCTATACAAAGATGAAGCGAGTAGCACATTTTCTCAATCATTTGAAGCATTTACGAAAGAAGTCGATAAATCAGGTATTCATTTTAAAAAAGCTTCCGGCAGTATAGACGGGAAAGAAGAAGTGAAGCAAAATAAATATGCTGCTTATGTAGAATTAAATAAAGATGGTGCAAAATTTTATGGAAGTGACAAAAGTAGTATTGAGGGAAGTATTGTGGAAGGAATGCTTACAACATTTGTTGATAAGTACAATGTAGCGGTCGAAGTTGCAAAAGTAAATCCTACTAAGGTTAGTACGGTTATTTCAAATGGAAATCATAATGATTATATAAAAGAAACATCTTTACAAGCTGCGAAAAAACCAGGTTCTATGGATTACTATGCGGTTGTAATGACAACGATGATTGCACTATATGCTGCGATGGGAGCGAGTTCTTTAATTCGAGGAGAACGAATACGTAAAACAGGAGATCGTCTCATTGCTGCACCTATAAGTAAAGCTGAAATATTCATTGGAAAAGTACTAGGTAGCATAGTAGCGAATGCCCTGTGCATATTACTCGTCATGTTATTTAGTAAATTTGTTTTTCAAGCGAATTGGGGCGACCATCTTGGAATCATATTTCTTATTTTATTAACACAAGTCTTTCTAGCAATTAGCTTCGGTTTAGGAATCGGATATATTACGAAAACAGCTGAAGCGTCTAGGGCAATTATTATGGTTGTTGTGCAATTAGCTTCTATTTTTGGAGGTGCATATTTCGTAGTAGAAGAAAATTTCGTTACGAACTTATCGCCATTAACTTGGGCAAATACAGCTGTTATGAAAATTATTTATGCGAATGATGTAGGGGCAGCACTACCAGTCATTTCTTTAAACATTGGAATTTCAGCACTCTTTTTATTAATTGCAATTATTGCATTACGTAGACGGGAGGGGCTATAGTATGAAGGATATTTTATGGCTCATACAAAAAACGTTATCTGTGCTTTTGAAAAATAAAAAAAGTTTACTCATTATAATTAGCTTGCCGATAATAGGGACGCTCATTTCCTTCTCGATATACGGAAATGTAGGGCAAGGAACGTTAAATATCGGGATTGTAAATAAAGAAAATGAGCCGATAGCAAATGATACGATAAAGTTTTTAGAAGGATTAAATCATGTGAATGTGAGTAAGGTTAAGGAGTCTGAAGTAGAAGATAAACTCACTTCCAAAAAACTTGATGGAGTTATTACATTAGATTCTGGTTTTTCAAAAAGTGTTCGAGAAGGGAAACCAGAGCATATTGAAATTTCATCGATTAAAGGTGATCAAGTAACAGGATTTATAAAATCATATTTATATAATTATATTGATAATATAGCAGCTATTAGTAAAGTAGCAGGAACAGATCAAAGTACATTCGACAATATGTACGCAGGGTATCAAAAAAGTTCATTTAAAATGAAAACTGAGACGCTAGAAGATACTTCGAAAAATAAAGATATGACAAATCAAACGATGGGTTACCTTATTATGTTTATGCTGTTTTCAGCAGCGAACTTATCAGGTCATATTTTAAAAGAAAAAGAGAATAGAACGTACTTTAGACTATTATCAACGCCGATAGATGGGAAGAAGTTCATATTATCTAATGTCGGGGTAAATATGATAATACTAACAGTACAAATTTTGATTACAATCCTATTCCTAACGAATGTTTTTCATACGAATATCAATATGCCTTTTATAGTGATGATGGGCGTACTAATGCTATTTGCATTAATCGCAATTGGAATATCATTAGTTCTTGTAGCTTTTTCGAAAAACTCAGCATCGGCAAATGCGATGCAAAACATGGTCATTGTACCAACATGCTTACTTGCTGGATGTTATTTCCCATATGATATTATGCCAAGTGCAGTACAAAAAGTAGCTAATTTTCTTCCACAGCGCTGGTTGTTAGACACAGTATCGAAACTACAGCAAGGAATTCCATTCTCTGAGTTGTATTTAAACATTTTAATTTTATTCGCTTTCGCGATTGCATTCTTCTTAATTGCGATTTATAAGTTTGGAAGAAATAATGATGCGAGGAATTTTGTTTAATGTGAAAAGGATGTGACGTTAAGTCACATCCTTTTTTGTATGAAGCATGAAATCTAAACTTGAATGACAAAATAGAAAGGTGGAAAGAAAATGATCGGAAGGAAATCAAAATGATTAAAAAAATATTGCGAGTTACTTCTATTGCTATTGCTATTTTCGTTTTTATTTTAATATGGATGCATATCGATGTTACCTTAGGTAGGAAAATGGAAGCTGGGAAAAACATGCCGACAGAGTATGCGCCTCATTATAGTGACTTTCAATTATATGTAGAAGGGAAGCCTTTTTATAAACAATTATTTACTGATATAAGAGAAGCTAAAAGCTCCATCTACACTTATTTCTTCATTTTGTCGGATGATAAAAGTAGCCATACTTTTTTAAACTTATTAAAAGAGAAGGCAAAAGAAGGATTAAACGTCTATTTATCAGTTGATCGTATTAATGATTTATCATTTGAAAGAAAGGTGATAAATGAATTGCGGGAAAGTGGTGTACATTTTACATATAGTAGAAAACCTACATTACCATTCGGATTTTATTCACTTCACCATCGTAATCATCGCCGTATTACGACGATTGATGGAGAAATTGGCTATACAGGCGGATTTAATATAGGAGATGAGTACTTAGGGAAAGATAAGCGATTTGGATATTGGCGTGATTATCATGTGCGGCTTAAAGGAGAAGGAGCAAAAGATTTAGAACAGCAATTCGCTTTAGATTGGAAACGAGATACGAAAGAAGAGATAAAGAGGAGTACGAATAAAGCTAGTAAAGGGAATACATTACATACTATGACTAGTTACAATGGGCATTACGTTGCTGAAAAATATATAGAGCTCATAAAACAAGCTCAGCACTCCATTGTAATTGCAACACCGTATTTTATAGCGAAAAATAAAGAATCTATGAATGCTTTAATCGCGGCGCAAAAGCGTGGTGTTACAGTAAAAATACTTTGGTCATATAAACCGGATCTACCTCTTATAAAAGAAGCGGCGTATCCATACATACGTCAAGCTGTTAATAATGGGATTACTGTATATGGTTATAAAAAAGGAATGTTCCATGGTAAATTAATGCTTATTGATAATGAATTAACCGTTATTGGTACAACAAACTTTACTTCGCGTAGCTTCAATATAAATGATGAAATGAATTTTTATATTTATGGTGGTCCTATTGTAGGACAAGTTAATAAGGCGTTAACAGAGGATTTTCATGATTCGAAAGAAATGACGAAAGAGTTTTTTGAAAAGTTATCTTTTTGGGAGCGTTGTAAGGAGAAAGTGGCAGGATTGGTTGACTTCTATTTGTGATGATGAATTAGGAAAGGGTGCCTACAAAAGGCACCCTTTTTGGTGGGGAATTATTATTTTTCATGCACCAGCATCGTAACATCATCATTGATCAACGTCCCCACATGTTCGCCTAAACATATTTTCTTCATGACACCAGGCTCATCAAAGTTAAAGACGTGTGCTGGTAAATTGTAGTCCCGGGCAAGCAGTAATGCCGCTTGATCCATGACTTGTATATTTTGTCTAACGACATCATTATAGTTTAGTTTGCTGTACATTTTTGCTGATTTATTATGCTTTGGATCACTTGTAAAGACGCCATCGACCCCTTGTTTTGCGACTAATATGGCATCACTATTCATCTCGATGGCTCTTTGTACACTTGGATAATCTGTCGTCACGAACGGTTGGCCGTTACCGCCTCCAAAGATAACGATATAACCGTTATCTAAATGGTGGACTGCACGCAAGCGAATGTATGGTTCAGCTACTGCATTAAATGGAATGGAAGTCATAACGCGTACTTCTCTATTTGTTTTACTTGTTAAAACACCGCGAAGCATTAAGCTGTTAATGATTGTACCTAACGTACCGATATTATCAGCTTCTACGCGATCAATTCCCCACTCTTCAGCTAGATGTCCCCTAAAAATGTTACCGCCACCGATGACGATGGATACTTCGATACCTAAATCAACAATGGATAAAATTTCGTTTGCGATATGTTCTAATCGTTTGGAGTTAAAGCTATTTCCAGTTTGATCGGCAAGTGCACCGCCGCTTAATTTAATTAAGACACGTTTATATGGTCTCATAACAATTCCCCCTATATAGATCGCAATAAAAAAGGAACAAAGGCGAATGCCTTTGTTCCTTTTTAAGAAAATGAAAAAGAAAAGAAGAAGATAGGACGAATTGCTTTGTATAGTTTTTCATAACATCCACTCCTTTTCATTTTGATTTGTTTTAAGTATATATCTTTTTGATTATACGAAACAATCTGATTACTTATCAAGTTTATTTTATCGTTTTTTAACAAAATGGTGTCAATGAAAAAAAGAAGAAAAATATTTGAATTTTTTGTGACGAACTTGTAGGTTTTTGTATGATTTTGTAGGTTCGCTTATAAGATGTGTGAGTAGCTTTTATAAATTCAAATTGAAAGCGTTCGCATGAAGGGGATGAACATAAATGAAAAAATTCGGATTGGCAACACAAATTTTTGTCGCGCTTGTTTTAGGGATTGTAGTAGGGGCAGTCTTTTATGGCAATAAAACGGCGATTTCTTATATCACACCAATTGGGGATATATTTATTCACTTAATTAAAATGATTGTAGTACCAATTGTTATTTCAGCATTAATTGTTGCAGTAGCTGGTGTAGGAGATATGAAAAAGCTTGGGAAACTGGGCGGTAAGACAATTCTTTATTTCGAAATTATTACGACGATTGCTATTTTAATGGGATTACTTGCAGCGAATATATTCCAACCAGGTACTGGTGTTGATATGAGTAATTTACAGCAAAGTGATATTTCTTCTTATAAACAAACAGCAGATGCAACGGAGAAGAAAGGTTTTGCTGAGACAATTGTTCACATTGTACCAAAAAACGTATTTGAATCGATTGCACAAGGTGACCTATTACCGATTATATTCTTCTCAGTATTATTCGGCTTAGGAGTTGCGGCAATTGGGGAAAAAGGAAAGCCTGTTTTTAACTTCTTTGAAGGCGTACTCGAAGCAATGTTTTGGGTTACAAATCAAGTTATGAAATTTGCACCATTTGGTGTATTCGCATTAATTGCCGTTACAGTTGCAAAATTTGGTGTAGCAACATTACTTCCGCTAGGAAAACTAGTGCTAGCTGTATACGTAACTGTTATACTATTCGTTGTGATTGTATTAGGTATTAATGCACGAATGGTTGGAGTAAACATTTTTACATTAATAAAAATTTTAAAAGAAGAACTGATTCTTTCGTTTACGACAGCAAGTTCAGAAGCTGTTTTACCTAATATAATGAGAAAAATGGAAGAGTTCGGTTGTCCAAAGGCAGTTGCCTCTTTCGTAATTCCGACAGGTTATACATTTAACTTGACTGGATCGGCTATTTATCAAGCGTTAGCGGCATTGTTTGTTGCACAAATGTACGGTGTGCACATGTCACTAACGGAGCAAATAACGTTATTATTCGTTCTCATGTTAACATCCAAAGGTATGGCGGGAGTTCCAGGTGCATCGTTCGTTGTTGTATTAGCAACGTTAGGTTCAATGGGGTTACCACTAGAAGGTATCGCGTTAATTGCGGGAATTGACCGCATTTTAGATATGATTCGCTCATCTGTCAATGTATTAGGAAATGCATTAGCGGCCATTGTTATGTCGAAGTGGGAAGGCGAATTCGATAATGAGAAAGCAAAACAATATGTAGAAACAGTCAAAGAAACAAAAGCAGCATAAGAAATCGTTAAGGAGTGAATAATCATGGCAACATTAACTGAAGTTAAAAATGGTGTTCGAATTGAAAAAGATTTTTTAGGTGAAAAAGAAGTACCAAACTATGCATACTACGGCGTACAAACGATGCGTGCAGTTGAAAACTTCCCAATTACAGGATACAAAATCCATGAAGGTTTAATTAGAGCGTTCGCAATTGTAAAAAAAGCAGCAGCGCTTGCTAATACAGATGTAGGAAGATTGGAATTGAACAAGGGTGGCGCAATCGCAGAGGCTGCTCAAGAAATTCTTGATGGAAAATGGCATGATCATTTCATCGTAGATCCAATTCAAGGCGGAGCAGGTACTTCAATGAACATGAATGCAAATGAAGTCATTGCCAATCGTGCTCTTGAATTATTAGGAATGGAAAAGGGAGACTATCACTATATTAGTCCAAATAGTCATGTAAACATGGCGCAATCAACAAACGATGCATTCCCAACAGCGATTCATATCGCTACATTAAACGCATTAGAAGGTTTATTACAAACGATGGGTTATATGCACGATGTATTTGAATTAAAAGCAGAACAGTTCGATCATGTGATTAAAATGGGTCGTACACATTTACAAGACGCTGTGCCAATTCGCCTTGGACAAGAATTTAAAGCGTACTCTCGTGTACTTGAACGTGATATGAAACGAATTCAGCAATCACGTCAACACTTATATGAAGTGAACATGGGAGCAACTGCAGTTGGTACAGGTTTAAATGCAGACCCAGAATATATTGAAGCAGTTGTAAAACATTTAGCTACAATTAGTGAACTACCACTAGTTGGTGCAGAAGACTTAGTAGATGCAACGCAAAATACAGATGCATACACAGAAGTATCTGCAGCACTTAAAGTATGTATGATGAATATGTCTAAAATTGCGAATGACCTTCGCTTAATGGCATCAGGTCCACGTGTTGGTTTAGCAGAAATTATGTTACCAGCTCGTCAGCCAGGTTCATCTATTATGCCAGGGAAAGTAAACCCTGTTATGCCAGAAGTTATTAACCAAATTGCGTTCCAAGTAATTGGTAATGACCATACAATTTGCCTTGCTTCAGAAGCAGGACAATTAGAATTAAACGTTATGGAACCAGTACTTGTTTTCAACTTACTGCAATCGATTAGCATTATGAATAACGGTTTCCGTGCCTTTACAGATAATTGCTTAAAAGGAATTGAAGCGAATGAAGATCGCTTAAAAGAGTATGTTGAGAAGAGTGTAGGAATTATTACAGCCGTGAACCCTCATATCGGTTATGAAGCAGCAGCTCGCGTTGCGAAAGAAGCAATCGCGACAGGGCAATCCGTTCGAGAACTTTGTGTGAAAAATGGTGTACTGTCACAAGAAGACTTAGAGTTAATTCTAGATCCATTCGAAATGACGCACCCAGGGATTGCAGGAGCAACTCTTTTAAAGAAAAATTAAAAGAAGAGGGGGGACAAGCCCCTCTTTTTTGTTTACAATATAGAAATGCTATATATGAATAGAGGTAGGGATGTTATGAGCAAGTTTACAGTAGCTTCTAATGGTGCATTAGAAACAACATTAAGAGGAGCAGAAGTATTATCAACACCACTTTTAAATAAAGGGGTAGCTTTCACACAAAATGAAAGAGAAGAGTTAGGTTTAAAAGGGTTATTACCGCCAGCAGTTTTAACGTTAGAAGAACAGGCACGCCGAGCATACGAACAATTTAGTTCTCAGCCGGATGATTTATTAAAGAATGTATACTTAACTGCGTTACATGATCGAAATGAAGTATTATTTTATCGTATATTAACAGATCATTTACGTGAAATGTTACCGATTGTATATACACCAACTGTCGGTGTAGCAATTCAAAGATATAGTCATGAATATCGTAAACCACGTGGTGTTTATTTATCGATTAACGATCCATCAGGTATTGAAGAAGCATTCACCAATATTGGTGCAACAGCTGAGAACATTGATTTAGTCGTTGTAACAGATGGAGAAGGCATATTAGGAATTGGTGACTGGGGCGTTGGTGGTATTAACATTGCAATCGGAAAGCTAGCTGTTTATACGGCCGCAGTTGGAATCGATCCTAGCCGCGTATTACCGGTAATTTTAGATGTAGGTACAAACCGTGAGGAACTATTAAACAATCCATTTTATATTGGAAATCGTCACCCTCGTATAACAGGGGAAGCTTACGATAAATTTATTGATACGTTTGTACAATCAGTAAATAAACAATTCCCGAAAGCACTTTTACATTGGGAAGACTTTAGCTCTCGTAACGCACGAAAAATTTTAGATAAATACCGTCATGACGTTTGTACGTTTAATGATGATATTCAAGGTACTGGTGCAGTTTCACTTGCCGCAGTATTATCGGCAGTGAAAGCTTCTGGTGTACCATTAAGTGAACACCGCGTTGTTGTATTTGGTGCTGGTACGGCTGGAATCGGTATCGCAGATCAAGTTAGAGATGCGATGGTCCGCGTAGGCGTATCTGAAGAAGAATCATATAAGCGTTTCTGGTGTATTGATCGTAACGGGTTAGTTACAGATAATATGGAAGATCTTCTTGATTTCCAAATTCCGTACGCAAGAAAAGAAGCAGAAGTAAGTGAGTGGAAAGAAAATGATGTGATCGGACTTGCTGAAGTTGTGAAACATGTAAAACCGACAATTTTAATTGGTACATCTACTGTTGCAGGTGCATTTAAAGAAGAGATTATTAAAGAAATGGCTTCTCACGTAGAAAGACCAATCATTTTACCAATGTCGAATCCGACGCCACTTGCTGAAGCAAAACCAGCAGATTTAATCGAGTGGACAGAAGGAAGAGCGTTAGTTGCAACAGGAAGTCCATTTGAACCAGTTACATATAACGGTGTAACGTATGTGATTGGACAATCAAATAATGCACTTATTTTCCCAGGGCTTGGTCTTGGAACAATTGTAGTACGAGCAAGCGTCATGACGGATGGAATGTTCGCAGCGGCTGCTGAAGCAGTTGCAAGTATGGTAGATACAAGTCAGCCAGGAGCACCTATTTTACCAGAGGTCGAAGAATTACGTAATATCTCAGAAATGGTTGCAATTGAAGTAGCGAAAGTTGCAGTTGCAGAAGGTGTTGCAAGAGTGAACTTAAGTGATAACGATATCAAGATGGCAGTGCAAGAAGCAATGTGGAAGCCAGAGTATCGCCAAATAAAAGCGGTAGAAAAGGTTAGAATATAGAAAAAAGCCCGTTTATAACAATAAGCGGGCTTTCACTTTTACTACTGAAAAAAAGTATAGGAAGTGTCACCTTTGAATTGGAATCAATTATGGAAGAAAGATATGTCCCTTTTAATTATATTAATGGTCGTTGTTCCGATTGCTGGGGAGCTGAACTTTCATCCCTTTAATGATACGTTTCGAGTTAGCTTCGGTACACCGCTATTCTTCTTTTTATTATTATTTTTAAGAAGAGTACCAGCAGGAGTTGCAGGTATTCTTGTTGGTATATCTGTAGTCTTATTCCGAGTATGTCTTGACTGGATCATGCAAGGTTCATTTCATATGACAGAATCATTTTATTTGCGTTATCCTGTGTTCTTCTATTATTTTATTTATGGCAGTTTTTTTTCGCTTTGTAGGGTAAATAAGTTCCATCAGAAACCAATCATTATTGGATGCCTTGGAATTTCAATTGAAATTGTTGCAAGTATGTCAGAACTTGCGTTTTATCACATGTTAGTACTAGGTACAACAATAACGATTTCTGAAGTGAATAAACTTATTATTATTGCTATTTTTCGTAGTTTCTTTGCACTTGGTTTTTTAAATATGATGAATTTATATGAAACGAAATTAAAAGAATCGCAAGTTCGAAAAGAAAATGAAAATATGTTAATGCATCTTTCTAATTTATATGTGGAATCTGTTCATTTGAAAAAGACGTTACAAAATGCGGAGTTAATTACACAAGAAGCATATCAACTATATCGAAATTTACAAGTAAGCGCTGATTCAAGTAGTAAAACAGCATTGAAAATAGCGGGGGAAGTGCATGAAATAAAAAAGGATAATCAAAGGATATTTGCAGGGTTATCTAAACTGTTATTAGATAAAGATGTGGCTGAATATGTAGAAGGACATGAGTTAGCAGAAATGATTGTTAGAATAAACGAGAAGTATGCTGAAATGCTAGAAAAGGATATACGTTTTTCTAAACATATAGAAGGTGAGCATGCTGCATACCATGTGTATACAGTGTTATCAATTTTTAATAACTTAGTTGCAAATGCAGTTGAAGCAATTGAAGATAAAGGTGTCGTTATTATTAAGCTATATAAAAGAGATCAACATATATTTTTTGAAGTAATTGACGATGGACCTGGTATTGCACAAAAGTATAAGAAATTAGTATTTAAGCCAGGATTTACTTCCAAGTATGATCAAACGGGAACACCGTCAACTGGTATTGGGCTTTCTTACATAAATGAAATGGTAACAGAGCTAGGCGGAGAAGTGAGATTAGAAGGCCGAGAAAATAAAAGAGGATGTAAGTTTATCGTTTGTTTACCAGAGGGTAGTTTAAAGCGGGAAGGGGAATAGATTTGTTTTATTATATCGTAGACGATGATGAAGTTTTCCGTTCGATGCTTTCGCAAATTATTGAAGATGGAGATCTTGGAGAAGTAATTGGTGAGGCGGATGACGGAGCTTTTATTGAAGCGGATCAACTAAATTTTAAAAAAGTAGATATTTTATTTATTGATTTGTTGATGCCGATGAGGGACGGAATTGAAACAGTTCGTCACATTGCGTCAACTTTCACGGGGAAAATCATTATGATTTCTCAAGTGGAATCGAAGCAGCTTATAGGTGAGGCATATACACTTGGTGTAGAATATTATATTACGAAACCATTAAATAAAATCGAAGTTGTATCTGTTGTACGCAAAGTGATGGAGCGTATTAGATTGGAGCGTTCTATACATGATATTCAAAAATCATTGAATAACGTGTTTCAGTGGGAAAAACCGCAATTGCGTACTGAACCAGTGCAAGAAGGAAAAAAGATAGGAGATTTAGGACGCTTTTTACTATCAGAACTCGGTATTGCGGGAGAGAATGGAAGTAAAGATTTACTTAGTATGCTGGAATATTTATATGGTCAAGAAAAGGCACAGACATTTGAGTTTGGCTTTCCTGCGTTAAAAGAAATTTTTCATCATATTACGATAAGGAAATTAGGGAATCTAGCTTTAGGTGCGGATATTGATAAAGAGAAAAAAGCGTCTGAACAAAGAGTACGTCGAGCTATTTATCAGTCGTTAAATCATTTGGCTTCTTTAGGACTAACAGACTTTTCAAATCCAAAATTTGAAAGCTATGCTCCAAAATTTTTCGATTTCACCGTAGTTAGAAAACGGATGACAGAAATGACGAAAGATGAACTCGCATCTTCTGGTCATACGCGAATTAATACGAAGAAGTTTATTCAAGTGTTGTATTTTGAGGCGAAGAGGTTGATGGAGATAGAGTGAAGAAGATGCTTATAAATAAGCATCTTTTTTTGTTAAATCAACATTTTATATTTTCTTGTGGAGCATGTAAAATGTTAAGTAAGAGAAAATGGTTTTATATTAAGGAAGTGTCAAAGCGATGAGTTTCACATTGAATAAATCGATTATTAAAGAAGTGTGTGGAGAGACCTCATATAAAAGAGGTGAAACCTATTATAAATCAAATAAAGTGATAATAGATCATTACGATGAAAATAAAGAAATTTGTGAGGCGACAGTAAAAGGGAACGAGGATTTCCATGTTACAGTAGAAAAAGCTAAGAAGGGTGATGTTGTTGCGAAATGTAGTTGTCCTTCATTAGCGTCTTTTCAAACGTACTGTCAACATGTTGCAGCAGTATTAATACAAATAAACTATAATCAACAAACAGGTGGAATGAGCTCCACTAGTAACAGAAATGATCAATTGACAAGTGGTATGTTTCAGTTGTTTGCAGACAAACCACTGAGGCCAAAAAGTAAACAACACCGTTTTGATACACGTGAAATATTAGATATTGAGTTTATATGTACACCAGTAGCTACGAGAAGTGGTGGTGCTCTTCTTGGAATTCAATTGAAACTTGCCAAGGTGTATTTCATAAATCATATTAGAGAATTTCTTTCTAAGGTGGAGAAAAGAGAGTCTTTTCATTGTTCAAATGAATTTACATATACACCAGATGTACATAGTTTTAAACAAGAAACGGATGCAATTATTCAGCAGCTCGTTAAAATGTATCATAACGAAAAAATGTATGAGGATGCGCTAGAAGTACATGCGAAACAAGATGAAAGTATGATATTTATACCACCAGCTTCATGGAAAGATATGCTCTCTTCACTTTCTAAAGTTGAATATGTACAGCTGAAACAAAATAAACAACTGTTTCAGGGATTACAAGTTTCAAAAGGTTTGTTGCCGTTACACTTTGAATTTACGAAGGGAAATAATGGCGGATTTACACTTCATATAGATGGTCTAAATCGTGTACAAGTTATGGATATGTATAACAATGCACTTTATGGTGGGAAATTATATCACTTACACATTGAAGATTGTATGCGACTTATTGAATTACAAAAGATGATGAGTCGCTCAAATAGTAATCAGTTTTATATTCCAGAAAGTAAGATGGAACATTTCGTCGCGAAAGTTGTACCAGGATTAATGAAGCTCGGAACTGTACACATTGATGAAGTAATATCGGATCGTGTTGAAACACCTTCGCTAAAAGCGAAATTGTATTTAGACCGCGTGAAAAATCGCTTATTAGCAGGTCTTGAATTTCACTATGGGAACGTCATGATTAATCCGCTAGAAGAGGATGGACAGCCGTCTGTTTTTAATCGTGATGAGAAAAAAGAAAAAGAGATTTTAGACATTATGAGTGAAAGTGCCTTTGCAAAAACAGAAGGCGGTTACTTTATGCATAATGAAGAAGCTGAGTATAACTTTTTATATCACGTCGTGCCAACATTAAAAGGTTTAGTTGATATTTATGCGACGACAGCAATCAAATTGCGAATTAGTAAAGGGGATGCAGTTCCTCTTATTAGAGTGAGAAGAAAAGAAAGAATTGATTGGTTGTCATTTCGTTTTGATATAAAAGGAATACCAGAAGCAGAAATTAAAGGTGTATTAGCGGCCCTTGAAGAGAAACGTAAATATTATCGATTGGCGAATGGTTCGTTTTTATCGCTAGAGAGTAAAGAGTTTAATGAAATTAATCAGTTTATAAAAGAATCAGGTATTCGGAAAGAATTTTTACATGGAGAAGAGGTAAATGTTCCGCTTATTCGAAGTGTAAAATGGATGAACGGACTTCATGAAGGCAATGTTTTAAGTTTGGATGATTCTGTTCAAGAGTTAGTAGAAAACATTCAAAACCCGAAAAAATTAAAGTTTGCTGTGCCAAATACTTTAAATGCAGAAATGAGAAAGTATCAAGTATATGGGTTCGAATGGATGAAAACACTTGCTCATTACCGTTTTGGCGGTATTTTAGCAGATGATATGGGACTTGGAAAAACGTTGCAAAGCATTGCTTTTATAGATTCTGTTTTGACTGAGATTCGAGAAAAGAAACTGCCAATATTAGTCGTTTCACCATCATCTCTTGTTTATAATTGGTTTAGTGAATTGAAAAAATTCGCCCCGCATATTAGAGCAGTTATTGCAGATGGAAACCAAGCAGAGCGCCGGAAAATTTTGAAAGATATAACGGAATTTGATGTCGTAATCACGTCATATCCATTACTGAGAAGAGATATAAGATTATATGCAAGACCATTTCATACACTATTTCTTGATGAAGCACAGGCGTTTAAAAACCCTACAACGCAAACGGCAAGAGCTGTGAAAACAATTCAAGCTGAATACCGTTTCGGACTAACTGGTACACCTGTAGAAAATTCATTAGAAGAGCTATGGTCTATCTTCCATGTCGTCTTCCCGGAATTATTACCAGGAAGAAAAGAGTTCGGTGATTTAAGGCGTGAAGATATAGCGAAGCGAGTGAAACCATTCGTATTAAGACGATTAAAAGGGGACGTATTAAATGAGTTGCCAGAGAAAATAGAGCACTTACAATCATCGGAGTTATTACCCGATCAAAAGAGTCTCTATGCTGCTTATTTAGCGAAGTTAAGGGAAGAAACGTTAAAGCATTTAGACAAAGACACGTTACGTAAAAATAAAATTAGAATTTTAGCTGGTTTAACGAGATTGCGACAAATTTGTTGTCATCCCGCTTTATTTGTTGATGATTACAAAGGAAGTTCAGCTAAATTTGAACAACTGTTAGAGATTTTAGAGGAATGTAGAAGTACAGGGAAGAGAATATTAATTTTTTCTCAATTTACGAAGATGCTTTCCATTATTGGTCGTGAGTTAAATCGACAAGCAATTCCATACTTTTATTTAGACGGGAGTACACCAGCGCAGGATCGTGTAGAGCTGTGCGATCGGTTTAACGAAGGAGAAGGAGATCTATTTCTCATTTCTTTAAAAGCTGGTGGTACCGGACTTAATTTAACTGGTGCAGATACAGTAATATTATATGATTTATGGTGGAATCCAGCTGTTGAACAACAAGCGGCCGATAGGGCGTATCGAATGGGACAAAAAAATACAGTGCAAGTTATAAAGCTAGTAGCTCAGGGAACAATTGAGGAGAAAATGCATGAACTGCAAGAAAGTAAGAAAAATTTAATCGCTGAAGTGATTGAGCCGGGAGAAGAGAAATTGTCCTCAATCACAGAGGAAGAAATTCGAGATATTTTAATGATTTAATATAAAAAAGCTATGCCTTCAAATTTATGAGGGCATAGCTTTTTTGTTGTAATAATTATATTTTGTTTTGTACAAAGTAAAGAAATCAAATGTTATTTAAATTACTTCTTTGTACCTTTACTTTTGTATGGTTTGGCAGCTGCCTTTTTCTTTGCACTTGATTGCCAACGGTTCCATCCTTTACTTCCTGTACCTTGTCCTACACCTTTTTTCGGTTTTGCTTTCGTTTTACTCATATGATCACTCCGTTATATAAAAATCTTATTTGATAATAGTCAATGATTTAGAAAATACTCTTTATAAATGACTATGATTGCTTTAAGTAAAAATAAACTGCTTGAATGCTATAGTATAACATGAATTTGCAAGTAAACTGAAAGGAATTATAAAGAAAATGAAAATAATAAGAAATACTGCAGATTCTATATTCCGAACGATCACATTAATTGTTGTGTATACGTTAGTTTCGGTCAGTGAAACATTTTTTGGATTGACGAGGCAAAAAAAGTAAAGATGTTAAATTAACAACAATCAATAAAGCCGTAAAATAAAGAATTGAAAAACATTTTAAAACTTTTTGTTGACTTTCTTTATTTTTTGTATAGAATAATCATTAATAAAATGTTTCAGAGATGTGACAACAAAACGACTATGAAAGGACGAGTAGTAGTAGGACGTAGTTTAAGCGAGTCAGGGGTGGTGTGAGCCTGATACGAAGCCTATTATGAAGAACCTCCTGGAGTTGCTAACCGAAATCCTTTATAGGAAAGTAGACTTAGCCGGGAACTTCGCCGTTACAAGAAGAACAGTATCGAGATATTTCATCTCCGTATTGTATAAGTGAGCAACCTCTGTTGCTAATTTGGGTGGTACCGCGGAACCAAAGCCTTTCGTCCCAGTTTTTTGGGAAAGAAGGGCTTTTTTTGTTGGCTTCTTTTCACAACATCCAAACATTTTAGGAGGAAACCACCATGTATCAATCATTAATGACAGTAAGAGAGACTCAAATCGCAATTAAGGAAGTTAAAACATTTTTCGAGGACCAATTAGCAAAACGCCTTGAACTATTCCGCGTATCTGCACCATTATTCGTAACGAAAAAATCAGGATTAAACGATCACCTAAACGGTGTAGAACGTCCAATTGAATTTGATATGTTACATTCAGGAGAAGAATTAGAAATTGTTCATTCACTAGCGAAATGGAAACGATTTGCATTACATGAATACGGATATGAAGCTGGTGAAGGTTTATATACAAACATGAACGCGATTCGTCGTGATGAAGAACTTGATGCAACGCATTCCATTTATGTTGACCAATGGGATTGGGAAAAAATCGTTCAAAAAGAATGGCGTACTGTTGAATACTTACAAAAAACAGTACAAACAATTTATGGAATATTCAAAGATTTAGAAGATCACTTATTTGAAAAATATCCGTTCCTTGGAAAGTATTTACCGGAAGAAATTGTTTTCGTTACTTCTCAGGAATTAGAAGATAAATATCCAGAATTAACACCGAAAGATCGTGAACATGCAATTGCAAAAGAACACGGTGCAGTCTTCATTATCGGAATTGGTGATGCACTTCGTTCAGGTGAAAAGCATGACGGACGCGCAGCTGATTATGACGATTGGAAATTAAACGGTGACATTTTATTCTGGCACCCAGTACTACAATCTTCATTTGAGTTATCATCAATGGGAATTCGTGTTGATAGTAAATCACTTGATGAGCAGTTAACGAAAACTGGTGAAGACTTCAAACGTGAGTATGATTTCCATAAAGGTATACTAGAAGACGTACTACCATTAACAATCGGCGGTGGCATTGGACAATCAAGAATGTGCATGTACTTCTTACGTAAAGCACATATCGGTGAAGTTCAATCTTCTGTATGGCCTGACGATTTACGTGCAGCTTGCAAGAAAGAAAACATTCATCTGTTTTAATAGAAGTAAGAGAGGGTAGCTCAAAGAGTTATCCTCTCTTTTTATTGTGTAAACGAATGGTTTACAGTGAATTTTACTAATGGTTTCTTTCTTTTACATCTCTTTTTATGTAATAATTTGTTAAAGGAGGGGACGTTATGAGCATAGGAGAGCAGCTAAAAAAACTACGAGAATCAAAGGGGTTTTCGCAAGAGGATGTTGCTAAAAAGATTGGTGTGACGAGGCAAGCAGTGTACAAATGGGAAAATGATAAAAGTTATCCTGATATTGATAATTTAATTTTACTGAGCGAAATGTATAATGTTACGCTAGATGAGTTGATAAAAGGGAAACAGAATATTAAAGAAAAAATACATATTGATGAAGAAGATGAGGATTTTGAGAAAGAGAATGATTTTGGTTTTTATATTGGGTTTGGATTGCTAATTATGAGTGCATTCATTGATTATGAAGGAATACAAGTATTTGTATTAGGAGTTGCACTATTCATGATGGTTTTTTATTCGAATGTGAAGAAAGTTATTTTGAATGAATATAGATCGTTTTTTCAAGAGAAAGAGCGAAAAGATATATGTGATAAAAAGTGAGAAGAGTTAGTTATATTTCCTAGGAAAGGGTATAATGAATATTTTCATTGTATTATAATGATTTTGGGATATCGGTAATATGAAAGCTATTTGGGTAGATCCTTGAAATCTATATGTAAAATGATGATAAAGTTATTTAATTTTAAAAGCTCAAACAAGCATAACCCCGTTCTAAAGCTAGGACGGGGTTCAAAATATAATAATAAAATCGCTTAAGAGTCTACGTTTTATTCAATGATAGTGCCTTTTTATAAAACGTCACTTGCTTATTTATTACCGAGTTCTTCCGCTAAACCGATTAAAATTCCTTCGACTCCACGAATGTAGCAGAGACGATACGAGTTCTCGTACTGAACTACTTCGCCAACGAGCTCTGCACCATGCTTAGTGAGTCTCGATACCATTTCGTCAATATCTTGAACGGTGAACATGACGCGTAGATAACCGAGGGCGTTTACAGGAGCTTTTCGGTTATCTGCTATAGTAGGAGGGGTGAGAAATCGCGAAAGTTCAATTCGGTTGTGGCCATCTGGAGTGACCATCATAGCGATCTCTACGCACTGAGAACCGAGTCCAGTTACGCGACCAGCCCATTCACCTTCGACATTGGCTCGACCTTCGAGATTCAAGCCAATCTCCTCAAAGAAAGAGATTGCGTTATCAAGAGATTCTACAACGATGCTGACATTGTCCATTCGTAGTAATTTGTTTTTTGCCATAGTCTTATCTCCTTATGTATAAAAGTTCATTATTTAATCATCCTCATAATTATACTACTAAGTAGTTACAAATTCCTTTCAGTCAAAAACACCTTGTCACAGTATAGGAAAAATTGACAAGGTGTTTTTTTATATGTCATATAGCATCTTGTTAACGAACAGCTTTTATTTAATTAGGAAGGAAGTAGATTAATATGATTTTTTTATAAGTGTTACTGAGCATATCAAATTAGCTCATTTGCACTAAAGGCTCAATTTTCGCCATAAATGATTGATGCAGTGCCTCAACACCTGTTACTAAATGAAGGCGGTCAATAACGACAGACACTTTAATTTCTGATGTACTTACCATTTTAATATGAATATCTTCTTCTTTTAAAGTAGTAAACATATTTGCAGCGACACCAGGGTTAGATACCATGCCAGATCCTACGATTGATACTTTTGCTAAATGATTTTCATATTCTACTGTTTCATAGTGAAGTGCCTCTTGATTTTGTTCCAATACTTCTAATGTTTCTCTTAAATCATTAGAATGGATGGAGAAGGAGAGATGAACAGTTCCTTCATTTGTAATACTTTGAATGATGATATCTACATTAATATGTGCCGCTGCTAATGTAGAGAAAACAGTTGAAAGTGAACCTTGTTCTAATCCTTTCACTGTGATGCGTGTAATATTATCTTCAAATGCAATACCTTTAACGATTGATTGTTGTTCCATGTTACATTCTCCTTTTACAATTGTTCCGTTTTCTTGTTCCATACTTGAGCGAACTTCTAAAATGACATTATGATTTTTAGCAAACTCAACAGCACGCGGGTGTAATACACCAGCACCGAGGTTTGCAAGTTCTAACATTTCGTCATAAGAAATTTCATCTAATTTATAAGCATCTTTTACAACTCGTGGATCCGTCGTATATACGCCGGTCACATCTGTGTAAATATCACATTTTTTTGCGTTTAGTGCAGCAGCTAATGCGACAGCAGTTGTATCAGAACCACCTCGCCCAAGCGTTGTAATTTCAAAATCTTTACTGACTCCTTGGAAACCAGCTACAATAACAATCGTGCCTTTAGTAAGATAAGACTGAATTCGATCTGTATTAATTTCAGTAATCCGTGCACTACTATGTACAGATTCTGTCGTAATACCAGCTTGCCATCCTGTTAATGAAATCGCGTTATACCCTTTTGCTTGTAGTGCCATCGTTAATAATGAAATAGTTACTTGCTCTCCTGTCGATAGAAGCATATCCATTTCGCGTTTACTTGGATTTTCTGTAATTGCGTTAGCGAGTGCGACAAGTTCATCCGTGCTTTTTCCCATTGCTGAAACGACAGAGACAACGCTATGACCTCGTTCATATTCTTCAATAATTAAATTTGCTACATGTTGAATGCGCTCGACGCTTCCGACAGAAGTGCCACCAAATTTTTGAACAATTGTTTCCATTACAAATTCCTTCTTTCGTCTATTTTTAAGAATAGATTAGGAAATATATAAATCCCAATACTCCTGTAGTTACCAGAAAGACAAACAAAAAACACCATCTCAAATAAGTGAGGATGGTGCTGTTACAGGAAAAGGGAAACAGAAAACGGAGCTAATAAAAAAACCGCCAAAAAAGGAATATCATAAAAAATGATATCTCTTTTTTGTAGATAGCTCTTCATACGTACACGTCTGTACATATGACAGTTCTGTTTCTATTCGAAAACAGCCCCAATTGATAAATGCAGAGAAACTTATCAATTTCGGCAATACTTCCTTTCATCTAAGTTCATAGACATCTCTGTGTCTCCATTAGAATACTCATAAGTATCGCAACCTCTATCTCACGTTTTAGGCGAGAGTGTTTGATTTATGAAGTTGTTGGTAACATTTGTTTTATAATAATTTAAATTTTTCGGGGAATCAAGTGTTTTATATATATTTTAAAAATTTTTTCTTTATTCTGAGGAAGTTTGTGAAAAATGTAGCAAAATAAATTCATTGCATGTACATTAAACTTATAGTGCATAGGAGGTGGGAGAATGAAAAGGAAACAGCCTATTTATGTTGCGACAAAAATGAACACGACAATGGGAAAATTATGGGAATATACGCAAGAACCAGATATACATACAGAGTGGGATGCTCGCTTTACTGAAATTTCGTATTTAGAGAAAAAAGAAGGAGAACCACAGAAGTTTTTGTATAAAACAAAGATTGGATTTGGGCTTGAAATAGCTGGAGAAGGGGAATCAATAGGTGAAATAAGAAAAGAAACTGGTGAAAGAATTTCTTCTTTAAAATTTTGGACGGATAATACATTATCTCTTATTCAAATAGGACGTGGTTATTGGAAGTATACGCCGAATAAAGAATACATCCATTTTGAGACACAATATGATTATGATACAAGATTTGGTCGTATAGGAAATGTGATAGATTCCTATATTTTTCGTCCGTTATTAGGTTGGGCGACTGCTTGGAGTTTTGATGCCTTAAAATTATGGTTAGAAAAGGGGCTTCATCCTAGGTTACTAATTAGAAGAACAATGACGTATTGGCTCGTATGTTTTTTATTTGCTTTTGTATGGATATATCAAGGGATAGTGCCAAAACTACTTTTTACTCATTTAGAAGAAGTAAAGATGCTTTCTGTATTAATCGGTTCAAATGAAAATAGTGTATATATACTTAAAATAATTGGGGTGTTAGAAATAATTTTCGGTGTTGTATGGCTGTTGCCAATAACAAAACGAAAATTATTTATACTGCATATTATTGTATTACTAGTTTTAACATTAGCGGCAGGATTTACGAATATTGCAAGCTTTACAGGGCCGTTTAATCCGATTACATTAAATGTTCTTCTAATGGGGTTATCAATTGTCGGTTATATAAATAGTTTCGATTTACCAAGAGCGAAAAATTGCAATAGGGCGAGAAAGGGATAAGTGTATGGCTAATATATATGAACGATTATTAGGGGATACCTATAAAAATCTTCATCCTGAATTGCAGAAGCGTTATGCGATTACAGAAGAGAATAGTTTTACAGGTGAAGGAAAGATGGATGAAATTTACGGTGGCTCTTTTTTCGTGAAATTTATATTAAAAATTGCATCGAAGTTTCGAATGTTTTTCTCGGAACGAGGAGAGGAAATTCCATTTACGATACAAAACATAGCTCAGCGAGATGAATATGGACAAGAATTAGTAAGGTGGAACCGTACTTTTTATTTTCATAATAAGAAAAGATATTTTAATGCAGTTATGCAATTGGATGAAAAAGAAAATGAAATTGTAGATTATTTTGGCGAACCACATTTACTCGTTTCTACACTGCATTTTCATATCGATGAGTTAGGTGCAATGCATATTTCTTCAAAGAAACAATGGTTTTATATGTTTGGAAGAAAAATTCCGTTACCAAAATTTTTGTATGGTGAAGCAAAAATTGTTGAAAGTTATGATGATGAACTACAATGTTTTCGAATTCATGTACAAGTACGAAACCCGTTAATTGGCTCGCTTTTTTCATATAAGGGAACATTTATGGAAAGGAACTAAACGATATGAAAAATATAATATTTGGGCTTGCTTGTTATGTTGTTTTTCTATTATGTGAGCGGTCGAATACAAATCCTGTTGAAGCAATTATATTATTATCTGTTTTATTATTTATACCAATGTCACTTTGTATTATTGATAAAAGAAAAAGAGATGGATCTTATTTATTATTTTATAAATTCGTATCGTTTTTATATCCAATCGCAGCAATTTGTGCAATGCTAGCTTTCGTCACAAATTACAATGTATTTGCGCTAGTTTGGTTTGTATATACAGGAATTGTTGCGTTATTTGGTGTAAGTAGATTGCTAGAAAGAGGATGGAAGCCGTTAGAAGAGATCGCCATAGATAGTGCGTTTATTTATTTGTTTTTAGGTGGTTTTTGGTTTTTTGCTTCAGTAGCAAAACTTTCAATTATGCATTTTAGCTCTGACATTGTTTTACTCACAGCAGCGCATTTTCATTATTCGGCGTTTCTATTGCCATTATCAGCTGGTTTAATAGGGAGAAAAAGAGAAAAGAGAAGTAAAGTATACGATGCTATTATGTTTATAATCATGATTTCACCTATGACAGTTGCAATAGGAATTACATACTCGAGAATATTTGAATTTTTTGCAGTGCTCCTATATTTATGTGCGATTTATGGATATGGATTTTACGTTTGGAGAGCAAAATTTAATGCTATCAGTGCAAAGATTCTTTTAATCGTTTCGTCTAGTACACTCATGGTTACAATTATGTTCTCACTTATATACTCATACGGGAATTTGAAGCATGTAATGACGATTGCAATTGCTCAAATGGTTTGGATTCACGGTGTTTTCAACGGAATTGGAGTAGCGTTACCGGCATTTGTCGGCTGGATGATCGAAAAGAGTGTTCCGAATTATAAATACTATGGGAAACCAATGAGTAAATTAAGAGGAAGTGTGGCAATTGGTGAGGCTTTTTTATATAGCGGCAATTTAGTAGGCAGTAAGGAATACAACGGTTTAGTTGATCAAATAACTGATTTTCATAGTGAGTCATTTGACGTGACGAAGGTACCTTTAAGTATTATTCGTTTTTATGAAAATACAACAGAGTATGAGTTGCAATCAAATATTAAATGGGCTCGTTGGTTCCGCCTATTTGCATTTTGTTATGAGAAAATGAGCAACCATGTAGGACAAATACATTTAGGAATGGGCGACAAGTGGGAAACGATGCATGGCTCTATCATTGGTGTAATGGATGAGGAAGATGGAAGAGAGAATGTAAGGGCTTGGCTAAGGAAAAATGAAGCAGGTGAATCTATTTTTGTAGCTCTTTATTCAAAGCATACAGATAAGGATGATACATATATGAATATCGCCTTGCCTTTACCTTATTCGAATATGACTGGTATTTTGAGGCTATGTAATGATAATCATGATTTAATTATTACTAGTAAGTTAAGAGAAAATGGCCAGGGAGATGAGGGGATTTATTTACATACTCGGTTCTTAACAATCCGTTTACCGTTAGCAGAGACTTTCATCATTACAGAGGGTAAGGATAAAATGTTAACAGCTCATCATAGCATGTGGCTATTTGGACTTGAATTTTTACATATTCATTATAAGATTGAAAAAATTGCACAGAAGTAAGAAAGGCTTGGAGGGGTTTCCAAGCTTTTTTATGTATGGGTAATTGTCATAGAAATTTGTTTATTTAGCTCATTATCCCAAACACGTTGAATTTCAAAAGTGCCTGTTTCAAAAAATAATGGGAATCTTTCTTTAAACCAAGTTTGCATAGGTAGCTTTAGTGCTGTATCGATTGGTATCCATAATAATTCACCCTCAGGAGGATTCAAAAGAAGTTCACCTTCAAATGAGTCTGTCCAATAGTTAAATACCATATATCGAACATTATCTTTCGGATTGACATATTCATCTAATCCTTTAAAAGTTAAATTGGAAACAAGTAATCCAGTTTCTTCTTTTACTTCTCTTATAGCGGCTTGAACGATACTTTCGGGGAAATCTACTTTGCCGCCAGGAGCGATGTAGCCAGGGAAACCTCGATGGCTGGGGCGTTTTATGAGTAAAATTTCATTGTTACGTTGGATCATACACATTGTATAGATCTGATGTTCGATGTTATGTGAATTTGGAGGCATAATGATGTATTCTCCTTTATATTTTTTTGATAATTTTACCATAACATAATTGTTTCTTATATAATTAGAAATGGAATGTTATAAATTTTCAGTTATATATTATAAATTCTATAGTCATTCGAAAAGAGGGGAGAGACATGCAAGGAGAAATACAAAAGGAGAAAAATTTGGGTTATGTTGGTAAATTATTATTACCGGTTAAAGTATCACCACACTTTAAATTTTTATGGATTGGACAATTACTCTCGGTCTTAGGTAGTTCGATAACTATGGTCATACTCCCAGTTGTTGTGTATTCATTAACTGGTTCAACAGTTGTAATGGGGATGACGATGGCAATGTACATGCTACCTAATATTCTTGCCTTACCGTTTGCGGGTTTAGTTGTAGACCGAATTGATCGGGTTAAATTAATGTTATTTACGGATATAATCCGCTGTATATTAATGCTATTACTTGCATCGCTTATATTTATGGATTTATTAACAATTACGATTTTATATATTCTCGTTGCCATATACGGACTTATGGAAGGGGTATTCCAACCAGCATATTCTGCTGTAAGGGCGAAAGTATTCGTCCCTGAAATTCGTAATGCAGCTAACGCACTCACTCAAATGAGTAATCAAGGTATACGATTAATTGGGCCAGCACTTGGTGGGTTAATCGTATCGGTTGCATCTGCAGGGATAGGTTTCGGACTAGATGCAGCAACGTACTTATTATCATTTTTATGTTTATTATTTTTAAAAGAAATTAAGTTTAAAAAAGTAAAGTCTATTGAAAAGAGTAACATTGATTACAAACAAGAGTTTATGGCAGGTGTTTTCGTTTTAAAAAGTCATCCTTGGCTATGGATTACAATTTTAGTCTTTTCTTTTATAAATATTTGTTATGCCGGCATTATCGTCGTATTAATTCCATGGTTATTTAATGTTCATCATCATTTTGAAGCTTACGTGTATGGACTTGGCATGGCCTTTTCTGGTGGTGGAGCTGTAATTGCTGCATTAATATTTGGTGGGAAAGAGCGGTGGCAGAAGAGAGGATTACTGGCTTATGGAGGTGTTTTAATTAGTGGGATTGCTTTATTAATTATGCCATTCATTTCTTGGGCACCTGCTTTAATATTCTTAATGGCAATTGAAGGATTCGGCATGATGATATTTGGACTCATTTGGGAAACGAGTTTACAGGAGCTTGTACCAGAAGAAGCGTTCGGAAGAGTGGCAAGCCTTGATATGTTGGGTTCTTTTGCTTTATTACCATTAGGGTACGTAGTTGTAGGCTGGTTAGCTACTGTCATAGGTGGCGAGATAACTATTATAACACTAGCTAGTTTAGTAATTTTAACAATTGGAATCGCATTGTCTGTACCGAGTATTCGTCGATTTAATTGATTATATGGGAAAAGAGGGCTAGACCTATATAGAAAATAACTTAGCATATAATCAACTAGTATTAATAAAACATCTTTGTAATGAAAAGCCTTCCATACATATTTGGCACAAAAAAATTAGTATGGAAGCAACAAAATTAGAAATCACAAAAGAAGTGACGGAAGCGATACAAGCAGGTTTCAAAAAAGAAGAATAAGCCCTAAAGAAATTAGGACTTATTCTTCATTAAATACAAATGTTTGTTTCATTTTTTTACCTTCATTTACCGGATGGCCGTTATAAGAGAAATTCTTTTCTTCCCAAGTGATCACAACTTTAAAATTATGACTATTAAAGTCTAATGGGAATACCATGTAGTCAAAGCTTGTATGACTTTTAGAAATATTTTCATTAGGTGTAGTAGGTTTAAAGGTAGCCTTAGAGGTAGGATTGTTATCAAGTATTTCCACGGATACGTTTGATACATCATGACCGATGTTTTTTACGAGTAAACTATACGTATCAAATACACCTTGTTTCGGCTGGATTGCTTGCTTGTTTGAGTTATGAGATTTATCAATTTCGACATACCATTGTTTAGACTTTGATGCAATCGGTAGTGACTGAAATGTGTAAGCACTAGCTTGCATTGGTAGTGCTAAACATATAAGCGTAAAGAGAGTTAATATTTTTCGTTTCATTTTTTGAGAGCTCCCATTCTTTAATGGATTTACTTGTTATTATCTTCTTTTTATGAGTTAATATACCATATAATGTAAAGTGGTTGTTGTGAGTAGTGAATCAATATCTTATTCACTACTCTTATAGCTAGCATAATTACGTATGAAGTAAGAAAGAATAAATTTGTTTTTTCTATACTTAGATTACTGCCCTTTTTAAAAGGGCTATTTTTACGTTTTAATAAAAAGAATATACTAAGAATTCTGTATAAATTATTTATTTTAATGTAGTTAAATGTGCTTGTATATGTGAAATTAGAGAGGGAAGCTGTGTAGAGATGTTTCTACACAGCTATTTAGGATATGAAAAAATTACCAAAAATATGTTAAAATAACATTGTCATACAACAAGGGGGCTTTGTTTTATGGAAAATGTACATCTTGCTAAAGTAGATTTAACGAAAAAAATTGAATCAAAATCTAAGTACAACAAGAAACTCGAAAAATATCAAAGGCGCTTATTAGCATTACAGCAAATTTTGAAAGAAGAAAAAATCGCGGTTATGCTTGTTATGGAAGGATGGGATGCGGCTGGTAAAGGTGGGGCAATTAAGCGGGTGACGGAACATCTTGACCCACGTGGGTTCCAAGTAAATCCAATTGGAGCACCTGCACCTCATGAAAAACGTTACCATTATTTGCAACGTTTCTGGCGCAAAATTCCACAGTACGGGCAAATCACCATTTTTGATCGCTCATGGTACGGTCGTGTGTTAGTTGAGCGTGTTGAAGGATTTGCTACAAAGGAAGAGTGGATGAGAGCATATGATGAGATTAATGATTTTGAAAAACTACTAACAGATGACCATTACATAATAGGGAAGTTCTTCTACCATATAAGTAAAGAGGAACAGTTAAAGAGATTTAAAGATAGAGAGAAAAATCCTTTGAAAAGATGGAAAATTACAGACGAAGATTGGCGTAATCGTGAAAAATGGGATGAATATGTTGAAGCAATGGAAGACATGTTTGAAAAAACAAGTAAGCCAAATGCGAAGTGGCATATTATTGAAAGTAACGATAAATTGTATGCCCGTGTGAAAACGTTAAAAATCATTATTTCATTCATTGAGGATTATTTCTTAGAACATGGTATAGAATTGCCTTCTTATTATTATGAAATGAAAGAGGATATTGAAGTTTTGCAAGATGTAGGTGTTAAAGAGTAAAAAAGAAAATGGTCCTGTGAATTGGTGAAACCAAATTATGGGGCTTTTTTATTTAGAAACATTTTACAATTAACAGAATAAGGTATATAATCAATAATCATATTAACATTGTTAATATGATTATTGATTATATACTATGTGGGGGTTTTACTTTGAAGGGAAGAGATGTTGTTTTAGGTTTATTAATGCAAAAGGAATTGTCTGGTTACGATATTAAAATTGTGTTTGAAGACGTATTTACTCATTTTTTTGATGGAAGTTTTGGAATGATTTATCCAACGTTACGACAATTGGAGAATGAAGGGAAAATAAAAAAAGAGGTTGTCATGCAAGAGGGAAAACCGAATAAGAAAATGTACTTTATTACAGATGAGGGGCGTGAAGAATTTTATCAATACATGCAGACACCTGTAGAGAAGGATGTTTTACGTTCGGATTTTTTAATGAGAATGTATTTTGGTAACTATAGTGATGATGTAACAATAAAAAAATGGATTAAAGATGAAATTGAAAGAAAAGAAGCGTACATTGCAGATCTTCGATTGAAATATGAAAAGTGGAGAGTAGGTATTACTTTCGTCGAAGAAATTTCACTAGATGTAGGTATTGCATCGTATAGTGCACAAGTGGAGACTTTGAAGAAAAAATTAGAAGAGTTAGAGGCGAAAGAAAACAATAAAACAGAAGAATGAAAAACGCGTTCACAATAAATAAAGGGGTATATAAAGATGGAGCAATCAAAGGGTATTAAGATTGTCTTTTTAATGTGTCTAGGTATCTTTCTTTGTATGATTGATACGACAATTATGAATATAGCTTTACCGGCAATACAATCGAGTGTAAATACTTCGTTAGAAAAGATGTCTTGGGTATTAAATGTTTATACAATGACGATTGCAGTACTTGCCATTCCGTTAGGGCGGATAGCTGATATCTTTGGAAAAGCAAAGATGTATATTCTTGGTCTGGTGATTTTTGGTGGTGGATCGGTACTTTGCGCTTTTGCTAATACAGGTGATTTTCTTATTTTTTCTCGTTTTATACAAAGTATTGGGGCAGCGATTTTATTTCCAACAAGTATGGTAATTGGTGTATCAGCTATGCCATTAGCTAAGAGGCATGTTGCGCTTGCAATTTTAGGAGTAACACAAGGATTGTCAGCTGCTATGGGACCAGTAATAGGTGGAATTATTACGCAACATTTAGGATGGAGATGGGTGTTCTTCGTTAATGTTCCGGTTTGTATAATAGGAATCGTGTTATGTTGCATCATGCTACAAATAAAAAATGAAGAACGTATTATCTCAAAAATAGATTGGATAGGACTACTATTAAGTAGCACAGCAATTTTTTCATTTACTCTCATATTAGTAAAAGGTAATACATGGGGATGGCAAAGTAATATTGCTTTGTCTTGTTATGCAATTAGCACTATTTCTCTTATTCTATTTGTTTTAGTAGAACGAAAGATTCATAATCCAATGGTGAATTTAAAGTTATTTCAAGATCGAATGTTTGTCGGAGCGTCTATCGTTGTTATATTAAGTAATTTATTTTTAATTGGAGTTACTGTATTGCTTCCAACGTTCTTGACGAAACTACAAGGTCGAACGGAAATTGAAGCGGCTTTTTTAGTGACACCTATTTCAGCAATGATATTTTTTGTCTCACCAGTTGCAGCAACTTTAATTAAAAAACTCGGAAAAGTAACTATTATTTTGTCAGGATTTCTTATTATGGGGCTTTCCTACTATTGGTTGCAAATGATTGATGTTCATTCAACAAATATAGAAATTATTATTCCATGTATGATATTAGGTGTTGGATATGGTTTAGTAGTGGGGCCAATTACAGTTTTAAGTGCGTCTTCGTTTGAAGGAGAATTGTTAACTGCTTCTCAAAGTGTTGTATCAATGTTACGACAAGTCGGAATTGTATTGGCAGTCGCAATATTTGTCTCTAACTTAACTCACAATTTAACTGTAAATAAAGAAAAAGTATATCGTTATGCAGAAGAAAAGGTGCGTACTATTCATGTGAATAGTGCTGAGCAAACTGAAATTTTACAAATGACTAAAGAAAAAATAGAGAATCAAAGTTTAGAGTCGAATATAAATAAGAAACAAAATGCAATGACAATGGGATTAAGTAAAGAGAAAAAGGAAGAATTGATTCGCGACAAGACGGATGAAATATTAAGAAAAGTTCCAGTAGAGTATAGAGATGTAAAAAGAGAAGAAGTTATGAGGCAAGTGACAAAAGAAGTTGAAAAACAAGAGGAAAGTATAAAGAAAGAGGTACTCACATTTTCAAATGATGTGAATCATTATGCCAAGAATCAGATGGCTATGAGTTTTACAGATTTATATAAAGCAAGTGTGCCAATTATTTTAATTTGTGCTTTCGTAAGTTTGTTGTTTTGGGAAGGGAAAGCTTTGAGTAAAAAGAGAAGGGGAAGATTAGTAGAAGAAGCGTAAAGAAAAACAGGCTATAGCAGCCTGTTTTTTTCATTGTTTTCTCCTTGCATATTGTGAATAGTAGTATTTTTAATATAGCATGGGATAAGTCGAGTATGATTAGAAAGTTTTTTAGAATGAAAGGAAGGAATGGAAAATGCCATTGAATATGTAACGTTATACATAGTACATTAACAAGAGGATTAATTTTAAAAGGAGGATGGGGAATTGCTAGATAAGGCAGGGGCTTTAATAGATAATCATGTGTACACAGAAGAAGAGCAACAAAAACTATACAAACGAACGTTAATAATCGTCAGCATTTCACAAATGTTTGGCGGTGCAGGACTAGCTGCTGGTATTACAGTGGGAGCACTTCTTGCGCAGCAAATGCTTGGAACAGATGCATTTGCAGGATTACCAACTGCTATGTTTACATTAGGATCGGCATTAGCAGCTTTCATAGTAGGGAAGCTTTCGCAACGATATGGACGCCGGATAGGTCTTGCAACAGGGTTTATAGTAGGCGGATTTGGAGCAATTGGTGTTGTAATGGCAGCTTTAACAAATAGTATTATTCTTTTACTTATTTCTTTACTTATATATGGTGCCGGTACAGCCACAAATCTACAAGCTCGTTATGCAGGTACAGATTTAGCAGATAAGAAGCAGAGAGCAACGGCTGTTAGTATTACGATGGTAATGACGACTTTCGGTGCAGTTGCAGGACCAAATTTAGTAGGGGTAATGGGAAGTTTTGCTCATTCAATTGGAGTTCCTAAACTTGCAGGTCCGTTCATACTATCGGCAGCAGCATTTATACTGGCGGGTCTAGTTCTTTTTGTTATGCTTCGTCCAGATCCTTTGATTATTGCTAACATTATAGAAAGATATAAACAGGAACATACATATAAAGGACAACCAATAACAGAAGAAGCGAAAGAAAATAAACGAGGTATTACAGTTGGAGCAATCGTAATGATACTTACGCAAATAGTGATGGTTGCGATTATGACGATGACGCCAGTTCATATGGGACACCACGGTCACGGTTTAAGTGCAGTAGGACTTGTGATAGGTTTTCATGTAGGTGCAATGTATCTTCCATCTCTCGTTACAGGAATGTTAATTGATAAAATTGGCCGAACTACAATGAGCATAGCTGGTGGAGTGATTTTACTTGCAGCGGGTGTCATAGCTGCGATAGCGCCAAGTGATTCTTTATTATTATTAATCGTTGCTCTGTCTTTACTTGGGCTAGGATGGAACCTCGGATTGATAAGTGGTACAGCACAAATCGTTGATTCCACAACACCGTCTACACGTGCTAAAACACAAGGGAAAATAGATGTTTTTATTGCGCTAGCTGGAGCTTCTGGTGGAGCAATGTCAGGTATGGTAGTAGCGAATTCAAGTTATGCGGCATTGTCATTGGCTGGAGGCGTGTTAGCGTTATTACTTATTCCTGTTGTGATATGGTCTCGAAAAGGGGCAAGAAATTAAATGAAAAAGAGGTTCTAGTTACTGACTAGAGCCTCTTTTTATACACTTAAATTAAATTCCACTCTACAATAAGCCCTAAATGCGTAAGTCCGCCACCAAATCCGTATAGTAAAAGTGTGTCTCCGTTATTTAATTTCCCTTCTTTTATAGCTAAATTTAAAGCGAGTGGAATGGTGACTGAAGAGGTATTCCCCATATATTCCACGCTCGTTAATGTTTTTTGTATTGGAATTTGAGATTTTTCGCAAATAGATTCGATCATTCGTAAGTTAGCGCTGTGGGGTATGAACCAGTCTATATCATCTACTTGCATATTTACGGTATGTAATAAATTTTTTATGCCTTTTGGTACTGTGCGTGTTGCCCATTTATATACTTCTCTTCCATTTTGAACGATTTTTTCATTTGTTTGCAGTGATGTGCCATTCATAGTAGTAGATAAGTTTGTTCTATATAGATGAATGCCGCCATCACCGTTTGTTCCCATGTGAGCAGCGATAAAGCTTTGGGTGTTTTCATCTCTTTCTAATAAAATAGCTCCAGCACCATCACCGAATAAAATACAGGTCGTTCTATCGGTATAATCAGTAACTTTAGATAATATCTCTGTCGCTACGACAAGTACTTTTTCATGTGATCCAGAAGTGATTAAGCTATTACCGACGTGTAGTCCATATGTAAAACCAGCACAAGTTGCATTTAAATCAAAAGCTAGTGTATGAGGTATGTTGAAGTATTGTTGTATTTGGCAAGCAACACTAGGGAAAACGTAATCAGCAGTAGTAGTAGCGACAATGATACAGTCGACATCTTCTAAGTTTTTCTTATATGTTGTACATAAATTTTCAATTGCTTTAATGGCTAAGTTTGAGGAGTATTCTTCGTCGCTAGCGATTCTTCTTTCCTTTATTCCTGTTCTTTGTACAATCCATTCATCATTCGTATGGACCATCTTTTCTAAATCGTTATTAGACAATATTTGATCTGGAACATAAGTACCAATTGCAGTAATACGAGATTTAGAATGCATAGGAACATCTCCTAACTTTTATTTTTATAACCTGATACTAATATCAGGTTATAAAAATGTCAATAAAGATTTTTGTTGTATTAAAACGATAATACTTAACTTACTATGAAGGAATTTGGCGAGTGCTGTAAAAATAATATACGAGAAGTTTCTAAAATTGATAATGAAGGGAGTTAAGCTCCTTGAAAAGGATTTTACACATGTTTCCTGTCGTCATCATTTGTAGCTTTATTCTTATTATTTTTCCTGAGAAATCTTATGCTTGTGATTGTATTAAAGTATCAACAGAAGATGCATTTCAAAAAAACGATGTAGTGTTTGAGGGAAAAGTAATTGAGGTTGGAAGGAAAGAAGGGGTTGGAACTGAAGTGTTATTTGAAGTGAAGAAAATTTGGAAAGGGACAACTTCTTCGCAAATTATCGTATATACAAAGGGTGGTGATTGTATGTTTCGCTTTGTAGAAGGAGGAGAGTACTTAGTATTTTCTACTCAAAGAGGATCAGAAAAACAATTATACACAAATAGTTGTAGTGGAACGAAGAGATTGGATGAGGCAGGGGCGGACAAAGCAGCTTTAAGTCAAATTGCAAAAGAGTCTGTTCCGACGAAGAAAGTGGATTTAAAAGGTGAGATGGTGAGCGGTTTAAATTGGCGGCAAGTTGCTATTATTTCCATTGGTTTGTTATTGATGATTGTTTTTGTTATTTTTATTGTGAGAAAAACTCGCAAAAAATGACGATTAAAGTAAAAATATAAAGATTTTCTTTAGTGTGATATAGGTTGTTAAACCTTGTGAAAGCGAATTACTTATGCTACACTTTATGTAACTTAAAATGAACGGAGGGGCTTCCTTTGATCTTAATCAGATTACGTCTCAATACTTTGTGCCAATAATTGAATAGCGCTCAAAGGCTCTGTCTGTGTACAGAGTGAACGGGATTGGTCTGCCTATTTTAAAGGAACCCTTTATTAAGCTTATATGTGAAAAAGAGGGAGGGACGAATACGCCCTCTTTTTGTTTTGCCTTTATAAATAGAATGGGATTGTATAGGTGAACACTTATTGTGGATACGTATACAATCTTGGGACTTTTTGACTATAAAATAGGATGAAAGCATAGCTTTCTTCTATTTCTTTGGTGAACCCTTATCCGTTTACGAAAACACAGGCAGCGACCTGTGTTTTTTATTTTACGTAATCGAAATGGAGGAATAAATATATGGAAGAAGTATTACAAAGAGCAGTTTTAGTTGGAGTAAATTTAGGTAATGAAGATGATTTTGGATATTCGATGGAAGAGTTAACAAATCTTGCGGAAGCTTGTGATGTAGAGGTAATTGGGCAAGTAACGCAAAATTTACAACGAGTAAATCCATCGCATTATATCGGAAAAGGAAAGATTGAAGAAGTAGCAGCGTATGTACAAGAAATAGATGCGAATATGGTCATCTTTAATGATGAATTATCTCCTTCACAAATTCGAAATTTAGAAGAGGATTTAGATTGTAAGGTAATTGATCGTACCATTTTAATTTTAGATATTTTTGCGCAACGTGCGAAAACGAAAGAAGCACAGCTACAAGTAGAAGTAGCACACCTTCAGTATATGATGCCTCGTTTAATCGGTCTTCGTGAATCGTTAGGGAGACAGAGTGGCGGCGTTGGTACGAAAAATAAAGGTGTCGGTGAGAAGAAGTTAGAGTTAGACCGTCGTAAAATTGAAGAACAAATTTCAGTTTTGAATAAAGATTTAGAAGCGCTCGTTGCCCAGCGTCAAACGCAGCGAAAGCAACGTAAGAAAAATGAAATACCTGTTGTAGCATTAGTAGGTTATACGAATGCAGGAAAGTCAACGACGATGAATGCAATGCTTGAAATTTATAATGGTACAGAAGAAAAGCAAGTATTTGAAAAAGATATGTTATTCGCGACGTTAGAAACATCTGTACGAAATATTGATTTACCAGATAATAAATCATTCTTATTAACAGATACAGTTGGATTTGTAAGTAAATTACCACATCATCTTGTGAAAGCGTTCCGTTCAACGTTAGAAGAAGTAGCGGAAGCGGATTTACTTATTCACGTCGTAGATTACGCAAATCCAAATTATGAACAATTAATTGATATTACAAATGAAACATTAAAGAAAATTGGAGTAGAAAATATTCCAACGATCTATGCTTATAACAAATCAGATATGGTGGATGTTGAAATTCCGAAAGTACAAGAAGATCGTGTTTATTTATCAGCGAAGAAACATGTTGGCATTGAAGAGCTGGTAGAAATGATTCGCTCCCATATTTATAAAGAATATACGAAGTGTGAAATGTTAATTCCATATGATCAAGGACAGGTAGTTTCGTATTTCAATAATCATGCACACGTTTTATCTACGAGTTACGAAAACGAAGGTACGAAATTAGAGGTAGAATGTAAGACGAGCGATTACGAGAAGTATAAGCATTTTGCAATTTAATGTAAGAGGCAACCCAGTATGTGATTGGGTTGTCTTTTTTTGTACTGTTTTACCGCTGAAAGTTACAAGGATGCAAGCCAATGACGGGAGTTAAGTTATATTTCTGGAAAAAGAAATGAAAGCAGTATAGAATGGAAATGTTTCAAAAGTCAGAATTTATTACACCTACTGTAATAAATATATATTTTGTACAGAAAGGGGAGATTCACATATGCAGGCAGTTTCACACAAAAAAACTGTAGAAACACCGACAATATATCGAATTTTATTTGCGATTAGCTTTGGGCATTTTTTAAATGATTCGATGCAAGCAGTTGTGCCGGCGTTGTTTCCTATTTTGGAAAAAACGATGAATTTATCCTATATGCAAGTAGGGTGGATTGCGTTTGCATTAAATATGACGTCATCGATTATGCAACCGGTGTTTGGTATGTATTCAGATAAGAAGCCGTCACCATTTTTATTACCACTCGGCATGTTTTCAAGTATGCTTGGAATGATTGGACTCGCGTTTGCACCAAACTTTATTATTGTTATTATTTCTGTTTTATTTATTGGTTTAGGTTCCGCAGTCTTTCATCCAGAAGGCGCTCGTGTTGCGTATATGGCGGCAGGTGCAAAACGAGGGTTAGCGCAAGCGATTTATCAAGTTGGGGGAAACACGGGGAATTCTTTAGCTCCAATTTTTACAGCGCTAATTTTCGTTCCGCTCGGTCAAATTGGTTCATTAGGTTTTACAGCATTTGCAGCAGTAGGAATTGTATTATTAATTTTCGTATCGAATTGGTACAAAAATGAATTAGCAACCGGCGCTGTAAGAAGGAAAAAGAGAGCTGCGCTTGAGGCGGAAAATGCAATTGTAAGTACACACATTAAATTCGTTATTATACTTCTTGTTTTTCTTACTTTTGTACGCTCTTGGTACGGTGCTGGTATCGGGAATTTCTATCAATTTTACTTAATAGAGCATTACGGTTTATCTATAAAAAATGCACAGTATTTCGTATTCGCATTTATGATTGCTGGTGTGTTAGGAACTTTCTTCGGAGGACCGTTAGCAGATCGATTCGGTAAGAAAAAGATAATTGTATTTTCAATGCTTGGCTCAGCTCCACTTGCACTTTTATTACCTCACGTTTCGCTCGTGTGGGTTGTACCGTTATTTTTATGTATTGGTTTTATTAGTTCAAGTAGTTTTAGTGTAATTGTTGTATATGCACAAGAGCTTGTACCTGGAAAAGTGGGAATGGTGTCAGGATTAATCGTAGGTCTTGCGTTTGGACTTGGAGCATTAGGTGCAGTAGTTCTTGGGAAATTAGCAGATATATATAGCCTGCAATTTATTATGCTATTATGTAGTTGTCTACCATTAATTGGACTCACTTCATGGTTACTGCCAAGTGATAAGAAAACGATAGAATAGGGGATGCGCTATGAAATTGTGTGAAAACGTTACGGAATTAATAGGAGATACACCTGTCGTCCGATTATCTAAATTTATTCCGGAAGACGCAGCAGATGTGTATGTGAAACTAGAAATGTTTAATCCATCGCGCAGTGTGAAAGACCGTGCTGCTTATAATTTACTTCACGTTGCAGAAGAAAATGGTCTCATCAAACCAGGAGATACAATTATTGAACCGACAAGCGGGAATACAGGGATTGGTTTAGCGATGAATGCAGCAGCTAAAGGGTATAAAGCGATTTTAATTATGCCAGATAATATGTCAAAAGAGCGTATTAATTTATTGAAAGCATACGGAGCAGAAGTAGTTTTAACACCAGCAGAACAAAGAATGCCAGGAGCAATTGCGAAGGCGTTAGAATTGCAAAAGCAAATACCGAATAGTTTTATTCCGCAACAATTTGAAAACCCAGCTAATCCGAATATTCACCGTTATACGACTGCGCTTGAAATTTACGAACAAATGGATGGAGAGCTGGACGCTTTTGTTGCGACGGCAGGAACAGGCGGAACGATTACAGGGACTGGTGAAACGTTAAAAGAGAAATTACCAAACTTATATATTGCAGTAGTGGAACCGAAAGGATCACCCGTTTTATCAGGTGGTGTGCCAGGTCCTCATAAACTAGTAGGAACAAGCCCAGGGTTTATCCCGAAAAACTTAAATACAGAAGTGTATAACGAAATTATTCAAATTGCAGACGAAGAGGCTTTAACGACAATGAGAAACTTAGCTAGACAAGAGGGATTATTAGTTGGGCCGTCTTCTGGAGCATCTGTTTACGCTGCAATCATGATAGCGAAACGTCTAGGCGCTGGTAAAAAAGTTTTATGTATTGCGCCTGATACAGGTGAACGTTATTTGAGTATGGGGTTATTTGAATAAAAAGGATAGAAGCACCTTAATAGTGAATAGCTGCTATTAAGGTGTTTGTTTTATGGAATGAAGAGGGGAGAAGAACAATGAAACTATTAAAACCAACCCATGAATATAGTGAGCATATTACAGCGTATAGACACGCGTTTTTAAACTCAGGGGAACAACCACATGGAAGTAGTTCTTTACAAAACTTTGATTCTCTTGATGAATGGTTTGAAAAAGTGAGTAAACAAGAACTAGGAGAAAATTTACTAGCTAATCGAGTGCCATCTAGTCAGTTTTTAAGTTTTGAAAAAGGGGAACTTATAGGTTTTGTGAATATTAGACATAGATTAAATCCAGAATTATTACGGGAAAGCGGTCATATTGGATATAGTGTCCATCCAAATAAACGTCGCCACGGTTACGCTACGAAACAACTACAACTTGCATTAGCTGAAGCGCAAAAATTAGGATTGCAGAAAGTATTAATAACTTGTGATGAATCCAATATCGGTTCTGCTAAAACGATTCAAAAGGTTGGCGGTGTGTTAGAAAATGAAGTAGTTTCTTCTCGTACTGGTGAAGTTATTCAGCGCTTTTGGATAGAAATATGATGTAGTAGGAATTTGAAAAGGTAATGCAAGCTGTAATATCGAAATGGATAAGTAAAATATAGGGGATTACTGCAATTTTAGGGGGAAATGAAATGGGATTAAAAGAGAAAGCGATAGAGATGTCAGAGATTTATAGGAAAAATCCGAAAGTAGAAGCTATTATTTTAGCGGGTTCAGTAGCTAGAAAGCTTGAAGATGAACATTCAGATATAGAATTACATATTTTATGGTCAACACCGCCGGAAGATGAGGATCGTAGGGCCCCTATTTATCATATTGATGGGAAAATATTATCGTATCATCCGTATGAGGAAGAAGAATGGTCGGAAACGTATTTAACGAAAGAGGGAATTAAATTAGAGATTAGTAACTTTTTAACAGAGACAGTAGAGAAAGTGATTTCGGATGTGGTGGATCAATATGATATAAGTTATGAAAAACAATGTGTTGTATCATCCATTCATGATGGTGTTAGTTTGTATGGAGAAGGGAAAGTGAATGAATTAAAAGAAAAAGTAGCGGCATATCCAGATGAACTAGCAAAACGGATGATTTCAGAAAATCTATGGTTAAGTAATCGTTGGCACAATCGAAAGGCGCTTTTAAAACGGAAAGATTGGCTTATGCTTTATGATGTTATTTGCGAAGTACAAAGGAACGTATTCGGTGTTTTATTTGGTTTGAATAAAATGTATGTACATCATCCAGCGTTTAAATGGATGCCTAATAATGTGGAACGAATGACTATTAAACCTGAAAATTTATATGAACGTATGGCGGACACATTAATAGGGAGTCCAGATAATAGTGTGCAGGAGTTAGAGTTGCTAATAGAAGAAGTGTTGCAACAAGTTCATACATACGCGCCAGGAGTAAATGTGGATGAGCAAGAAAAATCTATTTTTTATTTTGTGAAATAGAAAATAGTAATAAGGGGGAAGTTATGGGTTTTTTTAATAGGTTTTTTAAAAAAGTTGAAAAAGTAAATGAGCAAGAAGCTACTCTTCATGAATTAAGTGAAGAATTGTATGTTGAATCACCGGTAGAGGAAGCGACTAGTTACTGGGTATCAATGGCACAAAATATAATTGTTAATGCTGTAAAAGCGGCTGACAATGATGTGGAACGTGCCTTCGTGTTATTGAATTTGAAGAAAGGTGAGGCTTCATTTGATATTTTTTATCAAATAAATGGGCAATTGTATTTCTGGAATCAGCTAGAAAATGAGACGATAAGAAATAGAATTCAGAACGAGTTGTTACCGCAAGCTCCAGAAGTTTCAAATGCAGTAAATGAGCAATTTCGTGGAGCTGATCACCCTATAATTTCGTTCGCACAATTGCAGTTTGAATGGGAAACGAAAGCCTGGTTCTCACATATAATTTGGGAAGATAGCCTTGCTGCTCAATTGCCCAAAACTCAAATTCTAAATGAATGGTTTCGTGTAATTAAAGAAGAAACGAAAAATAGACCACTGGATAGTGATGCGAAATTTTCTTGGTATCCATCAAACTCTTAAAAAATGAATACAGAGAGACAGGTTATGTTTCTAGATGATTTGTATTATTGAATAAGTATCAATAATACGTAATTCTTTTTCTATTGCCTGTTAGAATTCGTTATGTACTAAGCTACTTGTTTTCTAAACTAAAACTTATATTTCGAATTTTGAAATAGATTGTAATACATAAAAATTCGAAATATAAGTTGACACTATTTTTAATGTGTGATAAAAATGATAGTAATCAATTCGGAAAATAATATTTGGGCAATGAAAGGGTATAGTAGTGAATATCTCCCTATTTCAGAGAGCTGATGGTTGGTGTGAATCAGTATATAGATTATTCATGAAGTTCGTCCTGGAGCATCTTTCATAAATCTCACATTATGAGGAAATGAAAGACGGTAGTTTATACCGTTATCAAATAAAGTGGTGAAGATTTTTTCACAACTAGGGTGGTACCGCGATATTTATCGTCCCTACGTATTTACGTAGGGACGTTTTTTATTTAGGTCCTAACTTTGGTGTGTCTTCATAACTAGGGTGGTACCGCGATATTTTATCGTCCCTACGTTTTTGCGTAGGGGCGTTTTTATTTAGGTGGTTTCTTAGTGTTCTTCACAACTAGGGTGGTACCGCGATATTTTTGTCGTCCCTACGTATTTACGTAGGGACGTTTTTTTATTAGGGAGGAAGTGAACGTATTAGAAAAGAGTATTGATAGAACAATATAAATACCGAATTGTAACAAAGAAAAAGAGATAGAGAGGAGATTAACAAATGAATTCACAGCAATGGACATCGAAATTAGGTTTCGTATTAGCTGCAGCAGGTTCGGCAATTGGTCTTGGGGCGATTTGGAAATTCCCATATATGGCCGGCATTGGAGGAGGCGGAGCGTTCTTCCTAATTTTCATCGGTTTCACATTATTAATTGGTTTACCGCTATTATTAGCTGAATTTGTTATTGGAAGAAGTACACAAAAAGAGGCTGTCGATGCATATAGAGAGATTGCTCCTAAAACGTTATGGCCTTGGTTAGGTAAATTAGGAATTGTAACATGTTTCATATTACTTTCTTTCTACAGTGTTGTAGGAGGCTGGATTTTATTATATTTATGGAATGCAATTACAGGTAGACTATGGGAAGGAAATGGAGCATACGAAGCTACGTTTGGTGAAATCATTTCCAATCCATATTTAGCAGTTGGATCACAGCTATTATTCATCCTGATTACTATTTTCATCGTAAGTAAAGGTGTACAAAATGGTGTTGAAAAAGTAAATAAATATTTCATGCCAGCATTATTCGTTTTATTCTTTGTATTAATCGTTCGTGCACTTACATTAGATGGTGCTGGAGAAGGCGTTCGTTTCTTCTTACAACCTGATTTCTCACATGTAACATCAGAAGTTATATTATACGCAATGGGGCAATCGTTCTTCTCATTATCTGTCGGGGTAGCCGTTATGGTAACGTATAGCTCGTACTTACCGAAAGAAGAAAGCTTACCACGTTCAGCATTTTCTATCGTAGCCTTAACTCTTGTTATTACATTACTTGCAGGACTTGCAATTTTCCCAGTTGTGTTCGCATTTGGAATGGAACCATCTCAAGGGCCGGGACTATTATTTATCGTGTTGCCAGCTATTTTCAGTAAAATGGCGTTCGGAAAATTATTCTTCATTGTTTTCTTATTACTATTCTTCTTCGCTACGATTACATCAGCAATTTCGATGTTAGAAATTAGTGTTGCATCGTTAACATCAAAAGGTAAAGGGAAACGTGAAAAAATGGCCTTAATCGTAGGGTTATTAATCTTCGTTGTTGGGGTACCATCAGCATTATCATTCGGTATATTAAGTGATCTGAAGATTTTCGGGAAGACAGTCTTTGATTTAGCGGACTATGCAGTAAGTAACGTATTAATGCCACTTGGTGTATTATTAGTTTCTATCTTTGTTCCTTTAAAAATGAAGAAAGATGTATTAATGAAAGAGCTAGGTGTAAGTAAAAATAAAGGTTATAAACTATTCGTATTATGGTTATTCTTACTTCGTTATATCGCACCAATTGCGATTATTATCGTATTCTTAAATGTACTTGGCATTATATAAAAAGAAAGGTAGCGTATCATACAAAGATACGCTACCTTTTTATTTTGCTCTTTTTTGCAATTCATTTACTGTTACGAACTGATAGCCCTTCTTAGATAAAGAATCTAAAATACCTTCAATCGTTTGTAAATTTTCATTAGACTCATCATACATAGAGTGCAGTAAAATGATAGAACCTGGTTTTACATTTTTATTAACGTATTTAATTTTATCAGCCGCAGATTTATAAAAAGTATCGGGCTCAAGATCCCATGTGATTGTTTCGATATTGTTTTTATTTAAATAATATGGCAGCCCTATTAACTTCTTACCGTTAGGGGGCCTAAAATCAATTTCGTCTGTAAATCCTGTTTGGCGGATTAATGAATTCGTTTTTTCTATTTCATCTTTAATAAAAGAAGGTGTTTTGAAAACCATTCTATTATGAGAATATGTATGGTTTCCAAGTTGGTGCCCAGATTGCGCGATAGCTTCTCCTAACGATAAATTTTGCTCTAATTCATTTCCAATTAAAAAGAAAGTAGCTTTAGCGTTGTATTTATCTAGTAGCGGTAATATTTGTTTTACATTGTTAGTAGGGCCATCATCAAAAGTTAAAGCAATCACTTTTTCATTTGTTTCTACGCGTTGTGTTAAATCTCCAAATAATTGAAAGCTTCTTGCGTTCATCAATTTGTATGTTCCGAATAATGCCGTGATAATAAAGAATAGTGTAACGATTGTAATGATAATTTTTTTCTTCATAATGTAACCTCACAATGATTTTTAATTCAGTTAAAAAGTATTATATCAAACTAAGTAATTTCGTGCTTTAAGAAGGGTGTGGATGCAAGGAGAAGGAATTTATCATATAATAAAATGCAAAAGGTATATTAGGAGGTGTTTATATGGCGATTATAATTCAATTGCCAGACACTGCAACGTCTCATGCAAAGCCAAGTATGGAAATGGCGATACTTTGCGTGAGGTAGACAAGTAATATACAATCGCCTATATGAGCTCGTATCATTTTTTATATTTGGCTTTGCACCTTATTGAAATGAACCATAAAAAATAAGGGGCGAGCAGAAATGAAATACGTAAAAGCTAATGCTGTTTTACCAGAGAGTTTAATTACCGAAATTCAAAAGTATATACAAGGTGAAACAATTTACATTCCGAAACAAGAAACGAAACATTATAAATGGGGTACACGATCTGGCGGAAGAAAACAACTAGATGAAAGAAATAAAGCAATTAAAGAAGCGTTTAAAAGTGGGATTGCTATTCATCAACTTGCAGAAGAATATTTTCTTTCTGGGGAAACGATTAAAAAGATTGTGTATTCTAAATAAGAGGAAAAGAGTCTGATTCATATATTACTTTGAATCAGACTCTTTTTGTTTTATGTGTATTGGATATATGAGGTGTGAACGGGCATGATAATAGAAAAAATGTGCCGTTTTTTTATTAAATGGTATACAGAGCACTTGAAAAGTAGAAAGGTGAACATATATGAATCATATTGGACAAATAACGATAGAGCTTTTAGTTGGTTTTTTTGTTCTATTAATTGCTACAAAAATATTAGGGAAAACACAAATATCTCAGCTAACGCCATTTGATTTTATTTCTGCAATCGTCCTAGGTGAGCTCGTTGGAAATTCAATATATGATCCTAAAATTAAAGTATGGTCTATTTTATATTCAGTATTTGTTTGGGTAATTTTAATTTATACTATAGAAGTGATAACACAAAAAGTAAGAGGAACAAGAAGGTTTTTTGAAGGGTATCCTTCAATTATTATTCGTAACGGAAAGATTGATCGTGAACAATTAAGCGTAAATCATTTGGATATAAACCAATTACAACAAATGCTTAGGCAACAAAAAGATATATTTTCAATCCGAGAAGTTGAATATATGATATTGGAACCGAACGGAAACATAAGCGTTCTGAAAAAAAGTAAATACGAATCTCCTACTATAAATGATTTAAGTTTAAAACATAAGCCTGTATACTTACCAATTTCATTAATTAGTGATGGAAAAGTAGTTAAGGATAATTTGAGGGAAGCGGGATTTGATGAAGGATGGCTTTATAAACAAATAAAGCAAAAAGGAATTACTAAATTTGAAGACGTATTATATGCGGAATGGAAAACAGATGATGGCTTCTTTTGTCAGGAAATGCAGCGGTAGAGAATAAGTGATATATGTAATGTTTGTTTCTAAGTTATCTTTTACATATCAAAAAACGTAATCATTGTATACAATAAAACTAGATCAACAATTTGTATGGAGTGATAAAGATGGAAGCGTTTATTAGAAGTGATCAATATAATTTTATAAAATCACAAGCTTATATTTTAGCAAACGGGCATGCAACGGCAAATGATAGAGGTGTAATTCAAGCGTTAAAATCGCTTGCGATTGAAAAGATAATACATGTATTTGAGAATTTAACGGATGAACAGAAAGAGTTAATTGATACGGTATTAACAGTTCAAAATAGAGAAGATGCAGAATCATTTTTAATGAAAATAAATCCGTATGTAATTCCGTTTCAAGAAGTTACAGCACAAACATTAAAAAAATTATTTCCTAAAGCGAAAAAGTTAAAACTTCCTGATATGGAAGAAATGGATATGAAAGAAATATCTTATTTAAGCTGGATTGATAAGGGGTCAAGCAGGAAATTTATTATAGCGAAAAATGATAAAAATAAATTTGTTGGTCTGCAAGGAACGTTCCAAAGTTTAAATAAAAAAAGCATTTGTTCGTTATGTCATGGACATGAAGAAGTAGGAATGTTTTTAGTTGAAATTAAAGGCGATGTACCAGGAACTTTCGTTAAAAAGGGAAACTACATTTGCAAAGATGGTGTAGCTTGCAATCAGAATATGAAATCGCTAGATAAATTGAACGATTTTATTGAACGCTTGAAGAAATAACGAGAAAACCTCTAGTATTTAAACTGGAGGTTTTTATTTTTTGAAGAAGTAAAATAAGCTTTCTTTGTAAATGTAGATTTATAATGAAATTTGATAAAAATATCTATTATGATACAGTTGCTTATATGCAAGGAGGTAAAACATGGATTACCTTTTATCGAAAGAAAAAGTGAAGCGATGGCCCAAAGATATGATAGCGGCGGGGCGTTGTCATACAGTTGGCCTGAAATCGGATGGCACGGTAGTAGCGGTGGGCCGGAATAAAGAAGGGGAATGTAATGTAAGTGGCTGGCGAGATATTGAAGCAGTCGCAGTGGGCAATGTTCATATGGCAACGAACACGGGTAATGCTCATACAATCGGTCTTACATGTGACAGTACTGCGGTAGCAGTGGGTTGGAATAAGCATGAACAATGTGATATAAACGATTGGCATAATATTGTAGCAGTTGCGGCAGGGTGGCGTCGTACTATTGGCCTGAAATCGGATGGCACGGTAGTAGCGGTGGGCCGAAATAAAGAAGGAGAATGCAATGTAAGCAGTTGGCAAGGTATTGTGGCAGTCACAGCGGGTGACTGGCATACAGTCGGTCTTAAATTGGACGGCACATTGACGACTGTGGGGAATAATCGATATGGTCTATGCAATGTAAGTAGCTGGAGAGGTATTGTAGCGGTCAAGGCTGGGTATCTTCATACTGTTGGTCTTAAACGAGACGGTACGGTGACAGCAGTGGGGAATGATAAACATAACCAGTGTGATGTAAGTGGCTGGCGAGATATTGTAGCAATAGCGGCTGGTACGAATCATACAATCGGACTTAAATCAAACGGTACCGTGGTGGCAGTGGGTTGGAATGAGTATGGTCAATGTAACGTAAGTGATTGGAGAGATATTGTAGCGATAGCGGCTGGTTGTGCACATACAGTCGGACTAAAATCAGATGGCACGGTGATCGCGGTAGGTAATAATGAATTTGGCCAATGCGATGTAGGTAGCTGGCGCGACATTCGGTTGCCTGGCAAATAGTCAATTTACAATAAATCATTAGTAATATTATTCTATTTTAGGGGTAATTATGGAATAGGATATGTAGAAAATAATTAAACTTAAATCTGCTGAATAAGAATCTCTTTTGAAAAGGGATTCTTATTATTTTTCATAAAATGAGGGTGTAAATGGAATTTTTGAACAAATTTTATTTCAAAATTACAGTAGAAGATATAAATTAAAAAGTATAGAGGAGATAAAGGAATGCTTAAAAGGTTTTTACTTTCTTTACCGGATGTTTTACTTATATGTATCGTTCTCTACATAATGTACACAAATTCTTTTAGTTTTGGACAGATGCTAGTAATTTCCATTGCAATCGGAATTATTGGTGGTCTTGCTATTAGAATTTGTAAGGATGTATTCACGTATATAAGATGGACAATTAAACAAAGAAAAAATTGAATATGTTCAATAGTTTTTAGGAGGGAATGAAATGACTAAGAAAAAGAATAGAGTGAAAAACGAGATAGTACTTTGGTCACTAACAGCAATTGTTCTATTAATTGTATGGTACTTTTATCAAAAATAAAAACGCATCGTACTCAAAAAGCACGATGCGTTTTTATTATTTTTTTTGCCAATTTTCTTTTATAAAGTCTTCACGCCCAGATTCTTTTTGCTCAGTAGCATATTTCTCTGGATTCTTTTTATAGAAATGTTGGTGGTATTCCTCTGCTTCGTAAAAAGGTGCAGCAGGACGAATTTCAGTCACGATTGGATCTTTAAACATACCGCTTTCTGCAAGAGCTTGTTTTGATTTTTCAGCAAGCCCTTTTTGTGTTTCGTTATGATAAAAAATAGCGGTACGATAAGATGGACCACGGTCAAAAAATTGTCCGCCATCATCAGTTGGATCGATTTGTGGCCAATATAAGTCTAGTAATTTCTGATAAGGAAAAATAGAAGGATCGAATGTAATTTGAACAACTTCTAAATGTCCAGATGTTCCAGCTTTTACTTGTTCATATGTTGGGTTTTCTACATGACCTCCTGCATAGCCAGAAAGTACTTTATGAATACCAGGAAGTTCATCAAATGGTTTTACCATGCACCAAAAGCAACCGCCTGCGAAGGTTGCGAGTTCGTATGTTTTTTCGGACATTGCTGTAATCCTCCTAAATGTATATGTTTTATATAGTATTATATAAATTGTTTTATTGCGCAATAAAAAAGATTTGAAAATATATGTTTTTTACAAACAAGATCCTCCGCTCACATCAATTAATTGTCCAGTAACCCAGCGGCTGTCTGGAGAAGCAAGGAATGCAGCAGTATCGGCAATGTCTTCTACTTCACCTAAGCGATTGAAAGCGGAAATAGTAGTAGCGTACTGCTTCATCATCGGGTCGCTCAAGAGTTCTGCATTCATATCTGTTTTAATAAATCCTGGAAGTATTGCATTCACCGTTATTCCTCGTGCTCCAAGCTGTTTTGCTAGCGTAAAAGTCATTGTATTAATAGCGCCTTTCGTCATACTATATGCAACAAAATCAGGTAAAGAAATGCGGGTGGCAGCGGATGAAATATTAATAATTCGGCTATTGTCACGTAAACGTGGCAGTGCTTGTTGAATGATAAAGAATGGTGCTTTTGCATTTACTGAAAACATTCTATCAAAAAATTGTTCAGTCGTTTCTTCAATAAAAGCACCAGGACCAATGCCAGCATTATTTATTAAAATATCAAATTGTGTTTCACCAGTGTGCTTTTGTAATTCAGTATCTAAAGCTTTATAAAGGTTTTCTACACCGTGTAAGGATTCTAAATTTGCGCCGATAGAAAAAGCTTGGCCACCATTTGATTGAATTTCATGAACAGTTTCTTCAGCGTCATCTTTTCGATTACCGTAATGAACAGCAACCAATGCACCGTCATTTGCTAAACGTTTAGCGATTGCTCGTCCAATTCCTCGGCTTGCTCCTGTAACTAACGCTACTTTCCCTTTTAACATAGTTTCCTCATCTCCTCATAAACTTTATAAGTTTTTCTTTATGTAGTAATGCAAACATACTTAAGTAATATATGAGTGTATGTAAGTAATGCATTCCAATTTTGATTTGAGAAAAAATAAATAGAATGAATTTTGATTTTTTTGAAAAAACATGTTGACAAGGAAAAGAACAACGTCCTATAATACGTGTAACAAATAAAAGTTAATTAAGAATTTTCTAACTTTATATATTGTATATGCAAAGAAGAGGAAAGTAGATGATTATGATCGTTTCAGAGAGCTACTCCAAGGCTGTGAGGGTAGTAACAATCGAATCATTGAAGATCACCTCGGAGCATCGCTTGCGAAAGGGAAACTGAGTAGAGGGCGGCGGCATCGTCTCCGGTAAAAGGACGGAGGTCTGATTGGACCTACAAAGCTTATATTTCGTGAGAAGTATAAGGAAGCTGAGTGGTAACGCGAAACTCTCGCCTCAGCAATCAAAGCTACTAAATTGTAGTAGTTGATTGCTGAGGCGAGAGTTTTTATTTTTAAAAATAGAAGAAGAGAATGCGTAGAAGAGGAGAGTAAATGATAAAGATTGTTTCAGAGAGCTGCCCCAAGGCTGTGAGGGTGGTAACAATTCACTCATTGAAAATCACCTTGGAGCACTACTTTTGAAAACTAGTAAAAAGTAGCGGGGTTGTTCCCGATAGAAAAACAAAAGTCTAATTGGACTTGCAGAGCTTATATTTCGTGAGAAGTATAAGGAAGCTGAGTGGTACCACGATTCCCTCGTCTCAGCAATGGATTGCTACAAGTATGTAAGTAATCGATTGTTGAGACGAGTATATTTTTAAGGTTTATATACTGAATATTCTGTTAAAAATACTCATCTCAGCAATCGATGTAGAAATAGATTGCAAAAAATAGAGAAAAAAAGAGGAGCGATGTGAGATGGGAAACCAGTACATTTACATGAATGGGGAATTTGTAGAAAAAGAAAAGGCAGTTGTTTCAGTATATGATCACGGTTTTTTATACGGAGACGGTGTATTTGAAGGGATTCGTAGTTACGGAGGAAATGTATTTTGTTTAAAAGAACATGTGAAACGATTGTATGAATCAGCGAAATCTATTTTACTAACAATTCCAATGACGGTAGAAGAAATGGAAGAAGCAGTTTTACATACACTCCAAAAAAACGAATATACTGATGCTTACATTCGCTTAATTGTCTCAAGAGGAAAAGGTGACTTAGGGCTCGATCCGAGAAGTTGTGTGAAGCCGAGCGTAATTATCATTGCAGAACAATTAAAGTTATTCCCACAAGAATTTTATGATAATGGGCTAAGCGTTGTATCTGTTGCATCAAGACGTAATACGCCAGATGCGTTAGATCCACGTATTAAGTCAATGAATTATTTAAATAACGTACTTGTAAAAATCGAAGCAGCACAAGCAGGAGTGTTAGAGGCTCTTATGTTAAATCAACAAGGATATGTTTGTGAAGGTTCTGGTGATAATGTTTTCGTTGTGAAAGATGGAAAAGTATTAACCCCGCCATCCTATTTAGGAGCATTAGAAGGTATTACGAGAAATAGTGTTATCGAGCTATGTGAGCGACTGAGTATTCCATGTGAGGAAAGACCGTTCACTCGCCATGATGTATATGTAGCGGATGAAGTATTTTTAACAGGAACAGCAGCGGAGTTAATTCCAGTTGTAAAAGTTGATTCCAGAGAAATTGGAGATGGGAAACCAGGAAGTGTAACGAAACAATTGACCGAAGAATTTAAAAAATTAACGAGAGAAAGAGGAGTACGTGTTCCCGGGCTGACGGAAAGCTTAGCGTAAATAAGGAGAGGAGTTAATGGAAATGAAGCAGCAGTATACAGCGTATGAGAAATTACAGTATGAAGAAATGACAGGTGCTGGGCACGTGATTCAGTGTTTGAAGAAATTGGGTGTAACGACCGTTTTCGGCTATCCAGGCGGAGCGATTTTACCAGTATACGATGCGTTATACGAAAGTGGTTTGAAACATGTTTTAACTCGTCATGAACAAGCTGCCATTCATGCGGCTGAAGGATATGCGAGAGCTTCTGGAAAGGTTGGGGTAGTCTTTGCTACCTCTGGCCCAGGGGCGACAAATTTAGTTACGGGTTTAGCAGACGCTTATATGGATTCGATTCCTTTAGTTGTCATTACCGGGCAAGTTGCAACGCCTTTAATTGGTAAAGATGGATTTCAAGAAGCGGATGTTGTCGGAATTACAGTACCTGTTACGAAGCATAATTACCAGGTTCGTGATGTGAATCATGTATCACGAATTGTGCAAGAAGCTTTTTATATCGCCAAAAGCGGGCGCCCGGGACCAGTATTAATTGATATTCCAAAAGATGTTCAAAATGCAAAAGTCACCAGTTTCTTTAATGAAGAAGTTGATATTCCGGGGTACAAACCAGAACTTGTACCAGACAACATGAAACTTAGAGAGGTGGCTAAAGCAATTTCAAAATCTAAGCGTCCACTTCTTTATATTGGAGGAGGTGTCATTCATTCAGGTGGATCCGATGAACTCTTCGAATTCGCAAGGGAGAACCGTATTCCAGTCGTTTCAACTTTAATGGGACTTGGTGCATATCCACCGGATGATCCATTGTTTCTAGGGATGCTTGGTATGCATGGGACATACGCTGCTAATATGGCGGTAACAGATTGTGATTTACTACTTGCATTAGGTGTTCGCTTCGATGATCGTGTAACAGGAAAATTAGAACTTTTTTCTCCCCACTCGAAAAAAGTACATATTGATATTGATTCTTCTGAGTTTCATAAAAATGTAACTGTAGAACATCCGATTGTTGGTGATGTAAAAAAAGCGTTACACATGCTGTTACATATGTCTATTTATACACAAACAGACGAATGGCTTCAGAAAATAAAGACATGGAAAGAAGAATATCCACTTTCTTATAAGCAAAAAGAATCTGAGTTAAAACCACAGCATGTAATCAACTTAGTAAGTGAATTAACGAATGGTGAAGCGATTGTCACAACAGAAGTAGGTCAGCATCAAATGTGGGCTGCTCACTTCTATAAAGCAAGAAAACCTCGGACGTTCCTTACCTCTGGAGGATTAGGAACAATGGGGTTTGGTTTTCCAGCAGCAATTGGTGCTCAGCTAGCTAAAAAAGAAGAACTTGTCATTTGTATTGCAGGTGACGCTTCTTTTCAAATGAACATTCAAGAACTACAAACAATTGCTGAAAATAACATCCCTGTAAAAGTATTTATCATAAATAACAAATTTTTAGGGATGGTAAGGCAATGGCAAGAAATGTTTTATGAAAATCGTTTATCAGAATCAAAAATTGGATCACCAGATTTTGTGAAAGTAGCAGAAGCTTATGGAGTAAAGGGATTAAGAGCAACAAATTCAACCGAGGCAAAACAAGTGATGTTAGAAGCATTTGCTCACGAAGGTCCTGTCGTAGTTGATTTTTGTGTAGAAGAAGGTGAAAACGTATTTCCGATGGTTCCGCCAAACAAAGGGAATAACGAAATGATTATGAAGAGGTGGGAAGAATGAGTCATACTTTTTCACTCGTTATTCATAACGAGCCAAGCGTCTTATTACGTATAAGTGGGATTTTTGCTCGGCGTGGTTATTATATTTCTTCTTTACATTTAAAAGAAAGAGATACTAGTGGTGTTTCTGAAATGAAACTCACAGCAGTTTGTACTGAAAATGAAGCGACATTACTTGTTAGTCAGTTGAAAAAATTAATTGATGTTCTGCAAGTAAATAAATTATAAGGAGTGTATGGAATATGAAAACATATTATGAAAAAGATGCAAATGTAGAGTTATTACAAGGAAAAACTGTTGCAGTAGTTGGTTATGGATCACAAGGTCATGCGCAAGCACAAAATTTACGTGATTCTGGTGTAGAGGTTGTAGTTGGTGTTCGTCCTGGTAAGTCGTATGAAGTAGCGAAAGCGGATGGATTTGAAGTAATGTCTGTTTCAGAAGCGGTTCGAACCGCACAAGTTGTACAAATGTTATTGCCAGATGAACAGCAAGCTCATGTGTATAAAGCAGAGGTAGAAGAGAATCTTCGTGAAGGACAAATGTTACTTTTCTCACATGGATTTAACATTCACTTCGGACAAATTAATCCGCCAAGTTACGTAGATGTAGCGATGGTCGCGCCAAAAAGTCCAGGTCATCTCGTTCGCCGTGTATTTCAAGAAGGAAATGGTGTTCCAGCATTAGTCGCAGTGCATCAAGATGCGACGGGAACAGCGCTACATGTAGCACTGGCGTATGCAAAAGGTGTAGGGTGTACACGTGCGGGGGTAATTGAAACGACATTCCAAGAAGAAACCGAAACGGATTTATTCGGTGAGCAAGCTGTACTTTGCGGCGGGGTAACTGCACTTGTGAAGGCCGGGTTCGAAACGTTAACGGAAGGTGGATATCGTCCTGAAATTGCATACTTTGAATGTTTGCATGAATTAAAGCTAATTGTTGACTTAATGTACGAAGGTGGATTAACGACTATGCGCCATTCTATTTCAGATACGGCAGAGTTTGGAGATTATGTAACAGGATCGAGAATTGTTACAGATGAAACGAAGAAGGAAATGAAGCGTGTTCTGACAGAAATTCAGCAAGGTGAATTTGCGAAGAAATGGATTTTAGAAAATCAAGCAGGGCGTCCGACGTATAACGCAATGAAAAAAGCAGAACAAAATCATCAATTAGAAAAAGTGGGAGCAGAGCTTCGTGAAATGATGAGCTGGATTCATGCACCGAAAGAATTAGTAAAGAAATAGAGTAAGAGAGTATAAATGAAAAATATGTAAGAGGGGATTTGACAAGATGAGAAGTGACATGATTAAAAAAGGTTTTGATAAAGCACCGCACCGTAGTTTATTAAAAGCAACTGGTTTGAAAGATGAAGATTTTGATAAACCTTTCATAGCGATTTGTAATTCTTTTATTGAAATTATTCCAGGGCATAAACACTTGAACGAGTTTGGGAAACTTGTAAAAGAGGCAGTTCGCGCGGCAGGTATGGTACCATTCGAATTCAATACAATTGGAGTTGACGATGGTATTGCGATGGGACATATCGGTATGCGTTATTCTCTTCCGAGTCGTGAAATTATTGCAGATTCAGTAGAAACGGTTGTAAATGCACACTGGTTTGACGGCATGATTTGTATCCCAAACTGTGACAAAATTACACCAGGTATGATGATGGCTGCACTACGTATTAATATTCCGACTGTGTTTGTTTCAGGCGGCCCGATGGCAGCAGGAAAAACATCTAAAGGGGAAGTTGTTGATCTGAGTTCCGTTTTTGAAGGAGTAGGAGCTTATCAATCTGGGAAAATTTCAGAAGAAGAATTAAAAGATATTGAAGATCATGGCTGTCCATCTTGTGGATCTTGTTCGGGTATGTTTACCGCGAACTCTATGAATTGTTTATGTGAAGTGTTAGGTTTAGCTCTTCCTGGTAACGGGAGTATTTTAGCAATTGATCCAAGACGCGAAGAGTTAATTAAACAAGCAGCAGAGAAATTGAAAATTTTAATTGAAAGAGATATTAAGCCGCGTGATATTGTAACAGAAGAAGCAATTGACGATGCTTTTGCACTTGATATGGCGATGGGCGGATCAACGAATACAGTATTACATACGCTAGCACTCGCACAAGAGGCAGGACTAGATTATGATATGAACCGTATTGATGCAGTTTCAAGACGTGTACCTCATTTATGTAAAGTAAGTCCAGCCTCAAATTGGCATATGGAAGATATTGATCGTGCGGGCGGGATTAGTGCAATTTTGAAAGAGATGAGCCGGAAAGAAGGAGTACTTCATCTTGATCGAATAACTGCTACTGGGCAAACATTAAGAGAAAATATTGCTGAGGCAGAGATTAAAGATAAGGAAGTTATTCACTCTCTCGAAAACCCTCATAGTGAGGAAGGAGGATTGCGTATATTAAAAGGCAACCTTGCGAAAGATGGAGCAGTTATTAAAAGCGGTGCAACAGAAGTAAAGCGTTTTGAAGGACCTTGCGTTATTTTTAATTCACAAGATGAGGCACTTGCTGGCATAATGCTTGGGAAAGTGAAAAAAGGAGATGTAGTTGTCATTCGTTATGAAGGACCAAGAGGTGGCCCTGGTATGCCAGAAATGTTAGCACCAACATCAGCAATTGCTGGAATGGGATTAGGTGCTGAGGTTGCATTATTAACAGATGGACGTTTTTCTGGAGCTTCACGTGGAATTTCAGTAGGACATATTTCACCAGAAGCAGCAGCGGGCGGGATGATTGCACTTCTTGAACAAGGGGATATTGTATGTATTGATGTTGAAGAACGCTTGCTAGAAGTAAGGGTGAGTGATGAGGAATTAGAAAAGCGTAAAAAAGAATGGAAACGACCAGAACCGAAAGTGAAAACTGGCTGGCTTGGACGTTATGCACAAATGGTAACATCGGCGAATACAGGGGCTGTTCTGAAAATCCCGAATTTTGATTGAGCCAATTTAAAAGAGATAAGGATGATATATAATGGTGCAAAAGGTAAAGGAGAGAGTGAAAATTGAAGATATCTTAATGGCCCATAATTGCATGAAAGATATCGTTATTAAAACACCGTTACAACGTGATACAGTTTTATCTGAGAAATATGATTGTGACGTTTATGTAAAACGAGAAGACTTACAATTAATTCGCTCTTTCAAAATTCGTGGTGCATACAATTTGATTCAAAGTTTACCGAAAGAAAAGTTACAAAACGGTGTTGTTTGTGCAAGTGCTGGTAATCATGCGCAAGGAGTTGCTTATACGTGTAATTTATTGAAGATTCCGTCAAAAATATTTATGCCCACAACAACACCGAAACAAAAAGTATCACAAGTACAATTTTTCGGTGGTGATTTCGCAGAGATTGTATTAGTTGGTGATACATTCGATAGCTCTTTCCAAGAAGCACAGTGTTATTGTGAAGAAAATAGAATGACATTTGTTCATCCGTTTGATGATCCGTATGTAGTTGCTGGTCAAGGGACAGTGGCAGTTGAAATTATGCATGATATGGAGAAACCGGTTGATTATATCTTTACAGCAATCGGTGGTGGTGGATTAGCATCAGGAGTTGGTACATATGTAAAAGGTGTTAGTCCTACTACAAAGGTTATTGGTGTAGAGCCAATGGGAGCTGCATCTATGAAAGAGGCTTTTCTTCAAAATGAAAATGTAGCATTGGAGAAAATAGATAGCTTTGTTGATGGGGCAGCTGTTAAAAAAGTAGGAAAGTTAACATTTGAAACTTGTAAAGATGTAATTGACGATATTATTTTAGTACCAGAGGGGAAAGTTTGTACGACGATTTTAGAACTGTATAAGAAAAATGCGATTGTAGCTGAACCGGCTGGTGCACTCTCTATTGCAGCGCTTGATTTATATAGAGATGAAATAAAAGGTAAAACAGTTGTATGTACGCTAAGTGGTGGAAATAATGATATTGATAGAATGCAAGAAATGAAAGAGCGTTCGCTCATGTATGAAGGACTGAAACATTACTTTATCATTGAATTTCCGCAGCGTTCAGGTGCGCTAAGAGAATTTCTTGATAAAGGATTAGGACCAGAAGATGACATTACGCGCTTTGAGTATATTAAGAAACATAATAAAGAAAATGGTCCAGCATTAGTCGGCGTAGAATTAAAACATAAAGAAGATTATGAGCAATTAATTACTCGCTTTAAAGAAAATAATATTCAATTTATGGAACTTAATAAAAACCCTGTTTTGTTTGATTTGCTTATTTAATAGAAGGAAAGAGTTAGAATATAAATAAAAAAGATAGATACAAGCGAGGGAATATAGTGCTTGTTCTATCTTTTTTATAGTTAAACTAGGTACTCATTAAATTCAAGAAGAATAAAGCTAGCTAACCAAAAGAGTATCGCAATACGAATGATTACATGCATTGTAAATTCAAAAGGAGTAAGATTTCTCTCTCGCTTTATTTTTTTAAATAGTCTCACAGAATAAAAGGAACATAAAAGTAGAACTGCTATAGAAATTTTATAAACGTTCTCTAACAAACTTACATTTTCTAATAAGTCTTTCAGCATGTTTATCACCTATTCTGTAAAGTATATTACAGAGAAATAGATCTTGAGCTGTCTAGTTTCGTTTGTTTTTTATTTTCCCTGTATCATCAATTTCTACATCAGTTGAAATTGTTTGTAAATATTGAAGAGCTTTTTTCTTTTCTCCCTCATTTACAGGGGAAACTTGGTTGTTGCGAATGATATAAGGATTGAATGACATTTGGACATCCTTTCCTTTAAAAGTTAAAGTTAATACGCCAGTTTCAGCGCTTTTCCCATTCACATAACTCGGGAATAAAAAGTTACCTAATGAGTAAGCGATAGGAACTTTATTATAATACTCAAACCCTTGTAACCAATGTGGATGGCTTCCGACAATTGCGTTAGCTCCTGCTTCAACCATTTTAGGTACATATTGCTTTTGGTATTCTACCGGACGATTTGATTTTTCAACGCCCCAATGCATATAGACGATTAAATAGTCTGCATCTTGTTTTTGTTCTTTAATTGTTTTTGTTACAAGATTTAAATCATAGCCATTCGCAACGCCAGGTTTATTCTCACCAGCTACCCAATTAGAATCAGGCATAAATCGAACGAAGGAAAGAAATTTAAACTTTTTCCCTTTTACGGTCATTTCTCGTGCTGTATATGCATCTTTCGCATTTTTTCCGGCTCCAATGTAAGGGAACTTTAATTTTTCTACGTGAGAAATCGTATCTAATAATCCATCTTGCCCATAATCAAGTGTGTGGTTATTCCCAATATTTACGATGTCATATCCAGTGTTTTTAATAGCTTGTAGTGTAGATGGATCACTTTTAATCCAAAACAGTTGCCCAGGTGCTTTCTTTTCTTTCGTTGTAAATGCCGACTCTAAATTCACAAAAGAAATATCAGCTTTTTTTATTTCTTCTTTTACATGTTGGAATGGGTAATCAGCCCCATTCTTTTCGATTATAGGACGTAATTGCCAATCAAACATTGTATCACCAGAGAAGGTGAGTGTGATTTCTTGGTCTTCTATTTTCTTTTCGCTTTTTGAAGCGGTTTTACTAGATTTGTTTTGCAAATCGGGTTTGTCTTTTGCTTTTGAAATAAAAGAGTAATTGATTAATAAAACAATCGGTGTAATGAAAAAGGCTATTAACAAAAATCGTTTTAGTAAAGTTTTCATATATACCTTCCCTTTTAATATTATCCCGCAATTAAATTAACACTGAATCTATTAAAGGTAATTAAAGTTACAAAAAATAGCGGGTTATGTAGTGGAAAACATTTGTTAATATTCTCAATATTAAGTTAACATATAGATAACCTGTAAATCAATGTATAAACCAAAATATAGAAATAAAGAATTCGAAGGGTGAAGAATGAGAAATGGTTATATTAGGAGCAGTTGTAAATGGGATTTGTATTATATTTGGTACTTTACTTGGTAAATTATTTAGTAGGATTCCAGAAAGTATGAAAGGGACGATAATGCACGCAATCGGTTTAGCGGTTACTGTGCTTGGGCTTCAAATGGCATTAAAAAGTGAAAACTTTCTTGTTGTCATACTGAGTTTAGTGATTGGTACGGTAATTGGAGAATGGTTACAATTAGAAGAAAAGTTAAAACATTTAGGGGATTGGCTAGAAAATAAAGTTGGATCGAAAGGGAAAGGTAGCATATCAGAAGGTTTTGTAACAGCTACTTTAATTTTTGCAATTGGCGCGATGGGGATACTTGGTGCACTTGACAGTGGGATTCGCGGAAATCATGATATTTTATTTACAAAGGCGATTATCGATGGATTTATTTCTATTATATTAACGACAACTCTAGGAATTGGCGTAGTATTTTCGGCGATTCCAGTTGTTTTATATGAAGGTGGTATTGCAGTTTTTGCAACACAAATTAATAGTTTTGTCCCGAAAGAATTAATGAACCAATTTATAGTGGAGATGACGGCTACGGGCGGCATTATGATATCTGCTATTGGATTGAACTTGCTTAGTATTATTAAAATCAAGGTGGCAAATTTACTTCCAGGTATATTGGTAGTGGGTGTAATTGTTTCAATTATTTATGGTTACGGTTTAATGGATTATTAACCAACTTCATTTAGGGGAGTTGGTTTTATTATGAAAATGATGTAGAGATGTAGTGGTTTTTACTGGGAAATAGCGGGTTTTGTAGTAAATCTTGCATATAAAGCAAATTACTAAACTTTTTACAAGAAAGGGTGTAGAATGGGTATCTAAAGAAAGAAGGTGTGAAAATGGCCAGCTGGAAACGGAATTTAATGATTTGTTGGCTAGGTTGTTTTACCACTGCAGCCGGTATGAGTTTAGTAATTCCTTTCTTATCTTTTTATATTGAGGAATTAGGAGTAACTGGCACTTCAAGCATTGCACAGTGGTCGGGACTTGCATTTGGTGTAACATTTTTAATGGGTGCGATCGTATCGCCAATATGGGGAAAGCTTGGTGATATACATGGACGGAAATTGATGCTTATTCGTGCTAGCCTCGGTATGGCGATTATTATGACGCTTATGGGGTTTGTAACGGATGTGTATCAACTAGTCGCACTAAGATTTTTAATGGGAGCAGTATCTGGTTTCCTTTCAACAGCGATGACATTTATTGCAGCAGAAACTCCGAAAGAACATTCAGGTTGGGCGATTTCCACAATTTCAACTGGTGGTGTGAGCGGTTCGTTACTTGGGCCGTTACTTGGAGGTTATTTGTCTGAGTTAATTGGAATGCGTCATGTCTTTCTTGTTACAGGAGCTTTTTTATTCCTTTCCTTTCTCATCGTTTTTTTCTTCCTGCATGAAGAAAATCACTCTGCTCAAGCAAAAAAAACACAGCCGAAAAAAGTATGGACGATGGTCCCAGCGAAGCATTTAATTATTAGTTTATTTGTAACAACATTTATTATTCAACTTGCTAATATGTCAGTTCAACCCATTGTTACATTGTACGTGAAAAATTTAGTAGGTCCTCATACTGCACATATTGAAACAATTGCGGGAGCAGTTATGTCAGCGACAGGATTAGCAGTTATTTTGGCAGCACCAAGACTAGGAAGATTATCAGATCATATCGGTCCTCAAAAAACGTTAGTTGTAGCGTTATTTGCAGCAGGAATTATTTTTATCCCGCAAGCATTTGTAACCTCAGCGTGGCAACTATTAATTCTTCGATTTTTATTAGGTATCGCCCAAGCAGGATTATTGCCTTCCGTACAAACTCTACTAAAACAACATACACCAACCCATGTTACGGGACGAATATTTGGATATAATCAGTCGTTTCAGTTTTTAGGAAATATGATTGGTCCAGTGCTCGGGGGACAAATTGCAGCGCATGCAGGCTTCCAATATGTTTTCCTCTCTACATCATCACTATTATTTATTGCGTGTATTTGGGTTTATTTTCATAATAAGAACGAAGAAGTATCAGAGAAACAACGTTTGGAAGTTAGTTAACTAAGTGAATGAAAAAGAAAAAGGATGAAGCAACATGTGCTTCATCCTTTTTCTTTAAAATCGAAGACAGAGATAACTTAATGTACCAAGCTCATAACTACGGTGAATGACTTCACCGCTATTCTCGCCACTTCCCATTGCAATAAACAAAGGAACAAAATGCTCTGCTCTTGGTACGGCTAATTGTGCATGAGGAGCATTATTCTCCCAATTAAACAATGCATCTTTATCGTTATTCTGCATATGTTTAATAATCCAATCATCAAATTCAATTGCCCATTTTTCAGGTGTAGTTTGATTCCATTTCAGTGCTCGTAAATTATGAACGGTAACGCCACTACCGATTACTAAAATATCTTCTTGTCCGAGTCCTTTAAGTGCTTCTCCAATTTCAAATTGTTCTTTTGCAGAAAGGAATGGATTTACTGATATTTGCACGACAGGAATATTTGCTTCTGGATACATGCGGTGCAGGAGTGTCCATGAACCATGATCTAAACCTCTCGTCATATTATGATGGACTGGAATACCTTTGTTTCTAAATTTTGTTTCTAACATAGATGCAATGCTAGAAGAGCCTTTCGCACGATATTTGATTTCGTATAACTCAGGGGGGAAACCTCCAAAATCATAAATTGTTTCATATTCGTTATCTGATGAGGAAATCGTTAATACTTCAGTTTCCCAGTGAGCAGTGAAAATAACAATTGCTTTCGGTTTATATGTTTCTCCAAGTGTTTTTAAAAATCGTGTATAGTCTGTATCTTGAATAGCGAGCATAGGCGAACCATGTGCTAAAAATAGTGATGGCATCATAATAGTAGAAACCTCCTAAAAATTATATAATTACTTTATGTAAGTAACTATATAATTTTATTTTTAATTCGTCAAGAAATTAGTTTAAAAGCAAGTCTGAAAAATACATCATTTGTCATAATGAAAGCAATTACATATAATATAAAATAAGAAAAGTGAATGGATATTCATTTTCTTAAAGCTATACATAATAGAGTTGGGGGCTGACGAAATGAATGTACAGGAAAGTTTCGTTACGGCATTGGATGGATCGGAAATTTATTTGCGTAAGTGGTTACCAGAAGGAGATCCGAGAGGAATTATTCAAATTGCACATGGCATGACAGAGCATGCAGGGGTGTATACAGAATTTGTAGATGCTTTATTGGAAGCAGGGTATGGTGTTTATGCGCATGATCATAAAGGACATGGGAAAACAGTAAAAAAAGAAGAAGATTATGGTCATTTTGAACCAAATATAGGGTGGAATCAAGTTGTATCGGATGTTATCTTTGTTTCAGAAAGGATAAAAGAAGAGCAGTCAAGTCCTTTGTTTTTACTTGGACATAGTATGGGTTCTTTTTTATCAAGACGTGCTGTACAACTTAGAGGCGAATTATATGATGGATTTCTAATTTCAGGAACAGGTGGAAATCCAGGGCTTTTAGGAGCTATTGGTCATAAAGTAGCAACAATCGAAATGATATTGCGCGGGGCAAAAACGAAAAGTCCAATGTTAAACTTTTTATCTTTCGGAAACTTCAATTCGAACTTTAAGCCAAATCGTACAAAATTTGATTGGTTATCTTCAGATAATAATCAAGTTGATAAATATATTGCGGATCCGTTATGTGGTTTCATTTGTACGACGAGTTTTTACCGAGAATTATTTTCTGGAGTATTAGAAGTAAATAAACTAGAAGAATACAAGAAGACGCCAAAGAATCTTCCAATACATATATTCTCTGGTGATCGTGATCCTGTTGGCGATATGGGGAAAGGTGTAAAAGAAGTATATGAAAACTATAAAAAATGTGGTGTGAAAGACGTGACACTACGTTTATATGAAAATGGTAGACATGAAATGTTTCATGAAGTAAATAAGGATGAAGTATTTAAAGATTTAATTTCGTGGTTAGATGCGCATAATAAATGAGAAAGATAATCCCAAACTGTTTGTAGTTTGGGATTATTTATTATACAGAAATAGGGGCAATAAATTCTTAAATTCACTTTACTTAATAAAAAATAAATCTTATTCTATAGTCGTTCAAAAAATAAAGAAATATTGTATGAGAGGAAACCTCACTTTTCTGAAGTGAGGTTTTTTGTAGTAACGAAGTAATAGTGAATAAAACTAATTTTAAAAGTAACTTAAAATCAAACTTTTTATAAAGCAACAGATGCCTGTTCATAATAGTAGTATAATAGTGAATGAGGTGTTAATAGAATGGAAGATAGAACGTTAGGTTTATTACTAGATGTTGTTGGTGAATTATTTTCAGATGAAATTTCAATTGCTGTTTCGAATACGAAAGAATATATTTACTATCGGCCAAGTAAACGAATTGATTTAAAGATTAGTGTCGGGGATCCTATAAAGGAAGGAACGATTGCTCATAAATCGATGGTGATGAATCAAAAAACATCTGAGTTTATTAATCGGGATGTTTTTGGTATTCCTTATCATGGAATGGCTGTACCATTTTCAAACAATGGAAAGCTTGAAGGGTGCGTAACGGCAATTTATCCAGCTTTAACGGATGGAAAGTCAGTCGTTACTTTAAAAACAACAGACGGCTGGATTCCGGTTCCTTTTTCAAAGGTTATGTATTTAGAGGCTAAAGATAAAAAGACGTATGTGAATTCAGAAGAGTTATCAGGAACACATAAATACTCTCTACAAGAATTCGAATACTTGCTTCCGAAAGATTCATTTATTAGATGTCACCGTTCGTTTATTGTAAATGTTAATCATATTAAAGCGATTTATCCTGATACCCATTCTACTTTTGTACTTTCGATGGATAATGGTGAGAGGGTACCAGTTAGTCAATCATACGCTAGTTATTTCCGTAAGCTTCTAGGATTCTAAATTTTTCTGCTTTAGAACCTAGATTTGCTGTTTTGTCTGAATTTTCGGCATTGTATACTAAAATCCCTATTTTGATAGTGTTAATGTGTAAAATAATTATGAATATTCAATGAGAGAGGGATTACATATGGAGAACAATTTAGATAGAATCAGAGATCAACGTCTAAAAGATCGGGTAGTTACACCTGAAGAAGCAGCTTCCTGGATTCAAAGTGGAATGACTTTAGGCTTAAGTGGGTTTACACGTGCAGGTGATGTGAAAGCAGTCCCATTTGCGCTTGTAAACCGAGTTAAGAATGATGAATCTTTTAAAGTAAATGTTTATACTGGGGCTTCTTTAGGCTCGGATGTAGACAAATTATTTGCTGAGGCAGGAATTTTAGGGAAACGATTGCCTTTCCAAGCTGATGCGACAATGCGAAAAGGAATTAATAACGGAGACTTTTTATTTGTAGATCAGCACTTATCTCATACAGCAGAGTTACTTCGTGCTGACGTTCTAGATATAGATTTCGCTATTTTGGAAGCGGTTGCGATTACAGAGGACGGAATGATTATTCCAACCACTTCAATTGGAAATTCCTTAGCGTTTTCCTTAAATGCTAAGTCTATTATTATTGAAATGAATATGGCTCAATCCGCGCAATTAGAGGGGCTACATGATCTATATGAACCAGGTAAACAAGGAGAGAGGCTTCCAATTCCGCTTGTGAAAACGGATGACCGAATTGGAACAATCGGTATTCCAATTGATCCTGAAAAAGTAAAGGGAATTGTGTTTACGAATCAATTGGATTCGCCATCGACAATTGTTCCTCCGGATGAAGAAACTGTTATTATGGCACAGCATTTAATAGAATTCCTTCGAGAAGAAGTCAAAGTAGGCCGATTAACAAATCGTTTAGCGCCGTTACAATCAGGAATTGGTTCAGTGGCTAACGCCGTATTGCATGGAATGTTAGGTTCAGAATTTGAAGATTTAGAAGTATATTCCGAGGTTTTACAAGATGCAGTTTTTGATCTTATGGATGCTGGAAAAGTCAATTTTGCTTCTTGTTGTTCTATCACGCTTTCTGAAGAGAAAATGCAACAAGTATTTTCTAACTTTGAAAAATATCGTGACAAATTAATGATGCGTCCACAAGAGATTTCCAATCATCCTGAAATTATTCGTCGCCTTGGATTAATCTCAATTAATACTGCATTAGAATTAGATATATACGGAAATGTTAACTCTACTCACGTTTTAGGTACAAAAATGATGAATGGTATTGGTGGGTCTGGCGATTTTGCAAGAAATGCCCGCCTAGCTATCTTTGTTACTAAATCGATTGCGAAAGGTGGTAACATTTCAAGTATCGTTCCTTTCGTTTCACATGTAGATCATACTGAACATGATGTAGATGTTATCGTCACTGAACAGGGATATGCCGACTTAAGGGGACTTGCGCCAAGAGAAAGAGTGGAACTTATTATTGAGAATTGCGCACACCCAATGTATCGTGAACAGCTACGAGCTTATTACGAAGAAGCAAAAATAAGAGGTGGACAAACTCCTCATATTTTAGAAAAAGCTTTTTCTTGGCATACGAACTATGCTAAAAATGGAACAATGCTTGAAGCGGTAGTAGAAACTGTATAGGTTTGTATCGTACGAAATAGTAAAACGAATGAGTGAGCTTGAAGATTAAATTTTAGAAAAAGAGAACGCCAACTTTTAGGGATGGCGTTCTTTTTCTTTAAAAAATTTGTTGAAAATCGTACTGATTATAATAAAGAATTATAAAAGTAAGCTCTAATTTATGAAAATAAAAGGTTTTTTGAAGTGCTTTCCGAATCAATTTAGTAGTTTACATATCGAAAGTGAGGAGAAAGAATCATGAAGATAAGAGAAGCGTTATTAGGTGAAGCAAATGAATTAAGTGAACTCGCACTACAATCAAAAGCAACGTGGAATTATAGTGAAGAATTCATACTTGCTTGTAAGGAAGATTTAACAATTACAGAAGAATACATAAAAAATAATTTTGTATATGTTTTAGAAAACGATAATGCGAAGATTGGTTTTTTCTCATTTTTACGTAATGATAAAGCTCTCGATTTCTTGTACATTCATCCTGATTACAAAGGAAAAGGTTACGGGAAAATACTTTGGGAGTATGTAATAGAAAAAGCAAATGAACTAGGATTAAAAAGTTTTACAATTGATAGTGATCCGAATGCAAAAGGATATTACTTGAAAATGGGAGCACAGTTAATAGGAGAGATACCATCAACTGTCTTTAAGGGTCGTTTACTGCCTCTTTTGAAATATGATGTGTAAAACTATTAATAGTAGGGGAAGATTAGAATGGATGATGTAAAGGAAAAAAGAATATATGAAGCACTAATAAAATCGTGGTCAATTGAAACAAGTTCAAAGTGGATAATTGAAAACCCAGCAAAGGGACAATGTGGTGTTACAGCTCTTGTCGTTCAAGACATATACGGAGGAGAAATTAAAAAGACAAAAGTAAGAGAGGTATGGCACTTTTATAACTTTATAGATGGGCAGAGATTTGATTTTACAGAGACTCAATTCAATGGGAAATTGAATTATATGGATGAAAAGTCAAATCGGGAAGAAGCATTTGCAGATACAAATGAAAAACAATATAGCATTTTGAAGGGAAAAATAACGAAAGAATTAAAATTATCTTTTGACTCTTAATCTTTAATAAGTTACTATAATGGTGGTAACTTATTAAAGGGAACTTCATAGAGTTGAAAGGGGAAATATTTTTGAAAACAACTTATGTAAACGCTACAATTGTAACGATGAATGAACAAAACGAAGTGATAGAAAATGGATATATCATTGTAGAAAATGATCAAATTATAGATGTAAAGAGCGGAGAATTTGCAAATGATTTTGAAGTAGATGAAGTAATTGACATGAAAGGTAAGTGGGTTTTACCAGGGCTTGTAAATACACATACACACGTTGTAATGAGTCTCCTAAGAGGTATTGGAGATGATATGTTATTACAGCCATGGCTGGAGACGAGAATTTGGCCACTGGAAAGTCAATTTACTCCAGAGCTTGCGGTCGCTAGTACGGAATTAGGATTACTTGAGATGGTGAAAAGTGGTACAACATCATTCTCTGACATGTTTAATCCAATTGGAGTAGATCAAGACGCAATTATGGAAACGGTATCAAGGAGCGGGATGCGAGCTGCTGTTTCAAGGACTTTATTTAGCTTCGGAACGAAAGACGATGAAAAGAAAGCGATTGAAGAAGCTGAGAAATATGTGAAGCGTTATTATAAAGAAAGTGGCATGTTAACTACGATGGTTGCACCACATAGTCCATATACATGTAGTACAGAATTGTTAGAAGAGTGTGCTCGTATTGCAGTAGAGAATCAAACAATGGTTCATATCCACCTTTCTGAAACAGAGCGTGAAGTATGTGATATTGAAGCACAGTACGGAAAACGTCCAGTAGAATATGCAGCGAGCTGCGGATTGTTTAAACGCCCAACAGTTATTGCACACGGTGTAGTATTAAATGATGATGAGCGTGCATTTTTAGCAGAACATGATGTTCGAGTAGCACATAACCCAAATAGTAATTTAAAACTAGGTTCTGGTATAGCGAATGTAAAAGCGATGCTAGAAGCAGGAATAAAAGTAGGAATTGCAACAGATAGTGTTGCATCTAACAATAATTTAGACATGTTTGAAGAAATGCGCATAGCGACTTTATTACAAAAAGGTATTCACCAAGATGCAACAGCATTACCAGTTGAAACAGCTCTTTCTCTTGCGACAAAAGGAGCTGCGGAAGTAATCGGGATGAAACAAACAGGGTCACTAGAAGCTGGTAAGTGTGCTGATTTTATTACGATTGACCCGTCTAATAAGCCGCATTTACAACCAGCGGATGAAGTGTTATCACACCTTGTATATGCTGCTAGTGGAAAAGATATAAGTGATGTAATTATTAACGGAAAACGTGTCGTTTGGAATGGCGAATGTAAAACGTTAGATGAAGAGCGTATTATATTTGAAGCAAGTCGTTATAAACGAGGTTTACAAAGATAGATAATTATGTGGCAGTTGAAAAAGCTATCCTTTTAAAAGGATAGTTTTTTTCTTGAACGAATAAATATTCAAAAGAATGTCGCATCTTTCTGTTAGTATTTCTGCTATAATATATTACGCTTTATAATATTTTATATTTAAGGAGAACAACTCATGAAGCGAAAAAAGAGCCATTTAATGGTAATGGCACTTGTTACATCTTTATTATTAACAGCTTGTAATAATAAAGCGGATAAAAGTGACATAGAGGTTAAAAAACAAGTGTTAAATGTAACAGTATCAGAAGAAATTCCTTCTCTGGACACTGTGAAAACAACAGATGGTACATCAGCACACATTATGCAGAATATATTTGAAGGGTTATATGTATTAAACGATCAAGATCAGCCTACTCCAGCCATAGCAAAATCGTTTAAAAGAAGTGAAGATGGTAAGAAATATACATTTGACTTGCGTAAAGATGCAAAATGGTCAAATGGGGATAATGTAACAGCAAATGATTTTATATTTGCTTGGAAACGTGCAATTAACCCTGAAACAGCCTCTCAATATGCGTCCATGCTCTTTTATGTAAAAAATGCGAAAGAGATCAATAAGGGAACAATGCCTCTTGATGCACTTGGGGTTAAAGCGATAAATAATTATACGTTAGAAGTTGAACTCGAACAGCCAGTTCCGTATTTTTTACAGTTGTTAGCACTACCTATATACTTACCACAGCATGAATCATTTTTGAAAGAACAAGGAAACAATTATGCATTGGAACCTAGTAATCTCATATATAACGGTCCATTTGTATTAGAAAAATGGAAGCATGAACAAGAGTTTCAATTAAAGAAGAATGCTACATATTGGGATCGAAAGAAAGTGAAATTAGACGAAATAAACTTTCATATCCTAAAGGATACAATGACAGCTGTAAATTTATATGAAGCCGGAGATTTGGATCGAGTACCTATTAATTCGCAAGTTGTAGACAAGTATAAAGGGAATAAGGAATTACATATGTCGAGTGATCCTGGAATTGCTATGCTTCGTTTTAATGAAAAAAATAACGCGTTAGCAAATAAAAAGGTGCGTCAATCTATTTCATTAGCGTTAAATAAAGATGATTTCGTTGCTCACTTTATTAATAACGGAGCAAAACCTGCAAGTGGACTTGTACCAGTTGGTCATGTAAATGAAGTGACTGGTAAAGATTTTAGAAAAGAAAATGGAGATATTTCTTCATATGATTTGCAAAATGCGAAAAAACTTTGGGAAGAAGCGAAAAAAGAGCTTGGGGTAGAACAAGTAAACCTAGAGTTCTTAACGTTCGAACAAGATAATGCAATACGTATGGCAGAATATATAAAAGGTGATTTAGAGAAGAATTTGCAAGGGTTAACGATACAAATTAAACAACAGCCATTTAAGCAAAAATTACAGTTAGAACAAATAGGTGATTACGATATAACTATGGCAAATTGGGGACCTGACTATAAAGACCCAATTAGTTATTTAGAGTTATTTACGACAGGGAATCCGAATAATAAAATGAATTATTCTAATGTTCGTTACGATGAATTAATAAAGAAAGCGAAAACGGATTTTGTACTAGATACGGAAAAACGATGGGAAGCGTTGCGAGAAGCCGAGCAGGTATTATTAGAAGATGCAGCTGTGGCACCGCTTTATCATATTGGCTCAGCATATGTACAAAAGGATTATGTAAAAGGAATTGAAAAGCATCAATTTGGTGGTATTTATACTTATAAGAATGCTTATATTGCTAATGAATAAATACAAAAAACCTTACTTTTTTAAAAGTAAGGTTTTTTACACATAAATTCTATTAAACTGATTTTAATAAAGCGTAAAAATTCGTATCATATGGGATATCATCTTGATACATATAATTTTTTAGAACACCTTCTTTTTCAAAGCCTAATTTTAATAGTACTTTATTGGAAGCTTCATTTTCAAGAAATACAATTGCCCCGATCCGCTTTAAATGAATCGTATGGAAACCGTATGATATAACCTCAGAAACAGCTTCAGTCGCATAGCCTTTTCCCCAGTGTTCAGGCAAAAAGGCATAACTTATATTGGCTCGTTTATGCTCAGAAGACCAATCGTGAAAACCAATGGTACCGATGAGTTCTTTCTTGTCTTTTAATTCGATTCCCCATTTTATACCGTTTCTTGCATTGTAACTCAACTTAAAGTTATGAATGATTTGTTTCACTTGATCAACATCTTGTAACGGTTTTTGGCCATAATAGCGCAGTACATTAGTATTAGAAAAGCATTGTAGTATACGCGGTGCATCTTCTTCGGTAAGTTCTCTTAAAATAAGTCTTTCAGTTTTTAATAAAGGAAACATATTTTCGCTCCTTTTCACATGAAAATAGAATGTATTTGTTATTATATAATTTAATCTGAAAATAAAGATTATTCAAGGTGTAAGGGTAGATTTGATTTATGATAAACTTAGATGTGGAATATATTTCAAAAAAGAGGTTTGGAAATGGAAAAAAATTCGATATTAATTGTAGATGACGATAAAGATATTATTCAATTTATTAATGTGAATTTAAAACAAGAAGGTTTTAAAGTTTTTAGTGCTCATAACGGAGAAGAGGCTTTAGAAATAATAAATAATAACAGTATTCAACTTGCTATTTTGGATATTATGATGCCTCAAATGGATGGTATAGAACTTTGTAGAAGGATTAGAGAGAAACATAGTTTACCAATTATGTTTTTAAGCGCGAAATCATCGGATGTAGATAAGGTAATTGGATTTAGTACTGGGGCAGATGATTATATTGTGAAGCCGTTCAGTACAATTGAATTTATAGCAAGAGTGAAAGCCCAATTAAGAAGGTATACATATTTCAATCAAAATGCTCCCCAAGTAATGGAAAAGAAAATAAATATTAGAGGTTTAGAAATAGATGAAGTGTCGAGAACAGTAATGTTATATGGAGAAAGAATCAATCTTACGAAAACTGAATATGATATTTTACACTTAATGGCAGCTGCAAGGAATCGTGTGTTCACAATTGAAGAAATATATGAGAGCGTTTGGAACGAAAGAGCCTATGAAAGTAATAATACAGTAATGGTTCATATTGCAAGATTGAGAAATAAAATTGAAGAGAATCCAAAAGAACCGAAGTTTATACAAAATGTTTGGGGAGTCGGATATAAAATTGAAGATTAAATCATTACAAGGCATTAGAGCTAAGTTTTTTATCGCATTCATATGTAGCATCTTGTTAGCGACTGTAAGTATAATAGTGTTTCAAATTTTGGTTGGAAATATATATAGTCAGGTTAATGTTTTAGAGGAAAAATATTCATTTTTATATTTTATAGTTTTTTTGATTTTTACTACAACATACTTTGCATTAATGACAAAAACACTGATGAAAAGGTTGTCTCAAATTAACAAGAACGTGAAGGAAATAAGTGACGGTAATTTTGAAATACATATACCTATTTTGAAAAATGACGAGATTGGTGAACTAGCGGCAAATGTTAATAGAATGGCGAAAAGCTTAAAAGAGTCTATTGAAAATGAAAAAAAATCACAGGAAATGAAAAATGAAATGATTAGTAATATTTCTCATGACTTACGAACGCCAGTAACATCTTTAATCGGTTATGCGGACCTGTTAGGAAATAAACTTCATTCGAATGGAGAAGAATGTGAACAGTATGTAAGTATATTAAAGCGAAAAAGTTATGAATTAAAAAATCAAGTAGATGATTTATTAGAATACTGTCAAATAAATTATAGAGAGATTGAATTACATAAAGATGAAGTAGATATGAAAGCATTAATTGAACAAATCATGATTGACTTTGTACCACAATTAGATGATGCCAATATGAGCTTTTATATTAAAAGTGATGAAGTGCTACATGTAGAAGTTGATGTGACACTTATAGTGAGACTATTTGAAAATGTAATAGGTAATAGTATTATGTACGGGAGAGATGGAAAGGAAATTGCAATTGAAATTTTCAATAAAACAATGAATGTTGAAGTAGAAATTAAAAATTTTGGACAATGCATTCCGAAAGAGGACCTTCCTTACATTTTTGAGAAGTTTTATCGTAGTGAAAAATCACGTAGTTCTCATACGGGCGGGAAAGGAATAGGACTTGCAATTTCAAAAAGTATAGCCAATCTTCATCAAGGGGATATCACTGTACGTAGTAACGATAAAGAAACAGTTTTTACTGTGAAATTACCGCAGTATAAAAAAGTAAGAAAGTCGTAAGTATTTCTTTTATATGTCGTAATTTTTACTTTGTATCATTGAGAAAAAGGATATGAGAGTAGGGATGCGACATGTGGAAGAAATTTTTATTAGTAATTATAGTTTCTTTTTTAATTATAAGTTGGATCTTAGTTTATGTAGCTAATGGTGTTACATCAGTTTTTGTTTGGTGGAGTATTCAGGCTTTTAGTTTTATTTCAGTTTTCCTCTTGATAGGATCAGTAATAATATTTTTTTGGAAAGGCATTTTTAGAAAGCGGATAGATAGAACGCTATTTTTAATCATTCTGTTTTCTATCATTGGAGCTTGGCCTGTCGGTTGGTTTGCTAATATAGGTAGAATTGCTTATCCAGCAGATATACAATCTATGAGTCCTAAAGCAGTAGTTCGTTTTCCTTTGAATGAGCGAGCATTAATAGGTTGGGGTGGTGATCGGTTAGAAATGAACTATCACGTTATAAAACCAAATGAAAGGTGGGCATATGATATTCTCATTCCACCTGCTGAAGTGAAAAGTAGTAAGTTAGAGGATTACGGAATATATGGAGCGAAAGTAATGGCACCAGCTTCTGGGACGGTTGTATCAATTAATAATAATGAACAAGATTTAGTTCCGGGATCGGATAATTTTCAGTCAATGGCTGGGAATCATATTTATTTACGACTAGATGAAACGGGCACATTTTTAATTCTTGCCCATTTAAAGAAAGGATCAATTAATGTGAGAGAAGGACAACATGTAAATGAAGGAGAGTTTCTTGCTCAAGTCGGTAACTCAGGAAGTTCAAGTGAGCCGCATTTACATATTCATCATCAAAGGCAAGATCCGTCCAAGGTAAGTATGTTTTTTGCGGAAGGATTGCCACTTTACTTTCGAACTGAAAATGGTGTCATGATGCCGGAAAGAGGGGCATACATAAGTGGTAACTAGAAGAAAATCATTTCATCCAAAAAGGGTATTCCAAATAAAAATTGGAATACCCTTTTTTCATTACCCTACAAATGTTTGATACAGTAAGAAGATATTTAAAACGATAACGAGAGCAGCAATTATCCATGCGATAAATGTTGTTATACGGTGGTTAACGAGTGCACCCATAATCTTTTTATTACTTGTAAACATAATAAGTGGTACAAGTGCAAATGCAATACCGAATGATAAGACAACTTGACTCATAACTAGAGCGTAAGTTGGATTTACACCTAAAGCAATAATAACTAGTGGTGGAATCATTGTAATAAATCGGCGTAAATATAACGGAATATGCATGCGAATGAAACCTTGCATAATAATATCACCCGACATTGTACCGACAGAAGAGCTAGATAGTCCTGCTGATAAAAGTCCAATCCCAAATAATGCAGCCGATACAGGACCTACTAAGTTGGTAAATTGAGTGTAAGCAACATCTAAATCTTCAACATGCATACCATTTTTAAAAAATAGTGCAGCTGCAACAATTAACATACTCGCATTAATTGCTCCAGCGATAACCATTGCAATAATAATATCGATAAATTCGAAACGAAAAATCTTTTTCTTTTGTTCGTCAGTTGTTCCGATCACGCGGCGTTGTGTTAATGCAGAATGCAAGTATATTGCATGCGGCATAACTGTCGCACCTAAAATCCCTGCTGCAAGTAATATACTGTCCACACCTTGGAATTTTGGAATAAATAGTCCTGAAAGAAGGGGACTTAATTCTGGTTTTGCATAAAAAACTTGAATCCCAAAAGCGATTACTACAATGAAAATCATTCCTGTAATAATAGCTTCTAGTGGACGAAATCCTCTACGTTGAAATTCAAGGATAATAAATGATCCGGCTGCTGTAATTAAAGCGGCAGGTAGCATCGGGATTCCAAATAGTAAGTAAAGCCCCAATGCAGCTCCAATAAATTCCGCTAAATCTGTAGCCATAATAACTAGTTCACCTTGTATCCATAAGCCGATAGACACAGGCTTTGGAAAGTTTTCACGAGCTATTTCGGGTAAATTGTTTCCTGTAGCAATTCCTAATTTAGCCGATAAAGTTTGGATTAATACAGCCATTAAGTTAGAAGCGAGTATAACCCATAATAGTAAATATCCATATTGTGAACCAGCTGCGATATTTGTAGCAAAGTTGCCAGGATCAATATAAGCAACGGACGCGATAAAAGCGGGTCCTAAAAATGGTAACAGTCTTTTCCAGCCTTTTGTTTCTCCACTTAAAGCTAAGTGAGCTGATTGTACAGTTGTACTTTCAGAAGGGAGATGTTTATCTTTTGTTATATCTTTATTCATAGTAGTTTTCCCCTTTAAAATGTTAACTTGATGAAATTATTGTATTTATTCTTACTCATTATTTCAATACATTTAAATATGTTATGTGATAATTTCATTTGAACACGAAAGTTTCCTTAATGCAAATTATATGCCTTTATGCAATGGATGGTGTGATAATGTAAAATGAATTGGGAGTTTATGGTGTGGTGACATGGGGAAACATAGTGAATTAAAGGGCTGTTTTTGAAATTTATGTGAACATAAAGCTGATAATACAGCATATTAATTGATGGAATTGCAATTGTATGATATATAATATATTGGGATTACAACATAACCATAGTGTTATGATGTGTAATCTTGTTTTTTATTTTTGTTAACTGATAGAAAATAGTATAAAGAAAAGAAAATGGGATTCATTTTCTTATTATATATGTTTTGATATGAACGTTAACTTATACATGATTTTAAAAATTAGATAGGTGGTAGAAATACATTGGCAACTACAAAACCATACAGAGTATTACTATATTACATGTACACAACAATTGAAAACCCAGAAGAATTTGCTGCAGAGCATTTAGAATTTTGTAATTCACTTGAATTAAAAGGAAGAATTCTTGTAGCAAAAGAAGGTATTAACGGAACTTGTTCTGGAACTGTAGAGCAAACAGAGAAATACATGGAAGCAATGAATAATGATCCACGTTTTGATGGTATCGTATTTAAAATAGATGAAGAAGAAGGGCATGCATTCAAGAAAATGCACGTACGTCCTCGTCCAGAATTAGTTACACTTCGTCTAGAAGATGACATTAACCCACACGAAATAACTGGGAAGTATTTAGAGCCAAAAGATTTTTATGAGGCAATGAAACAAGAAGATACAGTTATCATTGATGCACGAAATGATTATGAGTTTGATTTAGGACACTTCAAAGGTGCGATTAAACCTGATATCGAATCATTCCGTGAATTACCAGATTGGATTAGAGAAAACAAAGAAACACTTGAAGGTAAAAAGATTTTAACTTACTGTACAGGTGGAATTCGTTGTGAGAAATTCTCTGGTTGGTTAGTTCGTGAAGGTTTTGAAGATGTAAGTCAGCTTCACGGCGGAATTGTAACGTACGGAAAAGATCCAGAAGTACAAGGTGAGCTTTGGGATGGACAATGTTACGTGTTTGATGAGCGTATCGCTGTTCCAGTAAACCAAAAAGAACATGTTATCGTTGGTAAAGATCACTTTACAGGTGAACCATGTGAGCGCTATGTAAACTGTTCAAATCCAGAATGTAATAAGAAAATTTTATGTTCTGAAGAAAACGAAGCGAAATATTTACGTGCATGTTCTCATGAATGTCGTGTAAGTCCACGTAACCGCTACGTAATACAACATGAATTAACGGAAGAGCAAGTAGCTACTGCATTAGAGAAAATCGAAGCTGGGAAGTAAGCTGAATTCGTATAATAAAAAAGGGTATTCCAAGTTTTAATTTGGAGTACCCTTTTTTTATTATCCAGTCCTGTCATTCGTCGTTTTTTGTCGGTAAGTCGATATATTTAAAAATCGCTGATAAAAATTTCACTTACTGCAGCACACCAAGAATTTGAAAATAACCTTCTTTAGTTTTTATCCTCTTTCTCTTTAACGGCAGAAAGTACCGTTTGTTTTACCCAAGCTTTTCTTTGTTTATGCTGTAGACCCCATTGATATAAACTTTGGGCTCCTAAAATAAGTGAAATGACAATGCCGCTAATCGCAATTAATAGAGCGAAAAATTCAAGAGGGGACGATATTTTGTTTGAATCGGTGTTTCTTAAAAGGTCAATCATAGTAAACCCTAACATTTGGCCCACTACAGAGTAGAGCGTTAAAATTAATAATAAAAGGCTATCTTTTTTAGAGGCGACATTTTCTTGATATTTAAACAAACTATCAAGATTTTGTTTCGCGTTCGAGTATAGAACCTCAATATTAAAAAGTTTTCTTAAGCGGAAGAAAATATCTTCACTTTGTGATTGGGATACTAATTCTAAAGAAAAATAATTAGCAGTGAACGAATTGATCGAATAAATTAATTTCTCTATTTCATTAGTATCTTGTTCAATGTTTAGCTCAGCATAGGCGTTTGCCATTTTTAATAAAACAATTTTATGAAATAGGTTTAATAATAAAGCGTAATAAAATTCTCCGTACATTTGACTAGCAAGTTTAGAGATTTCGCGTTCGCCTTCATTTGTTACACATGTAAAAATATGTTCTTCCATAATGAAATAACGATTTGGAGCCCATCTCTGGTAAGCGTGTTTTTTTAAATAGTCATGAATGTAAGGAATGTTATTTGCACTTACATATGGTTTACCATCACTTGTTAATCCGGAAAGACTGGAAGTACGATAAACATCCACTTCATTAAGTTCCATACCTTCTTTTAGTGACAATAAAGTTTGAACGTACATTCTTTGGTCTTCAAAGAAAGGGAAGGTTTGAAAGTATGAACTTCTTAATCTCTTCTTTTCAAAGAAATCAGTTACGCCATGAAATAAATAACCAAAAATGAATTTTTCAACTTGGGAATACTTTTTTCCGTTACATTCAATACAAATAGACTCATTTGTATCAGTTTTAGTTTCAAGTACACGGAAGCGAGCAGCGAATTCGATTGCTTCAGATAAAGTCATGTTTGGAGCAGTGTTTACTTTTGTTCGAATTGTTAAGAAGCCAAGTTCATAAGGACAAAGTGTTACATCAATAGAGTGTATCTTGAATGGGATTGAAATAAGGTTTGTTGTTAAATGTCCAGTTAAGTTAAGGTCCTTTGAATAACGTTGCAAGCCCTTTTGATGCTCTGAATGAGGAAAGAGAATTTTATTTGTAAATGAAAGATAGTATGCTTCCATATTTTGATGTGAAACTTTAAACTCCCCATAATATGTATTTTCATCATCGAGATGATCGAGCCGAAAAGGACGAAAATCGTTTTTTTGTAAGAAAGGGAACATATTTTGTTCATATCCAGCTTTAAACGAAAACGGGAATATAAATTGGAATATAGCTGTTGCTACACCTTTTTCCTCAATTGATTGTATTGCCTCCATCTACATTGTGTCCTTTCCATATATGCTATAGAAACAACATGCCCAAATTTATTTGAAAATAACCACTCTTTTATACTCAATTGAGAGTGAAAATTCAGCTTATTTAGCAGGGAACATGTATAATGTTATGTATACTAAAAGTTATAAAATTGTATTTTGAAAAGGGGGATGCTGTATGCGGATTTTAGTATTAGGCGCTGGTGGAGTCGGAGGATTTTTTGGTGGCAGATTAGTCGAGAAGGGAGAAGATGTCACGTTTCTTGTTCGTAGTAAACGGAAAAAACAATTAGAGGAAAGAGGACTTGTAATCCGAAGTGTTAACGGGGATTTTTCCTTCCGACCGAAATTAATAACGAAAGAAGAGCGAACTTCTCCATTTGATGTCATTTTATTTTCAACAAAAGCGTATCACTTAAACGAGGCAATTCAAGATTTGAAGCCGTTTGTTGGCGAAAATACTGTAATCATTCCATTGTTAAATGGTATCGCTCATTTATCGCTATTACAAAAAGAATTCGGCGAAGAAAAAGTAATTGGCGGTTTATGCTTTATCGAGACGACGTTAAACGATCAAGGAGAAATTGTACAAACTAGCGCCGCCAACAGACTTGTGTTTGGAGAAATTAAGTCTCAAAATTCAGAGAGAGTAAAGCATATTTCTAAAGCATTTTCAGGTACGAAATCTAGTTTTGTTTTAAGTGAAAATATTACGCAAGATATGTGGCATAAATATTTATTTATTACTGTAATGTCAGGTGTGACAACGTTAATGCGTGCACCAATTGGACCAATCCGTGAAAGTGAAGGCGGCCGTGATTTTATCCGTAATGTGTTTGATGAATCTGTACAAATCATGAGAGTATTAGGAGCTCCAGTAAAGGCTAATATTGCCCAGGAACATATGAAAACGATTGATAAAATTTCGTATGATATGAAGTCATCAATGCAACGTGATATGGAAAAGGGTTCGTTTATTGAAGGGAAGCACTTGCAAGGATATTTACTAGATGTAGCAGAGAAATTTTCTATAGCGGCACCATTATTAGAATCTATATATCAAAATTTAAAGGTGTATGAAGAGATGACCTTTAACAAATCTGTAATAGAATTAGATGTATGAAAAAATAAAAAAGATAGCAATATATAAGTGTATTGCTATCTTTTTTATTTTTTTGTATGACAAATTATTTATTTCTTTTTGTTCTATCTGTCAAATTTATTTCCTGTTCACGTTTACCATATAACTGATTAATTTCATTTGCTACTGCATCTAAATATGAATCGGAAAAAATAGGCTTCTTTTCTTTAGACATATGGGTCTCCTTTGCGGATTTTTAATATTCATTATGTATATTTCTCAGCGGATTATGCGCAATCATTTTAATTTTTTTCTTATTAAAAATTTTTGTTTACTTTTTGAAAATAAAGGAGTATTATAATCCACAGTTTCAATTTTCTAAATCGCTGAAACCGCATGGTACGGGGGACCCGTTTTTACGGATTAGTACATAATCCGATGGGGTGAATCCTTGAAAAAGGTAGGGCTACTCATAGGCCCGAATCCGACAGCTAACCTCGTAAGCGTTATATTGAGAAGGAAGGTGGAGCTTGTGCGACAAAAAAAATAATGTCTACAAGTCTATTTCGCTATGGCTTGTAGACATTTTTTGTTTTCTGAAGAAATAGTTTACTGGCTGTAACAAGCAGAAAAGTTCGTACAAAATTATTGGAGAGTGGACAGCATTGGTTTCATCTATTAAAAGATTTTTAATTGGAAGACCGTTAAAATCAACAGAGCTTGGAGAACAAAAGCTTAATAAAACGAAAGCTTTAGCTATTTTATCTTCTGACGCATTGTCATCAGTTGCTTACGGTCCAGAACAAATTTTAATTGCTTTAGCAGGTGTGGGAGCGATCGCTTATTGGTATTCCATTCCGATCGCTGTTGGGGTATTAGTATTATTGACAGCCCTTATTTTATCTTATCGTCAAATTATTTTTGCTTATCCGCATGGCGGGGGAGCGTATGTTGTATCAAAAGAAAATTTAGGGATGAATCCAGGCTTAATTGCTGGAGGATCTTTATTAGTCGACTATATTTTAACTGTTGCGGTAAGTGTATCTGCAGGTACAGATGCGCTAACATCTGCTTTTCCTAGTTTACATGCACATAATGTAATCATTGCGATTATATTTGTTATATTTATTACCATCTTAAATTTAAGAGGAGTAACGGAATCAGCTTCCGTTTTAGCATATCCTGTTTATTTATTTGTTTTAGCACTATTTATATTAATTGGTGTAGGCATATATAACATTTTGACTGGTCACGTTTCACCAACTTTACACACGCCGATCGGAACACCGGTTGCAGGAATTAGTTTATTTTTATTACTAAGAGCATTTGCATCAGGTAGTTCTGCTTTAACAGGTGTTGAAGCAATTTCAAACGCAATTCCGAACTTTAAAGATCCTGCGCCAAACAATGCTGCAAAAACATTGCTTGCAATGGGTGCATTACTTGCTGTGTTATTTTCAGGAATTGTATTTTTAGCTTATTATTACGGAGTGACGCCGAGTAAAGAAGTAACAGTTGTTTCTCAAATTGCTGAACAAACATTTGGACGTAATTTCATGTACTATTTCATACAAGGTACAACAGCTTTAATATTAATTCTCGCAGCTAATACAGGCTATTCTGCATTTCCTTTATTAGCGGTTAACCTCGCAAAAGATAAATTCATACCGAGAATGTTTACGATTAGAGGAGACCGTCTAGGTTACTCAAACGGTATTATAATACTTGGAGTTGCTTCGATTATTTTAATTGTAGCTTTCCAAGGACAAACAGAACATTTAATTCCGTTATATGCAGTAGGGGTATTTATTCCATTTACACTTTCTCAAACAGGGATGGTATTAAAGTGGCTTCGCGAAAAACCTGAAGGATGGGTTTTAAAATTAACGGTTAATTTAATTGGTGCAGTTATTAGTTTTATCGTAATGAGCATGTTCTTTTTAACTAAATTTGCACAAGTTTGGTCGATTCTTATTTTCTTACCTGCTATTATCTTCTTGTTTCATCGAATTAAGAAGCATTATGATGCAGTGGGTGATCAATTAAGTTTAAAAACTTGTGAACCTCTTATTCCAATTGAGGGGAATGTAATTGTCGTTCCTGTAGCAGGTATGACGCATGTAGTAGAAAATTCATTGAACTATGCGAAATCTCTTTCGGCAGATCAAGTTATCGCTGTATATGTTGCTTTTGACAGAGAAGAGGAAAAGAAATTTGAAGAGAAATGGAAGGTGTGGCAACCTGAAGTAAGGCTTGTTACATTACATTCTCATTATAGAAGTATTATTCAGCCGTTAACGAAGTTCATTGATACAGTGCAATATAAGGCAAGTGAATCGAATTACCGCGTTACGGTCGTTATACCACAGTTCATTCCGAAAAAAGGTTGGCATAACATTCTTCATAATCAATCCAGTTTACTCATACGTGCGTATTTACTTTATAAAAGAAATGTTGTTATTACGACAGTTCCATATCATTTGAAAAAATAAGAAGATTTTTGAAGGATAGCTTCGTGAAAATGAAGCTATCCTTTTTGTGTATATGCTATGCATAATTGCATATGAGTTTAAAAGTTATATCGATATAATTTTATCAGTTATTTGCAAGTAGTGTTTTCTGTTGTGATATATAGATATTTCAATCAATAAAGTGAATCGGATTATATTTTGAAATAAGGACATGAAAGCTTGAAAATAAAGGGAATGAAAATACTTCTTTACGTTATATAAACAGCTGTGTTTAAATGACCTTACAGTACAAAACATATATGAAAACAAAACGAAATTTCATATTTACGCATGTTGTTTAGTTTGAAATGAATAATATTTTTACGTAATATATTCACTATGTGAATGTGGGAATTTCTATGAAATAGAAAATTTATACAATGTTATTCATACTAAACACATATGAAAAATAATAAAATGTTTTGTGACGATAAGTAAGTACTGTAGCAATACGAGAGAGGTAGTTCATACATGGATCGCGGTGAGAACGTTCTCTATTTTAACCATCTCAAATTATGGGCAAGAAAATAGAATAATAAAATGCGATAGTAATAGTTGCTAATACATAGGAGGAGTTAAAGTGAAAAAGACTTTAATTACAGGGTTATTGGTTACAGCAGTATCTACGAGTTGCTTCATTCCTGTAAGCGCTTACGCTAAGGAGGGGCAAACAGAAGTGAAAACAGTATATGCGCAAAATGTAATTGCTCCAAATACATTATCCAATTCAATTAGAATGTTAGGATCACAATCACCGCTTATTCAAGCATACGGATTAATTATTTTGCAACAGCCAGACATTAAGGTAAATGCGATGAGTAGCTTAACGAATCATCAAAAGTTTGCAAAGGCGAATGTACGAGAATGGATTGATGAATATAATCCGAAGCTAATTGACTTAAATCAAGAAATGATGAGATACAGCACTAGATTTAATAGCTATTATAGTAAGCTCTATGAACTAGCAGGAAACGTAAATGAAGATCAGCAAGCAAAAGCAGATTTTATGAGTGCATATGGAAAATTACAATTGCAAGTACAAAGCATCCAAGAGAGTATGGAGCAAGATTTATTAGAGTTAAATCGATTTAAAACAGTATTAGACAAAGATAGTAACAACTTATCAATTAAAGCCGATGAAGCAATAAAAACACTGCAAGGATCAAGTGGAGATATTGTGAAATTAAGAGAAGATATTAAAAGAATTCAAGGGGAAATTCAAGCTGAACTAACTACTATTTTGAATAGACCTCAAGAAATCATTAAAGGTTCTATTAATATCGGTAAACAAGTATTTACAATCACAAATCAAACTGCACAAACGAAAACAATCGATTTTGTTTCTATCGGTACTTTAAGTAATGAAATTGTAAATGCTGCAGATAGTCAAACGAGAGAAGCAGCTCTTCGCATTCAGCAAAAGCAAAAAGAGCTACTACCACTTATTCAAAAGTTATCACAAACTGAAGCAGAGGCGACACAAATTACATTTGTTGAAGACCAAGTAAGTAGCTTTACAGAACTAATCAATCGTCAAATTACAACTTTAGAAACGTTATTAACGGACTGGAAAGTTTTAAACAATAATATGATCCAAATTCAAAAGAATGTTGAAGAAGGCACGTATACAGACAGTAGTTTACTTCAAAAACATTTCAATCAAATTAAAAAAGTAAGTGATGAAATGAATAAACAAACAAATCAATTTGAAGATTACGTTACAAACGTTGAAGTACATTAAGCAGAAAAATAATTAGCGATATAGGGAGAGAAGAAAAATGACAAAAAAACCATATAAAGTAATGGCTCTATCAGCACTTATGGCAGTATTTGCAGCAGGAAACATTATGCCAGCTCATACGTATGCAGCTGAAAGCACAGTGAAACAAGCTCCAGTTCATGCGGTAGCAAAAGCTTATAATGACTATGAAGAATACTCATTAGGACCAGAAGGCTTAAAAGATGCAATGGAAAGAACAGGTTCAAATGCTTTAGTAATGGATCTGTACGCTTTAACAATTATTAAACAAGGTAATGTTAACTTTGGAAATGTATCGTCTGTTGATGCGGCTTTAAAAGGGAAAGTAATTCAGCACCAAGATACAGCTAGAGGAAATGCGAAGCAATGGTTAGATGTATTAAAACCACAGCTTATTTCAACGAATCAAAATATCATTAACTACAATACGAAATTCCAAAACTATTATGATACTTTAGTTGCTGCAGTTGATGCAAAGGATAAAGCGACTCTTACGAAAGGCTTAACTAGATTATCAAGTAGTATTAATGAAAATAAAGCGCAAGTGGATCAGTTAGTAGAAGACTTGAAGAAATTCCGAAATAAAATGACTTCGGATACGCAAAACTTCAAGGGTGATGCAAATCAAATTACATCTATATTAGCTAGTCAAGATGCAGGAATTCCGCTTCTGCAAAATCAAATTACAACGTACAATGAAGCAATTAGTAAATATAATGCAATTATTATCGGTTCATCTGTTGCGACAGCTCTAGGACCAATTGCAATTATCGGTGGTGCAGTAGTTATTGCTACGGGCGCAGGAACACCGCTAGGAGTAGCATTAATTGCAGGTGGTGCAGCAGCTGTAGGCGGTGGTACAGCTGGAATCGTATTAGCGAAGAAAGAGCTTGATAATGCACAAGCAGAAATTCAAAAGATAACAGGACAAGTTACAACTGCGCAATTAGAAGTAGCAGGATTAACGAACATTAAAACACAAACAGAGTATTTAACAAATACAATTGATACTGCAATTACAGCGTTACAAAATATTTCAAACCAATGGTACACAATGGGATCAAAATACAATTCTTTACTTCAAAATGTAGATTCTATTAGTCCAAACGACCTAGTTTTCATTAAAGAAGATTTAAACATTGCGAAAGATAGCTGGAAAAACATTAAAGACTATGCAGAAAAGATTTATGCTGAAGATATTAAAGTAGTAGATACGAAAAAAGCATAATCGAATACGAATCGTTAGAGCGTTAAGTGTTGATGAATGATTTGAAGCTCCTGTTCAGTTGTGAGCAGGAGCTTTTGATATCCTTATAAAGAGAATAGGTGAAAAATATGCAGAAAAGTTTTTATAAAAAATGTCTTTTAGCGGTAATGATTGCTGGGGTGGCAACGAGTAACGCATTCCCTTTACATCCTTTTGCAGCAGAACAAAATGTAAAGGTGCTACAAGAAAATGTGAAAAACTATTCTCTTGGACCAGCTGGATTCCAAGATGTAATGGCACAAACAACATCAAGTATATTTGCAATGGATTCATATGCAAAATTAATTCAAAATCAACAAGAGACGGATTTAAGTAAAATAAGTTCGATTAATAGTGAATTTAAAGGGAATATGATTCAGCATCAAAGAGATGCAAAAGTTAATGCAGCATATTGGTTAAATAATATGAAGCCTCAAATTATGAAAACGGATCAAAATATTATAAATTACAATAATACTTTTCAATCGTATTATAATGACATGTTAATAGCGATTGATCAAAAGGATAGCGGAAAATTAAAAGCGGATTTAGAAAAGTTGTATGCGGATATTGTAAAGAATCAAAATGAGGTAGATGTATTATTAGGGAATTTGAAAACTTTTCGCGATAGAATGGCGAAAGATACAAATAGTTTCAAAGAGGATACAAATCAGTTAACAGCGATATTGGCAAGTACGAATGCTGGTATTCCAGCTTTAGAGCAACAAATAAATACATATAACGATTCAATTAAAAAGAGTAATGATATGGTCATTGCTGGTGGCGTACTTTGCGTAGCATTAATAACATGTCTTGCTGGCGGGCCAATGATTGCGGTTGCGAAAAAAGATATCGCAAATGCAGAAAGAGAAATCGCTAATTTAAAAGATAGAATTTCAGGAGCGCAAGCAGAAGTCTTAATTTTGACTGATGTAAAAAATAAAACAACAAACATGACAGAAACAATTGATGCAGCAATTACAGCACTACAAAACATATCAAATCAATGGTATACAGTAGGTGCAAAATATAATAATTTACTACAAAACGTAAAAGGAATTAGTCCAGAAGAGTTTACGTTTATAAAAGAAGATTTACATACAGCGAAAGATAGCTGGAAAGATGTAAAGGATTATACAGAAAAATTACATGAAGGTGTGGCAAAGTAAACAGTGGACTAGTTCTGCTGTTTATTTTTTTATCTTGTTTTTTTGTAAGGGTTGAACTTGCAATTATATATAAGTTTGTCATGTATTTTTATATTTTTTATAAATTCTAAAAGGACATTCCCTATTGTTGGTATGATAGACAGAAACTGTTTTTTTAGAACAGGAGACAATAAATAGGGAAAATAACATAGGATTATTAGTTATATTTCTACTTATATTTATGTACATGTCTTTAGTAGGAGATGAGAATAAGGGTTCCTTAACTCCTAATCTGATTTCAAAGGAAAAATATTTAGAAATCGATTCTGTTGCTGGAGGTACATTTAGAGATTATGGTCAAGAAGCAGAAGCAGTGTTTGAAAAACTAAGTAGTCAGAAAAATGTTGAAACAAAAAAGATTTTTTGAGGAAGAAATTTTTGAAGAATCATTATAGACTTTTACTTTATTAGTATTAACTGAAACTTATTCACTTAATTTCCTATCAGAAATTATAAAGTGAAAACAGAACATGAAATACGCAAAAAATATCACAGGGCAGATCCTCAAAATATTTCAAAATCCACCCTGTAATCATATACTCATTTACAAGTGAAAATAATTAATACCCTAAAATATCTACTTCAGCTGCTGAAGCAAATCCATTCTGTCCTTTCGTTACTTCCACTTTTACATACTTTGCAGTAACTGGGGTAAATGTTGCCGTTTTCTTATCACTATTATTTTCCCATGTTCCTGATGATATTTTGTCATACGTAATGCCATCTACACTCGTATAAATATTGTAAGTTAAAATACGGCCATTTTCTGACCAATCTTGCCTTGGAAGATATGCCAATTGTGAAATGGTACGTGTATCACCAAGTTCTAGTGTCAAATTGTAAGGATATTGATTTGGTGTCCAAGTACTATGCCAAAATGTATCTGTTTTTCCATCTATCGCCTTACTAGCTGAGCCCGTTGATTCCTCACTATTTGCACTTGCCTTCATTATTTTTTTTGACAATACAGCAAGTGGTTTAACAGGTTTAGCATCCGTCGCTTCCCATATAGGTGCAATTAATGTTGGGTTGTTTAAAGCTTCTACTTTTTGTCTCGTTTCTTGTGTTGCTTTCAATCCCCATTTATCAAAGAATGGCAGTACATTTTGTTTTGCTATTTTCGATGTATTGTAAATAAATGCCTGTATTTTATCCTCGTCTGTTTTGGGAAGTTGATCCTCTGGTATCTCACGATATAATTTGTGGAGATTTGGATAAAAATCATCCCCATATGCCAAATGAAGTTGCCAAAGCATAACAAGTTTTACAAACAGGTCGTCAATATTTTTATATTCCTTATTTGTTTGTTTTAAATACGCAAAAGCTCTATTATAGTCTCCCTCTGTATCTAAACGTGTTGGTATATTTGGGTATATTTTCTTGAATGCAGCTAAAGAATATAGATTATTAGTTACTTCACCCATACCTCTTAAATCATTCCACGTCCATGGATATTGTTGTCGTGCATGTCCCGCTTCATGCATTTGTCCCCACCCAAACTCATTGACATTTAAAGTACTTTTGATAGCTTCACCAGCAGTCGTAAAGACGGCTCCATCCCAACTTGCATACATGCCCCAACTTTGTGCGTTAGGATTTTCTACAAAGGCCCAAATACGACGAGTTGAACGATGTAAAGGATTAGGATCTGTTTCAGATAGCCCTGCTAACTTGTCTTGCGCTCGAATCATTTCATCATATTTATTTAATAGGGGCACAGGATCTTGATTTACAATATATTTATTGGCACTATCACGAGTTACAGTTAGCACCGCTCGTTCTGATTTCAATTGTACTGCATGTGCATTTGGATAGTTGTTCATCATGGCAATCCAGTCTGCTTTTGTGTGTTTCCCTAATACAAAGAAAGGAATAGGGCTACCGCCTTGCGTTACTTGCACCTTAACTGTTCCTGTGCTTTGAAAATTATCTAACCCTAATACGCCGCCGTTTGGTGAAGAGATGGTATTAGAGCCAGGTGAAAGATCAATTTCTTTTCCCCATTCTTTATCATATTGATGTGTCCCAATAATGGCTCTAATCTTTTGCGTTCCTGATACTGTAATTGTAACCTGTTCATTAGGTTTCACATATATGCCTGTTGGCATATAATTTTTTTGCTCACTTCTTTTTTCTCTTTTTGCTTCATCCCAAAAACTTCCTGTACCTGGAAGGTCAAACTCTCTTTGTTCAAATTGAGTTGCAGTTTGTGCAGTTTCAGCATGTACGTCTAAATTGTTTGACATAATAGGTGTAAATAACGTGGTTGCTAAAATAGCAGATGTTGCAAACACCTTTATAGTTTTTTGTAATCTACAATTCTTTCTTCTGTTCATATAGATCAGTCCCTTCGTTAAAATTCATTATTACTTACATACGAAATATCAGTTTTTTCACTAATGCCGAAAGTGGATTTTTTAAATTCACACTTATAAAAAAATGTTGATGATATTTTTAGATGAGTAAAAAAAAGCATAGTAACACTTCAAGTTCCCTTCCTGATTAATTTAGAAACACATTACCTTCATTGATTTCTTAAATCACTCCTCTAAGTAAACAATTAAGATAAATGTCCTATCTCAAAGCTCCTTTCCTAATTTTGGGATTACGAATTAAGTATAGTTCAAAAATAAAGTTATACAATTGAGAAAAATTAAAATGTTAAAAAATTACATTCTCGTAAAATTTTTAACATTTACTAAAAAATATTTGTTATAGAGAGGAGATTCACATACCCATCAAGCTAAACTTTTGAAATATCTCCAAAACGAAAATTCTATCTCTTCATAATTATTCATACAATCCGATTCAGTTTTCCTTTCTATGGGGGCAATTTAACTCTTAACTTGATGGGCATGTGGCGTTACCTCTAGGAGATAGCTTCATCTAGATAGGATAATGTAAACATGAAAAAATAGGTAAAGTGGAAACACGTTTGTTTATTTGCAAAATGAATAAAAAGAAAACCCCCTTGCAGATAAATGTAAGGGGGTTTTTTTGAGTAGTAATTTCGTATCCATGTGTGCGTAAAAATTTTTCCGTTATCGCTCCCTTTGATAGAATCCATTTTTATATGGTTTTTTTTACCGAATTTTTTAAAAATTAAATTTTATGGCTTGATAATTCGTTTAAAATGATTTAATCTTATGTCAAATGATATGTTTATCTATCAAAAATGCTTTTGTAAAGATAAAGGAGTGATTGAGAATGTTAAACGCCCCATTGATGGTAAGTCTTTAGGTGCAGTAGCATTGAAAAGATTGGGAAGAACTGAGTGAGCTTTCACAATAAAGAACTCTATAACTTTATGTAGTGTTTGATACCCTTCGATTAGATTTTTTGAAAAACAAATCAATATTAATTGAATCAAAGTTTAGAAATTAAATATATGAGTAGTAGAAAAAATCCATTAGTTGTTATCATGTTCTAATAAAAAATGAGAAATGGAAATTCTGAGAAAACCTGTTCAGAAAGTAAGTTAGTGAGGGGAATTCAAAACCAATTTAATAAAAGCGAGGTAAATAATATGACTTTTGAAGAAAAATTACAAGCATATGCAGAACTTACGGTGAAAATCGGTGTCAATATTCAACCAGGGCAATACTTATTAGTCAATACATCAGTGGATGCATTGGATTTCGCCCGTATAATTGTGAAAGAGGCTTATAAGGCTGGGGCAGGGCGTGTTCATGTTAATTTTTCGGATGAAGAAATGGAACGTGCTTACTTTGATTATGCCTCAGATGAAGAATTTAATCGCTTCCCAGAGTGGATAGTCAAAATGAATGATGAGCTGATCGAACGTAAAGGAGCGCTATTAATGATAGATGCTACAGATCCTGATAAATTTACAGGTATTTCATCTGATCGTCTAGCTACCTATCAAAAGGTAGCAGGAGCTGCTCTGAGAAACAATCGCAACGCCGTAATGAAGGATTCAATAGCTTGGTCGATGGTAGCAGTTCCTTCACCAAAGTGGGCATCGAAGGTGTTCCCAGGTTTAGCAACTGAGGATCAAGTACCAGCATTATGGGAGGCTATTTTTAAAGCTGTTCGTATTGGTGACGGCAGTGCTATTGAAAAATGGCGTGAACATGTAACAAATTTAGAATCTCGTGCGGTCCTACTGAACGATAAAAAATATATGAAGCTTCACTATACAGCGCCAGGTACTGATTTAACAATTGCATTAGCACCACAGCATAAATGGGTTACTGGAGGTGGTAAAACTCCTGATGATACTATCTTTATGGCTAATATGCCGACAGAAGAGGTTTATACGTTACCGATGAAACAAGGTGTAAATGGCTATGTAAGCAATACAAAACCATTGGTTTATCAAGGGAATATTATCGATGGCTTTAAACTGACATTTGAAGAAGGAAAAATTGTTAAAGCTGAAGCACAGGTAGGACATGATTTATTACAAGAGCTTATTAATGTGGATGAAGGCTCTTGCTATTTAGGTGAAGTAGCACTTGTACCACATGAATCACCAATTTCAGCATCGGGAATTTTATATTTTAATACATTGTTTGATGAAAATGCATCGAACCATTTAGCGATTGGTAAAGCTTATCCAACTTGCTTAGAGGGTGGAAGAGATTTAGAAAACGATCAGCTTGAAACGTTAGGGGCAAATATTTCTGTAACACATGAGGACTTTATGATTGGCAGCAGTGAGATGGACATTGACGGTATTCTACCAGATGGAACTGTAGAAGCAATTTTCCGTAAAGGTAGCTGGGCATTTTAAGTTTTTAATTTAAATAAAGGAGTAGAGTGGATGAAACGGTTACTAAGCATAATTGGTGCAACTATATAGGTGTTTCACCTGCTTTTGCTTAGGCTGAAAAAAACCTCTTTAATTAGAAGTAAAATGCATGCAAAGGAGATAGGCCAATGAATTTCTGGGAAGTTGTTTTGATAGTAGTGAATTTTAGTCTATTGAGTTGGATACTGTTAATAGGCAGAGAAACGAAAAAGTGGTCTAAATTAGCTACTTTGATTGCCGTTGTAATGGTTACAGTTCAGTTATTGGCAGAAGGTTTTAGGTGGCAGATGATTCCGGCATATGTATCCCCAGTTATCTTAATTTTATGCTATTTATTAGCTGGGCGGAAAAAGGGCTTTAGAAGTTCGGGTATATTCATAGTTAAGACTTCGTTACTATGTATCTATTTGTCTGTAGCAGTTGCGCTACCCTTACTTATGCCAGTATTTTCATTTGAAGAACCAACTGGTCCACATAGGGTCGGTACGAAGCTATATCATTGGGTTGATCATCAGAGAAATGAACCATATTCAAAAAATCCAAACGATCGGCGCGAACTGATGGTGCAAATTTGGTATCCTGCAGCTGAAAAAAGCAAGGGGGATCCAGAACCTTATATTCGTAACATAAATGAGCTCTCCAAGGGATTGGAAAAAACATTGTCTATTCCTGCATTTGCATTCAGCCACATGGAATTGGTAAAGTCTCATTCGTTTATGGATTTACAACTCTCAGACTCAGAGAATCACTATCCCATATTACTCTTCTCTCATGGTTTTAATGGTTTTCGTAATCAAAACACGTTTCAAGTTGAGGAGTTGGCTAGTCAAGGATATATTGTTCTAAGTATCGATCATACCTTTGATGCTGCAGCTACCGTCTTTCCAGGTGGTCGAACTGCTTACGTACAGCCCATCAATTTAACTGATGAAGGAGATAGTCACATAAAATTATGGGAGGAAGATGTCAGCTTTGTCCTTAATCAGATAGAGAAACTTAACGAAAACGATGAGACCGGTTTCTTTACAGGAAGACTGGATACCTCGCGAATTGGAATGTTTGGCCACTCTTACGGTGGAGCTACCGCAGCACAAATACTTGCAAAAGATTCTCGTGTCAAAGCAGCTATCAATATGGATGGTACATTGTATGGTGAAATCTTGCCTGAAAGTGGCATTGGAAAACCATTTCTGCTCATGAATGCAGAAGAGCCTGATGAAGCAGATCCCTTTGAAGTGAGGGAGCGATACGGACGCGGGTTAGCTGGCGGTGGTATGTCAATGGTCATTCCTCATACGGATCATACAAGCTTTACCGATTTACATTTGTTCTCACCTCTGTTGCAGAGCCCAGGTGAAAATCCAAAGGAAGTTCATCGTATTATTAACGAATTCAGCCTGGCATTTTTTGACCAGTATGTAAAACAGAAGGATGACGGCTCAACCCTTAAAAGGCTGATAACCAAATACCCGGAAGTGAATTTTAAAATAAACCGATAACTTTATGCAGAAAGTAACTCCTACCATTTCCTTTGGCTCTTGTATGTATTACATTAAAGAATTTAATTTCTTCATCGTTATCTAAATAATGAAATGCTAAAAATGAAACATTCAAAGTACTATCAGTTTCAGGAATAAATTCTTTTTGAAAAGCTACATTCAGCAGCTGGACACTTTATTTGAGATTGTTTATTATAATATCAAATGATATATTTATCTATCAAAAATGACGACTTTATACAGAAAAAGGGAGAGATTGACGATGAAGAAAGACTTGTCAGCGTTGAAGGAAGCGAGATTTAATGCAATTCTTGATTCAGCTACTATATTGCTTGTTGAAAATCCTACTGCTTCGATGAATGAAATTGCGGAATATGCGGGAATTGGAATTGCTACACTCCATCGCTACGTCGAAAGCAGGGAGAAATTGATGCTGTTCTTGGGGCATCGGGCTATACAACTGGTAAGTGATACTGTAAACCAGATTCCACTGGATGAGGAAAGAAGCGAAAACTATATCCCGGAACTCATTGAAGCGTTAATCCCTTTAGGTGACAAAATCTATTTTCTAGGTCATGATGCATCTGTATTTAACAACAAAGAATTAGGTGAAGCAGAAGAGAAGCTGAGGGAACCCTTAAGACGCGTTATTGAATTGCTACAACAAAGAGGTTACTTTCAGCAAACAGTTAGCAGTGAATGGATTTTGAATACGCTTTATGCTCTGCTTTTCCATACCTGGGAACAGGTACATGAAGGAAATGTGGCTAAAAAATCTGCTGCAGAGCTTGTTTTAAATACATTTTATTATGGTTTCAAAGCTAAGGATGAATTGAGAGGGAAGTGAACTGATTCAAATCCATGATAATTAATATTAATAATATAGAAAGTGAAAAGGAGCAATAGGATAATGAATAAAATCTCTATTGTAAAGGCTGTTCATCAATCCATGGTCGGCGCCCAGCTAAATGTAATGGCATTGGAATACATGGCGTTTCCACTTGCAGGATCTGAGGAGAAGAACACAGTCGATTGGACATTTTGTAAGCTATGGCGGCAGGAGAACAACCGTTTTAGTCATCAATACGCTTATGAAGCTCAAATGGACGGGAAAACTTTAGGGATGATTACTTGCTATCCCATACCCGTTTTAAATCGTCTTGCCTGGCCCACTTTTAAACAGCTGCTTTCGTTCCGAAAGCTGGGTTTTATTGTTTATAACATTCTGAATATCAAAATGCTTTATTCCATGTTTACCTTGAAGGAGGGAGAAGATGACGAGTTTCACATCGGAACAATTGCCTTACTGCCCGAAAGTCGAGGACTAGGGATAGGTACCAGATTAATTGAGTTTGCTGAGGAACAAGCTTCGCTGCAAGGCTTTGCCAAATGCTCTCTGACGGTAAAGAAAGAGAACCAACTTGCCATTAAATTGTATCAGAGGATAGGCTACCAGATTACAGGTGAAATCAATAAACCAAAGTTATCGTTGTACAGAATGGTCAAAAACGTAGAACCTTACAACCATTTATAAAAAATTTGTACAGTATTAGAGGGTACCAGCACATGCCCATAAGCTTAAGGATTCAAAATTACCCCAAAGTAAAAAATGTACATTTTGTACAAGTTAACACAAAATTTTAGCTTGATAGTGATGGGATGAGGCCTCTATATAAAAAAACACAGTTTACACTCAAACTGTGTTTTTTCGACGTATAATGCTTTATCAACATCTCTTTTTATTCTTTAAAATCTGCAACAGAACCAGGCCCCTCCTCAAAGTATAAATTCCAAGGGGGGGAACCGTTTTTTAATTTACTTATATACGTACAGCTGTACCACTTACAGCAACCATTAACATTCCATCACGTACAACTTCGTAATCTACGTCAATACCAACGATAGCGTTCGCACCTTTTTGTTTTGCAAGTTCTTTCATTTCGTCCATCGCAATATCACGAGCGTCTTTTAGCTTACTTTCATAAGCACCAGCACGGCCACCGACAACATCACGAACTGAAGCGAATAAATCACGGACAATATTTGCACCCATAATAGCTTCACCATTTACAATATCGATATACTCAATAATTTCTTTACCTTGAATTCCAGAAGTTGTTGTTACAATCATGACTGACACTCTCCTAATAAGTTGTAGTTTTGATAAGATTTCTTATGCCTTAGAAAAAGTGGTTCTGGTGCCAAAAATACTTGATAGAAACATAGAGTATTTTTGCATCAAAACCTTCAATTACATATGTCTTGTTATGACATATGTAATTGAATAAAAGTAATAGAATTATTTAACATATGTATCGCCATAACATATGCAATGGATCTGTTAGAAATAAGATAAGCCACAGTAAGTATCACTGAGCCAGGTAAATAAATAGCAATATCCGAAAGCTGGTTCGTATGAAGAACTGTAAAAATTATAATCGAAATGATAGATGCAATAGCAGTACCAATATAATGTGAAAAACGATTTAATATTATATGACGAAACACAATTTCTTCAAGCAATGGCCCTAGAATACCAAATACTAGCAATGTAAAAATAAGAGGTATCCCCGTACCTGTTTCAAGGAGCTGTTCTTGGTTCTCTGGCTGATCAGTTGCTAGAAAATGCATAACAGACTGTTCCACAATTACCGTAAATAAAACCACCATAGGAATACTTACTATTTTCAAAATTGTTTTCTCTTTAAAATAAGTAAAACTTTCAATAATTTCTTTCCTAAAGAAAATTATTCCTACAATAGCAGGTACAGTCAAACCGATGGCACTAAGAGCAAATTCTGATTCAACTAGATTACTGTTAGTTAAAAGTGATAGGCCAAATAATATGAACAAGCCAATTTGGAGTAGTGCAAACATTGTATAAACTATTAGCATAATAATTTCTTTTTTATTCATTTTTATAAAGTTCACTTTATTGCCCCCGTAATTAAATTACCTATAATCTTTGATTTTTCTTTCTGCATAACGTTCTCCTTCTAAATATATTTATATTAAAAACCGGACGGTTCGGTCTGAATCGAAATCTAATGATACTACAAGTTTCTAGTTTTTTAAACCCTTTTAACGAAATCAAAATGGTAAAAAGCAAATATATTTATATCTCAGTTGCTTTGTTACAATTTAATTCCAATAATCATTAATGATTAATCTTTTGTAGAATGAAGTGAGAGTGGGGTGGTTCAAACACTTTAGCTAAACATATTAATAAAAATTATATATAATAATCATAGTCTATACGTTAAAATTAACTATATATTTTTACACCTTCTACGATTGTAGGTGAAATTAGTTGTATAACAGGACTGAATTAAATAATTGGACATGTTAATTTTGACAGAAAATTCATTTGAATGATATAGATAAAACAATTTGATTACCTCTTTTCAAACTGTATTGTTTGAGGTTCACATAATATATTTTTGTTCCAAACTTATTTATACTTACAAAAAAATTCAAGAAAATAGATGGTAAATATCACCTGGAATATTAAGCTCGTTTTTATTAGGAGGATTACAAAGTATGACTAAAGTTGATAAGATTAAAGAAAAAATTATTGAAACATCTTTATATTTATTTAATACTAATGGGATAACTCGCACATCCATACAGGATATAATGACAGCTACTGAACTACCTAAAGGATCTATTTATCGTAGATTCAAAAGTAAAGAAGAAATTGTCCTTGCTGCCTATGACAAAAGTGGTGAGATTATGTGGAGTCATTTTCATAAAGCAATGGAAAATAAAAAGACAGCAATCGATAAAATCCTTGCAATTTTCCTTGTATACCAAGATGCAGCTAATAATCCTCCTATTGCTGGAGGCTGTCCATTACTTAATAGCGCAATTGAAAGTACTGGAGTATTTCCAGAATTACAAAAAGCAGCAGCAAAAGGTTATGATGATACAGTAATGTTAATGGCTTCTCTCATAAAAGAAGGAATAGAGAAACAAGAACTTAAAGAAGATATAGATATTATATCGCTCGCTTCTTTTCTTGCATCTTCAATGGAGGGAGCTATTATGGCAAGTCGCGTATCTAACGATAATATACACCATCATTATTTTATTGAACAAATAAAACATCATCTTTTCTCTTATTCTAAATAAGTGAGAACTTGCAGTGTTTCCATCCGATTTTTATAAACTTAAATTGAATACATACCCCTTATGAACAGTATCTTTTGTTTATGAGGGGTATTTGAATAGCTTTTTAGACGATATTCATGTTTCTTATTGAACGGCTTTGTTATCGTTACTACAGAAAAAGCAATAAAGAATTACATATAAACCGATTTATATGTTTTAAGTGTTTCTATATTGGGTTTGTAAATCTACACAATAAGGTTTCATTGTATATAATAAGTGGAATAGAAGTTCAGTTAGATAAAATTCGGTAGTCGAATTTTTTTGCATAAAGCTGTATAATGCTTGTAACGAAAGGGAAATACAGGAAGGGATTTGTAATGAGTTACTATGGAAAAAGATAAACAACAATTAAGCGTTGAAGTTGCAAGATTATATTATCAATCAGATTATAGTCAGCAAGAAATTGCTAACAAATTAAATATTTCAAGACCGACGATTTCTAGATTGTTAAAGTACGCGAAAGAAAAAGGGTTTGTTCAAATTAGCATCGCCGATCCATTTGCGGATTTAGATAACGTTGGGAATTTACTGAAAGAAAAGTACAACTTGTTAGAGGCACATGTTGTATTTTCTCCAGTACCGGAATATGCAACGATTACAGAGTATATAAGTAAATATGCTGCTGAGTATATGGAAAAGACGGTTAAAAACGGTGATATTGTTGGTGTAAGCTGGGGAATGACGATGTATGAAATCGCTAGAAAAATCGTACCGCAACATGTAAAAGGGGTAGAGGTTGTCCAGTTAAAAGGCGGTATTAGTCATTCGAGTGTAAATACATATGCGAATGAGACGATAGCTTTATTTGCAGATGCTTTTCAAACGACGCCAAGAAATCTACCTCTTCCAGTTATATTTGATAATGCAGTGACAAAAGAATTAGTAGAGCAGGATCGACATATTCATCACATTATTGAAATGGGGAAACAAGCGAATATTGCAGTTTTCACTGTAGGAACAGTGCGAGACGAAGCGCTATTATTCCGATTAGGTTATTTCGATAAGGATGAAACAAGTTTACTCAAAAAACAATCGGTCGGTGACATTTGTTCACGTTTCTTTGATGGAGACGGAAATATTAGTAGCGAAGAGATTAATCAGCGTACAATTGGAATTGAGTTAGAGGAACTGAAATTAAAGAAACGCTCTATTTTAGTTGCAGGTGGTAATAGAAAAATAAAAGCAATTGATGGTGCGTTACGTGGCGGGTATGCAAATGTATTAATTATCGATCAGCATACAGCAAAAGAACTGTTACATTATCAAAAAGGTTAGAAATAAAAGGAGTTCTCAAAATTAACATATTGAGAACTCCTTTTATTTTGTTATGTATGAATGATAGGAGTCTTTTTTGAACACAATTTGCCTTTTTAAAAATAATTATGGATATGGAGATACATACTACCATTGTTAACATAGAAAATTTGATTATATATGAACTGTTCTTTGTTAGAATGCGCTTTATTTACTACAAGAAAATGCTTTTTAAAAAAGAATGAACAAAATTTCAAAAGTGTATTTACATTTGTTCAACTAAGAGTTAGAATGAAGTTGTTAAAAGATATGAGGAGTGAAGATAATGAACATTGCAAAGTTAATTGACCATACAATTTTAAAAGCTAATACTACTAAAGAAGATGTTATGAAAGTAATCGAAGAAGCAAAGGAATATAAATTCGCTTCTGTTTGTATTAACCCAACATGGGTAAAATTAGCGGCTGATGAACTAGCTGGACATGATGTAGACGTTTGTACTGTAATCGGTTTCCCATTAGGAGCAAGCACTACTGAAACAAAAGCATTTGAAACAAAAGATGCTATCGCAAAAGGTGCAACTGAAGTTGATATGGTAATCAACGTAGGCGCTTTAAAAGATGGCGATAACGAACTTGTTGAAAAAGACATTTATGAAGTAGTACAAGCAGCAAAAGGAAAAGCTCTTGTAAAAGTAATCATTGAAACTTGCCTATTAACAGATGAAGAGAAAGTACGCGCTTGTGAATTATCAGTAAAAGCTGGTGCTGATTTCGTAAAAACGTCAACTGGATTCTCAACTGGCGGAGCAACTGCTGAAGATATCGCATTAATGCGTAAAACAGTAGGACCAAACGTTGGTGTAAAAGCATCTGGCGGTGTTCGTACACGTGAAGATGCAGACAAAATGGTAGCTGCTGGAGCTTCTCGCGTTGGAGCAAGTGCTAGTGTTGCAATCGTATTAAATGATGCAAAAGGTGCTACAGATAACTACTAATCGATAAAAGGTTAAAGCAATAGATATACGTTTAAAGTATATCTATTGCTTTAATAATTGAAAAAAATGTAAGCGGATACGAATGGGAGGAAACGGCTTATGAAATACTTAATCGGTGTTTTTGGCCTCGTATTGATTTTAGGTATCGCTTGGCTTGCTAGTAATGATAGAAAGAAAGTCAAATATCGTCCAATCATAACGATGGTTATATTACAATTCATTTTGGGGTTTCTATTATTAAATACAAGTGTAGGGAATATATTAATTAGCGGAATAGCAGATGGTTTTGGAGAGCTATTAAAATATGCCGCTGACGGTGTGAATTTCGTATTTGGTGGATTAGTAAATCAAAAAGAGTTTTCGTTCTTTTTAAGTGTATTAATGCCAATCGTATTTATATCAGCCTTAATAGGTATTTTGCAACATATTAAAGTATTACCTATTATTGTAAAATCTATCGGTCTAGCATTAAGTAAAGTAAATGGAATGGGGAAACTAGAATCATATAACGCTGTTGCATCTGCGATTTTAGGACAATCTGAAGTATTTATTTCAGTTAAGAAACAACTAGGGTTATTGCCAGAGAAAAGAATGTATACATTATGTGCATCAGCAATGTCTACAGTTTCTATGTCTATCGTTGGATCATATATGGTGTTATTAAAACCACAATATGTTGTAACCGCTTTAGTGCTTAACTTATTCGGTGGTTTCATCATTGCTTCTATCATTAACCCATATGAAGTTACTGAGGAAGAAGATATGTTAGAAGTACAAGAAGAAGAGAAGAAGACCTTCTTTGAAGTATTAGGGGAATACATTATTGATGGATTTAAAGTTGCGATTACAGTAGCAGCTATGTTAGTCGGTTTCGTTGCTCTTATCGCATTCATTAATGCAGTATTTAAAGGTGTAATCGGTATTTCATTCCAAGAAATTCTTGGTTATGCATTTGCACCATTTGCATTTATTATGGGTGTACCTTGGCATGAAGCAGTTAATGCCGGAAATATTATGGCAACAAAATTAGTATCAAATGAATTTGTCGCTATGACAGATTTAGCACAAGGAAACTTTAATTTCTCAGATAGAACGACAGCGATTATCTCTGTATTCTTAGTTTCATTTGCAAACTTCTCTTCAATTGGGATTATTGCAGGGGCAGTTAAGAGCTTAAATGAAAAGCAAGGGAATGTAGTCGCAAGATTTGGTTTGAAATTACTATTCGGTGCAACATTAGTAAGTTTCTTATCAGCAACAATCGTTGGCTTATTATTTTAATAGATTTATATAATATAAAAAGGAATGGTGATTGTAATGAGAATGGTAGATATTATTGCAAAAAAACGTGACGGCAAAGAATTAACGACTGAAGAAATCAAATTCTTTATTAATGGATATACAGACGGAAGTATTCCTGATTATCAAGTGAGTGCGCTTGCAATGGCAATCTTCTTTAAAGATATGACAGATCGCGAACGTGCAGATTTAACGATGGCGATGGTTGAGTCTGGAGAAACGATCGACTTATCAGCAATTGAAGGAATTAAAGTAGACAAACATTCAACTGGCGGTGTTGGTGATACAACAACATTAGTATTAGGACCATTAGTAGCTGCTTTAGATGTACCAGTAGCAAAAATGTCTGGTCGTGGTTTAGGACATACAGGCGGAACAATTGATAAATTAGAAGCGGTAGAAGGATTCCACGTTGAAATTACGAAAGAACAATTCATTGATATTGTAAACCGTGACAAAGTAGCTGTTATTGGACAAACAGGAAACTTAACACCTGCAGATAAAAAGATTTATGCATTACGCGACGTAACAGGAACTGTTAACTCAATTCCTTTAATCGCAAGTTCAATTATGAGTAAAAAAATTGCAGCTGGTGCTGACGCAATCGTACTTGATGTAAAAACAGGTGCTGGTGCATTTATGAAAACAGAAGAAGATGCAAAAGAATTAGCACATGCAATGGTACGTATCGGAAATAATGTAGGACGTCAAACTATGGCTGTTATTTCAGATATGTCACAACCACTTGGTTTTGCAATTGGTAACGCTCTAGAAGTGAAAGAAGCGATTGATACGTTAAAAGGTGAAGGTCCAGAAGATTTAACAGAATTAGTACTCGTATTAGGAAGTCAGATGGTCGTACTTGCGAAAAAAGCAAATACATTAGAAGAAGCTCGTGAAATGCTAATTGAAGTGATGAAGAACGGAAAAGCAACTGAGAAGTTTAAAGAGTTCTTAAGCAATCAAGGCGGAGATAGCTCAATTGTAGACAATCCAGAAAAAATGCCACAAGCGAAGTATGTAATTGATGTACCTGCTAAAACTTCAGGTGTTATTTCTAACATTGTTGCAGATGAGATTGGTATTGCAGCTATGTTACTTGGTGCAGGTCGTGCAACGAAGGAAGATGAAATCGATTTAGCAGTAGGATTAATGTTACGTAAAAAAGTTGGCGATGCAGTAAAAGAAGGCGAGCCTTTCGTAACAATCTACGCAAACCGTGAAAATGTAGAAGATGTAAAAGCAAAAATTTATGAGAACATCTCTATCGCTGAAACAGCAGTGGCTCCTAAATTAGTTCATACAGTTATTACTGACTAATCATCATTTCATTTACTTTGAGGGGGAAATAATATGGATAAGAAAAAATATATTGAAGAAGCAAACAAGATGTTATCGAAAGCGTATATTCCGTATTCTAAATTTCCTGTTGGCGCAGCGTTAGTTACGAAAGAAGGGAAAATTTATACTGGTTGTAATATAGAAAATGCTTCTTACGGTTTATGTAACTGTGCAGAAAGAACAGCAATATTTAAAGCGGTATCAGAAGGGGAGCGTGATTTTAGTTACTTAGTTATTACAGGAGAAACTGATGGACCGATTTCACCATGTGGTGCGTGTAGACAAGTAATTGCTGAATTCTGTGATCCGAAAATGACTGTATTACTAACGAATGTAAAAGGTGATGAAAAAGAAGTGACTGTTGAGCAATTACTTCCAGGTGCTTTCACAATTGACGATTTAAAATAAGTTAAAAAGCCATTTTGCAATTATTAATTGTGAAGTGACCCCTAAAAGTTAGACACGGTTATTTCATTAGGCAGCTTGATAAAAATGAGTCCGGTATTGCACCGGGCTCATTTTTAATTTTGCTTTTATCCGTTTTGTATTGTAATAATCTATATATTTTTCTAATTCTATTTTGAAGTGCTCTACACTTTCAAACTCTTTTATGTAGAGAAACTCAGACTTCATGATTCCAAAGAAATTCTCCATTACTGCGTTGTCATAACAGTTGCCTTTACGAGACATACTTTGTACGATACCTCTTTTTTGTAATGCGTGACGGTACTGTTTCATTTGATAATGCCACCCTTGATCTGAATGCATCATTAGTTGGTGATTTTCAGGTAAACCTTCTAATGCTGTCTCTAACATTTCTGAAACAAGTGAATACGTCGGTCTAGAGCCAATTGTATAGGTAATGATTTCACCATTATACAAGTCTAATACAGGTGATAAATAAAGTTTCTCACCGAATAATTTAAATTCTGTAATATCGGTTACCCATTTTTCATTTGGCGTATCTGCCGTAAATTTACGCTCTAAAATATGAGATGCAATTTTACCGACTGTTCCTTTATAAGATTTATATTTTTTCATACGTACAAGACATTTTAAACCTAACTCTTTCATAATTCGTTGCACTTTTTTATGATTCACTATTTGATTACGATTGGCTAACTCATCACGAATACGACGATATCCATAACGACCTTCGTGTTCATCATAAATCGCTTTAATTTCTACTTTTAAATCGGCATCTGGATCGATTCTATCCATTTGTTTTACATAAAAATAATAGGTGCTTCGAGGGATATCCGCTAACTTTACTAATTCTTTCACTTGAAACTCATGCCTTAATTCATAGACTACTTGTGCCTTGTCTTGTTTGGTGATTTTTCCTTGTTTTGAACTAAGGCATTCAACTTTTTTAAATACGCATTTTCCATACGTAAGCGTTCTAATTCAGCTTGTAACGCTTCAACTGAACCTTCTGCCGGAATCTTTTTAGTATCATGTTTTGTGTTTTTATTTTTCATGGATGGACGCCCCTTTTTCTTTGGTTCAAGGGCATCTAAGCCACCTACTTCAAATTGCTTCTTCCATTGATAAACCGTTGTAAAAGAAGGAATCATGAAGATAGCCGCTGTATCCATTAACGATATACCCGATTGAGCCATAAAATTTAGTACGTCTAGTTTAAACTCTGCGGTGTAATTTGTATAGACCTCGTGTAAACCTTCTTCTCCATGGAGTTCGTATAAGCGTAACCAGTATTGAAATTGTGCCTTTGTAATATGCATCTGTTTTGCATATTCTGCTTGAGAAATTATTTTCGGATTAAATCCTTGAACGAGCGTTAACTTTAAATCCTTCGTAAATTTTGTCATACAAAAAACTGCACCTCCAATTGTTAGACTGTGTCTAACAATTGGGGTGCAGTTCATTGCAGAATGGCTTTTTTGTTCATATTCCGTTCATAAACTTTGCGTAAAATGATTGCAGCGAATATGGAAAGTTTACAGCAGGAGGAATATAATGAAGAAATTCTATAATGCGGCATGTAGTTACTTATGGTTTATGATTTTGCTAAAAAAGTCATTTAAATAGATAGGAGTGGAAAGTATGATAGCACTTTTATCAAGTGTCGTAGCAGTTTGTATGGCTGTTGGGGTAATGTTTCTACGTTTTAAAGCAGCGAAAAAGCCGGTAACGAAAAAGAAACTTATATTACCACCAATTTTTATGAGTACAGGCGCGATGATGTACTTTTTACCAGATTTTCGATTAACATCGTTAGAAATAGTCGAGGCAATTAGTATAGGGATTATTTTCTCTATTTTTCTTATTAAAACAACTAAGTTCGAAATAAAAGGCGAACATATATTTATGAAACCGTCAAAAGCATTCATATTCATTTTAGTAGGCTTATTAGCTGTACGCGTGGCATTAAAGTCATATTTAAGCCAATCAATTGATTTGGCAGAGTTAAGCGGCATGTTTTTCTTACTAGCATTTGCGATGATTGTGTCGTGGAGAATTGCGATGTATCGCTCGTTTACTAAATTAGAAAAGACAATAAACAGAGCTGGAATTTCTATATAGGAAATCCAGCTCTGTTTATGTTTTATTGAAATTCTTTAGCGCGGAACTCATTTGCTTAATTTTAAACGTATTTGAGCATCTTGTAATGCAACTGGTGTAACGTTAAGACCATTCGAATCAACAATTTTTGTATTTAATAAAATGGAATCTAGGCTTCCACGAAATGTTTCTGTATAGTTTTGACGTAACATTTGTTGTTCTTGTTTTTCATCAACTGTTAATCCAGATGTTCTTTCTTTTTTTGATAATTCATTAATACGGAATAAAATGTTTTGCATTTGTTTTCACCTCTAGTTAGAATTAATTACATTAGTTGCTTACTAATGTATAGTTATTGTAACCTATCTTTCATTAAGTGTCAACGTCTATAAAAATTTCTTTTTTGTAAGGGTATGGAGTGAAAAAGGATGTGAATAACTTAATGATACTTGAAATAGAAAAGATGTTAATATACAATACCGTAGTAGGGTATAAAATTTGTTGTTTTACATTATGAAAGAAATGAGCACAAAGGAGTATGTAATAATGAATGCAGTAATTTCAAAGAAAGAAACAATCATCTCATATACGATTGCTATTTTATTTATTTTAGCCATGGTAACAGCGGGTGTGTTATTAAATGATCCGGAAGTTATTCTGCCGGAAATAGCAGCGATGGCAATTGCTTTATGGGCGTATCGTGAGCCAGGATGGTTAAGGCAACCAGAAAAAATCTTCATTGCACCTTCAATAACAGCTGTGATTGGTTTTATGGTGAATCAAATGGATATTGTTTATTTAGGGAAAGTAAGTTTAACGCTTGTATTCATGATGCTTTTTTTACGTGTAATTCAATCCAATTTAGCACCATCTATTGCGACAGGTTTATTACCATTAGTAACAAATGCGACGGAATGGTCATTTGTTATCGCGGTATTCGCTTTAACATTTATTTTAATGGTTGGTGTTCTTATATTTAAATTGAATAACGGTATTAAGCGAAAAGTGCAAATACAGTATAAATATATGACTGTATTTCTCATACTAAATTTCGTATGGATTAGTTTATGTTGGATAACTGGTTATGAACAATTAGCAGTTATTCCACCAATATTAGTTGTTGTATATGAATCACTTCAAAAGCCGATGTACAATGAAAAAATGGCTTTTAAACAAATAGTAGTATTAACTACATCTGCAACTGTTGGAACAATATTGTACTTTGCGATTGATTCATGGATTGTAGTCACTTTATTAAATATGATATTAATGCTTATTTTATTAAAAATTGTTGGTGTACGTATTCCAGCAGTGTATGCATTTCCATTATTGCCGCTCGTATTTCCAGATGGAATGATAAAGATGTTACCAGTAGCTTCATTTGTTGCGGGAGTATTTTTATTTGGTGCAGTACTACTGTATAAAAAGTGGGAGATGAAGCAAAAGGGCATGGCAATGTAGATAGAGTAAAGATAGCTTTTAATTAGTAAAATAAATAGACACCTGTGAGTGTCTATTTATTCTATGAAAAATTTAGTTTAATTCATTTAAGTAATGAACAAGTTCCGATGCTTTAGAGAAAAATGGAGAATGATTAGCTTCTAAAGTAATAATTTTCTTGCAAGGTGTTTCTGTATTCATTCGGCGCTGAAAATCAATTGGAATCGCTCTATCTAGAGTCGTTTCAATATAAATGCGATCTATGGCTCCAAAGTTTTCTTCAGATATTTTCAGCTCTTGTTGGAAGGGTCCTAGTGGTTGAGGACGCATTTGATTAAAAGATGCTTCTTTAATAGAACCGTCTTCTGTAGCATTTAAAAATGTTTGTTCAATTAGATTAGGTATAAGTTCAGCAGTCAAGTCATTTTCATTTATAGTGAATTGCGGGCCATCTTCTCCGTCTAATTTACTACCAAGACTTTCTCCATTTCGTGGTAAGAAAGCACAAAGATATACTAATTTATCGATTTTATTTGGTATAAGTTCAGCAGTTTGAGTAATAACGATTCCACCCATACTATGTCCAACAAGAATAACCTTTTCATTTTGTTGATTTATATTAGCTGTTACTGCATCAACATAGGAATCTAACGTTATATTTTGTGAAGGAGTTGTATCTTTCCCACTTCCAGGTAAGTCTAGTGTAATAACAGTGTGACCTAAAGCCTCTAGTTGAGGTTTTACTAATTCCCATGCCCATTCACCTTGCCATGCTCCATGTACTAAAATGTAAGTACTCATTTAATCAACACTCCTCTAGGGTATATAAGTTTCATCTATTTGTAATATTGATGATGTATACTCAGTGTAAATGAAGTGGTTTCATAAATATAATGAAGGTTATTTATAGATGATATAAATATATTTTATATAAGGAGAACAGAATGAATGTTTTTGATTTTAAAGTCTTTACATATGTGGCTCGTTTAAATAGTATTAGTCTGGCAGCAAAGGAATTACATATGACACAGCCAGCAATAACCCATATTATTAACAAATTAGAGAAACGATATGCTATAACGTTATTTGATCGCTCTAGACAAGGAACGATTCTAACTGAAAATGGCAAAGAATTTTTAGTTGGTGTGAATCGACTTCTAATGGAGTATGAAAAACTTGAGGAAACAGCTTTCCAGTTGAAGAATAAAAGCTTGTATAAAATTGTACTAGCTACGTATCCTTCCGTTACTGTATATTGTTTGGCGGAGTGTATTCAACTAGGGAATATTGATCATAGTCAATATGTACTTGCAGTTCGAGAAGGAAGCTATCAAGAAGTGTTAGATTGGCTATCATCAGGTAGTGCAGATTTTTCTATTTCTATAAAAGAAAATTTAATACAAGGATTTCATTATGATGTCATTGGTGAAGATCCGTATGTTATGGTTTCTTCAAAAAAAGTTCCGCCTAACCTTACTATTAATGGTATAAAAAATTATCCTTTTATTATGCCACTTTCTGGTTGCAAAGAAGTGCTCGAACCGTATTTGATGAAAAATGAAATAACAGTTAATAAAGTGATGGAGTCAGAATCAATTAGTTCAGCATTAGCACTTACTATACAAGTTAATGGCATAACAATCGTTCCGTTATCAGGACTACATAAGCAAATTATTCATGACTTCATTGTACAGCCGATAGAAATTACAATTCCACGACAACTTATTATGCAATGGTCACCTAAAAAAGAGAATGACCCGCTGTTTCTCGCGTTTGTTAAGAATTTATTAGCTCAACTACAGCAAAAGAAAAAATGAATATAATATTACAAAAGATAAGCTCATTTCACTAGAGCTTATCTTTTGTATGTATTACCAATAAAGAGCAGTATCATAAAATCCGATTAAAATAAGGAGAAAACCAGCTATACGCTGAATGCTATTTCCTATTTTCCTGCTCTTCTTTAGTAATGCCCCGTTTAATCCCAGATAGGAGATGAAGGACATTAATACGACGATAGGAAGAGCAGTTCCTATCGAAAAGAACGTTGGAAACAAGTACCCGTAATTAAATGATAAAGATAAAGGGATTAACGTTCCAAAAAATAGAACGAACATAGTCGGACAAAAAGCTAAGGAAAAGAAGAATCCGAGTGAAAATGAACCAACTTCATTTTGATTTCGTATAAATTTAATCGAGAAGAAATATCTTCTTTTTATAATACCGGACAACAGTAGCCCCATTAAAATTAATAGGGGTCCCATCATTTTTCGTAACCATGGAAAATACAAAGTCAATATTTGCTGAATCTCTTTTCCTAAAAACCATACTAATAGTCCAAGCGTCGTAAAAGCCATTATTTTTCCTAAAATGAATAAAAGTATATGTTTCCATACATGTCCCTTTTGTAAAGATTGGTTGCTATAAAGTGTAATAGCACTAATGTTTCCTGTTAATTGGCAAGGAGCAAGGGTACCTACTATGCCTAATAAAAACGAAAATAAAAGAGGTACAGATTTCGTAGCATTCGCGGCATCCATTAAAGGAGACATGAGTTGATAGCTCCATTCACTTATTGTTGAAAACACGTTATATTCACCCTTCTACTTAAATTGGAATGTTCCTTCATTAGCAATCTGCTTCCACGTATTACCCTCATCTGTAGAGAGGAATACATTTGATTTCATTGTAGCAAATACGATTTCGGCTGAATTTTGAGGGTTTTGTGAAATATACATAATTGCATCTTTAGAATCTAAAGGTGGAATTTGTATGTTTGTTTCTTCATTTGTAGCAATTGATTTCTTCGTTACGATTTGCTTATTAATAGGGGCGTAAATAACATCTTCATTACTTAATGTAATTGCGGTCGATTCAAGTGATTTAGCGAATAGTTCAAATGTATTTCCGTAATCTGTAGATAAGTAAACACCGTCTTTAGCACTTACCGCGACTACACTAGATTGATTCGGATGTACTGAAAAGGAATGAATCGTACTTGAAAGACCTTTTAACTTACTATTTTTCCATTCTTGTCCGTTGTTCGTACTGAAATAAAAACCTTGTTGTAATTCAGAATTAGGGCGTTCGTTGTATAAATAAATTGCTTCCGTATTATATCCGACAGCAAGGTTATGAAAATCGGATTCTCCATAAAACGCTAGCTTTTCAAGGGTATTACCGCCATCAGAACTTTTCAATAATCCTAAAGGATTTTTTTAATTTGCACCTGGTTCAGGATGACCGCTGGCAAAGAACCCGTTCTTCGTTGCCTGAAAGCCCATATAATCATGTAGTCCAGTTTTAGTTTCAAGCCATTTTCCATTTTGATAAACTTTTATCCCGCTATGAGTGGCGATAGAAACCCCAGCCATATTTCCTGCATAGCCAATTCCGTGAATGTGCTCGATTTTTCCAGATGTAATTTCTTTATAGAAGTCTTGCGGACTCGTATTTGCTGTTTCTATATTTTTTGGCTGAGATTGCACCGTTTCTTTTTTCACTGGTGCTGTTTCGACGTTGCTAGAACATCCTGAAATTATTAATAAAGAAGTAATTGCTAACCCTGTTGCTACATAATGTTTCAAAGTTATGGCTCCTTTCCTATATATGAGATTTTAAGTATATGGAATAAATATCAAGAAATTGTGGAGTGGTATGCATAATTTAGCGTGGAAGAGGCCCGAGTAATGAAAATTCTCCTTTCGCTATGAGTATAATTAATTGACGAAAAATTATAACAATAATAGAATAAATTGTATTGATGATTAGTTTCACAAGTATACATAGAACACTAGGGGGATTATTATGAAATCAACATTTTTTGCTCAAAATAGAGAAAGACTAACGAAAACATTACCTGATGAATCCGTTACGATTTTATTTGCGGGACAAGCACCGCATATGTCAGCTGATGCACATTATAAATTTGTACCGAATCGTAATTTTTACTACTTAACGGGAATCGATGAACCAAATGTTATTTTTATGCTGAAAAAGTTTGGGAATAGTGTAGAAGAGACACTTTTCATTGAAAAATCAGATCCAGTAATGGAAAAATGGGTTGGGAAGACAGTTTCTAGCGAAGAAGCAGAGGGAATTTCAGGTATAAAGAAAGTTTTATATTTAGATAGCTTTGAAAAAGCAGTATCAAATATACTCTTTACAGAAAATGCGAAGCATCTATATTTAGATATAGAACGTCGCGAGTGGAATGGTACGGAGACAAAAACATTAGCATTTGCTAAACATGTAAGAGAAAAATATCCACACGTAACAATTGGTAATGTATATCCGAACATTTGTGAATTACGAGTTTTTAAAACCGAGGAAGAAATTGAAATTATTAAAGAAGCGATTGCTATAACGAAAGACGGTATTTACAACGTACTTAAGCATGCAAAAGCAGACATGATGGAGTATGAATTAGAAGCTCAATTTGATTTTACACTGAAATCATCTGGCATTAAGCATCATGCGTTCAATACAATTTTGGCGAGTGGGAAAAATGCTACGGTTCTTCATTATGAAGATAATGATGCACAAATTCAAAATGGTGATTTAGTATTGCTAGATTTAGGTGCTCAAAAAGACTACTATAACGCTGATATTAGTTATACATTCCCGGCAAATGGAATATTCTCTAGTCGTCAAAAACAAATTTATAATATTGTATTAAAAGCATTAAAAGAAACAACAGAGATTATTAAGCCGGGATTAAAGTTCGCTGCATTAAATGAGCATACAAAAAAGGTACTGGCAGAAGAGTGTAAAGCAATTGGTTTAATTCAAGAAGATGAAGAGTTATCAAAATACTATTATCATGGTGTCAGCCATTTCCTTGGTTTAGATACACATGATGTAGGAACATATAAAGATAGAATGTTAGAAGAAGGTATGGTTATAACAATTGAACCTGGTCTTTATATTGAAGAAGAATCAATTGGAATTCGTATTGAAGATGACATTCTTGTAACGAAAGACGGGTATGAAAACTTGTCAAAAGATATCATTAGAGAAGTTGAAGAAATTGAAGAATTTATGAGTGTAAATAATGAACATGTAAAAGGAAACCAAGCTGTAGTTAAATAATAAAAGAGTCATCACTAATTTATTTGAACTTTATCTCGAATCGTGGACAATTAAAAAATCCATGATTCGGGATAGGGTTCTTTTCTTCGAAATACTAATCTTTAATTATTAATCCTAATAAAGTAGCAAACTGAACAGCTTGATATGTTGATACTTTACATCCTCTTAAATCGTTCACTGAAACTGTAAGTGTATCAAAGGTAGAAGAACTAATATCTATCCCCTTCAGTGATGTCTGATCAAAATTAGCTTCATCAAGACTACATAATTGGAATTCAACTTTTTTAAGTTTACAGTCAAAAAAATCTGCATTATTTAATGAAGTTTCATTAAATATAATTTTTTCTAGTTTAGAATTTCCAAATGCCGCTAAATTCAAAATTGAATTCTCAAATTTAACATTTCCTAAGCTAGATTCTGCAAAATTAACCCCGATTAATTTACTGTTTTTAAATTCGACTCTATGAACAGAAGAATTGCTTAAATTAACATTTGATAAATCGCAGTTTTCAAAACAAACATCTGTAATATCAATATTGCTAAAATCTGTATTAGTGAATTTACAATTCTTTATCACTGCATCATACAATCGCACTCTATCTACAGATTCATTTTCGAAAGTGGAGTCTATAATTTCACACACTTCTAATGTTGGATCTTCTTCATAAAAAATATCTTGAAAATTCTTTGAAGATAACTCTGGTGAAATTTTTGGTCTATCAATTTTCATCGTATATCAATCCTCTTCTATTTGATATATTTGTGTAATTTGAGTCCATTGTCTGTAAAGAACATTAGTTCTTATTATACAAAAATCTAAGTTCTTTTGTGAAGAGCATTTTAGCTACATTTTTCTTATTTAATAATAGCAGTGTTATTGTTTCTTAAGAAATAACGTCAAAACAAATACGAGAACGGCTAATATAGTCGCTACAAGGAAAGCATTTTGTATTTCTAAAATATTCGCCTCTTGTAATGTCTCCGCTTTTAGTAATCTTCCAATTAGCTTACGTAAGATCTAATTACATCTCCTTATTTTCTTGAAAATCAACTTCTATAATGATTTTGAAAAAGAAAAAGGGGGGATTTTCCATGAAGCGATTTGTATTAGCAGTCATTACAGTCTCTGTAATATTTTTAATTGCTGCCTGTTCTGTGACGACAAATACAACAAATGATCATAAAAATATGAATGATAAAAAAACACTACAGACTGAAACAGCTACAACACCATTGAAGGTTGAAAAAGGACCAGAAGTTACTTTAATAGCGAAAGAAGAAAAGCAAAAATTAAGTAACGGTGTTGTTGTTCCAGTCTGGACATTTAATGGCTCATCTCCTGGTCCAGAAATTCGGGTGAAAAAAGGTGAAAAGGTGAAAGTGACATTAAAAAATGAATTATCTGCACCAGTATCTATTCATTGGCATGGATATCCTGTCCCAAATAACATGGATGGAATTCCAGGTGTGACACAAGATGCAGTTGAACCAGGAAAAAGTTTCACTTACGAATTTGAAGCAAACGTACCAGGAACGTACTGGTATCACTCGCATCAAGATTCTGTAAATCAATTAGATAGAGGTTTGTATGGAGCGCTCATTGTAGAAGATACAAAGGAAAAATATGATAAAGATTACACATTAATGTTGGATGAATGGGTTACAGATAAAGAAGAAATTAATAAGCAGTTAAAAGAAATGACAAAAGGGCAAATAGGTAATAAATCTAAAGGTAATGAAAATGGGGAAAAGAATGATGATAAGAACGGCATGGATCATTTTGATATGAACATGGGCAGTGATAAAAAAGACTCTAGTAATATGGAAGGAATGGACCATGGAAATATGAAGATGGAAGGTCATGATATGAGTATGTATGATTTATTCACAATCAATGGAAAAAGCGGTGATTTAGTAGTGCCATTGAAAGTGAATAAGAGAGATAAAGTTCGTCTTCGACTCGTTAATGCTGGTTATCTATCACATGATATACATGTTCACGGTCATGATATAAAAGTAATTGCGACAGATGGTCAACCAATAAACGATCCAAAAGTTATAAAGGATAAAGTAATTTCAATCGCACCGGGTGAACGTTATGATATTGAATTTACTGCTAATAATCCTGGGAAATGGTATGTTGAAGACCATTCAAAAAATAAAGGTGCAAAAGGAATGAAAGCTGTTATTGAGTATGATGGCAGCAAAGAGATGAAAGATAAAACTGACGAAAAAGAAAAATTACCGAAAGTAGATATAATGAAATATGGTACTAAAAAATTAGGTAATTTCACGTTAAATCAAGAGTATACTGCCACATATAATATGGACTTAAATACGCAAATGAATGGAAATGAAATGGTATATACAATTAACGGAAAGGTATTTCCAGATATTGACCCAATTCAAGTGAAAAAGGGTGATTTAGTAAAAGTGAGATTGGTAAATCGTTCTAAAATGGATGATCACCCAATGCATTTACACGGACACTTTTTCCAGGTGTTGAGTAAAGATGGAAAACCGATAGAAGGTTCTCCAATTGTAAAAGATACATTGAACTTAAAAGCGGGTGAAGAATATGAAGTAGCCTTTGTAGCAGACAATCCGGGTAAGTGGATGTTCCATTGTCACGATTTACACCATGCTTCAGCAGGGATGGTAACGGAAGTGAACTATACAGATTATAAATCTGACTATGTTCCAAACCAAAACATTCCTAATAAGCCAGAATAATAGGAAGCAGTTATCCTATGGATAGCTGCTTATTCATTTTTGTTGCAAGTACTAATGTATATGTTGATCATGCCCGGATGAAGGTGAGGGAGTATGATCTGGGAATGTCGCGAATACGGCAACGATAATTACTACACTAATTGAAAGTAATAACAAAAAACGCTGTTGGATAAAAGTAGAAAAGTTCTCCGATAATAATTGAATCACACAGGACATAGTAATCGTTATAGTAAGTAAAAGGCTAATGAACAATATATTATGAGCTTGTTGAGCGTTTAACATTTCTGTAATCATTGCTCCCATCATACTTGCCATTAATCCAGAGAACATTCCTTCTAAAGCAGTATATAGGTGAAAACGTAGACCGATTAAGAAACCGATAAAACCACTAATTAAAATAGCAAGCAAAGTAGAATATAGTAATTCCCCCTTAAAGAGAATGCCTAAGTAAAAACCAATACTTAAACCGATACTCATACTAAAAGACATAATAAATACCATATACTCCATTAGGGTACCCTTACGTTTAGAAATATAGGATGTAATAAGAATCGAGGTACAGCAAAGTGTTAAGGTAGTTAACGTATAAGCAAACATTATGATACCTCCTTGTCCTATCGTTCATTTCATCATATGTTTATATGGAGGGTACTTATGCTTATTAATATCTGCATATTATCTGCACAATTTCATAGATGTAAGCAAAGGAACGCTTGATTTTTTAGGGCGTCTTTTTTAATTATAAGCATGTGAAAGAAATTGTTATATTATGAGTTTCTATTGTGAAGCCATAAAGAATAAGCGTATAATATTATAGGTCTCCCATTTGCGAGACAAACCGCGAATGATAAATAAGATTGTTGTTTTATCATCGCTTCTAAACATATAGACAATGAAAGTAACACTGGAATACAGATAGGGAGTTATAAAATGAAATTAATTATTGCCGAGAAACCAGATCAAGGGTTGGCTCTTGTTTCACAGTTTAAATATCGCCGGAAAGATGGATATTTAGAGGTAGAAGCGAATGAGTTATTTCCAAATGGAGCGTACTGTACATGGGCAATTGGTCATTTGACGCAGTTATGTAATCCAGAGCATTATCACGCAGAGTGGAAAAAATGGTCACTTAATACATTACCGATGATTCCAGAACGTTTTCAATTTGAAGTAACAAAGTCAAAGTATAAGCAATTTAACGTTGTGAAACAGCTGTTACATAATCCACAGGTAACAGAAATCATTCACGCAGGAGATGCTGGGCGTGAAGGGGAACTGATCGTACGAAATATTATTAATCTTTGTAACGTGCAAAAGCCGATGAAACGTCTATGGATTTCATCTTTAACGAAGCAAGCTATTTACCAAGGATTTAAAAATCTACTTGATGAATCAGATACAATTAATACGTATTACGAAGCATACACAAGATCTTGCGCTGACTGGGTTGTTGGTATGAATGCATCACGTGTCTTTAGTATTTTGTTAAAGAAAAAAGGAATGAATGATGTATTTTCTGCTGGTCGTGTCCAAACACCAACGTTAGCATTGATTGTAAAGCGAGAGAAAGAAATTGAAAACTTTAAGTCAGAGCCTTTCTGGGAAGTGTTTGCAACCTTTAATATAGAAGGAAAGAAATATGACGGAAAATGGGAAAAGGATAATGAATCCCGCTTAAAAGATCCTGATATGGCGAATAAAATTGCGGCATTTTGCCAAGGGAAACCGGCTGTTGTGAAGGAAATGAAAACGGAGCGTAAAGAGTTTCAGCCGCCGCTTTTATTTAACTTATCATCACTGCAAGCAACGGCAAATAAAGCCTTTAAGTTTTCACCGAAAAAGACGCTTGATATAACGCAAGCACTATATCAAAAAGGGATTGTTTCTTATCCACGTTCAGATTCTAACTATGTTACACAAGGAGAAGCAGCGACGTTCCCTGATATTTTACAGAAGTTGAGTCAGTTTGATGAATATAAAGGCTTATTACCGGCTCCGGTTGAATCCATTATGAATAACAAGCGTTATGTAAATGAAAAGAAAGTAACAGATCACTACGCAATTATTCCGACAGAGCAAGTTACAAACCCAAGCAGACTATCAGGTGATGAAAAGAAAATATACGATATGATCGTAAGAAGGCTTATTGCAGCTCATTATGAAGTTGCAATCTTTGACTATACAACGATTGTAACGCTTGTAGATGAACGTGCTGAATTCATTTCAAAAGGAAAACAGCAAATTCAAGAAGGTTGGCGTAAAGTTATTTTCCAAGACGATAAAGATGACGAAACCATTCTTCCAATTGTAGCTGAAGGCGAAGAAGGAAAAGTTGTAAAGGTGAAAGTGAAAGAAGGAAAAACACAGCCACCGAAGCGCTATACAGAAGGACAACTTATTACGTTAATGAAAACAGCTGGTAAGTATTTAGAGAATGAAGAGCTGGAGAAAGTATTAAAGAAAACAGAAGGTTTAGGTACGGAAGCGACTCGCGCAGGTATTATTACGATGCTGAAAGACCGTAAGTATATAGATGTAAAGAAAAACCAAGTGTATGCGACTGATAAAGGAAAAGTATTAATTACCGCAATTGGTGATAAAATACTAGCTTCACCGGAAATGACTGCGAAATGGGAACAACGTCTTGCGGAAATTGGTGAAGGTACAGCTTCACCAGCTACATTTATGGAACAGACGAAAAAGCTATCAGCTAAAATTATTGAAGACGCAGTGGAAATGTCTGAGAAGTGGGATTTCACGGGACTACATGTTGAATCGATTGAACGGAAAGGATCGAAATTTACAACGGGTAAAAAGGTTGGTAGCTGTAAAAAATGTGATGGTGATGTAATTGATAAGTCAACGTTTTACGGTTGTTCTAACTATAATACAACGCAATGTGATTTCACCATTTCAAAGAAGATATTAAGTAAAACAATTTCGCAAAAGAATATGACAAAGCTCTTAAAAGGTGAAAAGACTGATTTAATTAAAGGTTTTAAAAAGGGCGAGAAAACGTTTGATGCGAAATTAGAGTGGAAAGATAATAAGATTAATTTTGTATTTGAGAATTAATTTGTTAAAAGAGCATGACATAAAACTGTCATGCTCTTTTGTTTTTTCTTTTATTTAAAATTTAACGATAAAAAAAATCCTTTAAATAATAATTTTTTATTGTAAAACGATAAATATTGTATTAAAATCAAAATCATAATAAATGAGTGAGGTGCTTTTGTTAAAAGGTAACAACCTTATTTTTAAAATTAGAGGAGGTATAACTATGAACATTAACAATTTGATTGTTAAAAATATGGATAACCCCCATGAGTTGGAGAAGATGTATAGAAAAGATCCGAAAGCTTTTAAAAAAGCATTCTCACAAGCATGGGACCAAAACCCTGATTCTCAGGTTCTAGGTGCTTGGTATGAAAGGTTGCATTTCAAGGAGAAAGTAAATAAAGAAAAAACATCTTTGTTTCAAAAAGGTTTCTTATTCATGGGCCTTTTAGCTATTCTGGCCGGCATAAGCACCAGGATCATTTTCCAATTTGTTGAGCAGGAAGCAATTGCTCCAATTAACTTGGCTTTTGGTGTAATTCCCTTTATTGCTGCTTATTTTGTTTACAATAATACTCCCAAAAAAAGTATTATTTATTCCCTTGCAGCGTTGTTCCTAATTTCCGGGATGTATCTTAATACGTTGCCAGTAAATTATAAAGACAGTACCATCCTTGCTTATTTACATCTTCCTATATTTTTATGGGTCTTAGTAGGGCTTGCGTTTACAGGAAATGAATATTTAAAAGGCAGTACAAGATTAGCCTATATTAAATTTAATTTAGAATATTGTCTTCTCTACGGGAGCATGGCAGTGAGCGGAATGATACTAGCAGTATTCACCATGCGTTTATTTAGCTTTGTTGACTTAGATATAGGAGAATTCTATTTTAGTAATGTTGTTTTATTTGGAGCAGCGGCTCTCGCTATTGTGGCTGCATACTTAGTATCAATGAATCTTAAGTTTGCTAAAAATATTACACCATACATATCTAAAATTTTTAGTCCTCTCGTCCTGATCACGTTGCTTATCTATCTTATAACGGTAATTTGGGTCGGGAAAAATCCGTTCTTGGATCGCAATTTCCTAATGGCCTTCAACGGAATCCTCCTTGTTGTATTGGCTGTTACCATATTTTCTATCGTTGAAAGTGACTCGGACGAGAAAAAGAATATTTCAGATTATATAAATTTTTCCTTAATTGTTCTGGCGCTTATTATTGACACTGTCGCATTGTCAGCCATAGTATTTAGACTTTCTTCTTACGGGATTACGCCTAATAGACTTGCTGTTTTAGGAATAAACATACTGATTTGGGCAAATCTCATTTGGATTATGTTTGCCTATATGCGTTTCTTGCAAAATAAATCAGGACCAAAAGCTATCCAAGATGCCGTTACGAAGTTTTTGCCAATATACGGACTTTGGGCAGCTTTCGTTATATTTACGTTTCCTATCATTTTTAATTAGAAAGGATCTGTTAATGCGGGAGTGGTGAGGGCTAATAATCATTGGGGGATGAACAAAACCCCCAATGATTAAAGTTTCACTTTATTACAATTGGTATTATTACGTTTGTAGTTTCGGTAATTTCATTTGTATTGATAAATAAGAAATAAGTGTTGTATGTAATCTTTCCATAATAAAAACCGTCCCAAAATGGGACGGTTTTTTATTATGCGTATTGCCGTTTTTTCTTAATAAGCAACAAAACTTGTGAAACACAAGCTAGTACCGGTAACTCAATCAACGGTCCAATAACGAGTGCAAGTGCGATAAGAGGCTCGTCTGGAAAAGTTGTTACAGCGATAGCGAGTGCAACAGGTGAGTTTCTTGCTAACGTTGTTAAGCTTAGACTTACTGTATCTTTGTAAGATAAATGCATGATGCGCCCGATAAATTGTCCTAGTAAAAAATTAATGATGAAGAACAATAGAACAGGAACGAGTAATAATAAAACGACATTCATATTTTGCAGTAAATATTTACCTTGTGATGCAAACATCGCTACTATTGCTAAACTTAAAAATACAATTTGAGCAGAGCTGAAAAACGGAATGAGTTTATTCTCGAGAGTTTCAGCTTTTTTCATTTTATTCATAATGAATTTTGTAGCGTGTGCAAGTATAAATGGTAAGACGATTACGATAACAATACTTTCTACTAAAACAGAAACCGCTACAGTTTTCATGACACCAGCAAATAAAAATAAATAAATTGGAAGGAGTAGTACTTGCAAAATTAAATTTACAGGTAAAATTGCAGTAGAAAGTGCTACATTTCCTTTCGCTATTTCAGTAAAGATTAAGTACCAATCTGTGCATGGAGTAACCATTAACATTATAAATCCAACCCAAAGTGCTGGATGATCTGAAAGAAATAGTGCTCCTAATCCCCAAGCGAGTAAAGGTGTCCATAAGAAGTTAATAGTAAGACTTGTTCCAGCAAATTTTAAATTACGAAATCCGTTTTTTATTTCTTTTAATGGGATGCTGAGGAATAATCCATATAGCATGAAAAATAAGAAGGGGACAATAAACTGGTCTGAATACGTATGTATCATATTAAATTGTCCGAGTACGATGCCGCATGTAACAGCAAAAAGAATAATAAAAGTTTGAATCTTTTCTATAGTGCTCATGAATAAATCCTTTCTATATATGAATTTTCCTCTCTAAGTTTATTATACAAGTAATAAAGATGTATTTGGTGTTCAATTGTATTTTAGTTAATATTTTTAAATTGAGATTTTATTTTTTTATTAAAAGTTACTTGACTAAAGTAAGTGACTATATTACAATCACTTACATAAGGTAATTAAATAACAAAAAGTTTCGGCGGCTTAACTTAAGGTATCTATTGGAACTTTTTCTTAGAATAAGAATTTTTATGATGATGAATAATGAATATGAAAAGAAAGATTAGGTGAAGAAAATGGGACTATTTAGCTCATTATTTGGTAAAAAAGAAGAAAATACGAATGTAGAGGGGAATAAAAAAATGTCAAAAGTATTATTTGTAAAAGCAAACGATCGTCCAGCGGAGCAAGCAGTTAGTTCAAAAATGTATGAAACATTTGTAAGTACTTATAAAGAAGCAAATCCAAATACAGAAATTACGGAATTAGATTTATTTGCATTAGATCTTCCTTATTACGGAAATATCGCGATTTCAGGTGGATATAAACGTAGCCAAGGCATGGAGTTAACAGCTGAAGAAGAGAAGGCAGTTGCTACAGTAGATCAATATTTAAATCAGTTTTTAGAAGCTGATAAGGTTGTATTTGCATTCCCATTATGGAACTTTACAGTACCAGCACCATTAATCACATATATTTCATACTTATCTCAAGCTGGAAAAACGTTTAAATATACAGCAAATGGCCCAGAAGGTTTAGTTGGTGGTAAGAAAGTAGTTGTGTTAGGTGCTCGTGGTTCAGATTACTCTTCAGAGCAAATGGCTCCTATGGAAATGGCAGTTAATTACGTAACAACTGTACTTGGATTCTGGGGAATTACAAATCCAGAGACAGTTGTAATTGAAGGACACAATCAATATCCAGATCGTTCACAACAAATTGTTGAAGAAGGTCTAGAAAACGTTAAAAAAGTAGCAGCGAAATTTTAATTTATGATAGTAAATGGAAAAACCAACATGGATGACCGTGTTGGTTTTTTAGTCTATTTTTCATGTTAAAAAATGTATATTTATAAAATAAAAAAAAGTTCGAAAATAGTATTGCAAAATATTATATAGCAAACTATAATGAGTTCAAGAATAGTTGATACTTAAATTAAATATTCAGAAAATTCAATTAGTTAAAATTGGAAAATGAGATAAGGAAATTTGAATGGGGGTTATATTATGGCGAATAAACTACCGTTTTCGTTCATAGTAGTTATTGGATTAATGTTATTTGCACTATTTTTTGGAGCAGGAAATTTAATTTTCCCAGCGATGCTTGGTCAATCAGCAGGAGAGAATGTATGGATTGCTAACGCTGGATTTTTAGTAACTGGTGTTGGATTACCATTACTAGGTGTACTAGCATTTGGTTTTTCAGGTAAAGATGATTTACAGTCATTAGCAAGTCGTGCTCACCCAGTGTTCGGGATTGTATTTACAACAGTTTTATACTTAGCGATCATCTGTTATTTGCAATACCGAGAACAGGAAATGTATCTTATGAAATTGGTCTTAAGCCGTTTATGCCAGAGGGAGTAGGTTCTACACCTTTAATTCTTTTCACAATTATATTCTTTAGCATCACTTGTTTTTTTTCGCTAAATCCCGCGAAAATTGTCGATATTGTTGGAAAAATTTTAACGCCAATTAAGTTGACTTTCATCGGTATTTTAGTAATCGTTGCTTTTATACATCCGATTGGAGATATGCAAGCACCAGTGGAAGCTTATACATCACATGCATTCTTTAAAGGATTCCAAGAAGGATACTTAACGATGGATACGCTCGCATCATTCGTATTCGGGATTATCATCATCAATGCTATTAAAGAAAAAGGTGCGAAAACGAAAACACAAATTATGGTCGTTTGTGCAAAAGCGACAATAATTGCAGCATCTATTTTAGCAATTATCTATACAGCTCTTTCTTATATGGGTGCTTCAAGTGTTGCAAAGCTTGGACATTTAGAGAACGGCGGAGAAGTATTAGCAAAAGTTTCTAACTACTATTTCGGATCATATGGCGGAGTATTATTAGGATTAATGATTACAGTAGCTTGTTTAACAACTAGTGTGGGACTTGTATCAGCATGTTCTTCATTCTTCCATAAGTTATTCCCAAATGTTCCTTACAAAGCAATTGCAATCACACTATGTGTATTTAGTGCAATTGTTGCAAACGTAGGATTAACACAGTTAATCGCAGTTTCTGTTCCAGTATTAACAGCAATTTATCCACTAGCAATTGTATTGATTTTCTTAACATTCTTCCATTCATTATTCAAAGGAAGAGCTGAAGTTTATCAAGTGAGCTTAATCGTAACATTTATCATCAGCTTATTCGATGGATTAAGTGCAGCTGGTGTTAACATTGAAGTAGTAAGCCAAGTGTTCACTAAATTCCTTCCGATGCAGGAAGTAGGATTAGGCTGGATCTTCCCAGCGATTATCGGTGGATTTATCGGATATGGCATTAGCGTTGTAAAAGCAAAAAATCAAGTTCAACCAGCTAGTGCGAATAAGAAAATAGGTTAAATAAAAAAGTTATAGAACTTGTTTCTATAACTTTTTTTGTTACTATTGATAAGGATAGAAAAAATAAAGTAGTAGGGGAAATAAAATGAAAAAAACAATTGATCATATCGGCATCGCAGTTCGAGATATAGATAGTACGATACGTTTTTATGAAAATGTGTTACTAGGAACTTTAATAGATCGTTACGTAAGTGAAGCTCCTGGTGTGGAAAGCGAAGTAGCCATTCTTGAAGTGGATGGAGATAGAATTGAATTACTTGCACCGACGAATAATACGACATCTCCAATTGCCCGTTTTATTAAACAAAAAGGTAAAGGTGTTCATCACGTTGCGTATCGTGTCGATGATTTAGATGTGGCTCTAGAAGAGTTAAAAGAACAAGGTATTCGGACATTAGAGCATACACTTCGGATTAATAAGCACGGTAGAAGGTTAATTTATCTTAACCCAGCGGATACTGAAGGAACGATTATCGAGTATTGTGATTATCCGGAAGAGAAATAGAAGAGGGATATTTTTTTAAAGGTGTTACGTAATAACGTAATACCTTTTTATTTATGTATTTCACATTTTCTTCACAAATGATTCACGATAACTTTTCTTCTTTGATAACTTACATAAATATATTTTATGATATAATAACAATCGACTTTAAAAATGTAAGTTGTATCTATCGTGATAGTTACTATCATATTAGAAGTTTAAAGATGGAAGAGAAATAAAGAGTTATACTTTCTAGAAGTTTATATTTAATCAGGTTAATATTTCGCCGGAGAATCAAACTTCGGAAGTTAAAGTAATGAAAATAGAGCGATGAGGAAGAAAGAAGTGAAATGAGTGTGAAAGTAATGAGAAGATTAGGGATATGGCTATTACTTGCGTGTGTGCTTATCATATTGATACCGAAAAGTGCATCTGCTCATGCGTATGTTGTGAAATCAAACCCTACGGAAAATGAAACGTTGAAGAGAGCACCATCTGTTGTGAAAATTGAATTCGATGAGGACATACAAGTTTCACGTTTTAATACATTGTATGTGAGAGATACATCAGGTAAAAGAGTCGATTTAAAAGATGCTCATATTGATAAAAAAAATAAAAAACTATTAGAAGCCGGATTAAAAGAAAATCTCAAAAATGGTCTCTACTCTATTCAGTGGAAAGCTATTTCAGCTGATGGGCATCCAATTCAAGGGGTTATTCCATTCCGTATTGGATTAGCGGAAGCGGGAACAGACGATGTACAAGTGGAAGAGATGGGGTATGTCCCGCAAATCGATATGATTATGGAACGTGGGATTCTATATACGAGTTTCTCGCTATTTTTAGGAGTTCTCTTCTTTAATCTTATTATGTATAAAGGGAATGCAACCTCGGTTCGATTAAGGAGTAAGAACATAATATGGATCTCTTTATTTGGGATATTGATTAGCTTGTTATTCAATCTACCACTGCAAGCGAAAATAAATGCTGATGTTTCATGGCTAGAAGCATTCAACCCTTTACTATTAAAAGAAACATTACAGCTTTCTGTTTTTGGTTATGTATGGATTACTCAAATGGTTCTCATTAGTACGCTTATAATTGTTACGTATTTTGCGGTGAAGCATGAGAAGTTTTCGTCGTTTAAAGTATGGAGTATTCCAATACTATTGTTTATAGGGTTACTTGTTATGAAGGCCTTTAATAGTCACGCATACGGTTTAAAGTTTAAAGACATTGCTGTCGTTATGGATTTTCTACATTTATTCGCAGCTTCATTATGGGTGGGTGGTTTATCATCTATTATTCTTCTTTTACGTAATGAGGATAACAAGTGGCATATGTATTGGGATATGATTAAGCGTTTTTCACCGTGGGCAACAGGTGCTGTCATCGTGATTTTAATAACAGGCCTTTTTAACAGTACATTTTTTATTCCAACAATCCACTCGTTATTTGATACGAAGTATGGATTGGCTTTATTAACAAAGATACTTTTATTCATTTTCATGGGGATATTGGGAATTATTCATTATGTGAAAGGGAGAATGCGAGCACAGCAAGGATTAGGAGCTACGGTGAAAGTAGAGTTTGTCATTGGAATTATCATTTTCGTAATCGTAGCTTTTATGACAAACGTACAAACACCACCGATGCCTCCTACTGGACCTTTTACAGAGAGTAAGCAATTAGATAATGGATATGAACTTACGCTAAATGTAAGTCCGAATAAGGTAGGACAAAATAAATTCCATATTACACTAAAGGATGAAAAGGGACAGCCTATTACTGATATGGAACAAATGATATTGACGACTCAATCATTAGATATGAACATGGGAAAAGGTTCATTTAAAGTTTCAGTAGTTTCACCGGGAGAATATGAAGCAGAAGGTATGTATATTAACATGACAGGAAACTGGAATATACATGTTCATGGATTAACAAAATCTCTTGATAGTTTCGATACAGATTTTAAATTTATTGTTGGTGGCAGATAAAAAGAAGCTATGTATGAAAAGGAGCTAATAGAAAATGAAACGTATAAAAAAATTAGGAACAACAATGATCGCAACAATTATTGCAATGGGAATTTTTTCGTTACCTGTTAGTGCGCACGTCACTGTAAAACCAGCAACTTCTGATATTGGTTCTTGGGAGACTTATACGATAAAAGTACCAGTTGAAAAAAATGAAGCAACGACGAAAGTTACACTGAAAATACCGTCTGGAGTAGAGTTCCAACAGTATGAACCAGTCCCAGGATGGAAAGTTGAGGAGCAAAAAGATACAGCCGGAAAAGTTAAAACTGTAGTATGGGAAGCGACAGGAGAAGGGATTTTAACCGGCCAGTTCCAGCGATTTACTTTCGTCGCTAAAAATCCGGATAAAGAGCAAAAAATAGCTTGGGACGCATATCAACAATATAAAGACGGAGAAATTGTTGAATGGACAGGTGATGAAAAAGCTGAAAAACCGCATTCACTTACTACAATTGCAAAAGGTACGTCATTAACAGGAGAACATGGTGAAGTGTCTAGTGTAGAAAAGAATGAAGGTACTAGTAATATGCAATTGATAGCAATTGTCTTATCTATTTTGGCGATAGTATCGTCGGTAAGTGCGTGTGTTCTTGTAGTACGTCGTAAAAAGTAAGACGTAAGAAAGAGCCTACAAACAGTAGGCTCTTTCTTACGTTTATTTCATTTCAACTTGCTGCCTTACAGCAAGTGTTTTCGGTTTCATATTTACAAAACAAATACTCACAACAATAAATAATAGTCCGATGAATAAGCTAATGGTAATAGCCTCATGTAAGAAAATTGAACTTACAATAATAGCTATTAGTGGAATGAGGAATGTATAAGCCCCAACTTTACTTGCTTCACCAGCTCCAACAAGTGTGAAGTATGCAAGCCACCCCATTGCAATAACAAAGAATGAAATAAAGAGAAGTACGCTAACAAATGGCATACTCCAAGCGATACTAGACCAGCTTTCAAACTCTGAACCAAATCCAATTAAGCAAAGGCCACCAATAATAAGCTGAAGTGTTACCATCCAAATGGCATTAACACGGTGACCAGTCTTCTTAATGAATACTGTGCCAAGTGCCCAGCCAATAGCGCATCCTAACGCGAGAAGGATTCCAATAACAGAAATATGTCCTGTTAAACTGCTAGAGCTAATAACGCCTACACCAATAAATCCGAGAACAAGCCCGAAAATTTTCAAGCCGTACATTGATTCTTCAAGCCATATCCACGAGAAAATACCGAGTAAAACTGGTTGTAGAAATACAATGGCGGAAAATAACCCAGCAGGCATATATTGAAGGCCGACAGTTTGTAATCCGTAAAATATAATGATGTTAAGTAAAGAAGAAATAACGTATAAATGCCACGTTTCTTTTAAATGTAACTCTTTGTATTTCGGTAATGCGAACAGGAGTAAAATGAATCCTCCAATTAAAGTTCGAACGCCTGCAAATAAAACAGGTGGTGTATAATGCAGGGCAAACTTTGATAAAGGCCAATTGATTCCCCACATGAAAACGAGAAAGGTAAGGATTATGGCCGTCTTAGTTCGAGAAAGCTGTGTCACTGAAAGACCTCCTTGTTGTTATTCATTTCACTATGATATGATATCGACTGTAATAAATAAAATGAATCTTTTTTATAAGGAGTATAAGTGATTAGTTATGACCATTACACAACTGCAAGTATTAATAAAAACTGTTGAGTTAGGTAGTTTTACGAAGGCCGCCAGGGTATTAAATATGACGCAGCCAGCTGTTAGTCATGCGATTTCAAGTATTGAGTCAGAGTTAGGCGTTACTATTCTTATACGTGATAAACGAAAAGGGCTCCTCGTTACGGATGTAGGAAACAGGATTCTTGTACATATTAGAGAGATTTTGAACGGTGTAGAGAAGATTGAACAAGAAGTTGCGATGGAGAAAGGACACGAAGTTGGGACGATTCGAATTGGTAGTTTTCCGAGTGCTTCTGCACATTTCTTACCCAAAATGATAAACCTTTTTAAGGAGAAGTATCCAAACTTAGAAGTAGTTCTTTGTGAAGGAACGATTAAAGAAGTTGAAGATTGGTTAGTATCGAGGGTTATTGATATAGGAATTGTTATTTTGCCTAATAAAGATATGGAGATTGTTCCATTAACGAAGGGGAAAATGGTTGCTATCTTAAGAGAGGATCATTCTCTCTGTAAGAAGGACTCTATTACAATTAGTGATTTAGAGAATGAACCAATCATATTATGTAAGGGCGGATACGAACCACCTATTATTGATATGTTTAAACAAGCAAATGTACCACTTCGGGCTGAGTATGTAATTTCGACAGTTACTACAGCTTTAAATATGATTCAAGAAGGATTAGGCATTGCAATATTAGCTGAATTATCTTTAACGAATTTACCAAAAAATGTGCAAACGAGAGAATTGGAACCACAAGTATGGAGAGAAATTGCTTTAGCTGTTCCTTCATTAAAGGATTCTTCAATCGCTGTGCAGCTATTTATTGAAGAATTTCAATCGCTATTTGCAGAATAAAAAGAGGTGTCTCATATATCATAATGGGACACTTTTTCATTTACTTATAAAAAATCTATGAAAAGGATTGACATATTTTTTGGTTGTAACTATAATGATTACATCGAGGTGGTGATTACGATGAAAATTAGTAGCCGCTTTTCCATAGCTGTTCATATTTTATCTATTTTGAAAAACAATCCATCTTCACTTTGTACTTCAGACTATATGGCTGAGAGTGTCAATACAAATCCAGTAGTCATTCGTAAAATCATGTCGTACTTGAAACAAGCTGGCTTTGTTTACGTAAATCGTGGACCGGGTGGCGCGGGATTACTAAAGGATTTACATGAAATCACATTGTTAGATGTGTATCATGCAGTGAACGTAGTCGAAGAAGACAAGCTATTTCATATTCACGAGCAACCGAATCCAGATTGTCCAATTGGGGCGAATATTCAAGCGGTGTTAGAAATTATTTTAATTCAAGCACAATCCGCGATGGAAGAAGTTTTGAGAAATATTACGATGGGGCAGTTGTTTAAAACTTTGCAAGAAAAAATGAATGCTTAAATAATATTTATATTTTTTTATCATTAATGTAACTAATTTGATTACAACGATAAGGTAAGGTGTAAAAGTTATGACTGTAAAAATGAAAGTATACTCAGATTTTATATGTCCGTTTTGTTTTTTAGCAAAAGGTCCATTAGATGAGGTAGCGAAAGAGAAAGATGTAGAGATTGAATGGATGCCATTTGAATTACGTCCAAGTCCATATTCAAAAATAGATCCATGGAATGAACCAGAAAAATTAGGTTCATGGGATGCTTTCATTCTTCCGACAGCGAAGAAGTTAGGAATTGATATGCGCTTGCCACGTGTTTCACCACATCCATATACACATTTAGCTTTCGAAGGATGTCAATTTGCGAAAGAACGTGGACTAGGTAATGAGTATCATCATCGCGTATTCACAGCATTTTTCCAAGAAGAGCAAAACATTGAAGATATTGATGTGTTAACAAAATTAGCGGTAGAAGTAGGACTTCCTGAGGCGGAATTTAAAGATGCTTTAGTAACTCGTAAATATAAAGAAAAGCATCAAGAAGCAATTCAACACGCATATGATGAAGCGAATATTATGGCTGTTCCAACTGTCATGATTGGAGATGAAGTCATTCAAGGGCTTGCTAGTAAAGAAACACTAGAAAGGGTCATTGATAAAGAAATTGAAAAGGATAAAACAAATTCATTTGAAGGTATGCAATGTAATACCGATGGATATTGCTAATTCGCTTGTTATGAAATAACAAAATAAATTATAAAACAAACATTTGGAGGAATTAAAATGTCAGCAACTACAACAAACTTAAAAGAAGCAATCGTGAACCGCCGTTCAATTCGTAAAGTAACAAAAAACGATGCAATTACGAAAGAAAGAATTGAAGAAGTGTTAAAAACAGCTTTACACGCACCAACATCTTTCAATATGCAAAGTGGTCGTATGGTTGTATTAATGGATGGAGAGCATGAAAAGTTTTGGGATATCGTTAAAGAAACACTAAGAGCACGCGTACCAACAGAAAACTTTGAAGCGACTGTAGAAAGACTAAAAGGCTTCCATGCAGGTGTAGGAACAGTTCTATTCTTTGAAGATCAAGCAACTGTAGAAAAAATGCAAGAAAATGCCCCATTATACAAAGATCAGTTCCCATTCTGGTCTCATCAAGGAAATGCGATGTTACAACATACTGTGTGGATGCTATTATCTGCTGAAGGAATTGGGGCGTCATTACAACATTACAACCCAATCGTAGATGCTGAAGTGAAAGAAACTTGGAACATTCCGGCAGAGTGGAGCTTAGTAGGTCAAATGCCATTTGGTGAACCAAACGAACAACCAGCAGAAAGAACGTTCTTGCCTACTGAAGATGTAGTGAAATTTTATTAAGAAATACAATATGTAACGAGAAGGAAGCTGTGTTTAAAAACAGCTTCCTTTTTTGTAGTGGTGTTAATTTATGCGCATTTAGGGAAGAAATATAAGAAATAATACGGTGAGAAGGGAATTAGAAAAATGAATGATGAGAAAAAATATACAGTGGTAGGTACTGATGTTGAGGAAGTAAAGCGTTTAAATAAAAATTCAGGATTAACGTATAATCAAGTGAAAGAAATATTAGCAAAGCAAATGCAAAAAAAGAAGTAATTAGATTGAAATCTTTCATTTTTTTATTTAGCATTTTGATTGGAGAGAGTTAAGTAAAAGGTAACTCTCTTTTTTGTATAGCTAAGCATCTTATAGAGTGGAGGAAGCAACATGAAGAAATGGGTAAAGGTAACGCTGTCTATCACTGGAGGCATTGTCTTATTAGCGTGTGCCGGCGGATATCACGTATATAAAAACTATTTTTCAAAGAACCTGAGTGTATCTTATACTCTAAAAATAGAGTGTTAACGATTATCTTTCGCAGCAAAAAACGTACCGGTAAAATCGTTAGAAGAGATTATGGCGTTTAACGAATTTCCCGAAAGAATTCTCCTTCCTGGGGCGTGTGAAGGGCATAGCCCAACGATATGTGGGAGATGAATTTCGGTTTTGCGCAGCCAAAAGGCTTTGCCTTTTATTTTCCCCCCCCGATATAATCAGTCTTATAGAGGGGAAGGTTGGTATATCAATGAAGTTAGATAGCAATAATCATTCAGTGTTCTTGTTGTATTATCACCTTGTATTGGTCGTGAAATACAGAAGAAATGTATTTGATGATGATATGTCAGACTATGCAAAAGACATGTTTGTCCGATTATCTGAAAACTATAACATCACATTAGTTGAATGGAATCATGATGTAGACCATGTGCATATCTTATTCAAGGCACATCCGAATACAGAAATGACAAAGTTCATTAATGCTTATAAAAGTGCAAGTTCTTGACTCATCAAGAGAGACTTTCCCCATGTGAGAAAGAAACTTTGGAAAGAAATGTTTTGGTCAAGAAGCTTTTGCTTGATTACTACGGGTGCTCCACCGATAGATGTAGTAAAGAAATATATTGAAAATCAAGGGAAAAGTGAGGTGTAGGAAATGTTAAAATCATACAAATATCGTATCTATCCAAATAAAGAACAACAAATGTTTTTCTCAAAAACATTTGGATGTGTTCGATTTGTATACAACAAGATGCTTGCAGATAGAATCAAATCTTATCAAGAATCACAGGATACACTTGATAGATCTGTTACATATCCTACGCCCGCACAATATAAGGCTGAATTTCCATTCCTAAAGGAAGTTGATAGTCTTGCGTTAGCGAATGCTCAAATGAATTTGAATAAAGCATACGCTAACTTTTTCCGGGATAAATCTATTGGATTCCCGAAATTCAAAAGTAAGAAAGATAACCACCGTAGTTATACAACAAATAACCAAAAAGGCACGGTTTACATTGAGAGTGGTTATATCAAGCTGCCCAAACTAAAGACCTTGGTAAAGATTAAACAGCACAGACAATTCTTTGGATTAATTAAGTCTACTACAGTGTCTCAAACACCTACTGGTAAATACTTTGTATCGATTTTAGTAGAAGAAAATGAGCAATTGTTTCCTAAAGTTGATGCAAAAGTTGGTATTGATGTTGGGCTAAAAGACTTTGCAATATTGTCTAATGGCAAGAAATATGAGAACCCTAAATGGTTGAGAAAAGCCGAAAGAAGATTAGCTCTTCTGCAGCGCTCTTTGTCGCGTAAAAAGAAAGGTTCAAACAATAGAAACAAGGCCAGGTTACAAGTTGCAAGACTTCATGAGAAGATTGCGAATCAACGCAATGATTTTCTTCACAAGATAAGCAATGAAATCACAAACGAAAACCAAGTAATTGTGATTGAGGACTTGAAAGTGAAGAACATGCAAAAGAATTACAAATTAGCAAAAGCAATCAGTGAAGTATCTTGGGCTACATTCAGAGAGCTCCTTGACTATAAAGCAATATGGAAAGGTCGCGATTTGATAGTCGCACCTAAGAATTATGCGAGTAGTCAATTGTGTTCTTGCTGTGGTTATAAAAATAAGGAAGTCAAGAATCTAAGCCTTAGAGAGTGGACTTGCCCTGAATGCAATAGCCATCATGATAGAGATGTAAACGCAAGTATAAACTTACTAAAATTAGCCACGTAATTGGTATTTTCTTTAGGGGTAGGTACTACCCTTATAGCTTGGTAAATATAGATAGCTAATAAAAGTATCTACTTCCCAAGAAGCTCCCACTTCAAACAGCCCGTAAGGACGTTAAGTGGTGAGTAGTTCACTAAAAAGGATAGTAAAAGACGAATAAAATACGGACAAACATTAATTGAGGGGTCTGAAAAATCTGCTATAACGAAAGAAGAGTTCGAAAACGTAGTGCAAACGAGTCGAGAAAACGCAAGAAAAGAGCTAGATAGGTATTTAGTAGAAAAAGGTTTGGATGCTCTAGTTATGATTAATAACGATGAAGTCCTTCTATCAGCTGTAGCTGGTTATCCGGAATTAGCGGTTCCTGCTGGATATGATAAAAATGGAGAACCAATCGGTGTAGTGTTTGTGGGGAAACAGTTTGGTGAAAAAGAGCTTTTCAATATTGGATATGCGTATGAACAGCAGTCTAAAAATAGAAAATCACCTAGTTTATAAAAAATTATATGAAAAATAACTGGAATCCACCGAAATTATGTTGGTGGATTCCAGTTAAACGAATCTAACAATATGAAAAGAAAAAAAGGATTCTTCTCAATTAGTAAGAAAGATTGTCTATAGGAGTTCATAAAATGTAATATATTCAATTTTCATCCATTGAAGGGGGAGGTTAATTCTTAATGAATGAAGTAAAGAGTTTTTTTCGAAGTAGAGGGTTTCAACGGTTTCTCGTTTTAATAATAGTAGCGCTTGTATTATACGCATTAAAAAGTATGATCAATTTAATATTAATTACGTTTATACTGACGTTTTTAATGGATCGATTTCAACGTTTTATTTCAAGAAAATTGAAAGTAAACCGGAAAATTGTTATTGCATGTTTGTATATAATACTAGTTTCCTTTATAGGCACAACGTTATATAAATATTTACCTGTGCTGACGATACAAATTTCACAATTAATTTATCAATTTAAACTATTTTTTCAAAATCCACCTGATAATGAAATCGTTAAATATGTACTTTCGACAATTAATGGGATGGAAGTATCAAAATATATAGAACAAGGTGTAGATGTTATATATCAATCAATAGCAAATATAGGGAAGGTAAGTTTACAAATATTATTATCTCTAATTTTAAGCTTATTTTTCTTATTAGAAAAAGAGCGTATTATTACATTTACATCTAAGTTTAAAGATAGTAAGTTAAAAATCTTTTATGAGGAAATTGCATATTTTGGTGAAAGATTTGCAAGATCGTTCGGAAAAGTAATTGAAGCTCAGTTTTTAATTGCCGTTGTAAATTGTATTCTTACTGTCATTGCATTAATTGTTTTAGGATTTCCACAGCTACTTGTATTAGCTGTTATGGTTTTCTTACTAGGGTTGATTCCTGTTGCAGGTGTGATTATTTCTTTGTTTCCACTTTGTATCATTGCTTACAACGTAGGCGGAGTTATGTACGTAGTATACATACTCGTGTTCATAACAGTAATCCACGCTCTTGAAAGTTATTTTTTAAATCCGAAGTTTATGTCTGCAAAAACAAATTTACCAATCTTTTATACATTTATGATTCTCATCTTCTCAGAGCATTTCCTCGGAATATGGGGGCTTATTATCGGGATACCAATCTTTATCTTTTTATTAGATGTACTTGATATAAATAATGAGGATGCGACTAAAAAATAAGAAATGATAGAAAATCATTAAAAGGTCATAGGGGATAATTAAGATAAAAAAGCAATCCAAAATAAATTGGATTGCTTTTTTATCTTAATTAAAGAACCGGAGCCATTGTTTCTTTTAATACTTGAACAGAGTGATCGAATTTTAATTCTTCTTCTTCACTTAATTCAACCTCTAAAATTTCACGAACACCGCCACGATTTAAAACAGCAGGTACCCCGATATAAACATCTTTTTGACCATATTGCCCTTCTAAGTAAGCTGATACAGTTAATACACTATTTTCGTCGTTTAAAATTGCTTTTGTAACACGTAGAAGTGACATACCGATACCATAATAAGTTGCGCCTTTACGCTCAATAATATGGTAAGCTGCATCACGGACGTTTATGAAAATTTTGTCTAAATCTTCTTGATTATACGTGTTGTCTTTTTCAAGCAGTGTTTGTAGTTTTTGGATACCAACGGAAACATGACTCCAAACAGGAAGTTCAGTATCGCCGTGTTCTCCGATAATATAAGCGTGAATGTTGTGTGGACCAATATCGAAGTACTCACCTAACATATAGCGGAAACGAGCAGAATCAAGCGTTGTACCAGAACCGATTACACGTTCTTTCGGTAAACCAGATTCTTTCCAAGTTACGTAAGTTAAAATATCTACAGGGTTTGTTGCGATTAAGAAGATGCCATCAAATCCGCTATCCATAATACTGCGAACGATTTGTTTAAAGATTTTAGCGTTTTTCTCAACTAAATCTAAACGTGTTTCGCCTGGCTTTTGTGGTAATCCAGCTGTAATAACTACAAGGTCAGCATCTTTACAATCTTCGTAGCTGCCTTTCCATACTCTAGTTGGAGCTGGTGCGAATGGAACAGCATGACTTAAATCCATTGCTTCCCCTTCAGCTTTTGCCTCATTTACATCGACTAAAACAAATTCTTCAGCTACGGCTTGGTTAATCATGCAGTAAGCATAACTACATCCAACTGCTCCTGTTCCTACTAATACAACACGGTTAATACCTTTTTTCATTTCAAAATTCCTCGCAATTTCATTGATTTTATTATGTAAGATAATACGTCTTACTTCTATAGAGTCATATCTAGTTTATTACATTTTATAAAAGATATTCAAGTATTTGAAAATGTATCCGTGCAAATCCGCGAACAAAACATAGGAATTCAGTGAACCGAATATAATTCAGTAAAATCCTTTGTAAAAGGAGAAATGGCATGGGGAACCCATTAGCAATGGAAGAAATGCTTCATATTATTCATGCAGGGCTTGTTAAAAAGAATAACCCAAAACGGATTACGATTGCAGGTGCAGGGATTTCTGGATTAGTTGCAGGTTCTTTATTAAAAGAGGCTGGGCACGAAGTGACGATTATAGAAGCAAATAACAGAATAGGTGGCAGGGTGTATACGATTCGGGAACCATTTAGTGTGGGTTTATATTTTAATGCGGGACCGATGAGAATCCCTGATACCCATAAGTTAACCTTAGCGTATATTCATAAATTTAAACTACCTTTAAACCTTTTTATAAATAAAACTTTTGCAGATATCATTTATACGAATAACATTCAAACGAGATTGAATGTGTTTGAAAATGATCCAAGTGTACTTGAATATCCGGTTTTGGATAAAGAAAAAGGAAAAACGGCAGAAGAGCTAATGATTGAGGTATTAGAACCAATACTAAATTATATTAAGAAGGATCCTGATAAAAACTGGCTTATTGTTGAAAAAAAGTATAAAACGTATTCGCTTGGTTCATTTTTAATGGAGTATTATTCAGATGGTGCAATAGATATGATTGGGGTACTTCTTGATATGGAAGCTTATATGGGAATGTCCTTAATTGAAGTATTACGTGAAATGATTTTCTTTACTTCAACAACGAAATATTATGAAATAACTGGTGGAATGGATAAGTTATCGAATGCATTCTTACCACAATTAAGAGAACATATTTTAATGCCGTATAAGGTTGATAAAATCATACAAGAAGATAATAAAGTAATGTTACAAGGAAATCATGAACAAACGTTAGAGCAATTTACAATAACAAGTGATTTTGCTATTATTACAATTCCATTTTCAGCGTTAAGATTTGTAGAAGTTCAGCCATACTATTTATTCTCTTATTTTAAAAAAAGAGCAATTCGTGAATTAAATTATATTGCTGCAACTAAAATTGCAATAGAGTTTAAAAGTAGATTTTGGGAGAAAGCGGGACAGTGTGGCGGTAAATCTATTACTGATTTACCGATACGGTTTACATACTATCCGAGTTATGGCATTCATACTCCAGGACCAGCTATCGTTATAGCAAGTTATACGTGGGCAGATGAGGCGTTAACATGGGATAGTCTCCCGCAAAGAGATCGTATTCGTTACGCATTAAAAAATTTAGCGGAAATATACGGTGACATCGTCTATAGTGAGTTTGTCACTGGAACATCTTTTAGCTGGAGTAAAAATCCGTATTCTTGCGGTGCATTTACAGCTTTCGAACCAGGCCAAGAGCTCGAGTTATTTCCGTATATTACACCACCATCTGGAAAAGTACATTTTGCAGGAGAGCATACGACATTAACACATGGATGGATGCAAGGGGCAATTGAGTCTGGAGTTAGAGTTGCATATGAAGTAAATGAACAGTGAATCTCTTATATTTACAAATGGTCATTCTTTTAATAAAATGATAAATATAAATCGTAATTATTACGCTTTGAATACATTTGAAGTAAAGAAATGGATGGTCGGTTGAATGAATAAAGTGGAGATTCATATATTAGGTGGTTTTTTAGGTAGTGGAAAATCAACATTATTACAAAATTTATTGTTAGCAGAGAAAAAGAAGAATAGAAAAGTTGCAGTATTAATGAATGAAATTGGTGAATACTCGGTAGATACAGATATTATTGGAAAAGAGAATGTTTTAAGAGAACTTCTTAAAGGATGTATTTGTTGTACATTAAAAGAAGAGCTTGAAATACAATTACATTCGTTATACCAACAAGAAAGACCAGATGTAATTTATATAGAAACGACAGGTGTTGCGCATCCAATTGAAGTGTTAGACGCGTGTGTCTCGCCAATTTTAGCTCCTTTTCTGGAAGTGAAATCAATTGTAGTCGTTTTAGATGCAGTAAGGTGGTTAAATCGAAGTATATTAAGTGCAAATGTACAACAGCTATTGCATGAGCAACTGAAATTTGGTAGTCACATTCTTGTTAATAAAGCAGATTTACTAACAGATGAAGATAAGAATACAGTATTTGAAGAAGTAAAGGCAATAAATGATCATGCGAAAATGTATGAGACAAAGTATTGTAATATATCTTTAAAAGATATAGAAGAAGCAGAATTTCCAAATGATGAGGAACACGAGACACTACATGTCAAACAGCATTTACATATACAAACAATGACGTATCAATTTACGAAACCGATTGATCAAGACAAATTATATGAATGGCTTTCGAATTTACCAGATAGTATTTATCGAGTAAAAGGTTTTGTGAAATTCCATGGAGATAAATACCCTCACCTATTCCAATATTCGTTCGGAGTACCAACTTTATTAGAACAAGACTTCGGTTTCCCGACAAACTTAGTAGTAATAGGAGAAGGACTAGATAAGAAACAATTGGCTGAAGGGTTAGAGAAAGTAGAACTTAACTCTAATTAAGGGGAAAAGACTAACTTAAAAATAAGTTAGTCTTTTTGTATGGTCATTACTGAAATGAAACAGTATTTTCAATTGGATTGCAGAATATATATTGATTGTATGTCCGTTTCCATTACATAGGAAGGTGATTATATATTTGTGCCGAATGTAGAGGGTACTACAAGAGTTTTCCATTATCTATCGAATTAGTTAGTCATGATTACGGACAGGGGATTTTGGCGTGTTTGATTCTATCAGAAAGTAAAGTATGGGGAGGATCACAATGTCGATGAAAAAACGTAAGTGGCTAAAAACAATGTTTACTGGTTGTGTTTTAGGTTCGTTATTAATAACGGCAGCTTGTTCAGGAAAGAAAACAAGTACAGAGGATGAAAAAACGATTAAGGTAGGAGTCCTTGCTTCTTTAACAGGACCGCTAGAATCGTATGGAAAACAAACAGTGAACGGATTTGAATTAGGGTTAGATTATGCAACTGGTGGAACTGGGAAAGTAGATGGGAAAAAGATTAAGTTTGTTGTAGAAGATACAGAAACGAAAGCGGATGTAGCAGTTAAAAAAGCTACGAAGTTATTAGAAGAAGAGAAAGTTGATTTTTTAGTTGGATCGTCTAGTTCAAGTGATACGTTAGCGGTTTTACCACTGGCCGGGGAATATGAAAAGATTATGGTTGTAGAACCGGCAGTTGCGGATAGTATTACCGGGAAGAACTGGAATAAATATATTTTTAGAACTGGAAGAAGTTCCTCACAAGATGCGATTGCAGGAGCAGCAGCAATTGCGAAAAAAGATGTAAAGATTGCGACATTTGCCCCAGATAACGCTTTTGGTCGTGAAGGGATTGCTGCATTTAAAGCGGGTGCGAAAAAATTAGGTGCGAACATTGTGAATGAGCAATACGCGGATACAAATTCAACAGATTTTACAGCGAATATTCAAAATATCATTAGTTCAAAACCAGATTATTTATTTATCGTTTGGGCAGGGGCAAATTCACCTTGGAAACAGTTGAAAGATATGAATGTGGAAGCGCAAGGTATTAAAATTTCTACAGGTGCGCCAGATATACCAGCATTAAAAACAATGGATGCATTAGTAGGTATGCAAGGTTTTTCTGTATATTATCACACACTTCCAAAAAATAAAGTGAATGATTGGCTAGTTGAAGAGCATAAAAAACGTTTTAATGGTGCAGTGCCAGATTTGTTTACAGCAGGAGGAATGTCAGCAGCAATTTCTATTGTAGAAGCCTTAAAGAAAACAAAAGGTGATACAGATGTAGATACCTTGATTAAGAAAATGGAAGGAATGGAATTTGATACACCGAAAGGAAAGATGAAGTTTAGAGAGAAGGACCACCAAGCGATGCAGACACTGTATTCTATCACATTGAAAAAGCAAGACGGTGTTGATTATCCGGTGCCAGTGTTAGAGCGAGAATTAACGATGAAAGAAACAGAACCACCAGTTCAAAATAAATAGACTGAATTTTCTGTTGTTTTTGTATAAAGAGGGGGGACCCTCTTTATACATATTTCTTTCATACTCACGGCTTTAAAGGGAGGGATTTCGTGACACATTTGCTAGAGACGAAAAATCTTAGTGTATCTTTTGGTGAACATCAAGTTATTAAAGATGTAAATTTAACTGTCCAAAAAGGAAAACTCATTTCTATTATTGGGCCAAATGGTGCGGGGAAGACAACGTTATTTAATTTACTAAGTGGACAGATTTCACCCACAACAGGTGAAGTGTATTTTAAAGGGCAAGATATTACAAAACTATCGATTTCAGATCGAACACGCTTAGGAATCGGTCGCTCTTTTCAGCTTACAAACATATTCCCAGAATTAACGGTACTTGAAAATGTCCGTTTAAGTGTTCAATCATTCGTACAAGATTACTATAGTTTTTTCCCGAGTTCAGCAAAATTAAAGCAACAAGTTGGAGAGGCGAGACGTTTCTTAAAAACAGTATTACTTCATGAAAAAGAGAACGTATTAGCGAAAGATTTGGCACATGGAGAGAAAAGGAAGCTAGAACTTGCGATGTTATTAGCTTTAAAAACGGATGTGTTATTACTTGATGAGCCGACGGCAGGTATTTCGGTTGAGGAAGTCCCTGCTATATTACAAGTGATTGAAAATATTAAGAAACATCCCGAGAGCACAATTGTACTTATCGAACACAAAATGGATATGATACTAGGTTTGTCAGATCATCTTATCGTTTTATTTCATGGAGAGTTATTGGCTGAAGGATTGCCAGAAGAAATTATGAAAGATGAGCGTGTACAAAGTGCTTATTTAGGGGGATTATATAGTGGCACTATTACAAGTGAATAATATAGAAACGTATTTAGATCAGTTTCATATTTTGCAAGGAGTATCTCTTGCTGTTGAGAAAGGGACGATTACTGTACTGTTTGGTAGAAATGGGGCAGGGAAAACAACGACATTACGTTCAGTGATGGGGTTTCACCGCATTGCAGATGGTGAAATTTATTATGATAGTGCAAAAGTGAGTGGATTACCTACACATTTAATTTCAAGGAAAGGAATAGGGTATGTACCAGAAAATCAAGGTATTTTTCATGATTTGACAGTAGAAGAAACTTTCGCTCTTGCTAGGGGAAAAGGTGAGGAAGTAGAAGGGAAAATAGAGTGGATGCTGGAACTATTTCCGGATTTAAAGCAGTTTTGGAATAAGAAAAGTGGGCTCTTGAGCGGAGGGCAAAAGCAAATGTTGGCTATTTCAAGAGCGTTTATTAATAGTGATGGATTATTACTTATTGATGAACCGAGCAAAGGGCTATCCCCGATAATGGTGGAGAAATTAATGGTAGCTATTTTGAAGATGAAAGAGAAAACAACAGTTTTACTTGTTGAGCAAAATTTTATGATGGCCAGTCAAATTGGCGATTATTTTTACATTATGGATAACGGACGAATTGTTCATAACGGTTTTATGAATGAATTAAAAAAGGATAAGGAAATGTGTCATAAATATTTAGGAATCTCTTAACATGAATCCGAGGTGAAAAGGATGGATGTGTTAATCAATTTATTTGTAAATGGGATTTCAACAGGGATGCTCATTTTTTTGTTAGCATCAGGTCTTTCACTTATTTTTGGTTTAATGAGCGTTTTAAACTTTGCACACGGTGGTTTATTTGCATGGGGAGCATTTACAGGTGTTTGGTTATTTAATATGACAGGAAGTTATATATTAGCTTTAGTTGGAGCAGTAGCCATGGGAATGTTCCTAGGATTTATTTTAGAAAGGTTTCTTATTAGGCCGGTATATGGAAATCATGTTCGACAGCTGCTCGTTACGCTTGGAGGAATGCTCGTTCTTAGTGAGTGTATTAAAATATTTTGGGGGCCAAACCCTATTAGTGCAAAATTACCGTTATGGTTACAAGGAAGTTTTACATCCGGAGGTATTATATTAATTAAATATCGTCTATTTGTTATTTTGATTGGGATAATTATTTACATTGCACTACTACTATTACTCAAAAAGACGAAGATAGGTCTTATGATTCGTGCAGGTGTAATGGATAAAGAAATGGTTCCAGCGCTTGGTATTAATGTAAAAGCGATATTTTCTTTCGTCTTTTTATTAGGAGCAGGGATGGCAGCTTTGGGAGGATTCTTATTAGCACCGTATTCGGGCGTTATTTTCGCCGAGATGGGCATGCAGTATGCAATTTTAGCATTTATAGTAGTAATTATCGGTGGATTAGGAAGCGTACAAGGTTCAGCTATTGCTTCTTTAATTGTCGGATTAGCTGGTGCTTTTACAGCGTATTTTATACCAGATTTATCACTTGCAATTAATATGTTAATGTTACTATTTTTCTTAATAGTGAAGCCAACTGGACTTGTTGGTGAAAAGGGGTGAAATGGTGAACAACACATCGGACCGAATTAAAGTATACTTCGGAGTATGTATGCTCATTTGTTTAAGTGTATTTCCGTTCGTAAATGATTCACGGAGCCTGTTAATTTTGTTCACTCAAATCTTCATCTTTGCTATTTTTGCAATGAGTTTTGATGTATTGCTTGGGTATACAGGAATTGTATCGTTCGGTCATTGTATGTTCTTTGGGATAGGAGCATATGGGGTAGCGCTTTTATTTGATCGACAAGGCGTATCAATAACGAACTTTTTAATTGGAATAGTAGCTGCAATTATCGTTTCAGCAATCGTTAGTTATATAATTGGTTTGCTTTCTTTACGATTGAAAAGTCATTTTTATGCAATGTTAACACTTGCTATTTCACAGTTGTTTTTCGTACTTGCTGAAAAATGGCGTGGGCTTACTCACGGAGGAGATGGTTTTACATTTGGGGTACCAGAAATATTCCGTGATCGTTTTACTTTTTATTATGTATCACTTGTATGTTTATGCTTCATTTTTATTCTATTACGTCTTTTTACAAAGTCTTCTATTGGGAAAGTATTAAAGGCAATTTCACAAAATGAACAACGTGTTGAAGCACTTGGATATAAAGTCCTCCATTATAAAATAATCGCAAGTGTAGTCGCAGGAATAGTAGCTGCAATTAGCGGTGGTTTATTTGTTATTACATTGCGCTTTGTCAATACGACTGTATTTTCAATTGAAATGACACTAAATGCACTCTTAATGACAATGATTGGAGGAGTGGGAACATTAATTGGAGCTATTGCTGGGTCTGGGATTATTGAATCACTAAAATATTATTTATCAGAACTAGCGACGGAATATCCGATTTTTGAAAGATGGACGATTATTCTAGGTTTATTGTATATTATCGTGCTACTCGTTTTTCCGAAAGGATTGGTTGGGACGGTTAAGAAATTGAAGAGTTTTAAAAGGAATAAAAAGGAGAAAAGTACAGAAGTGGAGCAAAACGTGTGAAAAATCAATTGTATACAAAATAAAAATCCCTCTTTTATATTCGTTAAAGAGGGATTTTTATTTTGAAAAAAGTTTGTAATCAAAGTCATTTTATTAATCAAATAGTTCATCAGGGATATGCTTTATAAAGGTTTGATTCGTAAAAAAATGAACAGCTAAATTCTCAAGGGGAACATCTTCAATTATTACTAATGTATCATTTTTAATCGGTAAAAAAGCTATTCCTTTTCCATCAGCAATAAACTCTTCCATAAGCGAATAAGAATCCAACTGTTGAAGTTGTCGCTGAGATAGATTGTTTTCTTTTAGAAATTGTATTGTCTTATTCCTAAAAGGGCACTTTTTGTCATTGCTAACGAAGAAAATTTCTTTTGAATAATCAATGGTACATTTTTCTTTCGCTTTTAATAAGCCTACAGAAATTGAGGTTGTGAACACTTTTTTAAACGATGCGTCAGGATAATCCTCATAAGTTATGACCATATCAACTTTTTGTTGCTGCAGTAATTTTTGCAAATGACTACTACTTTCTACATATATTTGATAATTTCTGAAATTTACTTTAATACGCTTACTTAAATAATTTGTCAAAATAGATTGTGACGTCGCTATTATATAAGAAGAACCACTCGTTTTAATTTCATCTTTTACTTCTTCTAATAGAGTTAATATTTTATTCGTGTAATCTAATAAAATGTCACCAGCAGGTAACAAGGAAACACCTTTGTTATCTCTATGTAGTAAAGGCGTTTCTAATTCTTGTTCTAATTTTTTGATTCGCTCAGTTACGTTCGGTTGAACATATCCTAACTCTTTAGCAGCTTTACTAATAGAACCCTCACTGGCCACAGTTTTGAATATAATAAGATCATTTATTTCCATGTATCTCAGCCCCTTATGCACTATCATTATAAATGATACCAAACATAATTTATACCTATTTTACGTTAGCCGCTTATCGATTTATCATAATGTATATAAGATTGAAAGCGAGTGGTAAACATGATTGGAATGCAATATAAGGTCATTCTTCCAAAGGATTATGACATGGAAATTATTAAGAAAAGGGTAAAGGATAATGGCTATAAAACTGATGGTTTCCAAGAACTAAATTTTAAAGCTTATTTAATTACGGAAACGGAGAAAGACGGGAATTTTTATAACTGCTATGCACCTTTATATATTTGGAATGGTCATGAAGGGATGAATAAATTTATCTTTGAAGGGTATTACGATAACATTTTACAATCTTTTGGATGGCAACAAATACATATAGGTGTTCCATTAGTGGTTAATCTAAGTGATGGATTTAAGAAAAGTAGATATGTTGTTGAATATGCAGGAAGTATTTCTCAAAGTAAAACACTGATTGGGACTCAATTAAGCACTATGAATGAAGATGTACAAAACAACGAAAAGTGTTTAGGGAATGTAATCGTTTATAATCCGGATAAATGGGGATATAGTAGGTTTGAGTTTTATGAAGAGAAGCCTGATATTGTAGTGACTAAGGGTGTTACAGTATATGAGATTTTACACATTTCACGATGAAATTTTGTTGCATATAAAAAAATAAGAAAAGGAATGAAAGTCTATGCCTTTTGTGAAGATTTATTATTCTGAAAACATATTAAATGAAGAAGAGTTGGAAAAAATGGGTGAATGTATCCATCTTTCATTAATTGAACATTTTAACATCCCTGAAAATGATTATTTTCAAATGTTCTTACCTTACCAACAAAACAAATTTTTATATAATCCATATTATTTGTTGGAAAGAGGAGAAAAGAGAACAGAGAATATGATTTATGTTTCTATTACATGTGGACCGGGAAGAACGGTGCAACAGAAAAAAGATTTGTATCAATCTGTATCCTTAAAAATCCCGCAATATTCCGACGTTAAAGTTTCGGATATTTTTATTACACTAGATGAGACAGCTGCTGAAAACTGGTCATTTGGTCAAGGAATAGCACAAATGGTGAAAATAAAGGGAGAAAAAAATGAAGAATGAACTTATTGAAGTACAGATTAAAAAGAAAATGAGAGAAATGGCACCTGCATTTGCTCATTATAGTGAAAAGATATTATTTGAGGAAGTGTGGCGGGATGCCACTTTAACATTAAGAGAAAGAAGTTTGTGTACTGTGTCAGCACTAATCAGTCTCGGTAATACAGAACAATTACAATTTCATCTGAAGCTAGCTAAACAAAATGGGGTTATGGAGAATGAATTGGTTGCATTAATAACACATATGGCTTTTTACGTTGGTTGACCAAAAGCTATGGCAGCTTTAAATATAGTAATGCATGAAATGAAAAGTTAAGAATAATGATAAGTAAGAATTCATGTTTATATGAATTCTTACTTATCATTATTTATGCAATACTCTATCGCTATATTTATTACATTTTATCTTGCTTTTTTATCACTTGCGTAGTAAAGTGATAGTAAGATGAACGCTAGGAAGTGATGAAACATGCGTGATAATACGATAGGATCATTAATATGGTTACGTTTAATACGATTTACGAACCAAAGTAATCAAATGTCAAATGAGTTTTTAAAACGTTTTGATTTAACGACAGCTCAATTTGATGTGCTTTTGCAAATACGTACGTATCAACCACTCACACAAATGGAGTTAGCTGAAAAGGTAACTGTTACACAAGGTGGCATTTCTCGAATGTTAACTCGTCTTGAAAAAGAAGGATATATTGTACGAAAACAAGATTGGAAAACGAAAACAATTAGTCTTACAGAGCAAGGAGAAGCTGCTTTAGAGAGAGCATTGCCAGAGCAACTTGCATTTCAATCTTCGTTTTTTGATGATGTATTAAATGAAGAAGAGCAGAAAATATTATACGAGCTGATGACGAAAGTTCATAAGCATAGCGAAAAAAAAGAATTACCGCAAGAGTAATTTTTTTTACCTTATCAATTGACTAATCAAGTGATGAGGTAGGTAATACGGAGATATACTTGACTTACCAACGTTTTTAGAAGAAAAACTAATACTACATTATTAAAGGGGAGAGTAACTATGGAAAAATACCGTATAGATACAAGAAAAGGAATTGAGTTTGGGTTATATTCAATTGGCGATCATGTTTTAAATCCACATAATGGGGAGAAAATTACGCCAGAAAAAAGAATTCACGAACTAATTGAAACAGCTAAGTTAGCAGATGAGGCAGGGCTTGATGTGTTTGCTGTAGGCGAAAGTCATCAAACGCATTTTACAACGCAAGCTCATACAGTTATTTTAGGTGCGGTCGCGCAAGCTACGAAAAATATAAAAATTGCAAGTTCCGCAACGATATTAAGTACATCTGACCCAGTTCGAGTATATGAGGATTTCGCTACCATTGACTTGATTTCTAATGGTCGTGCTGAAATCGTAGCTGGTCGTGGATCTCGTATTGGAGGATATAGTTTACTTGGTTATGATGTGAATGATTATGAAGAGTTATTTGAAGAGAAGATGGATCTTTTATTAAAAATTAATAAAGAGGAACATGTAACATGGAATGGGCAGTTCAGAGCACCACTTGAGCATGCTTCAGTTATCCCTAGAGCTAAAAATAATAACCTGCCAATTTGGCGTGCGGTTGGTGGACCGCCAGCTAGTGCAATTAAAGCAGGACGTGCAGGTGTGCCAATGATGATAACAACACTTGGTGGTCCAGCAATTAACTTTAAAGTGTCAGTAGATGCTTACCGCGAGGCTGCTCAGCAAAGTGGATTTGATCCAGCTAGTTTACCAGTTGCGACAACGAGTTTATTTTATACGGCAAAAAATTCACAAGATGCACTTAGTGAATATTACCCTCACATTAATGCTGGTATGCTTACACTGCGCGGTGGTGGGTATCCGAAACCGCAATTTACAAATGCAATAGATTACCGCGATGCTTTAATGATTGGTAGCCCACAACAAATCATTGAGAAAATGCTTTACCAATATGAATTGTTTGGGCAACAACGCTTTATGGCACAAATTGATTTTGGCGGTGTACCATTTGATAAAATTGAGAAAAATATTGAATTAATTGCTACTGAAATATTACCAGCCGTTAGAAAACATACAGCAAAATAAATAAAAAAACTGGGAGTCTAATTGACTCTCAGTTTTTTATTTGTTATGGAAAAAATGACAAAAAAATGAACTTTTAGTCGAGGGAGAGGGAAGTTATTTTCTATTTTTGAATAACATTATTTCGAGTTTGAATTTTGAAAATACATTTTTCTCTTGACAAAAAATAAGCATTTATCGAGGGTAGTTTCGAGGACATTTTTTCGGTTGAAAGTCAAGTGTATGAAGAAAAAATGATTGTTTTATAGATATAAAAGTAAGCCGTATATTGAAAAAACACATTTTGCTAATGAAAAAAATCTGATTCAAAAAAATGACAAAAGACATATTTCAGACAAAATGATGTCAATAATACGTCAAAAATAACCTGAATTTACTATGCAGGTATATTATACAATTCGATTAACGAATAAAACACTACAGAAATAGTGAAAAGGTAAAAAATAGCATTACAATAGTTTGAAAAACTGAAACTTCATATTTTTCGACAATACATACAAAATGTTTTTGTCTTTTCGTATTTCTTAATAATTGAGTTTGATAAGATTGCTCAATTAACTTTTATTATAAAAACTATGAAGGAAGTGATTTTAGTATGGAAACGCTCGAATTGGCACGAATACAGTTCGCATCAACAACGATTTTCCATTACTTTTTTGTTCCGCTGTCAATTGGTTTAGCTTTTATTATTGCGATCATGCAAACGTTGTATGTGGTAAAAGGGCAAGAAGTATATAAGAAGATGGCAAAGTTTTGGACGCAATTATTCCTTATTAACTTTGCAGTAGGTGTAGTAACAGGTATTTTACAAGAATTTCAGTTTGGTATGAACTGGTCAACGTATTCACGTTTTGTAGGTGATGTATTTGGTCCCTCGCTTGCAATTGAAGGATTACTCGCATTTTTCATTGAGTCTACATTCCTAGGTTTATGGGTATTCGGTGAGGATAAATTACCGAAGCGAATTCACTTAATGTGTATTTGGCTCCTTTCAATTGGAACGATGTTATCAGCATTCTGGATTTTAACTGCAAGTGCATTTATGCAGTCACCTGTCGGGTATGAAATGGCAGCTGATGGTCGTGCACAAATGAATGATTTCTTAGCCATTATTCAAAACCCACAACTATGGGTACAATTCCCGCATACAATTACAGCAGCAATTGCAACAGGTGCATTCTTTATTGCGGGTGTAAGTGCATGGAAAATTACAAAAGGACAAGAAACTGTAGTATTTAAAAAATCTTTCCGCATTTCTATCATTGTTGGAACAATTACAACGGCGCTTGTATTATTCTTCGGTCATGCACAAGCGCAACAATTAATTAAGACACATCCAATGAAGATGGCGGCAGCTGAAGCGCTATGGAATACAAGTGAGGATCCAGCGCCATTTACAGTATTTTCGAAAATTGATACAGAGAAGAAAGAAAATTCGTTTGAAATTCAAATCCCTTATATGCTAAGTCTATTATCGTATGATAAGTTTAGCGGTCAAGTTGAAGGGATGAATCAAATTCAAAAACAATATGAAGAAAAATATGGACCTGGAGATTATATTCCTCCAGTGCATACAATGTTTTGGAGTTTTAGAGCGATGGTAATGAGTGGAACATTCATGCTTCTTCTAGGAGCTTACGGATGGTTCTTATCAAGAAAAGATCGTTTAGCTGAAAAAACGTGGTATTTAAAATTAATGGTGTATGCAATTTCTCTTCCATTCATCGGTAATACAGTAGGGTGGATTATGACTGAAATGGGTCGTCAACCTTGGGTTGTATTTGGTGTAATGAAAACAGAAGATGCTGTATCACCAAATGTAACATTCGGTGAAGTATTATTCTCACTTATTTCATTCACATCAATGTATTTAATTATGGGTGGAATTTGTGTGTACTTATTTGTTCGTACCATTAAGGGCCACAAGAATAAGAAAACGAAAAAGGATTATCAAAGCCATGATCCATTTGATAAGGAGGAAGAGTATGTTATCTCTTAATGAGTTATGGTTTTTAGTTATTGCAATCTTATTTGTTGGATTCTTTGTACTGGAAGGTTTCGACTTTGGGGTAGGAATGGTTTCGAGGTTTTTAGGAAAGAATGATTTTGAAAAACGAGTTTACTTAAATACAATAGGACCGTTCTGGCACGCGAATGAAGTATGGCTTGTTTGTGCTGGTGGAGCCATGTTTGCGGCATTTCCGCACTGGTATGCAACTTTATTTAGTGGTTTTTATATTCCGTTTGTATTTATGCTTCTTGCTTTAATTTTAAGAGGTGTTTCCTTTAAATTTCGTGCGAAAATAGATAATCATAAATGGAAGAGTGCGTGGGATTGGGGGATGTTTATTGGAAGTATGTTACCTCCTATCCTTTGGGGAGTTGCGATTGCAAACTTTATGATAGGTGTACCTATTGATGAGAGTAAAAATGTTGTAGGTGGATTCCTGCAATTACTTCATCCATTTGCGTTACTTGGGGGAGTAATGTTTCTCCTACTATGTATTGTTCACGGATTACAATTTCTTACGATACGTACAACTGGTAAATTGAGAGAACGTGCACGAATTGCTGCAATAAAAATTGCACCATTTTCATTAATTACACTTCTTGTTTTTGCTGGTGTGGGGTTATGGAAAACCGACATTTTCACTGCTCATGGAACAGAATGGATTATGGTACCAATCGGAGCTTTTGTAGCACTATTAGTGTCCACGTTATTAAATAAAAGAAGAAGAGATGGTTGGGCTTTCTTTATGACGAGTTTAACAATCATTTTACTAAGTGCGAGTGTATTTATCGGTATGTTCCCACGTGTTATGATTAGCTCTTTAGGAGCAATGAATGATTTGACAATTTACAACGCAGCATCAGGAGCTTATGCATTAAAACTTATGACTTACTTTGCGATTGCTATTTTGCCTTTCGTTATCGGAAGTCAAATATGGAGTTATTATGTATTTAGACAACCTGTTAAGTCAGACAACGATTTGGAGTACTAATGAAAAGAAAAAGAGGACTTCCGTCTTATCCCGGTAGCGGTATTTTATATGTAGCGTTAACTATTATTAGTATTTTAGAAGCTTTTAGTATTATTGCGCAAACAATCTTTTTAGCACGAGCTATTACGTTTTTATTTCATGGAGAGACAGTACAAACAATATTAAGTGAAATTGTTTATTTTGGTATCGCGTTTGCAGCGCGTAACATAGTAGTTCGAACATCACAAATATTAGTGGAACGTTTTGCCGAAAAAACAGGGTCGTTACTAAGAAAACAATTGATAGAGGCATATTTCACATTAGGTCCAAGGTATGTTCAAACTGTTGGAACGGGTCATCTGGTTACCTTATCAATTGAGGGGATTGAGAAATTTAAAACATATATTGAATTAACGATTCCTAAAATGATTAGAAGTAGTATCGTTCCAGGTCTAATTGTACTATATGTTTTTACGCTAGATATTGAGTCTGGAATCATTTTAGTTGTAACGATTCCTATCGTGATTATATTTATGATTCTTCTCGGATTAGCAGCGCAAAAAATGGCAGATAGTCAGTATGAGATATATCGTGTACTTTCGAACCATTTTGTAGATACGTTAAAAGGTTTAGAAACATTAAAGTATTTAGGGAAAAGTGAACAGCACGAAGGAAAGATTGAAAAAGTAAGTAAAAGATATAGAAAAGCAACGATGCGTACTTTGCGAGTTGCTTTTCTTTCTTCTTTTGCATTAGATTTCTTTACGAGTTTATCAATCGCGTTTGTGGCAGTTGGATTAGGGATACGTTTAATAGATGGAACGATTATACTATTACCAGCCCTTACAATTTTGATTTTAGCTCCGGAATATTTTCTGCCGATTAAACAAGTGGGAGCAAATTATCATGCGACATTAGATGGACAAATTGCGATGGAGCAAATAGAAGAGATTTTGCAACAACAAAAAGGAATACAAAAGAAAGATTTAAATGAAGATATAGTATGGAATGCCTCTAGTAGCTTGAAATTACAAGATATCAAAGTTAATAATGCTGAATCTGAAAAGGCTATATTAGAAGGGATTAATTTTACTTGGGAAGGTAACGGTGCTATTGGTGTTATTGGTGAAAGTGGTGCAGGGAAATCGACGTTAATCGACGTATTAGCAGGTTTTTTATCTCCTTCGAGTGGAAAGATGTTAGTAAATGGTGTAGAAGTTGATGGATCTACTCGTGAAGATTGGCAAAAAAATATTGCTTATATTCCGCAGCAACCCTATATATTTCCGCTTTCATTAAAGGATAATATTCGTTTTTATGAAACAAATGCAACAGATGAAGAAGTTGAAAGAGTTATTAATGAAGTCGGCCTTCGTTCACTCGTTACATCACTTCCAAATGGGATACACGAAAGAATTGGAGAAGGTGGACGTATGCTAAGTGGCGGACAAGAACAGCGTGTTGCTATGGCGCGTGCGCTTTTAAGTAAAAAACCAATCATTTTATTAGATGAGCCTACGGCACATCTTGATATTGAAACCGAATTTGAAATAAAGCAAGCGATGTTACGTCTATTTAATGGAAAGTTAGTATTTTTAGCAACTCACCGTCTACATTGGATGAAACAAATGGACCATATCCTTATTTTAAATAAAGGGGAAATGAAAGAAAGTGGGACGTATGAAGAACTTTTAGAGAATGAGACATTACATTTCCATAGGGAAGAGAGGGGAGAGAAATGAGTAACTGGGTTAAACCTTATATAAAACAAAATAAAGGTAGAATGACTTTAACTATTTTCCTTGGTCTTCTTGGAGTTAGTTCAGGAGCGATGTTACTTTTTATTTCAGGTTATTTAATCTCAAAATCTGCCCTTAGACCAGAAAATGTAATGGCTGTATATGTTCCTATTGTTGCAACAAGAGCGTTTAGTATAGGGCAAGCTGTGTTTCATTATATAGAGCGCTTAGTCGGACATGATGTCGTACTACGTATATTAGAAAAAATGAGAACGAAGCTATATAGAATAGTAGAACCACAGGCGTTATTTTTCCGTTCTCGATTTCAAACGGGTGATATGTTAGGAGTGTTATCCGAAGATATAGAGCATTTGCAAAACCTATATTTACGTACAATATTTCCTAGTATATTAGCGCTAGTTGTTTATAGTATCTTCGTACTTGTTATCGGTGCATTTGACCTTGTGTTTGCACTTATTCTAGGTTGTATGTTAGCTATTATCGTGTTTCTTCTTCCATTTGTATCATTACTTTTGATGAAGAAACATCATGTTACTTTAAAGCAAGGCAGAAGCCGTTTGTATCAACAACTGACAGATGCTGTTTTTGGATTATCTGATTGGCAAGCAAGTGGTCGTAAAGATGAATTTATTAATGAGTATGTAAAACAAAATGATCAGTTGTTAAAAATCGAAAAGAGAGTGAAACGCTGGTATCATATTCGGGACAGTATCATTCAATTAGTAGTAGGTATTGTAGTTATTTCGATGATCATATGGACTGGGAATGGAGCGGCAAGTGAACAAATTGCTCCTACAGTTATCGCAGCTTTCGTATTAATGACTTTATCTGTAACGAACGCGCTTATTCCTATTGCAGATGCCATCGATCGAATACCGTCGTACGTAGAATCTACCCATCGTCTTAATGGCGTAGAAAGTGATAGTGTTTTACATGATGAAACGGATTTGCATGGAGAGAAAGATTATATTGAACCAAAACATGTAGATATTGAACTGAATCACGTATCGTATAGTTATCCAGATAGTAATGAGATTGTATTAAAAGATGTATCATTACAAATAAAAGCAGGGAAGAAAATTGCTATTTTAGGGAGAAGTGGGACAGGGAAATCTACTTTACTAAAATTGTTAACAGGGGCGTTAAGCCCAGTAAATGGCCAAGTTGTATTGAATGGTGAACGAGCTCATACGAATCTTTTATCTAAATATATTTCTGTATTAAATCAAAAGCCGCATTTGTTTGATACGACAATTGGAAATAATGTACGAATTGGCAAACCAGAGGCGACGGATGAAGAGATATGGAAAGCTTTAGAGAAAGCACAACTAGCTTCACATGTTACTTCTCTTCCAGACGGATTACAAACAAAAATGCATGAAATGGGAAAGCGGTTTTCTGGTGGGGAAAGACAAAGAGTTGCTTTTGCTAGAACTCTTATGCAAGAAACACCAATTATTGTACTTGATGAACCGACTATCGGTTTAGATCCAAAAACAGAATTGTCTTTAATTGAAACAATGTTTTCTGCAACGGAAGAAAAGACGGTTATTTGGATTACGCATCATCTTGTAGGAATAGAACATGTAGACGAAGTTATATTCCTTGATCGTGGCCAAATTGTCATGCAAGGTAGTCATAAACAACTTCTGAAAGAAAATGAAAAGTATCGTAAACTTTATGAGTTAGATAAAGGAATATGATTTGAATAAGCAATAATTGTAAAAATAGCTACGCCTAATGGTGGAGCTATTTTTTTGTTAGATTGAAGGTGTATATGATTGTTACGAATTAAAAATGAATTTCATATTATACATATAATGGAGGGGATGTACATGAAGGAGCAATATAAAATCATTGTTTTAAGTGATGAATTATCAGGGGATAGGATTCGAAATACATTAGACAAAAATAAATGTAAAACAATAGTTCATGTTGTAGACGTTTCAGATGTTGTTCGTATAGAAAGTTCTTTTCAATATATAGTCATTTGGAGAGTGGACGCAGAAAAACTTACAAATGACTTGATAAATAGGGGCGTGCAAAGTTCAAAAATTATTAATTTAACAAAATACATGTATGAATGGAAGGATAAATTAATTTCTATCTATCAAATAAATCCGGATCTTATGTCTTTATACATTTCTATGAAAAAAGCAAAGAGTGATCCGACGTATGAATTGTTTGCTACCGGTTTGTCTTATCCACATTGTGGCATAAGTACGGAGCTTCTCTCAAAAAAGTCAATAAAATTAACACTTCCATCGCAAGATCTATACTATGATTATTTAATAGCGTCACAACTTTTATCAAACAATCATTCATTTCAATATTGTTTAATAGGAATAGCCTATTTCTCGTTTTACTTTGATATGTCGTTATCATCTGAATCATATAGAATTCACAAAGTATATTATCCATTGTTTCAAGATGGTCATCATACTGTAGTTCACTCTCCTCTACCCACTGATGGATTCTCACATCTAAATACTCCGAAACCACTTCTTTCTATTTTTAATTTGCATTTTGAATATATTTTATTAGACGAACTAAAAGATGAATCATTGATACTGCCTTGGATAAATGCTGAATGGAATACTACTTCTCTTCATATTCCTTTTGAAGAACACGGGAAAATAAGAGCAGCTTCACATACTAAATTGGTGTATCCTCATACTTTAGTTGAAAATAAAATGATTTTTAAGAAATATTTAGAATTACTGTTGAAAAACGATATAAAGCCATTAATTGTTGTATTCCCTGTTACTTTACATTATTTCAATTGTAGTAGTAAGAAATTAAAAGAAGATTTTTATAAAGTTATAAATGAGTTTCAAACTCAATATTCTTTTCAAATCATAGACCTATTTGATTCGCCATTATTTTGTGAGGCTGATTTTTATGATAGTGATCATATGAATAAAAAAGGTGCAAATAAAATGTCCGCTTTATTAAATATGTTTATTCAGGAACGAAAAGTATGATATTTTGTTTCATGTTTGCATAAAAGTATATAGGCTCCATACAGTTAAAGTAATGTGATTTTTGTGTCGCGTATATAAATAATATGCGAAGAGGTGAGAGAGTTAAAATGAGAACTCGTATTGAAAGAACTGAAGAGGTGGTAGAGCAACTTCCATTGGTAAGTGTATTAATTCCTACGTATAATCGTCCTCACTACTTTGAAAAGGCTTTATGTAGTGTGTTAGAACAAACGTACCCTAATATAGAAATTATAGTTGGAGATGACAGCACGAATGACGAAACAGAAAAGATGTTACAAAAATATTTATGTAATCATTCAAATATTATTTATATAAAAAACAGATCAACTCTCGGACAGTTTGAAAATGCGTTAATGTTATTTCATGAAGCGAATGGTGAGTATATAAATTTTTTAATGGATGATGATATATTTCATGTGAATAAAATTGAAAAGATGATGAAGTACTTTTTCAATGATCTAGATAATGAAATTAAGCTAGTAACATCTCATCGTCAAGTAATTGATGATAAAGGGAAAGAACTACGACATATTTATTCAACTGTCCGTTTATTTGAAGAGGATACGATTATAGAGGGGACAGAATTAGGAAATAAGGTAATTGTGGAGCAAAAAAATTATATTGGAGAACCGACAACAGTTTTATTTCGTAAAAATGATTTGCAAGAACCGTATGGGATTTTTGATAAGAGGCGGTATTTATGTAACGTAGATATAGCTTCATGGTTATCTTTATTAAGTAAAGGAAAAGCAGTATATATAGCAGAGACACTTAGTTACTTTCGATTACATCCAGATCAACAGTTAAATGAATCTAATAAAATGATGGATGGGTTAGAAGATTTTTCACACAGTATTATAGCAGGAGAACAATATGGTTTCTTATCCACCGAAAAAGAGTTAGACAAAGCGATAACTAATTTTCTAGATTATGCAAGAAGGATAGTTCCATCATCCATATTATATACATTAGATTATTACCAAAAAATTAGAGAGAAGAAAATAAACATAGAAAAGAAAAAACAACATATAAATAATAATTCTTCTTTACCGAAAGTAAGTATACTTATTCCTGCGTACAATAGACCTTATTACTTGGAATTAGCACTCAACAGTGCTCTGAATCAAACATATGAAAATATAGAAATTATTATTTCTGACGACAGTACAAATAATGAAGTCAATGCTATGATTCAACCGTACTTACGTGAATATGAGTGTATTACATATGTTAAAAATGAAACGCCGTTAGTTGCCGAAAACTTTAATAAGTGTGTAGAACTTGCGGATGGGGACTATATAAACTTTTTATTAGATGATGATTTATTTCATCATGAAAAGATCGAGAGAATGATGCAATACTTTTTGACGTTAGAAAATATTTCATTTGTGACGTCATATCGTGAACTGATTGATGAGAATGGAGAGATATTACCACCTTCAACATTGAATATGAAAATCGCGAAAGAAACTACACTTTTTGAAGGAAAAGAATTAGGGAATTATATGTTAAAAAACTTAAAAAATGTAGTTGGTGAGCCGACAACTGTTTTATTTAATCGTGATTTGTTTGACGGGAAGTTTGGGTATTTTAAAGGAAAGGCTTATTCTGCTATTAATGACATTGCAACTTGGCTAGATATGATGAGGAAAGGAAAAGTAGTTTATATACAAGAACCTCTTAGTTATTTTAGACAACATAGTGGCCAAAATCAAAAACAAATGCATTTTATTTTAATGACAATTGAAGAGTGGATTGAATTAATTATAGATGCATATAATAGTGGATTTTTAAGCTCCGAAAGTGAGTATAAAGAGAGTTTATCTTATTGTTTAGAAAATGCGGGATTTATAGTTAAGGATGCAGTAAGAAATGGCGAACTAGATCAAATTTATAATGAAAAGATAAAAAAAGGATTAAACAAGTTAGTTGCTCATATGTTCGAGAAAGAATCTTGTTATTGTCAATATTGCAATAAACAATTTGAAAAATTTTCACCTTGGCCAGCGCATTATGATTTTCCAAAATACAAATTTGAGATGTGGAATAAAGATACAGGGATATGTCCAGTTTGTAATTCGATGGATCGTGAAAGATTGTATCGTGCGTACATTGAAACGGAAACGGACTTGTTAAATAGAAACTATACAATGCTTCATATTGCACCTGAAGCGAAGTTAAGAGATTGGTTTAACGAGTATAAAAATATTACGTATGTATGTGGTGACTTAGAACCAAAGGATCCATTAATGAAGGAAATTGATGTTACAAGGATTACATATGATAGTAATACTTTTGATGTAATATTATGTAGTCATGTGTTAGAACACGTTCCTGATGATGACAAAGCAATGCGAGAGTTATATAGAGTGTTAAAGCCAAATGGATGGGGAATTATTCAAGTACCAATCGTAATGAATGTAGATTTTATTGTAGAGAATGAATTAATTGTAACACCACAATTGAGGAAACTAGCTTTTGGTCAAGAAGATCATGTGAGAATTTATAATCAATCGGGATTTATTCAACGATTAATGAATGCAGGATTTAAGGTAGAATTATATAACATAGCAGAAAAACAAGGAATGAAAAGTGCTAGGAAATTTGGATTATCTGAAACAGATATGCTCTATATTGTCCGAAAATGATAGGAAGGAATAGATAGATATGGAGAATATTCCTTTTTTACGTGCTTCAACTGTACCTGTAAGTGAGTATTTGGACGAATTGAAGGAAATTGATACATCTCACATATATACGAATTATGGACCTATAAATCAACGTTTTGAGGAAACAATTATGTCGTCATTTTTTCAAAACAGGGGAGCTGTTACAACAGTAGCAAACGCAACGTTAGGGTTAATGGCGGCTATTCAACTAAAGAAAAGAAGAAAGGGAAAGTATGCTCTCATGCCTAGCTTTACATTCCCTGCGACTGCCTTAGCCGCTATTTGGTGTGGATTGGAACCTTACTTTATTGATATTTCAATAGATGATTGGTATATGGATAAAACGGTACTTTTGGATAAGATAGAAGAATTAAAAGAAGAGGTTGCGATTGTTGTCCCATACGCCACCTTTGGATCATGGATGAACTTAGAAGAATATGAAGAATTAGAGAAGAAGGGGATTCCGGTTGTCGTAGATGCGGCGCCGGGATTTGGATTAATGAATGGAGGGGTGCATTACGGTCAAGATTTTAGTGGAATGATCGTATATAGCTTTCATGCAACAAAGCCGTTCGGAATTGGTGAAGGAGGGCTCATATATAGTAAAAACGAAGAAGATATACAACGTATTAAAAGAATGGGGAATTTCGGATTTGATAAAAATCGTGAATGCACGATGATGGGGTTTAATTGTAAAATGTCTGAATACGCAGCAGCTATTGGGATTGCGACTGTAAAAAAGTGGGATCAAAAATTAAAAGAACGCACCCGTATTTCTGAATGGTATAAACAGTTGTTACAAAATACTGGGTTAATGAAAAAAGGGTGGGAAGTCCAAAAGACAGAAGCAGTTATTCACCAATTTATGCCTATCATCTGTCCAGAAGAAGTTCGCAACATACAAGTAATAGAAGAACTGAAAAAACAGAAAATAGAAGCTAGATTATACTTTTCACCATCTTGCCACCAACAAGTTCTTTTTAAAAACTATAAGTCTGCAGATTTAACAAAAACGAATAAAATAGCAAAACGAATCGTAAGTTTACCTTTATGGGAAGGAATGACGAAAGAACTAGTAGAGCAAATTGTAATCTGTTTAGAGCAGAAGGTGGTGTCGGTAGATGAATAGTTTTTATAGTCAAGAAGAACTAAAGAAAATTGGATTTTTATCTGTTGGGAAAAATGTATTGGTTAGTAAAAAAGCAAGTATATATAATCCGAGTGCTATATCAGTTGGCAATCATGTAAGAATTGATGATTTTTGCATTTTAAGTGGTAAAATCACAATTGGAAGTTATTCGCACATATCAGCGTATACAGCGTTATATGGAGGGGAAGTTGGGATTGAAATGCATGATTTTGCAAACATCTCAGCTAAAACAATCGTATATGCAGTACTTGATGATTTCAGTGGAAATACATTAATGGGGCCAACCGTCCCGAATCAATATAGGAATGTGAAAGCAGAAAAAGTTATTTTAAAAAAACATGTGATTATTGGTGCTAATTCTATTATTTTTCCAAATGTAACGGTAGGAGAAGGAACGGCAGTCGGCGCGATGAGTATGGTAAAAGAGAGTTTAGATGATTGGTATATTTACGCTGGAGTTCCCGTAAGGAAAGTAAAACCTCGTCAAAAAAAGATGCTAGAGTTAGAAATTGATTTTTTAAAAAGCATTCATTCTTAACAAAAAAGAATGAATGCTTTTTATTTTTATCCCGCTATTTGCTGGTAAAGATTCGACTGGTGAGGGCTAATTAAAGTTTCACTTTATGATAGAGCGGAGTGTATCTTAACTTATTATGTTTTAAATTTTGCTGACCAAGGCAATACTGAGCCATAGTGAATGTAAAGTTGGAGGGCGAGCGTATATGTTTGATGAGGATGGGATTGTTTTAATTATGGAACCAGCTGATGAAAGAAACTTGAGGAGATTTATTTTTTCAGTGCCAAAGTCAGTGTATGAAAAGAAGGGGCTTACATTACACTATGGAACAGCTATAGGACAAGGATATATGGATATAATTGAAGATATTATAAGCGTACATATAGAAATAGATGTTGTAACGATAATAGGGCATGTAAGAGGATAAATAGCTATTTGAAAAAGGTTATAAACAATTTAGCTAGAAGTTATGTATAGAGAAAATTACAGACAATGATAAAGACGAAGGGAGTCTAAAATGAAAATAAAATCAATTTTATTAGTATTTATAGTTTCAATTGGTTTAATGGGATGTTCAATAGTGGAAGAAGGAAAGAACTCCATAGATTATGCTCAAAAGGCGACAGACTATGTAAATGAAATAAGTGCATTTGCAAACGATGCACCAGCATTAGCAGAAAAGGCCGTTAATGATAGCGAGGCTCGAAAAGAATTAGAAACGAAGCTTAGTGAAATTAAACAAGATATACCCGCATTCAATGAATTAACGCCACCTGATGTAGCAAAGGATCTTCATCAACAAATCGTCGGATATAACGAAAAGTTAAATACGTTAATTGATACGGCGATGACAAAGATAGAAGAAGGAAAAGTGGATGTAGAGCAATTTAAAAACTCAGAGCTTATGCAGACGGTAGATCAAGTTCGAGATTTGAAAGATAAGGTGCAAAATTTAGGTCAATAGTAAAAAGCTCCGTTTGTGATAAACGGAGCTTTTTATTATTGGATACAATAAACGATTACACCAACGATAATAATAGCTGCACCAAGTAAATGATTCCACTAAATCGTATCTCCAAATAGAAATACTGACCAAAGCATTGACCATAGTATAATAATCCCGCGATGTGAATATGCTTTTGAAATTTCGAAATGTTTAATTACTTGTTGCCATAAAATTGCATATCCGAATAAAAGTACAACTAGTCCGAAATAAGCAACAAAAAATGAGATGGAAGCAATGGGAAACTTAGCTGCATGGATTTTATTGTAAAACAATAGAAGCCATGCATTCATTTTTTCCAAGGTTCTACAATATGTATTGTTTTATTTGTTGCATCCAACTCTACTTGAACACCGATAGGTATAGTAATCATTGGATGTGTATGACAACAATCGAAGTCAGCTAGAAAAGGAATTTTTTGATTTTGAAGTACTTCTAACAGTATTTCAAAAGGTTTTCGATTTGTACCACAATCATCAAATTGCTCATGTTTTCCAAGAATGATAGCTGAAATTTTATCGAATACACCGTTAATTTTAAGGAATGAAAAGCTTCTTTCGATAGTAGCTGCATCTTTTGAACTGTCCTCAATAAAGAGAATATCGCCTTCTTGAATATGTGGCATATAGGGGCTAGCCCAAATTCCTTGTATCGTGTTTAAATTCCCGCCAATAATACGACCAGTAGCTTTTCCGTCAATTACTGAAATCCAATTGTTTGGTCGAAGTTCTTTCTCCTTAGTCTTTTCTTCCCAATTAATAAATTCATCTGACCAAAATAATGGTTGTTTTATATGATAAGGAAGAGATTGATGATGTAGTAAAGTTTCTGCAAAATATTTGTATGTACAATTAACAAAAGGTTCAAATTCGCCAAAGGAAGGGACGAGAGCTGGCCCATAAAATGTAGGGATTCCTGTTTTAGCATAAATTCCTAGTAATAAAGCAGTTGCATCTGAATATCCAATCATTATTTTAGGGTTATTTAGAAAAGCATCATAATCAATATAAGGTAATATTGAATTTGAATTCATCCCACCAATTGTTGACATAATACAAGAAATATTAGGGTTTCTTATCAAGGCATTTAGTTCATCAGCACGCTCCTGTATACTACCAGAACGATAAAAATCATATCGACCTGTTAATGAACCTTCTAATATATGAAACCCTTTCTGTTGTAAGTAAGATTTTGCTCGTTCAAATCTATTTGGGGAAGTGTAGGTTACTGGTGAAGAAGGGGAGTAGATCCCAATTGTGTCTCCATATTTTAATGATTTTGGAAGTAGCATTTGTATGAATCCCTTCTATTAAATAGTTTATTTACAAGATTTTATTGTTGAATATTCTTATATTTCAGTATTATTAGTGTAACATAAACAAATTAAAATAATAATTACTGTATATGAATAAATATACTTTTTACCTTGACTGTATAAAGGAATTGTTGTTAAGGTTAAATGTGAGTGTATAAAAGGTTTGCTAAAGGAGTTTTGAAATGAATCGGTTAAAATGGGGAAGGATGACAGTCCTATTAGTCATTATTTTAGGGATATGTTGGTTCTTATTCCAAGGAAATCAAAAGAGCGTAGCGAATGTAGAAGGACAACTTTTGCAAGTGGCAGAACTACCTAAAGCAGGATTTACTGAAAAAGTAGTCCCGCCAAAGTACATCCCACCAGAAATTAACGCAAAAGCGGCTATGATTATCGATGCGAGTGATGGAGATATTATTTATCAATATAATGAAAATGAAGCTTTTGCACCGGCTAGTATGTCTAAGATGATGACAGCGTATCTCCTACTAGAGAGTATACATAACGGGAAAGTTCGCTGGGAAGATCCAGTTAAAATGAGTGCGAAGGCGGCACAAACAGAGGGAGCGAGAATCCCAGTACAAGTTAATGACACATTAACTGTTAAAGATTTATATCATGCATTAATGATTGAGTCAGCTAATAATTCAGCTGTGGCTTTAGCAGAACATATGGCAAAATCGGAGAAAGATTTCGTTCAGCTTATGGATGCAAAAGCGAAACAGTTAAAAATGTCGGAACATGCTAAATTTGCAAATGCTTCTGGATTACAAGAGCCAGATGGAAGTGAAACAAAAATGACGGCTGGTGATGTAGCACAATTGGCGTATCATCTTATAAAAGATTATCCGGAAATATTAGAAGTGACTCACTTACGTCAAAGTCAGCTAGCATTTAATAATATTAATGTTATAAGCACAAACGACATGTTAAATAAAAATAATAAAAGTTTATATATAGAAGGAATGGACGGACTAAAGACTGGATTTACAGATAGCGCAGGATACTGTTTTACGGGGACTGCAAAGCAAGGTGATAATCGAATTATTACAGTGGTCATGGGGACATCAAGTAAAACAAAACGTTTTACAGAGACAAATAAGTTAATGTCGTATGCATTTGGATTAGTTAATTAAGTAAGTAAAATACGAATCTAGATCGCTACATAAGTAAGACTGTTTGTTGTTACTAATTTTAGATAACAACAAACGGTCTTTTTATTTTAACTTTAAAAAGGAAAAAGATTCTAAATACAAGTGTTATCATTTGAGTTTATTTGTTGCTGTGATATTATAAAGTTATAAGCTTATTAATAATAAGTTTGAGGGGCGTAATATGACATATACATATGAAATAGCCTCAATTGAAAATTGGAGGGAATTATGATGGCAAAAGATTTTTACTCAGCAATTGAAGACAGAAGATCTATTTATGCAATTAGTAAAGAGCAAGTAGTTTCTGATGAAAAAATTCAAGAAGTGATTTATCATGCTGTAAAACATACACCTTCAGCTTTTAATTCTCAAAGTGCTCGCGTTGTTGTTTTATTAGGAGAACAACATGATAAATTATGGGATATTACGAAAGAAACATTAAGAAAAATTGTACCTGAAAATAACTTTGCACCTACTGAAGAAAAAATGAACGCATTTAAAAGTGGTTATGGAACGGTTTTATATTTTGAAGACAGTGAAGTTGTGGAAGGCCTTCAAGCAAACTTTGCATTATATAAAGATAATTTCCCAACTTGGTCTCAGCAATCATCAGGAATGTTACAATTTGCAATTTGGACAGCTTTAGAAATTGAAGGGTTTGGTGCTACGTTGCAGCATTACAATCCGCTAATTGATGAAGAAGTGAGAAAAGAGTGGGATGTTCCAGCAAATTGGAAGCTCACTGCGCAAATGCCATTTGGTAAACCGGTAGTACATGCTGGTGAAAAAGAATTCCAACCGTTAGAAAACCGTGTGAAAATTTATAAATAAAATAATTTGATAAAAGGTGAACAGGAATATAACCTGTTCACCTTTTTTATACGTAATAAGGGTTTTTTTGTCCAGCATTTTTCATCTGATTTTTTAATTCATTTTTACGTATTTCAATAGCTGATACTTTTTGTAATGTTATCATTGAAACGAATTGAATAAAAGCATAGTATGGCTCTATATTTTTTTGTATTGGATCATCTATTATATTTCTCACAAATATGCCTCCTCTTTTTATTCCAATAAAATTCCGCATTAATGGGTAGCCCGAGTAGTGAGGGTTAATAATTAGCGGGGGGATAAAACCTTTACTAATTAAAGTTTTATTATGATATATAATACTATGATTATCCTATAAATTCCATTATCGGAAAAGAAAACAGTTGGTATAGTGTGTGTTTTCTTTAAAGGAGAAATGGTTTTTGTGAAATAAATCTTACAATTCGTCAAATTATTTCAAAATTGTAGATAGTATAGAAATTTAGTTTTCTAAAAATATTATACTATTGATAAATAGAGTGATTTTTGTCATGATGAAAGTATACTTCATGTAAGGAGCTTTATAAGGAAATACATAATGTGGTTTGTATTAGGTTAATAGAATTTTTTATAGAAGATAGAAAAGGGATGTTTTATATTGAGATATTAAATGAAATGTCGAATTTTTATGCGATATATAAGAAATTTGAAAAAATCATTGCAAAAACACTATAATTAATGATAAAGTTCACATGAAGTTCACACGGATTTCACTTTGTTCATTTAAAATGAACTCTGTGTGAAAAATAAAACTCTTGCTAAAAAATGGAACTGGATGAATATTTTACTTTGATAATATTGTAAAGTATTAAAGTTTTAAGTTTTTTTTTAAGAGGATAGTAGGGAAAGGAAGTAAAGACAACTTATGAAAAAAGTAATTGCAGGTTTAGCAGCAGCTTCTGTAGCTGGCGTTGCAGTTCCAGGAATGGATTCTGCTCATGCACAAGTTTCAAATGAAGCGCTAAAAGAAATTAATGGACAAACTCAAACTCAAACGACTGTAACTGAAACAAAAACTGTAGAAACAACTTCTGAATTAAAATACACAGTAACTGCTGATGTATTAAATGTTCGTTCAGGTGCTGGTACAGGACATAACGTTATTTCTAAAGTGAAATCAGGTCAAGTGCTACAAGTAGTTGGACAAGAAAACGGTTGGTTCAAAGTAAACGTAAATGGTCAAACAGGTTATGTAAGTGGTGACTTCGTAACGACTGGTGGCAAAACAGGAACGACTGTTCAACAAGGAACAGGTACTTACACAGTAAACGTTTCTTCACTTAACGTACGTACAGGCCCAAGTACATCTCATACAGTATTAGGTTCTGTAAACAAAGGTAAAACAGTACAAGTTGTAGGTGAAGTACAAGATTGGTTTAAAATCAACTTCAATGGTGGAACTGGATACGTAAGCAAAGACTTCGTAACAAAAGGTGGTTCTGCTGTATCTAACCAAACACAACAACCAACTACAAACAACAATACTACAACAGTTCAAACTGGTGGTTCTTATGTTGTTAACACTGGTGCTTTAAAAGTACGTACAGGCCCAGCTACATACAACGCTGTAATCGGTGGAGTAACAAATGGTAAAGTACTAAACGTTACTGGCGCTGAAAATGGCTGGTACAAAATTAACCATAACGGCCGCACGGGTTACGTAAGTGCAGACTTCGTTAAGTTTGTAAAAGGCGGAGTAAACAACGTTACAAATAACAATAACAATAACAATAACGTTACAAATAACGTTCAACAACCAGGTAAAGACGTACAAAAACCAACAACAGGTGGAGATACATCTTCAATCGCTGGATTCGCTAGATCTTTAAATGGTTCACCATACAGAACTGCTGGTACAACACCTGCTGGTTTTGACTGCAGTGGATTCATTCACTACGTATTAAATCAAACTGGTCATAAAGGCGCTCGTCAAACAGTTGCTGGATACTGGAGCTCTAAAACAAAAACTAGCAATCCACAACCAGGTGATTTAGTATACTTCCAAAATACTTATAAATCAGGTCCTTCTCACATGGGTGTTTACTTAGGAAACGGTCAGTTCATTAGTGCAGAAACAGATGCAACTGGTGTACGTATTAGTTCTGTAAGTAACTCTTACTGGAGCAAGCACCTATTAGGTTACACAAAAGCATACTAAGAAAAAGTAGTTTTATATACTTTTCGTATAGAGAAAAGGCTTTCCAAGGAAACTTGGGAAGCCTTTTTATAGTTGTATAAATTGGAAGTTTAATAGTTTTTATGTTAAATTTCCATTTAAAAATCGATCATATAAGTCATGGAAATAGTTAGGACGAAATAAGTTCGCTGCATGTCCTGCTAAAGGTATTTCCTTATATAGAACGTTAGGTAAAATAGATTTCAAATCAAATAGACAAGATTTATAGAGATGATCATGCTCTCCCATTACCCATAGTATAGGGTGAGGAAGTGATTTTAATTTAGACTTTAAATCGAATTCTAACCGATGTCGTAATGACTGGGCAATAATGGATGAATGTAATTGTAATCCGAAACGGTAGTAAATATTTCTTGAAATGACTGCAAACGGATTTGCTTTTAGTATACCACTTGGAAAAATAGTATTTGCGTATTGAGAGAGCCATTTAGAGTATTCATCCCCTCGCTTCTCCCAAAAATTTTGGAATACGCTATATAAGCGAGAAGGGTTATTGTAATGTCCTCCAATATGACAAATACTTAATACTTTTTCTGGATGCATTTGTGCAAAAATTGTAGAGATGTAACAGCCGTAACTTAGCGCACAAATATGAGCTTTTTTAATACCTTCTTGTTCATATAAGTTTAATAATTGATCTACGAGACGCTGTAATGAAAAGTCGATTGCTTCTCCTTTATCATCACCGTGACCTAATAAGTCATAAGTTATAATGTTGTAGGAGGCAGAAAATCGTTTTTGCTCCTTTTTGAAGGCGCGACGATTGCCAACTAATCCATGAATAAAAATAATTGTTTCCTTTTCAGAATGTATATTTGTTTGCAAAAAGGATACTCCTTTCACTAACTGGAGATTTATATCGTGTTTTAAATTATTTATCTATAATTCACATAGAATAATATTAAGTACCAGGTAATAATATCAGATGTTTATATCTGTTGTAAAGATGAGTTTTTATGTATATTTTGTAAAAATAGAAAAAGTGTGTTTACATTCAGTTTACATTTGTATCGTATTCTAATTTTAGAAAGAATAGTTTGGTTTAACATGAGGAGATGAACAGGAATGGAAGTTAGAAATGAAATGAAGAAAAAAGGGAGCTGGAGGCAGTTTTTACGCCTTATTCAAGATACAAATCCTCCGAAAGGAATTTTAATTTTTGCGTTATTAATGAGTTTGCTTTCTACGGGAGCGAGTTTATTTATTCCTATGCTAACAAAAGGATTAGTAGATAATTTTTCGCTTTCTTCAATTAGTGCAGGACAAATTGTTGGGTTAGTTGCTTTCTTTGTAATGCAAACTATTGCGGCAGGGTTGTCTATATATTTACTAAATTATATTGGGCAGAAGATTGTAGCGGGACTAAGAGAACGTTTGTGGAAAAAGGTACTTATCTTGCCGGTATCTTATTACGATCAAAATAGAACAGGTGATACCATTAGCCGTATGACGAATGATACAGGTGTTGTGAAAACGTTAATTTCTGAGCATTTGTCAAACTTATTAACAGGTGGTATTTCAATTGTTGGATCGTTAATTGTATTATTTGTGTTAGATTGGAAAATGACTGCTTTACTTTTAACGGTTATTCCGTTGTCTGTATTAATTTTAGTTCCACTTGGACGAAAAATGTATAAGATTTCAAAAGCGCTTCAAGATGAAACGGCATCTTTTACAAGTGTGTTAACGCAAGTGTTATCAGAAATTCGTTTAGTGAAATCTTCAAATACAGAAAAAAGAGAATATGAAACGGGTAATACAGGCATACAAAAGTTATTACAATTTGGTTTGAAAGAAGGAAAAGTGCAAGCATTAATTTCGCCAGTTATGTCGTTTGTTTTAATGGCACTACTTGTTATTATCGTAGGATATGGCGGGATGAGAGTTTCTAGCGGTGCATTAACAACTGGTGAACTTGTAGCGTTTATTTTGTATTTAGTTCAAATTGTAATGCCGATGAGTCAATTATCTATGTTCTTTACACAATTCCAAAAGGCAATTGGTGCAACGGAAAGAATTAGTACGATTTTAGAATATAAAGTAGAAGATCATGAAACTGGTGTGAAAGTGACAAATGCTAAGCAACCGATCGTTCTTGAAAATGTACATTTTGAGTATAACGAAGAAGAGCAAGTTTTGAAAAATATTGATTTCACAATTGAATCTGGAAAAGTGACAGCGATTGTAGGACCAAGTGGTAGTGGGAAAACAACGTTATTCTCATTACTGGAACGTTTTTATGAGCCAACTAGTGGTGCCATTAAATTAGGAAAAGAATCAATTACGAGTTATTCATTACAGTCATGGCGACGTCAAATCGGTTACGTATCACAAGATAGTCCGTTAATCGATGGAACGATTCGTGATAATATTTGTTACGGCGTTGAAGGTGAAGTAACGGATGAAGAAATTGAAAAAGTAGCAGCAATGGCATATGTTGATGCATTTATTCATGACTTACCAAACGGTTATGCAACAGAAGTTGGAGAACGCGGTGTGAAGCTTTCTGGTGGACAAAGACAGCGAATTGCCATTGCCCGAGCGTTACTTCGAAATCCGCAAATTCTTATGCTCGATGAGGCAACTTCAAGCTTAGATAGTAAATCTGAGTCTGTCGTTCAAAAAGCGTTAAATAACTTAATGAAAGGCAGAACAACGTTAGTGATTGCGCATAGACTTTCTACTGTTGTAGATGCAGATAAAATTATCTTTATTGAAAAAGGGAATCTTACAGGTAGTGGTACGCATGATGAATTATTACAGACGCATGATATGTATCGTGAGTTTGCAACGCAACAATTGAAAATTAAAGAGGGTGCATTTTAAAAAAATATATTAGATGCTAAGTAGAAAGGAAATGGTTCCTTTGATACCTAAAATTTTAATAGTAGACGACGATCCACACATTAGGGAACTCGTTTCTGTATTTTTAGAACGAGAAGGTTTTCAAACATATGAGGCAATTGATGGAGTAGATGCACTTCGGAAAATGGATGACGTAAAAGTCGATATGGTTATTCTTGATATCATGATGCCAAATATGGATGGATTTGATGTATGTTTTGAATTAAGAAAATACTATGATATCCCGGTTCTGATGCTAACTGCCAAAGGGGAAACATCACAAAAAGTAAAAGGATTTCACCTTGGGACAGATGATTATCTTGTAAAGCCATTTGACCCTATAGAACTAGTAGTGAGAGTAAAGGCATTATTGAAACGTTACCAAATTACAGTTTCACAATCGATTCAAGTTGGAAATGTATTATTAAATCGTAAAACATTCGAAGTTACATCTGGAGAACAAACGGTTATGTTACCGTTAAAAGAATTTGAGCTGCTCTTTACTTTAGGGTCTAAATCGGGAAGAACTTGTTCGAGAGAGCAATTAATTGAAGAAATATGGGGATATGATTTTGAAGGGAATGAACGTACACTAGACGTTCATATTAATCGGTTACGTGAGAAGTTTCAAGAAGAGCAGTCGAAATTTAGTATTAAAACAATAAGAGGATTAGGGTATCGCTTAGAGGTAAGTAAATGAGAAAAAGAAAACGAATGAGTAAGTTGAAGATGCTGAAAGTATTTGGAGCGGTATTAGCGCTCTTTTCTTTTCTTACTATCATTTGGTCTATCGCATTTTATGTAGCAACTAGTATATTGAATGCTTTTGACGTAAACGTATCGCCATTTGTTGCCTTTCTAATTAGTGATATGGTCGGTTTTGTATTTATTATTCTTATTTGGACATTAATTGGAATATTAATGAGGCCAAAACGAGAGGCAATGATTTGGACTATTATTGAACCGATACAAAAAATTGCAAAAGGAGACTTCTCCGTAAAAATACGAAATGAAGAAAAGTATGATGGAGAAATTGGTGTGCTCGTAAAAAGTATAAATGATATGACAGATGAACTGAATACGATGGAGAAAATGAGACAAGAATTTGTATCGAATGTTTCTCATGAAATACAGTCACCATTAACTTCTATAAAAGGGTTTGCTAGAGCACTACAAGACGATAATCTTTCTGAGGAAAAAAGAAAACATTATCTTACCATTATTGAAACTGAAACAACGAGATTATCTAAACTAAGTCAAAACTTATTGAAGCTAACTCTTTTAGAATCAGAAGAGTATATACCAGAAAGAGTGAGTTATCGATTAGATCAGCAGTTAAAGCAAATTGTGTTAAATAGTGAACCACTCTGGGCTGAAAAAGAAATCGAGTTAGAACTAGATTTAGAAAAAGTACATGTTATTGCTGACCAAGAAAGTATGAGTCAAGTGTGGATTAATTTAATTCATAATAGTATTAAATTTACTCCAAGCGGTGGCACGATTACTATTCAGTTAAAGGAACATGAAACAGTAGTGGAAGTGCGCATCCGTGATTCGGGAATCGGTATATCAGAAGAACAGAAACAACATATTTTTGAGCGTTTTTATAAAGCGGATTCTTCACGAAATCGTGCCTATGGAGGAAGTGGCCTAGGTTTAGCTATTGTAAAAAAAGTACTCGACCTTCATCAAGGAGAGATAAAAGTAGAGAGTGAAGAAGGAAATGGAACAGAATTTATTGTGTGTATTCCTAATTATGAAGAAAAATAGTGTTAGAAGGAGAGCCTTCTAACACTATTTTTCTTTAAAAATGCATTTACCGTTACTGCAATTATATTGATAAGCTTTTCCTTCGCTATTCATACGGTATGAGTAATCAGATTCTTTATCGTTCTTAAAGTCAACGTATGCTTCTGCACCGTTTTTATCGTCATCTATATCAATGAATTGAACGTTTCGTATAGAATAATCTTTCTTTTCTTTTAAACCTCTTCCCTGCAAGTTTGTATGAATACCATCTACTAACTGGTCAAACAACGACCAGTTTAAATTAAGATGTTCAAATGACTCAGTATGTCTTCCTAAAATACCGTTGTCTTGTATTATTTTTTTATTATCATCGTATGTATAAGAGTATGTAAAATATGGTTCGTCTTTATATACTACTGTTGCATAATAGCCAATATTATAAAGGGGAGTATATTTTCCGGTTATGTTTTGTATTTCTTCTTGCTTATAACCTTTTTTAGTATGGAGATAATGGCTAGTATCTTTTTCTATTACTTTATAATTTAGTGGATTACCAAATATAAAGTACAGGGCAAACAATATGATAAATAGTCCGACTGCAACTAGTAACAAGACCCATTTTTTTCTTTTCATACACATACACTCCCCTATGCTGGATTTGTTTTTATTTTACATGAATAATGGTAAAAAAATGAAACTTATAAATAAAAACTTTCTATAGTTACCTACAAGTAACCTACGCACATGAAAGTGCATCATTGCCTTTTTACATAAACATAGATACAATTTTAATATAATACATAACTGAGATGATTAAGGAGTGTTATACTTGGCAGAATTATTACAAGGCAAAAATGCTTTAATTACAGGAGCAGGTAGAGGGATTGGTCGCGCTGTCGCAATCGCATTAGCGAAAGAAGGCGTAAATGTAGGACTATTAGCTCGTTCAGAAGAAAACTTAAAAGCTGTAGCGAAAGAAGTAGAAGCAGAAGGTGTAAAAGCTGTTATTGCAACTGCTGATGTTTCTTCATACGAAGAAGTGACTACTGCGATTGAAACGTTAAAAAATGGTTTAGGATCTATCGATATTTTAATTAATAACGCTGGTATTTCTAAGTTCGGTAAGTTTTTAGAATTAGATGTTGCTGATTGGGAAAAAATCATTCAAGTAAACTTAATGGGTGTATATTATGCAACTCGTGCTGCTTTACCGAGCATGATTGAACAACAATCTGGTGATATCATTAACATTTCATCTACAGCAGGACAAAAAGGTGCACCTGTAACAAGTGCATATAGTGCTTCTAAATTTGGTGTCCTTGGCCTAACAGAATCGTTAGCGATGGAAGTTCGCAAACATAACATTCGTGTAACAGCTTTAACTCCAAGTACAGTAGCGACTGATATGGCTGTAGATTTAGGATTAACTGATGGAAACCCTGATAAAGTAATGCAAGCAGAAGATATTGCAGAATTTATCGTAGCGCAGCTGAAATTAAATAAACGTACATTTATTAAATCTGCTGGGCTTTGGTCTACTAATCCATAGGAAGTAAATTTAACTTTAAAAGAAGGGATATCTATTCTGTAAGGGGTAGATGTACCTTCTTTATTTTTTGTATTCGAGACAGAATTTTCGGTATAATTAAAAGTGAATGGTAGAAAGCATTGGGAAATTGAAAGGGATGGTATTTACATGAGTACAATTGAGAAATGGACGGCTGTTGATCAATATATGAGTGATGTATTAATACCGAAAGATTCTACATTAGAAGGGGTTCTTCAAACTAATGTTTCAGCTAATTTGCCAGCACATGATGTATCACCAATGCAAGGGAAGTTTTTACAACTATTAGTACAAATTCAAGGGGCTCGTAATGTTTTAGAAATTGGCACGCTAGGCGGGTATAGCACGATATGGCTTGCTAGAGCATTGCCATCTGGAGGCCGAGTTGTTACATTGGAAGCAAGTGAAAAACATGCTGAAATTGCACGTAGCAATATTGAGCGTGCTAATTTGACTGATAAAATTGAAATACGAACAGGATTAGCGTTAGATTCTTTACAACAAATAGAAAACGAGAAGTATGAACCGTTTGATTTTATTTTTATAGATGCTGATAAACAAAATAACCCTGCTTATTTTGAATGGGCACTAAAACTATCACGACCGGGTACTGTAATTATTGGGGATAACGTAGTACGTGAAGGAGAAGTTATTGACAATACTAGTACCGATCCTCGTGTACAAGGGATACGTCGTTTCTATGAATTAATAGCTGCTGAGCCACGTGTTAGTGCTACAGCGCTTCAAACTGTCGGAAGTAAGGGATACGATGGATTTGTAATGGCAATCGTAAAAGAATGAGGTAAGGAGATAGATAGAATGAAAAAGATGTTTGAAAAATTATAACATGTATCTTGTATAACGAGATTAGCTCGTGGGCCTCCGACATACATAACGCTATATTATATATCAAAAAATTGGAGGCTATAAGTAGATGAGAACTGAAAAAGAAATGCTAGACTTAATTATTAATACAGCAAAAGAGGATGGAAGAATTCGAGCAGTTATCCTGAATGGATCGCGTGTAAATCCAAATGTGAAAAGAGATTGTTTTCAAGACTATGATATTATGTATGTTGTAAATGATATACAATCTTTTACGTCTAATCATAATTGGGTTCATAGATTTGGAGAAATAATGATAGTACAAATGCCAGAAGAAATGTCGTTAGTTCAACCAGATGAAGATGGGAAGTTTCCGTATTTAATGCAGTTCATGGATGGGAATCGGATTGATTTAACGCTAGTTCCAGTTGAGTTAATAAAAAAGTTCGTTGGACAAGATAGTTTAAGTAAATTACTTCTCGATAAAGATAATTGTATGGAAGGATTCCCGCCAGCAAGCGATAAAGATTACTTAATAAAAAAGCCTACAGAAAAAGAGTTTTTGGATTGTTGTAATGAATTTTGGTGGTGTAGTACGAATGTGGCAAAAGGGCTATGGAGAGAAGAGCTTTCTTATGCAAAAGGAATGCTGGAGGGACCAGTGCGAGATATGTTCATCGTAATGCTAGAATGGTATATTGGTATGAAAACAGATTTTACAGTTAATGCAGGGAAGTTTGGAAAGCATTTCGAGCAATATATTGAAAAAGATATGTGGGTGCAATTTAAAAGAACATTTTCTAATGCAGAATATGAAAACATATGGGAGTCATTCTTTGTCATGGGTGATTTATTTAGGGAAGTGGCGAACGAAATCGCTAACAAATATGAATATCAATATCCGCAAGATGATGATGATAAAGTGACGAACTATATAAAACATGTGAAAGCTTTGCCAAAAGATAGTACATCAATAGTAAGCAGTAAGACTGTCCTAATTAAGGACAGTCTTATTTTTGTTTATGAATAACAATTTCTCTAACAAAGTGCAGATGAATCACATATGAAAATTTAGGGAGGTTTTTTATCATGTATTATTTTTATTCGCCAGAAATGTTTGCTCCATATCAATGGGGACTAGAACGAGATGTTTCGTATGCTTATATGCCATATAACTCATTTTATTATGGAGACTATATAAGCGCATTGCCATACGCATATATCCCTCAAAGCTATGAAGTACAAATGAAAGCAGATGATCGTGGATCGTGGACACCATTTACATGGGTTGAAAAATATGCGTACGCATTTTCAGGACCGTATAATAAAGCGGAAGTAGCTCTTACATTTGATGATGGACCAGATTCAGAATTCACGCCAAAAATATTAGATAAGTTAAAACAACATAATGTAAAAGCTACTTTTTTCTTACTTGGTGAAAACGCAGAAAAATTTCCGAACGTAGTAAAGCGTATTGCAAATGAAGGGCATGTAATTGGTAATCATACGTACAGTCATCCGAATTTAGCGAAAGTAAATGACGCTGAGTACCGTAATCAAATTATAAAAACGGAAGAAATATTAAAACGTTTAGCCGGCTATGCTCCTAAATTTATACGTCCACCGTATGGTGAAATACTTGAAAATCAATTGAATTGGGCAACTGAGCAAAATTTTATGATTGTACAGTGGAGTGTTGATACAGTTGATTGGAAAGGTGTAAGTGCCGATACGATTACAAATAATGTGTTAGGGAATTCATTTCCAGGTAGTGTCATACTGCAGCATTCTACTCCAGGTGGGCATTTACAAGGATCTGTTGATGCACTAGACAAAATCATTCCGCAGTTAAAAACGAAAGGGGCACGTTTTGTAACACTTCCAAGTATGTTCCAGACATCGAAAGAAAGAAAGTGAATGTGTTATAAATTGGAAAAATAAGGGTTGTGTCGTATAATGAAAGTGTAAGTTAGGGGGGATATAATTGATTGATGCACTAGTAAACATAGGAATAAGCATATTGATTGGTATTATTTTTATACTTGCGGCAATTATTCTTCAAAAAAATTCACCGACCGATATTAATGCGGCATATGGTTATCGTACGAAACGATCTATGAAAAATAAGGAATTATGGGATGCGGGTAACAGGTATAGTGCAGAAGTGATGAAGCAAAACGGATTTATCATGATGTTAATTGGAAGTGTTATTAGTATACTGTTTAGATATCCACATACAATAATAGCGATTATAGTGGTTATGCTGTTATTAATCATTCGTTTATTTATACAAGTAGAGAGTAGATTAAATATACTTGAACAATAATAAAAAAATAGGACGCTACGCAATATTTTGCTAGGAGTCCTATTTTATTTATAAACTATTATTTTTTAATAATTCTTTTCCTTGCTCTATAACAAATTCATAGTATGCAAGATCATACGGATAAATATCTTCAAATGTTATCGTAATCGGTGTATTGTTTAAGACTGAAATAGTCGTTAAAGATGAAATCTCTCCTTTTAATAGTTGTAGAAAAGAAGTTGCATGTACTTTCATCACATCGTCTACTTCTTCACCTGGTGCGAATGGAAGTGGATTGATGACGTTGTGAAAATACATATGACAAAACTCGCGATCAGTAAGATTTGAAATTTCATAATCTATTTTAAAGATTCCCTTGTATGTTAAATCATTAGTTTGAAAGGAAAGCCCTAATTCTTCCTCAATTTCACGAAGACCACCAATTTGTACATCTTCATCATGCATAATATGTCCAGCTGAAGTAATATCCCATATACATGGAGCTTCTTTTTTATTTTTAGAGCGTAATTGGAAATATAAAAACATATCTTCATTATCTTTTTCTACAAACCAGCAATGAAATGTTTCGTGCCAATCGCCGTCACGATGCACTTCATCACGTAATTTCTTCCCAAGTGTATTTCTTTCAGGATCAAATATTGTTAACCACTCTGTCATTTTAATTCCCCTTTCCTCAAATTTTATTATACAATATTTGTATTGAATTTTGGGAAAATAAAGAAAAAGGAGTGGTTATAAGTGGGGATAGAGCGTACGGAAATAAAATCGATTATTTCAACAGAGGAAGAGTTACGGAAAATATTGGGGCAACCAAGTGAGCGAGCGTTGAAAAAAGTCATTTCATCATTAGACCACCATTGCGTAGATTTTCTTTCTAAATCTCCTTTTCTAGTATTATCCACTGGAAATAAGTTGGGGGAGTGTGACGCCTCGCCGCGAGGAGATGCACCTGGATTTGTATACGTACTCAATAATAATAAAATTATCATTCCAGAAAGACCAGGAAATCGTCGTATAGACTCCATTTTGAATATTATTTCAAATCCACGTGTAGGACTAATCTTTTTTATTCCAGGTCTTGGGGAGACACTCAGAATAAATGGCCGAGCGTATATTACAAACGACGAAGAAATTTTGAAAGAAATGCAGGCGAATGGACGCAATCCGTTGCTTGGAATTGTTGTTGAAATAGAAGAGTGTTATATTCATTGTGCAAAAGCTTTTATTCGTTCTAAGATGTGGGATCCAGAATCTTGGTTAAATAAAAAAGAGTTACCTTCAGCAGCAAAAATGTTGCTGGAGCATGCGAAAGTGAATACTTCAGAAGAAGATGTTGCACGTTCTTTAGAAGAAAGTTATACAAAAAGATTGTATTAGAAATTTTATTAATATAGTTTTGTAGAGCGGATATGTACGGGTTTTAGAATGGGGAATTTATATATGAACCGTTGATTTATAAACTGGAGAAATAACAAAATAGGTAAATTGAGTGGCGGTTGCATAATGCTATTGTAAAATATTATAAAAAAATTCTTGAAAATAGTTAGTAAAAATAGGCTTGCTTTTTAAAAAGTTGATAACTATAATAAGTTAACAAATAGACATGAACGAAAAAGTAACGATAAGGACAAGAAATCATTTTTACGGTTTACAGAGAGGGAAGTCTAGGGTGTGAGCTTCCTAACACGAGAAATGGTTTTACCACCTTTGAACTTCAATAGTGAACGAGTAATCTAGTAATTATTGACGGTATCAGCCGTTATCTGAACTTGAGCAATCTAGGAAGAAATACGTCTAGGTTGGAACAAGGGTGGAACCACGAAAACACATTCGTCCCTTTCCTAGGGATGAGTGTGTTTTTTTACGGTTTTAGAGATTGAAAATTTAAAATAATTAAAAAATAGTATTGATTTTGTTTTTTATGCGAGTATAATGAGTTAACAAATAAACATGAACGAAAAAGTAACGATAAGGACAAGAAATCATTTTTACGGTTTACAGAGAGGGAAGCCAAGGGTGTGAGCTTCCTAACACGAGAAATGATTTTACCACCTTTGAACTTCAATAGTGAACGAGTAATCTAGTAATTATTGACGGTATCAGCCGTTATCTGAACTTGAGCAATCTAGGGAGAAATACGTCTAGATTGGAACAAGGGTGGAACCACGAAAACACATTCGTCCCTTTCCTAGGGAGGGGTGTGTTTTTTTTATTACTTTGAAGGGAGGTGCGGTAACATGAAACTATTTATAAGTACGGAAATAACCACCACCTGCATGACAAAAAAGCAGAGTAAGGTGATTTATAGGTGTAACAATTAAACTTTTAGGAGGAGATTAGAAGATGAATAACGTTATAAATGTTGGGGTATTAGGTTTAGGCACGGTCGGAAGTGGTGTTGTTCATATTTTGAAAGAACATTATAAAAAAATCGCTCTTGATACAGGATACGAAGTGAAAGTGAAAACAGTCGTTGTACGTGATTTGGAAAAAGAACGCGATGTTTGTATTGACGGAATTGCAGTCACAAGTCATGCAGATGAAGTTCTAAATGATTCAAATATTGATATTGTAGTAGAGGTAATGGGCGGAATTGAAGAAGCAAAACAGCATATTGTTAAGGCTTTAGAAAATAAAAAACATGTCGTAACAGCAAATAAAGATTTAATGGCTGTATATGGTGCAGAGCTTCTTCAACTGGCAAACGATAATGATTGTGATTTATGTTATGAAGCGAGCGTAGCAGGCGGTATTCCAGTGTTAAGAGGACTAACTGACGGGCTAGCATCAGATCAAATTGAAAAAATAATGGGAATTGTAAATGGTACAACAAATTATATGTTAACAAAAATGAGTCAAAATGGGTGGTCTTATGAAGAGGCTTTACAGGAAGCACAAAAATTAGGTTTTGCAGAATCGGATCCGACAGCAGATGTAGATGGACTAGATGCGGCGAGAAAGGTAGCAATTCTTGCAAACTTAGGTTTTTCGATGAATGTTTCATTAGATGATGTGCAAGTAAGAGGGATTCGAAAGGTCGAAAAAGAAGATTTACAAATGGCTGAAAAGTTAGGATTTACTATGAAGTTAATTGGGAAAGCAGAAAAACAAGGATCAGCCATTCATTTAAGTGTAGAACCGACACTTTTACCAAGTCGTCATCCATTATCGAATGTAAATAATGAATTTAATGCAGTATATGTTCACGGTCAAGCGGTAGGAGAAGTAATGTTTTACGGACCTGGAGCTGGAAAGTTGCCAACTGGTTCTGCTGTAGTAAGTGATATTATTTCAATCGTTAAAAATATGAATCAAGTGCCGAAAAATAAAAGTGCGTTAAAAGAACCAGTTCCTTATGAATTACAAAGTGATGAAGAAGTAGTTTCGAAATATTTCTTGCGTATTTCATTACGAGATGAGCCTGGGATGTTACAAAAAATAACAGAATGTTTCGTTAATTATTCTGTAAGTTTAAAAGAAGTTATTCAATTACCTTTAAACCGTGAACTGGCAGAAGTTGTTGTTGTGACACATCGAACTTCCAAGTATCAATTCGAACGAGTTTTAGGAGCGATAGAAGCTGTCGCAAGTGAAATAAACAGTTACTACATTATTGAGGAGGAAAAACAATATGTATAAAGGACTATTAAAACAATATGCTTCTTATTTACCGGTGAATGAAAACACACCTGATGTCAGTTTAATGGAAGGAAACACACCTCTTATTCCGTTATTAAATATATCAAAGCAATTAGGGATTCAGCTATATGGTAAGTACGAAGGAGCGAATCCGACAGGTTCTTTTAAAGATCGTGGTATGGTGATGGCAGTTGCTAAGGCGAAAGAAGAAGGTTCAGAAGCAATCATTTGTGCATCAACAGGTAATACATCAGCATCAGCTGCAGCATATGCGGCACGTCTTGGGATGAAATGTATAATCGTAATCCCTGAAGGAAAGATTGCGCATGGAAAATTAGCGCAAGCGGTCGCTTATGGAGCTGAAATTATTTCAATAGAAGGGAATTTCGATGATGCACTTAAGGCTGTAAGAAATATTGCTGCAGAAGAGCCGGTTACATTAGTAAATTCAGTGAATCCTTATCGAATTGAAGGACAAAAAACAGCAGCATTTGAAATTTGTGACCAATTGCAAAATGCACCAGATGTTCTAGCTATCCCTGTTGGGAACGCAGGGAATATTACAGCATATTGGAAAGGCTTCTGTGAATATGAGAAAGAAAAAGGTTATAAGAAGCCAAGAATTCATGGCTTTGAAGCAGAAGGAGCAGCGGCAATTGTAAAAGGGCATGTAATTGAAGAGCCTGAAACAATTGCAACAGCAATTCGCATTGGTAACCCAGCAAGTTGGTCGTATGCAGTAGAGGCTGCCGAGCAGTCTTGTGGTGAAATAGATATGGTATCAGATGAAGAAATTTTACATGCGTATAGGTTATTGGCAAAAACTGAAGGAGTTTTCGCTGAACCGGGATCAAATGCTTCATTAGCTGGCGTAATTAAACATGTTAAATCTGGAAAAATCAAAAAGGGAGAAACAGTTGTTGCAGTATTAACTGGAAATGGTTTGAAGGATCCTGATATCGCTATTTCTTCAAATCAACTAGACATCGCAAGTTTGTCAAATGATATAGAACAGATTAAAGATCATATTAAAGGGGTGATTATGTCGTGATACCATTAAGTGTTCGTGTCCCTGCTAGTACGGCAAATGTTGGTCCTGGATTTGATTCAGTTGGAATAGCTTTGTCATTGTATTTAGATGTGGTGGTTAAAGAAAAAGCTGATAAATGGCAAGTAATCCATTCCTTTGAAGAATCAATTCCGACAGACGATAAAAATTTAATCGTTAGCACGGCATGTAAAGTCTGTCCTTCTATATCACCCCATATAATAGAAGTTACTAGTAATATCCCATTAACAAGAGGGCTAGGAAGTAGTGCATCAGCGATTGTAGCTGGGATAGAACTTGCGAATCAACTAGGCAATTTGAACTTAACTGCTGATCAAAAAGTTCAAATTGCTACAAATTTTGAAGGACATCCTGATAATGTTGCTGCTTCTATATTAGGTGGAACTGTAATCGGAGCACTTGATGGAAAGGATATTTCCGTCGTAAGAATTGAGAGCAAGGAGTTAGGGGTAATTTCTCTTATTCCGAATGAAGAATTAAATACAGATGAAAGTCGATCTGTATTACCAAAGATGTTTTCGTTTCATGAGGCAGTTAAAGCTAGTGCGATAAGTAACGTATTAGTAGCTGCATTATGTCAAAAGCGGTGGGAAGTTGTAGGTGAAATGATGGAGAGAGACCATTTTCACGAGCCATATCGTTTAGAACTCGTACCGTTATTACCATCTATTCGTAAATGCGCAAAAGAATTTGGTGCGTACGGTACAGCACTTAGCGGTGCGGGACCATCTATTTTTATATTAACGCCATATGAGAAACGTCAAGAAATCGCTGAGCAATTAGCGAGAGTATTTACAGATATGAAAGTATGTGAGCTTGAAATCGACCATAAAGGTATTATTGTAAATAAGGAAGAGCATATTGGATCGTAAAGAAAGCTGGCATGGCTAGCTTTCTTTACGTTGCAAACCTATTTTAAATTAGGTTTTTTCGGAAAAAAATATAAAACAAATGTTGATTTTGAATAATGTAAGTAAAGAGTGCATTCATTTTGGAGGTGATTAAATGAATAAAGAGTCACCAGAAGAAAAAAGAGAGCGTATGAGACAAAGTGAATTAAAAAGTAATCCTACGGGTTCTTTACATGACGGACTCAATAGAGCGGAAACAGGTAGTCCAGTTGATATAGCAGGCGGTATGAATTGGAAAGGTACAGGGATAATCATTTTAGTACTACTTTTAGGATACATTGTATACACTTATTTTTTCAGTTAAAGAATGCTTGTTAAAATTTTGATTTGTTTAGTTTCATAATTGTTGAGAAAAAATGCAGTTACTGTATTACATATCTTCTAAGCGAATTATAGTTGTTCATATCAACTTTTAATACTCCAAATAGAGCTAGCAAAATGCTAGCTCTATTATTTTTTGCCACATTCCTGTAACAAACCACCTGTATATTCATTGGTGGAGGTGCAGAGGATGAAAAAAATGATAGCGATATGTCTTCTAACAACTATGCCATTTTCGACTTTAGTCGGTTGTGACGTAAAAGGTAGTAATGCTGTACAAGAGTCTAAAATAAAGAAATCGACGTATAAAGATTTTACTTATGATGTAAATCCAGAAACATTCACATTAACTGTAGAACATGAGGGGGTAAAGGAACAGGCATCACAACCCCTACCGAAAATGAAGGTATCGAATGTAAAAAAAGAAAAGGATCGTACATCGTGGGAATATCCAGATCAAAAAGTAAAAATAAAATTAGAAAAGAAAAAAGACCACTTAAACATTGAAGTGGAATCGACTGGTGCAGAAAGCTTTACATGGCCGAAAGTAGAAGCTGAAAATTATACACTTCCGTTGTGGGAGGGTAAGCAAATTCCGAGCAATGATGAGAATTGGAAGAAGTTTTTAAAGGATGATGCATATTCATTTGCTGAATCATTTTCTATGAAGTTTTTCGCTTTAAATGGTTCGAAATATTCAATTGTATATATTGCAAACAATATGTTTAATAATGAATTGAAATTTCATTCGGATCCGAAAATAGGATTTGATTTTACACATGAATTTCCGAGCATAAATAAAAATAAAACATATGGATTTCAATTATATGTGACAAATAATGATGCGGTAAGCATTGCTAAACTGTATAAGGATGATATTGTTCGAAAAGGTGAATTTAAAACATTACAAGAAAAGGCTAGAAAAAATAAAGAAATCGAAAAGTTATATGGAGCGGCGCATTTTTATTTTTGGAATCAAAATGGTTTATCAGAAAATAATATAAATTGGCCAAAACTAAGGGAGCAAATAAATAGCCCGCTGTTTAGTCATATAAGAGAACTTATTCAAAAGAATAGTTCAGAGCCTGGGGAACTGAATGTATTAGATCAAGTAAGTAAACAAGATTTCATTGATAAGTATCAAAAAAATGTTATTTTACGTTATATAAACGAAGTATTATCCATGAAGGAATTTTATAAAGAGGATATTTTTCAAAACGTTGATCAGGAAGCTAGTGTGCTATTAAAGAAAGGTGTAGGTCACTTAACGAACACAGAATTGTATAGCTTAAATAAGCATTTATTAAAGTCGCTACTTGGTGATGCGGTTGAAGAGGTAAGTAAATGGGGTAATGCAGATGGAACGGACATACTAAAGGAAATGAAAGAGGTAGGAATAGAAAAAGCGTGGATTGGTCTGCCGAACTGGGAACAAGGATTTATGCAACCTAATTTCGTGACAAAAGCGAAGGAAATGGGGTATTTAGTTGGTCCGTATGATTCATATCATTCCATTCACGAAAAAAGTGATAAAAATTGGAACACAGCATCCTTTAATGACCCATCATTATATGAAGAGGCTACTGTAACGAAGAAAAACGGAGAAAAGGTGCAAGGCTTTTTAGGCAGAGGTCGCAAGTTAAACCCGACTTTATCGCTGCCTAGTGTAAAGGAACGCATGAATGATATATTACAAAATGGTCCTAAATATAATTCATGGTTTATTGATTGTGATGCGACAGGTGAAATTTACGATGACTATTCAGCGAAACATATAACGACACAAGAGCAAGATTTAAAAGCACGTTTAAAACGAATGGACTACATTGCACAAGAAAAGGGTATGGTCGTTGGTTCTGAAGGTGGAAATGATTTTGCTAGTAGTACGATTGCATTTGCACACGGAATTGAAACACCTGTTATTAAATGGGACGATGAAGATATGCGGAAAAATAAAACAAGTCCGTATTATGTCGGTGGATATTGGTCACCAAATCAAAATGTTCCCGAAAAATATGCAAAACAAGTACCATTGAAAGAAGAATATAAACAAGTGTATTTAAACCCAGTATATTCGGTACCATTATATAAATTAGTATACAATGATTCCGTTATTACAACGCATCATTGGGAATGGGGAAGTTTAAAGGTAAAAGATGAAGTTGGAAATCGAATGCTGTCTGAATTATTGTATAATGTTCCTCCGTTGTACCATTTAAATGAAGTAGAGTGGAATAAACATAAAAAAGAAATTACAGAGCATCTAAAAGTTTGGAATGAAGTTCATGAAAAAGCAGTAAAAGAAGAGATGACGAATTTTGCGTATTTGTCAGAAGATAAGCTAGTACAATCTGTTTCTTATGGAAAAAATATTAAAATCATTGTGAACTTCTCAAATGAAGACATGGAAGTAGAAAAAACGAAAATAAAAGCAAAGTCGGCTTTTATTGATAATCAGGGGAAGAAAAGCATGTATACGCCGTTTGAGAAATAATAACGTGAAATATACTGTACTCATAGAGGTTTTATCATTAGCTGGACTCTTTATTCATATCGTTTATCTGGAAAAAGATATCCTAATTTAAAATGAAAGAGTTAATGAGTTTATAAATTTGCATGTTGCGAAGTGCTAAATTTTTGAAATTGGTAAATAGTGACTTGCCAAAAATAAGTACGAGAGTATAATGTGAAATGGAATACATATTGGGTTTTAGTAGTAACCTTACAAAATTGTAAGGTTAATGAAAGGAAATTCAATATGAAGATAAATAGACTTACATTATACTTGGTAAAGAGAAAGAGAGGCGAATGGGTATGAGCTCTGAATTAGAACAAAATACGAGAAGTAATAAAAAGCGTTCTAAAAGAAAGTCAATAAAATGGTTCATATTAATTCCATTTTTCCTACTTATTTTTGGAGGAGTAGGATATGGTTCGTTTATATATAATAAAGCAAAAGCTGTTGTAAATGATGCGTATGCGAAAATTGAAAAGTCATCAAAGCGTGATAAAGAAGTTGAACCTTTAAAGGATAATATTTCAATATTAATCATGGGTGTAGATGGAAGTGAAATGAGAAAAAGCCAATATGGCGAAGCAGTTCGAACAGATGCACTTTTATTAGCAACAATTAATAAAGATGATAAGTCTGTTAAGCTAGTAAGTATTCCACGTGATTCACGTGTTTATATTCCAACTAGAAAAAAATTAGATAAAATTACTCATGCTCACGTATTTGGTGGCGTAGAAAGCACACGCGATACGGTGGAAAGATTTTTAAATGTCCCTGTTGATTATTATGTGAAGTTTAACTTTGAATCATTCGTACAAATTGTCGATTCAATTGGTGGTATTGATATTGATGTACCAGTTACTTTCACTGAACAAGATAGTAAAGACCAAGCTGGTATGATCCATTTAGAAAAAGGTTACCAACATTTAAATGGAGAACAAGCACTTGCACTTGCAAGAACGCGTAAAATTGATAGTGACGCAATGCGTGGACAGAGACAGCAACTTGTAATAGAAGCAATTGCCAAAAAAGCGATGTCTGTTCAATCAATTAGCAAAATGGGCTCTTTACTAGATGCGGTTGATAAAAACATGAAAACGAACTTAACATTTGACGATATGCTTGCCATTACAAAAAATATGGCAGGATCTAATTTGGAAATGGAAAAAATGCAAATAGAAGGTACAGATAAACGTATCGGTGGTATTTATTATTACATTCCAAATGAAAAAAATGTAAAAGATATTTCAAAAAAATTAAATGATCATTTAGGTGTAACGCCAAAACCAGTTCGAAACGAATAATAAAAAAAGATTGGCTTTTGCCAATCTTTTTTTTTGGAATGTATTTGTAACTTTTCTGTAACGATTTTTTAGTTTAGAAAAATTATACTCATATGTATGAGTATAATGGATAGGTAAAAAAGTAAAAGGACATATTCAAAATTTGTGGTAAGGAAAGATATCATATGCAGAAATGGTTAAGCATGATGGGAATTATCTTTATATTGACTGGATGTAAAATGTCTGAAGCTCCAACAAGTCTAATGGAAGCTCCTACAAATAAAAAATGGATTAATGAATTAAATGAACAAATTGATAAAGATTTACCTGTTAATTATCGCTTACTTACTCCAATGTCTAATAGAGATAAACAGACGACATGGTCAATGAATTTCGAGCGAGATAATAACAAAGAAGCTGTCATCGTATATAAAATACCTAATGAAGATTATCATATATATTTAGCCGTATATGAGAAGAAAAATAATGGATGGAATATGAAGTCAACCTATACATTTGATGGGGAAGAAGTAGATATTGTTGAGGTAGGAGATTTCACAGGGAGTGGGAAAAGGGAACTATTGATAGGAATAACTACCAATCGTGATTTATTAGAAAACACAATGTATGTTTTTTCCGATGAGAGTGACGATATAAAGGAATTTTATAGACAGAAGTATACAAAGTTATTTATAGATGATTTAAACAAAAATGGTTTTAAAGACATAAGCCTTGTTTCGCATATGAAAGATGAACAGTTGAAGGTTCAGTTCATTGAAAAGTTTAAGGTATTGTCAGAGGTTACATTTGATCCGTATATAAATAGTATTCAAAGAATACAAATGGGTCGTATTTCTAAATCATTAAAGGCAGTTGTAATCGATGCGGGAACAGGGGCTCATTCAGGTATAACTTATGTAGCAAAATTTGATCAGGATCATTATGAAGTATTACCTATAGATGGGAAAGAAGATTTATTTAATGAATATGTTGTAGAAAGTAAAGATGTTAATGAAGACGACATTATTGAATTTGTTCGTACTGTACGCCCAAAAGGTTGGGAAGATAAATCACATGGTGATAGTCCGCTTTTCGAACGTTACATACAGTGGAGTGAATCTGGAATTAAACCAATTGAAGAACGATATATAGATATAGAAAAAGGGTATTATGTGAAAATCCCTAAAGAGTTAATAGGGAAAATTACAATACCAGATCAGCAAAAAGAATCAAATTCTCAAAAGTTTTTGGATACAAGAACAAATGAAATATGGCTTGAAGTTCATATTTTTAAGCGGAAAGAATGGTTCAATATAAAAGGCTACAGCGCAGCAATTAAAACGGCTTCTCACGTATATGCAGTACCGAAGCAATCAAAATTTGAAAAAGTGAAAGCATATATAAAACCGCTAGCGGATTATCAACAAGAGTAGGAGGTGAGAATTATGTCAAAAATTTTAGTTTTAGAAGATGAATTAACAATCCGTAGCTTTATTGTTTTAAATTTAAAACGTGCTGGATTTTATGTAATAGAAGCTACTACTGGAGAAGAAGCGTTACAAATTTTGAGTGAACAAACTGTTGATATAGCACTGCTGGATGTAATGTTACCGGGGATTAATGGTTTAGAAGTTTGTAAGGCTATCAGGAAAGAAAATAAAAAAATGGGTATTATTATGTTAACCGCACGTGTACAAGATGAAGATAAGGTGCAAGGACTAGGGATAGGTGCAGATGATTATATTGCAAAACCGTTTAGTCCAGTAGTATTAACTGCACGTATACAGTCTTTATTAAGAAGAATAGAAGTACATGAAGAAAAAACGAATATTGTTACGTCAGGTCCATTTTCGTTAAATATTATAGAAGAAAGATTGTATAAAGATGGACAATTAGTCGATTTAACACCTACAGAGTATATGATATTACAGTATTTAATGAATCAGGCTTCAAAGCCAGTTTCGCGTGATGAAATTTTAAATATGATTTGGGGAACCAATTACGTAGGTGAGACGAAAGTGGTAGATGTAAATATGAGACGGTTACGTCAAAAGATAGAATGTAATCCATCAGAACCTGAATTTATTCTTACGGTGTGGGGAAAAGGATATGTGTGGAAGGAAAGTATAAGATGAAACGGAAAGTGACTTTATATTTTATGACGGTCATTACACTTATGCTTGTATTATTTGAAGTTGTATTTTCAGTCTCAATTTATCGATACTATTATAATGGTATTGTGCAATATATAGAGTCTCATGCGAAAACGAGTACACGTTTTTTTTCAGAATACAATTCACTATACTTTATTCGATTACAAGAATATAGTGGTGACATAATTAGTAGCTTTCAATTAGAAGGAACAGAATTACAGTTAATTGATCGTCACGGCTCGGTTATACAATCTTCAAGTGGTGAAAAGATAGAAGGTAAAGTGAACATTCCACAATCATTATTAGAAGGTGAAATGTATAATCAAGTTACTAAGAAAGGTAATAAAAAACAACTAGAGGTGCTAAGCCCACTTATACATCAAGGACAAACTATTGGTGTTTTAAAATATACGACTGTTTTAACAAATGTAAATAAAAAGATTATTGAAATTATTACGTTTACTATTTCTGTAGGTATTGTTATTTCGGGAGTCGTCTTCTTAATTAGTAGACGTTTGGCAAATTCATTTGTTGAGCCAATTGAATCCATTATTCAAGCCTCTTCACAAATTGCAGAAGGCACATTAAAGCAAAAAATTAAAGAAGATTATCCTGGAGAATTAGGTGACTTGGCACATAGTTTAAATTATATGGCCTATAAAATAGATAAGGCTGAGCAGATGAAAAATGAATTCATTGCTTCTATTTCGCACGAAATACGAACGCCTTTAACAGGAATTAAAGGTTGGAGTGAGACGTTAAAAACAGTAGATCATTTAACAGAAGAAGAAATAAAGCAAGGTATGGGCATTATTTCAGGTGAGACAGATAGGTTGATTCATTTAGTAGAAGAATTGTTAGATTTTTCAAGATTACAATCAAATCATTTTAATTTATATAAACAAAAGGTGCAATTGTACGATATACTAGAGGAGACGATTTGGCAATTAACTCCTAAATCGGAAGAGAAGGAAATTCAATTTATTACTACTATAGACCGAATTGAATTGATGGGAGATCGAAATAGGCTAAAGCAAGTTTTCTTGAATATTGTTCAAAATGCAATTAAGTATTCACATAAAAAAAGCACAATACACATTGAAGCGACTAAAATAGAAGGACAAGCAGTGATTAAGGTAAGAGACGAAGGGATTGGAATTGCTAAAGAACATTTACCATATATTGAGCAATCATTTTACCAAATTAATAATCATGCTGCAGGTGCAGGTATTGGTTTAGCTATCGTTAAAAAAATGGTGGAGCTTCATGGCGGTGCGCTTAGTGTTACAAGTAAAGAAGGAATAGGAACAACAATTTTGATAAAACTCCCATTATAATACAAATAAAATCTATTTATATGGTGAAATAAAAATAAATAGATGTATAATTATATTGGGCGATTTATATATAAGATTAATAGGGAGAGGAATTCGATAGAATGGAAAAAGCTTTAAAAATTAAACAAATAGTAGTCGTTTTAATAGCGATTGCCGCAGTAGCTATTGGGTATTACATGTTTCAATCAATTACTTCACCAGCAAAAGCTGTTGCGAAACAAGAAAATGTAGTGCAGCTTGCAAGTGAACAGCCGAAAGTTGAAATGAATAAAACGGCACCAAGTCGTTTTAATGGAAAAGAAAGAAAAGTTGCTTATCTTACATTTGACGATGGGCCAGGGAAATATACGGCTGAATTATTAAATACGCTAAAACAACATGATGCGAAGGCGACGTTCTTTTTAATTGGAGCGAATGTAAAAGAATTTCCTGATTTAGTGAAACGTGAAAATGCTGAGGGTCATTATGTAGGCATGCATAGTATGACACATAATTTCGCAAAGTTATATAAAAATGGCGAGTATGTAAATGAGATGAAAGAAGATCAAGGTTTAATCGCTAATATTATTGGGAAATCACCTAAATTAACACGTCCTCCATATGGTTCGATGCCTGGATTGAATGAAGGTCTTCGAAATAAAGTGGTAGAAGGCGGATTTAAAGTGTGGGATTGGACAATTGATTCATTAGATTGGAGATACAATAAAATGCCAGTTGATGCAGCTGCAGCACAAATTGCTCAAAACGTATTAACAAATGCAACAAAACCACAAGAAGTAATTTTAATGCATGATATTCACCCGCAATCAGTTGCTGCTGTGCCAGCAATTTTAAAGGGGCTAAAAGAAAAGGGTTATGAGTTTGAAGCTTATCATGAAGAGAGTCACTTCCCAGTGAACTTCTGGCATGATAACCGTATGTAATGGAGGAATGAACGTTGAAGTATGGAAAAGTAGCAGTAGTTGGAGCATTATCAGTAGGACTTTTAACAGGTTGTTTCGGTGAAAAGCCAGAAGAAAATCTATATACAGCTTTTGAAACAGCAGCAACACAAGAAAAATCTTTAGTGGATGAAGCAAAAAAATTAGAGCAGTTAGAGAAACAAGGGCAAGAATTATATGCTCAAATTTTGCAAGAAGGTAAAGATCATAATGAAGCAGTTGTGAAGAAAATAGAGCAAGCTACTGCAAATGTAGATGATCGTGAAAAAGTATTGAAAAGTGAAAAAGAAATGCTAGAAAAAGCACAGAAGGAAACGAAATCTGTTCAAAGTAATATAGAGAAGATTGAAGATAAGAAGTTACAAAAACAAGCAAAAGCAGTAGAAGAGTCGTATAAAAATCGTTATGATGCATTCAAAAAGATGAATGAAAATTACACGAAAGTGTTAGCGACTGAAAAAGAACTGTATGAAAAATTAAAAGTAAAAGAAACGAAATTAAAAGAAATCGGTGAAAAAGTTAAAACTGTTAATGAATTAAATGTGGAAGCACAAAAGTCGAAAGAGCAGTTTAACAAATTTACAAAAGAGTATAATGACAGTAAATTAGCATTCTACAAAGATGCAGAAATTAAGATTAAAGATCAGAAATAAAGAAGAATCTAAAGTGTAATAAAAAGCCGGAGAAACATCGTTATAAATGTTTTTTCGGTTTTTTACGTTAAATGAATAGAAAAGACTGGAATTGATATCATAAAAGAGTTATAGTGAGTTATTCTAAGGGAAACATTGTAAAGTAAGGAGAATGGAAATATGTCATATGAATTTTTACTCAAATTAGGTTTAGCACTCTTTTTAGGATTATTCATCGGGATAGATAGGCAGCTAAAGAATAAACCACTTGGTGTGAAAACAAGTATGGTTATTTCTGTAGCAAGTTGTTTAATTACGATGGTTTCAATTGAATCTGTGCATGTATATTCTGTTCCAGGACATACAAATATGGATCCGATGCGACTGGCCGCTCAAATTGTTAGTGGAATTGGTTTTCTTGGCGCAGGTGTCATTTTACGAAGAAGTAATGATGTTATTTCTGGATTAACAACAGCTTCTATGGTGTGGGCTGCTTCAGCTTTAGGGATCGCAATTGGTGCGGGATTCTATTTACAAGCGACAGTTGCTATGGTTTTAATTATTTTAGCGATTAATGTACTTCCGCAACTTGTGAAAATTGCAGGACCGTATTCATTAAGACAAAAGGATTTATCTATAAAAATTACTGTTAAAGAGCATCATGAGTTAGATGGTATATTTAAGCAAATTAAAAATTTAGGCATGCATGTGAAACGCGTGAAAATTAAAGATATAGATAGTGGAGCATTTCAGCAACTGGAGATGGTTATTTTAGCTCCAGAAGATTTATATACAACAGAGTTATATAGTTCCCTGAAAGAGATTGATCGAGTAGTTTCAGTTGAAGTGGAAAGTAGATAATTGTGATAAAAAGAGTGAAGTGAATTCACTCTTTTTTATTTGGATTTTTAAGGAATGAAATTGATATAATGATGAGTAACAAGGGGGAGAAATGATGGGAATACATATTAGAAGAGCAATAAAGGATGATATACCAGGTATAGCAAAGGTGCATGTTGATAGTTGGAAAACAACGTATAAAGGGATATTTGCTGACGAAATTCTAGATAATGTAGCATATGAGAAACGAGAAAAACAATGGGAAGATATTTTTCAAAAAGAAGGTAATCATCAATTTAGATTTGTAGCAGAGAATTTAAATGGAGACATAGTTGGATTCGTCGATGGGGGAGTAGAAAGAACTGGTACATATAATTGTGATGGAGAATTATATGCAATCTACCTTTTACAAGAGTATCAAGGAATGAAAATAGGACAAAAGTTATTTCAAGCTTTATTATCGGATTGTATAAACAATGATATGCAATCACTTTTAGTTTGGGTTGTTACGAATAATCCTTCTAAAAAGTTTTATGAAAAATTTAACCCTGAAAAAATTGATACGAAATTTTTAGAGAGAGTAAGGGTAGAAGAAACAGCGTATTGTTGGAGAGATTTGAATTTGTTATACAAAAAGTTATATAGATTTGCTTAAATAATATTATTATGTAAACTTTATGTTTGAAAGAGGTATACCAATTAAGGTATACCTCTTTTGTTTAACCATTTTGGATAGATTACTAATGAAAAATAGTAAGTATGTAGTTTGAAATTGAGTATTTTTTTCGTGTATTTTTAACTAGATTAAAGAAAAGAGAGAAAACAAGAAAAATTAAATCAGATAAAAAAATTCTGAAATATACTCTTGAATTGAATATCATTATCAATTAGAATCATAATTGATAACGACATTCAATTATCGTTTATTATATAAAATTTCGATAGCTTTAATATAAAGAGGAGGACCAACATGCAGCATGCGAAACAAATCGCAGAACATGCAACATTACAAAGCTTTTTAAACTGTTATTTAAGAGAAACAGCGAGTGGAGAATGGATTACAGAGGATGAAAGAATGAAGCTTATCTTCAGTAATACGTTGAATAGAGATACAGTCCCCACATATTTATGTTGTCGGCTATCGGCACAGAACGTTACTTTGTATGGAGAAGTTATATATAAATCATCAACAGATCGTCATTTGTTTGGAGAACAATTTTATTATCAAATTGGAGATAGTAATTCTGTTATTAAAGCAGATTACGTTACAGTTATTACATTTTTAATAAAAGAGATGTCTATCAACTACGGAGAAGGGACGAATCCTGCGGAACTTATGCTTCGAGTTATCCGTAGTTGTCAAAATATTGAGGAATTTACAAAAGAGAGAATAGAAGATACGTCCGCATTATACGGTTTCCATACAACTTTTATAGAAGCGGAGCAGTCTTTATTATTTGGGCATTTAACTCATCCTACACCAAAGAGTAGACAGGGGATATTGGATTGGAAAAATGCAATGTATTCTCCAGAATTAAAAGGAGAATGTCAGCTTCATTATTTTCGGGCCCATAAAAGTATAGTAAATGAAAAATCATTATTATCAGATTCTACAACAACGATTATAAAAGAAGAATTAAGTAATGATGAGATGGTTAGTAAGGAATTTATAGAGAAGTACTGTAAGGAAGATCAATATGCATTAATTCCAATTCATCCGCTTCAGGCAGAATGGCTCTTGCATCAAGCTTACGTACAAGATTGGATAGTTCAAGAATTGCTTGAGTATATTGGACCTGTAGGTAAGTATTATATGGCAACATCATCACTAAGGACACTGTATCATCCTGATTCGAAGTATATGCTTAAGTTTTCATTTCCGGTGAAAGTAACGAATTCAATGCGTATTAATAAACTGAAAGAACTTGAGAGTGGTCTTGAAGGAAAGGAAATGTTAAATACGGCTATTGGTGAAGTACGAGAAAGATTTCCAGGCTTTGATTTTATTTGTGATCCAGCCTATATTACATTAAATTATGGAACACAAGAATCTGGATTTGAAGTGATTATTCGCGAGAACCCTTTTTATAGTGAACATGCAAACGACGCAACATTAATTGCTGGGCTAGTTCAAGACGCTATACCTGGAGAGCGTACGCGGTTATCGAATATTATTCATCGCCTAGCAAATTTAGAAAGTAAAAGCTGTGAAGAAGTAAGCTTAGAGTGGTTTAGACGATATATGAATATTTCTTTAAAGCCAATGGTATGGATGTATTTACAGTATGGTGTTGCATTAGAAGCTCATCAGCAAAATAGCGTTGTTCAGCTAAAAGATGGTTATCCGGTCAAATATTATTTCCGTGATAATCAAGGATTTTATTTCTGTAATTCAATGAAAGAGATGCTTAATAATGAATTAGTTGGTATTGGAGAACGTACTGGAAATTTATATGACGACTATATTGTGGATGAGAGATTTCGTTACTACTTAATTTTCAATCATATGTTTGGCCTCATTAATGGTTTTGGCACAGCAGGATTAATTAAGGAGGAAATTCTTCTCTCGGAATTAAGGTCTGTACTTGAATCATTCCTTCCGTATAACCGGGAACCTTCAACTTTTTTAAGAGAATTATTGGACGAAGATAAGTTAGCGTGTAAAGCAAATTTACTAACGAGATTTTTCGATGTCGATGAGTTAAGTAATCCATTAGAGCAAGCAATTTATGTGCAAGTACATAATCCGCTTGTTAGAGAAGTGGCTGTTCGTTCATAAATAGCGTTAAAATTTCACGTAATACAAATAATGGTATTTTGTCATAAGGTGGAGGGTTTTATGAGAGTGGACATGTATCATACGAAAGTATTGAAGGCGCTCGAATCAGAAGATTACATTTCGGTACGAAGAAGAGTGCTACGTCAATTAGTAGAATCGTTAATTTATGAGGGGATTATTACACCGGTTCGCATAGAAAAAGAAGAACAAATTCTTTTTATAATACAAGGACTTGATGAAGAAGACAAAAGTGTCACGTACAAATGCTATGGCAGGGAACGGATGACATTTGGACGTATTTCTTTAGACTCATTAATAGTAAGAGTCCAAGATGAACAGCAAGAAATACAATCTGTCTCGCAATTTCTAGAAGAAGTTTTTCGGGTTGCTAGTGTAGAACAAGCTAAATTAGATTCTTTTATGCACGAATTAGAACAAACAATATTTAAAGACACGATTGCACAATATGAAAGAAATAATAAGAAAGAATACACTCAAAAATCTTACGATGAGTTTGAAAGTCATTTAATAGACGGCCATCCATATCATCCTAGTTATAAAGCACGTGTTGGATTTCAATATCGTGACAATTTTCAATATGGTTATGAATTTATGCAGCCAATAAAACTCATATGGATTGCAGCGCATAAGAATTATGCGACTGTAGGTTATGAGAATGAAGTGATGTATAACAACCTTTTAAGAGAGGAGATTGGCGATCGTAAATTAGAAGAGTTTATGGAACGAATTCGTAATAAGGGATGTAATCCAAAACAGTACGTGTTTATACCTGTTCACCCATGGCAGTGGGAGAATTTCATCATTTCAAATTATGGGGATCATATACAGGGGAAATTTATTATTTATTTAGAAACATCAGAGGACGATTATTGCGCGCAACAGTCAATGAGAACGTTAAGAAATATTACGAGTCAAAAGAAACCGTACGTTAAATTATCGATGAATTTACTCAACACTTCAACACTTCGTACGCTGAAACCATACTCTGTTGTGAGTGCACCAGTAATATCAAATTGGTTAAATGATGTTGTAAGTAATGACGCCTATTTAATGGATGAAGCACGTTTAATCTTGTTAAGTGAGTTTTCAAGTGTAACGTATGACACGAATAAGAAAGCTATATATGGTTCATTAGGATGTATTTGGCGCGAAAGCGTTCACAAGTATTTAGATGCACAAGAGGATGCAATTCCTTTTAATGGTTTATACGCTAAAGAGAAAGATGGTACACCAATTATTGATGCGTGGTTGAATAAATATGGAATGAAGGATTGGCTACAATTACTTATTCAAAAAGCGATAATACCAGTTATACATCTTGTTGTAGAGCATGGCATCGCACTGGAATCACATGGACAAAATATGATTCTAGTCCATAAAGAAGGGGTGCCTGTTCGTATTGCGTTAAAGGATTTTCATGAAGGGCTTGAGTTTTATCGTCCATATTTGAAAGAAGTTGACAAATGTCCCGACTTTACTAAAATGCATAAAACATATGCGAATGGAAAAATGAATGATTTCTTTGAAATGGATCGCATTGAATGTTTGCAAGAGATGGTGTTAGATGCACTATTCCTGTTTAATTTAGGAGAATTAGCATTCGTACTTGCGGATGAGTATGGATTGAAAGAAGAACATTTTTGGATGATGGTTGTTGAAGAAATTGAAAATCATTTAAGAATATATCCACATTTGAAAGGTAGATTTGAAAATATTCAATTATATGCACCTACATTCTATGCTGAACAATTAACGAAACGTCGATTATATATGGATGTGGAATCGCTTGTTCATGAAGTTCCAAATCCATTGTATAGAGTAAGACAACTTATGAAACAAAAATCAGCTGTTACAGGGGGAAATTATGCTAATCGTTAATAAACAAGAGTATAGCAAAAGTGATTTTGAATTGAGATTACAAGTTTATGAGGAAATGGAACAATTTCAAAAAGCAGAAGGAAATAGATTTGCACTTTGTCTGAAAGATCCATTCGATATTATTACGCTTGTGTTTTTCTTAAAAGAAAAGAAATCATCAGTATTACTTATACATGAAGATACGCCAAAAGAAACGGCTATTGAAATGGCAAAGCGTGCAAATTGTGTAGGGATTTTATATGGAGAATATGGCGATTTTACAAAATTAGAAGTAGGGAACTTTTTACTAGAAGAGCCTTCTTTATTGCAATATAGTTCGGGAACTACGGGAGAACCGAAACTGATTCGTAGAGCATGGACGGAAGTTGATACAGAAATTACTGCCTATAATGAAGCTTTAAACTGTGAAGTAGATGAAGTGCCAATCGTTATGTCTCCTGTTTCACATTCATATGGACTAATATGTGGTACGTTATCAGCAATTACGAGGGGGAGCAAGCCTGTAATCATTACGAACAAAAATCCTAAATTCGCATTAAATATAGTTCGCAATACAGAAAAACATATTATATATGCAGTACCACTTATGTTACACATTATGGGGAGTTTTCCATTAGGAACGTTCCAGTTTCATAAAATTATGACATCAGGATCGCCTTTGCCAGAAGCCCTATTTTATAAACTAAAAAAAATGACAACATATATGATGCAGCAATACGGTTGTTCTGAAGCAGGTTGTATTAGTATATGTCATGATATGAAAAGCCATTTAGATTTAGGAAACCCTCTACCTCATGCAAGTATAAGCATAGGTTCAGATGAAAATGCACCGGAAGAAATCGTCGTGAAAATGAATGATAAGGAAATTTTCACGAAGGATTTAGGGTATAAATCTGAGCGTGGCATTCATTTTATGGGGCGTATGGACGATGTAATTAATGTCTCAGGATTAAAAGTCTTTCCTATAGAGGTAGAAGAAACGATGCTTCGATTGGAAGGTGTGCAAGAGGCAATTGTATATCGGGGGAAACATCCTGTGATGGGCGAAATAGTTAAAGCGAAAGTGATCTCTCATGTTGATCCAGTGAAAATAAGAGAATGGTGTATTCAGCACTTACCTTCTTATAAAGTTCCGCATGAAATTGAAAGTGTAAATGAAATTCCTAAAAATAAAACTGGAAAAGTAAGTAGAAAGTTACTAGAGATGGGAGAGGTTACAACATGAGACGGGAAGCGTTAAAGAATGCCGTGTTAAAAATTATGATAGAAAAAATGGAACTGAAAAATGTAACGCATTTAGAAGAAACGATGCGCTTAAATCAAGATTTATATATAGATTCGGTAATGATGTTACAGCTTATTGTATACATAGAAATGGATGTAAAGCTATGCGTTCCAGAGGATGAGGTAGACCCAAAGGCATTTCTTACTGTAGGATCTTTGCTTGATTTTATGGAAGAGTTAGAGCCGTTACAGGAAGTAAATGTGAATAACTAACCTTTAGGAAAGTGGATGAGAGTATGACTTCAATTAAAGTGCACTGTTTAGTGAGTTGTTTTTGTGAAATTATAAAAAGGCGTAGCGACATTGATTTTCGTCCATTTTATTTTGGACTATGGGATGGAGATTTTGATATAACACAAGGCGGAATTATTTCATATCACTCTGAAAACATTAACCATGATCATTATTTACTTTGGTTTGAAAAATTGTACGGTATTAAAGTAAACGAATGGTATGATCATGCAAAAGATAAAGATAGCAATGTAGAAACGTTTTTAGAATTAGTAGAAAACAAGCCGGAAAATCGTTATGTCATTGTAATGGTTGATATGTCTCTATTACCAGAGAGGGAAAATAAATTTCATCAAAAACCGTTTCCACATTATTTAATGATATCAAAAACAGAGAAAGAAGAAGAATGGTTCATGCTAGATCCTGATTTTCGTTGGGAAGGAAATATGGAAAGAGAAAAAGTACTTCACTCTATTCAAGATAACCCATTTGGTGGAGGTTATTTCATTGATATAGAAGGAATTGGAGAGCCAACGCAAGAAACAGTAGCTAGTTATTTCACAGAAACATTCAAAAAGAACGACAATGAACTGACTATGGAACTGAAAAATTTAATTGTAAAAATGGCAAATGAGGAAGAAGGATATGCGCTTTCTGGACTTGTAGCAGCAGTAAAACAAATACCAGTACTTGCAATTCGTAAATATAGTTATGAGCATGCCTTTGCATACTTCCGTGAAACGTTGCAATATTCGGAGCAAGAATTTGATTATTGGTGTGATCGAGTAGAGGATATTGTACAAGGATTTACAAATGTACAGTATCGTGCAATTAAAATGGCAATGACGAATAATAAAGGTATGCTAGTATCGATTATTGAAAAACTGGATGAAATGAATGCAATTGAACTGCAAATTAAGAAGGAATTAGAGAGACAGTTTCTATCATGGAAAGGTATGAAAACAAATCAATCTGTCGCAACTCTTTAATAAGCTAACTGAATTTAAGATAGGAGAGTTTAATACTATGAAATATTCGCTATGTACCATTTCATTTCGTCATCAATTAATTTCATTTACTGATATTGTTCAATTTGCATATGAAAACGGTTTTGAAGGAATTGAATTATGGGGGACGCATGCACAAAATTTGTACATGCAAGAACGTGAAACGACAGAACGAGAATTGAATTTTCTAAAGGATAAAAACTTAGAAATTACGATGATAAGTGATTACTTAGATATATCATTATCAGCAGATTTTGAAAAAACGATAGAGAAAAGTGAACAACTTGTAGTACTAGCTAATTGGTTTAATACGAATAAAATTCGCACGTTTGCTGGGCAAAAAGGGAGCAAGGACTTCTCGGAACAAGAGAGAAAAGAGTATGTGAAGCGAATACGTAAGATTTGTGATGTGTTTGCTCAGAACAATATGTATGTGCTGTTAGAAACACATCCCAATACACTAACGGACACATTGCCTTCTACTATAGAGTTATTAGAAGAAGTAAACCATCCGAATTTAAAAATAAATCTTGATTTTCTTCATATATGGGAGTCTGGCGCAGATCCAATAGACAGTTTCCATCGATTAAAGCCGTGGACACTACATTACCATTTTAAGAATATATCTTCAGCGGATTATTTGCATGTGTTTGAACCTAATAATGTATATGCTGCAGCAGGAAGTCGTATAGGTATGGTTCCGTTATTTGAAGGTATTGTAAATTATGATGAGATTATTCAGGAAGTGAGAAATACGGATCTTTTTGCTTCCTTAGAATGGTTTGGACATAATTCAAAAGAGATATTAAAAGAAGAAATGAAAGTATTAATAAATAGAAAATTAGAAGTAGTAACTTCGTAATGTGAAATGATGTGAGAGTCTCGTTTAGAGGCTCTTTTTTTACGGTAAAAAATAACCAAAAATTTCCATGTATTTTAATTTGAATTTAACACAATTTATATATAAATAAGGAGGTGATTGGTAATGGCTAGAAATCGTAATTCTAATCAATTAGCATCACATGGAGCACAAGCAGCTTTAGATCAAATGAAGTATGAAATTGCACAAGAGTTCGGTGTACAACTTGGAGCTGATACTTCTTCACGTGCAAACGGTTCTGTAGGCGGTGAAATCACAAAACGCCTAGTAGCGATGGCAGAACAACAGCTTGGTGGCGGATATACTCGCTAAATGTAGAAGGTTATAGGAGAAAGGAAGGATTCTTCCTTTCTTTTTTTTTCAATTAATTGGTATGGATATATAGTGAACAGAATTCAAAGAATAGAAGTAATACTATATTTTACCCAATTTCTTTTGTTGTGAATGGGAAGTATTAAAGATGTAATAGCCCTGGTGGAATGAAAATTATGTTCCAGCAGGGCTATTATATGGTAAGAAATATATGATGAAAGGTTCCGAAATCAACATGTTAAAAAAAGAAAACTGTTGTTTAATTGCGCTTGCATCAGTTCCACTTGTCATGACATTAGGGAATTCAATGCTCATTCCAATCTTGCCGACAATTGAAAAGAAATTACATATTTCATCGTTTCAAGTATCCATGATTATTACAATTTACTCTATCGTAGCCATTTTACTTATACCGATTGCTGGTTATTTATCAGATAGATGGGGACGAAAGATGGTAATGGTTCCGAGTTTGCTGATTGCGGCTATAGGAGGAGCGATAACTGGTTGGGTATCATGGAAAGTTGATAATCCCTACATTTGGATACTAATCGGTAGAGCGATTCAAGGTATTGGTGCTGCTGGTGCAATGCCGGTTGTTATACCGTGTGTTGGTGATTTATACAAAGATGAAAAACAAGTTAGTACAGGTTTGGGAATCATTGAGACATCCAATACATTTGGAAAAGTGCTGAGCCCTATTTTAGGATCTGCTCTTGCTGCCATTGTATGGTTCTTACCATTTTGGGCGATTCCAGTTTTATGTGTCGTAGCAATTGTTTTATTGCTGGTATTAGTAAAGGCAAAAAAACAAGAAGGGGAAGTACCGCCACTAAAAGAGTTTATTCGATCTATTATCTCTACGTTTCGAGAAAAGGGAAGATGGTTAATTGCCATTTTTGCATTAGGTGCAATTATTATGCTTATTTTATTCGGAATTCTCTTTTATTTGTCGACTATACTGGAATCAAAGTATGACATTCATGGTATATGGAAAGGGTGTGTGCTTGCTATCCCGTTACTTGTACTGTCACTTAGTTCCTATATGGCCGGTAAAAAAATTGGAGATAATCAAAATGTTATGAAGAAGTGTATTTATATTGGTTTTTTAATGGCAGCTGCATCAGTCATCATTCCTTTATTTATAAAAGGGATTTACTTACTACTTCTTTGTCTCGTTATTATGGGGATAGGAATTGGTATGGCACTCCCATGTTTAGATGCTCTCATTACACAAGGGATTGAAAAGGAGCAAAGGGGAACGGTTACGTCCTTTTATAGTTCAATGCGATTTATCGGTGTAGCAGCTGGACCACCTTTATATTCTTTTTTTATGAAAGGGGCGGACCATGAAGTGTTTTATTTGACAAGTATTTTCGCTGCCATTGGTGCTGTTATAGCAATCATTTGGATTAAACCAGCAAAAGATGCAAAGATGGTAAAACAGAAACCAGAACCTACTTCATAATTTGAAAGAGAATTGCATGATGTTTTCAGTAACATGCAATTCTCTTTCGTTCATTAAGAATAAATAACTTGTTTTAACATATAAAGCGCGACACCCCATATGATGAGACCAGAAAATTTATTTAATAATAAGATTGTCTTTCCGGTTGAGTCTAGTCTTTTTAGAAATTTCCCCGCTAAAGCTAAGCTTATAAACCAAATCCAAGAAACGATAATAGTTGCAAGTGTAAAAGCCCACTTTTCACTTTCTATGTATTGAATAGAATTTGTTCCAATTACACCGATTGTGTCTAAAATTGCATGTGGATTTAATAACGAAACTGATGCTGCGAAAAGGATTTGCTTTTTTAAGGACATACTTTTTTCTTGTTTTACATCGTTGGAAGGGTTACTTCTCCAAATAACAAAGCCCATATATAGGAGAAAGAAAAATCCAATTATATATAACGAGTTAGTTAGCCAAGAAAAAGTAAGGAGTACAAGGGAGACACCTTGCACCGCAATCAATATGAGTAACGTATCACATATAGAGGCAGTTAATACTACAGGGGCTGCCCTCCAAATGTTTGGTTGGCTAGCGCCTTGGTTAAAGACAAAAACATTTTGTACACCTAATGGAATGATAAGTCCAAATGCAAGAATGATACCATGAATAATTGCTTCACTCATCATATTACCTCCTATTTTAATTCATTATGATAGTGTATATTGTATAGAAGAAATGAAAATTTGTATCCATCCATATGGTTGGGGAGGTTACCAACCAAAAAGAATATAAGGTGATATGATGGAAAGATTCGTTTGGAAACCGAATATGTCTCTAGCGACGCCGCTGTATAAACAAATAGAAACGTATATAAAAGAAAGGATTGTTAATGGAGAATGGACCGTTGGAACAAAATTACCTTCACAAAGAGATTTGGCCCATACATTTGGTGTGAATCGAAGCACAATTGTAATGGCTTTCGATGAACTAGTTGCGAAGGGATATATTGAAGGGAATGGCAGGAAAGGAACAATTGTTGTAAATAATAATGAGAATGCTTCAACTTACGCACCCCCGCCTAATTGGCAGTCTTATGTAGAAACAGGAGTTCATTATCCGAATCTCCCAGCTATTCAAGAGATTAATCAAGCTGAATTTTATCCACATGTAATTCGGTTAGGAACAGGTGAGCTCGCGCCGAGTCTCTTACCTGAGAAAAAGATGAAAGAAATTATGAATAAGCTTTTAAAGTCAAATGTGACGCTTGGGTATGAAGAGCCGAAAGGAAATCTGTATTTAAGGGAAAAGATTTCCGAATACTTAAAGGAGCATGGCGTATATGTATCTCCTGCCTCTATATTAATTGTTTCAGGAGCAATTCAAGCGCTGCAACTTATTTCTATGGGGCTTCTTTCGAAAGGGGCATCCATCTTATTAGAGAAACCATCCTATTTATATTCGCTTAATGTTTTTCAATCAGCAGGAGTACGTTTAATTGGAATCCCAATGGATGAGAGCGGGTTACATACATCATATATTAAGAAATATAAGAAGCAGTTCAATGCCTCTATTTTATATACAATCCCGTCTTTTCATAATCCGACGAATTTTAGTATGAATACTAAGAAGCGAAAAGAAATAATGGAAGTATGTAATGAAATTGGATTACCTATTATAGAGGACGCAGTGTATCAAGACTTATGGTTTGATGCACCTAGTTCGAAATCTTTAAAAGCCTATGATAAAAATGGAATTGTACTACATATTGGAAGCATGTCCAAAGTAATTAGTCCAGGTTTAAGAATTGGATGGATTGTTGGACCCGAGCCAGTAATTCAAAGATTGTCAGACATAAAAATGCAAACAGATTATGGTTCAAGCACTATATCCCAGCAAATTGCAGCAGAGTGGTTTACAAATGGTCTATATGATGAGCATTTGCGATTTGTAAGAAGTGAATTGAAAAAACGAAGAGATTTTATGTTACTAATGTTAGATAAATATCTTCGTGAAATAGCAACTTGGCATGAACCAACAGGCGGGTTTTATATATGGGTACATATAAAAATACCCATTTCATATCGCAGTTTATTTGATAAAGCTCTGCAAGAAAAGGTTTTATTAAACCCAGGTACTTTATATGATAGAAGTGCAAATCAATTTTTGCGCCTATCGTATTCATACGCAACGTTAGAAGAAATTGAAATAGGTATAAAAAAACTTGCACAACTAATGAAAAAGTAAGAGGAGAAAGTAATGAAACAATATGTAATTTGCCAAATGATCAATGGAGAAAAATATTTAGCTGCTTATGCCGAGACGCAGCAAGAAGCAATTGAAAAAGCAGAACTGTTAGGATTAAGAACGGGAAATCGTTACATAGTTATTACTGCAGAAGAAGCCGAAGGGTTATCGTATCCTTAAACAATGTACGAGATTGTATAGGAAGTAAATAAGCCTAGTAATATAAGAAATTACTAGGCTTATTTACTATTAATTTGTCAAACGTTTTTGTATGCAAAATAATAATATTATGAGTCAAGTTGACGAAAAAATCGATTTGTCTTTCGGTCTTGATTTCCTTTTCTATATTCATCAATATATTGCCTAAAGTTCCAAGCTTGTAAAAATTTATTAGCAGAGTTATAACCAGAATTGTAAAGCCATTCTTTTTCTTCCTTTGTCAGTTCAAAATTAGTACTTGTAATCGTTCCTGTTGGAATTGTAATGGTTCTTGCTTTTGATTCCTTATCTAAATGACGTAAATCGTGAGCTTGCATCATTGTTTTAAATAGTCCTTTGAACATAGAAATAGGCTCGTTATAGTGAGCAGGGTCAGCTTGAATTTCATCTTTTACAAAATGAAATCCGAAAGTCGGCCAGCGAGGAGCGGTAGGTGAATCGAAGATCCAAATTGGATAATTACTTAGAATTCCTCCATCAACCATATAACAAGACTGCTTCCATTTTGGAGTTCTCCATTTTACGGGTTCAAAGAAGAAGGGGATTGTACTACTCATTCTTACCGCTTTAGCGATAGAGAAGCGATAATTTAAAAATCCGTAGTTTGGTAAGTCGTCAGGAAAGACAACCATTTTACCATTACTAATATCAGAGGCGATGATTTTGAGTTTGTTTAGATCTGGTAAATCAGTAAATAAATGAACACCTTTTTTTCGAAGTAATTCTTCAATCCATTCTTCTATAAATACATTAGAGTATATACCTAGAGTAGTCCATGCACTTAGTCCCTTACCGATAAAAGGAATTCTATCAATAAAAGTTCTTTTCGTAAATTTATTATAATCAATATCAGTTATAATCGTTTTTAACTCTGAACAAGAATATCCTGCCGCTAGGAGCGCTGCAATAATCGAACCAGCCGATGTACCAGCTACACGTTCCCATTCATAACCTTTTTCGGCTAACGCGCAAATTGCCCCGACATGCGCAATACCGCGCACACCGCCTCCTTCAAAAACACCATCAATCTTCATTAAACATACTTCCTTTCGAATAAAAGATTTGGAAATGGCAAAAAAGCACGTATTGTACGTGCTTTTTTTAATAGTTTTTAAGTTTACTAGCAGCCTACAAAGCCGCCCCAACAGCTAGCTCCGATGATGATTAGAAGGATAAATAAAACGATTAATAAAGCGAAACCTCCGTAACCACAACCGCCGCCACCGTATCCGTAACCACAGCAACTATATCCGTAACCCATGTGGAATTCCTCCTTATATTTAAAAATGAACGAGGGGAAAATGTACTGGAAGAAATAAAGAATTATCGTGTTTGTAGGAACAATGTATAGTATGCTTTTTTAAACTTGTTCGCGTACGAAGGATAAGCCCGTTTTTTTAGAGGCTTGTTGATTTTGTAAAGAATGAAGTATAATCTTTGTACTATGATATAAATAAGTATGTAAATGTAAGGAGAATTTATGAATAAAAAAATTGAAGTATTAATTGATAAATATGAACTAACACACTTGAAAGAAGAACTTATTAATACTGTATTTCCTTGTATAAAAGTTGTGCCAAAGCAGCAGGAAACTGTTGCGATAGGTAGTTCGAAAATGGGAGGAGTTCCTGATTTACCAGCTTTATTTGAATATCCAAAGCATAAGGGAAATCCACTACAATTTATCGCGCAATTTAACTTAACTGATTTACAAAACGTTGGTATGGATCACAATCTTCCTAAGACGGGGATGCTGTATTTCTTTTGCATTGAAAATTATTTTGAAGAAAATGTGAATCTAACAGAAGCTGGGCGTGTACTTTATTATGATGTTCCTGTAGAGCAATTACGAAGAGAAAATGAAATACAAGCGAAATATAACCAGTGTGCAATTATTTTTGAACTGACATACAAATTACCAGAACTTTTCATTGAAGATGAGGCTGATTCAGATCGTTTCTTGCAATTACTTGAAGAGCTAATTCCAGATAACTACGATAACCATCAAATGTTTGGTGAGCCATTCTCTGTACAAGAAGAAGTGTTATATGAGACAGGAGAATATATGGGAGTAGACCCGCAGCAAATGACTCTTTTATTCCAAATTGATTCAGATCATAAAAATTGTAATATGGTTTGGGGAGAACTAGGGATGCTATATTTCTGTATTAGTAATGAAGATTTGAAAAATCAACGTTTTGAAAATACATGCTGTGTATTACAAACATGCTAATGAAAAAAGGTTGTTCTTTTAAAAAGAACAACCTTTTTATGTGAATTAGTTAATATGCATAATCTCATATGACCTATACGAAAAAGTATTGTATACTCTGAAACTATACGATACTTTTTCGTATAGTTATAGAATATAAGGAGTGACAAGATGGGAAAGACAAGTAAGTATGTGACAGCTGCCGCACTTTGTTCAACTATAGTAATGGGAGGCTTACAAGCGTCATCTGTATCTTATGCAGCTACAAATCCGACTACGGTGACAGCACAATCAGATGTAAAGTTATTAGATGATTTCAGAAAAGAATTAAAAAAACAGATTGATAATCGAGAAGAAAATATTACAATCACATATAAAACAAAAGATAGAAATGCTAGAAATATTATGGATCAATTGTATGGTGAGTTTAATAAAATTGTAGATGCTGATGAGTATGTAAAATATAATGTAGCGTCTACTAGATATTCTATTAAAGGAATGCCAGGGGACTATACGTTTACACTGCAAGTAAAATACCGTGAATCAAAAGAACAAACTCAATATGTAAAAGCTCAGGCGAAATCAATTGTTGGATCAATTGTAAAACCAGGGATGGATGAGCATGAGAAAGTAAAAGCTATTCACGATTACGTTGTGAAGCATGTGTCTTATGATACGTCTTATCAAGCGTATACAGCATATGAAGCATTAGCGAATCGTTCTGCCGTTTGCCAAGGATATACATTATTAACGTATGAGTTGTTAAAAGAGGCAGGTATTCAAAATCATATTGTAACAGGCACAGGAAATGGACAAGCTCACGCGTGGAATTTAGTGAACATTGAAAACAAATGGTATCACCTAGATACTACATTTGATGATCCAGTACCAGATAAAGCAGGGCGTGTAACTTACTCATATTTTAATATGTCTGACGAACAGTTAAGTAAAGATCATGAATGGGATCGTAGCAAATATCCAGCGGCAACTACAAGTTATTTTGGTGAATTAACAAATAAAATAAAAGCTGGTAGCTCAAAAACTGTTGTATATGAGCAGATGTTAAAAGAAACAAATTTACAATACTTATCTGCAGAATACGGAGCAGAAAATTATAATGAATTTAAGCAAAAGTTGCAGCAACAGTTTGCAGCCAAACCAGAAAAAGTAGAAGTACGATATAAGCAGTCCATGGATGGAACGATGCAAGATATAAAGAAAGTATTAAATGAAATAAATTGGCCAAAAGGTGCAAAGCGTGTGTCTTATCAAGTAGCACCTTATAGTGCATTGGCTGGTTATTCATTGGCGACAATTACATTTACGTATTAAGCAATGAGAAAGAGCATCTGTAAAAGATGCTCTTTTTATATTTGTTGATCACTTTAAAATATTGGGAATTATGTGATAAAATAAAAAGGAGAGGATGTGAATGCTGAATGAACTTGTTCGAAAGTAATATTTTCACATTGATATATACTTGTTTAGTAATCGGACTTATCGTTTTGTTTTTCATATCATTTACTTTGTTTATTAGAAGAGTATTACAAAGCAGCGTTGCAAAGAAACACCACGTGATTAATATGAACCAGAAGCTAGATCGAATTATTGAATTGCTTGAAAAAGATAAGAAATAGCGATAGAAGAAGTATGAAAAGGGGAAAGAGAATGGCGAATTATATAAAAGAATTACGTGAAAAAGTAGGACATGATTATGTTTTCTTAAACTTTGCCGGTGGTTGTGTATTTAATAAAGAAGGGGAAGTATTACTGCAAAAAAGAGGAGACTTTAACGCTTGGGGCTTTCCAGGTGGCGCAATGGAGATAGGAGAATCGGCTGCAGAAACTGCAATCCGAGAAATAAAAGAAGAAACCGGGTATGATGTAGAAATAAATGAGCTTATTGGAGTGTATACAAAATATTTTCAATCATATCCAAATGGAGACAAGGCACAGTCAATTGTGATGTGTTTTTCATGCTCAATAGTTGGGGGCGACAAAAAAGTAGATGGTGATGAAACGTTGGATTTGAAGTTTTTCCCGTTAGACGACATGCCACCGTTATTTTGTAAACAGCATGAAGATTGCCTGCAAGATTTATTGGAGAAAAGAGTAGGGGTATATCGTTAACATATAAAAAAGAAGCTAAATGAGATTAGCTTCTTTTTTATGTTTTATTTATTTCCACCAATCATCAAACATTGACGCTGGTACTTGTCTTTTATGCTCACTCACTGTGTAACGTTTTTCAATTTTCTCTGCAACGTCAGCTGGAACTGCTTTACCTTCTAAATAATCATCTAATTGATCATAAGTAATACCTAACTCTGTTTCGTCAGCTTGACCTGGTTTTTCATCTAATAAATCAGCTGTTGGCATTTTTAAGTAAAGTCGCTCGTCTGCACCTAACTCTTGTAATAATGCACGTCCTTGGCGCTTCGTTAATCCCGTTAATGGTAATAAATCTGCACCACCATCTCCGAATTTTGTAAAGAACCCTGTTACAGCTTCTGCAGCGTGATCTGTTCCGATAACAAGTAGCCCTTTTTGTCCACCAATTGCATATTGAGTAACCATACGGATACGTGCTTTCACGTTACCTTTATTGAAATCTGTTAATGATTCACCCAATAAGTTTTCATATTGATTTGAAAAAGCATCAACAGTTGAAGCAATATCAAATGCAACAGATTGATCTGCTTGAATGAATTGTAATGCTAATTGTGCATCATCTTCATCTTTTTGTACTTTATAAGGAAGACGTACGGCGATAAACGTTACATTACCACCTTCGTTACGAATTTCTTCAACTGCAAGTTGTGCTAAGCGTCCTGCTAATGTAGAGTCTTGGCCGCCGCTAATACCAAGTACAAATCCTTTTGCGCCTGTTTTTTTTACATAATCTTTTAAGAAATCAACTCGTTTACGAATTTCAACTTTTGGATCAATTACAGGCTGAACATGTAATGCTTTCATAATCTGTTCTTGTAATGTCATTATGTTTTCCTCCTATTCATATTAAAGCGGTAAATAAGTTTATATGTATAATGGTACATACTTCTATCCTTTATTATTTCGCAAAACTAACGAATATACAATAGGATGTGTGTATGAATATGAATGTAGTCATTATAAATAAAGTACTACGTATAAGCAATTTTTTAAACCTTTCAAAACTGTAAGGTTTTTGTCATTTGAATCGATGGAAGGTATTTCCGTACTTTACTAATATAAAAACATAGTTAGTAGAAAGAAGGGCGGAGAAGTAATATGAACATTAGAGAACTCGCATATCGGAATGTAACGCGAAATAGACGGACATACTCAGCCTATTTTTTGAGTAGTGCATTTGCTATTATGGCCTTTTTTGTGTATTCATTTTTTGCGTTTCATCCGGCATTAAGTGCAGGAGAATTGGGTCAGTACGTATTCGTAAGTATGTCTTTTGCACAGTCTATTATTTACTTATTTACATTCTTCTTTATTTTATATTCGATGGGAATGTTTTTAAAAACGAGAAAGCGTGAGCTAGGAATTTTAATGATGCTAGGTATGACGAAATATCAATTAAAGCGTCTTATCTTTTTTGAAAATATTATGATTGGAATAGGGGCAATTATTTTTGGTATTCTTTCAGGTATGTTATTTTCAGGGGTATTACTATTTGTCGCCCCGATGATATTAAAACTAGATATCTCCTTATCCTATTACATACCGATGAAAGCAATTGTTGTAACAAGTATTATGTTTTTCATATTATTTATGATCATATCATTGTTTAGTGCAGGAATGATTCGTAAAAATAAAATTATGAAGTTGTTTAGAGGGTCAGCAGAGGCAAAACCAGAACCGAAAGCATCAATCATTTCTTCAATATTAGCAGTAGTATTGCTTAGTGCTGGCTATATAGGAGCTCTTCTATCGCATGGCGCAATGGTATTTATTATGATGATTCCTGTTACAACGGTAGTTATTATTGGGACGTATTTGTTGTACAAGCAGCTGAGTGTCTTTATTATTCGATTATGTAAAAAAAGTAAACGTTTCTATTGGACACAGACTAATATTATTACGTTATCAGATTTAGCGTATCGCATGAGAGATAACGCAAGAATGTTCTTTATTGTAACCATTATTTCTACTGTAGCATTTTCCGCAATAGGGACATTAGTCGGCTTCGCATCCATGACGAAAGGGATAATGGAGAGACCAATTGCGTTTCATTACCATTCTAAGGAAGGGAATAGTAATGAATCACAACATATACAAATGATTGACAAAGGATTAAAGAAACATAATATAGCAGCTTCAAAAACTAATATTTCGACAAAGAAAACGGAGGAACAGTCGTTAAGAAGCGCCACTTTTATAAAAGAATCAGATTATAAGGAATATGCAAAGTTAACAGGAGAACCATTTAATACTGTAGCCAATAAAGAGATTGTATTTTTGTCAGCTGATATACCAGGGCCAGCGATGAAAGAAAGAAAAGAAATTACTTTACCCAATATGAATGAAAGTTTAAAGGTGAAAAAAGTTACTTCATCTTCATTGGGGAAAATATTAAGAGGAAATGTTTATGTAATCTCTAATAATCAATATGATTCATTACAAGATGGATTTATAGAGACAAAAGATTATATGTATAAAACTGAAAGAACGAAAGATGAGATTGAAATTGGTAAAGAGCTTACTCATCAAATTAAACCGTATCAAGAACAGTCAACGTTTAGTGCGGAAGAGTACGAACAAAACCAAAGTTTACAAATTGCAGGACCGATTTTATTTGTAGGTTTCTTTATTGGTATAGTATTTTTCGTTTGCGCAGGAAGTTTCCTTTACTTCCGTTTATTCTCCGATTTGGAGGATGATGTTCGCTTGTTCGAAATGATTCGAAAAGTTGGATTGACGAGTGGGGAATTATCGAAGGTAGTTACAATTCGATTGGCGCTTTTATTCTTCGTTCCAATTGGTGTTGCAACATTACATGGGGCAGTAGCCTTAACTGCGTTAGGGCAAATGTTTGAGTACTCATTGTTTAAAGAAAATACAGTTGTATTAAGTATTTTCATAGGTATTCAAATTGTATACTTCTTACTTATAAGATCCCGTTATGTAAAACAATTGAAAGAGAGATTACGTATGCATTAAATGTGTTTTTTTAACTCGAGTACAAAATTTTCTAAAAAGAGGCAAGTATTGCCAAAAAGTGATAAAATGGAAAAAGCGAGGTGAAAAAATTAATATAGAGTAAGGGGGGAGAAATATGAAAGCAACAGGAGTTATTCGAAAAGTAGACGAATTAGGACGAATTGTTATCCCTAAAGAATTACGCGATGTATTGGGAATACAAATCAAATCACCGCTTGAAATTTTTGTAGAAGCAGATAAAATCATTTTACAAAAATATCAACCTTACAATGCTTGCCAAATCACAGGTGATGTTTCAGAACAGAACATATCATTAGCAAATGGAAATATTACTGTTGGGATAGAGGGAGCGGAATATTTAGTAAAAGAAATAGAAAAGTTTTTAAACAAGAGTGAGGTTTAGTCTTAATTTATATTATTTTTCCAATTACATATCATTCTTTTAAAAGACTGTAAGAGGACCATTAATTGGTTCTCTTATTTTGGTTAGTAGTTGAACGACATGGGGGTTACTTCCTACAAATCATAGGGAAAATAAAAAAGTAGTATAGAGTTAGTAAATGATGTTGAGAAATATTTGAAAAGAAGGAAAACAAAAAGAATAAAACGAATGTTACATTTACACGTATTCAAAAGTGGTCTGAAATGAAAATAATACATTTTCAGGAGGGATTACGATGAGTAGTACAGTGAATAAACAAAAAGGTATACAATTGATTCCGTTTACCGTAAATAAGGTGGTAGAACAAGTAAATGAAATTCCACCAGGTGTACAAATGATTCACGCTCCGCAAGTATGGGAAAAGAGTGTGAAGGGGCAAGATGTAGTCGTTGCCGTATTAGATACAGGGTGTGATACTAATCATATAGATTTAAAAGATCGTATTATCGACGGAAGAAATTTCACAAAAGATTATGAAGCTGATCCAAATGTGTATCTTGATAATAACGGACATGGTACTCATGTAGCGGGGACGATTGCCGCGACTGAAAATGGTGTCGGTGTATTAGGAGTTGCACCACTTGCTAAAATGTTAGTATTAAAAGTTTTAGCGGGAGATGGTTCTGGAAGTTATGAGCAAATTATTGAGGCAATTCATTATGCTGTAAATTGGAGAGGGCCGAATCAAGAGAAAGTGAGAATTATTTCAATGTCACTTGGTGGTCCGCAAGATGTTCCAGAATTACATGAAGCAATTCAAAATGCGGTAAAGCAGGATGTTCTCGTTGTATGTGCTGCTGGAAATAATGGAGATTGCGATGATGAAACAGAGGAATTAGATTTCCCAGGTGCTTACTCTGAGGTAATTGAAGTTGGTGCTGTTAATTTAGAGCGGAAGATTGCATGTTTTAGTAATTCAAATCAAGAAATTGATCTAGTAGCGCCAGGTGATGAAATATTATCTACGTATCCAGATGGGAAATATGCTGTGTTAAGTGGAACTTCCATGGCGACGCCGCATATTGCTGGGGCGCTCGCCTTGCTCATTAAACAGTGTGAGAAAGAATACGGTCGAAAGTTATCAGAGCCGGAAATATATGCACAACTTATTAAAAGAACTGTACCTTTAGGGTACGAACGTACATCTGAAGGGAATGGATTAATAGATTTATTAAAAGAATAGCCATATTAAAAAACATCTCATATGAATATGAGATGTTTTTTAATATGGCTTTGTCGCATGTAATACAACTTGTAACAAACCTGGGAATCTAGCATTTAAATCTTCTTCACGAATTGAAATGAAACGTTGTGTTCCTTCAAGGCGCGTGTACATAACACCTGACTCACGTAAAACTTTGAAATGGTGAGATAAAGTTGATTTCGCAATAGGGATGTTTAAAGCACCACAAGATTGTTCACTTTTCTCTAGTAACATATTTACAATTTGTAAACGAATTTGATCGCTAAGTGCATATAAGACAGAAGAAAATTGAATTTCTTCTCGATTTGGATGATAGAGTGTACGCATATTTCACCTACTTGTATAAGTTAAGATATTTGCACTATAACATATAGAAATATAGGGGGAGAAAAAATGAAGTATACAAAATTGCAAAAGGCAGGATTAAATATTTCAAAGTTGGGTTTAGGTACAAATGCAGTAGGGGGACATAATTTATATGCTGATGTGAATGAAGAAGAAGGAAAGCGATTAGTAGAAGAAGCTATTCAGCAAAGGATTACATTTTTTGATACAGCAGATTCATATGGTTTCGGTAGATCAGAGGAATTAGTAGGAGAAGTATTAAAGGGAAAACGTCATGAGTTTATACTTGCTACAAAAGGTGGAATTCAACCGTTGTTAAATGGAGAAACTTATATTAACAATGAACCAAGTTATTTAAGAAATGCTGTGGAGAATAGCTTAAGAAGATTACAGACTGATTATATTGATTTATATTATTTACATTTTACAAATCCTGAAACAAGTTACATAGATTCAATCGGAGAGCTTACTCGTTTAAAAGAAGAAGGGAAAATTCGTTCAATTGGAATATCGAACGTAAACATAGAACAATTAAAAGAAGCGAACCAACATGGTCATATAGATGTTGTACAATCTCCGTACAATGTGTTAGAACGTACGGCTGAGGAAGAACTGTTGCCGTATTGTATAGAAGCGGGTATTTCATTTATTCCATATGGGCCTCTTGCTTTTGGAATATTAGGCGGAAAATATACAGAAGATTTTAAATTGAACGAAGTCGATTGGCGCCAAAATGTAAATCTATTTGAAGAAAATACATATAAGAGTAATTTTAAGAAAGTGGAAAAGTTAAAAGGGTTAGCGAAAGAAAATGATATTGAAGTGTCTCATTTAGCGTTAGCATGGTTATTAAATAAAGAAGGAATTGATACAGTTATACCTGGTGGAAAGCGGGCAGAGCAAATAAGAGAAAGTGTGAAAGCGGTAGACGTTTCATTGAATGAAAGAGTCATGAAAGAAATCCAATCTATTTTAGAAGATTAGTGAAACAGAGGGATAGTACCCTCTGTTTATATAAGGAGAAGGTCTAAATGAATAGAGTACTAGCTGTATTTTTCACGATAATGTTTATGATCGGTACAGACACTTTCTTAATTTCACCACTGTTGCCGACATTACAACAGGTGTATCATGTTTCAACCGAGTTGTCAGGATGGATGGTGAGTTCGTATGCTTTAGGGTATGCTGGATTTGCGCTTATTGCTGGTCCTATATCAGATGGATTAAACAGAAAAAAAGTGATGGTACTAGGTATGAGTTTTTTTGCAATAAGTACGTTTTTGTGTGGAATTGCACCGAGTTTTTTATGGATGCTAACATTTAGATTTTTAGCAGGTGTAAGTGCAGCTTTTGTATCTCCACAAGTGTGGGCATCCATTCCGCTCCTTATAGAGAAAAAGCAAATTGTGAAAGCAATTGGGGTTGCAACAGCAGGGTTATCAATCTCTCAAATTTTAGGGCTGCCACTGGGAGCTTATTTAGCAACGATACATTATACAATCCCATTCTATTTCATTGGTATATTATCAGCACTACTTGTTATTCTTATTTATGTTGTATTACCAGAAATACAGTCGGTTCATATAGGTGGAAATAAAAAAGTGATTTTACAGCGTTATAAACAATTACTTACAGATTCAAAGGTTTCACTTTCTTATTTTGCATACTTTGTTTTTCAAACCGGAAATTTTGCTGCATTTTCATTTTTTGGTGTATGGCTTTCCATTCAATTTGGCTTACAGGTTCATGAAGTAGGTACGGCTATGCTTGTACTAGGATTAGGAAATTTAGCTGGTAATATTTTTGGCCCTAGACTTGTAAATAAAATTGGATACAATCTTTCTTTCTATGGTGGAATTGTATTTACGGCAGTGTTATATGTAATACTTCCCTATTTAAAGAATCTTATTTTTGTTGAATTCTTTTTCTTTGTTTTATTTTTTGTGACAGGAATTTTGTTTGTATTAATGATGGGACATTTACAAAACATGTCTACTATAGCACGGGGAACAGGTGCTGCCCTTGCTAACGCCTCGATGTACATTGGCCAAATGATTGGTGCGGTAATAGCAGGAATGTTATTTGCAACATCTCACAATTTTATACTAGTAGGTAGCTTTACAGCGTTATTATATGTTGTAGCTTTATTTCTGTTTAGAAAAGGTGAAAACATTAGTAAAGATAATGAAAAAGGAATTGCATCATAAAGTTTTAGTAAATCAAAAAACAATTTTTCAGGATAAGTTAAAAAGGTGCTTTTTGATTGCATAGTTGCTGTATTTTTAATAATTCGTCGTTGAGCTGTATGATTGAAAAGGATTTGTAATAAAATTATGGGAAAATAAAAAACCCCTATATAGATAGGGGTTTATATATCGGCATATAGCTCCTCGGAAAAGGATATACCTAGTTTAACATATAGGAGTACTTATAATTGTGAAATAGATGTGAAAGTAATGTGAAAAATGTTGTAATAAAAAGCACTGTTTTAGCTAATGTAGCTAAAACAGTGCTTTTCTCTTTGATTGAACAGTTGCAGCATTTTCATCATGTATACCTGCATCTTTAATAATTCGTTGTTTTGCTTTATTTAATAGATGGTTTACTGCTTCACCAAAATAGTTAGCTTCGCTTTTTGTGCGGGCTTCTCGTAAACATTTATAGTTTTCTAGCAGTTCCTCTTTTTCGGAGTTTGTTAAGAAATCTTCTATTTTCTTTTTTGTCATACGAAACACCCTTTCTCCTGACAAACGACGCAATAGAAAATATTTATTTCTCATTATAACAATAATTTTAAAAGAAAGTATACACTAACGTCGCAATAATTTGTCAATTTCTTGAATCTTCTCATCAGCTTTCCCAATTTGCGTATTTTTAGCCTGTTCGCCACCAAGAGCTTGATGTAGTAAGAAAGTTTGACCGGAAATAGCAGTTACAATGGATACTTTTATAATTTCTTTTATTGCGGTGACATCGAATAAAACGAGTCCAAGAAGTGCAGCTAGGCTACCGGTAAAAACATCAGTTAAAAATCCAAAGTGAAAAAAAGTTTTCAAACGGCGTGGAAGCAATAACTTACCTTGGTTATTGATTAGATGGGAAACGAAGCCAGTAATGCCACCAACGAGAACAGCGGTTAGCCATTGATACATTTCCATCGAATCCACTCCTTTTAGTGAATAAGATTCGATTATTTTATATTGATTCCTTTTAATATTTCATATAAGCATATTGAGAAAGTTTGTTTGGGTATATTTTGTATTCAATTTAATTATAACAGAAAATTTCGATAGATTTCAGTCTATTATATGAATCATTTTTACAATAATATGAATGCAGAAAGGGGTGCGTCATATGAATATAGATTATCGAATAAGAAGTGTAGATGGTTATACAAAAAAAATAGGGGAATTAGTAAGCATGCTTGAGCATACGAGAGCTGTAACATTAGGCGAAGTAAAAAATTTATCAGTTGAGCAATTAGATTTAATTATGCAGAGCAGCGGAAATTCAATTGGCGCCTTATTAAAGCATATAGCAGCTATTGAAAAAGTTCATCAGCTTATTTCATTTCAAGATCGTGAATTTACAAAAGAAGAATTAGAAATATGGGAAGATGCATTGTATTTAGGGGAAGCAGGTAGAGCGATCTGTGGTCATGAAATACAGTATTATGTACAACTTCTACAAAGTGTTCGAGAAGAATCTCTGAAGTATTTAAGTGAACAAGGTAATGAGTGGCTCATGTCAGAAAGAAAGTGGCCTAACGGTGTAGTATATAACCAGCACTATCTTTGGTTTCATGTGCTAGAAGATGAAATTAGTCACCGAGGACAAATTAGAATGCTCAAAAACGAGTTATTTGAAAATTACGTTAAATGATGTAGCTTTTTATAGGAGAATTCCATATAATGAGAGTAATTAAAATAAGAACGGGGTGATGTATTATGGCGAAAATAACTTATATGAATAATAAACCAAATACAAAGGTGGATGGAAAGGGCGAAACGATATAAGTGAGCGCACTATCCTTCCACTTAGCTTAAACTAGGGAGGATATCAATTTGAATCAAAATATTTTAGAATCGTATGGCTGGGATTCTTTTTTTGAGGAACAAGCTGTAGAGAACTTTGAAGTAGGGCGTATTTTACTTGAGCATAAGCATATATATCGAATTATTTGTAATGATGGTGAATATATGGCAGAACTGTCTGGAAAGTTTCGGCATGAAGCAGTAACGAAGGGAGATTATCCAGCTGTTGGTGATTGGGTGTATATAAAGAAAATAGAGAATGAAAAGAAAGCTATCATTCATCGTATTTTTCCGAGAAGAAGCTCTTTTTCTAGGCAAGAAGCTGGTACTCGAACGGAAGAACAAGTAATAGCAGCAAATGTAGATTATTTATTTTTAGTGAATGCACTTAATCATGATTTTAATGTTAGAAGGATGGAACGTTATTTATTATTAGCGTATGAAAGTGGCGCTATGCCAGTTATTGTTTTAACAAAGAGTAGTATATGTAATGATGTAGAACAGAAAATTGTAGAAACGGAAGCTATAGCAATTGGTGTTCCTATTTTCGTTGTTGATAGTTTAGAGCATACAGGTATTGATTCGTTGAAACAATTCGTTTCTTCAGGGAAAACAATTGCTTTAGTTGGGTCATCAGGGGTAGGAAAGTCAACTTTGTTAAATGCGCTAATAGGAATTGAGGTAGCAAAAACGGGAGATATACGTGAAGAGGATAGTAGGGGGAGGCATACGACAACGCATCGAGAGTTATTTCAATTGCCAAGTGGCGCTCTCGTAATTGATACTCCCGGCATGAGAGAATTGCAACTTTGGGAAGGAAGCGAAGCGATTCAAACAACATTCTCTGATATTGAAAAACTTGCGACAACATGCCGTTTTCGTGATTGTAAGCATGAGGATGAACCAGGATGCGCGGTGCATAGTGCAATTGATAACGGACTTATTACGATAGATCGTTTGAAAAGCTATAAAAAATTACAAAGAGAACTGGCGTATTTTATGAGAAAACAAGATGTAATCCTTGCCAGAGCAGAGCGTGATAAGTGGAAAAAGCTTTCTAAACAACATAAAAAAATGTAAAAACCAAAGGGTGCCCCTTTGGTTTTTTCTATTTGTAAATTTTATAATAATATTATTCATATATATAGACAAAGGGAACTTAATTGTTTAAACTTTACAAAGTATTCATCATAATAGGTTATGAAAATAATAATTAGGGATTGGGAAATATTCATAATTAACTCAATTTAACTTTTAAATTTGAAAATTAGGAGGTTCATAATGGATAAACTATTAAATTTGTTTCGTGATATGAAAGTAGCAAAAAAGCTATTAATTTCATTCTTTGTAATTTTAATTGCGGCTGTGTCTATTATCGGAGGCATGTCTTATCAAACAGCTAAAAAGAATTTTGAATCGCAAATTACGAGTAGTGCTCACGACAATATAAAAATATTAGATAATTTAATCAATCAAATGATTGAAGTGAAATTTAATGATGTGAATAACTTTGCACGAGTAATTCAGGGAAATATGTATCAAGGAGATAATCAGGATGAATTAAGAAAAATGTTATCTCAATATATAAATTTAAATAAAGATGTTGAACAAGTATATGTTGCCGGAAATGATAAAAAATTTGTACAAGAACCAAATATACAAATGGCAGCAGACTATGATCCAACAGAGCGTTCTTGGTATAAAGATGCAGTTGCAAAACAAGGTGGTATTGTTGTTACTGAGCCATATAAGGCAAAAGGAAATGGACATATTGTTGTAACAATCGCAAAACAAACAGAAGATAAAAATGGGGTTGTTGCGCTAGATTTAAGTTTAGATAATTTATTAAAAACATCAAAGTTAATTAATATTGGTAAAAAAGGATATGCCTTCATTTTAGATGGAAAGCAAAAAATAATTGCTCATCCACAAGAAAAATCAGGGGAAAAAGCGGCTGATTCTTGGGCAAAGAAAATTTATGAAGATAATCACGGTGCTTTTTCATATTCTTATGGCGGTAGTGAAAAGAATATGGTATTTGCTACAAATGTAAAAACAGGTTGGAAAATTGGTGGGACTATGTACTCAAGTGAAGTAATTGAAGCTGCTCAACCTGTATTTTATAATATGTTAATTGTTATGCTTATCTCATTAGTAATAGGTGGAGCACTTATTTATTTTGTAACACTTTCAATTACGAAGCCTTTAAAGAGATTAGTTGTTACCTCTAAAGAAATAAGTGAAGGGGATTTAACGCAAACAATTGAAATTCATTCTAATGATGAAATCGGCCAACTTGCTAAAGGATTTAATGAGATGACGAATTCGTTACGGACGTTAATCGGAAGAATTAACGATTCAGCTGGGCATGTTGCAGCGGCATCAGAAGAGCTAACTGCAAGTGTAAGGCAAGCAAGTGAAGCGACTGAGCAAATCACAATCGCAATGGATGAAATATCAAGTGGGGCAACGACGCAAACAACAAGCGTAGAAAATGGCGCTATGTTACTGTTTGATGTAACGGAAGGAATTCAGCATGTAGCAAATAGTTCATCATCTATTAATACGGCTTCTGCACATACTCGTGAAAAAGCAGAAGATGGTGGGAAACTAGTAGGAAGAACAGTAAACCAGATGCAGTCTATTGCAGAATCTGTGTCACAATCAGATGCAGTTATACAATTACTAAATAATAAATCAAAACAAATTGGTGATATTTTAGAAGTAATTCAAAATATTGCAGATCAAACAAACCTTCTAGCTTTAAATGCGGCGATTGAAGCCGCAAGAGCCGGTGAGCATGGAAGAGGTTTCGCAATTGTTGCAGATGAAGTGCGTAAATTGGCAGAGCAGTCTAGCGTATCTTCTAGTGAAATTAGTAAATTAATATGTGAAATACAAGATGATATGGGTAAGACAGTCAAATCTATGAATCATGTAAATGAGGAAGTTCAATCTGGACTTGTTATCGCAAATGAAACGAAGCAAAACTTTGCTGAAATTTTACAATCTACAAATGAAATAGCTAATCAAATTAAGACGATGGTTGAAACGGCTAATGGAATGTCAAAAGGGGCAAATGAAGTATCTATTTCGGTAGGACAAATTGCAATGACAGCGCAAAATAATGCGACAAGCACACAAAACGTTGCGGCTTCAGCTGAAGAACAGCTAGCTTCGATGGAGGAAATTGGATCCGCAGCGGGCACGCTATCTCAAATGGCTGAAGAGTTACAAGGACTAATTGACAGATTTAAAGTTTAATAGAGAACAGACTATCCCCTAGTAGCATTATGCCACTAGAGGGTAGTCTGTTTTATTGTGTAAAATCAAATAGGGATGTAGACTTTCTTTATGACGTTTAAAATGGCATTTTACATAATGTTTGTCGAAAAATAGAGGTATTTGTTAGCTTTGTGTATAATTATTAACGTATAGAATACAAATAAAAGGAGAGTATTATGGGAGTGTATTGGGGGACAAAAAGACATTCTTGGCCTAGTTACGTCTCATTTTGGCTAAGTATTTCATTTTTTATTGTTTTTCTAATTGAAGTGTTTATATTAAAAACACTTTCGAATAGCTCGGTACAAATTGTTAAATATTTTTATTTTATACTTGTACCAGTAAATATTTTTCTTAGTTTAAAGTTACTATTTAAGAAGAATGAAAAGAAAGCGTTACCTATTTTTAGTTTCATTGTCTCATTATTATTTGCAATTTTAATAATCGTATTAGTTTTAGCAGCTATAGGGAAGTTCTTTTAAGGGGAGTGGTATAAGTCACTCTCCTTTTTTATTTGTGGTAGTCTTATTATATGTAAAAGTATGAATGCTGTGAGCTAATAAAAGCGGAGAGTAGACAATATTTGCATGGATTAAAGTCTGACGCTATTTAAACTTGTAAGAGTGTATGGAGTAATGAGGTAATATACATAATAATGGAGATAGAATTAGTTATTTTATAAGTATCTATGAAGCAAATGAATACGGTAAGAACGGTGATATATGTTACAATAGCTATGGATAGTGATAGAGATAAAGGGTATATAAAATACTCATCGTTTTTTAGTAAGAGAGGGGTTATCTTATGCTATACGAGGATTTGGAGACATTATTTCAAACAGCTCCGAAAGAAGATAGAGGCGGATGGAAATATATAATCCAAGAACAAAATGATACATATAAAATTGTTGATGAAATACTGAAAAATCAAATGAGTGTCGAATTGTATTTTAATGAATACGATGAGGTGAAAATCACTTTATATAAAGATGGAATTCCCATTACGACTATACAAAGAATTGTGATTTCAAAAGTTGAATTAGACGAAGATGAAGAGGGTATTCAATTTGTTTTAGAGCGCATGCCTAGTCGAATGATTCGGTTGCAATTAAAGCCATATTTAGCATTAGAAATGGGGCCGTACTGGGAAGTATGTGATGATTGTGAATGAACATAAAAAAGCATCCAATAACATGGATGCTTTTTTATGTTTTTTGAAGTTGTTTAAACGCAATGATTGGAAGTATAACAATACTTACCCATCCGATGATAGGATATAGAATGTGAAGTAAGTCACTGTAACCGATGTAACTAAAGCAATAACTAATTAGTAAAATGAAGAAAATAATATTGTTATTTTTCCACCCGGTAATAGATTGCATCTGTTTTGTCATCCCGAACACATTACCAACTAAAGTTGTGAAAACTTCACCGAAAATAATGAGAACGAAGAAGAAGTGAAAAGTTGCATTAAATCTTCTTATGACTTCAGCCATTGGGATGTTATATTGATAAAATTGATCGACTGATAAGATTGCTAAATGGCTGCATAATAAAATTAAAGAAAGTCCAGCACCACCTAAAATCCCACCCAAAAAAATGGCTTTTCGATCCTTTACTTCACTGGCTAATGGGACGAGAACACTTTGGGCAAGAGAAAGATTTAAGGCGACATATGTAATAGGGCTAGTAATCCATTTCATATTCCAACTCTCTGTAGGAATAGTGTTATTAATGGAAGGGGTACCGTGAAAAAAGGTTGTAATAGCAAGTCCGATAATAAAAATCATCATAATAGGTACGACAAGTGTATTTACTTCAAAAACACCTTGTAATCCGCGGCTACTTATAATGAGACAAGCGATAACTGTAATGAGAATACCGAGTTGTCTTGGTAAGCGAAGTTGCTCTTCAAATACTGCACCAGCCCCTGATAACATAACGCTCGTTACGCCGAATAAAACGAGTAATAATAATGTGTTTACAACATTCCCAAATACATCCCCAAATAAATACTTGTTAAATTCTTGCGCTGAAAATGCCCCGATTTGTGATGAAAGTAACATCATCTTTGTGCCGAGCCAAATAAAAAAAAATCCACTTATACATATGCCAATTGTCCCGTATAATCCATTCACTGTGAAAAATTCAACAATTTCTCGTCCAGTAGCAAATCCAGCTCCAACGACAGTTCCGATATAAGTAGCGGCTACTTTCTTTGCTACTTGCCATTGTTGATTGTCCATGTTATCCCTCTTTCTACTATGATGAGCTTGATGTACTATTATGCATATGTATGAGCTTGGACAATTAGACGTATGAAGTGTTTGAAAAAATACATGAATTAAATGATATTAGGGAAGTATTAAAGGTGTTAAAACTTTGTTACATATAAGCCGATTGTTCGAAAGGAAAGGGAATGTATGGTAAAATGTAATTAGGTTATTAAAAGATAAACATTACAAAATGATAAGAGGAGTGGATTGTATGAGTACGAAAACAAATGTTGTTGAAGTATTAAACAAGCAGGTAGCAAACTGGAATGTGTTATATGTGAAACTACATAATTATCACTGGTATGTGACAGGGCCACACTTCTTTACATTACATGAGAAATTTGAAGAGTTTTATAATGAAGCTGGAACGTATATTGATGAGTTAGCAGAACGTATTTTAGCTTTAGAAGGTAAACCATTAGCGACAATGAAAGAATATCTTGCAACATCTAGTGTCAGCGAAGGGACAAGCAAAGAATCTGCAGAAGAAATGGTGCAAACATTAGTGAATGATTATTCTGCACTTATTCAAGAATTAAAAGAAGGTATGGAAGTTGCGGGCGAAGCTGGCGATGAAACATCAGCTGACATGCTGTTAGCAATTCATACAACATTAGAACAACATGTATGGATGCTAAGTGCATTCTTAAAATAACGATAAAAAATATAAAGAAACCCATTGAAAAATTATTTCAATGGGTTTTTTTATGATTTTTCAGTTTTCTTTTATGCTATAATATAGTAAAAAGGAGGCGATGCGATGTTTCGCTTTTTCAGAACTGGAAAAGAAGAGCGGGAAATTACGAAAGATGAATTAGAACAAGCGATGGCTCAGTTTTTAGAAACGAATGCTAATATCGTTTATACAGTATTAGTAAATGAAGATTATACAGTAAATTATGATTTGTTAAAACCGTATTTACCTGCATTTCCAACAAATGATTTTCTCATAACGAAGGAAACGCTTGAGGTATTTGAACATACAGCAGAAAATTTAAACCTAGTGAAAGAAATTGATGTCGTACAAAAGGCAGTAGATCAATACGTAACAGAAAAAGAAATGTTCCCAATTGTTGAAGGTAGCGAAGATCGCCTCATATGCGGAATGAAACTAGGACCTTACTTAAATCGTAGCTTAAAAAGAGACTTATATATTTCAGAAAAACATTATTTAGTTTCAAGTAAACCAGATAGAAAAAAACAAAAAAGCGGGTAGACGTAATGAAAACAACAATACATATATTGTTGTCTTTTTTTGTTTTTAAAAACATTGACTTTTCAGTTTATTAATATTTATATTAAATGTATTGGATAGGGAAGGATAACTATTAAGTATCATTCCGAGAATAAGATATTGCTAGGGCGAGTTATATAAAATCTTCACAAAGTGGTATAAAGATTCGCAAAATAAATATTATAAAAAGTTTCGGGGGAATTGGTACATGAAAAATAGTATGACTTACATTCAATTATTAAATGAAACGTTACGTTGTTATGCAAATAAAGGAAGTTTTGAAGCGTACAATTATATAATGGAAAACGCTATAGGTGTAATAGGGAATGAGGCGCAAATATATAATTTTAAGTATGCGCTCGCAAGTGCATCAGGACTTGAAAAAGAAGCATTACATTTAATGAGGGAGGCCATTATAGAAAAGGGATTCTGGTATGGAAATGAATATTTAATTTCCGACGAAGATTTAAAATCACTACATAAATTTAAAGAATTTCATACAATGGTGCAATTATGTAAAGAAAGAGAAGAATTAGCACATAAAAAGGAAAGACCAGATGTGAAATATATATACAGCAAGAAAGAGGGGAATCTACTACTTACATTACATGGTGATCAAGAAAATATTCAAATAGTAGAGCCATATTGGAAATCAGTTTTGACACAAGATTACACGTTAGCTTTACCACAGCCTTCACAAATTCAGTTTTCAGATGGATTTGTTTGGGATGATATAGAGAGAGGGAAAGAAGAATTAAAAGAGCATTACAATAAGTTTATAGAAAATCATACAGTAGAAAATGTGATAATTGGTGGTTTTTCTGCAGGGGCAAGAGTAGCTTTATATACGATTTTACAAAAAGATATAGATGTAGATGGTTTTATTTTTATGGCACCATGGCTTCCTGAGATTGAAGAATGGGATGAGTTGCTAAGAGTGCTGCAGGATAAACATATAAAAGGATATATAGTATGCGGGGATCAAGATGAAGATTGTTTCGAATCCACGCAGCAATTTGTACGATTATTAAGAGATAAGAATATAGAACATAAGTATAAAGTTGTGCCTAACTTAGATCATGATTATCCTATTAACTTTGATGAGCTATTAAAAGAAGCTATTGAATATATAGGAAATAAAAACAATAAGTAGTAAGAAAAAGAGATGCATCATATGTGATGCATCTCTTTTTAGAGTTATAAATTAAAAGCATTTGCTAGTAGGCGATAAGACTTTAATTTATGTTCAAATTGATGGGTAATCGTGACAATCATAAATTCGTCTGTATTGTATGCTTTGCTTAAATTTATTATTTTTTCTTTTACAGAAGACGGATCACCAACAATCATACGTTGACGATTTTCTTTTATACGGAATAAATCATAAGCACTGTATGAATAATTTTGAGCAGTTTCAATAGAAGGTGTACCAGTAGTTCGTTTTCCTTGCTCTAATAATAAGATTGATAAATCTAAACTAGAAGCAATTTTTTCCGCTTCTTCATTTGTTTCTCCGCATATAACAAAGATGGCAACGATTGAATTAGGCTTATCTCCTAAAAATGAAGGCTGATATTGTTCTTGGTAAGCCCTCATAACTTCAGGGCCTCCGAAGCCATTAATAAATTGTGCAAATGCGAAAGAAGCTCCGTTGTTTGCAGCAATTTTAGCGCTCTCTCCGCTAGAACCGAGCATCCACATTTCAGGAGATGTTGGGATAACTGGAGTAGCTTTTAAGTTTGCATAGTGATGGTTTTCTGGTATTTGATCATGTAAGTACATTGCAACGTCTGCAATTTGTTCTGGATATTGATCAAGTGAGACCATTTTCCCTTCTTGAAGTGCGCGAGTTGCTATTGGCATACCACCAGGAGCTCTACCAACACCGAGATCGATGCGGTTCGGATACAGTGCTTCTAGAACACGGAAATTCTCAGCAACTTTATATGGGCTATAATGTGGTAACATAACACCACCTGAACCGACTCTAATACGATCCGTTTTTGTGGCAATATGAGAAATAAGTATTTCTGGACTTGAACCAGCTAAGCTTACGGAATTATGATGTTCGGATACCCAAAAACGTGTGAATCCGAGTTTTTCAACTTCTTGTGCAAGCGTAACTGTATGTGAAAAAGCTTGTGCTGCTGTGCTACCATCTGAAATAGGTGATTGGTCTAATACACTTAACTTGATCATAGAATATACCTCTCAATCTTAATGTACATCCTATTATATATTTACTTATGAAAAATGCGTAGTGAAATGCTCAAAATGAAAAGTGGATAATCCTATTTCCGCTTTTAATGAGAAAATCCGCGTTCATAATGATTCATTTCAACCAGATTTAAAATATATTCATAGTTGTCAATTTCACATTTTAGCTGTTCACGTTCTTTTTCAGATAGTGTCATATTGCTAAGTTTTTTACATAAGTTTTGTTTCTTTAATTCTAAATGCTTTTTTGTAGCGTGGTAATCATAAGTATGTTTCATTTTTTAGTCACTCCTTCGTTGCGGTTGCTATATTATACGAAGCATAAAGAAATATGAAATCTGTCTCTTATGTACTTTTAGTGAATATTCAAATTGCAATGGTGTTATGTTTATGGAGATTTATGAATAAAATGCACTAAACCACTAACGTCCATTTGATGAAGTAAGGGGTGGAATTGTGCAGAAAGATATAATGTATAACACTGAAATGGATGAAGCGTTAAAAGTTATAGATAAAGGATTGAAGAAGACGATAAATCCAAAACAAATTATTGTAGTGGGAGCTGGTATGGCTGGATTAGTTTCAGCATCTTTATTAAAGGCTGCAGGACATGATGTGAAAATTTTTGAAGCAAACAACCGGGTAGGTGGCCGTATAGAAACGGTTAGAATGGAAGATACCGGATTATATTTAGATGTTGGAGCAATGAGGATTCCATATTCGCATACATTAACGATGACATATATAAGAAAATTTGGGCTACAGGTGAGACCTTTTATTAATAGAAATGAGACGGATATTATATACGTAAATGGACGGAAAACGACGTTAAAACAATATGAAAAAGATCCAAGTATTCTAAGATATCCTGTGGAAATGAATGAAGTTGGAAAAACGTCAGAGGAATTATTATTGTTAGCGGTACAGCCCATTATAAATTTTATAAAAAAGAACCCAGAAAAAAATTGGGACGTTGTAGTAAAGGATTTTGGAAGATACTCTACTGGGCAATTTTTAAAGTATCATCCTTATCAGTATAATACTTACTTTTCGCCAGTAACAATTGAGATGATCGGTGTTCTATTAGATTTAGAAGGTTTTTTGGAACGATCGTTTGTAGAGACTTTACGCTTTCTATACATTATGCAAGAGGAGAGCGGATTTTGTGAAATTGTGGGCGGGAACGATAGATTGCCAAAGTCATTTTTACCGCAATTAGAAGAGAATATTATATATAATCAAAAATTAATGAAGCTACATCAACACGATAATGGTGTGACAGCTTTCTATCGGAACGAGGAAACTTTTGAATATAGTAGTATTACAGGAGATTTAGTTATTGTTACCATTCCGTTTTCGACAATGCGTTTTGTAGAAGTAGATCCGTTTGATTCTATATCTCATGAAAAATGGAAAGCAATTCGTGAATTACATTATATGCCTGCGACGAAAATAGGAATTCAATTTAAAAGCCGATTTTGGGAAGAACAAGGACAATTAGGCGGCAGAATTATAACAGATTTGCCAATTCGTTATGCCTATTATCCAAGCTATGGAATTGGGGAGAAAGGACCGGCTATGATGTTAGGTAGCTATACATGGTCTTATGACGCGTTGTTATGGGATGGTTTATCAAAAGGTGATCGTATTTATTACGCATTACACAACTTAGCAACAATATTAGGTGGTCAAGTGTATGATGAGTTCATATCTGGAATATCAAAAAGCTGGACATTAGATCCGTATGCGCTTGGAGGGTTTGCACTTTTTCAAGCAGGTCAAGAATCTGAGCTGCAACCAGCGATTGTCAAACCAGAGGGGAGAATATTCTTCGCTGGAGATCATACAACGCTATATCACGGATGGATTCAAGGTGCGATTGAATCTGGAATTCGTGTAGCGTTGGAAGTGAATGAGTAAAAGGTTTTCAATTCAGAAAATTCTTTACTATATAACTTGAGATGGATATTATTATATATAAAAGAATTATGGGGAGTGTTTACAGTGAATCCGTTATTATTCGATTTTCCTTCTGAATTTTATACTGACAGGCTTTTTATTCGAATGCCGAAACCAGGAGATGGTAAAGTTGTATATGATGCAATTCAGGCTTCAATAGAAGAACTAAAACCTTGGATGGTGTTTGCACAAAAAGAGCAAACAGAGCAAGAAATAGAAGAAAGTATTAGAAAATCACATATTCAATTTTTGCAACGTGAGGATTTAAGATTACTAGTGTTTTCGAAAGAAACAGGTGAATTTATTGCTTCAGCCGGATTACATCGTATTAATTGGGATATACCTCAATTTGAAATCGGATATTGGATTGATACAAGGTTTAGCGGAAAAGGCTATATGGTAGAGGCTGCGAAAGGTATAACGGATTACGCTTTTTCTGAATTGAAAGCAAACCGTGTAGAAATTCGTTGTGATTCTTTAAATAAAAAGAGTAGAGCGATACCTGAGAAATTAGGCTTTAAGTTAGAAGGTACGTTAGAAAGTGCGAGTGTTGCGGTAGATGGAAACGGATTAAGGGATATGTGTGTATTTGCCATGACTAGAAATACATATGAAAAAGAAGAGCTGTAAGAAAACAGCTCTTCTTTTTATGCATTATGGTACAGGATGTCCGTTAGAGCTTTCGAAAATTGTAAACCATTGTTGACGGTCTAAGTTAACTTTTGTAGCAAGAGCGGCAGTTTTTACGCGATCTAATTTACCAGAGCCAACGATTGGCATCATATTAGTTGGATGAGCAAGTAACCAAGCATACATAACCGTATCGATACTAGAAACACCTAGCTCAGTAGCAACTTTTTGCACAGTTTCGCGTACACGTACAGCACGTTCTGATTGACCAGTAAAGATCTCACCACCAGCAAGAGGTGACCAAATCATTGGATTGATTCGTTTTTCTTGGCATAAGTCAATTGTTCCTTTTTCAAAATGCTCAAGCTGCAATGCAGAAACTTCAATTTGGTTCGTAATAAGTGGAAAATCTAAGTACGAACTTAACATATTAAATTGTGAAGGTAAGAAGTTAGATACACCGAAGTGACGAACTTTTCCTTCTTGTTTTAATTGTGTAAATGCTTTTGCCACTTCATTTGGATCCATAAAAGGATCGGGACGATGAATAAGTAATACGTCAATATAATTTGTATGTAAATTTTTAAGTGATGCTTCTACACTTTGCATAATATGCTCTGCACTAGTATTGTAGTGAGCAACATATCGCTCTGGAAATTTCGGTGATGGGGGAGCGATTCCACACTTTGTAATAATTTGCATGTTTTCTCGTAAGGAAGGCTTTAATTGTAAAGCTTCGCCAAATAACCCTTCACACGTATATCCGCCGTAAATATCAGCGTGATCAAAAGTAGTAATTCCCATATCCATACAATCTTCAATGAAAGAAAGTAATTCTTGTTTTGTCATATTCCATTCTGCTAAACGCCAAAATCCTTGAATAATACGAGAAAATTCTAGCGTTTCAGCCATTTGAACTCGCTCCATTATAAGTACCCCCTTGATGAATAATAATGTTTTGAAAAGGCTTTCTTACTACATATTATTATATAGTTAATTAGGTGTACAAACAATAAATATGTTTTGCTATAAAAACGATTTTTTCTATCATGCCTTTCGAGAGGACTCCCACCTCTAAACGTAAATGAAGGTGGTGAGGTGAATCGAAAGAAATATTTTATTTTCAAGCAAAAAAACAGAAACGTATGTTCCGTTTTTACTATAATATCCTTAACAGGAGGTGAATAAAATGACAAAGGAAAATCCATCAAACTATAAAACTCTTCAAATCTGGATTAAAAAAGGGCATCGTATGTATTCTTATTTTCAAGAATGTTGTCATAACGCTAAGAACATGTACAACACCACAAACTTTTATATACGCCAGGTGTACACTGGATTAACGCAAGAAAAAGAGTTGCAGCCTTTGCAAAAAGAAGTTCTGGATCATATTCATAAAAATATTGGTAAGATGAATGACACACAACGTCTTGCCTATCAGAAGAAATTGGAAAAAGAGAAATTAAAGCCTAAAGAAGAACAGAAAGAGATTACATGTAATTTGTTTTCAGAACCTAATTTTGAAAAACCTTATGTAGATTACAACTTTCTAGATGCACTATTTAAGGCTATGATTCAAAATGATTATCGAGCTTTGCCTACGCAATGTAGCCAGTCAATCATGAAAGGTTTGTTCCAAAATTGGAAATCTTTTTTTGCTAGTTTAAAAGACTATAAAAAGAATCCAAACAAATATGCTGAATCGCCTAGAATTCCAAAGTATATTCGTTCTTCTGAAAAAGAGATTCTGTATACAAATCAAGATTGCATCATTAAAAACGATAGATTTTTAAAGTTTCCAAAGACGAAATTGCAATTAAATATTGGGAAACTAGGTTTCACTGAGGGTAAACTGAAACAAGTTCGTGTGATTCCAAAATACAATGAATATGTAGTGGAATTGGTAATTGATGTTCCTTCTGAACAACAAATGATTGAAGAGAATGCTCGTTATATGAGTATTGATTTAGGGATTGATAACCTTGCAACCATCGTAACAAACACAGGTATGAAACCTGTCCTTGTTAAGGGCAAACATGTCAAAAGCATAAATCAATATTACAACAAAATGAAGAGTCATTTTACAAGCGTTCTTAGAAATGGAAAACAAACGAATGAAGGGCCTTTTACTTCTAAAAGGATAGAAAAACTTCATCAAAAACGTTACTTGAAAATAAAAGACGTCTTCCATAAAGTTAGTCACCATATCGTAAAACTAGCTCAAGAAGAAGAAGTTTGTAAAATTGTTATTGGTCAAAACAAAAGTTGGAAACAAGAAACGAATATGGGAAAAAGAAATAACCAAACGTTTTGTCATATCCCACATAGTTTATTGATTCAAATGATTACATACAAAGCAAATGCTGTAGGCATTCAAGTTGTTGTAACTGAAGAATCATATACATCGAAAGCAAGTTTTCTGGATAACGACTTCATTCCAACGTATGGAGAAAATGACCAAAATACAACTTTTTCAGGAAAACGAATAGAGCGCGGCATATATCGTTCAGCAAATAAAACTTTAATTAATGCAGATGTAAATGCTGCGGCTAACATTTTACGAAAGGTAATCCCAAATGCATGGACAAATGGGATAGAGGGGTTAGGCGTGAAACAAGCTCGCTAATGTGTTAACTCCCCTGACGTTAATCGTCCGTTAGGTCGAAACGTTAGAAACCCCCACTTCAAGATTTGCTAAGTGGGGGAGTGTTCATATGCTATAATGTAGAAACATATAGCTAGAAGGAGATGTACGAAATGATTCCAGTAACAATATTAACTGGTTTTCTTGGATCTGGGAAAACGACATTATTAAATCGTATTTTATCAGAAAATCACGGTAAGAAATTAGCGGTGATTGTAAATGAAATAGGGCAAATTGGCATTGATAATCAGTTGATTATGAATGTGGAAGAAGAAATTATGGAAATGACAAATGGCTGTTTATGCTGTACTGTACGTGAAGATTTACTCGTTGCTTTAAAACAGTTACTGGACGTAAAAGCGGAAGGGAAAATGGATTTTGATGGTTTAGTAATTGAAACGACTGGCCTTGCAAATCCAGGGCCGATTATTCAAACATTCTTTTTAGATCCAGTCATTCAATCTGCATACCAAATTAATGGTGTTGTAACGGTGGTAGATAGTTATCATATACATAAACATTTTGAAAAAGGATTAGAAGCAAAAGAGCAAATTGCGTTTGCTGATGTCGTTTTAGTAAATAAATTAGACTTAATTGAAGAGAGTGAGAAAGAAAATCTTTTGCATGAACTTCAAGGAATTAACCCGACTGCAAAGTTAATTGAGGCGACTAACTGTGAGGTAGATATACCATCTTTATTACAAATCCAAACGTTTAAAACGAAAGATACGTTGCAAATTTACCCTCATAAAGAACATAACCACTTAGAAGGTGTGAAATCATTTGTATTACGTGAAGAACGTCCGCTGGATTTACAAAAGCTTAATGAGTGGATGTCAGCTGTCGTTCAAGAGCTAGGGGAATATTTATATCGTTACAAAGGAATTTTATCGATAGATGGAGTAGATAAACGTATCGTTTTCCAAGGTGTACATACGTTATTTGCTGCTTCGTACGATAGAGAGTGGCAAGAGGGCGAAGAGCGAGTAAGTGAAGTAGTTTTTATTGGAAGAGATATTAATAAAGAGTGGTTCCAAGAACATTTCGAGGAGTGTGTGAAATAAGTCTGTGTAAATCGCAGGCTTATTTTTTATAAGCATTCTATTAGATTGCAAAACAGAATTAAATAAGGGAAAGAAACTAAAAATTGATACATGTATAATAAAAAGCCTGTTTTCACAGGCTTGTATTTTCGTCTATTAGTAACTCCATTACAACACCCACAACTGGACCTTCATCATCAATATCACCATTTAAGCGGAAACCAAATGATTCATACAGTCCCATTGCAAGTTTGTTGTCTGGATGTAAACTTAAGTAAATTATTTTGCATTCAAATTTTTCTTGTAAGAATTGAATGAGTAAGCGAAGGAAACGTTTCGCGTATCCTTTTCCTTGATATTGTTGGTCAATCATAAAGCGATCGAGCCATACACTTTTATGTTTTACTGAATACCATCCATACATTGCATAACCTACAAGTGTTTCTCCATCATATAAACCTACTGACGTTCCGTTTCCTTCATATAATGATTCTGCTAAAGAAAACGCGTTACTTTCAATAAATTGTTGCTGATCTTTTGCGACGTCTAAAGCAACTACTGAACGCCAATTTTTTGCTGTTACTTCACAAATGTGAAGATTCATAATTCCAACTCACCTTCTAAATTAATATAGCTTTAAAGCTAATATGGATAATTTTACTTGTTATTTTGGTCAAGTCAAGGATAAATACATAAAAAGGCAGCTGAATACTAGATTCAGCTGCCTAGAAAATATAATGGATTAGTTTGTTGCTTCTTTCAATGTGTTTACGTTTTCTTCCATTAAAGTGAAGTAATCTTTATTATTTTTTGCATCATCTTCAGAAACAGTAGCTAAGTGATTTAAGCGTAAAACTTTTGTACCAGTTTCTTTTTGAATAACAGATGCTACTTTTGGAGTAGAGAAAGTTTCGAATAAAATATATTTTAGATTATGTTCTTTTACTGTTTTTGTAATGTCAGCAAGCTGTTTTTGAGATGGTTCATCAGAAGCTGAAATTCCAGCGATAGGAATTTGTTTTAGGCCGTATCGTTGTTCCCAGTAACCATAGGCAGCATGAGAAACTAAAATTTCTTTCGTTTTTGCGTTCGCTACAGCTGCCTTAAATTGATCGTCTAAATCAGTAAATTTAGTTTGAAGTGCTGCAAAGTTTTTTTCGAATTCTTTTTTATGTTCAGGTTGTAATTCTACAAGTGCATTTTTAATTTTTTCTGCCTGTTTCATTGCTAGAGTAGGATCTAACCAAACATGTGGGTCTTTATCGTGATGATGTTCATCTTCTTTATGGCCATCTCCATGATCATGATGCTCTTCTTCAGTAGAAGCACGAAGCTCAATACCTTTAGATGCATTTACAATTTTAACATTTTCTTTTTGTAATGTTTTTTCCATTTTTTCAGCAAATGGTTCTAATTCAGCGCCGTTATAAACGAATAAATTGGCTTTTGCAACTTGTACTGTTTGTTTTTGACTTGGTTCAAATGTATGTGAATCTGCACCAGGTGGGTAAATTGCTTCAACATTTACATAGTCGCCACCGATTTTCTTTGCGAAATCAGCAAGTGGGAAAATCGTTGTATAAACTGTTAGCTTTCCATCTTTCTTGGCATTACTTTCTTTTTTATTTGAGCATCCAGCGAAAATTAAGGTAAAAATAAGTAAGAATGAAAATATAGTCAATCTTTTAGGCATGAAGTTCTCCTCTTTTCTTTTTTACGGATATATTTTCCCCAATTATAGAAGAAAAATATCATTTTAATACAAAACGGAATAATTACGTTTTAGTTTGCGAACTTAGTATAATACATCTTTAATAAAGTTGCAATAAATAATAATCATTCCGATTTGTTTTTGTTATAAAGTTGTCAAATATAGGTGTATTATTTTTGCAAATGCATGCATATGTGACAACGCTGTTTTCATATATTGAAAAGGAGGTAAAGAGGGGGATGAGCGCTTGGGTTACTTAATGGAAGCTATTTTATTAATATTAGCGGTAGTATTGCCATTATCTTTCGTATTAATTTTTTTAAGAAGATTAATAAGTAATTTAGGGGACGCTACAACAATAACGAAATTACAAGAGAGAGATGAGAAAAAAGAGTGAGTAAAGCACTATGCGTACGCATAGTGTTTTACTTGTGGTAAAATAAGAGCAGGAAACTCCTAAAGGTTGTATTTTACTGAAGGAGAGAAAAGTAAAATAAGAGGTATATGCATATATGAATAAGCGAACAGCGTTAATACTTGGTGCAAGTGGTTTAGTTGGACAAGAGATAACGCGTCTATTACTTGAATCAGATTACTACGATTCGGTTACTATTTTTGTAAGAGAGCCAATGCAATTGCAACATGAGAAGTTACAGCAGAAACAAGTTGATTTTTCGGTATTAGAGGAATATAAAGAGTTCTTTGCTGTGGATGATGTTTTTAGTTGCTTAGGAACAACAATAAAAAAAGCAAAAACAAAAGCAAATTTTAAAAAAGTAGATTATGAATATACGTTACGAGCTGCTTGTTTAGCTGAAAAACAAGGGGTGCAAAATTTCCTTGTTGTGTCTTCTATGGGAGCGAATCCTAAATCATTTTTCTTTTATTCACAAGTGAAAGGAAAAATGGAAGAAGAATTGCAAAAGTTAGTGATTGGTGGTATTCACATTTTTAGACCATCATTATTAGTAGGAAACCGACAAGAATTTCGTTTCGGCGAACGAATGGCTGAAAAGTTATCTCGTATTATTCCTTTTATTTTTAAAGGGGCTTTCAAAAAGTATAAACCAATTTCAGCTAAAGATGTGGCGAAAGGTATGTATATAACCGCGCTGCGAGAAGAATCGGGTATCCATACTTATAATTCAAATGAAATTACAACGATAGAATAAATAAAACCGAGAAGAATGACTTCTCGGTTTTATTTATTCGTATGAATTTTTCCTGGTGCTCGCTTATATTGGTGAGGTTCTTGCAATTCAAAGCCAAGTTCATTGGCCGCTATTCTTGGGAAGTACGGATTGCGAAGTAATTCACGTCCGATGAAAATTAAATCTGCTTCGTTATTATTTAAAATTTGCTCTGCTTGTGACCCAGTCGTAATCAATCCAACTGCACCAGTTGCAATCTTAGTATGCTCTTTAATATGTTTGGCGTATTGTACTTGGTAACCAGGATACACATCAATATGTGCTGGTACAACTGCACCAGAACTACAATCGATTAAATCTATTCCCTGTTCTTTCATCCACTTTGTATACTGAACATAATCTTGAACTGTTAGCCCGTCAGGATGATAATCATTTGCTGAAATACGAACGAATATTGGTCCGTCCCAAACTTCATTTACAGAGTCGATGATTTCGCGTAAGAAACGATAACGGTTTTCAGGTGAGCCGCCGTATTCATCCGTTCGTTTATTAGTAAGTGGTGATAGGAATTCATTGATAAGGTAACCGTGAGCGCCATGTAGCTCGATAACATCAAATCCGGCTTGTTTTGAACGTAACGCGGCCTTCTGAAAAGCTAATATAGTCTCTTTGATTTGTTGTATATTCATTTCTACTGGTATTTTCATCGTATCATTAAAAGGAATTGCAGAAGGAGCGAAAGCATTCGTATCTAATTCAGCTTTTCTTCCGGCGTGAGCGAGTTGAATGGCAGCTTTTGCACCGTTATCATGTATAAAAGTAGTCGTTTTATGTAAGCCTTCAATTAGGTTGTCATCCCAAATGCCCAAGTCTTTGTTAGAAATTCGTCCTTCAGCTAACACCGCAGTTGCTTCAACCATAACTAAACCTACTTGGCCAGCAGCGCGAGTTCCATAATGAATGAGATGAAAATTCGTAACGCTGCCATCCTCACTCCCTGATGAATACATACACATAGGCGACATAACGATACGATTTTTTAGTGTAACGTTCTTAATTGTATAAGGTGAAAAAAGCTTGGAATTCATCAAATAGCCTCCTTGATTGAATTTTCTTATATTTTACCATTCTCTTTTTTGTTTCTCTAATAAAACGCTTATACGAAAAATTTTGTATATTCGTGTTACAATGACTAATATGAACTGAATTGGAGGATGGCATATGTACCAGGCTTATTATGAGAGCGAAGTAGGTTTGCTTGAAATTACAGCGAATCAAGAAGGAATTACGTCTGTTATATTTGTTGATGAACGACAAGAAGAAAATAAAAATGAAATGATAGAACAATGTATAAATGAGTTAGATGAATATTTTAAAGGGAAAAGAAAAGAGTTTACGGTCCCGCTGTCTGCAGAGGGAACAGCATTTCAAAAAAATGTATGGGATGCACTTTATACTATTCCATACGGCGTAAGTGCTTCATATTTAGATATTGCAGAGAAAGTTGGAAATATAAAAGCTGTACGGGCAATAGGAGGGGCGAATAGTCGGAATCCAATTTCAATAATTGTTCCATGTCACCGTGTAATAGGAAAGAGTGGAAAGCTTGTTGGATATGCTGGTGGTTTATGGAGGAAAGAGTGGTTATTAAAACACGAAGGTATTTTGAAATGACGTATGGATGGGAAGAGGGATTGTTTTGAAATGTATAAATTGTGGGCAACCTTGCGAGGAGGAACAGTTAAATTGTGCAAGTTGTCAGCGAAACTTGGATAATGAACAAGATGAAGGTAGCTCGTTAATAGATAAAGAACTGGAAGTATATGTAGGGAGACAATATCCGTATTATCAAAGGAAATGGGAGCTTGAGAATAAGCGGATTGCTAGGTGGAGCTGGAATGGTTGGGCTGCTATTTTCAATATAGGCTGGCTAGGATATCGTAAATATTATATACCAGCTGCTTTATTTATGCTGTTATTAGTAGCTTGTGATGCATTTTCGTACTATATGGGATTTAATGTAGCGTTGCCAATCATTAATATGGTGCCTCTGACGTTTTTATTACTCATTTTTATTCTGTTTGGAATGGGGATTTTTGCAAATGGATTATACTATCAATTTGCGGAAAGACGTATATACCGAATAAAAGCAAGAGAAATAAAAGATAAATCAGTTGAAAACTATCTAATCAATGATAGTGGCGGAACGAGCAAAATGGGAGCGACAATTGTTACTATTTTAGCAGTTGCTAGCATATTTTTTAGTCATTTCTTTTTTCCGACTGATCGAGACGTTATTCAAAAGGTTCGTACCAGCTCGCTTTATGAATATCCTTTCTTTTCAATAGGTGAATCTTTCGAAAATTATTTTCAAAATTCAGGTTGGATATATTATCGTGGAACGGAAGGGTTAGAATTAGTAGAATTCCAAGGATATAACACCGGAACGCCAAGACAAAAGGTGAAGATTCAATTTGTTGTCGATTATAAATTAGGTGAAGTGGAACCATACTCACTTATGGTTAATGGTGAATCTAAAACTGAAGAAGAGTTTTTGAAGCTGATGGAAGAAATATTTAAAGTTCAAAATCCATTTGATATAGAGGATGGATTACAAGTAAATGCTATTTAAAAAATCGGTTGGAAAGAAATTTCTAACCGCTTTTTTCTATGTTTGTAAAAATAAATATTTAAAATAATCAGAATCTTTTGTATAATAAAATATATTAAATAGGATTTAACTTATACATATAGATTGGGGGAAGGAAGAATGAAGAGAAAGACAACAACAATTGCTGCACTTGCATTAACGACGAGTGTATTGGTTGCGGGATGTGGGAATGGTGAGAAGGCTTCGACAACGAAGAAAGAATCGAATAAGGGAATGGCAGATAAACAAGTTTTAAATTTACTAGAAACAGCTGAAATTCCTTCAATGGATACATCTAAATCAACGGATTCTGTATCTTTCCGTGTATTTGTAAATGCAATGGAAGGTTTATATCGTCTAGATAAAGATAATAAACCAACACCAGGTATGGCAAAAGATGTGAAGATTAGTGAAGATAAAAAGACATATACATTTGAATTACGTGATGCGAAATGGTCAAATGGTGATCCAGTTCGAGCACAAGATTTTGTATATGCATGGCAACGTACATTAGATAAAGCATTAGCGGCAGAATATGCATTCATTTTATTTGATGTGAAAAATGCACAGAAAGTAAATAAAGGTGAATTACCAGCAGATCAATTGGGTGTTAAAGCGAAGGATGATAAAACGTTGGTAGTAGAATTAGAGCAACCAGCACCTTATTTTCTTGAGCTTACGTCGTTCCCTACATTTTTCCCATTAAATGAAAAATATGTGAAAGAGCAAGGAGATAAATACGGATTAGAAGCAGATAAGTTATTATATAATGGACCATTTACAATGAGTCAATGGAAACATGAACAAAATTATCAGTTGAAGAAAAATCCTAATTATTGGGATAAAGATACTGTAAAATTAGACGAAATTAATGTAAGTATTGTGAAGGAAACAAGCACAGGAGTCAATTTATATGATAGTGATCAAGCAGATCGAGTTATTTTAACTTCTGAATTTGTTGATAAATATAAAAAGAATAAGCCAGATGAATTTAAAACGAAGTTAGATCCACGCATATATTTCTTGCGTTTTAACCAAAAAAATGCAACATTTAAAAACCAAAAAGTACGTGAAGCGATTGATTTAGCATACGATAAAAAAGGAATTGCTGATGTCATTTTAAATGACGGTTCATTGCCAGCATATTTCTTAGTACCTGAAAAATTTACGACAGGTCCGGATGGAAAAGATTTCCGCTCTGTAAATAAAAACTTCCGTGATAGTAAAGATAATGCAGAGAAAGCAAAAAAATTATGGGAAGAAGCGAAGAAAGAGCTTGGTCAAGATACAATTACGGTTGAATTACTAAACGATGATAACGGTAGCCGTAAAAAAGTGGGCGACTTTATTAAGGAAGAACTAGAGAAAAACTTGCCTGGTATTAAAGTGAATTTGAAACAGCAACCATACAAGCAGAAGCTAGATTTAGAAAAGAAATTCCAATATGAATTCTCATTATCTGCATGGAGCCCTGATTATCCGGATCCAATGACTTATATTGATATGTTTGTTACTGGAAGCTCATTTAATGAAATGGATTATTCTAATCCGAAGTATGATGATTTAGTAGCGAAATCAAAAGGAGAGCTATTAAAAGATGATAAAGCACGCTGGAATGCACTTGCGGAAGCTGAAAAAATCTTAATTGGTCAAGACGCAGCAATTTCTCCTACGTACCAACAAAGTACAGCTTATTTAGAGAAGCCATTTGTAAAAGGTATTGCTAATCATACGTTTGGTGGGGACTTCAGTTATAAATGGGCATATATTACAAAAAAATAGTATAATAAAAGATGAGTGAATTTTCGCTCATCTTTTGTTTGTATAAGGAGGAATTATAGTTGTTAAGGGGAATCAATCATATTTGTTTTTCGGTATCTAATTTAGAAAACTCTATTATGTTTTATGAAAAAGTATTAGAAGGAGAATTATTAGTTAAAGGAAGAAAATTGGCTTATTTTAATATATGTGGAGTATGGATAGCGCTTAATGAAGAGACGCATATTCCGAGAAATGAGATTCATCAATCCTATACGCACATTGCATTTTCTGTTGAACGAGAAGACTTTAAATGTTTAATACAGCGATTAGAAGAAAATGATGTTCATATTTTACAAGGAAGAGAACGTGATATCAGAGATTGTGAATCTATATACTTTGTTGATCCTGACGGTCATAAATTTGAGTTTCACTCAGGGACACTGCAAGACCGTTTAAATTATTATAGGGATGAGAAACCTCATATGACATTTTATTAGGGAGGGATAGCATTTGCATGCACTTGTAATTGGTGGAACAGGAATGCTAAAGAAAGTTTCTATGTGGCTTTGTGAGAAAGGATTTTATGTTTCTATTATCGGGCGAGATGAAGTGAATTTAGAAAATGTTAAGAGAATGAGTTCTGCACCAGAAAATATTACATGCCTTTCGTTAGATTATCATAAGGATGAAGATGTAAAGCTAGCTATTAAAAGTACAATTAAGAAAAATGGCCCGATCACATTAGTTGTTGCATGGGTACACACAAGTGCAAAGCATGCACTATCAAATATTTGTAAAGAACTAGATTTGTCGTCTAAAACATATAGTTTATTTCATATTTTAGGTAGTAAAGCATCACGTATGCCTGCACAAAAAATAGGAAGTACGCGATGTATTTATTATAGAATTATTTTAGGTTTTATTTTAGAAGATACATATGGAAGATGGCTTACGCATGAAGAGATAGCTGTTGGAGTTATAAAAGGGATTGAAAGTAAACGAGCGGAGTGGATTGTAGGGAGAGTTGAACCGTGGGAATTACGACCAACATGGTGAGGGGGAGTAAGAAATGAAAACAACTATATATGTAACAAGGCATGGTGAAACAGAGTGGAATGTAGCGAAGCGAATGCAGGGACGAAAAAATTCTGCTTTAACTGAAAATGGTATAGTTCAGGCGAAACAATTAGGGAATCGAATGAAAGATTTACCAATCCATGCGATCTATAGTAGTCCGAGCGAAAGAACACTTCATACGGCAGAGTTAATAAAAGGGGAACGTGATATACCCATTATAGCGGATGAGCATTTCTATGAAATCAACATGGGTATATGGGAAGGACAAACAATCGCGGATATAGAAAAGCAATTTCCAGAAGAAGTACATCTATTTTGGAATGAGCCACATCTTTTTCAGTCAACATCAGGCGAAAATTTCGAGGCCGTTTATGAAAGAGTAATTGAAGGGATGCAGCTTCTTTTAGAGAGGCATAAAGGACAAAACATATTGATTGTTTCTCATGCGGCAGCAGCAAAATTACTTGTAGGGCATTTCGCGGGAATTGAAATAGAAAATGTGTGGGATGATCCATTTATGCATAGTGCCAGTTTGAGCATAATAGAATTTGAAGAGGGTATTGGTAAAGTGAAACAATTTGCAGATATAAGTCACTTTCAATAAATGTAAAAAAGGCCGCAAAACGGCCTTTTTTGGGTGGTATAAAAACTAGCAGTTACGTTTTTTATACCAGAAGTGATCGAATTTCTTATTTTTGCAAGATGGGAATTTATGTCCGCCTTTGCAATCATTCCATTTGTGTCCGCTATCGTGACAGTCTTTACCATGATCACATGAATCATCGCAAGAGTGACCGTGTCTGTTAGGGAAGAATTCGCATTTTTTACAGAAACTTCGTTTTGTCCAGAAAAATTTCTTTTCAAAGCGTATGCATTTTGTAACGAAAGTGCAATGTTTTCTGCGAGTACGTTTTGTAACTAAAACGCATTCTTTTCTACGCGTTACTTTCGTAACGAACGTCCATTTTTGAACACGTACACGAGTACATTTCGTAACGAATGTCCATTTTTTTACATGTGTACATTTTGTAACGAACGTACAATGTTTCACGCGAGTACATCTTGTTCTTGGACATTTACCCCCAGTTGTACATTTACCCCCAGTTGTACATTTACATCCAGTTGTACAATGATGATGAGTGAATTTATCATCATCGCATTCAAAAGTACTTGGATCTTGGTGTAAGAAATCCTCCATCCCAGCACTTTTGATTTCTTCGACAGCTTTTCTAATATCACGTTTCATAGAAATCCTCCTTATCATGTATTAAAGTGAAAAGGTATTCTTTTTCCTTAACATGATATGTATGTAGGCATCTTTCTGAACAGGACAAGAGTGTAATTTTATATAAATAGATGATTGCGGATGTATGGACAAGACAAGGCGCATACATTGAATGAAGAGAACTGAGAAGGGATGAGAAAACATGTTGCCTTCATATGATTTTTTTGTTCATCCAATGTACTTAGTGGAATTGAAAAAGGACATTTGGTCAGATAGTCCAGTGCCGGCAAAATTAACTTATGGAAAAAAGAAGTATGACATTGATATCGTATACCGTGGGGCTCATATTCGCGAATTTGAGAAAAAGTCTTATCATGTTATGTTTTATAAGCCTAAAAAATTTCAAGGTGCGAAAGAGTTTCATTTAAATTCGGAGTTTATGGATCCGTCTCTCATACGAAATAAATTATCTTTAGATTTTTTTCATGATATTGGTGTACTTTCGCCAAAATCACAACATGTATTTATAAAAATTAATGGTCAAATTCAAGGTGTGTATTTACAGTTAGAATCGGTTGATGAAAATTTTTTGAAAAATAGAGGATTACCGAGTGGTTCTATTTATTATGCGATAGATGATGATGCGAATTTTTCATTAATGAGTGAACGAGATAAAGATGTTAAGACAGAGCTCTTTGCGGGTTATGAATTTAAATATTCGAATAAAAATAGTGAAGAACAACTGAGTGAATTTGTATTTCAAGCCAATACTTTGACGAGGGAAGCCTATGAAAAAGAAATTGGGAAGTTTCTACATGTAGATAAATATTTACGATGGTTAGCAGGAGTTATTTTTACGCAAAACTTTGATGGTTTCGTTCATAACTATGCACTATATCATAACGATGAAACAAATTTATTTGAAGTTATACCGTGGGATTATGATGCGACTTGGGGGCGAGATGTACAAGGGAGACCACTTAATCATGAGTATATTCGCATTCAAGGGTATAATACGTTAAGTGCAAGATTGCTAGACATACCTGTATTTAGAAAGCAGTATCGAAGTATTTTGGAAGAAATATTAGAAAATCAATTTACAGTTTCGTTTATGAGGCCGAAAGTAGAAGGGGTGTGTGAATTGATTCGCCCATATTTACTACAAGATCCATACATGAAAGAAAAATTAGAAACATTTGATCAAGAGGCTGATATGATTTATGAATATATAAATAAAAGAAGAAAGTATATACAAGACCACTTACATGAATTGGATTAATTTTGAAAGAGATTGAAACGTTATCAATCTCTTTTTTTTGTATAATAAAGATGTATCAATAAAAATGAAGTAATATATTTGATAGAGAATGGGGATGCGGATATATGACGATTAAATGGATTGATTGGGTAAAACAAATACAATCTATAGCTCAAGCGGGTTTAACGTATTCTAAGGATGTGTATGATATTGAGCGTTTCCAGCAATTACGAGATATTTCTATTTCAATGATGTCACATTACACGAAAACAGATTGGGAAGTCGTAGAGAAATTATTTGCAAGTGAGACAGGCTATCAAACACCTAAAGTTGATATAAGAGCGGTTGTTTTTCAAAATGAAAAGTTATTATTTGTGAAAGAAAAAAGCGATGGAAAATGGGCATTGCCAGGTGGATGGGCTGATGTCGGTTATACGCCAACCGAAGTTGCAGCAAAAGAAGTTTTCGAAGAGACTGGTTATGAGGTAGATCATTTTAAGTTACTAGCTATATTTGATAAAGAAAAACATCAACCATCTCCATCGGCGACGCATGTATATAAGATTTTCATTGGATGCGAGATTATTGGTGGAGAAAAGAAAACTAGCATTGAAACAGAAGAGGTGGAGTTTTTTGGTGAAAATGAATTGCCTAATTTATCAATTGCTAGAAATACAGAAGACCAAATTAAAGAGATGTTTGCCTACATGAAAGACCCACAGAAAGAGAAATTAATAGATTAATCCTGCTTGAATTGTACATATTGTTAAAATGAAGATATTGGCAGATTGCAGCCTTTATGTAATAATGGGATGGTATGTGAAGAAAAAAGGAGATAAAAAAGAACATGTTAGCAAACATAATAGATCAGTTATTGCAATTTTTTGCAAGCTTAGGTTACTTTGGAGTAGCTCTTGCTTTAATGATTGAAGTAATCCCAAGTGAAATTGTACTTTCGTATGCTGGCTTTTTAGTAGCGAATGGTAAAATTAGTTTTGTTGGTGCAGTTATCGCCGGAACGATTGGTGGTACTTTAGCACAAATCTTTTTATACTGGCTTGGATACTACGGAGGGCGTCCGGTTGTAGAGAAATACGGGAAATATCTACTTATTAATAAACATCATTTAGACATAGCAGAAGGTTGGTTTAAACGTTATGGAGCAGGCGTAATATTTTCTGCGCGCTTTATACCAGTAGTACGTCATGCGATCTCTATTCCAGCAGGACTAGCTAAGATGCCATTAAAACTATTTACACTTTATACGGTTGTAGCGATCATTCCGTGGTCAATTCTATTTATATACTTAGGTGAAAAACTTGGTGGGAATTGGCGACAAATTAAAGAGTATGCATCTGATTACACACATTACATAATTATAGGAGCTGTTCTTTTTATTGCTCTATACTTTGGTTTAAAGTATTTCAAAAAGAAAAAAGCTGCGCGTTAAAGTCAATGATTTTTCATTGGCTTTTTTATTTGTTTCCGGTTCTAAAAAAAAGGAGTTGTCCATAATGTGTAATAATAAAGCGTAGCGGAGGAATGTGATGAAAGGGTCACCGTTTATACGTGGAACTATATTTTTAACGATGGCAACGATGATATCAAAAATGTTAGGATTTATATATGTTATACCATTTACAGCAATGGTCGGTACGAGTGGGTATGTTTTATACACGTATGCATATCGTCCCTATACCATTATGCTCAGCATTGCGACAATGGGATTACCACTTGCAGTTTCAAAAATGGTATCAAAATATGATCAACTGAATGATTATCATACGGTTAAGAGAGTGTTGAAAAGTGGAATCGTGTTTATGTTTATAATGGGAGTCATTTCGTGTTTTACGTTATATATGCTAGCTCCGCATTTAGCTAAGCTTGTCATCGATGGGAATGATCAAACGGGGAATAGTGTAGGAGCGGTTACTACTAATATTCGAATTGTAAGTTTTGCGTTAATACTTGTGCCAGTAATGAGTTTATTAAGGGGCTTCTTTCAAGGATTCCAATCGATGGGGCCTTCTGCATTAAGTGTCGTTGTAGAGCAATTTTTTCGGGTTTTAACCATTTTAATAGGAAGCTTTGTCGTTTTATATATTTTAAAAGCATCTGTCTCGCTAGCAGTTGGTATTTCAACATTTGGTGCCTTTATGGGAGCGGTTGGTGGATTAACTGTTTTAAGTGCGTATTATATAAGAAGGAGAAGGCACTTAAAGAAAAAAGAGATGGAAAGTATACCACAAACAACGAAATCTTTTTTCTCATTGTATAAGGAGCTCTTTACATATTCTATTCCTTTTGTTGTGGTGGGCTTAGCAATTCCGTTGTATCAGACGATTGATACATTTACAATTAATAAACTACTTATACAAATAGGGTATATGCAAGGAGAAGCGGAAAAAATTAATGCGATAATTGGTCTTGTTCAAATGGTTGTGCTTATCCCGGTATCCGTTGCGACAGCTTTTAGTATGTCTCTCGTACCAGAGATGACGAAAGCTTACACAGCAGGAAATACGAAGCTATTGTACAAACATTTTACGAGAACAAATGTATTAGTAGTAGCAATTACGGTACCGGCGGCAATTGGAATGATGGTGTTAGCCAAACCTGTATATACTCTTTTATTCGGTGCTGGAAATGATCCAGAGATGGGGAGAATCATTTTACAGTATTATGCTCCCGCTTGCATACTATTTTCTCTTTTTACAGTAACGGCTGCTATGCTACAAGGAATCAATCAACAGCAGAAGACGGTGCTAGGACTAGTGATTGGAATTATTGTGAAGATAGTTTTAAATATTGTATTGCTTCCGTATTTCGATTATGTAAGTTTTATCATTTCAACATACGCTGGCTATACGATTTCAGTCGGGTTTAACTTGTGGATGCTTTCTAAATATGTTATAAAGGCAACATAAGCTTTTAAGGCAGAGAGCACTCTGTCTTTTTCTATGTTTATCCCGCTTTAACGGGCAGTGAGACCCTCACCTCAAAATTCAGTGAAAGAAAAGAAGTTTGGTTGGGGGCGGGTAGCCCGTAAAAGCCCGATTTGTGAGGGCTAATAATCAGTGGGGGATGAAGCCACCCACTGATTAAAGTTTCACTTTATAATATTTTTCCTATAAAAACGTTTTCAAAATAATTTTTCTATTGAAATTTAAACGTATGTTTCATATGCTGAGAATGGCGGTTTAAAAACTGTGATTTAAGAGAGGTAGATTCCTACATGTAAAAAGAATCGGGGTGATAGTATGTTAAATATATATTTAACAGACCGAAACGGAAAACTACAAGAGATTGAGGAAATGCAAAAGGGGTGCTGGATTAATGTACTTCATCCAACAGAAGAAGAAATTCAATATCTAGTACAAACTTTAAATGTAGACTTAGATTTCATTAAAGACCCTTTGGATGATGAAGAACGCTCTCGTATTGAAAAGGAAGACAATAATACTTTAATTATCGTGGATATTCCGACAGTTAGACATGACGAAGAAGGAAATTCGATTTATGACACGATTCCAATAGGTATGATTGTGATGCCGGATTGTTTTGTTACAATCTGCTTAGAAGAGAATCCAATTTTTGAACGTTTTATTAATCAACGTATTAAAGAATTTTATACGTTTAAAAAGACGCGCTTTGCACTTCAGCTCTTATATACGATTTCTACTTATTATTTAAGATACTTAAAGCAAATAAATCGAAAAACAATTGATTTAGAGCATCAATTAAATCAGTCAATGAAAAATAAAGAGATCTTCACATTATTAGGCCTTGAGAAAAGTTTAGTATACTTTACAACGTCATTAAAGGCTAATAAAATTGTAATTCAAAAGTTAATGCGTAATAGTACATTTTTAAAAATGTATGAAGACGATCAAGATTTATTAGAAGATGTATTAATTGAAAATAAGCAGGCTATTGAAATGGCGGAAATATATAGTCACATTTTAAGTGGAATGATGAATACTTTTAGCTCCGTTATATCAAATAATTTAAATAGTGTTATGAAACTATTAACGTCAATTACAATCATTTTATCTTTACCGACGATGGTTTCTAGTTTCTTTGGAATGAACGTAAAGGTTCCGTTTGAAGGGGAAGCCCACGGTTTTGTAATTGTACTCATCATATGTGTAACACTATCTTTCACGTTAGCTTTTGTTTTTTGGAAGAAACGTTACTTTTAACGATAAAAAAGCTGCTCTAGCATAGTTATATAACTACGCTAGAGCAGCTTTTTTGCTATGAAATCTCAAATTTTGAATAGAATATAACTTGTACAATGTAATGTATATAAAGGGTATGTATGCCATATAAACCTTGTCCAATTAATGAAATGGGGTTAAAATTACATATTGTTAATGAAAAGTTGGAGGAAATACATCATGGAATTGTTTCAATTACCGAAAGCATTCCTGCAAATGAATACAATTTTTATCTCCATATTGATCGAAGCACTTCCGTTTGTGCTAATTGGTGTATTTATTTCAGGATTCATTCAAATGTTCGTGACAGAAGATATGGTGGCTAAATGGATGCCGAAGAACCGATTTCTGTCTGTTTTATTAGCTACTTTTTTAGGCATGTTGTTTCCAGGTTGTGAATGTGGAATTGTTCCGATTGTAAGACGATTAATCGGAAAAGGCGTTCCACCATATGCAGGGATTGCATTTATGTTAACTGGTCCAATTATTAATCCAGTTGTTTTATTTGCAACATACGTTGCCTTTGGGAGTAGTATGCACATGGTATGGTATCGTTCTATTGTAGCGATTATCGTAGCCATTATCGTTGGAATTATATTATCCTTTATGTTTAAAGAACATCAATTAAGAGATGATCACTTCCCAGAAGTGAATAATAAGCGTCCACTGCGTAAAAAAATGTGGGATGTATGTACACACGCTGTTGAGGAATTCTTCTCAATGGGAAAATATTTAGTGCTAGGTGCGTTAATTGCAGCAGCGGTACAAACGTTTGTACAAACTTCAACACTTCTTGCTATTGGACAAGGTCCGTTTTCTTCATCAGCTGTTATGATGGGGCTTGCTTATATATTATCACTTTGTTCAGAGGCAGATGCATTTATCGCTTCTTCGTTCCAAAGTACGTTTTCAACAGCTTCACTTGTCGCGTTCCTCGTTTACGGACCGATGGTGGATATTAAAAATATGTTTATGATGCTTGCGACATTTAAAACTAAATTTGTAATTGTTGTTATAGTTACAGTTACTCTTGTTGTTTATGCAAGCTCACTACTCATTTATGCGATGGGGTGGTAGGTTATGTTTCGAGCATATATATTATTAGGTTTTACAATATTAATTGCGCAGCTTCATATTTCCGGTAACATTACGAAGTATATCAATATGAAGTATGCCTATTTATCAACAACAGCAGCAATTATTTTAGGTTTCTTAACGATTATACAAATTATCGTCGTTTTCCAAAAAGAGCACCAAAAGGAAAAAGAGAAAAATGATTGCAGTTGTGACCATAGCCATTGCGGGCATGATCATTCAAAAGATGAGAATACATGGTGGAAAAAAGCATTTTCGTACTCCTTGTTTTGTTTTCCAATTATCTCAGGGTTATTTTTCCCAATTGCGACGTTAGATTCGGATATTGTTAAAGCGAAAGGATTTCACTTTCCTGTTGCACAAGCAGAAAGTAAGGATCCATTTATGACAAGACAATTTCTAAGACCTGATACGAGCATTTATTACGGGAAAGAAGGATACCGCGGTGTAATGGAAAAAGGGAAGAAAGAGTTTGTTACGAAAGACAATATTAATTTGAAAGATGAAGACTTCCTAAAGGGTATGGAAACAATTTATAATTATCCTGGCGAGTTTACTGGGAAAAAATTATCTTTTAAAGGGTTTGTTTTTAGAGATGATTCTTCTAAAAAAGAACAATATTTCTTATTCCGTTTCGGTATTATACACTGTGTAGCGGATTCTGGTGTATATGGTATGTTAGTGAAAAAACCAGAAGGCGTAGAGTGGAATAATGATGACTGGATTCAAGTAGAAGGAGAGATAACTACTGAGTTTTATCAGCCGTTTCATGCGAATATTCCTGTATTAGAAGTAACAAAATGGAATAAAGTTGAACAGCCGAAAGAACAATATGTATTTAGAGGAGCCGATTGATAAAATCGGTTCTTTTTTGTGGACTAAAAGTTCTGAATGTTGCTAATATTAAACGTGTAGTTCATTTAGTATAGGGATTATTGAAATATTAGGGATAGATCATTAAAGGGGTGATAACAATGACAGAAGTAAAGGGGAAAACAGCCAATGAGTCAAGGGTGTTCAAAACGAGCCGGGTATTCCCAACAGATTTAAATGATCATAACACGCTATTTGGTGGGAAGATATTAGCGGAGATGGATATGGTTGCTTCTATTTCAGCATCCAGACATTCGAGAAAGGAATGTGTCACAGCATCTATGGACTGGGTTGATTTCTTACATCCTGTTCGTTCTTCAGATTGTGTTAGTTATGAATCTTTCGTAATTTGGACGGGAAGAACTTCGATGGAAGTGTTTGTGAAGGTAGTGGCTGAAGATTTAATTTCAGGTGAGAAGCGTATAGCGGCAACGTCATTCGTTACTTTTGTTGCACTTAGTAAGGGAAATAATCCAGTTCCAGTACCGCGTGTTATCCCTGAAACAGAAGAAGAGAAAGAATTACATCGTATTGCAGTGTTACGTGCAGAGCAGCGTCATATACGTAAGGCAGAGAGTAAGAAAGTAGCCACATTGTTAACCTTTTGAGATAAATGTTTAGCCATTTAAGTTACAATAGCAGGCGGAAATGGTTTTAAAATGAAAAGCGGACACCTAAAAATAGGTGTCCGCTTTTATAGTTTTTTCATCCACATATCATATGACAGTAGCTACTTAGCAGAAGCAAGCAGCACCGACGATGATTAAGAGGATAAATAATACGACTAATAGCGCAAATCCATTACCATGTGCGAAGCCCATTGTTATTTCCTCCTTTTATTTTAAGATACAACTTACAATATGCAAATGAGCTATTGTTTGATATGGACATATATCATGCAATGACATATTTTCTTGAATGATAATGTAATAAAAAAGGGAAGATATAGAAATAACAGTAAGTGGAGAAAGGAATTTATCCATGAAGCACTTTTTCGCTATAATCCTTTGTTTAATAGGTGTATTCATTTGGATGAACATCGATGTGGAAATGGGGAAGGAAATGGCTAGTGAATATGAATTAGGACAAGTTCGATTAGGTGAATTTCAACTATATACGAACGGTGAAGAGTTATATAGAAAATTATTTGAGGATATAAACGAAGCAGAAAAGTATATATATATCCATTTTTATATTGTAGGAAAAGATGAAATAAGCGAAGAGTTTTTACAGTTATTAGAGAAAAAAGCATCTAGTGGAGTAGAAGTGAAATTGTCAGTCGATCGGATAGGTGGATATAAGCTGAAGAAAAAGGTAATTAGCCGATTAAAGGAAAACGGTGTGAAGTTTACATTTAGTAAAAAACCGAAACTGAAAAATGTTTTCTATTCTTTGCATCAACGAAATCATAGACGTATTGTTACGATAGATGGAAAGGTGTCATACATCGGTGGTTTTAATATCGGAAAGGAGTACCTTGGACAAGATCCGAAGTTTGGGCCATGGCGTGATTATCACGTGCGCATCCATGGTGAGGGTGCAGCGGATATGGAAAGAAAGTTCGCCGAAGATTGGAAAGAAGATACAGGAGAAAAAATGCCTATACATGAAAGTATACCGACATTAGGGAATGTAAAATATCAATATTTATTTTCAAATGGAAAAGGCTTATGGGAAAAGTATGGGGCACTTTTAAAAAAGGCTAAAAAGTCTTTAATTATCGCTACACCATATTTTGTACCAAGTAAAGAAATGGTGAAAGAGTTAAAAGCTGCATTAAATCGTGGTGTTAATGTGAAAATTCTCGTGCCATTTAAAAGTGATGCCATATTGTTAAAACAAGCTGCCTATCCATATTTGAAAGATATGTTACATGCTGGAGCGGAGATTTATCAATATCGAAATGGATTTTTTCATGGGAAAGTAACAATCATTGATGGAGAAATTGTTGATATTGGGACAGCGAATTTTGATAATAGAAGTTTTTATTTAAATTGTGAGTCTAACTGTATCATATATGATAAAACAGTTGTTGATGAAGTATGGAGTCGATTAAAGGTAGACTTTCATAAATCAAAACGATTTTCTGAAGAAGATTTTGAGAAAATTAGTAGATGGGATTGGTTTTTAGCAAGAATAGCAAATGTTTTAGCATCATATTTATAACATATAGACCCTAGAGAAGGGAGGCACTTTCATGGATTGTATGAAAGAGTTAATGAGATATAGTTATATGCTAATATACAAGGTTGGAGAGTATGCTGGAAAGGTCAGAGACGAAGAATTAAAAAATCTATTACAGCACCATTTACCATATATGTTACAAGCATATAATGAACAAGTAAATTTTCAAGAAGGAGAGAATGTGCAACATATAACCTGTGAAACAACGGAGTTTGGTTTGCATGAAATGGAAAAGGAAACAGTTAGTAAATATACAGGGGATATTCATATTGCAACATGTTATATTGCGCACTTAAAACGATTAGCTCTAAAGTTTGCTCAAGTTGCAGTGGAAGTTGCTAATCCGGAGTTCCGCTCATTTTTGGAAAATTGTTTCCTGAAAATGAACCGTTACGCTTATAGTGTGTGGCAATATGTTATGAAGAAGGAATATAAGATTACACATCTATATGAAAATGAAAAGTTTGCATGAGAAACTAAGGCGGAATGGTATGCGCCTTAGTTTTTTTATGTCCATTTAGAGAAAAAAATTAGTTTTATTGTGTATCGATTGGAAATGAAATATGTAAATTTAAATTAGTTTTTGTTATCAGAAGATTTACAAAAATTTACCGTATATTTACTGTTTTTCAATCTCTCCTTTAAAAATAGAGAGTAATATGAGGTTGTACATATTCTATCACAGGGAGGAAACGCAAATGAACAAATGGGTTAAATCATTAACTGCTATGGCACTTGCAAGTTCTTTATTAATGGTAGGTTGTAGTAAAGGTGAAGACAAGAAGAAAGAAGACGACACAACAACACAACAAGAGGATAAAAAGGATAAAGAAACAAGCGGAACCGAGAAGTCTACTGATTCTAAAGAGAAAAAATAAAGTAATAATAAAGCTTCCTCTCATATATGAGGAAGCTTTTTTGTTGTAAATTGATTGATATTATTGAAAAATAGAAAGAGAATGAAAGAGGGGGAAAACAAATGAAAGTATGTATATTGGGAGCAACAGGACGAGTAGGTTCAAACATAATTAATTTAGCATTAAAGGATTCAGCTGAAGTGACTGCATTAGCGCGTGATTTTAATAGAATAGAAATACAACATGAAAGGTTACGAGTGATAGAAGGTAATGTATTGAACGAAAATGATATAAAAAAAGCGATAGAAGGAAGCGATATAGTAATTAGTGCACTTGGAACGGATCAAAATGGAACATTAGCGAAGAGTATGCCGCAAATTATTAAGCAAATGGAAGAAGAAGGGGTTCATAAGATCATAACAATAGGAACGGCTGGTATTTTACAAGCAAGAACGGATCTAAATTTATATCGTTTTCAATCAACGGAATCAAAAAGGAAAACGACAACAGCAGCAGAAGATCATTTGGCTGCATATAAGGTACTAAGTAATAGTAATAATTTATGTTGGACAGTTGTTTGTCCGACACATTTAATAGACGGTGAGGCGACAGAGGTATATCGAACTGAAAAAGATATATTGCCAGAAGGTGGATCGAAAATTACAGTGGGTGATACAGCACACTTTGCATGGGATCTATGTAAGAAAAACATATATGAAAATAGTCGAGTAGGTATTGCATATTAAAAAACCATCCCGAAGTCGGGATGGTTAAAATATGATATAACACAAGAAGATGACAATCATAATGATTTGGAGAATTGCTTTCGCTACTGTACTGCTTAAAAAACCAACTACAGTAGCGACTCCAACTAGAAAGGCATCTTTTGGCGCTTTTTTATGCACTAGTTCTGTTATAAATACTGATAAAAACGGTATGATAATAAGTCCGAATGGTGGGAAGAAGAACGAGCCGACAATGATAGAAATCATTCCGACACGTTCACCCCATTTAGAACTACCGTATTTTTTTAAGAAATATCCATTTGCAATAAAATCAGCAACGAAAATGAAAAGAGTGAAAATGACTTGAATAATCCAAAAAGAAGTTGTTAATTCGCCTCCATTTATACCGAAATGGTAAATCAAATATCCAGCCCAGACAGCTAGTATGCCAGGGATAATTGGATAAATAAAGGCGAGAAATGAAACAACGAAACAGGCAATGATACAAATTGTTAATAAAACAGTCACTTTATAGCTCCTTTTTAATATCTAGTTTATGTACAGCAACTTTTTTGACTTGATGTCCATCAAGTTCTAATACTTTAAATTGAAAACCAGCATATTCAATGGAATAGCCAGCTTCAATATTTAAGTCAACTGCTTGAGAGAGAAGCCATCCTCCGATTGTATCTAAATCACTATCATCAATATGTAGGCCAAACATATCATTTACTTCAGAAATAAGCACCTTTCCATCTAAAACAGTAAGCTTAGGTGTACGCTTTTCAATCATAGGTGATTCATCAGCATCGAATTCATCTTGAATTTCTCCAATGATTTCTTCAAGAATATCTTCCATCGTTAAAAGTCCGGCAGTACCACCATATTCATCCATAACGATTGCCATCTGAACGCGATTTTTTTGAAGGTGGACTAACGTTTTACGAATTGGAACTGTTTCAAATACAGTTAGAACAGGATGTATATAAGATTCAAGTGGTTTATAAATACCTTTCGTTTGATCATGGAATACTTCTTTCGTATTGATCATCCCAATGATATCATCTTTATCTTTTTCAATGATTGGATAGCGTGTATATTTTTCAGTAGCGACGATATCCATATTTTCTTCTAACGTATTTTCAGTAGACAAGCAAATCATTTCGGTACGAGGAACCATAATTTCTTTCGCAACTCGATCATCAAATTCAAAAATGTTATTTACATATTTATATTCGGTTTGGTTTATTTCACCGCTTTTAAAACTTTCACCTAAAATGAGTCGCAATTCCTCTTCAGAATGAGCAAGTTCACTTTCCTTCGCAGGTTCTAATCCGAGTAGTTTTGTGAAAAATATAGCTGTACTATTGAGTAGCCAAATGAATGGATACATAATTTTATCAAATAAAATAAGCGGTCTTGCAAATTTGAGTGTGATTGCTTCTGCTTTTTGAATTGCGAAAGACTTTGGAACTAATTCACCTAATACAACGTGGAAAAATGTAATAACACTAAAAGCAATAACAAAAGATAAAGTGTTAGCCATTGTTCCAGTAATATTAATTTTTTCAAAGAGCGGTCGTAGTATATGTTCCACAGTCGGTTCACCAAGCCAACCAAGCCCTAAAGAAGTGATTGTAATTCCGAGCTGACAAGCTGATAAATAAACATCTAAATTAGATAGGACGCTTCTTGCAGCTAAAGCTTGTTTATTACCTTCATTTGCAAGTTGGTCAATTCGACTTTTTCGTACTTTTACAACAGCGAATTCTGATGCAACGAAAAATCCAGAAATAAGAATAAGTACAAAGATGAGAAAAATATTTAATATGTCCAAGCGTGTTCTCCATTCCAAGGTCTGGAATAAAGATGTCACCTCCTGCAATTATGTTATACTTTTATAATAAATCCAAATGAAAAGAATAGTCAAAGGAAAAGGGCAAATATTGGTATGTTTCTGTAATAGTTTTTGAATTTGCTGTTATTTTGTCCGCTATACAAAAGGAATAACCCCCTACTTTTAGATTATAGAGGGTTATTTCAATTAAGGTTTTGGAACACTTCTCGTTAAAGTGTATGACTGTTGCTTGGAGTAGTTTGTGGTCCATAGTGTTTGAAGGAAAGAAAGTATGCTATATGGGATATAGAGTAGTAATAAGCCGATTGTAACAATTATGGGTGAATTTCCGCCAAATTGAACGATAAATTGTAACAGTCCACTTGCATGAAAAACGCATTCCATAAAAATGAATGAAAGAATGATAGAACCTAAAATTGATTTATGGTTCGAAGTAAGCGCCAAAAACAATGTATCCACAAGAAAAGAATCATGTTTTATTTCATATTCATTTGTGTTTTTCAAGAAAGGAATCCATTTTTTTACTGCTTGCATAACGATAATCATGGAAGTACTACATACGATGATAAAAGATGAGTAGTAAGGAAGGTTTATAAATTGTGCGACGTATAGAAGTAGTAATAAGACTGAACATTGTAATACTACAGTGCAAAAAGAGTAAGGTATCCAATTCAATACAGTAGTAAACTTTTTAAACGAGTTAGGTACTTTGAAAAATAAATGGCCGATACCCAAACTTATGAAAAATCCGATCGCAAGGGTAAAAGTAAAACGAACAATCGATATAAAATATATTGCCCATATGTAAGGGAATAATGGTGTTGAATGATTAGAAGTATGTATCATTTGATTTGCTGAGAAAAAGATAGATTCATGCATCCAATCAACCTTAGGAATTGATATAGAAGAAAGCTGTGCGAAGTTTTGAAAAATGCTAATAAATCCATTTTGATAAGAGTAATTGTGTGTAATAAAAAGAGCTGGAATAGGACTTATGGCAAAAATAACAATAACACCAATTATAAATTTACATATATGTGAGCGTAATAAGGACATATAAACCACCTACTCTTGGAATATTCAGAAAATTCTTATTCTTATTTTAGCCGTTTTTGGAGCAAGTTACAATATATTTTTCTTCATGTATGGGCATATGGATAATTTTAAATTGTATTTAGAAATCTATTTTTTGTGTGGAATGAAGAGAATGTAGGGAAATGTCGAAAGGATTAAATAGATTTTTAAAATTGGAAAGTGATACCATAAAATTAAACGATGTTTAAATCGTTGTTTAACTGATACATTCTAGAGGGGGAGATAGATTGGGAGGGAATGAAAACGTATCAACGAAAGAAAAGATTTTAAATACAACATTGGAATTAATTAAAAAAGAAGGTTTTGAAAAGGTAACGATAAAGAAAATCGCAAAATTGTTAGATATAAATATATCGCTAGTAAATTACCATTTTGGTTCAAAAGAAAAGTTAATTAGTGAGACGATTAGAGTTTTATTAATTAGCTTTCAAGGCACTTATTCTATTTTAGATAATATTACAGTGCCAGCAAAAGAAAGATTAAAAATATTTTTATTGGATTATGTACTAGTAATTCGGCAATATCCGGAGTTAGTTAGGAAGATTATTGCAATGGGAACTACGGTATTTACATCTCAATACGAATATGGGGATTTTTTGAAGAGGCTAGGTTTCAGTAAAGTGAAGAATATTTTGAGCGAGATAACAAATGAAACGGATCGGGAAATTTTAATGATGATGACGGTGCAAATATTTGGATCCATTTTTCTTCCCACATTAATGATGCCAATTCTCGAATCAGGGGCAGATATAAAAGTACCATCTGTAGAAAAACAGATTGATTTCCTATTTGAACGCTATTTTTATAAAAATTGAGATAGTGGGTGATAGAGGTGGCTAGTTTCTTTAGAAAGCATTGGTGTGATATAGGGTTAGTTGTCGCTATTATTGTCGTTGTTTCTTTAGTCGCGAATTTGGGAGAAATGAGTGAAATAAAAGTACTGTTAGGGTTAAGTTTTGTGGCCATTTTAGTGCATCAATTTGAAGAGTATCGTTGGCCAGGTTATTTTGCTGGTCTGTTTAATGTAGTTATATTTAAAAGTGATATACCAGACCGCTATCCATTAAATACGCAATCTGCTATGGTAATAAATATTTTGATTGCGTATGTTTTTTATTTACTCCCGGTTTTTTTTCAAAATATAATATGGCTTGGGTTGGCACCTATTTTAATGGGATTTTTTCAATTCATATGGCATGGTATTTTTGCGAATATAAAAGCTAAAACAATATATAATCCGGGATTAGGTGCGGTTGTATTACTACATGTTCCAATTGGTTATGTATATATGAGGTATATTCTTTTACACAATCTGGCTACAAATTTGGATTGGTTATTTGGGGTGATCTACTTTCTAATAGCTACCTATTTTTTAATTATAAAAGGAAATATGTTAATGAAAAGTAAGGAGACAAATTATTACTTTTCTAAAAAACAATTAGGTCCGTACAATGATACATTGAAGTGATTCAGAATTCAGAGGGAGGGTTTTGGATGCGGAAGAAAGTGCAAGTGAAGGATTCATGAATAAATTATGACAAGAAAATGAATAATTTTCAGAAAAATAAAATAAATTATTTATTTTTTTCTGAAAATATAATATAGTTATGGCACAGAAAGTATTTTAACATAAGGAGGCTTTTTATGAGGATTAAAGGGAATTACGTGCCAAAAAGGGAAGTTTTACTGTGCTCAAGTTCGATTACGATAGGGGAAGCGTTAGAGCATTTAAATAAAACGGGGTATCGTTGTGTACCAGTTTTAGATGAAAAAAAAGAGAAATTTTTAGGGAATATATATAAAGTAGATATTTTAGAATATAAAGGATCACTTGACGAGAGTGTAATGCAATTATTAAACGATAAAGAGGGATTTGTGAGAGAAGATTCTTCTTTCTTTAAAGTATTTTTTACAATAAAAAAATTGCCTTATTTATCAGTAGTTGACGAAAAAGGGGTTTTCCTTGGAATTTTAACGCATAAAAAAGTTTTTGAGTTATTAGAGGATGCATGGGGCGTTCACTCTAGTAAATACTCTGTCATGATTGGAACGCAAGACTATAATGGAGCAATCCAAAAGTTATCGACAGTTTTAAAGAAATACACTGGTATTCAAAGTTTGATGACTTTTGATAATGATGCCTTATTAGTTCGTAGAATTATGTTTACATTAGGAGAAGAGTTTAACGACGGTGAATTAGAGACATTATTGAAAGATTTAGAAGATCACGGATTTAGAGTTGTATATGTGGAAGAGATGAAAAATCCACGTGAAGTTGAAACGATAGAGTAACATACAAAAGCCATCTAATTATCTTGGATGGCTTTTGTTATGTTACGTGTGTAAAGTTATTTTAAAATAACGACAAGATAATAGGTGAGATTATAACAATATTTGTGTAAGAGAATAAAAAATGTAGATAATTTCGATTTTCAAAAAAATCAATTTGAAAATATGTTTTTATTTTGCAACTAAATATGTTACTATATGTGTGATAAAAACAAAGAGGTCTGACAACTATACTCCACGTAATAACACTCTAATGATTTAAAAATTCAAAAAACTCAAAATTCAAAAATAACAATTGTATTAATGATTAGAGTAAAAATAAGGGGAATGGAGAAATTATGGAGAAAGACACTGCTTTGTAAGGGGCATATTTTATCATCTTGAGCAGAGAGGAGGATGCATAGCATATTGTAAAATATAGAGATAAACAATGAAAAAATGCTATGCAAATGAAGAGCATGAAGGGACGTTTAAGGCCAGGTGATACGGTAGCAATTGGTTTGATGCTATTTGCATTATTTTTAGGAGCAGGAAATTTAATTTTCCCGCCAGTTTTAGGTCAACAAGCAGGAGAGAATGTTTGGATTGCTACAATAGGATTCCTTGTAACGGGAGTCGGATTACCCCTACTAGCTGTAACAGCTGTCGCGTTTGTAGAGGGGGACTTGAAAGCGCTATCTTCTAGAGTCCACCCTATATTTGCGTTTATTTTCCCATTGATTAGTTATTTAGCAATTGGACCATTTTTCGCGATTCCTCGTACTGGAGCTGTTTCGTTTGAAATGGGTATGAAGCCGTTTTTATCAGAGGCAATGGTTTCAGAGTGGTACATGCTATTTCTTTTCACGATAGTTTTCTTCGGAATAACGTGGTATTTATCATTAAATCCATCTAAATTAGTGGATTGGTTTGGGAAGTTTCTTACTCCATTATTAGTATTAATTGTTGCTGTTATTGTCGGAAAGGCAATTATTGATCCAATTGGAGAGCCGGCTGCGCCGTTAGCTGCTTACCAAGAGAATGCTTTCTTTGGTGGATTTATTCAAGGGTATTTAACGATGGATGCAATTAGTGCTCTCGTATTTGGAATTGTCGTTGTACAAGTTATTCGCTCTAAAGGGATAAAAGAGAGTAGCCAAATTGCAAAAATAACAGTCGTATCAGGTATTATTGCTGTACTTGGTTTAACGTTAATCTATTTATCACTTGCTTATCTTGGTTCAACAAGTACATCACTTGGTGTCTCAGAAAACGGTGGTCTTATTTTAACGAATGTTGTAAATGAGCTATATGGGACGAGTGGTAAAGTTTTATTAGGACTTGTTATTATACTCGCTTGTTTAACAACTTCTGTTGGGTTAACATCGGCGTGTGCGGGTTTCTTTACAAACTTATTCCCAAAACTTTCGCATAAAACGATTGTAACAATGGTATGTGTATTTAGTTTAATTGTATCTAACCTAGGTTTAACACAATTAATCGCAGTAACATTACCTGTGTTAATGATCATTTATCCAGTTGCAATTGTATTAATCGTACTTTCGTATTTCCATAAGTGGATTGGGAAGCGTAATACAATTTATATTGGAGCTATTTTAGGTGCATTGTTAATTAGTTTCTTTAACGGTTTAGAAAGTGCGAAAATTAAAATTGACGCGATTTCTAATGTACTACAAATGTTACCGTTATATAACGAAGGAATCGGATGGTTAATTCCATCATGTATTGGCGGGATTCTCGGTTTCTTCTTCTATAAATCAAATGAATCAAGTGAATTACAAAAGAAAGGTGCTTAGGCACCTTTCTTTTTTTGAAGGGGATTTTTGAATTTTGTCTAAGTAATAATTGGGGGGAATGATAAATGGCTAATTTTGAAGATTTTTTAAATTTGGATTTGAGAATTGGAACTGTAATACATGCAGAGGAATTTAAAGAAGCGAGAGTACCAGCGATTAAACTAGCAATAGATTTTGGAGAAATCGGGATAAAGCAGTCAAGTGCCCAAATTACGAAAAGGTACAGTCCAGAAGATTTAGTCGGTCAACAAATCGTTGGGGTTGTAAACTTTCCACCGAAGCGTGTAGCTGGATTCAAATCAGAAGTGCTTGTGCTTGGTGGTGTTCCTGAAGCTGATGATGTCGTGTTACTTCAGCCTAATATGGAATTGCCAAATGGAACAAAAATTAGCTAGGGTGAAGGTAGGGGCTAATATGGATATCGGACGAGAATATTTGCAATGTGCGATTTCGAACTTTGAAGCAACAAAGAAACAAGGGGAACGGGCACTTTCTCAATTATCATATGAACAAATACAATGGTCTTCTCATGAAGAAACAAATAGTATAGCGATTATTATTAAGCATCTGCACGGTAATATGCGTTCTAGATGGACGGATTTTTTAACGTCTGATGGTGAAAAAACAGATCGTAATCGAGATGGTGAATTTGAGGGATGCTATCATTCAAAAGAAGAAGCCCTTATAGCTTGGCAAGAAGGATGGAAATATGTTTTTAATACGATGAATACTTTAACAACGGAACACTTATTGAAGACGGTATACATTCGCGGTGAAGCACATACTGTCATGCAAGCAATTGAAAGGCAAATTTCCCATTATGCATTGCATATTGGTCAGATTATTTACATTGGGAAGATGTTAAAAGAAAATGAGTGGGAATGTTTAAGTATTCCGAGAGGTCAGTCTGCACGTTATGTAGAGAAAAAACGTTCCACATAATAATAAGAAAGAAACCGATAAAAAATGGGAAATAAGAAAATCAGCCAAATAATAGATGGTTCTGTAATCATAAGAATGCTGCCAAAAATAAGTCCATACATAATAAGAAAGAAATTGAAAAGTGTATTCACTGGGATAAATCGTGAGAGGAACACTTGCTGTCGTTTAAAACAATCACTGTGAAATAAATAAAAGCGGAAGTACCATGTGGCGGTAATAAGATCTTTCTTTCTCACAATTCTTTTTTTGCATGTATGACAGATAAATGTTGGTTGCATTTCATTACGCTCCATTTTTTATTTTTATAATAATGTGAGACATAAGTAGGTACAACGTGTATGTTCCTATATACGCTCCTGCAATAAGGAAAAATGGATTCAGTAAAATCCCATGAATGCTCGTCATGAAAACTAAATCTTGTATTAAAACATCGTATATATTAATGGAAATAATTGTACCGAGTACATACAGTGCCAAGTACGCAGAAATATGTAGTACAATAGAGATTTTTGGATGCTTAGCGGACAAATAAAAAATGAATGATAGAGCGATTGGTAATATTCCTATTAATAGCTTCAATTCATTTCACCTCATTAACAATATAGCCGGAATTTTAACGGTCTATTCTCTAGGGCTTGTACATAACTTGAAATAGAGAGGTGATAGTATGAATCGGGGCTTTTTTTTTATGAAGTTTACAAGTATGCGTAAGTTAGTTTTATTTGTTATTACTACAGTGCTAGCGACTTTTTTTCTTATTAGTATGATGGTAACCTCTATGAAAGAGACGAAGTCAACGTATTTATATAATTGGTTAAATGAGTTATCGATGAATGGTTACATGTATGTACTTGGAAAAGAGAATCATTATTTTACACAGGAGTATCGAAATTTGAATCAAGATTTTTCAATTTCTTCTTTTCTCTTTTCTATGGCTACAAATATTCGCTTTAATGATGTACGCAGTTTTGTCGGGAAAGAGCTACCCGGGTTTGGTAAGTACGATACAGAAATTGTTATTGCGGGTGAGGGCACAAACTATTCTAACTTACCGATAGAGTCGAGTGTACCTCTTGAAGAAGTAGTGAAAGAACGGACTAGTGGAACTGGACAAGCACCTAAACAAGATACGAATAAAGAGAAGAAACAGCCGTCCCAAACGACCGGGAAAAGACAAGTTGCGTTTATTTATCATACACATAGCTGGGAATCTTATTTACCTTTACTTAACTTAACGAATGATCCGAATCCGAATAAAGCAACGAGTTCTGTATCGAATATTTCTATATTAGGAGATCGTTTCCGTGAACAACTAGAAGGTGAAGGGATTGGAGCTACTAACGATAAGAGTGATGTTGGTCAAAAGTTAATAAGTAAGGGTTTAAACAGTAATAGTTCGTATAAAATGTCACGAGAAATTGTGCAGCAAGCTATGGCTGGAAATAAAGATCTTCAATACTTTTTTGATTTGCATCGTGATAGTGCTCGAAAGAATGTAACGACAAAAACAATTGGAGATAAATCATATGCGAAGCTTGCATTTGTAGTAGGGAAAGGAAATAAAAATTATGAAAAAAACTTACAATTAGCGACAGCTTTACATGAGGCGATTAATAAGAAATATCCAGGAGTGAGTCGTGGGGTCATTCAAAAAGGTTTCCAAACAGGAAATGGAATCTATAATCAAGATTTATCAGGACAAGCGATATTAATAGAAGTTGGCGGTGTAGATAATACGGAGGAAGAATTGAATCGATCAATTGATGCACTTGCTAAAGCATTTGGTGAATATTTTTGGCAGGCAGAAAAAGTGAATGGATAAAGTGAAACTTGAATTAGCCAGGGTATCTATCGATAATTATTAGCTCACTTCAATCTTGGAAAAGCGTAAGTGTAATGCTTACGTTTTTTGTGTTGGTTTGAAATGTGGATAGCAAGATGTCACAAAATGGACATGATTAATAATTATTATAGCGATATCGAAATTTGTCTAATTATAATAGGAGAATTAGAAAGGGATTTTTGAAATGGCAGAGAAAATCTTTTTACAAGGAAAATTTTTATATTATGAAATTGATAGGGTGATTTAGGTGATTAGGGAGATCAAAGTAGAAGATGCAGCATCATTTTTGCAATTAAGTAAGCAATTAGATGAAGAAACGAAGTTTATGTTATATGAACCAGGAGAAAGGAAAACTACAGCTGAGCAACAAGAAAAAATGATCCAGCGATTTATAGAAAATGAATATGCAACAATATTTGTAGCAGTTGAAGATGAGAGAATAATAGGTTTTATATTAGTGAATGGAAATAACATTCAAAGAAAGAGGCATGTGGCAAGCATTGTAATTGGTATTTTGCAAGAGTATAACGGGCGAGGTATTGGGACGAGATTGTTTAAAGAGGTTGAGAAGTGGGCAAAATTACATGATGTATGGCGTTTAGAATTAACAGTAATGGCCCACAATACAAGAGCTCAGGCACTATATAAAAAAGCTGGATTTGAGAAAGAAGGTGTCAAAAAAGCTGCTCTTATTATCGATGGAAAGGACATCGATGAGTATGAAATGGCCAAATTATTAAAATAAGAGGTCGTTATATGAAAAAAAGATGGGCACTACTTGGTATCGTAGCTGCAATAATTATTGTTGGAGTAGCAGGAATCAATTATAAAATGTATAAGGATAAGCAGGCGCGGGAAGTAAGTGTAAATAGTATATTTCCAAAAGCGAAAGAAACGATTGCTAATATGGATGGGGATATTGCGGTAATTAATAATCCGAATTCAATGCTTGTACTTGTGAATAAAAGTAGGCGTTTACCAGATGGTTATAGACCGCCAGATTTAGTTATTCCGAAAGTGCGCTACTCTAGTGAAGGTGATCAAGAAAAGAAAAAGATGAGAAAAGAGGCAGCGAGGGCGCTTGAGGAAATGTTCCAGCAAGCTAACAACGAGCGTATTTTCCTTTTTGCAGTTTCTGGATTTAGATCCTTTGATCGACAAAAAGCATTAAATACAATGTATAAAAAACAAGATGGGGAAGCAAAAACAGCAATGTCTAGCGCGGTTCCTGGCACAAGTGAGCATCAAACTGGATTAGCTATGGATATTACGTCTCAATCTGCTAAATTTCAGTTAGAGACGGTTTTTGGGGAAACGAAAGAAGGTCAGTGGCTTTCTGAAAATGCCCATAAATTTGGTTTTGTGATTCGATACACAAAAGCGAAAGAAACGATTACGGGCTATCGGTATGAACCATGGCACGTAAGGTATGTGGGAAATCCACAAGCTACATATTTGTATGATAATCAACTGACGCTTGAAGAAGTAACAGAGTAAATGATTGAGGGGAGAGACGTATAATGACGATGTTATATAAGAAAAAAGTACATGCATATATTACAAGAGAAAAAGAGGGGGTTATGCAATTACTGGTTTTTAAACATCGTGATATACATGAAGCTGGTATTCAAGTGCCAGGGGGAACGGTTGATGAAGGTGAAACGTTAGAAGCGGCTATATTGCGTGAAGTACAGGAAGAATCCGGATTACGTCATTTATGTATAGAGCGTTTTTTAGCAGATTACATTATACATGTGAAGGAAAAACAGGAATATGAAAAACGTCACTTTTTTCATGTAACTTTACTAACTGATGTAAAAGATACATGGGAACATATAGTAAGTGCTGGTGAGAAAGATCAAGGTTTAGCGTTTAGCTACGAATGGGTTAATATTGCAAAATGCCCTGAATTAGCAGGGAAACAAGGAGAGTTTTTACACTTATTGGATGAGATATATGTAAAGTAATAAAAGAGTCTGAAGCGAAAGTTCATTCGTTTCAGACTCTTTTTATTTTTCGGTAAATTAAAGGCTTTTTGAATAGATAAATTGAATTTCTTTAAAGGAATATTAGTTTGGAATAGTTGGGGTGAAAAGATGAAAAAGTAAGAGTTATACGCAAAAAAGTTGCTATAAGGGAGAATATAAATGGAGATTCAGTTTAATCCAGTATTAAAAAAAGAATTAACAATTCATGATATACAAACCGAAATGGAATCTGGGCAGTTAACTTCAAAGGAATTAGTGATGTATTATCTTCATAGAATCGCAAAGTATGACCAAGACGGACCGGAAATTAATTCTATTTTAGAAATCAATCCAGATGCTATTTTTATTGCAGAAGCGTTAGATTATGAAAGAAAGACAAAAGGTATAAGGGGTCCATTACATGGTATACCTGTTTTGCTTAAAGACAATATTGAAACGAATGACTCCATGCATACAAGTGCAGGTACGATTGCTCTAGAACAAAATATAAGCAGTGAAGATGCATTTCTCGTTACAAAATTACGAGAAGCCGGAGCAGTAATAATAGGAAAAACAAATATGACAGAATTAGCAAATGCAATGTCTTTTGAAATGTGGGCTGGATATAGTGCAAGAGGTGGTCAAACAATCAATCCATACGGAACGGGCAAGGACCATATGTTTGTTGGCGGATCTAGTACAGGATCTGCGATAGCAGTTGCCGCTAACTTTACAGTAGTATCTATTGGGACAGAAACCGATGCTTCTATTTTGAGCCCCGCTGTTCAAAATTCTGTAGTAGGTATTAAACCGACTGTCGGTTTAATTAGTCGTAGAGGAATTATTCCATTTACTTATTCGCAAGATACAGCTGGACCATTTGCTAGAACGGTAACAGATGCTGCTATTTTGCTAGGGAGTTTAATTGGAGTAGATGAGAAAGATGTTGCTACTCATAGAAGTGAAGGTAGGGCAGAGCAGGATTATACAAAATATCTTAATGTTAATGGCTTAAATGGAGCGAAGATTGGTGTGTTTAACGATGCACCAAAAGATTATTACGAAAATGGTGAGTATGATGAAATCTTGTTTAAGGAAACGATCCAAGTATTACGTAATGAAGGAGCGACAGTAGTAGAAAATATTAATATTCCTTCTTTTCATAGAGAATGGAGTTGGGGAGTGCCGCTTTATGAACTGAAACATAGTTTAGATAACTATCTTTCTAAATTACCTTCTACTATTCCGGTACATTCTATTTCGGAGTTAATGGAGTTTAATAAAAACATAGCAGAAAGAGCTTTAAAATATGGACAAACTAAGTTAGAGGGAAGAAAAGATTTTCCTAATACGTTACGAAATCCAGAATATTTAAATGCAAGATTAGAAGATATATATTTTTCACAAGAAAAAGGCATTGATTTTGCATTGGAAAAAGATAATCTTGATGCGATACTGTTTCCTTCCTATATAGCTTCTACTATATGTGCGAAAGCGGGTTATCCGTCTATAGCAATACCTGCAGGGTATATGGAAAGCGGGAGACCTTTTGGAATTACGATTGCAAGTACTGCCTTTAGTGAAGGGATGTTAATTAAGCTAGCTTACGCTTTTGAACAGGCGACAAAACATAGAAAAATCCCAAACTTGTCATGAATAGAATAAACAAAAAGGACAGGGAATGCCTGTCCTTTTTGTTTTAGTGATTAAAGTGAAATATCGTTCTGCTCTGTTTTATGATATTTTAATAAACTAAAAGATAAACAAGCGGAACATAAAATAAGAATAGATGCGATGATATAAATTGTACGAACACCGAACATATCAGTAATAATGCCAACGCTAAGCATAGAAAGACCAGAAGCTGTTGAAAGAAGGGCGCCATGTGCTGTATACATTTTTGATAATAAAGAAGGGGTGACACTTGATTGTAAAACAGTCGTTTGAGAAATATCTCTAATTTGATAGCATGGTCCCATTAGAACACATAGAAAAAGCGCAATAAATCCGCTGCTTGTCATACCATATAAAAATGTAAGAATGCTAAACATAAGAGAGCCTATCGACATGGAGCGTATTAAATTGTTTTGAATATAGGAACTGATTTTCCATGCTAATAGACCACCGATTAACGTGCCAACATAATAACTTGTATTAATATATCCCCACCATTCCTCGCCTTTATGAAGGATAGTCGTAACATATGCCATCGTAATAGCACCAATCCATATTGTCCCGGCGAAAGTTTCAATTAAGTCCATATATGTAACGGTACGGAGAGAAGGATTTTGAAATAAGAGTTTCCAACCTTCCGATAAAGCAGTACTTTTTGAAGAGGGAGGATCTGCTATTCGTTCAGTATGTATGGTACGTAATGAAAAGTGTAATGCAATACATCCAAAAATCATTAACATGTTATTAATCATGAGTGTAGATGTAGCGCCAATGAGAAGAACGATAACACTCGTAAATGAATAAGCGGCGACTTGCGCAATTTGTGTTGAAAAGGAAAAGATACTATTTACTTTTACTAATTTTTCTTTCGGTGTAAGGCGCGGAAGAATGCTGTATAGTAATGGAGCGCTCCATCCACTACATAATGAAATGAAAAAAATAAAAGTTAATAGAGCTATAATGTTTGTGGATAAGACTGGAAACAAAATCATTAATAATAGTAAAAAGACTGTTTTTAGCCATTGTAGCGTATATAACAACGTATAAGATGGAAAACGATTTATTATTAGTGGTGCAGAGATGTTAGCAATTAGATTTGTGATAACTTGTAATAATGGAAAAAGAGCAGTAATAGTAGCTGATTTAGTTGCTATATAAATATGAGTTGTAATAATCATTACATATACGATGTCAGCGAGAGTAATGCATGTTTTGGAACCTAAGTAGTAGGTTAGTGACAGGTTTCTCAATAAGAATAACACCTCTATAAAAATAGTATTTAGTAATTAGAATAATTGTAATTTAAAAAATGAAATTTTTAAAGAATTTAATTTTTTGTCACTTTTTGAAAGGAATTTTCATGTATAATGAAGAATATATTGATATAGTATTATATTAATAATCATTGTAACAGTGAGTATGTACAATAGCTTGTAGCAAACGCCCAAGTGTAAGAAAGGGCGGATAAACCATTCTTTTCTTCATATACATATAGAAAATGAGAAAGAAAGTGAGGGTTGCATATGGCTGCTTGGGTAATTTGGTTTATAATAGCTGGTATTTTATTTATTGCAGAAATGTTGTCGATTACATTTTACATGCTTTGGCTTGGAATTGGAGCTGTTGTCGGAGGTCTTATTGCTTTGTTTGCTCCTGATGCACTACTGTTACAAGTTACTGTTGGCGCAATTGTAAGTTTAACTTTGACATTCTTTACGAAAAGAATTTCCAAAAACTTTCGAGAGGCAAAAGGTTTTACTGATACAGTAGATATGCTTGTTGGTAAAAAAGGGATTGTTATGCAAGCGATTACAAATGAAGCGAATGGTATTGTGAAGGTGGATGGAGATACTTGGACAGCTATTGCAGATTCTTCAATTGATGCTGGAGAAAAAGTCGTTGTTATAAAGAGGCATAGTACTATATTACAAGTAAAAAAGGAGAGTGAATAAATATGGTAGCATTAACGTTAACGATTATATTCGCACTAATTGTAGTTACATTTATCGCATTAACAATTAAAATTATTCCTCAGCAAAAAGTTGGGGTTGTTGAAAGATTTGGTAAGTTTCAACGTATAATGCACCCAGGATTAAATATTTTAATCCCAATTGTAGATCGTGTTCGTGTATATCACGACTTACGTATTCAACAAACGAATGTACCACCGCAAAAAGTAATTACGAAAGATAATGTTCAAGTAGAAATAGATACAATTATTTTCTATCAAATTGTTGAACCAGAACTTGCGACATATGGTATTTCAAACTATGAATATGGTGTTCGTAATATTACTTCAGCAACGATGCGTCAAATTATCGGTAAAATGGAACTGGATGAAACGTTATCTGGTCGTGAAAAAATTTCAACAGAAATCCGCTTAGCGCTTGATGAAGCAACAGAAAAATGGGGCGTACGTATTGAACGTGTCGAAGTTGTTGATATTAACCCGCCAAAAGATGTGCAAGCATCAATGGAAAAACAAATGAAGGCTGAGCGAAATAAACGTGCAATTATTTTAGAAGCTGAAGCAGCAAAACAAGATAAAGTTCTTCGTGCTGAAGGGGAAAAGCAAAGTAAAATCTTGATGGCTGAAGGGGATAAAGAAGCGCGTATTCGCGAAGCTGAAGGTATAAGAGAAGCAAAAGAATTAGAGGCACAAGGGGAAGCGCGAGCAATTGAAGAAATCGCAAAAGCAGAACAAAACCGTATTGAATTGCTTCGTGAAGCGAATTTGGATGAGCGCATACTTGCTTACAAATCATTCGAATCATTAGCTGAAGTTGCAAAAGGACCAGCAAATAAAGTCTTTATTCCGTCTAATGCAATTGAAACACTTGGTACTCTTGGGGCAATTGGAGAAATATTTAAAGAAAAACAAGCGAAGAAACTACCTTCAAATGATACAGGAAAAGAACAATAAAAGTGAGGAAGAGAAATGGGATACCATTTCTCTTTTTTTGTGCGTATATTCCGAAAAGCTTGTACATATCCATGTATAAAGAAGGTGATGCAGTGAAAAAGTATGCAACTCGAATACATGGGAAGAAATTAATTTCGTTACTCCTTTTATATGCGCTAATAGTAATTATAATAGCGTCGATTTTGACGTCACTTTTACATACAATGAAATCGAATTATGCAAATCAATGGTTTGGAAAAGTATCGATGCAAGGTTTTGTTCAAATGATAGAAAGTGAGAATCACTATTACGGATTTGATTATTTTAAGCAGAATAAAAGAGAGTCAGTTGGGAATTTAATGTTCTCTATTGCGACAGATTTGAAAATTAAAGATTTAAGAACATTCGTCGGTAAAGAAGTACCTGGTATGTCAAAGTATTATTCTAATATTATCGTAGCTGGGGAAGGGACAAACTTGACGAATATCCCAAATGAATCTAGTGTACCGATTGAAGAAGTAACGAAAGAACGGGAAGTAGCAAAAGATAAAGTTACAGAAGCGGAAAAGAATAATCCGGTTCAGAAAAAGAACGGAGCGAAAAAAGGTGAAAGTGCAGTATATATTTATCATACACATAGCTGGGAATCCTTCTTTCCATTATTACCAGGGGCAACTGATCCATCTAGCCCAGATGTAAATGTGTCCTTACTAGGAAAACGTATGAAGGAACAACTTGAGGGGCAAGGAATTCCAGTAATTCACGATAAAACGAATATGGGTGATTTATTAGCGAGTAAAAAGTGGGTATGGTATCAGTCATATAAAGCATCTCATGAATATGTAAAAGGAGCATTAGCACAAAATAATAAAATTGCGTTTCCGATTGATATACATCGTGATGATCAGCGTAAGAAAGTAACAACAAAAGTAATTAATGGAAAATCGTATGCAAGATTATATTTTATTATTGGGATGGAAAATGAAGGCCGTGCTGAAAATGAAAAAATTGCAAGAGCGATCAATAGTTATTTAGATGAAAACTATTATGGATTAAGTAGAGGGATTTTTCCGAAGTATAAAAAAGATGGAAATGGCGTTTATAACCAAGATCTATCGAAAAATGCGATGTTAATTGAAGTTGGTGGTGTTGATAATACGTTAGATGAATTATATAACACAATTGATGTGTTAACAGAAGCGTTTAGTAAATATTATTGGAATGATGCGGAAAAAGTGAATGGATGAGGGACGGGAGACCGTTCCTTTTTATTTTGAAATCTTAAAATGTGATATAATAGAATTTTGTGAATGTTAAATAAAGGGGGAGAGAGAAACATGCAAATACTACTAATACGCCACGGAGAATCAGAAGCTGATATCTTACATGTGCATGAAGGACGAGCTGATTTTGAGTTGACTGACAAAGGGAGACGACAAGTACAAAGACTTGTACAGAAAGTGAAAAAAGATTTTGCACCAGATTTCATTTGGGCAAGCACATTAAAACGCGCTCGCGAAACGGGTGAAACATTAGCAGAAGCAATTGGTTGTCCAATTCAATTAGAAGAGGAATTAATGGAGTTTAATAATGGAATACAAGCTGGCTTATCATTTGAAGAAGCAAAGAAATATCCAGAGCCAAAATTTCTTCATGACCGTTTTGAAAACGGAGAGTCATTTATTGAGTTTCGAATGAGAATAGAAGGGATTTTTTCTAAAATTGTGACAGAGAATACATATGATCGAATTGCGATTGTTGCCCATGGAGGCGTAATTAATAGTCTATTACGTGCATTTTTCAATATGCCAATTTCAATGGACTACTATTTCAAAATGGGAGATACGGGAATAAGTTTAATTGAAATTGAGGGTGAACAAAAAACGGTGCATTTTATTAATGATACGAATCATTTGGACGGGATGTAAAGACTTATGTACAAAGTTGCATTTTTTGATGTTGACGGTACGCTTTTAAGCGAGATTGATAGAAGTATGCACGAAAGTACAAAAGAAGCGGTACAAAGATTAATAGATAAGGGGATTCACGTAGTTGTTACAACAGGGAGACCATATAGTTTATGCTCACAATTTAAGGGGCTAGGCATAAAAACGTATATTTCTGCAAATGGTGCACATATAAAATGTGGGGAAAAAGTTATACATAAATCAGTACTTTCAAGCGAAATCGTTCATGATATTTCAAATTTTGCTGAATTACATGGTCACAGTGTTTCTTACTTTACAGAAGAATTTGCAATGAATGATATTGCCTCCAAAGATGAACGTGTCATACGAGCGTTAAATGAAACTTTAAATTTAGAGCGGTATCCTGACAAAGTTAAAAACTTGTCAGATGAGATGTATTGCATATGTCTGTATGCTGATGAAGCAGAAGCTCAAAAATTCATTGAAAGATATCCAGCACTTACGTTTGAACGTTTTCATGGTTACGTTATGAATGTATTGGAAGATAGTAAAGTATCGAAGCTAACTGCAATTCAAAAAGTATTGGAACATTTAAATATTAGTAAATCAGAAGCCATTGCTTTTGGTGATGGTGGAAATGATATTGAGATGTTGCAGTATGTAGGATTAGGAGTTGCGATGGGAAATGGTGGAGAGGAGTTGAAGAGAAGGGCTGATTTCGTTACAACGAAGGCGAGTGAAGGCGGAATTTCTTATGCCTTAAAGAAGTTGCACATTATTTAAAACTGATAGCTAGTCAGTGTGAAAAATCCTGTTTTAATAATAGGATTTTTTTGTTCAACAATGTGCTTGCAATAAAAGGAAAAATATGAGTATAATGAGAAAGTAATTAGGTAAGCTAATTATTTAATGAGAAAGGAGAGTGAAGATGAATGGATTCAAGAAAAGATTCTCTTCCTTTAGGGATTGAGCCGTACGCAGAGTTAATCAAAAAGACAGCGTCAGCGGAAACGGATCCAATCGCAGCAAAACTTGGTTTGTTAATGTTATGGACGTCTGATAATGTTCTTGATGCGGTTGACGTAGATTTAGCTCCGCTTGGTATTTCAGAGAGTAAATTAGATTTTTTACTATTGTTTATTTTGCGTGAAATGGAAGCGAATGGGGAAGAGGTGAACATGAGTCCTTCGGATATTGCGAGTCGATTAGGGATTACACGTGCTTCTGTCACTGGCTTATTAGATTGGATGGAGAAACGAGAGTTAATCGTAAGATTCCACCATTCTGAAGATCGAAGAAGATTAAAGGTGAAAATTACTCCGAAAGGAAAAGAACTAGTTACACATTCTTTACCAACTTTTTGGTTATCTTGCGCTTCGTTAGTTGATGGCTTTAATCAAGAAGAGCGTCAAGTTTTAGAAAAGCTATTAAATAAAATGCAAACAACTATGCAGGTGAAATTAGGAGAAGGTAGGTAAATAAGTTGATTATGAAGATCAACTTATTTATTTGGACATATAATTAGCTTACCTTATTATATGCTTAACTAACTTTATGAACGGTGATAATTTTTGCTATGTAATTAAAATAAATAAGAGTTAAAGGAATGCTATTTTAGTAATTTAGAGAGTTTAAACTAATAAAAACAAATCGTAATAAGGGAGAGAGTTTATGATGGAAATAGGAAAGGAAGTAAATAGTGAAAAGAATTATACAATAATGACAGCAGTATTATGTTGGTCGGGTATGGTAGTTATGTCTAGCCTATATGTAACAATACCTTTAATTTCTCTATTTTCAAACATTTTTAATACGTCATTAGCACAATCGGCAGCTACAGGAAGTATATTTTCTGTTGGCTTTGCTATAGGGTGTTTGTTATTTGGGGCAATTTCTGATAAATATGGACGAAAAAAAGTGATTTTTATTGGATTGCTTGCACTGTCGATTGTTTCTTTTTGCTTAGGGTTTGTAGATAGTTTATTTTGGCTTGTTATTTTTAGAGGTATACAAGGGATAGCAGCAGCTACATTTTCTCCAGTAGCGCTAGCCTACGTTGTAGAAATGTTCCCAGTAGAAAGAAGGGTTACAACAATAGGATTTGTTAGTACTGGTTTTTTAGTAGCTGGAATTGTAGGGCAGGTAATAAGTACTGCTGTTAGTCAGCATTTTGGATGGCATATGGTTTTCTTTCTTCTTAGCATTGTCTATATAAGTACTGCTATATGGGTTTATTATTCTCTTCCGAAAGGAGAGACGTCTCAATCCTATACTGATATTTTGGGGCCAATTAAACAGATGGGTAAAGTTTTTACAAATAAAAGCTTAGTATTAAGCTATATAATTGCATTTGTTTTATTAATGGCTTTTGTTAATATGTATACTGTTTTAGGGAATTATTTGAGCTCTCCTACTTACAATTTAACTGCAGAACAAATTCTTTATTTTCGCTTAGCGGGGCTATTTGGTATGTTGCTATCACCGCTTGCAGGTCGTTTAACGAAGAGGTTTGAAGTAAGAAAAGTTCTTCAGGGAGGATTGTTGATCGCTATTTTTAGTCTAAGTTCAATGGGCTTTGTTTCGTATCTATCTCTACTTGTAATGATGAGTGTCTGTTTTGTAATAGGTATTGCTATATCCGTTCCGTCTTTAGTTTCTCTTGTAGGTCAATTAGGAGGGAAAGCGAGGGGAATAGCAGTATCTATTTATACTTTTATTTTATTTTTAGGTACTAGTATAGGACCTATCATTTCTATTTATCTAATGAAAATAGGAGGGTATGCTCAAACATTTATTTTATTAGGAATGCTACTTTTTATTGGTTTTGTAGCTTCTCTATTTATAATTAATGAATAAGTGGAAAATCACTCAAATAAAGGAATGCGAGGATCTTTCATATGCTCACATAATAAAAGATGAATTTGTCCACGATGATGATAAAAGTGTGCAACGATTTCAAGTAACCATTCAAAGCGCGAATAAGAAATACCCCAATAGGCAGTCATAACTTCTGCTAATTCTATTTGGGAGTAGGAAAGAAATGTTTTGGAGAGAAGGTTGTATCCTTCAATCATCGTTTGTTGCATTTGAGCAACTGTTACGGGCGTATGTTCTATATAAAAGGTATGTAATTCTTTTTCTGGAATACCATTTAAAATGAGCAAATCAGCATGACAAATAAGAGAAAGATGTGTACACATTTCAAATAATGATCGTTTTGAGTGAATCGGTTGTATTTTTAAATCGTTTTCACTATATTGGTTAAGCATATAAATAGAAGTATCAATAGCAACTTTTAGTTGATGTAATGCAGATTGAACAAACATTGTAATTCTCCTCGTCTCCGTATATAATAGTTTCTTGAGGATATTATATCATACTCAAAATTCCGAAAATTCTAGTAGTTTGACTAGCATAATGAAAAGTATTATATTGTAAAAGGTCATATGAAACGTGAAATAGAATGGAATGCAATTATTGAGTTAGGAGTTAGACCAATGAGTTTGAAATATGGAAGAGATACAATTGTAGAAATTGACTTAAATGCTGTAAAACATAATGTAAAAGAATTTAAAAAACATGTAAATGATGAAGAAATTAAGATGATGGCTGCTGTAAAAGCGAATGGGTATGGCCATGGGGCAGTTGAAGTTGCCAAAGCTGCAATTGAAGCTGGAATAAATCAACTTGCAGTTGCATTTGTAGATGAAGCAATAGAATTAAGAGAAGCAGGAATTACTGTGCCGATTTTAATTTTAGGATACACACCAGTAGCGGCTGTAGAAGATGTAATTCAATATGACGTTATGATGACTGTTTATAGAGTAGAAGATTTACATGGTATAAATGAAATTGCAAACCGTCTTCAAAAGAAAGTACAAATTCAAGTGAAAATTGATACAGGAATGAGTCGTATCGGTTTACAAGAAGAAGAAGTTAAACCATTTTTAGAAGAATTAAACCGTATGGAGTATATAGAAGTAGTAGGGATATTTACGCATTACTCTACGGCAGATGAAATCGATAAATCATATACGAATATGCAAACAAGTTTATTTGAAAAAGCTGTTAATACAGCGAAAGAATTAGGAATTCAAATACCATATATTCATAGTTCAAATAGTGCAGGATCAATGGAATTAAGTAACACATTTCAAAATATGGTGCGCGTTGGAATAGGAGTGTACGGTATGTATCCATCAAAAGAGGTGGATCATTCAGTCGTTTCTTTACAGCCTGCGTTGTCGTTAAAATCAAAAGTGGCTCATATTAAACATGCGAAGAAAAATCGTGGTGTAAGTTATGGGAATACGTATGTAACAACTGGTGAAGAATGGATTGCGACTGTACCAATTGGTTATGCTGATGGTTATAATCGTCAATTATCTAATAAAGGCTATGCGTTAATTAACGGGGTTCGAGTACCTGTAATTGGCCGTGTTTGTATGGATCAGTTAATGTTGGATGTTTCAAAAGCGATGCCAGTACAAGTAGGAGACGAAGTAGTATTCTACGGTAAACAAGGTGAAGAAAATATCACAGTAGAAGAAATAGCGGATATGTTAAGTACAATAAACTATGAAGTTACATGTATGCTAGATAGAAGAATTCCGCGTGTTTATAAAGAAAATGACGAAACAACTGCAGTTGTAAATATATTAAGAAAAAACTGAATCATTTAGATTCAGTTTTTTTATTTTTGGCAAGTGAAAAATGCTCTATTTGTACCGTACGATTGAATATTTTTAAAACCTACAGATTGTAATGCATGAGTAATTTCGTCTTTAGTGTAACATGTTTCTTTAAAAGAAAAGTCACTTCTTTTCCAAATATCATTTGTATCACGTGTAAATAATATGAAATTCATTTCTGCTTTTTTGTTTTTATTATCAAATGTAGAGTCAATCGTACAAACATATTCTTTCTCTGAAATATGAAACGAAGCAATCCAGTTTTCAAGAAATCCTTTTTCCATATTCATATCAAATGCGAATATACCCTCGTTATGTAATACGGAGTAAACGTTGTGAAACACACTTTTTAGTTCATCTAAATTCATAATATGGTTTAAACTATCACCGGCAGAGATGACGTAGTGGAATTGCTCATTTATATTGAAATAGCGAGCGTCATCGACGAAAAAGGTTGCATCTGGCGCATTTTCACTTGCATATTCAATCATTTGAGTAGAACCATCTATACCAGTTACTACAAAATTATTATCAAGTAGTTTCCTAGTAAGATGACCAGTCCCGCAACAAAGATCTAAAATATGAGAACGTGGTTGTGCATATTGTAAAACGAGTTTTTCAAAAGCTAGATAGGAGTGTTCGGCAAAATGTCCCCAATGTTTATTATAAATAGATGCGAAAATATCGTAATCAGAATAAATAAGTTTTTTAGACATAAATATTCTCCGTGCTATTCATTAAATTATAATAGTCATGCTTCGTTTTAATTTTAAAACCACATTGTGTATATAGTTTTAAAGCATGGTTATTTTTCGTTTCGACGTCTAATTCAATTGTTGAAGTTCCTTCTGTAATAAGGGTATGTACCATATAACTAAGAATATCTTTTCCATATCCTTTACCTTGATAAGAAGGATGAACGGCGAATCCTGATAGTGTAGTAGATTGTTCTTGCTCAGTAACTGTAATTGTTCCAATAGCTTTTTCGTTAATAAGAGCACTGTAAACTTTATGAGAAGGTGAAGTCATCATTTTTTGTAACCATGTAGCCGTATTGTCTACTGAATCACCAAAAGCTTTACTAGAAATTTCAATAAGGTCAAGAAGTGATTCTGAAGCTGCAAGAGTAAGCTGTATATTACTTTCTGTTGTTTTTTGAATTTCGTTTGTTTTGAACTCCATACTATATTCACTATATAAATACGGTAACTTCATATGTTTTACAAATTCATTCCCAGAAATAGAATCCCCATTGATAATAAGAAGAGCTTCATCTGCCTCTCTATTTTGTATTTCTTTCATTGCAGTTTGTAAAAGGGTAGTTCCGAAACGTTGTTTTCTAAAATGAGGATGTACAAAGCCTATTAGTTCAAGCTTTGTTGGTCTTTCGAAATCATACATATTTAAAGTGCCAATTAATTGAGTACCGTTATAAAGAAGAAAATCGTTTATATGATCTTCATTTCGATTTTTTAAAAAGTTGATATGTAAATCTGAAGAGTAATCAAGATTGTCTTGTTGCCCGCAAATATAAGCCAAATCCTTCATTTGCTGTATTTCACTTTCTGTTACAGAACGCTTTTTCTGAATATCCATTGTATACTCCCTCTCAATTGTATTTAAAAATAGGATGGGTGACTTAACCATTCCTTTAATTCCACACTACCTTGCACAGATAACAGTCGGTATAAATAACGATATGGTCGTCTACATTCTTCAAGATGAGGAATAGGCATAATTGTTTCGTAACCACTTTTAAAGGCATGTGCTTCTTTTTCGGTAAGTACATATTCTAGTCCGATAAAATCAAACTCTCGCGGGGCAACCGCGTAAGCTTCAGTATCTACTAAACACGTAATAGTTGTACCGTCATATAAAAATTGGGTAGGGTCCATATCAAGTAAGACGAGTGTAGCTTCTTTTGGTACGGACAGGGAAGAAAGCTGTGATTCAAAGGTAGGAAAAGCATTTTGTATGCTTTCATCATCGGAATAAAACATATTCACAAGCTCTTTACTCACGTTTAAAATATGTGATTGGAATTCATCTAGTGGAACTTGGAACGTGCCTGACGGATTTCCTATAAAATCGGCTTTAAACTTATGTATTTCTGCAAGTCCTTTTCCTAGGCTAAATAAAATAGAATCTGGTTGCTCGATAAAAGATTGAACTGTGTTACCTACTAACTTTTCGACCACCACAAATTCACGGCCATTTAAAACATGTTTTTCTAATATTGTTGGGATAGGAAGATTCGTATGTTCTTGTAGCAATGTATGTACAGTTTCTAAATGATGGACGTTCCTTGGATCAATTCCAAATAGATTTTTACATCCCCACCAAAAATCATTATTTGGTTCTTCATTCATTTTAGAAGTACGAACGATAACTTCTGTATCTTCTGTTTGAACGAGAAAAACATCACTTGCATGATCTTCATAACCTGGGTGCAAGGCCTGAACGGATAGAATAGTTGAATTGAATAGTTGTTGTAGCATGAAAAGACTCCCTTTTCTGTAAATTCTATAAATTTATTATATAACAGATGATGTGTTATGAGGATAAAGATAAAAAGATTGAAAGCATAGTTACATTTATAGCGAAAATTCATTAAAAACATTATATTTCTACATTTTTGTGTGAATTGTCTAAAAAAATATAGTAGTAAGACTTGAATGTAAGACTCATATCTTTAAATCTATGAAGAGTAAAAGTAAAATTAAGCATTCATTTATAAGATTGTGAATCACAATAATGTAGACTATAGAAAATATTTCTCAATAATAAAATGAAGAGAAAAGCATGAAGAAGTAGAATGCATTCATTTATAATAGACTTAAATTAATTAATATAATTAATTGTTAACTTTATAAGATTGACTGGATAGGAGAGAATATTATGGCAAATGTACTCGTAATAAATTTCCCTGGGGAAGGTCATATTAATCCGACTTTAGCTATTGTAAGTGAGTTAATCCAACGAGGAGAAACAGTTGTTTCGTATTGTATTGAAGATTATAGAAAGAAGATTGAAGCAACAGGTGCAGAATTCCGAGTGTTTGAGAATTTTCTCTCTCAAATTAATATTATGGAACGAGTAAATGAAGGTGGGAGCCCTTTGACGATGCTATCTCATATGATTGAAGCATCAGAGCGTATTGTTACTCAAATTGTAGAAGAAACAAAAGAGGAAAAATATGATTATTTAATATATGATAATCATTTTCCAGTAGGACGTATTATAGCGAATATTTTACAATTACCAAGCGTTTCATCTTGTACAACGTTTGCTGTTAATCAGTACATTAATTTTCATGATGGGCAAGAATCGAGACAAGTAGACGAAATGAATCCATTATATCAATCTTGTTTAGCGGGAATGGAAAGATGGAATAAGCAGTATGGAATGAAATGTAATAGTATGTATGATATTATGAACCATCCTGGTGATATTACGATTGTATATACTTCAAAAGAATATCAGCCGCGTTCAGATTTATTTGATGAATCGTATAAATTTGTAGGTCCATCAGTTGCTACTCGAAAAGAAGTGGGGAGTTTTCCTACCGAAGATTTAAAAAATAAAAAAGTGATTTTCATTTCTATGGGAACAGTTTTTAATGAACAACCTGCTTTGTATGAAAAATGTTTTGAAGCGTTTAAAGATGTAGATGCGACAGTCGTATTAGTCGTTGGTAAGAAGATAAATATAAGTCAATTTGAAAATATCCCGAAAAACTTTAAGTTGTATAATTATGTCCCGCAATTAGAAGTTTTACAGCATGCTGATGTATTCGTGACACATGGTGGTATGAATAGTTCGAGTGAAGCGTTATATTACGGTGTTCCATTAGTTGTAATTCCGGTAACAGGAGATCAGCCATTCGTTGCAAAACGATTGATTGAAGTAGGGGCAGGCATAACACTTAATCGTAACGAGTTAACTTCTGAATTGTTACGTGAGACTGTAAAGAAAGTAATGGATGATGTGACGTTTAAGGAAAATAGTCGTAAAGTGGGAGAGTCGCTTAGAAATGCTGGTGGATATCAAAGGGCAGTTGAGGAAATATTTGAATTAAAAATGAAGCCGTACGTAAAGATTAAATAGATGTTAGAAACACACTTACTTTTAATTTGTAAGTGTGTTTCTAGTATTACGTGTTACATAAAAATAGCGATAAAGGTGAAACTTTTTTGTATATAAATCGATACCTTTGAATTAGTAGTAAAATTACGTTAAAATAATACTAAGAAAATATATAAGTTTTGGGGGTAATGAATGAAGAAAGTATTTGAATACGTATTATTAACAATTGGCTCAATTATAGTAGCAGGTTCATTAGAGCTTATTTTAGCACCTAATGGATTAGTAGATGGCGGGGTAACGGCTATTGCTATTATGGCAAATAAAGTCGCAGGATTGCCGCTTTATGGTGTGTTCTTAGGAATTAATATCCCAATTTTATTATTTACTGCAAAAGTAATGGGAAAGAAATTTTTTATCCGTACATCTTATGCGAATGTAGTTACAACACTCGGATTAATTTATTTAAAACCATTTCTAGCAATTACGACTTCTGAGTTATTAATTGTACTTTATGGTGGAGTGCTGTTCGGAATTGGTGTTGGGATTGTTGTTAAAATGGGTGGAGCAATTGACGGTTCGGAAATGTTAGCAGTTTGGATGAATAAACACTTTAATGTACCGATTAGTACATTTTTACTTGCAGTAAATGCAGTTATTTTCATCTTTGTTGCCATTTTATTTTCAATCGAACAAGCGATGTTCTCATTAGCCATTTTCTATATTGTTACGAAAATGATTGATTTTATATTAGATGGTATAAATCAAGGTAAGAGCGTTATGATTATTTCTGGTAAGAATAAAGAAATAGGCGATTTACTTATGAAAGAATTGCAACTATCTGTTACGTATCTACATGGAGAAGGTGGTTTTTTAGGGGAGCATAAGAGAATCATTTATTGTATTACAAACCGATTCATTTATCCGAAAATGAAAGATCTCGTTCTCTCTGTAGATCCAACCGCTATAATTGAAGCTTCTTATTCAACAGAAACGACTGGTGTGAAACGTCCGGGAAGGAAAGCTAGGTCAGGTGAATAACTAGCAGAAGGCTGTCCAAAAAGTTATTTTGGAACAGCCTTCTTTTTTATTTTGTTGAATTGTTAGTATGTTACAAGTTAAACCCACTGTTAACAAGTTTCCTTGCAACTAGGGAACCAAGCGTTTTTCAATAATATAGCCAACGTTTCAATTTTATTTTCTGGAATGCTACCAAAACCGAGTAATACGTATGATTCCTTACGTAAATCATTCACGAAATCATATGGAGAAAGCGGGTATAATTTAACGCTTTGTTTTTTAGCGGATTCAATCAGTTCGTTTTCATTCATACTGTTATGGACACATAAAACAATATGAAGTCCGGACTGTTCGCCAAGAATTTGAACATTAGCCCCCATTTCTTTCATAATGGATTTTACTAACGCATGATGTTTTCTTTTATATAGTGTACGACTCCGGTTAAGATGACGTTCCCAATTCCCGTTTTGTATAAAGTTAGCAAAAGCAAGTTGTTGTATTGTAGCGACTGTTTGTTTGAAAATTCCATGCAGTTCTTGATATGTTTTAAAAAGATGTGGTGGTAAAACAACATATCCCATTCGTAAAGAAGGTAAAAAAGATTTTGAGAAAGTTCCCATATAAATAACGCGTTCATTTGAATCAAGACTTTGTAAAGAAGGAATTGGCTTACCAGCGTAGCGAAACTCTCCGTCATAGTCATCTTCAATAATGTATCCATTGCAATCATTAGCCCACTTTAACAATTCTGTTCTTCTAGATAAAGGCATAATAATCCCGAGTGGAAATTGGTGTGATGGTGTAACGTATGCGACATTGGCATTTGTATTGTATAAACTAGAAATATCAATCCCTTTTTCATCCAATGGTATGGGATGAATTTGTCTATCACAGCTTTTAATAATTGCGTGTATACGGTGAAATCCAGGGTTTTCAATGCCGTATTCTTTTGTAGGGCCAAGCAGTTGAAGTAGTAGCCAGAGAAGTGGCTGTGTTCCGGCGCCAATCACAATTTGATCAGGTGAAGAATGTACACCGCGAGAATGATATAAATATGTTGATATATGCTCTCGAAGAGCGAATTCACCTTGAGGATCTTCTTTGGCAAATAGTGCATTTTCGTATGTAAGTATGGATTCTTGTAATGCTCGTTTCCAATTTGTAATCGGAAATGCATTTTGATCAATAAGCCCTTGGCTACAATCATATTCAAATTTTTCGTCTATCAAATTGTTCGTCTTCTTTGCTGCATTTCGTTTTTTATTTGGGATAACGTCAATATCGAAATTTGCTACAAAAATACCACGTTTCGGTTTACTTTCTACATAACCTTCAGCTAATAATTGTTGATAAGCTGATTCAACAGTGATGCGGCTAATATTAAGTTGTGATGCTAAATTTCTGTGTGAGGGTAGACGTGTGCCAACAGAAATACTCCCTTGTATAATTTCAGCTTTTATATAGTCGTAAATTTGCAAGTAAATAGGTGTGTTACTTTGTAATTGCAATGGGATAGTAAAATCCATATAAAACTCTCCTTTAAAACTGGCCTTATAAAAAATACTTAAACTGTCACTTAAGTAAAGGGCAGTTACTTTCTATAATAATGATATAACATTTAGAAAATTAAATAAATAGTTAGAGGAGAGTTAAAAATGAATGTTAAAGAAGTAGTAACAGAAGAGCAATTACATGAAGTATTACCTGTTTTACAGCAATTAAGAACGAAACTTTCAAAAGAGGAAACAAGCTCTTTATTTCGAAATATGAAAGAAGAAAATTATAAACTATTTTCGCTGCGTAATGAGGAGGATGAAGTTGTTAGCCTTGCAGGTGTAGCGATTTGTACGAACTTTTATAATAAGAAGCACGTTTTCGTATATGACCTTGTAACGGCAGACGCACATCGTTCAAAAGGACATGGAAATGTATTACTTTCGTATATAGAGAACTGGGGAAAGGAAAACGGATGTGAATCTATCGTCCTCACATCAGCATTTGCAAGAATTGATGCGCATCGTTTTTATGAAAGAGAAGGGTATGATAAAGTGAGTTATTCTTTTCATAAAGAATTATAAAAAATAAGAAGAAGTTGTCCCGCAAAAGTTGGGAACAGCTTCTTCTTATTTTTTAAGTTATTATTAAACCGTAAATAGGTTGTAAGTTATGGTATATGTATTTGAAAAGGTTATATAGTGTATTTTGTCGAATTATTTTAATTTAATAAAGAGAATGATTGGAGCGCTTATACTTGAAGAAAATAAAGAAACTATCAATCCCTAATGATGCTAGAGTTATCGTCATATCTGATATTCATGGAGAATTAAATCTTTTAAAAGAAGCACTACATAAAGTTAACTTTAAAGATGAAGATTATTTAATTATTAATGGAGATCTTTGCGAGAAAGGACGAGATAGCGTAGGCGTAGTAAACTATGTTATGAATCTTGTAAAGAACAATTCAAAGGTTCACGTTGTTGAAGGAAATTGTGAAGTTTTAGTTGATGCTCTTCTAAATGAAAATCCTCGTCTTATTAATTATTTATGTACGAGAAAGCATTCGATTTTTAATGAATGGCTAGAGCAATTGGATTTTTCAGTTCATGAAGGCACTTCAATTCGTGAAGTGAGAGAAGCATTGCAAAGTGAATTTTCACAAGAAATACATTGGCTAACGGAGTTACCGACAGCGATTGAAACAGAAGATTATATTTTTGTGCATGCCGGGCTAGAAGATAGAGTAGATTGGAAAGAAACAGAGCGCAAAAATGCGATAGCAATGCCAGAGTTTTTTAATAAATCACATAAAGCAAATAAGTATGTAATAGTTGGTCATTGGCCTGTCGTGAACTATTCTGAAGAAGCACCGTCTAACAATCCAGTTATTGATGAGGAGAAAAAAATTATTGCAATAGATGGAGGAAATGCAATTAAAGAAGCAGGACAATTAAATGCATTTATCATTCAGAGGAAACAAACGGGCGATACGTTTTCTTATACATATGTAGACTATTTTCCAGGGTACGAAGTAATAGCGGATTTTAATGCGAATTCAGAAATGCAGGGCGGAGTGACATATCCGTATTATTACATAGAGCCTATCGAGAAGATGCAAGATTACACAATATGTAAGCAAAAGGAAACAAATAAATTACTCACTGTAAAAAATGAATACATGAAACAACTTGAGTCAGGTGAATATACAGTGAAAACTGATATTTCTTGTGCGCAAATAAGCGTTAGAAAAGGAGAGATCGTTTCTCTCATTGATGGTAGTTGTTCAGGATATGATTTAATTAAAAAAGATGGTGTAGAGGGGTGGATAGAGAAAGGCATTTTGCTTGAGCTGAAATAGGAGGGATGTAACCTCCTATTTTTTATTGCCTATTTTGCGCCTTCGTACTTCAATTAACCTTTTAAATTAGTGGACTGCCTGCTGTCTTTAATAAGTAAATAAATCGTACTCGGTAGAATGATAAGCGTCATTCCTAAAAGAATTGCTAGTATGCCATAACCTCTATAGGGAGCAGAAACGCTAAAAGGAAGTATCGCTAAAAAAATCCCTGCTATCATCATTGAAATACTACTAATATTTGAAGCTCTTTTTTCGAGGTGCTTATCATTCCATTCTAATGAAACGGTTGATTTAGTCGTATCAATTTTGGAACTGAAATAACCTATTAATATAAATAAAAGCCCTAATGCTAAAAATATGAAATGATCAAGAGGAAGTGAAAAGCCAAGAGCGATGAGGGCAATGACAATATCGACAAAAAATAAGAATAGTAACATTGTGTTGCCGATCCAATGGAGAAATTTCTGGTTACTCGCTGCTTTAGATAAAGCTAAAAATACAAAGAATAAGAAGGAACATATAATTATATTTACGATTACAAAAGTGCTTTTATCCATTGTTGATGTAGGCGTTCCATTGAAGTCCCATTTCGTAACAATATTTGATGGTAAGAAGAAATATAGAATAATATTTGTCGTAATAATAGTGAGAAATAAAGCAATACTAAATTGATTATTCATTGAATCACCAGCTTTCTAAATCAATAATTGGTATCTTATAACAAAATTATACAATATAATATATGGTATTGGTTTTGATTTTTCTGAAAAAACATTATAATTATATATGAAATAAAGGTGAATGCAGGAGGGAATTATGCAAAACGTTGTATTAAAGGGGAAGAAAGTTACAATTCGTACAATAGAAGAATCGGATATAGAAACATTATGGAATATCATATTTAAAGAAGAAAGCCCAGAATGGAAGAAATGGGATGCGCCATATTTCCCGTTCTCAATGCAAGAATACTCTTCCTATAAAGAGAAGATGCAAACTCGTTTGAAAGAAGAACCACTGTCAAATTTAATTATAGAAAATAACGGTCAAATCATTGGGACAGTCGGGTTTTATTGGGAATATAAACCGACGCGTTGGTTAGAGATGGGGCTTGTGATTTATGATCCAACATACTGGAATGGTGGATACGGTACAGAAACATTGACATTATATAGAGATTTGCTATTTGAAAAAATGGAGATTGGTAGAGTAGGAATCACGACTTGGTCTGGCAATGAACGAATGATGAAAGTAGCGGAGAAAATAGGAATGAGCTTAGAAGGTAGAATGCGAAAGTGTCGTTATTATAAAGGAACATACTATGATTCTATTCGAATGGGAATGATTCGTGAAGAATGGGAAGCACTATGTGTAACGAAGGGGTGAGAAAGATTGTACGCTATTATTGCTACATTTGATCGTGTATTTACTAATAAAATTACAGAACTGCAAAATGAATTAACGAATATGATGGGAACAAATCAATTAGCTGGAGTAGAACCTCATATTACGATTGCGGATTATAATGAGTTAGATGTTCATTTGTATACGGAGAAACTAGGGGAGTTTGTAGCTATTCAAGAAAATATGGACGCAGTAACTTTTCCTTCTGTTGGAATTTTTCCTACTAATGGAACGGTCTTTCTAGCACCGATTGTTACCGATGAATTGTTAAAACTTCATCATTCTTATCATGATTATTTTAAAAATTTTCATGACAATCCAAATTCATATTACGTACCGGGAAAATGGGTTCCGCATTGTACGATTGCAAATAGATTACATACAAAGCAGTTTTTAAGTGTAATGGAATATATTTATGAAAAATTTGATTTTGCAACAGCTTCAATTGAGAAATTAAAATTAATTAAGGTGAATTATAAAAATGGTTCTGCCATTTCTTCTAGTATATTAGCAGAATATAATTTAAAGAGAATGGAGACATCGAGATGACATATATAATTAGAGAAATGAAGCAAGAAGATATTCAGGCTGTACAATCAGTAGCGAAAATAGCTTGGCATGATACATATGAAGGCATTATTCCAAGAGAAATTCAAGACAGTTTTTTAGACGAGGCATATTCTGATGAAAAAATGAAATATCGTCTTAAAAATACACATTTATTCGTTGCGGAAGAAGAGGGAGAAGTAATAGGATTTGCTAACTTTTCACCTGTTAGACTACAAAATGAAGCGGAATTAGGTGCGATTTATTTGTTACCAGATCAGCAAGGAAAAGGGATCGGAAGTGCTTTATTACAAAGAGGGATTAAGGAATTAAATGGGATACGTAAATTGTACATACATGTAGAAGCAGCAAATGAAAAAGGAAAACGCTTTTATGAAGCGAAAGGTTTTGCTGAATTAGAGCAATTTGAAGAAGACTTTGAAGGACATATGATGCAGACAGTAAGGATGGTTTTATACGTATAAGGAGGACTAGCAATGAAAATTTTTGATTTTAGTGAAAAAGTAGGAAAGCACATATCAGTATTTCAATCTAATTTCATAATGTCGAAAATAGTAAACCATCAAGGAAATGTACATATCGGTGCTATGCATTTACACGAGAATGGAATCATCGGTAATCATGAAGCAGTTGTATCTCAACTGCTTCTTATTGTGGACGGAGCAGGATATGTATGTGGGGCAAATAAAAAAAAGATAAAGGTAGAGGCGGGACAAGCTGTGTTTTGGGAGAAGGGAGAGCTCCATGAAACAAGTACAGAACAAGGATTAACGGCAATTGTTATGGAAGCGGAGAATCTTGAACAAGGGATAGTAATGCCTATTATTCAAGGGGAGTTGTGAAAAATGATAATTAAGGCGAATCAAGAAGATACCAATGAAATATTAAAATATGCGGCGCAATCGCTTTTTGAAGGGACGAGAGGGAATTGTCAATTAAGTACCGAGAAAACGATTGAAATTACAAAGCCGATTGTAGAAAAAGGAGCATATTATTTAATCGTTAAAGAAGCAAATAAAGTAATGGGATGGATATTAATAGGGGAAAATACAGACTATTTTTCTCGTGAAAAACTTGGATTTATATATGAATTGTACGTTTTCCCAGAATATCGCGGGAGAGGATTATCGCGAGAACTGATGGAAGCTGGTATTAAGGAATTAAAGGAGAAATATTCAGAAATTAGGCTGAATGTATTTACTGGGAATTTTGCAAAAGAGATGTACGAAGAGTTTGGGTTTGTTGAAAGGCAGGTAATTATGACTTTGAAGTGAGTATAATAGTCTGAATGAGGGAAGCGAGAAAGCATGAGAAAAGAAAATGAGTATGTAGCGTATTTACAAAGTGTGTATCCTGAACTACAAATAAAATCGGCACATGTAAATGAAATTGGCCAAAATAATGATGTTTTAATTATAAATGATAATATAGTATTTCGTTTTCCGAAATATGAAAAAGGTATTCAAAAACTTCGAGTAGAAACAAAGTTACTGGAGAAAATACGACCATTTATTACGATCCAAATTCCTGATCCAAGTTATCAAAGATTGCAAGATGAAGTGCTAGGAAAAGTATTTGCAGGATATGAAATGATTGAAGGGGAACCGTTTTGGAAAAATACTTTTACGGGAATAAATGATGAAAAGCAATTACAGAAACTTGCGTGCACATTGGCGGGATTTTTAAAAGAATTGCATGAAATTCCGTTATCCACATTTGAAGGTATTATGCAAAATGATAGTGCTGATATATATGCAGAAACAAATAGTTTATATAGTCAATTAAAAGATTATGTTTATCCATACATGAGAGAAGAGGCAAAAAGAGAAGTTTCATTATCTTTTGAAACGTATTTAAATGAAGAGAGCCATTTTAATTTTACACCGAGTCTTGTTCATGGGGATTTTGGCATGACAAACATCTTATATAGTGCAACAAAAAAGGATATTTCAGGGGTCATAGATTTTGGTGGTGCGAGCATTGGAGATCCTGCTTATGATTTTGCAGGTATATTAGCTAGTTATGGAGGAGAGTTTTTACAACTATTTGCAGCACATTATCCTAATTTAGAAGCAGTAAGGGAACGAATGTATTTTTACAAAAGTACATTTGCTCTTCAAGAAGCATTATTTGGTGTACTAAATAATGATAAGAAAGCCTTTGAAGCTGGAATAGCACAGTATGTATAAAAGCCGATTTTAAATCGGCTTTTAATTATCGATACATCGTCCACATCCCAATATCTTTAAACCCTAATCGTTTGTAAATACGTCCAGCAGCTGGATTGTTATAAAACAAACAAAGCGTTCGGCCTTCATTCGTAAAGTCTTGAATCATTTTTTGTAATATGAGCGAAGCGTATCCGCTTCCGCGATAATTCGGATGTGTACATACGCCAACTACCATAGCGGATAATGAATTTTCAGCGGAAGTAGAGGCGGATGCAATAATAGCACCGTCTTTTTCAATATAATATGTGCGTCCTGTATTTGTTTTGAGAGCTTGTCTTAATATTTTCTCTGATTCATTAGCAACTGGAAATTCAGCAATGTTACCTCGCAATTGCATAATTCGCTCTACATCATCTAGTGTGGCAAGTTTAATTGTTTCTTGGATAGGCGTGCTAGGTAAGTTGTTGTCATTTAGACATTCGCAAAAATACATTTCATTTTTGGCGCCTAATTGTAGACTTGGAGAAGTTTCAAACCTTTCTACAATAGTTGACTTGCCAGAGAGTTTAAGCGGTTTATATGCGGAAAGAAGTGCCTCATAATCAAGGGTAACAAAGTCTTCTTTACTATATGGTATAAATGAATCGTGGAATCGGAGTAGAATTGATTTTAATGTCCCATTCTCTTTAAATACTCCCCATAATTCTTGGAAATCTGTGTCATAACCGAAAGCTTCAATATCTCCAATAATAAACAAGTTAATGGCTGCTTCTTCTTTTAGGTAAGCGAATACTTGTTCATGATCTTTCTTTGTTAATTTTCGCATCATAAAGAATCGACCTCTTTTTTTATTTTTCTAAATATTACAACTTAAGTTTTTTGAAATCAATATAAAATTTTATGTTTAGTTCACAAACTTTCGGAAAAACTAGGAAAGATATGACAAAGGAGGTTATGAACGGTGGATCATCCAATTCAAGGGTTAATGAAAGCAGCAATGGAAAATTTAAAAGAAATGGTTGATGTAAATACGATTGTTGGAGAGCCTGTTCAAACGGCTGACGGTGGTGTGGTGTTAACGGTTTCTAAAGTAGCGTTCGGTTTTGGAGCAGGAGGTTCTGATTTCCAAACGAATGATGGACAAAGAGCGAACGGTAACCCTGCATTTGGTGGCGGTAGCGCGGGTGGTGTTTCGATTACACCAGTAGCATTTCTTGTGGTGAATAAAGATGGAGTAAATATTCTTCATTTACAAAATGCGACACATTTAGCAGAAAAAATGATTGAATTAGCTCCACAAACAATTGATAAAATTCAATCGATGTTCCAAAAAGAAGAAAAGAAAGAGGGAAATCATCATCCTCAAAACCCTGATGAAATCCTTTAAAAACGCCTGCTTATGAGCAGGCGTTTTTTCTTGTAATCACTATGTAATAAAACACATGAAATTGTAAATAGTTTTTGAAGTTTTTTCTATGTTTCTAAAATTTTTCATGTTAAAATATGCTATAGAATTGAAACATATAAAACGAAGGTGGCTAGGTGCTTTGTCTGGAGGATCTGACCAAGTAAAGAATATGATATATATTAATGGTAATCGTCGAGGTCATTGTTTTATTACATCAGGAATTACGTTTAAAGAGTTTGCGAGTAACATCCCTTCACCGCTTCATCAAGTGTTGCTTTTGAAGCACAACTTTGAATGGACGGATTTTCATTATCATACTTTATTTGAATATGTTGAGGAAGAAAATATACATAAGTTAATTCAAGCAGAGATTGATGAATTTGATGAATTTTGTTGGGTAGATTTTGATGATGCAAGCGATTTAGATGAATTAGAGCCGAAAGAAATTGCAGAATTATTATATTTGGCTCACAAAAAAGAACCACTTGCAAGAACATTCTTTCCGTTACTGAAAAATAGATTTGTTTATTTTTCACATGATGACGGATGGTACAACAAAGTGTATTATCGTAGAATTGCCGATTTTGTAGGAATGTTAAGTAAAGTCATTCCGTATAAACTCGGTGCTTTCGGTAAGAAACGTTTTTCTTTCTTCCAAAAATCAAAAATTTTCCCAGCAATTTCAAAAGAATTGATTATGGGACTTATTCCACTAATGGAAGATGGTCTTTACATAGATCTAGCAGGGAAGATTGAGTCAAGAAGAGGTCTTGAAATTCCGGTATATGTAGTTGGTTCGTATGAAAGTACGGATGAGGTGCTAGATAATATCGATGAATTGAAAGAGGAAGCAACAGAAACAGGTTGGCTCATTTTTGATAAGAAAGAACAAGAGTGGCAATGGGTTGTTGACTAAGAAAACTTGGCGCATGAAGTCAAGTTTTCTTGTCATTTGAAAGGAGTACAAATGAAGAAATATTATACAATTGTGGGTATTGTAAGTATTATTCTCGTGGCAATATTACTTATAACTTGTCCGAAAGAATCAGATTTTAAAGTGTATGTAGAGGATAAGTATGCGTTGAATTGTAATGAGAGTAGTTTTGAATGCACGCAAAATGTAGATGGTAAAAAAGAAAAACTACAATTTGAAAGTACAGATGCACGAAATGGTGTATTCTTTATGACTGTAAAGCAAACATTTAAAACAGAAGCTGGTGTTTCAAAAGAATATAGCGGAGTAGGAATGTTTGGTACATTTCTTTTTGTTTCAGAGAAGACTTTCTAGTAATAGAAGGTCTTTTTTTTATGCTTATGTTCATATAGATGAAGTAAGACAAGCATAGGAGGGATAGCGATGAAGAACACATGTATCGTTTGCGGTGGTGAGGAGTTTTTTTCCTCAACATTATATGCACGTACGAAACAAGATTGGGCATATGCACCAAACATGTATCGGTTTGAAAAAGTATTTATTGAGCATCGAGATGAAGAAAATTATCCAGTGTTTCAAGAAATTACAGCGAAACATTGTTGTGGATGCGGTCATATTATGTTGTATCATGAATGAACACACCAAGTATAACTTGGTGTGTTTTTTTAAAACGCTGACAAAGCAAGCGGATAAAGTAAAGTAAATAAAACAGAAAAACTACCAAAACCAATTGCTGTATATCCAAGTGTTCTTGCTCCGAAATTGACAGCTAATAGGCCAACTAAAATTGCTAGGGAGCCGAGCGTAACTGGATAAAAAGCAATGGAGAATAACGAAAGAAATAAAGCGACATAGCCTACCATTGCGCCGGTATTTGTACCTTCTATCTCATTTGCAATTTCTTTACGCTTATGTCTAATTGGAATGCCAGCTGGTGATATTTCAGCAGCATACTCTTCGTTTTTTTCACCACTTTTAAAATGATGATTTCTCTTTCTTCGCATGTACATCCCTCTCTTTCAATTGGGTGTATCTATAGTATCTTTCAAAATGAGAAGAGCATGAGTATGAGTTAAACCCAAGTAAAGCAAAAAATGGAGAATACGTATTCCATCGTTAACATATCCATTTCCTATTGAAGATAAAGTGCGGGATTTTTTCCATCACGACTGATTATCAGCCAGCAACAATTGGATTTTTATGAGCAGTTCTCTCCCATTAACTGGTCCGCATCCATTGAATTTTGAGGTAGGTGTCTTACTGCAAGCAGGATAAAACAGGAATTTTGGAAAATGATGTAGAATGAAATGAATGATAATACGTGAAGGTAGGGGAATGTATGACAACATTTAATTGGCATGAATCAGCAGAGAAGAAATGGGATAGTAGTGCGGAGTTTTGGAATAAAAATAGTCAGGAAATGTGGGATAGCGGGAGTAGGAGCACAATTATTCCGTTTTTTGAACAATACGTAAAGAAAGAAGCACAAGTGCTCGATGTTGGTTGTGGTGATGGGTACGGTACATATAAATTAAGTAGCGCAGGCTATAAAGCAGTGGGAGTAGATTTATCGGAAGTGATGATTCAAAAAGGTAAGGAGCGCGGAGAAGGACCAAATTTATCTTTTATAAAAGGAGATCTTTCTGCATTACCATTTGAAAATGAGCAATTTGAATCAATTATGGCAATTAATTCTTTAGAATGGACGGAAGAGCCATTACGAGCGTTAAATGAAATAAAGCGTGTGTTAAAGAAAGATGGATATGCATGTATTGCAATTTTAGGACCGACAGCAAAGCCACGAGAGAACAGTTATCCTCGCTTGTATGGAAAAGACGTTGTTTGTAATACGATGATGCCTTGGGAATTTGAACAGTTAGCGAAAGAACAAGGTTTTAAAGTTATAGATGGCATCGGCGTATATAAGCGCGGAGTAAATGAGAAGATGTTAGGTCAACTACCTACAGAGTTACAACAATCGTTAACATTCTTATGGGTATTTATGTTAAAAAACGTATAAAGAAATGAAAGAATTTTTAGGAGGTAAATAAGTGCAGAAAATACAAAAAACTGATACAATATCATCAGAACCAATTAAAGGGGGACTAGGGTATATGACAACTACTACAACAGTGAAATCCGATATTGAAATCGCACAAGAAGCGAGTATGAAGAAGATTCAAGAAATTGCAGCTGATTTAAATATTTTAGAAGATGAATTAGAGCCATACGGGCATTATAAAGGTAAGTTATCTCTTGATATTTTTAAGCGCTTACAAGATGAGAAAGACGGTAAAGTTGTTTTAGTAACAGCAATTAACCCAACTCCAGCTGGAGAAGGTAAATCAACAGTAACAGTTGGTTTAGGTCAAGCTTTTAACAAAATTGGTAAGAAAACAGTAATTGCACTTCGTGAACCATCTCTTGGACCGACGATGGGATTAAAAGGTGGAGCAGCAGGTGGCGGTTTTTCACAAGTCGTACCAATGGAAGACATTAACCTTCACTTTACTGGAGATATCCATGCGATCACAACTGCCAATAACGCATTAGCAGCGTTTATTGATAATCATATCCAACAAGGAAACACACTTGGAATTGATACGCGTAAAATTGTTTGGAAACGCTGTGTTGACTTAAATGATCGTGCCCTTCGTAACGTAGTAATTGGTCTTGGTGGACCTGTACAAGGTGTACCACGTGAAGACGGTTTTGACATTACAGTCGCATCTGAAATTATGGCCGTATTCTGCCTTGCAACAGATATTCAAGACTTAAAAGCGCGTCTATCTCGCATCGTAGTTGCTTATAACTTTGCAAATCAACCTGTAACGGTTAAAGATTTAGGTGTAGAAGGTGCGTTAACGCTATTATTAAAAGACGCATTAAAACCAAACTTAGTACAAACATTAGAAAATACACCAGCTATTATTCATGGCGGACCATTTGCGAATATTGCTCACGGTTGTAACAGTGTTATCGCTACGACAATGGCAGCAAAATTAGGTGATTATGTTATTACAGAAGCTGGATTTGGTGCTGATTTAGGCGCTGAGAAGTTTTTAGATATTAAAGCTCGTGCAGCTGGCATTAAACCAGAAGCAGTTGTTATTGTTGCGACGATTCGTGCGCTTAAAATGCATGGTGGCGTAGCAAAAGATCAATTAAAAGAAGAAAATGTAGATGCATTAGCAAAAGGTATGGAAAACTTACAGAAGCATGTTGAAACAATTCAAAGCTTTGGTGTGCCTTTCGTAATTGCAATTAATAAATTCATTACAGATACAGATGCAGAAGTTACATACTTACAAGAGTGGTGTAATGAGCGTGGCTATGCAGTATCCTTAACAGAAGTTTGGGAGAAGGGTGGCCAAGGCGGAGTTGACCTTGCTGAAAAAGTACTAAAAGAAATCGAAAAAGGTGAAAACAACTACGCACCACTTTATGAATTAGAATTACCATTAGAAGAAAAAATTCGTACAATTGCTCAAAAAGTGTATGGCGCAAAAGATATTGAATTTGCTCCGAAAGCACGTAAGCAATTAGCTCAATATGAAGGAGAAGGTTGGAGTAACCTACCAGTTTGTATGGCGAAAACACAATACTCTCTTTCTGACGATGCAACAAAATTAGGTCGTCCATCTGACTTTATCGTTACAATTCGTGAGTTAAAACCATCTATCGGTGCAGGCTTTATCGTTGCGTTAACAGGTACAATGTTAACAATGCCAGGTCTTCCAAAACAACCAGCAGCACTTCAAATGGATGTAAATGAAGATGGAAAAGCAGTAGGTTTATTCTAAAAGGTTGTAATTCATCTCGTTTATCTGTAAACTATATATACATCAAGTGGCGCCTTTCCATCGAAAGGCGCCTGTTTTTTGGAGGAAATTATGTTTGATCCAACTGCTTTTGACAATTTAAAAGTAATCGTAGAAGGTGCTGTGTATGATTTTGATCTACATGGAGATATTCTTGTAACAGATCGAAAAGATATGATGGACCTTGCCTCATTAAGTCGTATATATCATATCTCATTTCAATTAACAGAACCGTTCGAACCATTAGTAGAAGCAACATTTTCATTATCTGTGGATGCAAAGAACTTGTCTGGTGAAATACTAGAAGTGCCTCAGTTTACACCAGGTTGTGAAATGAAGCTAGCATTTTCATTCCCGTTAGAACAACCAGAAGTAGGATGCAAAGAAATTGAAACTTTAATGCGTTCTATATGGGGAAAAGAAAGAATGATTATGCAGAAAGTTTCATACGAATATAATAAGCAAGCGATTTCATATCATAATAAGGTAGAGGTTCTATTTCAAAAAGCGATTACAGAAGACCATGTTGATGATTTAATAGCTGTTATTTCACACATGATAGAAACGGTGCGAACAATACAGCATTTTCTTCAAAAATAGAGATAAAGGAGAAAAACAAATGATAAAAGATATGCAACCATTTTTACAAGAAGCTTGGGAGAAGGCTGGTTTTAAAGAATTAACTGAAATTCAAAAACAAGCGATTCCAACTATTTTAGAAGGACAAGACGTTATAGCTGAATCTCCAACTGGAACAGGAAAAACATTAGCGTACTTATTACCCCTTTTACATAAAATTAATCCTGAAGTAAAACAGCCACAAGTTGTTATTTTAGCTCCAACGCGTGAACTTGTAATGCAAATTCATGAAGAGGTTCAAAAATTTACAGCAGGAACTGAAATTTCAGGTGCATCTTTAATTGGTGGTGCAGATATTAAGCGCCAAGTTGAAAAATTAAAGAAACACCCAAGAGTAATTGTCGGTTCACCAGGCCGTATCTTAGAATTAATTCGTATGAAAAAGCTAAAAATGCATGAAGTAAAAACAATTGTATTTGATGAGTTTGATCAAATTGTAAAGCAAAAAATGATGGGTGCAGTGCAAGATGTAATTAAATCAACGATGCGCGATCGTCAATTAGTATTCTTCTCGGCGACAATGACAAAAGCGGCAGAAGATGCGGCACGTGATTTAGCAGTTGAACCACAATTAGTACGTGTAACACGTGCAGAATCAAAAAGCTTAGTTGAGCATACGTATATCATTTGTGAGCGACGCGAAAAAAATGATTACGTAAGAAGAATTATGCATATGGGCGATGTAAAAGCAGTTGCTTTCTTAAACGATCCATTCCGTTTAGATGAAATTACTCAGAAATTGAAATTCCGTAAAATGAAAGCAGCGGCTCTTCATGCAGAAGCAAGTAAACAAGAGCGTGAAGCAACGATGCGTGCTTTCCGCGGTGGAAAATTAGAAATCCTACTTGCTACTGATATTGCAGCACGCGGTATTGATATTGATGATTTAACACATGTAATTCACTTAGAATTACCAGACACAGTAGACCAATACATTCACCGCTCAGGACGTACTGGACGTATGGGTAAAGAAGGAACTGTCGTATCTCTTGTAACTCCACAAGAAGAGCGCAAATTACTACAATTTGCGAAAAAACTAGGCATCGTATTTACGAAGCAAGAAATGTTCAAAGGAACATTTGTAGAATCGAAGCCACCAGCACCTAAGAAAAAGAAACCAGCATTTACTGGGAAGAAAAAGCCTAGATAAATAATGGGGAAGGCGTAACTATTTGTAGTTACGTCTTTTTTATTTGCAATTGAATAATACAAGGAGTTTTATTAATGATTATTGAAATGTATCTATTATCACTTTTTTAATCAACATATGTACAAGGAAGTAATATAAAAAAAGTCGAATATTAAACTGATGCGAAATGATAAAAAGAAGGTTCATATATGGATAGGAAATTAGGAATGTTTTTGAATACGAAACATATTGAAGTAAACGAAGGAATACAAAAAGCAAGGGAATGGGATTTAGAATATATTCAATTATATGCTATGAATAAAAACTTCAACTTAGCTAATATTCCAGTGGTAGAATGGACTGCTTTAAAGAAAAGCTTATCTTTTAATGGAATAAAGATTCCATCATTAGCAATTAGTTTTGGAGAAAATGGAATTACAGGAACAGAAGTTGACAGTACAATAAATCAGATTAAATATATTACTGACAGAGGTTTGGAGCTGGGAGCAAAGATCATAACAGCTCATATTGGGAAAGTTCCAGATGATGAAAAAAGTGAGTGCTATGATAAAATGATACGGGTTTGTTATGAGATAGGAGAATTAGCGTTCAAATTTTGGGGAGTCTTTGCTATTGAGACAGGATCTGAAAAAGCAATAGTATTAAAACGATTTTTAGAAAATGCAAACTCGAAAGGACTAGCTGTTAACTTTGACCCAGCAAATTTAATAAGTGATGTAAATGAAAATCCGTTAGAAGGTTTATTACTATTAAAAGATTATATAGTACAAACTCATATTAAAGATTGTAAAGAAGTGAAAAGTAATAGTTCAAGTAAGTATATAGAAGTAGCAGTAGGAAATGGTGAAGTGGATTTCGATATATTCTTCAAAGTATTAGATGAAATTGGATTCGACGGATATAACATGATTGAAAGAAACAATTATTTTGACGAACTGGATGGGATGAGTCAGTCGATAAATTTTGCAAAGAAGTACATACCAACTCAAAAGGAATAACGATACCAGCTGTAGAAAGCTACATAGAATGTAAAAAAACAATAGGAGGAATAGAAATGATTCATAAAGTAGGACAAATTATGTTATATGTAAATAATCAAGATGAGGCAGTAAATTTTTGGACGGAAAAGGTAGGGTTTCATGTAGTTGCGGAGGAAGATAACAAGCAAGGAATGAGATGGATTGAAATTGCTCCAACTAACGGTGCTGAAACGAACATTATATTACATAATAAAGAAGTTATTTCGAAAATGAGCCCAGAATTAAATCTTGGTACACCGTCCTTAATGTTCTTCTCAGAAAATCTGGATCAATTATATGCAGGTTTAAAAAATAAAAATGTTACTGTTGGAGAAATGGTAACTATGCCTTCTGGTAAAGTGTTTAACTTTGCTGATAGTGAAGGGAATTATTTTGCGGTTATGGAGAAGAACCAATAATAATATTGCTATGTGAAAATCCCCCTCAAATATATTGAGGGGGATTAAATCTTTGAAGTGGATTTTTCATGAGAGAGTTGTTTAATAAAAAATGCACCTTTTTCAATAGAGGTTTCAATGTAACCGACAATTTGATTAAACGTAAACACCTGTAAGTCTTCATGCAAATGTTGCTCAGGATACAACATATCTTCAAAAAGATACTTTCGAAAAGCTAAAACGTTTTCTTTAGAAACCTCTTCAATATCCACAATGTGAGCCTCTTGATTGAGAAGAGAGAAGAGCTGTTGTTCTTGATCGTAATGATGAAGCAACTTTGCATTTAACAGTTTAAAATCGTTATAGTACAGGGGTGCGATGGTTTCGTCATTCTCTATTCTATTTTTTAGCCATGGTAGAAAAAAGCCACTTAGCCAATTATCATCGGCAATGAGGTGGGTATAATAGCCTAAAATAAAGGGGGAATCTATATGTGCTTCGTATTTATGAAAGAATGAATCATAATCTATTCTTCTCGTATAGTTCTTCGTTGTACCAGCGTAAAAGTGTGAAGTTCCTTTTTCTTCTGCTGAATGAACCGCATCAGGGGCTACCCCTCCAAGTAAGAAAGAAGTTTTATCTTGAATACATAGTTTCTCAGCAATACCGTTAGCGATAATAACATGCATAATTCGTGATCCCATGAATGCCACCTCTGTTTCCAGTATTCATTTCAGGAAGAAGACTGAACAGTTAGTATTACTTTCCCTGTACTTTTTCTACTTTCGACCCATTCATGTGCTTTCCCTGCATCTTGAAGGGGAAAAGATTTTGTAGCTTTCATTTGCAAACTTCCGTCACGCAAATAACGGAAAACTTCATTTGCCGTTTCTTGGAGTAGTTCAGGACGTTTTTTCCGTGTAGTGCCAAAGCTAAAGCCTAGTATAGAGCGGCAACTTGCGTGTAAATCTTTCGTTTTGAAATTGCCAATTTTACCGCTTGCATTACCGAAATGAACGAGGCGACCGTAATAAGCTAGGCAGTTTAAACTTCTTTCAGAGACAGTTCCAGAAATAGAGTCCAAAATTATATTCACTCCTTCTCCGTTTGTCAGCTCATTGATTTTCTCTACAAAATCTTCATCTTGATGACAAATAACATAATCAGCTCCAGCATCTAAAGCGATTTCTTTTTTCGTTTCACTTCCGACAGTACCGATAACTGTTCCAGCCCCTAATCGTTTTGCAAGTTGAATCGCGGTAGTACCAATTCCGCCAGCAGCTGCATGAATCAGCACGGATTCATTTTGTTGAAGCCTTGCAACATTCACGAGTAAATTATAGCTTGTGAAAGATACGATCGGACAAGCAGCTGCGGTTTGAAAGTCGACTTCATGGGGTAAAACGAAAGTGAGATTTTCATTTGAAACAACGTACTCTGCGTAAGATCCATTATGAGGAAAAGCAATGACACGCTGTCCAGGTTGAATATTTTTCACATGAGAACCGACGCGTTCTACAATACCAGTGGCATCTATACCTGGAATAAAAGGTAGTGCTTTATTTCCTTTTTTGCCATAACGTGATTTAATATCAGCGAAATTTACACTAGTAGCAACAACGCGAATTAAAACTTGATCTTCTGAAATAGCCGGTATATCCAAATCTGTATATTTCATCACTTCAGGACCACCGAACGACGTTACAACGATAGCTTTCATCATATATCCTCCTAAATTTGACTATATAAATCATTTTAAATCTTTATCAGAAATTGGAAAATTATATAATAGTTATGTGTGGTTATAAGTGAAGCTTATGAACTCATTGGATCATAATATTAATTTATATAAAAAATTTTTTCGGAAAAATCGAACGAAATATGAATTACTTGCCAATATATAGTGTAAGACAAAGGAGGGCTGGAATATGAAGGCTGAAATAGATTACGCACATTTAATTCGATTAACTTTATCAGGAAATAAAGAAGCGTATAGCGAATTGTATGATGTAACGATTCAAGAAGTATATAAAACAGCACATTTTTTAATTGAAGATAAAACGGATGTAGATGATGTCGTTCAAGAAGTATACATACAGCTATATGAATCGCTTCGTAAATATGATAGCGAGAAGCCATTTCGCCCTTGGCTAATTGGGCTTGCGATTAAACAAATTCATTCTTATAGAAGAAAGAGATGGATGCGACTACGAATTATGAAAAAAGCAGAAGAGCAAAGAAAGCCAGTGCAAATTGATTTTTCTAACGATGTTGTAAGTAAAATATCAAACCAAAAACTAATCGAACTCATTCATAAATTACCGTATAAATTGAAACAAGTTATTATCTTAAGATACTTATACGAATATTCACAAGAAGAAGTAGCACAAATATTACATATTCCAATTGGTACAGTGAAGTCTAGAATTCATGCGGCATTAAAGAAACTACGTCAAAAAGAGCAAGTAGAAGAAATCTTTTTAGGAGAGGTAGGGAATGTGAAATGAGTTTAGATTGTAGAGTTAGAGAATCTATACGAGAAGAAGCGAAGGGGATTGTTGCCCCGCCGGAGTTAAAAGAAAAAGTAATTGTTCAAATCAAAATGAATCGCGGGGGAAGTAAGGTGAAGAAACGTCTTATCGCCGGAGTGCTTGCAGCAGCATTTTTAATCCCTACGACCGGTTTTGCATATCAATCTATTATGGCGGATGGTATATACGGATCTTTTGAGAATTTAAAAAAACACGCCGGAGCGATGACATTAGAAACGTATATGCGTTTTAATGCAAAATTATCAGAAGCGAAAGATGAAATGAGTTCGAAGGAATATGAAGAGTTTACAAAAGAACTGAAAAAATTAACTAATGCAAAGCTTGCGTACGGGGATTCGAATGGTAATATAGATTATGATCAATTATCACCAGCTAAAAAAGAGGAATTGAAAAAGGTAGTAATGGAGCTTCATCCGTATTTTGATAAATTAAATGGCCATAAATCTAGTAAAGAAGTACTAACTCCTGAAGAGTATGAACAATATATGGAGGCATTAATGTCACATCAAACTGTGTTAGTAAAAACGAAATCGAGTGGCGGGATAACAGTAGAAGAAGTGCCTGAGGCGTACAAAGAAAGATTTATTAAAGCGGAGCAGTTTATGGAGTATGTAGATGAAAAGGTGAGATAAGTAGAAAAGCTCATAGCCTAAGCTCTGAGCTTTTCTTATTGAAATGGAAATATATTAACCACCTATTCCTTTTGCTAGCAATAAGAAATATACCAATACTAGTATTACACCATTTAATGCAGTACCAACTATTCCGAATAACCAATTTTTTGATGCTATCGCAAAAATAATGCCGAGTAATGAGAGAATACCTAGTATCGAAATAATTAAAGTTAAATTTGCATTAGGCCCTCTTAGAATAAAGAAAGAAAATATGCTTGCGAGAAACATTAGACACGAGAATCCAAAAAATCTATACATAATAATTCTCCCTTGATTGACATGTATTTTGACATAGTGCACGATTTTCTTTAGTTTAACATAAATTTCCTAGTGCATATTGAATATTTTCACAATAAAAACGAGTATAAAATCTACGTGATTTCATACTCATTTTATTATTACTTAAATTTCCTTACCGCATGAATAGCTACTCTTACAAGTAATATCGCACTTATAAATAAACCACCGTAACCAACGACACTTAAAAATTGATCATTTGGCTCTTCCGCATTGTTTGCTAAATGCAATACGCCTACCGAAATCCCACCAAATGCAGTTCCAATAAATGCAATGAGGAATTGTGAGATAAAAGTAGTAATGAACGATGCATTTGTTTCGTCAGAGAAAAAGCCGACCTTTACGGAGAATTCTCCGTTTTCTAGTTTTGAACTTAAATCATCTAGTTTTCTAGGAATGCGTCGCATGGCAGGTAACATAGTGAGTAATTCGTTTGTTGCAGCTTCTTTTAAACTAGAATAATTGTTAACCGGCATGAAGCTAGCTGCATGATCTTTCGCAAAGCGCTTCGCTTCGTCCATTAAATTGAATTCAGGATTTAGTTGCAGCATCGTTCCTTCTAGCGTAATTAGAGAGCGGAAAGCCCCTGCAACCATTGGATAAAATGCTAATTCAAACTCAGCGATTATTTGAAATAGCCCCTGAATGAATTCTTCAGAACCATTTGTAGAACCATACGTACTTTGGATTAATAATTGACTGATAGATTGTTCTAATCCTTCTTTATCAACATTTGGTTTCTTTTCAACTAATTGAAGCAATCCATCAAGCAAGACATATGAATTTTTGCGCTCAAAGCCGATAAGTAGTCGCTTGAATGCATCTTGTTGTAGTGTTCCTAATCGTCCAACAGAACCGAAATCAAGTAATGCAGGAGTGCCATCACGAAGAATATACACATTACCTGGATGAGGGTCTGCATGGAAAATACCTTTAAAGAAAATTTGCTCTAAAATACAATCAAAGAGTTGCCGTTGTACTTTTTTCGTATCAATTTGTAATTCATTTAATAATGCTGACCCACTTTTAACGCTTACTCCATCTAAAAATTCAAGCACAAGTATTTTTGAATTGCTGTATTCTTGATATACTTTCGGTATTTTTACTTTCGTTTCGCTATTTTTTAGTGAATCAGACACTTGTTCGAAGTTACGAGCCTCAATTTTGAAATCAATTTCTTCTTTCATTGCGATAGAGAAGCCATGTGCTAAATCAAGAAATCCGATATTTTTAGCCCAAGTTGATTTGTTGGAAATCCATAAAGAAAAGTGAATTAAAATATCTAAGTCACGTTTAATTGTCTCAGAAATATTAGGACGTAGTAGTTTAACGACGACATCCTGGTCGTTTTCTTTCAACTTCGCTTTATGTACTTGGCCAATAGAGGCGGCAGCTAACGGTTCCATTTCAAAGGAGCTGAAAATTTCATCTTTTGGTATATGTAGTTCCTTTTTCAATATTTCTTCAACTTGTTTTTGTGATAAACGCGTTACATTTTCCTGAAGGTTTGATAACTCGTGAATAAAAGCAGGTGGTAATAAATCAGAGCGAGTTGATAAAACTTGTCCGAATTTAATGAATACACCGCCGCATTCTTCTAGTGTATTTCGAAGTGAAGTGGCGAGCTTACGATCTGCTTCTGGCGAGCGCTTTAAAGCTAAATATTTACCCATTCCGTGTTTTATTGCAATAGAAGAGACACGCATATATCTTTTTTGTCTACCAATTTTAGCGAAGAATTTTGAAATAGGATTTCGGCTTTCCGTTGCTACGTCATCCATTTCGCCACGCCTAATAGGATCAAATAATTCAAAAACTAGGTAACATAGCATCGATACAATTAATGAGCTTCCTAGCCAAAAATATCTATCAACACCGACAACAGATTCATCTTGATAGCGTAAATATAAAAACCAATACAGAGCTGATGTAAGTGAAACACCTAAAGTGGCTGCACTTGCTTGTTTGACAAGATTTAGTTTTGTACCAATTAGTCGACCACTAATAAAAGACATAATGACTGCTAGTAGAAAAAATTGAAAAAACATTGTATCATTCCTCCGAATTTCATTCGATAACTGTATTATACAGGAATATAAGTATTCTAAAAACAAGCCAAGGCAGTACAATCCTTGACTTGCACGATTAAATAAAGCATTCAATTATATTTTTTCATATTTGCATGATCCTTTTGTATAAAACAATCTAAAAGGGAATAACCAGCTATTAAACTAATAATCGTAACAAAAGTTGTATTTATTAGAATAATATTAACTAAATAAGGTAGGTATTCGGCAAGTGGTGAAAAGAGTAGTGCTGGGGAAAAGGAAATGAATAGTGTAGGCACTGTAATAGCAATAAATTTATCCGGTTGAAAGCTCCAGTTTTGTTTACTCGTTTCGCGATTAATAGATTGAAGGAAGCGTAATAAAATGCCAACTATAAGAGGGAAGAGTGTAAAGTAGAATAATCTTGGATAAACGTTAAAGTTCACTTGTGCATCTGTATCTAAATAAAATTGAATTTTTACTCCTACAAATAATAATAAGACGATAAATAATGTGAAGCAGAGGTATAGCATCACTTTTTGCATTATATTCCACCATCCTTTACTCAAAATATATTCAAAAAAAGAAGAGATATACAATAACTACTGTTGTATATCTCTTCTTTTACTGTTAGTTAATAGTGGAGTTTGCTTTATCTTGCTTCGTGAAATAATCAATAATGCCCATTGCGCTAATTTCTATATCTAAATGTAAAATATTATAAACGGAATGATCTGATGGAACGTTTAACTTTGTAAGATGAGAAGAGATTTTATCCATTAACAAAGTTTGTAAAGCTTTAGTTGCTTCATCGAAATCATTATACTTTTCAAAGACTTCCTTACCAGTATGAACGAAAATAGGTAGCCAATATTCCAGTTGATTATATACTTCTGTAACATGAGAGGATGCGCCGTAATGACCGAAATAAATAGTATCTACATTTATACTTTGAATGTGATTTTTAGAAGTAATCATCGCATCTGGTTGGAATTGTGAAGGGGACGTTGATGGTAGATATAACTCTACATCAACGTCTGCGAGTTCTCTATAATAAATTCCAATTGTATCGCCAGTAAAAATCCCGTTTGTTAATGAATCGTGAATGCTAATATGGTGCTTCGCATGTCCTGGTGTATCATAAAATGTAAGGGTGCGATCTTTTGCAATTTTTAACGTATCACCATGTTGTACAATATGAACACGTTCTTCTTCAATTGGAAGAATTGGATCAAAGAGTTTATCGAAATCTTCTTTGTAGACAGCTTTTGCACCTAAAATAAGTTTTGTTGGATCAATCATATGACGAGCACCACGAGAATGCACATATAACGTAGCATTTGGGCACTTTTCCATCATTAAACCAGCTGCGCCAGCGTGATCTAAATGCACATGTGTAACGATAATGTTTTTAACATCGTTTAAATCAATATGTAATTGTTGTAAGCCGTCTAAAATATACGGAAGAGAAGGGGCTGCACAAGTTTCAATTAAAGTAATATCGTCACCTAATAAAACGTACGTACCTGTTCGTTCATTATGCTGTAAATCGAAATCATCAATAAGATATAGGTGAGAAGATAATTGCTCTACTTTTTTCATAGTTACCACTCCTTATATACTGCATGTTTTTATTATACGCTAAAATAGAAAAAAGGCAGAAAACGAAGCTCGTCTTCTGCCTTTTTGTAATATTATTATTTCGTTTGTTGTTTATTAATAGACATAATGAACAGTCCAACAATCCCGCCTACTAATGGAAGCATAATCTCTCCTGCTAAATTAAAGTAGGAGCTTAAGAATAAACCATTTACATCGATTACCCAGCCAGTAACAAACAATAACATCATATATAGTACGAAATAAAACTCGCGATTTGAAATCGTTTCATGTTGTGCAGTTTTCATAATGAACACCATCCTTTTCTTTTATAATGGAATATAAACTGTCACATTTTGTTCACATTTCAATTGTAAAACTTTCCATCATAAAAGTCTAGTAGTTTGTGTCGAATTTTCGAACAGAAATAAAGCGCTATCATTACAACTTATAAGTACGTAATAAGAGCTGTATATTCACGAATGTAGTATAGTATAAACATAGAATGATAGTGAAGAGAGGGGCAAAGACAATGACAGTTTATGATTTTTCAGCTAAAACAATTACAGGTGAAGAAAAATCGTTAAAAGATTACGAAGGAAAAGCACTTCTTATTGTCAATGTAGCTAGCAAATGTGGTTTCACACCACAATATAAAGGATTACAAGAGGTATATGATAAATATAAAGACCAAGGACTCGAAATACTCGGATTTCCTTGTAACCAATTCGGGGGACAAGAACCAGGTACAGAAGCGGACATTACTAGTTTTTGTGAATTAAACTACGGTGTAAACTTCCCGATGTTTGCAAAGGTTGATGTGAAAGGTGATAAGGCTCACCCTCTATATACATACATGACAGAACAAGCACCAGGTTTACTTGGTATGAAAGCAGTGAAATGGAATTTTACGAAGTTTTTAATCGGAAAAGACGGGAAAGTAGTAGGGCGTTTTGCTCCGCAGACGAAGCCGGTAGATTTAGAGGTTGAGATTGAGAAGGTGCTTGGGGAATAAGTAGGAGTTTCACTTTATTAAAAAACGTCTCAAAGAACAATGTAGTTCTTTGAGACGTTTTCTTTAAACTCAAATTTTCAAGATTAAATAACTGTATCAAAGCCATCTGATTTAGGTGGAGAAGCTGTTTTTTTCATAAGTACTTCCCATAAGTGTACGGATTTCTTCCATTCTACCGTAGCCTGCCCCTGTTGATACATAGCGTTCTCATAACTGGCAGTAAGTTGTTGCATATCGGTCGAGTTGTAAAGTGTATCGATATGGAGAGCGTATTCTCGGAATGTTTGACTTTCACCCCGTGGTATGCCAATTCTCGCAAATTGTTTTAAAAGTGCACCGTAAGCTTTTTGATAAACAGCATCATCTTTTCGGTATTTATAGAAATGAATAATAAGAAATGTCATCCATTTCATTCTAGTGGTGAAGAGAATGTATCCTATAATACTAATTAGTATCGTAGAGAGGAATACGTACCACCAAGAAAAACTAGTTTTAGAATTTGTGACCTTTTTAGTAGAAGCTTCTTCTGTATTTTCAATTAAACTTTTAAGTTTTGCTTCATTATTTCGTTGTTGTATTTGCTCGTTATTAGAATTATTTGCTTCGCTATTTTGTGAAATAGGAGCAGGCGTATTATTTATAAAATTATAGGGATTAGTAAATCCTTTTGTCGGTTCGAATGGAATCCATCCGTATTCTGGGAAATATACTTCGACCCAAGAGTGTGCGTTATCGTTCGTGATTGTATAAACATCCTCACCTTCTGCAGAGGCAAGTGTATTGTCAAGAGTTCCTTCTGTATAGCCTTTCACCCAGCGAGCTGGAATCCCGGCAGAACGAAGTAGTACAATCATAGACGTCGAAAAATTATTACAGTAGCCGCTTTTTGTATCGAAAAGGAATTGATCTACATAATCTTGGCTTTTGGCAGGGAATGAGACATTCGTTGATTCGTATGTAAAAGAGTTGTCTGTGAAGTAATTTTCAATAGCTAATACTTTATCATATCGGTTGTCTTTATCATTTGTAAGATTGATAGCCAAGTCTTTTACGCGCTGTGGTAATGACTCGGGAAGTTGTGTGTACTTTGTCATAAAATAAGGATTTGTTTCTTGACCTTCATTTGTTTTTACAGCTTGCAAGTTTTTTATGGAAAACTCAGGGATCTCATATGTTAATTTATACGAATGTAAAGTAGTAGAAGAGTCTCCATTCATTGTATAAATTTTTTCTGAAAACGGGTCAACACTGTATGATACATCAGAAGAAGCTTCAACTGTTACTAATCCTGCTGGATAGGTAAGGTGAGGGTAACTTTTTTGCATGGTAATTGTTGCCTCAGTAGTTTCTGTTTTTGTGTTTTGTTCGTACCAGCTTACGACGTCGTTTTTATTTTTAAAAGAAACCTTTTTCGGATTTTCAGAAACCTCCCAGCCTTTTCCGGTATAAAAATCTTTGGTTTCGACTCTCCAATATTGTTTGTTTTGCGTTCGTGCTGTGAAAACAATTGTAGGATCCGCCTTAAAAGGACCACCTAATCGTGAGTCATCTAAACCATACCCAATTGTAGAAACTTTTTTTTCTTTACTTGCTTCAGATGTGTTGAATTTTAAAAAATCCATTGGGTTTGGCCATTGAGGGCCAAATTTTGGAGAAAAGTATGCGATGGTTGCTAATAATACAATAAATATTGTAAGTGGTCTAAGTAATTTTGAGATTTCCCTAGCATAATTTTGTAAGTGTTCACGTTCTTTTATTCGTTCTACTTGAAGAAGACTAAGCATAAAAAAGCCGATGACAACAGTACGAATAATAGCGTAGTTTGCATTGTATAAATGTAAGTTATGAAAAGTTGCGATATAAATAATAGTCAATACAAGAAATAGAAACCCACGTTTTTTATGAATAATCCAAAATGAAGTAAAAGAACTCAAAAACCAAAATGAGAGAAAAAATAAAACCGTCGGAAAAACTGGAGAAATATCTAGTAAATTCCCTTGGAAAAACAGGGAGGAATTTCGAAACATATCAGAAAAGAATGCTGTTAGCCAAGATGGATTTATAAAAGCATTTTTATAATATAGGGAATGAATGATAAATAGGACTGTGACAATTTTTATTGGAATCTGCCACCTCGTTTGAAAAAAAGAGAGAGCGAAGCAAATTCCTATAAATGTTACGAAAATATCTAATCTACCTACATTTGTAATACCTATAAGAGGTCTTAGCCATTCTAGTAAAAGAAGAAATACACATGCATGCATAAAGAATCTGTTCGTATCCCACTTGTATTTTGTTTGTAATGTTATCATTTGCTCACCTCAAAAAACACGTTTGTATACCGGTTTTCATAAACCGTGTTTACAAATATTTGTCGTTTTTTTAGAGTTTCTATTATACTGATTTCTCGGTGTGAAAGTTGATTCGCTTTTTCTTTCACGACAAAAACCATACATTTTCTATTTCTTATAGCAGCACAATCAGCCGCCTTTTGAATATCGGGAGAAAGATTACTGGTCACGAGTATAACCGTGACGGGCTCATAAATTTTTCTTAGTTCCATGTCTACACTCTGGGAGAGCGGGAATACACTGTCTGCTTGCACTTTTGCTAAATGACAAAGGATTTGTTGTAACTGCGTATCTCCATTGTCTAAAGGGAAAATAGTTTGTTCTTTTCCGATAGACACGAATGATGCTGGTAAATTTTGTTTCAAGACAGTCCTTACGATAGAGGCAGTAAATGTGACGACTGATTCGAATAGAGGAGACTCGGTTCTGTCTATGAATATCATGACATTATGGCTGCGCTGTTGTTCAAACTCTTTTGTCATAATAGTGTTTGTTCGTGCAGTTGCTTTCCAATCAATCCATGAAAAGCGATCACCAGGTTTATAGTCTCTGACACCGACAGAGATTGTAGAGTCTTTTGCTGAATTTATATTTGCTGAAAGCGCTCCTTGTTCGAAATGATTTTCCAATTGTCGATATGCTATATCTACATACTGGGGATAGACTAAAAATGTATCTGGAACTGAAAAAGTTACTTCTTTCTCTATCATGCCGAATAAATCGCCAGTTTTTACACGAACGCTTGAAAAAGTGTGCTCGCCTCTAGAGATTGTGTCAATAACATATTGAAACGAAATATTTCGTTTCAATCCTGGGAAGAGTACTACCTTATTCATCTTTGTTTGTTTACAACTTATAAATTGTGGTGGCAGTTCATCTTCTATAACTAAATAAAGTAAGGGAAAAGGAAATTTTCTTTTTATTGTAATCGTGCTTATAAATTGTTCTCCTACTACATATCCATTTTGGTTTGTTATTCGTCTTACTTCAGCGTCCCGTAAAGCGTAAAAGGGGAGTAGTAGTGAATAAAGAGCAATGGGAATTGTGCTGTAAAACAAAAACCAACTTACAAACCCTCCTTGAAACATAGCGTACACAAATGTTAAGACTAGACATAAAGGGAGTAGCAATAACTTCGTAACGTGATATAGCGCTCGCAGTATTCGTTTCATCAAGGGTTCATCGTCCTTTGAGTCGGCACAGTAGTTCGTGCAACGATTTTTGCGATAAATTGTTCTCCAGTTATTCCTTCAAATTTTGCTTCCATTTTTAAAATGAGTCTATGTGCTAAAACGTAAGGAGCTAAAAATTTAACATCGTCTGGAATAACATAATTTCTGCCATGGATAAATGCATAAGCTTGTGAAGCTTTCATTAAAGCAATTGAGCCACGTGGACTTGCACCTAGCTGTATAGAACTGTACGTACGAGTCTGATTAACAAGTTTTACAATGTAATGCTTAATTGCTTTGTCCATACTTACTACCCGTACGCTTTGTTGTAAATAAATTAATTCTTCTATTGTAGTAATGGTCTGTAATTGAGAGAGTGGATTTGTTTTTTCCATCCGGTTTAAAATTTCAAATTCTTCTTCTGGTGTAGGATATCCCATTTTTAGTTTCAATAAGAAACGATCGAGCTGAGCTTCTGGTAGAGAATATGTTCCTTCATATTCGACCGGATTTTGTGTAGCCATGACAAAGAACGGCTTTGGTAAAGGCCTTGTAATGCCATCGATTGTAATATTGCCTTCTTCCATACATTCAAGTAAAGCAGATTGTGTCTTTGGAGATGTACGATTAATTTCATCAGCAAGTACAAAATTCCCCATAATTGGTCCAGGCTTGAACTCAAATTGGAGCTCTTTCGGATTATAAATAGAAACTCCTGTTACATCTGACGGCAATAAATCAGGTGTAAATTGAATTCGCTTATAATCAGCATCAATGGATTTAGAAAGAGCACGTACTAGCATTGTTTTCCCGACACCAGGAACATCTTCTAATAGCACATGACCGTCAGCTAAGAGAGCTGTCAAAGCTAAGATCGTTTCTTTTCGTTTTCCGACCATTATTTTTTCAATATTATTGATTATTTTTTCTACAGTGGGATGTAATGAATCAAGCTGGGGCATCGTAATCCTCCTAATGTTATTATCGTTTTCTAATCTATTTAGTGGACATATTTCTAATTCTATTTGTAGATAGTAAAACTTTTACCTTAAATTCTGAGAATATTCAGATTATTTATTTCGATTACATCTAGTATAATTGTTTCCGTAACTAAGGGCAATACAGTAAATAATGATTTGTAGTTTTATGTAAAATCAGACTCGATATAAAATAATAACATTGGGAAAAAATTTTTTACATACAATTTATACTCTTTTCCTTATGGCAGTTTTGAAATAATATCAAAACTCTTTTTCTTTTGCAAAATAGTCGATACCTCAAAATACCATTCTCCTAATAATTAAGATTAACCATAATCTTCACAACGGAACACAAGACTTTCTCACAAACTTATTTTCTACTGAATTTTTGACAATCTCTTGAACTGTGCGAAATGTCACATCTGTATTTTACAACCTCTCTTATAGTAAGGGTATGTAAGAGAGACGTATTAAAGGAGTGAACAGTATGAAGAAAAAAACTTCAGCACTAATGAGACGTTTAAAATATTTTTCACCAATAGATCGTTATAACGATAATCATACACAAGAAACATATGAAGATCGCGAATGGGAAAATGTGTACAGAAAGCGTTGGCAGCATGATAAAGTAATTCGTTCTACACACGGCGTGAACTGTACTGGTTCATGTAGCTGGAATATATATGTGAAAGATGGAATTGTGACGTGGGAAGGGCAGGAGCTTAACTATCCAACGACAGGTCCTGATATGCCAGATTTTGAACCGCGAGGATGCCCACGTGGAGCAAGTTTTTCTTGGTACATTTATAGTCCACTTCGTGTGAAATATCCGTATGTACGTGGTGTTCTTTGGAGTATGTGGCAAGATGAACTACAAAATAACGAGTCACCACTAGATGCTTGGAAAAGTATTGTGGAAAACCCTGAAAAAGCACGTAAGTATAAGCAGGCGCGTGGTAAAGGTGGATTTATTCGTGCGAATTGGGATGAAGTATTACAACTCGTTTCAGCTTCTCTACTTTATACAGTAATTAAATACGGGCCAGATCGAAATGTTGGCTTTTCACCAATTCCAGCTATGTCGATGTTAAGTCATGCTGCTGGTAGTCGTTTTATGCAACTTATGGGTGGGCCGATGCTTAGTTTCTATGATTGGTACGCAGATTTACCACCAGCTTCTCCGCAAATTTGGGGCGATCAAACAGATGTACCAGAAAGTAGTGACTGGTATAACTCTGGTTACATTATGACATGGGGTTCAAATGTACCGATGACGAGAACACCAGATGCTCACTTTTTAGCAGAGGTTCGATATAAAGGAACGAAAGTCGTTTCTGTCAGTCCTGACTTCGCTGAATCTACAAAGTTTGCGGATGATTGGATTAGTGTGAAACAAGGTACAGATGGTGCACTTGCGATGGCAATGGGGCATGTGATCTTACAAGAATTTTACGTAGATAATCAAGTGGAATATTTCACAAAGTATGCGAAGCAATATACTGATTTTCCTTTCTTTGTCACATTGAAACAAAAAGGAGATCAATTCGTTGCTGATCGTTTCTTAAACGCTGCTGATATTGGACGCGAAACGAAGTTAGGAGAATGGAAACCTGTTCTTTGGAACGAGAACACGAATGATTTTGCAACACCTCAAGGCACAATGGGCTCACGTTGGGATAACGAAAAGAAATGGAACTTGCGTTTAGAAGATGAAGAAACAGGTGAAAAGATTGATCCACGTCTTTCTTTACTTGGAATGGAAGAAACGATTGGAACGGTACAAATTCCGTACTTCTCTGATGATGGAAACAAAGTATTAGAACGTACAATTCCAGTGAAAAAGGTTATGACAGAAGAAGGCGAAGTGTTCGTTACAACTGTATACGACTTAACGTTAGCAAATTACGGGGTGAACCGAGGGTTTGGCGGACAAGAGCCGAAAGACTTCAATGATGATGTACCGTTTACACCTGCATGGCAAGAGAAAATGACAGGAGTGAAACGAGAACTAATTATTCAAATCGCTCGTGAGTTCGCACAAAATGCCGCTGATACAAATGGTCGCTCGATGATTATTGTTGGAGCTGGTATTAACCATTGGTTTAATTCTGATACGATTTATCGCGCAGTTTTAAATCTTGTTCTTCTAGTTGGGGCACAAGGAGTAAACGGCGGGGGATGGGCGCATTATGTTGGTCAAGAAAAGTTACGACCTGCAGAAGGATGGCAAACAATCGCGATGGCAAAAGATTGGCAAGGGCCACCAAAATTACAAAATGGTACGTCTTTCTTCTATTTCGTAACAGATCAATGGCGCTATGAAGATACACCTGTTGGACATTTAGCATCACCAATTGAAGGTAACTCACGTTATCAACATCACGGTGATTACAATGTATTAGCAGCACGACTCGGCTGGTTACCTTCTTATCCAACATTCGAGAAAAATGGAATTGAATTATATAAAGAAGCTGTTGCTGCTGGTGCAACAACGCAAGAAGAAATCGGAAAATATGTTGCACAAAAATTAAAAGAAAAAGAACTGAAATTTGCGATTGAAGATCCTGATAATAAAAACAACTTCCCGCGCAACTTATTCGTGTGGCGTGCGAATTTAATTTCAAGTTCTGGTAAAGGGCATGAATATTTCTTAAAACATTTATTAGGTACAACAAACGGATTAATGAATGACGATAGTGATTCATTACGACCAGAAGAAATTAAGTGGCATGAAGAAGCACCAGAAGGGAAGCTTGATTTACTCATTAATTTAGATTTCCGTATGGCTGGAACAGCGCTGTATTCTGATATCGTCTTACCTGCTTCAACTTGGTACGAAAAACATGATTTAAGTAGTACAGATATGCATCCATTTGTGCATCCATTTAATCCAGCAATCGGTTCACCGTGGGAAGCACGCTCTGACTGGGATATTTTCACTTCACTCTCTAAAGCTGTGTCAGATTTAGCGAAGAAAATAGATCTTGAACCAATGAAAGAAGTTGTTGCAACACCACTTCTTCATGATACACCGCAAGAATTAGCGCAACCACTTGGCAAGATTAAAGATTGGAGTAAAGGTGAATGTGAACCAATCCCGGGTAAAACGATGCCACAAATTCATGTTGTTGAAAGGGATTATAAAACGATTTATGACAAAATGACAGCACTTGGACCAAATGCCGGAAAACAACCGATTGGTACGAAAGGGATCTCTTGGTCAGCAGAAAAAGAGTATGAGCAATTAAAGAGCAAATTAGGAGTTGTTCGAACGGATACTATTGCGAAAGGTTGCCCAGACATAAAAGAAGCAATCAATGCTGCTGAAGCGGTATTAACGCTTTCTTCTACAACAAACGGTCATATGGCAGTAAAAGCATGGGAAGCACTTGAAAAACAAACAGATCTAAAATTACGTGATTTAGCAGAAGAACGTGAAGAAGAATGCTTTACATTCGAACAAATTACAGCACAACCGAAAACAGTAATTACTTCTCCGGCCTTTACAGGTTCAGAAAAAGGTGGACGACGTTACTCACCGTTTACAACAAATGTGGAACGTCTTATTCCTTGGAGAACGATAACTGGTCGACAATCTTTCTACTTAGACCATGACATGATGAAAGAATTTGGTGAAACGATGGCAACATTTAAACCAATTCTGCAACATAAACCGTTCCGTAAGTCACGCCCTGAAGTAGAAGGGAAAGAGATTACACTAAACTATTTAACACCGCATAATAAGTGGTCGATTCATAGTATGTATTTCGATTCATTACCGATGTTAACGCTGTTTAGAGGTGGTCCAACTGTTTGGATGAATAAAGAGGACGCTGCAGAAGCTGGCGTTGCTGATAATGATTGGATCGAGTGCTTTAACCGTAACGGTGTTGTCGTAGCGCGTGCTGTTGTAACGCACCGTATACCGAGGGGAATGGCATTTATGCACCATGCGCAAGATCGCCACATTAACGTGCCTGGTACGAAATTAACAAGCACCCGTGGGGGAACGCATAATAGTCCAACCCGTATTCATGTTAAACCAACACATATGATTGGTGGATATGGCCAATTAAGCTATGGATTTAACTATTATGGTCCGACTGGGAACCAGCGTGATTTAAATGTTGTAATCCGTAAACTGAAGGAGGTAGATTGGCTTGAAGATTAAAGCGCAAGTCGGAATGGTAATGAACCTAGATAAATGCATCGGCTGTCATACTTGTAGCGTAACGTGCAAAAACACCTGGACAAATCGTCCAGGTGCGGAATATATGTACTTCAATAACGTAGAAACGAAGCCTGGAATTGGTTATCCGAAACAATGGGAAGATCAGGAGAAATATAAAGGCGGATGGGAATTGAAAAATGGTGAAATTCAGCTGAAATCTGGTTCGAAAATGAAACGTCTTATGAACATTTTCCACAATCCAGATCAACCAACAATTGATGATTACTTTGAACCTTGGAATTATGATTATGAAACATTAACAAATAGCCCGCAGCGTAAGCATCAACCAGTTGCTCGTCCGAAATCAGCAATTACAGGCGAATTTATCGACAAAATTGAATGGGGTCCGAACTGGGAAGATGATTTAGCTGGTGGACATATAACAGGATTACAAGATCCGAACGTAAAGAAAATGGAAGAAGAAATTAAAACAGATTTTGAAAACGTCTTTATGATGTATTTACCACGCATATGTGAACATTGTATGAATCCGTCTTGCGTATCATCTTGTCCATCTGGTGCGATGTATAAACGTGAAGAAGACGGCATTGTTCTTGTAGATCAAAATGCATGTCGTGCTTGGAGGTTCTGCGTATCATCTTGTCCATATAAAAAAGTGTATTTTAACTGGCAAACGAATAAAGCTGAAAAATGTACAATGTGTTTCCCACGTATTGAGGCTGGTATGCCAACAATTTGTTCAGAAACATGTGTGGGACGTATCAGGTATATTGGGGTAATGCTATATGACGCTGACAAAGTAAAAGAAGCAGCTTCTGTTGAAGACGAAAAAGATTTATATGAATCTCAGCTTACTGTTTTCCTAGATCCAAATGATCCAGAAGTAGCAGCTGAAGCGAAAAAACAAGGCATTCCTGAAGAATGGATTAAAGCAGCACAAGAGTCACCAATCTATAAAATGATTATCGATTGGAAAATTGCTCTGCCTCTTCATCCAGAGTACCGTACAATGCCGATGGTTTGGTATATTCCGCCGCTTAGCCCAATTATGAATATGGTGGAAGGGAAAGGCAGTAACTGGCAAGCAGAAGAGATTTTCCCTGTTATCGATAATATGCGTATTCCAATTCAATATTTAGCGAATTTACTCACTGCAGGAGATGAATCACACATTCGTCTTACATTGAAGAAAATGGCTGTTATGCGAACGCATATGAGAGCGCTGCAAATTAATAAAGAGCCAAATGAAGCTGTATTAAAAGAACTTGGTTTAACGAAACAGGATGTAGAAGATATGTATCGTCTTCTTGCTATTGCGAAATATAAAGATCGCTTCGTCATTCCGGGCACTCACCGTGAACAAGTGGCAGATTTATATAGCGAACAAGGAAGCTGTGGTTTAGCATTCGCAGGTGGTCCAGGCTCTTGTATGACAATTTCTTAAATAAAGGGGGCAGAAAATGATGAAACAAAGTTTACAAACTGCTTTTTCTTGTTCTTCTTTTCTTCTCTCCTATCCTGAACTAGGGTGGAGAGAAGCTGTAACTGAATTGCAAGAAGAGATTGAAACGATAGAAAAGGAAGAAGTTAAAGCATCACTTACAGCCTTTATAAAGCAAGCGCTACATAAAACGAATGATCAACTCATTGATAGTTACGTATATACATTCGATTTTGGTAAGAAAACAAATATGTATCTTACTTATATGAACACTGGTGAACAAAGAGAAAGAGGTATTGAATTATTAGAGTTAAAGCAGCATTATAAAAAATCTGGTTTTGAAGTAACGGATAAAGAACTACCTGATTATTTACCACTTTTTCTTGAGTTTTTTGCAAATGCAAATGAGCAAGACAGTGAACCAATTATGAATAAATACAAGGAGAATATACAAGCATTACACGTTCAGTTAAAAGAAGCAGGTAGTATGTATGAACCAATTCTTGCGGCTGTTCTACTCGCTATCGAAGCATGGGATGTACAGACAAATTAGAAAGGAGAGTTGTTAAAATGATGAATCAATTTCTATGGGTATTGTTTCCCTATATCATTTTTGCAATCTTTATCGGTGGACATATTTTTAGATACAACTATGATCAATTTGGATGGACATCAAAATCTAGTGAACTATTAGAAAAGAAAATGCTCCGAATCGGAAGTCTATTATTCCACTTTGGGATTATGTTCGTAATTGGCGGTCATGTTATGGGGATATTAATTCCAGAAGCTGTATACCGTTCGATAGGTATTTCTGAGCATACGTATCACATAATGGCAATTAGTTTCGGGCTTCCGGCAGGTGTTGCTTCTATCATCGGTTTAATTATATTAACGTACCGCCGCGTAACTGTAAAACGTATCATTGCAACGAGTACAAAGGGAGATTATATTGCGCTTATTTTATTACTTATCGTAATGTTAGCAGGACTTTCTTCAACATTTTTAAATATCGATTCAAAAGGATTTGATTATCGTACAACAATTGGCCCTTGGTTCCGAAGTCTCTTTATTTTCCAACCGAAAGTTGAATATATGACGGAAGTACCAGTATGGTTTAAAATTCATATTCTTGCAGGGATGGGTTTATTCGCAGTGTGGCCATTTACAAGACTAGTACATGTATTTAGTGCCCCAATTAAATATGTAAGCCGTAGTTATGTAATTTACAGAAGACGTATTCCTAATGAGTTGAAAAAATAATACTGCTGTAAACAGATAGGAGTTAGCAGCTAAAACGAAACGAGGTCTAATATGGAAGGCCTCGTTTTTGTTTATATAGGTAATAGCCGTTAATAAGTAGTTTAAATTGAAAAAAGATTAGCATCTAAATAAGATGCTAATCAATGCTACAAACAGAAGCAGAGCAATCTTCACAAGCAATTTCACATTTTAAAAATTGTAAATCGTGGATTGTAATCTTTCCTTTATGAATCGAAATTGTACCTTGCTTTTTTAATTCATTTAACATTCGATTTACACTTTCACGTGAAGTTGCACAGAAATTAGCAAGTTCTTGATTTGTTAATGGTAAATCGATGAGAATCCCATTTTCTTTTAATACACCGTAACTATTTGTCATTCGTATAAGAGTAGAGTACAGGGCACCTTTTTTGCCGTGTAATACTAAATCTCGGAACTTCGTTTGCATTCTTCTTAAATGTTCACTAATCCATTTCATAAATTCAAATACAAGTGCTGGTTTTTGGAGTAATGCTTTTTCTAACGCTTCACGCTTTATAACTCCTACTTCAACATCTTCAAGGCATTTTGAATTTAATAAGTATTTCGCATTGTCCGTGAATAATGTTAGTTCTCCAATAATGTCATATTCCGAACAAATTCGGAGTGTCAATTCTTGTCCGTCAGCACTTAATTTACTAATTTGTACTTTTCCTGAGTGGATGATATAGAGCTCTGTTGCCTCCATACCTTCTTGAAAAATAAAACTACCTTTTTTAATTTGCATTTTATATTCAACAGATGCAAGTAATTCTTTTAAATCTTGAGATAATGTCATACTGTTTGCCACAGTGATCACCTTTCTTCTTATAAGCAATACATTTCCTATTTTGAGTGTAAGTATGATGAAAATGCAAGAGCTATTTTAAAAATAAATTGAAATTTCAATGACCGTAAGGGGAAGAAATCTTCAGTTTTTAGTTTGAAAAATTCAATAGACAAAGTGGATGAGATTAAAGATGTGAACAAAATTCGAACGGATTTGTGAAGAATTTTTGAATGGGGAAAGTAATGTGAGAAAAGTCACATTGAATATGTAGCTTCTTTTTTATAATGAAGGCAAATAAAAAAATTGAAAGCTTACTAAGGATTGCAGCAGAAAAGAAGGGATATAGATGCATGAGAACATGAAAGATTCTTTAGAACGGCCACTTCAAGATTTACGTATTTCAGTTATTGATCGTTGTAATTTTAGGTGTACATACTGTATGCCTGCTGAAGTGTTCGGACCTGATTACGCTTTTTTAAAGGAAGAGCTTTTATTAACGTTCGATGAAATAGAAAGATTAGCGAGATTATTTATAAGTATGGGAGTCAATAAAATTAGGCTTACTGGCGGTGAACCTTTATTGCGTAAAGACTTACCGACGTTAATTGCAAGACTTGCAAAGCTAGAAGGCTTAAAAGATATTGGACTCACAACAAACGGTATTCATTTAGCAAAACAAGCAAAGGCGTTAAAAGAAGCGGGATTAAAACGTGTAAATATTAGTTTGGATGCGATAGAGGATTATGTCTTCAAAAAAATTAATGGACGAAATGTAAGCACAAAACCTGTATTAAAAGGAATTGAAAAAGCGAAGAACGCAGGGTTAGAAGTAAAGGTAAATATGGTCGTAAAAAAAGGAATGAATGATAGTCAAACTCTTCATATGGCTCGTTACTTTAAAGAACAAGAAATTCAGCTCCGTTTTATAGAGTTTATGGATGTGGGCAGTACAAACGGCTGGAACTTTGAACAAGTTATTACGAAGGAACAATTAATAGAGAAGATTAATCGTGTATATCCGATTGAGCCTGTTAAACCTCGTTACTTTGGAGAGGTTGCGAAAATGTATCGATATGTAGGGAGCGATGCAGAAGTTGGATTTATTAATTCTGTTTCTGAATCATTTTGTTCTTCTTGTACGAGAGCCCGTATTTCGGCAGACGGTAAGTTTTTTACATGTTTATTTGGAACAAAAGGAACGGATTTGCGAACGCTTCTTCGAGAAAATATTTCTGACGCCTCATTATTAAAAATTTTACAACATACATGGCGATATAGAACAGATCGATATTCAGATGAAAGAACGGTTGAAAGTACAAGTAAACGTCCAAAAGTTGAAATGTCTTACATTGGTGGATAGTGAAAGGCGGAGTTCTTATGCAAGAGCGTTATGCAAGACAAGTATTGTTTTCTAGAATTGGTGAAATGGGACAAAGAAAAATAAGAGAAAAGCATGTGCTCCTAATCGGTGCGGGTGCACTAGGAGCTGCAAATGCAGAAGCTCTTGTTAGAATGGGAATTGGGAAATTGACAATTGCTGACCGTGACTACGTCGAATGGAGTAATTTACAACGGCAACAATTATATACAGAAGAAGATGCACAGCAGTGCAAACCGAAAGCAATTGCAGCGGCAGAGCATTTAAGAAAGATTAATTCTGAAGTGGAAATTGTATCAGTTGTATCGGATGTCACACTGCAAGAAATGAAAGAGTTAACAAAAGAAGTGGATCTCATATTAGATGCGACTGACAATTTTGATACGCGCCTACTTATAAATGACATTTCACAAAAAGAAAATATACCTTGGATATACGGTGGATGTATTGGAAGTTACGGTGTAACGTATACAATTCTTCCAGGGAAAACACCATGTTTTCGCTGCTTAATGGATCATCCTATGGGCAGTGCAACATGCGATACAGCAGGAATCATTCAACCGGCTGTACAAATGGTCGTTGCTCATCAAGTAACAGAGGCGATGAAAATATTGGTGGATGATTTCGAGGCGCTAAGAGGAACAATGTTATCATTTGATATTTGGAACAATCAATATCTCTCATTAAAAGTAAATAGACAGAAGAAAAATACATGTCCATCTTGTGGAAATACACGCACGTACCCAAGTTTAACATTTGAAGCACAGATGAAAATGGAAGTGCTATGCGGACGGAATACGGTTCAAATCCGTTCAGGGGTAAAACGTGTTCTTCATTTAGAGGAAGTTCAAAAACGATTACAAAAAAGTGTACTTGTCCAAAAAACGCCTTACTTACTATCATTTCTAATTGATGAATATCGTTTCGTTTTATTTACAGACGGTAGGGCATTTATTCATGGAACAAATGATGTGAAAATAGCAAAACGATTATACGCAAAATATATAGGATGAACAGAAAGAGAGTTGTCCCTTATTAAAACGAGGTGAAAAAGAATGTTAGAAAAACGTATACCAATTCCAGTGGCAGAAGCAGTTGCACGTGTAATGGAATATGCTTACCAAGGTGAAATAGAAAAGGTTTCTCTTATAGAAAGCTACGGTAGAACACTTGGAGAAGATGTTATTGCAGATCATGATGTCCCGCATTTCAATCGTTCTCCATACGACGGATTTGCGATTCGAGCAGAAGACACAAAAGAAGCAAGTAGCAGTAATCCCATTCTGTTTGAAGTGATTGGTGAAATTGGAGCAGGTTTTGTTTTTACAGAAGATGTGAAAGCATTTCAAGCTGTCCGTATTATGACAGGTGCGGCAATTCCTGCGGGGTGTAATGCAGTAGTTATGTTAGAGCTAACGGAAGGATTTGAAGAAAACGAAAAGACTTATATGAAATTGAAACGCTCCTTTGTTGCTGGGGATAACATTTCTTTTAAAGGAGAAGATGTAAAACAAAATAGCATTCTGGTGAAAAAAGGGACTGTTATTAATCCTGGAGTTGCAGCACTTCTTGCTACGTTTGGTTATAGTACGGTATATGTTGTAAAACAGCCAGTCATTGGAATTGTAACGACAGGAAGTGAACTGCTCGAAGTACATGAACAATTAAAGCCAGGGAAGATTCGAAATAGTAACTCTTATATGGTAGCTGCTCAAATTGAACGAGCAGGTGGAATTGTACAGTATTATGGGCAATTCGCTGACAATTTTGAGACGTGTTATAACACTGTAAAAAAAGCGATAAAAGAAGTTGATATATTAATTACAACTGGTGGCGTTTCAGTAGGAGACTATGATTATTTACCGGCTATTTATGAGAGATTACAAGCTAATGTACTTTTTAACAAAATAGCGATGCGACCAGGAAGTGTGACAACTGTAGCTGAGTTAGAGGGAAAACTATTATTTGGTCTATCTGGTAATCCTTCTGCTTGTTATGTCGGATGTGAATTGTATGTTCGACCTGTCATTGGAACATACTTGCATAGGAAAGATCCGCACATATATCGTGCAGAGGCAATTTTACAGAAAGACATTTCGAAAGCAAATCCGTTTACTCGTTTTGTAAGAGGGAGAGTAGAAATTGTAGATGGGCAATTGCAAGTTACACCAGTCGGTTTAGATAAATCTAGCGCAATTTCTTCAATTGCAGAAGCGAATGCATTTATCGTTCTGCCGAGAGGAACGAGAGGATTTGAAACAGGAATAACCGTTTCGGTACTGTTATTAGAATCGAACGTCGGAAGTGAGTGGCCGTGGGAAGAGCCGCTTCGATCATACAAGTAATAGAAAAAGAGATTGCTAACTTATATAAGGATCAGAGGTGCAAGATGACACATACGTATTATGAAGTAATTGATACACCTATTTCAATTGAAGAAGTTACAAACAAAGTAATTCGTCGTGAGTGTGGTGCGGTTACTACTTTTATTGGTACTGTTAGAGAATTTACGAAAGGTCGACGTACACTTTGTTTAGAGTATGTAGCTTATAAGACAATGGCGGAGAACCAGCTTGAGAGAATTGGCACTGAAGTAGGAGAGACGTGGCCGGGGACATATGTCGCTATTACACATCGTATTGGTACATTACAAATTTCTGATCTTGCTGTTGTTGTCGCTGTTTCTACACCACACCGGAAAGCTGCATATGAGGCGAACGAATATATTATGGAGCGTATTAAACAAATTGTTCCAATTTGGAAGAAAGAGTTTTGGGAAGATGGTGAGTCATGGATAGGTGATCAGTTAGAGAAGGTAACATATGCAAATGGTGAGCCTGGAAAGGAGAGGAGTATATGATTGAAGTACTATTATTTGCACATTTACAAGAAGAAGTAAGTAAGCCAGCATTACACATAGATTGTGAAAATATTACAGTTGTGAAGCTGAAGGAAGTTCTGATTAAGGAATATAATGTAGCAATTTCAAACGAGATTATGGTCGCGATAAATGAAGAGTATGCAAATGAGGATGACATCATTCAAGTTGGCGATGTCGTAGCAATGATTCCGCCAGTAAGTGGTGGTTGATTCTTTTCAGCCTAATCATGTTAGGACGTGATTAGGCTGGAGAGAATGAATATAACTATGCATACATAGGAGGGAACAGGATGAAAAGTCCTAATTTTCAATTAAGTTTACAAACTTCTAATCTAGTTATCGGTTTTATGGTATGGGTCATTTTATCATCATTAATGCCTTATATTAAAGCGGATATTTCATTAACTGCGGGACAAATTTCTATGGTAACAGCAGTACCGGTTATTTTAGGTTCTGTTCTTCGCATTCCAATTGGTTATTGGACAAATCGTTTCGGAGCAAGAAAATTATTCTTTATTAGTTTTATTTTATTATTATTTCCTGTCTTTTATATTAGTGTTGCCAATTCTATGATGGATTTAATTATTGGTGGATTATTTGTCGGAATCGGTGGTGCTGTATTCTCTGTAGGGGTAACTTCTTTACCAAAATACTTTCCGAAAGAGAGTCACGGTTTTGTAAATGGTATTTACGGTGTAGGTAATGCCGGAACAGCCATTACTTCATTTTTAGCCCCTGTTATCGCAACTTCAGTTGGCTGGAGAGCGACAGTACAATGTTATTTGGTTTTACTTGCAGCATTTGCACTTATGAATTTTTTATTAGGCGATCGTAAAGAGAAAAAGGTGAATACACCATTAATGGAACAAATAAAAGGTGTATATAAAAATGAAAAACTTTGGTTTTTATGTATCTTTTACTTTTTAACATTCGGATCATTTGTCGCATTTACCGTATACTTACCAAACTTTTTAGTATCTCACTTCGGATTAGAGAAAGTAGATGCAGGTATGCGGACAGCTGGATTCATCGTACTCGCAACAATTATGCGCCCAATTGGTGGTTGGCTCGGTGATAAGTTTAATCCATTTAAAATATTAATCTTTGTATTTATCGGTTTAACACTTTCAGGTATTATTTTATCATTTATGCCTAGCATGAACGTGTATACATTTGGTTGCCTACTAGTCGCATTTTGTGCAGGTATAGGTAATGGTACAATCTTTAAACTCGTTCCAATGTATTTCTCAGAACAAGCTGGTATTGTAAATGGTCTCGTATCAGCTTTAGGTGGACTAGGAGGATTCTTCCCACCGCTAATTTTAACATTACTATTCCAATTAACAGGTCATTATGCAATTGGATTTATGGCGTTATCAGAAGTCGCACTTGCTTGTTTAATTATTACAGTGTGGATGTATAGCCAAGAGAAATTGTTAGTGATGTTAAAGAATCATTAATAAGGAAAAAGAACCGTCCCAAAGTATATTGGGATGGTTTTTTTAGTAATAGGCTTCAACATGTTTTTATTGCTATCTCAACAAACGCTCGTTTTCTAAAAGAATGTGTTTTTAAAATGAAAAACAGAAGGTTTATGGAATTTTATTTTAAAATATAGAAGTCAAAAGTTATTCAATTAAAGGGTAGATTAGTGAAGGAAATCTTAAATCTATTCTAAAGATCGAACTCATTTTTAGAATGCAAATATTTAATTGAATCGGGATGTTTAGATGAAAAAAATATAAGTCCACTCAAGATAAACAAGTATCAGGTATGTTAGGTGTTTTAAGCGACAAGTATGGAATTGATGTAAGTATTCTTCGCATAGTAACTGCAGTATCAGATTTCTCTAGGGCCAGATTTTTTGGTAAGGCTAATGGATATTGTGAAAAAGAATACTTAAAATAAAAAATACCGTTTAGGTTGATAAGATAAAATTATGAATTTGTATAAACAATCCATAATTTTCTTTATGAGTTATATTTGATATGTTAAAGAAAAGAGAGGGGAGGGAAATGAAATAAGAATTTTTGATGAGCATTTTCATATTATTGATTTCAGTTTTCTGATTATTAAGAACTGAGGGTGTTTTCCGATGAATTAAATGTGGTCCATATTTAGTAAAGAGTTTCATCCAACTATAATATATTTGGAATGAGGTTTTACATGTTTGTTTTTATTATATTAGACGTGATATTACCAATATTAATATTGATGCTAATTGGTGCAATCTTACAAAGAAAGTTTCAATTTAACTTAAAGCAGCTATCTACACTTATTACTTATTGCTTGATGCCAGCGGCTGTATTTGTGAATATATATGATATTCGTATAGAAACAGGTTTGTTGCTCCAGATAATATACTATTTAATGCTTTATAGTCTGAGTCTGATCATAGTAAGTCATTTCATTTCAAAAATATTAAAGTTAGAAAAAGGAGAAAGTGCAGCTCTAAAAAATAGCATTTCGTTAATGAATTCCGGTAATTATGGGTTACCAGTAAGTCAATTGATTTTCAGTAACAATCCAGTGGGGGTTTCCATTCAAATTTTTATTGTTATTTTCCAGAATCTTTTAACTTATTCATATGGGATATATAACTTACTATCAGCAACAAAAACAATCGGAGGTATTATTCAATCATTTCTAAGACTGCCTGTATTTCATGCACTCGTATTAGGGGTTTTCTTTCAATCTTTTACAATTCAAATACCTAATTCTATCTTTATTCCTCTTAATCAGCTTGCGAATGGTTTTGTTGCAATAGCACTCATATTGCTAGGGGCACAATTATCCAACATTAAGCTTAATTTTTTCCATCGAGTCATAACATGGGCTTTAATTGGAAGGTTACTGATGGGACCATTATTAGCACTTGCTATGATATATCTACTAAACATGGATGGTATTGTTGCACAATCATTATTTATTGCAAGTTCTTTTCCTACTTCAAGAAATACATCAACCATTGCTATGGAGTATCAAATAGAACCTGAATTACATGCACAAATCGTTTTATTTTCAACACTTTTCAGCATTATTACAGTAACTGTCGTTATTTATTTGTCATATATTTTGTTTTGAATGTACGTGCAAAAACGAATAGATTTGAGGCGGTAAATGATGGACGGAAATCCCATCGATATGAGAAGAAAACAGTCTTAAATATATTGAGTGTCGTTTACAATTGTACTATGTCTGATAATCAAGTGGCTTAATTCAAAAAAAAGGAAACTCGTTACGGGTTATTTCGTATGTAAATCTTTAAAGCATCTACATATAGATTTGCGAAAAAAGACACAATCTCGCTTATAATTGACGTTACATGAGCTTAGGTTGATAGTGATGGGGGAGCGTCAAGTAAGAATTTTATCTTTATTGATTCCATGTAGTTTTTCCGTATTATTGTAAATAAGGGGGATGATTCCAAGTTGAGTAAACAAAATATCAGCACAACAGTTTCAGGAGATGTAATTGTTACCCATCTAGTTGGTAATATAAAAACAGATGATGTGTATGAATGGTTTAATGGTTTCGAGCAGGTTTGTCAGCAATTCATTTCCGAAGGGCGGAAATATAAATTGTTGGTGGATAGAAAAGGATACACGCCAAATCATTTTTCTGTTCAAAAAGTATGGAAAGAGAAGTTTTTCAATGAAACCATTTTGAATCACAGTAAGGCAATTGCATTTCTCCTTGAAGAGGGGGAGATAATGGATTATTTACAACAATCTAATACGAAAGAATCTGTGAGATTTTTTGATGAGTATGAATATGCGCTAATTTGGTTGAATGAATATCCAATATAAAACCTGTATTGAAGCAGTTGCTCTCAAGCAACTGTTTTTTATGTCCGTAATTGTTGCCGTTATTTTTCTTCACAGATTCTTGTCCAATTGCTTGTCTGAGCCTAAAAAACGAAACTAAAGCAAAAAGAACAAACGCCTCTAAAAACGTTTGTTCAAAGTTAATTACTATTTTAGCTGAGTGATAGATTACAATTTGCGAGTATGAGAAAGTTTTTTTATAAGTTTAGGAAGTATAGATGTTAATTCTTGCTTCATGCGCTTCGTAAACGATGGGTCCTTACCTGAAGTTGAAATAGTGACAACATATTTATCATTTCGAATGACACCAGGTGTGTGAAAAGATGATGCTGTACTACCACTTACAACGTTAACCCACTGGAAATCATGAGCGGCCTGTTTGACCATCATATTTACAGCATGTTGATTTGTAGCTGCATAAATAAGATGAGCATCTTTAATATCATCATTACTAAAAGTTTTTTGCTTCCAAGTAATATAAGAAAGTTCCTTCATTTCCTCGCAAATTTCTGGGCTGACAACAGTGACGAAAGCACCTGTATTTTTTAATCCAGACGCTTTTCGATATGCAATTTTACCTCCACCAATGATAACGACCACTTTATTTTGTAGATTAAACATAAGAGGGTACATGTTATACATATATGCATTCCTCCATTCGTTCTAATAATGTTAACTTCATGTATGTATCAAACTGAAGACAGTTACAAGTCGTAACGTGATCATATTTTTTTGTATGCAATTTAATTTTTTGAAGTAATAATCCGGTAAAGAGAAGATACGGCATGACATATACATGGGACGCAGTCGATGTTATAGCCTTGAGCTCAGCAGCAAAAGAGGGAGTTCCTTTCGTTAAAAAGGAACAGGATACTGGCATACCAAGTTTTCGTTCGACAGCTGCTCTGATTTGTTGTAATTCATGTATCGGTTGTGGATCACTACTGCCTCGTCCTACGAGTAAAATACTACTATTTTGCATTGACATAGCTTCACGTATTCTTTTCACTACAAGTTCCACCATATGTGGATGTGTACTAAAAGGAGGTACAACTGAAAATGTTATTTGTGGATATTTCTTTTGTAGTTGCTCTATTTCAAAAGGAATATCACGTTTATAGTGAGCTGCTGCAAATAATAAAACAGGTACAATCATTATTTCAGTTACTCCCTCTATTATCGTTTCTGTAACTGCATCCGAAATAGTAGGTGTCGTTAGTTCTAGAAAAGCTATTTTTTGAATTCTTTCGTTTCGCTCTTTCATAACAGATTGAATAAATTGAATGAATTGTTCATTACCTTCTTGTAGCCGGCTCCCATGTCCAACATATACAATTCCTTTCATTGTCTCACCATGTCTTTCTTCATAAGAGTTTCTTGTAATTGATGATCTACGCTATGAAACCCAACTTTATTTGCATAGTGTAAAGTTGGAACGTCGGTATACGAGAATGGGAGAGCAAGAATATTGATAAAGCCAAGGCGTTTTATTTCTGCTAGAAACGTATCAATAGAAGCACGACCTTCAAATACAATGCTATCCCATGAGAATTCAGAAAGAATACGTGAATGAATTTCATCGAAGCGATGATCAATTGTGTACTCATGAGTCATCATATAGGAACCAGCACCAATTTTTTCTTGAATAACAGCAATTCGGTTAATGTTTCGTCCTAAATAAATCGTTGAATTCGAAGAAAATTGCGCAGGTTTACTGAACAATCCATATTGCATGAGCTTTTCTTGAATAGAAAGGTTCATATACTGAAGTTCTGCCTGTAAGGAACGAATATCTTTATGATATTTACTGCATGATTGCATTAAGATGTCTACACTGTCAGCGGAACAAAATACAAGACGATCAACGTTAAAAATCTTATTGATTTGTTCAGAGGTTAATGTGTATTCTTTCTTTTTGAAAGTTGGAATTTGATATATTTCTGCACCGGACTCTTGTAACATTTGCTTTATTGCGCTTTTTTTATTTGTTGCAGATGTAAATAAAACTTTCTTGCTGTGCAATGGCTTGCGTTCTTTCCAAGAGATTTGATTACGTAAGGAAACGACATCACCAACAATTGTCATAGAAGGATTAGAAATATTTTTGTTTTTGACAATAGAAACAATGGTAGACAGTGTCCCTGTGACAACGCGCTGTTTACCAGTTGTACCCCATTCAATGACTGCTACTGGCGTATCTTCTTTTTTTCCTGCTTGTAGTAAGTTTTCACAAATTGTAGGTAAGTTTTTTATACCCATGTAGTAGGCAATCGTGTCGCTATTGTAAGATGAATTATATTTTCCATGATTGCTTAAAGGACCTTTTGCATGTCCGGTTAATAAAGTGACACTATTACTGTAGTCACGGTGGGTGAGGGGAATACCTGCATAGATACTAGCGGCGATGCTAGATGTAATACCTGGTACAATTTCATATGGAATATTTGCTGATGCTAAAGTTTCTGCTTCTTCACCAACACGGCCAAAAATAGATGGATCTCCGCCTTTTAAGCGGACTACGATTTTTCCTTCTTTCGCAAATTGAAGGAGGTGTGAGTTAATCATTTCTTGACGCATAGTATGATTCTTTGGCATTTTTCCGCAATAAATAAGTTCACATGTTTCTTTTGTATAATTAAGAAAGGAAGGGTTTAATAAGCGGTCATATAAGACGATATCTGCACGATTTAAGCACTCTATCGCTTTTTTTGTAATAAGCCCTTCATCACCTGGTCCTGCACCAACTAAATATACATATCCGTTCATATTCGCACCTCGTCTATTTTTATTTAAAAGGAAGCCAGGGGAGGCTTCCTTTTGTAAATTACATGTATATATAAATATCTCCGTCAATAACTTCTACTTCATACGTTTGAATACAACCGTCATCAGGTTTTTGAACTTCACCTGTTAGTAGTGAAATTTTCCAATCATGTAGTGGACAAAAGACGAATTCTCCAGATACGATACCTTCCGCTAATGGCCCGTTTTTATGAGGACAACGATTTTCTACAGCTCGAATATCGCCATTTGAAAGGCGGAATAGGGCGAAAGACATACCTTTCATTTGCACCTCTTTACCGATTTGAATAGGAAGGTCTTCTGCACGCATAACTTTTATTTTTTCTTTCGTTTGTATCATATAGGTCACAGCTCCTTATTTCACAGTTTCTACTTCATACATCGCTTTTAATGATTTCGTTTCTAGTGCTTGTCCCCATGCTTCTTTATATGTGCCACGAGCTTTTTGGAAACGTTCATTTAACGTAGTAACCATATTTGCATCTTGCAGTATTTCTTTTATGTGATCGAAGCCTAAACGTTCTGTCCAGTAGGCAGTACGCTCTCCGTAAATACCAGTTTCACGATAATATTGCATGTAAGCTGTAGCGATGCGAAGGACATCATCTTCAGTAGGGACAATCATTACAAAATCAGCTTCACGTACTTCAGTACCACCATTTCCGCCAATATAAAGTTGATATCCATTTTCGACACAAACAACGCCAAAATCTTTCGTCAGTACTTCCGCACAGTTACGCGGACAACCAGTTACACCCATTTTCATTTTATGAGGTGTATCTACCATTTCTAATGATTGTTCAAGCAACATACCAAGTCCTAATGAATCTTTCGTACCGAAACGGCAAAAACGAGAGCCAACACATGATTTTACATTACGAAGAGATTTTGAATACGCATATCCAGAAGTCATATTTAAGTCAGCCCATACGTTAGGTAAATCTTGTTTCTTGACACCGTATAAGCCAATTCGGCTTGCACCGGTAATTTTCACAAGTGGAACATCATACTTCTTCGCAACTTCAGCAATTTTCATTAAATCATCTGCTGTTGTAACGCCTCCGTACATACGTGGAATAACAGAGAATGTACCATCGTGTTGGATGTTACCATTCATTCTTTCATTAACGAAACGGGACGATTTATCATCTTCATATTCTTCTGGAATCGCCATACGTAAATAGTAGTTTAAAGCAGGGCGGCATTTCGAACAGCCGTCTTCATGTGCAAAACCAAGAACATTTCGTACTTCTTTTGGAGATTTTAAGCCTTTCTCGTGAATGGCCGCTACGACTTCATCACGGGATAAAGGTGTACATCCACACATACCGGCAGATTGCGCTGAGGCATCAAAAGCATCTCCAAGTGTATGAGATAAAACTTGTTCCACAAGCGGACGACATTTACCACAAGACCCTGCGGCTTTCGTACAGCCTTTAACTTCTTCAAAAGTCGTTAACTCTTGTTCTAAAATGGCGTGAACGATTGTACCTTTCGTAACACCATTACATCCGCAAATCGTGTCATCAGCACTCATAGTAGCAACGTCAAGTTCACTCTCTTCACCAGCTTTGTGAAGAATGGAAGCTGGTGTATATTCTTGTATATCTTCTTCTTTCTTTAACATGCTAAAGAGGCGTGTACCGTCAGCTGTGTCACCATATAAAACGATACCGACGACTTTATTATCACGAATTAATACTTTTTTATAGGAACGTTTACATTCATCAAAGATGGATATTGCTTTCGTTTGATCATCTTCATAAATTTGACCAGCAGAGAATAAATCACAACCAGCAACTTTTAATTGCGTACCGACGATACTGCCCGAATATCCATCAGTTTGTAAATTTGTTATATGTTTTGCTAATATCGCACCTTGTTCATAAAGAGGAGCAACAAGTCCATATGCGATACCGTCATGCTCTGCACATTCTCCAACTGCATAAATGGACTCATCATTTGTTAGCATATAGTCATTGACTACAATACCGCGATTTACAATTAAACCAGCATCTTTTGCTATTTGCGTATTTGGGCGTATTCCGACAGCCATTACGACTAAATCACAATCTACAACTTCACCATCTTCAAATTGAATGCCCTCAACATGGTCTGTACCAAGAATTTTTACAGTTTTCTTTTCCATTAGAAATTTCATGCCTTGCGCTTCCAAATCTTTGCGTAATAGAGAAGCTGCTTTCGTATCTAGTTGCTGCTCCATTAAGTTTGGCATTAAATGAACAACATGTACGTCCATCCCTAAGTCAATAAGACCTCTTGCGGCTTCTAAACCAAGTAACCCACCACCAATAACAACGGCCTTTTTCTTTTCTTTAGCGGTGTCTATCATAAATTGTGTATCTTCAATTGTTCGAAATCCTGTTACACCAGGAAGAGTAGAACCTTCAACAGGTAAAATAAAAGCACTAGAACCTGTTGCGATAATGAGTTTGTCATATGTAAGAGTACGATTTTTTTCTGTGATAATGATTTTTGCTTCTCGGTTAATACTTTGAACTCTTTCGTTTGTATATAAAGTTATCTCATTCTCTTCGTACCAACTATATTCATTCATAATGATATCTTGCATATTTGTTTTGCCTTGTAAAACGTGAGAGAGCATAATACGGTTGTAGTTTGGATGCGGTTCATCTCCCAAAATAGTAATCTCATATGAATCACTATTATGTTTTAATATTTCTTCTATACAGCGTATGCCAGCCATACCATTTCCGATCATAACTAAACGTTTTTTCATTTTCGTTTCCCCTTTTTCTGTGAAATGTTGAACAAAGGATTATATTTCTATTATAGAAAATCCAAAAAAGGGGAGATGTGATATTTGTCACATTTTTATAATGATTCACAAATTGTTAAAATTCGGATTTATTCGAGAGGGATGTGTATATTTTTTACCAAATGAAAAAACAGGACATAAGTATGTATACTCATGTCCTGCAATTTATTTATGCTCTCGTAATGGCACGTGGAAATAAAATATTATTTTCTAAATGAATGTGTTCAACTAAGTCAGACTCTAATGCTTCAAGACGTTGGTAAACAAGTCGATAAGTACCGCAAGCTCCTTCTGGAGGAGTAAAGTCATTTGTAACTTTACGAAGCTCTTTAATAATGTTGCCTGCGTGATTATGTTCATTTTCCAACTCATCTACTACTTTAAGTAATTTCACATAGTTTTCTTCAATTGGATTTTGTTCAAATTCTAAAATTAATGGGAAATCTTCTGTTTCTTCTTTAATTAAATGTTGTTCTAATTCCATCTTTAATTCGTGAAATAGCTTATGAATTTGAGCTAAGTGAGGCTGACTTGCTCCGTGGACGCGTAATACTTTCGTCACATACGGACTTAACTGTGGTAATTCTTCATTTAAATAGCGATGATGCTTATTTATAACATAATCAATCAATTCACGATAAGAAGCATTTTTCCAATCAATTTCAGATTCATTTAATCGTTTCGTATTATTATAAAGTGTATTTAATTCTGTAAGTACTTCTGTTGCTGATAAATTTCTTTCATGAATTGCATCAATAAGTGGTTTATTACCACCACAACAAAAGTCTATTCTATATGATTTAAAAAGATCACTAGCTTTCGGGAATTGTGTAACGATCTCACCGACAATAGAAGTTTCAGTAAATGCATGTTTCATATGAACGCCTCCATAAAGTTTGAATGTAATAACTAAATTAAGAATAGCGATAAATTAACATCTATGTAGTGATTGAAATCACTTATTCTGTGTCAGTTTTAAGGATAATAAAATGAATTTTATAAAAGGAAGTGGGAGGGGAATTCGTCGTAATAGTTTCTGATAATAAAAAAGAAGCTTATTAGAAGCTTCTTTTTTATTACTATTTTTCACATGCAACTCCATCGCCATCACGATCAAGATGTGAGTCATAACCTGGTTGTCCTTTATATAGAGGAGCTTTCTCGGCAGCTCTAACTGCGGCACAATTTTTGTAATATGCACTACTAGTATTTCCTGAAGCAGGTTGTGTTTGAGTTTGCTGTGCTTTTTGCTCTTCTTGTTGTTTACGAGCCTGTTCGTCAGCCTGACGTTTTTGTTCTTCTTGTTGTTTACGAGCTTGTTCCTCAGCTTGTCGTTTTTGTTCTTCTTGTTGCTTACGAGCCTGTTCATCAGCTAGACGTTTCTGTTCTTCTTGTTGTTTACGAGCTTGTTCCTCAGCCTGACGTTTTTCATCTTCTTGCTTACGAGCTTGTTCCTCGGCTTGACGCTTCTCATCTTCTTGCTTTTGAGTTTTTTCGTCCGCCTCTTTCTTTTCTAGCTCTTTTTTCTGTTCACTATCTTTTTGTTCTTCATTGTTTGATGCGACTTTTGTACTAGTTGCTGTCGTTTTTTCAGAAGAAGGAGCTGAAATACCTGATAGCGCAACAAAAATGACAAATAATACGGCTGTAATAATAAATTGTTTTTTCGCTACACCTGTCTTCTTAATAACAGATAATATTGCAAGTACAAGGAAGAATATAAATAGAATGAAACTTAAAATAGCAAAAAATTCGATGACCGGGTGTTCAGATGTTGTTGTACCGGTCACTATTAATATAATTGAAATCATAAAAAGAATAACGGTAGGACGACCATATTGTTTTGCTTTTCCATTTTTCTTAAAGAATGAAATGATACATAAGATTAAAAGAATAAAAGCAATAAAAAATAAAGCTGCACCAATATTACTCAAAACCTCCATTTTCATACCTCCATTTGTAAGATTTTCTTTATTGATTATATAGGAACTTATTGGATATTACACGTATTATATAAATTTAGAAAATTAATATTTTTACTAGACTTATAAACGATTATTTTATATATAGAGAAAAATAGATATATTTCCTATTACTTTTTGAAAGATATTTCATAAATTATAGTATATCGATTGAAAGGAGGAGATTTGAATGGAATTTCAATTGTTGGTAACTTGTATATTACAAGAAGGTAATGCTTACTTTTTAGTAACGAAGGTAGACGATGTTATTACGTTAAAAGTACCGATTACTGCGGGAGTAGCAGGTTTATTTTTAGCTTTAGGTGTACCAAGATGTTCTTAATTTAAATCTCTATAGTAGAAGGGGAAGGGACATGCCTTCCTTTTCTACTATTACATAATATAATTATGTAAACTTAAATATCATATTTGTGATAGCACGTTTGAAATGGACATGCATATACTATAATGTTTCATTGGATGTTAGCGGTGAAAGGTAGTTTTAATAAGTGCATCCAGTGATGTTTTTAAGCTATGAAAATAAAAGAGGTGCTATTATATATGAAAAGAAAAACATTGGATATTCCAGTTACATTGCGAAGAGAGTGGTTTTTAATAGAGTTAGCTCATTTAACGAAAAAATATGGAATTGAAATTGCAACTAGCAAAATGGATGCTGCACCGTTTTTAAGAGATCAAGTTACGGAGTCAAAGATAGGGGAAGGGCTACAATACGATAAATATGATGATGAGTATATAATTGAAAATTAAAGGGTAACAACAAAATTAAATTAAATTAAATTATAACGAAATATAAAATAAAGCAGATTCTAAATATAGAATCTGCTTTATTATGAAATACTTGTAGTGAACTAGCCTCTTTCTAGTGTTTTTCCTACATATTTCTCTTGCGTTATTCCAAAAGAGTCACGAAGAATGCGAGCATAATCTTTAGATTCTATTGGTAGTTTATTTTTGGTGCCTTTAAAGGTTTCTGTATAATTTTTATTTGTTAATGATATGTGACCATAAGTAGTTAATTTACAAGTGATAGCTCCTTTATTAAAAGGAGATTCTTTATGCTCTACAATCACTTTTTGAATATTATTCACTTTTTTCTCATCTATTGGATCTACAGTGAAAGCATAGCCTATTTTCCATTCGTTTGAAGGTTCAGATTGTAAGAAACTTGTAGATTCTCCGTTAGCTCCTTTTCTCATTTCTAAAATATGCGTACCTTTTCGAGTATTTCGCTTACGAATTCGATATTCTCCTGTTTGAGAGGATATGACTTCTCCGTTAAAAGGTACTGGATGTAAAGGGAGATGAGATGCAAAACCTGCATCCACAACATAATCTTTATTCTCATGACTTAATATGATAATGACATGACCATCATCGGGTTTCCATTTATTATCGTACAGATCATAAACAGTACCGGCTACTTTGTATACTTGAAACCCACAATCAATTAAGAAATAATACAATAAGGAGTTTAATTCATAACAAAGTCCACCTCGTTTTTGAATAAGTAACTTTTCTATTAAGTTATCTTTTGAGATATTTTTAATAGTACCAGCCATAATATCAAGATTTTCATAGGGGAGAATCATTCCCATTTTTAAGAGAATTTCATCTAAATCATCAAATGTTATTTCTTTTGCAGGAATTTTTAAGCGTTTAAAAAACTCCTTTTGTAATTTGGTCATCATAAAGTATTCTCCTTTCTTTTTACAGAATTTTCTTCTGCTCACCGATAGGTTAGTACTTCTAAAAAGTTAATTCAAGTGCACGAAAATTATCATAATATATGTTTCTGGAAATATAACTATCTATTCGGAAATTTCAGTTTAAATTTTAATCGTAGGAAAGTCTTATAATATAAGCTCCTTTAAAATTAGTTTGTATTTAATGAAAAGAAAGTACATATCTTTATTATATTTTTAAATAACTAACTAGTAATAAAATGTTTTTTTACTAAAATTTTTTCAAGATTTGTATGCTTTATATAAACAATAATGATTAAAAAAATATCTGGGTGTAGCGAAGTTAACAATTATTGAGAAACTTTTTTGTCGTATTCTATCAAAAGGAAGAGGTAGAAACAAAGAGAATAACGAGAGTTAAGGAAGAGGGTATACAACTAGTAACCTTCTAAAAATAGGGCTAACATCTTTTTAAAATAAAAGATTAGCTATTATTAAGGAAGGGAAAATATAAAATATTATAAAGAACACCTTCTTTCAAAAAAATAGGGGGAGTAATATGCGACTGATGAGAAGATGTGTGGCCTTACTAATTGTATTTTTTATCATGGCTCCAACGATTAGCACAAATGTACAGGCAGAAGTTGTAAAAGAGCTTGGAAAGGGGTTTCCTGATACAGAAGTATTCACACCTGGAGAATGGTTTTTAGGCCAAAAACCTGCTAATTATGATGAGAATAAACCACCAATTCTCTTTGTACAAGGAAGAAATGGTAATGCAGATAGTTGGTATGGAAAGACAGTATATCATGATATAAATGATATGTATGATTATGCTTTGAAAGCAGGCTATCAAACAGTGTTTATACAATTATATGATGCTGCTGGGAAAGGTTCGGCTAGTCAGTGGGATAACGGAAAATTGTTAGCACAAAAACTTGAAGAAATATATAATCATTTCGGTAAAAAAGTTAATATTGTAGCACATAGTAAAGGTGGTATTGATACACAAGCTGCATTAGTTGAATATGGTGCGAATCGATTTGTTGGAAATGTTATTACACTTGCTACACCGCATCACGGCTCAAATTTGGCAGATTTATCATATAGTTGGTGGGCAGGGTGGCTTGCTTCTATATTAGGTCAAAAAGATGATGGTACGTATTCGTTACAAATAGGTGAAATGGCAAAGTTTCGTTCAACAATAGATAACAACCCAGCAGCTAAATTAAACCGTTACTATACGGCTACTGGGACTAGCTGGGGGCCAACATTTTCTGCATTATCTATGGGCGGGTTATATTTATCGTCGTACGGTTCAAATGATGGACTAGTAAATGAATGGAGTGCGAAGCTATCGTACGGTACACATTTATTTACAGATTCAAGATTTGATCATGACAATATAAGAAAAGGATCAGCTGTTTTTGCACGAATTGAACCATATTTACGTACGACAAATGTGGGGTTACCAGCTTTAGTAGCATCCAGCACTAGTTCAAATGAAAATCTAGAACAATTAAATACAACTTCAAATCAAAATATTTTAGGAGGCGAATTACCACAAAATCAGTGGATAGAGCAAAGTATTTCTGTTGATAAAAAGGCTGAAGGAATAGTTTCTGTACTAACTGCTTCTTCTGATGTAGAAGTACAAATGGTATCTCCAAAAGGAAAAATCTATGCAAACAAAGATAGCGCTATAACTACTGGTGAAGGTGAATCTTTCTTTAATGGGGCGACAATTAGAACATTTAAGTTTGATAAATTGGAAGTAGGCGAATGGAAAGTTAAAATGATGGCGAAGCAGTCGAAAGATGCATATTTAATCGTAAGCGATTACAAGAATAATGCGCCATTCATTCTTCAAATGCCAACAAAGGTTAAAGTAAATAAGCCAGAATATAAACTTAAAAAATCACCTGCGGCACCAGAAATAAAAGGGGATCTTTCCATAACGGTAAGAGTCGTTAATAAAGAAGGAAAGTTAGTATCTGAATTTAATGAATCAAAAAATATTAATACAAATACATTTACAGGTGCTTTAAAGGACATTAAGCAACCAGGAGTATATAACGTTACGATGGATATAAAAGGGATGAATAAAGAAGGACAACCGTATAATCGTACAATTGTTAAGTCGGTTTATGTGGAGAAATAAGGCAGAATAAATAAGTATAATATAAAAGTGCAGAAATCTTGTGTTAGAAAAAATTCTGCACTTTTTTCTTTTTTATTACAGTGAAAAGGGGAATTAAGTTCTATAAGAGAGAGAATAGAACTTGAAGAAAAAAGAGCATTCAATAAAAAAAGATGCTGAAATAGCATCTGAATGTGAAGAAATAATATTAACTTAGTTTTGTAACTGTTAATTCAACTGAATTTATACCATTGTCACAAGTTACAATACTTTGACGATTAAAGCCACTATTATTTCTAAGTTGAAGAGTTGAATTAGCTGGCACTGTAACAATCGTTTCGCCAACGAGTTGAAGACATTCGTTATTTGATGAAGTATTCATTTGAATAGCGAAGTCACCTTGACTATTAGCAAGTGGATTGTTATTTAAAAATATAGTTATGACTGGGATATGTGGAAATACAGGATTTAAAGTAGTATTAATACTGGAAATGAACGAAACTCTATAATCACCAGCTTGTCTAAATTGTATAGTAGTAGGGTTTAGTAAGGAAACGCCTCCTGCTAAAGGTCCAACGTGATTAAATGGAAAAGGGTTTCCAAAAGGAACAGTTATAAATTCAGTTTGCCAAAAAGTTCCGTATGCAGGACAGCTTCGTTTATGTGAATGGTCACATGAACATTTTTTATTTGAACTGGAAGAAGATTTACATGAGCATTTTTTATACGAGTTTGAAGAATGATAGTATGAACCCAATATATTACCTCCTATTCTTAATAAATGTAAAACACATAATAGTTTATGAAAATGAATCACAATTGGCGTGTATGCTTGTACTATAAAAGGAGATAGATTTAGAATATAAAGTGCTCAAATGATGAAATATAGTATTGGGGTATTACCTGTAACACTTTTTGAAGATGATAAGGTTCATAATTTGATAGAAAAATGAATGGGATTTCTAAATGGATTAAAGTAACGAGGAAACGTTTATCCCGCTATTTTCCGAGCGGTAAGACCCCACCTCAAAATTCAGTGAAAGCAAAGAAGTTAGTTGGGGGATGAACAAAATCCCCACTGAGTAAAGTTTCACTTTACTATATTAATTTCGTCTGACAAAAAGCAATATTATCTTTTGCTGTATGGATGTTATCGTTTGGTGAAGTTATGATATTTAATCGTATGTATATTAGATTATTTAGTTTATTTTTTTATTTGTGTAGCTGGGCAGGAAGAAGTCAGAAAATATAGAATAAATGTACATATGAAGCATCGTTTGTTTTTGGTGTGAATAGTAATTAAAGATACGCTAAAATATTTAAAATTGTAACGAAAGAGAGATTAAATAATAGAAGGAGCAACTTACATGGAAAATATATTAAAGGTATCTTCAAAATCAAGCTCAAATTCAGTCGCGGGTGCAATAGCGGGTGTACTAAGAACAAGTGGTAATGTGGAAATTCAAGCGATTGGGGCTGGAGCTATAAATCAAGCGATTAAAGCAATTGCGATTGCAAGAGGGTTCGTCGCTCCAAGTGGTATTGACTTAGCTTTTGTTCCAGCGTTTCAAGAGATTTCTATCAATAATGAAGAAAGAACAGCGATTAAATTAATTGTAGGCCCTAGAAAGAAAAGGTCTTAGTAGAAGAGAGTGTTACTATAAGGGGAAAAGACCAATAGACTTCCCATGTTAGATACGTTATTTTATGTAACCAATCCTTGGGTGTGGACATGGCATTATGCCGGACGCATGTCTGTTAAGTTCTCCTTAAACTTAGCGAGTGTTCTAGATACTTAAAAATGCCAAATCCTTTGTGATATAAGGGATTTGGCATTTTTGATGTTTTAAAAATAAACACCCTTAAAACTGCTCATTCTTTTCCCAAGATTCTACGATATAATGAGCAATCGTCGGATTGAAGCCTTTACCAACTAAAAACATAATCGCAGCAACTTCTGTTAATGCGTGTTCGTGTGATGTATGTTTTGCTTCATTTAAACCGTAATCTACCCATGGTTTTACGAAATCTAGTACGGGTTTCTTGAAAGGTAAAAACTGTGTACCGACAACTTGTTGAATTTGTTGTTGTGTTGGTTCAGTAATTGGTCCAGGTGGTAAGATTTGTGGTTGTGTAATGTCTAATGTTGGTCCAGGCGGTAAAATTTGTGGCTGCGTTGGATCTATTGTTGGTGGTTTAGGTGGTGAGACACGTGCGTCGTAGTTTGGTTGATACATTTGTTGTTGGTATTGCGGTTGTTGTGGTTGAGTTGTGTATGGGTTTTGTGGTGCTGCATATGGATTTTGTTGATATGGTTGTTCTTGGTTTTGTGGTGCTGCATATGGATTTTGTTGATATGGTTGTTCTTGGTTTTGTGGTGCTGCATATGGATTTTGCTGATATTGTTGTTCTTGGTTTTGTGGTACCGCATATGGATTTTGAGGATATTCATAATTTGGACGTGTTTCATATGGATTTTGTGGAAATTCAGTTTCTTGATTTTGCGTTGTTGCATATGGGTTTTCGTCATATTGTTGTTCTTGCTGTTGTAACTCTTGTTCTTCGTATTGTTCTGTGTATCTTTGTTCTTGTTGTTGAGGGTAAAATGGTTGCCTTGGATAAGGCGGTTGATTATTATAGAACATATTTATTCCTCCTTCATGATGATGCTTACCACTCAGTGTATGGGCGGACAAGAAAATATGTGATGAAAAAATGCGGGCGTGTTACAATAAGTAACTGGGTGAAGATAAAATGACAAAACAAGAAAAGATTCAAAAAACAATTACTTTTGTAAAACATATTTTAGAAAAAGATGCGAGTGGGCATGATTGGTATCATATTGAACGCGTACATAAACTGGCGATTTCTTTATCCGAGCAAGAAGGGGGAAATCGTTTTATAATTGAAATGGCAGCATTACTTCACGATGTGGCAGATGAGAAGTTAAATGAAAGTGAAGAAGAAGGAATGAAAAAAGTTTCTGATTGGTTAGAAGAGTTACATGTGGAAGAAGAGGAAAGTAAACATGTTCTTCATATCATCGCCAATATGTCTTATAAAGGTGGTCATGGCGGCACACTTGAGTCGCTTGAAGGGGAAATTGTTCAAGATGCGGATCGTTTAGATGCTCTTGGTGCAATTGGAATTGCACGTACATTTGCATATGGCGGGGCAAAAGGGAGATTAATGTATGACCCAACTATTCCGCCGCGTGAAGAAATGACGAAAGAAGAGTATAGAAAAAATAATGATCCATCTTTAAATCATTTTTATGAAAAACTTTTGAAATTAAAAGATTTAATGAATACGAACGCAGCAAAACAAGAGGCGGAAGTTCGTCATCGTTATATGGAACAGTTTATTGAACAATTTATGAAAGAGTGGAATGCACAAATATGAAAATGTTAACTGTGGAAAACTTATCAAAATCATATGGAGAAAAACCGTTATTTGATGGATTATCATTTAGTATTGCAGAAGGACACCGTGCCGGAATTATCGGTGTAAACGGAACTGGTAAATCGACGTTATTAAAAATTATTGCAGGGGCAGAAATTCCTGATACAGGTGATATGACTCATTCTCGTGGGTATACAATTAGTTATTTATCACAGCAACCAGAGTTTGATGAACAACTAACAGTGCTAGAGCAAGTCTTCCATGGTGATACTCCTTTAATTCGTCTTCTTCGTGAGTATGAAAAGGCGCTATTACATATCGAAAAAGATCCAAGTAATGAAAAAGTACAGGAACAATTATTTGCAGTGCAGCAACGTATGGATGCAATGAGTGCATGGGAAGCAAATGCAAATGCGAAATCTCTTTTAACGAAATTAGGAATTACGGACTTCACTGCAACTGTTGGAAATTTATCTGGTGGACAGAAAAAACGTATTGCGATGGCGCAATGTTTTATTGAAACACCGGATCTATTAATTTTAGATGAGCCTACGAACCATCTTGATCATGAGACAGTGGAATGGTTAGAGGAATATTTAGCTCGATATAATGGCGCAGTATTACTTGTAACCCATGATCGTTATTTCTTAGATCGTGTGACGAATCGTATTTTCGAATTAGATAATGGAAAACTGTATAGTTATGAAGGGAATTACAGTACGTTTTTAGAAGCGAAAGCACTTCGTGAAGAACAAGAAATTGCGCAAGAATCAAAACGTCAAAACTTATATCGCCGCGAACTAGCATGGATCCGCCGCGGTGCAAAAGCCCGTTCAACAAAGCAAAAGGCACGTATTCAACGATTTGATGAGCTAAAGGGCCAAGAAGGGCCAGCTGCAAAACAGTCAGTTGATATTGCACTTAGCGGTAGCCGTCTTGGGAAAAAAGTACTTGAGTTAAAAGATGTGACGAAAAAATTTGGTGATAAAACGGTATTAAACAACTTTAATCATATCGTGAAACCAGGCGATCGCATCGGAATTATTGGAGCGAATGGAAGCGGGAAATCTTCGCTATTAAATATGCTTGCAGGTAAGTTATCTCCTGATAGTGGTGAAATTGAAGTTGGGCAAACTGTAAAAGTTGCTTATTATACGCAAGAAAATGAAGAGATGAATTTAAATCAGCGTATGATTGAATACATTAAAGAGATTGCAGAAGTTATTCATACAACAGATGGAAAAGTAATTGGTGCATCTCAAATGTTAGAACGTTTCTTATTCCCGACTCATTCACATGGTACACCGCTTGGTAAACTATCTGGTGGTGAAAGAAGACGTTTATATTTATTACGTATTTTAATGGGAGAACCAAACGTACTTTTACTTGATGAACCTACGAATGATCTAGATACACAAACATTAACAGTACTAGAAGATTATTTAGAAGATTTCCCAGGTGTCGTTTTAACTGTATCGCATGACCGTTACTTCTTAGATAAAGTAGTAGATGAACTGTTCATCTTTACTGGCGGAGGCGAAGTGCGTGAGTTCCTAGGTAGTTATACAGATTATTTAGAAATGGAAAAAACGAGAGAACTTATGGAGAAAGCGGAAGTTCAAAAAGAGAAAAAAGTAGTAGAAGAAGCTCCAAAACAACAACGTAAACGTAAACTTTCATACAATGAGCAGCGTGAATGGGAAACGATTGAAGATACAATTGCCGAACTTGAAGAAAAAATTGAGTCAATTGGAGAAGAACTTGCGAAAGTTGGATCGGACTTCACAAAGGCACAAGAATTATCTGAAGCACAGCAGAAAACAGAAGAAGAGCTAGAAAAAAAGATGGAAAGATGGAGTGAACTATCAGACATCGTTGAAGGATTAAAATAAAAACAAGCTGCATATATTGAAAAGTAAAGAGAAAAACTTTACACTATTGGTAGAACCTATTTTAGGAGGGAAAAAATGAGAACATCTAATCCAATGTTGAAAAAAGAGGCATTCCGTAAAGAGGGAGCAAGCGCTTCTGCGATGACAATTGGCGGAACAGTAGGCAAAACGTTCATTATGCTTATCTTGCTACTTGCAACGTCTGTCTATTCATACATACAGATGATGCAGGGGACGATGAAGATGCCAGTATTAATTGGTGCTTTAATCGTTGCAGCAATCATCGCATTTGCGTCTATGTTCTTCCCGCGTATTTCACCTTTTGGTGCACCAATCTATGCGGCGGTAGAAGGGGTTGTGTTAGGAAGTATTTCAGCAGTTTATACAATGAAATTTGGCGATTCTATCGTTTTAAATGCTGTATTACTAACAATCTCAATTCTATTTGCAATGTTAGTGTTATATGCAACACGCGTAGTAAAAGTAACGGATAAATTCCGTACAGGCGTTATGGCAGCAACACTCGGAATTATGGTTATGTATTTAGTCGTATTCCTACTAAATATGTTTGGTGTAACTGTTCCGTACATTCACCAAGGTGGTACAATCGGTATTATTATTAGTGCAGTTGTTATTGTAGTTGCTGCATTAAACTTATTACTAGATTTCGATTTAATCGAAAATGGTGTACGTAGTCAAGCTCCGAAATATATGGAGTGGTACACTGCAATGGGACTAATGCTTACATTAGTTTGGTTATACTTAGAAATTCTTCGTTTCGTTTCTTACTTTACGAAAAATGACTAATAAAAAAAACCTGCATGAAAAATGCAGGTTTTTTTTATTTTCAAAGATACATTGAATGTATGGTATAATATGGATGTTATCAACTTGAATTGAAGGAGATGGAATATGATGAAAGAGAAGAAGGGGATTATGAAAAAACTATTTTCTAAAAGTTTTTTCATAGAACTAGATGAAGCTTTAACGTATCCATCATCTGAAGTTATTACTTCAGCGATTAAAGGATATGCAACTGAATGCAATGAAAGACTAAAATTTGAGAGTAAAGTTAAACCGATTACTTTTTACTTAGAAAATGTAATGTACCGTGCTGAAATAAAGATGGCTCGCGGAGGATATTACATATCTTGTACTGAAGTGTAATAAATTTTGAAACCATACATGTTTGAACTATGTATGGTTTCTTTTTTTGTTTTGTAAGGTCTAAAATAATACTTTTTACTTACGGATATATCATTTTGTGCTTTTTACTATTCAAATACTTCTCCTTACAATGAAGAAAAATATGTGAGGTGGTATAACTTATGATGAATCGAGTTGTATTAATCGGTAGATTGACAAAGGAGCCAGAATTATACTACACAAAACAAGGCGTTGCTTATGCAAGAATATGTATTGCGGTGAATAGAGGATTTCGAAATAGTTTAGGTGAACAACAAGTCGATTTTATTAATTGTGTCGTTTGGCGAAAATCGGCTGAGAATGTAACTGAATATTGTAAGAAGGGATCACTTGTTGGGATTACAGGGCGTATTCAGACGAGTAATTACGATGATGAACAAGGCAAGAGAATATATAGAACTGAAGTTGTGATTGAGAGTATTACCTTTTTGGAGAGAAGGCGGGAGGGGGCATCGTAATAAAAGGTGATTTTAAGTAATAGCTACGGAAAAAATTGTGGAAAGTATTTTAATAAACTTAAAGAAGGAGTACCGCCAGCTTTTTTTTGGAAAACAAGTAAAGAGTATACAAAATTTTATTACGTTTTTCGGCTAATCCAGTAACAATCGAGAACCGTAAAACCCATCACAGTATAGGAATGTATAAAAAGATGAATCGAGTGATAGAAAATAAAAAAGGGATTCCTTCTGAGAGTAAGGAATCCTCCTTTTTGTTGCTACCGATAATAGGACGTTATGTTAACTTTACATGAATATGTTATACAATAGATAAAAAAGAGATGGGGAGAACAACGAGTATAAACTATCCATTTAAACCAAAATCAAATCGTTATTTAGTACCAGGGCAATTTTGGACTATTCCTTTAGATAACAGTAAATTTGCATGTGGTAGAGTAATTGAAACAGATCCAAATAGTAGAAGGGGATTTTTAGCAGGTTTGATGGATTGGATCGGAGATAGCCCACCTATGGCTGAAAATTTAAAAGGTTGTAAAACGTTAATACAAATAGATGTTCATATTAAAACCATTCATGAAACAGCATTGGATGGTTTTATAAGTGGCTATCGTTCATTAGAATTAGATGGAATTGAAACAGAGTATTTCACTTCACAAATGGTTCATGATGAGAATTGTATGTTAATGAAAGGATATTCAGTACTTAGACAGGCGACCAAAGAAGAAGCAGATACGTATGATCAGTTCGGTTACGCAGGCTACATGATGATTAAATGTTACGCAGAAGATTTATTAGCAAATAAATAACTTCCAATAACGAAAAATATGTAAATAAGCTATCCATATGGATAGCTTATTTACATATTTTTTTGTTTAGCGTGTTTTTTTCAAAAATAATGGCGATGCCTCAAGAAATGGATAAAAAATAAAAATCATCAGAAACGAAAGCTTTTAAAATCCCATCCCTAATTTGAAATGTAAAAAGAATGAAATAGTATGGTAGCGGGAAGAAAGTAGTAAAATTAAGCACCTGAGTAGGAGTATCGAGTGATAACATGTTACAATACAGCTAAGAACACGCAATAAAGGAGAGTTTTTTACGTGAAGATTAAAGCAATTGAACCGACGCCAAGTCCAAATACAATGAAAGTTATTTTGAATGAAGTATTACCATCAGGAGCGCGTAATAATTATACAAATGAAAATAAAGAACAAGCACCAATGCAAGTGCAAGAAATTTTGAAAATTGAAGGCATTAAAGGTGTGTATCATGTAGCTGACTTTTTAGCAGTCGAGCGAAATGCAAAGTATGACTGGAAAGTATTATTACAACAAGTTCGTGCTGTTTTTGGCGAAGAAGTAGTGGAAGAAAGTGAAGAACAACAACTGTCTCATTTTGGAGAAGTGAAAGTGTTTGTTCAAATGTTCTTTACAATTCCAATGCAAGTAAAGTTAACAGATGGAACATCGGAAGAACGCGTTGGCTTACCAGATCGTTTCAAAGAATCAATTATGAAAGTACAAATGTCTGCACCAAACGTTGTAAAAGAGCGTAAATGGGTAGAACAAAGTACACGTTACGGTAATTTTGAAGAAATCGGGAAAGAAGTAGTAGAAGAGATTGTTGCTGCTTATTCAGAAGAACGTGTAAATGAAACGGTTAAAGAATTATTAAATCAAGCAGGTGCTGTTGAAGTAACGATTCAAAAGCGTGAACCATATAAAGTAACAGAAGAGATGATGAAAGATTCTGACTGGAAAAACCGTTTTGCAGCATTAGAACAAATGGATCCTACTGAAGAAGATATTCCAGTGTTGAAGATGGCGTTAGATGATGAAAAAGTTTCAATACGCCGTTTAGCAACAGCGTATTTAGGTATGGTAAAAGGTGATGAAGTATTACCGTTATTATATAAAGCGTTGTTAGATCGCTCTGTAAGTGTTCGTCGTACTGCAGGAGATTGTTTATCAGATGTAGGTGATCCGGCAGCGATGTTCGTTATGATTAAATCTCTGAAAGATCCAAGTAAATTAGTACGCTGGCGTGCAGCGATGTTCTTATTTGAACTTGGAGATGAAAGTGCGATTCCAGCATTAAAAGCAGCGCAAGATGATTCAGAGTTTGAAGTAGCGATGCAAGCACGTCTAGCATTAGAGCGTATTGAAGGCGGAGAAGAAGCAAAAGGTTCTGTATGGAAACAAATGACGGAGTCTCGTAAAGGGGAATAATGTATGATTGTTTTCTATGATAGTTGGTGTCCGATGTGTACGGCCGTTGCAGAACGTACGAAAAAATTAGATAAAAAGGGTAAGATGAAATTTGTTTCATTTCGAAATGAAGATGTAGTTGAGAAATATAAGCTTTCTCAAGAACTACAAAGTAAAATGGAACAAAGACTGTATATTTTTAAAAATAATAAGTGGTATGACGGCATTCAGAGCATAGATGTATTAGCAAAGGCCGTTCCATCTTATTGGTTTGCAGTTCCTTTTATAAAGCTATCTATCGTACTTGGCTTTGGAAGTAAAGTATACGATTATATCGCTAATAATAGAAAACTTGTTCCAGTGGGACATTGCCGCGGTGGGGTTTGTGAAATCCCTACAAAAAAATGAAATCATCGTTATCTTTCTTTTGCACCTATTAATAGAGCGTGATATGATGAATTTGGAATGAAAGTTGAAGGAGAGATTACAAGATGTCAAATGCTTATGAAGAATACATGCGCCAAATGGTAATCCCAATGCGCCAGGAGTTAGTGCGTTCTGGGTTTGAAGAGTTAACTACAGAAGAAGCTGTAACAGAATTTATGGAAAATACATCAGGTACAACTTTAGTAGTTGTAAACTCTGTTTGTGGTTGTGCAGCTGGTTTAGCACGTCCATCAGCAGGTCAAGCGGTTGTTCGTGCTGAAAAACAACCTGATCATCTTGTAACTGTATTCGCAGGTCAAGATAAAGATGCTACTGCAAAAATGCGTGAATACTTCGGAGAAATTCCTCCATCTTCACCATCTATGGCATTATTAAAAGGAAAAGAAGTTGTTCACTTCATTCACCGTCATGAAATTGAAGGTGCAACTATGGATGAAATTATTACGAACTTAGAGCAAGCTTTCGAAAAGAATTGTTAAAGAAGGGGGAGAGTAAATCTCCCTCTTTTCTTTATATAGAGGTGAAACAATGATCGTAACAACAGCAGGAAGAACAAACAAAGAAATGACAGCATATGCAAAAAAGGTAGCAGAAGAATTAAATCGTTCTTTCATTTTACGTAATGATATACCAGTGCATAAATTACATGAGCAGTATGAACAAGATATACTTGTCGTAGGAAAGAACCGATTAGCTATTTATCCGAAAGGTACGGAAGAATCATTTTTCTTTCATCCGAACTCAGCGATGTTTCGTGTGAAAAGGTTAATGCGTGGAGAACACGATCCGTTTGTACAAGCTGCTAAATTAGAGAGCGGAATGACAGTGTTAGATTGTACGCTCGGTATGGCATCAGATAGTATTGTAGCTAGTTATATTGTTGGTGAAAGTGGAACAGTAACAGGACTTGAAGGCAATGAATATATGGCATATATCATGAGAAATGGTTTGAAAACATGGTCTTCATCTGTTTCTGAAATCGATGAAGCAATGCAAAGAATCCAAGTAACGCAAACGGAGCATTTTTCATTTTTAGCGCAATGTGAAGACAATAGTTATGAGGTCGTTTACCTTGATCCGATGTTTGAAGAAACTGTCATAGAATCTGACGGAATTAAAGGATTAAAACACTTGGCTTTGTATCATGATATTACTGATGAAACAATTGCGGAGGCGAAGCGAGTGGCGAGAAAGCGTGTTGTATTAAAAGATCATTTCCGTAGTTCTAGATTTGAAAAACACAATTTTCACGTATACAAAAGAAAAAGTGCTAAGTTTCACTTTGGTGTAATTGCCCCTTGCTAATTGTTTGAAAAGATGTATAATAAGCAATAATTAATTAAATATACTGTCTGTGATGAAGAGAGTAGTCTTTTTTAGAAGGAAAGCGAGCTAGGGATGGTGTGAGCCTAGTACGGAAGAAAAAGATGAAGCGCACTTCGGAGATGCTTCTTGAACGAATAGTAGAGAAAGCCGAGGCCCCCTGTCCTCGTTATAAACGGGAAAGTGGTTCGTAACGAACAACAAGGGTGGTACCACGGGTTCAAACTCGTCTCTTTTTTAGAGACGAGTTTTTTGTGTTTTAAAAAATAAGGAGGTTGTATCATGGATTATAAAATGCAGTTTGCGGAAAGTTTATCTAATATTTTCACGAATGAATTAACGCAAAAACAAATTTTAGATTTAATTGAAACACCGAAACAAGATGAATTTGGAGATGCAGCGTTCCCATGTTTTTCATTAGCGAAGCAATATAAAAAAGCACCAGCTCTTATCGCAAAGGAAGTTGCTGAGAAATTAAATGATCCGTTTTTTACGAAAGTAGAAGCCGTTGGTCCTTATGTAAATGTATTTTTCAATCGTGAAACTGTAAGTGATGCAGTATTAAAAACAGTTTTAGCGGAGAAAGAAGAGTTCGGTCAAAACCACTTTGGCTGTGAAAAAACAGTAGTAATTGATTATTCCTCTCCTAATATCGCGAAACCTTTTTCGATGGGGCATTTACGTTCTACAATGATAGGAAATTCGCTGAAACATATCGCTGAAAAATGTGGCTATGAAGTTGTAGGGATTAATTATATAGGAGATTGGGGAACACAGTTTGGAAAGTTAATTACGGCTTATAAAAAATGGGGAAATGAAGAAGTAGTGAAAGAGGATCCAATACGTGAGCTATTTAAGTTATATGTTCAGTTTCATGTAGAAGTAAAAGAGAATGATGAATTAGAAGAAGAAGGACGTGCTTGGTTTAAAAAGCTAGAAGAAGGCGATGAAGAAGCAGTTGAACTTTGGAATTGGTTCCGTCACGAATCATTAAAAGAATTTTCTCGTATTTATGAACTTCTCGGTGTGGAATTTACTAATTTTCAAGGCGAAGCTTTCTATAATGATAAAATGGAAGACTTTATTGGGATTTTAGAAGAGCACGACTTACTGGAAGAATCAGAAGGCGCATTAGTCGTTAATTTAGAAGAAGAAGGAATGCCGCCTTGCTTAATTAGAAAATCAGATGGTGCGACGATTTATGCAACGCGTGACTTAACGGCAGCTTTATATCGTCAAAACACTTATGGGTTTGATAAAGCGCTATATGTTGTTGGTCCAGAACAAAGCTTACATTTCAATCAATTTTTCACTGTATTAAAAAAACTTGGCTATACTTGGGTTGATGGTATGGAACACGTACCGTTTGGCTTCATTTTAAAAGATGGTAAGAAAATGTCGACACGTAAAGGAAGAGTTATTTTACTTGAAGAAGTACTTGAGGAAGCAATCGACCTTGCAAAACAAAATATTGAAGAGAAAAATCCAAACTTAAAACAAAAAGAAGTAGTAGCAAAGCAAGTCGGTGTAGGTGCAGTTATTTTCCACGATTTAAAAAATGAGCGTATGCACAATATTGAATTCTCATTAGAAAACATGCTGAAATTTGAAGGAGAAACAGGCCCGTACGTACAGTACACACATGCACGTGCTTGCTCTATTTTAAGAAAAGAAAGTGTAGAATTTGAAACATGTACGTTTGCTTTAAAAGACGATCATAGCTGGAGTGTCGTAAAATTATTAAACAAATTCCCACAAGTAATTGAAGCAGCTTTCAATAAAAATGAGCCATCGATTATTTCGAAATATGTATTAGATGTAGCACAATCGTTCAATAAATATTACGGTAATGTTCGTATATTAGAAGAGAGTGAAGAAAAAGACAGCAGACTCGCATTGGTTTATGCTGTGACGGTTGTATTAAAAGAAGGATTACGTTTACTTGGGGTGGAGGCTCCTGAGGAGATGTAGCATAAAAGGTGTATGTATCATTACAGATATGTATGCCTTTTTATTTGGTATAGGAGTCATGTAAGCAGTAATCTCACCTTATTAAAACCAATTTCTTGGGTAATTGTTAAAAATGTAGGAATGTTTTGTTAAATAGAGAATTGTAAGGGGTGTATATAAAAGGAGGCGTTAGAGGTTGGAAACATACGATTGGAACAGTAAACTAGCGTATTTAAAAAATACGAGAGATTTATATTACAATAGCGATTATGTAAGTTTTCTAGTGAATTCAGTTTGGAAGATTTCTGAGCCAGTCCATGTTGTTGATTATGGTTGTGGATATGGTTATTTAGGCTTATTATTAATGCCTTTACTTCCAGAAGGATCAAAGTATACAGGCATTGATAGTGGAGAAACATTATTAGCTGAAGCGAGAGAGTTGTTTCGTTCACTTCCGTACGAGTCAGAATTTCTGGAGGGAGATGCTATAGAAATTGAATTGAACGATACATACGATATAGCAATTTGTCATGCCTTCTTATTACATATGAGTTCACCAAAAACGATGCTACAAAAAATGATTCATTCAGTTAAAAGTGGCGGGAAAATAATCTGTTTTGAACCACATTGGATATCAAATATGTCTTCATACACTTTGGATGGAGAGAACCAATCGGAAATTATCCAGCTAGGCATTTTGCAGAATTTATTTGAAAGTGACACGCAGAGGAGTGGAAAAGATGGAAATATTGGTATGAAAATACCGATATATTTAAGTGAATTAGGTGTGAAAAATATTGAATGTAGAGTAAGCGATAAAGTGAACTTTTTAGATTCAAATATGCATCACAATGATAAAAACGATTTGTATCAATCATTAAAAGAAGAGGGGATTGCAGGTGATCCGGGTGATAAGCAACAATTTGTAGAACGTTTAATGGCTAGAGGATTAACATATGATGATGCGCTAGCTCAATATGAAGCTGAACTACGATTTTTTAAAATATTTCATGTGCATTCTTCTTTAGTATACGCTCCGAATATGAAAATTACATTTGGTGACATAGTATGTTAAAAGTCATGATATATAAGGATCGTCGTTTAATGTCGATATAATTTGAAAATCGCCGATATATTTGAATTATCGCTGATATAATTTTATGTACTAATTTCAGCTTCTACAAGATTAAAACCGCATGTTACGTTATTCCATATAATTAAACAAAATACGGAGAAAAACAATCATTTTTACTATATTTTGTTATAAATTTGAATAATATTAATTAATACCATCCATTATAAGAGATTTTAGTTGAATACATACTATATGGTGTGTAAAATCTAAGCAAGTAGCAGTATAAATATAAATTCGAGGTGAATGCATGCTAGATTTTAAGCAGTTAGAAACTTGTTTAAAAGACAAGAGATTTGTAGATGGATTACAGGAAATAAATAATGAAATTGCATATATAAAAGAAACGAATACTTTATCCTATGTGAAGAATTGGCTTGCTAATATTCCTTCGCATAAGGAGTTTGACATATTAATTCGCCTTACTGATGAAGGGCTTATGCACCAATACAGTTCATTCCTCATTCGCTACGCTTATAAAAAATTCCCAAATATGAGAACGCTCTCTTTATATTGTGATGAGCTAATTGATGAGCGAAAAATTCTTGAAGCAGAGCAGCTGTTAAAAGAAACTTTAGAAGAGAGTAATAAAGAAGAAATAGATGCAGATTTTTTAGCGAAAACATATTTTACCTTAGTACGATGTCTTTTAGAAATGAAAAGAAATGAAGAAGCGCTAATGTATATGCAAAAAGCAGAGGAGTATAGTACGCGCGTAGTGTTTGATAAATGGGGCTACGTTTATATGCATACAGGCGAATGGGAGAAAGCGGAAGAACAATTTATTGCTGGCATGCAGCATGAAGATTGTGAAGAGTTATCTACCTATTTATTATCACAATTGTATGCAAATAAAGGAGAACAAAAACGTGCAATACAGTTAATTAATGATGCGATTGTAAAGTTCCCACAAGTACCATATTTTCATTTTGAGAAGGTAAAGTATTTATTAGATTTAGAGCAATATGAAGAGATGTTAGCGGTAATAGATAACATAAATACTCAGCTGCCATATCATGCTTATAACACTTACTTTGTACATTTACGTGCAGAAGCGCTGTACAAAATGAATAAATTTGCAGATTTACAAAAGCTATTAAAAGAAGAAAAGAGTTTAAAAGAATCTTTATATCATAATTTAGAAAAAAATCCGGATGGAAAAAAGGTTCACTTGCCGATAGTTCCTATTGTACAAAAGGATAATTATTGTGTTCCGACAAGTTTAGAGATGATGTTGCGTATATGGGGAGAGACACGTACACAAGATGAAATAGCAGAGTTTATTTTTGATATGACAGGATCGAAGTTTTCAGATACTGTTTCTTATTTAGAAGAATTAGGTTATGAATATCGTTATTTTAAAGGGAATGAAGAGAATTATAAGAGACTGATTGATGAAGGAATTCCTGTTTTATTAAGTATAGATATTGAGCATGCTTCACACGTACAAGTTCTATCTGGATATGATGATACATTGCAAGCTTTCTATGTTCAAGATCCAAACTTTATAGAACCAGTTCTTGTAGAATATAGTAAATTACAAGAAAAATATCGTTATACAGGCTGTTTAGCAATCACGTTTGTTCCGAAAGAAAAGAAGGCGCAACTAGCGTTTCTAAATGAGGAAGAAAATCGTTATTTTAAATCTATTTTTTCTCTTACGGATCATTTAGATGAACATGACAAAGAGGGAATTAGTAACTTAGTACAATTTTTAAAAGAAACGAGCGATAATCCAAATACGTGGCTATATACGATAAAGCACTTAGATGTTGAAGTAGATAAAGAATTTATTTTATATTGTATCGATAAGTTAATGGAAAAGTTTCCGAACTCGGACTTTGTTAAATTGCATGGTGCACAGTGTTTTATTCGTCTTCAAGAAGTAGAGAAAGCGGAGCAAATGCTGACAAGCGTTGAGAAGAAAAATAATCGTGCATTATATCATTTAATAAACGGAAGATATGCTTTTGAGCAGGAAAGTTATATAGAAGCGATTTCAAGCTTTCGTTCATCGTTACAATTAGACGCAGATCAGCCTATTGCTTGGAGTTTTCTCGCTTTATCCTATATGTATATTGATCAATCTGAAAAAGCATTGCAATACTCTCAAGTTGCGTTAGAGCGCAGTCCTGAAAGGTTCACTTTAACGAATCACGGTTTAATATTAATAGATTTAGAAAGATATGAAGAAGCATATGAAATCTTTAATGACTTGTTAAAAGAGTATAAATATGAAGCACATGTATGGTATGAACGAGCGAGATGTGCACATCAACTAGGAAAATTATATTTAGCAATAAAAGGGCTTAAAGTAGCGATTCATTTGGATAGTAATGCACCTTACATTTATACGAAACTTTCGGAAATATACGAATCTGATTTGAAGGATGAGGAAAGTACGAAAGAAATTTTATTAAACGGTATTGAGAATTGTGATGATAAAGCACCTCTTTACGTAAAATTAGGTGACTATCATTTTCAAAATGATAGCTTGGAAGAAGCAGAAGTATTGTATAAGCGTGCTTTAGAAGAAAACGATGAGGATGTTTATTCTCACTTCGGACTTACACAAGTGTATATGGCAAGAGAACAATACAAGGAAGCAAAAGAATACATTCTTGGTCTTGAGAAGCAAATTGAAAAGAGCCAAGATTTCCTCATGAATGCAGGAATGGTTTTATGGGATGCTGAAATTGAACTTGGTGGAAATGAAGAAGGATTTAAAGTAGCGCTATCTAAGTTAGAAAATGGTATAAAGAAAAGTGATTATAATGTAGCAAGTGCGTTAGATGAATATGTGAATCGAATTAAAGGAACGGAATTTGTACAACGAGGTATAGCGTTTTTAAGAACGTTACACAAAGAAAGTAATGAAGTAAGTGAGTACGGTTGTTATGCAGGTATTTTATATGAATCTATTGGACAGTACGGCCAAGCGATGAAAAGATATAATAAGGCGATAGAACAAAAGGAAACGGCATTACCGTATTACCGAATTGGTGAAACACTTATGGCATTAGGGCAATTGACGGAAGCAAAACAAGCGTATGAAACATGTTTAGAGCTTGATGGGAATTTCGTAGGTGTACATTTACAGCTTGCGGAAATATACGAAAAAGAAGAAAACCGTTCTAAAGAACAAAGTCATATGGTTCAGGCGATGAAGGAAGAGCCGTTGCATATTAATATGGAATATTTGGCACAGCTTTCAGTAGATATGAATCTTCAGGAAGAATTGCTGACTGAACTAGAACAATTAGAGGAAGAAGTACCTGAAATATGGCGTTTAGATGCGATTGCATATGTGTACGGAGCGATGAATGAAATAGATAAAGAACAAGCACAGATTGAATACGCGCTACAATTAGATGGTGAGCATATAGAAGTTCTATATCATTATGCAAAAGTATTAGTGAAAAAAAGAAATGTAAAAGCAATTGAAGTTGCAATGAAAGTAATACAAAAAGATTTTGATAATGAACGTATATTTGATGTTTATGTAAAAGCAGTAGAGCAACATAAAAAATTGTCTAACATACGAGATTTTCTTCATACGTTAAAGGTGAAAAAAGCAGAAAGAAGTACAGCATTCATGTATGCTGCAGCTGCGGTTACGGAAATATGGATTGAACGTCAGCTGCATGAACAGCCAAAACGATCTATCATTACGAGAGCTTTTTATCGTATGAAAAATCGTGCCAAAGAAATTTCAATGGTTACTATGATAATTGATTTATATGAAATCTCTTTAAAGTTAAATCCGAAAAATAGTATGGCAGCACAGCGATTTGCGCTATTTTATGGGAATGTAGAGATGAATAAAGAAGCAATAGAGATTCTGCACACGTCACTAGAAAATAGATGGGATTATGAAGTAGCGAAGCAACTTGTAAATCTTTTCGTTGAGTGCGAGGAAGAAGATATGTTAAGAGATGCTTTGGAATTAACGAAGCAAATGGTTCGAGAACTACCAGATGATTATGATACTCTTCTTCTGCAAGCACAAGTATTCTTTAAAGCAGGGGAAGAAAGAAAAGCAGAAAAGATTACCTTACAATTAACGGAGCAAACACCGTTTGTAAGTAGAGCATTTCTTGCTTTAGGAGAAATGTATCAAAGTCAAGAAAGGTTTGAAGAGGCAATTCATCTATTAGAAAATGCTTCTATACATCATCCAAATGAAACAGCAATTCTCCTTTCTTTAGCGTCTTCATATCATGGTGCCGGCCAAACACTAAAGGCAGAAAAAATAGCAAATGAAGTATTAACAATGGATGCAAATGATTTGTTAGCAAGATATGATCGTGCTTGTTATTTAGCACAGTTAAATAGAAATGAAGAGGCGAAGGAAGAGCTTGAAATTGTCCTTCGTGAGGATGAATCGGGATTCTTTGCTGAACTTATTGAGGATGATGAAAATTTAGCAGCATTGCGAGAATTTGAAAAGTAATTGTATAAGAATAGGGGAAAAGATAAGGATATATTTTGAATTAGTTGACAATTAGTTGTCAAATGGCATAAAATAACTTTTAACAAAGTATACAAATCTGAAGACGAGAAAGAGTAAAATAGTGAACTGTTCTCCAGAGAGCCGGTATATTGCTGAAAGCCGGTGGGCAGACGTTATTTGAAAATCATCTCCGAGGAGCCGAGGCTGAAAGTGAGTAAGCCCGGACGGATGTCTACCGTTACAAAGAACACGTATGATAGTACGTTGCTAAGCGCTATTAGTGAAAAAGCTAATAGAATTAGGGTGGTAACGCGGGTAAACCCGTCCCTACTTCATAGGGACGGGTTTTTTGTGTGCTTTTAAAACATTCAAAGGAGTGATTGTAGATGAAGAAAGTAGATGTAAAAGAGTCAGCTGTAGGGAGAGAAATACGTATTCGTAAGCAGTGGAACGAACAAAGCATTTTTGAACAATCAATTCAGAATCGAGAAGGCGCGCAATCGTTTGTGTTTTATGAAGGACCACCAACGGCGAACGGTTTACCACACGTCGGCCATGCACTTGGTCGGGCAATTAAAGATTTAGTAGCAAGATATAAAACGATGGCTGGTTATAAAGTAGTAAGAAAAGCAGGATGGGATACACACGGTTTACCTGTAGAACTAGGTGTTGAGAAGCAACTTGGTATTTCTGGTAAACATGAGATCGAAGAATATGGTATTGAACCATTTATTCAAAAGTGTAAAGAGAGTGTTTTCACATATGAAAAGCAGTGGCGTGAATTCACTGAAAGTATTGGTTATTGGGTAGATATGGATGATCCATATGTAACTTTAGAGAATCCATATATCGAAAGTGTATGGCATATTTTGGGGACGATCCATGAAAAAGGATTGTTATATAAAGGACATAGAGTTTCACCATACTGCCCAAGCTGCCAAACCTCATTGAGCTCACATGAGGTTGCACAAGGGTATAAAACAGTAAAAGATTTAAGTGCAACAGTGAAGTTTAAAGTGAAAGATAGTGAAAATGAGTATTTCTTAGGCTGGACAACAACGCCTTGGACACTTCCAGCAAATGTTGCGCTTGCTGTACATCCAAATATGGAATATGTTAAAGCAAAACAAGAAAGTCATGTATACATTGTTGCGAAAGAACGTGTACAAGAAGTATTAAAAGAAAACTATGAAGTATTATCTGTTCATAAAGGCGAAGAATTATTAAACACATCTTATACAGCGCCATTTCCGATGAAAGAAGTTACAAATGGTTACCGCGTTATCGCAGCAGATTTTGTAACGGCAGATAGTGGTACAGGACTTGTTCATATTGCTCCAGCATATGGAGAGGACGATTATAGAGTTGTTCAAAGTGAAGGATTGTCATTCTTGCACGTTGTAGATGAAAAAGGTGAGTATACAGAAGCGGTACCATTTTTGAAAGGTAAATTTGTAAAAGATTGTGACGTTGACATTGTTCGTTATTTAGCGAAAGAAGGTTTGCTATATCATAAAGAAAAATATGAACATAGCTACCCACATTGCTGGCGTTGTGATTCACCACTACTTTATTATGCAGGAGAAAGTTGGTTAATCCGAACAACTGCAATTAAAGATACATTTTTACAAAATAATGATTCAGTTACTTGGTATCCGGATCATATGAAACATGGACGATTTGGTAAGTTTTTAGAAAATATGGTGGACTGGAATATTAGCCGAAATAGATATTGGGGAACGCCATTAAACGTGTGGGAATGTGAAAGTTGTGATCATCAGTTTGCGCCGAAAAGCATTGCCGAATTAAGAAAGCATAGTACGAAAGAAACACCGGAAGATTTAGAATTGCATAAGCCTTATGTAGATGAAGTTCAAGTCCGCTGCGAAAAATGCGGAGGCACAATGAATCGTACACCAGAAGTAATTGATGTTTGGTTTGATAGTGGTTCCATGCCATTTGCACAATATCATTACCCATTTGAAAATAAAGAGTTATTTGAAGAGCAGTTTCCAGCTGATGTTATTGCAGAAGGAATTGATCAAACACGCGGCTGGTTTTATAGTTTATTAGCAGTCTCAGCACTGTATACAGGAAAAGTACCGTATAAACGAGTGTTATCACTAGGGCATGTTTTAGATGAAGAAGGTCAGAAAATGTCTAAAAGTAAAGGGAATGCACTAGATCCAGTTGATTTAGTAGATAAGTTTGGTGCAGATGCGCTAAGATGGGCTTTACTTGTTGATAGTGCTCCGTGGAATGCGAAGCGTTTTTCTGAAAGAACCGTACTGGAAGCGAAATCTAAATTTGTAGATACATTAGTCAATGTGTATAGCTTCTACGTTTTATATGCGAATTTAGATGAGTATAACCCGAAAGAAATGTATGATGTAAAGCGTACGAAATTAGACGAATGGGTATTATCAAGATTGCATAGTACAACGAAAAAAGTGAGAACAGCACTTGATGATTATCAATTTACGAATGCAGCTCGTGAAATTGCAGCACTTGTAGATGAAGTGAGTAACTGGTATGTAAGACGCTCACGTAATCGTTTCTGGGAATCTGGTATGAACGCTGAAAAAGCTGCTGCGTATGAGACACTTCATGAAGTACTTGTAACAATTAGTAAATTAATTGCACCATTCACACCGTTTGTCGCGGAAGACATTCATCTTAATTTAGAAGGAAGTAGCGTTCATTTAGCTGATTATCCAGTTGTAAATGAATCACTACTTCAGCCGAAATTAGAAGCGGAAATGGATGCTGTTTTACAAGTTGTTGAACTTGGAAGAAGTAACCGTAATCAGCATTCTTTAAAAGTAAAACAGCCGCTAGCAGAACTTGTATTACTTGAGCATAACGAGAATGATATGGATTGGGAATCTTATCGTGATATCGTTATGGATGAGTTAAATGTAAAAGCGTTCCATGTTGAACTTGATGAAACAAAATACACATCATATCAATTGAAGCTCAATTTTAAAACAGCAGGGCCGAAATTCGGTAAAAATGTGAATGCAGTGAATGGTTGGCTAAAAAAATTATCACAAGAAGAAGTACAAAACTTTGTATCAACAGAAAGAGCAGTTTACGAAGCAACACCAGGAGAAGAAGTAGTTGTAACTGCTGAAGATGTGTTAGTTGAAAAAGTTGCAAAATCAGGATTCTCTAATACGACTAACGGACAATATACAGTTATGTTAGATACGAATGTAACGGAAGAATTGTTACAAGAAGGAGTAGCGCGTGAATTCATTCGTGCGGTTCAAGAATATCGTAAACAGTTGAATTTACCAGTTAATTTACGAGTCAATGTTATTCTCGATACAGAAGAAGAACTACAACGAACGTTAACGAACCATAAAGATTTATTGGAAGAAAACTTACTCGTTAAACAATTTACATTTGGTCACTTAACGAACGAAGATGATGAACTTTCTTTAGGTGAAACAAAACTTAGAATTAAATTAAGTGCAGCTAATTAAAGAAAAAAGGAAGTTGGAATGATTCCAACTTCCTTTTTCGTATGGAGGTAAATTAACTAGCTAATTTCCTCATAATCCATTCGATAGGTCCTCTAGAAAATTTCTTTCTCCATAATACGCTAAACAAAATACTGAAAATGAAAAATACAGTAGCAAATAATAAAACGAAAAGTAGTGTTTGATGTTCCATTCTATTGAATAGAATTAATGTCCCAATCCCGATAAATACATGACTTACATAATAAGTTAATGTTAATTGACCTGTTTGTATAATGGAAGTAACAAACCAATTATTTTCATATTTTTCAGTGATATAGAGGCAAAGTATTAATATAGCAATAGCAGATCCTGTTGCAGATAAAATGTACAATACATTTGGTAAAATGGGTCCTGTATTAAACAAAAATGTAGCAGTTGCTTTGCTAATGTGTGGAATGAAGTAGTACGTGAGCCCTTTTGATAAAAGTTCTATCAGTATGGTGAATGTAATACCGAGCAAGAGCAACCTATCTCTAATCTTTTTATTATGAAGATCTAATCTGCCAATTATCATACCGATTAAGAAGAATGAAAACCATGGGAAAAAAGGGTGATAACCATTAAAGAATAAATTGCGAAGAAAACCGTTAACTGTCCAGAAGTCTACATAGTTTATAAATGGAGTAGGGCCTCCCCAACCTTCGAAAGCATTGAAAATAAGCTGAAGAGATTGTGCCAAGAGTAGGATAATAATAGATAAGAAGAGTAATGCTTTTTTTCGGACTGTAATGAGTAAGGCAGCAACGAAAAGGTAAACACCATAGTAGTGTAATATATCCCCAGTCCACTCCATTACGTATAAAAGTAATCCTAAAATAAATAAGAATAGTGCCCGTTTCCATATGATCTTTCGGCTATTAGAAATTTTTATTTTTTCATTTCTAGCAACAGAGGATCTAGTCATTAAAGATATGCCAATTCCAGCAAGTATAACAAACAAGGCAGAAGCTCTACCTTCAAAAAGTGACATGAAGGTTATTAAAAATGGGGGACCATTTCCTTCTGCACCTGTTATAACCATAAAATTAACAAGCAGCATACCAAACATCGCCAAAGCTCTAGCAAAGTCTAAGCCGATAATTCGTTTTTTAGTATTCAATTCAATCCCTTCTTTCAAAAATACTGTTTACAGCTTCCATCCATATTTGTCTATAATCTATATCCACATGTAACATCATAAAATTCCCGACATTATCAAGCACTAATGCTAACATATGAGCTTTTGAAACTAGATTTTTATTTTCAATCAATTGAAGCTCATTTGCTTTTGTAAGGAGGGATTCAAATCCTTGTAAATATTCTGTTTGCACAGTTAGTAATCGATCTTTGTACATATCATTTCTTGAAGATAGTAATACATATTCTTGCAACACACGATTAAAATAAGGATCGTTCTGCTGTTCATCAATTATTTTGAATCCAATTTCAATGCATTTCTCAATAAAATTTTCTTTCGTAAACTCTTCTGTATGGAAGAAGGAAGAAAACTGCATCGCAGCACATAATTCTGTGAAAATACATTCGATTAATGCATCTTTAGATTTAAAGTAATAATAAATGGACGGTTTAGCAATTCCGACTTCTTCAGCAATCATTGAATAAGTCGTTTTGGTAATACCATGTCCGGCAAACAGTCGATAGCTTGCTTCCATAATTGAAGAGAGTGTTTCTTCACTTTTGCTCATAATAAAGCCTCCTAAAAAAAGGTTATATAAATCGTATCATTCATTAATATTTTTTTCAACCTATCGTTAGGTAAAAAGTAGCCTATTTTTTACAAAGTCATTTAAAAAGTTTAAGAGTTAAGGGATTGCTTTAGAAATATATTTCTAAAGTATTGTGTTCAATTTACACATAAATATTGAGAAAATTTCACTTACCCTAAATGAAAAGGTAATAGAAGTGTTTATAGAGAATTACTCGTAGATTCAATTTTTATCCCCCCATTTTGTGGGGAATGATTGCCTAGTGGTAATGGGATAAGGTTGAGCTACTTTATTAGGGGGAGTGGTTCTATGTTTAATAAAAAAATGGTGGCAATGGCAATGACTGTGCCGTTAGTAATGGGGACAATTTCTACGGTTTCGGCATTGGAAAAACAACAGCAAGTAAAGTTAGAAGCTTATTCGCCACAGAAAAAAGCAACTGAATATTTAAAAGAAAATGCTGCGCAGTATGGATTGAAAACAGACCTTTCAGACTTGCAATATATTTCTACAACAGAAACGTCAGTAGCTTCATATGTTAGGTTCCAACAAGTTGTTAACGGTGCGCCTGTATTCTCAAAACAAATTACAGTTACTCTTAACGGAGAAGGAAAGGGAGTACTCGCTGTTTCTGATTATCAGCCTGTTACAGGTGTGAAGGAAGTAACGACAAAAATTAGTGAAAAAGATGCAATACAAAAATCAATGGCGTATGTTGGAGAAGCAAGTGAGCAAAATTTATGGGCTCCTACAGATAAAGAGTTCGGATATATTGTTGAAGAAGGAATTGCTCGTCCAGTATATAAAGTTGTAGTCCATTCTAATAATCCATTTGGTGCATGGGAAACATTTATTGATGCAGAAAATGGAAAGTTAATTAAAAAGGTTGATATAAACCGAAAAGCTGAAGGGTCAGGAAAAGTATTTTTACCTAACCCAGTCGTATCTAGCGGTAGTAAAGTAGGCTTAAAAGATAATAACGATGTAGATTCAACAGCTCTAACGAACCAACTGAAAACTGTTACGTTAAAAGGTTTAGATGGAACAGGATTTTTAATTGGAGAATATGTAACGATTTCTTCAAAAGCGAAAACAAAATCTACGAATTTACAATTTAACTATACACGCGCAAATGATAGCTTTGAAGATGTTATGTCGTACTATCATATCGACACATTGCAACGTTACATTCAAAGTCTAGGTTTTAAAAATATTAATAACCGTTCGATAAAAGTGAATGTTAATGGTACAACTGATGATAACTCATTCTATTCTCCATCAACAAAAGCTTTAACTTTCGGTACTGGCGGTGTTGATGATGCAGAAGATGCTGGTATTATCGCACATGAATATGGGCATTCGATTCAAGATAACCAAGTTCCTGGCTTTGGTAGTTCAGCAGAAGGTGGAGCGATGGGAGAAGGATTTGGCGACTTCTTAGGTGCTACATATGAAGATGCAGTATCGACTACTGGATATGGTAAAGCATGTGTTGGAGAATGGGATGCGACAGCTTATTCTAGTTCAGATCCAACATGCTTACGCCGATTAGATACGAATAAAGTATATCCGAAAGATATAACGAATGAAGTGCATGATGATGGTGAAATTTGGGCTCAAGGTCAATACGAAATGGCACAAGCTTTTGGCCGTGATGTAGCAACGAAAATCATTTTACAATCACACTGGTCATTAACACCAAACTCTAAATTCAGTGATGGAGCAAAAGCGATTAAGCAAGCGGATGCTCTTTTATATGGCGGACAACATGCTGCTGATATCGATCGCATTTGGGCAGCGAGAGGCATTAGTACGAATTAATATAAAAAGTCGTGGCATTAAGCCACGACTTTTTAATTTGCTTACGAACTGGTACTAGTAAATAAAGCTATATCAATGTTAGTGTGAATATATCCGGATCCCATTTACTTTTTAGCTTCTTTAAAAACAAAATGCTCTTTAAATTTTCTAGATTCAACTTTTTGACCATTTCGCATCGATCGGAATGGGTGTTCTTGCCATGTAATAATCACATCAACCTCATCCGCTTTTGTAGCAACAGGTAAATTAGCGTGTTCAAATCCAGTTTTTCCACTTGCTAAACGACTTTCCTTTAGGGAAAAGAGTTCATATTTCGTTTTCTTATTTGGTTCGTTGCGGAATACTTCGACGTTTACGTTATATACCTCTCTATTCCCAACATTCTTTACTGAAAAATGATATGTTTGAAATTCATCTTTTTTAGCTTGAAGCATATTCTTGTTTGTTTTTTTCGGTTTATCAATATTCACTTGCCATTGATCAGAGTTTTGAGAGATTGGTAAAGATTTTGGTGAATAGGCGTATGTTTCGTTTACTACAATTAGGCAAAACAATAGGAGAAAGAAACTAATTGCTTTTTGCATATACACACCTCGCTATAAAATTTTTTATTAATATGCGTAAATGAATTGGGTTTTATGTAAAAAATGGAAAAGGGTGACGATTTGATTCAACTACAATTAAATAAATTGGAAGAGATAGTAAATGGTGAAGGATTACAAGAATCATTTCATTATATAGAGATGCAAGGCGTCTGTATTGACTCTAAAAAAATTACGAAAGGGAATTTGTTTGTTCCGATTATTAGGGTGAAAGATGGACACGATTATGTAAAAGAAGCGATGGAAAAAAGGTGCGGCTGCTTCTTTATGGAAAAAGTCTTACGGTGATCCTCCAAAAGGAATCCCGATTATTTTTGTAGATGACACATTACTTGCACTGCAAAAAATAGCGCGATATTACCGAAAGACAAGTAATGTGAAAGTTATCGGAATTACTGGTAGTAATGGAAAGACAATGGTAAAAGATATAATAAGCACGATATTAAGTACAACTTATCGTGTGCATAAAACGAAGGGAAATTTAAATAGTCAAATTGGTTTACCACTAACGATTTTAGAAATGAAACAGGATACAGAGTTGTTAATACTTGAAATGGGAATGAGCGAAACGGGACAAATTCGAAACTTAGCACAAATAGCACAGCCAGATGTAGCGATCATTACAATGATTGGACAGTCACACTTAGAAACGCTTGGATCAAGAGAAGAGATTGCGAAGGCTAAATTTGAAATTGTAGACGGATTAAATGACGGTGGACTGTTCTTATATAATGGTGATGAGCCATTACTTTCTCAAAATATTAATATGCTAGGTATAGAAAGTAAGTCGTTTGGTGGAAAGTATACAAATGATTTGTTTCCAACGAACGTACAATTAGATGAATATGGTGTTCATTTTAAATTAAATCATTCAAAAATACAGTACGATGTTCCCTTACATGGAAAACATAATATTTTTAATACGATTGTCGGAATCGCTGTAGGTCAATTTTACAAAGTCCCTATAGAAAAAATACAAGAAGCATTGCAGCAAATAAACATTACACAAATGCGCTTTCAGTTTTTAACCGCTAAAACAGGTTTTACAATTATTAACGATGCATGGAATGCCAGTCCTTCCTCCATGAAGGCTGCAATTGAAACGTTGCAGAAATTAAATGCCTATATGAAAAAAATTATAGTGATTGGGGATATGTTGGAGTTAGGCAAGAAAGCTGAAACATATCATAGAGAAATTGGTAAAATGTTAAATGAGGAGAGCATTCAATATGTATTTACGTATGGAGAGTTAGCCAAAATTGTAGCGGAAGAAGCAAGAAAGAACTATCATACAGGAAAAATAAAGTCATTTGATAATAAAGCCAAAATAGCAGAGGAAGTATTGAAAGTTATAGCGAAAAAAGATGTTGTTTTACTGAAAGGTTCACGTGGAATGGCTTTAGAGGAGATTGTACAAAACTGGATGTGAAAAATCAAAATATATTTAAAAGTGCTTGCATTTTATAGGATAAAGAGTTAGAATACTCTGTAAATATAAAAAGTGATGATTAGGAAAAGTACATGGTGCAAAGGTCTACAGAGAGCAGCCGGTTGCTGGGAAGGTTGCGATACCGCATGATGGAAAGACACCTGTGAGCGTTGCTTTGAACGTGATTGTTAGTAAAAGCAAACGGTACCTACCGTTATCAGGGCTAAGATGGTCAGTATGACAATTTGGGTGGTACCGCGGAAAAAAATCCGTCCCTATTTATAGGGGCGGATTTTTGTATTCTTTGAAAGGGGGTGAGTGACCGTGGATGATGACGATGACAACAATAACGTAAATAAATATAAAATTACTGGAGGGAAAAATAATGGATTCAATAATGAAGCGTTCACTCACAAAAGAATGTACAAAGCAAAGTGGAAAGGTTGTATTACTTCAAGGATGGGTAAAAAAAATTCGGCACCTTGGAAATGTTAGTTTTTTATTATTACGGGACAGAACAGGAGTAATTCAATGTGTATTAGAAAATGAATTGGCCGGATATAAAGTTGATGTAGAAAGTGTTGTCCATGTAATCGGTGAGATAGTCGAGACGTCGAAAACGGAATTGGGTGTTGAAGTACTTGCTCATGAAGTGAAAGTAATAAACGGTGCAGAGCCACTTCCATTTGAAATAAATAAAAAGAAGTTACAAGTTGGCTTAGATCAACTACTTAATGAGCGGGTAATATCATTAAGGCATGAGCGAACTGCAGCGATTTTTAAAGTGAAATCTACACTCGTTCAGAGCTTTAGTGAATTTCTAATAGAGAACGATTTCACACGTATATTTACTCCGAAAATTGTTTCACAAGGGGCAGAAGGAGGAGCAAATGTTTTTAAGCTTCCATACTTCCAAAAAGAAGCTTATTTAGCACAATCACCACAGTTCTACAAACAAATGATGGTAGCGGGTGGACTAGAACGAGTTTTTGAAATTGCACCTGTATATAGAGCGGAACATCATAACTCTTCCCGTCATTTGAATGAATATATCTCGTTAGACGTAGAACTTGGATTTATTCATGATTTTTATGAAGTGATGCAACTAGAAACGGATGTTTTACGATATATATTTCAACAAGTAGCGAAAAAATGTGAAATAGAACTACAACTATTACAAATAGAAGTACCTGTTATTACTGAAATACCTAAAATTACATTGTTAGAAGCACAAGAAATTTTGAAAAGTAAGTATCGTAAAGAATCTCCTGTAGGGGATTTAGATACAGAAGGTGAAAAGTTACTAGGGAAATATGTAAAGGAAACATATAATAGTGAATTTGTTTTCATTACACATTATCCGAAAGAAGCGAGACCGATGTATACGATGCAAAATAAAGAGAATCCAGCTATTACTGATTCATTCGACTTATTATATAAAGGGTTAGAAATAACGTCAGGGGCACAGCGAATTCATAATTATGAAATGTTACTCGCTTCGTTTAAAGAAAAAGGATTGCACCCAGAGAAATTTCAATCTTATTTAAATACATTCCGATACGGTTGTCCCCCGCATGGAGGTTTCGGAATTGGGTTAGAAAGGATTGTATATAAACTATTAGAATTAACAAATGTACGAGAGGCGAGTGCTTTTCCGAGAGATTGTACTCGTCTTATACCGTAAAAAGAATCTTCGCGACTATCGCGAAGATTCTTTTTTTATAGTTCGTTTGAAAAGGTGAAAATATAGACTCTTTCTTTTGCTAATAAGCTTAGTGAAAGTGAGTTATCAATATGAACCATTTCGACAAAAAAATCAATATATCCCTTGACAGTTACAAATATAACCGATATACTTCATATTAATTTCAAAAGAAAATATATTCTAAATATTAAAATGTGTTGAATAGGAGTAGTAAGGTCATGTATTTGTACAGAGAGCTATGGGTTGGTGCGACATAGTCAAATAACATCCTGAACTCGCCTAGGAGCAGTAAGGTGGAACGGAATCACATTCTTAGTAAATCTTAACGGTTAACCTTCGATATTAGGTTTGTAATCAAACGATTACTACTAAGGTGGATTCATAATGGAATCAATAAGGGTGGTACCGCGTTAAGTAAATGGCTTAGCGTCTCTTTATATAGAGACGTTGAGCCATTTTTTAATTTTATGGAAATAGAAATGGAGGGTTTATTCGGATTGGTCTATAAAATTTAATTATTTATATAAAATGATTTTATTAGGAGGAAAATGAGATGAAACAGACGGAGCAATGGACTTCGAAATTAGGTTTTATAATGGCAGCAGCCGGATCAGCAATTGGACTTGGTGCCATATGGAAGTTTCCTTATATCGCTGGGAAAAGCGGGGGAGGAGCATTCTTTTTAATCTTTATATTATTTACTGTATTAATTGGGCTACCGCTACTTATAGCTGAATTTATGATTGGTCGCAGTACACAGAAACAAGCGGTTGGAGCATTTAAAAGTATCGCGCCAAATACAGGATGGCACTGGATTGGACGACTTGGCGTTGGAACATGTTTTATACTACTTTCGTTTTATAGCGTTGTAGGTGGATGGGTGTTAATTTATTTATTCAGAGGAGTAACGGGACAACTTATTACTCCGGGACAAAATTACGGAGCATTATTTACTGAAACAATTGGAAATCCCACTTGGGCGATTATAGGACATTTCGCTTTTATGTTCATTACGATATGGGTTGTATCAAAAGGTGTACAAAATGGAATTGAAAAAGCAAGTAAATATATGTTGCCAGCATTGTTCGTTTTATTTGTCGCTCTTATTATTCGTTCGTTAACACTTGATGATGCAATGAAAGGTGTGAAGTTTTTCTTACAACCAGATTTCTCAAAGATTACTTCGGAAAGTATTTTGTTCGCAATGGGGCAATCATTCTTTGCAATTAGTATCGGGATTTCAATTATGGTTACGTATAGTTCCTATTTAAATAAAAAAGAAAGTTTACCAAAATCAGCAATAACAATTGTTGGATTGAATTTATTTGTTTCTTTATTTGCGGGTCTTGCCATTTTTCCGGCCGTATTTTCATTAGGAATGGAGCCGACAGAAGGACCTGGATTACTATTTATCGTATTACCATCTGTATTTAGTCAAATTCCATTCGGTGGATTTTTCTTAACAGTATTTCTTGCACTATTTACATTTGCGACATTAACATCGGCATTTTCTCTGCTAGAGACAGTTGTTTCAGCATTAGCAAATGGTGAACAAGAAAGAAGAACGAAACTATCATGGATGATTGGTTTCGGTATTTTCTTAGTAGGTATACCATCTGCGTTATCATTTGGAGTATGGAGTGATATTACGATTTTTGGAAAGAATATTTTTGATGCAGTAGACTTTTTATCTAGTAATATATTAATGCCGCTTGGTGCACTATTTATTAGTATTTTCGTTTCATTCAAAATGGAGAAAAAGGTACTAGAAGCAGAGTTTTTTGTAGGTGGAAATTATGGAAAGAAAGTATTTACTTGTTGGGCATTTTTACTTCGATTTGTAGCACCACTTGCAATAATTATCGTCTTCTTAAATGTAATAGGGATTATTTAACATTAAATGTTATAATATTCAGTAAAAAGAGAGGGTGATGATCATAAAGGCAAATTTGATAGAAGCAGGGAAATACATGAATATTAGAGGGAAAAAGCTATACGTTGAAACGCATGGAAATCCTAAAAATAAGCCAGTCTTATACTTGCATGGTGGTCCAGGAGAGAGTTGCTATGATTTTTCATTTCATCAAGCGGAACGTTTAAAAGATTCTCTATATGTAATTATGATAGATCAAAGAGGTGTTTGTCGTTCAGAAGTAATTTCAGAAGAACCTTTTGGACTAATTGATTTAGTTGAAGACGCTGAGGAACTAAGAAAAGCATTACAAATTGAAAAGTGGTCTGTAATTGGACATTCTTTCGGTGGATATGTAGCGTTGTTATATGCTTCGGCATATCCAAGTTCAATACAGAAAATAATATTTGAAGGACCAACTTTCGACTTTGCATTAACAAGTAGAGCTTTATTACAAAAAACAGGATATTTATTAAAAAAGCATGAAAAAGAAGAAGTAGCAAAAGAGTGCTTTGCTTATTCATCTAGCTATGCTAGTTCAGAAGAGTTGTTAGAAGCTTATATAAGATTAAGCGCTGAATTAGAAGAAAAAAGAATGGAGATTTACAATTTTAAGGAAGATGAAACAGACTATAGTTTATATAGCGATGAAGAGTGGGAAGTATTTTCAAATCGCTCTCAAATTCATTTTGATAGATTAAAATTAGAGGGTGCATGTCATAAATCATTATTATATAAAATAAAAGAAGTACAGAATCCAATGTTATTAATTGTAGGAAAACATGATGTAGTAACGTGTGAAGAACAAATTAAAACATTTAATAAAGATGCCCGAAACGGCAAGTATATCGTATTTGAAGAGAGCGGTCATTCACCTCATTATGAGGAAGCAGATAGGTTTGCAGAAACAGTCATACATTTTTTGAAATGAAGAAAAGGGTGCTTCTATAAATGAGAGGCACCCTTTCTATATTTCTGGATATGTGATTGTGATGTTAGGCCACTTACTTTGCCAATTCTTTTTTATAACTCTGTTTTTGTACATATGTAATCGTTCTTTCGATTCAAGAAAATGAGCTGTTGGTCTCACTTGTAAGGAAAGGACATCTTCAATACCACATGGGGCTGTTAATATGACGTTGTTTAGTTCATCAAGTGTAACTCCTAAAGCTGTTGCTGTTTCAGGAAATTTAGAAATAGCATCAACAGAAGAAGAATATGGCGGCATGCTATTCATTACATGCATACGAGCTTGATTTTTTACTGACCAAGGGATAGTGGCATCCATATTCATTAGTTTCGTTTCTAATAACTTTTCATATGTTTCGTCTTGATGTAGACAATCGTAATAAATAACATCTACATCAGGCGTATCTGTTCTTATTTCGTAGTCATGTAAAGTATCCCAAATTTTAGAACGAACAAAGCCGGCACAAACCCACCAATCAGGTAGCTCTAGTGATTTTGCCATTTGTAATACATTCATCATCCATTCGTCGTTTTCTATTAAGCGAATGATATCTTGTTCTGTTTGTATAGTCATTTGTTATCTCACCTGCTTTTTTTTAGAGAGTAAATTTAATTCATAAGCTTTATAATCCATGTGATCCAGTAAGCACCTGGTATGAATAACAGTTGAGCTAGTAATGTACCAAAAAGTCTAGAAATCATTAGCCAAGCATACATTTTACTCATTGCTTCAGCACCTTCTTCTGATTGAAGAGCTCGCTCTGTTAAAAGAGCAATACGTGGATCTAGTAGCACTGTTAATAAAATAGTAGCAAAACCATTAATAAGACCAGAAGCTGTAGTGGCTTTTGTTGCGAAAGCTGGAATTAAAAAAGAAGCATATAGTGCGGAAAGAACTCCCGCTGTATAAATTGCAGTAGCGAACATGTTAATAAGCATTATACGCTTTGGAATACCGCCGATACGCAGTCTATGAATCATTTCTAACTTTGGAAAGCGGACATATTTTTTTGTGTACTTTAATTTTTGAATGTTATTCGTTTTCATCATTCGAATGAAAGAACCGTCTGTTTCAAAGTTTTGAATGACATATCCAAATAGTTTTGTCAAAGTTGGATACAGTATAATCGCAAGCAATGTACCGATAGAAGCAGATAATAGTACAAGACGTATAATATGCTCTAAATCAATAGAAGGATCTAGTTTTGCTTCGTCCACAATCCCGCCAAGTAAAAAGGCTTGTAGTAAGTTTGACGTTCTTGAAATGAGTAATACGATTCCTACGACGGATAATGCGACAGCAATCTTCTTTAAACGAACCCCCGCTAATCGAATACTATAAGAGCTTGTTTCAACTGCGTGGATTACAATTGTGAAAGCCATTATAAAAATTAACGTAATTGACATTTGTTTCACCAGTTTCTATTAAAATAATTGTAACTTTTTTACTTTATCATATCTATCGTATTTTGTAACTGAAAGTATGTGACATATGGAAATTGATTTTTCGAAAAAATAGATAATGATAGTATAATAGGGAGAAGTGGAAGAGATGTTAGCAGTTATTTATACAGCAAATTAAGTGGAGGAATGAAACATGTATAAAACATTTCTATTTGATTTAGATGGAACTTTAACGGATCCGAAAGAAGGGATTGTAAATTCGGTTTTGTATGCGTTAAAAAAAGTAGGAATTGAAGAAGTACATATAAGTGAGTTAGATTCATTTATAGGTCCTCCTATTCAGCAATCATTCGTAGAGAGATATAATATGAGTGAAGGAGAGGTTGAACGTGCAGTTTTTTACTTCCGTGAGTATTTAAAGCAGCGTGGATTGTTTGAAAATAATGTATACGAGGGGATTCTGAAGCTCTTGCAACAATTAAAAAGTTCAGGAAATCGCATATTCGTAGCTACTTCAAAGCCCACTGTATTTGCGAAACAAGTTATAGAGCATTTTCAATTAACGAATTATTTCGAAGATATCATTGGAAGTAATTTAGATGGTACGAGAATAAAAAAAGAAGAAATAATTGCTCATATTTTACAAACAAATGAAGAACTAAATAAAGAAGAAATGATAATGATTGGTGATAGAAAGCACGATATAATAGGTGCGAATCAGAATGGAATTGCTTCAATTGGTGTTTTATATGGCTATGGCTGTGAGAAAGAACTGACTGAAGTTAGTGCGACTTACATAGTGAAAGATGTTGAAGAACTGTATCATTTTTGTGCAGAAAAAAGTTTAATAAATTAGTAAATATAGATGCTAGCAATCCCTTTATAACGTATGATGAGGAATTCGTTTCTGTTTAAAGGGATTTTTCATATGTAATCGAATATTTATAATTAGACATTTTTAGCATGAAAAAATTGTATGAATAAGAGGAGGGATGTCAGAATTAAAAGATTAGTAGAAGTTTATCAATAAAATTTAGAATATTCTGTTTAATGGAGGGGTAAAATTGGAGTTAGTTATTATATTATTAGCACTAAGTTTACTTATGTTCGTAGCATACAGAGGCTTTTCTGTTATTCTATTCGCACCGATATTTGCATTATTTGCAGTATTTTTGACAGAACCTAGTTATGTATTACCTTTCTTTTCTAATATCTTTATGGAGAAAATGGTTGGATTTATAAAGTTATATTTTCCTGTGTTTTTATTAGGAGCAATATTTGGAAAAGTAGTGGAAATGTCAGGAATTGCAGATTCTATCGCAAAAACGATTATTGAGTTAGTTGGTGAAAAACGTACTATATTAGCGATTGTATTAATGGGGGCTATTTTAACGTATAGTGGTGTTAGTGTGTATGTAGTAGTGTTTGCTGTTTATCCGTTCGCAGCTAAGTTGTTTCGACAAGCTAATATTCCAAAACGTTTAATCCCTGGAACGATTGTTCTTGGAGCAGTAACGTTTACAATGGATGCGCTACCTGGATCACCACAAATTCAAAATGTAATACCTACAACATTTTTTAAAACGGATATTTATGCTGCACCGATACTTGGGATTGTAGGAGCAATTTTTGTTCTTACATTAGGTTTACTATATTTAGAGAGTAGACGTAAGAAGGCAAAAGCAGCAGGTGAAGGATATTTTGGTTTTAATGATGGAAATACTGAAATGGCAGCATCTTTGCAATTAGAACAAAAAAATATGCCATTAATTAATAACATTGAAATCACAAGAGCACAACAACTTATTGCATTTATACCACTTATTTTAGTAGGTGTAATGAATAAAGTGTTTACTATTATGATACCGAAGTGGTATCCAAGCGGTTTTGATTTTTCTGCAATTGGTATGAAAGCATTTGGAAAAGTAGAATTAAGTGCAGTAGTAGGAATCTGGTCTGTAGAATTGGCACTTATTATAGGGATCTTAACAACGTTATTATTATATTGGAAGCGAGTAGTAACAGGTTTCCAAGCTGGATTGAATACAAGTATTGGTGGAGCACTACTTGCAACGATGAATACAGGAGCTGAGTTTGGATTCGGTGGTGTCATTGCAGCACTTCCAGGCTTCGCAATTATGAGAGATGGTATCTCTGCTACTTTCACAAATCCGTTAGTGAATGGTGCAGTAACGACGAATATTTTAGCTGGAATTACAGGCTCTGCATCAGGAGGTATGGGAATAGTATTAAGTGCAATGGGAGATAAATTTATTGCAGCGGCCAATCAATTTGATATTCCATTAGAAGTTATGCACCGTATCGTATCAATGGCATCAGGAGGAATGGATACACTACCGCATAACGGGGCTATTATTACTATTCTTACAGTAACAGGATTAACACATAAACAGTCCTATAAAGATATATTTGCTATTACAATTTTGAAAACGGTTGCTGTATTTTTAGTTATCGTGTTCTATACTTTAACAGGACTCTATTAAACATTCGAATCGTAAAGATTCATCAAATCGATAATTTATATCATAAAATATTAATTAGGATAAGAAGGGGTGGAGTACTTGCAAGAAGTTTCTGAGTTTCGTATGCCAAAGTCGGTATTATATGGAAGGAATTCGCTTGAAAAACTGGGGGAACAATCAAAAAAGTTAGGGAAAAGAGCTTTTATAGTTACTGATACAATTATGGAGAAATTAGGATATGTTGAAAAGTGTATACAACAACTAAATAAGAAAAGTATTACTGTTAGTACATATAATAAAGTAGATGCTGAGCCTACAAATATACACGTGTTAGAAGCGTTATCTCTTTGTAAAGAGGAAAAGTGTGATTTTATTATCGGTATTGGTGGTGGAAGTTGTATTGATGCTGCGAAAGCAGTAGCGGTTTTATATACAAATGGTGGAGAAGTTGAGGATTATGTCCAAAAGGATATTGAAATAGAAAACAACCCACTACCACTTATTGCAATTCCAACAACTTCTGGTACTGGATCGGAAGTTACAAGTGTAGCAGTAATTACGAATAAAAAAACAGATGTAAAAATGATGATGAAGCATCCTAGTTTTATACCGAAAGTAGCAATTATAGATCCAGTTTTGACAAGTTCATTACCACCACAAATTACGGCAGCAACAGGAATAGATGCGTTATGTCATGCAATTGAAGCGTATATTTCTAAAGTTTCACAACCACTTACAGATGTACTAGCTCTTTCAGCTATTGAAAGTATTATGAAATATTTACGTATAGCATATGAAGATGGACGTAATATGGAGGCAAGAGAAGCGATGATGATTGCTTCCTTACAAGCTGGAATTGCATTTTCTAATGCATCAGTTACATTAGTTCATGGAATGTCAAGGCCAGTGGGAGCATTATTTCATGTACCGCATGGAATATCAAATGCCATACTATTACCTACAGTGTTAGAGTTTACAAAAACAAGTGCAATGAAAAGGTTAGCAAAAATTGGACGTAGTTTAAATAAGGATTTGTATTCGAATTCTGATGAGGAAGTAGCAGACTACACGCTTGGTGAAATAAAAAAACTTTGCTTTGATCTTCGTATTCCAAATTTAAAAGAATACGGAATCGATGAAATTGAATTTGAAAATGCTATTTCTAAAATGGCATCAGATGCAATTGAAAGTGGTAGCCCAGCTAATAACCCACGTGTTCCATCATATGATGAAATCAAAGAGCTGTATCGAGAGTGTTTTAATTATAAGTATAAAGAATTTATAAAAACATCAGATTGTTAATTCCAGAATATTCTATAAAATTTCCTTGGAAATGAAAGTAGAATTATTCTTTAATATTTCCATATTTTCCGTTAAAACAAGACTTTATATTCCAAACTTAAAGTCTTGTTTTATTATGTATAATATACATAATAAAACATTGCTATTAGTTTCATAAAAATAGTTTAGGTAGGTGTTTTGTATGAAAACGATAGGTCTTATAGGTGGTATGAGTTGGGAATCAACTTCTGAATATTATCGAATTATTAATGAAGAAATAAAAAAGAGATTAGGAGGGCTACATTCAGCAAAATGTTTGATTAATAGTGTGGACTTTGAAGAGATTGAAAGATTCCAGTCTAGAGGAGATTGGAATGGAGCAGGTGAAGTTTTAGCGAATGCGGCGTATTCATTACAGAAGGGAGGAGCAGACTTTATAATCATTTGTACAAATACAATGCATAAGGTAGTTGGAAAAATAAAGGAGAAAATTGATATTCCAGTCTTACATATTGCCGATGCAACTGCAAAAGCAATTAAAAGAAAAGACATTCAAAAGGTTGGTCTGCTTGGAACTAAATATACAATGGAGCAAGATTTCTATAAGTCACGTATTGAAGAGCATGATATAAAAGTAATAGTACCATCAGAAAAAAATAGAAAAGAAATAAATAAAGTAATATATACAGAATTATGTTTAGGAAAAATAGTATCTCAATCTAGAGAATATTATAAAAGAGTCATCGAAGAGTTAGTGCAAAAAGGAGCACAGGGAATCATATTAGGTTGTACAGAAATAGGGTTATTAATAAAGCAAGAAAACGTATCTGTCCCGATATTTGATACGACTCATATACATGCAATTGAAGCAGTCAAGGTAGCTCTAGATAAATAGATTATAATTATATTATGTAAACTTAATTCATATATCTGGAAAACATTCAGAAAATATTTTATAATGTAAGTGGTTACATTTAAGGGGGAATGCGTATGTTTTCAGTTCAACCAATCGCATTTGTACATAATGAAAGAAAGGAAATAAAAGATGATGAGTGGGGAGAAGTAAGATCCCGTATAACTTTAACTGAAATGTATGCAGAAGAAAGTATACAAGGGATTGAAGATTTTTCCCATATTGAAGTTGTTTTTTATTTTCATAAAGTAACTGACGAGCAAATTCAGTATTTTGCTAGACATCCTAGAAATAATAAAGATTATCCTGAAGTAGGTATTTTTGCACAGCGCGGAAAAAATCGCCCGAATCGCATAGGTGTAACAATTGTAAAGGTGATCAAAAGAGAAGGTAAATCAATTATTGTTGAGGGATTAGATGCTATTAATGGTACTCCTATATTGGATATAAAACCAATAATGAAAGAGTTTATACCGAAAGAAGAAATACACCAGCCTAAATGGGCAACGGATATAATGAGACAGTATTGGAAGGGGAATGGAGTAAAATGAGAATATATGAGGCAACAATTGCAGATTTAGATGGACTAGCATCAGTTTTTAATAACTATCGCATGTTTTATAGGCAGGATTCTGATTTAGAAGGTGCAAAAGTATTTTTACGAAATCGAATTGAGAAAAAAGAGTCCGTTATTTTCGTAGCAGTTGAAGACGGCGAATATATTGGGTTCACACAACTATATCCATCATTTTCTTCCATTTCAATGAAAGAATTATGGATTTTAAATGATTTATTTGTACAAGCGGCGAAGCGTGGAGCCGGAACAGGTAAAAAATTATTAGAAGCTGCTAAAGAATACGCATTAGAGAATGGAGCAAAAGGTGTAAAATTGCAAACAGAGATTGATAATTTATCAGCACAACGATTATATGCTGAAAATGGTTATTTGAGAGATAATCGTTATTTCCATTACGAATTAACGTTTTAAAAAATTAAGTTGAAAGAGGCATTTTCAAGAAAAAGAATTTCTTTGTAATGAGAAATTCTTTTTTATTTTTGCCTAAATTAAAAAACACGACAACGAAAACGATATTTATTTATTGTTAAACAATAAATGATGTGATAAAATTATGTTGTCATTAAATAAGTGAGGTCTTGTAAATGAATCTTAAACGAAGTTCAACAACGTTCTTAAAAGTAATTATTTTTCTTGCTGGAATTTCAGTGCTTGCTTTATGCATATTTTTAGTGCCGGAAATGGCGAATTTCGCAGCGAATTTGTATCCTAATATTACTCTGATAAAATATCTTGTTTTCATTGTGATGTATGGAGCAGCTGTGCCTTTTTACGTTGCTCTTTATCAGGCTTTCAATCTTTTACAGTACATTGATGAGAACACAGCGTTCTCGGAATTATCTGTAAAGGCGTTAAAGAATATAAAGCGCTGTGCAGTTACAATCAGTGGTTTGTATGTATTAGGTTTACCACTTTTTCATTTTATAGCGAAAAAAATGGACCCTCCTATTGGGTTAGTGGGACTCATTATCGTTTTTGCTTCGCTCGTTATTGCTGTTTTTGCTGCTATTCTGCAACGCCTTCTACAAGAAGCAATTAACATAAAATCAGAAAATGATTTGACGGTCTGAGGTGGCGGATATGACAATTATTATTAATATTGACGTCATGTTAGCAAAACGAAAGATGAGTGTAACGGAACTTTCGGAGAAGGTTGGAATTACGATGGCGAATCTTTCTATTTTGAAAAATGGGAAAGCAAAAGCGGTTCGTTTTTCAACATTAGAAGCGATATGTAAAGCTTTGGAGTGTCAGCCAGGGGATATTTTGGAGTATAAAAACGATGAGAATACTCAATAAAAAAAGATAACAAATGTAAATAATAGAAGTCAATAAAGAAGGGATAGCCACTAAGCTATTCCTTCTTTACGTTAATTGCTGTTACTAATAAAAAATAAAATTTGAATTGCAATGTTTGCTTATCAAAAGGGAACTTGCTACCTTTTGAGGTAATCCGTTTTGTGGAAGACAATTATTTGCCAAAAAGGCTATTTTAACTATGTTTTAAATTATTTTGAGTGCATCAAAATCTTCATTTGTATTATAGTTGATTTAAAACCCAGTTTGTTGCATCTTCAAAGTTATCTGCAATGTAGTTTGGTTCAATATGTGCCCATTTGTCTCGGTACGTATGCAAAGCATCATACCCAGCGCCTGTTCGGACTAGAATTGTTGTCGCATTTACTTTTGCTCCTGCAACAATATCAGTCCAGCGATCACCAACTACAGCACATTGTGTTAAATCAAGCCCATGTTTTTTTGCTGCTTTAAGCAGCATGCCTGTACTTGGTTTACGGCATTCACAACCATCACCGTGTTTATGAGGACATACATAAATATCATCAAAACCGAAGCCTTCTAATTCTTGTACAAAATCGGCTACAGTTGCTATTCCATCTGCGATACCAGGTTGATTTGTGAAAGAGAAAATTTTTATATTTTTAGCTTTTAGTTTTTGCAAGGATGTTTTTGTGAATGGAAATAATGTAAAAGATCCTGGATAATGTATTGTAGTGTCACCACCAATTGTACCGTCACGATCAATGAAAATTGCTTTAATGTTTGTCATAGTTATAGTCCCTTCAATTATAAGTAGTTTAAAAATGTTTTACAAATCGGTAGCCATTTACTTCATACCCTAATTTTTTGTAAAAAGGATGAGCTTCTACTCTTTTTGTTCCACTAACTAGCCATGTGCCAATGCAATTATGTTTCTTTGCTAATTGCTCTGCATAATCCATCAACACTTGTCCAATGCCTTTCCGTCGTATGTTAGAATCGACGCTAATAATTGAAATCTCTCCATAACGTGTTACATCTTCTAAATTTTCACGTATACGAAATCCAAGTAATCCAAATATAGCTTCTTCTTCTTCTTCGTAAACATATAAAAAATCAAACGGACTCATTTGTACGAATTGTAATCGATTGTTCATATCTTCATAGGAAATAGAGGAACCTTTTAATTCTTTCGTTAAAGAACAAAGTGCGTCTATATCATCTATCGTTGCTTCACGAATTTGAAAAGACATATTATCCACTCCAATAAAATGTAATCAAACATTTAATATTCTGTTAAAAAATGTTTTTTCCTGCTATGAAAATAAATATTTTATAATGATATATAGATAGTTATATGTTATTCTTTTCCTTGATTGTATTGGAAATGGAAAGAGGGGAAATACATGTTAGAAGTAAATATCCGCTCAGCTGGATATGAAATAGGCGAAGAAACAATTCATAATATAGCTTTTTCTATCGAAAAAGGTGAACTAGTTGCTCTTATTGGAGCAAATGGTGCTGGGAAGAGTACGACGATAAAAACGATGCTCGGATTACTTGTAAATATGGACGGTGAAATATCATTCGGTGAAAAGAAAAATCCGTATGCATACGTGCCAGAACATCCAACATACTATGATTACTTGACGCTCTGGGAACATATTGAATTATTAATGGCTGCTCGTGGAAGTGAAATGGGAAGCTGGGAAGAACGAGCGGAACAATTATTACATACTTTTCGAATGGATAAGCATAAACATGAGTATTTATCAAAGTTTTCAAAAGGTATGAAACAAAAATCGATGCTAATATTGGCGTTTTTAACTGAGCCAGATTTTTATATCATTGATGAACCCTTTATCGGTTTAGATCCAGTAGCTACGAAAGAGTTTTTAAGTTATTTATATAAAGAAAAAGAGCGCGGAGCAGGAATTTTACTTTGTACGCACGTATTGGATACTGCTGAAAAAATTTGTGAAAGATTTTTACTCATTTCACAAGGTACATTAGTCGCAGATGGACATTTAGAATCTATTCAAATGTTAGCGGAAATGCCGGGTAGCTCATTACTAGACTGCTTTGATGTAATCGTAAGGCGTGAACAACATGATTAAACAACAATTTTATAAAAGATTACGCCATGAGCTTCAGCGGAAGTGGAAGTCTATACGTTCGGTAACAGATTGGACAGTCGCATTATATATTATTATACCAGCACTTATATTTATGGGAATCTATTATAGGTCACTATGGATAAATGAATTATCAACGGAAGAGACGATTTATTTCGGATTAGGATTACTCGCATTTTATCTAGTAACATATCCGAGAGGAGTTCGTTCATTTTTTGAGCAAGCGGATAGTTTATTTTTAATTTCGTATGCAACACATATGCAAAAATTAGTCCAGTATGGCATGATGTACACATTTGTTCGAATAGCGATAACGAATATAATATTAGTCGTTATTATGTTACCGGTGTTGGTGAAAAGTATCGGAGTAACAGAGATACAAGTCCTATTATTTTGGGTATTCTTTACTATATTTCGATTTATGATGTCGTTGTTAACGAGATTTATTCATGTACATGCGGAGAAACGATGGGTTTTATGGATTGTAAAAAATGTAGTATTTTCTATGAGCGTGTCCTTTTTTGGAATTAGTTTATTTTTTATTTATAAAAATCCATTTTATTCAATTCTATTTATCGGTTTAGTAATTTTCTTAAGTAGTGTATTAGTAAAAGCGAAAATGAATTATAAAAAGTTCTTTTTTAAAGAAATTGAGAAAGAAAAGGAGGAAAGCATGCGCTGGACGAGCGGAATTATGCAAGTTGGTGGTCATGCGGCTAAACCGAGTAGTTCGAATAAAAAACCGTGGATGTTTCCGTACTCTAAAAGACTATTAGGAAAAAAAGCTGATTCTCGTATTGTCGAATCTTTTTTGAAAGAATTTTTCCGTACAAGTACTGCACGAATATTTTATATTCAAATTGTATGTATCAGTACTGCAAGTATAATTATGACTCCTAGGTGGATTGCAGCTATTGTTCTCGTATTTGCTGTAGTTGCAATTTCTCGCTATGCACGTGATTATTGGAATGAATTTACGAATAAGATGTTTCTTCATTTATATTGTGATGAAGGGAACTTACTTTTGTTAAGATGGAAGGCAAATCGTTATTTACTACTACCAGCAATACTTTTGTATGGAATAGTTATACTTGCCCAGTTTTATTTAATGCCAGCTGTGATTGGTGGCATTATTTTTATTTTATTAATTGTATGGATTGTATTTTTACCATTAAAAAAGAGCCATTGACGGCTCTTTTTCTAGTCTGTAACACATTGATAAATAAAATATACTAAAACGAGTATGCTTGCGGCGGAATACATGACATCTAAAGTCATCTGATCGCCTCCTTATTATTGTTGTATTTTTATTGTATGAAACCTTACAATTTCATATTCAAGTGAAAAATATGTGAACGTTAACAAAATTGTAAAGTGCAAAAATTACAATCATTTTGTATAATAGAAGAAACCACCGTTATATAAAAAAATAATGAGTGAAAGGGGAGGGAACATAAATGCCAAATTGGTTTAGAAAAACCTTAGTCGCATTAATTACCGTATTTACATTTGGTTTAGTGACGCCTCCTTCCATATTACTTGATAATGCCAAAGCTGCGGACAAGCCTACGAGCACAGCTGGGCAACAAAGTTTGGAGAGCACGTCCTATACATATGAAGAAACGAATGACAGGTTAACCACCGATACTTTTATTACTTATGCAATGCAAGAAGCAGAAAAGCAGTCGATGCAAAAGTTTGGTACTAAAATTGGTCCAGTAATTGAAGATGAGTTTAAAGATGTAATATTACCGAAAATTGAAGAGGCAATTGCTGAGCTTGCTAGTGATGTACCAGAAGATTCACTACAATCATTAGCGATTTCTCAAAAACCAGCTGGTGGAAATAATGAAAAGATTTTTCACGTCTACGATACGAAATCAGGAAATGATTTATTGCGTTTCCATGTAAGAAGAGATCATCCGCCGCAAGATGGTTATTATTTTAATTTCCATTATCACCGTTTTGATGATGGATACTCTGGACATCATGAGTTAGGAAATATTTATTGGAATACGAATGTACCGCCGAAATGGTTGTCTTAAAAAGAACAAGAGAAAATCTTGTTCTTTTTTATTTTTATAGAAGGGACAGACAACTATGTTGTTGAATAACATAGGTTTAGAAAAAAGAAGCAAAAGGAGTATGGAGATGCAAAAATATATTGTTTTTGACTTTGATGGCACATTAGTAGATTCACAAAATATATTTGTACCGATTTATAATCAACTTGCTGAAAAACATGGGTATAAAGCAGTAAAGGAAGACGAAATTGAACATTTACGTAAATTAACGATGACAGAGAGATGTAAACAACTCGATGTACCACTGTATAAATTACCGATGTTAGCTTTGGAATTTTATAAATTGTATCAGCCTGCTATAAAAAATCTTGTTTTATTTCATGGGATGAAGGATGTATTAGATGAACTACATAAAACAGGATACGGTATTGCGGTCATATCATCTAACTCAGAAGAGCATATTCGGGCGTTTTTGCACAATAATGGTATCGAAAATATTCAAGAAGTGTATTGCTCTAAAAATTTGTTTGGTAAAGATAAAATGATAAAAAGATTTTTAAAATCGAAAAAGATAACAGAGCAAGATATGTTATACATTGGTGATGAACAGCGAGATGTAGCAGCTTGTAAAAAGGCTGGGGTGAATGTAATTTGGGTATCTTGGGGATATGATGTTATTGAAACAGTGAAAAAAGACGCACCCGATTATATGGTTCATAAGCCGATGGAAATTGTGCAAGTAGTACAAGGAGTGTATTCATCATATTGAATTTTGAGTAGCAAATTTAGAGGAATCCATTTCTTATTATGATAAGTTGTTTCCGATAATTAGATGGAGAAAGTTAAATGAAGTAGCATATAGCACGGGAGAAAGTGAAATATAATTTAAAGAAGTAGATGAGGAAATCGTAAGGACGTTAGGTCCTAGACATATTTGTTATCAAGCTATTCATAGAGAAGTAGTTGATGAAGTAGTAGAGTTTCTTTCTAGTACGAAAGTGAAGGTAATACGTGGTTTAATTGAAATGAATCATTATTCAGAAGGGTACTATACGATTGATTTTTACGATCCGAATGGATTTATTGTAGAAGTAGCCTATACACCAAATGCAGAAATATAAGGGGAATAGATATGAAGATAATTACAGCACGGCAAAACAATATACAAATTGTAAAAGATGCAGCGAATATTGAAGAAATTTCTAAAGGTTTCTCTCCAGATAAGAAATATGTAATTACGAATGCAAATAATGAAAAATATTTATTTCGGACAGGAGATATAAAAGAGTATGAAAGAAAGAAAATAGAGTTTCAAATTTTAAATGAAATGGTAAAACGTAACGTACAGGTACAAAGGCCAATTGAAATAGGTATATTGGAAGAAGAAGGTGTATGCTATAGTATTTTTTCATATTTAGAAGGGGAAGATGCGAAGAAGCTATTGCCTACGTATTCACCAAAAGAACAATATGATATTGGCATAGAGGCAGGAAAAGATTTAGCAAAAATGCATACATATGAAGCTCCTAATGATATACTTCCATGGCATGAAAGAGCAATGAAAAAACATAGTAAATATATAGAAGCATACAAAACATGCGGAATAAAAATAAAAAATGATGATAAGATTATTAAGTTTATAGATGAAAATGAAATGTATGTAAAGGATCGCCCAAATCGATTTCAACACGATGATTTTCATTTAGAAAATATAATTGTACGGGATGGGAAATATGTAGGTGTAGTTGATTTTAATGGTTATGACTGGGGCGATCCACTGCATGATTTCGTGAAAATTGCACTATTTGCAAGGGACATTAGTATTCCGTATTCAATCGGACAAATAGAAGGATACTTTAATAGGAGAATACCAGAGGAGTTCTGGAAATTATATGCGGTGTACGTTGGCATGACAGTTTTCTCATCAGTTGTCTGGACATTAAGAGCAGCACCACATATGTTGGATGATACGTTAGAGCGTCTTACTATTGTATTGGAAGATCATAAAAACTTTGAGTTATCAAAACCAAGTTGGTTTCAACCAGATAAGATTGATATGAAATAGAAAAGGTAGGTGTGATTCGCACCTACCTTTATTTTTTACCATCAAAATACTTATTTAATTTTCTTAAATGTAAGCGGCTGTGTACTTAACATAGCAGGTACATGTAACTGAAGGGATGGGAATTCACCACTTACATTCATTTCATAAGCGAATAATAAGCTCATTTTCATTTGGAATAAGTCAACTTTTGTAGAGAAGATGTCGTAATGATGATGCCCTAATTGAATATCCATTTCCATAAATTGTACATATAACGAATCATCTCGTTTGTATACTTGTAATGTTCCGTATGCAGGATGTTCAAAAGTACCAGTATAATCCTCTAACTTGTGCGAAGGTGTAGTCTCTTTAATTTGTTCAGGGAGGGATTCAGTTGCTTCTTTCATCATTTCCTTCATTTTTTTAGTATCTTCTACAGCACGTTTATGCCAATCAATGGATTCTAATTCAAGTAGTTCGTCATAAATTTGATTAGCGAGATAAGTAGGAAGTAATGTTCCTCCAGCATTCGTTAAAATGACAAGGCCTATGTTTTCTGTTGGTATAAATGAAACAAGCGCTGAAAATCCATCGATATTACCGCCATGATGAATCACTTTTTTACCACGATAAGCGCTAATAAACCAACCAAGACCGTAACTATTTAATGGAGATTCAGGGAGTGATAAAACCGGTTGGTCTGGAATTGAATTGTGTGGTGTATACATTTGTTGTAATAATTCAGAGGAGATTAATTCATGATCTCCAAATTTTCCTTCATTTAAGTGGAGAAGTACCCAATTTGCCATATCTTCAATTGTGGAATTAATACACCCAGCAGCGCCAACTGTATCGATGTTACGGAATGGAACTGCTTTTATTTCACCGTCATTTTCAATGTAAGGTAAAGCATAATCATCTGTAGTTTGTGAATCGTTAACAGAGAAGTTTGTATGTCTCATATTTAAAGGTTCTAAAATATGTTCTGTAGTGTATTGCTCCCACGTTTGATTTGTAATGTTTTCAACAATGTAGCTAATTGTTGCATACATTAAGTTGTTATATAGAAATGCAGTCCGGAACGGTGCATCAAGTGGTAAATGTTTTATTTTTTCAACGAGATCTTTTCGAGATAAGGAAGAACTATACCAAAGAGCCTCATGACGACTCACTCCAGTTCGATGAGAAGCTAAATCCCGTCCTGTAACTTGTGAGCTAGCAAGTAGTTCAGATAAAGTAAAGTTAGGTATATAAGACTGGATAGGGGTATCCCAATTAAACTTTTTTTGCTGTGCTAACAAGCTTAATGAAAGTGTGCCAAATGCTTTCGTTGAGGAACCGATTGCGAATCGAGTATTCGGTGTAACAGCCTCTTTTGTTTCTATATTACGATAGCCGAAACCTTCTGAAATAATAACTTCACCGTCTTTTATAACAGCGACAGCAGCACCAGGAACATTTAAATCCTTCATCATTTTTTCAACCGCTGTTTGTAAAGAAGTCATAACAGGCGTTTCAATTTTAGACATACTTCTAACCTCCAAATATAAATTTTGTTCTACCGCACTATACTTTCGGTAATAGAAAATGAAAACCTTTTTAAATTTGGAAAGTTAATAATTTTGTAAGAATTAGTGGAAGAAATTTTATTAATTAGGATTATTAAATTTACCATTTTTCATGTTATGATAAATTTCATATAAGATTGAAAGAAGGTTTTCCTACATATGAAACATGCTGAAAATGAATACTTAAATTTATGCCGCCATGTAATGGAACATGGTACGAAGAAAGAAGATCGTACAGGGACAGGAACTGTATCTGTATTTGGATATCAAATGCGTTTTGATTTGAGTAAAGGATTTCCTTTATTAACGACAAAAAGAGTACCATTTCGCCTTGTAGCAAGTGAACTACTTTGGTTTATGAAAGGTGATACAAATATTCGCTATTTATTGCAGCATAATAATAATATTTGGAATGAATGGGCGTTTAAGAGCTGGGTAGAAAGTGATGAGTATACTGGTCCTGACATGACGGATTTTGGTCTTCGCTCACAACAAGATGAAGAATTTAAAGTACAGTACGATGAGCAGATGGAATTGTTTAAAAAGAACGTTTTAGAAGATGATGATTTCTCAAATAAATATGGTTATTTAGGAGACGTTTACGGTAAACAGTGGCGAGCTTGGAAAACGACAGCTGGTGAGACACTTGATCAATTAAAAGATGTAATTGAAATGATTAAAAAAACACCAGACTCACGTCGTTTAATCGTTTCTGCTTGGAATCCTGAAGACGTACCAAGTATGGCATTACCCCCTTGTCATACATTATTCCAGTTTTATGTAGCGGACGGAAAGCTTTCTTGTCAGCTATATCAAAGAAGTGGTGACATATTCCTTGGAATACCATTTAACATCGCAAGTTATTCACTACTAACACATTTAATTGCACACGAATGTGGTCTTGAAGTAGGGGAATTTGTTCATACAATTGGTGATGCACACATTTATACAAATCATTTTGAACAAGTAGAAAAGCAATTGGCACGTGAACCACGTCCGTTCCCGAAACTTACATTAAATCCAGATGTGAAATCTGTTTTCGATTTTGAAATGGAAGATTTAACGATTGAAGGATACGATCCGCATCCAGCAATTAAAGCACCGGTTGCAGTATAATTGTAGAGGAGATGAAAAAATGATTGTTTCATTTATGGTCGCAATGGACGAAAATAGAGTAATTGGTAAAGATAATAATTTACCTTGGCGTTTACCGAGTGAATTACAATACGTGAAGAAAACAACGATGGGTCACCCGCTTATTATGGGAAGAAAGAACTATGAAGCGATTGGTAGACCGCTGCCTGGAAGACGTAATATTATTGTAACTCGTAATGAAGGATATCACGTTGAAGGATGTGAAGTTGTTCATTCTGTAGAAGAAGTATTCGAACTATGTAAAAATGAAGAAGAGATTTTTATTTTTGGCGGAGCGCAAATTTACGATCTCTTTTTACCATACGTAGACAAGTTGTATATAACAAAAATTCATTATGCATTTGAAGGAGATACATTCTTCCCAGAAATGGATATGACAAATTGGAAAGAGATTTTTGTAGAAAAAGGTTTAACAGATGAAAAAAACCCGTATACGTATTATTACCACGTATATGAGAAACAACAATAATAAAGAAGATTGATGTGAGAATTCGCATCAATCTTTTTATTTATATTCACCAATATAAGTTTATAGATGAGATTCGATAGTGCTATAATGATAGGTAGCATGTAAAAATGCTAAAATTTTCAAAAGTACTAATATAGAAAGAGGAGGAGAATCGATTGAGAAAGATATGGGGGATTCTTTTTCTTTGCTTAACATTCATCTTAGTTGGATGTGGTAAAGAAGAAAAACCACAAGAAGCGTTTGATACATATGTAAAAGCGTGGAATAAACAAAAATTTGCAGATATGTATGATCAACTATCAAAAAATGCAAAAAAAGATATTTCAAAGAAAGAATTTACTGAGAAATATGAAAAAATTTATTCTGGTATCGAAGTGAAAGACTTAAAGGTAGAAACAGGGGAAGTAAAAGAAGATAAAAAAGATGAAGGCCCTGTTCCTTTTAAAGTAAGCATGGATACAGTTGGTGGTAAAATTACTTTTGGCCATGAAGCAAAAATGGTGAAAGAAAAAGATGGAGATAAAGAATCTTGGAAAATAGATTGGACTCCTGATTTTATTTTCCCTGGCATGACGAAAGATAGTAAAGTGCGTATGCAGACAACACAGCCAAAACGTGGTGAAATATACGATCGTAATGGAAAAGGTCTTGCAACGAATGGGAAAGCTTCTGAAATCGGATTGATTCCTGAAAAGTTAGGCGATACTGCTCCGCAAACGAAAGAAACAGTAGCGAAGTTATTAAATATGTCTGTAGAAGAAATTGATCAAAAATTAGCTGCTAAATGGGTAAAACCAGGGTATCTCGTACCAATTGGAATTTTGCCTGAAGGGGCAACGCAAAATACGTACATTGATTTACCAGGTGTTTCAACAAAACCTGTAAATGTTCGTACATATCCGTTAGGGGAAGCGGCAGCTCATCTGACTGGTTATATTGGAAAGGTAAATGCTGAAGATTTAAAAACGCTACAAAAGAAAGGCTATCAAGCTGATGACCCAGTTGGTAAAGCTGGTTTAGAGCAAGTATTAGAGGAAAAGCTACGCGGTAAAAAAGGTGGCCGTGTCTTTGTAGAAGATGCGCAAGGAAAAGAAATTAAAAACTTGGCAAAAACAGATGCTGTTGATGGAGAAAATGTAACTTTAACTATTGATAGTGCTGTTCAAGAAAAAACGTATAATGAAATGAAGGGCGAAGCTGGTTCAAGTGCAGCAATCAATCCGAAAAGTGGAGAAACAATTGCACTAGTAAGTAGTCCAGCATATGATCCTAATTTAATTGCACGAGGAACATCGAAAGCGCAACGCGAAGCTTGGAATAATGATCCGAAAAAACCGATGACGAATCGCTTTACACAATTATCGGTACCAGGTTCTGTATTTAAACCAATTACAGCTGCAATTGGTCTTGAAACGAAAACAATCGATCCAAAAGAAGAGTTGAAAATTGAAGGATTAAAATGGACAAAAGATTCTTCTTGGGGTAATTATTATGTAACGCGTGTGAAAGATGCAAATCCGATTGATTTTGATAAGGCGATGAAATACTCGGATAATATTTACTTCGCACAAGAAGCTTTGAAAATCGGAAAAGACAAGTTTATGAGTGAAGCGAAAAAATTCGGATTCGATGAGAAACTACCAATTGAATATGGATTCCCTGCTTCTAAAATTGCAAATGACGGTATTAAAAATGATATTCAAATGGCAGATACAGGATATGGACAAGGACAAGTATTAATGACTCCTCTTCATTTAGCTTTAATGTATGCGCCAATTGTAAATGATGGAACGATTCCATCACCGTATATTATTAAAACAGATAAACAACCAAAAGCTTGGAAAGAAAATGTAATTTCTAAAGGAAATCAGGATATATTAAAAACTGCTATGACGAAAGTAATTAATGATCCGGATGGTACAGGGAAAATTGCTAAGATTGATGGAATGACTCTTGCTGGAAAAACAGGTACAGCGGAATTAAAAGTATCTAAAGAAGCCGAAGGAAAAGAACTAGGCTGGTTCGCTGCATTTGATTTGAATTCGCCAGATATGGTCATTACAATGATGATTGAAGATGTAAAAGGTAGAGGTGGAAGTAACATTCCAGCTGAAAAAGTAAAACATGTTTTTCAAAAATAATATGTAATAAAAGGCTATCTCTATAATTTATAGAGGTAGCCTTTTTGTATGAGAAGTCTTAATATCTGTATACTAAATTTTAGAGAAACAAAATAAATCATTAACTTACGAAAAAAAAGTAGCTATTTTTTATTGACATTGAATAAAACTTTTTGTATTATACTTACATAAGGTAAGTTATTAACTTTTAAAAAACAAATCTTGAATTGAAGATAAAGAGAAAAAAGGGAGAGAATACAATGACAAAAGTACTATTTATCACAGCAAATCCAAATTCAGCAGAAGGTTCTTTCGGAATGGCAGTAGGGGAAGCTTTCATCGAGGCTTATAAAAACGAGCATCCACAAGACGAAGTTGTAACAATTGATCTATTCAATACTACTGTACCAGCAATCGATGCAGATGTATTTGCTGCTTGGGGTAAATTTGCAGCAGGTGAAGGCTTTGAAACTTTAACGGAAGCTCAACAACAAAAAGTAGCAGCAATGAACACAAACTTAGAAACATTTATGCATGCAGATCGTTATGTATTCGTAACTCCAATGTGGAACTTTAGCTATCCACCAGTAGTAAAAGCATACTTAGATAACGTAGCAATCGCAGGTAAAACATTCAAATATACTGAAAATGGTCCAGTCGGCTTATTAGAAGGTAAAAAAGCACTTCACATTCAAGCAACAGGTGGCGTATATTCTGAAGGAGCATACGCAGCTGTAGACTTCGGACGCAATCATTTAAAAACTGTATTAGGATTTGTCGGTGTAAATGATACTGATTATATTGCAGTTGAGGGTATGAATGCAAACCCTGAAAAAGCACAAGAAATTAAAGAAGCGGCAATTGCTAATGCTCGTGAATTAGCAAAACGTTTCTAATATAGAATGCTTAAAAAGTCCAAACACTTGCTGTTTGGACTTTTTTTCTTCTTTTTCCTTCGTTTGTCTAGTATAATGAAGGTCGGAATGATAATAGGTGGGGGTTCTGTATGATTCAAACGTTTTTTAAAATCTTTTATTTAATTTTAATTGTAATTGCGATTACACCGAGAATGTGGCGTCTTAAAAGACAAGTAAATACGATGGCGCCAAAAGAAAAAGATAATGCTGTGTATAAAACGACAAATTGGTTTGGTAAGAAAATGGTACGTGTAGCTGGAGGGACAGTAGAAGTGAAAGGGCTTGAAAATGTTCCGAAAGACAAGCCGGTACTAGTTGTAAGTAATCACCAAAGTAATATGGATATCCCTGTTTTACTAGGTTACTTAAATAAACCAATTGGATTCGTGTCAAAAGCAGAGATTAAAAAGTTCCCAGTTGTACCAACTTGGATGGAACTTATGAATTGTGTATTTATGGATCGTAGCGATCGTCGTCAATCTCTTAAAGCAATTAAAGATGGAATCGAACTATTAAAGAATGGACATTCTATCGTAATTTTCCCAGAAGGAACGAGAAGTAAAGGTGGCGAAGTTGGAGAGTTTAAGGCTGGTAGTTTCCATCTTGCAGTAAAATCAGGTGTAGCAATTTTACCTGTAACGTTAGATGGTACATATAAGATGTTTGAAGCGAATGGAAATCGTATGAAGTCAGCTCATGCAACAGTAACAATTTCTAAGCCGATTACACCTGAAGAGTATGCGAATATGGATATTAAAGAATTAACGAAGCATACACAGGAAGTTATCGCATCACAATTACATAAGTAATAAAAAAGGTTTCAGCTTATAGTAAGCTGAAACCTTTTTTATTATGCTGTAGGTAAGACGTAAAAGAGTACACAGAAGAACATCATCGTACTACCACCTAAAACGAACAGGTGCCATATGGCATGGTTGAAAGGTAGCTTTTCCCAAAGGAAGAATATAGCTCCGACAGAATATAAAATTCCACCTGCTAAAAGTAGTGAAAAACCATGTCCAGTTAGATTTTCATAAAGTGGTTTAATGGCAACGATTATGAGCCAGCCCATAATGATGTAACATAAAGTTGATGCCTTTATAAAGCGACGTACAAAGAAGATTTTGAAGACGATACCTCCGATTGCAAGTGTCCAAATTATAGCAAGCAACGTCCATCCTAATGGGCCACGAAGTGTAATAAGTAGAAAAGGAGTATACGTGCCAGCAATCAATAAGTAAATGGCTGAATGATCTAAAATAGTAAATATTTTTTCTACTTTAGGATGATGAATGCTATGTAGCAATGTTGAAAACAAGTACAGTAAGAACATGCTTACACCATAAACAGTAAATGCGACTACAGCTGATGCGGTACCGTGCTTAGAAGCATGAATAATCAATATGATTAAGGCAGGGATGCTTAAAATGGCACCGATACCATGTGTAATTGCATTTGCAATTTCTTCTTTTACAAATTGGGTCATTCGTGTCATTTTTTCAGTCATAATGCAAATCCTTTCTACTATCATAAAATAATATGTCATTTCCCTTACCATATCATACACAAGAGCAATAGAAAATGAAATTTGTATAATTGATTATATTTTTGAATTTTTTTGACAAAAGGCAATGGATTTGTTGACGTTTTCAAACTTTTTTGACAAAATAAAATTATGTAATAGTAGGACAAGGAAACTACTAATAAAGGGGATGGGGAAATGTTTTCAAATATTGGCTTTCCAGGGTTAATTTTAATTTTAGTAGCAGTACTCATTTTATTTGGACCTAAAAAATTGCCGGAAATCGGGAAGGCTTTAGGGGAAACGTTAAAAGAGTTTAAAAAATCAACGAAAGAATTGACAGATGACGCATTTCAAGAAAAGGAAAAGAAAGAAAAACTGTAATGTATTTTCCTTGTAATGGATAAATAAAGTGTGGTGAACGAGATGGAAGATCGGGAAATGAGCGTAGTAGAACATATTGTTGAACTTCGAAAAAGAGTAATATATACAGTGTTATCCTTTGTACTATTTTTAATTATTGGATTTACTTTTACAAAGGATATTTATTTTTGGCTTGTAAAAGATTTACCAATGAAATTAACTGTTCTCGGTCCAAGTGATGTATTGTGGATTTTTTTCTCGATTGCTACAGTATTTGCTATCGTTTGTACAATTCCTTTTGCTGCTATACAAATTTGGTTATTTGTAAAACCGGGTTTACATCCAAATGAACAAAAGATGACAATAATGTATATACCGGTATTGTCTATATTATTTATCGCAGGTTTATGTTTTGGATACTTTATTGTAATGCCGTTTCTATTTCACTTTTTAACTACGATAGGTAATGAAATGTTTAATACGATGTTTACGACAGAAAAGTATTTTCATTTTGTACTTAATTTAACAGTTCCATTTGCTGTGATTTTTGAATTGCCAGTCGTTGTAATGTTTTTAACTAGTATTGGAATACTTACGGCGGAATTTTTAATAAAAATAAGAAGGTATGCTTACGTAGCATTAATTATCATTGCATCTTGTATATCACCGCCTGACTTTTTATCTCATAGTTTAGTTGCGGTGCCGCTTATTTGTATTTATGAAGTAAGTATTGCTTTATCAAAGGTTGTAAGTAAGAGGAAAAAGAAAAGAGAAGAAATGCAGTCGAAAAGTGCCTCGTTATAAAGGCACTTTTTTATTTATTTGTTATACTATAGCTATAAACGTATACAATATATAGAAGAAAAAAATTATAGAATCTCCAAAATTTAGACAAACTTTGCGCTTTTATAAGCTTATACTAAATGTATTAAACAATTGATGGATAATGAGATTCCCGTCTCAGAGATATTTAGGACGGGAAGATGGATTAGGTGGAGATGAATAGAGTATAAATCTTCTAGCCATAAGGACTACAGAAATCATATAAGTCTGATTTTACTCCACTTTAAACAACGTCTTACAGCGCAAAGTAGAGGAAGTTCAAAAATCCAATGAAAAAGAGGATTGATATTGTGATTACGAAAAGTTTTTATTTCACTCATTCAACAGGGGATTGTATTAAAATATTCGAAATCCCTGTCCTACAGGCACAGCATCCATTATCGTTTCTAATTCAGTCTCGTCTTCAATTATTTATTGCAAAAATTCAAAAACAAAAACATCCAAGATTTTCATATTCTTTCCGTGAATATTTACAAAATTGTTTGAAGTGGAATGATTATTTAAATGTATATAAAACAAATACTCTTGAAAAAAATGCATGATATAGAGTAGAGACAGGGTTAGGAGCTCTGTCTTTTTCATTTTAGATATAAAAATATAATTAATTTGATGAAATTTCGTTCCAAATTGTTGAAAGCAGTGGGAATACTAGTATAATAACAAGGAGAGCGTATTGGAAAGGGAAGAATATAATATGCAAAAAATTAAAATTGTAACAGATTCAACGGCAGATTTATCACAAGAGGTAATCGAGAAGTATGACATTCATGTTCTACCATTATCAATCTCTGTAAATGGACAAACATATTTAGATCGCGTTGATCTACAACCAGATGAATTTATTGAAGAAATGATTAAATCAGAGGAACTACCAAAAACATCACAACCTGCAATGGGTACATTTGTAGAAATGTACGACAAGTTAGGTGAAGATGGAAGTGAAGTACTTTCCATTCATATGACAAGTGGAATGAGTGGTACTGTAGCAACTGCAAATAGTGCTGCATCAATGACCGATACAAAAGTAACAGTTGTTGATTCTCAATTTATTACACATGCTTTAGCATATCAAGTGATTGAAGCTGCAAAAATGGCAAATGAAGGACGCTCACTAGAAGAAATTTTAAAACGTGTAGATGAAGTAAGAAAGAATACTCGTTTATATGTAGTAGTAGATACATTAGAAAACTTAGTGAAGGGTGGACGTATCGGTAAAGGAAAGGCGTTTATCGGTTCGCTGCTTAATATAAAGCCAATTGCTAGTCTTGAAGATGGTGTTTATAATCCTGTAACGAAAGTTCGTAGCCAAGGCCAAATTGTAAAAACATTAGCTAAGTTATTTGAGCAAGATACAGCTGGAAAAGTTGTAAAGGCTGTTGCAATTCCGCATGCGAAAGCAATTCCTTTAGCTGAAAGTATGAAAGCGGCGGTTGAAAAAGTGAGTGGGTTTGCTCAATCAGAAATTTTCTATACAACGCCTATAATTAGTACTCATACAGGTCCAGGTGCAATCGGATTTATGTATTTAGCAGAGTAATAAAAAAGCTACTTGAAAATATATTTCAAGTAGCTTTTTTATGTAAATAGAAAGTAAGAAATAAGAAGAGCTATACAGGCACTACCGCTAATGATATAGCGAGTCTGTAAATATTCATTCATAGATAACACCCTTTATCCTGCTATTTGCGGACAGTAAAACTCCCACCTCAAAATTTAGCTGGAGCAAAGAGGTTAGGTGGCGGGCTGTCCGTAAAAGCCCGATTGGTGAAGGTTAATAATCAGTGGGGATAAAGAAACTCCCACTGATTAAAATTTCATTATAGGATTTTCTATATTATATGTTGGATATAGAAAATCAGTCGTTACGTTACACATGTAAAGTTTCAATTTTTTCATTTACTTGCTTATCATTTGTTGCGTTACTATAAATAAAAGTTTGGCCTAAAAAGAGTACATGCAGTTGTTCCCATGGTAACATGCGCAAATTCCAATTATTTCGAAGTCTAGTTATTGCTTCACGAGGTGTTTCATCGGCGAGTGCAAAAGCTCCGTAATGCATCGGTATAAAATGCGTAGCGTTTAAATCTAAATAAGCTTGCACAGCTTCTTCAGGTGAAACATGAGATACTTTCATAAACCATTCTGGTTCATAAGCGCCAATGGGCATAAGAGCAATATCAATTAAAAAGCGTTCACCGATTTCTTTGAAACCTTGGAAATAGCCACTGTCGCCACAAAAATATATGGTTTCCATAGTCGTTTCATTATCGATAATCCATCCGCCCCAGTGAGACGTATTCATATCAAATAAGAATCTTCTCGTCCAGTGCTGAGCAGGTACGAAGTGAAAAGAAACTTCGTTAATTATCGTACTTTCCCACCATTTATACTCTTCTACATGTTTAAATTTCTTACGAGTAAATAATTTTTTTAATCCGATAGGTACAAGATATAGAACATCATCATTCAACTGACGAAGAGTTGAAAAATCTAAATGATCATAATGACCATGTGAAATAAGGACAATATCAATTTTAGGCAGTGCTTCTATAGAGAGTCCAGGTTCTGTAAGTCTTGTAACTAGCTTTAATTTATTGGCCCATACTGGATCTGTTAATATATTAAGTCCATTCGTTTGGATAAGAAAAGTAGAATGCCCAATCCACGTGATAGTCGTTTTTTCAACATTACTTTGCAAAAATGCACTTTGTTTAACGGGTGATTGTTCTACTAAGAAAGAAAAATCCTTTTTGTTTTGCTTTCGTTCTTTACGCCAGCGTAAAAAAGAGCGAATTGATTTTTTTGTACTAACATTATCCATATTTTCATAGCGCTTTGCCATGAACATCACCTCATTTACAATCGTTGTATTTGTATTGTACCGAAATGTTGTTAAGGAATACAGTGTAAAACATGGATTAATGTTTAAGGAATTGTTAAAAAATAGGGAGAGATATTTACAAAAGTAACAATAAAATTAGTTTTATCAATTCTATTTATAGAAATAATAGTAAAAAAATATATTTTGTCTAGTAATTCGCTTGAAATAAAGAAGTAACATACGTAAATTCGTACGATTTCGTGAACAAATGTAGTAAACAATTTTCTCGTAGTGTTAACTTTTGTTATTATAAACATAACCTATTTAAATTTAGGATAGAGAAAAGAGGTTTATAAATGAAGCGTTATCAAAAAATAATTGGTCTTATGGTTGTATTTTGTCTCTTTGTACTTGCTGGATGTAGTGAATCAGGTTCAAAGCTTCGTAAACCATTAAATTGGGATTTAGAAACTTTCCAATTTACAAATCAAGATGGAAAGCAATTTGGTACAAAAGATTTAAAAGGGAAAGTTTGGGTTGCAGATTTTATGTTCACAAATTGTCAAACAGTTTGTCCACCAATGACTGCAAATATGGCCAAGCTGCAAAAGATGGCAAAAGAAGAGAAGATAGACGTTCAGTTTGTTTCATTTAGTGTAGATCCAGACCTTGATAAACCAGAAAATCTGAAAGCTTTTATTCAAAAGTTTACAGAGGATACTAGTAACTGGAATTTATTAACGGGATATTCGTTAGAAGATATCACGAAGTTTTCAAAAGATAATTTCCAATCACTTGTAGATAAGCCGGAGAATGGTCAGGTCATGCATGGTACATCATTTTATTTAATTGATCAAAACGGAAAAGTAATGAAAAAGTATAGTGGCATTAGTAATACGCCATACGAAGACATTATACGTGATATGAAGCGATTAGTGGATTAAAAATAAGGGTGCATAGCACCCTTATTTTTTTGCATTAGTCTATGGATAAAATGTCATGTTGTTGGGGAAGTTTCGGCGCCCGAATTTCTAATACGCCGTTTTGATAAGAAGCTTTTGCTGCTTTTTTATTAATTGAATACGGCAACTTAATCAATCTTGATGCTTCTGAAATGGAACGTTCCCGGCGATAATAGTTATGGGATGTTTCTTCTTCTTCTTCTTCGAGTATCTCTTCTTTTACAGAGACTTTTAAGTATTCACTTTGTATTTCAATTTGAATTTGCTCTTTTTGTATACCTGGTAGTTCAGCTGTAACAACGAGTTCTTCACCAACTTCATATAAATCTACAGGGAATGTTAATAAACGGTTTCCTTTTTGGAAAAAATGATTTAAATCAGCGATTACATTGCGAAGAGGTGTTTGCTCGAAGAAATCATCAATTTGCTTTAAGTAATTACGAACCGGTGGGCGAGAAGAATCTTTTTTTTCTTCACTCATGGTATTCCCTCCTAGAAATCAATTTGCAATATCATATGACAAAAGCGGAGAAAGGTGAGTGCCTAGTTTTCATGTTTTCATAAAAAATTGTTAAAAATGTGAAATGGAGTGATTTTTTTATAGTTTTTGGTCGCCATATTCAGTTGATTATGCTAGTATAAATAGGGTTGATATAGTAGTATAGAAACAGAATGAAAACCGAAAGAGGGTAAGAAGTATGTGTGGTTTTGTAGGATGTTTATGTGAAAACCCTAGAGAGTTTTCAGAAACAGAAAAACATCAATTTGAAAATATGAACACGATGATTTTCCACCGTGGTCCAGATGACGAAGGATATTTTCGTGATGAACATGTACAATTTGGCTTCCGCCGTTTAAGTATCATTGACTTAGAGGCAGGACATCAGCCGCTAACTTATGAAAATGATCGATATGTAATTATTTTTAATGGTGAAATTTACAACTATGTAGAATTACGTGAAATGTTACTTGAAAAAGGTGCAACGTTTGCAACACAATCTGATACAGAAGTTATCATTGCATTGTATGCACATATGAAAGAAAAATGTGTAGACTATCTTCGTGGTATGTTTGCATTTATGATTTGGGATCGTGAAGAGAAGAAACTTTTCGGTGCACGTGACCACTTCGGTATTAAACCTTTATACGTCGCACAACAAGGTGATACTACATTCTTCGCATCTGAGAAGAAAAGTATTATGCATGTGATGGAAGATAAAGGAGTTAATCCAACGTCACTACAACATTACTTTACGTATCAATATGGTCCAGAGCCAGAAACATTAACAATTGATGTTAATAAAATCGAGCCTGGTCATTATTTCGTAAAAGAAATCGGTAAAGAGATGGAGATCCATCGCTACTGGAAACCTTATTTCAATGCTTCAAGCGCAACGAAAGAGGAGCATATCCAAGCAATTCGTGATGTGTTATACGATTCAGTAAAAGTGCATATGCGCAGTGATGTACCAGTAGGTTCATTCTTATCTGGTGGTATCGATTCATCTATTATCGCTTCTATCGCAAGAGAAATGAATCCAAATCTTTTAACATTCTCTATTGGTTTTGAACAACGTGGTTTCAGTGAAGTTGATGTTGCCAAAGAAACTGCTGAGAAATTAGGCGTTAAAAACCATAACGTATTCATTTCAGCGAAAGAGTTTATGGATGAGTTCCCAAAAATCATTTGGCATATGGATGATCCTTTAGCAGATCCAGCAGCTGTACCATTGTACTTCGTTGCAAAAGAAGCACGTAAGCATGTAACAGTTGTTCTTTCAGGTGAAGGTGCAGACGAGCTATTTGGTGGTTATAACATTTATCGTGAGCCAAACTCACTAAAAATGTTCTCTTACATTCCTAGCCCAGGTAAGAGCGTTCTAAAAGCATTAAGTGGTGCTCTTAAAGAAGGATTTAAAGGTAAGAGCTTCCTAGAGCGTGGATGTACGCCAATTGAAGAGCGTTACTATGGAAACGCGAAAATCTTCCGTGAAGAAGAGAAAGTTGAATTAATGAAGTATTACAATGAAAGTGTTAACTATATGGATATCACGAAACCATTGTATAACGAGATTAAAGATTATGATGATGTAAGCAAAATGCAGTACATTGACATGTTCACATGGTTACGTGGTGACATTTTATTAAAAGCTGATAAAATGACAATGGCAAACTCATTAGAACTTCGTGTACCGTTCTTAGATAAAGAAGTATTCGATGTTGCATCTAAAATTCCAACTGAATTTAAGATTGCTAACGGAACTACGAAAGCTATTTTACGTGAAGCAGCACGCGGAATCGTTCCAGATCACGTATTAGATCGTAAAAAACTTGGATTCCCAGTACCAATTCGTCACTGGTTAAAAGACGAAATGCATGATTGGGCTATCAATATTATAAACGAGAGTAAAACAGAGCATTTAATCGACAAACAGTATGTATTAAACTTACTGGAAGCACATTGTGCAGATAAAGGCGATTATAGCCGTAAAATTTGGACTGTCCTTGCGTTTATGGTATGGCACCAAATTTATGTTGAGCATAAATACGATACGAATAAGTTCCATGAAGAAACAAAACGTGCGTATAGCTTAGTTTAATTAAAAAAACCTTAAGATCGCATACGGTCTTAAGGTTTTTTTCATAAATAGGAAGTATTATTGATACAATAATAGTAAAAGGATGGACAACATATGATTACGTTTGAGAAAGTTAATGTAGAAAATGAAAGCGTTGTTAAAGAAATGTTTAAATCGCATAGTTTAGGTGAGAAAAAGGTACAGTACTGTGTGAAAGTTGATGATACATATATTGGTGTAATAGATTATAGTGTTCAAGAGGAACGAGCTGTTTTATCACAGCTAATTATTCATTTTGATTACCAAGGTTACGGTTATGGTGCAAATACGTATTTTACATTTGAAGAAATGATGAAACAAAGAAATGTGAAAGAAATAAAAGTGCTACAAGAGGAATTAACAGAAAAGGCGAAGTCTTTCATAGAGAGTTTTGGTTTTACTTCAGAAGATGGAGAGTATGTAAAGAAAATATAACGATGATTACTTATGCGATAAAATAAATATAAGGCAGGTGGATGTATGACGATGACTTCTGGTCTTGTATTAATTGGAGGGTGCTTTATAGTAGCAGAATTATGTCATATACTCATTCGGAAAAGAATGAGTAAGCAAAAAAAGCCGTATGAATTACAATACGTCCCTGTCTTTTTCATTATGTTTTGTATGCTTAGTACATTACAAAATCTAATGAACTTTCCACCACTTGTGAATGTTTTTTTAAAGTTCGGTTTACTTTATAGTGGTGCTGGAATAACACTTTTATTTATTTTATTTTGCATACGTTATGTTCACTATCAATCGTATATATTTATTTTAAATTGGTTAAAGCAAGATGATAGAAAACGCCTTACATAAGGCGTTTTTTTTATTTGTAATTGTAACAGAACTTGTACATTTCACATAAAATAGGACGAGTAGCAATGCAAACATATTACAAGAAAGGGGCGGGGCAATAAAATGAAACTTGTTATAGACGCAGGGCACGGTGGATATGATTCTGGTGCTGTTGGTAATGGTTTAGTAGAAAAAAACTTAACACTTCAAATTGCTAGACGCGTTCGAGACATTTTAACGGTAAATTACCCAATTACAATTAAAATGACACGTGATAGTGATGTGTTTATTTCTTTATCGGAACGTGCTAATATTGCCAATGCTTTTGGTGCGGATTATTTTATTTCATTTCATATTAATAGCGGCGGGGGTACAGGTTTTGAAAGCTATATTTATAATGCGTTATCCAACAGCAGCACTGCATATGCAAAGCAACAAAAGATGCATACAGCAGTAAATCCTGTATTAACAAAATACGGTCTTCGTGATCGAGGAGCAAAAAAAGAAAATTATGCGGTATTAAGAGAAACCACAATGGATGCAATTTTAACTGAGACTGCCTTTATTGATACAACGTTTGATGCAAATTTATTAAAAAATCCACAATTTATTGAAGATCTAAGTCAAGCGTATGCGAATGGAATAGCGGCTATTTTTGGAGTAGCTCCAAATCCACAACCTCCTAACCCACAACCGACACCTCAAACGAAGGGAATCGCCTATATCCTTGGGAAAAATGTAAATTTAAGAAATGGTCCATCAACTTCTTCCTCAGTTATTCGTCAATTAAATTCTCCAGAATCTTACGTTGTATATCAGGAAAGTAACGGATGGTTAGATTTGGGGAATGGACAATGGGTGTATAATGATCCTTCTTACATTAATTTTGTAAAGACAAGTAATAGTGATGGAAGTCCGATTGGGGTTGCATATATACAAGGGATGAATGTAAATTTAAGAAGTGGTCCATCAACTACATCTGCAGTTATCCGCCAATTAAATTCTCCAGAATCTTATTTAGTATATATAAATGAAAATGGTTGGTTAAACCTTGGTGGAAAGCAGTGGGTATATAATGATCCATCGTATATTAAGTATACTCAATATTAGCAATTAAAATGATAATGCAATATGGATGCGTATCTTTGTTATGTATAACAAGGGTACGCATTTTAATAACAACATTTATTTTCATACTTATGCACTATGTTTTAAAAAGAAACATTAGAAAAGCGGATAGAATCTAAATAGTATATATTAAAAAAGTTTTCTGATATACATTGACAATGTATGTAGGATACATTAATCTTTAATTGTTAATGATAATCGATTTCATCTAGGGAGGACATATGATACATACTAAAAAACTAATTATGTTCTGCATTATGATACTCATGGTTGTAATTGCAGGATGTAGTAAAGAAGAGAAAAAGGAAAATGATATATCAGCGAAAGCAAAAGATTCATATACGGTAAAGCATGCAATGGGCGAAACGACAGTAAATGGTACACCTAAAAAAGTTGTTGTTTTAACGAATGAAGGTGCAGAGGCTCTACTAGCTGTGGGCGTAACTCCAGTGGGGACTACAAAACCACGTGCTGGTGATGAATGGTATCCTCATGTAGCGAAAGAGTTAAAAAATACGGAAGTTGTAGGAACTGAACGTGATATTAATTTAGAGGCTGTAATGAAGCTTAAGCCAGATTTAATTATCGGAAATAAAATGCGTCACGAAAAAATATATGATCAGCTAAAAGAAATCGCACCAACTGTTTATGCAGAAACATTACGCGGTGATTGGAAAGAAAACTTTACGCTTTATACAAAAGCTGTAAATAGAGAAAAAGAAGGGCAAAAAGCTCTTGATGATTATAAAAAACGTATTGAAGGAATGAAAGAGAAGTTAGGCGATAAATTGAATTCTAAAGTTTCTATTATTCGTTTCGTGCCAGGTGATGTTCGTATTTATCAAAAAAACTCATTCTCGGGAGTTGTGTTAAATGATATTGGGTTTAAACGACCACCATTACAAGATAAAGATGATTTTGCGATAAAAGGAATTACAAAAGAGCAAATTCCAAATATGGACGGAGACTACTTATTCTATTTCACGTCTGATAAAGATGCAGATAAGAATAATGAAGGAAATTCGTTAGCAAAGGAATGGACAGAAGATCCACTCTTTAAGCAACTACAGGCTTCTAAAAATAATAAAGTATTCCAAGTAGATGAGGTAATCTGGAATACAGCAGGCGGTATTAAAGCTGCGAACCTTATGTTAGATGATATTGAAAAATATTTCCTTAAATAAATGATAAAATACATCACTTTTACGAAGTGATGTATTTTTTGTTTGTGAAAATACAGAAAATTCCTTCTTTCGGGGTGGCATAAGTTGTACAATAAAATCAATCATGTGATAAAGGAGTGGGGAAGAATGAAAGCTACTCATAAAGATTGGATCTTGTTTAATGGGAGAATGATTAATACGAAGGAAGAACAGCCGATGGTCGCATTAGAAGAGCGCGGTTTCCAATTTGGTGATGGTATTTATGAAGTATTTAGACTATACGATGGCAAGCCTCATTTATTAGATTTACATTTAGAACGATTCTTTAACTCTATGGTAGAAATAAAACTAATTCCACCATTTACGAAGGAAGAATTAGTAGAAGAGTTATATCAAATGATTGAAAAAAATCAATTTCAAGAAGATGGGAATGTATATTTACAAATATCAAGAGGTATACAACCGCGCAATCATGTATATGAATCAGATTTACAACCGACATATTTTGCAAATCTTGTTTCGTTCCCAAGACCAGTTGCTTCAATGGAGGCAGGGATTAAGGTAACAGTAGAAGAGGACATCAGGTGGAAGTTTTGCCATATAAAATCTTTAAATTTGCTTCCTAATATCATGATCAAAAACAAAATAAATGAACAAGGGTATCAAGAAGCAATATTAGTACGGGATGGCATTGTGACTGAAGGGTGTCATTCCAATTTCTTTATCGTGAAAAATAATAAGTTAATTACACATCCAGCGGATCATTTTATTTTACATGGTATTACACGTCACTACGTGATTACATTAGCGACAGAGTTACATATCGAAGTAGAAGAACGAGAGTTTTCATTACAAGAAGTATATGAAGCTGATGAGTGCTTCTTTACAGCGACGCCACTTGAAATATTCCCAGTCGTTCAAATTGGTGATGAACAGTTTGGAGCTGGTGAAAGAGGACCAATTACGAAAAAATTACAAGCTGCATATGAAGAGAGTATTCGTTTGTTTAAAGTGACAAATTAATCATGAAGAAAAAAGCTGGTATTCTTCCGGCTTTTTTTCATGATATAATTCAAGCATAGGACAAGTTTTGAAAACGCTGTAAAAAGGGGATTTAATATATGAATTATGAAGATTTTAAAGAAGTAATTCACGGAAGACGAAGTGTTAGAAAGTTTAAAGATCAAGAAGTATCTACTAATGATATAAAAGAAATAATTGATTGTGCGCGTTACGCACCGAGTGATACGAATTCGCAAACGTGGGAATTCTTAGTTATCATGAATCGAGAGAAGATCAAAGAAATTGAACAAATGACATGGGATGCATTACATAAACTTGCGGCAAAAGCAGCAGAAAATGGAGAAGAGAAAGCAGGGAAATTACTTACACGTTCTTTCGGACCATATGCAACAGCTTTCTCGGAGGCACCAGTATTAATCGTATGTTTGGCAACACCATATGAATCAAAGTTCCGTGAAAAGATATTTGATCCAATTGCTTTTGTTCCAGATTCAGTTTGGGAAGAAGAAGGGATTAAGAGTAGCTGTTTAGCGGCACAAAACTTAATGTTAGCTGCACATGCAAAGGGACTTGGTACTTGTCCAATGACAGGGCCAGTATTGCTAGCTCAAGATGAACTGCGCCAATATTTACAAATTGAGCCTGAAAAACAAATAAATATGGTTATTTCACTAGGATTTCCGAAAGATAAGCCAAAAAAACTTCCAAGAAAAGAAGTAGAAGAAATCACAACATTTGTTTTTTAAAGTGCTACATAGAAAAGACATTGGACATATCAATGTCTTTTTATTTTTGAGCGGGTATTATATCGATTTGTTGGGCTAAAATGATAAATAAGAAGGAATTACTATTTATTTCATAAAAAAAATTAATGTTCTATTAAGGAAAGTATGATACATTAATCGTGAGCAAGCTTCTATATGTTCATAAAAGTTTTAAAAGTTGTCTTAAAATTTAAAAGTTATTTTTGTATAATAAATTATAATCAAATGACAGGGGGGATGAATTTTGAAAAAATTCATAATCACTGGATTGTCTGTATTGTTATTAGTAGGTTGCGGTGCTCCACAGGAAAAAGAGGACGCGCAATCAAAACAGGAAGAACAAGTTGTAAACGCAAGTGATGAGAATATGGTTGTATTTCCTGAAGGTGCAATGTCAATTGGAGAAGGGAAAGTAAAAGTTATTACTCCAGATGGTACTTCTGAAAATGGCAATATACCGACTGTATTCATTAAAAAGGATACTTTAATTCAGCAAGTTGAATTAGAACTTTCTAATTTTCAAAGTGATAAAGAAACCTTCATATTTGTAGATCAAATGTATACAGATAGACATCAAGTAACTAGTACAACGCAGACAACAGTACAATTAAAAGAAAAGACGCTTGAAACAGGTAGTCATACGATTACTGCAGTTCAGTATGAAAACAATGACCCGAAAGGAAAGGTTATTAGTTTTAATCAAGCAACATTTGAGACAAAGCCTGCGTCTTAATAAGAATAAAAAGTACATTACTCAAAAAAGTAGTGTGCTTTTTTATTTGGACTAGAGTGTGCAAGAGTAAATAACTTGTTTCGTTTTCTAATACGATTAAATAGGAAGAAATCACTTGCTACTACTATGACAGAGAAAGAGGTTGAAGATGTAAATCGGTGTATTCGTATCGTCTTGATTAGTATAATGATGGCAGTAATTTGGTTTACGATACAAGAGGTGATTCAAATTACGTTTAATTACCAAATTCATGACTTAGTAATAGGAGCTAGTTGTTTTACCATTGTGTATCTATTATATCCCGCATTAATGGGCAGTAAGACCTCGCCTTAAAAATCGGTATATGTGAGGAGATTAGGTGGGAGATCAACTGTCCGATTGGTTTAACTAATAATCATTGGAGATGAACAAACTCTCCAATGATTAAAGTTTCACTTTATGATAAACTCGAATTAAGGTAAGTTTTACAAGAAAAATGTAGGTATTTCATTTGAAATGTCGAATAGTACATACGATGTCGTAATAACAAATTTTCTATTGTTTACTGTGAAACAGAAGAAGGAGAGATAGTAGTTATGAAACGAGCTCTTATTAATATTGATTATACATATGATTTTGTAGCGGAAAAAGGTGCTTTAACTTGCGGAAAACCCGGTCAAGAAATTGAGAAGGAAATTGTACATATAACGACGCAATATATTGAAAATGGAGATTACGTTGTCTTTGCGATTGATAAACATGAAAAAAATGATGTATATCATCCAGAGTCAAAATTATTCCCACCCCATAATATAGCTGGTACAAGTGGAAGAGATTTGTTTGGGGAATTACAAGATGTATACGAAACATATAAAAATGCTGAAAATGTATATTACATGGATAAAACACGATATAGTGCATTTGCAGGAACCGACTTAGAAATGAAGTTAAGAGAAAGAGGAATAGAAGAAGTTCATCTTGTAGGTGTTTGTACTGATATTTGTGTTCTTCACACAGCAGTAGACGCTTATAATAAAGGATTTAAAATTGTTGTTTATGAAAAGGCAGTTGCATCTTTTAATGCGCAAGGGCATGAATTTGCACTTGGACATTTTAAATCTTGTTTACATGCAGAAGTGAAATGAAAAAGAGGCCTTTAAAAAGGTCTCTTTTTTGCGTTTAAACTGAGACGACATTTTGTTCAATTAATTTTTTTATGAATGGGCTAATATTTTGTGGTAGCTCATTTACATTAAAAAATTGTACATGTAATGATTCGACTCCATCAGCTTTTAGCAAGCCACCTGTAATATCTTTGCAAAGGTAAGCAATTGTTATAGGGTAAAATTCATCTCCGTTCGGTAATTTCACAAAACATTCTTTACCTGAAAACACAGTTGCTAGCTGAAGTGTACCAATTTCGATTCCGGTTTCTTCAAGTACTTCTCGTCTTCCAGCTGCTTCTATAGATTCACCAAGTTCTACAAAACCTCCTGGAACGCCCCACATGCCATTTCACCTTTGTTGTAGTAGTATTTGTCCTTGTTCATTGAAAACAGCTACCGCAACGCCTGCTAAATTAAGCGGTCTTGATCCAACAACTTCTCTTAGTTCTTCAATATATCCCATTGCTTGTAACCCTCGTGAGTAATAATATTTTCAAATGAACTATTCGATATCGTGTAAATATTTCCCTTTTATTAGGGTGGGTTGTGTAGTCTTAAAGTGAAGTCATAAAAAAATTCAATTGCTAGCTCCCTTTAGGTTATGAAAAAGGGTATATTTATAGAAGAATGTCTAATGAATTTTAAAAATATAGCAGCTTTGTATAGAATTTTTATTAGTTAAGGAAGTGGATGGATGAGTTTATTAACGTATACTGAAGAATTTTTTAATTATGTAAGGGAGTTTTTACTTTTAAGATTTTTACTATTTGCTTTAGTTTTAATCATTATTTCGTTTGTAATAAACCGTATTATTGATTGGTTTTTTAGGAAATCAAGCTTTTTTGATGAAGAGGTAGAGCAGACGATTCAAAGTGTAATTCGATCTATTTTTAGATATATCATTATCATCAGTCTTATCATATATTTAATTAGCCAATTTGTAGATATAAAAAGTATTATTGCAGGTGCAGGGATAGCTGGAGTTGTCATCGGTTTTGCAGCACAACAGATGCTAAAAGATGTAATATTAGGCTTTGCAAGATTAGCGGACAAAGAGTTTCGAGTTGGTGATTTTGTAACTTTTAACGGAACAAATTCAGGAACTATTGAAGAGATTAGTATTCGTTTTATGCAAATACGTGAATGGTCAGGAAAACTACTTACCATCCCGCACGGAGAGATTAGAACGATACAAAATTTTAATAAAGGATGGATGCGTGTAATTGAACGCATCACGGTAAGTTATCAGGAAGATCCAACAAGAGTGAAGGAATTGTTAGAAGAAGTATGTGTTATATGCAATGAAAAATTGGATCAAACTCTTTATAGAGTAGAGGATGACGCTGTTGAACCATTTAAATACGTCGGTGTTACAGACTTAAATCCTAACTTGAAATATGTTGGCTATGAATTTTGTATTACAGGTTTAATAAAGCCAGAAGATTATTTTGAAACTTCTAGACAAGTAAGATTTGAATTAATGTCTATGTTTCATAAGAATCAAGTGCAAATGCCAGCAGCGAATATGGTTGTTACTACTGAAAATTTACAGCATATCCATGGTGGAAAATCTTTATCGGACAGCTAAAGTAGAATCGTTTGTTAACAAAAATTCTGATTCCAACATTGGATAGAATAACAATAATAAAATGATTGATATAAAGAAAGGGCTGAAGAGATTTGGTTCTTTTTTATTTATAGAATTTAGAAATTTCTTAATGTTATAATTGTAGTTGGTGATGAGAATGAACTTTGAAGAAAAAGAGATGCATCGTTTAGAAGCATTAAAAGAAATTGCTGAATTATTAAATGAAGCAACAAACTTGCAGGATATGTTAGAAAAAGTGTTGCATACATTGTTACAAGTAATGAATTTACAAACAGGGTGGATATTCTTTATTGATGAAAGTGGAAAGCATAGCATGCTTGTAGACGAAAATTTACCAGAGGCTCTTACGTGGCAAGAGAAGAAGCCGATGTGTGAAGGAAACTGTTGGTGTGTAGAACGGTTTGTGAATGGGAGATTAGAAAAAGCGACTAATATTATTGAATGTAAGCGAATAGAAGATGCAATTGAATGTAATTGGGGAGAGACAGAAGATGTTACACATCATGCGACAATTCCGCTTAGGTCTGGATCAGAAAAATTTGGTCTACTAAATGTGGCTGCGCCTCATAAGACTCACTTTTCAGAGGAAGAGTTAGCATTATTAGAATCAATTGCATTTCAAATTGGAACGACAATACAACGTATTCAGTTAGTTGAGAAAGAACGTAAATATGTAGTGGTAGCGGAAAGAAATCGACTTGCACGTGATTTACATGATTCAGTAAAACAATTGTTATTTTCTATTATGCTAACAGCGAAAGGTACTCTGAATATGACGCAAGATAGAGAATTGCAAGAGATGTTAAGTTATATTGGAGAATTATCACAAGAAGCATTACAAGAGATGACTCTATTAATTTGGCAATTAAGACCTGAAGGATTAGAGAAAGGGTTAGCAGAAGCAATTCAAAATTACGGGAAGTTATTAGGAGTTCAAGTGGAAGTTCGAATTGATGGGATGGTTTCAATTGGGGATGAAATAGAAGAAGTTTTATGGCGTATTAGCCAAGAGGCGCTACATAATTGTAAAAAGCATGCTTCGTGTGAAAAGGTATATGTTCTTTTGAAAATAGAAAATAACCAGTTACATTTTTACATAGAAGATAATGGAATAGGATTTATACAAGAGCAAGTAAGGGAGTCAGCACTTGGCCTGAAAAGTATGAAGGAACGTATTCAGTTAATGAAGGGGTCGTTTCAAATTATAACAGAGCTGAGAAAGGGTACAAAAATAGAAATTCAATTGCCGATTTGAAGGGGAGAATAAGATTGAAGATTAAATTGCTACTAGTTGAGGATCATCATATCGTTCGAAGAGGACTTGTATTCTTTTTGAAAACGAGAGAAGAATTTGAAATTATTGGGGAAGCGGAAAATGGCGAAGAGGCATTACATTTCGTGCAAAAAGAAAGACCGGATGTCGTACTAATGGATGTATCGATGCCGAAAATGGATGGAATTGAGGCAACAAAATGTCTAAAGCAATACGATGAGACGATAAAGGTACTTATATTAAGTAGTTTTTCAGAGCAAGATTATGTTATACCAGCACTTGAAGCTGGAGCAGATGGTTATCAATTAAAAGAAGTACAACCTGAGCAACTTGTCGCTTCTATTATTGCAGTACATCAAGGAAATGCGAATTTTCACCCGAAAGTAACACCTGCATTAATGGGGCGTACCGCAGTAAAGAAGGAAATAGAAAATCCTTTTTCAATGTTAACGAAAAGAGAGCAAGAGGTACTTCGCGAAATTGCGAAAGGAAGAAGCAACAAGGAGATTGCAGCAGAACTTCATATTACAGAACAAACTGTAAAAACACACGTTTCAAACGTTTTAGCTAAATTGGAAGTGGATGATCGTACGCAAGCCGCATTATACGCAGTGAAACATGGGGAGAATTATTCATAAGTATGAATAATTCTGTTACATCGTATGACAGAATACATAGGAGCAATTAAAATCTATAGTAATCCCTAATATAGGTTTTTCTTCTTTCAATAATTAGGTACAATAAAGTTAAACTAATCGGTTTTTACAGGATAAAGCTACGATAGAAGAGGAGGATATGCTATGCCTGGTACAAGGAGTGGGATTGGAAAGATTCAGGCTTCGTTGAATGGTTTATCACCGAAATTGCGAAGTATTGCCGAACATATTTTGAAACATCCACAAGATGTTGTACATAAATCTATTACAGAATTAGCTGAAGTTACGAGTAGTTCCGAAGCGACGATATTCCGCTTATGTAAACACCTTGGTTTGCAAGGTTTTCAAGATTTAAAGATTACATTAGCTCGTGAAATTGTACATACACCGATGCAAAATATTCATGAAGAGGTATCAGCAGAAGATAGTATGGTAACTGTTGCTAAAAAAGTTTTTCATTCGCATATTACAGGACTGCAAGATACTTTACATTTGCTAAATGAAACAGCACTTGAGCAGGCTGTACGAGCTTTGCAAGAAGTAAGTCGAATTGAGTTTTATGGAAATGGTGGCTCTGGTATTATTGCGATGGATGCGTATCATAAGTTTATGAGAACGGGTATTTCTTGTATCGCTCATACTGATTCACATTTTCAAATTATGGGAGCAGGTTTACTCTCGGAAAATTCAGTTGTTATTGGCATTTCTCATTCTGGTAGCAATAAAGGGTTACTTGAAGCGTTAGAAGTAGCGAAAGCAAGAGGGGCCAAAATTATTGCGATTACGAGCTATAAGAAATCAGCATTAAGTCAACTTGCTGATATTACGTTATATACATCAACACGTGAGACTGAGTTCCGCACAGAAGCAAGTTCATCACGATTAGCACAGTTAAGCTTATTAGATACTTTGTATGTAGGGTTGTCGTTGCAGCGACAAGAGGAAACGCTAAAAAATTTACAAAGTATACGTGAAACGATTTCGATGAAGCGAATATAAAAAAAGCTCTTCAAATGAAGTGCTTTCAGACTGTAGACAAACTATTTTTGGAGAGTTCAAATGCTAAAAAAATAGTTTGTCTCTTGTTTTATTGATAATTTATCCGATTATATTTATATATAGTAATTATTATATTGAAATTTACTATAGGCGAGGAAGGTGTCTTATGAAAATATCTGTTTATGTTGCAAGTGCATTTAGCAAGGATCATAAAGGCGGAAATAAAGCAGGAGTGGTATTTATTGAGAATACAAATACATTGACCACTACTCAAAAAAAGACAATAGCGAAACAACTGGGTTATGCGGAAACCGCATTTATATCAGAATCTGAAATTGCTGATTATAAATTTGAGTATTTTACTCCAAAAGAAGAAGTTGATTTATGTGGTCATGCCACAATTGGCTCTTTCGCGATACTGATGCATTTAAATAAAATTTTCAAGAATCGCTATACGATTGAAACGAACAGCGGTGTTCTTACTATTACCATAACAGATGACATCATATTCATGGAACAAAATAAACCGATATTCTATGATGTTGTATCTCCAAATGAGTTCACCGACTGTTTTGACATTAAAGATATAGACAATAAATACCCAATCCAAATTGTCTCCACGGGCTTAAAAGATATTTTAATTCCTATAAAAAGCGAAACACAATTACATGCACTGCAACCTAATTTTGAAAAAATTAAAGAAATCAGCAAGTATTATAATGTTGTTGGGATGCATCTATATACTTTTAATGACAATCGAATTATATGCAGAAATTTTGCTCCACTATACGACATTAATGAAGAAGCAGCGACTGGAACTTCAAACGGTGCATTAGCTTGCTACCTTTATGAACAGCACTATTTGCAAAAAGAAGTCTATGTATTTGAACAAGGTTATTCTTTACACTCGCCTTCCAAAATATTAGTTAAATTAGCAACCAATAGCAAAAATAAAATAGAAAAAGTTTATGTTGGCGGTAAAGGCTATTACTGTGAAACTAAGTGTTTAAATATAGAAAATATTGAGTGAAGAGCTTTTTTATCGATGAGAAGTTTGTTACTTTATTTTCTTTTAGAAATGTATGACTTACTTATAGTCAGTGATAAACTCTCATTTTTAAAAATTTAAAATAAAGACCGATTTGTGTAATAATTCAAATATTGTTCATAATTTCACAAGCTGTTTATGAAGTGTCATGTTATGATGAAGATGTAATGATGATTGAACACTTAAATTTGGTACAATAACTAGCCAAAGTAGTGAGGAAAGTAGTTGTGAGATAAACTCATTAAAACGCTAAAACACTAAAGGGGAGATCACATATGAAAGCAGTAGTGGTTAATAAAAACAGCAAAGCAAACATCGAAGTGATTGAAAAAGAATTACGTCCGTTACGCTCAGGCGAAGCGTTAGTAGATGTAGAGTATTGTGGAGTTTGCCACACTGATTTACACGTTGCGAATCATGATTTTGGTAACACTGATGGCCGTATTCTTGGTCATGAGGGTGTAGGTATTGTTACGAAAATAGCTGATGATGTTAATTCGCTAAAGATAGGTGACCGTGTAAGTATTGCATGGATGTTCCAATCTTGTGGACGTTGTGAATATTGCGTAACTGGTAGAGAAACATTTTGCCGTGAAGTTAAAAACGCAGGTTATTCAGTAGATGGTGGTATGGCTGAACAATGTATCGTTACAGCTGATTATGCGGTAAAAGTACCAGAAGGATTAGATCCTGCTCAAGCATCATCAATTACATGTGCTGGTGTAACTACATATAAAGCTATTAAAGTATCAGATATTAAACCTGGTCAACCTATTGTAATCTATGGCTGCGGTGGATTAGGTAACTTAGCTATCCAATATGCTAAAAATGTATTTGGTGCAAAGGTAATCGCAGTAGACATTAATGACGACAAATTAGCCTTAGCGAAAGAAGTTGGTGCTGATATGACTATCAACTCAATTTCTCAAGGTCCTGCTGATAAAATTGTGCAAGAGGAATTTGGTGGCGCTTATGCTGCGGTAGTAACAGCAGTCTCTAAAGTAGCCTTTAACTCAGCAGTTGATGCAGTACGTGCTTGCGGTAAAGTAGTTGCAGTAGGGCTACCAGTAGAAACAATGGACTTAAACATCCCGCGACTTGTACTAGATGGAATTGAAGTAGTTGGTTCACTAGTTGGTACTCGTAAAGATTTGGAAGAGGCGTTTATGTTCGGGGCAGAAGGAAAAGTAGTGCCGGTTGTTCAAACTTGTTCGCTAGATAAAGTACAAAATGTATTCGAAGAAATGGAACAAGGTAGAATTCAAGGGCGTATGGTAATTGATTTTAAAAAACATAATTGTAATTGCAAATAATTCACTTTAAATATAAAAATTGTGAGTCTAGCACAGGACATGTAAAAAAAGTTAGACGGCATAAAAAGATGATCCCTGTATTTAATAGGGATCATCTTTTTTATTTTCTACTAATATCGATGCCAATTAATACTTGATTAATGAGAAATGATTAAAGGTTTACTTTATTTGCAAACGAAAAAGAATCTTTATGTTTAACAAATTTTTTATGATCTGGAACGTTTTGAATTGCTACAATTTGCGAATCTCTTGCTTTCAGTGCATCTTGAATCCCGATGGTCATAAGCTTAATAAATAGAATCGTAATAAAGAATGAAGCGAGAGTATAAAAAATAATCCACCATGAAAGATTCATTTCATTACGATTTAATCCAATAAGGCCTGCCCAATCATTAGATAGAGAAACAGGTTTGAGCACTCCGTCATAGAGTTCACGCATTTGTATGCCGCCAATTACAATGTTAAGCAACGCTAAATGGATAACGAGTATGAGTGTTTGGACAATATGTTCCATAAATAATACAAATAAGCGGTCAAGTAATAAGACTCGTAAGTGTTTTTTAATAATATGAAAACGACTAGCCCCCAGTAATTGTGAACTTAAGATGTAATCTTGTTTCATAAATTCATCAACCTCTGAGGATATGTATAAAGAAAGTGTAGGCAGAGCGACGAAAATAAGTACGAGTACTTGATAAAACGTAAATGAAATATTTGGATCTACTCCATCAGCATTTGATGTGATTATAATATTAACGGGCGTGATGAGTATGAATGCGATAAATAGAGTTGGAATATAATAAAAAACTTCTGAGCATGACTGGAAAAATCTCTTGAGTTTTGGAGCAAATAAACTTAAGAGGATTCCTATACATGTTCCGCATAAAATTCGAAAGAAGCTAATTGCCACGGCTAATAAAATAGTGAATTTTGCTCCTTCTACAATTTGTAAGAAAACAGACTCTCCAAAACGATCAGATCCAAAAGGTGGAATTAACGAAGGCGGAAAGGGGGCCTTTCCAAGTAATTCGTTATTGTCATTGTAAAGTAACTGAGGAGGTTTTGGGATGTTATCTTTAAAGAACCAACTATAAATAAAACTAGCTGAAATAAGTATGAATAGATAAGTAAAGCCGATTAAAAAGCGTTTTGATTTCCAAATAGATTTCATAATGATACTCCTTTCAATTGCTTTTTCCATCTATTCATCATGAATGAGACTATTTGGAAAATGGCATAAAACGGTAAAATAATCATAACAAGTATGATAAATGCAGCGGGAGGTGAAACAAACGCCTTATTAAATAGAAATTGAATAATGCCTTCCATATTAAAAACAAATTCTAAAATGAATAAATTAGAAAGTAAGAAAACAAAAATCGTTTTTAAATGGTGAAAGAAGTGGATAGATATATTTTTGAATAAATGAATGCAGAGTATATAACTTGATGAAAGGCCTTTTCCATATGCAACCTCTACGTAATGTTTTCCTTCTTCTTCTTTTATGTATAACACCATCATCCGAAACATTTGTAATGTAGGTAAGACAGCTAATGATAAAATAGGGAGTAAATAAGCTCGATTTTCATTAAAAGAAATAATAGTGACAGGAGATTCCCCGAATTTTTGAAGTACCCATATGAAGAATATTTGCAAACAAATCATCATCATCATATCAGGGACAGCTTCTAATATGAACACAATTCGGTTTATCCATTTTTTTATATAATCTTTCGCTAAAAAATAAAAAAATGCCATGCTAGATGATAGAAAGAGAGCAAGAAAAAAGGCTAAAAATAATATAGTAAATGAATATAGGTAAGGTTCTAAAACAGTTGGAAATAATGGTGTTTTTTTGAAATGGCCAAACTTCGGGTCTGATCCTATAATCACTAATGATTCAGGGGAGAAGACCTGTTTTAACATGGTAACGATCTGATTAAAAAAATAAATTGGTTGAAAGGTAAACCCTTGTTGAGTGATAAATAAATAAGGTAAATTTAATAATAGTAAGAGTGATAAAAGAATTGATGAAAGCTTAATTGTGAATTGAGATATTTTATTTAACATTAAATCCCTCCGACATCTTTTTACAACATTATACAATAAATTCTATATTATTGTTTTATTTTTCTGAAAAATAAAAATACTATTAAATTTTATAGTATGTAAGATATATTTACAAGATAAAAAAGTGATAGCAGGGGGGCCGCGCTCTATGTTTATCAAGATAAAAGGACTAGTGAATCTAAAACAATAAACAAGAGCAAAATGCACAGAATTCTCATTCTGCGGGTAGTTACTTTTCTTGGCTTGATGGTTATGTAACGTGATCCCTAAAAATGAATATTGCTTTTCAACGCTTTTTCATGCAAATGAGTAGAACGTATGGAGGACTATGTATGTGTTGTTAATGAGAGGAAAGAGTGTATTGCGTAACGAATATAACGTAATTTTACCGCACGGAAAAGCTAAATTTAGTATATAAGTGAAATGGAATGAGGGGATTTACTTTTTGTTGTGAAAAAAATTTTCTTTTTATAACTTGATAAATGAAAAAATATTTTATATACTAATTCATGTAAACGGTTTACTAAATCGTATTTTGCTAGAAATGAAGGGAAGATTCGCATGGAAACAAGGGGGAGAGTAATCGGGATTGATATCGGTACCACAAGTACAAAAACGGTTGTGTTCACAGAAAAAGGAAAAGTTATTGCATCACATGCAATCGATTACCCAATTATTCAACCGAATGTAGGATGGGCTGAGCAAGATCCTGATGTAATATGTGCCGCTGTATACAAAAGTGTAAGCGTTGCCATTGGAAAAGGTAATGTATTACCAGAAGATATTTCTTCAATCGGTATTAGTACAGCTATGCACGCATTAATTGCAGTAGATGAAAATGGTGCGCCATTAACGCGTTCTATCATTTGGGCAGATAATCGAAGTACGAAGCAATCAGAAAAATTATTACAACAAATGAATGGGCATGAAATTTATAGACGTACAGGTACACCGATTCATCCGATGTCACCACTTTCTAAATTGTTATGGATGAAAGAAGAAGAACCAGAGTTATATACAAGTGCCTATAAATTCATTTCCATTAAAGAGTATGTGATTTACCAATTATTTTCACGCTACGTAGTTGATTATTCGATTGCTTCTGCTACAGGGTTATTTAATTTAGAAACATTAAACTGGGATGAAGATGTTTTGACTATGTTACATATGTCACCAGAACAATTATCAACCCCTGTACCCACTACATATATTTTATCAGGTATGAAGCCAGAATTAGCACAGAAGATGGGGATAAGTGCAGAGACACCAATTGTCATCGGAGCAAGTGATGGGGTTCTTGCAAATGTAGGAGTTGGTGCGATCTCACCGGGTGCGGCTGCAATTACGATTGGAACGAGTGGTGCGGTTCGAACAATCTCATCAAATATAAATACAGATGAGAAAGGGAGAACGTTTTGTTACGCATTAACAGATGAGCACTGGGTAATCGGTGGTCCAACGAATAACGGCGGAATATTACTGAGATGGTTACGTGATGAATTTGGTAGTCCAGAGCAAGAAGTAGCAAGAAAGCTCGGCATTGATCCTTATGATTTATTAATTAAATATGCAGAAAGCGTACCAGCTGGAGCGGATGGGCTATTGTTCTTACCTTTCTTATCTGGAGAACGCGCACCTTACTGGAATGCAAACGCTCGTGGTACATTCTTTGGAATCAATCTTCAACATAAACGAGAACATTTTATACGTGCAGTGATGGAAGGTGTTTGTATGAGTGTATATTCAGTAGCACTCGCAATCAGGGATTGTACAGGGCCACTTACTGAAATACGAGTTTCAGGAGGGTTTGCAAAATCTGCATTTTGGAGACAAATGTTGTCCGATATGATGGGAAAAGAATTGTTTGTACCTGAAAGTCATGAAGCATCTGCGCTTGGGGCAGCGGCAGTTGCTTTATATGCTGTAGGAAAAATTGATTCTCTTGAAGAGGTAAAGGGTTGGATTGATATTGTCCATCACCATGTACCGAATAAAGAAAATACGGCTATATATTTAGAAATGTTTTATATGTATGAACGACTTTACAATCGCTTGAAAGAAGAATTTGATTGTATAGCTGCTTTCCAACGTAAACAATAGGGGGATTGGGAGAAATGGTAGTTGGGATCGTACTAGCGGCAGTTGTCATACTACTTTTACTTATTACGGTAGTAAAATGGCATCCATTTGTCGCATTAATTTTAACAGCAATTGGTGTAGGTTTAGCAATGGGAATGCCTTTAATTGGAACTTCACCAAAAGATCCAGGGATTATTGATTCTATTAAACTAGGGCTTGGTAATACGTTAGGCTTTTTAGCGATAGTTTTAGCACTAGGAACGATGCTTGGAAAAATGATGGCCGAATCTGGCGGTGCTGAACGTATCGCTAACACATTAATTAATCGTTTTGGGAAGAAACGAGTTCACTGGGCGATGATGTTCGTTGCATTTTTAGTAGGGATTCCGGTATTTTTCCAAGTTGGATTCGTCCTATTAATTCCGTTAGTATTTACAATTGCGTTAGAAACTGGGGTATCACTTATTACAATCGGTATTCCGCTAGTAGCAGGACTGTCAGTCGTACACGGACTTGTCCCACCGCATCCAGCGGCAATGGCGGCAGTGGGTATTTTTAAAGCAGATGTAGGGAAGACAATTTTATATGCGTTAATTGTCGGACTTCCAACTGCAATTATTTCAGGTCCACTTTACGGGAAATGGATTGGTGCTCGTATACATAAGGAAGTACCATTAGATATAGCGGAGCAATTTATTGAAAGAGATAAGAAGAAAGAACTTCCTAGCTTCGGAAATACATTGTTTACTATTTTACTTCCAGTATTTCTTATGCTTGGTGCATCCATTGCTGAAGTAGCGTTACATAAAACGAGTCAACTTGCACAAGTGTTACACTTTATTGGAGATCCAATAGTCGCTTTATTAATTGCAACGATTTATTCTTTCTTTAGCCTTGGTTATGCAAAAGGATTTTCTAAAGATAAAGTATTACAATTTACAAATGATTGCCTTGGGCCAATTGCAAACATACTGTTAGTAATTGGTGCTGGTGGTGCATTTAATAAGGTATTATTAGATTCTGGAATTGGTACTACAATTGCTGAAATGGCGAAAGAATCACATATTTCACCAATATTACTTGGATGGGGAATTGCTGCACTTATCCGAGTTGCGACAGGATCGGCAACTGTTTCTATGATGACAGCAGCTGGTATTGTTGCGCCGATTGCAGCAAGTACACCAGGTGTAAATGTTGAATTATTAGCACTTGCAACAGGTGCAGGGTCATTAATTTTATCACACGTGAATGATTCAGGATTTTGGATGATTAAAGAGTATTTCGGAATGACTGTGAAAGAAACGTTATTAACATGGACTGCAATGGAGACTATATTATCTGTAGTAGCACTTGGGCTAATTTCGATATTAAATATATTTGTATAGAATAGGAGATTGATTAATATGAAACTAGGATTAATTGGATTAGGAAAAATGGGATTCCCATTAGCTGAACACTTACATGAAGACAAGCATGAAGTAGTTGTATACGATGTAAATAAAGAGCTTGTAGAAAAGGCAGGAAAACTAGGAATTACTGCACGTCATACATTAAAAGAAATGATCGCTGAATTAGAAGCTCCTCGTACGATCTGGGTAATGGTGCCTGCAGGAGAAGTTGTAGAGTCAGTATTAAAAGATGTGTATCCGTTATTAGATGAAGGTGATATCGTTATTGAAGGTGGAAATTCATTCTATAAAGATACGTTACGCCGTGCTGAAGAAGCAAAAAGCTTCGGATTACATTATGTAGATATCGGTACATCTGGCGGTGTAGAAGGAGCTAGATACGGTGCTTGTTTAATGGTTGGTGGAGAAAAAGAAATTTACGACCAATTAGAACCTTTATTTAAAGATTTAGCAGTAGAAAATGGCTATTCTTATGCTGGCCGCGTTGGTAGTGGTCATTTCTTAAAAATGGTTCATAACGGTATTGAATACGGCATGATGCAAGCAATTGCTGAAGGATTTGAAGTACTAGATAAGAGTGACTTTGATTTCAATTATGAAGATGTTGCAAAAGTATGGGCGAACGGATCAGTAATCCGTGGTTGGTTAATGGACTTAACTGAAAAAGCATTTGCAGATGATCCTAAACTTGATGGCATTAAAGGTGTAATGAACTCTTCAGGAGAAGGGAAATGGACTGTTGAAACTGCGCTTGAGTTACAAGCAGCGGCACCAGTAATCGCGATGTCATTATTTATGCGCTATCGTTCTCAGGAAGATGATACATTCCATGGAAAAGTAGTTTCAGCACTACGTAATCAGTTCGGTGGACATGAAGTTGTAAAAAAATAAGGATGTTTTTGAAAAGAAACTTGTGCATAAGCGCAAGTTTCTTTTTTATAGTTTAAGAAATTACTAATTTAAAAATACCAATCAATCATCGTTTTTTTGTCACAAATGACAGCTTCAACATTCATTAATTGAACAATATATTCTATATTTTCTTCTTTAGCTAATAATAAGGTTGTAAAGGAATCGTATATACTCATAAACGCATACTCATTGTCTTCTCCAGTAATAATTAACTCATTATTGCTAATGTCCCAAATATCTAATGGAGTAGTATTATTTACCTGTAATAATCCGTTTGTATCAAGAATTGGTTCAGAGAAATATAGATTTTTTGCACCTTTAGAACCGAGGAGTTTAAGTAATTTGTGTAATAAAAATATAGACGTATAATCTTCTGTTGGATAATAAAGATCTTTTTTTAAGTTTGAATGTAGCTTTTCAGCTAAATCCTCTCTTTTATATTCTTCTGAAAAGGCACTAATGGAAGTCAACATGGCCATTGCTAGGTCTGCGTATGAATGTAATCCACTACAAGACATCATTTCCTTCCAAGAAACGGATTTCCCATTGTGAATGATTTCTTCAGCGCTAGGATAGATGTGCTCATATGGTCTTTTTCTCACAGACTTTTCCCATCCTAAAGGCATTTGGACAAATGGATGTAGCAATATAGCTGCAGATTTAAAATTACTTGGTAGTTGTTCTAAAATTGGTGATTTGTCATCTAGCCAAATGTAATCCAACAAAACATAACCTCCTCTTAGACTTTGAAATGTACGGATTCCCGTATTATGTTTTTTTGTATTGATTGTATCAAATATAAAGCGAAGCATGAAATATGTCCCAACATAAAAGTAAGAATAAATAAAATGAAGTTTTCATAAATAGTAAAAGGGTGCTTATGTCATCAGTATAGCTAAAAAATGTTGTTACATATGAGAAGAGCGTGTTAATAAAATATGAGGTGGTTAAATGGGAAATGAGCAAGTGAAGTCTGTAAAGGAAGAAAAAAAGTTATGTCTTTGTATGATTGTCAAAAATGAGTCTAGAATTATGGAAAGATGTTTAAATGCAACAAAATCAATTGTAGATTATGTTTCTATTTGTGATACTGGATCGACGGATAATACGCCTGAAATTATTGAAAATTGGTGTAAGGAAAATGAGATACCTGGGACGGTTCATCATGAGCCGTTTAAAAACTTTGGTTATAACAGAAGTTTAGCTGTTTCATTAGCGCAAAAAACATATCCAGAAGCAGATTATTTATTAATATTAGATGCGGATATGATTTTAGAGGTTGATCCGAATTTCGATAAAACGAGCTTAACGGAAGATCATTATCTTACATTGCAATATGATGTTCATATTAAATATTGGCTTACACGTCTTTTGAAAGCTTCTTTACCATGGAAATCTGTCGGTGTTACTCATGAGTATTGGGATATAGATCGTTCAAAAGTTGGAGCGAATTACAATACGAGGGTAGATCGGTTAGAGACTCTTGTCGTGAATGATCCCGGAGATGGCGGGAGTAAAGCTGATAAATTTGAAAGAGATGAGAGGTTGTTGTTACAAGGAATAAATGACCCAGAAACAACGCCAGATTTGCATATAAGATATTTATTTTATTTAGCCCAAACTTATTTTCATTTAAGTCAATTTGAAGATTCGATTAAATGGTATAAAAAACGAGTGGAAGCAGGGGGGTGGGTTGAAGAGGTATTCTATTCGTTATTGCGAATAGGATTTTGTTATGAGCAGTTAGCAAATCGTTCAGCAAATAAACAAAATGAAGTGACAGATGCTGATGAAAAAGAAACTGTTAAAGGGCAAGAAGAGCAATATTTAGCATTAGCTGTTTTTTATTTTCAAAAAGCGTGGGAATATAGACCAACCCGGGCTGAACCATTATACCAACTTGCAAGGTTGTATCGATTACGATCTCAAAACAATATTGCTTTGATGTATGCTCTGCAAGGGAAGGAAATTCCTTTTCCAAAGGATGATCTTTTATTTGTAGATTATCATGTGTATGATTACTTATTTGACTATGAAATTTCTATTAGTGCTTTCTATATACCTCATAAAAAACATTTAGGGGCCGTGTCGCAAAAGTATTTGGAATCGATTAAAGAAGAGATTCCATTTCATATAGCAAATGTAGTAGAGAATAATGCGAAATTTTATTAAATACATTTTCGGTTAAAGGAGTAGTGGAGTAATCATGGAATTAATGCGATGGGCGATTGAACTAGGAGAATCGGTGCATGGAAATACGTATGAAGAATTGATGCCACTACTAGACTATTATTATGACCGTGATCATTTAAAAGCGTATTGTATCGCAAATCTTCTTTTAAACATGGATGTATTAGATGAACATCGTGAAAGAATCGAATTAAGAAGATGCATCGCTGCTTATTATGCTGGATTATATAAAGTAGCAAGAAAACATGCAAATGAGTTAGTGCTTAAACATCCGGATGTAGATTTATATAAAAATAATTTAAAATTAATGGAAGCTTATTTGAATAAAGAATATGATTATTGTCTTTTTATATGCCCAAAGACATACGGTAGTTTCATAGATGTTGCGCGAGCTTTAAAGTGGCGGTTGGAGCAGGAGGGAAATACAGTAATTATATCAGAAACAATACTAGAAAATGTAAAGAATACAGTTGTTTTTGGAGCACATACATACGCATATAACCCGAATCTTCTTCCGAAAGATGCAATTATTTATAATTTAGAACAGCTATACGAAGGAAGTCCATATGCGCACCCCCTTTATTTAATATTATTAAAAGATAGAGTGATTTGGGATTATAGTAAACAAAATATAGAATGGCTAAAACAAAAAGGGGTAGGAAAAGAAATAAAACATGTAAAAATGAACTATGCTCCAACTTTGGAAATAAAAAAAGATGCATTTGAAGATGACATTACTGAAGATATTGATATTCTGTTTATAGGTGCTCTTAATCCGAGGCGGCAAGCTATTTTTGATCATCTAAAAGCGATTGCCCCAAATTTAAATATAGTTTTTAAAAATAATGCGTGGGGAATTGTTAGAAATGAATTGATTGCTAGAGCTAAAATTATATTAAATATTCATTTTTACTTATCAGGAATTCTTGAAACACCTCGCGTGTCTTATGCAGTCGCAAATAAGAAATTTATTATTTCTGAAAATAGTAATCCAGAAGATGAGGTAGAGTGGCCGGGAATTGTATTTACTCCGTACGAAAAAATAATTGAAAACGTAATGAAATATATAGAATTACCAGAAGAACGGAAAAAATTAGCGGGAAAAGCATATAATCATTTTGAAGCAAATGAAAGTTTAGGTACATTGAGTCTGAGAGATGAAACGAAGTAATTGTGCGAAACTCATACGAAAGTATGAGTTCTTTTTTGTTTATCATACTATTTTATGAAACAAGTTAACTCTTTATATTGTGTTTTGTATAGAAATTTCTGATACTATATAAGTAGAACTTGAAAACAAAGGGGAGAAATAATCATGAAACTAGTCGTTATTAACGGTACACCAAGAAAATTTGGTAGAACTCGCGTGGTGGCAAAATATATTGCGGATCAATTTGAAGGGGAATTATATGATTTAGCAATTGAGGAGTTACCTTTATACAATGGAGAAGAGTCACAACGTGATTTAGAGGCAGTAAAAAAATTGAAAACGTTAGTGAAAGCTGCGGATGGGGTTGTATTATGTACACCAGAATATCATAATGCGATGAGCGGTGCGCTGAAAAACTCTTTAGATTACTTAAGTAGTAGTGAATTTATTCATAAACCAGTTGCGTTGTTAGCGGTTGCTGGTGGCGGTAAAGGTGGAATAAATGCATTAAACAGCATGCGAACGGTCGCTAGAGGTGTTTATGCAAATGCCATTCCAAAACAAGTTGTGCTTGATGGATTACATGTGCAAGATGGTGAACTTGGGGAAGATGCCAAACCATTAATTCATGATGTAGTTAAAGAATTAAAAGCATATATGAGCGTATATAAAGAGGTGAAAAAGCAACTAGGAGTGGAGTGATATGTCCTCACTTTATCATGATTCTCGCTTGTATTACATTCTAGGGGCCAATAGTCTATCTGCTATTGGTTCCGGAATTGTTATGATAACGATTCCGTGGCTGTTAATTAAAGAGAGTGGAGGAGAGACAACGTTTGGGTATGTTTCTATCATTGCAACCCTCATTATGTTTTTATTAACACCATTCATTGGGCAAAGTATTGATCGTTTTTCAAGAAAATCTTTATTGTTATGTAACGAAGGAATCGGAATAGCCGTAATCGGAATAATGGTTATTTGGGGATTTGCTGGGCAACCTTATCATTCTATTCACTATATTCTTATTTATATAGCCGGATCATTCTACTATTTATTATTTTATCCTACAATATTTGCGTTCAACCAAGAGATATTTCAAGCAGAACATTATAAAAGTTTAAGTGGAACGATGGAAATACAAGGACAGTTAACACAAGTTATTTCTGGAGCGGCCGCGAGCTTCTTAATTGAAATTGTATCTTTGAAGTGGATTTTGTTAGTAGACATGTTAACTTTTGCTGGAGCATTTTTTCTTTTCTTATGTATACCGTACGTAAAGAAAAAAGAAGTGAAAAGAAAAATAACATTTAAGAAGCAATTGTTTGAAGGAATTCACTTTATGAAAAAACGTCCTAAGCTCTTTTGGTTCTTACTGGCTACTTATATGCCGTTTATAGGTGTCATGATGGCAAATTATTTAATACCCGTGTATATTTCGGATATACTTAAAGCCAATGCCTCTGTATACGCAATAGAGGGGATGATGTACGGTGTTGGAGCGGTTGTTGCAGGAATCTGTATTCCATTCATAATGAAATATGTAAAAACAGAAGTTTCAATCGTTATAACGATGTTTATTTATGTAATTTCAATTACCGCAATGAGTATTGAACCTTCCGTAATTTTCTTATATGGACTTGCAATTTTTCATGCAGTTGGAAATGCGGGTACAAGAGTGGCGAGAAATGTATTGATGATGGAGGAAATTCCAAACGAAGTAATGGGACGTGTAGACAGCTTATTTCGCCTAATTGGTACTGGAATACGAATTTTATTATTAATGTTGTTTACAGCGGGTGTATCTAAAGTCGGAGTCATGCTGTCGTTTTACGTATTAAGCTGCATATTGATTTTCTCATTAGGAATCGCTATTTATTATGTACTATCACAACGTAAAGTAGCGGCGCATGTTTCTAATAAATCAATCGTTTGAAAAAACACTTCTGCCTCCCTTTCTTTTTCTATATAATAACAAGAAAGGGAGTGAATACTTATTTATGAACAAATGGATCTTTCTTATGATTTTATTATTACCGCCACTATACATCATTTATATGACGTTTCGAATGAACAAAGTTGCTCGTGAAAAGTTGAGCTATCACTCTCCGTACGTTCTTATACTGGGTGCAAAGTTATTTGGAGATAGACCGTCTTTATCTCTTCAAAATCGTTTGGATGTAGCGTTGGAGTATTTATTTTCCCATCCTGAAGCGAAAGTAATTGTTTCAGGTGGTCAAGGAGAAGATGAAGATATACCGGAAGCTCATAGCATGAGAAATTATTTAATGGTACACGGTATAGATGAGAGTCGTATTTTAATAGAAGATCAATCTACAAATACGTATGAAAACTTAAAATTTAGTATGGATTTATATAATGTGAAACATGCGGTAGTTGTAAGTAATACATATCATTTATATCGAACGAAAATAATTGCAAAGCGTTTAGGTATGAAGATGGAGGCGCTAGCTGCTGAAACACCAATTCGTTCTAAGAGAAAAATGTATGTTCGCGAATATGCTGCTATTATGAAAACAATATTGTTCGACCGTTAGAGCTCAAATGCGAGCTCTTTTTTAATTTAAAAGCGTATCATTTGAAATGAATGCCATCTTCCATCAAAATAAAGGAAACAACAGTAAAGGAGTTGTGTTTGTGATTCAATTTAATCATGTGTCAAAATCGTATGAAGATGGCACGAAAGCAGTGGATTCATTGCATTTAGAAATTAAAAAGGGAGAATTTTTCGTTCTCATCGGTCCGAGTGGTTGCGGGAAAACAACGACAATGAAGATGATTAATCGTTTAATCGAAACGACTGAAGGATCGATTTTAATCGATGGAAAAGATATTCAACAATATAATATAAACGAATTACGTTGGGATATAGGATACGTGTTGCAGCAAATCGCTTTGTTTCCTCATATGACAATCGCTGAAAATATTGCAGTTGTTCCTGAAATGAGGCAATGGAGCAAAAAGGAAATAAAAGCACGCGTCGATGACTTGTTACATATGGTTGGATTAGATCCGGATATATATCGAGATCGTATGCCTGATGAATTGTCAGGAGGACAAAAACAACGTGTCGGTGTCGTGCGAGCATTAGCCGCAAACCCGAAAATCGTTCTTATGGATGAACCATTTAGTGCGTTAGATCCATTAAGTAGGGAACAGCTTCAGAAGGATATTGTACAGTTGCAAAAAAAGATTCAAAAAACAATCGTGTTCGTAACACATGATATGCAAGAAGCATTATCACTTGGAGATCGCATTTGTATTATGAAAGAAGGAAAAGTTGTTCAACTAGATACACCAGAAGGAATTATACATAATCCGAAAAATGAATTTGTAGAGGAGTTCATTGGAAATCGTGGACGAACTTGGTATGAGGAGAAAAGTGTAGCAGATGTATTGCCGCTTGATCAAAGTGTGCAATTAGAAGGGCAGGCACTATCATTACATTCTTCTTTACAAGAAGCGTTAGTTCGTGTGCGTGATGAGGAGATCGTTCCAGTTGAAGAAAACGGTCAATATATTGGAGCGTTAACAAGTCGTCATATCGTCAATTACATTGTTGAACAAATGAAGGAAAGAGGCTAAACAGTGACTAATTTTATACAAACGTTCCAAGAACGAAAAATAGAATTACTAACTGCATTAAGTGAGCATTTACAAATATCGCTTATTTCATTATTTTTTGCAGTAATTATAGCGGTGCCACTTGGCATTTTATTAACAAGAAAAGAACGAATGGCTGAATTTATAATAGGAACTTCTGCAGTAATGCAGACAGTGCCATCACTTGCATTACTCGGACTATTAATTCCGTTAGTAGGAATCGGAAAACTTCCAGCGATTATTGCATTAGTTGTGTATGCACTATTACCTATTTTACGAAATACATATACAGGAATAAGGGAATTAGATGAATCACTAATAGAAGCCGCGAGAGCTATGGGGATGAATAGTTGGAGAAGGCTGTGGAAGGTAGAGCTTCCTCTTGCATTGCCTATCATTATGGCCGGTATTCGTACAGCGATGGTATTAATTGTTGGAACGGCTACATTAGCAGCTCTCATTGGTGCTGGTGGGCTCGGTAAGCTTATATTATTAGGCATAGATCGAAATGATCATGCACTTATCATTTTAGGGGCCGTACCAGCCGCGTTACTCGCTTTATTCTTTGATATAGTACTTCGCATACTTGAACGACCGAAACGCTCTTCTAAGCGTGTTATATTGACGATATGTATAGTTGTAGTAATGATTGCTTCTCCATTTCTTTGGAGTACAGAAAAGAAAGATATTGTTATTGCGGGCAAACTTGGATCAGAACCTGAAATTTTAATTCAAATGTATAAGCAACTTATTGAACAAGATACCGATTTACACGTACAATTAAAACCAGGTCTTGGAAAAACAGCATTTGTATTTGAAGCGTTGAAATCCGGGGAAGTAGATATATACCCAGAATTTTCAGGAACAGCTTTATCTACTTTCGTGAAAGAAGAACCAAAGAGCACAAATCGTGATGAAGTATATGATCAGGCTCGCATTGGAATGGAAAAGAAATATAATATGGTTATGTTGAAGCCAATGGAGTATAACAATACATATGCACTAGCCATGCCGAAAAAAATAGCAGATCAAAAGAATATAAATACAATTTCTGATTTAGGGAATGTTGCGCAGGAAGCCAAAGTAGGGTTTACATTGGAATTTACTGATCGTGAAGATGGTTATAAAGGAATGCAAAAATTATATAACTATAAGTTCTCGAATGTTAAAACGATGGAGCCGAAGCTGCGTTATAGCGCAATTCAATCTGGAGATGTTAACGTAATTGATGCATATTCAACAGATAGTGAATTGGAGCAATACGGACTGAAAGTGCTAAAAGATGATAAAGGGTTATTCCCACCTTATCAAGGGGCACCATTATTAAGAAAAGAAACGTTACAGAAATATCCTGAACTTGAAAAGGTATTAAATAAATTATCTGGAAAGATTACAGATGGAGAAATGCGAAAAATGAATTATGAAGTTAACGTAAATGGTAAAAGTAGTGAAGAAGTCGCAAAACAATTTTTAGAAAAAGAGAATTTACTTCGTTAAATTTACAAGAAATATACAAATTTATATGTTTGAAATGACCGTTCATTACAAAATGAGCGGTTTTTTTGTGCATACTTATACATTTTTTCAAAAAAGTATTCCATTTTTGTTCATTTTCTTTTAGAATAAGTAATGTTTTCCTGAAAAAATATAAGAGAAACGTCTATTAGAGAAAAAGGTGACTTTAATAGTTGAACGAACATAACACCTAGAATGACAGATGGGGTGGTACAAATAGAAAAGAAGTTAGGGTTTTTTCCGTTAATCGCATTAGTAGTTGGAACAATGGTTGGTGGCGGTGTTTTTAGTTTACCGCATGATTTAGCAGTAGGAGCAAACAGTGGTGCAATAATAATTGGCTGGTGTATTACAGCGATGGGAATGATTCCACTTGCGCTCGTATATCAAACGTTAGCAAGACAAAAACCGGAACTTGAAGGTGGAATTTATAGTTATGCACGTGCTGGTTTCGGTGAATATATTGGATTTAATAGTGCTTGGGGATATTGGCTAGCAGGAATCTTAGGTAATGTCGCAACAATTATGTTACTGTTTAGTACATTAGGTTATTTCTTTCCAATTTTCAAAGGAGGAAATAATGTTGCATCTATCGTTGGGGCATCACTTTTATTATGGACACTTCATTTTCTAATTTTATTTGGAATCCGTGAAGCTTCTATCATGAATGTGATCGCAACAATAGGGAAGTTAGTTCCAATCGTTTTATTTATTGTTGTAATGGTAACAGCCTTTCGCTGGGACACATTTACACATGATTTTTGGGGAGAAGGAACCTTCTCACTTTCCGCTATACTTGGTCAAGTGAAAAATACAATGCTTGTAACACTTTGGGTTTTCATTGGAGTTGAAGGAGCGGTTGTATTATCCGGAAGAGCGAAGAATAGCCGAGATGTTGGTAAGGCAACAGTAATGGGACTTATTTTAGTAATGTCCATATATATTTTAATTTCTGTTCTGTCAATGGGAGCGATGACAAGAAGCGAACTTTCTGTGCTAGAAACTCCGTCAATGGGACATGTATTAGAGCATGTTGTTGGTCCATGGGGTGCAGTTGCGATTAACATTGGGTTAGTTGCTTCACTTGTCGGTACATTAATTGGCTGGTTTTTACTTGTTTCTGAAATTTCTCATGTAGCCGGAAAAGATGGCGTATTTCCGAAAGTCTTTACGAAAACAAATAAAAAGCAAACACCGCACATGGCATTATGGATTTCAAATGGTGTTGCCCAAATTATATTTATCATCGTTCTGTTTTCAGAATCAACATATCAAATTATGTATTTCATTGCATCAACATCAATTTTATTACCATATTTATTATCAGCGTTATTCCAATTTAAATTAGTCATTACAAACGAGCTAAAAGACGCTAAATTAAAAAACGGAGCGTTAGCTTTAATTGCTTCTATTTACTCTGTATGGCTTCTTTATGCAGCTGGTTTAAAGAATTTACTACTAGTTTCAATTGTGTATGGAATTGGAATTATTGTTTACACGTTTGCAAGAAAAGAACAAGGGAACCGTTGCTTTGCAGGTGCAGAGAAATATGTGATGTGGGCAATTATTATTGCGGCTATCACATCACTGTATATGTTATTAACTGGAAATATAAAAATGTAAAAAGTCCTTTTCATTTAAAGGGCTTTTTTCTTTGTTTAGAGAATATTTACTACATAAGATATTCAGGAGGGATGAGAATGGAAGAAAAAGAACAGTTGTCTAGAATAATTGATTTAGCTAGTGAGTTAAGGAAAGTATTAGTGCAAGAATCTTTTTTTAATCATCATCCTGAGCTGAGAGGAGTCATTGAGAATTTAGCAAGTTCTGTTGAAAATTTGGCGGAATTGCAAAAAAGTAAAGATGAAAATGCTGAAGATCGATTACGTTACGTACTTGCTAAAATGAAAATTGCTCATAATGCAATTTTACAAGAGAAAAAAGCATTTCCTTCTCATTAATATACGTTTTAATTTTGAACCTGGCGGATAACGTCAGGTTTTTTATTTCTAGTTTTTCGTTTCTTTCATACACTAAGAATAGTATGAAAAAAGAAGGTGACTAAGGTGAAATTACATAAAGCTCTTCAGCCAAGTTTTATAAAACGAATGTACTATATGAGATTTTTAGGGAAATTTACAAAAGCTGAAAAAGAGAAGAGTGGAGAGAATTTCTTTGTACAATGCTTATCGCCAATACCATTCACTTTACAGGAACAATTTGCAAATGAACCATATGTATTTGAGGGGTTATGTAGTAATAAAAAGAATGAAAAAATCTTTTTGGAATTAAAGAAAAGAAAACTAGAAAAGCAATTAGTGATGTTTCGTCTTTATTATGAAAGAGGAAATGTATACGTGGAGTTAATATGTACAGAAGAACCGAAAGAAATAGCAAGCAGCTATAAAATGATTCCGGCACCTAAAGTTACAAATAATAAAAAAAGAGAATCTTTAGAACGAAAACTTAGCAACGGTTATTTATCATTTCTTATGCCAAAATTTCCGAAAGACTTTGAGCCTCCCGAATTATTGTGGCACGATGGAAGACTGTATGGAAACATATCCTTAAAGTCATCAATTAGCTCAATCGCATATTTTGAACAGAAACGTGAATGTAAATATATAAACTGCAGTGACTGGACGAAGTATGTAGAAATAGCGGTAGAAGATCAATTATATTTTGTAAGTGATCATGTGTATGAGCAATTAAAAAAACGAATGCATGAAGAAGGTAAGCTAGTTGAAGTAGAGGATATAAAAGTGCAAAAAGATGAATGGGAATGGGATGAGCGTGAATCGTCCTTTTTACAGTATGTACAAAGTATGGTGCATAATAAAGGGCTATATTTGGATGCAACGGATATTTATAATTTCCATATAAGTGTAAAAACAAATATGTTAACGATTCTTGGTGGTATACCGGGCGTTGGGAAATCACGTTTTGTGCAAACTTATGCAGAAGCATTAGGATTACAGTATGGGGAAGAATTGGTTTGGATTCCAATTTCACCATCGTATCAAGAACCATATGATTTACTTGGTTACCTTCATCCAAATGGTACTTTTATTGAAAGTGAAACGAAGTTAGTTAGGACGTTAATGAAGGCGAAAGAAAATCCCAATCAACTGTATATAATCGTTTTTGATGAAATGAACATGTCACATATTGAGCATTGGTTTACTCCATTTTTATCTGTTCTTCAACTTGAAACAAAAAATCGTATTTTAAACTTGTATGAGGGTGTTCAGGACATTGAGAATTCAATTCCATCAACAATTGAAATTGGAGAAAATATTATATTTGTAGGTACTGTGAATTTTGATGAAACAACGAAAGAGCTCTCCGATCGATTATTAGACCGAACGAACTTAATAACGTTACAAAAAATTCCGTTTTGTGAGATGGGCATGGAACTGGGGAAAGTCGTATTACACCCACCTTTGAAAGTAACAGCGGGAGAATTTCGGATAAATTGGATGAGAAATAAAGCGATGATTGAAGTGTTTTCTGAAGAAGAATTAGAGCTATTAGATAAGTTGCATGTCGTATTGTCATCACATGATGCGTCTAAGGGAATTTCTTTCCGATGTGCAAACGCAATTGCGACTTATTTGCAAAATATACCGTTCCAAAATAACCATACCTATATGATCAGTAGAGAAGAAGGGTTTGATTTACAAATAAAGCAGCGTGTATTGACGAAAATCAGAGGGACCGAAATGATGGTTGGTTCTTTACTTTCTGAAGAAGCAAAAAGGGGAGCGACCTTAGTACCTCTTTTGCAATCTGCACTTGCAAACAGAGTATCTACATTTGAACACTCTTTAGCATATATACGAGAAAAACGTAGGGAACTGGAGCTGTATGGATATGCAAAATGAAGGGCGTTACGAAACAAAAATCGTTGATACGAATGAAACGCTCCCTTTTGTATTAAAGTTAATCATTGGAAATGAGGGGAAAGGAGATTATATTTTATTAAATCGTCTTTGTACATCTACTACAGCATTAGTTCAATGCATTTATAAAGTACAAGAATTAAAACCGATTAGATTGCAGTACAATTATGAAATCCCAATGAATATTACTTTTATATGGAATAAAGTATATGAGGGACAGAAAAATATAAAAGAGGCTCAATATGAAATAAATGAAAAAAAACAAAGAGTATTAATATATGAACATGGGAAAACAGAATTCTTTTATCCATGGCGCTGTGGTTTATACCATTTTGAAGTTCGTATAGAAGATACAACGTATTATGGTGCTTTTCAAATCGTACCGAAAAACTTTTTTGATGATCAATTTGAAATGATTCAAGACTATGTGAAGTCAATTTTAAATGAGTTGATTTTGGATAGAGGTTATTATAAAAAGACTTTCTCTGCACTTAGCGATATTGAGGATTCTTCTTATTTAGTGTTGCTTAGAAAGTTACCCCAAAAAATGAAGATGATAAAGCAAATCTTTAAGAAAATAGAATCAAGCTCAAAATTTATAAATGCATATAAATGGGAAGGAAAAGAGAGAAAGCCAACAAGAAAAGGAACCATAGTGGCAGAAAGAAAACCTTATGCAAAACATTATAATCGTAAGTTTATGGAACAAAAAAATAGTAAGGAAAATGCATTTCTTAAATATAAATCGATGCAATTTTATCATTATTTAATTGAAGCTAAAAGTTTTTTACGTCAAACAATTGAAATATTAGAAAGAGAAAAAAAGAAAAAATCAGAAGAGTTTCAAGCCGTAAAAACAATTATACAAACAATTGAGCGTAATGGATCAGTAACCGATAGAGAGAAGCAAAAATATAAAAATATACATTTACTAAAAGAAGCCGATTTACGAAAGAGCTCAATGAAAATACAAGAATATAAAATATTGGCGCACATTGTGCATGAAAATGTACAATATTTTCAAATGTTAATGCACTCCTCGTTTTGGAGGGAAGTTACTGAAACAAGTAATATGAACTTACATGATTTACCGATACCACATCAACAATTACTACATCATTTAGAAGTACTCCCGCAATATACGGATCAATCTCCATCGTTATTATTTGTTTATAAGCCAACGTTTTTAGTGTATGAATATTACGCTTTTTTTATCGTTATTTCAATTTTAGAGCAAATTGGTTTTGAGGCTAGAAATTCCATTCGTGAACAAATACAAGAACATTTTTATGTAGATGGATTACAAGATGGAACGACAGTAGTTTTACAACGAGATGATTTAAAGGTGCATGTCGCATTTAATGACTTAATTGAAACACATCCTCTTATTGCATTAAGTAAAGGGAGTAATTTTTACAATGGTGAGGATACGAAGAAGCCAGATATTCGCTTAGACTGTTATGTAAAAGAAGATGGGAAATACGTATATAAATCTTCTATTATTATTGAAGTGAAGTATAGTCCAATGTACAATATTTTTCAGCACGTCGGAAATACGAAAGCAACTGAGCAAATGTATAAGTATTGGTCTATAAAGTATGTAGAAGAACAGGATGGAAAGCGAGTCTATTATCGAAGGTCAATTTATGAAGTCATTTGTGTATATCCAGGAAGCCATATGCATAGTAAAAAAATTGAGTCTGGATGCGGTGTTTTCTTGCAGTTATATCCATATAAGACGAAACAAGGGGAAGAGAAATTAGCTGGAAAACATGGGATGGTACAAATTTTTGAAAAGTGGTTAAAAAGCATTGAGAAGTAAAAGAAATCCTTTTTCATAAAGGATTTTTTTAGATTAAGAAGAATTATATGCTGTATGGAAAGAAACATATTGTAAGTTAGATTTGAAAAGTGATACAAATGTGTTATTAAAAGGAATGTGAGCGCGGGATAAAAGTCGATTAAATTGGAATCTAATTCATTTTGCAGAATATAATAAGTAATAAATATTTTTAGTTGCATACGAAGATTTGTTCTTATATGATAGATAGTGAAAGCGTTATCAAAAACAGAGCGACGATGGGAAAGGCGGTTAAATATGTTCCAGCGTGTTCAAACAAAGGAAGAACATTTTGGGTTCGAGCAACTATGGGGAGATTTTTGTGAAGAAAGAAACTTAATGTTCGTAGAACGTAATTTAAATCCATCACGATTTTTATTAATAGAAGATGAACATCCTATTGGTACAGTAGAATGTATTAAGTATACGGTACCTGAACAATCAAATTCTGAGTTTTTCTATCCGTTTTCTAAAAATGATTTAGTAAAAGATTTGAAGAATGTGTATGAAATAGGCAAGTTAAGTATTTCGAAAACGTCTCGTGGGAGAGGACATTTCAAAAGGCTAACAGCTATTTTATTTATACATGCGTTAGAAACAAAAGCTGAATGGTACATTGCAGCAGTAACAAAAAGAATGTATATGTATTTACTTACACTCGGTTTTCCAATTGAACCGATAGATAATCCATTTCAGTTTCATGATACTTTACAAGGTGTACCAGTAAGAATTCATGCTCGAAAAGGGGTTACGCATTTGTATTCTTTAAAAGAATTTCGCGATGTGATTCAAGGGAATGCTCATGCACAGGCATTAATTGCAGAATACAGTAAAAATATTATGTTAACGAAATAAAACGAAGTGAATATGTATAATAAAGAGAATAATATTTTTATAAGATATAACTCTTCATAAAAAAAGACCCTTATTATTTTAATAAGGGTCTAAAAATTATAATCCAAATATACTAAAAATCATTTTGCGGCGCTTCGGTTTCTTTTCTCGTTCGTATGTTGGTTTTGAATCAGGAGTAATATAAATGGGTTCTTCTTTCGTTAGGGCAGCTTCTAACTTTTGAATTCGTTCTAACATTTCCTCCATTTCACGACGGTGTTGTAAAAGTTGGTACGTGACGACATCATTTGCCTTATCTTGCATTTGTTCTTCCATTCGATCGAGTCTTCTCGTAATAGTGTTTAATTGATCAGCTAATTGTTCAAAATCATTCGATGATATGTTTTGAACAATTGTATTGACTTGAGTTTTTAATTCTTCAACCTCATTTGAGGAAGTCTTTTGAGTAGGTTGAGGATTTTGAGACTGCTCTATTTGAAATAGATGGTGTTCTAACATTTGATCGACATCATCTTGTGTAAAAATAAAGTGGCCATATTTGTTTTTTTCTATCGTAAGATTTAATTGTTGCGCGATCCGGACAACAGCCTTTGGGCTAACACCTAATTTTTTTGCGATAAATGGTGTTTTATATTCCAAAATAATCCCTCCTATATATATCCTGTTGAATGATTTCGAGCTATGAAGTAAGTTCCCTTCTAGTGCGACAAAAGAAGTGTGGAATCGGCAAAGAAAGTGTTTTTTCACGAAATTGAGTTGAGAAGAATAGTTAGTTTAAATAAAAATGTTTTATCGTAACATTTAGAATAATTTGACGAGTGTAAATGAATTAGATTATCATAATGATAAATATCTTTTTTATGTATGCATATAATATATAAAAAGGTGGTTGCTAATGTAGAATTTTGTTAGAGTATTAGAATGCTTACTTCACTTGAATAAAATTAAGTAGGAGGTGGCTTCCTTGCTTACAATGTAAGTAAGGAAAAGTATTTGGACATATATAGTATAAGTATAGTGATTGTTTTAATTGCCTTAACGGCATTTTTCGTTGCAGCAGAATTTGCAATTGTTAAAGTGAGAAGTTCACGAATTGACTATTTAATTGCAGAAGGAAATAATCGTGCAACATCGGTCAAAACAGTCATTACAAACTTAGACGAATATTTATCTGCTTGTCAGTTAGGAATTACTGTTACAGCTTTAGGAATTGGGTGGTTTGGTAAACCTGCGTTAAAGCAAATGTTTGATACGCTTTTTGCAAATTGGAATATCTCTACTCAACTAGCAGACATTTTTGCTGTAACTTTAGTATTTTTGTTAATTACTTTTTTACATGTTGTAATAGGGGAATTGGCCCCAAAAACATTTGCAATTCAAAAATCTGAACAAGTGAGTTTGCTTGTTTCTAAGCCGTTAATTTTCTTTTATCGTATTGCATTCCCATTCATTTGGCTATTAAATGGTTCAGCTCGAATCATTACGAAGCTGTTAGGGCTGAAACCGCCGAAGGGGCATGATGAGGTTCATTCAGAAGAAGAATTACGGTTGTTAGTTTCAGAAAGTTATAAAAATGGTGAGATTAATCAATCTGAATATAAATATGTAAATAAAATTTTTGAATTTGATGATCGGATTGCAAAAGAAATAATGGTACCTCGAACTGAAATGAATATTATAAGTAAAGAAATGCCTGCTGAAGAAGCTTTGCAAAAAATGTCTCGCGAAAAATATACAAGGTATCCAGTTGTTGATGGCGACAAAGACCACGTAATAGGTTTTGTGAATTTTAAAGATATTTTTACTGAGTTTGTACAACATAAAGCTGTTAATAAGAAGACAGTAGAGCAATATATGAGACCAATTATTTTAGTTATCGATTCTATTCCAATTCATGATTTGTTTTTAAAAATGCAAAAAGAAAGAACACATATTGCTATATTGATAGATGAATATGGTGGGACATCTGGACTTGTTACTGTTGAAGATATTTTGGAAGAAATTGTTGGAGATATTCAGGATGAGTTTGATACGGATGAGCAACCAGAAATTCAACAAGTTAGTGAAACGAAGACGATACTAGAGGGAAAAGTACTTGTTAGTGAAGTGAATACGTTATTTGGTTTAGGGATTGATGATGATGGTGTTGATACAATCGGTGGTTGGATTTTAACGAAGAATATAGAGATTGCTGAAGAGGATTCCATTGAAATTGAAAATTATAAGTTTTGTGTGAAAGAATTAGATGGACATTATATAAAAAGATTAGAAGTTACAAAGATAGTAGAATCGATTGTTATTTTAGAAGATGAAAAACAAATTCCGTTACAAGAGCAAATTAGCTCGTAAACTCTGCTATATAGCAGAGTTTTTTTGAGCATAATGTTTTTTGAGGGATAGGGGCTATGATACAATGACATAAGTTGAACCTTTCACTAGGTGAAGTATTGTTGTATACATATATTTGGAAGGAGAAGAAGTATGAAAAAGCATTTATATATAAACGGAAATTGGAAATCTGTAAACACGTATAAACCATTATACGCACCATATTCTGAAGAAACATTAGCGGAAATTGCACAAGGAACGGAAGAAGATGTAAAAGAGGCTGTTACTGCTGCAAAAAATGCAATGATAAAAATGAATAAATTATCTGCATATGATCGTGCGACTATTTTAGAGAAAGTTGCACAAAAAATGGATGAAAGAAGAGAAGAATTTGCAGAGATTATTGCAAAAGAAGCTGCAAAACCAATACGTGCTGCAAGGGGAGAAGTAGATCGTACTGTTCAAACGTACAAATTTGCAGCTGAAGAAGCGAAGCGTATATATGGTGAGACATTGCCATTAGACGCCGCACCTGGTGCGGATGGGCGTATTGCATATACAATCCGAAAGCCGATTGGGGTTATAGGGGCTATTACACCATTTAATTTCCCGTTAAATTTAGTAGCGCATAAAGTTGGACCAGCAATTGCTGCTGGAAATACAGTTGTATTAAAGCCAGCTGATCAAACGCCATTATCATCTTATGCATTAGTTGAGTTATTTGAAGAGGCAGGATTGCCAAATGGAGCTTTAAATATCATTTCTGGCCCTGGTGCCACGGTTGGTGAGGCAATCGTCAAAAATGGTTACGTTGCTTCTATTACTTTTACCGGAAGTCCAAAAGTTGGAATCGGAATAAAACAAAAGGCTGGGCTAAAACGAGTTACGTTAGAACTAGGCTCAAATGCTGCTGTTATTATTGATGAAGATGTAGAGTTAACAGATGAAATAATTGAACGTGTAAAATGGGGAGCATTTGTTAATAATGGGCAAGTTTGTATTTCCGTACAACGTGTTTTTGTACATGAAACGAAAATGCATGAATTTCTCTCGAAGCTAAAGAAAGCGATGGAATCAGTTGTTGTTGGTGATCCACTGCTTGAGGAAACGGATGTATCAGCTTTAATTTCAAAAAAAGATGTAGAGCGAATTGATATGTGGGTTCAAGAAGCAATCAAGGAAGGAGCAACTGTTTTATGCGGTGGTAAGAAGCGGGATGCAAGAATTTTTGAACCGACTGTATTAACAAATGTTCCAGATCATGTATCTGTGCAGTGCCAAGAAGTATTCGGTCCACTCATGACAGTAAATACATTTAAAGAATTTGATGAAGCGATTGAGCAAGTAAATAATTCGCGTTACGGCTTACAGGCAGGAGTATTTACAAATAATTTATTTAAAGCAATGCGTGCAATTGATGAGCTAGAGGTTGGTGGTGTCATGATTAATGATATTCCAACGTTCAGAGTAGATCATATGCCTTATGGTGGTGTGAAAGAAAGTGGCACGGGGCGCGAAGGAATTAAATATGCAATAGAAGAAATGACAGAAATGAAATTAGTATGTATTAAAAAATAAAATAGAAAACTTAAAATTTGTGCTAAAAAACGAGTAGGGAATGTTTACGATTCCATACTCGTTTTTTTACGCTTTTAGTAACTATTTAATTAAGTGTAACTTTTACTTCATTTCTTGTTTGAAAATAGTATCTTCTACATAAATTTGTTCTTTATCTACAGCAGTAGCATGAGTTAATACTAAACCGATTGGTGTTTCTGTATCTTTATTTTGAACAATTGTAAAAGGAACATTTTTTTCGTTTGCTAATTTAATGTATTTTGATAAATGTGGGTAAGCAATGCTACCATTTAGGAGGAGTTGTAATGATTGAGAAGAGCGCATGCTACCTGCCACTTCAGAGTATACATTACTTTGCATTACTTGACCGATCGTTAAAGCGATTTCTACACGCTCACGTAATGTAGTTAAATACATATTACGTTCTTCTGGTTTGTTTTGCTTTTGGCCGTAAATGCCTTCTTGGAGATAATCTTCCACATTTTTATTTACCATATTTTTCACACCTTTCATTTTCTATTGTACGCAAGAATTAAAAATGATGCAAAAAAAAGTCGTTTTGACTACGGAAATAATGAAAATATGTGAAGGAAAAAGGGAATTTGCATACAATTAGTTAAATAAGAAAGAAAAAATAATTTTATCAACAGAAATTAACAAAATGTGACAAAAATCTATTAACGAATCGTATTTTTTGTGTTAATATTCAAAATATAAAGGGTATTCGTCGTATGGAAATGGAGGGAATGGAGGTTTTTCCAATCGATAAGGATATTAAAGAAATATTTTGTTCACACTTGAAAAACAATAGGCACCAATTCGTAGAGAACTGGAAAAACAAAATGATAATTTCCGAAAAAGATCCATTTAAACTAGAAGTAGTTCAAAATGGAGAGGATTTACTAGAGTTAATTATCGAACTTACTATGGAAGATAAAGATATAAATTATCTTCAACCGTTATGCGAGAAAATTGCTATTGAACGTGCTGGAGCAGATGCGAATATTGGAGATTTTGTTTATAACGCAAACGTGGGAAGAAATGAACTTTTCGAAGCGATGTGTGAATTAGATGTTAGCGCTCGTGAATTGAAACCAATTATGGCAAAAATACATACTTGTTTTGACAAATTAATTTATTATACTGTTTTAAAATACTCGGAAATTATATCGAAGAATTTAGAGGAAAAACAGCAATATATTAACGAAACACATAAAGAAAGACTGACGATTTTAGGACAAATGTCAGCTAGTTTTGTACATGAATTTCGTAATCCGCTTACTTCCATTATGGGGTTTGTCAAATTATTAAAGGCAGATCATCCGAGTTTATCGTATTTAGATATTATTTCGCATGAATTAGATCAATTAAATTTTCGTATTTCGCAATTTTTACTCGTATCGAAAAAAGAAATGTGGAATGAATCGGAACGGTTTTGGCTTAATGACTTGTTTCAAGACATTATACAATTCTTATATCCGAGTTTGGTCAATGCGAATGTTTTGATTGAAAAGAATTTACCGTATCCAATTCCGCTTGTTGGTTATCGAAGTGAAGTGAGACAAGTATTTTTAAACATATTAATGAATTCAATTGATGCTCTTGAATCAATGAAAGAAGAACGGAAAATTATCATTGATGTATTTGAAGAAGATCAAGCTATTCGAATTGTGATAAAAAATAATGGACCAATGATTCCAGCTGAAAATGTAGAAACGATTTTTGAACCATTTGTAACTACTAAAAAGTTAGGAACTGGTATTGGATTATTTGTATGTAAACAAATTGTGGAAAAACATAATGGATCCATTATGTGTCGATCAGATAACGATTGGACAGAATTTCAAATTGCATTTCAAAAATAAACAGTCTACACCAAATGAATGGTGTAGACTGTTTTAATTTGTAAGTATAACGGCTTCTAATTTAGGATCTTTAGTTGAATAACCTACTATTGAAATTGTATAAATAACATTTGGTTCAACATTGAATTTCGGTATAGTCAATAAAACGTTTTTATTATCTGCGAGTGAAATTTCAATATCTGCTGTACCAGGGCTAACTTGTAAAAAATCTGTTATTTGTTTAAAGAGTACATTTTCAAATAAATGATCTCCATCTTTTAAATCTACATTTACAACAGGGGTATCTGGAGAGAAATGTGCAAAGCGTATTTTAGCTTGACCAGCTGGTAAATGTGTATTATCAAGTATAGGTTGTAATTGTAGGTGATTATCACTATTTATTGCAGCAAGAGTATAAGTATGATTTCCCATTATTGGTACCAACGCTGAAAAGATTGGAGTTTCATTTCCGACAGGAACAATATCTATACGGTATTTACCTTGCACTAATGATAAATAAGGGCTGAATTGCTTAAATGAAATATTTTTAATAACTTTTTGTCCGTTTACTAAAATGTCAACCGCTGGTATATTTGGATCGGCATGAAAAAATCTTATATGTGACGGTAAAGCAGCTTCTTGTGAGTCTCTTGTTTCATACGCCTGTACAAGTTTTGATAGTGCATCGTAATATTTCATATATAATTCTATATATTTTTTAGGGTTACGAAACTGATAATAACGTGCGAGCTGTTCGTATTGTGTAACTTCTTGTCCATATTTTTCGATTTCAGATTGAGACATGAACATTCCTCCTTTGTCATCATTAAAACTATATGCGAAGCAAGAAAGCGGTTATGCAAAAAAAATGATTTTATAAAGGGAAAATTAAAAATTGACAACAAATATGTTTTCATAAAGAGGTGCTGGTGCTTACGAGAATTTCACAGAGTAAAGCAGTACATATGACTGTACGAAAGTAAAATAAATGCCAATTTGAAAGTGCATTTCAATTAACATATTGAATACATGTCCAAAAATCGCTAGAAAACTAGGGATTTTTTTAATTATAGGCAAATACACATACAAAGTGATAATTGTCCTACATAAATTATAAAGGAAAGATACTTTGAATCTGAGGAAAGGAGTGCCACTTCGGGATAGGGATATCCCGATAGTAATTGTGAATGAAGTTATGAAAAGGTTTTGTGTTATAGGCTGTAGGATGAATTTGTAAACTTCATTTTTCTATTTATTTTAGCAATTGACAGTATTAACCCATAAGAGAGCGTCATGACGAACTGATTAGTGTGGTTAATCGGTTCTTTTTTTATAGTTTAAAACTGAAAAGTTTACATAATGAATAGAAATCTGAATTGATTAGTAAGGTGGGTGTCGAAATTTGTTTTAAAATATGCAATTTAAAGTAGGATAATAGGAAGGAGTTTAACGGGAGTTCCGTCGAAGTGTACAGAATGTCGGCATTTAAGGGCAGCTGGCATTATGCTATAAAAACATTTGGTGATGTAGTCATTTCATATAAAAGGGAGGGTTATTTGGGCGTATAGAAAAGGGTTGGTCTTCGCTTTGAGTTCTGAATTTTCTGTTTTATAAATATTTTTAAGCACTCATTTGTATATTTTATAATAGTTTTTTGATAAATTCACTGCTTTTGCAGAGGATTCTTTTTTATGAAAGAAACGTCAATTTTCTTCATATATATATACAAATTGGAGAAATGGGGGAGCGCTATGCGCGATTACTTAATTAAACCACTTGTTGGTCAGCCGTATCCAATGATTTCACATGGAAAAGGTGTTTATTTGTATGATCAAAATGGTAATAAATATTTTGATGGTTCGTCAGGAGCAATTACGGCAGGTATTGGGCATGGCGTAAAGGAGATTGCAGACGTTATTAAAAAGCAAGCTGAGGAGATTGCTTTTGTTTATAGATCACAGTTTACGAGTGAACCAGCTGAAAAATTAGCAAAGAAGTTAAGTGATTTAAGTGTAGGAGATTTGAACTGGAGTTTCTTTGTAAATAGTGGTACGGAAGCAAATGAAACAGCTATGAAAATTGCAATTCAGCATTTTCAAGAGCGAGGTATTCAAGGGAAACATAAAATATTATCAAGATGGATGAGTTATCACGGTATTACGATGGGTGCGTTATCGATGTCTGGTCACCCACTACGTAGACAACGTTTCGTATCTATTTTGGAAGATTATCCGACTATACCAGCTCCATATTGTTTCAGATGCCCTGTTCAAAAGGTATATCCAACTTGTCAGCTGGCATGTGCGACTGAACTAGAAAGATCAATTGAAAGAATTGGTGCAGAGCATATTGCTGCTTTTATTGCTGAGCCGATTATCGGAGCAGCTGGAGGCGCGGTTGTTCCGCCGAAAGACTATTATAAAGTCATTAAAGATATTTGCGACCATTACGATATTTTATTTATTGCGGATGAAGTGATGACTGGGCTTGGTCGTACTGGAGCATGGTTTGCAATGGAGCATTGGGGTGTAGAACCGGATATCATGACACTTGGTAAAGGGTTAGGAGCGGGATATACACCGATGGCAGCGACAGTTGTAAGTGATCGTGTTATGGAACCAATATTACGTGGGTCACGTTCAGTAATGAGCGGTCATACGTTAAGTGCCAATCCATTGTCTGCAGCAACGGCTTTAGCTGTTATTGAATATATGGAGAAACATAATCTCCCTGAAAAAACAGCAGAAAAGGGAGAGTATTTAATAAAAGGCTTACAGAAAGTTCAGCAACAATCGACAATCATTGCTGATGTGCGCGGAAAAGGGTTGCTAATCGGAGTAGAATTGCAACCGTTTACAAAAGCGTCGGAGCTTATTTCAGTTGCAGCTAAAAATGGCCTACTTTTATACCAAGCAGTTTCAGGGCAAGCAGGAAAAGAAGATAGTGCACTGCTTGTAGCACCGCCAATGACAACTACATATTCCGAGTTAGATGAATTACTTTCAATTTTCTCTAAAAGTGTGGAAGAGATGATGCAAAAAGGAGGGCATAGTATCGCATGACAACTATTACAAATACATTCGGTAAATTAAAAGAAATTGAGGAAGTAATTTCTTTGTTCCATGATGATATGACATTAATGTTTGGGGGATTTGGAGGGATTGGATCCCCTCCATCTTTAATACAGGCAATTTTAGAAAAAGGCGTTACAAATTTAAATTTGATTGGAAATGACACTGGATTCCCTGATGTAGGTATCGGTCGTCTTGTTACAAATGAAAGAGTTAAATCACTAATTACTTCTCATATTGGCTCCAACCCAAATGCAGGAAGGCAACTAAACGAGGGAAGATTACAAATTGAGTTTTCTCCGCAGGGAACATTAGCAGAGCGCATTCGCGCTGGTGGCGTTGGTCTTGGTGGTGTTTTAGTTGATGTTGGTGTTGATACGATTGTGGAAGAGGGAAAACGAACAGTTGAAATGAATGGTAAGACCTACTTAGTTGAAACAGCATTAACTGCTGAAGTTTCAATTGTATATGCGAAAAAGGCAGATCCGTTTGGTAACCTTGTATTTGACAAAAGTGCACGAAATATGAATCCTCACGTAGCGATGGCTGGGGATATAACAATTGTAGAAGCAGAAGAAATAGTCCCGCTTGGAAGTTTAGATCCAGAGGAAATTGTCGTTCCAGGTGTTTTCGTAAATTATATTGTACCGTCGGAAGGAGTGAACTGGAAATGGGTATGGGCGTAGAAGTGAGGGATAAGATTGCTAGGCGAGCGGCGAAAGAAATACAAAATGGCATGATTGTAAATTTAGGTATTGGCATACCATCGCTTGTACCAAATCATTTGCCTAACGATATAAATGTTATGTTTCATGCGGAAAATGGAATCGTCGGTATGGGACCAACGCCAAGTAAAGGGAATGAAGACGAAAATTTGTGTAACGCGGCAGGTTTACCAACTTCTCTTATAACAGGAGCGAGTTATTTCGATAGTTGTACAGCGTTTGGTATGATTCGAAAAGGTTTGCTAGACATAACGATTCTTGGTTCATTACAAGTAAGTGAAAACGGTGATTTAGCAAACTGGATTGTACCTGGAAAACGTGTTCCAGGTATTGGTGGAGCAATGGATTTAGCACAAAAAGCGAAGCGGGTCGTTGTTGTGATGAATCATGTTGATAAGTACGGAAATGCAAAAATTATTTCAGAGTGTACATTGCCATTAACTTCAAAGAAATGTGTAGATTTAATTATTACTGATATGGCGGTCATGGAGGTAACTCCGAGTGGACTTATATTACAAGAATTAATGAGCCCATACACAGTAGAAGATATAAAACGACATACAGAAGCTGATTTTCAAATTAGTTCTAACTTACTAGTAATTGAATGAAGGGAGATGTAATATATGGAGCAATTAAAAAAGCAAGTTTGTGATTATATTGAGAGCCATGAAGAGGAAAGTGTGAAATTTTTAAAACGATTAATTCAAGAAAAGAGCGTATCTGGTGATGAAAGCGGTGCGCAGGCGATTGTGATTGAAAAATTACGTGAATTAGGTTTAGACCTCGATATATGGGAGCCTTCTTTTTCTAAAATGAAAGATCATCCTTATTTTGTATCACCCCGTACAAGTTTTTCAGATAGCCCAAATATTGTAGCAACTTTAAAAGGAAGTGGCGACGGGAAATCTATGATATTAAATGGGCATATTGATGTAGTTCCAGAAGGGGATGTGAATCAGTGGGAACATCATCCTTATAGCGGTGAGAAGATAGGAAATCGTATATATGGCCGTGGAACGACGGATATGAAAGGTGGAAATGTCGCACTCATGCTTGCGATGGAAGCGATTATTGAATCTAGCATTGAATTAAAAGGAGACATCTATTTTCAAAGTGTAATAGAAGAGGAAAGTGGCGGAGCAGGGACATTAGCAACTATATTACGAGGATATAAGGCAGATGGTGTCATTATTCCAGAGCCTACTAATATGAAGTTTTTCCCGAAACAACAAGGTTCCATGTGGTTTCGTTTACGTGTAAAAGGGAAAGCTGCACACGGTGGAACGCGTTATGAAGGGGTTAGTGCAATTGAAAAAAGTATGTTTGTTATAGAACATGTAAGAAAGCTAGAGGAGAAAAGAAATAGTCGAATTACAGATCCGTTATTTAAAGGGATTCCGATTCCAATTCCAATTAACATTGGGAAAATTGAAGGAGGGAGTTGGCCAAGTTCTGTTCCAGATGAATTAATTTTAGAAGGAAGATGCGGTGTTGCGCCGAATGAGACTATAGAGGCGGCAAAAGAAGAGTTTGAGAATTGGATTGTTGAATTAAATGATGTGGACAATTGGTTTGTTGAAAATCCAGTAGAAGTAGAGTGGTTTGGAGCGAGATGGGTTCCTGGTGAATTAGAAGAGAATCATGAACTCATTACAACACTTCATCACAACTTTGTTGAAATCGAAGGGAACGAACCAATTATTGAAGCATCTCCGTGGGGGACTGATGGAGGTTTATTTACACAAATTGCAAACGTACCAACAATAGTATTTGGTCCAGGAGAGACGAAAGTAGCACACTATCCAAACGAATATATAGAAGTTGATAAAATGATAGCTGCCGCAAAAATTATTGCATGTACATTACTAGATTGGTGTGAGGTGAAAAAATGAAATACTATGAATCTTTTAGAGAACAGACGAATTGTTATACAGTAGAAGGCGTTTTAGATTATTTTAATAAGCGTATTCGGGTAGATCACTATACAGGAAATGTTGAAAGTATTATACAGACAATTGACGAACTAGCAGAGGAACATTCTTTCACTAAATGTATTATTAAAGGAAAGGGAGAGCATGTTTCAACATGGCTCTCTTTCGGTTTTTTGTTGGAAGCAACGATACCTCATTATTTTCAAGGACACGATGCATACTTTTTTGTGAAATATAATAATGATGAAAGACGAAATAGTATGCATTGGACTGAGGAAGATACTATATTAAGCGGTGTAAAAGGAAAAGAAATAAAAGAAAAAGTAGTTCCAGAGAAATTTTTGCTGAGAAAAGCGACTGAAGAAGATGCAGAAGAATTAGCAACTGTATTCGGAAAAGTATTTGAAGTGTATCCGACACCTTTAAATGAAGCGAGTTATGTATTACAGACGATGAAAGAAGACGATACAATTTACTACGTATATGAATATGAGGGGAAAATTATTAGTACAGCATCTGCAGAAATGAATATAAAAGAAGGGAATGCAGAATTAACGAATTGTGCTACTTTACCTGAATATCGTAAACATGGATTTATGAAAAGTTTACTAATTAAATTAGAGGAAGAGCTTCGAGAAAGATCTATTTTCTGCTCCTATACAATTGCTCGATCGCTTTCTTTCGGAATGAATGCTGCCTTTCATCAATTAGGTTATACGTATACAGGAAGACTGGCGAATAATTGCTACATTTTCGATAAGTTGGAAGATATGAATATATGGGTGAAAGATCTTTCTAGCTATTCGAAAGCAGTAAAACTTCCGCCTCAAAATTCGGCTGTAAAGCAAAACAGTTAGGTGGAGCTGGGTGTTCGAAAAGCTGTACTAATTAGAGTTTCGAGTTATCTAATGAAAATATAAAATTGGTCAAAATTATAGAACGGAATCGTCATGCTTACAATCGCACATAGGTGTGCCGAAAATTCGGCATGTAATTGCTGGATTTTCGGCAAGAGGGGGGATGACATTGCTAGCAGTTTCGACACAAGAAGTCATTGAAGCGATTTTGGGCAGTATTGATGAGGCTATACACGCTGTAGATGAGAATGGAATTACAATATTTTATAATTCTGTAGCTGCAAAACACGATGGATCGAAGATTGAAAAAGTGTTAGGGAAACATCTGTTAGAAGCGTTCCCGTCTTTATCAAGGGAAACGAGTACATTGATGAAAGTACTAGATACAAAAAAACCTATCGTACATCAAGCACAGCATTATCAAAATTTAAATGGTGAAGATGTTTGTACAGTAAATACGACGTTACCTATTTTTATAGATGGGAATATTGCTGGGGCTGTTGAAATTGCAAAGGATTACTCTACAATTCAAAAACTTACTGACACAATTGTTGACTTACAGTCGAAAATAAAGCGATCATCTAGAAAAAAAGTGATTAAAAAGCATGCTGCATTTGAGACGATAGTGACAAATGATACGCGGTTTAAACAGACGAAAGAGTTAGCACAAAAAGTAGCACCAACAGACGCAAATGTTTTAATATATGGTGAAACAGGAACAGGAAAAGAACTGTTCGTGCAAGCAATTCATGAAGCTTCTAAAAGAAAAAACAAGCCATTTATTGCACAAAACTGTGCAGCTTTACCAGAGTCGCTATTAGAAAGTTTATTGTTTGGAACGACAAAAGGAAGCTATACAGGAGCGATTGAAAGAGCTGGGCTATTTGAACTTGTTGATGGTGGTACATTATTTTTAGATGAACTGAATTCAATGCCTCTTGATTTGCAGGCAAAAATGTTACGAGTGTTAGAAGATGGAGTCATTAGAAGAATTGGTGATAATAAGACGAGAAAAGTAGATGTTCGTGTTATTACCGCAATGAACCAGCCTCCAGAAATATGTTTACGAGAGAATAAAATTCGCACTGATTTATATTATCGCTTAAACGTATTTTCATTATATATCCCACCGCTTCGTGAAAGAACTGAGGATGTACTATTATTAGCATCTTATTTTTTGAAAGAATATAATAAAAGTTATAAAAAAGGTGTACTTCAAATTGATGAGGAAGCGAAAGATAGACTGCAAGCTTATCAGTGGCCTGGAAATGTCCGAGAGTTAAAACATACGATTGAACATGCTGTTATTATTGCAGAAGGGAATACATTAACAGCCAATTGTTTACCACGTACATTTCGGAAAGAGAATTTTTCGAAGAAGAAGGGTATAATGCCACTTAGAGAAGCACTTCATCAAACAGAAAAAGAATTAATAGATCAAGCGTTGATTGAAACGGAAGGGAATATATTACAAGCCGCAAAAATGTTAGGTATCCCTCGTCAAACGCTTCAATATAAACTGAGCAAGTACGACAAAACCGCCGAATAATCGGCGGTTTTTGTGTGTTTGCACGAATAAAAGAGCGTTTACATATATAAAAAGTAATGAATATGATGTTAAGTATTGATTTCATACAACGCTTAAAAATATTTTTTCGCTTATGTAATAGGGTTCTCCGCACATTTACTTATCAACAATGTAAAGTTGGCATAACTATTGCTTATATAAAGGATGAGCGTATAAAAAGGGGGAATAGCAATGTTACATGATGTATACAAACCAAATCGTCACTGGAAGGATATCGAATTATGGAAAGATGTTACTGAAGAGCAATGGAATGATTGGGTTTGGCAATTAACGAATACGATCAAAACGTTAGATGACTTAAGAAAAGTAATTAACTTAACACCTGAAGAAGAAGAGGGCGTTAAAATTTCAACGAAAACGATCCCGTTAAACATTACACCGTACTATGCTTGGCTAATGAATCCTGATGATCCACGCTGTCCGATTCGGATGCAATCAGTACCGATTTCGGAAGAGTTATATAAAACAAAATATGATTTAGAAGATCCGCTTCACGAAGATGAAGATTCACCAGTTCCAGGGCTAACACATCGTTATCCGGACCGTGTACTATTCTTAGTAACAAATCAATGTTCTATGTATTGTCGTTACTGTACACGCCGTCGTTTTAGTGGACAAATTGGAATGGGTGTACCGAAGAAACAATTAGATGATGCGATTGCTTATATTAGTGAAACACCACAAGTACGAGATGTATTAATCTCCGGTGGTGATGGACTTCTAATTAACGATAAAATTTTAGAATATGTATTAAAAAATTTACGAGAGATTCCGCATGTTGAGATTATTCGTATCGGAACGAGAGCACCAGTAGTATTCCCACAACGTATTACAGAAAATTTATGTAACATTATTAAAAAATACCATCCAGTATGGTTAAATACACATTTCAATACATCTATTGAAATTACTGAAGAATCGAAAAAGGCATGTGAAATGTTAGCGAATGCTGGTGTTCCAGTCGGAAACCAAGCAGTAATTTTAGCTGGTATTAACGACAGCGTCCCAATTATGAAAAAACTTATGCATGACTTAGTAAAAATCCGTGTACGTCCATATTACATTTATCAATGTGATTTATCTGAAGGTATCGGTCACTTCCGTGCACCAGTATCTAAAGGTCTTGAAATTATTGAAGGTTTACGTGGACACACATCTGGTTATGCTGTTCCGACATTCGTTGTTGATGCGCCAGGTGGAGGCGGTAAAATTGCACTTCAACCAAACTATTTAATCTCACAAAGTGCAGATAAAGTTGTACTTCGTAACTTTGAAGGTGTTATTACGACGTATCCAGAGCCAGAGAGCTATATTCCAGGAAGAGCGGAAGGATACTTTAAAGAGATTTATCCGAACTACGAAGAAAAACGTTCAGATGTTGGTATCGCAGGTCTTATGAGCGATAAGAAATTTAACCTCGTTCCAGACGACTTACAGCGTATGAACCGTCGTAAAGACTATGAAGATAATGATACGCATGCATCTTTAAAAGATAAACGTGATAAGCGTGATCAATTAAAAGATAAAAAATATCAAGCACAAATGGCTAAATTAGAAGAAAACGACAAAAAAACTGAGGGTGATGCAGTATGAATTGTATGTGGTGTGACAGTACAGAAGCGAAAGAAAGCTTGAATACTGTATATTGGGAATTACCAGATGGTACGAAAGCCATTGAAATCCAAAAGACACCATGTATTTCTTGTTCCTCGTGCGGGATGGACTATCAATCAGACCATACAGTAAAAGAAATTGAAGATCAATTATTTTTAATTTATACGAAAGATTTACCAAAACAACTAACATATGAAGAATTAATGGGAAGACCACGTCTATTAAAAAGAAATTATTTCGACTTTTAACCAGCTTTTATGCTGGTTTTTTTCTTTTTTGCCTTGTATAATGTACCCAAGCTAGAAAGGTAGGGAATATTTTTGAAAAAAACATTTTACCATTATATGATGAAGCATCGTGCAGCTTTATTTAGAAATGAAATTTCAGATTTAGCAGAGGCGATGTATGATGATTTAAGTTTTCCGAAGCAATCTGAAGACTATGATGAAATTAGTTCATACTTAGAGTTGAGCGGAATGCTAGAAAGTATGTCTATATTTGATGAAGCCTGGGATTTATACATACAAGATAGATAAAAACTATTTGAAAACATACAGAATACATTACTTTGTTTAAAGTGAAGTATTCTGTATGTTTTTTTATACGAAATTTGTTGATTTGAAGCTAGTCTAGTTACTAGCTTTTTTTTGAGTGTAACGTAAATTTTATAAGATTATAATTTTTATTGAAAAAATTTATGAATATAAGCTTCTGTGATAAGCGTTTTTATGTAGGTTGCATATACTGATATCAAAATCACGACGTCAAAAAAAGGAGAGATAGAGATGGCAAGAAAAAAACAACCTAAATACAACGTAGGGGACATAGTCGTGATTACGCTATATGGAACCGTTGGGAAAATCACAAATATGAAGGTTTTAGATGGAGTTTATGTATACGAAGTCAATAATCACGATGGATTTTATGTAGAGCAAACGCTGCAGCACGTTACAGAGCAAGATATGAAAAAGGGCGATACGGAGTGGATTGAATTAAATTATAATTTCACGTTTGGTGATCTTGTGCAAGTAACTGGATATGATAAAGATGTTTTCCGTATTGTTGGTTTTCGTACAGAAGTATGGAGATATAAGAATGACGCCTGGGAAGATACAATTTATGAATTGTCACGGATTACGGATGGTGAATGGTTAGAAGCGGATGAGTCAGATTTAACGTTACTTGCGAATGCTCAAACGGCAAATGCAATTTTGAAGAAACTGAAACAAGATAAAGCAGGTATGAATAAATTAGATTTAGGTAAGTTAAAGTCAATTAACAACTCGAAAAAAGTGAGTGTTAAGACGAATCGTCAAGAAATCATTGATGGGTTACTTGATATTTATAACGATTATCAATTATTGTTCGATACATTTAAAGATGAAGAATATAAAATTGTAATGGATGTTGTTCATAATTATTTAGTTAAATTGACAGAGAAAAAATAGTTAACTAGAAAGAGAGAATAAATTGAACAACAACATATGCAGTATAAGGTATGCCTACAACTATTAAAAAAATAAAAAGCCACTTTATAAGAGAGTCTGCCCATTGATCTTCATGCATGAACTCTTCTTTTGTTTGTCCTACTTCATATTGATTTTCCATTATTATTTCCCCCTTTGAATAGCTTGTACTACAATCGTATGCATCTCGTCCAAAGCTTATGACCTATAAAAAAATAAAATCTATTTTTCTAATCTCATATACATAATTTTGAGATTTTTTCATAAAACAGAAATAAAGGAGTGATGCTCATGAAGGAAATTGAAGTCGTGATTGATACGGAAGAGATTGCGGAGTTTTTTTATGAGCAACTAATTGAAAGAGGGTACGTCCCAAAACGAGAAGAAATTGAAGATCTCGCAGATATTACATTTGAGTATTTATTAGAGAAATGTATGATTGATGAAGTTTTTGATGAAGAGGATGAATGAAAGTAACGACGGGCATAACTCGTCGTTTTTTACTCTTTACAAACCTGTCACAAATATAGTCAATAATTATTGGTATAATGAAAAGGAAATTTTACTCAAGAGGTGAAGGAATGTTCAAAAAAATTATTGATTCTTTATTAGGAAAGAAAAAATATCGTTCGTATTCAAGTAGTGATTATCGTCGTAGAGGGCGCTCTTATTCAAGTAGCGATTATAAACGACGTTCATCTGGTTATGGACATCAACATTATAAAAGAAAACGTAAAAGCCGTAGCTTCTTTTCAAGTAGCTGATGAAATGGCGTCGTGTACTAGCTTTATTTGATAGACCACTGCGAAAAAATACAATTGTTGCAGAACGTTATAAAATTGAATCAGTAATTGGAATGGGCAGTTATGGGGTTACATATGTCGTTAATGATTTACAAATAAATAGATATAAAGTCTTAAAACAATTAAGACAAAGTAAACAAAGATATGAGTCTGGTAGAAAATCATTTGAACAAGAGAAAATGATTTTACAAACATTGAATCATCATGCAATTCCTAGTCTATATGATCATTTCATATGGGAGAAAAAGAGCTTCTTTGTAATGGAGTACATGCCTGGTAAAAATTTTGAAGATTATATTTTCATAGATGGGTATGTATATACAGAACGTGAAGTTTTTGAGATTTTATATGAAATATTAGAAATTGTATCGGTGTTTCATAGTGAAGGCATTATTCATCGAGATTTACGCATTCCAAACATACTAATGAAAGAAAATCAAATTAGTATTATTGATTTTGGATTGGCTAAATGGAAAGGTGAGGATGATGAGCGAGCTACAACTTACGAAGGTGAACAAGCTTTGATGCGAGAAGTTCACTTTCGTAGTGACTTTTATGCGCTCGGTCATTTCTCATTATTTTTATTATATGCAGGATATGAATCTAATGAAAAAAAGGAAAAACCATGGTACGAAGAATTAACTTTGGAAAATTATAATCGCGAAATTCTTATGCGAATGTTACAAATAAAAACGCCGTACTATGAGAATGTACAAGATTTAAAACAAGATGTAGCTTCTGCTTTAGAAAGGATGGAGACTCCATGTTTCAAAAGTTTTTAGCAAGCGTTGGTATTGGAAGTGCAAAGGTAGATACTGTTCTTGAAAAAGATGAGTATATTGTTGGGGAAGAAATAGTTGGAAAGGTTCATATAACTGGAGGTTCAGTTAGCCAACAAATTGAAAGCATTTACTTAACATTATCGACGTCTTATGTACGAGAAGTGGATGATAAAAAAGTAACAGCAACGTATGATTTAGAGCGAGTACGCTTAACAGAACCTTTTTCTGTAGAACCGAATGAAAAAGTTGAAATTCCATTTTCTTTTCCAATGCCAATTGAAGCACCACTTACACTTGGTATGAAAACGGTTTGGATTCATACAGGTCTTGATATTAAACGTAGTATAGACCCAAGTGACCGCGACTACGTTCAAGTGTTACCCAATGCATTATTAAGTAGTGTTTTAGATAGTGTAAATGAATTAGGGTTTAAAGCACGTCATATAGAATGTGAAGAATTACCGCACCGATTACGTAAGCAAGTTCCATTCGCACAAGAATTTGAGTTTATTCCGGTTTCTGGAGAGCACTATGGGAAATTAGATGAATTAGAATTATTAATCTTGCCACGTGCATACGACCGACTAGAAATTATTATGGAAGTAGATAGAAAATCCCGTGGTTTAGCTGGATTATTCGCTGAGGCGCTTGATCTTGATGAGAAGGTGATTCGTTTTACTGTAACAAGAGAAGATATCCCTGAGATGAAGCAAAAAATTAATAATTATATTTTTTAATAAACTATGCATAAAAAAGAAATGGAGAGGAAAACTAAAACAACCGCTCCATTTTTTTGCATAGTGAGGTTATGTATGTGAAACGATATCGACATTTATACTTGCTAAGTTTTACGTTACTCATTTGTTTTGTCGTATTATCACTTTCGTATCATACCGCTTGTATTGAGAATTTTGACAATATAGTCGCACATTTTATTCAAAGCTTTCGAAACGATTATTTGACGACCTATTTTACTTGGGTGTCTTTTATCGGTTCAAAAAGAATATATTTTCCATTACTCATTATTCTTGTAATGTATTTTCTCGTTAGAAAAAAGTTGCTTAGTGCGTTACTTCTAACAATTAATTACTATGGATCTCGTTATTTAAACAGTATGCTTAAACTATGGTACGAACGAGCAAGACCTGATGTCACCCAGCTTGTTACTGCAACTGGATATAGTTTTCCGAGCGGTCATACGATGAATGCTACTGCTTTTTTAGGATTTATTGCATACGTCACAATTACTGAAGATCGTATTTCATTGCATAAAAAATTATTAATTATTCTTATAGCAAGCTTTGTTGTATTATCTATTTCAGTTAGCCGAATATATCTTGGCGTGCACTATCCATCTGACGTATTAGCAGGATGGGCAGCTGGCGGTAGCTGGCTCGTTTTATGTGTTATATTTCATAAAACGTTCATAAAAAAAGAACCTATGTCATAATAGGTTCTTTTTTCATTGGCTCAACATGAATGTGTGCATGGTAAATTCCGAACTTTTTGCGAAGCATAGCCTCGATATTGTCAGTAATACAGTGACTTTCTCCAACATCCATACGAGCATCTACTTCAATTGTAATATCAACATACGTTTGATTCCCGTACATACGTGCTCGAATATCTACAATGTTTTCCACACCGCCAATATGCTCAATAGCATCAGCGTATTCCTCCATTTTATCAGGATCAATTCCATCTGTTAGCATATGAGAAGATTCTACGAAAATCTCCCATGCAGTTTTACAAATAATAAGACCAACAATTAAAGCGGCAATAGGGTCTAAAATAGGCATTTGGAACTGAGAACCGACAATACCTACTACAGTACCAATACTTACGAGTGCATCTGATAAATTATCCTTTGCAGCGGCTTCTAATGATTTACTTTTTGTTCGTGCTGCAATTTTTTTCGTATACAAATACACGCAGTACATAACGACAGCAGAAAATAAAGCAACCCATGCAGCGAGTACATTAGGTGCTGCTTGTTTCGGATTTAAGAAAGATTGAATGGCACTAATAACAACTTCTAATCCGACTGTTGCCATAATGAAGGACGCAACAAGTGATGCGATTTGTTCGGCCCGCGAATGCCCATACGGATGATCTGGGTCACGAGGTTTACGAGATATTTTTAGACCAATTAATATCGCTAAAGAAGCACCGATATCCGTTAAGTTATTTAAACCGTCAGCACGTAATGCACTAGAGAGGGTAATATAACTGATGATGATTTTCATAGAGGATAAAAATATGTAGGCCATAATGCTGACAATAGCACCTTTATCAGCTTCTTTATGAGAAAGAGTATCCATTTTAATCACTCACCTTTCTTTAAAGGAATTCTTTCTATAAATAGAGTATCAAACGAAAGTCGTGTGGGTCTATACAAACATTGTTGACGTTTTATAGCTTTTTAAGAAGGGGATAACAAAGTTTCGTGAAGGAAAAATATGTTGAAAAGTACAAAGTCAGGGTGTAAACCGAATTGGAGTTTATTTACTAAAGAGATAGGAGGGTAGATGGATGAAGAAACGAATACTTTTCTTACTATGTATTATTCTTATAATGACAAGGTGTAATTCATTAAACGATGAAAAACGTCAAAAGATAAGTGTGAAAATAGATGAAAGCCCTCTGAAAAATATTTTCCAGAGGGCTTTTATTTTAGTATGCTTCTAAAAACTCAGTAACTTGCTCTTCAGTTTTTGCGTTAGCACTATGTAAGTGGCCTAACTTCTCACCATTTTGGTATACAAGTAAACTTGGAATACCCATTACTTGATACTCTTCAGCGATACTTGGAAACTCATCTTTATTAATAGAATACCATTCAAATTTATTGAACTCTTCCATTACATCTCCGATAAAGTTGTCCATACGTACGCAATCTGGGCACCATGTAGTAAAGAACTTAACAACTACAGGCTCCTCGCTTGCGATGATGTCTTTGAATTCTTGTTCTGTTTTAATTTCTTTCATAAGTAAAACTCCTTTCAATATCACACGAATTTATATGCAAAATTCGTATTTGCAAACATGTTGCAAACTTATTATTTGTTTTTTAGTTTTGTAGTTCGTTCACACTTATAAAATTGTATGTAACATGACTGCGCTACTAAGTGTGAAAATAACGAAACCTCACTTTTCTTTATAAGCTTTTTCCAGGATTGTGTCAAACTTTTGAATTTTATACAGAAATTAAAGAAGCCCACACTTTGATTGAGTATGGGCAGAGGGACTAAAATTAATCGCTTATTAATTTCGAATAGATATTTAAATCGATAAGCTTTCCAGCTGATTTTTCGCTCTTTCTCAGAGTACCTTCAAAAGTAAAGTTTAATTTTTCTAATACTTTTATGGAATTTACATTTGCAGGTTCAACTTTTGCTTCAACACGATTTAGTTTTAGATGTGTAAAAGCATAATCTAATAAAGAGGATATTGCTTCAGGTGCATATCCTTTACCCCAAAATGTTTTTGAAATATCATAGCCAATCTCAGTCTTTGAGTTTTCAAAATCTAAGGAATTATAGCCACATGAACCGATAATGTGATTAGATTCTTTTTCAATAATAGTAAAACGTATAGCTTTATTATTTTGAGCGAGTTCGTTAAGGAATTGAATCATATCTTTTGCCTGGTTCTCATCAGTGAAATTACTTATATTCATGAATTTAGTAACATCAGGATCAGATCATATTTTAAACATACTTAGTGAATCAGATGCTTTCATTTTCCTTAAATATAATCTCTGTGAGTGTAGTTCTGTAATCAATACTTTTACCTCCGTTATGTTGTAATGATAGGTAGATTAAAAATATTGATATCTGCGCATAATTCAGTCCCTTCTAGATTAATTAACTTTTATTATACAAGAAAATTACTACATTGAACAAAGGCGTTAATTGGAGGTAACGAAATGACAAACTCATCAATTGAATATTGCGTTCAGTGTGATTAAGAAAGTGGTGTATAAAGATGGGACGAGATGAGAGTTACTTCCAAACTAAAAAAAGAGTAGATAATTTAAAAACATTTTACATTCATTTAACCATCTACATACTAGTCAATCTGATGCTTTTTTTACTTTTTAAGTAGTGAATTAGCTATTTTTTATTTTAATTACAAAAATTGAATAAGGTTAGAAATTATATGGTTGTAATGGGAATTAAGGGATATGAATAAAAAAATTTATCCCGCATTAACGAGCAGTAAGATCCTCACCTCAAAATTCAGCGGAAGCAAAGAAGTTAGGTGGAGTCGGGCTGCCCGTAAAAGCCCGATTGGTGAGGGCTGATTAAAGTTTCACTTTATTAGGGATTTGCCTTAAACATTTATTACAGTCAAGAATATTTATAATAATATGAACTAAAAAAGGTCCAATTTTTGTAATGTTGGAGGGGATTATTGTGGACATAACTCAAAGCGTATCAAGAATAGTGGTTAATGGGAAAGACCTTTCTTTCACTTCAGTTCAAACCTCTGCATGGAATCATGGACCTGTAAATGATTTAATCGTTACGACGAATCAGAGAGTGAATGAGCTTTATCAATTCATGTGGTCACAAGTACCGGTTACGATTTCGGTATATTTCCTTCAAGGAGCGGATTTACTTAGGTTCGTTAGGGTTGCGGGAATTAATGAGCGTGTAACAGGAGAATATGTATATCATTTCATTTGGTGATAAGAAGGAGTCAAAGTAGTCTAGCAGCTACTTTTTTATTTTGTCATTTGAATATAAGCGAGCGGACTAGCTTTATAGTACCCACTGAAATAAAGAATCATAATATAATTTGTAATAACTTATACGGAAGTGAGTTGAAAATCATGTTTTATTCATATTTTAATTCTGAAACTGGTATGCGACCAGCGTATGGTACATCTATAACGTATAGTGGAGCACAAAGTACAATCCAAGCTATTCAACAAGCATTGCAAATGCAACAACAATTGCAAATGCAGCAGCAAGGTGTACAACCGTATTATTCATCCGTAGAGTATTTTTACCCAGTACATCAAGTTACACCGTACGGAAGTTCTTTTCTGACTATTCCATATGGGACTGTATACAACTTATAACTAGTAAGGAATGAAGTGGTGTATATAAATAAGGGTGCAGGTTAATAGCGCCCTTATGAATAATAAAAATAGCTAGTCCAAACCTTATAAATCAATCTTACATAATATGTAGTAATAAGTTTGAAAGGGGAATTAGTATGTCTTGTTATTACTACTGTAAGTATTGTAAGGAGTATAAAAAGAAGCATCATGATTGTTGTAAGAACACTTGTAAGTGCCATGATAACAAGGACAATCTTGTTAGAGCATCCGCATTTAGAGCTAGAAATACAGTAAATCAAAATGTTCCTGCTAATACTTTTGTGAAAGTGTTATTTCAAAATGAACAATTTGATTTAGCGAATGAGTATAATCCAGCAACATCTATTTTTATGCCGAAGACTAAAGGAGTATATTCTATTATTGGAACGATTGGTTTCTTTCCAAACGATCCAACTTTAAATTATAGAGCGCGTGTAGAAATTCGTGTAAATGGAAACGCAGCGATAGCTATAGATAATGACTTTTTTGGTCCAATAAGTTTTGGAAATGTAGTAAGTGTTTCGACGATTGTTCAATTGAATGCAGGGGATGAAGTTGAGATTTATGCACAAAGTAGTATAGATGGAGTTTTAAGTCCTTTAGAAGATGGTGCACATTTTGAAGCGGCAAGATTTCCTTCTCCAATTAAATAAAGTCATTAAACAATGAGTTTACAGAAGCTTAAAGGTAAACCCTCACCGAAATGGTGAGGGTTTTTTACTCTATTAAAAATAGTAACAGGTCGTCCAAGCTATTCTAATCTATATAGCATACTATGTAAAAATAAGTGTAAAGGGGGACTAACTATGTCTTATTATTACTGTAAGTATTGTAAAGATTACAAAAAGGAAAGTCATGATTGTTATAGGAAAAGTAGTAAATGTGATAGGAAGTATGTAAAGGTGAAGTGTTGTGATGATAAGAAAGAGGAGCTTGTAAGGGCATCGGCATTTAGAGCTGTGAATACAGTTAATCAACCTGTTCTAGCAAATACTCCTGTTAAAGTATTATTTCAAAATGAACAATTTGATCTAGCGAATGAATATAATCCAGTAACATCCATATTCACGCCGAAAACTAGAGGGGTATATAATGTATTAGGAAATATAACATTTTCTCCAAATGATTTTAATGTGAATTACAGAGCTAGAGTAGAAATTCGTGTAAATGGAAATCCAGCAATAGCGATAGATAATGATTTCTTTGGAACAGGAGTATTTTTTAATAATGATGTTTCAGTAACTACTATTCTTCAATTAGAAGCAGGAGATTTAGTTGAAGTTTTTGCAGAAAGTAGTATTGCGGGCGTAATTATACAAAATGTTAATGGTTTAAATACGGTTCACTTTGAAGCAGCAAGATTTCCTTCTCCAATTAAATAAAACAGATCATTAAATATTTTTTAGTAGGTTTAGTTAATCCCCTTACCAAATGGTGGGGGATTATTATTGTTTTTCTAAAATATATAAGTAAATAGGTAAAGTATAGTTTAATTTTCAGAGGCTTCAACCTTCTTCAGGTATTGAACAAAATAATATGTAAATAAGTAACATGCTTCTGAAAACTCATTGTTAGTAAGTTTACTAGTTTTCTTATAGAACAAGAAAGACGGAATACATAAAAAATCGTATCATTACGTTTTTTTTACTATATAGAAATTACATATTGAACATAGATTTGTGTAGGCAATGCTAATACACTGAAAAGAATAACATAAAGGCGAGTACACTATATAAAAACAAAATCAATCCTAAGATGAGTAGTATTGGATGCAGCTTGAACATATTTGACCTCCTTGTGTATATAAAGAATTTTAATATATTGTTGGTCAATTTAGAAGGGGGACGGTTACATAAAAAAAGAGCATACATAAAAAGTACGCTCTAAAGAAAGATAGGTTTTATGAGTGGATAATCTCCATACGATAATATATGTTCTTTTAATAAAAATGTGTAAAAAATCAATGAATTATCAATGGAATATCATAAAATGTGTAATTTTAGTTTAGGAATGCATCTATTTTCTTTCTCAGTTATTTTAGGTAACAAATTTGTGAAAATCGTACATTATGCGGACTAACAACGGGATAGCGATCGTACTTCAGTCACATATTTCTTAAAGTCTGGATATTGCGTGATAGTTTGACATTTAGGGGTGCATAGTTGATTAATTATAGACACATTTGTAATTACTTCGTTACAAGGACCGAAAAATGTAACTTTTAGCTTTGAATTTGGTGGGATTTTGAACAAGATAGGTTTTTTTTCCATGAAATCAGCTCCTAATATTGAGTATTATAAGTTAAAGGATATAGAGTCGTATTAGTATAATATGAAATTTCAGTGGATTTGCTTATAATAAAGAATTTCATAGTAGTAAAAGTGCTTAAAGATGTAAAGGGGAAATTGAAAATACGAAGTAAAATGTTTAATTAATATAATCAATAAATACGCAAATGGTTAATATAACTAATGCATTTTTTAATTTGCTACATATTATGTTAGTAAGAATTGTATAAGGAGGTAGTATAAAATAGTGGAAGAAAATGTACAAGCTCAGCTTTCGCCACCATGGATCACATATTTTAATGAATTAAAAAATTCAATAGGTGCTGATCCAACTGTTACAGTTGGGCCGCTTATTCCTGTTGGTGGTAATTATATTATTTTAGTGCATGCGTTAAGTAATGAAAAAGCGAGAGCATTAGCAACGCTTTTAAAATCTTTTGTACAATTTGGGAATGTAAGTGTGACAGTTATTGTAACGAATAATGAGAATGAAATTGTAAATCCATTTCCTTGTCCACTAGATGCATTTGAAATAGCTCATTTATTTCAAGTAGCACTAGAAAATAATCCTTATTTTGAACAAGTTGTGGTACAGCCTCAGTTCCCTGGCGGACCGAATGTTGTCTTTCCGGTTTTCGCTGCGGAAGTCATTCAGTTTTTCAATGACGATATTTCTAACTTATGTCAAACGTTTACAGGTGTTGCTGCCAATGTATTTCGCGATGTAATGAATGATGAGGTTTGTGATAGCCCAATATTATTTTCTACAAGTTGTGTTATGAACAGTGAAAATACACAATTACAAAATAAAGATTTAACACCAAAATTGTTTTATTAGACTATAAAAAGACATTTTCATGAATAGAAAATGTCTTTTTTATGCACCAATAGTGTGCAGATTGGACAATTGTAGGTTAGTAGGAATAATCTTCAATTAATTAAAAAATTTCTGAATCTAAAATTTCATGGAAAGATAGTAATTTTGACTTAAGAAGATATAGAAAATGAGGAATGATTTATATTAGCTGAAAGGGAATTGATATTGGAAGTTTTAATTTAATAATGTAGGGGGATTTTTTCTAATATCCGTAAAAATGATTGATACCTTGATTGATAGGACGAGATTACATAACAAATGAATAGTAGGGTATATTTCAAATATGAGAATGTTTTATATGGTATATATGTTAAAGTTAATAGAAATATTTCTGAAAGAGAATATATTTTTTAAAACAGTAACGATTCTTTTTATTTATATTATAGATAGCTAGTTTTAGAGAGATAAGGTTTACAATAAAACAAGCTATGAATAAGACATTAAAAAGGAGCTGGAATGTATGGGTTATATTGTAGATATTTCAAAATGGAATGGAACTATCAATTGGGATATTGCAGCATCTCAGCTAGATTTAGTGATTGCTAGAGTTCAAGATGGCTCTAATACGGTGGATTTTATGTATCAAAATTATGTTAGTGAAATGAAAAAGTATAGTATCCCATTCGGTAATTATGCTTTTTGCCGTTTTATATCTATTGCTGATGCAAAAAAAGAGGCACAAGATTTTTGGAATCGTGGTGATCAATCAGCTAAGTTTTGGGTGGCGGACGTAGAAGTTCAAACGATGGCAGATATGCAAGGCGGGACACAGGCATTTATTGATGAATTACGCCGTTTAGGTGCGGAAAAAGTAGGATTATATGTAGGGCATCACATGTATTTATCATTTGGAGCACGTAATATTGAAGCTGATTTCGTATGGATCCCTCGTTATGGAGGGAATAAGCCAGCATATCCATGTGATATTTGGCAATATACGGATTCAGGGAATGTTCCTGGGATTGGGAAATGTGATCTGAATCGATTAGTAGGAAATAAGTCACTTTCTTGGTTTATAGATTCGAACAAAGCAAATCAATCTAACATAGTGTATAAACAGCAACCGAATGGCATTGGTATTGCAGTTTCGAAATATCCTGATGGATACGGAATAAATTTATATGAGAATCCCATGAATCCTCAATTTACAGGTGCACTCACTCAGAAAATTCCATATTTAATCTTAACAGGTTATTGGGGAGGCGGTGAGCAAGATATGATTTGTTTAGGGAACGATAAGCAGTGGGTATATTTAAAACATTTTAAGGTGAAATGGTTTTATGCAACTTCGAAATATCCTGTCGGCTACAGAGTAAATTATTATGAAGAGCCTGAATGTATGAATTATAAAGGAAATATAGATGGATCGACATCTTTTCGAGTGTGGGGTAGAGTGGGAAATGCGGTAGATATCGGGCAGAATAGTTGGATACCTGAAGAACATGTAGGTATTAAGTAACTATAGCAGCCGTATTGTTTTTGAGGTGTATGTAAAGAGTCTTCTTACTATACATAATAGTAAGAAGACTCTTTATGTTTAAAAATGGAAATGCATGATACATAGTCAACTCATATGAAATGAATTACATGCAGAAAACACACTGTTTTCACAATGCCTGTGTATAGTTAATTTGCATAATGATAAAAGTGAGGTATTTGAATTGAAAAAGAAAAAAATATTTATTGGAACAATTATTTCATGCGTGATGCTAGCATTATCTGCATGTGGTTCTTCAGACAACGTAGTAACATCAAAAGTAGGAAATGTTACAGAGAAAGAATTAAGTAAAGAATTAAGACAACAATATGGAGAAAGTACTTTATATCAAATGATGTTAAGTAAGGCATTGTTAGATAAATATAAAGTTTCGGATGAGGAAGCAAAAAAGAAAGTAGAAGAAGCAAAAGATAAAATGGGTGAGAACTTTAAATCAACTTTAGAACAACTTGGATTGAAAAATGAAGATGAATTAAAAGAAAAAATGAAGCCAGAAATTGCATTTGAGAAAGCGATTAAAGCAACAGTCACAGAAAAAGATGTGAAAGATAACTATAAACCAGAAATGAAAGTAAGTCACATTTTAGTGAAAGATGAAAAGACAGCTAAAGAAGTAAAGGAGAAAGTAAATAATGGTGAAGATTTTGCTGCCTTAGCAAAACAGTATTCAGAAGATACTGGTTCAAAGGAACAGGGCGGGGAAATATCTGGTTTTGCTCCTGGACAAACAGTGAAAGAATTTGAGGAAGCTGCGTATAAATTAGATGCAGGCCAAGTAAGTGATCCAGTTAAAACAACTTACGGTTACCATATTATTAAAGTGACGGATAAAAAAGAATTGAAGCCATTTGATGAAGTAAAGGAAAAAATTCGTAAAGATTTAGAACAACAAAGACTACAAGATACGACAGGTAAATGGAAACAACAAGTAGTCAATGATTTATTGAAAGATGCTGATATTAAAGTGAATAATAAAGAATTTAAAGATACATTTAAATTTCTAGAAAAGAAATAATGATTGTAATCATAATTAGAAAAGGGAACTCATATAGAGTTCCCTTTTCTAATTAGTGTGTGAGTTATAAATAGATAGTAAGACAATACAATATTACATTTAAATATTAAGAATTACAATGGAAAATAATGGATGATAATTAAAGGTGCTATAACTATTTCAACGAAAGTGGATATTATACGGTTTTCATTATGCAAGTTTGTTACATATATTTATTCTTTAATAATGGATATCGAACATAATTTAAAAAATAATACATATAATGTTTTTGAATAAATATTTAATATGGATAATTAGTAAAAAGCTGAGCATTCGAATGGAAAGGATGTTCTTTTTGGTGTGAAAATTTTAGGATAAATAATGAATCGTATTAAACGCGTCATTTACCACATCAATAAATTAAGGTGGGGAGAATATATGAAAGTAATCTTTCAAGGAGAGGGCGGCGCGAAAATTTTTGAGTCATATGATGAAAATGTAAGTGATTTATTAGCTATATTAAAAGAAACGAAAGGGATTAAAATCGGAATTGTTGAGTATAAAGTGTTAAAGTACGAACTTAATTATTTTCGTCATCCGAAAAAAGCGGATACAGAGAGAGAGTTACATATAATAGTACAACCTAAGTATATGTAATGAAATATAATAATAAAAATCACTGATTCAGTTTTGTAAAGTTTCATAGAGTATGTAAGAAAAGAGAGTGTTGTAAATGCTCTCTTTTCTTATGCTTTGTGAGTTCGTTCATCATAGTATATGTGTTCAGTTATAGATGGTTAATAAACGAAAAAATTTAAAACTTTTTTGTTTAGGCAGGGATTTTATATTTAAGTAAACAAATATACTATGAAGTATTTTTTATACGAATATTGGAGGAGTATAAAATGAGTTTAGCAAGTTACATAGGCTGTAATGTAGAAATTCCGTTAACGGAGCCCGATTCTAATGATGTAATTGTTTTTGGATCATGTTTTGCAGATGAAAGTATGCTTGAAATGGTACAAGAGTATCAATTCCAAACAAATTACATATATGAGGTTTCAACTAGTTGGGGAATTGAACTTGTCGAGTGGCAAAACGTAAAGGAAAAAAAAGAAGCGAAAGAAAAACTTTTAACTTTATGCAAGATTATGGAAGATGGAGACTATATCGAATTATTCAGTTGTTGGGTTGGTGATGAAGATAAGGAACGAGTAGGGGAATTGAAATTAAAAATAAATCATTTTAATATAGATGAATTATGTATTCCAGAAAGAACATTAGTTAGGATAGAAAAATAAACATTGAAATATTTTTTAAGAAAAGGCGATTTCACTTTGTGTGAAGTCGCCTTTTAGTTGTTATATGCATTTTACATAAGAAATGAGAAGCTTATTTGATAAAGGAAAAAAGTATGGAGATAAATAAAATTATGTTTTTTGTTAAAAAATAATAAGTATGGCTCTTCTCAAAAGAACGTAAGTTCGTGTATAATAAGAACGAATGTTCTTTTGAGAGGTAACCTAATTATAGTTTAGAAGTAAATCCGAGTTTAGTGCGTATTAAAAATAACTAAGGGATAGTATGGCTAAATAAATGTATAAATGATCAAGGAGATAAAAATGAACGATGTAAAGATACAAAAAGAAGAAAGAGAGTGGGTTCCGTTTACAGTAATATCCGAACAACTTTTAAATATGAGAAAGATTATTGGAGAGAAATTAAAAGTACAAAAACCGCTTTTAACAAACGAAGCAAAAGAGAGAATTTCTGATAAATTATTAACGTCATTACTGTCTGAGAAAGAAATATTGGTAACATATTTTGAAGATGGTTACATACTAACAAACTACATGACTGTTGTACATATCAATCCGGTAAAACAAATTGTAATTTGTACAGACGCCTTTTATAAAACTTACGTATTTAACGCTATGGATATTATTGAAATAACGTAAAAGAAGCTGAATATTAAATGGCAGCTTCTTTTATTTCTGATTTATGAGACAAATAATACAAGAAAAAGCAGCTAGCTTCGTGCTAGCTGCTGAGCCCCAGGGAAAGGGAGAAAAAGATAGGGTACTCCAAAATCAACAAGAGCTGTCAAACAGCCTGATTATAGTATAGACAAATTAAAATTTTCTATACAAAAAGTTGAACATAAGATTAGGCTGTACCCACTTGGTTTTGATCTGCAAGGTCAGAATCAAATGTATTGGTCGCGCTAACACCGCTAAAAGTATTCACAACAAAACCAACGTTTGATGCGCCAGAGCCATTATAAGCTTTCGTATTTTCTTTTGGAGAAACGTTGTAGAAATCACCTAAGTTAAATGAACCATTACTATTTTGTACAACTAAATTCCCTACAACTGATGGCATAATTTTCACCTGCTTTATAATAAGTTGTTAACATTACTATATGGAGCTATAGTCCAGATGGTTCATATAATAAAAATTGTGGAATAGTAAAACGTTTGGAGCATGGATTTCAATAAAAGTGTGTTAAAATTAATATAATAAAGTTGAGTAATTTTTTTAAAAAATTTGTATAATTGATATATACGAAAATAAAGGAGGCAAAATGTAATGAAAGATATTATGAAAAAAGTTGATTTAACAGATGCCAAATCAAGTAATCTTGTTGCACTAATTTATAGTAATGAAGTTATATTAGTTGAAGACGCATTTTGTCCAAATGAAATAAAATTAAAGTTTAATGAAATTGCAATTTTATCTGCATTTAAAACAGCTCATATTGCGAAAGTGTCTATTAGGAAAGAACTTGAAGCGCTTTTTCATGATACGGGTGTTATATTAGTGAAACAAAATGTTGATTATGGTAGTAGCCAATCTATTACCATGCATTTTGAGCAATTTAAAAAATTGCAATATGAGATTGAATATTTAAATAAAAGTATGTAATAAGGCAGCTAAATAAAGGTTCTATCATAAAGGTGGAATGTGTTGTGTTGAAAAAGTGGTTTGAAAATTATTTGGGTGAATCGCATTGTAAACATAAATATATTTTTATTAAGATGCAGGATAATGAGGATTTTAAAAAAAGGTACATTAGGTGTAGTTTATATTTACCAGTGTGAGAAATGTGGAAAAGAGAAGTTGAAATGTAAAAACGATAATGAAATAAACAATGAATTTTTAGATATATAGCAAAAAGTAACCATGATGGTTACTTTTTTATTTATGTATGCAATATCAAAACCATTACTAAAGTATGAGTTGAGTTGATACTATAGTAAATGGCTGAATAAAAATGAAGAGAGTAAAATATAGGGAAGGAGGATGAGAGAAATGAAGCGAAAAGAAATTAGTAAATCTGTAATTATTACAGGTGTGACACAAGGGTTAGGACGTGCGATGGTTGATCGATTTCATGAATTAGGGTGGAACATATATGGTTGTGGACGTTCAAAAGATAAAATTGAAGAACTGAAAAAACAGTACAGTAAAATACATGATTTCCAAGTAATTGATGTTTCAGATTCTCAGCAAGTTAACAACTGGGCAAATTATATACTTAATAGACATACGGCTCCCGATATGATAATAAATAATGCATCGATTGTAAATCAAAATGCACAACTTTGGAAAATTACGGCTCAAGAATTCGAAAATGTAATGAATGTAAACGTGAATGGTGTAGTGAATGTAATAAGAGCGTTTGTTCCCGCAATGGTAGCTAGGAAAGAAGGAATTATCATTAATATGAGTTCTAGTTGGGGGAGAGAAGGTGAAGCTGAGCTTGCGCCATATTGTGCCTCGAAATTTGCAATTGAAGGTATCACTAAATCTATGGCACTGGAATTACCTCATGGCATGGCTGTAGTTGCTTTAGATCCTGGAGGGAGTATTAGTACTCCAATGCTGAAGTCATGTGCGCCACAATATATAAATGAATCACCTACACCTGAAACTTGGTCACATAAAGCAACTCAATATATATTGAATATAACAATAGATAAAAATGGAGATTCGTTGACATGCCCAGCATGCATATAAAAAGCACCTTTAAGGTGCTTTTTATATTAGTAGCACATTATATCATTCACAAAATTACATTTGAAAAATAAAATAAAAGATTAAGGGTGGAATTTATTTATTCCGCTATTTGCCAATCAGTAAGACCCTCACCTCAAAATTCAGCGAAAGCAAAGAATTTAGGCGGGGGATGAAGAAAACCCCACTGATTAAAGTTTCACTTTATTTTGAAGGGTTTAGAAAATATTTAAATAGGTGATAAAAATGAATCCAAGCGGTTTAAAAGTTACAGGGGCATGGTTTCAAGTAGGAGGGAACCTTACAGCTGCAATTGGAACGACAAGAGGATTTATTGGAGAAGAGAAAGTTGAATCGGATCTTGTTATTGTAGGAAGCTCATTACAAGCCCTCGGGTATATATTACAAATCATTGCGAGCAATTATGATGATGGGGAAGAAAAAAGAGAAAATCAAAATATAGGCTTAGAGAATCAAAGTAAATTACTTGATCAAATAGGAATTGAGCTATTAGCATTAGGGAATATATCAAATGTAATAGGAACATATTTTAATATAAATGAACAATCGAAAGAAAATGATTATCTTATTATTACAGGGAACAGTTTACAATCGATCGGTGCTTTTTTCGGAGTAGAAGCAGCTTTGATGGATATAAATGTGCTACAGAAAATGATTATATTAGGTAACTCCATGCAAAGTTTAGGTGCTGGATTACAAGCGTATCAAGGTGTTTCAAATGTATTGAAAGATGAGAGAGAAAATGAAGATAGTATTTTTGATAAGAAGGATGAGAGAATAATTGCACTCATTGGTATTTGGATACAAGCGATAGGAACGTTAATTTCTGCAATTGGAGTAACTGCAATAGAGGAAGAAAATAGGATAGAAAACAATGAAAAGGTTGAAATACTTATATAAATAGAAGGAGATACATGAATTTTATAGGTACGTTAAGATTAAAATAGTAGTAGGTTTTTTTGCCTATAGATAGAATATATAAAGTAAGAGATGTTATATATACTTAATGAAAATTTATGTAACAACAACATCATAAGGTTTCTTTACGTATGTTTTGAAAAGGGATATATAAAATACAAAATAAGGAGTTTTCAAGGGATGATGTATTTATTAGCAATTTTTCTTCCACCTGTTGCTGTACTATTTTGTGGAAAACCAATTCAGGCAATAATAAATTTCATATTAACATTAATATTTTGGGTTCCAGGAGTTATACATGCAATTCTTGTAGTGCATGATAAAAAAGCTGATCGGCGTTTGAAAAAACAAATTCAAGCATATGATGAAATTAATAAGAGGAATCGAAGATAATTCATCTGTGAAATGTTTTTAAAAGAAAGGAGGATTAACCTCCTTTTTTTAGTGGGTGTTAAGTTTAAATTTTTGTGTGGCGGAAAGAATTTTTAATATAAGTTTTATGATAATAACTTTTAGATTGTGCATGTAATAGGCCAGTATAAATACTTTCTGGTACATTAAAGAAATCGTACATACCGTTCTTTAATTGGATTCGCAAAATCATAGAAAAAGGATTATAGCCAACAGCAACTATATTTTTTGAAATCACGGGAGATAGCTTCATCATTACGCAACTCCTCACTTTTCATTTTTAATAATTTCTTGTATATGTTGAGGTTGTGATGTTGTGAAATCCTTATAATTTAAGAGGTATTATACTTATATGCAATATATTAAATGTTTGTTATACGTAATTATAAGGAAGTTCACACGAAGTACATATCGTTGTGCTATTTTTATTTCACCTTTGATTTATAAATAAGAAAATATTGACCATTTGAAAAAAAGGTATATTATTTATACGAGGTATTAAAAATTCACTTTTTACATTCTATGCTTAAAGGGGCAGCGTTATTAGGAAAAATAGAAGTGAAAATAGTTTGTATAAGAAGTATTCTAAAATTTATAATCTGTGAATTGGGAAAATATTGAATGCTCCAGGTCAATATACTTTCTTAATCAAATGCATTTTAGAAAGTGACCTCAATATTTTTAAGTAAATCAACGGGAGAATTGAAAGGCAGGAGAAAGTAACATGTCAGAAAATTATCGTTCTCGAGAGGAACGACGACAAGTTAAAAAGAAAAAACAACCAGCTTCTAAAACACAAAAACCAAAAGGTAAAACATCATTCTTTCGCAAGTTTTTAATTACTTGTTTATTACTTGGTATTGTTGGTTTAGTGGCGGGGGTTGCTACCTTTTTCGTAATGATTAAGGATGCACCAAAACTTGAGAAAGCAAAACTTGTTAATCCGTTATCCTCAAAAATTTATGATAAAAACGGGGATTTGGTATATGAATATGGAAAAGAAAAAAGGACGAATGTTACGTATGAGCAAATACCTAAATTAGTAGAAAATGCATTTTTAGCAACAGAAGATTCACGTTTTTATGAGCATAGCGGAGTAGATTTTAAAGGCACTGCGCGTGCTGTTCTAGTAAGTCTTAAGGGAGATTACGGTTCTCAAGGTGGAAGTACGATAACACAGCAAGTTATTAAAAACTACTTCTTATCAATGGACAAAACACCAAAGCGTAAGGCGCAAGAAATATATTTAGCTTATAAGCTAGAACAACAGTATTCAAAACATGAAATATTAGAGATGTACTTAAATAAAATTAACTTAGGAAACCGTTCATATGGGATCGCAACAGCAGCACAAAACTACTATGGTAAAGAATTGAAGGACTTAACATTACCAGAAGTTGCGATGCTGGCAGGTTTACCGAAAGCACCGAATAACTATGATCCAACGAAAAAAGAAAATGTTCAAAAAGCAACAGAAAGAAGAAATGTTGTTCTAAACTTAATGAATCGACATGGATATATAACAAAACAGGAAATGGAAGAAGCATCAAAAGTTGACGTAGAAAAGGGGCTCAAGCCTGCAACTCAACTACAAACAATGTCATACCCTGCATTTATGGATGCAGTTGTGAAAGAAGTAGAAAAAGAATTGCCAGATGCTAATATTGGTTCTGATGGTTTAGAAATTTATACAACGTTAGATCCGAAAGCACAGAAACTTGCTGATAATATTTTAAATAATAATATCATTGATTATCCGAACGATAAATTCCAAGGTGCATTTACATTTATGGATACGAAAACAGGAGAAGTTCGTGCTATAGGTAGTGGACGTGGAGAAAATAAAGCTGTATTTAAAGGGCATAATATGGCAATTGAATTAGATCGTGCAGCTGGTTCAACGATGAAGCCGATTTTCGACTACGCTCCTGCAATTGAATATTTAAAATGGGCTACGTACCATCAAATTGATGACTCTCCATTTAAGTATTCAACGGGACAAGAAGTACGAAATTCAGATAGAAGTCATATGGGCCCTATTACAATGCGTGTAGCATTAGAAAAGTCACGAAATATCCCAGCAATTAAGACTGCGAAAGAAGTTGGAATTAATAAATCAAAAGACTTCTCTGAGAAATTAGGCATTACATTTAATACGGCACCGACTGAATCAACAGCGATTGGTACAAATGAAGTATCACCAACTGAAATAGCGGGCGCTTATGCGGCATTTGGTAATGATGGTAAATATACGAAACCGCATTTTGTTAAGAAAGTCGTTTATCCAGATGGTAAGTCACAAAGTTTTGGACAAAAACCAAAACAAGTTATGACAGACTCTACCGCATATATGATTACAGATATGCTTCGTTCTGTAGTTACATCAGGTACTGGTACATCTGCAAATATAGCATCTTTAGATGTAGCTGGTAAAACGGGTACGACAAACTACTCATCAAAACAATTAGCTCAATATAAAATTCCAGAAAGTGCAACTCGTGATAGTTGGTTTGCTGGATATACACCGCAATATACGATGGCAGTATGGACGGGGTATATGAAAGATGGTAAAGACGAGTATATTAGTAGTAAAAATACGAAAATTGCACAGTTGATCTTTAAAGAAATGATGAGTGAAATGGCTACAGATAAATCACGCTTTAAAATGCCAAGTAGCGTTATTCAAGAAGGTAGTGAGCTACGTATAAAAGGTGAAAAACGTGATTCATCGCCAAATACTAGCGTACCGGATACAACGGAGCAACCAAAACAAGATCAACAGCAAAAAACTGAAGAAGAGAAAAAGCAAGAAGAATTAAAGAAACAAGAAGAACTGAAAAAACAAGAAGAGCAAAAGAAACAAGAGGAACTTAAGAAGCAAGAAGAACAAAAGAAACTAGAAGAGCAAAAGAAACAAGAAGAAGAAAAGAAACAAAATGAACAAAATAACGGAAATGGTCAAGGAACGACACCTCCAGCGAATAACGGAGGAGGCCAAGGAACGACACCTCCAGCAAATAACGGAGGAGGTCAAGGAACGACACCTCCAGCGAATAACGGAAATGGTCAAGGAACGACACCTCCAGCAAATAACGGAGGAGGCCAAGGAACGACACCTCCAGCGAATAATAATGGAGGTCAAGGAACTCCAACCCCACCTGCAACAGTACAACCAAATAATGGTGGAAATGCAGGAGAGGTTCCTGCCAATAATGGACAATAAGAAAAATTTATAGAAAAGTTTTCAAAAGAGCACTTAAGATTTGTAGGAATTTACAATCTTAAGTGCTTTTTTTATTTTGCTACAGAAAATGTAATGTTAAGGGCTGGATAGAAGAAAAAGAATGAATTAACGTAAAGAGAGGAAAGTCTATTTGCAAAAGATGGTATGTGTTGGTTATCCCGCAAAGTGACTAACTGTGATGAATCATATAAAGTATTAAATAAGTAAAAATTATATTCAAATCTTTAATAAATATCTTTCTTTAGTGGTTACTTTAGTTGGGGAAATAATTTAAAAAGTCGAATTTCTTATTTAGGAAATTCGACTTTTTATGTTGAAACTGGAGTGAAGTTAATCTTTATTGCAATGTAGGGGGAATACAGTGATGGCTATTAAATGTTAAACGTGCCATAAAAATTTTGAAAATAAATTGATGGGAAATGATAAAAGACTTGAGCCTGAGGTGGTGGAGCGTAGCTAGGGTGATAAAAGGTAGTGCTACTTGGATGGGCACCATGATGCCAAAATGAAGGGGTAGCTTGACCTGGTGATTGGTATTGTTGCCAAATTGCTGGAAGTTCAATGCCGACATCGGAACTTGCTGTATGAACGGCGGGGGCATGTATTTCGGGTATAGAAGGAACCGCGACAGTTACTCTTGATGATAATACCCACATAAAATAATCACTCCTAAGTTGTGATAATAAATTAGTATATTCTTTTCACACGTATAAAGGTACATATATAGGACTTTCGTTTAAAACATGCGTACAAAGTCTTAAGACTAATGTAAGCTGATGGTGGACTATTTAATATGAAAAGATACGTCTATTTGCGGAGGGAAAAGAGATCAATAAAATGTACAATGAGGGTGTTAATCGTAATATTTTACGAGTGTATGGAGGTATTTTTATGGAACGATTATGGACGAAATCATTTATTCAAATGACTTTCGCAATGTTATTTTTATTTACAGGATTTTATTTACTTGTTCCAACGCTCCCGCTCTTTATTAAAGAGATAGGTGGCAATGAATCGCAAGTTGGACTCATGATGGGAATGTTTACAATAGCTGCTGTTGTAATACGACCGATTATTGGAGGAATGTTAGATCAATATGGTAGAAGATCCTTTATTATTTTCGGACTCATCTTTTTTGGATTAACGATGTATTCCTATAATATAGCATCGACTATTGTCCTTTTAGCTGTTTTACGTGTTATTCACGGAGTAACATGGGCTGTTTCTACAACAGCTGTTGGAACAGCAATAACGGATATTATTCCAGATTCACGCCGCGGTGAAGGTATGGGTTGGTACGGGATGGCGATGACAATTGCAATGGCGATCGGACCTATGATTGGATTATGGGTTGTGCAAAATTATTCATTTCATGGTCTATTTTTATTAGCGACGTTGTTATCTTTTATGGCAGTCGTATTATCACTAATAACGAAGATGCCATTTACGCCACAAAAAGAAAAAGGGAAAATTCAGCTATTTGAGAAATCCGTATTAACAATCACGATTGTAGTATTCTTTTTATCGTTTGCATATGGAGGAATAACAACCTTTTTACCGTTATTTGCATCATCAATTCATGTAAACCCGGGAACTTTCTTTCTTGTATATGCAATTGCATTAACAATTGTAAGACCAATTTCAGGGAAACTATTAGATAAGTATGGAGAAGTATTCATCATAATTCCAGCATTATGTATTACTATTTTAGCTGTAGTTGTTTTAACTATTTCAAATGGTTTGATAGGTGTAATTATCGCAGCAACATTATACGGTATTGGATTTGGTTCAGCGCAGCCAGCTTTGCAAGCGGCAATGCTTACAATTGTCGACCCGAGTAAAAGAGGAGTTGCAAATGCTTCATTTTTTACAGCGTTTGATTTAGGAATCGGGTTAGGTGCTATTTTACTTGGAGTTGTTTCACAAATGTTTGGTTATCGTATTTTATTTTCAGGGAGTGCAATTTCAGCATTGATAGCTTTAATTATTTTCGTCTTCTTTGTAAAACAACGATTAGGAAAAAAAGAGTTTGCGTAAACTGGAGGAATAAAGATGAGAATTTCAATTGATCGTAAAGCTCTGCAATGGTTCCAGGAAGAATTACGTATAAAGAACGGTGAATCTGTACGTTTTACTGTAAGGTATGGAGGGGATAGTTCAATTCAGCCCGGATATTCTTTAGGGGTTGTTGCTGAGAAACCAGATGGGGAAATAGTGTCAGTTGAGAAGGAAGGTATTATATTTTTTGTAGATTCTGATGATCTTTGGTATTTTCAAAACTATGATTTATTTGTAAGTTATCATGAGGAAATGGAAGAAATTCAATTTAATTATGTAAAATAATAACTTTATTAAAAATGAATAAGTTTTATATAAAAATTATATTTAAGAGATAGTGAAATAAATATCATATAGTAACGAGCTGTATTTATGTACAGCTCGTTTTTTTATTTCTCAAATAAAATTAGAATAATTGTATATTTGGCGGTGTTATATGAAAAATCTTTATATCTTGTTTTTGAAAATACGCAAAAAAGTCTATTCTTTCTTTATAAAATATAAGAATTATTTTCAAAAAATTGTATTGTTACAGTAAGAAAAGTGTAGGAAACTTATCATTATAAAATAAATTGAAATCTTCTAAAAACTCTGATACATTGAAATAGAAATGTAGTTTCACAATATTGTAAAGGCTTACAGTTATGTGCACGAAGATCTATTAGGATTGGAGGAAATAATGATGAAAGCTGAAGAAAAATTTTCCCCGGGATTAGATGGTATAGTGGCAGCGGAGACGAAAATCTCGTTTCTTGACACAGTAAAAGGTGAAATTGTAATTCAAGGGTATGACTTAATCGAACTCTCAAAAACAAAAGAGTATTTAGACATTGTGCACCTTTTATTGGAGGAACATCTACCGAATGAAGATGAAAAAGCAACACTTGAAAAGAAATTAAAAGAAGAATATGCAGTACCAGAAGGTGTATTCAACGTACTAAAGGCATTGCCTAAAGAGACGCATCCTATGGATGGATTACGTACAGGTGTGTCAGCGTTAGCTGGTTACGATAATGATATCGAAAACCGCTCGTTAGAAGTGAATAAAAGCCGAGGGTACAAGCTGTTAAGTAAAGTGCCAAACATTGTAGCGAATAGCTATCATATTTTAAATAATGAGGAGCCAATTGAACCTCTTAAAGAATTATCTTATAGTGCGAATTTCTTCTATATGTTAACTGGTAAAAAACCAACTGAACTTGAGGAGAAGATCTTTGATCGTTCCCTTGTTTTATATAGTGAGCATGAAATGCCAAACTCTACATTTACAGCGCGCGTTATTGCATCAACACAATCAGATTTATACGGTGCTTTAACAGGTGCAGTTGCATCTTTAAAAGGAAGTTTACATGGCGGTGCAAATGAAGCGGTTATGTACATGCTTTTAGAAGCTGGTAATGTTGAGAAATTTGAAGAGTTATTACAGAAGAAACTATATAACAAAGAAAAAATTATGGGCTTTGGACACCGTGTTTATATGAAGAAGATGGATCCAAGAGCACTTATGATGAAGGAAGCTTTAAAACAGTTATGTGATGTAAAAGGTGATTATACACTATATGAAATGTGTGAAGCTGGAGAAAAGATTATGGAAAAGGAAAAAGGAATTTATCCAAATCTTGATTATTATGCAGCTCCAGTATATTGGATGCTAGGTATTCCAATTCAACTTTACACACCTATCTTCTTTAGCTCTAGAACAGTGGGATTATGTGCGCACGTTATTGAGCAACATGCAAATAATCGTTTGTTCCGTCCTCGTGTAAATTATATTGGCGAGCGACATGTACTTAGTAAATAAGAACAACTTGGGAGTTGTTAGCGCCGCCCGCCAGATGGGTGTTTGACCGACACCCATCATTAATAATAACGAATTTTCGACAGAAAGGGAAGGATAGCATGATTAAAACAAATGAAATTAAGCAAAAAGATGCATTATTAGAAGAGATTACGGATTATGTATTAAATAAAGAGGTTACTAGTGCAGAAGCATTCAGTACAGCTCGTTACGTATTACTTGATACACTTGGATGTGGAATTTTAGCACTACAATATCCAGAATGTACGAAATTATTAGGACCAGTTGTGCCAGGAACAGTCGTGCCAAATGGTACACGTGTACCAGGTACGTCTTATGTACTAGATCCAGTAAAAGGTGCATTTAATATCGGATGTATGATCCGTTGGTTAGACTATAACGATACTTGGCTTGCAGCAGAGTGGGGACATCCATCTGATAACCTAGGCGGAATTTTAGCGGTCGCAGATTATATTAGCCGTGTTCGCATTTCAGAAGGAAAAGAAGCTTTAAAAGTACGTGAAGTATTAGAAATGATGATTAAAGCACATGAAATTCAAGGCGTGCTGGCTTTAGAAAACAGCTTAAACAGAGTTGGTCTTGACCATGTATTATATGTAAAAGTAGCAACAACTGCAGTAGTTGCGAAAATGCTTGGCGGAACACGTGAAGAAATCTTTAATGCATTATCACATGCGTGGATTGATAATTCTAGTCTTCGTACATATCGTCATGCTCCAAATACGGGCTCACGTAAATCATGGGCTGCAGGTGACGCAACTAGCCGCGGTGTTCATCTTGCAATGACTGCTCTAAAAGGTGAAATGGGTTATCCAACAGCATTATCTGCGCCAGGATGGGGATTCCAAGATGTATTATTCAATAAACAAGAATTAAAATTAGCAAGACCACTAGAGTCATATGTAATGGAAAATGTATTATTTAAAGTGTCATATCCAGCAGAATTCCATGCACAAACAGCTGCAGAATGTGCAGTGAAGTTGCATCCGGAAATTAAAGAGAGATTGGATGAAATTGACCGCATTACAATTACAACTCATGAATCAGCAATTCGTATTATTGATAAAGAAGGTCCATTAAATAACCCAGCTGATCGTGATCATTGCTTACAATACATTACGGCAATTGGTTTATTAAAAGGAGATATCGTTGCAGACGATTATGAAGATGCAGTAGCAAACGATCCACGTGTAGACGAATTACGTAATAAGATGGTTGTTGTTGAAAACAAACAGTACAGTTTAGATTACCTTGACCCGAACAAGCGCTCAATCGCCAACGCTGTTCAAGTTCACTTTAAAGATGGCACAGTAACAGAAAATGTGGAATGTGAATATCCACTTGGTCACCGTTTCCGTAGAGACGAAGCAATTCCAAAAGTTGTTCAAAAATTCACTGCAAATATGGCAGGTCATTATTCTAGTAAGCAACAAGAACAAATTCATGAAGTTTGTTTAAATGAAGAAAAGCTAGAAAATATGAATGTAAATGAATTTGTAGATCTATTCTTAATTTAATAATAGGGGGAATTTAGAATGGCTTGGGTTGTGAAAAAGCAGTCAACACAAGAGGAGCTTGCGAATCGATTCCGAGCTTTAGTAGAAGCAAATGAAATTTTGCAAATTCCAGGTGCTCATGATGCAATGGCGGCTTTAGTTGCAAAAAATACAGGTTTTTCAGCTCTTTATTTATCAGGAGCTGCTTATACTGCAAGTAAAGGCTTACCAGATTTAGGTATCGTGACGTCTACTGAAGTGGCTGAGAGAGCAAGAGATTTAGTAAGAGCTACAGACTTACCTGTTCTTGTTGACATTGATACAGGATTTGGTGGTGTACTAAATGTAGCGAGAACAGCTGTAGAAATGGTGGAAGCGAAAGTAGCAGCTGTCCAAATTGAAGATCAGCAATTACCAAAAAAATGTGGACATTTAAATGGTAAGAAACTTGTTACTACAGAAGAATTGGTTCAAAAAATTAAAGCGATTAAAGAAGTTGCACCGAGCTTATACATTGTAGCACGTACTGATGCTCGCGGCGTTGAAGGATTAGATGAAGCAATTGAAAGAGCAAATGCATATGTAAAAGCAGGTGCAGATGCAATTTTCCCTGAAGCGCTTCAATCAGAGGAAGAATTCCGTCTATTTAATAGTAAGGTAAATGCACCTTTACTTGCGAATATGACTGAATTTGGAAAAACTCCATATTATAGTGCAGAGGAATTTGCAAATATGGGCTTCCAAATGGTTATTTATCCTGTAACTTCACTTCGCGTTGCAGCGAAAGCGTATGAAAATGTGTTTACTTTAATTAAAGAAACAGGTTCTCAAAAAGATGCACTTTCTAATATGCAAACGAGAAGTGAATTATACGAAACAATTTCATATCATGACTTTGAAGAGTTAGATACTGGTATTGCAAAAACAGTATTATCAGAAGATCAATAGATAAAGCAGCGAAGGCGATGAAAATACATCTTTGGCAAAATAAAATGCTTGATGTGAAAAATCATCGCCTTCTATTTTCAAAAAAGATATTCCACTCATCGTAGACGAGCATAAGCAAAAAGCTATGAAAGCCGAATGATAGGGGGATACATATGGAGAAAACGAAGTTACCATGGGATGAATTTTTTTCACTCAATAAAGATATAAATCATACTTACTTTACACCAGAAGATTTTTCAGGTGATGAAGATTTAATCGCAAAAACGACAGAACAATTCGTTAAACAAGAAATTGTTCCACAAATGGAGAATATTGAACAACATAACTATAAAGTTTCTCGTCAATTATTTGAGAAAGCTGGGGAACTTGGATTATTAGGCATTGAGGTACCAGAAGATTATGGCGGGTTCGAGTTAGGAAAGGCTGTCTCAGGTCTTGTAGCAGAGAAAATGGGTTACGCTGGTGCGTTTAGCGTTTCTTTTAATATACACGCTGGTGTCGGTACATTGCCTTACATATATTATGGAACGAAAGAACAGAAAGAAAAATATTTACCGAAAATCGCATCGGGAGAATGGATTGGTGCTTATGCTTTAACTGAGCCAAATGCTGGTTCGGATGCATTAAGTGCAAAAACAAGCGCCGTATTGAATGAAGAGGGAACAGGTTGGAAGTTAAATGGTGAGAAGCAATGGATTACAAATGCTCATATGGCAGATGTATACGTTGTTTTTGCGAAGACAAATAAAGGAATGACAGCGTTTATTGTCGAAAGAACATGTGAAGGTGTATCTATTGGATTAGAAGAAAAGAAAATGGGGATTAAAGGTTCTTCAACAGCGACTCTTATTTTAGAAGATGTTGTCATCCCTGCTGAAAATGTTTTAGGGGAAGTTGGGAAAGGGCATCACGTAGCCCTTAATATTCTTAACTTTGCTAGACTTAAACTTGCTTTTGGGAATATTGGAACAGCAAAACAAGCAATTGGTTTGTCGGTTCAATATGGAAAAGAGCGAAAACAGTTCCAAACGGAATTAGTAGACTTTACGATGATTCAAGAGAAAATTGCAAATATGATCATTGCTACATATGGAGCAGAAAGTGCAGCTTATCGTACAGCAGGTGTAATCGATGAAGCAATTCATGAGAGCGATGAAGATCTTATGAAGAAAATGTCCCAATTTGCAATTGAATGTGCACTTAATAAAGTGAACGCTTCTGAAACACTTGCTTATATCGTAGATGAAGCTGTACAAATTCATGGTGGTTACGGTTATATGCAAGAGTATGAGGTAGAACGATTATATCGTGATGCTAGAATTAGTCGTATTTTTGAAGGAACGAATGAAATTAATAGATTAACAGTTGCCAAAATGTTAATGAAGCAAATCGAACAATTAGAAGTTACTGAAGTAGAAAGTGATGTAGCAAATGTCGAAAGAAACCATCGTTACATTTTATTAGCAAAAAAATTGTTGAAACAATCTTTGAAAACGCTCTCTAAAACTCCAGGTCTAAAAATCGACCAAGAACAAGAATATTCACGTGTAATTTCAAATATGTTGACGGACGTGTACGTCATGGAATCAGCGTTTTTACGTACGAGAAAAGCGGTAAGTAAAAATGGTGAGGAAAAAGAACGTACGAAGCAACTCATAACGGATGTTATTTGTGAAGAAGGATACCGTAAAGTAGAAGAATCAGTGATTTCTGTACTTTCGGCGGCTGTCACAGAAGAACAAGATAGACATGTGATTTTAGCTGAAATCCGTCAATTATTAGTACCTTTATACACGAACGTATTTACGAAGAAGAGAGAAATTGCGAAAGCTATTATAAATCGCGGGAAATATATTGTGTAAATAGGAGGAAAGCGAAATGAAAAAGATTGGTTTTATCGGTTTAGGTAACATGGGTCTTCCGATGTCAAAAAATCTAGTTAAATCAGGTTACACAGTATATGGCGTGGACTTAAATAAAGAGGCAGAAGCGTCCTTTGAAAAAGAAGGCGGAATTATCGGTCTATCAATCTCAAAACTAGCAGAAACATGTGATGTAGTTTTTACAAGTTTACCTTCACCTCGCGCTGTTGAAGCGGTATATTTTGGAGCAGAAGGATTATTTGAAAATGGTCACTCGAATGTAGTTTTCATTGATACAAGTACGGTATCGCCGCAGTTAAACAAACAATTAGAGGAAGCTGCAAAGGAAAAGAAAGTAAACTTTTTAGCAGCACCTGTGAGCGGCGGTGTAATTGGAGCCGAAAATCGTACATTAACGTTTATGGTTGGTGGATCAAAAGAGGTATATGAGAAAACGGAATCTATCATGGGCGTACTAGGCGCGAACATTTTCCATGTTAGTGAGCAGATTGATAGTGGTACAACTGTTAAGTTAATTAATAACTTATTAATTGGTTTTTATACAGCTGGTGTAAGTGAAGCTTTAACATTAGCGAAAAAGAACAATATGGATTTAGATAAAATGTTTGATATTTTAAATGTAAGTTACGGCCAAAGCAGAATTTATGAACGTAATTTTAAAAGTTTTATAGCACCTGAAAACTACGAGCCAGGATTTACTGTGAACTTATTGAAGAAAGATTTAGGGTTTGCAGTTGACTTAGCTAAGGAAAGCGAACTCCATTTACCGGTAAGCGAAATGTTATTAAATGTATATGACGAAGCGAGTCAAGCTGGATATGGTGAAAACGATATGGCTGCTTTATATAAGAAAGTTAGCGAGCAATTAATTTCTAATCAAAAATAAATTATACAAAGGAGAGAATACAATGATTACAACTGAAATTAAACGAGTTAAAAATCACATTAACGGTGAGTGGGTTGAATCGACAGGTACGGAAGTAGAAGCAGTTCCAAATCCAGCGACTGGAAAAATTATCGCTTACGTTCCACTATCTCCAAAAGAGGATGTTGAAAAAGCTGTTGAAGCGGCAAAAGCAGCATTCGAAACATGGTCTAAAGTACCAGTTCCGAATCGTTCAAGAAATTTATATAAATATTTACAGCTATTACAAGAAAACAAAGATGAGCTTGCAAAAATCATTACGCTAGAAAATGGTAAGACGCTAACGGATGCAACAGGTGAAGTACAGCGTGGTATTGAAGCAGTAGAACTTGCAACATCGGCACCTAATTTAATGATGGGACAAGCGCTTCCGAATATTGCTAGCGGAATTGATGGATCAATTTGGCGCTACCCAATCGGAGTTGTTGCTGGTATTACACCGTTCAACTTCCCAATGATGATTCCATTATGGATGTTCCCACTTGCAATTGCTTGCGGTAATACATTCGTATTAAAAACATCGGAAAGAACGCCACTTTTAGCGGAGCGACTTGTAGAATTATTCTATGAAGCAGGTTTCCCAAAAGGCGTATTAAATTTAGTACAAGGCGGAAAAGATGTTGTAAATAGCATTTTAGAAAATAAAGATATTCAAGCTGTTTCGTTCGTTGGTTCTGAGCCGGTAGCTCGTTACGTATATGAAACAGGTACGAAACACGGAAAACGTGTACAAGCGTTAGCAGGTGCGAAAAACCATGCGATTGTAATGCCAGATTGCAATCTTGAGAAAACAGTACAAGGTGTAATTGGATCTGCATTTGCAAGTAGTGGAGAGCGCTGTATGGCATGCTCAGTAGTAGCAGTAGTGGATGAAATTGCTGATGAATTCATTGATGTATTAGTAGCAGAAACGAAAAAATTAAAAGTAGGCGATGGCTTTAACGAAGATAACTATGTTGGACCATTAATCCGTGAATCTCATAAAGAGCGCGTTTTAGGCTATATTAATAGCGGTGTAGCAGATGGGGCAACTTTATTAGTAGATGGCCGTAAAATTAATGAAGAAGTTGGAGAAGGTTACTTTGTAGGTGCGACAATCTTTGATGGCGTGAATCAAGAAATGAAAATTTGGCAAGATGAAATTTTTGCTCCAGTATTAAGCATTGTACGTGTTAAAGATTTAGAAGAAGGTATTAAACTAACAAATCAATCTAAATTTGCAAACGGTGCGGTTATTTATACGTCAAATGGTAAACATGCACAAACATTCCGTGATAACATCGATGCTGGTATGATCGGTGTAAATGTAAACGTTCCAGCACCAATGGCATTCTTCGCATTTGCAGGAAATAAAGCTTCATTCTTTGGTGATTTAGGTACAAATGGTACAGATGGCGTTCAATTCTATACACGTAAAAAAGTTGTAACTGAGCGCTGGTTTTAATATAGAGTAAACAGCCAAATCAGCTATTAAATGAAAACCACCACCACTATTAATAGTGGTGGTGGTTTTCATCTTGTTAATTATTTTTTTCAAAAGCTAGTTTAATACCAAATCCAATTAGGACGACTCCTGTTAGCCCTTGAATATAACGTTGCGTCTTTGGTTTTTTCATAAAAGCACTAATTTTATCAATTAAAAATATATAAAATGCAAACCAAATGACTGTTAAAACGAGGTAAGTAAGACCCATTACAAGAAGTTGAATAAATGTATTATGATTTGGATTTAAAAATTGCGGTAAAAAAGTTAAAAAGAAGACTGCAACTTTAGGATTTAATAAATTTGTAAGAAATCCTTGGCGAAAGCAAGAAGTATGTTCGTTTTCATTATTCAAAGATAGATCATTTGTATCTAAGTTTTCTTTGTTTCTTACTGCTAAAAGGGCTTTAATACCGATATATATTAAATAGAGAGCCCCAACGTACTTGAAAATAGAAAATAAAAGAGCTGACTTTACAATAAGTGCAGAAAGACCAATTACAGCAGCTAAAGTATGAATTAATAGTGCAATACATGTACCAAACACTGTTTTCACTCCACCGACTTTACCAGCAACCAATGTGTTTTTCGTAGCCATTGCTGTATCTGGACCAGGTAAAATGATAAGGCAAATAGACATAATGATGAAAAGAAGATAATTTTCTATCATAGCCGCCCCTCCTTTTTATTTTTAGAATATTTGATTAAAATCAGTGTAGCACAAAAATGGATTTAATAAAATTAAATTTTATTAAAAATTATTAAATAACAAAAGGCTATATAGTAGCTGTAATTTCACTACTATATAGCCTCGATTTTATCCCGCTATTTGCGAGTAGTAAGATTTCCACCGCACAAGATTTAGCTGAAGCAAAGAAGTTAGGTGGGGGATGAACAAAACACCCACTCATTACAGTTTCATTTTATGCATTAAGTAAATTAAAGAAACGATTCACATCTTCTTCTGAAACGTCACTTAACTGTTTATATTTATAATTCGGATTTTGATCTTTATCAACGACAACGGAGCGTACTCCTTCGAAGAAATCTTCATGTCTCATGAAGTTTTTAGCAAGTATAAGGTCCGTAGCGAAACATTCTTCAACGGATTTATCTTGTCCATCAATAAACTGTTTTAATGTTACTTTTAGTGAAATAGGTGATTTTGATAACAGTGTTTCTTTCGTTTTTAGAGCAAAGGAGCTTTCAGCTTTCTCCAATGAATGGATGATTTCTTCAATTGTATCGTAAGCAAAATGTGAATTAATTACTTCTAATGAAGGAGTCAGCTCGCTTTCTAAGTTTGGAGCAGTTGCGAATGTACGAATAACTTCTTTTAAATTAGTATGTACATCATCTTCTTTATGCCAATTTACACTTTCAAGTTCAGTAAGAAACTCTGGTAATGAATCAGATGTCATAAAGTAATCAGCAGCATTAATAAATAATACGTCAGAAGCTTTTAAAATAGATGCTGTTAAAGCAACGAAGCGTCCTGTATATCCAGGTGCTTTATTTAAGAAATATGCAGCTCCGACGTCTGGGAAGAAGCCGATATTCATCTCTGGCATTGCCCATTTCGTACGTTCAGTTACAATGCGATACTTCGCACCATTTGTAAGACCGACACCACCGCCCATTACAATTCCATCTAAACAAGCAATAATCGGTTTTGTATATTGATAAATATATGTATCAATTTCATACTCTTCTTCAAAAAAACGTTCTGCATGTTGCAATGCCACTTCATTGGAACGCGCTTCATAAAGAGTTTTAATGTCGCCACCTGCACAAAAACCTTTTGTGCCAGCTCCTTTTAACACGATAAGTGCAATACGCTCATCGTGTTCCCACTCTTTAAGTTTTTGTCCGATAGGTTGTAACATGTCATAAGATAAAGAATTAAGTGCTTTTGGACGGTTTAAAGTAATTGTTGCAACGCCGTTTTCACTAACAGAAAATAAAACGTGTTCAGTCATAATGCATCCTCCCTTACATATCTTCTTATTCTTAATTCTTGATATGTACTGAAATGTCCTTTATAAATTTTGTCAAAAGTTGACGGTAAATATTAATTTGGTCACCGCATATTTTGACGAGTTATCTTTGCAGGATTTCAGAGACTGAGGGGGAATATTACAACATTACTGTAAGTGTAATTATTTGAAGTTATAATGATAAAAGCGCTATTATATAGGTGTGAATTGTTCATTATCAATTCTAAAAAGAGTGTTTGAAGAAAAAATGAATCGTACAATTGTAATAAGAAATTTTGCACTGAATTAGAAATAGAGAAAGGAGAAATCGGAATGCCAGGACCTTTACTATTGTCGGTTATTATTTTGTCTTCTTTAATGATAGGGATAACGCAGTATTTTCATCATACAGATACGACAGAAGAAGTGAAGGATAAAGTACGTCTCGTATTTCCGATTTTTATAATATCTATTTCATTCTGTATTTTATTAAATAAAGATGGGTACATTGTCGCAGTGTTCTCATTTTTCGTCGCAATCGTTTTAATTACCGTTTTATATTATGTAATGAAAGACTTTATACAAAAATAAAGATGTCACAATAGGCATTTTTATTTTGGAGAAAATATAAAATTTCACATACCGTACTTTATATAAAATACATAAAACATATAACAATAGAAAAGTGTGTACTTTGCTGTGTATGTACTTGTCAATCTTGCATAGCCACTATACTATTAAAATGTAGAGATTATAAAAAGGGGTTGTATCTATCATGAAATTTGAGATGCACACAAAAATTATTTCAAATGAAAAAGAAGTAAGATTACATATTGAAGAAAATATATTTCAATTAATATTGGATGGTTATCACTTATTTACAATTCAAGAAATATTGCCTTTATATAAATCAAATGAAGAAAGAATTGGAAGTGCAACGATATTGAAGCTAGAGTGGGAGAACGGAAAAACTACAATAAACTATCAACTCGTTTCACTAAAATCAGTAAATTAAAAGGAGTAGAAAAATATGAAGTTATTTCATACAGCGGATTGGCATTTAGGTAAGCTTGTTCATGGCGTGTATATGACTGAAGACCAAAAGATTGTATTAGATCAGTTTGTACAGGCTGTTGAAGAAGAAAAACCAGATGCTGTAATTATTGCAGGGGATTTATATGACCGAGCAATTCCACCTACAGAAGCAGTAGACTTATTAAATGATGTGCTGCAAAAAATAGTTATTGATTTACAAACACCAGTTATTGCAGTAGCTGGTAATCATGATAGTCCGGATCGTATCCATTTTGGGAGTAGTTTAATGAAAAAACAGGGATTACATATTGCAGGCCAATTTCAATTCCCGTATGAACCTGTTGTACTAAGTGATGAATATGGGGAGGTTCACTTCCATCTAATACCGTATGCAGACCCAAGCATAGTTAGACACGTGTTGAAAAATGAAGACGTACGTTCTCATGATGATGCGATGCGCATTTTTATGAATGAGCTCTCTGAAACAATGGATAAAGAAGCTAGACATGTATTTGTTGGACATGCATTTGTAACTTCTTCAGGAGAAGCGGAGGAGAATACAAGTGATGCAGAACGACCACTTTCAATTGGTGGTGCTGAATATGTAAATAGTCATTATTTTGATAAGTTTCATTACACAGCGCTTGGACATTTACATCAAGCGCATTTCGTACGTAATGAGACCATTCGATATTCAGGTTCACCACTTGCCTATTCAATTTCTGAAGAGAAACATAAAAAAGGTTATTACATTGTAGAACTGAATGAAACTGGTGAAGTAGCAATTGAAAAAAGGTTACTTTCACCACGTCGTAAAATGCGAACAGTAGAAGCGAAAATAGATGAATTATTACAGCATCCAGTAAGTGAAGATTACGTATTTGTAAAATTATTAGATGAAAACCCTGTCTTACAGCCAATGGAGAAAATACGATCTGTATATCCAAATGCAATGCACGTTGAAAGAGCGATGCAAAGGCGAGAACTCACAGATACAAATGAAGTAACGGTTTCAAGACATAAAACGGATGATTTATCTCTTTTAAAGGCTTTCTATAAAGAAATGAAAGGGTTAGATTTATCAGAAGAGAAAGAACGCCTATTTATAGATGTATTACAAACAGTGCAAGAACGGGAAGGTGAACGAGGATGAGACCGATTCAGCTTATTATGACAGCATTCGGGCCATATAAACAGAAAGAAGTAATCGATTTTGAAGATCTTGGAGAACATCGTATTTTCGCTATTTCTGGGAATACGGGAGCTGGAAAAACAACGATTTTTGATGCGATTTGTTATGTGTTATATGGTGAGGCTAGTGGAGAAGAACGTAGTGATACGAGCATGCTTCGAAGTCAATTTGCTGATGATGATGTTTATACAAGTGTAGAACTAACCTTTCAATTAAAAGGGAAACGCTATGAAATAAAAAGACAACTTGGACATAAAAAACAAGGGAATAAGACCATTACAGGACATGCAGTAGAATTATATGAAGTTATTGATGGAGAAAACGTTCCAGCCGTCGATCGTTTTCATGTAACAGACGTAAACAAAAAAGTGGAAGATTTAATTGGGTTAAGTAAACATCAATTTAGTCAAATTGTTATGTTACCACAAGGTGAATTCCGAAAACTATTAACATCTGAGACGGAAAACAAAGAAGAGATTTTACGTCGTATTTTTAAAACGGATCGTTATAAATTAATGCGTGAGTTACTTGATCAAAAGAGAAAACAATGGAAAGACGTCTTGCAAGAAAAACAAAAAGAGAGAGAGCTCTATTTCCGTAATGTTTTTAAATTACCAATCCGTGATGGAGCATTATTAGAGACATTAGCGGCACAAGAACATGTAAATACGCATCAAGTAGTAGAAGCGTTAGAACAAGAAACAACAGTGTATAAGGCAGAGGTTGAGCAATTACAAGTAGAACAAGATGTTCAAACGAAGCAATTAAAGGATGCAGAAACACGTTTTCATGCAGCAAAATCTGTAAATGAGAAATTTATAGATTTACAACAAAAGAATGAGAAATATAACACTTTACAAGAGAACCGTGCAGCAATTGAAAGGAAAGAAAAATCCTTTAAACGTGCGGAACAAGCAAAGCGCTTATTACCATTTGAACAATGGTATGAAGAAGCGATGCAAAATGAGCAGAAAGCTGAAAGTTTGTTAAAACAGATAATCGTCAAACAAGAACAGATAATGAACAGCTTTGAACTTGCTCAGGAGAAGTATGAAGTAGTAAAGAATAAAGAAGCTGAACGAGAAGAGGCTAAAAAACTTGTTCAAAGATTAGAAGAGTTACAAGCAATCATTGAATCATTAGCTGAGAGAAAGCTGAATTTACAAAATGCCGAAATTCAAATAGGGAAATTAAAAGAAAGTATGCAAAAGTTGGATCAACAACTAGAAGAGCATACAAGCCAAAAACAGAGAATGTCTGATGAATTGCAGCAATTAGAACAAGCACTTGAGCAATATGTAGCTAAAGTAGAAGAACTAACGAATATGCGAGAAGATGCAAAAGTTTTAAAGCAAGCATATGATGTTTGGCAAGAAAAACAAAAATTCGAGCAAGAAAAAGAAGTGGCAAATAATAAAATGCACGTGGCAGTTCGTGCATATGAAAACATGGAGCGCCGTTGGTTAAGTGAACAAGCTGGTATATTAGCTCTTCATTTACATGACGGTGCATCTTGTCCGGTATGTGGTAGTACGAATCATCCGCAAAAAGCTACAGAGCAAAGTAATGCGATCGATGAAAAAGAGTTAAACGATTTAAGAGATAAGAAGAACATTGCTGAAAAATTACATGTGCAAGTAGAGGAGAAATGGAATTTTTATCGACTACAATATGAACAAGTGATAGAAGAAGTTGTGAAGCGTGGCTATAACTCCGAAAAATTAGTTGAAACATATAGTGTACTTGTTCAAAAAGGAAAACAATTAGCAGCAGACGTTAATACGTTAAAAGCAAGTGAAGAAACACGTAAGCAGATTGCTGTGAACATGAAAAGCGTAGAAGAAAAAATAGAAGAACTTCAGAAACAAAAACGGGAAGTAGAAACAATGCAGCACCGTACAGAAATGGAGTGCATGCAACTTCGTACGTCATATGAACATGATAAACGAAATATTCCAGAAAACTTGCAAACAGTACAAGCTTGGAAAGCACAGTTTGACCAAGCTATGCACGAACTTAGGTTAATGGAGGACGAATGGAAGAAAGTGCAGGAAGCGTATCAACATTGGCAAAATGAAAATATACGTATTCAAGCAGAACAGAAAGGTGCTTCTAATCAATTTGAAAGTGCAAAATTGAAGAAAGAAGAGACTTTCGCACGCTTTATGAAAGAGCTAGAACAAAGCGGATTTACAGATCAATTCACGTATAAAGAAGCCAAATTAAGCGATGCCGAGATGGAGATGTTACAGAAAGAAATTCAAGGTTATTATTCATCTCTTGAAGTGCTTGCAAAACAAATTGAAGAGCTAAACTCAGAATTAAAAGATAAAGAGTATATGGATATTACATCTTTAGGTGAACACATAAAAGAACTAGAAATTAATCTCGATATAATTAAAGAAAAACGTCAACGTGCGCAAAATGCGGTAACATATATTTCTGATTTACATGAAAACATTAGACGTATTGACGAACAAATTCACGAGGAAGAAAAAGCCTTCCAAGAACTTGTTGATTTATATGAAGTAATGAAAGGTGATAACGAAAGTCGTATATCATTTGAACGTTACATCTTAATTGAGTATTTAGAACAAATTGTTCAAATCGCAAACGAACGACTACGTAAATTATCAAATGGACAATTTTATTTAAAACGAAGTGAACGAGTTGAAAAAAGAAACCGTCAAAGTGGATTAGGCTTAGATGTGTACGATGCATACACTGGCCAAACGCGCGATGTAAAAACATTATCCGGCGGAGAGAAATTTAACGCATCACTTTGCTTAGCGCTAGGAATGGCAGATGTCATTCAAGCATATGAAGGTGGTATTTCCATCGAAACGATGTTCATCGATGAAGGGTTCGGTTCATTAGATGAAGAATCATTAACGAAAGCAGTTGATGCCTTAATTGACCTACAAAAATCAGGCCGATTTATCGGTGTCATTTCACACGTACAAGAGCTGAAAAACGCAATGCCAGCTGTATTAGAAGTAACGAAGCAGAAGGATGGGTGTAGTCAGACTAGGTTTGTGGTGAAGTAAGCTTAGAAAATGGAGTAGGGAATCTATCGATACTTTTAGTGTCATATGTATGAATCATAAAACGTCGTCTCTTCATATTAGAGGCGACGTTTTATTTTATAAAATATCTATGAATTATCTGTAGAAGGCGGCGTATTCTCCAAACGATTATAAGCTTTAAAAGCTGAAATTGCCGATATAACCCCGCCTACTAAAAATAAAGTCGATCCTCCAACTAAGATGATACGACTGACATATGTTTCCCGTGCTTCTTCGACTTCTTCTTGTAACGCTGTAGGCATATGAATCCCCCTTTATAAAAGTTGTTTTATAGATAGTATATACAAACGCCTAAAATGTGTTAAAATAACTGATGATTTTATGTAGTGGATAATTAGATGAGTAGGATGCGAGTGGCTAAATAAATCTTCATCATAAATTTATGCGAACTTCACATAGAGCACATATTAACATTGTATTATGTATATGTACCAAATAAATAAAGTGAATGTAAGTTCTGTTTTCAAAAATTTAAAATCCTTTTATTTCTATATAAAAGTTTTAATCGAGGGTTTTAAAAATTTTGGAAATAGATCTTATAAAAATGGAATTCATATAAAAGGGGAATGTCTTATGACAACATATACAAGTGAAATGAAAAAAACTTTAGTTTCAGAAGAAGATGTAGATATTTTAAAAATTATGGCGCATCCAATCCGACTGCAAATTGTAAATGAATTAAGTACAAGAAAAACTTGTAATGTAACACAATTAACAGAGTTACTGAACATCCCGCAATCTACTGTTTCACAACATTTATCAAAAATGAAGGGTAAAGTGTTACGAGCAGAGAGAAGAGGTTTAGAAATTTATTATCATATTAACAATTTAAAAGCGAGTAAGATTGTTAATGTTTTAGGGTATATAAACTAGTGAAATATTTTTATATAAAATAGCCCCTGCTGTTTAGCAGGGGCTATTTTGTGTTGTTTTATGTATTTGTATTTAAAACTTTATAGTTTTTATGATTTACAATTGTTCGATCAAATTCAAAAGTACCACCGCTTACATTTGTAATTTCAACTAAGACCGATTCAGTATAAAGTTTTAGTACAGATCCTGTAATCTTTAAATTGTTTCGTTGAAAAAGTATAGTATCCCCTACGTTTGCTTTCATAGTACCTCCTCATTAAAGACAGAAATATTTTTTTATTATATATATTAAACCACGGATAGATATATTAGTGAATATTTAGTTTTATTTATTGGAAAAAAATTTGTGATTTTATAAAAAATAAGGTGAATCGAAGTATAAAAAATTTTTCTATTGTATTTAATCAGTAGTTTTTTGTATTTCATCCTTCGTTTTTTGTAACTGATTCCATGTTTTTGACGCTCTATATTGTAAGTGCTTACATAAACAGAAACATCTTATACAATGAAGGTGTCAAATCAAAAGAGGTGACCAAAATGAACATAAAAAAAGTAAATTTAGCGAATAGCATTGAAATAGAAAGAGGAGGCGGAAAGATATGAAAAAATCAACTGTTAATCCATGGTTTGTTGTCCTTGGCACAGTCATAGTACAAATGGGGCTTGGGACGATATATACATGGAGTTTATTCAATCAGCCTTTAGTTAGTAAATACGGTTGGAGTCTTAACGCTGTTGCGATAACTTTTTCAATTACTAGTCTATCTTTAGCATTTTCAACTTTATTTGCGAGTAAATTGCAAGAAAAATGGGGACTTCGTAAACTTATTATGATAGCTGGATTAGCATTAGGACTAGGGTTAATACTTAGCTCACAAGCGTCCTCATTAATATTACTTTATGTACTAGCAGGAGTTGTTGTAGGTTATGCAGATGGTACAGCATATATCACTTCACTATCAAATTTAATAAAGTGGTTTCCAGAGCGTAAAGGTTTAATTGCTGGTATTTCTGTCTCTGCATATGGTTCAGGTAGCTTAATCTTTAAATACGTTAACGCACAGTTGATTGAATCAGTTGGTGTATCGCAAGCATTTATATACTGGGGTTTAATTGTTACAGCTATGATTGTAATTGGTGCTTGTTTAATCCATCAAGCTGCAGATCAAGGAGCAGTTCATGAAACAAAAACTAAGGAATACACAACGAAAGAAATGTTAGGCACAAAACAAGTATACTTATTATTTATCATGTTATTTACATCATGTATGAGTGGCTTATACTTAATTGGTATGGTAAAAGACATTGGTGTTCAACTTGTAGGGCTTAGCGCAGCAACAGCAGCTAATGCGGTGGCTATGGTTGCAATCTTCAATACATTAGGTCGTATCATTTTATAATCGTTATCGGATAAAATTGGGCGTTTAAAAATCGTTACTGGTACTTTTGTTGTTATGGCGAGTTCAGTCTTAGTTCTAAGTTTTGTAGATTTAAATTATGGTATTTACTTCGTATGTGTAGCAAGTGTAGCGTTTTGCTTTGGTGGAAATATCACTATTTTCCCAGCTATTGTTGGTGATTTCTTCGGTATGAAAAACCATAGTAAGAACTACGGAATTGTGTATCAAGGATTTGGATTTGGGGCGCTTGCAGGTTCCTTTATCGGTGCACTTCTAGGTGGATTCAAACCAACGTTCATGGTGATCGGTGTATTATGTGTCGTGTCATTCATTATCGCAATTTTAATTCAAGCACCTAAACAGAAAAAAGAACAAGAAGAAGAGTATCGCAGCGTAGCATAAGTATACAAATCTTCTATAACACTATGATTACGAAAAAGCATCCTATTCTATTAATTAGGATGCTTTTTTTATGAGTTATTTTAACAAGGTTAAATTACTTTTGGGATTTTTATAGATGTAAAAGTGAGTGGAATACCCATTTGGAATATATTAGAATATGATAAATTGATACATCGTATTCGAAATATATATTAAATCTTAAATGGTAAAGAAGACATTCATTAGTATTTGTAAGATATATTTTCAGAAAAATATTGAGAAAATATATACTTGAGTTTTTCATAAAGCATTGTAAATGAACGTATCTCTAGTTTATCTTCTTCAATTTTAAAAAGAGGAGTTTGAATTTTATTTATAATATAAGTACATTCAATGCGTTTAGGTATGATTTTATTAAGAAGCATTAAAATACTTTGTCTGAAAAATAAAAAAAGATTGACAAGTTTATTGAGAAACATTATCATTTCGGTGTAAGATAGTAAATGAAAAACATTATCAATAAAATGGATTTTAAAGTAATGCGCACTTGACCAATTAGTTTAGTAAGTGTATTATTTTTTACAACACAACTGATAATGAAAATCAATATCATTGGTGTTACTTAATGAATTTAATGTTTATGTGAAAGGATAGAGAAAATGAACTTAGGGGAATTTGATGGGAAAACAGTTTTAGTAACAGGTGCAGCACAAGGCATAGGCAGTGTTGTTGCCAAAATGTTTTTAGAAAGAGGAGCCACAGTTATTGCGGTTGATCAAAATGAAGAGGGGTTAAATGTACTCTTAAATCAAAATGAATTAAATAATACACGTATGAAAACGTTTCGTTTAGACGTGAGTGATAGCACTGCTGTTGATGACATGGTAAATCATATTGCAAATGAAATAGCGCCAATAGATATTTTAGTAAACGTTGCAGGGATTTTGCGTATGGGACCAATTCATTCGTTAAGTGATGAAGATTGGAATAAAACATTCTCTGTAAATACTACAGGGGTTTTCAATATGTCCCGAGCGGTAAGTAAAAATATGATGTTAAGAAAATCAGGGGCAATTGTTACAGTCGGTTCAAATGCGGCAAATACGCCGAGAATGGAGATGGCTGCGTATGCTGCGTCAAAGGCTGCAACGACGATGTTTATGAAATGTTTAGGACTAGAGCTTGCGGCATACAATATACGCTGCAACTTAGTTTCTCCAGGTTCTACTGAAACTGAGATGCAAAGATTACTATGGGCTGATGAGAATGGAGCTAAAAATATAATTGCTGGTTCTCAAAATACATATAGACTCGGAATTCCATTACAAAAAATTGCACAACCTTCAGAAGTTGCTGAAGCCGTGTTATTTTTAGCCTCAGATAGAGCAAGTCATATTACAATGCACAATTTATGTGTCGATGGCGGTGCTACGTTAGGAGTTTAATAAAAATTCAGGAGGTTATTATATTATGAATGAACATATAGCTGTAAAGGAATTGTCAGAAAAACTTTTAGAAGATTATAAGACTGAATCTTCATTCTTTTTTGCTTCACCAACTCGAACTATATTAGCAGAAGGAGAGTTTACTACAGTAAAGCATCGTGAAATTGAAAATTTCCCAGAGCTTGTGCAAGCGACATTAAGTAATGCGAAACAAGCTGGAAATCCAAATCCTATCGTTGTGGGTGCTTTGCCATTTGATCGTAGAAAAGAAGTCCAACTTATCGTACCAGAATATAGTAGAATTTCTGAGCGTTTACAATTGGATACAACAAATCAGCTTGAAACAAATGAGAACGTAACATTTGAAATGACGCCAGTACCAGACCCTGAAGTTTATATGAATGGTGTGAAGCAAGGAATTAAAAAAATACAGGACGGTGATTTAAAGAAAATCGTTCTATCTAGATCGTTAGATGTTAAATCTTCCGAAAAGATTGATAAGCAAAAACTTCTGCGAGAATTAGCAGAACATAATAAGCATGGTTATACATTTGCTGTGAATTTACCGAAAGATGAAAAAGAGAACAGTAAGACGCTAATTGGAGCAAGTCCTGAATTACTTGTTTCACGTAATGGTATGCAAGTTATTTCTAATCCGTTAGCTGGTTCAAGGCCACGTAGTGAGGACCCAGTAGAAGATAAAAGAAGAGCAGAGGAATTACTTTCTTCTCCAAAAGATTTACATGAACATGCGGTAGTAGTTGAAGCGGTTGCCGCTGCACTTCGTCCGTATTGTCATACATTACATGTTCCAGAAAAGCCATCAGTTATTCATAGTGAAGCGATGTGGCATTTGTCTACAGAAGTGAAAGGTGAACTGAAGGATCCAAATACTTCTTCTTTACAATTAGCAATTGCCCTTCATCCTACGCCAGCAGTTTGCGGAACTCCGATGGAAAAAGCAAGAGAGGCTATACAGCATATTGAGCCATTTGACCGCGAGTTCTTTACAGGAATGCTAGGATGGAGCGATTTAAATGGAGATGGAGAATGGATTGTTACAATTCGTTGTGCTGAAGTACAAGAAAATACACTGCGTTTATATGCAGGAGCTGGAGTTGTTGCTGAGTCAAAACCAGAAGATGAGTTAGCAGAAACATCAGCTAAGTTCCAAACAATGCTAAAAGCTTTAGGGTTAAGAGATAGTTCACTTAATGAAAAATAGGGGGAAGAAAGAATGCTAGTAGGTTATACAGAATGGCCAAAAGAATTTGCCGATCATTATCGAGATGAAGGATGTTGGCTTGGTGAAACATTTGGAGGAGTGTTAAGAGAGCGGGCTGAGAAATATGGAGATCGAATCGCGGTTGTAAGTGGTAAGAAGCATATGACATATAGTGAACTTGATAAAAATGCCGATCGTTTAGCAGCAGGTTTACTGAATTTAGGAATAAAGAAAGGGGACAGAGTTGTAATCCAGTTACCTAACATTATCGAGTTTTTCGAAATATGTTTTGCACTATTTCGAATTGGAGCGCTTCCTGTCTTTGCACTACCTTCACATCGAAGCAGTGAAATTAGTTATTTTTGTGAGTTTGGCGAGGCGAGCGCTTACGTTATTTCAGATAAGGCTCTCGGTTTTGATTATCGAAAACTAGCAAGAGAAGTGAAAGAGAAAGTGCCAACTTTACAACGTGTAATTGTAGTGGGGGAAGAAGAAGAGTTTGTGAACATAAATGATCTGTATATGGATCCCGTCTCATTACCAGAAGTTCAGCCAAGTGATGTTGCATTTCTCCAATTATCAGGAGGGACAACAGGTCTTTCTAAATTAATTCCTAGAACACATGATGACTATATTTATAGTTTACGTGTAAGCGCTGAAATTTGTAATTTGAATGCAGAAAGCGTCTATATGGCAGTTCTTCCAGTAGCACACAATTACCCAATGAGTTCTCCAGGGACATTTGGAACTTTCTATGCGGGTGGAAAAGTGGTATTGGCAACTGGTGGTAGTCCAGATGAGGCATTTGCTCTTATTGAAAAAGAAAAAGTTACAATTACAGCGCTCGTTCCGCCATTAGCAATGATTTGGCTTGATGCTGCATCTTCTCGTAATACCGATTTATCGAGCCTAGAGGTTATTCAAGTAGGTGGTGCTAAGTTTAGCGCTGAGGTTGCAAGACGTATACGCCCTACATTTGGATGTACGTTACAGCAAGTATTCGGTATGGCGGAAGGATTAGTGAACTATACAAGATTAGACGATCCGGAAGAAATTATTATTCATACACAAGGTAGACCAATGTCTGCACTCGATGAAGTACGAGTTGTTGATGAAAATGACAACGATGTACAACCTGGCGAAGTAGGTAGTTTATTAACAAGAGGTCCATATACAATTCGTGGTTACTATAAAGCTGAAGAGCATAATGCACGATCATTTACAAAGGATGGATTTTATCGCACAGGTGATCTTGTAAAAGTAAATGAAAAAGGATACATCATTGTAGAAGGAAGAGATAAAGATCAAATTAACCGTGGTGGTGAGAAAGTTGCTGCGGAAGAAGTTGAAAATCATTTATTAGCACACGATGCGGTCCATGACGTAGCAATTGTATCTATGCCTGACGATTATTTAGGTGAACGCACCTGTGCTTTTGTTATAGCTCGCGAACAAGTTCCGGCAGTAAGTGAATTAAAAATGTTTTTAAGAGAACGTGGTATAGCGGCTTATAAAATTCCAGATCGAATTGAATTTATTGAATCATTCCCGCAAACAGGAGTCGGAAAAGTCAGCAAAAAAGAACTACGTAAAGTCATTGCTGAAAAACTTATTACAGTAAAACAATAATAAAAACCGGAAGGAAGTGATTAGATGGCTATCCCATCTATTTCAGTATATAAAATGCCAATTGAATCAGAACTACCAAAAAATAAAGTGAATTGGACACCAGACCCGAAACGTGCAGTACTTTTAATTCATGACATGCAAGAATATTTTCTTGATGCATATAGCGATAAAGAATCACCAAAAGTAGAACTTATTTCAAATATTAAAATGATAAGAGAAAAATGTAAACAACTTGGTATACCAGTTGTTTATACAGCGCAACCTGGTGGACAAACGTTAGAACAAAGAGGTTTATTACAAGACTTTTGGGGTGACGGTATTCCTGCTGGACCAGATAAAAAGAAAATTGTTGATGAACTTACTCCTGATGAGGATGATATATTCCTAACAAAATGGAGATATAGTGCATTTAAAAAGACAAATCTATTAGAAATTTTAAATGAACAAGGAAGAGATCAACTCATTATTTGCGGTATTTATGCGCATATTGGATGCCTTTTAACAGCTTGTGAAGCATTTATGGATGGTATAGAGCCGTTCTTTGTAGCAGATGCAGTTGCTGATTTTTCACTAGAGCATCATAAACAAGCATTGGAGTATGCATCTAATAGATGCGCAGTAACGACATCAACAAACCTACTGTTAAAAGATTTACAAAGTGTAAAAGGTGATGAGAGTGAAGGAATCACTATACAGGAAGTGCATGAACTAGTTGCACAACTACTTCGTGAGCCAGTAGAGAGTATTGATATTGATGAGGACTTATTAAATAGAGGGCTTGATTCGGTCAGAATTATGAGTTTAGTAGAGAAATGGCGTCGTGAAGGGAAAGAAATCACGTTTGCAGATTTAGCAGAACGTCCAACTGTTACAGGTTGGTACAGTTTACTATCTTCACAAACAGCACAGGTGCTGTAACAAATAGACTACATAATAAAGGGGTAGTAAAGAATGCCTAACAGTCAAAAAATTCGTCATTCGTTATCATCTGCGCAGTCTGGTATGTGGTTTGCGCAACAATTAGATCCGCTTAATCCGATATATAATACTGGGGAATATGTAGAAATAAATGGAAATATTCATCAAGACATTTTTGAATTAGCTGTACGTAAAGTTGTAATGGAAGCAGAGGCACTTCACGTTCGCTTCGAAGAGGATGAAATTGGCCCATGGCAAGTTGTTGAAGAATCACAGTTTCATATGCATTTTATTGACGTTCGGAAAGAAGAAAACCCTGAAGAAGCTGCTAAAGTATGGATGAAAAATGATTTATCTATACCAGTCAATTTGAAAAAAGATATATTATTTACTGAAGCACTTATTCAAGTTGAAAATAATCGTTTCTTTTGGTATCAGCGCATCCATCACATTGTGATGGATGGCTATGGATTTTCACTTCTTAGCCAAAAGGTAGCGAATGAGTATACATCACTTATAGAAGAAACAAACAAGAGTGAAAAGCCATTTGGTTCTCTTGCAAAAGTCGTGCAAGAAGATATTGAGTATCGTGAGTCTAAACAATTTCAGGAAAATCGTACTTTTTGGTTAGAAAAGTTTGCGGATGCCCCAGAAGTTGTAAGTTTGGCAGAACGAGCACCGAGAACATCAAATGGATTTTCACGAGAAACAGCTTATTTATCTAGTTCTAGCACGAAAACTTTACTAGAAGATATCAATATTTCGTTAACAAGTTGGCCGGAATTCATTGTCGCTGTAACAAGTATTTATATGCATAAATTAACAGGTGAAAATGATATTGTTTTAGGTTTACCGATGATGGGACGTCTAGGTTCTGTATCTATTCATACACCAAGTATGGTAATGAATTTAGTTCCACTTCGTATTACAGTAACTCCAAATATAACTCTTGCGGAATTATTGCAGCAAGTTTCTAAAGAAATTCGAGATGTACGTCACCATCATAAATACCGTCATGAGGAATTAAGAAGAGACTTAAAGTTACTAGGTGAAAATCAAAGGTTGTTTGGACCGTTAGTGAATGTTATGCCTTTTGATTACGGGCTTAATTTTGCTGGAAATCGTGGTATTACACATAACTTATCAGCAGGACCTGTAGATGATTTATCGATAAATGTATATAAACGTTTTGATCAAAATGAGCTAATGATTCATTTTGATGCGAATCCCGAAGTATATAATGGCGCAGAGCTAGCATTGCATAAAGAAAGATTTATGAATCTATTTGAATTAGTAATAAATAATTATGAGAAAAACGAGTCGATTGGAAAAATAAACATTACTCTGCCTGAAGAAAATCATAAAGTTTTATTGGAATGGAATGAAACGAAGGAAGATGATGAGTTAATTAGTCTACCTATATCATTTGAAAAACAAGTGCAAAAAAATCCAAATAAACTAGCGATTACTTGTGACGGTGTAAACCTTACGTATAAAGAGCTAAATGAACGAGCGAATGAACTAGCACATTATTTAGTAGAAGAAGGAATACGACCAAATCAGTTTGTAGCTTTAGTATTCCCTAGATCAATAGAAATGGTAGTTAGTATGCTAGCAGTCGTAAAGGCTGGTGCAGCGTATTTACCAATAGATCCAGAATACCCAGCAGAAAGAGTTAATTATATAGTAAATGATGCAAAACCAGTTTGTATCATAACACATTCATCTGTTTCATCTAAGTTAGTTATAGAAAATGATATGAAAAAAATTGTATTAGATGATGAAGAAACGAAACTAGCGTTACATACATATTCTCGTATGAATATAGCATGTAAGAATGATGTATCACTTTTAAACCCAGCCTATACAATATATACTTCAGGCTCAACAGGAAACCCAAAAGGTGTAATTGTTCCTATGAGAGGTTTAAGTAACTTTTTAATGGCTATGCAGCAAAAGTTTTCATTAAATGAAAATGATCATTTATTAGCAGTTACAACGTTTGCGTTTGATATTTCTGCTCTAGAAATTTATTTACCTCTTATTAGTGGTGCAAGTTTAACAATTGCGCAAAAAGAAGACATACAAGAGCCATCAGCATTAACGACACTTTTACAAGAAGAAAGAGTGACAATTATGCAGGCTACACCGACGCTTTGGCAGGCGTTAGTAACTGATTATCCAGAGAAGCTACAAGGGCTAAATATACTTGTTGGTGGTGAAGCTCTCCCAGCGCATTTAGCAAATAAATTAAAAGAATTAGGTTGTTCAATAACTAATTTATATGGACCAACTGAAACGACGATTTGGTCTACTTTCATGAACATTGATGAAGGTGAAAAGGGTATACCACCTATTGGAAAGCCAATTTGCAATACAGAAGTGTATGTATTGGATGCAGGGCTACAACCAGTTCCACCTGGAATTATTGGTGAATTATATATTGCAGGGGAAGGACTTGCAAGCGGATATTTAGGAAAACCTGAGTTAACAGCTGAACGGTTTGTTGCAAATCCTTATGGAGAATCAGGGAAGCGCATGTACCGTACAGGAGATCTTGTGAAATGGCGTAGTGATGGTGCGTTAGAGTACATTAGTCGCGCAGATCATCAAATTAAAATTCGTGGATTCCGAATTGAATTAGCTGAAATTGAAACGGTATTACAACGACATGAAAATATTCAACAAGCGGTAGTAATGGTACGAGAAGATCGTCCAAATGATAAACGCATCATTGCGTATATCGTTGCAGAAGAAAAGGAACCGATTAATCTTTCAGAAATTCGTTCTTATGTTTCAGAAAGTTTAGCGAATTATATGATACCATCGGCATTTGTTGTGCTAGAAGAATTACCATTAACGCCAAATGGTAAGGTTGACAGAAAGAAATTACCTGCTCCTGATTTTAATGGGATGAACAATGAGAGGGTTGCTAGAAATCCGAAAGAAGAAATATTATGTGATTTATTTGCAGAAGTACTTGGTGTTTCTCGAATTAGCATTGATGATAATTTCTTTGAAATGGGTGGACATTCACTTCTCGCATCTCGTTTAATGGCAAGAATTCGTGAAACGTTAAGTGTGGAATTAGGAATTGGGAAACTATTTGAATCACCAACTGTTGCCGAACTGGCGAAACAATTAAACCATGCAAAAAGTGCAAGACCAGCTATTCAGAAAGCAAGTAGGCCAAATGAAATTCCACTTTCATTTGCACAGCGCAGGTTATGGTTCTTAAATTGTTTAGAAGGTCCAAGTCCTACTTATAATATTCCGCTAGTCATTCGTATGAATGGAATATTGAATCGGGAAGCATTACAAGGTGCTTTTTATGATGTAGTTGAGAAACATGAAACACTTAGAACAATTTTCCCTAACGTATTAGGTAGTTCCTATCAGAAAATTTTAGATATGGAAAACTTAAATCTAGAAATGGTAATAACTAATACATGTAAAGATGAATTAGAAAGTGTACTTTCAAAGGCGGTAAGATATAGTTTTAACCTCGATATTGAGCCGGCAGTTCGTTTGCAACTTTTTACAGTGAGTGAAACCGAACATGTATTATTAATTCTATTGCATCATATTGTAGGTGATGGCTGGTCATTACAGCCGTTAACGAGAGATTTTACAGCGGCGTATAAAGCACGATGTCAAGGTGACAGAGTTCAGCTGGAGACACTACCCGTTCAATACGCAGATTATGCACTTTGGCAACAGCAATTGCTAGGTGATGAAACGACACCAGAGAGTCTTATTTCAACACAATTAGATTTTTGGAAAGAAGAACTTAAAGGTTTACCAGACCAAATGGAGTTACCTACAGATTTCCAGCGTCCAATTGAGACGAGTTACCGCGGGGAAACAATTCATTTTCATATAGATGAAGGTATGCATAGTAGGTTAGTAGAGCTTGCACGTAAAAATGGAGTTAGTTTGTTTATGGTATTGCAAGCAGGGCTTAGTGCACTATTTACAAGATTAGGTGCAGGAACTGATATACCAATTGGAAGTCCGATTGCTGGAAGAAATGATGATGTACTTTCAGATATTATTGGTTTATTTGTAAATACATTAGTGTTACGTACAAATACGTCAGGAGATCCAAGTTTTAAAGAATTATTAAATAGAGTGAAGCAGGTAAATCTTGCAGCTTATGAAAATCAAGATGTTCCATTTGAAAGACTTGTTGAAGTGTTAAATCCAGTACGTACTCGAAACAGCCACCCGTTGTTTCAAGTTATGTTAGCTTTTCAAAATACACCAGAAGCAACGTTTCATGCACCAGATTTAGAAGCGAGCCTTGAAATTCAAAGCGTTGGTTCTGCAAAATTTGATTTAACATTTGAAATTAGTGAGAGTAACGGGGTTGATGGTACTCCGAACGGTTTACATGGATTACTAGAGTTTAGTACCGATTTATATAAACGTGAAACGGTTCAAAAACTAATAGAACGATTCATTTTGTTATTAGATGATGCAGCTACAAATCCGGATCAATCAATTGGCAGATTAGAAATATTAACTGTAGCAGAGAAAAATACAGTGTTAGAAAAGTGGAATGGTGGTTTTCAAATTGCACCAGAAATGACATTGCCACAATTGTTTGAAAAGCAGGCTCATATAAATCCAAATTCTATAGCTGTTGTCTTTGAAGATAAGAAATTAACTTATGAAGAGTTAAATAGAAAAGCAAATAAAATAGCTCGATTCCTAATAGCAAAAGGGGTTGGTCCTGATCAACTCGTTGCTTTAGCGATGCCAAGATCATTAAACATGGTTGTAAGCTTATTAGCTGTTCTTAAAGCTGGCGCTGGATACCTTCCGTTAGATCCAGATTACCCAGCAGACCGCATTTCATTTATGCTACACGATGCGAAACCATCATGTGTTTTAACGAATTCAGAAGTGGAAATTGAATGTGATGAGGCACTAAAAGTTTTAGTTGATGATGTGAAAGTAATAGCAGAAGTTGAGAAATATAGTGAAGAAAATATTGATGAAGTGGAACGAATTAAGCCATTATCTCCATCACATATTGCTTACGTTATTTATACGTCAGGCTCAACGGGTAGACCGAAAGGTGTTATGATACCTCATCAAAATGTAGTAAGACTTTTAGGAGCAACTGATCATTGGTTCCAGTTTGACGGAAACGATGTTTGGACGATGTTCCATTCATACGCTTTTGATTTCTCGGTTTGGGAAATTTGGGGACCTTTATTATACGGAGGGCGTTTAGTTGTAGTGCCACATACTGTAAGTCGCTCACCGAAAGAATTTTTACAGCTTCTTGTTAAAGAAAAGGTTACGGTTTTAAACCAAACTCCATCAGCGTTCTATCAATTGATGCAAGCAGATCGTGAAAATGAAGAGATTGGCCAAAAATTATCTTTACGATATGTTGTTTTTGGAGGAGAAGCACTTGAGCTAAGTCGCTTAGAAGATTGGTATAGTCGGCATCCTCATAACGCACCAAAGCTTATTAATATGTACGGTATTACGGAGACGACAGTGCATGTTAGTTATATTGAATTAGATGAAACTATCGTCTCTTTACGAGCAAATAGTTTAATTGGGTGCAGTATACCTGACCTTAAAGTATATGTGTTAGACAACTATTTACAACCAGTGCCACCTGGAGTAGTTGGAGAAATGTATGTTGCAGGTGCAGGGCTTGCGCGTGGATATTTAGGAAGAGCAGGATTAACGGCTGAACGCTTTATCGCAGATCCATTTGGAAAGCCAGGTACAAGAATGTATCGTACAGGAGACTTAGCTCGCTGGCGTAAAGATGGGACGCTAGATTATATAGGACGTGCAGATCATCAAATAAAAATTCGTGGATTTCGAATTGAATTAGGAGAAATAGAAGCAGTCATAATGAAGCACCCTAAAGTTGAGCAAGTAGCCGTTATTGTACGGGAAGATCAACCAGGGGATAAACGGTTAGTTTCTTATATCGTTGCATCAAATAATGAAGCGATTGATACGAATGAAATGCGTCAGTTTGCTAGTGGTAGTTTACCAGATTATATGGTTCCATACGCTTTTGTAGTAGTAAATGAGTTACCTTTAACTCCAAACGGTAAGTTAGATAGAAAGGCATTGCCAGCTCCAGAATTTATCGCATCATCTTCTAGTCGTGGTCCAAGAACACCGCAAGAAGAAATGTTATGTGACTTGTTTACAGAAGTGCTAAGTGTACCTCAAATTGGAATTGATGACGGATTCTTTGATCTTGGTGGCCATTCACTCCTTGCAGTACAGCTTATGAGCCGCATTAAAGAGGCGCTTGGAGTGGAACTAAACATTGGTACTTTATTTGCAGCACCGACTGTTGCAGGGTTAGCTGAAAGACTTGAGATGGGGAATGGTCAAAGTGCACTTGATGTGTTGCTTCCATTACGAGCAAGCGGGGATCAATTACCACTATTTTGTGTACATCCAGCAGGTGGATTAAGTTGGTGCTATGCAGGACTTATGAAATCTTTAGGGACAGATTATCCAATCTATGGTGTACAAGCACGTGGTATCGCTAAAAATGAAGAACTTCCAAAAAGTTTAGAGGAGATGGCGGCGGATTACTTGAAACACGTTCGTGAAGTACAGCCTCATGGACCATATCGTTTATTAGGTTGGTCGCTTGGAGGAAATGTTGTGCATGCAATGGCGGCGCAATTACAAAATGAAGGGGAAGAAGTAGAATTACTCGTTATGCTTGATTCTTATCCTGGACACTTCTTGCCGAATACGGAAGCGCCTACTGAAGAGGAAGCGTTAATCGCATTACTCGCTTTAGGCGGATATGACCCAGATAACATGGATGGTAAACCACTTACAATGGAAAGTGCAGTTGAAATCCTTCGTAAAGATGGAAGTGCATTAGCAAGTCTTGAAGAAGAGACTATATTGAACTTGAAAGAAACATATGTAAATTCAGTAGGGTTGTTAGGGAAATATGTACCGAAAGTTTATAACGGAGACATATTATTCTTTAGATCTACTGTTATACCAGACTGGTTTGATCCTATTTCTCCAAATACGTGGCTAAATTATTTAAATGGGCAAATTGTGCAGCATGATATTGACTGTAGACATAAAGATTTATGTCAGCCAGGTCCACTTACGGAAATTGGACAAGTATTAGCGAAATATTTGCAGAATAAGAAAGGGGTAAGTAGAGTATGACGAATCCATTTGAAAATGATAATTACACATATAAAGTATTAATAAATGAGGAGGGCCAGTATTCTCTCTGGCCTGCTTTTCTCGATGTACCTATTGGCTGGAGTGTCGTATATGAAGAAGCTAGTAGGCAGAGTTGCTTAGAATATGTTGAATATAACTGGAAAGATTTGAATCCAAAAAGTAATCAAGTTCGTGAAAAAACATTAGCAGGAAAACGATAATGAAAGCAAAACTAAATCCAAAAGTAGTCGTAAGTATCGTTTATATAACTGCGATGTTTATGGCTGCGATGGATGCAACGATTGTAAATGTAGCACTACAAACGATAAGTAAAGAACTACAAGTACCTCCATCTGCAATGGGGACGGTTAATGTTGGATATTTAGTTAGTTTAGCTGTTTTCCTTCCGATTTCTGGTTGGTTAGGAGATCGATTTGGTACGAAAAGAGTGTTTTTAATTGCTCTTTTCGTATTTACAATTGCCTCTGCTTTATGCGGAATGGCTAACGATATTACTTCATTGAATATTTTCCGTATTATTCAAGGTGCTGGTGGAGGGCTTTTAACACCGGTTGGAATGGCAATGTTATTTCGAACATTTTCACCAGAGGAAAGACCGAAGATTTCTCGGTTCATTATACTTCCAATTGCTGTAGCACCAGCAATTGGTCCTATCATCGGTGGTTTCTTTGTAGATCAAATGTCTTGGCGTTGGGCATTTTATATTAATCTACCGTTTGGAATCGTTGCATTGCTCTTTGGACTTCTATTTTTAGCAGAGCATGTTGAAAAATCAGCTGGTCGCTTTGATTCTCTCGGCTTTATTTTATCAGCACCAGGATTTGCGATGCTCATATATGCACTCAGCCAGGGACCATCAAAAGGGTGGATTTCTCCAGAAATTATGAGTACTGGGATAGCTGGGGTTGTATTCATTACATTGTTTATAATCGTAGAACTGAAAGTAAAGCAACCAATGTTAGATTTACGCTTATTAAAAGAACCAGTCTTTAGAAAGATGAGCCTTATATCATTATTTTCATCAGCTGGTTTACTAGGAATGTTATTTGTTTTTCCACTTATGTATCAAAATGTGATAGGAGTTTCCGCGCTAGAATCAGGACTTACGACATTTCCGGAGGCGATTGGATTAATGATTTCTTCACAAATTGTGCCATGGTCATATAAGAAATTAGGAGCTCGAAAGGTAATTTCTATAGGATTAATTTGTACGGCGATTATCTTTGTTTTATTAAGTTTTGTAAATCACGATACGAATCCGTGGCAAATTCGGGCATTATTGTTTGGTATCGGTATTTTCTTAGGTCAATCTGTCGGTGCGGTTCAATTTTCTGCCTTTAACAATATCACGCCGCCTTCCATGGGGAGAGCGACTACTATATTCAATGTGCAAAATCGATTAGGTTCAGCGATAGGAGTAGCTGTTTTAGCTAGTATACTAGCTGGTTTTGGAAGTAATAACGTTCAATCCGATTTTTTACCATATCAAGCAGCATTAATTGGATCAGCAATATTTTTGCTCATAGCACTACTATTTTCTTTACGTATTTCCGATAAAGAGGTAATGTCAAATAAGAAAGAAAAAACATTATCTGTATCAAAAAAAGAGAAAGCACTCGTCAATGAATAACAATATACGTATGCTTTTTTATGAAAATTGATATTCGTTGAATAAAGGAGAGTTTACATGATAGAAAGTAAAGTTGCAGATTCTGTTCCAACTTTGAATGAGAATGATTGTCAAATATGGTGGGCAAGAATTTCAGATTTACAATCATGGCATTACAATTTACTAAATGATATAGAGCGAGAGAAAGCAAATTCGTATCATCATTCGGCAGATCGAGCTCGTTTTATAATAGGTTGCGTAATTAGTAGATTAGTTCTCGGCAAGATACTTTCTATGTCACCAGTCCAAGTACCAATTGATCGAATGTGCTCCGTATGTAAATTGCAACATGGTAGACCACAATTACCAGAAGGTATGCCGCAATTATCTGTTTCGCATTCAGGTGAGTGGGTTGTCGTTGCATTTACAAAATCTGCACCTGTTGGCATAGATGTAGAACAAATGAATCCAAATGTAGATGTTATGAAAATGGCAGAAGGTGTATTAACAGACATTGAAATAGCGCAAGTTATGAAACTACCAAATGAACAGAAAATAGAAGGTTTTTTAACATATTGGACTCGAAAAGAAGCGGTGCTGAAAGCGACAGGTGAAGGACTAATGATTCCGCCAGTACATATTACAGTATCAGCTCCAAATGATCCTCCAAACTTGTTGGTTTTTAAGGATAGACAAGAGTTAGCAAGTAATACAATGATGGAAGATGTAAGGCCTAGTTTAGATTATAGGGCCTCTGTTGCAATATTCAGTAAGGAAGTGACTGAAATTACGCAATTAGACGCGGCAGCACTTTTAAATCTTAAATAAAAAAATTATAGAAGAGGTGTTCCTCATGTTAGTAGCGGAAAATAGAAAGAATGAATTCACTTATAACGTACAAGCAATTAAAAATATTTTATTTTCTGGAGATACATCATCCATTCATGCTTTAGAAAAGCTTTTAAATGATACAGTTCAGTTTGATGTTCTTGAACAAGAGGTACTTGGTAGACAGAACATTCCGAAAGAAGCAAAGAATTTCTTTGATAAAGATGGAACATTTCTTTACCGTGTATCTAATGTTAGTTATAAAGGAAAGGTGTTATCTGAAAATCTAATTTTTGCAGACACTTCGTTTTTACCGGACGCAATAAAGAGTGAATTAGAGAGTGGAAATATTCCTGTTGAAAAGCTTATAGAAAAGATGGAAGTAAGAAGAAACGTATTATATGAAGGATATCAGCCATCTGGAAATATTATTGAATTGTTTGATGGATGTTCTGTTACAGCGAATGTGTATCCAACTAGAAAGTATCAAATTGTAAGTAACTGCAAATGTGTATTTTATATTTGTGAAGTGTATCATGCAGAGAATATAAAGCAATTGCTTAAATAAAAACGAGAAACCAGCCTATAAAATGGCTGGTTTCTTGTTTATTTAACAGCTTCTTTTAATTCTTTACCTGCTTTAAATGCAGGAACTTTACCAGCTGCGATTTGAATTTCTTCGCCAGTTTGCGGATTACGTCCTGTACGAGCAGATCTTTCGCGCACTTCAAAAGTTCCAAATCCGATTAATTGAACTTTATCGCCAGATTGTAATGCATTAGCAATTGTGTCAAATACGGATTGTACAGCTGCAGAAGCGTCCTTTTGAGAAATATCAGCTGATTGTGCTACGTTTTTAATTAATTCTGTTTTGTTCATGTTTTCACCTCATAAAAAAATTTTTGGAATGAATGTTTTAGTATAATAGATAGTAAAGATAAAGCTATCACTATGATTAGAAAGAATACTATATAATTATGTTAATTTCGTTGCAAGAGACTGAATCCCTTCTATTATTTAGGGATTAATTAAGAATCGATGCATATAAAAAGCTTTAATATGAGGATGAGGGGGAGTATATGAATGATTTTTCGTGAAAAAAATGAGAAGGAAAGTATATTAATTCGTCAACATGATCATGGTTTTTTAGCTGGAGAGATTGCAAAACATATAAAAGAACACTTTTTTGAAAGTAAAACATATTTAAAAGAAACAGTTGATGCAATATATGAACATGACAGAGGATGGATAGAGCTTGATAAAGTACCAATTTTAAATGGTGCTAAAAATATTCCATATACATTTATGGATTGTCCAAGCCCATTACGTTTTGTTTTTTATACGATTGGTTTGAATGAAATTGAAAATTATAATCCATACGGGGCATTGCTTTGCAGTAAACATTTTTTATCATTTCCACTAAACGAGGAAGATGAAGAGATGATGTCATTTTATAAACATGAATTAGAACGACAAAAAAGAATTTTGAAAACGTTAACAAAGGAACAGTTTGCGATGTTTGATAAACATTATAGATTATTAAAGTTTTGTGATGAACTTTCTTTATACGTATGTATGAATAAGCCTGGTGTAAAAAAGAAAGATGAAATTGATTTATTTAAAGATGGTTTTGAAGGAACAGAAATGTTTAATAGTAAGGATGAGAAACTTATTCAAGCTGAATGGGTGGACGAGGAAACAATTCGGATTACACCATTTCCATTTCAAACGGAATTTCATACGTATGTAAAATATAAAACGATAAATAAACATGAAATGAAAGAAAAAGGGATTGCAAAGGTTGATAGAGAATCGGAAACGAAGAAACAAATTATACGTTTCATACAATAGGGAGGTAATATAAATTGAAAGATTATATATTAAAGCAGTTTGATTACCATGCTTGGGCTAATACTAGATTATTCGATCGATTAAAAGAGTTATCAAACTATGAGACAATTTTTAATGAACAGATACAGAGTGTATTCCCATCCATTAAGGATACTTTTGTGCATATTTATATTACAGATCAAGTGTGGTTACACATATTGCATGGTAAAAGTATGAATGAAGCAATACAAGACCGAGAAGATTTACGAAAACAAATTGAAACTAAATCGTTACATGAATTAGAAAAAATGTTTGAAAACATGGCAAATCAATATAAAGACTTTTTAATTACAATACAAGATGTGAATGCTGTATTTGTTATTGAGAATCCATATGTAGGGAAATTAGAAACTTCGATTTTAGAATTAGTGCAACATGTCGTAAATCATGGTACATATCATAGAGGAAATATAACAGCGATGATCCGTCAACTTGGTCATTCGTCGACAATGCTGGATTTTGTACTGTATTTACATATGGTTAAAAAGCAGGAAGAGTAATATAGTTTGTAAGAAGGAGAGGCTTTAATTATAGAAGTCTCTCCTTCTATTTTATTCCGCATTCATGGTAGATCGACTGATTAAAGTTTTCTTAAGAAGCTTTATTTTCTTGTAATTGCTTAGCGTATTGTACAGCCTTATATGCATTGACTCTACCGTTTTTCCAGTACGTACCTGTACCACTAATTTTATCAGAAGTTGACTCAATAATTTGGCGAATTTGTGTATTACTATATCCTTGATTTGCTAAAAGAGCAGCGACTCCTGCAACATGAGGTGTTGCCATAGATGTACCACTTAATGATTGATACGTGCTTCCTTTATATGTTGAATATATATTTGAACCTGGTGCTGCAACATCTACCCAGCTACCATAAGTAGAGAATGAAGATTTTCTATCTGATTGATCTGTAGAAGCAACTGCAATTACTTCGCTGTAATAAGCAGGGTAATTAGCTTTTGTATTTCCAGCATTTCCAGCAGCTGCAACTATAACAGAGCCTTTATTCCATGCATATTGAACGGCTTGTTGTAATGCAGTACCACCATTTGGAGCTCCTAAACTTAAACTAATTACTTTTGCACCCGAATCAGCAGCTTCTCGAATACCTTGCGCTACAGCATCCAGAGTACCACTTCCTTGATTATCTAATACGCGGACAGCATAAATTGAAGTTTGTGGGGCAACACCAGCAATTCCGACACTGTTATTCGTAAGTGCTCCAGTAATTCCAGCGCAATGTGTACCATGACCATTACCATCATCAGATGTGTTGTCGTTATCAACATAATCATGCCCGTAAATTACTTTCGAAGCCAAATCAGGATGTGAACCTTGAACTCCTGTATCAATAATAGCTACTTTTACAACAGGATCACTTCGTTGGCTATCCCAAGCTTGTGGAGCTTGAATCTTTTGTAATCCATATTGATTTTTAAAATATGGGTCGTTTGGAGTCCAAAAGGCGTGAACGTAATAATTCGGTTCTGCATATTCCACATCTGGATTATTTTGATAACTCTTTATTTTTTCTTTTACAGTACCTTTTGAAAATTGTACGACTTCAAAACCTAACTTATCATCTTTAGATAAGACATTAGCTCCGACAGATTTATGAAAAGATTGCACATTACTTAAAGATGCATTTTGCTTGAACTTAACGATTAATTGGTTAGGAACGTAATCAGTAGATGATGTTTCAGCGCTTGAAGTATTTGTGTTAAAGAAGAAACCACCAATAATAAATGATAAAACAGATAGGAAAACAATGATTTTGTTTTTCAAAAGATTTTTCCTCCCTTTTCTTGGATGAGTTTTTCAGCGACACTTTAATGTCGCATTCCTTTTCAACTATATAGTTAGACCATACGATTTATGACATTTATGTGAAAAACTTTTGGAGGAATAAAAAGGAGTAAACATTGATATAAATATATTTTTAATGATAGTAATTAAGTAAAAGAGGGGATGAAAAAAGGAATGCTCATCATGTATGAGTCATTCCTTTTTTCATAGATTAACTTGCCTGTTTTTTATTATTTTCTTTCAATTTCTCTGCTTGTAAAAAGCGATTCGTTTCAGCAACAACAATACTACTTAATCCAATTAGACCAATTAAGTTTGGAATGGCCATAAGTCCATTTGCAATATCAGCAAATGTCCATACGATTCCTAGCTTTAAATTAGCACCAATTGCAATCATGAAAATAAAGATTGCTTTATAATATTTAACAGCACTTTCTCCGAATAAATAAGCTACACATTTTTCTCCATAATACGACCAGCCTAAAATAGTAGAGTAGGCAAATAAAATAATTGCGATACCGAGAATCATACTACCAGCAGTACCAAATACAGATTGGAATGCAAGTGTTGTAGCTTCAACACCAGTTTTACCAGATTTCCAAGCACCTGTAGTAATTAATACTAGTCCTGTAATTGTACATACAATAAACGTATCTAGAAAAGTACCAGTCATTGAAACTAAAGCTTGCTTTGCAGGTGAATCAGTTTTTGCCGCCGCCGCCGCAATTGGTGCACTCCCTAAACCAGCTTCATTCGCAAATACACCACGCGCCATTCCGATTTGAATAGCTGATGCAACTGTTGCCCCAATAAAACCACCAGCAGCTGCTGTACCATTAAATGCACCAGAAAAAATAAGTGAAAATGCTTCAGGAATTTGGTCGTAGTGATAGAAAATAATTATAAGACCAGCAATTATATAAAAGAAAGCTTTAATAGGAACGACATATCCCGTCACTTTCCCGATTTTTTTTACACCGCCTAAAATAACAATTGCGATTAAAAATGCCATTAGTATACCAGTTAAAGCAGGAGGGAAAGAGAAATTAATTCGCATTGCCTCTGCAACTGAATTAGATTGCACCATATTACCAATACCGAAAGAAGCAGTTGTACCGAATATAGCGAATAATACTGCTAGCCATTTCTTACCCAAACCACGTTCTAAATAATACATTGGCCCACCTGAATATTCACCATTTTCATTACTAACACGGTATTTCACTGCAAGTATTGCTTCAGCATACTTTGTTGCCATACCGAACAATGCGGTAATCCACATCCAAAATATTGCACCAGGTCCACCTATAGTAACAGCTGTTGCAACACCGGCGATATTTCCCATACCAATCGTTGCGGCCATAGCTGTCATAAGTGCTTGGAAGTGACTAATATCTCCAGAAGAAGAGGTATCTTCTGATTTTTTAAACGCTAGTTTGTGAGCGTATAATAGTTTACTAAACTGTAAACCTTTTAAACGCACTGTGAGAATGACACCAGTTCCAACGAGTAGCAACAAAGTTGGTAATCCCCACACGTATTGATTTAGTTGTTCTAATACTTTACTTACTGTCTCCATCTTTATTCTCCTTTTTTAGAAAAAATAAAAACCACTTCAAGTAAATGAAATGGTCTCTGGAGAAACAAGGGATAGAAAAATAAACCGATACAATCGGCTTTTTCTTTCGCTTGTCTCTGTCCTTTTACCTGAGAGATTATCCGCTAAAGTAGCGGATTTGCTCCTTCGGTGCTCGTTTTCCTCCGCGCTCTATAAAAGCGAGAGGGAGTCTCTCCAGAGATTCGTCCCCATGCAGTTCTACTTGTAACCAAGACCTGAGAGTTTCAAAGTTGGTATAACAACTTTTTGCCCCGTCGGTAGATCAATAGACCTTCTCCTGAATGGTTCATCCGAATTATAAAATTTACAAACACATTGATTGTAAATCAATAAAAACATTATAGACATACAAATTGTGAATTGCAATCATTTTTTATTTTAAAATAGTAAATAGTTTTATTTTTTTGTAAGTCCTAATTTATCTTCAACTTCATTTAAAGTAGATAAAGCGATGACAATATGTTGATCCGCAAGTCCTAAAGCTTGTTTTGTTTTTTCAATAGTTTCATTGGTTGGAATAGAGTTATTTGTTCCGTCTATAATCAAATTTGCTGCATTTTTCATGAAATTTGATGCGGATTTAAACTGAGTTGTGAATTGAAGGAGTTGTTTTTGTATATCTATATCTGTGATGTTTTCTTCAATTTTAAGTGTGTCTATTTCGTTCATAATTGTTTCGTACTGCTTGGAAACGGCATTCATTGTAACTAATAGTTTATTTCGATCTACTGAATCTCCATTCGTGTTAATCTCTTCCCAGGCAGGCAACCAATCTTTTTCAATGATTTCATTATAATTAGTAGTCAATTCATTAATTTTAGGTTGTAATTTCGTTTTGAAAGTTTTTGTATCCGCTGTTTCTACAGGTGCTTTTTCGTTGTTATTTTTAACATTAGTAGCGTAGAAAATTGTACCGAAAATGATGAAAATAGAAATAATAACTGTCCATTTAGTAAAAAGTAATTTCTGCAATATGTAACGCCTCCAAAATTTAAAAACTTATAATTATAATATATAACAATTATGTTGTTTGAAGTAGAGAAAATAGGTTAGAAATGATTTAAATTATATCTTTTCTATACATAAATAATTAAAGTTAGTAAAATGATGAAAGTTATATGTGAGAAAAGAGGGTTTTTAGTGAAAATGAATAGAAGAAAACTAGTTTCAAATATTTCAATGGCTATGTTATTAGTTGGTGTAATTGCATTCATATTTATGAATAGAGAATCTAAAATCAAAGATTTTCCAGTACCAATGTCAGCAATCCATATTAACGATGATAAGGAAGAGGACTATCAATATATAAGTGTAATGCCAATTACAAAGGCGAGTGGATGGGAGAACTTAGGGGAAAACGGGCATACTGTTAGTTTTAAAAAAGGGGAGCGGAAGGTAGCAGTAGTACATTATCCAGGAGACATTACGTATTATTTATTTGAAAAATAATTGATGATAAAAGAGATAGGGAGTAGATGATAATGTAAGATTGTTTACTTTCTATTTTTTTTGGATTTTAATTCTGAATTGTTTGAATTAAAATTATTATGCGTATAGAATAAAATAGTATTTCTTATGGAAATGAGTTGATAGTTTGCCAAGTATAAAAAATAGGATGTTTTATTGAATGATATAGATAATCAGTAATATATAATTATGTTATGTAAACTGTAAGTGGAATAAGAAAGCGAAGCAAGAGATTTGAATTTTTATATTCTAGATGTCTTTTTACAAGCTAAGTATTTCGGTAATCAATTTACAGCATTTACGGAGGGGCATCAAACTTCGAGTAAGTAAATGGATCGAATCATAAGGGGGAATTAAAAATGTTACTAAAAACAATCTACTGTAAGGTGGAAGAAGAGAAAAAGGAATTGTTTTCAAATGCGCAAGAAAAATGGCGTGATATACAGCACCTAGATGGTTTTCATGGACAATTTGGTGGATGGAATGAAGATGAGGCATGTGTATTTACTTTATGGGAAGATAGAAGTGTATATCAATCATTTATGAATGGTGCTCACGATACAATTTATTTAAATAGTAATCAAGAGGATACGTTTCTTTCATGTGAAATTGAATTATTTCAAACGTTGTATGATATAACTGATATGCATTTGAAAGACGTTGTAATAGAGGGAGCATTCGTAAGAGTTGCTATATGTGATGTAAAGTTGGAAAAGGAAAAGCATTTTTTACATAAGCAAGAAACAATTTGGAATAAAGGAATGGAAAAAGCAAAAGGAATGCTAGGTGGAGTAGTTGGGAAGTCTTTGAAAAATGAAAATCGTTACATAGTGTTAACGTATTGGAAAGATGAAATAGCGCACCAACATTATGTGGAAGAGATTTTCCCAGATTTATATAAATTAGCTAATATTCATGAAGATATAGAAAAGATACAAGGAAAACAAGCTGTATGTAAGGAAGAATGGCTTGTATATTAAACGATGAAAAAGTGCATAAATGAATGTATAATAAAGATATTTTCTTATAAACAAGTAATTAATAGAAGACGTTATATACCCTTTCATGTTAATATATTTAAGTTATAATAGGAGGCTTACCCTTTTGTATTGTACGGTAGAAGCAGTGTGAGCTTGAAATTTTTTTAGAAAAGGATGTGCCTAATTTGCGTATCAATAAATTTATTAGTGAAGCTGGAAAAGCGTCTCGACGTGGAGCGGATAAACTAATTAATGAGAGAAGAGTAATTATTAACGGTAAGGTTGCAAAAATTGGTGACCAAGTGAACCCAGGTGATGATGTACGAGTAAATGGAGAGCAGCTTCGAATTGCTCGAGATCACGTATATATCGCTTTAAATAAACCAGTAGGTATTACATGTACGAGTGAAAAAGCTGTAAAAGGTAATATTATTGATTTAGTGAACCATCCTTTACGAATTAGTCACATTGGACGTCTTGATAAAGACTCAGACGGTTTAATTTTATTAACGAATGATGGTGATATTGTTAATGAGATTTTACGTGCTGAAAACAAACATGAGAAAGAATATATCGTTTCAGTAGATAAGCCAATTACACCTGATTTCTTAGAGAAAATGGCAGCGGGTGTTAAAATTTTAGGAACAAAAACGCTTCCTTGTGAGGTTACACAGTTATCAAAATATGAGTTCCAAATTATTTTAACACAAGGGCTAAATCGTCAAATTCGCCGTATGTGTGAAGCTTTAGGTTATCAAGTATATACACGTTAAAACGTACGAGAATTATGAATATCGAATTGAATAATTTACCAGTTGGGCAGTGGAGAGATTTAACGAAGAAAGAGAAAAGACGTCTATTTGCAGACTTAAATTACGAACCACAAGATTGGTAAAATTGTGAAGTGAAACCAAAAAAATTTGGTTTCACTTTTTTAATTAAATAAATAAATTTTTTAAACACTTGCAAAAATAAAATGAATAAGATATATTAAATAACAATAAATGGATGTTTTACAAAAAGCAAAGAAAAGGACACGAGTTATTTTACCCGGTTATACAGAGAAGGAAGGAAAGCTGAGAACTTCCTAACGCAGAAAAATAACTTACCACCTTAGAGCTGCCCTAGGGAAATTAAGTATCTAGTGCCGTGTATGCGACGTTATCGCAAAAGAAGCCATTATGTTTTTTGTGATGGGAATCTGGGTGGAACCACGGATATAAGCATATTCGTCCCTATATTTAGGGATGAATATGCTTTTTTGCATTCAATTTCATAATAAGCGAAGAAAAGGACACGAGTTATTTTACCCGGTTATACAGAGAAGGAAGGAAAGCTGAGAACTTCCTAACGCAGAAAAATAACTTACCACCTTAGAGCTGCCCTAGGGAAATTAAGTATCTAGTGCCGTATAAACGACGTTACCGTAAAAGAAGCCATTGCATTTTGTGATGGGAATCTGGGTGGAACCACGGGTATAAGCACGCTCGTCCCTATGTTAGGGATGAGTGTGCTTTTTATTATGAAATGGAGAGATGAAAAATGAAAGAACAAATGATTGAAATTAAATTTCCAGATGGTAGCGTGAAAGAATTTGGAAAAGGAATTACTTTAGAAGAAATTGCGGGATCTATTAGTAGTAGTTTGAAAAAGAAAGCAGTCGGGGGGAAAGTGAATGATGGATTATATGATTTACGCCGAAATATTGAAGAAAATGCGGAAGTAGAAATCATTACTATAGATTCAAATGAAGGTGTAGAAATTGCAAGACACTCTGCGGCACATATTTTAGCGCAAGCTGTAAAAAGAATGTATGGTGATATAAATCTTGGGGTAGGGCCTGTTATTGAAAATGGATTTTATTATGATATGGATCTTCCAAGTAGTGTAAACATAGAAGATTTACGAAAAATCGAAAAAGAAATGAAAAAGATTATAAATGAAAATATAAAGATAGAACGAGTTGAGGTTTCTCGAGAAGAAGCAGCAAAACTGTTTCAAGAAATGAACGATTGCTTGAAATTAGAACTTTTAGAAGCAATTCCTAGTGGGGAAAGTGTAACACTATATAAACAAGGTGAATTTGTAGATTTATGTAGAGGGCCACATTTACCATCAACAGGTTATTTGAAAGCATTTCAATTAACTCACGTTTCCGGTGCATATTGGCGAGGTGATAGTAATAACCAAGTGCTTCAGCGCATATATGGTGTTGCATTCTCTTCTCAAAAAGAATTAGAAGAGTATTTACATTTCGTTGAAGAAGCAGCAAAAAGAAATCATCGTAAGTTAGGCAATGAGCTTGAGTTATTTATGTTTTCTGAAGAGGCTCCGGGAATGCCGTTTTATTTACCGAAAGGACAAATGATTCGTAACGAATTGGAAGCATTTTTAAGAGGAATTCAAAAAGAGTACAATTATCAAGAAGTACGCACTCCGTTCATGATGAACCAAGAAGTATGGGAGAAATCAGGGCACTGGGGACATTATAAAGATAATATGTATTTCTCTGAAGTAGATAATAAAAGTTTTGCATTAAAACCGATGAACTGTCCAGGGCACATGCTTATGTTTAAAAATAAATTGCATTCTTATCGTGAATTACCGATTCGTATGTGTGAATTTGGTCAAGTACATCGCCATGAATTTAGTGGTGCGTTAAACGGATTATTAAGAGTACGTACTTTCTGCCAAGATGATGCACATTTATTTGTAACTCCAAAACAAATTGAAGATGAAATTAAATCAGTAATGGCGCAAATTGATTACGTATATAAAACTTTTGGATTCGAATATGAAGTAGAGCTTTCTACTCGTCCAGAAGATTCAATGGGTGATGATAAATTATGGGAGCAAGCAGAAGCAGCATTAGAAAATGTATTACAATCGCTAAATTATAAATATAGACTAAATGAAGGTGACGGTGCATTTTACGGGCCGAAAATTGATTTTCATATTAAAGATGCTTTAAATAGAAGTCACCAGTGCGGAACAATCCAGCTTGATTTCCAAATGCCAGAGAAATTTGATTTAAATTATATAGATGAAAATAATGAAAAGAAAAGACCAGTTGTTATTCACAGGGCAGTTTTAGGGTCATTAGATCGCTTCTTAGCAATATTAATTGAGCACTTTGGAGGGGCGTTCCCGGCATGGGTGGCACCAGTTCAAGTGAAAGTAATTCCAGTTTCAAATGCAGTACATGAACAATATGCCAATGAGATTGCACTTAAATTAGCACAAGCTGGAGTTCGTGTTGAACAAGATGCACGAGATGAAAAATTAGGATATAAAATAAGAGAAGCACAAATACAAAAAGTACCGTATGTTCTTGTTATTGGGGATAAGGAAATGGAAAACGGAGCTGTAAATGTACGTAAATATGGAGAAGAGAAGTCAGAAGTTGTTGCGCTAGATGTATTTGTGGCAAGTATTGAAGAAGAAATAAAGAATAGAAAATATTGATTGTAAAGAAAACACACTATTAGAAATTAGTGTGTTTTCTTTTTTATCTTACAAAAATGTAAGGTAAATGTAAGCGAAATCGAGGGAACGAGTTGTAGAAAAATGAGAATATGAAGTAGGAAATAGGTTCATGTTAAGGGTGTAACTCTTATTGGATGAATAATTAAAAAATTCTTAAGAATTTACATGACAAAATAATAAGAAATATGTGAGAAATTGATTTTATACAAAAGGGATGGAGTGAAAGAGATGTCAACAAATGTAGTTACTGTAGAAAGTGTAGAAAAAACGTATGGGAAAAGAAATGAGAATCAGTCAAAAGCATTAAGGGGTGTATCGTTAAGTATTAAAGAAGGAGAATTTGTCGGGATCATGGGACCTTCTGGTTCTGGAAAAACGACTTTACTTAATGTGATAAGTACACTTGACCAAGCGACAGGTGGTAGTGTGACGATAGCTGGTACAAATATTACTTCTATGAAGGGCAATGCGTTATCTGATTTTCGCTCTCAAAAATTAGGTTTTATCTTTCAAGATTTTAACTTACTAGAAAATTTATCAATTTATGAAAATATCGCTTTACCACTTTCTTTGCAAGGCGTACCATCAAGTGAGATTACTGGAAAGGTAAATGACGTTGCGAAGAAATTAGGCATCACTGAAATTTTAACAAAATATCCGACGGCTGTTTCTGGAGGACAAAAGCAAAGAACAGCGGCGGCAAGAGCTTTAGTACATAATCCAGCAATTGTATTAGCAGATGAACCGACAGGCGCGCTTGATAGTAAAAATGCAAAAAGTTTATTAGAAGCGATGCAAGATTTACATGAAAATCATAATGTAAGTATTTTAATGGTTACACACGATGCATTTAGTGCAAGTTATTGTGAGCGTATTTTATTTATTCAAGATGGTCTTCTTTATAAAGAATTAAATCGTCAAGGCACTCGAGAGAATTTCTATCAAGACATTTTAGGTGTGCTCGCTCATATGGGCTCAGCTGCTGAGTCTAAGTAGGGGGCGAAACTATGTTATTTAAATTATCACGTCATAGTATGAAAAAGATGTTAAAAGATTATATGGTTTTACTTATTGGCCTCGTTATTAGTATTAGTATTTTCTACATGTTCCAAACAATGGCGATGAATAGTGAATTTACGAAAGATAATAGCCTAATTAGTAGTATTAGACTCGTCTTTTGGGTAGGTGCAATACTATTATCTTTCATTACTGTATTTTATATTATATATGCCAACTCTTTCTTACTCACGTTAAGAAGAAAAGAACTCGGTATGTACATGATGCTTGGTGCAAAAAAGAAAAAAGTAGCACAGTTATTATTTATTGAAACATTCGGTATGGGTATTGTCAGTATTATTATCGGTATTTTAGTAGGGATGTTACTTGCAAGTGTAGCAGGAAACTTTTTAATGAATGGAATGGAAATTTCAGCAAAAGGTAGTTATGCATCTGTATACACACCAGCAATTTTAGTTACAGCTATTTTCTTTTTAATACTATTTTTCATTACTGGCTTAATGAACAGTGTCCGATTGTTACGTAAAACTGAACTAGAGTTAATTCGTGAAGATGAAACACTAGATGAAGTGAAGAAAAGTAAAACTCGCATTATTATAATGACAGTACTTGGTGTATTACTAGTAAGTACAGGGTACTATTTTATGATCAATGTAAAAATATATGCTGAATTAGGTTTTATTATAGCAACCATCGTTACAACACTTGGAACATATTTTATCTTTAGTTCATTACTCCCATTTTTTGTGATGAAAATTAAAGGGAATAAAAAACGAAATGAAACGGGCTTAAATAGTTTTACATATGCACAGCTACGCTTTCGAGTAAATAGTTTATCGAGAGTATTAGGTACTGTAGCGATGTTAATTGCATTAGGCGCAGGTGCGATGACGGCAGGTATGGCGTTCCAAAAAAATGTAGGTATTATGACAGACTTTTCTCGTGTATATGATGTTGTAATTCATGATCCGAATGATCAAGACAAAGCTGCCTTAAAAGAAATGGAAATTGTTGAAGAAAGCAAGTACAAATATAAAGTAGATGGAGAAGCGGTTTATTATTTACGTAACGACTTAACTGCGAAACCACCACTTGTTTCAGACCATTTTGATACAAAAACGTTAAAAGAGCCTGTTCGTAAACGTGTGACTGAACCTTTAACTGAACCTGTATATTCAGCTTTAGAGGCTCCTGAATTAGCAAAATTCCCTCGTATGCCAAAGGATTGGGAAGACGCAGTTGTAAGAGAGATACAAATTACGCATAATCAATTTAGCGGAAAACCAGTAAGAATTGCAGACGAAGAGCATTATAAAGGGATTCAAGGAACTGAACATACTGTAACATTAGCAAAAGTAGATGATATGAAAAAATATAAACCGTTATTGATCGAAATAGACAAGAGACAAAAAGAACAAATTGAAAAAGCAACAGGTGAAAAGGTAGACTTATTTACGAAAATGACAATTTATCAGTTTATGAACAGCTTCATGAGTGGAACAATGTTTATGGGATTTTTCCTCGGAATTGCCTTTTTAGCAATGATGGCAAGTTCCCTTATGTTCAAAATATTAACAGGTGCTTCTCGTGACGTACGACGTTATGAAATGTTACGAAAAATCGGTGTGAGACGCAGTATGTTAACGAAAAGTATATATAAAGAAATTTCATATTTATTTATCTTCCCAGCAATTATTGGAATTTCCCACGTTTTAGTTGGGCTTAACTTATTCAGCTTTATATTAGTTGACCCGTTTGTAAAAGTATGGGTGCCAATAGGAATTTTCTTAGTCATTTATTTCATTTATTACTGGATAACTGTTCAACTTTATAAAGGTATGGTAATGCCGAAAGAAGAGGTAGCTAAATAGTTTATGAAAAGAGTCCTTGTGTTGAGAATAAGGGCTCTTTTTTTATGTTTTTTATAAAGAAGGAAAAGATTGGATAATGGTCGAAAAATATAATGTAACTTCCAAGAAATGACTAAAATAATACTGTTTTGTCGAGAGAAAGGATACGAAGTATGAAAGAAATGCTACAGTTATTTCGCAACAAAGTGTATGCACGTTTTTTTCTAGCAAATATTTTAGAGCGACTCGGTTCTATGATTGCTGGAATTTCTTTAATGTTTTATTTGCTAGATCAATACGGAAAACAACCAGTTTACGCAACGATGACACAAATTATGATTGCATTACCTGCATTAATCTTTTTTCTATTGGTAGGGACAGTAGTGGATCGATTTGATAGACAACGTATATGTACAGTAAGTAACATATGTTGTTCGCTCTGTAATATTGGAATCCTAATTTCGCTTTATTACGGGATGATTATACTTGTCTTTATATTTTTATTTTTGGAAAATGCGTGTATACAATTTTTCTCTCCAGCAGAACAATCGATGATACAGGGAGTAGTTGAATCAGACCAATACGGTGCAGCAGCGGGTATTAATCAAATGGTAAATAGTTTGTATGCTTTGTTTGGTGTAGGAATTGCAACGATGGTGTACTGGACTTTTGGGATTTACGGGAGCATTTTAGTAAATACGCTCACTTTTATTATGAGTGGTATTTTAATTCAAACAATCTCCATTCCAGAAAAAGTTCGTTTACCAAATGGTAGAACAAAATGGAAAGAAGTTAATTTGAAGATGTTAATAACAGAGTTTAAAGAAGGGATTAGGTATATATACCAAAATGAAACTTTAAAAAAATTACTTTTAGGATTTATCGTATTTGGATTATTAAATGGTGTTTTAAGTGTATCCACTACTTACATATTAAAATACAAACTAGCTCCAGAAACGTATGAAAGTTTAGCAATGGTGGGCGGTGTAGTTGGAGGGATTTCATTACTAATTGGAAGTATAGTAGCAACGAGTATAGGTAAGAAATATGCGCCAAAATCTATTATAGTTTTTGGTATGGCAGGCTCAGGAGTCTTCTTTGGTATGTGTTACTTTGTAAATTACGTATGGTCTTTTTATGTATGTATCGCTTTAGCGACATTCTTTTTACCGTTTATTAATGTTGCAATATCAGGATGGATGTATGAGATCGTAGAAGAATCGTTTATGGGGCGTGTTCAAAGTTTACTAAGTCCATTAACGACAGGGTTTCAATTGTTATCTCTTGGAGCGATAGCTATGTTATTCCCGAAATGGATTGAGGCGGATACTTTGTATATTATTTTATTTGGTTTATTATTTTTTGTTACGTGTTTATACCAAGCTATTTTACCTAGTGGGCAAAAGCGAGTACATGTTGTAGCTAAAGAGATGTGACATATTTAGCTCTTTTTGTTTCTAGATATTCTATCGAATGGTAAGGGGTAATAGTTATGTTCATGCGAACTGCTAAGTGGTGTTGGATTACTTGTTTACAATTATTAGCTGCAATTCTATGTATAATCTGTTTAGGTGCGCTCCCTCGATTATTTAAGGGATTGCAAATTGATTTAATCGGTTTTTGGAACACGATTGTGTTTATTGGAGGAAAGTTACTCCTACCATGGGAAATTACATTTGGATTTCGAGACTCAAGGAAATTATTTCCACAAATATGGATTCATTATAGTGAAACTATGATTGTATTTCTATCAGCTTTTTTACTATCTTTGCTTATAGCGTATGTACTTGTTGTTTGGGTATTGCAGCGTTCTCATATGAAGCAAAAAATGTGGAATGGAGTTTTTCTTACGCTAGAGAGTATACCGGATATATTACTTATTTTATTATCACAACTTCTTGTCGTAATTGTTTTTCAAAAAACAGGTTTTATGCCAATAAAACTTGCTGGATTAGGAGAAGAGAGAGTACGATTGTTACCGATTATATGTCTTACAATACCAACAACGTTATTATTTATTAAACTATTGTTATTACGTTTTAAAGAAGAAATGGAGAAAGATTATAGTATATTTGCGAAGAGTAAAGGACTAAGTTTGCAGCATATTTTAACACATCATGTTTCAAGAAATGTTTTATTGACGACAATTTACTATGCGAAAACAAATATTTTATTTATGCTATCCAATTTATATATTATCGAATGGATTTTTAATACATATGGAATGTTTGTATTTGTAAAAGAAAATTCTAAATTAGAAATATTTACAGTGAGTCTAGTTATATTATACGTTCCGCTTTTTATACTATTTCGTATATTACATACGCTTTTACAAAATGTTATAAGGGAGCGTGTGTAACATGTGGCAAGTTGTAAAAAGAGATGTGAGATTTTGGATAGGTGTTACTTTTCTGAGTGTACTAATGATTATTAGTATTGGATATACGTTATTTTTCGATGGGAATATTCGTGAACTTACGATGATGTATAACGAAAAAGGAGAACTAGAGGCTGCTCCATTTTCGCCATCAAGTAAATTTTGGTTCGGAAGTGATACGAAAGGCCGTGACCTTGTCCAATTAATAATAGAAGGCGCGAAATGGACAGTTGGAGCGAGTATAATTATAGCGATTTTACGAGTTATAGTTGGAGGAGGGATTGGTTTACTTCTTGGTATGTATGGTAAGCGATCTTTTCCGGTTATCTCATCCTTTTTTGATCCTTTTAGTATTGTACCAATGGTTATGATTTCTTATTTTATGTTAAATGAAGTTTTAACGTTTGATAGTGGAGCGGAAGTTGTGCCGTTGTATTTGCGGGTGACATTTCAAATTATAGTTCTTACATGTCTTGCTGTACCAACAGTTATGTTGTATGTAGCGCAAGAAGTTAAACGTATTAAGAAAGAAGAATTTATGTTGGCAGCCACTGTGCTTGGCGGGAGTAAATGGCAGAGGTTGAAGCGCCATATATGGCCTCATATGTTACCATCATTTCTTTTATTAGTAGCACAACAATTTGTGAGTACTTTATTACTTCTTTTACACCTTGGTTTGTTGCAATTATTTTTTGGTGGAACAATAACCTTCAGTGGAATGGATCCAGATAGTGTAACAAAAGAATGGACAGGATTAATTGGTCAAAACTTCCGGCACTTAACTACTCATACATGGATTGTACTTATACCGATTGCTTTTTATAGTATGACAATCTTAGCTGGAAACCTTATTAGTAATAGCATGCAAGATGCGATTAAGCTAGGAAATGTGAGAAGGTCAAAGTGGGAAGGGAGAGAAGTGCAAGTAGAGAAACAAGTACAACCAACTATGAATGACTTTTCTTTTTATAGGGAGATACAAAAGTAAAGAAAGATAGCTGAAGACAAATCGTTTTCAGCTATCTTTTTTCGCTTAAAGTGGAGGTAAATCAATCTTACCTTCTTCAAATAATTCTTTTATCATATGCTTCGTATAACCAGCGGCTTGACCAAATGTGATTTTTGCTGGCATTGGTGCTTCGTTAGCATCTACAACTACATCAATAATACACGGTTTATTTTGTTTTACTGCATTTTCGAAAGCGGGAAGGAGTTCATCTAAATTCTCAACACGGTATCCAATACCTCCACACGCCTCTGCATATTTTGCAAAATCAGGGTTCGTTAAATCTGTTTCGAATTCGATGTTACCCATAACTTCTTGCTCGAATTTAATCATCGCAATTTTATTATTGTTTAATACGACGACAACGATTGGTAATTTATATTTTACAGCTGTTACGAAGTCATTCATCGTCATTCCAAATCCGCCATCACCACAAACTGCAAATACTTGTTTATCCGGGAATGCAATTTTTCCAGCAAGAGCACCAGGTAAACCGCAACCAAGTGTTGCGAGCCAGCTAGAAATAACAAATTGCTGGTTCGTCATACGGAAGTGCCTTGCGGTCCATACTGTTACATTTCCGACATCGACTGATAGAATTGCGTCATCATGTGCTACTTGCTGCAGAGCATGCATAACGCGTTGTGGTTTAATTGGAATAGAAGAGTCTTCTTCTTGATCGTGTAATTTTTCTTCCCACTTTTTCATCATTTCTTGATGATGTTCTAAGAAAGAATGGTCTGTGTGTTTTTCAACATTTTCAATTAACCATCGTAATGTTTTATCAGCATCACCAGCTAAACCAATATCTGTCGCATAACGTTTTCCGATTTGGGCAGGATCTGTATCGATATGAATTGTTTTTGCTTTTTCAGGTAAGAAACCAGTGAACGGATAAGAAGTACCAACCATAATTAAAGTATCTGCATGTTTCATTGCTTCATAAGAAGGTTTCGTTCCGATTAATCCTAATCCACCGATACAAAGAGGATGCTCATCAGGAATAATTCCTTTAGCAGGTAATGTAAGTACGATTGGAGCACCAATATGTTCTGCCAATGCAAGTAAAGATTCTCTCGCATGTTTTGTTCCTTTTCCAGCTAAAATCACAGGCTTTTTCGCTTCATTTATTGCGAGTTTCGCTCCATCTAAATCTTCTTTTTGTGGAAACAACTCAGGTAAAGTAAAAGAAGTATTTGTAATACGAGCACCATTTTTCACTTCGAATTTCGGGACATCATCTGGAATTGTAAGAACGGATACACCTTTTTTCGTATAAGCCATTCGAATTGCTTGATTCACTACGGCAGGTAGTTGCTCTGCTGACATAATACGCTGGTTATAAACCGCAACATCATCAAACATTCTTTCTAAATTTACTTCTTGGAAAAAGTCCGTTCCAAGTAAATCGGTTTCTACTTGACCTGAAATTGCTAGAACAGGGGCTTTATCGAGTTTCGCATCATATAAACCATTTAATAAATGAATAGCACCAGGTCCTGCAATTGCCATACAAACGCCAAGTTTTCCTGTTAATTTTGCATAGGCAGCCGCTGCTAATGCACCAGCTTCTTCATGGCGAACTTGAATGAATTTAATTTTATCTTGTTTTTTTCTTAAAGCTTCAATGATAGAATTGATGGAATCTCCAGGCATACCATATATGTGTTCTACTCCCCAGTCAATTAATAAATCAACTAATGCTTCACCGGCTGTTTTCCCAAACATAATTGTTCCTCCTTATAATAGGTAGATAACATTATGTTTTGGATAAAAAGGAAAAATATACAAATAAGAAAATTTATCTGATTATTTGTAATCTAAGAATCAGTGTGGGAGGAACAAAAGTTTTACTTTAGCAACTTTAATGATGACCAGCGAATAAAGTGAACACTGTTATTAGTAAAAAACCACTAGTTGCCCACATTAGAAATGTAAGGAAAGAGAGCTGTTTCTTAGCTTTCCAAAGCATTTCATGAATTGTGACATATCCAAGTGAACCAATAGCACTTCCCATAATGAGTCCTTGCAGGTGAAGAGCTTTTCCTTCCATCAAAATGCCAAAAACTGTGCCAGTACCGAGAATAAGAGAAAGTAATAAAGTCGTTAATAAAAAGGAAATATATTTATGTTTTGTAAAAAGAAATGGAATAATTAAAGCTAATCCTTCTGGAATATGGTGAACGACAATTGCTATTAAAAAGGGAATGGCAGAGTCATTATGATTTATAAAAGCTGTACCTAACGCAAATCCACTAGGTATATTATGAATAAATATAGCGAAAGAGAGAAAAAGGAAGGTTTGCCATGCTTGTTGATCTTTTTTATGTATCATTGGATGGTGACAATAGTTATCTAATAAGCTCATAACTAAAATACCGATGGCTATACCAAGTATAGGCCCAATCATTTCGTAGTTTGAAAATGTTTCAGGAATAATTTCAAGGGATAAAAGCCCAAGTAAAATTCCGCCACATAATGCGTATAAACGATGCATCTTTTCTTCAATTAGCTGGCGCGTAGCAATGCCAACAGCACCTCCTAAAAGTAATCCACCGAACGAAAAAAATGTTACAATCATTGGAATCCATAAACGTTCCATAGTATCACACTCCGATTCTATTCCCTTATTTTTAGCTTACGAAAAGGAAAGTTAGATTAGTCCAAGTAATTGTGTTTGATTATAGAGAAAAAAGTAGTGATTCGTTATAATTTATATATTAAATTTAAGTGAGAAAATGAAAAGGGGAATTGGTTATGCAACAAATTAAAAAAATAGGAAACTCATTTTGGTATATGACACCTGTTTCTGAAACAGATAGACCTATATTAGGAATGGTTGTTGGACAAGAAAAAACTTTAATGATCGATGCAGGGAATTCAGAGGAGCATGCACAATTATTTTTAGAAATGTTAAAAGAACAAAATGTATCGAATCCAGATTTCGTAGCACTAACCCATTGGCATTGGGATCATATTTTTGGATTGCCTGTACTACAAGATGCATTGTCAATTGCACATTCTGAAACGAAAAATGAGATGCGTACACTTGTTTCTTATGAATGGACAGATGAAGCTTTGGATGCACGCGTAAAAGAGGGTACTGAAATTGCATTTTGTGCGGATTGCATAAAAAAAGAGTTTGAAGAAAAAGCGAGAAATATTAACATTATTCCTCCGACCTTAACGTTCCAGAATCAAATTGAATTAGATCTTGGTGAAGTGACATGCGTGTTAAAACATGTGGGCGGAGATCATGCACATGATTCAGTTGTTATTTACGTGAAAGAAGAAAAGATATTATTTTTAGGAGACTGTATATATGCAGATATTTTTTCTTCGAAGTGGAACTATACGACGAAAAGAACGTTTAAATTGATAGATGAATTAGAGAAATTTGATGCTGAGACATATATTCTCTCTCATGGGGAAGCGATAAATCGAGAGGAGTTTTTACAAGAGATTCGTATGTTAAAAACAGTAGGAACTTATACAGAAGCTCATATAGGTGATGAAGAGAAGATAAAGGCAGCGTATAAACAAGAACTAGATAGAGAATTAAATGAAGATGAGTTAGAAACAATAACTTATTTTGTCAATGGTTATGAAATGAATAATCAATAAGACACTACATTAATCCAATATAATTAAATTGCACAAAAAGAGTATTGAAATTTAATTCAATACTCTTTTCAATAGTTAAATATGTAGTTTCAACTAAATTCTAAATATAGGGGTTCATCGTCTGAAGTGATTTTATTCTATTTATTTTTCGTATAGATAGTGGTTCAAGTAGAAGCTTTCTTTGCTAATTCAGTAATATATTTAAAGAATACATCACGTTTTACATCATAAACGACATTTACAGGTCGTCCATCAGCAGTTTCCTCTGTACGTCCTTGGCTTGGTCCGTATGTATGAACGATACTATTAATTGTTTCAGTTTTTGCAAGGTTAGTGTTTCCGACAAGCGCGGTAGTTAGTACATCCCATAAATAGTAGGTAGAGTTCGTTGAGAAGTGAACGAGAGGGGGAACCATTGCATAGCATTGACCAAGGAAATCCATACCAATATACTTCCGTTCTTTTGCCCATTGTTCACGTATGTCTATAGTTAACGGAACTTGGTTTGTACTTTCTAGTGTCACTAAGTCGATTTTAATTTTTGCATCCCATACACGAGCTACTGCTTCAGGGTCCCAAAACGAATTCCACTCAGCTGTTCCATCATGCTCTGGTTCATGTACATTGCCTGCTGTAAGAAATGTACCACCCATCCAAACGAGACATTCAATTTTATCTTCAATTATGGGAGCTTCATATAACGCACGAGCAAGGTCAGTTAGGGGCCCGGTAAATAATAAAGTTGTTTTTCCTTCCGTTTGTAGAAGTGTTTCTATTAAATGGTGATGTGCAGGCTTTGCTGCCATGGGTGCTACAACTTTTCCAGACTCATTTAAAATTGGTAAAGCATCTACATAAAATGCATGCATCCGCCAGTCTTTCGGAAATGGGTTTTGCCCGCGAGAGTTTGAAGCGGCTACTGCAATATTATCTTTGCTGAAGCGATCAATAATTTTACGACTTGCAGACATTGCAGGTTCTAAATAGCAGTCTGCTGGGATAACAGATACACCGGTAAGTTCAACGTTTTCCATTTGAAGTAATAAAAATAATGAAATTAAATCATCTACGCCGCCATCGTGATTGAAGTATACTTTTTTTTTCATTGTAATCTCCATCCTATATGATTTAGTTAGAAATTAAATATGAATTGAGGAAAAGTCATCAATAATTTCCACCACTTCAATTTCTCCATTAATCAGTAGCTCAGGAAGCTCATTTCTAATATTTCCTTTCCAATACTTTCTAGCTTGTTCGATTTTTTGAGAAAAAGGAATACCATCTTCTTTCGGTAAAAGATTCCCGTCACCTTCAAAAGAACTTCCGATTACTCGTAGTTTAACAATCTGTAAAACTTCTCGATTGTAAGAATCAAATAGCGCTTTCCATTTCAAAGCATCCTCATAGCTCTTAGCAGCATATAAACAAGATAACCTGGAAGGGTATTCAGGGAATTCTTGTAGTCTAACCATTTCTACAATTGTTTCTCTAACTGCTCTAATTGTTTGATTCATATAATTCATAACTACTTTAGCATTTTCATTATTTATATGTAATTCGTCATTTTTATAGTGATTATTTAAAATTTGTATGCCATCTTCACCACTAACATTTAATTGTTCTCTTTCAAAAAAGAAGTTATATAGCGTATTGTGTTGATTTTTTTTAAAAGGAATCATTTGTCCGATATGCATTCTTTTCCTTGTTACGATGTGATATGCGTAAAATTCTGTTTCATTCATGGTTATCCTCCTAGTAATAATGTAATGCAATGTTAAATTTAGTAATTCAACATTGAAATATATAAAACCTTTATAAGTAAAAGTGAGAATTTGAGTTGAAAGTAAAGAAAATACATGAAAACGTTTTAAATTTGTTCACAAAATGTTCACTTACGAAGGGGGTTCCAATGTCGATATAATGACAAAGACTCAAAGAGAGAGGATGATGAAATTTGCCAACAACAAGAAAAGAAAACCTCCAATTTGGCATGATGATGTGCCTTGGAATGGTTATCGTAATGACGTTTTACAATTTACTAATGAATGAAACAGGAGGACCAATTTATATTAAAGAGATTGCATTAGAACTATTAATTGGCTTTATTATTGCGCTATTAATTGAAATATGTATCGTTGGACCTTGTGCGAAAAAAATTGTATTCATGTTGCCATTTGATAAATCTAAGAAAATAAATATTATCGTTGCAATGGCGACAACTATGGTAATCGGAATGGTGTTCTTTATGTCATTTTTCGGTATGGCTATGATGCATTTACATGGTGGGCTACAAGGAGATTCATTTGTTTCAATTTATTTTTCGATTTTTATTAAAAATTTCATAATAGCATATCCATTACAATTAATTATTATGGGACCGCTTGTACGTTTCTTATTTGCAAAGTTTGTTATGAAAAAGAAATCTTTTAATGTAGCGTAATTTTTATTTATAAAACATTATATAAAAATAATAAAAACACATCTCGCATTTTTGAGGTGTGTTTTTTTCATTCCAAGTTATTTTCATAGTGATGTGACATTTGTCCTTTTGCCATTATAGGATGATGGTTTTTAATTAAGTCAGAAATAAAGGATGAGGAGATGATTTTTTGAAAGGTATTCTATTTGCTGTTTTTGCGGGGATATTTATAACACTTCAAGGAACCTTTAATGCGAAACTTAGTTCACATATCGGTATATGGTCGACGAGTATTATAACCCATTTAATTGGATTCATTATTGCAACAACTGTATTTTTGTTAAAGAAAGAAGAGAAAGTAACGGATTTAAAGAGTGTAAAAAAAATATATTTAGTAGCGGGTGCATTTGGTGGATTCATTATTTGTGCAGAAACTATGGCGATATATTCACTAGGAGTTACATTGACAGCTGGCACACTAATGGTTGCTCAATTGTTAACGGCAACAGTTATTGAAATGAAAGGACTGTTTCATATAAAAAAGATACAGATGGAGAGATATCATATTGTGGGAACAATAGTAATGATTATAGGTATTGTTGTATTTAATATGTAAATGAAAGGAGGAAATGAATATGGAGAATAGATCAAGTTTAATTACGCATTATTTGAAAATCAATAAAACGCTCGAGGTTTTTTCAGAAATAGATACAGCATATTTTCAATTAAATCATTTTGAAAAAGGCGAGCTTATTTGCAATATAGATGACGAAATGGATCGTTTATATTTTGTTGTTAAAGGTAAAGTAAAAGTTTATACGATTACACCTGAAGGGAAGAAACTAATCCTTCGCTTTATCAATCCACTCGCAATTGTTGGTGATATTGAATTAATTCAAAATAGCAAAGCACATAATGTCGTTGAAGCTTGTTCAGATGTTGTAGCGATTTCCATTTCTAATACGGTTATTAGAAACAAGTTATTACATGATCCTATATTTATGAAATTCTTACTTGAAAACATTGCGAACACGTTAAAAATATCGACTCGTTTTACTGCTCTTAATTTACTTTATCCTGTAGAAGTACGTGTAGCTAGTTATTTACTTTCAATTTCAACAGATAGTAACGGAAATATGTACAAAGGGGATTTGGATACGACTTCGGTAACGAGTATTGCAGACTTTATGGGGGTAAGTTATAGGCACGTAATTCGGGTATTACAAAGATTTTATAATGAAAAATTAATTGAAAAAAGTAATGGAGTTATTGTCATTAAAGATTTTTCTAGAATGAAGGAAGTCGCTAAAGATAATATATATGAGCAATGAAAGGGAGAGGAAGATTTTGATTGGATTTAGTTTAGCTATATTAGCAGGAATATTAATTAGCTTACAATCTGTTTTTAATGCAAAAGTAAATGAAAATGTAGGACAGTGGTTAACGACTACATGTGTCCTTGGAATAGGTCTCATTAGTTCTATTCTATTTTATATCATTACAGAAAACAGTATTAGCATTAAAGTGTATACTGCAAATTATTTGTTTTATGTAAGTGGACTGTTTGGCATCGGGTTAATTATTTGTATAATGGGTGCAATAAAGAGTTTAGGTCCAGCATATACGGTGCTAATTAGTCTTATTACTCAATTGGTCGTTGCGTTATGTATTGATACATTTGGATTATTTGGAATGGAGAGCATTCCATTACAAATAAATAAATTAGTTGGTATAGGTTTATTAATTGTGGGAGTAGGAATTTTTAAAAATATCTTTTCGAACAAGAGAGCTATTAGAATAACCGAGGATGAGATTAAAAGGTTATAAGGATGTTGATAATCAGATTATAGATGTTTATGTAGTGGGAATACATTTCATATATGTCTCTGTTAGTGAAGGGTCTATATATATTCGAAAAAAACGTGAATTAGCTATTAGTGTAGTTGAAAAGAAGACGTCAATAAGTTGAGGTCTTCTTTATGTATTGTTCTGAAGTTATCAGAACTTAAGTATAAGGGAATGGGAAGTGGTTTAAGTTAAGCAGAATATACCCGAAAATAAAATATTACTTAACATATATAACTAATGAATACAATGTCTTTTTCAGTTATTAAGTTGTAAATCATTTTATGATAAAATCTTTTACATAATTTAATAAAGGGGTAGTTTTCAATGGGTTATTTCTCAAATGGTTTATTAGTTTTGTTTGTGCTAATCGTATGCAGTTGTATATTTTTTGGTTGATAATATAATGAGAGTCTTATATAAAAGAAGTTATCTTAAGTGAGATAACTTCTTTTTATTTTATATTGAGAAGGAATTCTATCTTTCTTATTGAAGTTTGTTCTAGTTATTTTTACATCGATCAGATTTGTGTAAAGGGAATTTTATGAAATAAAAACAAGCCTGAGAATAGGGAGTATTGACATGGAAAATAGTATACGCTACACAAGTGAACATCCTACAGATTTTAATGGATTATTATTCTTATACGAATCTTTAGGATGGAATTCTCTTAAATTAACAGTTAATGAATTGGAACAAATGTGTAAACATAGTTGGTATGCAATATATGCATTTAAAGAGGAACAATTAATTGGGATGGGGCGTGTTATATCCGATGGAGTAATAACAGGCGTTATTTGTGGTGTATGTGTATTGCCAAAATATCAGTCCATTGGTATTGGGAAAGAAATAGTGGAACGATTAATCCAGCACTGTGAACAAAACAAGGTTATTCCACAACTTATGTGTGTAGAAAAATTGCAATCTTACTATGAATCTATAGGGTTTGAGGCATTCTCTATTGGTATGACAAAACATATTATAAGATAGAGGGGCTTTATCACGCTATTTGCCGGGCAGTAAAACCCCCACTGATTAAAGTTTCACTTTATATTTTCAGTTTACTCGTACATATTTTCAAACTTCAACATAAAGGAGAATGGCTGTATGGAAATTGCTAAAGGGATAGAAATGTTACAACTTGAATTTCAAGAATTTGTTATTCATCCAATTCTTTTATGGGATGATGAAATGGCAGTATTAATAGATACGGGTTTCCCAGGACAAATTAAAGATATACAAGTAGAGATGGAAAAGGTTGGGGTATCATTTGATAAGTTAAAAGTCGTGATTTTGACGCATCAGGATATTGATCATATAGGTAGTCTTCCGGAGTTGTTGCAGCGCTGTTGAAGTAATATTAAAGTTTATGCGCACGAACTAGATAAGCCATATATCGAGGGGGATTTACCTTTATTGAAGGACGGAAATATAGAGAACCGACCAAAAGGAAAAGTGAGTGATACTGTGATTGACGGGCAAGAACTTCCGTATTGCGGTGGAATACTAATTCTTCATACTCCAGGGCATACTCCGGGTCATATTAGTTTATATTTGAAAAAAAGTAAAATTCTTATTGCAGGAGACTCTATGTATAGTGTGAATGGGATGTTAGGAGGAATTCACGCCCCAACAACTATAAATATTAAGGAAGCACAGCAGTCTTTGAAGAAGTATTTAAATTTACATATTGAATCTGTAGTTTGTTACCATGGAGGATTTAGTAAGGGGAATATAAATGTTCAACTTCAAAATTTGTAAAAGTTAAAGTGAAATTTTTTGTTAAACAGCATTGAAGTATAATCTGATTATTAGTATATAAATAAATTATAAAAGAGCATGTTTGAAAAAATCAAACATGCTCTTTTATTAAAGCAAATCAGTTTAATATGAATGACCTAATCCGTTCCAATAAAAAGAAACGATTTCTTGTGATAATTCATCTATATTTGCAAGAATAGGATTGTGATTTTCATCTTTAAAATTCCCAATTGATAATAAAGATACGAAAGCATGAGCCGCAAATTTAGCGTTTCCTTTTGGGATTTCTCCGATGTGCATCGCATTATCGAGTGCTTTTTCTAGTACTTCATACATATTATCTTCAGCATTTTTTAATTCTTTCAATTGTTCTTCAGATAACGACAGTTTTGCATCTTTCATAAAATTTTTCATATCAATATCCATCGTTGCGTGTAAGTAAACTTTAGCGAAGTCTAATAATCTTTCTTCTAACGTTTTGTTTGTAGAGAGTATTTGAGACATATTCTCACGTATACGTACCATCATTTCGATCATAGTAGCGGTAAATAAATCGGCTTTTGTTGAATAGTAATAGTAGACAGTTGCTTTCGTAACACCACAAACTTTTGCGACCTCATCCATAGAAACGACTTGATAATTTTGTGTAAGAAATAAGCGGGTTGCTACTTCTAAAATGGTTTCTTTTGTAGATTTTGTATTTTTATTTTGACGCGGCCTTCCGAGAGGACGTTGTTTTTGTTCCAAATACATTCGCTCCTGACATTTATGATTGAGATAATTATAACATAATTTTCAATCATTCTTGATTAATTAACCGACCAGTATATATAATTAATAATGGAGGAAAAAAGGAAGGTGGGTTTTTATGAAAAAGCACCCGTTACATATGTTAGGGAGGCTTGTAGCAGGGAGAAATACGCAGTGGATCACTTTATCGGTGTGGATTCTTATTACATTATTACTTTCATTTACGTTACCACAAGTAAACAGTACGAAAGAACCGAATCCGAAAAATTTACCTGAAACAGCTATGTCACAGCAAGCGGAAGCGCTTATGAAAAAAGAGTTTCCGAATAATGCAGGGAATCCGTTGTTAATAGTATGGTATAGAGATGGTGGATTACAGTCACAGGATTATAAACTCATACAAGATGTTTATAAGGAGTTAAAAGCTAGTCCTTTAAAAGAACAATCAACGTTACCACCATTTGATACAATCCCAGAGCAAGTATTATCAAAAAGTGCATCAAAAGATGGTACATCATTTGTTACACCGGTATTTTTTAATAAATCTGCTGGTACAGATATATTAAAAGGAAATCTTGAAGAGTTTAGAAAAATAGTGAATAGTAAGGTGGATGAAGATCCATTTAAACAAAAAATAAGTGAATCTGGTTTACATGTTCGATTATCAGGACCTGTAGGTATTCAAACGGATGCAGTTAGTTTATTTAGTCAAGCAGATGTGAAATTGTTAGTGGCTACTGTACTACTAGTGTTAGTTTTGTTAATTTTACTGTATCGTTCACCAATTTTAGCGATTTTACCTATACTTGTTGTTGGCTTTGCATACGGTATTATTAGTCCTACACTCGGTTTTTTAGCTGATCACGGATGGATTAAAGTAGATGCCCAAGCGATATCAATTATGACAGTATTATTGTTTGGCGCTGGAACGGACTATTGTCTATTTTTAATTTCGAGATATAGAGAGTACTTGTTAGAAGAAGAAAGTAAATATAAAGCATTACAACTTGCGATTAAAGCTTCTGGCGGTGCAATTATAATGAGTGCATTAACTGTTGTACTTGGATTAGGAACATTACTACTTGCTCATTATGGAGCCTTTCATCGATTTGCAGTACCATTTAGTGTTGCTGTATTTATAATGGGAATCGCTGCTTTAACGATTTTACCAGCACTATTATTAATATTCGGTAGGATTGCATTTTTCCCGTTTATACCGAGAACAACTTCAATGAATGAGGAGTTTGCAAGAAAGAAAAAGAGGGCTGTAAAAGTTGAAAAATCAAAAGGCTCCTTTAGTAAAAAACTTGGAGATATTGTAGTACGAAGACCGTGGACAATAATTATGCTAACTGTATTTGTATTAGGCGGATTGGCTTCATTCGTACCACGTATTCAATACACATATGACTTATTAGAGTCGTTTCCAAAGGATATGCCTTCTCGTGAAGGGTTTACGTTAATTAGTGATCATTTCTCAGCTGGTGAACTAGCACCAATAAAAGTTGTTGTTGATACGAAAGGCAAAGAGCTTCCTATTAAACAAGAACTAGAGAAATTTTCTTTCGTAAATACAGTGAAAGAGCCAAAAGAGGGAAAAGAAAATAAGCAAATACAAATGTATGAAGTTTCTTTAGCGGAAAATCCATACTCAATTGAAGCGTTAGATCAAATTCCTAAATTGAAAAGTAGTATAGAAAAAGTATTAAAAGATGCTGGGATTAGTAATGCTAAAGATCAATTATGGATTGGTGGGGAAACAGCTTCATTATATGATACAAAGCAAATTACGGAACGTGATGAATCAGTAATTATTCCAGTAATGATTAGCATTATCGCTTTACTATTACTTGTCTACTTACGATCGGTTGTTGCGATGATTTATTTAATTGTAACTGTCGTTTTATCATTCTTCTCAGCGTTAGGAGCAGGATGGATATTACTTCATTACGGTATGGGTGCGCCGGCCATTCAAGGTGCGATACCGTTGTACGCATTCGTATTTTTAGTTGCTTTAGGTGAAGATTATAATATCTTTATGGTTTCAGAAATATGGAAAAACAGAAAGACACAAAATCACTTGGATGCAGTAAAAAATGGAGTAATACAAACAGGTAGTGTTATTACATCGGCTGGTTTAATTTTAGCAGGAACTTTTGCAGTGTTAGGTACACTTCCAATTCAAGTATTAGTTCAATTTGGTATTGTAACTGCAATTGGCGTATTACTAGATACGTTTATCGTAAGACCGTTACTTGTACCCGCGATTACAGTAGTTTTAGGCCGATTTGCTTTTTGGCCAGGTAAACTTTCAAGAAAGAGTGAAGAAATACAAAAGGTGGATGCATAGTTAAAAAAGCCAAGGATATTTTCCTTGGCTTTTTTAAATGTAGTTAATTAATTTTTTGAAGTCAAATCATCAGCTGCAGCGTGATCAGCATCTTCAATTGTTGTTTCGGGCATTCCGTATAAGCCGTTCATTGCTTGTTCTTCGATAGTAAGATTTGCAGTATTATTATTTTGAATAGATGTAGTGTTTTCAGTAACATTTTCTTTTTTATTCATATTTTTGTTATTCATGTATGTATCCTCCAAATTTCATTTGATTTATCTATAGTATGTGGATGGATTTCCAGAAATATGTGAATTGATTCTTACATATGTTATATAATTAAATGAATAATTAGGGTGAATTGTAAACTGTTAGGAGTGAACAAGTATGGTGAGAGCAAGGGAATTAGCCTTCTAAAATAAAAAGAAAATTTTAGGAGGCTATTAGAATGAAGTTTCATGTAATTGATAGAGAAGATTGGAATAGAGAGCGGTATTTTGAGCATTATTTAAAGTTGAAATGTACATTTAGTATGACTGTGAATGTTGATATCACGATGTTATTAGAGGAAGTATATCAAAAGGGAATAAAATTTTATCCCGTTTTTATATATTTAATTTCTAGAGTAGTAAATAATCATAAAAAATTTCGAACATGTTTTAACGATGAAGGAGTTTTAGGCTATTGGGAGGAAATGATACCGAGTTATACAATCTTTCATAAAGATGATAAGTCTTTTTCAAGTATATGGACGGATTATTCAAGTGATTTCCGCACTTTCTATAAAAAGTATGAAGACGATATGAGATACTATGCTAGTGTTCATGGTCTTTTCACGAAAGAAAATATTCCGCCTAATGTATTTCCGATTTCTAGCATACCTTGGACTAGTTTTACTGGATTTAATCTTAATATTAATAATGATGAAAATTTTCTATTGCCAATTATAACTTGTGGGAAATATTTTAACGAAGGAAACAAGGTTATGCTACCAGTTTCATTGCAAGTACATCATTCGGTTTGTGATGGATATGATGCGAGTAAATTTATAGAAGATTTACAGCAGTTAAGTAATACTTGCAACGAGTGGCTTAAGTAATATCTAATTTTTAATTATATAAAGTGAAACTTTAATCAGTGGGGGGGTTCAGCCCTCACCAATCGGGATTTTACGGGCAATTGATCCCCCACCTAACTTCTTTGCTTTCGCTGAATTTTGAGGTGGGGGTCTTACCGCCAGGCAAATAGCAGGATAAAATTGAAAATGAATAAAAGAAGAGAACATGTTTATATTACATGGTCTCTTTTTATTATTCATTAATACTAAGTAACTGTGGAAAATATAGGGTGATTTGTAGTTTAATAGTAAAGAGAGTGATTAGTGTTAATTTTCTTAGTTTTTAAAAAGGATATAAATGTTTTAATAGGGGGGAGTAAAGTGAAATTTGTAAGCATTGAAAAAGAGGAGATCCTAATTGGGAATATGGCAAATTTGTATTGTAAAGTATTTGAGAAAACAAATTTCAATGAAATGATCAAGCGAATGAATAGGCATATAGAATATACAGGTTTTAAAGGTATAGTAGCAATAAATGATGAAAATGAAGTAGTTGGTTTTACTTATGGTTATCGCTCAATGGAGGGACAGTACTATAATCAATTAATGAGAGAAGCGTTACATCTAGAGCAAGTAGACGAATGGTTGCAAGATTGTTTTGAATTTGTAGAGTTAGCAGTTCACCCACAATATCAAAATAAAGGTCTTGGAACGAAATTACATAATAAATTACTAGAAGGGGTTTCAAATAGAACGAGTGTTTTAACAACACAAATAAACAATGAAAAAGCACGTTCGTTATATGAAAGATTAGATTGGATAAATGTATTGGAGCCATTTCATCCAAGTAAAAATGATGTTCCATATGTAATAATGGGAAAAACATTAAAAACAAAAGTGAATTGATAATTATGGCATTCACAAAAATTATTGGTTTGTAATAATGAAGGGGAAAACAACAATGATATCTATAGAAAAAGCTACAATTTTAGATGCTGAGAAATTAACAGAAATAATGAAAAGAACATTTGATGCAGAAGCAAAACAATGGCTATACGGCCAAGATGATGTCATTGATTATAACATTCAACCGCCAGGATATTCTTCAGTTGAAATGATGGAATATTCCATTGAAGAATTGGATTCTTTCAAAGTTGTAATGGATAAAGAAATAATCGGAGGGATAATAGTTACGATTTCTGGTAAGTCGTACGGTCGAATTGATCGTATTTTTGTAGATTCTGTTTATCAAGGAAAAGGAATTGGATCACATGTTATGAAATTAATAGAAAAGGAATATCCAAACATAAAGATTTGGGATCTCGAAACATCTAGTAGACAAATTAATAATCATCACTTTTATAAAAAGATGGGCTACCAAATGATTTTTGAATCGGAAGATGAGTATTGTTACGTGAAAAGAATAAAAACAAGCTCAAATAAAGAGAGTGTAGTTACAAATAAAGATATGAAAAATAGTCAATACGAAAACTGTAATTTAGCAAATACAGAGTATTATCAAGTGAATTTAAAAAACAGTTCATTTGTTGGTAGCAATATAATGAATACGAATATGAGTAATTGTAATGTAAGTCAATCAAAGTTTAGAAATATAAATTTTAGATGGTCATCATATGCAGATTTAAATCTTTCTGGTAGTAAATTTAATTTGGTGACTTTAGGTGGAGTGCAATTTAAAAATACAAGTCTCGGAGATGAGAAGGAACCTATTTTATTCGATAAATGTGATTTGGAAGGTAGCACCATAAGTAATAGTAATCTGAAAAATATTGAAATAGAAAATTGTGATATAGCCGGCATGAAACTAAATGGTATTCCAATTGAAAATTTGCTTAATTTATATAATAAAGTGAAAAGTTAAACATATAGATATAGTTGTTAATCTTTTTGGAAATTAAGTATTATATCGAAATAATTATGTAAAAATGACATAAAGAAATGCGGACGAGAAGGTCATTCATGAACGTTTCTAGAATACATACAAATATATTGTTATTTATATGGAGGAGAGAAAGATGGAGATCAACGTTAGAGCAGTAGAAATACAAGATGCTAGAGCAATTCATCGTATATGTATACAGGATGACGTTTTACCGTATATGGTTTTCTTACCTAGCATGCGTGTAGAAGCTATGGAAAATAGAATTCGAAATTTAGCACCAAATCAATTTGAATTTGTTGCAGAATATGATGGAGAAATTGTTGGATTTGTAGGTTTAACACAAAGTCCGGGCCGAAGATCTCATTCAGGCGATTTATTCATTGGGGTTGATAGTGAATATCATAATAAAGGAATTGGGAAAGCACTTCTTACGAAGATGCTTGATTTGGCTGATAATTGGTTAATGTTAGAGAGAGTAGAACTAGGTGTGTTAGAAACGAATCCAAAAGCAAAAGCTTTATATGAAAAATTTGGATTTGTAGAAGAGGGAGTAAAGATAGGGAATTTGAAAGCTCACGGAAAGTTTATTAATGAAATTATGATGAGTCGTTTTAGACCGGATGGTTTAATTGTACATAATTAGTAGTTAAAAGCATGACAGTATACTGTCATGCTTTTTTATTAGAATTTGGCTGTATTAAAAATAATACTAAACCAATAAAAATAACGGTAATTCCTAGTCCTTGTTGTAAAGAAATGGTCTCATGTAATATAAAGTACGCTAGTATACAAGTGCCAATTGTTTCACCTAAAATACTCATTGAAATTACAGTAGCACTCATCCATTTTAATAACCAATTAAAAATGGTTTGTCCTAAAATTGTAGCAATGAAAGCTAATCCAATAAAGCACAACCAAGTTTGTGTAGAGTAATGGATGAAAGATTCTTGTTGCGTGAAAGCAAATATGCCAAGAAAGCCAGCACTACTTCCATAACTAATTACCGAATATGGTATAAGTGACAAATCTTTACGAACGTGTTGGCTAATGAAAAAATAAGCAGTAATGATACCGGCAGCGATAAGTGCTAAAATATCTCCATATAAAGCTTCTCCACTAATTTGGAAATCTTGCCAGCCAATGATGATACTACCTGAAATAGCGATGAGGCAACCAATAACTGCTCCTTTCGTAAATCTCTCCTTAAATAAAAAATAACCACCAATCATTGAGAACAAAGGTTGTAACGTTACGATAACTGTAGAGCTTGCTACAGAAGTATATTGTAATGATTCAAACCATAGTACATAATGTGCAGCTAAAAATAGCCCAGATACGAATCCAAGTGCCCATTGTTTTTTCGTTAAAGTTTTTAGCTCATTTCGACTATTTTTATTAAATAGTAATAACGGTAACAGAATTAGTGTGGCAAAGAATAATCGGTAAAAAGCAATGATTGTCGCAGGAGCATCTGCCAATTTTACAAAAATAGCTGAAGTTGATAAGGCGAATACACCAAAAAATAAGATGCAATATGAAAGAATAGGTGATTTCAAAGTTTGTCCCTCCGATAGAATGTTTATTATAATAAACATTAATACGATATAATGTACAAAAGTAAGTATATAAGTCCCGGAGATAATAGGGAAGGGTTATTTGCCTTTGTTTAGTATGTCAGCACAAAGACAACGAAACATGCATTATGATGGACGAAAGGAAGTTTTACTGTGATACATGATAGGCTTGGACAAACGGTATTAAGTTATCGTAAGAAAAATAATATGACAATTCGTGAATTCGCTGATTATGCAGGGATTAGTACGTCGTTAATTAGCCAAATTGAAAGAGGACATGCTAATCCTTCTTTAAATGTTTTGGAATTAATTGCAAAAGCATTAAATGTACCGCTGTTTACACTTTTTATTAACGATATTGATACAGATTCGCTCATTTCTAAGAAAAAAGATCGAAAAAAAGTATATCGGGAAAACAATGATCACATTGTATATGATGTATTAACACCTGATTTTATGAAAGCACGTATTGAAATGCTAATGATGGATTTAAATAAACAAGCAAATACAACAGAAAGCCATTATTCCCATGAAGATAAGGAAGAGATTGCTGTTATTATGAAAGGGGAAGTGTACGTAGAATTGGAGGAAAAAGAATATTTTTTAGAAGAAGGCGATGTTGTACGTATTCCACCGAATGTGAAGCATCGATTTTTGAATAAAAGTGATGAATCGAATCACATTTTATTTGTCCTGACACCATCTTTAGGATGAAAATATAGTGCTTTTGATTAAGGGAGAAAGAAAATGGAAAACAAAAGTATTTTAAAAGGCGGTCTTTCAATTATTTCTCAATGCAAAAAAGAAACAAATGATATTTGGCATGCGCATTTTGGAGCAGCTGCAATTGCTAGTTATTTTTTTATGAAAGATAATCATATTGATGAAGAAACAGCTCGTAATATACATTTGCAAACAAGGATGATGCTAAGCAAGAAAAAAATTGGTGAGATGATTGATGATAAAAAAGAAATAGATTTTCAAATTGCGGAGAATATGATTATAAAATCTTTAGAACAAACGATTGATGAACTTCATTGGGTCGGGCATAACGTCATTTATGCGTCATTAAGCTTATTAGCTATGAAAGAGCTACAAAAATGGGGAGATAATCAAGCAATTGAAGGGATTACTACTCTTATTTTATCATTTCGAAAAACAATTCCAGGTAGATCGTGGATTGGTTATACGATGAAAGAAGTAAAACAATTAAGTTTTGAAGATGAGATACAAAGTGAATTGAGTAATCCAACACAAGTATCTCGATTCGTTTTAAATGAGTTATCGAAATTTAATAGTATTTATCGAGCAGAATCACATCATGATTTAATTGGGCATTTGCTTACATACTCCCACGCAATTAATATAATGTACGATTTAGGACATATAGATCTATTTCAACGAGGGATACGTCCGCTTTTAAAACTAGTATACGTACTAAGAGCTAGCCAAAAGCTCAAGCTGAATACGGAAATAACTTTACACTCACCTATAGATCGATTACCTTTAATTCAATCTAAACGTGCAAATATTTTACCAACTGAAAATATATTTTGGATAAAAGACTATAGTGAATTCGATTGGGATTTTGGTCATGTATTTAAATTCTCATATAGTTATTTTAATCATATACAGAGAGCTCCAAATTATAAAGATATCACATTAGAAAAATTCCGTTATGTTATTCATTCTTAATGAACGTTAATGATCTGTAAAAGGAAGTTTAATCTAGTTTCTTTTTTTGTTAGTAGTATATTATTTTTTCAAATATGTAAGATTTTACATGTGTATTTTACTTTTACTAATTATGTAAGTAGGCTATACTGAAATACATACATTTTATTTTTGGAGAGATGTAAAACGACATGGAACTAGCGAAATTGGAAAAAGTAATTGAAATAAAAAAAGAAGAACTTTTATATTTAGTATCGGATTATGGAATTCAACATGAAAAAGTATTGGCATTGAGTCAAGAACTAGACAAATTAATCAATTACTTTATGTTTTTAAAATAAAGAGAACTATGACAGGGTTTGTAAATGTTATAGTTCTTTTTTATTAGGTAATTAGAAAATATATTAAAATATATTGTCTAATTTCTTACAGAATGCGCAACTTGCTAGTCGAATATAAGGACTTTTGGTTATAATAAAAAGGAATTATTAATTGTATCGGTTAGGAGCGCAGCACATATGAAAACAGTTGTTGTTATCGGTGGAGGTATAACGGGACTTTCTACTATGTTTTATTTAGAAAAATTAAAAAAGGATTATAATATCGATTTAAATTTAATTCTTATTGAGAAAGAAGAGTATTTAGGTGGTAAAATCCATAGTGTGGAAGAAAAGGATTTCATTATGGAGTCAGGGGCGGATTCAATCGTTGCTCGTAATGAACATGTTATGCCACTTGTAAAAGATTTAAATTTAGAAAATGAAATGGTATATAATGAAACGGGTATTTCTTACATATATTCTGAAAACATGTTACATCCAATTCCTTCTGATACTATATTTGGGATACCGATGAGTGCCCGGTCGTTGTTTAGCAGTACGCTAGTCTCAACGAAGGGGAAAATCGTAGCTTTAAAAGATTTCATAACGAAAAATAAAGAGTTTACGAAAGATACATCACTTGCTCTATTTTTAGAAAGCTTTTTAGGGAAAGAGTTAGTGGAAAGACAAATTGCTCCTGTGCTTTCAGGCGTATATTCTGGTAAATTGAATGAGCTTACAATGGCATCTACATTACCGTATTTACTGGATTATAAAAATAAGTATGGAAGTATTATTAAAGGTTTTGAAGAGAATAAAAAACAATTTCAATCAGCAGGAAATAAAAAATTCGTATCATTTAAGGGTGGACTATCTACGATAATTAATCGCTTAGAAGAAGTGCTGACTGAAACTGTCGTAAAAAAAGGTGCTATAACGACGGCTGTAAGTAAACAAGAAGATCGATATGAGATTTCTTTTGCAAATCATGAAACAATACAAGCTGATTATGTTGTTTTAGCAGCTCCACATGATGTAGCGCAAACTTTATTACAGTCTAATGAGTTAAATGAGCAGTTTAATACATTTAAAAACTCATCTCTTATTAGTATTTATTTAGGATTTGACATACTAGATGAACAACTACCAGCTGACGGTACGGGGTTTATTGTAACGGAAAACAGTGATTTACATTGTGATGCTTGTACATGGACAAGTCGAAAGTGGAAACATACATCGGGTAAACAAAAATTATTAGTTAGAATGTTTTATAAGAGTACCAATCCGGTATATGAAACAATCAAGGATTACAGTGAAGAAGAATTAGTACGAGTAGCTTTATATGATATTGAAAAGAGTCTCGGAATTAAAGGTGAACCAGAAGTAGTTGAAGTTACAAATTGGAAAGATTTAATGCCGAAATATCATTTAGAACATAATCAAGCGGTTCAAGCATTGCAAGAAAAAATGACAAATCTTTATCCAAATGTATATTTAGCTGGTGCCTCATATTACGGTGTTGGAATTGGTGCGTGTATTGGAAATGGAAAGAATATTGCCAATGAAATAATGGCTACATTAAATAAATAATACTGTAGAATAAATAAAAACTGTTCCTTCAGCAAAATGAAGGAACAGTTTTTATTTATTTTATTTGAATGGAAATTTTATTGTTTTTTACATTGTTTTCTTTTATTGTTAATGTTATTTCTCCAGATTCTTTAAATGAATACGGTGATAGTTGATAAATATCTTTTATATCATGTTTTTCTTGTAATTTACTTATCGGTATTAATACGATATTTGGCTTCCATGTTTCTTGTTTTCCTGAAGGATATTCTATAAGTATTACCGGATTTTTTAACTGCATTTTTTTCCAAGAGACGAAATATAGTTGAACTTCTGTATCTTTTTTTAATAATTCTTCGGAGAAATAACCGAATTCGCCTACATTACCGAAAACAGTGTAGTTTTGATTTTTTAATTTAATATCTAAATAACTAGGTTGATATGTTACTGCATGATAAGTTCCATATGAAAGTGAGAGTATGGCAGCGATTAAAATACCGATTGAAAATGTCTTAAAGCTATTGCCTTTAAAGTTAGTCATCATGAAAGAGTTTGGTGTGAATTTTTTTGCGAATAAAAAAATAAGTAATATGAGTAAGAGGGATAAGCCGATGAATATATACATAGGAAATTTACACCTCCACAATAAAATAATGTATTAACTATATTTTACCATAAATGTATGGGGTAGGGTGGTTGTTTGGAAGGAGAAAATGAAGAAACAATTTTTTTTACAGTTCTTGATAATTTGAAATTCGATTTATGGAAATTATAGCGTAATGTTTGAGTAGTAATCAGAAGGTATCCAATTCGTGTATATAGAATAAAGAGGGAATGCGTCATTAGAAATGTTTGATTTATGGAACAATAAGGACTTTAGTAATTATAAATATTTTTTCTGATATAATGAATGAGTAGAGAGAAAGGAGTGATCCTATGGCATTTCCTATATTAGAAACAGAACGCTTACGTTTAGTTGAAATAGAACAATCTTATTGTCAAAAAATATATGAAATCTTTTCATTGGATGAAGTAACGTGTTATTACGGTATGAATTCTTTTACGGAGTTTGGACAAGCTTCACGTATGATCGAATCTTTTTCGAAAAATTACTTTGAGAAAAAGGCAATACGATGGGGAATTGTGTTAAAAGAAACGAACGTTTTAATAGGAACAATTGGACTAAACAATTTACAATTATGGAGTAAACGATCTGAGATTGGATATGACCTGCATCCTCGTTATTGGGGAAATGGTTATGCGTCAGAAGCGGCTCGAGAAATTATTGATTATGGGTTTAAAGATTTGGGTTTGTTTAGAATTGGAGCTATTACATATCCTGAAAATGTTACTTCTTGTAGAATGTTATCTAAAATCGGCTTTCAAAAGGAAGGTCTATTGCGCGGATATATTCATCAAGGAAATAAGCAACACGATGCATTATTGTATTCTATAGTGCGAACTGATATTGAGGACATAAATTTATAATAAAAAAAACCTCTTAATTAAAAGAGGTTTTTTTTATTATAAATTAACCTAATTTAGGTAATAAACGTTCTCCGCTTTTCATGCTACTTTTACATAAAGGGCATTTAGGCTCTTCTTCAAATGAAAAGTTCTTTCTCATCCATCCTAAACAATCCTCTGATTCACATTCCCAAACAGGGGTTTGTTCTGGTGGTACTTCTGCTACATCATTCTTTCGATTGCGATACATGTAACCACTCCTTTTATGTAAAAAATTTTAGTTATATATTAAAAAGGTTGTTAACCTTGCTGGTAACAACCTTTTTATTGTTTGAATTATAGCTTTACAACGTTTTTAGCTTGAGGTCCGCGGTTACCTTCTTCAACTTCGAAGCTAACTTCTTGACCTTCGTCTAGAGACTTGAAGCCGTCGCCAGTGATAGCTGAGAAGTGAACGAATACGTCGTTACCGTCTGCAACTTCGATGAAACCGAAACCTTTTTCGCTGTTAAACCATTTTACTTTACCTGTTAATGTCATGGTAATGCCTCCTAAAAGTAGAAAAATTACAATATGATCGGCCTTATTTGAATGAAAATAAAAGTTCACATATTATCAAAAACCCATAAGGAGTACAAAATGTCCCTGATTGATACTTGATAATATGCAAAGAAAATATAGTGTTAAATTGACCTTAATTACTATCTTACAACAAATGGTGGGAAATAGCAAGTGCTGGTAATACCACTGACTAATCTGGGTGATAATAGTAAAGGCACAAAGGCACCTCTTTTATTTATATATTATTCCTAATTTGAATTTATTCCAAACAAAAATCATTTATATGAAAAAATAAGTTTAAATAAAAGGCTAAATATTATTTTAATATTGCTGATGAGTACCATAATTAGGAGGATAGAATATTGCAAAATAAACAATTTAAAATAATTGAAGCAGCAAAAGAAGGAAGAAGAAAAGTTCATCCTGTTTTTGCTGTCATACTCGCGATTATATTTTTAACTTTAGGTGAATTATTTATGTTGTTTATGCTGATTTTACCGAAAGCAGAAACAACTTTTATGAAGGCGATTTATAGCGACATTGAGATGATATTAACGTTTGGCGGCGCAATATTTTTTGTGTTTTTATGGATTAGATTTGTAGAGAAAAGATCATTTTCATCCATTGGTTTTTGGGGGAATCAATGGATAAGAAAATATTTGAGAGGTGCATTAATAGGATTTGTTTTCATTTCAATACCAGTAATTTTACTCCTATTAGCAGGAGTTGTAACATTACAAATACAAAAAATTACAGTAACCGCTATATTGGGTATTGTAGGTTCTTTAGTCGCATTTTTAATACAAGGGGCAACAGAAGAAATTATTGTACGAGGTTGGTTATTCCCGGTTCTTTCTGTTAGAAGTCGTATATGGGTTGGGATTGTTGTGACGTCTTTCTTATTTGGTTTTCTTCATTTACTTAATCCAGGTATTACAATTCTTTCAATATCGAATATAATATTAGTTGGTGTATTTGCAGCTTTTTACGTTTTAAAAGACAGTAGTCTGTGGGGGATTTGCGCATGGCATACCATTTGGAATTGGGCACAATATAACGTCTACGGTTTTGCAGTTAGCGGGATGACCATATATTCAACGCCGTTATTTAAACCTGCAACAAATGGCCCCGTATTCCTTCATGGAGGCACGTTTGGAATTGAAGGTAGTATCATTACAACAATCATGCTCACTATCGCTTCAATTGTTTTATGGAGAAAGTTATGGGGAAGAAAAGTGAAACAACGAAATTTTAGTTAATGAAAGAGGGAGAAACTATGGGGATAATAGCATTTGAGGGAGCAAGCGCTGTTGGTAAAAGTACCACGTGCCGTGAATTAGAAAAGAATTATGGTGCTTATATAATACCTGAAGTGAATTCTTTATTTGAAAGGCCAAAAAATGAACATAGAACATGGTATTTTGAAAAACAAGTTGAGCGCTGGAATATAGCTGTTCAGAAGTCAGAGCAATATGAATTAGTAATACTTGATGGTGATATATTTCAGCCACTTAGTTATAATTGGTGTTTTCATTTTGATATATTTAATCAGCCATTATCTTTAATAGAAAATTTTTATAAAGAAAAGATGTTAAATAGGGAAATTGGTTTTCCGGATCAATATTTTTATTTATATACGAACGATGAAGAACTTAGAAAGCGGAAAGTATATGATGAAACGAAAAGAAGGAGAAACTTTGAAAAACATTTACATATATCAAAATCGTTTCAGCGTTATTATGAAAATTTAAATACTGTTACAGATGGGTATTGTAAATTAATTGAGGCGAAAAGTGTAAGAAATAATGAATTAGAAATAGTGAGAAACTCAAAAAATTTGAACGTGTGTGAAGAAAGACGTTTTGATGTTTCGAGGTTAGATGCTATTACGAAGTGGTTAAAAGAAAATCGTGCATAAAGTAAAAACAACGAGTGTTGTAGAACGCGCTCGTTGTTTTTTTTGCTTCTTTATAAATATAAAGGAAAAATTTGTAGAATACTTTCAATATTTAACAGAATAATCTTTCAATTTTAAAGAAAAAGAAATACAATATGAGAAAGTATATATAAATAATATGATAGGGGATGGGATGCGATATTTTAAATGAAGTAACAGTTTTTATATAAAAAATAATTAGGTAGTCAGAACAGAGATATTTGGGAGGAAACAAGCGCGATGAAAACACTATTTAAAATAATCGGTATTCTAGCTGGTATGGCGGTAATCGGAGTAGGTTTAACATATGGTATGCTGCATTATTTAAATAATAGTAAACCAGCTGCGAAAAAGGCATCACCAGCTGCTCCAGCAGTAGAAGTATTAGCTGATAGTAACGTAAAAGCAGAAGATGCAAAGCTTTTAGAGAATGGCAATTATTCATTGCCAAATAGTGGTTTTAATAAAAATTTTAAATGGACAGATGAGAACATACAGACAGCATTACATGAAATGGCACATCAAAAAGCGAAAGCTGATCAAAAGTGGGGCTATATTTTTATTACACAAGAGCGGATTGAAAGCTTAATTGATATTGTAAAGAGTAATGATCTTGTACAGGGAAGTACATATGTAGAAATTTTAGAACGATGGAAACAAGGAAAATATGAAAAGGTTGATGGGGATCACAATAAGATTTGGAAATTACAAAGTGGGAATTTAGGAGAAGGAAAAGGAGTAATGTCGGAAGCTGAGCAAAAAGAATTAATTAATCAAGTGTTTATGAACAAAGGTACATATTCAGGTAGTAAATTAATTGCAGGTGGCGGACAGACTAATAAATAATATACTAATTAATGTAAGAGAGTAATTGCTTATTAGGCAATTACTCTTTTTATATGTACTTCTTAATATCTTAATCTGGTTCAAGTAAGGAAAGAAACGACTGTAACACCGGGGAAATCCATCTGGATTTATGATAGATTACATGACTTTGAATAACGGATGGAGTTTCGATAGGCTGAAAACATAGTTGTTCTTTTTGACAACTTTCCTGTACAACGATATAAGGAAGAATTGAAATGCCTAACTCACACATGACGGATTGTTTAATGACTTCAACATTGGAAGTTTCAAATGTTTTAGCTGGAATATTTCCGCTTTGACGTAAAAAACGATCTACCATTGTCCTATAGCCGCAACTTTGTTCTGTAAAAATGAACTGAGTTTCCTGTAATAACTGGAATGGATTTGTATGTGCAGCGGAATAAGCTGGTAAAATCCATCCAAATGTTTCATTACTAAAAGTACGCGTAATAAAATCATTATGTTCTATACTTTCTCCAATTATGAAGACAACGTCTGTTTCTCCTTCACGTAATTTTTGTAATGCTTGTTCATTTGTGTTTGTTTCAAGTACGATATTTACTTTCGGATTTTTCTGTTTGTAAGTACGTAATAATTGTGGTAATCGGTATACCGCTAATGATTCATTAGATGTAATACTTAATGTACCTTCTAAATAATCTGTATTTTGGGGGATTTCTTGCGCTTTTTCATATATTGAAAGTAATTCTAATGCATAAGGATGAAATTGATGACCTGCTTTTGTAAGTAGCACTTTTTTCCCTAACCGATCGAAAAGAGGAATATGTAAATCGTTCTCTAAAGCTTTCATATGTGCTGTAACAGTAGATTGCGCATAACCTAGCGCGTGCGCAGCTTTAGAAAAATTACCATACTTCACAATGGCGCAAAATGTTTTAACATGTCTCATTTCCATAAGCGATCCCTCTTTTATTATCATGATTTGTGAATGATTATATCATGTATTTTAATTTTCCAAATGATTAAATTTTGTATAAAATGAAATTGTAGAAATATTCATTCAGGTGATATTGGAGGAGAACAGATGATCAAAAAGGGCTATCATGTAGCTGTTGTTGGGGCTACAGGTGCGGTAGGGCAAAAAATTATTGAACTGTTAGAGAATGAAATGAAGTTTAATATAGTTGAAGTTACATTGCTTTCGTCAAAACGATCCGCTGGTAAGAAAGTAAGATTCAAAGGACGAGAGATAATTATACAAGAGGCAAAAACAACTAGCTTTGAAGGTGTAGATATTGCCTTTTTTAGCGCTGGGGGAGAAGTATCTAGACAATTTGTAACTCATGCAGTTTCTAGTGGTGCGATTGTAATTGATAACACAAGTGAGTACCGAATGGCACAAGGTGTACCGCTCGTTGTTCCGGAAGTGAATGCGCACACTTTAAAACAGCATAAAGGTATCATTGCAGTTCCAAATTGTTCAGCATTACAGATGGTAACAGCACTTCAGCCGATTCGAAAATCATTTGGTTTAGAAAGAATTATCGTTTCAACATATCAAGCTGTATCGGGTTCTGGCATTCATGCGATTCATGAATTACGAGAGCAGGCTAAGTCTATACTTGCAGGTGAAGAAGTGAAGAGTGATATATTACCGGTGAAAAAAGATAAAAAACATTATCCAATAGCATTTAATGTACTGCCTCAAGTAGATATATTTACAGACAATGATTTTACTTTTGAAGAAGTCAAAATGATTCAAGAAACGAAGAAAATATTAGAAGATGAAAACCTGAAAATGGCAGCTACTTGTGTACGTGTTCCAGTTGTATCGGGGCATTCAGAATCGGTTTATATAGAACTGGAAAAAGAAGCAAGCGTTGCGGAAATCAAGGGAATACTAATGGATGCACCAGGTGTTATTTTGCAGGATAACCCTAGTGAACAGCTGTATCCAATGCCATTATATGCAGAAGGGAAAATAGATACATTTGTCGGAAGAATACGTAAAGATCCTGATACGCCAAACGGATTCCACCTCTGGATTGTTTCCGATAACCTATTAAAAGGTGCGGCTTGGAATTCAGTTCAAATCGCAGAGACTTTAGTGGAAAAGGGGATACTTTAATATAGTTTAAAAAACTGGGGAATCGTTAATGATTCCCCAGTTTGTATTTCATAATTGTTTTCTTTATTTCGGCCAACTTTAATTAAAATTAGTCGTTATTGAATTTTTATAAATATCTACTTTATGTGCAGTGAAGCGTAAGGTTTTGGATTCTGCATGAATTGTAAGATTAATAATAATCGATAACGGCATTTCGACCGTTTTCACAATATCTTCTATAGCAATATACTCATTTTTTGCTTCCTTATAATAAACAACAGAACGAATTACGGCCTCGTCACCTTCAATATCAATTTCACACATCATAGGGAATTTTTCACCATTATGTAAGAATAATTCGCCTAGTACGATTGAACCGTTTAATTCTTCTGTAAAATTAGTAGTTGCCGCTGGTTTTACCCATGTTTCGTCATGTTCTTCGTTTTCCTCTTCATCTATTGCCCATTCCCAAATGGGGTTTTGTTTTAGGTCCTCAATAGTTAATTTATCAATTGGTTTGCAACTACTCATACATAAATTCTCCTTTTATTTTGATAAATAAGTTTTTTGATTTCATGAATTAGATGATTGCTTATAAGTGGGTTTAACAAAGTATTTTGCTCATTTGATATCCAAACTACTTTATTTTGAAATAAAGCTATTACAGCAATATTAACAAAACTTTAATTGTCTAGTAAATAATTATTAGTGGAGATATTAAAATGGGATGGTGTTAAAGAAAGATAGTAAAAAACATCAAGGATGAATGAAATCCATTTGGTACGATATGGATATATCCAATGTGAGGGGGAGTTTGATGTATCAAGTAAAGGGGTATTTTTCATCATTAAAAGGAAGTTATTATGAGATTGGAAAGCAACAAGGGGAATTCGTGAAACAAAATCCGTATCTCATCCCGCAATTTATACACGAAGAAAATGTAATATCTAATAACCATTGGACAGAATCGAGAAATATACTAAACAAACATTGTCCAGGCATAAATGAAGAAATTGAGGGGTTTTGTGAAGTGTTAAAAATTCCTTCAAAAAATATGATGTATTACTATCAAACACTATTGAAAGCAGGTTGTAGTCATTGTGCAGTATTACCTAAAAAGACCGATTTAGAGCACACATATGTATTAAGGAATTATGATTTGTCACCAGTAATAGATGATATGCGTTTTTGTTCAACTCATGTTGAAGGTGCGTATGCACATAGTGGCTTTTCTACTCAATATTTTGGCCGAACGGAAGGGATAAACGAGCATGGATTAGCTGTTACATTTTCAGCATGTGGTCAACCAGTAGGAAATATTGCAGGTTTAAGAAAGCCAATGGTGAGTGGTTTACAATGTTTTGCGGTAATTCGATTGTTGTTGGAGAAATGTAAAAATGTGCAGGAAGCTAAGTTACTAATAGAAGAAATCCCAATTGCTAGTAATATTAATTTAATAATAGCTGATCCTTTAAATGCAGCATATATTGAAATATTTGACGGTCATAAATCCACAATAACGATTGATGGTGAAAAACAAGCTTTTATTGTATCAACAAACCATGCAATTAGTTCATCAATTCAGAAATTAAATAATAGGAAATTAGAACAATCTACAAAGAGATATCACGTTTTACATGAGCATTTAAATAGATATGAACAAGTAAGCATAGAGTCTTTAAAAAAGTTAGTAGAAGAAGAATATCCTGCTGGACTTACTGTGCATAACTATGAAGAATGGTTTGGAACTTTACATTCTGTATTATTCGATTTACATGATCGTACAATGAAGATTTGTTTCGGATCACCACTTTTAAACGACTGGTATTCATTGAAAGTTGGAGGAAGTATGCCGTTTTCTGAGGTGAACGTGAACTTTAAAAATAAAACTTATACTGACTTTTGGAAGGAAGATAAGAATGAATTGATACCTAAAAGATAAATGGGATAAGATGGTGATGTAAAGAGTGCATTTATACTGGAGGGATTATCAATACTAAAAGTTATGTTACCATTTGTTCTTATCTTTTTTCTTGTTATTGCGATGTATATTGCTTATCAAAAGAGAAAAAAATCTGGGATAAAAGGATTGAAAAGTTCGTTAACTTCTATTTGCTTCTTTTCACTTGCAATCTTAAATATGTTTGCATATTGGTTTCATTTTGACGGTGCGTTTACTTGGTTATTTTCAATTGTATTATTGCTAGTTGGTGCATATTTTACTAAATATATTCCAATATCTAAAAAGGTACATTAAAGTTTATAAGAGTTAAATATAATGTTTACTTTGTTTTGAAAAGAGATTATTCTACTAAATTGTTGTGAAACGGTTTCATAGGATAATCTCTTTTGTTTAGTTTTGGAAAGAACGTACTGTGATTTTTAGTTGCTCAATAAATTCTCGAGTTGCAGCACACATATATTTATCTTTTCTATAAATTAGCCCTATTTCAATTATTGGAGTAGGGTTTTCTATTTTAATAGCTTGAATGTTTTTATTTTGTAAAAAGTCTATATATGGTTTGGGTAACACTGTAATTCCCATTCCTTTGGAAACCATTTGGATTAAAGATTCCATCGTACTAATTTCTAAAATTGGCCTTGGTTTAAAGTTGAATTTTTGACAATGAGATGTAATTAGTTCGGTTAAAAAGAAATTTTTAGGCAAAAGAATTAAAGGGTAGTTCTGTAATTCAGCAATAGATACATGGTTACGTTCAGCTAATTGATGACCAGTGGGCACGACTAATGTAAGATCGCTTTTGTATAGAGGGATGGAGATAATCTCTTTATCTTGCACCGGGAGAAATGTAATTCCAATATCTAGTTCGTTTTGTAATAATTTTTCACGAATATCTCCTGTACGAAGCCCTAATACAGAAAGCTCTATATTGGGATATAAATTATTAAAATTTAAAATAGCTGGTGGTAGTAAATAATTTACGACGGTTAACAAAGCCCCTATTGTTAAGGAACCTTGCTGTAATCCGTTTAGGTCTTGAATAGCTGAACGAGCTTGTTCGACTTCATGAAAAATGGTTTTACTATGTGATAATAAAATCTTCCCTGCTTCAGTTAATGATATTTTTTTACCAATTCGATCGAAAAGTGGCATTCCTACTTCATGCTCTAATGCACGTATTTGTTGACTTAGTGAAGGCTGTGAAATATTTAATTTTTCAGCTGCTTTTGTGAAATGTAATTCTTTTGAAACAGCTAAAAAGTATTCAAGTTGTCGTAATTCGATTGGAATCACCTCAAGTATAATGATAGGTTATACCTATCATTATTATATAAATGATTGAATTGAACAATGATTTTAGAGGTTTTATAATCATCTTTATGTAACAGAGAGGGTTGTAAAAATTAATCGAGAGAAAATACATGTAACACCTTTAAAGGAGGAAATGGAATGGCTAATGAATATCAATTATTATCTTTAAATATAGGATTACCAAAAGAGGTTATATACGGCGGAAAAGTAATTCATACAGGCATAAATAAGAAACAAGTAAAGGAACCGGTATATTTATCCTTTGTAAAATTTAATGGAGATGGACAGGCGGACTTAGTTCATCATGGAGGAGTAGATAAAGCAGTTTGTGTTTATACTGGTGATCACTATCCATACTGGGAAAAAGAATTGAATCAAGATCTTGTATATGGGGCTTTCGGAGAAAATATAACAGTTAGTGGTATGCGCGAAGAGGATGTTTGTATTGGTGATACGTTTGAGCTCGGAGAGGCAATCGTACAGGTAACACAACCAAGGCAACCTTGTTTTAAATTAGCAAAAAAATATAATATTCCAAAGTTACCACTATATTTTCAAGAAACAGGATATACAGGATTTTATTTTCGTGTATTAAAAGAAGGATGGGTATCATCAGTCGATACATTAAAAAGTCTACAGTCTGATCCGAAAGGTGTTTCAATAGCGTTTGCTAATCGTATCATGCATAAGGAAAAACAAAATATTGAAGGGGTAAAAAGAATATTAGAAGTAAATGCACTTTCAAGTAGTTGGAGAAAGTCTTTTGAAAAGCGTATAAGTGGAGAAGAAATTAATACGAAGGAAAGACTTGAAGGGATAAAAGAATAAAAATATTTTATTATAAATAGTGTATTTCTATTAGTAAAAGCTAATTAGAAAGCGCTATTTTTATATAATAAACTAATTAATATCCAGAAATCTTAATATTGTTTTATTCGACTTATTTTCAAATAGTCAAAACATAAAATTAATTAGACTTTTTTTTATGTTTTATGATAGTATATTGATTGGTAAGACCTCTATTTTTAAGAGTAGGTCATATAAGTATATCTAATTTAATGGAATTTAACATTTGGAGGTACAACATGGGGAATGTTGAAAAATTGGCAAGTCTTCTAATAGAAGAACCGAAAAGAGAGCAGTTATTTCCTTTATTTGAAGAAGTGTTTGGAATTAAAACTCAAACATTGAATGATTTTTCGGATAAAGGATATTGGGATGATACATATAAAGCTTTATCGTTTTTACAAGAAGATAAAGTGATTGCAAATGTTGCGGCATTTTCACTCCCATTATTAATTAATGGTGAAAAAATAAATGCGGCGGGTATTCAATCAGTAATGACACACCCTAATTTCCGTAGACAAGGGTTAATGACACAATTAATGGATAAAATGATAGAAGAAATCGATAAGAAATGTGAATGTGCATTATTGTTTACGGAAAACCCTGAACTATATACAGCATTTGGATTTAAAGTTGTGCAGGAATATTTGATGACTATACCATATGATAAAAATATTAATAATAACGATTCACTACTTAAAAAGTTAGATTACTATAATATAGAGAATAGACAGTTAATACATGAAACTATTGATAGTAGCCAAAGACTTTCAAATAGTTTTTCAACTTTAAACTTCCATCCTTCATTTTATTTGAATATGTATGATTCGGAATGGAATGAGAAATTGTATTATTCAGAGAAACTAGATGCTCTAATCGTTTATGAAGTAGAAAATGAAAAGTTGAAATTATTTGGAGTATTTGCGCCAGTACTTCCGGTTTTAGATGAATTATGTGGAGAAATCAATGAAAGGTTTACGGAAATCGAATTTTATTTTTCTCCGGATCAATTAGGGGTTGAGGATGTACAGTTTACAGAAGTACAGTCTAGCAAGTATTTAATGGTTCGAAGTGATAAAGAGTTAGATTTTAAAGGTTATAAATTCCCAGTATTAGCGGAGTTTTAAATGTCTATATAAATGCTTTATTATGGAGGAGCTATGAATATATCGTATATACCAGAACATATTGAGCAACTCACTATAATGAATGTACCTGAATACTATAAAATTAATGATAATCATGCGTTTATTGTCCGTTCGAAAGCAGAAACTGATTTTTGGCTTAAAACACATTATGGTTTTGAAGTAATGAATGGTCATGTATTTTATAATGAGATGATGACAGACTTTCAAGCTGAAGTTCAGTTACGTATGAATCCAAATTCAAAATTCGATCAAGCAGGTCTTTTTGTTATGATTTCGGAGAACTGTTGGCTAAAAACATCTTTAGAATATATCCCTGAAGGGCCATCTCACTTAGGTGCTGTCGTAACGAATAATGGATATTCTGACTGGTCAACGCAAGATTATCCAACTGAAGCATCTAAGCAACAACTTCGTTTTCGAATTATTCGAAAAAGCGGTGATTATACAATATATGTGAAAAAGGGCCATCAATGGGAACAAATAAGAATCGCTCATTTAATGGAGGATATAGGGAAGGAGCCTGTTAAAATAGGTTTTTACACGTGTAGTCCTTCTAAAAATAAGGGATTTGAGACTGAGTTTTTACATTTTACAATTGAAGAAATATAGATGAAAAACCGTATTCTTTTCATTAAGAATACGGTTTTTGTATTTATATAATATAAAGCACATTTATTGACTAGAAAGTCATTAATACTTATCATTTAATAATGTTAAATATTAATTTACATAATATAATAGAAGTAATAAAGAAATTACAAAATATATAGCTTAAATAAGGAGGGATATGAATTATTCAGTGGTAATTTCATGGGAAAAGGAGATTATGTATGAAATCATTTCGTAAGTTATTACAGTATTTAAAACCATACATGTTCTTCGCTATTATTGGGCCGCTATTTATGGTACTTGAGGTTGCGATGGACTTAATTCAACCGACTATTATGCAACATATCATTGATGTTGGGATTGCAAATCGGGATTTAAATTATGTAATAAAAATGGGGCTTCTTATGATAGGAGCAGCAGCACTCGGTTTAGTTGGAGGGCTTGGGTGTATGATGTATTCTACAAAAGCAGCTGTTAATTTCGCTACAGACATACGAAAAGATGTGTTTGCGAAAATAGAAACATTTTCTAGTAATAATCGGGACTCATTTGGAACAGGTAAATTATTAACGATCGTGACAAATGATATCACTTCCATTCAATCGGCAATGACGATGACATTACGTGTTCTCGTTCGTGGTCCACTGTTATTTATCGGAAGTATAATTATTGTTTTTGTAACAGCGCGAGAGTTATTTCCAATATTACTTGTAGTTGTTCCGATTTTATTACTTGCGATTATTTTAATTGCAAGTAAAGCAAGTGGTACATTTAAAAAGGTGCAAGAGGCATTAGACAAAGTGAATACAAAGCTACAAGAAAATTTATCTGGTGTGCGTGTTATAAAAGCGTATGTAAGACAAAAATACGAAATCGCTCAATTTGGAAATGTAAATACAAATTTAACGAAGATAAATATTCGAGCTGTGCAACTTATTTCTTTAATGATGCCAATCATTATGCTAGTTGTAAGTGGCGGGATTGTCGCAACATTATGGATTGGTGGAGAAAAAGTATTCGATGGAACGCTTCAAGTAGGAGCGATTTTGGCATTTATTAATTACTTGAATATCATTTTAATGTCACTTATGTCGATTAGCATGGTATTTATTCAAATTGCGCGAGCTTTTCCATCTGCGGATCGTGTACAGCAAGTGTTAAATACCGAGGTTGATATTATAAGCGAAGCGTATGCGATCGAACCTGAGAAAATTGAAGGAAATATCGAATTTAAAAATGTTAGTTATAGCTATACGAAAAATAATGAATACGTTTTAAAAGATATTTCGTTTAGCATACAAAAAGGTGAAAAAGTAGGGGTTATTGGATCAACTGGAAGTGGTAAATCTACCTTAGCGAAACTGTTACCACGTCTATATGATGTGGATCATGGTGAAATATGTATAGATGGAATAGATGTTAAAAAATATGATTTGCAAAAACTCCGTGCTTCAATAGGGTTTGTACCTCAGAAGGCGTTGTTGTTCTCAGGCAGTATAGAAGAAAATTTACGTTATGGTAAAGAAGATGCAACACATGACGAGCTGGAAGTAGCAGCTGCATCAGCTTGTGCGACTGAGTTTATCAATAAGCTGGAAGAATCTTATCAATATAATTTAACACAAGGCGCGACAAATCTATCAGGTGGACAAAAACAACGTGTATCAATTGCAAGGGCACTTGTGAGAAAGCCACCGATTCTCATATTAGATGATTCTACATCAGCAGTTGATGCAAAATCAGAGGCTACTATTCAAATAGCTTTAAAAACAAAATATAAAGGCACAACAACTTTATTAATTGCGTCTAAAATTTCTTCCATAATGGATGCGGATAAAATACTTGTATTAGATAATGGTGAATTAGTTGGCAATGGTACACATGAACAATTGTTAGAACAAAGTGAGGTTTATCAGGAAATTTATCTTTCCCAAGGTGGTAATTTAGATAAAGAAGGTGGGGAAGAACATGCGTAATTTTCAAGGGCAATTTGCTAATAAAGGTGGACGAAACACCCCAAAGATGGGAAAAGCTAAAAATGCTCAAGGAACTGTAATGCGGGTATGGAACTATATGGGCTATCAAAAAGCTGCTCTTATGTTTGTTATATTTCTAGTCGTTGTTACTACATTACTTGGATTATTAGGTCCCTATTTTATGGGAGTTATTATAGATCAATATATTGTACCGAAAGATTTAAGTGGTACAGCAAGAATGTGTATGTTACTTATCGCGATTTATGGTGTAACTGTACTTTTAACATGGTTACAAACGTTTGTCATGATTAACGTTGCATTAAAAACAATTCAAAAAATACGACAAGATATTTTTGAGAAAATCCAAACGCTTTCTTTATGGTTCTTTGATGTGCGTTCTCAAGGTGATTTAATGAGCCGTGTGACAAATGATATAGATAATTTGAATCAAGCTTTGACACAAAGCGTTGTACAAATTATTTCATCAGCATTAACTTTTATAGGTGTAACGATTGCAATGTTCGCCTTAAATTGGATTTTAGCAATTGTAACTTTAATTACAGTACCTATTATGTTTTACGTTACAAAAAAACTAGTTGCATATAGTGGTAAAAACTTTGCGAAGCGTCAAAAAGATTTAGGTGAATTAAATGGATTTATTGAGGAAGCAATTACAGGTGCGGATGTTACAACGTTGTATGGAAAAGAAAAAGAAACTGTACAAAATTTCAATAAAATTAATGAACAGCTAAGAGTTTCAGCTACGAAGGCTGATACATTTTCAGCTTTTATTTTTCCAAGTATGAACTTTATTAATAACTTAGGTATGGGGCTTGTCATTGGGACTGGATCAGTTATGGTCTTAAACGGAATGACAACAGTAGGAGTTATTGCGGCTTTTATTAATTATTCTCGTCAATTCTCAAGACCGCTAAGTCAATTTGCGACTTTAATGAATACAATTCAAGCGGCAGTTGCTGGTGGAGAACGTGTTTTTGAAATTATGGATGAGGTACCAGAAATTCAAAATAAAAAAGACGCATTCGTTGTACAAAATTTACAAGGGCATGTTGCACTTGAGAATGTTTCATTTGGCTACGCAGAAAATAAAACGATTTTAAAAGAAGTGAGTCTTAAAGCGCAGCCAGGAGAGACAATTGCTTTAGTTGGTCCGACTGGATCAGGGAAAACAACAATCATTAATTTGTTAACTCGCTTTTACGATATACAGCAAGGACAAATTCATATTGATGGAAAAGATATAAAAGATTATGATATTAATTCTTTACGAAGTAAAATAGGAGTAGTTTTACAGGATACGTATTTATTTGCTGGTTCGATTATGGATAATATCCGTTATGGACGCTTAGATGCTAGTGATGAAGAAGTTATAACTGCAGCTAAGGCAGCATCTGCACATTCTTTTATTAAGCATTTGCCAAATCAATATGAAACAGAAATTGCTTCAGAAGGATCGAATTTAAGTCAAGGACAAAAACAACTTCTTGCGATTGCACGAGCAATTTTAGCAGATGCAGATATATTAATTCTCGATGAAGCGACATCAAATATTGATACAAGAACAGAATTACAAATACAAGCAGGACTAAATAATTTAATGAGAGGTCGCACAAGTTTTGTGATCGCTCATCGACTTAAAACAATTGAAAAAGCAGATCAAATTCTTGTTATAAAAGATGGAAATATTTTAGAAAGAGGGAATCATGAATCTCTCATGGAAGATAAAGGGTTTTATTTTGATTTGTATACGAGTCAGTTTAAAATTTAATATAAAGAATGAGGTTTCTCTAGAAAAGAGAAGCCTCATTTTTTATATTTCTAAATTTTATGAATCACTTTTCTAACCCAATTAATTATCCGACCTGAAAAATACTTATACTTGCAGATACATTTGTTAAAGAGCCACCATCACTATTTGAGAGAGTGATAGTACCTGCTGAAGAGGTGTTATTTATTAAAGTCAAGGTTGAAGGAACAATTGTTACGGTAAAAGCAGCAGTACCTTGATTGATTGTATGTGGTGACCCCGTACCAAAACGCCCACCTGGAATTGGTGTACCATTTAGTTCGAGGGAGAATTGGTTTTCGCGAGAAGCTTGTAATTGAAACTCTGCTACATATGTTCCTAGTGTATTAATTATAATATTTCCAGTACCTGTGATGTGACTAAGAGCAGTTCCTGTTATAGGTCCATTTGTGTTAAAAGTAACACTACTTCCCACTGCGATTGATTGGTTAGTAGTATCAAAAACATATAGATTGTTTGTTAATCCTACACTAGCCGCCCCGGTAGGCCCGGTGGAACCGGTAGAGCCAGTATGTCCAGTAGCCCCAGTAGGCCCGGTGGAACCAGTGGAACCAGTGAAACCGGTGAAACCAATGGAGCCAGTAGCCCCGGTAGGTCCAGTGGAGCCAGTAAGTCCAGTGGAACCAGTAGAACCAGTAGAACCAGTAGAACCAGTAGAACCAGTAGAACCAGTAGAACCAGTAGAACCAGTAGAACCAGTAGAACCAGTAGAACCAGTAGAACCAGTAGAACCAGTAGAACCAGTAGAACCAGTAGAACCAGTAGAACCAGTAGAACCAGTAGAACCAGTAGAACCAGTAGAACCAGTAGAACCAGTAGAACCAGTAGAACCAGTAGAACCAGTAGAACCAGTAGAACCAGTAGAACCAGTAGAACCAGTAGAACCAGTAGAACCAGTAGAACCGGTAGGCCCAGTAGCCCCAGTGGAACCGGTAGAGCCAGTAGCCCCAGTAGGTCCAGTGGAACCGGTAGCCCCGGTATCCAGTGGAACCAGTAGAACCGGTAGAACCGGTAGTCCCAGTAGTCCCAGTATGTCCAGTAGGTCCAGTAGGAGAATGTGGGAGAATAATACGGTTAATATCTAAAAGTGAAAAGTTAATGAACATATCTTTGCTTTGATAATCTATCGAAATCACCTCACTAGCATGTTTAAAGAAATAGTAAAGTAATAATTTTTATAGGTATTTCATTTCTATATTATTAATGCAACTTATTTTGGAAACAGTAAATAGCTATCATGACTATAGGGTATTAATTTTTAACCTAAATTTTAATAAAACCTTTATTAAAGATAAAGAGCGCTTTTAAAGGCGCTCTGAGACAAGTTTCATGTTGAAAAAGGGAATTGAGGATATTATGTGCATACTGTTTTAGAATGTTGTAAATTTTTAATTGAAAATAAAAAAATCTTATAAAAATTTAAAATTTGTATTATTAGATAGTTACCATAATAAAATATGCTTGTTTGATATAAATGTGTGTCAAATTTACCAAAATATATTTTGGCATGCATAAGAAAATTAAAATACTTTTTTAGCAAATAATAGCGGCTTCAGTGACAGATGGTAGAAATAATTTACGTGGTATTGTAATAATCTCAAGCGCAATTTGCGTTGAATATAGGAGTATTTGATTTAAATCTAAAGCGAGTGTTAAAAGTATTATGAAGCTTGTAAGAATTACAAAACTACCCCAAAAAAAACTTTTTGAAGTGTTTCGGAAATCTTTTATTAAGGAAAAGAAAGAAAAAGATGCGGTAACAATAAGAATGAAAAATTTATACTTATCAGACATTATAACCCTCCCAAAGAACAGTAGTTTATATTATACTGTATTTTTCAATATTATTATAAAAAGATTTTAAAGTGAATAATAAGAAAAAATAAAGCCATAACTTAAAACATTAGTTTAGGTTCTATTATTTGAATTCTTTGTTTTAGAAGGTATATAATCTGAAATTTAAAATTTTCCAAATGAATTACCATTTTTTATTTCTGATCCAACATCAGGTGCTCAATGAAATGGTATGAAAGATTATAGGCTGGTGATACGATATTAAATAAGAGGAATCTGCGTGCAGCGAGAGTCCTAGCTCGGATTTCTACTAGAGAAACATATTTAGTTGGAGTTGGTATGTTAATAAAAAACGGATGGATGTGGAAACTAAATATTCATGACATTAAGGATAAAGGTCGGGAAATATAATTTGGTATTCTGGGAATAACCGGAGGTCCGTAGTTAAAGTTGCATAGAATTTGTATTTTGTTTCTAATTTTTCAATTGTTGTTAAGTGATGAGAACCTAGTCCACGCTGTACACTGTGTTGAGAAAGAGTCGGTCCAATTTGTAATTTTCGTTTTTTCATTGCATCGTTCCATGGACTATAAAAAAATTTAAAAATAAAAGCAGGTTCTATGTAAATGCTATAAGGATAATGCGAACCATGTCTTCCGACTCTATAGTTCCCGTGCGAATTATTGTGAATTAATCTACCGTTAAGATATAGTTGATTTGGATTAGGGTGAATTATTATGCCGTGATAACGTTGTTTAACAAGCGGAGAACTATATCTTGGATTAGTGTAGCCATGAGTCGGTTCATCAATCATCATAATCATTCTTATGGAAAACATATTGCCGCCCATAGTGTTAAGTGATTTAAAAAATTGTTCTTTATTATAACAGCATAGGAATTCTGTCGTATTTAATACCATTTTCCATCCTGTAAGTTCTCTTTCAATTTCCATAACTTCTTGATCAACTAAATAAGCATCAAATTCGAGTGATTTTGAGTTTCGTATTTCCCAATTAGGAGCGAATATTTTACAGATTTCAACTGACCGATCAGTGGATCCACGGTTAATAAGAATGCCGTGATCAAATAGCTTTGTATGGTGCATTAACCACCATGGAAGTAAATATTCTTCATTGTAAAAATGAGAAATTAGAGTAGTCTTAATCAAAATCACCTCCGTATTTAACCTGCTTCTTATTTAATATGATATGGAAGGAAACCTATTGTTAGAAGGTTTCCACTTAAAAGTTTTAAAACATATAGGGTATGTGGATAGATTAGTATATAAAGTAGTCTGATTGATGAAGAGTGGTATTAAAAAGTGCAAAATCTAAAATGAGCATTGAATTAGTGTATAACGATTGAAACGGCACTGAAAACTAATAAAACGGCCATAATGATGTTAAATAATTGGTTATGTTTCACTAATAATTTTTGGAATATTGAACCAAATAAACTCCAACTAAATGTACTCATTAAACCGACTACACCTAAAAATAATGAAAAAAGTATAAAACTTGAATATGAATTGTAGTAAGGGATTATGAAAGTCGATACTACAGTCAGTCCGAATAATATCCCTTTAGGATTAACGAATTGAAGAGAAATCCCAACTGTGAATAAATTTTTATTATCTTTTTCACCGGGATTCGTACTGCTTTTACTAGTAAGTATTTTAATAGCTAAATATAACATATACGCTACACCTAAAATTTTTAAAGGGAATTCGATTATGGGTAAGATATTAAGTAGTACAACATTAAAGAAACTACATAAAGAAGTGAGGATGAAAAAACCGAAAGATACTCCAAAGCAAAACTTCATGCTCTGTTTTAATCCGTGTTGATTTGCGTATGTCATCGCTAAAAAATTGTTAGGGCCGGGTGTGAAGCTACTTATAAAAACAAATAATAAAAAAGAAAATATAGGCATGTGAAAACCCCCTAATCATTTGTGTATGTTATAATGATCAAAAAGAACAATATAAAGTATGCTTTTTATTATACAAAATGGTCGTTATATTGTATATAGTATGGGAGTGTTTTTTTATGGAAGAAATTCAACTAATACTGGCGAAAAATTTAAAAACTATAAGAGAAAAAGAAAAATTAAGTTTGGAAAAAGTTGCCCAATTAACAGGTGTGAGTAAAACGATGATTGGACAAATTGAAAGAGGAGAATCAAGCCCGACACTAACAACAATATGGAAGATTGCAAATGGCTTGAAAGTTTCTTTTACCTCTTTAATCAACAATCCTCAGCCTGATACGAAAGTGATCTTAAGAAAAGATATTCAAGCATTGTCTGAAGACAATGGAAAATATAAAGTGTATCCTTCTTTTCCTTTTCAAGATGATAGACATTTTGAAATGTATACAGTAGAAATAGAAACAGAAGGGAAATTAAGTTCAGAAGGGCATAAAGAAGGCGCAGAAGAATTTATTACGGTATTTGAAGGTGAATTGACAGTAGAAGTGAATAACTGTGAATATACATTAAATAGTGGAGATTCAATTCGTTTTAAGGCCGATAGATCACACTCTTATCATAATTTAGGAGAATCTTTGACTCGATTAAGCATGACAATTTATTATCCAACTGCATGAGTGTGCATTTATAGTAACAAAAGATAAAACCATCTATAAGAGATGGTTTTTATTTTTTATCACTCACAAAAAAAGACACTCATCTGAGTGTCAACATAGTATTGCTCTCGCGTATAGGATTGGAGTATGTTTCTCAAATACGTATTGAGATGGTTCGTAAAAGAGAAACTGTCTTCATATTTAATGTAACATCGGTGGAAGTCAGTGTAAATTGATAATATATATACGGAAAATTTAGTATAGATAGTTTCTACTATGAATATAGTGCAATTTGTTCTTTAATGCGTCATCACTTTTATGAAATAATTGGGAAATTATTGTTATGACAGACTTAGTATTTAATAATGTTTATTAGAAAAAGAATGAATCATTTTTTAATCGATTCGTATAATTGTTAGAGAGGCACCTATTGAACCACCTCCAACCAAATTAACGATGGATAATACGCCGAATAATTGAAGTGAAATTGTATTACCGGCAATTAAATTAGTAATTAAATTATTATTATAATTTGAAGTTGATATAGCGGGAGAAAAAATAGAACCAGGAAGTGGAGTAGAAGCGTTTAATAGTAGTCTTGTTCCAGCGAGTAGAGCAGTTGTCGTATTAACTTGATAGGTTAAATAATATCTTCCGGTTACAGGAATTGTAAATATATCGTTTGAGGCGTTAACTGTAAAATTACCGAGGCTTTGGTTATTAGACAGAGGAATATTAGTTCCACCTAATATCACAGAGATGGGACCACCTAATGTATTATTAGCGAACATAGAGTTTGTTGTAACTATTGACCCAGTATTTCCGGTAGGTCCAGTATTTCCGGTAGGTCCAGTATTTCCGGTAGGTCCAGTATTTCCGGTAGGTCCAGTACTTCCGGTAGGTCCAGTATTTCCGGTAGGTCCAGTATTTCCGGTAGGTCCAGTACTTCCGGTAGGTCCAGTACTTCCGGTAGGTCCAGTACTTCCGGTAGGTCCAGTACTTCCGGTAGGTCCAGTACTTCCGGTAGGTCCAGTACTTCCAGTAGGTCCAGTAAGTCTGTATGGAAGAATAATTTCAAGAGCTATTGATACTAGTTCTTCTATTCTTTTTTCATTTTTATCTTGAATTTAAATCACCTCATTTTTAAATTAGAATGCAATAAGTTTCGTGTTTTTGGAATGGAACTATCATTTTATTATATTAATAGTAGTAGTTAAAGCAACGGTAAAATGTTTAATAACTGTATGAATCATTTGGAAAGAAAAAAGAATAGTTATGAAAGTATTCCTTAATAATAGACTCATACTTATGTAAGTTAATTAAAAATATGTGGAATGAGGAATTAAATTGAAGCGGAATGATAAATTATCAATAAATAAAGGTAAGATAGCACCTGAGAATATTGGACCTACATTTCCAGCTCTTCCAACAATATATATTCCAACAGGAGCAACAGGAGCAACAGGAGCAACAGGAGCAACAGGAGCAACAGGAGCAACAGGAGCAACAGGAGCAACAGGAGCAACAGGAGCAACAGGAGCAACGGGAATAACAGGAGCAACGGGAGTAACAGGAGCAACAGGAGCAACAGGAGCAACGGGAATAACAGGAGCAACGGGAGTAACAGGAGCGACAGGAGCAACGGGAGTAACAGGAGCAACGGGAATAACGGGAGTAACAGGAGCGACAGGAGCAACAGGAGCAACGGGAGCAACGGGAATAACAGGAGCAACGGGAGTAACAGGAGCAACGGGAGTAACAGGAGCAACGGGAGTAACAGGAGCAACAGGAGCAACGGGAGCAACAGGAGCAACGGGAGTAACAGGAGCAACAGGAGCAACGGGAGTAACAGGAGCGACAGGAGCAACGGGCGCAACAGGAGCAACGGGTGTAACAGGAGCAACGGGAGTAACAGGAATAACAGGAGCGACAGGAGCAACAGGAGCAACGGGAATAACAGGAGCAACGGGAGTAACAGGAGCGACAGGTCCTACTGGGGGGATTGGCCTTATAACAACAACTAATTTGTTATTTTACACTTTTTCAGATGGAGAGAAACTTATATATACAGATGCAGATGGCATAGCTCAATATGGTACAACGAATATACTTTCACCTAGTGAGGTTTCGTATATAAATTTGTTTATCAATGGAATTTTGCAACCACAACCATTCTATGAAGTTAGTACTGGTAAACTAACTTTATTGGATAACCAACCACCATCGCAAGGTTCTTCAATTATTTTACAATTTATTATTATTAATTAAAAAAGACAGATTCTTAATGAAAAGGAATCTGTCTTTTTTGTTCTGAATTACATTCGTTAACATTAAGTGACGATAAATTCAATTGTAATTGGAATTCCGCCGTCTAATGCATCCCCACCAGGAATTGTAATAGCACCAGTAGGACCAGTAGTAACACTGGAGTTCACGCTTGGTTGAAGAATACCGTTCACATATAAGTTGTAATACGTGAAAGTCGGAAAAGCGGTTGCAGTAGTACCCGCATCGTTTAAACAAGCTGTGGCAGCAATTGCAAAAGCTGCACCTGTACCTGTGCCGGCTCCTAGTGTAGATGTAAATCTTCTAGATGCCATAAATGGTTGAATTATAGGCAATTAATTTTCACTCCTTACAATATTTTATTAGAACGAAGTATAAAATAACTTGTCCACTATATTGTATGAGAGTTTTTTATAATAGAAACGGCTTCACCTTTATAAGGTGAGCCCAATTTTAGTAAAGAAATATTCTTTATTTATATGAAAAAATGATGTTATTACTTGCGGAATATATGTTAATCGTAAATTCGGTTTTTTGTATTCAAATTAATATGTGTATTTAAACCTAAGAGATAAACGTGGAAAAATAAAATAAACTCTTAAGTTTAGGTATTTAATCTAAGCAGTCAATTATTAAAAACATATAATTAATATGTGAGTCATGAACATAATTAAATAGCGTTTGCAAGTTTAATTATATTTCATGTTTCCTATTTTAAGTCAATATATAACACATACTCTTTTACAACTTTATGATCCTTATAATAGGAAAAACTCAAATATAAAACAAGTAAGGAGGACATAAATGACAAGTAATAATTGTTTCGGTCATAACCACTGCAATAATCCGATTGTTTTCACTCCAGATTGCTGTAACAATCCACAAACAGTTCCAATTACTAGTGAGCAATTAGGTAGATTAATTACTTTACTAAACTCTTTAATTTCGGCTATTGCAGCGTTTTTTGCAAATCCAAGTGATGCAAACAGATTAGCTTTACTCAATTTGTTTACTCAACTATTGAACTTACTAAATGAATTAGCACCTTCTCCAGAAGGGAATTTCTTAAAACAATTAATTCAAAGTATTATTAATTTACTACAATCTCCTAACCCAAATCTAAGTCAATTACTTTCTTTATTACAACAATTCTACAGTGCTCTTGCACCATTCTTCTTCTCTTTAATTATTGACCCTGCAAGCTTACAACTTTTATTAAACTTATTAACTCAATTAATTGGTGCTACTCCAGGAGGCGGCCCAACAGGTCCAACAGGTCCAACAGGTCCAGGAGGCGGAGCAACAGGAGCAACAGGAGCAACAGGAGCAACTGGTGCAACAGGTCCAACAGGAGCAGGAGTAACAGGAGCAACTGGTGCAACAGGAGCAACAGGTCCAACGGGAGCGACAGGTCCAACAGGAGCAACAGGCCCAACAGGAGCAACAGGAGCAACAGGATCAACAGGTCCATCAGGAGTAACAGGAGCAACAGGCCTAACAGGAGCAACAGGTCCAACAGGAGCAACAGGTCCAACAGGAGCAACAGGTCCAACGGGAGCAACAGGTTTAACTGGTGCAACAGGCTTAACTGGTGCAACAGGAGCAACTGGTGGCGGAGCTATTATTCCATTTGCTTCAGGTACAACACCATCTGCGTTAGTTAACGCGTTAATAGCTAATACAGGAACTCTTCTTGGATTTGGATTTAGTCAGCCTGGTGTAGCTTTAACTGGTGGAACAAGTATCACATTAGCATTAGGTGTAGGTGATTATGCATTTGTAGCACCACGCGCAGGGGTTATTACGTCATTAGCTGGTTTCTTTAGTGCAACAGCTGCTTTAGCTCCATTATCACCTGTTCAAGTGCAAATACAAATATTAACTGCACCTGCAGCAAGCAATACGTTTACAGTACAAGGCGCACCTCTTTTATTAACACCAGCATTTGCCGCAATAGCGATTGGTTCTACAGCATCAGGAATCATTGCTGAAGCTATTCCAGTAGCGGCTGGAGATAAAATACTACTGTATGTTTCATTAACAGCAGCAAGTCCAATAGCTGCAGTTGCTGGATTTGTAAGTGCAGGTATTAATATCGTTTAATTTGTTACAATATTTAGTAGGAAATTAAACAGGGGTTTGTATATAGTCCTTCCTAATAAATTTAGGAAGGACTATATTTTTTTGGAAAATAAGTAATAAATCAATTGAACAATTACTCTTTGTTAAGTTCGTATAAAAAAGTATAATTTACCCTTTCTCATTTAAAGCATAAGTTATGTAACTTTAAAAATTTTCGATCAGAAAAAAAGATGAATTCTTTAAAAAAAGAATTCATCCATAAAATAAACTATTTATTTTTATTGCAGTTACATCCTTTTTTCTTTACATAGCCTTGCTCGGCTAAGTCTCTTTGCGATTGGGAATTGGAAGATTGAGAATTGGAAGATTGAGAGGATGCTGAAGAGCTACTATTTTTATTATAAGAGTAGTTTTTTCGATAGTTATAATTACTCATAGTACTATCACCTCCAATTTAATATATAAATATTATATGTATGTACACTATCAATTGTTACTATTATTAATAGGAAGAGAATATACAATAAAAAAATCTCCTCGGTATTTTCCTAGGAGATAAATGATGATTCTTTTAAAAATTTACAAATTAATAGCCCCAGTAAAGAGGAAAGTAATAAGAATCTTGGGGATACGGATTATGTTGTTGAGGGAGGGGCTGGGTTGGGTAATTTTTCATTCCACGGTTTTGATTGCAGTTTGCCGGAGGGCCAATAACAGTAGTTGATTGAATAGGAGAAACCGCTTGTTTCCATTGTTGTTCATTGAGGCAGTAAGTATGGGCCATCATATGAGCCGGAGTTAATCTTAAAATATCAGAACCGAAAATAACTTCTGGCGCTGGGGCATTGAAAATAGCTAATAAATGAGTATTATCAGCTGTAGCAATTTCATAATGCCACCACGCTTGTGGAATGTTGGCAACTTGCCCCGGTTTTATCGGTAAGTTTAATATTTGATTCGTAAATGGATTAAGTAAAGAAACAACAGCAGACCCTGAAATACAATAAACAAGTTCAGCTGCATTTTGATGAATATGTGGTTCTACAACATTTCCTGTACTTAAATAAATATCTAATAAAGAAGTATTTTCTAAAGTGTTTAATTGTTTAATACCAAGTACATTTATATAATTTTGGGCATCTTTCCGAAAAAAATTACTTTTATTTACATCATAAGTAAAATTGGTTGAGGGGGAGGTATAGTCGATGTTGGCAGTCAATTGTATTACCCGCCTTTCTATAGGTAAGTTAGGTTACAAAATTAGGATATGTGTCTAGTCTTTGTTTTGTGCTGTTGTCGGTAGCTTAATAAATTCACTTATTCCATAAAGAATAAAGTATAAAGATTAAACTATATTCGTATTCCCATTCATACTTTGGATTGATGGAAAAAAGTAATGAAAATGTTAATTTAAAAGTACATCAATCATTTATAAGGAGTGAATGTTCATGTCATTTAGTGAAATGATTAGAAATGAAGTACTCAGCTGGGCGGGTGTTTCTGAAAAACCGCATCGATTTGGTGGTATTGAAATAAATTATGGTAAGAAAGAACTTGGCCATCTTCATGGTGATAAATTAGCTGATTTACCATTTCCGAAGTTAAAGCGAGATGAATTAGTGAAGCAAGGATTGGTAAAACCACATCACGTATTACCTGAATCAGGATGGATCAGTTATTATATAAAGAGTGAAGAGGATATTCCATTTGCAATTGAGTTATTTCGTATGCAATATGACCGAATTAAAAAGTAATGAAATAAAGTAGGGTAATAAAAATTTATTTTCATGTCACATCCCTCCTTAATCGTTCGTCTTGTATGTAGAACGATAAGGAGGGATTTTATTATGAATACATTTGATGTAGCAATTGTTGGCGGTGGGCTTGCTGGATTAACAGCATCTATATATTTAGCGAAAGCTGGAAAGAAAGTGATTGTATTAGAAAAATCCAGTCAATTCGGTGGCCGAGGGATGACTATAAATAAAAATGGAATCTGCATGAATCTTGGTGCACATGCTTTATATAGAGGCGGGGCAGCGTTTATAACTTTTAATGAGCTCGGTTTGAATCTTCCAGGTGGAATACCATCTACAAAAGCACATGGAATATGGAAAGGGGATATATTCACCATCCCAACAGATTTTCGCTCAATTTTATCAACACCACTACTTTCGTGGTCTGCAAAAGTACAATTCTCACGTCTTATGATTCGTTTAGGAAATTTAGATGTAGGAGAAGTTCCGAAAATGAGTCTAACTACATGGGCAGAAAATGAAATAAAAGATCCAATGGTTCGTAATATATTTTATGCGCTATGCCGGACAACAACATATACGTTTGCTCCTACAATACAATTAGCATCATCTGTACTAAAGCAAATACAGCTTTCTATAAAAGAAGGAGTGCTTTATGTAGACGGTGGTTGGGAGACGATAATAACAAAATTAAGAGATTTAGCGAATGATGTCGGGGTAAAATTTTTGGCTAAAAAGCATGTTTTGGAAATAGAGCATTATGAAGATAAACAAAGAATACATTGTGTTGATGATGAGGTTTTTGCAGTAGATACAGTCATCGTGACGACTCCGCCAAAAGAGGCTTGTAAAATAATAAAAGGTGCAGAAGGAACAAGTTTGCATAGATGGAATGAACAATCGGTACCGGTTACTGTTGCTGCATTAGATATTGGCTTGAGACAATTACCCAATCCTACACATCAATTTGTATTAGGATTAGATCAACCTATATTTTTCACAAATCAATCGAGAGCAGCTAAATTAAGTGAAGATGGATCAATTGCAGTGAGTCTAATTAAGTACCATAATCCTGTGCTAGAGATGAATCATATTCATGAAGATAAAGAACAGTTGGAAAGTACGATGGAGTTGTTACATCCAAATTGGAAAAGAGAAGTTGTTGCACAGCAATATTTACCGAAAATAACAGTAGTACATGATTTTCCTCATATTGACCGTGTTGAAAAGCCGGGTCCTAATATACCTGAAATGCCAGGTGTTTATGTTGCAGGAGATTGGGCAGGGCATGATGAAATATTAGCTGATGCTGCGGTAGCAAGCGGGAAACGAGCAGCGTTACACATTTTAAAGCAATATGAAAGTGAGGCAGTTCATCATGGAAACGGAGCAGTTATATGAAGCGTATCAACCATTATTATTTTCGTTAGCATACAGAATCCTTGGGAGTGTTATGGATGCTGAGGATATCGTTCAGGATGTATTTATCTCGCTAAATAATATAGAAGATCCTCAATCTATAGAAAATATGAAAGCATATTTATGTAAGATGGCGACAAATCGTTCAATTGATAAATTACGATCGGCAGCGCATAAACGTAACGTGTATGTAGGGATGTGGTTACCAGAGCCACTTGTAGACGAGAGTGATGAGCCATCAAAGTCATTTATAATGAAAGAATCCCTTTCCACCGCATATTTATTACTTTTACAACAACTATCTGAGGTAGAAAGGATTGTTTTCATATTAAGAGAGGTTTTCAGTTATGAATACGAAGAAATAGTTTCAATTGTTGATAAGAGTAGTGTGAACTGTAGAAAAATCTTTCAACGTGCACGAAAAAGCATGTTGGAGAAACCGAAGCAATCAAAATTAAGCACGGAGAAAATGGCTTATTATGTTGAAAAGTTTGTAGCATCATTACAGTGTGGGGATACGGAAGGTATGTTGGAAGTATTAAAAACAGATGCTATATTCAAAGCTGATGGTGGCGGTAAAGTTACAACTGCGATCAATCCGATTTATTCTGCAGATCGAATTATACGTTTGTTCTTTGGGATTGCACAACGATTGACAGAAGAGTACACTGTTGATTTCAAAATGGTTAATGGTATACCAGGAGTTATAGTTACGATAAATAATAAAGTAACATATGTTCTTTCGTTTGCATTTGATGATGAGAAAATTTCAAATATTTATATGATGGTTAATCCTGAAAAACTTATGCATTTAAATGTAAAAATATAAAAAAGCGCATTTCTTTAGAAATGCGTTTTTTTATTATTTTTCTAACATTTCAAGAGGTACATCTTTTTCGCCAGCTACCTCAAATTTAATTTCCCCGTCTTCTTCATAAATACGTGTAATAATCGGTATAGTAATCATTAATTTTTTATGCTGCTTTCGTTTTCGAGCAGCATCTAAGCTAATCACGTTCATTTGTAAGCATCCTTTCTTCTGGAAATATATAAACAAAGAAAATGCGTCCGAAAAGGGCGCTTAATTGAATTTGAAATACCGATTCATTTAAATGGGGTTTATATAATTTAATAACTGCAATTTTAATATGAAATAATATGAATGGAATAATTGCACGTAGAAATTAACTTTACCAAAAAACGAAACAATATGCTATAAAAAATTATAAATCTTTGTCATATAACGGGAAAAAGGATTTCGTTTCGCATATAATAAAAGTAGACGGGCAGCAAGAGCTTTTTCATCATATTGCTTGGAAAGGCGATGAAAAGAATGGATACGTTAGATTCATTATTACTTCAACTTGAACAATATGGAGAAGAGCATGATCGGAATAAAAAAATACGGGAAGAAAAATTACGGAATGTTTCTCGTGAGATGGGGCAATTTTTATCAATTTTAGTAAAAGGGTGTAATGCAAAAAATATCTTAGAAATTGGAACTTCTAATGGTTATTCTACATTGTGGTTGGCTAATGCGGTAGAAGAAACAAATGGAAATGTAACAACTGTAGAGCTTTCTTCAGAACGAGTTGGAGAGGCACTTGTCAATTTTGAAAAGGCAAACCTTTTACAAAGGATTGATGTTCACAATCAAGAAGCAGGGGCATTTTTAGATTCACAACTAGATGATTCATTTGATTTTATTTTCCTAGATTCAGAGCGTACGCAATACATGTGGTGGCTTGAACATATAAAACGCATTTTACAACCACAAGGTCTTCTTGTTGTCGATAATGCTACTTCTCATGCGAGTGAATTAGTTGAGTTTATAAAAATGATTGAAGAAGATGAAATGTTTGAAACAGTATTATTGGCATTTCAAAAGGGTGCATTTGTAGCGCGTAAGAAGAAATAGGATTGAGTGTAATATAATTATCACATTGAAAAAGGGTGTATGTCAAAAGATTGCGTGCAGTAGTATGGGAAGGACGTAATTTATATACGTAACATACGAAGAATCCGCCTTCAGCATGTCGGCCTCTAGGTCTTAAGTCTGAGGAAAATTATGTTGTTTACAGGTATACTTATAGTAAGAAACAGGGAATGACTGCATAAGCAGGTATTTCTTGAAAATTGATTTCATATAGGCTGTTTGCAAATGAAATACAATATATTAGATGAAATATAGTGCATATAAATTCGCACATATATATAAAGGAGCGATTTTGTTGACTGAACTCGAGAAAAAAGAACCTGTATCCATTGTGAAAGATAATAATGTAGAAGTAGTAGTTGATACAGTTATAAAAGATGCAGAATTAGAGGAACTAAATAAAGAAGCTGATCTTTATGTACAAAAGTTAAATAGCGAGCAAAATACAGATTTATCAAAAGTATTGTCTCAGCTAGGAGATTTAGGGGATAAAGAGCAACAAGCAGCAGGACAAACGTTATCAGCTTTAAAACGTCCTGTCACAGCGATGATGAATGGAAAGAATGAAGAAATTCCAAATACATTGTTAGAATTACGCAAAGTAGTATCAGAGCTTGATCCGAATTCATTAAAAGCAAGTGGTATGAAGAAAATTATGTTTAAAGTATTTAAGAAAAATCCACTTGAAACATACGTGCATAAATATCAATCTATAGATAAGCAAATTGAGGAAATTATTAGATCCCTTCTAATTGGTCGTGATAACTTACAAGAGGATACAGTTGGTCTTGAAATGTTAAAAGAACAATCGCACGATAAAATTCATGCTCTTGATAAACAAGTATACTTAGGGAAAAAGCTTGCTGGCATGCTTGAAGCTGAGAAACAAAACCCAGAGCGTCAAAGGGATATTCCGTTAATTAACGATGCATTAGAAAAGATACTTGTACGTACACGTAATATGCAGCAAGCGAAAAGTGTATTATTACAATCTATAGCTTCTGTAGACATCATTAAGAAAAATAATGAAAAATTAACAGAGGCGATACGTAATGCGATTACGATGACACAAAACGTTGTAACAGTTTCAGCTGCTATTCAGCTTGCATTAACGAATCAACGGAAAACAATTGATGCCGTAAATGCGACGAATGAAGCAATTGAATCGATGGTATTAAGTAATTCTCAAGCGTTAAAACAAAATACAGAAGAAACGACGAAATTGCTTGAAAACCCTGCTATTAGCATGGATAAATTACGTGAATCATTCCAAAATGTGTTCGCTGCAATTGAAGCATCTGAAAAATCGTCAGAACGTATTATTGAGTCAAGCAAGAAGTTCGTTATTGAACTAGACACATTTAATGATGAGATGAAGCAGAAACTCATTCAGCGTCCAAGGAAATAACGGATTATTAGAGGAGGTGAACAAATGAGTTTCATTCAAACAGTACTATTACTACTCGGTACATTGCTTTTAATAGCATTTACTGTCGTTGTTTTAGTCGTATACTTCGGGCGGAAACTGTATTTTTCATGGACGAAGCCATATAAAAGAGCGCAAGATTCTTTAGATAAGATATCAAACAAATCAATACCGTTTCTACAAGAATTTACACAACATCCACTGTTTTATCGCTGGATTCGCATCGAAGGAAAGAAAGAACAAAATACATTAAATACTCTATTTTGTGCATCAGGTCAACGTACGAGAGAGCAAGTCTTCTCGATGTTACCGAAAGAAAAGCAGAAAAAAGTGCATGTAATGGCAAAAACTACGAAAAAGCTTACGAATGAAGATATTGATGTGGCTGCGATGAAAGTGAAAGATTTCTTAAGACAAGAAGCGCAGCAAACTGTAAAACCGACAGACTTATCATTTTACAAATTGTATTTTTATGACCGTTATCCAGACGCATTAAATACAATTCAAGCGTATAAACGCTCAATAAATCCTTCATTACAAAGAACGGTTGATGATATTACAATTTCAGTATTAAATGCACTTCCGTACTATCAAGAGCAACGCATGTTTGAACAACAACATAAACTTGAAACATTCTTAATGAAAGATTTAACGGCCATGTTATCGTTGGTAGTACAATTACCACCTTCACAAAGACCAGAGAAGGAAGAAGAACTGAAGATCTACTTGGAAAATTTCAAAAAAGAAATGGAAGTAGTAGAGCGAGATATTCGCGACTCGATTGATCACGATTTAAATGTGAAGATGAGGGCAGCGACTGAGAAGTTTAAGAATAAATAGAAGAGATCGCCTAAAAAGTTGAATGTTTCAGCTTTTAGGCGTTTTTTTTTTGTGAATTTAGAGAGTGCAATCTTTTGTGAAATTATATATACAAACGTTAATAAATGGTAAAAGATAGAGTGTTTTTTTATACTTTGTGTAAACAATTATTATAAAAGGGGTATGATATTGTGCTATTTGAGTTAGTTATACTATTTGTAATTCTATTTATATTTCTTGGCTACCCTATTAGTAAAGCTTGGGATAGTTTCCAATCGAAGGAGGAGAATTCCTCAAGTATACTAAAGTTCGAGCCACAGGAAATATTATCACTGGGTTTGAGTTATTTTATCTTTGGTTTAGGTATTATGTGGAATGCAAATGATGTAAGAGCAGGAATACCATTACATAAATTTGAAAAGAACGGAATGATGTCTGATCAATATGCTTCTTTAGCCCATGACCACATTACGATAGTAGTTCTCTTAGTTATTTTAGGTGGAGTTTCGTATTGGAAATTAACAACAGGCTTAATAAAACTTTCACCAATATTTTATATTTTTTATAGTACTTTAATGATAGTAAACATTGTATATACATTCATCTATATTACCCATACAGGCTTTGCCTTTTATACGGAATTAGGAGGATTGAGATACATTCCAGTCTTTTGTATTCAAGTTGGAATGCTTGCCTTTAGTCTATTATTCTTAGCTAAATTAAGAAATACATTAGGTTATTTCATACAATCTCAGAATGAGAAAGATTATACGCAGAGCAACAGAATTATATTATTGCTGTATCGTATTTCTTTTGGATATCAAAAAATGGCTACAGTCTGGATGATAAGTTTATTTCCTGTCTTGTTAATTGTTCAATTTATTTTAATACTGTTTGGCCAAAAACCAGATAGTTTTATAAGAGTGTTTATGGAAACAAGTAGTTTTAATTATTCTAAGATTCCTGCCCCAAGTCCTCAAATTGTCTCCGGGGATGGGCATTATTTATGTACAGTTTCTGTGAAAGGCCATAAAAACATCGTTAAGCCATTACGAGCAGGAATTAGGCATGGGGAAAGAATTACAGTTAATCGACAGTTATTAATTGCGAACGCTTTTGAAAATGTAATTGAGGAGCGGGTACCAAAATGTCATAAAGTTATTCGTAATTTTTATGATAAATACGGTTATCCGATTAGTAAACATATTAATACGAAATGGTCGGCTGATTTTGTTTATATTTTAATGAAGCCACTAGAATGGTTCTTCTTATTTGTACTTTACACAGTAGATAAAAACCCTGAGAATAGAATTCATATTCAATATAGTGAACTACGAAAATAAAAGTAAGAGCCCGCATTCAAAAAAATGGGGGCTCTTACTTTTATTTTGCTTGAATAGTAGATTTACTAGAAGCCACACTTTCATTATGCAATCGATCAACTGCAGTTACGACATAGGTATACGTTTCTCCGGAAATAGCGGTTTTATCTACATAAATTTCTCCAAGTTTTGTTTTTCTTACAGTAGTAAGTAAATTTTTGGGATTTTGTATATCCACTTCATTTTTCCCATTCACGCGGTAAATAGCGTAATAAGCAGAATCATTATCTCTATTGTCAATGATACCGATTGCAATACCTTCATCTCTTGGAATGGCGCCTTTTAAAGTCGGTTGTTTTGGTGGATCATGATCAAGCCAAGGCATAGGCGGGATTAATGCAGGATGTTTATATATGTTTTTTGAAAGTCTATCTTTAACTCCGAGTGGATTATTATTAATATCTTTTAAGCTAAAATGCATACTACCTTTTATATCAGGATATAGCCGGTTTAATGCAATTTGTTTTGGATATTCTTCTGGATCAGACCAAGCAGGGACGGAGTTATTATTAATTTTATAGGCCGCTTGACCAATGTATAGGTGAATCGGTTTGTTATTTGTTTCTTTAACCCACCAATCTACTAATATGTCATATGCAGCTGGGGTGAAACCTATATTCCAATATATTTGGGGTGTAATGTAGTCAATATATCCTTTTTGTATCCATTCACGTGTGTCAGCATAAAGGTCATCATAGTTTCTTTGGCCTGCGGTTGTGTTAGAGCCAGTGGGATCGTCAGCTATATTTCTCCATACGCCGAACGGACTAATGCCAAACCTTACATATGATTTTTCTTGTTTTATAGCAGTATTTAAATCTTTTACAAGTTCATTTACATTATTACGTCGCCAATCTTCTATATTTGTAAATCTACCATTATTATATGTTTCGTATGTTTTCTGATCTGGAAATTCTTCACCGGCTACTTTATATGGGTAAAAATAATCATCCATATGCAGCGCATCAATATCGTAATTTTGTACGATTTCTAAAGCGCCTTCTGTTATAAATTTTTTCACTTCCGGAATACCGGGATTGTAATATAACTTTCCGCCATAAGTGACAACCCAATCGAGATGTTGCCTTGCAGGGTGATTATTTGATAATCGATTTATATCGGTGTGATTCATCGTTATTCGGTATGGGTTAATCCAAGCGTGGAATTCTATATTTCTTTTATGAGTTTCTTCAATCATAAATGCGAGCGGGTCATAACCAGGATCTTTTCCTTGTGTTCCTGTAATGTATTCAGACCAAGGACCGTAATTTGAAGGATAGAAAGCATCAGCGGTTGGTTTAATTTGTACAACAACTGCATTCATACCAGTGCTTTTTACATCGTCTAATAACCTTATAAATTCTTGTTTCTGTTTTTCAATGGGTAAGCCAGTTTTTGAGGGCCAATCAATATTCAGAACAGATGCAATCCATACAGCACGTAATTCATGTTTTTTGTACGTAGTATTTACTTCAGCATAAGTAAAGTGAGGGGGAATGAAAGAGAAAGGGATGAACAAGATGACGATACAACATATCATTAATAAACGTTTAACGATCATTTATACGCCTCCCTATCATATGATTATTTAAAATAATATCTGAGGCGAGGTTGACTTTGCAATAGAGAAAATTGCATATTGAAACATTAATTTAATAGGAAAAATATTTTTAATGAAATTTACTTTCATTATAACTAAATTCATTTACTACTTCATATGCTTGTTAGTAAAGTGAAACTTCCTTTCATTTGAAGGGTAATAAATTATAAGTATAGGAGGATTAATAAATGAAAGTTTTGTTCGTCTGTTCTGGAGGAATGTCCAGTGCAATTGTTGTAAACGCTTTAAAAAAAGAAGCGGAGAAAAATGGTGTGAACATGGAAGTGCATGCAATTGGAACGAATGAGGTAGAGGAAGAAGTAAAGAATGGCTGGGATGTCGTAATGGTGGCACCTCAAATAAGACACCGATTTGATTCTGTAAAAAAATTTGCAGAGGAGGAATCTATTCCGTGTGGCATCATACCGCCGCAAGCATACACGCCACTTGGAGGCCCGACTTTATTAAAAACTGTAAATGAATTAATCAGTTAGGGGGAAGCGTTATGAATAAGTTTGTCACGTTTCTTGATAAAAACTTATCTGGCCCGATGGCAAGGCTCTCTGAGCAGAGGCATCTACAAGCAATCCGTGATGGAGTTATTTCGGCGTTACCATTTATTATAGTAGGAAGCTTCTTTTTAATAGTAGCATTTCCACCACTGCCGAAAGATAGTTTCATATCGGTTTGGGCATTAAAGAATCAAACAAGTATATTGATACCATATCGTTTAACTATGTTTATTATGTCCTTATATATAGCATTTGGAATAGGATATAATTTAGCGAAAAGTTATAAATTAGATGCTTTATCAGGAGCACAGCTTGCAGTATGTTCACTGCTATTAACATTAACCCCCGAATTAATTGATAAAAAAGGATTTATGCTTCCAATGACAAATCTCGGAGGTCATGGATTATTCGTGACGATGATTGTTTCTATTTTATCCGTAGAGATTTTAAGATTTTGTAAGAAGAAAAATGTAATGATTAAAATGCCAGAACAAGTACCGCCATCTGTGTCGCGTTCATTTGAAGCACTTATACCTGCTGCATTCGTTATTATTATAATGAGTCTAGTAACTGTCGTTTTTAGCATTGATTTACACCATGTTGTTGATAAATTAGCAGCACCATTAGTAAAAGCTGGGGATAGTTACTTCGGTGTAATGATTCCAGTGTTTTTAATTACGTTTTTTTGGTCATTCGGAATCCATGGTGTGTCGGTTGTTGGAACTGTTGCTCGGCCATTATGGGAAGTATACCTAGGGAAAAATGGTGAAGCAGTTGCTAGTGGAGCAGATCAGTTGCCATTTATTTCACCAGAGCCGTTATATCAATGGTTTATATGGATTGGCGGTTCTGGTGCGACGTTAGGGCTTGTATTAGCTATGATTATATTTGGTCGATCGAAATATTCGAAAGCATTATCAAGAACTTGTATTGTTCCAGGTATTTTTAATATTAATGAACCAGTCATATTCGGATTACCGATTGTACTAAATCCAATTTTAATTATCCCATTTATCATTACACCACTTGTAACAGCAACTGTTGCATATTCAGCAACTGCGATGGGATTTGTAACACCAACGCATATTATGCCGCCATGGACATTACCTGCTCCAATTGGTGCATATTTAGCAACAGGTGGAGATTGGCGTGCGATTGTATTAGTTTTTATAAATATAGCAATATCGTTCCTTATTTATTTACCATTCTTTAAAATGTACGACAAAAATATGCTTGAAATTGAAAAGAATGGTGACGGGGAATCTGTTAATCCTTAATCTGCACGCTGTTATTTTGAGTGATAGACTTTTTGTCTATCACTTCTTTCACATTAAAACTAGAAAGGGGGAAATAGAATGAATATAAAATTTAGTTATAAAGGCGTATTTTTATTATTATTTGGAGTGATTTGTGCAAATTTACTTTTTGTCCCTTTATTAGGCATGCTAAATCTATCACAAATGCATAGTATATGGCTCGTTACAAGTATTGCGGCAAGCGTTTTGCTTACGGTAGTTGTTTCTTTCATTGATGGATCGTTTGCATCAAAAGCTCAGTTGTTTTTTAGATTTATATTGTTTTCGATTGGTTGTACGTTCGTTACTTACATGATTGTTTTTTAGTAAATAGGAGGTCATGCACGTTATGTATATTGCAGGGATAATGTCTGGTACTTCATTAGATGGAATAGATGTAGCGCTCGTTCATATAGAAGGAAGTGGTGTAGATTCTAAAATCGAACTCATCCATTTTACTACTGTTCCATTTTGTAATGATATGAAAAATGAGATCCAACAAGCGTTATCAATTGAAACTTCGAATGTCCAACTTATATGTAGTTTAAATTTTAAACTTGGTTTATGCTTCGCCAATGCTGTAAAGGAAGTTTGTAAAGAGGCCAATTTTCCGTTGAGACAATTAGATTTAATAGGCTCTCACGGACAAACGATTTATCATCAGCCAAAGCAAGAAGGGAATATTATTTCTTCAACATTGCAAATTGGGGAACCAGCAGTAATAGCATATGAAACGAACACGACGGTTATCTCGAATTTCCGAACGATGGACATGGCGGCAGGGGGACAAGGTGCACCACTTGTACCATATTCAGAAATTATTTTATATCGGCATCAAACTAAAAATAGACTACTGCAAAATATTGGCGGGATTGGTAATGTTACAGTGGTTCTAAGTAAACGAAGTAATGAGAGTGTTATTGCTTTTGATACTGGACCAGGCAACATGGTAATCGATGAAGTATGTCAAAGATTATTTCATGTACCATATGATCAAAATGGTTGGATCGCAAGTCAAGGGGGGGTTGTAGATGAAATTTTAACATACTGTATGAACCATCCATTTTTGAACGTGAAACCACCAAAATCAACAGGTAGAGAAGATTTTGGAGAAGCGTTTGTGACTGAATTATTAAATCGATTTGAAAAGCATAGTAAAGGAAATATATTGGCAACTGTCACGATGTTTACAGCATGTTCAATTGTTCATCATTATAAGGAGTGTATTTTACCGTATTATGACATTGATGAGGTGATTTTAGGTGGTGGTGGAAGTTATAATAATACACTTGTTGAAATGATACGGAATGGATTAAGAGAAGAGAAATGTAGTATATGTATACAAGAGGATATTGGTCATTCTTCAGCAGCGAAAGAAGCGATTGCATTTGCTATTTTAGCAAACGAAACGTATCATCGTAATCCGAGTAATGTGCCGAGCGCAACAGGTGCTAAGAATTCCGTGGTTTTAGGGAATGTAACATTCCCTCCAATATGTAAATGAAAATGAGGCGAACATATGAAGTATATGATTGGAGTAGATGGCGGGGGAACGAAGACAGAGGCAATTGCATTTGATCAAAACGGAAATGAAGTTGTAAGAGGTACGAGCAGATTTGGAAATGTATTAATAGATTTTGATCAGGCGCTTTTGCATATTATGGAAGCAATTAATCAATGCCAGAAGAATTTAATAAATGAGCATTGCGTTTGTATTTGTTTAGGATTAGCTGGTATAAGCGGAGCGAATACAAATGAATTAACATTACGTTTAAAAAAGAAATACGGAACAAAAATTGAAATTTTTAATGATGCAATGATCGCGCATGCAGCTGCTTTAAAAGGTAAGGATGGAATATTAACTATAGGTGGTACAGGTGCAATTTGTATAGGAAAGAAAGGAGAAGTATATCAGTATAGCGGTGGATGGGGACATATTTTAGGAGATGAAGGGAGCGGATATTGGATTGCATTACAAGCTTTAAAGAAAATGACAATTCAATTCGATCAAGGAATCAGCCTTTGTCCATTGAGTTTGAATATTCAAAGGCAGTTTCAACTTTTGACACCGTCTCATATAAAAAGCTTAGTATATACTTCTTCTAAAGATAAAATTGCAGCAATCGCACCATTAGTTATTCAGGAAGCGAGAAGTGGCAATGATGATGCGCATGAAATTATAATGCAAGCTGGAAAGGAATTAGCAAGAATTACGGTAGATGTTTATAACAAGATGCAATTTAAGCGCTCAACTCCAATTGCAGTAAGTGGCAGTATATTGCGTTTAGTTCCTGAAATATTTGCTGTATTTAAGAAATGCTGCGAGAAAAGTATAGGAGAAGGTACATTTATATCACAATCACAATCAGCAGTGAAAGGAACATACCATTTAATGAGGGATATATATTTTTAAAATTAGCGCATGAGAATTTTTGTATGATTTGTAAAAATATGATGTTAAAATGTATAAAGGGATGTATGTTAAAAACGTACAATATACGTAGTAATTGAATATTGTATATGTATTCCCATTTAGAAAGTGAATGATTACATGATTAATAGTATGCAGTTTTTATATTTGGTGGCTTCTTATTTAATTGGAAACATATTGACCGCTTATATAGTAACAAAATTGAGACATAACATTGATATTAGGGATGAAGGAAGCGGAAATCCTGGCGCAAGAAATATGGGGCGCGTATATGGAAAAGGGTATTTCATCGCTACATTTTTAGGGGATGCGATTAAAGGGGCAATCGTTGTTACTGTTGCAAAATATCTTTTTGAAGATCCTACATTCATAATGTTAACATTATTGGCCGTTATTATTGGACATATTTACCCAGTTTTATTTAAAGGTAAGGGCGGTAAAGGTATTTCAACATTTATTGGAGGATTAATCGCATTTGATTATTTGATAGCGCTTACCCTCATAGGCATTTTTATTGTATTTTATTTAATATTCAAAGGATTTACGAAGCCAGGACTAATTACGATTGCTTGTTTACCAATTTGTATGATTCTTTATTCTTATTCTGTTGTTACGACTATTTTAAGTGGAATGATTATTGTACTTATTCTATATGTAAATCGAGAATAAAATAAATGTTTAATAAGTGGGGATAATCTCCACTTATCATTTTTTATTAAATAGATAAAGGAGATAAGGCATGGGGTTAATTTATAAAGTTGCTGATCAAGATTGGGAATTTGAAAGTATACATAAATTAAATTATAAAACTTTTGTAGAAGAGATTCCGCAACATGAAGAAACGAAAGACCGGTTTCGTATAGATCGGTTTCATGAAGAAAATACATATTTAATTTGTTTAGATGAGGATAGATTAGTAGGTATGGTCGCGGTGCGGGGAAAACGACCATTCTCGTTAGATTATAAAATTTCAAATTTAGATGTTTATTTGCAAGAGCATGGAGAAAAAGTGTATGAAATTCGTTTACTTTCAGTAGAACGTGAATATAGGAATGGAAGAGCGTTGTTAGGATTAATCCGTTTTCTACATCGTTATTTGCTTCTAAATGGATATGAATTAGCACTCATTTCTGCAACAACACGTGAACTAGCTTTATATGAGCAAATGGGATTCAAAGTTTTCCATACGTTAGTTGGTACAGAAGAAGCGGCCTTCCAGCCAATGTATGTTATCCCTGTTATGTTTGAAGAATCGAGCGTTGGGGGGATTATGACGAAAGAATATACGTTTTTACCTGGTCCAGTAGACATTGAAGAGAACGTTCGAAAGGCATTTTCTACGCGGCCTATTTCGCATCGCTCTAAGTCATTTCAAGTGATGATGGACAATGTGAAAAAACGGTTACTTTACATGACAAAAGCAAAACATGTACAGCTTATGTTAGGAACAGGGACGTTAGCAAATGATGCGATCGCTTTACAGTTACGTTCTTCAAAAGGGAAAGGACTAGTATTAATAAATGGGGAATTTGGTAATAGATTAGTTGGACATGCAAAACGAGCACAGTTACATTTTGATACTTATAAAAAGGAAATGGGAGATCCATTTATTTATACCGAATTAGAAGAAATCATGACAACTGGAAATTATGAATGGCTTTGGTTTGTTCATCATGAAACATCTACTGGAATGTTAAACGATTTAAACGAGCTAAACACTCTTTGTAACGAGAATCAAATAAAACTATGTGTAGATTGCATAAGCTCAATTGGAGCAATACCATTAGACTTAAAGGATGTGTATTTTGCAAGTGGTGTTAGCGGTAAAGCGATTAAATCATATACAGGAATTTCTTTCGTTTTTCATAACCACATTGTAAAAATAAACGAGGCTGTGCCGGCCTATATGGACATTGGTATGTATGAAGAAAATGAAAGCATTCCATACTCACAATCATGGAATTTAATTTATGCATTGCAAGAAGCGTTGAAGAGATTTGAAGATGAAAAGGTATTTGTAAAAATTAAAGAGACATACGAGTATGTTGAAGAAGTTATTACTGATATGGGGTTAAAGCTTGTTTCACCTAAAGAACATGCCGCGAAAATTATATTTACAATTCAATTAAGCGAAGGTCAGTCTTCTAAAACGGTAGGTGATGCGTTAGCTTTACAAGGATATATTGTCCATTATGAATCAGCGTATTTACAAAAGAATAACTGGATCCAAATTGCATGCCTGAATCATTATAAAGAACGTGATATGAAGAGGATGTTAAATTGTTTGCAAATGTGTTTATTTCAGAGTGGGGTACATATATAAAGACTTTTTCTTTTCGTATAAAGGAGCTACGACTTACGAAAACTTAGGAATAGAACATTGGAAGAGGTGTAAGAATGATAACTAGAAAACTACCATTACATATAGACGATATTAAAAAAGCTCACAAGATTCTAGATAGAAATGCTCGTAAAACGCCATTAGTAAAATCTTTTTACTTGACTAGTAAAACGGGCGGAGAAATTCATTTGAAATTAGAAAATATGCAATTAACGGGTTCTTTTAAATTCCGTGGCGCATTTAATAAAATGTCGCGGCTCACGGATCAAGAAAAAGAAAAAGGTGTAATTGCATGTTCAGCAGGTAATCATGCACAAGGAGTTGCATTATCTGCTCATTTACTCGGTATTAAGAGTAAAATTGTTATGCCAATTTCTGCACCGCAGGCGAAAGTTGAAGCAACTAGAGGATATGGATCTGAAGTGATTTTACATGGTGAAACCTTTGATGATGCAAAGGCAAAATGTGAAGAAATTATAAGGGAAACAGGTGAGACATACTTACATCCATATGATGATGTAGAGGTAATGGCTGGTCAAGGTACAATTGGATTAGATATTCTTGATGATATGTGGGATGTAGATACTGTTATTGTACCAATAGGTGGAGGCGGAATTATTTCTGGTATTTCTGTAGCATTAAAATCTTTTAATCCATCGATTAATATAATTGGTGTCCAAGCAGATAATGTTCATGGAATGAAGGCATCTTACGATAAAGGAGCAATCGTAGAACATTATGAGGCACCTACTATTGCAGATGGTTGCGCAGTTAAAATACCAGGGGAATTAACATTTGAAATTGTAAAAGAATTAGTAGATGATATTGTAACTGTATCAGAAAAAGAACTGGAAGTAGCGATGAAAGATTTATTACAACGTGGGAAAGCTGTTGTAGAAGGTGCAGGTGCATTAGCAACTGCTGCACTTCTTGCAGGAACAGTTGATAGTTATATAAAAGGGAAAAAAGTAGTAGCTGTTATATCCGGTGGGAACGTGGACTTACAGCGCATATCAAGTGTATGTGAGCACTTTTTTGTCGCCAATGAAGTGAAATAGTTTTATAAAAGAAGAGCTAAGAGAAATGATCTTAGCTCTTACTTTTTGTCTACCGTTTACTGTAAGTATCAATAATTTTGCTGTTTAATGAATTGTTTTATTTAAGCGCCAATTTTTACACATATCTTGAACGTTACAATAATTATTTCAATATTGTCGAAACATAAGCAGAAATTTAATATAATAGTTTTAATGTGCTAATGAGCGGTGAGGAGGGCAGGTCATGAATAAAGAAGAACAGGTCATGAACGGTTTCAGGGAATTATATAATAAGCTGGTTTGGCTTAATAAAGATAAGATGGAAGAAGGTCTTAAAGGTTTTAAGTCTTCTGAAGTTCACTGCATTGAATATATTGAAAACAATGCAGATTCTAACGTGACACAACTCGCAGAGGCTTTTTATGTGACTCGCGGTGCTATAAGTAGAATGACTAAGAAGCTCATACAAAAAGGCCTTATTGAAAGCTACCAAAAGTCAGAAAATAAGAAAGAAATTTATTTTAGGCTTACGGAAGAAGGGAAAGAAATTTATAAAATCCATGAAGATCTGCATAAAGAGTTTCAAGAGCGGGATAAAGCTGTATTTGAGCAAGTAACTGAAGAAGAATTCGACAGTATAATTAGTTTCGTGGAAAAGTATAGTAGACATTTGGATGCAGAAATAAAGAAACAAGGTGTACATATTAAATCGTAATACATTTTAATAATGAAATGGCAGCCTTACTTTAATGAGAATAGGCTGCTTTTTTATCGTATTTTTGTTGACTAATCAACAAAACGGAGTTATCATTTTGTTGAAGAAGCAACAAAATGTTTTAAGGAGAGAAGTTAAATGTCTATATTTAGATCACAAAATGAAAGGAAAACTGAAAAAAACATAGATAAACATGCTTTACTATTCGGACTTATTTCTGTATTTCTTTGTGGTATAGGTTTCAGTATCATCATGCCTGTAGTGCCATTCTTAGTACAGCCATATATAAGTAATCCGGAAGAACAAGCATTAGTTGTTACACTACTAACTTCCGTATATGCGGCTTGCGTGTTTTTAGCTGCCCCAGTACTCGGGGCTTTAAGCGATAAGTATGGCCGTCGTCCATTACTTTTAATATGCTTATTTGGTTCTGCAATTGGGTACTTAGTTTTTGGAATAGGAGGAGCTTTATGGGTACTATTTGCTGGACGCATAATAGAAGGAATAACAGGCGGGAGCATAAGTACTATCTTCGCATATTTTGCAGACATCATTCCAAAAGAACAGAGAACGAAATATTTTGGATGGGTGAGTGCAGTTGTAGGTGCGGGAACTATCATTGGCCCAACCATTGGGGGGATACTTGCCAAGTTTGGTGATACTGTACCTATATATTTTGGTGCAATCATAACGTTAATAAATGTTGTATATGGGATCAAATATATGCCTGAGAGCCTTGAAAAAAATAATAGGTTGAAAGAGATTACTTTTGTAAGGTTAAATCCTTTTGTACAGCTAGCAAACATACTTTCCATGAAAAATTTAAAGTGGTTACTTGTCTCAGCGTTTTTACTTTGGATACCTAACGGATCTTTACAAGCAATTTTCACGCAATTTACAATGGATACTTTCAGTTGGAAACCTGCATTAATCGGACTTATGTTTTCAATTTTGGGCTTTCAAGACATTGTTTCACAAAGTTTTATCATGCCAAAGCTTTTGATCAAGCTTAGTGATAAACAAATAGCAATTCTTGGGATGGTTTCGGAGATTATAGGATACAGTTTTATTGCGGCATCAGCTTTGTTTTCACTCTATCCACTACTTATCGTTGGGATGCTGATGTATGGTTTTGGGGATTCAATTTTCGGGCCTTCATTCAACGGGATGCTTTCAAAGTCTGTTAGTTCTAGTGAACAAGGAAGGATTCAAGGTGGAAGCCAATCTATTCAAGCTTTAGCAAGAATGATTGGTCCTATTATTGGAGGGCAAATCTATGTATCGCTTGGTCATGCTGCACCTGCTTTTATGGGTGTGATCCTTATAGTCGCGGCAATAGCAGTTTTGTATAAGGGGACACATGCAACTGTATAACAGATAGAAATAAGAACAAATAAAAGGGTGCCAGAACTTAGGAATAAGTGCTGACACCCTATTTGTTTACGGTTTGAGGACTAAGAGAAATTCTTTTACTGTTTAGGAATTTATTCTGCAATGCTCTCATGGTAAATGACTAGATAGTTTAATTATGCTTGTGCTGAAGTAAATAATGACTCCATCTTTACTTTGCTCTTCTCTCGAATTTCAGCATCTGCATGGCGCATCACATATTTATGCGCTACAGCGATTGCTAAAACATCATCTAATAAGCCGATCCCAATAATAGCAGCTATATCTGGAATAAAATCAATTGCTAATACGTAATAAGATAAAGTGGCTAATATTATGAATTTCGCTTTAGTAGGTAATTCTTTCTTTTTCATTGTGTAGAATAAAATAATACTTTCATATACGCTGGATTTACCGAGGTTTACAGAGCTTTTTTTGAACTTTTTCCAAAGGGTCTGTTTCTCCATATAAACACTCCTTTTACAAAAACATAGATTTTTTAAAAGGATGGACAAAGAAGAGAGAGATTAATCAATTTTATTGTTTTTCTTAATTATATATTTCCATAAAAATAGGGGAATACCTGTTCAAAATAATATAATGTGGATTATGTAACGATTCACAGTGTTCCGCTACATAGTATATATATTGTAAGATGTATGTGAATGATTTAGTTATTATTATGCATTTTATAAGCGGTATGGGGGAAGAAAAATGAAAATAATAGAACTACCAATTGAATTCGAATTTAACGGGCAAAAACAATGTATTTATCCAAGTTTAATTATATTACATAATGAATTAACGTTAGTCGATACAGGATATCCAAGTTTTTTACCTTTAATTGAAAATGCAATATTAAAACATGGATATGAGATGAAAAACTTAAAGAATATAATTATTACCCATTATGATGATGATCATATAGGGGCTGTATATGATTTTAAAGTGAAATATCCAAATATTAATGTTATTGCTAGTGAAATTGAATCTAACTATATTAGTGGTGATATAAAATCAGAGAGGTTAGTTCAAGCTGAAGAAATGTTAGAACGTATGCCAAATGAAGAAAAAGAATTTGGTAAATGGTTTATACAACAGTTAAAAAATATAAAACATATTTCCGTCGATGAAAAAGTGCATGATGGTCAAATGATTTTGAATAATGAATGTCAAATAGTAGCGACGCCAGGACATACTTCGGGGCATATTTCATTATATTTTCCGAATTTAGATTGTGTAATTACGGGAGATGCGGCTGTTCAAGAGAATCGTGAGTTAGTAATAGCTAATCCGAATTTTTGTTTGGATATAGAAAAAGCGAAACAGTCTTTAAATAGGATTAAAAGTTTTAAAGCAGCACAGTATTATTGCTATCATGGAGGAAAACTTACTGTATAAAATAATAAAAAACCAATCTTTTTGATATAGAAAAGATTGGTTTTTTAATTCATAGATTCTGCAATTTGAATTAAATCCTTTACGTTATATTTACCTTGTATATAGCGTTTGTTACCAATTGCAATTGTATATTGAAAACCATTCTGCTGAAAGATAAGCTCATATGCTGAATCAAAATGAGGATTATATAATGCTTTTATATTATTTTTTAAGCTGTAGAACTTAGCTCCACTAGGTACATAGAAGCCTAATTTGTTTTGAACTGGTGAAACAGTGATTTTAAAAATCCCATTAATATCTTCATTGTAGTATTGGAGGTTTAAGTAATCGTTATAAATGTACCCTTGAAATTCGTGAATTTCGAACGGGAATTTTGTAGGAGTAAGTATATGTTCCTTACACTTCATTTCATATTCTTTTACGATAGTAGCTTCTTTCATAAGTGGATTCCCATCATAAATTTGATTGATTTGAGATATTTTATTATTTTTTGTTACTATTTCTAAAATGAAACCGACAGTAAATTCATCATTAGTGCCTTTGAAATAAGAAATAAGAATTGTAGTATCTTCTTTTGGAGATGGTACTATTTTAATTTCATGAATAGGTTTTTCCTTTTGGAAAGTAGGTAGTTCAACTCCTTCTGTTACATATGACTGCATTAATTTTTTATCATTTTTGAGTAAAGCTTGTTTAAATTCACTTATCACATTTGTTCGAGATTTTGCCATAATAATTGAGGTCGACTGAAAATATAGTAAGAAAAATATGAAAAATATCTTTATGAATGTAGTGTTCAATTCCATCACCCTTTAACTATGTTTCCGTAAATTTGAAATATATATGTATAGGGGGGAGAAGATGGGTTCGTTATTTGATGTAATAGCAGATATCATTTTATTTTATCCTCGAAATGACATGAAATTGAAACACCATGTTGCAAAATTAAGTGAATTAGAGTGGTTTCGAAATCTACATGAAGATCCGAAGTATACAAGTTTAATTTGGAGTAATAGAAAAATTAAGAAGTTCATTTTGTCTTCTACTAACATGGAAGCATTAATAAAATCTGAGAAAAAGCAAAAAGAATTTGTTCATCTAGTACAGGATGAATATAAAAAAAGAAGATAAGAATTTTTTTATTTTTCATATTTGGCGAAACAAATGGTACAATGAAAGCTAATGTGAAAAATAAGGAAAAGAAGTGGTCTATTTGAAAAACTTTTTAGAATTAGGAATTAGTGAAACTTTTAATCATACATTACGTGAAAATGGAATTACAGAAGCAACACCAATTCAAGAGAAGGCAATTCCTGTTATTCTGTCAGGTAAAGATATTATTGGGCAGGCGAAAACAGGAACGGGTAAAACGTTAGCATTCGTGTTACCGATTTTAGAAAAAATTGATCCAGAGTGTAGTGATGTCCAGGCTTTAATCGTTGCACCAACAAGGGAATTAGCCCTGCAAATTACAACTGAAATTAAAAAAATGCTTGTTCAAAGAGAAGATATTAATGTACTAGCGATATATGGCGGACAAGATGTAGCACAACAATTGAGAAAATTAAAAGGTAATACACATATTGTTGTAGCGACACCAGGACGATTATTAGATCATATACGACGTGAAACAATTGATTTAAGTAATCTTTCAACGATTGTACTAGATGAAGCGGATCAAATGCTTTATTTCGGTTTCTTATATGATATTGAAGATATTTTAGATGAGACACCTGGTAGTAAACAAACGATGTTATTCTCAGCAACGATGCCAAAAGATATTAAAAAATTGGCGAAACGTTATATGGATGAGCCGCAAATGATTCAAGTACAAAGTGAAGAAGTAACGGTAGATACAATTGAACAGCGTGTCATTGAGACAACAGATCGTGCAAAGCCAGATGCACTTCGTTTTGTTATGGATCGTGATCAGCCATTTTTAGCAGTTATTTTCTGTCGTACAAAGGTTAGAGCAAGTAAGCTTTATGATAATTTAAAAGGACTAGGTTATAATTGTGCTGAACTTCATGGTGATATACCTCAAGCGAAACGTGAAAGAGTTATGAAGAGTTTCCGCGAAGCTAAAATTCAGTACTTAATCGCAACGGATGTAGCAGCTCGTGGACTTGATGTAGATGGTGTAACGCACGTATTTAATTTTGATATCCCTGAAGATGTAGAAAGTTACATTCACCGCATTGGCCGAACAGGACGTGCAGGTGGATCAGGTCTTGCAATTACGTTCGTTGCAGCGAAAGATGAAAAACATTTAGAAGAAATTGAAAAAACGCTTGGTGCACCAATACAAAGAGAAATAATCGAACAACCGAAGATAAAACGTGTAGATGAAAATGGAAAACCGGTACCAAAGCCGGCTCCGAAGAAATCAGGTCAAAATCGTCAAAGAGATAGCCGCGAAGGTTCAAGAAGTGAATCAAGACGTGATTCGAGAAATAGCTCGAGAAGTGATTCAAGAAATAGTTCGAGAAATAGTTCTAGAAATGAAAATAACCGATCATTTAATAAGCCAAGTAATAAAAAAGGTAGTACAAAGCAAGGTCAGCAAAGACGTGGTCGTTAAAGTGTGAAGTGGTAATTGGGATGAAGAGTTATATCGTTTGTTAATAGAGAAATCGATATATATAATAAAAAATCCTGATACAATTATTAATGCAGAAGGAGTCACAAAATTTGTGGCTCTTTTTGTATTTTAAGATTAGGTTGGTATGCATTTGCACCATAAGAGTAAAGTTTATAATTTCATTTACCGTATTTAAAGTAATTAAAAAAATAAAGAAAAAATAAAATGTGGAGCTTTAATTTGTACGAATGTTCGGATAGTTATATAATGATTTTCTGACTATTGAAATATGGAGGGTACAAATGAAAACTGAAACGTTACACACACAAGAAGACATTTTAAAAATGCTTGATTCATTATTAAGACCTGCAGAACCATTTTGGAATGAGTTTTATGAGAATAGAGAAAAGGATGTTCCGTTTTTTGAAAATGTTCCAGATGAGAATCTAGTTTCGTATATACACAAAGAGAGAGTTTCAAAAGGGAAGGTATTAGAACTTGGATGTGGTCCAGGTAGAAATGCCATTTATTTAGCGACTCAAGGATTTGATGTAACAGCAGTGGATTTATCTGTAGAAGGCATTAATTGGGCTAAAGAAAGGGCAGTGGCAAAAGAGGTAGAAATTCATTTTATTTGTGATTCGATTTTTAATTTAGAGGTTCAAAACGAATTTGATTTTGTATACGATTCGGGCTGTTTGCATCACATTCCACCGCATAGAAGAATAAATTATGTGGATTTAATTAAAAACTCATTAAAATCGGGTGGTTATTTCGGATTAACATGTTTTGCGGCAGGCGATTTAGATGAACGAAATGGATCAGAAATAACAGATTGGGACGTATATAGAGAATGGAGTCTACAAGGTGGTCTTGCATACTCGGAAGAAAAGTTAAGAGAGATATTTAAAGAATTTGAGATAATTGAGATTAGAAGGATGAAACAAATAAAACAACCGAATGAAATGTTTGGAGAATCATTTCTTTGGACAGCGTTATTTAAGAAGAAATAATAAAGTAGATAATTGACAAACTCATCGTTTTTATAGACAATATGTTCATAGGAATATACGTTCGGTTTTTGGGTGACGTATGTTTTACATAAATACATAACAAGGGGCTGTCTCCATATGAGTAACGCAAATCAAAAAATTACTACGTTTTTAATGTTTGAGGGCAAAGCTGAGGAAGCGATGAATTTTTATACGTCGCTATTTGATCAATCAGAAATTGTAAGTATTTCTCGCTACGATGAAAATGGACCTGGTAAAGAGGGAACTGTAATTCATGCAACTTTTACGCTAAATGGCCAAGAGTTTATGTGTATTGATAGTTATGTAAATCATAATTTCACATTCACTCCAGCTATGTCTCTTTATGTAACTTGTGAGACAGAAGAAGAAATTGAAACGGTCTTTCATAAATTAGCGCAGGATGGAGCAATTCTTATGCCTTTAGGTTCTTATCCGTTTAGTAAAAAGTTTGGCTGGTTAAATGATAAGTATGGTGTATCTTGGCAGTTAACTCTTGCTGAATAAAAAAGAAAAAGCGTAGCTTATTTGTTTAATGGATTTAGTTAAAAGCTTGAAAAATTAAATAACATAAAAAAGCGTTCCAACTGTCAACAGATTTGGAATGCTTTTTTTGTGGAAATGAGTTGTTTAAAACTTACCAATTCTACGATTATTTTAAATGAATGGAATGGATGTGTATTTTTGTGTCTTTTTAGAATTTTTAGTAATTATTAGTATTTATCTGTTAATATAAATATAGACAACTATGTATGAACTATCAGGCGGGTTAATAGAAAAAGGAAAGCATAAATAGTTAATAAGTTTACACTTAAAATGCAACTAGATCGTTAGGAGGACTAATCGCAATGGATATTACACAACAAAACAGTAATGCATGGGATAAGAAGGTTGAAGAAGGTTCTAGATACACGCAGCCTGTAAGTAGCGAGATTATTGAGAAAAGCAAATCAGGTGAATGGGAGATTACAGTCACTACGGAAAAGTCAGTTCCTAGAGAGTGGTTTCCAAAGTCATTAGATGGATTAAAGATACTTTGCTTAGCGTCAGGTGGTGGACAACAAGCACCTGTTCTAGCTGCTGCTGGAGCAGATGTAACAGTTACTGATATATCTAAGATGCAATTGGAACAAGATGAAAAGGTAGCAAAACGGGATGGTTTGACTTTGAAAACAGTACAAGGAGATATGTCAGACCTTGGTGATTTTGAGGATGAATATTTTGATATTGTTATAAATCCTGTTTCTAATTTGTTTGTAAAAGATGTTCATCTTGTATGGGATGAAGTTTCTAGGGTTTTAAAGAATAAAGGTATTCTTATTGCTGGATTTACAAATCCGTTACTATGGATTTTTGATGATAACCAAGAGCAAAAAGGTATTCTTGATGTTAAACATTCAATTCCTTCATCAACATTGGATTATTTACCAGAGGATGAAGTTCAAGATTACATCGATTCAAATCAAACAATAGAATATGCGCATACTTTAGAAGACCAAATCCAAGGCCAAATTGAAGCTGGTTTTGTTATAACAGGTTTTTTTGAGGATGATTTTGGTGGAACAAGGATATTAGATAAGCATATTAAAACATTTATTGCGACAAAAGCTATAAAGTTAAAGATGGATTAAGAATTTTTGCTTGTCATACGGGGCGTTAGTCGAAGAATGCTCTTAAAATAGAAAAGGATGGTGCTTTCCATCCTTTTCCTTATGTATTTTGAGTGTCGAAACTATTCTCAAAACAAGTTTTACACTACCAATTGTATAATTAGGTTATGCTTTTATATTAAGAATTTTGCTGACCAAATCTTTTCCCGAGTTTAGCTAACAATTCAGGTTGATCGCTTTGGCTCATTATAACTTCAATAAAGATAAGTTGATTCTTATTAAAAGTTATATTTGTTAAGACTTCTGCTAATTCTGCTTCATTTTCTACTTTAAATGTTAGACTTTTTTCTTCTGACCCAAATACCATTGATAGTTTATTGTAATCCCACATTTGTATATTATTATAAGGTTGGTTTTGGCCGTGAATGGCACGTTCAACGGTGTATCCGTTGTTATTGATTAAAAATATAATCGGTTTTAAATTTTGACGTAGTATAGTTGATAACTCTTGGGCAGTTACTTGGAAAGAACCATCACCAATAATTAAAATGTTGCGCCGTGATAAATTGGCGAGCTGTGTACCAAGTAGAGCGGGCAGTGTATATCCGATAGATCCCCATAACGGTTGTCCTACATATGCAGTGTTATTAGGTAGAGGGATAGCAGCACTACCAAAGAAAGGTGTTCCTTGCTCTACAATTAAGACGTCGTTTTCTTGTAAGAAATGGTACATTTGCTGCCAAAAACGTTTTTGTGTGACCATTTGTGCTTTTGGAATGAACTCTTCAGTAAAAGGTGATGATTCTAAAATAAATGGCTTAACGTCAAGGGTATCTTTATTACGATGCTCAATTGAATCACTTAAATGTTGTAAAACATCCTGCATTACAACTGGACCGTATTTTTTATCTATAATTTTCACAGTGTAGGGATGGATTTCTATAACTTGTTCTTTTGTAAAACCTTGTGTGAAGCCGCCTGTAATAGTATCAGTTAACTTCACACCAATACTAATAATACAATCAGATTCATCAATTCTTTTTCTCAAGTACGGAGAACTTACATCACCAGTATAAATCCCTATAAATTGAGGGTGTTTTTCTGGGAATATTCCTTTTCCCATACTTAACGTCGCGATGGGAAACCCAGTTTTTTCTACAAATTGATGTAAATTTTCTTTAGCGTGAAATCGATCTACTTCAAAATCAGCTAAAATTACAGGTTTTTTGGCGTTATTTATTATTGAAGTGGCATGTAGTAGCATTTTATCCAACGCTTCTTTATTACTTAAAATCGGTTTATATAAAATTGGTTCTGTAGGTTTATTAATTGGTTTATTATATACATCAATCGGCAAATTAATATGAACCGGGCGTTTTTCATTCCAACATGCACGTAAAACACGGTCAATTTCCTCAGCAGCATGCTCAGGTTTTACATTTGTTTGTGCCACAGTGATTTCTCGATACATATTGGAAAAGTGATCGAACTTTCCATCTCCTAACGTATGATGGACGATTGCTCCATTTTCCATTACTTTTGTTGGTGGCGTACCCGTGATTTTTATAACTGGCACGTTTTCCGCATATGAGCCAGCAATACCGTTAATAGCGCTTAATTCTCCAACTCCGAAAGTAGTAATAAGAGCAGCGATTCCTTTTATGCGAGCGTACCCATCTGCTGCATATGCAGCATTTAATTCGTTACAATTGCCAATCCACTTTAAATTTTCATGTGCTACCACATCATCTAAAAAGGCAAGATTATAATCACCAGGAACCCCAAATATATGTTCAATTCCTAATTCATGTAGTCTATCCAATAAATATGTACTTACAGTATATTGTTTTTTCAAATGAATCATCTCCTAATTATGCAATGAATGTTTCAATAGACTAAATAAGTTCTAATGCGTTGATTAAAATATTCATTACTAGATTGTGGTATAATTTACATACAGGGGGAAAGTAGATGACACAACATAAAGAAGAACAGATGAATGAGGCATTAGCATTATTTTATTTTGCATATAAAACATTTACTGAAAAGCCAGATGAAATTATAAAAGAATATGGCATTCAACGAGTACATCATCGAATTTTATTTTTTATCGCACGTTTTCCAGGGATAAGTGTAAATGAGTTATTATCACTATTAGAAATAAGTAAACAAGCTCTCCACGGACCGCTACGTCAACTTGTGGAAAAGGGCTTAATTGAGAGTAATGAAGCTATGCATGATCGACGTGTGAAACAGTTGTCTTTAACAGAAAAAGGTACAGATTTAGAGAAAAAACTGAGTGATGTACAAAGACAACAAATGGGTGTTATTTTTTCGAAATTTGGTGAATCATGTGAGGACAATTGGCACCAAGTTATGAATGAAATGGCAAATAGCCGATCAGGTTTTGATGCTTGGATATCCAAACGTGAAATACCAGTCGATCAAAAATAATGAAAAAACTTCTGTTTTTATCGTTTGAAAAAGAACAAATTTTATCCATACATTTGGCAACTATGATTTGGTCATAGAGTGAATGGATAAAAAGATACATTACTAGATACTTTATACGTGTACGCAATGGAACAATAAAATTCACATTTCCGAAAGGGGAATTATAATGATAAAACTTGTACTTATTCGTCACGGACAAAGCTTATGGAATCTTGAAAATCGCTTTACTGGATGGACAGATGTTGATCTATCAGAGAATGGATTAAGTGAAGCGAGAGAAGCAGGAGCAATATTAAAGAAAAACGGATATACTTTTGATGTGGCTTATACATCTGTATTAAAACGCGCAATTCGGACGTTATGGATTGTACTTCATGAGATGGATCTTACTTGGGTCCCAATACATAAATCTTGGAAGCTAAATGAAAGACATTATGGTGCATTGCAAGGGCTGAATAAAGATGAAACTGCTCAAAAATATGGTGAGGAGCAAGTTCATATTTGGAGAAGAAGTGTTGATGTAAGACCACCGGCTCTTACTGAAGACGATTCTCGATATGAAGCGAATGATCCAAGATATAAAACACTCAAAAAAGGTGAATTTCCGTTAACTGAATGTTTAGAGGATACGGAGAAGAGAGTACTTGCTTATTGGCATTCAGAAATTGCGCCGACATTAAAAAGTGGTAATAAAGTAATTATTTCATCACACGGTAACACAATTCGCTCGCTAGTAAAATATTTAGACAACCTTTCAAGTGATGGTGTAGTTTCATTAAATATTCCCACTAGCATTCCGCTTGTTTATGAATTAGACGAAAACTTACGTCCGATTCGTCATTATTATTTAAGTATGGATGGAGAAGTACCTGAAGGGGAAATTCCGAAACATATTTCTTTTTAATACGAAAATTTGAAATGAATGCTTGTCTACATATACAATATAGACTCATGGTAAAGTGAAATTTTAATCAGTGGGGGTCTTACTGCCCACAAATAACAGGATAAAAGAAGTGGTACTTTCTAATGTATATGCGATGTAGCTAATTTTAGAAGCTTGTCCACGTCTTTTGTCATAAAGAGAGCAGCTTGCGCATGTAATGATATCGTGAGTAGTTTTTGAATGGAGGGTGATGTGATTAATGATCTCTAACATTCGAATTGGCTTATTTGTTTTAGCGATTGTCTTTGTAGTCCTTGTTTTCTTTTATTGGAAAAATGAGGAGTTGTACGAGGAGAAAAAGCAACGTATTAGAAAGACTTGGTATGGTTTGTTTATCATATCTGTCACCGTGTATTTCATGATAAAAGGAATTGATTTAACCCTCTGGAAAAATCTTTTAATGTTTACTGCAATGGTTATTTTTGTTGATATTGCGTTCATTTTAACACCTAATATTTCAGAAATATGGGGTGCGAAATTTAGCGATATTGGCAAGACAGTTCAATCAATAAAACGATCATTAATTGCATCTAAAGCGAGAGGAGAAATATACACGACAATTATTCAAAATGTTAATCCATCAGTATTCGGTACGATGGAATGGCATACGGAAGAGGAATATATAAAGAGCTTAAATGCATTTTTAGATTCATATGGGGAAAAGATTGGTGCGAAAATTGTTGTTTTTGAAGCCGCGAAGGAATTAAATACAAACTTTCGTGGTATTCGCTCGCAATTTAGTATTATCGTTCCGTTAGAACATATCGAGCAATTGAATGAGCAGAAAGCGGTGCAAGTAGAAAATGTCGGGATTATACCAGCAAAAATAGTAAGTGACGTTTTCATTGTTATTGATGGAAAGAAAAATAACCTGCAAGATCGGGATTTTGAAAATGTATATAATTTAACAATACATCATAGTTATTTTAGTAAATAAGGACAGAATCTTTTTCTGTCCTTTTCTTATATACATAAATTAAAAACAAAATCCGACAAAGTTGAATAAAATTGGACAATCATTCCTACACTAGCATGTAGAGGTGATTGTAGTGGTAAAAGATTATGACAATGATTTTTTTAAAGAAGATAACGAAGATACAACAGATTTCTCTTTAATAAAAGGGGATACGTTGCAGCAAGTAGAAGAATTAGAAGAAGAATTAAAAAGAAAATCATAAGTGTACACTCTTTCTACATTTGCTATATAATATAAATAAAAGGTTGTATCTTTTTGAAAAGGGGGAGAAGAGATGGCTGAAGTCAATGTGCAAAAGTCTTCGTTTTTTAAAGAAAAAAAAGAAGAATCAAATACAGATTTCTCTCTTGTGAAAGGTGCATTAACGGAGAATATAAATCGGTTAGAGAAACTGATGAATAATAGTAGTTCAAAATATATACAGGTGAAAAGAACAAAAGAAAATGCATAGAGCATTTTCTTTTTTTTTATTTAATAGTAAACTTTTCTCTTATTTTTTCAGGCAAATCTGCTTTCTGAATCTCTTCATAGGACTTTACTTCAATTGATGATATTTCATTTTTATTATTATCATCTTGATCTACATAAAGGCGTAAAAACGCGTCTGCATTTAATTTATGATTGTTTTCTTTTTTTGTACTTCTAAATGTAATTTGTTTTTTGACGCCATCTTCATCATATGCGGGCAGCGTATAGTTTCGTAAGTTTCTACCATCTACCTTTTCGATAGTTCCTTCGCCTTTTATCTGCATGTAATATACATCTTTACCAATTCTATTTAGTGACGCTCTCTCACAGCCAATAGTAAAACTAGAAAATAATAAACATAGTGTAATAATTGCTAAAAACTTTTTCATTTTCTTTATCTCCTTTAATGTGTTTCTTTAAAAAGTATACGGCTATTATTAAATGAGAAAAATCGATATAGATTACAATGCCCTTACAATGTTGTAAGAGTGTTTTACATAAAATGAACAATAAAAGTTAAAAGAAAGGTAAAATAATGAATCATGGTATAATGATAAAAGACTTACATACTATTTTTTCATTTTGAAAGGAGCTTGAAAAATGTATTCTACTTTAGAACAATTAACAAAGCACCCTGTATTTTATCATTTTGCAGAAATTTCAAAGATTCCTAGAGGATCAGGTAATGAAAAGGAAATTAGTGATTATTTAGTGGGCTTTGCAAAAGAGCGTAACTTAGAAGTCATTCAAGATGAAGCATTAAATGTCATTATTAAAAAAGAAGCAACAGCTGGTTATGAAAATGTACCAGCTATTATTATTCAAGGTCATATGGATATGGTTTGCGAAAAAAATCAAGCAACAGTACATGATTTTGAAAAAGATCCAATTGAATTAAGAATCATTGGGGATATGTTATATGCAAATCAAACAACTTTAGGTGCTGATAATGGTATTGCAGTTGCGTATGCATTAGCTTTATTAGATTCAAAAGAAATTACGCATCCAGCACTTGAAGTCGTTATCACTACTGAAGAAGAAACGACAATGGGCGGGGCTTTTGCTATTGATCCAAATCATTTTGAAGGAAAGATATTTATAAATATTGATTCTGAAGAAGATCATAAATTACTTGTAAGTAGTGCAGGTGGTGCGAAAGCTGTTGAAACAATTCCCGTAATTTGGGATGAAACGCCAGCGAATATGGATGCATACCGTCTATATGTTGGTGGTCTAAAAGGCGGACATTCTGGTATGGAAATTGATAAACAACGCGGTAATGCGAACAAAGTATTAGGACGAGTATTACGTGATTTATCGGCACATACGGAGTTTAACATAAGTGAAGTTCACGGCGGATTAAAAACGAATGCAATTCCGCGTGAAAGTGTAGCTACACTTTTAATTCGTACAGAAGATGTAGGACAAGTAGAAGAAAAACTAGAATCATGGACACGTGTATTACAAGAAGAAATGCGTGCTGTTGATCCAGATGTTCATGTTACACTGACAAAATTGGATGAAAAAGTTGAAAAAGTATTTGCTAAAGAGACACAAAAGCAGCTTATTTCATCAGTATTCTTAATTCCAAATGGCATTCAAAGTATGAGCATGGATATTAAAGGTCTTGTAGAAAGCTCAACAAATTTAGGCGTTATTGAAACGTTGCAAGATGAAATTAAATTACGTAACGAAGTGCGAAGTTCTGTAAGTAGTTTAAAACAACATGTTGCAGAAGAAATCAAATATATTGCTGAATTAGTTGGTGCTACATTTGAAATAGAGTCAGAGTATCCAGAATGGCCATACAATCCAAACTCACAAATTCGTAATTTATTTGAAAAAGTGCATCAAGAAAAATACAATAAAGAAATTGAAATCTTCGCTGTGCATGCGGGGATTGAGTGTAGCGCATTCGTTCAAAAAATGCCTGAATTAGATGCAATTTCATTCGGACCAGACATTTTTAACGTCCACACTCCAGATGAACATATCAGTATCTCTTCTGTAGTGAATAACTGGGGATTCTTCATTGATGTAATGAAGGGTACAAAAGAATTAGCTAAGTAATAACGACGAAATGAAAAGGAGCCTATAAAAATTTATAGGCTCCTTTTTTGTATTGGAATTTATCCCGCTATTTGCAGAGCAGCCCGATTGGTTTAACTAACAATCAGTGGGGGATGAATAAAACCACTACTGATCAAAGTTTCACTTTATGAGAAGTCATTTTTCGTTAGTATGTAATATTAAGCTTGAACAATTAATAAGGATGAATTGTTGATGTTTTTTAGTACTGATGAAGGGGTGGAGAAATGAAGGGAAGAAAGCATTTTATTGTTTGTATGTTTTTATTGTTCTTCACATTTAGTTTTATTGGTGTTCAGAAAATAATAGCAGAGGAAGTTGAATTTACAGGAACAACTGCTCCATTGAATGTTAATGTTAGAGAGGCAAAAAGTTTGAATGCAAATATTGTAGATGTGATTCCCGGAAATACAACAGTATCTTTTAAAGGATGGGAGTATGGTGAAGCGGTTAAAGATTACTGGACAGGAAATTTAGATAATCGTTGGTTTTATTATTTTAAAGATGGAAAAAAAGTATATGTAACGTCAGCGTATATTAATGGAAATCCTCCAAATATATCAATAGATCGTAAATTATCTGTACCTAACATATTACAAGAAAGATCAAATTGGTGTTGGGCAGGCACTTCGGTTTCAGTTTTAAATTATTTTGGGAAAACTTCTTCACAAGATCAGTACGTTAGGTATGTTAAGGGTGGATCATATAATAATCCTGCAACTTCACGTGAAATACAATATGGCTTATCAGGATATGGTGTTAGCTCAGCTATAAGTTCTGGAGCAAAATCATATGATTGGTTCAAAAGTCAAATTAATAGTAATCAGCCGATGATTGCACTCATTATGTGGCAAAATGGAGCTAACATCGGACACTTTCTAGTACTTGATGGATTTTATAAAGGGACAAATGGAACAGATTATATAACGTACATGGACCCTTGGTATGGTGATCATTATAATCATAATTTCAGTACGTTCCATAACAATAATAATTTTTGGTGGAGTGAAACTGTTTATAATATCCATGCAAACTAATAATATTAAAAGCGGGGGTTCATAAATGGGAAAACTACTTAAGCTTGTGATACCGTGCATGTGCTTAATGACCGTTATTATTTTCGCTAGTAAAATTAGTTATGCATCAAAAAATAAAAGTGAATCAGTACAATCGATCGCATTAAAAGATTATCAATATAGTAAGGGAAGTTCTTCTGAAAATTTAAGTTTTGAAAAAATAACAACATCTCCATTTTCGTTACCAATCTATGCAACAATTCCAGCACAGCAAATTTTAAATAGCTCTGAATTTAAGAATTTACTATTACCAACAAATGAAAAGCTGTGGTTTATTATGAAGGGTGAGCAGCCAGAAGGACTAATTGTTGCGAATGATATTGAACCGATTCGAACGGGCGGAGAAAATAGAAGTAAAGATTTATATGGATTATATACAGCAATAAAGAATAATACAAATGAAACAAAAGATATTAGTTATTTCGAATTTGAAGGACAAGGAATATTGGTAGTAAATCAAAATAATGATCAAGAAATATACCTTAGTAAAGGTGCCGCTGCCATATTAAAACTTCCTGCTGGTCAAAAAGTATTGAGCAGTGAAGTATTACAGAAAATGAAAGAGAGAATTGTAACTGCTTTTGAATAGTTAAATATAAACTGAATAAACAAATCAATAAATAAATGAATATGTATTTAATATGAAATTTCATGTACTGTATTATTTTCGAAAATAATACAGTACATAGTATAAAAAGAATAACATAAGAAAAGAGTGTAAGATTTTATGAAAAAATGATGATTATAGTAGAAATAGTTGATTCTTACTTGTTTTGTATAAAGTTCGATTCAAATTACACTTCACATTTAAAATATTTAAATAATTCAAACGGAAAAGCTTGACCTTCACACTATGTAAAGGTTTACAGTAAGACAGAAAAGGAGGTTAAGAAATGAAAAAAATAACGAATTTGTGTATGAGTGCTATACTAACCACATCTATTTTCAGTGGTTATGCTCTAGGGAAGGGGATTGAGAAAGTTCAGGCGAAGGAAATTGAAAAAACGCAAAGAAAAGATATGAAGAAAGTAGAGGTGCGAAAACAAGTAGGAAAGTATACAATGCCAGATGAAAAAAACAAACATGAAGGAACATGGCTACAATGGCCTCATGAATTTACATATGGGCAAAAATATCAGAAAGAAGTAGAGCCAATTTGGATTCAAATGACAAATGCTTTAAGTAAAGGCGAAAAAGTTCATATTGTTGCATTTGATCAAGAAGAAAAAGAAAGAATTACTGAGGTTTTAATAGATCACGGGGTAAATATGGAGAAAATTGATTTCTTTATCGCACCTACTGACGATGTATGGGCGAGAGATACTGGACCAATTTTTGTTTATGATAATGACAAAAATCTAAAGATATTAGACCCAGGATTTAACGGATGGGGAAAGAAAACACCATATAAGAAAGATGCTCGTCTTCGTGAGAATCTTAGTAAACAGTTAGGAATTGAAAGAATTGATTGGAATAAATTTGTTCTTGAAGGTGGCGCATTTGAATTAGATGGTAATGGAACTGCTTTACTGACTAGAAGTGCTGTGACGAATAAAAATAGAAATGCAAAATTGTCAGAAAAAGATATTGAAAAATATATTAGTGACCTTGGGGTAACAAATTTTATTTGGTTAGATGGAGTACCTAACTTAGATATTACTGATTTTCATATTGATGGATTTGCAAAATTCCACGATAAATCTACTATTATAACATTAAACAAAAAAGATTTAGCTGAATGGGGAACGTCTGATAAAGATATTAACAAGTTGTTGCAGGCAAAAGATGCTGAGGGGAATAAGTACAAGTATGTATATCTGCCGCTAAGCAAGAATAATGTTACATTAGAAAATGGGAAGCAGCTTGATTATAAAGGTTCATATATTAATTATTATATAGCGAATCAAGTTATCTTAGTTCCTAACTATAATGATCCTAATGATAAAATAGCAAATGAGATGATTCAAAAACTTTATCCTGATCGTAAAGTTGTGGGGATTGATGTAAGAGAGCTTTATAAAAATGGTGGTATGATCCATTGTATTACTCAACAACAACCAATTAATTTAAAATAATATATTTATAGTGTTCAGTGGAGTTTTCTATTTCTTATGAAAACCTGTTTATCTATAGGATAGGTAAAGATGCGATGGTATTTTTACCTATTTTATTGTAATTTTTATGAGTTAAGTATACCTTTCCTATAAACTGAAGAAACCCACCCTTTTTGAAAAAAGCTTAATCAAAATGGATGGATTTTCTACATTAAAAGCTATACTTGCTGTTGAAGAAGAAACATTGTCTAAAGGTATGTTTTTACCTTTTAAAAGTCGTTTGAATCCCTTCAATAAAACATCCAAAGAGTCCTCTATTATTGGGGTTTTAAAAGTTTCTGGTACAATCATTCTTACTAAAATATCTAAATACAATCTATATTTTTTCTTTTAGCAATCCATACATGCCCATCACCTTCAAAATACAGAATTACCTTAAATAATAAAAGTTCAGCGGCTTTTCTGTTTTTATTTGTAAATGAACACATTATACTTGGCCAATTATTGTGCAACCTTTTCGAATAAATGATTTTCTTTATTTGAAAATAAGGGTGCATCTATAAAACCATAATGATAAACTAAAATACCTAATTCCACTCTAGAATTAATATGCCATTTTTCTTTAATATGATTAATTATCGTTGAAATTCTTCGAGGGGTAACATATATTTTTTTTGAAATTTCTACATCTGTAAATCCTTTTGCTACATAAATAGCCACTTCTAACTCTCTTTCGGTCAACATTCTTTTCATAAAATACGCTCCTTCGAAATTATCTATATAAAAATCAAAAGAAACTATTAAAAGAAATAAAGGTGAAAAACCATATTTATTTTAATCTGGCTATTTGCGGGTAGTAAGACTCCCACCTCAAAATTTAGATGTGGCAAAGAAGTCGGACTCCCTGTAAAAGCCTACCTGGAGTGGACTAATAATCAGTGATGATGAATAAAACTCCCATTAATTATTAGTGAGCCATATTTTAATAATTTCTCGTATTGTGATACAAGTTTGTAAAAGAAACTATAAATCCATATAGTTAGTAATTGTAACTATATTAATTTTACATTACATTAAAAGTTGGAAAATATTCTTATACTCATAAAGTGTTACATTTGAGGGAGGAAAGATGGAATTCTACAATCTTGGTATTATTATTAAAGAACTTAGAAAGAAAAAAAACATGTCACAATCTGAATTATGTCATGGAATATGTTCACAAAGCCAAATTAGTAAGATAGAAAAAGGTATTAGTTATCCATCTAGCATATTGTTGTATCAATTATCTGAAAGACTTGGTATTGATCCAAATTATATATTTGCGCTAACGAAAAACAAAAAAATAAAATATATTGAAAATGTAAAATGTGTAATGAGAGATTGTGTGAAACAAAAAGAATATAATGAGCTTTACGAAATAGTGAAAAAAGAGAAAAACGAAAATAATTTCCAATCAAAAGAAGATAAACAATTTCTATTATGGCATGAAGCGATTGCTATATATTATGTAAATGGAGCAACAATTAATGCTTTTGACATTTTAAATAGAGCACTAAAACAAACCTTAAGTAGTAGTAACTTTTTATCAGAAAAAGAAATAAGCATAATGAATTCAATTGCTATAATACATGCAGAAAATGAAGACTATGAGAAAAGCATAAATATATTAAAACAAAGTTTAATTAATTTTAATAAGATAGAATTCCCTAGAGAAAAAGAAATCAAATTAAGACTCATTCATACGTTAACAAAATGTTTACACCTTGCAAATCAATATGAAGAAGCAATAAAGTATAGTGAAATAGGCATAAAATTAGCTATAAATATGAATACTTTATACTTATTAGGTGAATTGTTTTTTGAAAAAGGTGCAATTTTATTAAAAGTTCAGCACTCTAATGAAGTTGGTTTAACATACATAAAAAAGGCATTATTTATATTTGAATTAACAGAAAGAAAACAATATATAAAAATGATCAAGGATAAATATATTAAAAATCAAGAATAAACAAGAAATAATTCTAACATAAGTTATTCCTAATTGGTATTTATTCCTAAAAAAAGTACTGTAATACGAACTATTCCTAATTGTTATTTATTGCTAAAATAAATACCGTAATATTAGATAAATATAAAGGGTGGCATTTTATGAAATCAAGAGGAATTACTCGTAAAGCAGATAGCATGGGGCGTATTGTTATTCCAATGGAAATAAGACGGAGTTTAGGAATTGTAGAAAAAGATTCTCTTGAAATGTTTATAGAAGAGGACCAGATTATTTTACGAAAATATCAATCACCAAGAGCTTGTACACTTACAGGGGATATTTCAGACAGCAATATTTCGTTAGCGAATGGGAAGATTATTGTAAGTCCAAACGGGATGGAACTGTTAATAAAGAAGTTACAGCAATATCTTTTAAAATAAAAGGTAAGTAAGAAATTTAAAATAGAATATACTTGGAAAAAGGTCCTCTATCACCATTTAGGGGACCTTTTTATTGTTATCAATAAAATTGAGAGGCCGTAGTTGGTTCAATGAAATACGAATTACGTTATGAATAGTCTGACTATTTTTTATAAAAAAACTATTCATTTACATTTTTTGGTTTCGTGTTATATTTTTAGTGTTAATATATTTATCTTGAAAATTCTGATTTTAAACTCAGGAAAACTTTAGAAAATGAATCAGATTTTCAAATTAAATTTGCCAATTTAACGGAGATTCGTGGGGGAAATGTGACTAAGAAGAAATCTCTTATACTCCACGTTTTTTATTTGTAAATTGGTAGTTCTAATAGCTTTGAAGAAAAGCAAAGGAGCAAAAAAGAAGTAGGTAGTTCATTCAATAGAAGATATGGTGTGAAAAAATAAAACAACGGAGGTTTTATAATGAATAAAGGAACACTGCAGATTACAGAAATCGAAGAAATTAGCATTCCTAATGTATTGAAGGATAAAATGAAGAATCTAATAGACCATGAATTAAAAACTCATAATCCTTATACTTGTGATCAAGAAATAGCTGCAAGCTTTTCAAGAGAGTGGCTTAATTGTTTGATTGATTATTTAAAGAAAACTTCGAATTCAGACATGAAAAAACTACTACATATGATAAAAGTTGCGAATTGTGGTGGGAACGTACCACCTACTCTTATTAAAAATATTCCATGTGATCCTATGGAAACCCTATTACCTGGGGAGAATCGCAAAGGTTTTAATTATGGTGAAGACGAAGACGATAGAATGAAAAAATATTTTTATGCAGAATGGGTCACATGGCTATTCGCCACACTTTTTAATTATGATGCTTTAATTCACCCATCCGAACATGCAGGGAAAAATAGATTTCACCTCATTTCCCCTTTGAACAACGATGAAGTTTTGCGAAATGTCGGTGCAAGCACCGGTGGTGGGAACTTTTATCAACATAACGATGCCACAGTGTATACAGATATGAAAGACCAATCAGATATTGAAGCAAGATTGAAAACATTCAATACGAATTTAGAAATTGTATCAAATAGACTTAATAAATCCGTGGAACAAATAGTGTCTGAAATTACTTGTGGAAAATTTACTAGAGTTGATGCTCTTTTATTAAAAGGAGTGTTAAATTTAAAAACTCAAACTCATATTGGAACGCCAAAATTACTTCAAAAGCATCTTGAAGAAAATCACTTCAGTAAAGATGATATATTGGCGATAAGTAAAATGCCTATTGCTCATATCGCAGGAATGGCGGATGGTGAAATATCTGGATTTGTAGGGGAAATAAACCAAATTATATTTTTGGATGATAATGGTGATATTATTGCAACTTGTTTGAATGGAGCAGAAAATAGATTGATTTATGTGGGAGAAAGTGAAGAAGAAAAATTGAAATTTGACATATTTTTAGAACTCTTACGAACAACGCCCACTTATAAGGTTCCACTTACATCTGAAGATTTATTAATTATTCCAAATTCATACTATGATAAACAAACAAATGTAACTCATGGTAGGGAAAGGTTATCTGAGGAAGAATATAAAATCCCGATTGGAGATAATAAGTACGGAAGAAGAATTGTTTGCAGGCAGTACGTTTCCAGCCGATTACGTGATCAGAAAGAAAGTTACTTTACAGATATCATTAACTAGTTTAAAGAGAGGAGGGGCGATGGGGAGGTTTGGGTTATAATAGCTCAAGCCTGCCCCTATTCTTTGTATGGATTTTACTATTGAATTACTCATACTACTATTTTTAGTAGCTGTATTAGCAGGATGGATAGATACAATTGCTGGGGGCGGTGGTATGATAACTATCCCGATAATGTTATTAGTAGGTATGTCTCCTTCTGTAGCGATAGCAACTAATAAACTACAAGGGAGTAGCGGAACCCTCATGGCAACAATGATTTTTATTAAGAAGAAAGAAATTAATCTCAAAGATATGCGTTTGTCCATCTTAATGACCTTTTTTGGATCCGTTTTCGGTGGATGGCTTGTTTTACAGATACGGGCAGAATATCTAATTATGATATTACCTTTTTTACTTATTATTATTGGTCTTTATTTTCTATTATCTCCAAATATAGCAAACGAAGATCGACCGAGAAAAATAAGTATGTTGTTGTTTGCGTTAACAGTGGCTCCGTTACTTGGATTTTATGATGGTTTCTTCGGCCCTGGAACAGGTAGCTTGATTGCTTTAGCGTTCATTCTCTTATGTGGATATAGTGCTACACGGGCAACTGCAAATGCTAAGATTTTGAATTTTACAAGTAATTTCGCTGCTTTGTTGTATTTTATTATTTTTGGCCAAATCGATTGGACAATTGGATTGATTATGATGCTTGGTCAAATTATAGGATCATATATTGGGGCGAAGATGGTGCTTACAAAAGGGACGGCATTAATACGACCAATAGTGGTTATTGTTTGCTTTGTCATGGCAATTAAAATTTTTTTACAAAATATAAACTGAATGTAATCAATATATTATTTGGATCAAAGTTAGAGTGTTTTCATGTTCTTATTGCAGTATTACGCTGTTTAAGATGTGTTCAAAATTACACAATTTGACTAGTGTAATGTATTGCGTTATGCTTTTTTTAGTATAAAAGAAAGGCTTGAAGATAATGATTCGTCGTTTGAGAAAGCTAAAAAATGTAGCTGTCGTAGTAAGCTTCTAAGTAAATAGCAAAATATATAATACTTAGAAGCGAGGAATAAAGTTATGAAGTATCCATTATTTAATCATTGGTCAGAAACAAAGTATATAAAAGATATAGTAACAAATCCACTCATTGAAGTGGGAGAGTACTCCTATTATTCAGGCTATTATAGTCATCAAAATTTTGAAGATGGCTGTGTAAGGTATTTGTGGGGGGATGCTAAGTCTCAAGCACTTTTCAATCCAATTGAACAGATGGGATGGTATCTTGATAAACTCATTATTGGGAATTATGTTTGCATTGCAAGTGGAGTAGTCATTTTAATGGGTGGTAACCATAATCATCACTCAGAATGGATTACAGTATATCCATTCGCTGAGCAAATTGAACAATCATATGAACCTAAGGGTGATACAGTCATAAAAAGTGATGCTTGGATTGGAATGAATGCTATAATAATGCCTGGCGTTACTATTGGTGAAGGGGCAATTGTTGCTGCAGGATCTGTCGTAAGTAAAGATGTTCCGCCGTATACAATAGTTGGTGGAAATCCTGCTAAGGAAATAAAGAAACGATTCACTGATACAGAAATAAACATGTTAATGGAAATGCGTTGGTTTGATTGGGATAGGAAATTGATTGAGAAGGCAATTCCGCTGTTATCTAGTCCATCCATCGAACCATTATTTGCTTTTTATAAAAATGAAGTGAAAAATAAATAAATCTGTTAGAAAAACTACATCCAGTATAGGGTGTAGTTTTTTTATTACAAAAAACTAATAGTTTAGACTAAAGAAAATTCATCTCTAATATAAGTCTAGCAAATAGCTGAATTGAGTAATTAAAATCCTTGATAGCTAATAAAGCATTAACGGGCAGTAAGACCACAACTGATTAAAGTTTCACTTTATTTTTTGTACATGTGGAACAAATGTATTATTTAGATTGTCTATTAATTGTAATCCTAAAAAATATGAAAGTACGAATCATTTTGAAAAATATAAGGGGATTAAAAATAGTGATATGTGTGGGAATACAAAGTATTAGGGCACCTAAAAGTGTCGGATGAGATGGTCTATATGAAAGCGATTCTAATGTCTTATATGTATATACAATTTGAGAACACTGTCTATTTTTTGAGATTATGTTAGAATAACGCTTTTTTTGAGTATAAAAATATTGGAGGTAACAGAAGTGAAAGGTATGTTTTGCAAGAGATTTATTGCAATAGTAACAGTGCTTACACTATTTTGTAGCATGTTCGTTACATTTGGAAGAGCAGCAGCGGAAACAGTTTCTGCTATAGAGGTTGAAGCAGGATCAGCAATTTTAATAGAAGCAAATTCCGGGAAAATTTTATATGAAAAAAATGCAGATGAATCATTGGCAATTGCTAGTATGACAAAAATGATGAGCGAATACTTAGTTCATGAAGCGGTGGATAAAGGAAAACTTAAATGGGATCAAAAAGTTAAAATCTCTGAATATGCACATAAGATTTCGCAAGATCGCTCATTATCAAACGTTCCATTAGAAAATGGTGGCTCTTATACGGTAAAAGAGTTATATGAGGCAATGGCAATTTACTCTGCAAACGGTGCAACAATTGCTTTAGTTGAAGAGATTGCTGGTAAAGAAGTCAACTTTGTAAAAATGATGAACGATAAGTCGAAAGAATTTGGAATGAAAGATTATAAATTTGTAAACTCTACAGGCTTAACAAATCACGATTTAAAAGGATATCATCCAGAAGGGACAACTCTAGACGAGAAAAATAAAATGTCTGCAAGGGATTGTGCAATTTTAGCACAACGTCTTATTCAAGATTTCCCCCAAATATTAAATACAGCAAAAATTCCTAAAAAAACATTCCAAGAGGGTGGTAAATATCCAATTGATATGGCGAACTTTAACTGGATGTTAAAAGGTTTAATTAAGCAATATGAAGGTGTAGATGGTTTGAAAACAGGAACGACTCCAGAAGCGGGAGATTGTTTCACTGGTACAGTAGAAAGAAATGGTATGCGCCTAATTTCTGTAGTGATAAAAGCAAAATCTCATACGGCACGTTTTGATGAAACAAAGAAATTATACGATTATGGATTTGCGAATTTTGAAGTGAAGAATGTCTACAGAAAAGATTCAGTAGTAAAAGGGCATGAAACAGTGCGAGTAGCAAATGCAAAAGACAAAGATGTAGTAGTTCAAACGAAGCAAGCTGTTTCACTTCCAATGCCGAAGGGCAATAAAGACATTTATAAAAAAGAATTTAAAGTATTGAATAAAAAACAAGAAGTGCCTATTAAAAAAGGTGTAACAATTAGTAAAATGATTATCTCGCCTAAAGATACTACAGATCCTGGGTTCTTATCAGGTAAATCATTACAAATAGACCTTGTAACAAAATCTGATGTGGAACAAGCAAATTGGTTTACACGTTTTATACGTAAAACAGGATCTTTTTTTAGTGGTATGTGGGATAGTGCGATTGATATAGTAAAAAGCTAATTTTATAGGATACAACTAAATGTTTCACTTTATAAAAATTTAATAAAATCTTTTCTTTGTATTAAATATTTTGTTTTACATTATGTATATAAAGAAATGGAGGTCAAATTAACTTTATACTGCTTATATTAGGAATTTAAAGAAAGAATATGTACAATTCTCCCACTACATTCTTATATTGGCCTTTATGAACAGCAAAATTTACAATTTACAAGGAGAACATTTTATGAGTAAGAGAATAAAAGAATTAGATTCCATACGAGGGTTAGCGGCACTTACTGTGGTATTTGGACATTTTTGCTTAATGCTACCATCGTTGCCTAATTCTATTAAATTTTCCCCGCTTAGGTTTTTATGGGCGGGTGGGGAAGCTGTTATCGTTTTTTATGTACTAAGTGGTTTTGTGTTATCTATGGCACTTTATCATTCAAAAACAAATTATTGGGGATATTTAATTAAGAGATTTGTAAGAATCTATATTCCTTATTATTTTTGGATAATCGTTACCTTTGTTTTATTTATTTTATTTTCGTCGTATGAAGTGGTAGGATTACGGGATTGGTTCTATGATAGGTGGCAAGGGTCTATAACAAAATTAGATATTCTAAACCACTTTGTGCTTCTTAATAACTTTTTTACGGAAAATTATAATCCAGTTATTTGGTCATTGGCTCAAGAAATGCGTATATCTATTGTGTTTCCTTTGTTATTCCTTCTTTTTTATAAACTGAATTGGAAGAAAACGATACTATTTGCATTGAGCTTTTCTTTAATTAGTGTTGTTCTTAATATGTTGCATATTGGGAAAGCTGAAGGATTTTATAATGGTTATGCTGATACACTGCATTTTACATCTATGTTTATGGTTGGAATGTTACTTTTTAAGTATCAGGAAAAACTTATCTACTCATATAGGAACATGAAAAAATTTAAAAAAGGATTTCTTATTGCATTAGGGATTATTCTATATTTATATTCCATTTTAATTTATGGTTTTTCCCGTAATGATACAACTTTCTTATTAAAAGATTGGGGTGTCGTAATGGGGGTTAGTATATTTATTATAATGGCTATGAGTAACCTAAAAGTAAAAGCATTTTTAAATAAGAGTGTATTTGTATATTTAGGAGAAATTTCATACAGTATCTATTTGTGTCATTTTCCAATCATGATGGTATTATTTAAACTTTTGTATACAAAGATACCTATCTTTTTCCTTCTTACTTTGTGCATTGCAATGACACTACTTTTTTCTATAGTTTCATATCATTTAATCGAAAAGAAATGTATCAACTGGGCAAAACAAAGAACAATAAATTTTTTGAAAAAAGTATAATTTCTAGATAGATTTTATCTCTTTAGTAAATATATGAATATGACCGATTCTTAAGTATACTTAGGAATCGGTCAATTTTGGATTCTAAATATAAATATAGTAAAGTGGAATATAATTGAAATCGAAAACCACTTAGAAATAACAATTACGGTGTGAGCTATTGTATAGTATAGATATGGTTAATAATAAAGGGGGAATACATATGTGGAAGCGATTTGTAGCAATTGGCGATAGTTTTACAGAGGGGATAGGGGATGAAGTTGAGGGAATTGCATTAAAAAGCTGGGTAGATCATTTTGTTCAACTGTGTGAAAACGATATAGAATATGCCAATTTTGCAAAGCGTGGGTTAGTAACTAAAGAAATTCGCTCGCAGCAATTGGAAAAAGCGCTAACTTTTAATCCAGATTTGGTTAGTCTCATTGCAGGGGCAAACGATGTTTTAAAAGGACGTTGGAATCACGATGCATATAAGAACGATATGGAATTTATGATAAATACATTAAGTAAAGCAGGGGCTGATATTATTATAGCAAACCTTCCAGATTTTACAGTTAGGCTTCCTTTTGCTTCTGAAAAAAACAAGTAATAAAAGAACAATTATTAGAGGCAAATGAAGTTATACATTCACTGAGCAGAGAGTATAAGCTTCATCATGTTGATTTTTGGAATCATCATTTAGTTAATGATAATACGCTTTGGTCTAAGGATTTAATTCATCCAAACTCAAAAGGATATGTAAAAGTTGCTGAATTAATTTTTAGTAGTTTGCCTGTACAGAAGGCAAAATAATAGTTTGCAATTTAACGAATATGATATTAAGTGTATGAAGTTATGTTTTTTAGTAAATGGAAAGAACTAAACATTTAGCAAACAAAGCGTTTCTACGATATATTTCTACAGTAGTGCACAAATACAGAATCACAAAGAAAGATCACTTATGGAAATAGGTGGTCTTTAAATGTTTTTATAACTAAATTAGTATATACTGTATTACTAACAGTTTCGTACTACATAAAAATTAAGTTCTCTTATAGAAAAACTGATTTTATATTATCTTAAAATATAATAAAACGTTCAAATCATATTTTGGGTATGTATCTTAATTGTGAATGATGTGTAATTTTTTTGAAGTATAAATATCCAATAAATAGAATAGGTAGTAGGTGCAGAAGTATTAATACTATATTATTCAATTCTTGTTATGAGTACATTAGTGATTGGTAATATTATATTTTTGTTATCAACTTTAGTTATTGGAATTAATTTGCATAGAAAATATGTAGGATTAGAAAAAATATACTTTATTGTATATTTTTTTGTTTAGTTGGATTTACGGTCTCTTTAAACTATTATGTTAATAAAATTAAAAAACTTAATTCTTAATACCCTTATGGTTAAAGCTAACTATAAAATGAAAATATAACTAAATAATAGTTTGTTATGATTTGTGGATTTGGTTTTTTTATCCGAATTTTCTGATTCAAATATTTCAACTTTATGAATATAGTAGGTGAAATATTTGTGTGATAGTATTTGAGATAGAAAAAAGCCAACTTTAAAAAGGATGTGAATTGAATGTGTAAACGACTGTAAAGGGTTATATTAAGGCAACGTTTAGCTGTTATTAGTGTAAGGTAAAGATATATTTTGTAACAGTTGATATAAAAATGAAGGAATAGGTACGCTTTCGTTTGTCTGACTATTTTAAATATACGAAAAATAATACCGGTTTGAGTTTTGACGAAGTTAAATTCTAGGTGAGATGTCAATAATGATTAATTAGGTTTAATAAAGAGGTACCTTATACGCAAAAGCGTTTATATTAGTAACCTAAGGAGCTTGCTTTTATGAAAACTACTGATTCAAAAGGCCTATTAGGAAATAGGGTTTATTTACAAGTTTTCTCTGCCTATTCATTGCTTATGCTTGGTGTTTTTATTGATATGTTAGCGATTATGACTATAGTTGGGTTTGAATGGGAAGTAGATCCTACTATGATTGGATTGATTCCTGTTGCATATGCACTTCCTGGAATTATTTTTGGCTCATGGGCAGGTGTTATTGCGGATCGTTTTAGAAAAATTCCAATTATGATGTTCTGTAATCTAATGGTTGGTCTAATAACAATTGCTCTTTTATTTGTACAAGATATCCACTGGCTCTTAGTGGCATTAATGATTCGTTCCATTTTTATTGTTTTCTATTATCCTGCACAGCAAACACTAACAAGACAGATTGTATCCCCGGACTTGCTTACTAAAGCAGTAAGTATCAACGGAATAGTAGAGCAGGGTACAAAGATAGTAGGCCCACTTATAGGGGGCATGTTGCTGAGCTGGTTTCAACCAGAGTTCTGCCTCATTATAAGAGCTATAAGTTGTTTATTAGCTACCTTAGTTCTGATACCCACAATAAAATTTAAAGAAACTATATCGAAAGAATTTGTTGAAAAGCAAAAACAAAGTACTTGGACTGCTTGGGTACAAGGGTGGGGTTATGTGTTATCTAATCGGATAATATTATCAACCATGATTTTCGTTACAATAGCCATGGCAGTATTACAATTAGTAGACTCACAATTCCCAACTTTATTTAAGAGCTTATTCCCACATGATAAAAGTAAAATGGGATATATCATTTCTATTATTGGTCTTGGCGGAATACTTGGTGCATTACTAACTCAGAAATTAAAACAATTTCAATATGGCTGGGTAGTATGTGGAGGTATGGTTTTAATGGGAATTGGTTTTGGGGGGATTGGTTTGATAACGCCCGGTACGGTCTTCGTTTTAGCTTATTTAATTAGTTTTATCGCTGGTATCGGAAGTGGGCTGATGCTTGTATCTAATCAAGTCATTTTACAAATAGAATCCGATCAAGATCAAGTAGGAAGAGTATTTGGTATACAAAGCAGTTTAACAAACGCAGTTCTAATTATTTCTCCTGCTATGAGTGGTCCATTAGTGCATTTGTTTGGAGTAACTCAACTCTATGTTTATGGAGGGATTGGGCTTGTTATTATTGGAGTAATTGGAGTTTCACTGCAGAAATATTTATGGGCTAAACATAAACACGAACCTATAAGAGCAAATAATTTTTGAAGGGAAGATTTTTATGACCAATGAGGAATGCTATCCATTAAGCCATCCGCAGCGAAGAATATGGTATACAGAAGTCGTTCATTCTGATAAAGGAATATGTAATTTAAGATTTTTATTTAAACTTCATCGAAAAATGAATTATTCAAAATTAAACCAAGTTGTGAATCGCGTTATCAGTGAAAATGACGGTCTGTGCATTAGGTTAAAAGAAAATGGGCATCAGGAACCGAAACAATATTTTACTAAACATGAAGAACAAGAATTTGAGTTTTTTGATTTCAGTAATGTGGAGAATACAAATTTGCTTGAGGAATGGATTGAGCAGAAAACAAAAGAAACGTTTACATTATTTAATTCAAATTTATACTATTTCGCTTTAATAAAATTAAACGATAATGAATGTGCAGTCTTTGGAAATGTTCATCATATTATTATGGATGGTTTATCAATTCAAATATTTACTGAGCAGATTGCAAAATATTATTATGACATGCATAACGAGAATGAGGAAGGCGAAATTAAAAATTCATATGTTCAATTTCTGACCAACGAACAAACATACTTGAATAGTAGTCGCTTTCAAAAAGATCAAAAATTTTGGTTAGAGGAATTTAAAACACTGCCATCTGTGACTGGATTGAAGCCTTATAATACGTACCAAGTTAGTACAAAAGCATCACGTGAGACGTTTATATTAACGGAACATTTGAAGAGAAAGATAGAAAAATTTTCTGAAGATTACAAAAATAGTTTATATACTCTTTTTGTTGCTGCTTTTTCGTTGTCCATGTATCGGTGGACCTCATCGCTTGATATTGGTTTAGGAATGGCTTACGGCAACCGTATGAGTAAAATGGAACGAAAATTGATTGGAATGATGGTGAGTACAGTTCCTTTAAGAATTGATATTGATCCAGAAGAAGAAGTACTTTCATTTATTAGTAGAGTGTCCAGAAAACAAAGTAAATCATTAAGACATCAGAAATATCCATTTGATTTGTTATTAAAGCAGATTAATAAAGAGAATAACAGTAATGTGAGACTTTTCGGAACTACGATTGATTATAGGGATCGTGATGAAAGTGGTGACTCACTATGGATTCCAAACCGTGAAGAAGTACAAGATTTTGCAGTTCATATTGAAAATCTAATTGATATAGACTCTTTACATGTACATATTGATTATCGTGAGGAGCTATTTTCTAAGGAAGAGATAGAACGATTCTTTAACGTTATGCTAGTGATACTGGAAAATATTTTTGAAAACCCAAAGCAGAAGGTGGCTGAAATAGAAATCATTTCTGAGGAAGATAAAAGAAAAAGTTTAGTTGAGTTCAACAATCCTAAACTGGATGTCCCACCTCAAGTAACTATTCATGAAATGTTCGAACGGCAAGCGATGATTTATCCAAATGCTATTGCAGTTACGTATGAAAAAGAAAAAATTACTTATAAGGAGCTTAATGAACGTGCAAACCAGTTAGCTCATTATCTGCAGAAAAAGGGAGTAGGACCTGATACTTTAGTTGGACTGTGCGTTGAACGTTCCCTCGAAATGATTGTAGGTATTTTAGGGATTTTGAAGGCTGGTGGGGCTTATGTTCCACTTGATCCTACATACCCAGAGCAGCGACTTCAATATATTTTAGAAGATGCTAGCATTCAGTTATTCGTAACGCAAGAAAGTTTAAAAGAATTGAACTGGTTACCAGAAAATGTTGAGTCGATTTGCCTGGATCGTGATCAAGATGAGATTGGGAAAGAAAGTAAGACTTTGCCGGTTTCTAGTGTCGGTCCCCAAAATCTGGCATATGTAATCTATACTTCGGGATCAACGGGAAATCCAAAAGGCGTTATGATAGAGCATCACAATGTTATACGGTTATTTAAATCGACGGATTGTTTGTATCAGTTTAACGAAAAAGATACTTGGACGCTTTTTCATTCGTATGCATTTGATTTCTCAGTATGGGAAATTTGGGGAGCGTTATTATATGGTGGGAAATTAGTTGTTGTTCCGTACTGGATTAGTCGATCACCTAAGGATTTTTATCAATTATTGGTGGAGGAAGAAGTCACAGTTCTAAATCAGACACCTTCCGCATTCCGCCAATTAATACGAGTGTGTGAACAAGAAGATAAGAATAAAAATTTGCAGCTGCGTTACGTGATATTTGGCGGAGAAGCGTTAGAACCTATTGGCTTGTTACCGTGGTTTCAAAGGTATGGGGAGAAAAAAACACAGTTAATTAATATGTATGGAATTACAGAAACTACAGTTCATGTTACATATTATCCAATTACTCAAGATGATGTGCAGCATGCTTCAAGAAGTAATATTGGAAAGCGGATTCCCGATTTAGAAGTGTATATACTAGATGCTTATCAACAACCTGTTCCTATAGGTGTTGATGGTGAACTTTATATTGGTGGAGCAGGATTGGCACGTGGATATTTAAATAGACCTGAATTAACAGCAGAGCGTTTTATATCTCATCCATTTAGTAGTAATCCGAAAGAAAGATTATACCGGACAGGAGACTTAGCTAGGTATTTGCCAGATGGGAATCTAGATTATCGTGGAAGAATTGATCATCAGGTTAAAATACGTGGTTTCAGAATTGAGATTGGGGAAATTGAGTCTACTTTAAATACATATGCATCTGTAACAGAGGCAGTTGTAATTGTAAGAGAAGATCAGCCGGGCGATAAAAGATTAGTAGCATATGTTGTAGGAGATGGAAATGTAGATGCGTGGAGAGAGTATCTTAAAGCGAAACTACCAAGTTATATGGTTCCTTCGGGATTTGTGGCGATGGAAGCTATTCCACTTACAGCTAACGGTAAAGTTGATCGTGAGGCCTTACCTATGCCAGAGGAAAAGCAGATTAATAGTGAATGTGTTGGCCCTCGGAATAGTAACGAACAGATACTGACTACCATTTGGAAGCGAGTATTAGGTGTTAAAAAGGTGGGAATCTATGATAATTTCTTTGAAATTGGTGGCGACTCGATTCTCAGTATTCAAATCATATCTCAAGCAAGTCAAGTGGGGTTAAAACTTACTCCAAAGCAAATGTTTGAATGCCCAACTATCGCTGAGCTGGCACAAGTGGCTATAGAAACGCAGGGAGTACAAGCGGAGCAGGGAATTGTGATAGGTGATGTGCCTCTTACTCCAATTCAGTGCTGGTTCTTCGAGCAAGAACATCCACATACAGAGCATTGGAATCAATCAATGCTTTTAAGAGTAAAAGAAAGATTGAATGTGAAATTACTAGAGGGAGCGATATTAAATTTACTGAAACATCATGATGCTTTACGTTTCCGGTACGAACAGTTACCAAACGGAACGTGGAGGCAGAGAAATGAAGGGACTGATGAGCTGTCAGTACTCCATGTTGTAAAACGTAATCAAGTTAATGAAAAAGAGTGGAATAAAATAATACAAGAAGAGATGAACATTAATCAAGCTAGTTTCAATTTAGTTACTGGTCCGTTAATGAGAGTAGTGTACTTTGAAGATAACTTGACTGGAAATGATCGAATATTCTGGGTGATTCATCATTTAGTAGTAGATGGAGTGTCATGGAGGATCCTATTGGAAGATTTACAGGTGGTATATAACCAGATGAAACAAGGTCAAGAAGTTCGCTTACCTGCGAAAAGTACATCTTTTAAAGAGTGGTCTGAACGACTCCAGACATACAGTGATTCGGGTATTTCAAAAGAAGTACAAAATTATTGGAATGAACAAGTAGAAAAAGAAACGATGAAAATTCCAATGGACTATCCAATACAAGAAACAACAGAGGAATCGATTGATCAAGTGACGAGGACTCTAGGAATAGAAGAAACACAAACATTGTTATACGAAGTTCTAGTCACTCATAAGACAAGGATTGATGAGGTACTATTAACGGCATTAGGACAAGCTATCGTTGATTGTATAAATCAGCAAACCGTTTCTATTCATCTAGAAGGACACGGAAGAGAAGAGATGATTGAAGGTATTGATTTATCAAGGACAGTGGGCTGGTTCACGAGTATTTATCCCGTTCATCTCAATTTTCAAGGAACTCAGACACCTATTGAAGGGTTAAAGGCTGTCAAAGAACAGTTACGTCGAATTCCAAATCGCGGAGTTGACTATGGTATTTTACGTTACTTGAATAAAGGATTACTTCCGTTTTATCAGCAAAAGCCTTCAATAAGCTTTAACTATTTGGGCCAATTTGATCAGGTGTTTTCAAGGGACTCTTTGTTTATGCAAGAGACAGGATTTACATTTTTAGATCATGCTCCAGATTCCAAACCATCTCATCTAATTGAAGTTATCGGAATGGTGAAAGATGAAAAGTTACATTTTATTTGGATGTATAGTAGGGAACAGTTTTCTAAATTAAAAATTCAAGTGATAGCAGATGGTATGTTAAGGCATCTCCGTCAACTTATAAATAAACCAACAACAGAGTCTGCTTTTACGGTATCAGATTTTGCTGATGCAGAGGATCTTACGGAAGAAAGCTTAAGCAAAGTATTACTTAAATTAACAAAGAAGAGGGTGTAAAAATGGGAGACGTTATTGATATATATGGTTTATCACCTTTGCAAAAAGGAATACTGTTTCATACTTTATACGATCAAGATGATGAACATTCTTTTTCCTATATTGTACAAGTAGGTTTCTTGCTCGGGGGGCAATTGGATGTTGCTACTTTTGAAAAAGCTTGGGAATATGTTATTCAACGACATGAGGTTCTGCGCTCAGTATTTGTTTGGGAAGAAGTAGAAAAACCTCTACAAGCAGTTTACGAACGTCTTCCTTTTACTATTCATCAAGAGGATTGGAGTACCTATTCGCATGAGGAGAACGAGAAGAAATTACAACAGTTTTTGACTGCAGATCGTAGGAAAGGATTTTTATTGGATGAAGCACCATTGATGAGAGTCACTGCGATTAAAGAAGCAAAAGAGGAAACGAGAATTATCTGGACACATCATCATATTTTGCTAGATGGATGGAGTGTGTCATTGGTCTTTAGTGAAGTGATGGAAGTTTATCTCAAGATGATAAAGGGAGAATTGTTGAATCTTCCTAAATCTCTTCCTTATAAAAAATATATTCAATGGATAAATAAACAAGATCAAAGTCAAGCAGAGGAATTTTGGAAAGAAGAATTAAAAGGGTTCTATGCACCCACTCCATTAGCAATGGAAAGAAAGGATCAAGGACAAGAGAAGGGTTATGGAGAGTTTGCTTATCAAGTATCTGAGGAACTTACTGAGAGTTTACAAAAGTGGGTACGAAATAGTCGATTAACGTTGAATACGTTAGTACAAGGTGCATGGGCTTATTTGCTGAGTAGGTATAGCGGTGACAGTGACGTCGTATTTGGCGTAACTAGCGCTGGACGTCCTACTGATTTAATAGGAGCAGAGAATATGGTGGGGCTATTTATTAACACATTACCTACCAGAATTCGATTAACGGATAATGCATCAGTAGTAGATTGGCTTCGTAAAATACAAATGAAAGAAATGGAACGAAGACAGTATGAGTATAATTCGTTGATAGATATTCAAGGCTGGAGTGAGGTTCCGCGAAATTGCTCCTTATTTCATACCTTGTATGTGTTTGAAAATTATCCAATTCAAGGTGAGAGAAATGATGATTTAAGATTACTAGATGTTAAAAGCACGGAACAAACAAATTATCCTTTAACACTCATTGTAATGCCCGGTAAGAAAATTACTTTAAAGTTGATGTATGATCGAAGCTATTTTAATGAAGAAACAATAAATCTGATTCAGAATCACTTATTGCAAATATTAATTCAGATGACGAAGAGCCTAGATTCAAAACTATTTGAAATTACTCATTTAACAGAAGAAGAACAAATACAGTTACTAGAGGAATGGAATCATACTCAAGTTAATTATTCGGCTGAAGGCATGATTCATACGATGTTTGAGGAGCAAGTAAAAAAAACACCGGAAGCAATCGCGGCTAGTTACGAAAATGAACAAATTACCTATAAAGAGTTGGAGAAGCGTGCAAATCAGTTAGCTCATTATTTACAAAAGCATGGTGTAGGCCCAGAGTCTCTAGTTGGGGTATATATGGAACGTTCATTACAAATGATGATAGCGTTATTAGGTATTCTAAAATCAGGAGCAGCGTATGTTCCACTTGACCCTACTTATCCAGAGAGTCGACTTCGATATATATTAGAGGATGCTGGAATCGAAGTACTAGTGACGGAAGAAAATTCTAAAAATTTGTTTGTGTCTGAAAATATAGAAACGATTTGTATGAATAAAGATTACACTGCAATTGAAAAAGAAGAAACAACCCCATGTATAAGTGGTGTAACAGGAGAAAATTTAGCGTATGTTATGTATACTTCAGGATCTACAGGGAATCCAAAGGGAGTAATGATTGAGCATTATTCAGTAATTAATTATCTAGAATGGATGCAACATAAATATCCGCTTTCTGAAAAAGATGTGGTCTTGCAGAAAACGCCATTCTCATTTGATGTCTCTGTTTGGGAATTGTTTTGGGGCATTCATGTTGGTGCAAGTGTATCTTTCCTACCTCCAGGTGGAGAAAAAGATCCTTCTATTATAGCTGAAGTGATTAAACAACATCAGGTTACTATAGTTCAATTTGTACCTTCGATGTTATCTGTTTTCTTAGATTACTTCAATCATATTGAATTGAACATGAATTGTTCGTCCGTACGCCATGTATTTTCTGGTGGAGAAGAACTAAGTTCAGGGTTAGTTAGACGTTTTCAACAGAAATGGGATTATAGTGGACAAGTGAAATTAACCAACTTTTATGGGCCAACTGAAGCCACTATTTATGTCAATGCATTTGATATTCAGCCTAATCAAGAATTTGTTTCTATTGGGCAGCCAATACAGAACACGCAATTATATGTATTAGACCAAAATCAACGCTTGCAATCAATAGGAATTGAGGGTGAGTTATATATTGGTGGTGCTGGTTTAGCACGTGGATACTTAAATCGTCCGAATCTTACTGCTGAAAAATTCGTTTCGCACCCATTTCGATTGGGGGAACGACTATATCGAACAGGAGATTCAGTAAGATATCTAACTGATGGAAATATAGAATTTATAGGTAGAATGGATCATCAAGTCAAAATGCGTGGTTTTAGGATTGAATTAGGTGAAATTGAAGCCACTTTAGAAAAATGTTCGTTTATTAAAGAGGCTGTCGTATTAGTTAGAGAAGATCGTCCAGATGATCAACGATTGGTTGCATATGTAATAAGCGATGGAAATACCCAAGAGTGGAGAGAGTATTTACAAAACCAATTACCGAATCATATGATTCCAGCGCACTTTATAGAGTTAGAACATTTCCCGCTTACTCCAAATGGGAAAATTGACCGAAAGGCCTTGCCAGCACCTGATGAGCAAGCTATTGAAGATTTAAATGTGCTACCCCGGACGCCATCGGAAGAGCTTATTGCCTCGGTTTGGAGTCAAGTGTTAGGAACAGAAAATATTGGTATTCAGGATTCCTTCTTTGAACGTGGTGGGCACTCACTACTTGCTACTCAAATCGTCTCTAGATTGCAAGAACTGTTCCAAATTAAAATTCCATTACGTGAACTTTTCAAGCACGATACAGTGGAAGCATTGGCGAAACGAGTGAATCAGTTACGAAAAGAAGATAAAAAACGAGAGGTTGCTCCTCTTGTACCTATGAAAAGAGAAGGAGTTATCCCACTTTCCTATGCGCAGAAACGTCTATGGTTTATTGATCAATTAATGCCAAATAGTGCTATGTACAATATTCATGCAGCGTGTCGCTTAACAGGTAAATGGTCAATTGAAGCATTGGAGGTCGGATGGAATCAATTGTTGGAGCGTCATGAATCATTAAGGACGACAATTCTAGAACAAGAGGGTGAACCTTTTCAACAGGTTCAATCTCATGTGTTCAGACATATTCCTCAAACGAATCTAACAGATCTTTCTTTGGAAGATAGGGAAAGAGAAATGAAACGCCTTATTCAAAACGAGGCGGAGGAACCATTTCATTTTGGACAAGGTCCTCTTATTCGAACACGAATATTGAAAGTGGACAGGGAAGAATGGGTTCTCATTTGTACGATGCATCATATTATTTCAGATGGATGGTCAATGGGAATCTTACTTGAAGAATGGATGGCTTTTTATGAAGGAGCACTAACCGGAAAACCAGTGGAATTGAAGGAGTTATCTATCCAATATGCAGATTTTGTCATGTGGCAGAAGGAATGGCAAAAAGAGGAGAATTTGAATCAGCACCTTCAATATTGGAAGGAAGAATTATCTGGGGAACTACCGGTTTTACAATTACCGATGGATCGTCCTCGACCTGCAGTTCAAACCCATCGTGGTGCAAGTCAGTCCTTAATAGTGGCGAATTCCCTACAGGAAAAGCTCAAAGATTTAAGTTTGCAAGAAGGATGCACTTTATTTATGACATTGATGGCAGCGTATCAAAGCTTCCTTTCTCGTTATACAGGACAGGACGACATTATAGTTGGAAGCCCAATCGCTAATCGAAATGTGAAAGAGATTGAGGGATTAATAGGATTCTTTGCAAACACGTTGGTTTATCGAGCTGATTTCAGTGGAAATCCGACGTTCCAAGAATTATTGTCGCAGGTAAGAAAAAAAGCGCTAAAAGCATACGAGTATCAGGACATCCCATTTGAGAAAGTGGTAGAATTCGTAAAACCTGAACGGAATACAAGTCATTCACCAATATTCCAAACTTTGTTTACTTTACAGAATACGAAACAAGAATTTCTTCAGCTATCTGAAAGACAAATGGAACTCATGGAAAGCCATGCTTCTGTTGCCAAATTTGATTTGAGTTTATTTGCTTCTGAGACGGAAGAAGGATTATCACTAACCTTTGAATATAATACTGATTTGTTTAATGATACAACCATTGAACGTATGGCAAGTCATTTTAAACATTGGTTAAATCAAATTGTCTCTCATCCAAAATGTGTATTATCAGAACTGAATATGTTATCGAAAGTAGAATATAAGCAACTACTAGAGGGATGGAATAAATCGCGTTTTATAGATATGGAAGAAAGTACGATTCATACAATGTTTGAAGAACAGGTGAAAAAAACACCAGAAGCAATTGCAGTAGTGTGCGAAGATGAAGAACTAACATATCGAGAGTTGGACGAACGCTCGAATCAGTTGGCACATTATTTACAAAAAAATGGTGTAACATGCGAATCATTAGTTGGGATTTGCGTTACACGTTCATCTGAGATGATTGTCGGTCTCTTAGGAATTATGAAGGCGGGAGGAGCATATGTCCCAATTGATCCAGCGTATCCGGAAAGTCGACTGCAGTACATTTTAGAAGATGCTCAAATAAAGGTACTGGTGACACAGGAAAATTTACAACAAAAAATGGTTATACCTAAATTCGTCAACGTGATTTGTATTGATCGTAATCGAGCAGAAATAGAACAAGAAGTAACTACAGTATGTACGAGTGAAGTGACGGGCGATAACTTAGCCTATATTATCTATACTTCAGGTTCCACTGGAAATCCAAAGGGAGTAATGATTGAGCACAGGAATACAGTAACAATGATTCATTGGGCGCATCACACGTATTCTCGAAAGGAATTAGCGGGAGTGTTAGCTTCAACTTCGCTATCTTTTGATTTATCTGTTTTTGAAGTGTTTGTTCCCTTAACGATGGGTGGTAAGGTGATTGTCACTGAAAATGCTCTACATCTAGAGAAGTTGTCTACCAAAGGTGTGACTTTGGTTAATACTGTGCCATCGGCAGCGAAGGAACTGGTTCGAGCAAAAACAATCCCTTCTTCGGTAAAGGTGATGAATTTGGCTGGAGAACCATTGCCATATTCGCTTGTTCAAGATTTATACGAGAGAAGTACGATCGAAAAGGTGTACAACCTATATGGACCGTCCGAAGATACTACGTATTCCACGTATATGGAATTAGAAAAGTGTGACATGCATAGGGTACCACAAATTGGTAAACCAATATTCAATACAGAAGTATATGTACTGAGTGCCGAACAAAAAATGGTTCCAATTGGTGTAGTTGGTGAGCTATACATTGGTGGATCAGGGTTAGCGCGTGGATATTTAAACCGCCCTGACTTAACGCAAGATCGTTTTATACCGCATCCGTTTAAAGAAGGAGAGCGAGTATACCGGACTGGAGATCTAGTAAGGTATTTACCAGATGGAAATTTGGAGTATGTTGGACGAATCGATCATCAAGTGAAAATTCGTGGGTTCCGGATTGAACTAGGAGAAATTGAAGCGACATTACAAAGGCATACACTAGTTAACGAAGTTATTGTGATGGTGCGGGAAGATTATCCTGGCGATCCGCGTTTGATCGCCTATGTTGTAGGAGACGGGGATGCTCAAAAGTGGCGTAATTATCTCAAGGATCAACTACCAAATTATATGATTCCAGCCTATTTTGTTGGATTAAATGCATTTCCACTCACTCCTAATGGGAAAATTGATAGGAAGGCCTTACCAGCGCCAGAGAGACAGGAGATAGCAAGTGGTTATATTGCTCCTCGTACGTCTACGGAAAAAACAATCGTTTCGATATGGCATGAAGTTTTAGGTATGGAAAACATCGGAATTCAAGATTCGTTTTTTGAAATTGGTGGCCATTCACTACTCGCTACGCAAGCTGTTTCCAATCTTAAAGAGGCTTTTGAAATCGAGATACCATTGCATGATTTATTTATGTTTCATACGGTGCAGCAATTGGCAGAACAGATTGATCAATTGCTCTATAACAAAAATCAAGAAATGCAGAATGATATTAAGGAGAATGTAAGTCTTCAAGACTATATTCAAAAAGAAGCAGCAGTCAGTAATGATGAAGAATTACTAGAACTGCTTAAGCAATTAGAAGAGCTATCAGAGGAAGAAGCACATGGGATATTCGAGAGTAATTTGATTGAGGAAGGGGTAAAAAAATGAGAAGTGATTTACTTGCAAAGCTGAGTTCACTTTCTCCTGAGAAGAGAGCATGGCTTCAGAAGCAAATGCAAAAAAAGGAGAATAAAGAAGCACTCCCGTTGTCTTATGCGCAACAACGTTTGTGGTTTATGGACAGATTTAACCCAAACAGTTCTTTATATAATATTCCAACAGTATGGCATCTAAAAGGAAATTGGATACCTGAAGCATTAGAGAAGGGATTCAATCGACTCATTGAACGTCATGAATCATTACGAACTGTTTTTAAAGAAGTAGGAGAAGAGCCTGTGCAACAAATTCTCGAATTTCTTCCTAGAGCATTACCTGTAAGGGATTACTCTCAACTTCCTCTAAAAGTAAAAGAAAAAGAGGTAGATAGTTTAATTGCGAGAGAAGCGCAAGAACCATTTGATTTAATGAATGGTCCTTTAATTCGTAATCAGCTTGTTCAATTAGAGAAGGATGAATGGTTATTACTGTGTACGATGCATCATATTATTTCTGATGCTTGGTCCATTGGTATATTCATGAATGAATTACTTGCTTTCTATGAAGAAGAAATGGGTGGAAATCCTGCTAAATTAAGTTCATTATCCATTCAATATGCAGACTTTGCGAAGTGGCAAAAGGAGTGGTTGCAAGGTGATGTGCTAAATCGTCAGCTTACGTATTGGCAGGAAGAATTGTCTGGTGAGCTTCCTATCTTACAACTGCCAGTGGATCGACCTCGGCCGGTTAAGCAGACCTACTCTGGGGCTACGCATCATGTGATTTTTCCTTATAAATTGCTCAGTCAATTGAAGGATATAAGTCGACAAGAAGGATCTACTTTATTTATGACTTTAATGGCCGCATACCAGAGCTTTCTTGCTCGTTATACGGGACAAAAAGATATTCTAGTTGGTAGCCCGATTGCAAATCGGAACCATAAGGGAGTAGAAGGATTAATTGGTTTCTTTGTTAATACGTTGGTTTATCGATCAGATTTGAGTGGCACCCCTACTTTTCGGGAGATTTTGAACCAAACAAAGAAAAAGGCGTTAAAAGCATACGAATATCAAGATATCCCATTTGAAAAAGTGGTAGAAGCTGTGCAACCTGAACGAAGCATGAGTCATTCCCCTATATTTCAGACCATGTTTACGCTACAGAATATAAAACAAGAACGACTAGATTTGCCTGATAGAAGTATTGAAATGGTAGAAAGTAATATGTCTATTGTTAAATTTGATTTGAGCTTAACTGCCTATGAAGTGGAAGAAGGTCTATTCGTCTCATTTGAATACAACACGGATTTATTTGATAGTAGTACCATTGCGCGTATGGCAGTACATTTTGAGAACTGGCTAAATGAAATCACGTATCATCCAGATGAATCATATACAAAGCTGTCAATGTTATCGGATACTGAGCAAAAACAACTCCTAGAAGAATGGAATGATACGGACGTAGTTTATGGTCATGATCGTATGATTCATGAGCTATTTGAGCAACAAGTTGCACGGACACCTGATGCAGTGGCGGTAGTTTATGAGGGTGGAAAGCTAACGTATCAAGAACTGAATGAAAAATCGAATCAATTGGCACATTTTCTACAAAAACGAGGTATCGGACCTGAATCATTGGTTGGTATATGTATTGAACGTTCTCCTGATATGATTATTGGTCTCTTTGGGATTTTGAAGGCAGGTGGGGCTTATGTCCCACTGGACCCAAGTTATCCCGAAAACCGCCTAAGATATATTTTGGAGAATTCACAAATTCAAGTACTGTTAACAAAAGAAACACTACAGGACTGGTTACCTAAAGATATTCAAGCAATTTGTTTAGACCGGGATCAAGTGATGATTTCTAAAGAGAGTAATTTAGCTCCGGTAAGTGGAGTAACAGCAAATAACTTAGCCTATATCATATACACTTCGGGTTCGACAGGAAATCCGAAGGGGGTAATGATTGAACATCATTCCGTTATCAATCGCCTACAGTGGATGCAGAAAAAATATCCATTGTCCGAGGAGGATACAATCCTACAAAAGACACCGTTTTCGTTCGATGTTTCTGTCTGGGAATTATTTTGGTGGTCATTTGTAGGAGCACGTGTTTGTTTACTTCCACCAGGAGGAGAGAAAGATCCTGCGGTGATTGAGGAGTATATTGAACGATACCGTGTATCCACCATGCACTTTGTTCCGTCGATGTTATCTACTTTCTTAGATTATATGGAACTATATAATTCGAAAAGGGATGTCTCGTCTTTAATTCAAGTTTTTACTAGTGGAGAAGCGTTAAACACTGAGCAGGTTCGCCGGTTTAAGGGGATTTTTTACAATGCTCAGCAAACAAAGTTAATTAACTTGTATGGTCCTACTGAAGCAACTGTGGATGTGACTTATTACGATTGTGATTTAGAAAAAGAACCAATGCTTATTCCGATTGGTCGTCCGATTAATAATACAGAGTTGTATGTGTTAGATCAATATCAACAAGTGGTCCCGATTGGTGTGGCAGGGGAACTTTACCTTGGAGGAGTAGGATTAGCACGTGGCTACTTCAATCGACCGGATTTAACTACTGAACGTTTTATTCCGCATCCCTTTAAGGACGGGGAACGATTATATCGAACGGGTGACTTGGTGAGATATATGAATGATCGTAACTTAGAATATATTGGAAGAATAGATAATCAAGTTAAAATTAGAGGATTCCGAATTGAATTGGGAGAAATTGAAGCAGCTTTACATGATCACTCATCTGTAAAAGAGGCAGTCGTGTTGGTGAAGGAAGATCGACCAGGAGATAAGCAGTTAATAGCTTATGTAGTGGGTGAAGGCGATACTGGGGAGTGGCGTGAATATCTCAAGAAGCAACTGCCACATTATATGGTTCCGGCATACTTTTTCAAAATTGAAGGTATGCCACTCACTCCAAATGGTAAGGTGAATCGGAAAGCCTTACTGGAATTAGAAGAACAGTTCATAAGTGAAGATATTACTTCATCACGAACACCAGTGGAGGAGCTTATCGTTTCCGTTTGGAGCCAAGTGTTAGGAATAAAAAATATTAATGTTCAGGATTCCTTTTTTGAAATCGGTGGTCATTCACTACTAGCTACTCAAGTAGTTTCACGTTTACAGGGAATTTTTCAAATCGAATTACCAGTACGTGAACTATTTGAATATACAACGGTGGAGTCACTGGCAAAGCGACTAGATCAGTTACGTAAAGGAGATAAAAAACGAGAGATTCCGCCGCTAATACCAATGAAGCGAGGAGAAGCTATTCCACTATCTTATGCCCAACAACGCTTATGGTTCATTGATCAATTTACACCTAATAGTGCCCTTTACAATATGCCAATGGTATGCCGCCTTACAGGGAATTGGCTACTTGAAGCATTGGAAACGGGATGGAATCAACTAATAGAACGTCATGAATCACTGCGGACGGTCTTTCACGAAGTGAACGGTCAACCCGTACAGCAAATTGAATCGTATGCTTTTCAATCAATTCCGAAAACGGATTTAACTATGCTTTCTTCTGAAGATCAAGAAGAAGAAGTTAAACGTTTAATTCAACAAGAAACAGAAGTGCCATTTGATTTAACAGAAGGTCCATTAATCAGGACAAGTATTTTGCATGTGGGAGAGGAAGAATGGATACTCCTTTGTACTCTACATCATATCATTTCAGATGGATGGTCAATGGGAATCCTACTTGAAGAATGGATGGCATTTTATGAGAAAGCAATGGATGGAAAGGTAGCGGAACTTGAACAATTACCGGTTCAATATGCTGACTTTGCTCAGTGGCAAAAAGGATGGCTAAAGGAGGAGGTGCTTGATCAACAACTCCAATATTGGAGGGAAGAATTGTCTGGGGAGCTTCCTGTACTCCAACTTCCTATGGATCGCCCGCGTCCCGCAATACAAACTCATCACGGGTCGACATACACTCTGGTTCTGCAAGGCACGCTACATGATAAATTGAATGAACTTAGTCGAAAAGAAGGGGCTACACTCTTCATGACGCTTTTAGCTGCATATCAAAGTTTTCTATCTCGTTATACGGGACAAGAAGATATCCTGGTCGGAAGCCCAATTGCGAATCGGAATTATAGAGAAATTGAAGGACTAATTGGTTTCTTCGTTAACACGCTGGTTTATCGAGCTAATTTAAGTGGTAGACCGACATTTCAAGATGTACTATATCAGGTTCGTCAAAAGGCATTGAAGGCGTATGAATATCAAGATATTCCATTTGAAAAAATTGTTGAAGTTGTGCAACCAGAACGAAGTACAAGTCATTCGCCAATCTTCCAGACTATGTTCATCTTGCAAAATATGAAACAAGAGTTTCCGATGTTATCTAGTAGAAGTATTGAAATGATAGAAAGCCATAGTCCAATTGCAAAGTTTGATTTAAGTGTAATGGCAACTGAGACGGAAGAGGGATTACTTTTTACTTTTGAGTACAATAAGGATTTATTCAATGCTACTACTATTGAACGGATGGCAGGACACTTTGAGAAATGGCTACATGAAGTTTCTCATCGCCCACAAAATCCGTTGCATGACCTGAGCATGCTATCAGAACCCGAACGTACTTTGTTATTAGAAACATGGAATGACACTGTAATGGAAATGTCTCATCAGGGTCTTATTTGCGACAGATTTGAGGAGCAAGTAGCAAGGCGTCCGGATGCGATTGCGGTAGTTGATCAAACAAAACAGTGGACTTATGGTGAACTGGATACACAAGCAAATCAGTTGGCAAATGTTTTACGGCGAAAGGGAGTAGCCCCAGAGTCAGTGGTAGGAGTTTATCTTCCGAGGTCAGCTGAGCTAATGGCAAGTTTACTAGGCATTTTAAAAGCTGGTGGAGCTTATGTTGTTTTAGATCCGTTATATCCAAAATCAAGGTTAGAATACATGATTGAAGATGCAGGAATTCAATTTGTAGTGACGGCGGAAGGACAAGAAGGACATTTCGCACACGTCGAAATGGTGAGGTTAGAAGAACTAACAGTGGAAAGCGTAATCGCACCTACACGTCAAATAAATCCAGAGAACTTAGCCTATATTGTTTATACCTCTGGTTCTACAGGAAAACCGAAGGGTGTCATGGTTGAAAATCGCTCATTAATGAATATGGTTTCTTGGCATCAAGAAGTTTATCATATTTCAGCAGAGGATCGTGCGACTCAGATTGCAGGGGTTGCTTTTGATTCGGCTGTCCAGGAGATTTGGCCGTATCTAACTGCTGGCGCAGCACTCTACTTGTCAACAGAGGAACTGAGAATTAATCCAGAAGCGCTAAGGGACTGGCTCATCGATTCACAAATAACAGTTAGTTTTGCACCTACGCCTATTCTGGAAAGACTATTGAAATTATCTTGGCCAGATAAAACGGAGCTTCGTTTTATCATTACTGGTGGGGATCAATTAACGCAGTATCCATCTAACGATATTCCTTTTGCGGTAATTAATCAGTATGGTCCATCGGAAAATACCGTTGTTACCACAGATTGTTACGTACCTGTAGGAGTGACAACAGGTACGCCATCGATTGGTCGACCGATTGCGAATACAGAAGTTTATGTGTTAGATTCTCATCTTCAGCTAGTACCAATTGGTGTAATTGGAGATCTCTATATTGGAGGGAAGAGCCTTGCACGTGGATATGCTAATCGTCCGGATCTTACAAAGGAAAAATTTATTCCACATCCTTTCAAGTCAGGAGAACGTCTCTATTATACAGGAGACAAAGCAAGTTATCTTTCTGATGGTAATCTCCAGTTCCATGGACGTATAGATGACCAAGTGAAAATTCGTGGTTTCCGGATTGAATTGGGAGAAATAGAAGCTGTTTTGCAGGCGCATTCTTCTGTGAAAGAAGCTGTTGTATTGGCGCGAGAGGATAATCAAGGTGATAAGAGATTAGTAGCTTATGTAGTTGGTGAAGGAAGTGTCCATGAATGGCGAGAACATCTACAAACACATTTACCTAATTACATGGTTCCAACAAACTTTATTGAGATGGAATTTTTACCACTTACACCGAATGGAAAGCTTGATTTGAAGGCATTGCCTATACTTAGTGAACAATCCGCTGAAAATACTGTATACCCAAGAACTCCGCTGGAAGAACTTATTGCTTCAGTATGGAGTCAAGTGCTAGGAATAAGAGACATTGATGTTCAGGATTCTTTCTTTGAGCTTGGTGGTCACTCTCTACTTGCTACACAAGTGGTCTCACGCTTACAGGAAGTCTTTCAAATCAAATTGCCAGTACGTGAACTGTTCGAATATTCAACGGTCGAGGCATTATCGAAACGAATAGATCAGTTACGTAAGGGGAGCGAAAAACGAGAAATTCCACCATTGATGCCGATGGAACGAGGGGGAAATATTCCACTGTCTTATGCCCAACAGCGCTTATGGTTTATTGATCAATTTGCACCTAATAGTGCACTTTATAATATGCCAATGGCATGCCGTCTTACAGGGAATTGGTTACCTGAGGCATTGGAGTTGGGATGGAATCAGTTGATAGAGCGTCATGAATCTTTGCGGACTGTATTTTATGAAGAGGATGGCCATCCTATGCAGCAGATTCAACCGTACGTTTTCCGTCCGCTTCTGCAAATGGACTTAACTAAGCTTTCATTAGAGGAGCGAGAAAGAAAGTTGGAGCAATGGATTCAAACTGAAGTCGAATCTCCATTTGATTTAGAAAAAGGGCCATTGTTCCGTGGGAAACTCATAAGAATTTCAGAAGAAGAATGGGTTCTTCTATGTAATATGCATCATATTATCTCAGATGGATGGTCGATGGAAATCTTGCTTCAAGAATGGATGGCATTTTATGAGAATGCGATTGGTGAAAAACAAGCAGAGCTGGAACCACTACCAGTTCAATATGCCGATTTTGCTCAGTGGCAAAGAGAATGGTTGAAAGATGAAGTACTATATCAACAACTTGCGTATTGGAAGGAAGAATTATCCGGTGAGTTACCAGTCTTAATGTTGCCAATGGATCGTCCGCGTCCGCCAGTGCAAACCCACCATGGATTAACTCATAATGTTTTGTTATCGCGCTCATTACTGGATAAATTAAACGAACTAAGTCGTCAAGAAGGGGCCACACTTTTCATGACCTTATTGGCATCGTATCAAAGTTTCCTTGCTCGTTATACGGGACAAACGGATATTATTGTTGGCAGCCCAATTGCAAATCGAAATTATCGAGAAATTGAAGGGCTGATTGGTTTCTTTGTCAATACATTGGTTTATCGAGCTGATTTAAGTAATGCACCGGCATTTCAAGAGTTGTTGTCTCAAGTGAGGATAAAAGCATTGAAGGCGTATGAGTATCAAGATGTTCCGTTTGAGAAAATTGTAGAGGTTATCCAACCTGAACGAAATACAAGCCATTCTCCGATTTTCCAAACCATGTTTACTTTGCAAAATACGGGACAGAAGCTACCAGAACTACATGGAAGAAATATAGAAGTAATGGAAAGTAATGCTCCTATCGCTAAGTTTGATTTAAGTTTAACTGCTGCAGAAGTGGAAGAGGGTTTATTACTTACTTTTGTTTATAGAACTGATTTATTTGACAGCTTAACTATTGAATCCATGGCTGAACATTTTGGGAACTGGTTGAATGTAATCGTGGAGAATCCTGATAAATCATTAGCTAAGTTGCCTATATTGTCAGGATTACAGCAAAAACAGTTGGAGGAGTGGAATAATGATGCTGTAGCATATCCACAGGAAAGTACGATTCATCAGCTGTTTAAAGAGCAAGTAAATCGTACACCTGATGCGGTAGCAGTGGTAGATGAAAAACAGCAGTTAACGTATCGAGAGCTGAATGAAAAAGCTAATCAATTGGCCCACTATCTTCAGCAATGCGGGATTGGGAATGAATCATTGGTTGGACTTTGCTTTGAGCGTTCAGTTGAGATGATTGTTAGTATTATGGGGATTTGGAAGGCTGGAGCAGCCTATGTTCCATTAGACCCATCATATCCAGAAAGTCGTCTACGATATATTTTGGAGGACACTGGAATTCAAGTATTAGTTACGAACGAGTCATTGGAAGACTGGATACCTAAAGAAATCAAGATAGTTTGTCTAGATAGGGATCAAGCAATGATTTCACAAGAAAGCATTCTTTCACCAAAATGTGAAGTAACAGGAGAAAACTTAGCGTATGTTATCTATACTTCAGGATCAACGGGGAATCCAAAGGGTGTCTTGATACAGCATCATTCTGTACTAAACTTGTCGCATGGTTTACAAAAAGAGGTTTTCGAACATGAGATACCATCTAACATGCATGTCGGTTTAAATGCGTCAATTGCCTTTGATGCATCTATCCAGCAATTACAAATGCTGCTTTATGGTTCAAGTTTGTATATTATTCCGAATGAAGTACGAAGTGATCCGGAGCAGTTTGTAGCTTATATTAGGGAGAACAAGTTAGAAATTTTTGATATAACACCGTCATTGCTTCAATTACTTATAGATGCCGGATTGTTAGAAACGTGCGATGGCGTTCATGTTCCAAGTAAGGTACTGGTTGGTGGTGAAGCAATTATGCCGTCATTATGGGAACAGCTAGTAGAGACTGATAAAATACAGTTTTATAATGTATATGGTCCTACAGAATGTACGGTTGATGCAACATGCTATCATATCAAAAAAGATAGTAAGAGAGTAACAATTGGGCGTCCATTGCCTAACGTCCAAACTTATGTATTAGATAGTAATAGGTTGCCAGTTCCAGTTGGTGTGATGGGGGAACTTTATATCGGAGGAGTAGGTCTAGCAAAGGGGTACTTGAATCGTCCAGAGTTAACATCCGAACGATTTATTTCTCATCCATTCAAAGAAGGCGAGAGGTTATATAGAACAGGCGATCTTGTGAGATATCTTCCTGATGGTAATATAGACTACTTAGGAAGAATGGATAATCAAGTGAAGATTAGAGGATTTCGAATCGAACTTGGGGAGATTGAGTCGACTTTACAAGAGCATGACTTGGTAAAAGAGGTAGTTGTAATAGTTAGGGAAAATCAGTCGGGAGATAAGAGGTTAGTAGCTTATGTAGTGGGCGAAGGTAGTGTAGAAGAATGGCGAGAGTATCTTAAAACAAAACTGCCAATCCATATGATACCTTCCTACTTTGTCGAAATGAAAGAATTACCGCTAACCATAAATGGAAAGGTTGATCGGAAATCGTTACCTATACCAGATTATCAAGGAATACAAGAAGGCTACGCGGCCCCAAGAAATGAACGTGAACATAAGCTTTCTATCATTTGGGAACGTGTGCTAGGTTCAAAACGTATTGGTATTTATGATAACTTTTTTGAAATTGGTGGAGATTCAATTCTTAGCATTCAGATTGTCTCTCGCGCAAAGCAAGCTGGTTTACAGTTGACACCAAAACAACTATTTGAACACCAAACGATTGCTGAGTTAGCGCAAGTAGTCAAAGAAGAACAAGGTGTACAAGCTGAACAAGGAATTATAACTGGAGAGACGATACTTACACCTATTCAGCAAAGGTTTTTTGCACAAAATCATCCTAATCCACATCATTGGAATCAATCCATGTTCTTTAGAACGAAAGAAAAATTGGACATAGGATCACTGGAAAAGGCAGCGCGTAACCTTCTACTTCATCATGATGCCCTGCGTTTAAGATATGAACGTTTACCTAATGGGACTTGGGAACAGTGGAATGAAGGAATTGAAGAACAATTGATGCTGACTGTCATTTCATTAGACGAAGTGCCGGAAGCGGATTGGCATGAAGTTATTCAAAAAGAGATTAATGTTGCACAAGAAAGATTGAATTTACGTGATGGTCCTTTAATGAGAATGGTGTATTTTGATGAAGGTGAGGAGACTGGTCGATTATTTTGGACAATTCATCACTTAGCCGTGGATGGTGTTTCTTGGCGAATTTTATTGGAAGATTTGCAAACAGCATATACGCAAGCGGTCCAAGGGCAAAAAATTCAATTACCTATGAAGAGTACATCTTTTAAAGAATGGTCGGAGAAATTACAACATTACGCTCAAACTGGAATATCAAAAGAAGTGCTACATTACTGGGAGCAGCAGGTTGAACAAGACGTAGTTATACTGCCAGTAGATGGTACTATAAGTAATCCAGTAAGCGCAGTAACTGAGGAAATTACTGTGGTGTTAAACGAGAATGAGACCCGTATGTTATTGCAAGAGACTTTAAGCACTCACCGTGTCCAAATCAATGAAGTATTATTAGCAGCATTGGTACAAGCTACAGCAGCATGTACGGGGCAGCCGATATTAAGCGTAGATTTAGAGGGACATGGTCGAGAAGAGATTATTGAAGATGTTGATTTATCGAGAACCGTGGGATGGTTTACAAGTATTTACCCAGTTCATTTAAATATTACTAATGCTAATACGCCAATTGCAGCATTAAAAGCAGTTAAAGAACAAGTTCGCAAAATTCCTAATAAGGGTGTTGATTATGGGGTGTTGCGTTACATGAACACAACAATGTGTGAGCCATTAAGCTCCCAATATACACCGTCTATTAGTTTTAACTATCTTGGACAATTTGACCAAATGTTTTCTAGCGATGCAATGTTTATTCCAGAGAACGAATTTAAGCGTTTAGATCATGCTGCCGGTTCCAAGCGATCGCATGTAATTGATGTAATTGGGGTTGTAACGGATGGAAAACTTCAGTTCACTTGCGTATACAATGTTGGACAATTTGCCAAATCAACGATTCAAAGTATTGCACAGAATATGCTATATCAACTGAGTAGATTGATTCAATCTTCAGATAGAGAATCTGCACTGACCATTTCGGATTTTGCAATGGCTAATCTTAGCCAAGAAGGTTTGACAAATGTACTAAATAAAATGCATCGTGGAAAGAAAAATCAGATTACTGATTTATATCCACTATCACCTTTGCAAGAAGGTATGATCTTCCACACATTGCATGATCAAGGGGATGAACATGTTGCACCGTATATAGTGCAATTGAGTTTTATGATTCAAGGGGAAATGGATATTCCTACTTTTGAGCAGGCGTGGAAATCTGTAATTCAGCGGCATGAAATTTTTCGTACAGCATTTGTTTGGGACGAAATTGAAGAGCCTGTACAAGTGGTGTATGAAAATATCCCATTTAAAGTGAACAAAGAAGACTGGAGTACAATGACAAGTGAAGAGATAGAAGAAAAAAGAAAAGTCTTTTTGGAATTAGATCGAAAACAAGCCTTCCAATTTGATAAAGCACCATTGATGCGGGTAACAGTCATTCAAGAAGGTGAGGAAGAATATCGGATTGTTTGGACACATCACCATATTTTACTGGATGGATGGAGTTTACCATTGGTCTTTAATGAATTACTTACAGTCTATCAGAAGAGAATGAATGGAGAAGCTGTAAAGTTACCTAAATCCTCACCATATAAGAAATATATCCAATGGCTCAGAGAACAAGATAAGGAGCAGGCGGAACAATTTTGGAGAGAGAAGCTAAAAGGTTTTACTGCACCAACTTTACTGGGCTTAGAAAGTAAAGAGGAAGAAAAAGGTTACACAGAGAAGGTTACGTATTTATCAGAAGAGCAGACTCAAGAGTTACAAGGATGGGCTAAACGAAATAAACTTACTTTAAGTACAGTAATTCAAGGTGCATGGGCATATCTCATGAGCCGATATAGTGGAGAAAATGACATTGTCTTTGGTGTAACAAGCTCAGGGCGTTCTACGGAGATTATTGGTGTTGAAAACATCGTAGGTCCTTTCATTACAACGTCACCGACGCGAATTCAATTGATGGATGATATAAAAGTAATAGATTGGTTGCAGAAGTTACAAGAGGAAGAGATAGAAAGAAGACAATATGAGTATGCTTCTTTGACAGAGATTCAGGGGTGGAGTGAGGTTCCTAGAGGTACACCACTGTTCAATTGTTTATATGTGTTTGAAAATTATCCAGTGAAAGAAGAATCTTCAGAAAATCTGGAAATTGGTGAATTGAAAGGGGTAGAACAAACCCACTATCCATTAGGATTGGCTGTAGTTCCAGGAATTCAGTTATCGTTAAAGTTAATGTATGACCGTAGTAAGTTTAATAGAGTAACCATTGAACGAATGCTGGGTCATTTACACAAAGTGTTAATGCAAATGCTCAAAAACATTGATCAAAATCTATCGGAGCTAGTATATATTACGGAGGCTGAACAAAGAAAGCTATTGGAAGAATGGAATAATAATGCTATATCCTATCCACGTGAGAATGTAATTCATCAACTATTCGAAGAGCAAGTAAATCGTACACCTGACGCGGTGGCAGTGGTAGATGAAAAACAGCAACTAACGTATCGAGAGCTGAATGAAAGAGCTAATCAATTAGCCCATCATTTACAGAAATGTGGAATTGGGACAGAGTCATTAGTTGGCCTCTGCTTTGATCGATCAGTTGAGATGATTGTTGGTCTCATGGGAATTTGGAAGGCTGGAGCAGCCTATGTTCCATTGGATCCATCGAATCCGGAAAGCCGCCTGCAATATATTTTACAAGACACGGGAATTAAAGTGTTAGTTACAAATGAGGTATTACTAGGATGGATACCTAAAGACATCAAGACAGTTTGCCTAGATAGGGACCAAGCAATGCTTTCTCAAGAAAGCAAACTTTCACCAATATGTGAGGTAACAGGGGAAAACTTAGCGTATGTTATCTATACTTCTGGTTCGACAGGGAATCCAAAGGGGGCTTTAGTACAGCACCATTCTGTAATAAACCTATCCTATGGTTTACAAAAAGAAGTTTTCTCACATGACATACCTAGTAATATGCGCGTCGGTTTGAATGCGTCAATTGCCTTTGATGTATCTATTCAGCAATTACAAATGTTGCTTTATGGTTCAAGTTTATATATTATCCCAAGTGAAGTTCGCACTAATCCGGAACAATTTGTGTCCTATATTAGGGAGAATAAATTGGAAATGTTTGATATGACACCTTCATTACTTCAATTACTTATAGATGGAGGGTTGCTAGAAATAAGTGCTGATGTTCATGTACCAAGTAAGATATTAGTCGGTGGTGAAGCAATCATGCCGTCATTATGGGAACAGCTAGTAGAGACCGAAAAAATTGATTTTTATAACGTATACGGTCCTACAGAATGTACGGTTGATGCAACGTGTTATCATATTCAAACAGATAGTAAGAGAGTTACGATTGGACGTCCGTTGCCGAACGTTCAAACTTATGTATTGGATAAAAATTTGCTACCTGTTCCAGTTGGTGTAACAGGTGAGCTATATATCGGTGGTGCAGGTATAGCGAGAGGATACTTGAATCGTCCAGAATTAACAGCAGAGCGATTTATCCGTCATCCATTTAATGAAGAAGAGCGTTTATATCGTACGGGAGATTTGGTTCGTTATTTACCTGATGGTAATTTAGATTACTTGAGAAGAATTGATAATCAAGTGAAAATTAGGGGCTTTCGTATTGAACTTGAAGAGATTGAAGCGAATCTAGAGGGGCATCCATTGGTAAAAGAAGCAGTAGTTTTGGTAACAGAGGATAAATTAGGAGAGCAGAGATTGGTTGCTTATGTAGTTGGAGATGGAAGTATGCATGATTGGCGTGAATATCTCAAGAGACAAGTACCGAATTATATGGTTCCTGCACACTTTATTAAGGTAGACGAGATGCCTCTTACAACGAATGGAAAAGTTGATCGAAAGGCATTGAACAATTTAACTATTCAAAGAGAAAATAACTTCTCTACACCAATCATTCCAAGGGATGAAATTGAATATCAGTTGATTAAAATCTGGCAGGATGTGTTACAGATAGAAGATGTCTATGTAAATGATGATTTCTTTAATAGAGGGGGACACTCTCTCCTTGTAATTAAACTAGTTTCAAAAATTAGGGAGAAGTTTGGAAAAGAGATTAAGGTGTCTACATTGGTTAAGAATCCAACAGTGGAAGGAATCGCATGCCTTATTCGTGATAAGTATGATATGACGAAATCAGTATCAGCGCTGGTTCCACTGCAAGAATCAGAAAAAAGACCGTTCTTCTGCATTCATCCGTTTATGGGGAATGTATTCTGTTACATTCAACTAGCAAGATTACTTAAGAACCATTGTTCATTTTATGGTTTACAGAATCCTCTTATAGAAAAGAAAGAAATTGACGAGTTGACCTTGCCGGAAGTAATTCAATTTTACATCGAAGAAATAAAAAGTGTTCAGCCAGAAGGTCCATATCGTCTTGGAGGATGGTCTTTGGGCGGTGCAATTGCTTATAAAGTCGCAACTGTACTAAGGAGTCAAGGTGAGGAAGTTGAGTTGTTGGTACTAATGGATACAAAAGTACCATCAGAGCAGGATTATAAAACAAGAGAAGAAATGCTCTCATATATATATGAGCATTTCATTCCTAGAGATTTTACTGAGCAGGAAGAAGGCCTCATCCATAAACAAGATATGCTTGTGGAGCGATTAATTATGGAAGGAGTACTCCCGCCAGATGCAGATCTTATGAATTTAAAGCAAGTTATCAATGCTCATAGGAAATGCCTGAACTTAATGGCAGAGAATGATTTGATACCATACTCTGGAGAAGTTCTCTACTTTAGTGCTGAGGAAGGAAAAGAGTTGTTTACAGATTGGGGACCTTTATTAAAAGGTAGAGTAAATAGGTATTCAGTCCCTGGATCACATGAGGAAATAGTAGATTCACCTGCAGTTGAAAAAATAGCTATGTATCTACTAAATGAATTTGAAGGAATAAAAGAGAAGTCCATTTTATTAACGGAAAAGTAGAGAGTATAAAAGATGCAAAGCAATGAACGAAAAGGGGAGACCAATACCTGCATATCAAGTGTAGGGAATAATGAATATATTAAGAGCATTACTTTTTAAGGGGATAATGTAAAAAGTAATTGGTAGAGACATAGAAATCTTTGTAATAGAAGCGAATGCCTGATGATATTACTGAGGGAAGGTGCATATTTTCATTGATATGTAAATATGCACCTTTTCTATTGTATATGCAATTTAATAAAGTTAATTTGAGTTTCTGTAACGTTCATATATGAAGCCATTCTTTAAAAAAGGACGTGATTTATCATACAAATTCACGCTGTGAAAATACCAAAGAATATTGAAAGTCATTTGTTTAAGAAACTTAGTAACTTGGTTTCAAATGGGAAGAAAGAGCGAATGAAGCGATTATTAAATTCATGCGACATTAATAGGACCCTGATAGGGGATTTACTAATCCGATCTCTAATCTGCCAAAAGTATAAAATTAATAATGAAGAAATTAGATTTATATATAATGAGTATGGAAAACCTTTTGTTGAAAACTTTTCTGACTTTCATTTTAATGTGTCTCATTCAGGAGAATGGGTGGTTTGTACTACTGCTAATTTTAATGTGGGTATTGATATAGAAAAAGTTTCAGAAATAGAGGCTTTTAAATTAGCAAAAGAATTTTTTTCAGCGGAAGAATTTTATGATATATCTAATATGAATTCTGATGAACAAATTAATTATTTTTATGATTTATGGACATTAAAAGAAAGCTATATAAAAACGATTGGAAAAGGGCTTTATACCCCATTAAATTCATTCTCTATAAAAAAAGAATCACGAACTTCAATTTCATACAAGCATATACCTAAAAACTTTTACTTTAAACAATATAACATTGATTCAAATTATAAGTTATCTGCTTGTGCAACAAGAGATGAATTTCCGCAAGAGATAATAATTAAAGACATTTATACAATTTGCCAAACTATATACAAATTTGAAAGTAAGGAGAAAATCAATGCAGAAGACTAAACTTTTTTGCTTTCCACATGCTGGGGGATCTGCGTTTAACTACGCAAAATGGAAAAATTACTTTAATCCATATATTGAAGTAGTCCCGATAGAATTAGCTGGCAGAGGATATAGAATTGAAGAAAGCTTGTACCAAGGTATGGAAGAGGCCGTAAATGATGCCTACACTAGTATAGTTAAGCAAATAGAAGCTTCGCCGTACATTCTATTCGGGCATAGCATGGGGAGTTTGATTGCCTATGAAGTAGCCAGGAAAATACAGGATTCTAATAACGAATTACCTGAATTTCTTGTTTTGTCCGGTAGAAACCATCCAAATAGTAAAATAAAAAATATCCGATATAATCTTCCTAATGAACAATTTAAAAGAGAAGTTATTGCAATGGGAGGTACACCATCTGGGGTACTTCAATCAGAAGAATTAATGGAGATTTTTCTCCCTATTTTAAGAGCAGATTTTAAGATTGTCGAGACATACATTCATGATAATAATATACAACCATGTGATATTGATTTTCTTATATTTAATGGGAAAAATGATGAATTTACTACATATGATCAAGTAATAAAATGGAAGCAATATACAAGTAAAACGTGTACTTTTCATTCTTTTGAAGGTAGTCATTTCTTTCTAAATGAAAATATTGAAGAAATAGCAAAGAGTATTATAGGAAAGTTAAATTCTAAAAGATTATCAACTAGTTTTTAGAGGTTTTCTTTCATCATCAGACAGTCGTTGGATAACTGGTGAGTTAATTGATGCAATTTGTGGATCTTGCTTATAATGCTAATTGTAAGTATTATGTACTTTAAAACCAAAACTTTCTCAATTTAATGTTGAGAAAGTTTTGGTTTTTATTATTCTAGTAGTAATCACTTTTTAAAGTTATAGAAATTTAAAAATAAAGTATTGTATACATGTAAGTATGATTAAAAATGAAAAGTTGTAAATGCTAAATTTAATTAAATACGCCTTACTCTCTTTAACATTGGCCTGAATGAATAGTTTATAGGAGATTACACTGGCTAAAGATGCGATAATTGTTCCAAGCCCTCCAATATTTACTCCTAGTAATAAAGCTTTCCAATCAGAAGTAAAGTTTGATAGAAGAATTGAAGTAGGAAAATTGCTAATCAATTGACTCAAAAATATGGAACTAAAGAAGACTGAAGTATCTCCTCTTAAATTAGCGCGAGCAAATGTCTCCAGCGCATCCGAATGGGAAATGTTTCCGATAAAAATAAAAAAACCGACAAAGGTTATTAGAAGAAAGTAATCGATCTTAAAAAGTAAGTTTCTATCTAACGTAAATGCAGCTATCAATGTGACTATTAGCGCAATGTAATAATTAATGACACCAAAAATAGATGCAATGATAGTGATAAGTATCAAAATCCAGACGGTAGCTTTTTTTCGATTTTTCACGGTAATTACAGGTAGTTCTATTTTCAAATCTGTTTTTTGAAGTTTTTGAGTAAATATAAATAACAAACTGATTCCAAGTACAGCTAAAAGCAGGATTGAACCTAAAAATGGGATGAGCTTAATTCCATAGTAAGAATATAGATATAAATTTTGTGGGTTTCCCATAGGCATCAAGCTACTGCCGATGTTTGCCGCAATTGTCTGCAGGATGATTGTATCCATCATGTTCATTTTTGTTTTTTTACTAATGACAAGTGTTATTGGTACAAAAGTGAGGAGGGCGACATCATTTGTTACAACCATGGAGCAAATAAAGCATAACAAAATTAGAATAATAGATATTGACCTGCTGTTATTGCATTTATTTAAAATCACAACGGCAAGTTTGTCTAATATCTTTAGCTGTTCAAAGGCCTTAATGGCCACCATTAGATTAAATAAGCTAATTAACACTTCAAAGTTAATATATTCGATCTTTGGTGAATGTATTAAGCAGCTTACAATTGCTAGTATCAGTGAAATGGTAAGTATTAAATCCTTTTTTAAAAATTTGAATTTCATAAGGAGTCTTTTTTTATTTTGAACGAATACTATTTCTTTCACAATACACCACCTGTAATCTATGTTAGTAGAATGAAAAGCAAAGGAAATATACATTTAATGATAGATATTCAACAAATCCTCTTATATTGCAATAAAATTAATAGCTTTTCTTATCAATTGGTTGTTCTAAAATTTGAAACTTAAATGGAATCATATTAATAACGTTTTCAAAAAAATAATAATATGAGTAGTTTTTTATTTGTGGAGCTGTCAAAATCATATTTTTGGATAACTCGATATTGCTAGAAAAGAGGATGACATAAGGTTCTAAATAAGAGTTTTGTAATGTTTCATCCCTTCAACAAAATCCTTTTTTGCTAAGTGTCTGTAATGTTGTAAATATGTGCAATATAGAGGAATCCCACTAGGGGGATTAATTGATAAAACAAATGTTTTTTGTATGATACCATAAATAAATTAAATGTTTTATTTTTTAAATATTCTTATAACATTTCGTTGATTCTTGATTTCAAATCCTTTATATGAACTTCTAAAAGAGAAAAGTATGCATGTTTTTATGAAGAAAATAGAGGCTTGTCAAAGGTTAGGTAGAACGGAATCTGCGACGTTTGGATACTGTATAAAATTCACAAAATCTCAGTGTTTTTTAGATGAAAAAAGACTTAAAATATTTTTTGTTTTTATAAAAATCTGTACTTTTTCGTAACATTCTGTACTTTTAATTATAAATTAAAGACAAGGTTTTCTTAGTTGAATAGTGAAAGCGCTTTATAGATTTTTCGCGAAGTTTTTACCTAGCCTATTTTTGAGATTAGTAGTGAGAAAAGAGATATTTCCATGTTCTTGAGACAATTAACAAAAAAACACTTAATCACTATTGATTATTATGATTTAAATCACCGGTAAACGAAACAAACATAATAGTACAACAATGTTAGTGGATAAAAATATTAGTTTGCAGAAAGGGGTAGAGCATCCGTTTGTATAAGCGTTAAGTACTTCAAAATTTCAGTTTTACGGTTACATGTTGTGATGTTTGCTTAAACAGGCCAATCCGATTAATATAGAAAATTTTTATCCTTGTTGTATTTGAATATGAAAGAGGTATTTGTACCAGGAAATATAGGTGATTTTATATAGATTATGATATACAAATTTTGGCATGGAGTGATGGTATGGAAAGGCTTTTTGTAGACTTAGTCGGATCAACAAATGATTTTTTATGGTCTAAATTGTTAATTATTATGCTTGTTATTTGCGGAATTTATTTTACATTTAAATTGAATTTTGTACAGTTTCGAATGTTAAAAGAGATGGTCCGTGTATTAATGGAGGGGAAAAGTGGTTCTAAAGATCAAATCTCTCCTTTTCAAGCGTTTTGTATTGGTATGGCAGCCCGCGTTGGAACAGGGAATATCACAGGAATTGCGATTGCAATTGCATTAGGTGGTCCTGGAGCTGTATTTTGGATGTGGATTATTTCTATTATTAGCTCGGCCTCCAGTTTTGTCGAAAGCACATTAGCACAGATATATAAAGTAAAAGATAAAACTGGTTTCCGCGGTGGTCCATCCTATTATATGGAAAAAGGGTTGAATAAACGTTGGATGGGAGTATTATTCTCTATTTTAATCACAATTACTTTTGGTCTTGTATTCAATTCAGTACAATCAAATACAGTTACAATTGCTTTTCAAAACTCATTTGGTACAGATCGTCTAACAGTTGGGATAATCATGGCCATTGCTTTCGCTGCGATTATTTTTGGTGGTGTACAACGTATTGCAAAAATGGCTGAATACAAGGTGGTATTTTTAGCGGTATTATACATTGGAGTTGCATTATTTGTTGTAGTTACCAACATATCAAAAATGCCGGAAGTTCTTTCTCTTATTGTTCAAAACGCATTTGGTTTTAAACAAATAGCAGGCGGTTCAATTGGTGCAGCACTTATGAATGGAGTTAAACGTGGTTTATTTTCAAATGAAGCTGGTATGGGAAGTGCACCAAACGTTGCCGCAACAGCAACAACAAGTCATCCGGTGAAACAAGGACTGATTCAAGCATTTGGTGTATTAACGGATACACTGATCATTTGTACTAGCACTGCCTTTATTATTTTGCTGTCTGATGCATATAAACAACCGGGGTTAAATGGTATTGCACTTACACAAGCAGCATTAAGTGAACACATAGGTCCTTGGGCATCGGGTTGTCTTGCTATCTTTGTTTTTTTATTTGGATTTGGTGCGTTAATTGGCAACTATTATTATGGTGAAACAAATATTCGCTTCTTACATACAAGTAAAGTGTGGTTAATGATATACAGAATAAGTGTGTTGGCTATGATTGTATTTGGTTCTGTTGCAAAGATTCAAATTGTATGGGATTTAGCGGACTTATTTATGGGCTTTATGGTTATTATTAATTTAATTGCTATTACCTTACTTTCAAAAGTAGCATTTGCGGCGTTACAAGATTATATAAACCAGAAAAAAGCTGGTAAAGATCCTATTTTTTATAAAGAAAACATTAAAGGACTTGAAAATATTGAATGTTGGGATAGTTATGAGAAAACTTCAAAAAAGAAAAGTGTGTAATAAGAAGGATATTCAGACTGCAATATGTCTGAATATTTTTCTTGGTTCTAGTGCAAATAGTATTGATTATAGTAAAGAAAAAATCATTCTATATAAAGTTAATAGTACGGGGGAATATGATTAAATGATAAAGGATTCTAGCGTTCAAGTTGAGGGTCAAGAAAAAGTTTGCTTAGATCAATGGGTAGCTCATTATCGAACGTATGCAGCTAAGGGACGAAGCGCCAGTTATATTCCTGCTCTGGGGGAAATAAATGTATCGCAGTTAGGTATTTGTATAGTAAAGCCAGATGGAACAATGATAAAATCAGGAGATTGGGAGATACCTTTCACATTACAAAGTATATCAAAAGTAATCGGTTTTATAGCCGCTTGTTTAAGTCGCGGTATTTCTTATGTATTAGAACGAGTTGACGTAGAGCCAACTGGAGATGCCTTTAATTCAATTATTCGTTTAGAGATACATAAACCAGGAAAACCTTTTAATCCTATGATTAATGCTGGAGCAATTACGATAGCTTCACTTTTGCCAGGAACATCGGTGCAAGAAAAATTAGAATCTCTATACGTATTAATTGAAAAAATGATAGAGAAGCGTCCCGCTATTAATGAAATAGTATTTCAATCAGAATGGGAAACGGCTCATCGTAATAGAGCATTAGCATACTATTTAAAGGAGAATGGTTTTCTAGAATCAGATGTGGAGGAGACACTAGAGGTTTACCTAAAACAATGTTCGATTGAAATAAATACAGAAGATATTGCCTTAATAGGGCTTATACTAGCACATGATGGATATCATCCTATTCGCAAAGAACAAGTGCTCCCTAAAGAAGTAGCTAGGTTAACAAAAGCTTTAATGCTTACTTGTGGAATGTACAATGCTTCCGGAAAATTTGCTGCTTTCATTGGATTACCAGCTAAGAGTGGGGTATCGGGCGGAATTATGACACTTGTTCCCTCAAAATCTAGGAAGGATTTATCGTTTCAAGATGGATGTGGTATTGGTATTTACGGACCAGCCATTGATGAGTATGGGAATAGTTTACCAGGAATTATGTTGTTGGAACATATTGCAAAAGAATGGGATTTAAGTATATTTTAAAAAGGAGCACAGATATTTTGGTGTTAGAGCGAGTCCAAAAGTGTTCAGACCTTATATTGTGTCTGAACATTTTTGAGTTATAAAGTATCTTTCTAAAGTAGAAGGGTGTAATGAATACTCACAATCTATAATGCTTTCGTTTATATCTTATTTATCAGTTTTTGAAAAAAATAGAGTAAGTATTGTATTAATGCAAATAGGTTTGTATACTGACTGTTAGGCGAAAGTGAGAAGTGATTATTTTGAATCTTAGTAATTTAGTAAAAAAAGACATCTATATTCTCGTTTTAATGATACTTACAGTACCCTTAGTAGGTGAAATAAAGTCATTTCCTTTAAATGAAACATTTAGAATGAGCTTTGGCGCACCAACATTTTTCTTTTTTTTGTTATTGTTTCGACGAATTCCAGCATTTTTACCGGGTTTTTTAACAGCGATAGTCGTGGTAGTATTTCGTATCTCAATGGATGTCATTATAAAGGGAAATATGGATTGGCTAGCCGCTTTTCATACTCACTATCCTAGTTTTTTCTTTTATTTTACTTATTCGTATCTCTTTCATTTAGCAAAAATCAAACGTTTTTATCATCAACCACTAATGATTGGTTTTATTGGTTGCATGATTGAAATACTGTCAGACTGTGTGGAATTAATGATTCAATATTTCGTATTAAAAACATCGATCACATCCGAGGCAATAAATGAGATCATTGTTATCGCATGTTCCCATAGTTTTATAGTTCTAAGCTTTTTCAATATGATGAAATTGTATGAAGCGCAATCAAGGGAGAGACATATAAAGAAGCAAAATGAACACATGCTCATGCTCATCTCTAATTTATATGAAGATGCTGTTCATTTAAAGAAAACATTACAAGATGCTGAGAATATAACAAAAAAATCCTATGATTTATATAAAACCTTAGACTCCTTTGAGCACAAACAGATGGATTTTCAGTTTGAGGATTTAAGGCAACAGGCATTACAAATTGCTGGTGAGGTCCATGACGTTAAAAAGGATAACCAACGTATTTTTGCGGGACTTTCAAAATTAATTTCTGATGAAAGTTTTACAGATTATATGTCTGTGCATGAACTAGTAAATATCATTATACGGGCAAATACGAAATATGCACGGTTGCTAGAGAAAGACATCCAATTTGTGTATAAAATTGATGGTGTGCATCCTCATTATCATATTTACACAATCTTATCTATTATAAATAATATCGTTACAAACGCTGTAGAAGCTATCCAAGGTATGGGAACCATCACAATTGACATTAATAAAGACCACCATTTTGTTGAATTTCAAATAGGCGATAATGGTCCTGGTATTTCTTCAAAATATAAAGATTCAATTTTTGAGCCTGGGTTTACTTCTAAATATGATGATTTAGGCAACCCATCGACAGGTATCGGATTATCGTATGTTAAAGAAATGGTCGAACAACTTGAAGGTGATGTTACGCTTGAGGACAGAACCGAAGGAAAAGGATCAATTTTTATAATTAGATTAGGGATTGATCATATAATTTCGAAAGGGTGATTCTATGTATTTTTATATAGTAGATGATGAAAAAGCGGTTCGCTCAATGTTGGCTCAAATTATCGAGGATGAAGATCTTGGGGAGGTTATAGGAGAAGCTGAGGATGGTTTATCTTTAGAGCAACAAATGGTAATCCTTAAAAATATAGACATTTTATTTATCGATTTGTTAATGCCGAATCAAGATGGAATAAAAACAATTCGTCAAATAAAGCCTTCGTTTAAAGGGAAAATCATCATGGTCTCTCAAGTAGAATCAAAAGAATTAATTGCTGAAGCTTATTCGCTTGGTGTTGAATACTATATTATTAAGCCAATTAATCGGATTGAAGTATTAACAGTTGTTCGGAAAGTCATTGAACGAATTCGTTTGGAAAAATCAATAAAAAACATTCAAGAATCGCTTAATATGGTACTAAAATTGGATAGTAATTTAAGTACGCAAGAAAAATACCGTAGTGAAAAACATTTAAATACTTTCAATCATTTTCAAAATTCCATTCATTTTCTTTTGTCTGAATTAGGAATAGCCAGTGAAAGTGGAAGTAAAGATTTAATGGATATGCTAGATTATTTATATAAATATGAACAAGATAACAAGTTGGAACAAGGCTTTCCCTCACTAAAAGAGATTTTTATGAATTTGGCTCAAAAAAAACTTGGGGATTCAGCTGAAGATGCCGAATTAAAAAGGTTCATAGAAGCTTCCAAACAACGGATTCGGAGAGCAATTTATCAATCATTAAACCATTTAGCATCCCTTGGACTTACTGATTTTTTAAACCCGAAGTTCGAAAATTATGCTTCTAGATTTTTTGATTTTACTACCGTAAGGAGAAAGATGACAGAATTGAATAATGAACCAACATTACCTGCTCGTATTGATACGAAAAAATTTATTCAAGTTCTTTATTTTGAAGCAAAACGAATACACCTGGAGTTAAGATGATAAACTCTTGCTAATAATTATTTTCAATTGATAGATTGATAATAATTTTTCTTTTTATTCTCTTTTATTTCATATTAGTTTTAAAATCAGAAAATTCCGTATCAATTCGGTAGAAGTGTATGAACTTAGAACAAAAGAATATGTATTTTTTATTTTTTTAAACATTAATATTCATTAAAAAAAACGAGTATTTTCACAATAAAATATAAATACATAGTAAGTTGAATTTAAAAAAAGATGCTATCTTCTAGCATCTTTTTTTCTTTAAGAGGAAATATCATTGATCCTTATATTATTTGAAATTCAAATGCGGGCATATAAATAAGGGAAAAGGAGATAATATTTAACAAATTATAATTGGAAATGGTATTTTAGGTCAGAAATGTTTTTATACTAATTAGGTTATTGGTACTAAATAAGCATAATGTCTCGCTTTTCTGCTCTTTAATCTTATAGTTATTTTTTATTAAGTACATATCGTTTTTTAGAAATCTCAATCCTAGCAGAGTATATAAATTGGGTGATAAAAATGTGGAACGTAATTACTTCTTATCTTCCAGATTGGAAAGTCTTTGTACAAGCTTTTATCTTGTTTTTAATTCCGTATACTATCTCAAGATTTTTTCATTGGGTTCGTATGGCAGAGAAAGAGTGGGAAGAATGAGTTGGTGGAAGTCAAGAGACAAACAAGTGAAAAAAAATAATATTCAAAGTAAAACGAAACAAGATCATAAACCATCTCAAAATGCAAACGTTCATTTCACAAATGATTTTGCCTCTAACTTAGAACTTATAAAGCAACAAATCGGACATAATTCTGATGTTCGCTTTCGGAAGTTTAATATTGGACGCACAGATATTCAAGCTGGGATCGTTTTTGTTGATGGTCTATCAGATAAAGAGATAATTGACAAACATATTATGAAATTACTAATGGATGATTTTTCTGATGAATATAAAAATGAATCTTCTTATGTGGAGGGGACTGTTTCAAAAGAATATATTAAAAATAAAGTTCTTACAATTAGTGAAGTAGCAGAAGTCCATTACATAAAAGATTTAATACCCAAAGTATTGATAGGTTCAACAGCTCTTTTAATTGATGGTTTAGCAGATGTGTTTATTCTTGGTACAACAAAAGCAAATAAACGAAACATTGAAGAACCAGTATCGGAGGCATTAGTCAGAGGGCCACGGGTCGGTTTTACTGAAGTATTAAGTGATAATACCTCACTTTTGCGAAGACATTGTGCGGATGAGAGCTTATCATTAGTAAAGCTACCAGTAGGAGAACGTGCAAAGAAAGAGTTAGTTGTCGCATTTATTAAAGATCTTGCTAGTACAGAATTGGTGGATGAAATAAAAAACAGAATTCAGAAAATTGACATAGACAGTGTACTCGAATCTGGTTATATAGAGCAACTCATTGAAGATAATTATCTCAGTCCCTTTCCGCAGATTCAAAATACAGAACGACCTGATCGTGTTATTAGTGCTTTGATGGAAGGTCGAGTAGCTATTTTGTTAGATGGAACACCATTTGTTTTAATTGCTCCAGTTACATTTAGTATGCTGCTGCAATCACCAGAAGATTATTATGAAAGGTGGCTTCCTGGTACGCTTCTCCGCTTATTACGCTTCATGACAGCTTTTGTTTCATTATTTGCTCCAGCACTGTATATTTCTTTTATTTCATTTCATCCAGGATTAATTCCCACTAAGCTCGCTATTTCTATTATCGGATCGCGAGAAGGAGTTCCTTTTCCCGCTTTAATAGAAGCGTTAATTATGGAAGTAGCTATCGAAGTTTTGCGAGAAGCAGGTTTACGTCTGCCTAAACCGATTGGACCTGCAATGGGAATTGTGGGCGGTTTAATAATTGGTCAGGCTGCCGTAGAAGCAGGAATTGTTAGTCCAATAATGGTTATCGTTGTTGCGGTAACAGCTATTTCTTCTTTTACTATTCCGCAATATAGTGTGGGAATTACGTTACGCATTCTTCGTTTTGTAGCTATGTTTTGTGCTGCGATATTTGGCTTGTATGGTGTTATTCTCTTCTTTCTTTTACTTTGCAGTCATTTAGTGAAACTGAAAAGTTTTGGCGTTCCTTATACTAGCCCTGCTGTTCCGTATCGATTTAGTGACTGGAAAGATTTTATGGTTCGCATGCCATTAAAAATAATGAGACGTCGACCGAAAATAATGCATACCAAAAAAACTATCCGCAAAAGGTAGCTGATGACGAAAGGAAGTGGCCTTCAGTGATTACGAAACCTAAAGACCGAATAACAACTTCGCAAGCAGTTGTTATTATTGTAAATTACATACTTGGGACAGGAATTCTCACTTTGCCTAGAGCATCTGTGGAAAAAGTAAAAACACCAGATGTATGGCTAAGTGTTATATTAGGTGGGATACTCGCAATGGTTTCAGGAGTAATTATGGTCAAATTAAGTCAGCAGTTTCCAAATAAAACATTTTATCAATACAGTCAAGATATTGTAGGGAAATGGATAGGCAGGTTGCTTAGTTTTCTTATTATAGGGTATTTTCTTACAACTTCAGCATTTCAAATTCGTTCAATGGCAGAAGTAATAAGCTTTTTTTTGCTAGAAGGAACCCCCACATGGGCTATTGTTATGCCTTTTATGTGGATAGGTCTCTATTTGATTATGAGTGGTATTAATTCAATTGCACGGATGTTTGAAATAATATTTCCTATTACTGTTTTTATTTTTTTAATCATTTCCTTTATGAGTATCGGAATATTCGAGATAGATAATCTCCGTCCCGTATTAGGTTTGGGAATTAAACCAGTATTAGATGGGATAAAAACAACGTCTCTCGCATATACAGGTCCTGAAATTATGTTAATTCTTTTGGTATTTATGGAACAACGAAATAAAGCAGTAAAAGCTATTTTAGTTGGAATTTCTATTCCGTTAATCTTTTATGTAATAACTGTTGTAATGGTTATTGGTGCATTATCAATTGATGGAGTTGTAACAAGAACATGGCCGACAATTGACCTTATGCGCAGTTTTGAAATTTCTGGATTGATATTTGAACGTTTTGAATCTTTACTGCTTGTAATATGGATTATGCAAATATTTGCTACCTATACGATTAGTTATTATGCAGCTGCATTAGGATTAGCACAACTCTTTAAAAAGAGTATTCATCCGTTTATTTTTGCTTTAATTCCAATCATTTACATCATTGCTATGACTTCGAAAAATATAAATGACTTGCTTAAATTGGGGGATATGCTCGGTAATGCTGCTTTATTTTTATTTGGTTTACTGCCACTGCTTCTTCTTATTATTACGCGATTAAAAGGAGGAGTAGTGTGAAACATAAATTTAATTATATGCGGTTCTATTTGGCTTTGTTATGGACGCTTTTGCTTCTATTTTTAACAGGATGTTGGAGCAGTAAAGAAGTAGAAGAGTTGAGCTTAACTGCAGGTATAGCACTAGATAAAGGGAAGGATTCAACAATTGAGAAAGAGGATGAGGAAGGAGGTTATCCTAAAAGAAATCTTATAACAGCTACTTATCAAATTGTTAGTTCGCAAGCACAAAGTAAAGGAAATGGACAACAAAAACGTTATATAAATGTTTCTGAGACCGGTGATTCCATTCATCAAATTGTTCGTGAGTTTTCATTGAAAAGAGAGAGCACAATGTTCAGCCCACATTTAAAAAACATTGTTATTAGTGATAGTCTTGTACGTACATACAGTTTAGAACAATTACTTGAACAGTATCTCCGTGACAATGAAGTTCGGCTTAGCTGTATGCTCTTAATTAGCAAGGGTCTAGCGAAGGAGGTACTGGAATCAAACAAAAAAGGAGAAATCCCAGCATTTCGTTTGTCTGGAATTGCAGATAATAGAAATAGAACAACAAGGATTTTACCTCCTGTATCGCTCGCTAAATTGGAAGGAAAGATGCGGTCAGGGTCCAGTTTTCTTTTGCAAAATGTAATCTCGATAAAAGGAGAAACAAAATTTGCAGGAGCTGCTGTAATTAAAGGAAAGACAAAAAAGTTGATGGGCTTTTTAAATGAACAGGAATTGGAAGGAGTAGTATGGATAAACGGAAAAAGGAATGGTGGTGTGGTAAAAACTTTTGATAAAGAATCAAAGAAACTCATTATATACGAAATAAAGTCAATAAAAAGCAAAATCATACCACATGTTAACGGAAATAATATTTCCTTTGATGTAAACATTGAATCAGAAGGGCGTTTGTCTGAAAATTGGATGCAATCAGGAAAAGATTTTGAAAATGAATTTTTAAAAAGGGAAGAAAAAGCTATTGAAAAAGAAGTAAAGCACTTAGTACATCATGTTACAAAAAAAATACAAAAAGAATACCAAGTCGATATTGCGGGTTTTGGCAACCAATTAAGAATTAAACACCCGAGAACATGGGAGAAAGTCAAAAAAAATTGGGATTAAACATTTAGTAAGGTACCGATTAAATATCATATAAATGTAACTATACAAGATTATGGAGCGTCAAGTTTAAAACGGTGAGATACCTTAATTAATATTATATTTGCATCAAAACAAAAAGTTATAAAAGTTTTAATTTGAAAATTTTTGTAACTTTTTGTTTTTTTATGTCCTTCTTATTATAGATTAAAGAAATGATTTTATCCGGCTATTTGCCGGGCAGTAAGACCCCCACCTCAAAATTCAGCGAAAGCAAAGAAGTTATTAGAGGTATATGTAAGCTCTATATAGGAAGGAGAATTTTGAAATTCTATTGATAAACCCAGTAATTGTAATAGCCCTTATTTAGAATAATAATTTCAAAATCAATAAAATTTAGAGTAGAAGGAGCAAGAGCAAATTATTATGAATAAACAAATAGGATTCATCGGATGTGGAAACATGGGTATCGCTATGATAGGTAGGATAATAAAAAAAAATATAGTTTCTCCAGATCAAATAATTTGTTCAGATTTAAACGTCATTAATTTAAAAAATGCTAGTAATGAATATGGCATAACTATAACTACTAACAATAATGAAGTCGCTAACAGTGCTGATATTTTAATTTTATCAATCAAACCAGATTTATACTCATCGGTAATTAACCAAATAAAAGATCAAATAAAAAATGATGTAATCGTTGTAACTATTGCTGCAGGAAAAAGTATTAAGAGCACTGAGAATGAATTTGGTAGAAAGTTAAAGGTTGTTAGAGTAATGCCTAATACACCGGCACTTGTTGGAGAAGGAATGTCTGCGTTATGTTTTAATGAAATGGTTACAGAAAAAGATATAAAAGAGGTACTTAACATATTTAATATTTTCGGCCAGACGGAGGTCGTAAATGAAAAACTAATGGATGTTGTTACATCTATTAGTGGTTCTTCTCCAGCATATGTGTATATGTTTATAGAAGCCATGGCAGATGCTGCTGTACTTGGCGGTATGCCGAGAAAACAAGCTTATAAATTTGCGGCTCAGGCTGTATTAGGTTCTGCAAAAATGGTATTGGAAACAGGAATACATCCAGGTGAATTGAAGGATATGGTTTGTTCTCCAGGTGGAACGACGATAGAAGCTGTAGTAACGCTAGAAGAAAAAGGTTTAAGAACAGCTATCATTTCAGCTATGAAACGTTGTACGCAAAAATCTATGGAAATGTCTAGTTTAACTAGTAAGTGAGAAGCGAATTTATATAATATTTCAAATCTATTTAATGTAAAAGAAATATTATAAGACTATGTAATAACTAAGTAAATTTATATACAACAATAATGAGAAGAGCAAACCTTATTTTAAAGGGGATACAGAGAATATGAGTAAGTTATTAAAAAAGAAATCCGTTACACAATTGTTAGAGCATAATCAAAGCAAGACTTTAACGAAAACATTAGGAGCATTTGATTTAATTATGTTAGGGATAGGCTCGATAGTTGGAACAGGGGTACTTGTGTTAACTGGATTAGTAGCAGCAAGAGATGCTGGTCCAGCAGTTATTTTTTCATTTGTACTTGCAGCAATTATATGTGGATTTATAGCATTATGTTACGCAGAAATTGCTTCCACACTCCCGGCATCTGGTAGTGTATATACGTACTCATATGCAACAATTGGTGAGTTTGTTGCTCATCTAGTAGGTTGGTCATTGCTGTTAATATATATCGTGGCAACAGCGGCTGTCGCTGCTGGATGGACAGGCTATTTCCACAATTTAATAAAGGGGTTTGGATTAGAGATACCTAAAGCTCTAGTAACGATTCCTTCGCATGGTGGTATTGTGAATCTACCAGCAGTAATTATTACATTGATATTGGCATGGATGTTATCTCGTGGTACGAGAGAAAGTAAACGAATCAATAATATAATGGTATTGATTAAAATTGGAATGATTTTGTTGTTTATTACGGTTGGTATATTCTATGTAAAACCAATGAACTGGATACCAATTGCACCATACGGTTTAAGTGGAGTTTTTACGGGTGGAGCAGCTATTTTATTCGCTTTTACGGGTTTTGATATATTAGCAACTTCAGCAGAAGAAGTAAAAGATCCGAAACGTAATCTTCCCATCGGTATTATTGCATCATTAATCATATGTACAATTATTTATGTTATGGTATGCCTTGTTATGACAGGAATGGTTTCCTATAAAGAATTAAATGTTCCTGAGGCAATGGCTTATGTAATGGAAGTTGTAGGACAAGGAAAAGTCGCTGGTGCAATTGCTGCAGGTGCTGTAATTGGCCTTATGGCTGTTATTTTTTCCAATATGTATGCGGCAACACGAGTATTCTTTGCAATGAGTCGTGATGGATTGTTACCGAAATCATTTGCGAAAGTTAATAAGAAAACTGGAGCACCCACTTTTATAACTGGATTAGCAGGAATAGGGAGCTCTATAATAGCTGGGTTTATTGATTTGAAAGAATTAGTTAATTTAGTTAATATCGGTAGTTTGGTGACGTTTGCGTTAGTTTGTCTATCAGTTATTATCCTTCGTAAATCACATCCAAATTTAAAACGTGGATTTATGGTACCTTTTGTACCTGTATTACCATGCGTTGCAATTGTATGCTGTGTGTTTTTAATGCTAAATTTACCGTTAAGGACATGGGTGTACTTTAGTATTTGGATTACTATTGGGGTAGTAGTATATTTCCTTTATTCGATAAAATACAGTAATTTAAATGAGGAAACGATCTCGAAATTACATGATAAAATTGCGAGATAATAACGATCGAAAATTTTATTAATAATCATATTGATAGTTGAGTAACATAGAAACAGTTTTTTGACATTTAGCAAGAGATAAAATAAGAGATGCTAGGGCAGCTAAGTACTTTTTTAGAAACCTTGCTTGTTTTTTACGATTTAACACTGCTAAGGAGAGAGAAGTATGAGTGAATTGCATTTTATGAGTATAGAAGAATTGGATAATAAATTGAAAAAATCTGACAGTGGTATTTATTTCATTAAAGACTATAATGACAATATTATTTATGTAGGCAAGGCTTTTAGTATAAAAAGTAGAGTATTAGCTCATTTTAATAGTTATTCCAATATTGAGGAATATGTACATTTATTTAATAAAGTAGCGTATCTCATTGAAGATAGTTTGTTAAAACGCTCTTTGTTACAAGTTACTTATATGATTAAATATAAACCAGTATTAAACAAAGAAGTACAAAAAGAATTCCCAGAGTTGTATACTCAATACATTAAGCAGACAAATAAAAAATCTATGTTGTTAGAAATTGATAAAGCTAAAGAAAAAGGGGATGAGTTAAAGAATAAATTAGTAAAATTAGTGGGTGGAAAAACTATGTTTTATGACATAATTTCTCTGTTAAACAATGGATATAACTATCATATCCTCGCAAAAGTATTGAGCATAGAACTTCAAACTTTAATTATAATGAAAGAATACCGAAAAAAATTCCCGATACCACATAATTATAAGAGGACAATAAAACATCAAGATATAATGTATGCTTTATCTGGAAAAAAGAATTTAAGTACTTCAAGGTTAAACACTTAACTTTAAAGTAGTAAATTCGTAGCTTTTGTAGCTTTTATTGTTATATTGAAATGCAATGTACATTTGTGTTTCAAATTTAATTGGTGGAATAAGGGGAGGGAAAGGGTTCCTATAAAAATACTGGAATAAATTAGGTTGCTCATGCGAAAGTAATACAAATGAAATTCTTATTTCTGCTACTACAAGTACTATTGAGCAAATGAATTATGAAAGTGCTTTTGAACTAGGTCACACTGGGACCTGATACATCACATCATCTGCAAATGGTTCGGATCGTTGGAGAGATTACAAAACGCTTAGTTTGAATGGCTGAAAAACAGTTAACAGGTCAATACAGACTACACTAAGAAAATAATCCGTATATATACGGATTATTTTTCCTTTAATTTACAAAAAAATAAATTTCTAAATTGAAAAAACCTCTCAGATTCCTTTGTAATAATCTTTTTTAGTTGTGCTAATGACATAGGTATCGAAAGGTGATAAATTCGATACGAACGATGTATAAGCCTTTAAAAGGATTTTGGTGTTATTTATAATTTTAATTCCATAATACTTAAGCCGATATAATAAAATGTTTTATGTCTAAATCGATATAAAGGAATAGTTTTTAAGTGATATTTCTTTTTTATAGAATAAGTAAAACCTGATATTGTAGTAATTATTGTTTTGAGGTCAATTTACTGTGCACCTTGGTTATTGAAGTTGTTTGTTGATTAACAACTATTGTATTTGGAAATTAATAATAAGTTTATCTCGCTGTTTGCTGGGCAGTATGACCCCCACCTCAAAATTCAGCGGAAGCAAAGAAGTTAGGTGGGGGATCAACTGTCCGTAAAAGCCCGATTGGTGTGGGCTAATAATCAGTGGGGATGAACAAAACCCCCACTGATTAAAGTTTCACTTTATGTGATGCGGTAATAAAACTATCTAGTTTGCTATTTTTAGTATTTGTAAAGTCTATATATTTTCCTCTTTTGTGGAAAGTAAAACTAATGTTGCGACCAGTAATATAGTGTCATTTTTTTGAATATTCCATTCGTTTTTTTATGTTTAGTTGAGTACTTGAATTTCCTCCACCTTGTACTTTTCAAAGCATAGTGCTTCAAAAATAACCGTATCGCTTTCATCTGTATCCAATTTCACAACTTCTTTATTATCTTTTTTTAAAATTTGGAGCAAAATAGTTTTTCAGTTTCATATTTAAATTAGCAGTATTTATTTTTTTGAATTCAATTTGTATAAGTGATTGAATTGGAACTTTGACTGTTGTTTCTTGCGGTGGTACAGTATCTCCTGTTACTTTCGCTGTATTTTAAATCTTTTTCCAGCTTGGTCCTCGCATTGACTACCACTGTATTTTGTAGTACTTCACTGTTTTCTCAAGTTCAATAATTATATCTTGTAGAATTAAGAAAAGAACTTAACTTATTTCATTTACTTATCTACTCTGATGTTTAGATGCTAACTACAATTAAATAATATATGATTTTTATAAAAAAGATATAGTAATATTTTGTTGTGAATTGTACTAATTTGATATTTTATAGTATTATTTGTCGTGAATTATATCTAACAGAATATATTTTATGGATCTATAAAGGAGAATGTAATGAATACTTCTATCGATATACAACACTTGTGTGATCTTGCACATAAAGCATTTAATGCCCCTGTACATATTTTATCTGCAGACAGAAAAATTTTATATCATTCTACATCTGATAATGTTTGTAGTCCTTTTTATTCTTCAAAAGAAGAACATCTTAGTGATATTTATCAAGAAAACGATCCCTTTAACTTGCCACTTTTTCGAAGTAACAACTATCTTGAAAATTTTGTTCTAATTCATATAGAAAATCATGATGATATTAAAGGGACTATTATAATCGGTCCTACTATACATCCAAAAGATTCAGATGATATGATCATAAAATTTCAGAAAGAATTTAAATCAAATGATAACATTCAAGAAAGACTTGCCTATTATCAGTGTTTATCTGAGATTAAAAAAACTACATTAATTGATATGGGAATTTTATTACATTACATGATTTTCAATGAAAAGTTAGATGTAGATATTGTCTTGGAAAAAAATAAAGTACTAGAGGAAATTCCTAATAAAAATGTGAAACCTGATTTATATATTTTAAAACGCCGACAAAACAAACCTAAAACGCACAATATGGCATTAGTAAATGATTTCTTTTCGACTATTAAAGAAGGCAATAAAAAAAGTTAATACAGTATATGTATGCGGTTTCGCAAGAAGATGTTGAACTTATGCTAATAGAGGATCCGCTCAGGAATCAAAAAAACCTTGGAATTATTGCGATTACCTTAGCCACTCGATATGCAATAGAAGGAAACCTGCCACCAGATATTGCTTTTGCTCATAGTATTTTATATATACAAACCCTGGAACAATTAGATAATGTAGAATCTGTAAAGCGATTGTCAGGGGATGCTTTACGTACTTTTGCAGATCGTGTGAAAGAATACAATGCAAAAAAGTATTCTTACGCGGTTACTACATGTATAAAACATATTAATAAAAATGTTTACGATGGAATATCTCTGAATGAACTTGCTAATCATTTAGAAATTACGCCTACTTATCTGTCTAAACTATTTAAAAAAGAAATGGGAATTACTTTAAGCGAATATATTCAAAGGGAACGAGTGGAAGAAGCAAAAAAATTATTAACACTCACTACTTATTCGTTATCAGATATCTGTGCGTGGCTTAACTTTAATGACCAAAGTTATTTTATAAGAGTTTTCAAAAAAATCACTAGCATGACTCCCAGGCAGTACCGTGAAAAATATACAGTAATATAAGCTTGTTATCTGCTGTCTCCAATGTAAAGACTTAAACATGGGTATAAGTATCCCAAAAATGAAAATTCACTAACCATTATTTTGCTAAAGGAAACAAAAAGATAGAAGGCTGCAAAGTGCTCCAAGGAAACTTTGTAGCTTTTTTGTCATTTAAAACCTACGTTTATAACGAAGATAAGTTTATAGACTAATATCTTCATATTAGATATTTATTAATAATGATATTAGGATGTTTTGTAAAAAGATCAACAATATAACATATATTACTAAATATATCTACATTTTATGCAATTATACATAACTAAATAAAGGTAAAAAAGTATAAAAAGACCTATTATATTATTCTATAAGTATTTTTTCTAAAATAAAATTTCTTGGTTGAGCGAAAATAGTTATTTTTAACCGTATACACATTAATTTGTAATCATTACAATTACAGAAATGAAATTTATGAATAACTATATTTATATAATTTTTTCCGGGGCATATTTTTATTTAACAGTAAATTATCGAGCTTAATCGACAAAATTTTTCTATTTACGCATTAAAAATTTAATGTTTTAATGAACAACATAACTGGTATGACCAGATAGAAAGGAGAAGGTTACGCTAATAGGAATTATAGTGAAGTTGTAAGTAACATTATGTCGTTAATAATATTCTAAATAGTAAATTTATTCACAAGAGGTCAAGAATCAAATTTGTAATAAACGTGTTCTAAGTTTCTGCATAACAAAAGTGAAGTTATTCCGCAATAAAAGTATAAGCGATGTACAGTATAATTTTACCTTTTGTAGTCTAGTAAGGAGTTTGCTGATAAAACTAAGAGTAATATTATTAAATTTAAATTAAACAATGTTATGGCAAGATTAACTGTAAGCATTGGTTTATTGATTCTCGCGGTTCTGTAAGTTTAACCGCAATTCTAGGGAAGAATTACACATTTACTATTCATAGGGTGCTTGATTCAAATATAGTTAATAAATTTTTGTTATTTATATTTGAAAAAATAGAGTATCGAAGTGAGAGGTAAGTAAAATCCTTACATTCTATTAGAAGTAAAAAATAACGATATTATCCTATCTGAAAGATTTCTCCTTCTTAATCAGTTTACAACGAGAGAGGTCATACAAGTTATATGAATTAAGTTATAAAAACAATGGTAAAGGAGTGTACGGAATGAAAACTAAAATAATTACAGGATTATTAGTCACATCCATTGTAACTGGAGGAAATATTCCTATCAATACTCTGGCAACACCAATCGTTCAAGCGGAAACTCAACAGGAAGGCATGGATATTTCCTCTTCATTACGAAAATTAGGTGCGCAATCTAAATTAATCCAAACGTATATTGATCAATCTTTAATGAGTCCTAATGTACAGTTAGAGGAAGTCACAGCTTTAAATACAAATCAATTCCTAATCAAACAAGATATGAAGGAATGGTCATCGGAACTCTATCCACAGTTAATTCTATTAAATTCAAAAAGTAAAGGATTTGTAACAAAATTTAATAGCTATTACCCGACATTAAAATCGTTTGTAGACAATAAAGAAGATAGAGAAGGGTTTTCGGATAGACTTGAAGTACTTCAAGAAATGGCTATGACGAATCAAGAAAATACGCAACGGCAAATCAATGAATTAACAGATCTTAAATTACAGCTTGATAAAAAATTAAAAGATTTTGATACCAATGTGGCAACTGCTCAAGGCATACTAAGTACAGATGGAACAGGAAAAATAGACCAGTTAAAAAATGAAATATTAAATACCAAAAAAGCAATTCAAAATGATTTACAGCAAATTGCCTTAATACCAGGGGCTTTAAATGAACAGGGATTTGCTATATTCAAAGAAGTTTATAGTCTTTCAAAAGAAATTATTGAACCAGCTGCTCAAGCAGGGGTGGCAGCGTATAACAAAGGAAAAGAAATTAACAACTCTATTCTAGAAGCAGAGAAAAAAGCAGTGCAAGAAGCAACAGAGCAAGGTAAAACTGCTCTAGAGATTGAATCAGCAAAAAAAGCAGCTCGTGAAGCAATTGAGAAAAGCAAACAAGGTGAAATAGCAGCCGCAGCCGCAGCAAAAACACAAGAGTATGACCTGATGAAGGTCATTGATACCGAAAAGATTAAGAAAACATTTGGCGTTTTTGCTGAAGTAAATAAATTAACAGCAGAACAGCGAGCATATTTAGATGATTTAGAGAAACAAAATCAAAAAATATATGATTTAACAACGAAACTATCAATAGCTGATTTACAAAAATCAATGCTTCTTCTTACACAAAATGATTTGCATACGTTTGCAAATCAAGTAGATGTAGAACTTGATCTACTAAAGCGCTATAAAGAAGATTTAAATCTAATAAAAAATAGCATTACAAAATTATCTACTAATGTTGATACAACTAGCGAGCAGTCTCAAAAAGATACATTAAGACAATTAAAAAATGTAATAAGTTACCTTGAAGAACAAGTATATAAATTTTAATATTGCGTTTTTTCGGAATTCATAAAGATTATAAGCATTTAGCGAAAGAAGGAGAATAGTCATGAAAAAATTTCCATTCAAAGTACTAACTTTAGCTACATTAGCAACTGTTATAACTGCTACTACCGGTAACACTATTCATGCATTTGCACAAGAAACGACCGCTCAAGAACAAAAAGTAGGCAATTATGCATTAGGCCCCGAAGGACTGAAGAAAGCATTAGCTGAAACAGGATCTCATATTCTAGTAATGGATTTATACGCAAAAACAATGATTAAGCAACCAAATGTAAATTTATCTAATATTGATTTAGGCTCAGAGGGGGGAGAGTTGCTCAAAAATATTCACCTTAATCAAGAGCTATCACGAATCAATGCGAATTACTGGTTAGATACAGCGAAGCCACAGATTCAAAAAACTGCTCGTAATATTGTAAATTACGATGAACAATTTCAAAATTATTACGACACATTAGTAGAAACTGTACAAAAGAAAGATAAGGCAGGTCTAAAAGAGGGTATAAATGATTTAATTACTACAATCAATACAAATTCAAAAGAAGTTACAGATGTGATTAAGATGCTACAAGACTTCAAAGGGAAACTATATCAAAATTCTACAGATTTTAAAAATAATGTTGGTGGTCCAGATGGGAAAGGTGGATTAACTGCAATATTAGCAGGTCAACAGGCAACGATTCCACAACTTCAAGCTGAAATTGAGCAACTTCGTTCTACTCAGAAAAAACATTTTGATGATGTATTAGCATGGTCAATTGGTGGTGGATTGGGAGCAGCTATTTTAGTTATTGCAGCTATTGGAGGAGCGGTTGTAATTGTTGTAACTGGTGGTACAGCAACACCGGCTGTTGTTGGTGGACTTTCAGCTCTTGGAGCAGCTGGTATCGGTCTAGGAACTGCGGCTGGTGTCACGGCATCTAAGCATATGGACTCCTATAACGAAATTTCTAACAAAATCGGAGAATTAAGTATGAAAGCAGATCGTGCTAATCAAGCAGTTCTTTCGCTTACTAACGCGAAAGAAACATTGGCATATCTGTACCAGACTGTAGATCAAGCGATATTGTCTCTAACAAATATTCAAAAGCAATGGAATACAATGGGCGCAAATTATACAGATTTACTGGATAATATCGATTCTATGCAAGACCACAAATTCTCTTTAATACCGGATGATTTAAAAGCTGCTAAAGAAAGTTGGAATGATATTCATAAAGATGCAGAATTCATTTCAAAAGACATTGCTTTTAAACAGGAATAGAACTGAAAATGAAAAATTATATTGGAGGAATATAAAATGATGAAAAATATCCCGTACAAACTAATCGTCGCATCGGCTCTTTTAACTATGACAGCAACTTCTGTAGTCTCACCAGTAGCAACTTTTGCAAGTGAAATTGAACAAACGAACAATGGAGATACGGCTCTTTCTGCAAATGAAGCGAGAATGAAAGAGACCTTGCAAAAGGCTGGATTATTTGCAAAATCTATGAATGCCTATTCTTATATGTTAATTAAGAATCCTGATGTAAATTTTGAAGGAATTACTATTAATGGATATGTAGATTTACCTGGTAGAATCGTACAAGATCAAAAGAATGCAAGAGCACATGCTGTTACTTGGGACACGAAAGTAAAAAAACAGCTTTTAGATACATTGACTGGTATTGTTGAATATGATACCACGTTCGACAATTATTATGAAACATTGGTTGAGGCGATTAATACAGGGGATGGAGAAACTTTAAAAGAAGGAATTACAGATTTACGAGGTGAAATTCAACAAAACCAAAAGTACGCACAACAATTAATAGAAGAATTAACTAAATTAAGAGACTCTATTGGACAAGATGTTAGAGCATTTGGAGGCAATAAAGATCTTTTGCAATCGATTCTAAAAAACCAAGGTGCAGATGTTGATGCAGATCAAAAGCGTCTAGAAGAAGTATTAGGATCAGTAAACTATTATAAACAATTAGAATCTGATGGGTTTAATGTAATGAAGGGTGCTATTTTGGGTCTACCAATAATTGGCGGTATTATAGTGGGAGTAGCAAGAGACAACTTAGGTAAGTTAGAGCCTTTATTAGCAGAATTACGTCAGACCGTGGATTATAAAGTAACATTAAATCGTGTAGTTGGAGTTGCTTATAGTAATATTAATGAAATGCACAAGGCACTTGATGATGCTATTAACGCTCTTACTTATATGTCAACGCAGTGGCATGATTTAGATTCTCAATATTCGGGCGTTCTAGGGCATATTGAGAATGCAGCTCAAAAAGCGGATCAAAATAAATTTAAATTCTTAAAACCTAATTTAAATGCAGCGAAAGATAGTTGGAAAACATTACGAACAGATGCCGTTACATTAAAAGAAGGAATAAAGGAATTAAAAGTGGAAACAGTTACTCCACAAAAATAGGGAAATATTAATTCTGTTGTAAAGTGAACTAAAACATAGAAAGTCTATGATTACACTGTTAAACAGAAAAGTACTAATTAATAAATCCTTATATAACAGAAAGGCGGAGTCTCATTAAAGACTTCGCCTTTCAATTATATATAAGTATGATTCGAATAAAAAATAACCTTGTAGTTTAATTGCTTTTTTAAAATTTGCAACAGAATCGGTTAATTTGAAGCAGATTATATACATTTTCTTTAATACTTAATGATTTGAAGGCTGCTAAAGAAAGTTCAAACGATACTGATAAAAGATGTAGAACTCATTTTGAAAGACATCGCTTTTTAATAAGATTAGAACTTGAAACCATACCTTATATAGGAGGAATACGAAATGATGAAAAAAATCCCTAATAAACTACTCGCTGTATCAGCGTTTTTAACTATAACAACTACTTATGCAGTCATACCACTAGAAACTTTTGCAATTGAAATTGAACAAACGAACAATGAAAATATATCTCTTTCAGCAAATGAAGAACAGATGAAAAAAGCTTTGCAAGATGCTGGTTTATTTGCAAAAGCTATGAATGAATATTCTTATTTGCTAATTAATAATCCAGATGTGAGTTTTGAAGGAATAACTATTAATGGAAATGCAGATTTACCTAGTAAAATTGTACAAGATCAAAAGAATGCAAGAGCACATGCTGTTACATGGAATACACAAGTAAAAAAACAGCTTTTTGATACATTGACAGGCATTATAGAATACGATACAAAATTTGAAAATTATTATGAAACATTAGTAGAGGCGATTAATAATGGAAATGGAGATACTTTAAAAAAAGGGATTACAGATTTACAGGGGGGAATTCAACAAAATCAAAAGTCTGCAAAAGCATTAATAGAAGAATTAATTCAATTAAAAAATGCTATTGGAGAAGATGTTAGAACATTTGGAAGTCATAAAGAGACATTGCAATCGATTTTAAAAAACCAAGGTGCTGATGTGGAGGCTGACCAAAAGCGTCTAGAGGACCTTTTAGGACAAGTAAAATATCAGAAAGACATAGAATCTAAGGGATTAGACATGGTGAAAATCCCCTTTATTCCAACCTTGATTGCTGGTGGCATCATGATAGGTGATGCAAGAGGTAAGTTAGGTTGGCTAGAACCTGAATTAGCAAAATTGCGTCAGACTGTAGATTATAAAATAACATTGAATCGTGTAGTTGGAGTTGCATTTCATAATATTAGTGATATGCATAGTATGCTTGATAGTGCTATCACTGCTCTTACTTATATGTCTACGCAATGGGAGGATTTAGATTCTCAATATTCGGGTGTACTGGGACATATTGAGAAAGCTGATCAAAAAGCTGATCAAAATAAATATAAATTCTTAACCCCTAGCTTGAATGCAGCGAAAAACAGTTGGAAAACATTAAAAACAGATGTTGTCACTTTGCAAGAAGGGATAAAAATTGCAGAGAAAAAAGAACAGGATTTTTTGAATCAGCTTCGTCCATCAAATGTTTTCTACTTTTATAAAAAAATTCATAACGCATACACTTTTGAAATAAAGACTGGAACAAATGCGCCAAATGCGTCTTATAAAGTTATGAATTTAACTAAAAACACTGTTCATAATATGTGGAGTGGAGAGGCTAATACTAACATGTGGGCTGATTGGCTTTCATTCAATCCAAATGATGAATTTGCGGTAGTAGCAGTAGTGGATGGTAAAGAATATGTTGTATATAAAGACAAAGTACAAAATATAATGAACTGAATCTGAAAAGTAACGAAGTAATTAAAGCTGGACAATAAACTAGACATCAAGTTAATTTGAAAATCTCCTTAAATCCTAGAATACTTTGCTCAAGAAAAAGAATTTGTTCAACGAAAAAGTAAATATTGAACCATGGAGTTAGTTGTATTATGTGTATGGTTTTACCGAACGGTTTCAAGTACATTACGCATACAATTATGTAGTTATCCTGAAGCATCTACAGGTGTTCTTATCGACCCTGAAGAACTACTTCGCTTCCTAAGTGGAGTAATTTTATGCAAAATTAAGTGAACGTTTTTGTACATAGATTAGTTGACATTTATATAGGTTTTTTCCATTTTCAAAGATAGATTTGTTTTTTGTGTTATTTTTTAAAAATTACGGCTGAAATTTCTATATTTATGACTCGGCATATAATCATTATTCGATGAAATGACATACCACGTCCCTTAGAGTTTCAGACATATTACGATAACTTAAAGAAAAAAGATAATAGTAGTCAACGGTTACTATTATCTTTTTTGAACTATTTTTCATTAAAATATCTCATCTGCTGTTCGCCTTATTTTCTTTTCTAGATTTTATCCTAGTTTAAATTTTATGCATTTGAACTGTTTATACTATTTGTAGGATTTTTAGTTTTTTTGTCGAATACACTTAATGCAAGGAGGGACATTACATGATTATTAAAGATTATTTCATCAATCTTTCTATTTTTTCTTTATTAGTTAGCGCAGCAATATTTATTCAAGTGTTTACAATTAATTCTAGTCGATATTTCGAAAAGCTCTATGGAGGGATTATTGCAGTTACGTTAATGTTCTTTTCTTTTCCATACATGGGATTTTCCTACGATCTTCGAATTGTTCCTCTTATTCTATCTTTTATTTACTTTGGCCGTATTGCTGGTTGGATTACGTTAATTAGCATAATTTTAATGCGTATATTTTACATTGGAGGGTATTGGGAACCTCCTGTGATTGCTTATTTATGTATGGGAATTCTATTTTCTAATTTTAAAACTTATTTTAAAAAACTACATCCTTTTAAAAGTGCATCTTTATATTTTTCTGTTTTTATTGGAATAAAGTGGTTAGTTGGCGTATTATTTAATATTACATTACTTTACAAAGGAGGCTTATTATATATAGCGTTAGGACTTTTAATTGGGCTATTTCTTATGGAAGCCTACCAGAGATTGTATTATTTAACACGGGACTTATCTAAAATGAATCGAGAATTAAAAAAATCGAAGCAAGAACTTACAGATACCGTACATGAGCTTCAAGGAGGAATTTTTAAATTTAAAAAAGTGGGTAAGCACTTTATACACACTTTATGTGATGGACAGTTTTATTATCAAAACGAATTTTATTCTGAACAGGTGGTAGGAAAAAGCTTACGTACTATTGATGCTTCTATTGTTCCTCCACATTTAGTTCCACAATTGATGAAGTACTATCTTAAGGCATGGGAAGGAAAAGAAATTATATTTGAATTACCTTGGCCAAATGATAAAACTATTATTCTTATTGCGCTTAGGCCGATTAAAAGAAATGGACAAGTTATTGAAGTTGTTGGTTCTACAGTTGATATAACCGAAAGGAAAAAGGTAGAATCAGAATTAAGCGCTACCAAAGAATTATTAGAATCATTTATAAAGCACAATCTAGATGCTATTACCATTTCTGATCGAGAAGGGCATATTTTACAAGCCAATAAAGCTTATGAAAAGATATTTGGGTGGTCATCACAAGAAATCATAGGTAAGAGATTACCTTGTGTACCAGATTTTTTAATGGAAGAATCGCTCAAAAATATTCAGAAAATTCTAACAGGTGAATCGGTGGTTACTAGATTAGAAACTGTTAGACAACGGAGTGATGGGAGTCTTCTTGATATCAGTCTGACAGTTTCTCCTATACTAGATGTAAGAGGAAATGTGATAGCTTTATCAGCAATATGTAGAGACATCTCTGAAAGAAAACAAGCAGAAAGAGAACGGCATCGATTACACCAGCAACTAAGAGATAGTGAAATGAAGTACCGTGCACTAATCGAACAAGCAACTGATGCGGTATATGTAGTAGAGCTGAATGAAGATAATGCTCCAAGTCGATTTATTGAGGTAAACCCTGTTGGGTGTAGAAGATTTGGATATAGTAGAGAAGAGTTGCTCTCATTATCATTTTCAAATATAGTACCACAAGATTCTCAAATAATCGTAAGGTTATTAGAAAAAATTAAAAAAGGACAAACTTTCTTCACTTTGCAAGATGAATATGTTTTTCCAACAGGAAAAGTAATAACAACTGAGTTTAGTGTTCGTGTTTTTAACTTAAATGGTAAAAAAGTTTTTCTAAGTATTTCTCGTGATATCACTGAACGGCTAAAAACAGAAGAATTATTACGAAAATCTGAAAAACTTGCTGTTGTAGGACAATTAGCGACTGTAATGGCTCATGAGATTAATAATCCATTAACTGCAATGAAAGGGTTCATGCAATTACTAAAATCAACGGAAAATGAGAATAATCAGGGTTATATTAATATAGTATCATCAGAGATTGAGCGTATAGAGAGCATAACAACTGAATTTATGGCGGTAGCCAAACCACAGGTAGTAAAAATGCAACCTAATAACATTAGTGTGCTAATGGATCAAGTTTTAATGCTACTACAACCTCAAGCAATGATGCATAATATAAAATTTAGAATCGATCTTAACCCTGGTATTCCATTGATTTCATGTGAAGGAAATCAATTAAAACAAGTATTTGTTAATATATTAAAAAATGCAATTGAATCTATGCCGATGGGAGGGGAAATTCTGATTCAAATAAATATACTTGATAATAATCAAGTAAGCATTCGTTTTATCGATCAAGGGTGTGGGATTCCAAAAGAACGTATACCATACCTCGGAGAACCTTTTTATAGTATTAAAGAAGAGGGGATTGGCTTAGGATTAATGATCTGTTATAAAATCATTGAAACACATCAGGGAAAGATATTTATTAAGAGTGAAATGAATAAGGGGACTACAGTTGAAGTCACTCTCCCTATTTGTACACTTCAAAATTAAGATATTCTCTTACTGAAATTTTTTAAGAAACCATACAGAATGTAATGCCAATGTTACTTAATGAAATAATAAAGAGAAGAACACTGGTAAATGTACCCTATAGAATAGACACTTGAAAAAGCCTGTTATAAAAACATCCTTTCTTTAGAACCAAAAGAAAGGATGTTTTTAATATTGTAATTTTTCTTGGAGACATTTCAAATTTTTACTTGTAATACATTTTTTAACTAATTTTGGTTAAGTTAGTTAAAAAGGCATTATTTTTAATGAGCATATTGACATATAAATATCCCTCATTTTTAAAATAGAAATTTCTAAAAACTATATATAGGTTCTTTTTGAAAGGAAGGGTATTATCAATTGAAACCACATGAAAGAATATCTGTTTACTCTATAGAATCTTTGCAGGATTTAATGAAATTACTAAAAAATCTAAAGATTTTATAACGTTGGAAATTGCTTCTAATAATTCCGCTATAGTCATTTCATATTTTAGAACATTAATCGATGTAAATATATTTCATGAAGAGGTTTTGACTTATATAAAAGAGAAGAGCTTCGATTCGTTACAAGATATTCAGTCTGTATTACCCTTTGAGAATTCAAAAATAACAAATCAAATGGAAGATATTCAGGATAGTATTTTAAATGGCTATATACTTATTCAGTTCAATACAGATAAATTAAATTGTTTGTTAGTAAATGTGTCAAAGAAAGAAAAAAGAGATATTTCAAAAGCAGAAATTGAATACAATATTGTGGGTCCGCAAATCGCATTTGTCCAAGATTTAGATGTAAATTTAAATTTAGTACGTAGAAAACTTTCAACACCTTATTTACAAATGAAGGAATTGAAAGTAGGATCTCTCTCTAACACAACTGTTGCGATTGTATATGTAACGCGAATTTCATGAATCATTATTTGTAGTCGAACTGTTCCTTAGGGCAATTTAGAGTAGACTTGAAACAGCATAGATTCACTTAAGCTGAATATCTTATTGTAGAGGCAATCTTTATTACATGGGGGAGTCTGCATGGGATACTTAATACCTGTTGAATCTGATGTAAGAATTTTTGTAGAAGATATAAATCCGAAAGGTAAGAAAACAATACTTTTTATACATGGTTGGCCATTAAACCATAAGCAATTCGAATATCAGTACAATGTACTTCCAGCAATGGGATATCGATGTATAGGCATTGATTGGAGGGGGTACGGCAATTCAGACAAACCATATAGTGGATACAATTTTGATAGATTGGCAGATGATATAGCAGTAGTAATTAAAGCGTTACAGCTTAAAGATGTCACACTAGCAGGACACTCCACAGGTGGTGCAATTTCAATTCGTTATATGGCTCGTTATCAAGGATTTGGAGTATCCAAATTAGTCCTAATTGGTGCTGCATCTCCGACTAGTGTGGAAAAAGAGATTGCGAATAAGTTCATTACAGACACACTGAATGATCGCCCTAATATGTTGCAGGGTGTAACAAATCAATTTTTCTTTCAGAAAATCACTGGACCATTTTCCGAATGGTTTCTACAGTTAGGATTGGAAGCGGCTAGTTGGTCGACAGCTGCGATTATGAGAACATTGAGAGATGAAAATGTGTATAGCGATCTTGGTAAAATAAATGTACAGACGCTAATTATTCACGGTATTCACGATAAAATTGTTCCATTTACTAAAGGAGAAGAGACGCAAAAATTATTGGGAAATGCACAACTTGTACCTTTTCAATTCAGTGGTCACGGTACATTCTGGGAAGAGCGGGAAAAGTTTAACCAGGTTTTAATCCAATTTATTGGATGATAAAATACACTATGTAATATGTACGTAGGCTAAATAGTAAGTAATAAAAGGTACGCACTTGATTAAAAACTCTATTCTGAGAGTTCCTTTTATTTTCAGCTATTCACTTCATCCAAAGTTGTATGAGAAGGCGATAAGCCTTACCGATACACATTTACTAAAGGTATAAAGGAACAATAAAGGATAAGTATGGTATAAGAAGGGGAAAGTTGTTCTGCTTTATCCGCGAATGGCTCTAGTTTTGAACCAAATAGTGAGGCGTTAAGATGATGGGATTGATTATAGTATCTCGATATATTGAAGAACAGACACGTAAAGAATTAGCAGGTACAATGGCGTACGATGAAATTGAGTATGAACTATCCAAACAGTATCAACGGTTTACTAAGGATTACGAACAGTATAGATTACAAAACCCCTGTATTAAGGGGATTTTGTTTTTTTACATGACGAAATGCTTAAAAACATAATATAAAGATTAAACATGTTTGATTTTCATCCATGTTTAATCTTTATAGACATCCATTACTTTAAACGTTTGACAAACGAGCATTAAGTCTGGAGTAAAAGTAAGTCCATACCGACTTAATTCCCAAGTGAAAAATTTAACGTGCTCACTATACCAATAATCATAGCTTAAATCTCCTTCACCCTCAGATCTTGCAAAATTACTTGTTACTTCATTCATTTTTAGTAAATCAATCTTTGTATATTTTATAATTGCTAATGGATTATTGTCTCCATCCAATACAATATCGTACTGACCAACTTTTTGAATTTCTTCCCCTTCAAGCTCATAAACACAATGTGCAGCGCATGTTCCTGTTTTGATTCCTTTAACTACTAAACTTCCTAATTCATCTCCCATTTCTTTGGAACCATCTCCAAACATCCATGCATCTGGAACACTCATGTTTAAGTCATTTTCTTTAGAGTACATATACCAATATTCTTCTATCTTATTAACTGACATCTGTCACTCATCTCCTTAATATTTAAATATTTTGAATTTAACACACGGCATATTATCTGTCAATATTTTAGAAGAACTTGCAATACAACTACATCGATAAATTTTTTTGTAAAATAAAACTCTTCATAATCATATTTCACATTCTGTAAACTCATGCAAATAAAGAAAACTGGTACTGTTATTATGCTGAAATTGTAATGGGAAAGTAAAATGGTTGAAAAGTACACGTTATAAATGGATTTATTTACCAATAATATTTTCTTTGTTTCGTAGCATATTAAACGTACAGGAGGTGATATGTGATGGCAAACAATCGTAATAACTCTTTAGTGGTTGCAGGTGCAGAAAGCGCACTGGATCAAATGAAATATGAAATTGCACAAGAATTCGGCGTACAATTAGGTGCGGATTCAACTGCAAGAGCGAACGGCTCTGTAGGTGGAGAAATCACAAAACGTCTCGTTGCTATGGCAGAACAGCAACTTGGTGGATATAACAAATAATGCTAGGTATAAAGTAGAAAAAGGAGAGATTATTTCTCTCCTTTTTTGTTTTGTATTCGATTATAAATAGTATATTTGTTATCTTTCTTGTCTCTCATTATTTGTTTCTTCCAGCCACTTAGAAACGGATTCTTGCATACGAGATTCTAATGATTGTATTATTTTATTTGATATAGCAAGTGCTTGATCCGCATACTTATTCGGGAACATGTTGCGCAAAGTAGGTTCATTTTCAGCACCATCTCCTGGTTCACGGTAATCTTCAATGATGTAATCATCCCCATTTTTTGTGACTGTCACACGGACTGGAAGTAAATGTCCTGCTTGAGGAACTGTCTGTGTTTCGCGGTTATATCCTTGCATGAGGGAATGGAGGTAGACATACATTTTTTCATCCTTCATCTCAGTTCCATAGATTACATGCGTCTCAAATTGTTTTTCTGTATGATTTAATTTGTCTTGATTCCAGGCAATGATACTTTCTGAAATAAGGGAATCTAGTTTGCTGTTAAGCGGAATATCCGTTACATCCTTTACCTCATTTTGGACAGAATCACACCCTGTTGCAATGAAAACGAGTATGACAATACTTACGGTAATTATTATCTTTCTCAAAATCTTATTTTCATATGTTAATGCAAAACGTCTGCTCATCAATTCACTCCATTTCTCTTTGTGCTAATCATCCACTGACATAACTCTTTTATATGACAATAGTAAAATCGTCTTCAAACTAGAAACTTATTCTATCCAAGGAAATATATTGAATTATATAATACATACTATACATTCTTACACATAACGGGAGAGACTCTATGAGAAAAGTTATAATGTATTGCGGGATCTTTATTATGATTCTTTTAAGCGGTTGTATCCGATTCGGAAAAGACATTACAGATACAATCTATCTCATTCCTGAAGCATACGAAGGAGACCTTTTGGTTATATACAATGTTCCAGGAGCTGAGTTGTTGCCAGAAGAAGATGGATTTCGTGTCGTCACTTTTTCTGCAGACGGGACCGCAGTTACATCTACAGCCGATATGAAATATGGGGAAGTCAATGACACGTATTACACGGTTAACAAGGAAGGTAAGCACACCAAACTTGATGAAAGCTGTATACGCGTTGGTTCAAATGGAGGCACTACTGAAAACATTGGTAAAGAAAATGAGCATACATTCTCATACGCGAAATTGGCAGTTACAACTAGTGCTTGCTCACAAAGCTTCTCATCATACGGGAGAGAAGTACCAGAAAATCAAGAACATCCTGTAGAGAAGAAACTGAGGGAATTATTGGTGCTCGTAAAAGAGCAGTATATGAAAGTGAAATACTAAATTTTCAAAAGGGTGAATGGATGATGTTAGGAATAGGGTTGATTGTAGTAGGCGTTTTACTTGTCAGCGTTGTATCTTACCGAGAAATAAAGAAAGCAGGGGGCGTAACCTGGATTGAAATTCTAGTATATCCCTTTTTATTATTAATAGGCGCGTTACTCGAACATTTTGATCTGCCAGAGTTTTTAATATTTTTAGGTTTGGTATGTATTGTTTTTGGTAGCTGTATGGTCATGGGCGTCAATATTCTATAACATTAAGAGCAAAGCATCTAGTTCAGATGCTTTTTTATTTTATTTTGTAATTTTTATTTTTAATGTCTATCACACTAGTTAGCCAGACATACAGGGTTCCAAGTGCTGGTAAAAAACTTAGCAAGTTGAATGTATTCTCTATAATATAGAATGAAATAAAAATGGAGGAAAAATAAATAGACAATGGAAGAAAAATGTATACGTCACGTTTTAAAGATTTTAAACTTTGCACTTTATTCACCTCAGCTTTTCTGGCATTATGTTTTAAATAAGAACCCGTAAATTTGCAGATTCTCCTGGTGATGATTTTAAAATATGTAACTTAGTTTTAATCATAGAATGTATTGAATCACTATAAAAATCAAATATTAATTTTCTAAAGAATCCTATACAAACCTTATTGCGTTAGAAATACAGACCTAATTATAACCGTTGTAAATGAATCCAATTAGATTTCGGCCATCCAGTATCCGCATCATAACTAGTAACACATCCTGTCATCCCTTTTAAAATACCAACATGGATTGTTGCATCCGCATTAACTGTTACAATTTTCATCACATTCAGCTCCGTTTCGATAATATGCTTTGACTTCCCGCGTGATCATTTATTCGTTAGATAACAAAAACGCACCGTAACCCAGTGCGTTTCAGACAAATATACCTATATGTTTTACTTTGTAATTTGGAAGGAGCCACCATAATAATATGAATTGTCTACTTTTAGTACTGCCACATATGTACCTGGTGTATAAACCGTTGTAATTGGTGTTTTGAACCTAGAATAGTAGTGGTGTCCAGCCTCACCTGCAGAAATGGTTTTGTAGCGTTGCAATTTACCTTCTCCGTTCAATCGATAAATCTTTACAACACCTACATCTTTTCCGCCTATATATACCGTCGTATCAAACGTATCACCTTGTTTTAACGTACCAGGGGCTAATTCTTGTAGATAGTCCACGTTGTGATGCAATAAGAAATACGTCTGCCATGGCCAATCATCCACAACAGCTGAAGCTTGCTTAATCGTATTTACTTCAGCGCGCGCTTTATCAGGTAGCGTACTGTCTAAAACGATAAAACCCGAAAAGGTTAAGGCACCGATTAAAGCAAATGAACATAATTTTTTCATATTAAATTCCTCCCGTTTATCTGACATTGTCATAGTCCACTTACAGGTATTAGGTTGTCATCCATTAATTGGATTATTATTCTAAAATCAATATATCATTTTCTTTTAATTTAATCAAATTAGAATTTTCTAACAAGTGATAAGGATAGATAAAATTCCATCTTTCTCCGTTTTTTCTATCATACAGAAGAAAGAACAGAGGCGATAAAGAAATTTTATTCCGCTCTCTTTTCAAATTAACAACATTTCCCGTTTGTACGGTACGAGACTATATTAAACATAAAATAGACACGAAAGGGGATTGGAATTAGCGAATATTTACATGGAATCTAGGAGATGCAAGCTCAACATTTCATAACGGATCGATGGTTCCATTTCAACAGACTCCGAATCCGATAGTAATTTTATTCTATTTATTCACGAGGTAACGGAAGAGAATTTAGAAGAACTTGCTACAATTGCTCATCAGTATATAGAGGAGACCATCCATTGTTACAATTACGGCATTGTAGAAGAAATAGGTTAAAAGAATAAAACATACTGTTCCAAATTAATATTCCGTGTGTTTTTTGAACATATACCCCTTGTTTTATGTATATATTGAATATATAAATATATTGTGTTATGATATGAATTAGAAACTCGCGTGTTTCAAATACAACATTTTTATCTTCTTGATGACCTCTTATCTTTCCGTAAGAGGTCTTTTTTTATCCCTTCGTATTGCATAGCCGTTAAAATACTATGAAAAGATACTTGAGACTACTACACTGTGATATTCTCTAGTATTTTTTCTTTATCCATATTATCTATTGTTGGGTAAACGATGAATTATTACTTTTTGTATAATTTTCATACATCCTGTAAATACGTTATTTTTTAGTAGGCAATTAAAATTTACATACATATGTAGCAAGTTTTTTTCTTAACGTACGAAATTCTCGTTATGCATCACTATCAACTTAAGATTATGTATCTTAGGATGAAAATAATTCTATCTCTCTATTCATTTATTTGAAGATTCTTAAAACTCTTGCGATAAAATGTAAATGTATTTATAATTATAGTTAGTTAAGCTAACTAATTATAATTAGTTTTTCAACACAGGAATAGAGCAATAAAAAACAAGAATCTGAAGCAAATTTGTCAATCTATAGAAAGATTCCCCAAAGAATAGAGCTGTACGCAGAATGAATTAAAAAAAACGGCAGCAAAGGAAACTGATTCAATGGTAGCTAAGCTTGATTTACTTATGTTATGAGTATCTGATAATGCACGAGACAAAGAAATGGTATTTCGCTAATTACTTACTTTCTGTGCTTTTTGTGCATCATTAATTTAGGAGTAAAGTATTGGAAGGTTATTAAATAAAATACATGTAAGTATAAAAGCTAAAGTTGGAGAAGGTAGATAAATACGTTGGATTATTAAATTCAACTTATTTTTACGGAATAAAAGTTAGTTTAACTTATTATAAGTTAAACTAATTTAAATGAAAGGAGGTGAAAATTGTTTATAATTTGTCTTAGTAATAATACAAATTACTTAAATATGCTGATTTCTATGGAACTTAAGAAATTTGGAACAAATAACAAGGAGGGTTTAATTAATGAATATTTCTAAAGAAAATAATCCTATATTGGCGGTCGTTAGCTCCAGCGGTAATCAAATCCATTTCTTCAATGCGAAAAATTTTGAAAGAATAGGGGTTATAGATTCTCCAGTTACAGAACCTCATGAATTATGTTTCGATTCTAAGCGTCAATTGTTATATGTAAGTATTACTTATCGCTCAGGTTTTTATAGAAATAATCCGGAAAAAAGCCATGAAATTTTAGTTATCGATATTGATCAATTTAAAGTAATTGATATCATTGATATCTTGCCGGAATTTGCACCACATGGTTTAGTTTATAATGAAAAAAAGACTTATTGTATGTAAGTGTTGAATCTGGTGAAGGAGGAATTTTAATTATTAATCCTAACACGAGAAAAGTGCTAGATAGAATCTCTACAGAAGCAGCAGGTGCACATTGGTTTGTTACGAATCCAGATGGTACAAAAGGATATTCCTCTAATAAAGAGGCGCCCTTTATATCGGTTTTAGATACACATGATAAGGAGTTAATTGGAAAAGTATCTATGCCCTATGGTAGTGAAGAACTAGCTATTTCTCCTAAAGGTAATCGAGTTTACATCCCTTCACCATGTTTACTTGGAGACTACAAAGAGGAGCAACCTACACTTAGCATCATTAATACAGAAACCGATAAAATTATAAAGACAAAATCATTTTCAGATTTAATTACTCCGGTTCATGTAACGAATGATGGGAAAGTATTGGTAGGACATACGCGTTTTCAGAATAAGAATGGAGAGAGAACAAGAAATATGTTTTCTCCAGCACCAGGGTATGTTTCTGTTCTTGATGGAGAATCGTTAAATGTGTTAGGTACAATAGAAGTAGATTTACTCCCAATTACAATGCGTTCTTCTACGGACGGAACGGTTGGATTTGTTTCTAACCTTAGATCAGGGACAATAAGTGTATTAGATTTAGTTAATTACAAGAATGTTCATACCATTGAAGTTGATCCAGGAGATCGAAATGCAGATCCTTCTGTAAATCAAGGAGCTCACGGTATAGCATATATAGAAAGATAAAATAAGAAAACGCTATTCTTTTTGTAGAAATTTACAGAAAGTATGGCGTTTTTTTGTATCTATTAATTTCTGATGAATTCCAATTAGGTCTATTTTTTTAAAATATGGAACAATGTCATTACTTACACTGTCTATTAAGCGTTAAAACATTTTTTATTAAATAAATTAAGAAAGGAATCATCATTTTTAAATAAGGGAGAAGATTGAATTGAAAAAATTATGGATGCTGCTTTTCGTTTGTGTTGCAGTTATGTTGGTAGGATGTAATAAAAACGAACCGCCAAAACAAGCATTTGAAGAATATATCAATTTATGGAATGATAAAAAATTTGCAAATATGTATGATCATTTATCAGATCATGCAAAAAAATCGATTTCTAAAAAAGAATTCACAGAAAAATATCAAAAAATCTATGAGGGGATTGGAGCTAAGAATTTAAAAGTTAAAATGAAAGGAGAGAATATGAAAGATAAAGAGCTTTTTCTTTTTGAAGTTAAGATGGATACGGATGTAGGACCAGTTTCATTCATCCACGAAGCAAAACTTGTGAAAGATAAAGAATCTTGGAAAATAGATTGGACACCAGACTTCATTTTCCCAGGTATGAAAAAAGATTACAAAGTACGTATGCAAATAGAGCAAGGAAAACGCGGAGAAATATATGATCGCAATGGAAAAGGGCTTGCAACGAATGGTAAAGCAACTGAGGTTGGAATTATTCCAGAGAAACTAGGCGAAACAGCAGCGCAAACGAAAGAAATAGTAGCACAATTACTTGATATGTCTATAGAAGAGGTCGAACAAAAGCTCACAGCAAAATGGATAAAACCAGACTCCTTTGTACCAATTGGTATTTTAAAAGAGGGAACTAGACAGAATGATTATATTGAATTAGAAGGAGTTTCATCTCGCCCAGTAAATATTCGTACGTATCCATTAGGTGAAGCAGCGGCACACTTAACTGGATATATAGGAAAGGTGAATGCGGAGGAGTTAAAATCACTTCAAAAACAAGGTTATCAAGCGGATGATTTAGTAGGTAAGACCGGTTTAGAGAAAGTGTTAGAAAATAAATTGCGTGGTGAAAAGGGGGGACGCGTATTTATAGAAGATGAGAATGGGAAAGAGATTAAAAACGTAGCAAAAAAAGAAGCAAAAGAAGGAGAAAATGTTACGTTAACAATTGATGCTGCAATTCAAGAAAAAATCTTTAATGAGATGAAAAATGAAGCAGGGTCTAGTGCAGCAGTCAATCCTAAAACAGGTGAAACAATCGCACTTGTAAGTAGCCCTGCTTATAATCCAAATATAATAGTTAGAGGAGCAGCGAAAGCCCAACGAGAAGCATGGAGTAACGACTCGAAACTACCAATGACGAATCGCTTTACACAAGCATTTGTACCAGGTTCCGTATTTAAAACGATCACAGGTGCAATTGGTTTGGAAACAAACACAATAAATCCGAAGGAAGAATTTAAAATTCAAGGATTGAAGTGGACAAAAGATTCGTCTTGGGGAAATTACTATGTAACGCGTGTAAAGGATGCAAGTCCAATTGATTTTGATAAGGCAATGAAGTACTCTGATAATATTTATTTTGCTCAACAAGCTTTGAAAATGGGAAAAGATCAGTATGTAAAGGAATTTAAAAAGTACGGATTTCATGAAAAATTACCAATCGAATACGAATTTCCTATTTCAATCATTGCAAAAGATGGGATAAAAAACGATATTCAACTAGCAGACACGGGCTATGGACAAGGACAAGTATTAATGACGCCACTTCATTTAGCATTAACATATGCACCGATTGTGAATGAAGGGAATATTCCGTCGCCACATCTTTTAAAAGAAGCAAAAGTAGCAGGGAATTGGAAAGAAAATGTGGTTTCTAAAAAGAATCAAGAGATATTAAAGAGTGCATTAATCAAAGTCATTAATGACCCTGATGGTGCAGGGAGAATTGCAAAGGTTGATGGTGTAACGCTTGCTGGTAAAACTGGTACAGCAGAACTGAAAGAGTCGAAAGAAGCAGACGGAAAAGAACTGGGATGGTTCGCAGCTTTCGATGCAAATGCGCCAGACATGATTGTTACAATGATGATTGAAGATGTAAAAGGAAGAGGAGGAAGTAACGTTCCAGGTGAAAAAGTAAAACATGTATTTCAGAAATAATACTTAATTATAAGGTGAATTTTTTGACTAAATTTATTACATGTTTGCTTAACTCAAAGATATAAATTGGGGAAAATATAGAACAATTAAATTTCAAAAAAGCATTCTTTCTAATCGAGAATGCTTTTTTACTGCGACTCTAGAAAGTTAATACCTTATCTTAATTTTCATTTCTAAAAAGTTGGCATTGCTAATGGTAAATAGAAGAGTATAGCAAATTGAAATGGACAAGTGGAGTGTTACGTTAAATTCAAAAAACAGATTTTCATGAGTAGAATTTTATCATTGTATGCTTTACTTGTTTTTTAGTAGTATTATTCTGCTTGAAAAAAGATAAACAATGGAACAAATGAAACTTGTATCTTGTCTATATATTGAAACCATAATAAAAGTGAGGGCAGTTTTTATGTTTATTCAAATAAGTTTGAGGTGTGGAAATGGAACAGACGTTTATTGAAAAGTGTAATCATGATGAGCTGGATTATGTTATAAAAGACTATTGGCAAGATGTATGGAATTATTCATTTATTATTACGAAAGATCCACACTTATCAGATGATATCACACAAGATGTATTTATAAAGGTGTTTAAAAATTGGAATTCATTTCGAAAGGAGTCATCTGTTAAAACGTGGATATTAAAAATCACAAGAAATACGGCAATAAACTATTTGAAATCCTCCTATTTTAAAAGGATATCTTTAATAGGATTTTTTAGTGACGATAAGCAATCCCTGTCAGCAGAACAAGAATTTTTTAACCAAGAAGAGATGAATGAGGTGTGGAAGGTTGTATTAAAACTACCTAAAAAGCACCGTGAAATAATTATATTGGACGCAAAATATGAATTATCATATGAAGAAATGGCTGAAACATTAGGAGTATCCATTGGAACTGTAAAATCGAGATTAAGTAGAGCGAGAAGTAAGGTTTCAAAACTAATAGGGGAGGGTAGTAGTGATGAACAATAAACAAAATCCTGACTGGTATAGTAAATTGAAAAAAGGCCCAATGAAGCATCGGAAAGATGAAGAAGAATTTATTTATAAAATAAAGCAATCGGTATATCAAAATAGTGAAGTGGATTCTGTAACAAATAAGAGACCATTTAGTAAAAAAGTATTGCCTGTTGTAGTTGTGTTGATTTGTACAATGTTATTTTTTATTGTTCAACAACCTTGGCCTGATGATAATAAATCACCAGTACAAAGTAGTACTCAAATTAAGCCTAAAACAAAAGATGAGTCTGCTCAAGATCCATCATTAAAACAATTTATGAATGAACTCTATCAAAGTACGAACTCAAAAAATGAAAATGACCTGTACAAAGCGTTAAATGATGAAGTTCTATTTAAAGGGAAGAGTTATAAAAAGGATGAACTGAAGTTTGATGAAGATATTTTTCATGAGTTGCAAGTCGCTCTTACAATGGGGGGAGAGTTTGCAAATGATACAAAAAAAGTATACAAAGTACCAAGTGGATTGACAGAAAGTAACCAACCAAAGCAAGCGCATTTTATATATGCAACTGTTACTGGAAACAAAACGAAAATTTTAGCTGAACCAAACCGAGAATCAAAAGTTTTATATGAAGTATCTAATGAAATGGTAAAAGCTTGGATCCCGGAAAAAGTGCAGAATGATGGATATATAAAAATATCGACTATTAACGGTGATACTACTGGATATGTACAAAAAAAGTATATTTTAACTGATATTAAATATTCTTTCATGTTCGAAAAGAATCATGAAGGTATATGGGAAATAACGAATATAGAATCTATATGGTAAAAGAGGAAGGTTCACTTTAATGAACCTTCCTCTTTATCTTTATCCTTCTTTTGAAGTATATTCCAAGACTTTAAAACTTCTGATGTAACGAGAGCAGCGATGTTTTTTTCTGAATTACTACCAGGAATAACGACAGAAACGGCAATTTGTGGATCTTCAGTAGGAGCATAAGCAATGAAAAGAGAATGATTTATCATTCTTTCTTGCTCATTTGGAAAACCTGTAATACCTGTTTTACCTGCGACGTCAAAGGGCAACTTTTTAATTTCCTCTATATTTTGACTCATTCCACCTTGCACGACACTCCAAAAGTTCATCGGATAACGATTTGAACTTTCTAAAATGGGTTTAAACTTTTTTGTTTCCTTACCATCTTGATCAATAATGGCACTTACGATTTGAGGTTTATATTTATCACCTTTACTTGCCAATGTTGCTGCATATTGAGCGAGTTGAAGAGGGGTATGCACTTCATTTCCTCCCCAAGAGGCGTTTAATAAAGCGGAGATTCCATTTTCAAACTTATTAGATGGATGGAATTCATATTGTCCGTCTTCTTCAAAGGGTAAATCAATCCCGGTTTTAGAACGTAGGCCGAATTGCATTAAATAATCTGTCCATATATGTGCCACTTTTTCTATATTCCCATTATTTTGGTTGAATAGGGGCAGAGCTACTTTTGCTGTCATAAATGTGTTAGATGAATTAATGATAGCCTGCCTCGGTGTAATCTCACCTGTTGGCGTTCCAGGTGCATTCGTAATGTTATTTTGATTATCATACTGAAAAGTCCCTTTATCTAAATAAGTATCTTCGGGTTGGAAAAGCTTTTCGTTTAATCCAATTAAAATAGTGAGTGGTTTTATAGTAGAAGCCATATTTACATAAGATTCACCATACTTTAATTTTTGAATTGCTTTATTTTGCGAAAGAGAGTTAATGTTTTCTTTTCTAGAAGATACACGTGTATTTAATATATTTGGATCAAAAACTGCCGTGTTGGCCATAGTTAAAATTGCGCCAGTTTTTGCATCGCTTACTACAGCATAACCAGCTTTAGCATCAGGTGTTTTCTTAATTTGAGATCTTAATGCTTCTTCTGCCTTTTGCTGCAACTCAGAGTCTAAAGCTAGCCGTACATCTTTACCTTTTTGTACTTTTTGAATATTCCATAAGAATTTTTTATTATTCAATTTAAAAATAAGAGTTTTACCTGGTTTTCCTTTTAAATCATTTTCATATTGCAGCTCAATCCCGCTTTTTCCAACAGCCTTATGCTTTGAATTAAGGTCATTTTCTACATACCCAATTACTTGTGAACCAATTTCGTGTTTAGGATAATATCGAATCCATTCATCTTTAATTATTACATTATTGGGTTTGTTTTTGTTTATGAATGCAAGTTCATTCTCAGTTATATCAGAGTATAACGGTATATCATTCATAGTCTGCTTTTTACAAGATTGTTGTAATTGAGATTTTATGTTCTCTGTAGAAATATCATGTTGAAACTCGCTTGAAAATTGATTAAAAAAAGCTAATGTGTTTGATGTATCTTGTTTCGATAGCTTTTCGTCATTAGAAGTGCAATATAGAGACTTAACTTTTTTATTTGTAGCTAGTATTACACCATTTTGATCAAAAATCTTTCCTCTTTCAGCTGAAGAAGTTGCGATAGTAATTGAAATGAAGTTGATTTTTAATAAAATTAGTAAAATCAAACCTACGATAGAAAAAACCGCAAAAAATCTCCATCTTTTTATATGTAACATATAACCCTCCCTTATGTAGCCTATTTCATCTTATATTTAATTATTTTTTTTGTAAATGTGGAACAACTTTATTGTTTAGGTTGTCTATTAAGTATTACAGCATGAAGAAAGGAATAATTAGCATGAAAATTTACTAGCAAGTTTATATGTAAGTTTTATAAGAGTCATTATACAGTTTAGCACTTCTCATGCAAGTGGCAAAAAAATAGAGAGAAAACAGGAAGGGAGAGTTATTAATTCCGTAGCTAAACGAAAAGGAATGGTTGCTTACAAGGATTAAGCAAAAAATTGAGGCGATATTTATAACCGATTATCGGTATCTAATATATAAGGAATGCTTTTAGTATTTGTAGCAATTTCTGAAAGGATTAAATGGAGGATTTATGAAAGAACAAAAAGGCAAGAAGCAGAAGACATATATATCTAATCGATTAAATATAATGTTCCTTTGCATATTTGTACTATTCTCAGCTATTATTATGCAGCTAGGAAAGGTACAAATCGTTGAGGGAGAGGCTTATAAGAACCAAGTGGAAAGTAGTCAAAATGCAATAACTAGTATTCCAGTTCCACGTGGACAAATTTTAGATCGAGAAGGGAAAACAGTTGTTAATAATAAATCTCTTCGCACAATTACGTATACAAGGGTGAAGGGAATTACGAGTGAAGATATTTTAAAAACAGCAAAAGACTTGGCGAAAGTACTTGAAATGCCTGAACAAGATATAAATAAATTAACAGATATCGATAAAAAAGATTTTTGGATGCAGTTGAATTCGAAACGTGCGGAGACAAAGATTACTAAGAAAGATATAGAAAAGTTTAAAGAAAAGGGTATAGAGGGAAAAGAGTTAGATAAAAAAATAGAAGACTTAAGACGAGGTCGTGTTACAGAGGTAGAATTAGCAGAATTAACAGCACAAGATTTAAAGGTGTTAGCTATTAAAAGTAAAATGAGTTCAGGTTATCAACTAACACCACAAATCATTAAAAAAGATGTAACAGATGAAGAGTATGCGCGGATAAGCGAAAATCTTGCGAATTTTCCAGGAGTAGATGCAACTGTTGATTGGGAACGTAATTATGTAAACGGTAATTTATTTCGTTCTGTATTAGGAAATATTACGAGTAGTGAAGAAGGATTACCGAAAGAAAATTTAGATTCTTATTTAGTACGTGGATATAACCGTAATGATCGTGTTGGAAAAAGTTATATTGAACAACGATATGAAGATGTATTACACGGCACAAAAGAAGAAGTGAAAAATATTACTGATAAATCAGGAAACATTGTTAGCACAGAAATAATCTCTAAAGGAAAAAGTGGTAATAGTTTAACATTAACGATTGATATGGAATTACAAAAGAAAGTGGAAGAAAGTATAGAGAAAAACTTGAGAGCTTTTAAGAGTTCAGAGCCACTGCTCGATCGAGCTTTTGTTGTCATGACGAATCCAAATAACGGACAAATTTTATCAATGGCAGGCAAAAAGATTGTAGAAAAAGAAGGGGAAATAGAGGTTGAGGATTTGGCATTAGGAAACATGACAACTTCGTATGAGCTAGGGTCAGCTGTAAAAGGTGCTACTTTATTAACTGGATATGAGACAGGCGCAATACATCCAGGAGATCAATTTTATGACGCGCCGATGAAATTTAAAGGTACACAAGCTAAGAAATCGTGGAATGTATCCGGATTTGGTAATATTAATGATTTACGGGCTTTACAAGTATCTTCAAATGTATACATGTTCCAGACAGCTTTAAAAATTGCGGGAGTTAATTACGTACCAAATGGCTCATTGGATATTAAACAAGGAGCATTTGATACGATGCGCTATTATTTCAAGCAATTTGGTTTAGGTGTCCCAACAGGTATTGATTTACCGAATGAAATAATTGGACAAACGAGAAAAGTAGATAGTCAACCTGGGTTTTTACTAGATTTTTCTATCGGTCAGTATGATACGTATACGCCGTTGCAATTAGCGCAATATATTTCAACGATTGCGAATGGTGGTTATAGAATGCAACCTCAAATTGTACAAGAAATACGAGAACAATCAATAAAAGAAGAGGTTGGCAAAGTTATACGTTCCATAGAGCCTGTCGTATTAAATCGAATTGATATGAAGAAAGAACATATTGATCGGATAAAAGAAGGGTTTAGATGGGTATTCCAAGAAGGTGATGGAACTGGCGTGAAATATTTCAAAAACGCGCCATATAAACCAGCAGGAAAGACAGGAACAGCCCAAACTGTATATGGTGGAGATGACCCGATTGGTAGAAATGCAAAAGGAGAACGTATGGAATGTTACAATTTAACGTTAGTTGGATATGCTCCATATGATAATCCAGAAGTAGCATTTTCCGTAGTAGTTCCATGGCTTCATGATGATAAAAATGGAATTAATTCTATAATCGGAAAGGAAGTATTAGATGTATACTTTGATTTAAAACAGCAACGTATACATGGTGAAGCTACTAGTACAGGTAGTTCTAAGCAAAATTAGAGTACTTTTCTCAGGGAAAGACCCTGTTCATATAAAGCCATTTATAAGTAAAAAAATGAAATATGAAATAGGAGATAGAGGCGTCGTAGCTACTATCTCTTATTTTGTTAATAACTCTCATACTAGCTATAATTTTTTTAGTTTATGGAACAAATTTGGTTCGGTGATTGTCTATTATGTGTACGTATAAAAAGGTGCTAAAAATTTGGAAGGAATGATGATTTTGAAAAATAAGAGGATGCTAAAAATAGGAATATGCGTTGGTATATTAGGTTTAAGTATTACAAGCCTAGAAGCTTTTACAGGAGGGGCACTGCAAGTTGAAGCGAAAGAAAAGACTGGACAAGTGAAACATAAAAATCAGGCGACGCATAAAGAGTTCTCTCAACTTGAGAAAAAATTTGATGCTCGGGTAGGTGTATATGCGATTGATACTGGTACAAATCAAACAATTTCTTATCGATCTAACGAAAGATTTGCCTTCGCATCAACCTACAAGGCTTTAGCAGCAGGAGTATTACTACAGCAAAACTCAATTGATACATTAAATGAAGTAATCACATTTACGAAAGAAGACTTAGTGGATTATTCACCTGTTACAGAGAAACATGTAGATACTGGAATGAAACTAGGAGAAATTGCTGAGGCTGCTGTTCGTTCAAGTGATAATACTGCAGGGAACATTTTATTTAATAAAATAGGCGGACCTAAAGGATATGAAAAAGCGCTTAGAAAGATGGGGGATCGGGTTACTATGTCTGATCGCTTTGAAACAGAATTAAACGAAGCTATTCCAGGAGACATTCGTGACACTAGTACAGCGAAAGCAATTGCTACGAATCTTAAAGCTTTTACGGTCGGAAATGCACTTCCAGCTGAAAAACGTAAAATTCTTACAGAGTGGATGAAAGGAAATGCTACAGGGGACAAACTTATTCGTGCAGGCGTACCAACTGACTGGGTAGTTGGAGATAAATCAGGTGCTGGCAGTTACGGGACAAGAAATGATATTGCTATCGTTTGGCCTCCGAATAGAGCACCAATTATCATCGCAATTTTATCTAGTAAAGATGAGAAAGAGGCTAGCTATGATAATCAACTCATTGCAGAGGCAACGGAAGTTATAGTTAAGGCTCTTAAGTAATAATCTTTCAATTCTTTATGTAATATAATTAAAAATAAGAACTTGGAAAGCGATTCTTTTTAATGTGAAAAGAATCGCTTTTTTATAAGCATGTAAACTATTTATACCTATGTATTATAAAGATATAATTAATGTAGAAAAGAGGGTGAATAGTTATGGAGAATGACAATCAAGTCTTTTGGAGAACAGATTGTCTTGTTTTGAGAAGGTTTAGTATGGATGACACTAACTACTTTCATTTTTATCGTTCTAATCCAGAAGTGGCTAAATTTCAGTCATGGGTTAATTATCAATATCATGAGGCTAAAACGTTTGTAAATGAACAAGTTAAAAATAATCCTAATCTACCAGGTACTTGGTTCCAGTTCGCAATTGCTTTGGCTGAAAATAACAAAATAATTGGAGATTGTGCACTTCACACACTTGTAAATGAACCTCGCATCGTAGAAATTGGATTTACTCTTTCTCCAGAATATCAGGGGAAAGGCTATGCAACTGAAGCTGTTTGTGCCTTACTGAATTACATATTTCATTCATTACGGAAACATAAAGTGATTGCATTTTCGGACGTTCGAAATAATAAGTCTATTTCTGTACTAGAACGAGTGGGGTTGAGGAGAGAAGGTCATTTATTACAGAATTACATGCTAAAAGGGCAGTGGATTGATGAATATCAATATTCAATATTGAAGTCTGAATGGAATGACGCTACATAATTTTAAAATTTAGAAACAATGAAGGAACTTATTCATGAAATTGATGAAAATGCCTTTGTCACTGTATATGATGTTGCGGAAGTACAAGGCGGAAACTTTAAAAAGCATGATATTCATTAAGGGTATTAACTAAGTTAAATGTTTTATACATAGTTGATTATTGAAAAAGATAAAAAACTCACCACATATAGAGAGACAACTGGTATGTACTAAGATGTACAACGGCAAGATACATAGAACTAAAACTAAGATATTCATACGAACTCAAAAAGCTGAAATTCCTTAACTTGGGAATTTCGGCTTTAATGTTATATGATAGAGTTACGATTAGAACAGAACCGGGCATGTTTACTTCAACAGAGTGATATAAGTTCTTCAGTTCCTAAAATTAGAAACTTGTACTTGATTATCGTAGTTAAATCGATTTCACTTTAAAAGAGAACCGTTAGATAAAAAGAATAATCTATTGAAATGTTTTTGAGAATTGTAGTATTGATGAAGATTTTAGGAGGGAATATGAGCAAGAAGATTAAAAGAAGTATATTACTTATTGCTACATTAGTAGGTTGTAGTATCTTTTTATATTTACAGAACAATTTAATAAGTATAACTGAGGTTAAAATAACCTCTAGTAAAATACCATCCTCTTTTAAAGGGTATAAAATTCTACAAATTTCAGACTTACACAATAAAAAATTTGGCGATAATCAAGATGTGTTAATTCAAAAAATAAAAAGTATAGACCCAGATATTATTGCGATTACGGGTGATTTAATTGACAATAAATCATACGATGCAGAAGTTAGTATGCAATTAATACGAGAAATTGTAAAGAAATATCCTGTATATTTTGTGACAGGAAACCATGAACAATGGTCTGGAAAGTATAACAATTTAGAAAAAGAGTTGAAGAAATATGATGTCAATGTTTTAAGGAATGAACATGTAGGCATTCGAAAGGGTGAGCAAGAAATAAACTTGCTAGGTATTGATGATCCAGAGTTTGTTACTGGAAACCGTGATGAAGGAAATATTATAATAGATGAAATTAAAAAAGCGAAAATTGAAATGCAGCCAGATAAATATAATGTATTATTATCCCATCGGCCTGAATTTATAAAGGAATATACGAATGAGAGGTTGGATTTGGTTTTATCGGGACATGCTCATGGAGGGCAAGTTAGATTGCCATTTATCGGAGGATTAGTTGCGCCAAATCAAGGTGTTTTACCTAAATATACAGCGGGTTTATATGTAGAACAAAATACATCAATGGTAGTGAGTAGAGGATTAGGAAATAGTATCATTCCGCAAAGGATTTTGAATAGGCCAGAAATTGTAGTCGTGCAGCTAAATTAAGCAGTACGATTTTTTTTATACAAAAATGAGTAAAGGGGCTTTCTGTATTTTGCAGGAGTAAACATTACAATTTTGTTAAAAATTTTCTACGTTACATAAAGTAACAAAATTTGACCCTCAGTGTTTGTTATAGTGTAAATAATCAAAAAACTTAAAATTTGTCGAGTGAAAATTGTGATAAGTAATTCATATAAAAAACTTAAAGGGGTGTACACATGCATAAAGAATATGAAATTGAAGAATACACGGCGATTGAGGAACAAATCCATTATTATTGTAAATGTTTATTAGTAAGTCATCCTGATCAAATAATAAAGTATTTAGAAAAAAGGTTAGAAAAATATGCAGAAACATTACAATATGCACATTTATATCCTGATACAGTTATTTTACCGTTACAGCAATTAGTTATCGAATATTCTTTAGACGTTGCTAGAATTCGGAAGTATATGAATTTAAAAACGTAAAGTGAAATTTATAGTTTAAATGAAACAGAGTCGACTTTAGGAAATGAAATTCTAATGTCGACTCTGTTTCATTGTTTAATATCGGTGATTGAACATACATACTAATCAACGAAGTTTGACATATAATTAAGCAAGAGTAAAATAAAAGTGAGTACTCACTCATTTTTATTGGAAAAGGAGGATGAAACGTGCAACAACCTTCAATTATTTTACGGACTGTATCAAAAAGTTTTGGAAAAAAAGAAGTGTTACACAATCTTTCATTGCAAGTTGAAAAAGCAGAGATTTTTGGTTTTGTTGGACCTTCTGGATCGGGGAAAACAACGCTCATTAAAATGATTGCAGGTATTAATGAAGCAACGAAAGGTGAAGTGCTTGTTAATAATACTAATATGCCTAATTTAAATGAAATGAAACGAATTGGTTATATGGCCCAGGCGGATGCATTATATGAAGAATTGTCAGCATATGAAAATGCAGATTTTATAGCAACGATGTATGGATTAAAGGAAAAAAGTAAAAAGACAAGAATTGCAGAGGTTTTTGAACTTGTACAATTGTCACAGTATATGAAAAAGCAAGTACAACAATTTTCAGGTGGAATGAAAAAACGCTTATCATTAGCAATAGCACTCCTCCATGAACCAGAAATATTAATTTTAGATGAGCCTACAGTGGGGATAGATCCGCTTCTTAGGAAAACGATTTGGGAAAAATTTTATGATCTTAAAAAGAAAGGCACAACGATTATTGTAACGACGCACATTATGGATGAAGCTGAATTTTGTGAGCGTCTAGGATTAATTAGAGAAGGGAAACTAGTTGCGGTTGGAACAACTGAAGAATTGAAAAAACGCGTGTCATCTGGACGGATTGAAGATGTCTTTTTGTTGGAAGAGGTGGTGTCATCATGAGAGTTACTGGTGTAATCATTCGTATTATTCGCCAATTTTTTCGAGATAAGCGTTCGTTAGCGATGATGTTTGGGGCACCAATGTTATTACTTTGGCTATTATCGCTAGTGTTTACACAAAAAGACTATATACCGCAAATTGCTGTTGTTGATATGCCCGCTCAAATAGTAAAAGTGATGAAAAATCAAGAAGCGTCAATTTATGAATACAGTAAAGAAAACGCGATTTCTGAGTTAGAAAAACAAAAGGTAGATGCAATACTTCGAATAGAGAATGGAAAAATGAAACTTCTGTTGGAAGGTAGTGATTCGTCAAAAAATCGTGCTGTACTTCAAGTATTGCAAAAAAGCACAGAGAAGAATGATGTATCGATTATGAAACCTGAAGTAAATTTTTTACATGGCTCTAAAGACTTTACGATGTTTGATGGGCTTGGTCCTGTATTAATTGGTTTCTTTACATTTTTCTTTGTATTTATATTATCAGGTGTATCCTTCGTAAGAGAACGTTTAAGTGGTACGCTAGAAAGGTTATTATCCACCCCGATAAGAAGATGGGAAATAGTCGCAGGTTATATTATTGGTTTTGGAATCTTTGCCTTTATACAATCCATAATTATCGTAAGTTTTTCCGTTTATATTTTAGATTTATACGTAGCTGGCTCTATATGGCTAACGCTACTTATTACATGTATGCTCTCTTTAACTGCACTAACATTAGGTACGTTTTTATCGGCATACGCAAATAATGAATTTCAAATGATTCAATTTATACCGCTTGTTATTGTGCCACAAATCTTCTTTTCTGGATTGTTTCCAATGGAATCTATGAACAAGTGGCTACAAATGTTAGGGAAAGTATTTCCACTCACATACGGCGCTGACGCAATGAGACAAGTGATGATTCGGAATCAAGGGTTTACAGAGATTGCATTAGATCTTACTGTATTATTCCTTTTTTCAATATTATTTGCAGTAGGAAATGTATTTGCTTTAAAGAAACATCGCAAAATATAATAATGACAAAAAGGAGCTTTATAAATGCAGAAGGATTGGCTGGAGGAATTAATAGCTGCAACTAATACGGATAAAAAAAATGAACGTCAAATGCGAATATTAGAGGCGGCTGTTGATATGTTTGGAGAAAAAGGATACGCTTCAACTTCAACAAGTGAAATTGCAAAACGGGCTGGTGTAGCGGAAGGAACAATCTTCCGCTACTATAAGACGAAAAAAGATTTATTACTAGCGGTCGTAATGCCAACTTTAACTAAGTTCGCTGCACCATTTTTCGTACAAACCTTTGCAAAAGAAATATTTAAATCGGAGTATGAATCATATGAAAGACTTTTAAGGGTTATAATTCATAATAGGTTTAAATTTGCTCAAAAACACTTTCCTATGATAAAAATATTAATTCAAGAGGTGCCATTCCAACCAGAACTGAAAAATGAAATACAGCAATTAGTAGAAACAGAACTGTTTTCACATTTCAAAAAGTTGATTGTGAAATTTCAAGAAGTAGGGGAAATTATTGAGATACCACCATCTTCCGTACTACGTCTTACTTTATCAGCTGTATTAGGTTTATTATTAACACGATTTTTATTATTGCCTGAAGAAAAATGGAATGATGAAGCGGAAATTGAAAATACGATTCAATTTATATTGTATGGATTAACTCCACGATTTTAATCGTTGAAGTGTGAATTACATACATTACTTTTAAGTAAAAATAAATCGCCTTTAAAAAGGCGATTTATTTTCATTATATATTTTTGATAAATAAGTACTTGTTTACTAAAAACATTCTAAATCAGCGTGTTTCTTTGTCTCTTCTTCTAAGACCTAATAATCCTGCTAGTCCTAATAAACCAAGCCAAGCCCAATTATTATTTTTATCACGATTATCATTTAAATCATTTGTTGTATTTACATTTCGAGTTCTTACATCATTATTAACTCTGTCTAAGTTATTGTCATTTACTCGAGTTGAAATATCAGTGTTATTAACTCTATTCATATTATTTCCATCGTATTCAGCTTGTGTAGATGTACCTAAAAACATAATAGATAGTGCTAAAACACTTAAAATAGATGATAATTTCTTTTTCATAACAATCCCTCCTTTCTTAATCATTAATTTCTCCGAAGCAAGTGTGTATTATTCATTTCACAATATCTAAACCCTCATTAATAAGGCGCACATTTATAGAAAATAGAGTTGAATGATTGTTAATATATCATTGGATATATATTTCTCATAAAAATAAATGAATCAAACTTTGCTTAAAATGTTAATCTTAGTACAATTTATATTATACGGGCTAGCACTAAGGAGGTAATAAGATGCGACAATTTGCAAAACCAACAATCGTCGTAAGTAAATGTTTAGAATTTGATGCTTGTCGTTATAATGGAGAGATGATTCCAGATGTAACAATACGAAATTTGCAGCCATTTGTTACATTTATACCTGTTTGTCCAGAAGTCGAGATTGGATTGGGGACTCCTCGTGAAACGATACGAATTGTAGAAGAAAATGGTGAGAATAGACTTGTGCAACCGTCGACACGAGAAGATGTAACTGAAAAAATGGAGCAGTTTTCAAATGACTTTTTACAAACGATACCGGATGTGGATGGTTTTATTTTAAAGAATCGTTCACCAAGTTGTGGTACGCGTGATGTGAAAATTTATTCTGGTTTTGAAAAAGCGCCAGCAAAGGGAAAAGGATCGGGCTTATTTGGCGGAGCAGTAGTAAAAAAATTTTCGCATCTTCCTATTGAAGAGGAAGGCAGATTGTCGAATTTTATTATTAGAGAGCATTTCTTTACAAGGCTATTTACAATCGCATATTACAAAATGATTAAACATAGTAAAAATATAAAAGACCTTGTATCGTTTCAGTCGGACAATAAATATTTATTTATGGCATATAATCAGGTGAAACAAAAGGAATTAGGGCGTATAATTGCAAATCAAAAAAATGAAAAGATTGAAGTGGTATTTGAAAACTATGAGAAGACTTTATATGAATTATTTATGCGTGCGCCCCGTTATACATCGAATGTAAATGTATGCGAGCACATTTTTGGATATTTTAAAACAAAGTTAAAAAAACAAGAAAAAGATCATTTTATAGAACTGTTACAAAAGTATGCAGAAAAGAAAATACCACTTAGTAGTTTACTTACAATTTTAAAATCATGGGCTATTCGATTTGATGAAAAGTATTTATTAAGACAAACATATTTCGAACCATACCCTGAAGCATTAGTAGAAATTTCTGATTCCGGAAAAGGTAGAGATTATTAAACAATAAATTACATAATTCGACACAAAACCTCCTATGTTGTTGTAGAACAATGTAGGAATTTTTTTGTGCATTAGTACAGAATCTGTTTTAAAATTAAGCTATGACAGAATTGTAGCAATTGTCTAACTAATATTCTTGTCTTTTAAGTTGTTATGTTTGTAGTAGAAACTCGCACGCTGTCGAAACTCAATATTCGATAAGGGGTGTGTAGCGGAATGGAATTTACTCTAACTCGCGAAAAACAAATGATTAAAGAAATGGTACGTGACTTTGCTGAAAAGGAAATCGCACCGAAAGCTGTATATTATGACAAAACTGCAGAGTTTCCATATGAAACATTTCAAAAAATGGGCGAACTAGGATTATTAGGCATCCCATTCCCAGAAGAGTATGGAGGTTCAGGTGGCGATACGGTATCGTATGCGTTAGCAGTTGAAGAAATTGGTCGCGCTTGTGGTGGCACCGGTTTAAGCTATGCTGCAACAATTTCATTAGGTGCTTCTCCAATTTATTATTTCGGTACAGAAGAACAAAAACAAAAGTATTTAGTTCCAATGGCGTCAGGTAAAACATTAGGTGCCTTCGGATTAACGGAGCCGAATGCTGGATCAGATGCAGGTGGTACTCAAACGAAAGCGGTATTAGATGGTGATGAGTATGTAATCAGTGGTGAGAAGTGTTGGATTACAAACGCAGAGTATGCAAATACAATTATTGTAACCGCTGTCAACGGTATTGAAGAGAATGGTAGAAAACGTATTTCTGCATTTATCGTGCCTACTACGAGTGAAGGATTAACGATTTCAAGTCCTTACGATAAGATGGGTGTTCGCGCTTCTAATACTTGTGAAATCGTACTTGATGGTGTTCGTGTGCCGAAAGAAAATATTCTTGGTGATGTAAATAAAGGCTTTAAACAATTTTTATATACACTTGATGGAGGGCGTATTTCAATCGCAGCATTGGCAGTTGGTATTGCGCAATCAGCCTTTGAACGTGCATTGCAATATGCGAAAGAACGTCAACAATTTGGAAAGTCAATCTCTAATTTCCAAGCGATTCAATTTAAATTAGCTGATATGGCGACTGAAGTAGAGCTAGCACGCAATTTAGTACATAAAGCAGCTTGGTTAAAAGATAACGATAAACCTTTCGGCAAAGAAGCGGCAATGGCAAAACTATTTGCATCGGAAGCAGCAAGCCGTATTGCGAATCAAGCAGTACAGATTCATGGTGGATATGGTTATATGCGTGAATATGAAGTTGAACGACATATTCGTGATGCGAAACTATTAGAAATTGGTGAAGGAACTTCTGAAATTCAACGTCTCGTAATTGCTAGACATTTAGGATGTAGATAAAAGGGAGGAATCACTATGTTCCAAAAAATATTAATTGCGAATCGCGGGGAAATTGCTGTTCGTATTATGAAAACTTGTCAAAAACTTGGCATACGCACTGTTGCTATTTATTCTGAAGCAGATGAAAATGCCCTTCATGTGAAGATGGCAAATGAAGCTTACTTAGTAGGTGGACCGCGTGTTCAAGAAAGTTATTTAAACCTTGAAAAAATTATTGAAATAGCTAAGAAGACAAATGCAGAAGCGATTCATCCGGGTTATGGTTTATTATCAGAGAATCCGTCTTTTCCGGTTCGTTGCAAAGAGGAAGGAATCGTATTTATCGGTCCTTCAGAAGAAATCATTACGAAGATGGGAAGTAAAATCGAATCACGTATCGCAATGCAAGCAGCAGATGTCCCAGTAGTCCCAGGTATTACTACAAATATTGAAACTGCTGAAGAAGCAATTGAAATTGCAAAACAAATTGGTTATCCCTTAATGCTTAAGGCATCCGCAGGCGGCGGAGGCATTGGTATGCAGTTGATGGAAACTGAGCAAACGCTCACCAAAGCGTTTGAAAGTAATAAAACAAGAGCGCAAAACTTCTTTGGTAACGGAGAAATGTATTTAGAGCGATATATAGCAGATGCGCATCATATTGAAATTCAGCTTTTAGCAGATACACATGGTAACACAGTGTATTTATGGGAGCGTGAATGTTCGGTACAGCGCCGAAATCAAAAAGTAATCGAAGAAGCACCTTCACCATTTTTAGATGAAGGTACACGAAAGGCGATGGGAGAAGTTGCTGTACAAGCTGCCAAAGCACTTGGCTATACAAATGCAGGTACAGTTGAGTTTCTTGTAGATGATCAGAAGAACTTCTATTTCTTAGAGATGAATACGAGATTACAAGTAGAGCATCCAGTGACAGAAGAAATTACGGGATTAGACCTTGTAGAACAGCAACTCCTTATCGCAAGTGGAGAGAAACTATCATTTACTCAGGATGATGTAAAACGTAGTGGTCATGCCATTGAAGCTCGTATTTATGCAGAGGATCCGAAAACATTCTTCCCATCACCTGGGAAAATTACAGATTTAACATTACCGTCAAATGTACGGATTGATCACTTCTTAGAAAATCATGTAACGATTACACCTTTCTATGATCCAATGATTGCGAAAGTCATTGCACATGGCGAGACTCGTGAAGAAGCAATTTCGAAATTACATGATGCTCTAGAAGAATTAAAAGTAGAAGGTATTAAAACGAACACGCCAATGCTACTGCAAGTTTTGGAAGACGAAGTGTTCAAAGAGGGTATTTATACAACGGGGTTTGTAACGAAACAACTCGTTAAAAAATAAGATTTAACAATATTAAGGGGGAAAAAATGATGACGAAAGTATACGCATCGATGGCAGGAAACGTTTGGAAGATTGTTGTAGGAGTAGGAGATACAGTAGAGGAAGAGCAGGATGTCGTCATTTTGGAATCTATGAAAATGGAAATTCCAATCATTTCAGAAGAAGCTGGCACAGTTATGAAAATTAATGTGCAAGAAGGCGATTTTGTAAATGAAGGAGATGTATTATTAGAAATTGAATAGGGAGATATAGGGGGAAGCGAATTGAAACTACCTAATTTTGCTGTCATTAAAGAAGTCGGGCCACGTGATGGCTTACAAAATGAAAAAAAGATTGTTGGCACAAAAGATAAAGTAAAATGGATTCAACTACTTACAGAAGCAGGATTGTCGTATGTTGAAGTTTCCTCATTCGTTCACCCAAAATGGGTCCCTGCATTAGCAGATGCAAATGATGTATTTTCTGAGCTGAAAAGGGATCCAAATGTTACATATGCTGCGCTTGTTCCGAATCAAAATGGTTTGGAACGAGCTTTTTTGCAAAATGTAGATGAGGTGAATGTTTTTTTATCAGCAAGTGAATCTCATAATAAAAGTAATATTAATAAATCGATTAAAGAAGCATTAGTTGTAATTGAAGATATAACAAAACAGGCATTATTCGAAGGAAAAAAGGTAAGAGGCTATGTTTCTACTGTATTTGGATGTCCTTATGAAGGGGATATAAGTGTTACAGCAGTTGACGAATTATGTAATCAATTATTTTCATACGGCATTTATGAAGTTTCTCTTGGGGATACAATCGGTGTAGCGAATCCATTACAAGTAGAACAAGTATTAGAACATCTATTAAAGAAGTATGATGCTTCGCAGTTTGCCATGCATTTTCATAATACGTATGGAATGGCTCTAGCGAATGTAGTTAAATCATTAGAATACGGTATTACAACGTTTGATAGTTCTTGTGGTGGACTCGGGGGCTGCCCTTATGCACCAGGAGCATCAGGTAATGTTGCTACTGATGACCTAGTACATATGCTCCATAAATTAGGAGTTCAAACGAATATAGACGAAGAAAAGTTATTGCGAGCTAGTCAATTTATTCAAAGTAAGCTAAATATCCAATTACCGAGTCATGTGTATAGAGCGCTTCAACATAAAACGATAAGTAGGTGAGTAGATGCTACAATTACAAAACATTTCCGTTGATTACGTAACACCTCACGTAGTAAAGATTTCGTTAAATCGTGCAAGACAAGCAAACTCATTATCTTTGGCATTATTAGATGAATTACAAACTATATTAACTCAAATAAGTGAAGATTCAAACGCACGTGTAGTTATTTTGACTGGTGCTGGTGAAAAAGCATTTTGTGCTGGTGCAGATTTAAAAGAGCGTGCCGATATGAATGAAGAACAAGTTCGCCATGCTGTTAGTATGATTCGCACTACTATGGAGATGGTTGAACAATTACCACAGCCAGTTATTGCTGCAATAAATGGAATCGCACTTGGTGGTGGTACGGAATTAAGTTTAGCTTGTGATTTTAGAATTGCTGCTGAATGTGCAAGTCTTGGTCTTACTGAAACGACACTTGCAATTATACCAGGAGCAGGTGGTACACAGCGCTTACCGAGATTAATTGGAGTTGGTAGAGCGAAAGAATTAATTTATACAGGTAGACGTATTTCAGCGCAAGAAGCAAAAGAATATGGTTTAGTAGAATTTGTTGTACCAGCTAATTTACTTGAAGAGAAAGCGATTGAAATAGCAGAGAAAATTGCTAGTAATGGACCTATTGCTGTTCGATTAGCAAAAGAAGCGATTTCAAACGGTATTCAAGTTGATTTACATACCGGATTACAAATGGAAAAACAAGCGTATGAAGGTGTAATCCATACGAAAGATAGATTAGAAGGATTACAAGCATTCAAGGAAAAACGCACACCAACGTATAAGGGGGAGTAAATATGTTAGATCAAAAACAACAATCAAATACATTTGAAGAACGAGTTGAAACGATTAAACAAGGCGGCGCACCAAAATATCATGAACAAAATAAAGCAAAAGGAAAATTATTTGTTCGAGATCGTTTAGCGCTTCTATTTGATAATGGCGAATATGTAGAAGATGCATTATTTGCTAACTGTGAACAAACAGGCTTACCTGCGGACGGCGTTGTAACGGCAACGGGTAAAATACATGGTCGTACTGCATGTGTAATGGCCAATGATTCTACTGTAAAAGCTGGATCGTGGGGATCACGCACAGTTGAAAAGATTTTACGTATTCAAGAAACAGCTGAAAAACTACGTGTTCCGTTATTTTATTTAGTCGACTCTGCTGGAGCACGTATTACAGATCAAGTAGAAATGTTCCCAGGGCGCCGTGGTGCAGGAAGAATCTTCTATAATCAAGTGAAATTATCAGGTAAAGTTCCTCAAGTATGCTTATTATTTGGACCTTCTGCAGCTGGTGGTGCCTATATTCCAGCCTTTTGCGACGTTGTAATGATGGTAGAAGGAAATGCATCTATGTATTTAGGATCTCCTCGTATGGCTGAGATGGTTATCGGTGAGAAGGTAACTTTAGAAGAGATGGGCGGAGCTCGTATGCATTGCTCTGTATCAGGATGCGGAGATGTTTTATGTAAGACAGAAGAAGATGCGATTACACAAGCAAGACAATACATTTCATATTTTCCAAATAACTACTTAGAAAAGACTCCATTGGTTACACCTCAAGAACCGAAACAATTCGATAAAACGTTAGAACAAATCATTCCAGAAAATCAAAATGCTCCTTTCAATATGAAAGATCTCATTAATAGAGTTATTGATGAAGGTTCATTCTATGAAGTAAAAAAATTATTTGCTCAAGAGCTAATTACAGGCTTAGCACGTATTGATGGTAAGCCAGTTGGTATTATTGCAAATCAGCCGCGTATGAAGGGCGGCGTATTATTCCATGATTCAGCTGATAAAGCTGCTAAGTTTATTAATTTATGCGACGCATATCATATTCCATTATTATTCCTTGCGGATGTACCAGGATTTATGATCGGTACAAAAGTAGAGCGTGCTGGTATTATTCGCCACGGTGCAAAAATGATTTCTGCAATGAGTGAAGCAACTGTACCGAAGATTTCTATCGTTGTTCGTAAAGCATATGGTGCTGGTTTATATGCGATGGCAGGTCCAGCATTTGAACCAGATTGCTGCCTGGCATTACCGACAGCCTCTATTGCGGTAATGGGTCCAGAAGCTGCGGTCAATGCTGTATATGCAAATAAAATTGCAGCTTTACCAGAAGAAGAGCGTGCTAGCTTTATTGCTGAAAAACGTGAAGAGTATAAGAAAGATATTGATATATACCACTTAGCATCAGAGATGGTGATTGATGGTATTGTTCATCCAAACAATTTACGTGAAGAGTTAAAAGGACGTTTCGAAATGTATATGAGTAAATATCAAGTATTCACGGATCGTAAACATCCTGTATATCCAGTTTAAAAGCCCTATTTAGGGCTTTCTTGCTCAAAAAGTTAAGGAGGGGAAAATATTGAAACAAGCAGTTTGGTTTCCAACAGAAGAGTACAAGGAAAAAACACGTTTATATAGTTGGATGAAATCATTGGGATATGAAGACTATGAAACTTTTTATAATAAATCTATTGAGGAAACAGCTTGGCTTTGGGGAGAGGCAGAAAAAGCAGTTGGCTATCAATGGATGAAACCTTATACAGAAGTGTTAGATTTAGAAAATGGTACACCGTTTGCACAGTGGTATAATGGCGGAACATGTAACGTTGTAGAATCAGCTTTATCCCGCTGGCTTGCGGATGAAGAGACAAGAATACAGCCAGCACTTCAGTACGAAGGAGAAAATGGAACTTCAAAATCATTTACATATGAAGAGCTTGATAACTGGGTAAGCCGTGTTGCCAATGGTTTGAAACACGCGGGTATTGAAAAAGGTGACCGTGTAACAATTTATATGCCGATGATTCCAGAAACAGTTGTTGCGATGCTAGCTGTAATGAAAATTGGAGCAATTATTTCACCAATATTCTCAGGCTTTGCGTCTGATGCAGTTATGACACGTGTGCAAGCGGCGGGTTCAAAAATGATTATTACTGCAGATGGATTTTCACGCCGCGGTAAAATTGTTTCTTTAAAAGATGAAGTAGATAAAGCTTGTGAACATTGTCCAACTGTTGAAAAAGTTGTTATCGTTCGTCATGCAGGAAATGATTTTACACCACATAACTATGACTTTTCGTGGAGTACGCTAGAAAAAGAAAAACCATTCATACATGCCGAGGAAATGCAAAGTGATGATCCATTAATGCTCATTTATACATCAGGAACGACTGGTAAGCCGAAAGGAACAGTACACACGCATGCAGGATTTCCTTTGAAAGCAGCTTTTGATGCAGGATTTGGAATGAATATTAAACAAGGTGATCGTGTATTATGGGTAACTGATATGGGCTGGATGATGGGGCCGTTTCTATTATTCGGTTCACTCATTAATGGAGCAACGATGGTTATGTACGAAGGTGTTCCAGACTTCCCAGAAGCAGACCGGTTATGGGAGACAGTTGATAAATATGAAATTACTCATCTAGGTATTTCGCCAACGTTAATCCGAGCATTAATGGCAAAAGGTGATGAGTATGTCAATAAACATTCTTTAAAGAGTTTGGAAGTATTCGCATCAACAGGAGAACCTTGGAATCCTGATCCATGGATGTGGCTGTTTGAAACAGTTGGAAAAGGAAATGTTCCAATCTGTAACTACTCAGGTGGAACTGAAATCTCTGGTGGGATTTTCGGTAATGTTCTTATTAAGCCAATCGCACCGATTAGTTTTAACGCATCTTTACCAGGAATGGCAGCTGTCGTGCTGGATGATCAAGGTAAACCAATTCGAGATGAAGTCGGAGAATTATGCTTAGAGAAACCTTGGGTAGGTATGACGAAAAGCTTCTGGGAAGATGATGAACGTTACGTGAACACATATTGGTCGCGTTTTGAAAATAAATGGGTCCACGGTGACTGGGTCATTTACGATGGTGAACAATATATCATCACAGGGCGTTCAGACGATACGTTAAATATTGCAGGTAAACGTATTGGACCTGCTGAATATGAATCTATTCTTGTGAAACATAATGATGTAATCGAAGCTGCTGCAATTGGTGTACCTGACGAAGTAAAAGGTGAAGTTTGTCATTGTTTTGTAGTGTTAAGAGATCATGTAACATTCACAGGAGAATTAAAGAAAGAATTAATGAGTTTAGTAAACTCTCATATTGGAAAAGCGTTGTGTCCTAAAGACATCCACGTTGTAGAAGATTTACCGAAAACACGTAATTCTAAAGTAATGCGCCGTGTTATTAAAGCAGCTTACTTAGGAAAAGAATTAGGTGATTTATCATCGCTTGTAAATCCTGAAGTAGTTCCGTTTATTCAGGGGTTACAGTCTAGTAAATTATAAAGTTAGCAAGGAGTTCTATATAAATAGAGCTCCTTTTTTATGTTTATAAAAAGAAAAGAAGTGAAGTTGATGAAGAAGAAAAATTTTACTATTAGTGTTAAGTATGTTTTTTAGTTTTAATCAAAACACGATATTATGGAATGTCTATTCAATGGAGAAATACTAATTTACAACAACAAGGTGATGACAAAGCGTGACTGCTTATATGTCTGTTTAAACCTTTACGTGTTAATATATAAAAAGCTGACTATAAGTGAAGTGACCCCTAAAAGTTAGACACGGTTATTTCATTAGGCAGCTTGATAAAAATGAGTCCGGTATTGCACCGGGCTCATTTTTAATTTTGCTTTTATCCGTTTTGTATTGTAATAATCTATATATTTTTCTAATTCTATTTTGAAGTGCTCTACACTTTCAAACTCTTTTATGTAGAGAAACTCAGACTTCATGATTCCAAAGAAATTCTCCATTACTGCGTTGTCATAACAGTTGCCTTTACGAGACATACTTTGTACGATACCTCTTTTTTGTAATGCGTGACGGTACTGTTTCATTTGATAATGCCACCCTTGATCTGAATGCATCATTAGTTGGTGATTTTCAGGTAAACCTTCTAATGCTGTCTCTAACATTTCTGAAACAAGTGAATACGTCGGTCTAGAGCCAATTGTATAGGTAATGATTTCACCATTATACAAGTCTAATACAGGTGATAAATAAAGTTTCTCACCGAATAATTTAAATTCTGTAATATCGGTTACCCATTTTTCATTTGGCGTATCTGCCGTAAATTTACGCTCTAAAATATGAGATGCAATTTTACCGACTGTTCCTTTATAAGATTTATATTTTTTCATACGTACAAGACATTTTAAACCTAACTCTTTCATAATTCGTTGCACTTTTTTATGATTCACTATTTGATTACGATTGGCTAACTCATCACGAATACGACGATATCCATAACGACCTTCGTGTTCATCATAAATCGCTTTAATTTCTACTTTTAAATCGGCATCTGGATCGATTCTATCCATTTGTTTTACATAAAAATAATAGGTGCTTCGAGGGATATCCGCTAACTTTACTAATTCTTTCACTTGAAACTCATGCCTTAATTCATAGACTACTTGTGCCTTGTCTTGTTTGGTGATTTTTCCTTGTTTTGAACTAAGGCATTCAACTTTTTTAAATACGCATTTTCCATACGTAAGCGTTCTAATTCAGCTTGTAACGCTTCAACTGAACCTTCTGCCGGAATCTTTTTAGTATCATGTTTTGTGTTTTTATTTTTCATGGATGGACGCCCCTTTTTCTTTGGTTCAAGGGCATCTAAGCCACCTACTTCAAATTGCTTCTTCCATTGATAAACCGTTGTAAAAGAAGGAATCATGAAGATAGCCGCTGTATCCATTAACGATATACCCGATTGAGCCATAAAATTTAGTACGTCTAGTTTAAACTCTGCGGTGTAATTTGTATAGACCTCGTGTAAACCTTCTTCTCCATGGAGTTCGTATAAGCGTAACCAGTATTGAAATTGTGCCTTTGTAATATGCATCTGTTTTGCATATTCTGCTTGAGAAATTATTTTCGGATTAAATCCTTGAACGAGCGTTAACTTTAAATCCTTCGTAAATTTTGTCATACAAAAAACTGCACCTCCAATTGTTAGACTGTGTCTAACAATTGGGGTGCAGTTCATAAGCAGTCAGCTTTTTATATATTACATTCTAGTATTTGCCGGGCAGTAATGCCCCCATCTAAAAATTCAGCAAAAGCAAGGAAGTAGGTGAGGGATCAACTTTCCGGAAAATCCCGATTGGTTCCAAAAGACATATTCTTTCCTTTACGTTGACATTAAAAATATTACCAATTTTTTCTTTTACAATGGCAACAAATAAAGAAACATTTACAACGACACTTATTTCGTTTAGAACTCCAATTATCATCACGATGACACTTTTCTTTAGATTTCCACCAATCATCATTACAATGTTTTTCCTGAGAACTCCAATCGTCATCACAATGACACTTTTCTTTAGATTTCCACCAATCATCATTACAATGCTTTTTCTGAGAACTCCAATCATCATCACAATGATGCTTTTCTTTAGATTTCCACCAATCATCACAACAATGCTTTTTCTGAGAACTCCAGCAATCATTTTTCCAGGACATTTATTTCTACCTCCTTTCAATAGTGTTCATATTATTCTATGTTTTAATAAAAAAATGGCTTGTTTATTAACCTACTATTTTATCTTTATATGATAGAGTGTTTTCTACTCAATATAGAGTTTATATAAAATATGCAAATTTTTAAGAGATAGTGGATATAGTATTTTTCAATAAACGTTTGTTGAAGAAAATGTTCTGATTACAAATAATATCTTATTTTCGAGTACGCTTTTTAAATGTATATTTCACAATGAAAAATGGGGAATACATAAATAAAGTCTATGTATATGTGAGTTAATGGGAAATCTAGTGTGTTTTTAAGGGGTATCTTATTTAAAAGAAAAAAGGTTTGTTTTAGAAAGTGGTGTCTAAACATTAAATGGAGTAGGATTAAATTCACGGCCGCTCATTAAAAAGCTTTTAATTAGGAGAAGTCTGTTTTTATAATGAAAAGAAAGTTTGGTACAATTGTTTGTTTTTTTCTTTTTATGTGTTTGCCTCGTACCCTTTTAAGCTAGTGGACATACTTTACTAATAGAAAGGATTAGGGGGTGAGGTATTGGGTTCTCGATTTAATAATTGTAAAAAGAAGTGTACATGTAAACAAGATGATTGTTGGGAAGTATTCGAAGAGTGTAAAAAAGAACAGCATGAGAAATGTGATAATTCTTGTGTACAAGGAATTAGAGATGAACTTAAGAAATTAATTAATCGAACAGTTCAAATTAATACAGAGGGACGTACTTATGTAGGTACTGTTTCGTCTGTAAGTTGTGATGTAGTTAGGCTTGCGGCTATTCCTGGATCGGTTGGAGTAATTATTTCTATTTGTAAAATTGAAGCAATTTTCCCACCTGTTACAACGGTTACTGCTGACTTTGATTTTAATGGTATTGATGTAGCAAACAAAGCATAATTATGCTGCTTTTTTGTAAAGCCATTCACATGAATGGCTTTATTTTAATTTCATATAAAAGGAGAATATATTCTTTATATAGAAATAAGTTTGAGGTTATAAAGTATGATGTACGAAAGGAGCATGGAAGTGATTAAACTAAAAACCTTTAAAAAATCTGATTTTAAACAATTAATAAATTGGATTAATTCCGAAGAATTTCTAATACAATGGTCAGGAAATGCATTCACATTCCCTTTAGACGAACAGCAATTAGAGAAGTATATAGAAAGTGCAAATACACTCGCTTTCAAAGTGGTAGATGAAGAGACTTCAGACGTTATTGGTCATATTTCGCTTGGGCAAATAGATAATATTAATAAGTCCGCTAGAATTGGAAAAGTATTAGTTGGTAATACGAAGATGAGAGGACGTTCTATAGGAAAACATATGATGAAAGCAGTACTTCATATTGCTTTTGACGAATTAAAACTACATAGAGTAACTCTTGGTGTGTATGATTTTAATACATCGGCCATTTCATGTTACGAAAAAATAGGGTTTGTAAAAGAAGGCTTATTAAGAGAGGCAAAAAGAGTAGGAGAAACGTATTGGAATTTATGGGAAATGAGTATGTTAGAATATGAATGGAAGAAGTAGCAACGATAGTAATTTATAATTATATTATGTTAACAAAAGGGGCTTGGTGGGTATAGTGGATAATAAAACAAAAATAATCTCAATTGCAGCTGTTTCGGGGGGAGGTAAAACTACAATTACAGAAAGATTAAAGCATAAGTTTAAAAACTCAAAAGCTCTATATTTTGATAGTTACACATTTGATAAATCTCCTGCTGATATTTGTAAATGGATTGATGATGGGGCGAATTACGACGAGTGGGTATTAACACCATTAATTCATGATATTGAGCAACTTATACAAAATAATACCTTAGACTATATTATTGTAGATTATCCTTTTGCATACTTAAATAGTGAGATGCGAAAATTCATTGATGTAACTATATTTATTGATACGCCTTTAGATATTGCGATGGCTAGAAGGATTTTGCGAGATTTTAAGGAAGGTACAATAGATGAAATACATAATGATTTGGAACATTACATGACATATGCGAGAAAAGCTTATTTAGAGGCAATTCATACTGTTAAGCCGAATTCAGATATCATATTAGATGGTTCTTTATCTGTAAGTGAAATAATTAATCACGCTGTCGAGGAACTTGGCCGAAGAGAAGTGATTGTCAATGGTTAAATGTATAACAGATGCTGTTAGGTAGATAATTAAATTAAGGGAGAGATAAATGTGTACACTTTATTTCAATATAATTGGCAAGTAAGAGATGATTGGTTTAAGTGGTGTGAACAACTTTCAGAGGAAGATTTACTTTGCAAACTGGGGGTATGTTAAAAACATGATTTCATATTGTAGATGTAGAGTATAGTTGGATTAGTGCTCTTCAAGGATAAGAAGATAGAGAACCGCAATTTAAAGATTATCAATCGATTCAAAAAGTGAAAGCGTGATCTGATTTATATAAACGAGAACTTGAAGTTTTTTTGCAGTCATGATCATCTAGCCTAGAATGCTAGCACACTTAAAATAAGCCGTATAAAAAGTTAATCATTGTGTGCTTTGATAATATAGCGTCAGCGAAATAAATAGTGTGAAGGAGAGCTATCTTAACAAGTGTTTCATGTAACGTTCATATACTTTAATTTTATTATTAATCAAACTTGAATATTATAGAAACGGATAATGAGGTATGGGTGGTGCTCTTTTTTATTGAATAAAATGGGTTGATTTTTCGGATTTTCATTACAATATAACAAATAAAATTTAAATTTTATTTGTTGTTAAGAAAAGGTGAGAAGAAAATAAAAAAAGAGGGCTAATGCCCTCATTTCTTATTAATTTGGTAATTAATCACAGATTGGTATCCCAAGCACTCTTAGAGCTAATGCTACTTGAAGGGAAATCTCTAATCTAGCAATTTCAATACCAGCTACTGAAAGAACTAAAAAAGGTTGTCCGTTTACAAATACAACGCAACTATCCATAGTTAAACCTCCTTTCTAGTAATCTACTATAGTATATGAATAGAACTTTAAAGTGTAATAGTTCAATTGTTGGATTTAATAGAATTAATAGATTAACCCATTTAAACTAAACAAACGAATACAACGAAAGGAAAGAGAGATGGATGTATGCCTCAAAAAACATAGGTTTTAAGACATGTAATCGTACATGAAATCCATCATATTGGTCAGCTATCTATATGGGCGAGGGAGTTAAACTTGCAACCAGTTTCAGCAAATTTGATTGGAAGAGGATTATAGAATTAGAAACCGACTTGCATCTCAAGCGCAAGTCGGTTTTTTATATATAAGAAGATTTCTTAATTGAAATCCTCGGATTTTTTCTGACGTATATGTAAAAACATTAAGGTGGTAATGATTAAGAAAATCATTATAGTTTGTATAATTAAGTTTTTAAACTGAAGCAATATTGTCCAAGATGTAAGGGTGTCTTTAAAAGCTTGGAGTGCAGAGTACGAGGAAGGATCAAAACCATACTGTAGCAACTTTTTTGTTTCAATAAATGAGATGTTTTCTTCATCTGCATCTAATATTACTGAAATTAGTCTAGTATCTCCTAGTTTTGCTGTACTGACAAAACTATAATTACCGTTAGTTGAAAAACTAGTTTGTAAGCCATCAACACCTTGAAGTTTAATGTTTTCATTAAGGGAATATATCATTTTATTCGTATTGAAAACCTGGGAATCTTTGAAGGTAAATTGGTAAGAGGTTAGTTTCGTAATATTCAATACATCTGGAAAATCTTTTACTAATCGTGCAGCTAGTTTAGCTGCGTCTATTGCTGTTGTAGTTGATTGTTTATTTGTATCATGATTAATTCCAGTAGAGTTTAGAAATGGAGATGGTTGTAATAACTGTAGTTCTTTTGCTTTTTTATTCATTAATATTGTAAAGTTATCTTCAGTTCCAGCAATGTGTTCTGCTAGAGCGAGTGCAGAACGATTATTCCCTGCCAGTAGCAATGCATGAAGTAAATCACGAACCGTTGTTTTATCATTCGATGTTACTTGTATAGGGCTTGTTTCTACTCGGAAAACTTCGTTACTTATTTGTACGAAGTCATCTAACTGTATTTTTCTATCATTTAGTTGTTCCAATACGATATATTCCGTCATTAATTTAGATAAAGTAGCTGATTGTACTGGGGTTTCTTCATTTTTTTTATAAACAATTTCACCTGAATTAGCATTTATTAAAATAGCTGATTTAGCTTGAATAATCGGACCATTTACATAAAGATAAAAATATAAAACGATAAGTGCAGTAATGAAAAAAGATAATAATAAAATAGCGAATTTTTTTAAGAATTGCATAAGTGATCCTCCTATTATGACATCAATAATAGTATTGTAAAAAGGAATGCTTAATTAGGAAGAAAGAAAAGGTAAAGAATTTCTAAAGAATTATAAAGGATTATTAAATTTAGGGAAATAATAGAAAAAGTTCAATTTCTTATATGATAAGAAATTGAACTTTTTATTTGTAATATTAACATTTGTATGGAAGTAGTTTTACAGTGAATGTTGTTTTTTCGTCATCACTATATACTTCAATTGTTCCTTTATGCAACTCGACTATACTTTTTGCAATTGCTAATCCAAGTCCAGATCCACCAGTGTTTGTAGAGCGAGATTTCTCAACGCGGTAAAAACGTTCAAAAATATGAGGTAAATCCGTACTAGGAATAGGTTGTCCGTAATTTGTTATATCAATTGTAATCATATTATTGCTTTCATAAGCAGTAAGGTCAATATAGCGACCTTCGCTTCCATAAGCGATAGCGTTTATAATAAGATTTTCAAACACACGCACTAATTTGTCACCATCAGCTAATACCATAAGCTTTTGAGACGGGAAAGAAGGCCGACATTCTATATTAGCTTCTTGAACCTGTATGCGGAATTGAACAGTTAATTGTCCAAGTAACTCTACAATATCAATAGGAACAGAATACAAGCTTAATTCTTTATTTTGAACACGTGTATATTCGAACAAGTCATTCATTAATGCATTAAGACGAGTTACTTTATCGTAAATGACTTGAATATAGTATCGCAATTCCACTTCATCTCTATAATTATCATGATGGATTAAATTTACGTATCCAACTATAGAAGTAAGGGGGGTGCGTAAGTCATGTGATACATTTGTAATAAGTTCACTTTTTGCTTGTTCCGCTTGTCTTTCTTCATCAATTGAGACTTTTAATTGTTCAACAATTTCATTGACCCCGATTGCTAATTCTTCTAGATAATTATGATTTACAATAGAAACTTTATGATTGAAGTTTCCATTTGCAATATAACGAATTTCTTCTATCATTTTTTTTATACAAGTTTCATAATAAAGTTTTTTCTCGTGACGATAAAAAATGTAAAGATAGGATGAAAAAATAGAAAATAAAAACAAATAAGATACAATCATCATCCATAAAGACTCTTTAATCCCTTTATACTTTTCATAACCAAAAATTCGAATGAATTCTTTACCGAGTTCAGTTAGAGTAAGTGAACTCTCAATTACACTCGTAACGAGGCGATAAATAATTAGTTCAGTAATAGGAGTGAGTGTGATAGCTAATAAAAGCCAAAAAATAAGTTTCCATTTAGGAATATCTTTTAATATATCAAATGCTTCATTTCTCAATTTTATAGCCAACTCCCCAAACAGTATGAATCAATTTTTCTCCATTCATTACTGTTTCAAGTTTATCTCGTAAGTTGCTAATATGGACCATTACCGTCTTATTTGAACCATAACCATCTTCATTCCAAACGCGTTCGAAAATTTCTTCTGAACTAAATACTCTTCCTGTATTACTCGCAAGTAAATATAAAATATCGAATTCAATAGAGGTTAGTTTAATGTACTCTCCATTTACTTTAACTGTATGATTATGTTTGTGTATTTCAACAGAGCGAATACGAATAATACCATCTTCATTCTTTTGCGAAGTAGCATTTTGGAAATAGGATCTTCGTAATAAAGCTTTCACTCTAGCTACTAATTCTAATGGATTGAATGGTTTGATCATATAATCATCGGCACCTGTCATAAGGCCTAATATTTTATCCATATCTTCTGCTTTTGCACTAAGCATTAGAATTGGTACAGTATTATTTTCACGTACTTCCTGACAAACTTCTAATCCGTTTCGTTTTGGCATCATAATATCCAAAATCATAAGGTCAACTTCATATGTAGAAACCTTTTGCAATGCTTCATCGCCATCATAAGCTTTATAAATGTTATAGCCTTCATTTCGCAAATAAACAGCAAGTAATTCAACAATTTCTTTATCATCATCAATAATTAATATGTTTTTATTCATTGTGTAGTTCCTTTCCTTACAAATCATCAACATTACTATAATATCAAACATTTATGTACTTGTAGCGATGATTCTGTATAAAATTTCATGTAACGTATTAAAAAGGAGTAAAAAGATTAATATCGAATATAAAATAAAAAGGATATTTAGATTCTACATTATAATGGAAGTTAGTTATAAGGGGGATTTTCTATGTTATGTAATGATATATATTTATTTACTCCAACTGGAAAAATAGACAATGATATTAAAGCTTTTCTACTAAAATATAATAAAGAGTTTACATATAAACATTCAATTCGTGTGGCAATTGAGGCAAAAAAGATTGCAGAAAAGTTTCACGTAGATAAAGAAAAAGCAGCAATTGCAGGATATTTACATGATATTAGTGGAATTTTTCCGAACGAGGAGCGGATTGCAGTTGCTGAAGAATTTGGGGTAGAAATAGTGGAAGCAGAAAGAAAATTTCCTATGATTATTCATCAAAAATTATCGAGAGTAATCGCAAAAGAAATATTTAAAGTAGAAGATGAAGAAATTTTAAATGCAATTTGTTGCCATACAACGTTGCGTAAACATGCAACGAAAATGGATTTAGTATTATTTGTTGCAGATAAAATAGAATGGGATCAAAAGGGGACACCACCATATTTAATAGAAATAAAAAAAGGATTGGAAAAATCTTTGGAAAAAGCAGCTTTTGTATATATTTCATATTTGTGGGAAAGGAAAGATACATTGAAAGTTATACACCCGTGGCTAGAAAAAGCATATTGGGATTTAAAAAGAATTGTACAGTAGAAAGGACAAGGAAATGCAATTAAAAGAATATATGAATCAAGCATTTCCAGGAGTTACATTAGACCCTACTTATTATCTCAGTGGGAAAATCATTTACAATTTGATTTCGGAAAAGATAAAAATCAAATTGTAGAAGGAACCGACGATTTAAATATGGAATACTTTTCTCAACTATATACATATAATAAATTCTTATTTGAAGACATATTTTCAAAAGAAGATGTAGTATTTGTAGTGACAAATGTTTATAGATTTAAAAAGGAAAACATAAAAACTCCACAGAAAATAAATGTATACAATAAATATATTAAGAAAAGAGATTTAAGATTTCATATAAGACAAGAAACATTACCGTTTCTATTTGAAGATGAAGAAGCAGATTTATCCCGCATTAACGGGCAGTAAGACCCCCACCTCAAAATTCAGCGAAAGCAAAGAAGGTAGGTGGGAATCAACTGCCCCTAAAAGCCCGATTGGTTCAACTAATAATCAGTGGGGATGAACAAAACCCCCACTGATTAAAGTTTCACTTTATATTGTACATATCATTTTTCTTTAAAATGTCTTGCGGAAGATATTAAGTATGAATTGCTTATACAAGCTGCTAATCACGAGGATTTCTCTGCTCTGTATCCTCGATTTGGACGAAAAAAAGAAATTTCTTATCCAGATGTATTTCTCATAAATGAAACGAAAGATATTGTCATGTTTATGTATGATGATAGAGGATGTGAAGTAATTGCGAAGAATAAAGAAATAATACGAGATTTATATAAGAAATACAAAGAATGGATTCCAGATTATGAACGAGAAAGTATAGATAACTTATTTAAATGACAATAGGGGAAGTGAAGCGTGTAATGAAACGTATTGCAATTGTATCTGCATGGGAACCAGAACTGACGTATTTGCATCAACATTATCCGAGTGAACGTGTTGAAAAAAGAGCAGCTTGGGAATTTCATTTTCATACTATTAATGAGCTGGAAATTATATCAGTTGTTACTGGTGTCGGTAAAGTAAGCTGCGCTAGTTGTGTACAATTGTTAATTAGTGAGTTTCAGCCAGATGAGTTGTTTATGACAGGAATATGCGGAAGTTTATCAAACAAGGTGAAAAACGGTCATATTGTAGTGGCACTAAACGCAATACAACACGATGTTACTGCAGCTGGCTCAGGGGAAGATGCTTTTAATTTATATAACGGTAGAACAGCACCTATTGAAACAACAAAATCACTTGTAAGAAGAATAAAAAAAATACGATCATATGATCCAATACATTTCGGTACATTTTTATCCGGAGATCAACGTATTCGTAGTTCAGAAATGAGATATTTACTCCATACCGTATATGGAGCATTGGCAGTTGATCAAGAAGTAGCAGCTTTCGCCTATGTATGCCAAATAAATAAAAAACCATTTCTATGTTTAAAAGCTGCTTCAGATCAAGCAAATGATAAAACGAAAGAAGAACAAAAAATCTTTAAAATGCTAGCATGCGAAAGAGCATGTGAGCATTTAATTGCTTTTTTGCGTATTTATGAGATTAATGTAGTAAATAATAGATAGTTTGTTATAAAACAAATTAATAGTAAGTTATATGTAGGGAAATGTCCGTTCATTTCAAATTAAGAGCTGAAATTTATAATAGATGGAATATATTATATGGGTACATGTTGAGGTTAATACAAGCAATTGGAGGGCAATTTTATATGATTCAATATAAAAGATGTAGTGAAGTAAATATTGATTTAGTATATGAAGCTTTTAAAGATGGATTTTCCGATTATATTATTAAGATGGAAGTTTCAAAAGGTGATTTTATACACCGTTTTTTGGGACCAGAAGGTAATTTGCTAGAACATTCTTTTCTTGCTTTAGACGGTGACAAATCAGTTGGCGTAATATTAGGTGGTATAAAGGATTATGAAAGTATAAAGACTATGCGCTGTGGAACTTTAGCGGTTCATCCTAATTACCGCGGTATTGGTGTGAGTCAAAAATTATTTGAACTGCATAAAGAAGAGGCGATTCAACATGGATGTAAGCAACTTTTTCTCGAAGTCATTGTAGGAAACGACCGAGCGATTCATTTTTATAATAAGTTGGGCTATGAAAAAGTGTACGATCTTTCTTATTATAATTTAAATGATTTGACTAAAATAATGAATAAAGATTGTAAGGATATTGAAGTAAAACAATTAGAATTTCCAACTTTTAAAGATGAAATTCAGAAATGGTTAAACTTCCATATAAATTGGCAAAATGATATTGATTATATCAAAAAAACAAATAATGTATTTTATGGTGCATATGTCGATAATGACTTAAAAGGCTCTCTATGTGTAAATAAACAAGGTAAAATTAGTTTTATTTTCGTAGACAAAGATTATAGAAATATTGGTGTTGGGATGAAATTATTACAAGTAGCAAGAGAAGAATTAAATTTATCAAGTTTATCAATTGGGTTTCCTAACAATAATTTACTGGAAGGTTTTCTTAAGAAATGTGGATTTGAAAAGAATTCTTTAGCGCAATATGAAATGTATTTATTACTCTAAGAGCGGAAAGATTTATTCTTTTCGCTTTTTATTTTGCTGTTATGTTGGTAAATGCTCCGCAACTATAATTTATAATGAGAGGGATTTTGTTTATCCTTAAGTTATTTTTTAAATTGTCAATTTCATGCTAATAATTTTCTTTGTATAATATTCTAATTTTATGTAGAATAGATACGATGGGAGGGGATGAAATGAATAATGGATTAAAGTTTAAGATTTTTGAATTGCATTGTCTCGTTCAAAAGACTTATTCTGATATTAAAATTGCGTGTGATATTGCTATTTATCAAGAAAACACTTCTAAATATTTAATTTCATTAGGATTTTTAAATAAATCATATATGACTTATATAGAAGCAAAAAGATTCTATCGCGAAAATGAAGAGCTTGTAAGTGTAGAATTTGATAATTTCTTTGATATGTATGATAAATTAGAAAACGAATTAAAACAAGTTATTTCAACTGAAGATAAAAATCCTTCATTGTTACATAGCAGACTTGATCAGTTTCAGCAGAAAGTTGAAAATATAAATGACCTAATAAAAGTATTGCAAAATGCTCGTTAATGAATGCTTTTTTCTTTTTGTATAGAAATTATGTATTAAAAACATTTTAGGGATATTACATATTGAAGAGGTGGCTTTTGTAGATTACAAAAGTCATCTTTTTATGTTAGGAATAGATTGTATACATTTTAGCAGTTTCATATAAATAATAGAAATTTATACGAGGTAAATATCATGGGAAATAAAAAAGAAATAGCTATAGTTGCATTAACAACAGGATTCATCTTAACAAGTGTAACATCATATGGAGTAGGTCATGCAGAGGAACCTGGTCAAATGCAAGTTGAAATTCAAGAGGATTCGTTCCGTACAGGTGATCTTACACAACCATCAAAAAAGGCACCAGAGAATGTAGTGAAAGATGCGCTTAAGGAAAATACGGAGCATGCTTTGTCTCCAAAACAAGTTAGTGCAGAAACAGGAGTAGATTACAAGGTTCTTCAAAAACGTGGTTCTTATGATGGAACTACACTTGTCCGCATGCAACAAATTTATGAAGGAAAAGAAGTATATGGCCACCAGTTGACTGCTCACGTAGATAAAAAAGGTATTATTAAAAGCATTTCAGGAGCTAGCGCACAAAATTTAACACAAGAAGATTTAAAGAAACCTATTAATTTATCAAAAGAAGAAGCAAAACAATATATTTATAAAAAGTACGGAAACGATACTAAATTTATTTCAGAGCCAGAAGTTAAGGCAGTTATTTTTGTTGATGAAAATCATGGGCAGGCTAGCAACGCATATCAAGTTACATTTGCTGCTACAACACCAAATTATGTATCTGGAACTTATTTAGTGAATGCTCATAATGGTGATATGTTAAAAGATATGGTACAAGAATCAAGTTTGAAAATAAGTGAAGAGTATGTTGAATCCGTTAAGGAAAATAAAACTAACAATTTCACATCATTAACTGGAACAGGAAAAGATGATTTAGGCGTAACTCGTACATTTGGTATTTCTAAACAGACCAATGGGAATTATGCGCTTGCTGATTATACAAGAGGACAAGGAATTGAGACATATGATGTAAATTATAGAGATATTACAAATGAAGAAAGTTATTATCCTGGTATACTAGCAACTAGCGTTTCAACAACATTTAATGATCCAAAGGCGGTAAGCGCTCATTTCTTAGCAACAAAGGTATACGATTTTTATAAAGAAAAATATAAGCGTAATAGTTTTGATAATAAAGGAAAAAAAGTAGTTTCAGTTGTACATGCATGGGATTCTGGAGGAACAAATGATCCTGAAAATTGGGAGAATGCATTTAGTACTAATATTAATAACATTAGTATGCTTTTATATGGAGATCCTATGGTAAAAGCATTCGATATAGCGGGTCATGAATTTACACATGCAGTTACATCAAGCGAATCTAACCTTGAATTTTCAGGAGAATCTGGGGCGATTAACGAGGCATTATCTGATATTATGGGAACGGCTATAGAGAAATACATAAATAATGGGGAATTTAACTGGACAATAGGAGAACAAACTGGATCGACTTTTCGTAATATGAAAAATCCAACTGCAATTAATTTTTCAGAAGGACTACCGTATCCTGATGATTATAGTAAATATAATGATTTAAATGGAGAGGATTATGGAGGCGTTCATTTTAACTCAAGTATTATTAATAAAGTTGCGTATTTAATTGCACAAGGTGGTACTCATAACGGTGTAAATGTAAATGGTATTGGTGAAGATAAAATGTTTGATATTTTCTATTATGCAAATACTGATGAATTAAACATGACTTCTAATTTCTCTGAATTGAGATTGGCATGCCTTACAGTTGCAACTAATAAATATGGAACGAACTCAATTGAAGTTCAAGCAGTCCAAAACGCTTTTGATGCGGCAAAAATTACAGGAACAGTGAAAGAAAACGAAAAAACAGTAGAAAACCAAGCGCCAGAGTTAACTGTACCGAGTACCATTACACTACGTGTAGGAGATACGTTTGATCCAATGAGAAATGTAAAAGCTGTTGATAAAGAAGATGGTGATTTAACAAATAAAGTAAAGCATAAAGGCGATGTAGATACTTCAAAATCAGGTACATACATTGTGGAATACATGGTTGTTGATTCTCAAGGGCGGAATGCAACGGCAACACAGACTGTAATTGTTGAGAAAAATGGAGAAACATCAGATTTAGAACCTAAATTAACAGTGCCTGTTGGAGCGACAATTCATGTAGGAGATTCATTTGTTCCAATGGCAGAAGTATTAGCTATCGATAAAGAAGACGGTGATCTCACTTCTAAAATCAAAGTTGATGGTGAAGTAGATACATCTAAAGCCGGTACTTACATATTAACGTACACGGTTACAGATTCTAAAGGTCATGAAGTAACGGCAAAGCAAACTGTAACGGTCAAAGTTAGAGAAGAAGTTAAAAATGATAAACCAATACTAAAAGTACCTGCTACAACTTCAATTACTGAGGGTGATCAATTTGATCCGTTGATAGGAGTATCAGCTACTGACAAAGAAGACGGTGACCTTACTTCTAAAGTAGCGTATGAAGGAACTATAGATACAAATAAAGCTGGTACTTATGAAATAATATATAGTGTAAGAGATTCCGTGGGTAATGAGGTAAATACAATACAAAAAGTATTAGTGAAAGATAAAGAAACTAGCAAACCTAATGGTCTTGCTAATAAGACAAATAACAATAATATCTCAAATAACAGTAATACCGATAAAAAAGAATATACATATAAGGAGCTGCCAAAGACGGGTGTAAGTACAACTAACAGTGCAGCAATCGGCATATTGATGATTATTGCAGGTACAGTACTCACTTTGATTCGCAAATTTAGAAAGATACAAAAATAATAGTAGGGATTATTCGTTTGAAGAAAAGAGTTGAGTATTCAAAAGAAATAAAGTAGAAAGTAAATAAAACGAAATATGGATTTTTTACTTATTAAGATTTTAATAGTTAAGCGGTACATTTGGCTTTTATAAAAATTCACAGTTGGATGCCATTTTGTCTACAGAACTATATTACATATAAAACACGTTACTATTCTCATTAAAATAAAAGAATAGTAACGTGTTTTTTGATTTGAAAATAGCATAAATCCTATAGCTCATGAATATAGGAGTACTTCTAATTTGCCATTGATAAGTTACTGAAAATACTTTGTTTTAATGGAAGTGTCACTCTAAATGACCACATGAGATTTTCGGTATTTACCAGGTGTTTCGTTGGTGAATTTTTTAAAAATTTTAGTGAAATAGCTTTGATCGCTAAAATTAAGCGAAGCGCATATGTCTGATAAAGGATAGGTGGTGAAAGTTAATAATTTCTTTGCTTCTTCGACTCGTTCACGTTGAATGTACTCAATTAATGAAATACCGACCTCTTTTTTAAATAATATAGATAAATAATCTGAATTCACATTTGCAAATTTAGCAAGTTGTTTAACAGATATTGGATTGTAAATATTTTTAAAAATATAGTTTTTGCAGATAGCAATAGTCTGTGAATGTTGCTGTGTTTTTTGTGCCTTTACACGGTCTGCAAAGGTACAAAAAGCATTTTTTAATAAATCCCAAACAGATTCTTTGTCTTTTAAATCTTCTGTTCTTTGAATATGTAAATCATAAATTTTGTAAGCAATCCCAGATGGAAGTCCCCCTTTTATCGCATATCTAGTAGCGAGCGTGATGGATGAAATACAAATGTTTTTATGACGTCTTAATTGATGGAATGAAGATAAAGATGAAAGAGTCTCTTGTTGGAATTCGTAATAATATTTGAGTACGGTTTCTTTATCCCCGTTTTCTATAGAACCAAGTAATTGCTGCTCTATATATAAATTATGATAAATGGATTCGTCTTTTTGCATTGAAATATATACATCTTCGTTTAAGATTCTGCTATGACTTATATGAAGTGAGTCACTGTTATTTGAAAAGGTGCTTACATCTGAATTTTTTTTATAGAGAATGTTATAGAACAATATTGCTATATTTACAAAGAAATTTTGATCTTTGACTGACAATGAAAAATAATGGTCTCTTGTTCTTTTATAATTTGGAATGAAATTAAGGTTACTATCCGTTTTACTTGTAGAAAAATTTACATGTGCCAAGGGCCCAATAATAACAGTACCGTTCACCATATAATCGCTCTTTATGTGAATTAAAATAAAGTGCCCTAGATGTTCGTGAGTTCTGAAGATGGGGGAATTATATGTATCATTTCTCTGAAAAAGCACATGTAACTGTTCTATTTTTGATGTATACAACGATTGTGAATCATTTTTTGATGTGAATTCTAAAAGAATATTTTTGTTACAATCTAAAAAACAAACTGGAATTTCAAAAGATTGGAAAAACATATTGCAAATGTACTCTATCTCAACTAGACTGAGCTTTTTAGTCATATTCTTCCTCCTTACAGTTATGCGTAATAGTTAAATAAACATATATTCCTTTTTTCATAAGTAGAAACGGAAAATCTTTATTAATAAAAAATATAAATAAAAGTTATAAACTTCTAAGAATAATACCATAATTTAACATGAATAGCACATATTATTTGAATATACAGGTAATAGTTTTGGACAGTAGCGTAAAATATGAATCGTCACACTTATTTGTTGGTTATTACTTATATGTATTAAAAAATGATTAAGATTGGATTTTAAATAGGGATAGGAAGTGAGAAATTAATAGATTGACAGTAAGTGACTAGTCGAAATTAGCAGTGAAAAGCTATTATGTAACAAATGTAATGATTCTTGAAATAGGGATATAAGTGTAATTTAGGGGAGAAAATTACATATATCATGTGGAGAGACAACGTAATAATAGAAGATAAGAAAAGTGAATAAGTGATTGTAAACAATGGATTGTTGGACGACTATGTTTTATGTTATTCGTTTAAATCTGATACTTGGCACACTATTGCTTTTAAGAAGGTAATAGTAATAAAGAGATTTTTAAAATGATAGAAGTAGTAAAGGGGATAAGAGAAATGAAAAAAATATTTAGTGTGCTTTTAGTGTTTTTCTTAACATTTTCTACATGGTCTAGTGTATTAGTAAAGGCGGATTCACCATCTAAAGGTACTTTAACGATTCATAAGTATGAACAAGAAAAAGATGGAGCGCAGGGACTAGAAGGTGACGGTTCTGCAAATCAAGAGGTGCCAAAAGATGCGAAACCATTAAAAGGTGTAACGTTTGAAGTAAAAAGGGTTGCTTCTTTTGAAAAAATTTCAAACGATGGGAAAATCGTAAAAGAAGACGTGAAACCTGTAATGGGAGCCACTCCAACGCAAGTAGTAACAGATGATAACGGACAAGCTGTATTAAAAGATCTTCCGCTAGGACGTTATGAGGTGAAAGAAGTGGCAGGACCTCCACATGTGAATCTAAATCCCAATACGTATACAGTGGATATCCCATTAACGAATAAAGAGGGTAAGGTGCTAAACTATGATGTTCACATGTATCCTAAAAATGAGGTTAAACGTGGTGCAGTTGATTTAATAAAAACTGGTGTAAATGAAAAAGCATTAGCAGGTGCAGTATTCTCTTTATTTAAAAAAGACGGTACAGAAGTGAAAAAAGAGTTAGTAACAGATGCTAATGGTCATATTCGCGTGCAAGGATTGGTGTATGGAGAATACTATTTCCAAGAAACAAAAGCTCCGAAAGGCTATGTAATAGATCCAACTAAACGTGAGTTTTTTGTTAAGAACTCCGGAACAATTAATGAAGATGGAACTATTACTTCTGGTACAGTAGTTAAATTAGAAGTGAAAAACTATGAAGAACCAACAATTGATAAAAAGATTAACGGAAAATTGGAAGCGTTACCAATCAATCCGTTAACTAATTATAATTATGATATTAAAACATTAATTCCAGAAGACATTAAGGAATACAAAAAATATGTGGTAACAGATACTTTGGATAATCGTTTAGTGATTCAAGGAAAGCCAATCGTGAAAATTGATGGAGCAGAAGTAAATGCAAGCATTGTAGAGGTAGCTATAGAAGGTCAAAAGGTAACAGCTACAGTAAAAGATTTCACAAAATTAGATGGTAAAAAAGAATTTCATTTGCAAATTAAATCTCAAGTAAAAGAAGGAGTACCATCTGGTTCGGAAATTTTAAATACAGCAAAAATTGATTTTACAAATAAAAATGACGTAATTGGAGAAAAGGAATCTAAACCTGTAGTTGTTGTTCCGACAACTGGAATAATTGAGTTAACAAAAATTGATGGTGCTAATAAGAATAAATTAAAAGGTGCAGAGTTTGTACTTAAAGATAAAAATGGAAAAATAGTTGTTGTAGCAGGAAAAGAAGTAACAGGTGTATCAGATGAAAATGGTGTTATTAAATGGTCTAACATTCCATATGGAGACTATCAAATTTTTGAAACGAAAGCACCAACATATACAAAAGAAGATGGTACAAAAGCTTCTTATCAATTATTAAAAGATCCCATTGATGTAAAGATTAGCGAAAATAATCAAACGGTTAAATTAACGATTGAAAATAATAAAAGTGGATGGGTTCTTCCGGTAACGGGTGGCATAGGAACGACTCTTTTTACTGTAATAGGCCTTACGTTAATGGTTACAGCGGCATTTGTTTTCTTTAGAAAAAAGTTTGCTAATAATTAAGATTTTAGGAACATGTAACTATGGGAAAAGGGGAGAAGCAAAATGCTTCCCTCTTTTCGATATTTAAGCATATACAGAGGTGGAAATATGAAACGAAATCTTGTTTTGGGAGGTATTTTTTTATTTGGATTAGGTGTTTTTTTATATCCTACTATTAGTAATTGGTTGGCGACTCGTGCACATTATTCTGAGATTAGCTCTTACGATAAGAAGATCAAAGCGCTACAAAAGAAAGAAGTCGAACGTAGGGAAAAAGAAGCAGCCGAATATAATAAACAAGTTCACACTTCCACGAAAACATTTACTGATCCATTTTCTGAAAAAAAAAGTAATCATCAAGCATATGCTGATGCGTTAAATTTAGGAGATGTAATGGGGTATATTGAAATATCGAAAATCAATATAAAACTGCCAATCTATCAAGGGACATCTGAGGAAGTATTGAGCCGCGGGATAGGTCATTTAGATTTTTCTTCGCTCCCGATAGGTGGAGAAAATACGCACACTATTTTAACAGGGCATCGTGGTTTACCATCAGCAAAATTATTTACAGATTTAGATAAGTTGAGTGAAGGAGATCTTTTTTATATTCATTCTTTAGACAAAGTTCTTGCTTATAAAGTAGATCAAATTAAAGTAGTGTTACCACACGAAACGGACGATCTACAAATTGTAGAAAATAAAGATTATACAACTTTAATTACGTGTACGCCTTATGGAGTAAACACCAATAGATTGCTAGTTCGAGGTGTGCGTGTGGAGTTAAACGAGAAAGAAAAACAAAAAGTGAGTACAGAGATATTTATATTTAATAAGTGGACTGTAATAGTTCCAATCCTATTGTTATGTGTGTTTCTAGTCGTAATTTATAAGAAAAGGTTAACTCGATAGAATGTATTTATTTATCCTGCATTAATGGGAAGTGGGAACGGAAATTCAGAGATAAGTAAAGAAAGTATATAAAGGATGAAGTAAATCCTCATTGGTGAATATGTCATTTTATTCGACTATAGAAAAAATACGGTAAAGGTGGGAACAAAGGAATTGAGGCTACGATTAAAGCTGGTAAGTATTCATTTTATTGTTTTGTTAATGTTAAGTGTAAGTTTTGTCGTATATGTACCAAAAGAAGCATATGGATCCACGACAAACCTAGAAAGTCTAGGTGATATATCGCGTTATAATGCTGTTGTCTTTGGTAACCATAAAGCAATAGGTGGTGACATTGAAGGAGCAATCGCAGTTCAAGGTGATATGGATGCATCGGGGTATACGATTGTAGGTGCTGCAGCGGGAACATCTAATATAGTAGGTGAAAAATGGGTTGATGAGGGATATCCGTCCTTGTTATTGTCTGGAAAATTTAAGAAATCAAGAGAAGAATCTTTTATCATTCAAAACGGAATAGTCGTAATGACAAAAGAGAGTGATCCAGATCGCATCATACAATCTTCTTATGATCATATCGTATATAAAGAAAAACTAGAAATTGACGCGAAATTTAATGAATTTCGCAATATAGTGAACCAAGTCAGTAAAAATGCTGGTCAATATAAAACGAATACCCCAATTCCAAATATGAGTTATGGAATCGGAAAAGATATAAACAATTCTAATATTTATGTTTCATCAGAATTGACAGGGAAAATCAATTTAGATATAAGAGATGTATTTTTACCGAGTGCTAAGGACAAAGATTTTATTGTTATGTATTCGGATGCAACAGAGGTTACATTTAAAAATGGGTCTATTCTATATGACACGAACAATATTGGAAGGGCTACAGATATAGTTCCTACATCACAACCATATTCTCCTAATTCCCCGTTTACTGAGCTATATGGGAAAGTGATTTGGGTTTTTCCAAATGCGAAAAAAATTATAACAGAGGGATATGGTGTCGTTGGTAGTGTGTTTGCCCCCAATGCTGTATTAGAAACAAAAGGCGGTTCGATTAATGGACAAGCATTTGTCGGTGCGGTACAACAAACTGGTGGATTTGAATTTCACAATTTCAAATTTAACTGGCAACATTGGAACAAGCCTAGTACAGGAAAAATAAAAATAAAAAAGGTTGATAGTAATAATGTTAATAAAAAATTGGTCGGAGCAAAGTTTCATATAGAAGATTCAAATAAAAAAGTAGTTGGAGAACTAGTAACAAATGAAGAAGGAGAAGCGATATCAAAAGACTTACCAATAGGAAACTATACCCTTGTAGAAATAGAAGCGCCAAAAGACTATGAATTATTAAAAGATAAAATAGCTGTAAAAGTAGAAAAAGATGCAGAAGTAGAAATTAAAATAGGAAATAAGAAATTGCCAGATCCAATGGGGAAAATAAAGCTTGTGAAAGTAGACATAAGTGATAAAAATAAAAAGCTAGCAGGGGCAAAGTTTCATATAGAAGATTCAAAAGGAAAAATAGTTGGAGAACTAGTAACAAATGAAGAAGGAGAAGTAGTATCAAAAGACTTACCAAAAGGAAACTATACCTTAGTGGAAGTAGAAGCACCTAAAGGTTACGAATTATTAAAAGAAAAAATAACTGTAAAAGTAGAAAAAGATGCAGTAATAGAAATTAAAATAGGAAATAAGAAATTACCAGATCCGACTGGACAATTTGAAATTGAGAAAGTTGATGATAAGGATATCAATTTAAAACTACAAGGCGCTATATTTCAAGTCTTAGATAAAGAGGGTAAAGAAGTGGCTAGATTAACAACGGATGAAAAAGGAAAGGTGATTTCCAGTCAATTAGTACTTGGAAAATATACGATAAAAGAAATAAAAGCGCCGAACGGATATATGTTACTTAGGGATCCAATAGAAATAGAAATTACAGAAGCAGTAAAGACACAAAAAATAACAGTGAAAAATGCGAAGAATAATTGGGTAATTCCTAATACTGGTGGGAGCGGAACAACAATTTTTTACGTAATTGGTATTATGCTAATGTTTGCTGTGCTATATTTCTGTAAGAAAAATCGTATATTATGAACTAATTTTATAGAGTTAGACAAATCGTTGCGTTAGAGAGTTTTTAGGACATGAGTTCGGTATTGTACTGGACTCATGGTACTAAATTTGTTAAAGGAGGAAGGATAATAGTAAACATAGAATATATTAATGAATTAAAATATTTAAGAGGTGAACATGGTGGCAATAAAACAAGACGAAATTAAAGTAGTTGTCGGAGCTGGAGTGTTTAATAATAATCCAGGTTGGATTCAAACGCAAGAAGATGAACTTAACTTACTAGATAAAGCTACGTGGGAAGAAAGATTTGAATACAACTCTATTTCAGCTATTTTAGCTGAGCATGTATGGGAACACCTTACTTTTGAAGAAGGTGTAAGAGCAGCTGAAATTTGTTATGAATTTTTAAAACCATCTGGTCATATTCGGTGCGGAGTCCCTGATGCATTCTTTCAGGATGAGGCATATCAAAATATAGTTCAAATAGGGGGACCCGGTCCGAAAGATCATCCAGCAGCAAGTCATAAAATCGTTCATAATTATATAACATTAACGAAAATGTTTGAAACTGCTGGATTCGAGGTAGTTTTACTTGAATATTGTGATGAACATGGTCGGTTTTATTACAACGAATGGGATGCAAACGACGGTGTTATTTTCCGTTCGAAAAGGTATGATTCTAGAAATAAAGGCGATAAACTTGGTTTTCCATCGCTAATTGTCGATGCGATTAAGCGTTAATCATACAATAAAACAGGAGTTAATCCTATGATTTCATAAGTCGCAAATGCGGCTTTTTTATTTGTACGTAAATCTATATTTAATTTTCAATATTATATAACTCGATTTAGAAAATATTTAAGTTTTTCTCAGCACCATTCACTTTAAATTAACACTTCGTTGTCATAAATATTTATTTTATATTTATATTCGTGTAAAATGAAGTGAGAACATACATTCTATATAAGGAGGCAATCAAAATGATAGCTGAAATTGGGAAACTAACTGATGGATATATTGTAAAATTTGAACGCGAATGTCCATATACGGTAGAGGAAGTTTGGTCTGTATTAACAGAAAACAGTAAGCTGAAAAAATGGATGTTCAATTTACAGATTGAAAGCCTTAAAACTGGTGGAATAATAAAGTTCGACATGATGGACGGTTCATTCATAAACATTGATATTTTAGAATGTCAACTAAACTCAGTACTTGAATTTACTTGGGATAAAGACCGTGTTCGATTTGAAATACATAAAGAGGAGAATGGTACTTTGTTACTTCTTAAAGAGTACATTCATGAATTAACAGATCATACACCGAGAGATGTAGCTGGTTGGCATATTTGTTTAAATCTTTTTTCTTTCGTTTTAAAAGGAGAAGAGAAAGAATTTTCTAAAGATGAATGGCAACAGTGGTTTGAAATATACAAGGATAAGATTCATGAAGTGAGAGGATAATTACATAATAGGTGATATTCATTATGTAATTATTATATTTTAAAAATGCTTTTGTGAATAAATAAGAATAGAGGTTAATATGAAAGTAAATCAATTAATTGCTAATAACATAAATAAATTAGATGCAACTATACCGTTTAATAAATCGTTTGGAATTGCTGGTTTATCTGGATCGGGTAAAACAACTTTTTGCCAAACAATTGGTGAAGAATCAAAAAAACGATTAGTTTCTTTATTACCAAAGGCTGAATATCAATATTTATTTCCTAACATTATGGAAACAAATTTTAGTGCCATTAAGATGGAAGAAATGCCTTTAGTACTTTTTCTAGGAAAATCATCGATTTCGTCTAATCCTCGTTCAACGATTGGTACTCATACTGGTGTTTTTACAGAGGTTCGGGAAAAACTTGCTGAAGTTTTTAATCTTTCTCCAGAGGTCTTTTCATTTAATAATCAATTAGGCTGGTGTACTGGTTGTAAAGGCCGTGGTACTACAAAAAATGTTGAGTGTAAAAAATGTAAGGGAAAACGTTATAGTGAAGAAATTGAACAATATGAAATTGATTTGTTGGACAAGCCACATTCAATCTCAAATATTAATGATTTAAGTATTGAATCTATTCTTTCACTAGCAAAAGAATTAAATATTAGTGAAGAAAAACAGCATATACTGCAAAATATTATTAATATGAACATTGGTTATTTAACATTAAATCGAATTATGGGTACGTTGTCAGGTGGAGAGTTAACACGACTTTATTTGGCTGAATTCATGGCAGTAAGTGAAAATGCTGTAATTATTATTGATGAGATTTCAGTTGGACTTGATCATGAAACATTATTGAAAATTTTGGAAGAGATTAAACGATTAGGGTGTAAAAATCAAATTTGGCTTATTGATCATTCAGATACGGTACTAGATACAACTGATGAGCAATTGTTCTTTGGACCTGGTAGCGGAAAATATGGCGGGAAAATTGTGAAAGAATCACCAAGACCAAAGTCAATACTGTGGGATCGAAATAAAGAAATACCAACAGAATATTATACATTCTATGATTTATATTGCCGTAATATCCAAATGGAGGAGTTTCAAATTCCTAAAAACAGGCTTGTAACGGTTACAGGAGAATCAGGATGTGGGAAATCTACACTTGTCAATGAATGTCTAGCTACAGATTTCTTGAAAAGATATCCAAAAGATAAATTAGTTATGGTGGGACAAGACCGAAATCAATCAATTACAAGTCGATCAACTGTAGCAACTTTCCTAGATATTAAAAAGAAACTAACAAAGTATAGTGAAGACATTGATGATATTTTTGAGCGCTCGATTGAGGATATTATTGATGAACTTCCAAATGAAGATATCGCTTATAAACGTTTGAGCCTACTAATTAAATTAGGACTTGGCTATTTAACATTAGAGAGAAAAACACAAACATTATCGACAGGTGAGTTTCAATGTGTTCATTTAGTTTCGGAATTATTTGCAAACACTAGAAATCCACATACATTATTCATTTTTGATGAGCCTTCAAAAGGTTTATCACAAAATATTTTAAATCAATTTATCGATAGTATTAGAGGTATTCTGCAAGATGAATCAATTTCTATCATTATGATTGAGCATAATCGTTACATGTTAGAAAGCTCTGATTATATAGTTGATTTTGGAAAAAGGCAGAATGAATCTGTAGAGCATTTGGATGTTGTTAATCATGAGGATTACTATCGTCAAAAAAGTAATGTGAATAGCACAGAGAAAATAAACATCTCTTCAATGCTTAAGCAGAAAAAAGGAGTTCACTATTTAGAAGGGAATCATATTAACTATTTTAAAAATGCCGAAAACGTTTATAAGGGCGGTATTTTAAAAAGTTTATCATCAATGGCTAGGTTAATTTATGGTGAATATGAATCTGATACAATCGCACCTGTTGTTGCTATTGATCTTGAAAGACATTTATATAGTCAATATAGTTTCTTATATGAGATTGGTGGATTAATTAATCATATTGTAGCTGCTCATCCAATTAATAAAGATACGAGAAGTTTTGATTTCTATTCACAGGACAATCATTGTCCATCTTGTTCTGGACGTCTTCAAATTGAAGTTTTTGATAAAGATATTGCCATTCAAGATAAAAGTGTTCCATTTTGGGATGGGCTATTCGATCCAGAAATCATGAAGGTATTAAAATTTTATCAGCATGAAAAAATAGAATTTCTATTCGAAGAAATAAAAAATGAGCTTGGTCACGATTTGTCAAAGAGCTATAATGATATGTCAGAAGAAGAAAAGCATACGTTTTGGTACGGATATTTTGAGAAATCATTTTATGATAAAAAAGGAAAGACACGCAGAACATGGGTAGGGTTTAATACAATTATTGGTGGATATATTGTTATTTCAAAAGCACCTATTAAAGAAGAAATTAAAAGTTCAAAAAAAATGATGAAATGTCCAATTTGTGAGGGGACGGTTTTAAATCATCATAAACCACTTAAATTTGATAACGTAGATATTCGTGAAATAATCAATCAGCCTATTAATGAAGTATTGAAAACAGTTGGTGATTTACCGGCACTTGTTAAATTGAAGTCTATTGTCGGTGGCGAAATGGTATTGACGGAAGATGTTTCTTTATTGTCAAGAAAAGCACAAGTCGCACTGAAGATGTTTGAATTAGAACAAGCAAGCTTTTCAAACTATGAAATGGTGTTACAAAATGTCTTACCATTCTGGGGCGAAATAAAAGGAAATATCGAATCCATTAGTGTTAATAATCAGGTAACTGTTTGTGATTTCCCTAATGTTTATGAAACGAGAGAAAACATTATAGATAAGTATTTCACAAATGGTAAATATAAAAAACTTACGTATGTATACGAAGCATTTGGATACAAAAAATTAGTTACCCAAATTAATAAAATTAAAAAAAGTAATCCATGTCCATTTTGTAAAGGTAAGAAAGTGATAACCGAAGATAATCTACATGATGGTGTCTTTAAACTAACAATTCCATGTGTAACTTGTAATGCAAGTGGTATTAATGACGAAGGGTTAAAAGAAGTTGTCGAGGGCGTGGATGTACAAACGTGGTTAACTGGAAAAGTAAGTGATGTTGTGAATGAAAGCTTATTAACAGAAGCTGTTGGGCAAATACCAATTTTTAATCGTATTCGTGAGTTGAATAAACGAGATATGATGGCGGTTTATGAATGTCTTGATAAAAATAACTAGTGATGATTTGTCAATTGCAGTAGTCATAAAAACAGGAATATAGGTTTTTAATTATATAAATATAACATGTTAAATTGTTATTTAAATCGTTAAAAATAGTTGACCCTCACATAATGTCATTGTTTATGATGAAGTTGAGCTTCAAAGTAGATGTTATTTATAGGAGGAAATCATGTTTAAAATAGGGGATTTTTCTAAACTATCTTCCATTAGCATACGTATGTTGAGACACTACGATAAAGTGGAATTATTACAACCAGTAAAAGTCGATGAGCAGAGTGGATATCGATTTTATTCAGCTGACCAATTAAAAAAGGTAAATCAAATTCAAACATTAAAAGCTATGGGGTTTAATATTGCTACCATCAAAGAAATAATAGAATGCGATAATATAGATAGCATAAAAGAGCAATTTTTAAATCGTAGTGCTCAAATTAAAGAAGACATGAATAACCTCCAAAAACAATTACGTCTCCTCGAAGACTCAATGAAAACGATGAGAGAGGATGTTGTTGAGATGAATTATCATGTTTCAATAAAAGAAATTCCAGAAAGAACTGTAGCTAGTGTTAGAAAGATTATTCCATCGTATAATTGCGAAGGTGATTTATGGAGTATATTAATGCAAGAAATTCAAATGAAAAATATTAGTATTGCCCAACCGAGTTATAGTATTGCGGTTTTCCATGATCGTGAATACAAAGAAAATGATGTAGATATAGAAATACAGCTAAGTATTCTAGGTAAGCACGAAAATACAAAAGACGTTACATTTAAAAATATGAAATCAACCAATGTAGCTTCTATAACAGTTAATGGAAGTTATGAACAGATGACAGCTGTAAATGAGGCTGCGGCAAAATGGATTGAGACAGAGGGTTACAAATTAGCAGGCCCGATGTTTAATATTTATCATGTGAGCCCAGCGATGGAATCGGATCCTAATAAGTGGGTTACAGAAGTTTGTTATCCAGTTAAATGATGATAAAGAAAAAAGGCATTATTTATATGCCTTTTTTCTTTGTAAACTTATCCATAAATATCAAGACATATTACTTCGAGATTCGATTCGTCAACTACTAGCACAATTTTATTTGCAAATGTACAAAATGAGCGGATTGTAATGAATCATCTAAAAACCAACCAGTTGGTACTAAAGTAATGTAATCATCTATTTGGAAATTTCAGCAATGTTTAAATGAGCAACAAAAGCCACCGTAATAAGGGGCTTTTGTCTTAAATAATTTAATGATATGTGTACCCTCCATCAGGAAACAATACATTACCCGTAGTAAAACTATTTTGCATTAAATATAGGACAGTATGTGCAATTTCATCATTATATCCAGCTCGTTGTACAAGTGAAAGAGATTTATAAGCTTCGTAAGCAACTAGTCTATTTTCATTTTGTTCATTCTCTCTTTGTATCGTTCCAGGAGAAACAACATTAACTCTTATAGGAGCTAATTCAACAGCTAAAGCTTTCCCTAAACTTTCAATAGCACCATTGCAAGCTCCATAAGCAGGTGCGCCTTTAAGTGGTCTTTGACTAAATGCACCGGACATTAACACGATAGATCCAGAGTTTGAAAGAAAAGGAATTGCATATTTTACGGCATAATATTGAGGCCAAAACTTTCCGATGAAGCTACTTTCAGCAATTTCCTCTGTAGAGGTAATTGGTCCAAGTGTGTAAGAGGCTCCCGGTGTGAATAAATGATCAAAGTTCCCAACTGTCTTGAAAAAATTTTGTAATTGCTCTTTATTTTGATTATCCAATATATAAGTTTGAAGATGATTGTTATTTATTACTTCTCGAGCAACTTTTAATTTTTCTTCCGAGCGTCCGGCAATAATAACATGTGCGCCTTGTTTAATTGCTTGTGTTGCTGTTGCTAATCCAATACCAGAACTCCCGCCAATGATAACAATACGGCTATTTTTTAATGTAGTAATAGACATATTTTAGCCACTCCTTTAATAAAAAATTTAGAATATAACTAACTGTGCTATGCTTTTATTATTCGCTAAAAGGGAGCAAGTGAAAAGTACGCACTTTATATGTACATAGTCGCAAATTTCGTACTAATTGCTATACATGCGGATAAGTAATAGGAAAAATTTCTAAATATGGTTTATCCCGCATTAACGGGCAGTAAAACTCTCACCTCAAAGTTAGGAAAATGCAAGGAAATTAGGTAAGAGATCAATTGCCCGTAAAAGCCCGATTGGTTCAACTAATAATCAGTGTGGGATGAACAAAACCCCCACTGATTAAAGTTTCACTTTATGATATCTGAGGAGAGGTGAGAAAAATGGATTTACAAGAACCGAAGTTAAAAGGGGTAATAGCAACATTACAAATAATCGGTGGGAAATGGAAGCCACTCATTTTGTTTATTTTGCTAACAGATGGAATGAAACGTTTTGGTGAATTAAAGCGATTGATACCAGATATATCTCAAGGGACGTTAGCGAAGCAATTACGTGAATTAGAGCAAGATCAACTAATAAAACGCGAAATTTATCAAGAAATACCACCTAAAGTAGAATATAGCTTAACTGAACATGGAAAAACAGTCAGTACTGTTTTGGATAGTATGTGTAGTTGGGGAAGAGGGCATTTAGAATATATAGATAAAGATAAACCATAAAAATGTTATGTAAACTTATTGTAGTGTGAAGGGAAATATTGTTTTAATAATTTGTATTTTATAATATATAATTAAGGAGTGTCGTAGGTTATTATACATATTTAATTTATTTTTACAAAGGGGAAGTAATAAGATGAACGAATTAGAGTATAAAAGCTTCTATGATAAAGTAGGAAGATTAAATGGATGGGATTTTAGCAAAATAAAATGTGAAACTGTAGGAGATACATGGGACTTTTATAGTGAGGTAAAAGAAAGGTGTAAACCATCACATATTTTACTTGATGTTGGTACAGGCGGAGGAGAAAATGTACTTAACATAGCATCATCAGCTAAATTGTTGATTGGAATTGATAATTCTAACGGCATGATTGCAACGGCACATTCTAACTTGAAAAAATCAGGTGTACAAAATGTTGAGTTTCTTCAAATGGGTTCTGAAGCTTTAACATTTCCACATGCACATTTTGATATTGCTTCAAGTTGTCATGCCCCGTTTCTGGCATCTGAGTTAGCGAAAGTAATGAAAAAGGGTGCCTTTTTCTTAACACAACAAGTAAGTGAGAATGATAAATTAAACCTGAAAGAAGCATTTGGTAGAGGACAATGCTTAGGTGAACGGGATGGTACTTTAAAAGAAAAGTATATGAATGAACTTATTAGTGCAGGATTTGATCTCGTGCAAGTACGTGAATATGATGTTACTGATTATTACAGTAGGTCTGAAGATCTCATTTTCTTATTAAAACATACCCCTATTATTCCTAGATTTGGAGAACAGGAAGAGGATTTTACTATTTTACAAAAGTTCATTGATACGTCTAGTTCTGAAAAAGGGATTCGTACTAATTCAAAAAGATTTATGATTATTGCTGTTAAATTATAATATATTTTAGTGTAAAAGCTGCTTTTCATTTAAAGAAAAGCAGCTTTTTGTGTGGAAAAGAATACAGAAAATACTTGAAAATAATAGAAATAAATAAAGTGTAAATTAAAAAATCAAAATATCGAGGATAAATGTTTTGAAACGTTACTATATTAGCAATGAAAAAATAAATGTACATATTACTGAATGGGGGAATAATGACAAGCCCGTTATCTTTTGTTTACATGGATTAGGTAGTACGAGTTTAAGTTTTATAGAAATTGCTGAGGAATTAAAAGAAGAGTATAGATTTATCTCCGTTGATGCACCTGGACATGGTAAAACACCTCCATTTGAAAGAACAGAAGATTATGAGATGCACAATTTAGCAAATTGGTTAAATGAAATAATAAATGAATTGAGAATCGAATACTTCTATTTTCTATCACATTCATGGGGAAGTTTTGTAGCTTTATTTTATTTGTTAAATCATCCAGAAAAAGTACAAGGAAGTATTCTTATTGATGGTGGATATCAAACAAAAAGGCTTCGAGAAGAAACGTTGGAAGAAGAAATTGCTTATTATGAAAAGGACTTTGATGAATACGTTTTTAATAATTGGGACGAATTTTTCAAAAGTGAAAAAGAAGCTTATACTAGGTGGTCTTCATTGTTAGAAGTTGCTGTAAAGGATCTAGGGATCGAAATGGATAATAAAGTATGGTGGCATGCCAGGGGAAATACAGCTAGTAATATAATAAGAGGTATGCATAAAGATGAAACAATAGATATATATGAGAAGCTACTGGCTAATATTGTATTACTTCGAGCTACAGTCCCACAAGTTTGGGCGGATTATAGAGATAAGACAGCAAATGTTTTTAAAGAGAAAACGGACAGTATAGTAAAAGTAATTCCTGATACTACACACATGTTGCACTGGGATAAACCAGAAATTGTTATAGCGGAAATAAAAAATAATTGGAGCTAACATAATCATACTAAAGTTGTAGTTTCTATATGAAAAATCCATCCTTCCGTTTGATTTTATCTATTTATAAGTGTAATACAATACGAATAGATAATAAGAAATGAGGGGGAATGTAAAGTGATTACACATATATCAGATATAAAACTACAAACGGTTTCCATAGAAGGGGTAAAACAAGTTTATAAGGACATATTATCTTTTCCAATAAAAAAAGAAACAGCATCCTTCATTCAATTTGAAGTAACACCTTATACAACAATTAGTTTTCAAGAAGTGTATGAACCAATCGCACCTGCACATTTTGCTTTTGAAATCCCATATTCAAAATTCCATGAAACAGCGAGGTGGTTAAACGACTCTGGATTACTCATTGTGAAATGGCAAAATGGAAATGTAATTGGTGAAGAGAATGGTCTATTCAATTTATACTTTAAAGACGGAGATGGAAATCTACTCGAAATTATTGCGCATAGTTATGTTAAAGAAGATGTATTAGTACCATATTCACCTTTAAACATTTTATACGTAAGGGAAATCGGTCTTCCCGTTAAGAGTGTACCTGTTTTTACGGAATGGTTAAAATCAAATCTAAATATGAAAACGATGGAAGATGGGGATATTTTTAACTTTGTTATAGGTGGCACTGCATATATCGTCGCGACTTGGTGGCAGCGACCTTGGATTCCAATCGCGATGAAAGCTCTATCACCGAAAGTACACGTTTCTTTCGGAACACCAGACGTCGCATTTTTACAGCGAATCCATAATAACTTTAAGATAAATAATGTTCCCTTTGAATGTAAACATAATGAAGTATCATTTATTGAGCAGGGATATTCATTTTCTATTGTGTATACACCAGAGTTTCATTCCAATATTCCTAAAGAACTAAACTTGCCACTTTCTATTTAAGGATAGAAAGTGGTAAGTTTTTTATATCTTCGTGAAGAAGGTTTTCATTATGATTAGAGTGAATGCAAAGAAAAGGATTAAGCGTTATTCAAATTTATTTTAAGGAGAGAAATGAAGTGAATCTAGGTAATCCAATTGCAAAAGGGAATACTGCAGAAATTTATTTAACTGATGATAAGGTTGTAAAATTATTTAAAGATTACCTCCCAGATACAGAGTCTATGAATGAAGCAAAAAAACAAAAATATGCCTATACATGCGGGCTGCCAGTTCCAAACGTATTTGAAGTGACAAAGATACAAAATAGACAGGCAATTATTATGGAACATGTAAAAGGGGACAACATTGGTGATCTTCTGCTTAATAATTTAAATGAGGCAGAGCGTTATATCGGCCTTTGTGTTAATGAGCAAAAAAAGATTCATGCTATACATGTGAATACAGATGAAATGGAGTTAATGAGGGAAAGGTTAGAGCGTCAAATTAAATCTGTGCATAAATTGGATGAACGCAAAAAGAAGGATATATTACAAAAATTAGATTTTATTACATTTGATTTTAGGCTATGTCATGGAGATTTTCATCCATTTAATTTGATTTTGAGTAAGGAAGAGAAAGTGAAAGTTATAGATTGGGTAGATGCTAGTTCAGGTGATATTCGCGCAGATGTATTTCGAACATACTTGTTGTACTCACAATCTTCGGTAGAATTAGCTGAGATGTATTTACATATATATTGCAGTCGTACCGGCATATCAAGAGATGAAGTTTTTCAATGGGCTCCTATTATTATTGCAGCTAGATTTTCTGAAAAAGTATCACCGCAAAATGAAGTGTATTTGAGAAGATTATTGAATCAGTATTTATAAGTCATAAAAAAGGTTGTCAGCTAATTAATAAATGCTGTTGTTTAACCAAAGTTTCCTTGCAGTTAAACAACAGCATTCTTAAATATTGATATAGGTATTCTTATTTTCGATCTTCATCCTATAAAGGTTCATAATCCGTACTTGTTCCTCCGTTAATTCTTCTTTATCCCAATACATATGCATTAAGCTATATTCAAAAATCTCCTTTAATTTAATAAATAACGGAAACTTGTCTTTCATCTCTTTTGATAGCTCATTTTCCTCTTGGTAGCCTTCAAATAGTGCTTTTGTAATAGAATACTCATAGTCAACGATATTCCCATTTCCAGCAAATGAATATTCTATCGCACTATAAATAGGAACGGCTAAATCGAATATGTAAAAATGTTTTTCGCAGTCTTGAAAATCTATCATTGTTAAGTTTGAATTATTTTCGACTAAAATGTTTTCTAACCATAAATCTCCGTGTATTAAGCCGTAATTTGAAGGGGATTTTGGTAGCTCTTTTATGGAAGTTAAAACGTCAGATGCAATTTCTCTTATTGTATTTTCTTCTTTAGGGATATATTTAAGAAAATTATATTCTTCATTTTCATACCAATCGTTTATATGTTTTACTGGTTTAATCTTTTCAAAGCTTTTAGATATACGATGTAATTTTCCAATTTGTTTACCAAGTTTTTTAAATATATTAGAATTCCATTCAGACCTTGGTAAATGTATACCAGGAGCAGCTTTATATAATACAGCAAAAATCTCCTTGTCTAATGTGAATTTTTCTACAAAATTCCCTTGTAATTAAGGGATTATTGGTGGAACACCTAAACCATTTTGATATAAAAAATTCGTATATATAACTTCTTCTATCTGTTCTTCATATGTTTTGTAGTTTGTAATTCTACTGAAGTATGTACCTTGTTCTGTAAGACATTCATACATCTCATTTGTTATTGGCTTAATGTTAATAAAATTCAACGGATACTGTTCATTTATGAATTGAAGTATTTCTTTTTCTAGCTTGTTCATTGAAACGTCCTTTCCAAACCTTAATTTTTTAACTTGGGAATTAAAAGAATTTTATTTTATAAAATTCGTGTTTAATTTTTGAAATCCTTTAAAATGAAATATGATGTAAATTGACCTTTAATAATTAGTAAGGTGTTGCCAACATACTCATTAACGCTAAATTGAAAAATGAATAGAAGGTATGACAAAATAAGATAGATGAAAAAATATAAAATTAATACTTATATATAGATTATAAAGATTTTAGAGAAAGGCTCATGTTATAAAACACAAGAAATATCAAAAGAAAGAAACGCACTTCTCCTATACTTTTAAATAAGGAGTGAAGGAAATGAATGAACATATACAGCAGATGATTGATTGGATTGAGAGCAATTTAAAAAAGAGATTTTCATTAGATGAATTATCTCGTTACATGGGGTATTCTCCTTATTATTGCTCTTTTAAATTTCATCAAGTAACGGGTTTCAGTATTAGACGTTATATTCTTCTTAGAAGGTTGTATTTATCTACGGAAGATTTAAAGAATGGTAGGAAGATAATTGAGGTCGCATTGGATTACGATTACTCTTCCCAAGAGGCTTATAGTAGAAGTTTTAAAAATGTTTTTGGAATGAATCCAAGAGAATACCAACTTAACAAAATGCCTATTCAATCATTTGATAAACTAAATTTAAATAAAGAAGGGGCGTTTAAAATGAATATTTCTAGAAAAATAGAGGTTGAACAGTTACGAGATAGGAAGAGTGAGCTATTTGATAAAGAGGTACTTAACATATTAAATGGTCAAGTTATGTATGAAGAATTTAAAAACGAAAAGCTAATGTGTGATTCTGATTATGCACCATTTAATGAGGCAATGTGTGTGAACTCGGCTACTACTCAAGTTTTTAATGAAGAGTTTATTAAAACAAGAGCGAAAGGACATAACAGTTCAGTAGAAAGTTATATAAAAAAGGTTATAGATCCGTTAGAAAACCTTTTTACGAAAAAGTATAAATGTATTGTTCTATGGTTTGGTGAAGATATGTTTTGCCAAATGAACCTACTTACCATACTTTCTCACCTTGAACAGTCTGCTTATGAAGGGAAGGTATACTTAAATAGCTTTAGAGAGGATGAATTTAAAGTAAATCAAATTGAACTTGAATTGGGGAATTATTCTTCTATATACAATGAAGTATTAGTAAACCATAAAAAGACCTCTCATAAGGTACCACCTGTAATGTATCAGGCTATAGACTTATTTTTAGAAATGTTAACAGAAGATAATGCAGTAATGAAATTCATCTCTAAAAATAAAGATTTATCAACTCGTGAATTATTAATAAAGTTGTTTTATCTTTTTCCAACAATCGGATATGGAGATACTCAGTACATAGAGCTGATTAATAAAATAAAGAAGAAAGCTACACCAAAAATATAGGTGCAGCTTTCTTCTTATAATTGCTCAAGTAATTCTAATTCTTTTTCTACAAATAGCATTAGTTCTTTAATTGTTTCACCAGAAAAATCAAAACGAATACCGGCTGCATCATACACTTCTTTTATAGATTGCGAGCTTCCTAGTGATAATGCCTTTTTATAATTTTCTAGCGCTTGCTTAGGATCCTCTTTATATTGTTTATACATTTGTAATGCACCAAGTTGGGCGATCGCATATTCAATATAATAAAATGGTACTTCAAAAATATGGAGTACAGGTAGCCAACTCGTTGCTATCCAGTTTTCGTAGCCATCAATATGTATGACGCTAGACTGATAATGTTTTTGAAGTTGTAAGTATTTTTCATTTCTTTCTTCAGAAGTATGACTTGGATTTTCATACAGCCAGTGTTGAAATTGATCGACAATAAGCATAATAGGTAAATATGAAATAACATCTTTAAAGAAGTTAATTTTTGCTTGTTTTAAATCTTTTTTGTCTGTATAGAAGGTATCCCAATAATTAAGCGAGAATAACTCCATTGTCATACTGGCTAGCTCAGCTGTTTCAGCTGGAATTTCTATATACTGTCGTAATTTTAATGGTTTTATGAGTTCGTTATGAATACTATGACCCATTTCATGTATAAAAGTGACAATATCATCTTGTGTATAATTTAAGTTCATAAAAATATAAGATAATTGTGAAGCTGGTAAGTACTCACAAAAGCCACCAGCTGCTTTTCCTTTGCGGCTTGTTAAATCAAGACAATTGTGTTTATACATTCGGTTTAAAAGTGCTGAAAATTCAACATCTAGTTTATTAAAGATATGAGTGCTCTTTTCAATTAAATCATTTTCATTTGCAATAGGTTTAAGTACTTTTTGATCTGGAGTTACAGCTGATACATCCCACGGGCAAAGCGTATCCAATTGCAGTTTATCTTTTTTCTCTAGCAATATTTTATCTTTAAGAGGCACAACATACTTACGTATGGATTCAGCTAGTTCATAGCAATCTATCGCTGAATAATCAAAACGCTCGTATTTTTTGAACATATAATCGCGATAATTCTCTAGTTGAATATTTTTTGCTTTTTGATGGCGAATTTCAATTAATTGATTTAATATGTTTTGGAGTTCTTTTTCAACAGATAAAAATTGTTCAGAAATAATGGTTTTTGCCTTTTTACGGGTGTCACGATTCGAATCTTGTAAATAGGATTGTAACTCTGTTATCGTTTTTTCTTCTCCGTCCCAAATTCCACTTAATCCTCCAGTGATTTCAAAGTACTCTGTGACTAATTTGTCTTCCTGTATTTCTAATTCAATATTTTCCTCACAAAATAACTTTTGAGCATTTTTTATTTTTGTATCTAATAAACCATATACGTTAGAATCTAATTCCATTCGAAAAGGTGACTCTAAATATTTATTATCCAATAAATTTTGGTACCGCTTTAAAAGTGGCTTTACAAATTGTTGATCATGTTCAAAAGTATCCTTTATTTCTTCATCATCCGTATTACATTGAAAGGCGATGTAATGTGATCTTAATTGTTCTTCGATGTCCCAAATAACTTTTGACTGCTCTTTTAACCAATTTTCAAGGTCTAGCTTTGAAGAAATCATTTTATTTAATAAAGTCGAAAGAGTTTTTTCCAATTGTAGTACATTACTAATATCAATCGTATTTACACGTTGCATTATATATCCCTCACTTTTTATTTATTCATAGAGATATTCTATTTATTAATTGTAATTCCCTTGTTAAATGGGGGAAATGTGAAATAATGTTAAATTTAATAATTAAAGAAGGTATTTATATGTCAAAGTAAAAAGTTTATCGTAAATGAAAATATATGGAGGGGTGCTACATGAGAAAGGGAAAGAAGTTACTTGTATTTTTATTTCCCCTTGCTTTATTATGTCCCTGTGAGAATGACATTGAAGATGCTAAAAGTGAAGAGTCTATAGTGATGGATATTGCTACAGCCGCGGTAAAGGAGGAATCTTTTTTTAGTGCTGCTATAAGAGATGAAAAAGAAAGGATAGTAGATTTAGAGATTGCTGATAGCGAAAATGCTAACGAAATAAAAAAAGAAATTAATAAAAGATTGCAAATTCAAGGCGTTATGTCCTATAAAGTAAATATATCTCAAAGAAACAAGGAGATTGTAAATGCAGAACATAGATGGGAGTTAGTTTTTGGACAGATATTTGATGACGTATTTAGAAAAAATGGATATGAAGGGTTTGGTATTCAGCAAATAAATTATAAAAAGAATCAACCTGTTACCATAGATATAAAAACTAAGATTAGCGATGATGAAGTAGGGGCGAGAGAACTTGGACAGAAAATAGAAAAAGAAGTTGAAGGTGTACTTAAAACAGAAGCAGTAAAGAAATGGATTGAAAATGATTCATATGCTATTGGGATTTACGATATAGATGATCGGAAAATTAACTAATTGAGGAATGAATGCTATATGAATAGAAAACCGATGGAATCAAATATAGAATTGCTGGAGGAGGTGTAATATGTATAAGTATTTATATATTTTAAATGACATTGAAAATAAGATTCAAAATGGAGATATAAAAGAAGGAAAGAAATTACCGTCTATACGGTCACTCGTTACGCAATATGAATGTAATAAGGCAACAGTTATACGTGCGCTTCATGAATTAGAAAAGCGTCACATTATATATTCTGTCCCTCAAAGTGGATACTACGTTGTTAAGAAATCAGGGAGTACGATAGAAAATAATGAGATAATTGACTTTGCCTCTTCAGCACCAGATCCAGATGTTTTTCCGTATTTAGATTTTCAACATTGTATTAATAAGGCTATTGATACGTATAAAAATGATTTGTTTGTATATGGAACGCCGAAAGGGTTACCATCTTTAATACCAGTTATTCAAAAACAATTAGCAAATTATCAAGTCTTTACAAAAGAAGAAAATATTTTTATAACATCAGGTGTTCAGCAGGCACTTGCTATATTAACTTCTATACCATTTCCGAATGGAAATGAAACCATATTAATTGAACAGCCAACATATCATCTATATATTGATTATCTCGAAATAAATAAAGTTCCTGTAATCGGTATTAAACGTTCGAATGAAGGTATCGATTTGAATGAATTGGAGCAAATATTTCAAACTGGAAAAATAAAATTCTTTTATACGATACCGAGATATCATCATCCGCTTGGAACTTCTTATTCTAAAGATGAGAAAGAAAAAATCGCACTATTGGCTAAGAAATACAATGTATTTATAGTGGAAGATGATTATTTAGCAGATTTAGAAACTGATTCAAAAGCAGATCCGTTATATAGCTTGGATAATTGTAGTCATGTCATATATTTGAAAAGTTATTCGAAGATTATTTTTCCTGGTTTACGGGTTGGAGTTGCAGTCATCCCACCATCCATTGCAAATGCGTTCTATACATACAAAAAGATACTAGATATTGATAGTCCAATGATTTCTCAAGCGGCTTTAGAAATTTATATAAAGAGCGGTATGTTTGAACGTCATAAAAGTAAAATTAATTCTTCCTACTACAATAGATCAATAAAACTAGCAGAAACATTAGAAAAAGTGCAAAATGAAAATCCATCATTATTTACATATAATAGACAAAACACATTTGGAATACACACTTGTTTAGAAATGCAGAAAAACACAGTTACAGACACACTTATACAAAAATTAGGTGACATTCAAATAAGTGTCGATACTATTGATAAGAATTATATGAGGAATTTTCCTAAAGAAAAACTGTTAAAGTTAAATGTTTCGAATGTAAAAGAAGATAAGATTGAAGAAGGTATTCGTAAAGTAATTGAGGAAATCAAGCAATTAAGACAGTTTAATTTTCAGTTTAGAAAAGAATAATTTGAATTAGGAGGTTCGTTGTGAGGCGCAAAATCATTCTCTTGTTTGTATGTAGCGCTATAATAATTGGAGTAATGGTTGTGACTAAATATTATAAAAAAGAGGATCAATGCATAGCAGTTGCTAAGTATTCAAGAGGTATTATCGTAGATCAAAATAACGAACCTATATTTAATGTGAAAATATATGAAGATTCAATTGAAAGTAAGGAACACAGTATTTCAAATGCACAAGGTGAATTTGAAATACTAGATGGGGTTTGTGGTGAGATTGTTTTACAATTAGTTACTCCTGATGGAGAAATCTATACGAGAAAATATGATAGGAAGTATATACCAGAAGTAATAAAGCTGAATTATAAAAATAAAAGTGAATAAGATGAAACCATTACGGAGAAAAATAGCAGTTGTGGCCGGAGCAATTATATATGTAATTGGATAATTATATATTTTTTAAGAGCACTCTTAGCAAAGAGTGCTCTTTTTCATCAATGTAAATATTTACTTATCATCTTTTTAAAGTGATTTTTATCATAATTTACATATTGCATAGCTGTATTTCGTATTGGATCTCCAGCATAAAATCTTTCATACAATTCGTGTCTAGATCCTAAGGGGCTTCCGATGATATCCCAGGTTAACTTAAATAATTTTGTGCGTTGTTCGGCATCTATATTAGTTCCTTTAAAGTACTTTTTCAATAAATCAGCTATAGGACTCTGGAAGTCATTTGAGCTCGAAGGAAGTTGAATGAACCCACCTGCTCCAATTAATTGTAAAATTTCTATTGCACGGGGATAATATTTGGAACCAAGATTCCTTGCAGTTTCGATATATTTAAAATTCGGCAAATAAGTTTTCGTTTCATTTGTAGTACCTTCAACTTCAGCAGCAATTAAAAGTGCGCGAATTGTTTCGATTTGCATAATTAATTCCCCAAGCTTCTCTTGAACATGCAAATAAGTAGTAGCACCGATCGCTTCAGCAATTTCACAAGCAATTGCAGTTATAAATTCTAGCTTTACTACTAATCGTACAATTGCTTGGTGATAAGCTAAACTACTAGAAGCTACATCTGACTTTATTGCCCATAACGCTTCAGGGTTGTTATATAGTAAGACTCGTTCCCATGGTACAAATACATTATCAAAGATTAATAGTGCATCCATTTCATCGTACTGTGAGCTAAGAGGGGAATCAACTGTACTAGAGTTTGTATTCGCAAATGGTTCTCTACAAACCATATGTAATCCAGGGGAATTGGCTGCCACAATGAGAAAGTGAGCTAAATCTTTTTGAGTATCAGTCAGTTTTGCTAATGGATAGATTAATAAATCATTTGAATAAGGAGAAGCAGTACCTATCATTTTTGCACCATTTAAATAAATCCCATCAGAAGTTTCCTTAGTAACTCTTAGTAACCCTAAATTTTTTGCATTCAATATTGATTCTGTAGAACGATTTATTTGTGGGTCACGTTGAACTACACTTAAGAACAAGTGATTATCTCTCGCTTTTTCATAATAAGATGTAATTTTATCTGGAAACTGTGCATCGAATTTTTTATAAAAATATCTTGATACGTACCAGCCAGTAAGTCTCGATCTTGCATAATCAGATAATCTACTCATTACACCGTCTGTAGCATAACTCCACGTTTCAAATGCAGTTCTTCTCATTAATAATTCATTATAGGAATTCGGAACTAAAAATGCTGTATGAACAAATTCTTTCGTGTTTGGGCTCACATATCCAATAGAATCTCTTCGTATGGGGTCATCAAACAATGTAAATAAATTAGAAATGGTACTTAATGTTCCTGCAAAATGTTTATCTGTAGTTACATCTATTTTTTGTCCATAGAGCCAAACATTTCGACCATCTTGTAAGCTCTTTATATAGTAATCCTTCAAATTTTGCATATTTCCTCCTTTTAAAGGCTACTCATATATTTGTACATCTTTTAATGGTGGGGAATATACGTGAAATGTTATTGCTGTTGAATCTGTAGCGTTATACATTTTATGCACAGTATCTTTTTTTACTGTGAAAATATTTCCCTCTGTAAACTCTTCAATCCGCTCGCTATTATTTTCGTACGTTATATTTTGTAGCGTACCATTGACTATTAGTATACATCCTACAGATATTCCGTGATCGTGCACAAAAGTCTTTGCTTTACTGGGGAAATTTAATACTAAAATCTCTACAAATTCAGACTGATAGATAACGTTCCTTCCGTATTCAAGATTAACTGGTGAAGTAATAAAAGGAGATATTTTATGAAGTGAAATATTTAATGATTGAATAACGTGTATTAAATTGACCGTATCGTAGTTACATAGGTTATTAAACGTTTTTTGTATGTTATGAATCAATTGCATGTAAAACTTCCTCCTAAGCATGTACAGTAAAAGAAAACCTAATCTAATATTATATAGTGAGTATTGAATTACATAATATTGTATTGAAACATTTCCAAAAAGTGACTTCTTTTACTTAGGAAGTTTATTCAATTTGAAAATTGTGGTAATTTGTTCCGTTAAAATGATATGCTTGAACTATATATTTTTTATCCCGTTAAATCCCGACTGGTGAGGGCTGATAATCAGTGAAGGATGAACAAAACCCCCACTGATTAAAGTTTCACTTTATTGGAAAGGTGATGAAATAAATGGCAGTTCTTTTAGTGGAAAATCTATATCAAATGTCTATTGTTTTACTGATTTTATGTTCATTTTGTTTTTATAGATATTTAAAGAAAATAAAAAGGGAAAGAAAGCTTACAGGTTTTGAAATTACGATGTATATCGTGACACAACTTGCGTATTTCATTTGGGCGGCAACAACTTTTCTTAAAATGTTATCAGAATAGTAATTTTAAAGTATTAGACGCTGAACAGAAATGTACAGGAGCATTAAAGGTATAAACTTGGGCAAGGGTAATTTATCATCTATTAGGTAAATAAATTTAGTCGAAATCTAGATGGATAACAATATTACTTATAACATCTTTATAAAAAGAGAGGATATAAATGGAACAATATAAGTTAATTGTAAAAGGGCCTAAACAACTTGAGTGGGAAACAAATGAAATTAAGGACATACAGGACGATGAAATTATCGTTAAAACAATCGCAGGAGCGATAAGCATTGGGGCCGAGTTACCACAGTATAATGGATCCGATGTTACAGATACGCATCCTTTTTATCCAAGAAAAACTGGATATGAAAGTTATGGTGAAGTGATTCAAGTTGGTAATAAAGTAACACATGTAAACGTAGGCGATAAAGTAGTTTCTTTTTATGGACATGAAACGATAGGGATAGTTAAGGGTTATAAAGTAATTCGAGTGCCTAGTTCTATACAACCTAAAGTTGCTTTATTATCTATTCTTTCGTGTGATGCCGCTAAAGGAGTATTGAAACTAAACCCGCGACAGGATGAAAAAGTACTTATAACTGGAATGGGAGTTATTGGTTTACTCGCTTGTTATTTCTTAAAATACTATGTAGGTGTTGAGCACGTGGATGTTGTTGAGCCTAATAAAAATAGAAGAGATTTCGCAAAGAATTTTGGTGCGAAAAACATATATGATTCAGAAGAGAAAATAATAGAAACATATAATTATGGTTTCGAATGTTCTGCTACAAATAGTGGGTTCCATACTTTGCAAAAAGCTCTTAAAACTAATAGTGAAATATGTATACTGTCTGATGGTAATATAGAAGAACTAACATTAATTGCTAACTTTTATCAGAAAGAATTGCAAATCATTGGATTAAGTGACGGATACGATTATCAAAAGCATGCAGATTGGTTTTTTAAAGAAATAGGAAAAACACCATTTATAGAAGAGATCTTTCAACATGAAATACATTATACTTCACTCATAGAATGCTTTGATGAATTGAGTTTAGGGATAATTAAACCATTAAAAGTATATGTTTCATATGAATAACGAAAAAATAAGCAAATATTTGTCACATACCTTACAAATGTTTCGTCACATTTATGATTACTAAATGAGGAGGAACATATATGAAAATATTTGTAGCAGGTGCAACTGGTGTAATAGGACGTTCTTTATTGCCAATGTTAATAAAAAATGGGCATATAGTTTTTGCGATGATCCGTAATACTTCGCAAGTAGAAGCAATGAAAAAGGTTGGTGCTATACCAGTAATAGCTGATGTATTTAATAGAAAGGCTGTATTTTCTGTATTAGAAGAAACAAATCCCGATGTAGTTATTCATCAATTAACGTCATTATCTTTATGGGATTTTGAGGATAATGCAAAAATTAGAACAAAAGGCACTCGTAACCTTGTCGATGCCGCTAAAAATGTAGGGGTACAGAAAATAATCGCTCAAAGTATTTCATGGGCGTATGAACCAGGGGATACATTTGCGACTGAAAAAAACTCACTACATATTACTGCTTCTATGCCTCGGCAAGTCACTGTTAATGGCATATTGAAATTAGAAAAAGCTGTTACTGAGTTACCTGAATCGGTTATACTTCGTTACGGCACATTATACGGACCAGGAACGTGGTATGCGGAAAACGGATTAATAGCAAATCAAGTTCGTAATAATGAAATTATCGCATCAGATGGGATAAGCTCGTTTATACATGTTGAAGATGCTGCAAGAGCTACTATGCTAGCTCTTAATTGGCCTTCAGGAATCGTAAATATTGTAGATAATTATCCAGCAACTAGTAAAGAATGGTTACCAATATATGCAGCAGCGATAGGGGCACCTCAGCCTAAAGTTCAAGATGGGAAAAATAGTTGGGAAAGAGGAGCTTCCAATAATAAGGCACGTAAAGAGTATGGTTGGATACCTTTATTTCCATCATGGTCTGAAGGATTTAACAACTTAATAGGTAAGTAAAACACACCTTTAATGGGAATGATAGTAAAATACACCATTAAAGGATTGGGTTATTATGAATATAATTTGGGAAAGTATTATATTAACTCTTACTGGAATAATTGTTTTGAAAATGACAGGTAGTACATCTGTCAGCCAAATGACAAGAGCTGAAATCATTATAGTTGTATCAATTGGCCGTATTATTGTAGAACCTGTATTAAGTAGAAAAGTAGTCCCATCTATATTCGCGGCTATCATATTTGCAAGCATATTACTTATCATTCATTTCTTTGAATTGAAATTAAGGAAGGTGGAACAATTTTTAAATGGAAGTAGCATTATAATTGTTGAAAACGGAGAGATTGTAAAAGAGAATTTGATGCAGGCAAAAATGTCGGAACAACAACTTTATATGCAATTAAGAGAAAAAGGAATTCATGATTTGAAGATTTTACAAAAAGTTACAGCTGAACCGAATGGTCGTATTGGTTATCAATTAATAAAAAAAGCACAACCAATAACTTTAGAAATGTTAGAAAAAGTATTAGATCGGTACAATATAAAAAGATAATTTCTCGTGAGAAAAAGCCAATACTACAATAAAAATATTGGCTGTTTTTTTATTTTCAATAAACGTAAAGATTAATAAAATAGGGTAGATTTTTCACCAATCTTTATATTAGATATAGGCTTATTATTATGCTATATTCAATGGAGCTACGATAACTAAGGTAAGTGGTATGAATAGAAGAAAAAACTGTATAGCAAATACAAAAATGCTTTTAATTTGATACTGAAAATGGATTGAAAATAAGGAGATAGATACATAATGGAATTTTGGGAATCAAGTTTTATTGAAAAACAAACGATGTGGGGATTTGAACCTACAGAATCTGCAATTTTGACAAAAGATTTTTTTCTTGAAAAGAACGTTAAGGATATATTAGTTCCGGGTATTGGATATGGAAGAAATGCAAATGTTTTTATCGATAATGGTATAAATGTAACAGGTATTGAAATTTCAAAAACAGCCATTAATTTAGCAATGCAAAATGGCCTAGAAGATATTAGTATCTATCACGGTTCGGTAAATGAGATGCCTTTTGATAACAAATCATATGATGGTATATATAGTCATGCACTTCTACATTTGTTGAATAAGCAGGAGAGAGAGCAATTTATTAAAGATTGTTATAATCAGCTAAAACCAGGTGGATATATGGTTTTCACAACTGTTTCTCAAAAAGCTCCAATGTTTGGCAAGGGAAAACAGTTGGATAAAGACTATTTCGAAATAATGGAAGGAGTAAAAATGTTCTTCTATAATTCTGAATCTATAAAACGAGATTTTAATAAATATGGACTAGTACAAGTTTCTGAAATTGATGAACCAAATAAGCACATGGAAAATAAGCCTTCAATCAATTTCTTAATGATAAAATGCCAGAAGGAACTATAAATAAAAGTTTTTAAATATTTCTAAAGATGTTTATATATTGATCATGCACAAATAAAAAGGACAAGCATATAGTATAAATACCTCTTAACTTTAAGTAACCTTAACTTTCGTTAATAGGGTATCTCAAAATCCCCGAAAAGAGCACTTGCGGAAACAAGTGCTCTTTTATTTGGAATTTTACACCATAAATATTGCATAAAATGTTAAACTGAAAAGAACACTCGTTTTAATTAAGAGTGTAGCATATGAATGGAGTGTTATTGAATGCAAACAAGAAAAGCCTATCTATATGTATTTGACACGATGTCTGATTGGGAGTACGGACATTTAATTGCTGAACTTAATACAGGAAGATATTTCAAAAAAGATGTAGCGTCTTTTAAAGTAGTCACAGTTGGAATAAATAGAGAAACGATTATTTCAATGGGAGGCTTGAATATAAAGCCGGATATTTCCCTAGATGAATGTATCCTTGAAAGTAACGATTTATTAATTTTACCTGGAGGGAATACTTGGAGTGAAGAAATACATAAACCTATTTTGAAAACAGTTGGTGAAGCTTTAAAACTTGGTACAATTGTAGCGGCAATTTGCGGTGCAACTATAGGTCTTGCAAATTACGGTTACTTGGATTCTATAAATCACACAAGTAATAGTTTAGAGTATATGAAAATGGTTTGTCCTACTTATAAAGGAGAAAATTTTTATGAAGTGGGACCTGTAGCGTCTAATAGAAACCTTATTACTGCATCGGGTGTAGCGCCTCTAGAATTTGCAATGGAAGTACTGAAAAAATTAGATGTATTTGCGCCGGATACACTTCATTCATGGTATAAATTGAATGAGACTCATGAAGCAGAATATTTCTTCCAGTTAATGAATTCAATTAATAGCTGAGTAGTATTTCGAATGAAAAGTATATTTTAGATGATGCGAAAACTAATAACAAAATAATTTTATGAAAATAAAAGGTAAGGGTATTCCTATGAATATATGAGGAAATATCCTTACTTTTTATAGTATTATTTCTGAACGACAAATGTAATGGCATTTGTTTTTAATTGAATGTGTCTTTCATTTCGAACAATATCATAAGCTAATTCTTTTATTTCAACTTTTACTTCTTTCCATCCTTTATAAATACTTTTTAATAGGCGTATCATTTCTTCAGTGGAGAGATTAATTTCAATTAAAGCATCTAATTCTTCATGCGTTATTGAATCAATTTCTTGTATGTTAGAGTTAATAATTAAACAATTAATACCGCCGTTTTTTGTACCTTTTTTCATAGAATGGAGCACGTTTGTTAAATCTTCTTCTGATCTGACATGCTCTAAACTTGATACTGCAACGATATAGTCATAAGTATTAGGTCTAATATGATAGTTTTCAATTGCTGCTTCTTCTGTTTTTATAACCTCGAATACATCATGTTCTTTGCTATAAATTTGTAGCTTTGTTAAAGCGGAATCAAGTAAATCAACACATGTAACCGTGCCGCTAGCATTTTTTATTTTTTGTGCAATTGGAATGCTATTTCTACCGACGCCAGAGCCAAGGTCAAGTACTTGCAAGTTGTTTTGTCCGTCAAAGTGGTTCATCAAGTCCATAACCGTTTTAACTGGTTTGAAAAGCCAAGAGCCAGCTTCAAACAGTTTATATTGTTCATAGCAAAGATCGTAATAGTTCTTTTCTTCTTGTCTTATGTAATCGATACGGTTCATCTTGTTTCAGCTCCAATATTTTTATTGCAAAATGAATAGGTGGGGCAGCCTTTAACATTTGTTTGAATTCGAAAAATACCACCAGCATGTGGATACTCTTTTAATTCGTCATCCGTCATTCTTGTTCTGGCTGTTGTAACATATAAATCAGTTAAGTTAGGCCCACCAAATGTACATGATGTTACATATAACGCAGGAATTGGAATACTTAATATTTGTTCTCCAGTAGAGGGATTCCATCTAGTTATTTTTGAACCTCCCCAATGTGCAATCCATAAACAACCTTCTTCGTCAATTGTCATACCATCAGGTAGACCATCATTTTCAGAGAAAATGATTACATCACTTGGATTATGAATGTCTCCAGTACGTATATTATATTGATAGCGAACCACTTTTTTAGTAGGTGTATCTATAAAGTAAAAGTATGTATGATCAGGTGACCAAGCGATTCCGTTTGAAGTATTTACGTGTGAAACTTTTTTCTCTACACTCAAATTATTATGTAAACAATATAAGGAACCTGCAGCATTCATACCGTATGTATCTGTAGTACCTGCCCAGAAACGACCAGCTGGATCACATTTTCCATCATTGAAACGATTTTCTATTAAATGAGGTTCGGGGTCAAAAATATGTGTCAGTTTTTCTGTATTTACATTAATAGAATAAAAGCCGTTTTCCATAGCTAAGAGTAGTACATCCTCTAAATATGGAACAACACAGCCGATTTGTTGATTGAGAGCGATTACTCGGTTCGTATTGGTAGTAGGATTATATATGCATAATTTTTTCTCCATAATATCAACCCAATATAAAAGTTGCTTTTTTTCATTCCAACATGGTCCTTCAGCTAAACTTGCTTTAACATTTAAAACTAAGTCTATATTACTGAACAAGATGTTCACCTCGCGTTATAAGATATTAATATAATTCGATAAGAATAGAGGTAAACCTTTTAGTCAGAGGATATTATGATTTGTGCTCTAGAAAACTAATCTTCTCAAGTGATTAAAAGGTTTATAAACACGGAGAGGAAAATGCATATGATGTTTTATGAAATTGTTTGCTTTTCTTGTAAGAATATATTTCGTGTTTACGAAGGTAGTGAAAAATATAAGCGATTTAAAGAGAAACCAAAAGAGGCATATTGTTGTGATGAGTGTAGCCACAAAATTCAATTAGAAGCGATAAAGAATTTTTTTAGATAATTTTACGATTTCGATTCGGAAAAGTTTGACAATAAAAGTGTTATAAATTATCATATTAAAAAACTAATATTTAAGGCATAGAAGAGAAGAGTAGTTAAGAAAGAATACGTACAGAGAGCTCTGGTAGCTGAGAAAGAGCGGTATATATCTTAATGAAAAAAGACTTGGAGCTGCGCAAGGAACTAATTTATTTAGGGGTGGTGCGACGGGTTCTCCCGTTATAGAGATAGGGTATAAGCATATTTTGCCGTACCTGAAGAGGTTAATATGGTGACATATTAACAAACTGAGGTGGTACCGCGAAGCTAACAACTCTCGTCCTCAAGATGAATAATCTTGGGGGTGGGAGTTTTTTTGTTGCATAAAACTAGAAATGAGAAACAAAAAAATAATTGAGGTGAGTAATATATGCATTGGGCGTATGAAGTAGCACATGAATTAATTAGGAAACATCCAAATAAAGAAATGTTTGTTTGTGCATCTGGAATTAGTCCGTCAGGTTCTGTTCATATTGGGAACTTTCGTGAAATCGTAACGACTTATTTCGTAGTAAGAGCACTTCAAGATTTAGGGAAAAAGACTCGTTTTATATTTTCGTGGGATGATTATGATAGGTTTAGAAAAGTTCCAAAAAATATTGATCCATCTTTTGCAAAGTATATTGGTATGCCATACTGTGATATTCCAGATCCGTATGGACGTCATAACTCGTATGCGGAGCATTTTGAAAAAGAGTTTGAAAAATCGCTTCAAGCATTTGGAATTGAAGTAGAATTTATTTATCAACATGATGAATATAGAAGTGGAAGGTATAATGAAAATATTTTAGAGGCTTTGTATAAACGAAAAGAAATATATGATATTTTAATGGATTTTAAAACTGGAGAGTGTAGTGAAGAAAAGCGAGAGAGCTTTTATCCAGCTACATTATATTGTGAGAGATGCGGAAAAGATACAACAATTATTACACATTTTGATGAAGTATTAAAAACAGTGCGGTATGAATGTGAATGCGGAAATGAAAAAGAGTTATCCGTATTAAATACAAATAAAATGAAACTAAACTGGAAAATCGATTGGCCGATGAGATGGATGATAGAGGATGTTATTTTTGAACCGGGCGGTAGAGATCATTCATCAGAAACGGGTAGTTATAATGTATCAAAAGAAATTGCAAGGAAAATATTCAATCGAGAAGCGCCTCATTATGTTTCTTACGATTTTATTGGTATTAAAGGGAATCATGAAAAAATGTCTAGTTCTTCAGGGAATAGTATTACACCAAGCAATTTATTGAAAGTGTATATACCAGAAGTAATTCTCTTTATGTTTGCAAAATACAAACCAGGCGCTGCTTTTCATATTGGGTTGGATGAAGATGTGATTCACAATTATACAGAATATGAACGATTGAAAGATAGTTATAAAAATAAAACGCTCAAAAATGAAGATTTATTTAATGCAATTAAACTATCTATAGTTGATAGCGTGTTTAAAAACTATCCAAAATTTAATCAAGTAGCAGGAACGTTACCATTATTAAATTTTGATTCAACTATTTTACAGGGGATATTAAAGAAAATAGATAGGAGCTATGCATTAGATGAAATGAGAGCGATAAATAATCGCGCAGAGTATTGGATAAGAAACTTTCAATCTGAAAAATTAATCGCGGTAAATGAGGAGAAAAATGCAGAGTTTTACTACACATTAGATGAAAGGCAGAAAGAATGGCTAGTAGAAGTTTGTAAAATACTTCGTTCTAATAAAGATTACTCTAACTTAATGGAGCAATTATATGCGATTTGTCATCATGAAAATAAAAAAATAATGAAAGAAAATCAAAAACAATTATTCACTATTATATATAAGCTCATTATGAATCAATCAAATGGTCCTCGTATACCATTATTAATACATGTAGTAGGCATAGAAAAATTCATCACACTATTAGATTTCTAAAACACAGTTAAAAGCAACGCAAGTACCAAACTTTCTAAGTACTTGCGTTGCAAATTTTACTATCGTGAATACATTTTCGGACATTCATCACCACTTGGTTCATAAAAACAATGGCTTTTAAACTGTCCTACAAATGGCTGGTTATACCATTCAGGTGGACAAGCTCCAACTGGACGGAAATACCAAAGAGCCCATCGTGCAGGCCAGCGCCATTGACCTTGTAAAACTTTTCGTGCGATTTCTTTTTCTGATTCACGAGCGCGTTGATAGAAATATCCATATTGTATTGCTTCAAATCCGCCGGGGCTTTGATATACAGCGTCGCGTACGGTACGGAGTTGTTTAAAATCTAAGCAATCACAAAATACACGGTTTACTACAACGCATCCAACTAGCTCCTCACCTTGGCGACCTTCGCCTTCAGCTTCAGCACGAATTAAACGAGCTAGTAAATCAACATCACTTTCGTTGTATGGAATAAGGGGCATAGTGATACCACCTTTCTGTTATAGTAAAGAGTGTATGTTATAAAACAATCTGCGTGCTTTTTTACATAAAAATAACATTTAATTTTAAGAGGAGCTTGTATAAAAAAAGCTAATTAGTAATAGTAGATAAATATAAAAGGGAGAGGTATTATGTATCGAATTCATAAAGACCATATCATTTACTCAATGTCACCAGAAAATAAGCCGTGTATGGAAGTAGAAATTGGGAGCAGTCTTGTATTTGAAACATATGATTGCTTTGAAAATCAAATCGATTCTGAAGATGTTGTGTTACAAGAATTAGATTGGAACCGAATTAATCCAGCGACTGGACCTGTATATGTTAAAGGAGCAGAACCTGGCGATATATTAGTCGTAACGATTGAAAAAATTGAAATTGCAGAGCAGGGCGTTTTAACTACAGGTGCAAACCTTGGTGTAATGGGTGATGAGTTAAATGAAAATACAGTGAAAATTGTCCCAATACATAATGAATATGTTTTGTTTTCAAGTGAACTACAAATCCCGATTAATCCAATGATTGGGGTAATTGGTACTGCACCGAAAGAAGAGAGCATTTCATGTGGCACACCGCATGATCACGGCGGGAATATGGACTGTAAAGAAATTAAAGAAGGAACAACATTACTACTACCAGTTAATGTCCCAGGAGCACTATTAGCATTAGGTGATTTACACGCAGCAATGGGTGATGGTGAAATTGGTGTTAGTGGTGTAGAGGTTGCTGGTGAGGTAACGGTAACAGTTCAAATTATAAAAGGAAAACAATGGCCATTACCAATGGCTATTCAAAAAGAAAAAATGATGACGATTGCTTCAGAGAAATTGTTAGATGATGCAGCAAATCGTGCTGTACGTAATATGGTGACATTTTTACATGAAGAATTAGCAATGTCTAAAGCTGATGCAACGCTTTTATTATCGGCAGCAGGTAATTTAAAAGTTTGCCAAGTTGTGGATCCGCTGAAAACAGCGCGTATGGAACTAGGAATGGATTATGTGGAGAAACTAGGATTTACTTTTAGTAAATTTCATATTAAATAGATAAGGGACGAAAAAGGATACTTTTGTATAAAAGCCTCCTTTTTTTAATTTACGGATTTTGTGAAAAGAGGTAGTATTTATTTGATATAAGTATATTTGAGATTGTGGATTAAAAAGGAGTTCAATAATGGTCAAAATTATGATTGTAGAAGACGATATGAAAATTGCAGAACTATTATCGACACATGTTGCGAAATATGGTTATCAAGGAGTTATTGTATCGGACTTTCAAAATGTATTAAACATTTTTTTAGAAGAACAACCAGAGTTAGTTTTATTAGATATTAATTTACCGAGTTTTGATGGGTACTTTTGGTGTCGTCAAATTCGGGGAGTTTCAACATGTCCGATACTATTCATTTCGGCCCGTGAAGGCACGATGGATCAAGTTATGGCGTTAGAAAACGGTGGCGATGATTTTATTCCGAAGCCTTTTCATTATGAAGTTGTAGTGGCGAAAATTCGTAGTCATTTAAGACGTGCATATGGAGATTATGCACCGAAACTAGAAGAGCGAATGATTGAGCAACAAGGTCTTTGTTTATATCCTGAAAGACTTGTATTGAAACTTAGAAATGACGAGATTGATATAACGAGAAACGAAGCTATTTTATTAGAGACATTAATGAAAAATTATCCGCGTGTTGTGAGTAGAGAAGTGTTACTTAATAAATTATGGGATAGTGAATCTTATGTTGATGATAATACATTAAGTGTAAATACAACACGTGTGCGTAAAAAGTTACAAACGTTACATATAGAAGGTGCGATTGAAACGATTCGTAGTGTTGGATATAGATTGCATATTACTTGGGATACTGGTATAGAAAAATGATAAGGTTGTTTATACGTGATCATATACCACTTATTTGCTTTACCATAATTCAACTACTAGCTATATTTCTCGTATATTGGTTTGATGGGCATAATCATATTACAACGGCGTTATATGCAATGTTTCTAGGTGTTTTCTTTATGGGAAGTTATTTAGTGTTTCGTTATTTTACACATCGTTCTTTTTATGAGCGCCTAGCAAACCCGATGCAATCTTTGGATGAATCTGTTCAAAAATCTGATTTTGCAGCTGTATCGGCTGCTCTTCAAGAACTACTTGAGGTGCAATATAGACATTATCAAAATCAGCTGCAAATGCAAGAGAGAAAAAATAATGACCATTTAACCTTTATGAATCAGTGGATCCATCAAATGAAAACACCTTTATCTGTAATAGAATTAATTACACAGGATGAAGTAGATTCACGTTTTGAAAGTATAAATGAGGAAACTGATCGATTAAAAAAGGGATTAGAAATGGCTCTGTATGTCGCACGTTTAGAAGCGTTTACACAAGACTTTTATGTAGAAAGGGTACAACTACATAAAATAGTGAATGATTCGGTACATGAACATAAACGATTCTTTATCCGGAATTTTGTATATCCAGAGCTTGAAATTGATAAGGACATTACTGTAGAAAGTGATGTGAAATGGTTACAATTTTTAATCGGACAAATACTATCGAATGCGATTAAGTATTCATCAGGTAGTAGAGAAAAGATTAAAGTGAAAGCTTGTAAGGAAGATAATACCGTTATACTTGAAATTGCTGATAATGGCGTAGGTATACCGAAGCAAGATTTACCAAGAGTATTCAAACCTTTCTTTACAGGAGAAAACGGTAGAGATTTTAAAGAATCAACAGGAATGGGGCTATATCTTGTATATGAAATTACAAAACAATTAGGGCATAGTGTAGAGATTCATTCAGAAGTTGGTAAAGGTACCGTTGTACGAATTAAATTTTTTAATGTGTAGATAATTGATCTAGGCTAAAGAACTTTGGAGATAAGTTTTTTTAGCCTTATTTTATAGCAATTATATGAAATAGTAAAAGGTCATCTTAATATATATAATGACACGTTAATAAATACGGGTGTTAAATTAGAAGGATTTAATAATAAATTGATAAATAGATCTTGTAAGAAAAAAGCTACCCCTTTGAAAGAGGTAGCTGTATGTATCCATCCTATGAATGAGTGTATTAACATGAATAAGTATAATGTTCAAATTCGTGATATTTTTTGTGGATTATAATAGAATTAGTCTTTTATTTTTTCATGATACAGTATTGTAATTAAACAAACAAACTTAATAATTTATATCCAATTAATCCTAAAATAGTGATAGGAACCATCATTAAGAAAGAAGAAATTCGATTAGCATTAGAGCGTTCTAATACAAGAATCAAGATAATCCCGACTATGACTTCGGTATATCCAACAGGTAACATGTGACTATAGTGTTCAAAATTTAAAAGAATGTGAAGTCCATCCGTTACAAAAACGCCACTTAAAAGTGCGCTTCCGAATTTATGAAGTGGATTTGTAGTATCTTTCCATAGAAAACCTGCAATTCCAAAGATAGTTCCTCCTATACATGCACATACAATCCATACAGATATAAAATAAATAGAGTGAGCTACATTTTTAATAACTATTGCATAACCATAGTAGCCTAATACCATACCGAGTAGTGCAAGGATACCAGAAAGTATAGCTGAACGCTTAGAATAACTAAAGCTAGCCACAAAAAAGGATGGAACTAACCAAACGCTTCCTAGATTAGCTAATGAATTCCAGTGTCCAGGAAGTATACTTTGCCCCAATTTAGTTAGTATACCAACAATAATCCCTACTATAATCGGGATGAGAAAAATCCTTAAAAACATATTTAACTTTGTGATTTTTAATGTCCTGTCCATAAATTCAATCCTTACATTATTATTTTCTGTAAAGATATAATAGCTTATCACAAGGGAATAATCAATAAAAATTTATCGAAAAACAATAAGTTGTTATTGGGTAACGAATAACATTTTGTTTTTATATAAAATTTATATAAGAGAGAGTGCTTAGAAGTTTACTACTGGGGAAATCTAAAGGACGTATTACAATCAATGTAATTTGTGCTTGTTCAATATGAAGCTAAGAAATGATAAATAAGCCTAAAAGAAAGCGATCTTTTTAACAGCACAAATAATTGCATTTACTCATACAGTACTAGTATGGTACAATATGGTTATTAATGACGGAAAGGAATGATGGGTGGACGATGATTAACTAATCTTATTTTTAAATGTTGAAATGAAATAAATTTCAATTTATAAAAATTAGGATTAGTCTGCCCAATTCCAAACAACGGTATTGCTATTTGATTTGCGTAATAGCTTATTTGGGTATAAATAATGTAACGACTAATCCTGCCAAAATTACTTTGGGAGGATTTTTTTGTTCTCCCTTAATGAAAGGGATCGGTAATATGAAAGAAATTTTAAAATTAAATGATGTTTACGTTGAAATAATGGAAAATACTTTGTTAGAAAAAATGAATGTAGCAGTGAAACAAGGGGATGTTATCGGATTAATTGGTAAAAATGGTGCTGGTAAATCAACGTTACTTCAATTAATAAATGGAAAGATTGAGCCTTCAAAAGGGATTGTTGAATGGCAGCAAATGAATATGACAACCGCATATGTTGAGCAAGAAATAGAATCTTTTATTAGTAATGATGTGATTTCGCAAGAAGCAGAACTTCTTGCGAAATGGGGCGTGCCAACGAACGATTTTCATACTTTAAGTGGTGGTGAAAAGCTGAAAATTCGATTAGCAAAAGGATTTGCTGAAAATCCTAATGTCTTAATATTAGACGAACCGACAAATCATTTAGATGAGATCAGTACGGGATTTCTCATTAAACAAATAAAAAAGATGAAAGGTACTGTTATTGTTGTATCGCATGACCGATATTTTTTAGATGTTGTCGCAACAAAAATATGGTCAATTGAGGACAAAAAATTAATTGAGCATAGTGGTAATTATACGAGCTACATGAAAGTACGTGAGCAAAGAAGGAAGTCGCAGCAACGTGAATATGAAAAGCAGCAAAAAAAGATAGAACAAGTAGAAACACATATAAAAGAATTGAGTTCATGGTCACAAAAGGCACACGCGCAGTCTACAAAACAAGAAGGTGTGAAAGAATTCTATCGTGTAAAAGCGAAGCGAATGGATGCACAAGTGAAGTCAAAACGAAAACGACTTGAAAAAGAGCTGGAGAAAGCGAAAGTAGAACGTGTGAAAGAAGAGTATTCAGTTGAGTTTTCTATTCAAGCGAACAAAAAAGTAGGAAAACGTTTTTTAGAAGTGAAGCAATTAAAAAAAGACTTTCATGGGAAAGTATTATTTGAAAACGTTAATTTTACAATTCAGCACGGTGAGAAAGTTGCGATTGTTGGACCAAACGGTAGTGGGAAAACAACATTACTGAAGATGATTATGGGAACGGAAACTGCTGAAGGAGAAATATGGATTTCACCATCTGCGAACATCGGCTATTTAACACAAGAAGTTTTTGATTTACCGCTTGATAAAACACCAGAAAATTTATTTTTTAAAGAGACGTTTGAAGAAAGAGGAAAAGTCCAAAATTTAATGAAACATTTAGGGTTCCAAGCTTCTCAATGGAAAGAGCCGATTGAGCATATGAGTATGGGAGAAAGAGTAAAATGTAAGCTAATGGCTTATATTTTAGATGAAAAAGATGTACTCATTTTAGACGAACCGACGAATCACTTGGATCTACCTTCACGTGAACAACTTGAAAATACATTAGCTGAGTATAACGGAACATTAGTAATTGTATCTCACGATCGATATTTTCTGGAGAAAACAACTAACACAAAACTCGTGTTTTCAAACAATACGATACAAAAGCAGCTAGAAGAACCTACGAAAACAAGAGATGATATTGAAGAGCTACGTTTAACGTTAGAAACAGAGAGACAAGAAGTATTAGGAAAATTAAGCTTTTTAACTTCTAACGACAAAGAATATAAAGAACTTGATGAACGATTTATAGAACTTACGAAGCAGATTAAGACGCTATAACGTAAGTAAGGGGGATTAATATGGGAGAAGAGAGTTTGACTAAGTTATTTAGAATAGATTGTGGAGATATATACTTGCAAGAGTTTATGGTCAAAGATGCAGAGAGTATTTATAAAATAGCAAATCAACCGGAAATAGAAAAGTTTTTACCAGACTGGAAATCAACAAAAGAACAAAGGATGGATTGGATTGCAAATTACGAAATACCAGCAAACCAAGCATTTCTTGAGGCAGTGAAAACTACGAATAACATAGATAATCGTATGTTAAAGCTAGGAATATTTAAGAAAGCTACAAATGAATGCATTGGATGGTGCTGCACAGGCATGAAAGAAGAACTTCCTTCACCAAACAGAGAGATAATGTATGCTATCTCAAATGAACATCAAAATCATGGCTATGCTACAAAAGCGACTAAAGGTTTAATTGACTATTTGTTTAAAGAAACAAATTTAAATGTCCTCAACGCAATTGCTTTAATTAACAATGTACCATCAAATAAAGTTATTAAAAATTGCAGGTTTACTTATTTGAGTGAACAGAAGATAGAAGATCAAATATATAATCATTATGTATTGAGTAAATCTGAATGGATAAAAAATATTTCTCTGTAAAAGGAATTAAAACGAAATCATAAAAAAGCTTAGAGCTAAAACTCTAAGCTTTTTTATATTCATTTTATCCCGCATTAACGGGCAGTAAAACCCCCACTGATTAAAGTTTCACTTTATACCTGCTGACATAAGAAAGGTACAATTGTAATGACTTCTTGAAGGAATTGCTTTTCAACAAAATAGGGAAATCAAGCTGTACATGGGATATCCAGTTGAAAATCATTTATGAAAAGGTGATTGGAATATTTTGTCGAATTTATGTATCAATGATAATACAAATTTCTTACTCAAATCATTCTACAAATCAATTACTTAAAAAATGGAAGGGAAAAGAAAAGTGGGCGGTATAAAGAAGCATTTAGTCTTAGTCAACAAAAATTGCTGGTAAGTCTATTAAAGAGCTACATATAAAACTTACGGTTGAGTGCTAGTAGATTAAATCTTTAAGCCAGGAATTAGTTTAAATGAGGGAGGGGAACACATATTATAATTCGGTTTCGTCACTTGCCACAAATAAGTATGGATTTTTCAGAATGGACTCCTTTTATACAGAATAATTGGTACCGAAAACATTATATGAAGTTTGTATATTTACTTCAGATAATCATTTTTATAATACCTTATTTTTTTGAAACAGGTTTCACTCATATTAATATATTTTATCTTATCATAATAGGTATCTTAGTCTTCATCATTCACGAATGTCTACACATTTTAGTAATAAGTAAAAAAGGGGATATTAGCTTAACATTTAGTAAAAGATTTTTTTGGTTAAATACAAATGCAGTCTTATCTAAAACAAGATTTTGGATCTTTATGAGCTTGCCTATTATTGTATTATCAGTAGTTCCTGCCATGATCTCATTCTTTGTATCAGGAAATATTAAATCTATTTTATTATATATATGTTGGATAAACACATTCATTTCCGCCTCAGATATTTACAATTCGTTTTTGATTGCAATGAAACCGAAGCGCTCATTTTTTTGCAGAGGTTATTATAAAGTGAAATAGTATTTAATAGGTGACTCAAATATGCTTCAACTACATACAACAGTTAAAATATAATATTTGAAAGTAAAAAGACCGATAAAAAAATCGGTCTTTTCATATTAATAAAATAAAGATTAGAAAATAGCATTGTAATTCAAACCAATATGCAAATATTATAAGATAGATATACTTTGTTTATAGATTGAAAATAGGTTTGTTATCAGTTTTTTTAGAAATCTTACAAGCGTGTAAGATAAATGAAAGATGAATCAATATGAGCTGTAAGACAATTCATTTACACTCTATAGTGAGCAGTGGAAATGAAGGGAGAATATAAATGGAAATTTTGCAGGCAAATAGTATTAGTAAAGTATATAAAGGGAAAGTACCTTATAAAGCATTAGTAGATATTGATTTATCAATTCAAGAAGGTGAATTTGTAGGAATTATGGGCCCGTCAGGTAGTGGGAAAACAACGTTATTAAATATGGTATCTACTATTGATTCTCCATCATCGGGAGAAATATTTATTAATGGCACAAATCCTTTTCAATTATCATCAGAAGAATTAGCGTTATTCCGCAGAAAACAATTAGGATTTGTATTTCAATCATTTAATCTTCTTAGCACACTTACTGTAAAAGAAAACATCGTATTGCCGATGACTTTAGATGGTGTTTCCGTCCGAGAAATGAATAAACGAGTGGAAGAGATTGCAGAGAAGTTAAACATTACTGATATATTGAGTAAAAGAACGTTTGAAATATCAGGGGGACAAGCTCAAAGAACAGCAATCGCTCGCGCAATCGTTCATAAGCCGCAATTATTACTTGCAGATGAACCTACAGGGAATTTAGATTCTAAATCTTCAAATGATGTAATGGAGATGCTTGATACTCTAAATAAAGAAGAAAAAGCTACGATGATGTTAGTTACTCATGATCCGTATGCAGCGAGTTTTTGCAGCCGAGTAATCTTTATTAAAGATGGTCAACTATATAACGAAATTTATTGTGGTGAAAGCAGACAAGCCTTTTATCAAAAGATTATGGATGTTCTTTCTTTGTTAGGAGGGAAAAGGCATGACTTTTCGTCAGTTCGCATTTAATAATATTTTTCGTAATAAGCGTACATATGCAGGTCATTTTTTAAGTAGTGCATTTTCAATTATGATTTTCTTTACGTATGCACTTTTATTATTTCATCCTGATCTACAAGGGGAGTTGAAATCGACAAGTACAACAATCAGTGCATTTGGTACATTAGGATTTAAAGTTTCACAAGGGTTGATATTTGTATTTTCATTTTTCTTCATTTTATATTCAGTTAGTTCATTTTTAAAAATGCGTAAGAAAGAATTTGGCATTTTAATGATGCAAGGTATGTCAATGAGACAGCTTAAAAAGTTATTGTTAATTGAAAATATGTTAATTGGTTTTGGTTCAATATGTATAGGTATTCTTATTGGACTCATATTTTCTAAACTAGTTTTATTAATAAGCGCAAGTGTATTAATGATTAGTAACGGCTTGCCTTTTTATATACCAGTACAGGCTGTATTATTAACAATCATTACATTTCTGTTCTTATTTTTAATTGTTTCGCTAGTAACATTTAAAATGATAAAAGTTACAGAGCTTGTGGAACTGATTCAAGCAGGAGAAAAGCCAAAACCTGAACCAAAATCGTCAATTTTATTATCAATTTTTTCTTTATTTAGTATAGGGTATGGCTATATTTTAGTATTTCGCTTTATCCCAAATCATAGTTTTATTGTGCTAGGAATAGGAGTATTCCTGGTGATTATTGGAACGTACTTTTTATATACACAGTGTAGCGTTTATATATTGCATCTTGCTAAAAGGAGAGAAACTTTCTTTTTAAAGAGAACAAATATACTAACATTTTCAGAATTAATTTATCGTATGAAAGATAATGCAACGATGTTTTTTATAGTATCTATTATTTCAGCAGTTGCTTTTACAGCAATTGGCACGACAGCTGCTCTTGGAAATAAAGATTTAGTAAGGATGACGAATCCGTATACATTACTATACATGGCTCCTGAAAACAACAAAATAGCGGATAAACATCTCTCTATTATAAAAAACCATCTGGCTGATGCTAATATTCCGTATCGAATGGCTTCATCTTCATATATATATACAGAAAGTAATGTATATGTAATGAAATTAAGTGAATATAACGAACTTGCGAGAGCGCTAGGGTATCAACAAGAAACGATTGAAAAAGAAGATGAAATGTTATTAATTCCTGGAATGGTATCACAAAAACAAGAATTTAAAAATGGTGATTATAAGAAGAATATTGAAGTCATTCAAGGCGATTGGACAAAGACATTTCATGTAAAAAAAACTGTCGATAATTTAGTTTTACCTCATGATACGGAAGGAATATATATTGCTATTCAAGATCATGTATATGATGGAATTCCACTGAATAGTGGTCCAGATAATGAAGATATTATTCAATATCGTACTTACGGATTTGTTGTAGATGATTGGATAAAAACGAAAGAGGTTTCAAACCAATTAAATAATATATTTAATCAAGATCCTAGAGATATACATTTTGAATTTAGAGCTCTAACTATAGAGTTGTTAAGTGCAAAACAAACGAATGGATTATTACTTATGGCTAGTGTTTTAGTCGGAATTGTTTTCTTCACATTTGCTGCTAGTTTTATTTATTTTCGATTATATACTGATTTGGACCGCGATCAACAGCAGTATAAAATGATTTCGAAAATGGGGTTAAGTAAACGGGAGTTAAAGAAAGTCGTAACGAGACAGTTATTATTAATGTTTTTCTTACCGATTGTCGTTGCAGTAATACATACTGTAGTCGCTTATATGGCATTACAACAATTAGTCGATTTTTCTATTCTAAATAGCTCTATCGTCATTTTAATTTCATTTATGTGTATACAAGTTTTATATTTCTTTATAACTCGTTGGCGTTATTTACAAAAGCTTTATAAAACGATGGAACAGTAGAGAATATGAGCAAGTATGCTTGCAGAAAAGCATGTATAAACCAATTTGAGTTATGAAAGGAACTGTGATGAAAAAACAATTATCTATTTTCATATTAAGTATATTAGTGTTATTAAGTGTAGGTGCATGCTCTAAAAATGAAAACAGATTTCCAGCTAACGGTGTATTAATCATTGGAGATGAGAATCATACTGGAGCAATTATGAATCGTTATAAGGAAAACACGAAAGAACAGGAAGCTTTTGCAGTGAAAACAGGTAGATTCGACCAAAAAAGGGTTCTGATAATAAATGAATCTACTGCACAAGAGATGATGAATGCAAAGATTTTTCGTAAACGTGATCAATCATCCCTTTCTAAAACGTTAGATACGTTGCCGGATTTTCCAAAAGAAAGTTCCCTATTATTTATAAATGAAGAAGAAAAGAATATAAAAAGTATTGATATAGAAGGAAGCAAGATACCTGTTACATATGGTAATGATGCTTGGCTTGGCAATAAACGTGACTATGGAGCACTATGGTATATTATTGTGGCGAGAAATAGTGTGTATAAAGAAATAAGGGCAACTGAAACGAATATGCAACTTCTACACTTGAAAAAGTCATTAGGTGATGAAAACCCTAAAATATCGACAGATAATACGTTGATTAATGAAAAAGTAAAAGTAAGAAAGTTAATTGAAGGTTTTAAAGGGGAAGGATCAGTTCAGTTTGTAACGATTGGAGGCAAATCTTAAAAAAGAGTTCAAAGTTGATAATGGTTCTATCAACTTTGAACTCTTTTTAGTTTATCCCACTATTTGTGAGGAGTGGTGCTTGTCTTATAAAACATTCATATAACAAGATTACATTACTTCATTTAATCGAGTATCACTCGTTTCCTCAATCCCATTTGAATTTTGAACTGAATTATTTTGGGCTTCTTTTTCTTTACGAGCCTTTTGTAGCATTTCAAGGATGATCCATAAAGGAACGCCTTTATCCTTTAACATCTTCCATAAATCTAATTCATTAAATTTATGCTCAGGCTGTTTCATTTCTTTTTCAGATGAACGAATATCAAACTTGATAGGATCATTTACTTTCGTACTTTCAAGTTTAGTAGAAGAGATAGTATTATGCTCAAGAGTAGATGGAGTTATTTTAGTAGGTTGAGATAATGTATGAATATTTGATCCGATTTGCATGCTTTTTCCTCCTTTTTGAAGCAATGAGATTAGTTTTCTTATGGTTTTTAAATTTTTTTAACATGAGGAAACTATATCTAATTATAAATTCAAATAAACAGATTTACAAGTTATATTGTAAAAAGTAAATGTTCACTTGAATTAATATTTATCAACATTTGTATGTGTTTTCTATATATACAACGTATATAAAATACTTTACATTATGTTTAAGTTGTTAAATTATTCTGTTAATTTTTCAAAAAGAAAAATGTAAACGTTTTATTAGGGGGAGAAAGTATGGGGAAGTTATTTTTAAAAATATGTTTTTTCGCATTAGTGACCGTATGTTCATTCGCAGCGAAAATATCATACGCTGAAGAAAGGCAACAAAATAATTATCCTATCATATTGGTGAATGGATTTGCTGGATGGGGTAGGGAAGAAATGCTGGGCGTAAAATATTGGGGTGGTGTTCATGATATACAGGAAGATTTGAAACGAAATGGTTATACGGTACATACCGCTGCTGTTGGACCTGTTTCTAGTAACTGGGATCGTGCATGTGAATTGTATGCACAAATTAACGGTGGGACAGTAGACTATGGTGCCGTACATGCTGAGAAACATGGACATAATCGTTTTGGCAGAACTTATAGTGGTTTTGCACCGAATTGGACTGAAACAAATAAAGTTCATTTAGTTGGACATAGCATGGGTGGACAAACGATTAGAACATTAGTACAGCTATTAAAAGAAGGTAGTTTTGAAGAAAAGAATTATGTGAAAAATCACCCAAACACCAAAATATCACCACTATTTGAAGGCGGAAAATCATATGTTCATAGTGTTACAACATTAGCAACCCCTCACAACGGTACAACACTTGCGGATGGGAGTCTTCTGCTACCGTTCGTTAAAGATTTACTCATTACAACTGCAAGCTTCGGAGGAAACAATAATTTATCGTTATATGATTTCAAATTGGATCAATGGGGTATAAAGAAGAATGCTGGAGAGTCCTTTTTCCAATATAGTAATCGTATTCTAAATAGTTCACTTTGGAAAAATACAAAAGATATAAGTCAATGGGATTTAAGTACAGATGGTGCAAAGGAGTTAAATAATTGGGTAAAGACACAACCGGATGTGTATTACTTATCCTATAGTGGACATGCATCACAAGCAGCACCTATAACAGGTTTACATTTACCTCATATAACGATGAATAAAGTGTTGATGGGGAATGCGTTTTTCTTAGGTTCTTATGCGAGATATGAAGAAAACCGTCCGTTAGTTGATACTTCTTGGTGGCAAAATGATGGTGTAGTAAATACAAATTCCATGATTGCACCATCTTCTAATGTTGCTGTAAATAATAATGAGTCATTACAGGTTGGAAAATGGAATCATATCGAAACGAAAGCGAATTGGGACCATCTCGACATGGTAGGGTTAAGTGTTTCAGACTCGTTAGGTTTTTCTAGCATTCAAGAGTTTTATAGAACAATTGCTGAAAAGCTATCACGTTTACCGAAATAGGTAATAATAAAGCGCTCTCGATGGAATTCGAGAGCGCTTTATATTATATTGAAAGAGGGATTTGGTAGAAAAATATGGGGGGATATTATGAAAATTCAAGTTGTATTATCAGGATACGGAACAGTAGGCAGAGAGTTTATAAAATTATTAAATGAAAAATATTCATATATATATGAAACATATGGGATTCAATTAGTTGTAAGTGGCGTATTAGGGAGAAATATTGCAATACATAATGAAGAAGGCTTATCTCTTCATCATTTATTGATGTATGGTGGCGGTACCGCTGCAATTGAAAAATATTTAGAGTATCATCCGAAGGAACGTGCAACAACTAGCATAAGTGGTACTGTATTGGTAGAATCAACAGTTACAAATCTTAAAGATGGAAATCCAGGGAAACAATATATGAAACAAGCGATTGAGAAACAGATGGATATAGTAGCAATTTCTAAAGGTGCGCTCGTTACAAACTGGAGAGAAATAAATGAAGCAGCAAGAGGCGCAAATGTACGAATTCGATATAGCGGTGCAACAGCCGCTGCACTACCGACACTAGATATTGGACAATTTAGTTTAGCCGGTTGCAGTATTGATAAAATAGAAGGAATATTAAATGGAACAACTAATTATATTCTTACGAAAATGTATGAGGAAGATATGACATTTGAAGAAGCGCTGAAAGAAGCACAAAATAAAGGGATTGCTGAGACAAACCCTATATTAGATATAAGTGGTTCAGATAGTGCGTGTAAATTGTTACTTTTGACTAACAGCTTAATGGAAACAGAGAAAACACTTACTGATATACATATAAAAGGAATCGAGCACGTTACAAAACAGCAAATACAAAATGCTAAGAAACAACATAAAATTATTAAATTAATAGCATCAATATATAAGGATGAGGGTGGCAATGTGAATTTAAATGTTGAACCGTGCGAAATAGAAAAAGATCATCCGTTAGCAAATGTAAATGGGACCGAAAAAGGAATTACATTCTTTACAGATACGATGGGACAAGTTACTACAATTGGTGGGGCTTCTAATCCACGAGGCGCTGCAGCTGCAGCTTTAAAAGATGTAATTAACTTATATCGAAAAGATTTGTAAGACCGTACCGCCCTTTATAAAAAATACATATGTCGTGGACCTTTTGAGAATAAAATAAATATGCAAAAATGATTGCAGGGGGTAAGGAATTGTTTAAGGATTTTAAAGTTGTTAAAGATCGTCCCGTTTATATTCAATTAAAAGACTATTTGAAAAAGATGATTATGAAAGGGCATTTGCTCGGGGATCAAAAAATCCCATCAACAAGGGAACTAAGTGAATTACTAAGTGTGAGTAGAAACACTGTACTCGCTGCTTATGCAGATTTAGAGCAAGAAGGACTCATTTATGCAGTTAAAGGAAAAGGGAACTTTGTTGCGAAGGTGGATATATCTAACACTTCGTCTGTTGAAATAGATTGGAAAAATAAACTTAATACAGTGACCGCATTAGCGGATGAATTAGATTTAATGAAACATGGTGTTCGTTGGGAAAAGGGAATGATTGTTTTTAATAGTATAGCCCCGGATGAGAAGCTATTTGATGTTGAAAATTTCAAAAGAGCTTTTCTTACTCGTATGTCCATTGAAGGGGACATCGTATTGAACTACGGATATGCAAAGGGATATAGACCGTTAATGAATTATTTACTTCATTACATGGAAATGAAAGGTGTAGACATTTCGAATAAAGATATTCTAATTACAAATGGATTTACAGAAGGGTTGGATATTGTACTCTCTTCTTTATCAAAAAAATCCGGGCGTGTCATTTGTGAGAATCCAACTCACCACGCTGCACGTAAGCTTTTCCGTTTACATGGACTTGAAGTTCATGGGATTGATATGCATGAGGATGGTATTGATACGAATGAAGTTGAAAAAAGTTTGCGTGAAAAAGATTTTGATTTTGCTTATTTAATTCCTTCTTATCATAATCCAACCGGTATTGTTACGAGTTCAGAGAAAAGAACGGAATTGATGAGGTTATTCTCAAAATACAACGTTCCTATTATAGAGGACGGATTTAATGAAGAATTACGTTATTCAGGTTCACATTTAGCTCCATTATTAACTTTTGCGGGAGCTGGCAATAATGTGATTTATATTAGTAGCTTTTCAAAGGTACTTTTCCCTGGTTTACGTGTAGGCTGGATTATTGCAGATAAAGAGCTGATTCATTATTTAGAAAGCGTAAAAAGAGCAAGAACGATTCACACATCTACGCTAGATCAAGCTGTTCTGTTTCAATATTTACATGAGGGATATTTTGAAAAATATTTAAAAAAGGCAAGATCTGTTTATAAGAAAAAATATGAGTTAGCTGTCGGGGCATGTAACCAGTACATTCCTTTCAAAAGAATGACTGGAGATGGTGGACTGCATTTATTTATAGAGCTAGAAGAGCATATGAACGCCCGCACACTTTTACAAAAGTGTTATGAGAAAGGCGTTACGTTTTCACCTGGAGATGTTTTTTACTCTGATGGAGAAGGAGCGAACACTTTCCGATTAGGGTTTTCGCGCTTGAAAGAAGAAGAAATAGTTCGGGGAATTAAAATAATTGGTGATACATTAAAAAATGAAAATTGGAGTTGAGAAAATGAAAATCGGTGTTATTATGGGCGGGGTATCGTCTGAAAAACAAGTTTCAATTATGACCGGGAATGAAATGATTGCTCATTTAGATAAAAATAAGTATGAAATAGTCCCAATTACATTAAATGAAAAAATGGATTTAATTGAAAAAGCGAAAGACATTGACTTTGCATTGCTCGCATTACACGGAAAATACGGAGAAGATGGGACAGTTCAAGGAACACTGGAGAGTTTAGGGATTCCTTATAGCGGAAGTAATATGTTATCTAGTAGTATATGTATGGATAAAAATATTTCGAAAAAGATTTTACGTTATGAAGGTGTAGAAACACCAGATTGGATTGAACTTACAAAAATGGAGGATCTAAATCTTGATGAGTTAGATAAGTTAGGATTTCCATTAGTGGTAAAACCAAACTCCGGCGGATCGAGTGTCGGGGTGAAAATCGTTTACAATAAAAATGAATTGATCTCAATGCTAGAAACTGTATTCGAATGGGATTCTGAAGTAGTAATTGAGAAGTATATAAAAGGTGATGAAATTACATGTTCTATTCTGGATGGAAAACAGTTACCTATAGTTTCAATTCGACATGCAGCCGAGTTTTTTGATTACAATGCAAAATATGATGATACTAGTACAGTTGAGGAAGTTATCGAACTTCCAGCAGAAATTAATGAACGTGTAAACAAAGCTTCACTGGCTTGTTATAAAGCATTAAAATGTAGTGTTTATGCAAGAGTTGATATGATGGTGAAGGACGGAATTCCATATGTAATGGAAATTAATACATTACCAGGGATGACACAATCAAGCCTATTGCCCAAAAGTGCAGAAGCAGCGGGAATTAGTTATAGCAAACTATTAGATATGATTATTGAAACATCATTAAAAGTTAGAAATGAAGAAGGGTTTTAAGGAGATTATATAACTAATTCTTTTGACAGTTTCACGAAGTATGCTATGATGAATACATTATAAAAACAAAATATTTATCCACTAGGGGAGCTTTTTATAGGCTGAGATCAAATGTGATTTTGAGACTCTTAGTACCTGATCTGGTTAATGCCAGCGTAGGGAAGTGGGAAAGACGTTGCTATTTAATGAGTAAATAAATACTGTCAATTTCACTTTCTTTACGCCTGTAAAGAAAGTTTTTTTATTTTACAGCTTTAATAATTGTGGATAAATACTTATATTTTATACATTATTGGAGGGATTTAAATGACTTTTTCACAATCATTACGTAAAGAAGTAGATTCAATTTGGGAAGCGAGTTTTAACCATCCTTTTGTAAAAAAACTTGGTGAAGGAACATTAGATTTAGCTAGTTTTCGCTATTATGTGCTTCAAGATTCATATTATTTGAGTCATTTTGCTAGAGTACAAACTTTAGGAGCTGCAAAAGCTCTTGAATTAGAGACGACAGCTCGTATGGCACATCATGCTCAAAATACATATGAGGCCGAGTTATCTTTACATGAGAATTTTGCTAAAAAGCTAGGGATAACAAAAGAAGAAAAAGATAATTTTATTCCTGCGCCAACTGCATATGCGTATACTTCACATATGTATCGTGCTGCGTATGAAGGGCATTTAGGAGATATCATTGCAGCAATTTTACCTTGCTATTGGTTGTATTATGAAATTGGCGAACACTTAAAAGAGTGCCAGCCGGAAGAGCCAATTTATAACGAATGGATTTCTGCTTATGGATCTGATTGGTTCCGTACGCTAGTTGAAGAACAAATTACACGTTTAGATACTATCGCTGAAAAAGTAACAGAGGCAGACCGCAAACGTATGAAACAGCATTTTATTATTAGCAGTCAATATGAATATTCATTTTGGGAAATGGCTTATACATTAGAAAAGTGGCCAGTGGATACAGACGTAAAAGACGTAATTGGATAAAGAATAGAAGTAATGTTATAGATAGGTATGGATCATACCTATCTATATATTTTTTCTTGTCAAATTTGCGTAAAGTCATTAGTGCTACGGATATGGCGAAATAGAATATCGATAATTTAGCTCATTTACTTGTCTACGCATTAACTGGATAAACTTCTGTCACATTTATTTTACAATCAAAGAACGTAAATGTTGGTGGTATGAAGTTAAATAAGAAAAGAAACCCGAGCTGTTAGCTGTAACGGAGTTGTTTTTTCTTTGCAGGAATTTCTAAATTATCATGGAGTGTTGTTAATACGATATGCAAATATGCATATCGTATTTTTTTGAGTTCTTTATGTGTTAAAATTAGATATAAAGATATGGAAATATAAAGAAGCAAAAGCAGGAATATCCAATGAATTTTGAGAGGTGTTATATGTTTACAAATAAGAAATTAATTCGATTTGGTTTATCGTTGTTTGTATTTTTAGGGATAATTAATTTTACAATCAGCTATTTCCAAACATATCTTGAAACAGCAGCAGATATTAAATGGGTAATTCCAGAAATTTGGAAAACTATTTTGCTAGATGTTCCTCAAGGTATACTTGTTCTTTTAGGCGCAATTGCTTTATATGATTTCACAAAAGAGGCATCACAAAAAGACGCATCAATCTAAGTGTGTCTTTTTTCTATTAGGAATTTCATAGAGAGTTTTGCTGGAGAAATAGAATGAAAAGCCCTAATAAGGGCTTTTTTCTTTGTAGGAATTTCTTATCCGTCATAGAAACCGGTTACTTGGAGGTGTTATAGCGAAAGGCATTTACAGTACAGAAAAATCTAAGCGGCAGACGAAAATATATAGGATATGGCAACATAATTATTGAGAAATTAATTGAATTTAGTAGGTATGAAGATATGACGCTAGAATTCATATTTTTTAATTTTTATTTATTCCGCATTAACGGGCTGTTCGTAAAAGCCTGATTGGTGAGGGCTAATAATCAGCGGGGGATGAACTTCCCCCCACTGATTAAAGTTTCACTTTATAAAAATGAGCCCATAGCAAAAATAGGTATATGAACAAGGTGCATCATTTAGTGATAAGTCATACTTTGTTGGTGTACGTATTGAACTTAGTTTATAGCGCTATTTTTACTTAGATGTAACGAACAGAAATATAGGGAAGCATCAATGAGGTTGTATTTTATAAACGGAGGTTATGAAAATGAATCAGTTTCAACAAGAACTACAAGCGTTAAGTCTTAATGATTACCGGTCTGGAAATATTGTCTATTGGGACCAGCAAAACCAATATCCATATTACTATATTGAAGATGCTGCTCGTCGCTGTGGCGGTTGTGGTCGTTGTGGTGGTTGTGGTGGAGGTCGTTGTGGCGGATTCCGTTGTGGTGGATTCCGTTGTATTGGTTGCTTCGGTTGTTTTGGTTGCGGAGGTTGTGGAGGTTGTGGCGGTTGTGGTGGTTGCTCTAACTGTTTTGATGGTTTTAGTGGTACTACTGATACTACTGGTACTATTATAACGTATGAATATTGATTGCATTTATCCTGCTATTTGCAGGGCAGTAAGACCCTAAAAAATTCAGCGGGAGCAAAGAGAAGTTAGGTGGCGGACTACCCATAAAAGCCCAATTGGTGAGGGCTAATTAAAGTTTCACCTTATCAATTAAAAAACATTAGTTTTATATATGTACGTGCCGACAAAGAATATAGCCATTATTATAATTGATATATTCAATCATTCAAGTGAAAGAGTAACAATAAGATATATAGGTGTAATCAAGAGGTGATGGATAAAGCAATGACTAGATTTAAAATCTAATCATTGCTTTTTTCTTATGGTTTTATCATCAAATATCTGCCTGGTTTAGGGATTGATTCCTTCTAGCTAATGAATTCATTACAACTTTGTAAGGTTAATGTAATGTTAATCGATAGTAAGTGAAGATGCTTGAGTGTAATTTAAATAAGATTAAAAAGTACTGTTTATCTATAAAATAATTGGGTAAATAATATGTAATTAGGAAGTGTATGAATATGATTGAACTAAAATCTATTATCCATTCGTATAAACTAAAGAGAAAAATAGCTAAAGATTTATACGGAAAAAGAGATGAATTGACACTGTTATTAAATGAATTTAATAAAATGAAATGTACAGTAACATCTGAAAAGAAGAAAAACAATATATTATCTCGTTTGCAACTAATTTATCAAAATATGAAATTAGATAAGCAGTATCCTCTATCAGTTGCTTTTGATAGTAAATTATTGGAGCGATTAGAAAAAGAACCTCTACATACTATTGAGGATGGTGTAACATGTTTACATCTAATGTTAGATGTGAATTATGAGAAAATAAAACAATATGGTTCGAGTACAAGTAGGTCATTTGTTCCATTATCGCAGTCTTCTATTTGTCTTGCTGATTGTATTTGTTTAACAGGAGTTGTAGTAGGTTTACTAGGAGCAATTTCATTTGGGGGATTACTGTTATCTATATGTTCAATGACATAAAGGTTGATATTTGTAAAAAGGGCACCGAATTAAGGTGTTCTTTTTTGGTTTTTTTGTAAAGATATTGTAAATGATAAGTACAATGCATTAAGTGTAATGTATAATTTGAATGTATCGAAATTCAAATATAATAGAGGTGTTATACATGATAATTACTTTGAATTTTTAAAAGAGTCGGTTTGATAATAATTTATGTAGATAAACAGTTTTTACGTTTCTTTTAAATACTTGGTTTAAATGGATTAGATTAAGTAACTATTGTTCTAGCTTTTTGATAATCAAGACAACTGAAGAAAGGAAGGAATCATTTTATGAAAAAATTAAGGCTGCTAACATTTGAAAATATAGTAGAACCCCTTTTAAATGAAAAGGTATCATTTATATACTTTCCTATTGAATGGCTGGACATCGTAGAGATACATTATAAGACATTTTTATTAACGAGTAAGTTGAAACGTTTGAATGAAAGATTGTATGATATGTTTTCGGATATATTGTTTATTCAGCATAACCCGTACGTATTAAATGAAAATACACCATGGATTGTATCGAAAGAACCTATTAGACAAGAGCAGCTCGATTATATTTTTCAAAGTTGGTATGAGATTATTCATGATTGGAAACCAAATAGATTAGTAGAACCACCAAAATATGAATGGCAATCCGATTTGATTTCTAATTTGCCAGTACTACATGATAATGAAACGTATTCTAAGTGGGTGCCCGCTTTAATCTCACATATTTTTTGTGAGCGTCCTATATATTTAGAAAATACAAATGAAGAAGAAATCTATTTTTTCCCTCTTAGATCACAAAATATTTGTGAGGCGATGTCAGGGCCGATAAAAGATGAAAAAACACAAGATTTTTTCTCCTATGTATATCGATTCGAATGCATAACCCGCGGTGGTGAGAACGCTCCATTATTAAATATTTCAATAGGAATTCGGAGATTTTATCAAGAATATAATCATCCAGATATTCCTTTACTTTTAAGACGAAAACGAGGCATGATATTGATTTCTACCTCAGAGTTTGCGTCAAATAATAAAAAAATACGGTTTGTAAAACTAAAAATACAACAAGCTACAACCGGCATGAAATGGATTAAGATATTTAGAAATTTAAAAGATGATTTTCAAATAGGGGGAGAGGTGGATTTAGACCATATTCTCCAATATCCGAAAGATTATATTGTAGGAGAAAATAAAAGGGTGTTATTTCCATACAATGAGAGAATTTATAAAGTTCAAGGTACTAAAATAGAACCGGGTATAACAGTAAAGGAAAGAGAGTATTTATTTAAAGAATTTCAGCGTAAATTCTCTTATTTCACAATACTTCCAGAATGTAAAAAGGTATCTACAAATAACAAAAATGAATTATTTCCTTTATTTGCACCAAAAGGATTAGAGACATTAACATTAGAAGTTTGGTCTGAAAATATAGCGCTGGAAATAGAACAAGCATTACTTGATAGCGAAATTGTTTTGACTAAAGTTGGTGAAAATTCTTATGTATTGAATACAGATTTTCCAGTGTTATTAAAGATTGTGAGATACAATATTGAAAAGGTGTTACAAAATCCATATAAAATGCAATATTGCCAAAAATATAAAACAAATCTTGTAGATGATGTTAAGAAAGCTGTCTATGCTACCGCGGGTAAGCGCAGTGATGCGACATTAGCATTAATCGCAATGAAAAATTGTGATGGACGCGAAAAAATTGATCCAAAACAAATCATTAGAGAGGGATTTGCACGAACAAACCGTATTTCAACATTTATTAATTTATTTATAGGACAAAATGTATCTCGTAAAACAATTGTAAATAGTGTTTTTAGTCTATTAGAACAAAAAGGATTTTTGAGGCGTAGTTGGAATAAGATAAATTTACCTTGTACATATGTTAGTTTATCAATTGAACGAATATCGAAATTCGATTTCTTACCTATTTTTTCAAAAATAAAAGGAAAAGAAATTTTATATAAATTATATGGGAGTACAGAGTGGCAAACGATTGATTACGTATTATTAAATATAAATAAACATAATGCATTTTTACCACAACCATCAAAGAGAAATGATATGGGGGCTCTTTTTAAACAATATGTTTTCGAAACATTAATGGAAATTGTACAATATGCAAAAGAACAAAATGAACAAGTTTACTTCATTGTAGATGCAAATTTGAGAAAATATTGGATAAAAGAGTTACAAAATAAAGAAATTAATATAGATATTTTACCTGATATTGTTCCAGAGGTGTTAAAGGTTCCAAATTTAAATATTATTAGAATAAATACAGGTTTTGATGTACCGAGTTACGGTGTAATAGAATCTGATGATGCTCTAGATAGCATTGGCTTATATGCAGATCAAAAAGGGATGTATTATAGCACTGGTGAATATTCACTTAATTGTAGTGGGATTTTTCAGCGATATATACTTGAAATTTTACCATTGGGTGTAAAACCTGTAGAAAGGGATTATATCGCTAAAATGATACATTACATGTGCTGTAATTCTAGTATGCTTTCGAAAAAGAATGTACACATGACATATTCCGTACATATGGAAAAGGTAATGAAGACTTATATTACTGACATAGATGCAAGAGAGTTTAAAGAATTTGATGATGAATTGGATGTAGATGTAGTAAAGGTAGAAAAGAAAGATTCAATTACTCTACTTTAAATACTAGTAAACAAATACTGCTCGTTATATCGATCAGGATTTGTCATTTTTTTATGTAAATAAGGATATCCTTTGTCAAGTATCTTTTCGTTTACATATTTACTTTATGTGCAGACAGGATTAATATGTTTTTTAGAAATACAAAAACTATATCATATGGAAAAAGATTTTTATTAATTGAAAAAATTTGAAAGGAATGGGGAATTGTGAAGAAATTAGATGTGCTCTTAATGCTATTGAGCGGCCTCTTTCCAATTGCAGGACTTACAAAGCAAATCCCTCTAGAACAATCTATATATATTGGAGGGCTTTTATTTTTTACTAGTTTCGGTAGTTATTTTGCTAAAAAGATGTATTCACGTATATGCAGCTGGATAGCGTATGCGCCATTTATAACATTACTGTTAGTTATTTGGCATCAGGATATTTCAACAAGTTCAATCATAGCAAATGCGAAAATTGCTGCATGTGTCGCGTTAATTCCATGTTTATTCCGTTTTCGTACATATGGACTTACTTTGGGCTTATTCTCATTATGGGCCGCTTTACTATGGGATATAAAAGAAGTACAGTCGTTAGTCATACTTGAACGCATAACGAGTTTAATGACAAGCCATTATGTATATATATTACTATTAATTGGAGGACTTGTATTAGGAGGATTACTTGCGATGTTCATTCACCGCAAAGAGAAAGATAATAAAGAAAATATAAATCTACTTGGACCAAAAAAGAAACGCAAAAGATTATCAATTAAGATTCGACTTCCAAGATTGCCGAAATTAAAGATGAAACTATTTAAGTTTGGTGGGAAAGAATCTAAAAGTAAAATGCCAGAAAAGATCCATGAGTATAAGTACGAAGAACCAGTTGCAACATATGAAATGACAGAGCAAATAGATCCATTCAAAGAAAATGCAGTTCAAGGTCAAACAAGGATGGAACGCCGAAGAAATAGGTATAATGCATAATGAGGTTTAATAACCCCGTAATGACTTATCTTAATATTGATAAATCATTACGGGGTTTTTTATGTAATTAAATGAAGGTTGCTAATGAAAGGGGAATAGCATATTTTATAGATGAGAAGTTAAATAAAATAAGGGGAGGATAAAATGCTTATTATTACATATATATCTGTTTGTATATTATTCTTAGTTAGTTTTTTACATGTATATTGGGCTTTCGGAGGTAATTGGGGGACAAATAGTGTTATTCCAACTAAAGCAGGGGAAAAGGCGTTTACACCTCATGCCGGAATGACATTGGTCATTGCATTATTATTAAGTATGGCAGCAATAATTTTGTTGCAACAAGCAAAAATTGTTCATTTTGCAGTTCCTAATGTTATTATTCAAGTCGGTTCCTGGATTTGTATGATCGTCTTTTCTATTAGAGTAATTGGTGAGTTCAATTATTTTGGTATCTTTAAACGACAAAAAGATACACACTTTGCTAGAATGGATACCGGTTTATATATTCCACTTTGTGCATTGTTATCTTTATCTTTCTTATTAACAATAATTTTGTGAGTAAATAATAGTAGTTTCTTTTCTCAAAATACATGTAAACGTGAGAAATCTAAGAGTAAATAAAAAGGATGTAAGCGCATTCTTGTCGAAATGTAAATTATTATGAAAGGCGGTGACACTATGAAGTATGTAAAAGTTAGTATGAATGGTGGAAGTGAACACAAATTCTCAATGACTTTAGATCGGTTTGAAGAACTTATTACTACAGAGAATGGGATATTAGAAAATAAATTAGTATGTATTGAAAATGTAATGATTAATCCTACTAATATATCTTCTGTAGTTGAAAAAATTGGTGTACCGGCTAAGTTTATGGAAGCTTAAAATGTTAGATAAAAAACATCCATTGGGGATGTTTTTTAATTTATAAATATGATAATCGTACAGTAAATATTTGAGTAAATTTTATAGCAATGACTATGCATATATTAAGTACCTGAACATGTTGCATAATATATGCACGAAATAATAAGTACAAGCATATATTATGTAGTAGGACAAGATCTTCGTGTCCTATTTAATACTCAGAAAAAACCTCTAATCACATAAGAGCATCCAATTGCAGGGTGCTCTTATTTTTTATGAAAATCTACTACGAGCCTTATTTTATAGTAGGATGCAATAATAAAGGGCTATTTTGAAATAGTGTTTTTTAGCCTTTAATTTTAAATTTATCTTTAACGTTAATAAATATTAAAAATAATATGATAGCAGAAATTAAGTTAGATAGGTAGAAATCTTGATGAAACAGTAGTTCGAAGATGACATAGAAAGTAACGAATAAGGCGATAGCAGGTAGTATGCAAATAAATATAAATCTCCAATTTTTTAAGTAATGTTTATAATTTGTAAGTACTTTATCCATAAATATAGCTCCTATATTTTTGTTTTTATATAATTATACATTTAGATACAAGGATTTTCAAAGTAAAAATATTTAGCAATTCAAAAATATAAGAAGAGCTTTTGTTAAAAATCCAGATTGCTGTAGTAATCTGGATTTGACTTTAAAGAACTATACTAAAATGATACACTATAATCTACGTTATTTTTGAAATGAATAGAGGGATTTGTGTGATAGATAAAATTAAAAATGCTGTAGAGGATATGTATGAAGATGAGGCTAAAGATTTACTTCAAAGTATTCTCATACAGTTAAACTTATTAGAAGAAAACTATAGTGAAGATACAATTAAAAATTTGATGGATATTCCGAAACAATTAACAAGTAATCCTACTTATAAAAGGAATGTAAAAGAAAGTACGCACGTACATATTGCTTTTGATGATTCAACGGCTGGTTGCTTAAAATATATGTTAAGTCAAGAAGAATTATTTGAAGAGAGTGTTGTTGCTTTTTCGGAATTTTTTTCAATTGACCGATATATAGGTTGCATACGAATGAGGGGAAACTAGCAAGACAGGAGTGGTTAATAAATAACTTAACTGCTTATGATAGTTATTTTGAAGAAGAATATTTATTAAGATTTATAGCAACTATAGAAGAACTACATACTATTCCTGTTGAAACGCCTATTACAATTTGGAGGGCTGATAATGCACATGAACATGTAGGTCTAAGTTTTGTAATAGCACAATTAAAGGATAAGAAAAACATTCGAATAATTAATACGTCTGAAGCAAGCAGAGAAATATTAAAACAAGAGTATGATATTCGTGGCACGGGAGAATTACCACCTGAAAGTTTAGCTCTATTCCAAAAAAGTTTTATAAAGTTACCTTATTTAACTGAAAAGAAGCGCATGAAGTTTGAACATGAGTGGAATAGATTATCGGAAAGCATAGAATGTTTAAGAGTGTGGAAAGAAAATGAAGTGCATTTTGTACAAGAAGATTATTTTGATCAATTTATAATTGAATGCGCGAAAAGTGTGGGTGCTGATCGAGAGTTCCTCAAAGCTCCTAGAGTAATTGGTGAAGCACTTGGTCTTGTTGAACAATTGGTTGGAGATACTTTCTTAGAATATCGCTTGAAACAATTAATTAAACAAGAAGTATTTGAATTTGAAGGTTCGTTAGATGAAATGCGTTTTTATAGTGTGAAGTTAAGGAGATGATAAAAATATTCTATTTTTGAAAAACTCGTATTTTTAATAATACGAGTTTTTTAAGTTGAATTTGGGCTATACATAAGCTTCCCAGAGAGGGCATATCACATATGAATGATAAAGGTAATGAATGAAAAGAAGGTGATTTGTTAATATGTATAACCAACAAAATTATCCATATGATCAAGCGATGTATTATAATCCACAAAACTACGGGTATGAACCTACAAATGAAGTGAGAGATATTGAACAAGAAGATTACAGACCAGATGATGCGGAGGATGCTCCAACGTCACCACCACCGTCACAAGCGCCATCGTTACCGTCTACATTTGCTTCTCCAGCACAACCAGGCAATATGAAATCATGGATGTGTAACTGTTTAGGAAGATGGGGCTATTTACGTTTACATCGTCCTGGACCTTTTGGAAGGGATTTATGGTTCTTTCCGACTGAAGTGAGAAGAAGCGGAGTATCAGGTTACACTTGGCAAGGTGGTCGTCGTCGTAAAGTAAGTTATCGCTATCAACAAATTAGTAATTTTATGTGCTTCGCATAAAGAGAAGTGGGAGAGTAAAACGATTGTACTCTCTCACTTTTTTATTTTTCAATATACGAAGTAAGATTTCCATTGAAAATTTACAATTTTCGCGTTTTTATTAGAGTATAATGCATATGTTGGTTGGTTTTCAAAAACAAATGAGAGTGAGGGAATACAATGTCAATGAAAAACAAAGTTGGGTTAAGCATAGAGGATGGCATTAATTTAGCTTCAGCTCAGTTTAAAGAAGATGCGTATGAAATTTATAAAGAATCTAGAAAAATGCAACCTATCTTATTTGTGAATAAAACTGAACTAGGTGCGGAATGGCTTATCACAAGATATGAAGATGCCTTACCGCTTTTAAAAGACAGTCGCTTAAAAAAAGATCCAGCCAATGTATTTTCTCAAGATGCATTGAATGTGTTTCTTACCGTTGACAATAGTGATCATTTAACTACTCATATGTTAAATTCAGATCCACCTAACCATAATCGTTTACGATCACTCGTACAAAAAGCTTTTACACCGAAGATGATCACGCAATTGGAAGGAAGAATACAGGATATTGCAGATGATTTGTTAAATGAAGTCGAGCGAAAGAATTCATTAAATCTTGTTGATGATTATTCATTCCCTTTACCGATCATTGTAATAAGTGAAATGCTCGGTATTCCAAAAGAAGATCAAGCGAAATTTAGAATTTGGTCTCATGCTGTTATTGCTTACCCAGAAACACCAGAAGAAATAAGAGAAACTGAAAAGCAACTATCTGAGTTTATTACATACCTTCAATATTTAGTTGATATTAAACGAAAAGAGCCAAAAGAAGATTTGGTGAGTGCTTTAATACTTGCAGAGAGTGAAGGACATAAACTTAGCGCTCGGGAACTATATTCAATGATAATGTTACTAATTGTGGCGGGACACGAGACGACAGTGAATTTAATTACAAATACGGTATTAGCACTTCTTGAAAATCCAGATCAATTACAGTTATTGAAAGAAAATCCAAAATTAATTGATGCCGCTATTGAGGAAGGATTACGATATTATTCTCCAGTTGAGGTTACAACTTCAAGATGGGCAGATGAACCTTTTCAAATTCATGATCGAAAAATTGAAGAAGGAGATATGGTTGTCATTGCCTTAGCTTCTGCAAACCGTGATGAAACTGTATTTGAAAACCCAGAAGTATTCGATATTACTCGGGAAAATAATCGCCATATTGCCTTTGGTCATGGTAGCCATTTCTGCTTAGGAGCTCCACTTGCGAGGTTAGAAGCAAAGATTGCTATTACTACTTTGTTTAATCGAATGCCTGAACTACAAATAAAAGGGAACCGTGAAGAAATTAAATGGCAAGGTAATTATTTAATGCGTTCTTTAGAGGAATTGCCTTTAACTTTCTAGAATAGTTAAAAGTAGACATGCATACATCGAAAATGATTTACATAGAGTATGTATGTGTTATTTAAATTCGAAACGGAAGGGTGAAGACATCCCAATGATCAACTAATTCTATTTGTAAGAGATCTTCGTTAAAAAACGAAATATTCTTCTGAATAGGGTTAGTCTGTACATTTATAGAAAAGGGATGTATTTCGCTCTGCGAATATATAGTCTTTTTATATGATTTGTGCTGCCTCCTGTTCAGAACATGAAATAGGAGGCTTTTTTATGTCGACAAATGTAGTAACGAAACAAAACAATGGGGTATCACAAGTATTAAAAAATCGGTTTGTACAAGGGATTTTAGCATCAGCATTATTTTTACAAATAGGAATATGGGTTCGAAACTTTGCGGTATTACTATATGTAATGGAAATGACAAAAGGTGATGCTTTTGCTATTTCAATGATTTCAGTTGCTGAATTCGCTCCAATTTTTATTTTTTCATTTATTGGCGGTACTTTTGCTGATAGGTGGAAGCCAAAGAAGACAATGATATGGTGTGAAACGTTAAGTTCCATTTCAGTATTCGCTGTATTAATTACGCTTATGTTTGGAACGTGGAAAATTGTGTTTTTTGTGACACTCATCTCTGCAATCCTTTCACAGTTTTCACAACCATCTGGAATGAAGTTGTTTAAACAACATTTATCAACGGAACAAATTCAATTAGCAATGTCTATATATCAAACGATATTTGCAATATTTATGGTATTAGGACCAATCCTAGGGACATTTATCTTTCATAGTTTTGGAATTTACATTTCAATCATCATAACAGGTATCTCGTTTTTACTTGCGGCAGTTGTATTGTTATTTCTTCCGAAAGATCTTGAAAACGACGTAGAAAAGAAAGATATCACTCTGCTGCAGGAGATGAAGGATGGTATTAAGTATGTCAAAAAGAAAAAAGCGTTAACTTTGCTAGGGCTCTGCTTTATGGCTGCAGGACTAGGTATAGGATTAATTCAACCATTAGGTATATTTATTGTGACTGAGCAGCTAGGATTATCAAAAGAGAGTTTACAGTGGCTACTAACAGTTAATGGTGCGGGAATGATTGTTGGCGGAGCATTAGCAATGGTATTTGCGAAAAACGTTGCTCCGCAAAAGATGTTAATTATCGGTATGCTTGGTCAAGCAATTGGTATTGGCATTATAGGATATTCTACAAATTTATGGGTGACACTTACTGCGCAGCTTTTTAGTGGTTTAGCTCTTCCTTGTATCCAAATTGGTATTAATACGCTTATTATTCAAAATAGCGATACTGATTTTATAGGTCGTGTAAATGGTATTTTAAGTCCGCTTTTTACCGGTTCAATGGTGGTAACGATGAGTATTGCCGGTTCTTTAAAAGAGATGTTTTCATTAAGTATGATGTATGAAGGGACGGCTTTACTTTTTATAATTGGATTATTGTTTATTTTACCTATATACAATTTAAAGCCAGTAATAGTGGTGGAAAGTGAAATAAGTGGTAAAGGAAGTGCCGTACAAAATGAATCCTAATCCAAATGTTAAATACCCTATTGAAGGAAATCAAAACGTGCAATTTATAAAAAATACAATAACAAAACCTAATATACTTGTTGGTGACTATTCTTATTATGATGCGAAAGATGGAGAAACATTTGAAGATCGAGTATTACATCATTATGAATTTCTTGGGGATCGCCTTACTATTGGAAAGTTTTGTTGTATTGCATCTGGAGTTAACTTTATTATGAACGGAGCGAATCATCGGATGGATGGATTTTCGGCATATCCATTTAATATCTTTGGAAATGGGTGGGAGAAGTATACACCTAGTTTGTCTGATTTACCTTACAAAGGCGATACAGTTATAGGAAATGACGTTTGGATTGGTATGGACACAACTATTATGCCCGGAATAAAAATAGGAGATGGTGCAATCATTGCAGCTAAATCTGTTGTGACTAGAGACGTCGCACCATATACAATTGTTGGTGGAAATCCAGCAAATAAAATAAAAGAGAGATTTTCAAATGAAATAATAGAAGAATTATTACAAATTCAATGGTGGCATTTTGACATTGAAAAAATAACTGAAAATATAGATGTGATTGTACGAGGAGATATTGAACCATTAAGAAAGCTAAAAAGGGAATAAAAAATGCATGACAAAGAGTATCATACCTCCGAATTTTGTTAATGATAATAGAACAAGGAGGTGTGATACTATGGCACAAGACGTTTTATGTGAAGTAAATAACTGTAAATTTTGGGCAAACGGTAATAAATGTAGTGCAGAGGCAATTTACGTAGTAAGTCATAAAGGTAAACATGCATCTACAACGGAAGAAACAGATTGCAAAACTTTCGATCCAGAAGTGTAAATGTTTGAAGGGTGGCCAAATCGTGGTTGCCCTTTTATTAATTATAGTATTGATAATAAATATCATTTTCATTCATTGTTTTTAACTTTTCTTGTTATTTTTTCATATTTTTTTCATAAGTGATGTAATCCAACTCAATTCATGTTCAATTCGTGATTTACTAAATTCAATGACTTCAGTAATAAAAGATGAGGTAACATCTAGAGACTGAATAGCAGTAAGCTGATTATATAGTACGTTTTGACGTACAGTCAAAATCTCTTTTCTATCCTCATAGTCAAGTTTTTCAAATAGCGCAATACGAACAAGAAATTCTGTATTGTTTGTCGCAAGTTTTTCGGGAAACTCTCGTAACATTTCAGAAAAAATTTCTTCTCCTGTTTCTGTTATATCGTACATATTTCGGTTTGGTTTTCCGACTTGTTTATGTATTTTTTTCGTTATAGCACCCATATTTTCAAAGCGCCGAAGGGCAGGATAAAGCATGTTGTGATTTAATTCGAAATTTTCACCTAAACGATTTTGAACATTTTTTTTAATTTCATATCCATGTTTTGGTCCTGTCGTTAATTCTGCTAGTAGTAAAATGTCAACGTACATAAAAATCCCCCTTATATATTTCTCAAGTTCTCTAATGAAAAATCCCCTTTGGTATATGTTAAAATAACATATGATAGTTTATACAACTTTGGACTGCCGACCTATCACTTTTATTGTAAAAGAAAAGGGAGGAAAGAACTATGGCTTCACCTGAAAATGTTATTTTAGTTCATGAAATTTCAAAGCTGAAAACAAAAGAAGAATTATGGAATCCATATGAATGGTATCGTTTGATGAGGGATAATCACCCAGTTCATTATGATGAAGAGCAGGATGTATGGAATGTTTTTTTATATGATGATGTAAATCGTGTATTATCAGATTATCGCTTATTTTCAAGTAGAAGGGAGCGCAGACAATTCTCAATCCCTCCTTTAGAAACTAGAATAAATATAAACTCTACAGATCCACCAGAACATCGCAATGTACGTTCCATTGTTTCTAAGGCATTTACTCCAAGAAGTTTAGAACAGTGGAAACCTCGAATACAGGCTATCGCAGATGAACTTGTACAACATATCGAAAAATGTAGTGAAGTTAATATCGTTGAACAGTTTGCTGCACCTTTACCTGTTACCGTTATTTCCGATTTATTAGGAGTCCCAACAACAGATCGTAAAAAAATTAAAGAATGGTCTGATATTTTATTTATGCCGTATAGTAAAGAAAAGTTTAATGACCTGGATGCCGAGAAAGGGATAGCATTACATGAATTCAAAGCATACCTTCTACCGATTGTTCAGGAAAAGAGATATCATTTAACCGATGATATCATTTCTGATTTAATTCGAGCTGAATATGAAGGCGAAAGATTAACCGATGAAGAAATTGTAACCTTTTCATTAGGTTTACTAGCGGCTGGGAATGAAACCACTACAAATTTAATTATTAATAGCTTTTATTGCTTTTTAGTAGATTCACCTGGAATTTATGAAGAGTTAAGAAAAGAACCTAACTTAATTTCAAAAGCGATTGAGGAAGTATTACGCTATCGCTTTCCTGTTACATTGGCCCGGAGGATTACAGAGGATACAAATATATTTGGTCCTTTCATGAAAAAGAATCAGATGATTGTTGCGTGGGTTAGTGCAGCGAATTTAGATGAGAAAAAATTTTCACAAGCCTCTCAATTTAATGTACATCGAACAGGAAATGAAAAGCATTTAACCTTTGGGAAAGGTCCTCACTTTTGCTTAGGAGCACCACTTGCACGTTTAGAAGCTGAGATTGCATTAACTACCTTTATAAATGCTTTTGAAAAAATAGAGCTATCTCCATCTTTCTGTTTAGAAAAATGTATATTGGAAAATGAACAAACATTAAAATACTTACCTATTCGATTGAAAGCCAAATAAAAATCTTAACAAGGTGCATACATTTGCATCTTGTTTTTTTGTTTCTCAATTGTGAGTTTTCGGCAATTACCTTAATATGGAATTGTATAAAACGTAGAGGAGGATTCTTATGTTGACTTGTAATGGAAGTAAATCATTTCAAAAGTTTATTAAAGGTGTTACAGATCTTATGGAAAACGGTTTATTTGAAGAAGAAATAGTGTGTGGCATTGAAAAATTACTAGAAGAACTTTTAGAAAAGAAAACATGGCTTCCGTTAGAAAAACAGAAGGCCAATTTGACCCAATATGCAAGACATTTATTGTATGAAGATCCGCTCAAACGTTTTGAAGTACTAGCTCTCGTATGGAAAGATGGACAATCTACACCTTTACATGATCATGACGGCACATGGGGAGTAGAAGGCGTTTTTTCAGGAAGGATAATGGTGCAGAACTTTATACAAACGAAACAACTTGGAAATTCACTTGTTTATTTAACACATACAGGAAATCTTTATTTGGGAGAAGGAGAAACTGATAAAGTAATTCCACCAGCAGATTGTCATATTCTTGAAATTAGCGAAAATGAAAGCGTTATTACGATTCATGTCTATGGAAAACGATTAGAAAAGTTTAAAGTATATATCCCAACTGAAGAAAAAAACGTGTACATGTGTGAGACAAAATACATTAGTTATAATTCATAGTTTAAAATCCAAAGCTTTTTTAAAAAGAAAAGCTTTGGATTTTATTTTTAATTATTTCTTGACCTGAAACGCTTTTCATAAATTATAAATAAGAAGTACCTCACGAGGATTGTATGGAAACGATACCTAATAATTAATTAGAACTCGTGTATTTATAGAAAGTGGTGAAGAAATAATGAAATTAATCGCAATTGATTTAGATGGAACTCTTCTTTCGGGGAATAAAATGATAAGTAAAGAAAATGCAGAAGCAATTCGAACATGTCAAGAAGCTGGCCATGTTGTAGCAATTTGTACAGGACGTTCTATTGTTGACATTGAGCGATTATTGTTAGAAGTTAATTTAGAGTGTCCAATCATTGCGGAAAATGGGGCTCTTATATATAAAGATAAAAAAATGATGAAGAGATATCCAATTCAAAATATGCAGGCACTTGAAATTGTAGAATATCTTGAAGAGAATGGTTTATATTATCAGCTTTATACTGATAAAGGTGTGTATGTACCGGATTATGGAGTAGAGAGTGTACGTAATGAAATTGAGTATGTGAAGAATTCAAAAGAAAATTTCGACTTGAAAGAGTTAGAAACAATCGCAGCATTATATCTTGAGCATACAGCGTTTCATAGTGCGGAAAGTTGTAAACCAATTGTAGAAACAGATATACATGTGCATAAACTATTACCATTTTCTTATGATATTGAGAAATTAAAAAAACTAAAAGAAACATTTCTTCATAATACAGATTTAGCAATTACATCTTCATATTGGCACAATTTAGAGATTAATCATCGAGATGCTCAAAAAGGGAATGGATTATATACTTTAGCAGAACATCTTAATATTCCGGTTGAAAACACTGTAGCGATAGGAGATGGACTAAACGATGTTTCTATGATGGAAAAAGCGAATATATCAATTGCAATGGGAAATGCAGTTGAAGAAATAAAAGCAATGTGTAAATACGAAACGTTATCAAATGAAGAACATGGTGTGGCACATGCTTTATATAAATATGTAATGTAATTAAAAAAAGAAAAAAGAATCCAAATGGATTCTTTTTTCTTTTTTATTAGGGGTAAGGTATTCTATGAGATTCATAGAAGCCTTATTACATTTTATTATATAGAATATATTGGAATAAATGTGTATATTTTTCATAAAAATTGTGAATATTTTATGAACTTTATACTTATTGCATGTTTATACCGCTATTAGTGACGCGTATGACTCTCAAGTGAAAATTCAGTGAATGTAAGGAGGAATTCAAGTTACCTATACAATAAATGAGGAATGAACGAAATATATTCTTTTCTTGTTTTAATTGAAAAATAAAATTTGTTCGAATAATTATTCTACAGCTATATACCTACACTAGCTTTCTTCGTATAATGGAGAAGTATGAATTTTAGATTTGTATTAATTTTACATATTGAGGTGAACAAAGAATGAATTCGCGGCTAATGGAACTTATTGATGTGAGTACAATAGAAACCATGGCAGAACAATTTTATAAATTAACTAACATATCACATCAACTTCTTGATGCTGAAAAAGAGTGTGTTTTTTCATTCGGAATGAATGAGATAAAAAAGAGTAAACTTCCAAAGATTGAAATCCCCATTTTCTTATACAATCAACATTTAGGATCTTTTGTTGTATGGTCCAAAAAAAGTGAAATTTTCAGTTGTCAAAAATACTTTGAAATGCTCTCAAGTTTAATTTTAGATGGTGCAATAAAAGTATTTCAAAGTAAAAATACAACGTTGCTTTCTCGGAAAGAGGAGGAACTACATACGATTTTACAAAACATGCCTGTTATGGTCGATGCGCTTGATTATAATGGAGATTTTGTTTTGTGGAACCGAGAATGCGAAATCGTAACAGGTTATACCGCTGAAGAAATAATTGGAAATCCAAATGCACTGCAATTATTGTATCCTGATCATAATTATCGCCATCAAATACAAAAGAAATTTTTAACTTGTGGAAAAAATTTCAGAGATTGGGAAATGCACTTAACATGTAAAAATGGTGAAATCAAAACAATAATGTGGTCGAATATATCAGAACAGTTTCCTGTAACAGGATATAGTTATTGGGCTGTTGGTGTAGATATTACGCATTTAAAAGCGATAGAAGAGCAGTTAAAACAACAAACATCTGAACTGGAATTAATTTTTAAAGCTTTACCAGATTTATGTTTCTTAACAGAAGATGATGGCACGATTATTGATTACAAGGCAGGATCTCCTACGAAGTTTTACGTACCCGCAGAAGCTTTTATGGGAAAAAAGTTTTACGAAGTATTACCATCTTCAGTAGCACAGCAGTTTCAGGAAGCCATTAATCAAGTGAAGGAAAAAGGAACGAATGTAATTGTAGAATATCCACTCACACTTAATGGAAGTATTGATTTCTTTGAAGCTAGGTGCTTACCATTATTACGTGATAAAATTATGATTATTGTACGCGACATTACAGAGCGAAAAAAGACAGAAGAATTGTTAAACAAATCAGATACGCTTGCAGCAATTGGTCAATTAGCAGCTGGCGTGGCTCATGAAGTAAGAAATCCTTTAACTGTAATTAAAGGTTTTATACAGTTATTCCAAATTAATAAAGAAGATCAAGAAAGATATTTTGATCTTATGCTTTCTGAAATTGAAAGGATAGAAGCAATCCTACAAGAATTTCTATCAATCGCTAAAACAGATGAGATAAATACAGAAAAGAAAAATATTTATCAAATTTTTAAAAATGTCGTATCGTTAATGAATACAAAAGCAATTATGACAAATATTCAAGTTGAACTTTTTACGGGTGACAAAGATATAATTATTGAATGCTCAGAAAATCAATTGAAACAAGTATTTATTAATATTTTGCAAAATTCAATCGAAGCTATGCCAAATGGTGGGGGAATTTCAATTCACATAAAAGAAATAAATGATGATGGTGTCATTATTCATGTAATAGATGAAGGAATAGGAATACCTGAAGAAAGAATTAAGAGATTAGGTGAACCTTTTTATAGTACGAAAGAAAAAGGGACTGGTATTGGATTAATGTTAAGTTATAAAATTATTGAAAGTCATCAAGGGACAATTAGTATCATGAGCGAGGTTGGGGTCGGGACAACAGTAACTATTTACTTACCGAAAGTACTAAATAAACAATCTCTTTCTAATTGTGACGACAAATGTATAGCGATACGCACTAGTAGTAATTCTTAAATCAATTAATACCCAATAACAAAGCGATTAGTGAAAACTAAACTTTTTGTTATTGGGTATTTTTTATATTTAATTTAGTAAACTTTACCTTTTCTTTACCTTTGTTTTAATTTCTATTAAGTTTTAAACATTATATTAATATTTGTACAAAGCAATGTATAGAAATTGTACATTACTTTTAATATAGAAATATGATTATTATTTGGAATATTGTAAGGAGGAGATTATGACAAGGTGAAAAAGCAAGAGAAGAAAAGTGGTAGAGTAGTACCTCTCCGGTTAAATATTTTATTCCTTTGTGTATTTTTATTATTTTCTGGCATTATTATTCAGTTAGGGAAAGTGCAAATTTTTGATGGAGAAACATATAAAAATGAAGTAGAGAAGAGAGAAAATGCAACCGTGGGCCTTTCTGTACCACGTGGGAAAATATTTGATCGTGAAGGAAATCCAGTAGTTGATAATAAGTCTTTACGTACGATTACATATACAAAGGTGAAAGGTGTAAAACAAGAAGAAATATTAAAATCAGCAAGACAACTTGCAGACATTATTGAAATGCCACAAGAAGATATTGATAAGTTAACTGAGACTGATAAGAAAGACTTTTGGATGCAATTAAATCCAGAACTTGCTCAAGACTTAGTATCCAAAAAAGAAATAGATAAGTTCCGAAATAAGGATATTACCGGAAAAGAGCTAGACAAAAAAATAGAAGATTTAAAAAGGAAGCGCGTTACAGATAAAAATCTTAAAGAACTAACAGCTAAAGATATAGAAGTGTTAGCTATTAAAAGTAAAATGACCTCAGGTTTTCAAATGGCACCTCAAATTATTAAAAAGGACGTTAGTGAACAGGAATATGCGGTGATTAGTGAAAATTTAGCGAACCTCCCAGGGGTAGATGCATCAGTTGATTGGGAGAGAATCTATGTAAATGATGGTCTATTCCGTTCTGTCCTTGGTAACGTTTCAAATGCTGATGAAGGATTGCCACGTGAAAGATTAGATTATTATTTAGTGCGTGATTATAGCCGAAATGATAGGGTTGGCAAAAGTTATATCGAACAGCAATACGAAGATGTACTTCATGGTACAAAAAAAGAAGTAAGAAGCATTGCTGATAAACAAGGAAATACTATTAAAACGGAAACTGTTACTGAAGGGAAAAGCGGTAAAAATTTAACTTTAACAATAGATATGGAATTGCAAAAAAAAGTAGAGGAGAGCATAGAAAAAATATTAAAACAATATAAAGGATCAGAATCAATGTTAGACCGTGCTTTCGTAGTGATGATGAATCCAAAAAATGGTCAAGTATTATCAATGGCTGGGAAAAAGCTTGTAGAAAAAGACGGGAAAATGGAAGTAGAAGATTACGCTTTAGGCACGCTGACTAGTTCTTATGAGCTTGGATCAACGGTTAAAGGTGCGACAGTGTTAACAGGGTTTGAAACAAATGCAATAACTCCTGGAACACATTTTTATGATGCACCTATGAAGTTTAAAGGAACTAAGGAGAAGAAGTCTTGGAAAAATTTTGGTGATATAGACGATCTAAGAGCGTTACAAGTATCTTCAAACGTTTATATGTTTAATATAGCATTAAAAATTGCTGGAGTGGATTATGTGAAAAATAGTTCACTAGATATTAAACAAGAATATTTTGATAAAATGAGGTATTATTTCAGGCAATTTGGATTAGGCGTACAAACTGGTATTGATTTACCAAATGAAACTGCAGGACAAATTGGAAGAAAAGATAATCAGCCTGGTTTCTTATTAGATTATTCTATTGGACAATATGATACGTATACACCACTTCAGCTTGCACAATATATTTCGACTATCGCAAATGGAGGGTATCGAATGAAACCGCAAATTGTTCAAGAAATTAGAGAACAAACCGTTCAAAAAGATGAGGTTGGTAAAGTAGTACAATCAATAGAACCCGTTGTTTTAAATAGAATCGATATGAAACAAGAATATATTAATCAAGTAAAAGAAGGATTTAGAAAAGTATTTCAAGAAGGAGATGGAACGGGAGTAAGAGCGTTCCAAAAAGCACCATATAAACCAGCTGGTAAAACAGGGACCGCACAAACTGTATATGGTGGAGAAAATGAAATTGGGCGAAATGCGAAAGGCGATCGTAGAGAATGTTATAACTTAACATTGGCTGGATATGCGCCATATGATGATCCAGAAGTAGCATTTTCTATTGTAGTACCGTGGGTTGAAAATGATAAATCGGGCATTAACTCCGACATTGGAAAAGAAGTTTTAGATGCTTATTTTGATTTGAAAAATAAGCGATTAACTGGTGAAGCGCCAAAAACAGATAACTCTAAAGAGAATTAAAATGGACGAAACGTCTCTAGCATTAATGTGAACTAGAGGCGTTTTTATCTGGGAATAGATTGGAAATGAGGTATATATGAAGCTGTTTATTCTAAAATATTGGAGGAACATATGTAGCTACATCTTAATTATAATAGGGGTTATTTTTATTAATAAGTCATTTTTATTTTGTATGGTAGAAGGAATTTCGATGCAACCTACTTTAAATGAAAAAGATTATATACTTGTTAATAAGGTAAACGTCTGTTTATCGTCTTTTCATCATGGGGATGTTGTCATCATAAAAAAAGAAGACGAGCCTACTTACTATGTGAAACGAATTATTGGATTATCGGGGGATAATATACAATTAAAAGAGGATGAGGTATATATTAACGGTAAAAAGCGTGATGAGTCGTATATACATTTAGATATGTTACAAGTATCCAATCGTTTTTCAAATTTTAGAGAAATAAACGTTCCTACGCATAAATTATTTGTGTTAGGTGATAATCGTAATCATAGTAAAGATAGTAGGAATACACTTGGACTTATTGATGAGTCAAATATAATAGGTAAGGTAGAAATGGTATTTTATCCATTTGATCATATAAAATGGATAAAATAATTCTATTAACGATTCACATTTTATAAAATAAATCATATATTGATAGCATAGGACAAGCAGAAAAGCTTGTTCTAACCTCACAGAACACTCCTTATCACGGTTAGGCATCTACATAGGTAGATGCTTTTTTTATGTTGATGACTGAAAATTATTTATCAACATAATGTAACAAGCACTTTAGGACTATTAGGGGACGATTATATGTACAAATAACAGTAAGCTTAATTAAAACAGTGAAATATAAGGAGTGAGGAATAAGTGCTAAATATTTTAGTGGTTAATTTTCCAGCAGAGGGACATGTAAACCCTACATTAAATTTAGTAAAAGCCTTTACTGAACGAGGGGATCACGTACATTATATTACAACGACAAACTTTAAGGATAGAATTGAAGATTTAGGAGCTACTGTACATACTCATCCGGATCTATTAAAGGAAATTTCTATTGATGCTGAAACCTCATCTGGATTAAATGCTTTCTTTCATGTGCATGTTCAAACTTCTTTATATATATTGGAAATTACGAAAAAATTATGTGAAAGTATAAATTTTGATTTCGTAATTTATGATATATTTGGCGCGGGAGAGTTAGTAAAGGAGTATTTACAAGTTCCAGGTGTAGTTTCCTCACCTATATTTTTAATTCCTTCAGAGTTTTTGAAGACATTACCTTTTCATCCAAATGCAGATATACCATTCCAACCAGAGGAGATCTCTGAAAAATTACTAAATCAGATGGAACATAAATTTGGAGTAAAACCAAAGAATAATCTTCAATTTATGAATAATAAGGGTGATGTTTGTTTCGTATACACAAGTCGTTATTTCCAACCTAATAGCGAATCGTTCGGAGAAAATAACATTTTTATTGGACCGAGCATTTCAAAGCGTAAAACAAATATAAAGTTTCCACTGGAATCACTTAAAGAGAAGAAAGTTATTTACATTTCAATGGGAACACTGCTTGAAGGACTCGAACCATTCTTTAATACTTGTATTGATACTTTTTCAGATTTTGATGGGATAGTTGTAATGGCAATTGGTGATAGAAATGATATTTCAAAAATAAAGCAAGCGCCAGATAATTTTATAATTGCTCCATACGTACCTCAATCAGAAATATTAAATGAAGCAGATGTTTTTATTACACATGGTGGTATGAATAGCGTACACGATGCCATTCATTATAATGTCCCATTTGTAATAATACCGCATGATAAAGATCAGCCTATGATAGCGCAAAGATTAACTGAGCTTGAAGCGGCACATAGACTATTGAAAGAACATGTTAATGTACACACTTTAAAAGAGGCCGTAACAGATGTTCTTTCAAATGAAAAGTATAAACATGGTATAAGAAAACTTAATGATAGCTTTTTAGAATGTGGTGGTTCAATAGAAGCAATTGCAGTTATTGAATCTCTTTTAAATAAAGTAAAAATTTAATTGGTGGGGCTTTACTGCCTGCAAATAGCAGGATAAATAGTCATAACTTTATACAAGCATAGAGGTTCTCACCTTTATGCTTGTATATTCTTATCCAGCAAATTGCACAGCAGTATTTGCATGTAAAAAAGCAGTATCAAAAACGGGAACAGTGAGATCATTTTGGGAGATGAGTAAAGGTATTTCAGTGCAGCCTAATAATATACCTTCAGCACCATTTTGAATTAATGATTTTGTAATTTGTAATAACTCTTCTTTAGATGTTTCTGAAATAATCCCTCTACTTAATTCATCTAATATGACATGGTGGATAAAAGTTCTTTCCTCGTCATTGGGGATAATTGTCTCAATGTTATATTTCGCTAATCGTGATTTATAGAAATCTTGCTCCATCGTTTGTTTTGTTCCTAATAGTCCGATACGTTTTATATTCTGTTCTACCATTTCTTTAGCACTTACATCACCAATGTGAAGAAGCGGGATAGATATTGCTTGTTCTACTTCCTCGGCAAATAGATGTACGGTATTTGAACACATTAATAAACATTCAGCCCCAGATTTTTCAACTTTCTTTGCAACTGTAACTAGTTCATTTTTCACTTCTTCATATTGATGGTTTTGTAATAAAGTAGTTACTTCACCAAAATCCATACTATATAAAACTAACTTTGCATTTTGATTGTATTGAGAGAGTGTAAGCGTATTAATATGTTTATAGTATAATGATGTAGATTCCCAACTTAATCCTCCAATCAAACCAATCACTTTCATAATGCATTCCTCCCGAAACGATTTTGAATTCATTATTTCACAATTCCGATAAGAATACAATGATTTAAATGCGCCATTTAACAAAAAATAAAAATAGTAAGAAAAGTGTTGAAATTTACACTTTTTAGTGCCATAATACGAATTACAAATTAATACTTATCCAGAGAGGTGGAGGGAACGGCCCTAAGAAACCTCAGCAACCCCTATGCAATTTTATAGGAAGGTGCTAATTCCGCAGAGGACACGTTGTGTTTTTTGAAAGATAAGAGGATTCTTGAACGTGAAAGAAAATGACCTCTTATATAAGAGGTCATTTTTTGTTGTATAGAAAGGGAGTGTAGATGCATAATTCATTTTTAAATTAAATATAGAGTAATAAAAGTTGACTAATATGAGAGGGGAATTGTAATGAACAAATTATCAACAAAGTTAGTAGTAGCAATCGGTATTGGAGCAGCATTATACGGGATATTAGGACTTTGGGGATTTTCTATTGCACCGAATACATTTATTAAACCAGCATTAGCTATATTAACTGTTTTTGGAGCATTATTTGGTCCAGTGGCAGGACTCTTAATCGGACTTATCGGTCATACTGTAACAGATACGATTGCTGGATGGGGGATTTGGTGGGGCTGGGTTATTAGTTCAGGGATTATTGGTTTTTCGATGGGTCTTATTCAAAAAAGAGTTGGTTTTAGTGTGAAAAACGGGTCGTTTAACAAGGGGCATATTTCTTATTTAGCAATTACTGGGTTAGTTGGTATTGTCATTGCTATTATATTTGCTGGGGCATTCGATATTATTGTGATGGGAGAACCATTTGACAAAATTGTTATACAAGTATTAGGAGCAACAATTTCCGATGTTATCGTTTTCTTAGTAGTTGGATTGCCACTTACAATTGGCTTGACAAAATCTAATAAGAAACATACACATTTAAAAATTGAAAAGTAGGGATGTTAACATGAAACCAATTATTTCGTTTGAACAATTCACCTTTCAATATGGGCATGCTGCGCAGCCTACTTTAAGTGATATTACCTTTCATATATACCCTGGGGAAAAAGTACTAATTGCTGGACGAAGTGGTTCAGGAAAGTCGACATTAGCTCATTGTATAAATGGGCTAATCCCATTTTCTTACGAAGGGACTAGTACAGGTAACGTTTTAATTGCCGGTAAAGACCCGAGGGAAGGAAGTATTTTTGAACAAAGTAAGCAGGTAGGAACAATTTTGCAAGATCAAGATGCTCAATTTATTGGTCTGACAGTAGAAGAAGATGTAGCTTTTTATTTAGAAAATGAATGTGTAAAGCAAGATGATATGAAAAAGATTGTTTCGGACTCATTAAGAAAGGTGAAGATGCATACGTTTCATAAACAAAGTCCACATGAATTATCAGGAGGTCAAAAGCAAACAGTTTCTCTAGCTGGTTTATTAACAACAAATGCGGATATATTATTGTTCGATGAACCGTTAGCGAACTTAGATCCACTAAGCGCCGTACATACGATAGAACTTATGAAAGATATACATGAGCAATATAATAAAACGATTGTTATTATCGAACATAGGATAGAAGAAATTTTAAAGCTGGATTTAGACAAAGTTATATTAATTGATGAAGGTAAAGTCATTGCAATAGGAACACCAAAAGAAATCTTAGCGTCAAATATATTGCCACGTATTGGCTTAAGAGAGCCTATTTACATCGAAGCATTAAAGAGATTACATTTTGATCGTAATAATGACGTAATATATCCAATGGAAAACCTTCAAAAAGAAAAGGTAGGCAACGTTCTAAAAGAGTGGATGGAGAAACAAGTCATATTAAAAGGTAATACTAAAAACAAGGAATTACTTAAAGTGGAGAATTTATCATTTTCATACCCTAATAAACAAAAAGTATTAGAAAATGTAAACCTTTCAATATATGAAGGAGAAATTGTGGCACTGTTGGGACATAATGGAGCAGGGAAATCCACATTAGCTCATAGTCTTATAGGCATAAACAAAATGAAAAATGGGAAAATCTTGTTAAAAGGTGAAAATATTAGTTCTTGGTCTATTCGTAAACGTGGGGAAATCATATCTTACGTGATGCAAAATCCAAATCATATGATTACACAGCCTACTGTTTTTGAAGAAGTTTCATTTACATTAACATTACATAATTTTTCTAAGGAAGAAATTAAGAATAGAGTAGAAGGAACTTTAAAAATTTGTGGTTTATATCCATTTCGTAATTGGCCAATTCAAGCACTAAGCTATGGGCAAAAAAAGAGATTAACAATCGCATCTGTATTAACAACAAATCCTAAGCTTATCATATTAGATGAACCGACAGCGGGACAAGATTATTATCATTATAAACAATTTATGTCGTTTATTAAAAAACTAGCTAAGAAGGGTATTTCATTTATTTTTATTACTCACGATATGAATCTCGCACTAGAATATGCAGACCGTGCAGTAGTTCTACATAAAGGGAAAATTATTGCGGATAATACAGTGTCTAATGTATTTGGTGATCAAGAAACGTTACAAATAGCTAACTTAAGAGAGAGTTCTTTAACCAAGCTTGTTAAATTTAGTGGGATTGCATGTCCGGAAAAATTTATGGAACTTTATTTAGATAGTAATAGGAGGGAGGAAGGTGCATAGTACATATTTTCATCGTATGGATGGGGTAGTGAAATTGTTTTTATTTATTTTTTGTATGACGCTTACTTTTTTGTTTTTTGATTTTCGGGTGTTGCTAATACTATTTATTATTGGGTGTATCGGACTCAGCATTGCTAAAATTCCATTTTGTAAAATTTTAATTGTTTTTAGTGTCATATTTACATTTAGTTTATTAAACTCTGTCATGATTTTATTTATTACACCAACTCATGGATCTGAATTAACTGAATCATATACCGCGTTTTTACATATTGGATATGCAACGATTACATATGAAACATTATTTTATGCAGTTACACTTTCATTAAAGTATTTTACGTTATTACCATTTACACTTCTTTTTATTTACACGACAGATCCAAGCGAATTTGTAAGTAGCTTAAGTAAACTTGGTATTCATTATAAGATTACATATGCAGTAAATATTGCACTACGTTATATTCCTGACATCCAGTCTGAGTATAAAATTATTAAACACGCGCAAGAAGCGAGAGGAGTGGCTTTTGAAAAAGGAGAAGCAAATATATGGGTTCGTATGAAGAATCGTGTTTTAATTTTCTGGCCGCTAATCATTCATTCTCTAGAAAGAATAGATACGATTTCAAATGCAATGGATTTAAGAGGATTTGGAAAGAAGGATAAACGTACATGGTTTTATACAAGTAAGGCGAAACGTGAAGATTTCATCGTTTTATTTGCCGGTGTTTTCATATTCATTGCTGCGGTATATTTAAAATTAAACGTATTTCAAAACTTTTGGTATCCATTTTAAAGCACTCTTTAAACGAGTGCTTTTACTTATTTTTATGTAGACATGCTCAAAAAAGGGATATATACATAATGTATAATACGAACCAGTTAAAATGATCAACTACCTATTAGTTTTCAAACCAAAAGGAGGAGAAAATATGAGTTACGGTGGTTCTTGTGGTTTTGGTGGAGGTTTCGCTTTACTAGTTGTGTTATTCATTCTATTAATAATTGTAGGATGCAGCTGCTGGGGCGGAGGATACTAATTTTTAATTAGTCTTCACAAATGTAAACTAAAAAAACATTGAAGATACTTATGTATCGAAACAAATAAAAAAGGAGCAACTATGCTCCTTTTTTATTTGTTTAAATGCGTATTCTCACTATATTTCGGGAACGTAATCGTTAAAGTCGTTCCTTTACTAACGATACTTCGGATTTTTAAACTTCCATGCATCGTCTCAATAATCTTAACAGCAACCATCGTACCTAAACCAGTTCCTTTTGTTTTTGTACTAAAATACGGTTCACCGAATCGATGTATTTGCTCCTGTGACATTCCAACTCCGCTATCTTCAATTCGTATTTCAACTTCACTATTATTGATAGATGAGGAAATATTTAAGGTACCACCATTAGGCATTGCTTCAATACTGTTTTTTATTAAGTTTAAAAAACATTGTTGAAAGTGCTGTTTATTACCAACAATGGTTGCCTCAGAAAAATCCTGTGTAATATGTATCGTATTCATATTACACAATGGCAATATCATATTAATAACTCGATTTAACTCTTGCTTTACTGAAATTTGATCTAATTTTTCTGGAGCAGGTTTGGCAAACGTTAAGTAATCATCGATAATTTCTTGGGCACGATTTAACTCTTCAAGTATATGTTTAATATATTCGTCTCTTGATTCAGGAGTTAAATTTGGTGTTTTTAAAAGCTGTGTAAATCCTTTTACAACCGTTAAAGGATTCCTTACTTCGTGCGATATACTTGCAGCGAGTTGGCTAACAATCTCCATTTTTTCCATTTTAATTAATTTTGAGCGCATTAATACAGCATCTTTTATAACTTCATTTATATAAACAATAAATAACATTAAAGTAGTCGGTAATACCATGAAATAAATAATATACAAATTATTCACTTCAAAATCTGATAAAGTTAATACAATTACAGTTGTAAATATTGCTAGGAAAAAGGTTAAAAACATGGAAAAAGCTACTTTAAGCTTTCTATTATATGTATTAAATTTTGAAGATGCGAGTGCTGTAACGATGAACATTATTCCGTAAACAACGACTGTCAGCATATTAAAGCCATAAAATATAAATCTTGTAATTAATAAAATTGTAAACAATATGATACCGACAGGAAATCCACCATAAAGCGTACCTATTATGACCGGAATTTGTCTTAAATCATGAATACAACTTTCATCCATATAGATAGGGTATCGCATACATAAAATAAGCGGGATACTAGAACAAAGGGTAATCAGTAATATTTTGTATTTTTTCAAATAATGCCTGCTATCATATATGAAATAAAAAACAAATATACTACATAAAATGTATAGAAGATTATTTAATACGTTTTGATTAATATAAACAAAGTCCATAATATTTGCCTCGTTATTCTGAATTTACTTAACATATGTATTATACATGATAACATGTGTTAGGATGTATAAACCTTGTTCATACAAGATTTATTTAGCTTTTTTTATAAAATGCAAACATTAGCTATTCAAAGATACTTTTACCAAAACTTTTTACTACTTCTTTCTGCATGTTCGGTAAAACATGGTGGGTTATGTTGCTACTATAAGAAACGTAGGTATTCTTTTCTAAACTCATCCTTTTAATTTCTAGCCACTGAACGAGATAGTCTTTTAAAGTAAGCTTAGACGGCTCCACAAAAGTCCCTTCATTTAAATCCGTAATCTTTTTCGTCACATTTTTTACTGCTTCTTTTTTGTCTTATAACCAGAAACACACTAAGTACTTATTTCCTCTTTTTCGAATATGTCCTTTCACTTAAAATACTCCTTCATTTTGTTTTGAATTATGTTGTATAAGTCTAGTTGTAATGTTGCTACTTTGAAAATTGCATAGTTGGACATATGAGCGATGGATATATTTTATCATATTTAGATTGTTATTAAGGAATAAAAAAAGAGCCATAGGGCCTCTTTTTTTGCTGTATTCATGGAAATAAAATTAAAAGCGTTATTTTATTATAAAAAAATAGGTGACTCAACAATTGTGCTAGCCGAGTCACCTAGTACTATCGAACCAAATAATGTACTTTTTCTATATGTAGTTATGGGGGGTTCTTAGAGGCTAGCCCAATAGACAGTTAAGGGACAAATAAAATCATTTTAGAGAGTTTTACATTTTATTATGTTAATGCTACAACAGCAAGAGTTAAGCCCAACGTATTTAATGTATTAGAATATGGTCCTACATTAACAGTAAGAGTACTTGTTATACCTGGAGGTGTAGTGAAAATTGCGGGGGCTGATACAGAAGTGAATCCGGCTGTATATCCTAGAGAAGTACCTGATCCAATGATTGGATTATTATTCAGATACATAGTGATACCTGCCGAATTACCTCCTGGTTGAATGATAACTTGCACTTCATAGATTGCCAAATAGGTTCTTCCACCTTCAAGTAAAACAGTTGTTGGTGGTGTGAATGAGATTGCCGTGCCATTAGAATTTACCACAGTATCTAGTGGAATCGCAGAGTTTACAGAAACTATTGATGGGGTAGTTTGAACAACATTTAAACTGTTAGCCGTGGGAGATGGACAAGAACAAGGTTTGTGAATGTTAGAGTTGTTATCATTTTGATAATTCACAAATAATCAAGCTCCTTTACTTAAGATAATTTTTTATCCTATATAAAACGTAGCTTTTTTGTATCTAAGTTATTTTTAATAAGTTTTTAAAGATAATTCGAATATTATTGGTCAGTCAACTCTTAAAAGTATTTGATACTCTGGGATTTAAAAGTGCATCTGATAAATATATATGAATGTTTTTTAAGGACATTACTGTAAGTTAGGAAACATAATAAAATCGTTATTTTAATAAAAAACGGGAAAATGAGGGGAGTAAAAGGAAAAGAACCCTTTATATAAAGGGTTTTTCTGGTGATTTAATCTATCAATTACATTCTTGGTAATATTCATCACATGAATCGTTATTATCGTTATTATCGTTACAGCATATACAAAATGTTTTTTGAACAAATAAACTAACTACACTAGTAGAACCTTCCTGCTTTGTAAGAGTAAGACTTTGAAAATCTTCAACTTGAAATATTTTTGTTTGAACAGGTTGTAATGTAGTAGTAATTGGTACGCTAGATCTTCTTGTTAGAATAGTTACTTGAACGGGTGCACTCATACTAACAACGAATAACTGAATTAATGTTTTGTTATGATTGTTTGTAAAATCCTCAAATACAGTTTGTGGAGCGGTGGTTTCAAGGAAAACTGACACAGGTATATTTCCATTTTCATTTTCTGCAGAACCAGCTATCGTATGAGTTTCAATAAAACAGTTATTTTTTTGATTGTTGGAATGTGATTGGTTTTTATAATATTTTTTACCATCTTTATAAAAGTAATCAGCCATGTGAATTTAAAGCTCCCTTCTTTTAAATATCTATATAGTCTATTTAATAAAGTGAAGTAGTGCTTGTACAACATAATAAAATCCGCTCTCGTAATTATCTAAAAATGTTATTTGGAAATTAAAGAGCGCCATTCAAGGCGCTCTCGGATAAACATTAATATTGAAAAAGAATACCACATTATATTTTATGCATGTTCTTAATAAATGTGTAGTTTTTTAGCAAAATCCTTATTTGAAAACAAGAAGCCCTAGAGTTAGGGTTCTAGGGCTTCTTATTTTGGTATTCTCACATGGTTTTTCAAAAAGAATAGAACATATTGAAGATAACATGTGAATGTTTCATAAATGTATCAAAAAAGTGAACAAAATTGCTAGTGGAGAAGAAGCAGAAATGAAGTTTCTAATACGTAAGTACGTGAAAGGTATTATTTCCAATGAATAAAATGCGCATGGGACACCTAATCATTATTTTATCGGGGGAAAAGGATATGTTATGAACTTGGTTGAATGAAAAAATGAAAATTTTACTTTTAGAGTGAAACTAAACAAAAACGCTATTTTATTAGAAAAGAAGAATGAAAATGAAGGTCCAGTTAATTCACGAACAAACATATAAAAGTCAGTATGATTTAGAAAATGCAGTAGAAAAATTCTACGATAGTCTCCCAGAAAAATTCGGAATGTTAGAGGACGAGGATATCAAGAAATTTGATCATATAAGCGGAGTATTTGAGGCGACGGCCGTAATGAAGAATGGTTTGAAATTGAAGGTAGAAATATTTTTTGCGGATTGATGCAGACGAAGATGAATCATGAGTTTGTAAAGCTTATCAAGTAGCTTAATAAAAACTTCATTTGAAAGGAAAGTGATCAAGGTGGAAGTTCAATATGATGCGCAGGGCCGAATGAAGTATCATCCCGATTACCATCCGAATCATAAGAAGCCGTATACAACGAAAGGATTAGCCTACATATATAAGTATTATGGATTCGGAAAGGTGAAGGAAATTGCTTTAGCATTAGGAAGAACGGAATTAATGATAAGGCAGCTAGTAAATACTCTCCGGAAGGAATGTTTGAAAAATATAAAACTATAGGTGAGTAATTACAATAAAAATTTCATTTTATAGAAATAAAAACCCTAGTTTCCTAGGGTAATGGTATAACAGCCAAATATATTTTATTCGTTTATATCGTAACTTAATATTACGTTAAATACATCAGGTAAATGAAACCAATTGTAGAAAATAAGAGTAGTTAACAAAAACTAACTGCTCATCTCCAAGGGGGAACAAGGAGAAAATCTAATGTCATATATAGTATTGACGTAATATTTAGTTTTATTCGTGAAGAATTACATTTAACTTAATGCATAACCAATGATTAAAGTTAGTGTTAAAAACACTGATAATAACAATGTTAGCAGAACTGTTACTATGCTTCTAAGCATTGTTATCCAATTACCTGCTTTAGAGAAGCCTTTAATACCAGCAAAAAAAGTTCCTATTGAAAAAATGAGCACAAAAAATAAAGGGTGAAAATAAACGATATTTATAAACGACGCATTCATTTCAGGTGTGCATATTTCAAGATATATAAGAAAAAAAGCAATGCAAATGAATGAAAAAATAAAAGACCATAGATTTATATTATGCTTCATAGGTTGCTCCTTTGTTATCAAAATATTTCTATTAAATTGTAATAGAAAATATAGGAAAAATATAGTGGTTATAAATTGGAATGAATTTTTAAACAAAATAAGCCTTTTGTTTAAAGAAAAACAAGCTACCACGTTACAATAATTAGAAATATTTTCTAAGGTATCCTTAAGAGGGTGGGAATAGAAAGAATATCTTCGAGAGGAAAGGAATTAATTTATATTAGGAAATTGGTTGGGTAAATTAAAATAATCTAAATGTATACAAAGATATAAACTTATTAATAGTCATGACAATGAAGATTTTAAAACTGGTAAGATGGGGATATTTAGTTATTGTAAATGTGAAAAGTGCTGGAATTGTTCTAAAGGAAGGAATATCTGAAATATAAATATAATTGAGGGGAGTGAAATAATAATGGAAACTAGTACTTTTTTAGGGCTGTTCTGGGGATGGATGACGGTTATCGTATCGGGAATACTTTTCGTCCGTCCATCTGTGCTACGTGACTTAAAAAAAATAGTGGTTGAAGACAGAGGATTTGGTATTATGTATGGTTTTCTATCGATTTTCCTAGGATTAGGTACTGTAATTGTACATAATGTATGGGTATTCAACTGGCAGGGATTCCTAACGGTTATTGCATGGCTTGCATTATTAAAGGGAATTTACATAATTGCATATCCTGAACCCTCCAAGAAAACAGACTTTGAAGTAAGGATACTATCAACACGTATAGTACTCGCTATCATTGGTGCTTTGGCTTTATGGATGCTTATAGTAATCTATATAAAATAATCTTTTTTTAATAAATAAAAGAGCCTGATATGAGAGAAAAGGCCTTTTCAAAAATTGCATATGAGGAAAATCTATGTCAATACTTAATACCAATAAATTAGAAATAATTCCAGGTATTAAGTATTGAGAAATAAAAAATATTTAACGCAACAAAGTGGTTAACTTTATGAGCTAACCCCTGTTCCACAAAAGAAAATTAGGCCCTACAAGTAATAGATGTGTAATTTAAAGTTACAGTTATAGTGTAAGCGAGATTGAAAATGTTATACGAAAGTAATTTTGTTTAAAAGTTTTATTTTGTCATAAATAAAAGAGCATTTAGCCCAGCCTAACTGCTCGATACAGAGGTAATAGTCTAGCTACATAGATATTATATGCTGAGTTATTGATTTTATTTGTGTAAAACACAAAAGAGCAGCTAACAAAACCTAGCCGCTCTAAACAGTGATGTGTCTCTAGATGTAGTTGTAGTATAAACAGAACATTGAGTTTTATTCATGGGGAGATAGAAATGGGCTTGAAAATAGAATATAGTCCGGCTAGAAAACTAGAGGACACCAATTTTTAGAACTGCGATAAAATTGTTTTAAGAAATGGTGGTCTCTTTATTTTGAAAGGGGATTTAGGAAATGAAGGTATTAGAATAGAAATGGTTAATAAACGCATAGATTGATAAAAAGTAAAGGGCAAATCCCTTATGAGAATAAGGAATATTATCATTTTTGTTACTATTTTCTTCTATCTTTATATATAATTAATTTGTATTATATATATAAATTAGGAGGGAATTTATGACTACAAATAAGGACTACATTCGTTATATCCGGGGAAAAGTAGGACATGATTTAATATTTCTTAATTTTGCTGGAGGTATTGTTTATAACGAACGAAATGAAATTCTTTTACAAAAACGGGGAGATAGAAATGAATGGGGTCTTCCAGGTGGTGCTATGGAACTTGGAGAATCTCTTGAAGAAACCGCTAAACGAGAAATATTTGAGGAGACAGGATTAAATGTTGAAGTTGAACATCTTATAGGTGTCTATTCTAAATATTCTGGTGAGTTTCCGAACGGAGATAAAGCTCAGACTATCACTCATTGTTTTCAATGTAAGCCAATTGGTGGAGAACTTACTGTAGATGGTATTGAGACTTTGGATTTAAAATACTTCCCAATAGACCAAATACCAAAATTATTCACAAAACTACACGAAGATGCCTTAGAAGATTGGCTTTCCAAAAGAAAAGGTGTATTTAGATAAAAAACTTTCAAATTAATTATCCATAATCTTTAACTAACAGGTGCTTTAATTGAGCAAGAAAATAAAAACCTTTAACTTCCGCTAAAGATAATTATGTTAATGATCTAGTGATGGCAGTTCTCGTAAGGACAAGAAGAGGAACGTATATAAATAGAGTTGTAGAAATAGAAAGAGTGGATTCCTTGTGAGAGAGTAGGGATCCACTTTTTTCTTGCCACTGATAAAGAGACACTATATCTGACTTACATAAATATCCTATTTATTCAAATTTGTCCTTTCTAATGGTACAATTAGATTCATAGAGGGATATTATGGTAAGTTTTTATGTAACACTGTTTCTTATATTTGGTACTGCGATATTTTTATTTTTCTTGTCTGGTTCATCAAAAATTAAGGCTAAAAATCTATCATTGATAATGATCTGTTTAGGGATAAATCTACTCACAAGTCCAATGGCTTTATTTATAGGTGTGATGGCAACAGACTCTCCATATAGCACTACGCTTGATTTTTTTGGAGGATGTCTCTTTATTCAGGGAATACCGCTCCTCCTCCTACTTGCAGCTTTTTTGAAGTTTGCAATAGCAAAGAAAACAAAACAAGTATAGTATAAACTCTATATTTCTTTTAATAATTTAAGGTTATATATTTTCTGCGTTAGCTGCTTTTAACCACGCTTCGTAGAATTCTGTAACTGATGCATACCGTTCTGCGCGATCTTTATTTACAGCACGATACGCTACCTCATATAATTCCTTACTTGCTTCCCATTTTATAAAGGAACGATCTTTTTCACCGCCTAAAAGTGAGAAAGCCATTGCTCCCATATTAAATACATTTGTTCTTTCATCAATTATAGCGTTTAGTTCAAATTCCTCTGGTGACATAAAACGGGAGGAACCCCATAGCCGGCCCATTTTATTTATGTAAGGTTTCTTACTGTATAAATCTATATCACAAATTTTTGTTTCGTTTGTATTAAAATTATATAAAATACTACCGTCATAAAAATCTATTGCTACATAGTTTTTCTTTTCTACATAAGTATGGAAAGAAAAAAGGGAATGTAAGGAATGAATTCGTTCTATAGCAGATAAATGTCTAAATTTATAAAATGGAGAGTTTGGATTTTTATATTTCTCAGGAGGTGGGAAACTCCAATGCGAATGAAGACATTCACCATCAAACCAATCGAAAATTAATACATATCCAGATTGGACTGGAAAATGATCAATTAGTCTTATGAGCGATTCATGCTTTAAATCTTCATAGATAGTAACTGAATTTTTTAGCCTTTTAATAGCGTGACCCGTTGTTCCTTCAAATGCAATTGTTTGTGCTCCTGCGTATTTGATAAATTTCTTATGCCCATCTTTTTCTACACCAAAACTTATATTACCTGAGTCTTGCTGGTCAAAAACTGCAAATACGGTTCCTAATTTAATAAGCCAATCAAAATTATGATATTCTTTTAATTGGAATGTTACGTTATTTAACTGAATTTCCACGGAATTATCTTTCATAGATTACCTCACATTTAATATAATTATGTTGTACATTCCACTATTCGACATATTTTATGGAAATCCTATGCTAATAATATAAAATTTTATAAATATAATGATAAACACTTATAAAGAGGTGAATACAATGGATCAACAAATTGTTATTAAAGCATATCAAAAAGACTGGGTTGAAGAGTATATAAAAGAAAAAGAGAAATTCTGTTCCTTGTTAGGACAAGAAATAATTGCTGTTGAACATATAGGAAGCACAGCAGTAGAAGGATTAGGAGCTAAACCTCTTATTGATATGATGATTGGCGTAACAGACATACAAATTACTGAAAACTGGATTGAAGTTCTATCGGAAATTGGATATGAATATGTTCCAAAAGATACAACCAATTGGCGTTTTTTTAGAAAGGGAAAATGGAGAGCGGGTACTCATCATTTGCATATTTATATTTATAATAGTGATGAGTGGAGAAACAATATTTTATTTCGTGACTTTCTAATAAGGCATGAATGGGCACGTAAAGAATATAGAGAATTAAAAGAGATGCTTGCTATTACATATGCTTTTGATCGTGTCTCATATACAAAGGCGAAAGCGCCGTTTATTCGAAAAATATTAGAATTGGCTAGAACTCAATGAATTTATAGATTCCTATCTAACTAGTTTTGAAACCTCTTCCTATACTTTTTATAGGGAGGGGATTTTTTTCATGTCAAAATATATAATTTCTAATTATTGGAGGCAAACTATTTTATTTATTTTGATATTTCTAGTACATTGGAAATATTAAGGGGGAATTAAGCAATGAAAGCTATTGTACATCAATATGAAAAAGGATTAGAGGGGTTAGAATATAAATTTCTACCTGAGATAAGTCCTAATGCAGGTGAAGTAAAAGTCAAGTTAAAAGCTGCAGGATTAAATCATAGGGATTTATTTATTATAAATAATAGAAAAGAAATGGATCTACCATTAGTAATAGGGTCAGATGGATCAGGAATTGTTACAGAAATAGGAGAAGGAGTTTCAAATATTACACTACATACAGAAGTTATTATTAATCCTAGTATTGGATGGGAACATGCTACTGAAGTACCGGAGTTACCGGAAGTGCTAGGTGGACCAAAAGATGGAACGTTTGCTGAATATGTAATTGTACCAGCTGAAAATGTAGTAGAAAAGCCGTCATATCTTACTTGGGAAGAATCAGGTGTTTTATCTTTATCCGCATTAACTGCATATAGAGCGCTTTTTACAAAGGGTAGATTGAAGTGCGGTGAACATGTTTTAATTCCGGGAATAGGAGGTGGTGTAGCTACATTTGCCATGTTATTCGCGAAAGCAATCGGCGCAAAAGTGAGTGTTACTTCAAGGGTAGAGAATAAAAGAGAACTTGCTGAAAAATATGGTGCAGATATTTCTTTTAATAGTACCGGAAATTGGGAAGAGAGCTTACAAGGTGAAAAAGTAGATTTAATAATAGATAGTATAGGCCCGGCAACTTTCTTGAAATATTTTGATGTATTAAAACCAAATGGAAGAATCGTGAATTTTGGTGCAAGCTCAGGAGATACAATTGAATTACCATTACGCGCATTATTTTATAATCAAATTGATATTATGGGAACATCCATGGGTAGCCGTGAGGAATTTAATGAGATGATAAAGTTTATTGAAAAATATCAAATTAAACCAATTATTGATAAGGTTTACTCGTTAGAAGAAGCAATTAGTGCACTAAGCCGTATGGAACATGGGGAACAATTCGGAAATATTGTACTTCAAATGAATTAAAAAATATGATTTTGCAATTAGTATATTTAAATGAATATGTTATGTATTTCAAACATGAAAAAAATACGAACCGCCTTATTATAAAGGCTTACCGGCTTTATACATAAATAGCGTATAAAATTTGTTTTATAATTGTCACATGAGTAATAGTAAAATGAGAATTAGATGAAAAAAGTTTAAGCCTATTTTCATAATGGTATTGTATACTGTGTAAATCAAGAACACTTGTATGTAAGGAGAGAGTTTAATGAATTACACAGTATTTCAGTGGTTTAATAATTTTGCTGATTCATCCAAACTATTAGATACGTTAATGATTGCTATTACAAATAGCGCTGCATACGTAGCCGTTCTATTTATGTTTATCTTATGGTTTAATAATGGAAAGAAAGAAAAGGCAATTAGAAAACAATATACAGTTTTATATACGACGCTTTCGGTTATTATTGCATTATTAGTAAATGTTCTTATACACGCGGTATATTACCATCCGCGTCCGTTCGTATCACATGATGTACATCAATTAGTACCACATGCAGCAGATTCATCATTCGTTAGTGATCATTCTGTACTTGTATTTTCAATCGCCTTCGTATTTATTCTTAGAGGAGAAAAACTGAAATATATCGCGCTATTATGGGCAGTACTAGTCGGTATATCACGTATGTACGTAGGTGTTCATTATCCTTTAGATATACTTGGTGCAGCATTCTTAACACTTATTACGAGTGCTTTAGTAATGCAAAGTACACGTATGTTTGAACCAATAGCGAAACTTGTATTCAAAATGTATGCATTAGTAGCGAGACGAATTCCTTTCTTAGCGAAATATAACCATATCGCATAATTTTCCTATAAAAAGTTCCCCTTTGGACATCCAGAGGGGAATTTTTTTATAGGAAATACGAAAAGAGTTTAGAGTGCTCTGTAATCAAGTTGTACTAATTAATATTCTGAAATTTCACGCACCGTATTTTAAATATATAAAATAATAACACAAAATAACAATAGTCAGTTTCGCATTGTTTTAAAGGAATTAAAAAGAAAACTTCGAAACATATAGTATTGCAAACAAAAACTACAAATTTAAAAACGGATCTTCGTACGAATCCATTCCAAAAGAGAGGAGATAAGTATGCAAAAACTCCAAACGAATAAAGGCGCTCGATATATGATGATTGCTTTTATTGTTTTGTTTCTTATTATGATTTTGCGTATATTCTACATTCAGGCAGTAGGAGTCGTGCATAATGTGAATGTAAAGGATCTCGCGAATGAACAACATAATAAAAAAGGTGTTTTAGAAGCGAATCGTGGCACTATCTATGATCAAACCGGAAAGGTGTTAGTACAAGATTCTACAACGTATCGAGTTGTTGTGAATTTAAAAGGAAAAGATAAAGTGAAAAATAAAGATGAAACCGCACAACAATTAGCCGATGCGCTTGGAATTGATAAAGAAGAAGTATTAAAAAACTTTCATGAAGGGCGTACACAAGTTGAAATTGGAAAAATTGGTCGGAATTTATCTAGGGAAACGAAAGAAAAAATTAATAATTTAAAAATACCAGGTGTATCTTTTATGTCGGAAAAAGCAAGAGTGTATCCGAATGAAGACTTTGCATCCTATATACTTGGTTTTGCTAGACCAGATGATAAAGGGAATACGGAAGGGAAGTTTGGGCTTGAAAAGAGTTTGGATAAATATTTGCGCTCTACAAACGGAAATATAGAATATGTGGGTACACGAAGGGGAATTCCGCTTACAAATGATATAGGTAAAGTAGAACCAGCTAAAAATGGGAATAACGTATATTTAACGCTTGATAAACAAATTAATAGTTTTTTAGAAGAAGCGATGAACAAAGCGCAAGAACATTATGATCCTTCTATGTTAATTGGCATTATTGCTGATCCAAAAACAGGAAAGGTTTTAGCGATGTCTAGTAAACCTAGTTACAATCCTAATGTAGGTGATATCGAATACTTTTTAAATGACCCGATTGCAAATGCATATGAACCAGGTTCAACAATGAAAGTTTTTACATTAGCAGCTGCCATTAATGAAGGTGTATATAACGGAAAAGAATATTTTCAATCTGGAAAATATTCCATTGGTTCATCTGATATAAAAGACCATAATGGTGGATTTGGATGGGGATCAATTACATTTGATGAAGGATTTGAAAGGTCATCAAACGTAGCTTTTTCTATTTTAGAAGATCAGTTACTGAAACCAAATAAATTTAAGCAATATATGAATAAATTTGGATTCAATCAAAAAACAGGGATAGATTTACCTGGAGAAAGGAAAAATACTTTATTATTAAATACACAAATTCAACAGGTTACAACTTCTTTCGGTCAAGGTTCTACAGTAACTCCGATTCAATTAATCCAAGCGGCTACTGCTATAGCAAATGACGGGAAAATGATGCAACCATATATCGTTGATAAAGTTGTAAATCCAACAAACAAAGAAGTTATTATGGAAAATCAACCGAAAGAAATTGGGAATCCGATAAAAAAAGAAACAGCGGACAAGGTTAGAAGCTTAATGGAGCGTGTTATAACATCTTCAAAAGGAACTGGTACAATGTATAAAGTGGATGGTTATCCAATTGGAGGTAAGACAGGAACAGCACAAATCCCGAATCCTGAAAATGGCCGATATATGGAAGGGAAAGAGAATTACATTTTCTCCTTTTTAGGAATGGCTCCAATTGACGATCCGGAGTTAATCGTATACTTAGCTATTAAGCAGCCAAAGTTAAAAGGAGATGAGTATGGAGCTCAGCCTCTTGCTGAAATATTTAAACCTGTTATAAAAAACAGCCTTGAATATTTAAAGGTGAAACCGTATACAGAAAAACAAATAGCTGATGCAGCGAAACAATCTCAATTAAAAGTACAAAATTATGTAAATCAATCGATGGATACAATAGAGAAAAGTGTAGAAAAAGAGAAGCTACAGCCGGTAATTTTAGGAGAAGGAAAAATAATAAAACAATATCCACAGTCTGGCGAGGTAATAAGTGAAGGTGATCGGATATTTTTATTAGGGAATAACGCACAAATGCCAAATGTAAAAGGGTGGTCCATGCGTGATGTTATGTATTTCTCTAAACTTTTGAAATTAGATTTGAAAACTTCTGGTACGGGTTATGTAACGAGTCAAAGTATTGAAAAAGGACAAGATTTAAAAGAAGGAGATACACTAGAACTAGAATTAGAACCGCCGTTACAACCGTTAACAGAGGCGAATACGAATTAATCCAGGCATTTGGAAGGAGCTATATGCAAATAGCTCTTTCTTTAGAGTTGCGAGTAATTTCACGCACCGTAATTTTTAGAAAAAATAATAAATAAAAGAACTAACAGTGACACGTTGTTAAATATCTGATTATTGTTTATTTACAGTTAAATTTATATGTGATAATATGGAAAAAATAAATGCAGTGAAGAGAAGAGTAAATAAAATGAATTTTTCACAGAGAGCTCCATGTAGCTGAAAAGGAGTAAAAATTCTTTATTGAACCAAGCCTCTGAGCAGCACATCGGAACCTATTATTAGGGGATGGTGTGACGGGAGCTCCCGTTATAGAGCTATGGTATAAGCATGAATTAGAATGCAGTACCTGATAAGGTTAGTATGGTGACATATTAACAAACTAGGGTGGCACCGCGATGATAAATCTCGTCCCTAAGATTAAAAGTCTTGGGGGTGGGATTTTTTTATTGTTGTAAAACAATTTTGAAAGCGGGGGCCAAAAATGAAAAATTTTCTTAAAGATTGGAAATATCCTTTATTACTACTGTCCGGTGTTGGTATTGCGAATTTAGGGGCATGGATTTACTTAATAGCACTGAATGTACTTGTCTATCATATGGGTGGCTTAGCCTTAGCTGTCGCTACTTTATATGTAATAAAACCATTAGCCACTTTATTTACAAACGCTTGGTCTGGGAGTATGATTGATCGTTTAAATAAACGGAAATTAATGATTCACCTCGATATATATCGTGCGTTATTTATCGCTATTTTACCTTTACTTCCGTCACTTTGGATTGTTTATGTATTCGTATTCTTTATAAGTATGGCCAGTGCAATTTATGAGCCAACTGCTATGACGTATATGACGAAATTAATTCCAGTAGAGCAAAGACAACGTTTCAACTCATTACGTACTTTAATAGGATCTGGTGCATCATTAATTGGACCAGCAGTAGCGGGGGGATTATTAATTGCAGGTACACCAGAGTTTGCTATATATATGAATGCTATAGCATTTCTCTTATCAGGATTCATTACATTACTTTTACCTAATCTTGATAAGAAAGAAGCTTCGGATACAACAAGTAATACATTATCTCTTACAGTATTAAAAAAAGATTGGAACACTGTTATAAATTTTAGTAGAAAACATGTGTATGTCGTATGTGTGTATTTCTTATTTCAAAGTATGTTCGTATTAGCAACTGCTACTGATTCACTTGAACTATCGTTTGCGAAAGAGGTATTACTACTAACAGATAGTGAATATGGTTTTCTAGTTAGTATAGCTGGTGCAGGATTTATTTTAGGTGCCATAACAAATACAATTTTGTCAAAGAAATTAGCACATTCATTTCTAATTGGAATAGGATCATTATTCATCGCAATTGGTTATTTAATTTATGCTTTTTCAAATATATTTTTAATAGCTGCTATTGGATTCTTTATTTTATCTTTCTCTATGGCATATGCAAATACAGGATTTTATACGTTTTACCAAAATAACGTTCCCGTTCATATAATGGGACGGATCGGAAGTATATATGGACTTGTTATTGCGTTAGTAACAATCTTTATTACAATATTATCTGGTGTTGCGACTCAGTTCATTTCTATACAACTTGTAGTTATTGTAGGCTCATTGATCATGTTATTTATTACTATCGTCTTGTGTGTGTTTACTTTATTCCCATCACAATCTAAGTTGTATTCTACTGAATCAATAAAGTGAAACTTTAATCAGGGGGCATCCCCCACTGATTATCAGCCCTCACCAATCGGGCTTTTACGGGCAGCAGGGTCCCCACTTAACTTCTTTGCTTTCGCTGAATTTTGAGATGAGGGTCCTACTGCCCACAAATAGCGGAATACATTCGAAATGAACTTTGTGTTCTCATTAACAATTTATCGTATTTAATAAGGGGAAAGAACAATACCGAAAGATAAGGGTGGTTGTTGTGATAAAAACAAAAGATGAAATTAATAAAATTGTAAAAGAAATACAAAAGAAAATAGATTTCTCTGGGGTAGTTTTAGTAAAAAAAGAAAAAGACATAATCTATGAAAAAGCAATGGGTTACGCAAACAAAAGTGAATGTATAAACAATACGATACAAACAAGATTCGGCATTGCCTCAGGATGTAAAATTTTTACTGCAATTGGAATCTGTCAACTTGTTGAAAAAGGTGTTATTTCTTTTCATACAAAATTAAAGGATTGTCTAGAGATAAAACTTCCAAACTTCGATGAAGATATTACAATACATCAACTACTAACGCATAGCTCTGGTATACCAGATTATTTTGATGAAAGTATTATGGATAACTTCGAGGATCTTTGGAAACAAACACCTATGTATCTATTAAAGAGCTTAAAAGACTTTTTACCATTATTCCAAAACAGTAATATGATGTTTGCACCTGGGAGTAAGTTTCACTACAACAACGCAGGTTTTATCATACTTGGATTAATAATAGAAGAACAGACGGGACTTAAATTTACGGAGTATATAGAAACAAACATTTTTAATTCGATTGGCATGAATGATTCTGGCTATTTTTCGTTAGATAAATTACCAAGACATACAGCTCTAGGGTATATAAAGGACGAAACCAACCAAAATTGGAGAACAAACGCTTACGCTATACCAATAAAAGGAGGGGCTGATGGAGGTGCATATGTTACTGCACCAGACATGTTGAAATTTTGGGCGGCACTATTTAATAATGAAATTTTAGGAAAGGAATATACAAAGTTACTTTTAACTCCCCACATTCATGTAAATGATAAACAGTCTTACGGATATGGAATATGGATTGAAACACGAGAAAACAAGGTATTTAAATATCATGTAATGGGATATGATCCAGGCGTCAGTTTTCGCTCGGCCATATATCCAGAATTAGGAATCACTTTAGTTATTCCATCGAATAAAGGGGCAGGACCTGAAAAATTAATGACAGAAATAGAAAGAGCTTTTTAATTATATGGATATAAAAGAAGAGATACGAAAATAATTTAAACGGGTTTATGATTGTTTCTGTTCTGAAAAATTTTTTAGTTAACGAGGACCCCTTTATTTATTAAATAAGGGGTTTTTGTAATTCTGCACAATTACATATGTTTATATGGATTTTTAAATTAAAAAACATTACTATATAATTGTAAATTTAAATTATTAATTCATATGAAAGGATGTGTTAACAATTTGTATATGATCAACGGTAGTTTGTTTATTATTTTAGGGGTTATTTGTTATTTAATTGTACGTGGAATATTAATTGGTACAAAAAATAAAAAACATATGATTTGGTGGAAAGAAATAATAAGTTTTTTATTCGTGGTCTACATTTGTATGGTTGTTGCAGTAACTTTATTCCCTTTACCAATCGGTTTTCCTTCTAATATTGAAAATCTGAATCGCTCGGTCAATATAATTCCATTTACATCAATTATTAAAGACATCAATCAAATTGGTAGTGCTTATGATGGGGATGCCCTATTTATGATTGGTCTAATTGTAAGAAATGTAGGCGGGAATATTTTATTATTAATGCCTTTAGGATTTTTAGCACCAATTTTATGGGATAAATATAAAAAGTTCAAAAATACTATTTTATTGGGATTTACTATATCAGTTAGTATTGAATTGCTACAATTAATTCAGTCTTTATTTAGTGGAGTGGGACGTATTACTGATATTGATGATGTGATCTGTAATGTTATAGGTTCTATTATTGGATATTCTATTTATAATATCTTTTTAAAAGCCATTAATAAATTTAACATTCGAGTGTTGGGTAAAACTAATTCTAAAGGTGTGGAATTAGTTGATAAATAGGAGTTTAAACGAGTTATTAAAGGCGTACGAGTAAAAAGTACGTCTTTTTATTTTTATAAATAATGCTTAAGGCTGATGAGAAATCACATTTTCCATCTTACACTTGAAAGTAGCTATCGTATTTCAAGTATGGAATGAAAAGAGGAGAATATAATTTTTAAAGATAAACAAGTTTATAGGAGGATTCTAAATGGATATTTTACTTGTTGTTCTTATTATTGTTTTGATGCAAAGTAAAGAACGAAAAGTGAAAATAAACCGTATTTGGCTCATTCCGGCTTTGTTGTGCTTTGTAACAATCCAGTCCATTATTCATATGGGACAAATAACTTTGCTGCAAGGACTACTGTTTGTTGTAATGCTTGGAATCGGCTTAGGTCTTGGAATTATACGAGGAAGAGCTTTAACATTTCGAGTAGATAGTGAAACAGGTCATGTACTACGAAAAGGAAATTGGGTAAGTACAATAATCCTTCTTGTTATTTTAGGAGCAAAAATTATAATTAAACAAAGTATGTTTTCTGGTAGTACGTATCAGACATTAATGGTTGTAACAAACGCCTTTTTATGTATTACATTAGGCACCGTGATTAGTAGACGTTATTATATTTGGAAAAAATATAATGAATTAACACAAAAAGCGTAAATACATTCATCCCTTGTTTAACATTGCTAAGAACGGTAATACTAATTAACATTGAACTTTTACAACAAGGGATGATAATATGATATACATTTACACAGACTTCGGCGGTACTCATACAACTTCACTTGCTGCAGCGTATCATTTAAATAAATTACCAACGGATCGTAAGTTAACGAAAGAAGAAATTTTGAATGTAGATTACTTTAATAAATTGAAAACAGAAGATATGGGAAAAATTATTTTTCATGGAATTGATGAACATGGTCATCCTGTATATACGATTGGATGTGGCGCATCAAAAGTTGTTGTACCTGCGATGAAGCATTTAGGAGAAATCTTGCAAAAACATTATCAAAGTCATGAAAAAATTATTTTTTCTAATACATCACCAACTGTACCTTTACCAATGACTTTTGGTGGTCTGTTTTCTAGAAGGTTCCATATCGATTTTATTGGCGTACCGTTACTCGTATGGGGAGCAAAAATTTGCTGTGATAATATACAAAGGCTTGTTAGTTATACAAAAGAAGCTGGAAGATTAACGAATGATTATGTTGTAATTTTAGATAATGAAACTTTTAAATAGTATATGATAAGAAGAAAATCGAGCAAATTCCTTGATTTTCTTTTTTATTTGTGAAATAGACAAGAAATAGTCACATTTAATATACATCTACTATAGCCAAAACAATAAAGTCCTGTTACTATTACAGGGATATTCTCTTTTTATAACATAAATATATAGAAAAATTAGAAAAGAGGAATTGAATTAAGGGAGGAACAACATGAAGCGTGTTGCTTGGATTACTGATAGTACAACTGCGAATTTAAAAACAGAAGGAGATAACTTTGTTATCCCAATCGAAGTTATTATTGATGGAATGTCGTACAAAGATTGTGAAGAAGGTGTACGTGAACGTGTTTATAATGCGTTAAACGAAGGTAAAACAGTCACTACTTCACAACCTAATATTGGGGAAATGGTAGAGTTATTTACGAAATGCAAAGAAGAATATGAAGAAGGATTTGCAGTTGCTATTAGCGGAAAAGTAAGTGGAACCTATCAAAATATGAAGCTAGCTGCAGAAATGGCAGGTTTTCCATTAACGGTATTAGACAGTGAAACAACAAGTTATCCAATGGATGAACTAATTAGAAAAGCGAAATCGTTATACAATGATGGTATGACTTTACAAGATATACACAAAACATTAGTAGATGAAAAAAGAAGACCTTTCCACGTATTCCCGAAAAGTTTAAAAGGCCTTTATGCAAGTGGTCGTGTAAAGGGCATTCAATTTTTACTTGGAAGTTTATTAAGTGTTAACTTAATATTAGAAGTAAAAGGTGGAGAGCTTTTACTTGAAAAGAAAGTTCGTAAAATCCAAAAATGTCGAGAATATATTAAAAATGAACTTGAAAAAGAATTACCAAAAGTACTTCACATGTTCCATGCTAATGATAAAGATGGAGCCGAGGAATGGATTGCAGATATTAGACAAGCATTCCCTGAATTGGATTTCAAATTATATCCATTACCAATTTCATTTGCGGTTCATGCAGGTGAAGGTACAATAGCAATTAGTTATTAAAGTAAAACCCGTGAATTATTCACGGGTTTTTTATTTAATTAAAACAAAATGGGATCTCGACATATCTCCATCGAACTTAGTAATATTGCATTTTTAAACCATTGCTCAGCTAACCCTATGCAAATTTACAATTTTTAATGTCAATACTTCAAACTTGACATACTTATTGAGAAAGAGTGAGAATGAAAATATAACACTTATCCGATACATTCAGGGGTTATTAGTATTGGATTTATTTTTAAGGGGGATGTTTAATGAAACCAGAAATAATTATCAGAAATTTCTTTAAAGAAGTGCGTTCAGGGAGTAATCCGGATTTTTCAAATCGATATATGGCAGATAAAGTATTGGCACATCAAGTTATATCTGAAGAGGAACAAACAGTATATAGATCGCCAAAAGATTACGCTGAGCATGTAAGAGAGATGGTTGAAGTATATGGGAATTTCTCTTTAGAAATTCAAGAATTATTAGTACAAGATAGTAAAGTATATGTACGCTGGAAACAAGTAGGTACACACATAGGAGAAATAGATGGGTATGAACCTACAGGTCTCCCTATAATTCAAATAGCAAGTGCAGTGTATAGAATAGAAAACGGGAAAATTTCAGAGTATTGGATTCAAATTGATAGATCAGGAATTCAAAATCAATTAGAATACAATAAAAATATTCAATAAATTATCTTTAAGAATAATAGGAAAAAGCATAAAAACAAGATTTTTAAAACGATTATTTCTGTTACATAAAGGATACAAATCAATGTACTTTTTTACTGAAAGATTCATTCAAATTAATAAAAAGAGAGCATGTTTTAATAAATCTTTTAAAATATGCTCTCTTTTATTGTTTCTATGTGTACTTACATCAGTTTGATGTAACATTATTATGCAGTAACAAGAAATATAGGCATCTGTTTATGAACCAAAAAAATAGTGACAATGGTTCATATGGTTTAAATTCGGTATACGCTAGTTAATAATGAAAATAATAGAATCAATTTGTAATGTGTATTTCGTTTTGCACTGTAAATCATTCATATTGAGTAATAGAATTGTAGAAATATATAATAGAATATTCGCACTAATATTTATATAGCTACAATCTATTTACATATAAGGTTATTAGGATTATATTGAAGATGAAAGAGAAAACAATAGATGGAAGGGGATGTTTTTTATGTTTAAAAAAGCAGCACTAGGGATTTCATCGTTAGCAATCACAGCGTTCGTCGGGTTAGGAATGGCAACAGAAGCTTCAGCTGGACCAGCAGCACCACTTACTTCACTAAACGTCGTACAAATAGAGTCTGAGCTAGGCGGGGTAGAAACAATTAATCAGAACAGCTTCAGCACAACGCGTAACCACGGGGGAAAATACTTATATATTACAACGAAAGAAATGGGCTATGGCCAAAACCCATTTGCTAAAATGAATGGTTCTAATGTAAAAAGTATTGATTCCACTATAATTGGCGGAAGACCAATCGTTGGCTGGTATTATAAATGGGATGCTTCTGGACACCAACAAGGAACGTTTGAGTACCAAAAGACATCTATAAATTCACCATTTAATACAATGCGTACATCAATTTATATCCAATAATTTTGAAAGCGTTCGCACATATAGAATAGTAAAAAAGGTACTTCTAGGAGTACCTTTTTTTGATTTGAATCACGTTCATCTATATTTACAATCCTGATTTCACAGCAAAAATACTTACCATAAAACAAAATCCTTAAACGTCTATAAAATTAATATGAACGCGTAGTACAAGTCCGCTACAGTTAAAGTACGTAACTTTACATATTTCAACTCAATGAAGCAGGAAGAAACTGTAGTACTTACGCCGCAGTTTTTAATTTATCCATGAACTCATAGTTTAATTTTAAGTTTTTTAGATATATAGACATAACCGTACTACCTGCTACTCTTTTTTAAAATTCAAGATTAAAAAGAGTAGCTAAACTTAAATAAGCTTAGCTTGATGGATATGTGGCGGAACTCTAAAATTAATTACATCTTTTTCATAATATAAACAATTTTATATAGGGAGATGAAAGGATTTTTTAAAATAATAAAGAAGTATGTATAAACAAATATATAAATGGTAGTGATTAGGATGAAAATCAGTAAGTTTGCAGAAGTAAATAATGTAAGTGTAGATACGATTAGACATTATATGGATCTCGGACTCGTTATTCCTGAGAAAAAAGGAAGTCACTATTTTTTTGACGAGTATTGTCAAAAGGATATAGAACTTATATTAGAGTACAAATGGATAGGGTTTAGCTTGAATGAAATTAAAGAACTGTTTCTTTATAAAAATTTAGGGAAATCCTTAGACTATGAAAAGGATATTTTTTATCAATCTTTATTTAAAGTAAAATATGAAAAGATTGAACAAGAGATAAAAACCTTAAAGGAACGAAAAGATAAATTAAAGAAAACGTTAAATAATTTATCTATAGAAACTGAAATTTCGAGTTCAATTTTAGGGGTAGATTTAAAAGTACTTCATTTATTTAAATGTGTTAAGTGTAACGGAAATTTAATTCTTGAAGATGGCATTATTAATAAAAATCAAATTGTTGAGGGGAAATTAATTTGTAATTGTGGTGAAGAATACGCGATTACTTCCGGAGTTTTAACAGCTGGAAAATTATTTGAGGTGTATAAGAGGAAATCACTTGAAGATTCTATTTCAGATTATATCCATGAAACGGATACTGCTTTTTTGGAAAATGTTCAAAGAGGAGGAGAATGGGCGAAAAAGAAACTAATGCAATTAGATTTAAATGAAAAAATACTACTTGATTTAGGGTCTGGTATTGGGTTCTTTTTACGAAATATTTATGAAGAACTACCGGAAGAGTGTTTATATATTGCTGTTGATCGAGATTTGAATAAACTTTTACTTTTAAAAGATGTAATTGAGAGAAGAAATTTGAAAAGAAATATTGTATTTATCTGTGCTGACTTTCTAAACATTCCTATTCAGAATTATTCTGCTGATATTGTAATTGATCAATCAGGTACAAGTAATTATAGTTTTGAACATGAGGAGTTTTTATTACGCGAATTAAATTACCTTTTTAAACCTAATTGTTATTTATTAAGTTCATTTATTTTATTTAATAAATTCAGCATAAATAGCCAAATTGCACCTAGACTCCGAGAGAATTTTACATCTGCAAAAGTAACGAAAGAAATCCAAAATTTACTGTTTCAATCGATTGATGAAAGTACTTCAAATTATTTGATACGAGGGGGAAGGTACGAGGATTTCTTTGTTCAAGGAGAAGAAATTTATACATATTCATTTTTCGGAAAAAGATGGGGTTAACCCCATCTTTTATTTATTTCCCCTTAAAACTTTTCAAATAGTACATATTGCTATTGGGTTGACCCAAGAACTTACAATGTACGTAACACAAAGTTAGGTAGGGGGAAAAGTGATGGGAAGTTTACGATTACATATAGAAAATAAAAAAAGAAACCAAGAACTAAGAAATATGTGTCTCTATTCATTCGGGAAAACAGTATCAATATTTGGTAGCTCTATTTATAGTTTTGCATTAGGATTATATGTTTTACATATAACCGGATCAGCATTAAATTTTGCCATTACGCTTATTTTAGGAACTATTCCGATGATTGTTATGAATCCATTTGCTGGTGTAATTGCAGATAAAGTTGATAAAAAGAAATTGGTCATTTGTATGGATTTACTAAGTGGAAGCTTATTAATTACTGTTTATATATTTAGCAGTAATTATGGATTAGACTTATTCACCATTTATGCTACTACCTTTCTTATAACGGTATTTACAACATTTTTTGGAATAGGATTGGAAGCTGCAAAACCAAATATCGTCTCCAAAGAGAGGCTAATGAGTATTAACTCTATAAGTAAAATTATCGATTCTATATCTTTAATTCTAGGTCCTATGTTAGGTGGTATTGTTTTTGCAGTCTTTGATATTAAAATTTTTATAATTATAAACGGTATTTCATTTATCCTTTCGGCTATTTCCATATTATTTATTAACTTTAAATTGTTTGAGCAAAACATAAATGAGGAATGTTCAATTAGAAAAATTAATTTTATTGAAGATATAAAGGAGGGATACTCTTACTTAATGGAGCGGAAAAGCTTAAAAAATACGTTCAGTATTTTAATTTCACTTAATTTCTTCTTAGGGTTTGCTGTAACTGTTCCATTGCCATACATTATTAATACAGTTCTCGATCTTGGTTCTAAACAATTTGGTATGATTCAAGGGACTTTTCCAGTAGGCATGATAATTGGTGCGATTTTAGTAAAAAAGATAACCGATCGTTTTTCTTACGCTTATCTTTTGAAAAAGTTAAGCTTTATGTTGGCGGTTTTTATGATTATTTCAGGAATTCCAGTTTTATTCAAAAGTTTTGAGGTAAATGATTTTGTATACGTTATTACCTATTGTGTTGTTATGTTCTTTTTAGGACTAATTATAGTGCTTATTGATATACCTATAGCTTATTTCATGCAAAAAGAGATTCCTGATGAATATAGAGGGAGGGTTCTCAGCATTGGATTAAGTATAAGTAAAATGATGCTTCCTATAGCAATGGCGCTATCCGGTCTATTATTAAATTATATTCCAGCCTACATGATTACAATTGTAGGGGGAATCTTATATTTAATAGTAATTAAAGTTTCATCGAATTGTTTCATATTAGAAGTTCACTCGAAAGATTATAGCGCTTAGTAGATCTTAGATTATTTATAGAATGGATACTACTACATTTTTCAAGTTAAGAAATGCAAATACTATAAAACGAAAAAATGGGCTGATTTCCCATGAACAATTTTGAAAAGATTACATATTCGTTTTGGAGAATACTTTAAAATTGTAGGTTGAGGGGATGAATATCGTTCCGAAATACAATAATAAAATTTAACTTTGTTGATTGACCTTCCCCTTACAGGAAGCAGTATATTTAAAATAATTAAATACAGGAGGTGAGTATTATGCTTTCAATTGGAGAGTTTTCAAAAATATCTCGTCTTACAATGAAGACGCTGCGCTATTATGATGAAATTGGGCTTTTAAAACCAGCTTTCATAGACGTTAAGAATGGCTATCGCTACTATGATATTTTCCAATTAGAAATAGCCTTATTGATTACACGATTAAAAACTTATTTATTTTCGCTGGAAGAAATTAAGGATATTTTAGAAGATCGGGAGAATACTGAATTGCTTAACTCTAAAATGAAAGGCAAACAAGAAAATCTAACACAGCAGATAACATATTATTCTTCTTTATTAAAAAAATTAAAGCTTGATATTCAACAATTAAATGAAGAGGAAAGTATCATAGGTTACTTAAATCGTATTGAGATTAATCTTGTAAATCACTTAACCTATAATATATTATCTCAGCGAAAACAAATTAATACCGCTGATTTCCTAACACACTTTAATGAGTTGTTTAGTAAAATTTTATTTGAAAATTTATTACCTAGTGCAAAACCACTTGCTATATTCCATAGTTCAGAATATGTACCTGAAAATTATGATGTTGAAATTGCGATTCCCCTTGCAGAAGCCACAAATAAAACAAAAGTGTTTAATCCCGGTCTTTGCGCAATGGCTACGCTTATTGGTTCTTACGAAGAATTACCTTTTATTCATACAAAGCTACATGTTTGGATTGAAGAAAATAATTATAAACTGAATGGAGCTCCGTTTGAAGTTTATAAAACGAATCCTTATAGCACACAGGAGGAGAATAATAGCATAGAAGTTTATTTTCCTATAAAATGAATAAAGGAAGGAGCGTATCACAATGTATGGTATAAACCGGCCAACAATAAAAGAAAAAATATTAATTTTAGTTACTGAGATTATTTATCTAATCATTGCGTATTACTTACTTTTCATTACTTATTTCAAACCAGGCATTTCAATAGGGCTGTTTATAGCTTTGATTATCACCGCTTTACGATTAACGGCTATGATGTTTATATGGTTGCCTAGAGGGATTTCATGGCAAGAAGCCATTATGAACAGTATTGCTTTTGGAATTTATTATTTAGGTTTTCCAATCTTAATGATTACTAGTAATCAGGATCCTAATTTAATATTACTTACAATAGGTTGGATATTGTTTTTAGGAGGAAGTATGTTAAACACAGTTTCAGAGCTACTTAGAAAATCCTTTAAAGACAATCCTGTAAATCAAGGTAAGCTATATACAGGTGGTTTATTTAAATATGCGATTCATATTAATTATCTGGGGGATTGCCTTTGGGTGTTAGGTTTAGCATTTATCGCTAGCAATATTTATAGTTTATTTATACCTCTAGGCCTGTTCTTTGTATTCGTTTTTGAATATATTCCAAAATCTGATGGTTACTTACAGAAAAAGTATGGAGAACAATTTACAGTCTATAAACAGAAAACAAAAAAATTAATACCGTTTATTTGGTAAATCAGTTTCATAAATTATAAAAAGCGCAGGATCAGCATCCTGCGCTTTTCTATCGTAATTCAGCGGTTTTTCTAATGACAATCTTATCAATATCATCTTCTTCATCACCAATAAATAATCCGCGTTCTTTTAAATATGCTTCAAAATATAAATCTGCTTCAGCGCGTTCGTCATATGGCTTTACAGAGAGAACGAAACCTAATTTGTTTTGTTCTTCTAAGTGAGAAGTGGAGATGTAAGCCGGTACATTATGGCGTAAAAAGAGTTCTTTAACTGGAATAATCATATCTTTCATTAATTTCGTTAGCATACCCATTTCAAACTCGAAATTAAAGCGATCTATACTAGATAAATCAGCGAATACTACACCGATAAAACCTGTATTAAATACTTCTTGATATTCTACATCTTCATCATGGCCGCCATAAAAATTCTTTTCGATTAAATAATTTACAAAATAAGCAATGCCATCACTTTGTTCAAATGGTTTCGTTGAAAGAACAAAACCAATTTTCTTTTGTTTATGTAAATACACACATGACATGTATGCTGAAATGTTATGTTCTTTAAGTAAAGCACTTGTTGCTCCAGAGAGACCATCTAGTACGTGATGAACAATTTGAAGTTTTTTACGAGCGAAATAATAGGATTTCTTTTGTAACTCCAATGTATCAATAAAGACAGAGCCGATAAAGCCTGTATTTGAAATAATAGGTGCTTGCTTTTTTCTTCCTCTGCGCTTTAATGGAGCCATTGTTAAAATCATCCCTTCATGTACGTTTAAAATAAAAAAAGAACGTTTGTTCGTATATTTATATTTTACTATTAAAACGCTATAAAGTAAAGGGTTTTTGATGAAAATATAACAAAAAAGACACCTTATAAAAGGTGCCTTAAACGCTGTAAGGGATAGGGTTTACCCTAACTATTTATATTATGATACAGAAACAATCTCTTCTGTATCTTCTACATCTAAATGACAGTCCATAGTACGAACATCTTGATCTTCATGACTTCCGAAATAAATAGTAATTTTCATATGTATCGCTCCTTTATTCTAGGAATACCTAAAATAATTACTAGTAATGTTAATATTTATTATATACCACTTTTTTCATTCCGACAACGTTATATCATTTTTAATTATTTTAAACTATAGAGCACAATTTAAAGAGGTACTTTTTATAGAAAATGGTAAATTTCTAATATGTTATATTTAATATAGAAAAATTCGAGTGTTACTTTTTATGAAAAGGAGAACTATTGATGAATTATAAACAACTACTACTAGATAACTTTGCATTTAAAACTTCATATGTTGCACAATTTGTGCCCGGAATGAGTATAAAAAAAACGAAAGATTATATTGCTGTTGATTGTGGATTACCTGCCGATACATTTAATATCATCACTCTACTAAACAATAATTTAACGGAAGGGATCGAGAAATTATATAAAGAGGTAGAATACTATTATCAAAGAAATTTTCCAATGAGTGTTTGGTTATGGGATGAGGAGCAAGAGCGGGATATAAAAAGTGAGTTAATTAAAATCGGTTTAAAAGAAGTGGAACAGAATATTGCGATGGTAGCAGACTTAAAAACAATTTCCCCAACAATAAACATGCCAGTAAGTTTTACTATTCAACAAGCATCTTCACCTGGACAAATAAATAAATTTGGAGAAACGTTAGCTAATCTATTCGGCACATCAGAAGAAGGTATACATGTACAAGCATTCTATAATCGAATTTCTAATCTTGATATATGTAACAGTGAGAATATGAAATTATTTTTAGGGTTATATGAAGGTGAAGTCGTAACTGTTGGTTCATTGATATGTTCAAAAGATAGTATTGGTATTTATGACATAGCAACGAAAGAAGGAATGAGAGGACGAGGGTTCGGATCTGCTATGTTCAATTTCCTGCTGCAAGAAGCACATAAATTTAAAAATACGTATTGTGTATTACAAGCTTCACCCGATGGAATCAATATTTATAAAAAATCGGGATTTCAAGCTATCGGCAAAATGACTGTATTGGAAAATCGACATTTAATTGAGTAAATCATTCAAGTTAAATCGTCTTTATATAGGAGCTTATAAATCGTTATGAAAAAGATATATCTCGTTACAATAATTTGTGCCTTTATAGTAATAAGTATCTTTGTTTTTCAGAAAATAAATGAACATAAGTATACTAAAGCTATTAATCAATCAAATCATATAAAAAATATCGCACATAGAGGTGCTTCTGCATATGCGCCTGAACATACAATAGCAGCATATAAATTAGGACAAAAAATGAATGGAGATTATATAGAAATTGATCTCCAAATGACAAAAGATGGGCATTTAGTGGCAATGCATGACGAAACCTTAAATCGTACAACAAATGGTACTGGGCTAGTGAAAGAGCATACATTAGTAGAAATAAAGCAACTAAATGCAGATTCTTTTTTCAACGAAAAATATCCAAACTTAGCAAAGAAAGAATTTGAAAATGCTAAAGTCCCAACATTAACAGAAATTGTTGAAACGTTTGGGCAAAATGCGAACTATTATATTGAAACAAAATCACCTAATGAATATCCAGGAATGGAAGAAAAATTATTAGAAATTATTAATCACTACGAAATACAGGATAAAGTTATTATTCAATCGTTTAGTGAAGAAAGTCTACAAAAGATTCATAGTTTAAATAGTAATATATCTTTAGTACAATTATTACCTTATAAAAAAGCAGTTCAATTAACAGAATTAGAGATAGAAAAGTATAAAACGTACTGCATAGGTCTTGGTATGAATTACAAATATATTGATTCAGATTATGTAAAGAAAATAAAGAAAAGCGGATTAGAAGTTCATCCATTTACAGTAGATCATGAAAAAGATATGAAAAAGTTACTTTCATGGGGAGTCGATGGGATGTTTACTAATTATCCGGATCGTTTACATTCAATATTATTGGATTTGAAAAGTCATGAATAAGAAGTGTTATTCATAAAAGGGAAATTTACACAACCTATATATTAGGATTATCAATGCAAGATGGCATGTTGCATATAAAAAGAAAATATCAAAAACCGCAACTGGAAGACCTGGCTTGCGGTTTTTTTATTGCTTCGATTTCAGTTTACAAAGTTTGAAGCTAGAAATGTAAATCTATTTAGATGAATTGGCTTCTTATGTATTTGTACTTCGGATCGTTCTAGGTATATGTACAACCCATGAAACGAGTTTTGCATATGATAATAGAAAAGGAGATGTTGCATATTGAAATACCAAACTAGAAACGTAAATAATCTGAATAAATTAGCGGATAATACGAAAGCTGCCGCTTTTAAGTGGTATCAGTACTGTATCGACAATGGAATTGAAGTATTAATTTATGAAACAATCCGTACAGTCGAGCAACAACGTGAATATGTTCGTAAAGGAGCATCACAAACGATGCGCTCATATCACTTAGTAGGACAGGCATTAGATTTTGTGCCAATTCAGTCGAATGGTACAGAAGATTGGAATGGCTATAATAAAGAACCGTGGGCTTCAGCAATTCGTTATGCTAAACAAATTGGTTTTGAATGGGGCGGTGACTGGAAAGGATTTGTGGATAGCCCGCATTTGCAATATAACTACAAAGGGTATGGAACGGATACTTTTGGAAAAGGTGCTCAAAACGTAGTGACTCCTCCCACGTCGAATGATAGTGTAGGGGTTGCTTATATTAACGGTAGTAATGTAAATTTACGAAAAGGACCTGGTACTGGATATGGCGTTATTCGTCAATTAGGGAAAGGAGAGTCCTACAAAGTATTTGGACAAACAAATGGTTGGTTAAATCTAGGTGGCGATCAGTGGGTTTATAACGATCCATCATACATCCGTTATACGGGAGGAAATGTACCAGCAACTTCACAATCATCAAATGATGGTGTAGGTGTAGTTACTATAATCGCGGATGTATTGCGTGTTCGTACCGGCCCTGGAACAAATTACGGCATTGTGAAAAACGTGTATCAAGGTGAAAAATATCAATCGTTTGGATATAAAGATGGTTGGTATAATGTTGGTGGAAATCAATGGGTTTCTGGTGAATATGTTACGTTTGTAAAGTGAAAATAAGAGCCGTCCAGTTGGGCGGCTCTTTATTTTAAATATTCATAGGGCGAACACTCATAATATCATTCGTGATACATAGAGTATAATTTTTCATTCTAATAATCAGAAAGTAATCAAAATGTAATTAATTTCAACTACGCTTTTTATATTTTTTTGATACACTGGCTACGAGGGGGATACCAATTAAGGTCGGTAAAAACCAAAACCATATTGGCGGAAGTAAATTTAAAATGGGAATATGGATACCGATATTTACTAAAAGTGCGGTGACTGCACCAATATAAGAACCTAGCATACCTCTAATGTGGTGATGGAGCCAATTTTTCCAACGTTTTTTTCGTGCAAGGTATCCATAAATCGCAAATGAATAAGAGAAGATTGCTACATAAAATAAATATGCAATTTTATCCCAGTTGATAATGGATAATATTATTGCCGTAAGGGTAATGACAACATAGGATGCATGATATATTTCGCCCCATTCGGTATGTTTTCCTTTCTTCTTTTGGGCAACCATCGCTACAATACCAGTGATTAAGCATATTGTTCCAAATAGGATGTGTATGGTTAAAAGAATGTTAAAAATGCTCATAATAATTCCTCCTTTTTTATTTTTATAGTATTGCAGTATAGGAGAAAAGTTGAAAAATATAGTTAGTTCGGCTTAATATATTGAAATAAAGGTACTCCTAGAACAAAACCCAATGATTTAAATATTTAGTGAGATGATTATTATGTTAAATGAAGGAGAGACTTCTATGTTTACATCTATTACATATTTACAATCGGGCAATGAGAAACAACAAAAAATATATGATGTTTTGAATAGCCTAAACATAATGGAGGATTTAGCTTTATATAATCCCGTTCTTTGCGGGACAATCCCTATAAGAATTGATACTCCTCAATCTGACTTAGATATTGTAATGGAAGTATATAACTTTGATGTTTTTGAGCAGGAAATGAGATCTTTATATGGTTCTTATGGAGGGTTCAACATAAAAAAGAAAAAAATTAAAGGTACTGAATCGATAAAGGTGAATTTTGAATTCGAAGGTTTTGAATTTGAATTATTTGCTCAACCGAAGCCAGTGCGTAATCAAAATGCATATAGACATATGATAGTGGAACACATGTTATTAATGCAACATCCCCATATAAGGGAAGAAGTTATTCGCTTAAAGGAACAAGGTTTAAAAACAGAACCTGCTTTTGCTCAAGTATTAAATATTGACGGAGATCCTTATGAAAAACTTATTTTATTAGGGCAGGAAATGAAATTGTGGTAAATAAGATACGTAAAAAAATCCTCCAAAAACAAAAGAGGATTTTTTTATGCCGTTAACTTTCGAATTAATTCACTGAGCAATTTAATCCCGTAAGTCATTTGTTCTGGTGAAGCATATCCATATGATAAACGAATGTACTGATCTGATTCTTCTTCATAAATACGTCCTGGGTTTAAAAGAATTCCTTTTGATAGAGCCTCTGAAAATAGTTTTTTCATCGGAATGTTATGTACAACCTTTAGCCATATAAAAAATCCACCACTAGGAATATCCCACGATGCAATATCTGCACAATATTTATTTAAAGCTCGTATCATTATTTGTCTTCGCTCTTTCAGGTGCATTCTTACGTTTGCTACATGTTCTTCATAAAAACCTTCATTTATCCATTCAGCAGCTACTCTTTGAGATAAAGAGCTGGATCCATAGTCTGTTTGCATTTTTATATCTGACAATCTATCAATAACAGGTTCTGGTCCGATTATCCATCCAATTCTAAGTCCTGGGCTAAGTGTTTTAGAGAGACTATCAATATATAATACATGTCCATGTTTATCCATCGACTTTAAAGGAGCTGGAGGTGATTCTTCAATCCATAACTCTCGGTAAATATCATCCTCGATGATAGGCAACTGCTCTTTTTCACATATTTTTAATATTTCTTTTCTTCGCTCTTTGGTCATCAATATCCCCGTTGGATTTTGAAAACAAGGGATTGAATATAAAATATTATTCTTTTGACTATATTTAATTCGTTTTAATAAATCGTTAGGTAAAATACCGTGATGGTCCATTGATATACCGGATAAATTTATATTTGCTGATTGAAAAACATGAAGTGAATATAAGTAAGAAGGTTGTTCAAGTAAAACAGTTGATTTTCTATGTAAAAGACCAATTGATATTAATTGTAATGCTTGGAGTGCACCCGAGACTATTAATATAGAATCCGGTGATGCATGTATTCCAAATGATTTTACGTATTTGCTTATTGCTTCACGTAACGGATAAAAACCTTTTTGTTCTTCGTATCCGAAATAATCTAATTCCTCACTGACGTTTTTTATTATAGATTGCATAGTTTCGAGCGGGAAAAGATGAGGTGCAAGTTCACCTTTACTAAGATGGATAAGCGTTTTATTTGCTTCTGCTTCATTTATTTCTCGAACCATTAACTTACTTGGTTTATGAATACCGGCTTTTACATATTCACTCCAATCGGGCGGAGGATTAGTTGCTAATAATGACCATGTATTATTCATTACAATTGTTCCTGCTCCGATTTGTCCTTGAATTAAACCATCTGCCATAAGTTCATCTAGCGCAGTAATTACAGTACTTCGATTTACATGAAATAATTTTGCTAACTGCCGCTGACTAGGGATTTTACTTCCAATTGGCCATTCTCCGTTTTCAATTTTTTCTTTCATATAGTCTATTATCTGCTGATATTTGGGCACTTTTTTATCGGTCGTCATATAAAAAACTCCTTCGTTTATTTAAAAGATTCAAAGTGGTTGGTTTTTCCGATAAATAACTGGTTGAAGACATTGTATCAACTATTAAATATGATGAAAAGAAATAATTGGTAATTTAAAAATGGTTGGTTTTTTAGGGAAGGAGAGAAAATATGCATAATAAAAAATGGGATTTACGCATTATATGTGCTCACGCTTTTACAATTCTTATATGGGGAACTGCTTTTCCAGCAATTCGTCTGGGGCTTGAATCTTATACGCCTGAACACCTTACTTTACTACGCTTATTAATCGCCTCATTTATACTTTTGTTATTTTCATTTATATACAAACTACGACTACCGGATTTAAAGGATATCCCAGCAATTTTTATATTTGGTGCTCTAGGATTTACTATTTATCACATCGCATTAAACTACGGCGAAAAAACAGTAAATGCTGGATCTGCAAGTTTAATAATTTCAGTCACTCCAATAGTAACGGCAATTCTTGCTTCTGTTTTTTTGAATGCAAAAATGAAATTAAATGGCTGGATCGGTGGTGTAATGAGTTTTGCAGGAATTGCCTTAATTTCATTTAGCCAAGGCGACGCTATTCAATTGAATAGCGGGGGATTATTTATATTATTAGCGGCGATTTCAGAAAGTTTATTTTTCGTTTTCCAAACATCTTACTTAAAAAAATACGGCTTCTTACCATTTACCATATATACAATTTTGTCTAGTACTGTATGTATGCTTATTTTCTTACCCGGAGTTTATCAAAAAATACTAGCAGCTCCTCTTGAAGTTAACTTGAGCGTTATATATCTAGGTGTCTTTCCAACAGTACTCCCGTATATTGCATTGGCCTATATTATATCTCATGCTGGTGCTTCTGAAGCAACAAGTTCTCTATATTTAACGCCAATAACTGCGTGTTTCATTGCTTGGATATGGTTAGGAGAAGTGCCAACTTTAGTTTCGATAATTGGCGGAGGAATTACTATACTTGGAATTGTGATTGCTCATATACCAGTATTAAGAAAAGAAAAACATAGGAATTTAGCAAATAATCAATCCGTATAATGTAATTCAATAATGATTTTATGATACTTTTTCATATAGTTTCTTTCTTATGTTGATAAATATAATATTTTGTATTTCAGTTAAATATTGTATGTTACATTTTATGTAGTAAGCATTTTAAAAGGAGCTGACAACATAATGAATGGAAAAAGAAAATTTTTCACATGTATTTCTATTGTAGGAATCGGACTAGCTAGTTTTTCTAATTCTAGTTTCGCAGCAAGTGTAACGGACAATTCAATACAAAATTCTATTCCCGTAGTTAATCAACAAGTAGCTGCTGCAAAGGAAATGAAACCATTTCCCCAGCAAGTTAATTATGCAGGTGTTATAAAACCGAATCATGTTACACAGGAAAGTTTAAATGCTTCTGTAAGAAGTTACTACGATAATTGGAAAAAGAAATATTTGAAAAATGATTTATCTTCTTTACCTGGTGGTTATTACGTAAAAGGAGAGATTACAGGTGATGCGGATGGGTTTAAGCCACTTGGAACTTCAGAAGGTCAAGGGTATGGGATGATAATTACAGTATTAATGGCTGGTTATGATTCGAATGCTCAAAAAATCTATGACGGATTATTTAAAACAGCAAGAACTTTTAAAAGCTCTCAAAATCCTAATTTAATGGGATGGGTTGTCGCAGATAGTAAAAAAGCACAAGGTCATTTTGATTCTGCTACTGATGGAGATTTAGATATTGCGTATTCTCTTCTTCTTGCTCATAAGCAGTGGGGATCTAATGGAACAGTTAATTATTTGAAAGAAGCACAAGACATGATTACAAAAGGTATTAAAGCTAGTAATGTTACAAATAATAACCGACTAAATTTAGGAGATTGGGATTCTAAAAGTTCACTTGATACGAGACCATCTGATTGGATGATGTCACACCTTAGAGCATTTTATGAATTTACAGGTGATAAAACTTGGCTTACTGTTATTAATAATTTGTACGATGTTTATACGCAATTTAGTAATAAGTACTCTTCAAATACAGGACTTATTTCAGATTTTGTTGTAAAAAACCCACCACAACCTGCACCTAAAGACTTCTTAGATGAGTCAGAATATACAAATGCATATTATTATAATGCTAGTCGAGTACCTTTAAGAATTGTAATGGACTATGCGATGTACGGCGAGAAGCGAAGTAAAGTCATTTCTGATAAAGTCTCTTCATGGATTCAAAATAAAACGAATGGAAATCCTTCTAAAATTGTGGATGGTTATCAATTAAATGGATCCAATATTGGTAGTTATCCAACTGCTGTATTTGTTTCACCGTTTATTGCTGCAAGTATAACGAGTAGCAATAATCAAAAGTGGGTAAATAGCGGTTGGGATTGGATGAAGAATAAGAGAGAAAGTTATTTTAGTGATAGTTATAATTTATTAACTATGTTATTTATTACAGGAAATTGGTGGAAGCCTGTACCTGATGATAAAAAAACACAAAATCTAATAAATGATGCAATTTATGAAGGATACGATAATTAATTAAATTTGAGAATGGTTACTGAAGAAAGGAATTAGCATTCGCTAGTTCCTTTTTAATGTTTTGTAAAACATTATCCATTCTAAAATTCGCATAGATATACTTGCTTTTTTCATATACATAGTTATTGATGACTCTATGTTTTTATGAAGGGAGAGTATTTCTTGGAAAAAGTATTATTTTTCGGAGACCCAGGTATTGATGACTCATTTGCCATTATGTATGGTTTACTGCATCCCGAAATTGAAATTGTCGGTATTGTAACCGGATACGGAAATGTTGAGCATATACATGCTGCACATAATGCAGCGTATATTTTACAGTTAGCAAATAGACAAGACATTCCTGTCATTAGTGGTGCAACAAAACCACTGACAGAAGAAATCACTACGTACTATCCTGAAATTCACGGAGCAGAAGGATTAGGGCCCATCCATGTTCCAGGAAATATATTATCTATTCCAATATATAATTTCGGCAGTATTGCTGCGATTCTTATAAAGTACGGAAAAGATTTAACGATTGTTGATGTAGGAAGATCTACCTCGTTAGCAATTGCTTTTAATTTATGGAATGATTTAATGCTAAATGTAAAAGGAATCTATTTCATGGGTGGTGTTTTTTTAGAAGTAGGAAACGTTACGCCATTAGCAGAGGCAAACGTGTATGGAGATCCGATAGCAAGTAAAATTGTTTTCCATCAAGCAAAGAATTTATTAATATTCCCTTTAAATGTAACAAACAAAGCTGTGTTAACACCAAATGTATTTAACTATATTCAAGCTAATACAAAGAATCCATTTCATATGATAATGAAACCAATGTATGATTACTATCTATCCGCATACCAAAAACTTAATCCATCTATGGAAGGGCCTTTGCTACATGATGTGGTTGCAATAAGTGGATTAGTAAATCCAAGTTTTTTTGAATTTGTGCATCGTACAGTAAATGTAGATACATACGGAGATACGAAAGGACAAACATTTGCTGATTTTCGCCGTAGCTCTATATCTGAAGGAGCCCATATAGCACTAGAAATAGATGAACAAAAATTCATTCAAGATTTTATAAAAATCATGTTATAAGTTGTAGTCGAAAAAGGGAATTATTTCACTACGTTGAATATAAACATACATCCTCTATATAAGGGAGCTTACAATATTGAATGTCCAGTTAAAGGTTGTTACGAGAGACAATTGGGAAGATGCATTAAAGTTACAAGTTAAAGAAGATCAAAGAAAATTTGTCCCCGCTGTAGCAGTTTCACTTGCTAAAGTATATATAAAACCAGATGGTGACAATGTAGAGTACATACCATTCGCTATATACGATGGTGACCTTATGGTTGGTTTTGTTATGCATGCTGTTGTAATAGAGACATCGGATATGTATTGGATTAACGGATTTATTATTGATCAATCGCAACAAGGTAATGGTTATGGAAAAGCAGCATTACAAGAAAGTATTAATATAATAAAAAATACGTTTAAGGCGTGTAAAGAAATTAGATTAACCGTACATAAAGATAATATCTCTGCAAAGAAATTATATGAACGATATGGTTTCATATCATTAGGACAGGAGTATGATGGTGAGCAAGTATATCGTTTATTTGTTTAACTATTAGGAAGTAAAGGTGTGAAATGAAATATGCAATTTACTGAAGTGAAAATTGAAGTGTTCATTCCTGAAGAATATATTGAAACATTAAGGGATGAATTAAATAAAATTGGAGCATGTAAAACGGGCGAATATGACCATTGTCTTTCCTATAGTTCAGTGAAAGGATATTGGAGACCTTTAGAAGAGGCATCTCCTTTTAATGGAGAAATTGGTCAAATATGCGAAGGACAAGAATGTAAAGTTGAAATAAAGTGTAAACGAGAACTTGTAAAAGATGCTCTTGAAGTTATTAATGATATTCATCCATATGAAACACCTATGATTTATATTATACCAATACTAAATGACTATTTTGAGAAACTATACATTAAATAACTAGGAGGAATATCAATTGAAAAGTAAATTTCATCATATTGTACGAGCAGTCATGATAAAAGATGAAAAATTATTAGTTGCTGAATATATCGGCCATCATTATTTTTTACCTGGTGGCCATGTTGAAATTGGAGAATCAGCAGAGAATGCATTAAAAAGAGAGTTAAGAGAAGAACTTGGAGTAAACTGTAGTATACAACAATTTTTAGGCGTCATAGAAAATCAATGGCAAGATAAAGAAGTTCTTCATCATGAAATTAACCACATTTTTGAAGTAGAGTCACAAGATTTACATACGGACTTAACACCGAAATCTAGCGAGTCTCATTTAGCATTTCACTGGATAGCTTATAATAAAGAAGCCTTAAATCATTATGAAATCATGCCAATGCCTTTAGTAAAGGAATTACTAGAAAGTAAGTTAAATGATGAACTAACTCCTAAATTGTTGGATTAGTAATTTTTAAATCACTTTATTTATAGTAAATACGTCCATCGAATGAATATAAAGAAAATAGGCTGAAAAACAAGGTACATCACCTAGTGTAAGTTCATATTTTGTTGATGTACGCATTTAGTCTATAGTCTTGTTTCTACTTTGTTTAAAAGAATTTATTAACTTTAATATTTGGACGGAATTTACATTTATAAATGGAGGGTTTCATAATGAATCAGTTTCAACAAGAACTACAATCATTAAACCTTAATGATTATCAAACTGGCAATGTTGTGTATTGGGATCAACAACAAAGTCAATATCCATACTATTACATTCAAGACGATGCACGTCGTTGCGGCGGATGTGGAGGTTGTGGTGGACGTTGCGGTGGATGTGGCGGTAGATGTGGTGGTTGTGCAGGTCGTTGCGGCGGATGCATAGGATGCGCAGGATGTTTCAGTTGCTTTAATTGCTGGAACTGGTGGATTATTTAAGTATAGAAAATTCAAGTTATTTTATATGAAAGAAAGGTGTAAAAACTATTTTGCACTTTTCTTTCATGCTGTAATTTTGATGTGTATTAAGGGGGATTTATTTGTATACATATGATAAGTTGATTTCTTGGGTAGAGGATATAAAAGAAAAAAATCATAGTTCTGCTACAGCACTTTGTATTATAAAAGATAATAAAATCGTACTAGAGCATTATAGTGGTTATCACTCAAATACATCTACAAGCAAGAATGTAACAGCATCTTCACAATTTAACGTTGCTTCTGCTAGAAAAAGTTATTTAGGATTAATGATAGCGTATGCGCTTTATGAGGGGAAAATAAACTCTATTGATGATGAAGCGATAAAATATTTTAAAGACTTTGATCCTGCATTGCTTAGTAAAACGACGATAAGACATTTAGTAACACATTCGCACGGATTAGAAGAAACGAATGACAGGACAATTTTTCGTGAATTTGCACCGGGACAATCATGGGCGTATAGAGATATTAATGTAAGAATGATGACACGTCTTATTTATCAGCTATATAACAAAAGTTTTCCTGAATTGTTAAAGGAGCGTGTGTTTAAACCTGCTAATTTTCAAGAAACAGGTTGGAGAGTTCAGCGAGATGAAAATTTAGTTGACGTTGTTAATAATCCAAATGAAGACGCAATTAGTGAAATTGGTACGGTAGATGACGGTACTGAAAAAAATTTGTTTGTCTCAGCTAGAGAATTTGCGCAGTGGGGCAATCTTCATTTAAATCAAGGTGGGATAGATGGTAAACAAATTGTTCCAAAAGAAGTTATAAAAATCGCTACGAGTTTGCAGAGTCCAACATATATAAACAAAGAGCTACCACAAAATGGATTGTTTTGGTTCATCCAAAATGAGCCTGCGCAATTAAGCGAACTTGGTGAACGTGTTCCAAAAGGGTCGTATCAAATATTAGGGATTACTGGACCGACCATTTTAGTAATACCTGAATATAATGTAGTTGTTGCAAAAATGTATAATAAAAGATATAACTACGGTGGTGATAATTACTTATATTATTTACGTGAATTTAGTAATTTAGTCGCAGATACATTTAGTAACGGTAATAGGGCATAATTACTCCTATAACGAAAAGGAGTGATTGAAAATGAAAGATAAAGTGAACAAAAATAAAAAGCAAAATATAAAAGATGTAAATACAGAGCAAAATGCAATTTATAGCGATCCTAAAGATGCAGCTAATATGCAAACTGTACCGCAGCCGAAAGATTTTGATGAAATCGAATATTAATTTTTCATCCGACTATATGATGAATGAAAAATACGTCTTAAGTCTCATAACATTTAAGAAATTATTTGATAACATATATACATAAGCATTTGAAAATGTCTTATCTTAACAAAGCTTTCTTTAGAAATATCTGATATAACCTGCAAAAGGCACTTCTTTATGAAGTGTCTTTTTGTGTATATGAACTTAATTACCATTTTCCGTACAGTATCTTGCAATTTATGATGGATATACTAACTGTGAAAATTCATGTCAAGATAAAAGAAGGGGACAGTTAGTATGAAACAAACTTCTATAAATCCGTTACTAATTGTTCTAGGTACAATCATTGTTCAAATTGGCCTTGGAACAATTTATACATGGAGTTTATTTAATCAACCCCTTGTAAGTAAGTTTGGATGGAATCTTAATTCAGTAGCGATAACTTTCTCCATAACAAGTTTTTCTTTATCATTCTCAACTTTATTTGCAGCCAAGTTGCAGAAAAAATTAGGACTTCGAAAACTTATTGCTACTGCAGGAATTGTTTTAGGACTCGGCTTAATACTTAGTTCACAAGTTTCTTCTTTACCACTATTATATTTATTAGCTGGTGTCGTTGTTGGTTATGCGGATGGAACAGCTTATATTACATCACTATCTAATTTAATTAAATGGTTTCCAAATCGGAAAGGGCTTATTTCAGGTATATCTGTATCAGCGTATGGAATGGGCAGCTTAATCTTTAGATATATAAACGGAAATCTTATCGATAACCTTGGTGTATCACAAGCATTCTTATATTGGGGTATTATCGTGTTACTTTTAGTGTTAATTGGATCCTTCTTCTTACGTGAGGCAATTGTAAGTAATGCTGTAACTGAAACATTACACAATGACTATACTCCGCGTGAAATGATGCGAACGAAACAAGTATATCTGCTATTTTTTATGTTATTCACCTCGTGTATGGGTGGTTTGTATTTAATCAGTATGGTAAAAGATATCGGCGTACAACTTGTTGGACTTAGCGCAGCAACCGCTGCAAACGCCGTTGCTATGATTGCAATCTTTAATACAGTAGGTAGAATCATTCTTGGGACGTTATCAGATAAAATCGGGCGAATGAAAATTGTCTCTGCAACGTTTATTATTATAGGATTGTCAGTCTTTACTTTAAGTTTTATTCCGCTAAATTACGGAATCTATTTTGCTTGTGTAGCAAGTGTCGCCTTTTGCTTCGGCGGTAATATAACTATATTCCCAGCTATTGTCGGAGATTTCTTTGGATTAAAAAACCATAGTACAAATTACGGGATTGTCTACCAAGGTTTCGGATTTGGTGCGCTTGCAGGATCATTCATTGGAGCGATACTTGGAGGATTTCAACCAACTTTCATTATAATTGGTGTTTTAAGTGTTATTTCCTTCATTATTTCAATATTAATCCGTCCACCAAATGTAGAAAAGAAAAAGGAACTAAAACATTTACATCGGAAAGTAGCTTAATTTTAAAAAGAGTCCTCATACTAGGGCTCTTTTTTATTCCATTAACTTTGCTTCTTTACCAACTCATTAAAGACAGGACAATATCATTTTAAAATTGAATAGATAAGTAAAAAGGAGCGTGACACTTAAAATGAAAATAGTACAGCAGTGGGTACAAGAAGATAGTGATTACATAAGAGAGAAAGTAATTGAATATAATCAAAAATATCTCGCAGATGAAGAAAAAACACCTTCAGAAAAGGTTAGTTTCATAGTAAGAAATGAAAAAGAAGAAATAGTAGGTGGGGTAACAGCAATAACTTTTTGGCACCATATACACGTTGACTTTCTATGGGTTTCTGAAGAGTATAGGCATGAAGGTTACGGAAGCAAGTTAATAAAGCTTATTGAAGAGTTTGCAATTGAAAAAGGGTGTAGGTTAATTAATTTAGATACTTTTAGTTTCCAAGCTCCTGATTTTTATAAGAAACATGGATATAAAGTAATTGGAGTAAGTGAAGATCATCCGAAAGGACATAATCATTATTATTTAGAAAAACGGCTAAAAAGTACATAGAATTTGTTAACATTAGTATTTGGAATACAAATGCAATAAGGGCGAGGTTATTATTAATTTAAGTATTAATTGAATCAATTTTCATACTAAAACTGTAAGAACGTACTTTGGATAATCTTCCTAAGGTACGTTCTTTTTTATATCAGTAGCCTATTTTTATTAACTCCATCAATAGCGGTAAAGGCAAGACTTTACTAACTTATATATATTAAAAGGAGTTAATGGTAGAATGGATAGAAGACAGAAAATTCCTTTTATTAAAAATAGAGGAGGTACATATGAAAAAAGTTAATGTTACATACGCGATTTTGTACAATAAAACTAATGAAAAGATCTTAATGGTAAAAAACAAAGGGGAAAATGGTTCTTATTATACATTACCAGGTGGCAGTACCGTACTTTTTTAACGGAACAATCGTTCATCAATCTTCATAAAAATATTATCTCATGTAAGGTGGGGAAAACATGGAGTTCATCGTTAATCACAAACAATTTACTCAAGCACTTTCAGAAGTTAACAAAGCGATATCAACAAAATCTTTAATTCCTATATTATCTGGTATAAAAATAACTGCAGATCAATCTGGAATTACTTTAATTGCAAGTAACTCGAATATTTTTATCGAAAAATTCATTCCTGTTTCAATTGAAGACGAAAAGATTGCAACTATTTTAAAGGCAGGAACTATTGTTGTACCTGCAAAGTATTTCATTGAAATAATAAAGAAAATGCCAAGTGATATAGCAATAAAAAGTAAGAATGAGCAATTAATTACGATACAATCAGAAGAAATCACATTAAGTTTAAATGGATTTCCTGCAGATGAGTTTCCGAATGTACCGCTTATAGACAATCATGCAGAAATCAAAGTAGAGACAGAGCAATTGATTGAAGTATTTAAACAAACAGTCTTTGCGGTAGCGAAAAATGAATCTAGACCTGTTCTTACTGGGGTGCATATAGAGTTATCTAATAATAAGTTAATTTGTGCTGCAACTGACTCACATAGACTAGCGATACGTGAAACGCTACTTTCCTCAGATGTAAAAGCAAATTGTATTGTACCGAGCGCAACCATTAGTGAACTTCTAAAATTAATGAACAGCAATTCGGAATTCGTATATATCTACCTTTCAGAGAGTCATATTATATTTACGTTTGGAACAACTACATTATATTCAAGACTAATTGAAGGGAAATATCCTAATATTTCTAACCTTATTTCGAACGACTTTAAAACGATTATTAACATAGATAGAAAAAAGATATTACAAGGTGTAGACCGATCAAGTTTATTAGCAAGTGAATGGGCCAATAACAATGTTAACTTAGAAATCATAAACGAATCTACAATTAAAATTTCTTCAAACGCTTCTCAAATTGGGCAAATATCCGAAACGCAACAAATAGATGCGATTCAAGGTGAAAAACAATTAAATATATCTTTCGATGGGCGTTTTATGGTTGATGCTTTAAGAGCAATAAAAGAAGAAACGATTACTTTAAGCTTTGGCGGTTCTATGAGACCGATATTGATTGAAGCAGGAGAGCAATCTGCAGCAGTACATCTTATATCACCAGTAAGAGCTTATTAGGGATAGAGGAAGGGATTACATTAGGTACAAGCAGACTTTTGTTTTATGAAATCATAAATTAATACATTATAAGAATGATGTATTAGTATAGCAAACAGTTTACTAAATCCTACATAATATAATTCAATCATAGACAAAGCAGCAATGGAAATCTGAAATACAAAGCAAAATAATAATAACCTAAATATAAAAGCCATAGATTAATCGATATGGGGTGAGTACGATGAAGAAAGTAATTGTTTTACTCATTGGTATAGTTTTAATTATTTTTGCTTTTTATCAATACAATAAAAAAGACTATGCAGCTAAAAGTACTAACTTGTATGTAGAAGACTTTAAAGGGGCAAATGATTCAATAAAAATACAATCTGCTATTAATAAAGCAGCGTCTAGTAAAATAAAAACCGTATTGCTTGATGATAAAAAGTATAAAATCACGTCACCAATCACTGTTAAAAAAGGTGTAAAATTATTATTTGGTTATGGATCACAATTTGTGGTTGAGGGAAACTTTAGAGTTCTAGAACTAGAGAAAAACGCATCCATTGAAGGAGCGTATATAGCTATTGACGATCCTAAATTTAACTCTGAAGTTATTTATTTAGACGGTAAAAATAAATATTATAACACTTGGAACAAAACCCAAATAAAAGATATAAATATTATTAATTGGACGGAAACGAATAAAGGTACCGGAATTTCTTTATACTCTGCTGGAAAAGAAAATGAAATTTCGTTTGTTAACTTCGAAAACATTAAAATTGTAGGAATGGAAACCGGACTAAAATTAGTAGCAAAAAAACCGAGCACCGGACAAGCTTGGATAAATGCCAATCGTTTTATGAACTTTTCTTTAGAAGACTGTGTAAATATGATTTATATGGATAGTCAAGTAACTACGCCAAATGAAATTAGTGGGAATCAATTTACAAATCTTCAAATACAGCCTTCAAATAAAACAAAAAGCATTATACAGGTAAGTGGTCAGCATAATGAATTTCATGGGATGGTGTGGGATTTAAATAAAATAAAACATGAAAACGAACTCATTGAACTGACTGATAAGAGTATGAATACAGTGGTTGAAATGTCCAGTGTACCAGCAAATAGAGTTTTAGATAGTGGGAAATCCAATATTGTGAAATAAGTTTAAATACAGAAAAAAGAGCGAATCCTCTTATAAAGAATTCGCTCTTTTTATATTTTAAAATTAAATTTCCTTCCACCAAGTGGATGAAGGATAATTTGTAGATTTTAACGTAATAGATTCACCAATTTGAGGCGTTGTAATTTTAACTCCTAAACGGTTAGCTTCTTTCGTAACACGTTCTATCGGGTCACTCCATTCGTGTAATGCTAACGTAAAGGCACCCCAATGAATCGGAAGAAGTAATTCTCCTTTAACATCAATATGAGCTTGTACCGTTTCTTCAGGCAACATATGAATAGCAGACCACCTCGGATCATATTGCCCGCATTCCATTAATGTAAGATCGAATGGACCGTATTTCTCACCAATTTCCTTAAAGTGAGGGGCATAACCGCTATCACCACTAAAGAAAATTTTAGTCTCTTGACCAAGAATAAGCCATGAACACCATAATGAACGATCTCTATCTGTCATACCACGTCCCGAGAAATGCCTTGCAGGCGCACATACTAACTTAATATTATCAAACGTAATTTCGTCCCACCAATTATGTTCACTAATTTTACTAGGCGAAACACCCCATTTAATAAGATATTGTGCAACTCCAGTTGGAACATAAAAGTGCTTTGCGCGATCTTTTAACTGCATAATACTTTTGTAATTCAAATGATCATAGTGATTATGAGAAATGATAATCGCATCAATTTCTTGAAGGTCATCACGTTCTAAAGAAAAAGCACCACTATAGCGTTTACTATTAAACAAAGGGAATGGGGAAGAGGCATCTCCAAACATAGGGTCTAATAATAGTTTTTTACCTTCTATTTTCAAAAGAGAAGCAGAATGGCCAAACCATGTAACACTCTCTAACGATTCATTATCTTTATTTGATAAAACGATAGGCAAATCCTTTATAGGACGCAGCTTTGATTTTATTTTAAAGTAATCCGTCATTAAACTTATAATATCTTTCGATTTAAAACTCATATCAGTATGAATTTGATTTGTATATTTCTTATTCATTCGTTCTCCTTTTTACGATTAACAATTTACGTATGTTGTTTTTGTAGCTATTTGTAGTTTAAACTATATTATTTTACCTTTCATCTAAAATGCCTTGTATTTCATAAATCCGTCAAATTCATTATTTGTATCTATAAAGTACAAATCGCACAGCAGCAGCTAAGACAAATATTAAGTACATGTAAATTGTTTTTATTTAGTAAATTCCTTCTTATACGCAACAAAGAACATATGTTCCGTTGTATGTTATAGAAGAAAATATGTCTCTAATAAAAGAAAGGAAGGAGAGGATGTAAGTGCACATAGAACGAAAAAAGAAATCAAAATGTAAACTATCAAAATCTGAAATCATGCATTTGTATACTGAAGGGAAGAGCACCTCAGAAATCGCTATGCTTGCTAATGTGTCTGCAAGGTATATTCGTATGGTTCTAACAGACAACAACGTTCCAAGGCGAGCTATAGGGAGCTGGAAGAGAAAGTATGACATAAAAGAAGATTATTTTAAAACTTGGTCAAATAATATGGCTTATATATTAGGGTTTATAGCAGCAGACGGTGCTATACCAAAAGAAAATCAATGTGTCAGTATATCACAAAAAGAAAGTTATATTTTAGAAGATATAAAACAAGAACTAAACACCAACCAGCCACTATATCGAAATAAAAAAACAGGCGTATATATGCTAAACATTAATAGCAAAGTAATAAAAGACGATCTAATGAATATTCACGGAATCATGCCATGTAAATCTTTTAACATTGAATTTCCTTTAGTACCAGAAGAATATTTACATCATTTTGTTCGTGGATATTTTGATGGGGATGGTTACGTCAAGTATGAAACTTATACAGTAAGCTTTGTAGGAGGATCATATAACTTTATGAATTCTTTAAATCAGGTACTACAAAATCAAAATTTACCAGCCGATTTACTAAATCAAAATAAACATTATCGCGTCATTTTAACCGGAAGAAAACCAATACAACTATTTTCAAAGTGGATTTATAAAGACAAAGATATTTATCTGCATAGAAAATATGAAGAATTTCAGAAAGAAAGTCTAAGTCTAGATCAATTAAAAGATCGAAAGCTAAAAAGAACTCAAGCTGCTGTTAAGCAGAGAAAACAAAATTTCCTTAAGGAATATATGAAAAATAAATGTATCGCTAAAACTTGTTCCATTTTAGAAATAAAGGAGCCAACTTTTAAAAGTTGGTTAAAAAATGATAATCAATTTAAAAAAGACTATGAAAGAATTCATTCATTATAAAAACGCAAGAAACCTTAGTATATCTATGCTAAGGTTTTTAATTTTGGATTATTAGAGGACACTCATTTTCGTTTATAGAACTTAATAAATACATAGATTTTACAATGAATTTATTAGTAAGGAAGGGAATATGAAATGCTCACTAATAATAGTCCGGAGAATATATTACATACGGCTTATGAAACTAAAATGATTTCATCTGGAGATAATTCGCCATCTATAAAAATAAAAGGAACGAAACTTCAATATTTACTTGTATTGGTTCATCTTGGTTTTGAGTCAAATGCTATAAAAATGATGCTAAATTGGACAAATGATGAATTTGAAAAGCACGTTAATTCATTAGAAGTAGAGGGGCTATTGAAACAAACAGGAGGGAGGTACTATCCAACGTGCATGGTGATAACAGCTTGTGAAGGAAAAAAACTTTATAACCTTTGTGAACCTCTAATTAAACCAACACTTAAGATCATTGAAAATCATTCAAATCAAATTGAATTTATTTCAAAAAGAATCGACACGTTTAATCATTTATCTAAAGAATCGTATAGTCTTTTACTGTATAGTGGTGTGTTATTAGATTTTGGACAAATAAATTACATTGAAGAAAACTATTTAAAAAAGAAACGACCTTTAAGAAATAAGAAACGATATTATTATGCTATTCAAGAACAAGAACTAGCAGATATAGAGGCTTTCGGGATGTATGGTAATACGTATTTAGATTTAGGAGAAGTTCAAATTGGTCTTTATGGAAATTCTCGATATTCAACATTAAATTTAATAACAGCAAATAACGAAACATTTGAAGAATATTTTCAAAACACTAATACTGATATTAATTATAAGAAAAAGCAATTAGTAAAAGGTTACGTAGCAGCAGATAGACAAATAGATTTACATTTAAATGTAGTTTATGAAAAATTAGGTTTATATCAAAATTCAAAACCTGTTATCCCTGTATTTAAATCAACAGACTTATCTATACTTAACGAAATTGCAAACACGATCAGTAAAGATTTAGTCTTATTATTTAAAGAAAACGATAAGCCTTTAAAAGAATACTTTGCGAGCAGCAGATACTCACAAGAAATAACTTATGAAGAGTTTTTTATCTGGTGGTATCACTTTTTCTATACAAAAGTAACTGAAGAATTAATAAAACAAGGTGTAATTATAACAAGCGCACAAGAAAATCAAACGTACATAATCCATTAATAACTTTAAATTAAAGTGCTAATATACTTTTACAAATGTAGCAGCTAAATGGATAAATAATTATTAGTAAATAGAGGATAATCTGAAATTAAAATCTAACATATGAAGAAAATGAAATATTTAAAGGGGAGTAGAGCCGTGCAAAAGAAATTTATCAATCCGGAAACGATGTCACCAACTTTTGGATACTCGCATGTAGTCGAAGTTAGTAACGCTAAACGAACAATTTACATATCTGGACAAGTAGCGATCAATACCGATGGTCAAATAGTTGGTGTTGGCGATATAGCTATACAAACGCGACAAGTATTCGAAAACATTAAAAGTGCATTAGATACTTTGGAATTACAATTTAATGATGTAGTAAAATTAACATTTTTCTTAACAGATATTTCTCAAATGGCTACTGTTAGAGATATACGAGATCAATACATTGATACTAAAAATCCACCAGCAAGTTCAGCTGTAGAAGTTAGAAAGTTAATTAACGATAACTTTTTAATTGAAATCGAAGCAATTGCTGTAGCAAACTAATTTTAAAAACTTATTATGAATCATATCCATGCAATTCGTTTAATGCGTTCATTTAAAACGAATTGCATTTTTTATTGTCTTAAATATAATTTATATCTGGAGACATTATCATCAACAACTCATAAAACAAATAAGCACACAATCGATTACACAGAATGAATCCGATGAAAAGGGAAGCGTAACAATCTGCACTAACATATAATAAGTTTATTACTTTTATCCAGTTAACATAATATATATTATAGGCAGTTATAAAAACAAATCAATATCAGGTATCAAAACCCAAGTAAACTATACTTAATGAGACGAAATAGGGATTTTTAGTGAGATTCACATGAAATCTTATCTAAACAAATTTCTTCAGTTTTTATCGTTTTTATTTGTTATAAATTCATCACAGCAAATCTTAATCAATAATCGCTTAAGATTTAACGAATTAAAAACATTTTTGATTGGCAATAAATTTTTATACAGAAAAATTATTTCTATACAAAATATAAATTAGTAATTTTATTTTATGTTTTACTTAATGAATTTATTGCTATTTGCACATGTTTTACAACTTTACATTATTTGTTGTTATTTCTGTTATTTAGGCTTGACTTTCATTACACTCATTGTTTTTTATTCTAGTTAACATAACGCTTGTTTTTAACATAAAAAAAAATCCTCCTCACCTTCAGGAAGATTTTTTGTTTGCTATTATTTTATTTATATCTTCTAGTAACAATCCCAATTGTAAATGACGTTGGAAAAATCTAGATTTAACAGCTCTTCCTTACGTATAAAGAAATTAGCAACCCCAGAATCGCCCCACATAATATTTAATGAATCGTCTGTATCGATTTGCAACAATAATATGTCATGTTGCTGGTATTTTTCTTCCCATTCTCTCGGATCTGTCTGTGTGAAAAATGGATATCCACCAATTTTATGTCCTTGATCTTTACATAAATCATCATACAGTTCGCCTAATTCTGTATTATTTTCTTCATCAACAATTTCTTCCCAATCAATGTTATCACTAAAAATCATTTCAAATCGATAATCTCTTGGTGTTACTGGTTGATATGCCAACTCAAACTTTAGTTTTGCTGCTTTGGGTATGATAAAATTCTCTAAATCTAAAGTGTTTAAATAACTAAAATCAGTAATCACCTTAGTTAAATCCGCTGTGATTGTAGAATGATAAACAATTCGAAAGTCTTTTTGGCTTGTGGGATGATCAAAATCTGCTCCAAAAAGATCTTCTTCAGCACTTATGAAAAACTGTAACATTCCATGTTGAGGCATATATTCAACATGCGGAATTTCTTCAAAGTTTAACTGCGCAAGTAACATCATAGGTTGTCCGTTTGAGTCTTTAGGATGCTCTTGATCTATAGGTAAATACGGATATCCACCAAACTTACTTTCAAAAAGCGTTGTCTCTGCTTGCGTTCCAGACACTTTAACATACGGTTTCACACTTTCTTCTAAAATACTACGATACTGTTCTAGTTCTTTCGGAATTTGAAGTTGATACGTATTCTTCACTACATTTGCCTCCCTTTAGTAATGAATTGAAAATGCCTAACTTAATTATATAGCAAGCGATAGCTTAATTGAAAATCGTTAAAAATCCATTTTCACCCTCATTTTTTGCGCGCTTGGTGGACAAAGTAGATTATGTTCTAAAACCTTTTTATTAATAGTTCGAATTAAGTCCGCTGCTTCTGCAGTATTTGTATTTTCTTTCAGTTTTTCTTTTAAATCATCAATTTCTTTTGAAAGCTCAATCCACCTAGGTAAAACATGATTATTTGCTAAAGTTCTATAAAGTTGCTTTTCAGGATTGTAAGAAAGATCTTTATCAAGATTAAGAGGTTTCCCTTTACCAGGTAAATTATCAAAAGCTCCTTTCTGTTCTGCTTGTTTAACGATAGAACTAATATGATCCTCATACGTATAAGACCAAACTTTCTCATCTTTTACTAAAATCTCTTGTTTTTTTAGTTTTTTATCTAGTTCTTCTTGATTCATAGATTTTCTCTCCTTTTTATTTTATAGTGTGCTTCTTATCTATTTCAAAGCTTTCAATCCATCTAACAACTTTTTTCACCCTCACACGCTATCATGACCGTCTCGAAACTCTTCATAAGTGGTTTTGTACCCTTTATCTTTTAAAGCTCTATACAAGTGGTTATTGGCCGTTAAAAGAGGTTTGTTTTCAAGTTGTCCTGCTACCATATAAAAGTGAAGTTGAGTTGCAATAGAATTTATAGATGAAATTTGATTTTCAATCCAAGGAATATCGTTTTCAAAAGTTAGTTCTTCTAGCTGATTAACATGATCTACAGCAATACATGGCGGTATTCCATTTTCGTAAATTAAATAATTGAGTGTTTTTGCGATTGAAGATTACTTAATGCATGGATTTTTATTAAAGACAATGAAATGTTCTTGAAGATGTGAAGTTTGAGAATAATTATGAGGTAGATCAAGATGTTTTGCCCTTGCTGCAATGTGGCAGTAAGGATATTTAATTTTGATAGAATGATATAAGAGCCTTGCTACACTTTTGTAATAAGACTCTTTAAATGAGTTATTTACTAGAATAATTGTCTATTGCTTGAATAGAAAGTTCCAACGATTTTATTCTTCTTTCTAAAAGCGTTCTTTGAGGACTCCCAAGCTTTGACTTAACGTAAATCTTTTCAATTGATGGAAGCAAACCAATTAGAACATTACGAGCTTCTGCTAAATCTTCCTGAGTATAATGATGAGTTTCTTGCTTCCAAACACTTTCTAACATAGCTAAGCCGATACTAGCTGCTTTGAGTCTTTTTTTCACTAAAGTAGTATTTGATCCTTTTTGAGTCATCTGTGACAAGGCATTTTCAAGTTTACTAATTGTTGACTGTAAAGATTTTATTGATTCTACTTTATCTATATTTGATACGTTTTTCATGTTAATGTTATCCCTTCTACGTTGCTAACTTGTTTTGTTTAATGTTTAATGAAATCCTTAAAAGCTTGATTTCACTCGAAATATTTTAACATAAATAACTAACTGTATTCGAGTTGGACAATAACTTAAAGCAAAACAGCTATTCCTCTCTCCTCCCCTGTAGCATTCTATTATATGTACTTCTTTCTTCTCATTAGAATTCCTATATAAACTAGTTGTTAATATTGAATGTTTTATGAACAAAAAAACGTACAAGTAATGTAACCTGTACGTTTTCGCTTTTATTCAGTAAGGTAATAAAGTAATAGCTTCCTGGTCTTCTCATAATTCATGAAATCTCTATACAAAATAGGATACTTCACAATTTCTGTTTCTATAAAACGATATTGCGGAAACCACTCAAAAAACGATTTTTTTAACCACTTGATTTGCTGAAACGTAATGTTCTGTTCGTTTCCGTTTAGTACAGAACTTAAAATTGCTGCTGTATGCATCCAATAATGATTAAAATCAGCGTTTATACAGTCATCTTCGGTAAACTCACTTTTTAAGTTTAGCTGCATTTTTGCTGTAGCACGATAAGGAAACGATTTGTGCAGTGGACTATGCATTCTCTGCAATTCATTAAAAATCACCTTTTTACCTAATAGCAACTTTCCACCCCTTTATTTCTCTATCCAATTTAATAAGTTTTCATAATGATATTGAGCATCGATATACCCAAGATTATATAGGTTAACGAGCTTTTCCTTATTTCTTTCTATTCCGCTTATAGGAAGCTGTACACTTGGTTGAATTACATAAAAATTATCTTTTTGTTCTTCTCGATTCATATAAGATATCGTCTCATTATAAAAACGATAATGGTTTACTAAATTCTCTGCGATTTTCGGATATTTTCTATATAAAATTTTAGCCAGGCCTGAAAATTTATTTCGCTGCTTCTCATATCCTTCTGGCTTTGTCATAATGACAACGTTCTTTTCATAACCATCCTTTTGGGCTTTCAAAACTGGTATAGGGTCTATAATCCCTCCATCTAATAATTTTCGATTATTATATTCTACAGCAGGTGCTATAAACGGTACAGAGCTTGAGGCGCGAATGATTTTTAAAATATCATTTCCGTGTTCTGCTTTATTATAATAAATGGCTTGTCCTGATTCGCAATCAGTCGTCCCTATGACAAACTGTTCATTACATTTTAAGAAAGTTTGAAAATCAAATGGTACAATTTTATTAGGTACTTCATCAAATAAAAAATCCATTCCGAATAATTCACGTTTTCGAATTAAGTTTCGATAAGATATATACCTGTAATCTGATACTAGCTCTGTATTTACTTTCTTATTTCTACCTTTTTGACGTGACAAATAGGTTGCTCCCATACAGGCTCCAGCTGATACGCCGACTACATACGGAAAGAATAAGTTCTTTTCCATGAAATATTCGAGTGCACCTGCAGTATATAAACCTTTCATTCCTCCGCCCTCTAATACTAAACCAATATTCTTCATGCTATATCCCTCTGCTTCTTTTTTCTTAATTTCATATTAGCATAAGATTTTAAGATGAGGTTATATAAACTAATTACAACAATAACCAGAAACTACTAAAGTAATGTCATAATATCTTTGTGAGTAACATGTTACAATATAAGTAATTCATTCCACATATATTAAAGGAGGAATTTAATATGGGTTTATTTAGCGGTATTTTAGGAAATGCATCAAATACGAGTTCTGAAAGTGTAGAACGTGATTTAGAGAAGATTATGCTAGACGATGAAAAAGTAGAGCATGCTTATAAATTAATTCGTGATCTAATCGTATTTACAAATCGTCGTCTTATTTTAGTAGATAAACAAGGAGTAACTGGCAAAAAAACAGAATACCATTCTATTCCTTATAAAAGTATTACACAATATAGCATCGAAACGGCTGGGCATTTTGATTTAGATGCAGAACTTAAAATTTGGGTGTCTAGTATGGAGGATCCAATTACGAAAGAATTTAAAGGTGACGATAGTATTTTAAGCATTCAAAAAGCGTTAGTAACCTTTACGACTAAGTAGTGGTTTTTGTATTTTTATTCATTTTTAAAATTACTAACCCGAGTATTTTGGAATAACATACATTATTTTTGTATATTTAATCTAAAATAACATAAAAAGGTAAAGCGTATTTTATATGCTTTACCTTTCTTTTTTGTAATAAATAAGTGTAGTTTCATCATTTAATTTCTTTATAACTTCTGTTCTTTTATAACCCATCTTTTCGTATAAAAAGCAATTTTTCTCTTCTTCTAAAATAGTAGCAAGTTCCCAGCTCGTTGCTTCAGGAAACATTTCCTCAATTAATGTAAGTACCTTTTGGGCAATTCCTTTTCCTTGATAACTCGGGTGAATAAACATTGGACTGATCCAAAATTTAGAGGGTGTTTCTTTTGGTGAAATGCATATCGCTCCAACAGGATTCATTGCCACTATTATTTTATAGAAGCCACCGTCTACATGATTTATTCTACAAATAGTTTTTTCGATAGTTTCATTTGCTGGATTTGTTTCATAGTCTTTATATTTATGTAATAAAGGGCTATATGAGTCTATTTGCATTTGAAATATAACTTCTGCATCACTTTCTGTCGCCTTCTCTAATGTAATCTCCATGTTACCAATTAAGTCGCTTTCTTAACGAGGTAATATGAGCGGTATGATGACGACCATGCCATGCGTATAGTCCTATTGCAACAGCAAGTTTTGTTTCACCAGTTTCAGGATGGTTAAATGTCTTTTCTAAATCTTCAATTTCTAGAGAATATAAAAGGTTAACCCATCTTTTATGTAATGAATCTAGCATTACTAGTGAAACATCTACCGGTAATTTTGAATCGGGTAACTCTGCCCACTTCTCTTCTTTATACGGCTTAATAGTGGGATTCTTTTCTGTCAGTGCTAATTTAAAGCGTATGTAGCTATTCATATGACTATCAACGACGTGATGAACTACTTGACGTACAGTCCAACCTCCAACGCGATATGGTGTATCTAACTGCTTCTGATCTAAATCTTTAATTGCCTTTGTTAGTTCATTTGGTAAATCTTCAATTTCTTGAATCCATGTATCAATCATTTCTTCAGTTATAGGACGTTTGTATGTAAATTGGCCAATTGGATAACGTAAATCATTCATGAATAAGTCCTCCTTATTATAAGCGTGAAGTATTTCTCCAAATATAGTGTACAAACTTCACATGTTCTCCATTTAATTCTACAGAAGTTGTATCTGATTCGTTTTGATAAGAAGAAAATCCGCTTTTTTCTAGTACAATTTGTGATGCGAGATTATTAGTAGTTGTTTTAGCATGAACTTCAGTAATTTCATTATTTTTCGCTACATCTAAAATTAATTTTACGGCTGCTGTAGCAACTCCTTTTTTAGTAAATTTTTCTCCGACCCGATACCCTAGCGAACTAATTTGAGTTTCCGTATCTATATCTACTAAATTAATTCGCCCTACAATTTCTTTTTCTTCATTACGAATTAAATAAAAATAAGAATCTCCATCTGCTTGTTCTATTAATAAATCGTCTAGTAGTTTTTGGAAATATTCAAATTCAAAATATTTTGAGCCACGATTTGGCACCATTGTTTCAAAAAAAGATTTATTCGTAAGTTCAAACGTAAATAAATCCTTAGCATCTTGTTTCTTTAGTTGCTCTATGTATATTTCCATCCCGTATTCTCCTTCTAGATTTACTAACTGTTATACATTCTTTTTTAATCAATTATATTCCTGCTATTACTTTCGATTAAGTAATACAGATAGTAGCACTTTCGGATGAAAAAGATGAAATGGACTACGAATTAAATTCATCACTCGTACTAACCGAATATAAACATCAGAATTACTTGCGGATAGTCGATATATTTGTTTCGTATACCATAGCTGAAATTTTTGTTTTGTAGTTAATTCTCTCTTTAGTTGCGGATGACGTGATATTTCCGTTGTTGTCATATCCCATGGGGTTTCTATTATATTAGCTGCCTTTTTATAAAATTGTTGTGTAAATGTTTTATCAAGTTGTTTTCTACCTTGCAGAAGTAATTGCAACTGGTGAGCCTCCATAGCAGCAACTGATACGCCTTGGCCGAAAACGGGATCAAAACGACATTGCGCATCTCCAACAACTAATAAGCCTTCTGGTACATTATTCACTAAATCAAATCGCCGGCGTACTTGATAGGGAATTTTGTATGTCTTTATATCAGTAATTCCCTCAGCCTTGTTTAGGAAGTCTGTAACATTAGAAATTGATAGGTTTTCAGCAAAATCATAAAACTCATCATCTGTTTGTGGTGCTTTCTCGTTTGTGTATCCACTGAAAGTAACAAAATAACGATTATCTTCTATCGTTTGAATAAGAACGCCATAAGGGTTATCAGGGAAACTCGGAGACATTAGCACATTGCAACAGTCTAATTTCTCATTTTCTTTAAGTTTGAACATTTTCGTTGCGTAAAATAAATCAATACGAACTTTCTCTTCTTGTACTTCAATTTCGTATTCTCGTAACCACTCTATACTTTTTGAGCCAAATCCACTCGCATCAACTACAAGGTCTGCATGAACTTCTTCTTGTATGTCTGTCTCTAAATATTTAACTTTTACTCCACACACTTTGTTAAGCTTTTCATCTACCAATAATCCTTTAACCAATGTTTCATATTTAATAGTAATATTTGAAATCTGATGTATTCGTTTTTGAATATGCCATTCTAGTAAAGGACGACTTTGTTGAATCATATGTACTTCCCCTATGAACGGTTGTTTCCATAGACCGAATTGATGCCATTTCAAATCACGTGTAAAGTTGTTTATAATACTACCCGCTTCTATTAATTCATTCGTAATAGTAGGAAACAATTCTTCAATTGCTTTTTCTCCACCTTTTAATAACACGTGAGGATGATTACTTTGTGGAACTCTTTTTCTTGAAGCTTTTCCATCCCATTTTTCACCGACTTCTAAAATGATTACTTCTTTAAAAAAAGTTGATAATGCTTTTGCTGCAAACTTTCCTGCCATACTTCCACCAATAACGATAGCCTTATTAAACATATTTTCCCCCTTAATAAAAAGAGATCCTGCCTTGTATGAATGAAACAGGATCTTAAACTAATTAACTTCTTTATCATTATACTTAAAATACATCAGTAAATTGCAACGTTAAAATTAAAATACCTAATCCCCATACGTAATACGCGAATACTTTTAAGGAGTGACGTTTTAAATATTGAATCATCCATGAAACGGCTATGTATCCAAAAAACGCTGCTGATAACGTTCCGACAATTAAAGATGTACTAGAAATAGATTCTGCTTTCCCTTGAAAAACGTCTGCAAATTGCAAAATGATAGCTCCAACAATAGCTGGTGTCGACAGTAAAAAAGAAAAGTAAGCAGCAGTTTCACGGTCTAATTTTCTCCATAATGCAGCGACAATTGTCATTCCAGAACGGGAAATGGCTGGAAAAATAGCAGCAGCTTGAAATGAACCGATAATTAATGCGTCTTTATATGTTATGTCATCCATTTTTTTACGACCATTCTTTTGTTTATCTGCCATGTAGAGAAAGAATCCGGTCACTAAAAACTCCCAACCGATCGTGATTCCTGTTTTTGAAATATCTTCAAAGAAGTCTTTAAACAATAAACCAATAACAACTGCAGGTATCGTCCCAACAATAAGTAATAACATGAGCTTTGAAAATGGGTTTTTAATTAAATATATAAATTCTTTTTTGTAATAAATAAACACTGCAAGTAAAGTCCCAATATGCAACATCGTATCTAAAAATAAGCCTGCTTCATCTAATTGAAATAAATGCCTTCCTAAATAAAGATGTCCGGTACTACTGATTGGTAAAAATTCTGTTAAACCTTGAATTATACCTAATATGAAAGCTTCTAACCAATTCATGATGGTCTCCTTTCTCTTTTGCTTGTACCAATATATGAGGGTTAAATTTTCGATATGAAAAAAACTATATTTCTCTATGAATTTACTTTTAGTTTATGGATATATATGTAAAGAGAATTAAGGAGGGTTATTATGTGGAAGCACACAAAATTCGGTAATGTATTACTTTGGATGGGCCCTATCCTTGTATTTTTAGGAATATGTATGACAAATGTTATTTCAGATATTCCTTTCTTTGAGGGAAACCATAAAACGCTTGGTATTGTACTTATATTTATAGGGATATTCTGTTTTATTGTGGCTAATTATTTGAAAAAAGGAGAAAGATATGAAGAATAAATCTAAATAAAAAACAATCCTGGCATATTAGCTAGGATTGTTTTTTTATTAATGTTGATTATTTGTAGAATACTTTATCAACGTTATATTTCGCTTTGTATTCATTAATGATATATGTTTCGTAAATTTCTCTTTCTGTTGGATCTTCTACGATACATGCATCAATGCGGTATACTTCATCACGGTGATTTTTAATTGGTGAAACATTATCTTCAAAATGCTTCTTAATACGTTGTCTAATTTTACGAGCTTTACCTACGAAAAGTAGTTCGTCATTAATATTGTAAAACATAAAAATGCCGCCTTTATCTCTAGGGAACAAGTGGAAATCGATAAATCCATTAATTGGAGTAATGATTGGCTCGTCTCCTTTAATAACTTGTTTACGTTCAGTAATTGTAACATCAACTTCAGGGATACTAATTTTAATCAAGTTCATTCACGTCCTCTTTTATTATAAAGATAAATAATAGCATACATATGTAAGAAAAGCTACGTTCATAGGTATATTTCATTTTATAATTCAAATATTATAGGTGTATCATGTAAACTCTTCTTCCAAATCATATGATCACTTGATTCTCCCCAATAATCTTTCAGTACATAACTAGGCTCTCCAAACTTCTTTGTCCATATACTTTGCGCTTTTCTGTATCCACTATCTAAACAGAATTCTGTTATTCCTCTGCTAAGTAACGTAAGAAACATTGTATGTAGCAGTAAACTCCCGATACCCTTTCTTTGATACTCTGGAAGTATAAATACAGTTCCTATTTCATACAAATCCTTAAGTACACCACCTGTACAACTATTAATCAATGTACTTGCTGGACCAACTTCAATTGTTCCAATGATTTTATTGTTATTTGTATCAAGTGCTAATAAAAAGTAACGTTTTTCTCCATTACTATCAAAATCTGTTTTCAAATATTGCTTTTTCATGTTAATTTCATTTTCTATGTCATCCAATAGTTGTGATAATCCTTCATTTTTGTATGTATTCGTAATAACGATACGGAAAAATAAATATAGTTCATCTACATCATTCAAATTCGGTCTTCTAACTGCAACGTTAGTCATGAATACATTCTCCAATCTTCATTATGCCATTGTCAATACACCACTTTACATAATCTATTCATCATTATTCTGCAAAAACCTGCATAAATCCAGCAATATAGAAAGCTCAGTATAAATATTAATAAAATAATTTTCATGTCCATAGTTGTATGAACAGTAGGACCAAGTACCGGAAAACGGAAAACATCGAGAACGATCATAATACCTATAAGTAGACACGTTGCTGAAAAAGAAACTATCCAAATTCTCCTCTTAAATTTTAAAAAGGCTAGTCCTAAGGCTAGACCTAATAAGCCTGTAGTAAAAGGAAAGATAATTAGTTCACTTGGCTCAATAATAAATAATAGAAAAATAGTAAGAATATAAGAAAGTATTCCCTCACGAATAGAATAGAAAATAGCAAAAAAAATCGGTAATGTCGAAAATGGACTAATGAGCAAACCTATACCAGGAACTAAGTTACCCGCTGCTTGAAACATGGTGGCTAATGCACTCATCAAAGCTGTAAGTACTAACTTATTCGCAAGGGACAATTTTCTTTTATGAACAAAGCTTATATCATGCTCTATCATCAGTTGATACCAATAACGTACAAACCGATTTATTAAAATCCCCCCTAAAGACACCTCATTCATTACTTTCTATATTATTCGTACACATACGGTTTATGAGTTACTTTCTGCAAGTTAATAGATGCTCATACATTGAAGATTTTTAGGGGGATAAGTTAAGTCGTGCGTTTTGGGAACAGAATGAATTACTTATATTATATTTTTAGACTGATAATTTGTATCGTATTAAGGGATAATTTCAAAAATGGTACCTTTATTAAAATCAGTTACTTTCATAGAACCGTAAACTCCTAAATATAATTTAGTTTGATTCAAATTTGTTCCTAAACTCATATAATAAGCTGCTTGCGTACCAAAATCATAATTGGTTTCAATAGCATGAAAGTCAGCATGTTTACCGTCTGTACCTGCTCTAGTATAGGCTAAAACACCTTTAACTGGCGGTCGAGAATCTTCTTTCTTAGCAAGGTCAGTAAACACTACGCTACCTGTTAAATTTGGAATTGCATTTCCCATATATGGCTGAACTCCTGTAAGGGAAGTTCCTCCAAACTTATCTGTTCTAGAATCTTTATGAAAATAACTAAGTAGAGGTAGAATGCGCTTCACTGAAGTTTGTATTGTTTCATCATAATAAGTCATTGTTCTTTCATCCAAAGTCTGATTTTCGGAACAATGCCGTATAAAAGAAGTAGGTAAATCCCCTTCCCATCCTCTCCAACCAAAATTGATAAACCCATCTTGATTGGGAGTGAGCCTCATAAAATGCATTTGAACAAGTTCTGTAACCGGTATAGGTTTATATTGAACAAATGAAAAAATAGACTCTACAATATCTTGTCCGACATTTCCGGCGTATTTGATATATTGATTATAAAACCTTTGAAATGAAATGCCGGTTATATTACGTACTCCTTTTGCAATTACTGTAAGTGTTTCTTGTATAGAGAAAGGGAGTTCATTAAAGCGTGTAACTACAGGAGGGTTATTTATAAATGTATTTTTACTTACATCGATTTCAATTATTTTACCTGCTATTTCTAAATCATCTTGGCTTAAATTAAATGGATCATAACCTGATCCGCCATCTCCATTTGTAAAAATAAGTTTTCCAGTCTCAGGTGAAAAGTTTAAACTATTGACTCCGTTATGATTAAAAAATGGTCTTCTTACATTCAGTAATGTTCGTCGCTTTTGAGCTTGACCATTAGGTTGTAAAGTCCATTCTTCCACAGTATCAATGTGATCATATTGCGTATTTCTATTAACCCACTTTAAATTTAACGTTTTAGGGTCACAAGGATTAGGTTTAAATTGTTCAGAAAGTGCACCTGGCCCTTGAGTTCCGGCTACTGAATAATGTAGATAAAATAACCTATTTTGATAAAATTGTGGATGGAACGCAAGTCCTAGCAATCCGCGTTCATCATAACCGCTACTAGAAACACCTTCTTCAAATGTACCTAATTTAATAATTAGGTGACGAATATCTAAAAATGTCTTTATAACTCCGTCCCCTATGTAAAAAATCTCTCCTAATTGGGTTGCGATAAATAGTCTTTCGGTCGATCCGCCTGGAAGTATTGTTGTTTTCAATACGGTTGGTAAATTTATATTATGAACAATGGGTCGTAAACTAACTTTAACTTTTGTCAATTAACTGTACACCCCTTTTTCTTCTTTTTATAGAAGAATATGATTAGAGTAGTTCTGTTAGTATCAAACAAGTCGTATTCCTTTTTATTACAATTTTGTATATAATATAATTATAAATAATCTGGGGGACGAACTATGATAATCGTACTACAAATCATCTTACCACTAATTTTCGCAGTCTATTTATTTACCCTCTATCATAACGGGACGTATGGATCAGCTTCATTCATTTTAGCAGTCATGATAGGAATTTTCGGTTTAGAGAATATTTTTCAATATGCTAGTCTAACAGATCATGCTATTTATCCATATTGGGGAAGTTTGAAGGCTGTTGTTATCGTTTTATCAGTCGTATTTCTATTTAAAAAAGGTGGTTTAACAGGAAAATATTGATTTGTAATGCGTTACATATTTTCTTGTTAAATTGCTTTTATTTTATAAAAGAAGAAATATTTATGTGAAAACAAGAAGGGATGTGTTACATATGTCTATAAATATTATTTCAATAATCTCTATCATAATATGGATTGTGTTAATTACAGAACTTATAAAACCTTCAAAAGAACAGAATGGACGAAAAATAGTAACTTTAGTAACTGCTGGTTCCGTATCAACACTTATTTTAACGGTTTCATTTATTCAAAATATCCCGTTTTGGAATTGATAGTGATATAACTAACAAAAATATGTATAAATAAAAAGATTAGGATTCACTCCTAATCTTTTTATATTTTGAGGTAGCACCATATGCCCAGCAAGCTAAGGTCTTGAAGTAGCCCCTAAACAAAATTTTAAATTTTTCTAAAGTTATTTATGTGAATTCAAATCGTTTTCAGGAATATATGTGCATTCCTTTTACAATTTGAATTTCTTTTTAAGTTTCTTATATTTTCTGTACGAACGTCTAACAATGTTTAACATAAAATACGGTATTTTAACCGGGAAAGGCAATTTATATATGAAAGGAAAATAAAAGGTGAAATATGCCTTTTCTAGGTCTCTCCACTTACTATCTTCTTTTGTTTTTAAGAAATCAGATACATCGACTACATATCCCCTTCCTTTTTCCATCATCACATTTTTCCCGTGAACATCACAAGGAGTTAACCCTTGTTCCCTCGCATACTCTAAAGCCTCATTAATATCAAGTATTACTTGCTTAGGAATTTTAATCCCCTTATGAATAGCATCGTATAAGGTAATTTCTTTTAAACGTTTCAATACTATGAAATTTTCTCCTTTATATATAAGCTTTGAATAAGAAGGATGATCTCCAATTCTTCGGTATACTTCTGACTCTTTTTCAATTCCTTCTCCTTCTCGCACGTAAACTTTCACTACCCAATCTTTGTATTCTTTGTGCATGAATACTGCGGCATAATTACCTGTTCCTAAACACTTCCAAAGTCTAGGAATATCTTTAACTACTACAGGCTCGAATTCATCCTCACTTCTTATATTTACCTCTTTTAATAATTCGTCCTTTATCAATCCCACAAAACTATTTATACTCATCATTCCCACTCCGGTTTTGCTAAAAGGGGGCCCACCCACATTTTAACGAAAATATACACTAAGCGAATTTTAGCATAAAACGAGTCATCTTTCTTCTTAAAATAAAAAGCTAACTCATTTTATTTAAACTGTTGAATACTTAATATTTATTCCGTTATTCATAGCCAAAAACCGTACGATATAAAAATATTTCTAACTATTTTCATTTTTTCAGAGTCAACTGTATTGGGCTTTTCTTAGTACAAGTTCTCTTAGTAAATTACCTATACAAAATCTATATTACTCTATTTTATAATCTAAAACATTGTTTAGAAGTGTAGCAAAGGTTTGTTAATGGTTCAATTCTTGTTCCACTACTATCTTTGTTAGCTAACACTTTTATTGTTTTAATAATCTTTTATTTAATTCCCACAATGCTGTTTTGTTGCTATCCCATTTCAAAAACGTTACTGCTTCCTCAAAGCATAACCATTTATAATTGAAGTGTTCTTTAGATAATGATATGTTTTTTGTAGGGACTTTAACTCCAAAAGAAAATTCTTTTATTACATAAACCTCTTCTCCCCAAAGGAATCCTCCAACTACATCTTCTACTGATAGTGAAGACACAGAATCTAATTGTATATATGGACATTCTCTTGTAATACCAGCCTCTTCAAATGCTTCCCGTTTTGCTGATTCAATAGGAATCTCACCGTCTTCTCCGCCACCAGCTATTCCTTGCCAATAACCATAATCACTTCGATTAAAAATGGCATATTGAATAGAATCGGCAGTTTTTATATAAGGAAATATCAATACTTGATATGGCGCTCTCATTACTTAACCTCCTCTCGAAAATAAGTTTTAAATCAATATGAATAAAGAGCCGACATCACAATTCTACATTATTAATGCAGGTTTATAATGTCGGCCCTCTATTTTTAAATAATTTTATTTTTCATAAACAGGCTTACTCTTAACAGAGGAAAAACTACTTATTCTCTGTCGAATTTGTTTAGCATGGTTTTTCCTAAATGTTAGCAGTACCCTATATTATTCAATTGCGCCAGCAACATCATAATCATTTAAATCTAATTCAATCGTTTGTCCGAGCGCTAGTTTAGCAAGTTCCGCTCCTAGATATGGACCAGCTGTTAAACCCGAAGCTCCTAATCCATTCGCAACGAGAATTCCTTCAAAGTTAGGTAGCGGTCCGATAACAGGTAAGAATCCTGGTGTAAATGGTCTGAATCCAACTCTTGTTTCAAGCATTGTAGCATTTTCTAAGCCAGGCGCAACTGTTAATGCCTTATGGAATACTTCATGTAAACCACCTGCTGTTACACGATGATCGAAACCAGTATCATTCTCATGTGTTGCACCAATTACGACATGACCATTGTCAAACGTTAAAATATATTGATCGTTCGGTGGCATAACAACTGGCATATTTTCTGTTGCTGTATTTTCAATTTGCAGATGAACAATTTGTCCTTTTTGGAATGTAACTAAAAAATTAATTCCTAATGGGTTCAAGATTTCATTCGCCCATGCGCCTGCAGTTACAATAACCTTTTCTGCTAAAATTGTTTCATCGTTTACTGTAACTCCAGTAATATGATTTCCTTCACGGACTAATATGGCATCGCCTTTTATAAAAGTTGCACCATGTTTTTTCGCAGCACTTATTAACGCATTGCGTAATAATCTTCCATTTACTCGTGCAGCACCACTAATATGAACAGAACTATATTCGTCTGATAATGCTGGGAATAATTTTTTTGTTTCTTCAGCTGATAAGCGAGTTATTTCACCAATCTCTGGGGCATCTTCACGTCGTTTATAAGCTCGCTCTTCCATTTGATCTAACTTTTTCTCGTCAGTATGTAAACTAATTGCACCTACACGATTATATCCTGTGTCAGTTTCACCGTCTTCTTCTAATTGCTGAATTAACGAAGAATAGTAACGTGCACCGCCTTTAACGATTTTATACCATGCTTTATTACGACGCTGTGATAGCCATGGACATACAATACCTGCTCCTGCATCAGTTGCTTGCCCTAATTGTTGGCGATCCACGATAGTAACATTCGCACCTGCCTTAGCAAGATGATAAGCAGTAGACGCTCCTAAAATTCCAGATCCAACTACAATATACGATTTCATTTCAAACACCTTTTCTCTTTTGCTAATTATATAAATATAAGAACATTCCTTAGTATAATGGAAAGAATGCTTTTTTCAATGCACTCATCACAATTAATTGTTGCAGCATTGTGACTTTCTTAATCATTATTTTTTCTTCTTACGGAATAATTCAATTGTTTTATAGCCTTGTGAAAGGATCTCTATCATTTTCTCTAGACGTTTTTCACGTGTTTTTTCTTGTTTTACAGAAAAAAGATTACGTGCCCAATCTTTCTGATATCCAGGCGTTAAACTTTGATAAAACTTAAGTTCATTCGGATGATTAGCTAATAATGCTTCAACATCTTTAATTCGATCTGCATAATCGGCAACACATTGACTCATAGCAGATGTTTTTGTTGTTTTTTTCTTTTCACGTTTTAAACCAACAACAGTAAAGACTTCATCCATACTTACCATTCGTGCAAATTTAATATCGCTTTCTCCCACATAACCATCTTCTCCAACGTTTAATGCCGGAAACATCTCATCACGGTGAATAAACGTACTATAACGAGCATTACCTTTTTTCGGATATGCGAAGAATACGTAACCTTTTTCAATTAGTAATTCTTCATTACTAATAATAAAATTCGTTTGTTTCACCATTTCATCAAGCGTTTCTACAAATATAAAGATAGCATCGTGTTCTTTTGAGAATGCAGTTTCTTTACCTGTAAAAATGTCATAATCACTTGGTTCGTTAATAACGACCATATTTGTATACTTATTAAGTTTCAATTTATCAATAACTGACATAATAATCTTCCTTTACATTCAAAATTCATTGTACATACTTTTTCGTACTGTTCTAGTGTATTATATGTATTAAGAAAATCAAACTTTAAATCGTATTATTCTGCTGCAAAAGAACATAATTCTTTACTAGATGGGGTGGTTTTATGCCATATGTAATCCGAGATGAAGGGCTAGTTTTACAAGGGGATGATGGAACAGAACCAATTTTTCATACATATGAAGAAGCTGAGGAAACATTAAAAACATTAACTATACCGCAGTTTCCGAAACGTATTAGAAGAAAACCATTTACACCAAAAATAATAAAAATAGCCGCTTCTGAATAAGAACCGGCTATCTTTATTATTCATGACTTAATAGCAAATAAAGTATATAACAACTCTCTATATTGATCTTCTGTAATTTCATGCTTAGTTTTTTCCCCATGAATAATTTCGGTTAAACTTGTATTCGTTAATGAAATATGGCCAGAGTTCGTCAACTTTACTGCAATTGGTCCCTTATTAAAAATAGACTTCTCATCTTCTATCACTCTTCTTTGAACATCATTTACTACTATCTCATCAATAATATGTTTATAAAAAGCATGACAAACTTTCCATTCTCCAGCAGCATCTTTTCTTTCTAAAACATAATTTCCTCTACTCGTATCTTTTTGTCTCACCCGGTACGAACCATTTTTTGAAGAAACAGATTCACCAGTAAAAGGTACAGGAACAAGAGGTACTAAAGAAGCTATACCTACATCAATTAAATACTGTACATTATTATAAGTTAAAATAATTGTTATATGGCCATCCTCAAGTGCCCATGCATTTATATCGTTTTTATAAACCGTACCTAATGCCAGTTGCACATCATAACCACAGTCTCTTAAAAAATAGTAAAAAAGAGTGTTTAATTCGTAGCAAAGTCCACCACGGGAACTAGTTAAAATTTTCTCTCGCAAGTTTTCCGGAGAGATTTGATTCGTATTACACGCTATAACATCTAAATTCTCAAATGGTATAGTGTGTGCAAATGCAAAGAGAATTGTATTTAATTCTTCAAACTTCACTTCAGTACGCTTTGCAAGATTCAATCTTGTAAAAAGCTTATGTTGTAGACTTGTCATAGTCAGCACCCCTTAAAATGTATAAGTTAAAATAGTATATGCTGATTGTAAATTTGATGGGGTACTGAAACAATGTACATTTCGTTTAACTGTACCGGTACAAAAAGTCTAACCGACAAGATCACTTAAGATAAGAAGCTACGAATAGAAATTTAATAGTTTGTTTATAGGTAGATTATTATGATCGCTTAAATCAACAAAATACTGAAGTTGCCACATTTGGCTCTTTTTAGCTTGATTGCTAACAGTGGTATCCCAAACAGGATAAATTCTCATTGCCATTTTCCCTGTTTGACTTGGTGTTCTCAATATTTTTTCTTTAAGAAGAATTTCTTTAGGAAAAATAAATTGCCCTAGTTTATTATCAGCAATACAAGTGATTACTAATAAATCAGGAGCAGCTTCATAAGAGAAAGCTCTATTTCGCATATTTTCATCTTTCTCCCAAAAAGAAACAAATTGCCCAATTTTATTAGGAGTAACTTTTGATTTTCTAAAACGAATGGTTTTGTTATTTAAGTGGAATAAACATCCTGCATATTCTGCGTTTTGCTTTTCTTCTTTTAGATTCGTAATCATTAAATTGTTAGGTTTGTAAACTATATTGTTTAAATTTCGGATCGTATCATTAAAATTGTTCAAAAAAACTCCCCCTTTATCCACCTCTTAGTTTACCACAAACATCAGTTCTTCTATATCGTATATAATCATGAACTAAGTGAAATGAGGGAATTTAGCAGGATATAATTATTACTTTAATGTACTTAGTTTTTCAATTGCTTGTTGTTCAGTTGCTAAGTAAAAAATGTCATTCCCTTTATTACATTCATAAATAAAATCCTTTAAGCTCTTACTAGTATACATAGAGAAATCTCCAACAATAGCAATCTTTACCTTGTAGTTTATAAACTTTTGAAGGATATCGCCCGCAAGCCGTGTTTTTAGATCAAAGAAATCTTCACTTATTAAAGATTTATGGATAATAATATGTTTCGCATCTACCTCATATTGAACGGTTGCCATAGTATCTAATGCAGACTGAACATCCGATATTAATACCTTATCGTTTCTAATGAGCGCAATATTGATTCCATCGATTACTACTTTCTTTATTTCCATAGTCCCACCCCTTTATAATTTACACAGTATGAGTAAAATTGTTTTACAAAACTTCGTATTAATCATAGATTAAATTAGCCACAGCTATTAAAATCGCCTCTATTTTTTATTGTAAGTATATATTTTTTATTACTAATACGGTCAATGAAATTAATGATAGTTTCTCTTTTTTTATATTTTTGAATATATATATGGAATTGCCTTTACTTGTTATAAAAATATTGTGGAGTAACATAACTTAACAAACTATCCAAAGTGTTAATCTCGGCATACGGTTGTATTTTGGTAGTATTCTTGATCTTCTGAGGGTTAAACCACACACCTTTTATATTTACATTTTGAGGACCAGCAATATCCTTTTCTAAGTCATCACCAACAAATAAAGTATTTTCCGGCTGTAAATTTAGCTTATTTAATGCTAGTTCGAATATACGTTTATCAGGTTTACTAAATCCCACTTCTTCAGAAATAATGATTGTTTCAAAATACCTATTTAAATTCGTGTTAAATATTTTAGCTTTTTGCCTCTGAGTTGAGCCATTTGTTATAATTCCAACTTTAAAGTGCTTCTTTATTTGATTTAAGAAATGAATAGTATTTTGGTCTATTGAAAAACATCTAGGGAAATTATTATTCCAAAAATCTTGGATGTAATTGCGTGGCAATCTATACTTCGGCGTGAATTCATCAAACAATGATTCTAAAACTGTCGTTTTATTACTTATGCCATATTCTCTTTTATCGTATTCTTTGAATTTCTGTAACATGTTGCTTTTAGCCGCACCATCTACATTTTCATAACACTTTTCTAAAACAATTAAAAATAATGCCTCTACTGCTTTATCCCTATCAAGTAATGTATCATCTAAATCAAACAGCATCGCTTTATAACCCATCAAATCATTTCACAACCTTTCTAGCATTATATAAATCTTTCCAAGTTTGTACCTTTAAACTTTTGGTTTAGCAAGAACATTGTTATGTAGTGATTAACGATTAAATAAAAACTAGATGAAAGAAATCCATAGTTCTTGGCACACACTCTAGTATTACAGTAGCTTCTTCTATATTGAAATTCCTTTTCCTCTTTTGGTAAAGAAGCAAAAGTATATTTTCGAGAATTTTAAGAAACTACATACAATTCACGTTATTATACATTAGTTTTTCGTAAATATTAATCGTACATCAATTCATACGATAAGTTTTTTTAAGCAATTATTTCTCCATAAAAAAGGAATATAGCTAATAATACTTTTTGGTAGTAAACATCCTATGAAGTTTACTACTGTATCTCCACATAAACTCCAGATTGTACGGCTATAATGACTACCAGAGGTGATATTATGAAAAATTATCATATCCTCGTGGTTGAGGACGATCAAGAAATTCAGGAATTAATTAAACAATTTTTAATGACACAGCATTATACAGTGGTAGTCGCTTCAGATGGACTAGAGGGTATGACACAATTTAATAAGCAATCATTTGATTTAATTCTTCTAGATGTTATGATGCCCAATCTTAATGGGTTTGAAGTTTCTAAAATGATTCGAAGTCAGTCAAACGTACCAATTATTATGCTAACTGCGTTGGAAGAAGAGGAAGATCAAATGAAAGGATTCGATCTTGGGATCGATGATTATATAACAAAACCCTTTTCATTTCATGTTTTGATTAGACGAGTCGAAGCTGTACTTAGAAGAAGTTATGATAAAAATGTAAATAATCATTTGATATTTAAAGAAGTTCGTATCGATGTGGATGCATATAGAGTGTATGTAAATGACGTTGAAATTATATTAACGACAAAAGAGTTTGAAATTCTACAACTACTATTTCAAAATGAGAGAAAAGTACTTACAAGAGAAAATATCGTAGAGAAAGTTTGGGGGTACGATTATTTTGGAGAAACACGAATAATTGATACACATATTAAAAACCTACGCAAAAAATTAGCTATCCCTTATATTAAAACAATAAAGGGTATTGGTTATAAAATTGATGAATAGTATTGTGAAACTCATGAAAATGAAGCAAATCACTTATAAACTCTTTATGACTACATCTCTCATTTTGTTATCCTTTGCAGTATTGATTTATTTAACTTTATACTTCTTTCTTCCTACATTTTATGAGCAATATAAAACAGATCAACTTCAAACAGGGATAAACGAAATCATTGATAAGTCTAAAAATCTTACGTTTCAAGATGCGATACCACTTTTTGATGAATACGCAAAAAAAATAATGCGATGCTTTACCTTCAAAATAAAGAAGGAGTAATTATTTACTCTCCTTCATTTTCTTTTATTCAAAGTGGTACGCAAAAAACAGTAGTTACTAAAGCAACACGATTCGAGAATGCAAGTACCCTTAGCAATTCATATAACGTTACGAAACCAATTCAATTCCAAGATGGTAGTTTAACGCTTATAGTCTTTGCTACATTTCAACCGATTGATGAAGCTTCACAGGTTTTAGTACGCTTTCTCCCCTATATTAGTATCATTGTACTCGTAATTGGTATAGGGAGTGCTTATTTTTATTCCAGGTTTATTACAAAGCCACTTATTTATATTAATGAAGGTGCACAAAAGATGGCAAATTTAGATTTCTCCGAAAAAATTGAGGTTCGCTCTACAGATGAGTTAGGAGAATTATCTAATAGTTTGAATGACATGTCTATTAACTTACAACAAGCTATGTTTGATTTAAAAAAAGCAAATGAACAATTAAAAAATGATATTGAAAAAGAAAGAGAAATAGAAACAAAACGCAGAGAGTTTTTTGCGATTGTAGCACATGAATTAAAGTCCCCTCTTACTGTAATGAAAGGCTACTTAGAAGGGATGATTTATAATATTGGCCCTTATCAAAATCGCGATCAATATTTAAAGAAAAATCATCAAATTATTGAAAGTATGGAACAATTAGTTCGTGAAATTTTAAGCGTATCGAAATTAGAACAACACACCTTCAAACTAAAAGTAGAGAAAGTTAATCCTTCAAAGTTAATAGGTACAATCACAAAAGATCTCGAATTTTTTGCTTCTCAAAAGAGCATCGAAATAATAAAAGAAATTGATTCTGATCTTTCTATTTATACAGATTGTGCTCTTTTAGAAAAAGCATGTAAAAATATTATTCACAATGCGGTTATGTATTCACCACATAATGAAAAAGTCTATATAAAGTTAAGTGAGGATTCGAAACAAGGTCAAATCGAAATGCAAATTATAAATACAGGTGTCAATATTAAAGATGAAGATTTACAACAAATTTTCAAACCATTTTATCGAATTGAAAAATCAAGAAATCGAAATACTGGAGGAAGTGGTTTGGGGTTATATATTGTTAAACAAATTCTTGAAACGCTAGATATAAAGTATTCAATAAAAAATATGGAACATAGTGTGCAATTTCGCATGAGTATTCCATTATCTAAACACAAAAACAAACAAACTCTCCTTTAAATAGGACGAGTTTGTTTGTTTTTGTAGTAAATATAAACTTATTAACAGGTTTTTCACTTAATGGACAAATGCTGCTTCTTAAATGGCGATTATCATAAGTAGTGACAAACTGTATTCAATTTACATATTTATCTTCTACTATAACAGCAAAAAAACGAAATTCCGCATAGCGCAAATTAGATTCTCTTATTTGAGATGCATTTCATCTATGAAACTAAAAAGGAGGATGAAAAATGCATATTTGCCTCCATTTTTCAGATTAATTTGGAATTCTTTTATGATAAGCTATATGTAAAGATTAAACATAAAACAAAAAGGATGATTCGTATGCAAATAAGACCAAAGGTAAGTGAATATAACTCCTATTATGCAACTTATACCAACTTAGTATCAGACGGAAATATCATACATATTCTAGAACAACAAATGAAGGAAACGAATCTTTTATTAAAGGGAATTTCTAATAGTGAGGCGCTTTTCCGGTATGCTCCTACTAAATGGAGTATAAAAGAAGTAATCGGTCATATAGCAGATACAGAACGGATTATGGCGTATCGATTGCTATCAATCGCTCGAGGCGAGACAGCAGAACTTCCAGGCTATAATGATGATATGTATGTTCTTAGAGCTGCTTTTGATAAGCAATCTATGCAAGATCTTCTTGAGAATTTAATAGTTGTTCGCCAATCTACCCTGTATTTACTTAGAAGCTTAGATAAAGAAGCTTGGTCACAAAGAGGAAATGCGAATAATTCTGAAGTTACAGTTCGTGCATTAGCATACATCATTGCTGGTCATGAGCTTCATCATCTTCAAATTATAAAAGAACGTTACCTTGGTTCTGATTTATATCCAGCAACTTAACATTTGAAGAAAATGAGTCCTATTTTTGTAGGGCTCTTTTTCAGTATTTATAACGGATTAGTGCTTAGAACCATGGTGATTAAATGCATTTATTTATAAAGTCCACCACATAATATATATGCTATCCCCTTTTATTCTGTACATGAATTTCTTTAGGTTGATATACTACAAACTCAATATATCTGGAAAGGTGATGATATTATGTATGAACAGCAAAATAATAGAGATAGAGATCAAAAAATGATGTTTTCTATGCAGGGAGTTCCCTCAAATAAAATTAACATGAATCAATTACCTAAATGGATTAGAATTTTTGGCTATTGTGCGTTTGGTTGGATAATAGTATTTAGTTTAATTATGATTGTAGGTTTAATTCTGCAATAACTATGTGTGATTATCCCATGATATAGGTAACCAATTATAATAAAAAGAACTTGTAGAATATCCTACAAGTTCTTTTTCAAATATTATTAAAACGGGAACAACAAACTATTTTAACATTCAGTACAGGGAGACCATTTTGGTTATGGCTTGATATTATTATAAATCAAATATAAACTTTTGAAAGGGATAGTTTTTGAAAGTTATGTGAATTTAATAACTACGATATTTATATTAAATTTCATTTACGACCAACTTCTTCTTACTTAAATACACCGCACGATCTGATTTTTTTGCAACCTCCTGTGAGTGAGTCACAACAATAATGCATTTATTCTCTTTATGTGCAAGTTCTTGAAACAGTTCTATTATATCCATTGCGGTTTCTTCGTCGAGGTTTCCTGTCGGCTCATCTGCAATTAGTAAATCAACATTACAAGATAGTGCTCGAGCGATTGCTACACGCTGTTGTTGTCCGCCACTTAGTTGCAAGACGTTTCGTTTCGCTTCAGCTTCTGAGAGTCCTACCCTCTCTAATAATTCTAATGCTCTTGCTGTTTTATTTTGCACTTTAACACCTGTAATTTCCATTGCTGTTAAGACATTTTGAAGAGCGGTCATATAGGTAATTAAGTTATAAGATTGGAAAATTACAGATACATTTTGATTACGGTATCGATCCAAACCAATTTTTCTAATATCTTTGCCATTATACAGTACATAACCATTTTTAGGGACATCCAGTCCACAACCTAAGCTCAGAGTTGTAGTTTTACCAGATCCAGATGAATTATCTCTAAAATCGTGTAGAAATGTCCTTTTTGAAAAGAAAAGTTAACATTATCTAGTATCGCTACATTTTTTCCGTTACTTTCATAATAATAATCCAAATTTTTAAACTGTAAAATCGTCTCCATATCGAGCCTCCTCATTCATCTTTTAAAAGAATTTGTTTTGGGTTTAAACGTAGAATAGATAATGCTGGAAGAAGCGTTGCTATTATAGCAATAGCTAGTCCAATTCCACCCATTTTCCCTACATCTTCTCCTGTTACACTTACATCAATTTTATCAATTGGATCTTCTTTTTGATTTTGTAGAGTACCACCAGGTCCAGCCATCATTACAGTACCATGTTGCGAGGTATCTGTTTCTTCGCTTGCAGTAGCAATTTCATTCGAAAGTAAATTATCCCCGATATATTGAGAAACTTTAGCTCCTGTTGTTATGGATAATCCAAACGCTAAAATAGCGACACACACTACTTCTACTACGAATTGCGCCATCAGTTTCCACTTTTTCTCTCCAATAGACAATAGAATTCCCATTTCTTTACGACGCCCTTTAATTGATAGCATAATGATTAATCCTAAAATGATCGCACCTGCAATCGATACAATATAAATGATCATTTGAGAAGTCGAAGAGATATTTTCAATAGGACCAATCATTTGCTTGTACAATGAATCATGCGCATCTAATTTATAATAATTAAAATCAATATTAGATTTTTTTGCTTCTTTTTTAAATGCATCAATATATTGTGGATCATTCAAGAAATACACGACTTGAACACTACTTATACCTTGGTCTACTTCTAATTTTTTCATAGTTGAATGCGGCATATATAGTTTATTAGCCGGATCCATAATAGGAGGAGCCTGTTGACCCATTGCTTGCTCATTTGTTTCGTAAATACCGATAATTTCAACCTCAAGGGTTTCCTTCTTATCCCCTGATTGCACTTTAACTTTGTCTCCTACTTTCAAATTGTTTAATTCCGCTAATCGTTTTTCCATTAAAGCTACATTCTGATTCTTCATTTGCTCTGTAATTGGTTTTCCATCAATGATTTTACTTTTTCCGTTTTTAAAGCTTTCTTGTAATGCAGTCTTGCGGACTCCCTCAATCATAAAAGAAGCATTCATATCTATTTCTGTACCAGAGCTTGAACCGCCTCGCACAGCCGCTATTCCCGCTTTACCTTTACCTTCTTCTCCTTCTGAAGCTCCTACTAGTTTAAGTCCATCAGAAATACCGAAAGTGTTAGCTATGTAATTATAGTCTTTTACATACTTGGACTTCGCTAATTGTTCTGTTTCTTTTGTATCGAGCTGCGGCGGACTTGGCATTTCTCCAGTTTCCTTAGCTTTTTGACCTAATTTGTCGAAATCAAGACCTAAAGTAACATCTGCACCAAGTTTTTTTCTCGCAGCATCCGCTGCTTTTTTTGACGCATTTTGGATTGTAAAACCTGAAAGAACCAAATTTGTAACAATCAGAAAAACTGCCATCAAAATTAATGATGTTCCTATCCTTTTTTTCATACTGAGAATTGCTCGTTTCATAAAATTCATTTTTTCTTACCTCCTTGATATCTTGTATTCTATATAGGTTATCTAGAGTTTATATGGAGCTAATCGGTAGTTTAACTAGAGATATAAGGAGTTTATGTGTAGTTATTTACCTGTTTCAGAAAAGCTAGAACACAAATTCAAAAACGCAGCCGTTTTTGAATATTGGTAAGGAGTTATTCCGCTTAATAAATTTATATAAAAGGTTAAGATTAATTTAATGTATGTAGCACAAAAAATATTTACTGTGTAATTTCTATACAATAAATATAGAGAAACCTATTTGGATATCTATAATAGGGATTTTAATACTGTATCTCATACAAATCACGTCACTTTAAAAGGTGCATCTTTTAATACGAAAATAAGCAAGTTAATATTCTCTTATATGAATAAGAATATTAACTTGCTTTTTAGATTTTAGTATAATTTATTTATAGTTTTATTTTATTGCAAGCTTTATAATATGATATACAAATTTATCACCTACTATTAGGAAAAGAGAATATTTTATAATTAATTTACAACATAAATTTTGTCCATGTTTTAAACAATATGTATTTTGGAGGAGGTTAATTTGATTTTTTCAAAACTCATTGATCGGTACGCCTTATATGATTTACACAAAAAAAGAAGTGTAGCGTTTCAGTATACTTCCCTTTCTAACACTTCATTAAATATAAAGGACATAGAATCTTTTTATAAAGTAAAACCATCCTATATTCATTTTGACATTAAGCATTCAAAACAGGAAAAGGAATACATGGTTGGGCAATTCAAATATAAAAGCTCGGTTCAATCCGGTGATTCACGCAACGACTCTGTAACTGGGGAATTATTCTTACATAAAAATGAAAATGCACCTCATGTTATCTTTGTTCACGGTTGGAGAATGGATTCTAACGAACGTGTGAAAAAAATATTCCACGATCATATGACCAGCCTGAAGTGGAATATGTATTATTTCACTCTACCCTATCATTTTGAAAGAAAACCCGATCAATCCTTTTTCAGTGGAGAGTATATGGTAAGTGCAAATATTGAACGAACAGTACAAGCAACTAGACAAGCGGTAGCTGATTTACGAGCTTTGATTAAATGGATTAAAGCAAATAAAAATGGTCCCCTGATTCTAATAGGAATTAGTTTAGGTGGATTTATTACTAACTTAACCTCTCTTGTTGAAGAAGAAATTGATGTGTTAGCATCCATTTTCTATGCAAATCGACTCTCTTATTCAATTTGGAATACAACTCCAGGTAAATTTATTAGAGAAGACTTGGAACATCATGGTGTAACGTATGATGATTTAATAGATTATTGGAAAATCACTGAACCGAGTCAAGCATTACCAAAAGTAAAAAAAGAAAATATTTTATTGATTTCAGGTAAGCACGATCTATATGTGCATTCTGAGGATACAGACTACTTGTGGGAATCTTGGGAAAGGCCTACACGATATATTTATACATGTGGGCATGCCGGGATAGTTCTTAAACGTAAAAAAATTGCAACTGATACAATCAATTTTATTCAAAATCGATTGAACTCCCTGCACTTATCCAATGACAGGTCTTAAATTGTGAGATTACTAAGTACAAAATCTTATACTTATATTGTAATATTTTTTACTAGTCACCTTTGTAAATCTTAGCCCCAAGCCTTACACGATTGAAAATGAAATAAAATAAATAACTAAGGAACTAATTTACCATGTGGAAAAACATTGGTCAGCATTTTCACCAGTGGTCCCTGTATATGCAATATTACATACAAAAATCTTTATTTATTACGTTATTAATTTAAAAATAAATTATTCATCCATTAATCTATACCATCCGTATTTACATTTATGGATACCCTAATTACATATGAAAAAGAGAGAAGAACATTGGTTAGTTCTTCTCTTTTTGTTTATTTTTAAAATAACTATCTATAAAATTTTGCTTTTTATAATTCTTCATGAGTCTAGAAAAGAAATTTTTCTAATGTACATAATTACAACGACATTAAAACACTTTGCTCTTAAATCCGCTACTTGTATTATTAATTGCATGAAACTCCTTCTTGAGAAAGGTTTTAATTTCCGAATATTCTGTTGACCGTTATAACATATCCAATTTACAATTTAATTGTAGTGTTCTTTCACAATTAAACTACTTAGAATACACTTCATTTATTTGAAAACAATTACAAATAGAGGTGCTAAAATGAAAACTAGAGTAAATCCAGAATTATTACAAGGGTTAGAGATGTTTCCGGATCTCGATTTACGCCCAGAAAATTTGCAATCAATCAGAGAAGGAATAGCTCAAATGAGACCACCTACCGTTGTTGATGACTCCCTTTCTTTAATAGATAAAGTCATTGTTGGGCCTGATGATAATCCGTTACCATTACGAATTTATCGTCCAAAATCAAATCATGAATCTTTACCTGTCTTATTATGGATACATGGTGGAGGTTATATCTTAGGGTCTATAGATGATAACGATGATACTTGTATGAGGTTTGCAAAAGAAGCTAGCTGTGTGGTCGTGTCTGTAGACTACCGCTTAGCACCTGAACACCCTTACCCAGCACCAATTGAGGATTGTTATTCAGCTTTAAAATGGATTGCTGATAATGCAAAGTCATTAAACATTGATTCGAATCGAATTGGAGTTGCAGGAGTAAGCGCTGGCGGTGGACTAACAGCAGCATTATCATTATTAGCACGAGATCGAAAATATCCTTCAATTTGTTTACAAATGCCACTATATCCAATGATTGATGACCGAAATAATACACCTTCAGCGAATGAAATTAAAGAAGGATTTGTTTGGAACCAAAAGGCAAATGAAGCTGGCTGGAAAATGTATTTAGGAGAAATGTATGGAATGGATCAAATCCCTGCATATGCAGCGCCTTCTCGAGCTGAGGATTATAGTGACTTACCGTATACTTACACATTTGTAGGTCAATTAGATCCATTCCGAAGCGAAACATTAACCTATATAAGCAAACTAGCGCAAGCTGGTGTTGATGTCGAGTTTCATTTATATCCAAATGCCTATCACTGGTTTGAAGGGTTAAATCCAAATGCCGATGTATCTATTTATGCTGTGAACGAAATAGTACAAGCAATAAAAACTGGGTTCAAACGAGTATCTAAGGTTGAAGCTTAATCCCATTACAAGAGAAACATTCATAAATAGTATACATTTGTGAGTGTTATTATCATTTAAATATAATAGCCGATTTCAAATGAGAATCGGCTATTAATATGTAAAATCCGCCTAATATATCAAGGTTGAGAAACAGATATAAGATGTTTAGACGATGTATTTATTTCCTCTGCCAATGCTTTTATGTTCATCATGATTTGAAGTATTTCTTCTTTTGTTGTCCTTGGGTTGATAGAGCAAAGTCGAATTACTACTTTTTCTTTTAATTTAGTCGTACTTAGCATAGCAAATCCTCTTTGATTAATTTCTTCCACCAATTTTTTGTTTATTTCATGAATTGTATCTGTAGATGTTAGCTCACATGGAATATAACGAAAAGTAACAATTCCTAATTGGGCAGGTGTTACTACTTCCCAATCTTTTTCTTTCCTTAAAAATTCTTCAACTTGTTCAGCTAGCATAATGCCATGATCAATTGCCTCACGAAAAGCTGTAACTCCGAATGTTTTAAAAGAAAGCCATACCTTTAATGCTCTAAATCTACGAGAAAGTTCAATTCCACGCTCCCCAAAGTTCACTTTTTCTTCTATATTAGTTTCCGTATCCCTAATATACTCTGGGATCATACGAAACGTTTCACTTAAATATTGACTATTTCGAATGAGTACACAACCAACATCATAAGGCTGAAAAAGCCATTTATGCGGATCTAACGTCAAAGAATCAACACGATGAATTCCTCTTAACAACTCTCTTCCTTTTTCGCTGAGAATTGCTGCAGCTCCATAAGCCCCATCCGCGTGTAGCCATATATCTTCATCACCACATACATCAGCCAATTCATCGAGGGAGTCCACCGCTCCGCAATTCGTTGTCCCTGCATTCGCAATAACACAAAATGGTTTTTTCCCTTTTAATCGATCTTCTTTTATTTGCTTTCTTAAAGTACTAACTGAAATTTTTAAATCTTCATCTGTCTCAATTCGGCAAATTTGATGCTGTTTAAAACCTAATACTTTAAGTGCTCGATCTACAGAAAAATGAGTTTGGTTAGAAAAATAAACAATCGCATTTTCGATTTCATTATTCAACTTAACCTGTCTTGCTACAGTAAGTGCAGTCAAATTAGCCATGGAACCGCCACTGACAAATAGTCCTTCAGCTGATTCAGGGAATCCTAGCATTGATTTTAACCAGTTAATTGTCGTTAATTCAATTTGTTCGGCACCTGCACCTACTATCCAAGCTGTAGGAAATACATTAAACCCACTTGCTAAAAAATCTGCTAATACACCAACATAATTATTAGGACCTGGCACAAAAGCCATAAAATGAGGATGATCCACATGAGTAATTTGATTAAACACATTGTTATTAAGAAAATGAAGTAATTCTTTTGGATTAGATCCGTTTTCCGGAATCTTTTCAATTAGCTTGTCTCTAAAAATATTACTATCAATCGTTTCTGAAACTGGTTTACTTTTTAAATGATTCATATGATCAACAATCAAGTCAACCGCTTGATATCCTAACTGACGCATCTCTTCGGCTGATAACTGCAAATTTTTTGTCATTTGGTTTGCTCCTATTCTATTTAAAAAGGCGAGTTCTTGCTCGCCTTTTCATTTTTTATAATTTGTAATCACCAATTGCTTGTACTGGATTTTGAAGAATCATGTTGATTAATCCATAAATGTGATTTAATATTTCCTGTATTTTCTCTGCTTCATATACGGTTTGATCAAATCCAAACTTTATTGTAAGTTTTTCTTCAGGGAAGCACATAATTCCATACTTTACATGTGGCTCATCAACGACTTCGTAATCCGTGATAGCAAAATGTCTGTTTTCATTTGAAGAAAAGATTGCTGGATTAGTTGGATAGTTTTCAAAAACCCAAAGATGGTCAGTCAACTCAGTTTTTAATTCACTTTGCTTTTGTATATCAACAAATGAATAGTATGCATACTCATTACATTTCAATGTCTCTAGTTGTACCTTTTGCAGGAAGTCCACAAAAGATTGCGTTTCTGTCCATGCTAATCGGATAGGCAAAATATTTGTGAACAGACCGAACATATTTTCAATTCCTTCTACTTCGGGAGGTCTGACTGATACTAGATTAGGCAATACTACTTCTCTCGTTCCGTTAAATTTGCCAAGCAATATTCCCCATACAGCTAGTAATGCCGTATTCATAGTTATATTATTTTTAGTTACAAATGTCTGTAACTGATCAGTCAAATCCTTGTCTAATGTTAAATCCGTAAAAGTGAAGTTTAACCCTTCACTTTTAGATGGGACTTTCTTTTTAGGAATACTAATTTTCTGATTGTATCCTGATAAATAATCTCGCCAAAAATGACGTGCTTTCTCATGATCTTGTGCCAAAGTCCAATCTATAAATGTTTCAAAAGGTTTTACCATAGGTAACTCCGCCGTAGTTCCCGCATTTGTAGTTTCGTAGAGCTGGAATAATTCGTCTATCAAAATGCTGACGCTCCAACCATCACATGATAGATGATGGGAACTCCAAATTACCTTATACTCGTTATTACCTAGTTGGAATATACAGAGACGGGTCATAAGTTCACTATTTTTAAATCCTTGACTTAAATTTTCATTCATCCACTGATCTAGGAATTCTTGCTGTTCTTGTTTCGTCATCTCAATCAAGTTTTTTATTTCTGAATTTATTTGAACATTATATAGAACAGCTTGCCAAGGTTTTGCTTGTTCATCTTGCACAATTATTGTTCTTAAAGAATCATGACGATCAACTAATTGTTGGAAACACTGAATAAAGAGTTTAATATCCAGCTCCCCCTCAAGTGCCCAAATTGTTTGTTCAAAATATGCATTTGTATCAGGTTCATTCGTAGCATGCTCATAAATAACTTTCTGGAAAGGTGCTAACGGGTAAATACGTTCTATTTTTATATCCGGCATTTTTTCTTGTATTTTGGTAAGTGTATGTTGATTAAGTTGTTTATCTTTAACATTTAGTAATGTAGCTTTATTATCGTTCATTATATTTACATCATTTGTTTGTGAACTTGAAAACTGGTCTAGCTTTTTAACAAATTGAACCATGTCTCTTAATATAGGAAATGAAAATAGATTTTTTGGTTCAAGCTCGAATCCTTGTCGATACAGTCTAACGGACACTTGAATCGCTTTTATCGAATCTCCACCTAAGGCGAAGAAATGATCATTTACTCCAACTTGATCTATTTTGAGTACTTCTTGCCAAATACTAGTTAATATTTTTTCCATTTCAGTTTTTGGAGCAATAAATACTTCATTTTTTTGTTTCTGCGGAGTAGGGAGCGCTTTTCTATCTAATTTCCCGTTTGGAGTCAGGGGTAATTGGTCCAAATAAACAAAATAAGAAGGAATCATATAATCTGGCAAGTGATCTCGCAAATGCTTTCGTAGTTCTGTTGTACTAATATTTTGCTCAGTTACTACATATGCAACTAAAAATTTTATTCCGTTCTCATCTGTTTGATCAATTACGAGAGCATGTTCGACTTGTTTATAAGTTAGAAGACAATGAGAGATTTCTTCTAACTCTACTCGATATCCTTGAATTTTCACTTGGTAATCTTGGCGGCCTAAAAATTCAATATATCCCTCAGAATGCATTTTTCCACAATCTCCTGTTTTGTATATAAGACCAAAATCAGGATGTGACACAAACGCTTCATTTGTTTTCTTTTCATCATTTAAATATCCTTTAGCAAGGCCCACTCCCCCGATATATAAATCTCCAATTACACCAACAGGGCACATTTTCTTTTCATAGTTCAACACATAATACGTTTGGTTTGCCAAGGGCATCCCGTATGGAATACTATTCCAATGTGATTCCACCTGTTTGACCGGATAATAAATTGACCAAATCGATGCTTCTGTTGCCCCTCCTAGTGAAATTACTTCTGCAATCGGAAAATGTCGTTTTATTTTTTCTGGTAAAGAAAGCGGAATCCAATCTCCACTATGTAAAACTAAACGTAAAGAAGAATGTTCAAAATGAGAACCTACTTGATCCAATGCCAAATCCATGATTGCAGGCACTGTATTCCAAATTGTAATCCCTCTACGTTCGACAGTGCGGATTAATTCTTGCATGTCTCTCGGATCACGAATCATTACTAACATTGCACCTGTGCTTAAAGCTCCGAAAATATCGTATACAGATAGGTCAAAACACATGGAAGAGATACCAATAATACGATCATCTTCATTTACCTCATATTTTTGATTTATGTCTTGAATAGTATTTGTAACCGCTTGGTGAGTAATAATTACTCCTTTTGGTTTTCCTGTACTTCCTGAAGTGTATATAATATAGGCAATATCTTCTGGACCAGCAATAGCGGGCATATCTTTTGTTGTATAAAATGACAAATGATTTTCTTCATAAAGACTAGGTTCTAATAAAAGCTTGCATGAACTATTTTTAAAAATATATGTTTGGCGATCTAAAGGATGATCGGGATCAATCGGAACATAAGCAGCACCTGCTTTTAAAATACCTAACATATTAACAATTGTGTCAACTCGCCTTTTTGCTAAAAGACCCACTTTGTCACCTAGACCAATGCCTTGCTCTTTTAAGAAGTGGGCAATTTGATTGGAGCGTTTATGAAGTTCCGTGTATGTTAACCATTCTTGTTCAAATACTACTGCTACTTCATCCGGTTTACGTTTTACTTGGTCTGTAAATAATTGATACAGAGTAGTTGAAGGTATTTTTTCTGTTGTTTCATTGTATTGCTTAATTAAAGTTTGATCCGATTCTTTCATCTGCAAAGATGTTATATCGCTTTGTTTCACCAATTGTTCCAATAAGTCAACAAATTGGGAAAACATTGCTTCTATTACATCAACATCAAACAACTCTTCAACATAGTTCCAGCTAATTAGTAACTCTCCATTTTTTTCAATTACTACATTATCCAAATACACTTGTGGAGTCCGAGCATGAATATAGCGAAGAGAACCAAGTTGTTCCCAAGAGAAAGCACCTGCACCTGCTAACATCGAGGTGAAAACGATTGGCATAACTGCTTTTGGCGTCATTTGATGATATCGAGTAAAATCTCGAATAAAGTTAACTCCATCGTAATGACGATGTTCAAGGCCATCTAATAAAGTAGATTGCGTTTCTTTTACTCTAGTAAAGAAAGTTTGCTCTGGTTTTACATCAACATCCAACAAAATAAGCGATGTGAAATCTCCTACAATCTGTTCTACTTCATCATGAACAGGATAACGGTTAAATACAGTCAAATTAATTGCTAATCGACATTGATTACTCCAATATGCCAACACATCACCATATATTGTACAAAGTAGAGCGGAAGGAGTTACCTCTTTCTCTTGTGCTATCTTTCGTAGCTTTGTCCATTTTTCATTGTCCAGGATCTTAGTAAGTGATTGGAATTTAGGAGTAGCAATCTCTGCTGGATCCTTTTTTAACAACAAAGAAGGTGCAAACGGAAAGTCAGGAAGCTTACTTGTCCAATAATCTTTTGCTGTTTTATATTCTTCGCTTTGTTCCATTTCATCATAGATAAATATATAATCTTGAAAATCAAAAGATAAAGATTCTAATTTTTGATTTGGTTTATAATAATAATGCAACAAATCCTGTCCAACAATGTTCATGCTTGCTCCGTCCATTAATAAAGCATCGTATCGAAAACATAATAAATATGTGTCTTCTTTTAAAAGAAAAGCTTTCAATTCAAACAAAGGCCATTGCCCCAAAGGGAATACATGGTTAGTCATTCGAGAACGCTCTTCTTGTATGCGAGCATTTTGATTCCTATCATCTAAATCTATGAGACTCACTATTTCAATCTCGTAATCAGGAACGCTTTGTAATATTTGCTGTTTTCCCTCTGGTAAAATTACAGCTCGCAACATTGGATGACGATGGATTACCTTTTGAAAACTTTTTGAAAGACGATTGATATCCAATGCTGTTTCATATTCAAAATATGTTTGAGGTGAAATACCACTTAATTCAAACTGTGAATTCCTTCCTAACATATACGCTGTTTGAACTTCTGTTAAGGAAAATGGATTAGACAAATCTTTAACATGAGTTGGTCTACTTTCAAAGTTTTCCTCTTTATGCTCTAACTTTACACAAGAACTCAGTTGAGCGATTGTAGGGTGCTTAAAAAAATCTGTTGTACTTATTTTTAAGCAGTCTTTTCTTAATAAATTAATTACCTGAAGTGCTTTAATGGATTCTCCTTTTAATGCAAAAAAATTATCATGAATACCGATTCCCTCAATCTCCATAACTTTTTCCCACGCACGCACTAATTTTTGTTCAATTTCATTGCGCGGGGCAACGTATGGAATTGATATATAATCCGTTTGTGTTATATCCAATAACCTTTTTCTATCCACTTTTCCATTTGGATTCAATGGAATCTCTTCTACCTGAATCATTTTTTCAGGAATCATAAACTCAGGTAATTTATCACTTAAATATTTTCTGATTTCACCAAAAGACACCTTGTTATCCGATACATAGTAGGCAGCTAATAATTTCCTATTTCCATACACTTGATCAACAACGATAGCCTGGTTTATTTCTGGATATTCCCTTAATTGAGTTTCGATTTCTCTTAATTCAATCCGATACCCCCGAATTTTCACTTGATGATCCATTCGACCTAAATACTCAAGTTCTCCATTAGGCAACCAACGAACGAGATCACCTGTATGATACATCATTTCCCCTGCCATAAAAGGACTCGGTACAAATTTTTCATCTGTCAGTTTACTTTTACCAAGATACCCTCGTGCTACCGCTACTCCAGCAATGCATAGTTCACCGGGAATTCCAAATGCTTTTAATTGGCCATACTTATTCAATATATAGGAATGATAATTCGGATTTGGTTTGCCGATCGTAACTTCTTTGGAAGTGCTCAAGTCTTTTACTGTTGCGCAAATGGTTGTTTCTGTGGGACCATAAATATTTAAAATTGTTGCTTCACTGATACAACGAATTTTTTCAACCAAATCAATGGAAAATGCTTCTCCTGCTAATAAAATAGATTTTAAATCTTTTAGAAAATTTGCCCCTTCTGGATCACTCAAAATCACTTCCATTCGCGATGGCGTTGATTCCCATAAATCCACCTTATGTTTTTTGACCAAATGAGCCAATTCTTTTGTTGCAAACTGGTCCTCTGTAGCAATTACTACTTTTGAACCTTGCGTTAAAGGAAGACATATTTCTAACAAGGAAATATCAAAAGATACACTAGCAAGAAACAAGAATGATTGATTAGCCTTTACTTTTTCTCTCATTACATTTAAAAAATGAACTAGCGATTTTTGTTCTATCATTACCCCTTTTGGATTTCCTGTCGATCCTGATGTGTAAATAACATAAGCCAAATCATTAGGATTATGTTCTCGTACTAAATTACTTTCTTCACCTTGAAAAAGATATTCTTTATCAAGATACAGTACTTCACCCGCAAATTGTGGCAATACTTCCTCTGTTCGCTTACTAAGTAAATATTTTGCTTGACTATCTTGTAACATATATTCAATTCGTTCAGTTGGGTAGTTAGGGTCTATTGGTAAATAGGCTGCTCCTGCTTTTAAAATCCCCATCATACCAATAATCATTTCTAATGACCGATCTACCATAACGCCAATAATACTTTCTTTTGAAACACCTTTACTTTGAAGGATAGAAGCCAATTGATTCGCTTTCTTATTCAATTCTCTATATGTCAAAGATTGATCATTACAAACAACAGCAATTTGATCTGGAGTTTTTAATACTTGCGCTTCAAACAAATCTTGAAATGATTGAAACAAGTCTATGCCTGTTTGAAAAGTATTCAATCCTTCTAACAACTCTTTTTCTTCTTCTGCAATAATACAAATATCTTTCAATGCCAAATTCGGGTTTTGTGAAACTTGCTTTAAAACATAACAATACGAATTGGCAAACTGTTGCAAAGAAGAGAATGAACGGGACTTGCAAGAAATTTGAAATTCAAATTCATTATGTATTTCATTCCATTTTCTTCGTATCCATAGGACTAAATTATTCTCTGCGTATTCTTCTAGTGAATTTTCATTATGTAATCCTTCCATCCCGATTACAATTTGAAAAGGAGTTAAATTGTGTTTAACTAATAATTCAGAGAGCGGATACTCCTGATTTTCATACCCGAATAAAGTCGTTTGTTCAATCTCATTTACTAATTGTTTAAAGGGGTGATGCGGATGGATTTCACTTCCTAAAGGAATCAACTTATTAAGATTCTCACTTTGTTCAAGATTCTTTTCAATTATAGGAATACCAATAGTAATTCTTTCTTGATCTGTATAATGTGCCAAACAAACCCTTAAAGCGGCTTGAAACCAGCTAAATAATAATAAATCTTGAGACTTACTTATTTTTTGTATACTTTTACTAAACTCTACATTCACTATGACTTGAACGTACTCACAAGGTGTTTCTTTATTTAGTTGGTAATCGCTATTAAATACAGAAAAATCGAGAACCTCGGAAGATAATTGCTCCTTCCAAAACGCTTCTACTTCTTTATTTTCATGAATCGAACTTCGATCTTTAATGTGCATTTTTATCTTTATCCCCCTAATATTCATTTTTTCTACTCGTTAATTTTCAAGCCAACTTCAAGCCCATGGAGAAACACTTGATGGTTATCCAAACATAAAAATTTCTGAATCTCTTCAAATTTCATATGGCCAACTGAACAAACCCCTAAATTTAATGTCTCAGCAACCATATTTAAGGTAGCAGTGATAATGCCTGACTCGATACAAGCAAATAAATATCCATCTGAACCGTATTTCGGGATAGAAGCGTTCGCATTATAAATCAAATACACTGAGAATGCAGATTGAGTAAATAAATCCTGATTAATTAACTCATGATCACTTTTGATCACTTGATCAATGTTGTTTACAATCACAAGACTATTTTTTGATGGGTTATAATAATAAAATCCAGCTTTCATACCCTCTATACGTTTTGGTTTTATATAAACAAAGATATCAATGGGATAGAGCCCGCCTGCACTTGCGTAATGATAGTATATTTTTTCTTCCCTAACCTGTTTTAGAGTTGATAAGAATTGGGAAAATTCCGAAAAACTAATGTGTTTTTCCATTTCAAATTGACGACAAGACCTACGTTCCTTGATTATAGTGGGTAGCTCATCTGTTGTTTCAAGTTGAATTTCGGTTGACCGTGCAGCAACGTACGTGCGATTTAATTGTTCACTCATATACTTATCTAACTCTTCTTTAGAAAAGCGAATCTGGTTGCTATATGGATTTGGAAAAATCTTTTCTTGTGAAGAAAATACTTCTCTTGGGTGTAATATGTTACTTACTAACACACGATTTTTTATCATGAGCTCTATGTTTTTTTGTGTCTCTTCTACATTTCCTAACGAAAAGCGCTCTACTAGTTCACTAATTTTCACACCTTTTTGAGCCATAAAATAAAAATCAGGAAACCACTCAGACAGAATACCTGTAAACCTCATTTCCCCTATCAAAACTTCATTATGCAACTTCTCCCAATGCTTAATCGGAGACCAGTAATAAATTTTCTCGCTCATATAACCCTCCATAAACGTTTAACTTATTTTTGAAATGCAATTTTCTAATTTACAAAATTTTTTTAGATTCTGCTCCTTGTCTCATAGTGATTATAAATACATGTACTTTAACGAAACTTGAAAATAATGAAATAACTTTTTCTTCATTAAAATTTTTTATTTAATCATAAAAAATGATTTTTTTTTGGATATTTCACATCCTTTCCCACAGTAATCCTATAAGGTATAAACCATTTATAACATTGAGAATATTCATGTATTTCCAATGTGAAATTATTGTAATAGATTGAAGAGCGGTTGAATATAGTTATTAAATCAAATAATGTTGAGAAAGTTTTATTTATTATATTGATAAAATTTTATGATGTAATTTATTACAAATAGATTAAGAAAAGAGTTTTAAATTTTTCTTAATTAGTTAGTGTGAAAATATCATATACTATTACATACAATTGAGTTACTTACATTTCATATTCAAAATAGAGAAAAGACACCTTGAATGGTGTCTTTTCTCTATTTTAATTCCATATACTTTTTACGCCTTTGTTATTTTTAAACGATTTGTAGGAATTAATACAACTCGAACATCTAGTTTATTATATGTTCAAATATATAATAAAAATTATATGAATTACGAACGTATTTCATATAATTTTATAAATAAACTCAAAGATATCTTCTCCCCCTACTGTCACAAAAGAAATAATCTATTGCTTATTTCTTTTGTTAAATTGTAATATAATTACAGTATGTGAAATTATATTACATTAACTTTAAAAACGAAGTGAGAATAATCTTCACTTCGCTTTTTTTATTTGCAATCCTTATTAACTTTGCTCAATTCAGTATTTATTTCCACACTCTTCGCTTTTATTTAGTAGGTTTTTCTGATTTTAAAACAATGGAACTTAATGCAGGAACTTTAATTTTATTGTCATGGACAACATAAAGTGGTTTACTTCCCGCCTGCTTCCCGTCTACTAGTACTTTCCAAGGCCCATTCGATGGAAGTGTTATTTCAACCGCTTCTCTATTTGCATTGTGAGCCACCGTAAAGTATTCATTTTTATTCCCCTCTATTGTATAAGCTACCGTATTTTTCGGGGCACCTAAAAATGAAACTTGTGTTTTTATTTGCTCTGCAGATGTCATTCGAAAAGCTGAGTACTTTTTGCGTAATTCTATTAAGCCCTTCATATAATCTACTTCATTATTAAACGTTGCACGGCGCAGCCAATCCATCTGGTTAATTGAATCTGGAGATTTGTAACTATTATGATCACCATATTTCGTCCGCATAAACTCTTGCCCTGCATGTAAAAATGGAATTCCTTGTGATGTTAATAAAATCGAAGAAGACAATTTGTGCATTTGTGTTCGCACTTCATCGCTGTCACCTGGATTAGTTAACTCAAGTTTATCCCATAATGTATGATTGTCATGTGCTTCCACATAAGTTAGCACCTGCTCTGGATCTTGATAGGTAGACGAATTTGTATCATAGTCAATACCTGCTGTAATGCCTTTTTTAATACGATCTTCCATGTTTTGCTTTCCATTTACAAAACCATTTTCTTTCTCCTCAAATACACTACCTTTCAATCCATCACGTATATTATCATTAAAATGAGCAATCCCTTTCATTTTCTCTGCATTTTTTTGATTTGCTTTCAGCTCAGCTGCAAGAGGTGTATTTAAATCCCATCCTTCTCCGTGTAGTATAATAGAAGGGTCAATTTGATTAACAGCTTTACGTATTTCATTCATCGTTTCATAATCATGAATACCCATTAAATCAAAACGGAATCCATCTAAATTGTATTCTTTTGCCCAATATGTGACGGAATCTATCATAAATTTCCTCATCATTTTTCTTTCTGAAGCAGTATCATTTCCTACTCCAGTTCCATTTGCAAATGTTCCATCTTCATTGTAACGATAATAATAACCTGGAACTAACTTATGGAAATTAGATTCAGCAGCGTTATACATATGGTTATATACTACATCCATCACTACTCGAAGATTATTATCATGTAGTGTTTGAACCATTTGCTTCAATTCAGTTATTCGCACAGTCGGCTCATAAGGATTTGTAGAATAGGAGCCTTCTGGAACGTTAAAATTTTTAGGGTCATACCCCCAGTTATATTGCGGTTCATTTAAAGTCTCTTCATTTACTGAAGCATAATCAAATATCGGTAAAAACTGAACGTGAGTAACACCTAGATCCTTTATATGATCAAGTCCTGTTTTTACACCTTCTGGCCCTTTTGTTCCTTTTTCTGTTACACCTAAATACTTCCCTTTCTGTTTAATACCACTTTCAGGTTGGATGGAAAGATCGCGTATATGTAACTCATAAATAATAGCATCTTCCGGATTTTTAAATTTTGGCTTTTTGTTTGCTTTCCATTTTTTCGGATTTGTTTCTTCTAAATTAACGACTGCACCTTTATCCCCATTTACAGAAGCAGCACGCACATATGGATCAACTGCTTCAGTCCACTTATCACCAATTTTGACCTTATACGTATAAAAGAGCCCTTTTTGGTTCCCCTTTAGTTCTGCTGTCCAAGTTCCCTTTTCACCTTGTTGCATGTTTATTTCAGCACCTATTTTATCGTTCCAGTTTTTATATGTAACTAACTTCGCTTCACTTGCAGTAGGAGCCCATACACGGAACTTTGTATGTTGCGCGGTATATGTATTCCCTAAATCGTTACCACTATAATAAAATAAATTATCAAATTCCTCGCTACGAATGACTTTACCAATTTCAGTATTCGTATCAGCTAAGTTTTCTATTTTAAGTTTGTATGTTTGTTTTAAATCAATTTTCTGTTCCGTAATTATTTTAACCTTATTAGTAATATCTCCACTGTTTATATCATAAGGACTAATATCCTTAATTTTAATGCCTTCAATTTCAATTTTCTTTTCCCTAATATTAAATGGGACATTAGTCGTTACAGTAATTTCATGGAAACTATCAATAGTTGCTTTTTGAATTGAGAGATCCGATGAAGGCTTAGAGTTATATACTTTTTCATCACCCGAAAGAATCCATACTTCAGCACGACCGTCCTTTATATTTTCAATCCAACGATCTCCACCATCTTTTTCCCATTCATTTGTTCGAACTATAAATCCTACGCGATTATAGTCACCGTCTATTTTTATCTTAGCGTATTTTCCAAATTCATCTTCACCAGTAAATTCATAAGATGTACCATTTGCATTTTCACCCCATAACCAAAGATTCCAGTCTTTTGTATTTCCAAGCTTCTCTTTGTAATGAATGATAATTTCAGTTGTTTTCGAATTTGAAATTGCCTTCACACTCTGAAAGGAGAAAACAGATGATAACATAACGATTATGGTAAGTAATAAGAATGATTTGTTAATTAACCTTTTTGTAATTTGCACCACATACACCCTTTCTTCAAATATTACTAGCGATTTATTATGCTTACACTGAATAACACTGCTTAAATTAATCTAGAAATCTCTTTTAATTCACCTCCATATTGGCTATTTTCACGTATGTATTTCAATGACCTTTTAATACGAAAACGTTTGCATTAATGCTTAAAAAAATAGATTTGTGTATGCCCTCATATATTTGTAAATGCTAAAAGGTCAGGGAAATCATTTTAAAGCAATCGTTTGTTATCGCTTTCATTTTATAGACTTTCTATCAAGAGGTCAATATATTATTAATTTTCTGTTTTTACACACTTTAAACCTTATTTATTTGTCGCAACTTCTTACAGATAACGCACCTAATTATTGCTTAGTCAGTTTATTTCCAACAATACATTGATAAGTAAAAAAACAGCTAATATCCTTAAAATGATATTAGCTGTTTTTCATAATGTATTAATATATGAATGATAACTATATTTCTAAATTACTTAATTTTTGCTGCATCAAATGCCTTTTGAACTGCTTGAACTTCAGCTGTATTTGCACCATATTTATTAGTTGCCACTCGAATACATGCTGATCTCAATTCTTTGAAATTAGAAGTCATGTTTAACTCATCAGTATTTGCATAATAGAAAATATCAAACATTTTATCTTCACCAATTCCTTTAACAGTCACTCCGTTATGAGTTCCGCCTTTTGCAATGAGATACGCAACTTTATTAATAATACTTGAATTAAAATGAACACCGCCTTGATCCCATCCATTAAAATCGTTAAATTCACTGTAATCATCTGGATAAGGTACTCCAAGTGAAGATGGAACAGAAGCTGGGTTTTCCATATCACGGAAAACAGATCCCGTTTGTTCTCCCATTGTCCAGTTAAAGTTGCCATTATTTACGTATTTCTCAATAGATGTTCCCATTATATCAGATAGTGCCTCATTAATTGCACCGGATTCCCCGTAATATTCAAGATTAGATTCGCTAGAAGTAACAGCATGTGTAAATTCATGTCCAGCTACGTCATATGCTTTAACAATAGGATCACCATATACAAGCATACTTCCATTATTAGCACTTAATGCATTCTGCCAATTCTTCGGATCATTCGTCTCTTCAGAATCCCAAGCGTGTACAACTGAAACTACCTTTTGTCCCTTATTATCAAAGCTATTACGCTTGTATTTATCTTTATAAAAATCAAATACTTTTGTTGCTAAGTAATGAGCACTTACTGCTTTTGGATCGTTAAATGTTGCCGAAGTACTAGTCGCTAATGTACCCGGATAATAGCTTTCTTCTTTAGTAATATCTCTGTAATTCACATCATATGTTTCAATTCCTTGCCCTCTTGTATAATCAGCAAGAGCATATTTGCCATTACTTTGTTTAGAGATACCAAATGAACGATTAATACCTAAATCATCTTTTCCTGTTCCGGTTAATGATGTAAGACTGCTTTGTTTACTTTTCTTTAAAGCGCCAACTAGTTTGTCACTGGCTTTTAAGTTAGATTCTTGTACCATATTTTTTAACATATCACCATTTTGTGCATTTACTAAATAAGTACCAGAAACATAGTTTGGTGTTGCAGCTTCGAAGGTAACTTGGTATGCATTGCTAGCTTGTCCATTATTTTCATCAACAAAAATAACCTCTTTAACTTCTGGCTCAGAAATAAACTTGATATCGTTCCCGTATTTCGTATAAATATATTGTTTTGCTTCATCTTTTGATAGATTAATAGGTTTTTTCAATTCTTCTTGTTTTAAATTTTGCGCGCTATCACCTGAAACACTTTTAATAACACCCTTATTATCTACGTGTGCAGTTAATTGATGTCCATATACTTCTTTTCCTTCGTATGTTTGCTGCATACGCACAAGTGTAGTTCCATCATACGAACCACGTTTTTGAAGGACTTTATAATCTACTCCTGCTTCTCCATTGACTTGTTTTTGGGACAGAGCTTGTTCTGTTTTCTCCTTAAGTGCATCCTTTACTACATTTTCTGGTGCCTTTTGTGACGGCTGTGTAAGTTCACCCGAACGGAACGATTCCTCCTGAATTTGAACTTGTAGTTGATCTGTTTCCTCTGCATGACCTACCCCATATGGTGCCACAGCTGTTAAAGCTAATCCTGTTGTTAATGCTACCTTAGTTAATGTCTTTTTGTTTTTCATTATTTCACCTCGTATAATTTTTGAAATAGAAAGCTTGTACAAAGTATACTGTCTATTAATGTCTAAAAAAAGAGAAAATACACAATTTATGTAACATTATGCAAAATTACATAAATTGTGGTCAATATTATAAATAATGAACGGAACACATATGTACATTAATTTGAATAAAAGAGAGTCCTTATAGGTGCTCACCCAATTGGTTAGTTATTAATTATCTATATTCATTGTAATAAAAGTATACTTACCTCTAAATAACAACATAAAAACCCACTCTTTACTATTGTAAGAGTGGGTTTAATGTTATTAAAATAACAATTACTATAAGAAATTTTATAATTTATATTTTTTTAGTAATCCTACTAAGTTTTTTGTAAAATTCACCTTTTGTCTTTACATGATTAAACTGATTTGGATTAATATTTGCTTTTTGTGAGAGTAATATAATCTCTTCTTTTGAAATTGAGTCTTTCGTATTTATAGATGCTATATTTGTGTATTTTCCGTCTTCTGTTTTTGGAATTTCTAAAATCCCTTTATTCACAAGATCAACTACCGCCTTATGCTCTGAAGAATGTAAATCTACACCAGTAATTTTCCAATTATGCATAACTTTTGGTGTGTATACACCGTTCTTTACCTCTTTTAAATATGTAATAGCAAGGTTACGAATGGTTCCGCCTGTTTCTCCAAATGCATTCTCTTGTTTAGATGACCAAATTTGTTCAAACTTACGCCCCTCTAAAGCTCCACCTTTTGCCTGAAGAGCCTCCATTCTATATGCATTCATTCCCAACGTCATAACATCGCTCATTTTGATTGGTTTGTTTGTACGAATAGAGCGTAAATTTGTAATTCTGCTTCCATATGGTTTTGTTAAGTCAATTTCGTATTTTACGCCTCCAAAGAAATCGTTCGTACTGTATTTAGATGCACGGCGGGTTTTATCAAAGCTAACGGTTACATCTCCGGCACGAGATGAGTTAAAATATCCTGCTGCCCATTCCATATAGTCTTTTAAATCTTTTCCAGAAATCTTATATACTGTAATTTCTCCCAAGGCATATTGGTAATTGTACGCAATATCTTTTTTCTTAATAGGGCCTGTATCTAAACGGGCATAATCATTATCAATTTGATGGGCTACTACATCTGCTTTACTGTAGTAGAGCATAACTTCATGAAAGAAATCTGATAAAGGTGTTTCTTGAATCTGAACACTTGGAATACCCTTTATTTCATTTTCAGGAACAAGATTTCTACCCTTTAATTGAGCGACTACAACATTTGCATCTCCTCTCGCATATTCGTGAAAAGGTGTTAATGTTTCTTCAAGTGTAGGATCAGATAATATCGTTGTCCCATCAGCATTTTTTACAGGTATAGCGGTAGCAGTTTTATTTTTTAAAGCCAACTTCCCATCTTGCTTTGTAAAAGTAAGGTCAATACGTGAAATATGTGTTCCATATTTATCTGGTTCTGTAATAATTACGCCATTTACAACTTCTTTTTTTACAAGTTTATGCATATGAGCCGCAAAAATAGCACTTAGTTCCGGACAAGCATTTGCAATATCTTGTACACCAGTACCAGGGATACCATTCTCATTTTCTAGTCCCATATGCATAACTCCTACCATTACATCTACTTTACCTTCTAATTCCTTAATTGCCTTTTTCGTCTCTTCTACCGGATTTTTCACCACTAAACCATTTAAGTGATCTGTCCCTTTTTCAAAATCACTAATCATTGGTGTATTCATACCAATAATCCCAACTTTAATTCCACCTTTCTCTACAATTGTATATGCAGGAAGAAAGCGCTCTCCATTTTCCTTGTAAATATTTCCTGCTAACGTTTTTCCCTTATATTGCTCACTAACTTTTTTCAATGTATCTAATCCAAAGTTGAATTCATGATTTCCAAATGCCCAGGCGTCATATCCCATTGTATTCATCGCTACCATCATTGGCGATTGTGGCTTATCGTTGAATAATTCTACTGAGTTTCCTTGAATTGTATCCCCGGCATCTACTAATATGGTATTTGGATTTTCTTGACGGACCTTCTTTATAACCGTATAAAGCTGCGTCAAACTTCCACTCATATTTGCTCCATCAAGCGCATAATCCCAAGGCATAAATCTGCCATGAATATCTGCAGTACCTAACAATGTAATATTAACTTCAGATTCCTCAGCCTTAGAGATAGGTGGTTTCACTATTACTGCTGTTCCGAGCAGTAATAGAATTACAAAGTAACATACATAGTTCTTCCATTTCATTTTTTGCATAATAATAATATTTCTCCCCTTTTTGTACTTTCATAAAGTTGCTTGAACTTTAAAAATGTAACTTATTATTCAGGAAACTTCAACTACAAAAGATAATTTTGAAGGTGGTTCTGTTGCAAAAATAAAGAGAATAAATTGCATACATCCTCTGACAGAATTGTATTTTATCATTTCCTGACAGAATACCCCTTCCTTAAGCGTGTGAAGTGTACTTTCAAAAAAATAACCCCGCTCTTCATTTAAGACGGGGTTACACTTATACAGAAAATCGGATAGTTTCATATTTTCTTAAGCTTATTGGTCACTTTCAACTAATTTCATTCTATTTTTGTTTTCTTCTGAATCAATATGAATCAACCGTTTCCCCTGTTTATAATACGTATCAATAAATAGGGAATAATTTTTACTTTTCAATTTCACAAAGCAATTTTATCTCTTTTATTTGTGAAATATGACGCTGTTCATGTAAATAGATCAATTCTATCCACTGATCAAGGGATAATTCTCCAAGAGCTGGATGCATCACTGATTTTTTCGCTAATATAGACTCATCTTCTATTGTACTCAGGAAACGCATCAATTCTTTTCTTGATTCGTTTAGCATATTGAGCATTTGCTGCACTTCAAATGGTTCTATACTTGGTTCAATCATTTCTGGAGCTATAAACTTTTTCGTTCTATCTAATAAAATAGTGTGAATTTCTTTACGCTCATTTTGGGTACTATCTAACTTTTTTAACCCTGAGGAAATAACTGTTATCACTCTCTCATCTAATAAAACTAAATGATGACAAACTTGTGCAATACTCCATTTATCCTTATCTGGTTTCCTATTAAATTGAGCATCACTCAACAAAGTAATTTCCTCAAATAATTGATCTCTCGTTTCATAAAACTTGTCATTTACAAATGTATCCATGTGGATTCTCCTTTCATTGCAACCTACATACTTAAATTTCTACGCTAGAGATATTATCTTCAAAAAAAGTTTTTCTTTCACTACTATTCCAATTTTATTTTAAAGCCACAAATGAACTTATTTGTTTTTTGTATCTTTTTAATTGGCACAAATAAATCAACCTTTAACTTTCCGTCTAGATCTTCAGCAACATTATTTAAGCAAAACTCTAAATTATCTCTATCATAATCTGCATCATACTCACTATTTGGTAGCCACTCTACATACATGTATTGATACGCTTCACTTAATTTATGAGGTTCATCATAGAACTGGTATAGACCATATGTACCTCCATCTAATTTTTTAAATTGCACATCATGATACTTTTCTTTATCGAAGTTTTCAGGAATCGTAACACATGCATCATGCCGGCACTTATGACTTGCAACAAGTTCAGGATTATCTAATGATATTCCGATAAATGATTGCTCTGGTGGATACAGTTTATTTTCAATTGACCAGTTCAGTAACTTTCCCCAATGATCTTGCGGTTCAAAGTAGCTACCAGTTCGTCTTATATACGCTACTTCTAATGGTGGTAATTTTTTTATAACAACTTTCATTTACATCTTCTCCCCTATAAATACGTACACTGTTTATTTAGCTTTCTTTAATATTTATTCCTTCTTAAACAAAAAGAATTTTCTAATCACATAAAGTGAAACTTTAATCAGCAGTGGTTTTGTTCATCCCCACTGATTATTAGTTGAACCAATCGGGCTACCAGTTAATGCGGGATAAACTTTAATTGATAACATGTATAACAATCTTGAATAATAATCTCCTATCAATTTATCATTAAATAAATGTAAAAAATGGCCCTATTTATTCATTTTTAATGCGTATGTATGTACATTTGTTAATTTATTCGATATATTATGGGTATTGAATGATTACGTAAAGTGTAAAGGTCGCTTATATAACACCTTATATTTTTATATCCGTGAAAACTACAAAGTGTATGAAAATCCATTTGTCAAATGAATTTAGTGCGGAAGGAGGTTTGTGGTTACTTCATAGGGTATAATAATCAGTTTTTTACTGATAAAAATATAGGAGGCGACATAATGTTTCGTACGATTTCAAATTTCATGAGAGTAGCTGAGATAAGAAGGAAAATCCTTTTTACACTAGCGATGTTAATCGTTTTTCGAATTGGCACGTTTATTCCAGTTCCTCATACTAACGCAGAGGTATTAAAAGTACAAGATCAAGCTAACGTTCTAGGTATGTTAAACGTATTTGGTGGAGGAGCATTGCAACATTTCTCAATCTTTGCTGTAGGTATTACACCATATATTACAGCTTCCATCATAGTACAATTACTACAAATGGATGTTATACCTAAGTTTTCGGAATGGGCAAAGCAAGGAGAAATGGGCCGTAAGAAATCAGCTCAATTCACTCGATACTTTACAATCATTCTCGCATTCATACAGGCCATCGGAATGTCTTATGGCTTTAATAATATAGCAGGTGGACAATTAATAACAGATCAAAGCTGGACTACATACTTATTTATTGCGACAGTTTTAACTGCAGGTACTGCATTTTCACTTTGGTTAGGCGAACAAATTACCGCTAACGGAGTTGGTAATGGTATTTCGATGATTATCTTCGCAGGTCTCGTTGCCGCGATTCCAAATGTTGCAAATCAAATTTATTTACAACAATTCCAAAATGCTGGCGATCAGCTATTTATGCACATAATAAAAATTGTTTTAATTGGACTCGTAATTTTAGCGATAGTTGTTGGTGTTATTTACATTCAACAAGCTGTACGTAAAATACCGATCCAATATGCAAAAGCTGTTTCAGGAAACAATCAATATCAAGGAGCAAAAAACACTCATTTACCGCTTAAAGTAAATAGTGCTGGTGTTATACCAGTTATCTTTGCTTCTGCATTTTTAATGACGCCGCGTACAATTGCGCAGCTCTTCCCTGATTCAAGCGTATCAAAATGGTTAGTTGCAAATCTTGATTTCGCACATCCAATTGGAATGACACTTTATGTCGGTCTTATCGTTGCTTTCACATACTTCTACGCATTTATTCAAGTAAATCCTGAACAAATGGCTGAGAATTTGAAAAAGCAAAATGGATATGTTCCTGGTATTCGTCCTGGTAAAGCAACTGAACAATATGTAACTAAAATTTTATACCGATTAACATTTATTGGTGCAATTTTCTTAGGTGCAATTTCTATATTACCGCTCGTATTCACGAAAATTGCTACGTTACCACCTTCTGCTCAAATTGGTGGTACAAGCTTACTTATCATTGTCGGTGTAGCACTAGAAACTATGAAGACGTTAGAAAGCCAGCTTGTAAAACGTCATTATAAAGGCTTTATTAAAAAAGTGAATTAATTATCAAAAACACAGTTGGTTATTTTTCCAACTGTGTTTTTGATTTTATCAGTCCTGTAATATACAGGGCTGTTGCTTTATTAAACTACATCTCCTTCTCTAATAACCGCCCTTTTTTGAAATAAGTCCTTAGTGTTGAACGATTGGCCAAAAATACACCAATCAATATAAGACAAGCCCCCATTCCCATTGTAGGATTTAAGGGTTCTCCTAATACGATATACCCTACGATAATTGCTATTAATGGTGATACATATAACCACGTCGATGGAAATACTGGGTTTGTTTTTGATAAGAGCCAGTAATATAATCCGTGTCCACCGATCGATCCGATAAATATGAGATATAAAATAGGCCATTGTACACTCCATGAAGTTAATACAGTTACATTTGGTTGTTCTACAATAATAGATGCGATTAGTAGTAAAATCCCTCCATAAAACATTTGAATTCCGTTAATAAGAAATGGTGATACATTTGATAAATCTGAAAGTATTTCTTTTGAACGAATAGAGCCTATTCCGTAAAATAACTCTCCTATAACTAAAACAATACAAGCAATACTCCATATGAAACTTACTTGTTGATGCATTCCTGGTAAAGAAACAAATATAACACCTATTAGTGCAATAACTAAAGCAACGAGTTGTTCCTTTTGTAATTTCTCCCTATTCCTCTTTGCTTGTATTAATAAAATCATCATTGGTCCCGTAGCAGAAAGAACAGCAGCTAATCCCGAAGAAATATATTGTTCTGACCAATATAAACTTGCGAATGTCATAAATGTTAAACAAAATCCAGCATACATAATACGTTTTGAAAATATATGTGGCATAATTTCTTTTCGCTTTAATTTAAAAATAATCATAAGGATTATACCCGCTAAAAAGAAGCGAATTCCTGCTGAAAACAACGGTGGCGCCCCTGCTTCAATTCCAATTTTAATCGTTAAAAATGTTGTCCCGAAAATAATACATACTAAAATGTAATTAAAAATGACCATTTTACTTCCTCCTTTTTACTCTTAAAATGAGTATAGAGGCTATGGTGTATAACAGTGTATCGGTACATATAACAGTTACTTCAAGTTGTAGTTGATTCCCTATATATTTTTCGCTTTAATTAAATTAAAAAGAAAAATAGGTGAACCTATGAAGATTGTGTTGCGTAAAGAAACAAACATACCGTATTACAAGCAAATATATATGCAAATTGTTGACAGAATACAAAGTGGTATGCTTTCACATGGTGAATCTCTTCCTTCTTTACGTTGTATGGCCACAGATTTACAAATCAATGTATTAACAGTTCGTAAAGCGTATAAACAGTTAGAAACGAAAGGGTATATACGCATCGAACAAGGAAAAGGTGCTTACATATATAAACGGGTAAAGAAAGATTTCAAACCAATTCCGTATAAATGGCAACAAACGAAAACGATTAATGTTATGCGTTCTCAATATGCAATGAATAAGCACCTTAAATATTATAATTTTTCACAAGCAATTCTGTATCCTCGTCTGTTACCAAATCCATTTTTGGCAGATGAAATGCATAAATTGCTGGATAAAAATCCGATGTTGTTAGCAACTTATGGGCCAGTTCAAGGCGATTATGAATTGCGAGTTGAAATAGCAAATTACTTAAATGAACACCAGAAATTAGTGACGGACCCATCTCAATTATTAATTACAAGCGGAGCACAACAAGGAATTGATTTAATTGCTCAAACATTATTAAAACCTGGAGATACTGTATTAGTAGAAAGTCCGTGTTACAGTGCCGCGCTTGATGTTTTCATCAATAAAGGTGTTCAAATCATTCCTGTTTCTCTTGATAATCATGGAGTTTGCTCCGACTTAATTGATGATATTTGTCAAAGTAAAAATCCCGTTTTATTGTATACGAATCCTACCTTCCAAAACCCAACAGGTACAGTAATGAGTAAAGAACGAAGAATGGAACTTATAGAACTAGCGGAGCTATATCAATTTTTTATCATTGAAGATGATTCTTTCGGAGAAATATATTTTGAAGATGCTGTAGTACCACCTCCAATCAAAAGTTTTGATAAGGATGGCCACGTAATATATATAAAAGGATTTAGTAAAACGTTAGCACCAGGATTGCGTATTGCAGCACTTATTGCCGATGGCCCTATTTTTGAGTGGCTATATGCAGTGAAAGGTTCAATGGATATCGGTAGTCCTTTATTAACACAAAAGGCACTTCTACCGTTTTTACGTGCGGAACGTATGAAAAATCATTTAGAAAAATTACGAACAGCTTTACAAATGAGACGTGATTTAACAATTGATATATTATCGCCATTAAAAGAACTAAACTTTGAAATACCAAATGGCGGTTTTAATTTATGGGTGACACTGCCTGATTCGATAGATCCCTTTACCTTATTACAAAAAGCAAATGAAGTAGATGTCTCTTTTTTACCAGGAACAGCTTGTCTATTAAATTACGAAACAAATGATAACCAATTAAGAATTAGCTATTCAATGTTAAACGAGAAAGATATGGAAATTGGATTAGAGAAATTACGCGATACAATACGAAACAGTATTTATTAGAAGTAATATCACAATAGCCAACAATAAATAATACCTGCAAATGAAAATGTATAGTATGGGATATTATTTATTGTTGAGCTTTTTCGTTATTCAAATCTAGTTACTCTATAAGCTGTAATCTTGATTATCATTCCACTTTAACTACAATCTTTCCTCTAACATGTTGTCCTTCACTCAAAATATGAGCTTCTCGAACTCCTGCTTCATTAAATGGCACCACTTTACTTATGATTGGTTTGATTTTCCCGTTTACAATTAAAGCTGATAATTCTTCTAATTGTTTTCCATTTGGTTTTAGCCATAAAAATCCTGATTTTATTCCTTCTACTTTTTGTAGTGGTTCATGAACAATGGAAACTAGAACACCACCAGGTTTAATAATTCGAAAACTTTTTTCTTGCACTTCGCCACCTATTGTATCTAACACAATATCAAAATCTGATACTAGTTCTTCAAATTTATCTTTTTTATAATCAATAACGAGATCCGCTCCTAAAGACTGTAAAAATTCTTTATTTTTTCTACTAGCAGTCGTTGCAACAAAAGCTCCAAATGATTTTGCGATTTGGATTGCCAAACTTCCAACGCCACCAGCTCCGGCATGAATGAATACACGGTCATTTTCTTTTATTTTTGCGTAATCTACAAGACTTTGCCACGCTGTAAGTCCTGCAAGAGGAATAGAAGCTGCTTCTTCGTAACTAATATTATTAGGCATATGTGATACTAAATCTAATTGTACTGCAATGAATTCAGCATAAGAGCCGCTTCCTATATTTTCAGGTTTCGTAAACACTTTATCTCCTATATTGAAACACTCTACATCTTCTCCAACTTCTTCAATAACTCCAGCTACATCTAATCCTAAAGTGATTGGAAATGAAAAGCGTAACTGTTCTTGTAAGTCACCTTTTCTTATTTTCCAATCAACTGGATTAACAGATGTTGCATGAATACGTATTAATACCTCATTATTCTTAACAACCGGTTTTAAAACTTGTCTTTCTTTTAATTCTTCAACACTGCCATATCGATCAATAACAATTGCTTTCATTTCCTCTCCTCCTTACTGTTTATTTTAATAACATACAATTATTTCTCAAAATTTTTTGCCTTGAATTACCATATACTTATTTTTGGGGGTAATTATGCAAAAAGCATTATAAAGTAAAACTTTAATCATTCCTCACCAATCGGGCTCTTACTGCCCGGCAAATAGCGGGATGAATTTCAAAAAGAATCTTACACACATCTTAGAATTATTCAAAACTGTATTATTAATTAAATTCAAAAGAAATGGGGCTAACTTTATGAGTGAAAAGATATTTAAAATAAACGGTATTGATATATGTACAGAAAGCTTCGGTAACTCTAATGATCCCGCTATTTTATTAATTATGGGAGCTACTTGTTCAATGATATATTGGGATGAAGAATTTTGTGAACAGTTGGCGAACACAGGAAAATTTGTTATTCGCTTTGATAATCGCGATGTTGGACGCTCTGTTACATATGAACCTGGCACTTCAAATTATTCAGTAACAGATATGGCTGAAGATGCAATCGGGGTATTAGACGCTTATCATATTGATAAAGCCCATTTTTTTGGTATGTCATTAGGTGGTATGATTGCTCAAATTGCCGCTGTAAAACATCCCGAAAGAATTTTGACGCTAACTTTACTAGCGACTAGTGTAATAGGATCTGATAATAATACTCGCGATTTACCCCCAATGGATGAAAGGATTTTAACACATCATGTAAAGAGCGCAAGTATTGATTGGACAAATAAAAATGATGTGGCAGAGTATTTAGTTTCAGGATCTCGTCTATTATGTGGATCAGAACGAATATTTGATGAAAATAGAGTTTATACACAAGTAAAACAAGAAATAGAACGCGCAAACAATTTATTAAGTATGTTTAATCACGCTTTACTTCAAGGTGATGATGCATATGAAGGTGTACTTCACTCCATACAAGCACCAACATTGGTTATTCATGGAACAGACGATACAGCACTCCCATTTGAACATGGCCTCGCACTAATTGATGAAATTCCAAGCTCAGTACTATTAACTCTTAAAGGGGCAGGTCATGAAAATCATCCAAATGATTGGGAAAGCATAATTACTGCGGTTTCTAAACATACATCTGAAATTTAGACAAACAAATAATTAACAGAAGGGGGCACAAATTGTATTGTGCCCCCTTCCATTTACAAACAAAAACCCATCACTGTATTCGTATGTATAGTGATGGGACTTCTTATATTTTTCTATGTTTAAAAAAATGGACAATCTAATTGATCAACAGATTCCCATAATTTTTTTTTTGCATTTTCGGTGGATGTATTTGCTTCTAGTGTCATGTTTTTAAAAGGGTTTACTTCGACTTTTAATAAGGATGAAGGCTCCACATATAATGAGAAAACATGGCTACTTGGTAAAGCTTTTGAAACGTCAATATCTCCTACTTGTTTAAATAATTGCTGCGCAGCAAAAAAGAAGAAATTAGTTGGATTTGATTGTTTATTCAGCCACGCAAGCATTTCAGGTGATACCGATTTATGAATATTGATTTTTACTCGATCACCACGTTTATATCGCCTAGATCGCATACTTCCACCAACTAACTTATCGTTAAGTTTGTAAATCCTAACTCTTTTTGCTTATGCTCTCTATATTTTGGCGAACAAGTATATACTAATAACCCTCGTGCATTTGTAAATAACGGATTATCTACAAAGATTACATTTTTGAGTCGTCCTTTTTGCTTTAAAATCATTTTTAAACTATTTTTAATAATTACTGCACCCCCGCCATAAATAAACACGTATGGATCGTCTTTCATATCATCAATTTTATTTATAATATCTGTTGCGACACGCGCTGCTAAACCTAATAGTGCCGGCTGTGATTCCTCAACTAATAAGGTATTTCTCGGATGCGTATCATTTAAATAAATTTGATTGAATTCTGTAATACTATCAATCGTCTTAGTTGGATACTTCCGGTTCCATCTCGTAATGATTTGTAGTAACGTCTCTTTTACACCATAAGATAAACCTTTACTTAGTTGCGGACGGAAATTTACCCCTAATGAAACAACTTCTTCTGTCGTCCCTGCACCAATATCAAAAGAGAGTAGAGTTTTATCTACAAAATCAATTTCAGAAACTTGATTTTGCTCACATTCTATTTTATGTTTCACAACATTTCCTTCTTCATCGTATACAATGCCCCACGTCCCAGAAGCACCCTCAGGCAGGCATTTACAATACTCAATTGAAACATTAATTGTCACATCGCGTCCGTTCGGATAATGGAAAATAACCTTATGATTTCCCATATAACGTTTTGCATTTTCAGCAGCTATTTCTTGTGTAATAAGCTGCATAGGAAGAGCGACAGATAAATCATAACGAATATTAATATGGCTAGAAGTTGGACTTTGACGCATAGCGCTTACCGCCAAACCTGATAGTATTGTAATAACCATTAACTCATCCGTTGACTTATTTGATTTCTTCTCTACCTCAGTACCTTTTAATTGATCTTGAATGACTTTTTCTCCAACGATGTATCGTACATTATTAAGCATTAACGATGGTGAACTTATAGTCACATCAATGTGGTTTTCTAATTCAGATAATGAAACATCTACCTCATCTAAGAGTCCTGTCGGCTCACCTATATATAAAGAATAAATACTCGGAATAAAAATAGGGTCTTGCCCTTTCACCATTAACTTCAAACCGTTGTTTCCTGCATCTGCACCAGCTTTTAAAAGTATAGACATAACTACCCCCTAAATTAATCTGACATCCCTTCCAAATATATGCGAGCCCATTCTTTTACATTCAAATGTATTGTAATTTTTTATTTATCATAAAACCAAAATATTGCATACTTACATATTATATGTAAAAAGTATTTGACATGATACTTTTCCGATTTTATACTTATATTTGTAAAGAGTTTTTTACAATCGAGGGGGGCAATTATTTATTGAATACTAAAAAAACTATTTTTATAATCATTGTTTTAGCGTTAATTGCAATACTAGTACATGGCACATATAAATACATCACTGAAGGTTCTATTTTGGGTGGTACGATTTTTGCTATCTCGTTAATACTTAGTAATTTAATTAATCACATTACTTGGGGAGATCCCCACGGTGTATCAGAAGAAAGTCAAGATGAAATGGGCCAACAAATTACATATAAAAGCTTTAAAATTGCGTATTTTGTGCTTGTAGTTGTAATGTTCCTTTTATTAATCTTCTCCGAAGGATTTTCTATGGGGGCTAATTTAGATGGCGTTAAAAACCTCCCTCTGTTCATCGCAATTTGCTCTTCATTCTTTATTTATCCTATTGTCGAACTCATAGTTGCAAAACAATATAAGTAAAAAGATGAGGTTTTCTACATGTAGAAAACCCCATCTTTTTATATTTACATACTCTCTACAATTGCTTTTAATTTATTCACAGTACGCCAATTCCTAACTGTAGCTGGTGTATGTAACTTCTGAAACTGGTTCATTAATTTAGAATTTCGAATGCTATTTTTGAAAAACAAATAAGCAACCTTCTCATCTATATAGCAATCTTCAAGTTCACTTTTAAATGTAAGCAATTGACTACTTTCCTCTTCAGAAAGTACATTAGCTAAAAAAGCAACATGAACACTTTCTCCTTCTAACAATGAATGAACTTCATACGGACATTGTTTAATAATATTTATAAATTCACCATATGTTCTTAGCATGACTGGAACATCGAAATCAAATTCATTTTTTATTTCAGATTGTATTCGGTCCTTTAGAAAGTTTATATCTTCCTCAGATTCGAACACGATATTACCACTTTGTATATATGTTTTCACTTGTTTTAACCCTATTGATTCAAACACTCGTTTTAAATCAGCCATTTTGATTACTTTATGTCCACCGACATTGATTCCTCTTAGTAATGCAATATAAAGTGTCATATTATTCCCCTCACAATAAAATAAACTTATCAATTGAATCGATTTTCCCACTCATATTTCTCGGATATTTGTTTTAATTCTTCTAACATATCATGAATAGATAATACCTCAAATAAAATAATAGACTCACTTGAAAAATGGTGATGATAATGATTTGGTTTATAATCTTTTAAATCATTTTTATAACTCCAAAATTGCTTGTCTAATTCAACAATAAGTGTCAAATGTTCCTCATCAATTTCATTACAACGGTTTCTCAATATAGCAATTATAGAATGAATTGTTCGTTGTAATATTTCCCTTTCACTTTGTGACCAGTCACAAGTCTCAATTGATACCCGAGCTAAATTATCTATATGGTAAATGATTTGCTGTAATATATGAAGTTGCTTCTGCATCATTAAAAAGCTTCTCATTTCCTTCTTTGTATGTTGATGATATTTCCAATCTTTCTGCTCATATTGAACAAATTGTATCGCCTTATGCAATAATACAGTCAATTTAGATAAATCCTGAGCAGTCTCCTTTTTCATACCTTTCCCTGCAACTAATGCAGTAATCCATTCTTCCATAATATTTGCTGTTTTAGCGAATAGATCCTCTGTACATCCAAAAATCGTTTTCGTGTAGTGGGGTGGGAAAATGAAAAAATTCACTAAAGTAGATACTATAATACCAGTAGATGTAGTAGCTAAACGAATTAAAAATGCAGTAAAATAATGATCTGCCGTAATTGGAATCATAGCTACAGCAGTTAAAGTTGCGACTAAAGTTCCCGCGTGTAACCTTAGTTTTTGACATGTTACGATCGTAAACATTGCAGCTAATGCATAAGAAATTGCTTGGTGACCTAGGAAAAATGTGAAAGTCATAGCATATGCCGATCCAATTGTTGAGGCCGGAAAGCGAATAAGTCCTTTTTTTATTGAGTCTGTTGCAGTTGGTTCAATTGTAACAATTGCTGTTATTACAGCAAAAATAGTTGGAATGTTAAAAAAATCACAAACTAACACTGTAAGAAAAACTGCAATCCCAGTTTTAATCACTCTTCCCCCAACGATATTCCATTTTCTATCTTGATTCATTTTTTATATCCTTCATTTCTGTTTCATTTTATATACATATATTATATATTACTAAAATAAAAAAACCTACTACGTGAATATTCAAGAGTAAGTTTTCTATCTCATTATTTCATTATAGGTAAATGCATTATTATTTGTTGGCCAATTGGTCCCATTCTTCTAAAACCTTTATCTTCGAAGCCGACTTTTGCATATAAATTTTGTGCAGGAATATTTCTTTCATTCACAGCAAGTACAACTTCATTTTTTATTGGAAAATAGCGTTTTACAAACTCTTCTAATAATAACAATGACTTTTTAGCGAATCCTTTTCTTTGTCTATTGTGATTAATAGAAAATGACGTTAAAAGTAAAGCATCCTCATTATCTGTGAACTCCTTTACTCTATCTCCCGTTTCCAATGCGAAAAGACCCACCGGTACCCCATTGTAATCTAAAATAACAATCACATTTTTTGTACGATCACTTTTTGCTTTTTCCAGTAATGCGCTTGGATCTGCTGTAAACTGAACTTGTTCACTTGGTAAAGTAAATGTTTGTATAACTTCTTTATATTTCTCCTTATACGGAACTAATTGAATTTCCCCTGTGTGTATGTTCATGCTAAACTCTCCCATTTTTTAGCTTATTAACTTATACCTTGCTGTGCTTTTGAATGCACTCTTCCATCTAAAAAGGTAATTTCAACAAATGAATTTGGATTGTTTCCTTTCCAAGCAAAAATTTGTTTAATTTGTGTAGAATGTTCTATCCCTTCTTCTATAAGTAAATCCCCTTCAAAACCAATTAAATCTTTCACTTCTGTATAAGTCATTCCTTCATTTATGTTCGAGAAATGATTTATATTGATAGATTCTTTCTGTTGCCTTTCCATCACAGTAGAAGAAGTTGCTGTTTGATTTTTCACTTCTTTTCTCTTTTCACACGCTGTCATACTGAAACCTAAGCATAAACTAAACAATATACATGCGCTTTTTTTCATCATAACAGTTGTCCCTCCCATCATAATTAAACCATATATTCCCTTAAAAATAAACTGAATATTTAATATTATACTTAAAAACCTCGCACAATTAAGTACGAGGCTAATTTCATTTATTCAAATGATTATTTGATTGATCATCCTGTTCTTTTCTTAACTCTTGTTCTTCATCTTTTGGTAATTGTTTATCATTATCTTTAATTGGATTCGTTTCTCGATTTTCAATCATATCATTTGGAACTTGTGGCATTACTCGTCCCACAATAGCCGCTAATTCATCTAGTATACCTTCACCTGTTTTTCCTTTTTTAATTTGCTTTCCGATTTGTTTGAGGCGTTCATACGTATCAACATCTGCTACAACGACTGCATTAGCACCGTCAGGGTCATTTTTTAAACTTTCTGCAACAGAATATTTAATTGATTCAACACGAGTTCGATCAAGTTTTGCTTTTACGTCTATACCTACAATAGCATATTTTCCAACAACGACCGCTGTCGCATCATTCACACCTGGCACACTTGCTGCTAAAGATGCTAAATGATCTGCCGCTTTTTCATTTGGCTTATTTGATTTATTCGTATAATTAACATTTTTCATTGAAACATTTTTTTGTTCCGGCTTTTCGTTTGGGTTTTCTTTTGTTCCAATACTGCATCCAGTTATAACGAAGCAAAGCATTAATATATATATTAGAGTTTTCATTATTTTCACCACTTCACTTTTAAGGTTTAATCATAAATTTTTTCAACAGCTTGCATTTTCTTTACCTTTTCCTCGACCCCGCTATTAGCATTAATGAATATTTGGTACGTATCTTTTCCTAAAGTACCTACAAATTCATAGCAAAGTACTTCATTATGCAAATCATTAACTACTACAGCTTTACGTTCTTCCATTACTTTTACATCCGGATTGATTTTCTTTCTTGCTTCTGCTGCAGTTAGCTTTGCCGATGGAACTGTTCGTTTTTGATGTGACGCTAAATATTCTTTTGCGGAGAACCCTACGATAGAACCGTCATCTAAAGCAATTTTCATTTGGATTGCTTCTGGATAAATTCGTACTCCATTTTCATTTACTACATACGTAAATACACCAACATTATCATATTGTGAGCTATCATAAAGCTCCATATTATTAAACTTATGGTCCTTTAAAAATTTTAAACCTTTACTACCTGCATCGTTTAAACTAACTTTCTGTTCTTTAATTTCGCGGTTATTCATAACCCAAATTGGATATCCGCCTTTTCCGGTAATATCCATATAGAACTCATTGTTCGTTGCTTCATCTTTAATTTTCACACTATAGAAGGATTCTTTCGCACCTTTTCCACTTTTCTCTACATCTACTTTTTCATTTCCTTTTAAATTCAAAAACGATTTGGCAATTTTCGCCGCTTCATCTTTAGAAATTGCCTTTCCTTCCGCTTCAAATCCGCCTTTTTTATTTTTTTGCGCACTTGTAAAGGTCGGTCCGAAGTTTGTAGAAGAATATGATGTTACGTTTTTCTCTACAGTTTTCAATCCATCAATAATTGTGTTATCTGCTGGATCACGATTTGATGCAAGTGCCATTTCTACATCCATCCAGCGTAAATTATTTTTCAAAACAAGATGTTGTACTTTTCTTAGTTCATCTTGTATATTTCCTGCATTTGAATATAAAGTTTGTAGCGTTTTATATTCTTGCTCATTTAACGGCTCTTTTTCTAAATCACGAATGGCTGCACGGTAACTGAAATCACCGATATTCGCTAAAAATTCTTCCGTTTTATTAAATGGCATTAATGTTAAAGGAAGTTGTCCTACATCTGAGCGAGCTTCAGATGTTAAACGCCATACATCCGCTAATGCAGGTGATAAAGATGATCGTGAATTCATCGCAAGTGTTGTGCCAATTTTATCGTGTAATAAATCGACTTCGTATGCTAAATCATGGAATGCACGTTGATAGCTATTTTCCGCTCGAATTAAAACCGCATTTTTCTCTTGGTGCTCTTTATAGCCCCAATAGCCTGTTCCTACTACACCGACTGTTAATAATACAATGATAATACCTCGTAACATTGTCCCACCTCCGCTCTATTTACAGAAAATATGTTTACCGATTTTTTTAATTTGTGGACGAGTCCAAATCCATTTACTAGTCGCAGTATCTGGATTGAAATAATATAAAGCATTTCCTGTTGGATCCCATCCGTTAATCGCATCTAAAACTGCTTTTTTTGCTGTTTCATTTGGCGTTAAATATATTTGTCCATCGGCTACTGCTGTAAATGCTCTAGGCTCAAAGATTACACCTGAAACAGTATTTGGGAATGACGCACTTGTAACACGATTCAAAATAACGGCAGCTACTGCAACTTGTCCTAAATACGGTTCACCACGTGATTCTCCGTATACTGCGTTTGCCATAAGCTGAATATCATTTTGAGAATAACCGTTCGGAACATTTGTCCCTTTATTTTGAGGTGGTTTATTCTCTTGTGCAGTTCCGCCGCTATTTCCTTTATTCGTTGTCGTCCCTTTATTAGCAGTTGACTTGTCATACTTCGTTGCCTTCACGAGCATTTGCTTCGTTTTAGCTCCAGCTAAACCATCAACGGGTAATCCGAATTTCTCTTGAAAATTCCGAAGTGCCCAGTATGTACCCCATCCGAAAACACCATCCACTTTTCCCGTATAAAATCCGTTATATTTCAAACGAGATTGCATTTCAATGACATCTTCGCCAGATGCTCCTCTTTGAATAACTTGATTAGAAAAAGCTTCTACATTCTTTAGTTGTATACTACTGACCATTAAAGACAGTCCTATGAACGCAAGTAAAACTGCTATTTTAAAAATAGCTTTTTGGCGCATAATTTTCCCTCCTTAATTACGGAAATGATTTCTTGGTTATGTTTTGTAAAAGCCTCGCTTTTATGTAAAGAAGACAAAAAAATCCAAACTAATATCGTTGAAAAAATATGTAAACAATATAAAAAAAGGATAAAAGGAGTTCATCATGAAGAAATCGTTAAAACGTGTCGCACTCGTCATTCTGTTCCTAACAACATGTTCAAATATATATACAGGCTCATCAATTGTTCATGCGCAGCCGCCGTATGCCAAATGGGGTAAACTTGCCGTAGAAAAGACGAAAGAACAATACCCAAAAGCAGAAATTATTGACTATCTTCATATAGGTAGAAAACCAAAAACAGTTCAAATAACTGTTGAAAAATTTAAATTGTGGTTACGTGAAGATGGAAAAGAATATGGTGTTTTTGTTGATGTAGAATTTGAAACGAAGACGGAGAAATTTATAAAGTTGTCGTTTCAGAAGACGAGTAGATAAAGTGAAACTTTAATCAGCCCTCACCAATCGGGCTGCCCGTTAATGCGGGATAAAATGAAACCCCACTGTTAAAAATGGAAACAGTGGGGTTCCTTGCATTTCTAAAATTCTTTCCTAAAGTTTCGATTCCCTAAAAATCTTACCAATATACAAATAGCGCCAATTACTACAGCTATCCCTATACTATATAAAAGTACTTTACTATATCCACCTATTCTCGGATCTAAAAACGGATATGGATACCAATTCACGATTGGACCACGTATTAAGCTATATATAACGTAAAAACACGGGAATAAGAGCCAACTTGCAGCTTGTTTCCAAGTGATTTTCTTAATAGGTGGATTTAAAATCCAATCTAAAAGCATTGCAATCGGCATGATATAATGTAGCACAGTATTTACCCATGGTATTGCCGTTTGAAGTGACTCTTCTAACCCTCTTAGTAACAAAAAATAAACGAGTCCTGTCGTAAGTATGTATACCGTTGCCGCACCACGAAGTATACTAAACTGTTCTGAGCGACCAAATGTAGCTGTTCCGATACTGCTTAAAAGGAGAATACATGCAACTAAAATATTACTTTCAATGGTGAAGAAACTAAAAAAGTTAACTGGATTAAACGGCTTCACTTGTGCCCTAATTATGAATTGCGTAACAATGGCGCTACACACTAGAAGACTTAAACATAATCTAAATAAAGATAAAATTTTTTCATCCTTCATACATTCCCTCCTTTTCTTATATATAATTAGAATTTCCCTGTACATGCTCAATAAATAGTTTTAATGGAACGAGCCCACGTTTTGGCATATGACTACTTATAATAGCTACTATTTCTAACTGAGGAATGATAACGATGTATTGTCCGCCGTATCCCATAGCAAAATATATACAATACGGTATGTGAAATCTTCCGTTATGTAATACCCACCAGTGATATCCATATGCACCGACATGTTCATAGGTTTCAAATAGAGCCCTACTTGACTCTTCTAACCATTTCGCTGATACAATTTCTTTTTCATTCCAATATCCATTTTGCAAACATAACTTTCCTAATTTTAATAAATCGGTGGATTTCATTTTCATACCGAAGCCGCCGACATATATACCTTGCGGATCTTGTTGCCACTCGTATTCGTTAATTTCTAATGGATCAAATAAATATTTCTTTGCAAACCGCTCTGTCGACATTCCAGTAGCTTCTTGAATAATATAGCTCAGTAAATGAGAAGAACCTGAATTATAATTCATTTTTGTAGCAGGTTCTTCAATTATTGGCTTTTCTAATATGTACTGCACCCAGTTCTCTGATTCTACAAAGTCATTTGGGAATACTACTCCATTTCCAAACTCTTTCCAATCCTCACCAGTAGTCATTGTTAATAAGTGATAAAGCGTCAAATCATGTTTTTCCCCAGGTACATTTTCAATCCACTCTGTAATCGGTGTATGTATATCATTTATATAGCTCTTATCAATTGCAATACCAATTAATAAAGATACAATACTTTTTGTAATCGAATTTATTTTATATAAGTTATTTGCACATTCAGGTGTTTTATAGTACTCAGTTGTTAATTCCCCTTTTTGATAAACAAGAAATGTACTCACTTTTTTCTTTTCGAATTTATTTTCTAGTTGCTTGAAATCCAAAAACTTTACCTCCATTTATATAGTTACTCCATTTATTATATCTTGTTCCTTCATTTTAAACATAATTGTGCTCAAATAAAAATAAACCTGTCAGCCATAATGAACTGACAGGTTTATTTTTATAATTTCGTACGAACATTCCAAAGCTCTGGGAAGAATTGTTGATCAAGTACTCGTTTTAAATAAGAAACACCGGAGGATCCACCTGTTCCCATTTTATGTCCAATAATTCTTTCTACTGTTTTCATATGACGGAAACGCCATTGTTGTAGCCAGTCTTCAATATCAATCAATTTTTCAGCAAGCTGATATAAATTCCAATATTTTTTCACATCCGCATATACTTCTAACCACGCTGCTTCTACTGTTGCATCTTCTTCATAAGGCTGCGTAATATCACGGTTTAACACATCTTTATGAATAGGGAATCCTTCTTTTACTAATGCTTGAATCGCGACATCATATAGACTTGGTGCATGTAGCGCTTTATGAAGTCGTGCATGTAATTCTGGATCCTTTTCATAAATTTTTAATGCGTGTGGCGTTTTATAGCCAAGTGCATACTCAATCATACGATATTGATACGATTGAAAACCTGAAGCTTGACCGAGTGAATCACGAAACTCAATATATTCTGATGGTGTTAATGTCGCAAGAATATCCCAAGATTGAATAATTTGAGACTGAATTTTTGATACACGTGCTAACATTTTAAAAGCTGGTTGTAATTTATCTTGTTTAATAGAATCAATCGCCGCATTTAGCTCATGTAAAATGAGCTTCATCCAAAGCTCACTTGCTTGGTGAATAACGATAAATAACATTTCATCATGATGGTCCGATAATCTTTTTTGAGAAGATAGTAAACTATCTAATTGTAAATACTCCCCATACGTCATATTCTCTTTAAAATCCGTATGAATCCCTTTTTCCATAATTACTTTTTCATTTTCTTTCATATTAGCCAAACGCCCCTTTTATATGATTCTACTTATATTGGTCTAATAACGGCTCGAACTGGACTTCCATCTGCATCAGTTAATGCAAGTGGTAATGCAATAAGTTCATAATCACCGTCTGCTACATGATCTAGTACGACATTTTCTAAAATATGAATTCCATGTTTAAATAATTGATGATGCGCTGCTAATTCTTTATCATCTAGCGGATCAACTGATGGTACATCTACTCCGATTAAACGAATACCTTTCTCTGAAAGAAACGACGCTATGTCTGCACGTAAATGAGGGATCACCTCTGGAAATTCTTCAGCTTTTCCATGTGAAGATGTACGTAATAATAATCGTTCTACACCTTCTAAATGAAAGCTTTCTAATTCCTTTTTCCCGATGCTTTCAAGATTAGAAACGTCAATAATCCGTGCTGGGCCAACATAAACTTGAACATCTAAATCTAATACTTTCTTTCCATCATTATCAAAATGAAATGGTGCATCAATATGAGTGCCTGTATGAATACTCATCGTTAACTTTCCGACATTTACTGAGCCACTTTCTTCTTTTGACCATGAAACTTCATACGAGAACGGTGTGTCTCCTGGCCACGTTGCAATATTATTATTTAGCGGTTGTGAAATATCAATCCACTCTGATGTTTTCATATTTATGCCACAACCTCTCGCTTATTTTCAAACTGCTTATACTCTTCATTTTTCATAATTTTCTTTAATATTTGTACAGATTTCCACACTTCTTCGTATGTGTTATATAAAGCGACCGGCGCAAGTCTCACCCCATTTGGCGCCCTAAAATCTGGAATTACTCCATTTGCTTTTAGTGCTTTACATATACGTGCTGCTTCTGCATGCTCTAAATAAATGTGCCCACCTCGTTTTTCATCCTCTAATGGATTTCCAATTGTAAATTCGAAATCTTTTAATTCATGTCCAATTAAATTCAGCATGTATCTCGTAATATGTAAAGATTTCTCACGTAAACGTTCAATACCAGCATCTTTGAAAATTTCAAGTGAACCAATTAATGGTGCTGTACTTAATACGTGCGGTGTACCAATTTGATAAGCACCTGCATGATCAGCAGCTGTTAATGTATGCTCCATATCAAACTGTTTATCTTTTCTAGAACTAAACCATCCAGACAATCCTGGCAGTCTATTAAAATGTTTACTATTTACATAAAGGCCTGCAACACTACCTGGTCCTGCATTTAAATATTTATAATTGCACCAAACAGCAAAATCGACATCCCAATCTTTGAAATGATGCGGAATAGATCCTATTGAATGGCATAAATCAAATCCAATGTGAATGCCGCGTTTATGAGCTTCCGTTGTTAAACGTTTCATATCAAGAATTTGACCACTTCTATATAAAACAGAAGGTAATAAAATTAAAGCGATATCATCTTCCATCGTATGGATAATATCTTCTTCAGAAAGTGTTCTACCATCTCGGCTTTTCACTCTTACTAAATGCTCCTCTGGATCTAATCCTTTTAAACGAATTTGACTTTGAAGTGCATAAATATCTGATGGGAAAGTTAATTCATCCGCAAGTATTTTTGTACGTATTCCTTTTGGTTCGTAAAACGTCGCAATAACTTGGTGTATATTTGTAGTTGTAGAACCGGTTACAATAGTTTCTTCCGGTAAAGCACCAATAAGAGGGGCTGTAAGTTTACCTAATTTCTCTGAAAGGAAAAACCACGGGTGCTCACCTTCTGTCCAGCCGTCAATGCCATACTCTTTCCACGAATCTAGCAACGTAAGTAATGATTTCTCTGCTCTTTTTGAAAGTAGCCCTAATGAGTTTCCATCTAAATATATAGTACCTTCTTTTTTATAGAATTCAGTTTGAAAATCTTTCAGTTCATCATGTTTATCACATTCAAGCGCATACTCATAAGTTGGTTGAAATGGTTCTTTATACATGGTGTCACCTTCTCTTAATTTTCTTTTTATTCTAACTAATTGAAATATATCACCTTAATTGATACAACGTCAATGATATTATGTCAGTTGACTTTATATATGAACTTCTTTTACAATACAGTTATATTTTCAGATATTTCAGTATGAAGAGGTGATTCTTTGAAAAACTCTACTCTTTCATCAAGAAAACACCGCTCCTTAGAAACGAAGAAGAAACTATTACACTCTGGTTACACTATTTTTATAAATAATGGATTTCAAAAAACGACAATTACACAAATTATTAAACATGCAGAAACTGGTTATGGAACAGCATATGTATACTTCAAAAACAAAGATGATCTCCTAATTAGTTTAATGGAAGATGTTATGAATCAATTTTATAATATTGCTGAGCGCTCTTTTTCTCCACAAACAAAAGAGGAAGCACGTATAATGATCCAAAATCAAGTTAGAGCATTCCTGCAATTAGCAGATGAAGAACGCGCTATTTTGCAAGTTGTAGAGGAAGCGATAGGATTATCAAGAGAAATACGGCAAAAATGGGATGAGATTCGGGAACGTTTTATAACAAGTATTAAACAAGATATTACTTACTCTCAAGAAAGTGGATTAGCACAACCTAATTTAAATAAAGAGATTGTAGCACGCGGTTGGTTCGCGATGAATGAATCGTTTCTTTGGACTATTACGCAAAATGATAAAAAGATTAACTTAGAGGAAATTGTGTATACGTTAACGGAGATGTATACGACCGGGTTATATAAATAACACACCTTCAATAAGTAAGGTGTGTTATTTTACATCTATAAAAATATATTATCTGGGTATGGTAGCGCTAAAGTAGGCTTTTCAGAAAATGAGAAATATTGTAGTTTTAAAGATTCACCATCTATCGATTTCAGTTTTCCACTAGTAATTTCACATTCAAACACAACAACAATATATTCTACTTGATCGCCATTCGGATATATATGACGGAACCTTTCCCCTCCAAATACCCCTTTTTGTTTTTTCACTTGCACTTTCAAACCCGTTTCTTCCCACACTTCACGAACTACCGCTTCTTCTGGAGTTTCTCCAGGCTCAATTGCTCCAGCTGGCAAACTCCAGTATTCCCCGCCAGGATATTGAAACAAAATATCTCCCTGCCCATTCTTTATAACAGCAGCTACACTCGGTATTAGAATTAGTTCATGGCCTAATTGCTCACGGATTTTTTTATAATATAGCGACATCGACATATAATTCTCTCCCACTCCAATAATAAACAACTGTATTTTCTGACACCTATTGTATAATAATACCAATAGCAATTTCTATATAGAAAGGATAAGAAAATTACTCCCCTTTATATCTGCTACACTAGATAATTTATACAGTTCTAAACCTCGCGTTTTCCATTCTTGTGAATCTTGTTTAATTATCTTTTTAAAATATTTTAGTAGTGGCCATAAAGCATACTCCTTATGATCTACATAACTAACAACATCCCATTTTAACTTTTCATTAATTTCACTCATAAGTTCGGGTATTACTACTTCACCATATTTTTTAAAACATTCATGAGTTTCTTCGTAATTTTAAAATAAAGTTTGATTAAAAATATCGTGTTAACCCGTATTCTATGGTAAATAAAAAGAATCCATTTTGAAAAAGATTGATCAAAATGGATTCTTATCCAGCAGGTTTATGTTTTGGTTTTATAAAAAAGCTTGATCATTTTCTATCAATGAAAACAATTAATTGACTATTTTTATTATGAAAAGGTCGGAGCAGGAAATTCATCAATTTTGATACGAAGTAAACTATAAGGTTTCTGTCGTAAGTCTTTTCCATAATGAAATCTAGGCTGTCGATGTAATTGGTTCACAATGACATACAAATATTGATCCGGACCAATTGAAAAAGTATCCGGCCACAAAATTCTCGGATCATGTGCAATAGTTTCCATTATGCCATTTGGCAATATCTTACGGATACTGTTGTTTTCATAATCTCCAGCATAAACAGTTCCCTTTGCATCAGTGATCATTCCATCAGACGCACCTTTTTCTCCCCAATACTCCACATGATAAGGTAAATTCATGTCCGATATCGTTCTGTCTCTCAGGGCTTCTGTTGAGATCGAGAACAAATGCCGACTGGTTAGTGGAGCAAAAAATAATATCTTTCCATCAGGAGAAATCGCAAGACTATCAGACGCCAATCTAAATGGAGAAGTTGAACCGTCTTTGTTTCGATTCATTAAAATTTGACCTTCTACTTTCGGTAAAAAATAGGGATCGGGTGAAGTTGAATTTGCTCCATTTAACCGTCTAAACGCGTTTCCATTTGATAAATCTACGACGATAATAGCTCCTGGTCCTCTTGAAGAAGAATCCGTTATATAGGCATAACCTGCTTTTCCAACACGAAAATCAAAACGGACATCATTCAGATAAGTTGTAGGCAGGACAACATCTTCTGTAAAGGTATATACTTTTCTTATTGTATTGGTTTCTAAATCAACAGCGACTAATTTTGCCCCCCCTTTAATAGGTTCAGAAAAATTGGGTGCCGCTGTATCTAATATCCAAAGCGTTCCCCTTCCATCAGCAACTACACTTTGGACACTGATGAAAGTCATTGGGATATTCTCGGGGTTAACCAAATTGGTTTGTAAATTAGGATAAGGCTGCAATTTATCCTCAAAAATTTCCGCCACCGTAAATTTAACATCGTCTCCCCATTTCGGAAAGCAAATGAAAATACGACCGGTTTCTGAAACAGTAACACCTGTAGGCATAGCCCCATAAAATGCATAAACTAGTTCTAAATTACCGAAATATTTTTCACTAGGTAACATAGGTTTCATAATATCCTCCTCAAGCATTCAAACGGGATATCTCCTATATATGATTTATATTTTTTCTAGTGCATGTTTCTTAATAAGTTTTTCTATACGAAAAGATGATTGAATTGATTGTTTTCGAAATTTAATAAGTCTATCAGAAGAAAGGAAACATTTTAATTTAAAGGTCTCCAGATGAAGTAGAATTCAATTAGCAGGTAGCGAAGTTCAATATTCCCGAATCAACGTTAAGCTGGTATAAAAAATGGGGAAATTTCCCCATTTAAATTTGTGAAAAAATGTACTTAAGCTAAACTGCCCGTTAGTTTAAGTGTAACACTTCACAAACAATCTTTTGAGTATTCTTATTATTCCTGTTTCCTCAACAATCTGGCCCTTTAATTGAACAATACAACTGAAATTTAAGGGGCAAAAAAAACCTTATATTAATACAGGGTTTTATCAATCTTTTTTATAAATTATCAAACTTTATTTTAAATCAATACCACACTTTATTCCATGTTCCATGAGTGACTAACGGGTGCTTTGAACAAGAAAATAAAGGTGAGTACATATTATACATGACTAATATGCGCTCACCTTTATTTTTTAAAGATTTTTAGCTTTTAGGTCTTGATAATAATTTTTAGTGGTTTTATTAACAATTTATATTTAGTAAATGTGCTTTTCATGAATTTGATATAAGTCAAAAGAATTTCCTGTCCAATATAACTACGTATGTTAGCCCACTTCTTCTTTATCCAGTCTACTGACAATTCCAACTATAAATTTATATTCAACCCTCCTCTTCTTATCTTTCTTAAACCCCTCTTTCGTATCAAAAATAAAACAAGTTTTCCGAAACCAAATACGTATGTATAAAGACTCAAAATAAATAGGTTTTATAATTCCTCGTTCTTCAAATTCAGTTCCATCTTTATTTTCAGTTTCCGTTCGAACAAACCACTTATTCCCGATTCCAATTTCAATGTACTTCACACACTAACCCCCATTAGGAAATTTCCCTTCTAACAATTCTATTATTTCCCCGGTAAGCGCACATTCCGACAGAACATGAGCCCACAAAGAAAAAGTAGATTACAAAAATCTACTTTATAACTTATATTTTTGCATTCGTTTATAAAATGTACTACGGGGTACATCTAATAGTTTTGCAGCTAATGAAACATTTCCGTTTGTCTTTTGTAATGCTTCAATCATGCTATCACGCTGTATTTTTTCGCGAAAATTCAATGTATGTTCGGTTTTATTTTCAACTTGTAACTCAAGTTGTTGTTGATTTCCCATCATTGTTTGTATCAAAAGAGCGACTTGTTTTTCGCATATTTCCCGTCCTTGCGACAAAATGTAAATGCGTTCTAATGCATTTACTAGTTCTCGAATATTTCCGGGCCATGTATGTTGTAAAAATTGATTGCAAATACTCTTCGGAAATACAACATTCCAATTCTTCCGTTCGCAAAAGTGTTGTATAAAATATGGGATATCCTCTTTTCTTTCTATTAACGATGGAACATATAACGGATAAACGTGCAAACGATAATATAAATCTTGACGGAATTTCCCTTCTTCTACTAACCGTAGTAAATCTTTATGTGTGGCAGTAATAATACGAATATTTACTGGTACCTCTTTTGAACTTCCTATTGGAGTTATTGTACGTTCTTGTAAAACACGCAATAATGCTACTTGCATCTCTGGTGGTACTTCACCAATTTCATCTAAAAATAATGTTCCTCCATTCGCTTGTTCAAATTTCCCTTTATATCCTTGACGTCGCGCACCTGTAAATGCCCCTTCAGCATAACCGAACAATTCACTTTCCATTAATTCTTTAGGCAAAGAACCGCAGTTAACAGCTATAAAGGGCCCGTCTTTTCTTGGACTATTTTCATGAATCGCTCTCGCGACATATTCCTTTCCCACTCCTGTCTCACCACATACATACACACTAGCCTCAGTCGGTGAAACAAGCTTAATTTCTTCTAGTGTGTGTTGAAATGCTTTGCTTGTCCCAGTAACTCCTGGAAAAGTAATTCCTTTTATAAATGTGAGAGCAGAATATGTATTCATTTGTTTGTTTTCCTTTAAATACATACATTTCCCAATCATTCTTTCATTACTATATACTGGTATCTCTAATTTAGTTTCTAATCCATGGTGCATTAACTCTTCAAGTTTCATTCTTGACCAATTATTTATTCGTTCACGAACGCTCTTACTCGCAGAAACGATAACATCACGATGATTACAAATAACTACTTGTTCATCACTATCAATGACATCTAAAAAACGATGAATTAAGTGTAATTCATTTTGATGAACTCTTATGCTACATTCACGTTCTATCGCATGTGCAATTGAAGTTACCATACCGAGCATATATGGATGCGAAAATTCAATTGGACAGGAGAAATCTAGAACACCAATTAATTTCCCGTCATCATTATGAATGGGAGCAGCCGCACAACTCCAGCTATGAGATGCCACGGAGTAATGTTCAGTACCACTTATCATAATAGCTTCTTCAATTTCTAGCGCTGTTCCTATTGCGTTTGTCCCCACAGCTGCTTCCGTCCATTTTACACCTTCAATAAAATTAATATATTTCGCTCGCTTTAACGTTTGTTTATTTCCACTTAACGATAGAACATAACCATCTGGATCGATTAATAATGCCATCATTTGTAGTTCATCAATGGTTTTTCTCATATTTTGTATTTGAGGGATTGCGATATCTAGGAAGATTTCACTCTTTTTCTTTTGATCTTGAAAAAAATTAGAAGACAAAATTTTCTGACCTTTATTCATGTGAGGATTCACATTTGCTTGTTTACATCGATGCCATGACTCTGAAATTCTTTCGTTTATACGGTTCGAATCAAGGACTCCTTCATTAATAAACTTTTTCCATGTATGTAAGTAAAACGGTGAAGCTAACATTGTATCATCTCCCTATTCATTGTTTTGGAGATCTGTAAAAACATACTTTTATTATAAAACTGAATAAAAGCGTTTTCAATAAAACTAGAAAGACGACACAGATATGTTAATAATTTGAATATCTTAATGCACTTCTTTATTCTTTTTTAGTAGCACTATATTTTGTATAATGGAAGCAAAGAAAATACATAACCAAAACCACTTTTGTGGATTACCGTTTATAAAGAAAACAATCACGGCTATTGCAAATAAAATAGTGGATGCTAAACTAAAATATAATTTTGTTTTCATTCCTATTATCCCTCACCCCTCTATTACTTTACAGTACATACTAACTCTTCATTTTTCATCTCTACTATGTACTCCTGTAAAACATATTCTTTCCCGCCATGGTTTTCATACCATTCATGTATTCTTCTAATATGCCTCTCGTCACTTCTAATTTTCGATTCTATTTCTTTATACTGTTCATAACTATCATATTCCCATATAGCAAATACTTCAGACGTACCATTCTTATTATCTTTCATCCAGCGTCCTATTAGCTTAGAACCATGCTTTAATTGATTAGGTAAGTTCGTGTTATTGAAATGATCATTAAATACTTCTATGAATTCATTTTTCACTACATAGTACTTCCTTCTGTAAAACATACTTCTTCACCTCTTTTATGAAAAGTATCAGTAAACCTTCCCATCACTACCGTATTATAATACTTTCCGTCCGATAGTCTTTTGTCATTTTTCAAAACGCCTTCTACTTCAAAACCTAATTTTTTATAAAGATGAATAGCTTTCTCGTTTGTCTCTAATACTTGTAAAGATATTTTATTTACTGCATTTTCGTCAGCCCATTTAATAGATTGTTGTAATAGGCTCTTACCCATTTTATATCCCCAAAACTCTTTTAAAATGCAAACGCCAAACTCCACTTTATGAGATAATCTCTTAAAATTTGATCCTTCACACCTTGAAAATCCAACGATTCGATTGTGCACTTCTGCAACTAAAAAGAGATTCTTCGTCTCTTCACTATCTGTTTTTATTATTTTTTGAAATCCTAGATTATCTATAAATCCCTCTCCAGCATCTCTATCCATATTTTCAGTTTCTCCATCAATCTGAACTCTAATTTTCGATAACTGGTCAGCATCTTTCTCAGCTGCAGAACGAATTGTATAAGTTAATCCATTTATATGAAACTCTTGCTCTTTTACAATCATGTCAAACTCCTTTCAAATGAATATAATGGCGCTATTACAACTTGTTTACCTTGTTTCTCAAATTCCTGAACAGTTTCTTTACTAGCCTCTTCGTCAGTTATAATAAGGTCAATTTCTTTTAGAGACTCTCCTCTTATAAAACAATCTATTCCAAGTTTATTATGCGGGGCTAAACAAATATTTTTTCTAGCAATTTCACTTACTCTTTTACTAAAATAAGCAACTTCAGGTGTTGCAGTACTAATACCTTGTAATGAAATGCCTCCACCTGTAGAGAAATAAAGATCAATAGAAAATCTACTTATCAATTCAGAAGCAAGTGTATCAGTAATATTCCCTGAAGGTTTTACTTTTCCGCCAATTAAATACGTATCAATATTCTTATATTCTCGTAGATAACCAGCTATTTCTATAGAATTCGTAATAACCGTAAATGATATTTCCGGTAAATATTTCAGCATCGCATTATGAACGGAAGCCCCACCAATAAAAATCGAATCACCTTCTTGTATATAAGATGCTGCAACTCTTGCGATTGTGTCCTCATATATTGAACTATCACTATAACGTTTAGTTGGTTCCGCAGCTAAGTTTCTCACTCGCGTAAGTTCAATTGCACCTCCGTGCGTTCTTTTTAATAAACCTTCCTTCTCCATAATAGACAAATCTCTTCTTATAGAATCAATAGACATATCAAATCTTTCCGCAAGTTCCTTTGCGATTACTCTTCCATCTGTATTAAGTAGTTCTAAGATTCTCTCTCGACGTTCTTCAGTAAACATGTTATCACCACCGTTATTGAAGATTCAGAAATTTAAACTTTATGTTAATTATATGCACGTTTCTTCCGTTTCACAATATTTTCAATCCTTTTCCTTCCGTTTTTATGCAGGTTTCCCCCCTTTTTCCATTTTATTAACTCAAATACCGAATAAATGTACATTTGCATATTTTACTAAAAGGCTTCTACTTATTTCCTTATTGTTGTAAAATTAATCCTATGTTTTACTTTTTAATACAGAAAGGAATTACTATGAACTCTTTAATTAAAGTAACTTGTACAGCATTATTATTTACAGGAATATTAACAGGATGTAATAGCAATACTACATCAAAACAAGAAAAGAGCGCTCTCGAAAAGAATGCAATGCACTATGGAGAAATAGTTAAAAATGAATACTATAGAGCGACAGTTGAGAATGCAAAGTTTGAAAAAATAGACAAAGAGCGGCGCCTTACTACTCGTGTTATGATTAATAATGTTCGAGACGATGGACAAACTATTGATCTTTCGGAAATAAAATATTTCATACAAGATGAAAAAACTGGTGAGAAATATGAAGGTGAAGCTCATCCGATAGATGACGAGCACTATAAAAATGTTCCACACGAATTCTCTTTAACTACTGACGTTATATTTGAACTGAAAACTTCACCAAAAGATTTAAATAATATGTATTTATACATAGATAGCAAAGCTGCGCCGTTAACAAATACATATTGGAAGCTTGATAATTTAGTATCTAAATAGAAAGACCAGTCTTATACGACTGGTCTTTTTACATTCATACATTTAACACTTATATTAATTTTCTAATAACAACTTGAATAACATCAGCTAAACCAGTGTGCCCTTTCCCTTCAACTCGCTCTTGTTCTCCATTAAAGAAATGAATTATCTTATGTTCTTCACACCAAGTAAGGATATCAATTGGATCATACAGCATATCAACATCTTTTGGTCCACCAGTACAATTGTTTATTTGTTTTTTTGAGTAAACTTCAAACATAATTAATCCACCAGGTTTTATCGTTTGTATCATTTTATCTAATATCATTTTTTTATAATCATCATGAAAATGTCCAAATACCATAATTGCCGCATCATATTCATTTTCTGGCAAACTATCAGCTAATAAATCTACTTTTTTTGTATGCACGTTTACGTTATGCTTCTCTGCCAATTTTTTTGTCTTTTCTAATCCATCTTCCGAATAATCAATAGCTGTTACTTCGTTCCCTTGTCTTGCTAGAAATACAGCATTTCTACCTTCTCCCTCCGCAAATGCTATTACTTTATTGTGATTTGCTAAACGAAATGCTTGTTCTTTAATAAATGTATTAGGTTCTTCCCCGTAAAAATATTCATCTGATTTATATCGATCATTCCAAAAATTATTCATCATCTTCTCTCCTTCTTCATATCATTTTCTAACTACAATCAAAGATATTAAAGAGCCTTTTTATCCTTAATTAATTTAAAAATAAAAGCAGATTAAAAATCCACTTTTATTTTTTTCGCAAGATCTACGATTTTTTGATTTCTTAACTCTTCTTCCATTTTCTCTTCTGCTGCGAGCATTGCCTCATTAATTAAACATCCAGGTTTGTCATGTAAACAACAGTCAAACAATGATGTTTTGCCTTCAATTGCATGTATAATATCTAAAAATGAAATATCTTCCCAATTCTTACTAAGCGAGTAACCGCCCTTTGGACCAGATGATGAGTGTATCATCCCTTCCTTCGTCAACTTAGTTAGTATTTTAGACAAGTACGTTGGTGAAACATTTTGCATTTCTGCTAATTGGTGAACACTAACTAACTTATTTGGTGTGGCCTTTGCCAGAAAAAGCATTGTATGAAGAGCATAATTTGTAGCTTTAGAATATTTCATAGTACAGCTCCTATTGTAGACTTCATGTATCTACAATAACTTTATTTTTTTATTATGTCAAACGTTTGTAATACTCCATACAACATTATTTCTTCACAAGTAATACATCTGCTGCGCAAATCGTCACTTCTCTAAACGGAGAGTCAAATAAAACGCCAAGTTCAAAACCATCTTCAGTAAGAGCTATTTCATGATATAACCACCAAGCATTTTCAAAGTTTTCCGGCATAGAACACTGTGTTACTCCTATAAAGGTTACTTCAAGTTTATCAAATTCACTAAAAGTACCACTGCAATCTAATACGATAGACAAAGTATCTTCTGATTCTCTCTTTATTACTTTAATTACACTATCGTGTAGTGATGTCTTGTGTAACTGAGCGACATTTGACGGAAGTTTTTTCTCAATGGAATTAAAATATTCTACGTATGATTGATCTAATTGTGCCATTCTTTTTTCATAATCTGTTGTCCACTCTTGCATAAGTTTTTTCAGTTCACCTGATGGGTATTCTGAATTAATTGTTATGTTTTGTATAATTGAGTATATCGATTCAGGAAGGAATTTTAATAAATCTATTTTCCTTTCCTCTATTTCTTCCTTTAAACTTTGTATATCCATTTCCGACCATTCTTTTATAGACTCTATAAAACTTATAAATTCTAAAACTTGCATTTTTTTATACCATTCTCTTGTAAAATATTTCAATGACACCTCTCCTAAAATATCTTTACATCCAGTAAAAGCAATACATCCACTTATTATATCATTCCAATAACCATTTTTTCTAAAGAAATAATGTAAAAATGTAAATATTCCGCCTATTATTTCTAAAACTTCAGAATATTTACAAAAGTATAAAATTAGAATACATTTTAGCTGTACAAGATTCACCTGTACAAAAATTCAAACAAAAAGGGATGGTTATATGTTGAAGAAATTAGTAGCAGGGACATTAGTAGCAGGTTTTGCATTAACTGGAGGACTAGGTGCAGTAAGTGCTGAGGAAAAAAGTAACACAATTAAGTCATTTGATTATTTAAAAGTGGATGAACAAAATGTTAATTCATTTGCAAAATTAAGTGATCAGGATAAGAAAGATATCCAAATTACTATGGTATTACCAGAGCAAAATGAAAATGGAGATTGGCTAGCTTATGGTTTTACTAGCCGTGAAACATTGGATGCGTATATTGCAAAGGATAAAAAAGCAATTAAAAATAATATTAATCCTTTAGGTAGCGGTGCTGGTAGTACTGATTTTTACGAACATAAAGATAAAGGTGGTCAATATATTTACTGGAGCAGCGGCTTTAAAAACTTACCATCTAGCTGGAATGACAGAATTTCTTCTGTAAGTACAGCGTCACCTTCTGCAAGTTATTCAACGACACTTTGGGAGCATACTTCTACACAAGGATTAGGAAAAGGTGTTATATTTAAACACGCTGATTGGTATGGTAAAACTGCTAATTTAGCTCCTGATTGGAACGATATTACTTCAGCGATTGAAATTAAAAAATAATAGGATATTCTATTAATAAAAAATCAAACCACTATTCTCTTATTTGTTTAGAGAATAGTGGTTTATTATATTTCCATTTAAGCATGTACAGCATGTCCTACCGCTTGCATTAACGCTTCATGAATTGCTTCTGATAAAGTAGGGTGTGCTGCAATATAATCTCTCATTATATCAGCGGTAACTTCTGTATGAATCATTATGGTTCCTTGACCAATAAGTTCAGTTGCATGAGGACCGATAATAGAAATCCCTACAATTTCTTGGTATTTAGGTTCTACAATGACTTTTACTTTACCTACTTGTTCTCCTAAAATAAGAGCTTTTCCGTTCGCTGTAAAAGGAAATTCTCCGATGAGAATATCACCATATTGTTCTCTTGCACCTTTTTCACTTAACCCGACACTAGCTATTTCTGGAGCTGTGTATATACAACGGGGCACAGCGTGATAATTTACTTTCACGTCTTCTCCGCTTGCGTGTAATGCTGCTGTCGTTCCTTCATGGAAGGCAACATGAGCAAGCTGAATTCCACCGATCACATCACCAGCTGCGTAAATATGCGATACGTTCGTTTGCATATGTTCATTCACAGCAATCCCTTTATTTGAAAACTGAACCCCTGCCTTTTCTAATCCTAATTGTTGCACTCGTGGTTTTCTTCCTACAGAAACAAGAACAAATTCTGGAGTTACTTCATGAGTAATTCCCTCGTATTCAAATGAAGCTTGCTTCTTATAGTTATTTAAACCTTTTAAAAATGCTCCCGTAAAAATTTTCACCCCATCTTTTTCTAATTTCTCTCTTAAAGTATTCGCGATATCTTCATCTTCACCAGGTATTAATTGCGGTGCCATTTCAACTATCGATACTTTTGTGCCAAGTCTACTATAAATGCTTGCAAACTCGCATCCTATTACACCACCACCAACGATTAACAATGAAGATGGTACACTCTCAAGAGACATAGCATGGCTACTATTTAAAATCCATTTTCCATCAAACGGAGCGAATGGTAATTCTGTAGGTTCGGAACCAGCTGCGATAATAAAGCTCTCTCCATCAACTACTTCTTCTTTATTTCCTTGTACAACTCGCATACGATGATCCGTTTCGAATTTCGCTTTTCCTTTTACAACTTTAATTTTATTTTTCTTCATTAAATATTGTATTCCTTGGACGAGTTGCATTACGATTTGTGATTTCCTCGCCTGTATTTGATCCCAATCAATTGATATACTTCCTGTATTAAGCGTAACCCCATAATCATTCGCTTTTCTCACAATGTCATGTACTTCAGCACTTTCTAACAGTGATTTCGTCGGCATACACCCAACATTTAAACATGTTCCGCCAAGGTCAGCTTCATCAATAAGAGTGACATCTTTGCCATTTTGAGCCGCGGTAATTGCTGCTACATAGCCAGCAGGTCCGCCCCCAATAACAACTAATTTACTCATTCTCTCACCTTCTCTTTATAAAAGAATTGTTATAGGTTCTTCTAAATAATGTTTAATTGTGCGTAAAAATGCAGCTGCTGGTGCACCGTCTAATACACGATGATCGAATGTTAAACTTAAAGGTAACATACTTCCTTTTCTTAATTTTTTCCCTTTAAATACAGGAACATGTTCAATTGCACCTACACCTAAAATACCAGTTTCAGGTGTATTTAATACCGGTGTGAAATATTCAATACCAAAGCTACCTAAATTACTAATTGTAAATGTCGTTCCGTGCATATCATCACTACTTAAGCTACCTGCTCGTGCCTTTTGTGCCACATTCTTAATCTCTTTAGACAACTCTACTAAAGATAAATTATTTGCAAAGCGAATAGCTGGAACGACTAACCCTTTTTCTAATGCGACTGCCATGCCTAAATGCACATGTTCAAATTGATGGATTGCATCATCTATATAAGCGCTGTTCATTTCTTTATGCTCTCCAAGTGCTAATACAACAGCATGCGAGACGAAATCCGTAATAGTTAATTTATTATCATATCTTTTTTGTACAACTTCCGCTATTTCTTTATGTAAAGCAACTAAATCTGTTACATCTACTTTCATCGTTAACGTTAATTGTGCGCTATTTTGTAAGCTTGCGTGCATACGATTTGCGATTGCTTTACGCATACCAGTAACAGGAATCGCTTTACTTTCTTCTCGTTCAGATATTTCCGGAACGTTTACTCTTACCTCAAGTACTTTTAATACATCTGCCTTTGTAATCCTTCCGCCAGGACCTGTACCAACTAATGCCTTGATATCCAGATTTTCAGACTTTGCAATTTTCTTGGCTACAGGTGAAATTTTAATTCTTTGCTTCGATACTTCTTTCCCATTTGCTTCTTGATTTTGTACATTTTGTACTTCTATATTAGATGTTTTTTCTTCTACAACATGTGTGCTTTCCTGCATTTCTACCTTTTCATTCGGTTTACCGATGTAGCAAATTACAGTACCAGGCGGCACTCCTTCATCTTCACTTACAGCTATATCAAGTACCGTACCATCAGCTGGCGCTTCAATTTCCGTTTCAATTTTTTCTGAATTAATACTAGCAATTAGTTCTCCTTTTGCTACATTATCGCCTGCTTTAATATTCCAGCTCGTAATAATACCTTCTTTCATCGCCATACCTAACTTCGGCATTACAACTTCTACAGCCATGTCTCTCTCTCCCTTCTCATCGTTTTATTACACATGTAATAAAGATTGGTCTCCGATCATTTCTGATACAGTTTCAATTACTTTTTCTGGTGTTGGCAAATACAACTTTTCAAGTGGTGGTGAGAACGGAACAGGTGTATGTGGTGCTGTAATTCGTTTAATAGGTGCATCTAACAAATCAAAACCTTTATCCGCTACAATTGCCGCAATATCTGTTGCAATACTACATCTAGGATTCGCTTCGTCAATGACGATAAGACGATTTGTTTTTTCAACAGATGATAAAATAGTATCTTCATCAAGTGGTGATAAAGATCGTGGATCAATTACTTCTACTTCAAGCCCCTTTTTCGATAATTGCTTTGCAGCTGCAAGCGCTGTATGAACTTGCTTTCCGATTGCGACAATTGTTACATCAGAACCTTCCCGTTTAATATCTGCTTTTCCTAATGGAATTGTATAGTATCCTTCTGGCACTTCACCTTTCATATTGTAAAGTGTTTTATCCTCAAAGAAGATTACTGGATCATCATCTTCAATTGCCGCTAATAATAAGCCTTTTGCATCATACGGTGTGGAAGGAACAACAACTTTAATACCTGGTATGCTCGTAAATAATGCGTACAAACTTTGTGAATGTTGAGCTGCTGCACTAAAACCAGCGCCATGCATCGTACGTACTGTAACGGGTACTTTTGCTTTACCTCCAAACATATAACGGAATTTCGCACCTTGGTTTAATACTTGATCAAGACAACTACCGATAAAATCATTAAACATTAACTCAGCAATCGGACGTAACCCAGTTGCAGCAGCTGCCATCGCAGCTCCCATATAACCCGCTTCAGAAATTGGTGTATCCAATATACGATTTCGGCCAAACTCTTGTACAAGTCCTTTCGTAACACCAAGAACACCACCCCAAGCTTCATCATCTTGCAGATGATCAACTTGTGCACCGCCTGCAACATCTTCACCTATTAAAATTACATTTTCATCACGACGCATTGAGATTTTCATCGCTTCATTAATTGCAGTTGACATACTTACTGTTCTAGTCATAATTTTTCACCCTCCTCTTATTTGTAAGAAACGTATACATCTTTTAATAATTCTTCATCGTCTGGGTATGGACTATTTTCACTAAATTCAATGGATCTTTGTACTGCATCATCTACTGCGTTTTCCATATCAACAAGTTCAGATTCCGTTAATAAACCTTCATGAATTAAATGCTTACGGAAATTCACAATTGCATCTTTTTCATTTAAATGTTCTTCTTTTTCTTCTGATGTTTTATATGTTTGCGCTTCACCTTCGAAATGACCATAATTACGATATGTCATACATTCAATAATTGTTGGACCATCCCCATTACGCGCACGTTCCACTGCTTCTGCAGCAGCTTTATATACAGCTAGAAGATCTTTTCCATCTACTTGAACACCTGGAATATTATAAGCTTTTGCGCGATCAGCGATAGAATCACAACTTGAAGCATATTCAAATGTAGTTGCTTCACCGTAACCGTTATTTTCTGCAATAAAAATAACTGGTAACTTCCAAATCGCCGCTAAATTAACCCCTTCATGGAATGTTCCTTCATTATTTGCTCCGTCACCGAAGAAGCAAACACTTACATCTTTTGTTCCTTTATATTTAGCTGTTAATGCTGAACCGCAAGCAAGTGGGAAACCGCCGCCTACAATGCCATTCGCACCTAGCATTCCTTTATCTAAATCGGCAATATGCATGGAACCGCCTTTTCCTTTACATAATCCTGTCGCTTTCCCAAAAAGTTCAGCCATCATACCATTTAAATCACAACCTTTTGCGATACAATGTCCATGACCTCTATGTGTACTTGTAATACTGTCACTATCCGTTAAGTGGGCACATACACCAACTGCTACCGCTTCTTCACCTGCGTATAAATGAACGAAACCTGGCAAAACGCCTTGCGCGAACAATTCATGCACCTTATCTTCAAACTTACGAATTTCTAACATTTTTTCGTACATCCAACGAGCTTGTTCTTTCGTAATTTCATTCCCTTTACTTTCAGTTGTTTTTAACATGTCCAGCCCTCCTATTTTCTTGTTCGTCTTTTATATTGCAAGTATTGTGCCAATTTCGAATCCTTGTTTTAATAGGTTTTCTCTATCTTTAAACAATAAAAAAGTGGACAAAATGAGACGTTTGTCTCGTTTTGTCCACTTTTGTTCCCTTAATAAGAGAATTGTTACTTTATTCATTATCAAAGCTCTTCTGTAATTTTCGGATGTAAATAATTTGACCAATATGATATGCATTATGAGTTGTTACATTCGCTAGCACTTCCCACCACTTTGCAGAAACAGGAAATCCCACTACATCACTTTCAACCTTTTCTTCATTTATGAGATTTTGCCATTGTAACAGTTTTTCTAGTAGTTTTTCCCGTAATTCATCGAAAGTTTGATTATCTGAGAGCATAAAACTTTTGTTATTATCTCCTATAGCGGGTACTGCATTCACATTTGATTCTTTATACCTAGTTTGCCACGTAGAGTTCCAATACAGTAAATGTTGTACGATTTCAGCTATACTATTACTCTCTTCATTCGGTTTCCAGAAAGCTTCCCTCTCAGATAAATCCTTAACTGCATCTGAAAATGGCATATACCAACTGGGATCATTTGCATTCGCTAATAGCTGATCTGCTAATACAGCTTTTACATGGACCATTTTTCTTCCCTCATTTCATTATCATATTAATATACACTACTCTATATACGCTGATTCCCTATAATCTCCTTTTTTACATACAAATTCATTTCATACTGAATGTAAGAATAATAGATTTTCTTATCATAACTCGTTATGATAAAAGAAAAAGAAAGCTGGCGAAAAATGAATAAAAAAATCGCAATAATTACTGGAGCCTCAAGTGGATTTGGACTATTAACTACACTCGAACTCGCAAAAAAAGATTATTTAGTTATCGCTACAATGCGAAACCTTGAAAAACAAGGAACCTTACTATCCCAAGTTACTCAACTTAACTTACAGCACAATATAAAAGTTCAACAATTAGATGTAACAGATCAAAATTCTATACATAATTTCCAATTGTTTTTAAAAGAAATTAATAGAATAGATCTCCTTATAAATAATGCAGGATATGCAAATGGGGGCTTTGTAGAAGAAATCCCAGTAGACGAATATCGAAAGCAATTTGAAACGAACCTTTTTGGAGCTATATCAATCACTCAGCTTGTTTTACCATATATGAGAGAACAAAGAAGCGGAAAAATCATTAATATAAGCAGCATTAGCGGCCAAGTTGGATTTCCTGGTTTATCTCCTTATGTATCTTCAAAATATGCATTAGAAGGCTGGAGTGAATCGCTTCGCTTAGAATTAAAACCTTTCGGAATAGATGTCGCTTTAATTGAACCTGGTTCTTACAACACAAATATATGGGAGGTTGGTAAACAACTAGCTGAAAACCAATCTGATACAACATCTCCTTACAAAGAATATATGGATAAAATACAAAAACATATTAATAGCGGTAGTGATACATTTGGTAATCCGATAGATGTTGCTAATAAAATCGTTGAAATTGCTGAAAAAAAGCGTACTACTTTACGATATCCTATTGGAAAAGGTGTAAAATTTATGATCTTTACGAAGAAGATTCTTCCTTGGAGATTGTGGGAATACCTTGTTTTGAGAAGCTTTAAGAAGATGTAATAAACTTTTTGAAAACTATTTTGAAAGAGGTGCTAATTAAATGTTAGGTTTACCGTATGGGGAAGTGTTTTTAGTGCCGTGGACTGAAGAATGGGAAATTGAGTTTATGAAAGAGAAACAAATCATTGAGGAACAAATTGGCGAACATATTTTAGCGATACACCATATTGGTAGTACTTCTATTCCATATTTAAGTGCAAAGCCAATTATTGATATAGCAATTGAATTAGAAAATTATACGGACGGTATACATTGTATTAAAAAGTTAGAACTACTAAACTATAAATATAGAAAAGAAGTATTACCCGAAAGATACTACTTTAATAAAGGTGAACCAAGAACTCATCAAATTCATATGTATGAACAAGGGAATACATATTTAATAGAACAATTACAATTTCGTGATTACTTAATAGACAATAAAACTGCACGCATGCAGTATGAACAGTTAAAGATTCAACTTTCACAAGCTAATCCTACTGATAAACATAAGTATGCAGAGGATAAAACTAATTTCATTACATCTATATTAACTAAAATAAATGCTTAAATAAACAAGAAACCATTTAGTAGTAAATGGTTTCTTGCTTATTAGTTATTTCATTATTTGTACTATCAAATTTTTATTATACAGCAGGTGGAAAGAAGTAAAATAGTATCGAAGTCATAAAAATAAACGTGAATACCCCAATTATCGAAAATATATATTCTTTCGATTCTTTATCATACTTCCATTCCATCAATGCTCTTAAGATTAACGTCCCACCTAAATAAGAAAAAATGACATAAGCGATATTAACACTTTCAAATTTAAAGATAAATATAAAGCTAGTTATTAAATAAATAAAAAGTAGTCCTATTTCCAATTTTTTATGTAAACTATTTACATGTTTCTTATATCCCCAAAAACCACCCTTGGGCATATTCAATTTTTTTCTTAAAAACTTATCGAGAAAGTAGACAGCTATACAAAAAACAATAGTTATAATCCAAAAAGTAGAAGCTCCCATTTTCACCCCTCCTATTATTTCATTTAATTACTTGAAATAAATTGGACTATATTACGGTTATCCCCTTCTAAATAACTTATGATGCCTTCAGGATATGTCGGCTTCTCCTGTAATTCCTCTAGACTTTTCCAAATTAATATAATATCCTCATGCTCTTTATGCCTTATTTCATTTGTAATGATTTTTTCAACAGTCCCCCAATGTATCAATGTACAATGATGACCATTTTCGTTGCCCCACTCAAAAATATGTTCATTTACAATTGCTAACTCTTGAACATCAACTTTCAAATCGTATTCTTCTATTAACTCTCGAATTATTGCTTCTTTTGACGTTTCACCAAATTCAATAGAGCCACCTGTAAAACGATAAAATGATTCATTCTCATCACATTGTACTAGTACTTTTGAATGTTCGTCGTTTACAATCATTACTTCAGCACGTAATTTAGGTATTTTCATTTTGTCACTCCGTTCATTCCACATATGATTAAATCCAATAACTATAAAAGAAGAGATTAAACATAATTCCTGTTATTATTAATAATGGAACTGTCCCTAAAGAAATGACATATTCCCTCGATTCTTTATTAAATTTCCACTCCATAAATGATTGAAAGCAGTATAAAGTTATTAAAAATAAAATGGGTAAATTACTAATATAAACGGGATTTAAAGTAGCACATATCATCGTAACAATTATATAAGAAATAATAAGAGCCCTAGTGCCCCATTTATGAAAGTTGTTTACATATTTACTATTCCAGGCAGTTTGTTTCGGTATATTTAATTTTTTTCTCACTACTTTTTCCAAAATAACTACAAATATGATCCATAATACTAATAAAATTACTTTAACTAAAAACAGTGATGTCTCCTCCTTTACCTTTTCTCCGGCTGATTACTCGGATACGTAGCACTCTCTTTATTTTCAACGTCCCAACTAATTATAGTCGCACTATCGCGTCCGAATTGATGATGAACGTGCTCTAATACATGATGAACACTTTCTTCAAGTTTTTTATTATTTCTATTCATATTATTATACAGATTTACTGGCGTTTCATATCGGCGTTCCCCGCATTCTAATACTCCATCTGTCACCATTACAATTCGGTTCTTTCCAGTACGTAATTCACGAATACCTGATGAATAACAAGGAACAGGTAAATCAAATGTGTTTACATTTCCAATCCATTCGTAAAAATGACGTTGATTTAATGCATATTGTCCTAACTTATGTAACTCTTCGTGAAATACATAAACTAAACAATCACCAATAGAAAGCCACCATATATAATTTTCTTTTCTTACACATAGTAAGCAAGCTGTTTCACCTTGTATTCTTTTGCACTTTTCCTTAAATGAAGATGACTGAAAAATTGTAAGTATATGATTTTCAACAGACTGAAATACTGTATCAATTGGTTCATTCAAAATTACGCTTATATTTTCATATTCTTTTTCGATTGTATTTACTACTAAATCAACACTTTCTGCACTATTATGTCCATCTAATATAGCTGCAAATTCCCATTCACCATTTGACCAAACTAATGCACCATCTTCATTCTTTTTCGCTCCAGCACTTATATTCCCGCCATATTTACCAAGTACAATATCACCATATTGCTTAACTGAAATTTCTCCTAAACACATTTCTATATTTCCAACCCATGAATATTGTGTATTATTTGTTGTATGCATACTCATTTACCATATACTTACGTATTCTTTCGCATAGTTTTTTTATTTTCTCTTCATCACCATATGGTGCACCAGTCCATTTCGCTACTTCGGTTGGTGACCAAAATTCTTTTGGTGTATTGGGATAACGTGGAATAATGTGCATATGCATATGTGGTACACCATTTCCTGAAACAAAAGTGTAAATATGCTCTGCACCTTCGCTTTCTTTTAGCGCTTTACTTACTCTACTTGTTATAAGTCCGAACGCTTTCGCTTCTTCATCTGTTAGTTCAGCAAGTCCAGGTACATGTCTTTTTATATCTATCATTACATAACCTAGGTATGTTTCTTCACTATCCCAGTAGACATGTCCAACGTAAACGAGTTCATCTTCGTAAATAGCTCTACCTGGAACTATAATATTTCCTTTATGTTTTTCGCAAATGAAACAGTTTTGTTCTATTTGATTGTTTGTTGACATATCCATCACCTTCCTTTTCATATATAATAGCACAAAAAAAGGAAAAACAGGTTTCGTATTCCGAATTTTCATTCTTTTGATACAACAATTTTTGAAATGAATTTACATCTCATTATTTCTTCAAAAACGCAATCCCAATTATAATCCCAATCACAATTCCGATTATTAAATTATTTGTAAAGTGCCCTTGAAATACACCGATTACAACCCCTATACCGACACCTATTGCCAAAGCATCATTTCTTTTTTTTTTTTTAGCCAAAATTGCATCTCCTCCCATCATTTCTCCCTAAACAAAATACATTCACTTAAATGTATTAATATACGCACTATCTCGCTTGAATCTTTTCAAAAAATGCACTTTAACTTCATATATAATATTTTCCATTTTCTGTACATACTCCTTTTATAATGAAAAAATTTCAAGTAACCATTAAATATATATAGGCATTTACTATAAGAAAGATCCGTAATTTATTGAAGGAGGAACGATTCAAATGCATCCTCATTGGAATCCAAATATAAATCAACAGTATGTTTATTCCCCCATCCTTTAAGGAATACATTGCATCATGATTCACAATATATGATGCAGCGCATCGCAAGTCTTGAAAGTCAGTTAGCTAAATTAATCTCATTAATTGAAGAAAATAATCAATTAATTAAATCCATGGAACAACAGCAAAACCAAGTTTGTGCACCAGCTGGAGGTTCTGTTATCGTTCGTATGTAAACTGGATGCAATAAAAAACACACTTTGTAGTATAAAAGTGTGTTTTTTGGTCATTATTTTCTTTTCGTATGGAACCCTTGTGTAATTCGGTCTAATATAATTGCGATTACTACGATAGCTAATCCAGCTTCAAATCCCATTCCGATATTAACTTGTGTTACCGAGCGATATACATCAACTCCAAGTCCAGGAGCTCCTACAAGTGACGCTGTTACAACCATCGATAACGAAAGCATAATACTTTGGTTCACACCAGCCATAATCGTTCCGGTAGCAAGTGGTAATTGTACTTTAAATAGTTTTTGTGATGCAGTGGATCCAAATGCATTCGCTGCTTCAATTAAATCTTCTGGAACTTGTCTAATTCCTAAGTCAGTAAAACGAATTGTGGGTGGCATTGCAAAGATTACTGATGCAATAATTCCAGGTACTACACCTACTCCGAAAAATGTGATCGCTGGAATAAGGTATACAAATGCAGGCATTGTTTGCATAAAATCTAATGTTGGTTTTAAAAATTTTGAGAAACGTTCATTTTGAGATGCTAATATACCAATTGGAATTCCGACAATAATTGAAATAATAACTGACGTAAGTACGAGTGCCAATGTTTGCATCGTTTGTGCCCAGTAGTTAATATTCAAAATAAATAATAATCCAATAAGCGTAAAAATGACTAAAGATAGTTTTCTCGTTGTGTACCAAATGAGGAAACATAAGATAATAATCATCAATATGGCAGGAATTATTATTAAAAAATTAGTGAGTAAATCAACGAATCCACCAATAATATAAGAGAATCCTCGGAATAAGCCTTCAAAGTGCTCATATAAACTTGCAACAAATGAGTCTACCCATTCCCCTAATGGAATACGCGGTATACTATTCATCGTCTTTCACCTCTTCCTCAATGTTTCCTGCAAGAGCTTGAATGACACTTTCACGTTTAATAATTCCTCTTAGCCTTTTCTTCTCATCGATTACTGGTAACGGATATTTCATCTCCGCCATTTTTGCATACGTCTCTTCCAGTAAAGTATCTAAATACACATGCGGAATATCATTAAGTAATAAATCAGCAATCGGCCACTGTTTTTGTACTGCCTTACTCGCATCATCCGCAGTTAATATACCTAAAAACTCATACTTTTTGTTTACAACATATACAGTTGAAACACCAGCATTCCTCATAATTTGAAGGGCTACACGAGGTCCACGATCAATTAATAAAGTTTCTGGTCGTTTTAAAATAGACTCCGCCGTAATTACTTTTCCTAAATTCACGTCCGCAACAAACTTTTCTACAAATTCATTAGCGGGGCTCATCATAATTTCTTCTGGCGTTCCAATTTGAACGATTTCTCCATCTTTCATTAATGCGATACGATCTCCAATTCGAAGCGCTTCATCTAAATCATGCGTAATAAATATAATCGTTTTTTCCATTTTATCTTGCAACTCTAACAATTCATCTTGCATTTCTTTTCGAATAAGTGGATCTAATGCACTGAATGACTCGTCCATTAGTAATACATCTGGATTATTCGTTAGCGCCCTTGCGATTCCAACGCGCTGCTGCATACCACCACTAAGTTGACTTGGATAATTATCTTTATGATGATCGAGTCCTACTAACTGTAGCGATTCTAACGCTTTTTTCTCTCGCTCTTCAACCGGAACTCCTTGTATTTCTAACCCATATGCAACATTTTGTATAACCGTACGATGCGGAAATAGAGCGAACTTCTGAAATACCATACTCATTTTCGTTCTTCTTACTCTCCGTAACTCTTCTTTTCCCATCGTTGCGATGTCTTCACCATCTATGTATATATGACCTGCGGTTGGTTTAATCAATTGATTTAACATACGAACTAGCGTAGATTTCCCGCTACCAGACAAACCCATAATAACGAAAATTTCTCCAGAGTATACTTCAAACGTTGCTTTTTTCACACCAACGTTCATTCCTGTCTCCTTTAAAATTTCCGATTTACTTTTTCCTTCTTTCAATAAGGAAAGGGCTTTTTGCGGATGTTTCCCGAATACTTTTGTTACGTTTTCAACACGCACCTTTGTATTATCCATGTCACTACTCCTTTTCTACCCATCTATTCACATAGTGTTGCGATTTTACAAAGAAATATTACATAAAAATGACATTCATAAGATTTCTTTAAAATTCTCGTTTCCGTTCATAATAAGAATGCTTACTTATACATTTATTTTATAAGGCAAACGTTACTTAGGAGGTTTTCGATGCGAAAGAAAATTTGGTTTATATGCCTTGCATTATTTATTACTATGATTTTCACTTCATGTAATGCAACAAATGCAAATTCGAAAGGAAAAATTAAACTTGGTGTAACAAGTTGGAAAGAAAATATTGCAACTGCAAACATGTGGAAAGTTTTATTAGAAGAAAAAGGCTACAAAGTTGAGCTTATGTATTTAGAAAAAGCCGCAATTTGGACTGGTGTTGCTCGTGGCGATGTTGATGCGAATTTAGAAGTATGGCTACCAGTTACAGATAAACCGCTAAACGATCGTTATAAAGATGATATTGTCTTAAAATCAAAATGGTACGAAGGTACTGGACTAGGTTTAGTCGTCCCTTCTTATATGAAAAACATAAACAGTATCGAAGATTTAAATGCTCATAAAGATGAACTAGATAATAAAATTGTCGGTATCGAACCCGGTAGTAGTCTTATGAATTTAACGAATAAAGCAATGAAAGAATATGATATAAAACTAAAACTTGTCCAATCCTCTGAAGCTGCGATGATGAGTGAACTAAAGAAAGCATATACAAAAAAGAAACCAATCGCTGTTACGCTTTGGAATCCGCATTGGGGTTTTTCAGAATTTGACTTGAAATATTTAAAAGACCCTAAGAAAGTATATGGTGAAAAAGATGACATTTATTACTCCGTTCGTAAAGGTTTCGAAAAAGATCACCCAGATGTTATAAAATACTTTGATAAATGGAAAATGAACGATGAACAGCTCGGTACGTTAATGGTCATGTTAAATAAAACAAAAGATCCTGAAGAAGCTGCGCGAAAATGGATTAAAAAAAATCAAGCATTAGTTGATGAATGGGTAAAGGATTAATAAAAAGGCTAGAGAATTAATATATCCTCTAGCCTTTTTCATCTTATTTTTTCGTAACAACATCATCTACAATCCCATATTCCTTCGCTTCTTCTGCAGTCATAAAATAATCTCTTTCTGTATCATGTGCTACTCTTTCAATCGGTTGGCCTGTTTTTTCTGCAATCATTTTATTAATATCATGCTTTAACTTTAATATTCTTTTCGCAGTTATTTCAATTTCTGTTGCTTGCCCTTGTGCACCACCAAGCGGCTGATGAATCATAATTTCACTGTTAGGGAGCGCAAACCGTTTTCCTTTTGCTCCAGATAATAATAGCAATGCACCAAATGATGCCGCAAAGCCCATGCACAGCGTTTGCACATCTGGTTTAATTAAATTCATCGTATCTAATATTGCAAAACCTGCTGTCGTTGAACCGCCGGGGCTATTGATGTATAAGAATATATCTTTCTCTGCATCTTCTGCTTCTAAAAATAATAATTGAGCTACGACACTACTCGCTACTTGATCATTAATTTCTGAACCGATAATAATAATGCGGTCTTTTAATAACCTTGAATATATATCATAGGAACGTTCTCCTAATTTTGTTTGTTCTACTACATATGGAATTGCATTCATTTTAAATCCCTCCAATACTTGTTATGCTGCGCAAAGCATACAACTGTAGGAAGAAGGTTGTTTCACATTAAATAATAAGACTGGCTGTTTAGATGGTAACTTAGTAAAATCTATTGACGGAAGCAGTTTCGTTAATAATTCCGGTCTCTCTTCTCGAATAGACGTTACTACAACTTCCATATCATCTGTGAATTCGACTATCTCGACCCCTTCTTCACTTACAGTTTTCAGCCTATTTCTACTCCGAAATAAAGAAGCTTTCACTGCACCTTCTGATACAGAACACACTTTAGCAATATCAGCGATACTATATTGAAAAACATCTTTTAATAATAAAATTGCGGATTGCTGTACATTTAATGAAGACAATACTTTCCCTACCATTTCATGCAAATCTGCAATGTTCTCATGTGGTTCTTCAAAAGTGATTTGTTCTCTTATTTTTTCCTGAACAGACTTAGACTTCATCTGATCTAACCAACGATTTCTTGCTATTTTATAGACGAGTGTCATACAAATATCTTTATTTCTATATTTTTGAAGCACTTTACACACTGTTTCTTGGGCGAGATCTTCCCCATCCCATTTGTTTTTCGTTAAAAAAGTACAGTATCTTTTTAACTCTCCATATTGTTCAATTAAAAAGTTTATATTTGAATGATTCATATCGATACGGTTCTTTAAAACATGAGTTACTTTTGTGCACAAAATAACCACTCCTTTTCAGCGCTTACTTAATAAACGATTCAACATTAAAAAAAGTTACGGGGATATAAAAAAATAATGTTTATGTTCAATAATTCGCGGTCATAAATATGTTATGTACAATTTTACGTGAGGAGGAACAAATTTGCCAAAATTAACAATTGAAGGTGCGGGAACATTTGATGTAAAAGAAGGAACGAAGTTAGTATTAGCAATTGGAGATAGCGGTGTCAACATTCTTCATCGTTGCGGCGGGAATGCACGTTGCACAACTTGTAGAGTAGAAATACTAGCAGGTGATTTCTGTGAAGCGAGTGCGAATGAGAAACATGCAATGACGGAAAAAGGGATTGAAGATCATTTACGATTATCTTGTCAAATGCGTGTACATAAAGATATAGTCGTTCGTCCGGTACTTACAGTTGAAAATTCAGGTCTTGATGCTGGACCGCGTCCGGCGGAGTAAAGCGATGAATTTAAAACAGCTCGCTGGCGAATATGCCGCTAACTTTGTAAATGATGGCATGAAGATTGGGCTTGGTACAGGTTCTACTGTATATTGGACAATACAAAAATTAGGTGAGCGTGTAAAAGAAGGATTATCATTTCAAGCTGTACCGACATCAAAGGAAACTGAAGCATTAGCGCATCAACTAAATATCCCCCTAATTTCGTTAAACGACGTACAAAGTCTTGATCTTACAATTGATGGAGCGGATGAAATTGATTCAAATTTACAACTTATAAAAGGCGGTGGCGGTGCATTACTTCGTGAAAAAATCGTTGCCTCTTCCTCTAAAGAACTAATTATCATTGCTGATGAATCGAAACTTGTAACACATTTAGGTACTTTTCCATTACCTATTGAAATCATCCCTTTTTCATGGAAACAAACCGAAAATAAAATTCAGTCTTTAGGATGTCAAACAACATTACGTTTGAAAAATAATGAAACCTATATAACCGATAACAATAACATGATTATCGATTGTATATTCCCTAATCCTATTTCTAATCCTGCCCATTTACACACTCAATTAAAAATGATTACTGGTGTAGTTGAAACAGGGTTGTTTATAAGTATGACGAGTAAAGTAATTATCGGCGCTAAAAATGGGATAAAGGAATTGTAATAAAAGCTAACTTTTTAAAGTTGGCTTTTTAGTATGTTCTTCTCTTAATAGCGCTTTATTATGATATACTATGAAAACACAAGCTGATTACACTAGAAAGGACTGAACATTTTGCAATCCAAACTTATAACAGAACTTGCTGATTTAGAAACTGCCTTTCATATTCGAAAAGAAGTATTTGTAAAAGAACAAGGTGTCCCTCTTGCAGATGAATTCGATACATTCGATGAAATCGGAGAGCAATGTAAACATATTTTAGTTTATTATAATGAGCTTCCTGTAGGTACAGGGCGTATACGATTTGTTGATGGCGTCGGAAAATTAGAACGTATTTGCATTTTAAAAGATTATCGTACATACGGATTAGGTAAAGTTATCATTCAAACGTTAGAAGAAATTGCTCGTAACGAACAAGCTACAAAAGTGAAACTACACGGGCAAACACAAGCTGAAGGATTTTATAAAAAATTAGGTTATGAAACTTCTTCTGATATATTTATGGAAGATGGCATTCCACATATACTTATGACGAAAATGTTATCATAATAAAAAGGGTAGTGTATGAATCTTATGTATTCATACACTACCCTTTTTTATTAATAGAAAAGTGAATTCTCAAGATTCCCTTTTTCATCAAAGCCCATCATCTCTTAGTTCATATCTAGGTAAAGCTTACACTGTTTTCCATAATGATAATGCATAAATCCAGTTCGGATCACCATTTCCTTGATAACTCTGGACTGCTTCATATACTTTTCCTTCGTGTAGAACTCTATCTCCCTTTTTATATGCTTTTTTTGCATCCCACGCTTCATATGAAGCGCTTTCGGTTTTTGTAGTAATTGTGAATATATCACTCTGTACGGATTCATTTCCAGCTACATCAACAGCTAATACTACATATTTATAAGTAGTATTAGCGAGCAGATTTTTATCCATATAAGAAGTTGTATTGGATGTTGCAATCTTTTTCATTGATCCTTCTGTTTCTCTATAAATATCGTAATGGTCTACACCAATATTATCGTCAGATGGACTCCACATTAAATCCACACTTGACGCTGTCGTTCCCATACTATGTAATCCTTTTGGTTGTGTTGGTGCTTCTGTATCAGGAATCTCATCTGTTGTTTTTACTGTAAGCGCTGTACTTTCTTTCGATACATTTCCAGCTGAGTCAATTGCTTTTACAGTATAAGAGTATTCTGTGCTTGGTTGTAATTTCTTATCAATAAAATGAGTGCCTAGTACTGTATCGATCATCTCTCCGTTTCGGAAGATTTGATATCCTTTTACCCCTACATTATCCGTAGAAGCGTTCCATGTTAGTTCTACACTATTCGCTGTTACTTTTTGCGTCTGAAGTCCATTTGGAATACTTGGCGCTTCTATGTCTGGTTTCACATCATTAATAAGATTAACATCAATTACATTATAGAATGCATTTGCTGTATCAGCTACATCCCATACTGCTAAAATCACATGATATCCACTACGATCAGTAGGTATATTGATTTTATGAGTTAAATTATTTGAAGCTGCAGAACCATCATGTTGTACAGTTCCAATTGGTTCGAAATCTGCTCTTGTTAGCGCTTTATTTGGATTCCATCCTTTTTTAGTAATATAGTAATGCCACTTACTCGTTAAGTGAGGCGCAGTATACTTCCAAGTAAATGTATTTTCCCCACCAGTAATTGTATTTTTAAACCAACGATTTGCTGTTTGTTGATCTAAAATACCGCCAAATTTTCCGCCTGCTGAAGCAATTTGTCCATCTACTGGACCACCTTGTGGGAACCCTTTTGGAGCTTCTAAACTTTGTGGTTCATACATAACACTTCCACAGTTTACATTTAGCGCACCATAAGTTGGACTACATAAAGCGGATCGGCTACTAGGCTTTTCAACAAAACCGTGCGCATAAGCATTTTGAGGAATAAGTGTCGTACTAATAATTCCAGCTGTTAATGCTACAGCTCCTAAACTTTTTTTGTTCATTTTCATATTTTGTAGTTGTTTTAAAAATCGATTATTCATGTTCATGTCTCCTTCTTGTTATACTTTGTAGTGGAATGTGGGCTTTGATGTAAAAGAATAACAAGAGACAAACTTGTACCGATGTATGTGTTAATTATGCATACACCGCAGTGAAATTATATTTTTCTTGTGAAATATTTCACTTTATGAATATATCATGACATAGAAATTACCTGAGTATGTGCAGAAGTTGTGCAGAAACAGTGAAATTATTACTAACATGTAAAACTAAGTCCTAACATTTTAAAATACAATTTGAATATATTTATCTATCATCTTTACTTCATAATTGAAAATACATTTAACTGGTTAACTTTTATTCTTATACTTATATCTCTCAGTGCCTTAGTTTTAACCATACTAGATATTAAAAATAAGAATTATAAAGTTAAATAAAAAGCATCCTATTTAGATGCTTTTCTAATGTAGAATTTCATTTTTTTCACTGACCTACAAATATAAAAATTTCATCAACAGCTTCCTTATATCCACCTGATTTTTGGAAAGATTCCTTCAAATTCAAAGCAACTTCTTTATATGAAGGATTATTTAAAATTAGTTCCACATTTTCACGTAGTTGCTCTTCAGTTAATTCCTTCATATGTAACTGAACTCCCGCCTCAAGACTCTCCACTTGCTTTGCGACTACTGGCTGATCTGCACTTTGCGGTATTACAACGAGCGGAACCCCGTTATACAGTCCTTCATGCGCACTGTTCATCCCGCCATGTGTAATAAATAGTTTCGTATATGTAAGCAGCTCAGTTTGGGGTACATAGTTTTTCACAATGAAGTTTTTAGGAATTTCGCCTAGATCACTTATTTTTGTTTTATTACCAATAGACATAACAATTGTATGCTCACTATTCTCAAAGGCCTTCATACACAGTTTATAAAAGTCAATCGCTTCATTAAAAACAGTACCTAATGAAATATAAATCGGACTTTTTTCTTCAATTGAAGTAAAATTAACGTCTCTGTTTTTCATTTGTGCAGAGATAGATGGTCCTACAAATTTATATGTTTCATCAAACGTATCACCAAAAGGCTGGAACTCCTTAATTGTATATACAATAGTAAGGGGTGCAGGATTACAGAAAACTTCATACGATGATTTTATTTCAACACCATATTTTTCAGCAATTCCCTTCGTTAAGTTTTGAAAATCATTCTGTATTTTATCATAAATTTCTACTGGGATATTTTTTGATAGATGACCTAACATTTGCTCAAAGGATTTTTCATCCTGCGCAAAAGATGTGCATGAATTTATGGCTGGAAGTTTAAGGATTTGAGCAATTAAATGGCCACAGCCAAACATAGAATCATGAATTATGTAATCAAAATGTTCACCTTCAATTTGTTCTAGAACGCTAGGTATGACAATATCCGCTGTATGTAGAAGGCCATTTATTCTTTCCTGTAAATAATTTCTGCCTCCAGATAGAAACGCTTTTATAAATTTTTGATCATCAATCGTTCGTACAGTAGCACCTGTCTTCTCAATCCGCTCCCTGAAAGCTTCTATTGAAAAATAAACGACCTCTTCACCACGAGAAATCAATTCATCTACAACTTGTAAAGTTGGATTTATATGTCCTTCTGATCCAGCATTAATAAATAAAACACGCGCCATAATAAACACTCCTTACGTTAAATCATTTCTATGTTGGCAAGAGTACGGATTCTCTCCATACTCTTTTCCTAGCTGTTCGTATCATGTTCCTACTAAATTGACCTAGCAAGTCTAAAACCGAGATCATCTATATGAAATGTAGGATGGCTTCGACGACGACAAGTAGCGCCGCACCCTCTCGCTGTTTCAGCCCAACTACCACCACGAAAAATGCGGTATGATCCGTACACTGTTTCATCATACAAATCATAACACCATTCCCAAACGTTCCCTAGCATATCATAAAGTCCCCATGCATTCGGTTCTTTTTGGCCAACGTCATGAATCTCTCCATTTGAATTTTCATTATACCACGCTATATCATGAAGTTTCCCGTATGTATATCCGGTTGTACTTGCTTTACATGCATATTGCCACTCCGCCTCAGATGGTAATCGGTAGCCATTTGAATCTAAATTACATTTCACAATTTGACCACCATCACTAATAGAATAATATTCTTTTAATCCCGCTTTTTTTGAAAGTACATTACAAAACGCAATGGCATCGTTCCATGAAATATTGACAACTGGTTTATGATTTTTATCAAAATTATTTAATGTACTATTTGTAATAGCATCATATAGTTCCATTGTTACAGCATACTTTGCAAGAAGAAATGGTTGAATTTGTACTAGCCATTCTTTTTTTATTCGATCATCTCTTAATACTACCTCTCCAGCTGGAATATTGACCATTAATGAATCGATTAGTTGAATTAAATCGTTAGTCATTTTCTATTCCTCCAAACGTTCATTTTATATGAAATTAAAGTCATATACTCATTACAAAATACAATTTTCAAAAAGCGTTAAATTTTTCATAATAAAAAACGATTAGTTTTATTAAACTAATCGGTAAGATTCACAAAGAATTTCTGTGTTACATTCTATAATTATATGTGCTCTAAAAATTTCCGAACCTCATTTGGAGATTTTAAAACAATAACCTTTTTCTCTTCCGGCAATTGCTCTAACTCTTTTAAAATTGTAGGTCGTTTAGCATTAGGATATTCCCATATCCATTTAAAAAATTGCAAATCAAATCTTTCTTCACATCCTGCGCCCATATCTGGTCTTGTTTTATTTCGGTATTTTACAATTCTTTTAAAAGCCCTATAAACACAAATTGTTCTATGAATATCAAGGAAGATAATTGTATCAGCTGCATTCAGTCTTATACCCATCGTCCCGCCGTAATTCCCATCAATAATCCATTTCTCATCTTTAATTAAGTTATTTTGAACTGTTATTTGTTCTTCTCTCGGAACACCTTCCCAATTCGGTTTCCAAAATAATGCATCAAGATGATGCACCTTAATATTTAATTTATTTCCTAACTGCCTTGCTAATGTAGATTTTCCTGAACCACCAGAACCAATTAATATTATTTTTTTCATACCTTTACGATACCTTCTATAACTTCTTCAATAGTTTCCTTATTAGCGAAAATCCAGAAGAACATTTCTTCATTTAACTTTAATAAATCTGGTAACTGGACAAAATAAGCAATAAAGATAATTTGAATTGAAAGCATAACATACCAAATAGCTTTTAGTTCTTCTTTCGTTAAATCATTTTGTTTATAATAACCTTCAAAGACTTTGCTAACGATATGTAACCATTTCCCTCTTAATCTTTCATCACTAAATAGCTCGCTTAATATACTTGTACAGCAATAACATAAATCAAATATTTTTACATTATTTTCTAAAATCTCAAAATCTATAAACCCTTCCAGTTTATCATCTTTAAAGATTACATTTGATAGATGCATATCACGATGAATAATTTGTCTCGGTAATGGATGGACCGTTTCCTTGAAAGCTGCGTGCATTCGCTCCATCTTTTGAATTACCTCTCGATGAACATACTCATTCTTTTCTAAAATCGGTATAGCCCATTCAAATGCCATCCTATATAAATCTCTTTTTATTAACTCATGGTCACTATTCACCGAATGTAATGCTTTGTGCAGATTAGCTATTTCTTCTCCAATTGTACTTGCTAGCCTTTCCAGCTTATTCGTATCTTTTATTTCTAAAACACTTCCGGCAACATACTCATATAAGCAATAATATTTTTCTTTATATAATACATATTGTTCATCATTTTCTGTCTTTACTACTCTCTGTACTTTAATTCCCTTTTCATACAGTTGCTTCAAAACATCGAATTCAACTAGAAGTTGCTTTATTGATCCTGTTTTCTTTAAAATATACTCTTTATTCTTGCATATAACCTTCGCTACTTTTTGTTGAATTACAGTAGCTGTGACATGTTCATTTTGAAACCAAAACTTTGCAATTTCCAGTGCTTGTTCCATTTACAAATACCCCTTTTACAATTCTTATGTCTTCCGAAAAATAACCTCACACAGTACTCCCACTCCAACACCAATTGTATAGGCCACTAAATCACTCCACAAAAAACCGTATCCCAACACGAGTCCGCCCAAAGTCGTTGCACGCATGCTATCTATCCATTCCGCATGATACAATTGGCTCGCTTCAATCCCGTAGCAAAACATTAAACTAATAAAAGCCAACTTCTTCGTCTCTGTTTTAGGAAACAAAAATCCAAAGCCAGTGAAAATCATTAATGCCCATAAAGCATCGCCTAAGTAATCATTTAATAGATGTGGTAGTGCAAAAGAAAACTTTCTTGAGCTAAGACCTAAAATAATAATAACTATAGTAAATAGTGCATATACTACTCTATTTCGTTTCGTATTCATTTTAAAGTCCCCTAATATGTAATGTAAAACTGTAAATAGCTAGTAAAACAAAGTTATTTTACTAGCTATTTATTAGTTGCTTTAATGATAAGAAAATGTGGATTCGTATTTAGATAATAATATGATTTTTCGTCTACTTCTTTCATTTTTTCAATTGCCTTCGGTTCTACTATCTCTTCTAATACAAAATAATTTGTAGTTTCATTTAGTATGTCTTGTAATGATCTTCTAAAAAACTTGACTTCAATAGTAATATTCGGTTTAACCCAAGTATCTATTAATAACTGTTTTTCAAAATAATTTTCACATGGAAACTTTGTGAAATCCATAAAAGGATGATGAATAGAATATATAAGTTCTCCACCTGGCTTCAATACACGACGAAATTCTTGAAATACTTGATTCCAATTTTCTATATAATGAAGAGTTAATGAACTTACAATCACATCATATGTATTATCTTTAAATGGCAATGTTTCTTGCAGATCATGACAAAGGAACGTTGCTTCTTCTCCTATATTTTCTTTTGCTGCTTTTACCATTTCAGGACTTACATCAATTGCTGTAACATTTGCTCCTCTTTTTATGAATTGAGAAGTATACCATCCAGCTGCACATCCAGCATCTAGTATCTTTTTTTCCTTCTAGTTCCTTTGGAATAAGCTCCATCATCGCCGGTCTTTCATAATAACTGTTATATGGATTTGCGAAATCTAGATTTTCTTTATATGTACTCGCTAATTTATCATACGTATCTTTAATAGAATCTTTCATTACACACACTCCTAATACATATTAATCTATTAACTCCTGCTGCTTTTTCTTTGAAAATGATTGTAGTACTAAATCATACGACCAATCAATCATTTTATTAATTTGCTCCTGCTCTATATCCTTATGAATATAAACAGTATTCCAATGTTTTTTATTCATATGATACCCTGGAATAATGGTTTCTGGATAATCTTCTCTTATTCTTAATGCGACTTCTGGATCACACTTCAATGTAATCGCAGCTTTTTCGCCTTCTTCATGATTTACTATCGCAAATATTTTATTATTAAGCCTCATACATGTTGCACTCCAACCATCTGGAGAATCTTCTGTCGCTTTTCTTTTCGATAAACAGTACGCTCTTGTTGCATTCATTTTAATTGGCACCTCTTATTCTTCCCTGTTTGATTACGATGCATCACAATTTGCTTCGTTGCTTGAAATTGCTGCTCACCGTAAAACTTTATTAGCTTCTCTCCGCAAAATAGACTAACAATATGAATATGAGATATTTCCTCGAGTAACATTGTAAGCATCTTCTCTCCAATACCTTTATTTCTTACACTCTCATGTACGACAACATCTTCAATGTATGCTCGAAAAATACCATCAGAAACGACTCTAGCAAATCCAACTAATTCATTTTCTTCCCATACTCCAATGGCTATGCTATTCTTTAACATTTTTTCAATATCGACTTCTTTTCTTTCTGGCCACCAACCGACAGAATCATAAAGTTTTTTTATTTTTTCTGCACAGATTGGTTGTTCTTGTTGCAATTTATACGTGTACATATTCTTTCTCCTATCAAACAGTATACATAATATTATTATAATCTCTTTTCAAAAAAGTGCTGACTATAACCTTTCGGATGATCTTCAACGACACCATACTCCCTGTAACCGTGCTTTTTATAAAATTCTGGTGCTTGAAAACTAAATGAATCTAGCAATATTAATCTACACCCTTTCTCCTTCGCAATCCCTTCAATTTCATGTAAAAGTTGGCTGCCATAACCGTCATGACGAACTGATTCATCAACCCATAAAAAGTCGATATGAAGGTGATAAAAATACATCGTACCTGTTACGCCACCAAAAATTTTTCCTTCTTCATTTTTTACTACGAGGCGTACTTCTTCCATCGTCTGTCTTGCCTCATCTGTTAAGATGGACATATTATATTGAATAACTTTATTTTTAATATATTCTCCTTCAGTACGTGTACCGTTCTTTATATGTTTCATTTATATTGCTTCCTTTCAGCTTAGTAATCTACATTTTATTTTTTCTCTTTAAAATACTAATACATACGAATCCACCATATGTAACAAAACATGAAAAGCCAATTATACCTGGTACAGAGACATATCCTACCCTTATGTAACTTATAACCGCAAAACAAACGATAGACAATAAAATAGATGGCCAAAATATAAGAGCTGTTTTTCTTCTTCCTCGTTGCGATGTACTTTCTTTCTCTCCAGAAACACGTGTGCCAAAAAGCAATACAATACAAATAAGGATCGCTGCAAAGTAAATTGTATCTAATGACAAATTGTGATCATATAGTGCGATTCCAACTTCAAGAGCAATAATCGTTAAAATTAAAATAATGATTGTTGAAGTCTTTAAGTTTCTTTTCAATCGCTCACTCCTAGCATGCTTTCACTATATTCTTTGTATATGTACTTTAAAACTGCTGCAAAAGCTTCATCTACCTCTGTATTTTCACGTCGATTCGGTAAATCTTTTCCCCCCATCACATAAAGAAGCGGAAATTCGTTAAACATTCCTATAATACCAATATTTATTGTAGCTGTGAGTAATCCACCTGTCATATGAGCTAAATGATAATATGGGATTTCTTCATACTCTCCTTGCTGTCTTACCATGCCGCTAATAATTGGTTCCCATAATTCTGGTTCTGATTTATAACCTTGAAAGGTTTGTATGAAAAGGGCAAGAACTTCACTTAATTCTCCAACATTTTTCTCATCTCTAGCATTCTCTTGTATATAAATTTTTGAAAAGTACGTTTGTGCGTACATTTTCACAGCATCCCATCCACCACAGTGCATTACAACTGACTGTGCAACGCAACTATCATGACAAGCAATCATTACCTCTACCGCTTGACTAAGTGTTAAAGAAGTTCTTCCTTGTAAATGCGGATATAACTGCGCACTATCTTCATGCGGATTAAATTTAATGTGATGAAGTATAATTCCAATTATGTTTATTTTCCTTCACCATTTGCGTTACTACAAATCCAATGACTAATTTTGCTGCTGATGCTAACGGAATATTTAATTCATTATTATATGAAGCAACTATCCGATTATCTTTTGTAGAATAAATTGCCATTCCCACATAATTAGATTGTACCTCTTTTATTTTATTTATAACAGTTTCCATTTCCATCCCTCTTTTTATATCGTTATATTAACTTCTAATATTTCAACATTGAATGTAAAAAAACTTTTCATTAGCTATTAAAATAAGAAAAAGGTAGCATGAATTTTTTCTTGCTACCGAAAAATATTTATTCTTCTATAGGATTTTCAGGACCGTTAAGTTCCAGCTGATAAAAAGCTAAATCTAGCCATTTATTAAACTTATAACCAGCTTTTTTTATTGTTCCTGCATGAATAAATCCATAGTTTTGATGCAAGGCAATACTTTTCTCATTCTCTGCATCAATTCCAGCAATTAAGGTCATATACTCTCTTTCCTTTGCAATTTTGATTAATTCTTTCATTAATGAAGACCCAATGCCATTTTTTCTATATGCCTTATCTACATACACAGAATGTTCAACTGAATATTTATAAGCAGGCCACGCTCTAAATGGGCCGAATGTCGCAAATCCTACTACTTTATTATCTAATTCATATACGAAAATTGGATACCCTTCAGCCTTTTTTTGTTCATACCAATCTATTCTATTTTCAAGGGTTACAGGTTTATACGCATATACAGCTGTTGTATAAAGTATCGCATCGTTATAAATATCTAAAATGTATGCTAAATCTCTTTTCGTTGCTTCCCTTATCATTGTTTTCTTCCTTTCATCATGTTCATCTTATTTCACTATCTTTTCAATAGTTTTATTTTATCGAAATTTCCGATTTTTATCTACATACGAATACTAGCTTTTCGGAAACCATCAAGTATATTTATTGCAGCAGATAACATGTAGAAGAAAATTCCTCCCCCAATGAGCCACGTTTTAAACTCCTCTGGGGAAATAGTAAATGCATTTGCCAAATACGTAATAAATCCTGCGTTTAATAAATGTGGATTTACTACAATTACAATGAATATGATTGTTCCGACTACTTGAAGAATAGCATTTCCAATTGCCAACCTTTTCGTCCATTGTCCCTGTACTAACTTATAAAGTGATATAGCTACTTCGAAAACGATCATAACCAAAATTAGGGGCCAGTATTGAAGCAAAACATCTTGATTAAACGTTGGCGCGACAAACTTCAATCCGTTTTCTGTACCATGATATACGCCTACAAGATGATTCGCATAAAAGTAAAGTGTAGCCCATATTGCTGTCCACATTAAACCTCCAAAAACTTCAAACTTTGAAATCGCCTTTTTCTTCGGGATATACGAAACATTTTTCAAGTCATCTGGTGTCCATTTTTTTAAGCTTGTTGTTAATGGGTGTGGATCCTTTTCTTTATCAGTTCTTTCTAAAATAGCAAATACAAGTGTTAACCAGAAAAATACATGGAGACCCACTTCAAAAATTTCCCCTATACCTTTACCTATCAATTGTAAAATAACATTTAATACCGCTTGATCACCATTATAGCCTATAAAATTTTCTGCAACCATTGAAATGAGCGCAATAACAGCTGCAATTGGTATAATCATTTTTAATAGCGTCGTATATACATCAAAATAACGTGGTCCAATTAAATGCATTGGTCTATCCAAGTACCCATTAGCCAATGAAACTGGACTTCCCAATTTTTCGAGTATACTCTTCACATCTTTCTCATTATAATCGTCTGGTAACATATCCTCTATTGTTGACCGTAGTTCAAGTGTAATATCTTCACGATTTTGTTCAGGCAATCTCTTCGCAACTTCATGGACATACATATCAATCAAACTCATTTTCGTCCTCCTCCTTTAATAAGTTATAAAGTTCTTTCGAATCCTTTACCCACTGCTTTTTCAATTGTAAAAATATCTCTAATCCATATTCACTTAAAACATAATACTTACGAGGTCTACTCTCTGTTTTATCCCAACTACTCGTCACTAACTCCTGCTTTTCTAATCGGCGAAGTAGTGGATATAAAGTACTTTGATCAATTGTAATCCCTGATTGCTCCAATAACTGGACAAGTGAATATCCGTACTGCGGCGTTCTTAATTGACTTAAAACAGCTAACGTTAATGTCCCTCTTCTTAACTCAGTAATTAACGAGTTTAATAAAGTATCCATTCACTCACCTCATTTCCATTACTATATGTCATACAGTATGTGTTTTATACTATGTATCGTACAGTATTAATGTGACAAAAACTATAATCATTTACCAAAAAACGGATAATAAAAAGCGCAAATTATATGATTTTTGCTTTTTTAGCTAAGTTATATATCTATAGCACTCTAAAAGGTAGCAACCTTAACTACTAATTTTGAAGTTCCAGTAATGCTATATTAAGTTACAAATATCGTATACATATGATGTGAACATAACATTTCACTATAGGAAGCTATAAAAATGGCGAATTACCATGCTTGAATGATTCCCGTTTTCAGCACCTAATCAACGTTATTTCCTTCATAAACTTCATCTTGTTCAAAATCTTTATTTTTGTTTGGTTTATTAGAGAAAAATAAAAAAACAATTAAATTAGGTTAATTGTTTTTCAAATGCAAAATCTTTATTTTTTTAAATAATCTATGATATTCGAAAAGACAAACTCTCCAAATGCAAGTGGTATATAAATAAACCATAACTTTAATATTGCCTTTGTTTCTTTGTGATCAGAATCCCCCATTAAAACCAATCCTATCCTTTTTCTTCTAATATTTTCATTTTAATTCCAATAACAAGGAAATTATACCATTTATTAATGTTGTAGTCTATGTTTTCTAAAAATTAAATAAATACTAATGTTGCATTACCTTAATATCCAGATAAACATAATAACTTTTTTTACGTTTCATCTTCAAAGTCTATAATGAGTCCTGTTAGAACTGCTACATTACCAATCAATTGGATCCCGCGACCAATAAAATCCATCTTAAATTCTTCCCACTTTAATTTATGTAATGATATAATAACACTAAATTTTCAACACGTGCTTAATAGATTGGGGACTTATAATGGATAAACCTCTCACTGCATTACAAACTATTATTATACATATGAATACAAATGAACATTGGCATGATTTTATTTGTTACTGTCAGCATCGCGAAGCGGGACTTCGAAAATTAGCTTATAAACATTTAGAGACATTTATTTCAAATGCAAAGAAATGGGAATCAAAAGATCAAGAAGAGTTTGCCATTTCGTTGTTTACTATTTTAGATGCATTAAACGAAAAAGATGAGGTCTTAACTTTCTCACTAAATAGTTTTCTAATTGACATTCTATATAGATGGACAGAAAACAACCCGATTGATTCAAGACCTTTTAGATGGATAGGAATTTATATGGACTCTAGCAATAAAGATGACGATTTAGAAAAATTCCTTCGAAAAGCGATTGAATTAGGTGGTGATACCGAACAAGAAGCTATGATATACCTAGTTTCTAATTACATCCATACTTTAGAATTTGGTACACATGAATTCCCTTCAGGTTATTGCGGAGATTTAAGCGAATGTATAGAAAAACTTCCCTATATGCTTCAATTAATTAATAGAATTCAGAATAAGAACATAAAGGAGCAAAACATTGGTCAAATACAAGAACAACTACACTTAATTCTAGATTGGTTAAAACATACACAAATTCCAGTAGATGCTGTTCGTACATGGGAAAAAGAACAAACTAAGGAATTAGAAATGGTCATTGTATATTATTTACACAACAGCTCAAGTCGTTAATTCATCTTGTACAGAGATAATAAAGTTGTTTAAAACATAATAAAATTGTTTAAAAAACGCCAGTCATGTTATTCAACAATCGGACTATATAATGGAATGAATCCTTGTAAAAATTAGAAATATTTGAAATAATCGTTATTAAGTTGAAGCAGAACGATTGCAGAAAAAGGTGATACAACTTTTTCTTACTTAAGAATCGCGAAACAGTTGAAAATTTTAATTAATTATATTCCGAAAGGGTGTGTGTAGTATCTTATCAACTAATGTTTTTACTTATAAATCTAAGGATGGAAAAACAGTAATAATTAGAGAAGCTAAAGAACAGGATGCAGAAAGAATACTAGATTCTGCTTCAAAAGCTTTAATAAACGCTCCATACATGCTAAGTACGGTTGAGGATTTAAAAAAGGTGCGTATCGATGCTATTCAAAAAACGTTAAAAGCTTATCATGAAAATCCAAATTATGTACAGTTTATTGCTGAAGTTGATGGTAAGTTAGTAGGTGCAATAGATTTTAAGAACGGAAACAAAGAAAAAATTAGTCATCAAGGGGCTTTTGCGATGACCATACTACCTGAATATCGAAATTATGGTATTGGAAGAGCTCTTCTAGAAACGTTAATCAATTGGGCTAAAAATAACAGTAAGATTGAAAAAGTTTGTCTTGAGGTAATGGAAGATAATCTAGGTGCAATCCAGTTATATAAGAATCTAGGCTTCTTTGAAGAGGGTAGAAAAGCAAAGGGTGTAAAATTGGATGATAGCTATCAAAATTTAATATTAATGGCTTTATTCGTTTAAAATTGAACATTAATTTCAATATAAAAAGAGGATCTTCATAGTCATCTCCCTGTTAAGTAGACAGTAATAGAAATCCTCTTTTTATATTTATCCCACATTAGCTTGCAGTAAAACTCCCCACTGATTATAGTTTTACTTTATTTTAATCCTTTAATTAAAGGTGACACTTCTCCACTATGGAAAATCCATAAGTCATGAAGTGATCTCGTACATCCGACATATAGTAATTTTGCATCATGTTTTGTGTTTTTGTAATGTTCTTCATCCACATCAATTAAAAGCACCGCATCAAATTCTAAACCTTTCGCTAAATAGACAGGTACTACTGATATACCACCTTCATATTTACTTTGGTTTGCTTCAATTACGTTGACCGTTAATCCTGCATTTGTTAATTTCACATATATATCACGGCATTCATCTTCTGTTCTTCCGATTACCGCAATTGTTTTCACATCTGCATTTTGCAAATGTTTTACCGTCTTCACAATTTCAGTAAATTGATTTTCTGCATGAATTACTTTTACATCTTCTCCACTGCGGAAGACTGGTGTTGCGAGTCCTACTGGGATTTCTGCATTTTTAATTATTTCATTTGCAAATTCAATAATTTCTTTTGTAGAACGATAACTTCTTGTCAATTCATAATAACCGGTTTCTTGGAATACTTCCTTAAAAGCATTCCAATCTTCAATTCCTTGGTAATCATAAATCGCTTGCGATAAATCACCTAATATAGTGAAAGAATTACCTAATGTAATTTCTTTTAATACATAAACTTGGAAAGGCGAAAAATCTTGCGCTTCATCAATAACAACGTGATGAAACTTCTGCCCGATTTCAATCCCTGTTATACGATGATGTATGTATATTAAAGCTGGTAAATCTTCTACATACACTTCTTTTTTACGACAACTCTTTTCTGTTTCTTGAACAAGTTCTTCAGGTAATACTTCGAGTATTTCTTTGCTTTTCAACATTGAACTGTATAGTGAAAGTGGGCTCATTTTTGGCCAAAAATTCATATAGGTGTTCAATCTCTTTGTTGCTTCTTTTTTTAGTAACTTTTTCTCGTTTGTTTCTCCATACTTTTTAAGTTCAATTTCAATCCAACGTTTCATACGGCCGACTAAACGTTCTCTTCTCTTCTTTAATGGATAATGTTTATATTCCACTTGCATCCATTTTTTAACGTCTTCCACTGGAATAACAGCTTTATCCCATGCCTCAAAATCTTTTGTTGGCACTAAATCATTTTCAAATTGAGTCATTCTTTCTTCTATAAACGCCTTAAATTCTAGCGTACCTTTTAATTTACCGATCATAATCTTTCTTTCATCGCGATTAATTGAAAAGGCTTCTTTCAATTTTTCTTCTGTCTGCTTTAGTTTCACTGAACCCTCTAACGTACGTAATGCCCAATCCGAAAACGTTGTTTGACTAATATTCCCTACACCTAATTCAGGAAGTACACTCGAAATATAGTCTAAAAACAGACTATTCGGCGCAAATACGATCATTCTTTCTGCTTCTAGTTGTTCACGATATTCATAAATTAAAAAAGCAAGGCGATGTAAAGCGATTGTTGTCTTTCCGCTCCCTGCAACCCCTTGAATTAATAATGGCAAGTTTCTTTCCGCACGAATAATATCATTTTGTTCCGATTGAATCGTTGAAACAATATCCTTTAGCTTATTATCTTTATTCTCACCTAATCGATATAGAAGAAAATCATCGGCATGCGATACATCTTCATTTCCTTTTACATATGTATCAACAACACGTTCAAGTTCTCTTTTTCGAATGGAAATGTTTCGTTTTAAATACACATCACCTTCTACTAACCCATCTGGTGATTGATAAAATGCTAACTCTTCTCCACCGGTAAATGAATAAAACATACTTGCGACAGGTGCTCTCCAATCAATAATAATTGGTTTCATCGTGTCCATATCCGAAACCCCTACTTTTCCAATATAAATCGGCATAACTGCTTCTTTACCATCTTCCTGAAAATCTAACCTTCCAAAGTACGGCTCTTGCACACCAATACGTAAATTTTGTCTATTAGACTCTCTCATACTTTCAAGAATTTGCTCTTTAAAATCTTCTCCATAATAAACTGGGATTTTTTCAAGCTTATCCAATTGCTCATCCATCGTGTGTAAAGTATCCTTCATTTTTTGTAACTCATCTTCAAATATGTTGCTCATTTCGACGATTCCCTCCTGTCCGTTCTAATTTTTCAGTCGAAATACCATTGTATTAAAAATTCAATCGTAAAGTCAATAGTTTCCAATTAAATTTTCCGAAAAAACTTACTTTTTATCTTTCTAATTTTAAAGATATATACAACATCTAAATCACATCACTACACATATAGTATAGTGATGCATACAAAAAATACCTCTTTCTATTTGTGACCTATTTAATTTATATATTGACAAACAATGTAAAAATCAAAGATACATAAAGTGAAAATTTTATAAGGGGGTTTTACTGCCCACAAATAGTAGGCTAAATAAAAGTAAAGGAGTCTATTCAAATGAAATTCGCGAAAAAGAAATCACTAAAGTTATATTTACTTATTTTTGTATTAACTGTTTTGGCCAGTGGATGGATTGGGGTATTTCTAGATTCTCTTCTAACAAATCAACCTGCAGGAAACACTTTAGGTATGGGGTTATGGCTAATATTACCTTTCCTCGTAAGCATTTTACTTAGAGTTATTAGCCGAGATTGGAATGATTTTGGCATCAAGCCAAATTTGAAAGGAAACTTTATATGGTATTTCACTGCACTACTTATTTATCCATTCGTTACAGTAATAACGATAAGCATATCGCTCATTTTTGGAGTAGTTCATATTTCTAGTTTTGATATATCCACGTTATTGTCACTCATAGTCATGTCTACTATTGGTAACTTTATTAAAAATATTTTTGAAGAGTTTTCTTGGCGTGGTTATTTAACTCCAAAGTTGATTGAACTAAATCTAAACGATTGGTACATTTATATTATTTCTGGTTTAATTTGGGCACTTTGGCATGCTGCATATTATATAGTCTTTTTGCCAAATGAATATTTTGAATCTATCTCAAGATTAAATATGCTTTTATCTGGCTGTATCCTTATGGTTTGTTGGTCAATTATGTATGTTGAAATATATAGACTTACAAAATCTGTCTGGCCATGCGTTATCATGCATGCGATCGAGGATGCTGTTCCTACTGTTTTAGTTACAATAACAGGGATTATTACTCTTACAAACAGTAGTGATTTTTGGTTAAATCCTATTAGCGGGGTCGCTGCTACTGTTTTATTTCTCGGAATTGGAATCGTACTAAGAACTATAAGAATAAAAAGAGAACGATAATTATTCACACAATAAAAGTAAAAAGAGTAAGGATTTAATCCCTACTCTTTTTCACTTTTACTCGATATGATAAACATTCATTTAAAGATGATTGCTCTTCATATTTCCCAGCTTCAAAATCATACGCTCCTCCTGGGAAAATCCCAACTATACTTAAATGAGCCTCGGCACATAAATTACTAATCTCATCTACAGCATAGCAGCGTAAAGATTGTGTCACGATATCATTTGAAGAATCTATTTCCCACCAATGGTCTAGCATTCTTGCATTTTCACTATCATATTCATACTTTCGCATTGCAGAACCTATCAGCATTTCTTGTCCATTGGCTTTTTCCCAATATAACGGTTGATAAATATCAATAAGTGCACATCCATCATCTTTCAACCAGTTATTTATACGCTTTAATAAAAATAATTGTTCCTCATCTGTTCCTACACCAAATCCATCTAAATAACTAACAACATCAAACTTTTCTTTAAAGTTAATTTTATAAAAATCGGCGCAATAAACCTCAATGTCATTAGTAGAATGTTCTTTTGCAAACATAGCTAACTCCGGTACAAGCTCAACAGTAGTCATTTTTACATTCAAATTAGACATCGCCCTTGCGAATCCGCCATTTCCAGCTCCTAATTCTAACATCGTCTGAATTGGATATCCAACTTGTTCTTGCACTTCTTTAGCAACTTCCTGTAACCAATTTTCATTATTTATATCATAGCTCATTAGTTCAAATTGTTTTTTATAAAATTCTTTTACATTTAATTCGTTCATTATTATTCTCCTCCTGCAAATTATTTTTCTGTTACAGGTGAGAAACTAAATTTCTAATCCCCATGAAAAATCCTCCTTTTGATTTCCCTACACTTACAATTTATCAAAATAATAAGAATTTTGAAAGTGAAAGTATAAAAAATAGATAATGGATTATTCCACTATCTACTCTTTAGCTACTCTTATTTTTCTTTTTGATACTCCATCCAGTCACCAGAATCAATAACTTTCAATATCATCTTTTTATCTTGAGCGATATACACATATGCCTCAATTTCCCTATCAGCAACATATACTGTTTGCGTGATTCGATCATATAAATCAGTCTCCGCATTACCTGTATATTCTTCTAGTTCATCTAACTTACACAATATCTCATCATTTACTACATAAACTTCTCCATACACCTTTTCTTCAATCGAATAAGTCATGGCCGGATATCCTTCGTTCGTATCAAATAATTTTCCATATGTCCAAGCTCTGTCCGCAATGCATGTTGCACCTAGCATATAATGAGCATTCGTTTGTCCTCTTCTTAACGTGCCATAAACGAAAACATGATACATAAATTCTTATCCCCTTTATATGTCTCTACTTTCTTATTTGTAAATAAGCACGAATCATAAAGTAACTCACTTCATTCGGAAGCTGTTCTTTAATAGATTTCAGACCACCCTCTGCATTTTGAACGGCAGTTTCAATAAGAGATTCATACTCTGATGGAACAAAACTTTGCCACTCTACTTCCATTCCATCCTCGTAGCAGCGAATTAAATGGTTTTCGATTGTTTGTCTTGATAAGTTGCGTTCTTTTGCAATCTCATTCAAATCAATACCTTGTTTATACATTTCATACGTTTCTAAATGAGAATTTGCGGACGCTTTTCCTGACTTTTTACGCTCTGAAACTACTTCTGTCTTAATCGTTTCAGCATAATTTGGATTTTCTTCAATAAAATGCTGAACTGCTTGTAAGAAGTGCGAGCCATATTTCACAAGTTTGTGTTCTCCGATACCTTTTACCGTCAACAATTCGGAATCACTTTGCGGCATTTTCACGCACATATCTTTCAACGTTTGGTCAGAGAAAATAACGAACGGAGGTACACCTTCTCCTTGTGCAATTTCTTTACGTACTTCACGAAGCACTTCAAATAAAGGATGGTCTTGAACAATTTGTCTTGTCTCTACTCGTTCTTTTCGTAAAACATTCTCTTTACCAAGTAATACTTCTTTCCCTTTTTCTGTTACTTTTAACGTCGGATAAGTGCCATGTTCAACTGCAATTAACTCATCTGAAATTAAAAACTCAATAAACTCACTGACCTCTTTTACACTACGGTTCGATAAAAGCCCATACGTTGGTAAAGTATGAAAATTAAATTCAATAACTTTCTTATTTTTCGACCCCGTTAATACTTGCGCTATCATTTGCTTTCCAAAGCGTTGGTTCGTTCTAATCATGCATGATAAAACCATTTGTGATTCCCTTGTCACATCGATGCTCTCGCGATTGTCTGTACAATTACCACAGCGTCCACAATCTTCTTTCGGTTCTTCTCCAAAGTATTGCAAAATGAATGATTGTAAACATTGTTCAGTATGACAGTAATCGGTCATATTTTGCAATTTTTCAAGTTCATTTGAAAAACGTGATTCTCCAGTTGATTGATCAATTAAAAACCGCTGTACTTGTACATCTTGAGAAGAATATAACAATATACATGTACTATCTAATCCATCACGACCAGCACGTCCCGCTTCTTGATAGTAACTTTCCATATTTTTTGGAAGCTGATAATGAATTACGTAACGAATATTCGATTTATCAATACCCATCCCGAATGCAGATGTTGCTACCATTACACTTACTTCATCTCGTAAAAAGAGTTCTTGTTGCTCATTTCGATCACTATCACTCATACCAGCATGATATTTTGATACAGAAACTCCTGCCTTCATTAAATCTTCATATAACTGATCGACTACTTTTCTAGTAGCTGCATATATAATCCCAGATTCCTTTTGATTTTGACGAATATAATCCGCCAAATATGCATTTCGATCTTGTCCTTTAATGACAGAAAACGATAAGTTCTCTCGCTCAAACGTTGTCATAATTGTATTTTCTTGATTAATTTCAAGTGTGTTACAAATATCTTCACGTACTTGCGGTGTTGCTGTTGCTGTTAATGCTAATACGAGCGGTTTTTCTGGAAGATAATCTAAAATGCGATGTATATGTAAATAACTTGGACGGAAATCATGTCCCCACTGTGAAATACAGTGTGCTTCATCAATCGCAATCATAGGGATTTTCATATCGATAAGTTGGTCAACAAACTCCATCGAATCAAGACGCTCAGGCGCCACATAAAGTAACTTGTAATGTCCTTGTTTCGCTAATTGAATTCGCTGATTTGCTTCAGCAATAGAAATAGAACTATTAATATATGTAGCTGAAATGCCATTCTGTACCAATGTATCTACTTGATCCTTCATAAGTGATATTAAAGGGGATATAACCAACGTCGTTCCTTCAAATACTAATGCCGGAATTTGATAACAAATCGACTTACCGCCACCTGTTGGCATAATACAAACTGTATCTTTCCCATCTAGTACATTTTTAATTGTTTCATCTTGTCCTCTTCGAAACGAAGAATAACCAAAGTAGGACGCTAAAAGTTCTTGTGCTTTAGTAAACAAAAAAGAGTCACCTGCTTTTCTTTATCTTTCATCTACTTCTATTATATCAATCACTTATACGACTTGAAAGGGATGAATAAATGCTTATTGTTTTTTCATTATTCTATATTTAATATGAATTAGCATCCGTGTTTTATATGTTTTACAACATTTATAACGTAAATCCAGTACACATGAAGAAAGAGTTTCAATTTAAATATTCATTTTATTTCCCTTTCTTGAATACTACTAATCGTATACATATAAATTCAGGAGGTTTCTATATGAAACATCGTAATATGAGTTCCATCACAACAAAAAAGAAAACAACACAACTCCAATTCTCTAATAATGATGCGTGGAAATATGAATCATACTATAAGTACCAGCCATTATTCTCTTATAAAAAGCTTTTACATTTTCTTTCTCAACTTTTTAGACGTTAATATATGCGCAAAAAATGTATCATTCACAGAAGTTTTCTCAATATTAAACGTATAGACTTACTACAATTCAGTTGTTACCATATATAATAATCTGTTGGATAAACCCCTTAAGTTGACCTGCTTATATTAGCAGGTCTTTTTCATGATTACATACTTCTGTGCACTTCAATCCCACTTCCAAGTCTTTTCTCCATTTTATAACTATATTTAAATCCCAACAATTAATGATAATCATAAATCGTTGGGATTTAAATTGTTCACATATAATTATGCAATTCTTCTTTCTCAATACACAAAACACATTTTACTTGTTACTATAAAAGTACTCCAGATGAGTTTTTGCTCATCGACATTATCTAGTTAATGGGGCCTGCCGCGGGAAGCAGGTCCCTTTGACTTTATGACGGTACCAATTTCATTTGGACACATTTACCAGGTTTTTTCAAAAGAATTTTATGATAACATTACGTAGTCGAGTCCGACATCTCGGCAATACCCTTTTGAGGGTCTGCAACTTCCCTTGCAGACTCTCTTTTACTTTATATTCATTTTATTCATATATACCACAACATCATTCGTTGAATTTCTCCATTTCAAATTCCCTAAAAATAATCTAGGACACGTAACTAAAAATAAATATTTATCATACTTTGAGTTATACATGTTCAAAGGAGTGTTACTATTTATGTATTCTTATTGGCAATCGTATTACTCCCCCTATCATAATCCTTATGTAAACTATGATTTATCCGTACGTAACTACCGAATTAGTAAAAACGAGAATTTTTTAAAAGGGTATATGCGTTCTTTATGGGAACAACACGTCGCTTGGACGAGATTGGCTATTATAAGTATTGTATTTAATTTACCAGATGTTAACGTTACTGTTGGACGGCTTCTACAAAACGCAACACATATGGGTCTATCACTTGAACCATTTTACGGTGAGGATGCAGTGAAAAAATATAGTGCATTAATTAAAGATCACTTAGTAATTGCAGCGGATCTTGTTAAATCCGCAAAAGCTGGTGATCAAAATGCAGCGGCCGCTATAGAGAAAAAATGGTACGCTAATGGTGATGAAATTACTCAATTTCTTAACAGTATCAACCCATATATAGATAAAGAAGAATTTAGAAAAATGTTTTATGAACATTTAGCACTAACTAAGGCAGAAGCACTGGCATTCCTAAATAAAGATTATGAAGCAGGAGTAAAACTTTACGATAAAATTGAAAAAGAAGCATTAGAAATGGCCGACATGATAACAAACGCAATCGTAAAACAATTCCCGCAAGTATTTCAATAAAGTAAAACTTTAATCAGAGTAGGTATTACTACTAAGTAATACTTAATAAAAATAAGTCGATTTCCAAACATAAATCGGCTTATTTAGTTTTCTCTCCATGATATTTCACCTCTCCTCTTTACATTTAGCTTATATCGATATATTTTATTAATATCCGTTTTTTATAGGAGGAAATAGTTTGATTAACGCGATTGGTCTCGTTTTTATACTTACAAATAAACACGAGAAAAAAAAGAAAGTTTACTTAAATGAAAAATTTGCACTAATAGATATTATTGGTTCTAAAGAAGTATTTGATGATGAAGGGAATCCTTTAGTAGAACTAACATGTAAATACAGTATATATTTAGATGAAAAATATTACTGTAAATCTCTCGATGATTATACCGGACAAGTATTTCCTTTCTTAAGTGCCAAAATAGGAAAAGGTCTTCTAAGAAACTTAAACTACTACTTTTCTTACGTTGATGCCTATGATAAGAAACCACCAGTTAAAGAAATAAGACCACTTATGAAACAAGTAACGAACAGATAGCGAAAAATACAAAAAAAAGAAAGCATCTAACTCTAGATGTTTTCTTTTTTATTGAAAACTCATTAACTTTCATCCTCTTCTAAAAGTATGTATCCAAGCATATTTTAAATTAAAAACATTGGAGGATTAGACTGAATGAAATACTCAGAAACAATTATAAGCAAACGACTTCGAATACTTAAACTGACGGGTATGTTTTTCATGCTAGTGTTAATAGCATGGATTGGCTATACAAAATTACTTTATGAAAAAGGATTTCTTCAAGAAAAAAAGAATTCAGTAGAAGTAATGAACACTAGCATTACAGGAGAAATAGAGCAGCTTTTTCATATAAACTTGCAAGGTTATCGAAAAACAAGCCTTGATGCTGTTATAGAAGCAAGTAAAACCGATCCAAGCGAACTATCCCTAATTGAACTGGTCAACAAATCCTGCTCGCGAGATTGCATAGGCGAACCAGTAACATATGTAAACTCAAACAATGGATATATCTTTTATAAGGAATCTAATGGAACTAATGTAGCTATAACGGTTAAAAAGAAAGACACATGGGTAATTGTAAAGAAATCTATTCAAGATGGATTATAATTCCCCCCAAAAAAAGAGTACGTATCGTACTCTTTTTTATTATTAATCCCCTTCCTCTTCATCCCTACAATGGCATTTCGGTTTTGTTTTACAATGACATTTTTCACACTCACATTTCGGTTTCTCTTTGCAACAACATTCGTGAAAATCTCTGCATTTACATCTACATCTCCCAAACATTAAATCATCCCAAAATTTATTACAATTTCGGGAATGCCCACAATGACAAGTATTCCTCATGAATATACTTCCTCCTAAATAGAATTCATCATATTCTATGTTTGAAAGTATACAAAGGCTTGTATATTAGTCTATTTTCTCCATATCATAAGTAGAGTTAGAAGATTATATAATAATTAGTCTTATCTCACATACTCATAGTACCACTTACGTGAATCTAACCAAGCTGTAAATTTATCGATATTTCCAGCCGGGTAACCATTCGTTATAGCATAACCAATGCCATCTTTCTGAACGACAATTTGTCCATCAATACCCGCATCAACCATCGCTTGAGCCAAAGCTTGTAAATTACTAAATGCTACACCGCCAGTTTTTACTTTGAGCAAATCCACTGCAACTCCTCCAGTTTGTCCTGTAAGAGCAAATACAATAGAATTAGCGATTTTATCAACATTCCATTTTGCCATGTCGGATTCATTGTCAATAAATCCTAATTCTATAAGAATAGCAGGTGCTTTCGTCCCATTTAATACCGCTAAATCTGTACGCTGTTTCGCACCTCGATCACGCCATCCAATATCTTTTGCTAGTTGAGCTGAGATTTTAGCCGCCAAGTCTTTCTGATCATAATACAGAACCTCAACACCCTGTCCATTTCCATTGCTCGCATTAAGATGAAAAGAAATAACTAAATCCACAGCATGGGAATTGCTTTTACGAATAATATTATTTAAATTTTGTGATTGAGTTGTCCCTACCTCGTCCGTATCGTCATAAACCGTGTGTCCCAAGGCTCTTAACTTAGCCGCCACAGCATCTTTAACTTGCCTATCCAGAACGTGTTCTCTCCGATTCCCAAAATTAGCACCTTGAACAATACTATTGTGTCCTCCGTGCAAACTATATCTGGCCATTATTCATCAACATCTCCTTTCTTAATATCCTATTCAAAACTTGTCTCATTGCTATTCCCACTTACAATCTTAACTGCACCAATACGTCCTACATTTTCTAAAAGTGAAGGCAATTCGTTTTCGATTAAAAAAAGAGATGTCACTTCACAAATCGGATTCTTTATTCTCTAAATTGTATTAACTTGAATGGTAACACGAACAAAAAAGCATCACCTTTTTGGCGATGCTTAAAAACTCTATTTTACGTTTTAGTTCCCTAAATAAAGTTTAAGATCATGGTGACCGAAACTATACCTATATTTCCGCCTCCTCCTTCACTGCCTCTTTTAACCTCTGCAACATATACCCAATTCCTTTACACCCCTCTAGCGGATATGTAATCATTTCTTCTGGATATAACTTTGTCACTACTTTTTTATGCTTCTTCCCTGCTAGTAAGACGATTTCGTCAAACTGTAGTAAACTTTTATCTACCATCTGTTTTTGTAATTTCTCTATACTTATTACCTCATCGCTTTTTGAATCAAATGCAAGATCATAGTTTTTTAATACAATATCATTTGGCCTTAAAAATCCATGTTTCGCTGATAATATAACCCAGTTTTCGAAAAACATGGATGCGTACGCCTGACATGCTTTTCCGAACGGACTAATATATACATCTTTTGCTTCCATCGGTCCGTAGTTTGAATGCTTATCCCAAATTTTCTTTTTTCCACATGGAATTATACATAGCCTTTTCATATATATTTCTACTCCCTTTACTTCAATAAATAAAATCCATTATTTTGTACATTTTTCTCTCGAAATACTATATAATAATTCTGAAAGTTTTAATTACACATTTTACCATATAAGTACTATAGATCACTCTCAATGCAAATATTATAATACCATAAAAATTTTTCTTTTTTTCTTCAAAATAATAAAAATAAATTGTAATATTATGATGTAATAATAAAAATTAAAAAGGAGGTTCGTAAAAATGAAAAATATTATCCCTGCACTATTAGTCTATTTTATCGTTTGCGTTATTTCCGTTATCATCCCAGCATCTGAAGGCTACAATTATGTCGGCTGGAAGTTATTTGTTGGGCAAGTGTATGCGATACCTATTTTCTTCATTACTGCGATAATCACATTTTATATAAACAAGAAAAAATCTTACGAATAAACAATTGTAAGGATAGCTAACGCTATCCTTATTTTAATTCGTTAATCAAATCTAAAATAGCCCTTGCAGTACTTTGTATCCTTTCTTCCGAAAAGTCAAACGCAACACCTGTATTTATATATATTTCCTGTATAGATAAATTCCAATCTGAACTCGCTCCCTCTTTAAAGAAAGTAATCGCTTGTTCCGGATTCTCTCGATAAATTTGAAACAATTGAATCGCTCCTATTTGTGCAATTGCATATTCAATTTTATAAAAAGGAAACTGAACAAAGTGAAATGACTCGAACCAACTAGAACCAATTTCATTCTCTACTCCTGCAATATCAACTGATGAATATTGATACCTTTTACATAGTTCAATATATTTCTCATCTCGCTCTTCTGGTGAATGATTTGGATTTGTATAAAGCCAGTGCTGGAATACATCTCCTGAAACTGACGATATTAATAACGATAAAGTACGATATAATTGAACTCGCTGTACTTCTTTATAATCATCCTCTTGCGTATAAAAAATAGTAAGCTTATCCATTAATAATAACTCCAGGCTAAGGGAATAAAGTTCCGCCACCTCTTCACGAAGGTATCTTTCCTGCATACTACTTTCATTGTTAAATTGTTTATAAAAATGTAATGCATGCCCCAATTCATGTATTAATGCATGAATTGCATAAAATGAAGGACTAAAATTAGAATAAATAAAAACGTCTTTACTATGAGGTAAGGTAAAGCAAGCAGCTCCTGATGCTTTATTTTTCCGTTCTTGTACGTCAATTAATCCCGCTTCCCTTATATGAGTAAATTCCTCATGAAAACATGAATCTGTCTTCCGAAACATTTCTTCAACCCCATCCAATAAATCAATGTAATTTTCAAATGAAGATTTTTGCAAATTACAAGGAGCAAGATCCCAAGGACGATACGTTTTTACATCAAGATTCTTTTTAAAAAGACTTCCTAACTGTTTCCAAATTGGTACAACACACTTTTCTATCGACTCATGAAACTTATAACAATCTTCAATACTGTAATCTCTATTTTTTTGTTTAAAGGCATACTCACTATAATTATTAAACCCTGCATTTAAAGCCATCTGATTCCGCAATTGTACGAGTTCCTTCATAATACAATCTATTTCTATTTTTACTATACTTCTTGCTTCGCATAAAGCGTACCAAGCTTTTTCACGAATAGCTCTATTTGGGTTATCTATCCTTGCTTTTACGTATGCATACGTCTTTTGCTCGCCTTCCCAATTAATAGATATGTTAGACATTATTTCTCTATATTTCGTAATAAGTTCTTGCTCTTTAACGGAAAGCGCTATGTTCTTTTCATTAAACATTTCACTCTTCACAAATCTTGCTTTTTTCATAAATCCATATTTCTGCTCATCTAATAAATCAGAAAACGGACAATCTCTAAATTTCTGGTCAAATTTTGCATTGTATCTTTTTAAAAGTGGCTGAATTTCATTTTGGTTATACATATGTATATCACGTATATTACTATCTTTTGTATCTCTATACATAGCGATTAAATTGATCGTTAACTCTTCTTCTATTTCTGCGTTTAAACGCAGCTCCTCCGAAAGCCAGCTCTCTAATTCTGAAACCGACGTAATATTTCGCTCTAAAAGTGACTGTAATTTACTCTCCAAATCATTCAACATACACAATCCTCCCGTTTTTAATTTTCTGTTTTTTCGAGATAAAAAAGGACAAGTAGCCAATCTGACTACTTGTCCTTGCTGTTTATGTGTACTCAATAAAATTAAGCTTGGAATGCTTCTGTTAATACTGGTACGATTTGTTTTTTACGAGATACAACACCTTTTAAAGTAGCTGTGTTGTTTTCTAGTGATACGTTGTATGCTTTCTCAACAACGTTTGCTGCTTTACCGATCGCAAGACCGACAGAATTGTTAGTTAAGATATCAGTTACAACGAATAAGAATAGGTCTAAACCTTTCTCTTCTACTACTGCAGAGATTACTTTTTCAAGTTCCGCTTGGTGTACAAGAACGTCGTTTGTATCAACAGCGTTTACTTGTGCGATTTCAACTTTCGCATTACCCATTTGGAATTCTTTAGCGTCAAGAGAGATTAATTGCTCCATTGTTTTTCCGCTTAAGTCAGCACCAGCTTTTAACATTTCTAAGCCGTAGCTATCAGCATCTACACCAGCGATTTCCGCTAATTCACGAGCAGCTGCTACGTCTTGTTCTGTGCAAGTTGGAGATTTGAATAGTAAAGAATCTGAAATAATTGCAGATAACATTAAACCTGCAACTTCTTTACGAATTGTAACGCCATTTTCTTTGTACATTTTGTTTAAGATTGTAGCTGTACATCCAACTGGCTCACAACGATAGTATATAGGATCGCTTGTTTCAAAGTTAGCAATACGGTGATGGTCAATAACTTCTAACACACGAACTGATTCGATATCGTTAGCACTTTGTTGACGCTCGTTATGGTCAACTAAAATAACGTTGTCCACTTCGCTTGCTACTGTCTCAACAAAACGCGGTCCTTCTACTTTAAAATAGTCTAACGCAAATTGAGTTTCACCGCTGATTTCGCCTAAACGTACAGGCTCAGCATTCATTCCTAATTCTTTTTTCAATTCTGCATAAGCAATTGCAGAACAAATTGCATCTGTATCTGGGTTTTTATGCCCGAAAACTAGTACTTTTTCCATGTTTTCCACCTCTTCATGAAAAGGATATCTTAAAGAAGCAAATATGACAATATTTAAAGCATATTTTTTTATAAATAATTGCACTTTCTTCTATATTTTTCATCATTTTCATAAAAAAAATCATCTAAAATGAATTAGATGATCGAAATGTATGTTTCAATTAAAATAGTGTAGGAGCTTGCACTACATTGTTAAAAGCGAAATTTGAGGATAAGCCATTATTCAAAAGGTTTACATCTATAACTTGATAAAACGCATTTCCAGTGTCTGCAATTTCCCAAACAGCTAAAATAAGATGGTACCCACTACGGTCAGTTGGTACATTTGCTTCGTGCGTTACTGTTGTCCCTGGTCTAGCTCCACCGTCATTTTTTACATAGAATGGCACTAAATCTAAATCTGATCGCGTTAAAGGTTTATTTGGATTCCAACCTTTTTTCGTAATATAATATTTCCATTCTTTTGTACTATGAGGAGCCGTTAGTTTCCACTTGAATGTATTCATCCCGCCATTTAACGTAACTTTCTTCCACCTATCTACAGTTTGAACATCTAAATCGGGAAAATGACCAGCCCCTGCAATTTGTCCATCAGAAGGTCCTAGTTGCGGAAATCCACCTATCCCTTCTACGCTTTGTGGTTCATATTGAATCGGTCCACAATTTACATTTACCCCTTGCTTACATAAATAAGATCGGCTCGCTGGTGATTCTACATATCCATGAGCTGAAGCCTTTTCTGAAAATCCAAATGTTAATAATCCCGTAAGTAATACTCCACCACTTAAAATAACTTTCTTCATCTTTTGTAAACTATTCTTTTTCATACTTTCATCCCCTTCCGATAATAAAGCGAAAATAACTATAGTTGGCTAGTCATCTTCTCTACATTTATTATAAGACGAGAATCATTACTAAAAGAACCCTCTAAAAACTTTCTCAAATTCATTTAGTGCGTTAATTAGATTATAATTAACTATTTTAACACCGCCAGAAAAATATAGACTGTGTTAAAAATAGTTGTTTATTATTCACTTACTAATAATTAAGCACTCTCCCCGTTTGATTATATCTTAAATGTTTTTATAATAAATAACCGTAGCATCTAACTTTCCATTCGGAGAAATTGCATACCCTGGTATTGTTCCAACTTCTTGGTAGTCTAGTGATTTGTACAATTTATTGGAAGGATCTCCTTCTCTAGTATCTAATACTAAAAGAGACCTGTTTTCTTGCTTTGCTCGTTCCTCTGCTTTTTGCATAAGCGATCGTCCAATACCGTTACGTCTAAAGTTTGGATGAGTCATTAATTTACAAATCTCGGCTCTATGAATTCCGTTAGGCTTTGTAACTAATTGTAATTGAATACTCCCTGCTACTTCGTTGTTTATTTTAGCCACATACAATATCACTTCTGGCGCTAATACTGTTTGCCAATACTTTGTTGCGTCTTTTTGTTCCAGTGGAGGCAAAAAACCAATTGATGCCCCATCATTTACAACCATTTTCAAAAGTTTCGAAAGTTCTTCCATATCATTTTCTAGTTTCTTAATTTCTTCAATTACTAAATTTCGCATTACTTTTCCCCCTTTTGTTTCATTGTAACAATTTTTAAAGAAGGAATAATGAAATAATAAGATGAATTTATATTAAGATATGATTTTTTTTGAAAGGATAACGATATGAAATATATATTAGATAGAACGTACGCAAAAGAATTACTCGTATGGGCATATGAACAAAACCCGGGCCCTTGGTTTGAACATTCACTACATGTTGCTCAAGCAACTGAAAACATAATTATAGAACTTATAAAAAAAGGGTACAAGCTAGATGCTGACATAGCATATAATGCTGCCCTTTTGCATGATATCGGAAGATACAAAGGTTTTACCAAATCGGTCATTCATTCCTATGATGGTTATATGTATATGAATGATTTAGGGTATACAGGAAACGCTGTTATTTGTGTGACACACTCATTCCCATGCAAAAATGAACATATAGATATCGCAGCGGAGTGGAGTCTCGTTCCTCACCATATGAAAAGCCGGTTAGTTGCAATATTGAATGAACATAGTAACTACGACTTATATAATAAAGTAATTACTCTTTGTGACGCTCTTGCTGACGCAGATGGCTTTACTACGCTGGAAAGAAGATTAATTTCCGTTGGTTTGCGTCATGGTACAACATCTCATACATCTTTACATTGGAAAGGGTTTTATGCGATTAAGAAAGAATTAGAAGCTTTAATCGGTAAGAGTATATACACAGTTCTTCCTGATGTAGGAAAATCTATTTATGAAGATATAGAATATTAAATTGAATACAAATTGAAAACGATAAAAATTGAACCCATCCTAGATAATTTTTATACTCAAATTTAATTTCACATAAAAAACGTTTTAAACATAAAGTTTAAAACGTTTTTTATTCAATGCTTTTGATTTTTCAGTTCTGTTAAACACTCTTGCACTAAAGTTACCGCTTGACTCATCGCAGCTCCGCCAGCAAATGCTGCTGAAACACCACATGCTTCCAGAATCTCTTTATCCGAACATCCTTGATCAAGACAACCTTTTGTATGATAAATTGTACAATACTCATCTTGCGTTGCTAAACTAATTCCTAATGCAATAAGTTGTTTTTCTCTTTTTGTTAAAGCACCCTCTTGAAAACAAGCTTGCGTGAACGCATTATATGTCTCAGCGATTTCAGGAATTTGATTTGTAAAACTACCTATACCTTCTTTATAATGATGTAGAATATCATTTATCGAACTATGTTGCTCATGTTCCATCTTATTCCCTCCAGTCATATTATCCATACCTATTGTAGTATGCGATGAAATGGAGGCAATATACCCTCTTTTAAATTAAGAATTTTCAGTTAATTTACGTTATAATTTTAAATTATCATCTACAATAACTTTTTCTCTAGAACTTTTTCTTTCAACCTCTTTACTTCTTTCTTCCCAAAATGTTAATCCTTCAATCCCCACATTTTTAGGATTAAATACTGGATCTTTCCCTTCTTTTTTCTGCGTTTCATAGTCTTTTAACACTTTTAATGCGATTTTACTTAATAATAGAATCGCGATTAAGTTTAACCATGCCATACTACCGATTCCTAAATCTCCGAGATTCCATAAAAGCGACGCTGATTCAACACTACCGATGTAAACCATAATTAAAAATCCAAATTTTAAAACTGGTTTTAACCAGCCATACTTCAATTGACGATCTAAATAAGTAAGTGTCGTTTCAGCGATATAGTAATAAGCGAGTAACGTTGTAAATGCAAAAAAGAAAATTGCAATTGAAATAAATATTGGACCAAACCCTGTCATCACAGTTTCAACTGCTTGTTGCGTATAAATTGGACCTGCTTCCACATTTCCTATGTTTTTTACAATAGCGCTTTTCCCTTCAGGTATAACATTATACATACCTGTAATTAATATCATAAGAGCTGTCGCTGTACATACGACAATTGTATCGATATATACGGAAAACGCTTGAACTAATCCTTGTTTTGCAGGATGCGATACTTCAGCAGCAGCCGAACTATACGTCGCTTCTCCGACACCAGCAACGTTTGAAAATACAGCACGTTTTACACCCCATGCAATAGCTGCACCAACAATTCCACCAAACATTTCATTTACACCAAATGCGCTAGAGAAAATTAAAGCAAACATACTTGGAATCTCCGTTACATTCGCAATTAATATGATACATGTAACAATTACATAACCAATTGCCATAAATGGAACAAGCATTTGAGAAACGCCAGCAATTCTCTTTACACCACCAAAAATAATTGCCGCTAGTAACACGACTAAAAATATACCAGTTATATATTTGTTAATACCATTAGAGTTTTCGAATCCAACTGCGATACTACTAGATTGAATACCTGGTAATAACATGCCATATGAAAGTGTTACAACTACCGCTACAATGACTGCAAACCATTTCATTTTTAAACCTTTCTCAATGAAATATGGAGTACCGCCGCGATATTCATTCCCTACTTTACTTTTGTATACTTGAGATAATGTTGATTCAACAAACGCACTCGCTGCCCCTAACAAAGCCATTACCCACATCCAAAATACAGCTCCAGGCCCGCCGAAAGCGATCGCTGTCGCTACCCCTGCGATATTACCAATTCCAACTCTTCCTGATAAGGCTAAACAAAATGCCTGAAAAGATGATATTCCCGTCTCTGAACTCTTTCCTTCAAATAATAGTTTAATCATCTCTTTAAAATAACGAATTTGCAAAAAACGTGTTGCAATCGTGAAATATACGCCTGCCCCTAATGCAAAAACAACTAAACCGATACTCCACACTTGCCCTACTAACCATTCTACTAAATTCTCCATCCAAATCCCCCTTATCATTCTTTGGAAAAGCAATTTTGTATATAAGAAAACGGACAACTATTATCAAACTTTCTAGTTGTCCGCATCTTTCATTATTTCATCCCTCAATTTTTGTCAGTAAAACACCCTATTACTTTATATTTACCCAAACACTTTTCACTTCTGTATAATTATCAAGCGCATATGAACCTAATTCGCGGCCAATACCAGATTGTTTGTATCCACCAAATGGTGCAGCTGCATTTTCTAAGTTATAATCATTAATCCACACTGTTCCTGCTTTTAATTTATTTGCCACTTGATGACCCGTTTTGATATTTTGCGTCCATACACCCGCAGCAAGGCCATAAGATGAGTTGTTCGCTCGTTCAATTACTTCTTCTGTCGAATCAAATGGAAGTACAACAACAACTGGTCCAAATATTTCTTCCTTAACGATTGTCATATCGTCTGTAACATCTGTGAATACAGTTGGTTTAACGAAATAACCTTTTTCAAGCGCACGTTCGCCACCAGCCGCCACTGTAGCACCTTCTTTCTTCCCTTGCTCAATGTAATGTAACACACGCTCTTGTTGTTTCTTAGATACGAGTGGACCCATTTCCGTTCCTTTCTCCATACCTGCTCCAAGTTTTACGTTGTTCGCCATTTTCACAAGTGCATCTACTACAGTTTCATAATGTTTACGATGAACAAATACACGTGATCCTGCGCTACAATTTTGACCGTGATTATACATAATACCTTGGAATGCACCATTAATTGCTTCTTCCAAGTCCGCATCTTCTAAAATGATATTTGGTGATTTGCCGCCAAGCTCTAACGTTACATGCTTAATCATTTCTGCAGACTGACGCATAATATACTTTCCTGTAACAGTAGATCCTGTAAAAGCAACTTTATCAATGTCATGATGATTTACAATTGCTGCTCCTGCTTCAGGACCAAAGCCTGGTACAAAGTTTACAACACCGTTTGGAAATCCAGCCTCTTTAAAGAGTTTTGCTGTATATAGTAAGGATAAAGGTGTTTGCTCTGCTGGTTTTAATACGATCGTACAACCTGTCGCCAGTGCAGCTCCCATTTTCCAAGAAGACATAACGAGCGGAAAGTTCCACGGAATAATCTGACCTACAACACCTACAGGTTCATGTCTCGTGTAATTTAAGTAATCTTTTGAAATTGGGATTGTTTGCCCAATAATTTTTGTAGCCCATCCTGCGTAATAACGATAATTTTCTACAGTCGCTGAAATATCATCATCAAGTGCTACTTGATATGGCTTTCCATTATCTAAAGCTTCTAGTTGCGCTAATTCTTCTCTATGTTCTTCAATTAAATCTGCTAACTTATAAATAAGATGCGCTCTTTCAGCAGTAGTCATTTCTGCCCACGGACCAGATTTAAATGCAGATCTTGCTGCTTTTACTGCAGCATCAATATCCTCTTCTTGCGCTTCACATACGACTGCTAGAACATCTTCTGTTGCTGGATTGTATGTTTCAAACGTCTTTCCGCCAATAGCAGAAACAAATTCGCCATTAATAAACATTTTAATTTCTTCATTTAAAAACGCTTCCACTTTTGGTTTCAGCTCAATATTTGTCTTTAACATTATGTTCTCCTCCTTATTTAAACAGCTGCATGAGCTGCAATATTTGATAAAATCGTTTGAAGCTTTTGATCTTCGTCAACAGTTAATCCTAGTCTTGGATAGCGAGAAGGTCCTCCCGCTTGCCCATGTAATTCCATGGAACGTTTAACGATTTGAACATATTTCCCTGATCCTTCAAGAAACTCGCAAAGTGGTAAAATAGCATCGTTTATTTCCCACGCCTTTTCTAATTCACCATTTTGAAAATGCTCATACATTTTTGTAACGAGACCGGGAACGATATTTCCTGCTACTGAAACCCATCCCGAAGCACCAACTAAATATGATTCCATAACTAAATCTTCAGAACCACAGAAGACTTGGAAAGCCCCTTCACTTTGTCTTACTAAATCTCTCGCTTTTCGAATATCTCCGCTAGATTCTTTAATATGTGTAACATTTTCACACTCTTTTCCAATACGGAGCATTAGCTCTGTACTCATATCGACACCAGAAGTAAATGGGTTATTGTATAGCATAATTGGTATATTTACAGAGTTTGAGATTTCTTTAAAATGAAAATAAATCTCCTCTTCCTTCGGTTTACAATAGTAAGAGTTTATAATTAATGCACAATCCGCTCCGTGCGCTTCTGCATGTTTCGTATATTCAATTGTTTCTTTTGTGGTCTCTGCTGCAGTTCCAACAATGACTGGAATACGGCCATCAATTTCTTTCAACACAGTTTCTACCATTTTAAATCGTTCTTCTTTTGATAAACTTACAAACTCTCCTGTACTTCCATTAATGATAATACCTGCAACCTTTTGTTCGATAAAGTAATTTACATTTTGTTTTACCCCATCCCAATTAATTTCCTGAAATTCATCCATCGGTGTTATTAATACTGGAAATGCCCCTTTAATTTTTTGCATATTTATCTCTCCCTATCACATTTTATTTTAATAAGAATCCTGCCGGAAACGGATCCGTAGGGTCTAATAGAAACGTCTGCATCCCTGTAATAAATCCTCTACTTTCAAAACGGAAAATGTATCCTAGTTCCTCCTTCTTCACTTTTTCCACAGTTATAAAACTATTAAATATACTTTCATTTTTAAAAGGTTTATCCGCCATATAATCATTTTTAAATAATGCATGAACATAGGAAACGATAGTAGAAACAAAACCTGGCGAACGTACGATAAAGTTATCTTCATGAAATGTAATCGACTTTATATGGTTCTTTTCTTTTTGCGAAGGATCTACTAAAATAAGCCTTTTTATTAGCGACTGTTTTTGTATAGCCTGCAGTGTAGCTTCTCCCCATCTTTTCAATTCTGAAATGTTTTCAACACGAATTTCTGGCGAATACGCACCTTTTTCTACAACTGCATATACTTTATCTGCTTGTATGAGAGAATAACTTACATTACCAACCTGTAAATTTTCCTCAATCAAATAGCAAAGTTTGCTTTCAAACGAAACAGATATAACTTCATCATTCTCTACATACGCATGAACTAAAAATATTCCAGATAACGTTTCAATTTTGTATTGATTGGACTCTCTCTTTTTTAAATACCCACTTTCGAGTAACATCGTTATTACCGCAACAATGCCCCCATAATGAAGCGGAATCGAACCTTCATAATTAAAAAATAATACAGCTGCATCCACTTCATTATGGATAGATGGAACAACAATACACCCATTCAAACCAATAAAACCACGTGGTTCATTTAATAAAAGCTTCATCTCTTCTGCTAATTCACCTGAAAATTGTTCATTTAATTGCTCCAAACTGTAGTAGTATTTGCATGGTACGTCTTTCATTACACGAAATGCCTCGCCATTTACATGTACGTCTACTGCTGTATACATTTTTTGAATGTTCATTTTATATCCTCCGTTTCATGTTCCATCGGCGGAATTAGCAAAAATCCTTCTTTGAGTGGATCCATTTCATTGTAAAAAAATTTATGCATACCCATAAGCCAAGCTGATCCCGTAATTTTCGTTATGACAGCTTCAATATTTTCAACATGTGTCGTATTCACGACATATCCTTTAAATAAAGAACCAACGATACTCTCATGAATGAACTCTTCACCAATTTTGATTTCTTTCTGAGCGTATAATACAGCTAGCTTCGCAGATGTTCCTGTACCGCATGGGGATCGATCTATTCCGCCTGGTGGTACAACAACTGTATTTTTCACATGCGCACATTCATGAGTAGCATCTGTATAAAATTCAACATGTGTTAATCCTCTAATAAACGAATACTCTGGATGAATGATTTCAAACTTCTCATTAATTGTGTTTCTTATATGAATCGCCTTATCGATGATTGTAGATGCATTTTCTGGTACTAATTCTAGGCCTACTGACTTCGCATCAATAATGGCATAAAAATTCCCTCCATACGCAATATCAGCCTCTACAGTTCCAATGTCTTTAACTTGTACAGTAATATTTTTCAATAAAAAAGCTGGTATGTTACAGAAAGATACCTCTTTTGCTTTTCCATCTTGAACAGCAATATCTACTTCCACTAAGCCAGCCGGGGTATCTAGTTTTAAAGAAGTAATCGGTTCAACTACTGGAATTAAACCTGATTCAACTAACGCTGTACATACACCGATTGTATCGTGACCGCACATCGGTAAGTATCCACCTGTCTCTATGTATATAACACCTATATCAGCCTCAGGATGACATGGGTCTGTTAATAATGCCCCTGACATTACATCATGACCACGCGGTTCATTCATTAACAATTTTCGAATCCAATCATATTCCTTTTTCATATGTAACATCTTCTCTGCCATCGTCTCTCCAATCAACTTTGGAAGTCCGCTAATTAATGTCCTCGTTGGATTCCCGCCCGTATGTGTATCAATAGTCGTAAAGACTCTTTGTGACCTCATCCGTTTAACACCCTTTCTGTAAAACGACTCAAACGAAGTGGTTCAATAGGAATAATTGTCTCCTTTTCATTTAATAACTCTTCAATTACTTTCCCAGTAACTGCTGCAAGACTAATCCCATCCCCTTCATGTCCAGCGGCAATGAAATAATTCGGAATATGTTCCACTCGTGAAATAATCGGCAAATGATCTTCTGTCCACGGACGTAAACCAGCGTAAGAACGAATTACCATCATATCTGCCATTTTCGGATAAAAGCGAATCGCTCTATTTGCGATACATTTAATGACTTCATTGTTTATTCTCGTATGAAACCCTACAAATTCACGACTACTTCCAATTAAGAAATTTTGACTTTCAGTAGGCTCAAATACGAGCGCAACCCCGTATTTTTCAGTTAAAACATCTACTTTTCTTTTTCCGCCAAATTTAGAAATTAAATAACCGAATTCCATTACTTTACGGCACCCTACATGTTGTTGCCTTGATGCTACTATAATATGCCCTTTTCTCGGTTCAATTGGTATATTTATATCCAACATCTGACCAATCTTAGGAGCCCACACACCGGCTGCATTTACAACTTGTTTTGCTGTAAAAGTACCATTCGTAGTTTCTACAACAAATGAACCATTCGTCTCTATTTTCATACTCTTTACTTCGGTCTGCTTAAAGGCTTTTGCGCCAAACTTTTGTGCCTCTGACAGAAGCGAGAAAGCAAGGAGATATGGATTCACAGTTGAATCCGTCGCACATTCTAAACCGCCTAATAAATCATCAGCAAAAAAAGGCGACTCTTCTCTTATATCTTGCCTATCAAGCATTCGAAACGGTAATCCAGCTTTTTTTTGCCGATTTACCCATTGCTGTGCAGCCTCCATCTCTTCGTCTGACTCACATACGAGAATACTTCCTGGTGCCCTATATTCAAATGAATGCTCTAATTCTTCACTTAAATCAGTTACTAATTTTTGACTTACTAAAGACATTTGACTATCAAACCCTGGGTCTTTATCAATGGCCAAAATATTCCCATCACACCGTGAAGACGTCCCGCTGACAAATTCTCCTTTTTCAATGATTGTTACGTCTCTTCCGTATTTTGAAGTGTAATAAGCGATAGAACACCCTATTATTCCACCACCTATAATTAAAACGTCGCAGTGCCTCACAATATACTCCTCCTTTCCCTAAACCTCTCACTTTCTTTTATGCAATTGACGTGCCAATTCTGCACATATACAATTTCTATAAACAATATTTTTATTTGTAAAAATAATTCAAATTTATAGTAAATAGGTGTATTATTTTTTTATCACTGTCAAAATTTTTATACATAACAGGAGGATATTATGGCATTTTCATTTCCGACTATACAAGAGTTTTTGGAAAGTATTTTAATCGATCATACATGTAGCCTTAATCACATTAAGCAAGTAAACGAAAGGTTTTATTATCTCCCTTCTACTACAGAAGAATATAATTGCGCCATTATTTATGTAGATGACTCATTCACTGCACTAATTGACGCTTTTTCTTATGAATTAGCTGTTATCATCCTTAACGAAAACGATGAGCCGATATGCTGTATAACTTCTCAGCAAATGATTCCATTTCTTTATAAGTCCTACAATGAACTACAGGCATTTTATGACACCGTAATACTAACAACTGACTCTTCTGTTACAGTCATTGATAGTAAAGAATGCGTTCGAACTTGGACAGATGGTGCTGAAAAAATATTTTCAGTCAACCATAATGAAATTATTGGGCAACCGATTACTCGTTTTTTTGATTATAAAGACTTGGAAATTTTACAATCTTTACATGATGGAAAAAGCATAGTCGCTCAGTTCCATCAGCCTCGTCCCGATTTATTCGTATTAATTAATTCAAATCCAGTTTATTGTAATGATGAAATTATAGGAGCAGTCGTTTCAGAAACAGATGTTACAAATCAAGTCGCTTTAAATGAAAAACTATTTAATATGTCACATGAAATGCACCGTTTAGAACAAGAAGTGGCAAAGTATAAAGATGAATCTGACCCTTTCCTTGCGATGAATGGAAAAAGTCCTGTTATACAAAGAACGATACAATTAGCTAGAAAAGTTTGTTCGGTGAAATCAACTGTTTTAATACTTGGGGAAAGCGGAGTTGGAAAAGAAGTATTTGCGAAAGCAATTCATGAAGCAAGTGAAGCAGCGAAGGCGCCTTTTATTTCGATTAACTGCGGGGCAATTCCAGAAGCGTTATTTGAAAGTGAATTATTCGGTTACGAGCGTGGGGCGTTTTCTGGAGCTAATAGTAAAGGGAAAAAAGGTAAAATTGAACTCGCACAAGGCGGTACTTTATTCCTCGATGAGATTGGCGAAATGCCGCTCGATATGCAAGTAAAACTGTTACGTGTACTACAAGAACGAAAGTATTACCGAGTTGGCGGAGAAAAAGAAATTAATATTGATTTCCGCATTATCGCTGCTACAAATCGGGATTTACAAGAAGAAATGAGAAAAGGAACTTTCCGAGAAGATTTATATTATCGTTTAAATGTAGTTAGCCTGCATATTCCACCGCTGCGTGAAAGACGAGAGGATATTATCGAACTCACATACTCATTCTTAAACGATTTTTCGATCAACTATAACCGACCAATTCGTGACCTACCTTCAAGCATTATGCATGAACTGCTTCATTACAATTGGCCAGGTAATATTCGCGAACTTCGAAACGTTGTTGAACGACTTGTGGTATTCGCAACAGACGGAATTATAAAACAAGAATATTTACCATTTCATACGACTGAAACTTTAGACAACCATACAGCTCATTCCCTATTACTCAGCAACAATAATACAATCCTTTCTTTACAAGAAGAGATGGATGAGCATGAGAAAAAAGTTATTGAAAGGGCTTTACGAATTTTAAATGGGAATAAATTAGAATGTGCAAAACAACTTGGCGTAACAAGGGCTACTTTATATAACCGTTTAAAAAAACTTGGACTTCAATAAAGAAGCAGTATGCACCGATTAGGCGTTTACAGGTAGCTCTCTCCTTCCTCTATATTGGCATGATTTTTGCATATATAATTTGTGCAAACCGAACTAGAGGAGGAATACACATGACAAATAAAAACAACTTAATCGTTTGTCGTTGTGAAGAGGTTACATACGGACAACTTCAATCGACAATTGCTGAATATAACTGCTCGGCAAGAGAATTAAAACTAAGAACACGTGCTGGCATGGGATTTTGCGGTGGTCGTACATGCAGAATAATGATAGATCGAATGATTGAAAATGCGAATCCTGACGTAACTCTTAATGAACTACCGTTAAAATATCAACCACCAATACGTGCAGTTACTTTTGGATCGGTAGGTGAAAGTAAATGAGTAGAATTACACATCACCCTATTTTAGGTACTTTACAAAGTAGTGAGCGTATTACTTTTCAATTTAACGGTCATCAATACGAAGCATATGAACATGAAACGATAGCTGCTGCCCTGTTAGCAAATGAAATACGGACATTAAGAGTTCATGAAGATAGCGGGACACCGCGAGGTATTTATTGTAATATCGGGCACTGTTCTGAATGCCGCGTAACAGTAAATAATCAAACAAATGTACGTGCATGCTTAACTGTTGTAGAAGAAAACATGGTTGTTGAAAGCGGGAAACAGCATCCGAATATCGTGAGAGAGATGGTGAAAAAACGATGAGTGATGTAATTATCATTGGTGCAGGACCAGCGGGATTATCTGCTTCTATCTCTTGTGCTCGTTTCGGACTAAAAGTGCTCGTTATTGATGAATTTATGAAGCCGGGTGGGAGATTGTTAGGACAGTTGCATCAAGAGCCTACTGGAGAATGGTGGAACGGAATAGAAGAATCGAAGCGACTTCATGAAGAAGCAGAATCACTTTCAGTACATATTAGGTGCGGTGTTTCGGTCTATAATTTAGATAAAGATGAAAACAATTGGTTTGTACATACTAATATCGGTACGTTAGAAGCACCGTTCGTACTACTTGCTACTGGTGCTGCGGAATATTCTATTCCCCTTCCAGGCTGGACACTTCCAGGAGTGATGTCAATTGGAGCAGCTCAAGTTATGACAAATGTTCATCGCGTGCAAGTTGGAAAAAAAGGAATCATTATTGGTGCTAACATTTTGTCTTTCGCCATTTTAAGTGAATTGCAATTAGCGGGAATTAAAGTAGATCATATTGTACTCCCTGAAAAAAGCGAGTTAAGTCAAAAAGCTGGTGAACCTGAAGAAGTTTTAAACTCTCTTTTAAATGCAGCACATCTCGCTCCTTCTGCTATTTTACGAATAGGTAGCCACTTTATGAAATATGATTGGATTCGAAAAGCTGGATTAACATTCTATCCAAACAGCGGAATGAAAATAAACGGAACGCCACTTCACCTTCGGAAAGCAGCTCTTGAAATTATCGGAACAGATCAAGTTGAAGGTGTACGTATTGCTAATATTGACTCTAAAGGAAATGTTATTAATGGATCAGAGAAAATATATGAAGCAGATTTTGTTTGTATTGCTGGGGGATTATACCCACTTGCCGAACTTGCAGCTGTAGCCGGTTGTCCCTTCCATTACATTTCAGAATTAGGCGGACACGTTCCTCTCCATTCTGAAACAATGGAAACTCCTCTTCCTGGTTTATTTGTAGCTGGCAATATTACAGGCATTGAAAGCGGAAAAATTGCGATGGCGCAAGGAACAGTTGCAGGTCTATCTATTGCTAAATATGCAAGTAAAAAACGTGATATAGTCGACCAACATTTATCTCACGCCATTCAAAACGTTCACTTTGTTCGTCAGAAAGCTACAATTCAGTTTAATCCGATGGTAGATATCGGTAGACGAAAAATGAATGATTTATGGCATAAATTCCAAACAAATGATAAAGATTTCTATAAACAACAAGAAATTATTTAATAAGACTTATTTGTCAAAAAGCTCCCCTTATCAAAAACATAAGGAGAGCTTTTCAAATTATTTCACTTCAATTGTCCAATCACCATCAGCTTGAATAGTAAATATATGTATACCGTTTTCTTTTACAGGCATTTTTTTTGTAGTATCAGCGTTTCCGATTTCGTTAAATAAAGTGTTATCATTTAGATGAACGATAAAATTACTTTTCCCATTATTATGTACCCCATGAAATTCTTTTAAACCTTTTTCTAATTTTACAAATATAACATCACTACCATGCCCACTTACTACCCCTGGAGTCGTCACTACTTTATCCATCGGAATAGATTGAGACATATTAGCACTCCAGTGTCCGTCTGCTAGTGCATCAATGAAATACTTTCCACTCTCTTTTATAACAACTAATTTTTTTTGTTTACCATTTCCAATAAAGTTAGAAAGTGTTCCCGCATCATTTCCCTGTTCATCTTTCAAATGAAGGATTGCATTACTTTTCCCTGTATGTTCTACATCAGCAATTACAAAACCAGATTTCAACTCAAAGAAATCAGATGAATTTTTACCATCTCCTTCTATTGACACATTATGGTCTTGTGATAACTGTTCTACTGTACTTGCTGATTTTACTTCCTTAACTTTTTGATTTGCTGTGTCAGTTTTTTGTTCTACACTCTTCTCCATTTTCTCTTTCGCCTTTACATTCTTTGTTTCTTCTGTTGAATTACAAGCAGTTAAAGATAAACATACCGCAGCAATTGTTGCTAATAATTTCTTTTTCATAATATCCTCCTATTAATATAAAACATTCTTAATAAGAATAACATATTTTTACCAATTCATCAGTTTATTAAAAATTGAATTTTATCCTAAAATAGGAAACATACTAAAAATAGAAATTAAAATAAAAAACTGCTAGAGCATAAAGCCCTAACAGTCTTATTGTTCATCACTATTAAATTTCGCTAATGCGTAAATACCTTCTTCATCATCTAATTCAAGTAGTAATCTCGCTGCGAATGAATTGACATTATATTCTCTGTCAAGCAATAAGCGTAATGCTTCGATTAAGTTTGCTTGAATTAAAATTTGCTGGCGACCATTTACCTCTACTTCCGCAGAGAAACCGTAGTCATCGTCATACATGAGTTCAACTAACACTTCTTCTGGACCCACTTGTCTTTTTTCAGCTATATATACGCAAAGCGCATTTATTAATTCTTGTTCAGAAATTTTTATTGTTTCCATGCTACTTCATCTGCCTTCTTTTTACGTTGGTCTTTGAAGTATTTAAATGCACGAACTGCTAACATTACGATACCAGCCATTACTAACATATTTACCACAAACGCTAATACAGAACCAAGAGCTCCCATATTTGCAAATAAGCTACCCATTAGTAAACCACCAAGACCACCTAGTAATAAACCTTTCATAAAGCTTCCTTTATTACTTTTTGGTGCTGTGTTTGTTGCTTTCGTTTTTGAATCTGGAGTCGTTTTTTGAGAATTTACATTTGAGTCTTTTTTGTTTAAATCAACTTTTGACTTTTGACCTGAACTTGGTGTAAATGATTTTTTACCAGATTTGTAACTTTTCGCTGCCGCATGATCTACGAACATAAAGCTGCTAGCCCCAAAGATAACCATAAATGCTGTCATTACTGCTACAAGTTTTTTCAACATATTATATCCATTCTCCTTTTATATAGATATATGTGAAATCTATCTTTCTAGTAAATTCAGAATGATAGATTTGTTTTTAAGAACATTTTAAAGGTTCTTATGAACTTATTATATGAACTTTTGTCGAAATATGCAAGTATTATTTACTTCCGACAGTTTGGTGACAAAGGAAAATTTAAGCAAAACAGAATTGACTTTAAATGAAACAAAACATATTATAAGTTCATAAGAACTTTTTATTATTTTGGAGGTGAAAAGATGGAAACATTTCATCTCACACGAAACGAAATGGCTACCCTTCTTCTATCACTAAGAGGATGGAATACGAAAAAGCCTCTCGGTATTTTACAAGAAGCTTGGGCAAAGTCACATAAAAAAGATATTGAAAGCGGACAAAGCGTTACAGCTTTTATTACTACCGCACTTTCACCTATTTTTGAAAAGCTGATTAAAATTGACGATACTGATGTCGGTTTTTCTTTAAATGAAATAGTTGCGCTTGGCAATCAGATTGAAAACACAAGTTTCTCTGTAACTGCTATGCAAAACTGGGTGAAACGAGATATAAAAGAAATGATTGGCTCTCCTCAAAAAGGGAAAAAATATTCAATTGAACAAGCAGCCTTACTATTTATTGTCGAAGATTTAAAAACAGCACTTGATTTTGAATCCATTCGTAAGCTATTACGCCTTATTGTAAATGACCCAGCCGATCGAAGTGATGATTTAATCAATCCTGTTCATTTATATGTAGCATACTCTTCTCTATTTGAAGAACTCAATCAAGGGAATTGCTTACAATTAAATGCAACAGATACCGTTCATACAATTGAAAACATCGTAAAAGAAAAAGCTGATAAAATCGCAAGCAAGTTCGATCAAATTAATAACGAACAACGCGAAGCAATTCGTAACGCTATTATTATTGCGACCCTTTCTGTACATACCGCATATGTACAAATGTTAGCAAAACGTTACGTAACAGCAACTTTATTTTTACAGAACTTAGATGTGAAGCCTTAAAAAAATAGGAGCAGAAATGCTTCTATTTTTTTATGAGAAATTTTTAATAACCTTTTCATTAACCCTTCATGAAAACGCGGCTTATATCCTTTACTATAATACTTATAAGAGACATAAAAGAATTGAAATAGCAATCCCCTATGTAAATAAGGTATAATCTACATATAGTGAACCTTTTATGTCATTAAATAAATGGTTCTTATACTCAAAAATTCATAAACTAGAAGGTGCAACAATGTTAAGTAGTTTTATTCATTCAGTATTAACGTTTTTTGAAGGATTAGGTTATTGGGGCATTATGCTTGGACTTATGATTGAGATTATCCCAAGTGAAATTGTCCTTGCTTATGCAGGATACTTAGTATTCAATGGAAGTATCTCATTTATAGGTGCTGTTGTATTCGGTACAATTGGCGGTGTTATTGCCCAAATCTTTATTTATTGGCTTGGACGATACGGCGGACGACCTATATTAGAACGTTATGGAAAATATATTTTCATACATAAAAAACAAATAGATGCTGCAGAAGATTGGTTTAATCGTTACGGAACTGGCGTCATTTTTACAGCACGCTTCATTCCAGTAGTGCGTCATGCGATTTCAATTCCTGCTGGTATTACAAAAATGCCTTTACTACGTTTCACTACATTAACAGCACTCGCAATCATCCCTTGGTCCATCATTTTCATTTATCTAGGTGAAAAACTAGGCGAAAACTGGGAGAATATAAACGATATTGCTGGTCCGTATGTGAAATCATTTGCAATTGGTGGCGTCGTACTTATACTTTTATACTTCGTTATAAAAAAATGGACAAAAAAGCGCAAAAATCTTGCTTAAGAATATAATAAAAACCGCTATAAATTCATTCGGAATTATAGCGGTTTTCTATTTATATATGAATTAATCTCCAGGAATTATATAACACCTTTCCATCTACATTTACATGGATAAGCAACCATTCGATCATTCCTTTCGTATATTATCTCAAAAAGGAGTGATTCCCCTATGCATTGGCAGCAAAAAATACCATACTTAATCGGACGCCCTATCGGTATTTCCTTCATAAATGGGCAAGGAACTTCAGGTGTATTATGTTCAGCGCATGATGGGCAATTATATGTGTATGAATACCTTTATCAAGCCCAGTTCGCAATGAAACATTATGATTATAGACAGGTTCAAGATATACATGCATTCCCAAATTGTCCTCACCAAAATCCTCTATACTAAAAAAATCGGAACGGCTCATAGCCATTCCGATTTCTATACTTTATTTCTCAGAATAAAATTTCTGCACTGCTTCATCAAAATAAATCCAACCTTTCCAGCCTAAATGAATCGTATCTTTTAAGAAATACTTATCATATTCATGACCAGAGAAATCAACTACTGGATATCCTGCTTTCTCAACCTGTTCTCGAACTTTATTATAATACACTTCACGGCGTTCTTTCGGGAAGCCAGTATAATCATACCAAGGCCCATTTACAGGTACAGAAATAAAGAGTGGTTTGACATTTTTCTCTTTAAATAAATCTAAAATAATTTGTAAATCATCATATTCTGGTGATTCATCATATGTTTCATTTGCTCTAAAGTTTTTTAAACCTTTTAGTTTTTTCTTCAGATTATTCTTATGATAATACGGATTTTCAATTCCGAATGTATTTGTAGTAGACTCAGCTTTCCCTTCTTGTTCTGCGTGTTTACGTGCGTCTTCCCAAGAAATTGAACGAAGCCCGCTATTGGTTTTCTCTTTCATCGGTTCGATTTTAAATAAAGAGTTAAATAAATCTCTATGATCTAAAATATTTCGATACATATAAGCAAGTGGTTTAACTAAACCTGCTTTTATGTTATGTTTCGTATCATTATATACAATACCTTCTAATGAATTTTTTAATATATCATCTTCTTGAACAACTTTATAATCTAATAGCCGTTTCGCGATTTGCTTCTTCATTTCTGGATTTATCTCATCATTAAAAATAAAATGATATGCTTGTTGTTTGGAGAAATTATTAGTGAAATCCCCTTGTGAAACACCAGTCTTTGTAAACCATTGTGGTGAAAGAACAAAGACTACTTTTTTACCTTCTAATTCATCCATAGTAGATGTCATATTTAAAATATGAGCTAAACTTTGTGTACCGCCAGTTCCAATTAAAAACGGTGTAAAACCAGCTGGATTTACTTTGAAATAATTAGACGGATGATATGCATCCATTCGTAAAAATTCTGATGAACCGTACATCGGTAAATACTGTGAATTATCTAACATTTTTTGCTGTAAGAAAGCACTTTGTAATTTCTCTTTTTGTAAAGAAGTTGCCGCATCTTCTACCTTTTTATCACTAATAAGCGATACCAAACTTTTCGATGGGATTAGAATGATAATGAAAAACAGCACACACGCTAAAATTATAGGACCAAAAGCATGCTTCATTTTCATCTTCTGTCCCTCTTTCTATCGTTATTAACTTGTAACCCTTGTTTTTGACACGTCATCTTTTCTCTCCTTTTTCTCTATACATGTTCCATTCTATTTATCTATTATATACATGTATGTATTTCCTTCCTTGTTCTATTAAGCCCTATATAAATAGCGCCAGAAAATGTTTCCATAGAAACACGTTAATTATACAAGATTCTACATAAATTTCACACTGGAATTTTAGTAATAATTTTATTTTTAAGTCGTGAAAAAACATATGAAATGTCTATATTTCATTCGGAACTGTACAAAAAACAGACTATCACACACGTGAAGTCTGTTTCCCCATTCTTTTATTTTTGTACATCTGCCCATTTTAAACTTGTAGATGGACCAAATTGATGTACATATAAATCTTTCACATATGGTTTTTGTAAGTAAGATAATCCACGCTGGAATACCGGTGCAATTACTGCATCATCAAGTAGCATTTTTTCAGCATCTTGCATTGCTTTCCAGCGAGCCTTTTCATCATTACCTAATTCTGTTTTAATCTTCTTAATTAACGCATCATATTCTGGGTTTGCATATTCTGTATTATTAACACTGCTTCCAGAAAGGAATACTTCTAAGTAAGTCATTGGATCTGGATAATCCGGTAACCAGCGTGATAACGACATTTCATATTCTTTCTTCTTCTCAAGTGCTAATTTTTGCGTATGTGGCTGTAATTTCACATTCACTTTTAATCCAGGTAAATTTTTCTCAAGCTGCTCTTTAATGTACTCTCCGACTTTTTTAAAGTTTTCTAAGTCATAATTTAATAGTTCTAACGTCACTTCATTTGTACCTGTCTCTTGTTTTGCTTTCTCCCAATATTCCTTCGCCTGTTTTACATTCGTCTTATTAAACTCACCAGCCGTACTTCTAAAATCTTTCTTATCTGGGCCTTTTAAGAATCCTTTTGGTACGTAATAATTTGCAGCAACCGAACCATCATTTAAAAATGAATCTGCGAGTCCTTTCTTATCAAAAACTGTACTTAGCGCAAGCCTTGCATTTTTATTTTTAAGAATCGGTACATTTTCATTAAATCGGAAGAAGTACATAACTGGATCTGTGTATTGTTTTAGCTCTTTATTATTTTTATATTTATCTACGAATTCTGTAGAAATAACAGCTCTATCAACTTTATCTGTTTCATATAAATTTACCGCAGTTGAAATTTCTTTTACAATTTGATAGTTTACTTCATCTAACTTCACTTCTTTTTTATCCCAATACTTATCGTTTTTCTTCATTGTAAAGCTAGCTTCATGCTTCCACTCTGATAATGTAAATGGTCCATTATATACCGCTTTATTTGCTTCTAATCCGTATTTATCACCTTGCTCTTTCGCATATTTTTCGTTAATTGGATAGAAGGATGGTAAAATTAATAATTTCGTAAAATACGGTACAGGATGTTCTAGCTCTACGACGAATGTTTTATCATCCTTCGCTTTTACTCCTAATTCATCTAGACCTAGTTGTTTTTTATTTATCTTCTCAGCGTTTTTCACATCGTACGCAATGTATGCATATTGAGAAGCGGTATCTGGATTAATCAATTGCTTCCAAGCGTATACGTAATCATGAGCGGTTACTGGATCTCCGTTAGACCATTTCGCATCACGCAATTGGAATGTATATGTCTTTCCATCTTTACTCACTTCATATTTTTGTACGCCTGCCTCAATTACTTCATCATTTTTCGATAAACGGAATAGTCCTTCCATTACGTTATTTAAAACGTTAAACGAGACTGCATCTGTTACTTTTCCTGAATTTAACGACGGAATTTCACCTATTTCTAGTAACTGCAATACTTTCTTCTCATCTTTCGGCTTTGTTGCAGTTTTTTCTTTTGCGCAGCCAACTAAAAATGAAGAAGCTAATAGAGTACTAACTAATGAGTAACGAACAATTTTTTTCATTTGAAAACCCCCTCTATTTTTAAGGTAAGTAACGACGTGCACCAGCGTATTCTTCTATATATCCTGGTGTATTTAGCGGTATAATCTCTACCGACCTTTCAGCTCTTGGTGAGTGAATCATATTGCCATCACCAATATACATTGCAACGTGATGGACACTACCTTTCCCTTGATCATGTGCAAAGAAGATTAAATCTCCCTTTTGTAAGTTTTCTTTATCAACTGCAATTCCTGCTCTTGATTGCGGTCCAGAATCTCGCGGAATTGTAATGCCGTGCGATTTATAGATCGTATGCGTGAAGCCAGAGCAATCAAATCCAAAACCACTTGTACCAGCCCATATATACGGTAAACCTAAAAACATTTTCCCTGTGTTAATTAAATCATCAGCTGTCGGTTTTGGAATATCAGTTTGAGAACGGTAAACTGTTCCATCATTTTTTCGTAGCCATGCTTTCTGACCATTTGGCAACAATATACGGTATGAAATTGTGTCTTCACTTAATAGCGGCAGTCTTGTATTATAACTGACTTCAAGTGATTTATGTTTTTCAGAAGGATTTATATATAAAATCGCTGTTGGCTTTGTTATTAACACAAAAGGTTCATTTGTTTTATCTGCAAATTCTTGATTATATGTTAATTGCTTTTCAGGCATCCAGCCCGGATAACCTTCTTCATTTCGTGGTGTTGGCTGTCCATGCACTAATACCTTCACCCACTCGCCTTTCTTATCAATAACAGTTACTTCTTGACCGAGTAACGCTTGTGTTTCTAATTTATTTGCATTTGTTAACCATAGTTTCTCGTCAAGTGTCATTGATTTCGTCCATTTCCAAAGATCCACTGGATTTGTTGCACTCGGTGTATCGATTGACCTTAATGAATCAGGTGCTGTCCATAACGTTGCAGCAGATACATCTATAAATGCTTTATTATCCTTCTTTTCTTCAGCATTTGCCGATGTAAACGATGAAAATATAAATAAAGTTGTTAAAAATGCAGTTCCTGCTTTTTTCATATATATCCCCCTTAAAAAAATAGTTTACTAGTCTCTTCTCCTAAGACTTACTATTCACTGTTGATTGAAGGTTTACCTTTGATCCAGAATAAGTCATTCCTTCTGGCTCTTCCATTAACCAAAGCGGTGCATCAAGATCAAAATAATGTATATTAGGATGTGCTGCCGCTAAATGTGCAACAGCGCTAACGGAAAGTGAAGATTCCATCATGCTTCCCACCATACACTTCACACCAGCCGTTTCTGCGATATCTGCAATACGCCATGCTTCACGTATGCCACCACATTTCATTAATTTAATATTAATTAAGTCTGCGTATCTTCCTTGAACGAGCTTTAATGCATCACTTGCTGAAAATATACTTTCATCGGCCATAATTGGCGTTTGCACACGATCTTTGACATACTTTAACCCATCCCAATCTTTCGCGTGTACTGGTTGTTCAATAAATTCTATATTTAAATTACGATTTTCCATCTCTTGAATGATAGAGATCGCTTCTTTTGGACTCCAACCTTGATTCGCATCTAAACGTAATGTCGTATTTCTTGGTACCACATTTCGAATTGCCTCAATACGTTCCAAATCTAAATGCGCCTCTTTACCCACTTTAATCTTTAATGTTTGAAATCCTTTTTCTATATGTTTCTTCGCTTCTTTTGCCATTAATACAGGCTCATCCACACTCACTGTAATATCGGTATAAATTTCTTTCTTCCCGCCTAACAATGCATATAACGGCACATTTTGATATTGGCAATATACATCATATAGAGCGATATCTACCGCTGCTTTCGCACTTGAATTTCCAATACAACTCATTTGAATGCGCTGTAGTAACTGCTGAAACTGAATGATATCTTGACCAATTACACATGAACGCATCGGTCCTAAAATCGCTTCTTCCATTCCACTGGTGAAATCACCCGTAATAACTGGCGTTGCGGCTGCAGCCCCCTTACCAATCACTCCTTCGTCTGTATGAATATAAACATCTATACTTTCAATTTCTGTTACAGTACGAAGGGCGGTTTTAAACGGTGTATGAAGTTTTATACGTCTACGATTTACTTTTACATCTGTAATTTTCATTTCGTTCATCCTTTCGTTCTCCAATGAAGTGAAATCTTAATCCACCGGAGATTTATACCCACGAATTATTAGGTAAACCTATTGAGCATTTATTCTCCTATCTCTCTACTTTGTTTTCGTTTACTTTTGATGTAGAACGATAATGTGAAATAAAAAAATCCAGCCATAAGAATGATTCTTACGGCTGGATTTTGTCTATGATTGAGTAGACAAAGCAGCAATCTGATTATATTTTTTCTGTGCATCTTTTAGCGCTACAAGTAACGCTTTTTGAGAAGAGCCGAAATATCGGTTCTTTACTTCCATTACTAACGCCGGGTCATTTATATTTTTATGTAGAAATAAATATTTAACAAATCGAGATGTTAATGCAATTGTCGCTGAGCAGTCTGCATCTACAATTTCCCCTGTATCCTTAACAAGTACAAATGCTACGAAATAGCTTTTAAACTTTTCAGTAATGGGATTATTTTGAGGTGCTTTCGCATCCCCTACGATATAAATTGTATTTGAAGCGTACACAGCTATCTTCCTTTCTTATACGAGGATAACGGGTTTCTTAATAGTCGTATGAGCGAGGAACTCAACGTTGATTAAAAAATGTATCCGCTTACCTTGTATTATAATATAATTGACAGAATTTTAACAACATTTATTTTAGTGCATATTCCATATTTATGCAAATACCTTAAACTCTTCATTTTTACAATATGTGATTGTTCCTTGTACCATGACATTCATACATAAAAAACTGCACCTCCAATTGTTAGACGGTGTCTAACAATTGGAGGTGCAGTTCAATGGCTAACTGTTTTTTTATTACTTTGGCATCACAAATATAGTTTCATTTGACTTAGAAAATTGATACTCTTTTCTCGCAAACTTCAAAATTTCTTCTTCATCGTCTGTTAAATTTTCTATGTTAGTCTTTAAAGAACCTTTATCTTTCTTTAAAGATACTAATTGTTTCTTTTGATCCGTAATCGTATCTTTCTTTTTATCAATTACTTCTTGTTGTTTCGTTAAAATATATTGAACGTACAGAGTAGTTGCCGCAATAAAAAGGACCATTAAAATAAGACGCCTTAACTTCTTTTTATTTATCTTACGCTTGTCACTAGGTTGTGATGATTGTTCTGGTATATTAGGAACATTTACTCGTTTGAGTTTCCTCATTCAAATCCCCCTAACCCATATTTTTCACTACCATCGGCACGTTTTCTTACTAAACTAAATTCTATTCTTATAAAATAAACTCCTTCACAAAAATATCCCATAAATTAACCAATTAAAGATAGCATTCGACGACATTTCTACATTTACACCGTTTTTTTTTATACATGCTGCTATAAAATAGTAGTTTCTGTAATTCTTTTTCTACTATTGTAGAAGAGTTTTTTTACACACAAAATTCCTTCCCCACATATCCATGTTATAACATGCTTACAAGGAGGGGAAATATGCATTACCGCACATTAGGTAAAACTGGAATAACTGTTTCTGAAATAGGTTTTGGGGCATGGGCAATCGGTGGTGATGAATGGGGACCTGTTAACGATATACAATCTATAACTGCTATAAAAAAAGCAATTGAGTGTGGTGTGAATTTTATTGATACTGCAGATGTGTATGGTTTAGGACATAGTGAAAAGTTGGTGGCTACCGCGATTAAAGGACATCGTAATGATATTATCCTATCAACGAAAGGTGGTTTAATCGGACACCACTACGACCCTAATGGAGTTCCTGTATATGATACTCCCGAAAAAATCATCGCCGTATTTGAAACAAGTTTACAACGTCTTCAAACAGATTATATTGATCTTTATTTTTGTCATATTTGGTGGCATAATCGTAGAGAAACAGAAGCATTTCTACGTGCATTTGACATATTAAAACGTGATGGAAAAGTAAGGGCAGTCGGTGTTTCGACTCATGATTTACAATACATTCATCATTTCAATAACAACAACGAAATTGATATCGTACAACTTGATTACAATATATTAAATCGAAAACCAGAAAAAGATATATTACCATTCTTACAAGAGAAAAATCTAGGAGCTGTTATTCGTGGTCCATTAAAAATGGGCATTTTAACTGGAAAATTCACAAATAAAACAATTTTTCCAGATGGAGATTTACGCAAAGAATGGCCAAATGAAACTTGGTTTCAAGAAGACTTACAAACCGTAGAAAAACTTCGATTGCTCTCAAATAAAAATCAGACCCTAGGGCAACTTGCACTTCGCTATGTACTCTCTCATCCGGCAGTAAGTGTTGTAATTCCTGGTGCCAAAACCGGAATGCAAGCACAAGAAAATGCAAATGCATCTGTTCGCCCTATTTTGAGTGATGAAGAGCTTAACTATATTCATTCAATATAAAAAGCCCAATCCGGGCTTTTTAATTTGGCAAACTAATATCATACTCCATTCGCTTCGCTGTGTCCTCCGCAACATGCATACCTAACAAGTTTTTCACAATATGAAATGCCATATTAATTCCAGCTGAAATTCCGGCAGATGTTATAATATGTCCTTCATCTACAAAATTTACATTTTCTATAACTTCAACATTTTGAAACTCATTTTTAAACTTTTCAATACTAGCCCAATGTGTTGTTGCTTTTAAACCTTCCAGTAAACCTGCTTTCGCCAGTAATAGCGCTCCTGTACAAACTGAAGTCATCAGCTTTACTTCTTTCATTTGTTGGCGAATCCATTTTATTACTATTTCATTTTTTATTTCATATTCTCTAGCACCTAGCCCACCCGGAATTATTAAAATATCCACTGGTGGTAAATTTTCAATACTATAATCTGGCTGTACCTTCAATCCGTTCCTTGCTGTAATCATTTCCCCATTCTCGCTAACGGTATAAACAGTAAATGGTTTTTCTTCATTCACCTCAGTTACAGAAAAAACTTCAAATGGCCCTGCAAAGTCTAACACTTCTACTTCATTAAATAAAAATATACCAACACTCCATTTATTCATCATAAGTTCACTTCCTGTTTCAAATGATGTAATAGATGATCATATCCTTTTTCTAATGCAATATCATACGCTGTTTTCCCATCATATTTCTTTATCATCTTATTAGCTCCATTTTTAAGGAGTAACATAATTATTTCTTCATTTCCTAATAATGCCGCTTCGTGAAGTCCTGTCCAGCCACCACTTTGCATAATATTTACATCTGATCCTTTTTCAATTAAGAAAGCAACAAGTTCACTTTGCTTATTCGCAATTGCTGCTTGCAAAGGCGTATTTTCATTTTCGTTTTTCGCTCTACTATGTATATCTGCACCGCTTTCTAAAAGAAAACTCGCTATTTCTTTCTGTCCAAAATAAGCTGCTAAATGAAGTGGTGTCCATCCATCTTCACTACATTCGTTAACAATACTTGGACTCGCCTTTATAAACTCCACTACTTTTTCCTTATGACCACTTAAAACAGCTTGTGCTATTGATTGTAAATGCTCCATAATAATCTCCTATCCTTCAAAATATTTAAGCATCCCCTTCTACATGTTCTATTAATTATTACATTTTCCTTTTAAAAACTTAAGTTTACATAATAATATTATAAAACACTTTTGTACTAAATGTTGAATAGCAATAATGTTAAAAATAATACCTTTAAACAATAAAGACTATGATTTCATTAGAGTTACTGAAAAAAGCAATTAAAAAAACTATACACATAGTTTTCATCATATTCGTTCAGTTACATGAACTATAACAGGTAATGTTTATTCTGCTATTCATGCTTTCAACATATCAAATAATATTATTCCAATAAAAAAACAATCCATTTTTAAAATGGATTGTTTTTTTATTTCTGTTTTATGCGGTTTATTTTATTTTAGTATTTTCAATGACGAAATAATTACACTTACAAAAATGAAATACTACTATCTTAGCCCCTCTTATAGTAAGTTTTTCGTTTGAAAACCAAAAACACATTTTCGCCTTACGATTAAAAAACATATGTAAAAATCTCTAAAACAGCTGCCTTATCATACTAATCTATAGCAATTCTGTCTTCTTCCCTTACCTGTTTCCTTTAACACATACGATTTTAAAACAAGCGCCGTTAATGAATCTGTTAATGTTTTATATGATAAATTCGATAATGCCAATAGATCGTTCGTATATAACATTCTATGCTTCTCTAATAATAATAGTACTAATCGTTCAGACGGTTTTAATGCCTCATCACTTTCTAGTATAAAGTCTATATTTTTCATTTCTCTAATTACTACTCCTTATATAAAAAATACTTTAGGTGCTAATTTAATATAAAAATAATACATAACAAAATTTGAAATATATTAAAATAACATTGTTTTAAAACACTATTATACTATAACATATAATTCTTCAAAAACTACATTAAAAACGGTTAGTCATTCTCTAAATATGAATGACTAACCGTCTTCCAGCTTCTTCTCAATTAACATGTTTTACCTTAAATATTTCTTGCAATATGCGGCTTACTGTAATGACTTGTTCCACCGCCACCTACAACTACTTTACCGCCTTTTTCGAAAATTAATAATTTACTTGAACCATCTGCAAGAAGTACTATTACTTCAGCATTATTACTTGTTGCTATATAAATTACATAACCACTCTTTGATATACAAGTTTCCCAATTCGCATCAAATTCTGATCTTACTACACGATTTGAATACACTTGATTTTCAATTCTACCTTGTTCTTCGTTTTCCAAATTTATTCTCCCCTCTTCCCTGAATAGTTATATATATTAAAATAGCAGTCCTGTTTAAAATAGTGACCGATTTTAACATAAATAGTATATGTAGTTAGTAGGAGAATGCTTGGACAATGGAAACAAGACAGTCGATTTTGTATTGACTGCCTTGTTTCCATAGATAGTTCTCTATTTTTCGTTTCGCAGAGCTTCAAAAGTAATCATTTGCTTTGCATTTGACGGTTCTTTTTCATAAACATATTCAGCAGAGCAAGTAATGTTAGAGAAACCTATACTTTCTAAAAGGAGTTTAAACTCTACTATTCCATACCAGCGCAGCGCAAAACGTTGTAACTCTGTTTGTACTAGCTGTCCTTTACTCCACTTTTCATATTTCAAATATGATACAGTAACTTGGTTCAGCCAATCTATTTCAATTGATTTATTTTCTAATGTGATTCCGTCTCCACTCGGCAAAGAAAAAGTCGATGTATGAATTTCCCCAGTCTTCCAGTCATGCGGAAGCATAATATCTACGATTAATCGTCCGCCTGGATTAAGATGTTCATAAAAACATTTCAATGCGTTTATAGAATCCACACGATTTTCAATTAAACAAAAAGATCCAGTAGGAATGATAATTGCCTCATATTTATGCGGAATTGAAAATTGTTGCAAGCTTCCTTCATACAAATTAGGATGTAAGCCTCTCTCTTTACACCGCTTACGGCAAGAATCAAGCATTTCAGGTGAATAATCTATCCCATCCACTTTAAAACCAGCCTCTAGAAGCGGAATGATGACACGCCCTGAACCTACTGCAGCTTCGAGAATTCTACCTCTACAATCTTTTAAACGTTCTTTGTAATACTCAATATCACCATTTAAAGAATAACCGACTGGTTTTGTGTAATCATACAGTTCCGTACAAAGTGTACTATAAAAACTAAACATTTATTTTCTCCTCCGTTTTTACGTACGGAAGATTCCAATTCAACTAATCTTCCTGTACCTCTAAATTTAATGCGCTTTCGAAAGAGCTGACTGTCATAATATATCACTCACTTTCCATAGAATATAATGATATTGTATTACATAACCTTCCAATTTGAAATATAAAATTAAAAATTCAGACTACAAAACAAAAAGCTTACTTTAGTAAGCTCTTTGGAAAAAATATTTATTTCACAATCGGCAATGTCACTTCACTTAATTTCACTGTAAGTTTCGTGCCCGCTTTCGGTCTAATTGTATAATCATAGTCGCTAGCAATTAAAACGACCCCTATTTGATGTCCAGCTTTAAAGACATAATCATCTGGCTGCATGTCCCATATAAATGTATAATCTTTGCCCGGTTGAATCGCTGTTGAATCTTCTATATTATTCAAGTTTTGTGGATCCATCCAGCCCCTCGTTACGATTTCCGGCTTCGTTCCTCCATAGTCAACAAGTAATGCTGTTAAATTTGATACAGATCGATCAATATTTCCTGTAATTGAAATCTTTGGTGTACCACTTATGCGTGTATCTTTTTGCAGTACAGGCATTGTATATACTAATCGATTGGCTACTTCTAATTCTGGGTTTGCTACTAATTGATTTGATTTCATTTGTGCATCATCTAAGAATGAGAAAACTTTATTAGCCGATCCCATACTTAGTGGAAAATTGACTGATTTATTACTTAAATACATACGGATTTTTGAAGGTACAGCCGCTGGATCTGGCCAATTTTTTATCTTTTGCCACGATTTATTTTCTCTTTGCACATCAACCATTGGTTCATCCATAATTCCATTTTCAATTCCGTACAACCAATAATCTAACCATTTATTTTGTGTTTGCTGCCAGTTATTACTTGATGTCCCACCATGACCACCTTGGTGTAGCCACATTTTACGAGGTACATGATTTTCTCCGAGTGCATCCCACCATTGCGCGAACTGCTTCGTCTTAACATTCCAATCATTTAAACCATGAACAACAAATACGCTTGCTTTTACATTTTTAGCATCTTTTACATAATTGCGTTTATCCCAAAAATCATTATAATTACCTGTTTTTCGGTCTTGTCCAGCCGTTAACTCTTTTATAACTTGTCCGCAAACTTCAGGATTTTCCCTTGTCAGTACTGCTTCTGCCATATTATCTGTATCTTCTCCTTGATATCCGCCTGGCGCAATTACTGCACCATTTGCACGATAATAATCATACCAACTACTAATTGCTGCGATTGGAATAATTGTTTTTAAACCTTCAACTCCAGTAGTCGCAACAGCATTTGGTAGTGTACCATTATAAGAAACTCCAGTCATACCTACATTTCCTGTAGACCAATTTGCCTGAACTTCCTCACCCTGTTCTGTAAATGCTTTCGCGCGACCGTTTACCCAATCAATAACAGACTTTGTACCGAGTATTTCTTGTTCATCTCCAGTTGTAGGGCATCCATCTGATTTTCCAGTACCGATACTTTCGCCTAGAATAACTGCATAACCTCTTGGCACGTAATAGTTCCCATACGAACCAAGATTAACCGCTCCATACGGTTTTCCTTCATACGCATACAATTCTTCATCTACATTATATACAGGAACATCTTTTAATCCAGATCGATATGGACTCATTTCATAAATAACAGGAACCTTCACATTCGAATCTGTCTTTGGACGCATAACTTTTATCGATACTCTGTCTTTCTTACCGTCGCGATCACTATCAACTTCTGTCTCTACATATAAATTTTCGATAATAGCTTCATCGAGAGAATAAATCGGCTTTGTCATCCCGTTTTCTAATTCAATTTTCGTATTTTTAGTCTCTTCTTTCTTCTCTGCATGCACATCCATAGTAAAGCTAGGTATAATTGTTGCAGATAGCATTGCTGACAGTGTAATTGCCATTTTCTTTTTACTCAAAATGTTCCCTCCCCTTATTCGTTCTCTTTTACTATATAACAAAATAACTGAAAATTCAGTTTTATTTTGTTATAATAGTTGAGAAACTCAAAGATTTCTTGTTAAATAAAATTTAATGCAGGTGTGAAAGTATTTTCCCACTCCCAGCTTCTATATAAAGTGAGCCCTCACCAATCGGGCGTTTACGGGCAGCGGGGCCCCCACCTAACTTCTTTGCTTCCGCTGAATTTTGAGTTTTGGGGTCTTACTGCCCGGCAAATAGCCGGAAAAATAGAGAAAAAGACAACCGATATTTCTATCGATTGTCTTACATTCCATTTATTATTTTTCTAACTCTTTAAAGGTATCTTTCAAGTCTTTATCAGATACTTTTATATCTGCATTTTTAAGCAGATCTCTAGTAACTTGTTGATGGAATTGAGGATCTTGTATACGTTGCTGTTCTAATTCTTTACGAATATTCTCTTTCTCTTCCTCATACGGTTTAAGCTCTTTTTTATCCGTTAACTTAATAATATGATATCCGAAAGAAGATTTAACAGGTTCACTCAATTGACCAACTTCTAACTTATATGCAGCATCCTCAAATTCTTTCACCATCATACCTGGTCCAAATTCAGATAGTTCTCCACCTTTTTCTTTAGAACCTGGATCCTCTGAATATTGTTTAGCCAATGCCGCGAAATCTTCGCCACTATTTAATTTTTCTTTAATTTCTTTTGCTGTCTTTTCATCTTTCACTAAAATATGGCTAACTTGAAGCTTTGGCTTATAGTGATCTTTAATATCTTTTTCCGTTACGGTTGCTTTAATAGCTTTTTCAAAAGCGAAAGTAAGCTTTAATTTCTCTTTCAACTGATCTTCATTTTTCACACCATTAGATTCCATATATGTATTAAAATTATCGCCCATCTTGTCTTTTAATTCTTTCAGTTGTTTCGTTACCTCTTCATCCGTAACTTTATATTTATCATTTAATACTTTCTCTACTACCATTTCAGATAAATTCTGTTTACCATAGTTTTCTTTTAATTTTTTGTTAAAATCACTTTCTGAAATGCTTCCTGATTTTGTAGTTACAATATTATCTGATGAACCACATGCAGATAAAGATAACGTCATCCCCATTAAAATGCTACCAATTACTAATTTCTTTCTTTTCAAATCCGAATACCTCACTTCATTAAATTCAAATGTAACTATGTAAATATAACGTTTCCCTGTGAACTTCACGTGAATTTAATGAAAGTAGAACATTTGCTAATTCTCCATTTAATACATCAATTTTGAAAATTATGGTGATTCATCCTGTATCGATAACCTCTAAAGCTGCAAAAAGGACTAAATTTTCATTTGTCCTTTTTCACATTTATATAAAATTGAATTTCTCCATTTATAGAGGAAACTCCATATTCAAAACCATGTCTTTCTAAAATACTTTTCACTATCGCTAGTCCTAATCCTGTACCTGATTTTTCTTTACTACGAGAAGATTCTAGTACGTAAAAAGGCTCCCAAATTTTCTCGATATCTTTAATTTTATCCGTATGAATGCCATTTTTTATTTGAAAATATATACTTTTATTTCTATCTTCTAAAGTAATTATTATGCTTTGATTTGCGGTATATTTTATTGCATTAGAAATTAAATTTTGAAATACCATTCTCATTTTATTTAAATCTGCATAAACGATTGTATCACCCGTATTACAGTTTACTTGTAAGTCAATTGCTTTCGAATCCAGGTCAATCTGATGCTTATCTAATATACTCTGGACCAGTGGTTCAATGGGGAATTCTTCTTTTTGTAAAATATCTCTTTCTAGTTTAGAAAATCGTAATAGTTCTTCAATTAAGTTTGATATTTGATCTGTTTGTTTAATAATTGTATCTACGTAAGTCCCATCATCTAATCCATCTTTAATCCCCATAGAGTATGCTTTTACTAATGCGATCGGTGTCTTTAATTCATGCGTTACATCACCCATAAATCGTTTTAAATGTTCATTACGATTAGTTAAGTCTTGATGTGCTTCATGTAGTTTTTCACTCATGATATTAATACTATTGGCCAACTCTCCTATTTCATCATTCGTTTTCACTTTCGTTCTTTTAAACTGCAAATGTGAAATATCCTGAGCCACATCACTTAGCTCCTTCAGTGGCGTCGTTATTATTTTTGAAAGTATCCACACAAGTAAAATAATAAGAAGGAGCGAGAAACATACGATGTATAAGTAAAATGTATTTAACGTATTTATAATTTCATTTGAATTCGCAATGGAAGTCCCAATTAAAATTATCGTATCATCTTTCGCAATATATTTAGCAAAAAAACTCGCTTTTACCTTTCCTTGATCGTACAGTTTATTCGATTGCCCTTCCGTCTTCACTTTCATAACTTCGTCTTTCGTAATCCAAAGCTTATTTAAAGTTACTTTCTTTTTCGTAAGTTGCATGCGTAACGCTTCGTTCATAGCATCTTCTGACTGATTAATTGGCGTATACGCAATTGTAACGTTATTTTCACTTTCAATTGTATGAATAACATCCTCTATATTTTCCACTGTTGTATTTTGTATTTGTGTTGTAAATTTATTTAAGTTTTCACGTGTTTTATAAATATTATAGTTCGGTAAGAGATTGTTAATGAATAATAATGAAATCATAAAGATGAGAATAACAGTTGCAGAAATACTTAAAAATAACTTTTTCCCAAGTTTATTCACTTTGTTCCTCCAAACTATAGCCCAGCCCGCGATGCGTCTTAATAATATTTTCTCCAATTTTTTTACGCAGCCTTCTTACATGTGTATCAACCGTTCTCTCTTCTCCAAAATAGTCAAATCCCCATACAATATCTAGCAATTTTTTACGAGTTAAAATCGTTCCTTTATGATTTAAAAAGCATTTTATTAATTCGAGCTCTGTTTTTGTAATTTCTAACTCTATATCATTTTTATATACTTTATTTTTGGCGAAATTTATTTTTACATCTTGTACTTGAATAATATCATCATGCTGAATAAGTTTTTTCGCTCGCGTAATTAGTACTCCTGGATGAAATGGTTTTTTCACGTACTCATCTGCCCCGCTTTGAAGTGCTGCTAATTCATCTTCACTTTCACTTTTCGCCGTAAGCATTAATACTTTTACGCTTGAATTCTTTTTTATTTCCTGACAGACAGTAATACCACTATGTTTTGGCATCATCCAATCCAAAATAGCTAAATCAATTTTTTCATCATAAAATATTTGAAGTGCTTCCTCTCCGTCTTTTGCTAATAAAACTTCGAAGCCTTCTTTTTCAAAATAAGCTTTTAAAATTCTTAACATATCTTGTTCGTCATCTGCAATTAAAACTTTCATATTTTTTCCTCCATTGCTTTTAAACAAAAACCAATTGTATCATACAACATCTTTGTTACATGAATGTGACAGAAAAATATTTAAAGCTTTTGAGGGGATAGTAATGGTGAGGTGTTGTATTATGATAAAAAAAATCGGGGTCATTTCTCTTCTTTTATTTCTATTATCAACAAATGCATTAGCAAATACAAATCAACAAATTGAAGTGTTTGATTGTCAAAAAGAAATGGTCATTCAAAAACAATCTTTAGATCCAATAGTCCAAAAAGAAGCAGTTCAATACGCTAAAGCAATTACTGGTCCATTTAAAAACTTAAATGTCGTTCCAAAAGATGGCTATATGATAAAAATCCCATTATCTAAGCCGGTTTCTATTACTAATCAATGGTTACACACTACAATAGACGAAGTACTTATACTGCTCCCACTAAATGAAAAGCCTTATATTATGCTTTATGATGATGAAAATAATCCGCATTTTTATTATGTAAAAGGTAAACCAGGATTATTATTGAAACAAATGAACGTTAAAACGTAATTGACTGAAAAGGAGTCACCTTATAAGCTAAATTTTAAAAGCTAAGGTGCTCTTTTTTATAATAACAATTCAGTAAATGAAATTATAAAAGTTGGTTTTTAATATAAGGATCGCAACTTCATATATCAGCGATTTTTAAGATATATCGATTTACCAACAAAAAACCTGTCCGTCTATTCTTTTGGTAGCTACCTCGATAATACTTTGTAGTGACTAGACCCCTTATATAATCCCTCTTTTACAAATCCATTTGCAGTATAAAACGCATCTCCTTGCTTCGTGTCAGCATGTAATACAATCACTTCAAAATACTTTTCCGCATGACATAATAGTTGGTTCAATAATAAGTTCCCTAACCCTATACGCCGAAAATCCTTTGAAATATAAAATCTCCTTAACCGCCCAATCTTATTGTCTTTTGTGTACGGATCCTCATTTAAACCTCCAACTCCAATTAACATATCACCTTGAAAAATACCATATAAACATTCTCCAGTTTTATTGAATGTATTTATTTCGTTTTTATATTCACTTATTAGCCTTATAAGGAAATTAAAACCTTCTTCTTCACTGTCTTGAACGAGATGACTGAATTCATATCCCATTAAATTTTCTATTTGTTGAATATGTATATCTTTCAAGTCCATTCCCCCTAAGTACGAAAATATATAAAATGCTCGAGAATCATTTATTCTGAGCATTTTTATGGTTGTTACTTTATTTAATTCATAGCGTGCGTATTCTTCACTTCATATCTAAACCGATAATACAGTTGATTAATTTTATTATGAAAATATAAGAGCCTTGCTACAATCTAGTGTGTGATAAGGCTCTTTAAAATTGTTTAATTCTTATTGAATTAAAGCATGTGTTTGTTTAAGTGTATACATTCACCATTTATAAATTCTCTCAAATATACAATAAGTTTATATATTTCTCATTCTTCTCTAACAGGTTCAAAATAAATTGTAATTTGTTAATCGATATGTTTGTGTAACCACTGTTCAAATATCTTTAACTGTTCTTCAGTATGAAAGTAATGTTCACCCGTCTCCATAACTTCTAATTCACAACGATGTTTTTTTGTAAAATAGTTAATAGTTTCAAATTCGCACAGTTCATCCTTGGCTCCGTACATAATATATGTATCTATATTCCATATATTAATAGGATGTTCTTTTACATAGCATAAATAATCCCAATATAACTTTTGACCAATAGGTGTCTCTATAGTCATTTCTTTTTGCAAAAGCTCTGGTGTTACATTAAACCATTTCATCATATTTTCGATAATTCTTTCCATATTAACTACTGGTGATAAAAATAATGCCTTTTCTACCACATCATTTTGATAAGCTAAAAGGCTAAAATACGCTCCCATACTACATGCAAACACGTTTATTTCTTTCCAATTTTCTTTTGCATAATTCATAATTATAGATAATTCACTAACACAAATCTGTATTTTGCAAGGAGTGTTATCATTTTTTCTTTCTCCATGCTCAGGTAAATCAAAGCTTAATACTTGATAACCTTTTCGATTGGCTTCTTCTGCTAATATTTGAATAACTGCATCTTCCTTATTTGACATATTTCCATGTACTACAATAAAAATTTTTTCACTCTTATCTCCCCACAAGACCGCGGGAATATTACTAATTTTAAAATTATTTTTAAACATATTCCCTCCATAAAATAAGACATATAGGACTTGGAAAAAATGCACACACTTTATTTATCTCTGTACAGCAGGCAATATTCCCTTCAACCCCATTAAACCATCTATTACTATATCAGCCTGAGCAAGTTCATCTTCTTGCGCAAAATCAAAATTGCACCCAATTGCAAGTAAACCGTTGTCTTTCGCTGCATTTATATCAGATAGCCGGTCACCAACTACGGCTGCCTCTTTTATATCATATTTGTTCATAATACTTTTAACTAAGTCACCTTTATTTAGCGATTGTATTTGTTCAATACTAAACGTTTCAGTCACCCACTTGTCTAAAGCATAATAAGTTACGATTGCTCGTAAATATTCTTTCAAACCATTACTAGCAATGTAAATGGAACAATTATTTTCTTTTATATATGTAAATATTTCTTTTACATTTGGATATAAAGCACCTTTTCCGCTTTTTATATTTTCAATAAGTCTATCTAAAAAATATGCATCTGTTTGTTCTCTTACTTCAATAGAATGGTTCGGTAATAAAGCTTCCCAAACTTTCGGTAACGGCACACCCATAATTTCTCTATATTTATCAATTGGTGTTACTGTATCCCATAATTGTAGTGATCTTAAGTGATCAAAAGTATCATCTAACGATAATTCTAAAATTTTATCTGTTTGAAATAATGTTCCGTCCATATCAAAAATTAATGCTTGTAACATCTCATTCTCTCCTTTTGAACTATAGTACAGTTTTACTCGTTATATTTTTAAGCATCTCAATAATAATTTCTGAGCAATAATTCGCAGCAGTTTGCGCGAAGTCATCATAAGAAATTTGAGCTTCATCATCTGCGCTGTCAGAAATACATCTTATAATGAGAAACGGTATATCATTTATATAGGCAACATGTCCAATTGCTGCCCCTTCCATTTCTGTACAATGAGGTGCGTATTCGTCTATTAATTTCGCCTTTAACTTTGAATCTTCAACAAAACATTCACCGCTGACAATTCTTCCTTCATGAACTGCAATCTGTAAACTACTACTAATACAAGCTTTACGTGCTAACTCTACCAATTCCTTACTTGCAATAAATTCCTCTTGGAACGGAAATAAGTTTTTCATTTGAGTTTTACTTACATCATGATGAGTAACATTCGTTGAAATAACTATATCGCCGACTTTTACATCTGAATGTAATCCGCCAGCAACGCCCGTATTAATGATAGAGTCTACATCAAATTTATGAATTAATGTTTGCGCGCATGCAGCTGCATTTACTTTCCCTACACCAGAACGTGTAATAATTACTTCTATTCCCATGAATTCTCCAATATAAAAAGGCATTCCCGCTATTGTCTGTTCCTCTTGTATAACTAGTTTTTCTAAAAGTAAATCTATTTCAATTTGCATTGCTCCAATAATGCCGATTCTGTTCATGTATGTAGTCTCCTCTTTATTTATAAGTCGGCCAATATATTATGTAATACACCATAATTTTCAGCTATCCAATTCATTTCATCTGCAAAGCGTGAAGGTGGTACACTATGCTGATCCATATTGGCATGGATCCACCAAGTACTCTCCATGTACCAAAGCATTTGAATTGCCTGAACAATATTCCCTACTGGAAAGTCTACTTCATTGCGGTACCCTTCTAAAAATGATGCAACAAGACTCTTATTTAATACTCCGTCACTTAATGCGCACGATATAACTACACGGCCAATATCTAACTCTACATAATCGTAATCCATGCGATCAAAATCAAGAATCGCTGATACTTTATCATTAAGAAACAAGAAATTATCTACCCATAAATCACGGTGCACCCATCCCCGTTGGCTATTATGAAATTGTTCTGTATTTACCAATTGTGTTGCTTCTTGCTGTAATTTTATATAAGAGAGAATGTGCTCTTTTCCTAGCTTCTCTACTTCTCTCATTTTTTCTTCCCAATGTTTCAATCTCGCCTCTTTAGTAGGTGGAACAAATTTAGGATTTTCTCCTTTTATTAAAGAGCCATCATTTAACAAGTTATGCATATAACCTATCGTCTGACCAAGAGAGTGAATTTCCTTTTGATTCACTTTTCCTGGTGAAACTAAGCTACCTTCCTTATGTTCTAATACTATAAATCTTTCATCACTTTTTGATATATGCATTACATTATTTTTATAAATTAATACCCTTGGACAACTTACACCATTATTATGTAATCTTTGCTGTTGTTGTAATGCTTGTATTAAAAGGTCTGAGTTATACATTTTGTACCGTTCTTGATTATATTGCTTTAATACAAAATCCCCTGCATCCGTTTCGAGTTTCCACTTCAAATTTAGCCAACCACGATGAATAGGTATTGCATTTCGAATTTTAAATTCAAATAAAGTTTCACATTCTACTTTCAGCTCTTGAAAAATCATTGTAGCTTTTTCATTAGATAACGGCTCTATCATCTTACTTATCCTTTCTTAGCTTGGCATTCCTTTCACTCTCTCTAACATAACCGACAATAAAAATTTCGGAAGTACAAGTTGCCTCTTCAATCTTTTCGGCTGTGAGAGTAACCTATACAGCCATTCAGTTCCAGTATCCCTCATCATTTTCGGTGCTCTTTTTACAGTACCAGATATTATATCAATCATGCCTCCGATACCAATAGATAGCGGAACGTTTAATGTTTGTATGTTTTCATAGATGAACTCTTCTTGTTTTGGTGAACCTAGTCCTACGAGTAGTAAATGCGGCTTGAATTGCTTAATTTTTATTTTTATTTTTTCTATTTCTTCACCATTTACAAATCCATGCTGTCCTTTAAACTGTGCTCCTGGGAACTGCTCATTTAATTTTTCTAATGCCTTTTTATTACTTTCTGGAGCGGCTCCAAAAAGAAAGACACGATATTCATTGTCGTTACAATATTTTATTAAATCGTGAGTTAAATCCGCCCCAGTAACACGTTCTTTCAAAGTTCCTTTTAATATTTTCGAGCCAATTATGACACCAATCCCGTCCGCTGTTATTAAATCCGTAGATAGTAACATCTTTTTAAACTGCTTTGATTTTTCCGTATTTTCCTTTGCAGACATAACAATTTCAGGATTTGCAGTTACTACAAACCTTGGTTTCTCTTGTTGTTCATGTATCCAACCTTTTAATAAACTTATAGCTTTTGCATATTCTAAAGTTGAAAAAGGTATACCTTTTATAAACTGTTGATCCACTATACTCTCCCCTTACATAAGCTGCAAATATTCATCAATATCTTTAGAAATTTGAATAAAAGCCTTATTCCAAAATTCATAATTTCTTATATCTATTTCAAAATATTTTTTCATAAGCTCCTCTACTGGAGCCTTTCCTGTTTCTCTTAAAAACTCTTTATATTTCGGATGAAAAGTACTTTTACTTTCTTGAGCTATTTCTAATAAACTAAAACTTACTAAATATCCAAATGTGTATGGATAATTGTAAAAAGGAACATCTGCTATATAAAATTGAATATATTTCATCCATACAAACGGCTGGTATTCACTTAAAGCATTTCCATATGCTTCTTTTTGTGCCATTATAGATAATTTCTCAATTTCATCAGCACTTAATGGACCCTCTTTACATTTTTCATAAAATGTTTTTTCAAACTGATACGATGCTCGTATTGCCATTACATAATTAAAACTATTTCTTATTTTCCAGCTAAGCAAAGCCTTTTTCATATCTTTACTATCCGTTGTTTCAATTAGATAATTTAAGAGTACCGTTTCAAAGAAAATAGATGCTGATTCAGCCGTACTCATCGGCAAATAATCATCTAAAAAAGATGTAGATTGTTCAAAACTCATATTATAAAAATGCCAAGCATGTCCTAATTCATGAGCGAGCACTCTTACACTATCTATACTCCCATCATAACGCATTGAAATTCGAGATTCTTTCTCACTGAAAAATGGAGCACAAAACCCACCTGGTGGTTTATTCTCTCCCGGTTCAGCATCTACCCATCCACTTTCTATCGCATTACGTGCAAATTCTGCTAATTCTTCGTCAATATTCTTACATGCATCATAAACGTTTTGTACTGCGACTGAAAAAGGAATAGTAACCTCATTACTTTCCTTTACTGTCATAAGTTCATGCCATGTAATCGAAGCTTTCCCTTTCTTATACACGTTTAAAGCACTTACTAATTTATCAAGGTTTTCTTCTGTCACATTCCACATTTGTAATAATACAGTTTCTGAAATGCCATTCGCATGAAAAGATTGTGTTAAAATCTCTCTATCTTCTATTTCATTACTCTTTATATTACGTAATCTCCCTATTTGATTTAATACAGTAGCAAAGATTTCTTTTTCTTTATTTAATGCATTTGTAAGTAACTCGAATAATTCTAATCTTTCCTTTTCATTATCACTATTCATTGCAATGTTATTTGCTTGTCCAAATGATAATTGTTTGTTATTGTGCGCTATTTCTATCCTATCCCGTAATTGTATGTACATATTTTCCCACGCATTAAGTTCATCTTTTATTAACTTAGTATTATCTGAAGTTTCCACTTCATTATGTTTTATTACTTGCTGTACTTCACTTTTTAGTTCCTTCACTTTCACAGTCAATTTAGTAAGGTCAGATGAAACACTTTCTTCAACCGATTGACAGTACAAATAGTATTCTGCTTTTTCAATAGCTTGTATAAGCTTTGAAAGAATCTCTACATCTTTTGTTACAAAATATTGCTCTTTCAACTCCAAAATCGGAAATAGAATATCCTCATTCAAATACAGTCGATTTAAATCCCATCTAGCAATTTCTTGCATTTTTATAGCCGCCTCCTATTTTTACAAATAGTTACAGATATTTCTCCCTACACAATTATATATGAAATGAAAAAATTTAGATATCATTAAATATTCAGATTCCTATAAATACATTCTTATTTATACTCTTTTCTTCTACCATTAAGTATCATTCCACATATAAAAATACTCCCTCTACAAGATTGCATTTGATATAGGAAAACTTCAAAGATTTTATCTTCATCAATACCATATCGACCGATTATCACCGATTAAAAAATAAAAAAGGATTGATCAAAAGATCAATCCTTTACTCTACTTCATTTAAGAAAAATAACGTTATAACGCCAGGACCTGTATGTGCTCCGATTGCTGCACCAATTGTATTTACGATAAATACTTCACAGCCAAATCTTTCCGTAATTAATGCTTTTAATGCTTCAGCTGTTTCTAAATCGTCACCGTGAGTCATACCGATTGTTTGACCTTTAAGGTCTTTACCACGCTCTTCCATAATATCAACAATACGGCTTAATACTTTCTTTTTCCCTCGTACCTTTTCAAGTGGTACAAGTTTTCCTTCTTCCACGTTTAAGATCGGCTTAATGTTTAGTAAACCACCGATAAAACCAGCTACTTTACTTAAACGTCCACCTCTAACAAGGTACTGTAAGTCAGCTACAGTGAAGATGTGCTCCATATGGTTCATTAGAAAAGCGACACGGTTTAAAATCTCTTCTTTTGATGCGCCGTCTTTTGCCATTTTAGCAGCTTCTAAAACGACAAGACCTTGACCAAGCGAAGCACATTTCGTATCAATAATTTCTAAATCTAAATCTGCATATGTTTCTTTTACTTCCTCTTTAATGACAACTGATGATTGATATGTACCAGACAGTTCAGATGAAAAAGCTAAATATATACAAGGATTACCTTCTTTTGCATAAGAAACAAATTTTTCTTGGAAAGTTTCAAGTGAAGGCAATGACGTTCTATAAACAGCGCCTTCTCTCATTTTTTGCAATAATGTAACTGACTCTAATGTTACTCCATCTAAATACTCTGTTTCTGCTTCATCATATACACGGAGTGGAATTAAATCAATATCATATGCTTGCAGCAATTCTACTGGTAAATCCGCCGCACTATCCGTAATGATTTTAACACCCATTTTTAAACCTCTATTCTGTTATAAATATAAAATAATAAAATAAAAATAGTACTTTTAAATTATATACGTAAAACTTAAATGAAGAAAGGAAAACACTTTATATTGTATGCACTATTCTTCAAAACTTGAACTATTAATGAAAATTATGCGATTCCAACTACTTTTTTCCTAAAATTATTTTCTATATAATGAAAATAGCGCAAGTTGGCCAAAGGAGGATGCACATGAGTATTCAACTAGCTACATCTAATGATTTAGAATGGATTAATAGTCAATATGAATCGATAGGATTTGTACGAAGTGATTTAAAGAGAGAGAAAGTTGCAATTATTACATATAACAATGAGTATGCAGGTGTTGGACGATTAGTCCAAATAGATGCAGATACTTTAGAAATGGGTGGAATTTTTATTCTGCCTCAATTTAGAGGGCTACAATTAGCTGGTGAGCTTGTTTCATTTTTAGTAGAAACTGCGAGAAAATCACAAATACAAGATGTATATTGTCTTCCTTTTGAGGAATTAGAAAACTTTTATAAGAAATATGGCTATACTGAAGTCGATACTACGAAAGAAGCAGTCCATCCAATTATTCTAAAAAAATATAATTGGTGTTTGGCGAACTACGAAAAACACGTTCTACTATTTAAATTGTAAATGTAATAAAGCGAAACTTTAATCAGTGGGGGTTTTACTGCCCGTTAATGCGGGATAACAAAGTATATTCTCAATCGTTTTTCTATCAGTACTCCTAATCGGAGCCTAAGGATTAATTAAAGATATTTTATCTCTCCTTTTATAAATGGCTGATTAAAACTTAATGTTCTGTCAATACTATAGGTAACATGATTGTATTTCTCCATTCTCCCTTGGAGAGGAGCAGTAAGCTTTTGCTAGCTGCTCTTTTATTTTTTCAAAAAGTCACATAAATATCTTTAATTCCAAACATTCAAAAGATAAAATGTGATAAGATTGTTATGAAGATATTTACCAACTAATAAATGCGCCCTAGACTTACGTACTAGGGCGCATTTATTTTTTAGTATGTAATTCCTTCACTCATCTATTATCCACAAAATAAGTATCATACGCTTTATCAAAAACATATCCTAACTTTTCTGCTAGGTTAGCAGATGTAGTATTCGCTGCGTCCCAGTTTGGATACTTTCCATTTTCTAAGCAATCCAATATAAGAGCTGCACTAACTACAGTTGCCAAACCTTTTCTTCTATGATTATGATCAGTCGCAACTTCAATTTCAATGCCATCATTATAAATACTATACGAGGATGCACCGCATACAACTTCTCCGTTATATAAAATGCTATAACCTATACCACGGTTTATATAATCTTCTACCGACTGAAATTGACTTGTAAAATCTTCGGAGATCTTATGTAATGTAGGGCTATTTGCGATATGCTTATCTATTCTTTTTAACTCATATCCTTTTGGAAGTGTTGATATAAAAGATTGTAATTTTGAACGATTAAAAACTTCTAGATTTCGTTTGAATTTATAACGTAAAAACTTATCTATTTTTCTTTCATGGAATGTTTCTAGGCGTTGTTTCCACTCTTCACTATTTACGATAACTAAAATTCTTTCTGGAATATTACGTAATAACTCTTCTGTTTCTTGCACGTTTGGGTCTCCAGCGTAAAATGTGAAAATTCCTACCGTAACTTGTGCTACTGTTGGATTTTCAAGATCATTTACCCAAGCAGTACCCATATGCCCTTGTAAATAAGAAAGTAAAACAACGTTATTGAAATCATTAAACATAGAAACTAGTTTTTTTCTTGTATGTATATTCGCTTCATATATCATTTACATTCCCGCCTTCTTTAGAATCAACTACTCTTAACATTTTCATGAGCGCTCCATAATTCGTATTCATATACATACCCACCTGTTCATCATAAAAGCAATTGACTATTAAATTAAAACTTCGAATATTTATAAAATATCAGTAAACATAAAATGATTATAACATCTACTAACTATAAAATGATCAACATAATTAATTATGTAACAACCCTCAACAATAGTTTGAGGGTGCATTTAAATACATGTATTATAACTCATTTTTATAAATAAAAGATTCCGTCTCACCGTTCTTATATACTTTAGTCAATTTAACAACTGATTTGTACGTGTTAACGTCATCCTCTATCATTTTTTTCATCTCTTCTATTTCGGCATCACCAGTTCCGCCCTCTATTTTTAAACAGTTCGAAATGGAAAGGTATCCGCTTGATGCCAATATAAAAATAAAAATCGTATCAGGAAAATTAATAAATAATAATCCGTAGTTTAAAGAATCTCCAGCTGGATGTGATAAAAGTAATCGAAAACCTACCAGTTCAGGTACTTGAACAAAATCTCTAGAAACTCTCGCTTCACCTACTATAGTAATTTGCTTTACTACATTCCCAAGTTCATCTGTAAATTCAGTACATCTAGGTGGATTAATTGTTGTTGCTTGGAAAGACACATTTAATTCAGGATTGTTAAAATCGAAAAAGATTGTACTCCCCTCTGTTAAACATTGCGGGCAAACATTTCCTAGCAAGCTAAAGTCCTCTTCAATATATTTAACTTTCGATTTGCAACTACAAACTTTTCCTATTCGGATTGCATCAATTTTTGAGCAATCTACAAAAATAACCTCATTGTCTTCTTGTACAAATGATACAATCCCTTTCATCACATTAAACGAAAGAAAATAGGATACAACGATTTCGTTTCCTGCTATTACAATACTTTCAACTTTAGTATACGGTTCTAGACTTTGTAAAAATTCACATATACTATTTTGGCAACATCCACAATCACGTTTCGGCTCACAATCCACTTACACTCCATCCCTTCTCTATATAGAATAACTAATACATATATATGAAAGGAAAACAAAAAAGCTTGGACAATATAACTTTAACGTAGGAATATCGTTACCTATTCATAATATTAGTAAGGGAATTACACCAATAATGAGTAATAACACATAATTTTTACTATAAATACATATAACAATTTCATCTTTCATGAAAAAAACGTTATAATGAAGTGTAGCCTCTACGATTACGTTATAAAGGAGATTAAAACAATGGCTAAAATTAAAGTATACCAAGTAAAAGAAGAAAATATGGAAGCAGTAAAAAACATCATTGATGTTGAGGAACAAAACCCAACTGCTGAAAACTTACAAAATCTATATGCATGTGTATTAGAAACTGAAGATATGGCATTGCCTGAATCATACATTGAAGAAGATATCTTAATCGATTCTATGGAAGTTATGGTTAACGCTTCTCAAAGCAAAGTAAGAGACTTAGGTGCATACGATGTAATCGAAGTTCAAAACAAAGGTAAGAAAACACAAATTTTATTACTTGCAGACGAAGAATACGAAATTATCGAAGGCTAATCTAACACCATACATACGAAAAAGCTCCTTTCCAATTGGAAAGGAGCTTTTTCATTACGCTTTTGATGTTTCGCTCTTTTTATTCTTTTGTTGTTTCTTAATTACCATGCGCTCATTTCCCATAAAGAAAATGAATATGAATGCTAATCCAGCTGGTACCAATGCCCACATGAATGTTTGAACAATTGAACTAGAAAGAGCATCAATAATCTTATCTAATATTTGCGGAGGGATTTGAGATCTTGCCGATTCTGATAAAATGGCTCTTGAATCCCTTAATGTGTTTGTATTCATTCCCCCGCTCATACCTTTAAATGCTTCTTCTAATTGATCTTGGAAACCTGTTCTTTGAATCATTCCGAAGATTGTAATACCAAGTGTCATACCTAATGAACGAATGAAATTACTCGTCGAAGTCGCGGATCCGCGCTGTTCCATACCGAAGTTGTGAATAGCTGCCATACTTAGTACAGAGAATGAGAAACCGACTCCAAATCCGATAATGATCATATACACTGTTAATAATGCACGACTTGTTTCTGGCGTTAATGTGCTTAATAAAAATAGTCCAATTAGCATAATAACCGCAGAAATGATCATAATGTTTCGATAGCTAAGCTTTGTCGTTAAAAAACCACCTAACTGCGCTGTTACGACTGAGCCTAACATCATTGGTAAAAGTAATAATCCTGAGTTTGTTGCAGTGCCACCGTATACACCTTGAATGAATAATGGAATGTATACAGTTGCTGACATAAATGCAGCTCCGTAACATAAAGCAATAATTGTACTCATTCCGAACAAACGTTGTTTAAACATCTCAAATGAAATGATCGGTTCTTCTACTTTACGTTCAATAAAAATGAATGCAATAATTAAAATAACGAATCCACCAAATAAACTTAAAATAAAGTTAGAATCCCAATCATACTTTTGTCCGCCAAGTTCAAGCGCAAACATTAAAGAAACTACTGCACCAACTAAAGTAATTGCGCCAAACCAATCAATTTTTTGCTTTCTATGAACTCGTGACTCTTTATAAAAGAATGTAATAAAAATAAGTGCTAAAACGCCAAGCGGTAAGTTAATATAAAATACCCAGTGCCAGCTTATGTAATCTGTAATATACGCACCAAGCAACGGACCAAAAATACTCGATAAACCAAATACTGCTCCGAATAAACCACCCATTTTCCCGCGCTTTTCAGGAGGGAAAATATCAAAAACGATAGTAAACGCGATTGGCACTAATGCCCCGCCGCCAATACCTTGAATGGCACGATAAATTCCTAACTGTGTAATATTTTCAGCAGTACCACAAAGTGCCGAACCAATCATAAAGACGATTAAACCGAAAATAAAGAACCTCTTTCTGCCATACATATCTGATAGTTTTCCGAATATCGGCATACCTGCCATTTCTGCGACCATATAGGCAGAAACGACCCATACAAAGTTTTCAAGGCCTCCTAAATCACCAACGATTGTTCCCATCGCTGTAACGACAATGGTATTATCCATTGATGCCATTAAAATACCTAGCAATAAGCCCGCTACAACAAAGCCGAGCTTATTATTCTTTTCAACCATAACCTTGCTCTCCCTCGTACTACTTATATTTGTTTATGTTCCTTTACGACTGCATTACCTTTTTGATTAAAACTAGTATGATATTCTACAACACTAATTTCACATCCGGGACCAATTGTAACATTATTTCCTCTTACTACTTCAGCAATCGTATGCTCTAAATAAATCTCATCTCCTTCAATGATAGACGTTTGGAGGCTTCCAGCATGATTTGTAAATGGAATAAATCTCGCTTTTTTACGAACGGTAATCTTCTTACCGCCAATTTCTCTTACTTTGCTACCTTCATAACGAAGTGAAATTTCAATATTTTCAGCATTAAGTAATCCATCACTTTCAAGGCCACCAGTTAGTGACAGTTCTTCAACTTCAATATCTCCTTTTACATTTAAAGCGCCTTTCACATCTACGAAATCACCAGTTAATTTCCCCTTAACTTCTATCATACCTCTTACTTTTATTTTTTCAATATGAGCATCACTATGCATTTGTGTATTTCCGTATACTTTTACATATTCCGCATCTACATTTCCTTGTACTTCACTATCTCCATACACGACATAACTTTTCACTTTCATATTACCGCACACTTCACTCGTGCCGTACGTTTTAAATTCATTACAGCTCATGTCATTAGAAATCGTTCCTTCACCGCGAATCTTCACTTTATTATAATCTCCGCCTGCTGAACTACCAGAACCATTAACAGTAAGACTATGTTGATGTTCCATATCATTTTCTCCCTTCCATTAAATCTGCTTCATTTCTTTTACATTTGCGCTTTTATCAACAGTAAGAACACCCGTATATTCGATCAGTTCAATCTCACAGTTCGGTCCTACCGTAACATTATTTCCTCTTACCGTTCTTATGTGAGCATAATCAATATCGATATTGTCACCTTCTAATAGTTCAGCCTCTAATTGCATACCAAATACTGATTTAAACAGCCTACTAAAAGTACTTAGTCTATGTTTTACTTTAATCGTTTGACCACCAATTTCTTTCGCTCGACATGTACCGTGAATATTAATATTTATTTCATCAGCGCTTAGTAATCCACCAATTGTAAATTGTCCTTCTGAAGAAAACGTATCCACTTCACAATTACCATCAATTGTCGCTTGACCATTGACTTTAAATTCTTCACCAGTGACATTTCCACCTACCGTACCTTTTCCTGCAATTTTCAAACTGTTTGCCTTCACATCTTGCGTAATTGTTGCTTTTCCATCAATTCGCATCGTTTCAGCATGAACTGTACCGTCGATTTTACCTGATCCACTAATTCTTGCATTGCTACTTTTCAAATTTCCAGTAACGGCACCGTAACCGTTACATTCAAATTGGTCACATTCAACATTTCCATTCACAGTACCTTTTCCGTTTAATTGCACTTTATGAAACTCGCCACCATTCGATGAACCGTAACCATTTATAATCAAATTATCTGTACGCATACTTTCTCCTCCACTACAACAATTTCGTTTTTAATGCTTCGGTATATTTCATAATCGCTTCGCGTAAAACGATTTTAGTGCCTTTTTCAAAAATTAAATCTTCCACGTTTGAAACTAATAAACATGTAGAAATCCCTAACTTTCGTACAATGATTAAATCACAAGTTTTATGTTTAATTGCTTCATAATTTTCACGTAAAACTTGCAAGACCATTTTTCCTTCTTCTAAACTAATATCTCCCGATTGTAATAATTCTTCTAACATGTACACATAAAGAATATCTACAAATTGAAACTCTGCTGTTTTATTCGTTTGTTCTATGAAAAATTGTAAAACTGGTTCTGATGCAATCCCCTTACGTAAAATGTCTTCCTTTGTTAAAAGAATTTCTCTCACACTCGGTGAAAACATATTCGCTAGTTCATCAAGTGATAAATCCTCTTTCATCGTTTGGATTTTATCAATACGCTCTAATATCTTTTCTTTCGGAAAAAATGTCTCTTGACCCGTGAATGTTGACTTTCGTACAAACCAATCTTCCGGTATTAAATTTTTTCTTTTCCACCTATATAACTGTCCGTATGAAATGCCAGTTAGTTCTAATAAATCTTTTTTTGAAATCAAATCTGTACTCAACTGTATAACACTCCTTCCTGATATCAATGTAACATAACACTGTTACGCTGTAAATAGACTTTTATCACAAGTAGCGTAACAATGTGTAAAAGAAACCTATTCCTACATACAAAAAAGGCTCTTACACATCTTATGAAAATGCGCAAAAGCCCTTATATATCAAGATTTAAACCAAATATTATAAAAATCAATCCAACCTTGTGAATTAATCATTATATTTTGGACTTTTTCATGTGTACTTACCTCTTGTTTATTACGATACAAAGGAATAATATGAATTTGACGTAACAAAGTATCCTCAATATCGCGTAACAATGTAACTCTTTTCTCTAATTCTTCTTGTTTAAAATAAATAGACAACTTTTCATAAAAGTCCATGTTGCTTTGTCCATGAATAAAACTATTTTTTGTAAGAAACATATATAATAGACTATCTTCTATTCGTTCGCTTATTGTGGCACTATCATGCATCATATCAGCCTTTTGTATCGTACTTACTTCCAATAGCTCTTCTATATCAAGAAAATTATTTTCTACACGAATCCCGTACTTCGCACACTCTTTTTGTATCCATTGTGCATCTTCAACATGATCTCGTCCTGTAAATGTGTAGAGCTGTAGCACTTCATTATGATAAGTACTCCTTTTAATTAAACTTTCTACATCTTCCTCAATCTCTACAATGCTTTCACCTGCTAATATTAGTTTCTTTGCCACTTCTCCACGTTCTCCGCCGAGTTCTTGAACGATTGTATAACCATGAATGATTTTATATAACGCTTTCCGAAATAACTCATCTTGCATTGGTCCTTCTTTCGTAAGATTACATGTTATATATGTCACGTTCGACTCAAGCCGAGACAATTCTTTATTATGTTTTTCTTTATCTTTATACTGCGCCTTTACTAAAACATCGTATGTACTTACACCTTGTTCTACATTCCACAACTCAACACGATCTAAAAAAGGTCTTTCACGAAAATATAAAGGATGACCTTCTAAAATGAACAGATTTTCATTACTTTTATATAATTGAAAAGACCCTGTTCCAATTAGCTCTCCTGCTTCATCTTCATTCACGATAGAACACTGTTCTGCACTTATCATATGTAAAAACATTTTATTTTCCGTATGTAATTGAATTTCGACAACGTAGTCATCCACTGAACGGATACTTTCAACGTGTTGTAACATCCATGCGTGTGCATTATTTTCCAGCTTCATAAATCGATTCAATGAGTATATAACATCATGTGCAGTAAGTTGTTTTCCATTATGAAAGTGAACTCCTTTTCGTAAATAAAACGTCCATATTTTTTCAGCGTCATTATATTCCCAGTGAAATGCAAGTCTTGGCTCTATAATGTTTGTATTACCGTCTACATACACGAGTGTGTCGAATATATGTTTTACCATATGACATTCTGAACGCATTGTAGCGTATACAGGATCTAATGTGATATCTAAATTCATTTGTACTTGCAACCGGAGTACATCTCTTCTCCCTTCAGATGTCATTTCAATCTTATGACCAAATATTGAATCTACCCAGCAGTGATATTCTCCCTTTACTGACGGAAAATGTGAGCTATAGCGTTCCACAAATATGCTTCCGCTTTTCACATCCCCTTTTTTCGTTATTTCTTTTCCTCTATCTAAAATTAAAGAAATCGGGTGCTTTTGAAATATTAACTTAGAACGATTTCCCCTGCCGCGACCTGGAAACCACTTGATCCAATTTAACTCATCTAATTTTTTTATAATTAATTTACTATTACGCTCTGTACAAAATAATGTTTCAGATATATTTTGCACTGTTACTTCCAATCGTTCTCCCTCTTTTTTCCCTTTTCCATAAGCAATCCATAGTTCAATATATTGATCTAAAATAAACATCATAATCCCCCTAAAAGGTGAAAAATACTCCCTATTGTTTCTACCCTTTTTCCAATTCTTCTTTCATCTTATCATTTCAATATAGAAAGGAGGAATTAATATTGAATTATCTCTTACTTCGTTACAATAAACCTATTTTTATTAGACTGTGTGGTGAATTATTAACCCGAACGACTGAATCTATGTTAGCTATCATTATGATTATTTACGTTAATAAAATGTTAAACGGCAATGTAATAATAACTATGCTGATTTTCGGATTACAGCCACTTTCAGACATTTTATTTACACTTATTGCTGGAGGAATTACTGATAAATATGGCCGAAAAAAGATTATGTTACTCGGCTTATTGCTACAAAGTGTTGCAATCGGTAGTTTCGTTTTCGCTCAATCCATTTTTATATTTGCACTGTTATATGTCATTAATGGCATTGGCCGTTCCTTATATATTCCGGCTCAACGTGCACAAATTGCTGATTTAACAAAAAAAGAGCAGCAAGCAGAAATTTTTGCTCTTCTACAAACGATGGGAGCAATTGGATCCGTAATCGGCCCTTTAATCGGTGCAAGTTTTTATAATACTCACCCAGAATATTTATTTATCGTGCAAAGTGTAACCCTTACGATATATGCCGTTGTTGTTTGGACCCAGCTCCCAGAAACCGTTCCGACTATAAGTAAGACGAAACAAACAATTGAGGCAAGTTCACCAAAGCAATTTGTTTTTAAACATTACGCCATATTCGGTCTTATGTTTTCTACACTTCCTATTAGCTTTTTTTATGCACAAACTGAGACGAATTATCGTATTTTTGCAGAACATGTATTTCCTAATCTCGTATTCATACTCGCATTTATTTCAACATGCAAAGCCATTTTGGAAATCATTCTACAAATCTTCCTCGTAAAATGGTCTGAACGATTTTCTATGGCGAAAATCATCCTTATTTCTTATACCTGCTTTACAATAGCTGCAGTTGGCTTTAGTTATTCAACGACGATATTGTCGTTATTCTTCACCTTACTCTTTTTAGTCATTGGAGAAAGTATTGCTCTAAACCATTTATTACGATTCGTTTCAGAAATTGCACCTCATGATAAACGTGGTTTATATTTTTCAATTTACGGTATACACTGGGATATATCTCGAACGTGTGGACCAGTTATTGGTGCAGTTTTATTAAGTAAACTAAGTGGTAGTATGCTTTTTTATATTTGCGCTTGCTTCTTATTAGTTGGAGGCATCGTTCAAGCACTGTTCGTTCAACATTTGGAACGTAAAAAAATCGTGAACCATCCTACACACAATTTATAAGTTACTACTTTTTCAGTAGATCAACATTTCTTATTGGATGCATGCTAAAAAATAAAAGTGAAGTATTTCACATATGAAAGGAAACGTTCCTTGTTTACAACTAAAAACACCTCACTTAAAGAAAGTGAGGTGTTTTTGAAATCACTTAATTTCTTATCCTGCCATTTTATTAATACTATCCTCTGGTGAAAACACGGAAATATGATCTACCTTACCAGTCGATTTTGGAATGACAAATTTTAACTCATACTGGTTATTTACTTTGTATACATATATTTTGTCTTCACCATTCCCTTTAACTGAAGATGGTTTTCCTAACGCTTTTTCAATTTCTTGTAATGTAATCGATTTTAGTTCTGCATGATATGAGCGTACATCAAAAACTTGTGACCCTTTATTAAATCCGAAAACAACATTTTTATTTGTAAAAGTTGCATACATTCCATTCCCTGCATATTCGATTTTATTTGCTTTCCCCCACGCTTTTTCAATTTCTTCAATATCCCCTGTATGGGCTCCAAATGGTATATTAGGTACTTTTCCTTCTTTTGCTAGTTCAAACAAATCTTTAACGTGGTTAATTGATTTTTGATTAAGTGTTCTATCTTTCGAATCTGGCTCAGGTGATGGTTTTCTTGTTTTTTCATTACTTGGTTTTGCTTCAGGATTTTTCTGTTCTTCTGAAGAATTGCTTTGTTCATTTTTATTATTTTCCAAGGTTGGATTTGTTTCCTTTTTTTCGTCTGTCCCATTACATGCTGCTAGCGCAAACATACATGCTAAAGCCAAAAACAACATGACTATTTTCAAATACCCTTTCATCATTTCCCCCCTATTGCATCTTATTCATTTCGATAACCAACCCATTACACTACTTTTCAAATTATGTTTGTTCCAAAAAGTCAGTGCTTCATTCTCTCCAAAGGCTTGTACAAAATATGTTACAAAAGCTGTTCCTAAAAAGTAACCAAGTCTGTTATATCCGAAGTAACTACCTCCTGATAAACGGAACCATTCTTTCTCTTTTTCATCTGTCCATCCTTCAACATAATCTTTTAAAAAACGTTTCTTTATTTTCTCTTCATTTTCTTTATAATATTGTAGCCATGGATCACCGTCACTATTATATGAGTAGTAAACAGACTCATTTAAATCTTTAACGATTTTTTTTGATAAATAAGTTGCAACACCTTCACGATACAAACTTACCGACGCATCGATCCATTCAGCCCTAGTCCAATCCATTCCAGTATTTTGTAGCATAACATTATGATATATATGACCTATTTCGTGAGCAGCAATAACACGAAGATGATTCAAATCTGGAGATAATTTTTCTGCCGCAAAAAATATGTCTCCAATGATTTCCCTTTCTACAAATGCATTTGAACCAAATCCTCCAACGAATAAATGGAATTTCATATTTACATCAAAGTTATATTTATTACGATATTCATTTGTTACCTCTTGAATAATGATTGGTAATGATTCTGCAATAATACGAATATCTTCTATTTTTGCGGGATATTGTTTAATGGCATTAGAAAGACGTTCTTTCGTTTTAGGACAATGATACTTAAAGTATTCTTCAAATATCTCTGAATGCGAAGTAAAGTATCGATTAAGGAGTTCTAATTCTAAATCGTCACTTTCCCATAATTTTAAAAAACTTGGAATTATATTGTTAATCACTGTATTCATCTCCTTATTTAAACCTTCTCTTCTCAATGATAATATCCTCTATCTATAGCTGAAAATATGCCGTCACAACAGCTCCTTGAAACAGAAAAAAACCAGTAGGAAGTGATTGCTCTTTTCCTACTGGTTGAAATGAAATTAAACGGTAAATCTTAGTTTCTTAAAAAATGTAGCGATAGTGCTTTTTACAGTTTCAAAATGATAAGCAAATGTATTATCTCCACTTAATGATGAAATACATGTTAAACCTGCAGCTTTAATAAAAGCTTTTACATCTACAAGCATAGAATTAGCCTCCATGAATTTAATTACAATCATTATAACAGGTGTTTTACGATACTAACATGAAAGTAATAAATAATCCTACTTAATAAATAAATTTCTATTATTAATTTATCCCGCTATTTGCCGGGCAGTAAGATCCCCACGTCGAAGCAAAGAAGTTAGATGGGGGTAAGGGCTGCCCGTAAAAGCCCGATTGGTAGGGCTAATAATCAGCGGGGATGAACCCCCCACTGATTAAAGCTTCACTTTATTTAGCTCAAAGTACACCATTTCAATGTCATATAAAAAAGCTGCCCCAAAAGGACAGCTTTAAATATGTATATTACACTTCGATTGACTTACCGTCTTCAACAATATGATAAAGTAAGTGAGCTAAATGATGAATTGGACCATATTCTTCCTCTTCCTCATCTGTTTCACCTTGGTATTCCAGATCATTTAAGTATAGTGCTAAAAATTGATAGTATAGTTTTAAATCAAATCCATAACACGCAGTTGGTTCTTCATGATCTCCTTCATATTGTAACATTAAGTATTGATCATTTCCTTCTGCATCTTCTGCATCAAAGAATACGAAGAAGCCAACGTTTGTGTCTAAATCAAATAAATGACGAGTACCTTTTTCAGTTGCTTTATTGAAGTCCTCTTCACTTAATTTATGTACTGTTGTCGCTTTTGCATTATCTTCTTGATGGAAATTTACTGTAAATGATTTCAATGCTGACACCTCCTGATTGTATAATACTAGCATAACATATAAAAAGGACTGCTTACAAATGTAAACAGTCCTGCTACATTCATTTCCGCATTGCTCGTAGTAAAAAACTCACAATGAAGATCAAAATAACCGCACCAATTAAAGCAGGAATGATTGCAAATCCGCCTATTACAGGACCGAAACTACCAAGTAATTTCGTACCAATCCAAGAACCGATAATACCAGCAATAATATTACCAATTACACCACCTGGTACATCCCTTCCAGTAATTAAGCTTGCAAACCATCCTAATAAACCACCAACAATTAAAGACCAAATCATATAATAACCTCCTTTATATTTAACCAATCAAAATATAATTAGAAACAATTGCTTACCATTAGTTATGTGACATTTTTCATAAGTTATTCATGCTGCTCAACTATAAGATTTTTGAGAATAATACACACCGATAAACTATTTTTCGAACTAACGATTTATCCGACTTGTTATTACACACATTAAGGACAATCTGGCTTCAATATTGTTCGCATAAACTCTTCTTTAAAAGCAGGATAGTTAAAACCAACAGCAATTCTCTGAATCGGCCGATCATCAAACCTTGTTGGTTCAGCTATTTTTCTAAAGTCAGCTACACTTTGGCCCCTAGTAACATCATTTGTCGTACTAATCCACACTGCCGATTTTTTATATTCGAAAATACTATCGTTTATAAACGAGACAAACGGTAGTAAATCGTGTATGGGACTTCCACCAATACCTGGATATTCTTTTTTATAAAAATTCTCATAATAAAAATCAATCATTGGTTTAATGAGTTTCGCCTGTCCAGTTCCTTGTTTATCTATTATATTGGCCATTTCAGGCGTAATAAGCGCACCCTGTGTTACATTTAACGGGTATATAGTAGCGTTTTTCGCATATTTCATAACAATATTTGCTGCAATTGGATCACCATAAAAATTCGCTTCAGATACTGGTGTAACATTACCTGGAAATAGGAAAGCACCGCCCATTATATAATACGAACAAATACGATCCATTATATTTGGATACAATAAAAATAACGTAGCAAGCGTCGTTAGTCTTCCTGTCGCCACAATTATAATATCTTCTGGACAAGGTTCGATTAATTTGATTAATTCACAAAAATTTTCTCGTTTACAAATTCTCATTTCAGGTGGAATAATAGGACCTAAACCGTGATCCCCATGGATTTCAGGGAAAAACAAAGGTTCTTCAGCTGTCATCGGCCTACTCGCACCTTCAATAATTTTCACTTGTGTAGCATAGTACCTTTCTAAAAAATAAACATTTTCCGTAACGATATCTCGTGATACATTCCCGTACTCTGCAACAATACCTAGAATATCTAATTTACATGTTTTATTTGCATAAATTAACGCTACGGCGTCATCAATACCAAAGTCTCCAAAAAAGATGATTTTCTTATTAACTATTCTCACCCCTCTTCAGAATAATCTACTATTATTATTATGTGAAAAAGACAAGGCGGTGAAACAGCGCAAACTAAAAAAGCCGCCTATTTATTGGCGACTTCAATCTTTTTATAAGACAAATATGCTAGTACATTTTTACTTGAATCGTATTTCGGGTTATTTCCTTTTCTTGGCTCTCTCATATGTGTCTTTTCAAATCCAGGAATGTCTGGCATTTTCCCCATAAATTCAAGCATTTCTTCCTCAGTACCTTCAATGCGTACACGAATCATAATAACTATTCCTCAATTCACAGTTTCTCTGTACTAAGTATATCGTACTTCAGAAAGACTGCAACACATTTATCTTTTTAATGTTGTACTTTTTTTACATATAAACATAGCCATTTCAGTATAGAACGAATCTACTTTATTATTTTTAAGTTGAATATTAAAATATTCCTTCATTTCGTTTGGTGCTTTCATCATACATTCTGTTAATTTTTCACGCTTTTGTACAGGGACATCCATCATATTACACCACCAGTCAAAATCAAACTTCTTATCAAAAGTAAGACATGACTGCATTTGCAAACCGTTTTTTTCTAATAAAGTAAGCCATTCTGTCTTTTTTAGAGCTCGTTCATGACTTGGGTCCCGCTTCTTTTCTATAAAATTATAAAATGTATCATATTCATTATTTTCTGGCGAAACATTATCTATTAAGATGAATAATCCATTATCCTCCAACGTACGATTTACTTCATAAATAAATTGAGCCGGATTCGTAAAATGATGGGCTGCAATCCGGCATGTAATTGTATCAAAAAAATGATCTGCAAATGGTAAATCCTCTGCGTTTCCTGCTACAAAAGACACATTTTCATGACCATTCTGCTTTATAAAACTTTTTGCTTTTTCTAACATTTGTTCTGTTAAATCAAGTGCAACTACTTCTTCAAACATAGGTGCTAACATATTCGCAACATGTCCGCCACCAGTAGCAACATCAAGAAGACGATTATTATGGCGAGATTCAACTTGTTGAACTACATGCTGTAAGTCCTGTCCTTTAGCATGTATTTTACTATTCACATACTTATCTGCATTACTGCCAAACTGTTTTTTCACAAGCTCCTCTTTACTCATTTTATCATCTTCTTTCTATTGTAATTTACATATACGATTCATATAATTATTACAATTCTCTTCATGTATTTTCAAATCCTCTTTTCATCTCACTTCTTATCGTGCTGTCCTATCATCAACATAATATAAATTTTACTTTTACTATTAAACAAAAAAGGCTACGGGAACTTCTCCCCTAACCTGATTAAATATTTATTACATTTTTATTTCTTCATATACGTCTATATAATATAAATCCTCTTTCAACTTCATAATAACATCTACTTCGTTATAAGTAGCCTCACGAGCATGTAATCCAAATTGATCCATACCAATCCATATCCATCCAGGTGTATGATATAAAACATCTATGTTAAAATAATCTAATTTAGTAAGCTCCGATGTAATAAATTTATCTTTATTAGCGATTTGTTTATCTAGTAAACCATATTCTTTTCCATTTTCAAATAGCGATATAAATTTCCCTACAATCGGATGTTCACGAACAATAAAATGATATTCCTTTTCCTCTACATTTGCCACAATCAAACGAGAAACAGATAAATCAGCCCCCGAATTCGACATATTTGTTTATTCACCTCCTTATATAGGTCTCTTCAATATAATAACAAATGAATATTCAAATCAGATTAATATAATGTAAAAAATAAAAAAGCTGACTTCCCTTTAGAAATCAGCCTTTATAATTTGATCAACTTTATACTTTTACAAATTATTATAATGTTTCTTTTTCCTCATCATTTCCAGAAACTAAACTTCCTATAGCATCTGCTGTTACTTCCACTACAAATTCACAAATACCTGCTACAACTTCTCCAATTACTTCATCCATCTTTTTACCCCCTTATTTTATGTAACTTATTTGTAGTATAGAAGAAATTGGTGAATGTAAACTATCGAAAAAGGTGACATAAACCTTACAGAATTGTAAGCTCTTTCATCCCTTTACTTTCCCCCCTTTGAAACTCCAAGTATTTTTAGCAGACATATAGGCCATCATAATATGAAGCAAGTAATAATCAAGTGTCAGGAGGCGTTTAATATGTATTACGTAAAATTAATTAAAGGTCAATCATTCTACGCTTTTGATCATCGTTTCTTAGTGTCTGAAGAAGAAAAGGTTTCAGAGAAAATCTATAATTACTTACGACGTAATGAATTTTTTGAAGTACGTAAAGAAGAATATTCCGCTTAATTACAAAAAGCATTAAGAAAAATATCATCTTATTGTGATATATTCTTAATGCTTTTATGTAAATTGCTTCTTTTCAACAATTGTTGTTGACTCTATTAAATAATCTAGTATTTTTCCAAGCTAATTCGTCACCTCCTCATATTCTAGTATATGAGGAGGTGACGAATATGACTCATATCATTGATTACCAAGCTACTCAACCTATAAGTAAAACTGGTGAAACAACTTTTGCAATCCCCTCTTCTCCAAATAAAGCAATTTTAGCAAATTTGAAATTGAGAATTTCAAGTAGAGATTCACGTAATAATCGAGTAGAATTAATCGCTACAATTGGTGTAGAAGGTATAACTGGGACTTCACAAGTTTTATTCCGAATTTTCCGTGATAACATTGAAATTTTTAATGCACAAGTAGGTATTGAATCTACAGATTCTGAACAATTTTATGTACAAACATTTCAAGCTATAGATCAAAACGTTGGCAGTGGAACACACGAATATTCATTAACTGTAGAAAACCTTACTAGTGGTGCAAGCGCAGAAGTTGTTGGCCCACTATCTTTTAGCGCTTTAGCTATTGGACAAGAGCGTAAATGTTGCTAAGTGAAATTAATTTTTAATTTTGCACTTGAGAAAAGCAAGACGTAGTTATACGTTCTTGCTTTTTTATTTTCCCTATTTTTAACCATATGTCTTTTACATTTTAATTGCTTATTTCATCAATTAACGAATCAAATTTTCGGCAAATCAAAAAGATTGAAATCCAATTATGAAACACGTAATATAGACTCTGACTCTAAAAAAGTTCGTATGAAAATAATACATAAATAAGGAGGTTTTATATACGAGTTTTTCATTTTAAAAGACGGAGAGGTTTTATGTTATGTGGCGTAATAAAAACGTTTGGATTGTTTTAATTGGGGAGTTTATTGCAGGTCTAGGATTATGGCTTGGTATTCTTGGCAACCTTGAATTTATGCAAAAATATGTCCCTTCTGATTTCATGAAATCAGTTATATTATTTATCGGACTATTAGCCGGTGTTCTAGTTGGACCTATGGCTGGCCGTGTCATCGATCAGTATGAGAAGAAAAAAGTTCTTCTTTACGCTGGGTTTGGTCGAGTTTTAAGTGTTATTTTTATGTTTTTCGCTATTCAATTTGAAAGTATCGCATTTATGATTGCATTTATGGTTGCTCTTCAAATTTCAGCAGCATTTTATTTCCCTGCATTACAATCTGTGATTCCACTCATCGTAAGTGAGCATGAGTTATTACAAATGAACGGTGTACATATGAATGTTGGTACAATCGCTCGTATTGCGGGTACTTCACTAGGTGGAATTCTTTTAGTTGTGATGAGTTTACAGTACATGTATGCCTTCTCAATGGCAGCATACGCCTTATTATTCCTCTCGACTTTCTTCCTACAATTCGAAGATAAGAAATCAACAACACCAAGTAAACAAGCTGCAAAAGATAATAGCTTTATGGAAGTATTTCGTATTTTAAAAGGAATTCCTATTGCTTTTACAGCACTTATATTAAGTATTATCCCTCTATTATTTATAGCTGGGTTTAATTTAATGGTTATTAACATTAGCGAAATGCAACATGATCCTACGATTAAAGGGTTCATATATACAATTGAAGGTGTCGCATTTATGTTAGGTGCCTTCGTAATTAAACGTCTATCTGATCATTTCAAACCTGAAAAATTACTATATTTCTTCGCAGTTTGTACTGCTTTTGCACACCTATCATTGTTCTTTAGCGATATAAAATGGATGGCTCTTACATCATTTGGTTTGTTTGGGTTTAGTGTTGGCTGCTTCTTCCCTATTATGTCGACGATTTTCCAAACGAAAGTTGAAAAAAGTTATCATGGTCGCCTCTTCTCATTCCGTAATATGTTTGAAAGGGTTATGTTCCAAATCGTCTTACTTGGCACAGGGTTCTTCTTAGATACAATTGGGTTACAATATATGGTTCTCATCTTCGGAGTCGTTTCATTATTGATTATTTCTATTTCCCTTTCTAAGCAGAAACATTATGAAAAACAGCATTCGCAATCTGCGAATTTATAAAATAAACAAAGAAGTATGGATATAATATTGAAGCCATACTTCTTTGTTTTATAATACGCCTATTTATTACGTTTATTGAAATTACCTAAAGGAGTATCCCTCTTTTATTTCGAATAGATTATAAAGAGGACTCTTTATAAAAGGAGTGGTAAAATGTCTGATGGCATTGAAGTATTTATTGTCCTGCTCTTTGCAATTGCGCTGTTTAGCATCCTAAACTTTTTAGCCATTTCCTTATCTGGACATAGTTTTAAAAAAAGAATCGTGGCAGGTTTCATATTTTTACTACTGACTCCCATTATCTTTTTGACTATCGCAACATTTGCTTCTATATTCGATAAAGCAGGATTTGGCGCAGGTACGTTAGCCTTTATGATCGCAAGCGTATATATATTAAATGGAATAGTGCTTCTGCTTTCCTCTTTATTTATCCTCAAAAAAGACATAACATAGGCTATGGTACTAGCATGAATCTGACTTTACACTAGATTCATGCTTATTTAATTTCTCCTAAATTTTTATATGAAATTAAATAATTCTTTAAAAAAATTTAAACTTTATTTATTATAATATCCCTATCGTATTCGCACGTTTATTCAAATTTAAAAGAAAGGAGCACAAAATGAAAAAGGTTCTACTTACAATTCCTATACTAATCATCCTACTTAGTGGATGCAGCAATAACGATATATACGGTTCTTGGGAAGTCGTTGACAATAAAAATGGTGAATGCCCTGTATATTATAAATTTGAAACAGTTGTCAAAAAAGAGAATAAAGAGGAAATTGTGCAAAATTTAGTAGAAATGCAAACCACAAAGAATAAAGACGATTTATATAAAGGCTCATTTGTCAAAAATTCTAATGTATATCACATTGATTATGGTAATTCATTTACATCAGAGCAAGCTTTAAAAGTTGCCGACGGTACATTAAATGTATACTTTTTGACAGCTGAAAAATTATGCACGTATAAAAAGAAATGATTACATTTTAGAGGAAACGCAGAAAATATTTTCTGCGTTATTTCACTTTAGAAATCTTCCACAAATACTTAATAAAAACTATAAAATAACTTAAGTTATATAAAATGAATCCTATAATAGACATTTCAATTTACACATCTACGCTATTTACATCGATACTTTTCAAAATAGGCTAATACTTCCTCTAAATTTGTCAATCATTTTAATTTTCATAAAAAAATGATAAAATATAAACATGTGTTTTCAGAATAATTAAAAACGCAGAATGAAAGCACTGTTTTAGGAGGGGTTTTGATGACTTACACGTTAGCAACTAGAATGAAAGCATTCCAATCTTCTATATTTAGTGAATTAGGAGCCTATAAAAAAGAAAAAATTGCAGCAGGTCATAACATGATTGATTTGAGCATCGGAAATCCTGATATGCCGCCCGCTGATTTTGTAAGAGAAACAATGGTACATACAGCGAGTGAGAAAGAGAGCTACGGGTATACATTATCAGGTATTCAAGAATTTCACGAAGCTGTAACTGAATATTACAACAACACTCATAACGTTTTATTAAATGCGGATAAAGAAGTTTTATTATTAATGGGTTCACAAGACGGGCTCGTTCATTTACCTATGGTTTATGCAAATCCAGGTGATATTATATTAGTTCCTGATCCAGGATATACAGCTTATGAAACAGGTATTCAAATGGCTGGTGCAACATCTTACTACATGCCTTTAAAGAAAGAGAATGATTTCTTACCAGACTTAGAAGTCATCCCTGAAGAAATTGCCGATCAAGCGAAGATGATGATTTTAAACTTCCCAGGGAATCCCGTTCCAGCAATGGCTCATGAAGATTTCTTTAAAGAAGTAATCGCATTCGCGAAAAAGCATAATATTATCGTTGTCCATGATTTTGCTTATGCTGAATTTTATTTCGATGGTAATAAGCCAATTAGCTTCCTCTCTGTACATGGTGCTAAAGAAGTTGGTGTAGAAATCAATTCTTTGTCAAAAAGTTATAGTTTAGCAGGTAGCCGTATTGGATATATGATTGGAAACGAAGAAATTGTTCGTGCACTTACTCAATTTAAATCTAATACCGACTACGGTGTATTTTTACCAATTCAAAAAGCGGCATCTGCAGCACTAAGAAATGGCGCTGTATTTTGTGAGAAAAACCGCGATATTTATCAAGAACGGAGAGATACTTTAGTTGATGGATTCCGAACATTTGGCTGGAATGTCGATAAGCCAGCTGGTAGTATGTTTGTCTGGGCTGAAATTCCACAAGGATGGACTTCTCTAGACTTCGCTTATGCATTAATGGATCGTGCGAATGTCGTTGTTACACCTGGTCATGCATTTGGACCTCACGGAGAAGGATTCGTACGTATTGCACTCGTTCAAGATAAAGAAGTGTTGCAACAAGTTGTTGAAAACATTAGAAATAGCGGCATTTTCACTCTTGAAAAAGTAAATGAATTAGTTAAAAATTAGTTCCCACTCCCCTGCTTAAATTTAGCAGGGGTATTATTAATTGGAGGTACTTTCATATGCATATTAAAGACACTCTCCCCCATCGTTATCCATTTTTAATGACTGATAAAGTAACAAATGTAAAACAAGGTGAATCCGTTACAGGATATAAACTCATTACAAATAACGAATGGTTTATAAATGATAGTCAAAAACATATGCCTCATATGTTAATTGTAGAAGCACTTGCTCAGCTTAGTGCATTTGTACATACAAGTGATTCTGAAGGACTAGGATTCCTCTCCTCTTTAGATGGAGTTGAATTCCAAGGAAAAGCATATCCCGGTGATAAACTTGATTTACATTATGAACTAACGCGCAATCGCCGAGGTTTTGTTCTTGGTAAAGGTATTGCAACTGTAAACGACCAGCCTATTGTAACTATAGAAAAACTATTAATATATCAAGCAGATTAAATTGTTCCTTATATCAGTGGGGAATATCTATTCTCAACCAATTAAAAATAAATAGGAAAACATATTACGTAGTTAGGAGCAGGAAAATGGAACGTACTATCGGTATCGATGCTGGAGGCACATTAACGAAAATAGCTTATTTTAACGAAAAAAGGCTATTAACTTTTGAAAAATTTTATTCGCATGAACAACATAAAATAATAGATTGGATTAAAAGCAACAATGGCATAAAACAAATATGTATTACGGGTGGTAAATCGAAACTATTACAGCAACTGCTTACAGGTTCATATAAAATAATAGAGCTAAACGAATTTGAAGCTACTCTTGCAGGTGTCCAATACATATTAAAAGAAGAAAAACATGCTATACGCAATTTTATTTTAACCAATATCGGTACAGGTACTTCTATCCATTACGTTTATAATGAACAATATATTCGCGCTGGTGGAACCGGAGTTGGCGGTGGGACTATTATGGGACTTTCAAAATTGTTAACAAATATAGATCATTTTGAAGATTTAATCCCTCTAACAAAAGTAGGATCTAGAAAAGAACTAGATATTACGGTTGGAGATATTTATGGTGGTATTCTTTCCCCTATCGATAATAACTTAACTGCTAGTAACTTCGGAAAAGCAACCATTACAGAATCAAATAATAGTAGCTCCGATATACTAGCTACTGTACAAGGACTTGTCGGTGAAGTCGTTACTGCATTAAGCCTTCAATTCGCTGAAACAAAAAACATTGAACATATTATTTATATTGGTTCGACTTTATGTAATAACGTACAACTTCAACATATTATTAGTAGCTACACCGAATATCAAAATAAAACACCAATCTTTTTACAAGATGGTGGTAATAGCGGTGCAATTGGTGCATTACTTCATGCTACGAAATAAAAAGCTGACTTTTGTCAGCTTTTTAGAAATGGCACTTCAAATTCAATAATTGATTCCCCGTTCTCTCCAATTCGCTCCACGCTTATTCTATCAATCACACAATTTAACTTCCCATGAAAACTAGCAATCTCCTTCACTACTTCAGCAGCTAATTCGGCACTCTCTTTTCTTCCGACTGTTACATGCGGGATGTACGGAATGTCTTCTTTCAAAAATTGTAATAAAGGTCCTGTATATAGAATATTATGTAGTTCCTCTATTTGTTCTTTCCCCTTTTCAACTAGTAAAAACAAATATTCTCTTTCACTTGTAATTTGATTCTTAAATTCAATTTCTATATTCTGTATCGGTTTTGATACATTTATAATATGTAATTTCAGCTCATCATTTGAAATCGAACTTTCAAATGGGAATACAATTGTAATATGCGGTGGAATTAATCCAAATAAAGGATCATGTTTTTGCCTAATGTCCTCGATTTCGCTAATGAACATGTTGTTTAGAAAAAGTAAAATTGTACGCATTTTTATCCCCTCAACTTTTCCTCATTATAATATGTATCATATTCTATGACAGCCTGCCCTTCAACAACTTGTTTTGCTTACCTGTAAAAATAAAAAAACTTCTCAAATGAGAAGTTTTCATATAGCATGATTATTATTTTCCCGCCAAACTTTCCTAAACTTTATATAACAGGCAATTCTCCAAGGAAAAATATACGATACTGCAACAACGTAAAATAATAAACCAATCGTTTGTTGATCTAAATCAACGATAAATTGTCTTGAACCATATCTTAAAAAGACAAGTGCAATAAAAGTAATTAAAAAAGCTGCACTTTTTTTCGTATAAATATTCCCATCATCTCTTCGTTCATAATTTGTTAATACTATAAGCGGTACAGCAAAAAGTACACCAATGAATACCGCTATAATTACTTGTAATATAGCTGGATGTACGGGACCTAAAAACCATACAATACCTGGTGTTAAAAATAGTAATGGCCATAAAATACGTTTTCCCGATCCCTTTATTGGCTTATGCATGGAGCGATAACGACGCCAAAATATCAGTAGTGCAATGCATAAAAAGACGGTTATTAGTGAGGACGTGTCTCCCATATATTTTCCTTCTCCCTAAAAGAATAATCTATCACTATTTTAAACTGTTCGTTCAAATGATACTTTACGAATAAATATACTACTAGTTATGATATAAAGAATTGTTAATCCAATTGAAATAACAATAAAATAAGGGATATCTATTAAAGATACATCATTTGTAAATAACAATCCTTTTATCCCTACTTCTCCATACAGCACACTATTTGTTGAAAGGAAAAGCGACCCACCAATCATGAGACCAATCCATTGAAATCTTTGCTTAAAAATTACTACTACTTGAAAGAAACATGCTATCGTAACATAAAATAAAAATTGTAAAATAAACTGTTGTATTAATTGCTCTCCAAAGTTAACATTTACTAAGTTATATTTTATATCTTGTAAAAACAGTATTTGAAGGAATGAAAACAATGCGGATTGCAACACAATATAGCAAATCGCTCCGATAAAATATTGTATTCTCGTTATACCAAATAAAACTGCTAAACGAAATAAATCATCTTGAACAATGAAAACACTCCCTACTATAAAAATCATAATTGCAATTGAAGGATTATTGATAATTTCGGGTAAATAACCAACTTTCGCTTCATTTAAATGAGCAGCATATAAAGCTCCTTTTATTAATAAAGCTACAATCCAAAATATTAAAATTGCTTTATAATGAAAATTTATATGTAACCTCAATTGTTTCATTAACATCGTCATTCCACTTCACCACCAGTCATGTGAATAAATAGTTTTTGTAATGTAATTCTATCAATTACTAAACCTTCTTTTTCAAGAGAGTAACAATCTTCATTAGAAAGCTCTTCCCATATAACAGCAATACCTTTATTCCCATAAATTTCTTTATTTATAATTTTTTTATTAATCAAGAACTCCTCCACTTTACCTTTTTGCCCTGAAATAATATGACCTTGTTGCAATAAATCTTCCACTGTTGATTGAACAACAAGTGCACCTTCTTTTATGATAATTACTTCTTCAATAACATGGGTTACTTCTTCTACCAGATGTGTTGATAATATAATTGTTCTGGGATACTCCCCGTAATCTTCTAGTAGTAAACTATAAAATAACTCACGATGTGCTGCGTCTAATCCTGTAGTTGGTTCATCAAAAATAGTAATTGTCGCTCTGCTTGCTAACCCTTTAATAATTCCTACAACTGTTTGCATGCCATGAGATAGTTTATGGTATTTCTCTGTTATATTAAGCTGAAATTTACCCGCCAGTTCTTCAGCAAACTTCTGATCCCAATTTTTATAAAACATGTTACATATCTTAAAAATTTCTTTTACGCTATAACTTAAATGAGACTCTTCTTTTACTCTAACGAAACAAATATTTTGCATCGCTTTACTATTTTCAAAAACATCTTCACCAAATATTGATACACTTCCACTACTTGAAGTAATTTGTCCTGCTAGTAAATTTAATAAAGTCGTTTTCCCTGCTCCGTTCCTTCCAAGCAAACCATATATTTTATGCTCTTCCAATGAAATCGTTACTTCATTTACAGCTATTTTCTTTTTATATTTTTTCGTTATATCTTTCGTTTCAAGTGCAATCATCCCTCTTTCCCCTCCTTCGTAATCTTTTGAATCATATCCATCAATTCATTTTTTGATATTTCTAGTACTTTCGCTTCTTCCCACACTTTAGGTAAATATTCAGTCATAAAAGTATTTTGTCTTTTTTTTAGTACGACTTCTTTCGCTCCCTTTGCAACAAACATTCCGATTCCTCTCTTTTTATATAAAATCCCCTCATCCACTAATACATTCACCCCTTTAGCTGCAGTAGCCGGATTTATTTGTAACATCTTCGCAAATTGATTTGTCGATGGAACTTGTTCTTCTTCAAGCAATATGTCTTTTAAAATATCAGATTCAATCGTTTCTGCAATTTGTATGTATATTAATTTATTTTGTTCTAGAGTCGGCTTCACATTTTCACCACCTTAGGTTCATAGGTTCATTACTTATGTAATTAACCATATCACATAGAATTATTTTTTTCCATAAATTTCTTTTACAAAAAAAGAGAGTCATTCAATTAAGAATGTCTCTCTTTCTAAAAATTCGAAGTTTCAACTCTTGTTCTCAAATTCTTTTCATTTATACCATTTTGACAAAAATTAAACTGTTGTCCCTCAATACATTTTGTACGATCTACTACTTGCCCTAAATGATAGCTTGTATGCTCAACCAAATGTAATAGACTTTGAAGATCAATATACCTTTTTTCTTCCCAGACCTGTATATATGCTTTGCCCCACTCATCAAATATTTCTTCAACAGTTTTTAACAAAGCTTCAGAGCTTATTTGTTTCACTGGAAAATATTCTTCAATTCCATTTTCAAAAACTATATTTGGATCCTTATAACGCCTTGTATTTCTCTGTAAATGTTCACAAATATGTAGTACGATTCCACCAATTGAATTAACAGAGGTCTCTTTTTTCCACAAATCTTCTTCACTAACGAGCCTAATTGCCTGTACTAATTTAGGTAAATAATGATCCTGCATTCTATGATAAGAAATTTTGTATACTAACTCCATCTTCTCCCCTCCATTATTTCAACTGGCTCACTGGATATTTAGCAAATAAAGATTTCCGAAAATCTTTATCTTCCACAAGCATTTTAATTTTTTCTTCATTGCCGTTAAAGAACTTTATAACTTTATTTTTATCCCATATATCTTTTTCTTTTGGAAAATCATCGAATTCCCTATGCAAAATTGATAACATTTCTTCCCTCGTTATCTTAAAGTTTTTATTCTCTACCTGAAACTCATAACTTTTTGCATTTGGCACTAAAATCACTAAATATATAGCATTAAAGAAAAAATTCTTCTTCATCGTATCCTTCTCATCAAACCAATACGTCTCAATCATTTCTTCTGTAAGAGCCCCACTTTCTTTTGTGCCATAGTTCACTTTTATATTTTCATTTTCTAAACTTATACTTTGAACTGTTCCACCACCGGGTAAATGATTAACAATTGCAACCACATCTGAATTATTACCAACGTATGTCCCAGTATATTTCTTAAAATCATCTGACCTAACATCATATATATCTTTTATTCTTTCTCCGTTAGAACAAGCCGCAATGAATAAAAAAATTGTTAGCATAACGATCATGTTATGATGCATATATTTCATTTAGCATCCCCCATTTTTATCGATATTTCGTTAATTACAATATTTACTTTCAAATCCCTTTTTAAATATACGCATTTTAATCAAAATTAAAAATTTTCATTTTTTATGTTTACAATTATCCATTAATTGTATATACTTACTAACGTAAGAAAAAAATTCTAAAAGGAGGTCGAAGGAAATGATGAAATTACAATTACATGCATTAACTTTAGCGTTAACTGCACCTGTGTTTTCTGGACAATTAAATATGAATTCGACCACCCTAATGGAGAATTGAAAATCGTACTTTATTTCATTTAATTCATAAATTCGCCACAGGAGGTCGTATACTTTCCTGTGGCTTTTTCACGCCCAGCCATAGGAGAACTGTATCTTCCTGTGGTTTTTTTGCGCGATTTTTTAGTCTCTTACATTATTTTTCTAAGAAAGGAGCAACATTCAATGACTATTAGCGTATTGTTTTTAAGTATTACGATTCAAAGAAATACAATTTCTAAAGATGAAATTCTTCATAATGAGCAAATTGAAAAAGCTATGAATGATGTTAAGGAGCGCCAAGCACTTTACTGTGATCACCTGTAATTCCTTTTCGAAAGGAGGAATTCATTTATGACTTTTCATATTTTCTTTTTTACGACTGTGCTTCAAAAAAATACTTTATCTGAAACTGAAATCAATCGTAAACAACAGTTAAAACAACTGACTGATAAAATAACTGACATTAAAAGTTCATACTACACTCAAATGTATTAAAAATATATTTTAAAGGGGTCATATATTCATGAAATTTAAAGCATTCTTTTTAACAATCACCATTCAAAAACGTAAGCTTTCACAGAAAGAGATTTTACGTGAGCAACACATCCAAAGCATTATGGACGAAGTAAAAGAGCGCCAATCTTCTTATTACACTCGTCTTTTCTAAATCACTTATAAAGGGGTCATAAATCTAATGAAATTTAAAGCATTCTTTTTAACTATCACTATTCAAAAACGTAAACTTTCACAGAAAGAGATTTTACGTGAGCAACACATTCAAAACATTATGGACGAAGTAAAAGAGCGCCAATCTTCTTATTACACTCGTCTTTTCTAAATCACTTATAAAGGGTTCATTATCCAATGAAATTTAAAGTATTCTTTTTAACCATTACCATTCAAAAAAATACATTTTCCAAGTCTGAAATGTTTCATGAGCGACAAATTAATCAGGCTATGGATCATGTAAAAGAAAGACAAAGTCATTACTGTAGTCATCTGTAATTTCTTATTACACTCGTTTTTTCTAAATCACTTATAAAGGGGCAATTATCTAATGAAATTTAAAGTATTCTTTTTAACCATTACCATTCAAAAAAATACGTTTTCTGAGTCTGAAATGTTTCATGAACGACAAATTAATCAGGCTATAGATCATGTAAAAGAAAGACAAAGTCATTACTGTAGTCATCTGTAATTCCAATTCGAAAGGAGGAATTCACATATGAAGTTTCACCTTTTCTTTTTAACGATTACAATTCAAAAAGAAACAATATCTCAAAATGAATTAAAACAAGAAAGACAATATAAACAAGTTATTGATGAAATTCGAGATCGTAGAAGCAAATACTACACTCACCTTTAATCGTTTAACTATATAGAATTGAAAGGAGTCGATTATGATGTTGATAGCACGCTGTAAGGAAATGATTTGGATAGTTCAGAGGGATTCCACATAGTTTTATAGAGCTTATATCACACAAGTTTATCACTGAATTTGATGTATAAAAAATATATAATAAAATCAAATCAACCCGCTTTTAATTATTTATTTATAAACAAAAGATACACCACTTAAAAAGCGGTGTATCTTTCTCAGGTTTCACTATTTCCGATTACTTCTCTTTGTCTTAAACAATCTCACTAAGTTCGAAACAACAGTTTTTGTTACTGCATAAACTGGTACTGCTAAAATCATTCCGATGATTCCAGCAAAGTTACCTACCCCTAAAATTAGGATAATAATTGTTAATGGGTGAATGTTTAATTTCGAGCTCATAATACGCGGTGAAATAATATTACTTTCAAACTGTTGTACAATTGTTACGATAATAATTACGTATAAGGCTTGCATCGGAGATACGAACAGTCCTACAATAACAGCTGGTGCTGCCCCAATAAATGGCCCTAAGTTAGGAATGATGTTTGTAAATGCTGCAATAATTCCTAAAACGAAAGCGTACGGTAAATCGATAATTAAATAACCGATAAAAGTAAACGCACCTACAAATATACAAACGAGTGCTTGCCCTTGAATATATGCAGATAATGTTTCGTTCGTTTCCTTAATGATACGAAGCCCCTCTTCACGGTAAGACTCAGGTAATAAACTTACCGCTTTTCCCGGAAAGGCATGTCCATCTTTAAACATGTAAAATAAAATGAACGGTACAGTAAATACAACTAATGCAACGTTCGTGATAATACCAAATAAAGCCGTTGCACTCGACGTAATTGTATTTGGTATATCTTTTAAGTATTCAATCGCATTTTTTTCAATTGTTTCAATGGAAACATAGTTTTGTGTAGATAACCATTCAAACAACCTATGATGTGATAATTCTTGTATGTATACTTTCCCCTCTTTTATGTAGCTTGGCATATTTTTTACTAAGTCCATTAGCTGTTGTGAAATCGTAGGAACAACTACTCCAACGCCAACCGCAGTTAATGTTATGATAAAAAGATATAACAGTAATATCGCTAAATTTCTAGGTACTTTTTTATTCTCCAAAAAGATTAATACAGGATTAAATATGAAGTATAAAAAAAGCGCGATTAAGATTGGGAAAAACAATGTTGATATGAAGATACCAATCGGTTGAAATAAAAATGATATTTTTGTGCAAATAAATATGATTCCTACAACCATTAGCACTTCTAATGTCCAAAAGTGCACTTTTGATTTCAAAAAAAACGGCCTCCTTTAAACTAGCACTTCTATTCATTGTACCAAAATAAGCATGAATTTCACATAATATTTTCCTTTACAATATTCCAAAATACCGATAAATACACTACAATGAGATTACATACAAATTTGCAGGTAAAGGTGATAAAAATGACACAATGCATCATTTGCAGAAAAGATACGAAAGAACTTAGTGAACAATATGTCATTCCAGAAATATTATGTGGATATTATTTCACAAACTCAATTTGTGATACTTGTCATGAACAAATGACAACAAATATTGATCGTCCTTTAATTAGGCATAAATTGAGTCAATTTAAGATTGAACAAATGAAAAGACAAATTGATTCCCCACTCTATACGAATGAGCACGGTGAGGAACTTGCGGCTGCTGAGACTGATGTTGTCGAAGTAAGCGACGAGATTCTTTATTCTAATGCATTAATTATGAAACTATGTAAAAAGCACGATATTTCCTTACATAATGAAATTTGGAAAGAGGAACGTGTAACGAAAGTAGCGAGTTCTATTCAACGTGAATTACTATTAGATAACCGTAAATATAAAATGAGTGTATTAAAAATGGCTTATACATTCGCTGTACAAGCAGTTGATGGCTACTTTGAAGATCAAGATGCAATTGATATTTCTACCATTCTCTCAAATGCAGATTTCGTGGAACTAAAAGAAAAAAGCATTGTACGTGATTTAAGCAAAAGTTCTTTATGGAATACGCTAAATACAAGTAGTGAAAATCATTACTTTATTTTACTTAGCGATAAAGACGGCCTGTTTTGCTTCATTCGTTTGTTTGACATCTTTGATGTTGTCGTTCATTTATCAGAAAAAAGATTTGACCTTCCATCGCCGATTGTCGGTGTAAATAATGTGAATACGCAGAAATTTTATGTCCAAAGTTTAAAACAGTATATGGATGGGCTGTTTAAAGAAAAAGCACCTACTATATAACAGGAACCAGAACATACGGTCTCCTTTCTTGATGAAAAGACACTGTGTTATAATGAGTATGAAAAGAACAATACAATCACATAAACCAATTATAAATTGTATATAAATAAAAAAGACTAGTGTGCGGCTACACACTAGTCCACGTAACTTAGCAGATTGGATTGTTCATTTATCCTATTTGTTTCTTACAAACAAAACAACCCACATTCTATAAGCATAGGTGGGTTGTTATTTTTTGAGCTTGTCTATTAAAACGACGACGAACGTTAACAATGCAACGAGAAACAGTCCACCTTGCAGTAGCAACGCTATTTCACTCACGTATTATCACCCCCCTCCTACTCGGAGAAGTGATAATTGAACAACCAACCGCACCTTAAGTTACCCTTTAATTTTACCATATTTTCTAATAATTTACGATGAAAACCCGCAAGCGAATAACTTGCGGGTTTTTTATCCCGTATTAACAGGCAGTGAACAAAATAAAGCAATAAATATGTGAAACTTTATTTCTCACTATTTTTTTAATGCATATGCATCAGCAACCATTTCACCAACAATTTTATTTTCTTCTTTCTTCTCGTCTTTCAATAATGGGAATAACAATTCTGCGACCTCATACGCTTCTTCTAAATGCGGATATCCTGATAAAACAAACGTATCAATTCCTAACGATTCATATTCTTTTATCCTTTCTGCTACTGTATGTGGATTGCCTACAAGTGCAGTACCTGCCCCACCTCTTACAAGTCCGATTCCAGCCCATAAATTAGGGCTTATCTCTAACGACTCTCTCGTACCTTTATTTAAATGTGTCATCCTCTTTTGACCAACCGAATCATATCTTGCAAATGTCTTTTGAGCAAGCTCAATTGTTTCATTATCCACATATTGAATTAAACGTTCTGCCTCTTCCCACGCTTCTTCTTCTGTTTCTCTTACAATTACGTGTAATCTAATGCCAAATCGTACTATACGCCCCTTCTCTTCTGCAAGTTTTCTTACTTCTTCTATTTTCTCTTTCACTTGCTCTGGTGGCTCTCCCCACGTTAAATATACATCACTATGTTCAGCTGCTACTTCTTTTCCAGCAGCTGATGATCCTCCGAAATATATAGGAGGATATGGTGTTTGAACTGGCGGGAATACAACTTTACTATCTGTAACTTGAATATGTTTTCCTTCTAAAGAGATCGTTTCACCTTGCAATGTCGATTTCCAAACCTTTAAAAATTCATCCGCTGCTTCATATCTTTCATCATGCTCAAGATATAATCCATCTCCTTGTAGTTCAACTGGATCTCCTCCAGCTACTACATTAATAAGTAGTCTCCCATCTGAAATTCTATCAAATGTAGATGCCATCCTCGCTGCAACTGTAGGTGACATTAGTCCTGGTCTCAATGCTACTAAAAATTTTAGTTTTTCCGTTTCAGCAGCAAGAGCTGAAGCTAACACCCAAGGGTCTTCACATCCTTGACCAGTTGGAAGTAAAACACCCGTATATCCTAAATAATCAGCTGCCGCAGCAACTTGCTTATAATAACCATATTCAGCTGCTCTTCCTCGTTTTGTCGTTCCTAAATATCGACCATCTCCATAAGCCGGAATAAACCATAATAATTCCATACCTTTACACACCCCTTATTTATTTTGAAACGTATACTAACAAATTCTATATAAATTACCCCTAATAATTTATATGTTAATTCCCAGTCTCACCTTTAAAATTATCTCGCCATCTTAAAAACTTCACTTCTAGTAAACGTACTAGAGAGTCAGAAAACTTCCCAACAAATGCAAAGATAATTATGCCGACAAATACGATATCTGTATTTGAAAATTGCCTTGCATCCATAATCATATAACCAATACCTTCTGTAGATCCCATAAGTTCTGCTACTACTAAACTCACCCATGCAACACCTAACGATAACCTTGCTCCTAGTAAAAGGTTAGGCAATGCAGATGGTAAAATTAGTTTCGTAATTAGTTTTCTTTTGCTGAACTCTAACACTCTCGCAACATCAAATAACTTTGAATCCACACCTCTAATACCTAAAAATGCGTTTACGTATAAAGGAAAAAATGCACCATCTGCAATTAATAACACTTTCGATGTTTCACCAAAACCGAACCATAATACGAAAAGCGGCGCAACAGCTAAATGAGGTACAGTTCTTAACATTTGCACAGATGGGTCTAAATATTGCTCACTTCTCGTTGAAAATCCAACAATTGTTCCTAAAATGATTCCTAAGCCCCCACCAATAAAGAAACCAGCCGCAGCCCTGAATACACTAATACTTAAATGGCCGAATAACTCTCCTGTTTTAATAAGCTCTTGGAAAGCTAGAAAAATATCTAATGGTGTTGGTAAAACTGTTTTAGAAACAAGAACGAATACGCCAGCCAACTGCCAAATTATTAATATAATAACCGGTATAGTAATCGCCCTTACTAAAACTTTTACATTTAACTTTCGTACCTTCTTTATGCCATTTTTCTTAATCGTTATACTCGCTGGTTTCATAACAGCTTTCGTATTTTCCACTTTACAAAACCTCTTTTCACTTCGCTTTCAATGCTTTTTCTACGAAAGAATTATCTACAACTTTTCCCGTCTTAATTTCTTTCTTTATAGAACCGATCTTATATTGAAAATCCGCTGTCTTTTGTTGTTCTGCTATTATTTCCTTCGTTACCGGAACTAAAATTGGTTTGTCGTGATTAAACACTTCTTTTACAATCTCTGCATCTATCTTTTTTACAGAAGTGTACACTTTTATTGCTTCATCTAAGTTAGCCTCTTGCCATACACGTGCTTTCTCATAAACTTTGAGGAATTTCTCAACTAATTCTGGATGTTCTTTCGCAAATTTTGTCCTCGTAATTAAAAATTCTGGTGAAGAGACATTTAATGTTTCACCGTCTGCAATCACCTTCGCACCTTTATTTAACGTATGTAATGATATGAAAGGGTCCCAAATCGCCCATGCATCTACTGATCCTGATTCGAATGCAGGCTGCGCTTCATCTGGTTGTAATTGAATGACATTTACATCTTTTACATCAATACCTTCTTTATCAAGCGCTCGATATAATAAATTAAAGGCACTACTTCCTTTTGCTACTGCAATTTTTTTACCTTTTAAATCTTTTACACTCGCAATCTTGCTATCTTTTTGAACGAGAATTCCAGTTCCTTTTCTCGCATAACTTGTATTGGCGATTTCGGTAAATCCAATACCTGCTGCTTGCGCTGAAATGACTGGAGAATTCCCTACTTCACCAAAGTCTAACCGGTTTGATGCGATTGCTTCAAAATAAGGAGGTCCACTTTGGAACTCTGTCCATTTCACTTTAACTCCTTCTTTTTTAAACTCCTCTTCAAACCATCCCTTTTTCTTTGCTAGTAATAGTGGGCTTAATCCTTGCTGTATACCAATTTGTATTGTTACATCTTCTTTCTTACTACTTACTGTACTTTTTTCACATCCTAATAAAAATACTGATATAGCTAAAGCAAAAGAAAGAATTTTAAATTTTTTATACATATAAAATCACCCTTTTCCTATATACTTGTTTGAATCAACCCTCCATATTCAAACTGCTGTAATACTTTCGTTCGAAGTTGTTGGAACGATTGAGAAGTTTTATTTCGCGGATAAGGCAAATTATTTTCAATCACTTTATGTATTTTCCCTGGTTTTGCACTCATAATGATAATTCGGTTTGAAAGATATATCGCTTCATCTATATCATGTGTAACGAATATCATTGTTGTTTTCTTCTGCTCCCAAATATTCAGCAATACTTCTTGTAAATGACTTCGAGTAAAAGCATCCAGCGCTCCAAAAGGTTCATCAAGTAATAATACATTCGGATCTCTTAATAACGCTCTCGCTATCGCAACACGTTGTGACATCCCGCCTGAAATTTCTTTCGGATACGATTTTTCAAAGCCATCTAACCGAACGATTTCAACCCATTCTCTCACCTTATCTTTCACATATTTATCTTTTAACGACAAATCTGCCGCTATATTTTCTTCAACTGTTAACCATGGAAAAAGCCTATGCTCTTGAAAAATAAAACCTTGTTTCTTGCTCGTTTTTAAGATAGGCTCCCCGTCAATAATAACTTCACCTTCAAAATCATTATCTAGACCTGCAACAATTTTTAGTAATGTACTTTTTCCGCACCCACTCGGACCAATTACTGTAACAAAATCCCCTTTCTCTAATTGAAAATTAATATTCTCTAGCACTTGAACCGTACCAGTTTGTTTCAAAAAATATTTTGATACCCCATCAATTGAAACAGTCATTTCTTCCCCTCCTTAAAATGATTCATATAAATGAACAGATTCAGTATTTGTGCAATAAAAAAACCAAAGGCATTTTATCTGTTGATAAAATGCCTTTGGTTTCTCCAATCAGCAATACGTTATGGAATTAAGTACATATTATACAAATATTTCCGATAAGTCAACTAGGTTTTATTAAAACATACATATGATTTGTTTGAACATTTTACTTTTGTTTATTTAAACGATATCGTTTACTTACTATTTTTTCTGATCTTTAATCCACTGTAACCAATAAGAAAACTCACACGCTAAATGCATTTGATGGGATTTAATTAGACTATTAGGACAAAGGGCTGGGAACTCAACAACTAGACTTACTTCTATCCCTGTATCAGTATCTTTAAATTGATGTCGAACTCCACCAATAGTAGTACCATCTTTCATACGTGCAACACCTGTTGATTGGTATTGATAAGATTTATCTCTTGGTGTTTTCAATCCAGTTTCGTCACCAAAAACAATGAAAAATTGAACTGGAAACGGAGAATTACCAGTAGTTTCGATAACCTCTAATTCATTTTCCCCAAAGGGTCTTAGTACATAGTGATCAGGACAAGCAGATAAATTCACTTTGTTATTTTCACGTGATTGTTCAAGCATCAAACTATCAATTCCATGTATAGCTACTTCTGCTGTAATCCCGTCTAAATAAATACTAGTTTTCGAAATTTTTCGTCTATCACCAGATAAAAGAGTACAGATACGCATACCTATTGCACTTAATCTAAGTTTTGATTTCAACTTTTCGTACATTTCATTGTATGTATATCGCAACTTTATTTCCGTTAGCTGTTTTATCATGACGTCTGTATCATTTATTTCAAGCTCTTTATGTCCTAATGTATATAATACTTTTTTTATCCGTTCTCTTTTCCATTTTATAAGTTGCTCTTGTGAGATATTATTTCCATTGATAATAATTTTCATAAACTTTCTCCTTCCTTTTGATTGTATCGTAGTGTAGTTAATACTAAATTAACCATTTCATGTTTTGTATCTAGATTCAATTTTACTTCTGAATGAGCAATACTGCTAAGACCGTATAGAATAAACCCAGAAGCTAATAATGAGTTATCAGTATAAAAAACCCCTATGTTTACTCCCTCTTCAATTACTTGTCTAATTAACGGTTGCATACGTGTGAATAATTTCTGTTCCAGTTGAAAATGTTGTTCCGTCTGAAACGAGCTCACATTTTTATAGGGTGCTAACTTTTCAATAAATGTCCAAAATATATCTAGTGAATCTTTCATCTTTTGCATGACAGACCGTTCATTTGAAACAAGTATTTCTTCAATTAACTCCATATTTTTCACAATACAGTCATTTAAAACTTCATCAACAAAATTCTCTTTAGACTTGAAGTAATAATAAAATAAGCCCGTTGCTACACCTGCATGATTCACAACATCTTTTATGCTAAATCCTTTCATACCATTTTTCATATATAGTTCAAAACCAATATCCATTAACTCTTGGCGTCTTACATCTGGTTCTTTTGATATTCTTTTCATACGTCATCTCCTACAATGTTTTCACCACGACTGAATCTGATTCAATCATAAACGACTGAACTTGATTCAGTCAATATTATTTCATAAATTTTAAATCCATTTAATAACTAAGCAACAAAATTTCTACCAAAAAAAGTAATCTCAAGAAATATGCTACTAACCTTAGATTTATCAAAAAAGTTAGACCATATAACTTGAGACTACTCATTTCCATTCAAAATATTTATGTAATTAAATTTTAGTTCTTCTGCACCCTGGCTGTCTCCAAAACTATTTGTGGAAGCTCTTTTTGAATGATTTCTTTCAGTCCATAAAGAGCTTTCTTCACATAACCACCTTCGAAATTCCCTAATGATTCTGGTAATTCATCCTCATCTAATATGAAGTATTCTCCATTAGGAAGTACCATAATATCGATGATTAAATCTTCGAAGGAAACCACTTCGTCTTTTATTTGTGTATTTTTTACGATATTAAAATAGGAACCTAAATACTTCCCTTTTATATCTCTCCATACGTATAAATTGTACGGACGATCTTTCCAATAATATGCGATTGTATAACTTCCTTTTGGGATTGTTAACTTAGTATCTTTTGCAGTCATTGTAAATGAATACTGCACCTCGTGAAATAAAACGATACTTTGTGATTGCTTTTCAAGTAATAAACAATTGTGATCTACTATTGTTGAGTTATACCGGATTTTTCTTTCTATAATTTCACTTTTCGATGTAAGTAACTTATTCATTATTTTGTTTCCCCTTATACTAGTTCTATCCTCAATTATATCCACTTATCTAACGATAAAGAAGTATATAGTTTTTTATATAATGATTTATACAAGTACACAAGAAAAACTCCTTCTTATTTAGAAAGAGTTTTTCACTATCCATGTTTCATATTTTTTCACTTCTAACGGAAGCTTATTTGTTTTTATGTAACTAACAGCACTATTACTCATGTTTTAACTTTTCCTTAACCGCATCATAAAATTTTCGTTCTTCATCAACATTTAAGTGCACACGACTTACTGTTTTAGAAAATCCATATAACAACTGTGCTTTCACTGGCTCTTTTAATGTTATTTCAAAAGTAGCAGGTTCTTTTATGAACTCCATAACAGTTGCATCCAATACCTGTTTCCCTTCTTTTGCCGTTAGCAATTCATCACCCTTGTAGAACGCAATATTATCAATTTGTGTAAATGGTATAACAATTTTCTTTCCTAATCCAATTTGAATGATTACTTGTTCTTCTGTTACGTTAAGTGGATTTTTACGCATCGCTTGTATTTCAGCTATAAAATAAATCATCGCGTATACATTTAAAATAAGTAAAATCCATGCTATTACTGGATTCCACTGGTGTAGCAAATAATGAAAACCAATACTTTCTATTAAGGTCGCATGGATGATCATGATATATACACCTATTGCACCAGTCTTTTTGTGATATGAGTATACGTATTCACCTTCTGGTACTTTTTCACGCCACGATAAAAATGCATAATAGATTAACTTACACTCCGTTACAATGATATCTATTAATTTATTTCTTTTCATAGTAGCGTCAAACGCAGCATCAATTGCATAAGAAAATGAAGAGTACTCACTTTTATATTCTTTATATTTTTTTATTATGGTAGGAAGCTTTCTAACAATTTTATATAGAATGAATAACTCTAAACATACAAAAGCAATTTCTCCTGCAATTATAATATAAGAAACGTATGAAAAATCTTGTAAATAGTCACTTGGAATAATAAATCTTGCAAAAATATAACCAGCTATTACAACAGGAACTATATACGTTAACGAGTACCTTTTTCGAATAATGAAGAAATACGTGATGATTGGAATGACAAACATGCAATCTAATAATGACCCAAGTACAACTTCTTTCGGCGCAGCTGGTACTATTGGAAGAGCATACAATAAATAGTTTGATAGCATAATTAAAGAGACGAGTCCAATCCAAATACCTTTTCGCCTTCGCGATAGTGTAACATTCATACGTTCACTCCTTTATTTAAAAACCTCATTTAAGTGGTCTTTATAAAATGAAATGGCACGTTCAAATTCTTTTACTTCCTCTACTTTCACGACAGTTTCAAGTAATAATTTCATCGCTGACTCGTGATCGTTTACGTTATATTTTGCTAATGATAAAAATACTTTCATCGGATCGTTCTCTGGGAATTTTTTCACCCCAGCTTCTAATACTGTAATTGCCTTTTCATATTCCCCTATACAACGATATGTACTTCCTAGACCAATATAAGCACCGCAAAGGGATTCGCCATCAAGTCCATTTGCGATTGCCTGCTCATAATACGGAACTGCTTCTGTTTCTAGCCCCATTACATCATGTATCCACGCACACTGATACAGTACTTCTGCATCCTTTGTAAAGTTTGTTAATCCTATAAGCATCTCTTTAGACTGCGCATATTTCTTTTCGTTTCTAAGTTTAATAGCTTGCTTTAATAAATGTTCCATAGAATCCACTCCTCACCAATTATTCTGTGTATAGCTCTTGATTGATATACGCTTCACATTCGTGTAAAAGTAAAATTCCCACCAATTAAAGTTTCGCTTACTTATTACTATGCGGATTCATTCTTATCTAAAAACTTAATTTTAAAAAGCAGTGACACGATTACATAATACTTCTAAGCTTTTGACAATTTCTTTCGCCGTTTCATCTTTTCCATTACACAACTTCCCTTTACCATCCTGTCCAATTACATAATGTACAGCTCCACGCGAATATAAAGAATGTGGTGAATTTGCAATCATTACATTCGCCCTTGCTTCTTTCATTCTATTTTTCGCTCTTGCAAACAGTTCTTCTTCATTTAAATCACTTTCAAGTTTAAAACCAACAAGTACTGTTTCTGGGTCCCATTCTTTTATTTGTTTTAATACTTTTGGAGCCTTTTGAAAGTGAATAATCGGTGCTATATCACTTGAAATTTTTCCGTCCATATTAAGAACATTACCATCTTGATCACAAATTTTCTCCACAATCCAATCTGATCCAGCCGCTGCCATAATAACCGCATCAACCTTTTCATGTGTGACGATACTTTTCATTTTATCTTGTAAATCAACAATTCCTTCAAATGGATGTAATTCTAACCCTCTATGTACATCGCTCGGTTTCTCCGCAAAATAACCGTGCAAATATATAACATGTGCCCCTTTAGCTATAAGTTCTTCTGCGATTATCCTTCCGATTGTACCTTTAGCCATATTCGTATGCCCGCGTACTTGATCCCATTTTTCTAGACAACCACCGCTCGTAATTAATACCTTTTTCCCCTTCATTGTAACCATCCCTTACTAATTTTTCTTACGAAACCATTCTGTTCCAAAGTCAACTATATCACGCTGTTTCATTAGACGACACGTTGCATTCCCTATCTTCCCGTTTTTTACAGTTCCTTTTCGCTCAAACTCCACACCAATTTCTACAAACTTCTCAGATTCGTAATCCATTTCAACAAACTCTTTCCACACTCTTTCACCGTTTTCTATAATAGGTGCTCCTACTTGTATTAACTCACATGCACCAGTACGCACCTCGGATAAATGAACAGACGTATTTGAATCATATCCAACACCAATTAATAATACGTACCCGTCTAAATCGTATATTTTTCTTAATGGAGATTCTTCTCCAAAGCTCATTGATAATGAATGGTTCATTGTTATTTCTACTGCATGTTTTCCCCATGCAGCAAAACTTCCTAACGGATGATTACTACGTACTACATTCGGATATGTACGAAAACATTCAACTATTTCACCCATTCCCCTTGTTGGGGTTATACGTGAATCAAATGCAGGGACGTTATCTCGGATAATTTGCCACCAGTCTTCCGGTACAGGTGGTCTTGACCAATGTTTCGGATCAGACAAATCCGAAGATTGCGTTGGCATTATTATCGTTCCTTCTTCCGTAACAACTTTCATTAATGCTTCTACTACAGCAACCGCACCACCAGATATCCATCCGATAGAACTTAGTGATGAATGAACGATAATTGTCATTCCTTTTTCGATTCCTAATGCTTTTAAATCTTTTGTTATTGTTTCGATTGTATTTGGAAATTGTGTGCTTGCTACTATTTCATTCATTTTCATATTGGTTCCCTCACTAGCCACGTAAATTTAAACTTTTATATAAATATATTATCATATTTTTCTTAATTTTTAACTTAATCATATTCATTACTACAAAAATATGTATATGGGTGTACTGAAGCCTCAAAACTCTATTAAAATCGTAGATAATGATGAGCGAGAGTTTTTTCAAATGAAGAAAAATGTAAATCTTATTTTTTCAAGCTATACTCCATATGCATATTTTTATACTATTTTTCCAAATAACAATGAAATCTTTCGATTCCCGTATATTTTTCTCCTAAACTTTTAACTTGAAAACCAATTCTTTTATAAAATTCTACCGCCCCATCATCTGTCTCTGCTTCTATATAAGTCAATTGATATATCCTTACCACTTCTTTAATCATTTGCAGTGCAATTCCTTTTTGACGATAATCTGAATCCACTGCTATATGGCATACTCGTGCTTTAGTTGCTCCGATTACTTCAATACCTATACAAGCTTTTTCTTCATATTTGTACAAAGTCCCTTTATTCATTTGGTAAAATAATACTGCCTTCTTTAAGCTTATTTCATTTGGACCGACGGCATATTGTAGCACATTTAATATTGAATCTTTTTCAATTTGTTCAACACGCTGTAAATTCATATTTTCATCCCTTTCTATGAAAAAAGACTAGCTTTTAATAAAAAGAGCTAATCTCATTACGCCGTTATTTTTTCTTCTTTTTTTACAACGACAGCCACATAACTATGAAGTACCATTCCAATAATAACGAGACTCATACCAATCCAAGATAATGATGACGGAATTGGTGCAGATAACCAGATCAGCTCTCCTACTAGCGCAAATAAAACTTCACCAGACTGCGTCGCTTCCACTGTTGCTAGTTTTTGTGGATCATCTTTCACAAGATCTGTTGCAAAGAAAAATAATATTGTCGCGATTAACCCAGAACTAACTGCTACAATAAAACATTGAAGAACTTGGTTACTTGACGGTAATCCGCCAGTTGATACTTCGTAACCAGATAATAAAAACCAAAATGGTAAACTTGCTAATGTCATACCGAGTACTCGCTGAAATACATCTAATTCCCCTTTACAAACTTGCATCATTTTTCGATTTCCAAGAGGATACGCAAATGCTGCAATAAGTACAGGAACTACACATAAAACGGTTTCACGAATACCTAATGAAGAAGCATGTTCTACTTGCATGAGAACAACACCGAATAAAATAATGCCCGACATAACTAATTCCTTCATCGGAAGTTTTTTATGTAGTGGATCCACCGCAAAAAATGGTGTTAACAAAATCCCTGCAACGATTGTAATTTGCCATGTTGATGCAACGAGCCAACCTGGTCCGAACGCTCCAGCAAAACTAAGCGGTGCATAAAAGAGACCAAATCCAACGATACTCCATACTAACCATTCTTTCGGATTGTTTTTCATATATTGAAAGAGTTGCTTTAAGTTCCCTCTATACATAACAATAAGTAATAGCATTGGAACCATAAAATAATACCGTAATGATGCACTCCAAATCCAGCTTCCACCTTCTAAGTCCATTGCCCGGTTTAAAACAAAAGTAAAGGCAAAGAAAAATGATGCCAGTATCCCTATAACAATTGCTTTCATTGTAAAACCCCTTGTATTTAATTTTTAATCTCTACAACATATATTTTAGTATACGCGATGAAAAATCTACATACAAACTTACATTTCACTTTCCATTCACTTGCAATGAAAAAGATAATAATACATTCATTCATTTATTATACTTAATATAAAAACATTAAACAGAAATAATTTTAAAAATAAGTTACTTCTATGAATGTGATAACACTGAAAATATACAGAGCCTCTATACAATCTATTTTATTTGTACTTTCTTTCGGAGTTGTTTTCCTTCTAATAAGTGTTTTATCTTTAATGGAAGAATTTGATTTACTAGGAATTATTTCAATATTTTTCTCCTTATGGCTACTAAAGTATGCCCTAACCTTATGGAAAACACGTGCAAACGATATAGGTTCCTATTGGGATGATGAAGGAATTGTAGTAGATTTGCATGGGAATAAAGTGTATTGGTATGAAATCAAGGATATTACATACCAAAATTTTCAAGGGTCAAAATCTACCTTAATCTCGACCCATTATACTCACCATGAAAATATACGAATCCGCCATAAAAGATGGCTACCAACTATTGCACATTCAATTTACTGGTTTTCTATTGAAAAACCAAAAGATTATCATAAAAATTTAATGATAGCTTGGGAAGAAAAGCAAACAAATAAAAATAAACGCCTCCTTTAATTATTATTTAGGGGCGTTTGTTCATTCAAAAATTAAAGAATATGTAGTTTATATTCTCTATATAATTTCCTCAATCGACTTATATGTGCTTGATGATACCGATTATGATCTGCTATATGCCAAATTCCCCATCTTATAGTCGTATTTTCCCCTTTTTCATATAAAACTTCCTCTCTTAAAAGAACAACACCATATGTTCATCATCACTATACACACCATTCATTTTTATAGCCCTTTTTTCAATTCCGTACGTTTTAAATCCCATTGATTCATATAATCGTTTGGCTGGTTCGTTCGTTGACACAACCCCTAAGTTCAATTGCTCTAGCTTCATCTCTTTTGCCCTTTCAATTGCTTTACGTATTAAATCACGTGCAAGACCACTTCTTCGATTTTCAGTATCTACATACATTGCAACGATATGCCCTTTATGCTTATATGCGTCCTTTTCTTCTGTTAATAAAGTAACAACCCCAACTAAACCATTTTCATTATTAAAAGCACCAAATGTAAAACTACTGTTGGATGAAAGATTACTAGCAACGCGTTCAAGAGGGTTTTCTTGACGTACTGCTTCTTCATAAGTCGTTACAAATGCTTCTGGATTTACTTGTAGTGCTTGTAAACGTAACTCCCAATATTGTTTTGCATCCGCTTTTGTAAGTAATCGAATCATTTTATCTTCCCCTTTTTAATTGACATAATATTTTTATAGGTTATTATTTTTTGATTCATACTCTTCTTTTAATATACTGTAACGATAGCGATGAATGAACTTTCCCTGTCTCAATCGATCATTTCTCATTAACCCTTCGCATACAAATCCGGCATTTTCATAGCTCTTTTTAGCTTGTGTATTATCTTCATCTACACGTAACCAAATTTTCTCCAATTCAAACTGGGAAAAACCTATTTGTAGCATGCTGTTTAGAGCTGCCATTCCAAATCCTTTCCCCCAATAGTCTTTATTTCCAATCGCAATTCCTAGTTCTGCATTTTTATTTGTTTTATCAAAATTTTTAAGGTCTACCCATCCAATATGTATACCTTTCTCAGTAACGATCGCCCTTTGTTCATAACCATTTTTTCGGCTTATACAAGCTTCAATTCAGATTCTCGTATCTCCACGAGTGAACGGAGGATATTGGTCTGGTACGACTAAATGCTTTGTTACATCGCTATCTAACGACCATTGATAGCGATCTTCTACATCATCTAGTGTCAATTCTCTTAATTGAACATATGGTACATTCATTTTTCTCTCCCCTTTTTATTTACCAATAGAAAATCCTTCGAACACTCTTCCACCATACTGTTCTAACGTCATTTCTATAAAATGAATTAATTCATTTTTCTCTCCCGTTTTATAAAAATGATCAAAAGCCGCTACAAATTTGTTTGCATATTGCTCATCATATCTTCTTAGCACTCTAATAAACCATTTTGAACTCCCAAGCCACCTACCATTTACTCTTAATACATATTCATGTACTAAATCCGCTAATAAATTAGCGATAAACAATTCTTCTTCTCTTTTTGTTGCACCAATAAAGTCATCTAAAGTATCCGTAATAAAATATCGCTTCTGCTTAATCGTTTCTTCGGTCCATTTAGCTGGTCCTTTATGTAGTAAATCATTCGCTTCTTTTTTTAATTTCTCAACAATTTCCTTTTCCCCTTTTAATGCAACCCCTTCTGAAACTAATTGTGGTAACGACGGTCTCCCTCGATCACAATCCATTTTGAAAAAGGTTTTATATGTTGTAAAATTATGAACAAACACCTCAACAGGCCATCCATTACTATAGAAAGATTCTCTATAACAAGAAGTTAAACTTTGGTCAACTATTACAATATCAAGGTCAGATGTTTTCGTCGCTTCTCCTCGTGCAACGCTTCCACCGAGTAAAGCTACATCACAATTCGGAAATTGTGATGTAATTATGCTTTGTGCTGCTTCAATTGGTTTCATAGCCGTTCCTCTTTTCTTATTTCACTTTCTTTTTTTGAGCTCTTTCTCTCGCTTTTTTTATATAGCTTTCTGCATCTGGTGTTTTACATGATGTTGCACCGTGATCAACCTCTACTTTTCCAATTTCACGTGCAATTTCAATCGCTTGTCGCTCTAAGTCTTCATTACGAATTCCTATTGCGATTAAAGCACTATTCATCGCTTCTTTTTTTCTATTTTTTTCATTATGTATATTTTCTTTAATCTCTTCTAAGTATGGAGAGAAGAAATCATCATGTAACGCTTTATTTTTAATCGATATATTTGCTAATAAAGACCAGCCAGCTCTTCCAATCCATTCATCATTAGACTTTGTCCACTCTTCCATTCTTTCTTTTGCAATTGGCGAAGTACATATAGATGTCATAAAAACATCCATTAAACAGTAATAATCAACATCCTGAACCCAACTATTAAGCTGTTCTGCTGTTATATTCTTCGGGTCTAAAATATAAGTTGCTAATATCATTGCGTCCATATTTTTCGTTTCCCACAATTCAACTGCTAAATCGTGATCTTTTTTTATTTTCTTTTTTAACAATTTTAAATTTGCAAAACTAACTCCGAATAGTGGCTCTTTCGCTCCGTGGTTTTTATACGTTTTACGATTTTGTTCTGTTCCATATTCCTCTAGTTGCTGCATTACTTCCTCAAGTAACATATACCCACCTCTTTACCTTTTATGTTGACTGTATATATGTATGTACGATATATTCTACATTACTTTTCGGTTTTCCTATATTTATTTTTAAAATACGGTATGTGAAATTTCTAAACATTGCACAGCTACACCATTAAAAAACTGTACATGTTAAACATACAGTTTTTTAATGGTATCAATTTTGCGTAGAATAAGATATAAACTACAATAGAACTTTTAATGGTCCTCTCTATCATTTGGTCTATTCCCTATTTTCAACTAAATTTTTTACATCTGACCACTCTTCTATTGATCCTGCGTCCGGAAAAACTGTAACTACATTAAAATTCGCACCTTTTTCTTTCCCAATTTGTTTAGCTGCTAATAAATTCGCTGCCGCAGAAGTTCCTATTTTTATACCAGTATCTTTGTAAAAACGTGCCATTTCATACAGGGTATCTTCATATGAATAAGTCCATTGTTTTTCTATCAAATTTTCTTCCTGTTCTATGAAATGTTGTTTCCTTCCTAAGCCGAACCCACCTGATCCAGCATATTTCTTTAAATCATTTGGTGGTTGTTCCGAACCATAAGGCAATTCAGCAGGCATTACTAAATGTAGTTCAACATTTTTTGTATAATTCTTTATTGCTGTATAGACTCCCATTAGAGTTCCACCAGTACCAGCAGATGCTACCCATGCATGTATTGGTTTTCCAATCATTTGTGCAATAATTTCTCGCCCTGTACCTTCTATATGACTTACTAGATTTGCATTATTATAATGTTGGAATAAAAAGTATAATTCTGGATTTTGTTTACTAATCTCTACTGTTTTCTCAATTACTGCGTAGAACCCTTTACATTTATCAACTAAGATTACGTTAGCACCATAACGATCAAGTTCATTTAATAGAGATTTACCGGTTCCAGAACTTAAAACTAACGTGCATTGAATCCCTAAATAATTACAAATACACCCAATTGACCTCGCTAAGCTTCCACCACTATACTCTAAAATATTTTGTTTTTTGTCCGCTTCTTGTAAATATTTATTAATCATTCCAAGTGCTGCCCTATCCTTAATCGATCCTGTAGGATTGTGCCATTCACATTTAGCATAGATAGAAAGGTCCTTCGTTTCTTCGCATTTTAATTTCATGAGAGGTGTATTTCCAACATGTTTAGAAAACTCTTCAAAATAGTTTACTATCATACTTTTATACCTCCTTCATAAATTATGTTTATTACATTTGTTCTCAGCCAAAATACTTTCTACATTTTAATAACTCTCTCAATAAGATCTTCTTATATAAAAATCCCTACAAACACTGTAGGGATTTATGTCTAAATCATTTTGTTACACTCTATTTCATATGAAAATAGTTTCCTTATTCAGATGCATTCATAAGCACAATTCTCCAACCATCTGGATCCTCTATTGTGGTTCCTTTCTCTATCCAATACGGGTTTTCTGGTTCCACCTCATGATAGCCCATATTACTTAATCGATTCACTATCTTTTCAATTTCATCTTTATTAGGCATATAAAAAACTAGTAAATTATCTTTTGTCGGTGCCGGACATGGACTTCCATTAACATGTGTAGTAAACTCCAAATGATACTCTTCATCTGGTAAGCCAAACATAACCCCATCATATCCTTCATGATTGTGAAATTCCCCTATACGTTTTAAACCTAATCCTGTTTCATAAAAACTTATCACTTCTTCAAATTTATCTGTTGGTCTTGCAATTCTAAATTGAACCCAATTCTTCATGCAAATCTCCTCCTTTTCATTTTCCAAAGCTTTATAGTAATTAGTATAGGTTACATATATTCCCTTTAACATCCCTCATTAGTGTGAACTTCCTAAGTTGAAAGACCTATTAGTTAATAAACAATAGGACTTTAGTATAAAATTCATATAAAATTAGTTATATAAATGTAGAGATGAATTACAAGCTATTACGTATGAAATAGTTCTCCTTGCAGGGCCTTTATATACCGATCAGCAGATCTTTGTACAGCTTTATTCGCATCTTCCACCACACCATGAAATGCATTATATAGTCGACTAAATTGGATATCTTTTACCTTCTCTGCCATATCTCTAACTTTATTCGCTGGTAATGGAATGAGATTGGGATAACTATACATAAAACTTACCCATTTTCGATCCGAAACTACTTGTATAATATCACCTGATAACAAAATGCCTTTCCCTTCATTACCGTCTTTCCAATGTATAACAGTTCCGCCCTTAAAATGGCCTCCTAAGCGATGCAATGCAAGTTCTTCCGATAATATCAGATGCTCCCCAGACCAAAATTTAATTTGCTTACTCGGACGAACCACCCACTCTTTATCATCTTCATGAATATAAATAGGTACATTGAATGTTTCCGCCCATTTAACTTGTGTAGAGTAATAATGTGGATGAGAAAGTGCTATTGCTTGAATACCACCTAAATCATATATACGTTGTATCGTTTTATCATCTAAATAACTAATGCAATCCCACATAACATTTAGAGTTTTACTTTGTATTAAAAATGCTGTTTGTCCAATCGCAAATTTAGGTTTAGTAGTAATGCTATACAAACCGCTTTCTTCTTTTATTATTTCGTTTTTGTATAAATTGCTATTTTGCATCGTTTCTAATGTTGTCCATGACTGCCCAATTGGATTAACATATTGTCTTTCCTCATTACAAATTTTACAGCGAGAAGGTGCTTCTTCATTTTCGGGATACTGTACTCCACATGTAGTGCAAATATAATTATCCATATTCCCACTCCTTTTTTCATGTAATTGTTTCTTTACCAATATTTTAATAAAAAGCAAAAATATTCGAATCAATAATTGGAATGAAAATGAAATGATACGAAAGTATGATTAGTCTCCTTTCGTTTTAAGACTTTAGCCTAAGTACTATATTTTTCATTTCTTCTTTCTGTGAAAGTTGCATATCGTTTTTAATAGAAATTCCAAGTAAATTAAACTTTTACCCATTAAATAAGTGAATACATCTTTTCAAAATAAATGAACCTATTCATAGATTTCGTCACACCTTTGACATAGTTGCACTAAGCGATACACATTAGAGGTATAGTATATTTAAAGTAACGATAAAAGAATATTCAATAATTTTATCTTCCTTATCGTTACTAGATTCAATTCGTAACAAATAAAGGAGAGGTTTTAATGGAAATCGTTATTATGCTCTATGATGGAATTACTGCATTAGATGCTATTGGTCCATACGAAGTATTTGCTGCAGAAAGCAACAACAACATAAAATTTGTTGCTAAAACGAAGGGATTAATAAAATTAGATTCGAAAATGGGCTATTTACATGCTGATTACAATTTTAATGAAATTACTTCAGCAGATATTCTTATTATTCCCGGATGTCGTCCACCAAACTTTACACAACTTATGAAGGATGAAGAAACTCTTAATTGGATTCTCCAAATACATAAAACGACAAAGTGGACTACAACTGTATGTACGGGCTCCTTAATCTTAGGTGCTACTGGTCTACTAAATGGTGTTAATGCTACTAGTCATTGGAGCTGTTTTAACTTACTTCGTTCTCTCGGAGCTATTCCAACTGAAGAGAGATTCGTGCGCCATGAAAAAATTATAACAGCTGCTGGTGTATCTGCAGGTATTGATATGGCCCTTCAGTTAATAGCTTGGGAATTTGGAGATGAAAAAAGCAAAGCAGTTCAACTCATGTTAGAATACGACCCTCAGCCTCCCTTTGATACAGGTTCTCCTAAAAAAGCGCATGCATCCTTATTAGAAGATTTAAATTTGATGATTGAAAGTTTAAATAATAAAGTTTAAATTCATCCTATTTTTCAAAACTGCAATTGATATAAAATCTTGCATACTTTTGAGTAAACTTTTTTACACTTGTAAAAAAGTTTTTTTGCATTTCCCTACCTATAATTGCTAATATAGTAGAGTAGAACTTTTATAGAGAGAAGGAAAATTATGCACAATGGAATTCGAATGACAACTTTAGTAAAAAGGGCTATGTTAGTTTGTGCGGGGGTATTATTCACATACGAAGCGGCTTTGGGATCAGTACATACTGCTCTAGCTAGTACAGAGGATGAAGCAAAATCTGTTCAACTTGTAAGTGAGATTCAAACATCTCTTGCTCCGAAAGAAGCTCCTAAACATTATAACGGGCAAGTTAGAAAAGTCGCTTATTTAACATTTGATGATGGTCCTGGAAAATACACAGCTGAGCTTTTAGATATGTTAAAGAAAGAAAATGCAAAAGCAACATTCTTCCTAATTGGTTCAAACGTAAAAGCTTTCCCTGATCTTGTAAAACGCGAAGATGCTGAAGGCCACTACGTTGGGATGCACAGTATGACTCATAACTACAAGAAACTTTACACAGAAGGTCATTACGTAGATGAAATGAAGGAAGACCAAGGCTTAATCGCTGGTGTTTTAGGTAAATCACCAGTATTAACTCGTCCATCTTACGGCTCTATGCCAGGATTAAACGAAGCTCTTCGCAACAAAGTTGTAGAAAATGGCTTAAAAGTTTGGGATTGGACAATTGATTCTTTAGACTGGAAATACAACAAAATGCAAGTTGATGCTGCATCTGCTAAAATTGTAGAGAACGTGTTACATGGTGCTACAAATCCAACAGAAGTTATCCTTATGCATGATATTCATCCACAATCAGTAAAAGCAGTACCTGGAATTATTAAAGGACTGAAAGAAAAAGGATATGAATTAGAAGCATATAATGAGAACGAACATTTCCCATTAAACTTCTGGCATGATAATCGTATGTAATGAAAAGACTTGATTCCCTTTAGCTGGGAATCAAGTCTTTTTGTCGTTTTGGGAATTACTCTTCGTATATTCGACTCAAATTCCCCCTTCTCTAATATCAATAAAAATTCAAAATCACATGTTATACTAAAATTTAGTTTAAATAAGTAGGTGCCATATGATCGTATATACAGTACAAACTGAAGAAGCTTGGAAACAATTTAAGAAACTTGGTTATTTAGAAGGTAATAAAGAATTCATCGATCCAGACGATTTATATTCATATGACTGGATGGTGCGCGTTGCTAAAACAAGATTGCCTCATTACGAAGGTAACTATCCTATTTGGGTCTGGGAAGCAAATAATTACCCAAATCGAAATCATAAAGCTTGGGGTAGAACAAATTCAAAAATGGTAATTTTAACACTAGATGTACCGAAAGAATGGGTACTATGGAGCTATTTTGACTATTGGTGCTGTGCTATGACTGATGGATCAATATATTTACATACAAAAAATAAGTGTACTTTAGATGAATGGTATACATATATGGATAAAAAATACGAGATAATATTTGATTTCGATTATTTATTATCTCATCCTGATTGGTGTCTAGATAAAGAGGATTCGTTAGAAAAACAAGGTGTTATCGGCAACATTCCCCTTTCCTTCGTAAAAAAAGTAAGGCGTTTTCGCGCTAAGGAAGATACATCTATTAATGAAATCAGAAGTGATAACTGGGATAGTAGAAAAGAAAACCGTATTAAAAAGATGAATCGAAAATTAAGAAAAAGAATCGAAAAACAAAAAAGATTGCAAAAGCGACTTATACGAAATTAAAACAGATTTATCAAAATATAGTAAGAAATTATGGATTGAATATAAAATTTCAACCCTTTTTATATTATCAACACTTTAGCACATATTAACCATAAGGAGTGATATGTATATGGAGTTTCTCTCATCTGAATATTTGTCTGCCTTGCTTGCCATCATTGTAATCGATTTAGTGTTAGCCGGAGATAATGCCATCGTAATTGGATTAGCAGCAAGAAGATTACCGAAAGACCAACAAAAAAAAGTTATTATATGGGGTACTGTCGGGGCAATCGCTATTAGAGCCCTCGCTACCTTAGTTGTCGTTTGGTTATTAAAAATACCTGGTTTACTCCTAATTGGCGGTATACTTCTTATATGGATCGCTTACAAGTTGATTGCTGAGGGCAAAAATCATGATATTAAAGCCGAAGAAGGATTTTGGTCTGCTATTAAAACCATTATTATCGCTGATGCGTTAATGGGCATTGATAATGTACTCGCTGTTGCAGGAGCTGCCCATGGTAACTTTTCTTTAGTAATCATTGGTCTATTAGTTTCTATTCCTGTAGTCGTATGGGGCAGTACATTGATTTTAAAATGGGTGGATCGTTTTCCTGTCATCATTACGATTGGAGCAGCGGTTTTAGCTTATACTGCTGCAAAAATGATTGTAGATGAGAAATGGTTTGCTGGATTTTTTGAAAGTAACCCTTTCATTAAATGGACATTTATCATTATTATCATCGTCGGTGTAGTTTTCTTCGGAAAAGCAAAACAAAAAGCAACAGCTAGTTCTGTCTAATAATGATGGTATATTTACAAATAAAAAGCGCTATTCATATGAATAGCGCTTTTTATTATTTAGCTTCCCCTTCCGGAGTCGTTTTTACCTTCGTTTTGTTTTTATCACGATTGTTATAGTTATACTTCGAACGATCTACTGGAGTGAATCCTTCCGGTGTGTAGAATCGTAATAAGTCACCATTTACGACTTGGTCAGAGTATTTTAGTGAGTTTTGAACCATTTGTTCATTTTTCTTTATTTCATCTGTAAATTCTACAGGTTTTCCAGTTGTTGTATCATAGTATTTGCCGTTTAGTGCAGTAACAGTTGGGCTTACGTAGTTACCGTTACGGAACGCAACGACTTGTTTATGCTCTGGTGATAATAAATCTGAACCGAATTGAACATAGTTTTTCGTATCTGTACCTAGTAAGTGTAATAACGTAGGAAGAACGTCAATTTCACCGCCATATTGATGTTGTACGCCACCTTTCACTCCTGGTACACGAACGATTAAAGGTACACGTTGTAACTGTGCATTTTCAAATGAGTTCATTTCTTTACCCATTACTTTTGACATTGCTGCGTTATGATTATCTGAAATACCGTAATGGTCTCCGTACATAACGATAATTGAGTTATCATATAAACCAGATTGTTTCAAGTAATCGATGAAGCCTTTTACAGATTCATCTAAATAGCGTGCTGTTTGGAAGTACGTATCTACTGATGAATCACCTGTTGTTGCTGGTTCAATCGTTGCTTCTGCCTTATCAATTGGATAAGGGAAATGGTTCGATAACGTAATAAACTTCGTATAGAAAGGTTGTTTCAATGTTTGTAATAACGGAATAGATTCATTAAAGAACGGTTTATCTTTTAATCCGTAGTTTACTACGTCTTTTTCATTCATATCGTAGTATGACGCATCAAAGAATTTATTAAAACCAAATGATTTATAAATATCGTCACGGTTCCAGAATGTTTTGTAGTTACCGTGGAATACTGCTGATGTGTATCCTTGTTGTCCTAAAATAGCTGGTGCTGATTGATACGTATTATGAGATTTCGTTGTAAAGACAGAACCTTGCGGTAAACCAAACATTGAATTCTCTAACATAAACTCCGCATCAGATGTTTTCCCTTGTCCTGTCTGATGGAAGAAGTTATCAAAGTATAGTGTATTCGCATCTTTTGTAAATGAGTTTAAGAACGGTGTAACTTCTTGACCATTTAATTTGTAATCAATTAAGAAGTTTTGGAATGACTCTAAATGAATATAAATTACGTTCATTCCCTTTCCTTTACCGAAATACTCAGGATTTGGACTTGCATAAGTTGATGTTAAATAATTTCGTACTTCTGTCATATTATCGCCATCAGCTAATGCTCGTTCTGTCGATGCTTTCGCACTTTGAATTCCATCATAAATTGTGTAGTTGTATGCCCCTAAATATTTCACAATATAATTACGGTCAAACGTTCTTGTTAATAATTCAGGACGGTCAGACTCTGCAAGACCTAAGTTAACACTGAATAATAAAATACCTGCTACAAATACTAGAGATAATTTATGCTTCGCAACACGAATTGGTTTTGGATTTGCAAATTTTGTTGCGACTAACACAATTAATATAATCGTGTCTAAAAAGTATAGTGGATCATAAAGATGTAGCAACGCAAGAATACTACCACCTAAATCTCCAAAGTTATTCGTTTGTGTTAATGTCGGGAACGTAATAAAGTCACTGAAAAAGCGATAGTATACTACGTTTGCGTATAAAAGAATCGACAATAACAAGTTGATAACGATTAACCAAATATAAGATCGTTTCCCTTTTGCAAATAATGCAAGTCCTAAAAATAGAACTGCTGAACTAAGCGGGTTGAAAAACAGCAAGAATTTTTGGATTGTGTTTGAAATTCCTAAATTAAATTCCGTTACATACGCGGCATATGTTTTGAGCCAAAATAAAATAACGGCAAACAGAAAGAATCCAAAATGATTGCTTAACACACTTTTGCTCTTTAATAAGAACTGTTTCATTTCTCCACCTCTTTTAATCATCCAAGGCTTATTTTTTATAAGTCTGTCTCTCTATTCAAATTTTCTTCTTCAAATAGATTATCTTTATTTAACTATATGAAGAATATTAGTAATTATAATTTGAAGCTAGTATTTATTCAACTATTTCTTTTTAAACATTTTGACCTTGGTTTCTATTTAACAAAATAAATTTGTAACATTTCCTGTTTTCTCCCAAGATTCATCCACTAATTATGACATCCCATACTATATACCTTTATAAACTCATTCGCAAACTATTCTATCTCCAATTTTGGTACATATTTCACATGACAAAATAATGTTATTTAATTATATCGCTCATCTTACATTTCCCTACTTCAACTAAATCTTAAATTCATTACATCTCTTCCATACATGAAAAACCCTCATGTTCACTAATGTTATATTTGAATAATTATTCATTTACCCTACCAGTGGTGTTATGTTTTCTCGACAAAAAAACTCGCTCTAAAAAGAGCGAGTTTTTTCATGATATATTATTGACCTTTGTACATTGCATCTACTTGTTTTTGAAGTTCTTCATTTTCTAAGTACTCATCGTAAGTTGCCTCTTTATCGATTACACCGTTTGGTGTTACTTCGATAATGCGGTTTGCAATTGTTTGTACGAACTGATGGTCATGAGATGTGAATAACATTGTACCTTTGAAAGCAATTAAACCGTTGTTTAATGCAGTGATAGACTCAAGGTCTAAGTGGTTCGTTGGATCGTCAAGTGTGATTACGTTCGCACCACTTAACATCATTTTAGATAACATACAACGAACTTTTTCGCCTCCAGATAATACAGAAACGTTCTTCTTAACTTCTTCACCTGAGAATAACATACGGCCTAAGAAACCACGTAAGAAGCTTTCTGACTCATCTTGTGGAGAGAATTGGCGTAACCAATCAACTAAGTTATAGTCACTGTTCTCAAAGTATTTAGAGTTATCTCTTGGGAAGTAAGATTGAGATGTTGTAACACCCCATTTGAATGAACCGCTATCTGGCTCCATTTCACCCATAAGGATTTTAAATAATGTTGTCATCGCGATATCGTTACGACCGATAAATGCAACTTTATCACCTTTATTTAAAGTGAAGTACACATTATCTAACACTTTTTCGCCATCAATTGTTTTAGAAAGGCCTTCAACAGTTAATAAGTCATTTCCTATTTCACGCTCAGGTGTGAAGCCAACGAATGGGTAACGACGTGATGATGGTCTAATATCATCTAATGTAATTTTATCTAATAATTTTTTACGAGAAGTTGCTTGTTTCGCTTTAGATGCGTTTGAGCTAAAGCGTGCAATGAAGTTTTGTAACTCTTTTACTTTCTCTTCTTTTTTCTTATTAGCATCTTGTGTTAATTTTAAAGCTAATTGGCTTGACTCATACCAGAAGTCATAGTTACCAACATAAAGTTGAATTTTACCGAAATCAAGATCAGCCATGTGCGTACATACTTTGTTTAAGAAGTGACGGTCATGGGATACAACGATTACTGTATTTTCAAAGTTCATTAAGAAGTTTTCTAACCATTGAATCGCTTTTAAGTCCAAGTGGTTGGTAGGCTCATCTAGTAATAGAATATCAGGTTTACCGAATAATGCTTGAGCAAGTAATACTTTTACTTTCTCTGCACCAGTCAATTCTGATAATTTTTTGTCATGAAGATCTTCACCAATACCAAGACCTTTTAGAAGGATTGCAGCTTCTGACTCAGCTTCCCAACCGTTAAGCTCAGCGAACTCACCTTCAAGTTCTGCAGCACGCATTCCATCTTCATCACTAAAGTCTTCTTTCATGTAAATAGCATTTTTCTCTTGCATTACTTTGTAAAGTTGCGTGTGACCCATAATTACTGTTTCTAATACTGGGAACTCTTCATATTCGAAGTGGTTCTGTTTTAATACTGCTAGACGCTCACCTGGCGTAATATGTATATCACCTGTTGATGGTTCAATTTCTCCAGATAAAATCTTTAGAAATGTTGATTTACCAGCACCGTTTGCTCCGATTAAACCGTAGCAGTTACCTGGCGTGAATTTTATGTTAACATCTTCAAATAATTTGCGATCCGCGAAACGCAAACTAACGTTACTTACTGTAATCATTTGTGTCCTCCTACTAATACCGCTTATTTCAGCGTTTTCTCACCGATTGTCTTAAAAAATCGCATATTACGACTCAATTATTGTAGACTATAGCTATTATATAGTAGAAGCTGGATGAATAGCAACGGTTGATTACCTTTCTATAATGAAATCGGATAGTTTTTATCCATTCCCCTAGCTATTGTATGTATATCATTGACCTCTTTCTCATATAACCATTCACTTCTCATTCTGTAATACATTGGATTCATTTTTCATTCAAAATTTTATATATAGAAAAACTGTAGAGAAATCATCCCCTACAGTCTTCACTTATTTCGTATTTATTATCTTTTCTTTATAACTCTTCAATTTACTCGTTAACCCCATTAAAGCAGGTAACAATATCGGCATCACGATTAAAGCTAATAGTAATAGTGCAACGCCAACAACTGATGCTACTTGTATAAGTGTTAATACACCTGAAGGGATTAATGCTGCAAATGTCCCTACTAAAATTAGCGCCGCCGATAATACAACTCCTCCTATATGACGAGATGCAGTTATAATTTTCGTTACCGAATCCCCTTCTACCTCGTTATAGCGCATCATTACGAAAATACTATAATCCACTCCTAAAGCGACAATCATAATGAAGCTAAAGAATGGAACATTCCAGCTTAATGACTCTACATGTAATACATGTGCACTAATTTGTTCGCTTATACCAAGCGATGCAAAGTACGCTAATAGTAATGAGCCAATAATAAATATTGTATTTAATAATGAACGTGTAATTACAAGTAATACAATCGCAATTCCAATTAACATAATCGTAGCTGTACGTAAGAAATCTTGCCCCGTTACTTCTTTTAAATCAACGTTTCTAGCTGTTGTTCCGCCAATTGCTGTTTTCGCATCCTTTAATTCCGTTCCCTTTACAGTGCCCTCGATTGTTTTATTGATTTCTTGAATGATCGGCATTGCTTCTTTTGAATACGGATTTACATCTAAAATGATGGTCATTTTAGCAATCTTTCTATCTTGTGACATGTACGTGTTCAATGCTTTTTGGAAATCGTCTCCCTCTAACACTTCTTTTGGAATATAAAACTTCTCAGAGCTTTTCGATTCATTGAGCTCCCCTAAATATTTCTGCGCGTCATGCAGGCCATTGCTTACTTTTCCAAGCCCTTCTGTACTTTTAGATAAACCAGATTGTAATTGCCCCATCTTTTCCTGCAGGTCTTTAAGGCCCGTTAAAAGTTGCCCTTGCCCATCGTTTATTTTCGTTAATCCAGATTGTAACTCAGCTGATTTATTCGCAATTTGTTTTGAACCTGCAGAACCTTCATTTAATCCATTTTTAAGATCCGCTGCTCCCTTTTGTAACTTATTAATTCCATTGTTCATTTCTTTTAAGCCGTTATCCACTTTCAGTAACGATTGATTCGCTTCTTTAAATGAACTCATCGCTGCTTTATGCTGCGTTGCTAATTGATTTAATTCTTTTGAAAGTACATTTAATTGTTTTTGAGCTTCTTTAGCAACCCCTATCGTTTGTTGTATGTTTGAATCATTCGCTAGTTCTGGTTTCGTTTGAACGAAATTGGTCATTAACATTTCAATTTGTTCATATCCCTTTTTCGCACCATCAATTGCTTGAGAAATGCTTCCGAAGTACTGATCGTAAGAGCTTAAACCTTTTTCTAACTGTGCATAGCCAGCATGCAGCTGCGACGTTGCATTAGATAGAACATTTATATTTTCGTTTACTGAAGCTAAGCCACTCTCAATTTGCTGTGCCCCTTGTGCACCGTCGTTTATGCCATTTGATAATTGATGTAAAGCTGTTCCTAATGCTGATACCCCGTTTTTCGCCTCGTTCGTTCCATCAATTAATTTTTGAACATTCGCAAGACTATTTGAATCATTACTTCCCATTTTATTTTTCGCATCCGTTAATCCATCATTAATTTCCTTTATGCCACCATCGGCATCTCCTAATCCTGTATTCAATTCTCCCGCTTGCTTATTTAAATATAATTCTTTTATCTTCTCACCAGTTGGACGTGTTGGTGCATATACTTCTGATACACCTTTAACTTTCAAAATTTTATCAGTTAATTCGTCTAAAATTTGTAGAGAAGTTCCTTCATCCAGCTTTTTATCAGATTGAATGACTAATGTACTCGGTGAAGAGAAACCAGGCGGAAAATGATCCTCTATTACGTTAATACCCATCTTTGATTCATACTTATTATCTACTTCAAATAAATCATTGTAATTTAGTGTATTAGAGTATTTTAATATGAAAGGAATCGATATTACAAATACGATGATTAAAGCGACAAATGGCCTTACTACTGAGTTTTTCGCAAAGAATCCCCATAAGCGACTATCCTCATGACCTTTAAATGTTTTAACTGGATAAAACATTCCTTTTCCTAAAAGCACCATGAAAAATGGATTTAAAGTCGTTAATACGAGTAGTAATACTAAAACACCAATTGCTACCGCTGAAGTAGATTGATATAATTTAAAATTTGCTAACGCAAGTGATGCAAAACCAATTAGCACCGCTATACCGCTATATAATACGGTTTTACCTGCCGATTTAAATGTTTCTTTCGTGGCCCAAAATGCATTTTCTTGTTTACTTAATTCTTCTTTAAACCTCGTATATAATAAAATATTATAATCTGTTCCTACTCCAAAGAGGACGACGACTACGAACACTTGTGTAAAGTTTGAAAATGGGAAATTAAATTGATCTACAAGCTGAGCAATAATCCCCATTGAAACTAAATACGACACACCGACTGTAAGAAGAGAAACAATCGGAACAACTGGTGAACGAAATACGAGGATTAATACTACAAGAATGAAAATGATTGAAATAACTTCTGTCTTTTTCACTCCCTCTTGAGAGGATTTAAGAAAATCACCCGCTATTAAGTCACTTCCTGTTAAATACGTTTTTACTCCTTTCGTTTGCACCTTTTCATGCAGATTATTTGAAACCCTTGATATTTCACCATGTTTTTTATCTATCGATATTTGCGTTAAAATAGTCGTATTATCTTTAGAAACTAATTGTTTCTCCAAGTCTTTATTATCTAAATGCGAAACAACTTCCTTAATTCCTAATTGCACTTTTTCATTTTGCAGGGCGTTGATCGTTTTTGTTATTTCCTTCTTTTGTTCATCTGTTAAAGCTGCCTTATTGCCACTATTAAAAACGGCTATAATTTCATACTTTTCAACCCCTTCTTTATCCATCTCTTTAATCATCTTGTCAGCAATGCTGCTTTGTTCTGTATTAGGGATTGTAATTTTCCCTTTTTCCTTCACTAATTTATCCATATTAGGCATCGTTACGACCATTGTAATAGTAATAACTATCCATAATAGAAAAGATAAACTTCTCCAACTTTTTAACTTGCTCATTTGAATCATCTCCCATTATAAAATCCACATGTGGAATGAATATTCATTCCTAATCTTTTGGAAACACTTTCCGGAATGAACGTTCATTCCTATCATTCTATTAATTTATTAATTAACTTTATTAAACTAGGTGAATCGGAATGAATATTCATTCCTTTAGTTATAAAGAGTTATCATCTCCTGTTATTCTTTTTCATACCTCTCTCGGAATGAATGTTCATTCCTATCCTTATAACGCTATAGAATCAAATGATTCTAATAGCATTCCAACAACTTTCTTCCAATTCCTTTACCAATTCATCTGTATATTCTAACTGCCCTGTTTCCATTACTTTAATTAATTTTTCAATTGGTTGATATACAATAATAATTAAAGCAATTGGTGGTAATGGACGAAGCAAACCTTTTTCGATTCCATCTTCAATCAAGTTCATGAAGAAACCCATGAAGTCCTCGAATATTTCATTGCTATGTTCATCTAGAAAATAACTATCACAGTGAGAATTTGTAAAAAGAAAAGCATCTGCATTTTGTCTCGCAAATTCAAATAAACGGTTGTATGTATGGCTAAACTGTTCACGAATATTTGCATCGACCGGGAAATCATTTTTTATTAATTCTGATAGTTGTAAAACACTTTTCGTAAATAAAGAATTAACAAGCGCTTCTTTATTTTCAAAATAACGGTAGATCGTACCTGCGCCTACTTTTGCTTTTTCAGCAATCATCGGAATTGTTGTACCATCATAACCTCGTTCTGCAAAAAGTTGTATTGCAGCATCAAAAATATCCTCTTGTTTGTTTTTAGCCATTTTTCCACCTCAATTTCCAGGAATGAAAATTCATTCCGTTTTTAATTATAAATTACATGAATTAAAAGTCAAGTGCGTGACAAAGTATAGCTGTGATTTTTTATCCTCTATTTGTGAATGAAATTATATGAACGACTTTCTGGATATATTGGCACAACTCTAATTATATCAGCGATTTTCATGATATATTGACTTACCGAAAGAAATTCACAATATAAGAGGAAGCTATCCCGAAATTCCACTTAGGATAGCCCACCTTCATACATATAAATTAAAAGAAATCATAAATAAATGGCTTACGCACTGGTACTAGATTCTCAATTGACCGTATTGCCTCGTCACTTCCACTAATTAATTCAAGTTCATTTAGTTCTAATGGGCGTTTATAACCAAACATTATTGCCGATAGTGCATTTATATCCAGTTTTATTCCTTTTTCCGTTGTTTCTTCTACAATTATTATTTCATGATTTGCAAGTCTCACTGTTACGTTATTCCACGGAGCAAATGCGTCTGTAATGTGTAGGATCACTTCTTGCTGTACATTGTTCCAATTCAACTCATATTGTTTTAAGAACTGCTCTACATCTACAATTCTTCCCATAAAATATGGTTTTATTTCTGTCTTCACGCGTGGCTCTTGCAATGAATATAACAACGGTTCGTTTTCACTTACTGTCATTTCAAGTTCTTTAATCATAGAATCATGCTGGCAAATAAAGTTCCACAGACCATTTCGTGCTTCATTATGTAGTGGTACAAATTCTTCTACTGTCATTTTATAGTTTTCTATTTTGTATAACATGTAACCTGCTGCCTTTTTATTTTCATCATAGTAAATCGCTAATGTTAAATCATCATAAACCGCTTGTAACCACCAGTTCTTCTCTCGAACTAGCATACCTGAAAAACGTTCTGCAAATACTTCATAGAGCTTTTCGACCTCTTCTGGATGCTTTTCTTTATTGAAACGTTTCACAGTGCCATTTACTTGTTTTTTCATCACTAAATCGCTCTTAGTCATATGACATATGACTAAATTCGCACAAAGTTCCCAGCCGTATTTACGGTAAAATGAAACCGCAAATGGATGTAACATAGAGACTGTATAGCCATCTTTTTTCATTATTTGAAGTGAATGTTGAAGTAGCTCTTTTACATACCCACTTCTTCTATACTCAGGATACGTCGCTACCCCTGCAACGCCACCCATTTTAAATTTTTCTTTACCTATGTAAATATGAAACGGAATAAGATGTAGTTTTGCTGCTAAGTCTTCCCCTTCCATAATGCCGTATATTTCATGACTTTCCTTCATCTTTGTAAGTTGCTGCTGTAATCGTTCCTCATCTACTTTATATTGAAAAGCGTATTCTGATAAACGTAATGCTTCTCTGAACTTATCTTCTTTTAATTGTATGACATTCATATAATTCTCCTCCATTCCCTGTTTGAATTGTATCACAATTCTTTCTATTATAGTTCGGTAAGTGAAATTAGAAAGACGTTTTAACAAAAAAAGCAGATACATCACGTATCTGCTTTCCATCCTTATTATTTAGCTAACTTTTGAAGTTCATCAAAGAATGTAGGATATGATACACCTACTGCTTCTGCATCTTCAATAATTGTTTTTCCTTCTGCCAGGCAGCCAGCAATCGCAAGCATCATTCCGATGCGATGATCACCATAACTATTTACTGTATTGCCTTTTAGAGCTGATTTTCCGTAAATGATCATGCCGTCATCAGTTGCTTCTATGCGAGCTCCTAGTTTCGTTAACTCAGCAACGACTGTATCAATACGATTTGTTTCTTTTACTTTTAATTCGTGTGCATCTTTAATTACTGTAATTCCTTCCGCTTGCGTTGCCGCTAATGCGATTACAGGAATCTCATCGATTAATCTAGGGATAATATCTCCGCCAATTTCAATTCCTTTTAATGAAGATGTTTCAATTGTAATATTTGCAGCTGGTTCTGATGCCCCTTCGTTAATTAGATCTACAGTGAACGTAGCACCCATTTTCTCTAAAACATCAATAATACCTGTACGAGTTGGATTCATTCCTACATTTTGTAATACTAGTTTACTATTTGGGATGATTGCACCTGCTACTAAGAAAAATGCTGCTGATGATACGTCACCTGGCACTTGAATGTCTGTTGCTGTTAATTTTTGTCCACCTGACAGCTTCACTGTTTTCCCTTCGCGAGTTACTTTAACACCAAATGCTTCAAGCATTCTTTCCGTATGGTCGCGGGAAATATGTGGTTCTGTAACAGCTGTTACACCTTCTGCACGAAGACCTGCAAGTAAAATAGCTGACTTTACTTGTGCACTTGCAACAGGAGAAATATATTCAATTGCTTTTAAATCTCCGCCACGTATTGTTAGCGGTGTAAATGTTCCTTCTTCTCTGCCGTCAATGTTTGCACCCATTTGTTTTAATGGGTTTGTTACACGCTTCATCGGTCTTTTTGCGATAGACTCATCACCTTGTACGCAAGAGAAAAATGGTGTGTTAGCTAATATACCTGACATTAATCGAATTGTTGTACCAGAATTACCAACATCTAATACAACTTTCGGTTCTTGTAAACCTTCTAATCCTTTACCAACTACAGTAACTTCATCACCGTTTTGCGTAATTTCTACTCCCATTTCTTTAAAACATGAAATAGTACTTAAACAGTCTGCACCGGGCAAGAAACCTTTAATTGTTGTTTTCCCTTCTGCAATCGAACCGAACATAACAGCACGGTGTGAAATGGATTTATCACCTGGGATTGTAATATTGCCATTCAATCCGTTATTAACAGGTTGTATTGTTCTTTCTTTCACGTTTTTCACCTTCTCATTTAAATTGTTTCATAAGTTTGGTATTCTTCTTCTCCAAGCGCTAGCTTCGCTTTCATACGATCTTCTTCCCTTTGGAAACTAATACGTAATACCCCAAGCAGTCCTTCACGCGCTTCTAATATTTGCAAGTTCGTAATACTAATTTCCTCGCGCGCTAAAATACTCGTAATATGAGCCAATGCCCCCACCTTATCTAATACATCAACGTATAAGTCGTGATAGGCAGGAATTGCACCACTCTTTCTTACTGGTAAAGAATCACGGTATTCCTTCGCATCTGCAAAATAGTTTTGAATCTCGCCTGCATCTCCGGTAGAAACTGTCTTATATAAACCTTCCATTTCAGAGATCCACTCTTTTAATAATACCATTAAATGCTCTCGATTTTGCTTTACAATATCACTCCACATTTTCGGACTACTAGATGCGATACGTGTAATGTCTTTGAAACCTCCAGCAGCAAGTTGATGAATGAGCGGATTATCTCCTGCATGTTTCTCAACTTGCTTTACTAAACCTGCTGCGATAAGATGCGGGAAATGACTAACAATCCCTGTTACATAATCATGTTCTTCTGTATTTAAAACAAGAAAATGAGATCCTGTTCCTTTTAACCATACTTTAAGGTCTTCCACTTGTTCATTTGGTACATGATTCATCGGTGTTAAAATGTAAAATGCATTTTCAAATAAATGCGCCTTTGCGCTTTCAACTCCCGTTTTATGAGAACCCGCCATCGGATGTCCCCCAATGAAAGAAACTTCCTTTGAAAATAAAGCTTCCGCTTCGTTCATAATAGACCCTTTTGTACTACCAACATCAGTCACTATAACATCTTCTCGTAAACGGAATGACGCAAGTTTGTGTAATAGCTTCTTCGTTTCTTCAACTGGAGAAGCAAAAACAATTAAATGTGCCTCTTCACATGCATGTTGTAAATCAACTGCTACTTCATCTACTACGTGTAATTCTTTTGTACGCTCTACTTGCTCTTTAAATATATCGTAACCTGTTATCGTTACATCGTGCTCTTTCTTAATCGCTAATGCGAGAGAGCCTCCTATTAAACCTGTTCCAATTAATACTACCTTTTTACGCATTTGCCTCATCTCGAGACTTACTTTTTTTGTTTTCAAAGTGTTGTTTTAACACTGAAATCACTCCTTCATTTTGCTCCCTTGTTCCAACTGTAATACGGACACCATTTGGGAATGGACGAATAATAAACCCTGCATGTGCACAAGCTTCATAAATCTCTCCTGCATTCTCAACTGGCAAGAAGATGAAATTTGTTTGTGATGGATAAAATGGAATTTCATTTTCCTTACAAAAGCTTTCGTATTGTTGTAATCCCTCTGTATTCACACGAACTATTTCTTCAATAAACTCGTTATCACCAAAAGCAATCGTAGCTGCTTTTTGCGCTAATGAAGATACGTTAAATGGTAAACGTACGACATTTAATTTCTCAATTAGCTCTTCCTGTCCGATCGCATATCCAACGCGGAAAGAAGCTAATCCGTATGCTTTAGAAAACGTTCTAAGTACAAGAATGTTTTTATGTTTTTCTAAAAGCGGTAATGTCTCAGGGAAATCTTTTGCTGTTACGTATTCATAGTACGCTTCATCAATGACAATTAACGTATTTTCACTAATGCCTTCAATAAATTGAGTTAATTTTTGCTCATTCACATATGTGCCCGTCGGGTTGTTCGGATTACAAATCCATACGATTTTCGTATTATTATTTACCGCTGACAAAATTTCGTCTAAATCGTATACACCATTATTTAAAGGAATTTCTTTCACTTCACAGCCTTCAATAATCGCATGATGACGGTATTGCGGGAATGTTGCACCTGCTGTTACAATGTTATCTCCCGCTCGTAATACGGCGCGGCTTATTATTTGAATGATTTCATCTAAACCACTACCACAAAGTACTTGTTCCATTTGCACATGCAACTTATCCGCGATTGTTTGACGGAGCGTCGTAGCACCTCCGTCAGGATATAAAGCATGTTCCAACCAAGATTTTTGCAACTCTTCTAAAACTCTCGGTGAACAACCGAATGGATTTTCATTCGATGCTAATTTCACAAACGAATGATCTCCGTACACTTCTTTCATTTGTTCTGGTGATTTACCTGGTTTATATGGTTGTAATGATGATAGTTGATCTTTTACTTGCACGTTAAACCCACCTTTTTATTAAAATTCTTTTGCGTAGTTATTGTGTTGCATAATGTTTTGTTTTAATAATTCCATACGATCTTTTCCGAATTGTTCGACTAGTACATCTGCAAGTTCCCATGCTACAACAGATTCAGCTACTACACCCGCTGCTGGCACTGCGCAACTATCAGATCTTTCAATACTCGCTTGGAATGCTTCCTTCGTATCAATATCAACACTTGCTAACGGTTTGTATAATGTAGGAATTGGCTTCATAACGCCTCTTACGACAATTGGCATACCTGTTGTCATACCGCCTTCTAAACCACCGGCATTATTCGTTTTTCTCGTGTATCCTTTTTCTTCATCCCACAGAATTTCATCATGCACTTTACTTCCTGGTTGTCTTGCCGCTTCAAAACCTAAGCCAATTTCAGCACCTTTAAATGCATTTATACTCATAATTGCACCAGCAAGTTTTGCATCTAATTTACGATCGTAATGAACGTAACTACCAACGCCAATTGGCATACCTTCTGCAATAACTTCCACAATACCACCGATTGAATCTCCGCTACTTTTTGCGTTGTCAATCGCATCCATCATTTCTTGCTCTACTTCTTTATCTAAACATCGAACTGGTGAGTTTTCAGTTATCGTTTGAATTTCTTCAATCGGTAAGTTTGAAATATGTTTTGCTTTTACTCCACCAATTTCAAGAACATGTCCTGCAATTTTTACGCCTAATTCGCTTAAAATTTGTTTTGCAACTGCACCAGCAGCTACACGAACTGTCGTTTCTCTTGCAGATGAGCGCTCTAATACGTTTCTTATATCACGATGACCATATTTAATTGCTCCATTTAAATCCGCATGTCCTGGACGTGGTTTTGTAATTGTACGTTTCATGTCCTTACTTTCTTTTTCAGAAATTGGCTCAGCACCCATTACTTTCGTCCAATGTTTGAAATCATCATTTTTTACGATTAACGTAATCGGTGATCCAAGTGTCATCCCGTGACGAACACCACTTACAATTTCAACTGTATCTGTTTCAATTTGCATGCGTCTTCCGCGTCCATGACCTTTTTGTCTTCTTAATAATTCTTTATTAATATGTTCCGCCGTAAGTGTCAAACCTGCTGGTACACCTTCTAAAATAACTGTTAACTGCGGTCCATGTGATTCTCCAGCTGTAATGTATCTCATTTCTCTTGCCCCTTTACTATTTTTTTGTACAAAAAAGTCCCTACTGAGCGCTCAGTAGGGACGATGTTTATCGCGGTACCACCCTAGTTGTAGACAACTGTCGTCTACCTCTCTTCTTCTTTAACGATCGTTTGACCGTCTTCCCCTCCATAAGTTGTCGAGAAAGATGCTCCAAGGCTGTAATTCATGCTTACCTTTGTACTGATTCACACCAGCCATCAGCTCTCTTTAACAGTGAGATAAGCACTACTGTTTCCTCTTCAACGCATATATGATATGGAATTAAGATAATTTATTTTTGAAACCTTTTAACTCATCCATGAATCTATGGAATTCTGGAATGTCCATTTGTTGTGCAGAATCTGACAATGCAACTGCTGGATCTGGATGAACTTCAGCCATTACTGCATCTGCGCCAATTGCAAGTGCCGCTTTCGCTGTTGGTAATAATAAATCTCTGCGTCCAGTTGAATGTGTTACATCAACGATAACTGGTAAATGTGTTTCTTTCTTTAAAATTGGTACTGCAGAAATGTCTAATGTGTTACGTGTTGCTCTTTCGTATGTGCGGATACCACGCTCACAAAGAATAATTTGATCGTTACCTTGCGCAATGATGTATTCCGCTGCATTAATGAACTCATCAATTGTTGCTGCTAATCCACGTTTTAATAATACTGGTTTGTTAACTTTACCTACAGCTCGTAATAAATCGAAGTTTTGCATGTTACGTGCGCCAACTTGAATTACATCAACGTAGTCTAATGCCATTTCAACATCGTTCGGATTTAAAATTTCACTAATAATTGCTAAGTCGAACTCGTCTGCTACTTGGCGTAAAATTTGTAGTCCTTCTACTCCTAAACCTTGGAAATCGTATGGAGATGTTCTCGGTTTGAATGCACCACCGCGCATTAATTTTAAGCCTTGGTCTTTCATCGCTTGCCCTACTTGACGAACTTGCTCTAAGCTTTCTACTGCACAAGGTCCCATGATGAACGTTTGTGTTCCGTTTCCAATCAATTCACCTTTTACATCAACGATTGTATTTTCTTGTTTCTTTTTACGTGATACTAGTAACGCTTTACGGTTATCATCTTCTTGTAACTCTAAGCTTGCTTTGAAAATCGTTTTGAAAATATGTTGAACTGTTGATGTTTCGAATGGTCCTTCGTTATGCTCTGCGATCATATCAAGTACTTCACGCTCACGTACTGGATCAAAGCGTTTCGTACCTTGTACTTGCTTTTGTTCTCCAATTTTTTGAACGATTTCACCACGTTTGTTTAAAAGGTGTAATAGTTGTAAGTTAATTTCATCTACCTGTTTACGTAATTGATCTAATTCATGATTTGCCATTTGGAAATCCTCCTCTAATGTTTTAAAAGTATAGTAAGAGAATAAAAGATTCTCTATTTTCTGAACTGGTTAATTATACAAATTTATAGTGGAATCGATACCTCTTCTTATTTTAAACTAATAATTCGTACAAAGACATGAACTACTAGTTAAAAAGCCACTTTTTTGTACAAAAAAGCCCTACTGATCCAATCAGTAGGGACGATATTTATCGCGGTACCACCCTAGTTGTAGACTTCTTTCGTCTACCTCTCTTCATTGTTAACGATCATCTGACCGTCTTTCCCTTCATAAAGACAATACTATCTTTACTACGAAAAAGATGCTCCAGGACTGTAATTCGCTCTTGTTTTTGTACTGGTTCGCACCAACCACCAGCTCTCTGTTACAGGGAAACAACAACTACTGCTTTTCCTTTCAATGCATGACTATTTTATTTTCAAGTTGGACCACTAAAATACAAAAAGTCCCTACTGAATAAATCAGTAGGGACGATATTTATCGCGGTACCACCCTAGTTGTAGACTAACTTTCTGTCTACCTCTCTTCACTGTTAACGATCAATTGACCGCTTTTTCCTCATAAAGACAAACTATCTTTATTACGAAAAAGATGCTCCAAGACTGTAATTCATGATTATCCCTGTACTGGTTCACACCAACCACCAGCTCTCTGTTACAGTAAGACTAACCACTACTGTGATCTCTTCATTGCACTTTGTTTATTCAAATGTTTTTGAAATTGAATAAGTATGATTCGTATTATAGAACGCTTTTCAAAACACTGTCAACAACTTTTTATATATTTTTTAAAATTCCACTTTCGTCCTATAATTCTTCTTGTAAATCACCCATTACAATTCCTATGCGAATTATTTCATTTTCTAGTAAATGTAAAACATATTCCTCTACTCCATACTGAACTAATAATTCTTTTATTTTTATGATTTCTTTTTCAAATAAAACGGCTTCTTGACATGTTTGTAGTAAAATAAAAAACACATTTGCAAACATTTCTTTATGCGCTTTCATACTTTCTTTCTTATGAAGCATTTCAATCAATAACTGCTTCATTTCCTCACCTGTACATTTACCATTTACACTTGAAAATGCACGAGACATAATACATAATCCTTTTTCTAATATTTCATCCATGTATAAAATAATACGTAAAAGCATTACATATTCTCTCGCTGTTATCTCACCCATTTTTGGTCGTTCTCGCAAAAATACACTGAGCCAAGCTGTCCAAAATTTTTGTTGTTCTTTTACACTTAATGTTTTGACGTAATAGCATAAAAACTGCATAAATTTAATTTTATTTTCTTCATTTTCTAATACTAGTAAAGGGTATAACCAATCTGTTTTTTGCTCCCAATATAGTACACATTTAATAAATACAAAGCTAAGCCACTTCAAGAAAGCTTCCCTCGTATGCGGATGTAATACTTCCAAATGTTCTATCGCATACTTAATAAAACGCTTCATTTCTGTAAATAAAGGTAAATTTATTTGCGTGTAACATAAACCAGCCCATGCATATTCCGTAATTTCATTTTGTTTTTTTAAATCTAAGTATGGTAACAAATATTTTCGGCACCATTGCTTTTCAATATGATATAGAAATGTAATATCTGCTATTAAACGAGCAAACATAAAGTTTGTTCGTACTGAATTAACTCTTACTTGTTCTTCAAATAAAAATAAATATTCATATACATTACGATCGTATAAATGATCATATGATAACAACTTTAATAATACAGCCGTCATTTTTCCAACAGGATGCTGAATTGATTCATTGTAAAAATCTTGTTTTCCAAGCTTAAAATCCGTATCACTCTTCATAACTTGAGGAAACACTGAAAAAGCAAAGCGTTTTACAACACGTATACTATTCTCTTCTAACTCTTCTAGTCGATTACTAATTTCATATAGAAAACTACTAATTAACCAATGAAAAGCAGTATTTCTAACAAATTTCTGCAATAACGGAATAATTTTTTGGATTTGATCATTTGTCAATCCTCTGTTATTTCGCCATTCTCTAATACAAACAAACCATACTTCATTACTTATTTCTTGCACTCCTACTAATTGATATGCGAATGAAATACTCCACTCTGTATTCAATTTACATGCTTTTGATAACATCTCTAAAAAATGGCGTTGTTCAAAAACACCATCTTGCGAAAATTGCCGAACTTGCTTCATAATTTCAACATCTTTCAGCTGCAATAATCCGTCAGCTGTTACATTACAAGTAATGCTTTGCGCTGTATCCTCTTTCTTTTGTACACTGTATTGTTCAGAATGAAAATGAGGATGCTTTTGCTTCATTAACTCATACCCATTTGCCGTAGATGGACTATTTGAATCACACTTAAATAATAAGTCTAATACGAGACATGCATCAAATACTCTCTCTTCTGTAAGACGCTTTATTACAGTTCGAGTGACTTCTTCTTTTGTTTTTTCCAAACAATTTGCATAATGACTTTTTAAAAGTTGGAAAACTTCGTGTTTATAAGTGAAATCTAAAAGAAGTCCTTCATGTAACAACCATTTCATTTTGTCATCTACACGAACAAAAATATTTTTATTCATCGCATCAATTGCAATTCGCTTTTGAAGTACACTATTCGCTTCTATCATTTCTGTAATATAATAATCCGCTTTTTTCTCATTGTTTTCACATAAATAAGTTAGACACTCTTTTACAATTTGTATTAAAAATGCAAGATCATTTTGATGAAACTCTTTTTCTACATCTTCCGTATTTCTTTTTTTCAGTGCCGTTTGTCTTAATGACAACATTCTCAATTTTTCTAATCCAATCATCATAATTGGAACAGCATAATAGGCGATATATGGCCTCATCTTTTCATTCCAAATTTGCTCCACATGAGAAACTGTTGATACTGGTAAGCGACTCGATTCCTCGAGTTCTATTGCTTCTTGCGTATCATTTCCCCATTTTCTTACACGTTTCAACTTCAGCTTTCCGTCTAAAATAAAAGTTAGTAACAATAACGCAATTTCCTTATGCTCAGGAAAAGAACATTTTTGCAGTAACTTAGAAATCTTTTCTATAGAGCTACTATCTTTTTCAGCAGTTTCTAATAAAAGGAGTGTCCACCTGGCAAACAACAATGGGTCCATCTTACTCTTCGTTTCGTTTAAGTAGTTACAAATTGTTCTCCATAATAACGGTGATATTTTAGAATAGTTTTTATAAATTAATTGAAATAATTCTATCTGATGACTAAAAAGAAATTGTTCCACTAACCATTCTGCAAGTAATTCATCTACTTCATTATAGTTTGGCGTAAGCATAAACAAATTTTGTAATTTACCTTCTGCTTCTAACCATTCGACCCATTCATAATCGTGAGCAAATTCCACAAAGTAACGAACTGTTTCAATTTTTTTAATTGATTGCTTTATGTATGATAATTGTTCCTGTTCTACTGACGGGGGAACCGTTACAATATCCCGAATACGCATTCTTTTCGTAATATAATTATCACCCATTAATTCCGCCCAGCGTTTTACCGCTTTTACGAGGGATTGATGATTATTCACTTTATTCGGATACACAATCGGTCTTATCCCCAAATGTTCCCAGTGGTACGTATTTTCTCCTTGTGCGACGAAAGCAAATCGTCTTGTACTTGGTGGTAAACCAGTTGCTAAATATTTCATTACTGGGTCATTATGACTATATCCAACGAATAAAACGGTGTAATTTGAGAATAGATCGACTAAAAATCTTCTCGCCCACCCTTCCGTTAAGTAAGCCCTTCCAAAATCACCGTCTGTTAAAATTAAAGCCTCTTTCTCCTGTTCTACATTACCATGTATATAAGCAAGACCTTTAAAAGCTCTCCCAGTCGGTAAAGCTGGAGCGTAATAAACATTGATATCTCTATTTATTTCTTTAATTGCAGTTGTAAAATGTTGATCAAAATTTGTTGTTACAATGCGGATATCTGTATCTAAAGGAAATAACCTTGGAATTGCATAATGTAATGGATTCGGTTTTGATTTCTCTATATGAACAAGATCTCTTGCGACTTGATGTACATCTTTTGTTTTCGCAATTTTACCAAGATAATAATCATGTGGTTCTGTTATTTCACGCTTTTCGACATATAACGTTTTTGCAATTTCATCAACTAAATCATCAAAATTTGGTAAGTTTGATTTCCCTTTCATAGAAACTCCCGCTCCAACAAATAACACTAACTTTCCTTGCTCAATGTGATCAATTAACTCATCTGGAATTTCTACTTCTGAAGTAATCCACATCCTGGATTCCCCCTTACCTAAAAATGTCATACACTCTCATTTTACTATAACATTTTTTCGTTATTTTTATAATATTTAGACTAAATTCCGAACATGAAAAAGTTTTATGTAAATAAATCCGTTACAATGTATGAACTCCAGAATTTATTGCAAAACTATGTATAAATCGGAGGTGTAAATTTTGAATGATTTCACAGTAGTGCTTATCAAGTTTATATCGTGCATTATCGCATTTAGCATTGGGCTTGCTTTATTTTTCCCTGCAACGTTTGTTCAAATTATTTCATTCAGTCTCTTTGTTACAATCGTATCCTACATGTTCGTTGATAAAATTATTTTAAATCGAATTGGCAATACTGGTGCCATTATGTCGGATTTCTTATTAACATATTTAAGCGTATGGATTTTCGGTAATATTTTATTAGACAACTATATGCAAATTGCATGGGGCAGTATCCTTTCTGCCATCGTCTTCACTTTATCTGAAGTAATCGTTCATCGCTTCTCTAACTCTCATACAAGGCACAACAATGATAACATTCGTATTAATCGCCGCTTTGCATATGGTACGGAGTTTGCTGAAGAACAAAATATATTGGATAAAGACAAGAAAAAGTAACATTTTAATACAGGAGCACCCTTTTTAATTATGTGGTGCTCCTTTTTTGTATATTTTTATTATGATACGTGAAATTATATAAACGATTATTTCAAAATATCGACTTACCAACAATATTTGACGCTATTTTTCTAATAAAAAAACTGCCTCTTATTTAGAGGCAGCCACTTTCAAGTCTTTTAATGCAACAACATCCGCAAACGCTCCCAATACTGCGTTATGATGTTTCACAATATCTTCAGCACGTAACACTTCTGCATCAAATGTACTATGCGCATCACTAACTAACGTTACTTTATATCCTTCACTACATGCTCTGCGCGTTGTCGTATCTACACAATACTCTGTTTGCATTCCCGAAAGAATAACGTGTTCAATTCCTTTCTCTTGTAACACTTCGCTTAAGTTTGTCTTATGGAATGAATCTGGCGTCGTCTTTTCAACAATATCATCCCCTTCTTGCGGAGCGATTGTTGCATGGATTTGCCATCCATCCGTACCTTTTTCTAACGGATGGTCTTTAGGACCGTTATGTTGGACATAAATAACTGGAATATCATTTGAACGACATTCCCCAATAAGCTCTTGCAATGTTTGTAAAAACTTTCCCCCATTATGTACTGGCATTCCAGCTGTATACATACCGGCTTGCACATCAATTACGATTAATGCTTTTTTCATTTCACACAGCTCCCTTCGTTTATATAAGCCATTGCATATTCATTATAATTGTTTGTATTCCATCATCCAACAATCTTCTAGTTCCCCCTCATGCAGCTCATGTTCCTTTAAAATCTTTACTTTTTTAAATCCGCATTTTTCATAACACTTTATCGCTCGTTCATTATTTACTTTCGGATCCATTGCGATTGCTTCTGCTCCCATTTCACCCATAATGTATGTAATTGCTGCCTGAACGAGTTTTTGTCCAATTCCTTTTCCCCAATAGACTGGTTCACCGATAAATTGATCCATTCCCCATACATTTTGTGATTCTTTATAGCCATATATCGCTTTCCACTCTGAATCAACTGGGTACATTTGTATGTAACCAATCGGAACGGTATCAAATTCTATTAAACATCTATTTTCATTACTGTTTGGATTATGCATAAAATGATCAAGCACCTTTTCTACAGATTGCGGATTATCTCGCCCTTCGTAATACCGCAGGACTGCTGGGTCCGTTAACCATTTAGAAATGATAGCTGCATCATTTTCCATTACGTATCTAATCAATAAACCTTCTTTTTGAAAAAGCATATTATACCTCTATTATTCCTTTATATTTTTTCTTGATGTTACATCTTTCATTGCACCTACTAATGCATATGGTAGTAATGTAATCGCAAAAAATGCTGTAAATACGTTAAATTGCGGGATTGTATAGAGTGTGAACCATTCAGTGAAAAATTGAGAATTTAATATTCTATTAAAAAACTCTCCGCCTGGCCTAAAGTTTGGTGCCCACGCAGTTATTTCACACAAAATAAACAGTAACTGAACAATAAAAAATGCCCCTAGATAACGAAACCAAGTCCGTTTCCATATAGGTTGTGCATTTTTTAATATATCCCCCATCTAACCCCCTCCTTAAATATCCATCATATTGATTATACACTTTCTCCACGTTATTTGTTAAAATTTTCTATATAATCAATACTGTTGGGGGAATGCATTATGTCTAATCATATACTTACATCCACTTTAATCATTCTTAGAGGAAACTCCGCAAGTGGTAAAACAACGATCGCAAAGCAACTACAAGAACATTTCGGACAAGGTACACTTTTAGTCTCTCAAGACGTCGTGCGTAGAGATATGTTAAGAGTACACGACACGATGGGGAACTTATCTCATGATCTACTATTTGAAATTACGAAGTACGGAAAAGGAAAATGTAAGTTTGTTATTTTAGAAGGTATTTTAAACAATCGTAGATACGGTGATATGTTGAAAGAATTAATTCGTTATTTTGATGGAAATGCATATACATATTACTTTGATTTATTACTCGAGGAAACCATTAGACGACATAACACAAGGGACAAACGACATGAATTTGGTGAATATTCCCTTCAAAAATGGTATAATCCGCACGATACAATTGAAGTTGCTAGTGAAACTATTTTTACAGATAATTTTACACAAAAAGATATATTTGATGCGATTCTTAACGATGTTGCGATACAAAAACAAGACTAATATAATATGTTAGTCTTGTTATGTACTTTGTGTTTCCGTTTTTATAATTGAACAATCTTTACATAAATAAAAATAGATATTCATTTCCCCAAACTGGAAATCAACTACTGAAATAAGTTCACGTTCCTCGATATCTTGTGTAATTGTAGCAGCATACTTCATCTCTTTAGAACAAGTTGGACACGCCAAATCCTCTGGAAGATCATCATATAATGGTGCCCCTAACAATCTACATACATATTCCGAACCGAACAAGTCGAAAGCTTCCCAGTACCTATCTTCATCTGTAGGTATATCTTCATTTTTCATATTTATAAGCTTTACCGTTGTTTTTGGTAATGAAACTGGTAACTTATCTTCCTCTTCCATTATCCATTCTTCTGTATTTTGCTGCTGTATGATTTGAACTGTTTTACCTCCATCACTTAACTGAAAATATTGCGGTTCCCACACCATCGCGCAGTTCAAGCATGAAACGAATGGTAAAATATTTAGTTCACTACTTTTAAGTTCAGCAAGTCTCTCATCTTTTAAATCAAAACAGAGAATTTGGTGCATCTTCTCACCGCATAACTTACATACTGGCAAATTGCAATCTTGACCGCCAAAGTAATGATTATATGAACCTCTTCCTTCAATTACTCTATACCCTTTCCGCTCATTACAATGTGCGCCATATAATTCTATTGTCATATTCTATCCTCGCCTTTTATAAGAATGATTCACAAAATGATAATAATTAAGACTAAAAAACATCGTCTTCCTGAATAGTTTCCATAATAAATTCTTTTAAACTCGGAGATATTTCTTCCATTTCGTCATCCGCGTGATACCAAATATATATTTTATCATCCATTTTTCCATTATTTATTTTAAAGCACAATTTATCCCCTGAACCATCGTCACTAATTATGATAAGATTTTCTGGTATAGACTCATCTCTCATGTCAATGTTTTTTCTAACAATATCATCCAAAGTTTTCGTTACATTTCTATTATCTTTAATCGGATATAGTATCCATTCCCCTATTTCAGCATTATTAACTAATTTAATAAGATCCCTATATTGATTTGGGAAAGCAGCACCTAGCTTTTCTTCCGTTTCTTTTATTTGCAACTCCAATACACCTTGTTTCTTTGTTTCAATATATTCTCTTACTTCTTTCATGAAATACACCTATCCTTTGAACTTAATTACACTATTATGAGTGAAAGTGTTTAGTAAACGATTTGATCCGATTTATATATTTCATTATACGTTAACCCTTCGTTTTCAACATACTATTCTTCTCTACTTCTCAATAACCTTCTGTTCTACTTCCTTACCTCATTCTTAATAGTTTTTCTAAACATGAGACAATTTTTATGTTTTATTACAGGTTTATTAATAAGTCATTTAAAAATCCTATTATACTTCCACTAAAAAAATAAAAGCCAGCCTCAATAAAGAGAACTGACTTCTATTTGGATCATTATAGTTACTATAAAATTTTTACTTTAACAGTTTTTCTTCCCCAATTCATAGCTTTACTTTTTGACCCCATTAATACATCAATACGATTACCTTTAATTGCGCTTCCAGTATCACCAGCGATAGCTTCTCCATAACCTTCTACCCATACTTTAGATCCTAATGGGATTACTTTCGGGTCAACTGCGATAATTCTCATATTCGGATTTGCCGTTAAATCATGCCCCATCGCAGTTAAAACGCGTCCACCATATGTACCATTTTCACTTGGATCAGCAGTATACGCTGTCGCTACTACCGTTAATTCACGTTTAGCAGACTGTATGTTGTTTTTTGATACTTCTTTCGCTCTCTCTTCTTCTTTAGCTTTTGCTATTTCTCTTGCTCTTTCTTCTTCCTTGGCTTTTGCTATTTCTCTTGCTTTTTCTTCTTCTTTAGCTTTAGCTTTTGCTATTTCTCTTGCTCTCTCTTCTTCTTTAGCTTTTGCTATTTCTTTTGCTTTTGCTATTTCTTTTGCTTTCTCTTCTTCTTTAGCTCTTGCTATTTCTCTTGCTTTCTCTTCTTCTTTAGCTTTTGCTATTTCTTGCGCTTTTTCTTCTTCTTTAGCTTTTACTTCTTCTTTAGCTTTTACTTCTTCTTTAGGCTTTACCATTTCTTGCGCTTTCGGTTCTTCTTTAACTTTTACTTCTTCTTTGACTTTTGCCTCTTCTTTAGGCTTTACTATTTCTTGCGCTTTCGGTTCTTCTTTAACTTTTACTTCTTCTTTGACTTTTGCCTCTTCTTTAGGCTTTACTATTTCTTGTGCTTTTACTTCTTCTTTAACTTTTACTTCTTCTTTAACTTTTACTTCTTCTTTAACTTTTGCCTCTTCTTTAGGCTTTACTATTTCTTGTGCTTTCGGTTCTTCTTTAACTTTTACTTCTTCTTTAGGCTTTACTATTTCTTGTGCTTTCGTTGTTTCTTTCGCTTTTGCTACTTTCTGCGTCTTTACTTCTTTCTTTTCTTTAACTGATTTTTGTACTTTCGCTACTTGCTTCGTTTTCTCTTCAGTTTTCTTTTCAGTTGGTGCTGTACTTGATAGGAAAGAAACGTTTGCATAAGCAATTTTTCCTTTATACTCAAATTCCAACCATCCGTCTTTTACTTGATGCGTTGTTTCAATTACATCATCTTTTTTTAGTCTGCCAAGAATTTCTGAATCTGTGTTTGCTTCGGTACGTACATTTAACAAATTCGCCGTTACATGATACACATCTTTTGTAAACTCCGAACTTACAAACACTTCTTTACCGTTCAATTCAATTTTTGACCAGCCATCTTCGGTATTGATGACTTTTAACTCTTGCCCATTCTTTACTTTTTCGACCACTTTTGATTCTGTAGTCGGTTTTTCACGTACGTTAAGTACATCTGCTGTTACGATTGTTTCTGCGGTAGCAGTTGTGGTAAACGCCCCCAATCCAAAAATAGTTGCTGTTGCTGCGCCAATTACTTTTTTCATATTAGCCTCCATTATATTTTTTTGAATTTTATCAAATGCCTCTGTAAAATTGTATAATTTTACATAATATCAAAACATTTGCAACAGTATATTAATACGACTTAATATACTGTTATTAAAACTCCTCACTTCAATACTAACAAATTCTTATTTCTAATTCTATATATTATAAATCTCCTTATCTTTTATAAAAGCTTCATGCCCTTCTTCACACTAAATAGTTGTTGCAATTCCCGCCAAAAATAAACTTACGATTGCTAAAATTTGAGTAGCGACTATAGCCCCTCTTAAATGAAACTTATAATCTTTATATCCTTTCATACCTGCCGTACTAGGAATCACAACAAACCTTGGAGTAATCCAGCAAAAAATTAGCCAATCAATTATAAGTAAATCTACTAAATTGAAAATCATTAAAATACCAAAAGTATGTAAATAAGCATCCATATACATTAATTTTTCATGCTTATGTAATATATATGTAGAAACGAAAGGACAACCGAAAAGAATAGCATTGTATACAATATTAAAGTAAATGGTTTGCTTTTTTTCATGAATCGATTTTGGAAAAACTACTTTTTGAATATCTTTCGGATAATCAGTTAATGAAAGTCGAGGATTATAATATAAGGACCCTAAAATCATTACGGATAGTACAATAGACATGATGACACCAACGTACATCATTTGCTCAAATTGATTCATATGCTTCATTCACCCTTTTCTGTAATTACTATGTTAATCATTCACTTAATTACACATTGTATGTACGTACATAATCAAAAATTAACATCTAGCTTTAATAGTGAAGCAAACAGATGTAAACGTACTAAAAGCAATGACCGATCCAAATAATATCCCTTCTCGCAAAATTGTACTAAGCGTAGGTTTTACATCGGAGAAAGTTTGTGAGATTGATGGATTACCTGGGGAAATTTTGAGCACATACATATAATTACAAAAAGGCAGTGCTACTTATGTAGCACTGCCTTTTTCTTTATTGGAATAATCCTTTTCCTTTATTCATTTACTTATAAAGTATTGTCAGTTCTTCTTTATGTTCTGTATTTCCACATTATAAATATTTCACGTCAAGGAGAGATGACTGAAATGAATAATCAAAAAATTGAACTTACTGGTCGTATCGTTACACCTAATGATCCTGATTATAATTCAGCGCGTGAAGAATTCAATACATTCTTCAACAAATTTCCGTTAATCATTATTTTTGCTCAAAATACGCAGGATGTAGTAAACGCTGTTCGCTGGTCAAGGCTACATAACGTTCCTATACGCATGCGCTCTGGACGTCATAATTATGAGGCATTATCCGTCAGTAATGCTGGTCTTGTAATTGATGTAAGTGAAATGAAGCAATTAGAAATAGATCACAATAATGGAACTGTAACTATCGGGACTGGATGGAGAAATATTTCTTTAATTGAAACACTTGCAGCTGAAGGATTAGTTGTGCCGAGTGGTGTTTGTCCTACTCCCGGGATTGCAGGTGTTACTTTAGGTGGCGGACATAGTATTCTCTCTCGTCCATTTGGATTAACTCTCGATCATTTACTTGAATTAGAAATGGTAGACGCGAATGGTTGTATAATACGCGCTAACGCCAAGTGTAACTCCGATCTCTATTGGGCTTCGCGCGGTGCTGGTGGTGGTAACTTTGGAATATGTACTTCGTTTAAGTTTCGAACACATAAAATTAATACGGTAGGATTTGCAGAAATAAGCTGGGGGATATCAGATTTAAAACCTGTATTAACCTCTTGGCAAGAATATACGCTACCTTGCGCTAATAAACGACTTACAACTACTCTTTTTATGTCTGCAGGATTAGAACCATCATTATTAATGCAAGGTGTATTTCTCGGTTCTGTTCAAGAATTGCAGATGCTACTACAGCCATTACTAAAAGCCGGTTCACCAATGCAAGTAACTATCGAAGAAATACCATGGGCAGAAGCAGCAACGAAAATAGCTGAGAAGCAACCTGCAACACCTTTACCATTTAAAAGTGTTGGTCCATATGTATATGAACTATTACCAGAAGAAGGACTATCCATTATCGATCACTTTATTAATAATGCACCTCCCTTTTCCACCACCTCCGTATTTTTCCACGGATTAGGCGGTGCTGTTGCTGAGGTGCCAAATGAGGCGACTGCTTACTTTTACCGAAAAGCACTATCAAACATGTCAATATTCGCTACTTGGGAGCAACCAGAAGGTGCTGGCGGAAGTATTCGATGGGTTGAAGACTTCCGTTTGGCAATGCTTCCATTTACAAAAGGTGTCTATGTTAATACTCCTGACCTATCCATTAAAAATTGGCCAGATGCATACTTCAGTTGCAACTTTGACCGATTAATGGAAGTAAAAGCAAAATATGATCCGAAAAATGTCTTTAACTTTCCGCAAAGTATTCCGCTTTTTTAAACTATATATTCCACCTAATATATCAAAATATAAAACATCCATTTTTTAAATGGGTGTTTTATAAACTAAGTTTACATAATATAATTATTAGTTACTTTTTTTTTTTTTTTTCTATTCAACAATCCAAAGTAATACTTTCTCAAACTCTTTTTTGGGCAACATACTTTCTTTTATATAGCCATTCTTTTAATTGTACTTCATCCAAAGTTTCGTTCCCCTCTCGTAATCTTTCACACTATATTCGCTCGTTTTTCACAAAAGGTTTATTTTACATGAAAATTTATTTATTACAATAAAAATATAAGGTATATTTTTAAGAAAAGGAGGATTTCAAGAATGAATCAAGAGGATAAAATTTACGCTGAAAAAGTGTTGAAAAATCTATTCATCGGATCACAAGTTGATGGATTACAATTTGGTATTTCTCCAGCCGCTATAAAGATTCATTTCACAAACTTTCACGACTCAGTTGATTATGACGGACAATTATATATCAATATCGAATCCAAATGGTGTTTATTTAATAAACCTCAAAAAAGATACCCATTAAATGAAGATGAATTTGAAGTTTATTCTGAGGAAGAAGAATATGAAAGAATATTTAAGATAAGAAGACAAAAAGTTACCGATATACGACTCGGCTTAGAAAGCCCTCATTTAATTATTACATTAGAGAGTGGACAAATTATTTTTGTAAATGGTTTTCATGATTATTATGAATGTTGGCAATCTGGTGTTCTATGTGAGCAATGGCTTGTAGTCGCTGCACCTGGGAATGAAATCGCCACTTGGGCTCCCGATGAGTTTATCGATAAATAAACTGTCTTCACGAAGAAGAACCGAAGATATTTTATGAAGCAGTTACATCTTCAAAGTTCTTCATAAATTCTGATGAGCTGAATGAGTTAGCTTCAAAAATTGTACAAGCCGCAGCAGAACAGAAGTACATAATCCATTATGGGGTTTAAATGTAATACAAAAAACGCTTAGGATTTCTCCCAAGCATTTTTTGTATGGTACTAATAAATTTATTCCTTAGTCATTTAGTCAATGCTTGAACCTTTTACAAGTGAGAGCACCCATATTAATCTAAATAAGCGTCTCATTTCCAATCTTCCAGCTAAACCATCTCCCATGCCCTTCTGTTTCTCCAACCGTTTCACGATATTCGTTTCCGTTAATATAATAATCAATATGAAGGTCACGATCCCACATGTTGTTATAAAGGTGGAATACATCACGTTTTGCGCCAATTTCTTGTATTTGTTTTTCTAACTTATGTTTTACTTGTTCTGGTATTTGATTTGCGACGTGTGTATGGAAAATACAAATAACAGCTTCTTCACTTATTTGTTCAATAATAGATGATAATAGCTCTACACCGTCTCCTTCTATGAATTGGACAGATTCATTTTTCACTAAAGATGCAGCTTGATCAAACATCTCAAGCCTTTCTTTATGTTCTGGCCAAATTAAAGCACGTAACCATAAATAATCTTCCTCATTATGTAAATCATTCACATGTAAGTCCAGTCCGATTCTTTCTACGACAGATGGGCTTTCTTTTAGAAAATGCGGTACATTCTCCCCTCTTATTTCAGAAGTTACATGCACATTTGAATTTATATTTCCGTACATTTCATCCGTCCCGTACGAATAACTATATTGGTCCCAGAACAGTTGCAACCCAGAACTTGTCCCAATTTCAATTAACGCTAACGGCTTCTTCACTTTGTTAAATATGTAGCAGAAACTTGGGTATAAGTATGCACACCGTCTTACTTCATTCGTTTGAACGAGTTTCGTTTGTAACAATGTAATGATTTCTTCTCGGTACTCTTTACAGAAATCTTTAAAATGATCAAAAGCTTTATTTAAATTTGTATCGGCATTTTCAACTAAACTACTATAATACGTTTTTAAATGATGTTCTTTCCCTGCTAACAATAAATAATGTACTGCACCTAATAGTAAGTTTGGGACTGGTTGACCTACCTGAGCATAGGACGATAGTGTAAGTACTTCCTCATCTTCAGCAATTTTCATTGATAAATATTCATATAAATCACTTGACCCTTTACATTCCTTTATTGAAAAGTTTCGAAATAAGTTTGAAATTTGTTCTTTTGTACACATTAGAGTCCCTCCTTTTTATTTTTCAGAATAATCTTACCATTACAGAAAGAATAATCCCATAAAAATGTACTCGATTTAGTCACTTAAGGATACGTAAGCTTTTTCGAGATAATTTCAAACTGTAATTTTTTTCTATTTATCACCTTAAAAGAGCTTGTTAAATAAGATTTTTAGCGAATAAAACGTTAAATAGTTTAAAATTATCAGATAACACTAGATATTTTAGTCTATTAATTATTATAATAGAGTATGAGATGGTTATATAATTGAGACAAAAAAGGTATACACCTAGGTGGGGCCTAGGCGGTGTTTCTCTTTTACGGCTTAGACATAGAAAACACCTACACTTTTTTGCCAATATAGGGGATGGAGAGATTATCATGAGCAACATGCAGCAAAAAACAGACGTTATCTTAATTGGTGCAGGAATTATGAGTGCAACGTTAGGCTCATTACTAAAAGAATTAGCACCAGAATGGGAAATTAAAGTTTTTGAAAAACTCGCAAGTGCCGGGGAAGAAAGCTCTAACGAATGGAATAATGCAGGTACAGGGCATTCTGCGCTATGCGAACTGAACTATACTTCCGAAAAATCTGACGGATCTATAGATATTAGTAAGGCTGTAAAAGTGAATGAGCAATTCCAGCTTTCAAGACAATTTTGGGCATATCTTGTAAAGAGCAAATTAATTCGTAATCCACAAGATTTTATTATGCCACTACCTCATATGAGTTTAGTACAAGGGGAAAAAAATGTTGAATTTCTAAAAAACCGTTTTGAAGCGCTTTCAAAAAATCCACTGTTTCAAGGAATGGAATTTTCTGATGCTCCTGAAACATTAAAAAAATGGCTTCCACTCATTATGGAAGGCCGCACATCTAATGAACCGATGGCGGCAACGAAGATTGACTCTGGAACAGATGTTAACTTCGGTGCATTAACACGTATGTTGTTTGATTACTTAAAAACAAAAAATGTCGAGCTAAACTACAAGCATAGTGTCGAAAATATTAAGCGCACGAAAAATGGTTTGTGGGAAGTAAAAGTACACGATATGAATAGTGGTAAAATTGAGCATCATACTGCTAAATTCGTCTTTATTGGCGGTGGTGGCGGTAGTCTACCTCTACTTCAAAAGACTGGTATCCCTGAATCAAAGCATATCGGAGGATTCCCGGTAAGTGGACTATTTATGGTATGTAAAAACCAAAAAGTTGTAGAGCAACATCATGCGAAAGTATACGGTAAAGCTAAAGTTGGCGCTCCGCCAATGTCTGTACCTCATCTAGATACGAGATATATAGACAATAAAAAAGCTTTACTGTTTGGACCATTCGCAGGCTTCTCACCTAAATTCTTAAAAACTGGCTCAAACCTTGACTTAATCGGTTCTGTAAAACCGAATAACGTCTTAACGATGTTAGCTGCTGGTGTAAAAGAAATGGGACTTACAAAATACTTAATTCAGCAAGTTATGTTATCGCACGAAAAACGTATGGAAGAATTACGCGAATTCATTCCGAACGCGAAAAGTGAAGATTGGGATATTGTAGTTGCTGGACAACGTGTACAAGTAATTAAAGATACTGATGCTGGCGGTAAAGGAACACTTCAATTTGGTACAGAAGTAGTAAGTGCAGCTGACGGCTCAATCGCCGCATTACTAGGTGCATCACCAGGTGCTTCTACTGCTGTTCACGTCATGCTTGAAGTATTAGAAAAATGTTTCCCAAGCCGCATGGTAGAATGGGAAGAAAAAATAAAAGAAATGATTCCTTCATATGGCATTTCACTAACTGAAAATCCAAGATTGTTCCAAGATCTTCACACTTCGACTGGTCGTACACTTGGATTAAACGAAAAAGAAACTGTTCATAATTAATGAAGAAATAAAAAAAACGTCCGATATATTCGGACGTTTTTTTTGTCTACTAAAAATTATACTTATCAATATTATCTTTCGTAAATACAACTCGTTCTGGCAATACGATAATTCCGTTTCCTTCTGCCTCATAATCATATCCTTGAATGGAGTTTGGCTCTACTTTCACTTTTCCGATTCCTTTTACTTCAAAGCTATCCCCTACTTTTAACTTCTTTCCTTTTACAACAATCTCATTTGCTACATAAGTTGCCAACGCACCTTGCTGTTTGACATCCCATAATCCGAATTGTTGTACTGTTCCTCGTTTTACATAATCACGCATAACGTTCGGTGTAGAAAATCCAGTTACCACTACTTTTTTATCCATTTTTAAGTTTTCAGCTGCTTGCGCCATGGCTGGGAGTGCTGTTGCATCTGGACAAATAACTGCGTTAATATCTGGATACGTTTTTAATATGTTCTCCCCTACGGATAAAGATTTTTGTGCATTATTTTCACCGTACTGCGTCGTTACAATTTCCCAGTTCGGATATTTCTTTTTAATAATTTCTTTCGCTTTCGTTACCCATTGGTTTTGATCCGTTACTGTTGGACTAGAATAAAAGAACGCTACTTTCCCTTTATCTCCAATTTGCTTGGAAGTCATTTCAATTAATAAGTTAGCAAGTTGGTCTGGTGTCCCTTGACTTATATAAAAAGAACGGTCTTTGGGATTCACATCAGAATCCCACGTTAAGACAGTCATTCCTTTTTTCTTAGCACGTTGCAATGATTGCGATAAACCATCAACTGATGTAGAGGAAACCATAAGTGCATCATAATTTTGGTTAATAAAATTATTTATATACTTTACTTGCCCTGATACACTCGCTTCAGACGGCCCATCATATTTCACTTGTACGCCTAGCTTATCTCCCATCTCCTTTGCTCCTTCACCGCCCGATGTAAAGAAGCCAACTCCAGTTAATTTCGGGATAAATGCAAATTTCACATCATCCGCTTTTTTCTTATCTGCCGTTTGACTGGAACAAGCGATTAAACCTATTAAACAAATACATACAATCAATACAATCCCCAGTTTTCTCTTCATGACATTTCCCCCTTATGCCAACTCTGTCTTTTCCCCGCTAAAAATTGATGTAATTTGAAATGTCTCATAATAACTGAAAGAATAAGGATAATACCTATTACGACATTTGATTGTTCATTTGTTAAGCCTGTCATTTGTAGGCCATATTGCATAAGGCCTATAAAAATACTTGCAAGTACAGTACCGAAAATACTTCCTTTTCCACCTGTAATAAGTGTCCCGCCTAATACGACTGCTGTAATGATTGGTAATATTGTTTCACTTCCTATATCAGCACGTGCAGAACCGAAATATGCAGTTAAGAAAGCACCTCCTAATCCACCTCCTAACCCAGAAAGTATGTAAGCGATAATGACTACTTTTTTCGTTTTAATCCCGGTGTATTTTGCTGTATTTTCGTTCGCACCTGTTAATTTTACATGGCGCCCGTATATAGTTCGGTGAAATAATACAGTATATAAAACTGTTAATACGATCAGTAGCCATAATAAATTCGGTATTCCTATAAAACTACCGTTTGCCAGTTGTACAAATGTGTCAGGTAAACCGCTTATTCCTTCATACCCAGAAGCACCTGCTCCTCCTGAAATGACGAGTGCAATTCCTCCGTATAAAAACATCGTTCCGAGTGTAACGACGAGTGGTTCTACATCTGTCATTTTTATAATGAGTCCATTTAAAGCTCCTGCTAAACAACTAATTATTAGGGCGATTATGACAGCAAACAAAATAGGTATTCCGTTCATCCAAAGTACACCAATCAAGATCGAAGTGAGCCCCATTATTGATCCGACCGATACATCAATTCCTCCTGTTACAATAACGAAAGTCATTGGTATCGCCGCAATTGCGATAAATAGGAAATCATTTGTACTAAAAAGGAGATTACTAATATTTAAGAAATCACTATTTATAAAACTAAAAAGGATGAATTCTATAAGAAGTAATACAATTAGAACCCCTTCCCATCTATATAAATACTTCATAGATTCATCCTCCTTTTTGCCTTCCACTTTTTCATAACACTATCTAATATGATGATGAGTAATAATAAAAAGCCTGAAATGGCATTATTCCAAAATGCTGGTATTTTTAAAAAGACGAGTGAGCTGCTTATCACTTCTAGAAACAATGCTCCTAATGCGGCTCCAAATATAGAACCTGTTCCTCCTTTTAAATGAATTCCTCCTAGTACAGCGGCTGCGATTACTTGTAATTCTAATCCTGTACCTGTTTGATTTGGGACGAACCCGATATTCATAACAAATATGCAACCAGCGAGCGCAGCGCTTATGCCTGAAATCATAAACGCATATATCTTCACTTTATTAACAGGTATACCAATAAGCCTCGCGCCATCTTCATTATCACCTACCGCATAAAAGTATCTTCCCAATGGCACTTTTCTTAAAAAGAAGTATAGTAGTAGTAAAATAATAAAGACGAACCATACAGTTATAGGTAAACCAAGAATGATGATAGATGACAGCTGCTTAAAATCGTTTGGAATATCTTCAATCCACTTCCCGCCTGTGAAGATTAACATTGCACCTCTAACAATTCCTAGCATCCCTAATGTCATAATAATGGCTGGTACCCGAAACTTTGCAACGCCAATCCCGTTTATGAAACCAATAATAGCACCAAGCATTATCGCAGCAAGAATTGACATGAATGCATTATACCCGTTCGTTAACAACATCCCGCAAACTGCCGCGCTTAATCCCATAATTGAGCCAACTGATACGTCTATATTTTTCGTAAATAAAACGAACGATTGGCCAATTGCTAGAACGACTAAAATAACGCTTGATTTCATCATTAATGATAATGAGTTAAACTGAACAAAATTAGGATTTATCATCCCGACAATAGCTATATAAATTAGTAGTAACAGTATGATAGACGTTTCGTGCACTTTATACATACGTTTCATTCCATTACACCTCCGTATGCAAGACGTGTAACTTCTTCTACACTTATTTGTTCTTTCTCCAAATGAGAAACAAATTGACCATTTCGCATGACGTATACACGGTTAGCTAATTGGACAATTTCCTCAACATCTGAAGAAATTAATAATATGGCGAGTCCTTCCCTTTTCATTTTTTCTATCGTCTCATACACTTCAAGCCTCGCTTTTGCATCAATTCCGCGAGTTGGTTCATCAAGAATAATGATTTTTGGATTACACGCGAGATATTTCGCAAGTACGACTTTTTGCTGATTACCTCCCGATAAAGATGTAAGTTCTTCATTCATACTTGATACAACAATTTGGAACTTTTCTATAAATGACTTCACTAAAGCGCTTTCTTTTTCTTGATTTATAAAAAAGCGATTATTTTGATATAAACTTGCTGCTGTAATATTTTCTTTAACAGAAGCAATTGAGAAAATTCCATTTCTCGCCCTATCTTCCGGCACATAAACGAGCCCTTCACTTAGTCTTTTATGCAAAGAACATGTATCAATTGATTTTCCTTCTAATAAAATAGAACCTGATTTTATAGCTTTCAATCCGAATATCGCTTCCGCTAATTCCGTTCTGCCAGATCCTATAATGCCAGCAACACCTACAACCTCACCCGCATGTACAGTGAATGATATATTTTCGAATGCGTGACCATTTATATCAACCACTTCTAATATTTTTTTCGTCCTTGCTGTCTCTTGAACTACTTCTATTTTCTCTTTCTGTTTATATCCTTTTGGCAATAGTCCCTCCATCAGCATGTCATATGTATAGTCACATACATCACCTTGGCTTACAACCATTCCATCACGTAGTATTGCTACTTTGTTGGCAATTTCAAAGATTTCTGGAAAACGATGCGTAATATAAATCATCCCAATTCCTTTTTCTTGTAAACTTTTCATCAACACAAAAAGACTCTTAATTTCGTGTGTTGTTAATGTCGATGTTGGCTCATCTAGAATAAGAATCTCAGCTTCTCTTATTAATCCTCTAACGATTTCTACTAACTGTTGTTGCGCAATCGATAATGTTCCTCCTAGTTTATTAAGGTCAATATCCCATCCTAAGCTGCTAATCAATTGCTGAATCTGTACTTTTAGTTTCTTTTTCTTTTCTTTTAACCCGATACATATATTTTCTTCAATGGTCATATGCGGAAAAATGAGCGGTTCTTGTGGTATTAAATAAATCCCTTCTTGGTGTGCTTCTTTTGGATTTACAAACTGCTGTCTCTTTCCTTTCACATACATTTCTCCACTATCATACGAATATAACCCCGTTAATATTTTCATTAATGTCGATTTCCCGGCGCCATTGCCACCAACTAAAGCGTATATATCACCATGCTCTACTTGTAAGTTCACTTCCTTTAGCACAAGTTGATTCGAAAACGCCTTACTCATTTTCTTCACTTGTAATAAGGGCACATTCTCCACATGATGTCACCTGCCTCTATCCAGAACATTTTTTGAGAAAATGATTATTTGTTCTACTTGTTTTGTAGCATTGTATATTCCTTTTTTCATATCTAGAACACTTTTTTCAATGTGCTATTAATCGTTTCAACTGGAATAAACAAAATATATGCTACATATGTTTAAGCATTGGTCAATTGTTGAAAGGGATGAAGAGTATGTCACAGCTGAACTTTGAAGAAAATTTATTAACTAAAGTAGCCTGGTACTATTATAAAGATCAATTAACACAACAAGAGATTGCTTCACTTCTTCATATTTCAAGAAATAAAGTCGTCCGGTTATTAGATAAGGCACGCAGTGAAGGTATCGTTACATTTCACGTAAAAGGAACCGGTTTGCATTGCTTGAGCATTGAACGTGACTTAATGAAAAAGTTCCACTTGAAAGATGCCTTTATTATCCCTACTCCAATAGACAATTATGCTACTTCTCTCGGAAAAGCCGCTGCACAATATTTAGAGACTCATCTCCAACAAGGTGATTTACTCGGCATCGGCTGGGGTGAAACAATAAGTAAAATGCTAGAAAACATTCATTTTGAAAGTTCTATTAATCTTTCATTCGTAACGCTAACAGGCGGAGTAAACCACTATCTTCCAAGAAAACAAAACTATTTACACTACATGCAAGGTGATCTTCATATTATTCCTACTCCTTTTCTAGCATCTTCTACTGAAATGGCACAAAGTATTTTATCAGAACCAAGTGTGAAAGATATGCTTCATGTCGCTTCACTTGCACATACGGCAGTTGTCGGTATTGGCGGGTTATCTCAAGACGCTACGATTGTAAAAGAAGAAAAATTAACGCTACGTGAAATGACATATATTCGAAGTCAAAACGGAGCGGGCGATATTTTAGGACAGTTTTATAATACGAATGGTGAGTTATTAGAGCTCTCGCATCATAATCGTCTAATTGGCACACCACTTACGATTCTTCGCAGCATGAATCATGTCATTGGTGTGGCTGGAGGTACTCAAAAGATAGATGCCATTTATGGGGCTTTAAAAGGGAAATTTATTCATACATTAATTACTGATGAAGAAACTGCGCTCTCCTTATTAAGAAAGGAAGGTGATTCTTAATGTCTACTTTATTAGCTTTCGATGCTGGTACAGGAAGCATTCGAGCTGTTCTTTTTGATTTACATGGCAATCAAATTGCAGTAAGTCAAAAAGAATGGGTTCATAAAACTGATCCTCGTTACCCCGGTTCTATGAATTTTGATGTAGAAGAAAACTGGCAACTTGTACAACAGTGTACGAAAGAAGTTCTACAAAAAAGTAATATACTTCCCTCTTCTATTCAAGCTATTAGCGCTACAAGTATGCGAGAAGGTTTTGTTTTATATGATAAAAATGGGCAAGAAATATGGGCATGTGCAAATGTTGATGGCCGTGCATCCGCTGAAGTTAGTGAGCTAAAAGAAATCCGCTCACATCTTGAAGAAGATTTATACAGAAAATCTGGGCAAACTTTTTCATTAGGTGCTTTACCACGTCTACTTTGGATTAAAAAACATGAACCAGACATCTACAACAATATTCAATCCTTTTCGATGTTAAATGATTGGATTTTGTATAAATTAAGCGGCGTACTGCAAATCGATCCTTCCAACGGTTGTACGTCCGGAATCTTTGATTTACAAAATAGAAATTGGGATAACGAAGTCGCTAAAGAATGTGGTATAACGTTGCCATTTTCACCAAAAATAAATGAAGCTGGCACTGTAATTGGTAATGTTACAAAAGAGTGTGCAGCACTAACTGGTTTACTTGAAGGGATTCCTGTCGTCGCTGGTGGCGGTGATGCTCAAATGGCAGCACTCGGGACTGGAGTCGTAAAGCCAAATCAAACTTTAATATGCGGCGGCAGCTTTTGGCAACAGGAAGTGAATATTACAGAGTCAACAACGGATCCAAATGCTGCAATTCGAGTAAATTGTCACGTCGTTCCGAACCTTTGGCAATATGAAACGATTGCCTTTTTCCCTGGCCTCGTTATGCGTTGGTTTCGAGACGCTTTTTGCCAAGAAGAAAAAAAGTTCGCTGAAAAACTCGGTGTAGACGCTTATGAATTATTAGAAGAACAAGCGAAAGACGTACCTGTCGGTTCATATGGTATTATCCCTACTTTTTCAAACGTTATGAACTACATTTCTTGGCGTCATGCCGCACCTTCATTCTTAAATTTAAGTTTAGACGCTGACAAATGCGGAAAAAAGGAAATGTTCCGTGCTATTGAAGAAAATGCGGCCTTCGTTACACTTGGAAACTTAAAACTAATTGAAAATCTTACTGGTACATTCCCTTCTGAAGTTGTTTTTGCTGGCGGTGCCGCTAAAGGGAAACTATGGCCACAAATTCTATCAGACGTACTCGGCATTCCTGTAAAAGTACCAGTTGTGAAAGAAGCGGCTGCTTTAGGAACTGCAATTGCTGCTGGAGTTGGCGCTGGCATATATTCATCTATGGAAGAGACTGCCGAACAATTTGTACAGTGGGAAAATACATTTGAACCAGTCACTGAAAATCACGAGCTATACAAAGAATTCTATGAAACATGGAAAACCGTGTATAGCAGTCAGCTCGCTTTAGCTGATAAAGGACTTACAACACATATGTGGATTGCACCTGGTGCACTGTAACACATTACATAAAGGAGTGAACTGTATGTTAAAAGCGAATGAAAATGACTTCTCCTATCGCTTCGGTGATAACGGGCCGAAATATTTAATACAAGGTCCAAATATTGATCTTGGCCTTGTTGTCATTCAGCCTGGGCAAGAATTTCAAAATCATTACCATACAACGTGTGAAGAAGTTTTTTATGCGTTAGAAGGTGAAATAGACTTCTATGTAAATAACGAAAGAGTTCCGATTAAACAAGGTGATGTCCTGCAAGTTCGCCCTCATGAATCTCACTATCTGATTAACCATTCTGACAAACCTTTTAAAGCTGTTTTTATAAAGTCACCACATTTACCAAATAAAGATACGGTACAAACGGAAAATCCAACATTAACGAAGGAGTGATTTTGAATGACTTGGGGATTTAAAAATCGATTAAATACAATTTTACCTGATGGTAGAGCGGTTATGTTAGCAATAGATCACGGCTACTTTTTAGGGCCAATTCACGGGCTAGAACAACCACTTGAAACAGTTAAAAACTTACTTCCTTATACAGACTCCCTCTTTTTAACACGCGGTGTACTTAGCTCCTGCATTCCTGAAAACTGCAGCACACCGATGGTTATGCGTGTATCCGGTGGCGCTACTGTCGTCGGTAAAGATTTAGCGAATGAAACAATTGTTACACCTGTGAAGGAAGCAGTGAAGCAAAACGCAATTGGCGTTGGCGTTTCTGTTTTTGTCGGATCAGACTATGAAACACAAACTGTTACAAATCTCGCAAATGTAGTTTCTGAAGCTCATGATTACGGCCTACCAGTACTCGGCATTACCGCAGTCGCAAAGGAATTACAAAAACGTGAAGCTCGCTTTCTAGCACTTGCTTCCCGCGTATGTGTTGAAATGGGTGCTGATATTATTAAAACGTATTACTGCGAAGGATTCGAAAAAATAACGAGCACATGCCCTGCCCCAGTCGTCATCGCGGGCGGCCCAAAACTAGATTCAATTGAAGACGCATTAAACATTACGTACAATGCATTGCAAGAAGGCGCTATCGGAGTAGACATGGGCCGAAACATATGGCAATCGGAGCACCCAGCTGCGATGATTCAAGCAATACATGGTATTGTGAAGAATAGATTGAATGTGAAAGAGGCGCTTGAACTTTATGATGATGTGAAGAATTAATGTAAAAAGACAGACTATTTATTAGTCTGTCTTTTTTACTTTACAGTGAAACTTTCTTAATTCGTCTTCTAATATGATACATACTTAAATTTTATACACCTTCAAATGATTACTCTTGGTGATTACTATTAAGCTTTGAAACTTTCTTACCTTCTCTATAATCAAGACAAGACACTTCAATTAATAAGCCATTAAATACTGTAAAATAAAAACCATAACTACTACCTCGCATCGAATAAGGTTCCTTATCTATTTCAATGCCGCCTGCTACTAAACGATTATACGCTTGATCAACTTCATTTGAAGTATCCACTAAAAAACCAATATGAAAAGCTTCCGGATACGTAACTTCCTTATTCCCTTTAAATGCTTTTGGATCACTTAGCACAAGTATAAATCCACTCTCATCACTCATAACTACAAGTGCTTTCCCTTTTTGTTCCAAAAATTGAAAATCAAAAAATGTTTCAAAGAAATGTCTCGCTTCTGATAAGTCATCAACACATAAATTTAAATGATTCAGCTTCATGTACTCATCTCCTTTTAAACAGAAGGGATATAGACTCATTTTCATAACCCTTAAATATGTAAGGCAAGATATTCAAGCGTTCCATCTAAGACTATGCTTTATAAGTCTAATATTTTTTTCTATATCCTAGAACATTTTTTTAATGAATGAAAGATTTCCTATCATTTACATCCCCCCAGTAATAAAAAAGAGGATACATGTTTGCTTCTACAACATGTATCCTCTACTTATATATTACGACTGTTGATAAGCCGATTTCGACGATTTCACATAATAAACTGCGTGATCCACATTAATAATATGATCTGGTTTTGGTTTACCACGGCCTGCTCTATGTCCAGCTAAGTGTTCTTCACTTGTTTCCCAGTTTTTCCATGCTTCTTCAGATTCCCAGCGAATCATTACGACAACTTCTTCGTCGCCGCGTCTTACTTTTTTCACGAGAACACTTAAATCGATAAAGCCTTCAAATTTTTCAATAATACCTTCTCCAGTGAAACGTTCTACAACTATATTTGATGTACCTTCTTTTACTGTAAATGTTTTCGTTTCGATAAACATATATCCCACTCCCTCTTTGTAATACGAATACTAGTATGCTTCTATTATAATTGATTATGATAATTATTTTCAATTGTAAAGTTTTAATTTTTTGAATTATGCTGATTTCTTTTCTATCGCCTCATCTAAAAATTTGAAATACGGAAGTAACATTCCTATTAAAGAGGTAACACATATAATTGCACCGATGATTACATATAGTGCTCTTACTCCCCACATTTCACTTAATATTCCCCCTACTAACACACCTAATGGCATAGCGGATCGTATAAAAAATAAACGCACTGAAAATACTTGTCCTATCATATTATTTTGGACGGTTTGTTGGCATATTGTCGTGTTATGAACATTGAAAAATGCAATACAAATCCCTGCTATTACTTCAATTATTATTGCAATGATAATACTATGATTGAATCCTAATGAAATGTATGTGAGTCCCCCTATAAACAATCCTCCAAGCATAAGTATACGCCGGCTTTTATATGTTACTTTTCCGACTAATACTGAGCCAATTACGTAGCCAAGTGGAAAACCTGCCATGAAATAACCGTACTCTGCATATCCCGCTGACAGCTCGTCTTTTATATAAGGAAGATTTGTGACCATCGTTACCCCTACTCCAAACTGCACGAAAGTAAGAAATATACCGAGCCAAACGATGATTGGTTTTGTGAAAAAATATGTAAAACCGTGAAGAAATTGTTCTAGCCACGTTTTCCGAATAGGTTGCGACGTTCTAATTTCTTTTATATAAAATAAGAAAGTGCCACTAACAAATAAACATATGCATACGAAAGATAATGTAAGTTCTGTTCCAATGAAATGAATTACTACTCCACCTAATACTGGCGCAAGAAACATCATGAGACGAGTCATTCCATCAATATACGCATTTGCGTCTTGAAGTTGTTCTTTACTTACAATGCTCGGTGTAATTGCCTGACTCGCAGGTGTATAAAGAGGTGTAATAAGTCCCACTACAATTTGAACAACATAAATATGCCAAACTTCTATACTACCTGTAACTAGCATCATCAAAGGTAATAAGAATACGGATGATCGTATCCATTGTGAAAAAATCATAATCCACTTTCGGCTCCATTTATCAATAAATGGGCCACTTATTAATTGCAGTATGAGTGATGGGATGAAATATAATAGCCACATACTACTTAAAGCCATTTCCGATCCTGTTAACTCATATACTAGAATTGAATTACATAACGTTCCGAAAGCCCCTCCTAATTCTGAGATTGCACTACCAATCCACATAAAAAAGAAAGAACGATTTTTCAATACACTCTTCACTATAGCTCACCAACTTTTCTCTTAAATTCCTCCCTTTATGTACATTCTCGTTGTAAATTATCTATTTAAAAATACATCTAATTCTTTCGCTAACGACTGCACTGCTTTCTTCCTTAATACATACTTTCCGTCATGTATATCAACTAACTTCGCTGCACGTAACAATTTCAAATGATGGTGTACTGTCGATTTACCAAGCTGCAATCTTTCCGTTATTTCCTGTAAAGTACGTTCTTTTTCAAACAACATTTTTATAATTCGCAATCTCGCCTCATCCCCAAGAGCCTTATGTTTTTGAACTAAAAAATAATTCGGCTCATACGGATCTTCGGGATGAATGCTTTCATTCGCAACTGGATAATGAAATACTTTCGTATCTTCAATATCTGCTTCAATATTCCACGGTCTGTACGTCATTTGCGGAATAAGAAGTACGTGATGAACACTTGGCTCTGGCATATAGTTCACTCCGCCAGTCGCCCACTCGACAAACTCTTCCGGTTTCATCTTTTTATTCATTTCATTTTTTGCTTCATAATCTCGTTTTAATATAGAAAGTATTTCTTCTTCCTCTTTCTTAATTATGCTCTCATACCAACCTGTCATTACAGTGATTAAATGAGATTTCAGCACTTGTACATCTACATCACATATAAAGCTAATATAAGTAGAAAAAAACGGATGATCCTGCGTTAATTCCTTTAGTTCATGTATTGCAGTTACATCTCTACTTGCGGCTAAACGTCTTTTCTCTTCATACTTCTCCCCTAAAAACGGTAAACATATAAATTTCAAATCTTCTTCTGAAAGTAAATCAATTTTAAAATTAAACTGCGATAACTCTTGAAAATCCTCTTCATACAATAACTGAAGCAATGCTTTCCACGTATTATGTTCTTCTACAAACTGCAAGTGTTCTTCCATCTCATCTGTTAATGATTGTCTAATTCCTTTCCATTCACTTTCAGTCTTTTCAAGAGTATCAATTAACCTTTTATGAGTAATTGCTGCAATGCCAAGTGCACATTCGAAAAGTATCGAATATTTCACCTGAACGTTGTATGTTTCCCTCTTTTTACTCTTTATGTGATAGACCTCCATTTTTATCCCCTCCTTGTTTGCTATGTATTAAATTCTATTTTTATCGAATTTTACCTTCTATTCTTTTAGAATTTACAAAAATATAAATTAAACCACATTCATTCTAAATTAAGAAGAATAAGAGCTTTTTTATATACAAATAATAAAGCTCAAGGAGTGGTTGACATGCATTTCATATTAAATATGTTAGGGATTTTCGTTGTCATATTAATCGTTTTCTTATGTTCGCCTAATAAAAAACATATAAAATGGAGACCAATTGTAATTCTCATCATATTGGAGCTTTTTATTACGTGGTTTATGTTAGGCACAAAGCTAGGCAGTATTATCATTAATAAAATAGCGTCATTTTTCAGTTGGCTACTGGCATGCGCGAACGAAGGTATTCGATTTGCATTTCCTTCCGCTATGGACAGTCCACACATTGATTTCTTCTTTAGTGCATTACTTCCTATCATTTTTGTTATTACTTTTTTCGATATTCTATCTTATTTCGGAATCTTAACTTGGATTATTGATAAAGTAGGTGCAGTTATTTCAAAGATTTCTCGTTTGCCAAAGTTAGAAAGTTTCTTTTCCATTCAAATGATGTTTTTAGGGAACACCGAAGCACTTGCAGTTGTTCGTGATCAATTATCTGTTTTAAAAGAAAATCGATTATTAACTTTTGGAATTATGAGTATGAGTAGCGTTAGCGGATCCATTCTTGGCGCTTATTTATCAATGGTTCCAGCAACATATATTTTCAGTGCAATCCCATTAAACTGTATTAACGCATTAATTTTAGCCAATGTATTAAATCCTGTGGAAGTTTCGAAAGAAGAAGACGTTGTTTACACACCTTCCAAACATGAAAAAAAGGATTTCTTTTCTACTATTTCAAACAGTATGTTAGTCGGGATGAATATGGTTATCGTTATTTTAGCCATGGTAATTGGATATGTAGCTTTAACAGCATGTTTAAATGGGATTTTAGGCTTTTTTGTAACGGGGTTAACAATTCAAAAAATCTTCTCCATTATCTTTAGTCCTTTTGCATTTTTACTCGGTTTATCAGGCAGTGATGCTATGTACGTAGCTGAATTAATGGGGATCAAAATAACGACGAATGAATTTGTTGCAATGATGGATTTAAAATCAAACTTAAAGTCGCTACAACCGCATACGGTTGCGGTTGCAACGACATTTCTAGCTTCTTTTGCTAACTTTAGTACAGTAGGTATGATTTACGGAACTTACAATTCATTATTTGGCGGAGAAAAATCATCAGTCATCGGTAAAAATGTTTGGAAGCTTCTTGTTAGCGGGATGGCTGTTTCTTTATTAAGTGCTATGCTCGTTGGGCTATTTGTATGGTAAATAATTTTTATAATAAAAGACACTCAGGCCAATTGAGTGTCTTTTATTATTATTTTCGAATTTGTCCATTTCCACGAATCACATATTTTGTAGAAGTTAATGCTGGAAGCCCCATTGGTCCTCTTACGTGTAACTTTTGTGTACTGATACCAATTTCCGCTCCGAATCCAAATTCGGATCCATCTGTAAAACGAGTCGATGCATTATGATAAAGTGCCGCGGCATCTACAGAAGTAAAAAACTTGCTGACGTTTTCCTCGTTTTCAGTAATAATTGCTTCAGAATGCATAGATCCATACGTATTTATATGATGAATCGCTTCTTCAACAGTGGAAACCACTTTCACTGCTAGTGTAAGAGATAAAAATTCTGTCCCCCAGTCTTCTTCTGAAGCAAGTACAATTGAAGAATCCATTGCAAATGCTTTTTGATCACCACGTAGCTCCACGCCTCTACCCTTCAAAGAAGAAAACAACTCGCTACCATATTTCTCTGCCCACTTCTCATGAAGAACAATCGTTTCAATCGCATTACATACAGATGGACGCTGCGTTTTTGCATTTATAATAATATCCAATGCCATTTGTTTATCCGCTGTTTCATCAATGAAAATATGACAATTTCCCGCACCTGTTTCAAGTACTGGAACAGACGCTTCTCTCACAACAGTATCGATTAATTGTTTGCCACCTCTTGGAATAAGAACGTCTAGATAATCCTTCATTGTAAACAACTGCTTTGCGCTATCTCGCGTTGTATCTTCTATAAGCTGGACGCTTTCTTGAGGTAAGCTTGTTTGTTTGAGCGCCCTGTGAATAACGGCAACGATCGCTTTATTAGAATGAATAGCAGAAGAACTACCACGTAATATGACTGCGTTTCCTGTTTTCAAACAAATTGTAGCAGCATCCACTGTTACATTCGGTCTTGCCTCATAAATCATCCCAACAACACCAAGTGGTACGCGCATTTCCTGAATAGATAGTCCATTTGGCCTTTCCCATGCACTTACACATTCTCCTACAGGATCACGTAATTCAATTAGCTGCTTAATCCCTTCTGTCATATCAACAATACGCTGTTCATTCAGCATAAGGCGATCAATGAGAGAATCAGAAAACCCTTTTGCCTTACCTTCTTCTATATCCCGTTTGTTTTCCTCTAAAATATAAGCTGTTTCACTTATTAATTGATTTGCAATTGCAGCAAGTGCTTCGTTTTTTTGATTTGTAGATTTTAGTACAAGTTCCCTAACAACCTCTTTTGCTTTTATCCCCTTTGCCAACACTTCATTCATTTTTATTTCCTCCTTTTTAAAGTGAAACCCAATGATCCCTATGGATGACTTCATAACTATGTCTCTCGCCTCTTACTTGAATATCTTGGCTTTGCATACCTTTTACATCTCTTAGTTCCTCTGCACTATATGTGCATTGTCCTTTTCCTATTACGCGCCCTTGTTGCGTTACAACCTCTACAACTTCACCCACTTGGAAAAATCCTGATACATTCGTAACACCAGCTGGAAGTAAACTCTTACCATGCTGAATGATGGCAGTAGCTGCCCCAGCATCTACTTCAATTTGTCCGCTAACAAGCGAATGCAAGGCAATCCATTGCTTGTTCATCTTCATTTCTTTTTGAGGAGCATTACCGACATACGTTCCGTCACCCTTACCCTTCAAAACATCTACAAACTTTTCCTGCCCACGTCCTGTTCCGATAAATACACTCACACCAAGAGAGAGTGCTGTCTTTGCAGCATCGATTTTTGATTTCATACCGCCAGTCCCAAGTTTTGAGCCAGCATCTCCTGCAAGAGAAGAAATTTCTTCCGTAACTTCAGGAAGAAAATAATATTTTTTTGCATCCGCATTTTTCTGAGGATTTTTGTCATATAACCCGTTCACATCTGTAAAGATCATAAGCATATCCGCCGAAACAAGCCCGCTTACTAAAGCTGACAGCATATCATTATCACCGAACGTCAGCTCCTCTAAAGAGATGGAATCATTTTCATTAATAATTGGAAGAGCGGAACGGTTTAATAATTCTCCTAACGTAGCGTAAGCATTACTATACTGTTCTTTTCTAGAAAAATCACTTCTCGTCAACAAAAGTTGCGCAGTAACGATGCCATATTTACGGAATTCCTCCGTGTACGCCTGCATTAACAAACTTTGTCCGACAGCTGCTGCAGCCTGTTTCCCTTTAATCGTTACAGGTCTGCTAGGATATCCTAGCGCTGAAAACCCTGCAGCAACGGCTCCAGATGTAATTAACACAACCTCGTGCCCATCAGCTTTCAACCGAGCCAATGCGGCAACGTGATCTGAAAGCTGTTCTGTAGAGATGCCTACATGACTATCTGCCAAGGAACTACTTCCAATCTTTACAACAATTCGTTGTTTTTTCACTTTTTTATCCCCCAAGTCTAAAATCAAAGTTTTTATAATTTACACTTCATTCACTTTGCAACTATATCTATTCTCATCAATGCTGCACTGAATTATTTAAGAGCAAAATAAAAATGACCGCTTCGCCCTTAATAAAATAAAAAGGACGAAACGGTCATTGTTCCGCGGTACCACCTTAATTGATATACATAGATATCCACTTGGTGCCTATAACGCAGGCGAACGCCTAAACTTTCATTTAAGACTCAGGGATAGGTTCGATACATTCTATACGAGGAATCTTTCAGCCGGTGAATTCCACTCTCTTTCGCAAGAAGACATATGTACTAATTCCCTTCAACGATTTTCAATCTAATTTTTTTATATTATGCGATATAGTTCGATTCGGTGTCAAGAGGTATCTTAAAAAATAAATAGAGCCACAAGTTACTTGTATGAAATTATTGCCCTACTGAATGAAAATACAAATTGATATAAGTTTAACTCCTATTCATAAACATAAAACCTTAAATTATAGTGTATATATTTACATAATGTCGAATATAATTAATTTTTATCTTTTAGTGTTGCAAAAAGGAATATATTCTCTTAGAATGTTTCTTTATATTGCACAGGGATGTTATTCTTATTCTAAGAAAATAATATCAAACCGATATAATTGATTATAAAAGGAGCAAGATTGAGTTATTATGGATAAACAAATTGGATTCATCGGTTGCGGAAATATGGGAATGGCTATGATTGGCGGAATGATAGACAAAAATATAGTGTCTTCAAATCAAATTATTTGTTCAGATTTAAACACTGCTAATTTAAAAAATGCTAGTGAAAAATATGGGCTAACTACAACTACCGACAACAATGAAGTAGCTAAAAATGCTGATATTTTAATTTTATCAATCAAACCAGACCTATACGCGTCAATAATTAATGAAATAAAAGAAGTAATCAAAAACGATGCTATCATCGTTACGATCGCTGCTGGGAAAAGTATTGAAAGTACTGAAAATGCCTTTAATAAAAAAGTAAAGGTTGTAAGGGTAATGCCTAATACTCCTGCTCTTGTTGGAGAAGGAATGTCTGCATTATGCCCGAATGAAATGGTGACAGAAAAAGATTTAGAAGATGTACTAAACATTTTCAATAGTTTTGGTCAAACAGAGATCGTAAGTGAAAAATTAATGGATGTTGTCACATCCGTAAGTGGTTCTTCACCAGCTTATGTATATATGATTATAGAAGCGATGGCAGATGCTGCTGTACTAGATGGTATGCCAAGAAATCAAGCATATAAATTCGCTGCTCAAGCTGTGTTAGGCTCTGCAAAAATGGTACTAGAAACAGGAATACATCCAGGTGAATTGAAAGATATGGTTTGTTCTCCTGGTGGAACGACAATAGAAGCTGTAGCAACATTAGAGGAAAAAGGATTACGAACAGCGATTATTTCAGCTATGCAACGTTGTACGCAAAAGTCTGTTGAACTATCTGGTCAAACTAAAAAATAAAACTATAAAAGAGATTACGTTAGCTATGAATTTACATAATTTTAATTAAAAATTCACTACATGATAAACGGCCAAACTCATATAAAATTGAGCTTGGCCGTTCCGCTTTTTAATTATATTAAAATAATTTAATTCAAATCTTCTTTAAAGGTTCTGTTTTATCCCTTACCTATTCCCTACTATGATTGTGTAATTTTATTAGAAACTAATAATTTTTCAATGCATTTCGGTAACATATCTATTAGTGTTTCAAATGCGTAGTTTACATCTAGACGTTCTGTCCATTGATGTGCATCTTTTCCTACCGGCCCCATATTTAATACTGGAACATCAAACTCTTCTAATTCCTGAAGCGGAATTGAATAACCTTTATCCCATAATGGCATATTGTCTACAAGCGAACTCATTGAATCCAGTGGATACTGCAAGCCTACATAGCTTAAATCTGAAATCCCCCCAAAATAATTTTGGTTTTCAAATGTAATCTTATGATTGTAGTGTGCATACTTTTCCATTTCTACAACTACCTCTTTTATTAAAGGATTGTTGCGTGAACTCACAGCTGGATAGTACGGAGGAGCGAAGAAAAGTACAATCATCGGTGCCTTTTCTTTACATAAAATCGCTAATTTATCTACTAAATCAATCGTTACCGCACGATCATCTTTATCTTCTCTATTTTTTATAATATTAGATTGAATATGATTTATTTTTTCTTGTCCATGTTGCTCAATTGCATATGTGATAAGCTCTTCATAAGTTAATACATTTACTTTGAGATTAGGTGGTATAAATGGATTATATTTAGAAAAACGATATGCATGTTTTTCATACGACTCTTCTATTTTCTCTGCTACTTTCGTTACTTTTTGACGTAACAATGAAACTACATCTGTCATTGATTTTTCTAATAAAAACAAATTAAATAATGTAACTGCACGATGCGGAATTTGTACAGAATAATCCTCTTTTAAGTCCCTTTGAAGTAAGTTAGTTGGCGGAGGACTCGCTTCCCCTTCTACAATGTCACAAAGGTCTGTGTTTAACTCTAATTCTGCTGTTATTAATGAGGCCATATAACTCCCATTTAAGCCTGCAAAAGGTTCACCTACATGTGTCTCTTTTCCATAGCAAAGAAAACCAGGTAACACTTTACCAATAGAGCCAGTGTAAATATACTTATTTTGGTCACCAGGATGTCTTGAAAACATAGGCTCTGAGTTTAAGACCGTTTTATAATCTAAGTTATGCTCTCTTGCTAAATCTAACAATCTCGGAACAGCCGCCCTCATCCCTATAGAATTCACTTCTTCATCTGGTACAGCCAATAAAAGAACATTCCCATCGAATCTTCCTTCACATGCTTGTTCAATCATTGCCATTTGTAATGCGAGGCCGCATTTCATATCCATTGTCCCTCTACCAAACAGCCATTCTCCATGTTCTATATCTTCACGTACATGGTCTGGAAGTTCATCTTTATGAGAATAAAACATAGATGTTAACTTTTTAGGATTAAATGCATCTTCTTTCCACACTCCGTAATCTTGTACATCTACAACATCAAAGTGACTTACTAGAATTACAGTATTTTTTGTACTATCGCTTTTCTTTACTAGTGCTGTAACAAAATATCGTCCGTCCCCTGTCGGATTTTTTTGTAAATGATGCGGGTTTTCTTTGAAGTACTGTAAATCAGATAACTGTTCCACAACAAAGTCTGGCAATATTACTTCAGCTTCTGAACCGGTAATACTAGGAATTTCAACAAGACCGCTTAATAATTGAATCAATTGTTCTTTTGATTGCCACTTTGACATATAAATCCCCCTATTTTTCCGCATTATGAAAACTAATTCCAGTATATGAATAAAAAAATGACGACAGCTATCAAAATTATAGTTCTGATGTACTGCCGATTTTTATTGATATTTCATGAGCCGCTTGTTTTACCTTGCTAATAAGAAAAGATAGTCGATCATCATTAATACGATGACTAATTAACCCAACACTTAATGCTCCTACTACTTTATGATTAAATCCGATAATAGGTGCAGCTACTGAAGCTGTCCCTTCTGTTTTTTCACCATAACTGACAGCATATCCTTCATTTTTTATTTGCTTTATTTGATTAAGAAGAATTTGCTTTTGTTCTGGTAATGAAGAAAGTAAATTTTCTACAATATGTTCCATTTCATTCGTTTTCATATTGGCAAGCATCGTTTTATTTGCGGCACCAATTGAAAGTGGAATTTGTTCCCCTAGATTATCGATAACTCGAATTTTTAAAGGACTATCAATTCTTTCAATGATAATAGAATGTGTTCCGTTTGGAATATTTAAATAGACACTTTCCTCCACTTCAGCAGCCAAACGTTTCATCACTTCTCTTGCAACAGATCTGTAGTCTACCTTCTCCAATTGACGTAACCCTATTTCCATCCACATTGGTCCAATTTTGTACTGTTTTGTCTCTGAAATTTGTGTAACTAACCCATGCTCCATTAAAGAGTTAAGTAATCTATGTACTGTACTAACCGGGAGATGTGTTCCATCAGCTATATCAGAAATAGCCCAATACTCTTTTTCATTTGTAGAATTCAATAATTTAATAATACTTATCGCTCGATCAATGGACTGTACCATAACTCGCCTCAACTTTACTCGTAATATGTTAGTATGCTTAATTAACTATCAATTTAGCAAACATTCGAAATGAAATCAATCTATTTATTTAATTTTCTAATAATAAAAACATATCACTAACAAAGAATTGAAAACGCAAACAAAAAAAATATTGACTTTTCTTTTTAATTATCTGAAAATTATAACAAGATTTCACATCACGGAATACATTCCATAATACGGAAAAACACCAAACTTTATTCTATCAACTATGAAAGTGAGGAAAACAATGGCGCAAGTAAGCAATACAAACAATGAATTAAAACGGACGATGAAAAGTAGACACTTATTCATGATTGCACTCGGTGGTGTGATTGGAACGGGGTTATTTAACGGATCTGGCTTTATTATAAGTCAAGCTGGACCTGGCGGATCCGTACTTGCCTTTATGGCCGGTGGATTATTAATGTATTTCGTTATGCTATGTCTTGGTGAACTTGCTGTAGCCATGCCTGTTTCAGGTTCTTTCCAGGAATATGCCACTAAGTTCATCAATCCTGCAACTGGCTTTACAATCGGATGGTTGTATTGGTTAAGCTGGGCGAATACGACTGGTCTTGAATTTACAACTGCCGGCATTACAATGCAGCGCTGGTTTCCTGATATTCCTGTTTGGGTTTGGTGTTTAATATTTGGCGTTACAATCTTCACTATTAACGCATTATCTGCTCGTAGTTATGCAGAAACAGAATTTTGGTTTTCAAGTATAAAAGTATCTGCCATTATCGCTTTCATTATTCTTGGCGGCGCCGCTATGTTCGGTTTTATTGATTTAAAAGGTGACGAACCCGCTCCGCTATTATCAAATTTCGTAAATCATGGTGGTTTATTCCCAAATGGACTTGCCGCTATTCTTTTAACAATGGTTACAGTCAACTATTCCTTCCAAGGTACAGAACTTGTTGGAATCGCAGCAGGTGAAAGTGAAGATCCAGCAAAAACTTTACCTCGTTCTATTAGAAATATTATATGGCGCACAATGTTTTTCTTCGTCTTAGCAATCTTTGTTCTTGTTGCTTTAATTCCTTGGGAAGAAGCTGGATTAACAAAGAGCCCATTCGTTGCTGTTTTTGATAATATCGGTATTCCATATGCAGCTGATATTATGAACTTTGTTATTCTTACTGCTGTTCTTTCTGTTGCAAACTCAGGACTATACGCTGCTACTCGAATGCTTTGGTCTTTATCAAAAAACGAAATGGCTCCAGCCTTTTTAAAGAAATTATCATCACGTGGGATTCCTCTCAACGCTTTAATCATGACGATAGCTATTTCTGCTTTTTCTCTTTTGACAAGCGTAGTAGCTGCTGAAACGGTTTACTTATGGCTCATTTCAATTTCCGGAGTCATTACCATTATTGTTTGGATGTCAATTTGTGTTTCTCAATTCTTTTTCCGCAAACATTATTTAGCAGACGGCGGAAAATTAGAAGACTTAAAATTTAAAACGCCACTTTATCCACTCGTACCAATTCTTGGTTTTGGATTGTATGGCATTATATTAATCAGTCTTATTTTTATCCCAGAACAACGACTTGGAATCTATTGCACTGTCCCATTTATCATCTTTTGCTACACTTACTATCACTTTAAAGTTAAGAAAAGAAATTCTACTAACACTCATAGTGAAACTAAAATTAGCGAGACTTCGTAATATTTGACGATACATAAAAGACCACACATGGCGTTTCACTTCATGTGTGGTCTTTTATCGTTCCTTCTCTCATTTCCCCCTACTATTGAAAGAATTATTTATAACACTTTAAGTTCTGGATTGCTCAGGTGAACTTTGGGTTGAAAAATGAGCATTTCTATACCTTTCCCGAAATTTCAAGTTCTGCTAATGATGTTGTAGAAAGTGTTAATGTAGTAAATACTATAATACTAACAATTACTATTTTTACTATTCATAAGTTGATAATTCTGCTTACTAATACTGTTTTGTTTTGATATATTTAATATATATTTAAAGACAGACAGGAGTTAGATACGATGATAAAAGGTTTTGGAGGAATATTTTGGAGAACTAAGAATCTTGAAGTTATAAAAAAATGGTACAGTGAAGTGTTGAAACTTGATATAGAAGATTGGAATGGAACTGTGATTAAACCCCAGTTAGGAAATGAGACAATCTTTTCTTTCTTTACAGAGAATGACAATTATTTTCCAAAAGAACAACAAGTGATGTTAAATTTCGAAGTACATAATCTAAACGAGACTATAAAGCATCTTGAGAATATTGGTGTACCTCTTGAGAAGAAAGAAGAAATCAGTGAATTTGGACAGTTTATTTGGATTAAGGATCCTGAAGGTCGATTGATCGAACTTTGGGAGAAATAGTGGATTCTACTTATTTACTATTAAGTTAACAGCTGCGTTAATACATCAAGGTAAATAAAAAAGTCGATTCCTTTAACTCCACAGGAAATCGATTTTTTTTGGAGTTAAACTTCTTAGCTTTGTAAATCCTCATTTTTCAAATTCTACCCTATGGCCACCAACTTAAAAACATAAAAAAACGCTATTCTTACGAAAAGAATAGCGTTTTTCATTATTTAAATATGATTTCATCTGAATTTAATAGATATATCCCCTCTCCTACAAAAGTAGTAGAGTGTTCATTTAAACACTTACTACCTCAGTGGGATTTATCACATTCCAATTTCAATATAATAGTAAATAGGTATATCGGATATAGATGTACATTACTAGGCTTATACATATTTCAACTTTAGAATTACATTCACTATTTAATTGGTAGTTACCCATAAAGAAAGGAATGATCATAATAATACAGAACATATACGAGACTCATTTACATGTAAGAAATTTAGAAAACGCAATAAATTTCTATCAAAACAAGCTAGGATTAACGTTAGCAAGAAAATTCTCCAAAAGAAGAGTGGCTTTCTTTTGGGTCGGAGAAAATAAACAACAAATGCTTGGACTATGGGAAGTACATAACATTGAAGACTTTGAGCCGAGACATTTTGCTTTTGGTGTAAATTTAGAGTCTTTAATGACTTCTAAAGCGTGGTTAGAGGAACGCGGAATAGAAGTGATAGGAAGTCAAGGAAAAGGAAATCAAGAGCCAATTGTCCAAAGGTGGATGCCCGCTGCAAGTGTATACTTTCTAGATTGTGATGGAAATAAATTAGAATTCATTTCTATGTTACATGAGAATCCAGATGAACTAGAATATGCATCCTATTTAAGTGTATGGAATACGGAACACCAAGAAAAATGAATGGAATTTTCGTTCAAGTCTTTTCTTATTTTTGGATATAATGTTGTACGATTCCCCTTTTGCTATTAATTTTCTTCGGATTTATGAACAGTTTTCGTAATGGAAAATTCATGATAACTCCATTTGTTAACATAGTGTATTTATTGTCATCTTATATTTGTACTTACGTACGAGCAATTCCTAATCTGCTTCAATTACAATTTGAATTATGTAAATTTTCTTCTTATCTGGCATCTACTCTTTAAACAAAAACTCCCCTTAAATCGAAAATGATTAAGGGGAGTTTTATATACGATGCAATTATAGTTCAGATTTCACTCGAACAGAAACATTATTTTTAATTATATTTTTGACATCTTTAAAGCTAACAAAATTGTTACTTTTCTCATCCCAAAGACGGAAACGTAGTGATTGTAAGCTTGTAGCAAGCGTAATCGTTGGTACATTTTTTAAAGGAAGCGTATTGTTGTGTGCCTCTTCTAATTTATAGTTAGGTACTCTTGGACTTAAGTGGTGAACATGATGGAATCCAATATTACCCGTTAGAAATTGCAAAATTTTTGGAAGTTTATAAAAAGAACTTCCCTCCACTGCCGCTTTCACATATTCCCACTCTTTATCTTCTTCAAAATAAGAATCCTCGAATGTGTGCTGTACGTAAAACAACCAAATACCTATTGAACCTGCTATTAAAAATATAGAACCATGTACTAAAAGAAACGATTGCCATCCAATTGCCCAGCAAAGCATTCCTATAATAGCAACGATTAAAATATTCGTTAAATATGTGTTCATACGTTCTTTTTTTCTAGCACCTTTTCGGTTAAATCTATTTTTAAGCAGGAAAACATAAATCGGGCCTAACCCAAACATAACGAATGGATTGCGATATAAACGATATGCTAAACGGAGTCTAAATGGTGCTGCTACATATTCATCTACTGTAAGCGTCCAAATATCTCCTGTACCCCTTTTATCCAAATTACCACTCGTAGCGTGGTGAATAGAATGCTCATGCCCCCACTGATCAAATGGGAATAATGTTAAAACACCCATACACGTTCCAACTATTCTATTTGCACGTCGACTTTTAAAAAACGAATAATGGGTGCAATCATGAAAAATAATGAAAATCCTTGTCATAAATCCAGCGGCTAACAGTGCTGGAACTAATGTTAACCAATAAGAAACTGACAAACTTTTATAAGCAAGGTACCATAAAATAATAAATGGCACGATTGTGTTGATCAGTTGCCAAACACTTTTTTTAATCGTTGATTTTTCAAAAGGAGCAACTTGTTTTTTTAAATTTTTAGTATTTTCTAAGGTCATTGTTCTAATTCCTTTCCTTTTTGTTGCTAATTCATATTATAACACACTATTAGTATCAGGTGTTAAAAGTAGCTATAATAAATATTTTATACTATGAAAATCTCTTTTTTCTTACTCATTACTTACAAATTTCTTACGTCCAAAATAGCTTCTATAATTGGACAGACGGAGCATTTTATGTATCAAAGAAACTTCGAATTTTTCCAATAAGTACATAAAAAAACAGAGAGTTTTTTCACAAGAAGAAAAGAGCTGTCATAAGTCAGTTTCACCGACTTGTGGCAGCTCCTCTTCGTTTTAACTTATTTTATCGATGAAGCCAAACCGCACCTGCAGACTTGTCTTCAGCTTGGCCTACTACTTCAAACTTCAGTCCTAGTTTCGGCAACTTACGTCCTGCATCAGGAATGATGCTGTTGATATATTGCTTAGAATCATCAAATTTCGCCACTCCTGGTAATCCTTTATAATCAAAAATACCGCGAGTTGGTGAATTTACTTTCCATGCTGGCGTTTGATCAAATGAGAATGCCGCATCGGCAATTTGATAACGCGTACTGCTCTTCACAGTAGGTTGTCCGTTTAATGTCCCTACAATTGCCTCTGGATGAGAATCTACTACTCCTAAGAACCCTTCACCTGGATGAACGCCTACCCAGTTATCTGTAAAGCTTTGATCCGCATACCATACAACCATTCCTGTATTAAATACTGGTCCACGTGCATGTTGTAACGCAGTGTCAGAACCAGCGTAATTTCTCCACTCTACATAGTAATTATGTTTTTTCTGTTCAAATCCGTTAGACACAGTAAAGCCTTTTAACGTCATTGCTGGCTGACCTTCCGCATCATCAGAGAAAACAACTTTTCCATCTACAGTTAAGGCTGCATTATCTAACGCAAATCCTTTATAAGCTACTGCAATATCTGTTAAGTACTCAAATTGCAGTTTTACTTTTTTTCCTTTGAATTGGCTTAGATCGTATGATTTATCAACCCATTTACCATCAGTTGTATCCGCGCCGCCTTTTACATCTTTTTCGCCCATTCTATCAATGCGTGTCTTCGTTCCATCTTCTGCAATCGCATATACGTCAAGGAAATCATACTTCGCTTCAAGTTCGTAAAATGCCTTATAATCGAACTTAGCATCCTTTGCATTTGTTAAGTCAAATACTGGCGTCTCAAGTGTTGTATGAATGTCATTTCCTTTTGTACTATAATAGAACTTCTTACCAAACGCCGATTCGATATTTTTTATATCTTTGTCCGGCAAGTTAACACGAACGATTCCAGGTCGTTTAGATTTTGTAGTACTTTGATCTACATATGTCGCAACACCGATGCCTTTGCTAAGTTTGTCATAATCTACTTCAAGGATATTCGCCCAATTCCCCTTCATATTCTTTTGGAAAAACTCTTTATTTTGTGGTGAGAAACTCGTTGGCTCTGTTCCTGCAATTTTTCCAGCCCAGCTACCACCACTCATAATAGACCATGACTCAACAGGTTCACCTTGTCCTGAGTACTTTGTGTCATATTCATCTGGTAAGCCTAAATCATGGCCATACTCATGTGCAAACACACCAACCGCTCCGTCTTCAGGCTCGATTGTATAATCGTATGCAGCCATCTTTCCGCCCCAGTTCGAAACAGAAGATTTCGTGCCATCAATTGCATATGGTTTTGAACCGAGTTTTGAACGATGTGACCAAATCGCATCATCTTTCAATTTACCGCCGCCAGCTTCTTGACCAACGCCAGCATGTACAACCATTAAATGATCAATAATTCCATCTGGCTCATTTTTATTTCCATCACCATCTTGATCGTATTGATCAAATTGGTCATAGTCTGCTAAATTGATTCCTTTTGCTACCGCTGCTTTTAATGCTTCTTTCACAAAATCTTTTGGTCCTAAAGGCCCCTTGTTATCATGACCAGTACCCGCATCAGCACCATAATCTGATGCTTTTCCTGGAACAGTAAGCCATTCTGTTACAGTCCCATCAACTGTATAGCTACCACCAGATTGTTCTTCATAATATTGCTTAAATGTGTTAATCTTCGATCCATCAAATAAAGTGAATGGTTCATCACCAAATAACATTTTTTGATAATGTTCACGATTAAAGTCCTTAGAATACATGTATCCTGGCTCTTGATCAATATTGTTATGCTTAAAATCGCTAAATTCTACAAGTAAAACAAGTACTTTATCTTTTCGAACAGCTCCATTGTATTCTTCTTGCTTCGCTGATGTAGTAGGTACTTTTCCATTTAATTTCCCTGGATTTAATGCTGCACCTTGTCCAGCTACTGGGCCTACTTCAGGCTGCTGTGCCTGTTCATTTTCCTTCATTTTTGCATCTTTTACTTTTTTCATAAAATCAGAAGCTTCTTGTGTAAGACTATCTCCTGTTAAGATTTCTTTCCCAGGGTTTTCCCCTTTCTTTTTCTCAACATATTTTTCGACAGCTTTTGACGTCTCAGCTTGTGATGCAGATTGATCAATTACCCCCCGTTGTTTTAGCGCTTCTGCCAAACGCTCCTCCGGTATTAAGTGCTCATCTATTGGTAGAGATGATGTTGGTGTCTCAGCATACGCTGCGTGACCTCCAAAAGCAAACGTACTACTTAGTACCGCTGCTGTTGTTAATACCGCTAATGGTTTTAATTTCTTTTTCTTTTTCAATGTATTTCCTCCCCAGTGTCTGCAAATTATCGTTTTTTGCCGATAACAACATAATATTCGTTATAATACGAATATTCAATCTTTTTCAACAAATAAAATGTTGAGAAATATTTTTTTATGCAGAGTGAAATACAAAAGATAGAAAAACAAACAGGCTCTCCAATAAATAACAGTGAACTTTTATATGTTCTTAGTTACAATCAAAATCCAGTAAATCTGAGATTTATATTTTTTTAATAAAAATAAGAATTAAATATTTTCTATACTATTTAATCTATGGATTATCATATTACTCACTATTCTCATTATTACAAGCTAATAGTGGTTCATACATCATTATAGCGTGATTCTCCGTTACATATTGATCTTCTATTAACTGTTTCTGTTGATTATATACTTTACGTTGAATCACATTATGTCGTATATAACCGCCCCAGTATGCAGGTTGAATTGAGTGTTCTTTCTCATACACTTCATATTGATAAAGTTGCGGATAGACTGTTCTCCATTCACCAACTAAATATTCATCTGTCATATAAAGGTGAAGTTGATACGGTTGGTCTGTTTCATTTTTAATTTGTAAATCCAAATAGTTATAGGAACAAGTCGCTCCACTCCCAAACGGTTGAGTTCGCCTCGAATCAGGAAAGACATCAAAGCTATGACGATATCGTTCTGTTACTGTCAGTGGTGTATGTAAAGTCATCCAATATATTAAATTCGAAAGCTGACAAAGACCTCCTCCAATACCTGTTTGAAAAGATCCGTAGTGTAATACCATACCTTCTACATATCCTTTTTTCCTCGTAGGCTTACCTATTAAACGCCAGTAAGAAAATGTTTCTCCTGGTCTAATGACGATACCATTTAGTTTTTTAACAGCAATTTTCAAATTAACAACCTTATTCTGTTGATACCACATATCTACATCTTTGAGCTTACGAAGTAATATCGTTCGGTGCTGAATTGCTGTACAAGGTAGCTTTTCTTGTTGGAGCCTTTTTGCATATGTTTTTCCGTCTACTAACCACTGAATGTACCTCTTTGTAGAGTAATACCACTTCCCTAGCATAATACGATACTTAGACCGCTGTTTAGGACGTAAGTGCACTATATTCATTTTATTCCCTCTCTCTTTCTTCAACTAAATTCTAATATATCTCTAATTCAATAAATTACAGTTTTCTTAGCTGCATAATAATTTTCGTAAATAAAGTGAAATTTTAATCAGCCCTCACCAATCGGGTTTTTACAGGCAGCCTGACCCCCACCTAACTTCTTTGCTTTCGCTTAATTTTGAGGTGGGGGTCTTACTGTCCGGCAAATAGCGGGATAAATAAGACGCAAAAAAAATAATAAATTTACTCTAGTGGAGATTTTATTTTGTTGATTGCTTTATAATTATATAAAACTGCGCTTCAATACGATAAATTGAAATAAACACATTATAAATATAACGAATAATATTAAATAAAAAATAACGAAAATTAAAGAAATTCTAAAGTATTAATATATTTTTCGTAAATATTAATTGATAATACATTAGACTTTACTATATGTATAAATTCTCTATTCTACAAAACGAAATTTTTTAATGTAAGAAAAAATATAATTCCCCTTTCACATTTATACAAATCTCATCTGGAAAACTTTCCAAAACAATCCGAACCCTTATATTTAGAATAAACACAAAAAATTGCCACCAGTTAGCTTAACTGGTTGGCAATTTTTTAACGAGAATGCTTTACAAATAGTTGAATTGCTTCTTCTGGTACATAGCACTTTCCATTACTCTCTACAATAATACTTCCTAATTCATACCCTTTACCATTGATACGAATTATATTTTTGTTACCAAATAATTGTGCTTCTACTTTATTATGTTTTACTACGAGTAACGGGTTTGCTCCTTCGGTTTTGTCGGCTGTTACAGTTGCACCGATTTTCTTAAAGGCTTGTTCACTCTCCAAAAATATTTTATTCGTTACTTCTTCTAAGTTAAAGCCCATCGCTTTCGCCATCGTCTTCGCAATGTCTGTATTTTGGATTAAGCCTTCTGGTTTTTGAGGTCCATAAGAATGTAAAAATACATCCTCACCTGTATGTCCTCCTGTCGTAAAGCCGATATTTGCACGATTAGCCAATAATGTAGTAAGAATTCGTCCTACATCCATTTTCTTTTTTGCCGCTTTTAATTTTTCTTTTTCATCATGAGTTAGATTATCCAAACCGTATAGTTTAGCTACATCTTCTACATTTGATAAATCAGATTTCAGTTTATTTATAGTTCCTTCAAGTGTCATTTTCGCCTTTTTCAATGAATCAATGTATGCAGAAACCGGTGTAGTATTGTATCCTTTTGTCGTATTTCTATTCCCTATAGAGATACCGCTGTTACCATGATCAGTTAAAGCTATGAGCATCGTATCCCCATCTTTCTTCGCAAATTGTAACGCCTTTGCTACCGCTTCATCAAATGCCAATACATCACTAATCATCCCAATTGGATCATTAGCATGAGCTGCCCAATCAGGCTTACTACCTTCTACGAATAAAAAGAAACCATCTTTGTCTTTTAATAATGTTTGAATTGCTTTTTCTGTCATTTGAGAAAGTGTTGGTTGTTCTGGATTTGTTGCTATACGATCTATATCAAACGCAAGAGCATGATTTGAGAAAGAGCCCCAAATTTTATTAGATTTGGAGTTCAATAACGCATCTTTCGTTTCAACAAAATCGTATCCTTTGTCTTGAATCACCTTTACTAAATTTTCACCATCTTTTCGGATTCCATTACTTTTCATAGGTAGCAGCGCCGCTTTTCCCCCGCCTAATACGACATCTATATTTTGATATACTTGTTGCTTCGCAATTACGTCAAATTGCTTGCGATTAACATGGTGAGCCGAGAATCCCGCCGGAGTAGCATGCTGAATTTCAGATGTAGCAACAATTCCAGTTGCACGGCCAGTACGTTTTGCACCTTCCAATACGTTTGCGACCGGCCGTAACTTGTCCTCTTCTTTTATTGGCTTTAAGTTAGGTGAATTTACAGTAGAAGGTAGTACGCCTACATATCCTGAATTCGATTTATTTCCAGTTGCTAATGCTGTCGCTGCTGGTGCTGAGTCTGTAATAGCTGATTCTGCAGAATATGTACGAACACCTCCTGTTACAATTTGATCTAACGTAAGCGGTGCCCCTTTATACCAGCGAGCCAATGTTGTCGCCGTTGAACTTGTTCCGTCCATAACCATCATAATTATATTTTTAGGCTGGTGTTCTACTTTTTTCACCTTAGCTTTGGCCGCATGATAATTCATCATACTTTCCGTACTTAATACGCTTACTATTATAGCTCCCACTAATAGTAACTTTTTCATCTTCACACCATAATTCAACATGATTGTTCCTCCATAAACTTTGCATTCATTTCAATACACCTTATTTCCTTTCTCATTCCACAACCTACATATGTTTTATTAGTTCCCAATTCTCATAAAGCTAACAATAGTTACTTTCTATTTCTTTCCTTAATTAAATATCGGTATGTGTCATCTATCTTATAAAAAAGATTTAGCATTCATTCATTAATTACTTGTTTAACAATAAATCCTCGATTAAAAGAAATAAAATTTTATTGTTAAACAATAAATTTCATGTTAAATTAATAAGATATTAAATAAATGAGGTGCTTTTTATGAAACAAGGATCCACACTCTTTTTAAAGACCGTTGTGATTCTGATCGGAATCCCCGTTCTTGCTATGTGCATTTTTTTAGTCCCTAAAATAGGAAATTTCGCCGCAGAATTATATCCAGATATTTCATATATTAAATATCTTGTGTTTATCAATTTATACGCAACAGCAATACCTTATTACTTCGCACTGTACCAAACATTTAAGCTTTTAAACTATATTGATAAAAACAACGCATTCTCAGAGTTATCTGTTCAAGCTTTAAAAAATATTAAGTACAGCGCATTGGCAATTAGTGTATTATATGTATTAGGTATGCCACTTTTCTATCTCGTGGCAGAGAGAGATGATGCCCCTGGCATTATTATTATCGGAATGATTATGATTTTTGCTTCAATGGTAATCGCGGTCTTTGCTGCCGTTCTCCAAAGACTATTAAAAGATGCTATAGATATAAAATCAGAAAATGATTTAACGGTCTGAGGTGAATAATATGGCAATTATTATTAATATTGATGTAATGTTAGCAAAAAGAAAAATGAGTGTAACAGAACTTTCGGAGAAGGTTGGAATTACAATGGCTAACCTTTCTATCTTGAAAAATGGAAAAGCAAAAGCAGTCCGTTTTTCAACTTTAGAAGCAATATGTAAAGCATTAGAATGCCAACCCGGGGATATTTTAGAATATCAACCTGAAGATACCAAGTAAAAAGAGTCCTTCATACGAGATGGACTCTTTTTATTACACATTACGGTGCAAAACTAATTTGACCAGTAAACAATAGGATAATTGCTATGATCCAAAATATAAAAAATGATGAGGACAGTATTAATGAAAGAATAGCAATTCCCTTCTTCTCTGTTCTTTTCGTCATTGTGATTATTGAAAGCATGATACCTACACCTGTCAGGGCAATTGTAATATAATCTCCAACTATATTACCTGCATTCGCTATCCTTGTTGGCGTTATAAAAACGAATAGAAAACACAAAATGCCGATGAGTAAAGATATATAGCTTATTATACTGTACTTCTTTTTAGGAACTATTTCTGTTTTCATACTAATCCCACCCCTTCTATATAGCTATGATTTTATATTAGCATGAATAACCATAATTTGGTTAAAATATAAAAAAGATAAAGTAGACGCTATCACTTTATCTTTTGGTTTATTTCTATCTAACAATTAACTTGGCTACTTCCTTAATAAAGATGGACAATCATTCTTTAACCTCTAGTAATTATTATATACAGAAAATAAAGTGAAACTTTAATCAGTGGAGGTTTTGTTCACCCTCCACTGATTATTAGTTGAACCAATCAGGCTACCCGTTAATGCGGAATAAAATGAAAGAGTTCTAAAAAATAAAGACTGTACCTTTAAAATGAAAGATACAGTCTTTATTAATAACTTTTTTTATAAAGAAAACTCTCTATCACTCACTACCTTAAAAAACTCCGAGTAATGTGATAAAGAATAATCCGCTACATCACAATTACCTTGAAACATACATGTTGAAATACCTAATTCTTTTGCAGGTAATAAATCTAATTCTCTATCTCCAATAGCTAAATCAATATTGTATTTTTTATGCAGATGATTATAAGCTAAAGAGTTTGGCTTTCGAGGAAAGCCATCGTTAATTGTAACCATATCTACGAAGTATTTTTCCCAGCCGTAATATTTTAAAATGCCCATAACCCCTTCCCTATGTTTATGGGTCATAATCACATTTTTATTTGCAAATTTCAAAACCTCTTCGACACCTGCAAAAGGTTTCATATCTTTTGACGTGAATTTTCCCTTCAAAACTTTAATCTTTTCTTCCTGCTCGCATGAAATATTATAATACTGAATTGCATGAGAGTATGATATTTTTAAGTTTTTGTATATTTCTTGTTTTTCTACTGAATCACCTAATATTTCAGAAAACAACATTGTATATGCAGGATACGTATCAAATAACGTCCCATCAAAATCCCATAAAATATTCATTCTATTCACCTGCTATGTTCAAATCATTTAATGACTAAATCCGCCCTATCCCTCGGCGATTCCATTTCTAAGTAATAATCCTCTGCTTTCCAATACCTATTTTCAAACTTTGAAAGGTTTTTCTGTGTCTCCTCACTCTCACGTAGAAACCTTGTCTCTCTTGGACAGTCCAAATAGACCATATAATGAAAGAAATCTCTCCATTCTTTTCGCTGCAGAAAAACTCCTTCAATAACAATTACGCCTACAATAGGAATCTGCACTTTTTTCATTTCACATGAGTCTGTTTCCTCTTGATAAAAAGGCAAAGTTAATTTTGTCTCATGTTGTAACTTCTGAAAAAACTTCTGCCTCAAGTATGTAATATCCCACTGTAAACAATAATACTCATACCATTCTTCATGGTTTGTATAATAGCGTCGATTACGCTCTACTATATGATCATCAATATGGAAAATATGAAACGGAATGCCTTCTTGTTTCATATTTTCTTTTAAATTTGCTACGAATGTTGTTTTTCCTGAACGACTTAAACCATCTATACCTAAAATGAATCTATTTTCCCTATGATTCTTCATAATCGTTATAAGTTCGTTTGTACTCATTACTTCTTCCACTCTTCTTTTAATAAAGAATATACAATGGTATCATGAGCAACTCCATTTTGAATCATATGTTTTCGAAGTAATCCTTCTTCTTGAAATCCTGCTTTTATTAACAACTTTTGAGAAGCTTTATTTTCTACATATACAACCGCTGCGATTCTTATCAGTTGCAGCATTTCAAATCCGTAAGCTAAAATCGCTTGTAATGCTTCCGATGCATATCCTTGTCCCCAATATGTATCATCTAATTCATAACCAATTTCAGCTCGTTTATGAATATTATTAATTAAATGAAATCCGCACGTTCCGATTAATTGGCCCGTCCCTTTTTTCTCGATTCCCCAGCGAAATACACTGCCCTCTTCATAACGATTGTTAAACGTTTGAATCGTTGTTTTCGCTTGCTCAATATTTTCAAAAGAATCCATTCCGAAATAACGTATAACTGATTCTTTCGAAAAATATTGGAACATCGTTTCTGCATCTAATAGTGTAAGTTCTCTTAAGAGTAAACGTTCTGTTTCTAGTTTTGGAAATCCCATCTCTCTTTCTCCCTCTATTCTAATGAACTGCAAATTTCAATATAATTTCCATCTGGATCAGCAATGTAAGCAATTGTTTGTCCCCACGGTTTTACAATAGGTTCAACTAAAATCTTGATTCCTTGTTCTCTAAATTGCTCAATCGTTTTTTGTACATTCTCAACAACGAATCCTAATTCAAAATGAGAAGACTGTAATTCACCTTCTGTAAGCGGTAGTCCTGTTAATTCTTTCACATCTTGCCGCGTATTCATCGCTAAAATGGTAGTTCCAGTATTAAATTCAATATATGTACCGTGCTCTGCTTTTATAGGTAACTGTAAAATATCTTTATAGAATTTTAAACATTCCTCAAACTTTTCTACATATAAAATGATGTACTTCATTTTCAAATCCATTTTACATCCCCCTTTATATCTATCTCTAAAATTTCGACAAAAGTCTCACAAAAACCTTGTTCCTTGTAGTAATGAGCAAAAAAAATGAGGCCGATTTCTCGGCCCCCCAGCTTATTGGCATAAAACAGGAGATTTGGTTTGGACATAACCAGTTCGTACTTTTATTATATTTTATTTTTTCTGAATTTTAAATACATTAAACACCTATTTATATTGAGAAAGTTTTTTGCTTGCATAAAATTAAAGATTTTAAGAAATGATACAAATGGAGGTGTATACATATGGAACCAATGCTATGTCCAAGCTGTAAAACGAACCGTACTCGCTTTAATATTCTTGAACAACAAGTAAAACCAGTCAAATTAAATCCACAAACTGGTCAAGTAGAAGAAGAATACACAAATGAAACGATGAATGCTTTTCATATGGCCTATCAAGGACCTACATACCGCGTCCAATGCGCTGTATGTGGGCTTGTTGAAAACCCTGAACAATTTATTAAACCTGCTCAAAATCAGTCTTTCTAATAAAAACATTATTATCCCTTGTAGAAATAGATTTTTCTATAAGGGATTTTTCCATTTAATAAGTTAATTAAAGATGTATTTCTTCCTTTTTATATATTAAAACCCACACCCTTTTGGTAATATTTACATAAAAGGGGGGATAACAAATGATTTTAAATAAAAAGATAATGCTTCCATCAACATTTCTACTAGTAACTTGCCACATAGTCATCTTTTACTTTTGGATCTTCGATTTTGAAAAAATAACGACTCCTTACGGTCTAACAATATGGATTGTTTCTACTATTTGTGGTCTTTTACTTTATTACCATTTTAAAAATCAAAAATCTAATAAAGTGATATTTATTGCTAATTCTTTATTATTAATTATTTCTTCTTCATTTATGATTTTTTTAGGTATTGTTACTGGTATTATCTTTGTAACTGTTAGTTCTATGAATTAAATATATATTTTTATTATATAAAAAATAGTTAACAAAATAGAATTACATAAAAATTAAAGAAGAAGATAATGATGTCATTGTCATCATTATCTTCTTCTAGAGTCTAATCTTTATTATAATATTTCACTTTTCAATTTCTTGATTTTCCAAAAAATTCTCATGAAGAAATAAGCATACATACAACCTACAAGCCCTGTCATAACTTTCGCCCAAATTGGCACTCTTGATTCTGTTGAACTTAAAAATACGCTATACATTGAGGGTAATATAGTTATTGAAATTAATGCGAAAAATTGTAATAATTCCTTCATTTTTTGCACCTTCGTGTCCTTCTCTGAATATATGTCAGGTAACTCAATTCCCTTCTCTACTTCCTTACAAAAATAATTCCATCTTGTGAAACTTGTTACGCGTTTCCAACCTGACATTTCGTATATTTCGAAATACTCTTGTTGTTGTTCTTTCGAATCTCTATAAACCAATCTAAAATCAGCTTTGTATATTACATCTTTTGGCTCAGTTTTTTGAAACGTATACATTAAATTATATTTTTGTAATGCCCAACCTTGCTGATGCATCTTTCGTAAAAAAGCTTCTTCTTTTTCTAAATTCCATGCCGTAAAAAACTTAAATACCCTTTTTGTCTCCATCTTCCATTCACTCCCCTAATATACTATTTCCATTCTTTACAGACCGCTGTAATCTGTTGTACTCCAGTTCCAGTACTTCTCTCCCAAACGGCGTTAACTCATAGCACTTCTTTCTATCTGTAGAGGCAACTTCAACAATTAATTTTTCTTTAAGTAATTTCGTCGTATTCCCGTATAACGTACCCGGACCGAGTTTTACTTCTCCATTTGTCATCTCTTCTACCATTTGCATAATTCCATAACCATGCATTGGCTTTACAAGTGACAATAATATGTAGTATGTCGCCTCAGTTAACGGAATATATTTTTGCGCCTTCGCATTCATTATAACTACCTCCGATACATCGCCTCATGATATATCGACTCACGATATATCATATACCGATATTGTATAATCATATTCCAAAATATGCAAGAGTAATTTAATAATTAAATATCCATTTCTTTGAATTGAAAAATGATACCAATTTTCTGAATAATTTGTTAAAATATAGAAATATTAGCTCTTTTATACCGAAAGGAATGATACATATGATAAATAAATTGAAAGAAAACATAGGATCTGTGTTTGTTGGTAAAGAAAATGTTATTGATCTACTGCTTGTTTCACTGCTTGCTGATGGACATGTACTACTCGAAGACGTGCCTGGTACTGGGAAAACGTTACTGGCGAAAACCATATCAAAAAGTATTGGCGGTAGTTTTTCTCGTGTTCAATTTACCCCTGATGTACTTCCAAGTGATGTAACAGGTATTGAATACTTCAACCCAAAAACAAATGAATTTGAGTTAAGAATTGGACCCGTTATGACAAACATTTTGCTAGCAGATGAAATTAACCGTGCAATGCCGAGAACACAGTCTAGTTTGTTAGAAGCAATGGAAGAGCGACAAGTGACGCTTGAAAAACAGTCTACTCCTCTCCCAAAACCGTTCTTTGTTATTGCAACGCAAAACCCAATTGAATCACAAGGGACTTTCCCTCTTCCAGATGCACAGCTTGATCGCTTTTTAATGACGATTTCAATTGGTTATCCAACTCCTGAAGATGAGTTACAAATGATGCGACGTTTTCGTAACGATATACCGCTAGAACGTGTCACACCTGTTATCTCTTTAGAAGATATATTAGAATCACAGAAACGAATAAAAGAAATTTTCATATCAGAACCGTTAGAACATTACATAATTAAACTTGCACAAGCTACTCGAAATCACGATTACATCGCTAACGGTGTAAGCCCACGTGCTACACTTTCTTTAGTGCGCGCAGTTCAAGCATTAGCCTTCTTACGCGGGAGAGAATATTGCACCCCTGAAGATATACAATTTTTAACTCCTTCTGTTTGGAATCACCGTATTGTCTTATCAATGGAAGGTGCCCTGCGCACGACTAAAAATGATATAATGCAAAGTATTTTAAAAGAAGTTGACGTACCTGTGGAGATTGAGCAAGCATGAATGGACAGCGTGTAGTAACTGTACCTTTATTTTTTCAACTCCATATTATTCAACTAACTGTGCCAGGCGCTATACTATTTACCTTTTTTATGCCGCAACGAATTATAATGTTTCTCTTTTTCTCCTATTATTTATTTGCGATTTTCATTTATAAATATGTCGCTTACATAGAGAAAAAATTTGAAGTTATAAACGAGAGACAAACAACTCGGCTTTTCCCTGATGAATCTGGAAAGTTTTTTATTCATTTGAAAAACGGTGCACATATCCCTCTCGTTAATGGTGTTTGTTATTTTCATTTAGATTCGTCTCTTATACAGCATAAAGATCAAGGAATTGAACGAATATCAAAAACGTTATTCTCTTTTCCATTTTCACAACCTGCACATTCGGCGCAAAAATGGGATTTAACATTAACCGCAACGAAACGTGGTGTGTTTCAAATTGAACAGTTCGAATGCGTTTTAAAAGATCCTTTTCATTTATTAAATGTACACTTACCTGTTTTCGATAAGTTAAAAACTGAAATTATTGTGTATCCTTCTCCTAAAGAAGTAGCAGGTTTGCAAGAACTTCAGCAACTTCTAACTGGTTCTTATCGAACTAATTTTTCTTTTTACAATGATGAAACATCTATTATCGGTGTAAAGCGATATGAGCGTGAGTCTTTCCGCTCTATTCATTGGAAGGCATCTGCAAAAATGCAAGAATTACAAGCGAAGCAATTTGAACCTGTAAAAAATTATAGTTGGACGATTTGTCTTTCTTTAGCTGCCGATCGTGGATTTGGTTGGAAAGATAATGTTGAAGATTTAATTTCATTCGCAACATACATTTGCCAATATGCAACGAAGCATCACATACCGTTTGAATTATTTATTAGTGTATTAGCAGAAGGTGGTGCATTACATTTATCGTTACATGAAGGGCAAACACAATATGCAAAAGCTTTAGAAGAATTAGCACGTGTTTCAGATGATAGTACGTTACTGCCGAAACAAGGATTCCTTCATTATGTAATGAGAAAGAGAGAACGTTCGTCTACAATGATATACATTGGTTTACAGAAAAATGAACTCCCTCTTCTCTCGCAGCCAACGTTCCTCATTAATAGCGAAGGGATGGTGGAATCGGTTGAAAACTTGGCTCTATCACGTTAATGACTTTATTTTGCTTCTCCTCCTTTCATTATTAACAGAAAGGGATGACCTTGTTGCTATTTCCATATTTTTAGCAACAGGCTATGTAGGCGTATTTCTTCTTCATAAATTTATGAAGAAAAAAACAACAGGATTTGTCATACTGTTCATTACTCAAATAATTGGTTGTTCTTTCCTTCTCCCATTCTCTCTATTTGGCACAATTATGTTACCGCTTTTCTTCTTTATCGTACATGTAGTCGGACCAGGATATCCAGTTCAAAAATCGTTAGGCGGTATTGTTTGGTTTAGTATTTCAACCATATTTTATGCGCCCTTTCCACCTTTGTGGAAGCTGTTACTATTAGTTATACACATTATGATTACATTTTGGTTAACTGGGGCAAATCGGAATCAACAGTTATTACGTTTCATTTCTATCATTACGATTGGTGTAATGAGTATAGTACTTGTTCAAGTGTTTCCTTTCATTCGACTTATTTTTTCCTATATCATAGAAACAGTTGCATTAGGATTCGGATACGCTATCAATCCGTTATTTTCAGCAGCTGAATTAAAAGAAACTGATGATTTTTGGTCGAATAAAGGGAATTTAAAGGATCCTCAAATTAAGGATGTGTTTGGACAGCGTGCTTTTGACCCCACACTCATAAATAGCATTACCATAATAGTATGTACAACCATTGCTATTTACGTTGTTTGGAAAATAATAAAAAGACGAAAACAATTCAGTTTACCAAATATGCCTGCCTTCGAATCTACTATCATTACTAATAAAGAAGGAACGAACCAAAATCGTTTTAAACGAAATAAACCGCCGCATAACGAAATTCGGAAGGAAATTTTCAAGCTAGAGAGTAAGTTAACCCCTCCTTTAAATAGAAAACGGGGAGAAACTGTTGAGGCTTGGCTAGAAAGAATAAATGATGAAGAAGATGTAAATATTCAAAGTAATATTATTATAGATGCTTATAATACGGTGCGTTATTCAAATGGTAAAAGCATTGTACTTCTGCATGAATTTAAGGAAGAGATTCATAAGCTTTATGCCTGTCAGAAAAGTTTGAAGAAACGAAAGAAATAACGTAACAAAAAGACTCCTATATTCATAGGAGTCTTTTTATACTTCTACGTTGCTTTTTAAATTGAAGCATTCTTCCCTGCTTCAATTTCTAATGACTCTTCATGCCACCAAAGTGTTTCTTCAGGGTCTTCTTTAGCGATTAGGTGTGCTTCTTTTTTCGTTTCTACTGTAGGATATGAACCTTTTAGCGCACGCCCTGAAGTCGTAACAAATAATACACTAAATACAACTAATCCAATAATACTTACACCCGTCAAATAAAATGCTGGCGCAAGCGGGTTACCAGTTGCATGAACTAAGTATGAACATACGAGCGGTGTTGTTCCACCGAATATCGATACAGAAATATTAAATGAAATCGAAAGTGCTCGATAACGTACATCAGTGAAAAAGAGTGATGGTAATAATGAAGGTAATGTTCCTTCATATACACTTAAGAAGAAACCTAGTACGAAAATACCTGCAAATATAGCTGCAATATGTCCGTTACCTATTAGTAAAAATGCTGGAATTGCAAATACAGTTAAACCAAGTAAACCAATTTGCACGACGCGTTTATTACCAATTTTATCACTTAATTTACCGAAATATAGTGCTAGTGGAATCATAAGTGCCATCGTAATAGAAATAATTAATAAGCCCGTTGTTTCTTTGACTTTAAGTACTTGAGTTAGATAAGAAGGAATATACGAAAGAATCATATAATTCGTAATATTAAAGAAGGCGACAATTACTGTGCTTAATAAGAAGTCTTTTTTGTGATATTTAATAATATCCATAAATGAAAATTGTTCATTGTCTTCAGATTCCTCTTGTGCTTTTTCCATCTCTTCAAAGATTGGAGATTCATCTAGATGACGGCGTAAGTATAAACCGACCAAACCAATTGGTGCAGCTACTAAGAACGGAATACGCCATCCCCAGCTGAGCATTTGCTCATCTGTTAACAATAACGTCAAAATGGTAACAATTACCGATGCAGCAATGTAACCTGAGAGTGTTCCAATTTCAAGACCACTACCGAGTATACCACGCTTTTTATCTGGAGAAGATTCTGCGATATAAACCATTGCTCCTGAATATTCGCCGCCTGTAGAGAAGCCTTGAATCATTCGGGCAACTAAAAGTAGTATTGGTGCCCATACACCAATTTGTTCATAGGTTGGTAGTAATGCGATGAATAATGTAGAAAGTGCCATTAAAATAATAGTAGTACTTAACACGATTTTTCGGCCGTACTTATCTCCTATTCTACCAAAGAATACACCTCCGATTGGTCGAACGAGAAAGGCTGCTGCAAATGTACCGAATGTAAGTACAAGTTGCAATCCACTATTATCAACACCTGAGAAGAATAATTGACTTAAGATAACCGCTAAATACGCGTATAATCCGAAGTCAAACCACTCCATTGCGTTCCCTATACCAGTAGCAATTACTGCTTTCCTGGCTTGTTTAGGATTGACAATATTAACGTCTTGAGGTTCAAAATTTAAATCATTATTTTGTTGCATATAATAAAACAGCTCCTTTTTAATTTAACTTCTTTAAGCACACCTTCTCTTATTGAATAAAATTAATTCGAAGCACTTAAGGAAAATTAACGTCTCCTTATCTGTTATTATTGTTTCACATAATTAATTATTTGTCCAATGAGATGCTCTCTAGGTTAAGTAATTTACTATTTTAAAAAGCTGAAGAAGCCGCTAACATAGCGGCTTCTTCAGCTTTTTATATTTTTTATATTTTTTAAATACTTGCTGTAGCAGCTATGTTATGAACACAGGAAATAAACTCATAAGTGAATGCGTCAATTTCCTCTTTCGTAATAATATACGGCGGAAGTAATCGAATAATATTCCCTTGTGTTAGATCGACTAACATCCCTTTATTCATTAACTCAATCTGTAATTTCTTCACATTTTCATTCGTGTCATTCACACTTATCCCAAACATCATCCCCGCATGACGTACTTCCTGAATATAATAAGCATTTTCTTTCTGAATATCTTGCAGTTTGTCATTCAAATATAGTGACGTTTCATAAGCTTCTTGCATTAACCCATCATCAAGTAATGTATTTAATACAGTTAAACCTAAAGCTGTTCCCATTGATGAATGAGCAAATGTTGTCCCGTGATCTCCTGGTGAAAATACATCACATAACCTTTCACCTACAATAATTCCGCCAAGCGGTATCCCGCCTCCTGCACCTTTACCAATTTGAATAATATCCGGTGTAATATTGAAATTTTGATAAGCAAATAGTTTACCAGTTCTCCCCATACCACTTTGTACTTCATCGACGATCAGTAGTACATTATATTTCTCACATAAATTTTGAACACCATGTAAATATTTACTTGATAAAGGATAAATCCCCCCGCTACCTAAAACAGGCTCTAGCATAATCGCAATTGGATTTTCTTTAATAATGGTTTCTTCTAATTGGTCTATATTCTCGCGCTCTACTTCATATACAGGAATAGATGTTTTAGGGAAATTTTGATATACACTTTCCTGTCTCGTAAAATGAAGTGCTCCTAACGTACGCCCGTGGAAACTATTCTTCAGTACTACAATTCCTTCACGTTCTTCACCCTTATTAGCTCTATATTTATCAATTAATTTCAACGTTGTTTCTGTCGCTTCCGTACCAGAGTTTGTAAAAAAGACTTTTCCGCTTTTTAAAGTACAATCTACTAATTTTTTTGCATACTCAATTGCAACTGGGTTTAAAAAATGAAACGGTAAATGCAACGATTTCGCAACTTGCTCCATTGTCATTTGTACAATTTTAGGATGATTGTATCCTAATACATTTACTCCTACGCCAGAAAATAAATCTAAATACTCTTTACCATCTACATCATACAGTTTACACCCTTCTCCTCTTTCCATTGCAACCTCTGTACGACAATATGTAGACATCATATATTCTTTATCTAATTGAAACCAATCCGACATGTTAAATTCCTCCTAGTTATTTTCCCTTTTTTAACGTTCATTCTCTATATAATCGTTTATAAATTAAGTTTTAAGATTGAAATTTTAATAGTGGTTTTCTTCCACATTTTTAGTAAAACGTGTGCTTTCTCTTCCCGATATTCATTTTTCCATAATTTCTTCTATTTCAACAGGTCCACTACATATGTGATTTTTTCATCTAGCGGTATGTTACTGCTTTGAACTGTGCGTGTCATACATAATTAAGGCTATAGAATCATATTTAGTAACAATGGACAAAAAAGATTTGGAGGCTATATCGATGGATGAAAACTATGATAAACAGGGGCAATCTATACTAGGGAAAGACTTTAATGAAAATGACGAACGTAATGAACAAGCTAAACTTCACTCTCAAACAGTTGGTTCACGTGGACCCGTACTAGAGCAAGATAGTGTACTGCATGAGTCATTACAAGAATTTATTCATGAAAAAATTTTAGAAAGACCTGTTCATGTAAAAGGATTTGGTGCGTTCGGTTATTTTCAAACGATATATTCGATGTCTGAACATACTAAATTAAGTTTTTTACAAAATTCTAATGAGAAAGTTCCTGTTATGGTGCGATTTTCGTTAGCTGTTAGTACGAAAGGAACACCGGATACTGCTAGAAATGTACGCGGTTTTTCTACAAAATTTTATACAAAAGAAGGAATTTTCGACCTTTTATGTAATCACATTCCTGTTTTTTCTGTTCGTGACCCAATGCGTTTCCCTGAAACGATTCAAGCATTATTGCCTTCACCTAAAAATAACTTAATAGACCCTAATAGATTTTGGAATTTTGTCGCTAAAGCACCTGAATCTATTCATTTTGTTGTCCGTTTATACTCTAATAATGGTACGGCCAAAAGTCTTCGCCACATTCCAGGACATAGTGTTAATACATATGTATGGAGAAATGCGGAAGGTAATCGAAAGTATGTAAAGTATCATTGGTACCCATTTGAAGGTGTACAGTACATTACTAATAAAGAAGCAATTAAACTAGCTGCTGAAAATCCTGATTATAGCGGGAAAGATTTATATGATGCTATTGAAAATGGTAAACCAGTGGAGTATGGTTTATACGTCCAGCTCATGGATCCGAAAGATGAAGCTTACCTATCTTATGATCCTTTAGATGACACAAAAGTATGGGATGAACAGACGTATCCTCTCATACCAGTCGGGAAAATGGTATTAAATAAAAATCCTGAAAATTTTATGGAACAAGTAGAGAAAGTCGCATTCTCCCCTTCTAATTTACTGGATGGTGCAGAACTATCAGATGATAAAATGCTGCAAGGGCGCGCTAACATTTACAGTGATTCACAAAGAAGAAGAATTGGTCCCGAATTTCGCAAATTAACGATTAACCAACAGCAAGATTGGACACCCGCTAATCAAATTACAAGCGGTGACGGAAGATACGTTGAAGGTAAACTTGAAAGAACTTCTATAACAAAACAGAATGACTTTACGCAGGCTGGTGAATTTTATACGAAGTTAAAACCGATAGAAAAAGAACATCTCGCTGAGAACTTAGCTAGTGATTTGAAAGTTATATCCGATGATATTAGGGAGATCGTTTTGGGGTATTTCAATCAAGTATCAACTGATTTGAAAACAAGCATTGAGACAAAAATGAAAGAGCATTAAGAAGATTAAAGTATTCTTTACGAATGAGAATTCAAATCTATATTAATTATTTTCTTGTCAAAATCCAATGAGATTATTTAATTTAAAAATATAAAGCCAATATATCCCTGTTCTATAATTAGAACAGGGATATATTGATATAGTTTAATTTTTAACATTACATACTTTATTTTGCTAAAAATTCAATAAGTTTCCTTTCAAAATAAATTATAGTAAACTATTTTACTTGTACCGTATAATTCCCTGTTCCACCACCATACTTATATACACTTAAGTAATATTTCCCTGGCTTTGCATTATAATTTCCAAGCAATTTGTTTCCATCACGTTTTGTTGCATAAGCTACATAATTATTTAGATCTGATTCAGAATATAATACCCAGTTCAGTCCAAGATTTTGTTCGTTCGTAACAGAAATTTGTAAATCTTTTTGATCCTTTACATCAATAACAAATTTATCCCCCTGATCTTGATCGCTCAAGGTTCCTCTTAACAAAATATTCAAAGATAGTGGGTTTGCTGTTTCAAATGAATTATTTGGTTCTTTTTCTACAGCCGTACCTTCTTCCGTATTCACTCCGCTAAACACAACATCATATTCATATTGCCCAGCATTATTTACACGGTAATTTACAAAATAAGCAGTCAATGTTTTATATCCAGTCCACTCTTTTCCTGAAAGACGTTTCAACATATCATTTGTTGCTTCATTCATCACTTTCCAGTCCTCAACTTCTCCTTTAGCCGCACTTCCTGTATATGTCCCCTGTAGTGTAAATGTATTAAAGAATTGTGATTTATTCTTTGTTACTTTCACATCTTTTAATTTCGCTTCATTTGTAATATCTGAAGTAATGTCGGAAAGCGATTTTGGATCATGCTGAGTTAAATACTCATCTGATACTTGTGGAATTGTATACTTATCGCGATTATCAATAAGCATTTGCATATAAGATTGATATTCTTCATTTAACTTATTATCTTTGCTTAATGTAGCACGGTATGCATCGTAACTTGAAACATCATTTGCGCGAATCAAATCATGCACTTTATCGAACATTTCAGGGCGCTTATTATACATATATGATTGCAGCGCAAACGAATAATTATAAAAATCCCACGTTCCATATTTCGCATTTAATGTTTGTGATGCTGTATAACGTTTTGCAGGATCATTAGATAACCCACCAATTATACTTTTTCGCGGTACTACACTATCTAATCGCGTTGCACCTGCAAAGAACTCTGCGTTTCCTTCTTCAAACCATGTTAAACGTTCATTTTGATACATTTCTCCTTGTCCCCATAATCCCTGAACTTCGTACCTTCCCTGTAAGTAGTGCGTAAATTCATGGCGGAATAATTCTTCCAAACTATAAATACTTTGCTCTGGTGTACGTTCATATGTAAAGAAAGTCCCTGTCCCTTCAATATAAATCCCACCATTATTCGTTTCATATCCGTACAGTTGACGATTAAATTGATACTCATCTGGGCTATTATAAATAACCATCGTTAACACATCATCAGCATGTCCACTTTCAAGTGGTTTATCGCTACCAACTGTACGATAAAATTGAGAACGCACTTCTTTTGCCGCCCAGTATAGACGTTTAATTTTCTCTTCGCTAACTTTATCCCCAGCTTTAAAGACAATTGCTCCATCATCAAACGTATACGTTTTCGGTAAATATTTCTTTTTACCCTCTTCTCGAATTTGATCTAAATTTACAGTTTTTCCGTTTGCATCTATTCCTCCATAATTTGTAGTAATTTGTTCTGCCGCAACAAAGTATTGCTCTCCTAAATATGGATAAATTCGCATTGCATCTGTAACAACTTGTTGTCCTTTTGTCGGCGTGCTATGAAGCTTGCCCAATCGTCCAGCATAGTAAATCCCATTATTAATTAACCATCCGTTTTTATTTGTTACTGTACCAAGTAGTGCAAAACGATTTACTTCATTAATAAAGTTATCAATATTTCGAAACCACATCGTATCTTTTGGCTCTTTTCCAGTCGTGTACATATCCGTCTGAATATCAAAGTCAATTCCCTTCATCAACTCATATATAGCGTCTCCTTTTGTTCGATCTTCAATGAAAGTTGCAAGATTATCATTATATTGTTTAAAAATTTCACCTGCATATAAAACCGTTTCAACATCTGCTGATGCATTTCCAATTAATTTTCCATATGATGCAATTACTTTATTTTGTTCTGATGTACCAAGTTTGAAATTTGGATTTTTTGCAATTGTTTTTAAAGCTGGTAAACATTTATCATGGTAGCTACGCTCATTTAGTTTGCTTAATTCATCATGGTAAAAACCTAAATAAAATGCTGCACGTAGAGCTTCTACTAATGTTTCAATCCCTTTTGAATCATCTTTCGTATAAGCTTGTCCTTGTTCTGCTAGTTTATTAATAATTGCTTGCATTCGACTATCATCTTGATAGAATTTAAGACTATCACTATTAAACTGAAATAATTCTGGAATTTGATACCATTTAATTGTCACAAGAAGATCAGTTAATTGTTTATTATTTAATTGATTTAACTCAGCCATTGAATACTTTTTTTCTTCAGCTAACGGTTTAATATTATCGTTTGGTGCTAGTGGACGCTGCGATAAATCCGCTAATTTTAACCGTTTTGTAAAAGATGCATTTTCTTGTACTTTTGAAGGGTGCGCCAATTCATCAACAGATTTCTGTATTCCTACCGGCTCCATTTGTAATACGTTCTTCACATTTTTCTCTTTTGTCTCTGCTTGAATTTGCAAACCATTACATGTTATTGTCACTAGTCCAACACCAAGAATCCACTTAGAAATTTTCGAATATTTAACCATACCATTGCCCCCTAATAATTTAAAAGAAAATTCAGAATTTTTAAACCAAAAACCTACTTATTTGTATGTATTTACAGTTCCGCTATAAATACAACTATGATTAATACTGCAATAGTAGCTTGTTTTATACTATTACGAGTACAGATTCCTTACATACAATCTCCCTTCCTTACATGTAATACAAGCAAAAACTGTGCCAATCATATTTCTTATGCATGGCCAATATTCTTTTATAAATACTGTAGAATAAAATATACATAGGTGGTTCGGCAATGTATAAATCATTTGACACAAAATCTAATGTTTATGAAGAACAAATTCATTGAATGTTATAAGTTCATTAGCCAGTACATAATTTCCAACTAAAAACATCCCCAATTTTTAAATCTCTCAAAAAAAGGTAAACAAACATATTCCATAAAGCTAATATGTTCGTTTACCTTTTTCTATTTCAAATCAACAGCAAAATATCGTTGAATAAAAACAGCATGAATAAGTATTTTGTTATTCATTTCTCTTTTTTATATAATCTTTTTCACATTGCAAAGGCTTGAATTTCACTTTTTTCCCTTTCTTCTTTTTCGTTTTTATAACGAGCCATTCCCCTTTTTCAACGTCTAGTTTTAGGCGTTTCATTACATTGATATTATCTTTTTCTTTATAAAGTAAAAATGCTTCTTGCGCCCTCACAAATAAGCTGGGCTGTTCGCTAAATCCACCACTATCATAAATTTTAGTTAGCGAATTATAATAAGAATCATTTTCCTTTCCACCATACATCAAATGGGCAGCCTCCAGATCTCTTTTACTTACTTCCCAAAAACTATGTTCATCAATATTTAAATTAAATGTGGATTTAATGTCCTGTATTATATTCTTCACATACTTTTCATCTCGAACTTTTCTTTCTTCGAGACAATCCGAAGATAACCTTGGTGCATCTGATTGGGAATGTACAACGTGTTGTATCGATACACACAGAATAAATATGCTTAAAATGTAAAATATTTTTTTCATATTTACATATCACCTCAAATGATTTAGATACTATATCATTTGAGGCTTACAATATTCTTATACTAATAATGTAAAAGGCCCTATAATTTAGACTATTATAGGGCCTTTCCTTTTAATATTGCTTTATTAAATTCACCGGCGAAGCCAGTACCTTACTACTTTTCACATCATATAATCCTATAGGTGTTACTCGTATAAAAGGCAAGTGCGTCGCAGAAAAGAATAAAATTGTAAATGCTGGATCATCATACGCGTAGCCACGCTCTTGTAGTAATTTCACCATCTGTTTCTCTTCCTGTATTAATTCACTCATTTTTAAATTAGACATAATCCCGAGCAATGGTAATGCTATTTCGTGTAACATTTCATTGTTTTCTGCTACGACCATTCCACCACCGAGCTCTTTTACTCTACGAAAAGCTGTAAGCATATCTTCTTTACTTTTTCCAATGAGAATCATATCACCTGTGCCGGAATAAGAACTAGCAAGACCACCTAATTCTTTCGCAAAACCTTTTACAACTGTATTTACTCGCCAAGTACCATCACGAGCAATCATCATGAGGAAGCATTCATCATGATCTGTGGATAATTCATCACAGTCTATATTGATTTCACTAGTATATGGTTTTGTAATAACGTTATTTAACAAGTGTATCCCCGTTTTATTAGAGAAAATCATATCCTCTTTTTCTATTGACCAATCTAATGATAATGGAGTTACTTTATATTTACTCCAGTCTATATGTAATGCTTCATGCGTATTTACACCGTCACGCTTCACCCATTTCCCCTTTGCAAGGACACTAATTGGTACTGGATTTTCTTTACTTTCTAAAATATTGATATTAGCAATTCTACCTGTCGCAATCGAACCATGTACATGTTCCATATTATAATAGCGAGCAATATTATAACTTACCATATGGTATGCATCTATTACTGGCACTCCTTGTTTTATCGCGGTAGAAATCATTACGTTTGTCATTCCATTTTCATAAAACGAAGGATGTGAGCCGTCTGTAGTAAGTATAAATCTATCAAACTGTTTCACGCCTAATTCCAACAATTCTTTTAATAAAACTTCTAAATCCGGTCTAATGGAAGAATTTCTAAGAGAAACGGTGTAACCTTGCATAAGACGAGTGAAAGCTTCCTGCCCTGTCATCGCTTCATGATCACAATCTGTACCTAACAGTTTTAACTTCGCTAAAGTCGTTTCAGATGCACCCGGAAAATGGCCTTCTACTTTCTTCTGCAATCGCTTCGTTTCCTGCACCCAAGTTAACATTTCATCATCACCATGTAATAATTTTGGCCATGCTGTTAACTCCCCACCTTGAAGAACAGCTTCTTGTTTCAGCCATTCTATTATTTCTTTACTATTAAACAAAGATTCCCCGTTTTGCAATTCAGTCTGTTCATCAAAACGGCACCACCAATACATAGTAGCTGGAATCTTTTTAAATTCCTCTAATAAACGAAATGATTCTTCACGTTTTAATGTGAAAAATAGAGTTAAATTATCATTAATAAAAGTCGTTGTCCCAAATTGCATCGCATGATTTGCTAGCGTCTCTGGGTTATACAACTGATATGGATGTGCATGCGGTTCTATGTAACTGGGAACGACATACTTTCCATCACAATCAATGACTTCACATTTATATAGTTGCTCTGGCAACTTTTCTCCTACATATATAATACGGTCATCATAAATCCAAATATTTGCTTGCATCCATTCACGTATATAGGAATTTAAGTATGTTGCATTCTTTAATAATTTGTGTGGACTTCTTGTACCGTCTATTATTTCTACATGTTCTCGTAATTGCTTGTTACTCCATCTAAACTGATTTTGTCCCAATGTATTTCACTCCAAATCAATTTACTTTTTTATTAAAACAAAATAATTAACAAACTAAAGTATTATCCATTCATAACTCCCCTGTATAGCCCCTATACCTCTCATTATATGGAATACTCTCAAAAATAACAATTTTCAAAACAAACAACACCTCTTTGTCCCACAACAAAAAGGATGTCATGCAACTGACATCTTTTTTAAACTAAACTATAAGATTGAATTGCACTTTGAAATACACTTGTATCATATTTATGTTCTACATATACTTAATACCATATTATGAATGTTAATACTGTCCTTATTTGTGAAATTTAAAAAGCATCTCTTTTATTTACAGCTATTGCAGAAACCTATTCGCTTTTTCTTCATCTATTTATTAAATTCAACTTGCATCATTTTATCAAACTGTGTAAGAATATCAACCGGACCTAAAGAATTAACATTGACAGCAAATGTATGCTTGCCTCCAATTACTCCACCAGCAAAAGTCATAAACCCAGGAATTGATCCTCCGTGCCCCCATACTGAGACACCATTTGGAAGTTTAGTCTCATAGATTCCAAGACCATATCCATCCCCAACCCCTTTTCCTTCTACAGGAACTGTAGTAAGCATTTCTTTTAGCTCGCGTTCCTTCAGTAACTTACCACCGAGTAAAGATGAAAAGAATTTGTTTAAATCATCCGCATTAGAAATCATATCTCCAGCTGCATTAGCTAAACTCGGATTATAATACGTAATGTCTTTCAACTCGCCTGTTTCTTCCATTTTCACATATCCACGAGCATGATTCTTTCCTGGGATGACGGGTGAATTCCCTGGTAAAAACGTATTTGGCAAGTCCAGAGGTTCAATAATTCGCTTTTCAATTTCTTCCGCATAACTATTACCAGTTATTTTTTCAATAAGCATTCCCAATATTACATATCCTGTGTTTGAATACAACCAGTCTTTGCCCGGCGAGAAATCTGGAGGCAGAGAAAGGCCTATTTTCACTATTTCTTCTGCTGTATTCGTTTTTTTCGAATTCATTACGTCAGCGTCTTTTGACTTTAAATATTCAGCGATACCACTCGTATGATTCAAAAGTTGTCGTATCGTAATTTGATTTCCATCATACCCATTTCCTTGCACGAGACCCGGCAGCCACTTTTCAATTGGATCGTCAAGTTGTACGCGATTTTCTCCTACTAATTGAAGAACAGTCGTGGCGGTAAAAGTTTTCGTCACACTACCAATCCGAAAGCGAAAATCCGATTTCACCGGTTTCTTTGTAATTAAATCCGCCACGCCAGCAGTATAACTATTAACTTTCCCTTTATTAGACGTCTTAGCTAATACCCCTGGTGCCCCAATTTGTATTGTTTCCTGCATTACTTGTTTCCATCCATTCCGATTCTTTTGATTAGGTTCTTGTGACGAATTAGAAATATTTTGAGTAGACTCTGCTTTCACAGTAAAACCAGGTGTAAATAGAGTAGTACCCGCTAATAAAACTGCTAAACTGGCCAACTTAATTTGATTACGTGTTTTCATAAGGCTTTCTCTCCTCTATTAATATCGTATTGATTCGAGCTATACTTTCATCCTATACGATAAACCTCTCTTTTTTCTTATTCATTCCTTACAAAATACTTACGTTTAAATTTAAATAGGGTAAACTGAGGTAGAGTTATGCATGCAAATAAAAAGAGAACATGTTTTCACTTTTTATGTAAACATGTTCTCATAAACATTTAAAATTCTATATCAGCTTTTCATCCTATTCTTTACACAACTAATCTAAATTCCTTTTTACCAGCCTGCACTAGCATTCATACCATTTCCAATAATAGAAAGTAATAACGGCCATAATACTGGTCCTAATGTAAGAAATACATTTAGAAGTATGAGCATTCTATATCCAACGGTGAAATTGTGATTTTTACGATTAACAAATACTAAACTGATTAATGATATTATAGTCGTTAAAAATAATACTAACATTAGCAACCAATACCACACCATTAAACTAAGACTCCATGGTGTTAATAGCTCATGTATGATGCAAAATGAGATTCCTAATACTGCAAAACTAAAGCTAGTCACCGCTGTTTTTATAAGCCATTTATTTAATTTTTTATCGTATGTATTTTTACAGTATAAATCTATTAAAGTATATAAAGATAAATATGACATTAATACGCCTATCCAAGATAATAACCAATCACCGTCCCCTTGAAATAATAAGAACAGCAACCAACACATACCTACTGCTGAAAAAACAAAGGAAATAAGTATGCTTTTTAATACCGATTTCATTATAGTTCACACCCTTAAAAAATTTAAAAATAAATTATAAGTTATTATTTACATGCTGACCGTGTAACTTTTAACTCTAATACATTTCTTTTTCTTTCTATTTTAATAAAACAAGGATAAATACATTAAAAAATTAAATATACATTAACACAAAATTAAGTATAAGTAAAACAAATTAATTTACACTTAATTCACTTCACTTATTTAAAGGTGATTACATACATGAAGAAGAAGAAGAAGAATAATAATGTTGATTAAAAAATTGTAACAGAATTAACTAATATAACCATTTCAACCTTAAATTGAAATAAAAAAGATGACCTCAGCCACACGCTAAAGTCATCTTTTTCTACCTTCTTATTTTACTAACTCTCCATTATAAGCTTTTATATTAAGCGGAGCAGTTAAAAATTGTGCTGCTTTACTAACGAAAGATGTGAAGTGTTCACTCGTATTATGGCTCGCAACTGCTGCTTCATCTTTCCATACTTCTACCATCGTATAAACACTTTCTTTTTCTGTATCTTTATATAAGTCATAAGATACATTTCCACTTTCTTCTCTTGAACCGTGAATGAGTGGCTGAATTTCTTCTAAAAATGCTTGTTGTTTTGCTGGATCTACTTGAAATATTGCGTGAATAATAATCATGGTGTTTCCCCTTTCATATTCCACTTATTTCTTTAAAATTACTTCCACTCTGCAACTTTTTCAATTGGAAGACGTACTGATTGGTAACCACTGTCAGCAGCTTTTCCGATTGAAATTAACATAACTGGTACGTGACGGTCTTTATCTAGTCCGAAAGCTTCTGCGATTTGATCTTTCTCAAAACCACCAATTGGACAAGTGTCATAGCCGTGAGCACGAGCTGCTAACATAAATTGCATTGCTACAAGACCACCGTCAATTAGTACTGTGTCTTTCATTACTTCTGGTGTAACCATTGAGAAATAAGCTGAAAGTTTTTTCATTTGATCTTCTTTTACTTCAGCTGGCATAAGTCCGCGCTCTACTGCTGTACCATAAATTTCTTCTGCGTTATCAAAGTTGTTTAAGTCACCGAATACAGCGATCATTGCTGAAGATGTTTCTACTTGAGATTGATTGAATTTCGCAAGTGGTGCAAGTGTTGCTTTTGCTTCGTCACTTTCAATCACAAGGAATCTCCATGGTTGCATGTTTACTGAAGATGGTGCAAGTGTTGCTTCTGTAAGAATTTCTGTCATTTCTTCTTTGCTAATTTTCACTGAAGGGTCGTACTTACGAATTGAACGACGTCCTGTTAAAATTTCGTTAAAATCATTTGTTTTTACTGAGTTAGTCATAGTTGTATTCTCCCTTTTTTATAATTCTTTTATATTTTCTTGAATGTGGTTTAACATATTTAAAAGATTGTCGCGTTCTTCTTCACTTAATCCTTTAAATGCAGATGCTGCAAAACGTTCTTTTTCCTCTTGAAACGCTTGAATTTTATTTCGTCCCTCTTCAGTAAGAGAAACTAACGTAATTCTGTTATCATCTGGATTTTTACGTCTTACAATCATCTCATTGGCCTCAAGCTGCTTTAAATGCCTCGTTATCGCAGCATTATCAATATTCACTTCTTGCTGAAGTGCTTTTTGACTAATTTCACCTACTTCATATAACTGAAGTATAAGCTCTAATCGAGACTGGCTCATACCCGTACACCCTTCAAATTTCGAACTTACTTCTTTATTTAGAAAGTGTAATTTATATAAAATAATCGCTTCTTTTGAGCATGAACTTGTCAAATTACCCCTCCTTTACAATCAAAACGAAAACATTTGATGTATCAATAGTTGATATGTCAATTAATATAATCTATATCGATTTAGAATGCAAGCATTTTGTTTTCATTTTATTTTTTCCAAATTAAGGCGCTTTGTAGCGTTACAAATAATGTTAATTGCACTATAATAATACTAATTTAAAGAACTGGAGAGTGATTGATAATGCGGCAATACACAAATAGAAATGAGGAAATGAAAATGGAAAATGAAATGAGGATATTGATATATGACAACAATAAATATAGGGATTGTCGCGCACGTAGACGCTGGCAAGACGAGTTTGACTGAGCGTATTCTTTATGAAACGAATGTGATTAAAGAAATTGGCCGAGTAGATAGTGGTAATACACAAACTGACTCAATGGAATTAGAAAGACAACGCGGAATTACGATTAAAGCATCTGTCGTTTCTTTCTTTATTGATGATGTAAAAATAAATGTCATTGATACACCTGGACACGCTGATTTTATCGCTGAAGTGGAGCGATCATTCCGCGTTCTAGACGGTGCGATTTTAGTTATCTCTGCCGTTGAAGGTGTGCAAGCACAAACAAAAATTTTAATGCGAACATTACAGAAACTAAACATACCGACAATTTTATTCGTTAATAAAATTGATCGTAGTGGAGCAAACACTGAAAAAGTTATGAAACAAATAAAAGAGGTTCTTTCAAATGAAGCATTCCCCTTCTACTCTGTTCTAAACGAAGGAGCGAAAGAAGCCCGGATCATTGAATATAAATCATATGACGATTGTATGGAACTGTTAGCACCATTTAATGAATCATTACTTGAGTCATATGTAAATAACGAAATAATACCGGACGCACTATTAAGAGAAAAACTAGAACAGCAAATACAGCAAGCAAGTGTGTATCCAATCTTTTTCGGTTCAGCAATGACAGGTATAGGAGTAACAGAACTACTTGACAAACTTCCGGCCCTAATGCCAGCTCTTACATCGGCACAAGAGGAACCATTATCCGGTGTTGTTTTTAAAATTGAACGTGAACCTTCTGGAGAAAAGGTTGCTTATATAAGAGTTTTTTCAGGTAGCTTACATGTTAGAAAATATGTTGATATACAGCGCGATGAGTCTCTACCACATAAAGAAAAGATTAAAAAAATGTGTATGTTTCATAGCGGAAATGCTGTTCAATCTACTATCGTTCCTAGCGGAGAATTTTGCAAAGTGTGGGGACTGAATGATATAAAAATTGGTGATATTATTGGTGAACGTACGGATTATATAAAAGATATTCACTTTGCCGAACCACAAATGGAAGCTTCCATTGATGCAGTATCAAAAGAAAGAATTCATGATTTATACGCTGCACTTATGGAGCTATGTGAAGAAGATCCACTTATTAAAGTGTGGAAAGATGATGTTCATAATGAACTATACATTCGCCTTTTCGGTGAGGTACAAAAAGAAGTAATTGAAACAACACTTTATGAGAAATATAATTTGCAAGTTACTTTTTCAAATACGCGAGTTGTATGTATCGAGAAACCAATTGGCTTAGGCAATTCTGTTGAAGTAATGGGTGAAAAAGAGAATCCATTTTACGCAACAGTCGGATTCAAAGTTGAACGTGGTGAACTTAACTCTGGCGTAACATATCACTTAGGGGTTGAACTCGGATCACTACCTTTAGCATTCCATAAAGCGATTGAAGATACGGTATTTCAAACGTTAAAACAAGGATTATATGGATGGGAAGTTACAGATATTATCGTCACGTTAACACATACTGGTTATGCTAGTCCTGTTACAACAGCAAGTGACTTTAGAAATTTGACACCGATCGTATTAATGGATGCTTTAAAGCAAGCTGAAACATATGTATATGAACCAGTAAATGAGTTTGAATTAACTGTACCGGAGCACGCAATTAGTACTGCAATGTATAAACTCGCTGCCGTTCCAGCAACTTTTGCAGAGCCTATATTCCATTACAATTCTTATCAGTTAACAGGATCATTACCTGTTGCGAAAACAGAGAGTTTCAAACGAATACTACATTCATTTACAGAAGGAGAAGGCATATTTACAACGAAGCCAGCTGGTTTCACAAAGCTTATGGCTCCCTTCCCTACTCGAAAACGTGTTGATTATAATCCGCTGAACCGAAAAGATTATTTGCTTCATGTGTTGAAGGCTTATTAAAAGTAAAAGAGGTGCAATTCGCACCTCTTTTTGCATGTATTGATAAGTTATTTTTTCCTAACAACTTCTTTAAGCTTTTCTATTATATTTGCTATCGCTTCAATTGAATTCTTTGTTTCATATTCCCCAACATTTACAGAATGATTTGCGTTTTTAACAACATCAATCGTTAAAGTTGTTTTATATAACTGATCAATTTGATCTGCATTGTATTGGTGATCTTTATCCCCAATAACTAAAAGCCCTTCGTGTCGACTATGTAAGATAGAATCAAAAATTGTATCAAACGTCAGTAAAGGTGTAAGTAGCATCATTTTTGACTGCGCGAATTCTTCTCTCTTCATTAAATCATTTGCAATCGGAATTGTTCCGAGTGATTTCCCTAAAAACAAAGTCTCGTTGTATTGCTCATCTTTTAATACTTCTTTCATTATAGGATGAATATCATCCATCATTACTTTCGTTACTTCTTCCATCGATTTATTCATTAATTGTCCATCAAAGGAATAATGAATATGTATAACATCTATTTTATGTTCAAGCATTAACATCGTTGCATAATAAAATAACGGTTTATCGTAATTGTATCCTGAACCTGAGAACATAAAGCAAATCCTACTAGAACCTTTTTCGATATGTGTGTAACGAATTACTTTATCATCTATATGTATTTCTTTTTTAGTCCCCTTCACCCTTTTCCCCTCCGAATACATTTAATTTTGTAAAACGATATGTTCTGTATGAACTGCTATATCCTTTACTTTCTCTTTTATAAATGCAGGCTGTAAGCTATATGCATCTAACTCTTCTACCGGCACCCACTTAAACAAATACGTTCTACCCTCTTCTTCCAAAATATATTGATCCGCTCCATTCGCAGGTAATTCATGTAGCTCTACTTCATAATAAAAACTAATCTCATGAAACTTTCGCTCAGAAAGTGTAAAGAAATTTTCTACTGTCCATATTAATCTCTTCTCTTTCATAGGAACAGCTAGTTCTTCTGCAAGTTCTCGTTTTAACGCAGCTTCACTATTTTCTAGCATTTTCACTCTTCCGCCTGGTACATACCAATAATCTTCCCCTTTGTTTTGAAGAATAAGTATTTTATTATTCTGTTTACAAATTGCTCCAACGCGGTAATTAAAACATGTTTCCTCAACTTTAAACGTAAGATCCATCCGTAACGCCCCCTTATATAAATATCGAATTATTACAAAACAATTATGTAATTACTGTACAAATAAGGTTACTAAATTTATTCACTTCATTCAATCGTTTTTGAATTTTCCGAACTCTTATTTTTCATCATTACAAGTGTATATACATATGTTACAATCACATTGCACACTAGAAAACATTATGGGGGTACGGATGGAAACGTTATTAATCCAGCAAACTGAGAAATCAAATAAGTTTTGGAAAATCGTTGTGAAAGAAAAAGACTATGTTGTGTTTTACGGAAAAATTGGCACAGCTGGCAGTGTGAAAGCGAAAGAGTTTGAAACAGAAGAAGAATGTATGAAAGAAGCTAATAAACTAGTTGCTTCCAAACGTAAAAAAGGATATACAGACCCGTTGCCTGGGGAAGATTACATAAAAGAAAAAACGATAACCGAAGAAGAATTTTGGGAACTACTTCATCGTGCAAAAACGAAAGGTGAGGACCAAGAAGAACAAATAGAATGGCTTACTTCTCACCTTGCTAAACGTACAGTACATGAAATTGTAGCTTTTGATACGCATATGCATCGCCTTTTGAAAGACTCCTATACCTCCCGTTTATGGGCAGCAGCCTATATTATTATGGGTGGCTGTTCAGATGATACTTTCGATTACTTCCGCGGATGGTTATTATATCAAGGAAAAGAGACATACGAAGCTTGTATTGAAAATCCAGAACGATTAATTCCTGTATTAGAAAACTTGAGTGAGTATGACGTCCCAGAGATTGAAGAACTTACTCTATATTTCGGGCAAGAAGTTTACATGGAGAAGACTGGGGATGAAGATGATACATACTTTACACTATACCACGTCTTAACAAATAAAGAGTTTGAGGAAGTTGATATCGAGTTAGATTGGGATGAAGACGATGAGGAAGGTTTAAAAAAGATGTTTCCTAAGCTATGGGAGATGTACGGAGAAGAACCAATTGAGTGGTAGATTTATATTAGGACTCTGTTTATTCAATAAACAGAGTCCTTTTTTCACAAGATTCTTATTTAAACTCTCTTTCTTTCATACCACTTATCCAATAACACCTTTTCTCTTTCCCCTGAAATACCTGCTTTTAATTCCCATTCTTCCGTACTCTCCATCCACTCATACACATCTGTAACTGTCTCTTCTATTCTTCTAAAAGTAAGCCCTTCATTAACCGCACTTTCGATACAAATAGAAAACCCGCCTCTCCACGGCTTCGTCTCACCATCTAATGGGAAAGTTTCTGGAATCCACAAAGGCATTTCTGTCCAAGGCTGCACATTATGTTCACTCATAAATGATTCGTCTACCCAAACAAATTCAGCATCGCTATTCGTAACCTTTTTACACGTATTTAATAGCTCTTCCATCGTCAATTCATCATTCGGACCTGTTATATTAAATGTTCCTGCTTTATTATGTTCTGCCATATCGAGTCCAAATCTCGCGACATCTTTTATGTCAACTAATTGCACTGGACGATTTTTTCTTCCTGGTACTAACACTTTTCCGCCCTTTGCTACACGCTGAACCCAGTATGGAAGTCGATCTGTATAATCAAACATTCCTGAAAGAAGTCCTGCTCTTACGTGTAAAACACGCCCCGGCCAATACTTCTCTGCTTCTTTTTCGCATAATACTTTCAGTGCACCATAATGCTCATAAGGAGATATTTCACCATTTTCTACAGTCTTTATTTGCTCAGCCGTCGGTTCAGGTTGTAATATATAGTCTTCTTTTATGTCATGCGGAATCCAATCTTTATATACGGAAAGGCTTGAGATGAATATATAGTGTTCAATATTATCTTTAAGTACTTCTCCAACATTTCTAATGTGATGTGGAGAAAACCCACATGTATCCACGACAACATCCCATTTTCGATTTTCTAAACTGGATACATCACCATTTCTGTCCCCGATAAGCTGCTCCACTTCAGGAGAATTTTCTTTATTTGTTCCGCGGTTAAATAATGTAACTTCATGCCCTCTCTGTAAAGCCTCTTCTACGAAAGCTCTTCCTAAAAATCGTGTACCACCTAGAATTAATATCTTCATAGTTCTCCCCCATTCATGATTGAAAATCCTTTCTTTTGTTAAACGATTTTTTGTTGTGGAAAGTTACGGGGAAAGCTTAATTTTTTCTACAAGTTCAATATATGTAATTTCGACACTTTTTCTATGTTAAAAACAATAATATAGAAATATTCATTCTGTCGATTTCCATTTCATATATAATTAAAATATCGGATATTCGATTAACCACTTATACATACTTAGGCAGGTGAAAAATATTAATAAACACATAGTTTATCATTCAACATTATGTATTTATTTTCTCACATCACTTGTATATATCATCTTGCTGAACATAGAAAATGGTCGTAATTATTTGGGGTTTACCATGGTTGTTCCACTTTTAGCTGTTATTTTATTTCAAAAATTATTTAAGAAACAAAACTTAGTTCACACATTTGGATTTTCACGTCCCAAAATAAAAACACTAATTTTCTCCATATTATTGCCACTACTTCTAGGACTATGTCTCCATTTCTATTTTTATAATGATGATATAAAGTTCTTATATCATCATTGGAATGAATTAGGATTTCTCTTGCTCGTTGGTCTTACAGTCGGATTTTTATCTGCATTATTAGAAGAGATTATATGGCGTGGGAATTTTCATTACTATTTACGAAAAAAATATTCATTCAAACAAACAGCTATTATTATAGCTTTTCTCTGGTCTTTATGGCATATTCCAGTAGCAATCTTTTATAAAAACTATGAGTTTTGGTTTGTAGGAATATTAAGTTATCTTGCTTTATTATTTATATTATCTATCATTTTGACGTACACAAGGGAATATGGTGGTTCCGTAATATCACCAGCAATTTTACATGGTATGTTTAATGTATTTTATTTAACAGATGTAGTACAAAACAAGTGGGATGCCAGCCTAATAGAATTAATTAAATTTACCTTACTAGCAATTGTGCTGGGCACGATGTATCTTATACTGCACAAAGTTAAAAAATAGTTAAACAGCTAAGAAAAAAGATGTTTCTTCTTTTAGTTGAAAGCAGCCTTAATAGATTAAAAAGTACTTCAACACCTTGCAATTATTTAATAATCGTATAGGTGTTGAAGTTTTATAATCTTAGTTACATAACTTTGTTAACACCACACTTTTTTCTATCATGAAGTACAAAACAAGTTTAACTAAACCTTTCATTCTTATTTTCATAAAAATACCCATATTAATCTTTTAAATAAGGAAGTATGTATCCTTTAACTAACTCCCATCTATCCCGTGCATTCGGCATAACTTCAGAAGTAATTACTACAACCAATTCCTTCTCTGGAATACAACAAATCATATTCCCACCATCACCCATTGCACAATACGAATAGACACCCTCTCCTTCTCGTAACCACCATAAATAACCATATTGATTTTGGTTCATTTCTGTCGATTCTTTTATCCATGATTTTGATAGTATTTGTTTTCCATTATGAATACCTTCATTCAAATAAATCTGTGCAAACTTCGCCATATCTCTAACCGTTAACGTTAGTCCCCAGCCGCCCGTCGAAATACCATTTGGATCGTGAACCCATCCTTTCACATCTTTTCCGAATAAGTCATCAAATCCAAATGCTTTCATATTATAGTTTGGAATTTCTCTCATGCCCAGTGGCTGAAATAAGTATTCATTCGCAAATTCACGCGCATTTTTTCCTGTTGCGTTCGTTATGATCGCTGATAGTATATGAGCTCCTGCAGATGAATATTTAAAAGATCCAATTTCTCCGCCGCTTCCTATCCTATTTAACGTATATTGTATCCAATCTTGTTGTGTACATAGTTCTTCTAACGGTTCCTGCCAGTCTACGAATGGATGTGGAGCTGTCATCGTTAGAAGATGGCTTACTGTTACTTCAGATGAATTAACGTTATATTCCGGGAAAAATTCTATTACTCTTTGATCAACGCTTTTTATATAGCCCTTATCTATACATATCCCAATTAGCGCAGAGATTATCGTTTTTGTGACTGACGCTATGTGAAATGCATCATCTGGACCGTAACCGTTATAATATTTTTCAAAAATAACATTACCTTTCTGCACTACTAACATACCATTCATATTTTCATATTCTTCTTTTATAATCTGATCTAACTTTTCAGCAGTTTTCATTATTCCTTCCCCTTTAACCAATAATTAAAAAGGTTCGATAGGTACATATATATCAACTAAATGTTTATGCTTTGGATGCTGCTTTGGATCATTTCTATATACTTCAAAAGGATACGAGTCTCTCGGTTTATATCCGCTATTTGGCAGCCATTCACCGTATAAGAAATCCCATGCTCCTTTATATTCATCTTGGAATATTTCAAAATGTCCTACTGCATATTTTCCAGAAGGTATTACCATTATTCCAACGTCGTTCGTTTCTACTGTGGATTCATCTGAAATTGTTACACATAGACTTGTTCTTAAATGATAGTCCTCAGTAAATTCATGATGATCGTGGTAAATGGTTAATACTTTCGTATCCTCAAATACATGATAGTTTTCCTCTGCTGCGTAATGAAATAATTTCTCTATCATGTTTGGAAAAGCTAGCGTTAACTCTTCATATGTACCGATATGTCTTATGTATGCGACGTTTATATCGTCCGCTGTTACAATTTCAACATTTCCTCGAACCTTCTTACATTCATTGTATTGAGGAATTCCCCTTACGTCTTTGCAATTCTTGCTATTGTGATTTCGATATTGAGACGGACTTACTCCGTAATAATTTTTAAATGTACGGGAGAAAACTGCTGAATCTGTGAAACCAAAATGGTAAGCGATATCCGTAATCGTCATATCCAATCGATATGTAAGAAGGTTTGTTGCCCTTTCTAACTTCAATCGATTTACATATCGTGATAACGGCTCGTCTACTATTCCTTTAAAAATTCGATGAAAATGAAACTTTGAAAATCCTGCTATATCCGCTAGCTCTTCAATGGATAGTAAACTGTCTATGTTTGATTCTATATAATCTTGAACTGTATGTATGCGTCTTACATACTCATTTCTACTTTGTTTATTCTCCATACTTTTATCTCCTCATCACAAAAAGACTAACAACACGTTAGCCTCTCTTTACACATTTTTCAAAAATAACACTCTACTCCCGCCGTTCCCATCATAATTTGTATGTACCGATACACCCTCTATCTCATCATCCCCAGCCTCAATTTGAAAGCCAATCTCCCTATGAAACTGTATTGATTTTTTATTTACTGGTGACGTGATTGCTTTTACAACTTTACGGTTATTTGCACGAGCGATATCAAAGAAATAAGAATACAATGTCGATGCAATTCCTCTTCTTCTATACTTCGGATTCACACCGATAAAATGAACGTATGCTTCATCTTTATATGTTTGTGAAAAAAAACCGCATAAGAAACCTAACGTTTCTCCCTCTTCTTCAATAATAAAACTCGTTTCTTGAAAGTGAATGAAGAACAATTTTGGCAACATGGCAGCCATGTCTCTCCCGCCCCACCAATCATTTAAAACAGAATGAATCTTTACATAATCTTCCCCTTGGATGTTTCTTACTCGCATATGTTTCTCCCTCTCACTCACTTCATTTTTTCATAAATTTTAATGACTGTTTCTACTAATAGGATGAATACCCATATCCCGCAAAATACGAGAACTGACTGAAATATAGAACCTAGCATAACAATACTTATTAAACCTAATTCTGATCCTGAAATGGACATTTCATCAAACCCCAGGTTATGTATAAATGGACCAGTTGAAAAAGCCATTAAAATAGATCCTATTAAATAAATCACACTCATTATTTTTAATATTTTTATAGAAAGATACGAAGTTTGTTTTTCTTCCACTTGTGATAATTCGATTTCTCCACTCGCAATTCCTTTTTGCAAACAGTCCTCACATAGAAATTCTTCCTTAATTTTTTTACCACCGTGCAATGTACCTGTAATTTCTTTACAGCGCGAACACTTTCGATTTATCATTTTGTTATCACTCCAATCTCGTAAGATTATACTTATACAATTCTACTTTTACCTTATTATTCCTTTTGTGTATTTTATAGAGAGGTGACGTGTTTTATGATATCTAAACTTATTTTTGGTTATAAAAAGCCTACTGAGCAATATGTATTACGGCCTAGTTGTTATGCAATTATTTTTAACTCAACTTCTTCAAACATTGCTATTATCCAAAAAGGAGACCGTTATTTTTTACCTGGTGGCGGTATGGAAGGTACCGAAACAAAAGATGAATGCTTACATCGTGAACTACTAGAGGAATTAGGATGGGTAATTGAAATTAATCAATATATCGGTAATGCAATGCGATATTTTTATGCGGAAAAAGAAGATACTTATTATTTAAACGATGGGTTCTTTTATATTGCGAACATGGTGCAGACACAAACTGAAAACTGTGAGGAAGATCATGTTTTGCGGTGGATGTCTCCTTTACTTGCTGTAGAGCTTCTCATTCATGATCATCAAAAATGGGCTGTTGAACAAGCGCTTTTATTACAAAAACCAAAAGGATCTCCTTCTATATGAAAGAGATCCTTTTTATTGTTAACTTACTTTTTTCAAATTGAGAGCTGGCTTTTGAATTCCACCCTTTTTTACAACATATAAACCGATAAAGATTATAAGTCCGCCAACGAGTTGCATCATGTTGATTTGCTCTCCGATAGTTACTGCCGCGAAGATAACTGCGAACAATGGTACAAGATACATATAAACCATTACTTTCGTTGAGCCTATTTTACTAATACCGACATACCACATTGCAAGTCCGAAGATTGTCGCGAAGACGATTGAATATGCTAGAGACCCCCAGCTTGGCATGTCTACTGGCCACGTTAATGTATTTACGTTGAATAAACAATATACAACGAGAGGTACAATTCCAATTAAAGTTGACCAAGATGTGACTCTCATTGCGGAATATTTTGTTATAAGAGGTTGCGCTAATATTGGGTACCATCCCCACGCAATCGCTGCGACTAATCCAATTATGTTTCCGAGCCACGCATATTCGTAAGTAGCTCCTCCTGTATGCCCTGTTAATAAAACGAATGCTGCACCAACAAAGGCCACTATTGAACCAATTTGTACTTTCATCGAAAAACGTTCTTGTTTGTGCAATACTGCTAATATCCCTGTAAAAATAGGTGACATTGCAATTAATAATGAGGCGTTTGTTGCTGAAGTATATTTCACAGATAGCATAAACATCGTTTGATACATTGTTGTACCAACAATACCGACTGCTACTAATCGTAACCAATCTTTTCTTTCAATACGTAATGAGCGTTCCATCATAAAAGTGATAAGTAATAATACCGGTGATGCTACTAAAAATCGTAAACTATTAAATTGAATGGATGACATAAATGCCACTCCATACTTTCCTATTGTATAATTTGCTCCCCATACTAATGCAACTGATACTAGGAGCCATTCCATTTGCCATCGTTTCATCCGAATCTCCCCTTCCCTATTTAGCATAGTAAAATTGGCTGGATATAACACCGTCCAATTGGCTGTTTTTTTACCCAGCCAATTTGCTATACTTGATGTATATAAGAGATACGGAGGCGTTTTTTATGGAATGGAAACTAGATAGTGACAGTAAAATCCCTATTTATCAGCAAGTTGTTGACTTTATTGAAAAACGTATTACATATGGAGAACTTCCTCCAGGAAGCTTCCTCCCTTCAGAACGGAAATTAGCTACGCAGTTAAATGTAAACAGAAGTACAGTAACGACTGCTTATAATGAACTACGTGCTATGGGAATTGTAGAGAGTACGACTGGTAAAGGAACACGAGTGAGTACACATATGTGGGGTGTTTCTCCAACATTAACGCCGAACTGGAGAAATTTCGTAGAAGGTGGTACTTTTTTACCAAACTTACCACTACTTCGCCATATTCGGGCAGAAGTACAACAAAATGAAAATATTATTGATTTTGCAAACGGAGAGCTCGGTTGTAATCTTTATCCCCACGATCAACTACAAGCGATTTTACGTGAACAACCGTTAACGCATTCATTAAGTTACGATCATCCGCAAGGCTATCTCCCGCTAAGACAAGCGGTCGTAAAATATATGAAGGAATATTTAAAAGTTGAGGCGACTGAACAATCCATTATGATTACATCTGGCGCACAGCAAGCACTTCACCTTATCGTGCAATGTTTATTAAATCCAGGTGATGCCGTTGCTTTCGAAAGTCCTTCACACTGTTATTCCTTGCCGTTATTCCAATCAGCAGGTATTCGTATTTTCCCGTTACCTGTCGATGAACATGGTATTAATCCAAATGATGTACAGGAGTTATATAGAAAACACCGTATTAAAATGATCTTTTTAAATCCAAACTTCCAAAATCCTACGGGGACGATGCTTCATCCAAACCGTAGAAAAAAACTATTATCACTTTGCGCAGATTTACGAATTGCAATCGTTGAAGATGATCCCTCTAGTTTGCTGACGCTAGAAAAGAAACAACCTTGTCCTACTTTGAAATCAATAGATGAAAACGGAACTGTCATTTATGTACATTCTTTATCAAAAATGATTGCGCCAGGATTACGAGTCGGTTGGCTTGTCGCCCCACAGTCTGTCGTAGAGCGATTGTCAGACGCACGGCACCAAATGGAATTAGGAATGAGTATTTTCCCGCAGTGGCTTATGCAGCAATTTTTCGAAACCGTACCATTTCAGTCTCATATCGTACCGTTACGAAAACAATTAGCAGAAAAAAGAGACGTTATCGTTCGTGCCCTAAACGAGCAACTTCATGATAAAATCTCTTTTTCAAACCCTACTGGTGGTATATACATTTGGGGGAAATTAAAAGAACCTATAAACGAAAAACAACTCATTATGCAAAGTTTAAAACAAGAAATTGCTTTTATGCCAGGTAGTATTTTCGGTGCGAAAGATGGTTATATACGTTTATCTTATGGAAAAGTGGATATTGATCAAATTGCGGAAGGTATTTCTCGTTTACGCCAGGCTATTTTGGTATGTGAAAATAACTTTAAATAAAGCTTTCTCGTTTGACAAAACCTAAATCTACCATTATTATCAACTCGAACCTATTTATAGGAGTGATAAAATGAAGATTTACGTTGATGCAGATGCTTGTCCTGTAAAAGATGTGATTATTTTTGAGGCTACGAATGTGGAAATTCCTGTTACCCTCGTTACTAGTTTTTCACATTATTCTAATGCAGAGCAGCCAAAAGGTGTCGAAACAATTTATGTTGATTCTGGAGCAGATGCTGCAGATTACCGAATTATGCAGTTAGCAAAAAAAGAAGATTTAATCGTAACACAAGATTACGGTCTTGCTTCGCTCGCTTTAGCAAAAGGCTGTATCGTTCTACACCATAAAGGCTATAAGTATACGAATGATAACATTGAACAATTGTTACAAACACGATATTTAAGTGCAATGGTTCGAAAAAGTGGTAAACGTACAAAGGGACCGAAACCATTTACAGCAGAAGATAAAGAGAAATTTAGAGCACTCTTTAAAAGTATGATCTCACTTTAAAAATGAATCGTCTATTTGCTAGGAAAACTTCGCAAAACAAAGAAGAGAATATCGTAATGTACATTCTCTTCTTGAGGTTTACCCGTTTAAAATGAAGGTAAATTATCTAAGTTATTTTCTTTTATTCCATCCGGTTCACTACGTATAATATCTCTGCCATACTTATGAAATACGTCCACATGAGCTAACTTCCCTGATTTTGCTTCATTAAGAGCAGTCATATAATCTAACTCTCTCCCGCTACTTGTTTTAAACGCTATTAAATCTCCATCATCATTTTTACGAACAGCAACAATTTGTTCTGCTCCTGAATTGACTTCATGGCCTATTTCAAATTGAGCTCGTTCGTCTCCTTGATGTAAATAATCATTATACCCTTTTTCAAAGTCTTTTTTGTCCATAAAACTCACCTCCAACACATTTTATTAGTATGGTTGGGAGGTAGTGGTTTTATGTACTTTTCTCTTAGAAAAACGTATTTTTAATACCTACGCAACCCTTTCAAAGTCTCCAATATATCATCTGTAAAGGATGTGCTACCCTCTGTCTCTAAAACTCTAAAATATAAACTTCTTAAGAAAGCTCTAATATTTTGTACTAAAATAGCATGCTGCGGATGTCGGATGTCTTCAACAGTTGCTATACTATGTAACCAGTTGCTCCACTCTTCTTCAGTTAAAAGATTTTGGTTACGTAACGACATAATTGGTGCTACTAATCTCTCATCCTCAAAGTGAATGTATACGTAGTCATGTAAGCGTACCTTCTGACGAACGGCAGCTAGTATTGCATATGAGAACTCACGATTTTGGATTGTACGTGCTAAAGCGTCGAGCGCATCTGCTGCATGTGCAGTAGAGTGTGCCCAGCCTTTTCCTTCTACGTAGCCCCTTACATCTTCTTCTAAATATACATATTCCAACACTTGTTCTGCCACACTGTACAATTGTTCTTCCGATAACAACGGTTCTCTTTCATGAACAGATAAAATAAGTGGTGGAATTAATACGGAGAATGCACGTTTAAAAACAGAGTCTGTTCCCTTTTCACCAATTTTATAAAATAAATAATCAGGGCTAATTGCTTGCAGCATTAATCCTCGTAATTCTTTTTGTCTAAATACATCATTTGTAATCCATGTGTGAAGCGTACTATAAATTAAATCATCACGTAATTCAGCATCAGGTGATCCGATATAATCTAACATCCACTGCGCATATGGATATGCATCCACATCTTCTGGTACAGCATAATTGTTATTTTTAATTTGTAGTAGTTCTTCTTTTAGTTCTAGTACTTCATTCATTATATTTCTTGTCCCCTTTTTGCGTTTTTTAACATATTTTCGCCTTATCCCCTGTAATTGCCTATCCTTATATGAACTTGATTCAATTATATATAATTTATCCTAATAAATAAAAGGAAATACATTAAAATATCGCAGTCTATCACTTTGTTTACATGCCTTTCATGTAAGTTTAAGTTATAAAATAAAGTTTGTTTTTTCTTTTGTATTCAAACATAGTTACAATCCAAGGTTGTATCATTTTAGAACTTGTTTAATAAATTCTGTTTTAGCTTTTGTGTATGCTTCTCTATCTTGTTTAAATTTTTTAGCTAAATCTTGTTTAAGATTTGAATACTCATAAACTAATTGTGGATTTTCTCGTAAGTGGTTGCGAAACAAAAGTTGTTGCTCCCATCGCTCAGTTCCTTTAACCATCAAATGCAGGTGAGCTACACGCCTATTATTCTTAACTTTCACAAAGAACCTTCTCCAAGGTCTTTCATCTAATTCTGGACTTACATAATGCCAATTATATATGGCCAATGTAGCTGAAATATCTAGTACTCTTTCAAATGAGTCTATTTCAGCCATTAGATCAATGATAGGTTTTGCAGGTAAATCAGGTATGGATGTACTTCCTATATGTATTACTTTGCTTATACCGAGAGGAGCAAGCAGTTCATATAGTTGCTGTTCTTCACATCGGCCTTTATCTTGCCAATCAGGATTTGCACTAACTATCTCTACTGACTCATTCGCCCATACAGGCCAATCGTTCGGATTCTCTTTTTTATCCATCTAATATCTCCCCTGTAATTAGTCTACATAACATAATTATAAACAACAAATATTGATTTATATTTCTCCTTATTTCCCCTTAAATCCTCGATACAGTGCAGTCCGTAATTCTTGTTTGTATTCTGCAATTTCTGGCATTTCGAGTTCTTCTGCTAGTCTGATAGCTAATTCAATATCATACGGTACTCGTACGAGTTGGATAGAAAAGCTTGCTGCTTCTTTTTCATTGTAAGTCCCTTCAAATATTAAATAGGAAGCTTGTGTTATTTCAAGTGGGTTTCCTACGCTACCAGCATTACATAACGTTTTCCCTCTGAAATTTTGAACGAACGCTTGGTGAACATCACCGTAACAAACGACATCTGGTTTTCTTTCCCTTTCTATATTTTCAGTCAAATCACTATTTTCGAACATACTAATACGCTCTTCTCTTGAAGCGTGTGGTTGAATTCTTTCATATAAACTTCTCGGTGAGGCGTGGAACATACGAATGAGTTTGCCGCTCATAAAAAATTCGATTGAAAATGGTAAACTTCTTAAATAGTCGTTTTGTTCTTCTGATAATTGTTTTTGATGCCATTTTAATGCTTCAAATTCAGTCGGCTTTGTAATAAAATCATCCCAGTTTCCCATTACGACTACTTCACATTCTTTACGAATGATTTCAATTGCTTCACTGGAATGAGGTCCTTTTCCTACTAAATCTCCCAGACAAATAATGCGCTCGATTCCTCTTAATTTAATATCATTTAACACGGATTCTAATGCTTGAATATTACCGTGAATATCTGAAATTACTGCTATTTTATCCATATAAATTACTCCTTTATTTATTAAATTCACTTGATTGATACCATTTTGGAATATAAGATGAAAAATGATTATGATCTTCTAAAATTCCATTTAATCTTTCCTTCATATCATCTAATAAATATGGTGTGCTTCGGTTTGTCCATACGATATCAGCCGGGAATATCATTGCTGCATATAATGAGTACAGTTTCCAAAAATGTAGATCAGGTTCTCCTCCGCAATAACCGTGAACTTGTCCAACCGCAAATGGTTTGCTTATATTCGTTGTAAATAGTGCTACTTTATAAAAATCATGAATAGGATCACCAATATCGAATCTAGCAAAATCAATGACAGCCCGAAACTCATTTTGGTCAATCATTATATTAGCCGGATGAAAATCGTCATGTAAAAATACGATAGGACGATTTTTTAATAAATCTTTATGATTTCCTACAAAATCTATCACTGTATTTAAACGAAAAAAGTCTACTTCATATTCTTTCAACGCTTCTAAGTATCTCTCATATTTACTCCATATAGACATTTCCCATGAATTACTTTTATCTTCTTTTTCAACTAAATGAATCTTTTTTAGTACTTCTCCAGCCTTTTTTCCAGCCCTATACTGCTCTTCTGTAGACAACGTTCTTAATATATCTTCACCATCTAATCCATCAATCCATTCAAAAACTTGTACACATTTATTGAATTTAGTAAGACTAATAAAATGAATTAATTTTGGCATAGGAATATGTAAAGAATCTAGCTGCTGCATATATTCATATTCTTCCTGCTTCCGTTCAAAATATGATGAATCGCATACTTTAATAAAATACGAGGCCCCACTCTCTAATTCAATTTTATATTTCTCATCGAATGAAAAGCCTTTTGAAATAACAGTCGCTTTTAACATACGAGGCCATTCTAGTTTTCTCTCTATCTCTCTAAGCATTTCTTCCACAACATTCACCTCTATTAATATATGTACAAACTACCTAGCACTTCATGCTCTCGTTTATTTCCACCTGTAAACTCTACTGCAAATGGATTTTCGCCATTCTTATTCAAATGTTCTAGCACTAGCCCTTCTTCAATCGGTTCACAAAACTGTACATGAATATCTCCAAACACTACACTTTGACACTCAGCATTCCATTTTTCATTTTTCACAACTGAGCTTGTAGATAGTCCCATTACTTCTTTCCATTTCCGCACCGTTTCTCGAACGTTTTTCACTGCATAATGGATCGTTTCAATTTGTTGTACTTTGTTTTTATGTTCCGTAATCGTTCCAATGTTACGTAAATCGTTTCTTCTTTCTTCGTCCGTTTCATTCCACTGTATAAAGAAAGGTAATTTCAGTCCGTTCTCTTCTTGCTTAACAAATAACATTTTCCATTCTAAAAGCCGGCCATCTTTTCTCATGCGTTTCCCTTCAAATGGCCCTATCGTATGTAAGCCGTGCTTCTTAAAGTTAACTACTAGCTCCTCAATTGCATCTGTTCGGATTGCGATTTGTAGCATTCCTTCTCCATTTTGTAGTTTCACCACTGTTTCTTGTACTAATGGATTTTCTGCTTCTTTCGCTTTTTCTTCATGTTGAACTGCTAAAAATTCTATATATGATAAGTCAAAATAACTTAAACTATTCCAAGTACCCCAGTTCGTATGCTCTCCGCCTAGTGCGGTATGAAATCCAAGTTCCTGCATTTGTTTTGCCGCTTCCTCCGGTGTACCATGAACTGTGTGAACGAGATGATCAAATCGTAACATGTCTTTCTCCCCTTTCTCTCCATCCTTTTATTGTATATTTTATTTTTCTTTCATTCAATTCAAAAACTTTAAAACCTAGTTGATTTATACGATTAATATGTATTATAATGAAACAAATTTAATTATTGCTGATTGGAAAAACCAAAGGCACTTTTCTCATACGGGAAAAGTGTCTTTTTCATTTATTATTACAGGGGGATTATTTATGCAGAAATTAATTGTCTTTGCTATTATTGGATTTTTCGCTCAATTGATCGATGGAGCACTCGGAATGGCGTATGGGGTAACGTCTACTTCACTATTATTAATGTTTGGTATTGCACCGGCTGTAGCTTCCGCATCGGTTCATTTAGCTGAAGTCGTTACAACTGCAGCTTCTGGCGCATCTCATATCAAATTTGGAAACGTTGATAAATATACAGTTTCCAGGCTTACATTACCTGGGGCAATCGGCGCATTTGTTGGGGCATGTTTTTTAAGTAATTTGCCTGGCGATGTAATCAAACCGTACATTTCCGTATTTTTATTTACTTTAGGGGTTTATATTTTATTACGATTCATCATTCAAAAACAAATTGTCACTTCAAATAAGCGTATGTCTGCAAAACAACTTGTGCCGCTTGGTTTATTCGCTGGATTCGTTGATTCAACTGGTGGCGGTGGTTGGGGGCCGATTACGACGCCTGTTCTTCTAGCAAGAGGAAATGAAGCTAGAAAAGTTATTGGATCTGTAGATACGAGTGAATTTCCTGTTTCACTCGCTGCAACAATTGGCTTCTTCATCTCACTTGGCTGGGAACAAGTAAGCTGGGTTTGGGTATTTGCGTTAATGCTTGGCGGTATTGTCGCAGCTCCAATTGCTGCATGGTTAGTTCGTATCGTTCCAGCACATTTACTTGGGGTATTAGTTGGCGGTCTTATTATCTTTACGAATATACGTACACTGCTTACTACATTTAAAGTGGATCCAACTATTATTTCACTTTCTTACGTTGCAGTTGGTCTTGTCGTTATTATTTCTATTTTCATCGCTGTTCGAAATCATTCCAATCGTCCTAACGCATCAACCGCTGAGTATCCAAATGATCAGAAGCAAATGCTACCATAACTATAAAAAATACCGCCCAATTTAGAGCGGTATTTTTTATTTTTCTATTTTCCAATTAATCATCATTTCTGTAGCATTTACTCTCTTCATATGTAACTTTTCTAAAACACGCATCGAACTATAATTATCTAGAAGTGTCTCTGCAATTATTGTTTCTACCTCACCTGTTTTGAAAGCCCAATCGATTAGTTCTTTTACAGCTTCTGTTGCATAGCCCTGATTCCAATATTTCTCAATGAATCCATAGCCAATTTCCACTGTTTGATTCTCGTTTGGTCCACCTTTAAATCCAATATCACCTAAAACGCTATCATCTTCTTTCCGAAGAACATACCACGCCCCCCATGGTAATAAAGCCACATCTTGTTTTACATTCTCTACATGCCCTACAATATGCGGACCGCTATTATATCCTTGCTCGTTAGCAATTTGAATCCTCTCTTCTGTACACGGCACTATATAGAGCCTTTCTGTTTCTAATTTCATATTGATTTCCCCTTTTCAATTAAACAATACCTCAATTTTACTAAAAATAAAAAGAATATTCATCCTATTCGTTAAATTTATATTTATTCTTTGAAGCGAATTTAAGGAATAATCCTCTTTTGATAGTTATGTCGAATTATATTTTCTGAATTTTCTTTTAATTTAGAGGGTTTTTCAATATTTTTTGCGAAACATTTGTATAACAATTTTTTCTTTGCTTATTGCTACATAATAGTAGGTTCGGGTGGAGTTTTGCAAGCGTTTCCTATACAATAACCGATATTTTTTGACTTTTCCTAACAAAATATCTTGCAATATATTCAGAAAGTCATTACAATTGCCATATATTAAAAATCTTAGCAATATATAAATCCTCATCAATCCGATGAGGTAGAGGTTGCGACTTTTAATAGTAAAACGGACGAGACACAGAGAATGTCAGCTGACTCCGTTTGAAAGGAAAAGTTGCCGAAGTTTATATTTCTTCTCTGGAAATATGAGCTGGGGCTGTCTCCGAAAGGAACAGAACTGTCACGTTTACAAAATTACCGTGTAAACGTGGGGTGCTATCTTAACGGAAGGGTATGATGGGGTGGTTATTTGTGAAACGTTCCGCCAAATTCCTTTGGCGGTTTTTTGTATTTTTCTCCCCCGCTCCTTCCTAACCTACAAGAAAAGGAGTGTTGAACATGAATAGCGCAACAAATCAATCTACCTCTAAAACGCAAACTACACAAGGACAAGGTGAATTAAAACGCGGATTAAAATCTCGTCACCTTACGATGATTTCTCTCGGTGGTACAATTGGTACCGGACTATTTCTTGCCAGCGGTGGTGTCATCCATACAGCTGGACCTGGTGGCGCATTAATTGCATACGCCGCAATTGGAATTATGGTTTATTTTTTAATGACAAGCTTAGCTGAACTTGCAGCTTACATGCCTGTTACTGGATCTTTTAGCACGTATGCAACAAAATTTGTTGATCCATCACTTGGCTTTGCACTTGGATGGAACTATTGGTATAACTGGGCAATTACGATTGCTGCTGAACTTGCAGCCGTAACATTAATTATGAAATTTTGGTTCCCAGATACCCCTTCTCTTATTTGGAGCGGATTATGTTTAGCTATTATTTTCCTTTTAAACTACTTATCTGTTAAAGGGTTTGGTGAATCTGAATATTGGTTCGCACTTATTAAAGTAGTTACGATTATTATCTTTTTAATTGTTGGTTTCATGATGATTTTTGGAATTATGGGCGGTGAAACGGTTGGATTTAAAAACTTCACTGTTGCAGATGCACCATTTAACGGCGGTATCATGGCAATTATCGGTGTGTTTATGGCAGCTGGTTTCTCATTCCAAGGTACTGAACTATTAGGAGTAGCTGCTGGTGAAACGTCTGATCCAGAACGTAATATCCCAAAAGCAATTCGTTCAATCTTTTGGCGTATTCTTTTATTCTATATCCTTGCGATTCTCGTTATCGGTTTATTAATTCCTTATACAACTGAAAGCCTTGCTGCAAGTGATGTTACAGTAAGTCCGTTTACACTTATTTTTGAAAAAGCGGGCGTTGCCTTTGCTGCTTCTGTTATGAACGCTGTTATTTTAACTGCTGTACTATCTGCTGGTAACTCTGGTATGTATGCATCAACTCGTATGCTTTGGGATTTAGCACGCCAAGGAAAAGCACCAAAGTTTCTTGGTAAATTAGATAGCCGCGGTGTACCTGTTAACGCGTTAATCGTAACGTCAATTGTTGGTAGTATTGCTTTCATTGCTTCTTTATTCGGTGATGGTGTTGTATACATTTGGTTATTAAACGCATCCGGAATGTCTGGTTTTATCGCATGGGTTGGAATTGCAATTAGTCATTACCGTTTCCGTAAAGCATATATCGCACAAGGAAAAGATTTAAATGACTTACCATATAGAGCAAAATGGTTCCCATTCGGTCCAATCTTCGCATTTACACTTTGTATCATCGTAATTTTAGGACAAAACTACGGCGCATTTATGGGTGAAGCAATTGATTGGAACGGTGTACTCGTTTCTTACATCGGTTTACCACTCTTCTTAGTACTATGGTTAGGTTATAAATTTACGAAAAAAACAAAAGTGATTCCACTTGATAAATGTGAACTAAAATAAAGTGAAACGAGCAAACAAATTTGTTTGCTCGTTTTTTGTTGCAAACCTCTTTACTTCCCTATTGCTCCTGTTTTTGCAATAATAAAGGAAATATAAATAAAGGTTGGGATACAATGAACATCCGCATTACTGATGAAGCAAAAGCAGCTATACATAGATTAGAACTTGAAGATAAAAAAATCGTTCGCATTAGAGGAACAATGACGAACTCTTGTAGTATTTTCGTTGATGTCGATTTAATTTGGGATACATATAACGCAGATGATGTTGTATATGAAGATGCAGAGCTTATCGTACAAATGGATTCATTCACGAAAGACTACACTGGTGATACGGTGAAACTTGATTATAAGACGACAGGTTTTAGTATTACGACTCCGAGTGAGACTTTGGTTTATGGATTGTCGATTAAAAAATAAAAATTGTTTTCATTTGACCACCGAGGTGAAAAAATGGGTAAATATGTTCCGTTAAAATTTTTATTTAATGAAGAATTAGCAGAAAAAATAGCTGATTCTATTTGTAAACACGATCCTTGTTTCTCTAAAAGCATCTTTGTAGATTCTGTAGCTTGTAAAGTTGAAAATTTAGAGTTAAAACAGCGTATTGAAGTAATTGCAGATGAATTACACAATGCTTTACAAAAAGATTTTAATGCCGCAATACATATATTACTGAAAACATTAGGACCAGAAAATACAACAGAAGTAGGCACATTTACAAATGGATATATGTACATGCCTGTTGCAAAATACGTTGAAAAATATGGGCTTAACGATTTTAAAATCTCGTTTAATGCAATGTATGAAATAACGAAAAGGAATACTGCTGAATATGCCATTCGGCCCTTTCTTGAAACATACCATGAAGATACACTAAACATATTACAACAGTGGATTCATGACGAAAACAGCCACATTAGGAGATTAGTTTCTGAAGGTACAAGACCAAGGCTTCCTTGGGCTAAAAAAATAGGAGCTCTAAAAGGTGATTTTAAGTACAATTTACAACTTCTTGAACCATTAATGAATGACCCTTCTAAATATGTTCAAAAATCTGTAGCCAATCATATTAACGATATTACGAAAGAAGATAAAGAACTCGTTTTTCAATGGTTACAGCAATTACGTGATAAACAGCATCCTATTAATCCTTGGATTATAAAACATGGGTTAAGAACAGTTATTAAAAATGGTACTTTACCAAAAGATTTTTGTTTTTGAGTATATTAAACAAAAACGCTATCTTTTCCTATGATTCTAGAAAAAGAATAGCGTTTTTTTACTCGTCCAGTATTTAGTAGGTATAACTTTTTATATTTCAAAAGACTTTTCTCTCTAAAAATATTTTTCATACAAATTTTCACATTCTAAAAAATCTATAAATTTCTTATAATGTGTCACTGTTCTTTCTAAAGCAATCATTAAAACAAAAATAAAATAAATTGCTTGGATTCCATTCATATAATTAAAGAGTGATTCAAATATATATACAATACTTGCAATCATAGAACAAAACCATAAATAAAACTTCATTTTCAGCTTTTTAATTTTTTGCTTAGTTGTCTTACAATACTGGCCATGAACTCTTATAAACAAATAAATTGCTGTATGTAAAATAATAATTGAAAATTGAAAACTTCGATTGTCCTCCGAACTAAATTCAGAAAAATCTATTTCTAATGAATGTAATACTATCCAAATAGAAAATAAAGATAGCAGAAATACATATAAAAAACCAATTAATAATTCAAAAATAAAGAGCCAAGGTTTATTTATAATTGAGTAAAATGGATTTAGATATTTTATGGTTAATAAAAATTTTCTCACTAAATCAGTAATAATAATTGATGTATTAGTTATATTCATATAGAAAAGTAATGTTATTGGAACTAATAACATTATAGTGATGCCCCAAACAGTAATCTTAATGCCTGATAAAAAGAAAACAGCTCCATAAATTATAACTGAAAAAATAAAAGTTGATACTGGAACAAACATTAAAAATGTAAAAGTTCTTATTAAGATTAAATCCCCTAAAAAATCTTTTATTATGGAAACGTGTATTTTTTCCTCCTTGTATTTTTTCACAGTATCAACTATTTCTTTCTCAGATAAAAGAAAACACTTCAATCTATTAAACATAAAAAAACCCCTTTATATTAAAAAGATTAAAATATATACCAAACTGTTATTAAAATTTCATAAAAATAATTGTAAATTTTGTATAAGCATTTTTTTCACTTTCAACTGTAATTAAGGCGTGATGTGCCTCTATAATAGCTTTGACAAGTGCCAATCCAATTCCGGTCGATCCGTGCTTTTTAGAACTACTTGATTTATAGAATCGTTCAAAAATATGAGGTAATTCTTCAGCTGAAATTCCCTCTCCAAAGTCTTGGATTACTAGTTCTGTATAGATTGGAGAATTTTTGGCCTGAATCATTATTTTACCACCGGGTTTAGAATGTTCGATTGCATTCTTCAACAGGTTTAACAAAGCTTCCTGCATCCATAATTTGTCGTGAATAACGACTATTTCTCTTGGTGCATTCCAATCAATCAAAATATTTTTATCACTTATCATGCTTTGCAAGCGATTTAGTACTTCCTCAGTCGTATCTACTAAATTCCCTGGCTCTTTATCAAACGAAATCGCTTTTGCATCAATTTTTGCTACTTTTAACAAATTCTGAATTAAGACATTCATTCTAGAAATCTGAATATCATTATTTTGTAGTAATTGAGCTTGTTGCTCTCGGGATAGTTTCTCATTTAACAACATTTCATTATAGATAGAAATAGTTGAAAGCGGTGTTTTTAACTGATGAGATATATCCTGCAACATTTCTCCTAAAAACCGTTTCTCTTCAAGCAAATCATGCATATTTTTTCTAATGATATCCCTCATTGAACGAAATGAAATCGCCAGTTTCGCGAAATCCCCCTCTTTATTTTCATTGATGACAACCGAGTAATCTCCCTCGATTATCTTTTTTGCAGCTCTAGTAAGCTGGCTAATCTTATTGAAAATAATTTTTTGTTGCATGTAGTTTGCAACAAAAAGTAAAAATCCAAAAGCAATCAATCCCCACATCATAAATTGATTGTGATTAATAATTAGATTATTTAAGTGAGGAAAAAATTTTGAATCCAAGTCTTCATATAATCCATATTGCTTTAGGATCTCTGTCCCTTTTTCCTGATATTTACTTGAGTGAGACGAATGACTTGATAAGACTTTCATAATTTCCGCTTCATTTTCTGGATTCTGCTCTACCAACCTAGCTGTAATTTCCCCCCATGTTGCAATAGAGTCTCTTTTCAAATGATCATAAAATAATTGTTGAATAATAAATTGGTAAATCACAAATATAGATAAAAGGACGGCTAGTATCGTCATATAGCTTTTTAACTCGGTATTTTTCATTATCTTGCTCACCCAATCACGTCCTTACTCCAACGATAACCATATCCTCTTTCGGTAACGATAAACTGTGGTTTTTGAGGATTGTCTTCAACTTTAGCTCTTAAACGCTTTATGTATACAGATAACGTGTTTTCATCAAAAAAAACATTTTCTCCTTCTGTTATTTGTTGTAGGAGTTCATCTCTTTTTAATGCTTTGTGAGAATTCTTCATGAAATTCAATAGCAGCTTGTATTCTAAATTCGTCAATGTAATACTTTCACAATTTTTATAAACCTTGACTAGGTTCGTATCGATTCTTATATTCTCAGATCTTAAAATTTGAGATGGCGTTTCTAGCGACGCTTGTTTACGCAATTGTACTTTCACTCTGGCCATGAGTTCCCTAACCCGAAAAGGTTTGGTTATATAATCATCACCGCCTATATCCAGCCCCATTACCACATTTGCTTCTTCATCTAGTGCAGTTAAGAAAATAATAATCGAATTCTCGTTTTTCTTTTTAAAATACAAACATAAGTCATAACCATTACCATCTGGTAGGCCGATATCAAGGATGGACAAATCAAATGTATTGTGAACAAACTGGTGTTTAGCTTCTTTTACACTGGACGCTCTAATCACCTCATAACCTTCATTTCTCAATGAAAATTCGATGGCTATGCCAAGAGCTTCATCATCTTCAACTAGTAATATTTTTTTATTCAAGTATGCCCTCTCCTTTTTTCCCCTAGCTTATACTCCAATTACAATAGCCTGGCTATAATCTAGCCAGGCTTATAATATTATTGTTCTCTAATATTATCAATAATATTATCTTGTTGAATTTTTTTCAATGGATTTAAGACTGATAAATAACTAATTATTAAAGCTGAAACAAACGTAATGATACAAGCCTCATAGGGAATCGTCCATGTCATTTTCAACATATCAGATATAGCTAAATATATAATATAAGACAATATACAGCCAAAAAAGATTCCTTGTAAACTTCCAGAAAAACCGTAAATCAAAGCTTCATAGGTAATCATTTTTTTCAAATCCTTTTGTGACATACCAATGGATTTCAAAGCGGCCAATTCTTTTCGTCTAGTCATGATACTTATAGTTATAGTATTGAGGATATTAACGCTACTAATTAAAGAAATGACTGTGATGAAACCATATGCAAGCACTTGTAAAGTAAGTTTTTCTTCTTTTTTTGTTTTATTTTCTTGATAATTATTTACGATTGTAATGGAATAGCTTTTTCCAATCGTGTTTTCTATTTCCTTTACTGTCGCGGAAGATTGAGTTACATCCTTTAATTTAGTTTCAAAGCTATTCTCCTTTTTTTCGTATACTTTAGATATATTTTCAAGTGATTTCAATTGATGCAAAACTTGTTCACTTTCAGCTAAATGATCTGGATTATTATCCACTATCTTAATTGTAATATCCGATTTAACAGATAACTTATCAAAAGATTTAGATGCAAATGCAACACTCATTAAATACGAGAAAGTAATAAATAACACACTACTTATAATAATTGATAAGATTGTAATGGTATAGCGATTTTTATTTCGCTTAACATTTTTCATAGCCATGCTCAAAGGAATAGATAAAGGTTTTTTCACCATGGAATTCTTTTGTTTTTTGATTTGTTCCTTTTTAATTGACAACCTGCTACTAATTGCCAACAAAGGGGAGATTTTCCCTGCAAAATAAGCTGGGTACAAGCTTGACGCTATTACAGAAAGCAAGGTAATAATCGAACTTATTAGTAAAATATTCCAATCAACATAAAATATTGAGACCGCTTTACTATTATCCATTAAAAGTGAAAAAGTGAACTGAAGAGAGGTAAGCGCTATTAGGCTGCATATAATTCCAATTGGTATAGCGATAACAGCCAGAAAAGTAGCTTCTCTCAGAACGATTTGTCTAATTTGCTTTCGTGTTGCACCAATGCTTCTCAACAAGCCAAACTGCCTCGTTCGTTCTACGACACTGATTTGAAAAGCGTTGTAAATCACAACAATTGTCGCTATCACAACAATGCTGATTGTAATAATTAGCGTAGCCATAATCGAATTATTGTAACCTGGTTTCTCTAATTGAATTAATTCATTACTTATATTAATATTATTTTCTCCGGAAAGGGTCTTGAGTCCCTCTAAAACCTCATTAAAGTTTGCTTTTGAGCTAATTCCAACTAATATTTTTCCTTCACCAGCGCTAAACTTACTCTTATAGGTTAGTAACCGTCCCACCTTATTTTCCTGTGTATATGTACTATCACTTAGAAAACCAACCAATTTGTATTTTTTTTCATTTAATTCGAATGAATCACCTATTTGAATATTTTCTTTTATATAAGGTAATACCCAGGGATCAACAGCAACTTCTTGATCATTAGATGGCAATCTGCCCTTAATAATACTGTATTTTAAAAATTCCAAGGCGTTATCATCAGCAAAATTCATTTGTACAGCAGCCTCTCCAACTTGGACTGTTTCTCCCTGTGACATTAAACCAAATGATTCAATTTGCGGGTTATATTTAATTTTTTTCAATATCGATTCATCGTAATTTAATACAACGGCATGAAAAGAATACCCTTGCCTCTTTTTCGTATTCTCGATTTGAGAAATCTGAGTACCGTTCATAAATAGGCCGATTGTAGAAATTAACGATACAGAGAGTACGATTCCTATCAAAGTTAAAATTGTTCGTTTCTTATTTCCCTTTAAGTATCTCCTGCTTAATTGTTTATAATTACCAATCAAGATTAGTTTCCTCCCGTCTTAGGCTTATTCGTGGATAGCCACTGATCGGAAATGATTTGGCCATCTTCAATTGTAATAATACGGTCAGAAGTTGATGCAATTTTTAAATCGTGAGTAATCAATACAATAGTTTGATTATATTTTTTTGCTGTCAATCTTAATAAATCCATGACTTCTTTTGTGTTTTGAGTATCCAGATTTCCTGTAGGTTCATCAGCTAAGATTAAATGTGGGCGATTTATAAGTGCCCTCCCAATCGAAACCCGTTGTTGCTGACCTCCTGATAATTCAGATGGTAAATGATTTCGTCTTTCATGAAGTCCCAGAATTTCAATAATTTCGTCCATATAAGGATTATCTACAGGTTCATTATCTAGTAAAGTGGGCAAAGCTATATTCTCTTGCACATTCAATACAGGAATTAAATTAAAGAACTGAAATATAAAACCAACTTTTCTTCTTCTAAATATCGAAAGTTCATTATCTGAATAATTATAAATATTGTTCTCTCCAATAAATACTTGTCCTGAACTCGGACGGTCCAATCCTCCCAAAATATGCAACAATGTACTTTTACCTGAGCCAGAAGCTCCTACGATTGAAACAAATTCCCCTTGCTGTATAGAAAGATTTATGCCCTTCAAAGCATCTACCCTACTATTTCCTTCACCATAACTTTTGACTACATTTTCTATTCTTACGATTTCCATTTATATCACCTTATTTTCATTTTAATTTAGTCTTGTACCTCTACAAAGTTTATTTTATTCTGATTATTCGAAGAGAGCTTATCAATCTGTTGTAAAACTTTGTCTACTTCTTGTTTGTTTTTATAATCAAAATTACGTTTTTGAAATTGAATCAATTTCATTATTGACTCTGATTCAGAAATTGTATTATAGTCTTGGTCGTTTAGAATAACAAGGTTCATTGGAACATACCCAATCCAAATTTGCTGTTTAACATACTGGGCAGATACCATCTTACCGTTCAAATTCAACTGGTTATTTTCAAAATTATCAACCGTTGAATTATCAACCGCATAAGAAAATAATAGATTCTGATCACTAGATACTTTATTTTTATCTTTCACCCTCTCAGAAATAATAGATGCTAAATTTGGATTTTTTCTAGCTCTTAGAAGTCCCTTATTAAATAATTTTACCGCGGTAGAACTATTAATAACTGCATATTCTGTAGTGTTGATTTCAAATTCTTCATTTGTATCATTTTGTTTCTTATCTTCTTCTGATAATGGAATCCTTTTTGTTGTTGTGACGTACTTTACCTTATAGTCTATTGATTGTTTAGTGTCATCTTTAAACTCTTGTTTAACTTTTTCTACGTCAGTTGCAGTACCACTAACTAGAATCCCATCGACTGGTTGTCCTGGACCTTGCACATAACGTTTTACTCCTAATCCTATTCCTATAAAAATAGCAATAACAACTGTATAACTTATAATTTTTTTCATTAGAATACTCCTTTAGTAAATGATTTATATCTGGATTATAGATGAGTTTTTTTCATAAGTTAATGACTTCTATCTAACTATGTGACTTCTAATCTTACAATTTTGTAAGATTAGTATTCCCCATGCTCAACAAGCTAAATTTATATAATAATAATCTTATACGTTATTATTCTCTTTTTTATTGAAACGGGTCGAATCACAGGCAATAACCCGACCTATAATGATTAATGTTACAGATAATAACTTAAGGCCCGTCTTATATATAATCTAAATCTTTAAAATAAACAAAGGATATTACTCCTAATACAGCACCAACTATCCCTAGCATCAAACCCTTATACTTTTGTATCAACATCTTATTCCTCTTTTCGTACAAATAAATTATTCCATATATAACAATACTAAATTATGGAATGTTTCCAAAGAATTAAAACGTTTTTATATTCAGTTTATACGTCTACTTCTTTACTTATCCCATAGATAAGTAAATCCAAAGGGATACAAAAACGTCACTTCTTTTATAAACAGTACGACTTTATTGTTACTTAATAGTAGTGAGAAATATCACATATCTCATAAAAGGGCTGGGCGGAAACTTAAGTTTACTAAATACCTTTTCTAAAGTTTGAGTGCACCCTTTTTCTGTACACTCCATCCAATCTTTCATCAAACAACTACCTTCTCCCATAATTTCAAAGGATTCCCACTCGATTATCCCGAATATATAAATTACTATTCTCACAAGGAGCGAATTTATATGAATCTATTCGAACACGAAACGTAAAACCGTTCCCCTTTTATAAGAGGTCCTCCTTTTTTCTTTTCTCACCATATCATTTACTTACAAAATAGGAGGATACAATTATGAAACGTGATCCATTATTTTTAACTTTATTAGAAAGTGCTAATACAAATTTTAGCGGTTGGGATTTTTCTTTTATTTCAGAAACGGGTCGAATGAAGAGTGAGCCTTTATCGTGGTCATATGGCAGTACAGCTTTCCAGCTTATGCAGCATGCAGAATCAATGCTCGATATGGGTACTGGCGGCGGAGAGTTTTTATCTATGTTACAACCGTTCCCGTCAACTATTTATGCTACTGAGGGCTACGCTCCAAACGTGCCAATTGCTCGAAAGAAATTAGAGTCTTTAGGGGTTACTGTTGTAGAGGTGAACGATGATACTTCATTGCCATTTCAAGATGGTCAGTTTAATCTAATCCTAAACCAACATGAATCATATGCTGCTTCTGAAGTAAAAAGAATCCTTTCTCCAAATGGAACATTTCTTACACAACAAATTGGCGGTCTCGATTGCGCGGAACTTAATGACCAATTTGACACACCACTAAATAGTGAATTTGCAAGTTGGTCGCTTGAAGCGGCATGTAATGAACTACAGGAAAACGGATTTACTATCTTAGAAGCAAAAGAAGAATTCCCTTTCCAACGCTTTTATGATATTGGCGCTATCGTCTATTATTTAAAAGCAATTCCGTGGCAAATTCCTGATTTCACTGTCGAAAGGTACTATGAGGAGTTATATCGTATACATGAGATTATCTTGCAAAAAGGATATTTTGATGTGAAGCAACATCGATTTATGATTAAGGCGATTCGTGACTAACGGAAAAGAGGTGGCAAAGCCACCTCTTTTTTGTTCCGTTTACGTATGTTCTCTACTCTTTCACCATAAGAAAAGTTATATCATACATATTACAATTATGACCAATGAATTGTATTTCTGAAACTTATAATCACCTCGCATATATAACGAGAGCAAAAACGTGATTTTTCACTTTCCTCTTCTATTGAGAAACAAGTTGTTTTTCATATCGCTTGTTCGCATCATCTTCTTTCAAACATGCAGTTGTGTAATGAATAATATTCCGGTTATCGTACGTGAATATATGTTTTAACTTATTTTCTTCTGTTAATACTGTCGGTAAGTATTTTGGTAAGTTGCTAACTACACCTCTATTATCACCATCTAATATCCAATCAATTTCTTTCCATTCTAATAATCCTTCAGCCGTACGTAATGGTGTATTCATTTGCATTCCATCTGGAAAATCAGCAACGAACACATACATTCCTTCACTAGCCTGGGGCTCATCTTTACCTTTAAAAACAACAGTCCCTTTATACGTTACACTTGAAAGTTCTATACCCGTTTCCTCAAACGTTTCTCTAATTATTCCTTCGTATGGCGTTTCATTCTCTTCTATTTTTCCTCCAACACCATTCCACATCCCCATATTCGGCTTTTTATTTCTATTTAATAGCAGTATTTTATCGCTTTTTCTAATAAAACAAATTGTGTATTTGTACATACGATCATTTCCTTTCATTTTCCACATGAGTTATTTGGCTTATTTTCAAGTAAAAACACTCGCCTTACAATTCCTTACTACATAATATATAGTACAACTTTCATGCGTAAACACTTTACGTCAAACGAGAGAATCCTTTTTAGAAAGGAGAATTTAAAATCGATAATATAAGCAATGAATTTCTAAACCAATATTACAACAGCCTCGTGTGGTTAAACGATACACACTGGTTTGGAGTTCCAATCTGTAAACTTCCCTCTGATCTCTTTTTGTATCAAGAAATTATTTATGAATTAAAGCCCGATTTAATTATTGAATGCGGGACTTTTCACGGTGGTAGTGCACTGTATTTAGCTTCTATGTTAGATTTAATTGGAAAAGGTCACGTACTTACTATCGATATAACTCCGCAGCCAAATCGGCCATCACATAATCGGATTACGTATTTAACAGCATCTTCTGTTTCTGTGCAGGCCATCCAAACAATAGTAAGTATGCGCAAACCTGATGATGTGATTTTAGTTATTTTAGATTCTGATCATAGTAAAGAGCATGTTTCCAAAGAACTCTTGCTATATAAATCTATCGTCACTACTGGCAGTTATATAATTGTAGAAGATACCTCCATTAACGGAAATCCGCTTCTTCCCGATTGGGGTCCTGGCCCAATGGAAGCTGTGGAAGAGTTTTTAACTAAAAACAATAACTTCATAATCGACGAGTCTAAACATAAATTTTTCATATCATTTAATCCAAAAGGTTTTTTAAAGAAAATAAAGTGAAACTTTAATAAGTGGGGTTTTGCTCATCCCCCACTTATTCTATCATTTTCATTTTTGAAAAAGGATAATATACGAATTCCACCTTGCCAATTATGTTATCTTCTTTAATATATCCTAAGCCATTGCGACTATCTCTACTTACTTCGCGGTTATCTCCCATTACAAATAACTTATTTGGTGGAATTTTTGTCTTTTGAAAGTTATAAAACACTTGTGTGTTGTTAAATAAATCTTTGTTCGTATATGGTTCTTCTTGCTTTTTATCGTTCACATATACCTTTCCGTTCGTTATGTTAATTACATCACCAGGAAGCCCTATTACACGTTTCACATAATATTTCGATTCATCCTCTTCTTTTATAATGACAATTTCTCCGTGTTGTAAATTAGAAAGACGTACTACCGCTTTATTTACAAATACGTAGTCTTCTTCATATAAAGTCGGCTGCATCGATTCCCCTTCCACCTTACATAAAGTAAAAGAATGGTAGCCTATGACTATCACCAATATAAATAGTATGTACTTTCCCCAGCCTCTCTTAATCTCCTTTTTCATATCCATTCCCACCTTATAAAGCGCTTTTTAACTCAAAAAATATATCACTGCACAATATGTTTCCATGCAGTGATACTATTTTTACTGTGCCTTGTTCGGTTGTTCTACTGGAATTGAATTTGTATTTGATCTATTTGTTTTTAATTCAAAATACGCATCCAAAATCTCTTTACCAATCGCAGAATTAATTCCTGATTTATCATCATTCACCCATGGTACAACAACTGAAAAAGCTACTTCCGGATCCGCCTCATATGGTGCATAACCGGCAAGAGTTAAATTATAACATTTTTTTCGGTTGTTGTTCTCATCTCTTCCAATATCACTTTCTCCACCATATACTGTCTCAGCTGTTCCTGTTTTTCCCGCTGGTTTATATGGTAGACCTTTAAATGTTCCGGTTCCGGTTCCGTCAGCTTCTTGAAAAACTCTTCTAAATCCTTCTTTTACATGATTAATGTACGAAGTTTCCATATCCACTCTATTTAATACAACTGGTTCAATCGACCGAACGACTTTTCCTGCATCCTCTGGTCTATTCGGTTGCTCTCTAACTTCTTGTACAATTTGTGGTTTCATTCGGTAACCGCCATTTGCAATGGTTGAAATATATTGCGCAAGCTGAAGCGGTGTATATGTATCATACTGTCCAATCGCGTAATCAAGTAAAAATCCGGGTATGTTATCAGTTCTACCTATTTGACCGATCGATTCATTTGGCAGGTCAATACCAGTCGACACACCTAGGCCAAATTGTCTAAAATAGTAGCGCATTTTATTAAATGTTTCTTGTTTAATATCTAATGGATTGTTTGGAACATAATTAATGCCTGCCATTTTTAAAGCTGTATTAAACATATAAACATTCGATGACACTTGCAAAGCTCTTAAATCATCAATATCCCCAAATTCTTTCCACGATTTCTTCGGCTTAGAACTTCCTTTAAAATACATTGGCGCATCAAAGAAGTGTGTATACGGCTTAATCGCTTCTGTTTGATATCCAGTTAATAAAGTAGCCCCTTTTACAGTTGACCCTAACTCATAAGAACTTGTCATCGTTCCTAATGCATAATCTTCTATTTGCATACCGCCATCTTTATTTACAATTTTCTTTCCTGCCATTGATAAAATTTGACCGTTTTTCGGATTCATCATTACTACGAACGCACGATCCATCATCGGCTCTGCAGCATGAAAGGCTCGTAAATTCTTTTCAAGGCTTCCCTCTACTCTTTTCTGTAAATCCATATCGACTGTTAACATCAAGTTATTTCCACTTTTTCCTTCAGTCACTTTTTCTGTTCGAACAATCTTCCCTGCTTTATCCATAATATTTTTAGACTGTTCTTTCGTTCCATGTAGTGCATCTTCGTATTGTTTTTCGATGTAACTTTTACCAATACGGTCGTTTCGATTATAATCACGAACTAAATAATAATCTAATTGTTCTCTTGGCAACCCTTCATTTTCATTAGAAACGCTACCTAGTATAGAGCGCAGTATTTTATCATTTGGGTATTCACGTTCCCAATCTACTGTTGTATCCACTCCCGGTAAACTTGCCAACCTTTCACTAACGACAGCATATTCATTTTCACTTACATCTTTTTTAACGATTTGCGGCGTCATTTTATATCCCGCATTCATTTTGCTTTTAATTACTAATACTTCTATATCTTCCTTTGAAAGCTCATTTAATTCTTCTTGTGTAATTCTTTCCCGGCGTAGTTCTTCTACTTTTTTATCTAACTCTTTTCCTTCTATTTCTTGCTTTCTAAATTTACTCTCATCTTCTTTCGTTACTTTCGCTGCTGCCCGCTTTTCATTTAACTGCATCCAAAAATCTTTTTTATCTGTCTCTGTTAACTTATCCATGTCCTCTTGCGACATTTCAATTAGCTTAGCTAAATCTCTTGCTACTTGTAAAACTTCTTTCGAGTCCACTCCTCTCATTTTCGTATATGTAACGGTTCGTAATGGTTTATTATTTACAATAACGTGACCTTGTCGATCAAACATTTTCCCTCTAGGAACGGGAGTACTTACCGTTACATCTTCCTTTTTGTTTACTTCATTTCTATACGTTTCTCCATCAATGATTTGTACTTTACCTAATTGAATTATAATAGCTGAAAATAAAAGAAAGACAATAAAAAATAGTACATTTAACCGAAATGGAATATGAGTCTTTTTCTTTTTCGATTGTTTTTTCTGCTCCTTTTTCTGTCTCATTTCGCTCCCTCGCTTCATTCTATTAACATTTCTACGCAAAATCATTATGTATCAAATTTATTTATATGATATATATAGAATTTTATATTAATTACTAAAGAAATAAAAGATTTAATTTTCAGTTTTTTAATTTTATAACCTATTTATTACCATTCCCCTTCATACGTCATAACATGAATTTTATTCAAACAAAAAACTGAGGTGTTCTCTATACACCTCAGTTTTTCATAAAAATAATAACTTATTTAACCGACGATAACCCTTCAACAAACTCACCAATCTTATTTTGAAAAACAAAATCAAAGTTATATTCCTGTCCTGTTAACTCTTCATTTACTAAAATAGTTGTTGCTCCCACTTCCCTCTTTGCAATTTGCGGGAATGAAGCGACAGGCTGTACTTTTAGTGATGTTCCCATAACGATAAGCACATCTGTTTCATATAAACGTTTGATAGCATTTTGATATTGCGGCAATGTATCTCCGTATAAAACAACGTCTGGATTTAAAATGAAATTACACTTCTCACAACGCGGTACTTCATGATCAATCATATACTGTAAATCATAGCCTGATTTACATTTTGGACAATGTGCTGTTTGAAGTGTTCCATGTAAATCGATGACATGCTTACTGCCACCTAATTGATGTAAACCGTCAATATTTTGCGTTAAAATCGTAATATCTTTCCCTTGTTCTTCTAGCGCAGCTAAAAAGCGATGTCCACGATTTGGTTTATATTGATGGAACGTATTAATTTGAAAGATTTCTTTATAATGCTTCCAAAACTCTTTCGGACTTCGATTATAATACCCTCTTGATAAATACATCTCCACATTCGCATCAGCATACAACCCATTTGCTGAACGAAAATCTGGAATACCACTTTCCGTACTTGCACCAGCGCCTGTTAATACTGTAATTTTCTTCGCTTTTTCTAAAATTGAACGTACTTTTTCAAATTGTTGCACAAAAATCACCTCTATGTATTTTCCTATTCTTATTATACCAGTTGTTTACAGGAGGTGTTGTACAATTCATTTTACTTAATGCGTTGCGCCCCCAACCTCTACAATATCTACTTCAACTGTCGTCGTTACTTCGATTGCCAATTCTATCCCCTTACGAATAGTAGAAAGTGACATACTTGGTTGACCTGAATACTTGCTCGCTTGTTCTGGTAAAAACGGTATATGAACAAATCCGCCTTTTATTTTCTGATCCTGTTTCTCTAGTTCATGCATGAGACCATAGAATAAATGATTACAAACGAACGTACCTGCTGTTTGTGAAACGGAAGCCGGTATACCTTCTTCTTGAAGTTTTTTTACAATTGCTTTCATCGGAAGTGTAGACCAATATGCAATCACTCCTTCTTCTACAACTGGTACATCTACCGGCTGATTGCCTTCATTATCAGCAATTCTTGCATCATCAATATTAATTGCAACACGTTCTATCGTAATATCTGGTCTGCCCCCAGCTTGTCCGATACATATAATAATTTCCGGCGCTAGTTCTTCTATATACTCTTTTAATACGCTTATTGATTTATGAAATACAGTTGGTACTTGTTTGCTTATTATCTTGTATTCTCCAATTGTTTTTTCATGCAAACCTTTTGCTACTTCCCAAGCTGGATTGATATTTTCTCCGCCAAACGGATCAAACCCTGTTAATAATACTGTTTTCATAGTTTTATCCTCCTAATTAGAAACGATATACAAGGCCGTACATAATAAACATATTTATGATAAAAATTGAAAGAGCAATTGGTACTTGCGCTTTAATAACCGCATTTTTATCCTTTAGCTCTAAAAGCATCGCAGGTACGATATTAAAGTTTGCTGCCATTGGTGTAAGCAGCGTTCCGCAATATCCAGCAAACATACCGAGTGCTGCCATAATTGCTGGGTTTCCGCCGTGCATTTGAACTATTAAAGGTAAGCCAATTCCGCCAGTAATAACAGCAAACGCTGCGAATGCATTTCCCATTACGACTGTAAATAGCATCATGCCTAAACAGTACGCCATAACAGCAACGAACGGATACTCTGTCGGTAGCACTTGTCCAACTAAGTCTGAAACAACTTGTCCAACGCCAGACTTCGCGAATATACCGCCAAGTGCTGCTAACATTTGTGGCAAAATAACAGCCCAGCCGACAGCTTGTAATAGTCTGCTTCCTTCTTGTACAGGCGTTGTTATTTTTGATTTTGTAATACGCATCGCCGCAACGAATGCGAGTAATGCACCAAGCGCTAATGCAACTAATGTTACTTTATCTGGATCAACAAGAGAGACATTTCCCCATTTAATTTTCCCTAACGTCAACGTACCGATAATTGTAAAAATAGGAATTAATAGTGCAGGCATAAAAATTTTATTTTTTAATTTCTCAGCATGTTTCACACGTTCTTGTACTGGAACTTCTTTTTCCTCTGATTTTGTTACTTTATTTAGTGAAGCTAAAACGACCATAGCGAGCACTATACAGCCAACGTAAAACGAAGGAATTACATTTCCGAATAAAAATGTAACTGCAAACAATGCCCAAAATAAACTAGAACCGAATCTGTTTGGATGTTCACGATCGAATGCGATACGAACAGCGATAAAAGCAACGATTATCCCTAATACATAATAGATTGTATCCATTGTGATGATGTTCATATTAAATTGCCTCCTTCTCTTCTTTTCCTTCTGCCTTCATTGTTTTCTCTATATATTTATCAAACCTTCTAAATCTAATCCAGCTTACAATAAGTGCAGATATTGCTGTCGGAATGCCCCAAAGTGCCATATCCCATACTCCGACATGCATACCTACTGAATCGAAGAATCCTTTCATTAATAAAATAGCTCCAGTTGCGATGAAAATATCTTCTCCGAAAAACCAAGCTGTATTTTCAGCAGCTGCTGCGTTTGCTTTAATCTTTTCTCTTAATTTTTCAGGAAGTTTACCGTATTTACCTTGCGCGGCCCCTTCTGCCATCGGTGCAACGAGCGGCCTTACTGTTTGCGCATGCCCACCAATATTAAGCCCTAGTGCTGCTGATGATTCTCTTATCGTAAAATATGACATTAATACTCTTCCAGTTGTTGCTCCTTTTGATTTCGTTATAAGTGCTTCTGCTCTTTCTTTTAAACCGTAACGCTCTAAAATTCCGATTACCGGTAAAGTTAATATAATTGGCATAGACATATATCTATTTTCTATGAAAAATTTACCGAACATGCTGATCACATCATAAAAACTTAATCCTGAAACCATACCAGTAACAATACCTGCAACCATAACTACTAAAAGTGTATTTAATCTAAATAAAAAGCCCACTGCAACAAGTAGTATTCCGATTAATTTAATCATCCCAGCACTTCCCCCTATTTTTTATTTCGGTGCACAAATAGAAATATCATCAAGTTTGAATGTTCTGTATATTCTTTCTGCAAATTGCACTGCTTTTTCCCCATCACCGTGTAAACAAATTGTTTGCGCCTGAACTGCTACTTTCTCTCCATTGACCGCATTTACATGGCCTTCTTTCACCATTTGAAGTACTTGCTTTATCGCTTCGTCTTCATCTTTTATAAGCGCATTTTCTTCTGTACGGCTCGTTAATGTACCATCTTGCTTATATGTACGATCCGCAAAAGCCTCTTGTACAAGAGTTACTTTGTATTTTTCTGCAGCCTGTATAAACGCCTCGCTATTTGCTAATCCATAAAGTAATAGACTTGGATTTATATGATAAATTGCCTTTGCAATTGCATCTGCAATTTCCGGATTAGACGCCGCCATATTATATAAGGCACCGTGCGGCTTTACATGCTGCATTTTCCCGCCTGCCGCTTTCACAAATGCGTCTAATGCGCCTGTTTGATATAGAACATAATCGTATACTTCACTTGCTGAAACATTCATGTTTCTTCTACCAAATCCAATTAAATCAGGAAATCCAGGATGCGCCCCTATTGCTACGTTATGCTCCAAAGCTTTTTCAACAGTTTGACGCATAATAGACGGATCACCCGCATGAAAACCGCAAGCAACGTTTATAGAGGAAACGAACGGAAGAATCTCATCATCATTCCCCATTTTATAAGCGCCAAAACTTTCTCCTAAATCACAGTTTAAATCGATTGTAGTCATAATGTATTCCTCCTAATTTCAGCTTCGTAAAGCGATGAATTTCTTTAATAAATTCATATTTACTTCTTGTTCTATGTACAATTGTTCCGCTTCTTCAAGCGTAATTTTCTCAAAAGAAACATAGTCCCCCGGCTTTAGCTGGGCAAGAAGAGGTAAATCTACTGAAATGATATTTCCCATTCTCGGATAGCCACCTGTCGTTTGCCTATCTGCCATTAATATAATCGGCTGTCCACCATTAGGAACTTGAATGGTTCCAAATGTAACAGGACTCGATAAAATCTCTTTTTCTTCAATCCTATTTAAAACTTCTCCCTCAACCCTATAGCCCATACGGTCAGCATAATTAGATACCTTATACTCTTTCGTAAAAAATGCCTTTCTACTTTCTTCTGTAAATTGATTATATTCAAAGTCAGCTATGACACGAAGCTTAGGATGTTTCTTATACTTTGGTAGTACGCTGTTGCTAATTGCCCACTTCGTTTTTATACACTCATCTTTTTGTAAGTCTTGAATGAAACGATTCGCCATTTCTGGTTGTGCACCAATTTGGAAGTAGTCACCCTTTTTCAGCATTCTTCCTTCTATACCACCAATCGCAGCACGTATGTACGTACTTTTGCTTCCCATTGTACGCTCAATATGTATACCACCCGCAAAAGTTACATACGCTCTGCAACCACTTTTCACTTTTCCAAAACAAAGCATACTACCTTCTTCCGCTAAAATGGGACGCCATAACGGGATACGTTCTCCATTCAATAACGGTTCCATATCTGCTCCGCCAATCGCAAGTAAAGTCGTTTTCTTTATTAACAATTTAGGTCCCATAATCGTCATTTCGAGTCCCGCTTCATTCTCCTCATTACCAACTAACATATTGATCATCCGAAGTGCACTTTGATCCATAGTCCCGCCAACTGGTACACCGTATTGTTGATAATAAGATCGCTCTAAATCTTGGACTGTTGTAAACATTCCTGCATGCAAAACCTCTACGTCCATTCTTTAGCCCCCTCAAGTGATACGTACTCTTCCTTCGTTATTGGGATAAATCGTAAATACATACCGCTTTGAATAAAGGTTGGTGTTTCTTCTTCCGGATTAAATAAGGAGATTGGTGTTCGACCAATAATATTCCATCCACCCGGTGTTTCCAGTGGATAAATACCTGTTTGATTTCCGCCGATTCCTACCGAACCAGGTGAGATTTGTAACCGCGGTATTTCTTTTCTAGGTGTTTCTAATTCTTTTGATAGTCCTCCTAAATACGGGAACCCTGGTGTAAAACCTAACATATATACAAAATATGTAGTTTCACTATGTATTCGAATCACATCTTCTACTTGTAAACCTTTATAATGTGCAACCTCTTCTAAATCAGGTCCATATTCTCCCCCGTAGCACACTGGTATAGAAATATGTTTCACATCCTGTTTTACTTCTTCTTTATAAGAATCACACAGCTCCTTTATATACTGGCGAACGTAATCATATGACCTTTCACTTCTCTCATTTCTCTTCCATACTTCGTATACATTGTAGTAAACAGCTAATGAAGTAAACGACGGAACGCACTCAATCATTCCTGCAAACGGATGTTGCTGCAGTGCTTGAAATAACCGCTGTACTTTCTCATATATATCCATCTTAATTTCTTCACCAAATGTAACAATAATTGCTTGATCCCCTAACGCAGAAAATTTCATCCTACTCCCTCTTTCTATGCCAAAAAGCCGAGTTCTTTCGAAATGCAATGTGCTGTTTCTTTCACCTTAGCGATAAAATATGAAATGTTACTTTCGCTGTACTCAATTGCTAATCCCGAAATACTCATACCTGCTACAACCGTTCCATCACTTGCGTATATGGGCGCTGCTATTGCGGCTGTATGATTTTCTAACTCAGAATAACTAATTGTGTAGCCTTCCTTTTTTGCCATTTGCAACACTTCTAGCAATTGTTCCTTATCCACAATTGTTCCATCTGCAAACTGTTTTAAATCCACTTCCTCTATGTATCTCCGTTTCTCTTCCTCAGAAAAATACGATAGTAAAATTCTCGGACATGCACCAGCATAAAGCGGTGCTCTTCTTCCAACCGCCGTATACACGCGTACTGGCTGAACACCTTCCATCTTTTCAACATAAATTGCGTCATTACCATCTTGAATTATTAAATTAACTGCCTGTCCTAAACTATCTCTAAGTTCTTTCATATAAGGAATTGCTATATTCCTTACTGATAATCGTTGTGAAACAAGTTGACCGAACCGTAAAAATACGACCCCTAAACGATATTTCCCCTTTTCGTTTTTTTGTAAAAACTCCATCTCTTCTAACGAGCCAATTAAACGATAAACAGATGTTTTCGGCATATTTGTAAGCTGAACCATCTCAGTTAAACTTAGCTCTTCATGCTCATAAAACAACTCTAAAATATCCATTGTCTTAACTGCCGTTTTATTTATACTCATTCTATCTCCCTTTCGTTCCGAAAAACGGAACTTAAATTCCGTTTTTCGAAACAAACATATAATTTAAAATTATAAAATATTCTTTCAATTCTATCAATATTTTTTTCACGTACATAATCCGATATATTTTGTCCGCTATAAAAAAACAAAAATAATATGTAATTTATATAAAATGAAAGGCTCTTGGATGATTGAAAAAACTTTAACACGTGAAGAATGAACTATTAGTGAATGTAATTTATATTGGAGTGATTCGCTTCCTGACAGTGAATATAAAATTAACCCTAGAAATCACGACGGTTCAATTTCTAACGTTCACATTGCTACAAAACTATTAGAATAAAAGCTGCAATAAAAAAGTAAATATAAAGAGCATGTATTGATCAATACATGCTCTTTATATAGTTATTCAAATTATTCTTTTTTAACATGATTGAATGTTCCTTCGTACAACTACCGAGTCTATTAGTTGTATATTACTTATTTTTCAAAATCGTTCTTTTAGCTTTTTTAATAATTCTACTAGTTGATTTTATGTCAGCATCCTTTTCCCATTCTTTACACAGGTTCATTACCCAATCCGGTTTAGTTTTACTTGCATCATTTAACCAGTTTCCAACCGAATCTTGTACATATTTTGATGGATCTGATTTAAGTAAATTAAGAATAGGAAGTGCTTTTTCAGGTTCTTGTTTTAATATTTCAATATGTTTACTCCATACACCTCGAGGACGAATAGATTCTACAGAGAACCTGCGAATATTCTCATCTTCACTTTTTGCCCATTCTACTAACAATTCCACACTTTCTTCTATATTTTGTGAAAGTTCTTCTCTAATAGACATCCAAGCAATTTCTCGAACACCAAAATGATGATCCGCCGCAAAAGGTCGAATGTATGTTAATGTATCTTTTAATGTGTCATTTGATTTTTTATTCATAAACGCTGCCCAACATCGTACACTATCTGAAATATGATTAGATAATTTTAACAGTACGTCTTCCTTATTTCTATCATTCTCTTTGAGTATAATTTCATCCAATAAAGTCCCTGTTATTCGTATGACTTTCATTCCTGTTTCAACGTTCTGTTTTTCTAATTCAGCTACTATACATTCCAAACTATTCTTGAGTCCTATTGAAGGTAAGACATTTTTAAGTAGTTCAATATGATTTATAGCTAGCCATTCTGTTAGATTAACACTTTCTACTTTCCCTTGCTGTAGTAATTGTAAGACCTCTTTAGGAATTTCGTTTACTTTCCTGGCTCCTTTCCTGTTTAAGATAATTTCTGATTCTTTCTTTATCATTTAAATTCCCTCCTTGCAATACTATCTTCAAATAAACAGAGGCCATTTTGAAAAGTAATAATCAAAATGACCTCTGTCTTTCTTAATTGAACATTCGGTTTTACAAAAAAATGTAATTTAAATCCACCGGAAGAATATTTCTCCCATACTTTTTCTTTATAACGCTCTTACTTGTTCCAACGGCCAGAAAACAGCTTGTCCTTTTCCGACAATTTCATCTTCTGAAATAAAGCCAAACATGCGACCATCCTTAGAAACTTCACGATTATCCCCTAAAACAAATACTTGGCCTTCTGGCACTTTCGTTTTCCCAGTGATTTGTTCTAACGTAAAGTCTGGAGTTAATACACGGCCTACTGCTTTTTCTTTAAACTTTTTTAAATATGGTTCTTCCATCGCTTTTCCGTTTACATATAAAACATCATTTTTATACTCAACTGTATCTCCTGGCAAACCAATTACTCGTTTTACTAAATCGTATCCTTCTTTTCCGTGGAAGACGATAATATCAAAGCGATCTAATCCACTTATACTATAACCAATCTTATTCACTAGAACTCGTTCGTTATTTTTTAAAGTGGGCATCATTGATTCACCTTGCACTAAAGAAGGTGTAAATAAAACACCGCGAATAATAGCAATTAATACAAGGGTAAAACCTATCGTTTTAGCCCAAGAGAATAATTCTTTCTTCGTATTTCCCTTCATCATTTCTCCTCTTTCTTAAGCACTTATTTTATGATTTTAACTAATTCTTGTACTAAATTAGGGTCTATTTCAGAAAAACATGATTTTCCTTCTCTTACCGCTGTACCGACATGAGCTTGCGAAATTCCAGTTTCATCTAGCAATCGCTTTATATTTTCTTTCGTCACGCCAGCTCCAGCTACAAGCTGAATTTGACCATCGCTTACCTTTTGCATTTCTGTAAGCACCGGAATATTCTCTACTATATTTCCTTGTCCACCTGAAGTTAGAACGTGAGTCACTTTATGAAACTTCTTTAAAGTGTTCATTGCTTCTACTGGATTTTCTATATCATCTATCGCACGGTGGTACGTTACATTTATTCCATTTACAACAGATAGTAAGTCCGCTAATTTCTCTTCATCCACTTCATTTCGTTCGTTTAATACGCCTAATACTACACCAGCTGCTCCTAACTTCTGCGCAACTATAATATCTTCTTTCATCATTTCAATTTCTTCTTCCGTATATGTAAAAGACTTCGCATGCGGACGAATCATAACATGAATTGGTATACTTACCGCTTCTACCGCTTTTTTTATAAAAGCATAACTCGGTGTTAAACCACCTTCTGTATAAGATGAAATTAATTCAATCCGCTTCCCGCCGGCGCTTTCAATTCGTTTTACATCTTCTAAACATGTTGCAATAACCTCTAGCATGAGATGACCTCTTTTCGTGCTTTTTTCTTATTATAACATTAGTAAAAATAAGAAGCCTAGCTTTCTCCTTTAAAACTTAAAAAAGAAGAATGAAAAGAAAGATTTTTTATTGGCAACGATTATTGGTAACATCCTATTATTCATGTACACTCCTACCATAATGAAAAAAGCCCTTCATTTTGACGGACTTTTCTAATTTCAAGCTTTTCTTTCCTCAGTTTTCATATCAATGCCTAATTGATCTTCCAATAAATTTACACCTTTCTTTGTAAGATGGACAGCTCGGTTCTTATCCGTTTTCGTAATCCATCCCTGTTCAAAAAGCAGTTTTGCAATTGCAGACCCTAACCAACCAGAAATATGGTAACGCCGTTCACTCCAATCAAGGCAAGGTTTTGCAAATACCCTCCTTTTTGTATCTGCCTCATCAACATTTATTCCAAAATTCAGAAACCATTCCTTACCTTGTTCCTTTACAATGTATTCTCCATCCTCTAAAATTATTAATTTCCTATCTAGTAATTTTTCAGTTATCTCTACACCGAGTTTGCCTGCAAGATGATCATAACAAGTTCGAGCATAACGAATTTGTTTTAGTTGGCTTGATTGTTTTAAAGAGCGAACTTGAACTGTTGGTGCAATTGTCCCTAACTTTTCAAGCACTTCTGCAACTTCTTGATTAGCAAGTCGATAGTAACGATGTCTACCATGTTGTTCAACTGTAAGTAAATTCCCTTCTACTAATTTAGAAAGATGCGAACTAATTGTTGGATGTGACACTTTTGCCATATAAGCCAATTCACTAGCAGGTAGTGCCTGATTATTCATTAGACAATCTAAGATGATTGCTCTTGTAGGTTCAGCAATTAGTTTAGCTATATATGAGATATTCGGATATACATTCATATTTCGATGATACCCTAACTATTAAATTGATACAATTATTTTAAGTTTAATAGTAAAGGAGAATGTATTATGAATGCAATTGATCTTAGTATATTAAATTTAAAAGAAACGAGAAGGCGCTCAGAAAAATTATGGAATTCTCTTCCCGATAATTTTCTTAATTGGAAGCCTGATCCTGAGGCTATGTCCTTTGGTGAAATGATTCGTCACGTATGGAGCTCAACTTTTTACTATCATATAATTATAAAAAACAACGGTTCAATAAACGACATACGTACCCCGTATGATGACGAACCAATTACTTGTGTAAAAAAAGAAATTGAATTGGCACAATCACACTTTACTGACTTCATAGAATATGTTCAATCAATAAGCATAGCCGAGCTAGATTCAAGACTTATTGATAGAAGTGATATTGGCTATCAACGATATTTAGGTGATATGCTATTACGAATTGCCTATCATGATGCGGTCCATGCAGGTCAATTTTTACAATATTTACGAATGGTAGATTTGGAAAGACCATTGATTTGGGATTAAATTCAGTAATTATTTACAAAGGTTCCAAACTGGCATTGCGGTAAGAATTTTTCAACAAGAAACAATCACAAAACCATGATAACCACTTATATTAAAAACCTACATCTCAACTTGGTACGTTCCTGCACATAAAAAGCACGCGTTCGATTACTAATCAAACACGTGCTTTCAAAATAACTATATTGTACATAGACAATAAAATTCAAGCTAAAAAACCTACGACCGAAACGCCGCATCCGCCAACATAGATAGTGTTGCATCATCCATCGGCGGATTGTGTAGTCCTGCTCTAACGTTTAAATAATAACGGTGAAGCGGATTTTTTTCTGATAAACTTTTTGCTCCTACAATGCGCATTGATTTATCCACTATGGATATCGCCGCATTTGTTACGGCGTATTTCACTGCCGCTAATTCTGCTTGCAGTGACAGTTTATCTTCTGCCTCATCGTATTTTTTCGCAATTTGATATAAAAAGACGCGAGCTTGCATAAGCTCGAGTTCTAATTCTCCAACTAATTTTCTAACATTCGGTAATAAACTAATAGAATGGTTTAAACTATTTGGCTTGTATGATCCCGCAAATTGAACTGCATAATTTCTTGCTGATTGTGCAATTCCTAAATAACATGCTGGTATATGTAGCAACCAGCCAATACCCTTTTGTTTTACTTTTCCGCCCTTCACATCCGTAAAAAAGCGGCTTTCTATCTCTACATTTTGTAAGACAAGGTCGTGGCTAGCAGTCCCTCTCATTGCAACGCTATCCCACGTTTCTTCAATAGATACACCGAGTGTATTTCTTGGAATGACAAACTCACCAACTTCTTCTTGGCCTTCCATACTTGCTGAAATAATAAAATAATCAAGTACTGGCGCCATCGTTGTAAAAGTTTTCCTTCCATTTATAACCCAATTCTCGCCTTGTTGAACCGCTATTGTTTCTGGTTTGCCGCCACGCGTCGGACTCCCTGTTTTCGGTTCTGTTGCTGCCCTGTTAAAGAGCGCACCATTACGTACTTCTTCGCAAAACCATTTGAACATCTCATCATTCCAAGAGTGATTTTCCGCTAGCTCCTTCACAATGCCAAGATGCCAGCCAATCGATAATGCAGTAGCTCCGCAGCCTTCCGCGATTTTCTCTTGAAATAAAACGAAGTCATATAAAGAAATCGCACTACCACCAAATTCCTTCGGTAACGTTAATTTCGTATATCCAATATCTTTCAAATCATTTATATTTTCATACGGAAATGATCCTAATTCACTTAGCTGATGCTCCCTTTCCATGAACTTCGGAATCAATTTATTTATTTTCTCAATAATTAAAGACTGTTCTTCTGTTTCAACAAATGAGAGTGCCATACTATAATCTCCTTTATCCCGCATTAACGGGCAGTAAAACTCCCACCTAAAAATTTAGGTGAAGCAAAGGAAGTTAGGTGGGAGATCAACTGCCCGTAAACGCCCGATTGGTTCAACTAATAATCAGTGAGAAACCCACCCACTGATTAAAGTTTCACTTTATGCTCGATTCATAAACCGTTCATTTTGTCATTATGATTATATGAAGCTACCTCTCTATTGTTTCACTATTCCGATAAAAATACAATGTTTTTGACTAATAAGAAAAGTTCCTATTTAAGGATAGATCCTTTTCTTATATTAGTCCCCCTTCAATGCTTTTAACGGCAAAGAGGTTACATATCCAATATACGAGAATAATTCTTTAAAGAAGAATGGTATTTCTGTATCTAACGTTTTATATGCTGATGTCGGCGTTGGTGAAGCATACGCTTCAATATTAATATGTTTTGCGATTCTCATTGCGCGTTTCATATGAAGTGGATCACTTACAATCGTGTATGTTTGTATACCGTTCTCTATTCCAACTTGCTTCGCATTTTTTAAATTTTCTTCAGTGAAAAGGGATTTAGTTTCAATTAAAATATCTTCCTCTTTTACACCTTGTTTCATTGCATATACTCTTGCAGTACGTGCTTCCTCAAGTTCTGCCTCGAACTTTGTACCACCTGTAAAAATAATCTTTTTAATATTTCCGTTCCTATATAAAGAAATTGCATGATTAATTCTTTCTTTAAATACAGGAGATGGTTTTCCATTCCATGAAGCTGCGCCTAGTACGATACCAGCATCCGTTTTCACGTCATCATTTGCTTTAAAACGATAACTCCAAATATCGTAAGCTGCATAACTTACATATAAAATAGCAGAACAAATCATTAGTAAAAATACTTGAAAGATTCGTCTTTTCTTACTTTTCTTATTTTCTTTCATTTGTAATTGCCTCCGTACATCATCCATACTTCTATAAAAAACATTTATATCAAATCGTTTTGTTTGAGTTTATTTAAAAGAAGGAACTTTACTTGTTATTTATGTATAAAAGGGTTTTCATTTAAAATTGAGGATTATCAATTCATTTTCATTTGCGGTTTTCATTACATTTTTTAAATTCATAAGTTTATTACCATACAACTACATTGTAACGAATTTTTTCTCAGAAGGGAACGATGAAACAAAAGGAATTAAAATAAAGTAGCATTTTGTAAGAAAAAAGGTATATTTTTCATGTCTCACGAACAATATACCTTTCAAAACACGAATTATAACTTTTCTTTATACAACTCTAATTTTTCTAACAATTGTTCTTTTACGCCTGGCCATTCACTCGAGATAATACTGTACACCACCGCATCTCTCACATAACCATTCGGTAATTTTCTTTCATTTCTAAGCACACCCTCTTTTACTGCACCTAACCTTTCAATTGCTCGTTGTGCTTTTTCATTTCTTGCATCCGTCTTAATTTGTACCCTAAGCATATGCAGTTTTTCAAAAGCATACTGGAGAAGCATATACTTACACTCTGTATTTATACTTGTACGTTGCACACTCGGATGATACCACGTTTGCCCTAATTCAACTGTCTTATCTTCTACTGAAATATTATATAAACGTGTACTTCCTACAATCTTATTCGTCTGTTGATCTACGACTACGAAAGGTATTTGAGTACCTCTTCCGTAACCCTTTATCGCTTTTTGAACGTATTGTTGCATATCTTGCACACTATCCATTTTAGAGATTAAATACGCCCAAATATCTCGATTTCCTTCTACAATCGAAAACAAAGTTTCGACATCAGTATTATCCATTAACCGTAACTTTGCTCTTTCGTGAATAATTTCCATTTTTAAGCCCCCTTTGTTGTTACTATATCATAAGAATCAAAAACATATTATAAGAATAAAGAAATATAAAGAAAAGAATTCTTTTCAAATATATTCTTCTCGTATAAGGTAGGAAGACTCATCAGTAACCCTTAAAAAAGAATTTTTTGATAATTTCCAATAAATTCTATATAATGATAAACGGGAGGGGATAATAAATGCTAGATCAAATTACTTGGGGAACGCCAGGCAGCTTATTATGCTTAGGATTCTTTTTTGCGGGACTAGGAATCTTCTTAAGAAGCGTTACGTCATATACGAAAAATAAATAAGAATATCCCGCTTTTAAACAAAAGAAGCCCTCTTTTTTTGAAGTGACCCCTAAAAGTTAGACACGGTTATTTCATTAGGCAGCTTGATAAAAATGAGTCCGGTATTGCACCGGGCTCATTTTTAATTTTGCTTTTATCCGTTTTGTATTGTAATAATCTATATATTTTTCTAATTCTATTTTGAAGTGCTCTACACTTTCAAACTCTTTTATGTAGAGAAACTCAGACTTCATGATTCCAAAGAAATTCTCCATTACTGCGTTGTCATAACAGTTGCCTTTACGAGACATACTTTGTACGATACCTCTTTTTTGTAATGCGTGACGGTACTGTTTCATTTGATAATGCCACCCTTGATCTGAATGCATCATTAGTTGGTGATTTTCAGGTAAACCTTCTAATGCTGTCTCTAACATTTCTGAAACAAGTGAATACGTCGGTCTAGAGCCAATTGTATAGGTAATGATTTCACCATTATACAAGTCTAATACAGGTGATAAATAAAGTTTCTCACCGAATAATTTAAATTCTGTAATATCGGTTACCCATTTTTCATTTGGCGTATCTGCCGTAAATTTACGCTCTAAAATATGAGATGCAATTTTACCGACTGTTCCTTTATAAGATTTATATTTTTTCATACGTACAAGACATTTTAAACCTAACTCTTTCATAATTCGTTGCACTTTTTTATGATTCACTATTTGATTACGATTGGCTAACTCATCACGAATACGACGATATCCATAACGACCTTCGTGTTCATCATAAATCGCTTTAATTTCTACTTTTAAATCGGCATCTGGATCGATTCTATCCATTTGTTTTACATAAAAATAATAGGTGCTTCGAGGGATATCCGCTAACTTTACTAATTCTTTCACTTGAAACTCATGCCTTAATTCATAGACTACTTGTGCCTTGTCTTGTTTGGTGATTTTTCCTTGTTTTGAACTAAGGCATTCAACTTTTTTAAATACGCATTTTCCATACGTAAGCGTTCTAATTCAGCTTGTAACGCTTCAACTGAACCTTCTGCCGGAATCTTTTTAGTATCATGTTTTGTGTTTTTATTTTTCATGGATGGACGCCCCTTTTTCTTTGGTTCAAGGGCATCTAAGCCACCTACTTCAAATTGCTTCTTCCATTGATAAACCGTTGTAAAAGAAGGAATCATGAAGATAGCCGCTGTATCCATTAACGATATACCCGATTGAGCCATAAAATTTAGTACGTCTAGTTTAAACTCTGCGGTGTAATTTGTATAGACCTCGTGTAAACCTTCTTCTCCATGGAGTTCGTATAAGCGTAACCAGTATTGAAATTGTGCCTTTGTAATATGCATCTGTTTTGCATATTCTGCTTGAGAAATTATTTTCGGATTAAATCCTTGAACGAGCGTTAACTTTAAATCCTTCGTAAATTTTGTCATACAAAAAACTGCACCTCCAATTGTTAGACTGTGTCTAACAATTGGGGTGCAGTTCATTTACAGACGGCTTCTTTTGTTTAACTTTATCTTATTAAAACTTCAAAGCAACAAATAAGCAATCGGCGTAATGATAAGCAACGTTAAAATCGTTCTCTGCACATACAGAATAATAAGTTCAGATACTTTTAACGGAATATCTGTTGATAATATACAAGGAATGGACGCAGAGAAAAACAGTATAGATGATACCGAAACAACCGCAATGACAAACTTTGTCACAAGTGGTGCACTTACAACTAAAAGAGACGGTAAAAACATTTCTGCAATACCAACGGATGCCGCTTTAGCAGCTAAGTCTGCTTCCGGTAATTGTAATAGCCATGTAAACGGATAGAAAATATAACTAATCCAATCAAATATTGGCGTGAACTTCGCTAAGACGATACCAATTAATCCTACTGACATAATGGATGGTAAAATTCCCATTGTCATAATAAATCCGTCTTTTAAATTCACTGCAATATTTTTCATAATGCTCGGTGCAGACTTTGATACTTCTAACGCATCTTCCCAAGCACGTTCTAACATTTTCTCTTTATAAACAGGCTCTGGAAACCCTTCTTCTGTTACATATGTATCTGGTTTTCTACTAAGGGGTGGGATTCTTACGGTGATAGCAGTCACGATGAATGTTACAACAAGTGTAGTCCAAAAATAAACATTCCATAAATGCATAATATCTAATGTTTTTGCGATGATGATCATAAATGTAGCGGATACTGTAGAAAATCCTGTAGCGATAATCGCCGCTTCTTTTGTCGTATACTTTCCTTCTTTATACACGCGGTTCGTAATAAGAAGGGCAAGCGAATAACTTCCAACGAAGGACGCAACTGCATCAATCGCCGATCTCCCCGGCGTATTCCATAATGGCCTCATAATCGGACGACAAAATGTACCGATAAATTCAAGCAATCCATATCCGACTAATAACGCTAAAAACGCCGAGCCAATCGGAACGAGCAAACTTACTGATATGACTAGCTTCTCATACAAAAACGGCCCAACATCTGGCGCAAAGAACCAAGCTGGTCCTACTTTTAAACAATATAATATACCAAAAACAACGCCAACTACTTTTAAAATAGAAAAACAAATGTCTACTATAGATGCATTCCATTTCTTCGTATAAAATGGATAAATCGCACCAATTGCCATAACAAATAATGCATAATAAGGTACTATGCCAGGAACGGAAGCCCTAATCCACGATACGATATGATCAATCATAATAGACGATGCACCGTTTATCGTAACAGGAACGAAAAACATAAACACTCCAACAAGACTAGCAAGTATAAACCGAAGAATAATCCCCTTCTCTCGCCCTGTCTTAATTACATTACTCTTTAATTCAATTTCACTCAAAATTCGACACCTCCTATTATCTAAATATTCTGTATAATTATGTTATATTCCTTCTTTCCATTTCTACTATTTAATCATATGAAAAAGCCTATTTTAAAATAGGCTTTTCTATTACCTCTCATAATCATCCACAATCACTTGAATGATACGATACGATTCTTCTGCTACTTTTTCATTACTATCCCTATTCGCATCATATGTAATTATCGCCTTCCAAAGTGCCCATCCTCTCGCTCTATTCCACGTCTCTTCATCCATGCGTAATACTTCTTTAAATACATTTCTACTATTTTCATCAAAAAACGTCCACGCCATCGCTGCATCACAAGCAGGATCTCCTACACCTAAAATACCAAAATCAATTACAGCACAAAGCTTTCCATCTTTAACGAGTAAATTCCCTGGTGCTACATCTCCATGAACCCAAACTGGCTTACGATCCCATGTTGAACTAAGTGCTAAATTCCAAAGGTGCTTTAATAATGCCTCGTCAAAAACATCCTTATTATTTTCAATAGCAACTCTCGCCTCTTCATCATATACAGATATAAGTCCGCCCCTGTAAAAATTATGTGTTCCAGCTAAAGGTCCGTTACTCGCATTAATAGATTGCAATTCTACTAAAAAAGATCCTAAGTCCGCCGCAAATTCATTTAAATCCCGAACGTTTTGTTTCGTAACTGTTTCTCCCTCTATCCACTTATTAATAGACCAAGGCAATGGATACGCTTCAGACGGATTTCCTTTCGCAAGTGGGGTAGAAATCGGTAAAGAAAGCCCCTTATTTAATATAGGAAGCCAACTATTTTCTTTCTCTACTTGCGGTGCATATGCCACATCACTTGGCAATCTTACACTCATCTCATCCCCTAAGTGAAACGTCCTATTATCATGCCCACTAAACTTTACAGGTTTCACTTCTAAATGGGCCCATTTAGGAAAATGTTCCTGTATTAACTTTTCAACTAAACTTACGTTAATTGGATGCATTCACACTCTCCTTTTCTTTTGAAACTTACTAAGCCCATCCGTACTTCCAACATATTCAAAACTATTTTTCTTATAAAAATCATTCAACGTACAATTATGCCCCACGCAATCTAACTTCAAATACTCTTTATCACATTGCACATTCTCTTCTACCCAACGTAAAATCCATTCTCCTATTCCATATCCCTTATACTTCCGTTTCACCGCAAATCTATGAATATATAATGAATTAGAAACTTCCTCTTTACCAAAAATATGTTCATCCCATTCATTTTGTTTAGGAGAAACTGTAACCGTACCAACTATTTCAGCTTCTTTCAGAACAACATATGTATATTTCTCTCTTATACATTCTAGTATTTCAGCCGTAGCTTCCTCTCCTAAAAGATACTGCCACTGATCCACTTTTTTATATTGTAGCCATTGTGCTACCTCTTTTAATAAAAGGATAATACTATCACTTTCATTTTCAGTAGCAATTCGAATTGCATATTCTTTACTTATATTTCTCTCCATATTGCCTTTCCCCTTTCAAATTGCTACCATACTGACAAACGAGTCCTTCCATCATTTTCATCTGTAATATATTCTACATAAAATCCTTGATTCACTGCGTTTTCATACATCATTTCAATCTCTTCTTGGTTTTTCGCATAAATTTGTATATACTCACCATCCGCTACTAATACGACTACTTCACACTTACTCTCCTTAAATTCTTCAAATGTTGCAATTTCTCCTATTACCTCTCCTTTTGGACATGGTTTTAGATCTAAAAATAAAAGATAATATATGTTATCTTTTATTAGCTTTTTTAATTCTGATCCTTCCATGATCTCTTTATCTTCTGAAAATAATTCTGGACCTAATTCATCCCCTATTATTATATAAGCTTCCTCCCTTCCCATGACTTGCCAATCAAATACAGTAATATCAATTGGCTTTAATACTTTCCAAAGTAAATTATCATATCCATCTAGAATATCTACCGTAATCCCTCTTTTCATATGCTTGCTCCTAACTTATTCATTTTCGTTTCATACATTATATATGAAATGTAATTACTATATTTTGTCGATACATATGTACATCAAAAAAACCGCTCCACTACTAGCGAAACGGTTTCCTTCTGCTTACATTTAAATATTTCATTCAATTGTTGCACTACGTTTTAAAATATTTTTTAATATATGCACCACAGCAGTCGTTCATTCTTAATGCTCACTTCGACTTCACGAAGTAATATAAAAACCATACTGCATGATTTTGTTCATCCGCAGCTATTCTCCGTAACAACTCTTTCAAATGTGCATCCGATGTCTCATCTGAAATTTCCAAATAAAAATCTACTGTTTTTTGTTCATCTTGTATAGCGAACTCTAATCCTTGTAAATACGTATTTGGGCAGTCTTCAGTAATTTGTGGTTTTGGCTGCCTACCAGTTAAGTTCGTATAAATTTGTACAAAGTTTTGGAAATGCTTTATTTCATCATTACGAATTTCAAGAATTTGTTTTTGTTCTACTTGATTTGGAGCCATATTCGCTAATTTTGCATAGCAGCTTATAGCGCTATACTCTCCGTTTATAGCTTTTTCAATATCACTAATCAACTTATCATTTTGTCTATACCAATCATAATAATTCGAATTATACATCGTATCCCTCCATACTTTCGCTTAACATTTTATGCATTTAGAAATGGTAGGAGCCTGTGTATATAACGGGACAACTTTAGATTGAAAGTAAAGTTTGAGAAAAGGGTCTATTTTGTAAAGGAATTGCTTATTCATAAAGTGAAACTATAATCAGTGGGGATTTTACTACACGGCAAATAGCGGATAAAATATCACTATTTTTTTGTACGCTGTTGCTATAAATTCGCGAATGAATCAGGTTTCCAACCAGATGTGGTGTTGAGATGCGAAGCTATTATGAATCCAATCATATAACTAGGAGGTACCACTATGCCATCTTTATTTAAACCTATGGCCTTCCAGCTGAAAACCGAAAGACTTGAGCTTAGTATGTGGGAGGAATCCGATTCCGTTTGGCTGAGCAAATTAATTGGCGAACGTGGTGTGGACATTCCAGCCGTTGATTCCGTTCGTAACCGGCTCATTGAGATGCGCAAGAAGACAGAGGAAAATGGCATTTCCCTTCTCACTATTCGAAGGCGCAATGAAGGTGATTTCATCGGATACTGTGGCTTAATTATTGGACGTTCCACACTTGAAGAGCCAGAGATTGCATACGAGTTGTTCCGCAGCGCTCATGGTAAAGGTTATGCGACTGAGGCGGCATCTGTTGTGCTGGACGCGGCGATTGCTACTGGACGCCAAAGACTTTGGTCGACTGTAGGCGCTTGGAATATCGCTTCCCTCCGGGTACTAGAAAAGATAGGATTTAAGCGGCATCACAGTACGTGGGATGACGAACGTGGTGAAATTGTTTGGAACGTACGCGATCTTTAGAGATTCCGACTTAATTCTAAGGCGACAACAGCAGATACTCATTCTTCAGCTTTTAGATTTCATCACAAAAAAGCCGTTTCACTAATTAGTGAAACGGCTTTTTTTTAAGCTTTCAATTCTGTTTTATGCCCTTTTACTACACTACGTTTGAATGCAGTTGCTAATATAGTAACCATACTTACTATACCAATCCAAACGAGTACAGTAACAGGTGTATTCCAGCTTAACCCTTTTCCGAAGAAGAAGATTTCTCTTAGGCCTTCAATCATAAATTTCATTGGTAACCATGAGTAAACCCAGTCTTGATAAAACGGAGACAACATCTCAGGTGCTAACGATAATAACGGCGCCCCGAAGAATAGTAATAAAGCGAATAAACCGATTCCTTTTAGCCCAACTAATGAAAGTACCGCAGATATCATTAAGAAGAAACTAAAAGAAGTAATGGATAAGAATAGAGCTGTATCCGTGAAGTTCGAAATATTTAATCCTACTATCCCATCTGCAATCCATGTAAGACCAAATCCAATTACAAGTGTCGCAATAGCTCCTGTTACGATTTGTTTTACTTTTAACAGAAAGTTTTCTTTTCTTGAGCTTACTGGCATTTTACTAATCGCAATAAAAATAATCGCTGCACTAGCTAAACTTGCAATCCATAACGGCTGGAACAATGATATTGGTGAGTTACCGTTCGCACTATTTTTGCCAACCTCATTCACATTTTTCACGTTCTTTACAATAGGTGTTACTAATTTCGCAACTTGATCTGTTGTTACAGTAGCTCCTTTTGCTTTCAACCCTTCTAATATTTGCGTACGGACATTATTGTTCATATTATCAACTACACCATTTAATATTTGCCCTGCCATAGTTGATGCAACCGTATTCATTCCTTGATTAATATATATTTCTATCTCTGGTGAAGATGGCTGTAGTGTTCGTAATGACGCTTGCTTTGCGCTAAATTCTTTCGGAATGACTAACGCTGCATAATACTCTTTATTATTTAACCCTTTTTGAACTGCTTCCTTATTTTTCACTTCTACCCACTTTACCGCAGGTTCTTCATCTGATTTCGATGATTTTTTCACCATATCAACAATTATTTGCCCCATATTCATTTTCGATTGATTCGGAATTTCTATACCTTGATCCTCATTTACAATTGCAATTGGCAAGTTTTTCGGCTGCGGTTGAACAGTTGGAAATAACGTTAATGAAAAAACAAAAACAACAAGTAGTGCAATAACTGGTGATAACAATAAAAGTTTATTTTTAAACATCTTCTTTTCTCCTCCTTTAATTTGATTTATAATAATCAACAACGTGTTGTTTATTTATATTTTGAATTATATGTTCGAGTTGAACCTTATACAATAATCAAAAATCGTGAATGTGTCGGTTATAAGACACATTTTCTAAATGTGTTGAGTAAAATTAAGGAGGGACATGCGTTGCGCGATAGTAATTTAGATTTGCGTGTTATTCGTACGAAAACTGCCATACGAAATGCATTGGTGGAGCTAATTGAAGAAAAGGGTTTTGACGCAATTACAGTGAAAGATATTACAACGAAAGCAAATATTAATCGCGGTACTTTTTATGCGCACTATCAAGATAAATTTGATTTAATGACAAAATGCCAAGAAGACATTATGTATGAGTTTTCTAACATTGCTAAACAGAAACTCCCGGAAGTTATTGCTGACCTTGGATCAAATCCTTCTCCAACAATGCCATTTATACTTATCACTTCTATTCTTGAATTTCTAAATGAAAATAGTGATTTTATGAAAGCTGTACTAAGTCCGAAAGGAGATTTATCTTTCCAAACAAAACTGAAAGACTTTATGTGGAAAACATTATTTGAAGATACGAATGGTCCTCTCATTAATAAGGAGAATTTACTTGTTCCAAGCGAATACTTAACTTCTTATATGGCATCTGCACATATAGGTGTCATCCAGCAATGGTTAAATAATGGACAAAAAGAAACACCTGAGGAGATTGCTCGCTTTTTATCAACTATTGCAGTTCATGGACCTTTTTATGCAGCTGGTTTAAAGAAATAAACCAGCTATATAGTAAAAGAACATCCACTATAATAGTGAATGTTCTTTTACTTAATTACAGCACTTCAATATACCCTTCTGTTCCATGTACCCGAATTCGTTGCCCATCTTTTATTAGTTTCGTAGCGTTCTCTACTCCAACAACTGCTGGCAGGCCATACTCACGTGCAATCACTGCTCCGTGCGTCATAAGCCCGCCGACTTCAGTGACTAACCCTTTTATAGAAACAAACAAAGGTGTCCACCCAGGATCGGTAAATGCCGTAACTAATATATCTCCATCTTCCAAATTCGCGTCTTCCATATTTAAAATAACGCGTGCTCTCCCCTCAACCACTCCAGAAGAAACAGGCAAACCTACAATTGCTTCAGCCGGGAGATTTTCACGTTTGTACTTACCTGTAATGATTTCTCCATCAGACGTGATAACACGCGGAGGTGTTAGTTTTTCATATAATTTGTACGCATTTTTTTGTTTATGAATAATCTTGTAATCTAGTTTATTTGTGCGGACGACTTCGTGAAGTTCTTCAAAAGTTAGATAGTATATATCTTCTATTTCATCCAGAACATTATTTTTCACAAGTTTCTCTGCTTCTTTCAGTAATGCCTGCTTATATATGAAATAACGATGAATCATGCCGTATTTCGGATATTCACGATAACCGATGAAATTGCGGAGGTTACAAATCATTCTCTTCGTCTCTTCTACTTTTTGTTCCCCATCCGGCAAGTGCTGCAATCGCTCTAACAGCTCTGCTTCTTTTTTCAAAGCTTCCTGCAGCCCTTCTTCAAACTTCCGTTTACTAGCACCATATTCAAAGTCCCTTATATGATTTAAAATCATCGGTATAATTGTAGCTGGCTGTTCACTCCAGCGAGTTTTCGTAATGTCAATTTCTCCGCTGCATCTCATTCCATATTTATTTAGAAAGGCATCGATTGCATCCCGAACTTTTTCCCCGCCTTTAAACTGAATTAATTCATCTAAAAATCTGTCATCTTCTACATGCTGTAAATACGCAATGACTTCCGGATACGGCCGGATCACATCTGCCACATCCAATAACGCTAGCCCCATTTCTGACGTAATATTATGTTGTACAGATTGTGAAAGTACATCTGCTGCATTCTTTTCCCCTAGCCATTGTTCTATTTTTTCATTGATCCATGATAAAGCATTCATACCTGCCATAATTACAGCCATACTTTGCGGATGAAATAATATTTTCTTTAATTGCTGGATATCTTCTAAAATAAAACTAAGTACATCTGATCCTGATTTCATTTGAATGTTTTGTTTTAATTCTTCGATCGATGCTTCACTATTCTTTATTAAATCCGTAACGATTGCTGGATCATTTTCGATTTGTGGTTGTGAGCCTGCAGGCGGCATTCTCTTACTATTTTCTTTTTCATCATCCGGTAACAATTTGATAAAATTATCTCGCTCTATTACAGCCATTAATGCATCTTTAATAAGCGGCTCCGACTCACCTATTGTATTTAATAAAAACTCCCTACTTGCAGGTGAAGCCAATCTTTGTGCAACATCAACAAACAGCCTTCCCCCAGCTTGAAACCTTGGTCCGAAAGATGTTAACTGAAATAAAGACATTCCTAATGGCTTCAAAGGATCAGTCATCATTTGCTGGTGACCAACCGATACATACACGTGATTTTCCCCATCATTTACTTCTGGAATTGGATATAAAGTCGTAATCGGTCTGCTTTGGACTATATAAATTGTATCATCAACTAAGCACCATTCAATATCTTGCGGACAACCAAAATAAGCTTCGATTTGTCTTCCGATGCGTGCTAGTTGTAAAATTTGTTGTTCAGTAAGTGTTTGAACTTTTTGCTGATTAGGAGAAATTTTCTTTGTCTCTGTTCCGCCTTCTTTTCGTCCATAGATAGCTAATTTTTTCGTTGCGATAACCTTTTCGACGATTTCGTCTTCTTTTACCTTATAATTATCGGCAGAAACCAATCCAGATACTAGCGCCTCGCCAAGTCCAAAGCTGGCATCGATTGATAACACCTTCCTATTCGAAGTAATCGGATCCGCAGTAAATAAAATCCCTGAAGCCTCAGGGAAAACCATTTTTTGAACGACAACACATATAGAAACTTGATTATGATCAAAACCGTTTTGCATTCGGTATATAACCGCTCGATCTGTAAATAAAGAAGCCCAGCATTTTTTAATATGCTGCAAAATATTTTCTTTTCCAATAATATTTAAATACGTATCTTGTTGACCAGCAAACGAGGCATACGGTAAATCTTCAGCAGTAGCACTCGAACGTACTGCATACGCATGTTCATCGCCAAAGTGCGAGAGATAATACACTACTGATTCCACTACATCAACTGGAATTTCCACCGCCATAATGACTTCTCTAATCTTCTTACTAATTTCACCAATTTGATCTCGTTCCTCAATTTTTAGCATTGCTAATTGATTCAATAAAGTTTTAAACGCTCCATTTTTTCCGATGGCCTGTTCATACCCTACCGTTGTAACACAAAATCCTTCTGGCACTTGTATCCCTTGAATATTGGATAACTCCCCTAAATTCAATCCTTTTCCACCAACGAGAAAAAGCTGCGTTTTTTCTATTTCCTGAAAATCGAGAACGAAAGAACTCATTTGGCACCTCTCCTTACTATTCATGTGTTCTTGATTGTAACAGTAGTAAATGAGAAGAAACAGTCTATTTCGAACGTAAATTACATGATATAATTAAGTTAGGAAGATGTCATCACTTCTATTTCCCCCTCTAATTCACTTCAATTACATCACCAAACTTAAACAGTCTTTGATTATGAAAAGCATCTGTACAAGTAATCGTCTCATTTAATGGATTAATATCCACGACTGTTATGTAATTTTTATATAGATAACCATCTTTATAATATGTAAGTAAAACCTCTTCCTCACCTAAAAATGAAGTTAATAGCTTATTTTCAATCATTTCTTTTGCATCTTGCGTTACAATTGGACGCGAGGCTTTCGTTTGCTCCTTTATCATTTCTTTAATAACTGCGAACTGCTCCGGCATACTGGCAAACGGTTGCCACTTTACCATACCTCTTCCTTTTGGCATATTAGCATTCTTCACGATTTGTGCCCTCCTAATAATGTGTTTCTATATCTTGCTGTTGCGACGCTTGTGTAAGAAATCCCACGTAAAATACTGTTCTTACCAAATCGTGTTCGAATTTCGTCCATAACTTTCGTTAATCGTATTTCTTTTTCTCTTTGTATAATGTTATCGAAAAGCGAAATTTGCTCTTCCCCTTCATTAATAAGGTTTGTTAATGAAACACTTACTGATCGAATCGGCTCTCCTGTATGGCGTTCATATAAAAAATATGTACAAACATTATAAATATCCATCGTTAAGTTTGTTGCTCGATTTAACGTATGTGCCTTTTTTATTCCCCCACCGTATTCCTTGCTATATCCAACTGAAAAATGAATTGTTTGCACGCATTTCTTTTCTCGTCTCAATCTATAACAAACTTCTTCTATATGCTCTAATAAAATAACTATGAACTCTTCTACCGAATAATCACGCAATAATATTTGGCTTTTCGCTATAGATGTTGTCGCTGGAACATATTTTTCTGCTATTCTACTAAAATCAATTCCGTTACTATGTAGATGTAATTCTTCTCCTATTACACCGAATGATTGCTTTAAATATTTCAAAGGATACTGAGCTAATTCTCCAATGGTATGTATACCTTTTCGATTCAATTTCATTTCTGTTTTATACGATATACCCCAAAATTTACTGAGCGGTCTAATACTCCATAACTTCTCGGGTATATCGTCATACGTCCACTGCGCTATTCCATCCCTATTCTTTTTCGCTTCCACATCCATCGCTACTTTACTTAATAATAAATTAGGCCCAATACCAATCGTACTTTCAATCCTTGTACGTTCATATATTTCTCGCTTAAACTTTAATGCGAATTCGCGCGGATTACTGGCAAACAAATGAATACTTGCAGTCATATCCATAAAAAATTCATCGATACTATATTGATGAAAATCTTCCGGTGCGACATATTGCAAAGCCAAACCCGTTATGAAAGTTGAACACTTCATATACGTATGCATAATTGGATTCACAATAATAATATCTGGTCGCTTCGGTATTTCGTACAAACGAGCCATCTTCTTTATTCCTAACGCTTTTAATGGCGGTGTTGCTGCTAATACAATTGATCCGCTCTGATTCACATCCCCTACGACAGCCAATTTTGTATATCTTGGATCAAGTCCTTTTTTAATACATGATACGCTTGCATAAAAGCTACGAAGGTCTACACAAAGAATAATACGGTTCGGTAAAAGAGAATAATCATACAAGGTTATCACTCCTAACAAAAAGAACATTTGTTCTTATTATATCCGAACTAATGTTCTTTTTAAAGGTATTTCTATGAAAATTTTGGTTAAAATGACCGGGCTTTAAAAACCTAAAAATACTTAAGAGCCCTACAATATTCAAATACTGTTTTCACCATTAGGAGATGACACTGTATTTAGTTCTAAAAAATCTCACTCAATGCATACTACATATAATTAAGAATGATATTTACGCGCTATCAATCACGGTGGGAAAACTCTGTATACAAAACAGCTAGAATTTCAAGTAACTGATAAACATAAAAACTACTAAAATTCACTTCAACTTTCATGTCTCTAATTCATATATTCTTCTAAATTTATTTTCAGCAAAATCCCCTACATAGCGCCTGTGCCAAGATTTATCTGCATAACTAGTTACATTCTCCTTTTTGCTATTATTAATAGCTTAGTAATAAAAGCTGTTAAACAGCAAAGGTGCGAAGTCTTAAATTAGACTTCGCACCTTATACAAATTTATAATCAGTGACGATACAAACACGACTACAATAATATATACATAATAATCACTCATTATATCTGTTACTTCTTTAATCGGCTGGAGAGAATACAATATATAAACCAATCCTTTTACTTAGCCATCTCTCATTATCGGATTGATTGTTTCTAGATACTTAATTCCCTCTATACTAATTTTAATCGGTAATCTATTCCGATTAAAATTACAAATGATAAATGTATCCAGTTTTCCTTTTTGCCTACTTGCTAAATTCAGCAATTAAAACGTTTTTAAAAGACTCTGGATTATTAATCTTAAAACTGTTCGAATTGATAGCAAGTGTATGTTTGCCTCCAAGTGTTCCACCAGCAAAAGTAGAAAACCCTAGAACGCCACCTCTGTGTCCCCATACCGAGACACCATTCGGAAGCTTAATTTCAAGGATTCCAAGACCATATCCGGTTCCCTCTCTATTTGTAGGAACTGTAGTAAGCATTTGTTTTAACTGCTGTTCCTTCAGTAATTTACCACCTAGTAAGTAAGAGAAGAATTTGTTTAAATCGTCAGCAGTAGAAATCATATCTCCATCCGAGCTACCTGGGTTAATATAAGTAACGTCTTTTAGCTCACTCGCTCCGTCTAGTTGCAAATAGCCACGGGCATGCTTGGTGCCTGGAATCACGCTTGAATTACCAGGTAGAAATGTATTTGACAAATCAAGCGGTTCAATAATTCGGTTTTCAACCTCTTCCGCATAACTGTTGCCAGTTACTTTTTCAATAAGAATCCCCAGTAATACGTAACCTGTGTTTGAATAAGACCAACCCTTTCCTGGTGCAAAATCTGGGGGAAGAGAAATCCCCATTTTGACGAATTCTTCAGCCGTATACGATTTTTTTGTATCCATAATATCGAAGTCTTTTGAATTTATATAATCAGCAATACCACTTGTATGATTCAATATTTGACGGATAGTAATCTGGTTACCATCATATCCGTTTCCTTGAATAACGCCAGGTAACCATTTTTCAATGGAGTCGTCTAGATTCAAACGGTTCTCTCCAGATAATTGAAGTAGAACTGTTGCAATGAACGTTTTCGTCACACTGCCAATGCGAAAGCGAAAATCTGCTTTCATTGGTTTCTTAGTTCTCAGATCCGCTATCCCAGCCGTATAACTCCAAGTTTTACCACCCTTAGAAATTTGAGCGAGTATTCCCGGGTATCCAAGTTGCAGTTCATCTCGTATTGCTTTATTAACGGAAGTACGATCGCTTTGCGTACTTGTTTGTAACGAACTAGATACATTTTGCGTAGGTTCTGCTTTTACAACTGATGTTGGTGTTATGTATAACAGGGAACTTCCACCTATTAAAAGTGCTAGACTTGCACATGTAATTTTACTGCGTGTTTTCATAAAGAATTCCTCTCTTCTATTAAAATTGTATAGATAGTTGATAGAAGTGTCATATACGAACCACACAGCTATCCATTCTCCAAATGATGAAAAGGCAACAATGCATTTGCAATCATTGTACTCATTATTTTCACAAAACACTCTTGTTACTGATTGTTTGTTTTATATGTAGGCCGTAATTGTTCCCCCCTTCACGCCTCCTTATATTTTTATCCTACACAATGAAAATCTCTTTTTTCTTACCTATTCCTTACAAATTCCTTACATTCAAAATCACTTGTACACTAGGGTTGAAGTAGCATCTGTGCCCGAAAGCGCAAAAAACACCGATGCTTTTCGCTTCAGTGTTTTTTGCGCTTTACATATTGAAGATTCATTTTACTCTTAACAGGTTAAATTGCTGATTTTTTCTAATACGATTATTCTTCTTACTATATAAAACAAATTTCATAGTATTATATGAAACACTTCTCAAGTTGTCATTAAGGCACATTATTCTAAATTTATTAATGTAGTTGAGATGGACTCACTTTTTGAATTTGAACAAGTATATCAAACGCTTTACCTAATGATATATCAATAGTTTTTGGTATATCAGGCCCTTCGGTAGTTATTCCAGCGAAAATTGGATGTTGTTCGTTTAACCAAGTTTTTGTCACGCCGTTCGCCTTACGTAAATCAATAAAAAATTGATCTTTTTTCACCTGTCCAAAAATGTAGTTATAACTGTTTGGATCATCCGATTTTAATGTTCCGTATGGGCCGAATTCACCATTGCTATTCTTGACATTGTATTGTCCTTCATAAACTGACGTTCCAATAGATACGTACCGTTTTCCGTAATATTCTGCTAAATGCTGCCCAGCTACTTTAGGGTATATAAAAGAAAGCATATTTGTTTTCGAAACGTGTCCATTATGTCCCCATACAATGGTTTTTCCTAAATGTTCTTCGGTCCACTTCGCATTTTCATACATTGCAATATCATGTTTCAAATAAAAATCCGATGGTTTATCAGGAGGTGACGCTAACATTGTAGTAAACTGTTCAATAATACGAGCATTTTGTTTTATCCATGCAAACTCTTTAGATTTTCCATTTAAATAACTTTTATTTTCTTCTAATAAAGCACTAATTTGTTTAGCATCTGAAATATACTTTTCTTTTTCTTCTTTCGTAAGGCTTTCAAAAGCATTCATATCCTTTGTTACAGGAATAAGACCTTTTATCTGCTCTTCTACTCTAGGCAATAGTTTTGAATTGTTCGCTTTAATATATTCTATTATATTATTATAAACATTCTCGTTTACTGATTGAATGTCCATCCCGATGATACGTACTTTAGATTTATGTTTTGGATTAGCATTATATTGCCGAATCCAATCAAGTAAATCTAGCATTTCTTTCGTCTTAAATACAGGTGTTAGATGTTGGCTTGGGTTTCCCTTACCAGTAAGAACATATCGATCAAGTTCCAAGGCCCTGTCCCATCCCTCTTCTAAAACTAGATTGGTAAAGCCCTTTTCAGATACTAAATAATTAACAATACGGTGTTTCATCGTAAAAACTTCATGAGCCCCATGCGTAGCTTCACCTAGACCTACAATTGAAGCTGAACCTACCATATTCTTAAGTGGTTTCAAATCATTAAGAGGTGCAGTTGGATTAGTTGTTTTTAAAGGCTTTGCATGTGCCTCTAACCATTTTGCTATTTGATTTGTATTGTAGGGAGCTGTAACAGAAACCTTTGTTTTCGAATCTGCATAAGTATTTCCTACAAAATGAGTCATTGTTATAGCAGAAGCAACAATTGCAATAATTATTTTCTTTTTCATAAAAAACCTCCTGAAATATTTACTTATAGATTTTTGACATACTCTGCCAACTTCCATTTAAAACATTCATTTTCTTATTACTGTTCAGATACATTTATTCTAGTTCCTAAAACTCACTTATTTCTTAATAGGTTCTTAAGAAATTCTTAATTCACTTATACGAATATAAAACTACATAAGCTTCAATCCATTGTAGTGTAAACTCCTTATTTCATAACATCATAATGTATAGATATTCGTTATAAATGATGTTATCTAAAGTATTCAATTTCAGTATGTATTATTAACGTAGTTAATATATGGTTAATATGAAGTTCCAAATTTTGATTGTTTGTAGTCTCTTTATCATAGAGTTAATTTAGGGGTTATTTTTTGTTCACTTCATTTTTTTCGGCACTCTGTATCTAGACAGTATACGCATTGGCCACAGTTAGACTATTTCAAATCAAAAAAATAGATTACCTGTACACTAAAAAGTATAGCGCACAGATAATCTAGTTGTTTTTGAGATTAATAAAAGACTAATTTATTTTTTGAATTCTTCCATCAATAATAGACTGAATTGGTTCTTTTGATTTTTTTATATAATCTACTAATGCTTCAAAATCAGTTGGTCCTGTTTCAGCATCTTTACCGTTTTTAAAGGATACAAACCCATCTCCACCTGAAGCTAGAAATGCGTTAGCAACGACGCTGTAAGTTTTAGATGGAGTAATTTCTTCTCCATTTGTTAAGCGAATACTTGTTACTTTTTCTCCATTAGGCTTGTTCGCATCCCAAGTGTATTGGATCCCTGAAATTTGAAGCATTCTTGTTATATCTTTTTGCCATTGTTGATTTAAAATATCACGAATGTCTTGACCTGTTAAATTTACTTTTATTAATTGATTTCCGAATGGTTGAATACCATATATCTCTCCCCATGTAATATCACCAGCATCTAAGTCATTACGAATACCACCAGGATTCATAAGTGCAATTTGGGATTGCATTGTTGCACGCTGGGCATCAGCAACTAAATTTCCAAGAGTAGATTCACCAGCCATATTTTGTTTGCGATCTAGTGGAGCAATAGACTTACCTACAACTTCATTAACAAGAGGCGCGATTTTTGCTTGATATTTCTCCATCTTCTTCTTTATTCTTTTATCAGGCTCCATGCCTTCATGGTAAGTTGTAACAATTTCTGCTTTTTTCTCAACAATATCTTGTGTCTTACGATCAATCTTTACATCAACATCAGCAAAAGCCATACCATAAGAATTTGCTTGTACGACAAGTTTATTATTAACAGTTCCATTTACATAAGTGTGGCTATGCCCACCAAAAATAACATCGACTTCTGGATCAGTCTCATTTGCTAATCGGACGATATCACCATTTGTTACGCCGTTCCCATCTGTTGTACCTCCGTTATGTGCAAGAACAACGATAGATTTAACGCCTAGTTTTTTTAATTGCTTTACGGATTTGTTAATAGCTTCAACTTCATCTGTAATTTCTACATTCTTTAGCATAGTAGGCATAACAAGGTTAGGAACATCCGTTGTTACGACTCCGATAAAGCCAACAGGAACTCCTTGTACCTTTTTTATAGTGAATGGTGGTAAAAATAAACGACCGGTGGATTTATTATAGAAATTCGCAGCAACATATGGGAATTTTGCTCCTTTAAAATTACCTGTTTTCTCATGGTATCCACCATAAATAAGGCGATGCATTTCCTCAACACCTTCATCAAATTCATGATTTCCTATCGTTCCAACATCGAATTTCAAATCATTTAGAAATTCAATTGTAGGTTCGTCTTGTAATAATGCTGAAACAGGAGTACTTGCTCCAACAACATCTCCAGCATGTACCTTTAATGTATTTGGATTTTGTTTTTCACGATCACGTAAATAAGCCCCTAAGTACTCAATTCCCCCTGCATCTTTATTGTTAATTTTTTTTACAGTGTCTAGTTGCCCATGAAAATCGTTAATACCGAGCATTTGTACATCTATGTAGCGGTTTTGTTCTGTATTCGCTTGGATTGAAGGTGCAGCAAATACACTAGTAAAAGTAACTGTACTTAATGCTAAAGCAACTGGAATGATTTTTTTCAACATAAAATTTCTCTCCCCTAATTAAAATCTGACATAATACGATGTTATTTTAATATATTGAGAGAATTATTTCCATAAAAATTCTACCAATTATAAAAATTAATAAGATTTTATTGTTTTCTGACAAGATATTTCTTCCTCAAAAAAAATGTACATTTCTTTGTTTTGAGGATTATTCAAAATATTATCTTGATAGTAAAATAACAATACTTCTAAGAAATCTAAAAAACTCTAATCAATACATTTTAGCTGTTAAGAAGAATATTCAATCCAAAATTAATGGATATTTATCAGCCTAACATCTCAATATCACCATTTAAAAAGATGCTCCTGGATTTATCCAAGAGCATCTTTTTTTAGATTTATTTTTACTTGTTTATAATTTATCAATTAACAATTATATAGTTGTAATCAGTCCTTTAAAAATAATAGGAGTGCTTCATTAAATTCTTTAGCATGCGTTGCATTTAGCCCATGTGGACCGCCTTTTATTAAGGCTACTTTAGAATTAGGAATTGCTTCATGTGTTAATTTCCCACTATATTCATATGGTACAGTTGCATCAGAATCACCGTGAATAATAAGAGTAGGTATATTAAACTTCTCCAAGTCTTTTCTAAAATCTGTCTTACTAAAGGCGGTAATACAATCAAGTGTTCCTTTAGGTGATGCACCGGCTGCAATATCCCAATTATATAAACGGAATGGTTCACTAACTAAATCTGTTCGATTACCAGCCGCGAAAAATCCCTTAGTAAATTCATCAAGAAATGCAAGGCGGTCATTTATCACACCACTTTTGAATGCTTCAATTGTAGCATCATCTAATGCCCCTTCAGGATGTTCCTCTGATTTGTATAAATATGGAGGAACTGCTCCAGCAAAAACAGCCTTTTCAATACGATCTGTTCCATACGTACTAATGTACCGGGCTACCTCGCCTCCACCCATAGAAAAACCAACAAGTGTGACATTTTGAAGCTCTAAATGTTCTAATAGTTGATGTAAATCAGAAGTAAAGGTATCATATTCATACCCTTCCCACGGCTGAGATGATTTTCCAAACCCTCGACGATCATACGTTATAACTCTGTATCCAGCCTCAACAAGAGCTGGAACTTGGTATTCCCAAGATCGACCACTTAACGGCCAACCATGAATTAGTACAACTGGTTTTCCTGTGCCATGATCCTCATAATATATCTCAATTGGTGCTTGATTTTCGGTTCCCACAGTAATTTTAGCCATGCTTCTACCTCCAAAAAGTATTCTAATATGTATCCTTTTCTTCAATAATCCGGATGAATCTCACAATCTATTTATGCACGTTTATGTTGTGAACTCTAAGTATGAAACTCTATTGTTCCAATGCATTCATTTTCTCCTTTTGGAACAATCCCCCCTCTAATACCTTTTTCATCATAAAATAATTACTGAACATTACTTATATTCAATTGTAATAACAAAAATAGGTGACTATCAATATTGTTCTATCTATAGGATGTATAGGTAAAACCAATCTATTTTATAGTGAAAACAACTATAGTTACGACCTATACAAATTATAGATAATTTAGAATTGATTAATGAATCAGTTTTCAAATACTATAAATTTGTATAGCACTTCATGTTCTGTGAATGCTGCTATGACCAATATTATTGGTCAGCTTAGTTATAAACGAAGAAACTTATGATAGTATTCGACTATTTAAACTTTCTTCGATTACTTAATTTTTAGGAGGAATACATAATGACTGATCTCTATTCTCGTATTAACAAAGATGATGCTGTCGTTCTTTTAGTAGATCATCAAACTGGTCTTATGTCCGGACTAGTACGTGACTATGGTGTTGATGAATTCAAGAACAATGTTTTAGCTCTTGCTCATACTGCTAAGTTTTTTGATTTACCAGTTATTTTAACAACAAGTTTTGAAAATGGACCTAACGGACCTTTAATGCAAGAATTGGTTGATCTCTTTCCTCATGCACCAAAAATAGCTCGACCTGGACAAATTAACGCATGGGATAATGATGATTTCGTAAAAGCAATCGAAGAAACTGGAAAAAAGCAACTTATCATCGCGGGCGTAGTTACGGACGTTTGTGTTGCTTTCCCTGCACTTTCCGCTATAAAAGCTGGATATGAAGTATTTGCTGTTACTGATGCTTCAGGAACTTTCAGTAAACAAGTTGCAGATGCTGCAAATACTCGTATGGCACATAGTGGTGTGCAACTTATGAACTGGTTTAGCGTAGCTTGCGAATTACAACGCGATTGGCGCAACGATGTCGAAGGTTTTGGCAATTTGCTTGCTAGCAATCTTCCAGGCTATCAAAATATAATTGGAAGCTATATGGGCGCGCAGCGAGATCTTAGTAAACAAAATGCATAATAGCTTTTCTTTCAAAAAACTAGATAGTATACATTTAGTGCTGATTAAATAAGCACTCTCTTTTAAATTAAAAGGTATAGCAAATATTTTATTTTTACGATTACAGGTTTAATTAACAGAAAATATATTTTTTCAATAATATTAATTTTAAACAATTAAAAAAGGAGCTGTTTATTATGAGTAATTTAGAATTGTTAAATCCGGAGAACAGTGCATTAATTTTAATTGACTTTCAACCTCAAATGACTTTTGGAGTTGCAAGTATTGATAGACAAACATTGATTAATAACGTTATGCTGCTTGCTAAATCAGCAAAAACTTTTAACGTACCTACTATTCTTACTACAGTTGAAACACGCAGCTTTTCTGGTTATTTTTGGCCACAAATTCTTGATATATTCCCAAACCATGAAATTATAGAACGTAGTTCAATGAACTCTTGGGAAGATCCGAAATTTGTTGAGGCAGTTAAAGCAACCGGTAGAAAGAAATTAATATTTGCAGCACTTTGGACTGAAGTTTGCCTTGCATTCCCTGTGCTTGAAGCAATTAAAGCTGGCTATGAGGTGTATGCAGTTGATGATGCTTCAGGTGGTACTAGTTTGACAGCACATAACGCTGCTATGCGTCGTGTAGAACAAGCTGGTGCAATTCCAGTGACAGCAATTCAAGTTTTACTTGAATACCAACGTGACTGGGCACACAAAGACACTTATGATGCTGTAATGGAGATTGTAAAGGAACACACTGGTGCTTATGGTCAAGGTGTAGAATACGCATATACTATGGTGCATGGCGCGCTTCCAAGCAGGAAAATATGAAACAAGAAGGAGTAGCTGTCGAAGAGACTTATACAGGGAACACGATGGATGCTGGCAATCCAGTAACAACGATTGTTACATGGGAAATTCAAGAAGGTAGAGAAAAACAGTTTGAAACATGGAGACATGAAATTGAGGCTGCGGCTACTAAATTCCCAGGACATTTAGGTGTAAATCTAATAGTCCCAAGTAACGAATCCAGAGAGTATACTGTTATTTTTCGCTTTGATACGTATGAGCATCTACGTGCTTGGCAAGAATCAGATGTTCGCCGGGATTTGTTAAAAACGGCCGAGCAATTTCAAGCCACTAATCCAACTTACAAAACTGAAAGCAGTTTGGCTTATTGGTTTGTTACTCCGAAAACGCCAGTTCCACCTCCAAAATGGAAAATGTCTATCGTTACCCTTCTGGGTGTATGGCCTCTTAGCATGTTAGTTCCTAAAGTGATAGGACCTATTATAAAACATATGAATCCTATTATGTCAGCTTTTTTTGTTTCTGTATGTATAGTGTCCTTGCTATCATGGGTAGTCATGCCGATTTTCGGTAAATTATTTCATCCATGGTTACAAAATAATAGAAAGTAGACGAGGTGTGAACATGAATTTACCGGATATGATCTTATATAACGGAAAAATTACTACCCTTGACCCTTCTCAGCCTGAGGTATCTGCTATCGCCATAACTGATGGTTTAGTCACTGCAGTAGGTGGAGATGAGATTCTTAATAGTGCCACGGAAAAAACAAAAAAAATAGACCTAAAAAGAAAGAGAGCTATTCCAGGCCTGAATGACTCTCATATACACGTTATTCGTGGTGGTCTGCATTATAATATGGAATTACGTTGGGAAGGCGTGCCATCACTTTTTATTGCTCTAGAAATGCTCAAAGAACAGGCAAGGCGTACACCTGCTCCTCAGTGGGTAAGAGTAGTTGGAGGTTGGTCTGAATTTCAATTTAAAGAGAGACGGATGCCAACATTAGAAGAGATTAATGCTGTTTCTGAAGACACGCCTGTCTTTGTGCTACATCTTTACGATAGAGCACTTGTAAATCGTGCAGGGCTACGTGCACTGGGATACACGAAAGATACCCCAGACCCTCCAGGCTGTTTAATTCAGCGGGATAAAAGAGGTAATCCAACGGGCCTTTTAATTGCTAACCCTAACGCTTCTATTCTTTATTCAAGTTTGGGTAAAGCTCCAGTACTTAATCTTGACGACCAGATTAACTCAACTCGCCATTTTATGCGTGAATTAAATAGATTAGGTATTACAAGCGCCATCGACGCAGGTGGTGGTTTCCAAAATTACCCTGATGACTACAAAGTTGTTGAACATTTAGCCGAGAAGGAACAATTAACTTTGCGTATTGCTTATAATCTATTTACGCAAAATCCTAATCATGAATATGAAGACTTTGCTTCATGGGCAAAAATTGTTTCTCCTGGTCAAGGAAATGATAAGTATAAAATGAATGGTGCCGGAGAAATGTTAGTATTCTCGGCAGCCGATTTTGAAAAATTTCAAATGCCACGGCCCGAACTAGCTACAGTAATGGAAGCCGACTTAAAGAAAGTAATTTCTCTATTGGTGGAAAACCGTTGGCCATTCCGTTTACATGCAACTTATGACGAGTCAATCACACGTTTCTTAAATGTATTTGAGGAAGTTAACAGAGAAATTCCTTTTAATGGGCTACGCTGGTGGTTTGATCATGCAGAAACAATCTCAGATCGTAGTATGGAACGTGTTAAGGCTTTAAATGGCGGTATTGCCATCCAAGACCGCATGGCTTTTCAAGGTGAATACTTTGTTGACTTATACGGAAAGGAAGCTGCAAAGCATACTCCTCCGATTTATCGTATGTTAGATCTTGGTATACCTGTTGGCGCCGGTAGTGATGCAACCAGGGTTTCCAGCTATAACCCTTGGGTCGCTCTTTACTGGATGGTTGCCGGAAAAACCATTGGTGGTCTTTCCATATACGATGAAAAAAATAAACTTGATAGAAAAGTAGCCCTAGAATTATATTCAAAAGGAAGTGCGTGGTTCTCTGGTGATGAAGGTAAAAAGGGAACCCTTGCAGTAGGTCAGTTTGCTGATATTGCTGTATTGTCTGCTGACTACTTTACTGTGCCAGAAGAAGAAATCAAAGACCTTGAATCATTACTTACCATTATGGGTGGGCAGGTTGTTTATGGAAATGATGAATTTAAAAATTTATCACCTGAATTGCCGCCAGCATCACCTGATTGGTCACCGACGGGCGTTTATGGTTATGGTGGTGCTAACCTAGCAAACACTATACTTTCTCACGATTCCCATGATAACAAGTTACATAGTTGTAGTAACCCTCTCCATCAACACACTCATACCGTAATAGGAAAAGATGGAACTAAATGGGGGATTGGTTGTACTTGCTTTGCTTTCTAAATCAAAACCACCGGTATAATGCCGGTGGTTTTCTTTCTACAATAAGGATATGTAGATTCAAAATAGCAGTGTATATCCCCATATGGAATCTGTTACTATGCGATAAGACCAAAGAATTGATTGATTAACTTAACTTGTTTTTGATAGCCTTCTCTCCTTGCAAAGTCTGTCCTTTTTTCCTTAATTAAAAGTCAATGGTATCCCCCTTTTTGATCGACTACACCACACATATAACCCCACTGTCCTTTGACTTTATTATAGATTTTAATTTTTCCAATTGTTACACTGGAATCATTATTATTTCTATTACACTGATACTTTTTGAGAATCATTTAACTTCTGCATAAAGATGCGTGCTGCAAAACTTAAAAATTTATCATCAAAGTGTATAAGATTAATATCTTGACTTGGTGTTGGATCAGTAATACGAACTATGCTCAAAGTATCATTATTAACAAAGTTAACCAGTGAAAGAGGTATTATGGCAACCCCATGTCCATTGTATACAAGGCTCAATAGAGAAATAGAAGATTTTGTTTCTATATTTGCTTCAGATAAAGATAACCCTAAACTCTCACAATATATCTTAATAGATTCACGACAACTACATGAAACCATTACTCTACTGATCCCTACTAATTCTCGAAAAGAAACAAATGATTTTTCATTCAAAGGATGATTTTTTGGAATGACAAGGACGAGCTCTTCACTATACAAAAGGGTGTTTGTTAATGTGTCTGGAATTTGAGCACTACGTGTAATCCCGAAATCAATATTTTTGTCAACGATTTGATTTACAGCAACTTCGGATTCTATAATCTTTACTACAATGTTGGGATAATGTTGTTGAAACTTCATAATATAAGGTGTTAAATAAGTGAGATCCTCTAATAGACCTCCTATAGTAATCACACCTCTTTTTACACCCTTTAATTCAAAAATTTCATTATAAACGTCATCAAATTGTTGCATGATAAATTTCCCTTTATCAAATAGCAGCTTACCCGCTTCTGTCATTTTGATACCTCTTCCAACTCGATGAAACAAGGGTGTATCAAGTTCACCTTCTAAAACTCGTATTTGTTGACTTAAAGTCGGCTGTGAAATACCTAGAACTTCCGCAGCTTTAGTGAAACTATTATTATTACAAACTTGAATAAAATACTCTAAATGACGTAATTCCATTCTTGATACCCACTCTCCGCTTTATGAAAGATTTATAATTTAAAGGACGATATGTATACGTTAACATAACAACTTTATTTCATATTATACCGATTGAAATTACACGCTTTATTCATTTTGTATTATAATAAATTTACTACCATTTATTAATTTTTCCTCCTATTTATTTAAATTATATTTAATTAGGACATTACTAATTCGAGATATATTTCTAAAGATTTATAGTTCTAGTGCATAATACCCTAATTTTTTCAACTTTTCGATTATCATTTTTTTCTCAATATAGTCCAAACCACCAAATATTTGCTGAATCGCCTCTTTATGCTGAGGAAAAATAATATCCATTAGTTCAATACCTTCTGAAGTAATTGACGCATACGTGACACGGCGGTCTTTAGGACATGGTTTTCGTATTAAGAACCTCTTCTTTTCCAACTTATCCACTACATACGTGATACTACTACTTGCAAGTAATATTTTGTCTCCAATTTTTTGTATAGGCTGATCGCCTTTACTATACAGTAGCTCAAGCACTGCAAATTCAGTTGGATTAAGTCCATAACTTTTTATATCCTCTTCAATACGCTTAGTAATTGACTGTATTGCCCTAGATAATATAACAAATAACTTTAAAGATAAGCTCTCATCGTTAATCACGCTCATAATTACCAATCCTTTACAAGTTATCTTGAATTCGAGATTTATTATATTATCGTCAAAATATTATGTCAATCATTCATTTTAGCTTTATCAATCCATTTATAATTTATTTCTCAACATATGACATATGGAATTAGAAGAAAACAATTGTTAATATATAAGTATCTCAATTACGTTATTTCTTTTAAAGAGAGCTTGTTTTTAATCGCAAGTTCTCTTTTGCCATATTCTAAATTGAATTCGGACAAATTTCAGATGATGAGTCTGCCCCCCAAGTATATGATATAGTTTTTTAACAAAGATTAGAGCCCTCCTACAAGAAGGAGGGCTCTAATCTTTCATATAAATATTCACCATTTTTATCATTGCGAGGACATCAAAACTTTAACTTGATGGGGATATGGTGCTATCTCAATTAATAAATATTACAAACCATATATCTATCATATTTTTTATAAACAGGATTAATTAGATTTAAAAAAAGATTTCTTTTTCTTTACTCGTAATAAGTCACCTGTCCATCCTTTGAATCGCATATACATATACATACCCGCTGTTGTGAAAATAATAAATAAGAGAGCGATTAAATAGCTATATTTCCATTCTAGTTCAGGCATGTATTTAAAATTCATACCCCATAATGCTCCTAAGGCTGTCAAAGGCGTACTCACAGCAGTTAATACAGTAAGAGCTTTCATAATTTCATTCCCACGATGAGAAGAAACAACTTCTTGTAAATGAATCATCGTGTCTAATTCTTCTTGGTACTCTTTAACAAGTTGTAATCCACGCTCTAATTTTACGTGTGTTTGTTTATAACAAAGGGTGTTTGTTAGTTTTTCTAACCAAGCTTCTTTTAGGCCTTGTAACACTTCTTGTATTAAGCGAAACACATGTGTGTTCATAAATAATTCATGACGAATATGATAAATCCTTTCTAAAACTGCTATGTTATTATGATGATAAAAATCCCATAATACATTTCTGAAATTGTTTTCAAAGTAGTCAACCTTTCGCAAATAGTGAGATATAAACATTGATAAGATAGCACATAATCCTTCAGCGGAACTGTTACAATTTTTTGTACCCATAGGGAAATTATGTATTAATTTTTGGAAATCCTCTTCCTCTTTTTCCTGAACTGTTATCAGTATTCCATGAGCTACGAAATAATGAAGAAATTTTTGAATTTTGGCGTCCTTTTTATCTTGATCATATAAAAACGAACCATATATACAAGTTTGACTTGGTGATAACGTATAAACATATAATCCATTTTCACAAGGAGAACGTATTTTCTTTACAAATTGAGAGAAATAAGATGTTACATTACGAGGGATTATAGAAGAAAGTTTTTCAAACTCACTAGTTTTCACATGATACCAACTCCATTTCGTCATTTCTATGCATTCCATATTATTCTTCCTTTCTAAATAGTTTTATATTTGATCGAATCATATCCGTAATATGAAATTTGTATGTAGGTATTCATGTATTGGAGGAAAAGTTTTTAGATCATCTAAATTACAAAATAAATGACATAGGAGGTCTTATTCTTTTAAAAGGAAGACCCCCTATATTAGTTATTTTTATTCTCAATTTTAAACATTTCCTCTATACAAGCACTTTTTATCTTTTCTTATAAAGAATTTATTATATGTGGAAAAGAAGCTACATAATTTGGCACGTCTATTCAACGAACTCCATTTCAGTCGTTATTATAATTTAGATTCATATGCAGATTGATTGGTGATGTCGTCAAATACTTGACTTCCAATAATATAGTATCCATGAAGTGCAGCCTCTTTCGAAGCGTCTACCATACGGAAAGAAGAAACTTCACCTTGCATTTTTTCAATTCGTTTTTTGTGGAGATCTACTATTCCTCCTGTCCAAATGATAGTATCATACTGTTCTAACGTAAATTGTTCTTGTAATACACGTATGACGTCTTGGAAGTGTGCATCCAACTCTTTTTGAATCAAAGTATGAACCTGACTTGTCTCATGATTTTCTTCTCGACATTCATATCCTTTTTCTAATATGTTTGGCATGTCGTTAATATGCAATTGATTACTTTCACCCTCATAATTCTGCACGATATTCTTAATATTTTTCAAAGGCTTGCTACATCCTAGTTCCGTCTCATAATGATTTAAAATGAGATTCTGTTTCATATCTGTCATTTCTAATGTACGAAATCCACCATCAATAATTAAGATGCGATCTCGTTCCTGAATGATTCCCTCTTTTAAGAAATAGGCATGTAAAGCGACCGGTTGCTGAAGAATCAAAGCATTTTCCACCGTAATATGAATAAATTTCCCATCAATTTGCACGGAAGTTTCTTTTTTTAGTGCACGTTGTAATTGCTCATGCTGACTACCAAAACAAGTGATGGGAAGCCCGGTAACAACTAGAGGTAACACGACATTTTCTTTATAATCCTTTGCAATGCAACCAAATACTTGTTGTTTAAATCGTTCGCTTTCATAATAATTTTCTATTTCATCGTCAAATGGAGGAAGAAATGAAGCGTCAGATTGATGTGCTTCATTTCCCATGTAGTATGCAAAGTCTAAGTCTATAAAACTTACCTTTGTTAAATCTTCACTTTCAGCATGATTAGGTACAGGGGCTAGTGTGGAAGCTTCACTCTTGATTGTCATCTCAGAATCTACAGCCTGTCGATATGCCCTTTTGGTAAAGCCAATTCCTACATCAATTGCATACAGAGATTTCATACTTTTTTCCTCACTTTCTATTTTTAGAGTTAAATCTAGGCACTCTCTTCTTTCCCTTCTTTCACATATTTCTTTTCATTTTTCGTTTTTCCCCCGTCTAAGTTCTTACTATTTTCATTTATTTCGTAATCCTTTTCACCTGTTTTCTTTTTATTATTTTCGTTTTCTGTTAAGTCTTTAATGGTAGAAATGACAACTGGTGTGGCTGTAAGCAGTTGTGGTAATGTTTGTTTTGCAACATTAGCTGCAGTTACAGAAAATTGTTTACTTGTCTCAGTTACCTTCTCCAATGTTTCCTTTATGTTTCCTTCTTGTAGTTTTTCTTTTACGCTTTTTCCTTTTGTTTGTATAGCTTTCCGATTTTCTTTTTTTAATAGGGAGACTATGACTCCGGTCGTAATTCCAATCACAGCATATTTAAATATTGTATGTTTCATTTTTCTCATCCTTTTCTATTTTTATTTTCTTCAATGCTACAACCTAAAATAATTACCTTACCTATTTATCAGATGTTGCAATCTATTACAGAGAATGATAGTTTTGCGGCTGCCTATCATTCGCCATTGGTACTTCAGCTGTTACTAGGAGTAAAATCTTCCCTTGATCTAGTTTTTCTTCATATAAGTTAGCTTCCTCCTTCGACAACCCCATTTCTTCCATTTGATTTCGAAGTTCGTCCCCTTTTTTGGAGAAAAAGTTGATAATACTTGTTCCCAATCCTTGTTCTTTTACTCCAATCGTATTTGTGTTTGTATCATCCGCAATCCTTTTTGTTATATGTTTTTCATGTGCTAAAACATAAATGTCATCGTGGCGAACCCCTTGCAATTCTAGCTCTTTTACTTTCATAACTACTTCCTGTTCATTTTGATATTCATAAACTACCGTTTTTCTTTCATTCGTATGCATCGTATCTTTCCTCCTTTAGATTTTTTATTTTTTTATTTAGTTGTTATGTAATATGTAATACACCTATTTTAAAGATGTTAAACCTAAATTTTCAAAAAATTTTACACAATAGGTTATTCATGTTTTTAATATCAAAGAAATGTCACAAGAACTTTGCTTTGATAAAAGCGCTCCAAATAACGATTTGTTTGGAAGGTAAGCCCATTGTTTTATAGAAATCATAGAAAAATAAAAAAGCACTCCTTTTCAAAGAGTGCTTTTAAAAAACATATAACCTAATAAAAATATTTCTATTTTGATTACGGAAAGAAAGTCTTTATTAAAACATATGGTTGCTAATTTAATTGCGATTTGCCTTGCACCCAAGTAACAATATCATTTAAAACATACTCAGGGATATTAGTAGGACTATACTATTCATCTGGCTTACTTATTCCCCCATCCCCCTCTGTAAAGAAATGATTTAACTTTGGATATAGTCGATAATCTACATTATCTCGTTCTTTTAATTGTTCTTTCCAAAGAGGAATTTCAATTTTTGATTGAACTTGATAGTCTCGTTCTCCTTGAATAATAAAAAGCGGTGTCTTTTGTTCTTTTGACATTTCCACTGCTTTAATTTTATGGATAGAATCCTTACTTCACAGGATTTTTTTGCTGTTTTCACTATATCCTTACTATACAAATGAAAATATACAACGATACTAAATATACAAACTTTGCATAAAAAAATGATTTTATAGTATCTTTTTAATATCCATGTCCGCCTTGCCAACCACCATGTCCGCCCGGCCAACCACCATGTCCACCTTGCCAACCACCGTGTCCACCTTGCCAACCACCGTGTCCACCTTGCCAACCACCGTGTCCACCTTGCCAACCACCGTGTCCACCTTGCCAACCACCGTGTCCACCTTGCCAACCACCGTGTCCACCTTGCCAACCACCGTGTCCACCTTGCCAACCACCGTGTCCACCTTGCCAACCACCGTGTCCACCTTGCCAACCACCGTGTCCACCTTGCCAACCACCGTGTCCGCCCGGCCAACCACCGTGTCCACCTTGCCAACCGCCTTGCCAACCACCGTGTCCACCCGGCCAACCACCGTGTCCGCCTTGCCACCAGCCTGCATAGCCTTGTCTCTGTGAGTTCATTCCTTCGCATCCCTTCTTATTAAAAATTCAAATACTGTAACTGGGTATTCTCTAAATATAATTATGTATCCCAAAAATAAATGTATCCGCAAACATCCCGATTATTGGTAAAGTAATTATCTAATGAAAAAACATTTATTATTGCAAATCTAAGCTCTATTATTTTTTGCTTTTCCAAAATTTTTTCGCTATTTTATTAGCATAATACTTTTTAGATTCAATTTCATCATAGTTACTTAGTATTAGAACAGACCGATCATTACTTGCGATCCTTTTTCAACATTACATCAGAATCCATAGTTGGGCTTTAATTATACAAAGAAAACGATACTTCACTATTGAAGTATCGCAAAAAAACTATTTACTTACATTATTATGACTATAACCCTATCCGGTATTAGTTACTCACCTAAAATTGCAAATGGGCTAAATGATTCATAATGAATCAATTCCTTTTCTATACTGTGTTCTTTTAATACTGGAGCCGTTGACTGCACAATTTGTATTGTTTTCTCGTCAATCATAAATGGTACATCCCTTCGTATACAATGTCTTTATAAAACATTAGCATTATTTGAAATTTACCTTTCATAATTTCATTTTTTACTTTTAACTTCAGAATATCGAATCTTTTTTTATTATGGATCTAAACTGATCCAATAGTGATTCTGGCGCAATTACTCTGAAGTTTTTACACTAGAACCTTCTTATTTACGCATTGAAAAATGTTACCTATAACGGAAAAGCCCAGATAGCGATGTGGCTGCACTATTATTAAAGGCATTTCTCCTTCTAAAACAGACAGTACTTGCAATCTTAGTACGGATCACAGTTGAATTCATGTTACTTAATCGTACCCATTCCACCAATTTTAATCTTAACCTTGACGTTTACATCGCCTTTTGCTAATTCGTTACCCCAATTATTTTGTATTTTTTTCCATTTTGGATATGTGTATGTTCTTGCATATCCTCCAAGCCCAATAGGATCAATTTTGGCGGTTTGTATTTTTTGTATTAATTGCTTGAAATCAGCTTCTAGCTTAGTTTCAATCGCCTTTTGTAATTTGGCTGCATCCTTTCTAGTGTTAAACGAAAAAAGTCGTTCTGTAATACCGATTCTCATCTTTACATCTACATTAAATATAAAATGATCATCATATCTTGCCTTTGTCTTTACTTTAATACCATAGGCAGTAAAACTTATCAAATCTTTATCTTGACTATCTGAATTTAGCTTAATTGGAACTGTAAATGGTAACTCCCCTGCAGTTCCTTGTTGCAAAATGCGTAAGAGTTTGTTTTCATCAGGTTTCAGTGTTAATTTATACTTTCCTTTTTCATCCAATAAGGCTGTACCTGTCACCCATATTTTATTCTTTTTTTTCAGTTCAGTAATATTTGCTGTTAGCCCTTTGTCTGCTCTTTGTTCATATAATTCTTGAAGTGTTGTTTTCACCGTGATATTTCTTAAAAAAGCGGTATCAACTAGTTTTGTTAAATATATAGGAAGCCTTGGTTTATCTTTTGGACTATAGAAGATGACGTCTGAAACAGGTCCATCTACAGCGACAACCCTTGCGGTAACTGTATTTTTGGGATCACGGTAAAATGGATCAAGGTAAATTTCCCAGTTTTTTTGTTTCAGTAGCCTTTTTCCAACTAAAATAACCTGTGTTTTACTTCCGGCGGTAAGTGCCATAACCGTAGCATCAAATTTGTCTCTTGCTTTTCGAACCGTAGCAGATTTCACACCAGTAGTTTCTTCTTTTATTTTTGCTTCTTTATTGAAAACAGGGCTTGATATATACACTAATAAATTATCATTAGGATCTAAATCGATACCAAGAATAAGAGTAAGAGAAACATCTTCAACATTTCTTTGATCGAAGCATCCAGTCATCAAGAACACTAATAACAAAATACAACATAGTACTTTTCTTTTCAATGTATTCTCCTCCGGCGAAACTTCTCATATAGACAGCAATACAGCCATAAAATAATAGGTAATATATATGTTACTCCTAATCCAGTATTCGATAATACCTGTTGCCAAATTTCAGATTCATTCCAACTAGGATGAGTCCAAAATGTGAATCCGATAATAAGCAATAAGAGAACAACTACATGAGAGCTGTGATCTTGTTTTCCAAGTAATTGGCTTGAACAAAATACAGAACAGTATAGGGCAGGGATCCATGATGTGGAAACAATGGTTAAGTAAACAGCCAATAAAATCATGTCAAAACGTTCTAAAAAACGAAATTCAATTACTTTCAGTAAATTTATTACCGGTTGATTATATTGCGTAATGCTATCAGGGCTAAAATAGGCAAAGCAAACAATAGTAGCAAATAAATAAAATAACATCGTTAAGGTGTTTGCTATAACCATTCCATGGACTGCATACTGTTTTTTTTGTAAAAATGGATATAAAAAGAAAGCAATATCAAACCCTAAATAAGCATAAACAGTGCTTGGTACAGCAGTTAATATCGGTTTCCACCCTTCTTTTAAAAGCGGAAAGAAAGGCATCCAGCTTCCATTCCCTATAAGAGGGATTAAAAAAAATATCGGAATCCAAAGCGCCATATAAAAAAAAAGTTCGGCGTACCGTCCTAAAATACTAGGACCGTTACGTGCAACAAAATAGGTAGGAATCGAAAACAAAAAGATAACGATAAAGTCAGGCGTTTTCGGGAGAAGCCATCCCTTAAGGTAAAGCATAGCGTTTATAAGAACGATACAAGAATAAAAAGCGAAGTACATCATGTAAATAACAACGAATGCTTTCCCTACTATTTTTCCAAACAATCGTATAAGAATATCATAAATCGTATCCTCAGGATATCTTGCAGCTGTTTTCACTATAAACACACCTGATATTGTGGAGAAAATCCAACCAATCAATATAGCTATCCATCCATCTGTTCCAGCCTTTTCTGCAAGCACACGTGGAAGCGATAAAACGCCAGTGCCCACCTGCACTCCATTAATTAAAATAATATACTGCATAAGAGTGATTTCATTATAGGCATACTTTTTCATAATTTCACCTTTTATTACGATTCTTTCCTTGTCGAATAGTTTGATCGGTTCCATTCCCCTTAGGACGCCTTCTTATTGTCCATAAAGGAAAGCGTACAAAAACATCTTTCATATCTGCAAAACGAAAGGGTGCTAATGGTGTTCCGTAAGAAGTACCTAGCGATTTAAGACTACTTAGATGCCCAATTAAAGTCATCCACCCGATAACAAGTCCTACAATTCCAAATAAGGCAGCTGCTAGCATCATTGGAAAGCGTAAAAGTCTTACTGCCGCTCCCATATCATAGTTAGGGATAACAAAAGAAGAGATGGCGGTAACAGCAACAACAATAATCATAATATTGCTTACAATTCCCGCCTGAACAGCCGCCTGGCCGATGACAATACCACCTACAATTCCAACTGTCTGACCAATCGGAGTAGGTATCCGTAAAGCCCCTTCTCTCATCGTTTCCAATGTTATTTCCATAAGTAACGCTTCCATAACTGGAGAAAAGGGTACGCGCGTTCTTGATTCAGCAATAGATAAATATAGCTCTACAGGAATAACTTCAAAATTAAAGGAAATAAACGCAACATAACTCGCAGGCAGAAATAAAGCAACCATAAAGGCGACAAAACGAAGCAACCGAATAGACGAAGCAACTAACCACCTTGTACCGTAGTCATCGACTCCTTGAAAAAAGGAAATAAAATTTGTTGGAGTAATTAACACATTAGGTGAATGATCCATTACAGTTACAAATCTCCCCTGTAGAATGTGAGATACAGCCAAATCAGGTCTTTCAGTTAATATAAATTGCGGAAACGGTGAGTAAGGGTGATCTTCAATGAATTCTATAAGTTCGCCATTACTAGCCACAGCGTCGATTGTAATATTTTGAATTCGTGTTTCTAATTCCTTCAGCACATCTTCAGAAGCTACATCTTTCAAATATAAAATAGAAATTTTGGTTTTACTCCGTACACCAATTATTATTTCTTTTATCGCTAATTCACGATGAGGAATATATCTTCGAATCATTGCGATATTTTGACTTCCAGTTTCTATGAAAGCTTGATGTGCTCCTTTTAGAGCTATTTCGTTATGTGCGTCCTCAACACTTCTTTGTGGCCATCCTTTTGTATCCAATTGATGTGCTGTTGTTCGACTGTGAATTAATAAAACACTATCTCCCCCAAAAATAGCATTTTCAATCTGACTTAATGTATTAATAATCTTAATTTGTCCTAACGGAATTGGAAGTTCTCTATTAGTATCAAAATCAATATTCATCAAAGGACTGAGAACATGATTTTGAATCAATTCTTTATCTGTTAATCCAGATAAGTATACTAAGGCTGCTTCTAATCCACCTACTGTTATTTGAAACTGCCGAATTACTAAATCAGGCGCTTGACGAAATATATTCTGAATATGAGCTATGTTTTTGGATAAATCAGCGTCTAAGAGGGAGTCTTCAATATTTTTTTCCTGAAAATGAGTATTGTCTCGTATTGAACATGACTTAGGGTTGTCTCTATATTTTAAACGCCTCAAAAATTTAGCCATGATTCCCTCACTTTCTATGTACCTTTTATAGTATGTTTAGTATGCATATATTAAGGAAAAATATCCTAATAGTTCCTACAATTACACTTTTAAGACATTAGATACATTTCTTGCTGTCTTTTTTACTCATGTATTCCTTTTTGTTGTTGATGTAACTTTTCAATTGTAACTGACACACATCTGAAACTCTAAACCCTCTCTCTTCCCTAACAACTACTAATTGTAAAATTTCAGAATCTAAATTGTGTAAATTCCCCAATACTCGCTACCCTATAAAGATACATGTTTAACATGTTGGTGATAGTTTTTCTTTTCTCTTCTATATGTTCTAGTGACATAATGTTTGGTTAAAATAACCTTTAAACTCTTTTTAAGAAAAACTTAAGAAAATCTCCCTTTATTCATAAGAATTTTTTTCTATACTGAAGCATGTAAATGAACAAGAGGAGAAACGATAATGAGAAAATTTGTAATTTGCATATTAGGAATAGGCCTTCCTATATACTTACTACCTTTCATATTACGCGGGGATTTAGACAGATTTAATCCGATTGCTGAAGAAAAAAATGTATATGCCGTTGCGAAAGGATATGGTGTTCCGGATTATCATCAAAAAGGAAAAGCTATGTACTCACTAAAAGCTGTTGATGAATTAAGCAATGAAAAAGAATATAATGTTGGAACGAACACGCCTAATGATTTTATAAGAAAAACTTACTTAAAAATTCATGTAAAAGGAAAGTATGTGTATTCTTACGATATTATTTCTAAAGAGGATATTCCGGAGAAAATAGAGGACAATTGGAGATAGCAAATAAATAAAAGAGCCAATTCATACGAGTTGGCTCTTTATTCTCTCTTCCATCTACCGCTGGAAGAATTCTTTCGGTAGATTTATTAAATTCGTTATCATTGTTTCAATAACCATTCTTCAATTACTTTCACTGTTTCATCTCGTTGTGCTTTTGCCGTAATTAAACTCGCATTATCACCTTTTTGCTCACCGTACATGCCAAAATGAGCATGGTTTCCCCCTTTTATCATGTGCATATTTGTATTCTTTGACATGAACTTTTTATTGTTCTCTATTTTTTCTACAGTTGCTAAAGCATCTACTTCCCCGTAAATTGATAACATTGGAATCGACTTAGTAGAGAAGTCATCTGCAGGATACGAACCTAAGAAAATAATCCCGTCTACCTTTTCTTCATGTTGAAAGGCATACCTAGAAATCATAGCTCCGCCCATTGAATGCCCAGCAACATACCACTTTTGAACTTCAGGGTACTTTTCAATTACACTATCTACCTCATTTATTCCAAGTATCGCTAAGTTTAATGGTAACTTAGGCATTACTACAAAATGCCCATCTTTTGCAAGTGCTTCTCCTAAGTAACTATAAGCCTCGGCTTCTACTTTAGCTCCTTGATAAAAAATAACCCCTATTTTAGCATCTTTCTCTCCAAAAGCTATATAATCTTCATCTTTTTTATCATCTACTAAAGACAAAGCCTCTTTCGTTGGTTTATAAGTAAACTGAGACCAAGTTAAAAAAGTAATACTTCCGATGAGTAAAATACCTAGTAAAGAGTACAGAACAATTTTTATCCATTTCTTCACATATATGACCTCCCTAAGATATGTATATTCTATACTTTAGATTATCATTAATAAACATAAAAACTCGAGCATTTTCATTGTGCTCAAGTTTTCATTTACGTCTTTAATTTATACTATAAATTGTCCAAGATAAATATGTAGCAAATGTAGCCCATAAAAAATATGGGATTAGCAACCATGCCGATACTTTAGATAAATTGGAAGAAAACATAATGAGAAGTAACGTAGTAATAGCGACTAGTAAACAATCTACTGTTGCTAAAAACAAATTCTTTTGGCTAAATTGAAAGTAGCTGAACGCTTGATTGAATATATAATTTAAAAGGAATAAAAACCAAAATGTTTTTGGCTTGAATCCATAGTTGTTGTAAATAATTGCAACTGATAATGCAATAAGTCCAAATAATACAGCCCATATCATTCCGATTGTCATACCAGGAGGTGTCCAAGACGGCTTTTCTAACGCATCATACCAAGTACGATCAATAGGGAATAAAACACTAGAAACATAAAACAAACCATATGTTAGTAAAAATACTATAATACTAGATTTTTTCATAAACATTCTCCTTTTTACTAGAAGATTATAGAAACTTTATATGATTAGTATGTCCTTGTAATGGATAAAATCCTAATATTTAAATTCCAAATACATATTGTTTAACCTATTTCATACAAATTCTTTCATACTTTTATATGCACAAAGGGCTCTCTCTCGTGCTGCCTTATGATCAACAATCGGATAAGGATATGTATCCCCAAGTTTTATATTGGATTTTTGTAAAATATGCTCAGGTGCTTCCCAAGGCTTATGTATATATTTGTTTGGGATATCTCTTAATTCTGGTACCCATCTTCTTATATACTCTCCATTTTTATCAAACTTTTCTCCTTGTGTGATGGGGTTAAAAATACGAAAGTACGGTGATGCATCTGCTCCGCTTCCAGCAACCCATTGCCATCCCATTGTATTATTTGCAATATCAGCATCTAGTAGTGTATCCATAAACCATTTTGCTCCTTCTTGCCACGGAATTAACAAATGCTTTACAAGAAAAGAGGCTACAGCCATTCTTGCCCGGTTATGCATAAAACCTGTTTGCCATAGTTCTCGCATTCCCGCATCAATAAACGGATAACCCGTTTTCCCCTTTTGCCATACTCTTAATAACTCCTCTTCCTTATTCCACGGAAAATGTTCAAAGCTCTTATTAAGAGGTCTATATACTGTAAATGGATAATGGTATAGTAAATAATAAGAAAACTCTCGCCAAATTAATTGACGTATAAAGCTATTAACTTGTTTTTCAAAAAGACTACATTGTCTTTCGGTACTTTTATTTATTAAGTAATGAAACATTAGCTTTACTGATATTTGACCAAATGAAAGATACGGTGCCAACATCGAATGGACATTTTGACCTGGAAAATCTCTTCCTTCACTATAAGAGACTAATTTACTAGAGAAAAATTTCTTGAATGTTTTATATGCCCCTTCTTCTGTCGGATCCCATATTACTTCCATATGAGATGTCCACGGTATAGTCGGCAACAAGTGTAATTCTGAAACAGATAAGCTTGCTGGTAAAGAGTTTCCCCACTTTATACTCTGCACTCTGCTAATAGGTTTAGGTATTACCTGCTTTTGAAATGCATTGTAAAAAGGCGTAAACACCTTATATTCAGTGTTATCTTTCTTTTTAATAACCCATGGTTCTAATAATAAATGCGAATTAAATTCTTTACAGATAATACCTTTATCCTCTAACATCATTTTCATTTTTTGATTAGATTGTAATCTGTCCGGATCATAACAAATATTCCAATATACAGCCGTTATATCTAATTGCTCTATGAGAGAAAGTATTTCTTCCTCCGTACGTCCTTTACGAATTATTAAAGTAGAGCCCAATGCCTCAAGTTGCTTCTTTACATCTATTACAGCATGGTGCAACCACCACTTTGCCGCACTTCCTATTGAAAAAGTTTCATCTTGTATATATACAGGAAGAACCTCACCAGACTGAACAGCCTCAAATAGAGCTGGGTTATCATATAAACGAAAATCTTTTTGAAACATAACAATAATTTTATTTTGCATGGCTATCCTTTCTGATTTTTAAAACATAATAAATTTTATTATACAACAGCAATTTTTACATAAGAATTTATTTGTCTTTAATAAATTAGTTAACTTTTTCAACTATTTTTTTAGTAGGAATTTTAACGACCGTTTCTTTTCCCCTTGTTCTATCAATCTTGAAACCATAAACTTTAACATCAGACGGTACTAGTGGATGATGACAAATCATATCTATACTCTTCTCAATATTTTCACTAACATTTTCTTTTCCACTTAGCCATTCATCAAGGCTACCACTTGAAAATTCAGGCGTGCAATTTTCAAAGAGATAATCTAGTTCCCTGTTATTTTTTATGGAATCCCGTTGAATTTGTAGATTAACTACATCACTTTCTTTATCCTCTATTCCTACAACAATAATTTCTTCAACATTTTCTTGATAAATAGCAATAATAATAGATCTCATTATATCTCCATAAGGATGTACAATTACAGAATCGTAGCTGTGTATAGTCAACATGTTTTCTTGTTGAATGTTAGTTACTTGTTGGATAATAGGCTCTATTCCATGTTCAATGTCTGTTAACAATAAAACTTTTTTATTCTTTGAATTCATATGGAGCACTCCTTCTTCATTATTGTATTTATGAAATTTTTAAGCTAGTAACAATAGTTGATTATGCATTGCATGATTGTTACCAATTTTTCCAGCGTCCCTCTGGATCAACACTTGCAAGTCTAACCCATCCATTTTGAGCTTTTTCTCTAAATGTGAAATCATTATTTAGCAAACGTTCTATATATTGAATAGGCGCTTGAATTACAATTAGTAAACGAAGTGGTGAATGATACGTCTCACTATCTGACTGCATAACGGATTGCCAAGGTAAGCCTGGCAACAAATCACTTGCATTTCCCTGCATAACACCTAGACCCGCGGTTACAGTTTGGGTTGTTTTGTTTCCACTACCATAATAATGAGGAGCTACAGTTGAAGCGTAATATTGTAGATTTATCCACTGAGCTACTGTTCCTGGTCCTGCAATAATGTTAGCTAATATATCGCCACTTTCATCCTGTTTCCAATCATAATTATGGAGAAAAGCCCTACCTTCTAAGTCACAATCCTGAGTTAATTCTCGCTGCCCGATAATAAAAGATGCATTACGAGCTAATCCCCATTCTGGACGTATTTCACTCCAATCTTCTGCAAATCGATGTGCCTCTTTACTCGCATTTTTTATTTTCGTTTTAAAATTTGGTAATTGCGTTAAACGCTCTCTATTTGCATGTTGGCTCACATTTGGCATAATCGACTCGATACAATCAAATGCTTCTTGCGCAGTTTCCGAAAGTTCTGGGACGTAAATCCATTCCAATTCATCCAATGTTGTTTTATGTTCAGCTGCTGCAAAAATGGTGTCCTCAGGAATTTTAATACCTTCAGCAGACAACGCCTCTCTCACTTCTGGAAGATTACATAAAGTAGCGAAAACTCTTGCATTGAATCCCCCTGCTGCTCCGCCACAAGCACCACACTCAAGTGCTGCAGCATAAGGATTGTTCGTACTTTGACTACTATGTCCGCACATTACAACTAAAGGAGCAAATTTTTCTGTCAGTCCCACCATTTTTAAAGCTTGACGCACATAGTTCACTTTTTCTTCTTTAGTAAAACCGATAGGTATCTCACCCTTTGTGTCATGAACATGATTAAGCGAGAATGTTGTATCAGGTTTTTGTAACATAGTTTTACGAAGGTTACGAATGAAACCACCAACTCCTCTTGGGACAAAACTTCTTGTCACCATCTGTAGACCAAGTAAAGGACCACTTAACTCAGGTAGCGCCATACTTGTCAGTACGTTCTGTTTCATCGTTTTAAATGTATAACGTACCGAACTGCCTACCCTCTTACGTTGCTCATAAGATTTAAGTTCATTTTCATTTGTGAGCTCTTTTATTTGATGTTTCGGTTTGAGTATAACTGGCAAAGAAGGATGGTTGTTATTGCTACCTAGTTCACTAGTTGCAATTGGTAATCCAAAGAAACCAGCTATCCCAAATGTTTCAAACGGACCTAATTTTTCAAGATGGCGACGAAACGGTTCTGAACGTACATCAATACAGAATGCTAATTGAGCTAATACACGCTTTTTATCATCGGTTGCACGTTGTGTAGAAGCAATCTTCTCCCTTAATTGCTCTGCATGCGTTTGTTCCCAAGCTTCCAGCCAAAGTTTTCTGCGAATATTTTCATCAAAACGATAAGCGAATACTAATAATTCACTTTGTTCAGCAGCAGGCATTTGTAACCATTCCCGTGTTGAAATATTCCCCCAATAGATCCAAGAAGCTATAAGTGGGACGATCGAAACTTTTTTCTCAACCTTTTGATTTTTTAAAGGTAAATAAGGTTTTGCAATAGCCAGCTCCATAGAAATTCGAACTGCTAAATATTCTATGAGAAGTTCCTGTTCCTGAATTGATTGTTGTGAGCGCCATCGTATCATTCCTGCCCACCCAGGCAAAGAAAGCAAGTGCCCTTCAAGGTAAGATTGTATGTTAGATTCAGAAATTCCTAGTTCAGATAATGCTCTCGCTAAAGCTACTTCGGCATCTTGTGGCCAATCTTTTAAAACTTTACGCTCATTTTTACTGAGCGCTGGATCAAATTTAATAAGGTGTTGCCATGCACGATAAAAACCTTTCTCTCGATTTGGCATCGTCCAACTTGATCCGGAGTCATCAAGATATAATTTACACCATTTAATGATATGATAATTAAGAACATCAGATAGGTTTTCACTATTTTGATTCTCTATAAGCGAACTTATTGGCTGCATAACAGAGGCTTTCATACTTGCTGTATTTATATAACTCATTTCTTCTGCCAATTTATTTAATTCTGGCGATGATAATAGACTAGAAGGTAATTTTTCTAATTTTAAAGCTGCTTGGCAAAATCGCTCTGCTTTCTCTCGCGGAATATGAAAAGATTGTGAATCCAGCCAACGAGACAAACTCATTTGTAAAAATGATTCCTCAATCTCACCTTTTGCTTTTGCCGAATGAATCATAGAGGCACTAGGATAAATATCCACATTACGAGCTTCTTTTAACCAATTTGCGACTTGTTCAAATGATTGCTTTTCAAGTCCCATCCAAGGGTGGTGAGCTGCAAACGTAGAGATAGGCCAAAGTGGTGCAATAACTCGGCTAGCAGATGCAACTAAATCATTTATATTATTTTCTTGCATATCAATGTTTGTATCTTTCTTTAATATTGACGGTATGCTCATCACGAATTACCTCCCTTTGATACATAATGTTTCAGATAGCTTGGGTGACTTTCTACTGACTTTCTTCTCGCCTCACCTACTCGAACTAACCAAAGATAAAGTACAGCGAATAAAGCAGAAGATTGATGACGAGTAACGAAAGTACTAATAACACTACTAAATAGTAAAATACATATAACAAAGATAACGGCTGGAGCTGAAGGTTGAACACTTTGATAAATATCAGTATGCAACCATTTATAAAGAGAATTATGAACAGTAAAGTAAATGAGAGAAAATCCAATCAAAACAATTAAGCCAGCAATTCGTCCCATTCTTCCCTCTCCAAAAACAACAAGCTGTTTCCATGAAAAGTATAGTGACCATCCTAAGATTAACGCACTAACTAGTTGATACCCCTCTCCAGAAGACATAAACCAGAAAGTAATTGCTATAAATAATCCTAAAACACGCCCAACTATAATCCATAAATTGGATATATTGTCATTAGACTGATTCACTACCCCAAAACGTTGCACGGAAGAACCAGCTTGTAAAAACAGTGTAGCTTTAAACAAACCATGTAAAATTAAATGAATAACAGCCGCTAAATAGGCGCCTAATGCACATTGAATAAGCATAAATCCCATTTGTCCAATAGTTGAACCTACTAGCTGACGTTTATAATCAACTTGGACTAAACTAATTCCTGTACCTATTAAGACAGAAATACTAGAGAAAATTAGTAAAATTATTTGTGCAATATCATCATGAAAAAGAGGTGAAAATCTAGTTAACATGATACCGCCAGCATTTACTAAACCCGCATGCATAATAGCAGAAACAGGAGTTGGAGCAACAGCAGACTCAATTAACCATCTTTGAAAAGGCCATTGTGCTGCTGGAATCATCACAGCTAATATAATTAATAAGTTAATTCCTGTTCTCTCCAATGTTCCATGTAGCGCTACATTTTCATTCGTTAAAACTGATGTTAACTGCCACTGTCCTGTTACTTGAAAAAGCCAAATGATAGCTGATAGTAAGGCAATCCAACTTATTGTAAATAAATAGCCAGAGATTTTAGTTGCTTCACTAACTACTTTCCACCCTTTATTTAGCCCTATAAGTAGAACCAATCCTATAAGCGTTGCTCCCCAACAAATGAGCATTAAGCGAAGATCATCACTTAACCATGCAACCGAAGATACACCTGTAGTAAATGTAAAAAGTGCAAAGTATTTTCGATATGAGTGATCCCCCATTAAGTAACGTACAGAGAAACGCTGAATGATTAAACCAATTGTAAGAACAAAGAAAGCCATTAACCAAGCTAAAGTATCTAGATGCCAAGGCCCCACAACTCTATCTCCATTGTTATTAACAAGTGCGAGTAAAGAAACCAATGAAGGTAAAGCAGCGATACCAATATGGATATGAACAAAACGTAAAGGTACCCTTGCATGTAAAAACAATAATCCACTTAGCCAAGAAGCACTAAGCGCCATAAAAAATAAAGTTAACAGTGTTGATGAACTCAGCGAAATTAACATGTTAAATACTCCCTTCTAAGCGAAAATAGCCTATAAAAATTCCTTTTAATTACGATAGTTTTTTAAATTTCAATTTTCATTCACTCTTTTTCGTGCATCGTTTTTTCCCATAAAAAAAACCGACAACTTCCATAATTCAATGATTTTATATCATCATTGAATTATGGAGATTGTCGGTTTCACTTCAACTAACTTCAATAAAGTTTTTTGAAGAGCTCCCATTTTATAGAGGATAGTAATGTATGTATTACTCCTATTAAAAATAACAGTATATCTCTGATCTCCTAGATTATGCAATCAATATATCAATTTATGTTATGCGCTATCTTTCAATTAAGAAACTTTTTCATTTAATCAATATTACATATTAAAAAAATGCTAAAGCCTTAATTATAGCAAACAGTTAAAATAAGCATCTATTAATTTTTTAAAACAATTATAAGATAAACTATATTAAGCAGTTTGTCAATTTATTTATCAGTTTTTTTGAACGTTATTCCAATTAAAATTCAGTATACGTAAATAATTTCAAGTTTTTAATTATTATTATGTTAATAAATTTAAATAAAGTGCAAAAATTTAAGGTTTCTTAACTCTCTCACTACATTTTTAGTTTATCTTCCACTAACCTTAAGATGTTTTTTATTTTTAAAATTTTTCCTCAAGATTATTAAACAATTTAAAAATCATTACTCGTTCACCAGTGCGGGAGCTTATATCCGTATGAAAGCTTTTCACTTTTTCTTCAGTTAATTCTAGTATAATCTCTTTCAAATCTTCAATTCCAGATTCAACTAGCTCCGAACGATTTTTCTTTATCGTTAGCATACCGTCTTTCGTTTCGCAAACCGTATATTCAGCCGGCGTTAAAATACCTTGTAAATTTACGATAATCATATCCCGTAATATATCTGTCTTAACGGATATAGACCCGCGTCCTAGGTAGTCCTTTTCCCAGTGAGTAATTGCTTTGCTTATCTCTGATTCAATAGAGCCTTTTGAGTTTTTCATCTTTGTATCCTCCTTCAATAAAATGTAATTACATTTATAATTACAATAACAATATAATAATCTGGATTGATTTTATTTTCAATTATTGAGAAGAATTTATAGGAATCGTTGTCATGTATCCTTTAGTATTAAAGTGAATTTTTATATTGCAATATACGTTTTTTTGATTATCCAAAACAAAATACTCTTACTATAAAGACTCTGTTGCATACATTTCTAAAAAGGACATTCCGGAGAAAATAAGGAAACTCTTGTAACGTAATATACAAACGAAAAAGCCGATTTCTTTATAAAATAAGAAATCGACTTTTGGCTTAGTTATGGATTTAGTAATGGAAAACACCTTTTTAAAATAATTATGTTTATACTATAGACGTTGATCTTTCTGGAAGTTTAGTTGAAAATGATCCGCTTCATTGTATACCCCGAATTCATATCCTTTTTCCTTATAAAATTTAATAATTTCCGGAAGCGCTTGTAATGTCTGTAGTTTTTCATGCATTAGAACTACTTCCACATCTTCTGTTGTTGTACGCTTTACATTTTCTATAATTTGCTGTGGGTTACCTTTTAATTTCCAATCATTTGAATCTATCGTCCAATCCCAAACTTTTATTCCTGCTTCTACAATTTTGTTACGAATGTCCTGCCCCTTTAATCCTGGTGCAGATCCGTATGGGGGACGGACTAGTTTAGGAGTTGTACCTGTAATATTATGAATAAGAGCTAACGTTTCTTTCATCTCTGTTACAAATTGTCCTTTTTTGTATAGCTTATCACTATTATGTGTCATACTATGTGCACCAATATAATGTCCTTCTTTTACTGCTCGTTTTACATTTTCCTGAAAACCAGTATTCTGTAAATTGCTACCTTGCATAAAAAATGTCGAAGCAACATGTTGCTCTTTTAGTACATCTAAAAATTTTCCAGTTAATTCGCTAGGACCGTCATCAAATGTTAAATAAACAACCTTTCCTACTGGTTTTCCATCAGCTCTTTTCTGTTTTGCCAGCGATGTGTCCTCTTTCTTTTTTTGTTGTTGCGTATTAGCTAGCCTAATATTTTCATTAGCTACCCCTTTCGCTGGGATAGAGTTCCATTTCCCTATTAAAAAGAACGTGAAAAAGGTCGTTGCTAAAACAACTCCTAGAGATAGTATTGCCTTAGTTACTACACTTGTTTTTTTCTTATTTTGTGATTCTTTCATTATGTTTCGATCCTTTCCCTACTCATTTTCATATTCATTATTTATGCAGCTAAACATTAACTTCAGCTGATATTTACAATAAATAGATTAATAGAGGAAGGTGAAGATAAAATGCAAATAATGTCGAAATTAGTTAAAGAATAGCCTATTACATCCACTCTTTAAAAAAATATTTGTTTCTCTACTACAGTTAAATTTGAAAACTGGATATACATCCAAAATAAAAAATACTACTCTTTCTAAATAACATTTTCACATCAAGATAATAGCATACCGGTATAAAGATAAAATACAGAGATGGCCGTACTATTGAAATTCTATTATAATTTTGTAATTGGAATTCATTTGAACCAAATGAAGAACTAGAAGAAATATTATTATGTGGAGGTACTCCGATGAACCTTGTAATTAGAGAGTTAGAAACAAATGATTTAGATAATCTCCCGGAGATTGATGACAGTTTTATAGTGAATGCTCGGTTAATTCTTTCTCTTTCCAAAGGAAATAGACGCATAGAATATACAGTAGAAGACGTTCCAAGTTATGAAAAAAGTTATTTACAAAATCAAGATGATAATGAAGAACTGGCTTACAATGAATATATAAATAAACCTAATCAAGTCATTTACATAGCTCTGTTACATAACAAAATCATTGGATTAATGGTATTGAAAAAGAATTGGAACCACTATGCTTACATAGAGGATATAACGGTAGATAAAAAATATCGTACAATCGGAGTTGGCAAAAAATTAGTTGATCAAGCAAAGCAGTGGGCAAAAAAAGGAAATATGCCAGGTATCATGCTTGAAACGCAAAATAATAATGTCGCAGCATGTAAATTTTATGAAAAATGTGGATTTGTAATTGGTGGGTTTGATTTTCTTGTTTATAAAGGTTTGGATAAGACAAGTGATGAAGTTGCAATTTATTGGTATATACATTTCAAATGATAATAGTTTATAACGTAAAAAACTCAAAATAAAACCCCAATTTCTCTATATTAAAATCGAGAAATTGGGGTTAAGTTATTTAAAACAAATAACTAATTAATAATCCTGCTGACAACAAGAAGCCGAAAATCGTATTTGTCATCGCTGTTGATTTCATTGCGATGCGCATATATCCAGGATCCTTTGCCCCTTTTTGGAAACTTTGAATCGCAGAAATTGGCTTTCTCAAACCTAAGAACATAACTAATGCCCAAGGGCTTATATAACCCATTAATACAATTACGGCAATCCATAAATACGCAATGAAAAAGGCTACCGCTAGTGTTACCACAGCTTTTTCTCTCCCAAGGAGGATTACTAATGTCTTTCTTCCACCTTTAATATCTTCTTCGATATCTCGGATGTTATTTGACATATTGATTGCACCTACTAAAATTCCAATTGGAATGGAAATCAATACACTTTCAATCGTTACAGTATTCGTTTGAATAAAGAAAGCAATGAGTACAAAACATGTCCCCATTAACAACCCAGAAACTAATTCTCCAAACGGGGTGTACGCAATTGGTAATGGACCGCCTGTATATAAATAGCCAACTGCCATCCCAATTAAACCAATAACCACTAACCACCAACTACTATTCATACAAATATAAATGCCAATAAAAGCTGCTACGACATATAATAAAAGCGCAACTGTTAACACATTTTTTGGCTTCAATCCATGACGGACAATTCCGCCACCGATGCCAACGGATTCAGCGGTATCTAATCCACGTTTGAAATCATAGTACTCATTAAATAAGTTCGTTGCTATTTGCAGCGCTAAACATGCAAGCATCATCGCAATAAATAAAAGCCAATCAATTTTGGCAACATAAAGTGATGCCACTGTCCCTAAAATTACAGGAGAAAACGTCGCCGTTAATGTATGCGGGCGCGTCATCTTCCATATTAATTTAGCGGAACTAATTTCTTTTTCTGTCCCCATAACTCTGTTCAATCTCCCTACATTTTAAGTATAAATTACTAGCAGTATCTTTCTATCTATTTCCTGCCACGCATCCATTCATTATAGCAATAAATGATTATCCTTTCTAACAAATCAACTTTTAATACAGTAAAATTTATAAAATGAAACTTTACCATCTTCACATAATATTCTGTATTACTCCTAAGAGTGGTTTTAAAGCGATGCGATAAGTAAATGAAATACATAATAAAAAAGAGCCAATCTCCAACACAATAGAAGATTGGCTCTTGCCTTTATTTATTCCCCAATTTCAGAAAATCGCTTTATACGTTCACCAATTTCATCGCGAACACGTTGAAATTCAGACCACTCTTTTCCTGCTGGATCATCAAATCCCCAGTGAACACGATTCACATGCGGCGGAGTAGATGGACAAACAGAATCCGCATGACTACAAAGTGTAACGACTAAGTCAGCACTATTTAAAATGTTTGCATCAATTATATCTGATGTTTGATTTGTTATATCGATATTCACTTCATTCATTGCTTTAATCGCATTTGGATTCACTCCATGTGCTTCAATACCTGCAGAATACACATTCCACTTATCCCCTAAATATTGTTTTCCCCATGCTTCTGCCATTTGGCTTCGGCATGAATTTCCTGTGCATAAAAAGTAAATTGTCTTTTTGTTTGCCATGTTGTTTTCCACCTTTGTTTTTAAGTTGATTGATCATTAAAATATTTACGTTTAAACCAAAAAGCGACATTTACAAGTGCAATCATGACAGGTACTTCGACTAACGGTCCAATGACAGCTGCGAATGCTGCGCCCGAATGAATACCAAACACACCAACCGCTACAGCAATCGCTAACTCAAAGTTATTACTACCTGCTGTAAATGCTAACGTTGTTGTTACCGGATAGTTTGCACCAATTTTTCTTCCCATAAAGAAAGAAACAAAAAACATTACAATAAAATAGATTAATAACGGAATCGCTATTCTTACCACATCTAGTGGCACGCTAACAATCATCTCTCCTTTTAAAGAGAACATAACGATGATCGTAAATAGCAATGCAAGTAATGTAAGTGGACTAATTTTAGGTATAAACACCTTTTCATACCACTGTCTTCCTTTTAACTTAACTAGTACAAAGCGTGTCAACATACCTGCTATAAAAGGAATTCCCAAATAGATAAATACTGATTTTGCTACTTCTATCATTGTAATATCGACAATAGCACCTTCAATCCCTAACCATTCTGGAATTACAGTTACAAATACGTATGCATAAACTGAGAAAAAGAGCATTTGGAATACCGAATTAAAAGCAACTAAACCTGCCGCATACTCTTTATCCCCATCAGCAAGATCGTTCCAAACAATTACCATTGCAATACAACGTGCTAACCCAATCATAATGAGACCAACCATGTATTCTGGTTTATCAGGAAGAAAAATAATTGCTAACACAAACATAAGTACCGGACCAATAATCCAATTTTGTACTAAAGATAGCACTAACACTTTTACATCTTTAAATACTCGGCCCATTTCCTCATAGCGAACTTTCGCTAACGGTGGATACATCATTATAATTAATCCAACAGCAAGCGGAATAGACGTCGTTCCAACCTGTAATGTATTCAGTCCGTCTACTACACTAGGGAACACAAACCCTAAACCAATCCCAACAGCCATCGCTAGAAAGATCCATAGTGTTAAATATCGGTCTAGAAAAGATAAACGTTTCATTTTATTTTCCATCTCCTATTAACAGCAAGAATTTTTAACTATCTCATTTGAAGTCGTGCAACAAGATGGATCATCAATTTTATGAACATCACTATGTGCTTTTGTATAAAAGAACTCCCACTCATTACCATCAGGATCCGTTACCCAAAACTTATCTTGCACCGCATAGCAACAAGTCGTATCCATCTCATCACGCGCAAAGAAACCTTCTTTTTCTAATCGTTCTTTATGTAATGTAATTTCTTCAGCTGTATCCACTTGGAAACCGAAATGATTTACTTGATTTCCATTCACCTCATCTCGTACGTTCAGCGTAAAATTAAGTCCTGGCGTCTCTAATAAAAATTTTGCATAATCCGTTTTCACTTTAACTGGTGAAACACCAAATACCTTTTCATAAAATTCAATAGACTTCTCTAAATTCGTAACGTTTATACCGGCGTGAACATATCTCATACCTTATTCCTCCTCTTAATATATCATTAATCAAGTTTTTTTGATTAATAAATTAAAATTTTAACAGCAGCTACCTTTTCCTGTTTTTCTAAAGATACAGCACAATTCTTCTGATAATAAATTATCCACTTCCGCATCATTTAAATCATAATAACTCCACGTACCTTTTGTTTCTTTTACAATCAAACCTGCATCTAATAAAATTTTTAAATGATATGATAATTTAGATTGCGTCATTTCAAAAACTTCTGTTAAATCACATACACACGTCTGTCCTCGCTGGCAAAGTTCATACATGATTTCTAAACGTTTCTGATCCGCCAACGCTTTAAACTTTTTCTCATAGAGCTGAAAATTTTGTGCCACTGTAGTTCACTTCCCTTCATCAACTTTTTTTGATATTTATAGTATATACGTAGATGAGTTCTATATGCAACTTATTAATCAAGTTTTTTTGATTTATCTAAAAAACTTCCTCGCATCATATCTTTGTTACAATTAAAAAAGACCATAACCTTTTCAAAAATGAAAAACTACGGTTCTTTTTACAACTTAATAGTTACAATATTTCCGAGAAATGGAGTCTCTATAACTATTTTAAATTTTAATTTGATCATTATAGAGTAGTGCCCCCTCACCCTCAATCTAAGAAAAACAAATACCCCAAAATGAGAAAAATCGATATGCTCTTGTTTTTGGTGCATATTCATAAAAAGCACGTCAACCTTTCTCATTAACATAAGAGAATAGTAACGTGCTTTTAATTTCAAAAATTGTCTAAGATGGTTGTGGGGCGGGACCCCAATAAGAACGGTATCTAAGGTTGTATGAGAGGTGTTAATTCCATTCCAATGGCCTCAGCCGGCGATTAACTCAAATACCGATTTCGGATGACCGCCATGTGATGAAGTTCGTGTCCTGCGACGCCGTACGCGAGGGCGCGCACCGTAATGCTTAGGTTGTTGGCTGTGCCCTTGCGGGTCCACGCCTCAGCCGGTAGCCCGCGCAGCAATGTGATCGTTGATTGCCGTACGGCCCGGTAGTCTTCGGCCAATTGCGCAGTTGTCCAGCTTCCGAAAGGAGGCATGAACAATTCCTGATCGAAACCGGTCAGAGGCGTCTGGTCCCCTCTTGCGAACCGAAGCAGGCGGTAGGTCATGACGCGTTCCGCGTCTGTAATGTGGCCCACGACTTCTTTCAGCGTCCATTTCTCTTCCGCATACCGATACGCGGCCTGGCTTTCGGTCAACGATGCCAGGAACTCGGTCATTTGCTTTTCCTGGGCGAGCAGAATGTCGATGATGTTACCGTCCGGCACCAAACGGATATATTCGCCGGAGCTCCCGGCGTATTCTTCTTCTGACGGTCTTTGATTCATGCGTAGTCACCTCTTTATGTAGATATAGAAAATTATAGCACTCGTCTATGTCTAATAAATTCGCGAAATGATAGAACGTTCCTTCTAATAATTGAGGATAAGCAACTATTTAGTTGGTCGGTCGCCACATTACCCTAATTCGTTAGCACAATAAGCAATGCTAATCAATAACGCATAAAAATTAGTTGTTATACAATGTTTCAAAGTTATTAATATATAAGATTATTCCGAAACATACATAAACACATTTTGTCGAAACTATTAAAAAGGGAGAATTTCTTTAGCTGGAGAATTAATAATTGTGTTACCAATATGTAAAAATCTCAATTTAAAACTAAAGGAGAACAAAATGGGAAAAATAATTGTATCGATGTACCTCTCACTAGATGGTGTCATGGAGGAACCAGCTTGGACTGCTCCATACTTCAATGAAGAAGTAGCAAAGTTTCAATCCAATTTACTGTTTGAAAGTGAAGCTCTTCTACTAGGGCGAGTAACCTATCAAGGTTTTGCAGCTGCTTGGCCTTCTATGACTGATGAAGAGGGTTTTGCTGATAAGATGAACAGCATGCCTAAATTTGTTGCTTCAACAACTTTGGAAGAAACCGAATGGAATGCAAACCTTATCAAGGGCAATATTGTAGAAGAAATATCGAAACTGAAGGAACAGCCCGGTCAGAACCTTTTAATTTATGGTAGTGGTGAACTTATACAAACATTGATGCAACACGACCTCATTGATGAATATCATTTTATGGTCAATCCCGTTATCGTGGGAAGCGGAAAGCATCTCTTTAAAAACGGAAACGATACAAAGGCTTTAAAACTGATCGAAACAAGAACGACCAGTTCAGGTGTCGTTATTCTTTCCTATCAGCCGGAGAAAAAAGAATAATTATTGATAAATTATATAAAAAAAGATTGACTCTTTCAGATCAAGAAAAGTTAAAAACAACTTCCAATAACGAGAATAATGTAAATAAGCTGTCCATGTGGACAGCTTATTGTTTTTTTTGCTTAGCGTGCAAAATTCGCGTCTTGTTCGCGGGCCCCCAAACAGTACGATTTTATTTCAAAGACACAACGATCTTACTACACACTTTTTATTTATCCCACACTCTCATCTACTAGTATTACTATTTTTTATTACTAATGTTGCCGTTTCACTCGGATGGCTAAGAGGAAAATGATGGCCATATGGAACAAAATCAACCTTACCAAGATGCGATGGAGCAGAATAGCCTCTGTCATACTCCCCCCAAATAATGTGAAGATTATACTTTGTTACTTCATTGAAATCACCTTGATCATTTTTTAGTAGTAAACTGTTAAGCTGAACCGTAGTATTTAAAATTCTAGGAGAAGTAAAACTTTTTCTTATTTTTTCAATATAATATCCAGGGATGCTCTCCATACTTTCAAACAAACCATTACTTAATAAATATCGCCCTATCAAATTAGTAGTTGCCAGTTTTAATGTCCATTTGTTCATAAATTGAGGAACATTTAGCGATTTAGCATTTTTTTTAACAACAGGTGGCTGAAGTAAAGTGATTGAATACTTCTTATCTATGTACTCTTGTACCAATGCTTCCAGAAGAATAAACGCACCGAATGAATGGCCAATTAGATGTGCACCATTCGTAGCTTTCTCCAATAATTTTTTCACTACATTCAAATAGATATCTAGAAGATTTTTCTCCAGTTTAAAAGGAGAGCGTCCCAAACCTGGGAGATCCAAGATCCATACAGGTTGACCAGTTTTTTCATGAAGCTCTTGTGCTAAAGGAAATAAATCCTCTCCATCACTCAATAAACCATGTAATAATATAAACGGTTTACCCTCTCCTTGTAATTGGTAAAGGGTAGTGTTATCGCATAATGTTCGTTTAAATAATTGATTATGTTGGCCATTTTGATACATCATTCGATAATCCAGATCAGCTACTACGGCAGGGAAAAATTTCATTACATTCGTCTCCTTAAACCAATCTCCTCCCATAATCTTCTTCGCTGAAACATTTGAAAATTTTCGTTTTGTAATAAAATTCAGTCCATCAGAAGGAATTTTTGTTATTTTACTTCCTCCACTATTCATAATTGCTTTCATAAGTGGCATTGGGACAGAGATTTTTGGTGCCCTCATATTCATACTTTCCGACATAATACTTAATAATTCAGCAATGTTCTGATCGTGCTGTTTGTCTTCAACAAGTGTATATGTTTGAATAGTCGGTTGCTCCAATCTGAAAACCTGCACAATAAACTTCGCAAGCTCATCGTTTGAAATAAGTGGTAACCTATATCCCTTACCTCCAGGAATCACTGGCATGAGCCCTCTTCGCATACTCATCACAAGCAAACCTAATCCTGCTATCTGCTCTGTACTCCCTGTTTTACTACTACCGACTACAGTTGGCGGATTAATTACAGAAAGCGGATAACCTACTGCCGCTGCCTGGTGACGGATATAAAGATCTGCTAAAAATTTTGTTCTCTCATATGGATTTTTTATTTTCAAATAATTGTTTCCTTCTTTAAACACATCAATTGCAATCTTGCTATTTTTATCATCAAAGGGACTCATATAACCTACAACATGAATAAATTGTTGCAAGCCCTTCAATTGATGAATACTTTTAGCTAATTCACTAATATGTTTGGCACCATTTAAAAATACGGAAGCTGCCTCTTTACTTGTCGCTTGAATATCCATGGGGCCTCCTGCGTGAATAATCACATCCGTTTTCAATACCCTCTCCTTATCTTCAGCACTTAGACCTAAATCTATTTTCGTCAAATCACCTTCAATAAAGTGCATAACTTCCTTTTTTAAGATGCCTCTTTCTTGAAAAAGGCGTATTGCTTTACTTTTCGACCTCACTAAAAGAAGAATTTTAACATCCTCTTTGGCTAATTCTTTCACTAATTGCTTTCCAATAAAGCCTGTTCCACCAATTAAAAATAGTGTTCTCATATAAGATCTCCTTTTTAGTACTAATCAGTACTAATTTGATGTAAAAAAAATGCTTCTTTTATCGAAGCAATTTTAAAAAATGATCTGCTGTTTTCGTGATTACAGTTGCATCCTTCAATGTTTCTGAAATAAATAACGCTCCTTCAAGATTTGTAATAAAAAGTGATGCAACCTCATCAATATTAATCGTATTTCTAAATTCTCCATTCTCTACCCCTTGTTTAAGTAATAGAGAAACTTTCTTTTGTAATCCTGTAAAAAAAAGACCTATTTTTTCTTTTATTTGCGTGGCCTGTTTAGGACTTTGAATATAAAGAGTAATAAATGGACAGCTCCCCTTATACTCTCTCGACTGAACTCCTTGTGATAATTGCTTTAAAAACAGTTGGATACGATCTTCAACTAAAAATTGGTTCTGAGAAAGTATGTCATCAATTGCAGATTGATACATTTCAATCCAATAATCAACGACCCCTTCTAATAATACTTCCTTATTAGAAAAGTGATAATACACATTAGACTTTGAAACTTTGCTTACACGTACTAATTCATCCATACTTGTATAAGCAAACCCTTTTTCTAAAAATAATGTTGCAGCTACTTCAATCACACGTTTTTGATTCATTAATTTTATCTTTGTCATAACTAGAACTATATAGTACTAATTTAAATATTGCAAGTATTTATGTTAATTTTTAAAAAAGTTTGATTAAAAAAGTTCCACTAACATTAATTTTACTGCAAAAAAATCTTATTTTGAATAAAGTTGAACTGAACCCCGAAATTGTTCATTCACTATCGTCTAATAGAGGTCACCATACCTGCCCATCAACTTAAGAAAAAGAAATGCCCCCAAAAAGAAAAAATGAGCTATTTTGCTACAAGTTAGCACAAAATCTCGTTCTGGGGGCATTTACCTTTCTTAGCTTGATAGCGATGGGTGATACCCCTATTTATATAGAATTGAATTTTAACTTCACACTTAATTAGTATTTGCTATTTTTACAAAGCACATTTAAAACAATTACATTTATATATTAAATTAATATAAAATAGATGCAAGAAATGGAATTTGGGTTACATGCACATAATGTAAATCAATCTACAATATATTCAACTGTGGGTACAGAAAAAAATACTCAAGGCTTCCCTTCTACTCAGGGAAAAGAAGCTACTAATGATTTAGCTATCAAATTTGATATTCGGTCATCAGAAAAAGAAGAAAAACAATCTAGTGTCAAATTTACTGAAATGGATTTATGGAAAATATTAAGAGATAAAGGTGTCCCCTTATGGATTATTATGGAGATGCTAAACAAGTTCCGTGCTGATAAGGAGAAGGAATCAAACTAAAAATAACTCTCCAACTGATGTTACTAATACTATTGAATTAACTAATGAAACAAGATTAGATATGGTACTGTAGGTTTTTAGTACTGATAGCTCATACTTTTAAAGAAAAAACCTTACAGAAAGATTCTGCAAGTTTTTTTCTCTTATTTGGAGCCGGCAAACCAAATAAATTTTAGTGAACATTATTACATCAAAAAGGTTCTTTATCAAAACATGTAGAATTAGCACGGATGCAGGTTTATATAAATGAAGAGGTGATTGTGTTGGATTATTTAACAAAATCAAAAAATTCATCAACAGGTTTGAGAAGGTATTTGGAATTCTATCCGTTAACTTCATTTTTTTTTATGGCATATGTTTTCTCGTGGGTTGTATTAATTCCATTTATCTTGTCACAATGGGGTATTTTCCCGAAAACAAAAATGTTTAATCTTTTCTTTTATGCCAATGCATTTGTAGGTCCTATGCTAGCAGCATGTATCATGATCCGAATTCTTGAAGGCAAAGAGTCATGGAAAAAAATTAGAAACAGCATTCTAACTACTAAGGTCGGTTTGAAGTGGTACTTTTTTACCCTCATCGTTATCCCCGCTGCAATGTTTCTGGGTATGGTAATAGTAAATGGAGAGATACCTACTTTCCGTGACCTTAATTTTGAATTTTTTATAACCTATCTCTTCTCTTTTATAGCAATTTTCTTTCTCGGTGGGCCTTTACCCGAGGAAATCGGATGGCGTGGTTTCGCTCTGCCTCGATTACAATCGAAATTTGGACCGTTAAAAGCTACTTTACTACTTAGTGTTTTGTGGACTTTCTGGCATCTTCCACATTTCTTAACGGCTGCACAAAAGGGTGGCCCGGGTTCTGACCTTTCTCTCCTATATATCCATTTGCCAATTTTTATTTTACTATGTTTGCCGATCTCAATCATTCTTACTTGGAGCTATAACTGCAATCACGGTAATTTATTTATTGTCATACTAATTCATGCGAGTATAAATACGTTTAGTTTAGCACAAACTCATTCCACCAACCCTGTTATAAAGAATACGGATATATTTGTAGTGATAGGATTGGGATTTGTCGCTTTACTTATTCTTATTTTCACACGAGGTAATCTGGGGTATAAACAAACTTTTAATGAAGTAGAGTTCAGTAACAATGAAAATATAAGTAAATAGAAACAAAAATCATAGAATAATAGGTTGATGACAATAGTGTACCGCCACACTGCTATCAAGTTAACAATCATATTCTTCTCCAAAACAAAAAACATTATTCTTTATTCAAAGTGAAATATAATTGTTTGCAAAGAGATTCTCCCGATACTTGGTATCATATACCTTGGATAAATTAGACAGAAAAATAGAATCTTTTCAACAGGAAAATAATTTATAGTGGATAAAATATATTTATATTGATATTGATTATAATAATGTTTTTTGAATTGTAACTTTAAGGAGGCGTTGTCGATGAGAAAATATTTCTATTTGATTGGGCAAAAAAACAAGAGGATAACGTATCACTAGCCCATAAACTATGTGCTTCCTCTTCAATATTGGAAGGAGAGTTTCAGATTGAATAAGATTTATTTAAAGGCTATTGACAAAAGTAATTGGGAAGAAGCAATTACACTTTCTGTTACAGAAGAACAACAAACATTTATTGCATCCAACCTTTATTCTATCGCAGAAGTTCAATTTCTAGATAATTTCTATGCAAACGGTATTTATCTTGATGAAAAAATGATAGGATTTACTATGTTTGGGATAGATCCTGATGATAATAATTATTGGATTTATAGACTTATGATTGATAAAAAATTTCAAGGGCAAGGTATAGGTAAACAAGCTATACCTCTGGTAATTGATAAGATAAGAAGCAATAATAACCCAAACATTTCTAAAATAATGATTGGATATGCTCCTGAAAACCTTACAGCTAAATTTGTATATAAAAAAGCAGGATTTATTGAAACTGAATTATCATCTTGGGGTGAACAGTTAGCTAAGTATTCCTTATAAGCACTTGAATTTTGTACATTAACTTTTAGACTTATTAAAGAAAAGAGTCTGATATTATAGTAATGCAGATAGGAAATAATTAAACTTTTTTCAAACACGATTTTTTTCTATTCTTAATGGTTCTAATATATAAATAAAAAGTAGGAGGAGCCTATCCTAACAGACTCCTCCTTAAAACAATCATTCTATACATGTTAGAAATAAATTCATTTTACTAATAATGAATATTCACCGTTTTTATCATCGAATTTATATACATTTAAATAATATTTACCTGGTTTCGCTGTAAATTTCCCCTTTATAACATTTCCTATTTTCACCACAAGCTACATAATTTTGCATGTCTGATTCATGATAAAGTACCCATGTCATCCCAATATTTTGTTCATTTACCACAGAAATATCTACTTCTTTTGGATCTGTAACATTAAACGTATAAACATCTGTTTGATCAGGAGTAATCAGATTTCCTTTTACAAGCGTATTAAACGGGAGTACCTTCTCCTCTTCATGGGATTCACCTGTTTGCGGATCTTGTTTTACAGTAACTTTGTTTGTTCTTTGCTTTCTTTTCCCCTACTATCTTTTACTGTTAATTCCACAGTGTATGTTCCTTTTTCTCCATATACATGGGTAGGATTTGCTCCTGTACTTGTTGTATCATCTCCAAAGTTCCATAGATAAGAAATAACTTTTTCATTTTCACTTTTTGTACCATCACTATGAAATTGAATCTCTTCATTTACTATCCCGCTGTATATTCCATTCATATTTACTATAGTATTTGTTTTCAAATTTAGTTTTCGCAATTTTAGTGTATTTGTTAACAAACTCTGTTTTTGCTTCAGTATCTTTCCTTAACAACAAATAAGACGCTAGCTAGATTATGTCAGCACCTACAGTAATTTCCATACACTTAATCAAAATCATTTATCCTCACTTTATTTATTCCTTTGTTTCCATACCCCATTCTCTTTACGATAAGTATTCTTGCCATCCATGAAGTCAACTGTATTACCCGGAATGCTATATTTCTTATTCTTTTTCTTAGCCTTCTTCTTCTTCAGTCTCTTCTCTTCTTGAATAGCTTGCAAATCCGCCTTCCATTGTTTCAACAAATCCTTTTCACGTCGCATCAAATTTGTACCCCTTGGATTAAAATGTGAACTAAATAATTAGATTCTACCTATTTTATTAAGATAAATTACTTTTGAAAATAGAATAAACGTTAACATATTGTCAAGGTCAAATCATTATTGTTGTTATTTTTTAATAACCGAATATCAAATTTGCGTCGCATAATCCTCCACTGGACAATCACATTCGGACCCTTTAAATAGACTTCATATAGTGGAGCAACTATCAGAATATCTATTATTCTTGATCCATTCTTCTAGTGCCATATAATCGTAACCTATATCGTCATAACTCCCATGATGTAAGGTAGTAACAATTTGATGCTGATCTAGCTTTTTATCTCCCAATCCCGCGATACATTTCCAGTGTTATCATATATAATTGGAATTCTTAATTCAATATCATTGTGGTTCGGAATATACTCTTCATCATAGAAAATGGCAGATGGAGAACCTACTATTTGAAAATCACTCATTTGTACTCTTTTATATAAGAATTAAAATGTTCATCCATATCATTAATATCGATTTGTAATCTTTGCGTTATGACACTTATTTCACTCCTCTTTCCAATTAATATATCGTAGTGTCTACGTTGGAGTGAAATGAAATCTATGTTCCTATTTATCATTTCACTCATTTCAGAAATAATCTGTAAATGTTGTCTCACTTCATGAGATAACTCCATAATTTGCAATTTCATATATTTGATGAGTGAACTTTGGTCTGATGAATGAAGAATTATTTTCATCAAAACACTTTAGAGAAAAATGATAAATACCAAAATTAAATTTATAAAAATACATAACATATTGAAGAAGTATGAAAAACGAAACTGTCGATTTACCTTCACTTTCTAATTATATGCAAACAGTACTGAGAGGAATTTTTGATGAAAATAACTAATTTAGATGGAGAAGCTACATCATTTCCAGCACTACTTAAAATCGTTCAAAATAAGAAATCTTATTATGACTTTAAATGGGGAGAAGTTAAAGATCCAGCAAAAGAAAATACTTGGAATTGGATAGCCTTCTTCTTCACGTTATTTTGGATAGCATATCGAAAAATGTATAAACTTTTCTTTCTCTTAGGACTACTACAAATTCCATGGTTTATTATTTTCCATCTAATAGATATCCCATTGTGGGTAGACATAGTCTTATATTTAGAATTTTGTTTTGTTGTAGGGTGGAACGGTAATCGTTGGTATTTTAAGCACGCTATACAAATTCTAGGAAAAGTGAAGAGTTTACCTCAAACTCAACAAGACCTGTATTTACGAGCAAAAGGTGGCACTCACATTGAAATTATGCTATGCCTCAATCTATTTTTATTATCATTTCTTTACATTATGGACATAAAATTAGCATATTTACCAACCCAAACAAATGTGAAAAATGTTGTACGTTGGAGTGAAGAAGGAGAGACATTAGAATCCTTTACCACTAACTCGAAATGGAAGTATATAAAAAAAGAAGGAAAACATTATGTAGTTGAATTTACAGGTTATGATAATAGTGAAAAAGAACATGTACAAATAGTTTTCTATGTATATTTAGAAAAACAAAATTATGAATGGCACTATGTTTACATTAATAATAAAAAGTTAAACAAAGATGATGAAAAAGAGTATAAAAAAGAAATTGAAGAAATTTCGTGGTATTAACGTACAACAGCTCACTATTATATAACTCTGGAGATAGAAATATCATATGTATTTTTTAGCACGGCTAATTACATGGTAATTATCTATCGTTAAACTGAAGCTATGATATTAAAGAAAAGTCCATATATGTTTTATTAAATGTATTTCTATTTTTTGAATTCATTTATTCGATTTTTTTATCAAATGCTTCTACATTAACTGCCCCATTCTTTTATTTGAAACATCTTTAACATATACAAGATAAAAAAGCTTATTCTATCTCACGTATTAAATCGAATACACGTATTTATCAAAAAAATCCTAACCCTGATTATTTTCAAGATAGCAGAATCAAGAAAGGTACAGAGTATATCCAGATAGATATGGAGGTTTTAATGAGCTCTCTTCAACCAGGACAAACATATGAAATATCCGACGCTTATGTAGGAATGACTGATAAAGTCCCAACTCGTGTGATTGTTCATCGGCTAACAAAAGAACAACAACAAAAACGATTACGTGATCAAGCTATACGAGAAAAAAAGAAAGGAATGACGTATTCTCCTCGTAGCAAACGACTTAGTGGTATCAATGTATATATGACAAACGCCTCTACAGATATTGTCTCGATGGGACAAGTACATGATTTGTACTCTTTACGTTGGCAAATCGAGATTTTATTTAAAACATGGAAATCATTCTTTTATATTCACCATTGTAAAAAGATAAAACGAGAAAGATTAGAATGCCATTTGTATGGGCAACTGATCGCCATTCTCCTCTGTTCTTCTACTATGTTTCAAATGCGTCAATTACTTCTTATGAAAAAGAAACGAGAGCTGAGTGAATATAAGGCCATATATATGATTAGAGATTATTTTTTTCTTATTTATCAAGCCATACAGAAAGACACCCAAGAATTATCAAAGATTCTCATTCTCCTGTTCAACCTCCTACAGCAAAACGGGCGGAAATCTTATCGATATGAGAAAAAAACGGTCTTTGATATATTAGGTGTCGTTTACAATTGTACCATGTCTGATAATCAAGCCGCTTAATTCAAAAAAGTGAAACCCGTTAAGGTTTATTTCGTATGCAAATCTTTCAATCACCTACACTTGCCCTTTAGAAAAAGAAACAATTTCGCCTAAAATGGACTTTGCATAAGCTTAGCTTGATAGCGATGTGGCGGTACCTCATATAAAGAAATTTTAAACATCTTAATCTGCCTTTCCTTTATGTAAATATGGGAATAACGAAATTACCCCAAGGATAGCTAAACAAGCTCCAATCCATAGCGGAGATACAAAACCATATCCTTTACTGATCCCAATACCACCTAGTGACGAACCAATAACAATACCTAGCGTAATAAAAGAACTATGAACGGTATTTATCATTATGCCATTACTAGCTGTCTTCATCACCCTCGCAACCATAGCTGGATTCAATGCTACACCAGTTAAACCAATAAAAATCGTAGAAATCACTGCAATGTATTTATTCTCTGCACTTAAAGCAAATAAAGACAACGCTATGATTAATATAATTAATCCACCCGTAAGTATTTTCATTGTAAATTTATCAGCGAACTTGCCAATTATTATATTCCCAATTACCGTCGCACTACCATAGAGAGCAAGTAAATATGGAATACTTGCACTTGAAAACCCTGTAACATTTGTAAAGATAGGAGTGAAATAACTAAATGCTGCAAACGTACCACCAATAATGAACATACTTGTTATATACGCTGCCCAAAGATGAATATTCTTAAATCGCAGAAGTTCGTCTTTCCAATTTAATTGCTCTTTATTTGAAGAGGATGGTAACAACCGTTGAATCATAATCCCTGATACTAGCACAAGAACAGAAACAGCCCCAAAACTAATACGCCAGCCAAAATATTGCGAAATAACGGTCGTTATAGGTAAACCCAATACAGTTGCGAACATTAAACCTGCAAGTACAATTGATGCAGCTTTTCCCCTTGAATCAGAGTGAACCAATGTCGCAGAAAAGGAAATCGCAACTCCAAAAGCTGAAGCTGAAGCAATACCAGTTATAATACGTGAAATCATCATAATATCATAGTTCCAAGCGATAGCTCCGAGCGATTGACCAATTAAAAATATGAACATTAAAAACAATAATGCTTGTTTGCTGCGCATTCGTAAGAGGATTGCAGTTAAAATGGGGCCTCCTATTACCATTGCTCCTGCATAAGCTGAAATTAAATACCCAATAGATGATACAGGAACCTGGAATGCAAGAGCAAGTTCATTCATCATACCTGCAACCATAAATTCTGATGTAGTCATACAAAAGATTGCTAAAGCTAATAAATAAATAATCGATGGCATAAAAACACTCCTTATTCATTATTGTAATGATCGGTACAAAAATAGTGCGAAAAAAGAGCGCACTAAGCGCCACAAATAGACTCTATTGTTCCTTTGATAACTTGTTCAGACAACATCCGATTTTGCATCGATACATTAAGAACACGGAATCCGTAATAACTGCTTAAAAGCAGACTAGCTAATTCCTCAGCTGATTGCTTCTTTGAAATTTCACCTGTTTGCAATCCTTCCTCCATCACTGTTTCAATAGCTTGTTTAAGAAGTTCAACATGCTTCGAGAAAATTTCTTGTACCATTAAATCGTTTTTAGCACGTTCTATACTGGCATTAATCAATAAACATCCTTTTTGATCCATATTCTCAAAGTCTTCTTTCAATGCCCATTCAAAAAAATTACTTAATCGTTCTTTAACTGGAATTGAAGTATGTAACAATTTCCTTTGTTCCCTAATCCCAATTTCATGGTAGCGTTCTAATACTTGTTTATACAGTTCATGTTTACTACCGAAAGTATTGTATAAACTTCCTTTTCCAAGTCCTGTATCACTGCATAAATCTTGTGTAGAACACCCTTCATATCCTCTTAACCAAAATGTTTTCATTGCAACATCTACAATTGAGGAATAATCAAACTCTCGAGGTCTGCCGCGTTTATTCAATCGTATCCTCCTCTCATTTTAAAGATAACATGAATAGAATACCCTTTTTGTACCATGCGGTCAATAATTTTGTTTTATTGTTACTGTAAAATAAAATTTGATTATTTTAGATTACGAATAATGAAAAATAGCCCCCTTATTCAAATTGCCTAGCGAAAAAATCACGTTTTAATAGACTTCTTTATCATCCCTACCTTTCTATAAATTACTAGTTATGAAACAAGGATCGTTTCATAACTAGTAATTTACTTGATTATCTTGATAGCTATGGAGTAGTGCCCCTATAAACAAAACCCACCAGAAACATCTAAAATCTGCCCCGTTACCCAGCGGCTATCAGAAGAAGCAAGGAATGCTACTGCATCTGCAATATCTTCAACTTGCCCTATTCGTCCGAACACAGATGAGTTTGTAGCAAAATTTCGTATTTCCGGATCATCTAGCAATTTTGCATTGATATCTGTCTTCGTATATCCAGGCATAATTGTATTCACTGTTATACCTCTTTCTCCAAGATGTTTAGCTAGAGGCAGTGTCATCGTATTTAATGCACCTTTACTTAAACCGTATGCAATTGAGCCTGTAAAACCAAGTCGTACTTCAGCTGATGAAATGTTAATCACACGGCCCTCTGCTCGTATTAATGGTAATGTTTGCTGAATTAAAAAGAATGGTGCTTTAATATTCACAGACATAATTTCATCAAAAACTTCTTCTGTCGTATTTTCAATCGTTCCTTGTGTACCTATCCCTGCATTGTTTACTAAAATATCAATCTCTGATGTACCAACTTTTATTTGTAATTCATTCTTTAACTGTTTTACTAGCTTTTTGACACCATCAATTGAATTGAGTTCAGCTTCAATTAAGAACGCTTTTCCTCCATTAGATTCAATCTCACTAATCGTTTCATCTGCAGCTGTTTTATTTCGGCCGTAGTGAATCGCAACTAATGCTCCATCTTTCGCCAATCTCATCGCAATCGCACGGCCAATTCCGCGACTCGCTCCTGTTACTAACGCTACTTTTCCATCAAGATTCTTCATTTTTTCCATCCTTCCTAAATTTCCGTTTGATAAATCCTATAATTATATTTTCATGCAAAAAACAATCATTTTAAATACATATTTATAGGTGTTTTAGTTCGTTCACTTATGATATTATAGTTATAATTTGCGATTCACTTTAGAAAGCAAAACAAGGAGGCTACACAATGCAAAACGCCGTAAAACTGGATGAAATCGATCATAAAATTATGAACTTGTTGTATGAAAATGCGAGAATTTCTGTTTCAGAAATAGGACGAATTATATCCATGACGCAACCTGCTGTAAAAGAACGTATTAACAAGCTTGAAGATCAAGGAGTTATAGCGGCTTATCGAACGAAATTTGAGCCTGCAAAAATTAATAAAAACATTCAAGCATTCATCATGTTTAAAACGAGCCAATGCTCTGATTTTATCCAGTATTGTAATGCAGCTCCTGAAGTAACAGATTTATTTCGAATTAGTGGGGAATTTAATTATATGATGAAGGTCATGAGCGATTCGATGGATTCCCTCGCTGCATTTTTAGACTCCTTAATGCAATTTGGCTTGTCATCTCCTTTAATAGTATTAAAGAGTGAATTTGAGGAGAAATTGTCGTTTTGATAAAGGGATACGTATTATCCTCACTAACAGTAAAAGTTTCTCTTTCTTGAGAAAAACCAACAAAATCAATGACTAGTAAACAAAAAAGAACATTGATATTTCAATGTTCTTTTTGTATCTCTACTTATTAATTAGATTACTCTTTGAAAAGAGCACTTTAATCCCCTTACCCTTGATTCCTCTGCGCCTCTCTAAACTCCTCCTTCACCTTCTCTAACAACCCTTCTTCCGTAATTAATCGATACGCCGTATTTGCTAATGCTTTTGCCGATGTAATTAATGCTTTATCTCCAAGTTCTGAACGTGCTGCTTCTCTAAATTCATTCGTATGTGCAATTAAATCATCTGGTCCGATTTTAATGTACGGATGAATTGTCGGTACAACTTGACTTACGTTTCCTGCGTCGGTTGAACCGATCCCTACTCTTTCTTTACGATTTACATCTTCACCTAATAGTTCTAGTTCTTCCGCTACAATATCGTTATATGTTTTTGTTACGAGTAATTCATCGATTTCATTTTGGAATTGATGGATTTTTACTTTTGCACCTGTTGCTAACGCTGCTCCCTCAGCAATGTTTCTTACTTTTTCTGTTACTTCCGCGCATCTTTTTCTCGTTGCTGCGCGGATGAAGAATCTTGCTGCGGCATAGTCAGGAATAATATTAGGTGCTTTTCCGCCCTCTGTAATGACGCCATGAATTCTCACGTCTGACGGAAGTTGTTGGCGAAGTGCGTTAATACCGTTATAGAGCTGAATAACCGCATCTAATGCATTAATCCCTTCTTCTGGCGAAGCTGCAGCGTGAGCTGTTTTTCCGTAAAAATGAAAATCAAGTGGATCGACTGCTAGTGAAGGACTCGTTGTCGCTGTTTTTCCGCTCGGATGAATCATAAGCGCCGCATCAATGTCTTTAAATAAACCTGCCTTTACATAACTTGATTTCGCGCTACCATTTGGCCCGCCTTCTTCTGCTGGCGTACCAAACACAACAACTTCCCCGCCAATTTCTTCAAGCGTTTCTGATAATGCAATTGCTGCTGCAACACTAATTGTGCCGATTAAATTGTGACCACACGCATGGCCTAGTCCTGGTAAAGCGTCGTACTCCGCTAAAAATGCGATTGCTGGTCCTTGTTTTCCAGAGCTTTTTCGCGCGATAAATCCCGTTTCATGTCCAGCTATATTGTGCTGCAACTGAAATCCTGCACTGCCTAGCAATAAACTTAACGTTCTAGATGCATAAAACTCTTGGTTACCAATCTCTGGATTCGCATGAATATCATGACTTGTTTCTATGTACTTTTCCTTATTTCTTTCGATACTCTCTTCAATTGTTTTTCTTTGTGACGTTACTCCTGTCGCTCCCATTGTTCTTCCTCCTTTTATTTTCACGTAAAAAAGCCTCTTTCTAAAAGATAGAAAGAGGCTTCTGTATATACAGTCAAAATGAGCTTCTTTCTTATCTTTCAAGTTACCTTGCTGGAATTGGCACAGTATTCATAACGAATCCGCTGCCGAGGTATCATAGGGCCAGTCCCTCCACCTCTCGTGATAAGAATTTTCATAAAATTATATTAAATTATTTTTTATTCTAAGTTCATTCCAAGTAAAAGTCAAGGAATTCCTATCCGAATTTACCGAATATCTAAAAATCCTTTTAATACACCAATTGTTTCTGGTGCTTGCAGTCTTGCACATACGTACGGAAATTCCGTGCTACCTTCAAATATCATTTGAGATGTGAGCGGTGCGCCCGCCCAGAAGATTTCATCATCAATTACGATAAACGGGAATGCTTTATTTTGTCTTTGTAACTTTACATTTTTCAGTGGAACTGGTCCATCACTATAAACTATTATCTGTGCATTTGTACGCATTAACGCTTGCCATACTCGCTTATCCACTTGTTTTGTACTTGGAAGTGAAATAATAATTTTTCGTTTTGCGGCTAAAATATCTTTTAATAGCCCTTTCGGCTCTTCAAGATTCATTTCCATAAACCAGCGTAAACGTTTCGAAATTTTCCGTTCCCACAATTGTCTTGATGTCGTGCGATCATACACATCTCCATGACGTTCTATATGAGCTGTTAATTGCGATAACGCTTGTTTTCTAGAAAGATTTTTACGCATATAATGGCAATCTGATAATTGAATGAACTTCCCTCTCGCCCTTGTCACTGCTACATTGACGAGGCGATGATTTTTATGGTCAAAGAATAACACGCCAGGTCGTTCTTGCGGATAACTGTCAACTGTATCAAAGATCATCATATCTCTTTCAGAACCTTGAAACTTATGAACTGTCGCCGCTAAAACTGGTATGTTTTGATATTTCGTTCTCTGCAACATTTCTCTAATACACGTCGATAAAAAGCGTGACTGCGCCCTGTAAGGTGTCACAACACCAATTGATTGAATACCGTCTAACAATCCGATTAACATCATTTGCATCGCTACTAAACCAGACATAATGTTAAAACGTGAACCAGAAGCAGCATCTTTTAACGAAAAAGCTCCCATTTGGCTCGTATCAAATAAAACACTCGCTTCATTTGCGAACGGTTGCAATTGCGCAAGTTCTTTACGCTCTGAAACAGACGGATGATCGTATACTCTATTTTTATAAATAAATGAATTCGTAAACTTCGATATATCCGCATGCATACGTCTTTGTTCCTGCAACATAAATAGGTTTGGGTGTGCTTCTGATTTATTAACAGACTCAACAATCCCAGCATGGTAAAACATATCTTCCCCAAGCCATTTGCGAACAAGTTCATGATTTGCCATCGCAATTGGAGGTAATTGTAAAAAGTCGCCACAAACAACGATACGTTTTCCAAGTGAAGCAGCTAATGCGATTTGCGGAACGAACGCCATACTCACTTCATCTACGACAACTAAATCAAATGTACGCTCATAAATTAGCGCATCAATGGCACATTTCGATAAAGTTGCGCCGATTACTTTCGCATTTTCAATATATTCTTTTTCTACTTCTTTAATTTTAGCCTTTTGCTTTCGAAGATCACTTTCAATCTCTTGTATACGCTTCTTATCAGCAGATGTTGCTTTATACGATAAGATTTTTTCACGAAGATCTTGGCGTGTCTCTTCTAAGTAGAGTCTTTCCTCACCCCATGATCCGTTCGTCGTTTCAACTAACTTAGATGCAAGTAACGTTTCATGATTTCGTATATGTTCATGCTGACTATAACCGTAACGAACAATTTCGCCAGGCGTCCATTTCTTTTTCTTTTCAATTTGCTTCGTTACTTCACTCATTAATACGTCTACTGCCGCGTTACTATGAGCTAACACAAGTACCGATTTTCCTTTTTGATAATGAGCCGAAATAATACGTGATAAATTGTAAGACTTCCCTGTTCCAGGTGGTCCCCATACGTACGTTGTCGGATTGTAAAACGCGCGATATGCCAGTTCATTTTTCGGATTTTTCATCTTCTCAATATGTTTCGGACTGCTCGTCCCATCAACAAGACGCTTTATACGATTACGTTTTAGCTTGTCTTTACGTGCTTCTTTCAATCGCTCTTGCAGTTGCTCTAAAAGTTGCCACGGTTCACTGTATAAAACCGCTTCTCTTATTTCACCTTGTATATAATCATTTAATTTCAATTCTATTTCTAATCCATGTACAGATAATACTTCTCCTGTCGCTTCCTCACCATCGAACTCAATTCGAATTGGTGATCCTTCAGGTAAGCTTACTTCCGAAATAAGCTGAAATACATACACTGTATTCTCATAATCTGTATATAAAAAACGACCGTTCATGATAGAAATTTTACTACCACCTATCGTTTTCCAATGTTTAATTTCATATGCTAATGCATAATGCCACTCTTTCATCGTTTCTGATAATGAAGGAGTTTGAGTAGTTGTATTCATCGTATAATCTCCTTCCTTCTCCCCAAACATACTTTCTCACTATACCATACAACACGCTAAAATTTGTAAGGTTTTTATCTTGCTTATTTTCTTAATTTTCAATAATATATTGTATATAATTTTCAGAAAGAAGGAATCTACATGCCAGTTAGAAGAATTGAACACGTAGGACTTATGGTTGCAAACTTAGAAGCATCTATCTCATTTTATGAAGAAGTAGTCGGCTTACAGCTCCTTAAACGTATGGGGCACCCGAATCCAGATTTAAAACTCGCTTTTTTAGGTGTGGAAGAATCGAAAGAAACGATACTCGAACTCATTGAAGGCTACAATTCTTCCTTGCCAGCAGAAGGAAAAGTACATCACATTTGCTTTAAGGTAGATTCATTAGAGGATGAAATTGAAAGAATACAAAAACACGGCGTAACCTTTTTACTAGGAGAAGAAATCGAAACATTACCAGATGGAACACGTTACATATTCTTCGCTGGTCCTGATGGGGAGTGGATTGAGTTTTTTGAGACGGAGAGATAGAGTGAAACTTTACATCAGAGGCCATCCCCTCTGATTATTAACCCACATCGGTCAAGCCATTTAATCGAGCTAGTTTGTGGGAGGTGGAAAAGCATGAAAAAATTTTCTCGAATAGGAAAAATATTATTAGGTTTTGGCGCGGGTCAATTGTTTTTGGGGCTTATAATGCTTAATGGAACTAATTTATTTGAGCACACGGGTAGCACTGTGAAGTATAGTATTCTAATCACCGGAACAGTTTGTTGCATTGCATCTAACTTTTTTAGAGAACCACAGAACTAACTAATAAGTGAGTTATACTTCCTGTTATAAATAACTTTATTATCAACATAAGGAGTAGAAACTGATGAATACAGTTTTTATTATCGTTTTTTGGGTACTTATACTATTTCCACTTCTTAATATAATCCTGATAAAGAAGTGGAATATAAGTCCCATTGATCTCATGGGGGTGTAACACCTTCTTTTTCAAATTCAAAGAAAAGTTTTTATTTTTCAGCATAAAGCATTATAACTCAACTGTTTTCATACAAAATTTTATGCCAAAAAAGAAAAGCGAGGATTCCTCATATCCCCGCTACATCAATGATGTATAAAATCCTATATAAGAGATACATAGACCAAAAAACAAGACCCCCTGTACATACAAGGATTCTATGAAATTATTTGCTATCGATAATGGGACGTTATATTAACTATATACGAATATCATATTCATCCAAAATTGCCTTTATTGATGGTACAATTAAAGTCTTGGAGGGGGATTATGGGAATTATTTTATATTTTGCATTTTATTTTGGAGTACTGTTTCTTATAATTGGTACTGCATTAGTTTTATTTATTATGGCTGCATTACCAAAAATCTGGAGTAAAAATCTATCATTCGTAATGATCGGTTTAGGGATAAATATACTTACTATTCCGTTGTCTTTTTTTATAGGTGGGATGGCAACAGATTCTCCTGATAGTACTAGGTTAGATTTTTGGAAAGGATTTTTCTTTATTCAAAAAATACCGCTCTTTTTACTGAGTTTTTTATTATTTTTAACTGTGGTGTTGTGGTTTATTCGTAAGAACAAGAAAAAAGTAAACATATAGAATTTCAAAACGACTTCCAATAACAAGAATTATGTAAATAAGCTGTCCATGTGGACAGCTTATTGTTTTTTTTGCTTAGCGTGCAAAATTCGAGTCTTGTTGGCGGTACCCCATCGCTATCAAGCTAAGTTCATACAACATCAAAGTCATTACAGCTCCATGAGTGCCTAATACTATTTTCTGTCCTCGATAGGTGTTTAATAATTCTTTTAAGACTTTTGTCGCACGTTTCTGACAGTCGACATTAGACTCTCCTCACGTTAAAGCAAATTCGGGGTCTAAGTTTGGTTTTTTACTTCCAAAAATATCTTAGCGTATAAGGGGATAGGAGACGATTCCCGGTATTAGGTTAGGGGCCACTCTGGGATTTGATTACAAATAAAAAAGAACTTTATTCAAGTCCCTTTAATCTACGATAAAGATCGACCTAACTTACACATGTAATTTGTCATATTTGTTTAAAAATCAAATATATATTCTCTACACTCCCCGGTTATCAGTAGGTCATGTATTTAAAAATCTAAAAAGGTCCTTTTAGATTTTCTGAAGAGACTTTTTACTTCAATAAAGTATAATAAAAGCCGTAGGAGTTTAATGCCTACAACTTTGTAAAAGGATCTTGATTCACTATAAAATATCCTCTATAGATTTATTCTTAAAATTTACTTTTAACTTGATGTTAATGTGACGTAACCTTAAATATTTAGAAATTTAAAAAGCCCCCTAATATTGTTAAAGGGGCTTTACTCATACGAATGATAATTTTTATAAATAATTGCTAAATAGTGAATTTACATAAATGCTTTTAGAAGCTCTTGAACTAATGGGATTGCTCCACCTATAAATTTTAAAACTGCCATTGCGATTTCCATATTATTTCCTCCTCTTTTGTTAGTACTGGGATGTGATTAAACTTTATACCTTTATTATAGTAAACGCTTACATTTGTAACAATACATTTCTGTATGCAATATTGCATATTTATACATTTTGACAATATTTAACCTCTATTAGTCATTCTTTAATGGTACCATAACGAAGTGAGAGTCTTTAAGGGTTCTCCTTAATAGGAGGAAATATGGAAAAAGTTCAAGGTATTTACAGTAATATAAAATTTAAAAGTTGGTTTAAACAAGTATTAGCTGTAGGAGGAATATTAGGATTCTGCTACTTGGTGTTATATGGTTTTTGTTTTTTAGTTGATATGTAAATATTATACAACAATACTAGTGGAGTTTTGCCTACAGAGGTAAGACTCTTTTATTGTACTTGAGATGAACAAACTACATACAATAGCTTTCAGGTTCTTCAAATTTCTCTGTATGGTTCTTTGTTCCTCTATGTTCTAGACCCACTATTTCCTATCATTGAATATAAATGAACTTCCATTTATATTGAAAATACAATTTTATTGATGAAAGATGTCTTTTTACTAGATACATATTAAAAAGAAAAGTATAAGTTGTATTCCATTTCGGTACAATCTTTTTATCTTTGAAAAGGACTTAAATCTTATTAATAGATTTGAGTCTTTTTTGTATACATCCATTTCTATATAACCATATAAATATAATATATTAAAAATAATTTAAATGCAAGAATACTTGTAGAGGAACCGCCAGCACTTCGAAAAAAACAAGCTAAGCCAAAAAATACAATAAGCTGCCCATATGGACAGCTTATTTACACAATTTTCTTTATGGGAAGTACACTTAAGGTCATTTTTAACTTAATAGGAGTCTAATATCTCAAGTTTCTTAGCTAATACCCAGCTATTTAGGCCTAAAGATGCATAAATATTGTAATAAAAATAATTCCCGTTTCTCAATGTTTCCTATAATTCTTTAGTATCTTCATAGAACATAGGCCAACCTTGCATTAAGATATTATATATATATTTCTTACTACAAATATGGACGGTATTATCCTTGTTGCAGTTTTAATTTTAATCAAGTCTATTGTAATTACACAGATTGAAATATCTATTCAATTTTAAAAATAGTAAAGGAAATGTATATAAAAAGATCACTTGTCTTAGAAACAAGTGATCTTTTTATTAGATAAACTGCAACTTGCTAACAGAAGGTAATTGTTATCCTATTCATATGTTAATAGATATCATAATACATTTTTTAGTTATATAGACGGAATTGTTTCTAATAAAATGAGACCAAAAATATTTCAAAAGGTACCATTAATTATTTAATGCTTTAAAAATGCAATTTTGAACCTTTCGAAGCACTAAATTAGATAGATTTTAATAAACTTCGAACTTTGTCTGCATCAGGATCTCACAATTGAGCCTGAGTAATTAATCCTGTCAACATAGCAAAAGAGCCCTGATTGAAACAAACTCTTTTATGAGTTTTACAAGAGTAAACTTTTAAGCATATAATTACATTTCTACTATTTATTTTACCACTTGTACAGATGCTGGTTTCCACCCCTGATTCTCTACCCAATCAATATTAACCTTATATTTTTTATTACTTTGTTTATCTCGTACATTACCGTAGGCTTTATTATTACCATTATTTCCAATAAAATCGAAAATCAATTGGCTCTCTGGAACATCAACAGCATAAGAGATTGCTTTTTTCATCTCACTCCAATCTACTGTTCCTTCTTTAAATTTCATATCAGGTTTTGCTCCTTGCTCTGTACCAATTGGCTTCCATGAAGGATTAGTTTGAGAATCCTTTTCTTGAGATACCGTTTTTTCTTCCTCTTTATTTTCAGTTCCGTTCGTTTTTACCGATTTTTCTAATTTTTGTTTCCCTTCTAACTGTGCTGCTTCTTTATCTTCAGTTTTCTTCTCTTCTATCTTTGCTATTTCTTTATCTTCAGTTTTCTTCTCTTCTATCTTTGCTGTTTCTTTATCTTCAGTTTTCTTCTCTTTTATCTTTGCTGTTTCTTTATCTTCAGTTTTCTTCTCTTCTATCTTTGCTGTTTCTTTATCTTTAGTTTTCTTCTCTTCTATCTTTGTTACTTTCTTTTCTTGAGCAATTGCTTTCTTTGATGTATTAGAAGGGGTAAACAACTGGTATGTCACTATACCAACTGTCACTAATACCAAAGTAAATGCAATATTAAAAATTGCCTTTTGACGACGATTCTGTTGTTTTTCTTGAAATCTGCTTACTTGTCCCATTCTTCAAACCTCCGTTTTTACTTTCTCCTCTACTCTTTATGTATTATCCCTAAAATTCTTAATATTTTTATTAAACAATAGAAATAAACTACACTTTCCATACAGGATTTCATATCATAATATAATTTGTGTTTTTTCAAGTATCTGACATATGTTATTCAAAATAGTTTAATACATTAAAAATTGATAAGCTTCTGCACTTAAGAAACCTTCAATTTTATTCAAAGGTGATTCCAATTACGTCCACATTAGATCTCCTGTAGAAAGCTTTTTAACAATTAAGCCTCTTCTTCCCTTATTTATAATTTTTAAATTAAATTTCCCTCTATAGTATAATAAAGATGTTTCGTTTTCTAATGGGGTATGTCGTAAAATCAAAAGAGATTTTATCTCTTTTACCTTCTTTTCAGAGTAAATTTCACCACTAGGAAATTCTATTATTCCTAATGTAATCTTTAATTCGCTCTCATCAAAAGTCCACTCTTTATTAAGTTCTCTTATCTTTTGTATAAAGCTTCTTTTGGTTTGTCCTATATAGAGCAATGTTACATTCTTAGCAAATACTCTAGAGATTGCAAATATCCCCTTCTTAGAAGCTTCTTCCCTATTATAAAAGTCATTTATACTATACATGCCATACCACTTAATATGTACTGTTTCTATGAATCTCACCTCGTTTTTAGACAATATTATAATTTCTGAATGTTCAAATTATTACGGGTACATATGCTTGATTACTTGAATTATAAATTGTGCTTTTCAATAATACATTTTATTATTACTAATTTCAATAATGAAAAAAAATACAATACTATAGTTTAATTACAAAGCTGTATAAAAAACAAAGTGATGTCGTGCCACATATTTTCTTTTTTTACAATATCAAACTATCGTGAACAAAATTTTAAAAGTTATGGAATAAAAATACAATGTGTATGTACATACATTTCTATTAATTGAAGAAACCTTCTTAATTGAGGTCGTACCCCAATTAAGAAGAAAAAGAGTAGAAATTTTATCTCTCTACGCTGTTAAAATTATTCAACTCCCAAAAAACTGTACATCTTCTAGAGATACTAATTTTCTAGTTTTGATGTTTTTATAGTGCTTGAGAGTGATATTATTCAAGCTTTTTCATTGAGAATGCATAAATACAAACAAAACCAGTAATACATCTTTTCTGTACCGTACTGGTTTTGTTTAAGATCATCTTAAATTATAGCTAGTTCACCGAGATTGCAAATTCCGATTTCGGTGCCCCAGCGAATACGATTGTTCCATTCTTCGGAAGTTCCACCTTGTTATTGCCACTCACAATGGTGAAGTTGACGCAAACTCCCTTCTCATCATACACCGCAAATGAACCATTTGATGGCAGCGTCACGGTCATCCTTTTGTCTGTTGCCGCTTGTGGAATTGTAAACCATTTCGCATGCCCATTTGCATCCAACGTAACTTTGGATGATTGGCCTACATCAATTGGTTTTACATTAGATTCACTTACGTATAACAATCCAGCCATCTCCATATATTCATTGCCGCCTTCTGTATAGAAATGCGTTTCCGTCGTATCACGACCATTCATCACGGGTACTTGGATCTGATGCACCGCGGTGTTCGGACCTGTAATTTTTCTGCCATCCCAATAGCCTGCTGGGCCTTCCTTGCGAGTAATTTGAGTACTAAGATGTTTCGACTGAACAAGATATTGAATAGAACTAAATTTCTCGTTTACACGATAAAACTTGACACCTTCCCTCTTTGCCCATGCAGCAGCGGTTTTCTTCGAAAGCACGTTGTCTTCTAGTTTCTCAGCTAAATAGTGGGTCATCACACTTTGCCCTAAACCTGGATGAGATTTATATGCGCTCTCCTTCAAATAAGTTCTTCCATTCTTCTCGGTTACGAAGTTGAGCTTGGAAGTACCCCCCTCATTAATAAAGCTTCCATCAGCAGTATATACATATTTTTCTTCTGGATTAGATGGTAAGAATAGTTCACCGTTCTTCGTAATTTCAATTTTGAAATGAGTTTCGCTATTACCATAAAATCCAGCTTTCTTTGCTACGCCTTGAGGCATTTTGACTTTGACCGGCTTACCAAAGGATTTGTTCGGCTTGATTTCCTTAATAGTACCTTTTTCTTTAAGCGTAGCGAGCAGCAATTCAGTTGCCATTAGCTGATTTGTAGAGCTCCGTCCACCAGATGTCAATACAGCCGCTGCTATTTTCTGTTCCGGAAGCACGACTAATATAGCATGTTGCAATGCCGTATCGCCGCCCTTAGCCAAAGCTTTGATCCCATACTCACTAAATGGGTATAGTTTTACACTATCCCAGCCAAGACCATAGTTAAAAATATTCTCGCCAGCCCCCGGCCACATTCCTTTTTTATATTCCTCTTGCTCCATTCCCTTAACTACCTTATCAGAGAGGATTCCTTTTCCCTGTCCCATAAATAGTTGTGAGAATCGCACCATATCTTCTGCCGTGGAAGATATACCTCCCGTACCAATAACATTCACCGATTCAATTGGAAGTTGCCCTTGGTACGCCGGGTAATATAGTCCAGCCCGATTTTCATCCCTCCATTTGTCCTGCGGCGTTTTCGTATGATTCATTTTTAAAGGCCCTGTAAAGTTTTGATGTAGAAATTCAGTAAAGCTCATACCACTAACTCTTTCCACCAAAATTTCGGCCAGCGTAAAACCATCGTTACAGTATACCGAGAAAGCACCAGGATCCGCCTTCAAGTTTTGATTTGACAATTGCTGTAACAAAGTATCATGGGCATAGGTATCATTATCGTTAAATAAAAATGCATTACCTAACGTAGAACCTTGCAATCCAGAGGAGTGATTCAATAACATACGCGGTGTAATACGTTTGTATCGACCGTCTTTCATCTTAAAATCAGGAACATAGCGGACAACAGGAGCATCCAAATCGACTTTTCCTTCATCGACCAATTTCATTACAGCCGCTGTTGCATACATTTTACTAACTGAACCAATCCCGTATAAAGTATCTTTGGTTAGCGGCTTTTCCCCTTCCATATCGTTCTTGCCAGCCTGACCCGACAAAATAAGTTTTCCATTATCAATTAGTGCATACTGCACGCTAGCTGCCCCATGGGACTTCGTAAGTAGCTCCGCCTTCTCTGCTGCAATCTTCTTCAGTTCCTGACTAGCTACTTCTTCACCAGTTACAACAGTAGTCTTACTTTCAGAAAATGCTTTCGCTCCTGTTGGTAGAATCATAGTTACCACTAATGCAGTGGCTAACACACCAGTTAGCTTATTTTTCATCACGGATACCTCCTTAAATAATTGATCGTTTTCTTCATTAATTTGTTTAACTATGAAACCATGATAAATTTTACCCGTTTTTACTTTTAGACTACTTGCTAAATTCAGCAAGTAAAATATTTTTAAAAGGATCAGGAATATCAGCTTTAAGGCTGTTCAAATTGACTGCCAATGTATGCTTGCCTCCAAGTGTACCTCCAGCAAAAGTTAAAAAGCCAGGAATGGTTCCTCCATGCCCCCATATCGATTCACCGTTTGAAAGCTTCATTTTGAAAATTCCAAGCCCGGAATTACCAAGCTCATCTACTCCTGTAGGGACTGTTGTAAGCATTTGCTTTAGTTGCTGTTCTTTCAATAACTTGCCCCCAAGTAAATAAGAAAAGAATTTGTTTAAATCATCAGCTGTAGAAATCATATCTCCGGCCGAGCTCCCCATACTTGGGTTATAATAAGTAACATCTTTTGGCTCACTTGCTCCGTCTAATTGGATATATCCACGGGCATGCTTGGTTCCTGGAATGACGCTTGAATTTCCAGGTAAGAATGTATTCGCTAATTCAAGTGGTTCAATAATTCGATTTTCAATCTCTTCCGCATAGCTGTTCCCAGTTACTTTTTCAATAAGAATTCCTAGTAATACATATCCTGTATTTGAATACGACCAGCTCTTTCCTGGAGCAAAATCTGGAGGCATGGATATTCCCATCTTTACTAATCCTTCAGCAGTATAAGATTTTTTTGTATCCATGATATTAAAATCCTTTGACCTTGTGTAATTAGCGATACCACTTGTGTGATTCAATAATTGCCGGATAGTAATCTGTTTATCATCATATCCATTTCCTTGAATGACACCAGGCAACCATTTTTCAATAGAATCGTCTAAATTCAAGCGGTTTTCTCCTGCTAATTGAAGTACAACTGTTGCAGTGAACGTCTTTGTCACGCTGCCAATCCGAAAACGAAAATCTGTTTTCATTGCTTTCTTGTTACTCAGATCAGCTACACCAGCCGCATAACTCCATGTTTTTCCACCCTCAGAAGTTTTAGCAAGTATCCCTGGATATCCTAGTTTCAATGTATCCCGCATTGCCTCTTTGACGGAATTACGGTCTCTTTGGGTACTTGTTTGTAACGAGTTAGATACATTTTGAATGGACGACTCCGCTTTTACACTTGAGGTTGGAGTTGTATAAAACAGGGAACCTCCAGTTATTAAAAGGGCTAAACCTGTACATGTAATTTGGCGATGCTTTTTCATCAAAATATTCCTCTCCCCTATTCATATTGTATAAATGGTTATTTGCTGTTTGGAACTAATCACACAGCTTTCTTCTTACCCCACTGCAAAAGGACGACATTGAATCTGTAATGTCTCTTTTCCTCCAAACAAGTCTTATTAATTGATTTGTTTTTTATAGAAATATATAGTATTTTTCTCCTCTCACTCTTCTTTACATTTTCATCTTACACAATGAAAATCTCTTTTTTCTTACCTCTTCCTTACAAATTCCTTACGTTCAAAATCTCTTTTATAATTGATTATTTTTTATTTTAATAACATTTAGTTGTAGGAATTTGATAGGAATTTGACTTCACATAAAAGTTTATTTATTCCGAAAAATGAATTTAAATACAAATTTACTATTTAATATTCAATATCTCACCTATACATGTCCTAACATAAGTTTCTATCATCTATATGTATTATTTATTACAACAGCTTTCACGCTAAAAATAAGATATTTCAAAAAAGAGAAATATAGGTATCTCAACAAGAGATTACCAATATAAACAATGTGAAAATGTAAGAACCCCTGTATTACTGCTGATTTCCCTCTAACTAATACAGTTTCAAACATTAGACACAAATACTACATGTAATGCTGAATTTATTACCTATTCAAAATTCTGTTTGTTCATTTTTTCTTAAAATACAAAAATATTTAACTTATAAATATACAAGCTATAATAGGGACGTCTAGGGATAACCTATTAGCACCTTAGAAAATATCAACTTTCTAAAATTGAACAAGATGAAAAAATCACTCAAAGAAAGGTGTGTAATCAAAAAGAAAATTCATTAAAAATTCTTTAGTAGCAAAAGACATCGTATTAGCTATGCCTTAGCACTGTCTACAATGTTGACGAGGTTATTGAAGCGATATAAAGGGATGGAAGTCAGATGTCTCACGAATTAAAAGCAATAGTTTTAGGGGAATTCTGGACATACTTACAATTTTTTAATCCTTATTCACTTAAATACACTCATCTACAATCAAAAGATTTTGAAAGCGTTAACAAATATTGGGTTTTAGATTCAATTAGAGAAGAACACACGATTTGAGGAACTTGTAGGAGATTCATTTTCCAGAACGACTTATATTCCTAAGACTTAAGAATAGGATACAAGGAGGATTTATTATATGAATGGGAATACTGCTAAAAAAATAGAATTGCAATCTGAAAATACTGTGATTACAAACGAGAAATATTTGGATCCTAAAAAGTGGCATAAGCAAGATACTACGTGGGCATTGAGCCTTTTTGGGACAGCAATTGGAGCAGGAGTACTCTTTTTACCAATTAATGCAGGTTCAGGTGGTTTATTATCATTATTACTCATTACATTACTTGCCTATCCAGTTATGTATTACTCACATAGAGCGCTTGCTAAAATGATATATGCTTCCAATTCTGCCGATGAGGGAATTACGGGTACAATAAGAGAGTATTTTGGAAATAAGGCGAGTATTATTTTTAACATCGTATACTTCGTCTCAATTTATACAATTGTCTTGATGTATTCAGTTGCACTTACAAATACTGCAAGTAGTTTTATTGTGAATCAATTACATATGAAAGAGCCCTCAAGAGCCATTTTATCGCTTGTCTTAGTACTGGGTCTTATCGCTATACTAAATTTTGGTCAAGATATCACTGTAAAAATTATGAGCTTGCTAGTATACCCTTTCATAGCTTCTCTACTATTTATCGCAATATCTCTAATTCCTCAGTGGAACACATCAATGCTTAGTTTTTCAGATGTCTCTACTGCTTCAACCGGAACAGGTTATTTGGGAACGATATGGATGATACTACCTATCATAGTGTTTTCATTTAACCATTCTCCAATGATTTCGTCTTTTGTGATAAAACAAAGATCTACGTATGGCATAGAAGCAACTGATGCTAAATGTGCTCAAATACAAAAGATTTGTTATATCATGACGTTCGTTGTTGTTATGTTCTTCGTTTGGAGCAGCGCACTGAGTTTGACTCCAGATGATTTAAAAGTGGCAAAAGAGCAGAACTTATCAATCCTATCCTATCTCGCTAATGAACTTAATTCGCCAGTAATTACGATTGCAGCTCCTATTATTGCTTTTATGGCTATAACAAAGTCTTTCCTTGGTCATTATATAGGATCATATGAAGTAATGCGTGACATGATTATCAAATTTGGTAAAACACGTGGAAAAGATATAGAAGAAAAAACAGTTAGGACAGTAATTCTTACTTTTGTCGTATTAACATGCTGGTATGTTGCTTATGCAAATCCAAGTATTCTTGGGCTCATTGACGCTCTAAGCGGTCCATTAGTTGCTGCTATCTTATGTCTATTACCAATGTATGCGATCCGTAAAGTACCGGTATTAGCTAAATATAGAGGTAAAATGAGCAATGTATTTGTTATTATTGTAGGAGTACTTACAATCTTAGCAAGTATTAAATCTTTATTCTAACTTACTAGTTGATTATCGTTATTACAAATCAGAATAACAAATTATGAAAACGAAAAGAAGTTGACGAACGATGTGTACAAACATAAAAAAATCTATATATATTAAAAATTTAATTTATTTTTGTCTATATTAATATCCAACAAATTATTATTAATCACTACATTTTCTTTCATAGTATGTAAACGTATAAAAAGACACTTTCTATAGTGTCTTTTTATACGTTATAAGATGAATACACTAACTACATACTTATAATTGGAGAGCTTTTGTGAATATCTTCTGTGAGTTGGTCCTTTTCTTTCCCCGTTCATTTCTTCTTTTGAAAAGGTACCCCTATATGGACTAAATATCATAAAATGGTAATTTTCTTTTGCTTGCCTATATATTCAATCGCCATCCAGCCATTTTTGGGTATGTTCGATGAAACGTTTTGTCGCTGGTAATGCGTGTTTAATTGAAGTAAGTGACAACCCAAGCGATCGTTTAGGTTTGTCTTCCAATTCCACAACCGTAACATTTTCGCATTGTCCTTGTAATGCGAGTTCAGACATGACACTGATTCCAAGTCCGTTCTCCACCATCGCGACAATCGCATGATCATCACCGGTTTCAAATTGGATATCGAGATGAACCCTAGCAGCTTCTAATACTTTCCTAACATCGTAACCACATGAAGAAGCAGGCATAATAAAAGGCTCTTTCTTGAGCTGATCGTACTGAATTATAGATTGTTTACTTAATGAGTGATTTTTAGGAAGGACACATAGCATTCGATCTTTTCTTAGTGGAATAGATTCTAGATGGCCCGACGAAGGTAGTGACATAAAACCTAAGTCAATCACCCCTTGTTGAATCCACGTTTCAATCATTCCATAATCACCTTCCATTAATTTGATTTCAATTCGAGGATATTCCAAGTGAAATCGATGAATGATTGCAGGCAACCAGTGAATAGAAACGCTTGTAAAGGTTCCGATGCGCAATGTTCCTGCCACTATCCCATTAATCTCTGCAACAGTTTGCTTCAATCGCTCATTATGATTTACTACTTCACGAACATGCGTTAAAACACGCTCACCATTTTCTGTTAATCGAACACCTGTTTTATTCCGGGATAACAGTTGAAAACCATACTCCAATTCAAGACTTCTAATCGCATGGCTGACACCTGACTGAGTCACATTCAGTGCTTCGGCCGCTCTTGATAAGTTCCCCATTTCAACCGTCTTCAGAAAGATTTCTAACTTAGTCAGACTCATCGATTCTCCTACTTTCTCATGTATGAATTTTGTTCAAGTATAACATTACATATATTCGTTTTACTAATACTTGAATCACAATTAAACTAAGTACATAAAAATTTTAAAGGAGAACTAAAAATGAAACCAATAAAGGCTAATCTTATGATCTTACTTGTTACAATGACCTGGGGTACTTCCTACCTTTTTATGAAAATCGGATTGGAAACTGTCCCTTCATTTTCTCTTGTTGCATTACGCTTTGGTATTGCTTTTTTGGTTTGTGCTGCTGTTTTTTTTAAACAATTTCGTTCAATTCATTTTGTCACCTTAAAATACGGCTTTATTCTAGGATTTTTACTTTTCGTTGTATCTGCTTCAGTCATCTTAGGTTTAAAAACGACATCAGCTTCAAATGCTGGTTTTCTAGCCAGTTTGACCGTAATCTTTATCCCTTTATTATCTATCGTTCTGTTTAAGGATCGACTGAGCTACAGACTAATCATTAGTTCCCTTGTTGCAATGACTGGAATTGGTTTACTGACTTTGAATAATCAATTAACACTTAATTCTGGAGATTTACTCTGTATACTCGCTGCTCTCTTTTATGCTTTTCATATTATTGTCACCGGAAGGGCGGCTAAAGTGGCCAATACATTGCAGCTTGGAATTCTTCAGTTGGGATTTGCCGGAGGGTTTGGCGTACTCTCTGCCCTGATTTTCGAAGAGCCGCAACTTCCATCCACTAAAGAAAGTTGGATCGCTGTACTGGTATTAAGTATATTCTGCAGTGCTTTTGCCTACATCATTCAGGCGATGGCACAGAAATACACAACACCGACACATACAGGACTCATTTTTTCATTAGAACCTGTATTTTCTGCACTATTTGCATACCTGTTCATGAACGAAGTATTGTCACTCAAAGGGTATATCGGAGCATTACTTATTCTAAGCGGTGTTATACTTGCTGAGATAAAAGTAAAACGAAAATCTACATTATTGCTCTAAACCTAATCGTTCTTAACATAACAGAATCGGCAATTGCTGTCTCTGGTTTATATATTATTAAGGCTTTATCAACATTGTTTACTAATATTTGGTCAAGAAGTCTTGTAGATCGTTCAAATAAAAAATGTCTCATGATAGCACTAGGTTTATTTTTTATGCGAGCCCCCTCACCATCAATTTAAGAATTAAAAAAGGAGGGGATTATCCCCCCTCCTTTTTACGCTTGCTCCGACTGTCGGAATTATTTAATATAACCACGATTCAATTTAGTTAACTTTTCATTGATGTTAAAAATTCTTACTCTAATATCTTTAACACCAGCTGCTTCAAGTCTGTTCTTGTGCATTTCCGCGTATTTTTCAGCATCTTGTTTCTCTTCAAATACATAAATGCCTCCAGCTTCTTTTGTTTCTTCATTCTCAGTCCATATTTTCCAGTGGAATCCTTCTTCTTCGTTAATACTATTTGCTAAATCCCAAAATCCTTTTTCCATTTCTTCACCAAAAGGACCTTCAAACGGAAAATCAACTTGTAATAAATATGCCATTTTCACTCACTCCTATTTTTAATATAAAATTCTTCCCATTCTTTTACTATGATTCGAATGATAGTAATGTCTAAATTCGTATTGCTATTATTATTCAAGCACTAATTGGAGAATCCCCCTATTTGTAACATAATCACAAAACGATAGTAACTTGAACGCATAAAGTGAAAGTTTAATAGTTTTCAGTTATGTTAAAAAAATATGATACAAACTTACCCCTAAACTAAGGACAAACAAAACAAGCGCAGGTATTGCTTTCTTAAAAGGATCTCTCGCTAATACAATTAGAGTTAATGCGGCTGCAAGCATCGTACCGCCTAATAACAATCCTGCTAATAAAGCTACTGTTGGAATCCAGATTCCTATCAACATTCCAATCGCTCCTACAATCTCAAAAGCTCCAGTTAAGAAATTAAAAAACGAAGGTAAACCAAATCGTTTGAACTCATCTGCCATTTTCCCGGATATAATTTTCGTTCCTGTCATTAAAAAGAACAGAAACAACACTACTTTTACAATATTGATGAAAATTAAAATAGTAATCACACCTTTCTTATTATTTGATAAAAAATCAGTATTGTTCAGGTAGTAGTCACTACCTTTACCCTATTTCCTGAGATTACCCGCATGGAAGTCGCTTCCATTTACATTACCCTTTTCCATATTAAAGGGCTAAAAATTACATGCTATAGCATATATAATACGGAAATTTGACTGGTACTAGGCAAAAAAGTGAACCTGAATCAAATATGATACAAAATAAAGTTATCTTCCCATTCGTCCAAACAAACAGAAATTATATGCTGCAGCATATATAATATCTAAAACAAAGTTTGTTCCTTATGAATAGCATAGCATCAATAAGGAACAAATATTAATAGTGTGTATCATACAATTTGTTTAATAACGATTGTAATACTTTAATTTCTTCCTCGCTCAAATTACTCGTAACAAAATGGTGAGCGTCTTTCACTACAGGCAAGATTGTTTTCTTTAATTCGTCACCTTTTTCAGTTAAAAAAAGGTTATGTGAACGCCTATCTTGGTCATTCAAAGCCTTCTTTACAATCCCTTTTCTCTCCATTGACTGTATCATTCTAACAACAGTAGTTTGATCTTTATCAATAGCTTCCGCCAACTCTTTTTGAGTAGTGCTCCTTTGGCTACAAAGAACACTAATGATCCCCCACTGCTCTGGCGTAACTCCATAAGGCTTTAATTTCTTCGTAAAATAATTGGTCATTTTCACATCAGTACGATGAACAAGATAGCCTATTAAATCATGTAAGTTCATATATCACCTCTATAAATTAAGATATAAAAGGATATAGCATACCAGTCAATCATTCACAATGAATGTATTTGTTTCACCATATATATGCTATGGCACATATATTAAAGTAGATTATTTTAATTGTCAAATGATTTACCTATTATTTTTCGAAAACAAAATCGCACCCTTAGATTATAGCAGGAATAACTAATCTGACGTATTTCTCTGGCGATTTCTCCCCTGTCGTTTTATGATATTCTAATAACATTTGATAAAATATGGTATCTACAAATAGTCAAACACCTTTCAAGATACCTCGTCCAGTTCTTGCTGTTGCAAGAGAAACAGCATATAATCCGTTAACCATCCACATTAGTAACGAAAACATAAAGAAAAGGCATTCCAAATATGAAACACCTTCTTTCGTTTTATAAAACCATCCAACACGCTGAACTTTTCAATTTAATATAATCACTCGTTTAACTAAAGAAATTGATTACGTGCATAACGCTCTTCTCACTTTTCTTGCAAAATTTAGTGGATCATCAACGTCTTCGATATTAACGTAAATCAAATTTGGATCATCACATAACCACTCATTGTGTATAGACGAAACAATTATTCCTTGTTTAATAATTGTCGCCACAAATTCAGTGACTTCTTTTTGTAAGAGTGCTACTCGGCCTAGGCATAATGCCCGTCCAGTTTTATTGTCTCGTGATTCGAATGAAAAGGAAGTTGTTACTCTAAAACGTTTTCCCAAGATTGTTGCTCGTATTTCATCCCTGTTTATTGTTGCCACGCATTTCCCACCGGCGAATCCTTCTTGCCCGCCGATAATTCTTGCAAACTGTTGACAAATTAATTCATCATTAAACGCCATACCTTTAATCATCCCCCCTTTTACTGTTAGGTTATGAATGAATACATAGGTCTGAAACGGTAATGAATCTAATCTATAAAAAAAAATGATGACAATCTACCGAAAGCTATTAGCTCAATTATTCTTGATTATTTAAATTAACTCGGCTATATATGTTAAGACATTTTTAAAGAGCATAAAAAAGACACCTTAAGGTGCCATTCTCCGATTTGAGAATCATATCTATGTATGGAGAAATTTAGAATAGAGAAGCTTCTAACTATAATTTATAGAGCTCTTATGCCATTAATTACTTACATACATATTTCCTTATTTACCGGAAGAAGAATTCCAATTATATTACTTTCTGATTAGTCTCGTTAAAGCCATACCAAGAAATCCAGCGCCCATCCCTATTAGCCATCCATTGTGGGCATCACCTAACATAGACCCCACTCCTCCGCCAAGAAACATGCAGCCAACAAATACTAATCCTCCAATTCCCCAATTCGGCCGTTCCATAATTCAATCACATCCTTTCAATAAAACATATGCGATTAGCTCCCTCAACTTTCTTCCATAGGATAGTTCATTATTTTGCTTAGGTTTAGCGCTTCAAGGAATTCATAAGATGTGAAGCTTGAGCCATTTATATAGATTGTAGAAGTATGAAGATTTTCTACATTTCAAAATAGTAAAGTATAAACATGAAAAAACTCCTAACAAATTTTGTTCGGAGTTTTTTCAAATACGCGATATTTATTTAATCTTCATTATTGAGTTCTATTGTACCTGTTCTAGTACTAACTTTTAAAATATTTAACAGATTATCAGGTGTCTTGATTTCCACTTCATATTCAAATTTTGATTGTGCTAAGTTGTCATCTTCTAATTCGAATTCTTTTTTCACATTAATAATTTCTCCATTTGTATGAGCTAAAGAAATTTCACGAACTTGTTTCTCTGTGTAGTTTTCATTCTTTTTTGCATAATTGTAACCCATGCCATAATATCCACTAACAATAGCAATACCACTTACTAAAATAGCAATTACACTTATAATTATTTTCTTTTTATGTTTTAACATTTTCATCCACTCCTTAATGATTAATCATCTATTCCAAATCTTGCTTCAAGTGCATTTTCTGCTTGCTCTAATTGATCTTCTAGTATATCGTGTTCTTTTTCTTGCGTTTGATATTGTTCAACAGTTATCGTTCCAGCGCGATAATCTGCTTCTAGCTGATTATCAGATAGATCTATCTTGTCATCCAATTGGTCAATTTCTTTTTTTGCTGCTAAGTACGTATTTAAGTTTTCTTCTTTTGCTCCAACTGGTTTTGTTTTATTTGCCTTTTCTACAATAGATGTGACTTCGTTTTTGAAATCTTGTATTTGCTTCTTATCATTTGTAGCAGCTTGTGTTTTGTTTGGTTCTTGTTGTAGTTGAGCGACTTCTTTTTGCAATTTATCATTTTCCACTTTCAGTTGTTGTACTTCTGTATTGTTATCAGCTTGAGTAGAACAAGCTGATAACAATAAACAGGACATTGCTCCAATCAGCATCCATTTTCCCATTCTGTTTTCCTCCCTTTACATGTGCACCTTATCCTTGCCTTTATATTACCGAACAAACATTAAAGGAAGATTAATGTACAAAAAAATAAAGTGAAGGCTTTTACAGGCAGTTAATCCCTACCTAACTCCCTCGCATTCATCGAATTTTGAGGGAGTAGTCTTACTGCCCGTTAATGCGGGATAAAATGATATAATTAACTAGTTTCTAATCTTTCTTTAATGTTTTGGAATTATAGTGATACATATTAATAAGAAAAAAAGGAGAATGTTAATGCGAGTTCTTATCGTCGAAGATGAACAAGACTTACAAAATATATTGGTGAAACGATTAAATGCAGAACATTATAGTGTCGATGCATGTGGGAATGGAGAAGATGCCCTGGATTATATAAACATGGCTACCTACGATTTGATTGTCCTTGACATTATGATTCCCGGAATAGATGGTTTACGCGTATTACAAAGATTACGCGCGGACAATAATGCAACTCCTGTCTTGCTTCTTACAGCTAAAGATACAATTGATGATCGTGTAACAGGACTCGACTTAGGTGCGGATGATTATTTAGTAAAGCCGTTTGCTTTTGATGAACTGTTAGCAAGAATTCGAGTGTTAATGCGAAGAAAAACAGGAAATACATCTAATGTATTTGAAATCGCTGACCTAGTGGTAGATTGCAATATGCATAAAGTAACAAGAGGAGACCAAGTTATCACTCTTTCCAGTAAAGAATTTGCTATTTTAGAATATATGATTCGTAATAAAGAAGTTGTGCTGACACGAGATAAAATTGAGCAACATGTGTGGAATTACGACTATGAAGGCGGATCGAATATTATTGATGTTTACGTCCGCTATCTTCGTAAAAAAATTGATAGCCAGTTTGAAACGAAGTTAATTCATACAGTGCGCGGAACTGGTTACGTATTGCGAGTAGAATCATGAAAAGACTATCAATAAAAATGAGAGTGACCCTGTGGTATACGGGGCTAATTGTAATTATTATGGCACTCGTGTTAGCTTTTATTTTAACTTCTTCAGATAAAGTTTTGCTTTTTAATATGAAAGATCAATTAAAGAGCACAGTAAAAGAAAGCATGGAAGATATCGAATATAAGCATGGGCAGTTAAAGATTGACGATGATTTTGAAACCTTAGAAGATGGAGTAAATCTTAGTATTTATAGTAAACAAGGTGAGCTGTTGGTAGGACATAGTCCAACAAGCTTTAATAAAAAGATATCGCTTAAATCCGATGAAATACAAACCATTAAAGACGGCAATAAAGAATGGATAGTATATGATTTTCTCCATAATGCAGGCGGCGATGAGCAAGTCTGGGTTCGTGGAATAATGACTATGAACCAATTATCCTCAACGATGAATACGCTTATCGTGGTAACAATCATCTCATTCCCATTACTTATTCTTATTGCGGCATTCGGAGGATATTTTATTACGCAAAGGGCGTTTCGACCTGTGCAACAAATGAGTGATTCCGCCAGTAAAATTGGTGATGGTAAAGACCTTTCGAAGAGAATTAATTTACAAGGTTCACCGAAAGACGAAATGTATCATTTAGCACAAACCTTTGACAAAATGTTTGAGCGATTGGAGACATCATTCGAAAGTGAAAAACAATTTACATCTGACGCATCTCATGAATTAAGAACACCAACATCTGTTATTATTTCGCAATGCGAATACGCTTTATCGCAGAGAAATAATCCGAAAGAAATGGAAGAATCGTTAGAAGTAATTTTAAAACAATCACGTAAAATGTCCGCTCTAATCTCACAACTCTTATTATTAGCACGAGCTGACCAAGGAAACCATAATACTTTCCAATTTGAATGTATCAATATGAGTGAATTAACGGAAATCGTTGTAGAAGAGCTTTCATTAATGGTTCAAGAAGCTTCGATTGATATAACAACTAATATAGAGGAAGACCTATTTATTAAAGCAGATCAAACATTGATGATGCGTTTATTAATGAATTTACTAACGAATGCGATTGCTTATAGTAAAGCGAGCGGAACTGTGCATATGCAACTATTCCGTGATGAAACCAACATAATAGGTAAAGTCTCCGATAATGGCATCGGCATCAGCGAGCAACATATTACTAAAATATGGGACCGCTTCTATCGAGTTGACGCAGCACGAACATCTTCAAACATCGGAAACACAGGTTTAGGATTGTCGATGGTAAAATGGATTGTCGAACTACATGGAGGAGAAATTACGGTTGAAAGTAAATTAGGAGAAGGCAGTACTTTTACATTTAAACTACCAATTGAAAAACAAGCATAATTTATGCACGTCTGTCGCTTCAGAATAAAGATTGATTCAAAAGCTCTCTTCAACCCTTATATAAAAGTAATTGACGCATTTTAAACATCATCGATTTTATCGTTTTGGACAACCTGTTCCGTTAAGTTGATGTACATGTGGAAAAAACGATCGAAATAAAACCCCAGAAATCCAACGGTCTCTGGGGCTTCATTATATATTTAGCTCTTTTTGCTTTTTGTTTTGTTTATGTCTATACAGCAATTTACGACTTATTAGAGAAATCACTAATAAGGTCAGAATTAATAAGATAAGTTGCATAAATGATAAATCAAAATATTTAGCACCTGTAACGATTAAAAGTGTAGAAATCGTGCCTTTTACAACGAAAAAAATAATAACCCATAATCCGCCTTTTTTCCAGTTCATTTTATATTACCCTTTCCTACGTTTAAATTCTTAAAATATTTAATGATAGTTCGTAAATATGACAACTTAATAGAAATCTATTATATTAACAAAAAATTCATGTCTAATTAAATGCGACGATTCTATATTAAGTGAAAATGATATTCATTGTCAATTTTATTGATTATTTGAATACTTATTCTTAATCTCTTTCTACTTTGTTTCTTATAAGCAATACACTCTTGTATTCAAACAAAAACACCTCCATTGCATTTGCACACTTAGTATGCGAATGCAAGAGGTGTTTTTTTCATATACCATCAGATAAGATTTCCTGCTTTGTTTATTTCTTGATACGTAGCTATTTTCTAGTACACGATAACTGGATCATACGTGTTCAAACTATCATATACAGTTTTTGCAACATTAGGAAGAAGGTTCACACACCCACCTGATCCACCTGTTAAATAAGCATTATTTGCCCAGTCTTTTCGCCAGCCGGCATCGTGGAATCCTTGACCGCTATTTGTGAATGGAACCCAGTAATCTACTTTAACCGCATAATCAGCTTTCCCTACTGCGCTACCTCTTAGCGTGTATGGTGTTCGTTTGTATAGAACGTACCAAACACCTGGTGATGTATCTTCACCCGTGCTATGTTTACCCGTTACTACATTTGTTGTAACGACTAATTTCCCATCTTTATAAATCCAAATTTGTTGCTCTGCAATTGAAACTTCCGCATACGTGTCTCCGATGCCATTATTCGCTGTTGTTTTATAACCGATACCTTCCTTCTCCCAACCATTTCCGTGAATGTTAGAAGCAGAAAGCGCCTTTTCGCCTTTCTCAAAGGCTTGTTGAACTTGTTTAGTTTCTTTTTCAACATCTAGTGCCCAGCCGTAGCCTTGCCCTTTTACTGATATGACTGAACCAGAATGCGTTTTAAATGAGAAATCTTTATTTAATGTTGATTTGGCATTATTAATTTCAGTAATTTTATTCTTAATGTCGCTCGCGTCAATTGTAACTTTCATATCCTTTGACATAGAAGCATTTTGAATTAAATCTTTCGCTTTTAAAGGATAAACTTCATTCTGCACTTTATACTCAACAGACTGCCCAAGAAGATTCTGTAGTGCTTTCTCCTCTTTTTTGACAATCGGATCGTCTTCTTTAATAGGTTTTATGTATGCAGACTTCAGATGAATTTCGCTTTTATATTTTTGCTTATCGTAATCTTTCAGTAGACTAGTAACGTCATACTGTTTTCCTTCAACACTTTTCGAAATAACAATTTTCCCTTGTTCTAGCTTCGCCATAGCATCTTGAGGCGCTTTTAATTTTTCATTCATAGAGATGAGCGTTTCTTCTACAAGTTTTTTCATCGTTTCACTACGATACTGATCTGCCTTCTCTGGTAGCAATGAATAATTTTCTCCCTTTGAGGAAGGGAAAAATGTCCACTGACTTTTTAATAGTTTCTTAACTTGAGGCAAATCTTTTTCCGTAAGTTCCGTTTTTGTATCTTTTTCATCTAAAATTTGTTGTTGATCAACATAGACTTTGTTTGCTAGTCCAGATGTCTTTAATTTCTGTATTGCCTGATCAGCGCTCAGACCACCAACTTTTGTGTCATTAATTGTAACATTCGAATTGAAGTGAGTTGCCTGATAATAACTCATTCCCCCAATAAGAAGTGCAATTACACCAATACCCGCTGCGATAAACTTCCAATTTGTATAACGTTTTTTTGATCTTACTCGTTTTTGATCAATTTCTTCAACTGATTCATTTGTTGTATTGTTGTTCATCAATCTTTCCCCCGTATGCATTAACGTCAAACGATTTTCAACTAAAATCATAGACTAGTGTACCTTATTTTTCCTAAAATTTCATTATTTCCGACCACATTTTATCGCAATTTAATGATTTAATTTAGATTTTTTAATAGTACGATGCATTGAACAGCCCTTTACAAGTCATAAAGTGAAACTTAAATTAACCGTCACACCAAGATATTTAGCTTAATATTCTAGGGGGAAATTTTTCTCTTTACGTAAAATACGAATTATATTATCCATTTTCATGAACATCAACCCCTAATTTTGTAAAAAAAATAAACGATAGTCCTTCTACATTTTTGATAAAAGGACTATCGTTTTTTCAGTTAGAGTATTTGTATAATCGTTTAACTTTTTATTTCCTGAAGGTCTAATGTGATGAAGATGATGAAATTTCATCTCATAGCCTTTAAATGAAAAACATTATTTTTTTATGACAATCAAGTTTATTTTTATAAATTAAACCCTTAGCTTGATGCCTTCCATATATCCAGCAGCCTAAGATTAAGTAAGAGTCCGTTCAACTAGATTTTTTCTAATATTTTTAGGAGTATCTTATTTCAGCCTCGTCATATTACACTAATTGAATTTAAAACAAATCCGTATGCTATTTAGTAAAATTTACGATTCGAGACATAATTATTGCAGTAGCCAAGATAATAATAGCGGTTATCAAACCAGATTCTCCAATCCAAATCTCAGTTTGATCTCCTGTACTTGCACGTGCGAAAGGTCCTTGAATAATGGCATTCCAAGTAGTATGAATGATAACCGAAGGCCAAACGCTACCTGTGATAAGTCGTAAATAAGCTGTAATATAACTGAATGGCACAATACAAAAATAGATGCCAAGTACTGAAAGTAGGGCAGATGTTCCCTCTACATATAGACCAGCAATAACAATTGGAACATGCCACGTTGCCCAAATTAATCCGCTAATAAGAATGGGACGTGAAAACTCTGCATCGATTAGCCTTGTGAGCATATAACCTCGCCATCCTATTTCTTCCCCCATAACTGGGATTAAGTTAAGCAAGCTTCCTAAAACTCCGCTCAATACTACTATAAAAATGAAACTTAATGGTATCGGTAGATACTGAAATCCAAGTATATTGTAAATAGGTTCTAGCATACCACCTTGCGGGGGCTGAAACTTCGCAATTCCGCTCAACCAGGCGATAGAATAAGTAATTCCACAAATAATCATAGGTATTAGCAGAGCAAAACCAATCCCCTTCCATATTTTTAAGTTACCGAGACTAAAAGATACATCTTTAAACCCTTCTTTCAATATTATGCGAGTCAAAATAGAAGAAAATGCTGGGGTAAACATATATACCACAATAAGCGGCATACTTTTAGTAATCATTACTACTACATTTAGAATAATAGAAGTAATGGTTAAGATACTTAGAAAGAGTTGAAGTCCTATTTTAGCACGTTGGATTTTATCTTTATTGTGGAATGCTTCTCCGTGTAATAACATTGTAATCCGCCCTTCCCCTTTTATTCATTTGTTTATCAAATTTACTTCCTGTCATTTCAACAGCTACAACTTAGAATAAAAATATTTTGACATACAGATCATTCATCTTTAAAATCCCTCCCAAATTCATAATCTAGTCTTACTTGCGATTCAACAATTTAATTATTATTTATAAACTGTCATAGCCGATAGTACAAAAGTGTAATGATTAACCTATGACTTGTGTCAATTAATCTTATGACAATATGTAACTAGAAAATATGATATGGAATAAATAACAATTGAATTAAAGCAATTGATTCGTGCAAGTACATGAATCAATCTTGCTTTTGAAAATAATTCAATTGAGGTGGGCAAAAATGAATAAGAAAAGAATGATTGCAATGGTTAGTACAGCTTTATTAGTCACAGGATGCGCGGAAGTAGGAAACGCTCAAACTGTAGCAGTCGAAAATTCAGGTCAATCAGTCCAAAAAAATATAGTTAAATCAATACAATCACAGGCTAACCCATTAAAAACGATAGAGCCGTCAAAACCATTTGAAGATTTAAAACCACTTAAGAAAATGATTGGGAACGCGCAATATGTAGGATTAGGAGAGAATACTCATGGAAGCTCTGAAATTTTTACTATGAAGTTTCGCCTTGTGAAATATTTGGTTACTGAAATGGGTTTTACGAATTTTGCAATGGAAGAAGATTGGGGAAACGGCTTAAAACTAAATGAATATATCCAAACAGGAAAAGGAAACCCTAGGGAATTTTTAAAATTGTTATATCCTACTGATGAAATTATAGCCATGATTGAGTGGATGAAAGATTATAATGCTGATCCATCCAATAAAAAAAAGATCCAATTTATTGGGCTCGACTTAAAGGCATTGGACCAAGGTAGCTTTAATAAAGTAATTGATTATGTAAGGCTCCATCGACCAGATTTGCTGGCAGAAGTAGAAGAAAATTATAAAGAATTGTCTTCTTTTACTGGAAGTATACAGGAATATATGAAACTTGCTCCTGAAAGAAAAGAGAAGTTTAAAGCAAACGCTGAGAGAGTAGCCCGATTACTAAAAGATGAGAATGAGCAAGCCAACACAGAAATAATCCCATCCGAGTACATCTGGGCGAAAGCAACGGCAAGTGCAATAGAGAAATTTACCACAATGCTACTTCCTAACGACTATCCAAGTATAATAAAACTACATGAACAATACTTGGCCGATCATGCAATGTGGGCACAAGAGACATTTGGTGGTAAAACGATGGTATGGGCACACAATATTCATATAGCTAAAGGAATTATCGATGAGAAATTATACCCTTATGTTGCGGGGCAGTTTTTGAAGGAACGTTTAGACAATAATTATGTCACAATTGGTAGTACAACTACGGAGGGGAATTTTACCTTATACAGCGAATATGATCCTTCCACTGGAGGTAAGATTACAACCGACACTATTCCACAAGATGTAAAAAGTTTCAATTATACTCTCGGAAAAGTGCCATATAAAATGTTTTTATTGGATAACCGTCACCTTAAAGGACAAGCAGAAAAATGGGTTAAAGCAAAAAGACCATTACTAAGTATAGGGGGACAAATCCTCCCGAACAGTTCGGTGTATTTTGATACTTCATTGTTTGAGCAATTTGATATTATTTTTCATATTCGAAAAACAAGTCCATCTCATATTAAATAAAAGTACAAAACAATCCCGTTCTTGCAGATGTAAGAACGGGATTGTTTTGTGAGGATTAATAAAGTGAAACTTTAATCAGCAGGTTTTTGTTCATCCCCCACTGATTATTAGCCTTCACCAATCGTGCGTTTACCGGCAGCCCGCCCCCCACCTAACGCTGAATTTTGAGGTGGGAGTCTTACTGCCCAGTAAATAGCGGGATAAAAGCATCTTTTTTAATCAGAAGTAAGCTGCTCTCCCCTTTTTAACATCATTTAGAACTGTCATATGACACTTTTACACTAGTGAGAATGACAAAAAAAGCAGTATGATTCGGTTATTACATAGATAGGAGCGATGAACTTTATGAAATCAAGATTCATCCAGAATGGTTATTTTTTATTGCTAACTTTCGGTACAGGATTGTTTTATTTTTGTTTTTACCTAATAGCTCTGCTATTTAGTTTAATCCTTTCATTTACTGTTGTTGGGATTCCACTAGTTATACGCGTACTACAGACTACCACACCCTTTATCCAATTCGAGCGCATACAGACGAAAATTTATACAGATATTTCAACAGACTCTTACGATAGAAGTATAACAATGGATACATCGAACTGGTCTCAGGTGAAATTAGTGCTAACAGATCGTCGCACTTGGTGTGCTGTCTATTGGCTAATGCAGAAATTTACGATTGGCATTTTCAGTCTCATTAGTGCAATCATTTTTTACGTAATGCCACTTATGTTCCTGTTGACACCACTACTGTATCGATACATCGATATGAATATTATATTTATACAAATAGATACTTTTGCCAAGTCACTCTTTGTAATGTTTATGGGTATAGTATTTACCGCCATAAGTATTAGAATAGTCGATGGTTTGACAAAGAAAATTGGGGGCTATACACGTAGTATGATTCGGCAACTAAATCAATAGAAGTTTGCAGTTTGTGAGTAGTATCGTAGTTTTAAATTAAAAAGTATAATAAGGCAGGAAGGATTAAATTATAATATAGGAAGTAAAATGGTAGGCTATTTAGGGGGTAAAGGACTTGTTAGATATGGTTAAGTATTGGTTTTGGTATGATTGGATTATGTTAGGGGTACGCCTACTTGCTAGTGTGTCTATCATTCTAGCTACATTAAATTTTCAGGATGGTTTAACATTACCACTTTGGATTATTATTCTTTGGGAAATTATTGCCTTCTCTGTTCCATGGGTAGCCTTACTATTCAATTATAAATATTATTTGTTCACAGAAATACTGCTGTATGGTGGACTATGTATATATTTAACCTCATTATTTCCAGGGGCTTACAACACATTTCTTATATCAGTGTTTCTAATTGCTGCGAATAGTAAGCATTTGTCCTATTATTGGACAGCTCCAATAACGGTTTTTATAACAACTGGAATTTTCTATGCGGTCTCGCCAAGTAATAGCTATTGGATTATGGTCACCTATTATGGATTCGCATATGTAATGGGCTTCGCTTTTCATTTATTAATCGTCAATCATAAACAAAATGAATCAATTCGTAAACAAAACGCAGTACTTGAGCAATATATGTCTCAGATTGAACGCATTACACTGGCGGAAGAACGAAACAGACTGTCGAGTGAGCTTCATGATACAGTTGGTCACGCTTATACTTCTATTATTATGGGGATGGAAACGTTGCGCACCGAACTTGCTACTGAAATGGGTATACAGAGGCTAGATTCTCTGCTTGAAATGGGACGTAAAAGCATCGAGGACGTGAGAGGTTACCTACATCAAATGGAGTCTCCTTGTCAATCGCCTTCCTTAATTCAATCTCTCCAAAATCTTGGAGCCGAATTTCAGGAGCACGCTCAGGTTAATGTAAGTTTTCGGGCATACGGAGAGGAATATGAATTGTCTCGGCAAGCGAAGATAGCGTTCATTCGTTGCTTACAAGAGTCCCTTACGAATGCAGTACGTCATGGTCAGGGAACTGAAATTATAGTTTCATTGCAGTTTGAACAACAATATACGAGATTAGAAGTTCAAGATAATGGAAAAGGAAATGTAGAATGGCAGGAAGGCTTCGGTCTGAATGCAATGAAAGAACGAGCAATGAATTTGCAAGGTCAATTGTCTGTATATACAAAGCCAGATGAAGGAATGCTTGTTACATGTACCATACCGCGACAAACTGAAATAAAAGATGGACTTATTCGTTTGTTAATTGTAGACGACCAGCCGTTTATTCGGGAAAGTTTGAGGACACTACTCGATAGATATGAAGATTTAAATGTAGTCGGTTTGGCCGAGGATGGCAATGAAGCCATCGATTTGTGTGGGCGCCTTCAGCCTCATGTTATACTTATGGATTTAGATATGCAACACATGGATGGAGTCGAAGCAACCAAAAAGATTAAGCAACAATGGCCACATATCCGCATATTGATTTTTACCACTTTTCAGGATACCGAACAGGCGTTGGAATCGCTTCGCAACGGTGCGGATGGTTTTTTACTCAAATCTATTGAAACATTGGAGCTAGCTAATACGATCCGACTTATTCACAAAGGTGGGACACTGATTGATCAAGGAATGTCTCACAAAATATTTGAGAAATTTGATGAGCAAAAAGAGACACCACAATCAAAAGCAACCGCTTATGAGCTAACAGCTAGGGAGATAGAAATATTGCAGCTAGTAGCAAAGGGACTTCGATACACTACCATAGCATCAAGGTTATATTTATCGAATGGTACGGTCAGAAATTATGCTTCCACAGCTTATACAAAGCTGGGAGTCCGTAACAAAGAAGAAGCTGTTCAAAAGGCTCTAGAAATTGGAATTATTGAATAAGAAAAATGTTTTTTTGTTTCTCTACAGCAAGGTAAAATGTAGTTACAAGGTACAGTAGAAGATAAAGTGAAACTTTAATCAGTGGGGTTTGTTCATCCCCCACTGATTATGAGCCCTCACCAATCGTGCTGCCCGTTAATGCGGGATAAACAACATCATTACATTAATCTTTTTTAGGGAGTACAATTCCTTTAAATAATTGAACAGTAATCCAGTAATACATCGAGTAAATTACTACAAAAATAACAAGTGGTAACCAAATGCGAGAGTACGGATCGATTACAAGAGGGCTAAACATGTTCATACCAACTAATATATGAGTAATCCCTACAATTGCTGGGAATAAGAATATGAAGAATAACTCTTTATAAATCGATTTTGTTAATAACTCTCGGCGAACACCAATTTTATGAAGCATTTGATAACGTGTTACATCTTTTGATGCTCCCGACAGAACTTTAAACATTAAGCAGCTTGCCATCATTGCTAAAAATGCAATTCCAACGAAGAAACCCATAAACATTAGTCCGCTGGCAAAATCATGACTCATAATATATGTTTGATACTTACTACCCAATTCTTCCGCTTTCACATTTTTATATTTTGCTATCTGTAATTCATCAAGTTTTTTCCATTCTTTTATGTATGATCCAAAATCATCTGTTTTCCCCATAAACACAATACTTTCTTTCCCCTTCAATCCATTGTATATGTTATAATCTACAATTTTTATTTCATAATCAGGATATAAATAATTGGGCTGGATCGTTCTGAAAACCTGAATCCATTGTTTTGTGTCTGTCTCTCCTTCAGCCCGTTTTATTGAAAATGCACCAATTGGTATTTCCTCTGAAGCTTTCTCTATTTTCATACCTTGCAAGAAAGGGCGATTTTTCTCTACATCTTCTTTAAGATAATAAACATATCTATCATCAACTTTGTAATGATATTCAAGTTTTTCTTGAAATAAGATACTACCCAAAATTGTCTTTTCTTCCACTGTTGGATTATGAATGACTGAATCGTAAATTTGTATTTGATCTGTAATTTTTAGGATGTTGTTTTTAAATGCCATACCACAAGCAATTCCACCAGCACCAAGAGCCACTAAAATTGCTACTGTTGCAAGCACATTTGTTAGACTATTAATGCGGAAATTTAATTGTGCAAAAGTAAAAGCATTGAGGCCTTTTTCACTACGTTTTTTATTACTCTTTAGCTTGTTAATCATAACTGGAAGAAGTGATCCAAATATAAGGTAAGTACCAACAGTTGCTGAGATTAATCCAACAGCCATTAATCCCAAAACAATTAGCGAATTTGCATATGATATATAAATAAGTGATGCATAACCAATACCCAATAAAAGAATACCAAGGAATGCAACTACAACTGTCATTTTTCCTTTTATGGCAACACGTTCTGTTTGTTCATCAGCATGTACAAGTTGCAGTACAGAAATACGAGATAATTTAATACTATTCATAATTGCAGATAATACAAAGAGTGCAAAGAAAAAGATGCAAGTAATAGCTATAGATGGCAGATAAAATGCTTTATAACCTTCGCCAGCAAACTCGAGTTGTTTCATTAATAGCTGACCGATACCTTCTGCAAGTCCTACACCAATTGTAATTCCAATCAAAAGAGAGGTGGCACCTAATATGATTGTTTCAATGAACATAAGTAAGGTAACTTTATGCTTTTTTGCTCCTAACATCATATACATACCAAATTCTTTTTGACGAAGAGCTGATAAGAAAGAGTTTGCATATAAAATATAGAAAAATGTGATAATCGCTAACAAAACGGAACCAATTTTAAAGACAGCCACAATATCCCTAATAGAAGAGTTAGATTCAAGGAACGTTTTATTGGATGCTAGCGTTTGAAACATATAAAAAGTTGAAATAGAGACAATAAGACCAACAAGTAAAACAATGTAATCTTGCAACTTACTTTTTAGGCCTGACATAGAAAGCTTAAATAACATGATTGAACTTCCTTCCTTACGCTTTTTGTGTGCCTAAGTTTGCAAGCACATCTAAAATTTCTTTATAGAATTCTTCACGGGTACTACCGCGATGAATTTCTTTATATAACTCACCATCTTGAATGAATAAAATACGTTGACAGTAACTTGCGCTGTAAGGATCATGCGTAACCATCATAATGGATACACCTTGCTCTTTATTTAAGCTTGTCATGGCATTAAGTAAACTCGTTGCATTTTTAGAATCTAGAGCTCCAGTCGGCTCATCTCCCAAAATAATTGCTGGTTCATGAACTAACGCACGTGCTGCTGCAGAACGTTGCTTTTGTCCACCAGATACTTCAGAAGGATATTTTTGAAGTATAGCTGTAATGCCTAACATATCAGCTACTTTTTCTACTTTCTTTCCAATATTACGAGATGAAACACCTTGAAGTGAAAGTGGGAGTGCGATATTTTCATAGATGGATAAATTCTCCAATAAGTTAAAGTCTTGGAAAATGAATCCTAACTTTTGTGAACGAAAATCAGAAAGTTCACCCTGCTTCATCCTCGTAATATCCGTTCCTGCAATTTCAACAACGCCGCCTGTCGCTTTATCTAACGTTGAAATTACATTTAATAATGTTGTTTTACCAGAACCAGAAGGCCCCATAATACCAACAAACTCTCCCTCTTGAATTGAGAATGATACACCTTTTAATGCGTGTGATTGATTCTCACCTTTTTTACCGTACAATTTTTGAATGTTTTTTACATCTACAACTGGCTTTATCATTTATATCCTCCTACATTTTTTTATTTCATTACAATAAGCTACTAAATTTGTTTACTACTAACAAAATAGACATGTTACCTCCACACTTAAGCTACAATGAAATCTTTCCTTTTATCTTCTTTGCTCACCTCATCACTTTGAATACACCCATGATAAACTATGAAAATTAGGAAACACCCCGTAAAATCCTTAAGATTTCTTAAGTTTTAAAAAAAGCTTATGGAACCTGTAGTTCCATAAGCTTTCTATCTAATTGAATGTTCAACAATAAAAGACATCCAACCATCTTTATATTCTGCATGTATATTACCATGATGAAGTTCAACAATTCTTTTTGAAATAGCAAGTCCCAGTCCATTTCCCTGGTCATCTTTTCTTGCCTTGTCCCCCCTGAAAAATCTTTCAAACAATTTATTTGGATCGCTAACAGGCGGTTTCTCGACTTTATTTGATACTTTCAACATTGCCTTGTTACCTATTAGTTCAAGACATATAGATAATTCGGATGGTTTCATGCTGTACTTTATCGCATTCATAAAAAGATTTTCATAAACACGTACCATTTTTTCTACATCTATGAAGATAGGTATTGTTTCTTGCGTAATTGATTTTTGAACGATTAAACTTTCCTTTTCAAATATAGGTATGTATTCTCCAACTATTTGTTCCAACAAACCTGATAAATCAACTTCATTAAGGTTTAACTTAGCATCTATACCTGATAAACGAGTATACTCAAACAGCTCATCAATTAAATATTTCAGTCTCTGTGACTTTGAATACGTGGTTTCAAGGTATTCCTGTAATTGTATGTTACTGTTGTATTGCCCTCTTTTTAATAAATCTATATAGCCAATAATAGATGTTAAAGGTGTGCGTAAATCATGAGATACATTGGTGATAAGTTCATTTTTTGTACGTTCTAATTGTCTTTCTTGTTCAAATGTATTCTCCAATTCCTTGGACATATAGTTGATATTTTGAGCAAGTTGGGTCAATTCGTCCTTCCCCTTAATCCCAATTGTTAAACCCAGTTTTCCATTTGCAATATCATTCACATTTTCCGAAATGAGCTTCAAATATACTATTTTCTTTCGAACCAATAGCAAAAAGATTACTATAAAGTTTAAGATTGCGAACGTAAATAAGAACAACATTGCGAGTCTCACTTCAAACATGCCAAAATCTTCGTGTTTTATAAAAAATGGATCTATGACGTATTGCACAATGAGAATTGTTAAACCAAATGAAATAAAAAAACTAATTGCAACAGCACCAAGAAGTTTTATAATAATCTTATTTCTGAAACTAACATTCTTCATATTTTATACCCAATTCCCCAAACAGTTTTAATATAAATGGGATGTTTAGAATCTTCTTCAATTTTGTCTCTTATTTTTGTAATATGCACCATGACGGTATTATCTGATTTATAAAAAACCTCTTTCCAAACTGCTTCATATATTTTTGCTACACTCAGGACAATCCCTTTGTTGCGGGCGAGTAGTTCGAGAATAGCAAACTCTTTTGGAGTTAACCTTGTTTCTTTTCCCCTTACCCATACTTGACGTGTATCTGTATTTACGGTTAAATCACCAATTTCTAGAATGCTTTTATTATGTTCTATGGATGTATTGTATTTTTTAAACCTTCTTAATTGGGATTTTACCCTAGCAATTAATTCTAGTGGGTTAAACGGTTTTGATAAATAATCGTCTGCACCAGAGGCTAGGCCCTGAATTTTGTCTATATCCTCAGATTTTGCAGATAGCATAATGATAGGCATATTGCGATCTTCCCTAATTTTCATACATGCTTCAATGCCATCCATATTCGGCATCATAATATCTAAAATAATCAAATCAAAGTCCTTTTCTTCTAACAGTTGTAAAGCTTGTATAGCATCTTCTGCCTTTTGAGTTTTTAGACCTTCATTTTCCAGATATACCGAGATAAGATTTCTAATCTCTTTATCATCATCAACAATAAGAATTTTCGACTCCATTTTATTCCTCCACATTAAATGCAATAAGTATTCAATAAAGCATATATTTGTTGTTACTTAGTTAATAAACTTAATAGAGATGGTTTCTATCTTCTTTCTTTACTTAAGACGATCTTTTGTAAAATACACAAAAAGACCGTCACAGTATTGTGACGAAAAAACAAGAAAATTTCAATAACTAATACTATTATTATTTATTTTTAGCTTTTAAGACACCCAGCGCTATTTTGGTTGCTTCTGCAATAAGCTTATCATCGTATTTAGCATCCTCTTTATCATGATTAGAAAGTATCGCAAGAATAATTGGCTTTTTATTTGGTGGCCAAATAATTGCGATATCATTTCTGGTTCCATAAGATCCCGAGCCCGTCTTATCAGCTACTTCCCATCCTCCTGGAACTCCAGCACGAATTAAGTTGTCTCCCGTAGTATTCCTTTTCATCCAATCTATTAATAAATCCCGTTTCTCAGTTGAAAGTACATCTCCTAGCGCAAAAGCCTGAAGACTAGTAGCTAATGCCTTTGGGGTACTAGTATCATGTACGTCTCCTGGATGCACTTCGTTTAACTCTGGTTCAAAACGTTCAGGATTTGTAACGGTATCTCCTATTTCTCTCAGTGATTTTTTGAATTCACTAGGTCCACCTAATTGTTTAAGAATAAGATTTTGCGCAGTATTATCACTATATCGAAGGGAAGCATCTGCAAGCTCTTTCAGAGTCATACCCCTATCAACATACTTTTCTGTAATTGGATTGTAATTAACAAGATCTTCACGAGTATACAAAACTCTTTGATTTAGATCTTCTATTGATTTCTTTTGTAAAAGTACTCCCACAGCTAAAGCTTTGTGGGTAGATGCGTATGCAAACCGTTTATCTGATTGATACGTAACGGTTTGATTCGTATCAGTGTCCAATGCATAAATACCGAGTTTAGCATCAAATTCTTTTTCAAGTTTAGCAAAAGAATCATTACCAGTAGTTTCTTGTTTGGTTTGATTTGTTTGTTTTGTTTGTTTAGGTAATTCAGACTGAGTATTGCCATCGGAACAGCCTATAAGCGTTGCACATGAAAGAAATACTACAGGTACCATCTTTTTGTAATGTAAAATGTTAAAAAACTTGTTTAAGACTATCATACATTTTCAACCTCTTTCAAGAATATATAGTTTTTCTAGGTGTTATACATATCGATACAATTAAAGAGTGTATCGGATATCACTCTTCTTGCATCTCACTTTTCATAAAATGATTGAACTATCATGAACACCTGTTTTATACGTATACTTCATAGACAACCTAAGTAACAAGTTTGTTCCATTTTTATCAGTAGTCGTATCTAGAAACCTAAAAAAGTCCATTTAGAAGATTTAAATGGACTTTTTCACTCATATAATACTATCTATAGTTAAACAAATAAGATTAAATACATTTAAATTTTCTTGTTTTATCTAATAAACTGTTTAGGCATTTCTTTAACGTGCTTATCATCATCACGCCAATCATAGGTTTCTTTCTGCGAAACATCTAAAGTTTGATCTCCAATTCTAACAATATTCTTATTTACCCATTCAATATATGGATCGGTATCTGGATAATTCCAATATATATTTTTCTCTGAATCTGTATCAAGGTTAACTAATTCACCCCTAACAGCATCCGCACTTAATGATCCTGCATTATGGAAATAAGTCTTGATGAGATATTTTCCATCTGGAGATTTCACTGTTCGAATTAATTCCCCTTTTGGAACACCTTGCAAACTAAAAAGTTTCCAATATCCAAATCCAATTATAATTACTAACATAGTAAGTATAGTTAGTAATACTTTTCTTTTTGTTTTTTTAATTTCACCTTTTGTATTTATAATACTCATTCAACTCCATTCCATAATATATCAAAAATAAAAATCCTCCATTAATACGGGATAAACATGAAAATTCCCATTTAGGAAAACTTTAAAAAATCAGACAGTATACTTGAATTGCTCTCCGCAAGAGAATATACTAATAAAGCAGGCTATGACGTTCCTTCCTTCTAACTTCTTTGGCGAAATAGGGATGTTACTTTCCTGCTAAACACATAGGCTATGACAATTCTTCCTTCTTTGTAGAAATTTCAAATTGTTTTAGAGTTGTCAATTTCCTATGAAAATAATTAGACTATAAAACCTCTTTCTTCTTTGGGTTTGAATAAACTTTAGTTTATCAACCATTGATGTAGAGGTTTTCTTTTCTTAATTAACAAATTACCACTTAACAACTAAATGTTATACCCCTAATTTTTCACTAAAAAATAGCTTTATACCCTCAGTGCATTTCTCTACAATTAGTGTGTTTATGCATGTAAAAATAAAAATCTACCACTGAAAGGAGGACAGTCAGACTATTCCCCTCTTTTATAAGGAGTGAATAGCTGGCGTTCTCATGAAAAATTCTATTTACATAAGAAGAAGTTTGAAAGTAATTATAAAAAGAGAAGAAAATAAACTACCGAACATGTATTTAGCCACTGTTTTAAAAAACTTGGAAAGTTTAGGATTTACTTTTTCCGAGCCTTTAATAGAAGAGTTGCAAACACTTTCGGTTGATGCATTCACATCGTTTTACAAAGAGTTGGTAAAACATTTAAAAGAAATGGTTGGTGCACATATTCAGTTTACTCCTATGTATCCAAACTTTCCGCAACAAATGATGGATTTAAGTGACGCTGATTTATACATCAATGCCGTTATTCATTATGTGACGTTGCGCCTACCTGTATCAAAAGTAGAAGAACGACTCCCTCTTTTAGATAGCGTTGATTTGAAAGTTATTGACTTAGGAAGTGAAGAAGATTTCAATCAAATGATTTCTCAATTGATTAGTGCAAACAGCTCTATTTCCTCAACTGATAAGACAGATGTAGAATGGGCTATTACACACACTGAAGATGTTTCCTGTTTTCTACCTAATGTAATTCCTCATAAGGAAAATATGTCTTTTATAATTGGGGTTTTATTAATAAACAGAAAAATATCAGCCGATGCTGCTGCAAAGTATTTTAAAACGGCAACTGATGTTCTTCGCCTTGCAGTTGCTTTATCTGAAGGCGATGTGAGTTTAGCATCCTCCGTTCGATTCAAGAAGTTTAACCGAGCAGAAAGACGCTTCCTTTTAGGATTGTTAGAGCAATGCGGAAACATTACCGAAGATATGATTCGATACAAAAAACGTTGGATTCGTTTAGGTGAAATTCTTCATCCAGCAGAATATCATACTCGTTTCCCAAAAACCCACCGAGCATTTGAGATGCTTCGCAACAACATTAAAGTTGAAACATTTAATGGAAAAATAGAAGCAGCTTTGTTGAATCGTGATATCATGACAGCGAAAAATCTTTTAAAAACTCGCCCGGGGGAATTTGCCAGACGCTTGGATCATTTAATCCGTTTATGTAGTAATAAGTCAACAGATGTTTTCAATATTCTCGAAGATTTTCTAAGTATAATAGGAAACGTTTCTACTCCTGTATTACTTCAACTCACGGCTCATTTTAAGCATCGAAATGATAAAAATGAATTTCGTACCTTTTTTCCAAAGGGAAATGTAGCAAAAGCTATAGGTATTGAAAATACACTTCCATTTATCTCAGAGGATATTTGTTTAATGATTGTAAAAATGTGTGAAGATACTTTAAAAAATCGCTTCACGGAACTTCCAAGTCTTGGAAAAGTATTTTTGGATGAACAGTTAAAAAATCACTTAGTTCCCTTCTCTCAACGTTCAGCCAGCAAAGCGCTTCGCACATTATCTCGAGGAAGTAAAGTAGATTTGCCAGAAGGAGATACGATTCGTTTTTTCCTATGGTGGAAAGAAGGCTATGTGAATGGACAACATACAGGACGCGTTGACATTGATTTGTCTGCTGCAATGTACGACGAAGATTGGCAATACAAAGAACATGTATCCTTCACGAACTTACGTTCAAAAAATTTCAAAGCCTACCATAGCGGAGATATTACTTCTGCACCAAAGGGAGCATCTGAATTCATTGATTTCGATATTCCGTCTGTGCTGAAATATGGTGGACGCTATGTAGTTATGACTTTGCTTTCTTACACAGACCAACCATATAAAGATTTACCAGAATGCTTTACTGGTTGGATGGTTCGTCAATATCCTGGTTCAGGTGAAGTATTTGAACCTTCTACTGTTCAAGATAAAGTAGATATTACTGCCGACACCCAAATCTCTATTCCAGTTATTTTAGACTTAAAGGAACGAAAATTGATTTGGACAGATTTGTCTCTTACAAGAGATCTAACTTATGATAATACCATCGAGGCTAATCAAAAAGGTATGATACTAGTTGGAAAGGCTTTAACTAATTTAGTTAAACCGAATTTATATGACTTGTTCCGATTACATATTGAAGCTAGAGGTGAACTCGTTCAAGAAATCGAAGAAGCAGAAAGCATTTTTTCTTTGGATAAAGGGATTACTCCTTTCGATATCGAAAAAATAATATCTGATTTTATTGCTGACCCACAAGGCTAACTACATTACAAACATTGATAATGTGTGGAAAATATCCATGTATAATGTCTATGTGAAACAGGACCTGATAGATGAATATCAGGTCCTGTTTTTTATTTAGTAGATACTAAATAGTCCGGTTAATCATTATTCATCTAGATACACTATACTAATAAAGTGAAATTTATTAGTTAATACGTAACTAATTAAGAAACATTCATATACCAGCCCAAACATCTTTTCCATATCGCCCTTCATCTTGCACACGATCCAACCAATTTCTTGCTTCTTGTTCACTGACTTCATGAATTTCTTGATATGCTTGACAAAGGGTATCTTCTACATCTGGAGCCATTTTACTTCCATCACCACATATATAAAGATGAGCTCCATTATCTAATAACGAAATTAAATTGATTCTATCTTGTTTTATTAAATGCTGTACATATGTTTTTGGATGTCCCTCTAGACGAGAAAAAGCTGTGTGTAAAGAGATTAATCCATCTCTTTCATCATTTTCTAATTCTGTACGATAGAGATAATCTTTTTCAGGATGACGACAACCAAAATATAGATGCGCTTGTCCTAAGTTAATACCTTTTTGCTTTTGAACACGACGCGCTTGCAAGAATCCACGGAATGGTGCAATTCCAGTACCTGGCCCAACCATAATAATTGGTGTTTCTGGATCTTTAGGTAATTCAAAGTTTGATTGTGGCGTTCGAATGAAACAGATAATCTCATCTTTATTATGACGCTGAGCTAAGTAATTAGAAGCGACTCCTTCATATGTCCCTTCCCCACTCCATGCAGGCGCATTAACAACACCGACCGTAATGCTCAGACGATTGTGTGCAACGAGTGGAGAGCTTGAAATAGAATAGTAACGCGGTTTGAGCGCAGGAAGAAGTTCTAAAAAGCGTTCAAATCGGATTTCACAAGCCTCATACTTTTCAAGAAGGTCCAACATTGAAATCCGTTTCTTTAGTATTTGTTCATGGTAAACTCCTTCTTCTAATAATGCTTCCAATTCTTTTTTATGAGGAGGACATGCTGTGAATGTTACCATTTCTCGTATTTGTGCTCGAGTGGCAGCTTCTTGAACTTCAACACTATAACTAAGAAGGTCCAATAAACTAACAGGACTGTCTAAAGGTATGTGATTTATACTTCGTCCACTTGCACTCAGTATAACTTGATCCTTCCCATTTAATCCAAAACGTTTTAAAATTCGGTTGATATTTTTCTCGCTATTAACTGGCAACACTCCAAGGTGGTCTCCTTCTTTATATGTAGCGCCTTCTGGCAAAGATACCTCGATATGTCGTGTACTTCTATCACTGCTGGGTGATTGGAGTTCACGATTTTCTAGTATAGATGCATAAACTGCTTCATATGTTCGTGCAAGAGGAGATCCTCCAAGACGACTAACAAATTGCAGACTCAAAGTACTGCGCTCTTTTTCTATATTTTTGTTGAGCTCCAATCCAAATGCCTTCATCGCATCAGACCACATGTTTTGTTTCCATTGCTCAAGCTGTTCCTCGAAATCACCACTTGCATCTGCTTCTCCGCGTTTAGAAAATCTTGTTGCTCCTTTTTGAGCCATCTGCTCATCAATGTATCTTGGAATCCGTTGATAGGTACTAGCCCAATTATGATCTCCACAACCAAAAACTGCGTATTGAACACCTTTTAGCTCATCCGGTTTTAGTTCCTCCAACCATTGCACAAACTGTCCTGCATTACTTGGCGGTTTTCCATTATAAGAAGAAGTTACAATAAGAACCGCTCCTTCTTTTGGCAAACTTCCAATCCGATCGTTAAGAGCTACCACTTCCGTTCGAACTCCTTCTAAACTAGCTGTATCTGCTAATTCTCTTGCAATACCTTCTGCTACACCTGTATCCGAGCCGTACAGAACAAGAAGTGAAAGATTATCGGCCCCAATAATAGAAGGTGGCTTCTGAACGTGCTGCTTAATTTCATCGTTTTTCAGCTTGTCCTCTGTAGGTGTAAGAACAGTAGGATGACTAATAGTTTGTTTTCGGGGTAGAATCCTAATCTTAAAATCACCGGGCTTTAGCGTTAATGTTTGTTTTACGTCCAGCTGATAGTTTTGATAATCGATTAATTCAAAATGTTGAAGAAGCATTCCCATTACAAGAGTGGCTTCATGAAGTGCAAATTGCATACCGATACATGCTCTCTGGCCATTTCCAAATGGCTTATAAGCATGATGAGGAACCTTATCCAGCTCTTCAAATCGTTCAGGTTGGAATTCTTCCACATTGTCTCCCCATGCATCTTTATCCCTATGTAGCTGTGGAATAAGAACAGAAATACGATCTTCTCCTTTCTTAATTGGGTATTTCCCGCCAATCACTGTATCTTCTTTTGCATAGAGACTGAATGCTGGAGCGGTAGGCCATAGACGTAGCGATTCATTTAAAATCATCCGTATATACTTCAGTTTCATAACTTGTTGGTATGTTGGAGTAGGATCTGTCAAAACACGGTCTACTTCTTCATAGGCTTTTTTCAACTTATCCGGATTCTTTAATAAAAAATAAATTGCAAAAGATAACAATCCACTTGTTGTCTCATGTCCAGCTATTAAAAAGGTAATAATTTGGAAACGAATATTTTCATCATCTAATTTTTCACCAGTTTCCGGATTTGGCACATTTAACATACGGGAAAGTAAATCATTTTCTTCCTGATTCCCATTACTTTTACGTTCAGCAATGATATTATCTACTAAAGAAAACATAGATTGAATATCATGCTGAAATTGACGTTTCGTTCTCCACATGAGTTTATCTTCTATATCCAGCCTCTGTAATTGGTGCATCGCTTCATCTAGAGCACGGGTCATGCTAGTAATAAAAGGATGAGGGGTCTCACGATAAAAGCTATTGAATCGGTAATTAAAACCACATAGACCAATTGTATCTAACGTAAGACGAGTCATATCCTCCGGAACATCTACGTTTTCATTCGGATTAAGTCGTGCCCATTTTTGAACGAGTTGTACAGCAACATCGACCATCATGGCATGGTAATCTTTCATTGCCCGTTGACTGAATGTAGGCATCAAAATATTATGAGCTTTTTTCCAGTTCGGTTCGTGAGTCTCGCTTGTAAATAATCCGTCTCCAGCAAAGGCACGAACTTTTGCTAAAGCACCCTCTATACTTTTATCGAACCGTGTTTCGTCACAAACTTCTGCTACCAATTCATGTCCAGAAACGACAATGATGGTATCACTTAAAGTTTGAATTTGAAAAATGGGACCATACTCTTCCGCTATCTTGATAAAGGATAGGGTCGGTTTATCTTTATCGATTAATGGGAGATTACCCAGCGGTCCATATGTTTTCGGCTGAGGAATGGCAGATACTTTTTTTTCCATTTAAAACACCCTTTCAAAAAAGCATGAAATAAAGTGAAACTTTAGTCAGTGGGGGTTTTGTTCATCCCCCACTGATTATTAGTTGAACCAATCGGGCTTTTACGGGCAGTTGGTCCCCCACCTAACTTCTTTGCTTCTGCTAAATTTTGAGGTGGGGGTCTTACTGCCCGTTAATTCGGGATAACATATCCCATTTAATAAAGAAGAAATAGCAACTAATCGCCTGGGATAAAGATATGTAATTGATTACCTTATTTTATCTTTTCCCTAACTATTCATGATTATGATATTGCGTATAAGCTTGGCAATTAAATTTATAACTTGTAGAAAAATACTAAATTAAAATGAAGCGAATAAATATAATTGGAGCCTTTTAATGTTGGTGTTAAAAGATAATCTAGACTTGTAATGTTTATGAGAAATTGCAAACGGATCTCATCTCTTGTATTTGTTTATAAAAACGATTATTTTGATTTATTTTCTTCTAAAACACCCCAAAATAGAAAAGTTGATGATCTTAAGATTGTAGTATTCGAAAAATCAGTAGTTTAGTTAAACCAATACGATAAGCAAGTATGCCGTGTTACTAATGAAAGAGGACCTGATATGAACATCAGGTCCTCTTTTACTATATAATTATTTCTCTGCTTCTTTTAGTTCTTTTCCAGCTTTAAATACCGGCGCCTTAGCAGTAAAAAACTTGTAGGAATCATTATCAAGCGTTTTATTCTTCTCTACCGATTTAACTTCTCGACAGCTTCCGCACTTGTATCTACACGTTTAACGAAAAAAACTAATAGTAGTGCAACAACATTCATGCCAAGCGCTACATAAAATGAATATTGAATTCCAGATAATAAAGCCTTCTGAGTTACTATTGCCTTCGTAGTTTCTGTAAAGGTTGTTGGATCTATATGAGACATTAAACTTTCAGCTTTTGTTTTTGTTACAGAGTTCATAATCGTAACAAGAATAGCAGTACCAATCGAACCGGACACTTGTTGAGCCGTATTATTAACAGCTGTACCGTGCGGATTTAAGCGAGTTGGCAATTGATTAAGACCATTTGTCATAAGTGGCATCATAACCATCGCCATCCCAAACATCCGCAGTGTGTAGATAAGAATAATATGTGTGTGACTAGAGTCAATTTGCAGACTTGCCAACATATAAGTTGAAACAGCTGTAATGGAAAGCCCCACTATGCCAAGAATCCGAGGACCATATTTATCAAATAGTTTACCTGTAATTGGTGACATAATCCCCATTATAACCGCACCTGGAAGCATCATCAGCCCAGAGCTCAGCGGCGAAATACCACGGACGTTTTGTACATAAGCTGGTGTTAAAATCATACCCGAAAACATGGCTACCGCGTTAACAATTGCAATTACAGACGCAAGTGCAAACATTGGATACTTGTAAACACGTAAATCCAATAACGGCTCATCCATTTTTAATTGACGAATAATGAAAGCAATTAGGGCAATAGCGCCTATGATTAAGGTTGTTAAGACAAATTTATTTGTCCAACCATCGGAGCTTGCAGAACTGAATCCATATAACAAACCGCCAAAACCGACAGAAGATAATAGTAATGAGAGATAATCAAGTTTTACATTTTTGTTTTGTTTCATGACATTCTCAGATTTCCAAATCCCTAACAGTAAGCTAATGATTGCTAACGGTAAAATCATTTCAAACAGCAAACGCCAGTCATAATACTCTACAATATAACCTGATAGTGTCGGTCCAATTGCTGGAGCTGTAATCATAACTAGTCCAAAAATCCCCATTGCTGTTCCCCTTTTTTCTCTTGGAAAGCTTACTAGCATAATATTCATTAACAAAGGTCCCATAACTGAAGAGCCTGCCGCTTGAACCATCCGGCCAGTAAGTAATAAACCAAAGTTCGGTGCTACAGCCGCTAAGGCAGTACCAAGAATAAAAATCACCATAGATGTAATAAATAGGCTCCTATTTGAAAAACGCGTTATTAAAAATGCTGATGCCGGAATTAATATACCACTTACAAGCATATACCCTGTAGAAAGCCACTGGATCGTTGAATAATCTTGAATGTTTAAATCTTTCATTATTGATGGCAAGGCTACATTTAAAAGGGAGTTATTTAGAAATGAAACAAATGCCCCAATAAAAAGGATTACAAGCATTACATATGGTGGTTTTCTTTTATGTAATGTTTCACTCATATATTTAATTGCCCCTTCATTATAAATTTCATTGATTCGTTTAAATCGTTTACATATTTGCACAAGAAAACATTACCCTTGCAGTATTTTGCCAAACTCTTCGAATGGATATTCTCTTTTTAGCAATTCCACTTGCTCAACATACCATTTTAAAATCTTTTTGTTGATGAAACCTTTATAAAAACGTTTGTTAACGGAATTTAAATTAGGCTGAAATACACAAAATAAGCAACTGAAAATCCCCTTCTAAAATAAAGTGAAACTTTAAATCAATGGGTATTTTACGGGCAGCGAGAAAAATCAAAAAGACCACGCACCCATTCCTTTAAATACAGGCTTGTAGATCTAGTTATGTAACCATCCATAAAAAGGAATATTACATAGGCTAAGTCTAACATTACATTTTTAAAGTGAGGAGAATAAGCGTATGGACCAATATTGGTATTTGAATTCAAAGGGAAACGGGGAACAATATACTAACCAAATTTCATTATATTCACAGCCCGAAATAACTAAATCTGAGGTAATGAATGATTTGAAGCTTCCTGAGAATTGGAGTTACCGAGTCTATCCAGTTAGTTGGGATTCACCAGCCAATTATACGGGGTTCAGTCCCCAACCCCCTCCCTTCTCTTGGGGGCAGCCAATCAATTATGCAGGGATGATGCCCCAAGGACATCCCGATAATTGGACTCCACTACCAGGTCATGCAGGTTTTAATTTTCAAAAACCTCCCTTCCCCTGGGCGCAACCATTCAATCATACAGGGATGTTCGCACAAGGTCATCTTGCAGCTTTACTATCGCCGCCAGCCAAGCCTTTTCATTTCAATACCAATAACTCAGGTGTTTTTGGAAACCCTCCAGGATGGGGTAGTCCGTGGGCCCCAATGGGATGGGGAAATAACGGAGGTAACGGTCAGCCAGGAATGCTTGGAAACTTACTTACAGCAGGAAAAGGCACCATGAGTGGAATAGGAATGATCAGTAGTCTAATCGGGATGGGGAAGTTCTTCTTTTAGTTAATTAAAGTGATAGAATTGGTCCGCAGCTCAGACATTCCAACAAAATATTTCATTTTCCATTGATTTAATGTTTTCAAACATGTACTCCTCAATATATTTATTGTGTGCTTCCAATACTCCATCCAAGTTCGTCTCCTTGTCTTTCAATTTATAAAAAAATCTGTTGCAACTCTTTAGACAACAATTCCAGTTCATAAAAAATTGATAAGTTCATAACAAAAACGCCATCTCTTCCTATGATTCTAGGGAAAGAATAGCGTTTTTGTTACGTAACAATTAAGTTGTTTCATTCTTATTTATTCAATAATTTCATTGTCATTTCTCTGCATTTTTAGCCTGATAGCGATATGATCATAACCCGTAAAATGCCATTTCTTTTACTTATGCTTTGCTAAAAATTCTGTTATGCGACGATATACATATATTTCATTTTCTTTTTTGGAAAATCCATGCCCTTCATCGTCTAATACTAGGTATTCTACATCTACTCCTTGTTCTTGCAACGCTTGAAAAATTTGATCCGATTCTTCCTTTACAACTCGTGGATCATTTGCCCCTTGGATGATAAGGAGTGGTTTATTCATTTGATTTAAGTAAGTAATTGGTGAATCTTGTATAAGCTTATCTTTATCATTATTAATATCACCTATTAAATTAACTGCGAGCGGTTTCCAATTTTCAGGCATAGATTCGATAAAACTAAATAAATTGCTAGGTCCAAAAATGTCAATGGCTGCACGGAAATACTCTGAATGACGCCCGTGAAGCAATAAGGTCATATATCCTCCATAACTACCGCCCATAACAAATAATTTATCAGGAGTTGATATCCCCTGTTCAAATAACCATTCGATCCCTGCTACACAATCTAAACGCGGCGCTTCTCCCCAATCACCTTCAATCATTTTTGTAAACGTTGAACCATATCTTGTACTACCTCTAAAGTTTGGCGCAAAAATATTATATCCCTGCCTTAATAAATATTGAAATAATGCTCTGAAATCTTTCGTCTCAGCACTTTGTGGACCACCATGAGGCCAAAATATTGTATATCCGTTTTGTACTTCTCCTTTCGCCCGGAATAATAATGCTTCTATGTTTAACCCATCAAAAGAGGCATATGTTATAACATCCGGTTCAACAAAAGAAGATTCAGATAGACCAATAACATAGTTTTTTGTTAATGCTGCCCATTCTGTATCTCTATTCTTCTTGTAATAGATGTTTGCTGTTTTCGTCGCACTTTCACCTAGTAAATAAAAATTTTCCGATTTTGTAATTTCAATTTGACTTATCGTATCTACCGGAGAATTCAATAGAATTAACTCTTTTTTATCCCATACAAATTTATATAACCTATCTGTAACACCTTTCGACGAAACAATGTAGCCATTTTTTGTTTCAGCATGCCATTTTATATCGGATATATCTTCCTTCTCTATTTTACAGATTGGTTTGAATTCCTGTTTATTTAAATCAAAAGAAGCTACATAGGAAAACTCTTCTTCATAATTTGTAACGAAAATCACTGTATTTTCATCAATATAAGAAATGGAGCCTACAGTATGTTCTTTCTCACTGGAAGGTACTAAACAAATAAGTTCTTCTCCTTTTTTTACATATCCTACATTATATGTATTACTATATGACTTTAAAACAATGTAACTTGATTCATTCGGACTTACTGCCTCTACATATGTAGGTGTCTCCACACCAGTTAACAACAGCGTATCTTCTTTAGTGCGTATATTATAACAACGAGAGTTTAAGAACATTGGGTTATCTTTACTTGTGACATAGTATAATCGTTCCCCATCCTCTGTTAAATGCACAAAGTAATCCTTTTCTGTCTCTCCTGCTGGAATCAATTCAAGCAATCCACCACCCTCTGGTTTTAATGCATAAATATGATAATTTTCATCCCCATCTTTATCAAATCCAGCTAAAATAAATCGATTTAAAGAATCCATTTTAATAAAATTGCTTGATTGATTACAATATGTTAAGGGATAAGGGGATAAATTGGGTAAATCCATCGCCCATAAATTAGAATGACCATTTAAGTTTGTACTAAAAATTAATTTCCCTTCATCTTCACTAACTGTAAACCTACCAATACTATAGGATCTAAAAAATTGTTCAGCATCTTCCATAGGAAATTGAATCATCTTTCTTCCTCCACTCTACCTTATATCTAAAAATTCAGAACATCTTATATATAAAGATTCTACATTTTCCTATTTATCCCTTTTGGGTTTTATTTAGATTTACTTCTACCTTCTACTTCTTCTTATTAACATTACATAACGATGCGGAGAGTTTTTTAAACAACTCTTCTTTTAGCAGTGAATATATTCTTTACTATTTCACGATTACTTCTCATTCGATATTTCTCACTAATTATCCCTCAAAGCGAAAAATAAGCGGGGAATTAGAGAGCAAAATCTACCATATACTTTTATTCAGCTAACTTCTCACCAGTAACAATCTTCATAAAAGCAGCTGCGTCTTTCTCTGCTAATTGAGCGTACTGATTATCCCCCGCCATTATTTCTACTTTATCCTTATTAGGACTAATCCACATTTGATATAAAACAGCTTTCGCTTCTATTTTCGGATTTTTAAACTGAAAAACAAACTGATAATCAGCTGAACGAGACATTTCCACCTTTTTATTTTCAAAGTTAGTATCATTTAATATTTTCTTTACTTGCAATACTTTATTCTTGTCTGTAATTACCTTCAAATCCTCATAATGATTATCACCAGCATGTTTTTGCACTTCGATTGTTTGATTATGATTTCCTATATTATTTGAACAGCTGGTTACCACAAATAAACAAATCACGCTGAAGACTAAATACAAATTTCTAATTTGCATAGCGCTCTCCGCCTTTAGTGTATATAATAGTTCACTTCCATTACGCTTTTAAAATGTAAAATAAGAATACACCCCATAAGCCACAAATAAGATTAATAGAATAGAAATGCCAAGTACCGTATATATAATCCATTTTAAATTTGAATTCATATCATCCTCCTACCTCTCGGTAATTCCAGTATATAACAAAAAAAGCATTGGATCCCCAATGCTTTTTACACTTACGCAAATAAAGAAGTATTCGCATATAAAGCTGGTGAACCACCTGAATGTACGAATAAAATATTGTCTTCCTTATTAAATTTACCTTTTCTAATTAAGTCGATTAATCCCGCTACTGCCTTACCTGTATACACTGGATCAAGTAAAATACCTTCTGTTTTCGCAAGTAACTGAACTGCCTCTACCATTTCCGGCGTTGGTAACGCATAGCCTGGTCCTACATATTCATCAAAGCACGTAACAGCGTCGCGCGAGATAAAGTTTGGAATACCAACGTGTGCTGAAGTTTCATCTACAAGTTTTGCTACTTTCTCTTCTTGCTCAGCTTTTCCTCTACTTACATTAATCCCGATTACAGGAATATGGCTTTGTGTTCCAGAAAAACCAGTAATTAAACCAGCATGCATACCGCCGCTACCACTTACACAAACAACTGAACTGAAATCAATTCCTTGCTCAAATGATTGCGCCATAATTTCTTGCGCACAAGCAACGTATCCCATTGCGCCCGTAGGGTTTGATCCACCAACTGGAATTACATATGGTGTACTACCTTTTTCACTTACTTCTTTCGCTACTTTATTCATCTCTTCCATCAGGTCTGCTCCGTTCGGTACAACAATGACGTTTTCAGCACCTAATAAGTGATATAAGAAATAGTTTCCGTTAAAGTCTCTCTTCTCTTCTGGCTCAAGCCCTTTCTCTAATACAAGAATACATTTCATTTTTTCTTTTACCGCAGCAGCAAGTGTCAGGCGGCAATGATTTGACTGAATACCACCAGCTGTAATTAACGTATCTGCACCCTTTTCCTGTGCATCCGCAACTAAAAATTCTAACTTTCTCGTCTTATTACCACCGGCTGTTAAACCAAGTAAATCATCTCGTTTAAAATAAATAGTCGGGCCACCAAGTGCTTCAGAAAAATTGTTTAACTTTTCAATTGGTGTATATGATTCTGTATATTTTTTTCTCGGGAATTTAGCTAAATTCATTGTAACGCTCCTTTTGTACTTCTTTCGCAATGTATGTAACGTTACTATTATTACACGTAAAAATGGTGAAGTCATCTTTCTCGGTTAAAAATGTATTAGAATTTCATTTTGATAAGTAAAACCGTATTAATGATTTTAACTTAATTACGGTACATGAAATTTATATCAACGATTTTTTAAATATATCGTTCATTACTTACAATATATCAACGATTTTTCAAATATATCGATCGTAACTTGCAGTATATCAACGATTTTCTTAATATATCGATCTATCGACAAAAAACGACAGACAGGCAACCCCTTTCTCATCAACAAAAAAAGAGCCCACACATTCAAATGCAGACTCCCTCCAATCACTTATTTACCGAAAAACGAAGTAACTGCGTTAATCCCGGCTCTAAATTCATTTCACCTTTATGACGTACGTATACAGTTTTATCTCCATCAAATTTCGGAGGATTTGCTTGACTATACGTATGCCACTCATTCGTTCCTTCTATAGAATACTCCATATATTCATTTGCACCGACAATTATATTTTTACGATCATCTGCCGTTACATTTGGTGCCATCTGCGCAATTTTTGAATCACTAATTAATAACTTCTTTATATCCTTATCACGTTTGTAATCGTAAGCTGTCACAATTACATCGTTACCATATGCTTTCACTTGTAACCCTTGTTTAAATGAATAGCCATCTGGAGCAGTTTTCTCTCCTCCATTTGGTCCTGCTGACATCCAGCCTGTTTCAATCCCGCCCGTATTTACAACAGTGAAACCTTTTTCATCTCCGCCTGTAATTTTCTTTTTACCAGCCCAGTCAGGTAAGTTTAAATCCCAATGTGTATGACTCGTGAAGAAAACAACCTGCGGATAGTCTTTTAATATATCATACAATTTATCCACGTTTAAATAATCTTGTAAATATGGTGATTGTCTTGATCCAGATACTGTATCAGGTAAAACGTGATGAGAGAAAATAAAGATTGGCTTATTTTTATCTTTTTGACTGTACTCTTCTAAATTTTGTTTTAACCAACCTAATTGCTCATCACTCATATATACTTCGTCCCACATTTTTGAATCGTGGTATTTCATATATTTTTCAGTTCCTAAAAATAAAAGTGGATAGCCATCTAATTCTTTTTTATGATATACCTTTTCTTGTCCACTAAATTGTAAGTAGCGACCAAATAGTGTTTCTTCCGTTACACCATTTGGCCATGTACTTTGAGAGAGTTTCCCATCCGCTGTCCATTTACCAGCATAAAACTCATGATTCCCAACAGTAGACCATACATTTTCTGGATGCTTATTTTTATTTAACACACGCTTTACATCATCATATTGTGACTGTTGTCCAGTCGGCGTTATATCCCCATTCATAATAAGCGCTCTAGAAAGTGGCGTCACTTTGTTCATATCTTTTAGCACATGATCAAAATCCCCTAAATCACCTTGAATATCACTAATAACATTAAAAGTTGTAGCTGATTTTCGGGCTTGCTCTTTCCCTTCCGCATGCACTGAAAACGTCGGTAATAATGCCGCCATAACTGCTAACGAAGCAACTGTCTTTTTCATACAAATTCTCCCCCTAATAATAGAATGTACAAACTGACATGTTCTGCTTTCTCTTAGGTGCTTGTCCAATTCACATTATAGGGGGCGATTGTAAAGATTAATGGAATAAAAAATTAAGTGTTTTTTAAGAGATTTTGTCTTTTTTTCACACTCCACAATTAGTAATTCGCGCCAATCTAGCTTTCTAATCTTTAACATTACATAAATGTAAATTTAAATAATGAATCTTTTAGTTTCCGTTACATAAACACAACAAAATACTCTACTTTTTTAAGTTCTCTTCATTTAATCCGAATAATTCTGGTGAAACAAATTTCCCATCTTTCCTAATCAATATTCCTTTAGAAATAAAATACATAAATTCCAAACACTAGGAATCACTTTTACTCACTATATCCTGGTAGGTCGCCTTTTCATTTCCAATCTTGACATCGGTGATGAAAATCTTTCGTTCTTTTACCGGACTAGGTTTCACTTCACCATACTTCGGTTTCCACTGTGGGTGGTAAAGCCCTAACTTGAGGTAGGGCGTACGCGCACGTGTAGCATAGGCATTAGGCCCTTGCACTTTCCATACAACTTTTCCATCTTTCCATATTTGTAGTAATCCATCACTTTCTGCTGACCACCTTGCATAAATTACCCAAGAAGACCAGACTCCTTTTTGCACATGTTCATCCAATTTCTTAAAATCGCGCTCTATATTTGCAGGAGAACCAAATGCTCGTTGTATATTCCATCTGTCACCTTCCACTGCAATAGCCAATTCTGGAAAATCCCGATCTATTCGCTCACTGCCGAGTACAGCGTGCCATTGCATGACAATATCGTTACCACTGTCCTTATCAAACACCCAATCTTGCGGGATATACATCCGTGCTGAATACCAACGTTCGTGAAATCCTTCTTCGTATGGCTGTGCAATTTCTGAACGGAATTGGCCTTGAGAATGTGGAACAACGAACTGTACTGCTTTATAAGCCTCCGTCATATCAGGGGCATCTACTACACGTGCACGCTGCGAGATTGTATCGGTATCTAGTTTCATGCGATTTTCCGGGTCGTTGATAGCTATTTTCCATTTTTCTAATCCAGATTGAAAGTTGTCTTTTAATATAATAGGATCGTTTACTTCCTTAAACTTAGACTCCTTTTCTTTTTTAGAAACATTCGACTGATTTACTGTCTTTTTTATATCAACCAATACGATACCAGCTACAAGTAAACTGACAGATAGGACAAATATAGCAAGAATTTTTTTCATCTTTCATGACACTCCATCTAGTTTGTTTTTCTCTCGTAACTTCACCTTATAACGCTAAAAACATCGCATCCCATTTGGTTGAAATTTGATAGTCTCGTATTTAAAAGCCTAATGCCAACAAAAACATTACTCCTCTTTTAATTAGCCTTAAAATTGTAAAGTGGCTTAATAATATGTTTAATATCAATTGTTTCTTTTGTATTCTTAATAATTTCATCCATTGGCTTATATACCATTGGTGCTTCATCTAAAGTACTTTCTGCAACAGATGTAGTCCAAACCTCTGTCATTGTATTTTGAAAATCCTCTAAGTTAAGTACTTCTTTCGCCTTCTTACGGCTCATAATACGTCCTGCTCCATGAGGGCCAGAAAAGTTCCAATCTGGATTCCCTTTACCAAATGCAATGATAGAACCGTCTCTCATATTAATTGGAATGATTACTCGTTCATCTTTCTGAGCTGAAATGGCACCTTTTCGTAGAATCATATTTTCCATATCGATGTAGTTATGAATTGTAGTGAATTGATCGGTTACTTTCCAATCCATTTTAGTGACGATTTCATCAATCATTGCTTTACGATTTAACTCCGCATATTTTTGAGCAATTTTCATATCATTCATGTAATCTTTAAATCCTTGTCCTTCTAAATAAGCTAATTCTTTGCGAATCACCGGTTTCTTAATTTCACGTAAAGCTTCATGTATTTCTTGTTGTCTACCTTCTTTCGTTAAACGCTCAATAATTTCTTCTTTAATAGATTTAACGTTTATAAGTTGCTCGTAAGCAAAGTTTTGATAATACTCTGCTACTTGTTTCCCTAAATTACGCGAACCACTATGAATGACAATGTATACATTTCCTTTATCATCCTCATTCAGTTCGACAAAATGATTGCCCCCGCCAAGTGTACCAATACTTTTTTGAGCACGTTGCAATGTAAACGGGGCTCTTACACTATCAAAATCAATCATTTTTGAAAATCTATGTTCCTTATCTCGAATACGAAAACCACTTGGGACAAATTTACGTATCGTTTCGTCTAAGTGATCGAAGTTGATTTCCTCTTTTTTCTTATTAATCATAACAACTTCCATGCCACAACCAATATCGTACTTACCTCTCAGTTTCCTGAAAGAGTGGACTATACCTTCTCTACAGTCATCGAGATATGCAGTCTCTACTGTAGGCTCACCGTATTAATTATTCCTCTTCAATTCAAAATGGATGAGGAATAATTCTGTACCTTAGTCTGCTAACATGGTACAAGTCTCTGAACCATTCGATTATGTCACCATAACCACTGGCTGCTGATTGCCCTCGCCTTTTATCGTTAGGGTTCCCAGTCAATTGAGTGAGTAGTTTAAAGTCTGAGCCGATTAGTTAACCCCGACTAAATTAGGAACAATCTTATCTTGAATTGTCATTGTTGTCCCAATCGTACAACCTGCACCCGCATGTGTATCTGGCATAATACGAATCTTGCTATCCTTTACGAATTCTTGGTTACAAAGATCAATAATTTGACCTGCTGCAGTTTTTTCTACATTCGTAGTAAACACTTTCGCTTCATTGTATTTCCCTTGTAATTTCAACATCTTCTATTTCCCCTTTCCTTTAGTTTCTACAAAAAATCAATTCATACATATTATATAAATATATTTCCCACCACTACAGCTCATTTCCTTTTTTATAAAAAAAGACACAGAGATTCCTCCCTATGCCTACTAATTTCCTACCTTTTCACCGCATGTACATAATGCACTGTCTCAAAAGCTTCTAAATAATCGTTTCGTCCTTCAAAATATAATACATCAATATCCTCTGGTGATAAATGCTCATAAATGAGTAAGCCCGCCTTCTCTAACAGTGCTTCCATTTCAGCATAAGAATAACATGATTTCATCGGTTCTCCGCCTACCGCAGCCATTTTCACCATATTTTCAACTCGATTGGACAGTCCCTTTTCTGTAAACAAGTTTTCATCAGGATAATCAAAAACAATAGAACTACCTGCCGGAACCATCTCGAATAAACATTCTAATAAACTAGCAAGTTCCTCTTTCGTTAAATAGTACGTAACACCTAAAAGGCTAAAGAAAGTCTTTTTATGTTCAAACCCTTCATTGCGTAACTGTTCATAGGAAAATCCTTTCGTAAAATCCATTGAAACAAAATGAAGGTTTTTTGGAACTTCAAGTTCTGTTTCTTTTATTCTTTCCTTCTTAAACACCTGCGTAGAAGGATGATCCACTTCAAATATTTCTATTTTATTTTCTAATTCTCGGTGTCTAAAACTGAACGTATCTAAGCCTGCACCGAGTACGACGTATTGTTTCGCTCCTAATGTAATTTCATGTAGTAATACTCTTTCACAATATGCAGCACGTGCTAAAGGTGTTGGTGATAACTGAACTTGCGTAATCCATTTTAATATTTCTTTTGGATTGTCTTGAAACTGCTCTGCAATTTCTTTATTGAAAAAGTGAATCCCTTGAACCATGTTCGTTTCAATATTGTTACGTTCTTTTTGTGAAATGAAATCTTTAGCTACATAATCATCAAAGATTTTAGGATTATCAAATTCACTATGATACGCCCTTCCGAAAGCTGATACTAACGACGTTACACTTGCTTCACCTTGTTTCACGCACATACACTCTCCTTCATGTTCACAACAAAAATAGGGTTCCCCTGGCCAGGAGAACCCTATTATACACCTTATTTTTATATTGGTAAATTATAGCATAAATAAGTTTTTTTGTCAAGTTTTCAGCCTACTACGCTCCAACAATTTGTGTAATCTCTAGCAGGAAGATTTCGATCTACACCGAATATTCCAGTTCATAACAATACAAATGGAGGGCGTCATGAAAAGATTAGTCATCATTACAGTAGGAAAAACACACAGTGGAAAAACTACATTTGCAAAAGAGCTAGAAAAAGAGTTACCTAATTCTTTTATTATGGACCAAGACAACCAAGCTGAATTTATTAACACACATTATGAAAAATTACAGCCGACAGAAGGATCAAATACACTAAAGCACAGTCTTTCAAAATTCATTGTTGATTATGCGAAAGAACATACAAATTTACACCTTATTATTTGTAACTCAAATAGAAGCCTAAACGGACGAATGTATTTGCTAAATGAATTGTTTAAGAAGGAGGAATATATACGCGTATTAGTTCACTTTGACATCCCAGATGATGTACTTTATGAAAGAGTGGCCCTTAGTAAACGAAGTACAAATATTTTTAGGGGAAACTATTCCAGTTTCAAAGAAGTCCTCCACCGCCAACAAGTTGAATCACTACATGAAGACGTAGTAGATCCTATAGAAAATGAAGCTGATTATTTGTTTGTTATTCGTAACAGTAAGGATGTAAACTCTACTATATTAAAAATTGTCCATCTTGCTAAAGAGTTCTCCCCTACTCCAAAATAAGAGACTATAAAAATTACATAATCATAGATTATTATGCAAATACTTCCTCTAGACGGCGCAGATGGTATATAATGATGGAAGAATCTACTTCTATATGCTCAATTTTACACAAAACAGCTCATGCATATGAAAGAAAAGAGGTACAAAAATATGAAAACAAAACAAACAATTGCTGCGTCTACACTAGCTTTAGCAATGATTGCTGGCGCGAACTCTGCTCATGCGGAAGTAAATGATGCTACTCCTCAGCAAAGTACGGGAGATCGATTAGCTGAAATTAAGCAACATAAACAAGAGTTAGATGCGAAATTACAGCAACACAAAGAAAACGTGGATCAAACATTAAATGAACTTAACAAAGTTAAGGAAAATGTTGATACTAAGGTGAATGAACTACATGAACGTAAACAAGTTGCTGATGAAAAAATTAACGAGATTAAACAACATAAACAAGAGTTAGATGCAAAACTTCAGCAAGACAAACAAATCGCCGAAGATAAAATCGCTGAAATTAAAGAGCATAAAAAACAAGTAGAAGATAAAGTTGCTGAAGTAAAAGAGCATAAACAAAATATCGATAACAAAGTGAATGAGATTAAAGAACATAAACAAACTGTCGATGAAAAAGTGAATGAAATGAAGCAACATAAAGAGAACATTGATCAAAAGGTTAATGAACTTAAGGAAGTAAAAAAACAAGTAGATGAAAAATTAGCTGAGTTAAAGAAAGCGAAACAAACTGCTGAAGACAAACTCGCTGAACTAAAAGAAAACAAGCCGAATACTGGTAACACGTTAGAGGAACTTAAGAAAATTAAAGGCAATTTAGACAGTCTTTCCGCTAACTTAGAACTAGCTAAACAAGATGTAAAAAACAAACTAGCTGAATTACAAAAGGCTAGAGAAGATTTACTAAATAAAATTAACGAAATTAAACAATCGAAACAAACTGTTTCAGACGATTTAACAAAGAAAAAACAAGACTTAGATATTAAAATCAACGACTTTAAGCATACTGAGAAAAAAATTGACGACAAATTAGCTGAGTTACATACAACGAAGCAAAATGTTGATAACAAGATTAATGAAGTATCACAGTCTAAACAAACGCAAGCAGATAATGGTACTAAAAACAATAACGCTAAAGAACTTCCTAACGCTGGTAGCGAGCAATCAAACAATATGGCTCTAGGAATGCTATCTGTATTAGGCGGTGTTTTATTACTTACTCGTAATAAAATTAAAAAGTATTTATAAAACAGCTATCATTTTGATTATATAATCTACTGTCCCTTCTCTAAGAAGCCTATGTATAGGCTTCTTAAGGAAGAGACCAAATATAAGTACGTTTACAAACTAGTTATCCCTCTACAGTTAGATTCTATTTCTATCCACATATCATTTGTTGCAGAGCCCAACCTTTCACTTTTTCATTATGATAATACCTCAAAAATAAATATAATTATCAAATTTCAAACTTAGATTAGTTCCTTATACTTTAACAAAACTGAAAAACTGTCATTCCCCTAAGTCATACTAATAGGAAAGTGTACAATTCTTTAACAATACTAACTCTTAATTCATACACTACTAATAGAACTTGTGTAGCAATAAAATTTTCCAAATCATCTAAATCACCATATATTTAACCTCTACTCGTACCTACATGATATTTTCATCCCCCTCTCATAAAGTTCTTATTCTTCTAATTACTACATGACCATGTTCCATTGCTACATTAGAACGACATCTATAAATATTGATAAGGAGTGAAATACATGGGTTCAACAAAACTTACAGGACGAGTAATTTACAAAGGAGATCCCGGTTATTTAGAAGCTATTAAGAATTGGAATCCTTACGTTGATGTCTTCCCCCTCGTCTTTGTTTTTGCACAAAATTCATATGATGTTAGTAACGCCATTAAATGGGCTCGCGAAAATCATGTTCCGTTACGTGTTAGAAGTGGTCGACATGCACTAGATAAAAACCTTTCTGTAGTAAATAGCGGCATCGTTATCGATGTAAGTGATATGAACAAAGTAAGTTTAGATAAAAAGAATGGTATCGCAACCGTTCAAACTGGAATTCACGTCGGGCCACTTGTAAAGGGACTAGCTAGAGAAGGTTTTATGTCACCGTTTGGAGATAGTCCTACAGTTGGAATCGGTGGCATTACAATGGGCGGTGGTTTTGGAGTAGTCTCACGAACAATCGGTCTAATAAGTGATAACCTTATTGCTTTAGAAACAGTAGATGCGACAGGCCGAATCATTCAAGCAGATCAATGTTGCAATAAAGATTTATTATGGGCTTCTAGAGGTGGTGGTGGTGGAAACTTCGGATACAACACTGAATATACATTGAAGCTTCATCGTGCCCCTAATACTGCCACAGTCTTTAATATCATTTGGCCATGGGATCAGTTAGAAACTGTTTTCAAAGTTTGGCAAGAATGGGCACCTTTTGTAGACTCACGATTGGGCTGCCTTCTTGAAATTTACAGCAAAATAAATGGACTTTGCCATGCAGAAGGTATTTTTTTAGGTTTCAAAAGTGAACTCATCAAACTATTAGAACCTTTAACAAATGCTGGAACTCCAACACAAATTGTTATAGAAGAATTACCTTACCCAGCCGCTATCGATTTCTTAGATCCAGATGAGCCAATCCCTGGTCGATCTGATCAAAGTGTGAAATTCTCTTCTGCCTGGGCACTTAACCTTTGGCCGGAAGAACCTATTTCCATTATGAAACGATTTTTAGAAGAAGCTACTGGAACAGAAGCTAATTTCTTTTTTATTAATTGGGGAGGTGCTATTAGTAAAGTACCTAGCAGTAAAACAGCGTTCTTTTGGCGTAGCCCGTTATTTTATACAGAATGGACTGCTAGCTGGAAAGACAAGTCTGAAGAAGCTGCCAATCTAGCATCAGTTGAAAGAGTTCGTCAATTAATAAAGCCGTATGTAACTGGTTCTTATGTTAATGTTCCAGATCAAAACATCGAAAATTTCGGACAAGAATATTACGGAGCAAACTTTGATAAGCTGCGGAAAGTAAAAGCAAAATATGACCCCGAAAATCTTTTCCGTTTCCCACAAAGTATACCTCCCTCTTCCTCTTGTTAATGCTTGAAAAAACAAAAAAAGAACTCTTACAATTGTAAGAGTTCTTTTTTTCATCATACCAATTTCCCATCTCTCAGCGTCAATATACGATCACATACATCAAGCATTCTTTCATCATGTGTAATCATAATTGCTGCTTTTTGGCTCTCTTTCACTTCACGTTTCATCATTTCTACGACTTCACGTGCACGTTTTGAGTCTAAGCTCGCCGTTGGCTCATCCGCTAATATTAAATCCGGATTGTTCATGAACGCACGAGCGATTGCTACCCTTTGTTTTTCCCCACCAGATAGTTGATTTGGATAATGATTTTTTCTTTCTCCTAATCCAAATGCCGCTAATAAATGATCTGCACGCTTTTCGGATTCTTGTTTACTTTCCTTTTTTAGCTTTGCAATATAAAGCAATTGTTCTTTTACATTTAAATATGGAACAAGGTTTGCAAACTGGAAGATGAAACCGATTTTTTTCAAACGAATGTCTGTCATTTCCTTTTCCGATAACTGTGTAATATTTTGCTCACGAATGTAAATATCTCCTTTTGACGGTGATAATAAAGCACCCGCGATCGATAATAACGTACTTTTCCCTGATCCAGAAGGACCAACGATTCCGATAAATTCTCCAGCTTTCACATCAAGCGACATCGGATGAAGGGCTGTTACTTCCGTATTCCCTTCTCCGTACACTTTACTTACTTTGTCTAATTTTAATAATGAAGTCATTACATCCCGCCTCCAATTGCCTCTAGCGCATCAACTTTTAATACTTGGTATAACGAAATAAGTGTTCCTAAAATACTAATTACGATAAAGATTGCTCCATATTGTGCAATCATCGGTGTTGTTAATAAGAACGGCATACCTGCTGGTAAAATTTGTTCTAATCCTTGTACAAGAACGATACTAATTACCATCGCAACGACTGATAAGAATAACGCTTGCACGACTAAGCTATTTGCTAAATACGAGTTCTTCGTACCAATTGCTTTTAATACACCTAATTGCTGTGTTTTTTGCAGTGTAATGACGTAGAAGAATACACCAATTAGTAATGCAGCGATTACAAGTAAGAACGCAATAATCATCGTTAACGTTCCTTGCTCTTCTTTAAATCCTGGAATACTTTGCAGCACTTCTTTTTTGTCAATTACGTGTGCATTTTTTACTTCTTTATCTGTATTAAGTGCGATTGCACTATAATCTTTTTGGTTTGGTTGTGAAATAGCGCCCCATACGTCTTCATTTACATAAACGACTGGTGTATGGCTAAACATTTGATCTTTCGTAAATCCGACGATTTTAAATTCTTTCTTTGAAACAGGATCGATAATTGTATCCCCAATATCGATTCCTTTTTCTTTAATTGATTCATCAGCAACCATTTCGTTGTTTGCTGTACCTAACTTCTCACCTTTTACAATGTTCGGTTCTAAAAATGTATCGCGTTCACTTGAGAAAATAGCGATATCAACCTTTTTCGAACTATCTTTCTTTTCATACGTTGAAACTTTCACCCGAAATGGAACTGCCTCTTTCTCGCCCACTTGATTTACTACGTTATCTACATCGTCTTTCTTAATTTGTGAACGAAGTAATTTATTTTCCGCATCATCTGCTAAAACGAACTTATTTGCCTCCATATTTTGAATCGATGAAGCATTATCATATGATAATCCATTTGCTAATCCTGAAATAACAAGGACTAAAAATGATAGTAACACCATAATGAGTCCGATTAATCCGTATCTTAATTTTGATTGTTTCAATTCACGCAGAGCTAAAAACATTTCGCTCGCTCCTTCCTCTTTCTTTCTATGCACTAATCATAAAAAAGAAATATGAACGGAATATGAACAGAAGATTACAGAGCAAAAAAATAAATTTTCTGAAAGTATTGAAAATAAATAGAATCCTTGATACAATTCAGTCAAATAATATTGACCGAGTAATTTAATTCAAGGAGTTGATCATGTTGAAGCCCGTATTAACACTAACTACTTATAGCCAACTAAAAGCATTAAGCGATCCACTACGTGCCGAAATGATGATACGTCTATGCGAACGTCCTTATACTGGACAATTACTATCTGAGAAATTCGGCATTTCAAGGGCGAAAATTCATTATCATTTAAAAGAATTAGAAAAGAATGGTCTTATAGAGATCGTTTATACAGAAGAAAAGAATGGGATTATTCAAAAGTTTTATCAATCTGTCGCGAAAGGCTTCACCCCTGCTGCAGATCTATTACCTCATTTAGAAATATTAAGCGAATCAGGTCGCCAAATCTTTTTACAAATGATAGAAAGAACGAAAAGCCAAATTCTCGCTGCACCAGAAGAAGCTTTTACATTACGAAATGCAAGTGAAGATCCAGCTAAGTGGAATTACGTTTCATCCTGCTGGGAATTTGATGCTACGCCAGAACAATTTCAAGTGTGGGTAAAAAAGTTTTATGAATTAATGGCTGAATTAAACGAAATCACAAAAGGTGCAGATAAAGATCCGAATAGTAAACCTTATTATATTTCTACTACTGCACTTCAAATCGCTGAGAGAACAATGCAGCAATTTATTAAAAAAGAAGAAAAATCGTAATACGATTTTTTTTACATAAACGGTCAAATTTATTTTACCGAATAAATTTATTATAAAGGAGTAGATAAAGTGGACATATTAAAAAACCGGAATTTCCTCTTATTATTTTTAGGAAGAATTTTCACCAACATAGGAGATAGTTTGTATTATGTAGCCGCGATGTGGCTCGTATACAAATTAAGTGGTAATCCTTTTTATTCTGGATTGGCTGGTTCCCTTACGTTATTACCTTCTGCATTACAATTTCTTACTGGTCCATTCGTTGATAGATGGTCAATAAAAAACACCCTCGTCATCACACAAGTTTTGCAATCCATTCTTATTTTAATCATTCCTATTACACACTACTTCGACCTACTAACAGTCCACCTACTACTCATCATCATGCCAATCGTAGCCTTTATTGAACAATTCGCCTATCCCGCACAATCAAAAGCTTTACCACTTCTACTGCATAAAACACAATTATTAAAAGGAAATTCACTCTTCTCATTTGCATATCAAGGCATTGATTTAATTTGTACGACTCTTTCTGGAATATTAGTAGCACTATTTGGCGCCATTACTTTATATGTAATCGACTCCTTTACATTCGCGATTACTGCCCTTTTGTTCTTTTCATTAAAAATGCCAAAACAAACTGAAGCAGACACAACACTTTCAACTAAACAATATTTTACTGATTTAAAAGAAGGGTTTTCAATCGTATTTCGTTCCTTAATGGGCGTCTTCTTAATTGGTTCCGTTGTCGCTAATTTTTCAATCGGTATGACGATGGCAATACTCCCTTCTTTCGCTGATTCTTTAGGCGGTGTAAAATTATATGGTTTCTTTTTAGCCGCTATATCCGCCGGTTGTTTAATTGGAGCACTATTCAGTTCATGGGTTGGTAAACATAATGTTGGCCGTGTCTCCATTATTAGCTTTGCGACTGGCGCTTTCTTTTGGTTTCTCTCAACGGTTGTACCGTTTCAATGGCTATCCATTTTTTTATTCGGCTTAGCTTGGATACCAATTGGTGCGACCAACATATTATTTGCGACTATTGGTCAAATTGTAATTCCAAACCAATATCTTGGGCGTATCAATTCAGTCACACGAAGCATGGGCACAATTGCTATGCCACTCGGCTCTTTAATTGGCGGATACACTGCGAATGTATATAGTAGCCAACTCATTTTCGCGCTTGCTAGCATTGGGATTTTATTCATTTCCCTCGTATGGCTACTTCATCCGAAATTACGGGCTTTTCCAAAAGCTGATGAAATTACAGCGGATACTTTTGAGCTTCGGTTTAAGGAAGAACGCGGGAAAGGTGCGGCTTTATAGCAACCAAACATAACCCCGTTCTAAATTGGGGACGGGGTTAAAAATATAGTTATTTCATTTTGGATGTAAAATACTTCACTAAAATATAACAATAAAGTCGTTTGAATATCTAAAATTTATTCAACAATAGCACCAACTAAAAGGTGCCGTTAACGCTTTGATGGCCATGCCCCCTGCATTTTCCTTAATTGAATAATTTGGCCTGTATGATAAGCATCATGAAGCATGATGTCTAGTAATTTACCTTCAAGTGAATTTTGTTCAAGCTCTCTTTCAGAAATTGCACTTAATACCTGTCTTAAATTACGCTGAGCATTTTCAGAGCGTTCAACGACTTCCTTCCATTCCGTATCATTATTAGATTGCTTAGTAAGATAAAAGGTGTCATTACCGTCAAGATTATGTGTCCATTCACGTCCTTCCAAGTTTGCAGCAAGTCTTTCTTTGTAATAAGTGAGATGATTAACATTCTCCCAAATAGTATTTGTTGTCTCTCCAGCTGGTTTCCACATAGCCTGTTCAGCTGTAAGTCCTTCTATAGCATGTTTAAACGGTGCATACCAACTCTCTTTATCGAATGTTGAATCTAGTACGTTTAATAACAAGTCAATTCGTTTCAAAGTAATTTCCTCCCTAAATAGCTAAATTTTCAATAAAATCCTTATAACTCTGTAGAGATTCTACATTTTCAAATAAACTTCCTCCTAATCTTATTCTACAAACAAGTCCAATTATGGATTAGGATTACTCACATCTTTAAAACAACTCTTTTCACTTTACACATAGACTAACGAACAAAAAAGAGGCCGTTCCGAAACAGCCTCTTTCATCTATTTAGGAAGCTCCACCCGAACAGTCGTCCCTTCCCCTTTCGTGCTATATACCAAAACGGTCCCTTTATGCAGTTCAACAATCTTCTGCACAATCGACAATCCTAAACCGCTACCTTCTACGTTTCTTGCCCTTGCTGTATCTACCTTGTAAAAACGATCAAAAATACGATCCATTTCTTCTTGCTCCATACCGATTCCGTTGTCTGATATAGAAATTATAACGTTAGACTCTAACTCTTCCACGAAAAACTCAATCGTTCCACCATCGTTCGAAAACTTAATGCTATTCGTAAAAATGTTACTCCATACTTGATGAAGTAAGTTTTCATCACCTTTTATAGTGATATCTGGCACATCAAATTCAACGGCGATATCTTTTTCCCGCCATTTCCATTCAAGCATAAAAATGACGTCTTTAATTTGTTTTTGTAAGGAAAAGTCTTTTATTTGTAAAACCTTTTCCTCCTTATCTAATGAAGCGAGCGTAAGTAACTGTTTACATAAACTAGACATTCGCTTACTTTCGCCCTCAATAATTTGTAAGTAATGGTTTCTTTCTTCCACGCTCATCTTTTCTGTTTGCAATGTCTTCGAAAAACCTTGTATGGAAGAAAGCGGCGACTGAAATTCATGTGAAACGTTCGAAACGAATTCTTGTCTCATTTCATCTAGTTCTTTTATACTTTTCGTCATCTTTTGGAAGCTTGTAGATAACGTTCCTATTTCATCTTTTCGTTTTACGTCTAATTCAATTTTATATTCCCCACTCGCAATTTTTTGCGTAGCCTTCGTAAATTTACGGATTGGGCGAACGATATAACCTGCTGCAATCGCTATAAAAATAATACTTATTAGTACGATAAACCCAAGTAATACCGCTAAGAAAATTCGCATTTCGCCAAATTGGTTCTGAATGTCAGGACGAATAAATAAAGCGTACTGTTTATCACCGTGTTGCACTGGTACACCGACGCTATTAATTAATTCATTATCGAAAAACCCTGTAATAAAGAGACGAGTTGGATAGGTGGAAACACCATTAAACGTTTCTCCTTGCAATACTTTATGAACAGTAGCATCGCTAATAGACGTCTTACGAAACGCATTGCCAATACGCTTTCCATTCTTTTGATCATCGACAATATAAATTTCATACCCTAACTTTGCGATAGAATGTAAGTACGCCTCTTGATTTTCTTCACTTTGCTTTTCATATAACGATTTAACTTCTTCAGCATACTTTAAAATCTTTTCACTGTTATACGGTTTTAACTTCACTTGATAATATACGTTCGTTAATAAAAAGCCGATAATACTACTAAGTAGCATAATGCCGACCGTCATAAATACAAATCTAGAATATAGTGATTTCATCTTATTTCAACTCCAACTTATACCCGAGGCCGCGCACTGTCGTAATTTGAAAATCATCCGTTCGTTTTGAGAAACGATCTCGTAGTCGCTTCACATGAACATCAACTGTTCGTTCATCTCCTTCAAAATCCATTCCCCATACTAATTCAATTAATTCTTCTCTTGAAAATGTTCTTCCAGGATAACTAGCAAGTTGTGATAATAGCTCAAATTCCTTTAAAGGAAGCAAAATTGTTTGACCGTTACACTTTACTTCCACACCTTTTCGATCAATTGTCGTTCCGTGCAACGTAATAATATCTGCACTCAGCATTTGATAACGACGTAATAAAGCTTTCATACGGAAAATCACTTCAGCTGGTTCAAATGGTTTCACAATATAATCGTCTGTACCAGAAATGAAGCCTTTTTCTTTATCCACTAACTGGTCTTTCGCAGTTAATAAAATAACAGGAATATCATGATACTTCCGTATTTCTTCACATAACGTATAGCCATCAACAAATGGCATCATAATGTCTACAATCGCAAGATGAATATTTTCCTTCTCTAATACGTCTTGCGCTACCTTTCCATCTTCCGCCTCAAAAACTTGAAATCCCTCTTTTTGTAAATGATAATGCAACAACTCTCTAATATGTTTATCGTCATCAGCTAATAAAATATGTATCATCTTCATTAAACCCTCTCTCGTTCATCCTTCTACATCACTACATTAAGAAACAATTAGATTTTTTGCAAGAAAAAGAAAAAGAATCTATTTTGAAAAAAGATTATTCAAAATAGATTCTCACGTTTTAGTATTAAGATTATTTTAATCAAAAACAATTTTTAAGCCTTCGAAATATCAACAAATCCTTCTCCGAACACATCACGAACATCGTGTATAGCGATGAACGCCGCCGGATCCGTAGTTTGAACAATCCGCTTTAGCTTCACTACTTCTTGCTTATTAATAACAACATAAAGAATTTCCTTCGGAGTTTTCGTGTAATAGCCATGACCTGAGTACACAGTAACCCCTCTGCCCATTAAGGTAGTTACCTTCCCGGCAATTTCATTGGGATTATCAGAAATAATCGTAATGGCTTTCTTCGGATTTAAACCTTCAATTACAAACTCCATCACTTTCGTTGCTACATATAACATAATAATTGTTATCATCAGTTTTTCTGCACCAATGATGAAATACGATGAAAACGCAACGATTAAATCGAAGAACAGTAGACCGTAGCTAATGCTCCATCCTAAATATTTATGTGTCATCCTTGCTAAGATGGTAGTACCTGCAGTTGTTCCGCCAACACGAATGATTAGACCAATCCCGCATCCAATAAATATTCCTCCGAAAATGGCATTTACGAGCATTTCATCCGAAGCGATCGTCCAACCTTCTGTCAAATGAAGAAATAGTGAGTTTGTAACTACAGCAATGATTGTATAAATTGTTGTAATCTTATTTAAAAATTTATAACCGGCTATTAACAAAATCGCATTTAAAATTAAGTTAACTAAACCCGGTGACCATTCAAATAAATAGTACGTAATAATCGTGATACCTGTTACTCCACCCTCACCAAACTCGTTCGGGATAACAAATAAATTGACACCTAACGCAAAAAGAAATGCACCGATAATAATAAAAATAATGTCTGTCGTTCTTTTTTTCATACAGTACCTCACTTCTTATGTAAATATTTATTCTGTCATAAACTCTCACCATTATATCGTGGAATATTCAAATCGAACAGTGGTTTATTTTTATTTTAATATAGGATGATAAGTCAACTTTATCCTATATCCACTTGTAATTAAGAAAGTAAAATAACTGTATTTATTATGTACTACAACTAAAGTTTTGATTTCACATGCAATTCAGCCTAAAAAATGAATATAAACACTCTCACTCGCACAAACTTCAAATACAAAGCAAATAAGCGAAGCTATAGAATAGACTTCGCATCAAGCGTGTGATCATAGAAATTCATATGGGATTTTATATTCATACGTTTCAGAAATAAATTCACTTATCTTTCTCCATATATTCTTTAATCTTTCGTTCTTCCCACTCTTTCCCAAATATCCCAACTGGAAAAGTTGTCAAACCGTGTATAACGATACCTATCCCCCAGCCTGCAAGTGGATATAAAAACCATAATTTACTTGAATCAGAACTTATATTTATAATAAAAAGCATTAAGTTCACTAGTATATAAACCGTTAAATGAATGTAAAAAGCTTTTAAATTCTCTACCCTTTTTTTAGCTCGTAAATAAACCTCATCTTGTTCCACCCTTAAACACCTCTTTCAATCTTGTATTTTTTCACCTTCGCTCTAGTGTTAACATCATATTCTTATTGGAAATCCGTTATTCTCAAAAAACACAAAACAAAAAGTACCCATCAAATTGTTATACACATAATAATTTGATGGGTACTGCATGATACATTTAGTTTTTACATGTATTGTTTGGAGAAAATTGCAAATAACGACCTATACTCGCCTTATTAAGACCAAATCCATACATCATCATTATTTTCAGCGTTCGTCTTTGCTTCATGAACTTTTTCAATATGATCAACTGTGTTCCAGTTAATAGAAATACCGCCCCAGCCTACATACTTCATATCAATTTTTACTTTCTCACCCACATTAAATACTTGTCCCTTTGTTAAGAAAACATCAATAATATCTTTCTTCCCATTTAGCGATGGATACTCAACTACAACATATTTAGTAGCACCGTCTCCCTCATCTTCCATCGTTCCTACTTTTGATACTTCTCCAATTACATAATTAGGTGAGCCATCTTCTTTCATGTGCATACCTAACTTGTTTGTTGTATTTTCAACTGCAGTTGCAACCATATATTCTGTAAAATTACGCATCATAGATCCAGTAGCTTTTACTTCATCTCCTACTTTCACGTTTGAAAGTGAATCAATATACACACTAACAGGTTCCTCATATTGCTTAGATTTTACAACAATCACACCGTTATCTACTTCTACTACTCGTCCTTCTAACGTTGAGAAATTCGATTCAATAGAAGCTGCACTCGCTTTTGTTAGTTCTAATCCTGGTACATTTGTTCCTGATAATGCTGCGATCCCTAAAGCACCTGCTAAAATTATTTTTTTCATACCCATATGTAACATCTCCATTCATGATGATTTTATTTTTTTGATTGGTATCGACCAACCTGTAATCATTATAGTTACAGGTTATAAAAAATAGCAACCCCCTTTCTTATGCAATGTTGCATACTGTAATTTTTAAATATACAGCAAGTGGGCTTTAATTTAATTCAAAGCTAAAATAACCTTATGACCACGGTATAAAGAAATTAAGAACCACTTTCGGTCCTAAGGTTAACGAATAGCTTTATAAAAACTCAATCAAAATTTATTCAACTAGTTGAATAATGAACCATGTCGAATTTTTTTTCATAAAATTCAAATTTCAAGGAGGTTTTACAAAATATTACACAGAATTATTCGTATATCGTAATATATTTGGAATTTTTTACGATTCGTTTCATTTTATCTACCACGTTTAGACAAAATGAAATAAAACAATAAAAAGGAGAGAGATAGATTGAAAAGAAAAATTAGTACAGCTGTTGTAGGGTTATCAGTGTTTAGCCTTGGTCTTTTTGGTGTAAATATTGGGGATGGCGGCGTTGTAAAAGCTGAGCACGGTGAAACTTTTGCTCCGAAATTAGAAAATCATGGTGACTACGGTGGCGCTCCTGCTTATGATCATGGAAGACCCCCTATTTCATCATATAATAAAGGGGATACTTGGACTCCGAAACAAGAGACACATGCTGATTTAAGCTCGAAATTAGATTCACATGGAGATTCATGGGCTCCTGCTTATAATAAAGGCGATGGTGGGGGTTCCCCTGCCTACACGAATACTCATGGAGAAGGAATGGCTCCTAAACAAGAGAGTCACGCTGACTTCTTTGCTCCTACGTTAGAAGCGCATGGTAATACTGGCGCTCCTGCTTTAAATGTTGGTGATACGCCGACTCCTAAACTTGAGAGCCATGCTGATACTCCTGCTCCGAAGCTTGAAGGACATGGCGATACTCCTGCTCCGAAGCTTGAAGGACATGGTGATTTTCCTGCTCCAAAATTAGATGCTCATGGCGATACTCCTGCTCCTAAACTTGAAGGACATGGCGATACTCCTGCTCCGAAGCTTGAAGGGCACGAACATTTCCCTGCTCCTAAACAAGAAGCTCACGGTGAGACTATTTAACACAAAAATCCTAGCTATTGTAGCTAGGATTTTTACCTTCTTACCCTATTCACACCTCATGCATACTTTCTCAACTTTTATTTTAGCATTGTACATGTGGCATCATTTTATTAAGATTCTATAGTCAATTGTGTCCTTTTCTTCATAAAAACACATGGACTGACAGGTTTTACCGACTTATATAATTCTGAATATTTTTTATCAAAAATAAATTCCATATAATTACTTTTAATTGTGTTACCATTATAGTTACAATTATATAAAAAAATATACAAGGGGGCTAATATGAACATTTCATTGAAGGGACATACATATACAACAAAACATTTAGAAGCTTGGTACCATGCAATCTTAACGCAAAACGTTAAGGAAGCACAAATTCAGTTTCAAGAAGCTAAAAAAGAACATGAAGAAATACTTTTGAAAGAAACAGAAACGATTCCACTTTATCAGTTATATTACGCATTACTGCAGTTCCGACATACAGCTCTGACAGATGGACTATCAATCTCGAAAGATAGTTTTCAAATCATAGAAGACCAAGAAAAACCAGAAGATAAACACCTATCTTATCTATATCATTATTATAAAGCGATTTATTTTGCAGCAATTAATCATTATCAAGAAGCAGAAGAATATTTCTTAAAAGCACATGCACTTTTATCTGGACACAGTCAAATTGAACAAGCTGATTTCTATTACCGATACGCTGCTTATCATTGTCACCAACAACAACCAAGTTTTGCCATTGTAAATGCTTCTAAAGCATTAGAAATTTTCGAATCGCAACACGGATGTGAAAGAAATATTTCATCCTGTTTAAGTGTACTTGGTGCTTCTTATGTAGACGTAGGACACTTTGAACAAGCTGAAGAAAGCTATAACAAAGCGTTAGATATTCTCCAAAAATTAAATGAAGAATCATTACAACTGTATGTACGCGGTAATCTAGGTCATCTATATGCTAGCCAGAATCTTTCTGAAGAGGCAATTCGTCACTTGACACAAGTTGTTGAAAAGATCCCCTCTCACTACAAAGCTATATTCTTACTTGCTCAAGAACATGAAAAATTAGGACTTATAGACAAAGCAAACCACTACATTAAAATAGGGAAACAACTTATTGCTGAACTTGGTAATGAAGAGCACAAACATCACTTTGCTATATTAGAAGCTTTCACAAATCAAACTGAATTAGACAAAATTGAACCGATTGTTTTAGAAGGAATTGAATACTTCAATAAAGAATCTTTATATATCTATGTTTCTGAGTATCTTGAAAAACTAGCTCTTGCGTTTTATAACAAACAACAACATGAGAAAGCAAGTTTATACTTCTTTAATAGTACAGTAGCAAAAAAATCAAATGAAAGAGGGTTAAAGAAATGAAAAAAACAATTGGTAAAATCGCTGTAGGTATTGCATTTACGGGTATTGCTGCATTTGGTTTAAACGCAGGTTTCACAAATCAAGCTGGACATACTCACTTCCCGTCTCCACCAGCTCCTTCTTTTTCTGAGGGCCACACTGGCGGCGCTCCTGCATTAAACATCGGTGACACTGGTGGAGCTCCTAAACAAGAAGGGTATGCACATTTCCCTGCTCCGAAAGTTGAATCTCATGGCAATACTGGCGGTGCTCCTACTAATTCTTAACATAGTACAGGTATTTAATTTACCAATATTGAGATTTATTTAGTTTTCAATTTCCATATTTATTCGGAAACCATTCAATATAGCACCTATTATGTATACGCATGATTTCTGTAATGATACGCTGTACCCCAGAGAAATCTTCAATACATATGTGGTTTTCAAGTCTAAAAAATACACCTATTAATTAGGTGTATTTTTTCACCTCTCTATCTACTACTCAAAGAATAATCCCCTAAAAATCCCAACAAAAAAACGAAGAAATTATCTATACTTCGGACACTTAAAGTACCACGAACGTTGCGATTTTTAGTGACACTCCGTATCCAACTTCCCTTACCTCTCCCATGCCTAAAGGCGCTAGCTTTCTTGTTCAGGAAAAGCTGTAACCTCTCCATTCATGATGATTTTATTTTTCGGATTGAATACGATCAACTTATAATCATTACAGTTACAGATTGCAGAAAATAGCAACTTTCTTTCTCATACAATGTTGCATACTGTAATTTTCAAATACAATTCAACACTAAGATTGAATTCTTAAATCCCAGCAGGTAAACGAATTGACGATGAAGAAACTAATGTCATGCATCATATTTTTTCAATGATACAGTTTGTATAATCGTAGTCTATTACATTATGTAGGAGCGGGGTTAACATGTTAATAAAACCAAAGAGGTTACAAGCAGGAGATATCGTAGCAACAGTAAGTCCTTCATGGGGCGGTGCAGGTGATTCTGAAATAAGATGGCGATATGAACAAGGAGTAAAAAGATTAGAAGAAGTTTTTAGTCTTACGGTTATCCCAATGCCAAATAGCTTAAAAGGTAGCGAATACCTTTATAACAATCCAGAGGATCGTGCGGAAGATATAATGACAGCATTTAAAGATACACGCGTGAAAGCAATTATCGCGAATATTGGCGGTGAAGATAGCATCCGGTTACTTCCCTATATAGATTTTAATGTGATACGCGAAAACCCGAAAATTTTTATGGGGTACTCTGACGTTACTATTTCACATTTATTTTGTCATAAAGCAGGCCTTTCCTCTTTATACGGTCCAGCAATTTTGACCGATTTTGCCGAAAATGTAGAGATGGATCCATACACAATTGAAATGGTAAATCGTACCCTCTTTTCAAATGAAACGATTGGCGAGATTCAACCAGCTCATGAATGGACAAGTGAGCATTTAGAATGGATTGAAATAAATAAGGATACAAGACGTACGATGCAGCAAAACAATGGATATGAGCTACTTCAAGGCTCTACCACTGTACAGGGGCGCTTAATTGGTGGTTGTATTGAAGTATTGGAATTTGCAAAAGGAACGGAACTTTGGCCTGAGAAAAAACATTGGGAGAATAGTATTCTCTTCTTTGAAACTTCTGAAGATCATCCAGAACCAAGTTATATAAAATATTGGTTACGAAATTATGCAGCACAAGGTATTCTGCAAAAAGCAAAAGGAATCATTTTTGGTAAACCGAAAGATGAACAATACTATGAAGAATATAAACAGGAAATATTACAGGTTATGAAGGAACATAACTTAGAAGATTTGCCGATTCTTTATAATTTAAATTTTGGCCATACTGAACCGAAGTTTATTTTACCTTACGGTGCAATGGCAGAAATTAATTGTGAAAATGGATCTTTCTCTATTTTGGAAAGTGGCGTGGAATGAATAAAAACACTCCTATGAGATATGTCTGTGAATTGGTACTTTTTAAAAGTATATAATTGGAGGGAGATTACGTGTATGGAAGTAACATTTACAGTAAGTAAGTGGGATGAAAAACCAATCGATGATAATAAAAAAGATTTCCCTATTAATATTGCTCATGTCGAATATGATATTGATGGGGAATTAAAAGGAACGGCTTTTGTTGAATACTTATTATATTATTTAGACTCAAATATAAATGATGGTCACTTAGCTACTGCTAAAATTTCTGGATTTTTACACTTTGAAGGGATTTATAAGGGGCAACAAGGGACATTTACAGCTCTAGAGCAAGGAATATTTGATAAAGGAAATTTAGATTCCCCAGGAACAATTATTAAAGCTACCGGTAACTTAGAAAACCTGAGAGGATCCTATAATTATCAGTTTACAGGTCAAACTAGTAAACTAATTTTAGAGTTTGAATTTCAGCAAAATACCTTATAATTTAGTGGAAAGGACATTTCTTGTAATACTAGGAATGTCCTTTTTGTTGACGAGTTTATTCAAGTTAAAAATGAACAGAGTATATTATCAGTATTCAGCAATGCATAAAATTTTCTTCATGGGGGAATTAAAAATCTACGCCCTAGAGACATCATGCCCCCACCTATTCATTTCTTTTCTTACTAATTAAAGAATAATCCCCGAAAAACTCCCCTTCATAACTTCCTTTTCAAGTTGATTCCTACATATAAACGTCGCAATAATTTTTGTACGATTTTTTTCATCAGGCTCAAATTGTTCAATAGTTACGTCACAACGAATCGTATCGCCGCTAAAAACAGGACGTAAAAATTCAAAATCCATTTTGCGAGCTAGTACGTTATAATCACCGCCAATTTTTGTAGGCAATGTTGATGTTAACAGCCCTTGTACAACAAATCTTCCCTGCTCATCTGGTGTAACATGATGAACGCCTTCATCTTTCGATACTTCTGTAAATAACGCAACATCCCCTTTCGTAAAAGTTCGTTCAAAGGTGATTTTTTCGCCTACTTGCAATTTCATTCATACCCCTCCTCAAAAACACTTGTAAAATAAGAAAAACCGAAACTAAAAATCATTTCGGTTTTTCTAACTAAAGAAGTCTATTTATTTTAAAGAATGAACAAACAACCCGCTGCGAAGTTTCGGTTCAAACCACGTTGATTTCGGCGGCATGACTTCTCCGGCATCTGCGATTGCTAATAAATCTTCCATAGATGTCGGATATAATGCGAATGCTGCTTTGTATTCGCCGCTGTTCACAAGGCGTTCTAGTTCTTCTAGCCCCCGTATTCCGCCAACAAAATCAATGCGTGAATCAGAACGCGGATCATGTATTTCAAGCACTTGGCTTAATAAATGATCTTGCAGGATAGATACATCTAAACCTCTAACAAGATCATTTGCATCAAATGTTTCCTCTTTCACAGTAAGCTTATACCACTTCTCATTTACATACATACCAAATGATTTGGGCTCATTTGGTTTATACGGAGAAACAGTTGCTCCTTCTACATAAAAGTACTGCGTAATTTGATTTAAAAACTGTTCCTCTGATAAGCCATTTAAATCTTTCACAACTCGGTTATAATCCCAAATCGATAATTCATCATGAGGGAATAGAACCGATAAGAAGAAATTAAATTCCTCTTCTCCTGTGTAATTTGGATATTGTTCTCTTCGCATAAGTCCTACTTTTGCAGCTGATGCAGAACGGTGATGCCCATCTGCAATATAAAGATTAGGAATATCTTCAAATGCGTTTACTAAAGTCGTAATTACATCTTCATCTGCAATCTTCCACGCAACATGCTTAACACCGTCTTCTGCTGTAAATGTATAAATTGGCGCATGCTCTTCTTTCCAGCTTCTAATTAAATGCTTTACTTCATCTTTTGTACGGTACGTTAAAAAGATAGGACCTGTATTTGCGTCACACACATCTACGTGGCGAATACGATCTAGCTCTTTTTCATGACGTGTTCTTTCATGTTTTTTAATTGTATCATCTTCATACTCATCAATAGATGTACAAACGACAAGGCCTGACTGCGTTCTTCCTTGCATCGTCAGTTCATAAATATATAGCGCTGGCTCTTCATCTTGTATGAACACTTCTTCTCGTATAAATTGCTTTAAATTGTCTCCCGCTTTTTCATACACGCGATCATCATACGGTGACAGTTCAGGATCTAAATCAATTTCTGCTTTATCAACATGCAAGAAAGAATATGGATTCCCTTTTACAACTTCCCTTGCCTCTTCACTATTTAATACGTCATACGGTAAAGCTGCCACTTGTGCCGCTTTTTCCTCTACTGGACGAATGGCCCGAAACGGTCGTATTTTTGCCACATTCCTCTCTCCTTTACACAATCATTCGAACGGCTACAACACCTGTAATTTTGCTTATATTTTCTACAATATTCTCTTTTATTATATCATCAATTCCGTTATCGATATCAATCATTGTGTATGCCCAAGAATGTTTACTACGATTAATCATATCGGCAATATTAATATGATGTTCCGCTAAGCATCCTGTAATTTGCCCTACCATATTCGGGACGTTTTGATGCATAATTGTAATTCGTTTCTTTCCGATATACGGTAGCTCTACGTTTGGATAGTTTACTGAATTACGAATATTTCCTGTCTCTAAATATTCACGTAATTGACGTGCTGCCATTACTGCACAATTTTCTTCTGATTCAGACGTAGATGCACCAAGGTGAGGCGTCGCTGTTACATTTTTCATCTTTATTACGTTTTCATTCGGGAAGTCCGTTACGTAATGTGTAATAATATCTTCTTCTAATGCTTTTTGAAGAACCTTTTCATCTACAAGTTCTCCTCTAGAGAAATTAAATAGACGCATCCCTCTTTTCATCTTCTCTACAGCGTGTTCCCCAATAATCCCCTTCGTTTGATTCGTAAGAGGAATATGCAATGTAATATAATCACATGTTGCAAAAATTTCATCTAGGCTAAATGCTCTTTGCACATGTGTAGAAAGACGCCAAGCTGTTTCAACTGAAATGTAAGGGTCATATCCGATAACATCCATCCCTAACGCTAACGCATCGTTCGCAACTAAAGCACCGATTGCGCCAAGTCCGATAACACCTAGACGTTTCCCTGCAATTTCTGATCCAACAAATTGTTTTTTTCCTGATTCAACAAGCTGTGGTACTTCTTCACCCTCTAAGTTTTTCGTCCAACTTACACCATTAATAATGTTACGTGAAGACATAATAAGACTGGCAATAATGAGTTCCTTTACAGCGTTTGCATTTGCCCCCGGCGTGTTAAATACTACAATTCCTTTTTCTGTACATCGCTCGACAGGAATATTATTTACACCAGCGCCAGCTCTTGCAATCGCCTTTAAATCTTTTGAAAACTCTTCTTGATGTAAAGAATAGCTACGAAGCAAAATTCCATCTGGATGCTTGATTCTATCTCCTACTTCATAACGTTCTTCAGTAAAAACTTGCAAACCTTTTTCTGCAATTTGATTTAACGTTTGAACACGAAACATATCCCCATCTCCCTATCTATTCTCAAGCTCAAATTCCTTCATATAATTTACTAATTGCTGTACGCCTTGTACTGGCATCGCATTGTAAATACTAGCGCGCATACCACCGACTGATCGATGCCCTTTTAACGTAACAAGTCCTCGTTCTTTCGCTTTTTGTAAAAACTCACTGTTCAGCTCTTCTGACGGTGTTGTAAACGGAATGTTCATAAGTGATCGATACGTAGGATCAACTGGTGAAGTAAACAATTTAGATTCATCTAAAAAATGATAAAGAAGTGAAGATTTCATTCTATTTTGTTCTTCAATCGCAGATACTCCGCCTTGCTCTTTCAACCACTCTAGTACAAGTTTCGTTACGTAAATACTAAAGGACGGCGGTGTATTATATAAGGAGTTATTTTTACTGTAAGTTTCATAATTTAACATTGTCGGACAAGAGCGATCTGCTCCCCCAATTAAATCTCTTTTTATAATAGCAATCGTTAAGCCCGCAGGTCCTAAATTCTTTTGCGCCCCCGCATATATAAGACCAAACTTCGAAACATCATATCGCTCTGATAAAATATTTGAGGACATATCCGCAACGAGCGGCACTTTTTCTACATGTGGAATGTCCACATATTTTGTCCCCTCAATTGTATTATTCGTTGTAATATGTACATAATCTAGTTTTTCATCACTTAATAAACCGTCCAGTTTAGGAATCGTAGTAAACTTCTCTTGCTCGGAAGAAGCAATCACTTGTACTTCCCCAACTTTTTCGGCTTCTTGCAATGCCTTTTTAGACCATGAGCCAGTTAGTACGTATCCAGCTTTTTTATACGTATTCATTAAGTTCAACGGTATCATAGAGAATTGTAATGACGCACCGCCTTGTAAAAATAAAACTTCATACTCATCAGGGATGCTCATTAATTCACGAAGTAAGTTACTCGCTTCCTCTATAATACTTTGAAAATAAGAAGATCGATGACTCATTTCCATAATAGACATGCCTGTCCCGTTATAATTTAATAGCTCCTTTTGCACTTTCTCTAAAACTGGCAAAGGGAGTATTGATGGTCCTGCTGAAAAATTATAGACTCTCTCCATTACCCTCATAACCTCCCTATTTCTCATCGGATTATTTTTTAAACTTTCTGAATTATAACCTAAAATATAATATGTGGTCAATTTGTTTTCTATTATTAGGGCGCAAGACGCGATGGAATCGCTTGCAAGTGCAGACTTTTTTATGGACATATAAAAAAGTGTTAAGTACATAATCGTACTTAACACTCTAATAATGAAAGAATAATAGCTAATCGTTCGTAAAGAACCGATCAAAAATTTGATAAATAGCAGAGAGACCAATGAGCCAATAAATAGTGTCCACAAGCGCCGGCATAGAACCAAACCATTTCTCAACTACATTGTAATCTAACGCTACAAATAACCAATTCAAACCGCCAAGAATCACCAAAATTACTGTAAGGTAAGACAAAAATTTCATTATGATTGCCCCCTAGGTGATAAGATGGTGAAAGGCCTTTCACTAGAAATATATGTAGTAAACTTTAAAACTTACCTATTTTATAAAATTTATTTTCTGTACCACCCGTTAATAACTGCCTCTGCTTCTTTACTATGTATTTGATACGCATGTGTACTATCATTAGAGCCAATAAACCAAATTGAAAAACCTTTAAAATATGGTTTCGGTTCTAATACATCGCGGTAAGCACGCCATCCATTTAATTGCACATCCTTCGAAAACACATTTGAAACATCTGGATTCCATGGATTTTGTAATCCAAGTTCACGTGCTGGAACGTTAAATCCACCGAAGTAAACTGGCTTTCCTGTTGCATTATGTAATTGTTCCAATTGCTGAACAACATTTTGCCCACGATTATATACTGTTGTCGCAAATAAACTTTGCTTCACTTCTTCATATGTTGGATTTCTTTTTCCTGAAACTTCAAACCAACTGTCTATGCTAACAATATCCACCTTTTTTAAATACGGGCGATTGATTTTTTCTTTAAACTTCGCTTCATAAGAAGGGTCCCAGCTTGCTGTTAACCACCAGTTCATTTGATACAAAACATTTCCTTTATACTGATTACGAACAAAATCAATTGTATCGCTCCAGTATCCTTCTGCATACTCCATATTCACGAAATTAGAAGCAATCTTTAGTCCATACACATTGTATTTACTTGTAATGGAATTAAAAATATCTTGCAGAATAACCGTCTTCCAATTCCAGAAGAAATCATTAATGTTACTTGGGTTCCATTCTGTCTCTCCAACATTCCCCTGCTGAATATACGGGAACGGTTCCACTATAACTTGAATATTACGCTTTAATAATTCTTGAATTAAAATAATAGCTTGTTGCTTTTGCGCTTGATTAATTACCATGTTCGTAGAAGTCACATTTGGGATATCTACTTGAATCGGTACATTTACTGTATTTAAATTTAAGCGCTCTACATCAGCTAACACTTTCGCTACATTTCCAACTTCCCATACTGTTACGTTTCCTGATTTGATTTTTCCAGATTGAACAGTATTTACATCTGCCTGTACATTTCCTTGAAAACAAAAAGAAAACAACATAAGAAACACTCCTAAAAAACTTATTAAACTCTTATTTTTCTTCACAACTTTCCCCCTATAATTTTTGGCTTTCTTGATTATTTTATACAACGTTTCATATATATTCCACAAAAAATCCAATAAATTTTTATTGATAAAAATGCTATTCATCCTTTATTCACATCTTACTCATACTAAGCTCCTAAAAATAGTAAGATAAATAAAAAAGGAACGGATTTCCGCTCCTTTTTTATCTTTTTACAATTATCAATCCATTTCCCTTTTAGGCTCTACCAACATGATATGGGATTCCTTTTCAGTGAAAGGTTTATGCTCAACGCCTCTCGGGACAATAAACATCTCGCCTTTAGAAATTTTCACCTGTCCATCACGAAAATCGATGAACATCTCCCCTTCAAGCACAATAAATAGCTTATCTGTATTAGGATGCTCATGCCATATAAAATCTCCATTAGCTTTAAAAAGCTGAATTTGATCGTCATTCATTTCACCAATCACTTGTGGATACCAATAATCGTTAATTTTAGATAACTCGTCATTTAGTTTAATAGGTTGGTAATGGATAATAATCCCTCCTCACTTTCAAATTCCACTATATTACAGTAATATAAGTAAAAAAGTCGTTATTACGCTTAAAAAGAAAATGCTCCGGCCAGAACTTTTCATTCAGATCGTACAAAGGAGTGATTTCAATGAAAGTACTTTCAATCCAATGTTTCCTTTAACTCTCCATAAGTATAGAACAGTGATTTTCAAATAAGAATGGACCCCTGTTGACATTAGTATGGATTATTGATGAACTTCTCGCGATATTTAGTAGGCGAAATGCCAACTCGCTTCTTGAAAACTCTACTAAAATAAAAAGGGTCTGCGATTCCAACAGCCTGCGCAATTTGTTGTACAGGCACATCACTTGTACATAACATTTTTTGAGCCATCTTTATACGATAGTTCAATAAATATTCTGCTGCCCCCATACCTGCATGCTTTCTAAACACGTAAGAAAGACGATTTCGATTAACATTATTTTGTTCTGTAAGTGTATGAATTGTAATATCTTTATAATAGTATTTACGAACGTAACTAGATATTCGTTCGAATAAAGTATGCGACTCATAGTTGTTTTCTCTATTGACAACACTTAATAAAGCTTCATTCAACGCTTCGCGAAACAGCATTTCGGTCTGAAGCATCGAAATGCCTCCACGCTGATTATACACATCCCAAAGACGCATAAGTAATTCGACAAGACGAGGAGATTGTCCTGTTAATAATTCAAAATGCTGATGAGTAAAGCAAGAGTCTTCTCGTTCTGAATTGCTTATCTGATATAAAACAAGAATATATTCCCAGTTTATTTCACCAAGCATTTTATGGGCTAATGTCATTTTTGCACCCCCATGTATAACTTTTCCTGGGGAAAGGATATACGGCGTACCATTAAATTTAAATTGCGTCTTCCCTGTAAGTGGAAATACAAATCCTGGGAAAGAATCTGTAGACTCAGCACAAGGCACACCTGGATTTTTAGCATAACGATATACTCCTTCTACTCGGAAAGGATTATTGGCAAGATACTCTGCTAACTCATTCACGTCCAACTTCACAATGCACGCCTCATTTCAATAATAGTTTTCTTGTAATTCGCGAGATTAATTGGTGTACATTCTGGGCAACGCTAAACTAAAAATAGTACATACGACTTAACAAGATCTGGTTATTAACCTATAAATATATTGTTTTTCATTTATTGACAAAAGTATCCTCCCTATATTATTGATAATGGTTTTCATTGTAGTTTGATAAAAAAACATTTGTCAAGTTGGATGGCCTAGAAAAATGACGAAACAAGGGGTACAGAGGGACCGTTCTGTTGCAAATAATACCTGGTCTTTGTTAACTAATTCCCCTCAAAACTGAAATAATCATGTTAATAGTTGTAATGGCTTTATTTGTTACAGCACTTGCAGCATGTGGAAATAATCGTAATCCTGAAGAAGTTGCTACAGCGTATTTCGAAGATGGAAACAGCCTACTATCAAATTAAATGATAGTAGGCTGGCTGTTAAAATTATTTAAGAACTGGGTTATGTTCTAAATGATAAGCTTTCATTATCAAAAAGATTATTACTAGTCCCTCCACAAACAAAAACACCCTATCACTTCGGTTCTAAATTTAGCACCTTACCCTCTATTCCCTCCGTATTCAATGTAGTCGTATGATACGTTCCACTTACCCAATCATCTATTTGATCATGATACCAATCGCTTCTAAAATGTCCCGACTGTCCTGGCCCTACGATATGATAACCATTTGACATATCTTTCGTATCAATAACAAATCGCCAAGAAGCCCCGTGATTTACAATGCCGTTATCGCCGTAACTCGCTGCTTGAACGGTAACTTGACTTCCGCCAATTGGAACTGGTTTCTCACGATTAAAAGCGAGTAACGCTAACATACTAGATGATTTCGAAATTGGATGTGTAAAAGCGAGTTGATGATAATCGCCCCACTTCCAGGCCCCAACATCGGGTCCATATTCCTTCTGCAATTTCTTCATTACATTCTCGTACGATGTATGCACAACTTTTGTGAAACCTCCGTACTTAGAAAACCATGCACTATTTTCTCCTGCTACTTGTTTCCGGATTAATTCATCCACAACTTGTGACTTCCCTTTAAATAACTCCATTACATCTTTCGGTATTTCTTTTGAAAATAACGTATTTGAAATCTCTTTCATTAATAAATGGAATATTAATGGTGCCGCTTCATCTTTACTATCGTAAAAATTCCACTTTGTTAATTGGTTTACACCTTCTTTCTCTACCTCATTTAAAGATGCTTTATTTAACTCTTTTAAAAATATAGGAGTAAACTCTTTCCCGTATAAATTCTTTTGATCCATCTGTAACTCTTCTAAATCTTTCACCGTATACTTTTCCTTCTCTTGCAAAAATTCTTGAATACGCATTTGCCTATATGGCTGTGCCCACGTATTGCTAATATGGTACGGATAATCATCATCAACAATTTTATTATTCGCAGTTGAAATAAAACCTTCTTTCGGATTTATAACTTTCGGCAGCTGATCAAATGGAATATATCCTTCCCATTCATATTCATCTGTCCATCCTGGAACAGGCAAGCTACCATCGCCTTTTTTACGCACTGGTATATTTCCATTCGCTTTATAAGCAATCGTGCCATCGTTTGATGCAAACACAAAGTTTTGCGTTGGTGTATGGAAATCTTGAAGAGCGGTTTCAAACTCCGTCCAGTCTTTTGCTTTGTTCATATTTAATACAGCTTTTAGCTCAGCTGACGGTTCTAAAGCAGTCCACTTTAAAGAGAATACTGTTTCCTTCCCCTTATCCGCAAACTCTGAAATTACTGGCCCATGCCTCGTAATCGTAACGTTATAAGGAATTGTCTTCCCGCCTTTTACTTTAATCGATTCATCAACTACCGTAGCTTTCTCCCATTTATCGTTATACAGAAATTCATTTTCATTATTAGGATTTCTCTTCTCAATATATAAATCTTGCACATCAGGCCCCGTATTCGTAACGCCCCACGCTATTTTGTCATTGTGGCCTAATATAACACCTGGTACTCCAGCGAAAATAACGCCACTCACATTTAAACCTTTCATTTCAAGTCTCGTTTGATACCAAATAGAAGGCGTCGCAAGAGATAAATGAGGATCATCTGCTAAAATTGGCTTACCTGACGCACTCTTCTCACCGCTCACAACCCAGTTATTACTACCGTTAAACTCCGGCGGAATTATCGTTTTTGAAAAACTTTGTGCTACGTCCACATTTGTATTTTTCAGTTCAGCTAGCAATCTAGGAGCATCTTTCGGATATGCAGGAAATAGCTCATTCGCTTGCTCTTTCGGAAGATTTTTCAGCGCCCAATATCGAAATGCCTGTCCGTGCCAATGTCCTCCTAAGTCAAATGCCATATACTTCCCAATCGTTAAAGTATCAACAATTGACCACTCAGCAGGTTCATAACCTAATATAGTAAACTCAACTGGTAATTTCTTTTCCTTTTTCGCCTCACGTATAAAAGCGTTCACCCCATCAGCAAATGACTGCAGGGCATCTTTCGCTTCTCCATTATATTGACTAACTGAAGCTTCGGCCGCTCGCCGTAAACCGAGTGTTCGAAACAATTTATCTCGGTCAACAGCTGCTTCCCCAACAACTTCACTTAACATACCAGACGCTTGTCTTCTACTTAAATCCATTTGAAACAAACGATCTTGCGCTTGCACATATCCTTGTGAAAAATATAAATCATGTGCATTTTCCGATTTAATATGCGGTACACCTTTACTATCACGCTTCACCGTAACAGCCTGTTGTAAATCCTCTAGCTTTATCGTTCCATCTATCTTTGGCATAGATTTCAGCGTATATATGTTCAAAAAAATCGCAGCGGAAATAACTAACAAGAGAACGATACTACTAGCCCAAATAAAAATTCTTCTTCCCCTTTTTCGTTTCTTCTTTATAACTACCTCCATATAACCACCCCTTTCTCACACTATTCGCTTCTTTTTGAGAATGAACCTTTTAAAAACATTAAAAAACCCCCTTCATTTTCCTACCAATGAAGGGGGTCTTTCTTATCGTTTGCTACGCCAACTTTCATTATGCCCAAGATTTGCACCTGTCGCTACTTGCACATCATATAACATTTCACTAAAGAAGCGTTTATCTACTTCTTTTGGTACAATGCGTCTTTCATCATCAATTTCATCGTATTCATATGAACCACGATTTACCGTACCTGCTTTATAAAATTGAATGTCAAATACACATACATCTTCTTCATCTTCATAACCAATCGGCGCTCCGCTAAATGAAAGCTCTGCCACACGCTTCGGTAATATGTAAATACCACATTGCTTCGTTTTCGTACCAGTTAACAAATATATATAAAAATAACGCTCCTCTGGCGTTAAATCTAATATGAATTCATCTTGCCAAAAGTTCACCTGCACATTACGGTATACCGCCATATGTTTCCCTCCACTCTTTGCTAGTAAATAAGAAGATTTTAATCCTTCATTATAAAAATAGGAATGCGGGAATGGTTTTGGCATTCGAATTACAATTTTTTTTACTACTACAACGCCGGTTTCATTTTTTCGTGCTTGTTTTGTTCTTGTAGTTGTTTTTGTTTTTTCTTAGTGATTTATTACTTGGTAGGGGCTTATGAGGGGCTTGGAAGGGCATTCTGCATTACAATCTATGAAATACAATTTGTTCTTCCTACTAAATAGGAGCTATTCCAAATTATTATTTTGGATAGCTCCTTTCAAATTCTTCCTATTTTTTACTTCTACCAATGTCAGCTTCTACATACAATTTATTCTGCTATTTGCAGGCAGTAAAACTCTCATTTCAAAATTCGGTGAATAAACTGCTCGATTGCAACGCGAGTGGCCCCACTGATTAAAGTTTTATTTTATTTTTGCATTGAATCTAACATCTTCACAATAAAGGCAGCTGCCTGACCACGAGTTGCTGTACCTTGGGGATCAAACTCATTATTTCCAACACCATTAACTACCTTTAAGCTGTATAATCGTTGAACCGATTCTTTGTATGTTATTAAATGCTTATCTGTAAATGGTAATGCTACTAACTCACCTGTAATTCCTTTGTATCGTAATGATTTGTCAATCATAATAGATACTTCTTCACGAGTAATTGGTGAGTTAGGATCAAAAATCCCTTCACCACGACCATTAATAATTCCTGCACTTGCACAACGTTTAATACCGTCATGAAGTGATGGATGTGCCTCATTAATATCTACAAATGACTTATTTCCCTCTGGTAGTTTAAGAGCATTCGAGATTAATTTCGCAAACTCCGCTCTCGTTACATTTCGATATGGCGCAAATACACCATTGCCTTCACCTTGCATAATACCTAGACTGTTTAATTTACGAATATGCCCTTCAAACCAGCCACCTGTAATATCATCTTTTGGTTTTTGTACTTCTTCCTTAGGCTTTTGTACTTCTTCCTTTGGTACATTGTAGTTAATTTTAATCCAACTTGGGTCATAGAAAATCCATTCTCCATTACCTACTTTATACCAACCATTTTTAACCGCTAATACTTTGTAACGATCTCCGTTTGAAGCTTTACGTACAACACGATGTTCAATACCCGCATCACTACGTACATTGATGCCACTACCATTTACCACTAGTTCCATGCTAGGTTCAGCTGGATTATTTTCATTTGGATCAAATGATTCATTTTTATCTTGTAAAGGCGTATCAATCTGCGCATTTATATTTGCATACCACTGAATTCCTTGTACGAAACCAGCCCAATTACCACGTGAAATTAAAATGTCAGGACATTTTTTCCCGCTCCATTGTTGATGCTTGTAAATATGATCTGCACCAATTCCTTCTTTGTTCATTAAATAACCTGCAAGTCGTTTTGCATTTTCTAACGCTTTATTGTAATCACCGTCTTGGTTAACCGCAATCTCGATACCGATAGACTCCCTGTTTCCTGATCCATCTCCATCTCCTGCATGCCAACCGTTTTCGTTTGTTGGTAAGTGTTGATAAATTTGTTTATCGTCTACAGTAAAATGCCATGAAGCTGTTCGGAAAGTGCCTTCCGTTGCTTGCTTATATAGATATTTCGCATGATTTTCAGCATTAGCACCAGCGGCCGTATTTGCCGTCTCATGGATTGTAATGTAACGTGCTTTCATCGTATTTGCAGGACGAATATCAGAGTTTCCTGCTGGAACAATCCACTCTACAAATGGAACTCCTGCAAGTGTTCCATATTTCTTCGTACTCGGTGCACTATATTGAATACCTCTTGGCTTTGCAACAGGTTTCATTTGACGATCAGATCCATCATTTCGACCATCTACAGATTCAAATGCCTTTTCAATATTTGAAATAGCTTCCTTTTCTGCTACTTGCCCCTTCTTTGCATCTTTCATTTTGTTTAATTCTTCTGTTTCATCATGTTTATGCTTATATTCTTCTAAAAGCATTTTTTCATTTTCAGATACTTCTGCTTCGTTAACTTGTACATGATCAGGAACTTCCAACTTGAAATTAGAATAATTTAATCCGCTCGTTCCATGTTCTCCTTGGGCAATATTTAGTTGATCAGTTTGAGATTTGTTTATCTCTTCTGCTGATGCTGATAAAGGTACACTCCCTAAAATCACTAGACTTGTTGATAGTGCGATTACTTGTTGTTTGATTGTCTTATTCATTATTATAAATAGATATACACACATTTTCGCCGTGTATATATCTCAACCTCCTTTTGTTGTCATATTAATTTTAAAAATACGAATCTACTATGTACTTCTAATATATTTTCTTTTTATTTATATATTTAAATTATATTATTTTATGCCCATTAAGAAAATATTTATATGTCATCCCTACAAATGAATTTCATCTAACATACTTTTTACAAAATCCGTCAACAAAAATTATTTTACAACTAATTACCAATACCGTCAAAAGCATTTTCAACGATCCACACTTTAATAGCTATAGTAAATGCTATTTCTTTCACATTATATACTATTACAAATTACCTTTAACTTGTCCGACAATTTCGTTTATCGTATTTCGATCAAACTTATCACTAATTTCGTATGGCTCACGATCTCCTACGAATTGCACGCCTACAATATCATTGCGATCCTTACCGTATTGCACTTCAATAATAGATCCACGCTCTATTTGTTTCCAAATGAGACCTACTTCATCTTTATTATCTAAAATAATGCAGTCTTCAATATTTTCATCAATCCCAATTAACTTGTTATCATCTATATATCCAATCTCGTATTGTTGCCGTTCTTTCGCTTTTCCGCTTACTAGTATACCTTTGCTACCATATGAGTAATCCGTATAGTCCTTTTTCTCCTTTTGTACCCCTTTCGGCTTTTGTGCTTCAGTTTTTTCAGCAGCTCCACAACCTGTAATAAGACTGATTGGCATAACCATAGTTAATACTACTCTAGTAAATTTCTTTATCATTTATAACTAACCTCACATACTTAATTTAAAATGCTATTTATTTCCTTATTATAAAATAACATGATAATACAGAGAAAGAGCCAAAGATAAAATATTATTTACATCCGTATTGTCCCTCCCTTTACATTAATATAGTATCCTCATAAGTATGAATAGCTAGGCTTTCAAAATTAATACGGGAATATTATAGAAAGTAGACATCCTACTCACATACGATTAGTATTAGAATTGAAAATATATAAGCTAGATGATTACTTATATTAAGGAAGGAAGTGCACAGCTATGGATTTTAAAACAGTCATGCAAGAGCTTGAAGCCCTTGGTAAGGAAAGAACGAAAAAAACATACATCTCTAACGGTGCACACGAGCCAGTTTTTGGCGTAGCTACAGGTGCTATGAAACCAATCGCTAAGAAAATAAAAGTAAATCAAGAGTTAGCTGAGGAACTTTATGCTACAGGTAACTACGATGCTATGTACTTTGCAGGCATTATTGCAGATCCAAAAGCTATGAATGAGTCTGATTTTGATCTCTGGATGGACGGGGCATATTTTTATATGCTATCTGATTATGTGGTAGCAGTAACTTTATCGGAGTCAACTATCGCCCAAGACGTTGCGGATAAATGGATTGCAAGTGGGGATGAGCTACGAATGTCAGCGGGCTGGAGTTGCTACTGCTGGCTTTTAGGAAATCGCAAAGACAATGAATTTGTCGAAAGCAAAATTTCCGATATGCTTGAAATTGTAAAAAATACAATTCATGCTGCGCCAGAACGAACAAAATCTGCTATGAATAATTTTATAAATACTGTAGCAATTTCATATGTGCCACTACACGAAAAAGCAATCGAGACTGCAAAAGAAGTTGGTATAGTTGAAGTAAAACGTGATAATAAAAAAAGCAGTTTGTTAAATGCTTCCGAAAGTATTCAGAAAGAAGTCGATAGAGGAAGAGTTGGTTTCAAACGTAAATACGTTAGATGTTAGATTATTAAAAAAGGTGTCAATCAAGAAAGATTGGCACCTTTTTTAATGTAGAAGTAGAAAATGAACTACCTCCCTAAAAATAATTCATTTCCCTCTTTACAACTTATATGTTAGAAATTTCTTCTTTCACTTTATACACCCTATCTCTTTTCTCATCGTTTTTAACAAAAGTAAGCTTTCCTTCTGTAACAAAACCTTCCAATGCTAAGCATACTTGTCCATATGCTTTTGGCTTATTCGTTGTAAATCTTTCATCTGATATTTTACCAGATCGTATTAATTGTTCGCATAACTCCAGTGCACTTATTTCTTCAGAATCCATTAATTCCAATATATCTTTTTGCAATGCTGATAAAGGTGCAGGTATTTCGGCTACCTCTACCTTTTCTTTTTTATCTTCTTTTTCGTCTTCAAATAAATCTTCAAATGAAATTTGATTCATTACATCTTTTCCTTTCTCATAACGAATTTGCTTAACATGAACTGAACCCTATATGTACTAGAACTTTTACATTTAGTTATTGTTATGTAGTCCTTACCTCTTTACATAGATTTTATAACTCATGTACATTATTTTAAGTAGTATATTTCCATTATACCAAATATACGTTCTGTCATCTATTGTAGAATTCGTTATTACTGAACTGAAATCAATAGTGAATATCCGGTGCACAAATCATGCAAACAAAAAAATGCTAATCGCATTGTTTGAACTACTTCCACATGTCTATCAAGCTAAGAAAAACGAACATCCAAAATAAAAAAGCGAGGTTACTATTGTAGTACCTGAAAAGCAGGCAGTCTTTAAGGCTTAGTTAAGTAAGTATTCTATGTTGTGAATGAAAAAGGATCTGATATGAATATCAGATCCTTTTTCATTGCTTCTTTTATAAATGTAACTTTTTTATACATACATCGTTTCACACGATAACTGGTTCATACGTGCTTACATTATCATACACTGTTTTCGCAATTCTAGGAGGAAGATTAACACACCCTCCAAATCTGACTTTTTAATAGAATCAAAGTGTATTTTTACTTACCAGACTTAATTTTTTCGTTATATTCTTCTAAAGTTAACCCTTTTTCTTTTAGATAAACAGCAACTTCTTTTCCTACATAACGATAGTGCCATGGCTCATACTTAATGCCAGTAATATTCTCTTTATCTTTTGGATAGCGGAGAGTAAATCCATACTCTGCAGCATTCTTATCTAACCATTTGAATGCATCGGTAGTTTCAAATTTTGCATTTAAATCTTCTACAGTATTCTGCCATTCAACTGAAATAATGTCTAACGCTAATCCAGTATGATGTTCACTTGCACCAGGATACTGAAGATATTCCAATGCTTTAGCACTAGCTTCTTTGTCCGACAAACCTTGAGATTTATAGCTTTTAACTGAAGCATCATAATACGTTTGTTGTAATTTTATAGCTCGATAACCTGATCTTAAATAAAGATTGATTCCCTCTTTTTTTGCAGCTGCTACCATATCCTGATAGGAAGTTGCAATTCTACTATCTATTTTCATATTCGGCTTAGCATTTTGGGTAATACTTGTTAATTCAATTCCTAGTTCCTTTGATAACATATGCTCTCTATTTACAAGAATAATTCTCCAATCATTAGGATCAGAGATAGGTAAAACATCTTTTTTATTCGCATGTATCTCTTTTTTATTTTTATCGTTATTATTAGTAGTTTCCTGAGATGTTTGCTTTCCACTACAAGCAGCAAGACTCCATCCCATTGCCAATACCAATGCTAAAATTATAAATTTTTTAATTGTATCTCATTCCCTTTTTGTTTATTAGTCTTTATACCAATTTCCCAACACGTCTCTAGGAATCTCCTTGAAATCCTTCAAAGAAACGGGGCCGACAAATTTTTTAATTCCATGTTTTTTAGACTCTTCATCCGAATAATCTTTTAAAAATTGAATTTTAAATTGTTTCTTACCATCAGCGTAGTCGGTTACTGTCGGTACGATTGCCGCTTGTCGTATACCAAAAGTTTTATCTTCATACTCAACAAATTGTACATAAGATAATCCTCCAACCAATGTTTCTAATTTTTCTTGCGCAGAAATAAGATTTCCAAGAGAATAATAGATTAGCGTTTCATGTCCATCTTTATTTTGTTTCCACTCAATTGGTTGAATTACATGTGGATGATTTCCAATTACTACATCTACACCTAAATCTGTTAAATATTGAGCAACTTCTTTTTGTTGCTTTGAAGGTGTAGATGTATATTCTACTCCCCAATGCACCATAACAATCACCATATCAGAGCTACTCTTTGCCTTTTCCACATCATTTTGTATCGCTTTTTTATCAATTAAATTTAAAGCCCAAGACTTATCAGCCGGAATTTTAATTCCATTCGTACCATATGTATAATTTAGTAACGCAAAGCGAATACCATTTTTTGTAATCGTTTTTATTTCATTACGCTCGTTTTGACTCTCATTAATGCCTACTGGGATAACATCCGGATATTTCTTCCAGTATTCTCTTGTATTCGCAACACCTTTAATACCCATATCCATAGCATGATTTGTCGCTTGAGTCACTATATTGAATCCAGTGTCCACTAAAGATTGGCCTACTTCTTCAGGTGTATTGAAAGTCGGATATCCCTGTACTTTTAGATTATTTCCTGCAATTGGAGTCTCCTGGTTCACGATAGCAAGATCACTTGATTTAACAGCTTTTTTGATATTTTCATAAATATAGTTATAATCATATGAACCGTCTTTTTGTTTGCCATCTTTAATTACTGCGTCATGATATAAATTATCACCCGTTGCTAGTAAATTCACAACCGATTTTACTTTTTTATCTTCCGTAAAATTAGGAGACTGTTGGATAGGACTCTTCTCTACCCAATTTGGTGCTTTTAATGATGTATCTATATTAGATTCAGCCGGTGGTAATGAAGCTTTAGATGTCTTAACATCTGTATTACCACAAGCAGTTAAAAGCACTAAAAAAATAAGACATAATAAAAAAAACTTTTTACTTCTCTGTAAAGTATCTAACATGTGATCCTCTTTTCTGTTTTATTACTTATAACCAGTTCTAACAAATCATTCTTTAAAACAACGTATTTTGGTTTTGCCCTTAATTATGGAAGGACACTCTGTTACATCTGCTTCGGAATATACAGATAATCATTTTCCATTCTCTAGCAATCTATCAATTCCATCAGAATTGATAGATTGCTAGAGAAACATGATCCATCAGGATGTCGACTAGTTTCATATACCTGTTCCAATTGCAGTAACTCGTTTAATCTAAACAAGATAGAAGAATAGTTCATATAGCCTCTTCTCTTGCTTTACGTTTGTGAGTGGCTCCAAAAAGAGGGGATCGTTGCTGTACCCCCTTTAAATATTATGGAATCATTGTAACTAATTTCTTTACGTTAAGCGACAAACATTATACCGATAACAATAAGTAAGACCCAAGAACTTATTTTACCAATATACAAAAAAAGTAGCAATCTTTTGACCCATATAAAGAAGCCAATTAGGAGAAATGAAAGGGAGATTCATTTTAATTAATTAATTCCTTCCTTCATTGATTAATAAAAAAACAAGCCACCCAGCTATTGGATGGCTCTATACGATAAAGAGAATTTGTTATTGGATTACTTCAATTTCCCTTCAAAAACAATCTTCCTACCGCACGGCTCAACTACTGTTTTGCCGTCTTTCTTTACTTCATGAAAGATCGGCTCTTCCATACGACGAGACGGAGCGTAGCCTTCTTGCTCCATACGTGTTAAGCAGTCTGTAATTGTTTCATTTTCTAGTACTTCAAATTTCTTTTTATTAGGTTGTTTTGTCATGCCCTAACCTACTTTCTATTTTTCTTGATGCGAATTGATTCTTCATGTAGACCATATATAACATTGCTAGAATTCCCATTATAATCATAACCGCAATAAAAAAGCTTGTATACTGTATTTTCTCTATAAATACGCCGCCTAATACAGGCCCCATAATACTTCCTAAACTAAAAGCGATTCCGGATAATATATTACCTGCCGGTAGTAAATGTCTCGGTAATAAATCAGTCATAAATCCAAGCCCTAAAGAGAAACACGATCCAATAACCATACCCGCTAAAAGCATGCAGGCAAAGACGATCCAGTAATATTGATCAAATACGGCGGCAAGTAGAAAAATGCCCGTACTTATGCTAAACGTCCACGTTAATATACGATCCCTTCCGTATTTATCACTCAATATACCGAGCGGAATCTGTGTAATAATACCCCCAACTGCAAATGCTGGTAATAAGAAGGATACATCTGAAACAGACCACCCTTTACGAAGTGCGTATACTGGTAAGTTACTATTTAACATCGCCTCAAGTACACCGTATGCAAGTGGTCCTAGTAACGCAATCCACCCTAATCCAACAACTTGTTTATAACGAGAAAATGATGATTCACTCTTCACTTCTCTTTCATCTTGCGCTGGGAATGCATTTTTTGTTGGAAGTAGTAAAAGCCAACCTATTAAACAAAGTATAGTAGATATAATAAATGGTGTCGCAAGACCGTACTGCACAGTGCTTGCTAAATACGGACCAACAGCAAAACCAATTCCGAAGAATACACCGTATATCGATACTTGTCTCCCTATTTTACTTGGGTCTGATGTTGTCGTGATCCACGTTTGTGTTCCGACATGAAGCATATGATCTCCGACTCCAACTAGAAATCTAAGGATAAACCATACCCAAAACGAAAATGTTTGTGTAAAAAAGAATAATGAAATAATAACGAGAAACCCACCTATAACAATAATTGGCTTCATTCCAAACCTTTGCATCGGTTTTTCAAGAAACGGCGAAATAACTAATATCCCGATGTACAATGCCGTCGCATGAATACCGTTAATACTTGAACTAACCCCTTCTTGTTCAAAAATCATTGCAATGGCAGGTAAGAGCATTCCTTGTGATAAACCAGAAATTGCTACAATCCCAACCATAATCCAAAATGTAAAACGCATTGACATCCTTTGTCCCTCTCCTTCTCACGCTTCCACTTTTCATTATAAACTGTTTTTTCAAATGCGTGTACGAATATTCACAATAAAAAAGAAGCTAAAAGAATGAACCTTTTAGCTTCCTACCCTTCCCAAACTTGCGCTTTCACATTGTAATGAAAGTGTTTAAAATATGGATTTTCATAAAATGAAGATCCATATAAGTAATGTTGCATATGAGCTGTTAGTGGCTGTTGCATTTGTAAAGGGACTACAGCTGGTGAAACTTGCATATACATCGGATCTATCATTATTTTTGTATAGATATGATGATCATATGGCGAATAAGCGATTAAGGATGGTTTATGCATTGATAATCTCCCCTTATACATACAAATGTTATAGTATATGCAAAACTTTTCATTTTGGGGATTCTTTCTATTCTAGCCAATCTTCTACATGTTTTATAAATACATCTAAACAATCAATAAACGGTGAGTGTCCGCAATCTTCTAACACCTTCAACTCTGCATTTGGCAAATGTTTCGCTAATTCCTCACCGACTACTTGCGGTACGACATAATCTCTATCACCTTGTATGACAAGCGTTGGAGCTTTAATATGATGAATTTGCTTACTTCCCTCTACAACCCCATTATGTTCATCTGAAATATTAAATGTAATGAGCGCATAATTCACATCTACGAAATTACGTTGCGTTAACATATCATCTAAATACTTTTCATAACGGTCCGGTTCAGGTTGATTATGTGTATAGATTAATAGATTCCATACTGTACGGTAATATAGTTTGTTCATATTTTTTATCGCGTCTAATACTGGAGCGATTTGTACTGGATCTTGCGCAATTTCTTCTTTCGTCTTTACTAAACTTGATACGATTGGCTGCCCATTCGTATCTTTTTTAAAGATTGGGTATCCTTTCATTCCTACTGATTCTACTAAAATTAACTTTTCTACAAAAGTTGGGTGATTCGCTGTAAATTGCATCGCAACACCACCGCCCATTGACCAGCCCATTAATGAGAATTTCTCTAACTTTAACTCGTCGATAAATAATTTTACATCTTCTGCAAAGTCTTGTAGTGAATCTATCGACTGATTATACGTTGATTGTCCAAACCCTCTTAAATCAAGAGCGTAAATATGGTATTGATCTTGCAACTTTTCAATAACTAAATCCCAATGTTGTGACGATGTCATGTTCCCGTGAATGAGTACCAGAATATCTGTATTTCGCCTTCCAACTTCCTGATATGCAATCGTTTCTCCGTTCGATAGTGAAACAAACTCCATTGTTGCAGGCTTAATCATCACAAGTTCCCCCATTCTATTTAATAGAAAGAAAATTCTTTACTTAATTAAAGAATAGCACGTAGAATATACGTTCGCAACATAAAACCTATAAGAATTTTTTACATAAATCAACATGTCTATTACTAGACAATTATTATAAAAAAGTATATAGTTAGCTAGGTAACTAATTTGAAAGGATCAAAATACATGGACGAAAAACAACATTTTTTTCATATCGTCAGCCAGACTTCTCGAAAGTTTACGAAGAAATTTAATGAACGTGTATCTCCAACTGGGTTATTTAGTGCGCAGTGGGCTGTTATTTTCCGCATTAATCAAACTGGTTCTTGTACGCAAACAGAATTATGCCAATATTTAAATGTTGAATCACCAACGATGACTCGTACGTTAACACGTATGGAAACGATGGGATGGATTATTCGTACAGAAGGTAAAGATCGCCGCGAGAAGCTCATTTCTTTATCCGAAACAGCGATAAAGATGATTCCAGTATGGCAAGAAGAAGTTGATACTTTCGAAGAAAAAACGCTAGAAGGTATTAATGAAGATGATTTACATCAAGCATTTCAAGTGTTACAACAAATTATTAAAAATTTAGATTAAATTGGAGGGATGACGATGCAAAGTGAGAAACTTTGGACGAAGGATTTCCTCGGAACTTGTTTTAGTAGTCTATTTCTCTTCTTAACATTTTACATGCTTATGACTACTCTGCCTGTCTATGTCATAGACGGCCTAAAAGGAAAACCTGAGGAAATTGGTTTAGTTGCAACTGTGTTTCTTATTTCTTCTGTTTTATGTAGACCATTCACAGGAAAATGGCTCGATGATTTAGGAAGAAAGAAAATATTATTTATTTCACTTTCATTATTTTTAGCCGCTACTGTTATGTATTTCGGTGCGCAAAGTTTATTCTTATTACTTGCCCTTCGCTTCTTGCACGGTATTGGGTTCGGGATGGCAACGACAGCTACTGGTACGATTGTAACTGATGTTGCGCCAGCTCATAGACGAGGCGAAGCACTTGCATATTTCGGCGTATTTATGAGTCTGCCGATGGTAATTGGTCCTTTTTTAGGTTTAACAATTATTTCTCATTTTTCGTTTACTGTGTTATTTATCGTTTGTTCCGTATTTTCATTACTTGCATTTTTATTAGGACTACTTGTAAATATTCCGCATGAAGCACCTGTGAGCAAACAAAAACGTGAAAAAATGAAATGGAAAGACTTAATCGAACCATCTTCTATTCCGATTGCACTTACAGGATTTGTTTTAGCCTTTTCTTATAGTGGTATTTTATCCTTTATTCCTATTTATGCGAAAGAACTCGGTTTAAGTGAAATTGCAAGTTATTTCTTCATTGTATATGCACTTGTCGTTGTCATTTCTCGTCCATTTACAGGAAAGATTTTTGATCGCTTCGGTGAAAATGTACTTGTTTACCCTGCTATCATTATTTTCACAATCGGAATGTTCATATTAAGCCAAGCACAAACTTCATTTTGGTTCCTTGGCGCAGGTATGCTAATCGGTTTAGGTTACGGAACATTAATTCCGAGTTTCCAAACGATTGCGATTTCTGCTGCTCCAAACCATAGACGTGGTTCTGCGACAGCTACGTATTTCTCATTCTTTGATAGTGGTATTGGCTTTGGTTCTTTCATTTTAGGTATTGTCGCAGCGAAATCTAGTTATCATAATATGTATTTTATCGCAGCTATTATCGTTGCTTTCACTTTACTTTTATATTATGGATTACACGGACGAAAACAAAAATTCAAAAAACAACCTACAGACGGAAAAATTTCCGCTTAACGTTAATAAGGAAAGTAAACTTCCCCGTTTACTTTCCTTATTTTGTATTTCCTTCAAGACGAGCGTATACTTATAGTAGAAATAAAAAGGAGGGCCATATATGAAACTAAAAAAATCTCCCCTACTCTTACTTTTACTAACATTCATATTTGTAATTACAGGGCTTGGGTTTACTTACTTCAAACAAAATAAAACGACCCCATCAAAACATAATGTGACAAAAGAAAACTGGTTAAATGACCCTTACTTACGTTGGTCGTATACCCATATGAAAGAATTCACTTTAGTTAATGACGTAAAAAACAAGCCTGACCAAATTGCTCACTTCCCTTTCGCATTGCAAAACTTAGACGATTTTGCTGTGGAGCGTAGATTCGGAAATACAACTCCTCTAAAAAAACTTTTAGACGATAACAAAACAGATGCTTTTGTCGTTGTACATAATGGACAACTTGTATATGAACGATATTTCAATGGGTATAAACAGAATGAACCTCATGGTATGGCATCATTAGCAAAAGTCTTTACCGGGGCAATTATACAATCTCTCGCTGAAGAAAAACGTATTGACTTAGAAAAAACAGCTGACACATATATAAAAGAATTAAAAAATACACCGTTCGGTAATGCCACACTTCAGCAATTAATGGACATGCAAGTTTCAGCTGAATATCCTACTCATGGATATGAGCAACCTGGGCTAGAAAATCAAGATGCACAATTATATTTAGCTAGCAATATTTTACCCCGCGGCAAAAATTACGATGGTCCGATGAAAATTTATGATATGTTACGAGAAGCCGAAGAAACTGCACCGCCTGGTTCTGCCTTTTCTTACAATAACGGATCAACAGAAACGCTCGCTTGGGTTATTCGAACTATCACTGGTAAATCATTAGCTGAAAATGTTAGCGAACGAATTTGGTCTCAAATTGGTATGGAAGAAAACGCGTATTACGTTACAGATGAAACGAAAATAGAACAAGCAAGCGCTGGCTTAAATGCAACTGCTAGAGATATGGCGAGATTCGGGCAATTACTATTAAACAACGGGGAATATAACGGAAAACAAATTCTCCCTTCTTCTATTACTGAAGATATAAAAAATGTCCAAGAAGGTGAACTTGCAATTAGCCCTGGAGCTTCCATTTCTTATCATAATCAATGGTGGATTCCGCACAATGAACAAGGTGCTTTTGAAGTGTTAGGTAGTTACGGACAAACACTTTACATCGATCCGAAAGCAAATATGGTAATTGTCCACTTCTCTTCTAACGCTACGCCAAGTAATGAAATACATTCAGTTTACTCAAATATGTATATTGATATTGCACATCATTTAGAGAAGCTTCCACGGTAGTGGAAGCAGGAGTTTAAACCTTGCACAGTTATGGCTATTTAATTGAACACTCAATCTGTTGTGCTAAAACGTCAATATAATAAAAAAGGATCTCTCTTGATATAGAGAGATCCTTTTTTTATTTCTTCTTCTTTTCTGTCGGTTGGCTTTGTTTAGCGAAATTAGATGAATCATCGAAATTTGGTTGCTTTTTACCTGCATTATTACTTCTACCTTTTCCCATATGTAATGCACCTCCCCTCATCCTTACTATTCCCAATAAAAAACTCCTCTTGCATTCAAGAGGAGTTTTTGTTGTGCTATTATTAATAATGCCTAACTGTTACCGCAGTACTTCACTTTTAACCATGGTGGTGATCATGCCCATCAAGCCTATGATTATCTATCCGTTTTGGCGTTTTCCTTTAAACGATACCCTAGTCTTCGATCGCTTGATAGGCCGTGGTCCAGAAGTCTTGGATAAGATGCGATGGGGCCGGAGTCGACATCCCAACCTGGGTGAACAGAATTCCAATAAACTGTTTATCTGGATCAGCGTAAGCTGAAGTACCGGTTCCACCATCCCAGCCGAATTGACCGATAGACGCGTAGTCTCCAAGATAGGTACGCACCGCCATCCCAAAGCCCCAGCCACCTTGGATCCCTTGTCCGAACGACAAATGGACGTTATTTTTGGCCAAATCGTCTCGGTATACTTGTTGTTCCGGAGTAAGACGGTTGGTGGTCATCAGCTGTACTGCGGGCCTAGACAGGATCCGTTTAGTGCCGTGCATCCCTTTATTCAAAAGCATCTGCAAATACGCGTGATAATCGTCGACGGTTCCAAGCAGTCCACCACCGCCTGCTTGGAATGCTGGAGGTTTGCTGTAACGTCCACCCGCCCCCTCATCCCACACGATGAATTCACCTGTCTCCGGATTGGGGGTGAAGGCTGGTGGAAGCCGATCAATCTTGAGCTGAGGTACGTAGAATCCAGTGTCCTTCATTCCTAGCGGATCGAATATGCGTTCGTGCAAGAACGACTCGAACGTCTGACCCGTGACCCTGGCAACAAGAACGCCGATTACTTCTATACTGATATGATACTGCCACCGCTCTCCGGGCTGATAGCTTAGCGGAAGTGCACCTAGGCGACGCATAAACTCATCTGGATCGGGCATATCCTGCCCTGGCGTGTCGAATATCCCACTCTCGAAGAACGAGTTCATGATTGGAGAACCCATCAACGTGAGATCCACTCCGAGCCCGAATGTGGAGGTCAACAAGTCTCGTACAGTGATAGGACGCCGTGCTGGGACGGTCTCTTCTAGCGGGCCATCGGGTCGTTTCAACACTTGCCGGTCGGCGAGTTCCGGTAGCCATTTGTCTACTGGGTCGTCTAAATGCAGTTTGCACTCATCGAGCAAAACCATTACTGGTGAAACTGCGATTGGCTTGCTAGTGGACGCCAATCGAAAAATCGTGTCCCGACGCATTGGTGCACCACCATCATGCCTCATTGTTCCAAGTGCTTCAACGTGCGTCTCGCCGTTTCGGCTGACTAAGGCGACGAGCCCAGGAATCTTTCCAGAATCGACATGCCGCGCCAATATATTGCGCATTTTGCGCAATCCTGTTTCAGAAAAGCCCTTATTGTTTTGTCCCATTTTGTTCTCCTTTAGTTTAGATTGAGATTTCTAATACATATTGACAATCAATTATTAGTTCTTCAAATAGAAAGATTCCCCTTTTTAATAATTTCGACAAGATGCATTTACATACATGGAGGCACCATGCATCACTATCAACCTAAGATAGACTATATTTATGGGGATTTAATAATGGGAAATGCAATCATTAAAAACATTGATACAGCCATAAGAAATATGAATACTACAGCAGTAAAGGTACTTTCTTCAAAAATATCTTTATACTGTCCACTTGTTTCAACGCTGTTATCCTTAAGTAAGGATTTAAAAACAGCTTGTACATCTTTGCTCTTAGATGTTGTTTCTAATTTTACATAAATCGTTCTACCATAAGCTACATTTGAAACCATAACAGGTGGAGCTGAATGACTTACTCCTTTACGAGTTAACTCATCAAAAGTAAACACTATTATCAAACAGATTGGATGGATTGTTAGGTAGCTCAGCACTTACGGTATAGAATATTTACTTATATGCCGCTACCATCATTTTTTTGTCAGGGTGATGATGGTACTACTCTTATTGAAAATATTTCAATCCCTTTTAAAATATCTGAATTTTCCGATTCTAAAAGGTTATGAACGAAACAACCTCGAATAATTGTAATACATATACATAAGGAGGTTGATCTATTTTGTTTCGTTCCTTTACAAATGGTTGCGTCGCCTTAGTGCAGCGCTTCTTGCCAGAACCGTTTATTTTATCATGTTTACTAACTGTTTTCGTTATCTTCTTTGGTATGTTTGCGACTCACCAAACACCTGTAGAAATGATTAATCACTGGGGTAATGGAATTTGGGGACTCCTCGCCTTTTCTATGCAAATGGCACTTGTACTCGTGACTGGATCTGCTTTAGCAAATGCTCCTCTTATTAAAAAAGGATTAACGAAAGCTGCCAGACTACCGAAAACGAATGGACAAGGTATTATTGCCATTTCCATTGTAAGTTTACTTGGTGCATACATAAACTGGGGCTTTGGAATTGTTGTATCTGTTTTATACGCAAAAGAAGTGGCAAGGCAACTGGACGGATTAGATTATAGACTAGCAATTGCCTCTTCTTACTCTGGATTTCTCATTTGGCATGCCGGTCTTTCTGCCTCTATCCCTCTTACGTTAGCAACAGGCGGTGAAACGTTAATTAAAACGACTGCTGGAAGTATTAAAGAGGCAATTCCGATAACAGAAACGTTATTCTCACCATACGCTCTCGTTCCAGTTATTATTTTTCTCGTTACGATGCCTCTCATTAATAAAGCGATGCATCCAGATGAAAAACATACGATAACTGTAGATCCTAGCGTGTTCCATGAAGAAGCTGCTGCTCAAGAAGTAGAAAAAAATACATTCGCTGAAAAAATGGAAAATAGCATCATTATTACACTTTGTGTTGGATTGTTAGGTCTCATTTATATTTTCAATTACTTTTATACGAAAGGATTTAATCTTACTCTCGATATCGTGATTTTTATGTTATTAATTGCTGGACTTATTTTCCACCGCACTCCGATTCAGTATATTCGCGCTTTTTCAGACTCTACGAAAAGTGCCTCTGGCATTTTACTTCAATTTCCGTTTTACGCAGGAATTATGGGCATGATGATTGGAGCAAATAGTGAAGGACTTTCACTTGGAGGAGCTATTTCTAATTTCTTTATTAGCATTTCAAACGAATCAACTTTCCCGCTCTTTACTTTTTTAAGTGCTGGTATCGTTAATATTTTCGTTCCATCTGGTGGCGGTCAATGGGCCGTGCAAGCACCAATTATGATTCCAGCTGGCGCTGAACTTGGTGTACCTGCTGCAAAAACTGCAATGGCCATTGCGTGGGGCGATGCTTGGACGAATTTAATTCAACCTTTCTGGGCATTACCAGCATTAGCGATAGCTGGTTTAGGTGCTCGTGACATTATGGGATTTTGCGTTATTAACTTACTATATGCAGGTTTCATCATTAGTCTATGCTTTTTATTTATTTAAACGAAAAGCTAGTTTTATACTAGCTTTTTTACATAATAAATCATTCATTTCCCATGCAATTTATAACTATCTTCCACTCTATGTCCGTAAGATGTAATGACTCAAACGCAAAAAAATCTTCACACACTCTTTCAATTAAATGTGGATTTTCCCTCAAGAAATTCCACTGTAATACTTTAGGAAGAAAATGCATTTCATATTCTTTACTTCCCCGTACTACCTCATCAACTTCTCTTTCACAAATCCCTCTTATTAAATAATCATTTCTTAACTCTATTTGAATTTGTTGAAATGTATCGCTGCATTTTTTCAATTGAAGTAAACACGTAATATACTTTCGAAAAAGTTCGTTATCATACTGACAACAGTTTATAATACGATCGACTTCATTCATAATGTACGAGCCTTTTCTTCTATTTGTAATAACCATTTTTCACGCTTTGATACTTTACTCGTTTTCACAGATTGAAACACTGACCGTTTTATATCACGAATGCCACAAAAACGTAAAACACCTCTCTTCATCATAATCCAATCTGCTGATCGATATAACAATGCGACGTACCATAGAGGTGAGTCTAACGTATTAATAACCCACGCTTTTTTCCCTTGCAATAATCCTTTCGGCAGAGCCCCTTCATATTTATAAGCAAATCCAGCTACGAAAATACGGTCAATAAAACCTTTTAAAATAGCTGGCATCCCCCACCACCATATCGGATATATAAAGAGAAGTGTATCTGCTTCTTCCACTAATTTTCTATACCGCGCTGTCTCTTCTTCATTTATTAAATCACGTCTTTTCTTCTCTTCATTGAATACAAGTACCGGATCAAATTGTTCCTTGTATAAATCAAGCAACGTAACCGAATGATTTGTTTCCTGTAGCCCTTTTTGCACATGCTCTAAAATTGCCCCGTTAAAACTTGAAGGACTAGGATGAGCGTATATAATCAGTACGTTCACTACAAAACAACTCCCTCTATCGTTAAAATTACCCCTTCTTTAATAACTTCTCTACAATTTGTACGTTTTTCGAACTTTGCAACAGTCGATTTAATACAGTAAGTAACTCTTCTTTTTCTAAATCTTTCAGTTTCTCTTTAACTGCACTCTCACCAGCACCTTGAATATCATAAACAACTGCCGCCATATGTTTACAATAATTTTCATAAGGACATTCGCAACTACTTTTTGAAAAATCTTCGAGATTGATAACTACTTCATAATTCCCTGCATTTCCAGTAACGAAAGCAAACACTTTGTTATCTTGTATTTCAACATCTTCTACATGTCCATCTTCATAATATTCATATCCCTTATCTACAACGTACTTTGGGATCCATTTCGTTATATCTTTTAATAAGTAAGCGTACATAATTGTACCCCTTCCTTTAATTCCCTTTTGACTTCCAAAACCCTGCATGTTATTCTAAGAACTGTTAAATAGCAAGTCTATTTTGCAAAACGACTGACACCTATTCGGCGAAGGTGTCTCTTTTCATTTGCAGCCGATACGAATTGCCTCTTTCAGGCACATTCAATTTTTGACACTACACACTCAACACCATTCCCTGTATCAGGCTGCTTAAGCAGTCTTTTACTCTACATACTCCGTTATTTTAAAAAAAAGAGAGCTTAGCTCCCTTTTCTCGCCTTATAAAATACCCCTTTTTCAGTATAGAGATATTCATCAGCTAATGTAATTTTCCCATCCAGTTTCAGTTCATCTAATAGTCTTGATAAATAAAATTGATGTAACATCTTTTTCGTGAATTTTCCTTCATGATGCGAAACGATATGTTCTTGAATATCTAACAATGATATTGGCTTATCTTGCTCTATCATATATTCATAAACTGTACTACGCAGTTTTACGTATTTTTCGAGTGTCACAGCAATGCGCAACCCCTTTCTTCTTAATATAAATTTTCGTAATCGGTTTTTTTGCAACAAAAAAACCTCTCCGATAAGAAGAAGTTACGTATATATCTTCGTCTTATCTCCCAGAACAAATATGTTCTGCTGGAATTAGCACCTGCATCGCGGTTGCTGGGTTTCATCGGGCCAGTCCCTCCACCTCTCTGGATAAGAAAATATTCACTTAATTCTTACTATACGTAATTTCATTTTAATTGTCAAACAAATATAACAAATAATATTTTCTTCTTTACTGTTCATACTATACATATATGAATATGCAAGGAGGATTATGAAATGCATCAAAATGCTCGCGGATATGTACAAGATTCTTTTCAATCATTACAAGAAGCAAAACATTGTTTAGAAGAAGCACTACAGACTGTTGAAAAAGATTTTAATCGCGCTCGTATTGAGCAATCCCTTTATGCGATCGAACAAGCTATTCAACGCTGCGATTACACCGTTCACATTTTAGAACAAGATTGAAAAAACTTCCCATCATAAGGTGGGAAGTTTTTTCAAATGGCATACTTCATAATTATTGCCGTTATGATTAAAAAATATACAGAATTCACAATTTCTAAAACCCCTACTTTTATAATAGAAATTTTTTTGCCATACAATATAATGGCTCGAATGACACTTGGTATAAAAATAAGGGAGCACCACGGATTAATTGCAAATACAATGATTGTTAATAGAATATGATAACCCCAAGATATAAAACGATACTTCGGATTATTTTTCTCACGTATCATCGTTTTCACATAAAACGTACTACCTAAAAAGTATAAGAATGAAATAAGTGCAATGAATAATGCTGTATGATCGATTTGTTTCATTGAAAAATAATAACTAATTAACCCACCAACACAAAACACAATGATCGCACAAATATCATTTAATAGTGCCCTTTCATTTTTTTGACGAGCATAATGCATATTTACTATAAATAGTGGAATCATGACTATTACGAATAAAAGAATGCGCCATTCATATAATAGAGAAATCATCCCAAATACGAACGCAATAATAAAATATACAATTGAAGCATGTAAATACTCTTTTTTTCGTTTTTGTTTTATGTACATAAGGAATGGATACGTAGCTAAATAGATAAAGAACCAAGCTATAAACAATGGAATGTGATATATAGTAGGTTTTCCAAGTATGACACTTAATAGAAATGGTATAGCAAGCATCGCCCATGCACCATGTTGCTTCGGAATAACTAACTTCATTAACTATACACCTCCCTTTTGAAAGTAGTTCTCACCTATTATTATACGAATAATTTTATATAGTAACGGATATATATTGGACTATTTTTTGACAATAAAAAATGCTCCTTACAATATGTAAGAAGCATGAAAGAGGCAAACGAATATGTAAGTCGCGACCCTACCTTATATGAGTATGCTTTTCTATGCTATGTTATGCTTATCTAATATACCGTATTTCTTTTTAAATCTTGTGAGAATCGTAATCCAAGAAGTACTAAATAATAGTAAGAAGACAACATTCGAAATTGCATGGCTCAAATCGAAATAAAAACTTGCGATGTAATACGAAATGACTGTTTCCCACGTTGCCTCTCGTATAAAACCGAGAAGTCCCCAGAAATTCATAATCCAGCCAAATAAAAATCCAACAAACAATCCGTACAGGAGTCTTCCCCATAGCTTTTTCATTAAAAATGTATTGCGCAATAATCCAGCTATAAAACCAATCATACCCCATGAAAACATTTGCCACGGCGTCCACGGACCTTGCCCTAAAAAGATGTTAGACACAATCGCTGCTGTTGCACCGATCATAAAACCCGCTTCACTTCCAAACACAATTGCAGAAACGATAATAACAAAAGAAGTTGGTTGTACACTCGGTAAAATAGAAAATGGTACGCGGCTAACTGCTGCAATTGCCGCTAATACAGCAACGAGAACAATTTCACGTGAAACAAACGCCTTCCTTTCAAAACGGATATAGAAAGGTAACATAATAACAACTAATAAAAACAAACTACTTAACATGTAATAACCGTCCATAATAAGTGTAGTAAAGAGTAATGTGCCTATTATTACTGCAAAAATACCTATTATGAATGCAACATATCGTTTGGACACGCTTCGTACACATCCTCCCACGTTAATGCATATGGCAATTCTTTTCGAATGAATCGATTAATAGATGTTGTATAAAAGAAGTTACCACTAAAAAATTCTTTCGGTGCATCATTCATAATAACTGCTCCATCAAATAACATCATACATTGATCCACGTATTTCGCTGCAAACTCAATATCATGCGTTGCCATTACAATTGTTGTACCTTCTTTTTGCAGCTCCCTAAATAGTTCTCCTACTCTTTCTTTCTTCCATGGATCTAACCCCTTTGTCGGTTCATCAAGTAATAATAGCGTTGGCTTTGATAATAACGTTGTACATAATGCAAGAAGTTGTTGCTCTCCTCCGCTACAATCATGCGGATGGCGTTCTTTAAGCGAATACAACCAAAACTGTTTTAGCGTATCTTCTGCTATTTCTTTTCCTTGTTCTCCATATAATTCACGTGCACGTTCATACACCTCATCCCACACTGTATCAAATGTAAAATGATAATATGGATGCTGCGATACATACCCAATACTTTTAAACCGTTCTTTCGAATCGATTTTATGTATCACTTTCCCGTTCCACTTTACTTTCCCTCTTCTCGCTTTTTGTAATCCTGCTAAAATTGTTAACAGTGTAGACTTACCTGTACCGTTCTTCCCAACGAGCGCTACCCATTTTCCTTTTTCAATCGAAACTGATAAATCACGTAAAATAAGCGGACTATTTTTTTCGTACTGGAATGAAATATGCTCTGCGCTTAAAATTACCTCTTGCTTTTCACTTTGTGCTATTGGCTCATTTACATATGATATCGCTGAAAAATTATTCATTTTCATTTGCGCCTCTCGCACCGTAAACGGAATATCTCTCACATTCCACTCTAAAAATAGCCTTGGAATTTGCGGAATAAATGGACGGAATGTTTCTACTCCCCACATATTCGTAATAACAGTTTTAGGACTACCATCATACATAATACAGCCATTATCCATACAAACAACGCGTGTTGCAAGCGGGATAACTTCATCTAAACGATGTTCACTTAAAATAATCGTAATTCCAAGTTCTTCATTAATCCGTTTTAATAATCCTAAAAACTCTTTTGCAGCAATTGGATCTAATTGTGCTGTCGGTTCATCTAATAATAATAACTTTGGCTGCATAACTAATACCGCAGCTAAATTAACAAGTTGCTTTTGCCCACCAGATAACGTGTGAACAGATTGATGCAATAAATCTTGAAATCCTAAAAAGCTAATAAGCTCTGCTATTCGTTTTTGAATAATATGTGATGGTAACCCAATATTTTCTAAAGAAAATGCTAATTCTTGAATAACTGTATCCATTACGAGTTGATTTTCTGGATTTTGAAATACCATACCAATTTCTTGAGCAGATAACAAATCAGGTACATTTTCTAATAAAGTACCATCATAATATGTATCCCCAGTACGCTTACCAATTGGAAGTAATTCTTTTTTAAAATGTTTTAATAAAGTCGTCTTCCCGGATCCTGATCCGCCGGCAAGTGCAATAAACTCTCCTTTTTGAACAGAAAGAGAAATATGCTGTAACGCTTTTTCGTTTTCATCAGCATATACAAATGATAAATTGTTTATTTCTGCATGCGCCACCATAACCATTCCCTTCCTTCCATTATAATTGGTAAACTAATAAACATCGTAAATACGATAAACATCATCCCATCGTATTGCTGAAATAAAATAGATTCGACTTTCGGATAAATGATTAACTTTCCTCCGCCATACGTACTACATATGATAGCAATTATAAATAGAATACTTAAATAACTGAGCGTATACCAATCTCGTTTTTCCATTCTATAGCGAATATATGTCGTACGTTTCGTTACACCAAATCCACGAGCTTGCATAGAATCTGCCGTTTGCAGTGCATCTTCCAATGAACAAATTAATAATACTTGCAGCAATTGCATACCATTTTTGACGCGTTCAATTATCGAACCTGAATCTACCTGCACACCTTTCGTCTTTTGAACAAGTGTGATTTTCTTTAATCGCCTTATAAACAAAGGAACAAATCTCACTGTAATCATCGTTAACAATGCAACTTTCGGTGAAATTCTTGAAAACAAATATAAAAATTTATGACTGGAAATAATATCATTGTATGACGCAAACGTAAACATAACTGCAACTAGTAATAACCCCATTACTATTCCAAACATAATCGCCTCAAGCTTAATACGGCTATCACCTAACCAAAACAACGTAGTTCGACCTCTATGCGTTAATAACGAATTAAATAAAATTACCATAAAAAAGAAAACAATTGTGCTCGGTAACATCTTTCTTATCTTTTCGCTATTTCCTTGCATCACATTTAACATAATAATTAATACTATTGCTCCAATTAAAAAAAGAGGATGAAGACACATCATACATAGTATCATCACCCCGATATAATAGAAAAAATTCACAAAAGGATGTAAAGAAGAAAAACTTATTTTCATAGCCCTTTACCGAATGCCTTTCTTATTGTAATACGTATACCCACTCAATTGTATCTCCTGGTTTTACCGTAGCTACACCAGCACTATGGTTTGGAAAAGCACCGTTCACACGATATTTCCATCCACTAGTATCCGCAATATCTTTTTCATATAAATCATTAATACCTTTTACATAAATACTATCTCTAGATCCGCTTGCATCAACATCTAATCCTGTACGTTGTAATACTTTATACACAGTATCGCCATCTTGTACATCCATCTTTTTCGCACCCATTATATATCCGTTATTTCCTTTTACCGAGATTGTTACTTGTTTTGCTTTAGGTACTGGTGGTACTGGTGGTGGCACTGGATTTGGTGGTGGTACCGGTGTTGGTGGAGCTGGTACACTATTGTTCTCCTCTGACTTTTTCTTTTGCTCCTGCTTCGGTGTTTCTTTCGGCTGATTCACAACCTTTGCTTCTTCTTTTACTTCTGGTGCTTTCGGTTGTTGTTTCTCTTCTTGTGCTTGTTGCTGCTCTGGTTGCTTATTTACAGCCGGCTGTTCTTTCGGTTGTTCCTGTTGTTTCTCTTCTTTCTTTACCTCTGGTTGTGCCTGCGGCTTTTCCTCTTTCGGCTTCTCTTCTACTTTTTGTTCTTGTTTCTCTTTCTGCTCTTCTTGCTGCTTTTGCTCTGATTCAGCTTGCTTTTCTTCTGTTTTTTCTTCCGGCTTCGCTTCATCTTTTTGTTCTTCTTGTTTCGCTACCTCTTCTTGCTTCGGTTCTACCTTCTTCTCAGGCTTTACAGCTGCCTCTTCACATCCGGCAAGTAGCCCAAGCGAAAGCAGTAAAGAAATGAACCATTTCACCTTACTCATCCTATCTCTCACCTTTCATACGAAAATTAGGAGCAAATAATTGCTCCTAATTTTTTGTTAAGCTGCTTTACGTCTCCATAATACATATGCAGAAGCAATACATAATACACCCATACCTACTTCTGTTGCTGCACTATGAGAAGATGCTCCTGTTTTTGGTAGACTGTTACCGTTTCCGATTTTTTTATTCTTAACCGGTTCGTTATCTACAACTACTTTTAGATTTTCATCTTTTGTTTCTTGTTGTACTTGTTTTTGTTCTTTCGGTTCTTCAGTAACTTCTTTTTCTACTACATTATTTTCTGGTTCAACGACCTTTTCTGGCTCTTCAATCGGTTTTGGCTTAATTACATCACCAGCGTCTACATTAGACCAATCATAAATAGATTTTCCCATTTCCTTAAATTGAAGTAATGCTAAAAGAGCCTGTTCTGTAGCCATTCCGTTACCATTTTGATCACTTGGTAACCATTTAAATTCACCGTTTGAAAGTTGATATGATAATAGGTTTTGCATTGCCTTATGAAGACGATCTTGATCTACATCTTTAACAAGCGATAATCCAATAATTGCTTGCGCAGTACTATTTGAATTTTCTTGTCCATCAGCTGAAAAACCGCCATTTTGCAGCTGTTCGTTATATAAATACGCAACAGCTTTTTGTATAGCTGGTTTCACATCTGATCGCTCTTGATAAGGAGCTAATGCTGATAAAACCATACCTGTTACATCAACGCTACTAGCACTATCTTTACTACCTGAACTATTATAAGTCCATCCACCGTCTGTATGCTGATTATTTAACAGTGCTTCCACTAGAGCAACTCTGTTCCATTTTGATTCAACTGGAATCTCATACTTCTTCGTATCAAATGCAAGTAAAGCAAATGCATAACCTGTAACAGAATTCACTTTATCTGACTCATACAATTTTTGAACTAAATTATGTCCACCTACATTTTTAGGGTCTGCACTCATTGCATTCATCATAATAATTGTTCTAGCTAAATCTGTCGCTGAAAAACGATTAATGCGCTTTTCTACTTTTTCAGTTACTGACTTAACATAATTTAATTTTGCCTCAATTGGCACATTCTTTCCAGAACGAGAAAGCGCTACAGCTACCCAATCACTTTCAATTCCATCTTGTAACATCTTGTCTGATGTTTTAGAAATGGCTTCGTTTAATTGTGCACTTGGATCTTGAATGTTCTCTTGCTTTGGTTGTTCTGGTTTTTCATCATTTGTTTTTGTACCATCTGGTTTTTCTTGTTTTGAACCATCCGTCTTTGGTTCTTCTGGTTTTTCTTGTTTTGGATCATTCGTCTTTGGTTCTTCTGGTTTTTCTTGTTTTGGATCATCCGTCTTCGGTTCTTCTGGTTTTTCTTGTTTTGGATCATCCGTCTTTGGTTCTTCTGGTTTGCCACCGTTAGGTTCTTCTGTTTTACACGTTCCGAACTTATCTAACGTTTCTTTCAATGTTTCCTGGCTCATATTGCTCCAGTCTGAAACAAAACGGAATACAACCACATCACCAGACTCTAATTTATAACTATCTGCCCCAACTTGTGCAGATGTATCATTTACATCGTATGTCCAACCACTTGTAGCTCCGGCCATTAAACCATCGATGCCTTTTACATATGTTCCAAACGACATCGTTTCAGATTCTACTTTGTCCCCCATGACCTTTTGCAGCAAACTTAAAGCTGTTTCCCCATCTTTAATTTGCTCTTCTTTCGGACATAACATAATGCCTTTTTGTGATTCCCCAATAATTGCAAGTTTTGCTGTATTTCCTTCAGCAAACGTAATATGTACTGTATTCGCAAAAGAAACAAATACAAGTGTCACTGCCATTAAAGACGTAAGCAGCCATTTTTTCAACATTGCCATCCCAAAATTTCCTCCCTTACTACCATTTACACAAAAAAAGGCCCTTCAAGGGCGTGCGATTGACACTCTCTTTTTGTAAGTGTCGAACAAAAATGTACAACACCTCCTACCCGCATTATTCGCGGCTATATTTGTATAGGAAAAATAATTTTGTTTATGAACGTATCATTGTGATAACATTCACTTTTCTTGGCACAACTTACTTCCATTTAAGTTATCGTAAAACGATAAACCTATACATTCTGTAAATTTTAAATTTCTGTATTATTTTACTATTGACAAAGAATTTTGTCCATGCTTTATCGGATTTATTTTCTAAGAATAATAACTTATTAACTCTTAACTATGTAAACTCTTTTCACTAATAATGACGCCATCTTCATCCGCATAGACATATTCATTTGGATTCCATTCTACTTGTCCAAAGTGCAATGAAATATTTCGTTCTCCTTTTCCTTCTTTCACACTTCTATTTGGCATCGTTCCTAATGCTAAAATACCAATATTAATATTCTTTAGTTCACTAGAATCACGAACATACCCATTCACAATAATTCCTGCTAGCTTTCTTTCTTCCGCAATAGCTGCCAAATTATCACCGAGTAACGCACAATTCGTAGACGCTCCGCCATCAACAACTAATACTGTTCCTTCTGGTAATGTTTGCAATCCTTCCTTCACTAGTACATTATCATCTTTCACTTTTACAGTTGCAATTTTTCCGTAGAATTGTTCTTTCTTCCCAAAAGACCGAAAAGACTGTCGACATATTTGTAATTCCTTTTCAAATTCATCACATAAATCAGTAGTTTTCCACATCTTGTTCCCTCTTTTCCTTTTTCTTTCTACATAACATATTCTTGGCTTATTATCGTTTCCCTGTCTAATATTGCAATAATTTGTATGTGCGGGAAAAGGATACAAAAACTATTGCCTTAAGAAGCTACCTTTATTATAATCTATTTCACAGATTAAATTCAGAATATTAAAAATTAACAAAGTGAAGAAGGAGGGATTTTATGCAAATACAAACTGAGGCAAAAAAACAACCTAGTAAACAAAAGTTTAAAATGCCTGATGCGTACGTACTACTATTTTTTATTGCCTTACTTTGCGCCATTGCTACGTACTTCGTTCCTGCTGGAGAATTTAAAAGGGTTACAAACGGGACCGTTACAACGACAATACCAGGTAGCTACCATTCTGTTCCGCAATCACCCGTAGGATTTGTTTCTTTTTTTACCGCTATTGAAAAAGGAATGACACTTGCTGCTCCTATTATCTTTCTAATTTTATTTACAGGTGGAGCTATTGCAATTCTTGAAAAAACAGGTGCTCTTGACGGCTTAATCTATCATGTTATTAACAAATTTCGGAATCAGCAATTACTTTTCATTTGTATAGTTGCTGCGCTCTTTTCTATTCTTGGAACGACTGGTATTATCGTTAACTCAGTTATCGGTTTTATCCCCATCGGTATCATCGTTGCACGCACGTTAAAATGGGACGCTATCGTCGGTGTAGCAATTATTTATTTAGGCACCTATGCTGGTTTTAATGCTACTATTTTATCCCCTTCACCTTTAGGCATTTCACAAAAGATTGCAGAACTTCCGATGTTTTCGGGGATTGGTTTACGCACAGCTATCTATATATCTTTTTTACTTGCCACTATCCTTTATATTAATTGGTATGTAAAACGCTTGAAAAAATCGAATAAAGGAAGCATTCTTGGCGACAACTGGTTTCCAAGTAACGCTCTTTCAAGCGAAAAAGAAACAGAGAAAAAAGAAGTTCCTTGGACGATACGTCATAAATTAATTTTACTCGTTTCAGCTTTATCATTAATTGCATTTTTAATAGGCGCTTTTCGTCTGCATTGGACGGACGCAGAAATGACCGCTACTTTTATTTTCATAGCAATTACAGCCGGAATAATAGGTGGCATGAAAGCAAACGATATCGCTTCTACTTTTCTAACTGGCTGCCAAAACCTTATCTATGGTGCTTTAATTGTCGGAATGGCTCGCTGTATTTCAGTCATTTTAGAACAAGGCAAATTACTTGATACTATCGTTAACCAGCTCGCACAGTCTCTTGAAGGACAAAGCCCTGTATTTGGCGTTCTCGGTATGTACGTAAGTAGTGCTGCATTACATTTCCTTATTTCATCCGGGACAGGAGAATCGGTTATTTTTATTCCGATATTAGCTCCATTAGCTGATTTCATGCACATTACACGCCAAGTTACAGTACAGGCTGTTATGCTCGGAGAAGGTGTAGTAAACTGCTTAAATCCAACTTCCGGTGTTTTAATGGGCGTTCTCGCAGCAAGCGGCATTTCTTATGGAAAATGGATTCGTTTCATGGCTCCACTTGCACTCATTTGGTTTATCATTGGACTTGTTTTTCTTATTGTTGGGGTGAATATTGAGTGGGGGCCGTACTAAAATACCCATATATACTTAACTTGATAAAATATCTATCCTATTCTCCTCTTCAATTCTATAAAAATCATTTATTCTAGTAAAAATATAAGAAAGGATTGATCATTATGATCAATCCCTTTTATCAAAATATAATACCTTTAAAAATCTTAGTTCCAGATTTTATTTACCCATTCTGGATGATCAATAAAAGGATTGCGGTTATGTTGATATTTTGTAAAAATCACTTCATTACGCTTTCGCTCTAAATCATCGACCGGGTCTTGTTCATTCCATTTTAATAAAACAGATAGTTTCCCCATGTATGGATCTTTGTTGTTATTCACTTTTTCATTTAGTTCTAAATCTATTTCGCCGTTGTCCCCCTCGTAACGAACAGCCATATAAAACAGCATTCTAGCAATATCTCCTTTTACACTATCACGAGGTTCCCAAGAATCACTATCATATTTACATTCTGTCGCTTCAGAATGATTTACACCACCGTTATCAAAATCTAGATTTCCACGTGAACTATTTACAGATACATCCGTCGCTCTTAAATGATGTAGATCTGTTCCAGGTCCTGCAGTCGTTCCAAAGTCACCGTGAGATTTTGCCCAAACATGCTCTCGGTTCCAGTTATTTACTCCTGATCCATTCGTAAGTTTCCCTTGCGAACGACCAGTATATAAGAGTATCACATTATTTTTATTATTTGGATCTTCATCAGTATCTCTTAACGCTTCCCAAACCGCACTGTATGATAACTTTGTATGATTATCAATAATATTATGCAGTTCCTTCTTTAATTCTAACCCCGTTTTTCCTATTGCGTTATTATAATATGTATCGTCATAATTTTTTACAATAATCTCCTGTGCTGATGCTGGAACCACTTCACCGTGTATAGTATCTGTGAATGATAGAGATGCAGAACCTAAAATAAAAAATGAAGATAGTGTAATCATAGCAATCTTTGTATTTCGAAACTTCATATACCCATTCCCCTTTAAAATATAATTTAAAGCTATTCACTAAAAAATGCTTTCTCCCCCCAAAACTTTTAGAAACCCATACCCACCCTTTTCTTTTTATTTAATACAAAACTCTATTGAGTTTATATCATTTCCAAACTTTTTGTTTATCTACTTTCCAAACAATTTTACTTTTCACAAGAAATATCCTTCTCCCGTAAAGATTATTAAAATATTCTTTACAATTAAAAAGTAGTTTAATATTAACTTATAAATTTAAATTAATTTATGCAATAATGCATATTTGATAAATACTTAAAAAAACAGTTTGAATAAAAAGCATTCAAAGAAAACTGTGCCACAAAACAGATAAAGTGAAACTTTAATCAGTGGGATTTCGTTCCTCCCTCACCTAACTTCTTTGCTTCCGCTGAATTTTGAGGTGGTGGTCTTACTGCCCGGCAAATAGCGGGATAAAAATCAAGATGATAGCTCGACTTTTCCTTTTCCATAACTGTCTTTATTTTTGTGTAAAACCTTTCTTTCTCTGAATAATACGTACAAAAATAGATTGGATACCATGTAGGCACCAATCTATTTTAATTAAAGAAACTGTGTCAATTCTGAGTTCACAATACGTTGTGCAGTAATGATAATACTGTCAGCTGTTAGTCCATAAACACTATATAGTCCACCAGGTTGATTAGGAACAATTTGAACTTCATATTCAAATGCTTGTCCAAGAGCAGGATGAACTAAACTTAGAGTTGCAAAAGTAGAAGCATTAGAATTTACATTGAAGTTTACCTGTTCAATTAATACTAATGAACCGTCAAGTCTAAAAACTCTAGCTACTCCAGTAAGTGGGCCCGCAGTACGGTTAAGGATTTTTACCCTAACTCTATTTGCATTAGCAGGTTGATTTCCTACGTTTTCAATTGGTCCTGTAGTAAGAGCCATATAACATCACCTCCATTATATTATTATGATATTCAACGTTATATATTGATGTTATAGTTTAATTACCAATTTATTTTAAATAAAAAAGCTTGTTTCTTATATTTTCTATAAGAAACAAGCTTTTCTTTTTCAACTACCATTCCTAAGACAAGTTTATCCGTCTCGAAAACATTTACAGTTACTTGACGTTTATGTTGGAACAGAACTACTACTATTTACTTTGCATTGAACCTATATATTTTTTAACTACTTCATATACATATTCTTGATTTGCCGCTGCTGTATTTGGGTTGTATTTCCCACCGTTTGTTTTATTATTAGATAATACTCGAATCCCTAAAAACGGGACGTCATAAGCTTTTGCGATTTGAGCTGCAGCAGCTCCTTCCATTTCTTCTACAGATGTACCGTATTTTGTATGGAACCACTTAATTCTATCAACTTCATTATTCCAAACGTCTGCTGAACCAATCGTACCTTCAACTACTTTACCTTTTGTATATTTATCTTTCACTGCATGAGCCGCTGCAAGTAATTCCTTATCTCCTTCGTAGTATCGGATTTTCTCAGCATTTGGATCTTCTCCTGCACTTCCTTCAGAAGCCATTAAGTCCATAGATATCCATTTTGTCGGCTCAATTCCTTTGTTCTCATCCATATTGGTCGTTTTTAATGAACCTATATTTGCAACTTGTTTTCCTAACACAATATCAAATACATTTAAATTTGGATCATGTCCACCTGATGTTCCTTGGTTAATAATTGCTGTAGGTTTATATTTTTCAATAGCCACCGCTGTAGCAGCTGCTGTATTCTCCATTCCTTTACCTGTTTTCGCAACGATTACAGGATAATTGTCGACAGTTCCTTTATAAAATACAAAAGTTCCAGACTTTTCTTCTTTCACATTTTTTAGCCTTTTCGCAAACTTTTCTGCTTCTATCGGCATTGGCCCTTGAATTAAGATTGGTTTTTGATTGCTTTTTGCCTCAACTTGTTTCGGACTCGCATCACATCCCGCAAGTATCGAGAATGACAATGCAACAGTAGTTACTAAGGCAGCACATTTTTTCAACGTATTCTTCTTCATAAATAATCTCCTCTTTCTCTTGTTGTTTTCTATACTCGATGCTTTTGGTCCAAACAAAAAAAGTTCTAGAAATTGTAGAAGAATCTCTACTTTCTAGAACTACGGTAGTCAAAGTTAATTAAGCACATGCAAAATTATAAATCGGTAGCGCACATTACATAGAGCGCCCGAATACTTTAACCCGTAGTCCAGTTCTTTCATTGGGAACTAGGTAGAAACGCTCGGACCATATTACCGAGTATATACGAGTGATGTTATTCAAAATTATTATATGGATAATATAACAAACTACTAGTATATGCGCAAGAAAAAAGTGAACATTTTCGATTAAATAACTCAAAATGTTCGTTTTTAAATGAAAATCGGATAAAAAACCTATCTCTTAACAGATTTTTTCATTAAAAAAATTTATATACTAAACTAGATTCCCACTCAACAACCAATCTTTTACAAGCAGTTTCTTTCTTTCCCAACTTCCTCACCTAATTTTGATGTAAAAGCCTTACTGCCCGGGATAAAATGTACTTCCATCCAATTCACAATTATTTCTTCCAACTCTGGATGAAGTGGCTTTCCTGCCCCTTCTTCATAATTCTTTTTAAACTCTAATGCTTTAAATTCACCTTCAAAACTTTTTAAACTATGATCCATATTTTTTACTACACGTACTTCAGAATCACCCTTCACATACTCACCGATCCGCTTCGCTCTTTCAGGGTCAGCCTGAATATCTTTATCACCAGCAATAGCTAGTACTGGACATGTTACTTGTTGTAAGTCTTTATAGATGTCATGCTGAAAATGCTCTCTAAACCACTTTGCATTCATCGGTTTAAAACCAACTTTAATCGTATCTTTTTCTGTGTTCATCATTTTCTCTTTTATTTTTTCCATCTGTTTTTCTCCGCGTTTCTCTACATTAAGAAGACGCATTAGTTTTCCTTTTATTCCTTTCTGCTCTTTTAGTTCTTTATAAGCAATTTCTCTTTGTCTTTTTGTAGCTTCTTCTAATGATTCTGCAGCTCCTGTAATAAGTATGAGTCCATTAACTGGTGTTCTTGCGTTTACTACAGTGGCTAACATACACCCTTCACTATGACCAGCTAAAATGATATTTTTTGGATCAACAAATGGTTGTTCTTTTAAATACGTTATCATGGCCTCTATATCACTAACTAAATCCCACATTCCAGTCTTCAGAATTTCTCCGTTACTCTTTCCTACTCCGCGCTTATCGAAACGGAGCGTCACTACTCCAAGCCTCGCCAATACATGTGCTAAATCTTTATATATGTTCGACTCAAGCTTTAGCGGTACTATCGTTCCATCACGATCAACTTCTCCAGATCCAGCGATAATTACAACAGCAGCATACTTCCCACCAGCTTTTGGCTTTGTAATCGTACCTTGCAAAGTTAATTCACTTTTTACCGCTACTTCATATTCATCAAAGATCATTATATTAATCCTCCTTCTATTCCGTTATATCTAATTTGAATTTCAAACTCGCTATTATATTTTTGTACTCTCTTACATCTTTCATCGGAACGAAAACCGGGTTCTCTGCAATGCTTTGTAGCATGCTTCGCTTTATAATCTCTTCATTTCTAACTGTTTTAGCACCAAGTGGAAATTCTGCAAACCATCCATCAATCGCATCAAAATAGGAATCGCCGTGTAAATGCAGGCTATTTACTGTGAAGCTATTCGTACAAACCGCTGCATATTTCCCTAGCATTTCTAATGAACCTTCAAAATTCCCTTGCATGCAATATACTTGTGCAGCAGCATAGTATACTTTTAAAGTCATATTGGGATGTAACGTTTCTAATTCATATATATCTATTAACATAAAAGCTCTATTTAAAATTACCTCTACTTTTTCAGCGCTTGAAGCATTTACTACTACATAATTCGGTATTGTCCCAACGAGTTGTATTAAATGTTGATACATACTAATTTGCATCACTTCATTTGCCTTCTCAGTATTTCCAAGCATTTGATACGCCTGTGCGATTAGATCTTCCTCTGGAAAGTTAGGACGTATCGTTTCGCCAAGTAATTGAAGCACCTCATTTGGTCTATTGAGTATAAGATAGCAAGTTGCTTGAAACGATGCCGCCTCTTTCACAAGAGAAACATCGTCACTTTCTTCCTGCACTCTGCTAAAGAGATTCATTGCCTCTTCTAACATTTCAATTCTTTTATCCGTATCCTCCGTTAACATATGGTGATTAATAAAAAGTAGTCCCATTTGAAGTAATAACGGAAAACAAGAATAATATTTTTTGATTATTCCTCTGCACTCTATCATCACTTCATCAAACGGTTTTTCACTAAAAGCTTCTGCGAGTCTATGATATAAATTTTTAATATCTTCCTGTTTCATTTGCGGTGTATAACTAATTAGTTCATCTATACTAATGTTAAAGTATGATGCTAATAGTGGTAAAAATGTAATATCCGGATAACTCTGCCCCGTCTCCCATTTGGAAACAGATGCCTTCGTAATACCGATATACGCCGCTAACTCTTCCTGCGTAATTCCCTTTTCTTTTCTCTTATTCGCAATGATTTTATGAATATGAATCTCTCTCACTGTATCACCTCATACTTTTATTATATGTTTTATATTTCACACAAAATATGGATTTAAATTCGACTTTCATTTACAAAATCAACTGTTAGGAAACATCTGTCTAAAATCAAAGGCAGGAACATATTTGATATGTTCCTGCCTTTTTAATGTTGGTACCGCTACATAGCCATCTAGCTAAGATTTTGAAGTGCTTCAAAATCAAACATTTCATCTCATCACAGTTTTCTATGGGAATCCAGTGAACAGCTTATTTACATAATTTTCGATATTGGAAGTAAATTTAAGTTGTTTTTAAAGTAGGTATACCTAGTAGAAATTGTTGAATTGTGCCCGTTTGTTAAAGTTTAATTTTCATTATACTTTTTGTACTGAGTCCAGTGCTTTTTTTAATTCATCTGATTTTTGAGTGCCGATTACTACTGTGTTATATTGCAACTTTAACTCTATACCTTTATTTCCATTCATGTTATAGGCTTTTTCATTCTTAAGGTTAAAACGAATTCCCCATCCTCCAAATCGTTTTATTGGACTGTAAGTAATGCATTCATAATGATGTATATCTTTGAAAAGGTACTGCTTATATTGAAAATGAAAAGGAACAAAGCGGACATAAAGACCTTTTTCACGGACCTCAATAATCAGTTTCAATACTCCAAGCATTAATACAGGAAAGGCAATCCCGAACAACAACCACATAACAATTAAGACACCATTAGAAGCTGGTTTATCTCCAAACGGGATATCAAGAATAATTTGTTGAATAAATCCATACCACATCAGCATGGAGATCCCTAATATGAGTATCCATACCCAAATTGGGGATCGCTGAACCTCACGAAAGATTACTTGTTCTTGTTGTTTCATTAATGATTATAACCTCCTAAAAGGTTTATTTTTTCTCACTCATTTTAAGCCGTTTTGCACTTCCAAAAAATGCGCTCCCAATTATGAATATAACGGAAGAAAGATACATTGTTATCCCTGAGTATTTATTATCAAAAATTGTGAAATTAAGTAAATTAATGAACATCATCAATATAAGTGCTATGTACAATCCATTAATATATTTCATTTATCCCCCCCCTTTACTTTTTTGAAAACCCCTATGTGATAAATAGTGGTTTCTAAAGGTATTATTCAGAATGCCCTTTTCCCTATTTTACCATTTTATAGAGTTGATATGTTGTTTGTTTTCGGTTGAATATTGTATACACACTCGGTTAACATAACGTCTCATGATCAGTAGCAAGAAAAAAGGATAATCCGTCCTCATAATGGACTAATTATCCTATAAATCTTTATCTAAATTTAATAAAACAAGAACTTCTTTTCCTATGTATATTTACTTCGTTACCTCTCCAAACTGCGCTCTCGTCACTTTCGCCAAGTCATCTACTTTAAGCTCAATTTGTATACCAATTTTCCCGCCACTTACTATCATCGTTTCAAGTGATTGGGCACTTTCATCAATACATGTAGAAAATAACTTCTTCATTCCGACTGGTGAACAACCACCACGAATATATCCTGACACTTTCGTAATATCTTTCACAGCAATCATTTCAATCTTCTTTTCACTTACTGCTTTTGCGGCAGCTTTTAAATTTAGTTCCTCATCTACCGGAATAATAAACACATGATAATTTTTACTATTCCCTTGAGCGATTAACGTTTTATATACTTCTCTCACTTCTCGTCCAATTTTCTCGGCTACTGATACGCCATCAATTTTCCCATCGTCTGGATCATATGACATCATCGAATATTCAATTTTTTCTTTATCTAATATTCGCATCGCATTTGTTTTATCTTTTTTCATAACGTTCTCCTTAAAAGGTTATTTCATATTATTAAGTTTTATTATACACCCTTTTCCATTTCTCCTACATAACTTCACGTATATTTCAAAACTAAAAATATTGATAATTCAAAAATCATCTGATATAATTTGGAAAAACTTATGTTAAGGAGAGATTTGTAATGCGAAATTTTAATACTTCTTTCCAACTTCATCATCATACGTAACGCCGTGTATCCGAAGAAAAATTTTTCTTCGTGGGTACAGGGCTTTTCCTGTTGACCCACGAAGCGTTCATAAAGCTATGTGGGTATTTTTATACCTGCATAGCTTTTTTTAATTTAAAAAAGGAGTGATTACAATGGAAATGAAAAATGTAAAAGGCACGAAAGACTATTTACCAGAGGAGCAAGTGCTGCGAAATAAAATTAAAAGGGCTTGTGAAGATACGTTTGAACGATACGGATGCAAACCGTTAGAGACACCAACGTTAAATATGTATGAGCTTATGTCTTACAAGTACGGCGGTGGCGATGAAATATTAAAAGAAATATATACGCTAAAGGATCAAGGAAAACGCGACCTTGCCTTACGATACGATTTAACCATTCCATTCGCAAAAGTCGTGGCGATGAATCCGAATATTCGCCTCCCTTTTAAACGTTATGAAATTGGGAAAGTATTTCGAGATGGGCCAATTAAACAAGGGAGATTCCGTGAATTTATACAATGCGACGTTGATATAGTCGGTGTAGAATCCGTCATGGCAGAAGCTGATCTTATGAGCATGGCGTTTGAACTATTCCGAACGTTAAACTTAGAAGTAACGATTCAATATAATAACCGAAAATTATTAAACGGTATTCTCGAGTCCATTAACATCCCTACTGAACTAACGAGTGACGTCATTTTATCATTAGACAAAATCGAAAAGATTGGGATTGATGGTGTACGAAAAGATGTATTAGAGCGCGGAATTTCTGAAGAAATGGCTGATACAATATGTAATACTGTATTATCTTGTCTAAAGCTTACAATTGCTAACTTTAAAGAAGCTTTCAATAACCAACTCGTTGCCGATGGCGTAAACGAATTACAACAATTACAGCAATATTTAATCGCTCTCGGAATAAATGAAAATACGATATTCAATCCGTTTTTAGCAAGAGGACTCACAATGTATACAGGGACTGTATATGAAATCTTCCTAAAAGATGGCTCAATTACATCTAGCATAGGTAGTGGCGGCCGTTACGATAACATTATCGGAGCATTCCGTGATGATAATATGAACTATCCAACAGTCGGTATTTCATTCGGTTTAGACGTTATTTATACAGCACTTTCGCAGAAAGAAACATTATCATCTACAGCGGATCTATTTATCATCCCACTCGGAACAGAATTACAATGCTTACAAATTGCCCAGCAATTACGTTCTACCACTTCCTTAAAAGTTGAACTTGAACTAGCAGGACGCAAATTAAAACGTGCCCTTAATTATGCCAATAAAGAGAATATCCCTTATGTGCTTATCATTGGTGAAGACGAACTTAGTACAGAAACCGTTATGCTGCGAAATATGAAGGAAGGTAGTGAGGTGAAGGTCTCCCTTTCTTCTTTAAGTAGTTATTTATAATACGAACCACCCTCGTTTGGGTGGTTTTTCTATTTTATAGAACAAGAAACAATTAGTTTACATAAAAAGACTATATTCAACTAAAAACCACAAGTATTTAATATCCAATCACCTATTATTTTTGGTAATATATAGATATGGATTATTTTAGGAGGGTTCACTTTGAAAACTTACATACAAGCACTAAAGTGGATCACAGGAATCTATCATCTTTTATTAATTCCTTGTTATTATTTATTTCCAAGTCTTGTTAACCTAGATGGATTACCTTTACTACTATTGATTGCTTTACATATCACTACTATTTTATTAGCTAAAAAAGCAGGGATGAATACGTACGCTCATTATATAGGTATTATCGTTACTCTAGTTGCCTTCTTTCCTTATATAGAAATCCTTCTACATATTATAGCAGCCGTTTTTCTTTTATTAGATGCTGTTTCTATGAATGCAAAAGAAGTGTATGATTCATAGATGGATAAAATGAAACTTTAATCCATAGAGTTTTGAGATAGGTCGGCAAAAAGGATTTACTTTTTAAGTAAACCTTTTTTTCATTTTTAATTACTTTCCTTACTCAAGACTAATAAAAGAATATTCTGTTTAATTTTTATAAATTTCTAAATATTTATAATGTATTCAAATTAACATACATTTTAGTTATGTAAAAAATCTAAGTTTTAAGGAGATGAATCCATGCTGAAAAAGTTGGTAGCAGGTGCATTATTAACTGTTTCGTCGTTAACTGGAGGAATGGGATTAGTATCGGCTAGTACCGAAAAAGATTATACGATTTCCTCTTTCGAATATGTAACTGTAGATGAAAAGACTGTTGATTCGTTTAACAAATTGAGTGCTCCATTAAAGGAAGACGTAAAAATAACGTTAGTTCTACCGAAACAAAATCAAAATGGTGACTGGTTATCTTATGGATTTTCGAGCAAAGAAAGTTTAGAGGCTTTTATTGAAAAAGATAAACAAAGGTTGAATAATTCAATCACTCCCCTTGGTGTTGGAGGAAGCGGACCTGGTAGTACAGACTTCTATAAACGCACAAATCAAGGTAGCGAGTATTTTTCTGTAAGTAGCGGTTATAAAAACTTGTCTGCTAGTTGGCAAAATCAAATTGTTTCTGTACGTACAGCATCCCCTACCGCTAGCTATTCAACAACACTATGGGAACGTACTTCAACTGAAGGATATGGAAAAGGTGTTGTTTTTAAACATGCTGATTGGTATGGTCAAATTGCAAACTTAAATAACTTTCCAACTTCAGCAGTTGAAGTTAAAAAGTAAAAATATAGAAATAAAAGGTGTTTTCACGTATGGAAACACCTTTTATTTCTACAACTATTTCACATATCTCATCTATACCAATTTCAACTCTTAATTATTATCTTTCGTATTCCTACTCTCCAAAACCTTCTCCATATTATGAGTTGCCCACTCCATCATTAATAAAATCATTGGACGAAGAGATTCACCAAGCTCAGTTAATGAATATTCTACTTTTGGCGGCACTTCACGGTATACTTCGCGATGTATGATGCCATCTGCTTCAAGTTCTCTCAGCTGCAGTGTTAACATTCTTTGTGTGATATTTGGTTTTAATCTTTTTAATTCATTAAACCGCTTTGTACCATCTAATAAATGATACAAAATTACCCCTTTCCATTTCCCTCCAATCACCTCAACCATAGCTTCAACTGGACAAGAATATTTATTTAAAAATGGGTAATTTATATTATTTTCGTTTGGACAATCCATAATAAATCCCTTCTCTTAACATTAGTATCTTTTTTGATACTATACCACATAAATGTGCGTACTTGTATCTATGTTACTTTAAAAATATAATTTACTTACAAAAATAAATTCATGAAAAGAGGAACTTTTATGACAAATACAAAAGAAATTACAAAAGAAAAAATTATGGAGGCTTTTCATTTCAGACATGCATGTAAAGAATTCGATCCTATGCACAAAATTTCAGAAGAGGATTTCAAATTCATTTTAGAAACAGGCAGATTATCTCCTTCTTCTTTTGGATATGAGCCTTGGAAATTTATTGTCGTACAAAATAAAGAATTAAGAGAAAAACTACAACCGTATTCATGGGGCGCTGGTGGGCAACTTGCAACAGCTAGTCATTTTGTTATTGTTCTTTCAAGAAACATTAAAGATATGCATTATGATGCAGAGTATATTAAATATATGATGAACGATATTATTGGATTGCCTGAAGACACTCAAAAAATTAGATATGAATTCTTCAAAAAGTTCCAGGAAACAGATTTTAACTTATTACAATCCGATCGTGCTGTATTTGATTGGGCATCTAAACAAACTTATATTGCTTTAGGTAATATGATGACGAGTGCAGCTCAAATCGGTATTGATTCTTGTCCAATAGAAGGATTTGATAAAGAGGAAGTAGATTCTTTACTTCGTCAAGAAGGCATTATACAAGGCGATAATCTTGAAGTATCAGTTATGGTTGCCTTTGGTTACCGTAAAGAAGAGCCAAAGCGTGATAAAACAAGACAGACTATGGATACAATTGTTGAATGGATTAAGTAATATAGCACAGACAAATAATGCTCCTAATAGCTGTATACTCATACTAAAGAAGAATCAATTGTTTTCTTACGTATGAATTTGGTTTTTCATGGAAAGATATGTTAGTATGTATACAGTTTGAGTGCTCTATTTTTAGAGTCGAACAGGAGGAGAATGAATATGTCTGATATTGAAGTTGGCGAAGTGTTTACACTTAGCGATGAGAATAATGAGGATCAGGAAGTAGAAGTACTTGGAGCAATGGATGTCGAAGGTGCAGAATATATTGCAGTTGCCTTTGTTGAAGATATCCAAACAGAAACTGAGGAAGACATTGATATTTTCTTTTTAAAAGTAGAAGAAGATAATGAGTTTTCATACATTGAAAATGATGAAGAGTTTGATAAAGTATCTGCTGCTTTTGATAAGATTTTAGATGAACAAGAACAAGAGTAAACACGAGGGGGGATGCATATCCACCCTCTTTTTTTTATTCATCACTCATTCAGTGATTTATGCAGTAACTCCAGTACATCTTTCATCGCAAAAGGTCCATCTTTTTTAACATGCTCTGCAAATTCTGAAACGAGACGTAATGTTCTCACACTTTCGATTGGATGTTCTCCTGATGCACTTTCAGCTGAAAGCATAACTGCATTCGTCCCGTCCAGTACAGCTTGAAACACATCAGTCACCTCTGCTCTTGTTGGAATAGAATGATCTACCATAGATTGAAGCATTTGTGTTGCTGTAATGACATATGTATTCGTTCGATTACATTCCTGAATCATCATTTTCTGTAAAAGCGGAATGCATTGATACGGTAACTCTACTCCTAAATCGCCCCTTGCAATCATAATTCCATCTGCTTCTTTACATATATCTTGAAAATTCTCGATTGCTTCCATCGTTTCTATTTTTGCAATTACATTAGGTGACGTTTCTTTATACTGTTGTATAAAATCTCGTATTTCTTTTATATGACTAGGTTTTCTTACGAAAGAACACGCGATAAAATCAACATTCTCTTCTAAAAGAAACTGAATATCTTTTTTATCTTTCTCTGTAATAGCTGGTAAACGAACAGCCGCATCTGGTAAATTAACTCCTTTATGAGATGAGATATTGCCACCTGTTTTTACCTTCGTTTCTATTTTATCCGTACTTATCTTTTCAACAATTAATTCAACTTCTCCATCATTAATTAAAATTCTACTGCCTACTTTCACATCATTCGCAATTCCTTCATAATCAACGCTTGCTTCTGTATTACTCCCTGTAACTGGTTGTGTATGTAAAATAAAAGAATCTCCTGCCTGAAGTGTAATTTGCTCTCCCTTCACTTCACCTAATCTTATTTTAGGACCTTGTACATCACCCAAAAATTTAATAGAGTCATCTAATGATTTCACTAAACGAATGATGTCTTTATGACTTTCATGCGTGCCATGCGATAAATTCAGTCGAACAATTTTCATACCATTCTTTATTAACTGTGCTAACGTTTCTTTATTATTACTTGCGGGTCCAATTGTACAAATTCGATCGATTGTCATTTTTGTCACCATCCTTTTTTTAATAAGTTTCCCATATGAACTTGAAAATAACAGAGATAATGACATAAATAGATTTAAATTTACACGAATTTCATAAAGTTAAACCTGTATCCCTTGCTGGCTAAGCATTAGAAGATATATTCGCTTTTTTGCAAATGAAGACATGTTGAATCGAAAGTAAAAGAAAAGTTAAGTATGGGATAAACCATTGAGAGTTTCGAAATTTTCATATATTGTATGAATTGAGTTCGAACTCAAAAATTTAAAAAGGTGGGAAAATTAGTGAATATGAAAAAATCTTTATCGGTGACAACTTTAGGGTTAGCGGTTTTAGGTTTTGGTATTACTAATAACGCAAGTGCTTCAGAGGTCGATACTGTAGACAAGCAGCCCGTTTTAGTTGACTTTGATACAATTCAATCAACAAAAACATCTAGTGTTCCTAGTTTGACTGTTGCAGCTGCACCTAAGAATGACTCTAACATTAGCGTATATACTCCCTTTTTTGGTAACCCATATGCAGTTGCGAAATCGAAATCAACTACGACCGAAGACTATGTTTATGCAAAAGCAAGAACTTTCAATGGCGATGGCTCATTAGTAAATACGAAAAGTAATAGTGCAAAAAAATCATCCTTTGTAAGTGCTACAGCGACCAACACAAGCATTTATTATGGAGATGATTACGCTATCGGTAATCATACCTATAAATTAAGTGGTTATAATGATGTGAATCACGAAACAAAAGCCTTCTGGTAAGAAAGAGAAAAAAGATATGCATCTTGCATATCTTTTTTCTCTAATACTTTACATATATTGAGGTGCTATTTATGAAACAAATATATATTATTATCGGTGTTTTACTCATTTCATTACTTACAATTTATATTTTGTTCAATACTTCAATCATACAACCTCATCCACCTTCTAAAGAAAATAAGAGAGAGCAACAAACCAATACTATTTCTTACGGATTGAAGGATAATCAAGGCCAACATATTAACAACGGTAGCACAATTACTAGTGAGGATAATAAAATTAATGTATCATTATCATTCGTACATACTATTAACGAAAACCGAAAATATGGATTGATTGTTCTAGAAGATTACGAACAAAAACCTTTTAAAATAGAAGATACTACTAATGAAATATCACACTATTTTTTCGATATGAAGCCCAACAGTTCAATGACTACGAAAATCTCTTTACACACTTCTCCTAATGCAAGTGAATTAACCTTTTTAATAATTAAAAAACCTGAATACAAATTAAAAGATAATAACTTAAATAAAGCAGCCATTTTAGAAGATATTCTAAGTATGCGATACTCAATGCATCCTCCTCAGAAAGAAAGCGAAAAAATAAAACTCTCCCATATAGATCCAGATGCTATTTTAAAAGATGGTCTTTACGAACCATTATTTGTTACGAACCGTGAAGAGAACTTACAAACTGTCTTCTTTGAAAAGGAAGGCAAGCAATTAACCTTATCAAACGGTAATGAAACGAATGATGAAATGACTTACGCAATCGTGGCTTTTAAAGATTGGAAACAAGTTGAAGTATTTAACAATAGAAAAGTCGTTTATACTAAAGTTGCACCTGAAACGAGGCAAATCTTTAATTTCATATTGCCTTCAGTGGATCAGGAAAGTAATTTTCAACTCGTCGCTTTTCCATTTCCTTATAAAGTTAGCGAAGAAGATTATATCAGTCAACAAGCATTCAGTTCTTTTCGCATCGTAATTGAAAATGAAAATAAATAAGTTATACTGTGCACATTACAACAACCAAAAAAGGCCTACTCACACGAGTAGGCTTTTGAAACTACGAAAGTTTCGTCAATAACTGATTTAAATCTTTTTTCGTTTTCGTCGTTAAAGATTTCATTTTATTAATATCGATTTTTTCTTTCTCCGCTCCTACAATTAACGGATACATACTTTGACCGATTGTTTTAGAATCCGTCGGATGTGATGCCTCTAGCTCTTTTTCAATCACATCCCACTTTTCATTAATTTGTTTGCCAAGCTTATTCACTGTTTCCAATTTCGGATTAGCAGCTAACTGCTTGTCCAAGCTATCAATTAATGCTACAACTTCTTTAACATTCGTTTTCACAGCAACACTTTTCTTCGGATCTTTCGTTGTCTTTCCGTTATTGTTTGTACTTGTGCTTTGATCTGTTGTTTTCCCGCTAGTCGTTTGATCATTCGTTTTTCCTGTCGTCTCTTTTTCTTTTGTTTTTACATTTTCGTTTTGAGTTGACGTTTTGCCGTTACTTTCTGTCCCTGATGATTCTTTCGTATTTTTTGCCTCCTTATCTGTTTTTTCATTTGAAGAAGTATTTGTTTCTTTTTCAGTATCTTTCGTTGTTTTTGACGCTTCATCTGCACTTGTCGTTTTTGCTTCTCCATCATTTTGCGCAGTTACTTGCTCTTTCTTTTCCGTTTCTTTATCTGCTGAAGGACTACAAGCTGCCATAGTAAGCATTGTACCAATTGTTATCGATGCGATAGCGACCTTTTTCATTTTCATATAAATCCCCCTATGTTTTACATAATTTATCCTCCCCTTTACGATTCGATTCCCCCTTAAAAAATCCCTTTTCATACGAATTATCATCTTTCCGACAGTAATCTTCATAATAATACGTACAAAAACTGATAAACTCATTTTAATATTCGAGTTTCTTCTACTTCATTTTTCTACTTGCAAGTAAAAGAAAAAGAGTATATTGTCACATTAAGAATTACTATCTTCATATGACGATATACTCTTCTATCAAATTTTTATCTTTCTTGACATTTTATTTATACAAAAAAATAAAATTTTCTTTCGTTTTTTGTTTCTCAACATTTGTTAACATAATATTTTTATGAATAACCACCATTCGAGTGAATGACTTGCCCAGTAACCCATTTCGCTTCTTCACTTACTAAAAAAGAAATTAAGCGCGCAGCATCCACCGGTTCTCCTACTTTACCTTGCGGGAACTTCCATACTAAATGATGCTTCAGCTCCTCTGTAATCCATCCTGTATTCGTCGGTCCTGGATCTACAGCATTCACTGTAATCCCCTTCTCCATCGCAACTGGTGCTACTGACTTTGTAAATGCTTCAATTGCCCCTTTCGTTGCTGCATATGCTAGTTCATCTGGCATTGGACCTACTGACTGTCCTGAAGTAAGATTAATAATACTCCCGCCCGTTTTAAGTGAATAATGTTTTATAAACAATGAACTTAATAGCATAGTAGCCCGAACATTAACTGTATAATGTTTATCCAACTGCTCTACATCTAATTCCTCAATTCTCGTATGAGTAGAATATACTGCATTATTAACTAGAATAGATGGATCACCTAACCGTTCTGATACTATATAAAACAAACGATTTGGCGAATAAGACTGCGATAAATTGATTTCTGCCATTTCACATCGAACATCGTAACTTTCAATTTCCTTTTTCAGCAAAAAGGGTTCTTGATCACTCATTCCCCATGGCATCGCTTTATCATACTTTGGCCAGTACGTGAAAAAAATGTCTATCCCCTTTTGAGCAAGCACCTTGCATACAGCTGCACCAATTCCATTCAGACGAGTTGCCCCTGTTACAATTGCTATTTTCTTCACCTTTTTCTCCTCCATCTATACACAGATCCCCTGCATGAATACAGAGGATCTATCTTCTTATTGAATATTTGACAGTATACGTTCAGCACCTAATTTTAACATTTTAATAAAGATATAATTTACAATCGTAAACATTACAAATAAAACGATAAACATAACCCACAGTCCGACATGAAGGAAGAAGTATAATACACTTACTCCCCCCACAATAATTAAAGCTATTAAAATATTAGCTAAAAAATTCCATAAAGTTGTATATCGACTTTTAAATAATTTCTGCTCTGTATCCCAATGAATATCTGCAGTTTGTGCGTCCCAGCGTGTTCCAATTAAATTAATTAACAGTAACCCGTTCGCACTTAGTAAAAACCACAGTATCATAAAGACTGGAGAAATCCCAGCTACAACTGCCATCGTAATACCGAATACTGCTAAAATGATTACATTAATTAACCAAGCAGTGATTGCTTTCGCAAAAAAGATATCCGCAGCCTTTACTGGTAAATAACGATTCACAAACCAAGAGTTTCCATCTCGCGAAAATGACGTTGTTGCAATGACGTTACTCCCCATTAAAAATAACGATGCACAAAGGCCAACACCTATTGCAAATCCCGTTGTCTCTGGATTGTTAATATACTCTGTAATAAACTTTAAATTTCCATCTTGCACAAATAAAATAAAGAACAACATAATTGGCATAACGAAAGTTTGTACAATGCAATTTAAGAAAAATTGTGGTGTACGGAATAACGTTTTAAATTCTTTTTTCACATACGCTTTTAAATGCGAACTTTGTACTGTTGATTTCTGTAAACCTTCCGCCGAAATAACTTGTTTCTTTGCTGTACTCGTTGAAAGTCCAATAACCCCTTTTAAATATGTACGCTCTGCTATGTAATAAAACAACACAAAGAAGACAAATGAAATAACTGCAAAGATTATTACATATAAAGGTCCCTTCCAATTTGCATTTTCTACTAATGCCACTGCTCCAAAATATGTAGTTGGAAAATAATTTGTCATTTGTACTAAAAGAGAAGATTGATTATTTACAAGGTATTCCGCAGCCCCATCTCCAGAAAACGCACTTTTATTTCTCCACTGCATAAATACGTTAATTCCTACAATAAATAATATACTTACGATTCCAATAAATATATTTCCTCGATCTTTATTTTTCGCTATATTTGTATACCTCATAATAATTGTCATCAGTAACGAAGCTAATACTAACGGCACGATTGGGAAGAGTAAGTAAATAAAAATCATATATATGTAATATGTAATAAATGCGCCACTTTTTAAACCGTACGTAATGAAGATTGGTAATAAAATAAATGAACTCATTACGTATTGTGTAATTAATACCGTTAAAAATTTTGCCGAAATAATTTGCGCTGGTTTTAATGGTAACGGCAGTAACATTTCAATATCATTGCTGTAGTAAAATACAGTTAAAATGTTCGTTATACTCATTAAAAATACCCATATACTCGCAATCGCAAGTCCCATTGCAATAATCATTCCCGGCCCTTGCCCTAATTGTTTCAGACCTTCATACATTCCGTGCGTCATCGAACCAAATATTAAAAATCCAACAAATAAAATAGCTGCAAATGAAAATAAATACGCCCATCGCTTCTTCTTATCTGCTATAAAATCTGCGTAATTTAACTTTAATAGTACCTTCGTTAACGTCCAAATTTTACTCATTGCCGGTCATCTCCAAGAACATTTTTTCAAGTGATTCATTGGATTTAAAATGATCTCTCATTTCATCTAAATTTCCTTTAAACTGCAAATTCCCCTTATTAATAATGGCAACCCGGTCACATATTTTTTCCGCTACTTCTAATACGTGTGTAGAGAAAAATACAATCTTTCCTTTATCCGCATGTTCTCTCATCATTTCTTTTAAAATATATGCAGATTTCGGATCAAGCCCTGTTAACGGTTCATCTAAAATCCATACATCTGGCTCATGCACGAGCACACCAATAATAACGATTTTTTGTCTCATACCGTGCGAATAACTTTGAATTTGATCAGATAATGCATTATAAAGATCAAACTTCTTCGCTAAAGACTCTATTCGTTCTTGTCTTACTTCTTTCGGCACTTCATACATATCAGCCATAAAGTTTAAATATTCAATTCCTTTTAAACGTAAAAACATATCCGGACTATCCGGCACATAACCAAACGTCTTCTTCGCTTCCATCGGCTCTTCCATAATATTTTTTCCGTTAATCGTAATAGTCCCTTTGTCCACTCCGTGAATACCAGTAATCATCTTAATTGTCGTTGATTTACCCGCACCATTCGGTCCTAAAAATCCAAAGATTTCGCCGCTAGGTACAGATAAACTTAAATCTTTTACTGCATAGGTAGACCCATTATAACTTTTTGACACATTCGTAATTTCAATCATTCCATCCAATCCTTTCCTTAATTACCAAATAACTATATTGATATTATAGCATACTTCTATTTTAAGATTTTTACATTTTTCAGTTTATTTAACCTTTAAAATAAATATACACCCCTAATCCAACAACTAAAACGACAGCTAGTATAATATAAATCATTGTTAATCGTTTAATATTCCCCTTTGTCGCTTTGCTATAATTTGCATCACCATTCCGCCCAATTAACACCGTCACAATGACAGTAATCACTACAAGTAATACAACGATCATGATCCAAGTTAGCATTTCTTCCTCCCCCTCCTTACAACCATTTTACAATATTATCCTCTTTATTTCGCAGCATATTTCCTCTTTTTACTATTATTATGAAGCAAACTGGAAAACTATTATTACCATTCCTATCCAATTGTGATATATTTGTAACATAACGTGACTTATTTCTAACAACGTAAGGAGGACCTATCATGAAAACAACTTGGATAAAATATTTAGGATTTCTCGGTTTCTTCGGTTTCCTCGGATTTTTTTATGAAAAAGGATTGTTTACTATGTTCTGTTTCTTCTCCTTTTTCACATCGTATAGAACAGTTCAACACGATGAACTGTTTGAACAAATTGTCAATAAATCGTGTCGCAATGCATTTATCGTTACATTACTAACTACCGCTATCATTATATTTATTGAAATGTTATTTCCAAACCCGGCGCTACAAGAAATTGATATCGCTCTTATTTTCGGCACACTCATTCTTACGTTCGGTTTTTCTATGTTCTTTTATGATAAACCTGTTGATGAAATGGAAGATGCACCATGGCGTTCGTAACGAGGATAAAAGAATACCGCGCAAAATTGAACATGACACAAGAAGATTTAGCGAAGAGCGTTAGTGTGCGACGTGAAACAATTAGTCATCTCGAAAAAGGTAAATACAATCCTTCCTTACAACTTGCTCACGATATAGCGAAGGCACTACATAGTACGATTGATGAGATTTTTATTTTTGAGGATAAATAAAAAATACCGTCATTCTTTCCAAGAAGAATGACGGTATTTCTCATTGATTATCCATATAAAACCGCATGAAATACGCCTAATAGTAAGTATTGATCCTGAATGTAATCTTCATCATATACATTCATCTCAATGTAATACATATCTTCCTCAAGACGAATATTCCAATCTGCAATTACATAGCCCTTTCGTAATAACTTTCCCATTCCAAATGAAGTTTTATGGACAACATATTCTTCTGCCTTATATGTAAAGGTAAATAAGAAATTTGCATCCAATAACTTTCCGTCACATACAAGTATTTCATGCTCTGCATCATGATTATCTTTGTACATTACTAAAATCCTTCTTTGGCGCTGCCTACTTACATCCTTTGCAATGACGCGAATATTGTCCTTACTATCCTTTATTTCATAAATAATATTACTACCAATTTTCGGAATAAAATCCAGCACTCTCATCAGCGTATTTTTATAATAGCCCCTTACTACACCTACTTGCTCACTTCCATTATAAACCTCTATCGGTGTCGTATCTGCTTTGCTATCACACAGTCGTTTGTAAGAAAGCTGCATCATTCGCTCTCCTCTTAAGTACTGATCAAACGTCACAGGATATTCTATCACGCGCAGTTCCTTATTTAACTCATATAAATAGCGTTGAACGCTCTCTATTAATGTTGTAGTAGATATAAGCTCTTGAAGTTCAAATTCTTGCCAGCTGGAAAAAACATTCCATTGGTTATGATCCTCTTCATAGAAGAAACCAAGAATTACCTCTTCACGGTCAGCCGTTTCATATTTCATAGGCACGTTCTGCCCATGTTGCACTTGTTCCATCCACTGTCCTAAATAAATGCCCAGCTCTGCAACCTTCATACATGATTTTTGAAAAAATACGCTGTCACTCGCGCAAATCGTTACATCTCCTTCGATAAAGCCCTTTGAATAAGCATCATACCGTGGCTCATCCTTCTGCGGGAGATTCTTGTCTAACTCAAATAAAAACTTTAACATTCTTTATTCACCTCTAGTTGTTACACTAATCATACATGACATCGCATCACGCTAGGAAACTATTTATATACGCATATTTAATTCACGCATTATAACACGTGAATGGCCTTGTATAGTAGCTCTATTTTTTTGTTCTATATCTTAGTATATGAATTTATATGAGCGATTTTTCAAATATATCTATCGCAACTTACAATATATCAACGATTTTTCAAATATATCTATCACAACTCACAATATATCAACGATTTTTTCAATATATCGATTTTTCGACAAATATCAGCATGATTAAAATGAAGCTACCTTTTCTTCCGCCACTTCTACAATTTCTAAAATTTGTAGCAGACTCTCCACTTCATAAGTCGGGTTAACATCTGTCCCGTTTTCTTTCAAACTCGGATTATACCAACACGTATCAATGCCGTAATCTTCTCCGCCTTTCATATCAGAAGTTAACGAATCTCCAACCATTAGTACGCTTGATTTATCAGTAATCCCAAACTTCTCAAACGCATAATCAAAAATCTCACGTGCTGGTTTTTGATGACCAACTTCTTCAGAAATAATAATGTGATCAAAGAAATTACATAAAGGCGAATTTCCGATTCTTGATTGTTGCACCTTCGTATATCCATTCGTAATAATACCTAACTTGCAATCTTGTAGATTTTCACATAATTGTACTGCGCCTTCTATAAGATGTACTTCCTTCCCTAAATTTTCAAGGTATACATCACTAAATTGCTGCGCATCTACGTCTATATTATGAATTGCAAATAATTGTCTAAATCGCTCTACGGCTAATTCACTTAGCGTAATCATTTTATTTTCTAAATCTCTCCATAATCCATTACTAATCTCTTTATAGCTTGCAAGATAATCATTATACCCTGTAGGCATGCCGAACTGTACAAACGCATTGTGTAATGCGTGTCTTTCCGTTTTTGGGAAATCTAATAATGTATCATCTACGTCGAATAATATAACTTTGTATTTCATGATGTTTTTCTCAACTCCTATATTCTCATAGCTTAATTATAACAACAATAAGAAAGGGAGGCTAATTAAAACCAGCCTCCCTTCTTTTTACTTTTCTTCCAGCAGTAACTCTTTCATTTCCTCTAACGACTCTTTCGTAAAGCCAAGAGCCCTTTCAGCGTATGCTTCAACTGATCCGTATTGCTTTTGAATTTCACCAATCGCAGCTTGCAAGTATTCAGCACGTGCTTCAAACATCGCACCTAATATCGCTCTACTCTCATCGTTTTGTAGTTTTGCACCTAAAAAGGCCATCATTTTCTCGTTTAACTTTTCACGGAAACCGTTACTTAGTAAATAATCTTCCATTACTGTTTTCTCTGGTACACCTAGTAAAAGTAATAATAATGCTGATCCAAATCCAGTACGGTCTTTCCCAGCTGTACAATGGTTTACTAACGGTAAGTTTTCCGGGTTTTGCGCTAAGTTTAAGAAGCTCACGAATGCCTCGTTACCACTTACGAAATCTTGATTCATTTTCACAAGATACTCACCTGGTTTTCCTAACATAGAAAGGTCACCAACTTGGAAAAACTCATTTATATTTAAGTCTTTCGCTAAGTCTTGCATAACTGGTAAGCACACTTGACGAGCACCTGTAATCTCAGGATTTGGCTTATGCTTTACCTCAAAGTCTGTACGATAGTCACAAATTAACTTTAAACCAGACTTTTGTAAATAGTCGATATCCCACTCTGTTAGTCCTGCTAATTCTTCAGAACGGTATAATTTGCCCCATTTCACTTTACGTCCATCTGTCGTTTCATATCCACCCATATCACGGAAGTTAAACGCACCTTGTAATGGCAATCTACGCTCAGCTACTGTCACTGCTTGTCCATTACTTCCTACTAGTCTAAAATATGGACGTTCATTTTCACTCGGGTTTTCAATTGTATATGATAATCCTCCATTTACAGTTGCAAGTAGTTCTCCATTTTCTTCAATATGATCTGGTGAAGTACTCCAATAAATACGAACTTCTTCTATATTATTTTCCCACTTTATTTGTAACGTATTATCTTCAATTCTTTCTACAGTTGCTTGTAGCCAATTTCTTTGCTGCTCCATTCTTTCACCAACGCTTTCTCTTATAGTCGAATCTTACTCTATTTTATTATACAAATATCTACTTTGTCGTTCTCATTTTTCTTTTTATCTTACAAACAGGCGAAAAGTTCTTTTACTTGTTCAAAATTTGTACACGGGTTCCCACTAGATGTGTCCCAGGGTATATCTTAAAACTCCCTCACATACCGCTCAGTACAACTCAGCAACTGACATCCGTTCTTTTCAAAAACATCCTTCATCCACTCATTTTGTATATTTGTCTCACCAATATAATAAGATGCACCTATTTCCTTTAAGACAAACATCGCACCTGCAAATAGTGCAGCTTCATATCCCTTGTTACGTATATTTGGAGTAACTGCGAAGTACATAAGTTTCCCTTCTTCTAACGTACCTCTTTCAATATGCGGGATTACAATTCCTATCGGCTCTTCATCGACACTCGCTGTTAAGCAATGTTCTTTCCATTGCTCACCAATTTCTTGTAGCATCATATGCACAAATTGATCATGAGCGACTGGTTCTCCCGTCGCTTCATTCCACAGTGAATAAAAAGCCTCTTCCCCTACTTCTTCAATTAACTTAAAATCAACTTCACTTTCTGCATCTTCTACTTCGTATATATCTTTAAATACAATCATGTTTTCAGTAATATATTCAAATGAATACGTTTCAAAACATTTTTTATACACATCATAATTTGGACTTTTTGAAGAGATTTCAAAATGTAGTTTTTCTAATCCATCTTTTTGAGCTTCAGCAACGCAATATTGCAACATCTCTTCTAATTGCTCTTCTGTAAAAACCTCTGCATTATTTTCTTTTATCATAATAGAAGAAGCACTTCTTCTTATTTTAAAATGTTTTTCTAACTGTTCTATCGTCGTCATATTCTTCCCTCATCTATATCATACTCGAATTTCTAATCGTTCTCCTTGCATGAGCAGGATTGTCCTTGAATATATAGAATACTAGAAAAGATCGCATCTTTAAAGTGCGGAGGAGGTTCTCCATTGGATATTACAGCATTGCAACAACAGTTAGAGCTTATACAACAAAATGACTATACGCAACTGCAACATATAGACGTAAATGAGTTAACTTTGAACATGCTTCAGTATATCGGAACGACTGATAGCTACGTTCGTTACCAACTTATATATAAATGTTTTGCGCATTTCATTCATCATGAATTCCTTATGGACGATCAGCTGAAATTACTTCTGCAAACTTGTTTAAGTGATGAGTATTTATATTGTGACATTTACTCCCCACATACAGATGGGGTTTTCACACGTTCTTACACTGTTTCGTTAATTGCGTTAATACTCCAATTCGCTAATTCGCACTACTTTTGTACAGAGGAGGATATCGAAGAAATAAAAAATAAACTCATTACATACACAAACTTAGAAACGGATTTTCGGGGCTATATCGAAAATAAAGGATGGGCTCATTGTCTTGCTCACATATCTGATGCTTTTACCGAAATTGTTCATAATACGTATACGACCTTTGAGTGGTACGAAGAATTAATTCATTGTTTATTAAATAAAATCTTTATTCCATCTGACCTTTTTCATAATAACGAAGATGAACGCATTGTTACTCCATTACTAGCAATGCTGTATCATGATTTTCCTCAAAACGAGTTAATTTCTATTATTCATAAAAAAATAAAAAGGCTTCCTCAAATTAGAAAACGCCTTTCGCTTAATGAGTATTGTATTTTATGTGCCAACATTAAAACCTTTTTACGCACATTATTTTTCAGAACGAAAGATGATCATAACTTAGCCTTTACAGCACGTAAAACAGAAAGAATGTTAAAAGAACTTCCTAATTACTATTAAAAACAAGGAGTCAAAACATGGGTTATATTGAAGACATGAGAAATTTAGTAGGAAATCATCCACTTATTTTAATAGGTTCGCACGCCATTATAGTAAATGAAAAAGGTGAAGTATTACTGCAGCTCCGTACAGACTTTAACCGCTGGGGCATTATTGGCGGCGCTTTAGAATATAACGAAACATTAGAAGACGCTTTAAAGCGAGAAGTATATGAAGAAACTGGACTTATTATTAAAAATCCAGAACTATTCCGTACATACTCAGGGCCAGATTTCTTTCAAATCTATCCAAATGGCGATCAAGTACACGGTGTACTCGTTGTTTATATTTGCCGAGAATTTTATGGGGAGCTTGTATGTGATAAAACTGAGTCAAAAGAATTACGTTTCTTTCCGCTTGATGAGTTACCTAGTACTCTTCATCCAGTCATTGAGAAGATTCTTCGCGATTTTCATCACTCCAATAAAAAATAGAAATCAAACAACCTCATTTCCCGTCATTACAACGTGAAATGAGGTTGTTATCGTTCACCGTAAATCCCTATTTTCCCAAAATGATATTAACGCTCTCTTTTTACAACTTTATATCCCTTTATAAAAAGGATAGTTATATAAGAAACAATAAATGAAAGAATAGTATACATGCCCACCCAAAAGAAAAATGCTGGATCGTGCACTGTAACATTTAACATAAGAAAAATAAGAAATGTTACTATTGGCATCACATAAAATGTACCTACTTTATATGCTCCAGCTATTGAAACAATACAAACAAGCAATGGATATATACAGAAAATAAAAATGATTTCACTCAACATTATGTCCCCCTTTCTGCAGAAATAATAGGTTTCTCGTACACATTTTGGGGAACAACAAAATTTTATTTTTTATCAATTATTAGTAAATATAATGTTAGATTGTTATCTCAATCTGATTTCCTTCAGGATCACTTACTACACTTTCATAATAACCATCCCCTGTAGTACGCGGCCCGTTTAACACTGAGTATCCTGCTTCTCTTAATGTATTAGTTAATTCGTTCACTTTTTCTTTACTATCTACTGAAAAAGCAATATGCGCATATCCTATTGTTTGTGTTTGTACTTTCTCGTCTATCCCTACCTGCTTCATAAGTTCTAGACGCGCACCGCCTTCAAAAGTTATGAAATAAGATTCAAACTGCTTTTTCGGATTGTGATATAAGCTATTTTCTTCACCACCAAAGTACTGTTTATAAAAATCACGCATTCTTTCTAAATCATTCACCCAAATTGCTACATGTTCAATTTTCATAATCGACACCTTTTTTTATGTTATTCAACTGGCAATTGGATGCTTCATTGCCAGTACATTTAATTTTCTTTATTTGTTCTCGTAATCATAAGATCAAGTCCAAGGCTTTTTAACCCATATAAATAATCTTCTTTCCAGTTGCTCACTGTTATTTTCGGAATATGTTCTGCCGGAATGTACTGCGGACAACTTTTTACAATCTGATCTATTACAATTTGGTTCACTTCATCATCACAGAAGATGAATCCATGAGGGTTAATAATAGCTATACATGTAGCTATTAAACGAGTAATAGCATCTATATTATATTCCTCTGGATTATTCGAATCTTCACTTCTCAAAGCTTGCAAGAAATTTTTATTATCGTACTGCGGGACGAAAGATATCTCTCCTGAGAAAAATGTGCTTCCGCGTACGACATCTCCATTTACCATAATCCCCGCACCTGGGCCATTTTGACCTGAATACAAATATACAAGAGAGGAATTTTCATTGTTTCCAGTATTTTTATGATAGCCGAGTACTGCAGCATTCATATCGTTTTCTATTACTACTGGTATAGAAAACAGTTCCTCCAAGTGACTTTTCAAATTAAAATTTTGGAACTTTTCATATCCAGGAATATAGAAAATACGCCCATTATCGACAGCACCAGGAACACCAATTGAGATTGAACTTATCTTTGGAAACGTAGCTATAAGACTTTCTATATGTTCTGTCAATACACTTAGACCCGTATCGATTAATGCACTTGAAGTACTGCCTTGTTCTTTTACTTCCCCTAAACAGTTAAAAATTGTATAGTTCGTCTCATTTTTTTCTAAAAATATCGCTAAACCTAACATATATTCTGGATTATATTCATATCGTTTTGCTCTTCTTCCACCACTTGAATCATCTAAACCGGCTAAAGTGACTTCACCGTCTTGTTTCATTTTTTCTATAAATTTACTTATCGTTGGAAAACTGATTTCTAATGTATTACTAAGTTCAACTTTCGTTGCACTACCTCGCTCTAGAAGAGCTGTACGAATGCCGCGAAGGATCGTCTCTTTAATCGATTTTTGAGTAACAAATTGTTCACTCAAATCGCTCACCACCTTAATCAACATACTTATTAAACACTTTTAATAAGTTGCGTTGACAATATATCATACATCATTTTCTAAAGCAATGAACACTCCCCCACTTAGCAAAGCTTGAAGTGGGGGTTTCTAACGTTTCGACCTAACGGACGATTAACGTCAGGGGAGTTAACACATTAGCGAGCTGTTTCACGCCTAACCCCTCTATCCCATTTGTCCATGCATTTGGGATTACCTTTCGTAAAATGTTAGCCGCAGCATTTACATCTGCATGAATTAAAGTTTTATTTGCTGAACGATATATGCCGCGCTTTATTCGTTTTCCTGAAAAAGTTGTATTTTGGTCATTTTCTCCATACGTTGGAATGAAGTCGTTATCCAGAAAACTTGCTTTCGATGTATATGATTCTTCAGTTACAACAACTTGAATGCCTACAGCATTTGCTTTGTATGTAATCATTTGAATCAATAAACTATGTGGGATATGACAAAACGTTTGGTTATTTCTTTTTCCCATATTCGTTTCTTGTTTCCAACTTTTGTTTTGACCAATAACAATTTTACAAACTTCTTCTTCTTGAGCTAGTTTTACGATATGGTGACTAACTTTATGGAAGACGTCTTTTATTTTCAAGTAACGTTTTTGATGAAGTTTTTCTATCCTTTTAGAAGTAAAAGGTCCTTCATTCGTTTGTTTTCCATTTCTAAGAATGCTTGTAAAATGACTCTTCATTTTGTTGTAATATTGATTTATGCTTTTGATATGTTTGCCCTTAACAAGGACAGGTTTCATACCTGTGTTTGTTACGATGGTTGCAAGGTTATCAATCCCTAAATCAATACTCATATAACGAGCATTCTCTTCAATCATTTGTTGTTCAGAAGGAACATCAATTACCAATTCCACTACATATTCATTGTATTTTGGAATCACACGAACTTGTTTCAGTTTACCTTCAGTGAAACCTAGTTTCCCAATATTTAATTGCAATTTCGTCTTTGGAAACTTTAAAAATCTACCGTTTTTAATGATGCAATCTTGGTTTGTATACAGAATCTCTTTTTCAGAAGAACGAATATACTTTGGAATCCTAGGCGTTCCAGCATATTTGTTTGGATTCTTTTTATAGTCTTTTAAACTAGCAAAAAAAGATTTCCAATTTTGGAACAAACCCTTCATGATTGACTGGCTACATTGCGTAGGCAAAGCTCGATAATCATTTTGAATCATAGCCTTAAATAGTGCATCTAGAAAGTTGTAATCTACATAAGGTTTTTCAAAATTAGGTTCTGAAAACAAATTACATGTAATCTCTTTCTGTTCTTCTTTAGGCTTTAATTTCTCTTTTTCCAATTTCTTCTGATAGGCAAGACGTTGTGTGTCATTCATCTTACCAATATTTTTATGAATATGATCCAGAACTTCTTTTTGCAAAGGCTGCAACTCTTTTTCTTGCGTTAATCCAGTGTACACCTGGCGTATATAAAAGTTTGTGGTGTTGTACATGTTCTTAGCGTTATGACAACATTCTTGAAAATAAGAATACATACGATGCCCTTTTTTAATCCAAATTTGAAGAGTTTTATAGTTTGACGGATTTTCCTTTGTCATTTTATTCACCTCCTTGTTAAGGATATTATAGCAAAACGGAACGTATGTTTCTATTGTTTTCTTGAAAATAAAATATTTCTTTCGATTCACCTCACCACCTTCACTTACGTTTAGAGGTGGGAGTCCTCTCGAAAGGCATGATAGAAACTTACAGCAAACGAGAAAACCGGCAAAACAAATACGAAAAAGAGCGTTTCAAGAAGTAAGTAATGTCTTCGTACGATTTTCCGTACTATTTTTCTTTATATGAAACATCTTTCACCTTTTCTATACGATACGACATCTGTTTATTCATGCACTCATAAAAAACGATTTCTATAAGTCTATCGTTTTAATAACTTTAGCTGGGTTTCCACCAACAACTACATTATTAGGTACATCTTTTGTCACAACTGCCCCTGAAGCAATTACAACATTATCTCCAATTGAAATACCAGGGTTAATAATAGCGCCTCCGCCAACCCAGACATTGTTACCTATCTTTACCGGTTTTCCATATTCTTTGCCAGAGTTTCGTTCCACCGGATGTAATGGATGAGTAGCAGTATAAATGTGAACACCAGGTGCAAACATACAATTATCACCGATTCGAACTTCACAAACGTCCAAAATCACACAATTGAAATTTGCGAAAAAGCTCTTTCCAACATGAATATTGTAGCCGTAATCACAACGAAAATCAGGATTAATTTGTGCTTTCCCATCAGTTGAAGAACCTAAAAGCTGATTTAATAACGTAAAACGCCTCTCATCTCCTGTCTCCATCGCCTCGTTATAAAGGCGTGTTAAACGTTTTGCCTCCACCCTATCAGCCACCAATTCTTCGTCATCCGCAATATACATTTCTCCTGCCACCATCTTTTCTTTCTCCGTTTTCATACATTCATCTCCTTTTTTATTGAATGAGATTCACTTATTAAACACCTTTAATAAGTGCCTTTAATTAAACTTATTAAACACGTTTAATAAGTAACCTTATATTAGCATACTTTTTCATATATGCAACTAATAAGTTCGGAAAAGAAGTGCGAACTCCTTGCTCTACGTATCGATATGAAGAATAATTTATATCGAAAAACGAGGGAACGCTCAGCGCCCCCTCTCAAATCCAATCCGTTTTTTAATTTCCGCTAAATTTACCTTCGCGATTTTTTTTGCTCGCTCAGCACCTTTTTCTAAAGCTTCGTATAATAAATTCGGCTCATTCATATACATACTATATTTCTCACGAGGTCCAGCTAACTCACGGTCTACAACGCGAAACAACTCTTTTTTCACATCGCCCCATCCGATTCCAGTCTCATACTTTTCACGCATCGACTGTATTTCATCTTCCATCGCAAACTCTTTATATATCATAAATAATGTTTCTAATTCTTTCGATTCATTTGGAAGTGAAGAATCTGTTTTGATTTTAAATATTAACTTTCGTAGTTTTTCTTTCTCTGCAAATAATGGGATTACATTCCCGTAACTTTTACTCATCTTTCTTCCATCAAGTCCTGGTAATATTGCTCCTTCTTCTTGCACTACATACTCCGGAAGTGTAAATGTCGTGCCTAATGTATGATTAAAATACGTCGCAATATCACGTACAATTTCAATATGCTGAATTTGATCTTTCCCAACTGGTACATGAGTAGCTTGAAATAGTAATATATCCGCCGCCATTAAAATCGGATACGTATATAATCCCATATTCACTCCTGCATCTACCTCTAAACCCGCTTCTTTATTTTGCTCCACCTTCGCTTTATACGCATGAGCACGGTTCATAAGACCTTTCGGAGTTAGGCAAGCTAAAATCCAAGCTAATTCTAGAATCTCCGATACTTCTGTTTGCCGATAAAAAACAACATCTTCCCCAAGTCCAAGCGATAACCAAGTAGCTGCTACCTCTTTCGTATAACTGCTGAACTTCTCTGGATCATGAACAGCATTTAATGCATGATAATCAGCTATAAAGTACAATGCTTTTCCTTCATTATTCTTTGACATTTGCAATGCAGGTTTAATCGCACCAATATAATTTCCTAAATGCGGATAACCTGTCGGCTTAATTCCTGTTAACATTATTTTTTCACTCACACTAACTCCTCCTTTCTCAAAATAAAAAGAGCCTCTCATCCTTAAAAAGGACGAGAGGCTCCCGCGGTACCACCTTAATTAGCTATCATTAGCTCACTTCATACTTCAATAACGTGAAGTAACCGTCTTTACCTACTCATTTCAGTTAGAAGCTCCAGAGCCCATTCCATATTCATCCCTTACTGATTTCCACCACACATCAGCTCTCTAAAAAGTTTCGAATATGTACTCTTCTCTTTCATTGCTTTTTCGTTATTTTTTACAGTTTATCACATTTCACTTCCAAACAAATCCTAATTTTCTATTTTATATAGCAGGAATTTCCACTTCAATTGTCTAATGTTATATAGGTTTGCAGAAATATTCGAAACAACTTTGGAGGTTTTTTCATGGTAAAATATATATCAATTTTAGGTTCAACAGGATCCATCGGCACATCTGCATTAGATGTCGTTTCAGCTCATCCAGAACATTTTAAAATCGTCGGTTTAACCGCAAATTATAATATCGATCTTCTTGAGCAACAAATCAAAACGTTTCAACCTCGTATTGTAAGCGTTGCGACAAAAGACTTAGCAGACAAGCTTCGTACGCGTATTTCAGCAAATACAAAAATCACACACGGGACTGATGGCTTAATTGCAGTAGCTACTCACCCTGATTCAAATCTTGTATTAAGCTCTGTTGTAGGTGTTTCAGGATTACTCCCAACAATTGAAGCATTAAAAGCGAAGAAAGATATCGCTATTGCTAATAAAGAAACTTTGGTTGCAGCTGGACATATCGTAACTGAACTAGCGAAACAAAACGGATGTCGCTTAATTCCAGTAGATAGTGAGCATTCAGCTATTTTCCAATGTTTAAACGGAGAAAATAATAAAGAGATTGAGAAGTTAATTGTAACAGCTTCCGGTGGTGCTTTTCGTGATAAAACACGTGAAGAAATGCAAACATTACAAGCTAAGGACGCTTTAAAACATCCAAACTGGTTAATGGGTGCAAAACTAACGATTGATTCTGCCACATTAATGAATAAAGGCTTTGAAGTAATGGAAGCGAGATGGCTATTTGATATTCCGTATGAAAAAATTGATGTAATGATTCATAAAGAAAGTATCATTCATTCTTTAGTAGAATTTATTGATGGATCAGTTATGGCACAGCTCGGTGCTCCTGATATGAGAATGCCGATTCAATATGCGTTTCACTATCCTACTCGGCTACCTTCTTCCTATGAAAAATTAAATTTATTAGAAATCGGTAGTTTACATTTTAAAAAACCAGATTTAGAGAAGTTCCCTTGTCTACAATACGCATATGAATGTGGCAAAATCGGTGGTACTACTCCCGCTGTATTAAATGCAGCAAATGAAATTGCGAATGCACTATACTTAAAAAATGAAATTGCCTTTTTCGATATTGAAAAAACAATTTACAAAACAGTTGAAGCTCATCATAATGTAAAAGATCCTTCACTTGATGCTATATTGGAAGCGGATCAATGGGCACGCCAATATGCAAATGAATTGTTAATAAAAAAGAGCTAAAACAGTTCCCACTGTTTTAGCTCTTTTTTTCATGTATTCAACTTAACAAATCTATAACCGTGTGTAACTAACACTTTTAATATCGCATATCCTGGAATGGCTAAAATAATGCCCATAATCCCGAATAAGTTTCCGGCAGTTAAAATGATAAATATGATTGTAATTGGGTGAATATCTAACTTCTTACCCATAACTTGCGGAGAAATAAATTTACCTTCTGCTAATTGTACAACCATCATTACAATAATTACCTTTAAAACCATCCCTGGCGAATCAATAAACGCAATAATTAACGCTGGTGTAATTGCGATAATTGGTCCTACGTACGGAACGATATTTACAATCATCGCTAAAATAGCGAGTAGTACTGCATATTTAATACCGATAATAAGGTAACCGATTAATAGCATAATACCGATAAACAAGCTAACTATAATTTGCCCTCTAATGTACGAACTAATCGCATAATGCATATCATCTAGTATTCTCATTGCTGCTGGTTGTCTTTGCTCTGAAATAAACTTTAAAAAGTGATTCGGCAATTGCTCACCATCTTTTAAAAGATAGAACAATATAAATGGAACCATTACAAATGTTAAAACAACCTCTGTAACAGTACTCAAAAATCCAGTTACATTCCCAGTTACTGATGATAATGACTTTGTAAAATCAACTGTGTATTCTTTTACCATATTCGCAACATTAATATTTAAATTCTCTTGAATTTTACCGAGTAAATTACTTTCCCCGAATCTACGTGCTGCTTGTTCAATCTCATGGCCAAAATACGGTAAGTTATCAATTAATGCATCAATTTGATCTTTAATAATAGGGATAACCGTTACAACTAAAAATACAAATAATCCTAGTACGATTAAATATATGGAAGCTATCGATACGATTCTTGAAACACCTTTCTTTTCTAAAAGCGAAACGAATGGATGTAAAATATAGAATAGCACGCCTGCTAATAGTACTGGGAAGAAAATTGTTTTTAAAAATACGATAAACGGTGTAAAAACAAATGATATTTTTGTTAGCAATAAAATATTAATGAACAATAACGCAAATCCAAGTAATACCGCCAAATAATTTTGTTCTCTAAAAAACTTTCTTAACTTATCTCTTTTTCTTATATTTATTTTCTCCAATGAAACCACCTCTTCGAATGATGAAAAGCCCTTATTCAGGGCTCTTCATCATAATCTATATATCTATTTCTTTGCAGCTTTCACTACAAATGATACAATAAAAATTAACACGATTGCACCTAATAATGCTGGCACGACATGAATCCCACCAAATGATGGCCCAAAGGATCCAAATAATCTACCACCTAACGAAGCACCTAATAAACCTGCGATAATATTTCCGAACATACCACCTGGGAAATTTTTACCTGTTATAGAACTAGCAATTGCACCTATAATAGCACCAACTATTAATGTGATAATCCATCCCATTTTTAGTCCTCCATTTCTATTATAGTTTGTATGATTTAATACAAACATATGTATTTATCATTGCTAATCATATTTCACTATAGAAATATATTTACTACTATTTTACATATGGAGATACATATATTATATGCAAAAAAGAAAAATATTGTCAAACTCACCCATAAAGCAATTATATTCATATACCATATTTAAAGGAGGCTTCATTATCTATGATTCTTAAGTTAAATTCCACTTCTTTTGAAGTAGCAACATCCATTTTACAGGTTCAAATTCCAGCTTATAAAATTGAAGCAGACTACTTAAATAGTACTGCCATACCTCGTTTATATGATACTGTAAACGATATTCAAAATTGCGTTGAAACATTCTATGGATATTTTTCTGAAAATAAACTTGTCGGTTTTATTTCTTTTGTACAAGAAGAAAAACTAATCGATATCCATAGGCTAGTTGTATCGCCCGATTTTTTTCAAAAAGGAATCGCAACGAAACTCCTAATTTATATATTTAACATGTTTCCCTCTCCAATGACATACATTGTACAAACAGGTAAAGCGAATACCCCTGCTATTACTTTATATAAAAAACACGGATTCATTACAGTATCAGATACAATACTTCCTGACGGTATGATTCTTACGCAATTAAAAAAGACAGAAAACACAAAATAATTTGACTTGTTATCTCCTTTATGTTATTTTTTACTTTATAAAACCTTTTGCTGAGTCCAAATTTTGGAGCGGGGGAACCATTTTTGTAGCTATGCTACTTGGGGCGAATCTTTTTTAAGTAGGGAAACTCTCACTTCCCGAGTCCGACAGCTAACCTCGTAAGCGTAATGGGAGAGGAAGGTGCTTTTTGCCTATGTTACACATTTTGCCTCCTTAATTATAAATATGGGATCGATATCAAATAGTCACCTATATTTATAGAAAAGGAGAATGTATTATGTTACGTTTATCTGATCACGCAATAAAAATGATGGAGCAAAGACTCCGAATTGAAAAACAACGCACATATCAAGCAAATAAAGTTGTAGATAACTTACATCACAAATACTTCTTTCAGCATATTTTTCAACCGAAAAGATGAAGAAAATGTTTATTTAATATTAAAAAACACAAGGTGTGTCTTACAAAGACATTCCTTGTGTTTTTTATATTCTTTATAAAATTCTCACTACATTTAAACTTGCTGTAATCGCACCTGCTATAGTAGTCACATGCCCTACACCTAACGGGCCATTTTGTAATATTAATGTTGAATTGGCACTCGTCACATTCACAAGAAGTGTATTTGAAATGGCTGGTTCGATTACTACAGTTGATGTCGTTACGTTTTGTATAAAACTCCCTGTTAGTTGCGTTCCATTTAATAGTAATCTCACAGATACTGTCTCATTCCCACCATTTGCATCCCCTTGGAAATAGTAGCTTACTAAATATATTCCTGGCGTCGCTACTGTGACTGTCGTAGCACTAGTTAAAGATACACCAGTTCCATATACAGTGGATCCAGAATTAATTGGAATGTTAGTATTTGCTGCAATTGTACTTGTTGATGTAGAGAAGAAATAGCCACCACCTGTAGATATAGCAGATGATCCTGTCGCTCCAGTTAAGCCCGTTGGGCCAGTAGCACCAGTTGGGCCTGTTACTCCCATTCCCCCTGTTGCTCCGGTGATTCCTTGTATGCCTTGGATTCCTTGTGGACCGGTTGGACCCGTCGCTCCCGTCTGGCCGGTTGCTCCGGTTGCTCCTGTCACACCCTGTGGACCTTGGATTCCTTGTGGACCGGTTGGACCCGTCGCTCCCGTCTGGCCGGTTGCACCAGTTGGACCTGTTATCCCTTGTGGTCCTTGGATTCCTTGTGGACCTTGTGAGCCCGTTGCTCCTATCTCTCCAGTTGCTCCCGTCTGCCCTGTTACTCCTTGTGGTCCTTGAATTCCTTGGGGACCTTGAGGCCCCGTTACTCCAGTTGGACCTGTTGCTCCAGTTGCTCCGGTTGGTCCCGTCGAACCGGTTACCCCTTGAATTCCTTGCGGTCCAGTTGGGCCGGTTGGACCAATAGGCCCTTGGATTCCTTGGATTCCTTGAATGCCCTGTGGACCGGTTGGGCCTTGTAGACCTTGTATGCCTTGAATTCCTTGTGGTCCTGTCGCCCCTGTTGGACCAGTTGGACCCTCTGGACCTTGCACTCCTTGGATTCCAGTCGAACCGGTTGGACCGATATTTCCTTGAGGTCCCTGTATGCCTTGAATTCCTTGTGGACCGGTTGGGCCTGTTATGCCGCTCAGCCCTTGTACTCCTTGGATTCCTTGGGGTCCAGTTGGTCCCTGTATGCCTTGAATCCCTTGTAACCCCTGTAAACCAGTTGGACCCGTTGCTCCCCTTACGCCTTGCTCACCTTGTATGCCTTGAATTCCTTGTGGGCCGGTTGGACCGATTAGCCCCTGTGCCCCTTGCACACCTTGCGGGCCGGTTGGGCCGGTTGCTCCTACCGGTCCCTGTATCCCTTGTAAACCTTGTAGACCGGTTGGACCTGTTACTCCCATTACACCTTGAGGTCCTTGAATACCTTGATCACCCGTTGGACCAGTTGTCCCCATTGGTCCCTGCACTCCTTGCACTCCTGTTAAACCTGTTGCTCCAGTTGGTCCCTGTACTCCTTGCACTCCTTGAATTCCAGTCGCTCCCGTTGCTCCGGTCGCCCCTGTTGCCCCTGTTGCTCCCGTCGGACCTGTTGGGCCCCCTGGTGATCCTGCTGGACCTGTTGGACCTGTCGGGCCTCCCGGTGGCCCCGTTGGACCTGTTGCTCCCGTCGGACCTGTTGCAGAACCAGTCGGACCAGTTATCCCAGTTGCTCCTGTCGGTCCTGTTGGACCGGGATCACCTTGTAAACCAGTTGGGCCTGTTGGACCGATTTCACCTTGCACTCCTTGAATTCCTTGAGATCCTGTTGGACCGACCTGCCCCATCTCACCTTGTGGACCTTGTAAACCTTGGACCCCAGTTACCCCTGTTGGTCCCATTGGACCTTGTTCTCCTTGAATTCCTTGAGATCCTGTTGGACCAGTCGGGCCAATTGGTCCCTGAATACCTTGTATACCTATTACCCCTTGTAAACCACTACTCCCTAAATTCCCTTGAACACCTTGTATACCCGTATTTCCAGTTGGTCCCGTTGGACCGATTTCACCTTGTACTCCTTGTATACCTTGTATTCCTGTTGGACCTGTTAACCCGATTTCACCTTGCATTCCTTGTATACCTTGTATTCCTGTTGGGCCTGTTGGACCTATTGGGCCAGGAATTCCTTGTATCCCTTGAATACCAGTTGGACCAGTCGGACCTCTTTCACCTTGAATTCCTTGAACACCTTGTATTCCCTGTGGCCCTCGTTCTCCCACAGGTCCTTGATTACCTTGAGAACCTTGTGGTCCAGTTAAACCCGTTGGGCCTGTTGGACCATTTTCTCCCTGCACCCCTTGCACTCCTTGTATTCCTTGAGGACCAGTTGGACCGATTGGACCTTGTACGCCTTGTATTCCTTGTGGTCCAGTCGGTCCACCTAAAGCACCAGTTGGACCGGTTGGTCCAGTGGGCCCCGTAATACCTGGCGTTGGAAAAGGAATAGGTGCTTGAAACTTACTACACTTATCTTGATTCTTCACAAGCATCTCCTCCCGTTTGTAACGCATCAAACTATTTGTAATATGTTTAAGCTAGCTGTTATTACTCCCGCTAATGTCGTTACATGCCCAATAGCTAATGGACCATTTTGTAATGACAAGGTGGAATTTGAAGAAGTAACTTGAATTATCATCGTATTAGAAATCGCTGGTTCCAATAAAAAACCTGCTGTAACATAAAAAATAAAACTCCCTGCGACTTGTGTTCCGTTTAACGTCAGCCTTACTGAAATCGTTTCATTCCCACTAGTTGGATCACCTTGAAAATAATAACTTACTAAATATATTCCCGGCGTACTCAACGTTACAGTTGTTGCACTTGTTAAACTAATTCCTGATCCAAAAATTGTAGAACCAGAATTGATTGGTATTAGCGCATTCGCTGCAATTGCACTCGTTGCAGTGGAAAAGAAATAACCGCCCCCACTAGGTAAACCAGTCGCTCCAGTCGCTCCTACTATTCCCGAGAAGCCTATTGCTCCTACGCTACCAGTTGCACCTGTAGGTCCAACCGCTCCGTTTTGCCCCTGACTACCTTGCGCTCCAACTGGTCCTATACTACCACTAGCACCTGTCACTCCACTTGCTCCAGTTGGGCCTTGCAAACCTTGAACTCCTTGTATCCCTTGTATTCCTTGCGGACCCGTTGCACCTGTAATTCCTGTCGTTCCCGTTATTCCTTGTATTCCCGTAATCCCTTGCACTCCTTGCACACCTTGTGGTCCAGTTGCCCCGGTTGCTCCAGTAGCCCCAGTTTCACCCGTTGCACCTGTAATTCCAACATTTCCTTGTGGACCTTGGGGCCCTTGACTACCTTGCGCTCCTTGGACTCCTTGAGGTCCTGTTATACCAATTTCCCCTGTATTTCCTTGGGGGCCTCTAATTCCTTGTGCACCTGTTGGACCGATAATTCCTTGCACACCTTGTATTCCTTGCACTCCTTGAGCTCCTGTTGGACCCGTTATTCCTTGTAATCCTTGAGGACCTTGCAAACCAATAGCTCCAGTCGGTCCTATTATTCCTTGTACGCCTTGAGGACCTTGGGCACCTTGTGTACCTGTTAATCCGGTAGTCCCTTGTATCCCTTGAACCCCTTGAGGACCTTGTGTTCCAGCTGCTCCTGCTTCCCCTTGAATTCCTTGTACGCCTTGGATTCCTTGTGCTCCAGCAGGACCGGTTGCTCCTCGGATTCCTTGTGCACCTTGAGTTCCTTCCGCTCCTGTAACACCAACTGGACCGGATACGCCTTGTATTCCCACCATTCCTTGTGCACCTGTTGGACCTATTACACCTTGAATACCTTGAATACCTTTAGGACCTTCTGCACCAGTTGGACCAGTTACTCCCAGCGGACCTTGTATTCCTTGAGAACCTTCTGCACCAGTTGGACCTGCTATACCTTGGTTACCTTGAGGACCTTGTGCACCTTGTACTCCAACTGCTCCAACTACACCTTGGGAACCTTGCGCTCCCCTTACACCTTGATGACCTGTTGGACCGGTTATACCTTGCACTCCTTGCGCTCCAATTGGACCTATCTCTCCGCTTACACCTGTTGAACCAGTCGCTCCCGTTGGACCTGTTGGACCTCCTGGTGGACCTGGTGGACCTGATGGACCAGTCACTCCACTAGATGGACCAATTGGACCGGTTGTTCCCGTCGGACCGCCCGGTGGTCCTTCTAAGCCTTGAATACCGATACTACCCGTCGCTCCCGTTATACCTCTTATTCCCTTTATCCCTTGAAAGCCTGTTGCTCCCGTTATACCTTGTATTCCTTGCACACCTTGTGGGCCTTGTAAACCTATTGCACCTGTTATCCCCTTTATTCCACTTATCCCTTGAGCACCTTGTATTCCAGTAGAACCAGTTGGACCCACTTCACCTTGTATTCCTTGAGCTCCTTGTGGCCCTTCCTCTCCAGTAATTCCTTGTATCCCTTGGAGGCCGTCTTCTCCTTGTATACCAATAGCCCCTTGCTCTCCTTGTATTCCTTGAACACCTTGAGGACCTTGTGGACCAGTTACACCCGAGACTCCAGTTATGCCTCTCTCTCCCTGCATTCCTTGTGCTCCCGTTTGTCCTCGCTCACCTATTTCCCCTTGTATTCCTTGTGTGCCTTGTATACCTTGACTACCAGCAGGACCCGTAGCTCCTTGTATTCCTTCTAATCCTTGTACTCCAATATCACCAATTAAACCTTGGGTTCCAATTAATCCTTGAGCACCTTGGAGACCAGTTGGGCCAGTTATACCTTGCTCTCCTGTATCACCAATAGCTCCTTGTATTCCTTGTGCTCCTGTTGTCCCTCGGGGACCTTGTATCCCCCTGATACCTTGAGGACCTTGGGGCCCAGTTGCTCCCGTCGGTCCAGTCACCCCTGTAGGACCAACAGGACCTTCATGCCCTCCAGTTGGACCGATTGGACCACTATTACCTGTCGAACCAGTTGCTCCTATAAGTGGAAGAGGCAGTGCCACTCCGAATTTTTTGCAATTTCTATGATGACGCACAACAATCCCCCTCCCCAAAAATAATTACACTTTTTATATGAAATGCATTTTTATAACAAAAGTACACATTTAACCTCAATTTTATTAAAATAAAGAAGCCTATCATTTGTTTGAAATGATAGGCTTCTTTTATAAAAACAGTTTACTTTCTAGCTTTCATAATAAAAGTAGTTGGCACCATCCTAGCTTTATATAAAGAATAATATTTCGTAGACAGCTCAGTTAGTTCTTCATCAAACGAGCTCGATGGTTCAGGCTCTTCTATTCTCTCAATTTTAAATCCCGCTCTATTTAACTCATTTATGTATGTACTTATTTTTCTCTTATATAATGTCGCTTGTACATTTTCTCCTTTAAATGTTTCAAACGTAATGGGCGTTTCCTCATGATAAGAAGACTTTATAGCAACTTCTTCCGTACCATACTGTAAGTTTGAATATACTGGGTGCTCCCAACTAAAAATAAAACTTCCCCCTGGCTTTACATATGAATAAATCAGTTCCAACGTTTTTCTTAAATCCAAAGTCCAACCTAATGCATAAATGGAATATACAATATCAAAATATCCTTTCGGAATATCTCCTTCTTCTTCCATTGCTCCGCATACTAACTTTGGATTCCAATCCTTTAACGTCTTATTCGCTATTTCAATTTGTGTACTCGAAAGATCAAGCCCCCATAATTCCTCTGCCCCTTGTTCCGCCATATATTGCAACGAATGCCCACTTCCACAGCCAATATCAAGAACCTTTTTCTTTCTGATTGAATCGAACAAACGAATCTCATCTTCAGACGCCGTATACGGACCATATTTAGGTAAACAATCCACTTGAAAGAAATAAGGTGCAACTGTATCCCAACACTTTTTATTTAAAGCTAACATTTGCGCACCTTTCATATTCTACATTCCCCCATCCATTTTTCTTTCTCTAATATTAATTACATATCATAACCAGATCGCCCTTTTCTCTTCGCCCGGTAGTTTTTCACTTTCGCAATCGTACCGCATGCTCTTCCTCCTTCTTCTCCAGCATACATGCCGCACCATCTTTTACTTCCATTTCGCGAATGATCATAAAATACCCAGCGACAATCTGGACATGCTTTTAACCTTCCCCACACATTTTCTTGAATTGACATTAACACAATGCTTAACACTTTTGTATACACATTCTCTTCATATACCGGTTCATATGTAATACCTTTCATATCATCCTTTATATGTACATGAAATGGGTATTTCTCTAACCATTTTTGCAATGATCCTTCGCCTTCAATTGTCATCCGAATATCTTCCCGAAAACCTCTTAATTCCTCTATTGTATGAAATGGAAACTCTTCATCAAAATATTCTTTCATAAAGAGCTTTATGTCTTCTGCTGTTTGCAGCAAATCAATTGGCTCTCTCGTATCGTTTGGTATTCTCCATGTATTTAAAAATTCCCGAATATATTCTAGTTCATTTGGAGCGTTTTGATTCAATTCGATCCACCTTCTTCTTAAAATTTACTTTTTTCTGACTTTATGTATAATTATAGTATAAAATAGTTAACCATCAAATAATTTTACTGGTTACATAATTAGGAGGATTTCTATGAAAAGTTTCTCAACACCGATACGTTTCATGCTTATTTCTTCATTTTTTATGTCTTTTGGGTATTTTGCAGTATACGCATTTTTAGCTATTTATCTATTAACCTTTCTTCATTTTTCTGCTGTCCAAGTAGGAACAGTGTTGACGGTTATGACAATTACATCACGAGTTATCCCATTATTCTCAGGGTTAATTGCTGACAAAATAGGCTATATCATTATGATGATAGCCGGTTTATTTTTGAGAGGAATCGGATTTATCGCTTTAGGAATATGCTCTGATTTCTATACAATTTCTATTTCTTCTGCACTTATTGGCTTCGGAACTGCATTTTACGAACCTGCTACGCGCGCCATATTCGGTTCACAACCAGCTCATTTGAGAAAAAATTTATTTACATATTTAAACCTTAGCTTTAATTGCGGTGCAATAATCGGACCAATTGCAGGAGGGTTCTTACTCTTACTTGATCCAATCTATGCCTTCTCTCTAACAGGATCACTTATGCTGTTATTCGCTTTTATCTTTTACTTACTTAAAAACCACTTCCAAGTCACTACTGAAAACACGTCTATTACATTAGGAATACAGGCCATCTTACAAAACAAGTCTTTCCTTCTGTTTTCCTTTATCATGATTTTCTTCTACATTATGTTTACTCAGCTTACTGTCGCACTTCCACTTCATATGAAAAACATTAGTAATAGCAATCAACTTGCTACACTCGTTATTACGATAAATGCGATAACAGGCGTCATATTTATGGTATTATTCCGAAAATTATTCCACAAATACAACACACTTTCGATTATTAAATACGGTGTTTTATTAATGAGTATTTCCTTTTTACTCATTCCTTTATTTCAACACCCATATTGGCTCTTTATTTGTGTAATTTTATTTACAATCGGTGAAACACTCGTATTACCTAACGCTGATATCGCTATTGCAAATTACAGTAATGAATCATATACAGCCACTTTCTTCGGATTTTATCAACTATCACTCGCATTTGGCTTTATCATCGGTAATTATACCGGTACATCTTTTACAGCCAACTTAAGCGGAATGTATACACCATGGCTTATTTTCGGTGGAATAGGACTTATTGGTTTTATTTCATTACATATTTTAAATATGAAAAAGGATTTCCTAAAGAAGATATATGCCTACTGTAAAAATACTAATTTACGGCAATAAGTAAACTTTCATTCTCCCTTAAATTGGATATACATCCTGTTTCATTTTACATATTATGGTACAATTAAGAGGGTACTAACTAAACATTTACGCTCCACACTAGTAATCTAGCAATACCAAAATCAAAAATCACATGGAATTGAGGGATGTTATGAAACAGAAATTAGCTGTTCTTCTATTCACTGGAATCATATTATCAGGATGTTCAACTATAACAGAGAATTCTTTAGAAAGCGGGAAAGGCAGTATGGAATTATTAACACCAACGATTACAGCAAAAGATAATGAATTAGAAATTAAAACTAAAGGCATTGATGAAAATAAAGTAACTTTTATTTATGTTGCTAATAAAAAAGTGTTGGAACAAAAACTAAAAAATGGTGAATCCTACAAACTTAACATTACAGATATCGAACACGCTCATAGGACGGACTACAAACCAAAAGTTCAACTTTTCCAAACGAAAGATGATAATGATGATGGAGAAATGGTAACCTTCAAACAAGTTAGATATACAGTTAAAAACTGATTTTAAAGTTGTTTCATTATAAATGTAACGAACGAAAATATACTTTTAACAGTAGATAAATGTAGGGGGTGCTAACATGAAAAAACGATGGATTTCTTGGTGGATTGGTAACATATTTTGGATTATCGTTTTTGGAATATGGGCCGCTATTATTTGGCTACGAGATGTTGATGGTGCTGGTGTTATTCAAACACCTGAAATTAAATCAATATCACTTATCGTTTTATTAATCACGTTTATCATACCGGTATTTTTTCAAATTATATGGCTAATCATTAATTTGAGAATGAGTAAAAAACATAATTATACGATTTAGTTTTTTTGAATTAATAGATGAATATTTTTCATAAAAAAAGAGAGGAATCTACATCAAAATAGATTCCTCCCTTTTACATTTGGACTTATACTGCGCTTTTAATGCAGCACTACTCCTCTTTTTTACGATGCATGTTCATCTTTCTTCTTCATTAACGCTCTTTTCTTCATCGCCTTCGTTAAATATCCACCTTTAAACGAACGAATTTCATACGAAGACATAAACGCTTTCGGTGCAATTTCATTAATGATTTCTAAAAGCTCTTTCTCTCTAGAACGCTTTGCGACGATATCTAAGCGATAACGTATAGAATTAATACCTTCGCCTTCAAATACTGTAACGCCAAATCCAGAGTGACGTAACTCATCTACTAATTCATTACAACGGTCTAGTAAACTAACTTGATACGTAATATAACCAATTGCTAATTTATTCTCTATATAACCGCCTAATAACAGTCCCGCACTAAAGCCAATGACATAGGCAACGATGTTCATCCAATTTGATAAATCTTGAAACACAATACCTAAACTGACAATGTAAATAGCTCCTTCTAACAATCCAACACCAGCAGCGGATCTTGTTTGATTCTTTACAAGCAAAATCGTACGGATTGTTAAAATTGGAACGTAAATAATTTGAAGCACAAAAATAAGTAGCGCTTGTAACATTGGTATCCACCTCTTTCAAAAAGTCTTTTGTCATAATAACATACATAACCTTTAGAAATCGATGGGTTTTTTAAAATTTTTTTATTATTTTTCATACTATTGAAAAACGCAAAAAAGAAGCGTATTATATTTGTCGTTAATTTGATTACTTGTATAATATCGCTAAATTAAAAAAGGAACCCGATTAGGTCCCTTTCATCATAGCTCTATATTTTTCGAAGCATGTTCCCTTTGCTTCTCTTCTTCTTTCACTAATTGCATATTTGCATAAGCTAAATTTGCAATCATTAAAAAGTGACCACCTAAAATACCTGTACCGAATGCCCACATTTCCATTTCATGCTCAATTTCATACATGATGATAGCTCCTAAAATAGCAGCTGCAAATCGGTTTAAAACTCCTAATCCAGGAGCCTTTTCCTTCATTACGATACTTTTCCCGAGTTTCTCCACTCTGCGAGCTAATAACCAAAGACAATAGGCGCTTACTGCTAATCCAATACCGAACCCTGTCACTTGTTTTCCAAACGGAGTAATCGTCCACATAAGTAGTAAACCACTAAAGATCACATACAATTGTAATCGATATACACGTAAGGCTTCTTGAATCAAAATATCCGCTCCTAAGTTCTCATTTTTTGTACTTTAGAAGAAAAGCAGCAACTTACACAGTTGCTGCTTTCTCTTCTTCTTGTTCTTGTTCCATCTTACGAATTTCAACACGTTTAATTTGGTAAGCGTCTTTTTCTAACACTTTAAATTCATAACCTTCTGCCTCAACGTGTTGTCCTTCTTCGATTTCATGATTTTGCATCATAATCCATCCACCGATTGTATCCACATCATCTTCTTCGATGTGTAATCCAAATAAATCTTTCACTTCTGAGATAAGCACTTTTCCATCAACAATGATATGTTGCTCGTTCACATGTTGAATTGGCGGTGCTTCATCTTCATCATATTCGTCACGAATTTCGCCGACGATTTCCTCCAAGATATCTTCAAGCGTTACAATTCCGGCTGTTCCTCCGTACTCATCATATAAAACAGCCATCGGAATTCGCTTCTTCTGCATTTGAAGTAATAAATCGTGAATTGGAGTCGTTTCCATCACTTCAATAATCGGACGCATATACGAGCGAATAGATGATAAATCTTTTTGATCCTCGGTCATATATCGAATAAAGAAATCTTTTACGTTGACCATACCGATAATATCATCTTTATCTTCTCCAAAAATCGGATAACGTGTGTATCGCTCATTTTGGATTACTTTCATGTGTTCTTCTACTGAATCTTCCAGGTAGAAACCAACGATTTCTGTTCGCGGTACCATAATCTCTTTTGCAATACGATTATCAAATTCAAAAATGTTATTTACATACTTGTATTCAGCTTGATTAATTTCGCCACTTTCATAGCTATCTGAAAGGATAAGACGTAATTCTTCTTCTGTATGAGCTACTTCATGTTCTGAAGCTGGCTTTAAACCAAATAAACCAGTTATCACACGAGCTGAACCGTTCAATACCCAAATAAATGGATACATTACTTTATAGAACATCATTAATGGACCTGCCAATAATAACGTTACCCTTTCAGCCTTTTGAATTGCCATCGTTTTTGGAGCTAATTCTCCTACTACAACGTGTAAATACGTCATAATCATAAAAGCAAGACCAAATGTTAATACTGATGAAATAGAAGGATTTAAGTTCCATTTCTCAAATAACGGGTGTAATAACTTTTCAATTGTCGGTTCACCTAACCAACCTAATCCCATAGCTGTAACTGTAATACCTAATTGACAAGCAGATAAATATTCATCTAAATTTGTTGTTACCTTTTTCGCTGCTAAAGCACCGCGTTTTCCTTCCGCAACAAGCTGGTCGATACGACTTGAACGTATCTTTACAATCGCAAACTCTGCTGCTACGAAAAATCCAGTAAATGCGATTAAAATCGCAACCATGACTAAATTAAATATTTCCAATGAATCCCCTTAGTTAAAAAACTAAGGTGTCCACCTCCTGTATACTATAATGTTTTCTTATTTGTTTGTTAGAAAACATAGCCCGATACAAAAATTAAAGAGGTCGGATTTCACTTATTCTATAATAATAGAGCAAGTGTCTGTATTAAAGCTGTCGTTTGACCTGATAAAGATTTCGATATTTTTTCACGTTGTGAATCAGTCAATTCATCTAAAAGCGGTTTTAACTCAGTAAGCTCCACTTCTAATCGATGAATATGGTCTGTCACTTCATTCACTTGTTTCGAAACGTGTTCATTGATACCGAGCAGCTTCTTCTTCTCCTCGATTTTCTCTTTAATCTCACAAAGCGGCATATGCATTTCTTTGCACTTCTCAATAAATTGTAATGTCTCAAATGCTGTTTCGTCGTAATAGCGATAATTAGATTGAGATCGCTCCGCTTTTAAGATACCTAGATTCGTATAATAATCAATCGTTCGTTTCGACACGTGAGCCATGAGAGCCAACTGTCCGATTCGATACACCTTCCCAACGATCTTCCCCCCTTGTTTATATTACTTACATCATACAACACATAAACTGTACAGTCAAACGTGACGGTTTATTATTCACAATTTATACAAAATTTCAATCTCATCCTATGATTATTCAATACGAGTAATCTACACTTATGCAATAAAATCACTAAACTATTACCTAATCACTACATTGTCTGCCCTTTTTAACCTTTCTTATTTAAAAGCATATCCTACTAATAACGATTGCTTGTATAGGAGGGAATTAACATGAAAAAGACAATCATTTCTCATTTTTATAATGAAGAATACCTACTTCCATGGTGGCTTATGCATCACACGAAAATATTTGATCACGGCATTTTAATTAATAGAGGGTCTACAGATCGTTCCGTAGAGATTTGTAAACTATTAGCACCCCACTGGGAAGTACGAAATTCAAGATTTCTTGAGTTTGATCCAACTAATACTGATATTGAAGTGATGGAAATTGAAAGAGAAGTTTCAGGTTGGAAAATCGTTTTAAATACTACTGAATTCTTTTGTTGTAATAATACTGAAGAATTTTTTTCATCTCTTCATACACTAGGCCAAAACATGTATGCGATTAGAATGATTTTAATGATAGATAATCATAATTATAATTATTCAAAGCCTAGATATTCTATCCCCTTAGTAGAACAGCGATACCACGGTGTCTTCCCTTATAACCCAAATCTAGGATGTGCTTGGAGATTTATTCACAATCATCTAGACGGTGCATATTTACCTGGTAGACATCATTCGCGGCACGGATATATAATTTATGACTATCCTTCATTTATTTTAAAATTCTATTTTAGCCCTTGGAATGAACAATCAAAAGCAAGAAAATTACAAATTACACCTACCCTTTCAAAAAGGGGTATTCAAATGGGGCTTCAAACACATTACGGTCAATCTCCTGAAGTACTGGACATACGTTTTTTAGAGCTTAGTAACCTAACACAAGACCTCCGTCATAACCCTGAATATCAAGAATTATTCCCAAAATTCAAACCGTAATATTTTCTGCATCGTCATCACCTCAAACATTTTCATTCGCTTAATCAAAAACAATCTCATTTGCATAAAACATGAATACTGTATAAATAATAAATTTTTATTTTAGGAGGAAAAAATGAAAGCTGTTATTCTTGCTGGTGGGTACGGTACAAGAATTGGGGAAGAAACACATTTAAAACCGAAACCTATGATTGAAATTGGAACAAAGCCCATTCTATGGCACATTATGAGTTTGTATAGTCATTACGGGATTACTGAGTTTATTATTTGCTTAGGCTATAAAGGATATGCAATTAAAGAGTTCTTTCTAAATTACAACTTACACATGTCTGATTTCACAATACAGTTAAACGATAATACAATTACTAGCCATTCTCATCGTGTAGAACCATGGAAAGTTACACTAATCGATACTGGTGTAAATACCGAAACGGGTGGCCGAGTGAAAAAGATTCAAAATTATGTCGGAGACGAACCTTTCTGCCTCACTTATGGTGATGGATTAAGTAATGTAAATATAAAAGAACTTATTACATTCCATAAAAAACATGGGAAAATGGCTACTGTTACTGCCGTACAACCTCCTGGTAGATTTGGTTCTCTCATATTAGATAAACAGTCTGTAACATCTTTTCAAGAAAAACCATTAGGTGATGGCGGATGGGTTAACGGTGGATTTTTCGTTTTAAATCCTGAAGTTTTCAATTACATTAGTGGAGATAAGTCTGTTTTTGAAACAGACACTTTAGTTCAGTTAGTAAACAAAAATGAATTGGCCGCATATCAACATTCTGGTTTTTGGCATCCGATGGATACATTGCGCGATAAAAATAAATTAGTCGAGCTATGGGAAAGTAATAACGCTCCATGGAAGGTTTGGTAATATGGCTTCATCATCTTTTTGGAATAAGAAAAAAGTATTTATTACGGGACATACTGGATTTAAAGGCTCATGGCTCACCCTTTTCTTAACTTCTTTAGGTGCAGAAGTAGTAGGCTTTTCTTCTCATCCCCCATCCATTCCTAACCTTTTTGAACAAGGTAACGTAGCAAAAGAGTGCACGACAATAAAAGGCGATATTACAGATTACCATTCTTTATTTCATGCCATGAAGCAGCATAAACCCGACATAATATTTCATTTAGCAGCTCAGCCAATCGTAACCGCTTCATACAAAAATCCTATCGATACATTCAAAACGAATGTTTTAGGTACTGTCCACGTGCTAGAAGCAGCAAAGTCCGTCGAAAGCGTACGTGCCATTATTAATGTGACAAGCGATAAATGTTATGAGAATGACGGTAGTGGCGACCGAGCGTTCGTGGAAAATGACCGACTAGGAGGTTTCGACCCTTATAGCGCTAGTAAAGCTTGTGCTGAATTAGTTACAACATCTTATCACAAATCTTTTTTTCACACGAATACTACTTCGCTTGCTTCTGTAAGAGCAGGTAACGTTATTGGTGGTGGTGATTGGGCAGAAGATCGATTATTCCCTGATATCATTCGGGCATATTTGCACAATCATACTTTGTGTATTCGAAACAAATATGCCATCCGTCCATGGCAACATGTTTTAGATCCTCTACACGGCTACATCCTTTTAGCTGAGAAACTTTGGAATGATGCTAAATATGCAGAAGCGTGGAATTTTGGTCCAATCAATGAACCTAGCAGAACCGTAAATGATGTCATTCAATCCGTAATGAAATTATGGAATAAACGACTCACAATCCATTCTCCCTCTACAAAAACTCCTTATGAATCACCAATTTTAACACTCAACAGTACAAAAGCAGTAAACAAACTCGACTGGACTCCTAAGTTATCAACAGATGATTCTATCGCTTGGACTGTTGATTGGTACAAAAAATATGCATCTGGTGAAAATATAGAATCTTTCACACGACAACAAATCGACACATTCAAAAATTTATAAGGGGGCTATAAAATGGAACAGAAAAAATGCCGTTTTTGCCACTCATTACTAACTAATACTTTTTTAGATTTAGGCGTTTCCCCTCTCGCTAATTCATTTGTAGCTCCTGAAAGCTCATATAAAATGGAACCTTTTTATCCCCTGCACACATTTGTTTGTAACTCTTGTTTACTCGTACAGCTAGATGAATTTGAATCTCCACAAAATATTTTTCATAACTATTTATACTTCAGCTCTTACTCCTCAAGTTGGCTACTACACGCTAAACAATATGTAGAAATAGCGATTAAGCGTTTCAACTTAACGAAACATTCAAAAGTGATTGAAATTGCAAGTAACGATGGGTACTTATTACAATACTTTCAAAAAGAAAATATCGATGCGTTGGGAATTGAACCAGCAAAAAACGTAGCAGACATCGCTATCAAAAAAGGAATTCCTACTCATGTGAATTTTTTCAGTAATGACTTAGCAAAAAAATTACCACAAGCTGATTTAATCGTCGCAAATAACGTATTAGCACACGTTCCAAACTTGCATGATTTTGTTGCCGGTTTAAAAACGTTATTAAAACAAGATGGCACGATAACAATTGAATTCCCACACTTATTAAACCTCATATCCTTTAAACAGTTCGATACTATCTACCATGAGCACTTTTCCTACTTCTCACTTATAAGCCTTCAAAAAGTTTTAAGTTATCATCATTTACAAATTGTTGATGTAGAAGAACTTTCAACGCATGGTGGTTCCTTACGGATTTTTGTAAACCATCTAAGTGCCCAATCAACTATCCATTCCAATGTTACAAAATTAATTCAAAAAGAAGTCGACCAAGGGTTAGATACTTTAGATTGCTATCTCCTTTTTTCTAAACGCATCGAACAATTGAAAATAAATATTTTAAAGTTCTTTATTGAAGCGAAAACTTTAAACAAACAAATTATCGGTTACGGTGCTCCAGCTAAAGGAAACACCCTTTTGAATTATTGCGGGATAGGTAAAGAGTTTCTAGCTTATACAGTAGATAAAAATCCTCACAAACAAAATCTCCTTTTACCAGGAACTCGTATTCCAATAAAATCTCCAGCAGAAATTAAACGTACAAAACCGGATTACATTTTCATACTTCCTTGGAATTTGAAAGACGAAATTATGAAAGAATGCTCTTTCATTCGTGAATGGGGCGGTAAATTTTTAGTGACGGTTCCAGAAGTTGAGGTGATCGAGCCATGAAGAAAGTTGTTGTAACAGGTGGTAGTGGCTGGATAGGTAAATATGTTGTACATTCACTTATACAAAAGGGATATGAAGTGCACGCCACGTATAATAAAAATAAACCCTCTCACCTCCCTTGCCATTGGCATAAAGTAAACTTGCTTCGCGATAACGAAGTAAAACAATTCATTTCCGACGTTCAGCCTAGCCATCTCATTCACCTTGCTTGGGAAGCAGTGCCACCAGCATGCTATGTATCTATTAATAATTACTATTGGCTAAAGTCTAGTATTTCATTGATTCAACACTTCACAATATGCGGTGGAAAGCGTGTTGTCGTTGCAGGTACTGGCGCAGAGTACGAATGGTTTAACGGCGTATTATTTGAAGATTCACCGCTCCTTTCCTATAAAACCCCGTATTCTTTATGTAAAAATGCACTGCACTCCTGGCTAGAAACGTATGCACAACAAACAGGCCTCAGCATGTGTTGGGGCCGCATTTTTCATATGTATGGACCTCACGAACAAGGTAATCGGCTCGTTTCTAACATTATCACTTCCTTATTAAAAAACGAGGAGGCACTATGTACACATGGAAAACAATCGAGAGATTTCCTCCATGTGAGTGACGTCGCTGAAGCTCTCGTAACAATATTAGAACACAGCGTTACAGGCACCATCAATATCGCTTCTGGTCAATCTGTACAAATTAAAAAGTTAGCTTCTATCATTGCTAAAAAGATAGGAAAAGAACATTTAATTAAACTAGGTGCAATCCCTTTCTCTAAAGATGAACCTTTATTTGTCGGGGTTAATGTAGAACGTTTAAAAACTGAAGTAAACTGGAAACCAACATACGATCTAAATACAGGAATTGAAGAAACAATTTTATGGTGGAAATCATTTATACAAAAACATAACGATATGCATCATTAAAACGTAAATCCTTCGTTCCTCTCGCTAATTCCTTATACCATTCTTCTAATCTTTCCGACGTAACAATATGTTGCGTCCCCATTCCCCCATGCTTACTAGCTTCAGAAAGAGTCGGACCAATTTGTAACTTTCTCTTTCTCATCGCATCGTTCCACGGACTAAACCCAAACCATAATATACAGGCAAGAGGTGGATAAATCATCGATTCATGCGCAGATAAATGTCTTCCAACCGTATAACTTCCATGCTCATGATTATGAATAAATCTACCTCTTCTCCATAACGGCCAATCTTCTGGTAAATAACCATGAAATCGCTGTTTCATTAAAGGTATTCCAAAGTTAAGGTCCGGATAGTTGTAGTTAGGATCATCAACCATAATAAGCCCGTCCAGCCAATACATCCTCCCCCCCAATTCATTTAGCGATTTCCAAAACTGATTTTTATCTTGCACGCAAAGAAACTCAGTCGTATTTAAAATCGTTTTCCATCCTTGTACTTCTTGTTCTATCCTCATCACTTCATGATCTGTCGCATATGCATCAAACTCTGGATTTACAGAATCTCGCACCTCCCAATGCGGTGCGAATTTTTTACAAATCTCAACGGAACGATCTGTTGAACCTTTATTAATTAAAATACCATGATCAAACAGTTTCGTGTGATGCATAAGCCACCATGGTAGCAAATACTCTTCGTTATAAAAATGAGAAATAACGGTTGTAGTTATTACAATCTCCTCCTCTTTCTCTATTAATCTACTTTTTACTCTACAACCAATATACTCACAAACAAAAAATATGTTTCCTAATTATTAAACAAATAGTATTACTAATATTTTTGTAAGTTTTCCTTTGGTGTCCAGCCCTTCTCATCATCTGTTCCTTCTCACCAAACCCATCCTTTCCAGTTATACTTCTCTTCGTGATAAAACATCCAGTTTTCCCAGTCTTCTGGACCAACGTAACTCTCTATCATTTTCACTACACCCCTCTCTTCTAAGCGAATTGGATTAGGATAATTGCTAACATGTGATTTTATAACGATATATTTCATAAGAACCTCCAATAAACTGAAAATTAAGTTATAATATCATTATAAAATTATGAAGGAGGAATGCACTCATGTACTACAACACTTCATTCGAAAACGATCAACCTGTAGGCCGTCTATAAACTAAGACGGGCATTCATTTAGCACATACACTATGCCTCGTCTTAGGGAACTCATATTACCCTAAAAATAGACGGAGGTATTTCAAATGAAACAAACAATTTTAGGAGCTATATACTTATCACTAGCAGCAAGTATATGGGGCGGTATGTATGTTGTTAGCAAATACGTACTCGATTTTATCCCACCACTAACACTCGTTTGGCTACGCTTTATTATCGCTTTTGTTGTTTTATATGGCATTTTGAAACTAGCTGAGAAAAAGCAAAAGAAAAAAGTAACCATTCGCAAAAAAGATTGGCTCCTATTCGCTTGGATTGGATTTATCGGCTATTTCATTTCGATCACATGCCAATTTATCGGAACAAAATTATCCGACGCTCATACAGGCTCGTTAGTTACATCAGCTACACCTGCATTTATGGTTATATTTGCAGCGCTCATTTTGAAAGAAAAACTAACTGCTCGTAGACTTTTATCTACTATAATAGCGACAATCGGTGTCATTATCGTAATCGGATGGGATATTGAAATTGGCTCCTATTTTATCGGAACAATCATTTTAGTTGGAGCCGCTATTACGTGGGCTTTACTATCTATTTATGTAAAAATCGCTTCAATCCAATTTTCATCCTTAGTTATTACAACGTACGCAATTTTCTTTTCACTCTTTTTTATTACACCTTTTATGATATGGGAGCTACAAGCGGCCTCTATCGGAACAGTAAATACGTACGTAATATTAGGCGTATTATACTTAGGAATCGTCTCAACAGCAGGTGCCTTTTTCCTTTGGAATAAAGGATTAGAATTACTGGATGCAAGCATAGGTTCCTTATTTTTCTTCTTCCAACCTATCGTTGGATCGTTACTTGGTTGGTTGCTCTTAAATGAAACATTAAATAGTAACTTTTTTATTGGTGGTATTCTTATTATATGTAGCGTTTTAATTACTACTTTTGAAAAGAAATAAAAAGCAGGCAGAGATTCTTAGTCTCTGCCTGTTCGCATTATTGGATCTTGGTCGTGAAAACCAATACAAATCGGTATATATCATAATACTTCGCTTCTATTTGCTCTACTGCTAACGAAAAGACATCCTCTTGCATCTCTTCTAAATACTGAAATATATCCACACTAAATACTCCTCACTCTTTACGCACTCCAATGCGATGGACGAGACAATAATTTCGGTAATTTCGTATGTTTGTCCCCTCTAGCAGCATTAACTTGAACTTGCGTCAGAAAAATACTATTAGTAAAATCAGCCCCGCGAATATCTGCATCTCGCAAATCTGCTCCAATGAGATCTGCTCCTCTTAAATCTGCACCATTTAAGTTAGCCGCAATTAAGTAAGCTCCTCTTAAATTTGCACCTTGTAAATTTTTCTTTTTCAGATTCGCTCCCATAAGGTCTGCTCCGCGGTGAATGATTCGTTTCTTACGCGCAGTATTCATTTCCTTCCATACTAATTCGCTCGTTTCTAAAAGAAGAATGTTCACCTCTGCCCTATGCATTGGAACATTTATTTTCATTAACTCATCTGGATTTAAATTCGAAAGTCGCTCTGTCTCCTCAATTGCGGTCTCCAGCTCTTTATGAATTGGCTGTGTTGCCTTTAAAAGAATCGCTTCATTCAAATACCAAAGCATTTCATGAAGTTGATGCATAACCGGAAAAGCATCGTACATTTTTCTTGCATGCTTGCATCTTTCCTCCAATCAATCCCTTTAAACGTACCCTGAGAAATCTTCTGCCCAGCACCGAAACATTCAAATACTGTACAACCTTTATAACCTTTTCCTCTAAGATTTTTATGTATACTACATTTAAAATCTGATTGTAAGTTGGAACATGGTTTACCACCATCTTTATTCACTGCAAAATCTACCGATGCTGCAAACGGTAATGCAACGCAACATAGACCGAAGCATGTTTCGCAGTTTGCTTTTAAATGATCGTTATGATTAGTCAAAATCTATACCCCCTGTTGTCTTTTGACTATTTCATAATATTCCAACTGTAATAAATAATCAATTTTAAAATAAACTAGCATCTTTCATTTCAATTCATAACTTTATCATTCGATTTCCTTTCAATTGAAAAGGACTATTTCTATTCAATGAATTATAATTAAATTATAAATTTTCAAACTAAAAGGAGACTTATTATGGCACTAGAAATGAAAACAAACTGTCAAATTTGCGATCAATCGCTCGAACAAGATTCTGAAGCATACATTTGTGTATATGAATGTACATTTTGCGCACCATGTACAGAAGAAAGACATAACGTTTGTCCAAACTGCGGCGGCGAATTAGTACGTAGACCGAAAAAGAAATAATAAAAAGCAAAGCGATATCGCTTTGCTTTTTATTATTTTCTAAGTTTATGAAATTATATCGAACACAACTTAAACATTTACAAACTTCACACAAACAGGCTCTGGCACAGCAACATCAGATTGTAAAAGTGTTAACTTACCTGTAGATTCATCTCTTGAAAATAACACAAGATTATGTGACTTTTCATTTGTAGCAACAAGGAACTTTTCAGTAGGATCTAATACAAAGTCTCTTGGCCAATTTCCTTCTGTAGATGTGTGTTCAACAAATGTAAGCTGACCTGAATTTTGATCTACGCTATAAACAGCGATACTATTATGACCACGATTACCTGCATATACAAAACGGCCGTCAGAAGAAATATGAATCGCACTTCCTTGATTATTTTCATCAAACTCTTCTGGAACAGTAGAAATATACTGTAATTCTGTAAAGGATCCTTCTGCAGGATTATATGTTAACACAATAACCTCTGAACTAAGCTCCGTCATCACATACGCATACTTTCCATTCGGATGAAAAGTAATATGTCTTGGACCACTTCCTGGATTTACAGATAAACGATTCACTTCTGTTAATGTACTATCTTTTACTTCATACGTAATTATTTTATCTATCCCTAAATCAACGCCCACTACATATTTTTCATCAGGAGTGTACCCCGCGTAATGTGCATGTGGTTTTTCTTGTCTTTCTTTATTCGGACCTGAACCTTCATGTGCCATAATAGATGAAGCAGGATTTACAGTTCCATTTTCTTCATTTATTTCAAAAGACTCAATCGTTCCTTTATGGTAATTCGCTGTAACTACTGTATGATTTCCACTATCAACACTAATATGACAAGGAGAAGCACCTTCTACTACTTGTCTATTTTTCGCTTTTAGTTCTCCAGTATGACTATCAATGGAATACGCAGCTACACCGCCAGATTCGCCTTCCTTAACAACAGAATAGAGATATTCATTCTTTCGGTTAATCGTTACATATGTAGGGTTATCAAGCTTAGCGGCAAGTGTTACATTACTAATTTTTTTTGCTTCTGTGTCTAAAGTAAACTTATATATTCCTTCGCTATTTTCTTTCGTGTAAGTTCCAACATATCCAATAAACTCTTTGTTATCCTTCATTTTCATAACCCTCTCTCCCTATATTTTTCGTTCATCATGCTTCTTAAAATATTTTATGTTGAAAGAGTATCCTAAAAAATCGGAGTACCTCTTTATACGTTACCATATTTTCTTGGTAAATAGCTTTTAAACCCACTTTTTTTGATACGCTGCTATACTTTCATATTCTTCTTCCAATTGACGGGACAGACGGATATAGATTGGCGTTAAATCTTTATATTTTTCCACACTTTCCATGTTTGGCTCATGATGGAAATCTGCACCTACCATTTCAGAAACTACAGATAATGTATCTATTTCACCTAAACTATATAAACCGAGGATGGCAGCTCCTAAGCAAGAGCTTTCGAAACTTTCCGGAACATATACGTCTTGATGGAAGATGTCCGCCATCATCTGTCTCCAAAGTTCCGACCTTGCAAAGCCGCCTGTCGCTTGAATTTTTTTCGGTTCGCCAATTAACTCTTTTAAAGCGAGAAGAACCGTATATAAATTATAAATTACTCCTTCTAAAACAGCACGGATAAGATGTTCTTTCTTATGATGCAATCCGAGTCCAAAGAAAGATCCTCGTGCATTTGCATTCCATAAAGGAGCTCTTTCCCCTGCTAAATACGGGTGAAACAATAAACCGTCAGATCCAGGATTCACTTTTGCTGCTATTTCAGTAAGTACTTCATATGGATCTTTCCCTAAACGCTTTGCAAGCTCAATCTCTGAAGTACCTAATTGGTCACGAGCCCATCTGAAAATCATACCGCCATTATTAACTGGTCCACCGATTACCCAATGGTCTTCAGTTAACGCATAACAAAAAATTCTACCTTTTGGATCTGTTACAGGACGATTTGTTACAGCACGTATCGCACCGCTTGTACCAATTGTAACAGCCACAACGCCAGGATCTATTGCATTTACACCTAAATTAGATAGTACTCCATCACTCGCTCCTACTACAAAAGGCGTAGAAACAAGTACATTCATCTCTTTGGCAAGCTCTTCATCTAATCCTGTTAAACTGTGCGTTGTTGGAACAAGTTTAGAAAGCTTTTCATCTGTAATTCCCGCAACATGTAAAGCCTCTTCATCCCATTTTAAAGATTTCAAATTAAACATCCCTGTTGCTGACGCTATAGAATAATCAATTACATACTCTTTATATAAATTGTAAAAAACATATTCTTTAATAGAAATGAATTTATAACTTTTTGCGAATAACTCTGCCTGCTCATTCTGTAGCCAAACTAATTTCGAAAGTGGTGACATCGGATGAATTGGTGTCCCAGTACGAAGGTAAATTTCATGACCATTCATATCATTCTTTATTTTCTCCGCCCAGCTTGCACTTCTATTATCTGCCCAAGTGATACATCTCGTTAACGGCTCTCCCTTTTCATCTACGGCAATGATACTATGCATTGCCGAACTAAAAGAGACACAAAGAATATCACTTGGCTGTACACTACTTGATCGTACAGTTTCTTTAATCGTATTTATTACTGCACGAAAAATTTCTTCTGGGTCTTGTTCCGCTGTTTCAGGCGTAGGAGAATATAAAGGATATTCAATTCCATGACTAGCAATAACAGATCCATCAGTAGAAAATAGAACTGATTTTGTACTAGTTGTTCCAATGTCTACACCAATCATATATTTTGAGCTCACCATTTCTTCCTCCTAACAAAAAATTGTTACAGTATCCCACCATAAAAATACATTCCTTTTATCTATTGATAACGTTGTATGCCACAATTATCTAAATAGAAACATCTTTATCTTAAACAAACATATCGAGTAGTAAAACTCCTCCAAAAGCGATAAATGAAAGTAACGTTTCTAATACTGTCCATGTTTTAAATGTTTCTTTCACTGTTAACCCTAGGTATTCTTTTACCATCCAAAAACCAGCATCGTTTACGTGTGAAAACATTAATGCTCCTGCACCTGTTGCAATAACGAGTAACTCTAAGTTCACACCTGTTGTATTTTCAACGATTGGCGAAACGATACCCGCTGCTGTTGTTAAAGCGACTGTCGCTGACCCTGTAGCAATTCGAATTAATCCTGCTACTATAAATGCTAATACAATTGGGGATAGAGCTAAATGCTCAGACATTTGAGCAATAGCATTGCCTACACCACTATCGATAAGAATTTGCTTAAATCCCCCGCCGGCACCAATAATCGCAACAATTGAACCGATTGGTAATAAGCTATCTTCTGTTATCTTCTTAATAGCTTTTTTATCGATACCTTGACGAAATCCAAGAAAATAGAACGCCGCAAAACATGCAATCAATAGTGCAATGATAGGACTACCGATTAATGTGACAATCTTCATCAAAGTATTAGAAAGAGGCACATAAGGAGCTGCTGCAGCTAAAACCATTAACATAACAGGTAACAAAATAACTAAAAATGAAACTCCTATTCCTGGTAATTTCGTTGATTTTGTATTTACACGAATCAATTCTGGCTCATTTTCAGGAATTACACGTTTGTGAATCCATTTCGCAAATATAGGACCTGCAATAATCGCTGCAAAAAATGTAATAATGAGTGAATACAATAGTACCTTCCCAAGATTCGCTTTATAAATACCAATTGCTACAATTGCCCCTGGATGCGGAGGAACAAGGCCGTGTACGACAGATAGCCCAGCAATTGCTGGTAATGCTATCAATAAAATATTTTGTTTCGTTGTTTTATGAATTGAAATTACTAACGGCAGTAATATTAAAATGCCTACTTCAAAAAACACCGGAATTCCAATAATAAAACCTGCAATTAACATAGCCCATGGTAAGTTTTTTATCCCAAAGGATTTAATAAAGAACTCTGCCACTTGCATTCCAGCACCTGACTCTGCCATCATTTTCCCTAAAATTGTACCTAATACTAAAATACCTACTAAATGCCCGAGAACACTTCCGACTCCCGTTTCATAAGCACTCACTATTTTATCCATTGGCATTCCAGACATAATTGCTAAAAACAAACTTGCAACCGTTAAACTAATAAACGCATGCCATCTCCACCACGATACCCCTAAAATAACAATTACAATTGATAATAATGTAATAATTAAAAGGTACATATTCATACTCAATCCCCCTTTATGTAAACCCTTTCATAATTACTATATAATTAAAAGAACCTATATAGTTCTTACTTGAGTAAAAGATACCTTTACATATTGCTATACGTTTAAAAGCATCTTCACATCATAATGATTTATATAAAAAGAATCTCCCTTATTAGAGATACACTATAACTCATCTCTCTAATAAGGGGATTTCTCTTTCATAATTATAATGTTATTGTGATAAACGCTTCGCGCGATCAATTTTTCCTTTTTTAAAAGTGAATGACACTTTCATCTCTGCTTTTTTCACGTAGTAAGACTACAAACTCGGGATCCAGTTTAAACGATGAAGTTACTTAGGATTTGTCCTCTCATGAAAAGCAATTTTCGGAAAGCACCTTCACTTTCATGTATTATAATTTAGGAGCTTTCGCCCAATCCGCAGCAAATTTCTCAATACCTTGGTCTGTTAATGGGTGCATAGCAAGTTGCTCGATTACTTTATAAGGGATTGTTGCAATGTGAGCACCTGCCATCGCTACACGAGTTACATGATCTGGATGTCTGACAGAAGCCGCAATAATTTGTGTATCTAATTGATGAACATCGAATAATTCAGCAATTTTAGCAACTAATAGTACACCATCTTCAGAAATATCATCTAAGCGTCCTAAAAATGGAGAAACATACGTTGCACCTGCTCGAGCAGCTAAAAGTGCTTGGTTCACAGTGAAAATAAGTGTAACGTTCGTTTTCACACCTTTTTCAGTAAGATAGCGACAAGCTTCTAATCCTGCTAGCGTCATTGGAAGTTTTATCGTGACGTTTTTATCGCCACCGTTAATTTTAATTAATTCTTCTGCTTGAGCAATCATTTCTTCAGCTGTAACAGCATCTGGCGTTACTTCTGCCGAAACAGACTCAACTTTAGGTACTGCCTGACAAATTTCTGCGATACGGTCTTCAAACTTAACGCCCTCTTTTGCTACTAAAGAAGGATTCGTTGTAACACCAGCTAAAACTCCAAGTTTATATGCTTTTTTTATGTCCTCAAGATTTGCAGTATCAATAAAAAATTTCATGATCAATTCCCTCCAGTTTTTAAACGTTGATGATTTACATGTTTAATATGCTTATCCCGTAAAAGCCCGATTGGTATGGAATAAAGCCCCTACTTATTAAAGTTTCACTTTATTTCTTTTCTACTGCATGTCCGCCAAATTCATTGCGCAGAGCTGCTACAACTTTTCCTGTAAATGTATCATTGTCTAATGAGCGGTAGCGCATTAATAGAGACATTGCGATAACAGGAGTTGCTGTTTGAAGGTCTAATGCTGTTTCTACTGTCCATTTTCCTTCACCAGAAGAATGCATAACACCCTTAATTTCATCCAGTTTTGCATCTTTAGAAAATGCATTTTCTGTTAATTCCATTAACCAAGAACGAATGACTGAACCGTTGTTCCATACTCTTGATACTTTTTCATAATCGTAGTCAAATTCACTTTTCTCTAGAATCTCAAATCCTTCACCAATAGCAGCCATCATACCGTATTCAATTCCGTTGTGAACCATTTTTAAGAAGTGACCACTACCAGCTTTTCCTGCATATAAGAATCCATTTTCTACAGCAGTATCGCGGAAGATAGGTTCAACGATGTCCCAAGCTTCTTGATCTCCTCCGATCATGTAACAAGCACCATTACGAGCGCCTTCCATTCCGCCAGAAGTCCCTGCATCCATAAAGTGAATGCCATCTTTCTTTAATTGCTCATATCGGCGGATAGACTCTTTATAATGTGAATTACCAGCTTCAATTAAAATATCTCCTTTTGATAAAAGTGGTGTAACCTCATCAATAACAGAATCAACAACAGCGTGTGGTACCATTACCCAAAGAATTCTTGGTGATTGTAATGACTGAACAAGTTCATTTAAGCTAGATACACCTGTAGCCCCGTATTCTTTCATTTCTTCTACTGCACTTGAATTTAAATCAAATGCTGCTACTTCATGTTTATGATCCATTAAATTTTTCCCTAAGTTTAATCCCATTTTACCTAAACCAATTAATCCTACTTGCATAATATAATTCCTCCTCAGATCATCTTTTATTAAAAATTCATATCACTACAATCTGGAATACCTTTCAGCACTAATAAGTTGGTATGTACAGAAAGGTATTCACAGTCATAGCTTAAGAATTCAATACATTTTTTGTAATTTGAACAACATTTTCTGTCGTAAATCCAAATAGATTCATGACTTCAGCTCCAGTTCCTGAAGCTCCAAATGTTTCAATCGATAATATTTTTCCTTCTTGTCCTACATAACGTTCCCAACCTAGAGATACACCCATTTCAAGAGATACTCGTTTCGTTATAGAAGACGGAAGAACGGATTCTTTATATTCGTTCGATTGGCGATCGAATAGCTCCCAGCTTGGCATTGCAACGATGCGAACAGAAACTTGTTCTTCTTCTAATTTTGCTTTCGCACTAGCAGCTAAGGATACTTCAGAACCTGTCGCAATTAAAATTACATCCGGATTTTCATTTGTTTGTGTTAATACGTAAGCTCCTTTAGAGAGATTCTCTATGTTCGCTTTCGTTTCATTAAACACCGGTAAATTTTGACGGCTCAGTACTAAAACGACTGGACCATCCGTTTGCTGTAAAGCATACGCCCAAGCACTCGCTGTTTCATTTGCATCTGATGGGCGGATAACTGTTAAACCAGGAATTGCCCGAAGAGCTGCCAATTGTTCAATTGGTTCATGCGTTGGACCATCTTCTCCTACAGCGATCGAATCATGTGTAAATACGTAAGTAACAGGTAACTTTTGCAATGCAGCAAGTCGAATTGATGGACGAAGATAATCATTAAATACAAAGAATGTACTTACGAACGGTTTTACTCCTCCATGAAGAGCCAGTCCATTCGCTGCCGCGCCCATTGCATGTTCACGTACACCAAAGTATATATTTCGGCCAGCATACGATTCTATCGCATACACTGCTTCACCTTTTATATCTGTCATCGTAGAATGCGAAAGATCTGCACTTCCACCGAAAATAGAAGGAATCGATTTCACATAATGATTAATAGCTTCCCCACTTGCAACACGAGTAGAAATCGTTTTTTCAATATCAAAGGATAGAATGTCTTTCGCTTCAATTAAAACATCACCTGTAATCGCTTTTTCTAATTCATCTGCTAGTGCAGGGTTCGACTCTCTGTATAAGTTGAACTGCTCATTCCATTCGTTCTCTTTTTCAGTACCTCTTTGTTTCAGTTCATTAAAATGAGCTTTTACTTCTTCAGGTACAAAGAAATCTTCCTCATAATCCCAACCATACACTTGTTTTGTCGCTGTTGCCTCTTCTACTCCAAGCGGATTACCATGTGCTTTGTTCGTTCCAGCAACTTTTGGACTTCCATAACCTATAATAGTTCTAATTTCTATAAGAGTAGGTTGATCCGTATTTTCTTTCGCTGATTGAATAGCTTTTGTAATAGCATCGACATCGTTTCCATCTTCAACTCTTACATATTGCCAATGTACAGATTCTGCCCTTTTCTGAATATCTTCAGAGAAAGCAATGCCTAATTCACCATCAAGTGAAATTTCATTTGAATCATACAGTACAATTAACTTGCCAAGTTTCATATGTCCTGCCATTGACATCGCTTCATAAGCGACACCCTCCATTAAGTCACCATCTCCGACTAAAGCGTACGTATTGTGATCTATAATAGAGTGACCATCCTTATTGAACTTCGCTGCTAAATGCGCTTCTGCCATTGCCATTCCGACAGCATTGGCAATCCCTTGTCCTAACGGGCCTGTCGTCGCTTCGACTCCAGAAGTATGACCAAACTCAGGATGTCCTGGTGTTTTACTATTTAACTTTCTGAAATTTTTCAAGTCATCAATTGAAACATCATATCCAGCTAAATGAAGCAGGCTATATAACAGACTAGATCCATGTCCCGCCGATAAAACGAAACGATCACGGTTAAACCATTCTGGGTGATTAGGATTGTAATTTAAATGATTCGCCCATAATGCATAAGCCATTGGTGCTGCTCCCATCGGAAGACCTGGATGACCTGAGTTTGCCGCATTAATAGCATCAATTGATAACGTACGAAGTGTATTCACTGCTAATTGATTTATGTTTTGTGTCATAGTAATCGTCCCCCTAAATGCTTTCATGAAAGAAAGTACTTATTTTTCCGTCTCTTGATCTAACCACCATTTAAATCCACTTTCTTGCAACAGTTCATTAGACGCTTCTGGACCATATGAACCAGACTCATATTCATGAAGCGGTAATAAGTTTTCCTCGAACGCTTCAAGAATTGGTTGTACCCATTCCCATGACAATTCAACTTCTCTCCAATGTGCAAAGAATGTAGCGTCTCCACTCACAGCATCATGAATGAGTCTTTCATACGCTTCAGGTACTCCCACATCCGCTTGCTCACAAGTAAAGTTAATACGCATCGGTTCAATTTCTCCATTTTTCAATGGATTTTTACTATTTAACTGTAATGAAACGTTCTCACCTGGGCTAATTTCAATTATTAATAAGTTAGGTTCTGCATTTGGATTATTATCTTGATATTGCTGTTTTAACGTATTTTTAAATTCGATTACAATACGAGTAGACTTTTCTTTCATTCGTTTTCCTGTTCGTATATAAAATGGAACGCCAGTCCAAAACGGATTATCGATCCACAAGCGAGCAGCAATAAATGTGTCTATGTTAGAAGAAGGATTTACTCCTGGTTCCTCTTTATATGCTACAACTTGCCCGCCTTTTATCTCTCCTGAAGAGTATTGACCGCGAACGATATGGTTTTGAACGTCTTCTTTTTTCACTTTACGAAGCGTCTCCATTACTTTTCGTTTTTCCTCTCGAATTTCACACGCATTAACCTTTTCCGGCAGATTCATAGCAGTCATCATTAATATTTGTAACATATGATTTTGAACCATATCTCGAATGGCTCCTGCGTGATCATAATATCCAGCTCTTTCTTCAACCCCAACCGTTTCACTAGCTGTAATTTGTACATTCGCTATATGTTCTTTATTCCAAATCGACTGGAGAACAGGATTTGCAAATTCTAGCGCTTCAAGGTTTTGAATCATCGGTTTACCTAAATAATGATCGATACGGTATATCTCGTCTTCTTCAAACGTGCGACTAAGCTTATCATTCAGCTCACGAGCAGATGTAAGGTCGTGCCCAAACGGTTTCTCAATCATCAGGCGTTTCCATCCATCCGTTTTATCAAGTCCGCTTTCCTTAATATTTAAAGCAATCGTCTCGAAAAATTCAGGAGCAACTGAAAGATAGAACATTCTATTACCTTTTATATGTAGTTCTTCTTCCCTTTCACGAACGACTTGTAATAATCTCTCATAGTCTTCCGGCTTACTCACATCTAATGGACAATAGCGAAAATTATCTAAAAAACCTTCCAGTTCCGGAGTACCTTCTTCCCTCTGACGAGAAAACGTCTCTATTGATTCTTTTATTCTTTCTTGAAAATCTTCATGAGATACTTGACGTCTTCCAAGCCCGATAACAGATATCTGCTTTGGAAGCTTTTGATCTCTATATAAGTTATATAGCGCGGGGTAAATTTTGCGTTTCGCTAAGTCCCCTGTCGCTCCAAATAAAACAAAGGTCATTGATTCCAAGTTCAGTCCCCCTCTTGTTGTATAATCCTCGTCAATATACTAAAAATGAATTGTACAGAAGATCATACTCTTATACTTCCTGTTTTTATAAAAAACAAAGAGTTATCTAATTCCAATTCTTTTTATACCTTTCGCTCTCTCATTGTCCCCAATATTAATAGTGGCAATTCAAAGCATTTCTACTGCAACTTACTTATTTATAGAACTTAACGAAATATTTTATATCTAATTACTTTTAGTAATTAAGTAATCCTATGTCTAGTATATTAACCACATAAATTATTATCGTCAATAAAAATGTCTTGAATTAAATACTATTTATTTTGTAATACTTTTCTAAGTGTATTCCTAGTTACCATTCATTTTCAAAGATAATGATTGATATAATAAATATCAGTTTCATCAAAATCTTCAATTAATTTTCGGTTAAACTCGCGAGCAGACGTTACATTATAATCAAAAGGCTTCTCTATAATAAGACGGTTTAATCCTTTTGTAGTCCACAATCCACTCTCTTTAATATTTAAAGCAATCACATCAAATACTTCTGGTACAACAGATAGATAAAACATACGGTTTTCAGAAATATTTAATTCTGTTTCACGCTTTTTTACAAGGCTCAGTAAATCTTGATAGCCCACTATATTCGCTGTATCTAATTGACAATAACGAAATGTGCTAATAAATTCTTCTACTCCTGATTCGTCATCAGAAGATATTCTAGAAAATGTAGCAAGGGATTGTTCTACCTTTGTTTGAAATTCCACATCTGACATTGCCCTTCTGCCAATACCGATAATCGAAATAGATTGTGGTATATTTTGATTACTAAATAGTTTATATAAAGCAGGGTAAATTTTGCGTTTCGCTAAATCCCCTGTCGCTCCGAATAAAAGAAATGTCATTGAATCCATTTGTTCTCTCCCTTTTAAAACAATTGCTAGAATAGAATATATAAGCTCATTCGCTACTTAGCAAAATATTGTCTCTAAAACCTCATACTTTACTAATGTTTCTTCAATACAATTTTGCCAAGAGCACGTTCTGACTCACTTATGTGGTGTGCTTTTTTTACGCCTTCTACATGTAAAGGCAACACATGTGTTACAACAGGTTTAATCTTCCCGCCCTCAATTAATTCTGTAATAAGAGAAAGTTCATATCCATTAGGTTCAGTAAATATATGGTCACTCTGAATATTTTTCTCTCTTGCTATTTCAGTTTGCGGAATTTCCATACCTTTCGGACCATAGATAGACGCTAACTTTCCATTTGGTGCAAGTACTTTATAACTATCCTTTAGTACATCCTCGCCTAACACATCAAATACAATATTGTAATTATGCAAAAGCAAAGAAAAATCTTCTGTTTTGTAATCAATGACAGTATCAGCGCCTAAATCCTTTACAAACTGTATGTTTTTCGTACTAGTCGTAGTTGCAACATGTGCACCGAAGCTTTTTGCTAGCTGAATAGCAAACGTACCAATCCCGCCAGATCCAGCATGAATTAAAACCTTATTACCCTTTTGAACATTAGCGAATTTCACTAAACTTTGCCAACTTGTCAAACCTACTAGAGGGATTGATGCTGCTTCCTCAAAAGATAGATTTCTCGGTTTTTTCGCTACATACTTCTCATCTACAGCCACGTACTCTGCATACGTACCATTTCGTTCAATATCTGGACGACTATATACTTCATCCCCCACTTTAAATGCTGTTACGTTTTTTCCTATAGCAGCAACTACACCTGCAACATCCCATCCTAAAACGAGCGGGAAGTCATAAGAAATTACGTCTTGAAGTAAACCCTCACGTATTTTCCAATCCACAGGATTTACACCAGCTGCATATACTTCAATCAGTATATCGTTGTCTCCCAATAGCGGTTTCTGCATTTCAATCTCTTGTAGTACACTTTTATCTCCATATTGCATAAGTCCTATTGCTTTCATTCTTTACACTCCTTTACAATGCTGGGAAATGAGGTAGTACTTCTTCTCCTAGCTCATCCAATACTTCGTCAGCTGGACGTTGACCATCAAATAGAGCAAGGAATAAATGATTCACACCAATACTTTTATATATATCAAGTAATTCAATTAGTGCCTTACGCCCTGTACGGTAACCTAAACGGATCGGTGTAGGACGTTCATTTGGATCTTCAGATAAATCTAAATGCATCGGTTGTATAAATGGTTTGAATACATCTGGATGATAATCCTCTACTAGTTCTCTCCATTGTCCAATTGCTCCCGCTTGATGTACTGGACTACGTGGATAATACATCCATCCATCTCCATGTTCAGCGAACCAGTCCATATTTTGCTGACTAAAACCTGTAATAAAGGTTGGAATATGCTTAGACGGTTTTGGAACTAAATTCGCACCATGAACTTCTCCTAGTGTCGACTGGATAGACGGGAAGTTTTTATACAAAATTTCTTCCAAGTAAGCAAACGCTTCTCTAAACTTTTCACCTCGTGTTTCATGACTAACACCTAACGCCTTGAAATCAGCACGTCTGTCACCGGATGAAACGCCAAGCATAATTCTTTCTGGAAATAGTTGATCCAATGTAGCAATTTCTTTCGCCACACGCAATGGATGACGAAGTGACAATACAGTTGCCGACGTTCCAAATGCGATTTTCTCTGTTTTGCTTGCTAAATATGTCAAATAAATCATCATATCGTAAATTTGACCTGTTGCAGGATCACCAAAGTCAGGGTCTTGCAGCAATACATCGCGAAGCCATACACCTGTAAAACCGTATTGTTCCGCTTTTTGTACTAACTCTACTTGTTTTTCCATCGTTGGAGCATGAAACTGATAATTTTCAATCGGAATGTGAACTCCTAATGTAAGTTGATCTTTCGCAAACATACGATTATATCCAAAATGATTCGCAAACTTTTCCATGTGTTTCACTCACTTTCCTTCATTCATATAAATCTATACTTTTCTTTACTCTTAATATTTCTTTTGAAATTTCATAGACAATGCTGTAACACCACATTGTTGCCGATTGTAATCGTTATAACTTTCTTTGTGCTACGAGTGTTATTATAAATCGGCCATAACATGAATAACAGTACGTACTTTAAAGTGATGTAGGCACTTTTAAGTACCTATACTAAGTGAGTAATAATAAATCATGCTGCAAAAATAACATCTACCCTTTCTTCAAAAAGCTTTACAGTAGTTTTTAGAAGTACGTTACATTATTTCATTTCATGCACTTTCCTCTTCTTTATATAAAATTCTCACTAACCAAATTCAAAATATTATACTTATTTTTCGCACTTTGCTATGCTATAACCACAAACAGGAGGTATAAACTATGAAAGCACAAATTATCCATTCTTTTGGGGATTCATCTGTATTTCAATTAGAAGAAGTTTCAAAACCAAAACTTTTACCAGGTCATGTTCTAATCGATGTAAAAGCAACAAGTGTAAATCCAATCGATACCAAAATGCGTAGTGGCGCTGTTTCAGCAGTCGCTCCTGAGTTTCCAGCTATATTACACGGCGATGTAGCTGGTATTGTTATTGAAGTAGGAGAAGGTGTTTCGAAATTCAAATCAGGGGATGAAGTATACGGATGTGCCGGAGGTTTTAAAGAAACTGGAGGTGCACTTGCAGAATTTATGCTTGCTGATGCGCGATTAATTGCTCACAAACCTAAAAATTTAACAATGGAAGAAGCAGCTGCTCTACCATTAGTTGCAATTACAGCTTGGGAATCTTTATTTGATCGTGCAAATATTAAACCTGGTCAAAATGTTCTCATTCATGGAGCTACTGGTGGCGTAGGACACGTAGCCATTCAACTAGCTAAATGGGCAGGCGCTAAAGTTTTTACAACCGCTTCTCAGCAAAGCAAAATAGACATAGCCCATCGTCTAGGAGCCGACATAGCTATTAATTATAAAGAAGAATCTGTTCAAGAATATGTACAAAAACATACGAACGGAAACGGATTTGAAGTTATATTTGATACAGTAGGCGGCAAGAATCTTGATCATTCTTTTGAAGCTGCTGCGGTCAATGGAACCGTCGTAACAATCGCTGCTCGTTCAACCCATGACCTCTCTCCTTTACACGCAAAAGGACTCTCTCTGCACGTTACTTTTATGGCGTTAAAAATATTACATACAGATAAACGTGACGCTTGCGGGGAAATTTTAACTAAACTAACGCAAATAGTAGAAGAAGGACACCTTCGACCATTGCTAGATTCTAAACCTTTTACGTTTGATGAAGTTGCACAAGCACATGAATATTTGGAGTCAAATAAAGCAATTGGGAAAATAGTGTTGAAAAACGTTTGGTAACTTTCACTAAATAATACAAATAACAGCGGGATTGCTTCGCCTTATCTTTGTCTTAAGAGGCGTGCCACAACCTTAAAAGCTTTCCATCCTTTACAACAAGTAAAAAATAACAGCCGAATTTTTCTTATAGTAGAAAATTCGGCTGTTTGCATGTCGCAATTTACTTTTTGTATATTTCCATTAATAGATAAAATACAACTCATTTGCCTTACCATCTTTACCTTCAACAGAATATTATGTTGTTTTTAATTTTTTAAAACACACTACGTACTAATCCCCCGTCTATTCGCAACGCGGAACCATTAATTGCTGAAGAAAGTGGGCTGCTTAAGAAAGTGACAAGATTGGCAATTTCTTCTGGTCGAATAAGTCTTTGAATAATAGAGGTTGGTCGATTCTCTTTCATAAATCGCTTCTCAGCTTCTTCTATTGTCAATTGCTCATTAGGATAAAGACTATTTAACATAGTCTCCACTCCTTCCGTTAAAGTCGAACCAGGCATTATAGTATTAACAGTCACATTCGTTCCTGTCGTCAGCTCAGCTAAACTGCGAGAAAGTGAGAGTTGCATCGTTTTAGTCGCACTATAGTGAGCCATTTCTTGAGATGGCATAATAGCTGCTTCGCTAGCAATAAAGATGACTCTTCCTTCTTTTCTTTCAATCATTTGTTTTAAATACGAGCGAGTAAGTCGAACACCACTCATAATATTGACTTCAAACAATTTAAACCAATCTTCATCAGGAATATCAAAATATTCTACAGGTTCAAAAATTCCTAAGTTATTAATAAGAATGTCTACTTCAGGGTACTTTTCAATCACATTTTGGCACCCTTTTTCTGTTCCTAAATCAGCTACTACGGGTTGAAGGATAGCATCCGGATACTGCGCTTGAATTTCGTTTATCGTTTGATTAACATTTTCTTCACGGCGTCCATTAATAAGTACAGTAGCTCCTTCCGCTACTAATGAAGTGGCAATTGCTTTTCCAATCCCTGCCGTAGATCCAGTAACCAGTGCTGTTTTTCCTTTTAATTGCATATGCATATAGATTCCTCCAAATTCATGTGCTAAATGATTGACTTACGTTGGAATAAATAATTACGTTTATATTGTGGTTCACTTCTCTTATCTTTAACAGAAAATAAGCAGATCCACCCTTTTTTCGAAAGAGTATAAAGTGAAACTTTAATCAGTGGGGGTCTTACCGCCCGGCAAATAGCGGGATAAACGAAAATTATGTAGCTATTGGACTCTGTACTGAATTAAAAATCGAAATTATCATCATTTAGATCTACTCGATAATTCTGATTCTAATCATTGTAATGTTAAAAAATCACATCAACAACAGAGTAACGCTAAAACCAACTAATAAATACCATTATGATATATATTAACGATAAAGAAAATTACGCACTTTAAAGTTCCATAGGAACAAAAAAGTAACCCATAAACCATAATTTCTAACCCTTTACATTTACTAACGTAGTATCCTTTTCTATCATAGAAAAGGTTGTAAAATCACACATTCTTACATACAGTTATAAGATTATTTTTATTCTAATTAACTAAAAACCATATAACACATTTGTAAAATAAAATTCTAAAAAAACCTTGCAGAAAAATTCTACAAGGTTTTTGCCTATACACACAAATTAATCACTATATTAAAATAAAAGGGTTTATAATTCATCAAAATAATATTAAATATAAGCTGCTTTAAAGGCTTGTTGGACAGCTTGTACTTCTAATGAGTCTTTACCATATAAGTTCGTTGCTACACGAATACAAGCTTCTTTTAATTCTTTAAAGTTAGAAGTCATATTTAATTCATCCGTATTTGCATAATAGAAAATATCAAACATTTTATCTTCTCCAATGCCATGTACGTTTACTCCATTATGGTTTCCACCACTAGCAATCAAGTAAGCTACTTTATTAATAATGCTAGAGTTCGTGTGTACACCACCATGATCGTGGTCAGCATCAATAGGTAAGTTATTATAATGTCTATAGTCCTCCGGATATCTAGAAGAGATAGATGATGGGTTTTTCATATCTCTAAAAATACGACCTGATTGTTCTCCCATTGTCCAATTGAACTTTCCGTTATTGGCATACTTTTCAACTGCTACTCCTAAAATATCAGATAGAGCCTCATTAATTGCACCAGCTTCTCCTGCATACTCAAGTCCAGACTCATTTCTTGTAACCGCGTGTGTAAATTCATGTCCTGCCACATCAAATGCTCTAACAATTGGATCTCCGTATACTAGCATAGCTCCATTACTAAATGCATTGAACCACTGCTTAGGATTTCCTTTATTCGTACCATTTGTGTTCCAACCATGAACGACAGAAATTACTTTTTGCCCATTATTATCAAAGCTGTTACGGGCATATTTTTCTTGATAAAAATCATATACTTTTGTTGCTAAATAATGGGCACTAACTGCTTTAGGATCTGTAAAATTTGTAGAATTACTTGTTACTAAATCATCGAGATACCCCCATACATTTCTTCTATAATTATTATAATCTTTATAATTAGCAGTATATGTTTCAATTCCCTTACCACGAGAATAATCTGCAAGCATGTACGTTCCATCACTTCGCTGTGTAATTCCAAACGTACGATTAATGCCTAAGTCATCTTTTCCTGTACCTGTTAATTTTGAAGGATCTTGTGATTTATTTGCTGTCGCAGATTGGACAATACTACTATCTACTTGTATACCCAATTTTTGAACGAGTTCTTTTAATAGATTACCACCAAAAGCATCAATTAATACTGTACCAGATACATATTCAGGTGTAGATGCACTAAAAGTAATTTGATATGCGTTTGTAGCTTTATTTGTATTTTCATCTACATATACCACTTGTTTAATTTCTGGTTCTTCAATAAATGTGAGATCATTTCCATAGATGTTGAAAAGCTGTTTCTTTGCATCCTCTTCTGATAAAGTAATAGGTTGTTTCAAATCTTCCTGTTGTTGTAGATCTTGGGCACTATCCCCCGAAACGCTCGTAAGTACACCATCATCATTAATATGTGCTGTTAGTTGATATCCGTATACATCACGTCCTTCATACGTTTGTTGAAGACGTACCAATGTAGTACCATCATAAGATTTACGACTTTGCGTAACATTATAATTAACTTTGGATTCCGTATTAACTTGCTTTGCTGATAATGCTTGTTCTGTTTTTCCTTTTAGTGCATCCTTTGCTACATTTTCTGCCGAATTTTGAGAAGGTGCTGTTAAATTACCTGTTCGGAACGTATCTTCCTTTGTTTCCACTTTTAAATCTTCTGTTTCCGCATGCACTCCTCCATAGGGCATAATCGCCGATAACACGACTCCTGTAGTTAAACCTACCTTTACGAAATTATTCATATTCTTACTCCTTTATAATCTTATTATTAAGTTAAACGAATGTTTTTTCGAAATTGGAAACATAGATATTTCAAGCTATCTATGTTTATCTACTATGAATTGTGATTCCTCATAATATAGATAGATTGCGTCGTTACTTTTAGATTCATTTCATTTCTCAAAAATTACTCATTATATAAGCTATCTTTATATTTATTTATATACGTTATTTTTTGTGGTTCTGATAACATATTTATCGCCATCCACACATTCTTTTTCATTTCTAATTTTTGCATTGGTATCTCTTTTAAAACTGGATTACCTATAATTTCTTCCATTTCTTCATCAATTCTTTGCATAAGATTTTCTTCTGGATTATTTTTCAAATAAGTATTTTTCAATCCCCATTTTGTCATTATAAATTCATTCGTTTTATTCATAGGATTAATAATAGTAGCTCTACTAGTTAATCGTTTTTTTATTTCATCATGATAGATTTTAATTCTATATCCTTCTTTTAGTGAAATGCTATCGTTTACTATCGTTACATTTGTTCCTTCCATTTCCTTCGTATAAATTTTTTCTCCCTTATCATTAAACACCTCTATTGATGCGTATTTTTCATCTGTATAATAGCTATGAGGAGTTTTAGTAGTAACCGTAAAAACAGCTTGCTTTTGCTCTAAGTCTGTATTTAATTCGGCAAACTGGTCATCTCCTAATCCTAGGAATTGAATTGTTTGATTTACCAACTTACTCACTTTCATTTCGTTAACATCAATCGTTAGACTATTATCTTTTTCTTTTACATAGGCATAATACGAACTAAAATGGTACATACTATCCGTTTTCCCACCTGAAATTTCAACTGTATAAACTCCATTTGGTACGTCTTGTAAATTGATATCTGTTGTTTCAATTGTTTTCTCTTGAACAACTGTATTCCCTTCTTTTAATTTAATTTTTCCTCCTTTCAATGTATCTATTTCATTTGTATTTAAATGGATATGCAAATTCCCTTTTAGCCCAAGTGAAGCAATTTGCTGATTTGTAACTATTTCAAAGTTGGAGTTTATCGTAATATCAGAATCAACTAGAGCTCTCGCTTTAGCTAATTGTGATTCAGGCACTATATAGGCTAAAGACGTAACAGCCGGATAACCTTTCGCCCTATTTATCTCTACTTGTTTATTATTAAGCTTAAAGCCCCATCTTTCAAACACGGGTGTAAAATCAACTTGTCCATTCTCACTATAATACTGATTCATTAAATCCGGTAAAGAATGATCATCCTTTTTGAAAGCAGCATTGCTAGCTAGTTTTCGATAACCTTGATACATTTTTGCAAAAGCTTCATCACCAGCTTTTTGTTTCGCCATCGTTAAAAGAATAAGTTTTTGTCGTAAATCTAAATCATCATAATTTTTATTTTCTTTCATTAAAGCATTATATAAATTCCGTTCTACTTGTTCCTTTTTCCCGAAATTAAACAACCAACCAACTTGATCTGCTTTTTTTCCATATTTACTATATTGATATTGAACACCGAATAGATTATTAGAAACTTCTCCTGTAAATATTCCTTGATTATCAAAACCAGCTTGGTATCCGTGAGCGATTTCATGTAAAGTTCCCCAACTCAGTTTATCTAACCACATTTTTGTACTATCTGAACTATTCGCTGTCCAATTTGTGCCATAATAGGCACCGCCAGCACCAGATATATCTGCTTTTAAAAAATAACGATTTTGACTTTTTTTATTTTCAACCGCTGAACCATCTAAACCAATAATTGAATCATACATCGCAAAAATATCTTCATAATACGCAATTAACTCATCCAATGATTGAAAATCTTTTAAAGACCTTACTATTTCTTTATCTTTTTTAGGTATAAATAATTGAAAACTCTCCCCTTGAAGTAACGCATACTCTCCATCAAATTGATCCCATGTACTAAAAAATTGAGATACACTTCCTTGTTGTTTATAAATGGGAAGAGGTTTAGTAGCACTTTCATTCCCTACTTGGTACTCAAGTACAGCATGCTCTTCACCATACGGAGTATCTATGAAAGGAACTAAAGGCGTATCACCTTGAATGGTAATCCATTCATTTCCTACTTGTATGGATTTTTCATTTTTAGAGTCATTAGACAATAAACGTAATGTTAATTTGTCTTTAAAATTAGGATTCGTTTGTCTTACCTTTAATGGTGTATTTCTCTGCAAAATAAATCCTAAATCTTGTCGATCGTGATATTTACCCTTACTTATGCCCGCCTGAAATATCCAAGTAGGCTCTTCTAAACTTGTAATTTCTTTTACATTTGTTCGTTCATCAGCATGTAAATGTATATTTCCTATGTGGAAAAACATTGTATACATGATGCCTATAACAAGTAATCTTTTCATTTGCATATCTCCTTTTCTATTTTTTATATACAAAATACAATAAAACCCTCCTTCTTCACTTATAACTGTCGTCAGTAAGTTACTTATCAGTGTAATTATTATAGTTACATTAACTCGTGATTATCAATCATTAAATGTATGTAATTTTGCATATACGAATACTTAATGACAATTCCCAAAGTATCCTATAATTATCAATATTTTTTCAGACATTATTCAAAAAAAAACACGAAGACTCTTAAGTCTTCATGTTTTTTTATACATGTTATTAAACTTGTGATTGAATTAATTACTTAAATCTTTTTAATCGCGAAAAATCAATTATTTTTAGGCTGATAGCCATACGTAAACTTTTATGATTTACTCATCCTTTTTGTTCTGTAATATTAAATTTTGAAACCAGTTCCGTTAATTCTTCCACCTTTTCTTTCATTTTGTTGGATTGGATTGATATTTGTTCAATTGATACGGCCTGTGATTGAATTGAATTTACTGTTTGAAGCGTCTCCTTTTTCACATCCGTTGCAGTTTCAGAAACTAGCGAAAGAGAAGCATTTACTTCTTCTGTACCAGCAGACATCTCTTCTGTCGCTGCGGATACTTCTTGAATTTGACTTGTAATCTTATCAATATCTCTCATAATAGACAAGAAGGTTTGATTCGCTTTGTAAGCAGCTTCTTTTCCTTCTACTGCCTTTTGTTGTCCTTTTTGCATGACATTAACTGTATCTTGGGTATCTTTTTGAATGGATTTTATTAAATGATTAACTTCTTTTGCAGATTCTTTAGATTGCTCAGCCAAGTCTCGAACTTCTGCGGCAACCACTGCAAATCCTTTCCCATTCTCTCCAGCACGTGCCGCTTCAATAGCGGCATTTAAGGCAAGAAGATTCGTTTGTTCGGCAATATTAGTAATTGCAGCGAGAGCTGTATCAATCTGTTGTGTACGTGTAACAAGTTTATTTATTACTTTTGATGTTTCCTCGACAACATCATGCACACTATTCATTTGAAGAATAGAGTGATTTATCACTTCACTACCGATATTTATTCGTTCTGTAGTCGTTACTGCTACCTCAGCGACTACTGCTGAAGATTCAGCTACAGTTTGCACCCCTGTTGTAATTTCTTCCATTGAGGATGAGCTCTCCTGAATACTAGTTACCTGTCCTTCTATTTTTGTTTTTACTTCTAAAACAGTCTGTACAACCTCATTTGAAATACTAGACGCTCGATTTGTATCTTGTAATACGCCCTCCGTAGTAGAAATAACCTCTTGTGTTGTCATCTTAACATTCGCAATTAATTGTTGAAGGTTATCTAACATACTATTAAAAGACTGAACAATATGCCCTAATTCATTATTTGCTTTATAAGGAGTACGTGTTGTTAAATCTCCAGCTGCTACTTTTTCCATATCATTTTGTAGTAACACAAGTGGTTTTCGGATAGTTAATTTAATAATATATCCAATTAATATAATTATCAAAATTGCTAAAAGCGAAATACTAATAAACATTATCATTGTATTTTGAGCACTATTATTATTTTCCTTCTGTAAAAGCTCTGCATTATTACTATTATATAAAATCAATTCACGAATTGATTTTATTGATTTTTGCATATTAGGTTCAATCTCTTTTAGGTAATATGCATATGCTTCCTCATTATTAGATTTCCCTAATTCTTGCGCTTTCTTCATTTGAGTTCTTAATTCATTAAATGTTTCATAAAACGTGTTATATAATTCTTTTTCTTTAGTAGAAATAACTTTAGCCTCAAACTGCTTTAAAAGATGATCATCTTCCTGACGAATTCCGTCCATTTCTCTTATTAATTCATTCATTCTTTTTTCATCTTTTGATACCATAATTTCCATAAAGTTCATATTAACATGATAAAAATTAGATTCTACAATACCAATCCACTCAATTGGTAGTAAATTATCCTCATACATATTAGAGGAAGTACTTTTCCCTCTTTCTAATCCCCAAAACCCTATTAGGGATAATACTATACATGCAATACTTGATATAGTTATTAATATGTTTAGTTTTGTACCAACCTTACTGTTTCTTAATAATTCCAATTCACTTTCTCCATTCTAATATATAGTTTAAGTAATGTATTTTATACTAAGAATCCAAAAATTACGATGTTTATTTTGTGATATGCAATTTTGCATATCATCCACTACTGATTCAAAATAACCTAACATTGTAATTTTGGTTTTCCAAAAATTCATGATTATGAACACACCCTATTAATTCTTAAACTTCTCATCCAAAATATCCAAAAATATTGTGGCACCAGGGGAACCCATCATTGATATATAAATTACACTGCTATACAAGACTAGCTTAAAAATATTTTTCTTATTGCTCATTTTTCTATTTCCTCTCTATTAGAAGTACTCCTAGCACATCGCACTAATAAAAACGATAGTATTAAAAAATAAGGAAAGACATAACACCTATGTCTTTCCTCTAAAATTGTAACACTCAATATACTCTTAGCTCTATTTGATTTGCCAGTTAAATCCTCACATTTCTTTCTTTATAATATCTCCTAACTCCGTCCAACTTGTAATCCGCGGGATATTGAGATGTTGATTGTAAGAAGTAGTTTTTGCATACACATTTATCGGTTTTCCTATTAACGTTTCTAAGACTGCCGGCTTATCATCAAAGAAATAGTTTAATTTTATTTCTTGTATGAAGTGTATTTTTTCTTCATCCCTCATTCCATAGAAAAAGCGATCTTCATATACCGGAAAACCTTTTTCTATTAACCATTTTTTTGTTTGCTCTCCATGTTCTTTAGGCCGTGCTGTTATATAGTATATTTCATGTCCCTGTTTTTCTAATTCTTGTAATGTCTCTACTGCATATGGAAACGGTGAACAAGAAGTATAATAAATCTCATCCAGCAAACTATTCCACATATGACTGCCTTCCTCCGAAGTCATGCCAAATGCTTCATGAATTTCAATTGTTTTTAAAGAATGAAATACATCCAATCCTATTTTTTTGTTTAATTTCTTATTATATAAATGAAAAGCATGCTGCCTTAAATCAATTAATGTATCATCGATATCAAATCCAAACTTCACTCTTCATCGCTCCTTTCTGCAATCCATTTATCGGAAAATATAAGTAGCTTTTATTCTCCTTATATTTTCCGATATTCTGGATAGCCAATAAATCTATAATCTTTTCCAACCTGGGTAAATGATATATCCTTAAATTCAATTGCATCTTGCATTTTTGTAATACCAGTCCCCCCTACAAAGCTAGGCGCCAATCTGCCCCCAATAATTTTTGGTGCGACATATAATATAAGTTTATTCATCAATTTATTTTCAATAAACGAAGCATTTACCTCTCCACCACCTTCAATAAGCAGGGAGGAAACTCCTTTTTGCCCTAAAACATCAAGCATTTCATGTAAGTTTATATGCTTTTCTCCGCTAGTAACAAATACTTTAACTCCTGCATTTTCTAATGCTTTCTTTTTTTTCGCTGCATGATTACTTGTTGTAAATATCCAGGTAGGAGCTTCTCCATCTGTAACAACGTTAGCTTCCATCGGTATGCGTAATGTCGAGTCCAATATTATTCGAATTGGATTTCGTCCATTTGGAATACGCGTTGTCAATGATGGATTATCCTTTTGAACAGTATTCGCTCCTACTAAAATAGCCGCATTTTCGTTTCGTATTTGGTGTACTTCTTGTCTTGCTTCTGTAGATGTAATCCACTTACTATCCGATGAAGACGTAGCGATTTTCCCATCTAATGTAACTCCTGATTTAATCGTTACAAATGGACGCTTTGTCAAAATATATTTATTAAAGACTTCATTCATTTTTTTAGATTCTTCTTCACACACTCCTACAAGTACTTCAATACCTGCATCTTGTAGAATTTTAATTCCACGTCCAGAAACAAGCGGGTTTGGATCAAGTGTAGCAACTACTACCTTCTTAATTCCTGCTTGTACAATTGCTTCAGCACAAGGCCCTGTTCTACCATAATGAGAACAAGGTTCAAGAGTTACATAGATTGTAGCACCACGTGCCTGTTCTCCAGCCATACGTATCGCATGTATTTCGGCATGTGGTTCTCCGGCCTTCATATGTGCTCCGACCCCTACAATTCGATTATCATTTACAATTACAGATCCAACCAATGGATTTGGAGTCGTTTGTCCCTTCATAGCCTTGGCATTTTCTAGTGCTAGCTTCATATACAATTCATGCTCAAGCATGTAAGTGTCCCCCTTCAAAATGTCCAGAACGCTGAATCTTCGTTTGCAAATATTTCTCATTAAACTCTGAGATATCACCCCATAACGGTTCACGACTCGTAACATTTAATCCAGCTTTTTGTAACGCTTCTAATTTTTTCGGATTATTTGTAATAAGTTTTACAGGTTTTGAACGTAGCGCTTTTAATACTTCAATTGTATCATCATAGTTTCGAACATCATCTTCAAAGCCTAGGTTCAGATTAGCTTCTACTGTATCTAACCCATTTTCTTGCAAGAGGTACGTCATTGCTTTACTAAACAAACCAATTCCTCTTCCTTCATGATTCGCTAAGTAAAATAAAGCACCTGAACCATGTTCTGTAATCATTTGTAAAGACTGCTTTAATTGGAATCCACAGTCACAACGTTTACTACCAAAGATATCACCGGTGTGACAAATACTATGCATACGAATTAGGGCATCTTCAGAATTCTCAAAATCACCATATACAAGCACACTAGATTGCTGCATATCAGCTAAATTAATAGATGAGAGTTTTTCGATAATTCCTTCTACACTATTTGTAACCTCACTACATTGTAACCAAGAATACCATTGGAAAATTTTAGTCTCCCCATATAAATTAATTGGCAATTTGATAGGTCCTACTAAATAAATATCCTTTCCATCTTGATGTATAAATTGAATTTTATCTTCTAACATATGAATTGTATCTGTTGTAACCATTAGGTACCTCCTAGTATTGAGAATCTCTAAAAATTCTCTTCCATTGTTATATTTTTTATTGTTTAACTTACACAACGTAAGTGTTTTTACAGATGCTATTCTTTTTTCTCTCAGCTTATATGCAATATGTATCATTACAACTTTGGCCATTTAAAGAAAAGAGTTTTAGTTACATAAAACAACTTAGTTACTTTATGTAAGTGAGTATACATTCGTAATTAATTTACGTCAAGTAATTAATTATAAAAACATTTGTTACTAATAGTAAGATGTTATATAATTTGTTTTAGGAGGTGAAGGAAAATGAATGATTCTACATTATGCCCTCGCTTTGAAAAAGGAATGAAATTTTTTAGCCAACGATGGACAGCACTAATTATTTACCAACTTTTTTCTGGATCTCAGCGCTTTTGTACGCTTGAATCTTCTCTTCCTGTTAGCGGAAGATTACTTTCAGAAAGATTGAAAGAATTAGAACTAGAAGGAATTGTTGAACGTAAAGTCTTTCCTGAGACACCAGTTCGTATAGAATATTCTTTAACTCAAAAAGGATTTGCTTTAGAAGCTATTATTCGCGGAATAGAAGAATGGTCACAGGAATGGATAGAACTTGAGGAATAACATAAAAGCTTTTTCGTATATAGTTTTAAGTAATCAAATTACAGATACCTATTATTAAAACGCTATTTTTTCAAGCATTTATGAAAACTTAGCGTTTTTTAATAAATAAAATGTAAGAAATAAAACAAGGTGATCAAAACGATCACCTTGTTCCTTTAAAAATTAAAATAGTGTTTCTAACGCCTTTTATTCATACATACTCGCTTAATAAAAAGAACGAATAAACTTTTTGTAACTAAACAGTTTTATTTTCACAATACAGTTAGCTTCCCCCGCTATTTACGGACAGTAAGACCGCTACTAATTAAAGTTTCACTTTATTACATTTGAATATTACTTATGAAATTTCACACGCTCTTCAAGTGGTTGGAATTCTTTTTCTCCTGGTGCAGCCGTTGGATTACCAAATGGCATTTGTGCAATTAGTTTCCAATTAGCAGGGACATTCCATTCTTGTTTTACCTCATCGTCAATTAATGGATTATAATGTTGTAAAGATGCCCCTAATCCCTCTGCTTCTAAACCTGTCCACACGACTAATTGGTGCATACCTGATGCTTGGTGTGACCAAATTGGGAAGTTTTCAGCATATGCAGCAAATTTTTCTTGAAGCGATTTAACGATAGCCTCATCTTCAAAGAATAGTACTGTTCCATAACCAGCTTTAAAAGAATCCATTTTTTGTTGCGTTCCTGAGAAATCTCCATCTCCAACTACTTTTCTTAATGTTTCAGTTGTAATATCCCATAATTTATCATGAGCTTCACCAAATAATACAACTAATCGCGCAGTTTGAGAATTGAAAGCTGATGGAGTATATTTCACAGCAAACTCCACAATTTCTTTAATTTTTTCATCCGATACTTGTACCTCTTTGTTAATTCCATAGTAAGTACGTCTTTCTTTCAGTGCAGTATAGAAATCTTTTGTCATAATTCATTTCCTCCTAAGTTTTAATATTCTTCAAAATGATACATTGCGAAGATAATATGAGTTGAAATGAGTTCATTTTTGAACCATTGAACACCATAACACCAATTGCTAGTCATTCTGAATCTAAACCACTGCTTCTTGCTTCAGTTTCCCTAAAAAAACACTTATAGCATCATTGATACAATCTAGTGATCATTCGGTATTATTTTACCCATTCTCTATTCATGTATCCTGCTTGTTTCATATTTACACAAATATGAAAATAACCTTAAATTGCTGGTCAAAAAAGCCAGGTAGTATGAATAACACATTACCTGGCTTTTTACATTTTTAATTTAAATTCAACTAAACATTACCAATGAATAGTAGTAAAAACTATACCCGTCACTTATTTAATAATTAACATCTCATAAGGATGTTGTTCCATAAATCTATTCTCCCAAGGAATCTCTAATGATGTCCAATTTGAACCACCGTCTACTGACTGATACACTCCTTTATTGCTAAACAGATAAAACGTTCCATCACTTGTTGCCTTTAATACTGGTATGATTGCCCCTTTAGGAGTTGGTAAACCTGCATTCATTTCTGCCCAAGGCTGATCTTTTTCTTTCTTATAAATAAATGATTCACAATTTCCATTATTGTAATCATGCGCTACGTGTGGATTTGAAGATGTCGCGATGATAATATTTTCTGGATCATTTGGGTTAACTGCCATTTGATATGCGTAATGATGCTTTAGCCCACTACACATATAGTTCCAAGTCTTACCTCCATCATTACTCTCCGCATACTCTTGACCTGGTTCTTTCAAGAATGAATCACCTAACACCCCGTATAAACGATTTGGGGCATTGCGATGTGATTTAAGAATGTGAATATCTTGAGGATAGTTCCCCTCTTTTTCCTCAGTCCATGTCTTACCTCCATCTACACTTTTAATTAATCCGCCTACCTCAATAGTCGTATAAATAGTTTCTGGATTATTAGCATCAATTTCAATATGTTTTACATGGTGTGTATATGTTCTTTGAGGAAAGAACCATGATGAATATGATGGCATTTGTCGATAATCTGTTAGCAGCTCAAAACTGTCTCCTCCATTTTTGGATACGAACATTGCACTCGGTTCAGTTCCTACATATACAATCCCGTTACCGTCATCCCCCTTCGCTGGAGATACAGAAACTGCTGTAATAGCTCTCATATGAATAGTATTAGCTGGGAACACTTCACCAAATGAAGGTAACGCACCAATTGCTTCCCACGAACTTCCTCCATCTTTACTTCTCCATAATCCCCTATCAAAAGTACCACAATACATTCTTTCTGGATCGTATGGATCTGAAGCTAACGCAACTGGATTCGCACCTACAAACTGCGATTGGACGCTCCATGTTGAGTCTTTTTTTTCTGCAATTACAAGTTCTCTATCAAACGCTAATATGAATTTTTCCATAACTAAAATCTCCTCGTTTCATAATATATCTTGTATTATTTGAATCTTTACCATTACAAGTTAAGAGGTGACATTTATGTGCTATAGCATATAAAAGGTAAATTTTCTAAGCAATATGTGATTAAAAACTTACATTATATAATTTGTTAACTTCACATCCGTATGATGAACAAGATGTCCTGTTAACTCATATAAGTCCATATGCCACCTCTAAATAAATCGCATTTTACATGCTATAGCATATATAATATAGAATCCATTATTTTATGTCAAACTTTAATACTGTTAATCAGTTCTTTAGCTCGTCTAAAGTAATTTAAAAGTCATAATATAAACAGAAACATTTTATTGAATAGACAATAAAAAAAGAGTGCAATTTTTGCACTCTTTTTACTCATTTCTATTAGAAATCAAAGTTATCAGGATCTGGACCAACGCGGTGATTTTGATTTAATGCATCGATTTTTTCCATATCTTCTTTCGTTAATTCAAAGTTAAATACATCTGCATTTGCAATAATGCGGTGCTCTTTCGTTGATTTTGGAATTGTGATCACTTCATTTTGAAGGTCCCAACGTAAAATCACTTGTGCTGTTGTTTTACCATGTTTCTCAGCAATTGCCTGTAAGGTTTCATTATCTAATAATTGACCTTGCATAAGTGGTGACCATGCTTCCATTTGAATACCTTGTTCTTTACAGAAAGCTTGTAATTCTTTTTGTGTTAAACGAGGATGGTATTCTACTTGATTGATCATCGGCTTAATTTCTGCATCTTTTATTACATCTTGCAGATGGTGAATTTGGAAATTACTTACGCCAATTGCACGTACACGCTTTTCTTTATAAAGTGTTTCTAACGCTCTCCATGTATCTTTATATTTCCCTTCTACAGGCCAGTGAACAAGATATAAATCTAAATAATCTAGCTTTAATTTTTTTAAGCTCTCTTCGTATGCAGCAATCGTTTCTTCATATCCTTGATCTGCGTTCCATACTTTTGAAGTAATAAATAATTCTTCTCTTGAAATACCAGTTGTTTCAATACCGGCACGAATCCCCTCACCTACAGCTGCTTCATTTCCATAAATTGCAGCTGTATCGATGCTGCGGTATCCTGCTTTAATTGCTGATTTAATCGCTTCTACAAGTTCTGGTCCTTCTTCTACTTTAAATACACCTAAACCAAACCAAGGCATTTCCACACCATTACTTAATACTGTTTTACTTTGTAAATTTTTCATTTTATTTTCTCTCCTTTTATTTTACTTGATCTCTTTTTTCTAATGTCATGCTCCATGCTGTTAAAATAACAGCACCTACTACCATAATGCCGCCTACCCAAGCTGTATGAATTAACCCTAACAAGTTCGTTACAATACCACCTAAATAAGCACCAAGGGCAATCCCAGCATTAAACGCCGCAATATTAATTGCCGATGCAACATCGACAGCACTCGGTACAAATCGTTCAGCTAACATTACGACATATACTTGTAACCCTGGAACATTCATAAATGCGAATAGCCCCATTAAAATAATAGTGATTAACCCAGCTACCTTAAATGGTGCCGTAAATGTTAAAACAAATAATATAATCGCTTGAATAAAGAACATGTAGAATAGCGCTCGAATTGGATTATGATTCGATAATTTTCCGCCAATCACATTCCCTATCGCAATGGCGATTCCATACACTAATAAAATGATAGTAACCGTATTAGCTTTAAATCCTGTTACTTCTTGTAATAACGGAGATAAATACGTAAATGTTACGAATGTTCCCCCATATCCTAATGCAGTAATGATGAAAACTAGTAACAGTCTTCCGTTCGTAATCAATTTAAACTGATCGCGGAATGATACAGACGTACCTTTTTTCATATTAGATGGAATGAGAATACTATTTGCGATTAAGGCAATAATTCCAATTACTACAATTGCTAAAAATGATGTTCTCCAGCCAAATTGTTGACCAATAAATGTTCCAATTGGTGCCCCTGTAATAGTCGCAACTGTTACGCCGGTAAACATAATTGCAATCGCGCTAGCACGTTTATTTTCTGGTACAAGTGCCGCAGCAATTGTTGAACCAATTGACATAAACACACCATGCGAAAGTGCAGAAACAATTCGCGCAATAAGTAATACAGTGAAGCTTGTTGCTACCGCTGCGATTCCGTTACCAATAATGAAAATAATCATAATCCACATTAATAACGTTTTTCGTGACATATTAGCTGTTAATGACGTTAATACTGGAGCCCCAAACGCTACGCCTAACGCATATAAAGAAACTGTTAAACCAGCCGTTGTAACCGACACATGTAAATCTTCCGAAATAGATGGTAATAAACCAACACTAACAAATTCAGTTGTCCCAATCCCGAACGCACTAATTGCTAACGCTAACAACGCAAATATACTTCTTCGATTCATCTGAACTTCTGAAGACGATGCTGTATATGAATTCAATTAAGTTCCCCCTCTTCCCTATAATTCCTATCATAATAGTGCGATAAAAAGGCCCTTTTATCTTCTAAAAAACATATTTAATCTCTACAAACGCTATTATGAATGGTTGCATTCTCTTTTTAGTACCGTAAAGCTTGTCTCTTTCCTACATGTACTATTATGAAATATATTTAACATAATGAATAGTACGCACTTTAAAGTGCTGTAGGTACTAAAAAGTAACATAGTTAATTACTAGTACCATAAAGCTTGTTCCCTCTCACATGTGCTATTATGAATGATATTTAACATAATAAAAAGTACGTACTTTAAAGTACTATAGGTACTAAAAAGTAACATTTATATAACCTAACTTATTTTGCTCAAAAATTGAAATCTACATTCCATGAAAAAGACTTTCAAATGAAGAAATACACTTTTCCCGTAGAGGCAACTTTAGAGGACATTACTTAAACATATAAAGGATCATGTTCATTACCACAGACAAATAATAAAAAGGCAAAAACGAACAGAAATGTGTTCATTTTTGCCTTTTTTATTTAACGATTAAAATGTACGACTTCTGGAAAGGAAATCTGCATTAGCTCCTGTTACACCACTTTGTCCCCAGTTCCCTGGAATCATTTCGCGAATAAGAATTAGTACTTTATCCAAAGGTGCATGAGTATATTTAGATGTTACTTGTGTAAGTTCGTTTACCCACTTATCCTTTGTCTCTTGATCAAATGTATTCCATATATCAATCTTAATAATAGCCATTCCATTAACGTTACGACCTGGTGTATCGTAAGACTCTTTTGTCTCCCAATTGGACACCCTACTTTTCTCAGCAAAGGTAGCATCACTTGCTACAGCCCCAGCTTTCCCCCAGTTTTCTTTCTCAAGTTCCTTTATCAACACTTGAATTTTGTCAGGGACAATTTTTAATAGTTTTATTGTAAGTTCCGTTACACTATAAATAAATTCCTTCTTTTCTTCTGCTGACATGGTTGGCCAAGTATTTAGCTCGATTAATGGCATAGTATTGCCCCCTAAAATTAATTATCTATTGACTAGTTACAACTATTGGTTCAAATGATTTTTAACTGCTCTTACTACCAATTCGTGATCTTCTTCTGGTGGTAATCCTGAAACTGTTATCATTCCAATAACCCCTACGTTTTTTATCCTGATAGGAAAGCATCCACCAAACGCAGCATATTCCGAAGTATCTAAAAGATATTTTTCATTATATGAAATTCCAGTTATTTCACTTTGTATCTGCATATAATACGAGCTACGATCATGCAGGGAAACGACTCGTTTTTTACGCTCAATCCATTTCGTATTTTCCGCATTTGTCCCTGTCATCTTGAAATGAAATAATTGCACACCATTTTTCGTTATATCAACAGCAATCAATTTCCCCTCTCGCTTTGCTGTTTCAACGATAAATAAACCTAGTTGCAAGACATCTTCATTTGTAAAAGAGGAAAATTGAAGCGTTTCCTCCTCTTTTAAAATTTGTTTACTTATTTCATTCAAATTTGAAGTACTCATATCTTTAACCTCCATAATTGTTTTATGCCACACCGACATTTTTTCGAAATTATTAGGCCATATAGTACAACCTTTCAATCAATCTGATTCCAAATAAACTGCTGTAACATCGTTGGTAACTAGTAGTACCGTAAAGCTTGTTTTCTTCTTACTGGTGCTATTATGAATGATATTCAAAGTTATAAAAAGTACGCACTTTAAAGTGCTATAGGTACTTTAAAGTACTATTCTACTTATCCCTATCTTACAGAGACTATTATGAAATATATTTAACATCTTAAAAATGTATGTACTAAAGAATAATATTTTTAATCACTAACTTTTTTGATCAATCGTTATAATCCAATTTCATCAAAATTTTTATCAATTATTACACTATCCAACAATAGGAGGAAACAAAGATGGATGAAAATATATCCAAAAGCTGAAAAGCAGTTGAGTCCCTTGAGGGAATAGTTATAATTCACTACTTATAGAAATAGACATACAAAAACGCCATCCTTTCCTATAATTTTAAAGAAAGAATAGCGTATTCTTTTCAAAAATGAGTTCTTTTATTGAGAAACTTTGATTCTATATCATACATAAAAGGGCAACCAGTGCTAAAACAGCTGGAAGTCCTTGTTTCACAATAATTGATTTATTAGATGTGAAACCTCCGAAAATAGCTGCTACCACCACACAAATCACGAAAAATAATTGGACCATATAACCAATTGGATTGAGTCCAAGTACAAGTCCCCAAATGAGACCAGCCGCTAAAAATCCATTATATAAACCTTGGTTTGCAAACATAATGGCTACGTTTCGATCTCCTTCTAAATGCTTCGGTAATTTGAAAGCACGTTTCGCTACTTTTGAATCAATAAAAAACATTTCAAGGATCATGATAAACAAATGTTCTAATGCTACGATCCCGACTAAAATAGCTGCGATTATTTCCACACTATTCTGCCCCCCTACACTCTCTATTCTTTAATATTCTCTACATTTTTTTGCATCTGTAATAGAACATGAATAAGTATTTTGCGTTCTTCTCCACTGATATTTACGAACATTTCCTTCATAAAATGTTCCTTTTCTTTCTTGTCAAAATATTAATTGATATATCAATTATTGATACATCAATCAATATACATCTCTCTTTTTATTTTTGCAAGTTTTTTTGCTCAATTGGTTTTATTTTGTTCTAGCAACTTTAAACCAATTCAAAACATCAGTTCGCATTTCTAGAAATCATAATTACTTTAAGTTCATTCTGACAATCATATTTAACTAAATATATAAAAGAATTGAGCTATATCTCCATCAATTTATAAAAATTAATTTTTTCTAAAAACAGATACTTTACGTTTTTTATAGTAATAAAAATCATTTTTTTGTTTCAGAGGCAATCCATTTTATTAGCCTGATGGGCATAAGATAGCACCCATATGGAGAACCAATTATCTTTCAAGAAAACGGCTTGAAATCTGGATTTGGTACAGGAGTTGCCTACTTCCGTAATCCAGATGGTACTAATTTAGAGCTAATTGCTCCAAAAGGGCCATTTAGACGTGACTAATTAAAATATATTAATACTGAAAAACCACCTTTATGAGAGGTGGTTTTTGTTGCTAATGGTCAAGATTAATATTGAGGTCTGATTGACACCTATTCCGTTTCCATATCTTTCATCATACCATCGAAAGAATAGTCTTATAGCTATTTCAAATATTTCGGCTGTACTATATTGCTAGCAAGCTAAAATTTCATAGTACTCCCCAAAAAAATCTGCTGAATCATAACCAAAAGTTCATTTTATCATTTCAAGGTAATTCGAAATTCTTAAGTTGTTGGGCACGGGGTACAGCTGAAAAACAGTGTATATTCATTAACTTCAAACTAATTTTGATGTAACAAAATTGTATTTATACCTTTTTAACAAATTCAGATTTTAATTTCATAGCTCCAAAACCATCAATTTTACAATCAATATCATGATCTCCATCAACTAATCGGATACTCTTTACTTTTGTACCAATTTTTACAACTGATGAAGTTCCTTTTACTTTAAGATCTTTAATTACTGTTACAGAATCACCATCGTTTAAAATATTTCCATTTGCATCTTTAATTACCTTTGTATCTTCACTATTTTCAGCTTCTAATTCTAAAGTCCACTCATGAGCACATTCTGGACAAACAAAAAGATTCCCATCTTCGTAAGTGTATTCTGAATTACATTTTGGACAATTTGGTAAATTAGACATATTTTTATTTCCTCCACTCGTTTTCGTGTATTCTATTAAATAAATATTATTTTTAATTTCCCTTTTCCGTTTAAATATACGGAAAATATTCTCTTCTTACTGTTTGATACTTATTTGTTGAATGTATAAAAAAAACTACTTGTTCACATCTTGTAAAAAATCTTCTCCACATTCTCCAAAGCAAACTTTCTTCTTCTCTATTTTTTAATAAAATGATGAAAAAGTAGATTAAATCAAACAAACTTTGTATGTGAAGTGAAATTTTTAAAAATCTAATGCATTTACTTTATTCTTTATTGTATTGATTTCCTGCGATTGCTGAGAAAGCCCTGTACACTCATGAAAAGCAAAATGCTTACACCCTATACATTTTTTTGTATTCAGATGTCCTAAAGCACAATTAATTGCTTCCCCGGTATGATCAAAAAAGTTTTCTTTCCCAATTTCAGCATACAATCCATTCTTATCTAGATTGGCTTTTAGCTCTGATTGAATTCCAGAAATAAGAAGTACGCCACCTTGTTTTTTGAAGTGCTGAACAATATTCCTAAAGTAAGACTCTCCTGTGGTATCAATAAAAGGAACTTTTCCCATACGTAAAATTAAAACTTTAGGTTTATAATGAATAGTCGCTAAAATATTTTGTTCAAATGTTTGAGCAGCCCCAAAGAATAATGGCCCTTCTATTGTATAAATACTAATTTGTGGACAATCATGAGCTTTATTTACCACATGCGATAACAATTTTTCATTCTTTTTTGTATGATCAGGAAGCACTTTAGATATAACAAGCATATTACTCATACGTTTTGTAAACAAAATAACAGCTAAAATAAGACCAATCTCCACAGCTGTTGTTAAACTAGTAAATACAGTAAGTAAAAATGTTACTAGTAATACAAGGGAATCTCCTGTCTTCATTTTGAGTATGTGATAAAAATGTTTTTGTTCGCTCATATTCCAAGCTACCACCATTAAAATGGGAGCCATACTAGCAAGAGGAATATGTGAAGCATATGGAGCTAACAGTAAAAGTGTCAATAACACAAATCCCCCATGAATAATACCCGACATCGGAGATACAGCCCCACTCTTAATATTAGTCGCTGTACGAGCAATTGCTCCAGTCGCTGGAATCCCGCCAAATAACGGGGTAACAATATTTGCAATCCCCTGACCGACAAGCTCTTTGTTACTGTTGTGTTTACTATTTGTCATACCATCTGCCACGACAGCGGATAAAAGCGACTCAATTCCACCGAGCATCGCAATAACAAATGCAGGACCAATTAACTGTTTTATACGTTCTAATGTGATTTCTGGTATATCAAACTGAGGAAGTGTATTTGGAATCGTGCCATATGCTGTACCAATAGTAGGTACATGACCTGAGAAAAATACAGTTGCAATTACAGTTGAAATAACAACACCTACTAATGAACCAGGCACTTTTGGTAAAATCTTTGGTGTTATGAGTATAACAAAAAAGCAAATCAAAGCAGTTATAACACTATAAAAATTGGTAGTACTGATATGAGTGAAGAGTTCCTTCAAATTTGCTAGAAATTCCTCATGCTTTTTTATACCTGTTAAACCTAAAAAACTAGCAATTTGTCCCGTAAAGATAATAACAGCAATACCTGAAGTAAAACCAATTGTTACAGGACGTGGAATAAACTTAATTAAAGAGCCTAGTTTGAAGATTCCCATAAGACATAAAATAATTCCAGCTAACAAACCCGCGAGTAGTAAATTTTCGTATCCATAGGTAATTACAACTCCTAAAAGAATCGGAACAAAAGCACCTGTAGGTCCTCCAATTTGATACTTCGAACCACCAAACAGTGAAATGAGTATTCCAGCAATACAGGTTGTATAAATCCCATACTCTGGCTTAACACCAGAGGCTATAGCAAAAGACATAGCAAGTGGAATCGCAACAACTCCAACAATCATTCCTGAAAGAAGATCCTTTTGAAAATGTGCTAATGAATATCCTTCAAACCTTCCTGTAAATAACTTTCTCATTACAAACCCTTCTTTTCTATTTTTAATAGATCTGGATTACAAATGTATTTCTCGGTCCCTTATACAGAAAATTGTCCTTTTCACAAAAATAAAAAACACCCTAATATTTACTATATGTTTTACTTAAATGACACTCCAATTCACCTATATCTCCACCTTGTTGTACATAGGATTTCAATCTTTCTGCTAAACGTTCTCCGGCTCGACTATCTAGCTTCTTTGTATCAATAAACGATCTAATCCTTACCTTATCTGGAGTAATATCTCTACGAAACATTTGTCCTGGAATTTCACTCCAAAAACGATTCCATTCATCCAGTAATCCTATTTGATCAAATAAAAAACCTTGAATTCCACATAACCAAGCTGTACAAGCAGTATTTCTTTTTCGACATCCAACTCCATCTTGTAAATGTTGGCATGAAAAACAACAAGAATTTCCACTTTTTATACAAACTTCACAAACGTAATGAGCTCCTAATGAGCGAAATGTTTCAATTCCATGTTGGATGATATCTTCTTTCTTAACCTCAATACTCAACCTATCCCTCCTTAGCCATCATTTCACTTTCTGCTCCATCTAGCTCTTCTAACATTGAAATCGTATCGATTAAATGGTTGTTAAAAATCTTCCGTGCAACCACCAATAAATCCACAATAATAGGGTCTCGTAAAGAATATAAAACTCTTTTTCCATCTTTTCTACCAACAACAATGTTTTTTGAACGTAGTACACTTAATTGCTGAGAAATAGCTGAACCTTCCTTATTTAGAATATCTTGAATTTCGTTTACGCTTTTTTCACCTTCTGACAATAATTCTAAGATACCTATTCGCAAAGGGTGTGCTAAGGCTTTAAAGAAATCTGCTTTAAATTGTTGCATTTCGTTTCCCATTGAAATCCCTCCGTTACTTTTCCTCAATTTCAAAAAGTATCATATACATCTTCAAATGTTTGAATATGTATATGATACTTTTAAAACCTCGAATTTTCAATACAAATTTTACAATATTAAATAAGCATCAAATAGAGAAATATACTATTCAAATTTAGGTTCAAAATTTATTATCCAAAATAAAAGCGCCTAACATATTAGGGATATATAATACGTTAGGCGCTTGATATTTAAAATTTTTCGATTTAGGTCTTGATAATATTGGATGAGTATATGACCAAAACGCTAGATGACTAATATGAATAAACTTATTTGTAAAATTAATTGCTTAGAATATTTTAAGAGCAAGTTTTGAAAAAAACTATTCAAAACTTGCTCCTTATTTTCTCAGATCCAACTATTTTGATACTAAAACCAACAGTAGTGAATTAGAATAATGACTTAATACTTGCTAAGACAGTAAGTACACCTACAATAATAACAAATACGTTACTCATTTTCCCTTTGTATTTAGCTAGTACTGGTACTTTTTGAATCGCATACATCGGTAATAGACATAAAATAGCAGCAACTAAAGGACCGCTTAGAGAATCAATAAGTCCAAGAATACTTGGATTTGTATAAGCAACAAACCAGCATGATAATACAACAAAAGTAAGGATTATTGTCTTAATTGTTTTTTCTTCAATATCTTTTCCACGTGATTTACCGAACTTAATAATCATGTCACGCATTACTTCAAATGCTCCTATATAATGGCCAAGGAAAGACTTTGTAATAGCCACAAAAGCAATAATTGGAGCTGCAATAGTGATTACAGGCGAATTAAGCTCATTAGCAAGATATGAAAGGATTGATAAGTTTTGTTCTTTTGCCATTTTTATATCATCTGGAGTCAAGCTCAATGCGCTACTCCAAACGAAGAACATAACAACAGCGAATGTCATGATATAACAAACCTTTTGTATTTGCGCACATTTAGCATCAGTGGCTTCGATTCCATACGTAGCTCTCTGTTTCACAACAAATGATGAAATCATAGGTGAATGATTAAATGAGAATACGATAATTGGTAGAATCATCAATATCGTCCCAAAATAGCCTGTTCCTGTTGAAGCAGTTGAAACAGCTGAAAAACTAAGCATTGACGTATTCCACTGTGGAATTAAAGATATTGCGATAAAAAGTAGAGAAACTATGAAAGGATACACTAACATACTCATTACCTTTACAGTAATATCTTGACCAAAATTTAGTATAGCGATAAGACCAAGAACTAATACAAGTGATAAAATAGCCCTTGGAGGTTCTGCCATGTGCAATTGATGCACGATAAAACTACTTGCAGTATTTGTAAGCGCAACCGAATACATTAGTACGATTGTATAAATTGAACCGAAATATACGATGTTAAAAATGATACTCGCTTTATTTCCGAAATACTCTCTAATTGTACCTGTGATCCCCTCATCAGCAGAATTAGAAGCGTATATCATTTTAGCAAGTGCCCTATGTGAGTAGTACATAACTGGATATGCAAGCAATGTAATTAGTAGTAAAGATAATAAACCACCTGAACCTGCATTAATCGGTAAAAAGAGCACCCCTGCTCCAATTGCAGTTCCAAATAGACTGAGTGCCCATGTAGTATCCTGCTTATGCCACTTTTTCGGATCTGCATATTGCTCATTTTTTAGTGCGGTATTTTCAGCTTGAACTTCTATTTTCTTTGCAGTATTCCCGTTCATATAATAACTCCCCCTTGTATCTATTCCTACATCTCTCTTTGCATCTAACAAATATTCCCTTTTCGGAAAATGAATTCCTTACAAGTTGCCCCACATTGTATGTCCTTCATCATAATGAATCCAAATTGAAACATTCGCTAGTTAGCGTCCTAATATAATTGTTAGCGTTCACAAAAAAGTTTACTCAAAGTATCCGCTCTTTATATAAAGACCCCTTAAGAGAACAATATAGAATAGACCTCATAAATACGTTGCAACATTTCTAATAACAGTGTATTACTTTAATGGTTTCTCTTTTTTACTTTTAACAGTAATTTTAGCTAAACCGGCCTCTCTTCATTTGCGAGGCATTTCTTTCTCAATTCTATACATTACTTTCATAACTTCGGTAGCACTGATGATATTGCTTACACAAGCCACTGAAGCACATTACATACATTTCGCCTCTAATCACACACCTTTCTTACTAAGAATCGCATTTTTTATATTTTCTCCAGAGATAATAAAATTTCTCTCGACGCCCTCATTATAACGTGTATATTTATAAAATTAATATTTTTATATTTTCAGAAATATTAAAGCGGAATAATTTTATATGGATAATATTTTACAGTTAGCATGTAGCCATTGTTTTTATCGCGTAAAGCTGAATTAGTTAGTAAAAATATACAATTATATATTGTCTTTCTAGGTGACTCATTCTAAAAATACTTATATCCCCTTTTATTAAAAAATTTTATTTTAAACATAAAAGATATTCTAATAAATAATTAATGTAGGTAAAAAGAAAAGATTCACAAAATACAAAAACCAATTTTTAGGATATATATTATTAATATTGAATTCATATACAATTTAAAAAGCTACACTGAGCAAAAAAGCTGCCCCATATGGACAGCTCATTTACATAATTATCGTTATCAAGGATTCACAAACAAATTACTTCAATGTCATCTTAAGTGTAGTTTGTTCGACTCTTCTTCAGAAATATCTCTATGTTTGTAATGAATCGTTTTTAGATCATTTCCTTTTATGCGAAAAGTAATTGTGTCCTCTCCATAAGGCGGATTGTGTGCACCCTCAAAAGTTTGAATTTGAACAGTTACATAAAAAGTATAATTTGTTGTATCTTTTCTTATTTCAAGTATTTTTTCAGAACCTCGATACCAAAGTTTTGGTTCCTTATAATAGTTTTCAACCTCTTTGCTTATCGGCTCCAATAAGAGCTCAATTACTACTTCTTTTAAAAGTTTTTTGGGTACAGGTATTCTGTTGATTTTCTTTCTTTTTACATCTATAATCCTCCAAAAATCCCCGCTCTTTTCAACGGTATAAAGAACATTCGTACCGTCCGCTTTCAAAAGATGAAAATAACCTTTATTTCCCTTAATATATAATCGTGGTTCATTAATCCACTCACCTTCTGTTTGCACTATCCCTAAAAACAACTGAGTAAGTGGCGTTATCTTATAATCTAATTGGTTAAAGTCTCCAAACGAATAAAGTTCATAACCGGTTAAATCTATGCCAAAATTTCTGTTTATATCATTTTCCTTTTCTACAATTGCTTGAGCAGAAATGCATGGTAATAAAAAACTAAACAGACATATGATGCTAACCATTGTTAATCTTATTTTCATAACATCAATCCTCTCTTTTATTAAGATGCAACAAAAGAGAGGATATTATTGATTAGGGCATAAGCTAAAAAATTAAACTCCCCCATTAACTAGCTCGTTTATCGAGTTTAATTTTGAAGAAAGCTCGATAAACCATTCTTCATCCCCTGTTAATAATGCAAGATCTATAAGATAAAGGATTTGTTCCTTATTTATTACCTTTGATTCAGGGAGTTTGTTAACGTGTTTACTAAAGAGTAAAATCGCTTCGTTTATTGTGTACTGGCCGTCACGTTTCACAATACTAACTGTAACTATATCCTCTACATCATCAAGTGATACAATATAACCAACTATTAATTCACCTTCATTTGATATTCCACGAACCCAATCTCCTACTTTTAAAACATGATTATTATTTGACATCATACCGTTTCACCTTCCTATAAATATTTTTTGTGACGATAAAAAAGATATAAAAACAAATTATACTGTAATATTTTTCATTACATTTAAGTATTAAGAACTCACGGCTATATAATAATTAAGCCGCTTAACGCTCTTGATTGATAAGGTCAACAACTTCTTTCATTGTATAATTCTTTAAGTATTCACCTAGATGCTCTTCAGCACCTAAGAAAATAGCGAAAAGAACTTTTCGCATGTTCGAACCTACAACACACTGATTGTTTGATTCTGGACACTTCGGCTGCAAAGCACCTTCAGAGGTTATCTGATAAATATGCCAAAGATTAATTTCATCTAAATCGCGAGCGAAAATAAAACCGCCACCAGTCCCCTCTTTCGATTGTATAAACTTATGTTTTTTTAACAAACTTAGTACTTTGCGAATGCGTACTGGATGAACACCTGCACTTTCTGAAATAGCATTACTTGTTGACATCCGGTCTGGCTGTAAAGCTAAATAAGTTAAACTGTGAATGGCCAAGGTAAAGTCGCTGTTCATGATTTTCCTCCTACGATTAAAAATATTGTTTCTCATATATTAACATACTGTAGCCATAAATATTACAGATTGGTTAGAACGTTAAAACATATAGAATACTTCTTACCATAAAAAAATTAATTCCTTTATATTCTATCCGGTCTCACCTATATCCGATAACTTCATTTAGCTTTTTAAGTTGAAAATAAAATTAAACACTCCACTGTTTCTTCACTTGTTCTTCTGCCAGTTGTTTAATTTTTGTCCAAATCGTATCTTTACTCACAATAACATTTGTTTGATAATTTCTATCATTATAATTAACTGTAACACATACTTCAATCATCTTCTGCTTCCTCCTTTCAAGAAAATTTCTTATTTATATTTAATACCTGAAAAATTTTGAATTTAGTTATAATCTCTAGCATATAACTTCATTTGTTTAAATAATTAAGTTTAAAAACCCCACTGTTTCTTCACTTGTTCTTCTGCCAACTGTTCAATTTTTGTCCAAATCGTATCTTTGTTCACAATGACATTTGTTTGATAGTTTCTGTCTTTATAATTAACTGTAACGCATACTTCTATCACCTTCAGTTTCCTCCTTTCAAAAAATTTCTCTTTCATACTATTACTTATTAATTAGCCAACTTTTGCAGTTCAATGTTTAAAAATGTTCGGACACTACGTGGTAAAAATTTGCGAATTTCTTCTTCGTTAAAACCAATTTGCAATCTTTTTTCATCCAGCATAATCGGGCGACGCAACATTAGTGGATGCTCAATTATTAATGTATAAAATTCATTTAGCGAGAGCTCATCAATATTTATATTTAAGTCCTGAAAAGTTTTGGATCTAGTTGAAATAATTTCAGTAGCCCCCTCTTCAGTTAAACGAAGAATCGATTTAAGCTCATCAACTGTCATAGAATTTGATACGATGTTTTTTTCAATATAATCAATTTGATGCTCTTCAAGCCATGCTTTCGCTTTTCGGCATGAAGCACAGCTTGCTGTTGTATATAGAATTACCATATTTAACTCACTCCTTTAATGTTATTAAACGTACATTTTAAATATCGCTTATTGAAATGTATTAAAAAAAATTACAGTTTAGAATCAAATTCACATAATGTTAATTATTCAGCAATGTTTCATTTATCTCTATTATTCATGCTACATTTTACAGACGTTAACAACTCACTTTTAAAAATCTTACTGTAATTTTAAACTTTACAGTTCAATTAATCAACTGTTAAGTCTTGGATTAATTTTAATAACACAACAAATTATTCTCATGTAAAATTCCCCATAGCATGATGGCTCCTTCAAAGCACATTTCACGCATTTCTTGCTTACAAGTGCTATTATGGATTATATTCATCCTAATAAAAAGTACGTACTTTAAAGTGTTATAGGTACTAAAAAGTAACATATGCATTTTCAAGTGCCATTCTGCTTATTTCTCTCTTACATCGGTTATTATGACCGATATTTAGCACAATAAATAGTACGCACTTTAAAGTGTTATAGGTACTAAAAAGAAATAATTTTAGTATTGCAACGGATGTAGGCTCACAACTGTAATCTAAATTCATCAAAGGAGTTTTTTTTATGAAGACATACAATATTCCTGTAGAAGCGACTTTAGAAGTTATTGGCGGAAAGTGGAAAGTTGTTATCCTTTGTCACTTAAAAAAAGGAACAAAAAGAACGAGTGAATTAAAACGTTTAATGCCTGGTATTACGCAAAAAATGTTAACCCAACAATTACGGGAACTAGAAGAAGATGGTGTAATCCAAAGGAAAATATATGACCAAGTACCACCAAAAGTAGAGTACTCTTTAACGGATTACGGTTCGTCTTTAGGAGCTATACTCGATTCCCTCTGTTCCTGGGGAGAAGTTCATCTTGAAAAAACCGGGAACACATCCATGCTGATTACAGCAGATGAATAATAACTGTAGAAGACATAAAAATAGGTTGAGACAATACTTGCCTCAACCGGTTTTTATGTCTCTTTATAATTTTTTGCCGTAATGACTGTTTCAAACTCAAAGGTTTCCGGTAGATGATCTGCATAAGAATATTCAAAAGTTCGTCCATCCGTTAAGTAAGCTACTTGTTCAACTCGCATGAGGAAATCCTGATTTGTTAAGTTCATAAACTGCTTTTCCCTATCATCTGGGCGAATTCCTTTAACCCTGACAACAGATGTCCCTACTTCAAGACCAAGTGTATTTTGAATATGTGAGTATATCGACTCCTCTAAAACAGAAGCCTTAACACCTGGGATAACCGAAATTGGCATCCATGTATGCTCCATAATCGTTGGAATGCTGTGAATGATGCGGAGGCGAATGATTTTATAGACGAAATCACCGATTGAAACTCCCAATTTCTCAGCAACTACTTCATCAGCACCAACAATCGCAAACTCGATAATTTTACTTTCTACCTCACTGCCGTAAACAGCTTTCGTACCTGTTAAAGTTTGAATCATTCGTGCCTTTTCCTGCTGACGCCAATCTTGCACCACTGTTCCACTTCCGCGCCGGCGGATGATGTAGCCGTCTCTTACTAACAGATCCAGCGCTTTTTTAATAGTAAGTGCTGAAACATCAAATTCTTCAGCAAGGACGGGGCTACTCGGAATTTTTTCATTGATTTTATATTCACCGTCTAAAATTTGCTGTTTAATCTTTTGATAAATGCCGAGGTATTTTACTTGTGTTGATCCGCTTGCCATTTCCATACCTCCTTTATACTGCATACTCGCTTCTATTCATTCAAATGTAAAGCCTCAAGTTTGTAGACTGAAGGTGATGGGGAAGCAAATCCGTTTTCCAAGATTTCAATATTCGTTACCGCTTCTTCGTCTTTCACAAGTTTTGGTGCACCATTTACAATTGTGTCATAAGCTGCATCATAGAAACGACCATAATCACCAAGCGGCGTTTTAATTTGTTTTTCAATCCAGTCACCATTTGCATTACGATACTTAGCAATTCCATAGTACATCGGCGAATCTTCACCAAATCCTGCACTCTCAGGCATAATACCCGCTTTCAAATCATTTTCCTGCTGATCTTCACCGTATTTAATAAATGAGCCATTTGTTCCATGAACGATAAAACGTGGATAATCTTTTGCTACAACATGGTTCGTTTTTAGTTTAATCTTCAACTGATTTCCGTAATGTAGACCAACATCGAAATAGTTATCAACCGCACCTTCCATTTCATTATTACGAATATCGTATGTCACTGTATTTGGACGGCCGAATAGTGAAATCATGCGGTCCATCGTATGAATACCTAAACTGTAAAATGAACCTTCTTCTTTTGGAGCTTCATGAGTGATTGAACCAGGACGGAAATAATCAATATGTGATTCAATCTCAATAATATCACCAAGGAATCCTTGTTCAACTACTTGCTTTACAGCTAAAAAATCACCATCAAAACGACGGTTTTGATAAGGCATAACGACTACACCTTTCTCTCGTCCTAAAGCTAATAATTCTTTCGCATGTTCTACTGTATCGCAAAATGGTTTTTCAACGATAACTGATTTTCCGGCTAGTATAACTTTTTTTGCTAATTCATAATGCGTATGTGCTGGCGTACAAATCGTCACTACTTGAATTTCTTTGTCATTCAACAATTCGTCCAAATCAGTAGTGAAGTAAACACCTTTTTCCTCATATGGAGCCGCTAATTCTTTATTTATTTGACGCACAAAAATTGTTTTTACTTTTATATTTTTACGTGTCTTCAGATAAGGTAGGTGATAACGGTTAGCTGATTTTCCAAATCCAATAAAGCCCATTGTTAATGTCATGTTCTTCAACTTCCTTACTTATAAATTTTCGTTTCTACATTTATTATATATTTTTTCTTTAAAAGTATATAGTTTTTATTTTAAAATTATATATTAAAAAATCGAGATAGAAATCCTTTTCTGATCCCCATCTCGACTTTACGTTATAGACTTATGTCCTATCATCATTTTATTTATACTCAATGACTTGAGAGCTACTTAGTTATATACTCTTATTCATACATATACGAACGTGTCATCGGAATTGTATCATTAATCCCTTTTGTAAATACAAATTGATGTAAATCAATATTACCTGTAAAGAACGAAGCTGCACATGCATTTAAATATAAACGCCACATGCGGATAAATTGCTCATCTTTCGTTTTGCGAACTTCCTCTAGTACGTTTTCAAAATTTTGAGCCCAATGTTGTAATGTATTCCCGTAATGTCTACGTAAGCTTTCCACATCAACAATGAAAAATTGTTCGTTTGTCATGTTCGTGATTAATTCGTTAACAGCAGGAACATACCCACCAGGGAATATATATTTTTCAATCCAACCATTCGTAGCACCACCATTAGCCGGAGAAGTAATGCAATGCAGCAGAGAAATCCCGCCATCATTTAGTAGTTTGTTAACTGTTTCAAAGTATTGCGTAATGTTGTCTTTTCCTACATGTTCGATCATACCTACACTAACAATTTTATCAAATTTACGATTCTTAATATCGCGGTAATCAAGTAAAGATACTTCAACTAAATCCGTAAGTCCCTCTTGTTTAATTCGCTCGGAAGTCTTTGCAAATTGTTCCTCACTTAACGTTACTCCCATCGCTTTCACACCGTACTGCTTAGCGGCAGCTGTAATGAGCTCACCCCACCCGCAACCGATGTCTAATAGCGTATCACCTTTTTGAAGGTTCAACTTTTTCAAAATATGATTCACTTTATTATGTTGAGCTGTCGTTAAAGAATCTTGCTCATTTTGGAAATATGCACAAGAATATGTCATTGTTTCATCAAGCCATAATTTATAGAAATCGTTCCCAATATCATAATGATGAGCAATATCATCTTTATTTTTTTGTTTTGAGAAATTCCATTTACTTTTGAAATATTGCAACTTACTATCACCTAAAAAGCTATCCTGCCTTTTATAAATAGATTGAATTGCTTTTTCAAGATTCCCCTCTATTTCAAGGTCCCCATTCATATATGCTTCACCGAATGCAATAGAAGGATCCTTAGCAATTTCTTTTTTTGAGAGCGGCTTATGGAATGTTATATGAAATTGAGGTTCCCCTTCGCCATATTGTATTGTTTCTCCATTCCAAAGTGTAATTTGAACTGGATCTGAAAACAGATTTTTAAGTATTTTTTTATAAAAAAGTTCTTCAACCATAAAAACATCTCCTACTAAAAAATTGAACAAAAAACTATACTAGTTAATACGTCTTTTTGAACATAGCTTAAAATCTTTATGACTTCTTGCTACGAGTGTCATTATAAAACGGTTATATTATGAAGCATAGTACGTACTTTAAAGTGATGTAGGCACTTTTAAGTACCCATGACTGAAACAGGTCCTCAAAAATTTTACTTTTCATCATAACAACTTTCTAAAGTTTTAAAACGAAAAACACCACCTCTTCATTAGGTGGTGTTTTCAATATTACATATAGAGATTTCACTTAACTTCTGTGTTTTTTCTATCTATGCATCGTTCTCCCCATGCGGTTAATTGATTTAATACATTTTGTAAAGACCACCCATAATCGGTTAGGGAGTATTCTACTCGAGGGGGAATTTCTTTGTAAATTTCACGTGTAATCACACCATCTTCTTCCAGCTCACGTAGTTGCTGCGTTAACATTCTCACAGAAATTTCAGGAATTAGACGTTGCAACTCACTCGTTCTCTTCGTCCCTTTCGTTAAGTGACATAAAATGACGACCTTCCACTTTCCACCGATAATTTCTAAAGTTGCTTCTATAGGTATATTATATTGTTTCACGCGATCTCCTCTCCTTTTTTATAAATTCCTTATCTATTGTTACGTAAAAATAAATAATTTTCTATACGGCACATTTTAGTTCCTACAGCACAAAAAAGTACCTATATTACAAAAAAGTAATTATGCTGCTTAAAAATCTCCCTCTATACAAAAAGAAAAAACGAACGTATTCTCGTTCGTTTTTTCTTTCTTTATTCAGCTGCGGTTATAAGCATAGACGTGTTACCATTCTTTTCAAGATGATTTTCTCCCCAGTTACAAAGAGTATCGAGTATAGAATCTAAAGAATGACCGTAATCAGTTAAAGAGTATTCTACTTTTGGTGGCACTTGGTTATACACTTTTCTCTCGATTACACCATCTTCTTCTAATTCACGTAATTGTTGCGTTAACATCTTTTGTGTAATACCAGACATTAATTGTTTTAATTCGCACGTTCTCTTTTTGTCTTTCTTTAAATGACAAAGGATAACTACTTTCCACTTTCCACCGATAACCTCTAAAGTTGCCTCTACAGGAATATTGTATGTTTTCATATAAAAATCTCCTTTAATAATTTTATAAGACAAATAAGCTAAAATATTTAAATATTACTTTTAAGTATCTATAGCACCTTAAAGTACGTACTTTTTATTGTGTTAAACATGTTTCATAATAGCATACGTAAACAGCAGATGAGTAGTACGGCACCAAAAAGTACCTGTATTACTTTTTAGTATCTATATCACTTTAAAGTACGTACTTTTCATTATGTAAAATACATTTCATAATAGCATTTGTAAGAGTTGAGTGAGTCATGCAGTGTTAGAAATTACCTGTTAGTACATGTACTTTAAAGTGAGTATTTTTATCATACATTTTGTCAGACGATGAAATGACATGTTTTCATTTTCACATCCATTCACAATGAATAAATAATTTTCAAATACATTTTAGGAGGATATCTATAATGAGTAAATTACTAAAAGAAAAAATCGGGTTTGGTACAGCACCACTAGGAAATATGTACCGTAATATCCCAGAGGAAGAAGCAATCGCTACAGTGGATGCTGCTTGGGAGAATGGCGTTCGTTACTTTGATACAGCTCCACTTTATGGATCTGGATTAGCGGAAATCCGTCTTGGTGAAGCACTGTCAAAAAGAAATCGTGATGATTACTTTTTAAGCACCAAAGTAGGTCGAACGATTTCAGATGAACTAGAAGATCCATCTGCACGTGATTTAGGTGAAAAAGGCGGACTTTTCGAATTTGGTCGCAAAAATAAAATGATCAATGACTATAGCGCAGATGCAACACTTCGTTCTATCGAGCAAAGTTTGAAACGTTTAAAAACAGATCGTCTAGACTTTGTTTTCATTCATGATTTAGCACAAGACTTTTATGGTGATGAGTGGATTTCACAATTTGAAACAGCTCGAACAGGAGCATTCCGTGCGCTAACACGTTTACGTGAAGAAGGAGTTATTAAGGGCTGGGGGCTTGGAGTAAACAAAGTAGAATCAATTGAACTTATGCTTGATTTAGAAGAAGCGAAACCAAATATATCCTTACTAGCTGGTCGCTATTCATTATTAGACCACGAACGTGCATTACAACGAGTAATGCCTGCAGCTGTAAAGCATAATATGGATATTGTTGTTGGTGGCCCATATAGCTCAGGTATTCTTGCTGGAGGCGCTCACTTCGAATATCAAAAAGCATCGCCAGAAATTATTGCAAAGGTTGAGAAAATCAAAGCTCTTGCAGATCGTCACGACATCAGCATCAAAGCTGCTGCATTACAATTTTCACTAGCAAATCCAGCAGTTGCTGCCGTTGTTCCTGGTGCAAGTAAACCGGAACGAATTGTAGAAGACCAAAACGCCTTAAATACAGTAATTCCAGCAGCATTCTGGGAAGAAATGCGCGAACAAAAACTAGTAGCACCTAATGCACCACTACCAATCAACGTAAAATAATAATATAACTTTAATCAGTGGGAGCATCCCCCACTGATTATTTACCCGTAAATACCGGGATGAAAAGGAGCGTAATGAATATGGCACATACTACTACATCTATGGAAATTTTCGGTTCACCTGAACAAGTATGGCAATTAATCGGAGGTTTCAACTCCCTTCCAGACTGGTTACCTTATATACCTAGCAGTAAATTAACGGAAGGCGGTCGTGTACGTCATCTAGCTAATCCAGATGGTGATACAATTATAGAACGCTTAGAAATATTCAATGATAAAGAACGCTACTACACGTATTCAATCATGAATGCACCGTTCCCAGTCACTAATTATTTATCTACAATCCAGGTGAAAGAAGGTACTGAAAGTAATACATCGTTAGTAGAGTGGTCTGGTACATTCACTCCTGTTGAGGTTAGTGATGAAGAGGCAATAAATCTGTTTCATGGTATTTACAGCGATGGACTGAAAGCATTACAGCAAGCATTTCTAGATTAATTCATGTAATTGATTGAGACGAAAAAGTAAATTAACAGTCAAATATTCGATTTTTTTAGTTAAATTCATTATGAAAGATAAACAAATACAAATTTCATGCCTGCTTGTTATTGACAAGAAATAAAAAATACTACCTCCAAATGGAAGGTAGTATTTTTTTATTAATCAGGAAAAACAATTAATCCCTCTTCTTTTTCCTCCTGTTTTAAATCTTCTTCTGGAAAGGTTACAGTTGAATTTTTATCACCTGTTCTTTTTGTTTCTTCACCTGGAAATACGAAAGTTGAATTTTCTTTTCCTTCATTTTTTTCTACGTTATCTGGAAATACCATAGGATCATTGGTAGTCAAATCATTATGAAATCCAAGGTTAGACAAAATCGCTTTTAAATCTGGTAAAACCCCTATTTTATCAGATGATGGGTTATTAGTCTTTGTGCCTGTATTAGGATTACTTAAAATTGCTCTCAATTCTTTTGGTGTATATGCCTTACCTAAATGTTCTTTAGCAATCCCTTGAATCGATACAGCAGCCCCAGCAATTATAGGCGAAGCGCTAGAAGTACCACGAAAATTAGAAGTATAACGATTAATTATGTTCTGATCTGTAACTTTTTGTCCTTTACTATTTTGATTTTGATATGTATCTAATGTATCAACATATTCTCCCCAACCATATACATCAATTCTACTACCATAGTTAGAGAAAGCTAAACGTTTATGAGGAACTCTTGCAGTAGATGCTCCAACTATAATAGCTCCTGAATCTTTAAAGTCTCGACTATTTCGATTTAAAATCTGCTTACCATTACGGTCTTTAAATTCATCTAAATCAATCCCACCATTACCAGCTGCTTCTACAATAATAATGCCTTTATCTGTACCTTTGCGAATTGCGTTAAATATACTCGGGTATACTTCTACTGGTAAAGGGTCATCTCCATATCCATCATATTTAAAGGATTCTTCTATTAATAAAACATCTCCAGCCTGTAAAGAATCTACGGCACTTAAAATAGCATCTCTTACATCGATTCTCCCATTATCTCGGATCACTGAAATTACTTTTGCCTTTGCTTTTGGTGCAATCCCAATGTTCCCAATCCCATTGTCAGCTGCAGAAACAACACCTAGAACTGAAGTACCGTGAGAAAGATCATTACTCATTTTTCCAGACATAAATTCAATATTTTGACCGACTAAATCTTCATGATTTAATAACCAACCTTCTTCCAAATCTACAAAAGTTGCTCCCTGGCCATTTCCTCCTTTAATTCCCCAAGCATAAGGAGCATTAATTCCTAAAGGTGCCTCTTCAAGATATCCCTGTCTTGAAAATCTAGGTTCATCATAAGGATTGACTGATAATACAGGCAATCTCGAGCCAGTTGTTGTGTTTATACTCTTATTAGAACGAACTTGTATTTTACTAGAATCGTCATTAGCAGCATGTACTGTATTTGTTACAAATGTCGTACCTACCCCAGCAAAAGCTGTAATTGCAAGTGATGATATTAACATACCTTTAAAATTTTTCATTTTTCCACCTCTAGTTTTCTATTAGAAATAACATATTTAATAATGTGTATGAACCAAAAGCATTTTATCTTATTATAAAAATTAATGGATTTTATAGCTTTTTGATTTACATAAAAACTCCCTTCATTCTTGTAATTCAATATGTACATCTCAAAACAACAAACTTACTGTAACTATTATAGTTACACCTTTATTAATTTTCAACTACGAAATATAAATTTTTAAAAATAAATTTATATTACTTTAAAACAGCACTAACCTTTTACCCACATAAAGTGAAACTTTAATCAGTGTTTTTTTTGCTCATCCCCCACTGATTATTAGCCCTCACCAATCGGGCATTTACGGGCAGTTAATGCGGGATAAAAATGCAAAATATCTATCCAAATTACAGCAATCAATAAGTTTATGGACTACGAAAGAAATACGAAAAAGCAAAGCACTAAGTGCTTTGCTCCTTATAAAATCCCTTTTAACTTTTCACCAATTAACTTCGCTACATACTCATAACCTTCTGGCCCAAAGTGTAATCCATCTTTTTCATCATTTTCTACAAATCTTTTATAATCCCGTTCTTGAATCATTTCAGCGAATACGTTTAGAAAATAACTTCCTGTTTCCCTCGCCACTTTCTCCACCACGTCTGCATACTGACTAAGCACTCTATTTGTTCTATTATGCTGTCTTTCTTCATCAACTGGTGCAGGACTAATCAGTAGCACTTTATCTGATAAAACTTGGTTCACAATCTTCTCTAAGTTTTCTTTATATGCTTGTAATGACACTTGAGAAAAAGAAACTGCATCATTCGTACCAAGAAAAACTGTTACGAAATCTGGTTTATATGATATTACATCTTCTTCAATCCTATTTAACGCATCGAATGTATTATCACCTGGAACACCTGCATTCACTACTTTCCAGTTCGGAAACATCTCTTGCAAACGTGGTGTTAATCTCGGCATTCCATCAAAAAATGTTTCATCAGCTGTAATACTATCTCCAAAACATACTAACGTTTTCATTAAGCTACTCTCCTTTTACGTATGAAACAACTTTCCTTCTATTGCTTTTATATATCTGTCAGCAGAACGTTCAACTGCCTCATTTGCATTTTCTTTTACTACTCGATGAAAAGCGTTGTATAAACGATTAAACTGTAACGGCTTCACTCGATTCACCATTTCTTCCACTTTTCTCGCTGGTAGTGGAATTAAGTTTGGATAGCTGTACATGAAGCTTACCCACCGCTCATCTGCTACAACTTGAATAATATCACCTGTTAACAAAATCCCTTTTCCGTCATTACCTTCTTCCCAATGTAAGACAGATCCACCACTAAAATGTCCTCCAAGACGATGCACAGTAATCCCATCCGCTAATTGTAAAGACTCACCAGACCAGTAAATAATACGACTACTCGGACGCATCACCCACTCTTTATCATCTTCGTGTATATAAATTGGTACATCAAATGTCTCTGCCCATTCTACTTGCGTTGAATAATAATGAGGATGAGACAACGCAATCGCATCTAATCCGCCAAGCTCTTTTATTTTCGTAATTGTCGTTTCATCTAAATACGTAATACAGTCCCACAGTAAACGATATGACTCTGTTTTCACTACAAATGCCGTTTGACCGATTGCAAATCCTGGTTTTGTTGTAATGCTATAAAGTCCATCTTCCTCTTCGATTATTTCATTTTTATATGTATCACCAATTTGTAAGCTTTCTAGTGTCGTCCAAGATTGTCCTTTTTGATTCACATATTGCCTCTCTTCATCACAAATATGACAGCTCACCGGTTCTTCTACACTCGCCGCATACTGCACGCCACACGTTGTACAAACGAAATTTTTCATCATAATTTCCCCTATCCCTATATTTTTATTAAGCTGATTTTTGTTGATAATGATCTGCTTTTTTATTTTCAATTAATAAACTTATAAAAGTAAGTAAATAGACAACTGTAACCGATAACGGAATTACAGTAAATCCTTTTTCTGCAAAAAGAATCCCGCAAACTGACGTTACAAATACAGTCCCTACTGACAATAAACCATAACTTTTACTTTCATAAATCCATACGTACGGAATAAAATGAACACCTATTAACATCGCTACTACAAAAGGTAACCATTCTGGAAATTGAAAATAGGCAAGTAATACAAGTGGAATATTCAATACATTTATTCCACCAATTAAGCCTGCCAAAACCCCTAACGGATTTCCTTTCGCAAACATATCAATCTTCAATATAGCAGCTATCATTAAGCCAAAAGGAAACACACAGCCCATACCGATTAAATATACCCACACCACTTGTTTTTCAGAAAGAACAAATCCCGTTATACTCATAACTATCCAAAATAAAACACCGGCTAATATAATCGGTAGGCCTCTCTTCGTTTTTATTGCTAAATCCTTTTTCGCTTCTGCAACATTCATCTCACTATCTCCCCAAAAATATTTGTACTATAAAGTCACCTCAACCTCACCCATCCAATAACGCCAAGCTTCTAAATAATCTTCTAAATCTTTCGGGTGGTGCCGTAAACATGTATCTATACGCAAATATAATCCTATGACTATCTCTTCATATAAATCACGGTCATTTTTATGAAATACACATTGTTTCATCGCATAACCAATCGTTTCTTTTGTTAAATCTTCCGGAGTTGAACAGAACGCATAAATTAAATCATATATAGGATCTCCTAACACTGGTAAAGGATCAATTACACCGTGCAGCTCATTCTCTTTAAATATAAAGTTATGAAATCCAAGATCACCATGCAATAAAAACGGCTGATTTATTCCAGCGTCCCTATTCGCTAACTTAAGAACCGTTCTATACTCTTCTTCACTTATGTAACGCCTTACATTTTCATGAGCTTCTATCACATTTGTTGTTAAAAATTCACTCCAAGATTGAACCGGATTTTCTTTCCATCCCCAGCCATCAACCTCTGTAGCTACTTCATACTCATTGATAACTTCTTTTACAAGTTTACAAAGAACACTCCGTTTATAGCCTAGTTTGCAAGAAGTTGTGCCCTCAAGGAATGAATAAACAATATAGCGATTTAAAGGTTCCTTATATAAAAGCTTTGGAAATAATTCGTCCTTTTTATAAAACTGAAGAAAATAAGCTTCTTCACGTATGACATCCGATTCATTCAACTTTACAACGTATTGTTCATCTAACAAATATATAGTACTTGTCGTTCCCCCGCTTAACGATTTTACGCTATTTGGATAATGTGAAATAACTTTTTCCTTAACTAGTTTTGCAGTGATTATTGAAATGTCCATTCTCTCACCCTTTAACTCCGAATATTCCCTCAATTCAAAAGGTAACTTTACCATTATTTGACAAACAAATGGTAGATCCCTTCAAAAATCTTAATATAACAAAAATTCGTTCACTTTTACATTTCAAAAATAAGGAAATACTAACAACAACGTTACATACATATAGGAGGACACTATGAAACCTGAATTTTTAAAAGCTGTACATGATGCCATTGGAAACGTCGAACATATTCATATAGAAGAAAGCGGTGCTGACAGCTTACTTATCCATCATGATGATGCACAGCAATTACAACAAGTCGCTAAAACGCTAGAAAATAACAATTTTCGCTCTGCTTTAAGAACAACTGGAAATGCTTCGTATATTGAAGTATTGAACAGATAGTGAAAGTCCGGATGTATGCCGGGCTTTCTTTTTTTATATTGAAACTTCAAACTCTTTCACATACACCGCTGTTCCAGCGATATCTATTTGTAACTTTTCGTTTTCTATCCCTTTCGTTACATAAACGGTTACACGACCATCTTTATTTATTTCCTGTCCTTGCTCAACGATTAAATCCAATTCATGTTCAAAATCTTTCTCTAAATACTCCGCATAATACGCTCCCATTACACCTGAAGCTGTTCCTGTCACTGGATCTTCAATCGTTCCTGCATAAGCTGACGAGAAATGACGGCCATGCATTTGTGCTAGTTCATCATAAGTTTCTAGACAAATTGGGTGAATAGAAGCATTAGGTATTTCTCTTAATACTGACGGAAATGCAGCATTATTAGGTTTCATTCTCTCACACGCATCTAGATTTTTAATCGGCACAATTACAGTCCAGTTTCCTGTACTTCCATATACTATCGGTAAACTTACATCTAAATCATTTACTTCTAAACCAATACTATGAGCTAATTCTTCTTTTGAACCTGCAAAATCTTTAAAATGAGGTGCTGTCTGCCTCATTTTAATAAAGGTTTCTCCCTTTTCATTTACACCTATTTGTATTGGTAAAATCCCTGCCTTCGTTTCAATCGTAAGGTTACTTTTCTCTTCTAATAAACCTTTTTCGCGCAAGGCATATATCGTCCCTACTGTCCCATGACCACATAAATCCATTTCAAAACCAGGTGTAAAATAGCGCATTCTTATATCTCCTACTTCTGAGGAAAGAACAAAAGTTGTTTCGTTATATCCAACTTTTTCAGCAATAATTTGCATTTCCTCTTCCGTTAATCCATCTGCTTCTAATACAATACCTGCTGGATTTCCCTTATTTGGTTTATTCGTAAATGCGTCGTAATGAAATACGTTTATAATCTTCATTTTCTTTCCCCTTATTTGTCCATTTCTTTATTTTTATAATCAATAAGAAAATTGATCTAACCAACTTTCATAATCATCATTTTGGAACGGACGGATCATCAGTCTCTCTGTCTCTACCTGTAATAGCGGTAGCTTCATTTATATCTCTTCCCTCAATTGTTTTTCGAATATTCTTTATTATCTTACACAAAATACAAAATCTAGTAAATCATTATGTTTTTGATACATAAAAACCCAGTCATGCTTTATACATAACTGGGTTCTCCATCGTTTCATAATTTTCTATTTCACAAGAACTACATCTCGTAATTCCCTCTTCAACACTTTTCCTAAAGCATTTTTCGGTAACTCATCTATGAATACCACTTCTGGTATTTTGTAACTGGCTAATTTCTGTTTACAATACTGAGTAATACTTTCTTCTGTTAATATTGTTTCGCTATCCTTCACAATGAAAGCTCTTGGAACCTCTCCCCAAAAGTCATCTAGAACTCCAACTACTGCAACTTCTAAAACACCATGTATTTCATGAATAACATCTTCTACTTGATCTGGATATACATTGTCACCACCGCGTATAATAACGTCTTTATATCTTCCCATAATATGCAGGAATCCATCGTCATCTATCATGCCAGCATCACCCATGTTAAACCAGTTATCTTTTACTACCTTCTTTGTCGCCTTTTCATTATTCCAATACCCTTTAAACATGTATGGACTTTTCACATGAATCTCTCCAACTTCATTTGTTGTTAGTTCATGTCCTGTTTCCGGATGAACAATTTTCACCTCTACATTTTTCAAGGTTTTTCCTACAGAAGACATCTTTTCTTTTCCCATCATTGGATGCCATGAGGTTACAACCCAACCTTCTGTACTACCATAACCTTGCACCATATATATTCCTTTTTCCATATATTTTTGAATGAGTGTTTCTGGCACTTTTGTACCACCGCTTTGTGCTACTTTAAAGGTTGAAATATTACGTTCTTTTTTATTTAATTCATCAAGCATGTAACTATAAACAGCAGGGAACGCAAGCATCGTAGTAATTTTCTCTTCTTCAATCTTATCCCAAATAAGAGTAGGATTCGAATCAGCTAAGAAAATCATCGTAACGCCATGATAAATACAATTTAAAATAGAAAGCACGCCACTCATATGGAACAATGGATGCACAGATAAAAAGCGTTCACCTGCTGGTATTTCTCTTTGTCCCGCAATTTCAGCAAAATAGTGATGTAAGTTTTTATGTCCAATTACACATGCTTTCGCCTGTCCAGTCGTTCCTGAAGTAAATAAGTAAATGGCGTCGTCTTCTTCATGAACTTCTACGTTCGGTTCTGTCGTTGGCTGTGTTTGCAGCTCTAATTCAAATGAACCAAAACCTTCTTTTGTCGTTTGAATTACATAAGGAATTTCTTTAACAGCATCAACATTTAATAACACTTCACTAAATTCTTCATCAATAACTAACACTTTTAATTTCGCTTCTTTTACAATTGTTTCTAATTCATATACAGTAAGCTGATGATTTAGCGGAATAAATACCGCTCCAATTTTTAAACTTGCCATCATAACGCTTGGAAATGGGTGATTATTTTTGCATAGTATTCCTATACGATCTCCTCTTTGCACACCATTATGTAACAAATAATGTGCAAGCTGATTTACTCGTTCATTATATTGCTGAAACGAATATCTTTTCTTCCCTCCTACAAGCGCTTCCAAATTTGGTGACTGCATTGCTCTCTTTTGTAATAATTGTCGCATCGTTCTCAAGTAAAACTCCCCTTTATATATGTTAGGTTTTTTATTTTACCAGATTAACTATTAATTTACTAAAGATTACACTTAGTGAATATAAGAAAAATATAAAATAGCCATTTACTTCACAAGTAAATGGCTATTTTTCATTATATATTAGAATACTTCTTGTTCATTACATATTGCACATACTCAGGTGCACTTTTATCAATCTCTTCATCACTTAGTTTATATTCTGCACCATATAAATAAAAGGAAGGTATAAATTCCATACCTGTATATAGGCATGTAGCTTGGAATGGTTTCGTCAACTCATCCATTGTAATCCCACTATTTTCATAGTCTTTTTCTAATCCACCTATAGAAATAGCTACACCAAATTCTTTCCCCTTCACTTTATCTCCTTGTGATCCGTACGCAAATCCATATGTTAATACATCATCGAACCATTTTTTTAATAATGGTGGTGTGCTGTACCAGTAAAGCGGAAATTGAAATATATATCTGTCATGTTCTACTAATAACTTTTGCTCTTGTTCAATATTAAACTCCCAATTTGGTGCCACCTTATATAATTCATGCACCGTAATTTCATCTGAATGTTTCTCAAGTTCTTCTATCCATCTTTTATTAATTTTTGATTTTTCAATATGAGGGTGTGCTACAATTACAAGTGTTCTCATCATTTTCCAGCCCCTTTATAAATTAATCAATCCTTTACGTATTAGTATGAATGAGTTACATATAATTGAAAAGTACGTACTTTCAGGTACTATAGGAACCTTGAAGTACCTTTGGAGGTGTTATATGAATCAAAATGATGATTGCCCAATTGCAACAACACTCGATGTAATCGGTGGAAAATGGAAAGTTCATATTTTATGTATTTTGTCGGATGGAAAAATGCGAACAAATGAAATTAAACGAGAAATCCCAAACATTACACAAAAGGTTCTTACACAACAACTTCGGCAACTTGAAGCTGATGGGATTATCTATCGTACCGTATATCAAGAAGTACCACCAAAGGTTGAGTACACCATAAGTGAATACGGAAAATCTTTAATGCAAATAATGAATGATCTGTTTGAATGGGGAAAAGATCATCAGATTAAAAGATTACATGACTAAAAAAACACTATATACTTTGTTTAATCCTCTACGTTCATATTTTTTATTTTTATAAAGTTCATTTTCATCATTTTTTAGCTAACTTGTTTTCTTAGATTGATGGACGTGACCCCACATCCATCAATCTAAAAAGATACAATTAGAAAAATGAGATTTCTATAAAGTTTCGCATATAAACACTACTTCCGCCTCATTAAACGCTCGCTCTACTTTTTCTAATCTCAATTGTACGTAAGCTATAAAGAAGCACCCCTAAACCGAGAATTTTTTCATTATTAGACGCATTAGAACCTAAGGTAATAGTAGGTACATTTAAACCCATAAACCTTCCACTCCATTCTATAGGCATATAAAAAGATACTCCTTAAAAATAAAAAACGCTATTCTCTCTTTAAAATCATAGAAAAGAATAGCGTTTTTTATTTTGAAATAGAAGTCTGTATTTAAACTAAACATGCTAATATTGATTTTGTACGATTGTCAGTTACTTCATAATAAATTTCTAATCCTTTCCGAGTACCTGTAACCATTTTAGCAGCTTTTAATTTAGATAAATGTTGACTAATTGTACTTTGAGGCATTTGTAAATCCCCATACATTGTTGTTACATTAGTAGGACCTTTTGCAAGCATTATTTTTACTAAAGATAGACGAACTGGATGCGCCAATACCTTTAACACCTCAGCGATTTCTTGAAACATTTCTTTTTTTTCTTTCATCCTATTTCTCCCCTTTTATATACATATTTATGTTATCCATATATATAATTCGAAGGTATATGCGTTTTTGTGTCCGTCATTTTAAAAAAATATAAAAAAACTTTAATCCGAAACTAAAGGATTAGCTTAACATAATGTCTCACTATTCATAATGAATAGGAATCTCGTTATAGAAGCAGTAGTTTTTATGCTACAACTCTACATTCAACTAACTAAAATCAATGAAAAAAAGAGCAGATAGTCCGCTCTTTTATGATGCCTCCTTATGTTCCGTGGAATGTTTAACACTCCCCAGTCTCTTTAGTTTATTCCACCCTACCGCTACTCCTCGAAGCGATGAGAATATAGATTTAATGACAACATAAGTCATAAATTGACGATAAATAAAACGTTGTAAAATTAACCATACTAATGGTTTCGGATTTTCTTCCTCTAATTTAAATGCGAACAGAGAAGCGAGAAGATCCATTAAAAAGAATACAAAATAAAATCCTAAAACTTTTAGCGGATTACTACTAAATAGTCCTATAATCATTAATATATCTGCAAAAGGAGCAATGAATTGCAGAACATATTGGAATAACCACATGTTAGGCAGTGCAATAAACCCTAACGTTTTATGTTTTGAATTACACAACGCTTTTCGATGTTTCCAAAGACATTGAAGTGTACCATATGACCAACGATATCGCTGTTTAATGAGACTTTTCACATCCTCAGGTGATTCCGTAAAAGCATGCGCTTTTTCTTCATATACAATTCTATGCCCTTGACGTAAAAATGTAATAGTAAGATCGGTATCTTCTGCTAATGTATCTTCGCTTAAATATCCAGATTCAACTACATTCTTCTTGTGCCACGCCCCAATAGCTCCTGGAACTACTGTAATACAATTTAACTCATCAAAAGCTCTACGTTCTAAATTAAACCCTGTAATATACTCAACATGTTGCCAAGTAGTTAACAAATTCCGTCTATTCCCCACTTTGACATTACCTGAAACTGCAGCTACATTCTGATCTTCAAAGTGTCTAACCATTAAAGAAATAGCGTCTTGCGCAATAATAGTATCCGCATCTAAAGTGACAATGATTTCTCCTCGCGATTGTTGAAACCCTAGGTTCATTGCCGATGATTTCCCGCCGTTTTCTTTCTGAATGAAACGAACTTTAGGGTGTTTATAAAATGTTTCTTTCATTACTTTTGACGTACCATCTGTCGATCCGTCATCCACAACAATAACTTCAAATTCTCTATAATTACTATCCAAAATTGAGTGAATCGTCTTGGCTATCACCTTTTCTTCATTATATGCCGCTATGACAACACTAACAAAAGGTTGATAAGACGAATTAATATAGCGAGATAACGTTTTTCTTTTCTGCTTCCATGCAAAATAAATTAAGAATAAAAATCGAAAAATCCCTAATCCAATAGCAATATAAAAAATAGTAGTTAATATATGCTTAAAATATCCAGCTCCTGAAAAGACAGCTTTATTGTAAAGTAAATATTGCTTCCCCTCAGAAGAAACAGGAGGCATAATTTCATCTCGTTCTTTATTCATTAAATCTGAAATTGTTACAAAACTATATCCATGCTTTTTTAGGTCTTTAATAATGATCGGGAGTGCCTCTACTGTATGGGTACGATTCCCTCCCGCATCATGGAGAAGAATAATATTTCCCTCTCCCTTATAAATGGGATTAAGAGCACGTCTTACTAATTCATTTGTTGATGGTGTTGCCCAGTCTTCGGGATCAACTTTTTCCGCTACCATTGTATAGTTCATATTTTGTGCACGTAAAATAGGCAATATTTCATTTGATGAATCCGGGTTAGCATCCGCTTCATATGGCGGTCTAAATAAAACCGTAGAATGTCCAGTTACTTCCTGAATTAAACGTTGCGTCGTATTAAGTTCTACTTTCGTTCGTAGTAAAGACGTATCAGCTATGTTAGGATGCTTGAAAGTATGATTGCCAATTTCATGCCCTTCATCGTATATTCTTTTTACAATACTAGTATTTAGTTGTGCGTTTTCACCAAGTACAAAAAAAGCAGCTTTTATTTGATTCTCTTTTAATATATCTAAAATTTCTGGCGTATATTTCGGGTCTGGTCCATCATCAAATGTTAATACTACTTGTTTCCCATTTGGTTTTCCATATCGTTGCACTTCATATGCAGATGGTAAGGATTGATATACTTCATCTGTAAGGTAACCATCTTTGCCTACTTTAAAATCTCTCAATCCATTTTTTCTTTCATTCTCAATCTGTAAAATTTCACCTTGTCCAGAATAATTTACTTCATCTAAACTATTGATTTTATGTAATACATTAGGATTTTTTTGTGCCTCAATCGGATTTTTTAAAACTTTCCATATTGTAGGGTCTTCTGCTCCTAGTCTCCATAACGCAAATCCCTTTGCATTATTGTCCATTGCGATTTTCACTTGATTATAAAGAGTTACACCGTCTAAGAACCAAGCAGTATGTTCTTTCCCTTCTGTTTTATACCTAAAATAAGGGTTTCCACTCATTTTATCCCATTGAATTTTCATATTTGAATCATGAGCCATTGCCATAACTTCTGAGAAAGTTAAAGACTTCGCAGCTTCTTTACTATTTACTTGCCAATCATATCCATAGTTACCGAAAGCAACTATAAGCTTATTAGACGGAATATTCAGTTCTTTCAATGTATGTTGGAACCATTTATTTGAAGCAATTGGTCCTGGTTCCCCGGCTCCATAGTGCTCATCGTACATCATTACAATCATTCGATCTATTATTTTTGCTAACGCACTATAATCAAAAGCCTTATCATTAGCTGGAACATCTTGTGTAACGAGCAAATCATGTTGATGAAATTCCGTAGTAAGTTCTTTCATAAAATTTGTTAAGTTTTCTCTATCACTTTCAGGTACGGCCTCAAAGTCAATATTAATTCCTGAAAAATGATTCTTTTTAACTTGGCTTACTAAATCATTAATAAACTTTGTCTTTACATCATTTGAGGAATTCAGTAACTTATGAATTAGCCCACTATCAGGACCAGAAGCTTCCTCAGTATAGTTAGTAAGCAAAGGCATAATCTTCACTTGATTTTTTTCTGCCAACTTTACTATCTCAGGTTTGATCTCACTTCTAATCGTTAAATCTGCTTTTAAATGATACCACTCTGGTACTAACGTAGTTAAGGAATCGATATTTTCTTTTAAAGAAGCGGTACTATTTTCATCCCAGTTTACATAAAAACCATACACTTCTTTAGGTTGTTTACTATCCTTCGGCGAATTCACCAAATTTTTATTATCCTTCGTTTCGGTATTTGGGTTAAATTCTTCCTTCTTTAACTGCTGATCACTAAGTTTTTGATTAATTGGTACAAGTTTAGTATCTTGTTGTACAGCGGTATTCATATTTGGAATTTCTGGTGTTGAAAAAATACTTTGAAAGAAAAAATAAAATACAACACCTACACTAACTATTGAGATACATAGAAACCAAATAAAGGCTATGTTTCTCCTTCCTTTCGGATCATAAAAAACAGGTTTTTCTTTATCTTTCTCTTGTTGAATGTTTTTCTCCATTATATTTTTCACATACTCCTTCTTAATAGAACTATAGAATAATAAAGTGCAACTTTAATCAGCCCTCACCAATTGGGCATTTACAAGCAGCTCAACTCCCACCTAACTTCTTTTCCCAAGCCAAATTTTGAGATGGGAGTTTTACTGCCCACAATAGCGAGAGAAATCCTTTTAGCTTTGAAATGAATCTCTCACTTCCATATTCTATTGATTCTTCTTTTCATTCCCTTGCTGGTGGCCTCTATTTTCTTGTTGAGACTCCCTACCATTATTCCCTTGCTCGTTTCCACCATTTTCTTTCTGGGATCCTCTTCCATTGTTCCCTTGCTGATTCCCATTATTTCCTTTTTGAGATTCTCTATCGTTGTTCTCTTGCTGATTCCCATTATTCCCTTGTTGAGACCCTCTTCCGTTGTTCCCTTGCTCGTTCCCATTATTTCCTTGTTGAGACCCTCTTCCGTTGTTCCCTTGTCCATTTCCATTATTCCCTTGTTGTGATCCTCTTCCGTTGTTCCCTTGCCCATTTCCATTATTCCCTTGTTGTGATCCTCTTCCGTTGTTCCCTTGCCCATTTCCATTATTTCCTTGTTGTGATTCTCTTCCGTTGTTCCCTTGCTGATTCCCATTATTTCCTTGTTGAGCTTCTCTACTTTTATTCTCCTGTTGATTCCCTCTATTTTCTTGCTGAGATCCTCTTCCATTGTTTTCTTTTATTTGCTTCGATGGCTGTTCCTCTGTTTTCTTTTGTTCTTTCTGCTCTTGCTTTTCATATTTTTTTTCGTCTACAGGAGATAAATCCATTGATGCATCAGGAGATGACTCCGGCTGTGATTGCACCTCTTCTTCATTTTCCACCGGATTAGGCGGCGTGGCAGGAGGAGTAAGCGATTTGTTTTTCTCATTCTCTTGCTTTATATAGACACCTGTGCCAATTCCAGCTTTTCTAGCATTCTCTCGTACTTGCATCGTGCTACTTTGATATTCAACTGTAATATGTTTTAACTCATATTCTTTCTTCAATTCTTTCATTGCCTTTTCTAACTGTGGTTCTAGCGCCTTGTCCTTTGCAACTGCTGTTAGCATAACTTGCTTATCATTCGTTAAATACTTATCCTCTTGACTTTGCTTTATAATAGTACGTATTACTTCTTGTAATTGTTTATTTTCCCATTGCTTCAATTCTTTTAAAATACGCCTTCCATCATCATTACAAGCCTGTAAATCTATAACACGAAAATCCTTCGTTACGCTCACCTCTAAACTTGGATTTATATCAACTGAGACGTAAGCAAATACTTTTTCTTCTGGTTGGTTGTAGAAAAACAGCACTGCAAATAGAAAACAAGCAACAAGTATTGATGCAGGTTTTAAAAAGGAAGGGATCGAAAAATGCGATGCTTTTTGTTCTTGCTCATCAAATGAGATTTCCTCCCCGATCATGCAAGAATCCCCTTTTCTTTTACACGTAATAAACTCTCCATTTGGTGTTAAAACAACTACGCTATGCTTTTTTATATCCATCACAATTCCTTTATTCATCATGCTTTTCCCCTCTTATGTAATCCAGAATATATGTATAGTTGTTTGCAAAAATAATACACATTGCAATAATGTATTTTCTATGTCGTTCCAACGTTTTACGACTTACCCTAACACGCGGTTCAATATGTTTAAGCGGTAACTTTTTCTTTCGGAACAGCTCTTCCATCATTTCCTCTTCTTTTATAATAATTTTTACAATTTCTATTAAGTGCTCACGCGTATCACGATGCTTAGGAGATTCTTTAGCAAGCTCTGAGAATGTGATTTTAAACTCAGCTAGCACACTTTGAAAATGAAGAATTTCCTCCTTACGGTTACTATTTTCCATCTCTTTCATATACTCCGTAAGCGACACTTGCATTTCTAACATTTCCTCTTGCTCATCTTCTTTTAAAAAGACAAAGTTATGTTTAGACTCCTTACGTATATAGTCAATTACATCTCTTTTTATAAGAAGATCAGCAAACGCTAAAAAGGATTTTCCTTTTGTATATGAATACTGTTCAATTGCTTCGTTAAACGCAAACAATCCAATGCTATATTCATCATCCTGTTCTGTAATATATCGGCGGCAGACAGATGAGATTGATTTTCTAATAAAAGGCTGATACTGTACGATAAACGCTTCTTTATCTTCTTCGTTGTTTTGTATGTTACATACGATATCTTCTATTTTCGGTTTTCTTAAGATCTTCATTACTAAACTCAACACTTGTAATCTCCCAGCCTCCTTCAAATAGCAAAATGGCCACTACACAAGTGACCATTTAACCAGATTTTCTTGGTACTTTTCTTCGGTCTTGTTTTCTTGCTGTTAGTTATATTTTTCGAGTCTAACTTTTTCCAACGTTTTCTTAATGATTTTCCTTTTCTCTCGGCACTACAGTTAGGTTTGTATTTTTATCTACTTTCTTATTTTCTACCGTTCGTTTTGCTTATTCTCTTTCTATTTTATCTGCAATCCTTGAATAACTCTTCTTTATATAATTGGTAATTTTATCCTTCCATTTTGGATGCCCACTTAATCTAGTAATTTTATTAATGCTTCTATATTCTTTCATAGTCATTTTTCTTCTATTTATTTTCTTCACTATACATATTCGGAGGAATACATAGTTTTATGGGGGTCAAAAAATATTTTCATAAAAAAATACATATTTATTTCAAAAATAAAAACCATCAATTTGAAAAAAGATAATCAAATTGATGGTTTTCTTATAATATCTATTAAATTAAGTTGGATTCTCATTATATCTAAAAAAGTACTAGCTATCCTCTGCCGATTTTCTCCATTTTCATCTTTCTTGGTTATCATAATATGTCTTATCTGCGTATTTTCTATCATTTCCTTTTAGATAAGCTAAAATTACTTTTGGATTTTTAAGTAAAGTCCAGTCTCCATATGTATCAAATCTTCTGCATGAAGTTATCATTCCATTTTTAATAGTACCGAATTTCTTATTATTTTTCTTTCCCCACTCTTTTAAACGTTTAGCGAAATCTGCATCTTCTGCCATAAGCATATTTTCATTAAATCCGTTGATTGCCATAAAGTCTTTTCTATAGCACCAAAAAATCCCTACAGATATAGCTCCGTACTTAAAAAGTAAGGGGATTATGATTAACATTGCGGAGAGAAATATTCCTAAAGATATTCTTTCAAACTTACCATTCACCCCACCACCAATGTATGTACCTGAAGCTAAATATTTATCTACATTAAACAACATAGACTCTGTCATTATGGTATCAGCGTCTATAGTAACGATTATTTCTCCACTAGCTATTTTAGCCCCTGCATTTCGAATTTTAGATAAGTTTTTATCGTTATTTTTCAATGTAACACAATTATAAGATTTTGCTATTTCCTCTGTTTTATCTGTACAACGATTTAAAACAACTATAACTTCCGTTTGCTCTTTATATGCCTCTGATGCCTTTGCAATTGAATCTAAACATTTTCTAATGTACTTTTCTTCATTATGCGCAGGAATTATAATAGAAAACTTCACATCTTTTTTCAAATTAACTCCTGAAGATTCGTTTGTCTCAGTCATAATATTCCCCCCTTATTTTATAAGGTAAATATCTACTATACATAAATTATATTAATATTTATTAGGTTATATTATAGAAACTGACGGTAAAGAGGCTCTTACTGTCGACGTTCAAAAGCAAGACGTACAGCAAGCCCCGTTAAAACACTTGCCATAAGCCAACGCTGTACTCGTAGCCACGTCGGGCGTGTGCCAAACCATTTTGCAATTTTACTTGCTGTACATACAATTACAAGGTTAACTATAAAGCTAACAGTGATTTGCGTAAGCCCCAAAACTGCACCTTGAAAAAGCAACGATCCCTTCTCTGGATCTTCAAATTGAGGTAGAAGTGATACATACAAAATAGCAATCTTTGGATTCAGAAGATTCGTCATGAGTCCCATCAGAAATAATTTCCTTGGTGGCTCATTAGAAATCATACGAGGTTCCATAATAGGTGTAGCACCCGGTTTAATCGAATTCCAGGCGAGCCAGAGCAAGTAAGCAGCACCTGCCCACTTTACTGCTTCATATACAGCGGGAACAGCAACGAATAGAACTGTAAGTCCAAACATAGTTGCGATTATATAGATTACAAATCCGAGCATGATGCCCAATAAAGAAATAAATCCCGCCATACGTCCTTGCGTAATGGAACGGGAAATGAGGTAAATCATATTAGGCCCAGGTGAACAAACCATGCTAAGCGAAACAATTGCAAAAGCTACCAATGTACTCAAGCTGACCATAAACCTTCCCCCTTTATTTTACATAAAATTTCCTATTGTACATTTTATCATAATTGAGGAGAGAAAAGATTAATATAAAACGATGCAGCTAAGTAATAGTATCGGATCGAATGTATTGTAATCACATACCTCTCATTCTCTTAAGTAAGGATCTAAGAGTACCCTATCCATAGAGCTACTAAAACCACTACAAATAAAGCTAAACAACATGTGATATTTCGAATCCACTTTTGTATATCACCAAAATACCTTTCTATATATAGCGTTGATAGTAAGCATAAGAAATAAAACAAAGAAAGGCAGCGAGGTATAGGTCCATTTTTATCTTCATGGCTGGAATTATACCCCTTACCAAACTTCTAAATAAAATGTATAGCTGAGTAGTTACCTTATTTTTCAAAAAAATTCTGATTATTTCTTTTTCACTTCTTCTACAAATTCCCATGTCTCTCCGTTATCTTTTGATTGATAAAGTGCACTACTATCGCCATTGTAGTCTCCATCTGCCCCTTGTCCAACTAACATATTAAAAACCCCATCTTTCTCATATGGCATACTAGGTGAATCAAAAGGACTTATTGTGGACTGTGTATGATCTAATTTCACTTCATGCGGCGGATATTCTACCTTTTTGAAAGATACTCCCCCATCATCTGTGCGATATAACTCTCCTTCATTACCAGAAGGCCTAATTGCTCCTAAAAACCCAAGTTTATCATTTATAAAAGTGATTCCTGATACACTACCAATCCCCCCATTAAATGGATCTGGATTGATAACCTCCCATGTTTTCCCTTCATCACTAGTCTTGCTTAATGAATAAAAGGCGCTCCCTAATGCTTTATCTGTCATATTTAGTTTATAACCAACTTCTTTCGATAGGAAAAACTGTTCTTTTTCATTCTTTAAATCTTGTTGTTTCTTCTCTTTAAGCATATCTTCTTTTGGAGGCGTCTTTGATTTACTCCAACTTGCGTCACTTATTAAATTATATCTAGCAGGGACTAGCTCTTGCTCTTTTCCAGGGACAAATATAGATACAGTATATCCAATGATATCAGAAGCTGCTTTTTTAAGACTCTGCCCCTTACCATCCTCAGTAATATTAATAATTCCCTCTGTATTGGATCCCCAATTTCTTTTTCCATAATAAATCAACCCATACTTACTTTCATTCCATTTTCTAACCGTTTGCTTAACTGGAATCGCCTTAACCGTTTCAATTAAAGGTTCTACTAATTTATCATCATTATAATCAGGCTTTGCGTATCCGTCTCGTATTATAGTAATATCTTCTGACTTCTTCTTATTATAAGAGATTAAATAAGTTTCTTCTTTCCCATCATCATTTTTCCCATAAACAAATGTATCAAACGCTGTGATTGTTCCATCTGAATGAAATGTAAGATCAAAATCAGTTGCCATATACAATTTCTTTGGCAAAGGATATTTTTTATTTATATCTTCAAAAATACCTTCTACTCCAGACTTATATATATTATTGTGTTTAAGTTTAACTGACCTTTCATGTTTTAACTTTTCTATAAACCATGCCAATTTACCATTGTAATTTATTGCACTTTTATAAATCTGCATCCCATAAAATGATGTAATTACAACAATAATGATAATAGAAATGGATCTCCATACTATTGAATTAGTTAATTTTTTAGATTCATATTCTCTATTTTTTATCACCCGTATTGTAGTAAATGTAGTTATGGATATAAAAAGTACTATACATAATAACAAAATGTAAATATTATAATTCATTCTTCCGTACTTACAGTATAAGGCCAACTCATAACAAAAAATTCCGTATACAATTATTAGTATTGGATTTGTTACTAATGACAGAAGTATCCTTTTTGTATTTTCTCTAAATATAGAAACCACCCCTAATTACATGAATTACTGATATTAAGTATACTTTATTGTAAAGTAACAAAAAAGCTATTTAATCTTGCCGCAAAAAATACAATAGACATCTTTCTATTAAAGCCGTTTACAAATCTAGTTGTTTCATAGACAATGGATTTTTGAGTGAATACTAAAGTCGCTTCATTTATATGAATTACAAATCCAAGCATGATGCTCAATAAAAAAAATAAATCCTGCCATACGCCCCTACGTAATGGAACGAGAAATAAGATAAATCAAAATAGGCCCAGGTGAACAAACCATACTAAGTAAAACAAGCGCAAAAGCTAGCAAAGTACTCAGGCTCACCATAAACCTTCCTTCTTTATCTTACATAAAATTTCCTATTGTACATTTTATCATGATTGAGGAGAGAAAAGATTAATATAAACCGATGCAGCTAAGTAATAGTATCGGATCAAATGTAGTGTAATCACATATTTCTCATTCTCTTAAGTAAGGACTAAAAATAACCTATCCATAGAGCTACTAAAACCACTACGAATAAAGCAAAGCAACATGTAATATTTCGAATCCACTTTTGTATATCACCAAAATACCTTTCTATAAATATAGCGTTGATAGTAAGCATAAGAAATAAAACAATGTAAGTAAAAGCACCCAATTTATCGTTAAACTTCTCATTTGTAAATGTACTTACATGAAGGAATAGAAAAACAAACGTTACTATGAATAGCTCAAATAGCCTTTTTTTATTCACCCCACCACCACCTTACAGTAATTCCCTTTCATTCCATTTTATCAGAACATACTGTGTAGCAGCACATGAATATTATATTCATGTTAAAAAGGCCAACAATCCAAGATTGTTAGCCTCTAATTTCCATATTCGCACCTTTTATCACTTTACTTCCTTACAACTGGAATCCACATTTCACCAAACACTAAGCCGTTTCTTTTCCCCATCTCAACCGTCGTATTTGGTCCACCAACATAAGCAAACTCATTTGCATCTGGTAAAGCTTGACCGAAGGCGATGCCAGTCAACTTATTACTTAACTCTTCAGCTGTTTTGTCTTCCCCTTTTACTACTAAGTATTCTCCCCTCGGAAACTGAATCACTCTAGATTCTTCTTCTATTTGTGCTTCTGTCATGACACCCGCATAATACATCATTTTGTTATTCACCGCTTCGCTCACAGAAAAAATATATTCATTTGTCGCTAAAGCTTTTAAAGTGTCCAGCCTTCCATCTTCTTTAACAGCCGACCAAAAGTCGTCCTTTTCTTTATTTATTCCAGCAAAGTCTGTGTATTCACTCTTAATTTCAGTTCCAATACCTAACACAATAAAGCTATCTTTTTCTTCTATAGTATAATTTTTCATGTTCAAAACCTGCCTCTTTTTTTTATTAATCAAACGATTTATCTTTTCATCTGATACGTTTATAATACCTTTAAACCATGTCAAAAAATGATACTGTTTAGGAGACTAAAATGAAAAAAGTTGAACGGATTAATACAATTATGCGGTATATCAACAACCGCTCTCACTTTACAATTTCTGAAATTATACAAGAATTTAACATATCACGGTCGACAGCTATTAGAGACATTAGAGAAATTGAAGCTATGGGAATGCCACTTGTCACTGAAGTTGGGAGGACTGGGGGATATTTTGTTATGCACAACTCTATCCTGCCCGTTGTTCGCTTTACTGATAATGAAGTGAAAGCTCTTTTTATTGCCTTTATGGCTACGAGGAATCAACAACTTCCCTACCTAAAGAGTCGTCAATCTTTAGCCGAAAAACTACTAGGACTCATCTCAGAAACCCAGCAAGATGATCTCGTTCTTTTAAATCAACTCTTGCTTTTCCAAGGGACTAACCCTCATAATCCCGATCTACTTGAGCTTTCTGATCTCCCCCATCCTATGTTAGAAAAACTCATTCAAATCCTTCTTTTGGATAACCATTTATTGATTACTATGAAAGAAGATGAAGAAATCAAGTCTTATCCAATTTATCTATTGCACCTTTATCAAGAAAAAAGCCATTGGATCATTGAAGGGTTTGACTTAAAAAAAGAAAAGAAGATGATGTTTCCTGTCGATGATCTCATTAATATTGAACCATACACGACGAACAAAAGGCTAAATAAGAAAAAGATTTTAGAAAAACTAAGTAAGAAGGACGAAGCAATTAACCTTGTATTTGAACTTGGTCCGACAGCAATTGCCCAGTTCAAAAAATACCATCCTTTAAAAATTTCAATATCTTATACTAATCCTTACCAATCCACAGCCATTTTAAAAACTTTTATCAATGTTAACAATCCCGATGAAGTGACGGAAATAATAAATTGGCTGCTTTTTCTAGGGAAGGATATTAAAATCAAAGAAATACCCGATGAAGTATTAGCAGATTTACAAAAACGAGTGTGCTTATACATTCCATAAGCAGTGAGCCTCAAATATTAAGCTTTATCACTGGATAATTATCCTATTTTTAAATACCATTTCATTTACTACAATGAGAGCATGATAAATAATAAAAGCACGGAAAATCTCCCGTGCTTTTCTAAATATATATTATTCCTGAAGGTTTCGTTTATCACGTTTCTTACCCTAACTGACGTTTAAATGCTTTACTGGCGAAAAAGTAAGAGATGACCATTATACCTACGCACCAAGCGAGCGCAATCCAAATATCGTTTCCAACAGTTCCTTCATATAAAAGAGCACGAATCGCATTCACGATTGAAGTTACAGGCTGATTCTCTGCAAACGCACGAACAATTTTTGGCATCGTTTCGGTAGGCACAAAGGCCGAACTAATAAATGGAAGAAAAACTAGCGGGTACGAGTAAGCAGTCGCCCCTTCCATAGACCTCGCTTTCAATCCTGGAATGATAGCTAGCCATGTTAGCGCCAGCGTAAACATCCCAAGTATCCCAGCTACCGCGAGCCAATCTAGAATATTAGCACTGGAACGGAAACCCATTAAGAGTGCAACAAGAATAACCACCACGATAGTAAGTACATTAGCAACAAGAGAGGTTAGAACGTGAGCCCACAATATCGATGAGCGCTTAATAGGCATCGTAATGAAACGTGCCATCAGCCCACTCTTTACATCCGTAAAGAGTCGCACGGAAGTGTAAGCTACACCGGATGCGATAGCCATTAGCAAAATTCCCGGCAATAAATAATTAACGTAGTTTTCCGTTCCAGTTTTTATTGCGCCGCCAAACACGTAGACAAATAATAGCATCATCATAATCGGTGTAATCGCTACTGTAATAATTGTATCCGGACTGCGCATAATGTTACGCATTAAACGACCTAGTAATACACCTGTTTTACTTTTCATTTACATCTCCTCCTTTTTGCCAATGATCGCAAGGAATATTTCTTCCAATGTCGGTTGCTTCTCGATATACTCCACTTTTGCTGGCGGGAACATCTCTTTTAGTTCAGCAAGAGTACCTGTCGTAATAATTTTTCCGCCATGCAAAATAGCGATACGGTCTGCCAGTTGTTCTGCTTCCTCCAAGTACTGAGTCGTAAGCAAAATAGTTGTACCGCTACCAGCAAGTTCCTTGACTGTATCCCACACTTCGATTCGCGCTTCAGGATCAAGTCCAGTCGTTGGTTCGTCAAGAAAAATAACTGCTGGCGCCCCAATCAAACTCATCGCGATATCAAGCCGGCGCTTCATCCCGCCTGAATACTGATCTGCCCTTTGGTTTGCCGCATCAGTCAGGCTAAATCTTGCAAGTAGATTGTCAGCAACTTGAGCGGGATTGGAAACACCACGTAATTTGGCGATCATTATCAAGTTTTCCCTCCCTGTCAGCATACCGTCTAAAGCTGCGAACTGCCCTGTCAAACTGATACTTTGACGAACATGGTCTGGTTGACGCTGTACATCAAATCCGCAAATACTTACTTCACCGCTATCTTGCTTCATTAGCGTCGAAAGGATGTTAACCGTTGTCGTCTTTCCAGCTCCATTTGAGCCTAGCAGCGCGAAAATTTCTCCACGCTGCACCTCAAAATCTACCCCTTTTAAAACTTCCTTGTCTTTAAAGGATTTTTTCAAGCCTTTTACAGAAATCGCTGCATGACTCATACTTTTTTCCTCCCTATAAAAATGTTTTGCGAAGACTATTTATTTACCTCTATCTATTTAGTATCACTGATATTCTGTATTACTTAGTACCGAGTTAAAAATATAACTGAATAGCTATGATGGCAATTCATATGTGTAACCAGCTAATCAGTCGGTACTACTTATTCCATTTATTTTTTTCTCAATTTCTTCATAATACTTTCATTCAAATCTTCACGATACTTGGAGACGTAAGTTTTAGCATTTGCCACTAGTTCGTCAGCAAAGGAAGCCACGTCATCCCCAGTAATGTCAAGCACTTGTCTTCCTTCCGCTGCACCCGCTTCGAACAAATCGATTAATTCATACTGTATGTGTAACATATCCATCCCGTTACCCGCTGAAAAATTCCACATGTAGTTTTGAATTTTCTTAAATACAAATTGGTAGTCCTCTGGCAGAGCCTCAACTCGTGCCATCATCATTTTGTACTCTTTTTTATCACCAATTAACTTTTTGAACATTTCTAACATCTTATTTTCCTCCTTTTTTATAAAACCGAACAAGAAATTCTCAAAATATCGGCCGGAACATTTTATCTTATGAACCTATTTTGACTTCAAGACGTTAATTTTTGACGATACAAAATCCCATTTTTTCCAAAACAATTCAAGCTCCTGGCGGCCTTCTTCATTTAATGAATAAAACTTACGAGGCGGTCCCATATCTGATGGTTTCTTTTCAATATTCACAAGCTTTTTCTTCTCTAATCGTACGAGGATGGTATACACCGTACCTTCCACAACTTCGGTAAACCCAAGATCATTCAGGTGGCGGGTAATCTCATAGCCATACGTTTCACGGCGACTAATGATTTCCAGTACACACCCTTCCAGTGAACCTTTCAGCATTTCAGTTAAATTTTCCATGTCCTGATCCTCCTTTACCCCCTATTCTGTCTGACTTATATTCAGTATCACAGAGTACTAAGGCGAATTTTTTACTGAACAGTTTTTGTGAATCCGAACTATTCAGTATCACTTATTACATCTACATTGTATGACTAAGTAGTTATGGATGTCAACTTTATTTTCAAAAAAATTAAAAATCCGCTTTACCCTAACCGGATACAGCCTACTTTTTTTGTTGTAAGGACCATCACACTAGCAAAACAGAACTGATTCAAAGTGTAATTTAAATCAGCTCTGTTTTATTGTTTTTATACCGATATATCTTGTTTTTTCACGATACAAATTGTTTCTCACTACCATTCCCATTGTATATAAAGCATAAAGGCAAGTGCGGTCAGAGAAAATTTCCAGAGATTATCCGTACATGATACGAGCCCCTAAAATACAATTCTGTTAGAAATCTGTTCTCTATATTCTCTTTTATTTTATTTCTGATAGTTGATTAGCAACACTATCTAAAAATTTTTCTACCTTTTCTTTTGATGTATCCGGCGCATGATAACCGATCGTAAATGTAAGCCTTCCATTATAAGAGCTTGCTCCCATTGAAAAGAATGGTGCATACATAATAGGTGATGCCATATACCCGTCCTCAGCTTGAATTTGACCAAACTGAATAGGTTCCTCAGCAATCACTCCCAAATTTGTCAGTAATGGCAACCCCATCCCCATCTGTACAGCCTGTTCATATTGCTGATTATACATTTCCTTCACTGTAGATAGCTTCATTTCTGCCAGTAACTCCATTCCTGCTGCTGAAGAAAGACCTGGATTTTGAGACTTTATTTTATCCATTGATTGTTTAACTCGAACAAGAGTCTGCTTAAATGTTTCATCGTCTTCCATTTTAATCACTGGCATTTCCATACCGGATAAGTTGCAAATAGCACCAGTTGTATTATTAGGCAGATATCGACGTAAATCAATTGTCAAACCAATCATTTTTTCTGCAGTGCGAGGTTCTGCATACACAGTGAAATGTGATAAAACTCGGAAGTAAGCAGTCATGATTACATCATTCAAGGTAACCTGTTGTGCTTTTGTCCATTGGGTTAAACGTAGAGTTTGCTTATGGCTCAATCGCCGTACGGACATTTGGGGAAATTTATTTTTGTTAGGTTGAGATGGAAAAGACCATAACGATGCCTGTTGTTCTTGGTTAGGACGATACGCACTTTTTATGTCCGATATTCCAGCGTATTTGAATACATGTGATTGATCTCGACAACTCTCATTTCCCTCATCAAATTCCTTTATAATTTGCTTCTTAGACCGTCCCAATGAAAGGTGAGTATATATTGTTCCAAGCAATTTTATATATTCCTTGACTCCTGCACCATCTGAACATAGATGAGACAATTTCACAACTAACATATCTATTGTAGTGCCCCGTAATAATTTCGTTTGAACCATAGGCCCCTGAATACGATCACCAGGTTCCTTAATAAAATCTATTGCCATTATTTCAAGTTCTTGATTATTTCCTTCTGCAAAAAAGCAAATAGATGAGTTAGTGTCAGATGAATGTTCCTCCCAGTAAGGAATATCATTTTCTACAAACCGGCTGTTCAAAACTGGTTGCAATTGCAACGTTATCCTTACTGATTCTTCAAGTATTTCCTTTGATATACCTACAGGAAAATAAAGAACTGCATTAATTTGTTGATCTGCAGAATAATGACCTAATACATAATTCATTCGATCTTGTGGTGTTACTGAATACTTTCTTTTCTCCATAATTCCGTCCCCCTTTAGGACTTTTTGTATAACCCTATTTTCCATATGCTTGTAATTTTTCTTCAAGAGCTAATAACGCTTATTTTTCGAATTTTTAACGAAATCATCTTCTCCGTATTGGTTTCATTCTTTTTACAGGTGATATATTCATTATTTTATTGTTATCAACACTGCCTAACCTTACAATAAAACCAAACAAAAATAAATTAAGTTTACATATACATAAACATTTTATTATAACGTCTACAAATTATCAATATAGCAAATAAATCATTTTTATGTCTGTCAATAAAAAACAATATATTCAAGGGCCACTTCATAATAAAAGATTGATGTGCATGTAAATGTACCCATATCACTTTCAAAATAAGAATGAGAATTTTTTCAACAAAAATAAGATGCAGTTATTGATTTTACAGTAAAAAAAGCCCCTCCATTTTGAAAATGCGCAATCAAAATGAGTAGGGCTATTTCCAATTTAAATTTTATAAAAGAATGATTATCATAAATAATATTTTACTTTTTAGTCTACCTTATTATTTTCAATCCATTTTCCTAATAAATGAATGGATTTTATTCCTATAATTTGAGGTGGTATCGTTGGTTTTTAAAAATAGAAAGCTTATTTTCAAATCAAATGAAAAAGAGGTAAATTTATAGATATTCATGTAGAAATTTCGTTTTGGGGATACTTAAAATCTTAAGGTGATGAGCATGTGGTGTTATACTTTAAAAGCTCTATAAAATTTATAGATATAGCGATTTTCTTTATTAATAATCATTTGTATGTGCGTTTACTCACACACATACAAATGATTTATAAAGCCACAATTAAGTGAAAACACCTTTTCCGTTACGATAACATCATAGCCATGTCTTCTGCTGCATTTGTAATTAGTTTTAAACCAAATGTTTCTTGTAATACATCAAGCACGCCAGGTGAAATAAATTCAGGAGCCTTTGGACCGATGCGAATATCTTGAATTCCAAGACTAAATAGCCCGAGTAAAATGGCAACCGCTTTTTGTTCAAACCATGATAGCACAATACTTACTGGCAATTCATTCACTTCACATTGGAAAGCATCAGCTAATGCAGCTGCTATTTTCACTGTAGAAATGGAATTATTACATTGTCCTAAGTCGATGTAGCGCGGAATCTCGGTACCAGGTACAACACCGTAATCCACATCATTAAAGCGGAATTTCCCGCAAGAAGTTGTTAAAATAACTGTTTCTGACGGAAGTGACGTTGCTAATTCACGATAATATTCTCCACCTTTTCCCGGTGCATCACAACCGGCAATAACAAAGAAACGCTTTATCTTCCCCTCTTTTACTGCATTAATAATTTCCGGAGCTAATGATAATACTGTATTATGATGAAACCCTGTTACTAACTGTTCATCCGACTCCATATGTACTTCTGAAAGTTCTAGTGCTTTTTGAATCAATGGTGTAAAATCATCATTTTCAATTTTTTGTACACCCTCTAAACCTGCAATGTCATATGAAAAGAATCGATCAGAGTATGATCCTTTAATTGGCATAACACAGTTCGTTGTAGCTAATATGGCACCAGTAAATTTTTCAAAAAGGCGTCTTTGATCATACCATGCCTTACCGATGTTTCCTTTTAAATGTTTATATTTTTTCAGTTGCGGGTATCCGTGTGCTGGTAGCATTTCAGAATGCGTATAAATATTAATGTCTTTTCCTTCTGTTTGCTTTAATAGTTCTTCTAATGCAAATAAATTATGGCCCGTAACTACAATTGCTTTACCTTCTACACGATTTTGTGTAATTTGTACAGGTTCTGGCACACCAAAATGATTCGTATGTGCCTCATCTAATAATTCCATCACCCGTAAAGCTGATTTCCCCACTTTCATAGCCATATCAATATGCTCTTGTTCGTTAAAATTAGAATTTGTTAATGTCATATATAAAGCTTCTTGTGTTGTAGCATCTACAAATCCATCCGTATACCCTAGCTGAGCAGCATGTGTGCGATAAGCTGCAATTCCTTTTAGCCCAAACACAATCGTATCTTGTAGACTCGCAATCGTTTCATTCTTGCCACAAACACCCATTACTTTACATCCGCCTGTTGGCGTTTGTTCACATTGATAACAAAACATATCATCCCACCCTCTCCCAATCATTCATTACACCTTAAGCATAATACCCATTGAAAAAAAGTGATGTGATATCAATCACAATAATATATAAAGATTTGTGACAGTTCATATTGTTGACATAATACTTTTATTGACATCCAAAAAATATACATTAGTGTGCACACATCTTTCGATACTTTTAAATAGCTAAATAATTAATTTGGAGAAATATATACAACAAAAAAATTTTTTTGAATCCCTTATACAAATAATTGCAATTCATCTCATATGAAAATAGCGTATTTTTTATTTTAAGGAACTATCATTTTTTTATTAAAGCCTTCATTGTAAACCTCTTTATTTACAATACATTTACACTATCTTAACATTACTTACATTATTTATATGATATATTTATATAGAAGCTACTTAAGAAATTTCATATACATTTTATCTTTATGATCTCTAATCTAATCAATAAAAAGATCATGTTATATTTTTATAACAGGGGTGAATTACGATGACTGAAACTTTAAAAACACTTATAATGCTTGATGCTACTTACGTTGTTATTGCAATTATGACAGTACTAGTATTTGTATACTTGGAATTAAAATCTCAGTAATATATGCTGACGTAATCGACAGATTCAGCATTTAAATATAGTTAGAAGAAAGAAAGGAGAAAATTATTTCTCCTTTCTTTTGTATTTCTACAATTTCTTATTTTAATAAATCCAATGTATGTAAAAGTAATCCCTTGTCTCCTACTTCTCCATGACCAGGTACTACCGAATTTATATTTCCATATCGCTTCAGCACATTCTCAATCGATGTAGACCATTCATTTACATACGCATCCGCAACATTTCCTAAATCTTTAGCTTCCGCAGATTTTACTAAACAGCCTCCAGCTAAAATTTGATATTGTGGCAACCAAACAACAATATTATCTTCTGTATGTCCTTTCCCTGGATAGAACGTTTCTACTTTTGTATTACCAAACTTCAAACTCGTAATTATTTGTAAATCTCCAAGCGGCTCTTCATATCCACTGTTCTTTGCTAGTTCTGCGGTTAATGCTGTACTATGCGCTTTAACTCCTTTTTCTTTCAACGCTGTTATTCCGCCAATTCGATCAGCGTGCGCATGTGTAATAATGACATCCGTTACGCGCTTCTGAAATTTCTTTTCTACCATTTCTATTAGTTCCTTCGTTAATTTGTCATCCCAAGAAGAATCAACAAGTACTAACCCTTTAGAAGTATTAAGAACTAGACCGTTCGAAGGAACTGCTTCTCCATTAAAATAACCTAACTCCGTATGAACCCATACATTCTTGTTTAACTGAGATATTGAAATGGTTCCCGTCTCATTTTTGATTACTGTTTGCTCTACCTTTTGTGATGCTTGTACAGAAGAAATTGTGCTAACAAATTGAATTGTTCCTAGTAAACCTACACATAATCCTACTTTTAACAACGTATTCTTTTTCATGTCATCAACCCTTTCTTTCAAGCTAAATAGTTATTACCTATATTAGACAATTTATCTCAAATGTTTGTTCCATCTTCATTTGCATACTTTTATGTAATTAACAAAAAAGCGTACAAAATTTTGTACGCTTTAAAACTTAATCTTTCATTCCATAACTCTCAAACTCTTCCTCATTCCCATAAAATACATTCAAATCAATATGCTTTTCTTTTCCATTATAACCGCTTAATCTCCCGCGGTTCGTGTATTGCCAAAACGTCCATTTTCTCTCATCAGATAAACTCGGTTTTGTAAGAACACTACGAATCCATATATTACATTTTGGATACGCATCCTTTATATATAAATCATACGCCTCTTGCGTTGCATACAATATTACTTTCTTATCGTAATGTTTTTCTAGCATTTCAATCATAACCGACAACTCTTTCGTAACATCTTCACGCTTAGGGGGATTATCTTTTTTGTTAGCGTAAAACTTAACATCAATCACGGGTGGCAGTGCTTGTTTATATTTTGGAACAGTTCGTATAAATTGTTCTGCTTGTGTTTCACCCTTACTATCGAAACTAAAAAAATGATACGCTCCGATGCGCATATCTGTCTTATTCGCATTCCTCCAATTTTTCGAAAAGTACTCATCCACAAACGAACTTCCTTCAGTCGCCTTTATAAACGCAAACTTCATATTTTGCTTTTCCAACTCTCTCCAATCTATATCCCCTTGATACGACGCAACATCTACACCTTTTATTTCATACTTATCCGCACTTATTTGATTCGGAATGAATATACCCTGAAAAACTAAGTAAGCGACAACACTCATTACACTAATTAAGGTAAAGATTCCTCCTATAAAAAGCTTCCTTTTCACTCGTATCCCCCTTCTTTACACATTAATATTCCACTTACCATTCACGTTTTTTATTTATCCTCATTTTTTCTTCAAATGCCTTCTCCAAATCAATTTCTAACTTATTTGCTAAATCACATACATTCCAAATGACATCAAACATTTCTAAACCAATCTCTCTTTTCGAATCTTGTATTTTATCACGCTTTAATATAACTTCTGCTAATTCACCTAATTCCGCCATCGTATATATCGTACGCTCTTCAATTGTTGTATCTTGAAATCCTTTTTCTTTACTGAAATTTGATACATACCTCTGAAACTCCACAATATTCATACTTAATCTCCCCTCATTACCAATACTCCATTTTTCTATTACACTTAAAACCAAAATTATATTTTGTTAAATTATAACATTCGGACTATAATTTATTTATAGCCCATTAACGGAGGTGTTTGCAATGACTCTCTTCGCTTCACCAACATTATTTATAGTAGCAATTATTTCATTTGCACTAGCTTATTTCATCGGAGTAAAGCAGTACACTTGGCTCTTATCAGGATTCAACGAACGCCGCGTACCTGATAAAGTGAAACTATCAAAAATAGTAGGTCTTTATAATTTAATTGCTGGTGTCATTGCGACAATCGGCAGTGTCTTCACTACGCCTAATGTCACAATCGTTATTCCTATCACTCTAATTGGACACTTTACAATCGCGGCTTATGTAAATACACGCATGGTGCAGTGAAAAAGATCACCCAAATGGATGATCTTTTTTATAATTTATCAACATATTGCTTCGCTTCTAGTAAGGAAAAACCAAAAGCTTCTCTTACTCTCTTAACTGCTGTAATTTTTTTGCCTTCTTCTACAAGCTGGCGTAGTTCTTTATTAATTTCAGGTTCTCTTTCTATAATTCCCATTTCTTTCGTAATTAATTGTAATCTATCTTCAATTCTCTTTAAACGCGCATCATTTTTCTTTTCAATTGTAGTTAATTTTTCAGCGATATAAATGAAACCAACAGCTACTATCAGTATAACCATCCAGAATTCCATGAATGTTCCCCCTTACTAACTTTCATTTGCTTTATTCCACTAACTTATGTAAATTTTACCACAATACACATTTAATGTATAACATCACTATATCAAACTGTTAATAAAACCTATTATTTTAGGGGGACACTTTATGAAAAGATTTTTAAATACGTTACTTCAATTTGTAGTTCTTTCAATCGTGCTACATTTATTATTTGATATAGTTGGTTGGCTTGTTTTCAATGCACCAATTAAAAACAAACAAATCATTATTTCTTTAATAACAATCTCATGGGTTATGTACATGTACCGAGACAAATTTTTTCAAAAGTTCACTTCAAACTAACTAAAAAAGAAAACACTTCATTGGTGAGGTTGTAAAAACGTTATCCTTATAATGAAAATAAAGAAGCTGTTCCTTCCAGCTTCTTTATCTATATAACATTTTTCGCAACAATTTTTATATGTTCTGGTGCGATAATCTCCGTTATACTTTCTTGGAAATCTTCCCGCAACATTTCTTCCAAATGTTCTAACTGCACTTCAACATGAGTGCATTCTAAATTATGTATATTTAACAGTGCATAATGATCTTTTTTCTTAATTACTAAATATTGATTTTCCTCTGTCACAAGTACAGAACCTAATCGGACTCCTAGTAAGCGTTGATCATCAAACTTCATAATTACTTCTCCTTCCCTCATATAAACAAAACTACAATGAAAATAATTACATTTATGGAAAAACACGCTTATTTAGACTATATCATAATTTACTAAAATAGAAATATCTTTTTCTGTTTTAATAAAAATCCCTATTTTTTCATATATTTCGATACAAAAAACTTTCTCAACATTAAATTTGAATTTTCAGTTTTTAATTCTATGAAAATCTATTATAATAAAGTTAATAAATGTTTGACCTCTCCTAATTCATGTACATATGGATGATCAGTAGTTATTGCTACTGATCTATTTTTTTGATTTCAGAAAGTACATACTCTGCATCCTTTCCTACACCACAAATAAGTGCGGAACCCCTTTGAGATTGCCAAGGTAAACCGATATAATACAATCCTTTTACTGGACTGATTCCCTTTATATGATTAGGAAATCCTTTCTCATTCACTGCCTGTTCAATTTCAATCCAATTATAATTTTGTACAAAACCAGTTGACCATATAACGCTTTCTGCACTATAAGTATCACCATTCTGAAACATAATGTTATTTCCTGATGCACTTACTACTTTTTCTTGCAGTTTGATTGCTTCATTACGAATAAGTTTCTTACCTTCAAAACCGAAAATAGGGTCCTTTCTCTTCTGAAACCATCTTCCCCTCTTTGTATTTATTTCAGCGTACAATAAACCCACTTTTTCTAGCAGATTAAAAATACTTTTTCCAAAAAGTTGTAACGGTAAAAACGTTAAAGGATGACTAATAGACACCGTAACTTCATGAGTCTTTGCCAGTTCTACTGCAATTTGCATTCCTGAATTCCCACCACCTACTACTAGTACTTTTCCCTTAGGAATTTGTGATGGTGATTTATATTGTGATGAATGTATTTGAAAAATATGTGATGATAGATTTGCTGAAACTGAGGGAATAAACGGTTGCTGAAAACCACCTGATGCGATAATAACTGTTTTCGTTTGTAAAATTTCTGTAGGAGTGTGTAATTCAAATATTTCTTTTTCTTTCTTTATCTTTAAAACTTCCGTTTGTAATTGTACCGGTAATTGAAAATGTCTTGCATATTCTTCTAAATAAGTTGCAATTTCATCTTTATATGGAAATTCATTTTTTTCACCTATTAACGTCATACCCGGCAAGCTACTGTAAGACCTTGAGGTAAAAAGCTGCAAAGAATCATATCGATTTCTCCATGAATCACCAACTCGTTTTCCTGCCTCAAGTAATAAAAAATTATACCCTTCTTGCTTCAAGTAATATCCCATTGTTAATCCAGCTTGACCAGCCCCAATAATAATTAGATCTTTCATTCTAATCCCTCCTCTTCTTAAACATATGAATACTTGTTCATATATTCATACGTTTCCATAATCATAACATTTTCTTTTTATATGATTCAATATCTACTCAAAATAAAAAAGAGCAGTTCACTGCTCTATGAACTACTCTTCATTCCATTTCTACAATTTTTCCTCGTATAGTGTAATTCTATTTGAAAACGGATCAATTACAGTTAATTCAATTGTACCCCAAGGTGTTTTTTCTATATTCGGCTTCGAATAAGCATATTCTTTACTTAATAATACAGAATGATAATCCTTTACATCATCTATTTTGATCCGAATCGCACCACCTGGTGAGGCATCACCATGATGTTCTGATAAATGTATCACAGCATCCTGTAACGAAATTTGCAAATATAATGGCATATTTTCCTCATACCGATGTTCCCAATCCAGTTTAAATCCTAAAAAACCTAAGTAAAATAGTTTTTCTTTTTCAATATCAAAAATTCTAAATATAGGTGTTATCATTTATACTCTCCTCCTATTTATAAACATCTGCTGCCAATTCTCTCAAAACATCCACGTTTACTACTTCATAGCATCCATCGTTCTTCTTTATTATCTCTTTATCACAAAAAATATTTAATGTTCGCAACAAATGCCGATAGCTCGTTCCTAACAATTCCGCTATTTCCGTTAAATTCCCACTAAATACAATTCTATTTTCATGCTGAACTGCTCGTTCCCCTGCTGCTAACATGTAACTCGCAAGTCTATTTTCAAGCGGATACAATAAATTAATTGTACTATTTTTTGAAAGTCGATTTAACTTATGTGCTAACGATCCACAAATACATCTTAAAAATTTCGCATCATGAAATAGCTGATTTCTCACTTTTCCTAATGGTAAACCAACACAATATGAATCTGCCATTACTTGTACATTTGAAGTAATCCTTTGGGAATGAATTAACTCCACATCTCCAAGTAACTGCAAACTATCATAAAAACACAGTAATACGGATTTCCCGTTACTTAATGTGTTAAACGCTTTCGCTTTTCCTTCAACAAAGAAATATAAATAATCTATCTCTTCATTTTCTCTACAAATAAACTCATTCTTTTTAAAAAATATAAGTTCCATATATGGCTTCATATCATGACTAAAAAATGAATCAATATTATTTTTCTTCATATACTCTGCTAATTTAATAGAATTACATACTTTCTTCATAGTTCCCCACCTTTACAACTCATCCCCATTGTAATCAAAATTTTCTTCTTCCACTATGACATATGTCATAACAATACACAATTTCAGCATGATACAGTCATTACAAATATGAAATACAAAGGGGATATTACATTGTATAACTTTCTTTCTGTCTTTATTGGTGTGCTCATCGCCGTTATGCTTCCATTGAATGGGATTTTATCTGAGTTAATTGGCAAGTACACAGCAAGCGTTGTCATTCACCTTGTCGGTTTAATTGCAGTTATTTTCATTTTAATCTTAAACAAACATAAAATTCATTTCGATAAAAGTATTCCGCTTTTTTTATATAGCGCTGGAGCGATTGGAGTATTCACTGTTCTTTTTAACAATATAAGTTTCTCCATCCTTGGTGCCTCTATTACGATCGCATTAAGTTTACTCGGCCAATCCATTGCTTCCATTATTATTGATCATTTCGGCTTATTAGGAATGAAAGTTGCAAAGTTTGAAAAGAAAAAACTAATTGGATTATGTTTCATCTCTTCTGGAATTATAATCATGACAATTTATTAATGGGGGCAAGAAAATGTTATATATTACGATCGCTATTTTAGCTGGTGTTTCTATCGTTGTTGCTAGAATTATTAACGCGAATTTAGCAAAGGAAATTGGAAACTGGGAAGGCACGTTTTTCAATTATATTACTGGATTATTTTTCTCTATGTTATTTTTAATTTTCAGTTCAGATTCATTGTATATCCCTATTCATAAGTTGCAATCTATTCCTATCGCCGTATACTTAGGCGGATTAGTAGGCGTTATCGTTATTTCATTATCCAACTATATTACTCCTAAAATATCAGCCTTTTATTTAACATTACTCATCTTTATCGGACAATTATTTGCGGGGACTATTATTGATTTCTTCCTGACAAATGAACTCTCAATTGGTAAAGTTATTGGTGGCATTTTCGTATTAATTGGGCTCACTTACAATTTACTCATAGATCGCCCGATAAAAACTGTGAAGCATAACCAAGTTCAACTATAATACTTTACGCTTAACTATCATATATTAATAGAAAAGCTCTTCACACGAAGTAATAGAGAGGAGAAAATCCTATTAAAAAAATTTTTTTATTGCTAGGTAGCGTATTAATTCTTTCTGGAATTGCATGGTTTATAAACTCGGGAAAATCTATTCAAGATCTCTATACTGCAAATAAACCGAAAAAGAAAGCTACTATTATTTCAAGCTCGCGAGATCCAAATGAGCCCCCTGTTTTTTTAGGAAAACAGGAAATAAAAGATATACATGTAGAATCAATTAAAACAAAACAGGATATCTTTCTCACAAAAACAGATGAATTAAAAACGTTTATTAACAGTATGAATACCGCAAAAAAAGGTAAATTAACATTAGATGAAGAAGGATCAGACTTAATAGATTGTGATATGTGGATTACTTTCGAGGATGGAACTTATAAAAAATATTTCATATGGGTAGTTGATCATCACAGCAGCGAAGTGATGATTGCTCAGCAAGATACTCCTGATGATGTAAACCTTACGTACTATCAATTAAATGAAGATAGCTCAAAAAAGGTTTATAACTTATTCAAAAAAATTATTTAAACGAAAAAGTCATGAGCACGTAAGCTCATGACTTTTTGCATTATATATATTCAGGGAACACTTTACATCCCTTTTCCTGTTCTATATCATGACCAAAGAAAATAATTGGCTTCTCTTTCATCACAACTTCTTTTAAACGTTTAATTGAAGATAAAGCTAATTCCGAATCAAATCCCGCGAACGGCACTTCATCTTCAAAATTTTCTTTCGTATAAGATGCATCAATCGTTAATAATACAGGACCGGATTTTTCTGTCTCAATTAATAGCGACTGATGGCCTGGAGAATGACCTGGCGTATACAATAATTGAACACCTGGTACCACTTCATAATCCCCTTCAATAATTTTATAGTTCAAATGCGGTAATATACATTCTTTCATATATTCTTCTCTATGAAGTGCTGCCTCATATTCCGTTCGTTGCACAATAATCGGTGTATTTGTAAAAGCACCGTTTCCTCCTGCATGATCAAAATGTAAGTGAGAACTAATAATATATAAAAGGTCGTCCGGCTCATACCCTACACGCTTTAATATATTCACGATTCTATCTTCTTCAGTCATTTTCGGTAAAATCTGTCCTTCAACAAATGTACCGTTAAAAAGCCCTTCATTATTAACTGCACTTTCTGGCATACCTGTATCTACTAAAATAGGCCCCTCTTCTGTCTCCAAAAGATAACACCATACAGGTAAGTTCAATAAATTCCCCGGCGCGAGTGTACTATTAACAGAAGAATGATCTAACATACAACGACCTGCTGGGATGAAATAAAGCTTCTTTACTGTCATTATGTATCCACCTTTACATTTAGTTTTGGATAAAGTAATACAGTAAAAAATTCTTCTTTTTAGAAATAAACTCCTTCTAGACTATCAGTACAGCTTACATAAAAATGAAACATTAAAACCGATTAACGCTGAAAACTTAAAGAAAGCACATGCACTACTTGAAAGCGGGCACACCATTGGAAAAATCGTATTAGAGAAATTTTAATCATGATAGTGACAGATAGTATGTAAAATTATATTAACGATTTTTCGAATATATCTATCATAACGTACAATATATCAACGATTTTTCAAATATATCTATCACAAATCAAATTATATCAACGATTCGTCAAGGTATATCGATTTATCGACAAATAGCAACAATAAAAAAAGGCTGTTCCAGATGAACAGCCTTTTCTTTATTTACTTGAAATCTCTTTATTATTTTGAACGTCTAACGGAGCTCGCTTTCCTATTCCAAAAGCATAGAAACTAATTGTAACGATAGCTAAGAAAATAATACCTACAACTAAAGAAATACGAGTATCATCGTTAAACCACATTCCGATTAATACCATAATTAAAAAGGCAATCGTTAAATAGTTTGTTACAGGAGCAAATGGCATTTTGAACGGATGATCTTTCATCTCTGCTCCCTTTTCTTTTCTAAAATTAATTTGACTAATTAAAATGACAAACCATGGTACCATACCAGGGAGTACACTCGCACTATATACGTATACGAATAAATTTTTCGGTGCGATGTAACTTAAAACAACACCAACCGCCAGACCGATAATTACGCCAACTGTACCGAATAAAGGTACACCATTTCCAGAAAGTTTCGTGAAATATTTCGGTGCTTGTCCATTTACACCTAACGTATAAAGCATACGACCAGCACTATAAATACCACTATTACAACCAGACATTGCTGCTGTAATAACAACAAAGTTAATAAGTCCAGCTGCTGCCGTAATACCAACCTTCGCAAAAGTTGCTACGAACGGGCTACCAATTGTACTTAATTGATCCCACGGATATACAGTTACAATAACAAAAATAGCACCAATATAGAATATTAAAATACGCCAAATTGTACTTTGAATCGCTCTTGTAAGTGTCTTCTTCGGATTTTTCGCTTCTCCAGCAGTAATTCCGATTAATTCCACACCTTGATACGCTCCAACTACAAGTGATAATGCAAAGAAGAATCCTGAAAAACCACCTGTAAAGAAACCGCCATTTGACCAAAGATTTGATATACCAATCGCTTCTCCGCCGTTACCAATTCCAAAGAAAATAAGTCCAAATCCCGCAATAATCATTAATAGAATCGTAACGATTTTAATCATCGCGAACCAAAATTCAAATTCGCCAAATGACTTAACTGAAATTAAGTTAGCTGCACCAAGAATAACCATTGCGATTATACCTGGTATCCAAGCTGGTAAATCCGGGAACCAATATTGCATATACGCTCCAACCGCGATAATTTCTGACATCCCAACGATAACCCACTGGAACCAGTTACTCCACGCTGTCATATAACCAGCTAGTGGATGAATATACTTATGACCGAACGTCGCAAATGAGCCTGTACTTGGCTCCATATACAACATTTCTCCCATGGCACGCATGATGAAGAATATGAAAATACCTGCAATTGCATAAGCAAGCATTACTGACGGACCTGTCCATTTAATTGTGCTGGCTGACCCCATAAACAAACCAACACCAATCGTTCCGCCTAAAGCAATCATTTGAATATGACGTGCTTCTAAACCTCTTTTCAATTCTTTGTTTGCCACTTCACTTCCCCCTCTTAGATGATTCATAGCCGCATTTTAACACAAGATGCTTTCCCCTAATTCCTTTCGGCCCTGAAAATGATGAAGCAAACGTCATTTTACACTAGCTTTAAAGCTATCCTAAAATCGTTTTGTGCTCCTAATAAAATTCTCAAAACCTTTCATCTTCCAATATTCTATAAATATTAAAATTACTTACCTTATATTAATTCATTAATCTGAAAAATTCAATTATTTTTTCAATAAATTATTATACATAATTCTGATTAATTTTTAACTAAATTAACAATAAAATACATCTATTCAATATGATTCCGGCATGTATATTATTACAATATAAATAACAGAGGAGAGCATTTCTTCCTCAGTTTCATATGTCAAATACTTCAACCTTTATAGTTGATAACGTAATTTCCCACACATTCGATTTATATACCAATGAGAAATTTAATATATTAATAAACTACTAACTTCTTTACCCCAGCCAAAATATAAAAGAGCCTCATTTAAAAATGAGACTCTTTTACGATTTCATATTTAAACCGATTTCAAAGTTTGCTTACCAAAGATAAACACCCTAGTAAACACTGCCATTATAACTACAATAACTAGAAAATAAAGTGGCATCACTAGTAACGAGCCCGTATGCAGTTGACTCATTCCCCAAATTGTCATCGTTACAATTACATAGTATCCTAAGCTAAACAACGCTCCAGCTGTACCAATGACATCTTGAAAATCTACTAACGCTAAACTTAAGCAGTTAGGTAATGCTACTCCAATTCCTAATAGCAATATAAACATCGCTATTAAAAATACAACCATATATATTACATTTGGATTTGATCCAACAAACGTAATTACAGATAAAAGGATAGCTCCTCCTGTCATTACGAGACAACCGATATATATAATTTTCTCTGGTTTATAAGTAGCAAGTAAACGTTTTGAAACTTTCGCTCCAATAATAGAAGCAGAAGCAACGACAATTCCTAGAAATCCATACATACTAGGCGATAATTGAAAGTAATCAATAAAGATAAACGGCGCTTCTGCATAATAGCTAAATAAAACACCATTCGCTCCTCCAATTAATAGACCGTATGTTACTACTTTCGGATTTGTAATCAACCGTTTTAAAACAGAAAACACATTTATTTGATTCGTTACTGAGTCCGTCTTTGTTTCAGGAAGAGAAACAAATGTATACAGAAAAATCCCGACACTCATAACTACTAAACTTAAAAATACTATTTTAAATCCAAACATTTGATCAAGAAAGCCACCAATTAACGGTCCTATCGCTGGTGTAAAAGCAATGACTGCCGAGATTTGAGCAAACATAACATGCCTCTTATGCCCTTCTACACTTTCACGAAGAATCGTTTGTGTAACCACGGATCCTGCACTTGCTCCAAACGCTTGAATAAAACGACTTACCAATAAAACTTCAATGGAATTTGCAATAAAGCATAAGAAACTCCCAACGCCATATATTACAATTCCAAATAACATTGCTGGGCGACGGCCAATTATATCTGATAGCCATCCAATAAAAAATACACCTAAAGCAAATCCAGCAAAATACAAACTAAGTGTTAACTGCACCTCATTATTACTTACATGTAACGCCTTTGAAATGTCCGGTAAAGACGGTGTGTAAATCGTTTCACTAATTTGCGGAAATGCGACAAGAATAATCATTAACAAAAGTGATGGTACTGAGACTTTTTTCATTTTTCATACCCTCCTATAACTTTGAAAATCTCAGAAATAAAAAGACTTTCCTTAGCTACGGAACAGGAGGGGCCATTATAGAAATCCGGTCATAAAACAACAAAGAAAACACCTCAATTACGTATGTTAATACTTATAGGAGGGTAATATTAACATCGATTTTTAAATATACTTTTTCAATTATATTACATATTACTTTTATTTTTCTAGTATTAACGTTCAAATGTTCTTTTTATATTAGTGAACAACTAATACACACCATAGAAGATAACTACTTGATATAACCACCTTATTATGGAATAATTAGAAATAGTTTGAATATATAAACCCAATTATAAAATGATAGACTCATATATTCCTAATGTCATAAAGCTGAACAAGTAGGAGGACTTTCGTAATGATTGAAATTTTAAGGACAGTAGTCAACTTTCTAATTTCTCTATTCTCAGGAGAATTACCATTTGTATATTATGTATGGATTATTACCCTATTCCTAATTCAAATAACCCAATCTACTCTAAACTATAAACTCTTTGACAAGAAAAACAATTTAAGCACTTATATATCGGAAGGATTACTTGCTTTTATTATTTTATTGTTTGGAGGAATATTAGTATCTAAGTTACTTGCTTACATAATAGACGATCCTACTATTAGTATGACGAATTTAACACATTATTTTGTTTCTCTTATCATATTAACTATATTTGTCGTAATAACCTGTGTTAAAGACTTTATAGAGACATCTATAAAGAATAAAAATATATCTCTTTTGAGCTTTTTAGTAATTTCCTTCATAACAAGTATACTTTCATTCAAGTTTTTATCACCTTTAATTGAAGGTTCTTTTTCTCTTTCTAAATCTTTTATCACCACTTTAATCATTCTTGTAACTATATCAATCCCTCTATTGATTTCCTTAGAGGATAAGTATGCAGACGAAAAGGAAACGGAAAATTTATAGTTTCTCATTTACATAAAAGAAAGAGGGAGCTCCCCTCTTTCTTTTAAATCATCCCTTTTAATATCAATCCTAAAACTGACATTATTATCGCACTAATAATAATTCGCAAAATCCAAGTAGTGTTTGTACTTATTTTTTCTAATTGCTTATTGATTGTTGCTATATCTTTCTCATTAATAGTAGTACGCGTTTCTAAATTTCGAATGTCTCTCATCATTTCTTTTTGCTCCGCCTTGAGACTGTCAATTTTAGCGTAAACATCTTCCATATATTCACACCCTCTGTTCATCTTAATAGAAAAATCTATATATATTATGAGACAACCCTCTTACCTGTGAATACATTGCGTATATCCGCGTACCAAATTATTTGTACAATCTAATTGAATTACTCACATGTTTCCATTCTTCTATTTATAAATTAGCGTTAAGATAGATTAAAATTTAAAAAGGGACCCCTTGCTTATTTAACAACAAACAAAGTGCAATCCTACATTCGGGAGCACATACGATAATTTCTATTGTTTTCATCACCATTTTCATATTTACAACGCAATATAAATCCACTTTTTGAACTGTTTAAAGTATACTAATATGAATATGAAATAGCTGTATTGATAAACTCTCTAGAACAATAAATATACTGGCTGAAACGGATCTATATCCAATATTTTTTCCAGTAACATGAATGGTTATTTCTGATAAATACGTTTGTATATCATTGTTTTCAAAAATTTCATCCTCAACCTTTACAATATCTGCTTCACAATCTACTTCTTTAAAAGTTTTCAATAATTTTGTTTCCAATAAACTACAATCAAAATTCTCATCTTTTATTACGGCAAATTTAACCTTCATATCGATTTCCCCATTTTTAACAAACTAAAATCATTAAATCAATATAAATATATATTATCCTATTAAATAATTCAAAATATACGCTTCTTATGTACATTATTAAAAATCAGTTCTAAAGAATTAAATTCAAAAAGAAATTACATAGTAGGCGTTCCACTAATCTTTGGTATAATTCGTCTCTTACTTATTTTGCTCATTGCACTTTTTTATTTTCCTCACTATTTCAACTGAACTTTCTGTAATAATACATATTTCAAATAAATTATTTCCTTTCACTCATACTTTTATCATTGAGTTTTTATTCACAAATTCGTAACACATACATATGAGTTATCATGCTAAAATTAGTTTATTCACAAGAAGAAGTTATTCTTAATAAATCAATAATTTTTAATACCCTGTTTAAAGCCTTGCCCCCCTGCAAGGCTTTTTCCTATTTAACTAGAGTAGTAGTTTTCGTTATGCTTCTCTCCCCCCCTTGTTCCTTACCCTACAAATAATACTGCATGTTTATTTTAATTTTTCAGCATCCGTACTCGCTCTGTTCGAGAGCTCTTTACCAAATATTCAATCTAATGATAAAATTGACCAAATTAATATTTTCGTCCATAACTGTATCAAAAAGTACACTAAAGAAAAATAGCACTCTCACGATTAAGTAAACGCGAGCTTTTTCTTCTATCTACTTACTATTTAAGGTTAATAGTTTAGTAACAAGATTTAAAAATTCGACTTAAATTCATTGATGAATGGAGAGGTTTATATGAAATTAAAAGACAAAGTAGCAATCATAACTGGTGGTGCAAGTGGAATTGGCGAATCTACTGTTCGTCTTTTTATCGAAGAAGGTGCAAAAGTAGTTATTGCTGACTTTTCTGAACGTGGAAAAGAACTATCAGATGAATTGAATGCACATGGATACAATACGTTATTTATTAAAACCGATGTAACAAAAGAGGCAGATATTAAACAGCTAATTCATGAGACAGTAAGTACATACGGTAATTTAGATATTATGTATGCCAATGCCGGCGTTGCTGATGATGCACCGGCAAACGAATTATCCTATGAAAAGTGGAAAAGAACTATTGATATTAATTTGTCTGGGGTATTCCTTTCTGATAAATATTCGATTGAACAATTTCTTAAACAAGGTACAGGTGGTGTCATCGTTAACGCTGGTTCGATTCATAGTTTTGTTTCATTACCTACCCCAACAGCATACTCCTCTGCAAAAGGTGGTGTGAAACTATTAACTCAAAATTTATGTACTGCCTACGCTAAATATGGAATACGTATTAATGCGGTGTGCCCTGGTTATATTGACACCCCTTTACTAGGTAGTGTTAATCCTCAACAGAAAGAATATTTAGCTTCACTTCATCCACAAGGCAGACTTGGAACACCAGAAGAAGTCGCTAAAGCTGTCTTATTTTTAGCAAGTGATGATGCTAGTTTTGTTAACGGTACAACACTTCTTGTTGATGGAGGCTATACTGCACGTTAATTTTTAAATTTTGAAGCACCCTAAAAAATATATAGTCTTCAACAAGAAAAAGCGCCATCACAAGTGACGGCGCTTTTTCTATGTAAGAGCAACTAGAAGATATCCTTCTAGCCTACTCCCATTTATAAGTCCAAAACTGTTCAAGTTGCAGCCATTTTAATGTTGCTGCATCTTTGTTTTTTATTTTTGCATGCGTGTCTTCAAGCATTGCTTCTGTTTGTGAACGGTGCGCACCTAGTGCCGTTAATTTATGATCAAATACTTCACTAATGTTATTTACAACATCCGGTTCTCCTAATACTGCCTCACGATTTTTCGTAATCGCAACAGCATGGATAACTGGGCGCTCTTCTTTTGGCATACGTGATACAGCGCGAACGACAGCGCGGCCAAATGCATTATGATCTGGATGTACACCGTGCTCTGGATAAAATGTAATAATTCGAGATGGATTTACTTCTTGAATGATTGCTTCAATTTTGTCAGCAACGAAATCAACATCTTCAAATTCTAACGTTTTATCATGGAAGCCAAGCATTCTTAAATCTTTAATGCCCATCGCTTCACAAGCATCTTTCAATTCTTTCTCACGGATATTTGGGATCGTTTCACGGTTAGCGAATACGTTCTTACCCATGTTACGTCCCATTTGTCCTAGAGTACCACATGCATATGTTACAGGTACTCCTTGATCTGTTAATAAGCGAATTGTTCCTCCCGCAGCATATGCTTCATCATCTGGATGCGGAAATACAACAAGTACATGTCTCTCCATAAGTTTCCCTCCTTCTTACTTAAATGGTGTTAAGCTTAACTCAAGTGCAACTGCTAGACGACCTAAATTATCATGTCCAGCTAGTAATAAACGCTCTTGACCATCTACTTCCCAGTGCGTAATACCTTCAGCATATACCCAACCATGATCCATTTTTAGACCAACTCGGTATGGATTTGTTCCAGTTATCTTCCCGCGTTCAAAACGGATAATTGCATTTCGAATGAAAGCACCAACTGTCATCATCTTTTCATTTATGTGTGATGCATACGCTCCGTTTGTCGTTTCTAAATGAATATATACATCTTTATTTACAAAACGTTCAATTTCATTTTGAATAAGAGAACTATCTTTTACTATTTCCATCGGAATTCACCTCTTTAAACCATTTTACGCAAAAATAATGTAAATTGCTATCTCTATATTAGAGGACAACGCTCACTTTTCCTAATAATTTGCACTGTGTTTTTTATATTTTTTATATGATATGTAAAAAATACATTTTTTCCTTCACTTTGTTAAATAGTTTTCTTTCTTTTTTGAATTTGCTACAATATATTTTATCCCGTATTATTGCAGCGAGATACATTTCGACAATTGAATACATAATTTAAAGAAGGTGACATGATTGGAACAGTCAGCACATGAAGTAGCAAATTGGCAATATTATTTTGCAATTGCCGTATTTTTAATCACGTACGGATTTATTATTTCTGAGAAATTGAATCGTGCTGTAATCGCACTATTCGGTGCTGCTATTATGATTATTTTTGGAGTTGTAGATTTACATACTGCTTTCACATCACATATTCAATGGGAAACGATTACCCTTTTAATTGGGATGATGATTCTCGTACATATTACGAGTCAATCAGGCGTCTTTGAATTTGTGGCCATTAAAGCGGCAAAAGCAGCTGGCGGAAAACCGATTCGCATTTTATTATTACTATCCCTATTAACTGCTGTCGGATCAGCATTTTTGGACAATGTAACGACTGTTTTATTAATCGTTCCTGTTACATTATCCATTACACGTATTTTAAAAGTAAATCCTGTGCCTTATTTGATTTCAGAAGTGCTGTTTTCAAATATAGGCGGAACAGCAACATTAATCGGTGATCCACCTAATATTATGATTGGATCAGCAAACAAGCATTTAGACTTTAACGCCTTTTTACTTAACTTAGCTCCAATCGTAATTATTATTTCTATTGTGACACTTGGCATTATTTACTTCATGTACCGTAACAAACTAAAAACAACACCTGAACAAATCGAAAAACTAATGGCATTAAACGAAAAAGATTACATTAAAGATCAAAGCCTCCTTTTAAAATCTATTTCGATTTTAGGACTAACTATTTTAGGCTTCGTACTTCATTCGATTATTCATGTAGACGCTGCTGTTATCGCGATGACAGGCGCTACACTTCTTATGTTAATCGGCGTGAAAGAACATGATATTGAAGATGTATTTGCCCACGTTGAATGGGTAACCATTTTCTTCTTCGCCGGACTATTTGTTCTCGTTGGCGGGTTAATTGATATCGGACTTATCTCTTCACTTGCAAAAGAAGTAATCGGCGTAACAAACGGTGACATCGGATTCGCAGCTATACTGATTTTATGGGTATCTGGCATCGCATCTGCGACAATCGACAACATCCCATTTGTCGCTACGATGATTCCTCTTATTCAAGACTTAGCTATAGGACTCGGACTATCTGTCGATTCTCCGCAAATCGAAGTACTATGGTGGGCGTTATCTCTTGGAGCTTGCTTAGGAGGAAATGGAACGCTAATCGGAGCATCTGCAAACGTAGTCGTTGCTGGTATTGCAAAACGTGAAGGACATGCTTTCTCTTATATGGACTTCTTAAAAATTGGTTTACCATTAACTATTGTTGCACTCTTGTTATCACATGCTTATATATATTTACGTTATTTAATGTAAAAGTTGTATTGCATGAAATTATATCGTCAAATCCAAAAGGTTTGCAGCATCGTGCTGCAAACCTTTTTTCATCACCAAAATATACCGATAATTGCTAACCCACCTAAAATCATACCACCAATTTGTCCGACAATTGTTGGTGATAATTGAACACCTTTTCTCACTTCAACAACTGGTCTTTCGTGCCTTAGTTGTTGCACTTCGCTTTGCAGTTGATGTACACTTCCGTGTAACTCTTTAATTAGTTCCTTTAATTCAGCGACCTCTTCATTTACTGGTTTTGCTTTTTCTAAATTCATTTTACATAACTCCTTATAAATTCAATCAGTTCACTGTGAATTTTCGCCAATTATCATTATATCTCCTGCATACTACATATATAATATTGAATGTATTCGCTAATCTTGCAACCCTATCCATTCATCCCGCAATATCCCCATAATGATACGATCAAAACACTTCCCATCTCTTTGAACCGCTTCTCTCATACACCCTTCCATCTGAAAACCTATCTTTTTATACAACGCAATGGCTGCTTTATTATAAGAAATCACATCCAGACCGACGCGGTGTAAATTCAATTCATAGAAAGCATATTTTAAGATAAGATGGATTGCTTCTCTTCCATATCCCTTTCCTCTATCATTTGCATCTCCTATACCAATGGCTAATAAACCCGTTCTGTTATTCCACTCTATGCCATGAATTGCAACAAAACCAATTAAGCGATCATCTTGAACTGTCCTTAACATGAAAGAAACACTATTCGATCTCCGTCCCTTTAATAGCCCATCACTTGCTATTTCTTGTATCGATTGCGGGAATGCTACATCTGTATCTACATTCCTTAAATACTCACTATCTTCTTGCCACATAGCCATTACTTCAGCATCTGCTTCTCTAATAGCTGATAATTTAATCGTTTTATTTTGAAAAAGATTCATTGTCATTTCAAACTCCCCCTTTTTTAATAACAGGGATAATTATTAGCCTATTTATCCCCTTATTCTATAAACTGCTTTATACACGGGATACTTACAATAAGCGCTGACATTGGCACATCTCCTCTACACGAAATTAACTTCATTGTATAATTTTTCGTTTATTCTAACAATAATAAAAAGCCCTCCAAATTTAGAGGGCCTTTCCTAATAGCGAAACTATATTATTTCGTAAACATTTTCTCCGCTTCATCCATTGCCATTTTGTTACCTAAAGCAGAATAGTCAAGCCATGGTTGGTCATTAATAATGTATACGTGCTTACCTTTAACAGCTTTTAAGTCTTTCCAAATTGGTGTTTCTTGAAGTTGTTTAAATGCAGCTTTCGCTTTATCATCTCTATTAACGACAACGAAAATAGCATCTGCATCAAAGTCAGGTAATACTTCTTGTGAAATGACTTCGAAAGGACGGTTTCCATCAATTTTCTCTACACCATTTGCAGGTTGTAATCCTAAGTCTTGGAATAAAATTGGTCCCATCGGTCTTTTTGTACTAAATACACGTAATTCTTTTGCAGTAACGCGAATTGCCATTACTTTTTCGTTATTACCTAGCTCTTTATCTATTAAACTTTTTACTCGTTTTGATTGCTCTTCGTAATCTTGAATATATTTATCTGCTTCTTTCTCACGGTTTACAAGTTTACCAACTTGTTTTAAATGATCTCTCCACGTACCTTCATCTAAATTGAAAGAATGTGTTTTTGCAATTTTTTCGTATTTCGCTACATCTTTACCAGCATATTTTTCATCAACATAAATGTCCGTTGGCTTTAATTGAAGTAACGCTTCCATATTCGGATCTGTTACAACACCAAGCTTCTTCGTATCTTTCAACTTCTCTTTAGCGTGCGGTAAGAAATCTTTTAAATCTCCACCAATAACAGAACCTACTGGTGTAATTCCTAATGCAAGTAAATTATTTGTTAAATGAATGGACATAGAGGCGATTTTTGGATCATTACTTTTTTCCGTTTTTTTCGTTGCCTCTTCATTAGCTTTCGTTTGACCACATGCTGCTAATACTAAAATACACATCATGCTAAATAAAATAATAAGTTTCTTTTTCATATGTTCTCCTCTTTGAAGTATTTATTTTGTTTTTGTAAGTAAATAAAGAAAATACGGTGCTCCTAATGCCGCCACTACTACACCAGCTGGAATAGAGTTTGGCTCAAATATAGAACGACCTATCGTATCTGCTAGCACTAAAATAATCATTCCGATAATGCCAGCTAAAGGAAGAAAGTCTTGATATGTAGTACCTACTAACTTCCTTGCGATATGCGGAGCAACTAAACCGATAAAACCAATTCCTCCTGCCATCGATACACTCGCGCAAGATAATCCAACCGCTGTAGCTAAAAGTAGTAACCGTTCTTTTTGAACAGAAACACCAAGCCCTGCTGCTACACTATCACCTAGTGACAATGCATTTAACGTTTTAGATTTTATCCATGTATACGGGGTTAGTATGAAAATCCAAGGTAATAATGCAAGGACATGAATCCAATCCCTTCCCCACACGTTACCAACTAACCATCTAGAAGCGAATGTATACGTCTCATCATTTAACTTGAGAGAGAAAAATAACGAAATCGCACTAAATCCAGCTGAAACAGCAATACCAACGAGAATAAGTCTAATAGGAAGTAAACCTTTTGACCGATCACTCGCCAGTATAATAATTAAAAATGCAGCTAGTACTCCCCCGCCAAATGTAAATAACGGTATTAAAATCGATGCATTCTCATTAATAGAATGAAAGAAAGTAACGAATATAATTAGCCCGAAAGATGCACCTGCATGTAATCCTAAAATACCAGGGTCTGCAAGTGCATTACGTGATAACCCTTGCAAAATCGCACCGGAAATCCCAAGGCCAATACCGGCTAACATTGTGATTATTATTCTTGGCATACGATAATCATATAGCACGGTCTCGCTCTCAAAATCACCATAACCGAAAAGCGTTTGAATTACTTTGAGCGGTGCAATGCTCAGTGTCCCTGTATTTAAACTAATTAAAATGACAGCGATACTAATACAACCAAAAATTGTAGTTACAGTAATGGCTCTCTTTTTATCTGTGTTCAAAAGATCCTTCACTTACAACTCCCTCCCAACTTTACGTGCTATATAGAGGAAGAACGGAACTCCAACAAGAGCTACCATAATCCCTATCGCAAGTTCCTTAGGAGGATTTACTGTTCTTGCCCCTAAATCAGCTACAACTAATAACATAGCTCCTAATAATGCTGACATAGGAATAATGAGTCTATAATTCACACCAACTAATTTTCTAGCAATATGCGGGATAACTAGTCCTACAAACCCAATAGAGCCAACAGCTGAAACAGATACACCTGCAAGAATGACTACTATAATCATCCCTAGTATTCTCGTTCGGTTCGTTTTTACTCCTAAATTTGTAGCAACATCATCCCCCATTGATATGAGTGAAATAGATCGCCCTAACACTATTGCAAAAATAATCGTTATAAGAATAATAGGGACTAAAAATTTCAAGTGTTCCCACTTAACCCCTGCAACACCACCAGCATACCAAAACGCTAAATCCTGGCTTAAATCATAATAAATCGCAACACCTGAACTTAATGAATGTAAAAGCGCTGCCATAACCGCTCCAGCAATCGTTAACCTCATTGGTGTTAACCCGCCTGATGTTGCTGATCCAATAACAAAAATAAGTACTGTACTTAAGACTGCTCCAATAAAGGAAACAATCATTAAATAGGAATACGGCATATGCGGAAAAAAAGCAAAACTAAGTGCTACTACAAACATCGCTCCTGCATTTATGCCAAGTACACCTGCATCAGCTAAAGGATTTCGTGTTACACCTTGCATAACAGCACCAGCAACCGCAAAAGCTGCCCCTACAACTGCTGCTCCAATTACTCTCGGGAGCCTTAATTCATAAATAATTTGGTGCTGTGTTAATTTCGGATCGTAATCCAAAACCGCTACCCACACCGTTTGTAAATGAATATCTTTTGCACCAAATGAAATGGCTAAAAATATAGATCCAATTAAACATAAAATTGTTAAGCTCATGAAACATATGAACTTAATATGTATCCAGCGGTTATTACCAGCATGTACAGTAGACTTATGTAACATGTTTCATTTCATCCTTTATATTCAGTTGTTTTTTATAATTATTTTTTATTTGTAATTATTATTGATAATAATTATCATTTTCATTTAGATATTATATCCCCACTTTTTTTAAATAGCAAACTATTTTTTTACTTTTCTACAATATTAAAATACTCATTACAATTCCCTTCTAAAACTTACAAATACATGCAAAATAGACTACTGGATTATTTTTTAAATCGTAGTATAATTATTGATTATTTTGATTTTTCCAATAAAAAAACATCGAAGGTGACACAATGTTCTATATAAAACAACTACTACATTTCACTTACGAACAAGCATTATCTTGCTTATTCCCAGTCATTATTTTCTTAACACTAGCCCTTTCAAAAATTGTTTCAATCCCAGAGTTATACCGCTATGATTTCATACTCATCGTATGCCTTCTTATGCAGTGGATTATGTACAAGACGGGTCTTGAAACAAAAGACGAACTAAAAGTAATTACCATCTTCCACCTCATCGGCCTTTTACTAGAAATATATAAAGTACATTTCGGTTCATGGAGTTATCCCGAAGAGGCATATTCGAAGGTTTTTGGAGTTCCGCTTTACAGCGGTTTTATGTATGCGAGTGTCGCGAGTTACATATGTCAAGCGTGGAGAAGGTTGCATTTAAAAATGCATCATTGGCCGAAAGCTATTTTTGCCGTGCCGTTAGGAGCTATGATTTACTTCAATTTTTTCACACACCACTTTACATACGATTTTAGATGGATATTAACTTTACTACTATTCATTGTTTTCTCTCGCACATTTGTACAATTTTCATTACAAGGCGTTACATATAAAATGCCACTCGTTCTCTCCTTTTTCCTTATCGGATTTTTCATTTGGATTGCAGAGAACATCGCAACATTTTTCGGAGCATGGCAATATCCAAATCAACGGGAAGCATGGAGTCTCGTTCACTTAAGCAAAATTAGTTCATGGTTTTTACTCGTTGTTATTAGCATTATGATTGTCACGCAGCTCAAACATTTGAAGGAATCAAAAAGATAATGCTGATTATGTAAAAACAGTTAGCCCATCACTCATTAGAGAGTGATGAGCTAACTGTTTTTAGTAATATTTTTTAAACCGTCCTTATCAAGGGAGTTATAATTTACAAGATTATAAGCAATTACACATTATGAACTGCTACTAGCAGAAGATGTTGCTACAGATGAAGCGGCAATCGTTGCCATCATGGCTGCCTGTTGTGCTTGTATGAGGACTTCTATCATTGTTTGTAAACCTGTGTTAGTAGCTTTACTTTCCTCACCTTTCTGACTTACGAACAGTTGAATAGCAATAAGAATAGTTGTATCTGTATGCCAACGGAACAATTTATCCCCCTGCAATTTTTCAATAAATGCTCGAATAGAATGAATCTCTTTTTCTCCGTCCTCGAGTAACGCTAGTAGCCCGATAGCTGGGTAATGCATCTGTTTTACTTTTACCTTTTCTTGCTTTAACAAATTCCATATATTTGTACATTTTGCAACTAATAGTTCTTCCCTGACATCCTTCTTTAGTGAAAGAATATGACTCAAAAATTGAAGATCATTCCCTTTACGCAAACCAGCTGTCGCTAGTTTCTGGTAAAGACGTTCCACTCGGTCCATAAGTGTTTCTACATGCTCTGATTGTCCTGCTAATAAAACTGCGAGCGGATAATCATTTGTACTTGTAAGAAAGAGGTGATCCTTTTTCATGCGTTTATATACTTGCATCGAACGCTGAATGTGCGCGCCATGCTGTTCATTTTCTTCTGTTAAAAGCACAGCTGCTGCGAGATAAGTAAATATACTCCGGCTAAAGCCACCAGTGACCAATTGTTCATATAAATCTAAAAACTTCCGAAAAGCTTCCTTGTAATCTGTAAAGTGAATATCTAATGTTGCGGCCACTACAAAACGATGATAAGACTTTAAGTATGAAAACATCCCTACCTGATTCTTAATATAACTACTAATTTCTAAAAAACGTCCGAGATCAAACAATTTATCACTACCTGCATACATAGCAGCAATCATCATTCCTGTTCGAGAATCACTCGTTTTCCATTTTAGTTCTCCCTTTAACTGTACATATGTATGTTTATATTGCTCCAACTTTTGCTCTAATGTAATCATAGTATTCACCCCTATTTCTAGTTCTTCTCTATTATTATACGTATATTCCATATTTAGGAATACTATAATTAATAATCACACCATAAAAATTATAAAATTCTCTTATCCTTCTTCATCAGCACCACGATGATAATCCCTAATCCTTCAAGAAGTTATACAAAAAAGGTAGATAATAATTTATCTACCTTTTTTGTATATATTATTTAACATTACAACTGTATTGCTTGTTTTATATGCAATTAAGACTAAAGAGCTTTAATAATACGTTCCATCGCTTTCATTTGCCCAATATGATCAGCTTCATGATAAAGCATCATACCGTAAAGCTCCCCTACTGTTTCCAATCCTAGGAATGGCTCTGGTAGTTTATTTTCAAATGCTTCTGCTGGAATTTCGTTAATACGTTTTGCTTGTTCTTTTAATTGAGCCGTTAACACTTCTAACGATGGTCCTTCTGTTTTCCATTTAGATGGTCGTGATCCATACCCAAACATACCTGGATATTCAGTTGGTAATTGTTTGAATTCTTTTCCAAACATGAAAACTTCTGCTGCTGTTAACACGTGACCGATATGCCAACGAATTGTATTGTTAAAACCCTCTGGCTGCGTATCCGCAGTTTTATCATCTAACGTTTCCATAAATTTAAGTAACGCCCCGCGCGTTATTTCAAATTGTTTTAAACCCACTAGTCTGTTCATTTTATCGTTCCCCTTCTTGATGTACAATTTATTATGAACTAATAATGTTCAACTTATTAAAGTTTCACCTTGTTTAATCTATCAGAAACAAATAAGAAATACATCTAATATGCTTATTAAAAATAATAAAAAGGTTCACTCCTCGTAAATATAGAATTACTTACTATGTAAATAAAAGAGGAGTGTACTTGCATGTTACATATTTTAAAACAGCAATATAATCTTATTAGCTCTACAAGAGAAACTCTATTCACATTTTTAGAAGAAATCCCATTAGAAAAATTACATAGCACTGTTCCGAATTTCGGGAGCGGTAGCATTATAAAGACACATATTCATGTAGCCGATTGCTATCGATACTGGCTTGGGTCATTCGCATTCAAGCAAAAAAGAGCAGATTTTTCATTTGCTAGCGATTACGAAATTGAGCATGCAGATGTCGCGAAAGTCCGTGCTAGATTTAAATTAGTAGATGAGACTGTACAAAGTTTTTTAAATGAATACAATGATCGTTGGCTTGAAAACATAGCAAATGAAGTGAAATGGCAAAGAGAACCTTGGAGCACAACTCCGCTATGGCTTTTAACTCATACAGAGACTCATGAGTTTCATCATAAAGGACAAATTGTATCAATGGCTCGTCACCTTGGATACAATCCTCCTGATACAGACCTTAGTTAATTCAATGGTCCATGATTACAGAAAAAATTAGAATGAATACAAAACGAGCATGTTTTGAAATCCAATCAAAACATGCTCTTAAAATATTCTATCTTACAATCTCCATATCCTCATCAATACCAAATAGTCTCCGCATAATTATAAGCATCACTATTTGGTATTGCATGTTTCCCCTGTGCTTGCGCCTTTCTTGGATCTAAGTCATATACCATTGGCGTATAGCATGATGTTTGCCCTTTATTTACAACACCATTTCCTCCAGCGCTTCCACAAGTGTATGCCTTTCCATCTGTTTTTCTAACAATCCTTGCATCAGCTTCGTTATTATAAACTGCCAGGCGAGTTACAGTAACTTTTGCCCACGCTGTCTTACACGTCGTGCTAAATTTTAATTCCACATAAGAATTTGAATCAATCCACTTCTTTTCTTTCGTTACTGCGGATTGATCACAGCTGTTATAATAAGGACTTTTCCCATCATATGAATGGTCTTCTGCGTATGCTTTATCGCTATTAGTCGTGCTAAACATACTAGTTACAACGAGTAAAGATAGCAATAAACATGCACTCGTCTTTTTTAAAAGTTTCATATCATTTCACTCCTTTATTAATAACGTGCTGTTTTCCCGTAACCATTATTAATCGTCACCGCTTCGGCATCAGCTGTATAACCAAAATCAGCAGTTAAATCAAACACCATTCCTGTATACGTACTCGTTTGTCCTGTTTTAATTGCCCCATTGCCACTATTAGAGTCTACTGATTTTTGGAATACACCATTTTTATATTTATTAATAACAGCGTAAGCATATACCCCTCCAGAAACAGAAGGAGCTGGTTGATCTAAAACAAGCTTAGACCACGCTGCATGACATTTATTACTGTAACGTAAATACACTGTCCCTACTTTTTTACTACCTTCATAAACTGCTGTAGACTTTGCATTAAATCCATCTGCATCACACGTTGTACTTCCCCCGTATACTTTCGTTGTTGCTGGATTTTTCCCGTCATAATAACTACTTAAATCAGTAGCTGCAAATGTACTTCCTTGAAAACTAAATAATACACCTATACTTGCCGCACTTAACACGCATACTTTCATTAACTTTTTAAACATTTTAAATTCCTCCTCACAATAAGTACGTATACTAAAGACAAGCTATACTGCTATGTAAGTCCTCCTTTCACGCTTCCTAGAGGCATCTTACAGAAACGAATAAACGTTGTAAATTCCCTTATGATTATTGGAATATACGAAGAATTTTACTTATCCTTGTAAGAAAAAAAGTTGAGAAATACACATTTTATAGCATTCTATATTTAAAACATAAAAGAACCAATACTTGTTATATTCAAGCATCGGTTCTTTATACAAAATTGCCATTTTTTCTTTTATATAAAATAAATATTTCTCCACTTAATCCGTTACAAAAAACTCCCTCGTTACATCAATAAATTGTCGCAGTGGCACTGTCATCCATTTGTCTTTATGCCAAGCGATTTGCGTATAAATCGGAGAGATTGTATTTTCTAAATGTAACTCTTTTATCGTCCCCTCTCGTATATCTTTTTCTACTACTATTGCTGGTAAAACGGCTATGCCTAAATCTGCAATAACACATTGTTTAATTGCTTCAACACTAACAAACTCAATTTTATTTGCTGGATATACATCTTCCCAGCGAAATAGCTCTTCAAATAAAGTCCGATACGAGCAGCCTAATTCTGTTAGTAAAAGTGTTTCACTCTCTAAATCTTTTATAGAAACTGAAGGTTGTTCAAGTAAACGATGCGTAGGAGCAGCTACTACTTTTAATTCTTCTTTCATAAGTGGTTCCACATGTAAAACATCTTCTGTTTTACATTCGTCCAAAATAAATGCAAGATCTACTTTCCCCTCCATCAATTGTTCCTTCGCATCTTTATTGGAATGTGCTGGTTTAAATATAAGTTTTATTTTTGGGAATTTTATTTTAAACCGCTTTAATATAGAAGGCAGTCTGTATGTACATTGACTTTCTTGTGCACCAATTATTAACGTACCTGCTATTTCTTCATCATCTTTCACAGCCATTTTCGCTTCGTTACTGAGTGCAATCATCTTGTCGGCATATAGTTGAAACTTCCTACCTGCTTCAGTTAAGAAAAGACGTTTTCCTAATCTTTCAAATAACGGTGTACCGAGCTCAGCTTCTAACGTTTTAATTTGCGCTGTCACGCTCGATTGAGCAAAGTTTAATTTCTTCGCAGTTTGTGTAAAGTTCAAAGTATGTGCCGCTACTTTAAATGTAATTAACTGTTTTATTTCCATTTATCATCCCTCTTTTCAATCGATATTTCCGATTGATTCCATCGAAATAATCCTCTTTGTCTATTGATATTTGTATTGTATGATAAAGAACATCTATAAACAATATAAATGGAGGTATTCCATATGAAAGCACTTTGTTTCGAAACATTCGGAGACGCTAATGTTCTACACTATAAAGAAATACACGATCCAATCATAAGTCCAAATGAAATTCTTGTCCGCACGAAAGCAATCGGATTAAACTTCGCTGATATTTATAGACGCCGCGGCGATTATCATCTTGCTGGCAATCCGCCTTATGTATTAGGTTATGAAGGAGCTGGAATTGTTGAAAAAGTAGGAGCTGACGTTACTACTATCAACCTAGGAGACCGTATTGCATTTGCGGACGTCCCATTTGCAAATGCAGAACTAGTTGCCGTTCCATCTGAAAAAGTAATCCCACTACCAGATTCTATTTCTTTTGAAACAGCCGCTTCTGTCTTATTACAAGGATTAACTGCACATTATTTAACGCACGATAGCTATCAACTAAAACAAGGTGATATAGCTTTAGTACACGCTGCAGCTGGTGGCGTCGGTCAACTTCTTATTCAAATGATTAAACTACAGGGCGGAACAGTAATTGGTCTTACATCATCAAAAGAAAAAGCAAAGATAGCTACATTAGCTGGTGCCGATCACGTATTTTTATATAACGAAGAATGGCATACGAAAGTACTTGAAATGACTAATGGAACTGGAGTAAATCTTGTATATGAATCAGTAGGTTCTACATTAGAGGAAAGTTTTAACGCTACTAAAATTGGCGGTACTGTCGTATTTTACGGAATGGCTGGTGGTAATCCTGCTCCAGTTGATCCACGTATGCTTATGGATACTTCAAAAACTTTAACTGGCGGAGACCTTTGGAACGTTCTTACCACTTATGAAGAACGTAAAAAACGATCTACTCAATTATTCGATTGGATCGCAACTGGAAAATTAAACATTTCAAATCCTACTACATTCTCTTTACAAGACGGTGCTCTTGCTCATGAATTATTAGAGAGCCGTAAAAGCACAGGGAAGATTTTATTAATCCCATAATTCACAAAATGAAAAGGAAGCTAGATTTCTCTACCTTCCTTTTCTTATTTCTATTTGAGATTTAATTATATTTCCACACTTTCTTTCCCTTTTGCAACATAACTCATATCTCCAACCGACTCGACTGTATATGTTCCATCTTGATATACAATCTTCGTCACACTAGCATTTTCCACCCCAAGTTTTGTTTTGCTACTGTCTAACATTTCTATTAAGGTAGTAATCAAAAGCCCATGAACGACAACTAAAACGTTACCGCCACCATTTCCAGCAGCTTCTTCACTAATTTTATCTATCTCAGCTTTTATACGAGTAGAAAATAATTCCCAATCTTCCGCCTGTTTTGTAGGATCTGCTACTCTAATAAGATTAATCACTTCTTGAATAGAAAACTTCATAAGTTCTTCTGGTGATGCAACGCCTGCAGCTTTTCCAACCACATCCCACATATTCTCAAGTTTTTCACCTTCAAAAATACCGAAATTTAATTCTCGCAAATCTTTTCTTTGCTCAAGTTTTAATTTTGATTGCTCACTATATTTTAATACTAAATTAGCAGTTTCAATCGCTCGGCCGCTATCACTACTATACGCATTCATAAAATGAATATCTTTTAATCCTGTTCCTAAATTTGTGGCAACTTCAACACCTTTTTCTACTAATGGAGAATCAGCCCAACCTTGCGCGCGATGATTCGTATTTAATATTGTTTTACCGTGTCTTGTAACATATAACGTAACTGCATTCTCATTGCTATCTGTTTCTCGCTTATTCATTTCATTCTCTCCCTTTACGTTTCTATATCAATTTTACCACCTCAATTATTCATTGAGCAAAATATACGTCAGTAGATCCGCTTAATAAAAAAAGCTATCTTTCTGTATATCCATACAAAAAGATAGCATCTTTTATGATTACATTTCTTAACCGTTACTCCTACTCAGCAAAAGCACTCGAATATTGTACAATTCCTTCTACACCTCGAAGAGAATTTTCTGTTAATTCCATTATCATAAATACCTCTTCAGGCACTTCAAACGGTGCTTTTATATTCCACTCACTTGCTTTCTTAAAACCAAATTTCGGGTAGTACTCTGGATGTCCCAATACTACAACTGATCCGTATCCACGTTCTTTCGCTTTTTCTAATGCAGCTACAATCAGGTTTCCACCAATTCCTTTTTTCTGATGACCCCTAGCAACTGAAACTGGTGCAAGTGCTAACGATTCTACAGAAGTTCCATCTTGTTCTATTGTAATTTTCGATAACATAATGTGACCAACTATATCTTCATCTACCGCAACAATTGATAACTCTGGAACAAACGCGTCACATTCTCTAATACGTTTTACAAGTTCATGTTCTGTTTTATCACTAAATTCTTCCTTTAAAAATGCTTCTTTTATGACTTCTTCTGTTTTTCTATAATCATTTTTTTGTTCTTGTCTAATCGTTACCATTTTAACTTATCCTCTATTCTTTCTTATTTCTTTTTGAATTTTACGCAGTGCTTTTTTCGATCCGCGCTCAATATCGTGTTGCATTTTTCTTTCTTTATAATCAACAAATAGTGTATTTAAATCGTATCCTTCTGGATATAACTCCTTCGCTGCTACTTCTAAAGTAATACGTTTTACATTTACTTCAACGAATTCACCGTTATAATATACAACAACGTTATAAAAATTATCTTTTTCCTTATAGATGATACCAAAATCATCATGATCCAATAAATTCACACGATCGCCGATTTTGTACTCATAATGAGATTCTCTTTTTTCTTGTACAAATTTCGGTTTTCTAATTTTACTTTCATTCACTTTTTCTAAAGCGTACTCTTTATTTCCCATATACTCTTTCGCTCTTTTCAGTACATGTTCTTTTACGCTCATTTTATTCGCAATCCAAAGTGCATTACTTTCTCCTGATTTTCCGATAACTAATTTATAAAGCGGCTCTAGCGTTTCACTATTAAACTGCATCGCTGCATTCATAAAGTCATCATGCATTTCTGAGAATCGTTTAATTTCTCCGTAATGCGTACTCGCAACGGTAATACATCCCGCAAAGTACAACTCTTCTAAAATAGAAATTGCAAGTGCTGCACCTTCATTTGGTTCTGTACCGCTCCCTATTTCATCAAATAAAAGTAACGTATTATTATTTGACATCCTCATAATCTCAGACAGATTTTTCATATGAGACGAAAATGTACTTAGTGCATTTTCAATACTTTGATTATCACCAATATCTACGAATACATTTTCGAAAATAGCGATTTCTGTACCTTTATCTCCTGCAATATGAAGACCTGACATTGTAGCTAATGTTAACAATCCAATCGTTTTTAACACAATTGTCTTTCCGCCCGCATTCGGCCCTGTAATAATTAAACTACGATACTCTTGACCAATTTTAAAATGTAACGGTACAACTTGCCCTGTTAAAAGCGGATGCTTACAATTCACTAAATGAATGTAGCCATGATCGTTTAACTTCGGTTCTATTCCATCAATCGATTTACTAAACTTCGCTTTCGCAAATACCATATCATACTGACTAATTAGCTCCATGTTAATCTTTATATTATAAATGTTTTCTAACACCATTCCTGATAAAGTCGCTAAAATCTGATACTCTTCAACCGCTTCTTCTGCTTTCAAACCTGCTAATTCTGCATTCAATTTCGTAACCGTATGCGGTTCTATAAATACAGTAGAACCTTTTGCCGAGGCTTCAATAATACTTCCAGCAACTTGATTTTTATAGGAAGATTTAATTGGAATCGTATAACGGTCATCCTTTTTACTAATAAAGAATTCCTGAATGAATTTCTTATTTGCACTACTATTTAAAAACTTCGTTAAACGTTCTTTTATTTTCCCATCTACAGAATCGATATTATTTCGAATTCGTTTTAACTCTTTACTTGCAGCTACATCAATACTATTTCCTTTAATTGAAAAGTTAATTTCCTCTTCAATACTTTTATATTCAGTCATTGAATTTGCATAAGAAGCTAATACTGGTGCAAAAAATTCTTTATCTAACATAAACTTTTTAATCTTTCTACACCCACGTAAAAAGTCTGAAACACTTACTAATTCTTCTGGATCTAAAATCATCCCTTTTTCTAATTTTTGAATTGTACTAGCAATATTAGAAATGCCGAAGAAAGGAACATGCCCTTCTGCATCTAATATAGCTCGTGCTTCTGTCGTTTCATTCAAGCGATTTCTCACTACTTTTATACTCGTACTCGGCTCTAATTTGTTTACTAATTCCTTACCTAATCCACTTACACAATAAGATTTCACTATATCCTTTAATTCGTTATATTGTAACTTTTCAAAAGTCATCGTATTCATTTTGTTTCTCCTCACTATGATTGATTTTTATCATAAATGAAGATACCTACTCATTAGATTCCAATGAGCTCTACATTATTTAATTACCATTTTTATACATTAAAAATATATACAAAAAAGCTGCGGGGATACCGCAGCTTTTACATTTACAAGGCATGTGTAATAACGTATGAGGAAATAAGCCATAAAAATAGATGGCAGTCCCTTATTACACGCTTTATAAAGTATTGTAGGTATCTTCATAGGTTTTGAAATAAATGCATGACAAAATTAGGGGTATGATGTACATAAAAATCCCCTGGTCTTATCCGATTTATTTCATTAAATTTTTCCTATTTAATACCTACCGCACTCACAAAAAGCACCTCTCATTAATTTATATTATAGTCATTGAAATCTAATTTATTGAAATCATCATACTATATGTTACGTGAGAAGTAAAGGTGTCATACTTTAGTAGTACGTAACTATAGATTTCAATATTGCTTAAATTAGGTCTATATTCACTGAAGAGAAATTATAAGAAGCGCCTCCGCTATTGCGAATGTCATTTACTTCCCCTAATACATTTAATAATTATGACAAGCAATGATAGGAGGTTTACTATATGAGTGAAGAATATAATATTTTACATGGACCTGCTCTGGAACCAAATTTAATCGGTCCCACACTACCATCAATTCCACCATTTACATTCCCCACCGGACCTACTGGAATCACAGGACCTACCGGCGCGACAGGTTTTACCGGAATTGGAATAACTGGTCCTACCGGGGTTACAGGTCCTACCGGAATCGGAATAACTGGTCCTACCGGGGTTACAGGTCCTACCGGAATCGGAATAACTGGTCCTACTGGGGTTACAGGTCCTACCGGAATCGGAATAACTGGTCCTACTGGGGTTACAGGTTCTACCGGAATCGGAATAACTGGTCCTACTGGCGCAACCGGTTTAGGGATTCTTCCCATATTTGGAGCAATAACTTCTGAAGTAGGAATCGGTTTTTCAGCAGTAGTTAATACAAATATTAATTTTACCATTCCAGGACCTGCTAGTGGAACTACCCTAAATCCATTAAATAATTCTATTACAATTGATACCACTGGCGTGTACTCTGTATCCTTTTCAATTGTATTTGTAATACAAACTATATCGTCTAGTATATTAAATCTTACAATAAACGATTCCATTCAATTCGCAATTGAAACGCGAGTTGGTGGTGCTTCTGGGGTGAGAGCTACATCCGCCAGAACTGATTTACTACCTTTAAATCAAGGGGACGTTCTTCGAGTACGAATAAGAGAAGCCACGGGTGACATTATATATTCCAATGCCTCTCTTGTTGTTATAAAGGTCGACTAACTCTTTTATTACAATAAAGATTCAGGAAAAATAAAGTGAAACTTTAATAAGCCCTCACCAATCGGACTGACCACAAATAGCGGGATAAATATGCACAATATAAAAAGAAGAGGTAGACTTATGTTTCAGTCTACCTCTTCTTTTTCATCACCAAATTACTGCTGAACATATATGGAAACTGATCCTCCACTTACTTGGAATTGTCCCCAACCATCCTTATTAATTGTTACAGTATTTGTTTGATTACCCGTAATATCGTACCATACTTCCCCTGCGTTATTCTTCCCAACATCCATCCACTTTGACCCTCCTGGTCCATCAGAGATTAATGTTGCTAAACCAGAATTAGCATGTACACTATCACCTTCTCTTGTCCAGCCAATTACATCTGGATGATCAAAATAATCCCGCTGCGTACCATATGCAAAGTTTTTTCGTGCCGTCAAAATCGGATCAATTTTGTCCTTTAACGCTGGAATTTCATAGTTACTATTTCCTTTTGTACCATAGTAATCACCATAGAAAACAGAAGGATATCCCTCTGCACGCGTTAAAATAAATGCATATGCCAACGGTTTGAACCAAGGGCTCACTACAGATTCCAATGACTGACCAGGCTGTGAATCATGATTTTCAACTAGAGTAACCGCAAGTGTAGGATGATTCGCAACTACCGTTCCTTTTAAAATATTTCTCATATCATAATTCCCATTTCCTGTTGAAGCATAGTGAAAATTATAATGAAGTGGTGCATCGAACACAGATTGATTATAATTGACCTTCGCTAAATAATTATTTAAAGTCTGGATATCATTTTGCCAATATTCAGCTACTGTAAACATTTCTTTCCCCGTTTGCTGTCTAACATGATTTACCCAATCGCGCAAATATTCATGATCAATATGTTTAACAGCATCTAAACGAAAGCCATCTAAATTTAATTCCTTCGCATACCACGTTCCCCATTTTTTCATTTCATTCGCAACATCTGGATGATCAAAATCAAGATCCGCGTACATCAAATAATCATAATTCCCATTCTCGCTAGACACTTCCCAGTCCCACGCTTTACCTATGCCCCTAAATTTATAAATTCGGTTTAATTTCTTTCCTTCATCCCAATCTGTTCCGTCAAAATGATACCATTTCCATTTGAAATTAGAATAAGAATCTCCACGCCCTGGAAAGTTAAACCCTGTCCACGCACTAATTTCATAATCACCTGATACTTCAACATTTCGATTGCTCGGGTCTACTTCAACTGCTGTGACAGTTTCCGTATAATCAGCCCCACCTTTATGATTCATAACTACATCACCGTATACATCGATGTTTTTCTTATGTAAAGCGTCAATTGCAGACTTCAATTGTGCTTTCGTCCCATATTTCGTCCGCACTGTTCCCTTTTGATTGAATTCCCCCAAATCATATAAATCATATGCTCCATATCCTACGTCATTTTGCGTAGTTCCTTTATATGCAGGTGGTATCCAAACAGATGTAATTCCCTTTTGCGCTAAATTTTCAGCATCAGTACGCAAACGATTCCAATGATTCCCATCATTCGGAGCATACCACTCAAAATACTGCATTAACGTTCCATTGTTAACTGTATCTGCATATGCTTTACTCCCCTCATATATACTAGGTAAAAACAAAACAACTGACAATCCGACTATTGTTATTCTTTTAAACATCTGTACACCATCCCCTTCTAAGAAAGCGTTTGCATAGTTTATCAGAATTATTATAATATTCGTCCCACCGTTAGTAAAGTAGCAATCTCTCACTCTCCCACATTATTTTTAATCTCACTTCAAATATTCAACGTAGTTTTAATTTCACATCCTATTCAAGATTGTTTACAATTTACCTATAAAAACATAACGGAGGGATTTCTATGACAGACTTTCAAAAACAATTTTTCGCACGATTACATATAGAAGAAAAAGACACAGTTTCATTTGAAGATTTATCTAACATTATGTACGCAATGGCACAAACTGTTCCTTTTGAAAACTTAAATATTCTCGAAAAGAATTTTAAAGAAATATCAAAAGAAAATTTGAAAGAGAAAATTTTAGTAAATAACCGTGGCGGTCTTTGTTATGAACTCAATCCTACTATGTATTACTTCCTGAAAGATTTTGGATTCGATGTTCATCTCGTTTCAGGAACAGTTTATAACGCTGCAAACTCCATATGGGCTGTTGATTCTGGCCATATCGCAACCGTTTTAACACATCATAATGAACTTTATTTAATTGAAGTAGGATTCGGATCATACTTACCTCTTACCCCTGTCCCTTTCTCAGGTGAAGTCATTCACTCTGTTACAGGAGATTATCGTATTCGTAAAGAAATGACCGAAAAGGGAAACTACATTTTAGAGATGCGGAAAAACAATGAGTTCTCGGATCAATCTTCTGCTGATGATTGGACGTTAGGCTATGCATTTTATATAGAAGAAGTGGATGAAGAAAAAGCAAATACAGCACAAAAAATTATCGTTGAACATGAAGGGTCACCCTTTAATAAACTACCTCTTATTGTAAAACTAACTGAAGATGGGCATGCCTCTTTAACGAAAGATAGCCTTACAGTAGCGAAAAATGGTAAAAAAACGAAAGAAACCGTTACAGACATGCAATTTACAAACCTTTTACATTCAAAATTTGGAATTACACTATAAGTATGTAAGCCTTGTTATTTTAGCAAGGCTTTTCAATTTTCAGCAGGGATTTTTTGCAATTTGTTGTATTTCATAGTTATATAGAAATATAACTACATGTTTAGAAAGGAAATGATTATGACAGAACTTAAAGATCGATTACAAGTAGCTGATATAGAAAAATGGGATTTAACAGACATTTACCATACAATTGAAGATTGGGAAAGTGATTTTCATAAAATTGAAGTATTAACGAAGGAATTACACGAGTTTAATGGCAATATTCACGATGGCAATAGTTTATTAGCTTATTTAACGAAGAGTGAAGAAATTTCTAGCATAATATCTTTAATGTTCGCTTATGCACGATTACAATCTGACCTTGATACACGCGATACTGACGCGCAGTCTCTTGTCGATAAAGTATCACAATTACACGTAAAAGTAAGTGCAGCTAAATCTTTCTTTTCCCCCTTCTTACTTAGCATAGACGAAAGCACATTACATTCTTACATAGAAGAAACAGAAGGCTTACAATATTATAAAGAAGACTTATTTGAATTATATCGTTATAAAAAACACGTATTGAATAAGGACCAAGAAGCAATTTTATCACAGATGGGTGAAGCTCTTTCTTCTCCACAGCACACATTTGGTATGTTAAACAATGCAGATATATTATTTGGTGAAGTGACGACTGACGATGGAGAAAAAGTGAACTTAACACGCGGAATGTATGCAAAGTTAATAGAAGATACGAATCGTGAAAAGCGTAAAGAAGCTTATAAAGCATATTACAAACCATATGTTCAGTTAAAGAATTCCATCGCATCTACTTTATCCGCTGCTATTAAAAATAATGTTACCGTTTCGAAGCTAAGAAACTATCCATCAGCGCTAGAGAAATCATTATTTGGCGATATGGTTCCGAAAGAAGTATATGAAAACCTTATTGATACAACGAAAAAAAACATTCAAACATTACATACATACAATGAAATTCGAAAAGAAAAATTAAACGTAGATGAACTAAGACAATACGACTTAGGCGTCGATTTAGTAGAAGGTGCAAAACAAGACATCCCATATAGTGAAGCATTTGACATTATGATTGCATCACTAGCTCCTTTAGGAGAAGAATATATTGAGACATTAAAAAGTTTTAAAGATAAACGATATATAGACGTAAGAGAAACACCAGGAAAACGTTCTGGTGCTTATAACTTTGGTGTATATGGTGTTCATCCTTTCATTCTTTTAAATCATCACGATGATTTAAATAGCCTGTTCACTCTTACTCATGAATGCGGGCACGGTATGCATACGCACTATTCACATGGATACCAACCAAGAATTTCTGCACATTATTCTATCTTTGTGGCAGAAGTCGCTTCTACAGTAAATGAAGTGTTATTAATTCACTATTTATTAAAAGAAGCAAAAGAAACGAACGTGCGTAACCATTTAGTTGACCATTTTATTGAAAAATTCAAAGGTACTTTCTTTACACAAATTATGTTTGCAGAATTTGAAAAAATCACACATGAAATGGCGGAACAAGGTAAACCATTAAATGCACAAGTCTTCAGTGAAATTTATGAAAAACTATTTAAAGAATATAACGGTGATTCACTTGTATTTGATGAAGAAGTAAAATACGGATGGGCTAGAATCCCTCATTTCTACCGCCCGTTTTACGTATACAAATATGCAACTGGATTCGCATCTGCCATTCAAATCGCTGATAAACTATTAAGCGGTGATCCGAATGCTCAGAAAAATTATATTGAATTCCTGAAAGGTGGAAGTTCTGATTATCCACTAAACCTATTGAAAAAAGCTGGTGTTGATTTAACTACGCCAGAACCGATTGAAAGTGCATTGAAACAATTCACTCAACTTGTTGAGGAGTTTTCAGCATTATAAAAAGCATGCAGAGTATATGCTCTGCATGCTTTTTCATTTGAATTACTCTATTCTATATGCTGCTGCGTCACACAGTGAATCATACCACCATACGCATACAATTCATTCACATAAATACCGACAATTCTTCTTCCTGGAAACTGACCTTCAATAATTTGCAGCCCTAACTTGTCATGTTCATCACCATATACAGGAACTAATACAACTTCATTACCAATATAAAAATTCAAATATGAACCCTTACAGTCTGCTTCTTTTACCACTTTTCTTGTTACTGGTACTGGAATGAGCTGAAATGGCTTTCCATCTATATTTTTCGCTTGTCGTAATTCTTGATAATGCTTTTCGTACGCCTCCAAAAGGTATGGCTCTCCTTCACCGAAAGGATCATATTCATACAGTATCGTATTTTCATTTACAAACCGTGCCGCGCCATCAATATGATAATCCGTATCTTCATCATAATTATCTTCTCCGCGTATACCAGTTATCCATATAAAATTCGTTACTCCTAAATATTTCGTTAATTCCATTTCAATTTCTTTCTGACTTAGTGTGGGATTTCGATTTTCATTTATAATAGACGTTTTCGCCGCCATTAAGGTCCCGTTTCCGTTTATCTCAATTCCCCCGCCCTCTAGACAGACACTAGATTCAACTTTTGGAATGCGATACATTTCACTTATTTTATTCGGAATATTAGCGTCTTTTTCGTACGGATATTTATTTCCCCAACCATTAAATATCCAGTGCGTTAGGCAGCGATTCCCTTCCTTATCCGTTACAAAGATTGGTCCGTTATCTCTTATCCAAATATCATCAGTTTCTTGAATTAAGAAATCAATTTTATCCATATTTACATTAGCTTCCATTAACTTCGATTGGACATGTATTTTCTCTTCTTCATCACATACAACAATATGGACATTTTCTCCATAGTGAAGCTCCTTTGCCATCGATATCCAAATATCATCTAACTTAGCTCTATAACCTTCACCTCTATGTGCTTTATCATGTGGCCATTGGAGCCATGTACCTTCATGTTTCTCCCATTCCGCAGGCATATAAAACAAACTATTTTCTATATTTCTCATACGTGTTCACCCCTTATATGAATGTACGTACAGTCTATACTTTGACATCGTGTTAAGGTCAACAGGAATATCTTCATTTACTTGTAGCAACTTTATAAGGTGACTCTTTATTTCGCCTTTTTATTATGATAAATTGCTTTCGTACATAGAATAAGGATTGACATAATGTTAATGTCAATCCTTATTCTCATTCTATTTTCGTAACTAAAAAACAAATTTGTGTCACATACTCTTCTGCTAAACAATCACATTCAGGTCCCTTTATATAAACCTCATATGGCGAATTAACTATTACACACCCATTTTTTTCAACCCATTCTTCTAACGCTATATAAGCGTAACCTATATAGTCATAACTTCCATAATGCATAGTAGTAACGATATGATGTGGACTTAGTTGTTTCATTTCATACTTTGGTGCTACGTCTTCATCATTCCCCTGCATAACCGGAATTCTTAACTCAATATCACTGTTACTTGGAATATATTCTTCATCATAAAAGACTGCAGATGGAGAACCGACTATTTGAAAGTTATTTTTTTGTACCTCTTCATATAAGTCATAAAAATAATCATCCATATCATCTATATCTATTTTTACTCTTTGAGTAATTATCGTTACTTCGTTCCTCATTCCCATTAATATATCGTAACTTCTATGGCGAGCAATATTTAGACTACTATTCACCATTACCATTTCATTCATTTCTGAAATAACCTGTAAATTTTGCTTCACTTCATGAGACAACTCGATAATTTGTGATTGTATATGTTGAACAAACGAATCTTGATCCGATGACTGCAAAACAATTTTAATTTTTGGAAGAGGAAATTTATACTCCCTTAGCTTTTTTATTTTCAATGCTACTTCCAGCTGCTCTTGTTCATAATACCTATACCCATTAACCGGATTCACATATGCCGGTTTTAATATCTCCTCTTTGTCATAATGTCTTAACATCCGCGTACTCATTTTACAAATCCGAGAAAACTCAGCGATGGTATACATATCAATACTCCTTGAATATATTTTCTTTTCATTACTTATTTATTAAAACCAATCAAAAATCTTCTTCATTGAAAAATCTTCATTCTGATTTTTCAATCTTCTCATTTTCGAAGGTAACAAATGGCTTGGACAATACCACGTTAAACAATTCATTGCGCCTCCCATTGTTGATATTTCTCCTACATGAATTTGAATAACTTGCTTCTCCGTATACTGTTGAATATATCGTAAAACTTCCTCATCTTTGGCTAGTCCAAACTTAGGAACATAAAGAGCATCACATGATTCTAACATATTTATATACAACCCTTTTGCTGATGCTATCTCTTGATCATATTGTCCTTTCTCTGTATATGATGAAGGAACAACTATAAATTCAGCTTCTGGCATTTGTTCTTGAATAATCTCTTGAACACTATATCTAAATTCATGATCTCCTAAAAAATCACTAATAAACATTGTATGTTCATCAATAAATTTAACCATTCCGTCTGCGTGTGCTAGTACATCCCCTTCTTCAGCAGGAATAATAATAACTCGACTCACATCTAAATCCCATTCTAACTGCTCAATAATTTCCTCTTCTGTCCAATCATCGTTATCATCAAATATACGTTCTGTTAATATTACGGTATCTTTTTTATTCCAAATAAGATTACCACCATCTAATATTAATGGGGATTTCACATATTCAAAGTCATTCTTTTTCAACCATTTATTAAACTGTTGATCTAAATATCGCCCTTGATCATCTGGCAAATAATTTGGTCGATATTTAAATTTAACTAGATGATTTGTGACAACCGGTGCAACATCTCTTAGCCAAATATCATCATACTCAAAACAGCTCGTATGAAAGTCTTGTTCTTCAACAGATAAAGATATAAGTTGATCCGCAATTGATTTCTTTTCATTTAAACATTCATTAAAGTAAATCAAGTCTTCATAAAATGGTTGATAATATTCATTCGATTCGTCTGGTATTGCAGTAAAAATAATCCCATTATGTTTTTGTTCCATATTATTTACCTCGCTTTTTAATAGTAGTTACATAACTGATTTCACAAAGCCAACTATTCCTCAATTCATTTCTCTTTTCATTACAACTCATGAACCGCGTATATTTCATGAATGGATTATAGCATGGAGAAATATTATATATTTATATAAAAAATATAAAGCTGACGTTAAGCCTTAAATTGACTCTTGACAAGTTTTTTAAATAACCTATTTTAAAACAACAATAAATGATTAAATGATTTTTGTATCAAGATTCAAACCCATTACTTCTAATAGATCGTTTTGATTATATAAATTCACTAAATGCGCTTCTACTCCTATACAAATTCCTTCTAGCGGAAGATCATTTGGATCCTGACCAAAGGGATCTTCAATTTCAACCCCTATTGCTTCAATACCTATGAATGCAAAACTTATAAACGTAGTCGCAAGTACTGTAAACCATCCGAGACTATCAACAAGACCAATCGGTAAAGTCGCACAAAATATAATCAATAAAATTTTTATATGAGCAAAATATGCAAAAGGAATAGGTGTTGTTTTGATACGATCACATCCACCCACAGATGTAAGTAACGTATTCAAATCCATTTCCATACTAATTATCGCATTTGGATGAATTTGCCCCGTTTTCAAACCTTTTGATAGTATAGTTTTCAACATAAAAACTATACTAATCGGTAAATGATTGGACTCAACCAAAAGTGCTTTTTCCTTCTCAGAACAGACAGCGAGCAATGATTTCACTTCAGATAGATTTTTTTCCTCTCTCAAGTGTCCTTTCGCTAACTTTGGAAATGCAATTAATAAATGTAAAAATTTTATTTTTTCCTGCTCCATACTCTTCCCTTTAGAATCCCAATGACATAAAAAACTAATTGCTAAATTTCTAGTACAAGCACCAACCGTGCCAAAGAGCTTTCTACCTTCCCAGTACCGATCATAGGCAGTATTCGTACGAAACACTAATAGTAATCCTAAAGCTCCTCCGACGATTACCCAAGGAGTCTGATTTATATTTATTTCTGTATAGTAATAATTAATCACAGCTACTATCGTTGAAATACACGTATATAATACGATTTGCGGGAAAATATCTCTTATAATTGTCCCTTTTAATGTAAATATTTGATGTAAACTATTTTGATTATTGTAATGAACCATATTTACAAAAACCTCTTTCTCTATTAACCTTTTATTCTTTTAAATCATGAAAGTATACAATTAAATAATAGAATCATAAACCCTATCATTATGAGGCTGGTTAAGATTATTTCTTTCAATACTGTTACTCCTTTTTTCAAAAAGATAAAATATCTTATTTAATTCAACAACAAATGTTCACTATTCTAAATCTCGACGCATCATTTTAGAATTCGCAATGAACAACGCACTAATTAATACAAAGATTGCACAGGCATATAACAATAAATCTAACGGACTATCGTGATCTATAATAATAAGACGAACAATAGCTGTTATACCTATATATATAAAATATCGTAATGGAAAATGAAAATTCATTTGAAAATACTTTATAATCATTACGATGAATTCAAAGTACAGAAAGAATACGACGATACTATCAATTAAATGATAACTAGATTCATTACCATCCAATTTCAGTTCTTGTATAAACTGAATGACTTCTTTCATAAGAAATACACTTAGAACAACCCCTAAGCAAATTAAGGCTACATTTAAAATGTACTGTAAAACGATAGGGAAATACGAAAACACTATTTTAAAATTCTTTAACACAAACATTTTTCTCCTTTACCATATAAAACGAAAAGCGAACATACACTACAATTCAATTATCATTATATTTAATTTTTATTTTTACAAATAATAAGGAACGACAAAATAGGCAAAGATAAGATTTCACCTATTTTGTCTATATAGCAGCACAACGAAATTACAATTAATTACTTCAATGCAATTGGTTGTTGTTGTGTCACACAATGTATCATACCGCCGTTTTTATACAACTCCCTCACATCAATACCGACTACTTTACGATCTGGGTATAACTTCTGAATCGTATCGTTTGCGATTTTATCATTCGGATCATTATAATTAGGCACTAATACAACTGTATTCCCAATATAATAATTGATATACGATCCCTTATAATCGAGAGTTTTTCCATTCTCTAAAGCAACCTTTTCTTTACTAAGCGGCAAGTATTCATACTTATATTTCTGTCCTGAAGCATTTTTGGCATCTAACAATGTATCCATATCTTTATTAGATAAACCCCATTCAGCTAGGTCATCTTCTTTCATCGTTACAATGGTAGATTTATTATGGAATTTAGCAAATCCATCAATATGAAAGTCCGTAATATCTAAATTAGGTACTCCGTCTAACCAAATAAAGTTTGATACCCCAAGGTCACTTATATATTTTTCAATTTCCTTTTCTGATAAATCAGGATTTCTATTTTTATTCGTTACCGCACTTCGAGTTAATAAAGCAGTCCCATTGCTGTCTAATTCAATTGCGCCGCCTTCAAGGACAAATTTCCCCCAATCAATTCTTTCAATTCCTGATTGTTTACTAACATTCTTACGTATTTGAGCATCATTTTTATAAGGTGTCTTCTTCCCCCAACCATTAAATGCTGGATCTAATATTTTGAGATTTTTGTTGCTGTCATAAACAAAAATCGGTCCACTATCCCTTGCCCATACATCATCAGTAGGCGCGATAAAGAAATCAATCTTCTCCATATTTAACCCTTCATCTGTTAAAAGCTTATTGATTCTCTCCTTTTCTTCCTGGTCATATGCAACAATGTGAACTTTCTCACCCTCAGTTAAAGCACTTGCCATCTTAACCCAAATAGGTTCAACTTCCTGCTTATACTCTTCACCATATGTGTATTCATGTGGCCATTGCAGCCATGTACCTTCATGTTTATCTTTTTCATCTGGCATCGTATATTTCCCAGCATTTTTCTGTACCTCTACTTTTTCTCCTTCTTTCCCTTTAACATTTTCATTGTTACCCTCAAAAGAGCATCCACTAATAATCGTTGTAGATAATGTAGCTATTAAACAAAACTTTATTGCTTTTTTCATTTTTCCAACCTCCTGTTCTTGTCTCCAATACTGTAAAGCTTCACATAGTGTGAAGCTCAAGCTTTTTTATCAATGTAAAAATTACCAATTGTTCTTTGCATTACTTATCATTTAACTACCTATTTAGATTTATTCAAATGCCAATCACCTTTTTACCTATTTATCCCGCCATTTGTGGGCAGTAAGACCCCCACCTCAAAATTCAGCGAAAGCAAAGAAGTTAGGTGGGGCCCTGCTGATTAAAGTTTCACTTTATTCAGTAAGTAAAACTTTACAAAATAAAAAAATCGGTATTGATAATTACATATCAATACCGATTTTTTTATAATTACTTTCCTTCTATTAAATCATTCGCCATTTTCCTAAATTCCTGATTAAATGCATCATTCATACCATTTTGGACGTTAGAAAATAATATGACAAACATTCGTTTATCCCAGTTAAAATTATTAAAAGTGTTCCAGCCAGCTAATACACCGTGGTTATGATAATAATCTGGGTAAATATAGAAACTAAATCCATATTTTCTTGCAGGTGATGCAGAAAACATATCTGATACACTTTGTTTGGAAAGTAGTTTACCATCCATAATAGCTTCATCTAACTTTTTCATATCTTCAACAGTCGTATACATTTCACCACAACCATACAGCCAGTTCATTTTTAAGCGAGGCGTGGCTATTAACTTATTATCTTTTTTCGTATACCCTTCTGCTAAGAAAATATCTTCTGGGAGTGTTGCGCCCATTCCAGATTCATTCATTTCAACAGGAGTCAAAATATTTTCTTTCACATATTCAGCAAGTGGTTTATTCGATATTTTTTCTACAATATATGCAAGCACCATATAATTATAATCTGTATATTTCCATCCTGTCCCTGCTGGAAATTGTAACGTTTGTGCCCCAATCCACGTTACTAATTTTAACCGTGATGCTGCGTCAACACTACCTTGTCCCTGTTCTGGTAATCCAGACGTATGTGTTAACAAGTTTCGTAACGTAATGTTTTTATCTGCCGGAAACGATGGGATATATTTATTTACATTGTCTTCAATGTTCAACTTCCCTTTTTCTTTTAGTTGCATAATAGATATTGCAACTACTGTTTTCGTAATAGACCCAATGCGATATTTCGTTCTTGGCGTTGTTAATACTTGATCTTTCACATTCGCATAACCGTAGCCTTTTCGTAAAATGACATGATCTTTACTTGCTACAAGAACACTCCCATTAAATCCTTTATCTTTTAAGTACTGATCTAGTTTTCCAGCTGCAATTTCATAACGCTTTTTCTCATTCGCATCAACTTCCTGCTTAACATCTTTTTGCTTATTATTTACATTAGAAAATGCCTTTGTATCATATTTTTTTCCTTTATTTGCATGTATTAGTGTAACAACACTCCCACAAAAAACAGCAAAAATAAAGAAAACGATTAACCATTTCTTTAACATACTAGGAACCCTCTTTTATCTAGTTTCACTTAACGTACATCCATTCTATTTTATATCTTTTAATTATCAAGTATATTATAATATTATTTAATATTCACTCTGTTAAAACTAGATTCCTTTTTCTCATTTTCAATTTTTACTACTCTCTATTGTATTTCTTTCTTGCAAAATTTCCAACATACAATCGGATGCATTACACTATAATTTCAAATTCTTTTGTAACATTTGTTACATACTAAAAAGAATGGAGATGTAATATGAAAAACACCGATAAACGCAATCGTTTAGATGATAAGATATTTCATTATCGGATAACAAAAAATAACATGGTATTAATTGAATATTACGGAAAGCAGATTATGATATTAAAAGGAAATGATGCTGAAAAATTTTTAAATAAAATAAATCATGCAAATAACGATAAAGAAAAACAGCTAATTATGGCTAAAATTACAGGTAATTTCAAAAGAGGTAATGAACGAAATTGAAAACGAATCTCATTTACATTTTGATTATACAACAAATAAAAAAGAAATGTCTCTCATTCAACATTTCTTTAGACTTTCTTCATAAAAAATTTACATTGCTAACATTCCTTCATTTTCTATACTTCCTATATAAGCTAGCCGCTGAAATAGTTAGTAATACAACTATGCATAACCACGCGTACGTATATCCCTTCTTATCTACAATATAACCAAATAAAGCAGGCGCAACAATAATAGCAATTTGATTTAATGTAAGTGCAAAACTCACTGTCATCCCTACCGATTCTTCACTTGCTGATTCCGCAACTTCAGTTATAAAAAGACTAAACCATCCAATTGAAAAGAACCCTAACAATGCACTTACGCCATACAATACATTCGTTATTGTATGTATGCTCATTACTAATATTAGAATGAAGAAAATAGAAATACAAACAGTTATAAATAAGGGGGTACGCCTATTCCCCTTATAAAATAAATCACTAGTAGCTGCTAATATAACCCTACCAACCATTCCAGAAAAGAACATAACGGAAAATACTTTTCCAGCTAAAATTGGCGTGATTGATTGTTCCAATACTAAAAATTTTATAAAGTGTGCAACTAACACCATTTGCAATGAAATCATACAAATGCCAGTTATATAAATTGCATACAACTCTTTTTTGCACATCACTTCTTTTAACTGCATCCAAAAAGAAAGTTTACTACGTTCTTGTTTAACTTTCTCTTGAATATATGGTTCCTTATAAAATATAAAAAATAAAAACCCTCCAATTATACAAATGCATGCAATGCTATTTACCGCATAGGCCATATTATATTTTATTGTAAGAAACGGGATCAATACTCCCGCTAATGTACCACTAATCGGTATACCGGCTTGTCTAATCCCCATCGCTAACCCGCGATTTTCTTTTGAGAACCACTTCATTATCACCTTACTTCCTCCTGGCTGCGAAACACTATAAAACGTTCCTACTAATAAAAGTACAAAGAGTAACCCATTAAATCCATTGACCATATTAGTCAGTAAAAACGAACCCCCTAGTAAAAATAAACTTATCGAAATTAACAACTTTTCATTGTATTGATCAAGTAGCCGCCCAACAAAAAGCATACAAAATAGCGGTCCTATATTTACAACACTTACTAACAATCCACTCTCCGTATTCGTAAGTGCATATTCTTCTTTCCAAAATAAAGCAAATGCTCCAACACCATACGTTATAAGTGTCGCTGTTGTTTGAGCAACTGTCGCAAAAATTAACATAACCCACTTATAAGTACCATTCATCCTTTCTTCCATTAACACAATAATCCCTCCATCCCCTTCCATTGTATGAAAGTTCTGATATCATATAAAATAAAGATTTATCATGTAATCCATCAAAAAAAATGATACCTTTTATGGAGGGATGATACTTGGATATAAAAGATTTAACTGTATTTTACGAAGTTGCGAAAGAAAAAAACATATCTCACGCAGCTAAAAATTTAAACTATGTACAGTCTGGCGTAACAATGCGTATGAAACAACTAGAAAACGAACTAGGTGTACCTTTATTTTACCGAAACGGAAAAGGTGTAACTTTAACTTCTAACGGTGAGATTTTATTAACATACGCTAAACAAATTATCCACTTAATGGATCAATCTATTAAAGCAGTTCAAAGTAATGGGATCGAACCAAGGGGCACTTTAAAAATTGGATGTACAGAATCTACAACCGCTGTAAGACTTCCATCTATATTAACGGCCTATTATGAGGAATACCCAAAAGTCGAATTGATTTTAGAATCAAATACGACGGAACAATTGATTAGACTTGTATTAGAACGAAAACTAGACGGGGCGTTTATCGCTGGAACCACTCAGCATGCTGAACTTCATACAAATATATTTCATGAAGAAGAATTAGTTCTCATTAGCAAAAATCCTTTATCTTCCTTTAAAGACATAGGAGACATGAATTTACTTGCATTTAGTCACGGGTGCTATTATAGAAATTTATTAGAAGATTGGCTTCAAGAAGAAGGAATTTCACCTAAACGAGTATTAGAGTTTGGAACAATTGAAGCGATACTCGCATGTGTAAAATCAGGTATGGGCGTAGCAATTATGATGAAGTCTATTTTAAATGGTCATCAACATGACATATCATTCAACCCTTTGCCAAATAGCTTCAAAAAAGTTCCTACTACTTTTATTACTAGAAAAGATATATATCACTCTGCTGCATTACAAAAATTTATGGAGATGACTCTCAATGCGTGAAAAGAAAATACGTGGTATGAAACGAAAAACAAACACTATGATAAAGCGAATTGAGGAACATACAAAAACGTTCCCTTCTACTTTCTATAACGATGAATATTGGAATATGCTATTGCCAGTTTCGCGAGCTTTTATTGACTCTCGTAAAACACCTAGAAAAGTAAAGCGATTATGTATTCAAACCTTATTAAATCAAGCAAATCATTTAATAAATATGAAACCGGGCGATACACATACATATCGAGTTGTTGTTTTGATTTCTATAAATAATTTGTGTGATTCGCAAATCATTATATTTAAAAATGAGAACTACTTTCATAATTTCTTTAATAGAGATAGTGAATTTCAAAAATGGATTCTTCTTTCAAATGAAATTGATTTTTGGGAGACATGGAAAATTTCGGTTTATCATTCCTTCCAAACACTTCGCTTTCAAGAAATTATTTATGATGAAGATGAATGCTATGAAAAAGAGATTCTGTTTATCGGGGAGTTAAATTAAAAAGGGTATACCTAAAACACTGGTATACCCTTTTCCACTTATTTTTCCTTCAATACACTATGTAATCGATCCGGATAATTTGTAAACATTCCTGTAGCACCCCATTTGATTAACAGTCTCATATCTGGTTTCTCGTTAATTGTATAAGGGTGAATTAACAGTCCATTTTTCCTAGCCATTTTCATATATGACTCATCAATAATTAGTTCTCCGTTATCATTACGTAAGTTTGGTCCAATACCAGCTGCATACTTTTTAATTTCTTGAAAATCATCATTCGTTACACTTTTCGGTTCATGTGTAATGCCAGACCATTCGACAATTTCATTGTTTTCATTTGGATAATACCAAAGCAATTGAACTAACGGAATATTTTCATTCATACTATGAATCTTTTTCAAACTATCTTTACTAAATGATTGAATCATAACACGGCTAGAAGACATGTTTTGACCTACTAAATTATATTTTTGTAACAACGCCAACAATTTCTCTTCCATTCCTGGGTACACATCTGGTGATTTTGTTTCAATATAATACTTCATACTTCTTCCATACTTTTGAAAAATTTCTTCAAGAGTTGGAACTTTTTGCCCAACATACTCTTGCTTAGCCTTTTCTGGATACGCTTTATTAAACCATGATCCTGCATCTAAACTCTTTATTTCGCTTAACGTTTTATCACGTACTTCGCCTGTTCCATTTGTAGTGCGATCAACTGCTGTATCATGCATTGCAATTAATTGGCCATCCTTTGTTAATTGGATATCTAACTCTAAATAATCCGCTTTCATTTTTTTCACTAGATTATAAGAAGCAAAAGTATGCTCAGGTGCATGTCCACTTGCTCCGCGATGTGCAATATTTAAAAACTTATTCGCATTCCCCTCATGCTTTCCTTCTGCCTTTGCATGAACAGCTCCCCCAGCAAAGATGCTTCCCGTCATAAAGAAAATAACTAAAACGCTAATAATCTTTCTCATCCTTCTAACCCTTCCTACGTTGCAAATTTCAACAAGCTAATGAGATTTACACGAAATAGAAGACACACTTTCATTATTTTTATAAACCTATATTAAAATTCCAATCTTACAAATATACTTTCTCTATATTATTAATATAGAAAACTAGTATTATCCTATTTAATTCCTATAGCCCTCCTTTTCACATGTAACTCCCTATTTTGTACGGTTCATTCAATAAAAAAAGCCATAAATTATTTAGGCTACACTCCTGTATCCCTAAATAAATTTATGGCTTTTCTCAAATATCTCCGGCCTCTATTAACTTGTCGAATTTAATAATATCAAACCTATTGAAATTTGTGAATATTTTTTTCAGTACAGTGAAGCACATAAAACAATATTTCCGTAGTTACTTAAAAATCACATAATAAATTTCTCATTACCTCTTCCAATACTATATCTGGATTTACTACCGTTTTTTCCGAACGCCATCCGATAAAGCCATCTGGTCTAATTAATACAGCACCTCCATTCCCTATACCATATAATTTGCTAAAAATATCTTCTGGAGCAACAAAGTCTCCACTTAAGCCAACACGATACCCTTTTATATTTATTCCTAATTTAGCTGAAACAGTATGTGCTGCTTCAGCCCAAGAACTATTTTCTACTCTTGTAAGTAATACAAAACTGTTACCGAATAAGTCTAATATAGAAACTTCCTTTCCTTCATACGTTCCCCATAAATGTGGCGCTCGCGTTCCAGGTCTTCCGTTCAACTCTATGCTATCCATTCTATGTGGAGTGACTGAATTATCTATAATCGCCTCTGAACAATACTGATATCCAGCTGTAACAGCTAAACCATCCATATTATTCAAACTGCCTTTCTCTCTCTTCGCAGCACGAAACAGTAAACTACTTGCATAAGCTGTCGTTAATTTTGCAACAGAGTGTCTCTCTTCATGATATGTTTCTAACAATTTTGGTTTTGCCTTCCCTTTTATAACAGCCGCTAATTTCCAAGCTAAGTCATGCGCATCTTGTATTCCTGTATTTGAACCAAATCCGCCTGTTGGCGGCATAATATGTGCTGAATCTCCAACTAGAAAGACTCGATTTCCTTGAAATTTCACCGCTGTACTTTCGGCCGCTTCCCACGGTAAAACACTTAATATTTCTGACTCAATATTTGTACTTCCAATTGCTATTTGAATAATTTGTTTACAACGTTCCATCGTGAAATCCTCTGGTCCCTCTCCTTTTAATGGATCGTAGGCTACATGGTAAATCCATTTTTTTACGTTATCTACTGGGATCAGTGCACCAAGAACCTCTGGATGAAGTACCATAGAAAAACCGAATGCGTCTCCTTGTATAAACTCACTTAAGTCTGCTTCAAAATAAATATTCATATAATAGCCACCAATGGTTCCACGCCCCTCAGTTTTAATCCCTAACTGCTCACGTATTTTACTTTTCGCTCCATCTGCTGCAATTACATAGTCACAATGTATGACACTTTCTTTTTCTGTTTCACGATTTCGAATCTTTGCTTTTACCCCGTTTTCATTTTGTTCAAATGAAACTAATTCATGATAAAAAGATAGTTGCCCGCCTAGCATTTTCGCTTCTTGTAACATCACCTCTTCTAAAATAATTTGATAACACGCAGTTTGTTTTGATGGACTAATCTTTTCTATTTTTTGAAGTAACTCTTCATCGTTTCCGTATTGTGTCGCTCTCATTTGTTCCAATTCTTCTTTATTCGCCTCAGCTATTGTATGAACTGCTATTCTTCCTCGGCAGTTCTCTAATGCTTTACCTGCCAATTTAATTCTTTTTTCCAAACCTAATTCTCGAAATAACTCCATTGTACGTAAAGTAAGACCGCCTGCTTTCGGATGAATGGCAGTAGACGGATGCCTTTCAATAAGTAAGTACTCAATGTTATGTTTTGCAAGAAATAACGCAGACGCTAACCCAGATAATCCCCCTCCAACAATTAAAACTGGTACATTCATATATTTACCCTCCACATCATTGTTCTGAGCTCAGTGACATAAATATAATCAAAAAAAACATTAAAATATAGACTTATATTTCATTTTAAATTATCATATAGATAGATTACGCCCCAAAATTCCTTTTACCTTTTCATACATCTATAATCCACCTGAATTGTGTCTGTATGAAAGTGTAAAACAAAAGAATGTACTTTACGTTGAACCATGTTCTATCGTAAAAATCAAAAATAATACAAACATTATAAGCGGTCGTAACCTTATGGATTATACAAGGTTACGACCGCTTATTTTATTGTTACATCATTTTTTGTTTTTAAAACTTCATCTATTGTGTTATGTAATCCTTCCAATCCCTTTTCTATCTCCCTATAATTTTCAACAATAAAAAATTCATTCGTCTCGATTTTCTTTCTCAATATTGCACCTCGTACAACAATCATGTAGCATTACCGTATCGAAGTAATGGTTCATCATCTTAAACCTTTCGACTAATTACCTGGAGGCAAAGTGATTGAAATGAATAAACAAGAACAATTAAATATTATAAAAAAAGATTTTATTGATTCTCAAAAAGTATTATTGGCAATTGGTGATGAAACACGTCAAGCTATTTTATTAGTGCTAATGGAAACAGAATGTCAAACAGGATTACGTGTAGGAGAAATCACGAAGCAAACACACCTTTCCCGTCCAGCCGTATCACATCACCTTAAGATTTTACGAGAAGCTGGCATTATTTTAATGAGAAAAGAAGGTACAAAGAATTTTTATTATATTGATATACGTACAAAATTAGGTTTATTAAAAAATCTTGTATTAGATATTGAGAAGCTATTGCAAAACTTTTATTAAAACTTGGAGGTATAAGAAATGAAAGCAATGATAATTGATAAGTACGGAAAAGTCCCAATGCGTATGGCAGAGGTACCTACTCCTGAAATTAATGAGTATGAAGTGCTCGCAGAAATTCATGCAGCTAGTATTAATCCAATTGATTTTAAAATACGCGATGGAAAAGTGAAGATGTTGCTTAAATATGAGATGCCCCTAATCCTTGGTAATGACTTTTCCGGTGTCATCGTAAAGGTTGGGGCAAAAGTGACTAACTTTAAAGTCGATGATGAAATATATGCACGCCCAAGAAAAAATAAGATTGGTACTTTCGCGGAGTATATAGCCATTCATGAAGATGATATAGCTTTAAAACCGAAAAATTTAAATTTTGAGGAAGCTGCTTCGATTCCACTCGTTGGCTTAACATCATATCAAGCATTACATGACATCATGCAATTACAAAAAGGACAAAAGATTTTAATTCACGCTGGATCCGGTGGTGTTGGTACTTTCGCTATTCAGCTAGCAAAAATAATGGGTGCCATTGTTACAACGACTGCTAGTGAAGCTGGTGCGAATTTAGTAACGTCTCTTGGCGCAGATGAAATTATTAATTACAAAACAGAAAAATTTGAAGATATACTAAAAAATTATGATGCGGTATTTGATACAATCGGCGGTGCAACACTTGAAAAATCATTCAATATTATAAAAAGCGGAGGAAACATTGTTTCAGTTTCAGGCATGCCGAATGCTCGCTTCGGTAAAGAATTTGGTTCAGGATTCTTTAAAACTCTCTTATTTTCATTAGCCAGCAAAAAACTTACTGCACTTGAAGAAAAACATAATGCTCAATATTCATTTTTATTTATGAAGCCAAGCGGGGATCAATTACGTACTATTGCAAACTATATTGAAGCCGGAAAAATTAAACCGGTAATCGATCGAGTTTTCCCTTTTGAAGATGCGCAAAAAGCAATGGAATATTCAGAGTCTGGAAGAGCAAAAGGAAAATTAATTGTAAAAATTAAATAATAATAAAACCTCCATTTTTAAAAATGGAGGTTTTAAATTTGCTGTTAAATAGACATAGTACAATGAAGTCCTTACAATAGATTGCAAGGGGAAATATTGTATTATACTTTTAGTTAACTTTACAAAGAATACATACGTACAAATACATAATTTAAAATACAAAAAGGAGGAGATACAATGACTAAAAATAATGAAACAGGTTGGAATTTAGATAATAGTTATATGACTTTACCACAATCATTTTATACAGAAATCCCCCCTACTCCCGTAAGTTCACCGAAGTTAGTTAAACTAAACCATTCATTAGCGATATCTCTTGGCTTGACCCCTGAAGAACTGAAAAAGGAAGCTGAAATTGCTATTTTCGCTGGTAATGCACTCCCAGAAGGAGCTCATCCATTAGCTCAAGCATATGCTGGTCATCAATTCGGACATTTTAATATGTTAGGCGACGGTCGTGCTCTTTTAATTGGCGAACAAATTACTCCTTCAGGTGAGCGTTTCGATATTCAACTGAAAGGTTCTGGCCCTACTCCCTATTCACGCCGAGGAGATGGCCGTGCTGCACTCGGTCCGATGCTACGTGAATATATTATTAGTGAAGCAATGTATGCACTTGATATTCCGACTACTCGCAGTTTAGCAGTTGTTACAACCGGGGAACCAACATATCGTGAAACAAAATTACCTGGAGCAATTTTAACTAGAGTAGCTAGTAGCCATATACGGGTCGGTACATTTCAATATGCTGCAGCTCGTGGTTCAATAGAGGACCTTAAATCGCTAGCTGACTATACGATAAAAAGACATTACCCAGAAAGTGAATCCCATGAAAACCGATATACTGCATTACTACAAGAAGTCATTAAAAAACAAGCAAGTCTTATCGCAAAATGGCAACTTGTTGGATTTATTCACGGCGTAATGAACACTGACAATATAACGATCAGTGGCGAAACAATTGATTACGGTCCTTGTGCATTTATGGACAATTACGACCAAGGAACCGTATTTAGCTCTATTGACACACAAGGTCGTTATGCATATGGAAATCAACCATATATGGCCGCATGGGATCTAGCACGACTAGCTGAATCTTTAATGCCAATTCTGCACGAAGATGAAGAAGAAGCATTAAAAATCGCTCAAGACGAAATTTCGAAATTTAGCGTACAGTATGAAAAACAGTGGTTCCTTGGAATGAAAAAGAAATTAGGACTATTTAGCAACGAAGAACAAGATCAATCACTTATTGAGCAACTTTTAAAAATGATGGAGAAATATAAAGCGGATTACACAAATACATTCCGTTCATTAACTCTTGATGCTATCGAAAATACAGCTCTATTTGAAAGTCCTGAATTTAAAGAATGGTACAAACTTTGGCAATCTCGATTAGAAAGACAAGAACAATCAAAAGAAAACGCCTACGAGATGATGAAAAATAATAACCCATCAATCATCCCGAGGAACCACCGTGTAGAAGAAGCACTAGAAGCAGCTGTTACAAATGACGACTATAGCGTAATGGAGCAACTTCTTGAAGCTTTATCAAACCCTTATGCGTATTCTACAGATCAAGAAGAATACTGCATTCCGCCTGCGCCTACGAGTCGTCCTTATCGTACTTTTTGTGGGACTTGATTGTTTAATATGTAAAAAGGTGCGTTCATATAAATTGTGTGAACGCACCCTTTTTATATCCCCCCACTCAACTAAAACTTTAAAATGCACACCCCCCGATGCCATTTCTTTAATCCAAAATAAATTCTACACTATTCCAATAGAATTACTCGTAAGCTTGTTAAACAAATATTGAGAAATATAAAACATCATTTCTAAATATTTTTATTTTTGATACTATATTTTATAAGAATATTCAAAAAGTGAGGGGATTTCATGAACGTTCAACTACAAGGTAATGAACAAATTACAAAATTATTTAATGACTGGTATAGAGCTATGTTACAACATCAAACTACCCATGCAACAAAAATAAAAAAAGATATTGAAAATATCATCTCTAATTCAGAAGAAGATACAAACCTACAATTGTATTATTCACTTTTTAATTTCAGATACAAAATTTTAACAGATGGTTTAAATATTAATAAAGATGATTTTAATAAAATTGATTCTTTCCCACTTCCAGAGAATGGGCTATTTTCTTATTATTATCATTTTTTTAAGGCTATTCACAATACAATTATTGGAAACTACAATGCAGCAAAACACCTTTTCGAGAACGCTAAAAAGCTGCTAATACACGTACCTGACGAACTAGAGAATGCTGAATTTAACTACCGCTTAGCTTCCTATTATTATCAAACATATCAACCACTAGTAGCAATCCAATCTGCAAATGAAGCTAAAGCGATTTTTTCAAAACATATAAACTGCGAAATTAATGTTGCTTTGTGTGATAACATCTTTGGTTTATCTTGTATTGATTTAAAACAGTTTGAACAAGCTGAAATTAGACTTGATTCAGCATTAAATATTCTACAGAAGTATTCAGAGGAGACTTTATCATTAAGAGTACGACATAATTTAGCTTGGCTATATGCAAGTCAAAACCTTTCAGAGTTAGCAATGCGTCATATTTCAGAGGTTACAACTAAGCAACCAAATCACTTTAAAGCACTTTTTGTTGAAGCACGTGAATACTACAAGCTTGGAGAATATACCCAGGCTAAAGAACTTATAAAAAAAGGATTAAACATCTCAAATAAACTAGAAAACAAAGAGTTTCAATATCGTTTCATGATTTTAAGAGAACTAAATAATAAAACTTCTATAAATGATTTAGAAATGATAATTTTGGAAGGAATTTCTTACTTTAAAACAGAAAACCTTTGGGAATGTATACAAGAGTACACTGATGTTCTAGCAAATATGTTTTATGAAAAAGAAGACCATATAAAAGCTAGTCAATACTTTTACATGGCCAATCAAGCAAGAAAAAAACATGAAGAAAAGGGAGCTTTGATATAATGAAAAAGATTAAATTGAGCATCATTGGCTTAGCTGTTATTAGCATCACAACTCTTGGATTAAGCTTCACCTCAGAAACACCGAAAACACAGTTAGGATATGTAGCATTAAACATTGGGGACACCCCTGCACCACAAAGACCTGGTCTTGTTCAATCCGTTGACGTAAGTAAAGACTACAACTCAACAACAACTGAAAAAGCACTTTAAAAAACGGAAGACCTTCAATTAAGAAGGTCTTTTTAAATACGCTTATTTAGAATATTTTCCTTTCATGTAGACTTTATTTTCTCATCAACTCCGCAATCCTCTTACTCTCCTCACTACCAACTTTCTCAAGTTTCTCCACAACTAAATTTCGTCTCTCTACAGAATGATTTTGACTTAACTTCGCTTTTCCTTCTATTTTATTTATCTTTATTTTGAATCCAACTATTCCCTTACTTAATCCTCCCATATAATTTGGATCTACATCATTAAGTGAGTAGGTGCTCTCTGGATCTTCATATTTATTTACTAAATCTTGAAGAGAATCTACTAATGTCTTCTCATCTTCAACAATTTCTAATTCACCGTATACATGCACTGCAACGTAATTCCATGTTGGTACTGCATTGTTTGTTTCATACCATGACGGAGAGATATAACTATGTGGTCCTTGAAATATAGCTAGTACTTGCTGAGTCCCAATATCTTTCCACTGTTCATTCGGCCGTGCGAAGTGACCATGTAAAGTAAGGGTCTCCCTATTTAATAACAACGGCAAGTGCGTTGCATATGGTTCTCCGTTATGTTGAGAAAATAATGTCGCAAAGCTATTTTGTTCCATTATTTCGTACTTCATCTCTTCATCTTGTATTGCGAAATATTTTGGTATGTACATAAGCTCCCTCTTTTCCGATCTTTTCTAATTTATTTCCTATTATATTTAGTAACCGCATCAATCAACAGGGCCAGTTTGCATTTGTTTTATAATGGCAGCTTTCTATTTCAAAACAATAGGCAGCATGTATTCCATGCTGCTTTAGTTTATTTTTTCTAATATATTTGTAATAAATACGGTCTTACCCTCAATATAACTAGATCGATTTTTCGACTCTCTTGCTAACTCTTCCTTCAAGTTTCCATACTCATTAGCTACTTCAGTATGTTCACGAAGGTAATCTCGAAACGCTATATGCCTTCTCAACTCTTCACTATTTTTATCACACACATATAAATGATGTTCCATCCAAACTGTATTTCCCTCGTTCCATGGAACGAACATATCCTTTCTTCCAAACGCCTCTCTTCCTTTAAAGCTCCATTCTAACTGATGATAGTACCCTATCTTCTCAAGTTTTTTTACTACCTCATGAAAAATTTCGTACTCTTCTATTACAACATCAATATCTAGTATTGGTTTTGATGCAAGCCCTTTAACAGATGTACTCCCAACATGTTCAATGGATAAAATGCTGTCTTCCATCACATCGTTAATGAGAGTTTGTAGCTTATTAAATTCACTTTCCCATTTGATGTTATATTCTTCGATAGTAATTCTCTGTTTCAACGTATCCCTCTCCTCAAAAGCAATTATAATCTTTGAATATGAGTATCCTTAAAATCCGTCTCATATTTCAATCCATATCCAAACATTCGATCCATTCCAATATGTGCTGTCCATATTAAGCCAATCACTATAACGGTATCTATCTTAAAATAGACACCTATTAGAACAATTAATATGGATATGATATATGTATGACATACGTTATATATTTTCGCACCAACGTGATTATTGATCCCATACGCTAACATGGATAAATCCGGCGCTAAAAGGAATACAAAAAATATAATCCAACTAAACTCATATATTGAATACATATAAATCGTGGCTAAAAATACAACCATTCCTTCAAAATGTACAATACGTTTTTGCATTATTTATCATTCCTATTTTTCTATATTTATTGATACATTTTCATCGCTGAAAGTGTTCTTTGCATTTTTTGACCAGATGGTTGCTAATATTGGCCCTGAAATGTTATGCCATACTGCCGCTAATACACTTGGGAGTGCAGCAGCCGGTCCAAAATGCAAAATACTTTCCAGCTATATTACTTATCGCTTCTAGTACTTTCATCCAATCAGCCCCTATCTTTTAATTGAAACACCTTATTCGGATTCAAAATATTTTGCGGATCAAGAGCTTTCTTTATTTTCTCCATTACAAATAATGCCGCCCCATGTTCTTCTTCTTGATACTTTCGTTTTCCGATTCCAACGCCATGTTCTCCTGTACACGTTCCTCCTCGTTTAAGAGCATACAGAACGATACTTTCGTTTATTTCGTCCGCCTTCTTTACTTCCTCTTTATCATTTGTGTCAATCATTAAGAGTACATGGAAATTCCCATCTCCAACATGACCTAGAATACCGCCAATAAGCCCTACTTTATCTAATACCTCTTTCGCATGTTGAATCGCTCCAGCTAATTCCGAAATTGGCACACATACGTCTGTACTCATTAGCTTTTTACCAGGATAACTATGCACGTAAGAGTACGCTAAGTTATGTCTTGCATCCCACAGTTTATTTCTCGCTGCTGTTTCCGTCTCAAACGTAATTTCTATACATTTATGATCAAGAACGATTTCTTTCGTAAATTCAATATCTTGCTTTAACCCTGCTTCATTGCCGTGAAACTCTAAAAACAGTGTCGGTTCTTCTCTGTAACTTGTTTCATTGTAATAATTTACTTGTTTCATAGATAATTCATCAACGAGTTCAATTCTCGCGATTGGAATACCTGCTTGTAATATGTTAATTACAGCTTCTACTGCATCATTTATAGTTGGAAACGATGCCCTCGCAGCCATAACATGTTCTGGTATACCGTATACTTTTAAAGTTAACTCCGTGAAACATCCAAGTGTTCCTTCTGATCCTACGAAAATACCATTTAAATGATAACCTGATGATGACTTCGCCGCTAAATTCCCGGTATGTATTACTCCTCCATCAGCAAGAACGACTTCTAAATCTCGAACTTGATCACGCATTACACCATACTTTACCGCTGTCGTTCCGCTCGCATTTGTAGCAGCCATTCCTCCTAACGTTGCATCAGCTCCTGGGTCTACACTAAAAAATAATCCATACTTTTTCAATTCTTTATTAAGCTGAGAGCGCGTCACCCCTGGCTGTACTCTCACAAGAAAATCCTTTTCTCTTATTTCAAGTATTTTGTTCATAAGAGAAAAGTCCATTGTAATTCCTTTTTCGTAAGGAATTACATGTCCCTCTAAGCTGGACCCTACTCCAAATGGAACGACAGCTGTTCCGTGCTGACTCGCTATTTTCATTATCGCGCTAACTTCTTCGGTCGTTTTTGGAAAAACAACTACATCAGGTAAACTACTAACGTGGTAAGATTCATCTTTACTATGTAACTCTCGTACTGTCATATTTATTACTACTCGATCTTCAGGAAGTATGCCTTTTAATTCATTTACTACATGTTCAATTGTTATTTCCATAATCAACTCTCCTTTTTAATTTTAAAACAAGTATACCATCTTTATACAAAATAATTAGAAAAATAAGATTATTAAACCTAAACATACAAAAAAGAACCTGCAGCACACGCTACAAGTTCTTTTTCACTACATTTTAAACGATTTCTTTATTAACAACATAAACCAAATTAAAGTAACTGCCATCAACGAATGAGAAAACCCTACAATATAAGTTAACCCTTTAAAGTCAGCTCCATTTAACTGAAGAAGCCCTCTCGCTGCTAGCGAACCTAACATTAATGTTAATGCAATGTTATGTAAAACAAACCACTTATTAAACCCTTTCACTTCATGAAACGCGAATACTTTTGCTAATCCTAAAGCAATTAAAAAGAAGAAAAAGCCAAGTACAAGTGTATGTGTATGCAAAAGATTTAACAAAGTAGATCCTAAAATCCCTTTATACTTACCATACTCCCTAGCGAAAATCCCTGATAATAAACCGATAATCAAATACGTAAACGATGCATTATATAATTTCTTCATTATGTACCTCCTTGAGTAGAATGTGTAGTGTGTCATATTTAGTAATAATGATAGTTATATAGTAAAAACTCCTAGTCACCTAGGAGTCATTGTATAAGTATCTCACTCTTTACAATCAATCCTAATTATAAAATATCTCTCTATACAAAACAAACGAACTTTATGTGAACAAACACCCCCATTAAAATATGTTGCACTTTTGTTTTACACAATCCATACTAATTGTTATAACTTTTTAAAGGTGGTGTAATAATTGATAGTTCTTGAAACCGAACGTCTAAATCTTCGTTGGTTTGATATAAAAGACGCTTCTTTTATTCTTGAGTTAGTAAACGATCCTGCATGGATTCAGTTTATTGGTGACAAAGGGGTTAGAAACTTAGAAGATGCAAAAAATTATATTGTAAACGGTCCCATCGATATGTATAACAAACTCGGATTTGGCCTTTACTTAGTAGAACGAAAAGAAGATCTCACTCCACTTGGTATGTGTGGCCTTATTAAAAGAGATTCATTAGAAGACGTTGATATCGGATTTGCCTTTTTAGAAACATTCCGTTCAAAAGGATATGGCTACGAGTCAGCTTCTGCGATAATCGAATACGGTGTACAAAAGCTCGGCATGAAACGAATTGTAGCAATTACTTCTATAGATAACATCGCCTCAGGAAAGCTTTTAGAAAAAGTAGGATTACGATTTGAGAAAATCATTTCAGATTCAGGAGAAGATTTAAAATTATTTGGATATAACGCATAGTAAAGAAGGTCGCCTTGAATGGCGACCTTCTTCTTTCCATACAAGAAATCCTCCCTTTAAATTCACTACTTCCTTTATACTAGCTCTTTGTAAAATACTAGCTGCTATAGGGGAACGCAATCCGGTTCGACATTGCAAAACTATTGGACAATTTTTCGGGATATAATCTAATTGTTCAAATAGATTGCCTAAAGTGATATATTGCATCATGAAGGTTTCCTTCCTCCCACTCTGTTGTACTACGCACATCGATAACCTTAACACTTCCACTTTTTATATGCGAATATAATTCAATCGATGTTTTTTCTTTGTAACTTTCAAATCTATTAAGTTTCTGTATTACTTTTTAGGGTGCAAAAGCAATAATATTATCTAACCCAATAGATTCAAATTCTCTAATAACTGCCTCCACTTTAACCTTTTCCTCATCTAAAATTATTAAAGTTTCTGTTTTATAATCTAATAACCATCCACATCAAGTTGTGAAAGAATTTTTATAAGGTATGTTTATTGACTTCTCAATATGACCTGCAGCAAAACTCGATACATCTCTTATATCAACTATTTGGTGAACGTTGCTCAAAATTTCTTGAAATTCTTCTACTGTATTAATAGCAGTTCTCTTTCTTTTCTTGCGAATTTTAAAATTCATACTTATTTAAATTCTTCATTTTTTGTATATAATGCGATAAAATTGTGAAATTTTATCGCATTATGCAAGACATTTAATATCAAATATATCACTTTTACTATGAACTAAATGTGTTTATAGGAAGTGTATAGATAAATAAAGTGCTAAATTGACTCTTATGCAGTAATTACCGCTTAATTTATCTAAAAATTGAAAAAATACGTGTAGATATATATCATTTAAAATACATATATAATTAATTTTAATTTTCCGACACGTTTTTCACATAGTTCTTAAACCAGTTTTTTGCGTGCATTATGAAAAAATTGTACCGTGTCAATCTTAAAAAATTATATATCATAACTTTAAGAGAGGAAGGAAAACTATGAAGATGAAACGAAAAATCATGATGACAACGGCACTTGCAGCTACGTTAGCTACAGGTGCACTACCTACTACCTCGGTGTTTGCTGCAGAAAAGGATGTTCCTATTCAACAAAAAGAGGCACAATTAAGTATTCAACCTTTTGCACAAAACAATTTGGAAACAGCCGTTCAAGCTGCCTTAAATGGTCCAGAAGTCAAAAAAATCAAAGTATTTGAACATGAATTTAATGTAAAGGAAATAGAAGTAGTAAATCTAGGTGCAGGAAAAAAATATGTTAAGGGGCAAATCTCTCATCATTTAAGTTTTCGTCCAGATGATCAATTTTATTATGAGTTTACAGTACAAGATGGAAAGGTACTAGATAAACCTGTATTTAATATTGATAGAGGTGGTTGGACACCATTTGCTGCTCCACTTTTATCAATTCTTGCTGCGTATAATGGAATTCCAGTTAATCCAAATGATTTAAATGCACTTGGTCAGCAGATTGGTAAAGTTATAGATGGAAGCTGGGAACATGCAGCCCAATCAATTGCAACTGTAGTTAGTTTAAGTTTTAATGAGTAGAATTTTTCAATTTTTATTAGCAGTGTAGAGATCCGCTTTTTGTAATCAGCCTTGTTATAAGAGATTCTAAAACAGCTATTAATAAATTTTTACCACTCAATCACATTATCTTGATTTGTTTACCACCTTATCATTCATTATATGTCACAAAATAGAAGTCTTTTTTAGGACTTCTGTTTTGTTTGTATTCAATACGATAAACAGTTGTTTTTTGGAGGCTATACTTCGAGTTTTCAAGAATCCGCTTGGCTATTAGGGACAATTTATAATAAAAAATTATTAAAGTCTCAAATAACTTACTCCTCCTATTGTTAATTATTTTTAAATACAAAAATTTATTATCTTAAGAATGAAAAACAATAAATATAGTAAAAAATCATCTAACAATTGTTTAAAGGTCAGGAGAGAAAAAATGAACAAAATAAAAATGAGAAATTTCTTTAAAATTAGCATCCTTACTTGTATTACACTAGCAAGTTTAAGTACACCATCTACTATTTTAGCTGATAGTCATCCAGGTTACTCCTATGAATCCAATATAGGGTATCAAAATCCATCGTGGATGTCGAAAATAGAAGGTTCAACAAAAATAAGTGAAATATCTATTCCAGGGACTCACGGTACGATGGCTTTACATGGAGCGAGTTTTCTTGATGAAAATTTGACAAGAAATCAAACTATGAGTTTATCCCAACAATTAAATTCCGGAATTCGATATGTAGATATGCGTGTTAAACGTGTAAAAGATTCTTTTGCAATGTATCATGGCGTTGTAAATCAAAAAGCAGTGTTTGAAGATGTATTAAAAGAGACCATTCAATTTTTAAAAGATCATCCAACAGAAACAATATTAATGCGCTTAAAAGAAGAAACTACTCCTGAAAGTGGATCTCTATCATTTGAGGAGATATTTTTAAAATATAAAAACGTTAATGCTTCATATTTTTGGGATCCTAATTCCGTACCAACTTCAGATAGAAATAACCCTACTTTAGGAGATACCCGCGGAAAAATTGTAATCTTACAAAACTTTACATCCGCTCAATTGTACGGGATTGATTACGAAGGTTTAAATATACAAGATAAATTTGAAATTGGAAGCGGACCAGACGAAATATATACAAAATGGATTGCGATAAAAAAACATCTACAAAATACAAATATTAATTTTAATAATGGAAAAATTTATCTCAACCATTTTAGTGGTACGGGAGGCGCAGCCGCATTTTTAAATAATGTATATCCTTGGTTTGTTGCAAGCGGAAAAGAGAGTAGGAATACTGACAGTAGTCCTAAATTGCTTCAAACGAATTCCACTAATGCGTGGAGTGATTTCCCTCGTGATAGAAACGGACAAGTATACTATGGGGGGATGAATACACTTGGGACCGAACTCTTACAACAAGGCGCAATTAAACATTCTGGTATCATCGCGGCTGATTTTCCCGGTCCAGGTTTAATTGATAGTATCATTAAATTAAATGGTATACATTCAAATGAAAAAGAAATATTAATTTCACAAATATCATCTGAATCTATTCCTTTATCAGGGCAACAAAATCGATCCAGCCAAAACTTTAAAATTGATAGTTTACCTGTAGGTACCAAAGAATTAAAATGGGTTATTGAGCCTTCAGAAAAAGATTATCCTTATACTATTTCTTTCAATGTAATGATTGATGTTTCCCTAGGAATAGATTCTACTCGTTGGAAAAATATTTCACATGAATCTAGGACTGAAGCTTACACAAATACTAAATATTATATTGCAAGTCCAATTGGTGCCACTAGCAAATTCACAGTGAAAATATACGCTATTACAAATTAGAAAAAAAGAATCCCATTGGGATTCTTTTTTGATTTCATTTCGTAAATATTAGGATGGCGATTAAATTTTCACTTTATTAACATATCATTTAATCCATTAGATAATTATATTTGGAACGGCCCTTAATTTTTAAAGAGAAATCCAAAATTGTTAGCTACCTTTTTCAGCTTATCATTTATTCAAAACTGGTTTCCAAAGCGATAAGGCAAAAATCCAATTTGAGTCGCCATTTCCTTGATGATCTTGAACCGCTTCATACACTTTTCCCTCATGTACTACCCTATCACCTTTAGTATATACTTTTCTTGCATCCCATTTTTCATATGTGGAATCCTCTAACTTAGTAGTTATATTCAAAACATCACTTCTACTAGATTCATTTCCAGCTAAATCAACCGCTGTCACTACATATTTATACGATGTATTAGCCTTCAAACCTTTATCTATAAAGGATGTATTAGCTGATGTCCCAATTTTATTCATAACCCCAGCGCTTTCTCTATATACAATATAATGGTCAACATCTACATTATCTTCTGACGGACTCCACATCAAATCAACAGTTGTCGCTGTTGTACCCATACTATGTAATCCTTTTGGTTGAGTCGGAGCCTCTTTATCTGGGATTGCATGTGTTGTCTTAACCTTTAGTTTTTCACTTTCTTTTGATATGTTTCCAGCAGAGTCTAATGCCTTTATTGTATAGGTATATTCCGTATCTGCTTTTAACTTTTTATCAATAAAAGTTGTACCTGGTACCGTATCAATTACTTCTCCATTACGTAACACTTGATATTCTTTTACACCTATATTATCAGTAGAAGCCTTCCATGTTATTTCAACACTATTGGCAGAAACTTTAGAGGCATTTAATTCAGTTGGTTGACTTGGAGCTACTGTATCAGGTGTTTCATTATTTACCAAATTTACATCAATTACATTATAAAAGGCATTTGACGTATCTGCTACATCCCATACAGCTAAAATAACATGATAACCATTACGATCAGTTGGTACATTAATTGTATGTGTTAAATTATTTGATGCAGCCGAACCGTCATGTTTCACAGTTCCAATTGGTTCTAATTCAGCACGTGTTAACGGTTTGTTAGGATCCCATCCCTTTTTTGTAATGTAATAATGCCATTTACTTGTAGAATGTGCTGCTGTATATTTCCATGTAAATGTATTTTCTCCCCCCTTAATTGTGTTTTTGAACCAACGATTTGTTGTTTGTTGGTCAAGAGTTCCTCCAAATAATCCTCCTGCCGAAGCGATTTTCCCATCAATCGGTCCACCATCTGGAAACCCTTTAGGTGCTTCTAGACTTTGAGGTTCATACATTACATTTCCACAATTTAAATTTAATGCCCCATAATTCTGACTACATAAAGCAGCACGACTACTCGGTTTTTCAACAAACCCATGTGCATACGCACTTTGAGGAATCATTGTAATTGCCGTCACCCCTGCAGCCAGAAGACAAGCACCAATTCCTTTTTTACTTTTTCTTAATCTTTCCAATTTAGATGTTAATTTCAAATTCATTCTTGTCCCCCCAATATATTGTTCTCGCTAATATAATAGCAATATAGGGATAAACGAACAAATCACCAATTAATATATTAATATCTCTCATAAATTGGTACATTTATTATTATTTTTAATCTCCTATAAAAATAAAGTAAATACAATTACGCTATTTTGTAACATTATGTATTTAAAGAAGACTAAAAACTCCATTTAATTTCACAAAAAATTCAAATATTAAAACAAAAAAATTCCTCATGTAGGAAAAATAAAATTTTTATATTACAAAAAGCAAAAAAGTCTGGAAGAAACCGATTATATCCGTTTCTTCCAGACTTCCGCTACTTTTATACCACTCACAAATTCTTTAACCTTAAACATATACACTTGAGGTTAAAACCCACATAACTAATATTATCTATATATTGACTAACTTCTAGATGTTAAAATTCATAAATTAATAGTAACAAATCAAATAAAACAAGCCTTTTAACAAACACATATAATACTCCTACTAATTCAAACTAACGCTTAATTACTTATAAAATAACTTAAGGTATCTAGCTTAACTGTATTTTCTTTATTAATAGCCATTATTTTCTATCCTGTATTTCCTTATTTTAAACAGATTATCAAGAAATTGTTAATACTTAAGAAAAGAGAAAAGGTTTAAAAATATAAAAGATTTAAAAATGCAATTTTAACTATCACATTCTAATAATTTATTGTGTTATTTTTATCTAATAAGGCACAGAAACAAAGGATGAACTTCAGTGTGCTTGAGAAAAGTTCTTAGGATGAAACGTTTAAAGGGTATTTTAGTACTGAGTTTTTATTAAATGTTCCTGTACCTAATATTTAAATTAACGTATGTCAAAATATTTTACAATACGAGTGTTAAACGTTACATATTTCTATATAAAATGATACATTTCATCAGCACGCCTCCCTAATATTTATGCTAAATATAGAAAATTCAGCTCGTTAGGATTTAATTTTAGAATTCTCATAAAAGCATATGATAGATTAGGCACGTAATTGTCACAAATTAATAGTCTATCTACTTTTTAATTACCTATGAAAACTTTATTATCGCTTTATTATTTACTCCTAAACCAAAGAACATCTATACCTACAATTTCTTAAAACTCTTTTAGATAATCTTTCAAAAGATTTGATAGTTTTATATTTTATATTTTTTTATTGTACATTTTTGCATTTGATGTTAGGATTATGCCTATTAAAATTGAATCGTAACGATTCTTCTTTATAATTTCCATATTTTAATTGTTAAATAAAAATATAGATTCTGATATATATATATTCAAAATCAGACCTACAATATCTTTATTTTACAATGATTTCATGGCATACCTTTAGAATGGAAAGATATATGCAACAACGTGTTAAGGGGTTACAGGAGGAACAAAAATGAGAGACTTTTTTGATGATAAGTACAAAAATATTGAATTGAAAAGGAGGTTAATAAATTTAATAAGTGAAATTAGCGAATTCAAAGGAAAATTAGCTGCTTATCAGGAACAAAACCCGGACATATTTAATAGCTTAGAAAAAACTATACCACTACATTACATAAAAAATTTCACAACTATTTACGAGGATATAAAAGTTCCTAATAAAAGATTAAAAGAACTTATTTTAGATGATATCGTACCTCAAAATATTTCGGAAGATGCTATTTTTTGCTATTATCAAACACTTTCTTTTGTACATAAAAACTCCTGTACTTTATTAATCAATCCAGCAACTATACAGGAATTACATTTTCAACTAATACATTACATTACCTCTGACAGTGCCAAATGGCGTGAAAAACCTTTTATTATTCCAGGAATTCCAGAACATGGAATGCACTTGAATAGTTACCGCATTCTTCCGCATGAACTTATTCCACAGTTTATGGAGCAATTATGTGATCAATACAACTCATTAAATACTAGTAAGGGGCTTCATTCACTTTTATTAATAGCTCGTTTTATATTAAATTTTTATTGCATAGTCCCTTTCAATCAAGGTAATAACAGGTTGGCATTTATGTTAATGCAATTGCTGTTAATTAGGAGTGGACACACATTTGTAAAATATGTATGTTTGGATAAATATATTAAGAAACATGAATCTGATTATTACAATTCGATTTATAAATCTTCGGTGAATTGGTACTGCGAGGAACATAATAATAGCTTTTGGTTAAAAACGTTTTTAACAATTATATTAGAGGCTTATAAAGATCTTCATAACACAGTTCTAGATTCTATATGTAAACATACTAAAGTTGAGAGAATTCAGAATTTTATACTTAAACAAAAACAACCCTTTACTAAGGAAAGTATTCGTAACACTTATCCAGACATTGCAGAGAGCACGATCAGTAAGGCTTTAAATTCCTTGCAACTGTTTGGCCATATTAAGCTAGTTACAAAAGGAAGAAACGCAAAGTGGATTAAAATTTGACCATACTTTCAAGATACCTGAGGTTCACAAATTCAATAATAACTTTATCATTGAATTTCATTTTCCTTTTAAGCTATTATTACTTTTTTAGTTATTTCTAATTCCAACAAAACAGTTTATAGGAAAAGGTCCGCTTTCCTCCGCCTTTTCCTATAATAAAATTAAATATAAACATAGAATAATTGTCGAAAAAAGTCGCATTTTAATATTTTTTCTTTATTTTCTGGTTGTAAACGTTTCACTTTCATGTTACCATCTTAATCAAACAATAGATGGTAATAAAAATGAAAGTATTTCTTTCCCTTAGAAACATATAAACGTACGGTAATATCAAGAAAATAAGGCCAAAGAAATATTTGATACCTACCAAAATAATGAATAGGAATTTTGTTGCGCTGTTTTTTCTGATAATTAAGAAAATGCATTTTGTCCCTAAACAAAATTTGTTGGTGCGCAAAATTCAAATACACTAGAACATCCAAATAAATGAAATATCCTTTTTCATTGAGTATTAAGGTATGAAAAAAGAATTCTTCCTACAAAATTTAGCTGATTAACATAAAGACATCTAAATTACTACCTTTATCGCCATCTATTGTTGACAACATATTTACCAAATAAAAAGAACCTATCGAGGGTTCTTTTTATTATAATCATTCAAATTTCAATTCTATCTTAATACTTACATTTCCACACAAATTACATCTACTTTTTGCTCTCAATTATTGAATTAATAATATAGCACATCAAATTTATTAATTCTTATCTTCAATTAGTTTAAATTAGTGAATAAAATTCAATCATATAAAAATAATAAATACAACTAATCGTTATATATTAAAGAGGTGTCAATTTTGTCCTTAAATGAAGAGACCTTAGAAACTAAGACAGATAAAACCATTGAAAAGATCCAAACAAGTAACTTAAAACAACTTAAAAATACACTAGATAATATCTTTGATATTAGTGCAGATTTAATTGAACATCCTTTGCAATTAAAAACAAACACGAATATTTTACTATATTATTTTGAAGGCCTTACAGATGGTGTTGCATTAAAAACCAATGTTGTTACACCATTATTACAAGAAGTAAATGAAGACAGTCAAATATTTAATTCTAATATTATTGCTACTCATACCAAAATAGTATATACATGGAATGAAATTAAAGAAGGATTACTTGAGGGGCAATGTGTACTGTTTATGGAGAAAGAAAAGCGGTCACTTCTAATAAATACAAAAGGCTGGGCAGAGAGAGCAATTCAAGAGCCAATTTCAGAAGTTACTATTAAAGGATCCCATGATGGATTTATTGAAAATGCCACAAAAAATATAGGTCTTATCCGTCGATATATTCCTTCTACAGAGTTAAAAATCAAAAAGCTGACGATTGGAGAACGAGCCACTTCTTTAGTCTATTTAATTTACTTAGATGATGTAGCAAACGCAGATGTAGTCCAAGAAATTGAAACTAGAATCTGTAAAATCAAAACAGATGCGGTATTAAGTATTGGAGAGCTATCTAATTATACAAAAGATCAAAATTGGACTCCTTTTCCACAGGCGTATTTAAGCGAGCGCCCAGACGCCATTTCAAATCATATACTTGATGGGAAAGTAGCAGTATTAATGGATAGATCCCCTGGTGCAATGGTTGTTCCTATGAATTTGATTGGATTTTTTCAAACCCCAGATGACTATAATATTCATTGGCTCATCGCATCATTTTTTCGCTTATTACGATTTGCAGGATTTATTATAGCTATTTTTTTACCCGCATTTTATATTGCTATAGTCTCTTTTCACTTTGAAATTATTCCTATAGACTTATACACTTCTATTGCAACATCAAGAGTCAAAGTCCCTTTCTCCCCCTTATTGGAAGCTTTTATAATGGAAATTACACTAGAAATGCTACGTGAAGCTGGCATTCGCTTACCACAACCAATTGGACAAACTATTGGAATCGTTGGAGGGATTGTAATTGGACAGGCGGCTGTTCAAGCTGGTCTTGTTAGTAACGTTATGGTTATTATTGTATCTATTACAGCCATTGCTTCATTTATTGTTTCTAATTATGATTTATCAAGTTCTATACGCCTTATCCGTTTTCCAATGATGTTATTGGCTTACTTTTATGGGATTGTAGGTATTGTTAGTGGATTAATGCTCTTATTTGCTCATTTTGTTTCACTAACTTCCTATGGTTCACCATACGGAATGCCAATCGCACCATTTCGTCTCCAAGAGTTAAAAGATTCTTTTGTAAGATTTCCTATTTCGATGATTACCACCCGCTCGAGTACAGGACAGCCGAAACAAAGAAAGAAAAAAGAAGGTGGTTAACATGGGGAATCTTAAGTTCCAAAAAGTAACTTTATTCGAATTTATTATTTTCATTCATTCGCTGCAACTCGCATCTGGTATGTTAATTATGCCAAGCCCACTTGCTACTACTGCTGGTACAGATGGCTGGATTTCGATCATTCTCGGATGGATAGTTACTTCTACAATCGGTGTATTTATTATATTAATGTTACAAAAAAATCCTAACAAAAATTTCTCACAAATCTTAAAAACATACTTTGGTAAATGGATAGGGACAATTCTTTTTCTTGCATATGCCTTTTATCTATTTTTTGCTGGATTTAATACTTTATTAAAGGCAACTGATATTGTAAAAGTGTGGATATTCCCTTCCACTCCTGCTTATCAAATCACCATATTATTACTATTACCTTTTATTATTTTAGCCCTGAGTGGGTTAAGGGCTCTTACTAGTTATTCTATGCTTGTTTTCTTCTTCACTACTTGGATGCCGCTATTTCTTCTTTTTTCACTAAAGACTAACTACAATCCTTTACACCTACTACCTATATTTAAAGAAGGATTATACCCTATTGTAAAGGCAACAAAAGAAACTATTACTCCTTATGCTGGCCTAGAAATTGCATATTATATATACCCATTCTTACAAAAAAAACAAAAAGCCATAAAAGGACTACTAATAGCGAATACTGGAACCATGTTTTTCTATCTATATGTTACTATCCTTTCTTATATATACTTTAGTCCAGAAGGGATAAAAGATGTAATCTGGCCAGTATTTCATCTGTTAAAAGGGGTTCGTTTTTCTTTCATGGAACGATTAGAAATTATATATATCGCTTACTATTTAATTGTATTTTCCACTACAATATATCCGTATTTATTTTTCAGTTTTGAATCTGTGACCATTTCACTTCAAAAAAACGCCCGCAATTGGGCGCTACTTGCTTTTATGTTACTTATAGTTGGCCTATTTATTTTCCTAAATCCCGATGTGGATCAATATTTGTTTATATATTCTCTTATGGATATCTTAAATGTCGTTTTCTTTATTCTATTACCAATCTTATTTTTCGCTTACAGTATTCTTTTTACTTGGATTACTAGGAGGAAACAACTTTGATTCGAAAATGGATATGGATTGTAATTTGTTGTGTATATATAATTGGTTGTAGTCAGAGAATTCCTCTTGAGAAGGTTTCATTAATCCTGTTAATTGGCTTGGATAGAACCCCTAATGGAGACATAAAAGTTGGAACAAGCATACCACTCTTTCATCATAAACAACCAAAAAGTACTATAGAACATTGGACACAAGCATCAACTGTATATACTGGATTCAGTAAGATAGATACGAAGTTAACAGGCTTTATGACAGCTTCCAAAGCTGAAATCATTTTAATTGGGAAAAAATTAGCGCAAGAAGCAAATTGGTTGCAGGAGCTTGATTCTTCTTACCGTGATCCTTACGCTACCATTAATGCTAAAGTAGTACTTGTAGATGGACCTGCAGAAGAAGTTTTTAAAATTCATAAGCCTAGTAAACCATCACTTTCATCTTATATAAATGGTGTAATCGAATCGTCAATTCAAAATAACCAATCCGTCTCTTCTACAATTCAACAATTAATGAGAGAACAAAATGAAGAAGGAATGACGCAAACTGTTCCAATTATCAAAAAAACAAAGAATGAAATCGACACAGTTGGAATTGCATTTTTAAATCAAAAAGGGAAATATTTAACTCATATCCCTAAAAAAGATGTTAAATTTTTCAATCTTATAAATAAGCAAAAAAGTAGCGGGCGAATGATACTACACCTTGCGCTTCCTCCTAAAAAGTCCAACAAAAAAACAAACACTTCTATCTTCGTACAGAACGCGACAAGGAAGGTAGTTGTTAATTTTCAAAACGGAAAGTTTGTATTTAATCTCGATATATATGCTAATGTAGCTTTAATAGAAAAAACCAATGCGAATTCAATTAAGGGACACTATGATAATAAAAAAAATATAAATAATTTAAAAAGTGCTATTCAAAAAGAAATTAATAATAATTTACAAAATATGTTGTATGAAATACAGCAGAATAAAATTGATCCAATCGGATTATCCCTATATGCTAGAGCATTTCAATATAAAGAGTGGAAAAAAGTAAAGGGAGATTGGTTGCAAGCGTTAGCAGAGGCTAAAATAAATGTAAAGACACACGTCAAAATAAAAGATACTGGGACCATTAGAAATTAGACTGGGATTTAATAGCATTACTCAGTAGTATTTTTTCTCTTAAATAATTATTATGTAAAAAATGCTAACGTAAAAAAATCTTTCCGTTCTTTTAAAAGAGAAATAATTCAACTACGGTAATCAAATATCAGTTTCTAATTTAATGAGCTGAAGAAATTATAACTCTGTTGTAGTAGATATGCCCGATTCCATTCCGATTGTAATCCATGACATAGCGTCAAAGCCTAAATTCCTAAATTAAGGAATTTAGGCTTTTTGAGTTCGCAAGAATATCTTGGTTTTAGTTCTATGTACCTTACTACAATAATTACAGGGTCTTTGTTTATTTTATTTGCTTTTAGATAATACACACCCAATTTCAGTTAAAATTGTTTAAATGTTAATTAATTTTTAAAATGATATATCTATAAGCTCTTTTAGCAAATATAATATACGTATAATATAATATTATACGTATATAACCAACTTGGGGACTATTATTAGTTTTCTAAATACAGACTTAATTAACACTATACAAATAGTGTTAATTATCTTAATTGAATATTAGTAATAGTAAGTATAAACATTATCAATTTACTATATATTACATTTATGTAAAAATAGATGTATGTTAAGCTTATTCAAATCTTTCCCCTAATAAAGATTTGAAGTAGCATTTCATGATTCTCCTTACTGTTAATATGCCTTGAAAAAGAACCCTATAGGGTTCTTTTTCTTTTCATTATAACCTCAGTAAGTCCTTATTTAACATGTAAAAAGGACTGCTAATTACTTGCAGCCCTTTTACACGTTAATATACACTTGTATTAAATACTTAATACTTTATTGTATTAAGGCGTTTATAAAAACTAAACATGCCATTATCATTTAAATATATAACACTTCAAAGTTTAGAAGTATACAATAACAAATCTTTCCCAGCTTCCAGCTACATAACTAGTAGCTGTTAATTCTCTACCACCATTTGCTGATATATATCTACCATTACTTAATGCTTGTAATACATATATCCTATTGTCTCCACCATTATATAAGATAAACTTTTCCCATGCCCCAATTGATGTACGATCTGCTACTACTCTACCATTTGGCTCAAACGAAACATACTTCCCATTACTTTTAGCTTTTAAAGCGTACGTATATAATTCCCCAGTCGGAATTAATTCGAATTTCTCCCATTCATTAACTGCATTACGATTTGCTATTACATTTCCAAAAGGCTCAGCGGAAACATATTGTAAATTTGCTGCCTGGATAGCAACTGTCCAACTTCCATTAAATAAATTCACGCCTTTTAGTGAACCTCCTTTTGATAGGTTGGCGGCCGATACATCATTCGATGGGGTAATCATCAATATCATGAAAACCATCGACAACACCATTAAAACTAACTTTTTTGAGATTGCATTACCACTTGCACGTGTTATGAACCTTTTCATTCCCATTCCTCCCTTAATATACAGAACTCATATACATCATACTAAATATGTAAAATATTGTAATATAAAAGTTGATTTATCAACAAATACCTTACTATTCTGTTTCTTTTTTCTCAAATCTATAGCACTTAAACATGTATCCATTCTCAAGCACATTTTTTAAATTATTTTCTCCTGATAAAAGAATGTAGCAGTTGATAGCAACGAGAGTATATACAAAAGAGAGAATATTTTCATTTCACTTCTCTTTAAATAAAAGCCAAATAGCCGTTCATAATGAACGACTATTTGCATCTAACTAATAATTAGAATGTTTTTCATGTTACTCTATTTTGTTTAATCCCGTTGAAGTAACTTGATAGGTTCTTTTTTTGCCCATATATTCTTGTTTATTATTCTCAAGATTAATAAGTATAGCTCGTGTTTTTTCTTTTACTGCTTCCCCTTCTATATGGGTAAACTCAATGTAATCTCCCACTTTTACGGGCACGGTTTGGCTTTCAGCAGTTTGCTGTCTATTTCCCACTATTCCCTTATTGTACAAAATACTACCGGTTGAATTCTTTACTGTAATACTTGCATACGTATTATTAAAGTAAGAATGTGGTACGCCCGCTTCTAAATTCACCTGCATTTTCTCTGTTGTCTTATTATAATCTACCTTTGCGATTTCTCTATCACTATATCCTTTGAATGACCACCCAAAATGATTTCCATCTAAAACCGTTGTTTCTGGCATTGTTTCTACTTTCTTCAAGCCTTCTTTTGTAACTTGATATCTTGCTGTTTTTCCAATGGTTTCATTTTTGTTATTTTCAAGGTTAATTAAAGTTGCTCGCGTTTTTTCCTTTGTTGCTTCTCCTTCTATATGGGTAAATTCAATGTAATCCCCTACCTTGACGGGCACAGTTTGGCTTTCAGCATTTTGTTGTTTATTTCCCACGATTTCCTTATTGTACAGAACGTTACCAGAAGAATTCTGGACCTTAATACTCGCATACGTACTAGCAAAATAGGAATGTGGTACACCTGCTTCTAGTTTTACCTTCATCTCTTCTACCGTTTTATCATAATCTACTTTTGCAATTTCTCTATCACTATATCCTTTTAATGACCATGCAAACTTGTTTCCTTCTAAAATTGTTGCTTCTGGCATTTTTTCTACTTTCTTCAGACCTTCCTTTGTAACTTCGTATATGGCTTTTTTTCCAAAGCTCTCTTGTTTACTATTATCTACATTTGTAAGAGTAGCTCTATGTACACCTTCTAGATGTGTTAACTCTATATAATCGCCTACTTTGACTGGAACTTTTTGCGATTCAGCATTTTGCTGTTTGTTTCCATAAATCTCTTTGTTATAGACCACTTTACCTGATGTGTTTTGCACTTTAATACTTGCATATGTACTATCAAAGTAGTCATGTGGTACACCTGCTTTTAGATTAATTTGCATTTCTTCTGTTGATTTATTTAAATTTACTTTCGCAAATTCGAAATCTCCAATCCCTTTCAGCGACCATGCAAATTCATTACCTTCAAAAATGTTTGGAGATTCATTTTTGATTTGTACCTTTTTCTCAACAGTTTGATCAAATATATCCGTTAATACAATCTTTGCATAAGCATTTGTTGGTAATGATATAGATTGACTGATTCCATTTTGATAGGATTTAATATCATTAATTACGTTAATAGGTTGGCCCGTCATATTTTCATTGTTATAAATTTCAATTTTCCCCTTAAATTGCGGTGTACTATTTTCTTTTAGTTTCCAAGATACATTTAATTTTTCATTTTCATAATATATAGATTGGATATCAAAATCTAGTTTTCCTATTTCAGGTTGAGTAGGTTGATTTAGCGTGAATATTTTTCCTGCCCCAATAGTAGACTGCGTATTACCTCCTGCTTTGACCCATACATATTCTGAAGTAGAGCCTCCATCATATTGATAAGTATTATCATGCGTTCCAGAAATACTTTGATTATTCCAAGAACTCCATTGTTTATCAACTAATTTTCGGCTATAACCATTTTTTAGGCGCGCTTCTCGAACATTCTGTCCACTATCAGCCCAGTCTTCTTGAAACATTCCTAATCCATGATTAAATGCAACATTAGCAACCGGAAATTCCATAATTGCAATTTGATGCCATTTATTCTTTGTTACATCTTTCATCCATTGTCCAAATTTAGTATGACCATTTTCTTGCCATGAACGCATTGTCATTGTGTACCAATTGTAGTCTTTCCAACCATAAGTTGTTTGAACCTTCATTCCTGTTCCTTCTCCTCCAAAGGGTCCAGCTTGCGAATTCGGAGATAAGTATTCGGCCTTTATTGCTTCTTTAGAGGAAATTGGATCCCATAAGGCAAAATGTAAAGTACGTTTTCCATTTTCATCAAACCCACTTTGTTGTTGAAAACCAGCATATCCTCCAGCTTCACCACCTGCATTCCAGTTGTGTACAGCCCAGTACGTATAAGGTGGAGTCTGAACTGGTGACCAGTCTATACTAATAATATCTGAGGCAGGTATATTTTGGGGACTCACATAAACTGCTGGAGCAGCTGAATGTGTTGCAGCTTTAGTGTGCCAAATAGACGTTCCAAACATAGAAAACATGCTACATGCTGCGGTCATTATAATAACTTTATTAAATCTTTTCTTCGTTTTCTGACTAATCCCTAATCTACATCCTTTTCTAATTTTTATTATTGAATAATAACTTAGTAGAGAAATCTATCAAAATTCAAACAACATCCAGTAAATCTTTAAAATACTGCCCCAATTTTATGTTGTTCTATCTTCACATCTGATTCTTACATGTTATTTGATTGTAAGTGGTTTCCATAAAGATAACGCAAATATCCAATTCGGGTCACCATTTCCTTGATGATTTTGAACCGCTTCATACACCGTCCCTTGATGTTCTACTTTATCGCCCTTTGTATATGCCTTCTTTGGATCCCATTTTTCATAAGATACATTTTGATCTTTGGTTTTTACCGGAAGAATTTCACTTTGAATTGATGTATTTCCAGCTGCATCTACAGCCTTCACTGCATATTTATATTCCTTATTAGCTGTTAAGTTTTGATCAATAAATGTCGTTCCTTGTACGGTTTGAATCAATTGTCCATCACGTAATACCTGATATTCTTTTACACCTATATTATCTGTAGAAGGATTCCATTTTAGCTCTACACTGTTAGAAGTAAGATTGTTTGCATATAATCCTTGTGGCTGTGTGGGAGCTTCTGTATCTGGTTTCGGATTAACAATTTGATTTACTTTTTTCAGGCCATCCTTTGTAACTTCATACATTACTTTTTTATCAAGACTTTCACGTTTATTATTATCTAAATTTATTAATGTTGCCCTCTCTCCGCCTTCTAAATGTGTAAGCTCAATAAAATCGCCGGTCTTTACTGAAACTTTTTGTGTTCCAGCATTTTGCTGTTTATTCCCATAAAACTCCTTGTTATATACTACTTTACCTGATGTGTTTTGCACTTTAATACTTGCATATGTACTATTAAAGTAGTTATGTGGTACACCTGCTTTTAGATCAATTTGCATTTCTTCTGTTGATTTATTTAAATTTACTTTTGCGAATTCAAAATCTCCAATTCCTTTCAGCGACCATGCAAACTGGTTTCCTTCTAATATATTATTTACATTAGGCATATCTGGTTTAATTGGATTAGCATCCGTACCCTTCCAAATCTCTGCTGTTAAAATTGGATATCCTAATGCAGCTACTTTTTGAATGGTATCGTTATTTGGACGTAATCCCCACTTCTCAAAGAAAGGAATCAAATTTTGTTTGGCTACTTTTGATGCTGAAATCATAAATAATTGTTTTTTATTTTCATCAGTTTGTGGAAGTTCACTTGAAGGCATGTCTCTATACAATTGATGCAATTTAGGATAGAAATCCTCTCCATACGCTAACTGTAGTTGCCAAAGCATAACAAGCTTTACAAAAACATCGCTAATTTCATCATAATTTTTATTCACTTGTTCTAGATATTGAAATGCTTTTGGATAAATTCCACTTTTCTCTAAGTTGGATGGTTGATTAAATGCTTTTTCTACAGATAGGCTGTATATATTATTTTGTACTTCTGTCATATTATAAAACTTCCAGGGCGATTGTTGTCTCAAATGTCCTGCCTCATGCCAAGGGCCCCAGCCATCTGTTATAAATTTATTAATATCTAACACGTATTGGATTGCATCTCCTACATATGCTGTTCGATAAGAAGTTGCATACATATAATAATCAGGAGAATGATTTTCTTCTACGTAATGAACATAATGTTTATCTACTTGTTCTTCAGATAATCCAGCTACTTTGTCTTGAATTCGAGTAGCTTCATCCATCTTTTTTAAGAGTTGTACAGGATCTGTATTAGAACCCAACAAATATTTCTTAACACGTGCAGGGCTGGCCGTAATTAATACACGTTCGCCTTTTAACTCCACTGCATGTGCATTAGGATATTGGTCCAGCATGTTTATTAAATCTTGTTTCGTATGCTTTCCTAGTTCAAAGAAAGGCGTAGTCGTTCCACCTGTTGTAATTGTTGTTCGAATGCTACCTCCTTGCTGTTTATTATAAAAATAAATCAGCCCCCCATTTGGAGATTGGATTGTGTTTACACCAGGTTTTAATGTAAATGATTTTATCTTAGAATCTTCTCTCCAAGAAGCATCATACGAATACGTTCCAATATATACCTGAATATCTTGATTACCTTCTACATTAATCGTTATTTGTTCATTTGGCTTTGCATATAACCCAGTTGGTTCATATGGACTAAATGCCATACTTTTTCTTTCCTGTTGTTTTAGTACCTCAACATCTCCTTTTCCTGGGACTGTAAATGTTATATTTTCTGATTTAACTGACTTTTCACTTTGCAGTGATGTCGATAAATTTTTTTGCTGCTCCTTTTGCTCTGCAAAGACATCTGATGAAGACATCATTCCAGTCGCAAGCATAGTTACTGTAGCAGTAGCTGCAAGTATTTTTCTAGTTTTATGTTTTGAATTATTCCCCATATTATCTCCTCATTTTTCCTTAATACTTTTAAGGATTTTTTTATTTTCTTCTTCATGTTTTTACACTCTAAACTATTCATACTATTTAAGTTGTGTCTATTACTCTATATTTTTTCATAAATATCTCCTTTTCTTTATTTATTATTGTATATAAATGTTATTTGATGACACATTAAATAACAACTTTACGATAAACTCATCGATAACAGCTTATTATGTTTTGATTCTGTATTCTAAACTTCCATCCGATTGGAGAAATATACCCAATTGGAGAAATAAGTAAATAATTTTCAGCATATAAGGATTGAAATCTCACGAAAAATTCATAAAACTTTTTTACTTTAAAGGTTAATACAATTGCAACCACATTTGTTTAAGTCTCCACCTTTTTTGAAAAAAAAGCATCTAATTCCATTTGAATTAGATGCTTACTTTTAGTCCTTAGGACAAATATTCTAAACTATTTATGTGCTTGTAAATCGTTTTTTATTACTTCCCAGAGTGAATTATCTTGAGGCATCGGTTTACCCTCTTCATCCCATTTTATTTTTCCGGTTCCCAATTCATAATTCATCCCTGTCCATGTGTCTTCACGGAATGCATAGAATGATTTATGCCAACCTTTTTGGTTGAAGATAGAAATAAGATCTTGCATGTATTGGGTAGCTCCTGGAACAGTACGGTTAATTCCAAACTCCTCTGCAATAATTCGATTAGATGATACATGATTTTTCTTAGACCATTGTTGGATTGGCTTCAAAAATTTCTCTAATCCCTGCTTATTCCACATTACAGGTTTCTCTAAATCTCCTACTTTTACTAATCCTGGATATTGATACTCCTTGTTTTGTTTTTCACCTTGACTCGTTAATTCATATGGTTCATACATATGAAATGCATATAGTGTTTTTTTATCATTTACTGGTTTTAAATATTTAAAGGCCCATGGAGTAGCATATAAACCTGAATCTAAAATAATCGGCGTTTCCTGGTCTACTTCACGAATGGAATTGATCACTTTTTGATACAATCTGTTTAAATCGGCTGTCGTTCCCTTCACTTTTGAATACCATTTCTCATAATCTTCCGTCCAAAAATCATTATATCTATTATTTTTAGCTGTTTCTGGATGTGGTTCATTTATAATATTATAACCAACCACCGCAGGGTGATCTTTTAATTCCAGAGCAAGATCCTTCCAAAATTGACTTGCTTGTTCTTGATACTTCTCTTCTTCCCATATTCTGTCGTCATTCTTGTTATTATTAAATTGGCGCCATCGATCACCAGGTAAGGATAACATTGTAAGAACAACTTTCATTCCTTGTGATTGTGCGGCATCTAAATCCGCCTTTAATTTTTCTAAATCCTCCTTTACTAATCCCTGATAGTTATCTGCATTACCTATCAGAAAATCCTTTCCATAAGTATCTGGTTTATCCTCAAATAGAAAACCTTTATCTTTTGCCCATTTATCAGGTGCTAAACGTACATATTCAATATTAGCTTCTTTTGCACTTTTATAGTTTTCAGGTAATGACGTACTATTCATGAAATTAGTACCCTTTCTTTTCGAATCCCAAAAACTAATTTTTGAATCGCCCTTGTGGTATGTATCAGCTCTTACATTCATTTCCTGTACTCCAAAACTCATCATGCCTAATAACGCAACAATTGGCAAAATTTTTTTCACAACTTTTCCTTCTTTCTCTTTATATTTAACACACATAACATACCTTTGTTTTGTTACAGGAATATGGCAATTTCCCAAAAATTCCTTTTTAGTTTATAAGATCACAGCGCATTCATAAAAATGAAAGAGATAATTAGAACATTGCTTCATTTTCAAAGAAACAAAAAAGGAATCCTTTACGGATCCCTTTTTGCAATGCACTCTTTTTCAAATGGTACATTTTGCACCTATTTTTAGTATACCTTATAATTCCTATAAAATAAATAAGATTAAATGAAATTCACTTCAAATTGTGATAGAAAACATAATTAAGAAGCGCAGATAACTAAATATTATCCCTTTTATTAAATAAAAAAGATTAAATAATTCTCCCTCCAAACTAGGGCCCCTTTACACTTTTTACAAATATTGTTATAATTAGATAAACCAGAGCATTACCCCATTAACAAAGGGACTCCATAATTGGAGTCCCTTTGTTAATTAGCTATTAAAAATGATAGCATGTGATTATTGTATAATTTCTTCCTTTTTAGATCTGCATATTCTTCTACGAAATCCCCTAAACCTTGCTTTTCGAAGTAAGAAATACTTTTTTCACTTCTTCTAAGAGTTTAATTGCTTCATCTTCATTAAGAGAACGTAAAATATTGAAATGATATACATACTCTTCATTTCCTAATCCCATACAAACTGCTAATCCTTTTTCAAATTGCTTTAAGAATATACAAGCTGTCCCTAATGCGTTTTCACAAGAAGCAATTTTCATCTCATATCCCATTAGCCCAAAATACCAGGAATATAGATACTTATTTTACTTTCAAAGGCTGAAACCTTGCTGCGTAACTACTGAAAATAAACATAAGAAAGACGTTCAAATCCATATGGATAGAACGTCTTTTCACTTTACTTTATACAGATACTGATTTTTCACTTATTCATTTTGCATTGTACTTAAAAAATCGATAAATTCATCTTCATTTACAGGTTTACTGTAGTAATAGCCTTGAATTAGATAACATGCATTACGTTGCAACACTGTTAATTGTTCTTTCGTTTCTACCCCTTCTGCTATCACTTTCATGTTTAAAGTATGAGCAAGTGAAATAATGGTTTGTATAATTTCATCTCCATCAGTAAAAGTTCCGATCCTATTAACAAATTCTTTTGGAATTTTCAAAGTATCAATTGGATAAAGAGGCAAATACGCTAGTGAAGAATAACCTGTACCAAAATCGTCAATTGATAAATGTACACCATATGATTTTAATACTTTTAACTTCGATAAGGTTTCTTTTTCATCTACCATTGCTATTCGCTCTGTTAATTCCAAATCAATTGAATTAGCAGGTACTCCTATCTCTTCTATGGTAGATATCATTGTTTGAACAAAATCTTTCTGTTCAAACTCTATAGCTGATAAATTTATCCCCATCTTTAGATTTGAATAGCCCGCAGAATACCATTCTTTCAGTTGTCGACACGCTTTCTGTAACGTCCACTTCCCAATTGAAATAATCTGCGCCGTTTCTTCTGCGATAGGTATAAACTCAAAAGGAGAAATCAGCCCAAGCTCTGGATGTTGCCAGCGTATTAAAGCCTCTGCACCAATAACCTTACCTGCCTTACTATCAATTTGTGGTTGATACAATAAAAACAACTCATTATTTTCAATTGCATTTGGTAAATCCTGTTCTAATCGTAATCGACGAGTTACTTTTTGTGATAATGTCTCGTCATACATACAAACAGCATTGTTACCTTTTTCCTTTGCGCTATACATAGCGATATCAGCGTGTTGTAAAAGTGTAGTAGTATTTATTCCTCCAAATGGATACACTGCTATTCCTATACTAAGAGATAAGTAAAAACTATGCTGATTTACTACAAATGGTTCTTCAGTTATACGAAATAGAGTTTTACACAAATCCAATAGCTGTTGCTCCGTTTGGTTATGGACAATGATTGCAAACTCATCTCCACCTATTCTTGCTAGAGGAATAGTCGGTGACAGACATGTCCTAAAACGTTTGGCAACTTCTTTTAAAACTCTGTCACCAATCGAATGACCCAATGTATCATTAATGGTCTTAAAGCGATTTAAATCAATATACAGGAGCCCGAACTTATCCTGTGTTTTTTGTGCACGCTTAATGGATCTATCTAATTCTTGTTGGAAGAATATACGATTTCCAATCTCCGTCACCGTATCATGGAATGCAAGATAATTTATCTCATCCTGTTGTTGTTTAATCCTCGTTATGTCTTTTACCATTACATAACTCCCAAAGGTTTGTCCTTCTATCATAATAGGAACTATAGTGACATACCAAAAGAGGATATCCTTCTCATTGTTATTTTTCACACGTAACTGTAACGAAGATGAACTACATCGTTTCCCTTTCTTTATAGCCGATTCCAATTCAGATTTATCTTCATCTAAAAAAATAGAGAAGCACTCTTTCCCTATTAATGCAGCACTTTCTTTTCCTAATAACATACTTCCAGCCTGGTTTATATTTAATACGATACCATTTGAATCAATCGTTAAAATAGGATCTGGATGATACTCATATAAAGACTTAAATCTCTCTTGATTTTTTACCAAATCATTAGATTTGTTTATTAAATCCCGTGTTCTTTGAATTACTGTTCGTTCTAATTGATTATTAAACACTTTTAAGGCCTCGGTTAAATCCTTGTTTTGCATTCGTACAATTGTATGACGAATCAGTACAAATACAAAAGCAATACAATTTCCCGTAATCAATGTAGCTGAAGAAGTTTGTTCTTTCAAAGTAAAGCCAATTAAGACTGCAACTGCAAGATAAGGAAATATGACAAGAAGTTTCTCTCCAAATGTTGGATTGACAATAAAATAATTTCTTTTAGAAGAAGTATTCTTTGGAATTGTAGCAGCAATAGCGATAAATAATAGGAAAACTCTATACAAACACCTTAATAATATAACTGAACGATCTGACAAATCATCTTGTAAGTAAAAATATAAGTAGTCCGTAATAGCCAATCCAGTTAATACTAGGATAAAAATAAACAATTTACTTTTTGCATTGAAAATAGCAGGTCGAAAGATTAGTGTAACTCCAAGTAATAGAAGCAATAAATCTATAATCGGAAAAATAAATGAAAGAAAAACATCTCCAATTGAAAAGAATAAGATATTTGCAGAAGGTTTATTAAATAGGTACCACTCTAATGTAAAAATAGCAGTAACAACAATGCATAAATCACAAAGTAAATACGCTTTCTCCCATTTGTTACATTCCATCATAATTTTATAAAAAAACGCAAAGAGAAAGAAAAATAAGAAAAACAACAAAAATACATCAGAGATACTAAAATTTTGTATTGGTAATTCTACATTAAGTACTTGAAAAGCAGATATGAAATTTCCTATCAGGAAACACCCTATCGCAATAATTATGCAAATCCAGAATACTCCTAACTTAATTTTTCTGGATAATATAGAATACAGTAATGAAATAAATACAGTAGTTTCAACAACTAAAGATGATAGCCGGATATTAAAATCTGATACGAAATAATGATTCGGAAGAACAAATAAAAATATACAGCAAAAGCTTATATAAGCTATTAAAGCCAATATCAATACATAAAATTGCACATATGCATGTTTACGCAATGGACTCACCTTCTTGAGTTTTTTCTATACTTTTATTAAGAAATGTCTTGATAGTGGCACAACTCCTACTAATTAAAATGTGTGCTACCTATTATCCATATTATGACCTTTTTAAAAGATTTTTTTCTACATACAACAGTCTTATTAACTTTTTGTAGATTTTTACAATTTCCAATACTGAGGATTCCAAAAAGGATCAGTTAAAAAATGTAGTTTTTCAATTATTTGTGCATCGTAAATTTGGATTGTACAACTTATCTACTCTTTAAATATGAGATAAAATCTAATCCTCTATTGAATTATAGTTAGTTGCTAACTGTCACACTTAAAAAGGAATGAAAATATACTATCTTTAACATAGAAATTCGAATTAGTTTTCGAAACTAACTGTAACAATCATAGTTACAACTTAGATTGATGTCAATTTCATCTTTCCTCCTTACTCAAAGAATTATAAATAATCTAGGATTAGGTGAAGCTGAAGCTGATATTGCATCTCTCTAAAAAGAATGTTACTCTAAAAATAGAATTATGAAAGGAATGATGGATGAATAATGATTAACTAATTTATATTTTAAGTTGAATTTTATAACTTCAAACTACAAAATATAGGGTTAGTCTATCCATTTTTAAAATTCAGTTCATACTTTATTTGTCATGATTCAAATGATTAATAAGTACTTATTAAGTATAGACGAAAGACTAATCCTTCCGATTACAATTGGGGGATTTTTTTATTCCCGTTTATGTTAGTTGGAACTTATTAATTGTTAAATGTACCTAACAAATAAAGGAGCGAGAAAAATGAGTACTTCAGACACTATTGTTACACATGTAATGCTCTATATAAGTCGTTAATATCCATCAAACTTATATAGAGCAATTAAAAAATGGATGGATGTTCCGACTTTATACGAAACGTTTCGATATATAAAGGAGGAATTATTATGTCAATGATAAAAGTCCAAGATTTAACTTTTTCATACCCAGGTAGCTTTGATAATATTTTTGAAAGTGTAAACTTCCAAATAGATACGGATTGGAAGCTAGGATTTATCGGTAGAAACGGACGAGGTAAAACGACATTCTTTAATTTATTGTTAGGGAATTATGAGTATGGTGGGAAAATCCTTGCTTCGGTAGAATTCAATTACTTCCCCTACTCTGTTGCAGATAAGAACAAATTCACTCATGAAATCCTTGAAGAAATTTGTCCCCAAGCAGAAGATTGGGAATTTCTGCGTGAGATATCCTATTTAAATGTTGATGCTGAGGTCATATACAGACCATTTAAAACATTATCAAATGGGGAACAAACAAAGGTGTTGCTTGCTGCACTGTTTTTAAATGAGGGCCAATTCCTATTAATTGATGAACCAACAAATCATTTAGATACTGATGCACGAAAGATAGTCTCTGATTATCTAAGGAAGAAAAAAGGATTTATTTTAATTTCACATGACAGAATCTTTTTAGATGGGTGCGTTGACCATATCCTATCTATAAATAGAGCAAATATTGAAGTTCAGAGTGGTAACTATTCTTCTTGGAAGTTAAATTTTGATAGACAGCAAGAGCACGAAGAGGCTACAAATGAGCGTCTACAAAAAGACATAGGGAGATTAAAACAGTCTTCCAAGCGTTCAGCAAGTTGGTCTCATGATGTGGAAGCTTCAAAAAATGGAACGAGGAATTCAGGCTCTAAGTTGGATAAGGGGTTTGTAGGTCATAAAGCAGCCAAGATGATGAAAAGAGCAAAAAACCTTGAATCAAGACAACAAAAAGCTATTGAAGAAAAGTCAAAATTACTAAAAAATGTGGAGAAAACTGAGTCCTTAAAATTGGAACAATTACAATTTAAATCAAATGAATTGATTACTTTGGTTGATGTGTCCGTTAAGTACGATGACCAAATTGTGAATGATTCGATTAGCTTCATAGTTGAACAAGGTGACCGAATTGTACTTGATGGAACGAATGGGAGCGGAAAAAGTAGTATCCTAAAACTAATTCTAGGACATCCGATACAGCATACAGGCTTAGTTATTTTAGGTACAGGACTCATCATTTCCTATGTCCAACAAGATACTTCTCATTTAAGGGGATCGCTATCAGACTTTATTGAACAGCACAAGATTGATGAGACCTTATTTAAATCCATCCTACGTAAGATGGACTTTGACCGAATTCAATTTGAGAAAGATATATCTCATTATTCTGGTGGACAAAAGAAAAAACTGCTTATCGCTAAAAGCTTATGTGAAAAAGCTCATATATATATATGGGATGAACCACTAAATTTTATAGATATCTATTCCCGTATGCAAATCGAAGAGCTTATTCAACAATTTAATCCCACAATGGTTATTGTTGAGCATGATAAAGCATTTCAACAAACAGTTGCAACAAAAACTATATCTATGTAGCTCAAAACGAATACTTGAAAATATAATCAGCAAATTGAGTCATTGAATTATAAATACTTTAATGACGTGTTGAAAAAAGCCTAATTTCTCTACAATACATTGAGAAATTAGGCTTTAAATAGTAATAATAGAATTCATATACACTGAATAATTTACACGTTAGGTTTATCTGTTAATGCAGTAACAATTCTGTCCACTAAGTCTTCTGGCATCCATTCATGATTTGTATCATTCGTTTCATTTGGCCCTAAAGAATCAATAAACTTTTTAAACTTTGGAAATAAAACAATAGAAGTGATCCAATGTATCGTATGATTTATGGAGAAGAAATGAAAAACTCCTTGCTTTTCACCCTCCTGTAATATTTCTTTTAACTGTTCAAAATTACCTATGAAATACGGTTTAATCTTTTCTAATCGTGCACTTTCCTTAATAATCTCCTCATATGCCAATGATCCAATTTCAGGGTTCTCTTTTATATGTGTAGTAAAAACCGTTAAATATTCTCTAAGGGCATTGATAGGATCAAATTGATTCTTCTCAAGAAAATTGGGTAGCTCATTAGCAAGACCATATTTCTTAAACACCTCATAATATAGGTTTTCTTTCCCATTAAAATAGTAAGAGGCCATAGCAACATTCACTTTCGCTTCTTTTGCAATTTCTTGTATGCTCGTACCTTCGTAGCCACGCTCTCCAAATTTTTTCTTAGCAGCCTTTAAGATATTTTCCATCGTCTGCTCTCGAGATTTCCCCATTTCACACACCTCAAATAGTATATATTTCACTTCAAAAACCCAATAAGGACTTTGAATAGAGTATCTTTTTAATGAAATTTAATTATATATTTAAAGTGGTAACTTAACAACCGATGAAGTTCTGATTACTTTAAACAATATCCCCTTGCGTAGCATCAATAGCTTTCAACTACTTTACGCTCTTTTCTAATTGAGTAAAAGAATAGACAAAAAACATCTAATTTCATCTTAATTTCGTGCGCGAATAAAAACATAATAAGGACCAAAGTTTATTTATTTTATAGATAAACTTTGGTCCTTTCGTTACATTATACAGATTTAAAATAAAGTAAAACTTTAATCAGTGGGGGTTTTGTTCATCCCCCACTGATTATTAGGTGAACCAATCGGGCTGCCCGTTAATGCGGGATAAACTAGTATACTCGTATCTTGATGAGATAATTATCCATCAATCGTCCATCATTTTCTGACTAAATCTGTTTAATCTCGATATAAGGTCCTTTAATGTTTAATTTGTTAATATCATTAGATATATTGCCTACAGTTGATTTTTCATTAAAAGTATAGACCTTTTCACCATTTACAAAGATACCCCAATTTTTATCTTCGTAACTGATACCATAACCAGCATTGCTAGACGTAGCTTTGAGTTGATTTCCATTCATTGAAAGAGATAATTTTCCTTTTCCTTTGTTAAGTTTATCATTCACGCTGTTGATACTATTCATTTGTTCTTCAAGGGCTTTTTGGTTATCAAGAGTAACTTGATGGTTTTTCCAGTCTAATTTATAGTGGTTCGTAAAGAATTCATTATATGTATCTTTATTATTTGTTCCCCACCATTTTGAACTTACCCATTCGATATTGTACTGATCTGAAACTCTACGATTTGTTATTTTTAAATCTGATGTAGTTTCTGTTTTATCAGCAGTAATAACCGCTACTACGTTTGGAGAAAAACCATAGCCTGTTAAAGCTGGTACTGTATCTTTTGAAACAAAATTATTCGTTCCTTCATTATAACTACGTGATTTCATAAATAGTTGATTACCATAGAAAGTATTGAATGAATCACGATTATAAATTCCCCATTCTGGGAAATTAAATGATTGGAATCCTACTTTCCAATTTAATTTTTTATCTGTGTGAGTCTCTAATACCGTTTTATAATCTACTTGATCATAAGATACACTTTCTTTCCAAGCAAAGCTACCTGTGATACTTGCATCGGCATTTGGCCCTTTATCATTTACTCCTACTTTAACACTTCCACCAAGTGTATACCCTACCTCAGAAGTGACCTTTGCTGAAGTCATTGTATTAACTGGGGCAGCTTTATGGAATTGAGCACTATCACCACTTGTTATTTCTGCTTCAGTATGATAGGCTGATGGCCATTTTAAACCTGCGTTATAGTATCCGCTATTAATTGTATATTTAGCATCTATATTACTACCATCAGTGGTAACAATTGCAATCTTTTTATCTGCGTAAGGATCCTCAATAAAAGAAACTTTTACTGAATTTTTGATATTCTGCTTCATGTCATAAGTAGTTTTAAAACTATTATAGACCTTCCCACCATTTTGAAGATTTTCTACAGTTCCTTTAGAATCTGCAAATGCAGATGTTGCTTGTAAACCAAATGATCCAGACATAATAACGGACGCTACCGCAACGCATTTAGCTATTTCTTTTGCTTTTTTCATACAGACAGCCACTCCTTCTTAAACATTTAAAAGATATAAATATATTATTTCTAGTTCACAAAAATAGAGATAGATTCATAGCCATACAATATAGAAATTCATTAACTTTTATGACACTAACTAAAAACACATGTTTCACTAATCTTCCTCTCACTATTATTGATAACTATTATCAACATTATTAAAACATAAAATAACGATTTAAACAACAATTTTAAATACAAATTTAAAATTGTTGTTTAAAAAACTGCAAAAAAATTATAGAATTCTTCATTTCGAGAATTACTATATTTTCAATTACTTATTACAGCCTATATTCAGATACATTATTTCCTTTCCATTCATAATAATCTAAAATTCCTTCATAAATGGCTTCTGCTGCAATTTGTCTGCCATTTTCCGTAGATAATTTACTGTAATCAATACCATTATCTATAAACGCCAGTTCCGTCAACACAGCTGGCATGTCATTTTCTCTTATAACATGAAGGTCTCCATGTTTAACTCCTCTATCTCGTGTTTGAAGTGCCTCTACTAAACGTGTTTGAATTTTTTCCGCTAAAACACGACTTTCTTCCACATGAGGATTTGTTTTTTCGGATTTAGAAGATTTATAGTAATATGTTTCTGTCCCTTTTGCATTACCATTAAAAGCATTTGCATGTACGCTTATAAAGATATCACCCTGATTTTTCTTAGCAAATTTAACACGTTCCTGTAAAGAACTTTTTTGATCATGTCCTGGTCTATTATCAGATTGACGAGTTAATAAAACTGTAAATGGTGTATGCTTTTCAAGTAATTGTTGTAGACGTAAAGAAGTGTCTAGTACAATCTTACTTTCAGGTAATCCCTTTGTGGATTTCCCAGGATCTTCGCCACCATGTCCAGGATCAATAATGATTATTTTGCTTTCTAATGGGTTTTTTGGACGATGTTGCATCATATCTGTTTTTGCAGTAAGTTGAGCAGCTTCAGCACGTGTTATAAATCTATTTGGTTGCCAACCGTTCTCAGTACCATTAGAAATTTTCAAACCGATTAAAATATTGGCATATTTTTCTCCCCAATGGCCTTTTAAATCTTCAAATTTAACCTGCTCGTTATGATTTGGTGTGCTTTGTAGTTTATATGCATTTACTAGCATCGTAGCCATAGCAGCGCGAGTTACTTTTCCGGATGGATTGAAGATTCCATTACCCTCACCTTTAACAATACCAGCTTTTTCAGCAGCAGCAATATACGGAGTAGCCCAGTGGTTTTGTGAATCTGTAAATGATGGTTTTGCATTAGAGTCAATTTGTATATCTAAAACTTTTGTCATAATTTTTGTAGCTGAAGCTCTGTCTAATGAGTCATTTGAACCGAAAGTTCCGTCTGGATAGCCATTCAATACCTGTTTATCAACTAAATAATTAACGGATTTGTCCGCCCATGCAGGAACATCTGGGAACTTATGAGTATTTGCAAATGTATTAGATGAGTAGGATAATAAACTTCCAGCAAGAATTCCTGTAGCAATTAATTTGTATTTCAAAATGAACACCTCTATCAAGTTATTACAATTTGGTAAATATATCATTTATAATTAATCTTTAAATAATACGACCTTGAATAAAGAATAGATTAATTCGTTTATATTACTATATAACGGATAATGAATTTTAAATCGAACTATTACTCTAAAAATAATCCTCGGACATACACTTATAGATAGAGATTATTAAATATACTCACCAACATCGTGTAACCAGTATAGTTACTTATACATACGAGTGTCAATTAAAATAACCTTACAATTTTGTAAGATAACCACCTTAATAGTAAACCAAGTAATTATTAAATATTATAAATAGTTACTAGATATAATAAAATAACAATCTTAAATTTTGAACAAAGACTAATTATTTTAATAGGAAAATAACTTATAACCACCGCATTTTCAACAATGCTTTTGAATCCTACTTTACTCTATAATTCTCTGTTATATCCCAACGTGAATGCTCCTATAATATAGGCGATTGCTGCAATGAATACTAGTATTTCCTCAAAAAAAATCTCTAGAAGCCACCTAAAGTAGCCTTTATTAATACACTCACACAATCCATCTTTTCACTCCCTTAAGACATCCTCAAATTTTACAAGGACTGAAAAAAGAAGAGGAATACCTTCCCTCTTCACCAAAAAAATTAAAAAACACCTTAATTTATATCCCCTGCCTTTTACAATCTCACGTCTATTGATAGCCAGTTTAATTCTTCAATTCTATTTTCATAGATTCATGTATTCTTCTAAAGTCTGCTTTTGTTTATATATATTTTCAGCAATATCTCCTACATAGCGAATATGCCAAGGTTCATATGCATAACCTGTAATACTTTCCTTTCCCTTAGGATAACGAATGATAAACCCTGCGCGATGCGCGTTTTCTTTCAGCCATTTTCCTTCCTTCGTATTAGCAAAGGATAACTCTAGTTCATTGTTCGCACTTTTAGAAGAAACGTCCATTGTTAACCCTGTTTGATGTTCGCTATGTCCTGGTTTTGCCGAGAAGCGATCCGTATGCTCTTGTCCTTTTCTTTTCACATTGTTTGTATACAATCGTTGTTGATAGTCATAGGAACGAAATCCCGAAACAGCATTTAACTGAATCCCCTCCTGCTTTGCTAAATCAAATAACTTTTCCAGTGCTTCTGCCGCCTCTTTACGGAGGTGGCTCTTTTCTACCGTTCCACTAAATGAGAATGGTACATTTGGTACAACTAAATCCTCTGGTTTATAGTCTTCGGGTAATCCATATTCCTTATTAACTACAGCCTGTATACTAGCAAAAGAACTTTCATTGTATTTTGATTGCCCTTTTCCTCTACTATCTTTCTCTTTATTTATGGAGTTTTCACGAGATTCATAGTTCGTCTTATCTGGTTCTTTACCAATAGATTGATTGGTGTAAATTATAAAGATACCTAACATCATAATTACACAAATGAAAATTCCTACTAATTTAAGTCTCATTATTCATTTCCTTCCTGCAACTCTTACTATTTCTCGTTCATAATATCTCAACCATATCAAATTCATATTAATTTGAAGTGAACTTTTGTTCTTACCATATTTCTTAATAGAAAGACTGTATATCCTTCTATTTGTTTGACATCATTAAGATGCTCACAAATATAAATAAATTCTATTCCTACATATAGATAAAAAATCTAAAAATTTATATAATAAGATTAGAAGTGTAGCGTATTATTATTGAAGGGTCTTGGTATAATGCTAGGCATTAATGTAAAAAAAACAAATGAAGAGTTAATTATTTCATGGCAATTGGCGGAGATTACAATTCCATTACGTGATGTGATTGAGATTACCGAAGATGCTACCTATGCTGGTGTTGAAGAAGTAGATGTCATACGTATTGGAACAGCTTATGGGACAACAGACCGTATTTTAATTAAAACAGTAAAACAAAATTATGTATTATTTACTACAAATAAATTTGCTATTTTAAATGCCATTCACGCTTGAATATAGGAGTCTTCTTGGCTAAAATGATAAAAATAAGCACATCTTGTTATAAAAACAGATGTGCTTATTTTTTAATTTCTATGCATTTTTACGTTTTAAGAAAATCACTCCACCAACAATTAACAGTAATGCGCCTGCAGCCATAGAGATCCAACTTGTAAGATTAGTACCTGTTTGCGGTAACCATCCAATTTTAGATTGAATTTCTTGCTTAGGTTGTGGTTGTTCTTTTACTTGCTCGTTAGGCTGCTCTGGTGTTGGAGTATTTTTATCTGAATTTGGCTGTTCTGGTTTAGGTTGTTCCGGCTTTACCTCTTTAAATTTCACTGTTTGTCCCTTATCTTCAATTTCAGCGTGAATAGCTACTAATATATTATCTTGATACAGTTCTTCAAACACGACTACTTCTTTACCTTGTAATGCAGAAGCATTAAATGTGAAATCTAGTGTGATAGAACCATTCTTCTCTTTAGCAATAAACTTAGATTCTACTGTTACTTCTTTACCATCAACTAATAATGGCTTGTTTGTTGCTTTATCCATCAGTTTACCTTTTACAACATACTCTTTACCCACGATTAAGTCTTTGTATTCCACTTTATCTTGGATTGTTACAGATTTAGAAGCGTCTAACTCTTTAGAACCATCAACTTTGTTTGTTGCTGTCGTTTTAATAGAAGGTTCTACAAATCGAACTGTTTGACCTACATCATTAATGTCAGCATGCGTTGTAATTACTTGCCCTTCATGTAATAAGTCTTCAAACACGACTACTTCTCTTCCTTGCTGTTCAGCACCAACAAAAGTAAAGTCTAATGTTACAAAACCGTTCTTTTCTTTTGCAGTAAACTTCGTTTCAGCTGTTACTTCTTTTCCATCAATTAATAATGGTTTGTTAATAACTTTGTTCATTAGTTTACCTTTTACAGTGTACTCTTTACCTACAACTAAGTTAGTATACTCCACTTTGTCTTGGATAGTGATAGAATCCTTTGAATGAATCTCTTTTCCACCATCAGCTTTGTTTGTTGCTGTCGTTTTTACTGATGGCTTAACGAACTTAACTGTTTGACCTTTATCATTGATATCAGCATGTGTTGTAACAGTTTTTCCTTCTTTCAATAACTCTTCGAATACTACTACCTCTTTTTCTTCTAAACCAGTTGCATCAAATGTGAAGTCTAATGTAATAGAGCCATTTGCTTCTTTTGGTGTAAACTTCGTTTCAGCTGTTACTTCTTTACCATTTACAACTAATGGTTTATTAGTCTCTTTATTCATTAATTTACCTTTTACAGTGTATTCTTTACCTACTTGTAGGTCTTTGTATTCCACTTTATCTTGGATTGTTACAGACTTTGACGTGTGCATTTCTTTTGTACCATCTGTTTTATCAGTAGCTGTTGTTTTTATTGAAGGAATCTTTTCATCTTTGACAATGTGTTTAATGATTTGACCATTTTCTTTAATTTCAAAAGAGAACGTTTCTTCATTTAATACATAACCTTTTGGCGCAACAGTTTCTTTATATGTGTATTTTCCAAATGGTAATTTTTCAAATTTAGCGATTCCTTTATCGTCTGTTTTTCCTTTTACTACTTCTTTTCCTGCTTCGTTATAAATCGTAAATTCTGCATTTGGAAGCTTGTTATTTCCATCAGCTACATCTACCTTTGTAATTTCTAGATCACCTTTGATATGATGATTAACTGCCAATAACTCAATAATCTTCCCATGTTCCTTTATTCCGAACATAATTGGTTCTTTAACAAGAACGTAACCATGTGGAGAAGTCTTTTCTACAAATGAATATTTACCATACGCTAAATCTTTGACGTTAATCTCGCCATTTTTATCTGTCTTATATTCCCCAACTACTTTTCCACTTTCATCTTTCAATTCAAATACTGCACCTTCTAATTTTTTGCTAATATCTTCATTATCTACTTTTAGTAATTTTACACTACCTTTCACTTCGGTATTTTCCACTGTAAAAGTAAGTGTTTTATTGTGCTCTTTAATTTCAAAAGGATACTTTGTTTTATTTCCAATATATCCATTAGGTGTTTTTGTCTCTAAGAAATAATACTTACCATACGTAAGACCTTCAACGTTTGCAATTCCATTTTCTTTTGTTACTACTTTTTGCACTTCTTTTCCATCTTCAGTAAAGACTGTGAATTCAACATTTGGTAAAACCTTTCCTGAATCACTGAGCTTTTTAATTTCGATGTTACCTTTTACTTTGTTATTTACTATTTGGACAGCTCCTGTTTCTCCTGTCTTAACTTCAATAGTTTGTGGTTTATCATCTGAAACATAGCCTGTTGGTGCTTTAATTTCTTTTAATGTGTAAGTACCAATTGGTAAGTTGTTTAATTCTGCCATACCATCAGCACCAGTCGTGATTTTTACAACTGATTCATTATTTGCATTAAAGACCTCAAATACTGCACCAGCTAAAACTTCTCCATTTTCTCCAACCTTTTTAATTTTTAAAGAACCAGCTGCTTCCCAATTTACTGCAAGATCACTACTAAGCTTTTCTTCATTTCTTTCTAATAGTACTGTAGCATTCTGAACAGTATCCGTACCACTGTAAGCAATTGCTTGAACTTTAGTTAAATTAGCAGCAACACTTAAATTAAATTCACCCGTTTTTGTATTCTTAGGAATTTGGATACGAAATTTTTCTCCAACTGAAAGCTGATCTTTCACTTCTCCATTTTCACTTACAATTCTAACTCCATTAGGTGCATTTTTCGCTACTACCTTATAAGAACCACTCTTAGCATTTGTTTGTACTGAATATAGATTTGTTTCGAAGAATTCACCCTTTAATTCTGCTTTTTGCTTTTCAGCAGGAATGACATTCATAAAAACATCTTGAGTCTCTTCACTATTATTAGCATTACTAATAATAGCCTTAGCTGCTTTTTCAACATTTTTATTCTCATGTTTTAATTCATTTACATCGAGTTGACCTAATGCATTCCAAACCGCAAGTTGCGTTGCATAATGCGCTTCATTCTTATTAGCTACTCCCAGCTGTTCAGCACTTTTTTGCGGGAAACCATTTAATAAGACTCTATATACTACATTATCTGTTTTCCCCATTTCAGGAAGATCTTCACCATTTGGTGATTTTAATCCAAGGGTTAAGCAATAAGCAATTTGACCACTTGAATTTTTAATCATTTCAGTGCGAATGTACTTACCTAGACTATTACTATAACTCCAGTCCATTGAATATTTCTCATGCGTCATAACCTCTGCACTAGCCCTAGGTAAAAATACATTAAGGAATAATGCCAGTACTGATAATAATGTAAAAACTCTTATAATGACTCTCTTACCCAATTTTGTAACCTCCCTAGAATAAATTAATCCGAGTATATATCGCAATATCTAAAACATTCACGATCGACCCGATTATCATTATAAAACAATAAATTACAAATATTAAATAATTTTAATTAAATAGTCAAAAAATTTACACATTTTATTATTTATCAAGTTTTTTAACGAATTTACTATATACAAATTCTAAAACACGCCTACAATTTAAAAAACAAATATGTATGTTAAATATATAAATAGCAATTCCTTTACTCCAGTTATTAAGCTTTCCCCCTATTAAAAATATCCTCTTCATTTTCTTGTTAACCTGAGTAACTTATACACCTCTTTTAATCTATTACACTCCTCCATTTAAATATAAAGGTGACTTCTCGTTCAAAGAATAAAGTGAAACTTTAATCCTCCCGATTCCCATCTAACTTCTTTGCTTTCATTGAATTTTTGGGCGGGAGTCTTACTGCCCCAAAATAGCGGGATACATTATGCAATATTGCATTTGATAATCATTTTCATTGTAACTATAATGATTACAGGATTGCTATTAATCCAATATTCTACATGGAGGTTTTATTATGTTTAAAAAAATTATTGTATCTTCTATGGCGCTTACTATGTTCGGTGGAGCTGCAACTATGCTAGAGGCACCTACTGCTCAAGCAGCTTCTTATAACTCAACGTCATCCTCTTACTTTGATGTCACTCCTGAAGAGGCCGTGGCTTTCTATCAATCTCAAGACTATAAAAAATTAAAAGTATTTTTGGATGACTTTGAAGCAAGAAACCCTTATACTCCAGGTGGAGGCTACGCTCAAGGGAGTGTACGTATGCAAAAATTCAACGATGCTCTTAGAGATGCTAAATTAACAAATGTCTACCAAGAATTTATTAGAATCTCATACTACAATCATTATCCAGAACCAAAATAATAACAACGGATTAAATGTTTATTATTTCTATAACTTAGCCTAATTTTAAATGTATAACCTAAAAATAATTACTAAAAACCACTCATATAAGAGTGGTTTTTCTATTTCCCCATATAATTTAGCGGAATGTTACATCATCTTTATTTTGATATCTTTTATAGTAGACATTCTCTCGTTGACACAATCTAGTAGGTTAGCAATGGAAATATCAAAATGTATTTATAATTGTTTTCTGTTTAATAGCAAAAAACGAACAGCCTCTCACAATTAGATAAGGTGCTCGTTTTCATTTTTATCGGTAATTCTCAATTCAATTTAGCTTCTTTCCAATAAGTAAAGATTAAATTAACTTAAAAGCAAAGCGTTTTAAATTTAATTCATAGATCTTACTGAAACTTGGAATTGCCCCTTAGAACCATCATCATTTGAAACGTAAATTTTATATGTTCCATTCGGTAATGGAGATAAAGCATTCCGTACATTTGTAACATTAATTTGTTGTTCTCCAGGTTTTATATAACCACCAACAATTAGCTCTGTATTTGGACCTTTTACACTATATCCCATTGTATTTTGACCATTATTTTTCATAGAGAAGCTTAAGTCAGTACTCCCATCATATACGAAAGAAGTTTCAGCCTCGCCACTATAATCCATTGTTTGGGTTAATAATAAGTCTGCAGAAACATGTTCAACTACATGAATTGGATCATTCGTTTTGTGTACTTCTTCAGCATAAGTATTATTCCCTAACACACCAAGTGTTAATGCTGAAACTACTCCACAACTAAGCACTAGTTTATTTAACTTCATTTTAAGTTCCCCCTTGATGTTTGTATTCTATTACCATCATACATCCTTTTCCAAGTGCGTTTTTATGTAATAATTCATATCTATAAACCTATATATCTTAACTCTTCACCTTAATAGTTATTGAGAAACCCACATAGATAAAGTTACAATATTACGCTTCATAAAAAACATGTAAATTTTAAATTCTTTTTCTAACAAAGTTTTATACGAGTAAGTACTAAAATACTCACATAAATAGCATTTCTATTTCAGATAAAATGTACTAATAAAATTTTTCTAAAATTTCACTTTGTAATTTGATATATTCCATGTTAATATAACGAAGGCTACAAACAGGAGTCACCACGCATATCATTTTCACAGAATATTCATACTTAAAAACCTTATTTTATCAGTAACTCAATCTAAATTTTACCTATACAAAAGTTAGTTTATAATTTCATATGTACATAAATTTAAATAGATTTTTTCTATTATCCTTATCAATTTTAATACGAGTAATATAACAGCATGTTTTTCAAGTACCCTTCCTTTTTTAGATAAAAAGTCTACTAATACTAAACATCTATGTCCAACTCATACATAATTCTACTTACAAACTATCGGAGATGCAAAACTATGGGAATTTCTACTCTTTTATTAAATACCTTTATTATAATAATTTGTATCCTTAGCTATCACGTATTTTGGCTAGAGTTTAAAGAAAAAACAATATGTAATAATATATTATTTTCTACCCTTTCCTCCATTGCTATTATTTTTTGTATGACTTTTCCTTTTCATTTACATGTGGGATTTATTTATGATTTACGTTTTATTCCTATAATATTAGTTTTTCTATATGGAAATACAAAAAACATTGTTTTTATAGGAATTTTATATCTTTCTTATCGGTTTTACTTAGGCGGAAATGGCGTTCTTCCATCATTTATTATCTTCACTATTATTTTTGGTATAACAATGCTCTTTCGTTACTTATTACCTATGTATGTTAAAGAAAAAAAAGTATTATTAAGCTTACTCCTTATTTTAGTATGTACAACTTCACTTTCTATTTGCGGTATTGTAACTCAAATACATACAGGAGGGAAAATAGACTCTACTCTCATAGAATTTTTATTAAATTACATAATCATTAATATTTTCACAGTATTATTATCAGTTTATTTAATAGAGGGAATGATTGAGAAATATAAAATGAAAGAAAAGCTACAACGAGCTGAAAAATTTTATATAGCTAGCGAACTAGCAGCGTCAATTGCACACGAAATCCACAATCCACTAACCACGGTACATGGATTCACTCAATTATTAAATGAAAAACATGCCTCTAAGCTATCTCAGGATCAATACTTAGAAATCATGTTAATTGAAATGCAGCAAATACAATCTACTATTAATAACTATTTATCTTTAACCAAACCACAGAACACCCTAAAAGAGAAAATAGATATTAATCACATTTTAAATCAAGTGAAAGATACTATTTCACCACTCGCTCTATCATACAAAGTTGAAATCAAGCAAAATAGTACAGATTCCTTTTATATAAATGGGGACCCCGAAAAATTCAAACTCTGTCTAAACAACATCATCCAAAACGGAATTGAGGCTATGAAAAATGGTGGATTATTACAAATAAATATACAAAAAGTAAAAGGAAATATCATAATTGATATTATTGATTCAGGAATTGGGATGTCATCTCAACAAATAAAACGAATTGCTTTGCCATTCTATTCAACAACAGAAAAAGGAACTGGGCTTGGTACTATGATTGCTTATAGTATTATTAGAGAATTAAACGGAGATATAGAGATAGAGAGTGAATTGGGTAAAGGGACACGCTTTTCTATTAGTATCCCTTGCTAATGCGACAAAAATTTTCTGTTTAGTTAATTACATAAGCACATTTTAAGAATCCTGCTAGCTAACTTACTTATTAATTATCTTAAATTTATGTGCGTTAATTAAAAACAATAAGGATCAGAGCTTATCTATTGTTACAGATACACTCTAATCCTTTTGTTTAATGTAAATATAACATCTCTCGGCACTTAATTTGTTATTATCATTATAGACATTTCCTACAATTGTTTTTTTATTAAAGTACAGACCTTATGCCATTCATTGAAAAAGACAACTCCCTTTTTACTACTTTACTTCCACCGTATAATTCCCTGTCCCCCCGCTATACTGATACACATGTAAATAATACTTCCCTGGATACGTGTAGTAACTACCTACTAGTTTATTCCCTTGTTGCTGAGCATACGTAACATAATTATTTAAATCTGCTTCAGAATAAAGTACCCAGTTCATTCCGATATTATTTTCATTCGTTACGTTAATTTGAAGGTTTTTAGCAGTCTCCACATTAATTTCAAAGAAATCACTTGTATCGCCATTTCCTAAACTAGCACGTAAAACTTGATTTAACTGCAGTTTGTTTGCTGTTTGGAATGAGTTATTCGGTTCTTTTTCTACACTGTTATCTTCTTTCTTTTGAACAGTTACAGTCGCTGTAGCAGTATTAGTTGCTCCTTTATCGTCTGTTACTGTTAATTTCGCCGTATACGTTCCTTCTTTTATATATACGTGAGTTGGATTTTGCTCATTACTTACAGTACCGTCTCCAAACTCCCATTTATATGAAATAATTTTCCCGTCTTCATCTTTTGATCCGTCGCTTTTAAATGAAATTGCTTCATTTACATTTCCACTATACGGACCGTTTATAACCGCAACTGGCGCTTTATTCTCTGCACCTTCTTCTGTATTAATACCGTGGAACACAACATCATATTCAAATTGTCCTGATGCATTCACGCGATAATTTACGAAGTATGCTGTTACTGTTTTATAACCTGTCCATTCTTTTGCACTTAAACGTTTTAACGTATCATTAACGTTTTGTGTAATTGTTTTCCAGTCTTCATATTCTCCTTTTGCTGCAGTTCCTGTATATGTTCCTTGTAGTGTGAATGTATTAAAGAACTGTGATTTATTTTTCTTCACTGATACATTTTTCAATTTTGCTTCCGCCGTTATTTCTGCCGCAATATCTGAAACTGGTTTCGGTGCATGATTTGCTAAATAATCGTCTGATACTAATGGCACGTTATATTTCTCACGATTATCAACTAGCATTTGCATATAGTCTTGATATTCTTTATTTAAATTCGCATCTTTACTTAATGTAGAGCGATATGCATCATATGCTGTTACATCATTTTTCCTAATAAGATCATGTATTTTATCAAACATATCATATCTCTTATTGTACATATAAGATTGTAAAGCAAAGGAATAATTATAGAAATCCCACGTTCCATACTTTGCATTTAACGTTCGCTCTGCCGTATAACGCTCCGCTGGATTTGAAGATAATCCTCCTATAATACTCTTTCTCGGTACAACATTATCCGTTCTCGTTGCCCCTGCAAAAAATTCAGCATTCCCTTCTTCAAACCAAGATAATCTTTCATTTTCATATATTTTCCCTTGTCCCCATAACCCTGGTACTTCATATCTACCTTGTAAATAATGCGTGAACTCGTGTCTGAATAATTCTTCTAAACTATAAATACTTTCTTCTGGCGTACGCTCATAAGTAAAGAACGTACCTGTTCCTTCTATATAAAGACCACCGTTATTCGTTTCATAACCGTACAATTGACGATTAAATTGATATTCTGCTGGGCTATTATAAATAACCATCGTTAGTACATCATCAGGATTTCCTTTTTCTAAAGGTTGATCACTTTCAACCGTACGATGGAATTGTGCCTTGACTTCTTTTGCCGCCCAATATAAACGTTTTACTTTTTCTTCTGTCACTTTATCTCCAGCTTTTAAAACAATTGCCCCATCATCAAACGTATACGTTTTTGGCAAATATTTTTTCTTTCCATCTTCTCTTATTTGATCTAAATTCACCACTTTACCATTTGCATCTTTTCCGCCATAATTCGTTGCGATTTGCTCAGCAGCTACGAAATATTGCTCCCCTAAATACGGATAAATTTTCATCGCATCTGTTACAACTTGTAACCCTTTCGTTCCTGTACTATGGAACGTACCGAGTCTACCTGTATAATAAATGCCATTATTAATAAGCCAACCGTTTTTTGCTGTAATCGTTCCCATTAATGCAAAACGACTTAGTTCATTAATATAACTATCTATTTTCTGATACCATACTGTATCTTTCGGTGCTTTCCTCGTATCGTACAAATACGATTGAATGTCGTAATCAACACCTTGCATAATATCGTAAATAGCATTTCCAGCTGAAAGATTATCTACTAATGTAGAAAAATTATCATTATATTGTTTAAAAATTTTTGCAGCTGATGTTATCGTTTCCACATCACTCGAAGCGTTTCCTATTAACTTTCCGTATGATGATACCACTCTATTTTGCTCTAATGTACCCAGCTTGAAATTTGAATTGTTAGCTATCGTTTTTAATGCAGGTAAGCATTTATCATGATAACTCCGTTCATTTAATTTACTAAGTTCCGAATTATAAAATCCTAAATAAAATCCTGAACGTAATACCTCTACTAATGTCTCAATCCCTTTTGAATCATCCTTCGTATAGGCTTGTCCTTGCTGCTTCAATTTATCAATAATCGCCTGCATCCTACTATCATTTTGATAGAATGCTAGACTGTCTGTATTAAACTGAAATAGCCCCGTAATTTGCTCCCAATCAATTGTTACAAGTAAATCTACTAACTGCTGATTGCTTAATTGATTTAATTCAGCAATTGTATAAGTTTTCGCTACAGCTAATTGCTTATTTTCTTTTTTCACCTCAGGTGGTCTTTGTGATAAATCGGCAAATTGTAGCCTTTTCTCAAAAGACTTACTTTCGAGCACTTTCGATGAATGAGCTAATTCTTGTACTGGTAGTTGTACACCGACTGGCTCCATTTTGAGCACATTTCGATAAGAAACTTGCTCTCCCTTAGTATCTTCTGCCAAACTGCCCCCTTGAAAACTCCCTAACATTAAACTAGCAAAACTTACCCCTACTAACATTTTCTTTGAATAGCCTTTCATACTCTCCCCTACCTTACATTTTTAGTGTCCCGCTCCATTATTTTACTATTTTTACTTTTTGTCCTGTATTGAGAAAAAATAAGGTAACGTTCACACATATATTCATTTCATGTAAAGTTAACGCTTGACTTTCCGTGCATTTTATATCAAAAAAGATAGATAATAGCAAAATTCCTGCTACATCTATCCTCGTTTTCAACACTATGATTTTAACTTTATAAACGTAACTTCCGGTAATGTTTGCATATGCTGAATAAACTCATTCTTTTCTTCTGACGATATATTTTTCAGTTGCATCCCTACCTTATAAACAGTTTCTGTACCTTGCTGTGAAGCTTCTACTTCATATGAAAGTATTGGAATACCTTTCACCTGTAGTGTTTCTAATATTTGTTGTACTGCTTCATGTTTATTTACAAACATTTGCACTGTTATATTTTGTGGAAATAAAAATTGCACTTTAAAAATACGACTTACAATTTCTAAACCAATTAAAACGAGAATCGTCGCTCCAATCCCTACTACATACATGCCAGCCCCAATTGCTAATCCAATTCCTGCTGTGGCCCATAAACCAGCCGCTGTCGTTAATCCTTTCACCGCCTGCTTTTGAATAATAATTGTGCCTGCACCTAAAAAGCCAACTCCACTAACGACTTGTGCTGCAATACGACTTGGGTCTAGAGACATATGCTCTTCAAACACAATATCTGAAAAGGCATATTTCGAAACAACCATTATTAACGCACTTCCTACCGCTACGAGGAAATGAGTCTTTAATCCAGCTTCTTTCGATCGAATTTCTCTTTCAATACCAATCATTGCTCCTAACAAGCCAGCAACACCGATTCGTATAATAAAATCAAAATCTACACTCACGGGCACTTCCCCCTTTCATTCATTATAGATAGATAAAACAAAAATTATCACAAACATCCATTTATCAACATGAAAGAATACCACTAAAATACACTTAATACTCCGACTGTTTTATGTTAATATTTTAAATATTAACATAAAACAAATAACTCCTAATTTTAAACCTTCACTAATTTTCTAAAAAACCAAAGGTGGATTGCATGAAATTAGGTTGAGAAATTCCGGAAAACGCTTTCACTTTGTTTCATAATTTTTTATAAAAACTACATAACTAAAGGAGCTTACTAACAATGAACCTCTCATTACTTACACCTACTACTGATTTACAAGAAGAATACTTAGATTTCTATAACGAATGGAAAGATAGCGGTGAAACAATGATCCCGTGGGTTATCACAAAAAATCCTGCCAACTTCCCAGCTATGGTTCAAGAACTTCTCGATGCGCATAACGGAATAAATATCCCTGAAACTTGGGTACCAGACTCTACATATTGGCTTGTTACAGATGAAAATAAAATTGTGGGAGCTGTTAATATACGTCATAGTTTAACTGAACATCTATTTAACGCTGGCGGTCATATCGGTTATGGCATTCGCCCTTCTGAAAGAAGAAAAGGTTATGCTACGAAGTTACTAGCATTATCATTAGAAAAAACGAAGGAATTAGACATCACGAAAGTACTTGTCGTTTGCGACGCAGTAAATACCGCTTCTGAAAAAACGATTTTACATAACGGCGGGATTCGTGATGATGATTTCACTGAGGAAGATGGAAATGTAGTAAGAAGATTTTGGATTGAGCTATGAATGATCAAAAAGAAGCGAGAAAGTGATTATACACTTTCTCGCTTCTTTTACACTGTTTCTATTTCAAACTGCACTGTAATACCACTTGGATCTACTACCGCAAACCCATTTGTAGTTTCATTTATTTCATGTTGTTTTTCTATTAATCTTTCTTTCACTTCATCTAATGCTTCTTTATGCGGTAGTACAATCGCATATACCTTTAGTCCAGTTGCATGTACTGGTGGGTGTGGATTGTTTACTCCGTTCCACGTATTTGCACCAATATGGTGATGATATCCCCCTGCTGAAATAAATAAGCAATCCTCTTCACGCTGTTGTACTTCAAAACCTACTGTTTCCACATAAAATTCATGTGATTTCTCTACATCAGCTATTCGTAAATGTACGTGCCCAACGACAGTATTAGCAGGCAAACCAGCAAACTCATAATCAACGAGTGTTGCCAATTCTTTTAAATCAAGTGGTGTACTTCCTCCTGGCCCTTCTCCCCATTGATCGCGCGGACGGTCTGCATAAATTTCAATACCATTCCCCTCTAAATCTTGCAAATAAAAAGCTTCGCTATACGTATGATCACTTGCACTATTAAACCTTGAAATTGGTAAAATTTCATTTGAATATGTATAACGCCCTTCTTGCTCAGCCGGGCTGTCAATTACATTCTTATTACGAAGAACCCCAAATAGCGCAGAAGCAAAAGCTTCACGAGTCGGAACTAAAAAGGCTACATGATATATACCAGTCGTACGCGGTTCTTGCAGTACCCCGTCCTCTAACTTTTCAAGAACAAGTAACGCGTTCTTTCCACCTTTTCCAGATAAATATGCTTTATTTCCCTCTTGCTTAATTACCTCTAAGCCTACAACATTTTCATAAAAAGCAATTTGACGCTCTAAATCTTTCACTTTAAATTCAACATGACCAATACGTGTTTTCGGATGAATTTGTACCATGAATAACTTCATCTCCTTATCCCTATATTTTCCCATTACATATAACCGTTACTATGAAGGATACAACTAAAATCATCCTATGTAAATAAGAAAAGTCAGAATTTACATGCATTTTTTTCATAATAAAAAGCCACCTTTTCTAACTTTTAGAAAAGGTGGCTTTTTAACTCTTATCTCATTTTATGTACTTCAGCAACTAGCTTTCCACCCTGAATGCCCATATAAAGCTTCACAGGTGCATCATTCGTATTTTCAAATACTAAATCTAAATATGGATATGCAATTGTAGCATCTCTTCCTTGTGGAACATAACCTACCGTTTTAGAATGTGTAGTTCTCTCCACCATTTTCAGGCCAGCTTGATCTGCTGCATTGTATAAAGTTGAAGATGTTTGACAAACACCACCGCCATATCCATCTACTAATTTACCATCAACTATTTCTTTCCCTAATTGATATCCTTTATCTGGTGTTGTATCACCGATTAATGAATTAAAAGAGAAACGGTCTCCTTTTGCTAACACAACTCCATTTATGCTCGCTGCTGACAAACGAATATTCTCAATACGGCCACCTGTTGAACCACCTAAGTTCGTTTCATATCTACCAATTACCGTACCATTTCCTTGCGCATCACTTAATGTTGCGACTGGTTTTTTCTCCACGATCGGCAACTGATACGTAGCATCCCACATACCAACATTTAACAATTTATCTACTAATTCTTTTTCCATTAATTCATAAGAAGGTTTTCCTTCTTGCCAACTTCCATCAGGTGCTATACGTGAAGGAACCATTTTTTTGTCGACGCTTTTTCCAACCTCACCAACAACCTTTGTTACAGACTTTTTAAATTTCGCTTCATCTTCGAAATAGCCTAAACCAGATAAATCTAATTTTTTCACTTCAGTACCAGTTCGGCCATCAACTAAACTAATAGTATCCTGCACTTCTGCTTTAGCCTCTACAGTGTGCCCACCAATATCACTTACCAATGCAACATCACTTACTTTTGCACCACAGCCACTCACTACAGCTACACATAACACCCCAACTAATATACCCTTTACTTTACGGAACAATATACTCTCTCCCTTTCCCCAACATCACTATTATGTATTTATTTCATTTTTATGTATGTTTTGTTACAATCATTTTACAATATGTTTATAAAATGTTACAAGTTATTTTTCACTCTATATAAATTACTCTTTTCTTTTATAAATGTCTATACATATTTACATAAAAGTTTGAGTTTGATAGAATTGTAACTTTTATGTAAACTCTTTCTTTTATCCAGTATATACCATCAAGCAAAAGAAATACAAATCAAAAACCCTCAAGCTATTTTTTATAAAGTGAAACTTTAATCAGTGTGGTCTTACTGCCCGTTAATGCGGGATAAAGAGAAATCCCGTCAACATAAATAGGTATTTGCCGTGCCACCGCTCCGCTTTTGCACATACATTATGGTGAATTCAACCTATTTTAAAGAAATGGAGGATGTTATTATGTATCCCTACAATCCATATGATCCATATAATCAATATGCGTACCAACAACCACAGTATGACTTACAAGCACAATATCAATCTTATATAGATCAAGCAGAGCAAACGAATCCATATGACCAAAATAGACAATTCCAACTTCCAATCTCTTTTCCTGGCACTGGAAATCGTCAATTAGAAAGACGCGTAAATGAGCTTGAACAAAGAGTACGTCAACTAGAAAATACAGTTGAGCGCCATACAGGTAGACTAAACCGCTTAAACCAACGTTTACGTACAGTAGAAAACAGACTAAACATTCCATTCGCAGCATTAGAAGACGGATTTTAATCGAGAAAATAAAAATTATATAAGGAAGGGGCTCCCCCTTCCTTATATAAATTGACGAAAGTTTTTTCCATCTCTATACTGATAAGAGTTAATGAAATGAAACAAGGTGATAAATATGGATTTTGAAATAAATTATCTTTCCTTTTATGTTGTACAAGTAGAAGGAAAAGGTGAAGCAGTTGATAAACGCTACAAACATTTTCAAACTTTAGACGCTGAAGAATATGAAGATAGCTCCTTAAAAGAATTTTTGAATGGTGAGTTATTAAAAATATCGAAGCGAAAAGTAGAACGTCATGCAAAAACAGAACAAGCCCCAACAAAAATTGGTCGCTTTATTGTAGAGGAAGGGCACGAACTTGATTCAAACCCTCATTACAACCTTTTTAATCGTATTCGCTTTGCAGAAACAAAGGACAACTTTAAAGATATGAGCGAACCTCTCGTTTATACATATCTTGACACAAGCGCTGTACGCGGTGGTGTATTTTTAATTGCTCAGGCAAAACTACGCAAATACTTTGATGATCCATTTGTATTCGTAATGAAATGCGACTTCGAACCAAAGGTTGCTTCTATTTCTGATGAATCAACACTGATTCGTAACGTTGAAATGGCCATCACAACAAAGAATATGAAATCTATCCAATACCCATACATGCCTGAAGAAGGTATGGTTGAAGTAGGCGAACTAAAAATACACCAAGCATCACATGCCCGCTACTTTGAAGACTTCTTAAAATTCGTCGAATATGAACGCTCTATGCCTGAAATTATGAAAACACAAGTAATGGACATGGTATACGACCAAATTGAAGATGTATTTGAAGAAGGTACGGAAGAACGCGAACAATTCGACCAAGCGATGGAAGTATGGGCTGCCAGTCCGAAACGCGAAATTATGGAACAATTTTCAACCGAAGAAGTAATGGAAGCAACTGCCCAAATCGTCGAGCATGCTCCTGAAGTGGAATTAAAACTAAAAGCAGATCATATCTCTGTGAAGGCTTTGCTTGCTGATTTCGGGGATCAAATACATATTGCAAAGGTAAATGATCGATACGTATTAATGATTGAGGCTGATACACTTACATTTGAGAAGGGCTTCTCTCCTATTGAGTTTCTGAAGCCAGATGAGCTGCAAGATGTGATTGAGCGGATTGAGAATAAGCAACAGTATTCGTATGATCCGAGCGGTATTGAATAAATACTTCCATATAATTATTTTTTACTGAGCGCTTTTAACAAGCGCTCTTTTATTTTGAGCTTAGTTGATGTTTATATTAAAAAACGATTCTTAATAGAATCGTTTTTCCTGATTTATAACAAAAATATGCTTATTTTTAAAAATTATTATTGATCCAAGATATCAATTGTCGCAGAATCAAGTAAATTCCTTCCTTGTTGTACAAGCGTATTTCCATTAGAGTTGTCACTATGTATGTTGGTAAAATGAAAACTTCACTTCATTACCTCAAATTTATTATACTCGTAAAAAGATAATTGAAAACGATATTCCGGATGCTCTCTCACCCAATCGTAGGCTTCTTCTAAAATTTCCATTTTGTTTTGCAAGTCATTAAGTTCACTACATTTGTCCTTTTTCTGTTTGCACAGAGGGCAGAATCCATTTACTATGTCGGCACTTGTCGCCCTAATAGTTTTACTTTTTAAGTCAACTACTAAACGAAGAAGAAGAGAATGCTCAGCTTTTGTAGTCACCGTTATTTCAGCAACCCCATCCTCATTCCAAAAGACACCGTTTAATTCCATCTGTACGGTGACGTCTTTAATATCCAAGTCTATCACTATCACACCTCCCTTGTATAAAACTCATATTTTACTCTTCGATTTTAATCTTTAATACACCACGCTTTAAAGATATATTAAGCTTTTTCCAATTCTTCTTCTTTGCTATGAAAGGAAGTATAATTACTGCTGATAGCGTGGCAAATATTATCCCCAAAACTAAAACTGTTACAATGTTAAAGATTGCTTCCATTTAACTCTACCCTCTTTCATTTCTATGGGCTCTAATTTTATGAATGCATTTAAAAATTCTTACCACCCCTTAATTTTCAAAGCAATTATAATGGCCCAATCACAACAAATCAATTCCTATTTAATATGAATACTTTATTCATCCATCAGTATAATGATGTTAAATTTATGTAGCTAGAAATAGAGGAGAATATCATTTAACCTCTACATTCTCCTCCATCTCAGCCAAATACCTAATCTGTCGTTCCGCTTTTCTCACTGCCGTACGAAAATGTTTTTTCAGGAGTTCTACTGTATTTTCACTTATATAATATCTTTCCGTTATACTTTCCCACGTGTCACTACTTTCAAATGTACTCCATTCAAAAGGGCGTTCTGTATTTTTCTTTAGTTCTTTAAACACCCATTTTCGCATCTTTTTTTTCGCTTTTTCCGTTAGTTTCCCGTTCTTTACAAGTTCAAGTTCACCATGTCTTTTGTATCGCTTATTAATATCTCTCTCGCTATACACTTTAAGAAGTATATTTGCTGTATTTTCGGCATCTGCTAAAGCACGGTGCTGTTTCCCTTCCCACGTTAAAGCGAGCTGTTCTACCGCAAATTGTAAACTTGGCGTATGTTCAAACAATTCCTCATATGCTTGGAAAACAAATTTTTGCAAATCAATTCTACTTTCTTTTTCTATAATGGGGCATTCAACACCATGTAATGTACAATCATGAGATAGAAAGCGATAATCTTCTTTTCCCCATGAAACAAATATAGAATCTTCTCCGATGAACTGAATAAATTTCTCTATAATTTGAGGGAATTTTTCTACATCCATTAAATCTTTCTTCGTAATACCGGTTAATTTTGTTGTATGACGAGTTAATCGTGCACTTGGTTTTACTAACTCCGAAAATTCTTCAATTATCTTCATTGTACCTATTTCTATTTTTACAGCTCCGATATCAACTATTTCTGACGGATCTTCTGATTTATACGGTCTGAAATTCCTCTCAATATCAAACACAATGAAATGTGTAGCGTTTTTCAATTTATTTACCTCTTTCTAAATTCCTTTTCACACAAACACTTTATTTTCAGTATTTATTTATTCATGTACTTTATACAAAAATACTACGAATAAATAAATGAAAATTCAGTCTTGTTATGATATGTAAGTAGGAGGATATCTATAAAAATGCAAAAAAAAAGAAGGGCGAGCCCTTCTTTTTTCAAAAATTACTTCTTGTTTACGTTAGTAGCTTGAGGTCCACGGTTACCTTGTTCTACTTCGAAAGTAACTTCTTGACCTTCTTCTAAAGTTTTGAAGCCTTCGCCTTGGATAGCTGAGAAATGAACGAATACGTCTTCTCCGCCTTCAACTTCGATGAAACCGAAACCTTTTTCTGAGTTAAACCATTTTACTTTACCGTTTTGCATGAAAAAAATCCTCCTACAATGTACCTATATGTACATATTCATTTTCAACCACCTTACAATAATAAGCCAGATATTAAAAAACTGCAACCCCTGAGGAGATTTAACATTGCTATCCTCCTCGGAAGTTACAGCTCATTTAAATCTCTATATTATTAAAAGTAAAATGGTTTAAACATACTATATCATATCAATATAATAAAAGTAAAGTTTTTTTCTCAAATTATTTTTTGTTCCCACTGCATTGCTTTTAATTCACCTGATCCAGCTACTACATAACCATCTTTTTGATTAACAATGCGCCATCCGTGCCCTTTAACTGAATCACATACTGTAACAATACCTTCGTCAAGAAGTACACGGCACACACTACTAATACCCACCTTATTTTGCGTTGAAGTTGTATATAAGACATGTTGGTCTACACTTAAGTCTAAATAACTACTTGCTTTCTGCTCACTTTGACATGTATGCCAATATATTTTTTCACTCGCAATACTATCATCTATTTTACAATAAGAAATATTCCCGCTAACTCCCTTGCACGATCCACTTGCCGCCACTAAATAAGAATTGTGTAAAGTCAACGCGGAGATCATTTGATTCATCGCAATTTTAATCCTCTTTAATTTACGTGTCTTCAAATCAAAGAGCCAAACACCACCATATTTAGCATGTATTTTCGTACCAATAAATAAGTAATGTTTATATAAAAATAATGATCGAATAGACGGTGCCGCACTGCCATACTCAAGAAACGGATGAATAGTCTCCCATGTAGAACCGAAATTATTAGAAAGATACAGCGTTTTTTCTCCATGAGCAACAACAGTTCCTTGTACATTGCTACATACATTCCAACTTGTTGCTTTTGTTGGAAAACGTTGAATTGTCCAGTTCTCTCCACCATTTATACTACGAATAAAAATCCCTTCGTCACCTACACCATAAACTACATTATCTTCGCTATGTAAATCCCTAATTCGTTTTTGAAAACCATTTAAAATTCGTTTCCATTCTCCGTCTTGTTCAACAAATAAGCCATTATATGTAGTAGCTAACAACAGTTTTCCATCTCTTAACTTTGTAATAGCAGTTGCACTTAACATCGTCTCCACGTTGACACTCCCATTCTTAGAACTTCTCAGCAAATGCAATTGCAAAATTACTGCATTTTTCAACATCCTCTTGATCTTCTGGAGCTAATTCAATTTTCAGCCCTTCTTGTACAAGCTCTGCACCTCGTTCTACAAGGCGTTCTTCAAATATCGTTACCGCTTCACAAAACAGTTCATACGCCGTATCACCTGATCCGAATACCGCTACCTTTTTCCCAGCTAAATCTATATTTTCTAAGTCCTCATGAAAATCTTCCGCTTCAAATGGTAATTCACCATCGCCCCACGTATAAGATCCTAAAATGATTCCATCATAAGCTAATAATTCTTCAGCATCCATGCCTTCCATCTCTTGCAATACTACTTCATGATCAAAAGCATCTAAACTAACTTTAATTAAATCAGCAATACTCTCTGTATTTCCTGACATACTTGCATAAGCTATTAAAATTTTTGCCACTTTGGCATCCCCCTCTAACAATAAATGATTCTCATTCTCATTATATTAATAATGAGAATCAATTTCAATTGATTTTTTTCTACTTTTATTTACATTTCACATTACTTATTTCAAATAAAGTGAAACTTTAATGAGTCCTCACCAATCAGGATTTTTCAGACAGCCCACAAATAGAGGAATAAAAAAAGCACAGATGACTATACAATCATCTGTGCTTTTTTATTACTTTTTAAAAATACCAAAAGGCTTCCCTACTGGTAAAACAACTTTTCCGAAGTGTGTGTTTAACACTGCTGCTGCTGAACCATAGAAAGATAATAATGAAATAAGAAGTTCAGAATATGCTGCTAAATTATGCATTGCGTGCGGCATAACACCTAAAGTACTTAATGAAAGACCAATAAATAAGAAATCAATAAGGACGAAGATCATAAATAATACTTTATGTGTTTCCATTGCACCAATCGTCATAAAGATTGTGAAAATCAAATATCCGATAAAGGCTACACCAAGCTGTTTTGAATCTGCAGCTTGTGCTAATTTTTCGCCAAATACTCCAAGTTGAATTAACCAAGTCATTCCAACACCTAACCAAAATAGGCCGTACGCACCAAATGCTGTCGTACCGAATGTATTGTTATGCTTTGCATCGTGAATGCAAGCAAAGATTTGTGCAAATCCTCCTAAAAAGATTGCCCATGGTAATACAAGTGAAACGCCATCTGTTAAGCCTAACTTTTGAGATGATGCTACAAGTGTTACCATCGCTAATCCAAATAGACCAATTCCAGATGGATCCGCTGTTGTCATTTTCACATGATGTGTAGTAGTTTGATTGCTCATATAAACCTCCTGATTATAAACATACTCGAATACAATACTTAAATCAGAAGCCTATGTCAATGGTTTTTTTTGTATGTTGTCAGACGTTATATTTTATAATGATTAAATATATTTCCGACCACTTCATAAGGTTTTATATTCACTTTTTCCAACTCGTTTATCGGTAGCCATAACGGAATATAACTTCCTTTACCTTCCCGCTGAAATTCCTCAGCTGTTCCACTTCCGAACACTCCACCTGTAATATAGGCACCATAATAATATTCATTTCCTTTATATTTTACCTTTGCAATAAGGTGCTTCACTTTTATATGTAGCCCTAATTCTTCGTATACCTCTCTTTTCGTTGCCTCTTCAGGCGTTTCACCTTCCTCAATCCCTCCGCCAGGAAAAACATAATATATTTCCTCTTCTCGAATACGTTTTATAAGAGCGATTTTCCCTTCCTGTACAATAATAGCCGCCCCGCGATTTCTTATCATTTTATTTCCTCAATACGAATCGCGACTGTTCCCCACTCTTTTTCTTGTTCTTTCGTATATATTTTGTATGTATTTTCTAACATTTCCTCTAAACTATCATTTTCACAATCCAATAACTTTTTATCAATTTGTTCATACATAGATTTAAAGCTCTCGTATCGCTTTATTTCCGTTACTTTTACCGTCATCATTTCTGTTGTCGTAAGATTCGTAAATACGATTTCATCACCTTTGTTTATTAGTTGACGTTTTTTATCGTATAGGCGTACTTCATATACTTTTTTTCCTGATTGAATTGACTGAAACGGTTTATTATATAAACCCATTTCGTATCGCATACACCCCACTCCCTTTTGTTCATTTCACCTATTAATACAGTTCACATTACTACATCTTGCATATAATATTCCATACGTATCGCTTAATTGAGAAAGGAGGCTGAAGAAGCATGTTATATTTAAATCAAAAACCTGAATATAATAAATATGATATTGGTGATTATACTTATAGTAAAGTAGGGCCAACCATTTTTTCTTGGAACGATGAAACAAAATTAAAAATAGGTAAGTTTTGTTCATTAGCAGAAGAAGTCGTTTTCATACTTGGCGGTGAACATCGCGCAGACTGGATAACGACTTATCCATTTAATGCACTTTTTGATGAAGGAGCACATATTACTGGTCACCCTTCTTCAAAAGGTGATATCGTAGTCGGCAATGATGTATGGATTGGTTATCAATCCTGTATTTTATCTGGTGTTACAATTGGTAACGGGGCCATTATCGGCGCCAGGAGCGTTGTTACAAAAGACGTACCCCCGTATGCAATTGTAGCTGGTAATCCTGCAAAATTTGTTCGATATCGTTTCCCACAAGAAACGATTGACAAACTAGAGAATCTCGCATGGTGGGACTGGGACATTTCTGTTATAAAAGGAGCCATTCCATTACTACTCTCCGACAAAATCGACGAATTTTTCACCTCGCCCGAAAATGAATCTATATGATTAAAACAAAAAGAGCATCCAATTATTTTTCAGGATGCTCTTTCTGTTTTTATTTTTTATGTCCATGCAAATGATTACACGGAGAACATTGAAATGGAATCTTATCTAAGCAATTAAAGTTTGTTTCGCAAATTTGTTCAATCGTTGGAACAAATGGAATGACAACTATGTTACTTTCTACTATTTGTGTAACAGGTGGCAATACTGTGCCTACTTGATGTTCAAAACGAATACTCGCTTGATTTATATAATTTCCTGAACCATTTGGCGCGCTCTGTACTGCTACTTGGAACGAAACTGTCCTTGCTTCACCAGGATTTAAACTTCCGATAAGAAACCCTACTGCCGGGCTTACATTCGGCACTGGCGTATTATCAACTGTTACACTTCCAGGAACAAATCGAACACTACTATCTAACATATCTTGAAAACGAATATTTTGCATTACAGTATCACCCGTATTTGTGATGACTGTCGTAAACGTAATGACATCTCCAATTGTTGCTACCTGTAAATCTGCCGTTTTTACGACTGTCGTTGAGACATTTTGAGGAATAAACGGGATAACAACTGTATTACTATCACCTTCAACTACTACTGGCGGCTCATTCGGATTTACAGTTGCAAGCCCATTCGCTGTAGCAGTATTTGTAACTAAATTATTTACTTGCCCTCCTATTATTACAACTTGGAAATTAATAATTGCTGCATCATTTGGCTGAAAATCACCTAACGGAATACCAGTATTCGGATTAGCAAATGGAAGAGGTACATCATTTACCGTTACCTTACCATTTATAAACAGCGTATTCGGATCAATGATATCTGTTAACACAATATTGGTCACAGGAACTGTACTATCATTTATAACAGCGATTCCGTAAGTGACAACATCCCCTATCATTGCTACTTCAAAGTTTGCTCCTTTTGCAACAAATAAGATTGCAGTATTTACCGTCACTATAACTGTATTGCTTGTATCCATCACTGTAACTGGCGGCTCCCCTGGTACTAAAATATATTCTGCTAACGCCCCAGCAACGTTCACTACTGTACCACCATCCGGAAAACTTGTAATCGTAGCTTCATATGTTACAAGTGCCGTCTCACCAACTGGTATATCAGGTATCGTAAATCCAATCTGCGGATTTAACCCCGGTTGCGGAACCCCATTTATCGTTACACTATTTGGAACGAAATCAGCTTCCTGAGATAGCACATCGATAAATTGAACATTCATTGCATCAGCAGTACCAGTATTTAATATACGAACAGTATACGTTACCGTTTCTCCTACACCAACAACTGAATGGTCTACTTCTTTTAGCATATCTAAGCTGCCTCTATTTACCGGCGTAACCGTCGTATTACTTGAATTTGTAATTGTAGACGGAGGTTCTCCTGGAATCAATTCGAAATCACCCGTTACTCTTGCTGTATTCATAATGCTACTAGAAGGCGGAACTGCGATTACATTTACTTCAAATGTAATTAATACACTATCCCCTACTGCAAGATCAGGCAATGCAAAGCCTACAAATGGATCTAAACCTACTTGCGGAATCCCATTTATTTGTACACTTCCAGGAACGAATTCTAAACTAGGTGATGGAACATCGATAAACTGAACATTCGTTGCTGTTACCGTTCCCGTATTTGTAACTTGCACACTATACGTTAACGTATCTCCTAATCGTGTCGCTTCTTTATTTACAGATTTTATAACGCTGAATCGTCCTCTATTCACTCTAGTTATCGTCGTATTACTCGGCTCTGTTACTACAACTGGTGGTTCTCCTGGCACTAAAGTAAAGCTTCCTGTTATATTTGCAACGTTCGTAATTGTTCCTGATGACGGGATGTTTGTAACTGTCGCTTGAAACGTCACTATAACTGTTTCACCAACTGGGATATCTCCAACTCCAAATCCAGTAATCGGATTTAAGTTTGGTTGCGGGGCTCCATTTATCGTTACACTATTTGGTACAAATGACGCTCCTGCTGAAATGGTATCAACAAACTGAACAGCATTAGCTGTTACTGTTCCTGTATTTGTTATTTGAACCGTATACGTTAATATATCTCCAACGAGAGTAGCAACCCTATTTACTTGTTTAATAACATTAAATTGCCCTCTATTTACAGTTGTAAGTGTTGTATTGCTCGGCTCTGTTACTATAACTGGTGGTTCTCCTGGTACTAATACAAAACTTCCAGTTACATTTGCCGTATTGGCAATTGTTCCGTTTGATGGCGCACTAACAACGGTTACTTGGAAGATGACTTCTACACTTTCACCTGGATTTATATCTGGAAGCGGGAATCCGTTATTCGGATTGAATCCAGGTTGTAACACACCATCTATCGTTACACTGTTCGGCACGAATGCTATAGAGGAAGGTAATACATCACTATATTGAACATTCGTTGCTGGCACTGTTCCTGTATTTTGAACTACTGTTGTATATGTGATTGTATCGCCTACTGCAACAACCGGCTGACTCACTGATTTTAAAACATTCAAACCAGGCTCATTGATTTCTGTTAATGTCGTATTACTTGTCGTTGTTTCCGTAATAGGGGGTTCTGTTTCACTTACAGCAAATGTAGCTGTAACGTCTACAAAATTAACAATCGTTCCACCTTCTGGTATGCTTGTAACCACTTCCTGATATGTGACAAGTACAAAATCATCGACAGGTATATCTGGAACTGTAAAACCAATGAAAGGATCTAGTCCTGGTGCTGGTACCCCGTTTATGCTCACACTTCCTGGTACAAATGCTACACCCGCGGAAGTAGTATCGATAAATTGAACATTCGTCGCTGGCACTGTTCCGAAATTAAAAATCAATACATCATACGTTAATATTTCTCCTACCGTCGCTACTTCTTTATCTACTAGTTTCAATGGAAAAATAAACGCTATATTAATTGTCGTAACGACTAAATTTGTTAATATCGTTTCCGTAATCGGTGGTTCCTGCGGATTTGGTTGTGAAGTAAATGTAACATCTGCATCATTTAATATGACTTCATTATCTGGAATTTCTGTAATCGTCACTTGGAATGTGACCTCAATACTTCCACCAGCGATTAATAATGGAGTAACTGTAAATCCTATTTCTGGATTTAAACCAAGTTGCTGCACTCCACCTATCGTTACACTATTGTCAACAAACGTCGTTCCTTCTGGTATGACATCTTGGAAGAACACATCTGTAACAGGGATAATTCCTACGTTTGAAATGAGCACAGTATACGTTAATACATCCCCAACGGCCCCAGTTGCAACATCAACTGTTTTTGTTGCAGTTACTTCACCAGGAGGAGGTAACGGTATTGTAACTACCGTTGTATTACTTGAATTCGTTGTTGTTACAGGTGGCTGTAAAGGATTTAATAAGAAAGTGGCTGTAGCAGATGCTGTATTTAATACTGCTCCACGTGTAGACGGTGCAACTACCGTAACTTGGAACGTTACTGTCAATGATGTTCCAGCTTCAATATTAGGAAGCGGGAAACCAACATTTGGGTCAAATCCAGGTTGTGGCGTTCCATTTATCGTTACACTATTTGCTACAAAAGTTGTTTCTAAAGCAATTGGATCAAGGAAAGAGACATTCGTTGCTGTTACTGTACCGTTATTTCGAATGACAACAGAATACGTGTAAGTTTCTCCAAGTGCTGCTTGTTGTACAGATGAAGATTTTTGTATATTTAACTGTGCTGTGTTTACTTGCGTCACTACAAAATTACTATTTGTAACAGTCGTTATTGGAGGGTTTGCTGAATTTATAAGAAAACTTGCAGTAACGTTCGATTGGTTTCTTATATTTCCACCGCTCGGAACACTCGTCACTGTAACTTGAAACGTAATCGTAGCCGTTTGCCCGACCGGAATATTTGGTACCGGGAAACCTAGCATAGGATCCGCGCCTTGCTGTACGACTCCATTTATCGTCACACTATTTGCTACAAAGGCAGTACCAGACGGAATTGGATCTTGAAAAACAATATTCGTTGCAGGAACAGTTCCTGTATTTTGAATAAGAATCGTATACGTTAACGTATCTCCTACACCGGCTTGTAGTGTATTTACACTCTTCATTACATTAAGTGATCCTACATTCACTCGCGTCACAACAATATTACTAATCGTTACAATTGTAATTGGTGGCTGGAGAGGACTTACTTGGAAATCAGCAGTGACATTCGCATTATTCGGAAGAACTCTATTTGGTGGTACACTCGTGATTGTCACTTGGAAAGTAACTGTTACCATCCCTCCTACTGGAATATTAGCAAGTGGAAATCCAGTTGTCGGGTTTAAACCTGGTTGAGGTGTCCCGTTTATTGTTACACTATTCGCTACAAAAGTGGTTCCAACTGGAATCGGATCAAGGAATGATACATTTGTCGCTGTCACCGTTCCACTATTTTGTATACGAACTGTATACGTTAACGTATCTCCTACACCGGCTTCAGTAGCACTTACACTTTTCATTACATTTAACCCTGAAGAATTCACGATCGTCATAACAGTATTACTTGGTACTGTTACAGTAATCGGCGGCTCTGTTGGATTTACAAGGAAATCTCCAGTTACATTCGCATTATTTACAACATTATTTCCTTGGGGAATTTCATCAATTAATACTTCAAATGTAACAATAACACTGGCGCCAGTAGGCAAATTATTTAATGGGAATCCAAGTTCTGGATCTGCCCCTTCTTGTAAAACACCATTCACAACTACACTATTTTCAATAAATAATGTCCCTTGGGGAATTGAATCTTGGAAAAATACATTCGTAGCTGGTACACTACCTGCATTTATGACTTCTATTGTATATACTAAAATATCCCCTACTGTTGCAACATCCGTATTGACTGCTTTCAAAACTTCAAAGTTTCCTGATTGTACTGTCGTATTCACAACATTACTCGGTACATTGATTGTTACTGGTGGTTCATTCGGATTCACTTGAAAGCTTGCTGTTACATTTGCTTGATTTAAAATATCTTCATTTTCTGGATTCTGTACAATTACTACGTCAAATGTGACTACAACCGTTTGAGCCGCAGGAATATTCGGAAGAGAGAATCCTGTATTCGGATTTAGTCCACTTTGCTGTACTCCATTAATTGTTACAGAATTTGCAACAAATGAAACAGCAGAAGAAATAGGGTCTTGGAAAAATACATTTGTTAACGGAACATTCCCTGTATTTTGGACGGCAATTGTGTACGTTAAAGTATCCCCTACCGCCGCTTGCGTTGTATTTACTTCTTTTATTACATTTAAACCGCCTGTATTAACTTGTGTCACAACTGTATTCGTTTGTCTATTAATTGTTATCGGTGGCTGATTCGGAATAACGACGAAATTAGCAGATACATTTCCGCGATTCGCAATCGTACCTCCCGATGGTGTAGATGTTACTCGTACTTGAAATGTAACAGTCCTACTTCCGCCAGGAGATATATTAGCTACTGTAAACCCAGTCGCTGGATTTACCCCAGGTTGTGAAACCCCATCCACAGTCACACTATTTGCGATAAATGTCGTTCCAATTGGGATCGGATCTTGAAAAATAACGTTCGTTGCAAGTACATTTCCTGTATTTTGAATTGTTACCGTGTACGTAAGAACGTCGTTAACCGTTGCAAAAGCTTTATCCACTGTTTTTCTCGTTGTTATATCAGCTATATTAATTATCGTAACTACAGTATTACTTGTCGCTTGCCCTGAAACTGGTTGTTGACCAGGCACTGGAGTAAAGTTAAATGTTACACTCGCACGGTTTGGAATTGGATTGACAAGAGGGTTCGATGTTACTCGAACTTGAAAGCGCACTACAGTCGTTTGCGATGCATTAATACTTCCAAGATTAATACTACTTGCTGGATTCGCTCCTGGACGCGCTACTCCATTTACCGTAACGCTATTTGCGACAAATGTTGTTCCAGCAGGGATACTATCAACAAAAATAACATTGTTCGCAGTGACGTTTCCATTATTTGTGACATTAACTGTGTACGTTAATACATCATTAAGTGTTGCCGTCTGTAAATCTACAGATTTTTGCATACTAATAGTTGCTTGGTTCACTGTCGTTTGTACTGTGTTTGAAGAAGACGTACTTGTAATAGGAGGACTACCAACGAAGGGACGGAATTGATATGACACCATTGCACGATTTAAAATAGGATTGGGATTCGGGAATGATGTTATTCGAACTTGAAATGTAACAATTCTTTGCGTGTTATTTGGGATTGTACCTAAATTAATTCCATTAGCAGGGTTTGCATTCGGCTGTGTTACTCCCCCTACCGTAACACTACCTGCAACAAACGTCGTTCCGTTCGGAATACTATCACGTAATACAACGTTTTCTGCACTTCCTGTTCCTGTATTTGGGACCGTAATTGTATAAGTGAGAGTATCCCCTACCCCCGCGACTGTTCTATTAACTGATTTAACAGGATTAATAATTGGACCTGTTGCATCAATTTGAACACCAAAACCAGCTGCTGCGTATCCATCTCCATTTGTAACAAATCGAACCGTTGCTGATGTTTGACTGTTTACTAAAGATGAGGAGGCATCTACATTCGTAATATCCCACCCTTGTCTTCGGACGGCCAAAGCTACCCCTAACGGCTGATTCAAATCTCCAAACGTGCCGCTCGTATCTAAATTTCCACTATCATTACAAATTTGTGACTGAAAGAAATTATTCGCAGGATTTCTCGGTCCGAATAATGCAACTGTAGCATTTGCATTCGGCCCAAAGCGAAGTTGATCTCCAACAATGTTAGAATCACCTTCTTGAGCAGTTACGAGCACTCTTCCTGTAACAGCTCCTGTTGCCGGCGTAGCAAAACCTGAAATTGTAGCATCAACTGGCGGGGATGAAGCATCGATAATTTCTTGACCTGCATATACTGACAAATTTCGAAGTGGTAAACTTGCATTTTGATACACAACCTCAAGCGTCCATCCAGCTGAACGACTGATTGTTGGGTCGGCTGAAGTTCTTGCAGCTGGCACAGCACCCGTTGTATATGTGCCTGCTCCACCTGCACTAACAAGATTTGTTACATTGGCAGAGCGAGCATAATAAAACTGATTTCCTACTGAACCTTGCTGCGCGGTAGCAGGATCTGGCGTAACAGAAAACGTCCCTGCTGGCGTTGTAAATGTAATGTTATCATTTAAAAATGGTAACACATCTTCCGTATCAGTCCGGAAAGTACCAGCCCAAACTAATTCTGCATATAATACACTGCTTCCCGCTGGAAGATTTAAAATTGCACTTGAAGAATTCAATTGCCATTCATCTGTTGTCCCTGCTGGGAACCCTGGTACTTGCAATGCTGTATTTACTGTCGTAAACACAGCAAGTGTACCAAAAATATTACCTGGTGCAGGTGATGTAGGGCTAAGTCCCAGCGTATTCCCAGTAAACGTGACGGCACCAGGTACTGTTGTCGTAAACCTATTTATAAAAGGCACACAATCATCTCATTTCAATTATAGTAAAAAGTGCTCTATACTATAAAATGTAGACAAACTATACAATGTACGTTGTCCAACAAAATTCCGCACATATGAGAGGGGTTTATAAAACTATGCGCTACGTTATCATAACAGGAACTTCACAAGGTTTAGGTGAGGCAATCGCTACGCAATTATTAGAAAAAAATACAACTGTCATCTCTATTTCTAGAAGAGAAAATAAAGAGCTTACTAAACTTGCAGAACAATATAACAGCAATTGCATTTTTCATTCCCTAGATCTTCAAGATGTACATAACTTAGAAACTAACTTTAAAGAGATCATTTCATCTATTAAAAAAGACAATGTATCCTCTATTCATTTAATTAATAATGCGGGTACAGTTGCACCTATGAAGCCAATTGAAAAAGCTGAAAGTGAACAATTCATTACGAACGTTCACATTAATTTACTTGCACCTATGATTCTTACATCTACATTTATGAAACATACGAAAGACTGGAAAGTAGATAAACGCGTTATTAACATTTCATCTGGTGCAGGAAAAAACCCTTACTTTGGCTGGGGCGCTTATTGTACAACGAAAGCTGGTGTAAATATGTTTACACAGTGCGTAGCAACTGAAGAAGTAGAAAAAGAATATCCAGTAAAAATCGTCGCTTTTGCACCTGGTGTTGTTGATACTAATATGCAATCACAAATTCGTGAAACAAATAAAGAAGATTTCATAAATTTGGACCGCTTCATTGCATTAAAAGAAGAAGGAAAACTATTATCACCTGAATATGTTGCGAAAGCTATTCGTAACTTACTAGAAACTGAGGACTTCCCTCAAGGCGAGATTATTAGAATTGATGAATAACAAAAAGGTGTGCTAAAATTGCACACCTTTTTGTTTTACTTCTCTAAAAATATAAGCACAGACTCCGCAATTTGCTCATAACCAATTTCTTGATAAATTTTATTCGATATCGGATTCGCTAAATCAGTATATAACGTAGTCGTCTTGTACCCTTCATCTAACATACGTTGACTAAGTGCCGCTACACAATTAGATGCGTATCCCTTTTTCCTTGCTTCTTTCGGCGTGTATACGAAATTAACTGTTATATTATTTTTCGTTGGTCTCGTTTTTGCAGCTACAGAAACAAGTTTCCTATCTACTTCCAAACCAAACAGTCGATTTGTAGTTATTAATGTATGCGCAGTTTGTTTTGCTTCTTCTTTCGTAGTAGGAAGCTTTACGTCTTCACAAAATTGATATATCCACTGTTCTATTAATGGTAATTCATCATTATTTACCGCCCGGAAAAGTCCGTTCGCATTACACTTCTTCTTTACTCTGTTCAGCTCATACACACCTTGCTCCATTGCAACATTCATTTTCTTATTTTCTAATACCGCAATCTCTTCCGCTAATTTCTGTACAATTTTCTTATTACCGATCAATCCAGGAATATCCGGATATACTTTCGTTAACTCTTTTGCAAGTTCCTCAATAGCTACTCCCGAAATTTCAGAAGTTGCAACAATGATTTGTTTCTTCTCTTCTGTTTGCAGAAATACAACCGCAATGTCTTCTCCTTGTTTCGCTATCCCCATAAATATCGGTTCTTGAACCATTTGTAATACACCTAATATGAGATTGTTTTCCTGCTCATTCTTTTCTAGAAATGGTGTAACATCTTCTTTAAAATGAAAAATCTCTTCATATACATGTAATTGAATCATCGACAATCTCTTCTCTCTATTTATATTTTAATTAAGTATTGGCGATTAATTCATTAAATCCCTCTTTTACGATTCAATAATATTCAAAGCTAATGTATTCAAGGCATTTTCAGCTTGTAAAATTCTCTGTTTTTCCTTTTCAAATACATCTTCTTCTTTTCGAAAGGACTCTTTTCGATTTTTAATCATACGCTTCATTTCTTTTTTACTCGGTCCACCGTATACATTTCTTTTTTGAATAAAAGCTTCTGGCGATATAATTTCTTTCCACTCTTTTTCTAATAAATTTATTTTAAAATGTTCTTGCAAATACATATTTACATCTTTGAAGTGTAATTCATGTAGTTCTTTTTTCTGCTCCAATGACATATTTGCAATAGCACTTGCTGCATGATGAGCATGCCGAAATGGAATTTCATAATTTTTCGTTAAAACATCAGCGAAATCCGTTATCGTTATTGCATGTTTATAGGAACGACTTTTTAACGTTTCTTCTTCTACTTTCATCGTTAGGATCACTGCATTCATCATACAAAAAACACGAATCGCCTTTTCAATCCCTTTATATAAATATGGCTGCAAGTCATCTTCCGTATCGACAATATCACCAAATGGTGTATTATGAATCATTTGAAATACTGTAAATGCTTCTCCTAAAGCACTACTCGTAATTGCACGAGCGTGTTCAATTGAAACCGGATTTCGTTTTTGCGGCATAATACTACTAATTTGTACATATGGCTTTGCAACAGTAATACCGTCATATTCTTTCGTTGCTAACAACAAAAAGTCATGAATCCATCTACTCGTATTCGTCATCATTACCATAAGTAGCGAGCTAACTTCTAATAAATAATCCGCTCCGGCAACAGCATCATATGAGTTCTCAATTACAGTTGTAAATCCAAGTAGATGAGCAACTCGTTCTCGTTTAATCGGGAAACTTGTTGTAGAGAGTGCAGCCGCCCCCATTGGAGACTGATTTAAAAGCTGGTACGTTTTTTTCATTCGTTCTAAATCTCTTTGCATCGTATCATAAATTGCCAAAGTATAATGACCAAATGTTGTTGGCTGTGCCGGTTGTGTATGTGTATAAGCTGGCATGATCGTTTCCTTATGATCATCAGCAAGTTGCAGTACACTTTCTTGCAATAGCAAATGATGTTCCATTAATCGTAATATATACCGCCTTAAACTCATGCGATACATCGTTACACCCATATCATTTCTACTTCTACCAATATGCATATTACTTACAAAATCGCATTTCGCTTCTTGAGAAATTAAATGTTCGATTAAAAAAAAGAGGTCTTCATGCTGCTCTGTATATACCAATTTATCTTTTGGTATTCGCTCTACTTTTCTAAGTGCGTTTAATATAACTTTAGCTTCTTCTATTTTTATTAAACTTTCTTCAGTCAGCATCGTAATATGTGCTTTATGCACTTGAAACATATCTTTCAATAAGTAATTTCGTTGAAAATCAAATACATGTTGTAATACACAATCCACATATGTTTTTCCAGGGAAATCAGCGCCTTCACTCTTTATAAACTCTTCCTTACTCTGTTTCATCACCTTTTCCCCTCTCACCTAAGTATTACTACCCATCATACCCATTGATAGAAAAAAAGTGCCTGTACATAAAAATAAACTCGGTGCTCTCTGCACCGAGTTTATTTAATAAAAGTCGCATCATACTTATCACTTTGCAACACTTGGAAATGTAAGTTTGCTAAATGTTTCCGTATTTCTGCACTATCGTCTTCATTTAAATTGTTCGCCAAAAACACAATTTCTGTACAGTTTCCACGTTTATCCATAGCGTAAACCGCTTTTGTAACCGTCCATGGTGTGTAACCATTCTTTTGTCCAGCATGTCTAAATGTTTTACGGTATTTCTTAGCACTCATGTCTGTTTCAACGATATTTGCCCACACTTTTTCTTCAGCTTCTGTCAAGCCACCTTTATGGTTTGCCTTTTGAAGTAATACCATATAATCATTTGCAGAAGCTGCTGGTAATCTATCTGACCAAATTTTGTCGTAACGTTCCTCTAAATAAAGCGGAATTTCCTTCTGTAATAATGGTCCCTTCTTCTTTAAGCGTTCATGAATAATCATCGAATATTCACGATATTGCTCTTGAGACATTTCTTTTAACTTTTTCTCTATTTTATATTTTGGAACATGTAATTCTTTATGCAAATATCCCGGGATATACAAAGATGAAACGATTGGAAATAGTGGTTGATGTGCAGGAAGTGATAAACTTTGTAAATTTCGATTGATGTTGTCTAATCCTAACAATTCCATTAAGTATTCAGCATTTGCATTCGAACTAAACTTAACCATTCCTTTTGCCACTTCTTCTAAAGAAACCGCTCCTTCAGTTATCTTGCCCGTCTTCTCCAAATACTTTTGCCATCTATCTTGTGCACCACCATCTGTATTCGGCACATAATAGCGATTCACATCGTTAATCGACACAAAACTAGACGAATCAATTTTCCCTTCAGTAACTTGTTTCGTATATTCAAGCGCCACAATTAATTTCATCGTACTTGCAACTGGCAATACAACATTTGGGTTTACAGAATAAACAACTTTATCATTTCTCTTTACTAGAAGCGCACTATTTTTTTCATCTTTATGTTCTTCAATAAAAGATGCAATATACTGTGCATCATCATTATTTGAACTCCACACTTTTTTCACTAAAAAGTTACCCGATATTAGCAAAACAAAAATACCCACAATTACTGCGCATACTATAGTTTTTTTCAAGTAAAATTCCTCTCCTATTGTGTAACTCTTCTCTATTTATCATTTAAAAAACAAAATAATGGAGATGGTCATTTAAATAACCATCTCCATTATTTTAACTTGTATGCTCCTATTATGTCTACGTCATAAATTTCACAAAATCCTCAAGAAACTTTTTATAATGTAACGACCAACCAATTCGCACCCAATTTTTTAATGCTTTTGCATCAGGTTGAGGCCGAAAATCAGCAATACTCTCTCCTTTTGCAATTCCAGCTGTATCTACATCGACACGACGATATACATAGTCTAAAAGAGATGGATTTGCCGCAACCATCATTGTAACGACGTCATGTACTGGGCTTCCTTTTATTTTCGGATTTAACTTTCTATAAGCTTTATAATAATACGTAAATATCGGCTCGATTAACTTATTAAAACTCGTTTTAGAGTGTTTCGTAATATATTTTACCATTTCCGGCGTAATAATTGCTTCAGATGTAACGTTAAGTGGTACTAATGTCACATTTTTAGCATTTTGCATAACTAATTGCGACGCAATCGGATCACCATGAAAATTCGCCTCTGCGACTGGTGTTACATTGCCAGGCATTAAGAAAGCACCGCCCATTATATAATATTCTTTCACATACTTCATCATCGGCTTTTCTAAAATAAATGCCGTCGCTAGTGTTGTTGATCTACCAGCATCGACTATTATTAATTCCCCTTTATATTTTTCAAGAAGATCAAAAAATGCACAAAAAGGCTTTATATTTGGCGAAAAAGTTTTTGGAGGTTTAATTGGCCCTAAACCGTCTGCCCCATGAATTTCTGGATAATACGTTGTAACATCTCCGGATAAAGGAATTTTCGCACCATTAATAACAGGTATATCTTCCCGTCCTGCCATTTGCAATAAATATGCGGCATTACTTGTCGCCTTTTCTTGTGTTACATTTCCATATCCCGTTACTACTCCAACAATATCAATATCAGGATGCAACAATCCATACATAATTGCTAAAGAGTCATCAATGCCTGGGTCTCCTAAAAATAACACTTTTTTCATCGACCTCAACTCCATCCCCTCAGTTGTTATTAATTTATGAATAAACGTGGATATACAGAATAAAAAAGAACAAATTCATACGAAAAAACGCAGTCTTATAAGGACTACGTTCTTCAGCTAACCTATACTGTTTTTTTTACAGCACTCATACTTCCAATAACATAAGCGATAAACGCAAAACAAATTGGGAAGACAACTGTATGTATACCGAACGGATTTGGATAGAAAAGATGAATACACATATATGAACCTACTCCAACGAAAATGGAAGCAAGCGCTCCTGTAGCATTTCCTTTTCTCCAATATAACCCTAATACGATTGGCCAAATGAATGCTGCTTCTAATCCACCGAAAGAAAATAAATTTAGCCATATTAAAAAATCTGGTGGTTTAATCGCCGCTGCATAAACGAGTAGCCCTACAATACCAGTAATCCACAAACTTCCTTTTTTTATCGTACTGTCTGCTGCATCTTTATTTATGTAATTTACGTATATATCTTTAATAATTGACGAGCTTACAAGTAATAATAAAGAGTTTACTGTAGACATAATCGCCGCCATTGGTGCAGCTAAGAAAACTCCAGCTAACCAAGGTGGCAACACTTCCATCGCGAGTAGCGGCATTACTTTATCTGGTACCGTTATACCTGGAAGTACTACTCTTGCAAATACACCTGTTAAATGCATACCAATCATAATTGTACCAACGACAACTGTTCCAATTATTAAAGCTTGGTGCATAGCTTTTGAATTTTTATAAGACATGGCACGCACACTAATTTGCGGTAAACCTACAACGCCAATTCCAATTAAAATCCAAAATGATGTAACATATGATTTCGTTAAACTGCCATCTGCTCCGAATGGTGTAATTAAATTTGGATTAATTTGAACAAGTTCCTGCATAATCTTTTCAATTCCACCACCAGCAATGACAGTAGCAATTAAAATGATTGTCGTTCCAACTAACATAATGATTCCTAATAATGTATCTGATAGCGCGACTGCACGAAATCCACCAATTAATACGTACACAAGTACAGAAAAAGTAAATAAAAATAGTGCTGTTGTATACGATAGACCCGTTAGTGACTCGATTAATCGTCCACCGCCGACCCACTGGGCTACTGTCGCTGAAAATAAAAAGATAATAATACATAACGCAGAGAGTATAACAACTGCTTTATTATTGTATCTCCCTTTTAAATAATCGATAAGAGTAATTGCTTCCATCTTCCTAGCAATAATTGCAAACTTTTTACCGATAACCGTTAAAACGATATATCCTGTTACAACTTGAATCGCAGATAATAGTACCCATCCAAGCCCCATATTGTAAGCAATACCGGGACCACCAATAAAGCTACTTGCACTACCGTACGTAGCAATCATTGTCATCGCTAATAATAAACCGCCTAACTCACGCCCACCAAGAAAATATTCTTGTAAAAATTTATTATGTGCTGTTGCTTGCACGCGTCTTGAAGCATATACACCAATTAAAAATACAACGATAAACGAAATTATCATTGGAATGATTACATACCAATTCATCTATTATTCCTCACTTTTTTCTTCCTCATCGAGTGAAATATCTTGAAATACAAAACGAACAACTAAACTAAGTAAAATAACCATAACGATAAATCCAACGATACAGCTATAAAAAAACCATGCGGGAAAACCTAATACATATGTATATTCACTCGGATCTTTACTACCAAGCCCATAAGCAAATCCGTACCATATTATAAAATTAATAATAGCAAGTCCAAGACCAATTAACGCTTCTCTATGGGCTATTCGAAAGCGTGGATCATCATGATAATCTTTCATTTTTCCCCCTCCTCTCACGATGTATTATTGTACCATTGTTCTTCTAGTTTTTCCTACTAGAAAGCAAAAACAAGCAGGATTTTTTATAATCATATAGAAGCTTCTCTTACATTACATATTTTTTACAATTGTAACACAAATGAAATTTGAATTTTCAGTATTTATTAATTATGATTTTAATTAGAGGCTTTCCATCTAGTTTCCACATCCTTGATTTCGGAATAAGCGCCGTCTCGTACTGCGTTTACATTATATTTTCAAGGGGGTTATACAATGAGTCAACTAGCTGTAAATCTTCATGAAAAGGTAGAAAAGTTTCTTCAAGGTACAAAAAAGTTATATGTGAATGGATCTTTCATTGAAAGCGCTTCCGGTAAAACATTTAAAACACCTAACCCAGCAACTGGTGAAACACTTGCCGTCGTTTCTGAAGCTGGTCGCGAAGATATTCATAAAGCTGTAGTCGCAGCTCGTATGGCTTTTGACGAAGGTCCTTGGTCTCGTATGAGCACTGCTGAACGAAGCCGTCTCATGTACAAGTTAGCTGATCTAATGGAAGAACATAAAGAAGAGCTTGCACAGCTCGAAACATTAGATAACGGAAAACCAATCCGTGAAACAATGGCAGCAGACATACCACTTGCAATTGAGCATATGCGCTATTACGCTGGATGGGCTACGAAAATCGTTGGTCAAACAATTCCTGTTTCCGGTGATTACTTTAACTATACACGCCATGAAGCTGTTGGTGTCGTTGGTCAAATTATCCCTTGGAACTTCCCGCTTCTTATGGCAATGTGGAAAATGGGAGCAGCGCTTGCTACAGGATGTACAATCGTTTTAAAACCTGCAGAACAAACTCCACTATCTGCTCTATACTTAGCTGAATTAATTGAAGAAGCTGGATTCCCGAAAGGTGTTATTAATATCGTACCTGGATTCGGTGAATCAGCTGGACAAGCTCTCGTTAATCATCCACTCGTTGATAAAATTGCATTTACCGGTTCTACTCCTGTCGGTAAACAAATTATGCGACAAGCATCCGAATCATTAAAACGCGTTACACTTGAATTAGGCGGTAAATCACCAAATATCATCTTGCCAGATGCTGATTTATCTCGCGCGATTCCTGGTGCACTTTCTGGTGTTATGTTTAACCAAGGACAAGTATGCTCTGCTGGGTCACGCTTATTTGTTCCGAAGAAAATGTATGATAATGTCATGGCTGATCTCGTCCTCTATTCTAAAAAACTAAATCAAGGTGTCGGTCTTAACCCTGAAACAACAATTGGTCCTCTCGTTTCTGAAGAACAACAAAAACGTGTAATGGGCTACATTGAAAAAGGGATTGAAGAAGGAGCTGAAGTACTATGTGGAGGAAGTAATCCATTCGATCAAGGCTACTTCGTTTCTCCTACAGTATTCGCTGACGTAAATGATGAAATGACGATCGCAAAAGAAGAAATTTTCGGTCCAGTTATTTCTGCAATACCGTTTAACGATATTGATGAAGTAATTGAACGTGCAAATAAATCACAATTCGGCTTAGCGGCTGGTGTGTGGACAGAAAATGTTAAAACAGCACACTATGTTGCAAGTAAAGTACGTGCAGGTACAGTATGGGTAAACTGTTATAACGTCTTTGATGCAGCATCTCCATTTGGAGGATTTAAACAATCCGGTCTTGGTCGTGAAATGGGATCTTATGCATTAAATAACTATACAGAAGTGAAGAGCGTTTGGCTTAACTTAAATTAATGAGAAAGAACCTGACCTATCCGGTCAGGTTCTTTTCATTATGTATTCCTTTAAACTTGCAGTCCTCCGCTCACATTTAATACTTCTCCTGTAATATAGGATGCGTATTCTGATGCTAAAAAAGCTGCTGCGTTTGCAATATCTTCTGGCGTTCCAATTCTACCAACTGGAATCGCGCCAACCATCTTTTCTTTCACTTTATCTGGTATCGTTTTTGTCATATCTGTATCCATAAACCCTGGACAAATCGCATTACACGTAATACCGAAACTTCCAACTTCTTTCGCTGCCGTTTTCGTTAAACCTACAACGCCTGCCTTCGTAGCCGCATAATTTGCTTGACCTATGTTTCCTTCTCTACTAATTGAAGATATATTAATAATGCGTCCATACCCTTGTTGTCTCATGTAAAGAAGCGCTGGTTGCATACAATAAAAAACACCAGTTAAGTTCACTTGTAATACTTGTTCCCAAGCAGACTTCTCCATTTTATGTAACATTGCATCTCTTGTAATCCCGGCGTTATTCACCAAAATATGTAATGTACCGAATTTTTGAACCGCATATTCAATTAACGACTTCGCTTCATTTTGATTACTCACATCACATCGATATGAGCATACTTCATATCCTTCGTCCGATAATTCACGTGTCGTTTTTTGTAGCTTCTCTTCATTTACATCGCTAATTAATACTTTCGCCCCCAGCTTTGCATAAACCCTTGCAATCTCTTTTCCAATTCCCTGTGCAGCTCCTGTTACAACAGCTGTTTTCCCATATAAAAACTCCATTCCTATCCCCCATTTCTATTACTTATACTGTATATTTCGGCTTTTTACTTTCCAATTCCTCTTTGTATAAAAAAGTCTATTTGTGTCAAACTAACTTTGCAACGTCGCATAAAGTGCAAGGAGATTATGTCGAATGAACAAAAAGAATTTCAAACAAAGCAAAGCAACTGATGGCATTGATGTTGAGTTCTCTCGCGAACTCGCTGACCACAATGACTTAGAAGCAAACGCACGTGCAAATGCCGCTGATGCACGTCAAAAACGCCAATCAACCGAAAAATAAGGTACATCACAACCTTATTCTTTTCAAAAGGGACCTACTACCCAACAAAATAAACCGAGAGACATCTCTCGGTTTATTTTCTATATTTTTTTGCATAATGAGCCAAAGTAAGCAACGGATATATATGAGCATAACTATGATAACAAATATAAAACCCACCTGGTAAACCTGTTCCAGTAGGATATTTTTCATTTATATAAGGGTTGGAGAGCAAATATGAAATACCTTTTCGAATGACTGGCGTTTCTTTATCATAGTAAGAAATGAGGGCATCTAACGCCCATGCTGTTTGGGATGGTGTACTAAATGGCAAAGTAACAAATCTTTTTTCCACACTACTTTGGCAAGATTCTCCCCAGCCACCATCTTCATGCTGTATATGTTCAAGCCATAAAGCTGCTCGTTTCAATGATGGATCGCTAGATGGTATTCCGAGTGACCGTAAACCCGTCAACACTGCCCACGTACCATATATATAACAAATCCCCCATTTCCCATACCATGATCCATTTTCCTCTTGTGCATTCGTTAACCAATTTATCACACTTTGTTTTTGTTTCTCAGGCAATTCGTTTTGTCCATACGTCCCGAAAAACTCTAGCACTCTCCCTGTAATATCTGGTGTAGAAGGATCTGTAATCATATCATTCGCATTTTCGATTGGTAAATTTGCTAATATACGGCTCGTTACCCCTTTTTCAAAAGCTCCCCAACCACCATCATTATTTTGCAATCCTTTAACCCAATTAACCGCTCGCTTCCAAGCATTGTCTACATTTTCGTTCCCTCTACTTCGCGCCAATGCTCTTAACACAGCAGTTGTATCATCAATATCTGGAATCGTCGTATTCACATCCGAAAAGCCCCAACCACCTGGGAAGAGATCCGGTGCATGTACACTCCAATCTACTTTCTTTGTTTGCTGTTTTCTTAGTAAATACGCTGATGCATTTTGAATCACTTTACTTGCTTTCGGAACTTGAGCTTCTTGCAAAGCATAACTGAGTAAAGCTGTATCCCATATAGTTGACGGAGAGTTTTGCAAATGGCTCCCTCTTTCCATCTTCCATATATAAGATGTAATTCCCATTATAGCCTTCTCAATAATTGGTGATTGAATAGAATGTCCTAATGCAAGTAAAGCATAAATCATATAAAACGAAGCAGTTGCGTAACTATATAATGTTCCATTTTCATCAATACGCTCTTTCATAAAACGTTCTACTTCCTCATATCCTTTATGATGCAAAGAAAGTGGATACGTTATAATTTTCTTCACGTCACTTGCTAACGTTTGAAAAACTGGAGACCGATCCTCTCGAAACCATTCTCCGCCCCCGCCTGCAATGTGATTTAAATTTGGCAATAACTTTTTCCCTACTCGAAACCTTTTATTTAAGCACAGCATCATCGGAATTAAATGGATACGTGCTGAGCTACTCAATTCAAATATACTGAGGGGGGAATCATTCTGTAGAAACATGATTGGTGTTGGTAAATGGAAGAGTGAAGGATATTCATATTCTCCATGAATTGCTAATAAAAACTTCGTCATAAAATGAGCACGCGCCACGCCTCCGCGTTCCTTAATAAAATTTTCCGCTCGCTTCATATTCGCATCTTCTTTTGTATATTTTTCCGATGCAAGTAAGGCAGCATAAGATTGAATTGTAGCAGATAAATTGCCACCCATTTCATCTTCATACAATTTCCATGTTCCTTCATTTGTTTGAAGTGATGCTAATCTTTTTACAAACGGTTCTATCTCTTTATCTCTACCTAATAATTTTAATAAAAAAATCATATGACAATCTGTTAGTGGCGCTCCTTCAAAACAAAACTGCCACGTACCATCTTGCCGTTGCATTGTTTGAAGTGCAGTTGTTCTTCTCGCTATTTCTTCATGCACTTTTTCATATAATAACAAGTTACTCACCCACCCTTTCGAAATCCGTATAACGATATTCAAAAAGGTAGCTGAATATGTATAAAAACAAAGAAAAGCAGAACATATAAAATGTTCCGCTCATAAACAATATCCTACTCCGACAATAATCCCTAATAAAGCACCAACTACTACTTCATACGGTGTATGCCCAACAAGTTCATTTAACTTCTTATATTCTGTTTGTCTACCGTGAAAAAACTCATTCAATATTTTTGCTTGTTTACTTACTGCAAGCCTTACTCCTGAAGCATCATACATAACAATAATGGCAAAAATAGTAGCAACCGCAAACATCGAGCTTTCCACACCTTCTACTACCCCAACTCCTGTAGCAAGCGCTGTCACTGTTGAAGCATGAGAACTTGGCATCCCACCTGAAGCAAAAAACTTTGCAAAATCAAATTCACCCATTTTAACTAATTTAAAGACTACTTTCGTTAATTGTGCTAAAAACCATGAAATTACAGCTGCCATAAGCGGATCATTATGTAAAATTGTTTCCATGTTCTCAGCTCCTTACTGACTATAATGGAAATTCTATATAATATAAGTATAAAGAAAAATGCGTAGAAAATACTACGCATTATGATACTTTTGCTGATTTATTTTTTATAAATTTCGGCTGTTTCTGCACTAAAAACTTTGTCTTCGCTACCGAGAATACAAATAAAGCAACCCATATACAGAAAAATGCAATCATATGTGTGGATGTGAAATGTTCACCAAATACAAATACACCTAAAATTAAGCTAATTGTTGGCGCAATATATTGTAAAAATCCCACCATATAAAGCGGAATAAGTTGTGCTCCTTTTGCAAAATAAAATAGTGGTAATGCCGTTACAATACCTGCTCCTATTAAAAGTAACGTTGATAACATTGAAATAGATCCAAATGAGCCGAAACCATGGGCGCCTGTCATAACAAGATAAATGATTGCAAACGGTGTCACTAACATCGTTTCCATCGTAAGTCCAATTGTAGCATCATAATTTAATAGTTTTTTCGTTAATCCGTATAATCCAAATGAAAAAGCAAGTGAAAGAGAAACCCACGGAATAGATCCGAAACGTACTGTTAAAATGACAACCCCTACTCCTGCTAAACCAACTGCAACATATTGCCAAAAGTTTAACTTTTCCTTTAAAACGACTGTACCAAGTAAAATACTAATAAGCGGATTAATATAATAGCCAAGACTCGCTTCAATAACATGATTATGATTAACGGCCCATATGTAAACAAACCAGTTTCCGCTAATCAAGACTGAAGCTATAGTTAATGACATTAATAATTTAGGTCGTTTAAAAAGATTCACAAATTCCCCAATAAACTGGCGAAACCTCTTCGTAACACCTAATACAAGTAACATAAAAACAAACGCCCAAACGATGCGGTGTGCTAATATTTCATCTGCTGGAACTTCCTCAACCCATTTCCAATAAATCGGTAGAATTCCCCACATCGTATAAGCACCAGCCGCATATAGTATCCCTTTTTTTTGCTCTGCTGATTGACTCCCCATCTTCCTTTTTCTCCTCTTCTCATTTTTTCTCCATTATACGGTCTCACATGCTCACTTTACCAATAATCAATCTGCATTTCTTTCGACATTTCTCATACAACGAATAATAAACATACCGTTATTACAACAAGTAACGGTATGCCGAAAACAAATTTCTTTTTATGAGTTTTATGATGAAACATATACATACCAATCCAAGCTCCAACTGCTCCCCCAGCTGCCGCTGATAAAAACAGCGTACTTTCTGGCGTTCTCCACTGTTTCTTCTTTGCTTTTCGTTTATCAAGCCCCATAAGGCTAAAAGCTATAACGTTAATAATAAGAAAATAAATCCATTTCATCGCTTTCTCTCCTTATGAAAAATTCGCTTAATGGTAACACGAAAAAACGCCGGAAACAACTGAAGAACTCTTTTTATCAAACTAGTTTCATTCCTTTTTCTTAATTAGTTACCTTCATATTTACAAAACCAACTAAAATCGCAATTAAAGCATTTAAATAGAAAAATGTTATGAGCAGAATCTTATATTTCATTACATTCACCCACTACCATATCATCAAAAAAACTGCTCTCAATCACTTTCTCCTCAAAATGAAGAACTACAATTAGCCCTACATATAAAGAAACCAAATTTAGAAACCATTCCCCATTCTCATCTTTCTTAGCTAAGCATTTAAATATCTCTTGAAATTGCATACGCTCGTCTGCAGCAACAATCGGACGCACACCAAAATATTTCAATACGAGATTCAGCTTCAACTGCACGGATAATGATAAAATATATTTTAATAGCTTCTTATACTCTGTACTATCTTTTTGACTATACAACTTCACAAGCTTTGGATGTAAATTCGAAATCGATAATTCCTCTTCAGTCACTCTAGTTACTTCTATCGTTTCAATCATCTTTTTCATATCCATCACATTCACCCCTTCTGAAAAAATTCTAAAGCCAAAAAGTACTTAATTCAAAATGTGCAATAATTGTGCGTTTCTCGTCTCTCGTTCTTCCTCACTGACTAAATCATACTTTTTTAGAAGGTGAAAAATATCATTTAATAATTTCTGCGAATGATTACCTTGTAAAAAACTCTTTAACTCTTTAAAGATCCCTTCAGGTAAAGAATTCTTTTGACTTTCGAGCTTATTCATTACATCTTCACTAGAATGATCTATATTACACGCCATACTAAACTTCCCCCTCTATCCTTTATAAATAATATCCTCCGCTAACGATGTAAACACTTCTCCTACAAGAGAGTCTTCATCATATACAGATGAACCGTTATTTTCTTCTCGTTTTGCAAAAGGTATTTGCGCAATCACTTCTGTTTGCAATTGTTCTGCTAACATTTCGCCGCCGCCTTTTCCGAACAGATAATTTTTCGATCCATCTTGTTCTTCATAATAAGCCATGTTTTCCACAATACCTAAAATCTCGTGTTTCGTATGTTTTGCCATTACACCGACTCTTGAAGCAACGAATGAAGCTACATTGTGCGGAGTTGTAACAATTATTTCTTTCGCTTGCGGAATCATCGCTGCAACATCAATCGCAACATCTCCTGTACCTGGTGGTAAATCAAGTAATAGATAATCTAATTCTCCCCAGTGCGTATTCGCAAGGAAATTTTGAATCCATTTATTTAGCATCGGACCGCGCCACATAACTGGGTTATTTCCTTCTGTAAAAAATCCCATCGACATGATTTTAACACCGTGACTAATGACTGGAATTGCCGTTTGATCAATCATCGTTGGTTTCGTATTCGTTTCCATCATAGCTGGAATACTAAAACCATATATATCCGCATCTAATATCCCCACTTTTTTCCCCATACGAGCTAGTGCAGTTGCAAGATTAATTGTCACCGTTGATTTTCCAACTCCGCCTTTTCCGCTCGTTACAGTAATAAAACGTACTCCTGACTCCGGGCGAAGCATACTCGGCATACCAGTTTCTGTTCTAGTATTTTTCTTTAACTTCTCTGTTAAAGCTGCACGTTCTTCTTGTGTCATAGAACCAAATGTTATCTCCACTTTAGAAGCACCAATTGCGTAAAGTGATTCTTCAATATCTTGTTGAATTTTTGCTTTTAACGGACAACCTTGGATTGTTAGTACTACTTCAAGTTTAACCTCTGTTCCGTTCATTTGTATATTTCTAACCATATTTAATTCTACAACACTTTTGTGTAACTCTGGATCCTCTACATGTTTTAATGCATTCATTATTTGTTCTTGAGTAAGCATGGAACTCATCCCTTCTCTTATTCTAATTTATATACAACATCTTCTTGGCGCTTCATCTGGTGAAAAAGCTTATTACCCGCCGCTAACGGGCGGGATTAATGCGACTATATCTCCAGCCTTTATCATCTCTTCATTCATTACAAACTCCTCATTAACAGCCACCATCACTTTATCCAGCGATTGTAAACAATAGCTGACTTTGAGCCATTCTTTTAATTGCTGCACTGTCATTTCTTGCTTTTCTGAAATTACTAATCGATCCGATCCAACTTCCTCACGCAAATTTGCAAATAATAAAATTGTAATCATTTTCTCATTCTTCCTCCTTTGGTTTTCCTTCTGGATATGGTGTGTTTTCAAGTTGATCTCCAATCCACATCGTTCCATCTTCCCAAAATTCTTTTTTCCAAATTGGAACAATTTGTTTTATACGTTCAATCGCGTACTCATTCGCTTCATAAGCTACTTTACGATGCGGTGATGAAACCGCTATGACTACCGCAATATCCATTATTTCTAGCCGCCCTACACGGTGCGTAATTGCTACTTTTGCATCCGGCCATCTTTCACTAATCTCTTCACCAATTCTCATAAGTTGTTTTACTGCCATCGGTTTATATGCTTCATACTCTAAATGTAGCGTTCGTTTTCCTTTTGTTAATTCTCTCACCGTACCAATAAATGTTGTAATCGCACCTGCTTCCCTTCTTGCGACTTTATTCGTTACTTCTTCAACTAAAATCGGATTATCTACAATTTCAAATAGCGCTTGTCTCATTAGAACCACCTCTCACTTTATGAAATGTCCAAGGCCATTCACTACCTTCGTTATCTTCTAATAAAAGAACATCAACAAACATATCTTTTTTATATCCTCTTGTCCCGCCCGGCAATACGATAAACGCATTTGATTCTGCCAATGAAGAAACTGAGCTAGATTTATCAAACCCTGATGGATAAGCGATTAATTTCCCCTCATCATATTGCAATTTTGCTCGTACAAATCTTGTAAATGGATTCGGTTTTAGAAAATCTTCTCCTAATAACGCTTTTTCTCTTTTTAAATGTACTTTTTCACTAAACATATACGTCCGAATACACGGTCTTACGAATAATTCAAACCCTACGTAACAAGCGGATGGATTTCCTGATAAACCAAATAATAACTTGCCATTTAATTGTGCTACGGTCGTAACACTTCCTGGTCGCATTGCAACTTTATTAAAAAGAACAGATGCACCTAACTTTTCGTAAATAGCTGGTAAATAATCATAATCTCCTACAGATACACCGCCGGTTGTAATTAACATATCTACTTGGCCAAGCGCTTCTTTCACAGCTGTAAAACACGTATTAAAATCATCACTAAACTTCCCAAAATATTTTACTCTGCCACCCGCTCTTCGAATTTGAGACAATATCATGTACGTATTACTGTTTCGGATTTTCCCTAGCTGTAATGAATCATCGACATCCAGTAATTCACTCCCAGTCGCTAACAGTCCAATTACAGGCTTTCTCGCAACTGGTACTTCACTATAACCGAATGTAGCAAGAAGAGCTGAAATACCTGGATTAATGTACGATCCTTTCTTTGCAAGAACCGTTCCTTTACGAGCATCTTCACCTTGAAAAGAAATATTGTCGCCCGTTTTGAATGATCGCTTCACTTCCATATAATTGTTGTCATTCTTCTCATATTGACGAGTCAGCTCTAACATAACAACCGCATCACACTCATTCGGAATTTGTGCTCCCGTCATAATTCGAACTGCTTGAAACGGACCTACTTTCTCATGGAATAGCGATCCTGCACCAATTTCACCCACTACTTCAAATACAATTGGCGTTTCATAACTTGCTAAATTAGTATCTTCTGCTCGAATAGCAAATCCGTCATACGGCGAACGATTAAATGACGGTACATCATGGTCAGCTACTAAATCCTCTGCTAATATACGTCCATAAGCTAATTCAATTGGTAATAGCTCCTTTAAGCCTTTATCAGCAAATCCCATCACTTTACGAACAGCTTCTTCAACCGTAATTGGCACTCTTCTTTCCATTGTTGACACCCTCTCTATTAACCGAATACGCGATAATATAGTTGTTTCGCTTTCGAAATATCATTTGTACCATGAATAAAAACACGACCATCTCGAAAAACAACCACGCGGTAATCATCGAATTGGCAAGATAGTAAATACGGATTCCGATCTACTTTCCCCAGTTTTTGTAATACTTTTTCTATATCATCAAAATTGTATTTCCTATTGTCTACTGTTCTAATTTGAACTGTATTTCTTCCGCATAAAACAGCTGCTTTCGTTTGATTTTCGTATGATAAATAAGGATAAGTTCGATTCAAACCGCATGAGAGACAAGTGTCTGTTTTTATTTTCCCTAATTTTATAAAATGATTTTGATTACTCCATATATCAAACATGAAAAATGTTTTTCTAATTGCTGAGAAATCTTCCACTAAAATTTTGAGTGCTTCTGCCACTTGATATGCTGCGACGATTTGAACAGTCGGGCTAATAATTCCAGCGGTATCACATGTCACACCTGTAACAGGAATATTTTTCAGCATACAATGTAAACACGGTGTCTCTTGCGGAATAATTGTATAACTCATACCATACGATCCAACGCAAGAACCATATACCCAAGGAATATTATGTTTTTGTGATAAATCATTTATTACAAATCGAATATCAAAATTATCTGTTGCATCAATGATTACATCTACATTTTTTAATAGACCTTCCATATTTTCTGAAGTTGCATCCATTACGAAAGCATGTATTTGTACTTCCGAATTAATTTGTTCTAACCGATTTTTTGCAGCAATTGCTTTCGGCATTTTCTCTCTCGCATCTTGTTCAGAGTACAATTGTTGCCTTTGTAAATTACTCCATTCAACGTAGTCACGATCAATAATCGTCAACTTGCCAACACCTGCACGTACGAAACTTTCGGCACTTGCACTTCCTAATGCGCCTGCCCCTACAATTAACACATGTTTATTTCGAATTTTTTCTTGTCCTTTACTCCCAATTGGTTTGAACAACTGTTGTCGTGAATACCGATCAGCCATTACATACCCTTCCTCTCAAGAACTCTATTTCATATTAGAATGTTGTTTCTGATAACAAGCAAAGTAAGCAAAACCAACAAACCCAGCTCCTCCAATTACATTTCCGATAAAAACAGGAACAAAATTTTTAGCCAAATCCATCCACGTTAGATGACCAGCAAAAATAACAGCGGAAATGACAAACATATTTGCTACTACTTGCTGAAATCCAATCACTACAAATGCCATAATTGGAATCCAAATTCCGATGATTTTTCCGACAAAATCACTCGTCCCGTAAGCGAGCCAAAGAGCAAGACAAACGAGCCAATTACAACCAATTGCTAAAATTAAAGTTCTCCCAAATGATTCATGTAACTTCCCTTCCGCTATCGCTACCGTTTTATTTAAATACTCTCCCTCTGTTAATCCGCCAAGATGCCCAAAGCAATACGCAACGAAAATTGCCCCAATAAAATTCATGAGAGTAATCCAAACCCAGTTATTCAGTACACTTATCAATGTAATTTTCTTTGCATAAAGCGCCATAGACAGTGACATCATATTTCCCGTAATTAATTCTCCTCCTGCTAATACTACGAGCATGAGTCCAACAGGAAATACTGCTCCTCCTAAAACATTCACTAGACTTCCCCAGCGCTCAGGTAAATTCCCTAAAACTCGAATGTTAAGTAAAAAACCTATCGCAATAAACGCTCCTCCTAAAAAACCGAGAATAAGCATCGCTGGCAATGTCTGTCTTACTTTTTGAACACCGGCCTCAATGACAAGTTCAGCAATTTGTTCCGGCTTATGAAATGCCATTACCCATTCCTCCATTTTCTCCAAATAAAAAAGCAGCTTCAAAAAACCTCCTCAAATAAAGGTTTTTGAATGCTGCTTAATTTCTCTGCACATCTTTTACAGAGATATCAATCATCACTTTTACTATAAAATAGAAAATCCACAACTCTTGTAAATTTTCCATTTTTCACTATGAAGCTAGCTTTATATATTAACCACCGATATGTGACATTTCAATTTTAGGTATTGTTTTCTTATTTGTACGATTTAAGCGTTCATCTGAATAACGATCTTCCCTATTATTCCATATATCGCGTACTACATCTGTAATGTCCTCATCTGTATGTTCAGAACGAAGCAATTCTCTTAAATCATTTCCTTTAGAAGCAAATAAGCAAGTATATAATTTTCCTTCTGCAGAAATACGAGCTCTCGTACATGATGAGCAAAAAGAATCTGTTACTGATGAAATAATACCTATTTCCTCATCGCTTCCTATATAACGATACCTAGTAGCCACTTCACCAGAATAATTTGCTTCTATCCGTTCTAACGGCATAACTTGATGAATCGTATCTACTATTTCTTGTTTAGAGACGACCTCTTTTAAATCCCAACCATTATAATTTCCAACATCCATATACTCAATAAAACGAAGAATATGCTTATTTCCCTTAAAATATTGCGCCATCTGCAAAATGTCCTGTTCGTTTTTTCCCTTTTGAACGACCATGTTTATTTTAATTTTCATTCCAACTTCAGCTGCAGCCTGTATTCCTTCCAGAACCCTTTGCACTTTGCTCCTATTACCATTTAAATAGAAAAACCGCTCTTCTTCTAAGGAATCTAAGCTAACTGTTACACGTGATAGTCCCGCCTTATATAAATCAGGAGCAAACTTTTTAAGTAACGATCCATTGGTTGTTAAACCGATATCTTCTACACCATCAATTTTATTAAGGCGCTCAATAAGCTTAGGAAGACCTCTTCGAAGTAACGGTTCTCCGCCCGTAATTCGTAACTTTCTTACACCTAAAGAAACAAAAATACGTGTTATCCTTTCAATTTCATCAAAAGATAAAATTTTATCATTAGACAAAAACGAGTAATCAGGACCAAATATTTCTTCTGGCATACAATATCGGCAGCGAAAATTACAGCGATCAGTAACTGAAATACGTAAATCCTTTAACGGACGTTGCAACTTGTCTAATGTAACTGATTTCATCTTCATTGCCTCACTTTTATTTTATATTTAAAACTCGTTCTGGATGGGTATATACATTTAAGGAGTGATTACGAATAAATCCTATTGTCGTAATACCTAAATCTTCCGCTAGTTGCAAAGCTAACTCAGTTGGAGCTGATTTTGATAGTATAATTTCACAACCGATTTTTGCAACTTTCAATAATATTTCCGAAGAAATACGACCACTAAAAACAATGATTTTATCTTTTATAGAAATATCGTTTCTTAAACAATAACCGTAAATTTTGTCTAGTGCATTATGCCTACCAATATCCATTCGGCTTAAAATAATACCATTCACATCACATAAAGCTGCATTATGAACCCCACCAGTATAATGAAACGTATCCGCAGATTGCTGCATTTCTTTCATTAACCGAAAACAATCCTCTGCCGTAACCTGTACATGGACACCCTTCATTTTTTTTGCACTTAGTGCATCATTTGCAAAAACAAACCCTTGCCTACTCATACCACAACAAGACGTAATATAGCGTTTATTTTGCATTTGTTCATAATACGGATTTACTTTTGTCGTTGTTACATGCACAAAGCCTTCTTTCTCCTGCATCCATATGCTATCAATATCTTCATACTTCCGAATGATTCCTTCAGACGCTAAGAAGCCTATTACCATATCTTCTATATATTCTGGAGTACTAACCATTGTAACAAACTCCTGTCCGTTCATTTTAATGGTGACAGGAAACTCTGTTACAATGCTGTCCTCTATATGCTTAAATGCTCCTTGTTCATAACGAAAGATTTCTCTTTCTACCTGTATCGGTTTCACGATCAGTATCCTTCTCTCACGTTATATTTTTATCAAAAACAAATACAGAAACTGCAATATCTTCTTCTACTTTCATATCTGAAAACAAATTTACTAATTTCGCTCCAACAAGTTCCTCCAAATGTTCACGGGAATTCGCAGCATACACTTCTTGAATCATTTTCGTTCTAGCCATATGAACCATTTCCGCACCGTCCATCGTACTTGAAATAAATTTTTCAGTAGGTGTTAAGTTTCCGTAAAGAGTCGCTATAGCCATATTTTCCGCAAAAACAGTATGAATTCGTTCTGGTCCTTTTCCGAAAAGTTCCTTTCGAAGTTTTCGTATCATATCATTAAATTCATGTACTTTTTTTGACATACAATTATACCTCCCAAAAGCCTCATTTTACTTTATTATATATTTTACCAAAATGAGCTTTCCGCCCAAACTATTTCGTACAAATATTTGGGCGGAAAGGTTCACTTCATGAAGTTTATTCGTCTTTTAACCCTTTCCCCATTCCTTTTAAGAAATGAAGCCCAAACCCGATAGCACGGTTAATATCTGGGTCTTTCAATACTTTCATAAGATCGAATACCCCTACTTTTTTATTACTTTCTAGATGTTCATTACCTTCTTCTAGCCCGACTAATAAACTACCTATAAGCTTTTTCGTAAGTTCTGGGTCAAGTTCAGTTAACGCACCTGCAGCACCCATCATATTATTAATTAAATTTGTAACAGGCTCACGAGTTACTTGACCTAGAACAATTTTTGCAATTGGTTCTTTCGCTTTCAGCATAGAATTTGCAGCTTCTAGCATTCCAATGTCATTTAATTCCCCTACTATATTAAACATCTGATTTAGAGCTTCTTCATTATTTGTTAAAAGCTCCTTTAAATCATCTAATTTTTGCTGTTTTATTTCTTCCTCAGTTAATTCTTGTTTTTGAATCATTTTTATAGGTGCAGCCATAGTTTTCTCCTCCTACTTATCCGTTAAATGCACATACCCTGGACGTGCCCACTTACGATGTACCTCAATTCCAGCTTGAGGGTGACGTTTTTTATTGCGTGGGTTCGCTTTTGGCATCGGATTTTCGCCATCAACTTCTAACACTTCCATACGCACTTTCGTTTGTTTATACGCAGGTGTATTCGTACGTACATCCACAGCAGGACCTGTTAAGAAATTAATTGCCGTTTCGTTATCTGTAGAGTTCATCGGTAAATATAACTCATTCGCTTTTACACGATCTGTAACGAGTGCACGTAATTTTAATGCTCCAAAAGGAGAGACAAGACGAACTAACGAACCTGTTTTTACGCCACGTTCTTTTGCAAGGTCTGGAGAGACTTCAACGAAAACACCAGGTACTTTCGTTTGAATACCTGTTGATTTATTTGTCATATTCCCTTCATGGAAATGCTCAAGCATACGACCGTTGTTAATGTGAAGGTCGAACTCCGCTGGAAATTCAGCTGGACGTACCCAGTCAGCAATCGCAAAACGAGCTTTTTTATCTGGGAAGTTAAATCCATCTTGGAACAGAAGTGGTGTATTTGTTCCATCAAAACTTCCCCAATGGAAACTGTTCCATCCTTCAAGCACTTCATAGTTCGCTTGCGAGAATAATGGTGATAAACTTGCCATTTCAGCAAAGATTTCACTTGGGTGGCTATAGTTCCAGTTTGCCCCTAGTTTATTCGCAACCTCCTGGACGATCCACCAGTCTGGTTTCGCATCTCCTAGCGTAGGAAGAACTTGATATAATCTTTGGACACGGCGCTCTGTATTTGTGAAAGTACCTTCTTTCTCAAGAGATGGCGCTGCTGGTAATACAACATCTGCATATTGAGCAGTTTTAGAAAGGAAAACATCTTGCACAACGAAGAAATCAAGGCTCGACAACACTTCATGTACATGATTTGCATTAGAATCTACAAGAGCCATATCTTCTCCGACAAGATACATTGCTTTCATTTTTCCTTCGTCAATTGCGTGAAGCATTTCAATATTATTAAGACCTGGTTCACTATCAATTTTCACTCCGTAAGCAGTTTCAAATTTCGCACGTTCCATTTCGTTAGTAACGTGCTGATATCCTGGAAGCCATCCTGGTAAAGTACCCATATCACAAGCACCTTGTACGTTATTGTGACCTCGAAGTGGGTATGCACCTGCTCCTGGACGACGATAGTTCCCTGTTGCAAGAAGTAAGTTTGAAATTGCAGCGGAAGTATCAGAACCACCTGTATTTTGCGTTACCCCCATACCCCAAAGGATACATGTACCATCTGCATCACGAATCATTTCAGCCATTTGAATAAGTGTTTCTTTTGAAATACCTGTTACTTCTTCTGCATATGCAAGTGTATATTCTTCTAGACTTTCTTTGAAATCTTCAAAGAAGTTTAAATTCTCATTAATAAATTCCTGATCATGCCAACCTCGATCAATCATATATTTTGTAACAGCCATTAACCAAACTTGATCTGTTCCTTGTTTTGGACTAATAAAGACATCTGATCGCTCTGCCATTTCTGTTTTACGAAGATCAGCTACAATTAACTTTTGTCCGTGTAATTTATGTGCACGTTTAATACGTGTAGCTAAAACAGGATGACCTTCTGTCGGATTACATCCTACAATAATAACAAGACCAGATTGCGCAATATCTTTAATCGTTCCTGCATCACCGCCCATACCAATTGTACGGAACAAACCATCCGTTGCTGGTGATTGGCAATAACGTGAGCAGTTATCAATATTATTCGTTCCAAATACTTGTCGAGCTAATTTTTGAATTACATAATTATCTTCATTTGTAATTTTAGAGGAAGAAATAAATCCGATAGAACCTTTACCATACTCTTCTTTAATAGTACCTAATTTATTTGCAACTACATTCAGTGCTTCTTCCCATGTAGATTCAACAAACGTTCCATTTTTACGAATTAAAGGTTTTGTAATTCGTTCTTTAGAATTTACGAAATCCCAACCAAATTTCCCTTTTACACAAGTGGAAATTGCGTTAACTGGTGCATCTGAAGATGGCTGTACTTTAAGGATTTTACGCCCCTTCGTCCACACTTCAAACGAACAACCTACACCACAAAATGTACATACTGTTTTCGTTTTCTTCGTACGAGTATCACGCATGGCCGCTTCCACTTCTGATACCGCAAAAATACCGCTATATCCAGGCTCAACTTCTTTAATTAAATCTACCATCGGTTCAAGAATATCTGGTTTTAATCCCGTCATAAATCCAGCTTCACCGAGCATCGTTTTCTCCATTAAAGCGTTACAAGGGCAAATCGTTACACATTGACCACAGCTAACGCATGAAGAATCATTAATATTTACTCCTTCATCCCAAATAACTCGTGGGCGTTCCGCTTCCCAGTCTATCGATAACGTTTCATTTACTTGTAAGTTTTGACACACCTCAACGCATTGACCGCATGCAATACATTGATTAGGGTCATAGCGATAAAACGGATGCGTCATATCAACTTCACTTACATCTACTTTCGGTTCATAAGGATATTTTTGATGTTCAATTTCCATTAATTCTGCTGTATTATGCAGTTTACAGTTCCCATTGTTGTTGTCACATACTGTACAGTATAATAAATGATTTTCTAGTAACCGATCCATCGCCTCTGTTTGTGCTTCTTTTGCGCGAACAGAAGCACGCTCAACGTTCATACCTTCCGTTGCTATCGTCGAACAAGAACGCATTAACTTTCCGTCAACTTCTACAATACAAGTGTCACATGTTTGAATAGGATCTACTTCCGGCACGTAACAAATTTGCGGATGTTCAATCCCGTTCTCATTAATAACACCCAATATCGTTGAACCAGGCTCCGCTGTATACTTTTTTCCGTCAATTGTAATATGAACCATGTTGTCATTCATGGTCTTTCCCCCTTTTTGAGAATAAAAAAACTCCACCACGAAAATATACGCACCACATTTTGGGCACGCTATCATCATGGTGGAGTAGTTTATTAGCACATCTTGCTAAAATACCAATCCATTTATTCATAAATAAAACGATAGATTCATAACAGGTCATATCACGATTCCATCTTTAACACTATAATTATAGCGTTAAATGTACAAATATACAATATAAATTTTAAACTGCGCATATGTCTGTATGTAACTATCCATAATAACCCATATAAAGTTCAACGAGGAATAAGGTGAATATATGGGATCTTTTCGAAAATGGATAAGGGGCGAAAAATCTTTCTCTACACATGAGCAATCTGAAACTGTATTAAATAAAGAAATTTCTTCCTCCATGCCGCTTAATCTTAAACACTTATCCAAATTATTTAGTGGTATTCCAGAATTAATTACACGCACTTTCCCGTTAAAAAACGGAAAAGAAGCTGCTCTTATATATATGGAAGGACTTGTAGATAAAACTGTTATTAATGTAGATATTCTTCGTCCTCTCTTATTTAAAGAATGGAATGAAGATGATTTTTGGGAATCTTCTGTTTCTATAGGGAATATTAAAAAAGTTCAGAAGTGGATAGACATTGAGCAATCTCTCTTACATGGCAAAAGTATTTTATTTATAAACGGGCAATTATCAGCTTTAGAACTAGATACGCAAGCGGCGCCAAAAAGGAGTATTGAAGAACCTACAACAGAGACTTCCATAAAAAGCTCACACGAAGGATTTAATGAAGTGGCAAGTGATAGTATCGCACTTATTCGTCGCTATATTCCAAATCGCGAATTAAAAGTGAAAGAATTCACTGTTGGCGAACGAGCAACCTCTAAAGTTTTTTTACTTTATCTTGCAGATGTTACAAACGAAGATGTTGTACAAGATATGGCATGCCGCATTGAATCAATCAAAGTAGATGCTATTCTTACTACCGGTGAATTAGAAGGATTTGTTGAAGATAATTCCTATACTCTCTTCCCACAATTGTCTATCACTGAACGTCCTGACACAACGGCACATCATATTTTGAATGGGCGAATTGCTGTTGTTGTAGATCGCTCACCAGGCGTATTAATAGGACCTATGACCTTTTCATCCTTCTTTCAGACGATAGATGATTACAGCTTCAGACCTATGATTCCATCTTTTATACGACTCCTTCGTTTCACTGGGCTATTTATTGCAATATTTGCTCCTGCTCTTTATATTGCTATGATTTCCTTCCATTATGAAGTGATTCCGCTCAAATTGTTGTTAACGATTGGAGAATCTCGAGCCAAAATTCCTTTTCCTCCCATATTAGAAGCTTTATTAATGGAATTAGTTCTCGAAATGCTCCGAGAAGCAGCGATTCGGCTTCCTGGGCCTGTTGGACAAACAATCGGCGTCGTAGGAGGAATTGTAATTGGACAAGCTGCGGTTCAAGCTGGGATTGTGAGTAACGTTATGGTTATCGTCGTATCAATTACTGCGGTTGCCTCCTTCATTATTCCTAACTTAGAAATGTCAGCAGGAATTCGGCTTCTTCGATTCCCAATGATGATAGCCGCCTCTTTATTTGGCGTCATTGGAATTATGGTTGGAATGGCAATCATTATCATCCATATTCTTTCTATGGAATCACTTGGTGTACCATATGGTAGTCCTTTTTCTCCGTCATATGCTTCGGATTTAAAAGATACCCTTATACGTTTCCCATGGAAAATTATGAAGAAACGGCCACTATCTCTACAATTAAAACAAGATAACCGGCAAAGAGATGTTGAAGAAAAGGAGGAGAATTAGTGACAAAACGTGCAAAGAGGGAGATCACTTTATTTCAATACATTTTAACTATTAGTGGTGTTCAAGTCGGATTCGGCGTACTTACACTTCCGCGTGAAGTTGCACAAGGAGCGAATACAGATGGCTGGATGTCTATTATTATCGGATGTGTCATTACTACTTTAGTCAGTCTATGTATTGTAAAAATCATGGAAAAACATCCAGGATATACTTTACTTGATGTGCTGATACGCTATCTTGGAAAATGGCTAGGAAGAGTAGTAATGATTTTTTGGATTTTATATGCTGTACTCGCAGCTGTTTCCTTAATTTTTTCCCTCTTATACGTTATTCATATTTGGATTTTACCTAGATCTCCTATGTCTTTAATTATGATTTTGCTATCTATTCCAATGCTTATGCTTGCATGTAAAGGAGCACTTATTATTAGTCGTTTTGCTGTTTTCACTGTCATCTTTACACTTTGGATGCCATTATTATTATTTATTCCTCTTAAAGATGGGCATTTTATATATCTTCTTCCTCTTATCAAGGAAGGATGGCTACCAATTATAAACACCGTAAAATCAACTATCATTGCGTTTCTCGGATTCGAGTTTGCGTTTGTCCTTTATCCTTATTTAACTAACAAAGCATCTGCAAAAAAAGGAATTGTTATTGCAAATTTGATTACGTTATTTATTTATCTTCAAATCACGTTCGTTTCTTTTATTTATTTTAGTCCAGATGGTATAACAAAGTTTTTATGGCCAACTCTTTCTCTTGTTACACCGTTTCATTTCTCATTTCTTGAGCGGTTTGAAATTATCTTTTTGTCATTTTATCTCTTTATTATTTTTGATTCCTGTATTCCTTATATTTTTACTGCTTCAGATGGTATTAATCAATTACTTAACAAAAAAGGCAGTTCATTACCTATTTATTTTTTATTATTCGGGTGTATTTTCATCTTATTCTTTTATATCCCTTCTTCTTATCAGATAAGTTCGTTGCGGGAATTTTGGGGAACTGCTAGTTATTTTATCGTTTTTCTATTCCCAGTTGTATTTCTCTTATACATGACACTTTATCAGCATTGGAAAAGGAGAAAAGTTTAAATGAGGCGCTTTATTCATTTTATTATATTTTGTTTTCTCATAATTTTTTTAGCAGGTTGTGAAGATCGGCTTGATTTAGAAAAACAATCCATCTCATTAATTTACGGTTTTGACGCAAAAGCAAAAGGAAAAGGAAAATTAATTGTGTATCACGTAAATCCTATTTTCAATGAAGATGTAGAGAAAAAGTACGAAATTCATGAAGCGAAAGTACATACACCCCGAGAAGCAAAAGATACGTTTAACAGTTCAAGCAGCGGTTTAGTGTCCACAGAAAAGTTACAGCTTATATTGTTTAGCACGAATTTTTTAAAACAAGAAGGAGCTATGCCTTATCTGGATGTTTGGTATCGCGACCCTAAAAATACAGGGAATATGCGCATGGTTGCAGTAGATGGCCCCATTTCTTCTGTTATATATAATAATTTCAAAGATAAGCCTGCTCTTCCTGAATATTTAACAGATTTAATTAATACGAACAAACTATACAATCGGACCGTGTTTACGACATTCCATGAATTTCATAGACAAACTTTTAATAAAGGCGTAACTCCTGCTATTTCAGAAATAAAAAAAGGGAAGAAAGATGTTATTGTTACCGGTTCGGCACTATTAACCTCTCGTGGAACTTATAAGATGTCTTTAAATCGCTACGAAAGTGCCCTTCTTCTTATGGTGCAAAAGAAAGCTAATATACCCGTTTCACTTACAATGAAAATCCCCTCTAATTTAGTTGAAAGTAATAGCCATCTAAAAGATACAAAAGGCGACGATTTTATAACAATAAATGTTCTTAGTATGAATCATGATATCGGTACAGACTATAGCGATAACCGCTTCAAATTTAATATTAAAATGGATTTAAAAATTGCCGTATCTGAACTTACATTCAACATGGATATAGAAAATGATAGAAAAAAATTAACTTCTCTTATTACAAAACAACTAAACAATGATTTAAACGATTTAATCCACAAAATTCAAAAACAGCAACTTGATCCATTCGGATTTGGTGATTATGCGAGAGCGTTTCAATATAAAGAATGGAAACAAGTTGAAGATGATTGGCCAAGTGCCTTTTCAAAAGCTAATGTGAAAGTGGCACCAACTATTAAAATTTTAGAAAATGGGATTATTAAATAGAAAAAACACGCTACTTGTTCTTATATGAATAAGTAGCGTGTTTTCATTTCCATTACAAGTATTATTTCAATGGACTATACTCTATTTCCATTTCTAACATTACTATGTTTTTTAGCATATACAAAATATATGAAAACGCCTATTATAATCCATGCCACAAAACTAATTAAAGTAAGCTTAGAAAGGTTCAAAGCCAAATATATACAACTTACTATTGAAACGATAGGTAAAAAAGGTACTAGAGGGGCACGGAATGGCCTCTTCATATCAGGATGCGTCTTTCTTAATACAATGACAGCTATAGATACAAACACAAATGCTGTTATCGTTCCCATATTCACTAAATTAGCTAATAAATTCAAATCCACTAATCCCGCTAATAAAGCTGCTAGTATACCTGTAATCCACGTATTAAAAAATGGAGTTTGTAAACGTTTATGGACACTTGAAAGTCTTTTTGGTAACAGTCCATCTCGACTCATCGAGTAAGATACACGAACAAATGCAAACATAGCTACTAACAGAACTGTTGTTAGCCCCGCTATCGCTCCCACCGATAACAACCCAGCAATTCTATCTTCTCCTACAGTGCGCAACGCATATGCAACCGGATCAGCAACATTTAATTCCGTAAACGGAACCATTCCAGTTAGCACGAATGAAACACCTACATATAGAACGGTACAAATGAACAAGGAAACAAGTAGCCCAATTGGCACGTTACGTTGTGGACGCTTCACTTCCTCTGCGGCTGTTGCAACTGCATCAAATCCTAAAAAAGCAAAAAATACAGTAGCAGCGCCCCCTACCACACCGTGAAAACCAAACGGTAGAAATGGTTGCCAATTCTCTGGTCTTACATATTGTGTCCCTACAACAATAAATCCTACAATAACAGCCAGTTTAATAATAACCATTATATTATTAATTCGTGCACTTTCTTTTGCACCACGGCTTAATAAAAATGTAACAACTAAAATAATAAGAACTGCTGGTAAATCAATGATTCCACCCTTCCCCATTCCTGGTGCCGAAGCAAAAACCGTAGGAATGTGAATATTAAAACCTAGTAGCAATGACTGAAAATATGCTGACCAGCCTGCTGCAACCGCAGAAGTCGCTAATAAATACTCCAGCATAACACACCAGCCAACTATAAATGCAAAAATCTCACCTAGTGTCATATATGTATATGAATATACACTTCCCGAAACTGGAACTGTAGATGCAAATTCAGCATAACAGAAAGCTACACATGCACATATAATTGCCGCTAATACAAAAGATAATACAATCGCTGGACCAGCATGTTTCGCTGCTACAATACCAGTTAATACGAAAATACCTGTACCAATAATTGCTCCAATACCTAAAAGAGTTAAATCAATCGCTCCTAAAGTTTGATTCAATACTTTTTTCTTTTCTTCATCCATTACTTTCTTTATGAAAAGACTCATTCTTTGAAACCTCTTTTTCAAGTTTATCTCTTACTTGTTACATTCTTTATTACTGTTCTATTTTAAAAATAAAAATATACATAGTTCACTTCCCCTATAGACTTAGTAACCCAACTCATAAAAACAGAAAATTCAATCTCCTTATACCGTATTGAATTTTCAAAATATTAATCATACCAAAAAACCATTAAGAATGCTGATTGAATTTATCATACAATTAATTATATTGTCAATAATAAATCACTCAAAAATAATCGGTTGATTATGTATCAAATGTTATTTTTATACATAATTATTTTCTTAAAAACATTGTTGTTTTCCACCTTAATATTCATATGTATTTTATTACATTGATTTACATACAATTTTCATTACATACAATGTAATGAAAATTGTATGTAATGAAAATGAATTATTATTTAAAAATAATAATTCATTTGAGGTTATTTCACCGTTTTAATACTAACAAAAAAGTGCAGATTTTCATCTGCACTTTTTTTATTCTTCCACTTCAGCTTCTGCACTACTATTTTCAAGATGCTCCTTCTGAGCTTCCTCTTGCAACTCTGCTGAAATCATCCCATAATAAAGTTCCGGATATAACCCAAATATTTGATATACACTTCCTAAAAACGGCATCAGAATCCCTCTTTTCTAAAGTTGTATTGCCACTTTTAAGGATTCCCTTTTCATTCATTATACATTCGTTTTTGGCGTTTCTTCTTCATCTTGAATACTTAATAAATTTTGCCATTTTTTATACGGAGCGCTATTTGGATCTACATATCCTTTCGCATGCGAGCGATCCCACAATTGTTTAATAAACATTTCTTTCTCTTTCTTTGCAACCATATCAGCACCTGTACCGTAATAGTTCTGGAAATACAACTCGATTTCATCAAGGAATAGTCTTAATAATTCATCTGATGTTTCTTCTAACGTCGGATCATACTTCGCTTCACGGTCATACATTAAAATCATGTCTAAAAGATTGTGGACATGTTCTTTTCTAAGCCATCTTACATCTTGGGCTCCTAATACGAACGGATGTGTATATAAATGTCCACCTTGTATCATCGCCTTTTCTTGCTCTTCTTCAAATCGTGACAAGATGTTTTCATAAATAAACGGATTATGAAGCAATGCTCTGTGTAATTTATAACTTTCGCTTGAAATATTTTTCCCCATCGACTGAATTAAAAAGCTACGTCCCACACCGTTATATTGATACACAAACTGTCCATCAACAGCAACTAAACTAATCCAGCGATACATATATGCGTATAGTAAGGCACGATTACATTTATCATAATCTAATTTTGTTTGAGTCGCATTCAAATCTGGCATAAAGGCTGGTAAGTGCCAATACTTATCTAAATGCGGCGTTAAACTAGATTTTTTACTATTTAATTTGTTTACACGGCGATAATACGATTGGAAATAGTCCCCTTTATCATTCATAAATCCGTTTGAAATATGTCCTGATGATAATTTAGGAAAATCTTGCAGCGATAAGCCATAATGTGCTCGATAACAGATCACTTCAAATGGCGAAAAGGCTTCGTGTACTGTATCTTTTTCTTTAAACATTTCTTGAATCAATTCCTCTTGTAGCTCTTTCTTTAAAGAAGGATGTATACCCCAATATTGTAATTCCCTATGATGAGCAACTTTCGGAATGAATGGACTTGCTAAATGGAACAGGTCTTCAATTTTTTCACGCACGTATTCATCGCGATCACGTTTCTTATAATCTGCTTCTTTTCGCAACGCTTCAATAATATTCAATTCTAATTTATCACGATAGCGTACTTGCAGTTCGTCATAACAATAGCTCAGTATATGTTCGCGATAGAAATCCTCTACCTTTTTCGACTGAATCTCTTCTGTTTTCGCATCACGACAATATTCCCCATACAAACTCATATAAATTTCCGCTGATATATCTTTCGGTAGTACACCTAAATTTAAATGTTGCTGCATATCTTGCCATATCTTTTCTTGCAGCTGTTCCTCTGCTAATACATAAACATTCGTCGGGTTTGTTTTCCCTTCAAATTCCTTACTGCGCTTTTGGATTTCAAACAATAAATTTTCACGTGTTTCATGTAAATTATCAAAAAATCTTTCCCAATATTGAATCATTTTATTAACTGCCTGATATAGCGATTGATACACAAGTTCTAATAGCATTTCTTTTCGATATTCATTTAATTTGTGTACATATTGCGTTACGATGTCTTCAAATTCTCTTTTGAATAAACGTTGCTGATTATTAATCATTTTTCCGAACCAGCCTTGTTGTTGAGCAATTTCTACTCGGCGTACAGCCGTTACCGTGCCATCGATATTACCTACATTAAATTTTTTATCGTAGTTTTGAATTACATTACGCTTTTGTTCATTATTTTCATGTAGTCGATTCATTTTTTCTACTAACTGTTTTCGAATTTCATATAACATAAAACGTGCTGCTACTGGGTGAACTGGATCTGTTTTCTTTAAAAACCATGTATTTAATTGATAGGACTGCCCTTCAGAACCACTTGGTGAAAAGCGGTCTGATTCAATCATGTCATATAAAAGTGTCGTTACATGTTCATGTACACGGCTCGGAATCGCATATGCATATAAGCGAACCGCGTGATCCACTCTTGCTACTTCACCTTTCATTTGTTCCATCATTTTCAGTTTCGCAGCTGAAATTTTACACTCATGTTGCAGACGATTTAATTCCTCATCTTTTTGCACCGTGCGTTGTACATAACTTTCTACAGCTTCTAAAAACAGTTTTGATTTCGCAACTCCGAGCTTACCACCCTCTGCTCCTTCACGTGTTTCATTGTACATTTGTCTATAGAAAATATGAGCTTGCTCTGGACGGGTAGCAAGATGTTCCAAGTCCTCTAAATAACTTTTACCTCTCTCCGGCTTTTCGCGCTGCATCCCACGTTTTACATCTTGGTCATATCTTTGCTTCTTCTCTTGAAACAGTTGATCTAAATGAAGCCACGATTCATCTAAACCTTGCACAGCCCATTTTAAAGCACAATATTTTAACACATGCTCATACGGATAAATGAGTTTTGCCGTTCCTGCCCCGCAATATCGTCCTTTTCCGCTTGATTCTGCTAATTGCTGAATTTGATTGTCTTCTTGTGCAAAATGACTTGTAGACATCGGGCTAAATAACTGTAAATAAATTGTATTTGTCATCTGTTCCATATAATCTGATAAATTGTGTAAATGGTGTCCATGTAGGTTTTCATAATCGTATAAGAAACAATAATTGTACGGTAAATGATGTTGTTTAATTGTATGATTTGTTCTTCCGTCTTCATCTACTTGATCAGGGCGATACTCTAATTCAATTGTTACACCGCCGCGTTTTGATAATTCTCCAGTAGAACCGAGTGTAATAGCATGTAATTCTTTTAACGATGCATAGCCGTTCGCTTGCACCGTTTCAAACTCTTTCGCACTAACTGTTCTCGTCTTTACTAAAACATCCGGCATTAAAAACGCACCGCGTATTAAAATGTTATGATGCTGCAATTTCTTCCGAAGCATTTCACGTAAATATAATGCAATTTGCAGAAACATCCCCGAACCTGTTCCGCCTGCTAGTGATGTTACTATAATGACACGCACACCATATTCCGTTTGATCACTTGTAACCGGAAAAATTTTCTCAATTTCTTGCCAAAAGGACGTTAATTTATCTTCTTTCATCGCAGCACGTAACGCTAAACGTGAAATGACGCGTAACTGTCCTGCTCCTTCTGTTAATGGCTTATCAAGTATAGTCGGATCCATCGGAAACCACTCTGGGATCGTTGGATCTCCCGCAATATACTCCCTAGGCGTTTTACTAGAACTTGTTTGTGTCTTAAACTTTCGAATATGATCAAATTTACTTAATGTATTCACATCTGTATCAAATACGTGCATTGCTACCTTTTTCCGGCGCTCTTCAGGCAATTTTTCATATATTTGATGCGTCACAGTACTACCGATTCCACCTAAACCAATTAATATTGTTGGAACTTGTAATGTCATGTGAACCACCTTCCTATTCTTGCTTGTTTGAAAAAAGGGAAAGAGAATCAATACTCCATCCCCTTCTTTTCCCTATCTACTATTCACATTCGTACTTGTAAATCTCCTTACCATATCCTCTATCAATTAGTAAAAGTTCATTTGGATATAGTGTCTTATGTTCCATTCCTACTTCATCCTCTGTTATAAACATCCCATCAATAATCATTCCAACTACTTGTGATTCTTTCGCTACAAAGACAGATTTCGAACCTTTCTTCGCTATAAACGTAACGGATTGCACTGTTTTTCTTTCTGCTCTAAATGGGATACCAAAATAATGGTTCCACCATTTATTTCGAAGTAATTCTGGTTCAGATTGATATAGCCAATCTTTCGCTACCTCTTGATCCCATTCATAATACAGTAGTGCTTTCCGGTGAAATCTTGGCCGAACAATCCATCCTAAAACAATGATTCCTACTACTAGTAGTAATAAAGTGATAGGAATGACAAACTTAAAAATAAGCGCATATTTTTCATAAAACGGAGCATCTTGAATATGGAATGTTATGTTTTTCTTTACTTCTTGTAATTTTGAATCCTGCATTACGATGGTAGCTTCTACGGTGCCGGTATCTGTAAAATTAAATGTGTCGGAGTAATAGGGACGAGGATAAACATAGATCTGATTTCCATGTTGCTTTATTTCATAATTGATTGATTGTTTAGATGTGATACCAGTAGATTTTAATAGTTTTTTTACAGCTTCTTCTGTCATCGGCTTACCATCTAACTGTGGCTGCAAAACAAATGGTTTACTATTCTCTAAATTTGTCACTTTTTCTTCATAATCTTTTGTAACAGTTTGAAGTGATAATTTTGGTTTCTCAGCTGTTTCAATTTTAAATTCTTTCGTCTGTCTATAAAACCCCTTTATATTCATATGAACTTTCCCGCGTACTAACCCTTTACCAAGCTTAGTTTCGTAATAAAACACATGCCTCTTATCGTCCCACTTCATCGGATATTGTTTTCCGTCTATTTCTACTTCTGCCTGAAAGTAAGAAGACTGAACTGGCAACTCCGTAGGCTTTGCTTCAATAACAGCAGTAACACCTTCGTACATTTCCTCTACATTTTTTTGACTACTATCATCTTTGTCATAAGTAGAAACCGTATAATTAAGCGCTGGTTCAACTAGTACTTGTAGTCCTTCTTTCTCAATGTCCTGGTCCACTTCTATCGTATAAGTTCCTGGTTTAATAACTTCCTGATTTTCCGTACTTATATGAACTATATTTCCGAACAATTTTGCTTCTCCTGGTGCATGTATGGAAAAAGAAGATTGTAATTGTAATGGTTTAGAAATTTGTGTGACCTGATAATCGGGCAGAGAAGGCGATTGTCGTACAAGCGTCATACGCTTTAATGGAAACGGTGTTGTAATCTCTACTCTTTTCCCCACTACTTTCGTTTTTACAATCGATTCAACAGAGGAGAATGGATCACGATTTGCAACTAATGCTGCCACTTGATTTACACTTTTTACAATGCCATCTTCTCCGCTTGACGGCATAGTAACACCATTTATCTCTTTCTTCCATATTTCTTTGAACGTGTTTAATTGTTCTTTTTCTTGTTGTCCTAAATCTTCTTCCATCGTAATTAAGACTGGGTGTAACGATATCTTTTTTGCATCCATTTCTTTCTTAAACTGGGCTAATTTCTGCAAAATTTGTTCTTTTCCGCCAACCTTATCTTTCTCTAAATCATTAAATGCCCCGTCAGTTAATACAATAAGCCAAAATTCACGTTTTCCATCTATATCTGCTTCCTTTTTTATAGATTGCATCGCCGTTTCTACCGCGCTAAATGGAGTATTTAAATACGTTTTCCACGCTCCAATCCCCTCAATTTCTGTTTGCCTTTTATCCTTCGTTAACGAAATGTTTAATGGATCATTCGGCTTACTCATTGGAACGTAAGAAAATTTATCTTTTTCATCTAATAGCGCAACTAAACTTTGCAAAGCATAATTGGCATATTTCCAGCGATCGTTATTTCTCATGCTGCCCGAATCGTCATATACAAGTGAAACGACCCTTTCCTTTGCCTCCTCTCCTTTTGCAAAAGCTGATAAAGGTAAACATATAAATAGAAACAACATGAACGTGGCACAAATTCGGATTTTCATGATGAGGCTTCGCCACCTTTGTAGACAAATTCCTATGTTTAAATTTATGAGAGGAAACAAGATATATGACTTGTATTTTAGGACAACTAACCCACCATAACTTTATTATGTAAACAGATTATACACTTGGTAATATTCCTTCTAGCATTCTCTATCCAATTATATAAGTAAAAAAGCCTGTTTAAGCTCCACGCTTAAAACAGACTTTTCCTACTTTTTATTTTAAAAACACATAACAAAAAGTTTGATTTTTAACTTAACACATCACTTCTATTGTAAATCCACCAGGTGCTTCAACGTAAAACGTATACGCATGGACATGCTTGGGAGGCTCCACCAAAAATCCATCTTCCTTCAATCTTTGATTTATCTTATCTACTTGTTCTTCACTTTCTTGTGGAAATCCTACATGAAATGTTTTTTGATACTGAACTTCTTTTCCTTTCATTAAAGTTAGTATAAATCCATCAACGCATAACTGCAAAGGCATTCCCCCTTGTTCCACTACAAATTAAACCAAAATACCTCTCTAAAAACTCTCTAGATGCTGTTACATCTGTAACTGTTAAATTAAGATGTTTAATTCCCAATCCCCCACCTCATTTCTCAATTTTCTAACATTTTATCATACAAATAAAAAACACGCTTTTCACAGCGTGTTTCATTGCTTTACATACACTTCAACAATCGGATTCTCTTTATTATCCGCATGCAAGCGTATATTCGCTTCACTTGTATTATAAATACTAGCTAATAACATTATCGTTAACACATTAGGTATCTTCGCATCACTTCCGTATTTTCTCTCAAGCCCTTCCTTATATTCAAAATCTAAATCCCCCTGCACATATGTATACACTTCAAAACCATCTTCTAAATTGCAAACTACTGTATCAATAATATCTGCCCCTACTTGCTTCTTCATTTCCTCTCGCAACGCTTCAATAAATTCTTCCCACGGTACTTCGTATGTCTGAAACTGATCTGTAGATTTCATGCCTTTTCCTCCTTATATATCCTCTTCTTATATTTCCCCTTTCCTATAACAATTATGATAGATAGGACATTCGTACAAGCCGCACTTGTCCCCCTTACATATCGTATTACTGTAATGCGGAAGGAGGAAAGAACATGCATAGACAAAAATGTTATGATACATGCCGACGTTATTTTGGAAAAGTTGTTCGGATTGAAGACCGTGATGGCCGTATACATTTAGGTAAAATAATTGATTTGACACAAAACTCTGTATGGATCGAACCGGTGCAACAGCGCTCATCTTTTGATTCAGGATTCGGATACTATGATGCTTATGCAAACGGTGGTTGTGACCTTTGCGGCGGCCTTAGAAGATGTGATAGTTGCGGATTTGGATGCGGTGGTGGATTCAGCAGTTGCGGATGTGGTGGCCGTGGTTGCGGTAGTTGTGGTGGCGGCGGCTGGGGTGGCGGCGGTTGTGGCTGGGGTGTTGAACTCGGATTTGGTTTCATCTTCGGAATTACATTAGCTGCATTATTTTTCATTTAACATAGTAAAGAGTTGGCTACCTTTAGCCAACTCTTTTTCTTTATTTTTCACATATAAAAATACGATGCCCTAAAATGTGTTGGTACATAAGCCGTACATTTTCATGCTGTACCCACGCCTCATATAACTCATTCGGAATATGTGAGGATACATTCCACTCTGGCTCTTCTACATAGCCAGAGATCGTTTCTGCAATCGTGCCACCGCCAGCAATTGTAATTCTTTTAAAATTTGCTTTCTGAAATAATTGTACCCACTCATTCTCAGTTAATAGTTCTTTCATGCCATATAATTGGGCGATTTTTTCTTCCTCACCCTTATCAATGTGCCTATCAATAATCATTTCAATGACAACAAGCTTACCGTCCTGCTGTAATACACGGTAACACTCCGAGATAACCCTTTCTTTCTCTGTAAAAGCGATGATTGATTCTCCAAGTACGAACTCAAATGAGTTATTCAAACATGGTAATTGCTCTACACTTCCTTCAATTAATTGTATATCTAACCCTTCAAACAACCATCTATCTTTTGCCTTTTGAATCATAATTTCATTCTTTTCAACAGTTGTTACTTTATAACCAAATTCCCTTGTCATATATGCCGCTGTTTTTCCCGTACCGCAACCTATTTCAAGGACATTCGCTCCATATTTAAAAGGCAGTTGTGCTAACAATTGTTTTGTTAACGTAAAACCACCAGGATGAGCACTTCCTATTCCGTAATAAGCTAGGAAATCGATGTATGTGTTTCGCTTCATAGGACTCTCCTTCAAGTTTTCTATAATACATATATTCATCCTCAAAAAAATAGTGCACAGAAAAAAAGCATTTTCAAGTGCAATGTTGCAACTTGAAAACGCTTTTTTCTTTTACTATTTCTCTTCTACATACGCCCATTTGAAACTATATTCCGGACTAATATTATGTTTTACAATTCCCTTTACATTTGGTTTCATAACATACGATCTACCACTTTGATATAAAGGTACGAGCGCTACATCTTCTTCAAGTAACAGTTTTTCTGCTTTCCCTAGCTCTGTCCAACGTTTTTTTGCATCAGCCATCCATTCCGTCTTACTTTTATTAATAATGTCATCATATTTTGAATTTGAATAGCTCATCTGATTCTGTGAATTTTTCGTTTCAAACATATCAAGATATGTCATTGGATCCGCATAATCTGGATTCCAGCCGCCATATGAGAAATCATAATCTTGGTCTGATTCTAATTTTAGTTTTTGCTTAAATGGTTGCAGTTTAATATTTACTGTTACACCCTTTAAATTCTTTTCAATTTGATCTTTTACATACTCCCCAACCTTTTTCGCATTACCAGTATCATAATTTAATAGCTCTATTGTCACTTGATCTTTTCCAAGTTCTTTTTTCGCAGCTTCCCAGGCTGCTGCTGCCTTTTTAGAGTCTTGTTTTAAACCATTTTTAAACGTTTCTGCGAAATCTTTACCATCTGGTCCAGCTGCTAAACCTTTTGGTACTAAATAATCCACTGGTTTTGAACCATCATTTAAAATGACATTCGTTAAAGCTTTCTTATCGATTGATAATGCAATTGCTTCACGTAGTTTTTTACTCTTTAACGGTGTATCTTGCCCACCACGTTTTTGATTTAGACGCAAGTAAAACGTACTTGTTTCTGAATATGCACCAAACTCTTCTTTATTATTTCTATACTTATCAACAAATTCACCTGATAAAAGTGTAAAATCAATCGCACCTGTATCATATAAATTTACTCTTGTAGCTGGTTCTTTTACTACACTATAGTTGATTTCTTCTAGTTTTACAGTCTTTTTATCCCAATACTGATCATTTTTCTTTAATTTCCAACCTTGTTCATGCTTCCAATCAGTAAGTACAAACGGTCCATTATAAACTGTCGTATCAGACTCTAAACCGTATTTATCTCCTTTTTCTTTTACGAACTTTTCATTTAATGGATAGTATGACGCGAATGCCATTAAATTTAAGAAATATGGTACTGGTCTCTCTAGTTCAACTTCCAGCGTATAATCATCTACCGCTTTTACACCTAATGTAGAAACTTCTGCTTTCCCTTGATTTATTGCCTCTGCATTTTTAAGATAGTAAGCAATAAACGCATACTCAGCAGCTGTTTTTGGATCTACTAGACGTTGCCATGCAAATACGAAATCTTTCGCTGTTACAGGATCACCGTTTGACCATTTTGCATCTTTTCGTAATTTGAATGTATATTTTTTGCCATCCTCGCTTTTCGTACTAGATTCTGCCGCCGCTGGAATTGGCTTGTTATCTTTATCTAGACGATATAACCCTTCCATCGTGTTTCCTAAAATTTGAGAACCTAACGTATCTGTATTTTTAGAAGTATCCATCGTCGGAATTTCATTCGTTTCTGTACGATTCATTACTTGCTGTGCCGCATATTTAATATCGGATTTTTTCTCTTCCCCGCCACTATTAGACGTCGTAGTCGTTTTCTTCTCCCCACCAGAAGATCCAGAACATGCTGTTAACGCCACACTCATTGCTAATACTGGCGCTACAACCGCCGTAAACTTTTTCATCTTTTTCTTCATTTTTGTACCCTCCCCAATTATATGTAAGAAACTAACTTTGAGAGATTTCTAATTTGAATTATCAGAAAATTATTACTAATTATTATTCTACTAATTTTCCTCGGATTGTAAAGTATTTTTAAAAATATTCATAATAATTAATTTATTTAATTCGATAACAATCTATTACTACTATACGAATTCTCCCACATCTACTATATGTAAGTACCACTTTTCTTATTCTTCTCTATTTAATTTAATAGTAAAAGAGCGTTCTAAAAGTCATTTATCTACCTTTAAAACGCTCTTTTTTATTATTTCCCTTCCGTTACATAAGCCCACTTAAAGCTATATTCTGGACTGATGTTATGTTTCACAATTCCTTTAACATTCGGTTTCATTACATACGCTCTACCTGTTTGATATAAAGGAATTAATCCTGCATCTTCTTCAAGGAACAATTTCTCTGCTTTTCCTAACGTTTCCCAACGCTTCTTCGGATCAGACAATAATTCATTACCTGCTTTCGCTACCATTTCATCGTATTTTGGATTCGAATAACTCATTTGGTTATATGGGCTCTTCGATTCAAACATATCAATAAACGTCATTGGATCCGAATAATCTGGGCTCCAACCTGCAAATGAAACTTCATAATCTTGCGCTGACTCTAATTTCAGTTTTTGTTTGAACGGCTGAATTTTCGTGTTAACCGTTACACCTTTTAAGTTTTTCTCAATTTGATCTTTAAAATAGTCAGCAATTTTTTTCGCAGTTCCATCATCATAGCTTAGTAGTTCAATTGTCACTTGATCTTTTCCAAGTTCTTTTTTCGCTGCTTCCCAAGCTGCTGCACCTTTTTTCGGATCATATTTTAGACCATTTTTAAATGTATCTTGGTAATCTTTACCGTCAGGCCCTGTCGCAAGCCCTTTTGGTACTAATTGATCTGTTGCTTTTGAACCGTTATTTAAAATAACGTTCGCTAAACCTTTTTTATCAATTGATAATGCGATTGCTTCACGTAGTTTTTTGCTCTTTAACGGTGTATCTTGTCCGTTACGCTTTTGATTTAAACGTAAGAAGAATGTACTTGCTTCTGAATACTCACCGTACTCCTCTTTGTTCGATTTATATTTATCAACAAATTCTCCTGATAATAGTGTAAAATCAATTGATCCTGTATCATATAAGTTTACTTTCGTCGCAACTTCTTTTACTACACTATAGTTAATTTCTTCTAATTTCACAGTCTTTTTATCCCAATACTGATCATTTTTCTTTAATTGCCATCCTTGTTCATGTTTCCATGACGCCATAACGAACGGTCCGTTATACAACGTTGTATCTGCTTCTAAACCGAACTTATCTCCTTTTTCTTTTACGAACTTTTCATTTAAAGGATAGTACGATGGGAATGCCATTAAATTCAAGAAATACGGTACTGGCTTTTCTAATTCTACTTCTAGTGTATAATCATCTACCGCTTTTGCTCCTAAATCTGTTAGAGGTTTTTCACCTTTATTAATTGCTTCTGCATTTTTAATATAGAAAGCGATAAACGCATATTCTGCAGCTGTATTTTTATCGAGTAAGCGCTGCCATCCGTATACGAAATCTTTCGCTGTTACAGGATCACCGTTTGACCATTTTGCATCTTTACGTAGTTTAAATGTATATTTTTTGCCATCCTCGCTTTTCGTACTAGATTCTGCCACAGCTGGGATTGGCTTATTATCTTTATCTAATCGATATAAACCTTCCATTGTGTTCCCTAAAATTTGAGAACCTAATGTATCAGTAGATTTTGAAACATCCATCGTCGGAATTTCTTGATTTTCTGTACGATTTAATACTTGTTTCGCTGCATATTTAATTTCAGCTTTTTTCTCTTCCCCACCACCACTAGACGTCGTAGTTGATTTCTTCTCCCCACCAGATCCAGAACACGCTGTCAACGCCATACTCATTGCTAAAACTGGCGCTACAACCGCCGTGAACTTTTTCATCTTTTTCTTCATTTTTGTACCCTCCCCAATTATATGTACGAAACCATTTTTGATAGACTTTCTAATAACTAGTTATCAGAAAATTCTTATTAATTAATATTCTACTAATTTTTCCGCTTTTGTAAAGTTATTTTTAAAATATTCTAAAAATTATTTTTTTATTATAGTAAAACGTATTTTTTACAATTGTCATGATACAAATTCTTCCTTACATCTATCGATTTATTTACATGTAATCTCATAATAAAAAGAGCATTCCAAAAGTAAATAGTCTACTTTTGGAATGCTCTATCATTTATCTTTCTATTGTACGAGTGTCTCACTACAAAATAAGCTAAGAAACTTGTATACATCCACTTAAAGATAACATTACTGTTTAAAAATTATTTTCCATCTTTTTCAGTCATATATGCCCACTTGAAGCTATACTCTGGACTGATGTTATGGTGAACGATACCTTTTGCATTTGGTTTTTGAACATATGCATCACCACGTTGGTATAAAGGTACAAGCGCTACATCTTGCTCAAGAAGTAATTTCTCAGCTTTTCCTAGCTCTTCCCAACGTTTCTTCGCGTCACCCATTAATTCTCCGCCAGCTTTTTTGATCATATCATCATACTTCGAATCAGCGAAGCTCATTTGGTTATGAGAATGATTAGACTGGAACATATCTAAGAATGTCATTGGGTCAGCGTAGTCAGGTCCCCAACCAGCAAATGATAAATCATAATCTTGCTCTGTTTCTAATTTTAACTTTTGTTTGAATGGCTGAAGTTTAATATTAACTGTTACACCTTTTAAGTTTTTCTCGATCTGGTCTTTTACATATTCTCCAACTTTTTTCGCATTACCAGTATCATAGTTTAATAGCTCAATTGTAACTTGGTCTTTTCCAAGTTCTTTTTTCGCTTCATTCCATGCAGCTGCTGCTTTTTTCGCATCTGGCTTAATACCATTTTTAAATGTTTCTTGGAAATCTTTACCATCCGGTCCGGTTGCTAATCCTTTTGGTACTAAGAAGTCCGCAGGTTTAGATCCATCATTTAAAATTACATTTGATAGATTTTTCTTATCAATAGAAAGCGCGATTGCTTCACGTAATTTTTGGCTCTTTAACGGTGTATCTTGTCCGCCACGTTTTTGGTTCAGACGTAAGAAGTATGTGCTTACTTGTGAATATGTGCCAAACTCTTCTTTATTATTTCTATACTTATCAACGAATTCACCTGATAGAAGTGCAAAATCAATTGCATTTGTATCATATAAATTTACTCTTGTAGCTACTTCTTTTACTACACTATAGTTAATTTCATCTAGTTTTACAGTCTTTTTATCCCAATATTGGTCGTTTTTCTTTAATTTCCAACCTTGCTCATGCTTCCAATCAGTAAGAACGAACGGTCCGTTATATACTGTTGTATCAGACTCTAAACCGTATTTATCCCCTTTTTCTTTTACGAACTTCTCATTTAATGGATAGTACGATGGGAACGCTACTAAGTTTAAGAAGTATGGTACTGCTTGTTCTAACTCAACTTCAAGCGTATAGTCATCTACCGCTTTTACTCCTAGCTCTGCTACAGGTTTTTCACCTTTATTCACCGCTTCCGCATTTTTAATTGGAAATGCAATAAATGCATACTCAGCAGCTGTTTTTGGATCTAATAAGCGTTGCCATGCATATGCAAAATCTTTCGCTGTTACAGGATCACCATTTGACCATTTTGCATCTTTACGTAGTTTAAATGTATATTTTTTACCATCCTCACTCTTCGTGCTTGATTCTGCAGCAGCTGGGATTGGTTTGTTATCTTTATCTAATCGATATAAACCTTCCATTGTGTTCCCTAAAATTTGAGAACCTAATGTATCTGTATTTTTAGAAGTATCCATTGTTGGAATCTCATTTGTTTCAGTACGATTTAGTACTTGTTTTGCTGCTAATTTTCCTTCTGATTTACTATCTCCACCAGAGCTAGAATTTGTGCTTGTCTTCTTATCTCCACCTGATGTAGAACATGCTGTTAATGCCATGCTCATTGCTAAAACCGGTACTACAACTGCTGTTAGTTTTTTCATTTTTTTCTTTTTCATTTTCTGTACCCTCCCTAATTCTAAACGATAGCTATTAAAGAATTTTCTGATGATTCTGTTTTTCTTTATATATTTATCAGACGATTCTTACTACTTCTTATTCTACTAATTTTTTAAAATTTGTAAAGTACTATTATTGAAAATTTTTAAAAAATTATTTTCTTACAGTAATATTCATAAAAATTCCATAAAGTTTCGAAACACTATACCTCATTGAATTCTATGTATTGATTTAACAGTCTTTATATCCATCCACTATAAAATACTTGTAAATTATTGTTAATAAATAATGTATATTATAACAAACCGCTTTTCTACAAAAATAAAAAAGCAGACATTTCGCCTGCTTCAATTCTCCTCAATTTGCTTTTCACTTAACCCTAGATGTGTTCTAAGAGTATTACTCAAACTCTGTAGATCTTTTTTATTAGGATTATAATAATATACACGTTGCCCATTTGGACCGTTAGGTAAATATAAATCATCACCAGCTAATTGAATCTTTTCAACTGAACCGTTTAATCCGTATTTATAAAAAGATAAAATATCATCCATTACTAAGTTTGTTTTAAAATCACCGTCAACCGCCTCAACCATTTTTTCTAGTTTCGTAATCGAACCTACACTTTTTAATTTACTTAACATCGCTTCAATAACAAGTTGTTGGCGCTGACCTCTCATTGCATCACTATCAATATGACGCGTTCTTGCTAGTGCAAGTGCTTCTTCCCCATTTAATTTTTGTAATCCTTTTTTCAAATGAATCGCATCAGGTTCATCTTTACTATTTTGCTCCGTAAATTCAACTGGGACATCCACTTCAATACCATCTAACCCATCAACAATTTTAGTAAAGGAACCAAAATTAAATTTCACAAAATAATCAACGGGCACCTGTAACAATTTTTCTACCGCTTCCACAGAAGCTTGCGGTCCTCCATCTCTACCATTTTTAACGAAACCACTTCCATATGCATGGGTTATTTTATCTTTTTTCTTTTCAACTGGAACATATGTATATGTATCACGCGGTATGCTCGTTAATTTCACTGTTTTATCGTCTTTATTAAAAGTCGCTAACAATAATGCATCTGTATGAAATGCACCATTATATTCCTTTTGTCGTTCTTGATTTTCATCAATTCCCATAATTAAAAGTGAAACATGATTTGCAATTGGCTTTACAGATTTCTCACGTAAATTGGATTTTTCACCTCGTGCTAAATTCAAGTTAGATTTTTGTACGAGACTAGAAGTTTTCATATATACATAGGCTCCATAGCCAATTCCACCAAATAGTAATACCGCCAGTAGTAAACTTATTATCGTTTTCTTTTTATATTTTTGCTTATTTTTCTCTTCTCTTAAAGATGAATGATTCTCCATTTACTCTCCTCCTGTTTCTATTCATCCAATATGTTTTTCATTTTTTCATATTTAGCGCTATCCTTTTGAAACATACTTTCTTTCAATCCCTTATCTATTTGTATCCATTCAGTCGTAACTGAATATTGAATCAAGCCTTCTTGAAAACTAAGAAATTTCAACATAATCCCTGTATTTTTCTCCACAACCATTTCGAATTTCCCTCTTAAATCTTCAGAGGTGCTAACAGGCATCTCTATGTTGATGACTCCTTCAATTTTGTAACAATCTAATCCAAGATATTTCGTTTCTTTATAATTCCAATCTTTATATCGAATTAACAAATCTGCGAATTCTGATTGAATACTATATTTAGCTAGCCCTATATATTCATCATCATATCGCTTTTTTTCACCTGCTTTTTTCAATAACCTTTCCGTAGGATTTAATTTTAATAGTTCATTGTTTCTTTCTTTCGGGTTCCATTTTGTCTCTTTATAGGTATACTTCTCATCATCAAACTCTTTTTTCTTGCCCTCGTTATATATAATTGTTCGTTTTTTCGCTAGTTTATCTTCTTTCGAAGAGATACCTCTTTGTTTTTCCGTATCAATCGCATACTTATATGTTGTAGCAATTCTTGATGAGCTAGAATATTCCTCAAATTGTCCTGAAATATTTTTAAAATAATCAATAGAATCTAGCATTTTTTGATGAATCTTTTCTTTATCTGGATAATGTACATTCGATTTTATTTCTTCTTCATTTTCAAAATCAGAAAACGCTTTTTTCTTTACATATTCAAATACTCCACCATTTTGCGCAAAACTTTGTATAGAAAACTCAGACATAGATACCACTGAAAGTATACAAACCGCTGCACTAATTATCATCATATGAATTTTGTAACTCTTCTTTTTTACCTCAAGATTATGTAGTGTGCCATTAATCTTTTCATTTAACTCTGGAGGTACTATAACATTTTCATCTTTTATTCTCTTTTTTAATTTCTCATCAAATAATTTTTCATTATCCACCCTTTACACCCCCTATTCCATCTTTAATCGTTTTTGTAGTTGTTCCCTCGCGCGTGACAATCTTGATTTCACTGTTCCTTTCGGTATTTCTAACAGCTTTGCTATACTCTCTTGATTCATATCTTCATAATAATAAAGCACCGTAACAGCTCTTAATTCTTCATGTAACGATTGAATCGCATTACACAAATCTATATCTTCATACTGATCACACGCACTCATATTGTAATCATTCTCTTCTGTCACAATTACATTTTTATACGCTCTAATAATATTGTTACACTCATTTATTAGTATTCGAATTAACCAAGTTTGAAAAAATTCTTCTTTTTTTAATTTTTTTATATTTTCATAGGCCTTTAAAATTGTTGTCTGTATCGCATCCTCTATATTTGTCTCATCACGTAACATCGCCTTTGCTATTCGATACATCTTCACTTTTTCTGTATGTATAAGCGCTATAAAGGCTTCATGATCACCTTTTTTCGCCAAAGAAACATCCGTTTCTTCTTTTATAATCATTTTATATAAAGGGATTACTTTCACAATTGCTCCTCCTGTTTCATCCTCACTTCATCACTTCCAATTTAACTTTACATGTATTAGACGTATGAACCTAGAAAAAGGTTCATTTTTTTGAATATTTTCTTAATCAAAAAGATAAATATCCTTTATAAGTGTTATGCGATAAACATACTAGTTTAAATTTATAAATAAAAAAAGCCCACTTTCTAGTGGACTTTCTACTTTATAACGGTAAATCCCTCTTCTTAAACACTACAATTGCTACTATGAAAATACAAAGTGCTCCGGCAATTAACCCTATACTTACTGGCCATATATTATACGCTCCTTCAGCAATTTCTTTCGGACGAAACAGCGTGAATAATGATAGGTTTTTCATCCATTCTAACTTATCACTTAACTTCCCTACCATATCCAATACGAAAAATAGGATAGTTAAACTCGCTGAATAACTTAGTGCTTTTCTTTCGTCATTACATATACAAGAAAAGAAAAATGAATACGCACTAACGACTAAAAATATGAGCCCTCCGACTATATTTATCTTCAAAAATAATTCTTTATTTAAGTTATTATCTTGTAAAAACCATTCTGCACCTACTAACCCAGCTACATACGTAACAGATACAATAATCAGAAGTCCCAATATGAGAACAGTAGCTTGTGTAATAGCAATTTGCACTCTAGATACAGGTGTTGCTAGCAAGTATGCCATTGCTCCTTTATCTACATGACGAGCAATTAAATGTGTCGCAACTGTTACGCAAAAAATTGTTAAAATGATAATAAACAATAGACTATAGTATTCACCAGCTAAAAAATCCATTACGTTTTGAATCGGACTTTCCATACCAACGATTTTTTTCACACTATCAGGCATGGCAGCTATTAATTCATTTAGCCCTTTCGCTGATACCATTGACGGGAATATCCAAATTAATAACCACAAATATAAAGCCGCACCAGACGCATAACTCAAAATACTTTTTTGTGTTTCTTTCAAACTAGCTAAAAACAATTGCTTATTCATGCGTTATCCCTTCTTTCTTATCGTAATAATGCATAAATAAATGTTCTAAATCCATCGCTCTCGTTTGAAGTGCCGTTACATTATAGTTTGAAAGTGTTTGTAAAACAGTTTGATAGTTTCCTTGTACAATGATAGATGCCTCTCTGCCTTTTACCGCTTCAAATTGCAAATTACACTTTGTAAGGGACTCAATCTCTTCTTGTGATGATACTGTTACATCTATCACCTGTCTTCTCATACTTTGTAAATCGTGAATATTTTCAACCGTTACGAGTCGACCATCTTTAATAATAGCTACTCTGTCACAAGTTCTCTCAATTTCAGTAAAAATATGTGATGACATCAGGATTGTTTTTCCTCTTTGCTTTTCCTCTAATATTAAATCTATAAACACTTGCTGCATAAGTGGATCAAGTCCAGATGTTGGTTCATCTAAAATTAACACCTCTGGATCGTGCATAAATGCAGCGACTATCCCTACTTTTTGCTTCATTCCTTTAGACATTTTGCGAATCGGTGTTTTCACATCAAATTGCAGACGCTCTATCAGTTTATCTCGTCTTTTCGTATCCTTTAATCCACGCATTCCTTGCATTAATTTAAAAAACTCTAATCCGTTCATTCCTTCAATAAAAGAAATTTCACCCGGTAAATAACCAACTTCTCTTTGAATTTTCGCTGCTTCATTCCAACAATCTAATCCAAAAATTGTCGCTTTACCAGCTGTCGGTTTTATAAATCCCATTAAATTACGAATCGTCGTTGATTTCCCGGCACCATTCGGTCCTAAATAACCAAATACTTCTCCCTTTTTTACATCAAATGTAATATGAAACAAACCTTTTCCATTTGAAAACTGTTTTGTGACATCTTGAACTGAAATCATAATTCCACCTCATTTTTGAAATATTTAATATGTGATATTTCAAAATTATTGTACTCCTCATCTTTCATATTCGCAACAACTTTTTGAAATATTTATTAGTCCATATTTCAAAATTATTGTTTTCCATTATTTTTTCTTGTATATTTTAAGTGAGGTGATTGCATTGAACGGCTTTGAAAGAGTAAAAGAAAAGAAAAAGCGTGCCATTAAAGAAGCAGCATTCTTATTATTTTCAGAACGTGGATTTAATGAAGTGAAAATAGAACATATCGCAAAAGAAGCAAACGTTTCTCAAGTTACAATTTATAATCATTTCGGAAGTAAAGATGCGTTATTTAGGGAGCTTATACAAGAATTTATCATATCTGAATTTCAATATTATAAAGAGCTTGCAGAAGAAAAATTACCTTTTCATGATATGATGCAAAAAATGATTGTAAGAAAAATGAATACTGGCGGACTATTTCAACCTGATATGTTACTACAAATGATGCAAAGGGACGAAGAACTCCGTAAGTTTATTTATAGTTATCAAAATGAAAAAATCCTGCCCTGGTATTTAGAAATATTAGAACGAGCTCAGCGCAAAAACGAAATTAATCCACACCTTACTAAAGAAATGATGTTACTTTACATTCAAATGTTTACTAAATTAGGTGATGATTTTGGGGCACAACTTCTTGAAGGAGATCGTGAAAAACATATACAAGATATCGTTACGATGTTCTTTTATGGACTCTCCGTCCCAAAAAAATAATTTTTCTAAAGAACAAATAGAATCACCAAAAAGCCCTTTGGATATTTAAATCTCAAGGGCTTTCTCATATCAAATAAATAGCTAAAACTAACTTTATCTTAAAGAAGTTAAATGCTGCTTTATAGATAACACCTTATTATAGATTAACTCTTTTAGCATAACAGGCTGAATTGAGATAATCGTTTCACCGAAATTCAGAAAGTAATTTGAAATAAAATCAAATTCTTGCTTGTTAAAATAGCCTGTTATAATGTAATTTTCATTTTCCTTTTGCATCCTCATGGAAGGATAATTCTCTTTATCAAAAATGTCCTTTCCTTTTTGACTAACAATGACGCTAAAATCAATTGCATCAGGCTTTCTGTGAAAAGTAGTAAGATAACTTAATAATTCTTCAAGATTTTTCGGATTAATATTGCTCGTTTCCACAATAGAAAGAATTTTATCACATCTAATTATTTGAACATTATTCGTCTCGAAATTAAAGATTTTAGCATACCACTGGCCAAATTTAGATTCTATTCGAATAAATTGGGCAACCAATGCTTTCTCCTCACCTTTTTTTAAATATGTTAAATGATAAACTCGCTCAGCAAAAATCCCCTGTAAAATTTCTTTCAAGAACGGACTAAAATTACTATGATTTGTTACTTCAAAGGAAAGCGTTCGTTCCATAATTGAAATATTTTTACTCACATTATCAGGTAATACATGTTTAAATTTATTTTCAAGCGCAATACTTTCTACATTAAATGGTTTTGTCTTGTATCCATTTAGCGTAAGAATTGAAAAGTATAACGCATACATTTCATCCACACTAAAATAAATTGGCGATAAAACACTATTTTCTATAATTTTATAACTTCCATTTCTACCTAATTCAGAATATATGGGTACACCTATTTCTTCCAATGATTGAATATCTCGCAAAGCGGTACTTTTAGAAATATCATATCTAACCATTAAATCTTTTAAATTAAAATATCTTTTATTATTTAAGAAAATAAGCATATCATTTATTCGTTCAGTTTTTTTCATATTTCCCTCCCAAAAAGGTGTCATGTATTGAAACCCTTTTAATCTATATTATAATTATCAACTAATAAAGGAGTTATATATTTATGACATTAGAAATAGCTATTTTTCTTTCAATGAAGGGGCAAGCAAAGGAGGCGATTAACTTTTATACACGTAATTTAGAAGCCACAAAGTTAATGGTTGTTACGTATGAAGAACTGGCGAAAAGAGATAGTTCTTTTAAAATTACAAGTGAAAATAAAAATTATATTGCTCACTCTGTTTTACAAATTGGGAATACAAAGCTAATGATAGCAGAAGATACAATGAAGCCTAATGAACGTTATAACGTTGGAAATAACATGTCACTTTGCATTCAAAGCGCTAATTTAGAAGAAATACAAAGGTTTTATAATAATTTAATTTCCGATAAGCATGTGAAAATAATCTCTCCGCTAGAAAAAAATATATTTAGTGAAGCATATGGTATTATTGAAGATCCTTATGGCATACAAATCCAATTAATGTATGATAAACGACTAAACTAAATAATTAATCATATTCACATATTCCTAATAAAAAAGACACGAATTTCGTGTCTTTTTTATTTTATAGAAATGACTCTTCCCTTTTCACTGCTTTCAATCGCTAATTGAATCAGTTTAATAACATCTAAACCTTCTTTTGCTGTTACAGGTAGTTCCTCACCATTTAATATACTATCTCGTACACCTTTATAATAATTGTCATAACAACCGACTTCTGTTGGAATACGCTCTAAGCTTTCTTCTGTTTCTAAAGTAGCAAAATTCTCTTCATCGTCTACCCCATAACCGTTATTGCCTGGCTTCATTCCACTTTTTAATTGCTCTTCCTGCGAATCCATACCGTACTTCACGATAGAACCTTTCTCTCCATGCACTATAAAATGCGGTCCAGCTTTTTTCACATAACTGCTGCTACGTAAAATGACACGTTTAACTCCGTAATGCAGTACTATGTGGAAATAATCATCCACCTCTGCACCTGGTCGTTGTTTTATTACATCTGCACTTATCGCATCTGGTTTCCCGAATATTGATAACGCTTGGTCAATTAAATGCGATCCTAAATCGTATAATATACCGGAACCTGGTAGATTTTTTTCTCTCCATCGATCACGTACATGTGGACGGAAACGATCAAAATTTGATTCATATGCGTATACATTCCCTACTCTGTTTTCTCCTAACAATTTCTTAATTGTTAAGAAATCATTATCAAAACGACGATTATGATATACGCTTAACATTACATTATGCTGCTCTGCTAATGTAATAAGCTCTTCCCCTTCTTCAATTGAAACAACAAATGGTTTTTCTACAACAACATGCTTACCGTTTAAAATTGCTTCTTTTACATATGGAAAATGAGTTGTATTAGGTGATGTAATAACAACTAAGTCAACATCAGCTCGCTTCACCAATTCATCAATTGTACTAACAACATTAGCGTTTGGTAATGTTTCTTTTACTACCTCTTCTTTTGAGGATAATACAGCTCGAATATCATATTCTTCTATTGTTTGTAATAGTGGGATATGAAATGTCGTACTAGAAAAACCAAATCCTACAATCCCTACACCTATTTTTTTCATGTTGCCCCTCCATTTGTGCCGCTTTAACGGGCAGTAAAATTCCTAACCCAAAATTCAGTGAAAGCTAAGGAATTAGGTGAGGAATCAACTGCTTGTTAAAGCCCGATTAGTTGAACTTTATGAGAACGATTTCATTCAGTTATTATAACAAGATTATTATTATTTACATAATAAATTGCCTAGAAAAAAGCATCTTGCTACTATTCATAGCAAGATGCCCTCTTTATTCTGGTCTTTTCTTCGTCCACGTTTCTACTACTTCACCAGTATCATTTACATCTAGCACTAGGCTACCATTACTATACCGGTCTTTATTTCGATACGCTTTCGGATCAATCTCTTCTACAATGTTTTTCTCTGTCTTCATGTAAACTAATTCATCGTCCCGAACAATTTCAATACCGACAATGCGGTACGGATTACGTTTTAACTCTTTGAAAATAACAAGACCTCGCTTCGCCCTCGTTGATTTTTCAATTTCTGATGCTTTTAGACGTTTTACAGCACCACGCTGCGTTACGAGAATAAGTTGATCTTTATCACCATTTAACGGTTTACCAGAAGCGACATAGTCATCTTCTTTTAAATTAATTGCTTTCACACCAGCAGCTCTTACACCGACTGGACTTACTTCATCTTCATGGAAAATAAGTGCATATGCACCATGTGTAGCAAGAACGATATCACTCGTTCCATCTGTCGCAAATATATCGACAACTTCATCATCTTTTTTCAAGTTTACAGCAACGAATGCCCTTGAATAACGCTGAACTTTATATTGATTTAATTCTGTTTTCTTTATCATACCATTTCGTGTTACAAATACGATAAATCGTTTTTCTTCCTCAAAGTTCGGTACAACCGTTGCCCAAATGATCGTTTCATCTCGGTCGAGTGAAACGATATTTGCAACGTGCTGACCTAAATCTTTCCAACGAATATCTGGCATTTCGTATACTGGAAGATATATATAGTTCCCTTTACTTGTGAATAAAAGAACTGTTTCAGTCGTATTCGTATCGAATCGTTCAAGTAAGATGTCACCCTCTTTCATACCGAAGTCTTTGCCGTTTGATGCATTATGTGAGCGCCATCCAGTACGTTTCACATATCCTTCTTTCGTTACAGTAACGATGACATCTTCTTGTGGAATCATCACTTCTACGTCTATTTTAATTTCTTCAATTTGTTCTTCAATAATAGCACGGCGATCATCACTATATGTTTTCTTAACTCTCTTCAAATCAGTTTTAATGACTTGAAGTAATCTTTTTTCACTTTGTAAAATTGACTGTAGCTCTAGAATTTTCTTATTAAGCTCATCTGCTTCTTCTTGTAACGCCGTAATGTCTGTATTCGTTAAGCGATATAATTGCAAGGAAACAATTGCTTCCGCCTGTGCTTCTGTAAAGCCAAATTTTGCACTTAAATTATCTTTCGCATTACGTTTATCTTTTGAAGCTCGAATTGTCTCGATTACTTGATCTAAAATCGATAATGCTTTCTTTAAACCTTCTACAATATGTTGACGATTTTCTGCTTTTCTTAATTCATATTGCGAACGTCTCGTAATAACCTCTTTTTGATGTCCAATATAAGCATCCAAAATTTTTGGTAATGTCATAAGTGTTGGACGACGATTATTAATCGCTACCATATTAAAGTTATATGGAATTTGTAAATCTGTATTTTTATATAAATAATTTAAAATACCTTCGGCGTTTGCTTCTTTCTTTAATTCAACAACAATTCGTAAACCAGTACGATCTGTCTCATCACGCACTTCAGCAATACCATCTAACTTTTTATCTAGACGTAATTCATCCATTTTCTTTACAAGGTTTGCCTTATTCACTTCGTAAGGAATTTCAGTGATTACAATTTGTTGTTTCCCACCGCGCACTGTTTCAACTTCTGCTTTTCCGCGAATAATAATTTTACCTTTACCTGTTTCATACGCCTTTTTAATACCATCAATCCCTTGAATAATACCGCCTGTTGGGAAATCTGGTCCTTTCATAACTGTTAATAAATCATCAACAGTACTATTTGGCTTATCAATACGCATCATTGTAGCATCAATAACTTCTCCAAGATGATGCGGAGGAATTTCTGTTGCATAACCAGCGGAAATCCCTGTAGATCCGTTCACTAATAAATTCGGGAACGCTGCTGGTAATACAACTGGTTCTTCACTCGTATCATCAAAGTTTGACACGAATTCAACTGTTTCTTTATCAAGATCACGTAATAATTCAGATGCGATTGGTGATAAACGAGCTTCCGTATAACGCATTGCTGCCGCTGGGTCCCCATCAACACTACCGTTATTACCATGCATTTCAACTAAAACATTACGTACTTTCCAAGTTTGGCTTAAGCGTACCATTGCTTCATATACAGAGGAATCTCCATGTGGATGATAATTACCGATAACATTACCTACTGTTTTAGCTGATTTACGAAACGCTTTATCATGTACATTACCTTCTACATACATAGAATATAAAATACGTCTTTGTACTGGCTTTAAGCCATCACGTGCATCTGGAAGTGCACGATCTTGAATAATATATTTACTATAACGTGCAAAGCGATCACCTAACACGTCTTCAAGCGGGAGGTCATGAAACTTCTCTGCTTGCATGTTATTCCACCTCCGTCTCCATAATCATTTCATTTTCTAAAATATTTCCTTCTTCTTGCATACCAAACTGTACATTACGTTCAATCCATTTACGGCGCGGTTCTACTTTATCGCCCATTAATGTTGTAACGCGACGCTCTGCTCTTGCTGCATCATCAATTTTCACGCGAATTAATGTACGCGTTTCAGGATTCATTGTTGTTTCCCATAATTGATCCGCATTCATTTCACCAAGCCCTTTATAACGTTGTAACATATAGCCTTTTCCAACTTTTTTCGTTACACCGTCTAATTCCTCGTCTGACCAAGCGTATTCAATTACTTCACTCTTACCTTTTCCTTTACTTACTTTATATAAAGGAGGGAGTGCGATAAACACTTTACCCGCTTCGATAAGTGGCTTCATATATCTGTAGAAGAACGTTAATAACAATACTTGAATATGAGCTCCATCCGTATCGGCATCGGTCATAATTACAACTTTATCGTAGTTAATATCTTCAACATCAAATTCATTTCCTACACCGCCGCCAATCGCATAAATGATTGTATTAATCTCTTCATTTTTAAAGATATCAGCAAGCTTTGCTTTCTCTGTATTAATTACTTTACCACGTAATGGTAATACGGCCTGGAAACGACGGTCTCGTCCTTGTTTCGCTGAACCACCAGCAGAGTCACCCTCTACTAAATACAATTCGTTTTTCTGAGGATTACGTGATTGTGCAGGTGTTAACTTCCCGCTTAACGTACCTTCTGATTTTTTCTTCTTCTTACCACTACGTGCTTCTTCTCTCGCTTTACGAGCAGCCTCACGTGCTTGCGCTGCTTTAACTGCCTTTCTCACAAGAAGTGTAGCTACATCCGGGTTTTCCTCTAAAAAGTAAGCTAAATGCTCTGATACAATGGCATCAATAGAAGAACGAGCTTCACTTGTACCAAGTTTCCCTTTCGTTTGTCCTTCAAACTGAAGTACTTCTTCTGGTACACGTACAGAAACGATAGCCGCTACACCTTCACGAATATCTGTACCTTCTAAATTTTTATCTTTTTCTTTTAATAATGAAACTTTACGAGCATACTCATTGAACACACGCGTCATTGCTGTTTTAAATCCAGCTTCGTGTGTTCCACCATCTTTTGTACGTACGTTATTTACAAACGAAAGAATATTTTCTGAGTAACCATCATTAAACTGGAATGCTAGTTCTGCTTCAATCCCGTTTTGTTCACCAGTGAAGTATACAACCGGGTGAATTGAATCTTTTTCTTCGTTTAAATATGAAACGAAAGCTTCAATTCCTGTTTCATAATGAAATACATCCTCTAAATCATTACGTTCGTCTTTTATCGAGATTTTCATTCCTTTTAATAAGAATGCAGATTCACGTAATCTCTCACATAATGTTTCATAATTATAATTTGTCGTGCTGAAAATCGTTGTATCTGGTTTGAAGTGCATTGTCGTACCAGACTCTTTTGTTTTCCCGATTTTCTCTAACGTCGTTGCAGGAACACCACCATTTTCAAAGCGTTGTTCATAAATGTTACCATCACGTTTAATTGTTACTACTAACCATTCTGACAAAGCGTTTACAACTGATGCCCCAACACCGTGTAAACCACCACTCGTTTTATAGCCACCTTGACCAAACTTACCACCTGCATGAAGTACAGTTAAAATAACTTCAGGTGTAGGTTTCCCAAGTTTATGCATTCCCGTAGGCATTCCTCGCCCTTTATCTATAACGCTAATACTATTATCTTTATGTATTACGACTGAAATTTCGTCGCCAAATCCCGCTAACGCTTCGTCAACGGAGTTATCTACTATTTCATATACTAAATGATGCAATCCACGGCTATCCGTACTCCCGATATACATACCCGGGCGTTTTCGAACGGCTTCAAGTCCTTCTAACACTTGAATCGCATCTTCATTATATTGGAACTGATGCTTCGCCAAACTCCTTGCCCCTTTCCTAATCCAAAATCAGAACATATGTTTCTATTATAGAATAACGCCTCGACTATAGTTTTGGCAAGTTATCTTATCTCTTTTATATACCATCTTCAATAGAAAAATCCTTGTTTTCTCACAAGGATTCCTCTAGGCTACTATTTCAGAAAAATAATCGTTTGTCAACGAGAAATGGATATGTATTCCAAGATTACACATTCCAAACCTTTATTATGATCCAAATGATCAAGATCCAAAATGGGATTACAAATAACAATCCCCAAAAACAGCCTTTAAAAAATCTCATGATGAACACCTCGTTCATCGGCCCTACTTATCTATAATGAGAGCTGAATCAATCTTTCTACTTTTAAATCTATACTATTTTGTCATCGCATGTTCTACTTTAATACAACGATCCATTATTACAGTATAGTCTTTTTCTTTTAAAAGTTTATATGTATCTTCATCTTGTACTCCTAATTGTGCCCAAAAAACATCTGCATCAATCTCTACAAATTCTTTTGCAATATCAATTAAAAACTCTGAGCGACGAAATACATTTACTATGTCAACGTGTTCCTTAATATCCTTTAGTGAAGAAACTGCCTTTTCTCCAAGCACCTCATCTACTGTTGGATTAACTGGAATAATACGGTATCCAGCATCTTGCATTGCTTTTGAAACCATATACGATGTACGTTCTGGCTTATCTGATAATCCAACAACCGCAATTGTTTTGCTTCTCTTTAACACTTCACCAATTTCCGTACGAGTTGGGTTTTCAATTGTCATAATTAATCCCTCCTATTCCTTTAGTATAGCCGATAAAGAAAGTCTCTTTCAATATGAAAGAGACTTTCTTTTATTTCGATTATTGATTCTTTGTAGCTGAATTATCTGCTAAAGTAGCCGATTTCGTCATTTTTTGACCGTTACGGTAGAATGTAACTTCTACTTTCTCGCCTACTTTTTTCTTTTCATATAAATATTTACGGAATTGAAGTGAGTTTTCTACTTTTTGATCATCTAATGCTACTACAATATCATATTGCTCTAAACCAGCTTTTTCTGCCGGTGATATTGGGTAAATTTTACCTAATACAACACCGTTTGTTACTTCTTTCGGTACTTTCAATTGATTGACTGCATAAGCTTGCACATCTTCTAACGAAACGACACCTACTCCAAGAGCTGGACGTTTTACTACTCCGTCTTTTTCAAGTGATTCAATAACTGGCTTTGCGATATTAATTGGAATAGCAAATCCAATTCCTTCAACTTCTTGCTGTGCAATTTTACTTGAATTAATCCCAATTATTTCACCATTTTGGTTAAATAATGCACCACCACTATTACCTGGGTTAATCGCTGCATCTGTTTGAATAACTTGTGCTTGCCAATCTGGTCGTTTATCGCCATCAATATCAACTGGAATTTCACGTTCTTTACTACTAATAATGCCTTCCGTTACACTTCCATCAAATCCTAGTGGGTTACCGATTGCAATTGCTTTTTCACCCGCACGGATTTTACTTGAGTCACCTAAAGTTGCAACTTTATTCACATTAGAGCCGTCAATTTCAACAACAGCTAAATCTAACCAAGGATCTTTCCCTACTAACTTTGCATCTACCTTTTTACCATCACTTAGTTTTACAGCAAGTTTATTTGCACCATCTACTACGTGGTTGTTTGTTACAATATATGCTTTATTTCCTGCTTTTTTATAAATAACACCTGATCCTGAACCAGCTTGTTGTTCTTGACCTGTCGGTTGCATTGCAAATGGATCAACACTTTGCTGCATATTAATAACACCTACAACAACGTCTTTCGCTCCTTCAATCATACCAGGTAAATCAGTTTCATTTTTCGCTTTATTTACAACAGGAACTACAGTACCTTCTACTTTTGAATCCGAACTAAATGATGATACTGGTGCTCCATTATTTTGAGCCCATGGCATATATGGTGCTGCAAAACTAATCGAAACCGCTCCGACTACAGCTCCCACTAAACCTGTGAAGAAATAGCCTTTTTTACTACCTGATTTTCTCACTTCTCTCGTTTCACTATGCTCTTCATTTAAATTTGGTCCGTCGTAATATCCCATGTTTTATTTCCCCTCTCTGGTGAATTCGTATTTTCAGTATAGTCACGTTTTGTGTCCTTCTTGTGAACTCATCGTGAAATCCAATTAAAAAAATACTCCTATCTAACATTGTAGACAAGAAAAGTATTTTTTGTACATTCTACCTTCAAAAGAGAGTATAAAATCGCCATTTTCCTAGGCTAAATTACACAAATCGTTCTAGATTATTCTTCAAATTTATAACCAACTCGAATAACAGTACCGATATGCTTCGCTTTATCTCCTAACTTATTTCGAAGTTTTTTAATATGGGTATCAACCGTTCGGTCATCACCGTAATAGTCATATCCCCATAACTGGTCTAATAAATGTTGACGTGATAACACAATTCCTTTGTTCTCCATTAAATACACAAGAAGTTCAAATTCTTTATGTGTCAATATAATTTCTTCTCCATCTACTAAAACAGTTCTAGATAGACGATTCACTTCTATTCCAGCTAAAGACATAGCATTTTCTTCCGCTACTCCTACCGCACCATCCGCACGTTTCAATAACGTCTTTGCACGAGCTACTAATACTTTCGGGCTAAATGGTTTCGTTACATACTCGTCTGCACCTAATTCGAAACCTAGCAATGTATCATCCTCATCCGAACGCGCTGTCAACATAATAATTGGTACTGCTGATTCTTTTCTAATTCGTCTACAAACAGACCATCCATCTATTTCCGGTAACATAATATCTAACATAATTAAATCAATTTCATGCTCTGCAAATAACTCTAACGCTTTTTTCCCATCTTCTGCTTCGATTACTTCAAAGCCTTCATTACGAAAATAATCACTAACAATTTCACGTAATCTTCTTTCATCTTCAACAAGCAATACTGTTTTATTCATATAATCTATCCCGCCTTTTTACTCTTTCAATCGAATAATACGTTGATTGGAGCTTCCGCGAAATGGAAGTGTTAAATCTTTTTTCTCAATTTCAAACCTTCCATCGACTAAAACATCCCCATAATGTAACAACTCTATCATATCATTATTTTGAGAACTCTGTATCTCTTCTAACGTATAACCTGTATACATCCATAGGTTTTTTTTCAAATCTTTCACGATTTTTGCTACCTTTTTCACTTCAGCAGCTTGAAAAAATGGATCTCCACCTGAAAATGTTACATCAGTTAATGGATTACTTGCAATCTCTTTCACAATTTCTTCTACTGTCATTTCCGTTCCGTTGCAAATATTCCACGATTTCGGATTGTGGCAACCAACGCAACGATGCGGACAGCCCGCAAAAAACACGACTGTCCGCAATCCTTCTCCATCTACTACACTATCATGAATAATATTCATCACTTTCATTTATGTTTCACCCGATCTATCTCTTCACTACGTTTCGCACTATTCCACTTCGACATATCTCCTACAAGATAGCCTGTTATACGGCGAATTCTTTCTATATTAGCCTCATCTTCATTCCCGCAACTTGGACATTCATTTCCAATAACCCCGTGATAACTACAGCACTTACAACGGTCAACAGGATGATTAATTGAACCGTATCCAACGCCATGTTCTGCCATGGCTTGTACAATTTGTTTTAATGCCTTTTTGTTATGCATCGCTGCTCCGTCCAGTTCAATATACGTAATGTGTCCTCCATTACAGAGAGCATGGAACGGGCCTTCTAAACGGATTTTATTTATCGCTTGAATGTTATAATAAACTGGAATATGGAATGAATTCGTATAGTAATTATGGTTCGTTATACCGCTAATCTCGCCAAATTCTTCTCTATCTTTTTTCACAAACTTTCCTGATAATCCTTCTGCTGGAGTTGCAATTATCGAGAAATTCAGTTGATGTTCTTCTGTCGCTTTATCCATTCTATCTCTCATAAAGGAAATAATTTCGTACCCAAGTTTCCATGATTCTTCATCTTCCCCATGATGCTTTCCTGTTAAAGCTACTAAACATTCCGCAAGACCGATAAAACCAACACTTAACGTCCCTTGTTTTAAAATCGAAGCTACGGAGTCTTCAGGCTGCAATGCTTCTCCACCACGCCATACACCTTGTGAATATAAAAACTGAAAATCTCTTGCTCGCTTCGTACATTGATACGCAAATCTTTCTAATAACTGCTTAATTCCTAAATCTAAATAGTAGTTTAGCGCTTCAAAAAATGCTTCTTTTGAACCACTAATTAACGCTAATTTCACTAAATTGATAGACGTAAATGATAAATTCCCTCTACCAATCGCTGTTTCTTCTCCATGTATATTAGACATAACACGGGTACGACATCCCATGTAACATACTTCACTTTCTGGTCTTCCATCATAATGCACTGCATTAAACGGAGCATCTAAAAATGAAAAGTTAGGGAATAATCGCTCTGCAGTTGTCTCTAATGCTAATTCAAATAAATCGTAATTCGGATCACTTTCTTCAAAATTCACACCTTTTTTCATCTTGAAAATTTGAATCGGAAAAATTGGTGTCTCTCCTTTACCAAGTCCAGCTTGTGTCGCTTTTAATAGTTGTTTAATTAACATTCTTCCTTCTTTTGATGTATCTGTTCCGTAATTAATAGAAATAAACGGTACTTGTCCTCCGCCCCTACTATGCATACTATTCGAATTATGAACGAAAGCCTCACACGCTTGATACGTATCATTTTCCGTTTCTTTCCACGCGAATTCTTCTATTTGTTCTTTCGTAAGCGGATATGATTGTAATCGTTTTTTATGTCTCTCAATTGTTTTTCGTACATAAGGTGCTAAATCAATATCAAAGAGTGCAAACGATTGACCGCCATGCTGCATATTTTGATTCGCTTGAAAAATAATAGACGAAAGAGCCAATGCACTTTTAATGTCTTGTGGCTGTCTCATATGTCCATGTCCAGTATGAAAACCGTTAGCAAGCATTTGCGCTAACGGAATTTGCGAACAAGTCGTCGTTCCTGTCGCATAAAAATCTAAATCATGTGGATATAATATATTTTCATTTATCGCTTTTTTCACTTGATCTGACAATAAATTCTCAACAGCATAATATTTTGCACTCTCAGATGCGAACGTTCCCATTACACCCATTGGAGAGCGGCCGTCTACATTTGCATTTTCTTGCATTAAATCTTGTTCATTGCCGTGGACTATCGTCTCGAACACTTTCATTAATTCTTCTCCACGTGTATTATTTTGTAACATTTATAACCCTCCACCAATATGTTGTTGTCTTTTGATTAAAATGTTACTACATATAGTCTTGCTGTTTCTGTGAGAAATGTAACATTACTGTGAAATTTTTTTCACGAAATAATGAATTTTTCATTTACAAAAAAGAAATGTGCTCTTTACAAATGTATGGTACAATATACGGGAAAAACTCTTTTTACCCTTTATCAACACATTTGAATAAAGGAGACTGAACTTATGGTTACTACATATCTTTTATTTATCGTTGCCTACTTGCTTGGCTCGATTCCATTTGCACTAGTTGTTGGAAAAATTGGCTACGGAATCGATATTCGTGAGCACGGGAGCGGTAATCTAGGCGGAACAAACACATTCCGTACATTAGGGAAAAAAGCAGGTTTTACCGTTACAATTGCTGACATTTTAAAAGGGACATTAGCAACAAGTCTACCAATGATTTTCGGATTAGATATTCACCCACTATGGTTCGGGTTAGCGGCTGTTCTTGGACATGTCTACCCGATCTTCGCGAAATTCCGTGGTGGTAAAGCAGTTGCAACTTCTGCTGGGGTGCTATTATGCTATTCACCAGTTGTTTTTGCAATATTGGCTGTTGTATTTTTCACCCTTTTATTTACAACAAGATACGTATCACTTTCTTCTATGGTAACAGCAGTTGTTGCTGTTATTGCATCCATTGTTAGCGGGGATAAAATCTTCATTATTGCGATGTGTTTATTAGCAGGTATGGTTATTTATAAACACCGTGCAAATATCGGACGAATTATAAATAAAACTGAACCAAAAGCAAACTTTTCAAAAAAGCAAAAATAAGATCGTAACCCACATAACGCAAAAAGAAAACGTGAAGCATATTAATAGCGTCTTTTTGCGTTATTTTTTATACTAAAGAAAAGCAACATAATTTGGAGGAACTATACATGAATCTTTCCGTAACAAAAGAAGCAGCACAATGGTATAAAAATGAATTAAACTTACAATCAAATGAAACACTACGCTTTTTCGTACAATACGGTGGTTGTAGTACTGTGCAAAAAGGACTTTCTTTAGGTATTCGTAAAGATGATCCTGCACATCCTGCTGTTCAAATTCAAGAAGAAGGTATTAACTTCTTTATTGAAGGCGATGATGAATGGTTCTTCGATGGACATAATTTATCTGTTACACTTAACGAAGGTGACGACTTCCCACAATTTAATTATGAAAAATAAAAAAACGTGGCTTCTGCCACGCTTTTTTATTTTTTCTTAATTTCCTCATATTTCGCATACCACTCAGGATATAACTTTTTAAATGATACAGGGCGGAACCCTTCTTTTTTCGCACAAATATTCGTTGTACTTGCAGTAATACAAAGTTCACCATCACCATTATATATTTCATATCCATATACAACGCGAAGTGGGCTCACAGTATCTACCCATGTTTTTACGATTGCTTTTTCTCCGTAACGCATCGCTTTACGGTATGAAATTTGTAAATCTAACACAGGAGAAATAATTCCTTCTTTCTCCATTTCAACATATGAAAAACCTAAATCTTGTATAAGTTTCGTGCGACCTAACTCAAGCCACACTAAGTAGTTTGAATGGTAAACAACACCCATTTGATCTGTTTCCGCATAACGGATTTCAACTTCATGTTCTGCTACAAACATATGTATTCGCCTTCTTTCACTTCTGCTACCTTGCATACATTTAATCATAATACAGTGACATCAAAAATAAAATAAAAATAGTGAATCTTTTCCCGAAAGGAGCCAGCATATGATTCAAATTGTAACTGTTCGCAGTGGTGATAGCGTATATAGCTTGGCATCAAAATATGGATCAACACCTGACGAAATAGTAAAAGACAATGGATTAAATCCAGCTGAAACACTCGTTGTTGGTCAGGCACTTATCGTTAATACGAAAGGGAATAATTATTATGTACAGCCTGGTGACAGCCTATATCGAATTTCTCAAACATATAATGTCCCCCTCGCTAGTTTAGCTAAAGTGAATAATTTATCTTTAAAATCTATTCTCCATGTCGGACAACAATTATACGTACCAAAAGGTACAAAACGAGCTGTAGAATCCATCGCTTATTTACAACCTTCAACTATACCGATTAAAGAGAGTTTAGTTAATGCTACACGTGCCATCAATCCATTCTTAACATACTTAGCTTATTTTAGTTTTGAGGCAAAAAGAGATGGCACATTAAAAGAACCTACTGAAACAGCTAAAATCGCTAATATCGCAACGCAAGGTAAAACAATCCCTATGCTCGTTATTACAAATATTGAAAATGGTAATTTCAGTGCCGATCTAACATCAGTTATTTTACGCGACGCAACGATTCAAAACAAATTTATTACTAACATTTTGCAAACAGCTGAAAAATATGGCATGCGAGACATTCATTTCGATTTCGAGAGTGTAGCACCTGAAGACCGCGAGGCGTATAATCGCTTTTTACGAAATGTAAAAACACGCTTACCTAGCGGGTACACATTGAGCACAACTCTCGTACCGAAAACAAGTTCAAATCAAAAGGGAAAATTTTTCGAAGCTCACGATTATAAAGCGCAAGGGCAAATTGTTGATTTCGTCGTCATTATGACATATGACTGGGGATGGCAAGGCGGTCCACCGATGGCGATTTCTCCTATCGGTCCAGTGAAAGAAGTACTTCAATATGCAAAATCTCAAATGCCTCCACAAAAAATTATGATGGGGCAAAATTTATACGGGTTTGATTGGAAGCTTCCATTTAAACAAGGAAATCCACCCGCAAAAGCAATTAGCTCTGTCGCAGCTGTTGCACTAGCTCGTAAATATAATGTTCCTATTCGTTATGATTTCACAGCCCAAGCTCCTCATTTTAATTATTTTGATGAAAACGGCGTGCAACACGAAGTTTGGTTTGAAGATTCACGGTCTGTTCAAAGTAAATTCAATTTAATGAAAGAACAAGGTATAGGTGGTATTAGTTACTGGAAAATCGGTTTACCATTCCCGCAAAATTGGCGTTTACTCGTTGAAAATTTCACGATTACGAAAAAGGGCTGACAAAAGTCAGCCCTTTTTTCATATTACTGCTAAAAACTCATCTTTCATTTCCTCACAAAAAAGAAGAATGATAACATTCTCCTTTTTAACCGTTATCAACAATCGGTTGTTTACCTGTTTGATCTTGCATTTGCTTTCCTTTATTTCCACCAGCTTTTTTCGATTGAGTTCCAATATGATTTGGTGCAAAGTCTTTTGAATTTTTTTTCGGATTACCCATTACTATCGCCTCCTTAACACTAGTATCGTACTAGTGTTAAGAATTATTCAGCTTGCTTAAAAAGTTTCATTTCATAACGTTTTTCAATGCGCTCTTCAATGCGCTCAATTGCATCACGATCGCTTAATAATTGTTGTTTATTTTCATTTACAAGTTCTTCAAACGATTTACGGCGACTTCTTCTCATGTTGTTCACCCTCTCTCCTTCGCTTTCTTATTACATAGTATGAGCAAACGAAAAACTCTTTAATCAGATTTGTAAGAAAATTTTATGTTTTAGTACTCCTAAAAAAACTCCGTGTACAATATATTGCACACGGAGTTTTTATACCATAACGTTTAAATACTCTTTCAACTTTTCATCTGCATTCATTTCATTTTCTTTATAATCATGAAGCGCCTGTAATACAAAATCATACTGTTCTAAAATATAACTTTCTAATTTCATAACATCCTCTAAGCTATTCAGCATAATTCTCGTATTACCAGCTTCACTATTTAACGCTGGTTCACATGTTAAGCTTGTACATATTTCTTTCACATCATCTTCTAATATCTCTGTTAATACATATTTCTTTCGCCCTTTTACCTTTAATCTCATAACTGGATAAAAAGCTTTTATATCTAAATAACTTCCTACATGCATACAACGTAGCCATTTTACATTACGTTTATTACGTTCAAGCATTTCTTTCACCGCTTCGTATACTACGGTTTCATCGAGTAAGACCTTATTTACTTTTCTCTGTCCTTCTTCTTCAATAGCTGCACACTTTTGATAAACAGCAGCACATGTAATACAATCGTCAAATGCATTATGGGAGCTTAAACGAATTCCAAGCATTCTTTTTAACGTTTCAAGTTTATGATTAGGCGCATGCTTCATGTATTTCTTTGCTAAAAATACAGTATCAATTACTTTATTTGTAGGTTCGGGCAGCCCAAGCATATTTACATTACTTTTCAAAAAGCGCATATCAAAAGAAGCGTTATGGGCGACAATAACATTTGTATGTAAAAATGCTAAAAATAAAGGTAACACTTCTTCAATCGTCGGCGCATCTGAAACACGATAATTAGTAATACCCGTTAAACTCGTTATTCGGTCCGGAATTGGACGTTCTGGATTCACATAGGAAACAAATTGATCTACTAGTTCATGATTACGATATTTCACCGCTGCAACTTGAATAATTTTATCATTATAGGGGTTAAATCCTGTTGTTTCAAAATCAATTACAACATAATCTAACGGTAAGGATACATTCCCCACTCCATACACTCCTTTATCTCTAAACGTTTATATTTCTTACATCATATCATGAAGTTATTACTACTTGAAAAAGAAAAGGCAGAAATGGGAACTCTCCACCTCTACCTTTTCACCATTATTTTAATTTAGCAACCCTTTTCTCCATCTCTTTTTGCGTCATCGGCCCAATAAACTTATCTTGAATGACACCTTTTGTATCTATAAAATACGAAGTTGGAATCGTAATTACTTTATAAGCTGTTGTCACATCAATGTTCTTGTCCAATAAAATAGGAAAAGTAATTCCTTTTTCTTTAACAAAATTGCTTACCTTTTCTTCCCCCCCACCTTTTTCTGAAGGCGTATAGTTGATTGCTAAAATTTCTACGTTTTCTTTATGTTCTTTATAGAAAGCCTCCATATCCGGCATTTCTTGTTGGCAAGGTCCACACCACGTTGCCCAAAAGTTTAAAATCACTTTCTTTCCTTTTAAATCTGATAGCTTTACATTCGTTCCATCTAACTTCGTTAATTCGAAGTCTGGCGCACTCTTCCCTATTTCAATACCATTACTTGCAATCATCTCTTTCATAGCAGCTTCACTTTGTTCTTGCTCCCCTTGTACCACCTGCTCTTTTTTACCAAACTGTTCATAAGCTGCATATCCTGCTAAACAAAGTAACACTACAATAATCGTAAGCTTCCGCCACATTTTATATCACCCTAACGTATTATCTTCTTTTAACACATTCATCAAAATACTATATACCTTATTTTAGCTTATACGGACAAGCTTGGAAATATTCAGAGTCGAAATAATTAGAATATTCTTATTCGAAGTGTAATTTTTTCCTTTTTATCATATAATTAGAAAAACAGATGAAGTGTTGTTTATCTTCTTATGGGCCCATTCACCTTTTTACTTTCGTACTTATATAAACTTCAACAAAAGGGGGATTTTTTATGAATTCATTCGAAAAAATAACATTATATATTCTTAGTTTTCTTTTATACCCAATCGGTATTATTACATGGATCATTTCACTCTTTAGTAACGATCTTGAAAAAAAGAACGTAGGGCGTATTTGTCTTTACATCTCTCTAGTCTCATTCGTCCTTTTCTTAATCCTTGGAATTACAACTTTCCTTATGACTGCTACTTTTAACGTAGATCTAAATCATTCAGAATCTATCCAATATCAAATAAATGATGTTGAATAAAGATAAGGTCACTGCTCTTATCTTTATTCACATCTCTTTCAAAATGAATGACTATTTATTAATTCTTCAGGACTTCCACATGCAATAATACTTCCTTCTCTCATTATGACAACACGATCCGCTAGTATCACTTTCTCTACATCATGTGTTGCCACAATTCTCGTTACATCTCTTCCTAGTCCTTCAATCATATTCCAAACAGTTTCTTGATTACTCGGATCTAACCCCGCAGTCGGTTCATCTAAAATAATAAGATTCGGATTTGAACCAATTGCTCGTAATAATGCAAGACGTTTTCTTTCGCCTCCTGAAAACTCTTCACCGCTTTTATGTAGCACAGTTTGACTCCCTTCAGATAACCCTCTAATAATCGGCGTTGCATTTATAAGTTCACTATTTTTTTCTAACTGATTTTCTAAACCCTCTTCCCCGAAATACATATTCTCTGTTACCGTCGTTCGGAAAAAACGTGGTTCTTGCCACACTGTAGTCATTCGAGCCTTTTGACCATAATAAACAACACTACCGTTAGATGGTTTATACAAACCTGTCATTAATTTTAAAAGCGTTGTTTTTCCTGCACCACTTTCTCCGACAATGATAACGAATTCACCAGGATTAATTTGCAAATCAATATTATTAATTCTACATTTCTCTTCTTCACTCTCCTGAAATGAAACATTTGTTATTATCATCCCCATCGCTCTTTCTACATTACTATCTGCCACTCTTTTATCTAAAAAGGAAAAAACTCTATTTGCCGAAGCGACTGCAACTTGTGTCGTCATTAATAAATCGCCCACGTAACGGACTGGGAAAAAGAGCATTTCAATTGTAGCTAACACTGCAACAAGTGAACCAACTTCCATTTCCCCTTTCATTATTTTTTGTGCACCTACAATGAGAACAACGATATATGCTCCTGTTTCAATCACTGTTTCAACTACTCCAATGCAATGTTGCATCATCGTCTTCTTTACTTCCGATTTATAAGATTGTGCCGTTACTCCTTTAAATAAGCGAATGGCCCATTTTTCTTTTTGTAAACTACGTAAATCTTGTATACCCTTTACAAACTGTGACACCATCTCTACAACACTCGATTGATTTTTTTGAGCAATGCTTGCAATATCCCTTACCTTTCCTCCCATCAGTATTGGAACAATTGCACTTAAAAATAAAAACGGAGTTACCCACAATATAAACTGCAAATCTATATGTTGTAGTGCTATGAAAGCTCCAATAAATTGGGCAATAGCGTGTATATACTCTATTAATATAGAGCCATATAATCTGACCCAGTTCGGAATATCAGATACGACCAAAGTTTCTAACTCCCCTTGCTTAATCTTCTCACTCTCTTCAAACGATAATGAGAAATAGTGACGCAATAATTCTATACGTTTCGTTTGTAATATACGTTGACTGGCTTTTGAGCTTATATAATCAAATAAAAGATTGTTCGTCCACATTAAAAAGCGAATACCCGCAAACAAAGCTATATATAAATACGCACCTTTTAGCTCCCTTTGAATAAGATTGTCTACAATTAATCCCATGAAAATTGGGCGTGATAAATTTAAAATGGCAGCAATTATCCCACTACATACAGATGCCATTACTAATATTTTCTCTTTTCGTAACGGCAACAATATTCTTTTATATTCTTTCATGACGTTCCCTCCACTTTTCGTAGTAAAAAGAAAGGGATGAAACCATATGGTTTCATCCCTTTCCATAAAATAAGGAAGCTAACTATTGTTAGCTTCCTTATTTTTCATTTCAATTATTTAGTTCGACACTTTTGACTCTTCGATTTTCTCACGAAGAACCATTTGCAGAATACCACCGTGACGGTAGTAGTCAATTTCTACTTCACTATCGAAACGAGCTACTACTTCAAATTGTTTTTCGTTGCCATCTAAATCAGTTGCAACTACTTTTACAAGATCGCGTGGTCTAACTGATTTGTCGATTTGAATTTCAAATGACTCGTTACCAACAAGGCCTAATGTTTCAGCACTTTCGCCATCTTTAAATTGAAGTGGTAATACACCCATTAACACTAAGTTACTGCGGTGAATACGTTCGAAGCTTTCTGCGATTACTGCTTTAATACCTAATAAGTTAGTACCTTTCGCAGCCCAGTCACGTGAACTTCCCATACCGTAATCTTTACCAGCAACAACTAGAAGACCTGTTCCATCTTCTTTATATTTCATAGCAGCATCATAGATTGATGTTACTTCACCAGTTGGCCAATATGTTGTATATCCGCCCTCTGTTCCTGGTGCGATTTGGTTTTTAATACGGATGTTTGCAAATGTACCACGCATCATAACTTCATGGTTACCACGACGAGAACCGTAAGAGTTAAAGTCAACTGGTTGTACGCCGTTTTCTAATAAGTAGCGTCCAGCTGGTGTGTGCTTACCAATTGAACCTGCTGGTGAAATGTGGTCTGTCGTTACAGAATCACCAAATTTACCAACTATGCGTAAACCTGATAACGTTTCAACTTCACCTGGCTCTTTAGATAACCCTTCAAAGAATGGTGGGTTTTGAATGTATGTTGAATCATTATCCCAAGTATATAAAGCTTCGTTTGAAGTTTGGATTTCATTCCAACGCTCATTGCTATTAAATACTTGTGCATATTCTTTCTTGAATAGTTCAGATGTAACAACGCTTTGAACTACATCTTCAATTTCTTTAGCTGATGGCCAAATATCGTTGAAGTAAACAGCATTGCCATTTGCATCTTTACCGATTTCATCATTTTTCAGGTCAATATCAACAGTACCTGCAAGTGCATATGCCACAACAAGTGGTGGTGATGCTAAGTAGTTTGCTTTTACAAGTGGATGAATACGACCTTCAAAGTTACGGTTACCAGATAAAACAGATGTTACTAATAAGTCGTTTGCTGCGATTGCTTCTTCTAATTCTGGCGCTAATGGACCAGAGTTACCGATACAAGTCGTACAGCCGTAACCAACTGTTTGGAAACCTAATTGATCTAAATATGTTGTTAAACCAGACTTATCTAAGTACTCTGTAACAACTTTAGATCCTGGTGCTAATGATGTTTTTACGTACTCAGGTACTACAAGTCCTTTTTCAATTGCTTTCTTCGCAACTAGACCTGCCCCAATTAATACATATGGGTTTGATGTATTTGTACAGCTTGTAATTGCAGCGATTGCAATTGCACCTGTTTTCATCGTTACTTCTTTATCTTCTAATGTAACCTTCACTTCTTTATCGAACTCTTGCTCATTAAATCCAAGTCCTTGTGTTCCAACTGGTGCTACAACAGCTTTGTGGAACGCATCTTTCATATCTGAAAGTGGAATTAAATCTTGTGGGCGTTTCGGTCCAGAAAGGTTAGATTCAATTGTATTTAAATCAATTTCAACCAGATCAGTGTAGATTGGATCTTTACTGTCTGCTGTATAGAATAAACCGTTCGCTTTACAGTATTCTTCAACAATACGAATTTGCTCTTCATCTCTACCTGTTAAACGTAAGTATTCTAATGAAATATCATCGATTGGGAAGAATCCACAAGTTGCGCCGTATTCTGGTGCCATATTTGAAATTGTTGCACGGTCAGCTAAAGGCATGCTCTTTAGTCCATTACCGAAGAACTCAACAAATTTACCAACTACACCTTTTTGACGTAATACTTGTGTTACTTTTAATGCAACGTCTGTTGCTGTAGTACCACTTGGAAGTGTGCCAGTTAATTTCACACCGATTACTTCAGGTACTGGGAAGTATGAAGGCTGTCCAAGCATTCCTGCTTCTGCTTCAATACCACCAACGCCCCATCCAAGAACGCCGATACCGTTAATCATTGTTGTATGTGAGTCTGTTCCAACTAATGAATCTGGGTATGCAACTAAGTCACCTTCAGCATTTTTCACAGCATGAACAACTGGTGCTAAATATTCAAGGTTTACTTGGTGTACAATGCCTGTAGCTGGTGGAACTGCACGGTAGTTATCAAATGATTTTTGTGCCCAGCTTAAAAATTTATAACGTTCTTCATTACGTTTAAACTCTAAGTCCATGTTGAATGCAAGCGCGTCTGCCGTACCCGCTCTATCAACCTGTACAGAGTGGTCAATTACAAGGTCTACAGTAATTTCAGGATTAATTTTGTCAGGATCCCCACCCATGTCTGCCATTGCTTTACGAAGCGAAGCCAAATCAACAACAGCTGGAACACCAGTGAAATCTTGTAAAATTACACGAGATGGTTTAAATGGAACATCGATATCTTGCACATCTTTCGTTCCCCATTTCGCTAAATTTGTAACATGCTCTTCTGTGATTACACGTCCGTCTACTTGACGAAGTACTGATTCAAGTAAAACTTTCACGGAATATGGTAATTGAGATACGTTGCCAACCCCTGCATTTTCAAGCGCTTTCAAATCATAATAATGATACGTTTTTCCATCTACTTCAAAAGTTGCACGTGATTCAAATGGATTATGTTTGACCATTATATTTCCCCCCTGTTAAACGTGACTAAGTTGTCTGAATATAAAATGTAGACAAACTTTTCAATACCTTACGATAATATCTTATTACAACTTTCTAAATAAGTAAATAATAAGAAACTTATAGATTATCATAAGTTTTCTTTATGTTTCTAAATTTGAATAGCTTTCATGCTCCTTATGAATACTATTATCATAAAGTAAAGTGCTCTATCAGCGGTTTACTTACAGTTCATACATACTATGAACTGCTCATCATTCAACATACAAAAAATGTTATAGAGGTGAAATAAAATGGGTAAAAGAAAAGCAAATCATACTATTTCAGGAATGAATGCTGCATCTGCACAAGGACAAGGACAAGGAACTGGTTACAATGAAGAATTTGCAAACGAGCCTTTAACTCCAGCAGAGCGACAAAATAATAAGAAACGTAAAAAGAACCAGTAAAGAAAAATCCCAAAAGGTCTATTTTCCTTTTGGGATTTCTTCTAATGTTTATAACGTAGTAATTCCGAAACCGTTACAAATCGATAGCCCTGTTTTTTCAGCTCAGGTAAAATTTTTGCTAGCGCTGCTACCGTTTGACTACGATCATTCCCTCCATCATGTAACAATACAATATCGCCACTTTTAGCATTTTTCACTACATGATTTACAATGGATTCAACCCCTGGATTTGCCCAATCACGCGGGTCTTGATGCCACGACCATAGAACGGTTTGATAACCGGCTTCTTTCGCTGTTTTAAATACAGCATCGTTAATATATCCGCCAGGAGGACGGAATAGCAAAGGTTCTTTCACCCATTTTTCAAAAAATTTCTTTCCATCCAGAATGTCATTTTTCAATTTTTCATCTGATGAGTTATTTGCATACAAATGATTCATCGTATGATTTCCAATTTCATGCCCATCTTTTAAAACTTGCTTTACTAAGTATGGATTACGCTGAACTCGAAATCCAATCATAAAAAATGTCGCTTCCGCCTTATATTGACGTAATAAATCTAAAACTTGTGGTGTATACGTTGGATCTGGCCCATCATCAAATGTAATTGCAATAATTTTTTCATTATTAGGTACTTCCCATGTTACATAACCAGTTGGTTCTAACTCTTTTCTGAGCAACATTTTCGCTTCCACTTTTTCCACTTGAAATATATGTACTGCACATAGCAAAGAAAAAACTAATAGAAAAATTTTCTGTTTTAGCATAACGTTTACTAAAGCAGCAAGGTTGTCGAATAGACAACAACCTCATTTACTTTTCTAATTGATCTACATTTCGCATTATATTTTGGAGATTCTTTTCATATTGCTCAAGTTGTGGACGTTGTGTTTCTGAAGCTACCTCTAGTGCATTTTGAATTTGTTCATATGCTTCCTGAACCTCTTGGCGTAACTCTTTTAAATCATGACCGTAGTTAGGGTCATTTTTCACAATATTATTAAATGCATTTTCTGCTTGTGTAACTCCTTGCTGTGCCGCTTGAAAGGCTTGTTGCTTATCTTTATGATATGGCATTATATAATCCCCTTTCTATAATTGTTAGTCCCCTTTATCTTTACCTTTTTTTCTAAAAACATTCTCGTATAAAATCGCCAACTTCTCTCATTCTAAAAAGAAAGAGGAGGTGTCATATACAATGGGTAAAAACAACCGTGAATCAAAAGAAAAACAAGGACAACCTGAACCATTAAGCGGATCTCATAAAGTAAAAAACCGTAACCATTCACGCCAAAAAAAACATTCACATCATGATATGTAATAAAAACATTCACATACCGTGCACATTCAACATAAAATGTTTGTATTTCATCATTTATTCTTCACCTCTGTTTCATTCATGCATAACATGATATGAATTGATATTTTACGGAGGGTGTCTTACATGGGCAAGAAAAAGAAGAATTGTCTTTTTCATGTTGATGGTTTCGAAGAATGGATGGATCAATTTTGTTCCGATTCTTATAGTAACTTTAGCTTTCCAAATCAAATTCACATCGATCTTTGCGAAACCGAAGAAGAATATATTTTGGAAACAGATGTACAAAATGTCACGGAACAAAATGTACTCATTAAAAAGTTAGAGACAGGCCTAGCTATATGCATACTTCATAAAAACATTTCCTTACAACGAACAATCCCTTTACCTACTACTATCATTTATAAAAAGATGCTAGCCTGCTTAGAAAACGGATTTTTAGCCATTCATATTTCCAAAAATGAAGTTGCTGATAAGCATGAAAAAAAAGTTCTTTTTTCAAATTAAGAGTTAATATAATTCAAACTAAGCCCCAGTTGGTTACTGGGGCTTATGTTATTTCGCATGCATTTCTATATTAGAATTTCTATCATATCTTTTTTTCGATAAACCTTTTGTAACTAAAAGCACAGGAAATGCCACAGTTGAAAATATAGCTAATGCTGAAAATACCGCAAACCCATTTTGGTACCCGTAGTAATCGAGAAGTACTCCTCCGAACCACGGACCTATTACTGCTCCAATTCCCGAAAAGCCCATCGCACCGAAGTATGTTCCTTTTAGATGCGCAACAGCAATATCATCAATAAATACATCCGTCATCGAAAACATTAAGACTTCTCCAATTGTAAAAATAATTGTACAAACGGCAGCACCTAGCATAGATTCTACTATTCCAAAGCCAAATAATCCCCCGCTCACAAATAAAGTCCCAACCATAATTGATGTTAACGGTGTATACTTTTTGCACATTTGAATAACAGGGTATTGGATCATCACTACAACAATTGCATTTAAAGCGAGCATATATGAGAATAGCTTCACCCCATCCTCAAATATATGTGCATTTGCAAAATATTGAGATACTGTCGTCGTTAAATGTGAAAAACCGCAATTACTCAAAATAATACCGACTAAAGCAACTAAAAATACTATATCTTTTCGCAATATACGTATTGCATTTAGCATTGTAACAGGTTTTTCTGTACTCAATTTCTTTTTTTCCATTGGATACTTCTTAAATTGGAACGCTAATATAGCTGTATATAGAATATATACCCCAGCTGCTACTAAAAAAGGAATTGTTGATTTTGCACTTCCAATCTGTAATCCAACAATTGGTCCAATTGCAACTCCAACATTTATTGCACCGTATCGTAAATTATAGACGAGTAACCGATACTCAGGCTTTGTTAAATCTGATAATAATGCTCTTGATGTTGGCTCAAAAAACGACCTACATAATCCATTTAAAGCGTTTAATAAAAAGAAACTTAAAACATGATCCGCAAGTGAAAAACCTATAAACACAAAAATCCAAACGATCATGGACCAGAGCATAATCGTTTTCCGGCCAAATCGATCTGATAAATTCCCTCCGATAAAACTAGCAAAAACACCAACAAGTGCACTCGTTCCGATAATAGCACCAGTCATTCCAGCTGATACACCTTTAACAGTCGTTAAATAAATCGCTAAAAAAGGGATACTCATTGAAGTTGCAAACCTAGCAAACAATGTCCCTAAAATAATACTCATTCCAAGCGGATGAATATGCTGTAACTTCCCCTTCATCGTTAAACCTACTCTCTCTATTTTCACAAAAAAAAGAAAGCAAAGGATCTGCTTTCTTTTCCTTTTTCTATACTTGAGCTGTTGATACCCGAGTTGTTCTCGTTATGTCCATATCAATTCCATATGTGAACTGTAATTCTTTACACACATCTTTAATTAAGATTGCGACATTATACTTTTCATTAAATTGTAAAACTATGTTTTCTACTTCTTCATATGTATACTTATATTCCCCTGTAATGACACTTTTTAGATCAAAGCATTCGTTAATACAAAGTTGTACAAGTAGCTGGTCATATTTCTCTATTACATCTTCTTTCTTCCAAAGTAACTCTTTTACATATAATCGATCAAACTTCACACTTTCTCGATTACAATCCGTTAAAATCCGGGTCATTTCGTTTAATTCTCGATATAATTCGGAAATATTTCTACTTAAACTAAGCAGTTTATCTACGCCGTTTTCATATAACATATTTATTCCACCCCCGCATTTTCTTCCCCTTATTATAGCAAGAAAATTCTAAAAATAGTTTCTTTCTTCTGAAATATTAGGAAACTAATTTTAATTGCATTACAATGAAACTAGTTAATGCGAGAGGAGAAAGAAAATTGGAGCACAAATTATATTACACTGACGCTTATAAGCAAGACTTTACTACTAAAATTATAAAGCAAGATTATGATAAAGACGGTAACTTATACGTTGTTTTGAATGAAACAGCATTTTATCCGACAGGTGGCGGACAACCATATGATACTGGTACATTAAATGATATCAATGTAATCAATGTAGAAGAGATAAACGGAGAAATTCGTCACTACATTGCAGAACAATTACATACAGAAGACGTAGAAGGTAAAATCAATTGGGAGCGCCGTTTTGATCATATGCAACAACATGCAGCTCAGCACATTTTATCTGCTGCTTTTTGGGACCATTTTAACATACCTACAATTGGATTCCATCTTGGTAAAGAAACAGTAACAATTGATTTAGAAACAGAAAATCTTCATGCAGAAACGGTTGAAAAAGCAATACAAATTGCAAACAAAATTGTTTTTGAAAACCATCCAATCAGCATCCAGTGGATGGACTTAGAAGAAGCGAAAACGTTGCCCCTTCGTAAAGAACCGACTATGACAGAAAATATACGGGTTGTTATTATCGAAAACTTTGACTACAACGGCTGTGGTGGAACGCATCCGAAACGAACTGGTGAAGTTGGTCCTATTCAAGTACTAGGATGGGAGCGCAATAAAGGTGGTATACGCTTAACGTTTATCGCTGGTTGGCGTACACTTAAATTAATGGGACAACAGCAACAAATTATGAAAGATGTTTCTAAACAATTAAACAGTAGCGAAACTGATATTCCAGCAAAAGTGGCGCAACTGCTTACTTCTCAAAAAGAAAACGAAAAAGCAATACAAACAATGAATGAAAAATTATTATTTGCAGAGGCAAATGAACTACTTCTACAGCCTATAAAAATTCATGCTGACATACTTATTTCTAAAGTATTTACAAATCGTTCTATGCAAGAAATCGCAAAGCTTTCCGCTATTATTACAGAACAACAAGAGCATGCAATTACGTATTTCGTCATCGAAAATGATGACAAACTACAATGTATTCTCGCTTGCGGAAAATCAGTATCACTCGATATGAATGCTCTTTTAAAAGACGCTCTTCCTACAATCGAAGGAAAAGGTGGCGGAAATAAGAAGAGTGCTCGCGGTGGCGGGAAAGCAATTATGAGCGGAGATGAATTTTTAAATCAGCTTGTTTCTTCTTTACAGTCAGCAGTTTAAAACATGTTATGAAGGATAGCGAACGGCTATCCTTCCCCTATATTTACAGACCTATATTTTGTTTCAAACCTTGATAACTCCCTGCATTTACAAAACCTTCACTTATAAGATTGATAAAAGTTTCCGAAAAACCATAATGACTTAAATCTTTAATCGGCACCATTTGCACATCATGAATTGGATTATGATCAAACTCGTTAGAAGGTAGCATAATTTCACCTTCAATCCTTTTAAGCAAAAACGTTATATGTAATAAAGACGGGCGAGCATCTGGTTTATCACAAACATAGAGTAGCTTCTGAATGTTAACTTCTAACCCTGTCTCTTCTCTCATTTCTCGAATCATTGCTTCCTCTAGCGTTTCGCCATTCTCTGCTCTTCCTCCAGGTAAAGACCAATTTCGATTAGCCACTTTTTGCTTTACTAGCAATACCTTTTCATCTTCAATTAAAATTCCTGTAACACGAACTTGCATTACATTTTCCATATGCAATCTCCTCTTCCCATTATATTTACAAATTAACCCTTCCATAAAAAGAACATACGTTTTATAATTGAAGAAAATTATGGAAGAAAGTAGTTGTTACATTCATGCGTCCAACTTTAACAAAGTCTATATCACTTGAAGATTTCCAAAACTATTATTGGTTAAAAGCAGAACTCCAAACATTTTGTCGTGAACATGATTTGCCAGCTAGTGGCTCTAAGATCGAAATAACCGAGCGTATCTCACATTATTTAACTACTGGTAAAATATTAAAAAACAGCTCTGTTCAAAAGGTGAGTAAAGCTTCCCTATCCTATAAAGACCTTTCTCTTCGAACGATTATTACTAACAATCACCGCTGTAGCGAAGATGTTCGTGCTTTTTTCAAAGAAAAAATCGGAACAAACTTCCGCTTTACAGTAGCTCTTCAAAAATTTTTCAAAGAGAATGTTGGAAAAACATATGAAGACGCGATAACGTTTTGGTATGAAGAGAACGAACGAAAAAAAGATCCTACTTATAAAACAACTATCAGCTCGCAGTTTGAATACAATCGCTTTACTCGCGACTTTTTCGAAGATCCAAATAATAAAGGGAAAGCAAAAGCTGATGCGATTGCTGCTTGGAACGAAATGAAAGCGAAGCCTGGTAGCAATATTTATGTTCCTCAAAAAGTAGAAAACTAGTTACCTCGCTAGTCTTCTACTTTCTCAAATAATAGCGCAATCCCTATCCCGCCTCCAATTCCTAATGTAGCAATTCCATATTTCATAGACTCTCTTTGTGCCTGATAAAACAAACGTGTTACAAGCATAGCCCCAGATGCACCGTACGGATGACCGAGCGCAATTGCTCCACCATTTACATTTACTTTTTCGTATGGAATTTGTAACTCTTTTGCGCAAGCAACAACTTTTGAGGCGAATGCTTCATTTATTTCAAAATAATCGATGTCCTCTACTTTTACATTCATTTCGTTTAATAATTTGTTCACCGCAAATATCGGACCAGTCCCTGGAAGCTTGGGATCTACTCCCACTACAGCACTACGAACGAAACGAAGGACAGGTTTATAACCTAACTTACGGGCTTGTCCCTCTTCCATTACAAGAACAGCACATGCCCCATCATTTACACCACATGAATTACCTGCCGTCACTGTTCCATTTTGTAAAAATGCGGGCTTTGTTCTTTTAATGATTCGTTCATAATTCATTTCTGGCTTTATAGATTCATCTAATAATCCATTAAAAGAAAATATTTCATCATGTATATATCCTTTTTCTAACGCTTGCAGTGTCCGCTTATAACTAAGACAAGCATACTCGTCTTGCATTTCTCTCGTTATATTATAACGCTCCGCAACATATTCAGCCGCTACTCCCATGTCAGGATCACCAATTGTTTCAGGTGAAAATCGTGCTCTTTTTTGAAAAGGTGACGTACTTGTACTCTCTACTCCCCCGGCGATATAACACTTATCTGCCCCGCCTTGAATGAGATGACACGCAGTTCGAATTGCTTCTAAACCAGCACCACATTGCCGATCAATCGTTACACCAGGAATATGATAGCCAAGTCCCGCCTCTAAAGCAGATAGTCTCGCAACATTCCCTCCTGGCCCAACAACATTACCTAATATGACATCATCTATTTCCCTCTCAATCCCTTTACTTAAAAACGTAAGAAGCGGCGTTGTTAATTGCTGAACTTCATACTCTTTTAACATCCCATTCTTCTTACCAATAGGTGTTCTTTTCGCCTCTACAATGACTGCTCTATTCATATATTTTCTCCCGGTTTTCAATCATACTTTTTGCTTCCATACGAGCGATTTTCCCACTATTTGTATAAGGTATTCCATCTACAAAATGCCATTCTTTCGGTATTTTAAAAGAGGATAATCTCTGTAAGCAAAAACTCTTTAATTGTTGTTTCGTAGCACTTCCTTTTACGATCGCGACGGGCTTTTCACCCCAGTAACTATCTTTCACACCAATTACAACTATTTCATCAACAGCTGGGTGTTCATGTAATACACTTTCTATTTCTTCTGGATAAATATTGATTCCTCCAAATAAAATCATATTCTTCTCTCTACCAACAATATATATAAAGCCTTCTTCATCTTCATAGCCTACATCTCGCACTGTCATCCAACCTTCTGCATTCAACTCCCGTGTTAAAACCCCATCTATTATGTATCCCATAAAAAACTGATCACTTTTCACATAAACAGTTCCTATTTCACCTTTTTGTACTTCTTCGCCTGCTTCATTACATATTCGAACTTGCACATTATGACACGGTTTTCCTACTGAATTTGGCCTTCTTTCGCTTTCTGCATCGACTAGTGCTGTTACAAAACTTAACTCTGATGCACCATAAAATTCATATCTTTTCGCATAAGGAAATATATTCTTTATTTTTTCTTTCGCTTCAGCTTCCCATTTCGCTCCTGACGAAATAATTTTCACTTTATTTTCTATTAATCTACTTTCTTTATATAAAGATTCAAGCATTGTCGGAACTGTATACATAACTGATATATTTTCAGTTTCTAACTTATCTAATACTTGATTTGGAAAGAACTTTCTCATAATGTGCACTGTTTGTCCTACATATAATGCACTTATTGCCCCGTATAAGAAAAGAGAATGAACGAGCGTCCCAGCTATTAAAATCGAATCCTCCCTTTTCATATGAAAGTCATGTACATTACAATCAAAACTATGAACCCACGATTGTTGTGCACGTAAAAATGCTTTTGCTGTTCCTGTTGATCCTGATGTAAATCCCATATAAAAAGGAGCATGTTGTACACTTTCTACAGTGGAATATGTAGGAAGATATTTCTCTATCATTCTTTTCCACTCATCAATTTCAATTACTCTTCCTTCTTCATCCAATAGATCATTCACCTTATATCGTTCTGTCACAATCATATCCGGATTACTAATTTCAATTCTTTCTCTGAGCTCATCTTGTTTCCACTTTATATCTAACGGAACACAAACCCACCCGGCCATAGCGGCACCAGAAAATAGTTGTAAAAACTCTATACGATTTTCTAATAGGATTGCTATCGTTTTATTCTTCGATTTTTTTTCATTTAACCAGCTTGCTACTTTACAAACTGATTCAAACCACTCTTTATATGTTAAAACTCTATCATTTTCCTTTATCGCTATTTTATTTGGTTGTAAAGAGGCATGCTTTTTATATTCTTTTGTAATCCCCATATGAGACGTCCTTTCTTTACAATAATAATAAAAAGAAACACGCAATTAACGTGTTTCTTCCCTTTATCATCCCGCATTTGTATATTTTCCATTCTTTAAAGCGGGCGTAATAATATGTTTCAATGAACGATGTAATTTTGTTACGAGAACTGCCGCAATAATTGCTTTTATACAATCCCCTGGTAAAAACACAGCACTCACTTTCATTGTCTCCCATACAGAAACATCCATTAAGAACGCTTGTACAGTAATACCAAATACATAAACTACGAAAATACCACCAATTATATTAATACATAATACTTTTATAATAGAAACTTCACGTAAACGCTCAATTAAATAACCAATAACAAACGCCCCAATGATGTAACCAAGTAAATATCCTGCACTTGGTCCAACAAATACACCAAGGCCACCGCGTCCACCAGCAAGCAATGGTGCTCCAACTCCTACAATAAGTAAGAAAATAAGCTGACTTAACGCACCTAGACGTGATCCTAACACCCCACCCGCAAGCATAACACCGAGTGATTGCAATGTAATTGGAACTGGTGTAATAGAAAGAGCAATCGGAGGTATTAACCCTAACACTCCCATAATAGAACTAAATAAAGCGACAAAAACTAAGTTTTTTGTATTCATATTTGCTTCTCCTATTTGTAAACTTAAAATTTATTTTAGATAACATATCACAAAAATTATATTATCTTTCCACTCCTCTTTTGTCAACCATTAATGTATTAGAGTTTACAAATAGAAGTTCACTTATTTCTCTCTATGCAAATGCTCCAGTTCTTTCCGAAGCGCCTGTTTTAAAAACTTCCCAACAGATGTTTTCGGTATTTCTTCCATAAAGACAATATCGTCTGGCAACCACCACTTCGCAAACTGTGGTTTTAAAAACTCATATATTTCTTCTTTTGTAACCGTACTATTTTTCTTTTGAACAACGCAGGCAATTGGTCGCTCTTGCCACTGAGGGTGAGGAACTGCAACGACAGCCGCTTCAAATATAGCATCATGTGCCATTAAAGCATTTTCAAGATCGACCGAAGAAATCCATTCTCCCCCGCTTTTAATAACATCCTTCGTACGGTCAACAATTTTCACGCAACCTTCCTCATCCACTGTGACAACATCACCAGTATATAACCATCCATCGCGAAACCCTTCGACAGTACGATCATCGTTATAATAGCTTTCAGCGATCCAAGGTGCTCGTAAACATAGTTCTCCCATCTCCGTACCGTCCCACTTCACTTCACCATTTGTACCGACTACTTTCATCTCTACACCAGGGACAAGATACCCTTGCTTTGATCTAATTTCTAATTGCTCTTCATACGATAATTCTGTTTCATAACTTTTTAAACGTGCAAGTGTTACGAGTGGGCTTGTTTCGGTCATACCATATGCATGGATGAAAGGAACATTGTGTTTCTGTTCAAATGCTTTAATAACACTTTTCGGTGCGGCTGCACCACCACATAGTATTCTCGTCATACTAGATAAATCATAACTATTATTTTCTAACTCTTGTAATACACCGAGCCAAATTGTCGGCACACCGGCAGCTAACGTCACTTTTTCAGATTGGATCATTTCTAATAAAATTTTCGGCGTAAACATCGGTCCTGGAAGAACTTGTTTTGATCCAAACCAAGTAGCCGCAAAAGGAAGTCCCCAAGCGTTCACATGAAACATCGGGACGATTGCCATTGCTGCATCACTTTCCGATAAAGCAGCTGTATCAGCTAAACCGAGTGCCATACAGTGTAATACAGTACTACGATGCGTATATACAACACCTTTTGGATTTCCTGTAGTCGCTGACGTATAACACATACCAGCAGGTGTATTTTCATCAATATCTTTTACAAATTTGAAATTTGGATCGCCTTCTTCTAATAGCTTTTCATAATGATATACAGGCTTCAACGTCGTATTTGGGAGTTTATCTTTATCAGTCATAATAATGTAAGCTTGTACAGTTGATAATTCGGATTGAATACTTTCAACGAGTGGTACGATATCTTCATCAATAAGTAAAATTCGATCTTCTGCATGCTGAATAATGTATGAAATATGTTGAGGAGATAAACGAATATTAATTGTGTGTAAAACGGAAGCAATACCAGGAATAGCAAAATACGCCTCCACATGTCGATGATGATTCCACGCTAACGTTCCTACACGTTCACCTTCTTTAATTCCAAGCTTTTTCAACGCACTGGAAAGTCTTCTCGTCCTTTCCCCTAACTGCTTATACGTTAACGTTGTAACTGTATCATGCGTCCGTGAAACAATTTCTTTCTTCGAAAACAGTTTCTCTGCTCTTTCCATCATAGAACTAATTGTTAGCGGTACATTCATCATCATATTGGTTATGTCCCCCTTTAAAACGTTTTCATTTTCCGTTTATTATAACAGACTTCTACAAATGATTACGATATTTTTCTGTATTTTCTGAATTATTTCTTTGGAAATAATTCAGAACGATAAAAAACATGTTTTGAATACATTGATTCGAAACATGTTTTTTATTTTTTATAAACTATCTACCTTTTTCCTTACTTTCTTTTTCAGTTTAAAAATAAAACGATTACTGTATTCCTTATTTTCTACTAAAATCCGATACGTCTCTAACACTCCTAACACACGTACAAAAAGATAAACTCCGATAGCAATAAGTACAACACAATAAGGATAATACTGTACGAGTTCTCCCGAAGTGATTCGTTTTTTCTCAAATAAAAACGGTATCGCTCCTGCTGCAATAAAACAAAATCCAACAATCATCACTGCGGCATACTTCTTCTTAATAATCGCATATCTTTTTGTCAATTCTTTTAGAAAGTTTTGATCAAATAGTAGTTCTTCTTTTTTCAATACATTGTATCGACTCTCTTCTATCGTTACAGGTGCCATCATTGCTCCGATCCCAAGCACTGCAATGATAATGACAAGAAACGTAGACATTGTTGCATTTTCTTTAAATAATAAGTACGGTATTGTAGATAAAATAAGCAAGCTAAATCCTAATGCAATATATTTAGAAATTTTTTGTCCATACACTATATACCCTTCTGCCATTTCCTTACTTACATAATAACCATTTTCCTTTTCGTTACTTTGCTCAGCAGTTTCTTTTAATAAATAGTCAAGTGATACTTCAAATACATTTCCAATCATTATTAACTTTTCAGTTTCAGGAAAACCTTGACCGTTTTCCCATTTACTAACCGCTTGCCTTGTTGTGTTTAATTTCTCGGCTAATGCTTCTTGAGAAAGACCCTTTTCTTTTCTTAATTTAAAAAGCTTCTCACCAAATCCCATATGTGTGTCCCCCTTCGTTTTCTTAACTAAATTGTATGTAAACATTGCTCTTACCTCTATCTTCCTGCGGTTGCACCTTGTCAACTTACGGTTGCGATTGTGTTATATAGTGGTTTTGTATACGATTTAGCTATTATTCTTCTATGATTATGGCGTTAATAAACCACCCTTTCTTAATAACCAATTATAACAATTAAAGGTAATTATTGTTATAAAAAATCAAAAAACTCCTTTATTCATTTAAAGGAGTTTTAAATATGAAATATTCCAAGAGGAGCTGTTTTTTCTTCCTCCTACTACCTCACAATTTCTTCTATATATTTTTATGTGTCATATAACGAACTATGTACTGTATATGTTTTCATCTCTTTATCTGAGGCATACTCATATATATGTAAAATATTACTCTTATTAACTACCCTAATAAAACCACTACTCAATAATCATAACGGCTTCTGCTTAAACTTTTCATAATGTCGTACTTTTAATGAAAGGATATTTCCGCAGTCTGTACAAATATAAGCATCCACCGGTGAAGATGTGAACATCGTTTCCTTTTTCCGTATTTGTGCATATCCGACAAACTCACCTTCTCCTATGTTTTGAGAACCACAATTAGAGCATGTCTGCACGGCTTTTTGTTTCATGAGAGCACCACCTTTAATCTGTTTCTACTCCCTTCGACAGTTCAATTCCATTTCCCTTCCAAAAAACTTCTTATTCTCCTACATTACAACAGGAATCTCAAAACAAAAATCGTATATATACTATGAAATATATTTATTAACGGAGGAATTTTATGACTACTGTTATGACACTCGATATAGCAACAGAAATTGAAAATGCAGAAATTGATATGCTCTCTTCTAGATTAGAGGGACTACAAGCAATGAGTGGAAATCCAATGCAAGTGCAAATGAAAAAGTTCGGTAGTGCCACTACCTTTTCATCAAAAATAATTGCCGGTCCTGCTTTTAATACGGTAAAAGGTATTACAAATGCAGATGCGATTGATGCAATCATTTCTTATTATGAATCACTACAAATTCCTTGCCGTTTTGAAATTACACCAGCTCAAGGGACAGCTGAATTATTTCAATACTTGTCTCAAAAAGGATTTTACCAATCCAGCTTCCATACCGCTTTATATAGTATACCGAGAGAAGATCCATCCCTGCTTCCTGCTAACATTTCAGTACGCCAACTGAAAGAAAATGAATTTCATATTTTTGCAGACATATATGTACGTGGATTTAATATGCCATCCTTTACAAAAGATGGAGTGCGCCAAAATAACGAAATTCTTTACGATAAACCAGGATGGCATTTTTTCATAGCCGAAGTTCAAAATACTCCTGCAGGCATTGGTGTCCTGTACATAAATAATGGGATTGCTTCATTAGCTGCTTCTGCTACTTTGCCAGAATTTCAGCGTAAAGGCTGTCATACTGCATTAATTCAAAAGCGAATTGAAACAGCTATTGAATCCAATTGTAATTTAATAGTTGGACAAGCAAGGTTCGGTAGCGGCAGTCAAAATAACATGGAACGTGCCCACATGAAAATTGCTTATACAAAATCAATATGGACCGCAAAAGACATATAATTTACTTTATTTCTCCTTCCGTTACATTTTTAAACATTTTATGACAAATCCTTTTCTATCCTATTAATCATTTGAATATTCAAACTAGATTTGTTACGATATTACTAGATACATCATTCAACTTGCAATATGAAAAGAGAATTCTAATCAAACTACAAGGAGGAGAAATGTATGACTAAACATGATCATGGTTTAAAAGAAAAAGTAGAAGGTACCATTGATAAGGTAAAAGGTGAAGTAAAAGAAGTTGTTGGGAAAGTAACTGACAATAAGAAATTACAAGCTGAAGGAAAATGGGATAAGGTGAAAGGCACTGCTAAAGATACAGTTGGTAATGTAAAAGAAAAAGTACATGAATATAAAGAACACAAGAAAGAAAAATAAAAAAAGAGCCCATCGGCTCTTTTTTTATTTTCCTTCATTCTTCTCTAGCACGTATAAATCTTCTTCCATATTCGTTAACTTCTCACTTACAAGCTTTCTTGCATCTCCAATTGCTTGATTATATGCAAACGGTCCAACTAATTTAATCATTTCTTCTATTAAACGCTCTGCTTGGAAACGTCCAATTTCATCTAAATCTTCTTCCATAAAAAATTGCTGAATTTGTGCTACAAGCTCTTCTTTTTTATCATTTGGTATTTTTATATTCATCATCGTTGTTACTCCTCTATATTTAAGATAATATCTTCCTTAACTCTACCATAGAAAAACGATTACCAGGACAGCTTTTTGTAACTCCTTCTAACTCTCTATGACCGAGTATATTTTCTTTCTTTATAGCAAATTGCTTCATAAACAGTTTACATAAAGAATATAATGCATTCACTTGTGCAGGAGTTGGATCGTATTTATCGAAATTTCCCGTCATACATATTCCAATTGTATGGCGGTTATGGTCTTTCGCGTGCGCTCCAATATGTAAACCTCGTCCTTCCACTACAGTTCCATCCTTTTCGATAAAATAGTTGTAACCAATTCCGCTCCACCCTCTTACAGTTTGATGAAATTCATGCGTTTTATACACGTCCCATCCATCTTCAGCTGTATGGTGAATAATCAGTTTGTTTACTTTTTCTAAAGGAACTAATTCATCTTGAAATGTTAGATTGACACGTTTAATTTCCATTTGAACTGCCTCCTCTTAAAAATCAATCATAATAATCGTTTTATCATCTGGCCTTATTCTCTTTTCCGCTTCTAGCTCTTCAATAATTGCTATATATTCGTTTATACTATTCTTTCTTATATATGCAACAGTTTGTTCTAATGACCAATCTGGGTGAAATAACCCGTCTGAACAAATAAAAATCCCACTCACTTCATCTGTATGTAATTCACCATGTTGTAAATAATGTATCGCTTCTTTCATTCCATTTGCAACTGAATAACCATTTGGCATATTTGCAAGATAACGATTGTATTTTAACTGTTCTCGAACATCTTGAAAAACATATTCTTCTGGTACAGATAACCCTTTTTTACGATCTTCTTCCCTCTTCTTTTTTGCTCTTTTACTAATTCCTTCAACTGTGTCTTTCGTTAATACTTGCATCGTTCCATTTTGAAAAGTTGCGACAATCATACAGTCCCCAAGCTGCGCATATTCAATTTTCTCACCAACTATTTGGACTGCTGCGATACATGTGCACCACAAATGCTCTTTTTTTCTCGTGTCTACTTCATATTCTAACATTTTGCTTTGCAATGCTTCATTTGCTTTGGCAACTGCAAATTGTAAACTATGATTCTCTCGTAATGCAGTAAAATAACTTGCAAATAAATACGAAGCGATGTATGCTCCATTATGTCCCTTTTCATCACGAAACGGGACAAGTGGTGTTGCACCGTCACATACACCATAAATCTTTTTTTCTTTATTACAAAAATAAGAATCCTCACATTCTTGCTTCAACGGGCTTTTCTGTTGATATGTTTTTATCTTCACAACTGTATCCCCTTTCAAATGATAAAATACTCAAATTCTTTTGATTAATCTAATTTACCTAAATAAACTGTTTTTACCCAAAACTTTCAATATCATATATAATCTTGAAATAATATGAATTTTTCAGTGAAGGACGGGAAAGAAATGGTCAGATTCCTTGGTGTTATTATCGGTTCTATTATTATTGCGGTTGCCTTTAATCTTTTCCTTATCCCCCACAAAATTTTAAGTAGTGGAATTGGCGGAATTGCTATTATTTTAGGGATTGTAACCCCTGTAAACACAGGCATTATTAACTTTGTATTAAACTTACCTATCCTTATTTTAGGGTACATAGGTCTTGGAAAAAAAGTAATTTTTAACACAGTTGTCTCTGTAGTTGTATTATCTGTTGCATTATACTACGTTCCAGTAAAAGTCGTAGCAACAGATCCATTGTTATCTTCTATCTTCGGAGGTGTAATCGCCGGAGCTGGTATTGGTCTTGTTTTTAACTGTAATGGATCCACTGGTGGATTTGATATTATCGGTATGCTTTTATCCCGCAAGCGAGACATTAAACTTGGCGGATTCCTTATTATTTTAAATGCAGTCGTTGTAATAATCGCAGGATTCTTCTTCACCTGGGATGTTGCACTTACAAGCTTACTTTCAATTTATGTAACTGGTAAAGTAATTGATGCTGTTCATACAAAACATCGTAAAGTTACACTTATGATTGTAACAAATGAAGCAGAAAAAATGAAAAAACAACTTCTTTCAACTGTTGTACGTGGAATAACGTTACTTGATGGCGAAGGTGCTTATTCAAGCGAGAAAAAGCGTGTACTTATGACCGTCGTTTCTCGTGAAGAATTAGCAAGTATGAAACTAACAATTTCTGAAATCGACCCGAATGCTTTCGTTAATATTACAGAAACTGTAGAAGTGTTAGGACTTTTCAGAAGAAGTTAAAGACTAGGTGGGAATCCACCTAGTCTTTATTTTGCATAAATTCAATTCGGTTTCCAAATGGATCTGACACGTAAAATCGAATTACATCTGGCCGTGCATAATCATCAATCACTTTAACACCTTGCTCTATAAGTGTTTGCTTAAATTCATTAATTTCATTCACATAAAAAGCTGGATGAGCCTTTTTAGCTGGTGTAAAGTTCCGCTCGACACCAATATGGATTTCTTGATTTCCGCATTTAAACCAACATCCACCTCGTTTTTTCAACTCTTCTGGCTTTGGAATTTCTTCCATACCAATCGTATTCCCATAAAAATCACGCGCCTCTTCTTCACACCCTACAGGTGCAGCTACTTGCACGTGATCAATCCCTTGAATATAATTTTCCATTTTCTCTCCCCCTCCTCTACCCTAATGTTATACGGAAAACAGCCGTCTGTAACTTACAAAAGGTTTATAAAACAATATAAGCTCCCCTTATTACCATCCTGCATTCACCTTGCAAAAAATAAAAAAAACAAAATTTATTCTATAACTTCCATTTTTTATAGAAATACACATTACATCTATATTATAGTTATGAATAGACAAATCTTTTTAGATGCTATTTGTACGGAGGAACTATTATGAGTCGTAAAAAATATTCACCAACTCAAAAAAAACGTCATCCGAACATTTCTAGACGTTTGCGAAACCATATACAAGATCGTTCATTAACAGAAATGTACGCATCTCTGTTCGAACACAATCCTGATAGTATTATTTCATTAAATTTAGAAGGAGTTATTCTACATATAAATCCTTCTGCCGAAAGAATATTAGGTTACACTTCTTTAGAATTAGAACAGAAAAATATTACCTCTATTTTAGAAGCCCATATTTCTGAGCAAGTATTACAAAATATAAAGAATACTGAAGCGGATAATCAACAAGAGTATATCTTATCTATTTATCATAAAAATGGATTCTTATTAGATGTTGTGACAAAACTAGTTCCTATTTTTGTTCAAAATCGTCTTACTGGCGTATACGCTATTATGAAGCCGCTTGAAAAATCAGAAAGAATTGAGAATATGCTAAAAGAAAGTGAGAAGAGATTACGTACATTAGTAAACTCCATGCCTGCGTTTGTTATATTTAAAGATCATGAAGGGCGCTGGCTTGAGGCAAATGATTACGCACTTTCTTGCTTCAATTTCCATCATGTACCTTACCACGGGAAAAAAGATAGCGAACTCATTCAATATAATGAAGCATACCGAGAAGCTTTTTTACATTGTGAAGAAATCGATGAACTAGCATGGCAACAAAGACAAATTCTTCATGGCGAGGAATTTATTATACATAGAGATGATTTCGATCTAATCTTAAGTATATCAAAAGTTCCGCTTTATCATCCTGATGGTTCTCGCAAAGGTCTTATCGTGATGGGGCGAGATGTTACTGAGCTAAAAGAAACTGAAAAGTTACTACGAAAATCAGAGAAGCTCGCAGTAGTCGGACAACTGACAGCTGGAATTGCCCATGAAATTCGAAATCCACTCACTTCTCTAAAAGGTTTTCTAACGTTGCTCCTCCCTGAAATAAGTGAAGAGCAGAAATGGTATATCGATGTTATGTTAAGTGAGATTTCACAAATGGAATCCATCACGAGTCAATTTATGGCGATGTCTAAGCCACAAGTATTATCTATCCAAACTTGTAACATACAAACTTTAATTGAAGAGGTAGTTACATTTATTTTACCGACTGCAATTATGCATAGCGTTCATATCATCATGGATCATTTTGATTACGTATATGATATTCAATGTGACGGTAACCAATTAAAACAAGTGTTTATAAACATATTAAAAAATGCGATAGAAGCAATGCCAAATGGCGGAAATATTTTCATCCAAACAAAACCATTAGAGGATAATTTCATCTTAATACGAATTATCGATGAAGGTTGCGGCATTCCTGAAGATCGTATCTCCCGTCTAGGCGAACCTTTTTATAGTTTAAAAGAAAAAGGCACAGGACTAGGATTAATGATGTGTTACAAAATAATTGAAGAACATCATGGTAGATTACACATTTCAAGCGAATTAAATAAAGGTACGATTGTTGATATTGAGCTACCACTTTCTTCATCTCATCTTGCAATCCAGTCTTAAATAAAAAAGAAGCATCTGCTAATCGTTAGCAGATGCTTCTTTTTTTAAAATGCTTTGTCATACCACTCTTTTGCTTTTTCTACTTCACCCATCGTTAATTGATGCCCTCGATTTTCCCAATGCATTGTTACATTCGCATTTGCATTTTCTAATAGTACCTTCAATTCCTCTGACTCTGCTGATGAACAAATTGGGTCATTTGTCCCAGCAGCAATAAACACAGATTTCCCTGCTAAATTTGCTAATTGCATTCCTCTTCTAGGTACCATTGGGTGATGAAGCACAGCACCTTTTAATGCATTTTCGTAATGGAATAATAAGCTTGCTGCGATATTTGCCCCATTCGAATAACCGATAGCTACAATGTTATTTCTATCGAATTTATATTCTTTAGCCGCTTCATCTAAAAATTCATTTAATTCCTTCGTACGGAAAATTAAATCCTCTTCATCAAAAATGCCCTCTGCTAATCGGCGGAAGAAACGCGGCATCCCATTCTCTAACACATTTCCCCTAACGCTTAATACCGACGCTTCCGGATCAATTATTTCTGCAAGTGGTAGTAAATCTAATTCATTACCACCTGTGCCATGAAGTAATAACAACACTGGTTTTGACGTATCTTTTCCTTTTTGAAAAACATGTTTCATCATAATCCTGTTCCCCCTTCAATCACTTTAATCTAAATTTCTCACTTCAAATGGTAAAAGCGTTTGTTCAATCTGTTTTCTATGTTGTTCATATTGTTCCGGTAACTTTAATTCCTCACCCATCGTCTCTAACGATTCATCATGAGCGAAACCAGGAGGATCTGTTGCAATTTCAAATAAGATTTCACCATGTTCTCTAAAATAAATCGCGTTAAAATAATTTCGATCTTGTACAGGAGTTACGTGATATCCAAAACGCGACACATGCTCTTTCCAGTCTAGCTGATCAGCATCGTCAATCGCTCTCCAAGCTATATGATGAACTGTACCAACGCCCATTTGGCCACGACCGATTGTTGATAATTTCAAATCAATAATATTTCCAATATCAGCAGAAGAACGGAATCGAACAAATTCACCCTCTTCTCCAATTTTCTCAAGACCCATAATATGTTCTAACAATTCAGCTGTTTTTTGAGGCTGTGCAGATAAAAGAACAGCACCTCCAAACCCTTTAATTGCTACTTCTGGTGTAACTTCTCCAAAACTCCAATTATTTAATTCGCCTGCTTCTCTTTCAACTAATTCTATATGCAAACCATGCGGATCATCAAATTCTAAATACTGCTCTCCAAAACGAGTCATTTTCGTATACGAAACATCGAATTTTTCTAATCTATTTTCCCAAAACTCCATTGCACCTTTTGGTACAACGTAAGACGTAATTCCTACTTGACCATCCCCAATAATACCTTGACGAGCACCTGCCCATGGGAAAAACGTAATAATTGTTCCAGGTTTTCCTCCTTCATTTCCAAAATAAAGATGGTACGTACCTGGATCATCAAAATTCACTGTTTGTTTCACTAAACGTAACCCTAATACACCAGCATAAAAGTCTACATTTTCTTGTGGATGCCCTACAATCGCTGTAATGTGATGGATTCCCATTGTTTTCTTTTCCATTTCTTCCACTCCTTTTTTATTTCATTATAAAAATTCTTTTACATTTAAATTCATTATTCATTTTGTCCATGCTACAAAGTAAAATCCGTCATTATAATTTTATCTCGAATTCGAGATATCGATTACAAAATTACACATTAACTTCCAGCTTGTCAATTCATCTCAAATTCGAGATAATTTCCGAAAAATATTTACTCCATTTGAAAGCTTTATTCAAAGTACAAATTAACTTGAACTCAAATTTATTATAAGTTACTTACTTTTAGTTGTCAATAAGTTCCTTATTTTCATTTTAAATAAAAAGAGAGTAAACTCCAGTTTCGTTTACTCTCTTCGCTAATCATTTCGTTTCTTCTTCCAATATTGCTTCCATCTCATTAAATTCACGATGAACTGCCTTAACGGGTTCTTTCGTTAATAAACTTACAACGATAACAGTTAATAAACTACAGAAGAATCCAGGTACCATTTCATACATAATTGCTTTTAAACTTGGAATTTGTACCCATGCTATAACAACTACTGCACCAACAATCATACCTGCAAGAACGCCCCATTTATTCGTCCTTTTCCAATATAAACTTAATAAAATGACTGGTCCGAACGCTGAACCAAATCCAGCCCAAGCATAACCTACAAGTGTTAAAATTGTATCACTTGGATGATACGCTAAAACAACTGCGATCATAGCTACTACTAATACTGACAATCTACCGATAAATACAAGTTCTTTGTCACTTGCATTACGACGGAAAAATGTTTTATAGAAGTCTTCCGTTACTGCACTTGAAATAACAAGTAATTGTGAGGAAATACTACTCATAATCGAAGCCAAAATAGCTGATAATAAAAATCCTGTAATGTACGGATGGAATAAAATATTGGAGAATGTTACAAAGACCATTTCTGGATCTTGCAATGTCGCATTATTTTTAGCATAATAAGCGATACCAATTAGACCAGTAAGCATTGCACCTATAATTGAAATTGTCATCCAACCGACACCGATTCTACGAGAAGTCTTTAAATCTTTAATAGAGGTGATTGCCATAAAACGGACAATAATATGCGGTTGACCAAAATACCCAAGTCCCCATGCTAAAAATGAAATAATGCCAAGTATTGTGGTCCCTTTAAACATATCTAAATGCGATGCATCGACTTGTTTAATCGTATTAAATGTTTCTGTTACACCACCGACATCCGTAAAAGCAACAATTGGCACTAGTACAAGCGCAATAAACATAATACAACCTTGTACAAAGTCCGTCCAGCTTACGGCTAGAAAGCCACCGAATAGTGTATACGCAACAACGACACCCACTGTTACAAATAAACCAATTTTATAATCTAGGTTGAAAGAATTTTCAAACAAACGTCCACCTGAAACTAAACCAGCCGACGCATAGAATGTGAAAAATACTAAAATGACGATAGCGGAGACAAAACGAAGTATTTTCGTACGATCTTTAAACCGATTCTCTAAAAAGTCTGGAATCGTAATTGAATCATTTGCCACTTCTGTATACGTTCGTAAACGTGGGGCAATGATTAAATAGTTTGCATAAGCACCTATTAATAAACCTATCGCAATCCATACACTTGATAATCCTGTTGCATACATCGCACCAGGTAATCCCATTAGCATCCAACCACTCATGTCAGAAGCACCAGCTGATAAAGCTGTAACTGCTGGACCGAGTCCCCTTCCACCTAACATATAATCTGATAAATCGGATGTCTTCTTATAAGACCAATATCCGATATACAACATACCTGCCATATAAATAGCAAGCGAAACCATAATTTCAATCTTCACCAAATCTCTCCCTTATTCCATAAGCCATTCAAAATTTCGAAAAATGACTTTTTCTATTTTCTTGTTTTCGCTTATGGTTCCCTACCTTAACAAACTTTTTTTGTTCTTTCAAGTGAACGAGCACTTTTCATTACATTTGAAAACCTTTATAAACGCCTTTATCCCAGTGGATTACAATGATTTTTTAAGAAATTAAAGTAATAATATTCAGAAAATTAAACAGTGTTTTTTCACACCTTATTTTTATTCGTTTACCCGATAAATTTTAAAAGAAAAAGCCATACAAATGTATGACTTTTAGCTTATTGACGTCTCAATTTTCGCTTTCTCTACATATACTTTACGAAATTTCATATAGCATCCAATACGCCAAGGTACTATATAACAAACCGCAAGAGTATAGAAAAGAATGCCGATTGACTTTGGATCTAAACCTTGTAAATGTCTTCTAAAATAAGCACGTAAAAGAACGATAACTAAAAATGTAGCAATAAAAGCGATACTTTTTTTTGCATAAATTTGACCATCTTCTCTGACTTCATACCCACTTAAAATAATAAGTGGAATTGACAATAACAGTCCGATCCCAGCAGCTATACCAATTTGCCAATCAGCAAGTTGTATCGGTGCAGCATATAAAGAAAAACCTGGTAATAAGAAAAATAATGGCAATAGTAGTCGTCTTCCTTTATTATTAATTGGTCGATTCATAGAGCGCATGCGTCTAAATATAACGACCCCTATGACGAGTAAAAAAATTGTAATACTGTAAGAACCTTGCTGCAAGTGAATCTCTCCCTAAAAATAGTCATTTTTAAAAATACTTCCCTATTATACTCCTAATTTTTCCAAAAATATGATTATTCCTTTAAAAAATCTTACATATCAAATATACTTTTAGGTTTGATTTACTATAGGAAACAATTCCGAAAGAGGAACTACTCTCCCCACCTCGTCTTTAAACACAATATGCTCTCTAGTTAAATGGCGCGGGCTCTTCACTCCCGCTGCCGCTGCTAATGAAAATAAACTATATCTCATACTAATAATATAATTCATGACTCGCCACTTCTTCTCATACGGATCTAACGCTTTTTGATAATGCGGATTTGTCGTGGCTACACCAGATGGACATTGGCCAGAATTACATTGAAGGGCCATAATACAGCCGCTTGCCATCATAAATCCGCGGGCTGAACTTACAGCATCCGCCCCAATCGCTAAAGCAATCGCCACTTTATCTGGTGTGATTAATTTACCCGATGCAAATACTTTAAACTTGTTACGGACACCATAATGGTTTGCTGTATCGATAAATGTAAGTAATGCTGGAATAAGCGGCAGTCCCATACAATCTGCCATCGATTTATACGTTGCCCCTGATCCGCCTTCTGAACCGTCTATTGTAATAAAATCTGGATAAATGTTTAGTTCTTTCATTGTTTTTATTAAATCTTCCAAAGGCTTCTGCTGACCAATTACAATTTTCATTCCAACTGGTTTACCGCCGCTTTCTTGCAACTGTTGAATAAAATAAAGTGTATCCGCTGCATTCTTTAAAAATGAAAATCGATTCGGTGAATTAATCGTCTCTCCCTTTCGGACGTTGCGAACAAACGCAATTTTCTCATTTACTTTTTGCCCCTCTAAATGACCACCACGTATTTTAGCACCTTGCCCAAATTTCAATTCGAATGCTCTAATATTACTTTCTTTCACTTTCTCCATGAATTTTCCCATTGAAAAATTACCGTCTTCATCACGGTATCCAAATAACCCTGGACCAATTTGCGCAACGATATTCGCTCCTGTATGTAAATGTTCTGGAATAACGCCACCTTCACCCGTATTAATCCACGATCCGCCTGCCATTTTTGCTCCAAGACCACTCGCTAAAATATAATTTTCTCCAATCGCACCATAAGAAGTCGCAGATGCACCAAACATGCCATGTAGCTTCCACGGATATTTACGGTTCTCACCGACTATAATTGCATCATCTTCTTCGTACAGCCAAAGATTCGTTGTATCCGCTGTCAATTTTTCTCTTCTTGAAAATAACCCTTCTTTATGAATCACGTACTTTTTACCCTCTCGCTCTTGCGTGAGATTCACACTTAATTCCTCCGTTAATATCGGAAATAATGTATTAGCAATATAATATCCAGAAGCTTCAAAATCTCGTTTTGATCCAAAACCAAGTATTTCAGAGCGATATTTCGCTAAAAACATAACACTTTGAAAATCATAACGTGAGAAAGGCTTTCCATCCGTATCATGATCAAACCAATATTGTCGAAATTCAGGCCCTATCTTTTCCAGTAAGTAGCGCATTCTTCCTAAGTACGGATGTAATTTTAAAATAGAATGATGTGTTCGTTTTTTTATAAAAAATGTAATGATAAAAAAGACGATTAAAAGCAACATTAAAAATAGTAATATACTAATAATAACGAGTAGCGTTTCACTCATCCCGCTTCCCCCTATGAAATTCCATAATAAAAGGAGAACACTAGATGTGTTCTCCTTTTATCTTTATTCATACTAACGTAGCAAGATGCTCTTTCGCGTCATATTCAACTAAACTTTCAGCGTGTTTAATTCGATGAACAAAGTCTGGATTAGCAATTAACGGTCTTCCGAATGCCGCTACATCAATCGTTCCTTCTTGCAACGCTTCTTCGGCCTCTTTCGGATTTAAATTACCAACCCCAACAATCGTACCATCCCAATATTTTCTTACTAGTTGATGAAAATTCTTTCCGTCAGCAATCTCTTGGGTATAATTCATCGTTGAAGGATGGATCATCGTTAATCCAACCTCTGTAAACATATTTATGAACGTTTCAATTGCAAACTCAGGGTTTTCCCACATATAAGTAGGATTATCACCTTTGAAAGCAGAGAAACGAAGAAGTGTTTTATTAGCTCCAACAGCTTCTATTACAGCCGCCGTTACTTCTTTCATAAACGTTAACCTTTGTTTTAAATTACCTCCATATTTATCTGTTCGCTTATTCGCAAACTCATACGTAAATTGATCGATTAAATATCCGTGTGCACCGTGAATTTCTACTCCATCAAATCCAGCTTCGATCGCATTTTTCGCAGCTTGTGCGTATTGACCGATCACTTCTTGTATTTCTTCTAACGTCATTGCTTCTGGCGTATCAAACGGTTTACGAAAGCGTGGAACATTTCCCTCTGCAGCGATAGCCGACGGTGCTTGTGGCATTTGACCACCAATTATTTCATGATGACTCATACGCCCAACATGCCATATTTGAGCAATAATCGTCCCGCCTTCTTTATGTACTGCCTCTGTAACAGGTTTCCAAGAATCGATTTGTTCTTGTGTATAAATACCTGGTACTCCTGGGTTTCCTTTTGCTCTCGGACTAATGACAATTCCTTCTGTAATAATTAGTCCAATTCCATCCGCAGCACGTTTTCTGTAGTACTCCACTACATCCGCACCAACTACTCCAGTTTCATTATCTGCAAAGCATCTTGTCATCGGTGCCATCGCTATACGATTACGAAGAGACCAAGCTCCAATTTGAATTGGATCAAACAACTTTGTTTCTTCAACGTTTTCAAAAAATCCCCCAGCATTTACATTTGTTCCTTCATAAATACTCGCTGCTTTATTACTTGAACTTGTCATTTTTCTTCCCCCTAAAAAATCTTACTATAATCGCATCATACTTACTTTTAGATAGTAACGTCAATTTTTACGACTTTACAATAAAAAATTCGAATATCAAAAAAATAAAATACTATAAATAATATTAAAAAAGGTTTCCTTAGAAGGAAACCTTTTTTGTTGACCATATATGGCTGTCAATTCGTTTATCTCTTTAATATAAAAAATACCTTATCAATAGAAGTGAATATGGTTCAGTATTCTTCTAAAAATAATAACTTATATACCTAAAACAATGAAAGCCCTACCTCTCTTTCATCCTTACGGCTCCTCGTCCGTGCCAGTGTGAATCAGGATTGCAAAAATCAAGTAACTATTTTATCGAAGTATTCAATTAAACTTCGAACATTCATAAATGAAATTAAAAAATAAAAATGGATTTGATTGTAGTAATAACAATAGAGGTAATGCTCTAAAAGTGGTTTGAAAGAGTTGAATGTCTTTGAAATGATAAATTTTCTATAATTATGTTCCCAAAAAATTCAAGATCTTTTTTGGGATATAATACATTATTTGTAATGAACCTTAACAAAAGCTTTTTATCTGATTTTCTGTGATACCTTCAATTAATCCCAGTTCACTAATCAAAAATTCATATGCGTTATCTAACATCTTCTTTTCGCTTGCATTAAGTGCTTTTTCTTTCTGTATACGCATTAAATCGCGCACAACTTCAGCACCTTCTTGCATTTTACCCGTCTTTATTTTATCAGTGTTCAATTTATACCTTTGTTTCCACGTAAGTAATCTATCTGATTCCCCATGTTGAAAAATATCCATTATGTGTGCTAATGCGGTTATATCCGTCACTGGTCGTATATTCGAATTCAATATTCTCCCTGCTGGAATCATTAGTTCCATATTACTAGCCGACATTTTTATAACATAATACTGTTGTTTTTCTCCTGAGACTTCCTTCTCTTCTATGGCTTTAATTATACCTGCTCCCTGCATTGGATAAACAATGTTATCGCCAATTTGAAACAAATAATCCACCTCCATATATGGTAACCTTCTCAAGCTTAACACACTTTTAGTTTTTTAGCAAAATTTTTATTTTATCATAAAATTATTTTACGCGTCAATACTTCAAAAGCAAGAAATTAAATTTACATAACACACTATAAAAACCCGCAATTTTATTAACGGTTGCACCCACATTCATTCTCTTTTAACATAAAAACACATTACTACATTTGAGTAGTAATGTGTTTTTGATAAGGCATAGATAAAGATCTACTTTTCCGTCAATATACTAACCTGCTTACTAACTATTTCCCTCGCTAAAAGAAAACTCATAATCACTTGCGCTGCTACTCTACTCGTCATATCCCTGAAATCAAGAGTTGGATCAATCTCTACTATATCCATCCCTTGAACGAGCGGTTCTTTACCAAGGAATTCAATCGCATCTAGTAAAGTCGTACTATCCATTCCACCTGGCCCAATTGCTGGACAACCTGGTGCAAACGCTTGGTCTAGTACATCCATATCGAGAGAAATATAAATAGAAGTCACACCTTGTTTTCTTAACACTTCAATACTTTCCGTGATAATATCTTTTATTTCTCGCTCTCGTACGTCTTTCATTGTATACACTGTTACGCCATGCTCTATTGCATATTCATGGTACGTACGTGCGTTAGCAAAATTACGAATTCCAATTTGAACAAGTTGTTTCCCTGTAATGACATCATTTTCTAGTAAACTACGGAATGGTGTACCATTTGACGGGCCTCCATCATCTAAATTACGTAAATCATGATGAGCATCAAATTGAATAATCCCGACCTTTCCTTTACTGTTTGCAAAGCCTGTTATACTCGGAAAACTAATCGAGTGGTCACCACCAAGAACGATTGGTATCATGTTCGGATTTACTTTCGTTACATGACCAACTGTTTTCGCAATTCGGTTATGACTTTCTTTTATATCCGTCACATGCATCGTAATATCGCCGCAATCATATAAGACACTTTCTTTCATATCGTGTTCTTCTGTAATTGCATATGTGCTGTATGCATCTAACATCGCTCGAATTGTTTTTGGAGCAAAACTTGCTCCTGAATGACTAATAGATGGTTTAGAAAGGGGTGCTCCAATTAAAGCAGCACCGAATATTTCTACGCCTTCCTCCCAATCTTTAATCATCTCACTCCATTTTGTCACTTCACGATCAATAAACTTTGCATTTTTCTTTAAATAGTGGCCGTGCTCCACGATTGTTCACCTCTTGTATATGCAATATTACCATTCTTCCATACTGTATTCACATGACTTACGCCGTAATGATACGGTACGTAAGCATAATTGTAAGCATCCCATAAAACTAAATCTGCCTTACGACCAACTCTAATTTTCCCAGCTACATCACCACGGTTAATGGCATATGATGAGTTAACCGTTACAGCATTCCAAACTTCTTCTGGTGTCATTTTCAGTTTTAGCATCGCAATGCTCATAATAAGCTGAATATTTTCAGTTGGACAGCTACCTGGGTTAAAGTCTGTAGCTAACGCAACTGCAACACCTTCATCAATCATTTTACGACCGCGAGCAAAACTTTCTTTATTTAAATAGAAAGTTGTTCCTGGTAATAAAGTGGCTACTGTATTAGAGTTTGCAAGCATTTCAATTCCTTTATCAGAAGCGCCAACTAAATGGTCTGCTGATGCTGCACCGATTTCTGCCGCTGCTTCCGCACCACCAAGAGGGTCGATTTCATCTGCATGAATTTTCACATCAAAGCCAAGCTCTTTCGCTTTTAATAAAAACTCTTTTGACTCTTCGACAGAGAACACACCTGTTTCACAGAAAATATCAACGAATTCCGCTAATTGCTTCTCTTTCATTTCTGGTAGTAGGTCTAACATCCATTGTAAAAATTCTTTCGATCTACCTTTATATTCTTTCGGAACTGCATGAGCACCTAAAAATGTGGAAACTAAATCGATCGGATGCTCTTTTTGTAATTGTGCAGTTGCCTCTAATTGTTTCCATTCCGTCTCATCATCTAATCCGTAACCACTCTTCGCTTCTACAGTTGTAACTCCGAAAGATAACATACGGTCTAAATGGAATTTCGCTTTTTGAACAAGTTCTTCTTTCGATGCTTGTTTCGTTGCATTTACAGTCGAAAGAATGCCTCCGCCTTGTTCTAAAATTTCTAAGTACGGAACTCCTTGTAATTTTAGTGCGATTTCATTTTCACGAGATCCACCAAATACAAGATGAGTATGCGGGTCAACAAGACCAGGAGAAACCATTTTCCCGCCGCAATCAATAACTTCTTTCGCTTGTAATCCTTTCGCTTCTTCCGCTGTTCCAACGAAAGTAATTACATCGTTTTCAATTCCAACCGCACCGTTTTCGATAACAGGAAGCGTGTTCATCGCTTCCCGTCTTAACAAGCCATCTTCTTGATCCATTGTTAGTAATTGACCAATATTTATTAGTAAAGTGTCCAGCATGTTTTCTCCTCCTTATTTCATCATTGGAATGTTAACGCCTTTTTCTTTCGCAGTTTCCACAGCTAAGTCATATCCAGCATCCACGTGACGAACAACACCCATACCAGGGTCAGAAGTTAATACGCGCTCAATACGTTTTGCTGCTGCTTCTGTTCCATCTGCAACGATAACCATTCCAGCGTGAAGTGAATAACCCATACCAACGCCGCCACCGTGGTGAACAGACACCCAGCTTGCACCGTTTACACTGTTAATTAATGCATTTAAAATTGGCCAGTCTGCTACTGCATCACTACCGTCTTTCATCGCTTCTGTTTCACGGTTTGGAGATGCTACTGATCCGCAATCTAAATGGTCACGACCGATTACGATTGGTGCTGATAATTCACCATTTGCCACCATTTCATTAATGATGCGGCCAAACTTCGCACGCTCACCGTAACCTAACCAACAAATACGTGATGGAAGCCCTTGAAACTCCACTTGTTGACGTGCCATACGAATCCAGTTACATAAATGCTCATTGTCAGCGAATTCGCGTAAAATTACTTCGTCTGTTTTATAAATATCTTCTGGATCACCAGAAAGTGCTACCCAGCGGAACGGTCCTTTTCCTTCACAGAATAATGGACGAATAAACGCTGGAACGAATCCTGGGAAATCGAATGCATTTTTCAAGCCTTCATCGAAAGCAACTTGACGAATGTTATTTCCATAATCAAATGTAATTGCGCCTTTTTCTTGCATTGCAAGCATTGCTTCTACATGTTTTGTCATGCTTTCTTTTGATAATTGTACGTAACGTTCTGGGTCTTCTTCACGAAGTTTCGCTGCCTCTTCTAACGTATAACCTACTGGAATATAACCGTTTAATGGGTCATGAGCAGATGTTTGATCCGTAACTAAGTCAGGGATAATATTACGATTTACTAACTCAGGTAAAATTTCTGCTGCATTGCCTAATAATCCAATTGAAATAGGCTCTTTCTTCTCTTTATACTCGTTTGCAATAGCCAATGCTTCTTCTAATGATTCTGTATACTTATCACAATATCTCTTTTCAATACGACGATCGATACTACGCTTATCTACATCAATAGCAATGACAACACCGCCATTCATCGTTACAGCAAGAGGTTGTGCACCACCCATACCACCTAAGCCAGCAGTAAGTGTTAATGTACCTTTTAATGAACCATCGAAATGTTGACGAGCTGCTTCACCAAATGTTTCATATGTTCCTTGTAGAATCCCTTGTGTTCCAATGTAAATCCAGCTACCAGCTGTCATTTGTCCGTACATCATAAGTCCTTTTTTCTCTAGTTCTCGGAAGTGATCCCAATTCGCCCATTTTGGTACTAAGTTTGAATTCGCTAACAGAACACGCGGCGCGTCTTCATGTGATTTAAAAATGGCAACTGGTTTTCCTGATTGAACAAGTAACGTTTCATCGCTTTCTAACGTTTTTAATGAATCTACGATTGCATTGTAGCTTTCCCAGTTACGAGCTGCACGGCCAATTCCACCATATACAACTAATTCTTCTGGTTTTTCAGCTACCTCAGGATCTAAATTGTTCATTAACATTCGAAGTGCTGCTTCTTGCACCCAACCTTTCGTTTGTAACTCTGTACCTCTTGGCGCGCGAATTGTTTGTTGTACTTTTTCCATTTCAATCTCTCCCTTTTCTCATTTTATAGTGCTGCGTTTACATCTAATCTTTCTTTTATTGAATAATTCGTTTTTAACCAATGCGCAATATTTTCAATATCCGTTGAGAATATACGGTCATTTTTAATAGATGGCACTTGCTGACGACCTTGATGGTAGAAGCTCTTCGTCACTGTACTCATATTTTCAATACCACGATATTCTGCTGCTTGCATTGCACAAATCATCTCAATTGAAAGAACACGTCTTGCATTTTGAATGATCTGATGAGCATGGCGTGAAGCGATTGTTCCCATACTTACATGATCTTCTTGGTTAGCAGAAGACGGAATTGAATCTACACTCGCCGGATGTGCTAACGTTTTATTTTCAGAAACAAGTGACGCTGCTGCATACTGCATAATCATTGCACCAGACTGAAGTCCTGGTTCTGGACTTAAAAATGGAGGTAAATCATTTAATTGCGGATTTACTAAACGCTCAATACGACGCTCTGAAATATTTGCAAGTTCTGCCATCCCTACTTTTAAGAAGTCCATCGCAAATGCAATTGGTTGACCATGGAAGTTACCACCTGAAATTACTTTTTCTCCGCCATCAAAAATAAGTGGGTTATCTGTCGCTGCATTCATTTCAATTTCTAGCTTTTCTTTCACATAATTTAAAACTTGCCAAGAAGCACCGTGTACTTGCGGGATACAGCGAAGTGAATAGGCATCCTGTACACGTAGTTCTCCTTGTTTTGTTGTTAACTTACTATCATGAAGAATGTCACGAATTCTGCTTGCTACATCCACTTGCTCTTTATAACCACGTGCTTTATGAACATTTTCATCAAATGCATCAATAATGCCTTGTAACCCTTCAATTGTCATCGAAGCAATTAATTCAGCTTGATACGCCGTTGCTTCTGCTTCTATATAAGAAAGAACTCCTTGCGCTGTCATCGCCTGCGTACCATTAATTAATGCAAGACCTTCTTTCGCTTCAAGTTCAATCGGCTCAAGACCTTCTTCTGTAAGAGCAACCATTGCATGAACCCGTTTCCCCTTATAGAACACTTCACCTTCGCCTAATAATACGAGCGCAAGATGAGATAAAGGTGCCAAATCTCCACTCGCACCAAGTGAACCTTGTTGCGGAACGACTGGGTGAATCTTACGGTTTACAAACTCAAGAAGCATATTTACAACGAGCGGTCTAACACCAGATACTCCTTTAAGCATCGTGTTCGCTCGTAAAATTAACATACCGCGTGATACTTCTTCTGGGAATGGATCGCCTATTCCACATGCATGTGACTGAATTAAATTATGCTGAAGTGCCTTCACATCTTCTTTTTGAATTAGCACATCACTAAACTTTCCAAATCCAGTTGTAATACCGTAAACGACTTTTCCGTCTTCTACGATTTTCTCAACTACTTCGCGGCATTCTGCTACCTTTTGCATACTAGTTGGACAAGCTGTTACACCTTCTCCTTCAAGTAATAACCTCTTCATTTCTTCAACTGTCAATGTATGTCCTGTTAACGTAATCATCATTTTTCCTCCTTAAAAAGGCAAAAGGGGACCTTATCTTTTTTAAGACAGACTTCTGTCCTAAAAAAGTAAGGCCCCCTTCTAACTAATAGACTATGGGCAAATCATATGTGATTAATTCCTAAACCAATCGCCTCATGCTCAGATCCTTTTACAGGTGCACCAATCGTTCCATAAAGCGCAACAGCAACCCATTCGCCTTCTTTTTTTCCGTCGTATGGTGTACCGCGCACAATCGCAAACCGAAGTCCTACTGTACGAAGAACGTCTGCTAACTGAATTTGACCTCTCGTCACTCCGTACAAAGCTTCCATAATTGCATGATAAAGTGCATGTGTTTCTCTGTAAACGTCTGTTTCAATAACTTGGTTGCTCTTAGCCGCTGTTTCCATTGCTGCGACAACCTTTTGCGAATTCATCGAACCCACTTTCCCCGTACAATACTTCCAACCTTTTGGAATGGATAATACAGGACTTTCATTTTCATCCGCAAGTGCCAACAGCATGGCCATACGACCAATTCGATGTGTTCCTTGAAGAAGCATGTGACTCTCTCATTTCTTTTGAATTATTTGAATATTACTTAATTTAAGAATATATGAAAACGGTTAAATCGTCAATAGTTTAAACTCACATTCAAACATTTTTTTCATCCCCTCCATTTGTGTACACAAATTATTTACACAATTTTTCCAAGCATGCTATAGTCTCACTAACAGATGCAAAGGGGCGAGATTTCAATGACGAAGCGAAAAGATATTCATTTTCGAATTGAAGAAAAATTACTTGCAAGGTTTGAAGCTGCACTCCATTACGAAGGTTTAAAGAAAACGGATGTATTAACACATGCGATCCAACAATTTTGTACGAAAGTGGAATATGAAAAAATGAATGATGTAAAAAGGCAATATAGCGTCAGTAACAATTTACAAACACGTATCGATACGCATAAACATTACGAAGAAAAACAAGTGAATTTAGATGAAATCGTTATTGAACATTTACAACTTCAAGGGGAAGAAAGCATATTAGAGGTTGGGTGCGCTAGCGGAAAATTCCTTTCCCTTTTACAAACAAATGGTCATAAAGGCCTATTAACCGGGTTAGATCAATCCGAAGCTATGCTTGCTGAAGCTGCTAAGACGAATAACTTAATAGAATGGAAACGAGGGGATGCTAGTAAACTCCCTTTCAAAACAAATTATTATGACCTAATAATCGCAAGACATATGTTATATCACATGAAAGATGTTGAAAAAACAATTCAAGGATTCCATAAAGTAATTCGTCCCGGCGGCTCACTTTTAGCTACAACAAATTCTAGTGTTACATTACCTCGTATAGTTGAAATGTGTAACCGCATGTTAGACGCATTTGATTTACCGAAAACAACATCATCAGTCACTCCATTTTGTTTAGAAAATGGTAAAGAGATATTACAATCCGTTTTTCCAACGGTTGAAGAAACAGTTATTCATAATGCGCTCGTTTTTCATCATTCTACCCCAATAGTAAACTATATTTCTAGCATGTTTCCGTCGCTAAATATACCTGATAATACACTTCTTCACGCGGAAATGAAGGTATGGCTAAAAGAAGAAGTAGAAAATGAATTATCACTTCATAACGGTATATGGCGCGATCCGAAAACTTTAGTTATTTATCGGTGTAAAAAAGAAAAAAGCTAGCATTCGCTAGCTTTTATACATTTTCAGATAAAAGTTTCTCCATCATCACATTACCCTTACCGCCATAAAAATTTGTATTATGTTCGTTCGCTATCCCAAAGTAAGAGGCAATCGCTATTCCGAATGGTACAAATGCATGTCCTTGTGCTGTAATAATATTTGAGTGTTGCACAACTTCTTTATACACGAAATTTTCTATTGGAAAACAATCGAACTTTTGATAATCTATAGTCGCAGTATAAGAAATCCCCTTAAATAAGCCCGCTTTTGCTAGCGCATACGGTCCAGCGCAAATTGCCGCCACTAATTTTTCTTGTTCATGAAATTGACGAATGATTGAAAAAAGAGATTTTGCATCTTCCAACTGTACTTCTTCTCCACCTGGAATAAGTATCCCCTCATACTCATCTACACGTACTTTACTTACTTCTATATGTGGCTGCACTTGCAACCCAGTTTCACTTATAATCAATTCTTTTGTTAAGCCCGCTGTAATGATTTCAAATTTATTCTTCAGCAATGCCGTTGCTACTGTTATTTCAAACTCTGCAAATGTTGGGTATACAAGTAAAAGTATTTTTTTCATAGCTCTCTCTCCTTTAACCAGTCCATAAAATATACCTCTAAATCGTCCACTGTTAATCTATTCGTGTCCACATAAGTTACAGGAAATTGTTTATACCAGTCTTTTTCAGTTTCTACTAATTTAAATTGCTCCTCAAACGTACTTCTGTTTCTTGTTCTATCATTATTTTTTCTATCATATACATTCTTCTTCGTAACATCTAAGTAAAAAATCGCATCCGAACGGCATTCTCTTAATTCATATAATTCATCTTTCAATTCAGCTTCTATATCCCACTCTTCCCCTATAATCGTTGGATAAAAGAGTGTAAAAAAACTCAATATCTTCTGGTCCGCGATCAAAAATTACGACTGAATCTTTCACATTTTGAAACTCCTTAATTTTTGCTTCAATAAACATTTTTTGATTTATGATAAACCCTTCTTTTGAATTCATATCCAAATTTAATCGCTTTCGCTTTTCTACAATTGGATAAGGATTTTCATATATAACCGAAAGCCCACATCTCTCTAACCTTTTAGCCAATGTTGTTTTTCCGCTAGCCATCGGCCCTTGCAGTGAAATTACGTATACCATACCTCTCATTCCCTTACACTTTAGTACACCTATAATATACAGAATTTTTAAAACTCTCAACATTATATATATCATCTTGTTTCTTATTCCTATCTAACTTATAATAAAAAATAGAGATTATGACGGACGCATCAATAATGTAAGCTTGGAAATCCAAGCTTACATTATTTTTTGCTTTCCCTTTTCGAATAAAAAGAGTATACTAGATTAGAACGTATGTTCTTAATGATTACATACAGTAAGGAGATAGAACAATGGTATACGACACAAAAGCAATTTCTTGGAATGAGTCTTTAAAACAACTTCAACGCCGCTATACAAACAAACAAGTTGACCGAAAAGAATTTGAGGATATTGAACTAATGGAATTCTTCCGCGATAACGACTACATTTCTTTACCTACACATATAAGCGGCCTATCAAAAACACGTTTTACTTCTTACTCTATTTTCACAACTGAAGATAAAGATCGTAAAGTTGGCACACTTATTATTGAGTATGTTGAAGACGATAATAATAATTTATGTGTTGAACAACTATACTTCGTTTAAACTATAACGCTTGGTCAAAATGACCAAGCGTTCTTGCTTTCTATGAATCTCACTGTATATAATATGAATAAAAGAAAACCGCTATCATTAAGGGGGGATATGCTTGCTCGAAGGATGGTTCAGTTGGTTCATTGTATTATGGACGGTTATTTTATTAGGGCTTATGTCTATCGGTGGATACTTTATGTTCAGAAAATTTTTAAAACGATTACCAAAAGAAGACGGCATGTCCATTTTGGATTGGGAAGAACACTACATAAATAAAACGAGACATTTATGGGCTGACGAACAAAAACAATTGTTAGAAGAGCTTGTAAGCCCTGTTCCAGAACTATTTCGCGATGTTGCAAAATCAAAGATCGCTGGAAAAATCGGGGAACTTGCATTACAAGAAAATGCCTCTCGAATTACACAAGACTTAATTATTAAAGGATATATCATTGCCACACCAAAGCGTGATCATAAATTTTTAATTAAAAAACTACAAGAAAAAAAGATTGATTATTCTAACTATCAATCTTTACTCGCAAAGTAACTCCATATTATTTTCGATAAAAAAGACAGCGCCTTTAACGCTGTCTTTTTATTTAGTACATATACAGTTTTTAAGTTAGCTTCATATCTTTTTCATTATAAAAACCATCTTCTTTTTCCATTTCCTTCTGTAATTTCGTAAAGGAACGATACATTGCAATTCTCCATGACACAATCATCGCAAACGCAAGTAAGAAGAACATGCCACTAAGTTGTCCTAAATCAAGAGATTGGCTTAAGTATGTTTTAAATACAATCCGCACGACAAGTAATCCAATTAATATAAAAACAAAGGCTTTTGAACGCTTCAAATAAATCTCTTGTCCTCTAATTTCAAACTTAGATGTTTTAATAAGAAAAATAGAGAAAATCAAACCGACACCAATTGCTTCTAACATTTCTGCTGGAGTTAATCGAAATTCAGGAAAAACATACATCAATGCGCCCGTACTCATAAAAAATGGTGGAAGTATAATTTTTTTCAATGTTGCAGGTTTCTTAGCTGCTTTTAAACGAATAAACATCGCACCGACAGCCATACAAACAGCAACGATACTGGATAAAACAACTATGTTCATATTTTCTCATCCTTTTTTGTGGCTATATGCAAAATATACTTTCATTATATGCTTTTCCGTTAGTATTTCCAACATTTTCGCAGAATAATACTAAAAACCGGTAAAACCACCAAATAAACTTGAGAAATATACGATAATTTTCGTCATCCAGTTAAAGTATAGGAAGACACCCATAACAATCATAATGTATCCTCCGACTTTCATGAAGGCCATACTATTTCTTTTAATCCAAGACATTTTCGTAATAAAAAATGACAGTACGAAAAACGGGATAGCAAATCCAAGTATGTAAGCAATCATGTATATCATTGCTGATTCTGGATTTGTTGCTGCTAATCCAATTACGGACACTAGAATTGGTCCGGTACATGGCGTCCACCCTGCTGCAAAGGCTAATCCAATTAGTACTGATCCAAAATAGCCACTTGGACGATTTTTAAATGTAAATTTACGGTCTTGCATTAAAAATTTCGGCTTAAACACCCCGACAATAATTAAACCGAACACGATGATAAAGATACCACCTAACTGTCTGATTAAATCTTTATAGTCAGTAAAGATTCCTCCAATAAAACTTGTACCAAATCCAATTGCAATAAATATAATTGAAAATCCAAGTAAGAAAAACGCTGTATGTATCATACTTCTTTTGCGAAGCATTGCATTTTCTTCTTTCAATTCAGAAACCGACATACCTGTTATGTACGATAAAAATGCCGGATAAAGCGGTAAGCAACATGGGGAAATAAATGATAAGAACCCGGCGCCAAACGCTAAAAAAATACTAATATCTTGCATCATTCCACTCCTCTCCCTAAATATTGTAACAAAAACACATAAAAATACTATGAACAATTCGTGAAATCACTTTTACAACGTGGCAATAAGAAAAAACATATTTCCTCACAGTTTCTAATAAAACGTTTTCATTTCCTTCTATTATATAGAAAAAACTCAAATGCATTATGAAACTCCTTTAATTGTTATTAACATAACAAAGGTAACATAGTTTCTCAAATAATTAGCACGCTACTAGTACGCCTATTTACATATTTGTTTAAAAAATATTTTTTTCAAATGCTGTCTCTATACAATGCAAAGTTGATTTTATAATACTTCTACTATTAATAATTTCAAGATTATGCATAAATATCATACTTTTATTATTATTCTATAAAATGTCATACTTTTCTTTCATTTGACCCTTTATTTCTAATTTTGTATACTTCCCTCTAGTTATATATTTTCGATACGGAACAACTTCATATAGATGGGAGGAATTTTTCATGCTTCGTTATTCTCTTTTAGTTTTATTAGGAGCGTGTAGTTATGGAATTTTAGCTATTTTTGTTAAGCTTGCATATGCAGAAGGATTTTCACTTGGAGAGGTAATTGGCAGCCAATATTTGTTCGGTTGGATTATTTTGCTTGCTACTACACTTCTATTTTCTAGACATCGCGTTCCTTTAAAGCAAGCATTACTTTTATTCGTTGCAGGAACATCTGCAAGTTTTACCGGAATTTTTTATTATGCCTCATTAAAAACTGTACCAGCTTCTATTGCAATTATTCTTTTATTCCAATTCGTTTGGGTCGGAATTATCATTGAAGCAGTCGCAACAAAAACATTACCTTCAAGAGAAAAAGTTATTTCTGTTATTTTCTTACTTGTAGGGACATTTTTATCAAGTGGTTTACTAGAACAATCAGCAGGTGCTTTCGATACGACTGGAATCATTTTAGGTTTATTATCTGCTGTTACATTCGCAACATACATTTTCGTGAGCGGAAAAGTTGCTGTTGAAGTACCTTCATTACCGCGCGGTGTTCTCTTAATGACTGGTGCTTTAACTTTAGTCATGATTGTATTCCCACCAACATTTATTTTTAATGGTGCCATTTCTCAAGGTCTTTGGAAATACGGTTTAGGATTAGGAACATTTAGTATCGTCATTCCATCTATTGCCTTTACAATCGGGATTCCAAAAATCGGTTCTGGCTTAGCGACTATTCTTGGTGCAGCGGAACTACCAGTTACAACAATTATGTCCGTATTCGTTTTAAAAGAGGCTGTACTATCTTCACAATGGTTCGGTGTATCACTTATATTAATTGGGATTGCAATCCCGCAAATTGCATACGCAATGCGTGGACGTTATCGTAAACATCCTACGCATAAAAAAGTCGCAGCATAAAGTGAAACTTTAATTAGTTGAACCAATCGGGCTTTTATGGGATAAACGAGAGAGGATTTTCATTTGAGAATCCTCTCTTTTATTGTTGTATACTTATGATAACTATTTTGCTGAAGAAAGAAGGCATACTACATGGTATCTATTTCAAATCAACTAAAAGAAAAACTTATTTCCATCCGTCGACATTTACATGAGTATCCAGAACTATCATATGAAGAGTTCGAAACAACAAAAGCAATAAAAAATTGGTTAGAAGAAAAAAATATTACTATCATTGATTCCAATTTAGAAACAGGAATTATCGCTGAAGTGTCTGGTAATAAAAACGGACCAATTGTAGCAGTTCGTGCTGATATTGATGCCCTTCCTATTCAAGAAGAAACACATTTGTCCTATGCATCTAAAGTACGAGGGAAAATGCATGCTTGTGGACACGATTTTCATACAGCTGCTATTTTAGGTACTGCTTTCTTATTAAAAGAAAGAGAATCTTCCCTAAATGGAACGGTTCGCTTCATATTCCAACCAGCTGAAGAAAGTAGTAATGGCGCTTGCAAAGTTATTGATGCTGGACATTTACGTAATGTGCAAGCGATTTTCGGCATGCATAATAAACCTGATTTACCAGTAGGTACAATTGGCATTAAAGATGGTCCACTGATGGCTGGAGTTGATCGATTTGAAATTGAAATTCACGGAGTTGGTACACACGCGGCTGTACCAGATGCTGGCGTAGATCCTATTGTCGCATCCTCTCAAATTGTGATGGCACTGCAAACAATTGTAAGCCGAAATATAAGTTCATCTCATAATGCGGTTGTTAGTGTTACAAATATTCATGCAGGAAATACGTGGAACGTGATTCCTGAAAAAGCTACGTTAGAAGGAACGATTCGCACGTTCCAAGCTGAAACACGTGAAAAGATTCCAGCACTCATGGAGCGTATTATTAAAGGTGTATCTGATGCATTAGGTGTAAAAACGAAATTCCGTTTTTATTCAGGTCCTCCTGCTGTTCACAACGATAAAGCTCTTACAGACTTATCTACTCAAGTTGCCACAAAGATGAATCTTAATATCATCTCGCCTAGTCCGTCAATGGCTGGAGAAGATTTCTCATTTTACCAACAGGAAATACCAGGTTCATTCGTCTTTATGGGAACGAGCGGTACACATGAATGGCATCATCCTGCTTTTACAATTAATGAAGAGGCACTGCCTATAAGTGCAGAATACTTTGCTTTACTAGCCGAAAGAGCACTTAAACAATTCTCATAAAAAAAGCCGTTCAAAGTGCATCTCAGCACCCTGAACGGCTTTTCTTATTAAGTTAAATCACGTTTTAAAAACACAGTATATGAAATACATAAAAATACGAACAAATAAAGCAGTAACATACATGATGCAAACGGGAATGTTACTCCATCAATAAAACTTCCATTCTTTGAAATACTATATAAATCTGTGTTTGCTGGCAATAAATATTTCGCCCAGTTATATCTAGTGGCTGCTAATAACGCAATATTGCCTGATAAAGCAAGGAATAGTGAAATACCAATTGCACCTCCACTAGATCTCGTTAACACAGAAATCATAAATGCAAACGATGCATACACAACCGTTGGTAACCACGATAAAACATAATATTTACTTGCTTCCACAAAAATATTTTGTTTTATTATATTTCCATCTTGGAAAATAAACTCACTCCATGCAGGCTGTTGGAATTTATAAATAACAAGTCCACATAAAGCGGAGAAAATCATATTAAATATAAACAATAAAGCTGCAAATATAACGATTGCTAAAAACTTTGCTGTTAAAATTTTAAATCGACTCGCCGGACGGATTGTTAAAAATTTATATGTTCCCCAGCTATATTCATTCGCAAAAATTGTACTTGCATACACGAGGATAAATGGGAGCAAAATTGGAAATACGATAAAACCTGTATCTCTCATGAAAGAAAGTGGAGAACTGCTTGCCGGTGCTGTATCCGTATCTAAATGCTTCATCTTAAGCTGGTATTCTTTTACAAGCTCATCCCCTGATTTTTCTGCTAAAATAGCTTCTTTTTTCATGCCAAGCTTTTTCTCAATTTCTACAGTACGTTCTGTATAATCTACTTTCCATCCTTTTGTTTCCGGTTCAAAATACTTTACCGTAACCCACCCTAATCCGATTATTAATACTGCAATAACCGCAAATGGAATAATCGTTCGCTTCCGCTTAAATATTTTATACAGTTCGTTATATACTAAATTAAACAATATCTTTTCCCCCTGTTAATTCTAAAAATTGCTCTTCTAACGTTTTTCTTTCTTCATATACACGATACACTTGAATATTTTTCTCAAGCAATGTACGAATAACATTTGGGATTTCTTCATCTTTTACGTTAATAATTAATTCATTATCCTTTAATAAAACATCATGCCCTAACATTTCCGCTGCTTTATTCGCATCATCTACACGTATACGGATCGTCTCCATCTCTTCACTTTGAATATACTGAATATTTTGCGTAGCCACATATTCCCCGTGCTGAATAATGATAACTCTGTCACACATTAATTCAACTTCTGAAAGTAAGTGACTCGATACAAGTACAGCTTTTCCTTGTTCGTGTGCAATTTTTTTTATGTACATTCTCATTTCATGTATTCCACTAGGGTCTAATCCATTCGTCGGTTCATCTAGTACCAACACATCCGGATCGTGAATAAGCGCCTGAGCGATTCCTAAACGTTGTCTCATGCCGAGTGAATATGCTTTTACTTTACGATTAATTACTTGTCCCATTCCTAACAATTTCACTACTTCATCGATACGTTCTTCGGTCACATTACCATTCATTCGTCCGAAATATGTTAAATTTTCATACCCGCTCAAAAAAGGATAAAATTCGGGTGTCTCAATTACCGCCCCAATTTTCGCAGCGGTTTTTTCAAATTGCTGTTTCACAGATTGACCATCAATCCATACTTCACCTTCTGTCATACGGATCATACCAACCATCATTCTCATTAAAGTCGTTTTTCCAGCACCGTTTGGTCCGAGTAAACCGACAACCTCGCCTTTTTTCACTTCAAAACTAATATTTTGTACAAGTGTCTTTGAGCCGATTCGCTTCGTTAACCGATCGACTTTTACAATTGATTGTTCATTTGTCATTCTATACAACCTTTCCTTCCCATTCTTTGTCAGGTCTTTTCACTGTAACATGATTATTTTTATGTGTAAAATAGAAAAAAGCATGATTTCTCATGCCCTTTCTTTTAATCGCAACGAATTTTCATCTTTTAAACTTCGAACAAATCGATAACATTGCATCATCGTTATTAAAACGACAGTCATCATAATTATACTAATAATTACAACTGCATATATTGTAATTGGCGCACTATTTACTCCTTGTATCCCTGCGATTTTCATAAAGATAACCGTGAATAATTTCAAAAATAGCATCCCATTAATTAATCCGAAAACAAATGCTGCTCCATAAATGAATAATTGCTCCTGACATAATAAACATAGTACTTCTTTTCTTTTTATATTTTCTGCTACATAAGATGTAAACTCCTCTCTCCTCACTAGCAAAAGGGAGTACATCATTTTATATGTAGTAAAAATACATATGAAAATTAGTGCAATAAACAGTGTGTAAAAATACATTTGAAATACAAATGCATCCCCTACTTTCAAAATAGCTCCTTCATTAAATTGTAACGATATCATAAAAAACAAAATCATAGTACTCATAGCAATCCACATAAATTGCTTCATCCTTTTGGTAGCAAATGTTCTAATATTTTTTCTCGCTAACCGACATAAAGACATAAAATTCTTCCCCTACCTTATTACATACGCATTCTATACTACTAGTGTATAAAAATATGACATTTTAAACATCGCACTACAATCGGAATTTCTTCTAAGTCTTTAGTCCTAGAAAACGAAATGATAAAAAGTCACATTTAGAATATAATTGTAAAAAGGAGGAGATTGCATGCGTATAAAATTACTATCAATCTTGTGTTTATTATTACTCACAAGTTGTAGCCAAATAAAAAACAATGAAGTTGCCATTGTTGAGCCATACAAATTAACAAAAGAGCAAGCTTCTATTTTACAAATGACTCCTTTTCAAGAAGGAAATAGCATGTTTTATAACGTTACTCTTAAAAATGATAAAGATGAAATAAATGCTACAATTGATTATTATAACAATGGTAAAAAAACAAAAGAAATTGCTAATATAGCTACCTCACATTTTTCAAAAAAGAAAGTAAAGCTTTCTTTTTTACCACCACATTTCCAATTCGATAAAGATATACAAGAAAAAAGGCAGTGGTATCTGAATATTGAAGGTGGTTCAACACTTGTTCCTGAAGAAGCGCCACCAAGCGTAAATAGCTCTGCAACTACTACAATCCAATCTATAAAAAATTTAAAATACAATCAAAAAACAACCTTAGCTGCTGTAATCCAAAGCAGTAAAGAAACTGTAAGCGTTCCTACCATTGATGAAGAAACAGGTATTGATCTACTCTTAAAAGAAAATGAACACGTTTATCTATTTAGTATCGAGCTAAAAAAAGAACAATAAAGCGGAAATGCAACTTAAGTTGCATTTCCGCTTTATTGTTTAATAAGGTGTACTTTTATGGATTTGAATTAAATCCATATTCTGTTACTACTATTGCTCATCTTCTACTTCTATTCTTTTCTTCTCTCTTGCAATTTTTAAAAACTCTAGCAGCTCTGGATTACTATTCATTTTTTTGTAAGCCACTGACATTTCTGCAACAAAATTAGAATCATATAACTCTTTATATACAACTTCTGTTTTATATAACTTATTTGCCGACACGGGTATTACTGTAATTCCAATCCCTGCTGCTACAAGCCCCATAACTGTTTGATACTCTGTTGCTTCTTGTACAATACGCGGACTAAATCCAACTTCTCTGCAAAGAGATAAAATTGTATCATACAAAGCTGGCCATACTGGTCTCGTAATAAATACAAACGGCTCATCTCGTAAATCTTCTATATGTATTTCATCTTTCTCTGCAAGTGGATGTGCCTTTGGTAAACATAAGGTGCAAGATAACCTTTGAATTGGCTCTAATTCTAATAATTGTGTTGGAATTGGTGGACGTAAAAAGCCAATATCGATACGGTTATCATGAAGTGCATGAACTTGATCTGGTGTTGACAATTCATGTAATGCAACAGACACTCTCGGAAATTTTTTTCTATATTCCCTAACAATTGATGGTAAAATATCATATATCGCCGCACCTACAAAACCAATTGAAAGTGATCCTACTTCTCCCCTTTGCGCACTTTGTGCAACTTCTACTGCTTTTTCAATTTGTTCAAACGCCTTTTTTACTTCTTTTAAAAACATTTCTCCTGCTTCTGTTAGTTCAACCTTTCTTTTCGTTCTTGAAAATAATGTAACTCCCATTTCTTTTTCTAATTGCTGTATTTGTTGACTAAGTGGTGGTTGTGTCATTTGTAAACGAGCAGCCGCCCGTCCAAAGTGTAACTCTTCTGCCACAACAACAAAATATTGCAAATGCCGTAATTCCATTTTTGGACACCCTTTTCACTTTCGATTAATATGTCTAATATATTAATAACATATAATTTATATATTAGACAAATATTTTGAATGAACGTATAGTAGAAATTGTTAATTCTTTTTTACAATTTTTATGTAAAAAAAGAAAGAGGTGGTTACTGTATGAAATGGTGGAAGTTAAGCGGACAAATTTTATTACTATTTTGTTTCGCTTGGACAGGTGAATGGATTGCAAAACAGGCACACCTCCCAGTTCCAGGAAGTATAATCGGTATTTTTTTATTATTAATTTCATTAAAATTTAACCTAGTTAAAAAAGAATGGATACAGGACGGAGCAGATTTTTTATTAAAAGAACTTATTTTATTTTTCATCCCTTCTGCAGTCGCTGTCATACGTTACAGAGATACACTAACACAATATGGAATCGATCTCATTTTAATTATTATGATTAGCACTCTTTGCGTTACCTTAGTTACAGGACTTTTAACAGAATTGCTACTAAAGCGGAAAGGATCAACGCAATGATCGGATTTCTTTGTTTACTATTAACACTATTCACATATTGGCTATCAAAAAAAATGTATCAACGATGGAATTGGAGTCTACTTTCTCCTCTTCTCGTCTGTCCCATTATTTTAATTTCTTTATTGCTCGGATTAGATACACCTTATGAAACATATGAATCTGGTGGTCACTGGTTAACTGAATTATTAAAACCCGCAACAGTTGCTTTTGCATGGCCAATCTATAAATACTTTGATTTATTAAAGAAACATGGAATGGCTATCTTACTTAATGTCATTGTCGGTTCGTTTTTATCAGTCATTACTTCAGCACTACTAGCAAATTATTTTCAAATTGATTCATCACTAGAACATAGTTTAGCGCCACATATCGTAACAACACCAATCGCAATGGCTATTTCAGAAATGATTGGTGGTATGTCACAATTAACTGCTGTATTTGTCGTTTTAACTGCCTTAACAGGAGCATTGCTCGGTCCTTCTCTCATACGTATTTGCCGTATTAAAACAGCAATCGCAAAAGGTATTATGTTAGGAACGAGTGCAAATGGAACCGGTACATCAAAAGCATTCGAAATCGGTCCTGTGGAAGGAACAATTGCAAGTTTATCCATGCTTTTAACAGCAGGCGCTAGTTTAGTTATCGTTCCGCTTTTCTTGTCTTGGATACATTAAAGAAGCAAGTATTTACATACTTGCTTCTTTATTTATATATTGGTACAGCAATTCATAATCCTCTGGAAAAGCTAAACACAATTGTTCAACTTCATGTATCCCTTTCCAAGCAATTTCATGTATTAACTCATCAGGATCTTGGATTTTCATATTACCGCCTATTTGTTTAACAAAATAATAATGGACATACACTGGAACACCGTATGTAATACCCTCTTTTTCATATATTTTATTTACAACTTCCACATTGTAACCTGTTTCTTCCCAAACTTCCCTGATACAACATTCTTCTAGTGTCTCTCCCTTTTCAAGTCCTCCACTTGGGACAGACCACCTTTTTTCTTCTCCCTCTTTTCCCTGCAGTACCATTAAAACTTCATTTTTTTCATTTACACATACCGCTGCACTACCTATCCATCTCTCCATAAACATCCCTCCCCTACTAAAATTCGCCTTCTTTATTATTTTCCCCTTGAAAAAAAGAGGAAAATAATAAAACAATGACGAAAAGTTACATCAACTTCATAGACAATCCCTTCTTAGAAATTAAAAATGGAAGGATGAAAATATGATTTCTAATTATGTTGTGGAATGTGTCTTTTGTGAAGAAAATCGAAAACCTCGCCAAGCTATTGTCACAGTTCCCGCCACTACTCAGCTACTAGCCCTTGAAAAAGTGCGCGCGGAATGCAAACGTCGCTTCGGAAAAACTGTATTATTGCAAACAGAAATTAAAGAAGAAATAATTTTCGAACAAAAAGAAAGCTGACCATAAATTGGGCAGCTTTCATATCCGATCATATTTTCACATGAAGATTAGGGGCATCCTCTTTAAGGATCGGGATTTTCCCATTATGTACGTTCCATAATGGTCATCGAACAATATATTTCTATGCAATTAACTATTGAATAGAATAGGGCAAAACTTGTTCGCATTTTTAGAAAAGGGATAGGGATATAATTCAAGTAGTACTTCGAATACTCGAACTTTACACTCATAATATTAAAACAAATCCTTTTATATGGGAAATATGAATTACCTATATAATTCATTCGTAAAATATATTAATAGTTTGCTATATTAATTTTATCCCGCTATTTGTAAGCAGTAACCCCCTACTGATTATAATTTCACTTTATTCCATCAATAGCATACACCCAGCTAAAACCGGTGTCATAATCATCGAAAACCTCAAAAGCGTTCGCGGTGCATAATTTGTAAACTTCGCGCCAATGTATGCCCCTAACATGGTCCCGATCAATACTTGCAATAACAATATATAATCTAAATATCCTTCCGAACTATATCCTATCCCGCCTCCAATTGCAATCGGTAATATAACCAGCATTGTTGTCCCTACAGATTGCTGAATCGTAAGTCCCAATAGAACCATTAATCCAAGTTGAATAAACGGTGCAGAACCAATCCCAAATGAACCAGCCATCATTCCAGTAACTAATCCAAGGCATACACATTTCAACAAGTAGTTCACGGAAAACTCTTTATGTTTATATAAAGACGACTTTTCTTTGTTTTGGAACATAATTAATTTAATAAACATAAAAATTGCCGATAAAAATAACATCCCAGCTGTAAACCAATGAAGAAGATGTGCTGGTATAAGTGAACCAAATTTAGAACCAATATAAGAGCCAATTGCGCCAAATCCCCCAACAATCCCGCCTATAATAAGTGCAACATTGCCTTCACGGTAATGACTTACAACACCTGATAATGTCGTAAATGCCATTGCAGTTAAAGATGTTGCAAGAGCAACATGAATAGGAATTTGGAATACTAAAGTGAGTATCGCGATAATAAACCCAGCTCCTCCAGCTCCAACAAATCCTAATAAAATACCCATTACTAACATTGTTATAATTATTGCCACAGACTTTCCCTCCAGTAACACAATTATCCATCATATTTATGCTTACATACAAATAAAAAGCATCCTAGATGGATGCTTTTTATTTCAATGATATGTACTTAATCTTGATTAATCAAAATAACTGCTGGACCAGCGACCACCACTCCAGCTACTTCTATCTTTTCAAATTCCTTTACTGTAATAGAGATAACTCCTTCTCTTTCCATCAATTCTTTACTCAGGACATCAGTCGGGATTGCTTTCACCGTCTTACCTCCTTTTCATTTATACAATATGATAAAGTGAAACTTTAATGAGTGGGGTTTTTGTCCGTACTTATTAATTATTACCCCTCACCAATCGGACTAATAATCACCCAATGCATCTATATATATGCATCACCTCCGCTTTCATTCCTTATTCCACTCAAAAACCTTCTCCCCCTTCCGTGACATATTGAAAAATAAAAAAGAAGCTATAACATATAGCTTCCCTCTACGTTTCTTTAATCTTTATGCACCGTATATTCCATGACTTTTCCATCTCTATCAAATTGGAAAACAAGCTGTTCGCTATCTATTGGAATAAAGCCACGTTCAGTCCCAAGATAATACAAAGTGGTAACTCCTTCTTCCCCACTTCTCGTTTCCGTTGGAGCTCCTAACAATTGGATAATTTCTTCATTTGATTTCCCTATTAATTTATATTTTTGTAATAGATCATCTACCATATGTACCCGCTTATCTGCATGATTTAACCATCTATTTTGATTAAACTTTGATGTATATTCATTTACACTTAGTTGTACAGTGCACACTATTAATGGTATGAGTGCTACTATTAAAACCCCCAACATTTGCTTCTTTTCTTCATTACGATTTTTAGAAACATATAAAATAGCCCTTTGAATCATGACTAATAAAACAAATGGTATGAATACTACAAAAATGCTCCTTACACTTAAGGGTATATGGACCATATCAATGACGAATATAAATACAATGTACATTACTATATACAAACAAAAATATACATACAAAATGCCACGTAGCATAGCGTTCAGAAAGATCTCTCCTTTTAACTCACTATATAATTCATCCGGCTAATCATTTCTCGAATCTGTTCTAATTCTTGCACTGTATATACTACTTTCCCTGCTAAGATTTCATTTCTGAAGAACGTTACAATTTGCTCCCGATCTTTTAATCTAGGTGTTTCCTCACTAGAAAGATCTATTATTTCTTTTCCATTTTCATTATAAAAATATACAACTGGTTTTACCTTTTCTTTTATACTATTAGCCTGCATTTCTTTCAAACAATTGTATAAAATTTGAGATAGTTTCTTCGCCTTATATACTGGATTTCCTTCATTTTTCACTTGTATAGTTGACGAATCTTTACCTACTATATATTCAAATGTCTCTTCTTTTTCAACTTCTTGTTGATACTTACCCATTTCATCAATCATAAATGAATATATACCAGCATTTTCTTTCGTTAAACCATGAATTAATTTCTCTTCCCATTCTTTCGTCTCAAGTATATAAATACCAGTTTTGCACAAGATGAGATGATGGATTCGATTATCGTTTATTTCACTATTATTTTTAATAAAAACATTCGGCATGATTTCAATTTCAGCATCTAATATGATGCCTTGCTCTATGAATCCTCGCTTCATATAATGTAATGTTTCGTACGTATTCATTTCAGCGCCGTTTTTAGTATATTCTCGTAAATTTGCAATTAATTTTTGAAACATATGTATTTCGTTATTATGTTTATTTTGTATTTCACTACGTTCTTTACTATGTTGCATAGCTAATTGATTTTTCATCATACGCATATTTTCAATTTCTCTATTTGCACTTACTTGTAAATCATTGTATTTTTTCTGTTCCATATTTTTTAAATTATTTTGTTGTTCTTTATGCTCTATCACCGTAGCTGCAATTTCGTTTTCATACGTTTCAATTGCTTGTTTCTTTTCAAATTCTACTTGCTGACTCTCTGATTCTAACTGTTTATTTTTATAAAACAGCACCTATTAGCACATAATTCATATTTTTACCCCTTTATTTCATTTTCTATTATTTTTTTAAAATATATCTACTATAGTATACTATGGTTTCGATATAGACTTTGTAAAAGTTGTATATTTTTAATAAAAGGCACCTCTGACGGGGCACCTTTTATTTTCACTCTATTGTACACCATACTGAATATAACTTGGATCGTAGTATATCCATTGATTTGTCCCTAAGCAAAGCCATCCATCTTGCTTACTCCATACTCGATACGATTCACCATGATGTAACTGTCTTATAACATTTCCTTTTAATGATGGAGCGTCACGTAAATTTACATTATCACCAGTAATAGTCGCCACATAATGTTTATACTGAATATAACTCGGATCATTATATACCCACTGATTTGTCCCTAAACAAAGCCATCCATCTTGTTCTCCCCAAACTTCATATGTTTCGCCACGATTCAATTGGCGAATTATACTAGACTGCAAAGATGGTCCACTTCTCAAATTCACATTATCTCCATTAATTATAGCAACCCCGTACACTGGAGTTGCATTATTAGGCGGAGAAACATTCCCTCCACCACTTGCTCCATTCCCTTGTAAAGCTTCTAGTGAAACTGCAGCTGATACATCACAATTTCCTACACCTGAAATTTGTCCAGAATCTGTGTACTGCCATGCTGTCCACGCTGTCCATCCACCAGCATCAGCAGGCGGTGTACTCGAGTATTTAGCAATCCAAAGTGGAATATCACTTAATCCGCTAATTCCGAACTCATTAATATACCAAACTCCTGTATATAACATTACATCTTTTCCAGTAGCCTGTTTCACATAATTTATGAAGCTTCTTGCCCAATTCGATATAGCGCTACCAGTTAAATTACTATTACTCGGATCTTTTGGTGATTCTAAATCCAGAACTGGCATTAAGTCTGTCTGGTTACTTTGTAATATACTCACAAAATATTTCGCCTCTGAAATTGCATCATTTTGTTCTGGACGTGCAAAATGGTATGCACCAATTAATACATTCGCACTTCGGGCTGCTTGTACATTTTTAGTAAAAGTAGGATCAATATAATTTACACCTTCTGTCGCTTTTGCATACGCTGCTGGAATTCCAGATGCCTTCACTGCATTCCAATCAATATTCCCTTCCCAATGAGACACATCAATAAACGTAACATTTGAACTCGATCTGTTTTGCATATAAAATCTCCTATCAATTTTTTTACTTCGTATACATACAATATGTACAAGTTTCATAAGAGGACACGACATTTATGCTATAGAAACAAAGAGTAAATATATTTTGTATACAAAATAAAAAAGACCTTGTATTTACAAGGCCTTTTGCAAACTCCCTTTATTTTGTAACAAGTACATATTATAATACAAACCTTGCTCACTTAGTAATTCTTGATGTGTTCCTCTTTCTACTATCTCTCCATCATGCATCACAAAAATTTGATCTGCATCTTGAATTGTAGATAACCTATGCGCAATGGCTATCGTCGTTCTACCTTTTCGCATTTGTTGCAACGCTGTTTGAATAGCCTCTTCTGTTTCTGTATCGATATTAGCTGTTGCTTCATCTAATACTAATACTTTCGGATTCGTTGCTATCGTTCTAGCAAAAGCAATTAATTGTCGTTGACCGCTTGAAAATGCTGCACCTCTTTCTACTACTTCTGTTTCATACTGCTCTGGTAACTTTTCAATAAACGTATTCGCTTGCACAAATCGAGCAGCTTCTTTTACTTCTTCATCCGTAATTTCTTCATTATACATACGAATATTTTGCTTTACATTTCCAGCAAATAAAAATGCATCTTGCAATACGAGTCCTATTTTCTTTCTAATTTCTCGTTCTTCAAATTTTTCTAAATCTACACCGTCTATTACAATATTTCCTGACTTAAGATTATAAAATCGCATTAACAAATTCATAATCGTACTTTTTCCGCTACCAGTATGCCCAACAAAAGCAACCGTTTGCCCTTGTTTCACGTGAAATGATACATTTTTTAAAACGTCACGCTTTCCATCATACGAAAAAGTAACATTTTTAAATTCAATATCTCCATCCACAACTTGAGGATTCTCATTGCCTTTTTGAACCGGTGCTAAATCTTTCTCGTCCATTAAATGAAATACACGTGATGACGAAACAAGTGCCTGTTGGAAAAAGGACAATTTCATCATCATCTCATTTACAGGTTGGAAGAAACGATGTATATAGTTAACAAAAGCATATAAAACGCCTACTTCAACAGGGCTCTTTAAAGCATCAATCCCAAATAAACCTAGTACTAAAGCAATAGCTACAATATGTACTAAATCCGTAGCTGGTCGTAAAAGTAATGCGTCTAACTTCAATGTACGTCGCCCTGCACTATAATGTTTATTATTCACTTCTTCAAACTCTTTTCTCATACGTTTTTCTTGTCTGAACACTTGAACAATATTCATTCCTTGTATGGACTCGTTCAATTTTGCATTTAACACGCTTAGTTGATTACGTACTTCTAAATAAAAAGCTGCACTTTTCCGGCGATATAATACCATAATCGCGAACATTATCGGAATTAATACGAGAGAAAATAACGCTAATTTTACATCTAATAAAAACATCGCTATTAAAATACCTACTAAAAAGACTACATTTTTCACAAATGTTGATAATACACTGACATAAAAATCTTTAATCGCTTCCGTATCATTCGTTATACGAGATACGAGCGTACCAATTGGCGTACGATCAAAGAAACTTAATGATAGCTTTTGAACATGTTCATATACTTCAACTCGCATATCTTGAACAATCTTAAAAGCAATGTTCTGAAAGTACAATAGATTTAAATACGTAAATAATACTTTTAATAAATGAGCAACTATGTAAATTACAAATAAAGTAACGAGTGCTGATCGTTCAAAATCCCGCGGTACTAGGTGTTCATCGAGGAATTGTTTAATTAAAAAAGGCCCCATCATTTCCGTTACTGTCGCACCAACTAAAAAGATAAATGCTAAAGATAGCAACCCTTTATATGGCTTCATATAAGAAAGCAATCTACTTAAATCACTTCGCTTCTTCTCTACCATCATACGCCTCCTTTCTCAACTAAAGCTTCTAATTGCTGACTTTCATACATTTCTTTATACCAGCCGTTTTCCTTCATTAATTCTTCATGTGTACCTCTTTGTACAATTCTACCTTCATCAACAACAAGAATAAGATTGGCATGCTGAATTGCACTTAATCGGTGTGCAGTAATAATCGTCGTTTTCCCTGCTCTTTCCCTCTTTAAGGCACTTAAAATTGTCTCTTCTGTTTTTGCATCTACCGCTGATAAACAATCATCCAAAATTAAAATTTCAGCATTTGTTAATAAAGCACGAGCAATAGAGATTCGCTGTTTTTGACCACCAGATAACGAAACGCCTCTTTCCCCTACTACTGTTTCATATCCTTCTGAAAATTGGAGGATATCATTATGAATACAAGCAATATCTGCAGCTTCGGTAATTTCATTATATGTAGCATCCGCCTTTCCAAAGGCAATATTCTCACCAATACTTGCTGAAAATAAAAAATGATCTTGCGGCACATATGAAATAGCAGAACGGACACCATGAAGTGTTAAATCTCGAATATCTCGCTCCCCAACTTTTAATTCACCATTAAAATGATCATACTCACGGATTAAACATTTTAATAAAGTCGTTTTCCCTGCACCTGTACGTCCTACAACTCCTAGTGTTTCGCCCTTCTTCAAATCAAAGTGAATATCGTTTAAATGTAACAGTTCATTTTTCTTATACGAAAATGAATCAACAGCAAACGAAACATTACCGCTCGCTATTGTATGTACAGCATTTTCTCTATTTACTACATCTGATTTTTGTGAAAGAATTTTTTCTACACGGTCATATGAAGCACGCCCACGCTCCATAATATTGAACAACCATCCAAACGCTAACATTGGCCAAACGAGGGTACCTAAATATGTCGTAAATGTAACGAGATCACCTACTGTTAATTCACCTCTTACAACTAATACCGATCCGTAACATACTGCAATTAAAAAAGAAAATCCAACGATAAGAGCGATTGTCGGATCAAATAACGAATCAATACGTGCAACTAACACATTTTTATGCACAACATCTTCTGATTTTTTTCGAAACGCCTGCAAATCTTCTTTCTCTTGCCCAAGCGATCGAATCACTTTCATTCCACTCATACTCTCTTGCACTTTATCATTAATTTCCGAAAACGATTGCTGTGCTTTATGAAACCTTTTATGTAATAACGTTCCATAATAATTTGTCGAAATGGCTACAATCGGCATCGGAATTAAACTTAACAATGTTAACTTCCAACTAATTGTAAAACCCATCGCTACGAGTACACATCCCCCAACAGCTAATGAATCAACAAGCGTTAAAACACCCGCTCCAGCAGTTTGCTGGATCGCTTGAATATCATTGGTCGCATGTGCCATTAAATCACCTGTTCGATTTGACTGATAGAAAGATGGACTCATCTTTGTAAAATGTTCATATAAATTTTTTCGTAATTGGCGAGCTAATTTTAACGAAGACCCGAAAATCATAATACGCCATATGTAACGTAATATGTACATCGTAATACCTACAATTACTAATAGTACAACCCAATTTAGTAACTTATTGGTCGTCAATGTTCCATCATTAATTTCATCTACAACGATTCCAATTACTTTTGGTGCTACAAGTTCTAAAAGTGCAACGCCAAATAATAAAATAATTCCGGTTATGTATGCTCGTTTTTCTTGTTTAAAAAACCACGCTAAATTCATAAACACTTTCATTTTTTTCCTCCTCCCTTAAAATGAGCGATGTTTTCAGTTTATCAAAAATACAGAATTTTTAAAAGTTTTAAAAACTGTAACTAACAAAAAGAAAGACACTCTTAGCGAGTGTCTTTTAGCGCTTATTTCATTTGTTGCTTGTTCATTGCGCTCATCATTTGATTGATTTTCTTTTGGGAAGGTTTTTGTCCCATTTGCATCATCATCATTTTTAACATTTGTTCGTTAATTGGTGGATTTTTTTGTAAGTAATTCATCATGTATTTGCGGGCAATGAAAAATCCTAACGCCACGCCTGCTACTAGTGCTACTACGCCCACTAGAATACCTAACCAAATTGGCATATATTTTCCTCCTTCATGTTGTCTACCTTACAGTGTACTAAAACCTTTTCAATAAGACAAGATACAATTCGACATTTTTTACACATATGTTCGTACTTGTTTTAGAGGATTCAGCCATCCGTACTTTGTATTTTCATAATCCATAGCTAAAAATGTTAATTCACACTTTCTTAACACCTCAAAGAAAGTCGTTTCCATAGAGACATTTCCAGAGGTATTCATGCGAATATAGTGCGGTTTCACCATTATTTCACCGTACTCCGCTCCCGTATAAAGTGTATGTGTATGATGTGTTCTATCATATTTACCAAGAACGCGCAAAGCTTGTTCTAATTTATGATGAATTTTCATTACTTGCAATGGTTTTGTTATATACATCATTTGTTTATATAACACTTTTTTCTCCGAAAGGGACCCAGATTCTGAAAATCGAGCAAATAAATCAAAAAACAAATATTCACGACCAAAATAAGATTTCGCAATATCCTCTTGAATTAAATACAATTCATACGTTTTCATTTTTCCCCTCCCAATCTGGACAACCTTTTCTCTTCATTATATATAAGAAAATTTGCAATGATTGTCTGACTGCGGAGAGATAAAAAACTTTTTCTGTCGAAAAAACTCATTTACATAGAAAAATCTCTCCATGCCGGAGAGATTTTTCTGAAATCATTAAAGCATTTCTTTTACTTTACGAACAACGTTCTCTACAGTAAATCCATACTCTTCCATAATCTTCTCACCAGGAGCAGAAGCACCGAATGTATCGATACCTAACACATCTCCTTCAAGACCTACGTAACGGTGCCATCCGAATGTAGCACCCATTTCGATTGCGAAACGTTTTGTTACTGCTTTTGGTAATACAGATTCTTTGTACTCTGCAGTTTGAGCTTCAAAACGATCCATAGATGGCATGCTGACAACAGCTGCGTCAACACCGTCTGCTGCTAATGCTTTTTGAGCTTCAACAGCTAGGCTTACTTCAGATCCAGTTGCAAGTAAGATAACATCAGCCGTTTCTTTCTTGCTTGAAGAAACTACATATGCACCTTTTGCTACTTTTTCATACGTATCATCTTTTGCACCTTCTAATGTTGGAAGGTCTTGACGAGTTAATACTAAAGCAGTTGGTTTGTTTGTAGATTCTAAAGCCAGTCTCCAAGCTGCAACAGATTCGTTACCATCAGCTGGACGGATAACAGAAACGTTCGGCATTGCACGAAGCGCTGCTAATTGCTCGACTGGTTCATGTGTTGGACCATCTTCACCAACAGCGATACTGTCATGTGTGAATACATACGTTACTGGCAATTGCATTAATGCTGCAAGGCGAATTGCTGGACGTAAGTAATCAGAGAATACGAAGAACGTACCACCGTAAGTTTTTAAACCGCCATGTAATGCAATACCGTTCATTGCTGCACCCATTGCGAACTCACGTACACCGTACCAAATGTTTTTACCGCTGTAATCATCTCTTGTAAAGTCTTTTTCGTTATTCATGTATGTTTTGTTAGAACCAGCAAGGTCAGCAGATCCACCGAAGAATGATGGTACAGACTCTGCAATTGCATTAATTACAGCACCAGAAGAATTACGAGTTGCTGCTTTTGATCCTAATTCATAAGTTGGTAAGTTTTGCTCCCAACCTTCTGGAAGTTGACCGTTCATTGCTGCTTGGAATTCGTTTGCTAATTCTGGGTATGCTTGTGCATATTCACCTAGCATAGTGTTCCACTCTGCTTGCGTAGTTTCACCAACATCTTGTACTGTTTTACGGAAGTTGTCGTATACCTCTTCTGCTACGTGGAAATCTTGCTCAGCAGTCCAAGCATATGCTTCTTTCGTTAATTTTGTTTCTTCTACACCAAGTGGAGAACCATGTGAAGCTGATTTTCCTGATTTGTTTGGAGAACCGAAACCAATTGTCGTTCTTACTTCAATTAGCGTTGGGCGTTTTTCGTCAGCTTTCGCTTCTTCAATTGCTTTCGCGATTGCTTCAATATCGTTTCCATCCTCAACACGGATTACTTGCCATCCGTATGCTTTGTAACGATCTTCTACACTTTCAGAGAATGAACGATTTAAATCGCCATCTAATGAAATATCGTTTGAATCATAAAGCACAACAAGGCGACCTAATTGTAAATGAGCAGCTAATGAAGATGCTTCAGCAGAAACGCCTTCCATTAAATCTCCATCACCACAAATAGCGTATGTATAATGATCTACTACATTATACGCATCACGGTTATATTTAGCAGCTAAATGTCTTTCAGCCATTGCCATACCTACAGCAGTTGCAATACCTTGTCCAAGTGGACCAGTCGTTGCATCTACACCAGCTGTATGACCGTACTCAGGATGTCCTGGAGTTTTGCTTCCCCATTGACGGAAGTTCTTTAAGTCATCCATTGTTACATCATAACCAGATAGGTGAAGTAGGCTGTATAATAACATTGAACCATGACCTGCAGATAATACGAAACGATCACGGTTAAACCACGTTGGGTTATTTGGATTGTGTTTCATAAATTGAGTCCATAATGTATAAGCCATTGGTGCTGCACCCATTGGCATTCCTGGGTGACCAGAGTTTGCTTTTTCAATCGCATCGATGGATAATGTGCGAATCGTGTTGATAGAAAGTTGTTCGATTGAATGTGACATGCTATTCTTCCCTTCGCTTATATTAGTAAACGTTTTATACATTTATATGATAGCTTCCCACGCAAGATTATACAACATGTATCGACAAATATGTTGATATTTTTTTGATTTTTTATAAAAAAATCAATGTTTCCGGGAATGTATGGGCATTCAATATGACATACTTTTTCATTATTTTTATTTTAAAAAGAAAGAGAATTATCTGTATATTTATACAAATTTCTTCTATTCTTACTTTTTTAAATACGTTTTTAAAAACATAAAAAAGCATCCAACTTCGATGCTTTTCAAATAAGTTAAACAATCCGTTTCCGAATCGAACTTGAAATCAAATCAATTATAATTACCATTAAAATAATACCTAATAAAATAATACCAACACGAGACCAATTCCGTGAACTCAGCGCAAAAATTAAAGGTGTACCAATCCCTCCCGCTCCAATAACCCCTAAAATCGCAGCGGATCTTACATTAATTTCAAATCTGTATAACGTATACGATAGAAAATCTGGTAACACTTGTGGTAACACTGCATACCAAAGTATTTGAAAACGGTTTGCTCCTGTTGCTAGCAACGCTTCCGTCGGTCCTTTATCTATGTTTTCAATTCCTTCTGAATATAGTTTCCCTAACATTCCAATAGAATGTAATCCTAAAGCTAATACTCCCGCAAAAGAGCCTGGACCAACAGCTTTTATAAATAAAAGAGCCATAACTAATTCAGGAAACGTACGAACAAAACTAAGTACAAATTTCCCAGATCCTGAAGTTAATTTTCCACTACTCATATTCGTTGCCGCCCAAAAGGCAAACGGAACAGATAAAAATGCAGAAATAAATGTACCTAATATCGCAATTGCCAACGTATCAATTAATCCATGTAATAAATCTTCACCATCTGGCAAAGATACATACGACCAGTCTGGATTTAATATCCCTGTCATAATTGCTTTCGTGATTTCACCTGCTGTGTCCTTTATCCCTTCTAATGGTACTCCTGAAAAGGCCCATACATATACAACTGTAAGTGCTATTAAAATAACCCAGCGATATATACTCGGTTTCTTCGGTTTTGGCACAATCATCGTCGTTCTATTCATTATAGTTTTTCCCGCAACAATGTACTAATGTAGTCAATTAACAAAACAACAATAAGGGTATAGATAATTATAGAAGCAGTTTGTTGATATTGTAAAAATCCAAGTGTACGATCATAATATAGTCCAATACCACCTGCTCCTACTAAACCTAGGACAGCCGCTGCACGTACATTCACCTCAAATGTATATAGTACATAGGAAACAAAGTGTGCTTTTACTTGTGGAATGACTCCATAAACAATCCATTGTACCTTAGTAGCCCCTACAGCTGTCATCGCTTCTAGTGGGCCAGGGTCAATTGATTCAATTGATTCATACAACAATTTCGCTACAAGTCCAATTGAAAAAAAAGTAAGAGCCAAAATACCTGGAAGTGGCCCAATTCCAAAAATCGCTACGAAAATAGCCGCCAATAATAAATCTGGTATTGTTCGTATAAAATTTAAAATCATTCGAGCTAGACTGTATAAAAATGTGTTAGTAAACACATTACTTGCTGCAAACAATGCAAGTGGAATAGCTAAAATCGCTCCTAAGGTCGTCCCCATAATCGCCATACGTATTGTATCTAACATCGCTGTTGTAATAACTTGAAAATAACTCCAATCAGGTGGCACCATTTCTTTCAATAGATCTACCATATTTGGAAAACCGTCCACCAGTTTTGAAAATGATGCATCTACTTGTACACTACTACTCCACAGCATTAAAATAACTAAAATAAACGTTAACATATGTTTCAATTTACTCGGCGGCTTCGGTATTTCATTTGAATATATCGTCACGTCATTCATTTTACTACCACCTCTAATAATTCGCTTTTCTGAGCAACGTCCCCATAAATTTCAGCAAATTTTTCATCCGTTGCTTCTTCTACTAAACCGTCAAAAACAATTTCTCCTGCATGTAATCCGATAATGCGTGTCGCATATTGTCTAGCCAAATCAATAGAATGTAAATTTACAATTGTCGTGATTCCAAAATCTTCATTAATTTTTTTCAAATCATCTAGCACTTGCTTTGTCGTAAGTGGATCTAACGATGCAACAGGCTCATCTGCCAATATGATTTTTGCTTCTTGCGCCAATGCTCTAGCTATCGATACACGTTGCTGTTGTCCTCCTGATAATTCATCAGCACGCGCATATGCTTTTTCTAAAATATTCACTCTTTTTAATGCTTGAAATGCGAGCTCCACATCTTCTTTCGGAAACAAACCTAACGTTGTACGTAATGTGGAATGATATCCAACACGACCAGCTAATACATTTTTTAATACTGTTGATCGCTTTACAAGGTTAAAACTTTGGAAGATCATACCGATATCCCGGCGCATACGCCTTAATCCTTTTTCTTTCGCAGAAGTAATAGACTCACCTTCAATAATGATTTCTCCTTCGGTAATCTCATGAAGACGATTTACGGATCTGAGAAGTGTAGATTTTCCAGCTCCGGATAATCCGACCATTACAATAAACTCACCTTTTTGAATCTTTAAATTTATATTATTCAATCCCTTTGTGCCATTCGGATACATTTTGGAAACATTTCGAAACTCTATCACACATCTTACCTACTTTCAATGTATTATCAATAACTAAAAAACGGCAAACTAACTGAAATCTCACACCTTCCAGCTAGCCGCCATTTCACTATGTATTATTGCGTCTTCACTGTCTTTCCATATTCACGAACAATATCAAATTTACTATCATCAGATTTAATATATCCTTCATGAGAATATACTTCTTTAATGATTTTACGGCCTTCCTCATTTTTTCCAATTTCAATGAAAGCATCCTGTAATTTCTTGCTCCACTCTTCATCTAAATCAGAACGTACCGAAATCGTATCGTTTGGAATTTTCTCCGTAAATTTCACTATTTTCGTTTGATCAAATATATTCGGATAATCTTTTTTTACAATATTACGAGCATCTTGGAATACAACAGCTGCATCTACGTCACCATTTAAAAGAGCAATAAGCGACTGATCGTGACCTTTTAATGTAACAGGTTTCACATCTTTTAGCGGATCAATTCCCTCTTTTAATAGAACAGCTGCAGGCCATACATACCCTGCTGATGATGTTACGTCTTGATAACCAATCTTTTTACCTTTTAAATCTTTTACACTATTTATATTAGAGTCTTTTTTAACAACAAACTCAGATTTATAATAATCTACTAAATCTTTTGTAGGAGCTCCTGTTTCATCCTCTACTCCAAAACGTTGTGCTTGTAAAATTACATTTGCAGCCTTCTTTTCATGTGCTAATACGTACGCTGTTGGCGGTAAAAATCCTACATCTACTTGTTTAGATGCCATCGCTTCTACAATTGTATTGTAGTTCGTTGAAATACTAACTTTTACCGGAATATTTAATTTATCGCTTAATAGCTTTTCCAATGGTTTTGCCTTTGCCTCTAACGTATCCGCATTTTGAGAAGGAACAAATTGAACATTTAAGGTCTTTGGTACATAACCTTTTTTCGTATCTTCATTTTTACTTGCACTGGACTCTTTCGTCCCGCAGCCACTTAATAATCCGGCCGCTAGTACAACTGTTGTACTCATTGCAAAAACTTTTTTCAACATATTAATGCCTCCATTTTTCTTGTTATAAAATAACCTTCCGTAAACATGAAGAAATATATCACATATTTTGATACACAATTGGTTATTTACAGAATCTTTACACATTCTATACATTCACATCAAAATTCACTTCACATATTTGATATGATTAATTGGAAGATAACAATAGAAAAGGTGAGTCATATTGGAACAAAATCAAACTGTAACTTTAAACATCTTATTAACAAGCGATATACATGGCACTGTTTATCCTATTCACTACCAAGATAACTCCCCAGCAGAACTTGGTTTAGCTAAAATTTCTACTCTTATAAAAAAAGAACGTTCCCAAAATACAAACGTTCTTTTAATTGATAATGGCGACTTTATTCAAGGAACACCATTTACTTATCATTACGTTACATACGAAAAAAACAAAAAAAATCCAATGTCCTTATTAGCGAATTACTTACAATATGACGCTGCAATTATCGGCAATCATGAATTTAATTACGGGATGAATATATTAAATAATGCTGTGACTACTGCGAACTTCCCGTACCTATCAGCAAACATATTAGATAAAAACATAAACAAACCCTATTTCGGAAAACCTTATTTAATCAAACAGATTGAATCCAATATAAAAATCGCTATTTTAGGGGTAACAACACATTACATCCCAAATTGGGAACAGGCTCATCACATTAAAGATTTACTATTTGAAGATGCATTAAAGACTACAAAAAAATGGGTTTCTTATATTCGCGAACATGAGAAACCCGATTTATTAGTCGTAGCCTATCACGGTGGATTTGAAAAAGATTTACAAACCGGGGAACCTACTGAAGTGTTAACAGGTGAAAACCAAGGATATGCAATGTGCCATGAAATTGAAGGCATAGATCTTTTACTAACAGGTCATCAACACCGAGAAATTTCTCACACAATGGCTAACGGTGTAACAATTTTACAGACCGGATGCAATGGACACTCAGTCGGAAAAGTAAAAGTAACATTCGAAAAAACGAAACGTAAATGGGTAAAAAAAGAGAGCTCTTCTGAATTATTATCTGTACAAGGAATTGAAGCGGACCAAGATGTACTTTCATTGGTAGCCGATTACGAAGAGAAAACACAAAAGTGGCTTGATCAACCTATTGGAATCATTCAGGGGGACATGCAAATTTCAGATGCTATGCAAACTCGTTTGCACGATCATCCTTTTATCGAATTCATAAATAAAATACAGATGGATATAGCTAAGGTATCAATTTCTTGTACAAGTTTGTTCCATAATACATCTCCAGGTTTCCCGGAACATGTAACAATGCGTGACATCGTTTCTAATTATATTTATCCAAACACATTAAAAGTAATTAGAATAACTGGAGCTGATATAAAAGCCGCTCTTGAACTCTCTGCTTCTTATTTCACATTAAAAACAGATGGATCCATCATCGTAAGTCCTACCTACATAGAACCAAAACCACAACATTATAATTATGATATGTGGGAAGGGATTTCATATGTATTAAACATTTCAAAACCAATTGGTGAAAGAGTAGAATCTTTACAGCATAACAGTGCTCCTCTTAATATGGATGAAGAATATGAAGTTGTAATGAATAATTATCGTGCAAGTGGCGGGGGAAATTTCTTTATGTTTCAAAACAAACCGGTAGTAAAAGATATACCCACAGATATGTCTGAACTTATCGCTAATTATATATTGGAACATAAAACGATAGAAGCAACAGTTAATAACAACTGGAAAGTTATTAAATAACGATTTTTACAAATAAAAAAAGATGGGCTTCGCCCATCTTTTAATTTAATTTTGCATTATCTTGCTTTTTTAAAGCTTTTAATTTCGTCGGTGTGACATCTGTACCTTCTTCGTTAACAACTTTAATTCCTTTAAGTTCGTTTAACATATTTTGACGAAATCCTTTTAAATATTGTTCACGTAGCGATTGACGCTCACGTTGCTCTTCTTCAGTTAAACCTTCAGCTTTTGCTTTTTTCGCTAAGAAGTTAATGCGTTCAACGAGTTCGTGATTAATCATCTCGAATCCCCCTTCTAATCAAAACTGATTATTATCATACAATAGTTACTCTTCTTTATCAAGCAATTGCTTCGTATACTCTACATATCTACGATGTACAGTCGCCTTTGAAACATTATGACCAAATCCACGTAATGTTGCTGCAATTTCTTCAAACGTGAGTTCACTTTTTCGCAAACGTACAATTTCCTCAATTGGCACTTCTTTTTTCTCTCTTCCTACACTTAAATGACGATTTTTTAAATTATTTTCTGGACGATAACCTTTTTCTACTGCACGTTGCATACCTCGTTTAATTTTCAAATTATGAATCTTTCTTTGATATTCTTCAACAATACCAATAATATCTAATACCATCGAATCAGAATCCGACAATTGTAATTCACCATTATGTGTATGCGTATATACTTTTATGCCTTCTTTATGTAAACAATGCATTAATGCGATCTTCGCATTTCCTCTACCAAGGCGCGTTTCATCTTGTATAAGTAACACATCAATTTGTTCGTCTCGAATTGTATCCAGCACCTCTAATATACCGTCACGTTCAATTGTATATCCACTAGCCTGCTCTTCAATCACCTTAGTAACATTCATTTGATAGCGCTCAGCTAAATGCAATAATTCATCTTTTTGACGTAATAATGATGTTTCTTGCGCTTCTTTCGTTGTACTCACACGTGCATAAATAATTGCATTCATTTTGAACCCCTCTTTCTCCCTATTATTTCCCTATAGTGTAACATAAATCCGCCATTTGTTCGAACTTATGTTTGTAGAATGTTTTTTCACATGTTATACTTATTAATAAGAAAAATGAAAGAAAACGAGGTGTTAGAAAACATGGAAAAGTTAACGAAACGCCAGCAAGACATTCTCGACTTTATTAAGCTAAAAGTACAAGAAAAAGGATATCCACCTTCCGTACGTGAAATTGGTCAAGCAGTCGGCCTCGCTTCTAGTTCTACAGTGCACGGACATTTATCACGATTAGAAGAAAAAGGATACATTCGACGCGATCCAACAAAACCACGTGCCATTGAAATTTTAGGTGAAGACCGAATGGATACGGAAACACAATCTGTTATTCAAGTTCCAATTGTCGGAAAAGTTACTGCCGGTTTACCAATTACAGCGGTCGAAAGCGTAGAGGAACATTTCCCACTTCCAGCTAGTATTGTTGCTGGAGCAGACCAAGTGTTCATGTTACGTATTTCTGGAGATAGTATGATTGAAGCTGGTATTTTCGATGGAGATTTAGTTGTTGTTCGCCAACAACAGTCTGCATATAATGGTGAAATTGTAGTCGCTTTAACAGAAGATAACGAAGCAACTGTTAAACGTTTCTATAAAGAAAAAGACCATTTCCGTCTACAACCAGAAAACTCTTCATTAGAACCTATCATTTTAAAACAAGTGTCAGTTATCGGGAAAGTAATTGGCGTATATCGTGATTTACATTAAAAATAATAAAAAGAAGATAATTACCTTATTTATATACGGTAATTATCTTCTTTTTTGTATTTTGATAGATTTCCATACATTCTATTTCTTATTAACGAGTTTCAATCGTCACATCTCCCGCAGCCGTTTTACCGCTAATCTTTTTACTACCATTGCCAATTGTTACGTTATTATTTTCTTCATTAAAAATTGTTACATCTCCGGCAGCACTTTGCCCAGTAATTACCGCATCTTGTGGTTTTTCCGATAAAGTAATATCTATATCTCCCGCAGTTGAACTTGCTTCTAGATTATACTTGGAATCATGATCTTGAATATTTATTTCCCCACTTGTTGTTTTTGCGGTCACTTTCCCTAATACCTTCTTAAAGTTCACCTCACCAGCTTTTGTCGATCCCTCCACATTCTTAGCCGTTACTTGTTTCAACTCTACTTCTCCAGCAAGTGTTCTAACACTTACGCTATCACTTTTCACATCACTCATTTCGATTTGTCCAGCAGATGAATTTACTTTTACATCTTGATAAGAGCGTTCGGGCACAAGGAGAGTCAATTTAGACGTTTGAAACCTAAAATCATAAAAAGAAAAATCAAATGAAGCACCTTTTTCTCTTTCCCCAATAATTTTTAATGTGTCACCATCTTCTGCAATACGAATCTCTTGTTTACGTACATCTCCTGATTGCTTTACATAAAAAGAAGAATCAGGAGATTTTTGGATAACAATATCTCCGGCATCTAACTTAACTTCTATATTTTTTAATGTTTCGTTTTTAATTACATCTTCTTTATCGCCTTTTTCAGCAGTTTGTACTGCTTTTTCATATGTTTGGGAAATTCCTATTACTCCAATAATGATACAAGCGATAGCGATTAAAAATAGTTTTTTCATCATTTACTCTCCTTTTATCATTTTGAAGTTCCATATTACATATCGTACACACAATCTCTTAAACCACTTTGTACTATAAAAAGCGATAATACACAACAATAAACCTACTCCAACAAACGTTATACTAACGAAAAGATCCAACCATATAAAAGTACCCATAAATACTTTTCCAATAACGAAAAATGGTGTTACTACACTAGCAATACCACCAATCCAAAAAGAAAATATAAAAGCAACAATTGCGACTAACGGGCCTAACACAATAATAAAATTAAACAAACTAAGTCCAATCGCTGCCATAACAGCTCTTGTCACATTTGAAGTCGATGGATTTTTTTTCATTTCATCGAAGCGATACATCGCAAGTAACTCTTTTGCGATTACTTTCGGAGAACCAAGGCCCTGAATTATTTCTGATTCAGTTTTCCCCTCTTCTAGTCCAAACTGAAAGTGCTCTTCATAATCCAATAAAATATCTTGCCTCTCTTCCTCTGGTAACTTTCTAAGATAACTTGATAATTCTTTAAGAAACCCTTCTTTACTCATCCCATTCCACCCCTTCAATAATTTCTTGTACCCCTTTCGCAAAATCACGCCATTCTGTTACTAACAAATGAAATTGCGTCTCCCCTTGCTCTGTTAATTGATAATATTTACGAGGTGGCCCTTCTGTAGATTCCTTTAAATACGTTTGAAAATACCCTTCTTTCGTCAAACGACGTAACAAAGGATATACTGACCCTTCCGATATTAAAAATTTATTAGAAATTTGCTGAACAAGTTCATAACCGTAACTATCTTTACGTTTTACAAGTGCTAATACACAAAGTTCAAGCACACCTTTTTTAAACTGAACGTTCAAGTGTTATCCTCCTTTCCTATCTTAGTACTGTTCAATACACGGTACCTGTTTTATCCATAATATACCACTTAGTATTATTTATTGCAAGGTACTAAGCTATATTTATTCCCTAAATTTAGAAAATGAACTAACGAAATTCTGAATAAGACTGTGTTATAACTGAGCATCATTACGTTAATATCATTGAGTAATAATCTGATTCACAAGCCACAAACTTATAGCCTTGCAGATGAGGACATAAAAATCATCGCTCGCGTTGTACAAGGCAGTAAAGAATTATTAAGTTTTAGCACAAGTGATTAAAAAAGATAAGATCAATTCTTTTGAAAAGATTTTCTTAGTAACATGATTCAAAATAACCAAAAACAATCCATTATCTAGTAGTTAACATATCCAATAACTTCACTAAAAAAGCCCTGATACCGTAGTATCAAGGCTTTTTCATTTCACAAATTATATAAAACTTACATTTATCTGATAATGTTTTTCTATGATATCACTACTTGTTATTAATTATTGGCTTTTATGTGGCTGTTTTTCATTTTGCAACCATATAAAATTGTAATAATAGGGAATTAAAAAACCCTTGATACGAGTTGTATCAAGGGTTCAAGCCTCTTAGTATAGAGACATATATTGATCGCGTTCCCATTGGTGAACTTGCGTTCTAAAGATATCCCACTCAATCTCTTTCGCTTCGATGAAGTGCTCAAGTAAGTGTTCTCCTAGTGCACCGCATACTACTTCATTAGATTGTAATGTAACTAACGCTTGCGCTAATGTTGCTGGTAAGTCAACGATACCTGCTTCTTCGCGCTCTTCTTTTGTCATTACATAGATGTTACGGTCTACTGCAGCTGGTGGAGTTAATTTGTTTTTAATTCCATCAAGACCTGCAGCTAATAATGTAGCCATTACTAAATATGGGTTTGCAGCTGGGTCAACACTACGTACTTCTACGCGTGTACTAATACCACGAGATGCAGGGATACGTACTAACGGGCTACGGTTTTGTGCAGACCATGCTACGTAACAAGGCGCTTCATATCCAGGTACTAGACGTTTATATGAGTTTACAGTTGGATTTGCTATCGCTGTAAATGCTGGTGCATGTTTTAAAATACCTGCGATGAAGTGACGAGCATCATCACTTAGTTGTAAGTCACCGTTTGCATCAAAGAATACGTTCTCACCATTTTTAAATAATGATAAGTTACAGTGCATACCTGAACCGTTCACACCGTATAGTGGTTTCGGCATAAATGTTGCGTGTAAACCATGTTTACGAGCAATTGTTTTTACAACAAGTTTGAATGTTTGAATGTCATCACATGAGCGAATTGCATTTGCATATTTAAAGTCAATTTCATGCTGCCCTGGAGCAACCTCATGGTGAGATGCTTCAATTTCAAATCCCATTTCTTCAAGTTCAAGAACGATATCACGACGACAGTTTTCCCCTAGATCCATCGGCGCAAGGTCGAAGTATCCACCGTTATCGTTTAATTCTAATGTTGGATTTCCTTTTTCATCAACCTTAAATAGGAAGAATTCTGGCTCTGGTCCAAGATTGAAGTCTGAAAATCCTAAAGCTTCCATTTCTTTTAACACACGTTTTAAGTTGTTACGTGGGTCTCCATCAAATGGAGTGCCATCTGCATTGTAAATATCACAGATTAGTCGAGCTACTTTACCTTTTTCAGCTGTCCAAGGGAAAATTACCCAAGTGTCTAAATCAGGATATAAATACATATCAGATTCTTCAATACGTACGAAACCTTCAATCGAAGATCCATCAAACATCATTTTGTTATCAAGAGCTTTCGTTAATTGTCTCACTGGAATCTCTACGTTTTTAATTACCCCTAAAAGGTCCGTAAATTGTAAACGGATATACTTTACATTCTCTTCTTTCGCCAAACGGAAAATATCTTCTTTTGTGTATCTAGACATTATAAATTCCTCCTTAGTCCCTCTAATCGCCTTCAGAATCAGTTATCTTTAGTGAAAAAATCTTGAAATGTCACCTTGTCGCAATGAAGTTCGATTGAATCTACCTGTATGTTGTAGTTCATCTCGAAGTATTTTGCGAAGCTCAGTTTTTGAAATTTCTTTCGTTTCTTCTTTTACTTTCACTGCTTCTGTTTGATTTTCTTTCATTAGTAACACTTGCTTAATACCAGCCATATTCAAGCCTTGATCTAACAAATCTTTAATCTCTAACAACTTATCTACATCGTTAAATGAAAATAATCTACGATTCCCCTTTGTACGGGTTGGCGAAACAAGATTATGCTCTTCATAGTAGCGAATTTGACGTGCAGACAATTGTGTTAAATCCATAACAATACCAATTGGAAACAGCGGGGCAGAACGTCTATCTTCTTTCATTTTTCAGTTCCTCCTTCGCCTTAACTGCTTCTCATTTTATAACATGTTATGTTTAGTGTCAATAGATGTTAGCTTTTCTTACATGATTTTTTTATAAATTTTTTCATTCTTTTTTCTAATCGCATAAATCGTTACTTTTATACGAAAAAAGCTGCCGATATCGACAGCTCCCCTTTAAGAAATTGTTAATAAATTCTTTTCAATCAATTCATCAATCGCAGAACAAATCGCAATTTTAACATGCGAATACGTTAATCCACCTTGCACATATGCAACATACGGTGGTCTAATCGGACCATCAGCAGACAATTCAATACTTGCACCTTGAATAAATGTTCCCGCCGCCATAATTACATCATCTTCATAACCTGGCATATAGTTTGCATACGGAGTAAAATGCGAATTAATTGGAGATGCATATTGAATCGCTTGGCAGAAGGCAATCATACGGTCTTTATCATCAAATTGAACAGATTGAATTAAGTCTGTTCTTGGTGCATTCCACGCTGGTGACGTGTTCATTCCTAACTTTTCTAAAAACGCAGCTGTAAAAATTGCACCTTTCAGCGCTTGTCCTGCAACATGTGGCGCTAAGAAGAACCCTTGATACATTTCTTGCAGACTGTATAAAGACGCTCCAGCTTCCGCACCAATTCCCGGAGATGTTAAACGATATGCACACGCTTCAACATACTGTTCTTTACCGACAATGTAACCACCAGTTTTTACAATTCCCCCGCCTGGGTTTTTAATAAGCGAACCCGCCATTAAATCTGCACCAACATGACACGGCTCTTGCTCTTCAATAAACTCCCCATAACAATTATCTACAAACACAACAACATCAGGTTTAATTTCTTTAACAAACCCGATCATCTCTTTAATTTGAGAAATAGTAAACGATGGACGAGTAGCATAACCTTTCGAGCGCTGAATACCGATCATTTTCGTATTACTATGAATCGCTGCTGCAACAGCTTCAAAATCAACAAGCCCACCTTCAGTTAGCGGAACTGCATTGTAACCAATATTATATTCTTTAAATGAACCTACACCTTTCCCACGCACACCAACGATTTCCTCTAACGTATCATACGGTTTCCCAGTAATGTACAATAACTCATCTCCTGGACGTAAAATACCGAATAACGCTGTAGAAATAGCGTGAGTACCTGAAATAATTTGCGGACGAACAAGTCCAGCTTCCGCCCCAAATACATCAGCATACACTTTTTCTAACGTATCACGGCCAATATCATCATAACCATAACCTGTCGTCGGGATAAAATGCGAGTCACTAATTTTATGTTTACGAAAACTTTCTAATACACGAAACTGATTACTTTCAATTACTTCATCCGCACGTTTATGTACTTCTGTAATCTGACTCTCTACTTCTTTTACGATTGGAGCAATTTTTTCTCCATTTTTCAAACGATCAAACATTTTTATTTTCTCCTTCTTCCACTAAAAATCTCTTTAATTGCACATTAAGCGATGAATGAGTAAAAATATACCCTGCACAATCATATACAAATTTATCTTCCAGAAACTCCATCTTTGCTAATAGCGTTTCCGTCTTTAAAAGCGTTAATAACTTACCTTCACTCGGAGGGATTTCTACTCGATAACGATCCATTTCTTTCTTCATTTTCATTTCTATCGCTTCTTTTATACGCAATACATCACTTTCTTCAAAAGCACTAGTCATTAAGAAATCACTTTTCGGAAACGGAATAAAGTTTTGATGTAATTCATCTTTTTTATTATATAACGTAATAATAGGAATATGATTAATTTCAAGTTCTGATAATAATCGTTTTACTGTTTTTTCATGCCCTATGTAGTTAGGATCCGCAGAATCAACTACATGTAAAATAACATCTGCTTCCCCCGCTTCTTCCAGTGTTGAACGAAAAGCAGCAATTAATGAAGTGGGTAAATCTTGTATAAAACCAACAGTATCAGTTAGTAATACTGTATAACCAGAAGGTAACGGCATCTTCCTCGTCGTTGGGTCTAGTGTTGCAAACAGAAGGTTTTCTTCAAACGTATTAGCTTCCGTTAATCTATTAAACAGTGTCGATTTCCCTGCATTTGTATAGCCTATTAATGAAACTTGAAATACTTTATTGTCTTTTCTTCTCTCACGATATCTTTTTCGGTGTTCCACAACAACTGCAAGTTGTTTCTTTATTTCATCAATACGCGATCGAATATGACGACGATCCGTCTCAAGTTTCGTCTCACCCGGTCCTCTCGTTCCAATACCACCACCAAGACGTGATAAGGACAACCCTTGCCCCATAAGACGTGGCATTGTATATTGCAACTGAGCTAATTCCACTTGAAGCTTACCTTCCCTCGACTTCGCACGTTGCGCAAAAATATCTAGTATTAGTTGCGTTCGATCAATTACTCTCGCATCTAATACTGAGGATAAATTCCGAATTTGACTCGGCGTTAATTCATTATTAAATATAATAACATCCGGCTCTAATTCTTCAGTTAGCATTGTAAGCTCTTCTAATTTCCCTTTACCTATGTAAGTTGCCGGATGAAACTTTGGTCGTTTTTGCGTTGTTGAAACTAACACTTCCGCTCTCGCAGTCTTAGCTAGTGATGCAAGCTCTTTCATGGAATGCATAAATTTTTCATCATCATCTTGCGGCAATTGACAGCCTACTAATATGACTTTTTCTTTTTCTTCCATCAAATATGTTCACTCATCCTTTTCGAAATTTAAACCTTCTAATATAATAGCAGAGGAAGCACATTTCATCTAGTTAGCGGGGGAGAAAATTCATGGCATGGGAGATTTTTAGCATCATAGGCACAATCGCTTTCGCACTAAGCGGAGCCATTGTTGCAATGGAAGAGGATTATGATATTTTCGGGGTGTATATTTTAGGAATGGCAACCGCATTTGGGGGAGGTGCCCTTCGTAATTTATTAATCGGTTATCCGATTGTCGCGTTTTGGCAACAAGACATGTTATTCCAAATCGCACTTTTATCAATGACTATTATTTTTCTTTTTCCAAATAAGTTAATTAGACATTGGAAAAAGTGGGAAAATATCACTGACGCTATCGGCTTATCAGCATTTGCTGTACAAGGAGCATTATATGCTCAAAAATTAAATTTACCAATTAGCGCCACAATCGTGGCAGCTGTTTTAACTGGTATCGGCGGCGGTATCATTCGCGACCTTTTAGCCCGCAGAAAACCTCTCGTTCTTCGAGCTGAAGTATATGCCTTTTGGACAATTTTAGCAGGTTTCTTAATTGGCGCTCAAATTATTGTTAGCGATTGGGCCCTTTACATTTTATTCATTTTAATTGTTTGCTTCCGCATGGTTTCTATTCATTACAAATGGCATTTACCGCACAGACGTATCGAAACGAAAGAACGTTCAATGCATAAATAGCAATCTAACCTCTTTACATATCGTAAAGAGGTTTTTCTTTTCTAACGATTTTTTCTTTATATAATGTTTATACTAATTTTTAAAGTGAGGTGAATACAAATGACAAACCACGTTAATAAAGGAGCTCAAAAAAGTTCAGTAAACCAATTTGGACACGACCCTAATTCAGCACACGAAAAGAGCGCTAAAATGGAACGCTTCCATAAAGCGCACCAAGAAAAAGCAAAAAAAGAGTAAACGAACTTATACACAAAAATAGACGCACAGTTTATGTACTGTGCGTCTCCTCTTCGAGCATCAAATCCATACTCGATATTCCAATTAAATCATTTTTATCATACGTATCTTCTTGCAACAACCGCATCGCCTGTGTACGAATTGATTTTTCAACAATATTCCGTACATACCGCCCATTACTAAACGATGTAATTTGCGACGAATACTTCACCGCATGTAAATGATCCCTAAATTTCCATTCAGCTTCTTTTGATAACTGATATTCACGATCTTCATACATTCTCTTCCCAATTTCCAATAGCTGATTTACCGAGTAATCCGCAAATTCAATAATAAATGGAAAACGAGATTGCAGCCCTGGATTTAATGAAAGAAAGTGATTCATCTCTCTTGAATATCCAGCTAAAATCAATACAAAACCATGTTGTTTATCTTCCATATGTTTTACAAGCGTATCAATTGCTTCTTTTCCAAAGTCCTTCTCTCCTCCTCGAGCTAAAGAATACGCCTCATCAATAAACAAAATACCTCCCATTGCTTTTTTTATTAAGTCTCTTGTTTTTTGAGCTGTATGGCCGATGTACTCTCCTACAAGATCAGCACGTTCAGCTTCAACCAAGTGGCCTTTCGATAGAATATTCATCTCAAACAGCAATTTTCCTATCATTCTAGCAACAGTCGTCTTCCCTGTACCCGGATTCCCTTTAAACAGCATATGAAGCACTTGCTTCTCAGACTTCAATCCCTTCTCTTGTCTTTTTTTATTCACATAAATCCAAGCATATATTTCTTTTATTATCTTTTTTATATCATCCATCCCAACAAGCTTCCCCATCTCTTCTTCAATTCTCTGCAGCATTTCATGTTTAATTGTAGTTTCATTTGAAATTACCGTTTTATTTTCTGCGGCTGGCAAAGAAATTTTCTTTCGATGGTTTAACACAATATTAATTTGATTGTTGTTTTTCTTTCGCATCGATTGTTCCATACAATCACCTCATTTTATCCCGCTATTTTCGAGCAGTAAGACTCCCACCTCGACATTCAGCAAACGTTTGGTATTTAAGCGGGAGATAACCGCCCGTAAATGCCCGATTGGTTCAACTAATAATCGCAGAGGATAAACAAAATCCCCACTGATTATAGTTTCACTTTATCCACTCACCAAATATTATTATTCCTGTCCCCCTTGTAAATGCCTATTTTCAGAAAAGTTTGCTATAATATAAGAAATAATTAAGGTGGTGGGACTATGGAGACAACGGAATTCCATGATACAATACAAGCCTTTTCTATTTTTTTATTGAATAAAGGCCGAAAACCCTCAACTATTAAACGTTATGTTTATGACGTTGAAGACTTCGGACATTGGTTAGAAAAAAACAAAAAGCTCCCTTCCAGTAATATATGGGCTACACTTTGTACAAAAGACTACGAAGATTACTTTTCCGATTTAAAAACGAATCGACATTACTCAGAAAAAACGATGCATCGTGTATTTACTGTATTAAATAGAATGCATCACTTTCTAAACATTCCCAATCCATTGAAGAATATGGAAATATCTATTCAACCAGACCGTACACTTCGTAACGAAGATTTCATTTCACCTGATGAAGAAAAAAGATTAAAGTATATAGTCACTTCATTAGAAGGACTTTCAGAAAAACAACTTCCTGTGCGCCCTTTATTAATGGATCGCAATATTGCTATTTTAAATCTATTGATCGACTACGGTTTATCCTTACAGGAACTTACAGCATTAACAATGCATCACGTTCACTTTGAAACTAACACATTGTCAATCCCAGCAACCGCAGGTGTAGAAAGAACAATTACATTAGCAAAAGAAGACAAAAAACAACTATATAATTATTACAAAAGTATCCCAGAACCAGTTCGTCCTAAGTATCATAGTGATGATTCATTGTTTGTCGCATTTGATTTTAACCGCGGAACATACAGGTGGGTATATGAAAATGATGCACCAAAGGCATTAACGGAAATTGCTATACAAAAAATGATTCGCCTCGAAGTGGCTAGAGCCAATTTACGTAAAGGAATTTCAGGACAACATTTTCGTAACACCTATATTTTAAACTTAATAAAAAAAGAAACTCCTGAATCAGAAATTATAAAGCTCGCTGGATTCAAATCAAAAATTTCATTAAAGCGATATTATCAATACGCAGAAAATAGAAAAAACGCCTTATTGTAAGGCGTTTTTTCTATTTTTTCTTTAAACAAACGATTTTACTATGACCATTTAACTAATTTCTGCATCTACTATGATGAGTTTCGTTCACATTTTCGTGAGAAAGGAGAGATTTAATGTCTCGTTATAACGACAATCAAAACAAATTCTCCAAACCATGCTTTCCAAGTAGCGCTGGACGAATCCCAAATACTCCATCAATCCCAATTACTAAAGCTCAACTTAGAACATTTCGTGCGATTATTATTGATTTAACAAAAATAATCCCAACACTTTTTGCAAATCCATCTCCCCAAAATATTGAAGATCTAATCGATACATTGAACCTACTAAGTAAATTTATTTGTTCACTAGACGCTACTTCCTCCCTGAAAGCACAAGGGTTAGCTATTATTAAAAACTTAATAACTATATTAAGAAATCCAACCTTTGTAGCAAGCGCTGTATTTATTGAGCTTCAAAATCTCATTAACTATTTACTATACATTACAAAATTATTCCGAATTGACCCTTGCACACTTCAAGAGCTTCTTAAATTAATAGCAGCATTACAAACTGCTCTAGTTAATTCTGCTTCGTTCATTCAAGGACCTACCGGACCTACTGGACCAGCAGGCGCTACTGGTGCTACCGGACCTCGAGGTAACACTGGTGCCACTGGACCTCAAGGACCTCAAGGACCTCAAGGTAACACAGGCGCTACCGGCAATACAGGCGCTCAAGGACCTGCTGGTGCTACTGGCGCTACGGGCGCTACTGGACCTCAGGGACCTCAAGGTAACACGGGCGCTACCGGCAATACAGGCGCTCAAGGACCTGCTGGTGCTACTGGCGCTACTGGACCTCAGGGGCCTCAAGGTAACACAGGCGCTACCGGCAATACAGGCGCTCAAGGACCTGCTGGTGCTACTGGCGCTACTGGACCTCAGGGGCCTCAAGGTAACACAGGTGCTACTGGACCTCAGGGTGTTCAAGGTAACACGGGTGCTACCGGCGCTACTGGTGCTACTGGACCTCAAGGTGTTCAAGGTAACACAGGTGCTACCGGCGCTACCGGTATAGGAGTTACCGGACCTACCGGACCTTCTGGCGGGCCTCCTGGACCTACTGGACCTCAAGGTAACACAGGTGCTACTGGTGCTACTGGACCTCAGGGTGCTCAAGGTAACACAGGTGCTACTGGTGCTACCGGTGCCACTGGACCTCAGGGTGTTCAAGGTAACACGGGTGCTACTGGACCTCAAGGTGTTCAAGGTAACACAGGTGCTACTGGACCTCAGGGTGCTCAAGGTAACACGGGTGCTACTGGACCTCAAGGTGTTCAAGGTAACACGGGTGCTACTGGACCTCAGGGTGCTCAAGGTAACACAGGTGCTACCGGCGCTACTGGACCTCAAGGCCTTCAAGGTAACACAGGTGCTACTGGTGCTACCGGCGCTACTGGACCTCAAGGCCTTCAAGGTAACACAGGTGCTACCGGTGCCACTGGACCTCAAGGTGTTCAAGGCAACACAGGTGCTACTGGTGCTACCGGCGCTACTGGACCTCAGGGTGCTCAAGGTAACACAGGTGCTACTGGTGCTACTGGCGCTACTGGTGCTACCGGCGCTACTGGACCTCAAGGTGTTCAAGGTAACACAGGTGCTACTGGTGCTACTGGACCTCAAGGCCTTCAAGGTAACACAGGTGCTACTGGTGCTACCGGCGCTACTGGACCTCAGGGTGTTCAAGGTAACACAGGTGCTACCGGCGCTACTGGACCTCAGGGTGTTCAAGGTAACACAGGTGCTACTGGTGCTACCGGCGCTACTGGACCTCAAGGTGTTCAAGGTAACACAGGCGCTACCGGTGCTACCGGCGCTACTGGACCTCAAGGTGTTCAAGGTAACACAGGCGCTACCGGTGCCACTGGACCTCAAGGTGTTCAAGGCAACACAGGTGCTACTGGACCTCAGGGTGCTCAAGGTAACACAGGTGCTACTGGTGCTACCGGCGCTACTGGACCTCAAGGTGTTCAAGGTAACACAGGTGCTACCGGTGCTACTGGACCTCAAGGTGTTCAAGGTAACACAGGTGCTACTGGTGCTACCGGCGCTACTGGACCTCAGGGTGTTCAAGGTAACACAGGTGCTACTGGTGCTACCGGCGCTACTGGACCTCAAGGTGCTCAAGGTAACACAGGTGCTACTGGTGCCACTGGACCTCAAGGCGTTCAAGGTAACACAGGTGCTACCGGCGCTACTGGACCTCAGGGTGCTCAAGGTAACACAGGTGCTACTGGTGCTACCGGCGCTACTGGACCTCAAGGTGTTCAAGGTAACACAGGTGCTACTGGTGCTACCGGCGCTACTGGACCTCAAGGTGCTCAAGGTAACACGGGTGCCACTGGACCTCAAGGTGTTCAAGGTAACACAGGTGCTACCGGTGCCACTGGACCTCAAGGTGTTCAAGGCAACACAGGTGCTACTGGCGCTACTGGACCTCAGGGTGCTCAAGGTAACACAGGCGCTACTGGACCTCAAGGCGTTCAAGGTAACACAGGTGCTACTGGTGCTACCGGCGCTACTGGACCTCAAGGCGTTCAAGGTAACACAGGTGCTACTGGTGCTACCGGCGCTACTGGACCTCAAGGTAACACGGGTGCTACTGGTGCTACTGGACCTCAAGGCGTTCAAGGTAACACGGGTGCTACTGGTGCTACTGGACCTCAAGGCGTTCAAGGTAACACGGGTGCTACTGGTGCTACCGGTGCTACTGGCGCTACTGGACCTCAAGGTGTTCAAGGTAACACAGGTGCTACTGGTGCTACCGGACCTCAAGGTAACACGGGTGCTACTGGCGCTACTGGACCTCAAGGTGTTCAAGGTAACACAGGCGCTACCGGACCTCAAGGCATTCAAGGACCAACGGGTGCTACCGGCGCTACTGGTATAGGAGTTACTGGACCTACTGGACCTTCTGGTGGACCTACCGGACCTACTGGGCCAACTGGACCTAGCTTCCCTATAGCAACAATTGTTGTAACAAACAATATTCAGCAAACAGTACTGCAATTTAATAACTTTATTTTTAGTACTGCAATTAACGTAAACAATATTATCTTCAACGGCACAGATACAGTTACTGTTATTAACGGTGGTATTTATGTAATTAGCGTATCCATTTCTACAACTGCGCCAGGATGCGCTCCACTCGGAGTAGGAATTTCAATTAATGGAGCAGTCGCAACTGATAATTTCTCTTCAAATTTAATAGGCGACTCACTTTCATTTACTACAATCGAAACATTAGCAGCTGGTGCAAGAATTTCTGTTCAATCTACTCTTAATGAGATTACGATCCCTGCGACAGGAAATACTAACATCCGCCTTACTGTATTTAGAATCGCTTAAATTTCATCATATATTGTTTATGACAAATAAAAAAAGAGCGAGGAAACTCGCTCTTTTTTGTTATGTACAATAATTCATTACTATTCTAATTCAATTGAAACATTTTTTTGTGGTACAAATGTAGAAATTGCATGTTTATAAATAAGCTGTTGCTTACCTTCTGTTTCCAGCAGGACTGTAAAATTATCAAATCCTTTAATTAGTCCACGAAGCTGGAAACCATTTAATAAGTACAGCGTAACAAACGTATTTTCTTTACGGAGTTGATTTAAAAACTGATCTTGAATATTGATTGATTGCTTCATGTCGAATCCTCCTCTTTTTCTCTACTTACTATTATTCGACTTTACTTGTAACTTTCCTTCTATGTATCGTAAAATTTCTGACGTTTTTTCACCGTCTGTAACATCAAACCACGTGACATCCATTTTATTACGGAACCACGTTAATTGACGCTTTGCATAACGACGCGAATTCGTCTTTAATTGTGATACCGCATCTTCTAAAGGGGCTCGATTCTCAAAATAATCATAGATTTCTTTATATCCAATCGCTTGAATAGATTGACAATCTCGTATCCCTCTATTATACAGACCTTCTACTTCCTCTAATAGGCCTTGTTCCATCATCAAATCCACTCGTAAGTTAATGCGATCGTATAGCATTTCTCGATCCATTGTCAAGCCAATTAATGAAACATCATAGAGTAACTCTTTTTCTTGTTTCTCAATTTGGTCACTCATTTTTTCACCCGTCGTGTGGAAAATTTCTAACGCCCGAATGACACGTCGTACATTATTTGCATGAATACGCTCCGCACTTTCCGGATCTACTTCTTGCAATTTTTTATGTACATATTCCACACCGCGTTCTAAAGCTAACTTTTCCATTTGCTCTCGGTATATCACATCACCAGCATCATCTGTAAACTGATAATCGAATAAAACAGATTGTATATAAAGACCGGTCCCACCAACTATAATTGGTAATTTACCACGTTCTGTAATTTCTCGAATATGTTTGCGAACACGTTCTTGAAATTCCGCGACAGAAAATGAATCTTCCGGATTTTTTATATCGACCATATAATGTGGAATTCCGTCCATCTCTGCTTGTGTTACCTTTGCAGTTCCAATATCCATCGTTCGATAGATTTGCATGGAATCACCACTAATAATTTCACCGTTCAACGCTTTGGCAAGATCGATACTTAACTTCGTCTTTCCAACAGCTGTTGGTCCAATGATGACAGCAACTTTTTCACGTTGCACTTCTCCCATAGCATTCAACTCTCTTTATGTAATATACTCCATCTATTGATTATACCCAATCTTACCAATTTTAACGGCATGATTGCAAGTTCTTTCATTTCGGTACATGAAATTACATATAAAAAAGAACATAGTTTGTCCAATTCTGCATATACATGATAAAAATAGTTTCGAGAGGATGAGTTAACTATGAAACAATCCACCATCAATTTTTCATCTTTGACAAAAGACCTCATTTTAGCTACTTCTACAAAAGAACAAAATTGTTCACAAGAGGAATTATACTTCGCCCTAAATTGTTTACTACGGGCTTTTCATTCTACTCTCCATGAAACAACATCACATCCAGAAAATAAAAATACAGAATATATACAAACACAATTTTGCAGTGCATATAAAATTATTACAGGTAAAACTATTTATCCCTTTCAATAATCCATAAAAAGCGGCTGCTTACATAATTTCAAGCAACCGCTTTTTATATTAATATGGATAACCTATTGTATAACTTTCACTTTTACAGATTTGCGCCCCCAGCTATTAGCACTACCATCCGAACCGACTAATACATCAATACGATTTCCTTTAATCGCACCACCAGTGTCTCCAGCAATCGCTTCTCCATATCCTTCTACCCATACTTTTGATCCAAGCGGAATTACTTTCGGATCAACAGCAATTACTTTCATATTTGGATTTGCTGTTAAATCATGCCCCATTGCAGTTAATACACGACCACCATACGAACCATTCTCACTCGGATCTGCTGTATATGCCGTCGCTTCTACTGTAATTTCACGACCACCAGTAGGCGCACTTGTTTCAGTAGATTTCGCAACTGGTTTTGCAGCCGGCTTTTCTTTTACCACAGGTTTACTTGATTCTACATTCTTAATAGAATCGTTACTCTTAACAGACTCTTTATTCTTAACTGCTGTATTATTTTTAACCGGCGCTTCTTCTTGAGCTACAACCTCTTTCTTTTCAATTACAGGTGCCGTTCCTGTTAAAAATGGCACGTGAACATATCCGACTTTTCCATTGTAGTCGAATTGTAACCATTCATTTTGAACTTGATTCGTCGTTTCAATCACATCATTTTTATTAAGTTTACCTAAAATTTCAGAATCAGTATTCGCTCCAGCACGAACATTTAATACGCCCGCCGTTACATAATATGTGCTCTTTGTAAAATCAGCACTTACAAACGCTTCCTTACCGTTTAACTTAATTTTCGTCCATCCATTTTCTGTATTTATAACATCTAGTGTATTCCCACTTAACACTTTACCTACAAGCTTTGACTCTACATTTGGGTTTTCTCTAACATTTAATACGTCTGTTGTTACAATTGTTTCCGCTTTAGCAGAACCCGCAAAAATCCCAAGACCAAAAACTGCTGCTGTTGCTATACTTAATAATTTTTTCATGAATAGCCTCCATTTGCTTTGTTTTCGTATTTTCATTATAGCAACAGATTTTTAGAATTTTTAGAAATCACACAATTACAAATCATTCGTAATATACAATTAACGAGTTGTAACATAAATTTCCATATTAATAAAATGTATTTCTCATACAATCTCCAGTGGTTTTCATATATTTTTCATATACGAGCACAAGAACTTTTTTCCAGAAAAAATTACAGTGTTACTTTTTTGTTACAAAAAATTCACAATTCGTTACATCTTTTACCAAAAAACATCAATATTCCATTGTTAACTTATTTTTTTGTAATAAAAAGAGAGCAGCTACTAAAAGCTACTCTCTTTTTATTTGTTATTGAACTTTCTTTTTCCAAACACCTAGCATAATAGCCGAGATAATTGTTCCAATTAATATAGAGAAAATATATAGTAACGGTTTATTTACTAACGCTATTACAAATAATCCACCATGCGGTGCCGGTAATGTAATTTGGAATAACATAGATAACGCACCTGCAATACTTGAACCAACAACACAACTTACGATTACTCGAACCGGATCTGCAGCTGCAAACGGAATCGCACCTTCTGTAATGAACGATGCTCCCATAATATAATTTGTTAAACCAGATTTACGTTCCGCTTCTGTAAACTTTGATTTAAAGAATGTAGTTGCGAATGCAATCGCAAGTGGCGGTACCATACCACCAGCCATAACTGCTGAGTGCACTCCAAAATTCTGTGCTTCTATTGCAGCAATACCAAACGTAAATGCCGCTTTATTAATTGGACCACCCATATCAATCGCCATCATACCACCTAAAATAAGACCTAGTAATATAGCATTCGTACCATTTAAACCATTTAACCACCCTGTCAACATTTCATTTAATGCTACTACAGGCGGAATTACTACTTTTTGCATTACAACTCCTGTAATCAATAATCCAAAGACTGGATATAACAAAACAGGTTTAATTCCTTCTAATTGTACTGGTAGTCCTGAAAATAATCTTTTTAACCCTAAAACAACATATCCAGCTAAGAAACCAGCAATTAATCCACCTAAAAATCCAGCATTCGCATTCGCCGCTAAAAATCCACCTACAACACCAGGCATAAAACCAGGACGATCAGCAATAGAGCTTGCAATAAATCCAGCTAAAATTGGTACAAGGAATAAAAATGCACCTGTTTTTCCTCCACCAATTGACATGAACAATTCAGCTAAAGGACCTTCCGCCTTTATACCACCAAACGAAAATGCTAGCGCTATTAAAATCCCGCCACCAACAACGAATGGAAGCATATTACTTACACCGCTCATTAAATGCTTATAAATTCCTAATCCTTTTTCTCTCTCAATACTTTCTGTTTTCCCATCCTCTTTTACACCTTTAAAGATTGGTGCATCTTGTTTGACAGCTCGTTTAAGCAGATTTTCCGTTTTTCTAATCCCATCAGCAACTGGCACTTGAATGACATGTTTACCAGCAAAACGATTCATTTCTACTTGTTTATCTGCCGCAACAATAATAGCTGTTGCACGTTCAATATCCTCTTTCGTTAAACCGTTTTTGATACCTGTTGATCCGTTCGTTTCAACTTTAATCGCTATTCCTAACTCTGCCGCTTTTGCTTTTAAGCTATCCGCCGCCATATATGTGTGAGCGATTCCAGTTGGGCAAGCTGTAACAGCAAGTACGTACGGTTCATTTCCTTCTGGTTTTGCGACTTCAATCTCTTCTTCTTTTTCATTCTCTTTTTCATCAAATAGTTGAAGAAGCTCACTTTCATCCTTCGCTTCTAATAGTTGCTTGCGAAACCCTTCATCCATTAATAATGTCGATAAACGAGACAATGTTTCTAAATGAGTATTATTCGCTCCTTCACTTGCAGCAATCATAAAGAATAAGTGTGCTGGTTGTCCATCAAGCGACTCATAATTGATACCGCTTACACTTCTACCAAAACAAATCGATGGTTGTTTAACAGCCTTTGTCTTCGCATGAGGTATTGCAATACCTTCCCCTATTCCAGTCGTACTTTGGGACTCCCGCTTTAAAATAGCTTCTTTAAATTCCGTTTTACTATTTAAACGATTTGCCCCGTTTAATTTCTCAACTAATTCATCTATGACAGCTTCTTTATTTGAAGCTGTCAAATCCATAATGACTGTATCCCTTTTTAATAGTTCTGTAATTTTCATATGTTGCTTCCCCCTATCGCTTAGCTACAATTACTTGCGACAATAATTCTTCTACTTTTTCCTTCTTACATAAATCAGCTGAAAATGCTGTTGCACTCCCTGTTGCAACGCCGTATTGAAATGCCTTTTCAATATCTTTTGTCTGTTCATATTTGCCTACAAACCCTGCAACAAGAGAATCTCCGGCCCCAACTGAATTAATTACAACACCTTTTGGAACAGTCGCTTCATATATACCTTCTGCCGTAAATAATAAAGCTCCCTCTCCAGCCATCGATACGATAACGTGTTTTACACCTTGTTCAATTAATTTTCTTCCATAAGGTAAAATGTCTTCTACTGTTGAAAGCTCCACTCCAAACAACTCACCAAGTTCATGGTGGTTTGGCTTAATTAAAAATGGCTTATTTTTAATTACATGTTGCAGTGCACTTCCACTTGCATCTACTACTACACGAATACCTTTTTCAGCTCCAAACGCAGCAATTGATTCGTAAAAAGTACTTGGAATAGAGATCGGTACACTCCCAGCGAGTACAACACAATCTCCAGGTTGCATACTCTCAATTTTTTTCATTAACTGTTCGAACTGCTCTTTTGTTACAATAGGACCTTGGCCATTTAATTCTGTTTCTTCTTTCCCTTTTATTTTCACATTAATGCGAGTATCTTCATCTACTTGGACGAAGTTTGTTGTTACACCTTCCGTCTGTAATACCTCTTTAATAAATTGACCAGTAAATCCACCAGTAAATCCAAGTGCTATATTTTTAACACCTAAACGCTGAAGAACACGAGAAACATTAATTCCTTTTCCTCCAGGAAACTTCATATCTTTCTCCGCTCGATTTATTGTTCCTAAATCAAAAGAAGGAACTTGCACTACATAATCAATAGATGGGTTTAAAGTAACTGTATAGATCATTGTTTATCAGCCTCAATTACATTGGTTTGTTTTTTATATTTTTCTAAATCAATTTCTAAATGGTTTGTAATAATATTTGCATCTTCAACATTTGCAATTTTCGCAAACGCAACTTCTGAAAACTTACTTTCATCAATTAAGAAATATCCTTCGTTTGCTAATGTTAGTGCCATTTGTTTTAGGAGCGCTTCTTCTGGATCTGGCGTTGTAAAGCCAAGCTGTTCATGTACACCATTTGCACCTAAAAAACATTTATCAAAGCGATACTTCTGCATACTTTCCTGTGCCATAGCACCGATTAAAGCTTTCGTCCTACTCTTCATCATTCCGCCTAGTAAATACGCACGAATATTATTTTCAACTAAAGCTTCAATATGCATAAGTCCATTCGTAACGACAGTAACATCTTTATTGATTAAAAATGGAATCATTTCAAATGTTGTACTCCCTGCATCTAAATAAATACAATCACCTTGTTCAACAACGCTAGCCGCATAATTAGCAATTTGTTGTTTTATTTGAATGTTTTTGGATGATTTTTCAACCATCGTTGGTTCTTGCCCTTTTCCTGTTAAAACAGCGGCACCACCATGAACTCTTTTTAATAACCTTTGCTTTTCCAATTGTGCTAAATCACGGCGAATTGTCGACTCAGAGCTTTCTGTTCTTTCAACTAATTGCTGTAATTTTACAACTTTCTGTTCTTTTACAAGTTGCAATATCATTTGATGACGTTCAGGAGTTAACATTTTATTCACCTCTTCTTTGATTACAGTATAATGAAAACGGTCACAAAAATCAACCATAAACAACCAAAAATAATCACAAACATTCATAAACGTTTATAAAAAGCAAAAAAAGAAACCTATTCGATCAAACAATCAAATAGGTTTCTTTTCTAAATTCACTTATAAAGAAGCTTTATATATACTTAGAACATCATCTTTATTTAATTTTTTAAAGTTACCAAATTCACCATACGCCATCGCTTTATTAGCCATTATATCAATTTCATTTTCTCCAATACCGTAATCAGCTAATGTTGCTGGCGCTTCAATCGAAGTCCAAAATTGACGCAGTGCCTCAATTCCTTCTAACGCCACTTCTTTATCTGTTTTTCCATCTGTTTCTATTTCAAATACACGAATAGCGAACTGTTTAAAACGACTTACATTTTCATCTACGACATGCTTCATCCAGTTAGGGAATAGAATTGCTAAGCCGCCTCCATGCGGTATATCATGAACAGCAGAAACTGCATGTTCAATATTATGAGTTGCCCAGTCACCTCTTACTCCCATCGCTAAAATACCATTTAACGCCATCGTTCCGCAATATAAAATTGTTTCCCTATGCTCATAATTTTCTAAATCACTTAAAAGCTTGGGAGCTGTCTTAATTACTGTTTTTAAAACAGATTCACAATAACGATCTTGTAGTTCTGTATTCGTTCCATGATGGAAATATTGTTCTAATACATGTGACATAATATCTACCATACCATAAATCGTTTGATCTCTCGGCACAGATGCAGTATGAACTGGATCTAAAATTGAAAACTGCGGGAATGTAACTGGGCTTCCCCATCCATACTTTTCATTCGTTTCCCAATTTGTAATTACCGAGCCTGCATTCATTTCAGAACCTGTCGCAGCAAGAGTAAGTACAGTACCAAATGGTAATGCCTCACTAGCAAATGCTTTTTTCGTTACAATATCCCATACATCTCCATCATATTTACTACCAGCAGCAATCGCTTTCGTACAGTCGATTACACTTCCTCCACCAACTGCTAAAATAAATTCGACTCCATTATCTTTACAAATTTGAATCCCTTTCTTTACAGTTGATACACGAGGATTCGGTTCAACACCCGTCAATTCAAATACTTCTGCATTAATATCCTTTAAAATAGAAATCACATTATCATAAATACCGTTTCTTTTAATACTGCCTCCTCCATATACGAGAAGAACCTTCTTACCAAACTGTGGAATTTCAGTTTTTAACTGTTCTAATTGATCTTTACCGAAAATAAGTTTCGTTGGATTACGAAATACAAAATTTTGCATATTTCTTTACCATCCCTTCTATTTGAAAAGCAACTATACTTTTGTATACCATATTTTTTTCATTTCACAAAAAGATTTGCTTAACAAAAAAGCCCCAGCCTAAAGGCTGAGACTTTTATTGATAATAAGGTGAGATCATTAAGTACACAATAACACCAGATAAACTTACATATAACCAAATTGGCATTGTCCAACGTACAATTTTACGGTGACGTGTTAATTGATTTGTAAAACCAAATACAAGTGCAAACAATGCAAGTGGTACGATAATTGCTGCTAGGATAATATGTGTAATTAAAATGATGAAATACACATATTTAATGAATCCTTCTCCGCCAAAATGTGTTGCCGGTGCTAAGTAATGATACGATAAATACGACACACAAAATAGTAAAGTTGTCGTAAATGCTGCAAGGATGAAACCACGATGCATTTTCACATTCTTTTTAATAATAGAGAATAACGCTGCTAATAAAAATACGAACGTAAAGCTATTAAAAATCGCGTTTAACATTGGTAAAATCGTTACATCAAAATGTACTTCTCCTTCATAGCCAACAGGTCCAAAGAACAAAAATAAAATAATCGCATTTACAATTACAGAAAGCGTTATCACAATAGGAGCATAGCTTTTCTGATTTGTTGATTGATCCACCAAAATGGTCACTCCCTCTTCCTTCAAGTATGTATACGTAACCTCACTATTTTAACATATTATTCACAGTGTAAATGTGACAATAGTTTGACACAGCAAGACAAAACAAAGAAAAAAATCCTTCTTAATAAAACTTCTTAAGAAGGATTTTATCGCTTTATTATTCAAATAGCAACGCGATTAATTTTTGTTAAAAAATGTATCGCTATATGCTTGAAAAATTTCAGACACTTGATATCCCATTAATGAAATTGCTGTTAATGAAAAGAAACCAATCATAAGAAATCGAAACCACATATAAATCTCCTCCTTGTATTTAGCTTAAAAAACGTTAGCTACCTTACAAGTTGCGTGGCACTCTTCATCATCACTTTCCTTCTTCTTTACAATTGCTGTAATAAATCGAATCATAAAGAAAACTACAAAAGGAAATTGTTCGTAATTCACATTGGCATAGTTTAGCAACGGCTCGCGCTGCACATCGAACGGAGATGAGAAGGAATAGAACATACCTTGCTCTTCCATATATACAATTACAATTTTCATGCAAAATACTATTCCTAGAAACGAAACAATATCTTGCCATTCTGTCGTATATAACAGGTTATACAGCTCTAATACGTACTCTTCCATCATCATCCCCCCTTCCTTTTTTACCATTTTGCTCGCCTTCGTATAAAAAGTCAAGAAAAAAGTTTATATCCACTATGACAATAGTAATTACTTGTTTCTATGATTATATATGATTCTTTTATAGCAATGACTGGGTGTAACTCTCTTCGAAAATAAGAAAATTAGAATCGAACAGATTCCTCATTCTTACTTTTAGGATTCAAAACTGTGCTATTTTTATTTCTATTAAAAATAAAATAAGAAAGTATGATAAGAACTGTAACAAACATTGTTAAAAGTGCTTGTGAACGTAAAGTATCAATTGCGAACATCGCAACTAAAACTGCTATAATAGCAGCAATTGTAACATACGTTACATACGGAAAAAGCCACATTTTCACTTTCAAATTTTTTTGTTCTACTTTCCCCATTTTTTTACGCATCTTTAAATGCGAAACTGCAATAACGAGATAAACTAGTAACGCAATCCCGCCAGATGCATTCACTAAAAACAAAAAGACTTTATCTGGAGAAATGTAACTAAAAACAACTCCAATATAAGCGAAGACCGTTCCAAATAAAACCGCTCGAACAGGAACACCACTACTGTTCAATTTTAAAAATGACTTTGGCGCATCTCCTCTTTCTGCCATTGAAAAAAGCATTCTTGAATTTGTATATAAGCCTGAATTTAAGCAAGAAAGTACAGCTGTTAAAACGATAAAATTCATAATTTGTGCTGCCGCTGGTATTCCTATATGTTCAAGTACAGCTACAAATGGACTTTTTAATATGTTAGCTGAATTCCATGGCAGTAGCGTAACAACTACCGCTATAGACCCAATAAAAAATACAAGAATACGCCAAATCACACTGTTTGTTGCTGTTTTTACTGCTTTTACAGGTTCTGCAGATTCACCAGCCGCTACTGCTACAATCTCTGATCCCATAAATGAAAATATAACAACAGTAATTCCAAGCAAGACCGAACTTATACCGTTTGGCATAAACCCACCTTGTCCAATTAAATTCGAAGTGCCGGGTGCTTCTGTTCCTGGAACAAATCCTAAAATAACAGCAAGACCTAGACAAAGGAACAAAACAATACTTATTACTTTAATAAAAGAAAACCAATATTCAAACTCTCCAAATGATTTCACCGAAAAAACGTTCGTCAGCGTTAATAAAATTGTTAATATTAAACTTAATAACCATAGCGGTATTTGTGGAATCCAATATTGGATAATACCAGCACCTGCTGTGGCTTCTATTGCAATAACAATTACCCAGAAAAACCAGTATAACCAGCCTATTGTATAACCCGCCCATGGACCAATTGCTTCTCTTGCATACGTTGCAAATGAACCACTTGTCGGATTTACAGCTGCCATTTCTCCTAGCATTCTCATGACGAAAATGACTAGAAGTCCTGCTAATGTATATGAAACGATAGAACCAGGTCCTGCCGAATGTACAACGGCACCACTTCCAACAAACAAACCAGCCCCTATTACGCCGCCAATTGAGATCATTGTAATGTGGCGTATTTTGAGATCTTTCTTTAGATTTTTATCCAACTCTTGTACATCCCCTTCCAAACTAAATTTTGAAATTTATGTAAGAGTACTGTGCGAAAGATTTTGTTCTATACGTTAAAATATATCAAAATATTCTGAATTTAACAATTGCAATTCAATCTCCTTCAAAAATTATTTCATTAGGTTTAATACTTTCCCACACACAATTGTTGAGAAAATTATAGTCCTCTTACGAAAGAAAGAATTTTCAGATATTATTAAATAAACAAGATTATACATCTAGACAACTTTTTGTATAGGAGTGTTGATATGTTAAACAAGTTCAAATTTTTTTGTTGTATTTTAGTACTGTTCTTACTACTACCGCTATCCCCTTTCCAAACACAAGCAGCAAACAATTTAGGTTCAAAATTACTCGTTGGATACTGGCATAACTTTGATAACGGTACTGGCATTATTAAATTAAAAGACGTTTCACCAAAATGGGATGTAATCAATGTATCTTTTGGTGAAACTGGTGGTGATCGTTCCACTGTTGAATTTTCTCCTGTGTATGGTACAGATGCAGACTTCAAATCAGATATTTCTTATTTAAAAAGTAAAGGAAAGAAAGTAGTTCTTTCAATAGGAGGACAAAATGGAGTCGTTTTACTTCCTGACAATGCCGCTAAGCAACGTTTTATTAATTCCATACAATCTCTAATCGATAAATACGGTTTTGATGGAATAGATATTGACCTTGAATCAGGTATTTACTTAAACGGAAATGACATTAATTTCAAAAACCCAACTACTCCCCAAATCGTAAATCTTATATCAGCTATTCGCACAATCTCAGATCATTATGGTCCAGATTTTCTATTAAGCATGGCTCCTGAAACAGCCTATGTTCAAGGCGGTTATAGCGCATACGGAAGTATCTGGGGTGCATATTTACCAATTATTTACGGAGTGAAAGATAAACTAACATACATTCACGTTCAACACTACAACGCTGGCAGCGGGGTTGGAATGGACGGTAATAACTACAATCAAGGTACTGCAGACTACGAAGTCGCTATGGCAGATATGCTCTTACATGGTTTTCCTGTAGGTGGTAATCCAAATAACATTTTCCCAGCTCTTCGCTCAGATCAAGTTATGATTGGGCTTCCAGCAGCACCAGCGGCAGCTCCAAGTGGTGGATACATTTCGCCAACTGAAATGAAAAAAGCTTTAAATTATATCATTAAAGGAGTTCCGTTCGGAGGAAAGTATAAACTTTCTAACCAAAGTGGCTATCCTGCATTCCGCGGCCTAATGTCTTGGTCTATTAATTGGGATGCAAAAAACAACTTTGAATTCTCTAATAATTACAGAACATATTTTGATACTCTTCCCTTGCAAAAATAATAAAAAACAACAATAGGTTATAGGACCTATTGTTGTTTTTATTTACCATCAATTACCATATATTGTTCATCAAAATCAAATTGAGAATGATGATGTGGAATTGAATACATTAGTTACTATTTTGCTTCAATACAAATACTGAAAGTTCTGGTACACTCCAAAATCTAACAGGCATTCGGGTTGTCCCAATACCTCGATTTACATATAAATATAACAGCTTACTCTTCCCCTCTACTTCATACATACCTTCAACATAGCTCTCAGCTAGTTTGGTAGTAATTAATGGACCTACGAAAGGAATTTGGACTTGTCCTCCGTGACTATGTCCTGACAGTTGAAGATCCACTGGGTAACGATTTATTTTGGTTACAACATCCGGCTCATGTACTAATAACATGTTGAAATCATCTTGTTTCAAGTTTTTTAAAGTTGAATCTATTTGCGGCTTCCCTAATAGAAAATCATCCAAACCTGATATTGTAATATATTTGCCGTTTTCCACTTTAATTTTCTGCACTTCATTTACTAATACAGAAAAACCAGCTTCCTCCATATATTTTTTGTAAAATAAACTACCGCCCCCGCCCCTATCATGATTCCCAAACACAGCATATTTCCCTAAGGGAGCGTAAATTTTCTGCAAAATAGCCTTCGCTGCTTCTCTTTCCGCACTATAAGACCCAAATTTATCTATTAAATCTCCGGTAAAAACTACTATATCTGGATGTAATTCATTCATCTTCTCCACTAAATGTTCAAGTTGTTTCAGTGTAAACTCTGGTCCTAAATGTACATCTGAAAACTGCAATATTTTTTTATTATTAAACTCTTTAGGAATTGTAGAAGCTTCTATTTCATTCCACGTAACGGTTACTAGTTTTCGTTCTATTTCTGTCGCATAATAATACAAACTTACTGGTATCATTAATATACTTATAAAACTAATAATAAATATCTTTACGATTGATTTTTTTCGTTCTTTTTTTACATGATTCGTATTCATGTTTTCACCTCTAGAAACACTTTAAATCCTTATTGTTACATTCATGTGACAATATGAACAATGTTATCAATATGTAATTTCCTCTCTATTCACTTTGACAATTTTATACAGAAGTCATAACATATTTTTATAATACATAGATTTTTGAAATTTTTTCTATTCATTTCATCATTTTATTACGGAGGGATTATTCATGTCTGTATTTACACCAGAAGAAATTACGGAACTTGCTGCGAATTCAGGAAGAAAAAAAGCTCATTTATCATTGCTCCCTATGCTAATTCTTGGTTTTTTTGGTGGCGCTTTTATCGCATTAGGGTATTTACTCGATATTCATGTTATTGGGACAATGCCAAAATATTGGGGATCATTTTCTAGTTTTCTAGGCGCTGCTGTATTCCCTGTTGGTCTCATTCTCGTTATTCTTGCAGGCGGTGAACTAGTAACTGGTAACATGATGACAGTTTCTATGGCCTGGCTCCAAAAGAAAATTACTTTATTTTATTTCATACGAAATTTAGTTATTGTTACATGTAGCAATTTCATAGGGGCTGTATTTGTAGCCTACTTTTTCGGTCATATCGTTGGCTTAACTGAAGGAGCTTTTTTAGCGAAAACTATTTCTATCGCTCAAGCGAAACTACAAGATACACCATTGCAAGCATTTATTTCTGCAATCGGATGTAATTGGCTCGTTTGTTTAGCTGTTTGGCTCAGTATGGGAAGTAAAGAATTTATCGGAAAGATTATCGGTATTTGGTTCCCGGTTATGACTTTTGTTGCGATTGGATTTCAACACGTTGTAGCCAATATGTTTGTCATCCCAGCCGCGATTTTTGCCGGTCATTTCACTTGGGCTGAATATTTTCCAAACTTTATTTTTGTTTTCTTTGGAAATTTAGTAGGAGGTATGTTATTTGTAGCACTACCTTACTTCATATCTTATAATAAGAAACTACCTTCTTATCAAGAGAAGACTGAAATGAAAAACAAATCTCTGTCCGCTTAAATGGAATGTCTATAAAGTGCCCTAAAAAATATTACAAATTTCATTTTTTTTGCGAATATATGTACGTACACTTGTTCTCGAATGTTTTATACGTTATAATAACAACTTAAATAGCATTATTTACATATGAGGTGAAAAACATGAACAAAACAGAATTAATTAAAAACGTAGCACAAAATGCTGAGATTTCTCAAAAAGAAGCTACTGTAGTTGTACAAACTGTAGTAGAATCAATCACTAACACTTTAGCTGCTGGTGAAAAAGTACAACTTATCGGATTCGGTACATTCGAAGTTCGTGAAAGAGCTGCTCGTACAGGCCGTAACCCACAAACTGGTGAAGAAATGCAAATCGCAGCTTCTAAAGTACCTGCTTTCAAAGCTGGTAAAGAACTAAAAGAAGCTGTAAAATAATGAAAAATATCCTTCTCATTTATGAGAAGGATATTTTTTTCATAACATAATTAATAAAAATCTGACCATTATGCTGTTTCTTTTGTTCCTTTATGCAAATAAAACCTTTACTTTCAAAGAAAGGTTTTGCTGTAATACTCGCTTCTGTATAGATTTCCCTATGCCCTAGGTTCACTGCTTCTTTTTCTAACTTCTGTAATATCGATGAGGCTATCCTTTTCCCTTGATAATATTTATGTGTAAATAAACGATCTACGTAATGATCCTCATTATAATCTCCAAATCCGACTATCACACCGTTATGATCCGCTACATAACTAATATTCTTTTCTAAAGACTTTAACCAGCTTTCTCTATCTAGTCGATCTGGTGCCCATGCCTGTAGCTGTAACTCATTATAATCTTTTGCATTAACCGTATGAACTGTTTCATAGAACAATTGTAATACTTGCTTTAAATCTTCTTTCTGAAATGTTCTAATTATAATATCTTTTAACATATATAAGTCTCCTTACCAAACTACCTCTTAACTTTTCTACTACATACGATTCAATAATTCTTCTTTATTATATCGTTTTAATTTCTATACGAACAAAAAAACAATACTTATTCAAAGTATTGTTTTTTAATTCTATTCAATTACTTAATGTAGCTTTTTAAGATTTTAATTTAACTCTTTGTAATCGTAATGCATTTAATACAACGGATACAGAACTAAATGCCATCGCTGCTCCAGCAACCCAAGGGGCTAAGAAACCTAATGCCGCAATTGGAATTCCTAACGCGTTATAAGCTAATGCCCAAAATAAATTTTGTTTAATATTTCTTATCGTCATTTTACTCATAAAGATCGCATCAGCAATACTATTTAAATCACCGCGGATTAACGTTATATCCGCTGCTTCCATCGCTACATCCGTTCCCGTTCCAATTGCCATACCAATGTTCGCTGTAGCAAGAGCAGGAGCATCATTTATCCCGTCTCCAACCATCGCTACTTTCTTACCATTTGCTTGCAGTTTTTTCACTTCTTCTGCTTTTCCTTCTGGCAATACTTCTGCAATTACGTGATCAATACCAACTTGCTTTGCAATTGCCTGAGCAGTTTGTGTATTATCCCCTGTAATCATCACAACGTCTAGACCCATTTTTTTCAGTCTTGCGATAGCTGCTTTTGAAGTATCTTTCACAGTATCTGCAACGGCAACTATACCAGCATATTCTTTATCGATTGCAATAAGCATTGCTGTTTTTCCTTCTCGTTCTAGCTCTTCCATTGATTTTGAAACTTCTTCAATATCAATATTGAATTTCTTCATTAATCGACGTGTGCCAATTAATAATTGTTTTCCTTCTACGACTGATTCGATACCAAATCCAGGAATCGCTTCAAACGTTTCTGAACTTGGAATATCAATTTTCTTTTCTCTAATTCCTTCCACAATCGCTTCTGCAAGTGGGTGTTCAGAATTTTTTTCTGCCGCACCTACTAAACGTAGTATTTCTTCTTCATGGAATCCATCTGCTACAATTATATCTGTTAACACAGGCTTTCCGTTTGTCACAGTACCTGTTTTATCTAGAATAACTGTATCTAATCGGTGCGTTGCTTCTAAATGCTCTCCACCTTTAAATAAAATACCATACTCAGCCGATCTTCCTGATCCTGCCATAATAGATGTAGGCGTTGCAAGACCTAATGCACATGGACAAGCGATAACAAGTACTGCTATCATTTTCTCAAGTGCTCCGCCAAAATCACCAGGTGTAACAAATATCATCCATACTGCAAATGTGATAATCGCAATCACAACTACAACCGGTACAAAAATACCTGAAATTTGATCCGCTACCCTTTGAATAGGAGCTTTTGAACCTTGTGCCTCTTCTACTACTTTAATGATTTGAGCTAATGCAGTATCTCTGCCTACTTTAGTTGCTTTCACTTTTAAAAAACCATTTTTATTTATTGTCGAACCTATTACTACATCCCCAATTGACTTATCAACAGGAATACTTTCACCCGTTAACATCGATTCATCAATCGCTGATTTTCCTTCTACAATCTCACCATCTACTGGTATTTTTTCACCAGGCTTTACATAGACGATATCACCAGCTACTACTTCTTCAATCAAAATTTTTATTTCTGTTCCATCTCGCACAACTGTAGCTGTCTTCGCTTGTAAACCCATCAATTTTTTAATTGCTTCTGATGAGCGCCCTTTTGCTTTCGCTTCAAATAATTTACCTAAAATAATTAATGTAATAAGTACCGCACTCGTTTCAAAATATAAATCTGTCATATGTTCCGAAGAACCAATAGATTGAATACTTAAATATACACTATAGAAATACGCGGCCGACGTTCCAAGTGCCACGAGAACATCCATATTAGCACTTTTATTGCGTAACGCTTTATAAGCCCCAACATAAAACTGTCCACCAATGATAAATTGAACAGGAGTTGCAAGTGCTAGTTGCACCCAAGGGTTCATTAACATATCTGGTAAATAAATAAATGACGTAAATGAGAAATGACTAACCATTGCCCATAATAATGGGAAAGATAAAATAAACGAAATAATAAACTTCTTCTTTTGTCTTTCAATTTCTTGTAATCGATGATCAGTTGATGCATCTTGATCATCTGGTTTCACTTCTAATTTATATCCTAGCTTCGTAATCGCGCTCTTCATTTCATTTACATTAACTTCATCAGGGTTAAAGTCTACTGTGGCTGATTCTAAAGCAAAATTTACTGTCGCCTTGTTCACACCATCTAACTTATTTAAACGCTTTTCAACTCTATTTGCACATGCTGCACATGTCATTCCTGAAACAGTAAATTCAGCTTTATCACTTACAATTCCATATCCTAATGATTCAACTTTTTCTTTAAATTGTTGCGGATTTGTTTTAGTTGGATCGTACATTATTTTTGTTTTTTCAAGCGCAAAATTTACATTTGCCTCATGAACACCTTCTACTTTTTTTAGACCTTTTTCAATTCTATTTGCACATGCCGCACATGTCATTCCTGATATTTGAAGATTGGCCTCTTTTTTTTCATTCATGTCTCTCACCTCTATATACCCTTATGAGGTATAATTATTAGCAAAATAAATCGTACTTCATTTAAAGTACGATTTATTTCCATATCTAAAAATAATTATTGAACATCGTATCCTTGATCTTCGATTACAGCAACGATATCTTTTAATGTTACAGCAGACGAGTCGATAGTAACTTCAACAGTTCCTTCTGCTAATTGAACCTTCACTTGTTCAACACCGTTTAGCTCTTTCACGCTGCTTTCGATAGCATTTACACAATGTCCACAAGACATACCTTCAACTTGTAATGTTAACTGTTCCATTTAAAATCCTCCTCTTGTTTATTCATTGTTTGTTAATCACAATTACATCTTACCATACCCCCCTAAGGTAATCAATGGTTTTGTATCATGATTTTTCAATTATTTTCTAAAAGTTTATTTTACACACACTTTTTCACTACAATACACCCAAATCCAATATGAGGGTAAACAAAAAAACAAGCCAGTTAAATACTAGCTTGTTTTTACGCTTTTGAAAAACGTTCAAATACTGTCATTAATTCTTCAATTGCTTCGTCACCATTTCCATTTTTAATAGCTCCTGAAACACAATGACTCGTATGATTTTTGAGAACGCCCATTCCTACTTTTTTCATCGCTGCATTAATCGCTGAAATTTGCACTAAAATATCTACGCAATAACGATCATTTTCAATCATGTTTTGAATACCGCGGACCTGTCCTTCAATTCTCTTTAATCTATTTATAATCTGTTCTTTTTCTTTTTCTGATCTATGTGTTACTGCTTCATGCTCTTTATGATCCATATTATCACCTTCTTAAAGTTTCTCTTCATCCAATAAAATAATTGTTTTTATGAGTATACCAATTATAGCATTAAATATCTACGCATGATACCCCATAAGAGTATATTTTCACTTTATGATTATTCTTAACAACTCATTAGCTTCTTAATCTCAATTTTCAGTATACCCTTTCCTTTTTGTCAAAAAATCATTATATCTCTCATCAAAATTCAATAAAGTGAAACAAGAATAAGCGGGGATTACCCGCCCCCGCTTATTCTTCGTCTATAATGTTTTAATTTTAATTTTCAGATATTTAACCCTAGAATTTTTCTTTCCATATATAATTATTGCTGATCACATACTTTTGTATCATTCACTACTGAAGTTCCTTCAACGGTTACCGTATGAAAACAATCATTCACTCGAACTGTCACAACATTATCTTGCCGATCAATGATATGATATTCATTAAAATTTTTATTCAGAGCACTGCGAATTTGTTCTCCTTCATAAATTGGGATGCCATGCGATAGAACCCAAATAAGTCCAGCGATAGCAAGAATTGTTTTCATACGATCTACCTCCTTGGGAATATAGTGAACTTTTCATCCATGCTTTTTCAGCTCTACGAATCCTGATTGTAATAAACCAAGCCTTTTGGAAATAAGTTCATTTCGTCTATTTTATGTTTATGCTAATTGTGACCGAATTGTGACAACTTTTTGTCTCTTTAGACGAAAAGTTGAAACAAAACTTTCAAAAAGGACAATTCTACATATTAAAAAGGTTATGGAATGTCTCATCCATAACCTTTTTAAGCTCAATTCTACAACTCATCCACCATACTTCATGTGATCTTTGTAGACTTGTTTTATTTTCATTCAGTGGCATCAAAGCAAAACTTCGAAAATACTTCCCACACAAGTTCATTTCTGCTACTTACCCCAGTCTTTTCAAAAATGGATTTTAAATGATCTTGTACCGTGTATATAGATATACAAAATTCTTGGGCTAATTCCTTTGTCGACATACCTGTAAGAATTTTACGTATTACTTGCTTCTCACGCATTGTAAAACTATAAGTTTCCATAATAAGTGGAAAAATCTCTTCCGGTCTTGCTCTTTCGAATAGAACAATATAACCATCTTGAAAACTACTTGTATGTTCTAACTTACTAGCCCGAATGATTAAAAAATGGCCATAGGCTAAAGGTAGACAAACTTTTTCTTCTCTATTCATACACCCTACATTATACTCGTTAGCCTTTACTTTTGAACAAACTGCACGTATTGGTCTTGGTATTTCTTTTATATTTAACTGTTCATACTTTCTAAGATTTGAAAGCCACTCGCTGCCATCTTGATTCCAATATAATACATTAAATTCCTCACTTACTATAATCGTGCCTGTGCCTGTGCCTATCACCTTCTCTTCTGAAAAAGGTATAGGAACTGCCTTCTTTAAAGCCTCTCCAGCAATTGGGACTATCGTTGCTAAGTACTTACAATCATCGATATGAAACGCGGGACTTGTACTTCCTCGAAATAAACTAAGATGGCCATAACATTTTCCCTTACTCATACAAACGCCCCTTAATTCATCTCCAAAATTTGCTGGTTTTAAAATATTTCGGTATCTCGAACTTTTCTTTTGTTCACCATTTGTCGCCATACTTAGAGAAGCAACATGAGGAGAGTGTTCTGTTAAACATTTAAATTTATTAAAATCATCTTCTAAAAATTCATTCATAAACAATTGTGGATGAATCTTTTCAACACTCTCATCGGTAAATGCCCCAGTAGATAAAAAAGAAATCGGGTCTATAGTTGTAAAACAAGCGGCGTCAAAATCAATGACTTTACGTATCAAGTGGAGAAATGAATCTTGAAATGACCTTATAGAACTTATATGATTCGCCACCATTGTAATTTCTTTCATTGTTTTTTCATGCATCCTCTTCCCCCCCAGATTTACGGGATTGTTCCCCTTCATAATTTCATTTCATAATAAACCTATAAAACACATACTTAGGAGGTTTAAAATGAATTGGAATGATACTACCGTAAATTCATATGAACAAAGAATTCCATGTAAAATCCCAGGCTACTACCACTTATATGAAATGATGAATCATTTCTTGTTTACTACACTCCCTAAAGAAAATATCAATCCCAATTTGCTAGTTATAGGTGCTGGTGGCGGACAAGAAATTCTCTCAATAGGCAAACAAAATAGTAATTTATATTTTACAGGTGTCGATCCATCTGAAAGCATGCTACAGTTAGCTAAAAAAAGAATTAACAACGAAGGCATACAAAATCATGTTCATCTTGTACATGGAACTATCCACACATTATTACCAAATCAGTTATTTGACGCTGCCACCTGTATGCTTGTCCTGCACTTCATTCCAACTAATAAGGAGAAAAAAGAACTTATTAATGACATCAGTAGTCGCCTAAAGCCTGGTGCGCCATTCTTTCTCTCTTCAATAAATGGTGTGCCCCATACGAGTATGTTTTCTACACAATTACATGCTTGGCGCAACCATATGATGCAAAATCAAATTCCATTAGAAGATTGGGACCGATTTGAAAATTCTTTTGAAACAGAAATATTCCCTATTTCCGAAGCTAATTTATTAACTATCATGAAGGAATGTGACTTTACTCAAATGACTCGCTTTTTCACTAGTTTTTTAATTGATGGATACATTGCCTTTAAACAATAAGGAAAAAAGGTAAGCAATTGCTTACCTTTTTTCCTATACGTAACTAATAAACCTCAATCCTTTACTTAAAGACGTCGGCACAACAGATGCATGATTCTCCCCTTCAGCTTCATAAAACTTAAATTTAAGTTTATCGTGGTTTACTTGGAGAAGGCGCTCTGATAATTCATTTGCACCTACAACCATATGCTCTCGTTCAAGTGATCCAACTGTAAGGAACACTCCTGTTTCAAACTTAGCATTGTTTAATTCAATTATAAGGTTCTCTTCTTTTTCAAGAACGGATTTATTATTCCACCATATAGATGGACTACTAATAAAATAATTTTGAAAAGCATTCAAGTTTGTAAATAGTATATGCAAAGCGAATAGGCCACCTAAAGAATGCCCAAATAAAGTTTGCTTACCTTTATCAATCTCAAAATTCTTTTCAATTTGTGGTTTCAGTTCTTCTTCAATAAAAGTAAAGAAATTATGTGCTCCTCCTGTTTTAGGCCACGGTTTACCGTCTGGTTTTAAAGGGGCATCTTTTGAAATTACGCTAGGCGTAAAATCATAGCACCTTTCTTCCCCTGAAAATGCGCCTTCAATCGGATAACCCACTCCAACTATAACAGCTGGTGAAACACCAGTTTTTTCCGCTCTTACTGATTGTATTTTAACTGCTTCATGAAATGTTTGAAAAAAGGCATTGCCATCTAATACGTAAATGACAGGATATCCTGAATCCGGTGCTGGTTGCCTCGGCTTTGAAATATGAATTTGATATTCCTTACCTTCTAATTTTGAATACATTTTCCACTGCTCTGTATTAGATGTTATAATCTGCTGTTTTTCAATTGTAGTATTCACCCTATCCCCCCCTTTTAACTTGTTACATATATTTCAATTTTTTCTTCTTGAGATACAACGCTATCATAACCGAAACAAACAGGAGCCCCGTTATACGGATCAATCATGACACGTGCATCAATATGAAATACTTCTTTTAACACTTCATTTGTAATGATTTCTTCTGGGCTACCAGTTGTAACAATTTCTCCTTCCTTCATTGCAATAATTTCATCTGAAAACCTTGCTGCATGGTTAATATCATGTAATACCATAACAACCGTACAATTATGTTCTTTATTTAACTTCTCCACAATTTGTAATACATCTAATTGATGAGACATATCAAGGTATGTAGTTGGCTCATCTAATAGCAACACTTCTGTCTCTTGTGCTAATGCCATCGCTAGCCACACCTTTTGTCTTTGACCACCTGATAAATTTGCAATTTGTCTCGTTCGAAATTCAGAAGTTTTCGTTATATCTAATGCCCAATCAATCATTTCTTTATCTTTTGTTGTTAACTTATTTACGTTATTTCGATGTGGATAGCGTCCATAAGAAATTAATTCTTCCACTTTAAGCTCACCTGGTGCAATTGGAGTTTGCGGGAGTAAAGCTAACTGCTTCGCAATTTCTTTCGTTGGAATTGTATGTAAATCCTGTCCTTGCAAATATACTTTACCGCTTTTTTGTTTTAAAATTCTTCCCATTGTTTTTAACAATGTCGATTTACCGCAACCGTTTGGACCTATAATTGTCGTTACTTTTCCTTCTTGTATTTCCACATTTAAATCGCGAAACACTGTAAGCTTTTCATAACTTGTTTCTAAATTTTTTGCACTTAAAATACTCACTTTTATTCCTCCTCTTACGCTTTCGCCTTATAAAGTAAATATAAGAAATACGGTACACCGACAATAGAAATAACGATTCCAACTGGTAGCTCTACAGGTGTAAAAACTGTTTTCGCAATAAAGTCTGAAGCAATTACAAGAAACATTCCGATTACGCCGCACGTAGGAATTATATACTTATGTTGAATACCGACAAGCCTTTTCGCTATATGCGGTGCCATTAGGCCAATAAAACCGATACTCCCTGAAACAGCAACACATGCGCTCACAAGCCCGATACTACTTAATAGTAAAATCGATTTCTCTCTTTCTACTGAAACACCTAAACTTGTAATACTCGTTTCTTCCAATTGAAATAAATCTAATAAATAAGCTTTCTTTTGTATAAGCGGAATTAAGATAATAAGCCATGGTAACATAGCCACAATATACTTCCAGTTTGCACTATATATGCTTCCAGACACCCACACTGCGGCCATTTCAAAATCAGTTGACTTCATTTTGAGTGATAAGTACATAGAAAAGGCTCCAAATCCTGATCCAATTGCAATCCCTGTTAATAAAAGTCGCTGCGAATCTAATTTACCGTTTTTCCAAGAAAACAGATAAATGATGATAGCTGCACCTAATCCGCCTACTAAACCAAACATTGGCATCATCATAATAGAAACCCAGTCTGTGCTTTTTAATTGCCCTTGAAAGAAAAACATAAAAATGACAATCGCTGTTCCTGCTCCGGCATTTACGCCTAAAATACCTGGGTCCGCCAACCCATTTCTCGTAATCCCTTGAATAACGGCACCCGCAACACCAAGGCCTAATCCTACTAATCCAGCAATTACGATGCGCGGAAGGCGAAACTCAAAAATAACTAAATCATGTTCTGGTACTGGATCAATTCTAAACAGTGTTTTAAATACATCTGTAATCGTAATATCGAACGTACCATTTGTTAAACTAATATAAATAGCACATAGTATTAAAAATATAATAATCCCCATCGTCATTCCGAAACGTTGACTTGAACTTTTAGGCATGTCTCTCTCCTCCTCTAGTACGGATTAAATAAAGGAAGAAAGGAATTCCAATTAAAGAGGTAACGACTCCAATAGGTGTTTCAAATGGATAGTTTACAAATCTACTCAAAACGTCACATAACGCTAAGAAAACGCCACCAATAACACCTGCACATGGCAAAATCCACTTATAATCTACCCCAATTATAAAGCGGGTAATGTGCGGAATAATTAAACCTACAAAACCAACTTTCCCCACTAAAGCAACTGCTGTTCCTGTTAAGAAAATTACCGATAAAATTGCCATCGCTTTAACTAGTTTTGTACGTTGCCCTAAATTAATAGAAACCTCTTCGCCTAATGAAAGAATGGTAATAGATTTTGATATTAACAGTGCTAAAATTATTCCAATTATCCCAAACGGTATCGTGATTTTAATGATATTAGGATCTACTTGATCTAACTTTGCATTAAACCAAAAACTAACATTTTGAGAAATTTGGAAATACGAAGCCATTGCAGCCGATACACTACTTAAAAATGTTCCAATAACTGTTCCTATAATCGCTAACCTAACTGGTGATAAGCCATTTTGAAGGAGCGAACCAAAACCAAACACGATACCGGCTCCTAGTGCAGAACCAATCATTGAACATAAAACCATACCAATTGATGACATTCCCGGAAGAAAAATCATGCTAAGTGTAATAACAAAGGCAGCGCCATCCGTCACACCCATAATAGAAGGGGATGCAAGATAGTTTCTTGTCATCCCCTGCATAAGTGCTCCTGATATGGCTAGAAATGCTCCGACTAAAAGAGCTGCAACTACCCTTGGTAAACGTGAAGTAATAATAATATTATGATTTACATCGCTTGAATCAAAATGAAATAATGCGTTCCACACTGTTTCAGCGTCAATACTTTTTGCCCCATACAAAATCGAAAGTATAACTGTAAATAAGATGAGTATGGGTGCTATACATAATATAGTTACTGGTACTGCATTTGTTTTCTGCATATCATTCAACGCACCTTACTTATTGTATTATTTAGATAAATTTTTCACTGCTTCTTTTAAGAATGCTGTTTTACTCCAAGCTGTACCACCTTGTGCCATTGGGTCTACAACATTTACAAATACTTTCTTTTCTTTCGCAGCGTTCATACTTTGCCAAATTGGATTATTTTCAATATCTTCTAGCACTTTCGGTTTATTATTTTCACTTGCTTCGTATTGCAAGAAGATATAATCAGGATTAACTTCAGCTAATTTTTCTAAAGAAATTTTTTCTTGTGCTTTTACCGTTTTAAGTTGTTCTGGAGCAGTTAGTCCAAGATCTTTATAAATTACAGGGTTAAAGTATACTCCTTCTGGGTATAGGAATAAGTCATTTGCTCTTAGTCTAATGACAAGTACTTTTTTATCTTTTAACTTATCTCCTAGTTTTGCTTTTGCTTTTTCAGCGTCCGAATTGTAGTCTTTAATAATTTTTTCTGCTTTATCTTTTTTACCAGTTAATTCTCCCATTAACTTTAAGTTATCTTCCCAATTTGTTGAAACGTGTGATACCGGGAATGTAGGAGCTACTTTCGTAAACTTTTCAGCTGTTTCTGCTGGGAATTTCGTACTTGATGTAATAACGTCTGGTTTTAATTGAAGTAATGTTTCGAAATTTGGTTCCATTTTCTCACCAACAGATTTCGCACCTTCTAAATCTTTCTCAAGATACTTCGGTAATTTACCACCAACAGTAATGGCACCAACTGGTTTAATTCCAAGTACTGCCGCATCTTCCATTGACTCTAAACTAGCTGTCGCAATTTTATCTACTTTTGCTGGCACTGTATATTCTTTACCTAAATATGTAATTTTACGTTTTTCATCTTTTTTCGTTTCCGTAGCTTTTGTCTGTTGTTTTTGCTCGCCTGAAGTTTTATCCGCACTATTACATGCCGCTAAACCTACACTTAAAACTGTAACCATCCCTAATGTAAATAACTTCTTATTCATCTTTATATATCTCCTCTCGAATTTTCCAAACTATATTCTCAATAAAATTTAACTATATGAAACTTGTCTTACATATATATTTCATTAGATTAATAATTCTATCCAGAACTCATTCTCGTTCACTTCCCCTAAGCTATAATTCTTTTATACCTCATCCATTGATAATATTTTTCATTGATAATGATTATCGTTACTAAGTATATATTTAATATGCAATTATTTCAAGAAAGATTTGAAAAATTTTAACAAACTGAATTAAAAAAGAAGTATCCGCCTAATGTTAGATGGATACTTCTTTTTTTAGAAATTTATATGTAATTCAACTGGACAATGGTCAGATCCCATTACTTCACTATTAATTTTCGCTTCTGTTATTTGGTCTTTCATTCTTTCCGAAACAACAAAATAATCTAAACGCCATCCGATATTTTTCGCTCTCGCGCCCATACGATACGACCACCACGAATATGCACCTTCTTGATTAGGATAAAGATAACGATACGTATCAACAAATCCTTCTTCTAAAATACATGTGAATTTCTCTCGTTCCTCATCAGAGAATCCAGGGTTTTTACGATTACTTTTTGGATTTTTTAAATCGATTTCTTTATGAGCAACATTTAAGTCTCCACAAAAAATTACTGGTTTTTTCTCATCTAATCGTTTGATATAGGACCTGAAATCATCTTCCCATTTCATTCTGTAATCTAATCGTTCTAATCCACGTTTTGAATTTGGTGTATATAACGTTATCATGTAAAAATCTTCGAATTCTAAAGTAATAAGTCGCCCTTCTTGGTCATGCTCTTCAATGCCTAAACCATATGTAACTGAAAGCGGTTCTTTTTTCGAAAAAATAGCAGTTCCTGAATATCCTTTTTTCACAGCATAGTTCCAGTATGTATAATATCCCTCTAGATTTAAATCAATTTGCCCTTCTTGTAATTTAATCTCTTGTAGACAAAATATATCAGCACTTGATTCCTCAAGATATTCCAAAAATCCACCTTTCGCGATAACTGCTCGCAAACCATTTACATTCCATGAAATTAACTTCACTTTTAGCCCTCCTCTTGATGTTTATTTCCAAATTTCATGCTATCACAAAATAGAAAAACAATCATATTTTCACCTTTGTAATCTTGCTCTTACATTTATGAATACATACATACGGACTTTATTCAGGTTATACTAATTTCTGAGGTGATGTTCTTTGCACAATGAAGGAGTTATATTAACAAATGAGTATTGGCAAGCAATTATTCATAATGATTCTTCCTATGATAGCAAATTCTTTTATGCTGTGAAATCAACTGGAATCTTTTGCAGACCATCATGCAAATCAAGAATACCGAATAGAAACAATGTACGAATTTTTCATCATGCAGAGCAAGCATTAAGTGAAAACTTTCGCCCGTGCAAACGTTGTAAGCCAAACGGGATCACTTTACCTAATGAAGAGTGGGTAGAACAAATTAAAGACTATATCGAAAAGCATTATGACGAACCCTTAACTCTCGACATGCTTGCGGAAATGTGTCACGGTAGCCCTTTTCATTTACAGCGTACTTTCAAAAGAATAATAGGGCTAACTCCTATAGAATATATACAACAATTCAGGGTTCTTAAAGCAACCGAATACCTTTTACACACAAATCAATCTATTAAAGAAATTAGTACTGCTGTCGGGATAGAAAACCCAGAGTATTTCGCAACTTTATTTAAAAAGAAAACCGGATTTACTCCTACTGAATATCGAAAAAAGAACGAAATGAAAGGGGGATACGATAATGAATTCCTACAAAAATAATTATATATATTGGACGCTACTTACACATAAAAATTGGCGATTTCATATTGCTGCAACTGAAAATGGACTATGTTTCATTGGATCACAAGACGAAAACTTTGAAGAATTAAATATATGGGCTAGAAAAAAACTGCCCCAACATATATTGACCCATAGTCCAGATTACTTGCAAATATATACGCAAGAAGTTATCGAGTATTTAGAAAACAAGCGAGAAACTTTCACATTTCCTATCGATGCTTATGGAACTAATTTTCAATTATCTGTTTGGAATACGGTACGTGAAATTCCTTATGGAAAGACATATTCTTATACAGAAATTGCTGAAAGAATTCAAAAACCTAAAGCTGTGCGCGCCGTTGCTTCTGCTATTGCTGCTAACCCTCTTCTTATTACCATTCCTTGTCACCGCGTTATTGGGAAGAATGGGAAACTAACCGGATTTAGGGGCGGATTAGAAATGAAGAAAAAATTGCTTACATTAGAAAAGGTGCAGGTGGAATTCATATGACAACAGAATATAATAGCGCATTATCTATAGCAGTTCCAAAAGAATTTTGTTTCCAAGAAAATTTACGTTATCTATCACGTTCGAACAATGAATGTATGTTCCATATTGAAGATAACAAAATTTATAAAGTTATCCCTGTTCAAGATGTAAATCCTTTAGTTGAAATTAGTGTGAATACAGATGGAAATATTCAAATACGTTGTTTAGAAGAACCATATACATCTGAAAAATCGATACGTGAAGCTGTAGTTAACTATGTAAAAGAATGGTTTGATTTAACTACTGATTTAGCCCCATTTTATACATTAGCTAAACATGATTTACTCCTTCAAGGACCAATTGAACAATATTATGGCCTTCGTACTTTAGGCATTCCAGACTTATTTGAGGCACTTTCCTGGGGAATTATCGGTCAACAAATTAACTTAACATATGCTTATACGCTAAAAAGAAGATTAGTTGAGAAATTTGGAAGTTATGTAGAATGGGACGGTAGAAAACATTGGATATTCCCATCACCTGAAACAATTGCAAATCTACATGTAGAAGATCTCCAACAATTAAAAATGACGACTAGAAAATGTGAATATTTAATCGGTATTGCGAAGCTTATTACAGAGAGAAAACTATCAAAAGAGGATTTACTGCAAACACAAGATGTAAAGGTTGCTGAGAAACAATTAACCGCCATCCATGGTATAGGCCCCTGGACTGCCAACTATGTTTTAATGCGTTGTTTAAGATTTCCTTCAGCTTTTCCAATTGATGATGTCGGTCTCCATAATGCAATTAAATTTATAACAGGTTCCGAAAATAAACCGAATAAAAATGAAATAAAAGATTTCGCGGCAAACTGGGCTAATTGGGAGTCTTATGCGACTTTTTATTTATGGCGAGTACTATATTAAAAGAACCAAGTAGCACATTTGTACTACTTGGTTCTTTTTTACGCTTGCTCCTCAAAACGTCTTGCAATTTCCACAATAACTTGAACGGCTTTTTCCATAGTATCTACCGAAACATACTCAAATTTACCGTGATAGTTTTCACCACCAGTGAAAATATTCGGCGTCGGTAATCCCATATATGATAATTGTGATCCATCTGTGCCTCCGCGAATCGGATGAATATTTGGTTCAATGTCTAAACTTTTCATTGCTTCATATGCAATATCAACAATTTCTCTTACCGGTTCAATTTTTTCAAGCATGTTATAGTATTGATCATTCATTTCTAAAACGACTGCATCTTTCCCATACTTCTCTTGCATTTGTTTCACAATATTTTCAATGGTATTTTTACGTGTTTCAAAATTTTCACGATCAAAGTCTCGAACAATATAATACGCTTTACTTTGCTCAACATCACCATTTAAAGAGAGTAAATGATAGAACCCTTCGTATCCTTCAGTATACTCTGGTGCCTCTTCTACTGGTAAATGCCCGTTAAACTCCATAGCCAGTTTAGTTGCATTGCGCATTTTATTTTTCGCTGTTCCAGGATGTGTATTCGTTCCGTTAAACGTTAACTTAGCACCTGCAGCATTAAAACTTTCATACTCTAAACCACCTAATGGACCTCCATCCATCGTATAAGCGAATGATGCACCAAACGCTTCTACATCAAAATGCGCTGGCCCACGACCAATTTCTTCATCCGGTGTAAATGCTACTCTTATTTTCCCGTGCTTAATTTGCGGATTATGTATTAAATGGTTCATTGCAACCATAATTTCGGTAAGACCAGCTTTATCATCTGCTCCTAGCAGTGTTGTACCATCAGTTGTAATAATCGTATGTCCTTTATATGATGGTAATTCTGGGAACTGCTCTGGTGTTAACACAACATTTAGCTCTTCATTTAACGTAATTGCATTACCATCAAAATTTTCATGAATTTGTGGTTTGACGTTTTTCCCCGTAAAGTCTGTTGCCGTATCTAAATGAGCTAAAAATCCGATTACAGGAACATCCTTGTCCGTATTAGCTGGAAGTGTTGCCATTACATAGCCATTATCATCCATCGTTACTTCTGTTAACCCAATCTCTTTTAGCTCTTCCACTAATAACTTACCAAACTCAATTTGTCCTGGTGTTGTTGGTACTGTATGACTTTCTTCATTTGATTGCGTATCAATTTTTACATATCTCGTAAATCTTTCAATAAGTTCTTGTTTCAAGTTCATTCACTCCCTTTTATGTTTCTCCCTCCATTATAATCCTTAAAACGAAATATTTTAACTTTTTTGACTGTGAAGATGTATATTTCATTTACATTGTTAACACTTTTAAACGAATGATAAAAAGACATAATATTTGTACATTAAAACTGTAACAGGTAACATACATAATTATAAAATATGGGAGGTTGTAAAGATGAGGCTAACTCTCTTTCGCTATTTTCTTTTTTTCTTAGGATTAATTTTCTTTGGCCTTGGAAACGCTCTTGCAGTCAAAGTTAAATTTCTCGGCTTGCACCCTTGGGAAGTTTTAAATATGGCTCTCTACCAAAAGTTTGGATGGACCATCGGTACGTGGAGTGTCATATGTGGGTTATGTCTCGTTCTAATATCTTTACTAGTAGATCGAAAATATATAAATGTGGGGACATTTTTGAATGCACTACTTATCGGTCCCATTATGGACTTTTTCTTACAATCAAACATGCTTCCAGACGCTAGTAATTATTTATGGATAAACTTACTCATTTTATTTTCTGGTATTGCCATTACAGGTATCGGGGGAGGTATGTACGTTGCGGCTGGGATTGGCGCTGGACCCCGTGATGGATTCATGCTTACTATTTCAGACAAAACAGGACTTTCTATTAGCCGTGCTAGAATCATAGTAGAATGTATTGTACTAGTTATTGGATTTATGCTAGGAGGTCCTGTTTTCATCGTAACTTTTCTGTACACCTTTATTCAAAGTCCAATCTTTCAGCAATCATTTAAGATGTTTCAAACACTTTTACATACTTTACATGGCAAAAAGAAAATTAGTGAGCATATTTAAAGTACAGCTTAATACAAATAAATTCACCCTATTTACGACTCTCATCGCAAATAGGGTGTTTCTGTTTTTATCTCGCAATTTAAGAATATATACTACTCATTCACAATAAAAGTATATACATCATCATGAATACAGCCATTTACTTTAATCACATACTTCCCAGGTTTATTAAAACTAATTGTGTATTTATTTAACTGAATTGCTTCTTTATCTCCAGAAAGAATATCAATGCTTCTGCCACTTAATACATACAATTCATTTAGATTCATCGATACATCAATTGTATTGAAATTTTCCACTTTCACTTGCTGTGCTTCCGCAACGCTTACACTTGGTTCTAAAAACAGTAGTCCACTTAATCCAATCGTCCCCGCTAAAGCAACTCCCGCAAACTTTTTAATCTGTTTCATTACAATGACCTCCTTATAGATTTTGCGTAAAGGTAATGTCCTCCCTTACACCACAAAGCCTATATGTAATGAAATGAAAAGTAAACGGGGACTGTAAGACAAAATTCTACATCTTTTTCTCCTATTGAATATAAATCCAACGTTTGGAGTTTTGACACATTTAAAATTGTTTCCCTAAACCAATTCCCCAATAATTTATTCAAATACTGAATAATTACTTATTGATTTAACATTCTAAAAATAGTTGATAAAGATGCTTTCTATTCAAAAAAAGACTTTGCTATAAAAGTAACTTTTACAACAAAATCCATGCAACTAATTTTATTCCGCTTTCCATAATCTCTTTACATTCATTAATTGTTCTTCTTTAAACTCCATCTTATATATATCCGGTTTTGACGTATTCATTAAAAATTCAAAACCATATTGTTTATCAAAATAGTTCATCATTAATGTCATGACAAGCCCATGTGTACCAATTACAATTTTGCATCCTCGAAAATCCATTAAGATTTCTTTTAATACTTTCACTACTCTTCTCTGGCAATCTGCATATGACTCTCCTTCCGTTCGTGCAAAGTCCGGATTAGAGAACATCTTCTGTACAAGTGGATACACCTCTTTGTCTGATATAACCTGATCCTCACTTGAAAACATACACTCTTTAAGATTTTCATATACTACTATTTCTTTTTCATGGAAATTAGCTGACTCCTCTATCGTTAGCATAGCCCGATTATAAGGACTGGAAATAAAAGTATCAATCCTCTCCGCTTTTAATATGTCAGTTACTCCACGGGCATCCATATGTCCCCTCTCAGTTAATCCACGCATTCTTTCATTTCCTTCTAGTTTTGGTGATTCACCATGTCTAACCATATAAATATATGTGCTCATAATTTCTCCTTAAAATTTTTTATAAAGTGAAACTTTAATCAGCCCTCACTAATCGGGCTGCCCGGCAAATAGCGAGATAAGTTAATAAATCACGTTCATTTATCCCATTTCAACACTTAGGGGTAATACTAAAATACTTTATAAACTGTGCTGATTTGTTCGTCTAATCCATTCTCCTACTAAACTCTCAAATAATTCAGGCTGCTCAATTTGTAAATTATGCCCTGCCATATCTAACACTGCTAATGTTGCCCTTGGATATTCTTCAATAATTTCTATAATATTTTGATAACCTACTGATATATCTTGTCTTCCAGTCAGTAAAAGAACGGGATTTCCATATTTTTCATGCTGAAAATCCATAGTAAGAGAGTAATTCTTTTGCAACCTTTCAATAAATTCATAATTAGCAACATCTAACCCAGGCTTAATTTCTTCTTTAAATCGCGTATATGTATATTCATTTGCTATTACAGCTAACTCACAAAACTCCTCTCTTTCTGTGGAAGTGAGCGTATTTAAAAATTCCTCATCTTGTACAATTATCTGTTTATCTGAAAGAATCCTTTTTTCTGGCTCCGCTACAACAACAGGACATACTAATAGTAATCCGCTAACTCTCTCAAACATCTTTGCAAGTATACCTTTGGCTAAATAGCCTCCATATGATTCTCCTACCAATAAAAATTTTTCAGTACAAATGATTTCCTCAATAAATGTGATAAGCACATCTACTATACGATCTGAACTATTTATCCAATTTGGAGCATTCGATTTTCCCATTCCAGGTAAATCAATATATATTCGCTTATAACCTTCATATTTCTGAAATACTGATTCCATACATTTCATCATTAACCTATGGTCAGGAGCGCAGCCATGTATGATAATGACCGGTTTACCCTCCCCCACAATTTCATAGTATATTTCTGCATCTTTAATTCGATATATCATAAAAAACCTCCCTATTTAGTGGCAATACTATTCCACTCTGTAAGAATACACGTTCTTATTTTATATCTTTTCCTAACATTTCTACAAATATTAATTTTCAGACTAAAAATAAAAATCCCCATCATTTTATATGCAATTTTGCATCTCCACTTACAAATCACTAAAAAAACTTTACAATTCAAAGGATGACTAAATATACAATTTCTATTTAAAGTCTTGATACCGTCTATACTATCCACCGCAATATTTTTTCAACTTTGAGAATACTTATACTCTTTAACACTTTCCTTATAAACATGATTTTTATAAGGAAATCTGATACAATTCTTAAATAATATTATTATGTATAGATATAACGAACATAGTGCATAATTAAAGAAGGTGATTTCATTGAAATTAAATAAAAATTTACAATTATGTATATTAATCGGAACATTAATATGCTATTCAATCTATTTTATGTTTTTCTATCTGTTCCCTACTCATTTTTCAAATTCAGATGTACGCTTCGCTTCACTTATCGTCGAAGCCATTACATTTGTATCACTGATTTACTCTATATATTCTAAAAAAGTCAGTTCAAATCCATTTTGGATATGTATTACAATAGCAATTGGTAGTTTTTTATTAGGGAAAATAGTATATACATATCAAGATAGCTTCTTCGAAATTCCAATACATCGTTTTACTATTTCTGATGTATTTTACATGGTTTTTCTACTTTTCTGTCTTATCGCTTTCTCCTATAAAATCTTAAAGGAATGCAATAAATGGGAAAAAGCGTTCTTTATTTGTGATATATGCATAGTGCTTACTTCCATATTTACATTAGAATGGTATTTATTTAATCAACCAAATTTAAATATATTCGCTCTTTCACTAGGAGATGTTTTCCTTTCATTTTTATATCCAATTGCAGATTTATTATTTCTACTGCTAGGTGTTAGTCTCTTTTTCCGTCCAACAATTTTTAATTCCAAACGGAAAATTTATATATTTATTTTTGTATTAATAAGTTCTGCAACTTTTAACTATATTTATTTTTACTTAAATAACCACTTATCAACAGAAACAATAACATTATTACGTCTTTTATATAGAATACCTATATTACTTATTGCAATAGCTGGCTCTATTTCAGAAGATCATAATAGCCATAAAAATTATTTCATTGTAAACCCTATAATAGGGAAAAAAGCTTTAGTTGTATTTCCCTATCTTGCTGTTGCAATACTAATCGGGTTTACATTAAAAGAACAAACATCATCTTCAACTCTCATTACAGGGAATTGTATTACTTTTATTTTCGTACTCATTCGTCATTCTATCGTACGTATGCAAAACAATTCCTTAACAAAACGTTTACAGGCATTTAATGCCCAACTAGAAGAAAAAGTTACTGTACGGACGTCTGATTTAGTTCATAAATCAGAGGCTCTTTCTCAAAAACAACAAAAGTTTAAATCATTATATGAATATCATCCTGACCCTATTTTCACCATTGATTTAAATGGAACATTCTTAAATGTAAATAAGGCTGGGAGTGTACTACTTGGGGCACCAACGGATGAGTTACTAGGCGAAACTTGTTTTTCGATCATTTTAGATGAAGATAAGCATAAGCTAGCATTGGCATTAGAAAAAGTGAAACAACAAGAATCGGCATTCTTACAACTTAGTTCTCAATATAAAGATGGCTTTACTTATTTTTTATACGTTACAATCATTCCTATTATAATAGACGGACAAATTTCAGGAAGCTATATTATGGTGAAAGATATTACTGCACTAAAAAAACAGCAAGAAGAAATAAAATATTTAGCATTCCATGACACTGTAACGAAAATTGGGAACCGTGCCTTTTTCCATAAGAAATTAAAGAGAGTTATAAAAAATGCTAAAATAACAGAAAGCGAGTTTGCATTATTATATTTAGATTTAGATCGCTTTAAAGCAATTAACGATACACTTGGACATTCGTCAGGAGATTACATATTAGAAGAAGTAGCAAAGCGATTCCAATCATGTCTTCCATCACATACTCATCTTTCAAGAATCGGTGGCGATGAATTTACAATCATAATTGAAAACTATACTGACGAAGATTACTTATTCCAATTATGTAACCAATTATTTGAATGCATGAAAAAATCATTTATCATACATGAGCATAAATTAACTTTATCACTGAGTATCGGTATCGCTATTTATCCACATTCCGGAATCGATACCGCTACACTTTTGAAAAACGCTAATGTTGCAATGTATGATGCAAAAGCAAAAGAGCTTAATTCTGTCTCTATTTATGACGATGTAATCGCTAAAAAAATTGAAAGACGATTACGATTAGAAAAAGATTTACCAAACGTACTACAAAATGAAGAATTGTTCCTTTTGTATCAACCTCAAGTTGATAGTGAATCTAATAAAATTATCGGTGCAGAAGCTTTAATTAGGTGGAATCATCCTGAATTAGGTATTATTTCTCCATACGAGTTTATTCCGATTGCAGAAGAAACACTACAAATTATTTCAATAGGAAAATGGACATTAGAGCAGGCTTGTAAGCAAATGAAACGTTGGCACGCACTCGGATATTCACATTTAAAAATAGGTGTAAATTTATCTGCTAAAGAATTTGAACAAGAGGATTTTGTAAAATCTATTTCTTCTACTTTAACAAATACAGGTTTACCAGCAAGCTCTCTTGATCTTGAATTAACAGAGCGAATTGCAATGATGGATGAGCGAGAAACATTGATAAAACTGCGTACACTAAAAAGTTTAGGGATTCACATCTCAATCGACGACTTTGGTACAGGTTATTCTTCGCTAGCCTACTTACCTTTATATCCAATTGATACGTTAAAAATCCCGAGAGAATTTATTACAATGTCTGAAACATGTGATGATGGAATGGAAATTATTAAAACGATCATCACATTAGCAAATACATTAGGAATGTCTGTCATTGCTGAAGGTGTAGAAACAAAAGAGCACGTAAATTTCCTTCAAAAAAATAAATGTCAGTTTATTCAAGGTTATTATTACAGTAAACCTATTCATATTCATGCATTTACTGAGCTATTAGAAAACGGCATTCACCGATAGTACATAACTAATTAGAATAAATAATAATGAATTTGAACAAATATAGTAAAAAGGAAAGAAGATACCTTCTTTCCTTTTGTTTTTCTATTTACATTTCTATTACTTCACCACTTCATTTATTATATCTATTATTTGATGAATTCCCTCATCATTTGTTTTCTTATATCCATTCATGTTTTGAATATATTTCTCCTTATTTGTATACAACTTATTTACTGCATGTATAAATGTATTCGTACTTACTCTGTCTTGGAGTATAACTTCAGCATATCCTTGCCGTGAAAAATATTCAGCATTTAAAACTTGATCTCCCCTACTGGAACTGTTAGTTAACGGGATAAGCAACATCGGTTTCTTCAAAAATAACAATTCAGAAATAGCAGTAGAACCCGCTCTAGAAACTACAACACTTGCCATATTTAGTATATGCGGCAACTCGTCGCCTATATATTCAAATTGCATATACCCCTCCATACCAATAGATGGGTCTACCTTTCCTTTACCACATATATGAATAATATTAAAATTTAATAGTATTGTATCTAAACATTCCCTTACCATATCATTTATCCACTTAGCACCTTGACTCCCACCCATAATTAATAATACTGGTTTATCTTGCTGAAATTCACAATATCTTCTTCCTCGTAATACGTTACCCTTCTCAATTTCTTCCCTTACAATTGGTCCTACATAAACCTTCTTCTCATTACTTACATTTTCTCCTGTCTGAGGAAATGTTGTGCATAGCTTTGTAGCAAAAGGTAATGCTATTTTATTAGCAAGTCCTAATGTGCTATCTGGTTCACGTATAATTATAGGCACACGATTTAACCATGCTCCTATAGCTACAGGAACTGAAACAAATCCTCCTGCTGAAAAGATAACGTCAGGCTTTGTTTTCTTAATTAATTTATAACTTTGTAAACACCCTCGTATAATTTTAAAAGGATCTTTAAAATTTTCCCAATCCCAATATCTCCTAAGCTTGCCCGTTGAAACACTATTGTATTTAACATTTTGCACTAATGATTTTTCAATTCCATTTTTTGATCCAATATACTCGACTCTCCAGCCTTTCTCTATAAATTTAGGAATTAATACAATATTAATCATAACGTGTCCGGCTGTACCGCCCCCAGTAAAAAGAATCGTTTTGCTCATAACTTATACCCACCTTTATTATTAAAAATCTAGCTATCTCTTTACATTTTAAATGTAAATAAACTTATTATTTTTTATATAAATCTTTAACTCCACCTCTATATCTTGTAAAAGATCTTTAATGAGTTCATAAAAATCATTTCCATACTCACTACACTCGTATTGAGCAAAGATTTGAATTACATATCTAGTTTCCGTCTCTAATGCTGACTTTATTTGATTAACCCTTTTTTCTTCTACATACGCTTGATATTTATGTATTGCCTCATAAAGACGCAATACATGCGCTTCTTCATCTCTCCAATCCAACGTATCAACAATTGAAAGAAATAGCGTATTTTGATTATCTATTATTTCATAATCATTCATATATTTCTTACACCCTTTTTTGTTTTTCATTGCATGCAGATGTCACTACACTTCGCATACTCAAGTACATCTTTTAATGATTGATGAAATTCAATTTCTGGTATCCAACCTAACCTTTTTATCTCCTCTATTGCTAAACTCTCATTTGAGTCGCTCCCATTTTTCTCTGTTTCCTCTATAAAAAAATTTAGCTGTGTTAATTCTTTATATTGTTCTAGTACATTTAATAAAGATCGTTTTACTCCTGATCCGATATTATATTGTTTTCCATTTATTCCATCTCGTAATAACACATGATACGCTTTAATCGCATCACGTACATCTAGAAAATCTCTACTATCTTTCAAACTGTTTACTTCAATAATGGCTTTACTTCTACCTGATTCTATATCTATCATTTTCTTTGCGAGAATCGAACAAATGCCATTCGATTCCCCTGGACCAATTAAGTTTGAGGGCTTTGCAATGATAATATTTGAATCCATTAATCCTCCCCAAGCCTCTGCAATAATGACTTGCATCGTTTTACTTAAACTATATGGATTTGAAATTTTTATTTCGTTCATACTATCTGCTTGCAAAGCAGATCCTATAACTAATGTTCTACAATGCGAGGCTTCTTGCTTAATTGCTTCTAATAAATATAACGTTCCTATTACATTAATCTCTATATACTCAAGAGCAGCTGTCCAAGATTCTATAACCGAATTCCTTCCTGCTAAATGCAATACGTAGTCTGGCTTTATTTGTTTCATTACCTTCATTACTTCGCTCTTATTAGTTAAATTACAAGTAATACCATTTCTAATTTTTTCTCTATGTGCACGATTTTGAAACATAGGAATTACATGAAAGCCCTGCTCTAAAAAATATTGGCAAGCATGGCGTCCTGTGAAACCATTTGCACCAGTTATTAAAAGGCTCGCATTTTTTTTCATCGCAAAAACCCTCCTTTTAATAGCATTTGTTTCACCTCATGTTTTGCAAGCAAGTCTTGTTGAGAACTAAAACTCTTCACATCCACTAGCGGATAGCTAGAATAATATTCTTGAAGTCCTTCGATAGGAATCGTCGGTAGTACCACAAAATAATTTTGATCAAAGCTTATACTTGTTTTACTCTCTACCTCAGATAGAAGCATTTCACTTAATTTTTCACCCGGTCTTATCCCTACCTCTTTCACCTTAATGTTTTCTTTTTTTGAATCTTCAATTAATATTTCTGCTAAATCTGTTATTTTACATGCCGGCATTTTCATAACAAAGATTTCCCCGCCTCTACCTTGATATACTGCTTTAAATAACAATCCAACAGCATCTTCAACTGTTAAGAAAAATCTAGTCATATTCGCATCGGTAATCCCTACTTGTGAAGATCTTTTAATTTGTTGTTTAAAAAGCGGTACTACACTTCCACTCGTTCCTAAAACATTTCCACCACGAACACAAATGAATTTTGTTTTCTTCGTTTGTATATTCGCATGAACCATTAATTTTTCACCAATTGCTTTTGTCATCCCATACGTATTTGATGGATCAGCTGCTTTATCCGTTGAAACATATATAACTTTTTCAACTTGCGTCTGTGTAGAGGCTTCAATTACATTTTGCGTACCATGTATGTTAGTTTTTATAGCTTCATAAGGATAATACTCACATACTGGAACGTGTTTTAAAGCTGCAAGATGGAATACATAATGTACACCTTGGCATGCATAGACTAGTTGATCTTTATCACGAATATCTCCAATAATAAATTTTAGCCTATCATCATTTATAAACTGTTGCTGCATTTCAAACTGGACCGTTTCATTTCTTGAAAAAACTCTAATTTCTTTCGGTGATTTTTCTAATAGTTGTTTTATAAGTTCATGCCCCCACGAACCTGTACCACCAGTAATTAAAATTATTTTATTTAACATTCCTTTTCCTCCTACGAAACATCTCAATTTAAATAATATTTATTGAATTATTTTCAATTGATTCAAATCATAATCGTCGTTTGTTACATTTAATTGACAAAATAAAAAAACAGAAACTATTAAACTTAGTTTCTGTTTTTCATTTCACCTCACAACAGTAAGATTTTTTATACTGTTTGCATGATAAATAAATTCCTTGTAAAAAACACCGCTCATTTATTTCTTATACTCGTAATAAAATAAATAGAATGATTCATAGCCAATAATCATGTTTAAATTTATGAAAAAGGGAGGTAACGGAATGGACCGAAACAATTCATATCATACATATAACGGACCTTCCAAAGCACTGCCTCTCTCCCTATTCGATGTAAAAAATGAATTGAAACAAAAAAGCAAACTTATTCCTTCTGATACCATGTATAAATTAACGAAAGAAGAGCAACTCATCATCAACAAAATAAAAATACAAACAGAACAGCTAAATAAAAATAATGTTACAAGAACACGTGCATACTACCAATTTTACATTCAATATCCAGAAATACATTGGGCACTGCTTGGGCATATGGTATCACGTAACGGCGGTTGGAATATGACTGATTTAAAGGGCGATTTATATACGAGAATTTTATCAGAGAAAGATCAATTCATATTTTTTTCTTTTTTAGAAAGAGGGAATTGGCTTATTTTCCAAGATGTATACCCTCAATTTTTACTTTACGAACAAAGTGTAAAGAGATCACAAAAGTTATTTCACCTTCTCCCTCACCTAAATGTTTCTACATTTATGGAAACGATGTGGAACGATTTTTGGAAAACAGGCAACAAAAAAACATTAGCGATTGCAACTATTGTTAATGAACAAAACTACTTAGAAAAAAGAGTGATTCAAAATGTACAATTTAAAAAGACTGTACTAAATAGTATTGGATTTAAACTCTTTGATTTCTTTCAGTTTAATCATATCCTTTTCCCATTCTACGAAAATGATAAAAAACAAAAAGTATTACTATTTGGTGATACAATGAAACATTTCACTTCCTTACATGAACGAATATTAATTGGAAAAAGATTGTATTCATTATTATTTCGAGATACACATGTTTTATCTCAAATAATAAGCTGGGCCCAACATCATCCGCATACAGGATCAAGGAAAGATTACTGGCCCCATTTATTTTCAAGTGTAAATGAATCTTTTTCCCGTGAGTTTTATAAGCGCCGAATAAAGAAATGCCAGTTGCGAAGTGGCGCTTATCGTATATACAGTCCTTCACTCATCTATGCATGGCGAGATATGAAGCATGAAGAAGTTGACAGTGAAGATTGGTTTACCGATTGGCAAGTTGTAAATTACTTAGTTGATAAGGAGGAAAATATAAATGGACAAATTACAGAAGACTACTGCAAAACACTCGAAAAAATTGAACTCGCAATTCTCGCAAAGAAAAATGTCCTCCTCCGAGAAGAAGAATGAGTTTCTAGCATTAGTAGTTACAATCTTTCTCTCTTCTATTATTGGAACTTGTTTAGATGCTTTTTTTGTTCATAAACAAATATATTCCTTTCCAGCTAGACCCTTCTCATCCACATTTTCAGTTAATATAGCTTTTACATTGTTCGTACTGCCGATTTTAACAGTTATCTTTATACACATTTCAAAAAAATTATCTAAAGTTTCTAGAATTCTATTTATTATTTCGATCGGTATTTGCGCTAGCCTTTTTGAACAGATTGCTGAAAGTTTAGGTTTATTTGTACATAGTGCGAATTGGAACCATACATATTCTTTATTTGGTTATATGATTTTTTATTCTTTTATTTGGAACGTATATAATTGGATAAAAAAATAAAGAGACCATTATAGGTCCCTTCTTAAGCATACTCTTCCATTATTGCTAATGGTGCCAGTGTTTGAAGGCTTTTAGAGCGTAAACGATAGGCAACGACTTTCTTCTTATATTGCTTAATGACATCAACATGTTCCTCATAGCTATATAGAGAAAACCTAATCTCTTTATTCCCTTTCTTCGTATCAATGACTATTGGTGTCCCTTCTCCGTGCGGCGGGAAATAATGTTTATCTAAAAACAAAGCCTCATTAAATTCATGAATAACTTGTAGTTTCATTTCTCCCTCTATATTTTTTCCATCTATCGATATAGAAGTATTTTCCGCCTCAAGCTTTTGATGCAATTCAAATTTACTAATAATTGATTCTACAACAGAAGTGGGCATGCTAGAAACTAATACTTTAATAGCTCCAAAAACAAATAATGTAACTATAAACCATGTTGTCATTGTTATCATCTCCATTACATTTAAAAAATAAATTTCGTTCCATACGGTATTAGTATACTAATGAGTATTCCAGTTACAATCATCGTTACCGAGCCGATAGTCGCTTCTTTCTCGCCTTCCTTCACTAAACGGCTCACACCGATAATATGTGATGCACAGCCCATTCCAACTCCTTTTCCAATCGTACTTGTTATACTGAAAAGCTTAAGTACTGTTGGTCCGATAATAGCACCTGTTATTCCTGCAACAACTACAAAACTAGAAGTCATAGATGGAATACCACCAATTTGATCCGCTAATGATAGGGCAATAGGCATCGTTGCTAACTGTGGTAAAGTAGTTAATATAAGTTCCTTATCTATATTTAAAATTCCGCCAATCACTACATTCATACTCGTTACAGCCACTATACCTATCACTACTCCAATAAGTATCGATAAAAAATTTTTCATAAGTATCTTTCGCTCTTTAAATAGAGGTATGGCTAATGCTACAATTGCAGGGCTCAATAAGCTTGAAAGAATGTCTCCTCCATTTTCCCTATACTCATGATGAGAAATATCAAAAATGAAAAATAAACAAATCATAATTGCCGTAACTGTTAACACCGGTAACGTAAATGCAAACGTAAATTTTTTATATAGCTTTGTCGCCAAGAAATAAATTGCTACAGTAATAATAATTAAGACCATTTGAATCGTGCACCTTGTCGATTTTATTTTTTTGTTGTTATTAATAATTGACTTATATACCCTGAAACAATCAAAGTTACTACAGTACTTGCAACTACTAAAAGGAATATAATACTCCCCTTACTTAAAAGAAAAGACCCGTATTCCATCAGCCCTGTTGTCGAAGGGATTAAAAATAACGGTAAAAATACGATTAACTTTTCCGCACCTAACTCAAACCATTTTAACGGTAAAATGCGAGTGGAAAGGAGCAGGAACAGCATTAACATCCCTATTAAACTTCCCGGTATTGATAGATGGAATATTTCCTGAATCCACGTACCCACTAAGCTAAATATATATAGCACGCCTACTTGAAGTAAAAGCATCACGTACTTCATTTCTTTCCCTCATTTCACTATCACACATCCATATTATGAAATTTCATTTAGCGTGTAGGCAAACCGTTTAATTCCAAGTTGAATTTGTTCTATATTCGCTCTACCAAACGTAAATCGTATATATTCATTTTTCGAACCTAAAACACTGCCCGGAACAAATGCGATACCATTCCGTATAGATTCACCTAATAAGTGATATTCATCAAACTTTCCTTTCACTTTACACCATACATGTATTCCACCCTCTGGCACGAAACATTCAACTCGGTCTCCCAATGTTCCTTCAAGCTCTGCAATTAATTCATCTCTTCTTTGCTTCAATTGTCCACGAAGTATCGTAATATGTGTATGAAAATCCTTTGATTCTAAAAATTGATTTGCTACCCACTGCGTAAATACACTATGGCCAAAATCAACTTGTTGCTTTGCATCTGCTAAACGCTCAATTACACGTGTAGGACCAATTATCCATCCAATACGTAATCCTGATGCAACAATTTTTGATAATGAACTTATATAAAGAACATTTCCATTTTGGTCCATTGATTTTAATGTCGGGTTCACTTCTCCATTAAAAGAAATTAAACTATACGGATCATCTTCTACAATTGGTATACCGAACTCAGAAGACAGTTCTAAAATTTTTTTACGTCTCGCTAATGAAAGCACAGTACCTGTTGGATTTTGATAATCTGGATTCAAAAATACCATACGAATGCGATGCTTTTTGTGCAAATCGATTAAGTCATCTGGATTCATTCCATGCTCATCAACAGGTAAATGAAATATGTTTAAACCAGCCGATTTAAACATTGGAAGCGAAAAACAATATGACGGATCTTCAATCGCAATCGCATCGCCAGGTTTTAATAAACATTGAACGATAAGATTAAGCGCCTGTTGTGCTCCAGACGTAATAAGAATAGAGCTTGAATCTGCTTCAATTTGTTTATATTGCTGAACATGTGCTGCAATTGTTTTTCTCAACATCTCATTTCCAAGTGGATGGTCATAGCCGAGATTTTCCATAAATGTTTTCTCCGCCAAAATTGTTCGAAATCTATCACTCGGAATTAATTCTGGTGACAGTTCACCACTCGCTAAATTAATTAAATCATCTTTTTGTGTTTCCGTTCGAATTTGTTGAACGAGTGGTACGTTAGGTAAGAACGATCCATCCTCCACGTACCTACCCCAGTTCGGTATTCGTTTATGTGAGACACCCCATATGTCTGTATTAACCCGTGTTCCGCTTCCCTTTTGCCGTTCTACTACTCCAAGTGATTTTAATTCTTCATACGCAGCTACTATTGTACTCCGGTTCACCTGTAATTCCTTTGCCAATATACGCTCAGAAGGTAACTTACTATCAGAAGGAAATTCACCTGAAGAAATGCCTCTTTCAATATAATCAGCAATTTGTTTATATACAGGTGTCTTATCTGCACGATTTGGTTTCCATTCCATCTAGTTCCCTCCTTTCAAAACGAACTATCCTCATTTTTTACTAACAGTATTCACCGTAAAAATAGTATTAATTAGTCACATTTTCTTATCCGTAAATGGATATATCCAAAATGGTTCTCTTTCTGATTACTCAATAGCTTCTGAAATTCCAACTTCATACTCTCATTTCCAGTTCTTTTACAAACTATCAAATCATTACCGCATACCATGTTACCCCGGCCAGTAGAACAAAAAGAAGAAGAATATAGATTGCAGATAAGTTTTTCACATTTCTTTTTGTAGACTTACCGTAATTCTCCTCCACGTTTCTTGCAACTAGTACAGTCCCAAATAGCGATACAATTACAATAATAACGACTAGTGAAATTGCAAAACTCATTGTCTTTTCACCTCTCTAAGACCCATCTATTTTAATTAAAGAACTTACATAAAAACCTTCCTCTTTAAAACGTTGATAACATACTACCTTTCTTCTCTTATCATAATAGATGTTTGCAAAAAGCGGACCAACCACTTTCGTGTTTTTTTGCTCATCCACTTAAAAAATAAAAAGCAACTGATCACTTAGGACCAGTTGCTTTTTTCACACGATAATTTTTCATTTAAAATTAATTCGATTTAAAAGTTTCGCCTTTTCATAATGAAACATCGACTGAGATAACTCGAAAATTGTTCCATTTACAAGATACACTGTATTTTCAATAAGAAGCGCCGGATCACCTTCATTTAATTCTAAAAGCTGTGCATTTTCTTTATTTACTTTTTCACAACTAATAACTTTATCAGCAAAACCAATATTTAATCGTAAATCTTCAATGAAATAACTGTATACAGAGCTTAATGCTATTTCTTCGTTCAAATATGGAATAATATCCTTTTTGAAATAACTTATTTCAATAGAGAATGGTTTAGCATCTACAATTCTTAAGCGCTTCAAAAAATACAACCTAGTTCCAGTTTCGCATTGCATCCGCTTTGCTATCTCTTCGTCCGCATCTATTACTTCAAGCTCTAACACTTTCGTTTCAATATTTTGTGAAACAAGATTTTTCGTTAATCCACGTAAACTTCCTAAATTAATGTAATCTGTTACAGAAGTTTCGCGTAAAAACATGCCACTACCTTGCACTTGAAAAATATAACCTCTATTCACAAGCTGACTAATTACTTTACGTATCGTATTACGGCTTACTTCAAATCGATTCATCAACGCTTCTTCTGTAGGTAGTTTTTTCGTTTCATTAAAAAGCCCATCTCGAATGTTTTGCTCTAACACATCTGCAATTTGTTTATACTTTGCACTCATACACTTTCTCCTAAAATACTCTTTTATCTGTTATAACTCTTCCCCTCTCGTTTCGATCACACGTTTATACCAATGAAACGAAAGTTTCTTCTTACGTTTTAAGTTATCATTATGATCGACAAAAATAAAGCCATATTGCTTTTTATATCCATTTAACCAACTTAAAAGATCAATCACTGACCATGCATAATAACCTTTTAAGTTAATTCCCTCTTCAATTGCACGCTTCATTACTTTTAAATGCGCTTCAATAAATTTAATTCTCGGAACATCTACAATTTCTCCGTCAATGATTGGATCTTCATCACCAAGTCCATTTTCCGTTACATACATCTTTATGTCACCGTAACGCGCTTTCAACATATGCAATCCCTCTAAGAAACCTTCGGGAGATATTTCCCATCCCCATTTTGTATATGTTTTATCATCCATTTTAACTGTTCGATAAAAACCATCAAAAGAAGGGTTACCTGGAGCAAGCGTTGAGTTTTCTCGAGAATGTCCCTCACTCTTTATATCCATATCGTATCTTTCTACTCGTATTGGTTGATAATAATTCAAGCCAATAAAATCATTTTCTTCTGCATTTTGTTTAATGATTTCTAATTCTTCAACCGTCCAATTAGGAGTCCACCCTTTTTCCTTTAATTGTTGTACAACATAAGACGGATACTCGCCTTTTAAAATTGGATCATAATACCAATACGTTTCATATTCATTCGCATGATTTGCTGCTCGTATATTTTCTTTTTGATCATCCACACTATAAGCAGGTAAGAAAACATGTGTAATCCCAATCTCACCATATTGTTTCAGCTGCTTGTACACCGCAACTGTTTTCGCATGTGCATAAAATACATAATGAGTCGCTTGAAAATACTTTGGAACATCATTTTGGATTCCTGGTGGATGTGCACCTTTTAAATAACCTAATCCACAAAACATTACTGTCTCATTAAAAGTAATCCAATGCTTAACTCTGTCACCAAATGCCTTAAAACAAGTTTCTGCATATTTTACGAAAGCCTCTGCTGTTCTTTTATTCGTCCATCCACCATCTTTTTCTAACGGTAATGGTAAATCCCAATGATATAAAGTGACAAACGGCACAATCCCGTATTTTAAACATTCATCAATTAAGTTGTTATAAAATTCAATCCCTTTTTCATTTACCTTTCCATCTCCAGTCGGCAATATTCTCGCCCAAGAAATAGAAAAACGATACGATTCTAATCCCATCTCAGCCATTAAGCGAACATCTTCCTTATATCGATGATAATGATCAACAGCTACATCACCATTTGTTCCATTGTATGTTTTGCCAGGAATTTTTGAAAACTCGTCCCAATTCGTAACACCTTTTCCATCTTCATTCCATGCACCTTCTGCTTGATAAGAAGCTGAAGCAGCTCCGAATAAAAAATCATGTGGAAACTTCATAGTATATACCTCCATTTCATTACAATAAATCAAATTCATTCATACATATAAAATTTATAGGTACAAATTTTATATGTATGATTATATCTTATGTTTTTATTTTTTTCTATTATAAAAGTACAATTTCTATTGTTGGCTATTGGAAAAGAAAAAGAAGCGATATATTTTCTCGCTTCTTACTCTCATCATCTTTATTCTTTTATTAATGACTTATTCGCTCTTATAACTTCTTGATACAATAATGGTGACCACTTTTCATTTATGTAGTCTTGAATTACCCAGCCCACTCTCAAAGGATTCTTTTGTTTTATATAGTTTGCAATTTCAGGATTTATATAAGAGGCATAGTAATACGGACTATTCCATGCTGTACCACCAGAAGACAAGCTTGTAAAATTAATATATAGATGATTTAAATCCTCGCTATTGTTCATCGTTTCATCCATCGTATCTTTAATAGATTTTACTTTCTCATCATAATTCACTTTATATTTATCTTGTACTGTTACATTTACATTTTGGTTTACAGTTGTGGTAAACGTCTCATTATCTGGCCAATAAAAATTATTATATCCTCCAGATTCATTACTACCACTATATCTTTTTAGTAGTACAATTTTCCCACGAGCATCTCCAAGTTTTATATTTCCTTCTGTTTTTAAAAAGATAGGATCAACAAAATAATTTTTTTCAAACGTACTACTAAATGAACCTTCTGCCCCTTTCATATCCTCATACTCTTTTTTTAAAGACATAATAATTGTTTCACTCGGGTTATCTTTTAAAAATTGTTTCGCTTCATTTATGAATTCATGCAGTGTTACGTAAAGATATAATGGCCCATGATGAAGAACTATCGTATTATCATCTGTTAAACGTCCTCTTATATCAAAAATGCGAGCTCCATGGTCCATTTGATAGCGAAAATCATATTCTTGCGTCATTCCCCACACTTGCTTAATCGGATTTTGCAACTTGAACGTCCCACTATCGTGTGTTCCTGGAATTGAAATTCGTGCTAACGGGATATTATCAGGTATAGGTTGCATCCATTTTGACCAATTTTCAAGCTCATTAACAGAGCTAGCTGCAACTACTCTCTTATCATGTAAAGCAAATACAAATGTGATAAATATTGTACTACATATGAATAATTTCAAAATTAACTTCTTATTGCTCATTATTATCCCTCACTTTTTCTGTTTTTACATCAAACTTATTGAATATAATATAAGCTAGTTCATAAAAAATAAATAACATTTCATCAATATGAAATATTGCATAGAAGTAAAGTTAAAAAATCATTCACATATACTAAATTAGAAAAATTTAAAGGAACTTCATCTGAAGTTCCTTTTGCTTATTTTATGTTCAATACATATGAACCATCTTTATTCTCATATTTATAGACGTATAAATAATATTTCCCTGGCTTTGCATTATAAGTTCCTTTAACTACATTTCCTTCATTTTCACCATATGCTACATAGTTATTTAAATCTGATTCATGATGAAGTACCCATGTCATTCCGATATTTTGTTCATTTAGTAGAGAAATATTAATATTTTCCGGTGAGTCAATTTGGAAAGTAAATACATCTACTCTATCACTATTATGTAGCGTTCCTTTCACCGGTGTATGAAAGTTAACTTTATTTGCCTGTCTAGGCTCATTGTTTGGTTCATTTTCTGTTACTTGTAACTCATTCCCACCGTTTGGTTTTCTTTGTTCATAACCTAAGTTTACTAGTATAGACTTCAAATCTGGTAAAACGCCAATTTTATCTGCATATGGATCTTTAGATTTTGTTCCTGTGCTCTGGTTGCTTAATATTGCTCTTAGTTCACTTGGTCTATATGGTTGTCCTAAATTTTCTTTAGCAATGCTTTGTACTAAAGTCGCTGCCCCAGCAATAATTGGCGAGGCACTAGATGTTCCGCTAAAGCTTGAAGTATAAAGATTTACAGCACTTCTACTTTGCTCGGCTGTAGTTGTATCTACATTTTCTCCCCATCCGTACACATCAATACGGCTTCCATAATTCGAAAACCACATACGTTCATGAGGGAAAGATGAAGAGCCAGCTCCTACCATAATTGCACCCGAATCTTTAAAATCTTTACTATTACGATTTAAGACTTGCTTACCTTTTCTATCTTTGAACTGATCTAAATCATTCCACCCATTTGCTCCAGCCTCTATAATTACAATTCCCTTATCTGTACCAGCACGAATTGCATCAAAAATATCTGGTTGTACTTCAACAGGTAAATATTTATCACCATATCCATCAAAGGATGCTTGCGCCTCTAATAATAAAACATCCCCAGCTTCTAACTGATTTACAGCGCTTAATATTGCATCAGCCGTATTATACTGTCCGTTATCTCTTATTTGAGAGATAACCTTTGCTTTCGCTTTTGGCGCAATCCCAATATTCCCGACTTCATTGTCCTCAGAGGATACAATTCCTAGTACAGACGTCCCATGACCGACATGCTGATTTATATTTCTTCCAGACATTAATTCAATATTTTGATGTAATAAATCCTCATGATTTAATAGCCATCCGTATTCCATATCAACAAAAGTAATACCATTTCCATTACCGCCTTGAATTCCCCAGGCGAAAGGCGCATTAATACCGTATGGGGCTGCTTCAAGATAACCTTGTTTTTTAAATCTAGGATTGTTATTAGGATTAAGAGCTACACTTGATGATTGCACTTCAGGTGGCATTATTTTCTCTTGTTTCTTCATATACGCATCTTCTATTAAAGAAGATGCCTTTAACTTATCTACTATTTCTTCTTCATACCCACTATTTTGATTTTGAAGAATATAGTAGTTTAATAGACTTGTAGATACATGATTAGGTGCTTTCACTTCAAGGTTTTGTATTTGTTCCGGGCTTACAGATGTGAATAAACGAGTAAATGTTACATCTGGATATTCTGTCAAAAGATCTTTTATTACTTTATCATTCGTTTGAGATTGTATTTGTTTTTCAATACCATCTTCATATGGCAAATCCAAATCCGCTTTAAATTTTACAATGATTTGCTTATCTGTTTCTTGTTCTATCCCTAATTTACTCTGCTGTTCTATAGAATCAGCATATACACTATTGATAGTGCCTCCTGTTCCTAAAAGTGTTGTAATGATTACAGTTGACGCACACATTTTTTGAAATATTTTCATTACATCAATCCTCCTATTAATAATTATTAATCATTATATTAATCTATAATGATTAATTCTATAACGTATTCCCTTTCTACTAAATAGATTATAGTAATCAGAAATATGAACTTCAATGTATTTTCATATGCAATATTTCATATTCTGACTCTACACTAAACGAATATGAAACTTATAGTGATTATTTATTTTATATGTGCTAATATACTTACATTAATATATTACGCATATACACATTTCAAACTACATTACTTAATCGTTTCACCTTAATTTTTTCTTAGGAGGATTTACAATGAAATTACTAAAAATAAAACATATAATTCCTTTATCTGCGGCCGCAATTACATTCGTATGTAGTCAAAGTACAGCTGAAGCTTCTACCATTCATACAGTAAAAAAGAACGATACACTTTGGGGCATTAGTAAACAATACGGAGTTTCAATACAATCCATTAAACAGGCTAATAATAAAGGAAACGATAAAACCTTTATTGGCGAACAGTTACATATTCCAGGGTCCGTGAAATCAAATGAAATCACTGTTCCTCAAAACGCCAAGCCTGCGAACATTTCTGAACAAATTATTTATCAAGTACAACCGGGAGATTCATTAGAAACGATAGCAAAGCGTTACAATGTCACTGTCCAATCTATAAAACAAATGAACAATACAGTCGGAAACAAGCTTTATACAGGACAACATTTAAAAATCAACTCAAGTATTTCACAAAAAGAAAAAGACTTAATGGCACGCTTAGTTACCGCTGAAGCAGGTGGCGAATCCTATAAAGGAAAAGTAGCAGTAGCCAAAGTTATACTAAATCGTGTAAATGCAAAAGGTTTTCCAAATACAATAACAGGCGTTATTTATGAACCTATTAAATACGGATATGCATTTACTCCTATTACAGATGGAAGAATTAATCAACCTGCAAGTGCAGAAGCAAAAATGGCTGTAGAAGAGGCTATCTCCACAAATGGAGTAGATTCAGACTGGATTTATTTCTACAATCCAAAAACATCAACGGACAAGTGGATTACGACACGTCAAACAGTAGCAGTAATTGGTAACCATGTGTTTGCTAAATAAGATTTAAAATCATTAACAGGCCTCTTCACTTAAAAGGTCTGTTTTTTTATATGTAAGATGTTATTAATCATATGACATAGTGATTTTTTAAACTATTTCTTCTTTCAAATAAAAATTTTTGTATTTACTCCACCACTCGGAGAAATTAATAAAGCATCAAGTTCAAAAACTCCCACTTTATTAATAAAAGCTATTTCTTACCTTCATAAAATTGTTATACACTAGAAAAATAAAAAACAAACTATTCGTTAGCAGGTGAAAGAATATGTATGATGTTACAATTATCGGCGCTGGAGTAAGTAGCATTTTTATGGCTTATTCACTAGCTAAAAGTAACAAAAAAGTTTTAATTCTTGATAAAGGTAAAGCGCTAGAAGATCGCCATTGTCCTTTAGACGAAGGAAAAGTGTGTAATTGTACTACATGTGATAAATATTTCGGGTTTGGTGGTTTAGGCAAATCTGAAGGGAAATTTAATTATACAAACGGATTTGGCGGAGAACTTGAGAAAAAAGTCGGTAAAGAGGGTTTTATACAACTCATGGCTGAAGTAGATGAAATTCTATGTCAGTTTGGTGGAAGTTCGATTTCAAAATATTCTACTGAAAATTCAAGTCTCACTAAGAGAGCTGAAGCGTGTGGTTTACAAATGCTAACAACAGAAGTAAGACATCTTGGTACTACACTTTCCAGTAACATTTTTCAGCAGCTCTATGAATTTTTACTGACGAAAATAAAGATCCAATTTCATATAGATGTACAACATATTCTGAAACAGGAAGATCATTTTACAATAGATACAAATCAAGGAACAGTTCAAACTAAGCAACTAGTATTTGCAACTGGGCGCTCTGGGGCCGATTGGTTAAAAGAAATGTGCAGTTCCCTAAATATTTCTCAGGAGCAAACACGTGTAGATTTAGGAATTAGAGTAGAAATGAAAGAACATCAATTACGTTCTATATTACAAGATACTTTTGAAACAAAACTTTCTTATCAAGGTGAGCATTTCATAGCAACTACTTACTGTATGAATCCAAAAGGACGCATCATTCGAAAGTACGAAGAAGGTTTAGTTATGCCTGACGGTCAAAATTTTCGAGAACAAGGAACTGGCACTTCTAATTTAAATTTCACTTTATTTATTCCTCGCTATTTTCCTACTCTCAAAGAAGCAAATGTATACGCAAGTTCAATTATTAAAGGCATTAACCAAGGACGAGATCGGATTGTTATACAGCGCTTAGAGGACTTACTAAAGAAACAACCTACAGCGGAAAACAGCATGGAACATAGCCGTATACAGCCTACACTACAGGGGGATTATGGAGATTTGAATCAAGAAATTCCTCAATTATATATTGAAGGGCTCAAAGAATTTTTATTACGTTTAGAACAATTTATACAAGAACCTATTGATCAACATACTTTACTATATGGAATTGATGGAAAGTTCTATGCTCCTACGATAAAAATTAATAATCATTTTGAAACTAGTATACATGGGCTATTTTTAATTGGAGATTGTTCAGGCGTTACGCACTCATTATCTCAAGCAGCTGCAAGTGGTCTATATGTTGGAAAGTACTTATCTGACATTTAATTTCTATCATTAAGATTCTAGTCAAATATTCCTAATTTCAAAACACTTTACTTATATAGTAAAAATATATTAATAAGCCCTCCTATCCTTCCCGGCTAATGATTAACCGACAAAAAATCGGAATTTTACAAGATACATATGTAATATAACTACATATTTAAAACTGTTGGTATTCAATTCTAATAAATTGAATGTCAACAGTTTTAAAAGTCTCTATCCATTTTCACTTTCATTTGTTCGATATTTTGTAACATCATCATAGTGTTTAATATGGTAGGATGTCTATAAGTCAATTTCACTACAACTATGACTTGTTCTGCCCGTTTCTCAAAAAGAGTTATATTTATGCTACTACGCTTTAAAAATCCCCATTGTATGTATATGAATACTTCAAATTATTCCCTTTAGAAAATAGAGTCTAAATGGTTCATTATACTCTAATAGTTATAAAAACATAATATATAACTTCAGTTAAATAAATTGTATAAAGAAGGTGTAAAAATGAAGAATAAAATAAATTTACAAATGCAAAATATAAGCTTTGTTATAATAATGGCTTTAGCAGTATGGTTAAAAACATATCTTATTACGCGATTCAGTTTTGATTTAAAAATCGAGTCTTCAACGCAAGAGCTTATTTTGTTTATTAGTCCTCTAGCCGCATCATTAGCATTTGTTGGATTAGCATTATTTGCAACTGGTGAAAAGCGAAATTATATAGCGCTATGTATTAATTTCTTATTAACAATCGTACTCGTTGGAAATGTAATGTTCTATGATTTTTATAGTGATTTCGTTACATTACCAGTACTTGGACAAACCTCAAACTTTGGACAATTAGGCGGCAGTATTATAGAAATATTAAACTACAAAATTATACTCGCATTCGTAGACATTGTTTTCTTCTTTATTTTATTAAAAAAGAAATCATTGGTCTTTAAAACAGAACGTGTAACTCATTCTACACGCTTGTTATACTTTCTTTTAACAATTGGTGTATTCTTTGCGAATCTACATCTTGCAGAAAAAGAGCGCCCTGAATTATTAACGAGATCATTCGACCGAGTAATGCTTGTCAAAAATTTAGGCCTATATACTCACCAAGTATATGACTTAACACTGCAAGTAAAAGCCGGTTCACAAAAAGCGCTTGCTGATAGTAGTAAATTACAAGAAACTGAAAACTACGTAAAAGCAAACCAAAGCGAGCCAAACCCTAATATGTTTGGTACAGCGAAAGGAAAAAATGTAATTGTCGTCACTCTTGAATCCTTGCAAACCTTCTTAATAGGCGCATCAGTCAATGGGCAAGAAGTTACACCATTCCTAAATGAATTCATAAATGAAAGTTATTACTTTGATAACTTTTTCCATCAAACTGGTCAAGGGAAAACATCCGATTCTGAATTTCTAATCGATACGTCGTTGTATCCATTAAATCGAGGGGCTGTATTCTTCACACACGGTAACAATGATTATACTGCGACTCCAGAAATCTTACGTCAGCAAGGTTATTTCACTTCTGTATTCCATGCGAATAACGCAACATTTTGGAATCGTAATATCATGTACTCTGCTCTTGGTTATGATCGTTACTATAATGAGCTTGATTACAAAATTACACCAGAAACAAATTTAAATTGGGGATTAAAAGATATCGAATACTTTGATCAATCAGTAGATATATTAAAAACTGTTAATCAACCATTCTATGCTCGTTTCCTTACTTTAACAAACCATTATCCATTTACGTATGATGAAGATACAAAATTCATTGAACCATACAACTCTGGTAATGGCGTATTTGATCGTTACATCGTAACAGCACGTTACTTAGACGAATCAATTAAAAAATTTATTGAACGTCTAAAGGCCGAGGGGCTTTACGATGATTCTATTATTGTGTTATACGGTGATCATTATGGTATTTCCGAAAAACATAATCGTGCAATGGCACAGTTTTTAGAAAAAGATCAAATAACAGAATTTGATACTTTAAATTTACAACGTACGCCTTTATATATTCATATTCCTGGACAAACAGAAGGTCAAACTATTTCAAAGCCTACGGGACAAATCGATATGAAACCTACTATTCTAAATTTATTAGGTGTTGATTCTACGAATGATATTCGTTTTGGCCATGATATGTTTTCAGATGAATATACTGGCTTTGTTGTTTTACGTGATGGTAGCTTCATTACAGATAAGTATGCATACAAAAACAACACTTTCTACGACCGTATAACAGGTGAAATTGTAGATTTACCAAAAAAAGAAGCTCAAACCCTCATTAAACGTGCCCAAAATGAATTACGAATGTCTGACAAAATTATTGAAGGCGATTTATTACGCTTCTCAGAAAGCAATAAAATTAAAACTGGCGAAGTACAAACTAAAATTAAAGAAACAGAAAAATAATCTATATATGAAAAAGGAGCAACTTATTACAGTTGCTCCCTTTTACTTTTATTCTACGCTTGTTTCTAAAGCTACATCCGTATAGGTATTATCATTACCAATATTTAAAATTACTTCACATTGACGCAATCTCAATTCAAAGAGCATGATAGAATCATGATAGATTTCAGGATTTGATTTCATCTTATGTAATATCTCTTGTTTTTCTTGTATTTCTATATGCGTGTTTTCTACAGCTTGCTTTAAGGAGTTAAATGGATTCCTAAAGAATATATTAATATCTCGCTCTTGTGTGTTTTCAAACAGCTCAAATTGCAAGAAAAATTTCTTCATAATAGAAGCCGTTACCTCAGTATAATCTTCATTTTCTACATACTGTTTGTATTTGTTATATAGCATAGATTTATTTTTAGGAAGAACTCCAAATAATTTACCGGCACTTTTCAGTAAAAATTGTGCTGGCGTAAATCGACGTAAAATATTTACTTCATCCATTTGTATTCTAGTCGTCATCCTGTCAGTATCTCTGCGCCAGTCATCAAGCACTTTAAAGTCACATTCTAACTGTATTCTATTTTCTCCAAATAGTGAATTAAGCCCTTCACTAAGTTCTTCTAAATACGTTTGACTTTGAAGAAGCTCATTATTAGAAGTTGCAATCCAATTTTGCATAGAAAGAGCAAGATTAGGTAATACAGTTTGTTCTAAATATTTATGCACTCTTTCATTCATTGCTTTATTTAGTTCCGTATCCATGTGCCCGAAATCACTTTCTTCACTAATTAAATTAGAACAGCTCTTTAATATCTTCGGAATATTTTCAGTAAGATCATTTGTAATTTCAGTTTTCATTGAACGATATGATTGTGTAATGAGATGAATTTTTTCCCGCTCAAATGCAGTAAGGTTATTAATGCTACCGTTTAGTTTCACTAGCATATCTTCATTCCAATTAATAGCATCCACTAGATTGTTTTCTTTCTCAACACGTTTATCCAAAAGATATGTAATTGTTTTTCGAATGAAATATAATAACTTTTCAGTACGTTCTGCATCTATATGTTTATGATTAAAGTTAAAATGAATAAACTCAGTTAAATCATTTAATTGTTGACTACTTGTATATAACGAAGAATAAGGGAAAATTCTCGCATGCGGGAAATATGTGTTTATTCTCGTTGCCGTATCATGTAATACCCTTTTCACTTCTGCTTCACTGTAAATGTTATCGATTTTATTTAGTAAGAAATGAATTTGTAAATTTGGCGTATGTTCTTGAATACTTAATAGAATGTCACGTTCTTTATCAGTAAAAGGTGAATCCGCATTCAATACGAACAGTAATTCGTCTACAGAATTTAAATATTCGAATATCTCATCTCTAGTGTCGTTATTCCTATTAAAGCCAGGTGTCACTACAAATGTAAGTTTATTTTCATTTAAAAATCTGCATGGTAATTTAAATTCAACACATGCTCTATCTCTATATGTTTGATGGTGCTGAGACATCATATTATGGTAATCAGAGACATCTTCCGTTGTTGTAATTGCTGAGTCTGTTATAGCGTTTATTTCTATATGAGCATCATTTTTTAAAACTACTACATTTGAAATTGATTTTTCTAATATATTTTCTCCTAATATAGAGTTAATAAATGTAGTTTTTCCGTTTCCTGAAGTTCCCGTTACTAAAATACGATTTGTTCTTAAATCTGCGAGCTCGTCAACTAGCCATTTAAATCGGTGACCTATTTCTATATTGTGCTTTTGTGCCCATTGTGTAATAGATTCAAAAAGATGTAAGCTGTACTCTAAGCCATTTACATGATTAATAGAATGTGACAATAAGTTTTCTGCATGTTCTATATTTGCTGAATCTATTTTGGAAGGGAAAATCTCATCCCATGCCAATACAGCTGCAGATGGAAATACAGCATAAGATGGATTGACTACCTTTAACCAATTTGCTAACAGATTTGGTATGATATCGTTTAATTGTCTAAGCGTATATTGACCTTGAATTAATGCAAAGTACGTTTCTTCGTAAAGAGCAGAAACTTTGTTCCATATATCGGACGAATGTATTTCAATATGTAAGAAAAATTCATTTATTGTGTTAAGCCACAATAAGTAATTTTTTTCATTTTTATAACTGTTCCAGAGTGATGAAACCATTTGCGTAAATTGTACTTGATCTACATTATTTAATGTAGCTAATGCATCATAAAAATAGTCTGGTGAAATATGTTTAGTAAACCCTTTATCGATATATCCTTTTAACACCTCAAACCAAGGATACGATTCTATGCGAATTAACTCATTCACAGCAAGCTCTACTGCACTATCAAAATCTTGCTGTTCCTCATAAAAGGAACGGGCAATTTTTGTGACATTCGGATAATCAGGATTTAAAGAAACTGCTTCTTTAATAACACCGAAAGCTGAGTCAAAATTATTTTGCTCAATGTAAAGAGAAAGTAATTGTAGTCTAATTTCGGTCATCAATATTTTATTATCAGTAGTAATAGAAGTATAAATATTTTCAGCAAATGATAACTGATTAAGTTCGAAATAAGCATCCGCAATATTTTTTTGTGCCCATGGTGCTAATTCATTACTAACCTTCTCCCATTTAAAAATAGCTGCTTCAAAATCTTGATGACGATAATAAAATTCACCTTGTGCAAAACGAATATAAGACCCATCAGAAATCTCATTTTTTTCTTCGTTTACATAAGCTTGTCCAAGTACGTCAAGAGTTGGTTTTGTTTCATTCTCCATTAGGAATGTTTCATAATACATCTTTTTTATTAATTGTTTTTCTAATCTCATCTTTTCCCCCACTATATCTTGAAAATACATTTTTAAGATATGTCAATACTTTTTGTATGTATGCTTTTTATCTTAACAAAGAATATCTTTTGGAAAATTTCATTTTCCTTTCATTTTTCAAGTTAGATTGAATTTTTATGAGAAAAGTTTCAGTTTTTTTTCAATTCCCTTTCAGTTATGAAACAGCATTAAATGTTCCTAATAACCTAATAACACTATAATATTCCACATTATATTATCAGGAAAATCCCATATAAACCATATTATAAAAACAATCTATATTGAATTTATATACATAATTCACTGTGCTGTCAAACAAAAAAACAATAAGAGCCAACAGCTATTCATACCATTTCTTTCTCAAATTGTTTTCCTTTAAAATGTTTCAGTAGTTATGTAATTAAATTCCATTAACCTATATAAATAACTAGTCCAAAAAAAATCTATATGCATATCATGTTATAGTAAAGAATTCAGGAAATCCTAAAAGGAGGCATTTTCATGTTTGAAGATAAATCTAAAATAAACTACCCATATGAATTTACTGAAACTACAACAGTTCCTCTAAAGAACCCCATTGACAAAAAATTCAAGAACGGGACAGGTACACATAACTTTCCAATTAAGAAGCACTATAAAGAGCAAGTTCTATACACTGAAAAAATCAATAATAATAAAAATAAATAATTGTATAGATCCTTATAACAATTAGCCAAATAAGAAGCAACATTTGGCCATGCATAGTTATTTGGTTAGTAATGTAGAAATCTTTATTATACAATTCATGCACCTTTTAAAAAGTGCTGTATACAGCGCTTTTTTATACATAGATAAATTTAAGCTAACGCAACCAAGAAATAAACTGCAAAATTACTCCACCTTATTTTCGTTTAACAATTAAATCTACATATTAAAAGGGAGCAACAGTAAATGTTGCTCCCTTTTGAAAAGTAATTTTATTCACTCTACATAACCCTCTTAAACATCTTTTCCAACTCATAAGTAGAATGATGCACAAGAATCGGTCTTCCGTGTGGGCATGTGTATGGGTTTGTTGTTGTACGTAATTCTTCCAGTAAGGCAAATATTTGATCGTTCGTTAAATATTGATTCGCTTTAATGGACGCTTTACAGCTCATCATGATGGCTGCTTCTTCACGTAACTTTTTAATATCAACTTTTTTTAGTTTAACAACTTGCTCCATCATTTCATCGATAATTTCTGTTTCTTGTCCTTTCGGGAACCATGTTGGATGCGAGCGGACGATAAAGGATTGATGGCCGAATTGTTCTAAAAATAGCCCGACTTTTTTTAGTTCTTCTAACTGTTCTTCGACACGTAAAAATTCAGTAAGAGATAGATCAATACGGTACGGTACAAGTAACTCTTGTACTTCTTGCGCTACCCTTCCTACTTTATCACGGAAGTATTCATAATTAATACGTTCCTGCGCGGCATGCTGGTCAATCATATATAAGCCTTTATCATTTTGAGCGAAAATATATGTTCCATGCATTTGTCCAATTGGATAAAGTGGTGGTAAGTCATTCCCGTTCATTTCAATCTCTTTTATTTCCCGAACTTCTTCTTCTAATTCCTCTAGTTCAAAGTCCTCTTCATTACTGTCCCACGATTTCTCTTCTTGAATTGGTTCTTCGATTATCGGTTTAGTGGATGGTTGCCAACTTCGCTCTTCTCTTATGAGCGACTGTGGTGGTTGCCATTCTTGTTTCGGCGGTTGCCACAGTTGTGGTGGCTGTTTCACAGCCTGCGGTTCTTCTTGTTTTGCATCCATGCCAGTTGGTAAAACAATGTCCGGCATAGATGGTTCTTTCGGCTTTGCATGCTCAAACTGGAACTGTTCTTGCACACTTTCGTCTTTTTCTTTTTTCTTCGTTGTTACGCCTGCATCTGGAATGAGCTGTATTTTTTTAAATGCAGCTTGCAATGTTTCTTCGATCAGCTTTAGCAATTCTTGTTCTTTACTAAAACGAACCTCTAACTTCGCTGGATGTACGTTAACGTCAACTAGCATTGGATCCATTTCAATAGATAAGAAGCCAATTGGATACCGGCCGACTGGCAGTAATGTATGGTATCCTTGCTGAATTGCTTTCATTAGTACAAAGTTTCGAACGTAACGACCATTTACGATCGTTGACATATAATTTCGAGATGCTCTCGTTACTTCTGGTAATGTTACATAGCCTTTAATTGTAAAGTCTAAAGATTCAGCTTCAATTGGAACAAGCTTCTTCGCAACTTGAATACTGTAAATCGATGCAAGTACTTGTCTTACATCACCGTTACCTGATGTATGAAGCAATTTCTTTTCATTATGAAACAGTTTTAACGATACTTCTGGATGTGACATTGCAATACGATACACGATATCTGTAATATTTCCGAGCTCTGTATGAATGGTTTTCATATATTTAAGACGCGCTGGTGTATTAAAGAATAAGTTTTGTACTGTAATATCTGTTCCTTTTCGGCTCGCAGTCTTCTCTTGCTTTATAATGTCTCCACCTTTAATAATAAGGTGTGTACCAGGTGCATCACCTGTACTAGTAATTAATTCTAATTCACTAACAGAGGCAATACTCGGCAATGCCTCACCGCGGAAACCGAGTGTTCTTATGCGAAACAGATCATTTTCATCTTTAATTTTACTCGTCGCATGGCGTTCAAAAGCGACGATACAGTCTTCTTCTGCAATACCATCACCGTTATCAATGATACGAATTTTCGATAACCCAGCTTCTTCTAAGTGGATTTCAATAGATGTACTATTCGCATCGATAGAATTTTCCACAAGTTCTTTTACGACTGAAGCAGGGCGCTCTACTACTTCCCCTGCCGCAATTAAGTTAGAGAGTTGGTCATCGAGTTTGCGAATTTTCCCCATCTACTTACTCATCCTTTCTTTAACTTCTTCTGTAAGCGATACAATTCGTTCATCGCTTCTAAAGGTGTCATATCAAGTAAATCAATTTTTTTAATTTGCGCAAGTACTGCGCTTTCTTTTTGATCAAGCACAGGCTTGTCTTGTTTTTTTGAAGATTGGTCTCCTCCAAAGAAAGATAGTTGTGACTCTTCTTCAGTCTCTTCTTTCTTTTCTTGTATTTCTGCCGGTTCTTCTTTTACAACTACAGGTTCTGGAACAACTTCTTGTACCTTTACTTCTACACGCTTTGGAATAATAATTTCTTCCTGTCCTTCTAGTTGTGCTAACACTTCTTTCGCGCGGGCGATTAAGCTATCTGGAAGCTCTGCAAGTTGCGCAACGTGAATTCCGTAACTTTTATCAGCTGCTCCATCTTGAATTTTATGAAGGAATACTACTTTTCCATTCTCTTCAATTGCTGAAACGTGTACATTTTTCAGTTGATCTAAACTCTCTTCTAACACAGTCAATTCGTGATAATGCGTAGAGAATAACGTTTTTGCACCAATTTGGTCATGAATATGTTCAATAATCGCTTGTGCAAGTGCCATGCCATCATACGTAGATGTACCTCGTCCAATTTCATCGAATAAAATTAAACTTCTTTCTGATGCGTTTGCAATTGCATTTTTCGCTTCTAACATTTCGACCATAAATGTACTTTGACCTGATATTAAATCATCCGCTGCACCAATTCTCGTAAAGATTTGATCAAATACAGGTAATACTGCTTCTGTTGCTGGTACGAAACAACCAATTTGTGACATAACCGTTACAAGTGCTAACTGTCTCATATACGTACTTTTACCAGACATGTTCGGTCCTGTAATTAAAAAGACATCCATCTTCTCTGGCATAATACAGTCATTCGGTACATACAATTTCCCGTTCAATACTTTTTCAACGACAGGATGACGACCATCTTTAATAAAGATTTCACGCTTCGTTGTTAGTACAGGTTTTACAAACTGTTCTTCTTCACTAACTGTCGCAAAACTTTGCAGTACGTCTAATTCACTAATTACTTTTGCTAAATGTTGTAATTTCGGAATAAATACTTTTACTTCTTCACGAAGCGCTGTAAATAAATCGTATTCTAGTTGTACAATTTTTTCTTCTGCTTCTAAAATTAACGTTTCTTTTTCTTTCAGTTCATCTGTAATGAAACGTTCAGCATTAGCAAGCGTTTGTTTTCGTTCGTAGCGGCCTTCTGGAAGTGCTGCAAGATTCGCCTTCGTCACTTCAATGTAGTAGCCGAAAATACGGTTGTACCCGATTTTTAACGATTTAACTCCTGTAATATCACGCTCTCGTTTTTCAAGCTCAGCGATCCACGTTTTTCCGTTTTTACTAACGTAACGATATTGATCAAGCTTGTCATTATAACCGTCTTTAATAATATCTCCATCTTTAATAGAAAGCGGTGGGTTTTCTTGAATACTTCTTCCTAGTAATTCAGTTAAGCTCTCACATGGATCCGCTCCTTGAATTAACCTTGCTGCATAAGCATTATCTAACAAACTAATCGCTTCTAAAATAGCTGGCACTTGAAGTAAAGATCGTCTTAACTGTAATAAGTCCCTTGCATTGACATTACCAAATGCAACTTTTCCTGCTAAACGTTCTAAATCATATACTTCTTTTAATTTTTCTTTTAAATCTTCACGTAAGAAGTAATCATTTACAAATGTTTCAACCATTTCTAAACGCTCTTCAACTTTTTCTTTCTGAATAAGTGGACGTTCCATCCACTGTTTTAACATACGACCACCCATAGCTGTTTTTGTTTTATCCAATAGCCATAATAATGATCCTGTTTTTTCTTTCGTTCGAAGTGTTTCCGTCAGCTCTAAATTTCGCTTTGAATGCACATCAATTTTCATAAATTGATTCGTATAATAAATTTCTACAGGTTGTAAATGATCTAATGAACGTTTTTGCGTTCTTATCACATAGTTAAATAAGCGTCCAATTGCTTTAATTAACTTTGCTTGCGAAACATTTTTCACAAGATGTTCTAATCCTTCAGGAATTGCCGTTGCATCTTCATATGAAATTGTCATTTTTAACGTTTCAGTTAATTTATTTAATTCATCTTTAGAAAATGAAGAATCTACAACAATTTCTTTCGAACCAGTTGCATACACTTCCAATAAAATATCTTCTACTGAACCAGTCAATAACGTTACTGTATTTTGTCCAGTCGTTAAATCATTACAAGCTAAAGCATATGATCCATCTTCAAAATGTGTTAATGCGGCTAAGAAGTTGTTTTCTTTCTCATCAATTGTACGCCCTTCCATCATCGTTCCTGGCGTAATTAGTTGTACTACTTCACGGCGCACTACACCTTTAGCTGTTTTTGGATCTTCCACTTGCTCACAAACAGCAACTTTATATCCTTTTTCAACAAGTTGTTCAATATAGTTTTTAGCTGCATGATGGGGTACACCGCACATCGGTATACGATCACTACTGCCACCATCTCGGCTCGTTAATGTAATCTCAAGCTCATGAGCTGCTTTAACGGCATCTTCAAAGAACATTTCATAAAAATCGCCTAATCGGAAAAATAAAAAGGCATCTTGATAGTCTGCCTTAACCTTTAAATATTGCTGTATCATAGGGGTATATTGCGTCATACTTTTCCTCCATAATTCTTACATAGTAATCAATTTTCATATATGTCACATTTCACGGACATCCATATCTCCTATTTCAGGAGTCTATCTTCATTATAACATATTTCATAAAGAATCATGTTCATTCAGCGCCACTTATGTAAAGTAAAAAGCTAGGAAGAACTTCTCCCTAGCTTTCTATTACTCTTCTTCTGCATCAACGATAAAGTTCGGATCTAATTCTTCAAATTCATCATCAGCAATTTGGAAATCATCATCTGATTCTACGCAGCCTTCAGGATTTACACTTACACAAATTTTCGTTTCTCCAACTACTTCTGTTACAAATTCACGTTCTACAGTTACAACAATTTTATTACCGTTTGGTGATACCAGCGCTTCTAAACAATTTGGTGGCTGAATAACACGAGCAATAATTTCTAAATCGTCACCAGAAAAGTTTTTATCACGATAACCAATGCTGACTTCGTCCGTGTAGTTCACGCGTTCTGTTACAACTTCAGTCTTTGTATTTCCATCAAATGAATACCAAGTGTTCACATCATAGAAACCTTCAATTTCCACATGCTTCCCATTCTTTCTTGCTTCGTACGAGTGGTTAATTACCCAGCACCCTAAAATACTTGTTGGTTCATTATTCGATTCACATGTATGCGTTGACTTTGTATACTTACGTCCTTTTCCAACCACTGCTTTTGTAATAATCTCTCTAAATTCGGACATTCGTAACCCTCCTCAATCACTATTCACTTAATCATATGCGTGACAATAGCGGAATGTGTCATTCTTTTTTTGAGAAGAACTTACGTTTAATCAACTAAAAAAAAGAGATGTCAATATGACATCTCTTTAACAACCACAATTTCCTTTTTTACTTTCTACCGCTGCGCCAGTTTCACCCTTAAGTACATCGCCACCAGTTGAAATTAATATTTCATCTGTTACGTTGTTAGAAATTGTACTAGCAACTAACTGTAATAAGTCATTTACATATGTTTGTGAAGATTTAAATTCTTGTACAACTGGAATACTGTCTAACTTATCTTGCAATGCATCAATTTCAGCTTCTACCTTTTTTAAAGCTTCCCATTTCCCGTAATGTTGCAAGTTTACTGCTTGTTTTTGCAGTGCTTTAATTTCATCAATTGCGCGCTTTACATTTTCATTTTTATGAATTTGCGCCTCTGCTTTCTTAAAAAAATCAACCTCTTCTGTTTCAGAAATCATTTTTGCTAATTCTTTCGCTTGTTCAACAATGTCATCTTTCGAATATACTTTCATCTATTATTTCACCTCAATCGGCTCTTCAACTAATTCCCCGTTAAGAGACCAAGTTTTTGCTTCCGTTACTTTTACTTTCACAAGCTGACCAATTAAAGATTTTGAAGCAACGAAGTTTACAAGTTTATTCGTACGAGTATAACCTGCAAGTACTTCCGGATTATTTTTACTTTCCCCATCAACTAACACTTCTACAATTTGACCTTTATAACGACTATTCTTTTCAATTGCCAACGTATTTACTAGTGTATTTAAGCGTTGAAGACGTTCTTTCTTTACTTCCATCGGTACATTATCTTTCATTTTTGCAGCTGGTGTACCTTCGCGAGGAGAATAAATAAATGTAAAGGCAGTATCAAATCCTACTTCACGATATAACGACATCGTTTCTTCAAATTGCTCATCTGTTTCATTTGGGAAACCAACGATAATATCTGTTGTTAATACTGCATCTGGAATTGCTTCTTTAATTTTTCTTACAAGTTCTAAATAATGCTCACGCGAATATTTACGCGCCATAATTTTCAACATATCTGTACTTCCAGATTGAACTGGTAAATGGATATGTTCTACTAGGTTGCCACCTTTGCCAAGTACTTCAATTAAGTGATCATCGAAATCACGTGGATGGCTCGTTGTAAAACGAATACGGGCTATATCAACTTTACGAAGTTCGTCCATTAAATCACCAAGACCGTATTTTACATCTTCAAAATCTTTACCATATGCATTTACGTTCTGTCCAAGTAATGTAATTTCTTTATAACCATTCGCAGCTAAGTGACGAATCTCTTGGATAATATCTTCTGGACGTCTACTTCGCTCTTTTCCTCGTGTATACGGTACAATACAATACGTACAGAACTTATCACAGCCATACATAATATTTACCCAAGCTTTAATATCACCACGGCGTACTTTCGGAAGGTTTTCAATTACGTCCCCTTCTTTTGACCAAACTTCAACTACCGTTTCCTTCGAGAACATCGCATCTTTTAGAATGTACGGTAATCTATGAATATTATGCGTTCCAAACACCATATCTACATGCTGATTTTTTTGCATAATTTTATTTACAACAGATTCTTCTTGAGACATACAACCACATACACCAATTAAAAGGTCCGGATTTCTTCGTTTTAGTGACTTTAAATGGCCTAGTTCACCAAACACTTTATTTTCAGCATTTTCACGAATCGCACAAGTATTTAATAAAACTACATCTGCATCCTCAGTTGAAAAAGTTGGTTCATATCCAAGCGTTGTGAAAATACCTGCCATTACTTCCGTATCATGCTCATTCATTTGACAACCATATGTACGAATATAGAACTTTCGGCCTGTACCAAAATTGCGAAACTCTTCAGGTAAGCCAAAATCCCGTTCAATTTTAACTTCTTCTTTCCCGCGCTTTTTCGCATCCTTTAAGGAAGGTGGTTGATATACACTTTCAAAGTATTTACTATAATCTTTCTCTTCTTTTTTCGTAGAGGAATTTGCTTGTTGACTTGCTAATCGTTGTTGCTCGTTCATCGGTAATCTCCTTTCACCCTTAACTATACACACTCTATAGTCCATTTTAATGCGCTTAGACTCACCTCAAAAATGGTTAGATAGCTTGGAGATAACTTGTCCTTTGAAACTTGAGTAATCAATCTAATCATTCATAAGAATGAAGTCTTCCCCACGCAAATAGACATTCCCTTTTTATCATTTCTTATTGTCCTACCAAAAAGCATATTGCTTTATCCCTATAAACATTACCATAGTATGACGTGTTTCGCCAATTTTAACAATCCAGAGGCCCTTTATTATCTTACATTTCATAAGCAATGAACTTGCCATTTTCATACAACGATTTACATATTATTTTACCATTCTGAATTTTCTAAGTAAATAAAACTACCCTATATTTTTTGCACATAAAAAAGGTTGCCAAATCGGCAACCTCCTCTTCTTACATTACATAAATTCAGCAACAAGCTCATCAAACATTTTCTGATCCATATTTAAATCAGATTTCACTAAAGGCTCTTCACTATAGCCTTTAACAAGTTCTTGATATGATGGTTGCTTAGTATTTTGATAAATTAAACCTGTTACTAAACCGTTATTTTCCATTAACGTTTGCATAGCCATCATGCGATTAGATGGATCATATCCCTCTACTGTGCTTAGTTTCGTTAAATTCTCTTTAAACCAATCGTAAGTATTTACTTTATTGTAAGTAACACATGGGCTAAATACGTTAATTAATGAAAATCCTTTATGGTTAATACCAGCTTCAATAATTTGTGTTAATTCTTTTAAATCACTCGAAAAGCTTTGCGCCACAAATGTCGCACCAGCTGTTAAAGCCATTTCCATTACATTTAGTGATGGTTCAATTGAACCTTGTGGTGTGCTTTTCGTTTTAAATCCAGCTTCACTACGTGGTGAAGTTTGCCCTTTTGTTAATCCATAAATTTGGTTATCCATTACGATGTACGTAATATCGATATTACGACGAATAGAATGGATTGTATGTCCCATACCAATCGCAAATCCATCACCGTCACCACCTGAAGCGATAACTGTTAAATCACGATTTGCCATTTTCACACCTTGTGCAATCGGAAGGGCACGACCATGAATACTATGCACACCATATGAATTAATATAACCTGAAATACGGCCTGAACAGCCGATACCAGAAATAACAGCAAGTTCATCTGGATTTAAGCCAACGTTAGCTGCTGCACGTTGAATTGCAGCTTGCACTGAGAAGTCTCCGCAACCTGGGCACCAGTTTGGCTTTACACTGTTACGAAAGTCCTTAAATGTTGCCATTTAATACAACCCCTTTTTTGCATTCGTTGTAAATCTCTTTCGGCAAGAATGGGTTTCCATCATATTTTAAAAGACTAGAAATTTTCTCACCATTACCAAGATTCATTTTCATAATGTTAGCAAGTTGACCTGTTGCATTGTTTTCTACTACTACAACACGCTTCGCCTTTTTCACAAGTGGATCGATTTCAGCTGTTGGGAACGGGTGAATTAAACGCACATGAGCATGGTTTACTTTCATACCCTCTTGTTCTAAACGCGTCATTGCCTCTTCGATCGCACCACGAGTTGAGTTAAATCCAACAAGCAATACGTCTGCTTCTTCATGCTTAACATTTTTATAAACAGGGGTATTAAACTTCAAGTTCTCCATTTTACGGAAACGTTTGTCCATTTGATCTTTACGGTTTATTGCTGATTCCGATGGCTTTCCAGTTTCATCATGTTCTACACCTGTAACATGGTGAACACCATTTTTCATACCAGGTAAAACACGCGGCGAAACGCCGTCTTCAGTTACTTCATAACGCTTGAAGTATGCTTTATTTTCACGTTCTGGTAATTCTGCTTCTAAATCAAGCTTACCACGACGGATTTCCACTTTATCTAATTTAAGTGGTTCTACTGTTTGTTTTCCTAACGAAAGCTGTAAATCTGTTAAGAAAATAACAGGAACTTGATATTCTTCAGATAAGTTAAATGCTTCTACAATGTCATAGAAAGCTTCTTCAACTGTACTTGGCGCCATTACGATTTTTGGAATTTCACCATGCGTACCGTAAATCATCGCCATTAAGTCAGACTGTTCTTGTTTCGTTGGTAATCCCGTACTTGGACCACCACGTTGTGTATCAACAATTACTAATGGGGTTTCTGTAATACCTGCTAAACCGATTGCTTCCATCATTAATGACAGACCAGGACCAGCAGATGCAGTTAATGTACGAACACCAGCATAGTTTGCGCCGATTGCCATTGTACAAGCTGCAATTTCATCCTCAGTTTGGATTACTGTTCCGCCGACTTTCGGTAATTTTTTAATTAAGTATTCCATAATTTCTGATGCAGGTGTGATTGGGTATGCTGACATAAAACGAGCACCACCAGCTACCGCACCAAATGCGATTGCATCGTTTCCAATCATAAACATGCGTTTTTTACCATCAGCTTTTTCAAGCTGCATCATGTTTACTTTCTCACCTAGTAATTCTTTCATATATTGAGAGCCGCGTTTAATTGCGTCCATATTCTTTTGAACGACTTGCTCTCCTTTACGACCAAAGATTTCTTCAACAACATCTAAATAAGCTGTTTCGTCTAATCCTAATACTGCACTTGATGCTCCAACAGCAACCATGTTTTTCATTAATGATGTGCCTAATTCTGAAGCAATATCTGTAAACGGTATCACATATAGATTTACATCTGTATTGTCGGGTATTGTTGGATTAAATTTCGCATCCGCAACTACAATTCCACCTGGACGTAGTTCGTGGAAGTTAAAATCAATTGTTTCTTGGTCAAAAGCAATTAAAATATCTAAATCATCTGAGATCGCGCGTACTTCTGTTGTACTTACACGAATTTTATTATTTGTATGGCCGCCTTTTATACGTGATGAGAAGTGGCGGTAACCGTATAGGTAATATCCTAATCGGTTTAATGCAATACAGAAGATTTCTCCTGTACTTTCAATTCCTTCACCTTGTTGGCCTCCAACTTTCCATGAAAGTTGACTAATCATCTCCTACACCCCTTTTGGCTGCATTCATTGTAGTGTATTTTTTTACAGTAATAGTTTAGCATTTTTTATGCAAATAAACTACAACGGACGCAAATTATGCCTCTTCTGATTTCCCTGAATCTTTAGTATAAAGCTATTTTGTTTTTCATTCTAGTATTAGGTCTTAAAAAAAGCAATAAAATCAAATGAATTAATTTTAATTTTTCTGAATTTTAAACCACAAACTTAAAAACTCATATGTTCAACAAAATTATCATATAAAAATCTTTCTACAGTAGATGCAGCATAGTATTTATAAAGCTCATTCATGACATTTTCATAATCTCCATAGGCAGATACATTGACAACCGTATCTACAATCCCATCAAAATCTGAACCAAACCCTATATTGTTTTCTCCACCTAGCGAGCAAATATATTCGATATGTTTTATGATATCAGTTATATTTGCTTGCCTTTCACTTGTTAGAAACTGCGGTACAAAAGTGACACCGATCATGCCATTTTTCTTTATAAGAGCTTTAAGTTGTTCATCGTTTAAATTACGTGGGTGCTCGCAAAGTTTCATACAATTTGAGTGGGAAGCAATAGGATTTTTTGCAATCTCTATAACATCCCAAAAACTTCTTTCATTTAGATGAGACACATCAGTCCATACATGTAGCGCATTCAGTTCTTGTACAACCTGTTTACCAAAATTCGTTAAACCCGCCCCACGTGTCTCTAGCGCACCATCAGCTAAGAGATTAGCATAATTCCATGTTAGTCCAAAAGAACGTACTCCTAGGCGATACAACAACCGTAATTTCATTGCTTCTTTTCCAATTGCTTCGCATCCTTCTAGTGTTAATATCGCTCCAACCTCGTCCTGTTTTAACATGTTAATATCATCTTGTGTCTGAATAAACTTTACACTTGGTAGCGATAAAATTTCATTATAAAAAATATCTACCATTTGTAATGCTGCTTCAAATTGGTTTTCATATGCCACTGTTTCTGGTACATATATAGCAAAACATTGTATACTTCCTTTTCTTCTCTTTAACTGTTCAAATGTAATATGTAATTGTGAATCATCGTTAAAATTCCTTTTCCCTTGTGCACTCCATAACTGAAGAAGCACGTCACAATGAGCATCAAAAATTTTCATTTTCATTCCTCCATTATAAAAACAACCTGTTTGCATACTGCAAACAGGTTGTTTAAAACTTAACGAGGTTCTACAATTAATTTTATTGCTGTACGCTCTTCGCCATCAATCATAATATCTGTAAACGCTGGGATACAAATCAGGTCCAAACCACTAGGCGCTACAAATCCTCTTGCGATTGCTACTGCCTTTACCGCTTGGTTCAATGCACCTGCACCAATAGCTTGAATTTCTGCTGTTCCGCGTTCGCGAATAACACCTGCAAGTGCACCAGCTACAGAATTAGGGACCGACGTTGCTTTAACTTTTAATATTTCCATTCCGCGTTTCCTCCTCGTTTCTTTAAAAAGTATTAGCAATTATTTCACTTTAACTTATATTCACGAGGAATGGCGCGTATTCCTGCTAAATTTTCGTAATTTTTCTAAAAAATTAAAATATAATAACTTATCTAAAATTTAACGGAAATTTACTCAAAAAATGGTTGATCGTCATTAATTAAAATGCGCTCAATTTTCTTTGCTTTTCCTGTATTTGGATCCACATCAATTAACACTGCACTTAATTGCGTTCTACCACTTGTTACTTCAAATCGTACCGGTAAGTTCGTTAAAAACTTCTTCAATACCGCTTCTCGGTCCATACCTAATATTCCATCATATGGCCCTGTCATCCCAACATCTGTAATATATGCCGTTCCGCTTGGTAAAATACGGTTATCCGCTGTAGGGACATGCGTATGCGTACCTACTACTGCTGTAGCACGTCCATCTACATACCAACCTAGCGCTTGTTTTTCACTTGTAGTCTCCGCATGGAAATCAACAAAGATAATATTCGTACGTTTTTTCGCAATATTAATTAATTCATCCACTTTACGGAATGGACAATCAATCGGAGGAAGGAAAGTACGCCCTTGTAAGTTAATAACTGCAACTTCTGTTCCATTACAGTTCACAAAGATAAGTCCTTTTCCTGGAGTTCCTTCTGGGAAGTTAGCTGGTCTTGCAAGATATTTTGCATCATCGATGAATTCAAATACTTCACGATTATCCCAAGCATGGTTTCCAAGTGTAACTGCTTGCGCCCCACACTCTAAAAAGTTTCGATATATTTTTTCTGTAATCCCACGGCCACCTGCTGCGTTTTCTCCATTAATGATTGTTACTGTAGGTGTATATTTTTTCTTTAATGCCGGTACGTATTGTTGAATCATACCTCTACCAGGAGATCCTACTACATCCCCAACAAATAATATTCTCATATGTCTTACCCTTTCTATGTACTGCATTTTTTATTGCTATAGCATTAAGGAAATTCCTTATAATATGTTTATTATAAGTTTGTTTCACTTTTACGCTATATAACTAACTGTCTTTATTTTATCCAATTCCAACACAAAAAAATAAAGTGGTGTTTCACCACTTTATTTTGCGTATTCCACTGCACGTGTTTCACGAATAACAGTTACTTTAATATGTCCTGGGTAATCCAGTTCATTTTCAATACGTTTTCGGATATCACGAGCTAAACGATGAGCTTCTAAATCATCGATTGTATCTGGTTTTACCAAAATACGAACTTCACGTCCTGCTTGAATTGCAAATGATTTTTCAACGCCTTCATAAGACTCTGAAATCTCTTCTAACTTTTCAAGACGACGAATGTAGTTTTCAAGCGTTTCACTACGAGCTCCCGGTCTTGCAGCTGATAAAGCATCTGCTGCTGCAACTAAAACTGCAATGATAGAAGTTGGTTCTGTGTCACCATGGTGAGATGCGATACTGTTTATAACTACAGGATGCTCTTTATATTTCGTTGCGAGTTCAACACCAATTTCAACGTGGCTACCTTCTACTTCATGGTCAATCGCTTTTCCGATATCATGTAATAGACCAGCACGTCTTGCTAGTTTTTCATCCTCGCCAAGCTCTGCTGCCATAAGTCCAGTTAAATATGCAACTTCCATAGAGTGTTTTAAGACGTTTTGTCCATAACTTGTACGGTATTTTAAACGACCTAAAATTTTAATTAAATCTGGGTGTAATCCATGAACACCCACTTCAAACGTTGTTTGCTCTCCGACTTCGCGAATATACTCGTCCACTTCACGTCTTGATTTTTCGACCATCTCTTCAATACGCGCTGGGTGAATACGTCCGTCCTGTACTAGTTTATCAAGAGCGATACGAGCTGTTTCACGACGAATTGGATCGAATCCAGAAAGGATTACCGCCTCTGGTGTATCATCGATAATTAAGTCAATACCCGTTAACGTTTCTAACGTACGAATATTACGACCTTCACGCCCGATAATACGTCCCTTCATTTCGTCATTTGGAAGATTTACAACCGAAACGGTTGTTTCAGCAACATGATCAGCTGCACATCTTTGCATTGCAAGAGATAAAATCTCTTTTGCTTTCTTATCCGCTTCTTCTTTCGCGCGAACTTCACTTTCTTTTACCATAACAGCGATTTCATGAGAAACTTCATTTTCTACTTTACCAAGAATAATTGCTTTCGCTTGTTCGCGTGTCAGATTGGAAATGCGCTCTAATTCTGTTTGTTGCTTTTGAACTAACTCTCCCACTTTGCTTTCCAACTCTTCAATCTGTTGTTGTCTCGCTACAAGAGAATCCTCTTTCTTCTCTAACTGCTGCTCGCGTTTATCGAGCGTTTCGTCTTTACGATCAAGGTTCTCTTCTTTTTGCATTAAACGATTTTCTTGTTTTTGTAATTCGCTTCTACGGTCACGAATTTCTAATTCAGCTTCTGTACGAAGTGTATGAATTTCATCCTTTGCTTCTAAAAGCGCTTCTTTCTTAAGTGCTTCAGCCTCACGATTCGCTTCGTCTAGAATACGTTTCGCTTCATTAGCCGCACCATTAATCTTCGCTTCAGCAATAGACTTTCGAACAAAAAAGCCAACAACTGCACCGACTGTTGTTGCAAGCAAAATGGAGATGAGTATCCAAACTGTACTACTCATGATTTCACCTCCCCTTGCTATGAATGAAAAAAGACTGTCGGCATGTACATTAAATTACAACATACAGCAAAGACCGTCGTCCCGCTTTTTTAAGGGACTTTCTTCATTTCACAATTAAAATGTCATATTATTATTTCGGTAAGTTTTAAACCTTACTCCGAATATTACTTCTCTTCTTGAGAAGAGTATATCGTATATAAGAAAAAATATACATTCTCATTGTATCTATCGTAATTTTCATTGTCAAGCGTTGTCTACTTTTACTTTCTTTACCTTCAGTCCTGAATGTTATCTGAATTTGAAAAATTGATAGCATATTATCCTGGAAAACCTTAGTAAATACCATTTTATTCCCTTAAAACGCATGAATATTCCTCTTTACACATCCCATTTGAGTCAAAAAAATATTTTAACCACTACGATAGATACCCCTTTAATAGAAGGTAAAAAATAAAAGACACGGGACCCGTGTCTTTTATTTTTTAATCTTGAAGAGTTGAATCTTCCGTGTCTTCCACACCAGAATCTTCACCAATTCCGTGATGATCACGAACAAAGAAGGCAATTTCCTCTCTTAAGTCCGTATTCTCTTTTAAGAATTGCTTCGAATTTTCACGACCTTGTCCTAAACGTTCTTCATTATAAGAATACCAAGCACCGCTCTTTTGAACGATATCAAGCTCAGAAGCCATATCCAAGATTTCCCCTTCTCTTGAAATACCTTCTCCGTACATAATATCAACTTCAGCAACACGGAATGGTGGCGCTACTTTATTTTTCACTACTTTTACTTTTGTTTTATTACCAACGATGTCGTTACCTTGCTTTAATTGCTCCGCACGACGCACTTCAAGACGAACAGTTGAATAGAATTTCAACGCACGACCACCTGGAGTTGTTTCTGGCACTATCTATAGATTTTCCATCTCTATAGTCTGGACTATCTCTTCATCTCTTTACAGAGAGCCTTGCACTTCCAGCAGTAGCCTATCATCTGCCGTACCCTACTCAGTTAACTAAAAGTCCTTTTCGGTAGTCTCTACACCTTCCCCATATCACTATGGAGCTTGGCACGGTATTACCCTAAATAATGGTGGGCTTCACCGTTAGCAACTATATGGATAGTTACACCCTTAGGCAATAAGGTTCACAAGGTTTTTTAACATGCTATCACTAGCAAGGGAAACCCATGGTAAACTCCTTAATCTTTTCGATTAAGCAACTTGTAGTTGATTTCCGAACATAACCCCAACTTTTTCACGAATTTGGTTAATAAAGATTGCAATTGTTTTTGATTTGTTGATTGCTCCTGAAAGCTTGCGAAGTGCTTGTGACATTAAACGTGCTTGTAAACCTACGTGTGAGTCACCCATGTCTCCTTCAATCTCTGCTTTCGGTACAAGAGCTGCTACAGAGTCAATTACGATAATGTCAACCGCACCACTTCGTACAAGTGCTTCTGCGATTTCTAATCCTTGCTCCCCTGTATCAGGCTGTGATAATAGTAATTCATCTATGTTAACGCCTAATTTTTGTGCATATACAGGATCCATTGCGTGCTCCGCATCGATGAATGCTGCTTGTCCACCTTGACGTTGTACTTCTGCAATTGCATGTAATGAAACTGTCGTTTTACCTGAACTTTCAGGTCCGTAAATTTCGATAATACGGCCACGTGGGTATCCGCCTACCCCTAGCGCCACATCAAGTGCTAAAGAACCACTTGAAATTGTAGAAATTCTACGTTCCGCTTGTTCTCCTAATTTCATAATTGAACCTTTACCGAATTGCTTCTCTATTTGTTTTAACGCCATATCTAATGCCGCTTGACGATCACTCATTCAAAATTCCTCCTTAACTGAATTGCTAATCTTATTATACCTATTTTCAATTCAATTTGCCAACAAAAATCGAACATTTATTCGATTTTTTTATTTTCCATCACACAAATACGGAATTTAACTATAAAAAAAGCTAGAAGAGACTTATATCTCTTCTAGCTTTTTATATAAATGATAAAATCCATATTTTGCTGATCGTTCTCTAATTTGTTGACGACTTCCACTTAAATTAAGAGGAAAGACTGCAGTTTGTTCACCTTTAATCGCTAATCCAACAAATACTGTTCCTGGCTCTTTCTGTTCTGACGCATCTGGCCCTGCTACCCCAGTGAAACTAATTCCGATATCCGCTTTTAATAAATCCTTAACATTTTCAGCAAGATAACGAGCACATTCCTTACTAACTGCACCATCAGTATGCAATACTTCTTCAGGCACACGTAAAACATGTTGCTTCACATCATTATGATAACAAATGACACCGCCCTTAAATACAGAAGAAACACCAGCATTTTCAGTTACTTGATTTCCAAAAAGACCACCTGTTAAACTTTCTGCACATGCTAAAGTTAACCCTTTTCTCTTCAATAACTCGATTGCCTTATAATGCAAAAATTCTTGGTCATATCCGTAGAAAAATTCTCCTACTCTTTCTAAAATCAAATCTTCCACATGTTGAATTAGTTTCTCCGCTTCGCTAACATTTTGATGCTTAGCAGTTAAACGTAATGTCACTTCTCCATCATTTGCTAGCGGGGCAATTGTTGGGTTTGTTTGTCCATCAATTAAATCTTGAACTTTCACCTCTAATTGGGACTCCCCAATACCGAAGAAACGAAGCACACGTGAATAAATGTTTTCTCCTGTTGTAAAATTACGTAAAAAAGGCTCTACGTAACTTACATACATTGGTTTCATTTCTTTTGGCGGCCCTGGTAATAAAATATAAACTTTTCCGTTCTTATTTACCCCCATACCCGGCGCCATACCGTGGTCATTTGCAAATACTGTTGCTCCATTTAAAACGAGCGCTTGCTTTTTATTATTCTCCGTAAATTCACGGCCTGTACGCTTAAAGTAATTACTTATTAAGGCTAATGCCTTTTCATCATACACAAGCTTTTCATCTAAACTAGTCGCTATTGTTTCTTTCGTTAAATCATCTTTTGTCGGCCCTAACCCACCTGTAAAAATAAGGATATCAGCACGTTCTTCCGCAGCTTCAATTGCCTTTTGCAGTCGCTTATTATTATCACCAACAACAGTATGATAGTACACGTTAATTCCAATTGAAGCCAACTTTTCAGATAAAAACTGGGCATTTGTATTTGCAATTTGTCCAAGTAATAATTCAGTTCCAACCGCAATAATCTCAGCATTCATCCCAATTCCCCCATAAACTTCTATTTTGAGTTTACAAATGCAGCTCTATTTTTCCAGAAATAATCCCATCCTGAAATAACAGTAAAGATTAATGCAATCCATATGAAGATATCCGCAACTGGAATATGGATTAAATTTAAAGGTACATCGTGTAATAAATATGCTGCAATCGCAATAATTTGTGTCCATGTCTTAATTTTCCCTAGCTGATTTGCCGCAACTACTTCCCCTGTTCCAGCAAGTACAAGACGTAAACCTGTTACAGCAAACTCACGACTGATAATTACAATAACAATCCAAGCCGGTACATATCGCATCTCTACCAATGTAATAAGTGCTGCTGAAACAAGTAATTTATCAGCTAACGGATCAAGAAACTTTCCTAAGTTCGTTACAAGATTATACTTCCTTGCGTAATGTCCATCAATCCAATCTGTAGCTGAAGCAACGATAAAGATAAGTGCCCCCACTAAATGTTGAATTGGTAAATCAACATCACCAATTGTGTATGAACCCCAATTAAAGGGCGCTAACATAATTACCATGAAAATTGGAATTAAGAAGATTCTAGATATTGTAATTTTATTTGGTAAATTCACAGCTATTCCTCCATCATATCAAAAACATTTGTTCATTGAAAAAAGTCATCGAAGCGATGACTGTTATTGTGCAGGTTGCCCTATCCCTTGGTTTTTTATCACCAATCTTTGGTGAAGTTCTTTTTCTGGGTCCAATGGGAAAGCAACCACTTGGCCATTCAGTTTAACTTCAACATTCGTTGCATTTCCAATATTAAGTCGTACTTCTTTTAATGTTGATACATCACGTTTTTCTGTTTGACCACCTTGTACTGTAGTGTTTAAAATTTCGTTACCCGCATCATCTTTAACATCTACATAGCTTGTACCCTTCGCTATGATTTCCAATTCTAACGTTTTATTATTATGAATTTCCAAAGTAGATACCTTACCAGTTGTTCCAACTACTTTCACTTCTTGCTGTCCCGTTGGTGGTGCTGGTTGCTCTTCTTTCTTTGGTTCTTCTTTCTTTGGTTCTTCTTTCTTTGGTTCCTCTTTTTTTGGCTCTTCCGCTTTCGCTTCATCTTTCTTCGTATCTAACGGAGAATCTTTTGCTTTTTGAACTTCAATTTTCTCACTTTGAGCACTCGGAACTTTTTCATCATCTTTTCCAGTTAACGCTTGAAACACAAACCAGATTACCACTCCAACTGCGATTACTAACAACGCAACTAAGATTTTCGGCATGTGATCTGCAATTGGCCATGATGAAGATTTTTGCATTGTTTCTTGTGTTTTTTGTCCCGTTGATACTTGTGGAACTTCACGCTTTTCAGATTGTGGTATCGTACTCTGATGTTCTACAAGCAGTTCCTCTCCATTTAATCCAACCGCATCTGCGTATTGTTTAATGAATGCACGCGCATAAAAAGCTCCTGGCAATACATCATAATTGCCTTCTTCAATTGCCACTAAATGGCGTTTTTGAATTTTTGTAATCTCATGCAGCTGATCAATAGTCAAGCCTTTCGCTTCTCTTGCTTCTTTCAGCTTTTGTCCCAATTCCGTCACTACTAACACCTCAATATTTCTTTAAAAGTCAAACATAGAGAAATTATTTTGCGTACCTTGCTCAATTTCATCTACTAAATTATATTGAATTTCTTCATCATAATCGTTGCGCAACTCGATAATATAATCAAAATCATCCAATGTGTATTCTGACTGACTCACAAATACATCAGGATGTTCTACAACTTTTGTTGCAGGCAATCTCATAATTTCACGAACGAGCTGCCAATGTCTTTCGTTAGCACGCTTCGTTGACACAATTCCATCTAGGATGAAAATATTGTCATCGCTATACTCATCTTCAATTAATTGACTACGAACAGTTTGCTTAATAAGAGTAGATGATACAAATAACCACCTTTTATTTGCACAAACACTTGCAGCAACAATGGATTCTGTTTTTCCGACACGAGGCATTCCGCGTATCCCAATTAGTTTATGGCCTTCTTTTTTCATAATTTCTGCCATAAAGTCTACAAGTAAGCCTAATTCATCACGCACAAATCGAAATGTTTTCTTATCATCTGCATCTCGTTGTATGTACCTACCATGCCTAACCGCTAGCTTATCTCTTAGCTTTGGCGGACGATATTTCGTTACCGTTATGTTATCCATCGTATTTAAAATTGATTCAAGTCTAGAGATTTGCTCTTGATTATCACACATAAGAAGTAACCCACGTCGTGCATTATCTACACCATTAATTGTGACAATATTAATGCCGAGCATACCGATTAACGAAGAAACGTCACCAAGCAAGCCAGGTCGGTTTTTATGTATTTCATATTCAAAATACCATTCAATCATCCAAGATCACTCCCCTTGCTTACTTTACACCTACGTACTATATTATATGATTTCACCTTAATAGGGAAGCTAAATGTATAATCTATCCTGTGTAATTATTATACAAAAAAAGTAGAGAGGAGAATCTCCTCTCTACTTTTACTTATGTTGTACAAACTTAACCATTAAGTTTGCAATGGTATGTTGCTCCTGTTCATCAGCAACTTTCCAAAGCTCAGCTAATAATTTCTCTTGGTCATTGCGTCCTTCTACTTCATTAGCAAGGTAGTCGCCAACACGAAATGCCATATCTGATACCGCACCGCCGTCTAAACCTTTTCCTTGCGCTTGCTCTAAACGATCTCCTAAAAAGCTCTTCCACTGATCAAAATTATCTAATACTGACATAATTAAGCACCTCACTATTGAGTAATAAAATCATGCTTAATTTGTGCAACTGTTCATTTTTTATGTAAGAAATTTTTAACAGTGCCAACCACCATTCACTCCGATGATTTGTCCAGTTATGTAAGATGCTCCTGGTGATACGAGGAATGCAACTGTTTTTGCTACTTCTTCTGGTAACCCTATTCTACCTAATGGTATATCTTCAGCAATTCCCATTTTATCTTCTTCAGAAAAAACACTTAACATTTCCGTTTCAATTGCTCCTGGTGCTACCGCATTCACACGTAATCCACTTAAAGACACTTCTTTCGCCAAAGCTTTCACATATGAATTTTGCGCCCCTTTTACCATTGAATAAAGCACTTCACAAGAAGCCCCTATTTGTCCCCATATAGATGAAACAATTACAATATTACCACTTCTCCTCCCAATCATAGGCGGAAGTGCCATTGAAAGTAATTTATATACGTTCTTCACTTGAAGTTCTACCATATAATCCAATTCATCGTTTGTTACATCTGTTACTAGTCCAAAAATACTCTTCCCAGCTGCATATACAATAACATCAATAGGATGTTCAATTTGTCTCCACAATTGCTCTGCTCCATCACTAGAAGCCAAATTCGCTTGCACAGGGATAACTTCCCCCCATGCTTTCTGCAATTCCAATACCTTTCCTTCACTGTTATTGTAATGAACATAAACTGTATATCCATCTTGAATTAATTGTTTCGAAATAGCAGAGCCAATCCCTCCGCTCCCTCCAGTTACTAACGCATACTTTTTCATAAATTCCCTCTCTTATCTCTACAAGTTCACTTTTTACACAACTAAATAATACCCTCATCTTACAATTTTTCAATGATAAGATGAGGGTATCTTTAAAATGTTATTTTTTCGGTAACACCTGACAAACACTCATTTTTTCTTCTGATAACAATAATTTTGCTACTTCTTGTAAGTCTTGAACGGTTAGCCCTTCTAATACAGTCAATGCATCAAATAGACTAGATTCATTAAACGCATATCGTGTAAATTGATTTGCAATATATTCTGGTGAATTCAACGAGCGTAAAAAACCACCAATTTTCTTTTTCTTCACTCGTTCTAATGCCGCCGCATCTAATTGATCATAATCTGTTTTTAATAAAATATCTTTTAAACGATCTGCCAATTCATCAGGTTGTTTCGTATCACCGCCAACCATTGCAAAACCGAAGTTATTTTCTTCTGTATAGTCATACGAGAATGAATCATCAATAAGCCCTTCATTATATAAAGCTTCGTAATGAACAGAACTTTTTCCAAATAAATAATCTAAAAGTAACGTAAGCGCAATTTCTTGTTTTAAAAGCGCTTGCCCTTTTTCTTTTAAATTAGTCGCTTTAATACCAACTAAACATTTCGGTGTTTGCACAGGCATTGAAATAATTTTTTTCTTTTCATTTACCTCATTTGGTTCCTCTTCAAATGAACGCACAATTTCTGGCTGGTTTTTATAATCTTTTTTTGCTTGATTTTCACGTACTAAATCCATTGTTTTCTCTGGATCAATTGCACCCACAACAAATAATAACATATTGCTCGGATGATAAAATGTTTCATAACATTCATATAATAAATCTTTCGTAATTTTACTAATAGATTCGATTGTCCCTGCAATATCAATTTTTATTGGGTGTTTTACAAACAAGCTATCAATTAACCCAAAGTACAAACGCCAATCTGGGTTATCTTGATACATTTGAATTTCTTGCCCAATAATCCCCTTCTCTTTTTCAACTGTTTTTTCAGAGAAATAAGGCTCTTGCACAAAGTTTAGTAATGTATTTAAATTTTGTTCTACGTTTGAAGTACATGAAAAAAGGTAAGCTGTTCGTGTGAAGGATGTAAAAGCATTTGCCGATGCTCCTTGTTTACTAAACAATTGGAAAGCATCGTGATCTTCTTTTTCAAATAATTTATGCTCAAGAAAATGTGCAATCCCATCAGGTACACGAATCATTTCTTCTTTCCCTAATGGTACAAATGTATTATCTACTGAACCATATTTCGTCGTAAACGTCGCAAATGTTTTATTAAATCCTTGTTTCGGTAAAACATATACATCTAATCCATTAGGAAGTTTTTCATAATAGAGTGTTTCTTTTAATTGCTCATAAATAATTTTCTCCATTTACTCTCCCTCCGTTCCTTGTAAAAAGTAAATTGTATCTAGTTCAATATTTTTAGCAACTTTTACAATTTCTTCTTTTGTCACACTTTCTATACCTGTAAGCCATTCTTCAACTGGACGTGTACAATCTGAAATAATACCATGATATAGCATTTCTACAAATCCACGTGGTGTATCAATCGCCTCTAATATTTGATTTTGGATGACACTTTTTGTTTGATGTATTTCTTCTTCAGAAAACTCTCCGTTTTGCATCGCAAGCATTTGTTCTTTAATAATCTCAACTGCTTTTTCATAATTTTTCGCTTCAATTCCTGACATAACAAATAATAAACCTTTATGACTTTCAAAGCGCGATGCTGCATAGTACGCTAAACTATTTTTTTCACGCACATTTACGAATAACTTCGAATGAGAAAAACCACCAAACAATCCATTGAACAATTGCAATGCAAAATAATCTTCATCTTTATATGTGACAAATGTACGATAACCGATGTGTAATTTACTTTGTTTTAATTCTTGTTTTTCAACAACTTCTTTTTCTTCATTATTTCGTCTATGAAGGAGTACATTTCTTTCTCTCACTGGACGAGCTGAAATAGAAAAATACTTACTTACAAGATCAACGGCGTTTTCTGAAATATCACCAATAATATATAGATCCATCTCATCTTCCGCTAACACCTTTTGATAATATTGATACAGACTTTCATTTGTAATAGAAGCAACACTCTCTTTTTTTCCATTTGCACTTAAACGATACGGTTCTACTTTGCACATTTCTTCAATTAAACGCTCGTTTGCATAACGCATTTTATCGTCATAAGTAGCTTCAATTCTCTGTAACAGTGCTCTTTTTTCACTTTCTACGATAGAAGGTAGGAAACCGTTCCCCTCCGTCGCTGGATGTAACACAATATCCGACAACATAGAAAGCGCTTTTTCAAATAACGGTGGTGCATCATGTAAATATACTTCATTTGCAATGTCTACATAAATAGAGATAACATGGTCTTCCCCTTTTTTACTTACATCTACTGCTAAAGAAGACCCGTATAATTCTTCTAAATATTGACGAAGACGAATTACAGAAGGTAATTTTTCTGTCGCACTTTGCAATACGTATGGCAATAGGGCACGCTCTGTCACCGTCTCCTCATTTAAAGGCGCTTTAAAACGAAATACAAAGGTATTCGTTTTATATTTATCAGTCGGAATAATATGTACGCGCAAACCACCTAACTCATGTAGTTGTTGTTCCATTAGTTTCATTTATAGCCCTCCTTTACGTATATAGGAATATTCCTCTTCAATATACAGTTTTTAGAAATAAAAAATCAACTTTTCTCCCTTATTATGCTTACATATGATTCTTTCTAAAAACTTTAATATGTAAGGAACATAGTAAAATTCCGTATTAAATATATTCTATGTAAAAAAGCCCACACTAATGTGCGAGCTTTTTTATACTTATAAAATACTTATCGTTTTCCTTTTTCATAAGGAGTTCCTAATGCTTTCGGAGCTTCAGAACGACCTACAAAACCAACAAGCGCTAATATTGTGAATACATATGGTAATATCGTTAATAAAACACTTGGAATTTGATCTAATACAGGAATTGTTCCGCCCGTTACACTAAGAGATTGTGCAAAACCAAAGAATAGAGCTGCACCTAGTGCGCCTAGTGGATTCCACTTTCCAAAAATCATAGCAGCTAAAGCTAAGAAACCTTGTCCTGTAATAGTTGCCCCTGAGAAGTTATTAGAAATTGACATTGCAAAAATCGCTCCACCAATTCCAGCAAACACTCCTGAAATACACACTCCAATATAGCGCATTTTATATACGTTAATCCCCATCGTATCCGCTGCCATTGGGTGTTCACCAACAGCACGTAGACGAAGACCGAACGGTGTTTTATAAATAACATACCAAACAACGAATGCTAAAATAATGGCAATATACGACGTTATTGGTACGTTCGAGAAAAATATTTTCCCTAAAACCGGAATATCCGAAAGGCCTGGAATATCAATCTTTTCAATACGATACTGAATAAAGTCAGTCTGCCCTTTATCAAAAATCTTCTTAATTGCAAATACCGTTAAACCAAGAGATAAGAAGTTAATTGCTACACCACTTACAACTTGATCTGCTCGGAATGTAATAGAAGCTACCGCATGAAGTAATGCAAATAATCCACTACCAATTGCCGCAAATAATAACGCAATCCACGGAGTCATCGTTCCCCAAGTATCACCCATTAATAAGTTTGTAACAACTCCAATAAATGCACCAAATAGCATTAGTCCTTCTAATCCGATATTTACAACACCCGATCGTTCACTAAATACACCACCTAGTGCTGTGAAAATGATAGGTGCCGATGTATATAACGTACCCGTCACAAGAATGGCTAATATATCTAAAAAGCTCATTTATTTCCCCTCCTTGCTCATGCGTGTAAGCGCCCATCTTAACACATAACTACATGCAACAAAGAAGATGATACATGCAATAATTACATTAATAAGCTCTGATGGTACATCTGCCTCAAAGTTCATTTGAGGGGAAGCACTTTTCAAACCACCAAATAATAAAGCTGAAAGGATTATCCCAAACGGATTATTCCCTCCAAGTAATGCTACAGCAATCCCATCAAATCCTACTCCTGTAAACGAAGACATCGCTGTCATACTCTGGAATGTTCCTAATCCTTCCATCGCTCCACCAATCCCCGCAAATGCACCAGCAATTGTCATGGAGAATACTACATTACGAGAAACTTTCATACCTGCATATTGAGAAGCATGCTGATTAAATCCTACCGACTTTAATTCGTAGCCTAAAGTTGTTCGATCTAATAAGAACCACATTAAAATAGCAATTAATATTGCTACAATAATTCCCCAGTGAAGACGCGAACCATCAGTAATAGAAGCAAGCCAGTCTGAAGATAGTGATGCACTCTCTTTAATGTCATACGTTTTATCATTACCTTCATGTAAAAAGCGCTTAATGATGTCATATGTTACATATAATGCGATATAGTTCATCATAATTGTTACAATAACCTCATTAACTTGAAACTTTCCTTTTAAATATCCAGGAATGAAGCCCCAAATTCCTCCTACCAATGCTGCGAATAAAATAGATAATGGAATATGAAGGAAAGCTGGTAGTGAAACTGCATAACCGAACCAAACCGCTGCAAGCCAACCAACTAGCAATTGACCCTCTACCCCGATATTAAATAAACCTGTACGAAATGCAAACGCCACTGATAAACCAGCAAGAATAAGCGGTATCATTGTACGAAGCGTTTCACCAATCGCACTTGCGCTGCCGAACATCCCTGTCCAAAGTGCACTATAACCCACAATTGGATCATAACCACTAACTAGCATTACAATCGCTCCGACAAGTAAGCCAAAAATAACGGATAGTACTGGGACTAAAATATTTATCGTTCGTTCTGTTAAAAGTTTTTTAGCCATTTGTACCCACCTGCTCCTTCTTTGTTCCTCCAGCCATTAACAATCCAAGCTGTTGTTCATTCGTTTCTTTCGCATCAACTATTGCTACAATTTTCCCTTCATAAATAACAGCAATTCGATCGCTAACATTTAAGATTTCATCTAACTCTAGTGATAAAAGTAATACACCTTTCCCTTTATCCCTTTGCTCTATTAATCTCTTATGAATAAATTCAATTGCTCCTACATCTAAACCACGTGTTGGCTGTGCTGCGATTAATAAATCTGGATCACGGTCTACTTCACGTGCAATAATTGCTTTTTGTTGATTTCCCCCAGATAGAGCGCGTGCTAACGTTTGCTCACTAGGTGTACGTACATCAAACTGTTCAATAAGAGCCTTTGCTTTTTCTGTAATTTTGCTGAAATTTAAAATCCCTTTCTTTGAAAACGGATTCTTATAGTACGTTTGCAGAACTATATTATCTCTAACAGAAAAATCAAGGACGAGTCCGTGTTTATGACGATCTTCTGGAATATGACCAATTCCTTCTTCTGTTATTCTTCTAACAGGCCAATTTGTTATTTCTTTCCCTTTAATTGCAATAGAACCTGACTCAACTTTTCGTAAACCAGTAATTGCTTCTATTAATTCACTTTGTCCGTTTCCATCAATCCCTGCAATCCCAACAATTTCCCCCGCACGAACAGTTAAGTCAAGGCCTTTTACAGCAGGTAGTTGACGTGCATCGTGAACAACAAGGTTTGCAATTGAAAGTACCTCTTCTTTTGGTTTCGCGTCTATTTTTTCTGTTTTAAAATTCACTTGACGTCCGACCATTAATTCTGCAAGTTTATTTTCATCCGTATTTGCAACGTCAACCGTTCCAATTCCTTTTCCTTTACGAATAATCGTACAACGATCGCAAACTTCCATAATTTCTTTCAACTTATGTGTAATAAGAACAATAGATTTTCCTTCTTGCACAAGCTTTTTCATAATTTGAATTAGCTCATGAATTTCTTGCGGTGTTAACACAGCTGTTGGTTCATCAAATATTAAAATTTCTGCACCGCGGTAAAGAGTTTTCAAAATCTCAACACGCTGTTGCATACCAACTGAAATATCCTGTATTTTCGCATATGGATCTACAGCTAAACCGTATTGTTCAGACAGTTTTTGAATTTCTTTAGCAGCTTCCTCAACAGCAATTTTCCCTTTTTTCTTCGGTTCATTTCCGAGAATAATATTTTCTGTAACTGTAAAATTATGAACAAGCATAAAGTGCTGATGAACCATTCCAATACCAAGGTCATTTGCCACATTCGGATTGGTAATGTTTACAGACTTTCCTTTAATTTTAATTTCACCTTGTTCTGGTTGGTACAAACCAAATAGTACATTCATCAATGTGGATTTCCCTGCACCATTTTCTCCAAGTAAAGCATGTATCTCACCCTGCTTTACTTGCAGCGTAATATCATCATTCGCTACAATGCCTGGGAATACTTTCGTAATGTTATTCATCTCAATTACGTATTCCATTGTGTTCCTCCTTTTAACAGGGAACATTCCCTATTACACTATTAACTTATTAAGCAATTCGGAAGTTTTATACATACAAAGGTTAGTTCTATGAACTAACCTTTGCTATTTCTCTATTTATTTTTTTAGAGAAGCTTCATATTCTTTATACTCTTTATCTGTAGCTGGTACTTTAATTTCACCGTCTGTAATTTTCTTTTCAAGCTCTTCTACTTTTGTTAAAATTTCAGGGTTAACTTTTTTCACGTTGTCAGTTGTTTTTGCAATACCAACACCGTCATCTTTTAAACCAAATGCTTCTACTTTACCGCCTTTTAACTTACCGTCTTTCGCTTCTTGTGCTACTTTTTCAACAGCGATATCTACACGTTTTACCATTGAAGTTAATGTTACGTTTTCAGGCATACCTTCTTGGTTTTGGTCACGGTCAACACCGATTACCCAAACATTTTCACCTTTTTTCTTACGGTTTTTCGCTTCAGTGAATACACCGTTACCTGTACCACCAGCAGCATGATAAATTACATCTACGCCTTGACCATACATTGCTGATGCAAGAACTGTACCTTTTTCAGGTTTATCAAATGCTTCTGCATATTCAGATACGATTTCAATGTTTGGATTTACTGCTTTTGCACCCGCTTTAAATCCATTTTCGAATTTACTAATTAAATCACTCTTCATCCCACCAACAAATCCTACTTTATTCGATTTTGTTGACATAGCTGCTACCGCACCTACAAGGAATGATCCTTCATGATCTTTAAATGTAATGCTCGTTACGTTTGGTGCATCTACTACAGTATCAACGATTGCAAATTGTTGTTTTGGAGATTCTTTTGCTACTTCTTTAATTGCACCTTCTAATTTATAACCAATTCCGAAAGATAAATCATACTTATCTTTTGAAAATTTCTTTAAGTTTGGAATATAATCCGCTTCTTTTTCAGACTGTAGGTAACGATAATTTGTCTTTTCCTTTAATCCATTATCTTTACCAAACTTTTTTAGTCCTTCCCAAGAAGATTGGTTGAACGATTTGTCATCAACGCCCCCAACATCCGTTACCATACCAACCTTGAAGTCTTTCGTGTCTTTCTTGTCACTGCTTGCCTTATCCGAGTTACCACATGCACCTAAAACTGTACTTGCTACTAATGTTAATGATAATAAAAGACCTGCTTTTTTCTTCATACTAGAAACCCCTCCAAAAATGATATATATTTATTTATTCTTTCGCTGCTGTCCCTTACTTCTTGCTGTCACCTCCCTAAAAAGGAACTTACCTACATACGCTTTCTTAATACGTGGAAGCTAAACTTATCAGCTCTAAAGTAATTGATAGAATATAAGATTGGCTCATCATTTTGATCATAGTGCATTTGTTTTAATACAAGCAGTGCTGTTTCAGGCTCACATTCTAAAATCGGTGAGATTTTAGGGTGATAGCCAATTGGCTCAATGTGAGCAACCGCATATGTTATGCGCTTATGCGTGTTATTATGTATCACCGTTAATAATGATTCCTCATTGTAACCCGATAAATCTGGCAATATTTCTTTTGCAAGTTTATCGATACAATATACAACAGGTTCCCCATCTGCTGTACGCACGCGTTCAATCATCACTGCATTAAAACCATCTTCACTATTAAACTTCTCTTTTTCCTCTTCTGTTAAAGTTGTAGTAGATGATGATAAAAAGATCGTTCCTGGTGTTTTCCCCACACTAGAAATCATATCTGTAATACTAGAAAGTTGTTCTATTCCAGAAGAAAATAATGGCTTTGCATTTACAAATGTCCCTACACCATGTCTACGAATGACAACATTTTCTTCTTCTAAAATACGTAACGCTTCCCTTAAAGTCGCTCTACTTACGCCAAGTTCTTTCGCTAAATCAAACTCTGATGGTAACTTTTGTCGTTCTTTATAAGCCCCATCTTTAATTTTTTCTTTGATGTGATCAATCACCCGTAAATATAGGTGACGACTATCGGATTTTACTGACATAAGACTCCCCCGCATTTCAATTATTCGACCTCTGATGTAAGACTTCTTTTCTCTTTTTTCAACTTACAACATAGTACAAATGACTAACCACTAAAAATAAGCACAATTGTCGAATAAATAATAATAATTTTTTAAAATGAAATTTTCACTCTTTACTGTATAAAAAAAACTTTGCACCATAAACATTCCTCATTTCGAGAAAAAGTTCGGCACAAAGATCCTTTACATCCTTTGTTACACACTTTTCCCCTCATAGTCTAGCAATTCATGGTTGCCAGGTAGAAACTTATGGACCTTATCTCCAAGATTATATGAGGCAGTGATTCTTTTCGAAGTAATCTTACCACTTGCTCTCATACGTGTCAACAAAATCCAACATTTTTCTGCATTAAATATCGAACATTTACATAAAACATACTCAAAGTATTCGTATTCTATAGGGACCCTATAAATGTAAGCCCTTTCTTTATTGCTGAGTATAGTATATAACAAAAACACTATATAAAAAAGCCTAATTGTAAAAACAATTAGGCTTTTTTTAAGAACTTTTTTCTTGTACATCATTAATGAGTACTTCTCTCGGTTTACTACCTTCATATGGACCTACTACACCATTCATTTCCATTGCATCAATTAGACGAGCAGCTCGCGTATAACCTACTCTAAACCTACGTTGCAGCATAGAAACAGATGCTGTTTGCATTTCCACTACAAGTTGAACCGCTTCATCATATAATTCATCTTCTACTTCCTGCTTCGTATCAGGAACATCTTGCGGAATCATATCTTCTTGATATTGTGCTTTTTGCTGTCCAATAACATATTCTACAACTCTCTCAACTTCATCATCTGATAAAAATGCGCCTTGTACACGTACAGGTTTCGATGCACCAATTGGTATAAACAGCATGTCGCCACGACCTAGTAGCTTTTCTGCACCACCACCGTCAAGAATTGTACGAGAATCTGTTTGAGAAGATACAGCGAATGCAATACGCGATGGAATATTTGCTTTAATAACACCCGTAATAACGTCAACTGACGGACGTTGCGTTGCAATAATTAAATGAATACCAGCAGCACGAGCCATTTGCGCTAGACGCATAATCGCATCCTCTACATCAGACGAAGCAACCATCATTAAATCTGCTAACTCGTCCACAATTACTACAATATACGGTAATTCGGGTTGTTTCGCTTCTGATTGACTATTATGTTCTTTTATATAATCATTGTATCCTTCAATGTTACGTGTACCACTATGAGCAAATAATTCATAACGACGTTCCATCTCACTCACAACTTTTTTCAATGCTTGCGATGCTTTTTTCGGATCAGTTACAACTGGCGTTAACAAATGAGGCACACCGTTATATACATTTAACTCTACCATTTTCGGGTCAATCATCATTAATTTTACTTCATGCGGTTTTGCACGCATTAAAATACTAACAATAATACCATTAATACATACACTTTTCCCGCTACCTGTCGCACCAGCTACGAGTAAATGGGGCATTTTATTTAAACGGGCTAATACAGCTTCACCTGTAATATCTCGGCCAAGACCAATTAACAACTTCTCTTCCGGATGATTATTAGCCTTAGAATCAAGAACTTCCCTCAGCGTTACCATCGAAACTTCTGAGTTCGGAACTTCGATCCCTACAGCTGATTTCCCGGGAATTGGCGCCTCAATACGAATGTCCTTTGCAGCTAAAGCAAGGGCTAAATCATCACTTAAACTGACAATTTTGCTTACCTTTACCCCCATATCAGGATACACTTCATATTTTGTAACTGCAGGACCTCTATGCACTTTGGTTACTTTCGCTTTCACTCCGAAACTTTGGAATGTACGTTCTAATTTACGAGCATTCTCATAAATTTCCGCGTTTTCATTTGTAACTTGCTTATTCTTTGGAAATTTTAATATATCAAGTGAAGGAAGCTTGTAATCTTTATTTTCTACATTTGAAAATTGCATAGGAGGTGCTTGCGCTTCACTCTCTAACGATTCAACAATTTTTTCTCCACGCTTTTTCTTTGATTCTTCAATTGGTGGAGTCTCTTCAATAAACGGTGAAGTGATCAAATCTTCTTGCTCTACTTCAATTCGTTTATCCTCTTCTTCATTTACAGGATAATTCTCAGTGAAATTTGAAATAATTGGCGGATCAATTTGGATTTCTTCCATCGGCTCAATAACTTCTTCTTGTTCTGCAGCACGTTTGCTTCTTGTACTTCTTGTTGTTTTTTTCTTTTCTGTTTGTTCAGCCGTTCTTTTGGATTTCCAATCTTTATAATCCCCTTGTATCACTTGAAATTGACTTCTAAGAATTCTACCAACTGGAGCTAACACTTCTCCAATATGTTTATTTGTTATACAGAGTACCCCGAGAATAACTAAAATAATTCCAATGATATAGGCTCCTACTTCGTCGAATAGGAAGTAACATGTCGCGAACATAAGCGCACCAAACATACCACCACCTAAATGAACGCTATCTGGCCCTTTTTTCATTTCAAGAAAGAAGTTATCTTTCGTACTCACAATAACAGAAGTATTTTGCACTGCTCCATCTTTTGTAAGAAGGTTAAATAATGTAATATGACTAAACATTAATATTGCCAATACAATTAAATAAAATCCAATTAACCGTTTATTTAAAAGGTTCGGCCATCCGCGTTTTATAACAAAGGAAACCGATAAAGCTATTACACCTAACACACCAATTATGTACCACTCACCAAAGAAGAAGCGAAAAAATAACACAAACGATTTCCCTACAACGCCTAGCTGTAAAATCGTAATGATTGAAAGTGCAAAAAGAGTTAAACCGACGATTTCATAATACAAAGTTGGCTTTATCGTACGTCTTGCCTTTGCCTTCGTCCCTCTTTGCTTTTGTTTTGCCATTTCTTCACCTCGTGTTCTACATATAAGTAAAGCTCTCCTAAAAATGCTCTATTTATATGTCTGTTTTCTCTATTTTTCAGGTCTTTATATCTTCTATTTTTACACTTCTTGTAAAATGCTAAATAAACAGAAGAAAGCAGCCTACTCATGGCTGCTCAACCGTCTTGTTTTTTATATTATACCATAGCTTCTAAACAAAATCCTTCTTTTTGCTAAAAGGTTATTTTCTGACCTGGCTCAAACTCTAAATAGTGAAGTGGGTCCGTACTTAGCACACGTACAATAGAATAACACCCATGTTCCTCTTCAGAAACCATTAATTCCACACCATTTATATTTACAACTTTTTGACTTTCACATTGTGAATAATCGGCCGGATACACAAGTTGCTCTGGCATAATTGTATATAAAATCATTGTAACATTGTCCCTTCTGCACTACCTTCCGCGCGAACATCGATTAATTCGTTTAATTTTCGAATTGCATTTCCAATACCACCAACATCATCTATAAGACCGTACTTTACTGCATCCCCACCAATTACATTCGTCCCAATATCTCGCGTTAAATTTCCTTTCGCAAACATAAGCTCTTTAAAACGATCTTCTGTTACTTTCGAGTGCTTCGTCACAAAACGAATGACTCTTTCTTGCATCTTATCCAAATACTCAAATGTTTGTGGCACACCTATGACAAGACCTGTTAAACGAATTGGATGAATTGTCATCGTCGCAGTTTCCGCAATAAACGAATAGTCAGTAGAAACAGCAATCGGTACACCAATGGAATGTCCCCCACCTAAAACTAAAGATACTGTTGGCTTTGAAAGTGAAGCTACCATTTCAGAAATTGCTAGTCCAGCTTCAACGTCACCTCCAACCGTATTTAATATTAACAGCAAACCTTCAATTTTTGGATTTTGTTCAATCGCAACAATTTGCGGAATGATATGCTCGTATTTTGTTGTTTTATTTTGCGGCGGTAATTGAACATGACCTTCCACTTGTCCGATAATCGTTAAACAATGAATACGTGATTCATTCATCTGTGGTACATTTGTCTGTCCAAGCTGTTGAATTTTTTCTACTATTGAAGCCTCTTTTCCAGCTTCTTTTGGCTCAGCTTCTTTTTCTTCATTTGTATATCGATCACGTTCTGTCATTTCGCATCCCCTTTCACTCGTATATAACTATTATTTCTTAAGTTATAAATTTCATTCGATAGGGTTAAAAAGAAAAAAAGATCACCCATAAGGGTAATCTTTTTTATACTTCCATAATAATCGGTAAAATCATAGGTTTTCTCTTTGTCTCTTCGTACAAGAACTGTCCTAATAATTCACGAATATTTTGTTTTAACATTGACCATTCAATCGAATATTCTTTAATTGACTGCTCAACAATCATACGTACAATCTCTGTAGATCGTTCAATTAACGCTTCTGATTCACGAACATATACGAAACCACGTGAAATGATTTCTGGACCAGAGATAATTTTCTTTTCATCTTTACCAAGTGTTACAACAACTACTAATATTCCATCTTGAGATAACATCTTTCTATCTCGAAGAACGATATTACCAACGTCACCTACACCTAATCCATCAATTAAAACATTACCAGCTTGTACTTTACCGACTAAGTTCGCTTCATCGTCACCAAAAGCAATTACATCGCCTTTTTCTACGATAAAGATATTTTCTCTTGTAATACCTACATCTTCAGCTAAATACGCATGTGCTTTTTGCATACGAAACTCACCATGTACGGGTACAAAGTACTTCGGTTTCATTAAATTTAACATTAATTTTAATTCTTCTTGGCTACCGTGACCTGAAACGTGAACTTTTCTTTCGCCGTAATAAACAACTTCAGCTCCAGCTCTAAATAACAAATCAATAATTTTTGATACAGATATTTCATTACCCGGAATTGGCGAAGCAGCAATGATAACAGTATCACCTTTACGAATTGAAATTTGTTTATGTGCTTGTTTTGCCATTCTAGATAGAGCAGCCATCGGTTCACCTTGACTACCTGTCGTTAAAATAGCTACCTTTTTCTCTGGGAAATTATCTACTTCTTGTAATGAAATAACCATACCTTCTGGAACATCTAAATAACCAAGACGTCTTGCAATGTCTACTACTTTCACCATACTACGTCCTACTACCGCTACTTTTCGCCCTGTTTCGGCAGCTGCATCAAATACTTGTTGAATACGATGTACATTCGATGCAAATGAAGCAACGATAATACGACCTTCTGCGCCGTAGAACACTTTAGAAATTTCTACACCAACTTCTTTTTCTGAACCTGTATACCCTGGACGCTCTGCATTTGTACTATCAGATAATAAGCAAAGTACACCTTCATTTCCGATTTGCGCCATTTTCCCAAGATCTGCTCCACTATTTCCAATTGGAGTTTGATCGAATTTAAAGTCTCCAGTATATACGATTGCACCTTTTGATGTATGGAAACAAACGCCAACAGAATCCGGAATACTATGTGTCGTTCCGAAGAATGACACTGTTGTAGTGTTAAACTCTACTGTTGAATTTGAATCGATTGTTTTTAGGTCTACACGGCCTAACATGCCCGCTTCACCAAGTTTTTCTTGTATAAGTCCTACTGTTAATTTCGTTGCATAGACTGGAATAGATAATTTACGAAGCACATACACAATTCCACCAATATGATCTTCATGACCGTGAGTAATAAATAAACCTTTTACTCGCTCTTGATTTTCCACTAAATATGTAATATCAGGAATAACGATATCAATTCCAAACATTTCATCTCCCGGGAACATTAACCCCGCATCTACGATAAAGATTTCAGAATCAATTTCAACACAGTACATGTTTTTCCCGATTTCACCTACTCCACCAAGAGCAAATACTTTAACAGACTCATTCTCTTTTCTCTTCATGTTGTTGCCTGGTTTAAAAATCTTGCAAACACTGATTTCACTAAAATTGCAGAGACACCAGGGGAAACTCTACAACCACCATATTTTCACCGTCCAAGACGAATGTCCTTACCGTTATGCGATATCATGTCCTTGTTTATTTTTTAAACCAGGTTTCACCTCTCTTTCATTATATAAATCAAATATCTTATTCGATATGATATGAAAATTTAATTAAATTATAATTTTTCCCAATTTTGCTAAGCATACCCGTACTAAGCTACTTAGCCATATTATACCTGATACAAGAAATAGAACACAAGTTAAATCGTGCGAAAGAAAGAGGAAAAGAACGGAATGACAACAAAAGTATCGAACGTATTTCCTTTATATTTACTCCGATTTTATACTCCATATTATTTTGAAGAACTAGCCATACATACGCTAAATTCATTTCATAATAGGGAGTTTCAAGATTTATTTTTCTAGAATCCAACAAAAACACTTACAAAATGGAGTTTTTTTATGAATTACGTCACATTTGAGGGGATTTCTCTAAAAACAGACACCGTAGTTTATTACGTTTATGCCATAATATCTATCATTTTTTGACTCAGTTAAAGGCGTACGATTATTTTCTTATACACATAATGAAGAAGCGATTAATATTCTTATAAGAACACATATAAGTAAGAAAAAGAGGAAAAGATTTGCATATAATAAAAAATGACCTAGTCCTACACTAGGTCATTTTTTATTAACAAGGGATAGATTGCATTACAGATTGTAACGTTACTCTTTCTTCTTCTGTTAATGGAAGAAGTGGTAAACGTACAGAACCTACATCTAATCCAACCATTTGTAACGCTGTTTTTACTGGAGTTGGACTTGGCGCCATAAATAATGAATCAGTTACTCTTACAAGTAATTGATGTAATTTTTGTGCCTTCTTAAATTCTCCTGCTTGAAATGCTGTAATCATTTCTTGCATTTCGTTTCCGATAACATGAGAGGCTACCGAAACGATACCTTTCGCTCCAACTGCCATAGCTGGTAACGTTAAACCGTCATCACCGCTGTATACCGCAAAGTCGTCCGCTGTTTTTTCAATGATTTCTGTCATTGTTAACACATCGCCGCCGGCATCTTTAATAGCAACAATGTTTTCTATTTCTGATAAACGAACAACTGTATCAACGGAGATTTGTACAATAGATCGTCCTGGAACGTTATATAGCATAACCGGAAGCGGCGTGCTTTCAGCAATTGCTTTAAAATGCTGATACATTCCTTCTTGACTCGGTTTGTTATAATACGGTGCTACTAGCATTACTGCATCCACACCAACTTCTGTTGCCTTTTTAGTTAAGTCAATAGAAGCATGCGTATTATTGCTACCTGTTCCAGCGATTACGGGCACTCTTTTATCGACAACAGATACGACATGGCGATATAACGCTACTTTCTCTTCTGAAGTTAATGTAGGAGATTCTCCTGTCGTTCCTCCTACCACGATTGCTGTTGTACCGTTATCAATTAAATAATTTACCAATTTCGTTGTCTTTGCAAAATCGATATTCCCGTTTATATCAAACGGTGTTACCATCGCGGTTGCAATTGTCCCAAAATCTATCATGGTCTCACTCCTTATTGTTCCAGTTGCTTTTCTTTTGAAAGCTCAAACGCACTATGTAATGCATTTACAGCCTCCACTAAATCAGTTTCTTTTACAAGAACCCAAATTGTTGTATGACTATCTGCCGATTGCAGGATTTGAATACCTTTTTCCGCTAAAGCTGTAACGATTTTCGCAGTAACCCCTGGGTATCCTGCCATTCCAGCTCCAACGATAGATACTTTCGCACAATGCTCTGTCACAATTGGCTCATATCCAAGGTTCTTTAATAATTTAACTGCATGACTTGATACATTATCACTCACCGTATATGCTACACCAGTAGGTGAAATATTAATTAAATCGACACTTATTCCTTCGTTCGCCATCTCTTTAAACACATGTTGTTGCAAATCATATGCCGTTTCTTTTGCAAGCACTTTAATTTGCGTTACGTTTGATACGTGGGCGATACCTGTAACAGGACGTTCTTCTACATCACGACCTCTTGTAGCACCGTCATATGCTGAAATAAGCGTACCTTCACTATCAGAATACGTAGAACGTACACGAAGTGGCACTTTTGCATGCATCGCAATTTCAACTGCACGTGGATGAACGACTTTCGCACCTTGATAAGCCATGTTACAAATTTCGTTATACGTTACAGTTTGAAGATGACGTGCATCTTTTACAATACGAGGATCCGCAGTCATAACACCTTCTACATCAGTGAATATATCGATGTATTCAGCATGAAGTGCAACACCTAATGCTGAAGCTGAAGTATCACTACCTCCGCGTCCAAGTGTTGTCGTATCACCTTTTTTCGTTTGCCCTTGGAATCCTGTAACGACGATTACATCTACATTTTCTAACTCTTCATGTATACGATCGCAATTCATTTCAATAATCTTTGCATTCGTAAAGTCATCATTCGTTACAAAACCAGCTTGTGCACCATTTAATGCTGCTGCTTTTACACCGTTCTCATTCAACATATTAGAGAAAACAATTGCAGAGATTAACTCTCCGCACGATAATAATAAATCTTGCTCACGTTTAGAAATAGTAGATTCCTCTTGATTTACAAGACTTAATAACGTATCCGTTGCATATGGTTCACCTTTACGACCCATAGCAGATACGACAGTAACTACTTTATAACCAGCAGCTAATGATTTCTTTATATGATGAAGCGCATGCTTACGTCCATTGTCATCACGTACTGATGTGCCACCAAATTTTTGAACAATTATTTTCATATTTTGCACCTTCTCTTAGCCGTTTACACTAATTGTAATTTTACTAAGCGCTCTGCAATTTGAACAGAATTCCATGCAGCGCCTTTTAATAAGTTATCAGATACGACCCAAAGATGGAATCCTTTATCGTTATTTAAATCTTTACGGATTCTTCCAACGAATACTTCGTTTTTACCTACTGCAGTAGCTGGCATTGGATATAACTGCTCTTCTGGATTATCTTGCAGAACAATACCTTCCGCATTTGCAAGTAAGCTCTTTAATTCTGCTACTGTTACGCCTTCTTTTTCTACTTCGATGTAAACAGACTCAGAGTGTCCTGATACAACTGGTAAACGTACACATGTTGCCGCTACTTCTAATTCAGGCATATGCATAATTTTTTTTGTTTCGTTAATCATTTTCATTTCTTCAAATGTAAATCCATTATCTTGGAACTTATCAATCTGTGGAATCGCATTAAAAGCAATTGGGAAATGCTTCTTATCACCTGATACAGGAAGAACATTTGCCTTAACTTCTTCGCCATTTAAGATTGCTTGTGATTGTTCATGAAGTTCTTCAATAGCTGCCGCACCAGCACCTGATACAGCTTGATATGTGGAAACGATTACTCGTTTTAAACCATATTGCTGACGAACTGGCTCAAGAGCTACTACCATTTGAATTGTAGAACAGTTTGGATTTGCAATAATACCATTATGTTCTTTTAAGTCGTTTTCATTTACTTCAGGTACAACAAGTGGCACGTTTTCTGTCATACGGAATGCACTTGTATTATCAACAACAATCGCACCGCGTTTTGCTGCTTCTGGCGCTAATTGTTTCGATACAGATCCACCAGCACTAAATAGTGCGATATCTACTCCTTCAAAGCTTTCAGGAGTTGCCTCTTGAACTGTAAATTCTTCGCCTTTAAATACAAGTTTCTTACCTGCAGATCGTTTAGATGAAAGTAACGTTAATTTCCCGATTGGAAATTCTCGTTTCTCTAAAGTATTTAACATTTGTTCACCAACTGCGCCGGTTGCTCCAACTACAGCGACATGAAAAGTTTTTTGCTTTTCCATCACTATGCCCCTTTCTAGATACCAATCCTTCTATAACTTAGAATCAGAAGGAGTATACAATACCCCTTCTAATCTTAATAACGTTAATTTTATCATATTCTACAGTAAGAATGATGGTTTCATCAAAAATTGTCCGTTTTTTTTCGTTTTTTAATTCATATATCTGAATTTTTCTACGACCACCGGTTGCAATTGCTTTCCTTGCAGCGCTTCTAATACTGTATCTTCCAGTAACTCCATACGAGCTACCATTGAGTTCGGTTTTTTCTCTGGCGCATCTTGACCGAATGGGACGAAATAGATATTTTTTGTGGCCATTAGGCGCATGAGATTTACCCCATTTAATCCTAAAGCATCATTCGTCGAAACTGCCAATACGACAGGCTTGCCATTTCTTAGCGTCGCTTTTGCTGCCATTAGTACTGGAGAATCTGTCATTGCATTTGCAAATTTACTCATAGAATTTCCTGTTAAAGGAGCGATTACCATGCAGTCTAATGGAATTTTAGGTCCAAGTGGCTCTGCTCCAACAATTGAATTAATTGCTTTAAAACCTGTTATTTCTTCAATCTTCTTAATCCACTCTGCTCCTTCTCCAAATCTAGTATTTGTTGATTGAACAGTGTATGAAACAACGGGACGTACTTCTGCCCCTTCAGCAATTAATTTTTCTAAGTGCGGCATAACTTCCTCATACGTACAATGTGAACCCGTAAATCCGAAACCAATTCGTTTCCCCTTCAAACTCATTTCTTTTCCTCCTCCTTTGCAATTGCATCTGCTGCTAATAACTGAGAAAGAACATTTGCTAAAATTTGCCCAGCCGTTTTTGGAGCAACAATACCTGGTAATCCAGGTGCTAGCAACGCTTTGACTCCTCTTTTTTCCGCATATCTAAAGTCAGTACCACCTGGTTTAGAAGCTAAATCAATCACTAACGTATGAGCTGGCATTTTTGCAATAACATTCGCTGTTACAACGAGGTGCGGAATTGTATTGATTACAATATCGATATTTCCTACTTCTTTCTCTATGTCTTGCATATGAAAAGGAGAAAACATCATTTCTGTAATACGTGCAATATGTTCAGATCGTCTTGCTCCAACTTTGACATGGGCTCCTAATGATTGAAATGCTCTCGCAACACTCATTCCTGTTCTACCAAATCCTAGAACCATTACATTGGACCCATGAATTGTATAGTCGGTATGTTGAATTACCATCATTAATGTACCTTCTACAGTTGGAATAGAATTGTATATTGCCACATCATCACGATCAAATAATTTAACAAGTTTTCGGTTCGTAGTAGATACGAGATTTTCCAAGTAAGGTGTACCAATACCCGAATATATAGTAAAGTGTTCTGGTGTATTTTCAATTTGTTCTTTCGTTATTGAAACTTTTTCATTTGAAAAAATAGTATCTACTTCTCCTTTAGCATTTGTACCTGCAACCGGCAAAATAATTGCGTCTACAGAAGTGAAATCTAAATTTTGTATACTTTCTTTTGCTGCCCCTGTGAAACCATGATCTAACTGATCAAACCCTATCAAAGAAAGTTTCGCATCCAATTCAACTAGCTTACGAATTACTTCTAGCTGCCTTGCATCTCCTCCTATGACAGCAATATGCATCTCAGTCAACATTCCCTAATTCACCTTCTTTTTCTGTCATTTATAAGAAAAGTGCCTACTTTTTCTTTTTCCTCCACATCATATGTAATGTACGAGTTTATGGTGATTGAAAATCCAAATGCACATATGATTTATCAGGTTTCTATGTAGATACAAAAAAAGATGACCAAAATGGCCATCCTTCACTCCGAATTTGAACGATCTATACTATCACAAAGAAGCATATCATGTCCGACTTTCTTTATTTGATTCCATGCCACCCTTACTTCTTGTGGTTCCTTTTTAAAACCTCCCCACTTCCCTACAGGTATTATAAGTGTTTGTATTCGTCCGTCTTTCTCATTAATCTCTAAATCCATATAACCTAAGACTCCCATTTTTTCCGCTTTTTCTATATCTACAACCTCTTTACCACTTAATTCACTTAATCGCATACATACTCCACTCCCCTACTGAATTTTTCATTTGCATTGTCTATAATTAGTACCTATTCTATATGTATAAAAAAAATAACCTTCTCTCATTTAAAAAGAGAGAAGGTTATTATCAGATACATCATAAAAATCGATTATAGTTTTATTCCTTTTGGAAGTTTTCCGTCTGGACTAATAAGTGCCGCAGAGAATTCATCAGTAAACATGTTGCGAATTAATCCGTCCACATTTTCTTTTGTTACAGTGTTTACACTTTCAATAATCTCATCAAGTGAACGATGTTTACGAAGAAGCAATTCATTTTTACCGTTACGACTCATACGGCTATTTGTACTTTCTAAACTTAACATTAAGTTTCCTTTTAATTGCTCTTTACTATTCATAAGCTCTTTTTCTGTAATACCTGTATTTTTCAATGTCTCTAATGTTTCTTGCATTGTTTCATACAGTGTATCTAATTGTTGGCTACCTGTTCCACCGTAAAGTGTTAACATACCTGTATCTTCATAAGAAGAGTGGTAAGAAAATACCGAGTAAGCTAATCCACGTTGCTCACGTACTTCTTGGAATAAACGGCTACTCATGCTACCACCTAAAACATTATTTAATACAATTAAGTTATAAATATCTTCGTGTCCCATTTGTAAGCCTTTATATCCTAGACATAAATGAGCTTGTTCCGTTTCCTTTTTACGGGCTACCTTATTGAAATGGAAAATTGGGCTATGTACTTGTTCACGGTTTGTTGTTCCTTCATAACTACCGAAATATTGCTCCACTGTTTGTAAAAATGCTTCATCAATATTTCCTGCAACTGATACAACTACATTTTCAGGTGTGTAATGATCTTTTATATATTGACGTAACGTATCACCTGTAAACGTATTAAGCGTTTCTTCTGTTCCTAAAATAGGATATCCAAGTGGATGCGTTTCATATGTTGCTTTCGTTAACATATCATGCACAATATCATCTGGCGCATCTTCGTACATTTTAATTTCTTCACATACGACATTCTTCTCTTTTTTCAGTTCTTCCTCATCAAATGTTGAATTAAAGAACATATCTGCTAAAACATCTAAAGCATATTTAGCATGCTCATCTAATACTTTTGCATAGTAACAAGTATATTCTTTTGAAGTAAATGCATTCACTTGACCACCAATGCTATCAAATGATTCTGCAATCTCTCGTGCACTACGTGTTTCTGTCCCTTTAAAGAACATATGCTCTAAAAAGTGAGAAATCCCATTATTTTTTTCATTTTCATTTCTTGATCCCGCATGGATCCAAATACCAATTGCAACCGATCTTACAGTTGGTATATTCTCCATAACTATTCTTACACCATTTTTACAAGTATATTTTTTAATCAAAAACTTTCCTCCTACTGCCAGTTTCTCTAAATAAAACGCTATTATTTAATGATAACAAGTTTAAGGATGAATGTCATGCAAATGTATTTAATCCACACGTTTTTCATCCAGTAATTCAGTTATATTCCCCACTTTATATCCTTGTTCCTTCAATTTTATAATCATTGTTTCTAAAGCCTCTGCTGTAGACGAAGTAGGATGCATTAATATGATAGCACCTGGATGTATTTTTCTCATTACTCTCTGCAATAGTACATCCGGCTCAGGTCGCTTCCAATCAATCGTATCTACAGTCCACATAATCGTTCCCATTTGAAAATCATCTGCAATCTTTACGACTTCATCTCGAAAGCTTCCACTCGGCGGGGCAAACCATCTTACTTTTTGATTCGTTGCTACTTCTATCATTCGATTTGTTTTTTGTAACTGATCTCGTATTTCATCTGACGATAACGTTTTCATATTAGGGTGTGTGTATGAGTGATTTCCAACTTCTTGTTTTGCATCGACAATCATTTTTGCAAACCGCAAATTTTCTTTCACCCAACGTCCTTCTAAAAAGAAAGTGGCCTTCACATCATGCTTTTTCAAGATTTCTAATATGCGAGGCAAATACTCATTTCCCCATGCCACATTTATTGTTAATCCTACCATCTTTTTATTTGGATGCCCTCTATAAATTGGAGCTGGTGATAAATCTTCCAAATGAACACTCGGTGAGACTTCTTTGAATTCAAGATATTTTTGATCAAATTCCTTTAGCTTCTTCATATTATTATACGATGCTTCAATATCCACTTGTCTTCCATTATATCCAGGTGTTGCCTTCCATATTTTATCAATCATCGCATTTTGAGGTGCAATCTCATACTGTTTTGCATGCTTTTGAATTTCTTCATGCAAGTTATCTTGTGCAAAAACAGAATAAGAGCCTAAACTGACATATAAAGAAAATATACATATGTATGCCAATATACGAACTTTCATATAAACCCTCCCAAATTAACTATATAAAAACATTTTCTTCTTATCTTTGTTAATTTGAGCGTTATAATGAAAACTATACCTATACCGACATAAAAATATATGAACATCATGTTTTTTACATAACAAAAAAAGCCAGTTTAACTGGCTTTTACTTATTGCTGCTCTTGTTTGTTTTCTTCTTTAGCAGCTTCTTTTTCTTGCTCTTCTTTTAGCAATACTTTTCTAGATAGATTTACGCGACCTTGCTTGTCAATCTCGATAACTTTAACTGTAATTACATCACCGATTTTCACAACGTCTTCTACTTTACCTACACGCTCAAGTGCAAGTTCAGAAATATGAACTAATCCATCTTTACCGCTGAATAATTCAACGAAAGCACCAAATTTCTCAACACGTTTCACTTTTCCTTCGTAGATCTCACCTACTTGTACTTCGCGAACGATATCTTCGATAATCTTCTTAGCTTTGTCGTTCATTTCTTGATTTATTGATGAAATGAATACTGTACCATCTTGCTCGATGTCAATTTTAACGCCAGTTTCTTCAATAATTTTATTGATTTGTTTACCGCTTGGTCCAATAACGTCACGGATTTTATCTGGGTTGATTGTCATTGTAATAATCTTTGGAGCGTAAGCTGATAATTCAGTACGTGGCTCTGCAATAACAGATAACATATGATTTAGAATGTGCACACGACCAATTTTCGCTTGTTGTAATGCCTCTTCTAAAATCTCACGTGATAAACCATCGATTTTAATGTCCATTTGCAGCGCAGTTACACCTTGTGCTGTACCTGCTACTTTAAAGTCCATATCACCTAAATGATCTTCCATACCTTGAATATCAGATAAAATTGTGTAATGCTCACCAGATTTAACCAGACCCATTGCAATACCTGCAACTGGAGCTTTAAGTGGAACACCCGCATCCATCATTGCTAAAGTACTACCACAAATACTTGCTTGTGAAGTAGAACCATTTGATTCTAATACTTCAGATACAAGGCGTACTGTGTATGGGAAATCTTTTTCAGATGGAATTACAGGCTCAAGTGCGCGCTCTCCTAGTGCACCGTGACCAATTTCACGACGACCTGGTCCACGCATCGGTCTTGTTTCACCAACACTAAATGATGGGAAATTGTAATGGTGCATAAAGCGTTTTGATTCTTCTACACCAAGACCATCTAAAATTTGCACATCGCCTAATGCACCTAATGTACAAATACTTAATGCTTGTGTTTGTCCACGTGTGAATAAACCAGAACCGTGTGTACGAGATAAAATACCAACCTCTGATGCTAAAGGACGGATTTCGTCACCTTTACGGCCATCTGGGCGAATTTTTTCAACTGTAATAAGACGACGTACTTCTTCTTTTACAATTTTATATAAAATCTCATTTACTTGTCCTAATGTATCAGCGTCAGCTTCCTCAGCTTCGTAATGCTCAATTACACGCTTTTTCACTTCGTTAATTGCATCTTCACGTGCATGTTTCTCATGTACTTGAATTGCAGAATGCATATCCTTCTCAGCCATTTCACGTACAGCTTGATTAAGATCAGCGTCAACTTCATAAAGTTTCACTTCTGATTTCTCTTTACCTACAGCTTGTACGATCTCTTCTTGGAATGCAATTAAACGTTTAATTTCATCATGACCAAACATAATTGCTTCTAACATTGTTTCTTCAGGCACTTGATCTGCTCCTGCTTCAACCATGTTAATCGCATCTTTCGTACCAGCTACAACTAAGTGGATATCACTTTGTTCTTGCTGTTCTACTGTTGGATTAATAACGAATTCGCCATTAATACGACCAACTGTCGCACCAGCGATTGGACCTTCAAATGGAATATCTGAAATCGATAACGCTAATGAAGAACCAAGCATAGCTGCCATTTCAGAAGAACAATCCTGATCAACACTCATTACAATGCTGACAACTTGTACTTCGTTACGGAAACCATCTGCGAATAGCGGACGAATTGGACGGTCGATTAAACGACTTGCCAAAATTGCTTTTTCACTTGGACGACCTTCACGCTTAATAAAACCGCCAGGAATTTTTCCGACTGCATATAAACGCTCTTCATAGTTTACTGTAAGTGGGAAAAAATCTACATTTTTAGCTTCTTTTGATGCAGTTGCTGTAGATAGAACCGCTGTATCGCCATATCTTACTAATACTGCTCCGTTCGCTTGTTTGGCAAGCTGACCAGTTTCAACTGTTAGCTGGCGACCAGCTAAATCTATCGAGAAGACTTGCTTTTCTTGACTCATTTAAGTACCCCTCTCAATTTAAAGTATTCAATTCTTCTATGTAAATGGATAGTATATCACAATATTCTACCTCTAGTATTGCCTAAAATTAAGTAAGCTATAAAGCGTAGAAGATATATTTTTACCTAACAAAAAAGCGGGAATATTCCCGCTTCTTTGACTATCGACGTAAGCCAAGCTTTGTGATTAATTCACGGTAACGTGTGATATCGCTATTACGAAGGTAAGTTAGTAAATTACGACGTTTACCAACCATCTTTAATAGACCACGACGTGAATGATGATCTTTCTTGTGAGTACGTAAGTGCTCGTTTAGAGTGTTAATTTGCTCCGTTAGGACAGCAATTTGAACCTCTGGAGAACCAGTATCAGTCTCATGAGTTCTAAATTGTGCAATGATTTCATTTTTACGCTCTTGTGTTAAAGCCATCCTATTTCACCTCCTATTAATTAAACCCCCAATTACCTAGCAAGCGTCGGTGAGTCGCAATGCCAAGCAATGGTTGTCATAAAGTACATAACATAGAATACTACTTTTCATTTGAAAAAGCAAGTATATTCTTTTCGCTCGCAAAATATTCTTGTGCTGTTTTCTTATCTTTTGCGATTTGTTCAACTAACTCATCAATGCCATTGAATTTCTTCTCTTCTCTTATACGCATATGCCACTCTACTGTAACATTTTGATTGTATATATCTTTGTTAAATTCAAATAAGTGCACTTCAATTGATAATTGACGCTCATCTTCTTTAAAAGTCGGTTTATATCCAATATTACATACACCATCGTACCATTCATCGTGAACTTTTAATCTCACTGCATAAACACCTACAGGTGGCAATAAATACTCATCACTTAAACCTACATTAGCTGTTGGAAAACCAATTTGACGCCCACGTTTGTCGCCGTGTATAACTGTTCCCGCTACAGTATAGGCTCTACCTAAAATAGATGGAATTTGTTCCATTTCGCCATTTCGAATTAACTTTCGTAATGCTGTAGAACTTACTTTCTCTTCTTGAAATTCAACTTTTTCAATCACAGTCTGTGTAAACTCCCCTCTTGCATGAAATGGTAAAGTCTCCATCTTTCCTTTTCCTAAACGTCCATATGAATAATCAAACCCTGCTACTACATGCTTTACATTTAAACCAATAATATAATCATCTACAAATTGTTGTGGTAATAACCCTGCAAATGATTCATCAAATTTAATCACATATAATATATCGATTCCTAAGCTTTCGACTATTTTTTCTTTATCACGCATTGGTGTAATATACTCCACATGCGCATCCTTTTTCCCTAAAACAACAGATGGATGAGGATGAAATGTCATAACTGCACTTTTATATCCTCGGTCGTCCGCTATTTTTTTCGCAGTTCGAATTACACATTGATGTCCTAAATGAATGCCATCAAAAAATCCTAATGCCATTACAGTAGGTGGTAATTCTAATTTATTTTGTTCATGTGGATGAGTTAAATGAATAAGTTTCACGCTTGAATTCACCTTTTTCTGTAATAATCCTTCCAATAATTCATTATAGCTTTAGTTCTTGATTATTCACAAGTACTTTCATCGGCTTTAACATGCCAGGATGTTTCGGATGATGTTCATAAATTGCTAAGCAACGATCATTTTTATCAAACACTGTAATAAATGGTGCTGTTATTTCTAATTCATTCTTTAAGAACATACCATTCTTGATTTTCTCTGCTTGCTTTTCATCTACAACCATTTTTGGAAACTTACTTAATGCTTCATCAATTGAAATGAAGATAGACTCTACTGTTCCATTTTGCACGTTTTCTTCAATTTCTTCAAATGATATGCAATCTTCTAATAAAAATTCACCAGATGCCGTTCTTACAAGGTGAGACATATGTGATGGGAAACCAAGTTTCTCCCCGATCATTACCGCTAACGTTCTTACATATGTTCCTTTACTACACGTTACACGGAAACGGAATGAAATATTTTCTCCTTCAAAAACTTCACGGTCATCAAGTAATACGAATTCATGAATCGTAATTGTACGAACTGGACGTTCCACCTCTTGTCCTGCTCTTGCATATTCATATAATTTTTTCCCGTTTACTTTTACAGCTGAGAACATTGGTGGCATTTGTTCAATCGTGCCTGTTAATTCCGCTAGTACCTCTTCTACTTCTTTACGTGTAATAACACGGTTTACATCTTGTTTCTCCACAACTTCACCAGAAGCATCTTCTGTTGTTGTTGAAAACCCTAATGTTACTTCACCTTCATATGTTTTCGTTTCACTTGTTAAAAATTGTGCAATCTTCGTTGCTCTCCCCACACAAAGTGGTAATACTCCCGTTACATCTGGGTCTAATGTTCCCGTATGACCAATTCTCTTTTCTCGCAATATCTTTCTTAATTTAAATACACAATCATGTGATGTCATGCCTTTTGGCTTATGTAATAATACTACACCTTCCATATATGTTCACCTCATCATAATTCTTTCGTAGTAAATATCCAAAACTTATTTTGCATTGAAAAAATGGATAGACAAATGTCTATCCATTATTCTTCACGTTTACCGTCTTTATTAATTTCATGTAAAAGTGTATCAATTCGATGACCATATCCGATAGACTCATCAAACTCAAAGGTAATTTCCGGTGTTTTACGAAGACGAATACGTTGGCCAATTTCTGAACGAATAAAGCCTTTTGCCTTCGCTAAACCTTTTAACGTATTTTCTTTCTGTTCTTCGTCACCTAAAACAGAAATATATACTTTGGCAATTTGCAAATCACCACTCACTTGTACATCTGTTACTGTAACAAATCCGATACGTGGGTCTTTAATTTTACGACTAATGATGTCGCCTAATTCTTTTTTCATTTGCTCGCCTACACGGTTTGCACGTAATTTCATAACTCTTCACCTCATTCAATACCATTCCAATTGTGTTATCGTACGTTCAATTTCAGGAAATGAATCGATGTACTCCAGTACACGATTCATTTCTTTTTCACAGATAACACGATTTGAGGATACGGAAACAATCGCAATTTCTGTACGTTGCCATACATCTTGATGCCCAACTTCAGAAACAGCTACATTATAGCGCTGTTTCACACGAGTTAGCACTCGTTGCAAAATTGCCCGTTTCTCTTTTAAAGAATGCACATCGTAAATCATACACTCGAATGAGAGTGAAGCGACAATCATCGCTTCACTTCTTCCATAACGTATGCTTCAATGATGTCCCCTTCTTTAAGGTCATTATATCTCTCAATTGTAATACCACACTCATAGTTTTGTGCAACTTCTTTTACGTCGTCTTTGAAACGTTTTAACGTATCAAGTTGTCCTTCGAAAATTACGATACCATCGCGGATAATACGAACGCCACTATCGCGTGTAATTTTACCGTCAATTACGTAACAACCTGCGATTGTTCCAACTTTTGTTACCTTGAATGTTTGACGAACTTCCGCTTGACCGATTACTTTTTCTTCGAATTCTGGATCCAGCATACCTTGCATTGCTAATTCAATTTCTTCGATTACTTTGTAGATAATGCGGTGTAAGCGAACATCAACGTTCTCTAATTCAGCTGTACGCTTCGCGTTCACATCCGGACGTACGTTAAATCCAATTACAATTGCATTAGATGCAGAAGCTAAAATGATATCAGATTCTGTAATCGCACCTACACCAGTGTGAATGATTTTAACTTTTACGCCTTCAACATCAATTTTACGAAGTGACGCTGCCATCGCTTCAACAGAACCTTGTACGTCTGCTTTTACGATTAAGTTGATTTCTTTTACATCGCTCTCTTGGATTTGTTGGAATAAATCTTCAAGGCTTAATTTAGATTTCTCACCACGTTGTGCAACTAACGCTTCTTGTGCACGTGATTCACCGATTTGACGAGCTTTCTTCTCATCAGCGAATGCCATGAAACGATCTCCAGCCTGTGGTACTTCATTTAAACCTGTAATTTCAACAGGAGTTGATGGACCAGCAACTTTTACACGACGACCAATATCACTTACCATTGCACGAACACGTCCGAATGAAGTTCCAACAACGATTGGATCTCCAACTCGAAGTGTACCGTTTTGAACTAATAATGTCGCGATAGTTCCTTTACCTTTATCAAGCTGTGCTTCAATTACAGTACCCGTTGCATAACGATTTGGGTTTGCTTTATATTCTTCTACTTCACTTACAAGAAGAATCATCTCTAGCAAGTTGTCAATTCCCTCGCCTTGGATTGCAGAAATTGGTACGAAAATTGTATCTCCGCCCCAAGCTTCTGGAACTAATTCATATTCTGTTAATTCTTGCATTACACGATCAGGATTCGCCGCTGGTTTATCCATTTTATTCACAGCAACAATAATTGGTACTCCAGCTGCTTTTGCATGGCTAATCGCTTCAACTGTTTGAGGCATAACACCGTCATCAGCTGCAACAACAAGGATTGTAATATCAGTTACTTGCGCACCACGAGCACGCATCGTTGTAAATGCCGCGTGACCAGGCGTATCTAAGAATGTAATTTTCTTATCATTTACTTCAACTTGGTATGCACCAATATGCTGAGTAATTCCACCCGCTTCGCCAGCAGTTACTTTTGAATTACGAATTGAGTCAAGTAATGTTGTTTTACCATGGTCAACGTGTCCCATAATCGTAACAACAGCTGGACGCTCTTTTAAGTTTTCTTCATCATCTTGCTCATCAATGAATGTTTCAAACTCAGTTTCACTTACAACTACTTCTTCTTCTACTTCAATACCGTAATCAGTAGCAATTAACTCAATTGTATCTTTATCCAAGTCTTGGTTAATTGTTGCCATAATTCCAAGCATGAAGAGCTTTTTAATAATTTCAGATGGCTCTTTACTTAACTTTTTAGCAAGTTCACCTACTGTAAGGCTTCCAGAGAAAGTAATTTTATCTGGTGTTTCTACTATTTGCGTTTGTTGTCTTCCAGCAAAGTTATCTTGACGTTTGTCTTCATTTCCTTTGCCTTTTTTCTTTTTCTTATTGCTGTTCTTTTTACTGCGAACAACTTTCTCTTCTACTTCAAACTCATCTGCAACAGAAGGTTTTTCCGCTCCAGTGTTATATTCATTATCTAATTTATTTACTACTTCATCTTCTAACATTGTCATATGATTCGAAACCTCGATATTCATCTCTTTAAGTTTTGTCATAAGATCTTTACTTGAGATATTATTTTTTTTTGCATATTCATGTACTCGAATTTTACTCATACCTTCACCCCCGGTAATTTGTATCGAGCATGCTACGTAGCTTTTTCGCAAAGCCTTCATCTAACACAGCTACAACGACTCGCTCGTCTCTCCCAATCGCATGCCCTAATTGTTGTCGATTTTCGACTTTTTTCATTGGTACGTTGTAGTACGTCGTTTTATCAGTGATACGTTTAGTAGTGTTCGCTGACGCATCTTCAGAAAGCAATACGAGCTTTGCTTTACCACTTCGTACTTCTTTTAAAACGAGTTCTTCACCCGAAATGATTTTTCGAGCGCGATTTGCTAGTCCTAAAAACGATTTCCAATCGGACACTTATTTCGACTCCTTCTCAACAAGCTCAAGAAGCTCTTCGTACAGAGAACTGTCGATTTTCGCTTTTAGATGATGTTCCAAAATGTTTTTCTTTTGGGCTTGCATAATGCATTCTTTATCTTTTGACAAATATGCACCTCGTCCTGATTTTTTTCCAGATAAATCAATAGACACTTCGCCCTCTTTGGAACGAACAATGCGAACGAGCTCTCGTTTTGATTTCATCTCTTGCGTCGCGATACATTTTCGTAACGGAACTTTTCGATTGCTCATACTCATCACCTCTATTCGATTTCGTCTTCAACTGAATCGAATCCGAATGCGATTACGCTATCTTCTTCTGTTACAATTCCAAGTTGTTTCGCATCAGACTCACTTTTAATATCAATTTTCCAGCCTGTTAATTTAGCTGCAAGACGCGCATTTTGTCCACGCTTACCGATAGCTAATGATAGCTGGTGGTCTGGAACAACAACAGTTGTTGCTTTTTCATCTTCATCTACAAGTACTTTAACAACTTGTGATGGGCTTAAAGCATTTGCAACATATTCAACTGGATCATTTGACCAGCGAACGATGTCAATCTTTTCACCTTTTAGTTCATCTACAACACGTTGTACACGTTGTCCTTTCGGTCCTACGCAAGAACCAACTGGATCAACATCAATGTTTTCTGCATGCACAGAGATTTTAGAACGATCTCCTGCTTCGCGCGCTACAGAGCGAATTTCTACAGTTCCATCATAAATTTCTGGAACTTCCATTTCGAATAAACGTTTTAAAAGACCAGGATGTGTACGTGATACGTAAATTTGTGGTCCTTTTGTTGTCTTTTCTACTTTTGTAATAAATACGCGAATACGATCATGTGGCTTATATTGCTCATTTGGCATTTGCTCACTTACAGGTAATAAAGCTTCTACTTTACCTAAGCTTACGTAGATGAAACGAGCATCTTGGCGTTGTACAATACCAACCATAATGTCTTCTTCACGATCACTAAATTCTGAGTAAATAACACCACGTTCTGCTTCACGAACTCGTTGTGTTACAACTTGTTTTGCAGTTTGCGCTGCAATACGACCAAAATCTTTTGGCGTTACTTCAATTTCTAGTACGTCGCCATCTTGGTAGTTTGGATTAATTTGTCTTGCCTCTTCTACAGAGATTTCAAGACGTGGATCAAACACATTATCAACAACGTCCTTACGTGCTAAAACTTGAATTGTTCCCACTTCTGGGTTAAAGCTCACACGAACGTTTTGTGCTTGGTTAAAATTGCGTTTATAAGCAGAGATTAACGCTGCTTCAATCGCATCAATAATAATATCTTTACTAATACCTTTTTCTGACTCTAATACGAGCAAAGCATCTAACAACTCAGTGCTCATGAAGATCCCCCTTCTTACTAAAACGTAACAGCAAGTCGCGCATTTGCAACTTTATCCATTGGAATTTGGATTTCTTTTTTACGTGTTTTAATTGTTAATAGTAGTGTAATTGTAGTACCGTCGTAGGAAAGTAACTTTCCTTCAAACATCTTTTCGCCATCAATCGGCTCATATGTTTTAATTGCCACTTGTTTTCCTACCGCTTGCTGGAAGTCTTTCTCTTTCTTTAATGGGCGTTCTGCTCCAGGAGATGATACATCCAAAAAGTAAAGGTGAGGAATTGGATCCTCTTTATCTAAAGCTTCGCTTAAACGTTCACTTACCGCACCGCATTCTTCAATGTCGACTCCCTTTTCAGAATCGATGAATACGCGTAAGAACCAGTCTTGTCCTTCTTTCACATACTCTACATCTACAAGTTCAAGATTTAACTCTTCAACGATTGGCTGCGCAAATGCTTCTACAACTTCTGTGACTTTCTTATCCATAAACAGCCTCCTTCCTGCCGCCATGTACCATTTACAAGAAAAGATCCCGTTCATAAAGACGGTCTATCTTATTCTTTCTCGTTAGCTAACAAAAGCCCCTGCCGTTAAGCAGGGAATATCTGTCTTAGTATTACCAAATTTAAGAAGTAAAACTTGTAACAAAATATGTATATACGACAGAAATGTCTTTACTATCTACATGAATAAAATGTAGATAGTAACACGAAAGAGTGGGTTTCCCCACTCTCTTTTTCACAAAATATACATGACATGGTTATCTCGGTTTATAGTATACCATAGCAAATATTGATTTGCAAAGACTTTTCCTACCTATTAGAACAGTGATAATTGGTTTTGATCTGGCAAATCTCCTAAACAACCTTGGCTATCTAAATACTCAATAATTGTTTTCGAAACCTTACTTCGTTGCTGTAAGTCTTCTTTTGATAAGAAGTCTCCATTTTTGCGCGCTTCCACAATACTTAAGGCTGCGTTCGTACCAAGACCAGGCACTGCATTAAACGGAGGGATTAATGAGTCTCCATCAATAATAAATTCCGTTGCATGCGAACGGTATAAATCAACCTTTTGGAATGAGTATCCACGCTCGCACATTTCAAGCGTCATTTCTAGTACCGTTAATAAACTTTTCTCTTTCGGCGCTGCATCCAATCCTTTTTGAGCTATTTCATCAATTTTCACACGTATGGATGCTGAACCTTTCGCCATCGCCTCTACATCAAAATCATCTGCACGGACTGTAAAATATGCCGCATAGAATAAAAGTGCAAAATGTACTTTAAAGTATGCGATACGCACAGCCATAAGTACGTAAGCAGCCGCATGGGCTTTAGGGAACATATATTTAATCTTCTTACATGAATCAATATACCAACCTGGTACATTATTACCTTTCATGTCATCTTCCCATTCTTCCGGTACACCTTTACCTTTACGAACCGACTCCATGATTTTGAAGGCTAATGATGGATCTAAACCTTGATAGATTAAATATACCATGATGTCATCACGACAACCGATAACTTCACTCAGCGTACATGTACCGTTATAAATTAACTCATTTGCATTACCCAGCCATACGTCAGTACCATGTGACAGCCCAGAAATTTGGACCAATTCTGAGAATGTCGTTGGTTTTGTCTCTTCTAACATCTGTCTTACGAATTTCGTACCGAATTCTGGGATACCAAGTGTACCTGTTTTACAGTTAATTTGTTCTTCCGTTACCCCTAACGTTTCTGGACCAGAGAAAATTTTCATTACCTCTGGATCATCCGTTGGGATTGTTTTCGGATCAATACCACTTAAATCTTGTAACATACGAATAACGGTCGGATCATCGTGTCCTAGTATATCAAGTTTCAATAAATTATCATGAATCGAGTGGAAGTCAAAATGCGTTGTTCTCCACTCAGCACCAATTGAATCAGCAGGAAACTGTATTGGGGAGAAATCAAAGATATCCATGTAATCTGGCACAACGATTATACCACCTGGATGCTGTCCAGTTGTACGTTTTACCCCTGTACATCCCGCTACTAAGCGGTCAATCTCTGCATTCCGAATTGTTAAATTGTGATCATTTGCATAACCTTTTACATATCCATAAGCTGTTTTTTCCGCAACTGTACCAATCGTTCCAGCACGGTATACATAATCTTCACCGAACAGTACTTTCGTATAGTTATGGGCACGTGGTTGGTATTCCCCGGAGAAGTTCAAATCAATATCGGGTACCTTATCTCCTTTGAATCCAAGGAACGTTTCGAATGGGATATCATGTCCATCTTTTACATATGCCACATTACATGTCGGACAATCTTTATCTGGTAAGTCGAAACCAGAGCCTACCGAACCATCATTAAAGAATTCAGATTGCTTGCATTTTGGACAGACATAGTGTGGTGGTAATGGGTTTACTTCTGTAATTTCCATCATCGTTGCAACGAACGATGAACCTACTGAACCACGCGAACCTACTAGATATCCGTCGACTAACGATTTTTTCACAAGCTTATGTGAGATTAAATAAATAACGGCAAATCCATGTCCAATAATACTTTTCAATTCTTTTTCTAAGCGAGCCTCTACAATTTCTGGTAGTTCTTCACCATATATACTGCGTGCCATTTTATAACTCATATCACGTGTTTCATCATCGGCACCCTCAATTTTCGGTGTATATAGATCATCTTTTACCGGACGAACATCACCAATTAATGACGCAACTTTTTGTGTATTCGTTACAACAACTTCTTTCGCTTTGTCCTCACCTAAAAATGAAAAACACTCTAGCATTTCATCAGTTGTACGGAAATGTACTGGCGGTAATGAATGTCGATTTAACGGATTTGCCCCGCCCTGTGAACTAACTAAAATTTTACGATACATTGCATCTTCTGGATCTAAGTAATGCACGTTCCCTGTAGCGACAACTGGTTTATCTAACGTCTCACCTAGTTTTACTAAGTTAGAGATAATTGTTTTTAATTGTCCTTCATCTCGAACGAGTTCACGCTCTACTAAATGACGCAACACCTCTGGAGGCATTACTTCAATGTAATCATAGAACTGTGCAATTTCTTCTACCTCTTCAGGAGCTTTTTGCATCATTGCCTCAAATACTTCACCTTTATCACAAGCCGTTCCTACTAAAATTCCTTCACGGTATTTTTTTAATAGTGACCTCGGTACTCGTGGTACACGGTAAAAGTAATTAAGGTGAGAATATGAAACAAGTTTATATAAATTTTTCAACCCAACATCTGATGTGGCAAGTAACGTCATATGACTTGGACGGCCACGCTTATACGCATCCCCTTGTCCCATGCTATCATTTAATTGATCGTGATATTCAAATCCCTTTTCAATTACATCTTTCAACATTTTCACAAGTAAATATCCCGTCGCTTCTGTATCATAAATCGCACGGTGATGTTGCGTTAATTCAATATCAAGTTTTTTACACATCGTATTTAATCGATGATTTTTCATTTCTGGGAATAAGAATCGTGCAAGTTCTAACGTATCAATAACGGGGTTATTCGTTTTTTCTAACCCAGCCTTTTTAAAACCTACGTTAATAAAGCCCATATCAAAGCTTGCATTATGGGCAACAAGTGTATGGTCACCCATCCATTCCTCAAACTTTTTAAACACTTCGTCCACTTCTGGTGCATCAGTTAACATATCATCTGTAATACCTGTTAATTCAATAATCGTCGCTGATAATGGTTGATGTGGATTTGCGAAAGATTCAAAGCGATCAATGATTTCGCCACCCTTTACTTTTACGGCAGCCAACTCAATGACTGTGTCGTATACAGCTGATAAACCTGTCGTCTCAACGTCGAAAACAACATACGTTTCCTCTGCAAGTAAACGATGCGCCTCGTTATACGCTATCGGTACACCATCATTAACTAAATTCGCTTCTACACCGTATATAACTTTAACTCCAGCTTTTTTCCCCGCAGAATATGCCTCCGGGAACGACTGAGCCACAGCATGGTCTGTAACCGCAATAGCTTCATGTCCCCATTTACCAGCTTGGGCAACAAGCCTAGAAACAGGAGTAACAGCATCCATTTGGCTCATCGGAGTGTGAAGATGAAGTTCTACACGCTTTTCGCCTTCTGGCGCTTTATCTTTACGAGACGGCCCTGTTATTTCATTAATATCATTTGCAATCATTACTAAATCTCGAACGAATGTATCGTTTTGAACAGAACCACGCGCTTTCACCCACATTCCTTTTTTCAAGGATTGCAGCATTGGAATATCTTCTTTGTCACGCGAGAACATTTTGATCATAATAGAATCCGTATAATCCGTTATTTTTAAAGTTAATAACGTACGCCCACTACGAAGCTCTTTTGTTTCTACATGGAAGACATATCCTTGAACCGTTTTTCTTCTTTCTTCATCTTGAATTTCTCGCATCGGTGTAATCTCTTCATCCGGCTTAATAAGATACCCGAGTGTAATCGGTCCTTCATGCACAACGCTGCTTTCTTCAGCTTGCTTCTTCGCCATTTCTTCCATAGCTTGTATAACACGCTCGCGGTCTTCTTGCTGCGTTTGCTCACGAAACTTTTGCATTTCTTCTGCATTTTGCTGTATATGTGTGTCTAACTGGAAACGCGGGAATCCAAAAGCTTCGTATTGATCCCCCACTGGTTTCGCAACGTTTTTCTTTAAAGCAGTAGACTCCAGCTCATTATTTACATTTATTAACAACTTCACTCCATTCACCTGCGGAAGTTGCTTCTTTAAGTACGCGAACATGGGTGAAAATGTAATTCGTTCCGTACAAAGTGGCCAATACGCCCTTACTTCTTCTTCTGTAAATTGTTTATTCTCTGTTTCTAATGCAAATGTTGTTCTTGCAATATGAGAAAATGATTGCTTAAGCTTTGTTTCTAGCAATTCATATAATTCTGTAGGCAAAATACGTGGCACTTGTAAATCAAAATGCCAACTTTTATTCGCTTTATCAATAACGAGCCTTTCAATACCACCGCCTTGTAAATATTGATTTATAAGGTCGTCTGGTATTTGCAACTGCTGGAGCAAAATTTGAAATCGCTCTTGTTGTTCATTTGTTAAAGACATAAGCACTCTCCTTCCATTTGCTATTATAAATTGAAACGTACTACAAAGAAAGATTTCTTCCTTCTTCTTTTACAAAATACGTTTACAAAGAAAGAGAAGGTACCCCATTACGAGGTACCTCTTCTTATTTTAAAATATTTGCAATATATGTTTGAAGTTCTTCTACTTTTACTTCTTCAGACTCACCTGTAGCACGTACTTTCACTTCTACAATACCTTCGTCTGCTTTTTTACCAACTGTAACGCGAACTGGAAGACCGAATAAATCTGCATCTGCAAACTTAACACCTGCACGTTCTGCACGATCGTCTAATAACACTTCATAGCCTTGTTCTTGTAATGAGTTGTAGATATTTTCACCCATTTCACGTTGTGCATCAGATTTCATATTTACTGGAATTACATGCACATGGAATGGTGCTACAGCTTTTGGCCAAACTAAGCCGTTCTCATCGTTAAACTGCTCTGCAATTGCTGCCACTGTACGAGATACACCGATACCGTAACAACCCATAATAAGTGGTTGTGTTTTTCCGTTTTCATCTAGGAATGTCGCGTTCATTGCTTCACTATAACGAGTTCCTAATTTGAATACATGACCAACTTCAATTCCGCGTGCGAAAAGAATTGTTCCGTTTCCATCTGGAGATTGGTCTCCTTCTTGAATGAAGCGTAAATCTGTATATTGACTTACTTTAAAGTCACGTTCTGGATTTACATTTACATAATGGAATCCTTCTTCGTTCGCTCCTGAACATCCGTTAACAATTGATGCTACAGCGTGATCAGCAATAATTTCAATATCACCTGTTACACCAATCGGCCCTAATGAACCAATTTCACAATTTAATAATTCTTTTACTTCTTCATGAGAAGCAAGCTCAACAACTGAAGCGCCGTATACATTTTTCACTTTCACATCGTTTACTTCGTGATCACCACGAACAAGTACAACTACTAATTTCTCATCTACTTTAAATACCATAGACTTAATGCACTTGTCAGCTGCAATGTTTAAGAATGCAGATACTTCTTCAATTGCTTTTTGGTCTGGTGTTGCTACTTTTTCAAGAGCTTTTTCTGCTTCGTCACTCTTCGTATACGTATCTACAACAGGAGCCATTTCGATGTTTGCTGCATAATCAGATGTGTCAGAGTATGCAATTGTATCTTCACCAACATCAGATAATACCATAAATTCATGTGTATCTTTTCCGCCCATTGCTCCAGAATCAGCAATAACTGCACGGAAATTCAAGCCACAACGAGCAAAAATGTTAGAGTATGCTTTATATAAGCGATCGTATACTTCATCTAAGCTCTCTTGTGTAGCATGGAAAGAGTATGCATCTTTCATTAGAAACTCTCTTCCACGTAATAAACCGAAACGAGGTCTTTGCTCATCACGGAATTTTGTTTGAATTTGGTATAATGTTAACGGTAATTTTTTATATGATTTCACTTCATCACGCACAAGATCCGTAATTACTTCCTCATGTGTCGCTCCTAATGCGAATTCACGAGCGTTACGATCTTTCATACGCATTAATTCAGATCCGTATGAATACCAACGACCTGATTCTTGCCATAATTCTGCAGCTTGCATAGCTGGCATTAATAATTCTACAGCTCCTGCACGCTCCATTTCTTCTCGAACGATACGTTCTACTTTGTGTAATACTTTTAATCCAAATGGTAGAAAACTATAAATACCAGAAGCATTTTGACGCATAAAACCTGCGCGAAGTAATAATTGATGACTCTTAATTTCAGCATCAGCTGGAACTTCACGTAATGTAGGACTGAATACCATACTTTGTTTCATTTATTTGCACCTCTTCATTTTACTCTTACACGCAGTAAAACCCCTCACCTCGAATTAGGTGAGGGATTTTATTCTACGAGCTCTATTTCATTATTAGTTTCATTCTATTTTACAAGAAAAACTTACGAATGTCATTCCATGTTACAACTAACATTAATAACATTAATAATGCAAAACCAATAAAATGAACCATTCCTTCTTTTTGACGGTCAATTGGTTTCCCTCGTAACGCTTCAATTAAGAAGAAGAATAAACGGCCACCATCTAAAGCAGGAACTGGTAATAAATTAAATAAACCAAGATTAATGCTTAGAACTGCCGCTAAACTTAGTACACGCGTAAATCCATAATCTACAACTTGATCTGTTAGATTATAAATTCCTACTGGACCTGACAACTCATTAATAGAAAATTGACCAGTTACTAATTTCACAAGAGATTCAAAAATTAGTTTCGTCCATTGGTACGTTTGTTCAAATCCTGATTTAATAGAACCCATTACTGTTTTCTCTACAGGAGAATAAACACCAATTCTACCAACTTCGTCTTTTCCTTCTTTATCAAGTGTTGGCGTTACTTTCACATTAAACTGTTCATTATCACGCTTTACTTGTAACGTAATTTCTTTATTCGGGTTTTCACGTACAATAGTAACAACATCTTTCCATGTACTTGTGTTTTTCCCATCAATCGCTTGAATTGTATCATTCTCTTTCAGGCCAGCTTGCTGTGCTGCACTATTATCCATCACTTTTCCGACCATTGGTTTGTCAATAGGAACCCCTTGTACAAATCCAAGAATCACAAAAATAACAAATGCTAAAATGAAGTTCATTGCAGGACCCGCAAAGATTGTTAAAGCGCGTTGACCCAATTTTTTAGAGCCAAATTGCCTGTTATATGGAGCAATTTGAATTTCTTCTCCAGCAGTAATGATGCGAGCCTTTTCATTCACTCGGAATGTTTGAAGCTCTTCCTCATACTCTTCATAGCCTGAAATCGTTAGATTATGCTCTAAATCAGCTTGTTCGACTTCAATAACACGAACATTTGGATATTTTTCATATCCATCAAAAACTAATTTCACAGCTTCGTCTTTTTCATTTAGCACAAGGCCAACCTTTTTCCCTGGCTTTAACTCAACTGTGTCTGCATCCTCGCCAGCCATTCTTACATAGCCACCCAGAGGCAGTAATCGAATCGTATACACCGTTTCATTCTTTTCAAATGAGAATATTTTCGGACCAAAACCAATCGCAAACTCGCGGCATAAAATGCCTGCTCTTTTCGCGAAGTATAGATGCCCTAGCTCATGGAAAAATACGAGTGCACCGAAAATTAATATAAAGGCAATCGCTGTATTCAATTCCATAACCACCTTTGCTAAATTTGTTCCATCACAAACCGTCTTGTGGCTGCATCAATTTCCAGAATTTCCTCTAAGCTCGGACGTGCAATGACATTGTGATGGTTCATTGCTTTTTCAATGAGGTCTTCCACTGTTAAGAAACCAATTCTCTTTTGTAAAAAAGCTTCAACAGCTACTTCATTCGCTGCGTTCATTACAGCTGGCATACTTCCACCTGCTTTTCCAGCTTCATACGCAAAACGTAAACAACGGAATCGTTCTTGGTCCATTTTCTCAAAATGCAACGTCCCTATTTCCCATAAGTTTAACTGTTTTGTGTCTGAAAGAGGCAATCTATCAGGATATGTAAGTGCGTATTGAATTGGTACTCGCATATCAGGTGAACCAAGCTGCGCCATTACACTACGATCTTCAAATTCAACCATAGAATGGATAATACTTTCTTTATGTAAAACAACATCGATTTGCTCATAAGGGATACCAAAAAGCCAATGTGCTTCAATTACTTCTAGTCCCTTATTCATCATTGTAGCAGAATCAATTGTAATTTTCGAACCCATTGACCAGTTTGGATGTCGAAGCGCATCTTCTACGGTCACATGATGCAATTCATCTCTCGTTTTATCACGGAAACTTCCACCAGAAGCCGTTATAATAAGACGAGAAATTCTTTTTTCATTTTCACCATTCAAGCATTGAAAAATAGCCGAATGTTCACTATCTACTGGAAGTAACGAAACATTATGTTTTCGCGCTGCTTCCATTACAAGATGTCCTGCAGTTACTAACGTTTCTTTATTTGCAATTCCAATTGTTTTTTTCGCCTCAATCGCACGAAGTGTCGGTAACAACCCTACGCTACCTACAACAGCATTTACTACAATCTCCGCATCTGGATGTAATGCTACTTCTAAAAGTCCTTCACTACCATATACAATTTTTGTATTACCAGAAACAGTTTGTAATTTTAAAACATCTTCCTCTCTTTGCACAGAGACGATTTGCGGAGAAAATTCTTGAATTACCTTTACTGCGTAGTCAATATTTTTCCCTACAGAAAAAGCAACGAGACGGAATTGGTCTGGGTGCGAGCGTAATACATCTAAAGTTTGTGTACCAATTGATCCGCTTGCACCTAATAAACTAATGTTTTTCATGACTCCAACCCCTCGTTCATTTATTAATTGTATTGTAATAAGAAGTAGAGAATTGGTAAAACGAATAACCAACTATCTGTTCGATCTAATATACCACCATGCCCAGGTAAAATTGTACCTGAATCCTTTACGCCATAATGACGTTTAAAAGCAGATTGTACTAAATCACCAATTTGTCCAAAAATAGAAATGATAATTGTCAGCACAATTAAAATTACTACATTCGATTCGACTGGGAAGAACACGTTGTAAACAAGTGCCACAATAATTCCACAAACGATGCCGCCTAATGAACCTTCAATCGTTTTATTTGGACTAATTTCTGGCCACAATTTTCTCTTGCCCAATGCTTTTCCTACGAAATATGCGCCTGAATCAGTAGCCCATATAACAAATAATGCACAAAACACATATTTAATTCCTAATATTCTCGTTTCATTTAAATATAAGAATCCCATTGCCACATATGTCGTTGCCATTAGTAAAAATGAAGCATTATCAAAAGTAAATGTATTCTTAGAAAGGACTGTATATGATAAAAGTAATAAAACAATCACAAATGTGATTTCCAATTTACCTAATCCAATCCATGTAAACAGTTCTGATGCACTACTTGGAATTAAAAGAATCCACAATAATACTGCAGCTAAAACTGTCGGTACTGAAATAAGCGTAAGCTTATTCATACGAATTAATTCATATAAACCTATAGAAGCAAGTGCATACACTAAAACCGTAAAAGGCACGCCACCGTATATTACGATGGGAATGAATAGCGCGGCAGCAACCACTCCAGTAATAATTCTCTGTTTCACTACCAAACCCTCTCTTTCTACACGCCTCCGAATCTGCGCCCTCTATGTTGAAAGTCAGTAATCGCATTTAGCAAATGTTCTTCTTTGAAGTCTGGCCAATACACATCTGTAAACCAAAACTCCGAATATGCAATTTGCCATAACATGAAATTACTAATACGTAGCTCTCCGCTTGTTCGGATTAACAACTCTGGATCGGGTAAAGAACTCGTCATTAAGTAGGAGGAAAGCATTTCTTCACTTACCTCTTCAGAACGAATTTTTCCTTCCTCATTATCTTTCATCATATGTTGCACAGCAGAAACGATTTCATCTCGACTTCCATAGTTTAACGCGAAATTAAGAATTAATCCCGTATTCTCTTTCGTATCTTCCATGGCTTTCTCCATCGCTCTGCGTGTATGCGTAGGAAGACGATCTTTTTGCCCTATTACTCGGACTTGTACGTTTTCTTCAATCAATTCTGGTAAAAATGTACCTAGAAATTCTTCTGGAAGCTTCATTAAATAATCAACTTCCTTTTTCGGTCTTTTCCAGTTCTCAGTTGAAAAAGCATAAAGAGTTAACACTTTCACATTAAGTTTACTTGCAAATTTTGTAATTTTCTTTACAACTTGCATACCTTCATGATGTCCCGCAATACGAGGCATTGCTCTCCTCTTTGCCCATCTTCCATTCCCATCCATAATGATGGCAATATGTTCTGGGATATATCCTTTTTTCACTTCTTCAACGAGATGATCAAACGATGTGTCCTTTTTACCTTTAAAAAAAGGAAAGTTTTTAAACATCATTCATACCCTCCAACAAGCAGACGTATGCCTAAAAGTGTAAAAAGACCCCCTTAAGAAGAGGGTCATATTTGCGAAGTTATCGCTATTACACTTCCATGATTTCTTTTTCTTTGTTTTTTGCGATTTCGTCAACTTTTGCAATATATTTATCTGTTTCTTTTTGGATATCTTCAGTATATCCTCTTAAATCATCTTCTGTAATCTCGCCAGCTTTTTCAAGCTTCTTAAGATCATCATTTCCGTCACGACGTACGTTACGAACAGCTACTTTTGCTTCTTCAGCATATTTTTTCACAACTTTAACAAGATCACGACGACGCTCTTCTGTTAATGCAGGGAATGCAATACGAATTACAGTTCCATCATTAGAAGGGTTTAAGCCTAAATCTGCTTTTAAAATTGCTTTTTCGATATCACCGATAGAAGTTTTATCATAAGGTTGAATTACAAGTAAACGTGCTTCTGGAACTGTAATGTTCGCTAATTGCACAACTGGTGTTGGTGCACCATAGTAATCAACTTGTACCTTATCTAATACAGACGAGCTTGCACGACCAGCGCGAACTGTTGCTAATTCACGAGAATAAGCAGCAACTGCTTTTTCCATTTTTTCATTTGAAGACTTCAATACTTGTTGTCCCATATTTATTTCCCCCTTACAACTGTTCCAATATTTTCGCCTAAAACGGCACGTTTAATATTACCTTTTTCCATAACTGAGAATACAATTAATGGAATATCATTATCCATACATAGAGAAGAAGCTGTAGAATCCATTACACCTAAACCTTCTTTTAATACATCTAAGTAAGTAAGCGTTTCGTATTTCGTAGCTGTTGGGTCAATAGATGGATCTGCGCTATATACGCCATCCACATTATTTTTTGCCATTAAAATAACGTCTGCTTCGATTTCCGCTGCACGTAATGCTGCTGTTGTATCTGTAGAGAAGTATGGATTACCTGTACCTGCTGCAAAGATAACAACACGTTTTTTCTCTAAGTGACGAACTGCTTTACGGCGAATGTAAGGCTCTGCCACTTGACGCATCTCAATTGAAGTTTGTACACGAGTTTGGATTCCAATATTCTCCAAGCTATCTTGAAGAGCTAATGAATTCATAACTGTAGCTAACATGCCCATGTAATCTGCTCCTGCACGATCCATGCCCATTTCACTTCCAATTTTCCCACGCCAAATGTTACCGCCACCAACAACAACAGCAACCTCTACATCAAGTTCTGCAATTTCTTTTACTTGTTCTGCAACTGACTTAATAACAGTTGGATTAATTCCAAATCCTTGCTCTCCAGCTAAAGCTTCTCCACTTAGCTTTAAAACGACACGATTATATTTCGGTTTACTCATAATGAACCTCCAATTGCTTACATCTTTATTTTAAAAAAGGGAACACAATGTGTTCCCTAATCTGTATTAGTTACTACCTTTTACTTGGTTCATTACTTCTTCAGCAAAGTTGTCTTCGCGTTTTTCGATACCTTCACCAACAGCGTAGCGAACGAATCCTTTTAATGTTCCGCCTTTAGACTCAACGAACTGACGAACTTTCATATCAGGGTTTTTAACGAATGCTTGGTCAAGTAAGCAAATCTCTTCGAAGAATTTGCCTAGACGGCCTTCAACCATTTTTGCAACGATTTTTTCAGGCTTGCCTTCGTTTAATGCTTGTTGTGTTAATACTTGACGCTCATGCTCAACTTCTTCAGCTGTTACAGCATCGCGGTCGATGTATTTAGGGTTAACTGCAGCGATGTGCATTGCAACATCTTTAGCAGCAGCTTCATCAGTAGAACCTTCAAGAACTGTTAATACACCAATGCGTCCACCCATGTGTAGGTAAGCGCCGAATGCATCTGCATCAGTTTTTGATACGATTTCGAAACGACGAAGTGTAAGTTTTTCACCAATTTTAGCGATTGCTTCGTTGATGTGCTCTTCAACGTTTTTACCGTTTTCCATTGTTTGAGCCATAGCTTCTTCAACGTTAGCTGGTTTGTTAGTTAATAAGTGAGCAGCTAATTCTTTAATTAGTGCTTGGAAACCTTCGTTTTTCGCAACGAAATCAGTTTCAGAGTTTAATTCTAAGATTAAAGCGTCGTTACCGTTTGTTTCGATGAAAGTTAAACCTTCAGCAGCAATGCGGTCTGCTTTTTTAGCAGCTTTCGCAATACCTTTTTCGCGTAAGAAGTCAATTGCCTTCTCCATGTCGCCGTTAGTTTCTGTTAAAGCTTTTTTGCAGTCCATCATACCTGCGCCAGTTTTTTCACGTAATTCTTTTACCATTTGAGCAGTGATTGCCATATTTTTCATCCTCCTAAAATATGTATTTATACCTTTTATAAAGGTGTTTATACCTTAAAAAAGGTGATAAAAGGCCGAACCCCTTATCACCTTTCCAACTTTGTTACGCAGTAACAGTTTCTTCACCTTGTTTTGCTTCAAGGATCGCGTCTGCCATTTTAGATGTAAGAAGTTTTACAGCACGAATTGCATCATCGTTTGCTGGGATAACGTGATCGATTTCGTCTGGATCACAGTTTGTATCAACGATACCGATGATTGGAATGTGTAATTTGCGTGCTTCAGCAACTGCAATACGCTCTTTACGAGGGTCTACTACGAATAATGCACTTGGAAGACCTTTCATATCTTTAATACCGCCTAAGAATTTCTCAAGACGCTCTAACTCTTTTTTAAGTTGAACAACTTCTTTCTTAGGAAGTACTTCGAAAGTACCATCTTCTTGCATTCTTTCGATGTCTTTAAGACGCTTGATACGCTTTTGGATTGTTTGGAAGTTTGTTAAAGTTCCACCTAACCAACGTTGGTTAACGAAGTACATACCAGCACGAGTTGCTTCTTCTTTAATAGCTTCTTGTGCTTGTTTTTTAGTACCTACGAATAAGATGTCTCCACCTTCAGCAGCGATGTCGCGCATCGTTCTGTAAGCTTCCTCAACTTTTTTCACAGTTTTTTGTAAGTCGATGATGTAGATACCGTTACGCTCTGTGAAAATGTAACGCTTCATTTTTGGGTTCCAACGACGAGTTTGATGTCCGAAATGAACACCAGCTTCAAGCAATTGCTTCATAGAAATTACTGACATAATATAGTTCCTCCTAAATGGTTTTTGATATCCTCCGTTTACTTCATCTCTAAGCGAAACTACAAACGTAGCACCAACACTTAAATCAGTAAACGTGTGTACTTTGTACTGACACCACTGCTTACTATATCATACTGAAATATTACAATCAAGTCGAAAATGCGAACAATGTAAAACTTTCTTTGTTCATACTCGAATTCTAGTATTACCAACCTTCATTTCTTTTAAGCAAAAAAGTAAAACACAATTAATAGTTTTCCCAGAAAACACGCTTATGGCACTTTTCACAAGCGCCATCAATCCATTGCACAAAAAAACTCTCCTCGATCGAGGAGAGTTTTTTATAAATTAGTTTGTTTTTAATTTAGCAAGTTCCTGTAGAAACTTGTCGTTTAGCACTTTAATGTATGTTCCTTTCATACCTAAAGAGCGAGACTCAATTACACCAGCACTTTCTAATTTACGTAGTGCATTTACGATTACAGAACGAGTAATTCCTACACGATCAGCAATTTTACTTGCAACAAGTAAACCTTCTGTTCCATTTAATTCTTCGAAGATATGCTCAATTGCTTCTAACTCACTGTAAGATAATGAGCTGATCGCCATTTGAACAACAGCTTTACTACGTGCTTCCTCTTCGATTTCTTCTGCTTTTTCACGTAAGATTTCCATGCCTACAACAGTTGAGCTGTACTCAGCAAGGATTAAATCGTCATCTAAGAACTCTTGACCAAGACGAGCTAATACTAATGTACCTAGACGCTCACCACCACCAACGATCGGTACGATTGTAGTTAAACCTTGACCAAATAATTCTCTGTTTTCTACCGGGAATGCTGTGTAAGCACTGTTCACATCTAAGTTTGAAGATGTTTCTGTAATGTTGAATAAGCTTTGTGTATATTCTTCTGGGAATTGACGTTCTGCAAGCATTTGCTTCATGCGTTCGTTTTCGATTTGTTGGTGAATTGCATAACCTAGTAATTTACCACGACGACTAACTACGAATACGTTTGCTTCGATTACTTCACACATTGTGTCAGACATTTCTCTAAAGTTTACAGGCTTCCCTGCTGCGCTCTGTAATAACGCATTTAATTTTCTTGTTTTTGCTAATAATTCCATTTCAAAAGTTCCTCCTACATGTTACTCACATATTTTTTCATCACTTGGAAACTAGGGCGAGTCACCTGATGACACTATTACAAAATAAACTGGCTCACATCTTTATTTTTAGCAATTGTTGCTAATTTCTCCTCAACGTATTGAGGGGTTATCGTTATTTTCTCTAACGTAATTTCAGATGCTTCAAACGATAAATCTTCAAGGAGCTTCTCCATAATCGTATGAAGTCTTCTTGCTCCAATATTATCTGTATCCTGATTAACTTGATAAGCAATCTCAGCAATCTTACGAATAGCTTCGTCTGAAAATTCAATTTCTATACCTTCAGTCGCTAATAATGCCATATATTGTTTAATTAACGCATTGTCAGGCTCGATTAATATTTTAACAAAATCGTCTGTCGATAATTTTGTTAATTCTACTCGAATCGGAAATCTCCCTTGCAATTCCGGAATTAAATCCGACGGTTTAGACATATGGAACGCTCCAGCTGCAACGAATAAAATATAATCCGTTTTTACTGATCCGTATTTTGTCGCAACATTCGACCCTTCTACAATTGGCAAAATGTCACGTTGCACACCTTCACGTGATACATCTACGCTATTCGACTGCTTACCAGCAATTTTGTCAATTTCATCGATAAAAATAATCCCGAGCTGTTCAGCACGATAAACAGCCTCTTGTGTAACTTCATCCATATCAATTAAGCGCTGTGCCTCTTCATTTGTCAAGAGTTTTCTTGCTTCTTTTACAGAAAGTTTACGTTTTTTTGTTTTTTTCGGCATAAAACTCCCTAACGCATCTTGGAAATTCATTCCCATTTGCTCCATGCCAGTTCCTTGTAACATATCAAACATTGACGACTGTTGCTCAGTCACTTCAATCGATACAATCTCTTCTTCAAGAAGCCCTGCAGCAAGCTTTCTCTCCACATCTTGACGTTTCTTTTCGATTTCACCATCTTCTTGTGTATCAGTCGTTTGACTCGAATTTTGAGCGCCCCCAAAAAGCATCTCTAATGGATTTTTAAATCCAGATTGCTTCTCTGGACTCGGTACTAAAATTTCAACAAGACGTTGATTCGCTTGCTCTTCTGCTTTATCTTGAACTTTCACTACCATTTCTTCTTTTACGATACGAACCGATGTTTCCACAAGGTCACGTACCATCGACTCTACATCTCTACCCACATATCCAACTTCTGTGAATTTTGTAGCCTCAACCTTAATAAAAGGTGCTCCAACGAGTTTCGCCATTCGTCGTGCTACCTCTGTTTTCCCAACACCTGTCGGTCCAATCATCAAAATGTTTTTAGGTGCTATTTCATCACGTAAATTTTCAGCTAATTTACTGCGACGGTATCGATTTCTCAACGCTACAGCAACCGCTTTCTTTGCGTCTTTTTGACCGATGATATATTGATCTAATTTTTCCACAATTTGGCGCGGAGTAAAATGTAAATGCATATAAAATGCCTCCCTTACGATTCTACAATTCTTCAACAATTATGTTGTGATTCGTATAAACACAAATATCACCAGCAATCTCTAAACTCGCTTTCGCAATTTGTTTCGCTGTTAAGTGTTCACTTGCATATTGCTTTAAAGCACGACCTGCAGAAAGCGCATAATTTCCACCAGATCCAATTGCTAAAATACCATCATCCGGTTCAATCACTTCTCCTGTACCTGAAACAAGAAGCATAGTTGTTTTATCCATGACAATGAGCATCGCTTCTAGTTGACGTAACATTTTATCGCCACGCCATTGTTTTGCCATTTCAACAGCAGCACGCTGCAAGTTGCCATTATACTCTTCTAATTTCCCTTCAAACATTTCAAAAAGAGTAAATGCATCAGCAACTGAACCTGCAAAACCAGCTAAAACTTTACCTTGGAAAAGTCTGCGAACTTTACGAGCTGTATGTTTCATTACAACAGCATTTCCCATTGTCACCTGACCATCTCCAGCCATTGCACATTCTCCATTATGATGAACTGCAAATATCGTTGTAGCGTGGAAATTCCCCATAGAAAAAACTCCTTTATTTGTTTTTATAGCTTTTAAAGCAATTTATGCCCGCGGGTGATGCTTCATGTAAACAGAACGCAATCTTTCTTTAGAGACATGCGTATAAATTTGTGTAGTCGACAAATTCTCATGACCTAATAGCTCCTGTACAGTACGTAAATCCGCCCCTTCATCTAACATGTGTGTAGCAAATGTATGCCTTAACATATGGGGACTTATCCGCATTGTCAGTGACGCCTTTTTAATGAGTTCATTTAAAACATAACGTACTCCACGACTTGTTAGCGGTGTACCTTTCGCATTTAAAAATACCATACGAGAGTCTTCGTCAGTCTTATTAACTAACTGTTTTCTCCCATTCTCTATATAAGTAATTAAAGAATCTTGCGCATAGCTTCCGAACGGAATATACCTTTGTTTTTTTCCTTTTCCCATTACTAAAATTGTTCCCACCGCAAAGTCAATATCGGTAAGTTGTAAATTGACACATTCACTCACACGGATTCCAGTCGCATACATCAACTCTAATAAAGCTTGATTCCTTTGACCTAATGGTGTTCCCGTGTCAGAAACTTCAAATAATTCCTCTAACTCTTCAGCATATAAAAACTTTGGGATTGACAATTCTTTTTTGGGGAGTGACGCAAGTGCAAACGGATTATCTTTTCGATAACCTTCACGCATCAAAAAACGATATAAACTTCGTAAGCTTGATACTTTTCTTGCGACAGATTTACGGGCTAACTTTTCATCGTGCAACGTCGTTAAGTACAAACGAACATCCGCGTATGTAACGTCTAAAAAAGAGGATATGCCTTCTCGCTCCATAAATTGCACAAAATGTTCTAAATCATTTTGATAACTTGCAATTGTATATTTTGAATAATTTCTTTCAATTTGTAAATATCCAACGAATAATTGTAACAATTTCTTCACATTCACACAACTCACCTCAATAAAGGCTACTAAATCGTATCACAACTTAGTAGCCTTTGCAAGAAATTTAACTAAATATTTACAAAATTTTGAATTGTTTCTAAAGCTCGTGTTGCGTATGCTTCATTTCGTTCCGCTTTCTTTTTGATCTTTTTCTCTAACGGTGCAAATAGACCGAAGTTCGCATTCATCGGTTGGAAGTTTTTAGCATTCGTTGCCGTAATGTAATTTGCCATGCTACCCATTGCAGTTACTGACGGTAATACAACTGGCTCTTCACCTTGCACAAGACGTGCAGCATTAATTCCCGCTAATAATCCTGATGCTGCTGATTCAACATATCCCTCTACTCCAGTCATTTGACCAGCGAAGAATAAATCATCACGTTGTTTATATTGATATGTTGGACGAAGCAAATTAGGTGAATTAATAAACGTATTACGATGCATTACACCATAACGTACAATCTCTGCATTTTCCAGTCCCGGAATTAACTGTAGCACTTCTTTTTGTGGTCCCCATTTTAAATGCGTTTGGAAACCTACGATATTGTATAAAGTTCCCGCTGCATCATCTTGACGCAACTGAACAACAGCATATGGCGTTTTTCCTGTTTTTGGATCTTCCAATCCAACAGGTTTCATAGGTCCAAATACTAGCGTCTGTCTCCCTCTACTTGCCATAACTTCTACTGGCATACAACCTTCAAAGAAAATTTCTTTTTCAAACTCTTTTAAAGGCACTGTCTCAGCAGCAATTAAAGCCTCATAAAAACGGTCAAACTCTTCTTCTGTCATTGGGCAATTTAAATATGCAGCTTCACCTTTGTCATAACGCGATTTTAAATATACTTTATTCATGTCAATGCTGTCTTTTTCTACGATTGGTGCTGCCGCATCGTAGAAATAAAAATAATCTTCACCTGTTAGTTCTTTTAATTGTGCAGCAAGATCAGGAGATGTAAGTGGACCTGTTGCAATAATTGTTGGTCCTTCTGGAATTTCAGTAAGCTCTTCGTTCACTACAGTTACATTCGGATGGTTTTTTACGTATTCTGTTACTTTAGCTGCGAACTCATGACGGTCTACAGCTAAAGCACCTCCAGCTGGTACAGAGCACTCGTCTGCCGCACGAATAATTACAGAATCCATTAAACGCATTTCCTCTTTAATAACTCCAACTGCATTTGTTAAAGTGTTTGCACGAAGTGAGTTACTACATACTAATTCAGCAAATTTATCTGTGTGATGAGCTGGTGTTTGCCTTACCGGCCTCATTTCATATAATCTAACTTGGACACCACGTTTTGCAATTTGGTAAGCTGCTTCACTTCCTGCAAGACCTGCGCCAATGACGTTTACTACTTGTGTTGTCATTTATATCACCTTTCCTTTTCTTCCCGAAAAAAATGTGAGCAGTTACGCTCACATTTGTTGTTCTTCTTCATAATCGCACGAAATACATTGTACTTGCACGCCTTTTTTTAACTTTTTCTCTACAAGCATGCCTTCACACTTCGGACATTTACGACCAATCGGCTTATCCCAAGATACAAAGTCACACTCTGGATACGTACCGCATCCATAGAAAAGACGTTTCTTTTTGTTACTGCGACGCTCAATAATTTGTCCTTCTTCACATTTCGGACAAGTTACACCGATTTCTTTCACAATCGCTTTTGTATTACGACAATCAGGGAAATTCGAACAAGCCATAAACTTCCCGTATTTACCCATTTTAAAGACCATTGGATGTCCGCATAATTCACAGTCTTCCCCAGCTGGCTCATCTTTAATTTCCACTTCACGCATTTCTTTTTCCGCTTTTTCTAAGCGCGGTTCAAATCCTACGTAGAAATCATCAACAATTTTTACCCAATTGGCATTTCCTTCTTCTACTTCATCAAGGCTTTGCTCCATATTGGCAGTAAATTCAATGTTAATAATTTCTGGGAAAAACTCTAAAATAAGTTCAATTACTATTTCACCAAGTTCAGTCGGAACGAAGCGTTTATTATCCAAACCTACATATCCACGTTTTTGAATCGTTTCAAGTGTAGGTACATAAGTCGACGGTCTTCCAATTCCAAGTTCTTCAAGTGTTCTTACTAGACGGGCCTCTGTATAGCGCGGAGGAGGTTGTGTAAAATGTTGCTTCGGTTCTAAATCCTTTGAAAATACAGTTTCCCCTACTTCTAAAGGCGGCAACATCTTATCCTTTTCTTCCGCACCATCATCTTTCGACTCTACATACACTTTCATAAATCCTGGGAACTTTACAACCGATCCACTTGCACGGAACTGAACATTGTTATTAATGAGTCTCGCTGTCACAGTATCCATTATAGCAGACGCCATTTGACTTGCAACAAATCGCTCCCAAATCAATTTATATAATCGAAGTTGATCACGACTTAAGAAACTTTTCAGTTCCTCTGGCTTTCTCATTACCGAAGTAGGACGAATTGCCTCATGTGCATCTTGTGCATTTGACTTTTTCGATTCTTTCTTCTTTTCTGTTCCTATGTATTCCGTACCATACGCTTCAGTGATGTAAGTACGTGCCTCTGTTTGAGCTGTTTCTGAGATACGTGTTGAATCAGTTCTCATATACGTAATAAGACCTACAGTTCCTTGTTTTCCAAGATCTATCCCTTCATACAATTGCTGTGCAAGCATCATCGTTTTCTTTGCTCGCATATTTAACTTACGTGCTGCTTCTTGTTGCAAGGAAGATGTTGTAAACGGTAATGCAGGATTACGTTTTCGCTCTTTGCGCGTTACATTTTCAACTGAAAACGCATTGTCTTTCATCTGTTCAATTATTTCATTCACTTGCGTTTCATTCGTTAATTGAACTTTTTCACCATCTACACCGTAAAAACTTGCTTCAAATGTGTCTTTTCCTTTTACAAATTCTGTTTTAATTGTCCAGAATTCTTCAGGTTCAAAGCTTTGAATTTCCTTTTCACGTTCGATGATTAAACGAACTGCTACAGATTGTACACGCCCTGCACTTAATCCTTTTTTTACTTTCTTCCATAATAAAGGACTAATATTGTAACCAACAAGACGATCAAGTATGCGTCTTGCTTGTTGTGCATCTACTAAATCCATATTAATTGCGCGAGGATGTTTAAATGATTCTTTGATTGCATCTTTCGTAATCTCATTAAACACAACCCGACAATCTGATTCAACGTCCACATTTAACGTATTCGCTAAATGCCAAGCAATCGCTTCCCCTTCGCGGTCTGGATCGGCCGCGAGATAAACTTTCTTTGCTTTTTTCGCCGCTGATTTTAAATCCTTTAAGACGGGACCTTTACCACGAATGGTAATATACTTCGGGGTGAAGTTGTTCTTTACTTCTATCCCCATTTGACTTTTTGGCAAATCGCGAACATGTCCCATAGACGCGACAACTTTGTATTTTTTCCCTAAATATTTCTCAATGGTCTTCGCCTTAGAAGGCGACTCCACGATTACGAGGTAATCTGACATGCTAGTGCCTCCTTAAGAGGTGGATTCAAGTCTTCATTAATCTTATTGATTTCTCTTGTTTTTGTCAATCAAGAATGAATATACCATACAGTGCCAATCTACCATTTGTCAATAATTGTTTAATAAAAATTTAAAAATATAAGGTTAATTTAAAATCTCCTCCAAGATATCTTCTGCATTTCTTACTAATTTTGCTCCTTGTTGAATAAGATGATTCGTTCCCGATGCCCCCTCTATAAATATAGGTCCAGGAAGCGCAAACACCTCTCTATTTTGCTCTAACGCAAGGTCTGCAGTAATAAGTGTTCCACTTCTCGATTTGGCTTCTACAACTAAAACACCTTTACTTATACCACTAACAATCCGGTTCCTTTTTGGAAAATACCATTTTTTCGGTGCATAGTGCGGAGGATACTCTGTCAATAACAATATATATTCCTTCCACATTTCATATAAATGTCTATTTTCTTTCGGATACATAAACGACAATCCGTGCCCTAATATCGCAATAGTCGGGCAATGATGCCTTACTGTAATCTCATGAGACATTGTATCTATCCCTTTTGCAAACCCACTGACAATAAGCCACTCTCTTTCTAATAAAGGGTGTAAAATAAACTTCAAACTCTCATGACCATATAATGATGGTTCTCTCGTTCCAACAACTGCTAATTTATTTACTTTATTGAGAAAATCTTTTTCTCCTTTTCCATATAAAACGAAGGGAGGATCTTGTATTTCACGTAATAATTGCGGATAATTTTCATCCCATATCGTTATATAAAAAATACGATTTTTCTCTAAATAAGATATATATTGCGGAAGATTTGAACTTTGAAGAAATTTCACTAGTTCTGAAGATTTTTTCGAGGATATTCCAGTGTAGTATTCCATTTGTTTTTCGTTAAAAGTATATATGTTCTTTAATTCTGGATCGACATATAGTAGCCTCTCCATCGCTTTCCAATAATCTGCTAGCAAGTAATGAAGATGTAATAATCGCTCTCTTTTCATCTCAATTCTCCTTACCCATAATTTTTATTATGTAAACAGAAAAAGTGTAAAAAGACACCCTCAAGTAAGAGGGTGTCTTTCAACAGATTAATAGTTTTTGCAAGTCTCAAATAAACCTTTTTCTTTTAAAACAGAGATTAGCGTTTCTCCCATAACTGCTGGAGTTTCAGCTACTTTAATGCCACAAGCTTCCATTGTTTTAATCTTTTCAGCAGCAGTTCCTTTACCGCCAGAAATGATTGCACCAGCATGGCCCATACGTTTGCCAGCAGGCGCTGTTTGACCACCAATGAAGCCTACAACAGGTTTTGTCATATTAGCTTTTACCCATTCAGCTGCCTCTTCTTCTGCTGTACCGCCGATTTCACCAATCATAATTACAGCATGTGTTTCTTCATCTTCATTAAATGCTTTTAACGCATCAATAAAGTCTGTACCGTTAACAGGGTCCCCGCCGATACCTACAGCAGTAGATTGTCCAATACCCTCTTGTGTTAACTGGTGTACAGCTTCATACGTTAAAGTACCAGAGCGCGATACGATACCTACATGACCTTTTTTATGAATGTATCCTGGCATAATACCGATTTTACATTCATCAGGCGTGATAACACCTGGGCAGTTTGGTCCAAGTAAACGTGTATGTTTACCAGCCATATATCTCTTTACGTTTACCATATCTAATACAGGAATTCCTTCAGTAATACATACTACTAAATCAATTTCTGCATCAACTGCTTCCATAATTGCATCAGCCGCAAAAGCGGGTGGAACGTATACAACTGAAGCGTTTGCGCCTGTTGCTTTCACTGCATCTTCTACAGTATCAAATACTGGTACACCTTCAATATCAGTGCCACCTTTACCTGGCGTTACACCACCGACAATTTTCGTACCGTATTCAATCATTTGTTTTGTATGGAATAAACCTTGAGAACCTGTAATACCTTGAACAATAACTTTTGTATCTTTATTAACTAATACGCTCATTTTTCTCCCCCGCTTTCTATTAGCCCACTAGTGAAACAATTTTTTGTGCACCGTCTGCCATAGATTCTGCTGCAACAATATTTAAGCCAGACTCATTTAAAATTTTCTTACCTAGTTCTACGTTTGTACCTTCAAGACGTACAACTAAAGGTAACTCAAGACCTACCTGTTTCGTTGCTTCAATAACACCTTCTGCAATAACATCACACTTCATAATGCCACCAAAAATGTTAACGAAGATACCTTTTACATTTTTGTCAGAAAGGATAATTTTGAATGCTTCTGTAACTTTTTCAGCAGTTGCACCGCCACCAACATCTAAGAAGTTAGCTGGGTCACCGTGGTAATGTTTAATGATATCCATTGTAGCCATCGCTAAACCTGCACCATTAACCATACAACCGATATTTCCATCTAAAGGAATGTAGTTTAAGTCGTATTTTGAAGCTTCAATTTCTTTTGCATCTTCTTCGTCAAGATCACGAAGCTCTAAAATGTCTTTATGGCGATATAACGCATTAGAATCAAAGTTTAATTTTGCATCTAGTGCCATAACTTTACCTTCACCTGTTGTAACAAGTGGGTTAATCTCAGCGATAGAGCAATCTTTTTCAATAAACGCACGGTATAAGCCCATCATAAACTTCACAGCTTGTCCTACAAGCTCTTTTGGAATATTGATGTTAAATGCAATTCGGCGCGCTTGGAAACCTTGTAAGCCTACTGCCGGATCAATATATTCTTTAAAGATTTTTTCAGGTGTTTTTTCTGCTACTTCTTCAATTTCTGTTCCGCCTTCTTCAGAAGCCATTAAAACAACTTGAGAAGTTGCACGATCTAAAACTAGACCTACATAATATTCTTTTTTAATATCGCAACCTTCTTCGATAAGTAAGCGTTTTACTTCCTTACCTTCAGGACCTGTTTGATGTGTCACAAGTGTAGTTCCTAAAATGCTTTCTGCATATGTACGAACTTCATCTAAATTTTTTGCAACTTTTACTCCGCCAGCTTTGCCGCGTCCACCAGCGTGAATTTGTGCTTTCACTACACATACATCTGTTCCTAATTCTTTCGCTGCTTCTACAGCTTCTTCTACTGTAAATGCAACCTTCCCGTTCGGAACGCTAACCCCATAGCTTCTAAGGACTGCCTTACCTTGGTACTCATGGATATTCATGGTCCCATCCTCCCCTGTTTTCCTGTTTTACTCGAAAAGTTTTTTAATGTTTAAAAAACATTACATTGCCATTGTATAAGATGATTGGCACGCTGTCTACAATAAAGTGTCAGAAAACTGAAATCGCTTTATTCTTTTTCGGAAATAGTAATGTTTATATGCCAAAATAAAAAATAAGCTGTATATTTACAGCTTATTTTTGAATCATATCTTTAATTGGCGCGAATGACTTTCGGTGTTCCTCTAATACTCCATGCACTTCAATTGCCTCTAAATGTTGCTTTGTGCCATATCCCATATGTTGCTCAAATCCGTATTCAGGATACTTCTCTCCCAGTTCTTTCATCATACGATCTCTCGTTACTTTTGCGATAATGGATGCAGCTGAAATCGAAACACTTTTCGCATCACCTTTAATAATTGAAGTTTGCGGAATTGGTGTGGGAAGCTTCATCGCATCAATTAATAAATGTTGGGGTGTATAAGATAAATTTGCAACAGCATCTAACATCGCTTGTTTCGTTGCTTGGTAAATATTAATTTCATCAATAACTTGCGGTGATACAATTCCAACTCCAATTGCAATCGCTTGTACTTTTATTTCATCATAAAAACGCTCACGTTTCGCTTCACTCAGCTTTTTTGAGTCATTTAACCCTGGAATATAAAAATCCTCAGGAAGAACGACAGCTGCCGTCACAACAGGCCCAGCCAATGGCCCGCGCCCTACTTCATCAATACCCGCGATATATGTGACCCCTTTTTCACGCAAAGCATTTTCATACTTGGACATTTCAAAAAACTTCTCTTTTTCTTTCTGTTCTAACTCTTTTTGTTTATACCACTTCAAAACGAGCTTTTGAACGCCTTTTCGCTCATCTTTCATTAACAGTTGAAAGCGATCATCTTCTTCATTCATAATTTCTTTCAATACATTTTCCGCTTCTTTTATCGTCATTGTTTGCATTTATACAAGCTCCTTTTTAAACGTATCCAAAAAGAAAAGACGCACAAACGCACGTCTTATACTTCTTCTATTTTTTCCACATCTTCTACTTGCTCTGCAAACTCTTCCGGTGTTTCAAACGTCATTTTTCCAAGTTTGCCACCACGAAGCTCACGAAGTACAAGCTCAGATGTCTTATCATAATCAATCATTCCGCCGCCCATTAAGCAGCCTCTATTTTTTCCAATCGCATCGAATAATTCCACAATATCTTCTGGAATCTCATTTAAATTGTAGCGTTCTTTCAAGCGTTCTGGATAATGTTTCTCCATAAAACGTAATGCGTAAACAGCTACATCTTGTAAATTTAAAATTGAATCTTTAATTGCACCCGTCGTCGCTAAGCGAAGACCCACTAATTGATCTTCAAATTTAGGCCACAGAATACCTGGCGTATCTAACAATTCCATTTCCTTCCCAACTTTAATCCATTGTTGGGCTGTTGTCACACCTGGACGATCTCCTGTTTTAGCAATATTTTTCTTTGCCAATTTATTAATTAATGTAGATTTACCAACATTTGGTATACCTACAATTAATGCGCGAATCGCTCTCGGTCTAATACCTTTTGCAACCATTTTATCAAATTTTTCTTTAACAAGCACTTTACAAGCTGCTGCAATTTCTTTCATACCTTGTCCAGCTTGCGCGTTAATCGAAATTGCCATATGGCCTTTTTCTTTAAAATATGCGATCCATTGTTTTGTTAAACGATCATCTGCCATATCCGCTTTATTTAAAACAACAAGCCTCGGCTTATGTGTAATGATTTCATCAATCATTGGGTTTCGAGATGATAATGGTAATCGAGCATCTACAAGCTCAATTACAACATCAATTAATTTTAATTTCTCCGTTACTTGGCGTCTAGCCTTCGCCATATGCCCTGGAAACCATTGAATTACCATGTTGCCACCTTCTTTTTCATTTATTTCACAATACGTGCGTCTTCTAACGGCCAATATAACATATTGGCTTTACCAATTACTTGATCCTTTGAAATCGTACCGATTGAACGGCTATCTTTACTAAAACGACGATTATCACCTAAAACAAATAATTGATCTTTTGGAACAGTTTTCTTGCCTGTCATTTCTTCAAGATTAAAATCATATGTAAGCGGTCCGTCAGCAATTTGCTTTTTCTGCTTGTCTAAATACGGCTCCTCATAAGCCTTTCCGTTAACATACAGTTTATCATTACGATACTCTATTTCATCGCCTGGCAGGCCTATAATGCGCTTAATGTAATCTTTATCTTCTGTTGCTCGAAATACGATAATATCAAAGCGTTTTGGATCTCCAATGTGATAACCAATTTTATTCACAATCATTCGATCACGATCATGTAAAGTAGGTGCCATCGATACCCCGTCTACGAGAATTGGAGCAAAGAAAAACTGTCTAATAACACCAGCTAATACAACAGCAATCAAAATTGCTTTAATCCATTCCCAAAGTGAACTCTTCTCTTTTTTCATGCATTTCCCCTCCACGGTTATGTAAGCTGTTCGTATTATACCAAAATTTCATATAGATTGGAAAAAGGGAGCTTGTGCATTTACAAGCTCCCATACATGTCTTATCGAATTTCTTTAATACGTGCTTTTTTACCGCGAAGGTTACGTAAGTAGTATAACTTAGCACGACGTACTTTACCACGGCGAAGTACTTCGATTTTCGCGATTCTTGGCGTGTGAACTGGGAATGTACGCTCAACACCTACACCGTAAGAAATCTTACGAACTGTGAATGTTTCACTAATTCCGCCACCACGACGTTTAATTACAACACCTTCGAAAAGCTGAATTCTTTCACGAGTTCCCTCAACAACTTTTACGTGTACACGTAAAGTGTCACCAGGACGGAATGAAGGAAGGTCAGTTTTTAATTGGCCTTTTGTAATTTCTGCGATTAATTGTTGCATATTAAATTCTCTCCTTTAAACAGATGCTCTTATAAAGTCTTAATAAATTACAGCGGAACATCGTTAATACGGCTACTGATTTCAGTAGCACAAATGTTATAATAGCATATTACTAGGCCTGTTGCAATAGCAAATATATGAAGTTATTACTGCTCTCGCTTTATTTCCTCAAGCCATTTTTTCTCTTGTTTAGATAGATCTCTATCATCTAACAAATCAGGTCTACGCGTATACGTACGGCGCAAAGATTCCTTATGTCGCCATTCGTCAATATTTTTATGATTCCCTGACATTAATACATCCGGTACCTTCATACCACGAAAATCAGCCGGACGTGTATAATGAGGATGCTCTAATAAACCTGTACTAAACGAATCCTCCACTTGTGAAGCATGATTTCCTAGCACGCCTGGCAAGAGACGTACAACACTATCAGTAATAACCATAGAAGCTAATTCTCCGCCCGTTAATACATAATCACCAATAGAAATCTCATCCGTTACGAGATGCTCACGAATTCGTTCGTCATACCCTTCATAATGCCCACATACAAAGATCAAATGTTCTTCCTCTGCAAGCTCTTCCGCTTTCTTCTGCGTAAATCTTTCGCCCTGCGGACACATTAAGACAACTCTCGGCTTACGCTCTGTCTCTTTCGTCAAATCTTCTACAGCATCAAAAATAGGCTGAGGAGTAAGCACCATACCAGCTCCTCCGCCGTAAGGATAATCGTCTACGCTATTATGCTTACTTGTTGTATAATCACGAAAGTTAACAACACGAAGGTTTACCGCTTCTTTTTCTTGCGCCTTCTTTAATATAGAAGATCCAAATACACCGGTAAACATGTCTGGGAACAACGTTAAAATATCAATTTTCATTATAGCAACCCTTCCATTACATGAATGGTTACTAATTTATTTTCAATATTAACTTGAAGTACAACGTCATCAATATAAGGAATTAAAAGATCTTGACCCTTCGGACGTTTAATCACCCAAACATCATTTGCACCAGGAGAGAGAATTTCTTTGATTGTCCCTAGCGCTTCTCCTTCTTCCGTTACAACGCTGCAACCAATAATTTCGTGATAGTAGTATTCACCTTCAGCAAGTTCGCCTAACTGCTCTTCTGGTACTTTTATTAAAGAACCTTTAAACTTCTCTACTTCATCTACATTGTTATATCCTTCAAATGTTAATAAATCGAATGTCTTATGTTGGCGATGAGAAGTTACCTTCACCGGAAGGTAGTCTGTGTCTTTCTCATTCGATATGTATAGTGTGTTTCCTACTTTATATCGCTCTTCTGGAAAATCAGTACGAGAAATAACACGGATTTCTCCTCTTACGCCATGAGTATTTACAATTTTCCCTACGTTAAACCATTTTGTCATAAATAGTATGTCACCCCTGGTTTCTATATAAATTAAGCATCTCCATTTCATAGATGGAACATGCAATCTCTATTTAAATGTTAAAAAAGGGAGAGGAATAACTCCTCGCCCTTTTTACGTTTATTGAATTTCCAGTGTTACTTTTTCATCATTATGATGTCCCACTGAATACAAGAGCATCCGAATCGCTTTCGCAACTCTCCCTTGCTTTCCAATGACTTTTCCAACATCCTCAGGATGTACAGTTAATCGATACTTTATCTCTCCGTTGTAAAGTTCCTGTGTAACTTTTACATCTTCAGGATGATCGACAAGAGGCTTGACAATCGTCTCGACTAACTTCTTCATAGTCATTGCCTCAATTACTTACCTTGTTTAGATAAGTGGAATTTCTCCATGATACCTTGGTTAGAGAATAAGTTACGAACTGTATCAGATGGTTTAGCACCATTTCCTAACCATTTTAATGCTGCTTCTTCGTTGATCTTAACTTCAGCTGGTTGAGCAACTGGATTGTAAGTTCCGATTTCCTCAATGAAACGTCCGTCACGAGGAGAACGAGAATCTGCAACAACTACACGATAGAAAGGAGTTTTTTTAGCTCCCATACGTTTTAAACGAATTTTAACTGCCATTTATAAAGCACCTCCGAATTTATTTCACACAGATAATTATATTAGCAAAAAGACTATTGCTTTGTAAAGTATTTTTTCTTAACAGAGCCATCTTTTTTTCCTTACATGAATGGAAACTTCAATCCACCTAGTCCTTTTTTCTTGCCTTTTTGCATTCCAGTCATCGTCTTCATCATTTTTTTCATGTCATCGAATTGTTTGATTAGACGATTGATTTCTTGTACAGTTGTACCGCTACCTTTGGCAATGCGCTTTTTGCGACTAGCATTGATTATTTCCGGTTGTTCTCGTTCTAATTTAGTCATAGAACGAATAATTGCCTCAATATGCCCAATTTGTTTTTCATCAACTTGCGCATTTTTCAGCCCTTTAATTTTATTTGCACCAGGAAGCATTCCTAACAATTCATCAAGCGGCCCAAGTTGACGCACTTGTCCAAGTTGTTCTAGGAAATCGTCAAGCGTAAACGAAAGCGTACGCATTTTTTGCTCAAGTTCTTTTGCTTTCTCTTCATCAACTGTAGCTTGCGCTTTTTCAATCAATGTTAAGACATCGCCCATCCCTAAAATACGGGATGCCATACGCTCTGGATGGAACGCTTCAATTGCATCTAGTTTTTCACCCATACCAGCAAATTTAATCGGTGTGTTTGTTACAGCCTTAATAGATAATGCAGCACCACCGCGCGTATCACCATCTAATTTCGTTAATACAACACCTGTTAAACCTAACTGTTCATGGAAACTTTGTGCAACATTTACCGCGTCTTGTCCCGTCATCGCATCGACAACAAGGAAAATTTCATCCGGTTTCGCAACTTCTTTAACTTTCGCTAATTCATCCATTAGTTCTTCATCGATATGCAGGCGACCCGCTGTATCGATTAAAACATAATCATGATGATCTTCTTTTGCTTTTGCAATCGCTTGTTTCGCAATTTCAACAGGACTTACTTGATCTCCTAAAGAAAATACAGGCATGTCCAATTGCTTCCCTAATGTTTCAAGCTGTTTAATTGCTGCTGGACGGTAAATATCAGCTGCAACAAGCATCGGTTTACGATTATGCTTTTTACGAAGCAAATTCGCAAGCTTACCTGTCGTCGTTGTTTTACCCGCACCTTGCAGACCAACCATCATAATAACAGTCGGTGGCTTATTAGCAACAGCAATTTTGCTTTGCTCTCCGCCCATAAGTTCTGTAAGTTCTTCCTGTACAACTTTAATTACTTGTTGTCCAGGTGTCAAACTTTTCATTACATCTTGTCCGACAGCACGTTCAGACACACGCTTCACAAAATCTTTTACTACTTTAAAGTTAACATCTGCTTCTAAAAGAGCTAGACGAACTTCTCTCATCATTTCTTTCACATCGGCTTCAGAAACTTTTCCTTTGCCGCGGATTTTTTGCATTGTCTGTTGAAGTCGGTCGGCTAATCCTTCAAATGCCATATTGCCGCCCTCCTAATCTAATTTTTCGATAGCTTCAACAACTTGTTTCATTTCTTCATTCACATGCTCTTCTTCGCTGATTAGCTGTTTTAGCTTTGCAACAAGTCGCTGTCGCTCTTGAAACTTTTGAAGTAATACTAATTTTTCTTCATATTCTTCAAGCATCGCTTCAGTCCGTTTAATGTTATCATACACGGCTTGGCGACTTACATCAAATTCTTCCGCAATTTCACCAAGAGATAAATCATCTAGATAATAAAGCGACATATAACTTCTTTGTTTTTGCGTTAACAACGATTGATAAAAATCAAATAAATAGTTCATTCTCGTTGTTTTTTCGAGCATGTTGGATCATCCTTTGTTAAGTGATTTCCCTTTACATGAATTAGTTTACATGGAGTCCAAAAGAGTGTCAAGTTTTTTTCTTAACATCATATATTTTTATAGAAAAAGAAGCGGAAATACCGCTTCTTTCGCTTATACTTCTTCTGTTTCTACTAAGTTCGCAAATAAACCATACACATATTGTTCTGGATCAAACTGCTGCAAATCATCCATTTGCTCTCCTAATCCAACAAACTTCACCGGTACATCCATTTCGTTACGAATCGCTAATACAATACCACCTTTAGCAGTTCCATCTAACTTCGTTAAAACAATACCAGTTACATTCGTTGCCTCCCGGAATGTTTTCGCTTGGCTTAAACCGTTTTGTCCTGTTGTTGCATCAATAACAAGCAATACTTCATGAGGAGCACCTGGTACTTCACGCTCAATTACACGCTTCACCTTCTCTAACTCTTTCATTAAGTTTACTTTATTTTGCAAGCGTCCTGCTGTGTCACATAGTAATACATCTACCTTACGTGCTTTCGCAGCTTGTACAGCGTCATACATAACCGCCGCTGGATCAGATCCAGATCCTTGTTTAATCACTTCTACACCAACACGATCGCCCCATACTTCTAATTGTTCAATCGCCCCAGCACGGAATGTGTCTCCTGCTGCCAATAGGACTGACTTACCTTCTGATTTAAACTTATGCGCCAGTTTACCAATTGTTGTCGTTTTTCCTACACCGTTAACACCAACAAATAAAACAACCGTTAATTGGTCCTCTTGCATATTAATTTCGTTACTAAAATCGCTGTCACCTTTGTAAATTCCCACTAGTTTTTCTGAAATAACAGCTTGTACTTCTTTTGGATCTTGAATGTTACGACGTTGTACTTCTTCTTTCAATTGATCAATTAATTCCATTACCGTCGCAACGCCAACGTCTGCACCAATTAAGATTTCTTCTAACTCTTCGAAGAAATCTTCGTCCACTTTACGGTAACGATACACTAAATCATTCACTTTATCCGCAAATGAATTTCTAGTTTTTTCTAATCCGTGTTTAAATTTCTCTGTTACTGTATCCGTTTGTTTTGAAATTTTTTCTTTTAGTTTTTTAAAAAAACTCATACTTTCCCATCCTTCCTATTCACTTGCAATAAGTTCTTCTCCGGCATCTAAACGAACCGAAACAAGTTTAGATACCCCTGATTCTTGCATTGTTACACCGTACAACACATCAGACTCTTCCATTGTACCTTTTCTATGTGTAATTACAATAAACTGCGTCTCATCACTAAATTTCTTTAAATACTGTGCAAAACGAGCTACATTCGCTTCATCAAGGGCGGCCTCTACCTCATCTAGTACACAGAACGGTACTGGGCGCACTTTTAAAATACCAAATAAAAGCGCAATTGCCGTTAAAGCACGCTCTCCACCTGAAAGTAAACCTAAGTTCTGCAATTTCTTCCCTGGCGGTTGTGCTACAATATCAATACCCGTATTTAGTAAATCCTCTGGATTAGTCATTACTAAATCCGCTCTACCGCCTCCAAATAATTCAGAGAATACCGATTGAAATTCCATTCTAATGCCTTCAAACGTAGTAGAAAAGCGTTTTTTCATTTCTTCATCCATTTCGGTAATAAGCTGGTGCAATGTCGTTTTCGCTTCTTCTAGATCGTCTCTCTGCTCTAGTAAGAATGTATGACGCTCCGCTACACGTTCATATTCATCAATTGCCCCTAGGTTCACTGTACCTAACTCTTCTATGGATAATTTGATTAATTTTACTTTCTTACGCGCATCTTCTGCAGGCATTGTCATTGTATATTTTAGTTTCGCCGCTTCAAATGAAATCGTATATGTTTCACGTAAATGTTGTAATCTATTTTCCAACTCTACATCAAGTCGGTTTATTCTCACTTCTTGATCTTTCAACATTTCAAGAATATATTTATGTTTACCTGTCGTTTCTTTCAAATTGCGTTCTAAATGTTCTACTCTCTCTTGCAACGATACACGTTGTTCACGACGAGAGCGAATTAATTCTGAAGTTTGATTACGATCATACGCTTTCTTCTCAATCATATTCGTAATTTGCTCTTCACCACTTGAATTAGATGTCATTTCTTGTTTTAAGAATGCTAAATCCTCTTTCGTTTTTACAAGTGTCGTATCCGTTTCTTCTTTTTCCTTCGTCAATCGTTCAACTTTTTCTTTTTGATTAGATAAGCGTTGTTGCTTTTCAGCTGCCAGCACTTTTAATTCAGTCATTTCTTTTTGAACTTTTTCTTTCGAAGAATGTTGCTCACTTTTTTGTTTTGTTAAAGCTACAATTTTACTATCTAACTCAGTGATATCAGCTTGAAGATTCGCTAAAATCCCTTCTAACTCCTCTTTACGCCCTTGCATTTTTACTCGATCTTGTAAAAACCCTTCAATCTCTAAATCATAAATAGACAAGCGGTCATTAATACGATGTTCTTCTAATTCTAAACGATTAATCTCTTCTCTTAATTTCTGCTCTTCTACACGATCCACTTCTACAGTTTGCCTTAGTTCGCGTATTTTCACTTCTTTTTCTTGAATCTCTTGTTTTACTGCTTTAACAAAGTTTTCTAACTTCGTTGTTTTTTCTTCCATATCAGTTAACTTGCGAGTCCACTCTTCCAGTTCACGTTGGCGTCCTAATAAAGAAGATTTCGCTTGTTTTACCGCCCCACCAGTCATAGAACCGCCAGGATTCACTACGTCACCTTCAATTGTTACAATGCGATAACGGTATTGCAGTTGTTTCGCCAACTCATTTGCTCCGCGTAAATCTTTCGCAACAATAACAGTACCTAATAAATTTGAAACTACATTTTCATATTTATTGTTGTACTGCACAAGTTCTGCCGCCACACCTACAAACGATGGGTGTTGATTTACAATGCGTAATTGCTCAAATGATAACGATCTGCTTTTAATAACAGCTTGCGGTAAAAACGTTGCACGTCCATGTTTATTTTGCTTTAAAAATGCAATCGCATTACGAGCATGCTCCTCTGTTTGTACAACAATATGCTGCATCGCTGCACCTAGAGCGATTTCCATTGCAACTTCGTATTCTTTCGGAACCGTTAACAGTTCCGCAACAGCACCCTCGATACCTTGCAACCTATTTTCTCTAGCTTTCAATACTTCACGTACACCTTGATAGAAGCCAGAATAATCTTCTTGCATCTCTTCAAGCATTTCTTTTCGAGAACGTGCCTGTTGCACAAATTGGTATGCTTGGTATAGTTTTGTTTCATTTTCACTATACTGCGTCTTACATTTCCCAAGTGCCGCCTCTGTCTTCTGTATGTTTGAGAGAATGCCAGCTACTTTTTCTTTCGCTTGTTCGTAACTTTCTACAAGTTTCGTCTTTTTCGCTGTAATTTCCATACGCATTTCTACATATTTCGCATTCTCTTCATCTAGACGCTCGTTTTTAGACGTTTGCTGTTTAGATTGTTCTTCAATCATAGATAATTCATTGCGATGACTAGCTTGTTGATTTAAAAGTTCAATATAGTCACCTTTTAAATTCTCAATCTGTTCCTCTAAATTGTCAGCAAAAGTAGCAAGCAATTGCTCATTATCATGCAATTTTTGCTCCAACTCTTTTACTTCATTCACAAATTGCATTAAAGCTTCTGTACTTGACTCAATCTCACCATCGTAAATTTTAGCTTTCTCTGTTAATTCAACAATTAACTGCTCAAGTTGCGCACAATGCGTCGTAGCATTTTGCTTTCTCTCTTTTAACAACTCGCGCTGCCCTTCTAGTTTTTCTAGCTCTTTACTAGAAAGAAGAAGTACCTCTTGCAACGAGTCTACAGACTCATCTACCGCTTGTAATTGTCCTCGTAATTCCTCAAGTTCTTCTTCACTTTTTTGTAAATTCGTTGACATTTTAGCTTCTTCGTTTTTATTATGCCCAAACTGATTTCGAAGTGCTTCCCATTTCTCATGCAATTCTTCAATTTCATGGACAATAAGCGCAGCTTCTACTTTCTCTAATTCTTCTTTATTCTCAAGATAATCTTTCGCAATAGAAGCTTGTCTTTCTAAAGGTTCTACTTGACTACTTAATTCATGAATTATATCTTGTACACGATTTAAGTTTTCTTGTGTTTCTTCTAATTTTCCTTCAGCTTTCTTTTTGCGAAGTTTGTATTTTAGTACGCCTGCCGCTTCTTCAAATACACCTCGACGCTCTTCTGACTTACTACTTAAAATCTCTTCCACTTTCCCCTGGCTAATAATTGAAAAAGCTTCTCTTCCCATACCAGAGTCCATAAATAAATCAATAATATCTTTCAATCTACATGATTGTTTATTAATATAAAAATCACTTTCACCTGAACGAGATACACGACGTGTTACACACACCTCATTGTATTCAATTGGTAAACGTTGATCTTCATTATTTAAAGTTATTGTTACTTCAGCAACATTAACCGCTCTCCTCGTATCACTGCCTGCAAAAATAATATCCTCCATCTTTGCACCACGTAATGATTTTGCAGATTGTTCACCAAGTACCCAGCGAATTGCATCAGTAATATTACTTTTCCCACTTCCATTAGGTCCTACTACAGAAGTTACACCCGGGACAAAATCAACAGATACACGCTCAGCAAAAGACTTAAACCCTGCTATTTCTAATCTTTTTAAAAACACGAAAGGCCTTCCTCCTATTCTCCGTCGTTATAAATGTTCTCTATACAAAAACAAGCTATTATACGGATTTACCTTCTTTTTATTTACAAACAAAAAGAAAGTTTCATTCTATGCACAAGGAATCCCCCTCATTCAAAGGGGGATTCCTTATAGTTGTTCTTTTAATTTTTTCAATGCTTCTGCAGCAGCTTGTTGCTCTGCTTCTTTTTTCGACTTACCACTACCAAGACCTAAAGCTACGTTATTTAACGTAACACGTGACACAAATTCTCGATTGTGAGCTGGTCCTTTTTCTTGCAAAATTTGATACTCAACATTGCCACTACCATCACGCTGAATCAATTCTTGTAACTGACTCTTATAATCCATCACATGAGAAAAAGCACCCTCATTAATTTTCGGATATACAATTTCTTTTAAGAATTCCCAAACTGTTTCTAACCCTTGATCAAGATAAAGGGCACCAATAAACGCTTCAAAGACATCCGCTAATAAAGCTGGTCGTTCACGTCCACCTGTCATTTCTTCACCTTTTCCTAATAAAACAAGGCTACCAAATGACAATTCGTTCGCAAAACGAACAAGAGATGGCTCACATACAATAGCTGCACGTAGTTTTGTTAACTCTCCTTCGCTCATTGTCGGATATTTTTGAAACAGATACTGCGATACAGTAAGTTCCAATACTGCATCTCCAAGAAATTCAAGACGCTCATTATCTTCATGCGGTTTTTTTCGATGCTCATTCACATACGATGAATGCGTAAATGCTTGAATCAATAATTTTTCATCTGTAAACGTAATACCTATCTTTTCTTGAAACACTTTAAATGCTTCACGATATTTTGTTTCGTATTTTTTTTCTCTATATTTTCGGTACGGCATAGGTCCCTCCAGATATAAGCCAGAAAGCCCCGCTAAAAAACGGGACTTCACTTAAGCATTATAGATGACTCTCTATGTAAGTCACAGCATCGCCAACAGTAGCAATCTTTTCAGCATCTTCATCAGAAATTTCCATTTCGAATTCATCTTCTAATTGCATTACAAGTTCTACTACATCTAGGGAGTCTGCTCCTAAATCTTCCTTGAAGCTTGCAGCTGGTACTACCTCAGTCTCTTCTACTCCTAAACGATCAACGATGATTTTTGTTACGCGCTCTAAAACATCTGCCATTCCATTCACCTCCCCTCAAATATTATATTAAATATTGACCAAAAAAACTAGGTGAAATCGATTCTTTTATTACATTACCATACCGCCATCAACATTTAACGTTTGACCTGTAACATATTTGCTTTGATCAGAAGCAAAAAACGTTACAGCATTCGCGATATCTTGCGCTTCACCAAATTGAGCAGCTGGAATAACTTTTAACATTTCGGCTTTAATATTCTCATCTAGTACATCAGTCATATCAGTCGCAATAAAGCCTGGCGCAATTGCATTCACAGTAATATTTCGACTTGCTAACTCTTTTGCAGATGTTTTTGTTAATCCAATAACACCCGCTTTAGCAGCAACATAATTAGCTTGCCCTGGGTTTCCTATAACACCCACAACAGAAGCGATATTTATAATTCTACCGTGACGTTGACGCATCATATAACGAGATACTGCTTTTGTACATAAGAATACACCTTTTAAGTTTGTATTAATAACTGTATCCCATTCTTCTTCTTTCATACGCATTAATAAATTATCTTTTGTTACACCAGCATTATTTACAAGAATATCAACTTGTCCAAATGTATCTACTGTTTGTTTCACCATATTTGTAACATCTTCAGCATTTGCAACATCTGCTTTTACCGCAATTGCATCAGAACCTAATTTCTTAATTTCATCTACTACTTCATTTGCTTTTTGTTCATTACCTGCATAATTTACTACTACATTTGCCCCTTGTTTCGCTAAATCAATCGCAATCGCGCGACCAATTCCACGTGAAGCGCCAGTTACTAATGCTACCTTCCCTTTTAACATCAGTTTTCTCCTCTCAAATTTGAAATGGTATCTTTTAATGTCTCTTCATCATATATCGCATATGCTTTCACTGATGAATCAATTGACTTCATAAGTCCAGCAAGTACTTTTCCAGGTCCAATTTCAATAAATGTATCTACTCCCTGCTTCACCATACATTCAATAGACGGGTACCATAATACAGGCGAATAAAGCTGTTCGATTAACTTTTCTTGAATGTCGGCACCACGTGTAATAACATCCGCCGTAACATTTGCAATAACAGGAATATTCGTATCATGAATTGTAATTTCATTCAAAACACTTTGGAACTTCTCAGCTGCCGGCTTCATAAGTGAGGAATGGAATGGCCCACTTACTTTTAGTGGAATTGCTCTCTTTGCACCATTTTCTTTCGCTCTTTGAGAAGCAAGCTCTACGCCTTGCTTCGTTCCAGAAATTACAATTTGCTTCGTACTATTCATATTAGCGATTTGCACTGCATATCCTTCACTTGTTACTTCTTCTGTAACTTGTTTCAGCATATGTGGGTCAGCACCTAATATAGCTGCCATTGCACCTTCCCCGCCCGGAACAGCTTCTTCCATATATTCCCCGCGTTTCCTTACAGCATATACCGCATCTTCAAAAGTTAATGCACCAGCTGCTACAAGAGCGCTATATTCACCTAAACTATGACCAGCGACAAAGTCAGGTGTAATGTCATACTCTTTCAAAGCTGTCAAAATAGCAAAGCTTGTTGTTAATAATGCAGGCTGAGCATTTGTTGTTAATGTAAGCTTTTCCTGCGGTCCTTCAAAAATCACTTCTGAAAGTGAATCTTGTAACACCTCATCTGCTTTTGCAAACACTTTTGCAACCTCTTTATTATTCTCTGCTAATTGTTTACCCATTCCAACTGCCTGTGAACCTTGGCCCGGAAAAAGAAATGCTATTTTTCCCATTTCAAATCCTCCTCTTATTGGAGTGACTCTTTCTCCATTACGCTTGAAATTGTAGGAATTACTTCTTTCGCTACCATTTCTCTCGTTTGACGAATCGCACTAAATATCGACTGGTCATTAGAAGAACCGTGAGCCTTAATGACAGGTGCTTTCAATCCAAATAATGCAGCTCCCCCATACTCCGAATAATCCATTTTATCTTTTAATACCATAAGTTTTGGCTTTAATACCGCCGCTGCTAATTTGCTCGTAAACGAACTCATTAGTTGTTCTTTCAACATAGAGAATAGCGCAAGTGCTGTTCCTTCTAATGATTTCAACGCTACATTCCCTGTAAAACCATCACATACAACAACATCTGCTACACCTTGCAATAAATCTCTCGATTCAACGTTCCCAACAAAATTAATTGGCGCATCCTTAAGCATTGCAAATACTTGCTTTGAAAGCTCGTTTCCTTTTCCATCCTCTGTTCCAACGTTTAATAGTCCAACACGAGGATTTTCAATTCCTCTTACCTTCTCAGCATAAACAGATCCCATTACTGCATATTGATATAAATGAATTGGTTTTGCATCAACATTTGCTCCAACATCTAACATAACAAAACCTTTTCCATCTACAGTTGGCATTGTAGGCGATAAAGCTGGTCGCTCAATTCCTTCCATACGACCGACAACAAATAATCCAGCTGCCATTAAAGCTCCTGTACTACCTGCGGATATACAAGCGTCTGCTTCTCCATCCTTTACTTGCTGTGCCGCAAGTACCATTGAAGCTTGTTTTTTTCGACGAACCGCTCTTACTGGTTCCTCCGTCGATTCTATTTTTTCGTCTGTATGAAGAATAGTAATTCGTTCATCACTCGTTAAATATTGACGAATTTCCTCTTCTTTCCCTACTAACGTAATATGTAAATCAGAATATTCCTTAATAGCTTTCATTGCCCCTAATACTACAGCCTTTGGAGCGTGATCTCCGCCCATTGCATCTATTGCGATTTTCATAAGTTGTTACCTTCCTCACTATAATTACTAGATCGATACATTTCAAAAGTGCCTGTAAAAACAAGTTCTTCTCCAACGAAGCTACGCACTTTGACAACCGTCCGTCCCTTATCATTCTCTACATCTTCAACGCGCGCTTTTGCAACAACACGCTCTCCTAATTTTACAGGGCGAATGTATCGAATGGTAGACTTTGCAGTTAAAGCTAATTCTTCATCAATAACCGCAACAGCTAGTGAGTTTGCTTGCGCAAACAGATGATGCCCACGGGCAATTTGATTTCTTTTAAATACATGTTCTACCTTTACTTCAAAGATAGAGATTGCATGTCTATCTAATTCAATATCAATAATTTCTCCGACAACCTCTTCTAACGGTAAAGATTTCACATCTTCTTCATGTTGCTTTGTAGCTACATGTTTAATTCTCTCTCTTAATTCAGGAATAGACAATTCCATACGATCCAGTCGTACTGTTTGTATACTCACTTGAAATTTTTCCGCTAAATCTTCATCCGTAATAAAAGGATTTGATTCGATTGTTTGTTGTAATAATTCTTGTCTTTCTTTTTTACTTCTTCTTTTCTTCATACCGCACCATCCATTTTTATGACTAGGTACTAACAGTAGTATATAATCATTAAAAGTAGAATGCAACAAAAATTTTTGTTGACTCCCTTTAATCGAGCTTCTCTCCTTGGAACACACCTGTCCCATCAAGATACGTACGCAAGGCAGCGTACTGATCATTGTGCCAAAATGCTTCTGAATCTACTAGTATCGCCGCATCTTGCCTTGCTGTTTCTAACGCTCGATAATCGTGTACCATGTCAGCAACCTTAAATTCTGGTAAGCCACTTTGCTTACTCCCAAAGAAATCTCCAGGACCTCGTAATTCTAAATCTTTTTCTGACAATACAAATCCATCATTTGTTTCAGTCATTATGCGCATTCTTTCTTTTCCTGTTTCTGATTTAGGGTCTGCTATTAATAAACAATATGATTGTTCACTACCACGCCCGACACGCCCTCTAAGCTGATGAAGCTGCGATAAACCGAAACGTTCTGCATCATAAATAACCATCACAGTCGCATTCGGTACGTTCACACCCACCTCAACAACTGTTGTCGATACAAGAATTTGCACTTTATTTTCACTAAACTGGCCCATTATCTCTTCTTTTTCCTGAGACGATAATCTCCCATGCATCAATCCAACTTGGCATTTCCCTTGGTAATGATGCGTCAGCATACTATGTAAGTCGATAGCATTTTGCACATCAAGTTTCTCAGATTCTTCAATTAGAGGACAAATAACGTATGCCTGTCTTCCTTTTTTTATTTCCTTCTCAACAAAACCGAGGACGCGATCTAACATATCATGTTTTGCCCAGTATGTTTCAATCACCTTTCTACCTGCTGGCATCTCATCGATTATCGAAACATCCATCTCTCCAAATGCAGTAATTGCAAGCGTACGCGGAATTGGTGTCGCTGTCATAAATAATACATCTGGACTTTCACCTTTCTCCCGTAAAACTCGGCGCTGCGCTACACCAAATCGATGCTGTTCATCTGTAATAACGAGACCCAACCTATGAAATATAACTTCATCTTGAATTAAAGCGTGCGTTCCAACAAGAATATCTATTTCTCCTTGTTCTAACTTCGCTAAAATTTCTCGGCGTCTTGCACCTTTAACAGAACTTGTTAGCAGTTCCACCTTCATACCAAAATGCGAAAACGTTTCAGCAAGCGACTGATAATGTTGCTCAGCTAAAATTTCTGTAGGAACCATTAAAGCACCTTGATAATGAGCTAATTTCGATGCATAAAGGCCAATCGCAGCAACAACTGTTTTCCCAGAACCAACGTCACCTTGTAATAGTCGGTTCATCCGATAAGGAGATGTCATATCTTTTAAAATTTCATCTACAACTCGGCGCTGCGCACCAGTTAACGGGAACGGCAATGCATCGATAAATTCTTGTAATTCTACTGACAGAATCTCTTTCTTCGTCCCTTTTGAATTTTCCCTCTCCATTTTCCTCAGTGTTTGCATTTTCAGCTGAAATAAGAAAAATTCCTCATATACAAAACGGCGACGCGCTTGCTTTAAATCCTCCTGTCCTACCGGAAAATGCAAAGCCTTAAGTGCTTCATATCTTGGTAATAATTTATACCGGCCTAACAAACCATCCGGTAACACTTCGACTATAGAATCTCCATATTCCTTTAACGCTTGAGCAATAAAACGACGCATCTGTTTTACTGTAAGTTTCCCCTTTACTGAGTAAACAGGCTCCACTTCTTGTTGACGTACAACTGGCCCAAAATGAAGTTCTGATACAGCAATTGTTTGACGATGTTGATCCCATTTACCAGTAATCGTTACCGTTTCATCTAACGTTAATTTTTGCTTATAGTAAGGCCTATTAAAACATACCGCCGTAATTAAATAACGACCGACGAGAACACGAACTGTTAGACGCGATTTCTTCTTACCATAATATTGCAGCAAAGGAGCACTATGAACCTTCCCTTCAACCGTTACACGTTCATCATGCTTTACTTCAGCAAGATCTTTCATCGCATAATCTTCATAACGGTACGGAAAATGTTCTAATAGATGAGAAACTGTATAAATCCCCATCTCATGTAGTAACTCAGATGTTTCTCCTCCGATCCCCTTTACATCCGTAACAGGAACTTGTACAACATCATTCAAGATTCTCACACCCCGTCACATTATTTTCTTTATTGCATTTTATTTGAGTACCAATTAGCATCTGTAATCGCTCTCTTTCACCTTATATATTCTATCATAGGCATTCTAAGAGAAACTACTCAAATCCCTTATATAAAACAAGTAAAAAAGAGCCTCACTATTAGCAGCAAGGCTCTTTTCTCTCTTCAATATGCTAGCCTTTTGAATAAAAACTAGTAATAAACTTCATATTACTACTTCTTATCCATTAGCAAGTAAGTAATCCATTTATTTTCAAAACGAATCTTATCTTATTCTACAGAGAAGATGAAAGAATACACTGGTTGGTTTCCAGCATGCACTTCTACTTCTGCATCTTCAAATTTCTCTTCTACAAATTCAACTAACTCCGCTACTTCTTCGTCAGTTGCATCTTCACCTTGTAGAATCGTTACGATTTCAGAATCTTCATCAATAAGCGCTTCTAGTAATTGCTTCGCAGCTCCTACTTTTTCAGCATTTGTAGATACAATTTTTCCATCTGCAATACACATGAAGTCATCTTTTTGAATTGCTACACCATCAATTTCCGTATCACGTACAGCATACGTAATTTGACCTGTTTTCACATGAGATAAAGCTTCTTGCATGTTTTCTTCATTCTCTTCTAACGTTCCAACTGGGTTAAATGCTAACATTGCTGCCATACCTTGAGGAACTGTTTTCGAACGAACAACAATAACTTCTTGATCTACAACTGATGCCGCTTGTTCTGCTGCCATTACAATATTTCCGTTATTCGGTAAAATAATGATTTTTTCAGCATTTGCTTCTTCAATTGCCTTCACGATATCCTCCGTACTTGGATTCATCGTTTGACCACCTTCGATAACTTTCGTTGCGCCGATGCTCTCAAATAAAGTTTTAATACCAGACCCCATTGCCACAGTTACGATACCATATGGTTGTTTTTCTTTCGATTGAGCTGGTTGTTCAGGAACCATAGCAGGTTCATCTAATAAAGCAGTATGCTGTTCACGCATATTTTCTACTTTGATCTTAATTAAACTACCGTATTTTTGCCCGTAGTTCATAGCGTCTCCAGGATGTTCTGCGTGGATATGAACTTTTACAATTTCATCATCAGACACAACTAGTAGAGAATCACCATATACACTAATATCTTCACGGAATTTTTGTTCAGAGAAATTATGCTCTTTCACCTTTTCAGCCTCTAATTTCACCATGAACTCCGTACAATATCCATACTTAATATCTTCTGTACTCAATTGGCTTTGTACACTACGGTGATGTTCTGCGCGTACCATCTCATTCATAGATGTTTGCGTCGGTGCATCAGAAGAAATCGTTTCTCCTTTTAAGTCAGCTAAAAATCCTTCGTATACTACTACAAGACCTTTACCACCGCTATCTACAACGCCAACTTGTTTTAATACAGGTAATAAATCTGGCGTACGATTTAACGATGCGTTTGCTTCTTTCACAACGTCTTCCATAAACAAAACAAAGTCGCGCTGTTTTTTCGCAACTGTTACTGCATATTTACCCGTTTCTCTTGCAACCGTTAAAATCGTTCCTTCAATCGGTTTCATAACCGCTTTATAAGCCGCCTCTACTCCAGCTTCTAGTGCTGCAGCAAAATCAACTGTTGTTAATTCTTCTTTTTGTTCAATGGATTTAGAGAAACCACGGAACAACTGAGATAGAATAACTCCAGAGTTACCACGAGCTCCCATTAATAATCCTTTGGCTAAACTTACGCCGACTTTACCAGCATGCTGTGAAGGATTTGCTTTCACTTCACGCGCACCTGAAGTCATAGATAAGTTCATGTTTGTACCGGTATCGCCATCTGGAACTGGAAATACGTTTAATGCATCAACAAGCTGAACATTATTTGTTAAATTATTCGCTCCTTGCATGATCATTTGTGATAAACGTTTTCCATCAATTTTTTGAATTGACACAGATTTTCCTCCTTAATGCACATTACAAGTTTATTACTTTAACTCCTTGTACGTAGATGTTTACAGAATCTACTGCTAGTCCTACAGTTTGATCTAATGTATATTTCACTTTCGTCTGCACATTATGTGCCACTTCTGAAATTTTCGTACCATAGCTCACAATAATATACATATCAATATGTACTTCATCTTCATCTTTACGAACAATAACACCTCTAGTGAAGTTTTCTTTTCGTAAAATGTCTGTTAATCCATCTTTTAACTGATTTTTTGATGCCATACCTACGATACCGTAGCAATCTACCGCGGCACCTCCAGCAATTGTTGCAATTACATCTGTACTAATATCAATTTGACCGTACTTCGTTTTAATTTCAATTGACATCTCGTTTCCCCCTTCATAAATGGTGAAAGTGAGCTAGACTACTTTAGTTACTATCATATAATCTTTTTAAAGAAAATTCCATCGTTCTTTCTTTTCACTCTCATATTTTATGTTTTAAATTACACTTTTTTATGATGAGCAAAATAGTCCATTGTTATTATACAACATGTACCACTATAATATGTCAAGCAATTTTTATGGATTTTAACTTTTCTTCATTGACATATAGTGTCAAGTAAATTTTCTTGATTTCTTTTTTCTACGGTGTTGCATTCTCTTTTTAGTTGTGTTAAATTATAGTAGTGTTTTTAGCATCGCATAAAAGACTAACATTGAAAAATTACGTATGGTAAGGTATCAAGGGAGGGAAATATAAATGGCTCGTGTTTGTGCTATTACTGGAAGAAAAGCTCGTTCTGGTAACTCTCGTTCTCACGCAATGAACGCTACAAAACGTAAGTGGGGCGCTAACCTTCAAAAAGTTCGCGTACGCATCGACGGAAAAGTTCAACGTGTTTACGTTTCTGCTAGAGCATTAAAATCTGGCAAAATCGAACGTGTTTAATAATAAAAAAAAGAGCCGATAGGCTCTTTTTTTACTATAACAATGGAAAAAGCACCGGTGATAGGTGCTTTTTTTAATCTTTTTTGAAGGTATTTAACATTGCACGAACAATTCCACCAAGAAATTTAGGTAACTTAATTGTATAAAATCTCATGGTTTCCCTCCTAATCCCCATTACTCCACTTGGTCACTATATGATGTAAGGAGCAAAATTGTTTCTTCAATCAGTGCTTCTTATCAACATTAATATGCCAGAAGTAAATGAAAAAGTACCTTTTTCCTCAACGAGTTCGTTACTAATACAAAGTGTTGATCCCCACTCTATTGTTTTATTAGTAAGAGGGTACTTAAAACCAAACAATGTAATCCCTTCCACTATTTCAGTAACTGGTACAAAAGATACATAAGGAAAATTTTTATTTTCTTCAATTATATGTGTACCCACTTTTTTAACTGTTATTTCATTTTTATTGTCCACAATACACATTTCTATCTCTACTTCTAACCCTTTTAAAAGCATTTGTATATTTGCCAAACCGTGATCAAGTCTTCCACCGGTAGCACCAAAAATACGAATTAGTGCCGGCTTCTGTCCTAATGCCCAGTTGATTGCAATTTCTAAATCCGTTTGATCTTTTTCCCGCGGAACAATATGTAATTCGTTCGTTTGCTGTCCCATCCATACTAATTCTTCTTCAGTAACTGAATCGTAATCTCCAAACGCAACAGCCGGGGTAATCCCTTTCTTTAATAGACGGTATACTCCCCTATCAACCGCAGCCCACACTACTTCCTCATTCTCATATCGAGCAAAATCTGCGCAATATTCCGAAGGTCCTCCTGCCAAAATATGAATAATCATTTTTTCTTCCCCTTCCATTGTAAAAAGGCAATCTGCCATTCGGTAGATTGCCTTTTTACATATTTTTACCCTATCCTATGAATACCTTACTAGGATAAAAGTTCATCACTACCCACGAATTACGCGAATTGCTTCACCGCGGTCTTTTTGATTGTATACTGCTGATCCAGCTACAAGTACATTTGCTCCTGCTTCCACACAAAGTCTTGCTGTTTCAGCATTTACACCACCATCAACTTCAATTTCTACTTCTAGATTGCGCTCTTTCACCATGTCTGCAACTTGTTTAATTTTCGGTAATACAGAATGGATAAACTTCTGTCCACCAAATCCAGGGTTTACTGTCATAAGTAATACCATATCTATATCTTCTAATACATGCTCAATCACTGAAACTGGCGTATGTGGATTTAATACAACGCCCGCTTTAATACCGTGAGATTTAATTAACTGAATTGTACGATGCAGATGCGGACACGCCTCTACGTGAACAGTAATAATATCCGCTCCCGCTTGTGCGAAAGTCGGGATATAGTTATCAGGATTTTCAATCATTAAATGTACATCTAATGGTAATGATGTAATTGGACGGATAGCTTCTACAATTAATGGTCCAATCGTAATATTTGGTACGAAATGTCCATCCATTACGTCAACGTGAATGTAATCCGCTCCGCCCTTTTCTACATCTTTAATCTCTTCCCCTAATTTTGAAAAATCTGCTGATAAAATCGATGGTGCAATTTTAATCATAACTAATACCTCGGCTTTCTCTCTCTAATTTCTTCTACGAATTGTTTATAGTTCTTATAGCGATATTCTGTAATCTTCCCTTCTTCAACCGCAGCTTTCACAGCACATTTCGGTTCAGAAAGATGTGTACACCCTCTAAATTTACAGTATTGGCTCGCTTCTTTCAACTCTGGAAAACAATATGTAAGATCTTCTACTTCTATATCAATGAAATCTAGTGAACTAAAACCCGGTGTATCTGCTACTAGTCCACTCCCAATTGCAATTAATTCTACGTGTCTTGTCGTATGCTTCCCGCGTCCTAAATGGGAGGAAATATCATTTGTTTTCAGCTCTAATTCTGGACGTAGCACATTAAGCATTGAAGATTTCCCAACACCAGATTGACCCGCAACGACAGAAACACAATTTTCTAAGTATGGTTTTAATATATCAATACTTTCTGACGTATTAATAGAAGTAAATAAAACATCATAACCCATCTCACGATAATCATTCGCATAAGCTTCAACAGTTGCTTTCATCTTTTCATCTACTAAATCCATCTTGCTAATACAAATAATTGGCTTAATGTTATGATATTCAATCAGCACTAAAAATCGATCTAACAGTCCAGGATTAAAATCTGGTTCTACTGCAGAGAACACAAGGATCGCTTGATCGACATTAGCAATAGGAGGTCTAACAAGTTCATTTTTTCGATCAAACACTTCAAGCACATAACCTTCAGTTGGATTATCTGCCTGAAAAACAACTTGGTCTCCTACAAGTGGTGTAATTTTATTTTTTCTAAATACACCTCGCCCACGACATTGCGTAACCCCTTCTTCATGCTGCACGTAATAAAACCCACTTAAAGCTTTTATAATTTTTCCTTCTGGCATAGAATTCTCCTTTTTTTGTATAAGGTGATGCTGAATTTAAAAATGAATGGATTTAAATTTTCCAAATAACGATTTCAAAACCTACCATATATACTTTCGCTAATATACATTAAATTTCCCATTAAATGCAAAAAAATATTTACAGCTGCATCACTTTACTAGCTTTTTGAATCATATATTTTTGCCTGCTATACCGTCCACTTTGTAGACAGCATAACAGGCAATAATAATAAGTAGACTTTCACTATTATTGAGTTGGATATGGTACTTCTTTATCAATAATCGTTACTCCATCTCGTACAATTTTATAGTGTCCCTTTGAACCTTCTTGAATTACAAATTCTAAAGAAATAGTCGCTGATTCAGTAATTGTTCTTGTTTCAACCGGTCTATCCATTTTTTGCTGCATGTCTTCTTTATAAATTTCTATTGTTTGCGGCTTTTTTTCACCTGTTACAGCAGGCTCATATGGGATAGAGATATTGTCCACTTTTACCGTTTTAGTCACTTTAGGCTTTTGACCATCAGAGATAATAATAGTTACTTTATCTCCCTCTTTTAATGGTGTACCTGGTTTTGGAAATTGCGAAATTACAAGTCCTTTTTCGACTGAATCTGAATACTCTCGTTTTATATCTGACGTTAGTTTTCTCTCATTCAAATAACCAGTTACACTATTTTCAGTCCATCCCGAAAAGTCACCTGGTCTAATTTGATAAGGACCTTTACTTACCCAGATTTTCAGTTCTTGCTCCGCTTCTATAACCATTTGATCAGGCGTCGGAATTTGCTCTACAATTTCACCTTTCGGCTTATCATTTTCAATATAATTTACTGTAACTTGTTTATATTTTTCTTCTAACTCAGCTTTTACACTCTCAAAGTTTTGCCCTGTGAAATTCGCCATCTTACTTTTCTTTTTTCCACCTGATTGATAGATAGTAATTTTAGCGTTTTCTTTTACGACTCTTCCTGCTACAGGTTCCGTTTTTATTACATCCCCAACTTCAATATCATCTGTATATACAATATTAGGCTCCGTCACCTCAAAGCCCTTTTCTACTAACGTATTTACAGCTGTCGTGTATTTCATACCAGCCACATCAGGAACTTTCACATCTTTCGGAATAAATAATCCTGGAATAACCGTAAGCGCTAATGTTATTCCTATTGCTAAAAATAAAAATGTTGAAATTAAAACTTTAAGCCACTTGTTACTCCGTTTTTTCTTCTTATCTAACTCAGCTGCTTCTGCTCTTATCGGTTCTTCCACTTTACTCCCTTTTAAAACAATCGTTTCATCACTTACATTTTCAAATAATTGTTCTTGTTGAATAATCGGAATCGCTTTCGTCGCTTCCATATCTTCTGGTATGTAAAATGGTTGCTCATTTATCCTCTCTGGATATAGCGCAGTTTCAATATCTCGCTTCATAGCATTGGCAGATTGATATCGATGGAAAGGATCTTTTGCAGTTGCCTTTAATATAATATTTTCAACACTTTGCGGAATATTTTCATTCCATCTTTTTGGTGATGGGATTTCACTTTGTAAATGTTTTAAAGCTATAGCAACAGCAGATTCGCCAGAAAACGGTTGTCTTCCTGTTAACAATTCAAACATAACTATTCCAAGAGAATAAATATCCGATTGTTTATTTGCTATCCCGCCACGTGCCTGTTCTGGTGATAAATAATGGACTGAACCCAGTACTGAATTTGTATGTGTAATTGTTGTTGCACTTGTAGCTGTCGCAATTCCAAAATCTGTTACTTTTATTATTCCATCAGCTCGAATTAAAATATTGTGCGGCTTTATATCACGATGCACAATTTCAAAATGATGGGCGTGTGCCATGGCGGATGTTAACTGCTCCATAATATCAAGAGCTTCTCCTATAGGTAACATACCTCGCTCAATTATGTATTGCTTCAATGTTTGCCCGGGTACATATTCCATGACAAGATAATATATACCATCTTCTTCTCCGACATCATACATATTCACAATATTTGGATGCGACAACGTTGTAACAGACTGCGCTTCTCGATGGAAACGTTTAATAAACTCTTCGTTATTTGAGTAGTCGAGTCTTAATATTTTTACCGCTACATCTCGGCCAAGTATATCATCATGAGCTAAATATACATTGGCCATTCCGCCACCACCAATCATTTTCAGCAGCTTATAACGGTCATTTAAGCGTTTTCCAATCAGCACGTTGCACTTCACCTACTTTCGTTTGTCGAACCCGCATAATCAATAAGAACAAGTGTGATATTATCTTCTCCACCGCGATCATTCGCCAATTGAATGAGACGCTGCCCTTTACCTTCAAGCTGTTCATTTAACTGTAAAATTTGTTGCATATCATCAATAGAAACTTTGTTTGATAACCCATCAGAGCAAAGAAGTAATTGATCATCTTCCTCAAGCACCAACGTTTTAACATCTAATCCAACTTTTTCTTCTGTTCCTAGCGCTCTTAATAACACATTCTTTTTCGGATGATACTCTGCATCTTCCTTTGAAATTTCACCATGTCTCACAAGCTCATTTACAAGCGAATGATCTTCCGTTACAAGCGTCATTTCTCCTTCTGATACCATATAGCAACGACTATCTCCTATATGCCCTATCGTCACAAAACTTGGTGTACAAACAGCTATTATAAGCGTTGTTCCCATACCATTACATTCTACATTTTGCTGAGCGTATTCATATATGCGCTCATTAATAATCCCAACACTAGTATGTAACCATTGTTCTACTTTTTTCGGTTCATTCATATTATGCGTTTGCTTCCAATAATCATGGAATAATTGAATGGCCATCGAGCTAGCTACATCACCAGCTCGATGACCTCCCATTCCATCTGCTACTACCGCTAAAACATTTCCATCTAAATTGTGAAAAACTCCTGCACTATCTTCATTATGTTGACGAACTTTTCCTTTATCCGATAGAAATACGGCTTTCATCTCGTCACCTCGTCTCTTCTTTGCGCTCCTTCGCACGCAACTGACCGCAGGCTGCGTCAATATCATGACCTTGTTCACGGCGAATCGTTACATTCACTCCACGATCTTTTAACGTTTTCTCGAACAAGAAAATTTGCTCACGTGGTGTACGTACATAATCACGTTCAGGTACGTAGTTTACCGGGATTAAGTTTACATGACATTTTACACCTTTTAAGAGCGCAGCAAGCTCTTCAGCGTGCTCAACTTGGTCATTTTCTCCTCCAAATAATCCATATTCAAAAGTAATACGGCGCCCTGTTCTATTTACATAGTATTTAATAGCTTCCATTAAATCCGGTAATTTATAAGCACGGTTAATCGGCATTAATTTTGAACGTAATTCTGAGTTTGGAGCATGCAATGAAATCGCAAAATTAATTTGTAGTTCTTCTTCAGCAAACTTATAAATTTTCGGGATAATTCCACTCGTCGAAACAGTCATATGTCTAGCACCAATATGAAGTCCTTTTTCATGGTTAGTGATGCGTAAGAATCCCATTAAATTATCGTAGTTATCAAATGGTTCTCCAATTCCCATAACAACAAGAGAACTTACACGTTCTTCTGTTTCATCAAGCGCACGCTGAACTTCTACTACTTGCGCTACGATTTCTCCAGCTTCTAGGTTTCGTTTTAGTCCACCAAGTGTCGAAGCACAGAACGTACATCCAATACGACAACCAACTTGCGTTGTTACACAAATGGAATTTCCATATTCATGTCGCATTAATACCGTTTCAATAGAATATCCGTCATATAATTGGAATAAGAATTTAATCGTTCCATCTGAAGACGTTTGTTTTACTAACGTGTTTAAAGTAGTAATATCAAAGGAATTCGACAATTTATCACGCAATCCTTTAGAAAGGTTTGACATATCCTCATAATTTTTTACACGTTTTTTATATAGCCAGTCAAAAATTTGTCCAGCGCGGAACTTCGGTTCTCCTTGTTCCTTTAACCAATCTTGCATTTCATGAAGTTGTAAAGAGTAAATTGATGGTTTCTTCGTTTCTACATTTTTCTTTTGTTTTCTTACAGTTGTTTCCATGATGCTACACCTTCTTCCTTAAACAAGCAATATAAAAGCCATCCGTTGCAAAATAATGCGGTAAAATTTGTACTTGACCTTCATTAATATACGGACTTAATTTTTCTGGCATACGTTCTTTTATCGTAGTATCCCATTCAAATTCAGGATGTTCTTTTAAAAATTTATCTATTACTTGTTCATTTTCTATTTTCTCAATTGTGCACGTACTATAAACAAGACGACCGCCTTGTTTTAATAATGGTGCTATTTTTTCTAGTATCGCAAGTTGAATCGTCGATAATCTTTCACTATCGCCTTTATCTTTTCCTAACTTAATATCAGGCTTACGTCTAATTACACCAAATCCAGAACACGGTGCATCTACCAATATTTTATCAAACGTTTCATTTGCAAAGTGCTCTTGCACTTTTCTAGCATCTAGCGCTTTTGTTTCGACATTTTCTAGACCAAGTCGCTCTGCTTGCTGTTTAATTAAACGTACTTTGTGTGCATGTAAATCAAGGGACATGACCTTACCAGTTCCCTTTAATCGTTCCGCGATATGCGTTGTTTTTCCGCCTGGAGCAGCACAACTATCAAGAACTGCATCTCCCGTATTCGGTTCTAAAGCGCGTGCTACAAGCATAGAACTTTCATCTTGAATAGAAAGAAATCCTTTTTTAAACGCTTCTGTATGCGCTACATTTCCTCTTTCAATCTGAATTGCATCATCTGACAAGTCACCACGTTTTGCTTCTATACCTTCACTTGCCAACAACTCAATCGCTTCTTCTACCGTTACCTTATCAACATTCACACGTGCTGTTGGTACAGGTGGTAACATGTTTACTTCGCACATTTTCTCTGCAGTTTCTAAGCCATATGCAGAAGTCCACTCTTGTACAAGCCAAACTGGATGACTTGTCGCAATTGCAAGACGTTCTACTGGATCCTTGATTTCATCTACAGAAGGTACACCTTCTCTCTGAATCGAACGTAATACACCGTTCACCATACCAGCAATTCCTTTATGCCCGCGACGCTTTGCAATCTCAACCGCTTCATGAATAGCCGCTCTTTCTGGCACTCGGTCTAAATAAATCATTTGATATAAAGATAAGCGAAGCAATACCCTTACCCACGCCTCAACCTTCTTTTTTAAAAAAGGCTGTAAATAATAATCTAATGTGTCACGACGTTGAATCGTTCCATATACAATTTCAGTTAATAAACCAATATCTTTTCTATCAATTGCACTTTTTTCAATTAGATTATTTAAAAGTAAGTTGCTATATGCACCACTTTTTTCCACTTGAATTAAACCATCAAGAGCTAATTCACGAACATTTTGTCTCATGCATTTTCTCCTAACTTCGTTCCAATTTCAGGTTTTGTTCCACGTAAAAATTGTGAACAACTCATACGCTTTTTACCAGAAGGTTGCAATTCAGTAATTTTAACACCTGTTTCATTACTAGTTGCTACAACAAAACCATCTTCTTCGATTGCAACAATCGTACCTGCTTCAGCCGGTTCAGTTACAGGCACTTTTTCTCCCCACCATACTTTAACAACTTGTCCTGCTAAAGTTGTATAAGCAACTGGCCATGGATTCAATCCGCGAATGTGATTGTATACTTCCTCACCTGTTTTTGTCCAATCAATTTTCTCTTGTTCACGTTTTATATTGTAAGCAAACGTTACTTCTTCTTCGTTTTGTTTAATCGGCTCTAACTTACCTTGAATTAATAAAGGTACTGTTTTAGATAGAAGGTGTGCTCCAGCTTCACTTAATTTATCAAATAATGAGCCTGTCGTTTCACGCTCTTCAATTTCCACTTCCACTTGCGTTAAGATATCACCAGCATCCAATTTTTCTACCATATACATAATTGTAATACCAGTTTTTTCTTTACCTTCCATAATTGCATAATGAATTGGTGCACCACCACGAAGTTCAGGAAGTAAAGAAGCGTGGACATTAATACATCCATACTTCGGTGCTTCTAAAATTTCATTTGGTACAATCTGACCAAATGCAGCTGTTACAATTAAATCTGGCTCTAATGCCAATACTTTTTCATATTCATCTTTTTCACGAATTTTTAACGGCTGTAACACAGGGATACCATGTTTTTCCGCTTCAACTTTAACAGGTGTAGGTGTTAATACTTTTTTTCTACCTACTGGACGATCAGGTTGCGTCACAACACCTACTACCTCATAGCCATCTTCAATAAGACGACGAAGCACCGGCACTGAAAAGTCCGGTGTTCCCATAAACACTACTTTTATCATTTAAAAACCGCTCCTTTTAACACCTATTCTAGTTCGTTTTCTTCATAATATCTTGTCACTTTCGATGTAAATAAAACACCGTGTAAATGATCGATTTCATGTTGAATTGCACGTGCTAAAAATCCTTCCGCTTCTAATAAAAATACTTTCCCACGGCGATTTTGCGCTCTTACTTTAATATAATCGGCACGTTCTACTTCACCATAAAGTCCCGGGAAGCTTAAACAGCCTTCGGGACCTACTTGTTCACCACGTTTTTCTAATATTGATGGATTGATTAACTCGATTTTCCCAGTATCATCATCGACATCAACAACCGCTACTTGCAAGCTTACACCTACTTGAGGCGCAGCTAAACCGACTCCGTCCGCAATTAACATTGTTTCATGCATATCTTTCAACAATTTCACTAACTTTTTATCAAAGTTAATTACTCTTTCGCATGGTGTTTCTAACACTTCATTTGGATGCTTGATTATTTCTAAAACTGCCATATTTCCCTCCGCTACATTAACATTGTTGGATTAAAATCAATTGAGATTTGTAGCTCTTTTTGCATTTCTGCTTGATAATGTTCATTTACCATTTTGAGCACGTTCTTTAAGTTTGGTTCCCGTTTGTATTTTATCATGCATTGATAACGATATCTATCTTTTATCCTTGGAATTGCTGAAGCAACTGGTCCTAACACCATTGTTTGCTGTGAGCAATGCGTTCGTAAATACGAGGCAATTTTTTCCGTCACTTGCACCGCTTTTAATAATTCAGGATGAGATACAGTTACAAGTACAACATAGTAATATGGGGGATATTGTCTTGTTCGTCTCATTTGCATTTCTTGGTCAAAAAACACATCATATTGTTGATTCTTCGCTAACTCTATGCTGTAATGTTCTGGCGTATACGTTTGAATCACAACTTCCCCTGGCAATTCATGTCTACCCGCTCGTCCACTTACTTGCGTCAATAACTGATATGTCTTTTCACTTGCCCGAAAATCAGGTAAGTGAAGCGTCGTATCTGCAGTTAAAACCCCAACAAGCGTTACTTTCGGAAAATCTAATCCTTTAGCAATCATTTGTGTTCCAAGTAGTATATCTGCTTTTTCTTCCCCAAACGCCTTTAATAATTTTTCATGCATTCCTTTTCGACTTGTCGTATCTACATCCATTCGAATGACTCGCGCCTCTGGAAATAGTTTTGTAATTTCTTCTTCTACCTTTTGTGTACCTGTACCAAAGAAACGAATGTATGTACTTTGACAAGCTGGACACTCAGTTGGCATATTCTCTTCGTAACTACAATAATGACATTTTAAACGATGATTCATTTTATGATATGTCAATGAAATATCACAATGCGGACATTGTACAACATACCCACAATCACGGCACATAACAAATGTAGAATGACCTCTTCTATTTAAAAATAGTACCATCTGTTCTTTCTTTTCTAATCGATCTGCTATTTTTTCATGCAGCGCCTTAGAAAACATTGATCTATTCCCGTCACGAAGTTCTTCTCGCATGTCAACAATCTCTACCGTTGGTAAAGCTTGTTCATTCATACGTTTTTCCATTGTTAGTAGTTTATAAACACCTTTTTTCGCCCTTGCAAACGATTCAAGTGTTGGTGTCGCACTACCAAGAACGATAGGACATTTATGATATTGCCCTCTCCAGATAGCTACATCTCTTGCATGATACCTCGGATTATCTTCTTGTTTGTAACTTGATTCATGCTCTTCATCAATAATAATAATCCCTAAATTCTCAAAAGGCGCAAAAACGGCTGAACGCGCACCAACTACAACTTTCACTTCTTTTCTTAAAATCTTACGCCACTCGTCATACTTTTCTCCAACAGACAACGCACTATGAAGAACTGCAACTTGCGAGCCAAACCTACCTTTAAAACGATCCACCATTTGGGGCGTTAGTGCAATTTCAGGAACAAGAACGATAGCTTCTTTTCCTTTCTCGAGCACTGCTGCTATAGATTGTAAATATACTTCTGTCTTTCCACTTCCTGTAACACCATATAGTAAAAATGGATTATAAGTTTCATTTGTAATTGATGATAAAATCGGTGTAATAACTTGTTTTTGTTCCTCCGTAAGTGGAAATGGTTTCGTTTGTTCAAAATCATCATCGTCATACGGATTTCGGTATACTTCCACATACTTTTCTGAAATGAAGCCCTTTTTAACAAGTGCTTTTATTGGAGCATCTGTTATTTGTAACTCTTCTGTAATTATTTTCAACGGTACACTTTTATAATTTTCCACAAAATAATAAAGTACATCTTGTTGTTTTTTACTTTTCAGTTCAAATGCCGCTAATTCCAATTTATCTTCTGGCAACTCCGGCTGAACAACTCTTTGCTTCTTCTTTTGTACTTTATCTTTCACTTGATAAACGACTTCAACCGTACCATTTTTAATTTCTTGTTGAATAGTCCGGTATAAATGTGGCTGCTGCTCGATTACTTCAAAATCAATTGCTTCTTTATCCTGAAATAAATATAGTATTTCAGATGCTATTTCTTCCTGCTTACAAATTTGTAGACGTTTTTTATACGTTGCTTTTATCGCAGTTGGAAGCATCACTTGAAAAGCTGAAATCATGTAGCATAACGTTTCACTTGTAAGCCAATATCCAAGCTTTAATAATTCATCATTTAAAACCGGTGTTACATCTAATATTTCATGGATTGTCTTTAACTTCTTACTTTCTACATCCACCGAATCTTTAATCCCAATAATAAAACCTTGTAATTTCCTTGGCCCAAACGGAACTACTACACGCATTCCTGTCTGTACAATATCTTCCCATTTTTCAGGGATAATGTAATCAAATGGTCGATCTGTCTGACGGGCAGGTACATCAACAATTACACTTGCAAATTTCATAAACGATCATCTTCTAACATCATTTCAATTTGCTTTAATATTTCACGAGCTACCTCTTTTTTCAGTAAAAGTGGTAACTCAATAACTTTTCCATCTTTTCTATACATTGTTACAATATTCGTATCCGTGCCAAATCCAGCTCCTTGCGCTTTTACATCATTCGCGACAATCATATCTGCATTTTTCTCACGTAGTTTTTTCGTTGCATATTCCTCTACATTTGTCGTTTCAGCAGCAAAACCGATAAGTAACTGTTGATCCTTTTTCTGACCTAACGTTTTTAAAATATCCACCGTTCTTTCGAGTTCAATGACAGCATCACCATTTTGCTTTTTCATTTTATTATCATGAACATATTTCGGACGATAATCTGCAACTGCTGCTGTTTTAATGACAACGTCTACGTTTTGATAATGTTGAAGAACTGCTTCTAACATATCTTGTGCAGATTCCACTTGCACTGTCGTTACATGTAACGGTGGATTTAATGCTGTCGGTCCTGAAACGAGTATAACATCAGCGCCTAAATTCGCCGCCACTTCTGCAATCGCATACCCCATTTTTCCAGAAGAAAAATTCGTCATAAAACGAACTGGATCAACTTTTTCACGTGTTGGGCCAGCAGTTATTAATATTCTTTTTCCCTGCAATGGTTTGTGTTCTGAGAAAGCTTCCTCTAACCGTGCAATAATCGCTTCAGGTTCTTCTAGTCGTCCCTTCGCTACATATCCACATGCTAAAAAGCCTTCCCCAGGCTCAATAAATGTATATCCTAGCGTTTTCAATGTCATCATATTTTTTTGAACAATTTTATTTTCATACATATGCACATTCATAGCAGGCGCAATCCATACCGGGGCTGTAGTAGCTAACAGAGTAGTTGTAATCATATCATCTGCAATACCACCAGCTAACTTTCCAATACAATTGGCAGTAGCAGGTGCGACAAGTACAACATCCGCCCAATCTGCTAAATCAATATGAGCAATAACAGCCGAGTCTTTCTCATCAAACGTATCCGTATATACATCATGGCGAGAAAGCGCTTGGAATGTAAGAGGCGTAACAAACTTCATTGCCGACTCACTCATCATTACTTTTACAATCGCGCCAGATTGTGTCAATTTACTCGTTAACGCAGCTGCTTTAAAAACCGCAATGCCTCCTGTTACACATAGAAGTATCTTTTTCCCTTTTAGCATATGACTCGTCCTCTTTCTTTTTCAAACTTATAATACTGAAATAGAATTCCCAGCTCGTCAGTACCAATATTTCATTCCTTTCGTAAAAAAATAACAACCTACTTGTAAATAGGTTGTTACCGTTACATAGAAAATTATAAAGTCTATGTTTTATTTTGTCGAAGGCAAAGGCTTATTCAGCTACTTTATCTTCACTTGGTACGTAGCTTAATGCTTCTGCATCGATTTCTTCTAATGCTTTACCTACACATTTATGAGAAACAGGTTGCTCTACAACACAGTTATTAGCAAGTTGCATTTCACGTGCGCGTTTTGCAGCCACTGTTACTAATGTGTACTTAGAATCGATTTTTTGTAGTAATGAGTCAATTGATGGATTTAACATAATTATAGACCCTCCGTCATTTCTTTATAATATTTTGCTACCCTTTCGCGGCGGCAATGTTCGCCAACCACAATCGCTTTAATTCTATCACAAGCTAATTCAACTTGATCGTTTTCTACTACATAGTCGTAAGCGTCCATCATCTCGATTTCTTCTTTCGCTACAGTTAAACGATTTTCAATAACATCTTCAGTCTCTGTACCACGTCCGACAATACGGCTCTTTAGTTCAGATAAACTTGGAGGTGCTAAGAAAATAAATACACCTTCTGGGAAAGCTTTCTTAACTTGAATTGCTCCTTGCACTTCAATTTCTAAGAATACATCTTTTCCTTCTTGTAATGTTTTTTCAACATAGTCAATTGGTGTTCCGTAATAATTACCTACGAACTCAGCCCACTCAAGTAATCTTTCATTACGAATCATTTCCTCAAATTCTTCTCTTTCTTTAAAGAAATAATCCACACCATCTACTTCACCTTCACGCGGCTTACGTGTCGTTACTGAAATAGAGTACTGAAAACGTGTATCCTCATGGCTAAACAGCTCTTTACGAACCGTTCCTTTTCCAACCCCAGAAGGCCCTGAAAGAACGATGAGCAATCCTCTTCTACTTCTCATAAATATGTAAAACCTACCCTTCCTCACTTAAATCTTCTTTATTATTCAAACGATGTGCAATCGTCTCTGGTTGAATTGGACTTAATACAACATGCCCATCATCCATAACAATAACCGCCCTTGTTTTTCTCCCATACGTAGCATCAAGCAAAGCATTATGTTCGCGTGCTTCTTGTACTGTTCGTTTAATAGGAGCTGACTCCGGACTTACAATAGCAATAATTCGATGAGCAGATACAATATTTCCGTATCCAATATTTAAAAACCGCATGGCCATAGTTTGCGCCTCCTAGTAAGTCTATCCGATTTCTCCACCACGTATAACTTTATATATTTTTTGAAAGCTACTCAATATTTTGTACTTGTTCACGAATTTTTTCAAGGTTATTTTTCATTTCTACAACATATTTTGAAATTGTTAAGTCATTTGCCTTAGAACCAATCGTATTAATTTCTCTATGCATCTCTTGCACGATGAAATCCATTTTCCTTCCAACAGGCTCTTCAATCTGCAATGTTTCACGAAATTGCTCTAAATGACTTTGCAAACGAACTAACTCTTCATGAATATCACAACGCTCTGCAAAGATTGCGACTTCTGTTAGCAATCTTTGTTCATCTAACTCTTGATTATGTAATTCTTTTAAGCGATTTTCTAATCGTTCACGATATTTTTGTGTAACAATTGGTGCATGTGGAATAATTGCATTTACACAATTGCTAATCTCTTGTAAACGATACGCTATATCTTTATGTAATCGTTCTCCTTCGTCATCTCTCATCGTTTTCAACATATGAGCAGCTTGACGAACAGCCTCATATAAACTGTTCTCAAAATGTTCATTTACATTTTCTATTTCTTCAATTGCTGTTACTTCTGGCATTGCCATTAATTGCTCGAGTGTAATAGAATCTTGTAATTGAAACTTTCCTTTTATATCTTCCATCATCGATTGGTACTGCTCAAGAAGTGACCAATTCACACTTAATTTTCTTTCAACAAGTCCTTCACCTGCTATACTAATAGACACTTCAATGCGTCCACGTCGAACTTGCTGTGCAATTATTTTACGAATTTTGTCCTCAAATACCATCATTTGCTTAGGAAGTCGAATACTCATCTCTAAAAAACGGTGGTTCACCGATTTCATTTCTACTGTAATTTGAAAAGTATCACTTTCTACTTTCGATCTTCCAAACCCTGTCATACTAGAAATCATTTTTATCACATCCAAGCCATAAAATAACTCAATGAAAAAGGTAATAGAGACAAGGCTCTACTACCTTCTGTAAATTATATCACATTTTCATAACATTGACTATTTCAAGTTTAATCCCTTCTTATATAACATTGGCTTTTTCTTTTTCGCCTTTTTCCCTGTTAATAAAGAACCTACTAGTAAGAAAGTCGGAATTGATGACAAACCTCCAATTAATAACCAATCTCTTGCTTGTATCGGCATTGTGCTAAAAATCGGTTGTAACGGTGGATAATATATCACCACTAGCATGAGTAGTAATGAAATGATAACCGCCCCTACTAAATACACGTTCCCAAATGGATTACGATGAAAGACAGAATGCTCACTACGACAATCAAATACATGAATAAGCTGAGCAAGTACCAACGTCGCGAACGCTACAGTTTGTGCATATTTCAGTTCATTTGGATGTTGGTTATACGCAATAATAAACGCTACTAACGTCACTGCCCCAATTAAAAAACCTCGACTTATTATTTTCCACGCAAGCCCTCTAGCGAATACCCCTTCTTTCGGGTGGCGCGGCGTTCTCTTCATCACATCTCCTTCAGCCTTATCCAAACCTAATGCCATCGCTGGTAAACCATCAGTAACTAAGTTCACCCATAAAATTTGAATAGGAACCATCGGCAGGGGTAATGCAAGTAACATCGCAAATAACATAACTAAAATTTCTCCAACATTTGATGCTAATAAATATCGGATGAACTTACGTATGTTCTCGTATATATTTCTTCCTTCTTTAATCGCTGACTTAATTGTAGCAAAATTATCGTCTAGTAAAACAAGTGAAGAGGCTTCTTTTGCAACATCTGTCCCTGTAATCCCCATCGCTATCCCAATATCAGCTGTTTTTATAGCTGGAGCATCGTTCACTCCATCACCTGTCATCGCTACTATATGCCCTTGATTTTGCAGTGCCTTAACAATTTTTAATTTATGTTCAGGTGATACACGAGCGAATACATACGTATCTTCTACAACATTTTCTAATTCCTCCACATCCATATTCGCGAGTTCTACTCCTTCAACAACGCGTCCATCTGGTGGCAAAACTCCTAATTGTTCAGCAATCGCCATTGCTGTCACTTTATGATCACCTGTAATCATTACTGTTCGAATACCAGCTTCTTTACACTCTTTTACCGCCTGCGCCACTTCTGGTCTTGGTGGGTCAATCATACCTTGTATCCCAACTAACATAAAATCTTTTTCAACGTCTCTTTCATGTTCAATAGAATCCGTTATTTTTAAAGGTTTAAACGCAACTGCAATTGTTCGAAGCGCTTGACTACCTAAACTATGAATAGCCGCCTGTACTTCTTTTCTATATAGCTCACTTAACGGCTGTTGCTTATCCCCCCATAAAATCGTTTGACTCATTTGTAAAAGAACATCCGGTGCTCCCTTCGTAACAATAAACTTTTTCCCCTCTCGATCTCGTACAATAACACTCATCATTTTTCGAGTTGAATCAAATGGAAATTCACGAATAACTTCAAATTTCCCTTTCAATGCCTCACGTGTTATCCCAGCTTTCATTGCTGCAGCTACAAGCGCTCCCTCTGTTGGATCTCCATCTAATACGTACGCCTTTTTCTTTTGAATAATATTTGCATTGTTACATAGTGAACCAAATGTAAGTAGCTGATAAAGTGCTTTTGTCTTAGCTGGATTCACTTCTTTTTCACCTTTCATAAAAGAGCCATTAGGTTCATATCCTTGCCCTGTCACTTTCCACAATTCTCCGCCTGACCACATATGTGTTACCATCATTTTGTTTTGCGTCATTGTTCCCGTTTTATCAGAACATATAACGGAAGCACAACCTAACGTTTCTACGGCTGGTAACTTTCGTACAATTGCTCTCTTTTTTATCATACGCTGTACACCAAGTGATAAAGCTACTGTAACAATTGCCGGCAACCCTTCTGGAATAGCCGCAACAGCCAGAGACACACCAGCTAAAAACATATGATATACTTCATTCCCTTGATACACACCAGCTAATACAACGAGTGCTGTCAAAATAAGAGCCACAATAATTAATATTTTTCCGAGCTGTTCTAACCTTCTTTGCAGTGGTGTTTCCATTTGCTCTGCATTTTGTAACATATTTGCAATTTGCCCCATCGCTGTATTCATACCAGTTGCTACAACGACTCCTGTACCAGATCCTCGTGTAATCATTGTCCCCATAAAAGCCATATTTTTTTGATCACCAATTGCAACATCTTGCCCTTGCAATGCTTCTACCTTCTTTTGTACAGGTACGGACTCCCCTGTCAAAGCAGACTCTTCAATATATAAACTTGATGCTTCAACAAGACGCACATCAGCCCCAATACGATCACCACTGGAAAACTTAATAATATCACCTAAAACAAGTGCTTTAGATGGTGCTTTTACCCACTTTCCATTCCGCATTACAGTAACTTGTGGAGCGGCTAGTTCCTTTAAAGCTTCCAATGATTTTTCAGCTTTTCTTTCTTGAAAAAATCCGAGAATACCATTGATAATAACAATGGCAACAATAGCAATAGAATCAATGTATTCACCTAAAAACGCAGAAACAATTGTTGCTCCAAACAAAACGAGTACCATGAAATCTTTAAACTGTGCTAAAAATACCATTAGTGCAGAAGGCCTTTTTGCTTCTTCTAATTCATTAGTACCAAATTTCTTTACGCGCCCTTCTGCTTCTTTCTCTGTAAGTCCAACCTTTACATTCGTATTCGTTCTTTCTTCCACTTCATGTGCCCGCATTCCATACCAGTTCATCCTGCCATCGACCTCCTGATTCCAGACATACTCTATTGAAAGCTTATTCAGCCTCGTCCAAAAAAATGCTATAATTAACTTTTAGTTAGAAAGGAGTGTTCATTTATGGCATTCGATGGATTATTTACAAGAGCAATTACACATGAAATTGCAAATTCTCTTTACACAGGAAGAATTTCCAAAATATATCAACCTTCAAAGTATGAGATTTTATTACATATTCGAGCAAACGGAAAGAACCAAAAACTAATTCTTTCGTCTCACCCTACATATGCGCGTCTGCACTTAACGAATCAAAACTACGATTCACCAGCAATACCGCCAATGTTTTGTATGCTTCTTCGTAAACATTTAGAAGGTGGGTTTATTGAAAAAATTGAACAAATTGACTTAGAACGTATTATTCAAATTACAGTTCGCAGTCGGAATGAAATTGGAGACGAATCATTAAAAACATTAGTAATCGAAATAATGGGCCGACATAGTAACATTATCTTAGTAGATACGAAAACAAATGTTATTTTAGATAGCTTAAAACACATATCTTTAGCGGTAAACCGCCATCGTACTGTATACGCTGGAGCTGAATATATTGCACCACCAGCACAACATAAAATTAACCCACTTCAGATTGAAACAAATGATGAATTTATTAGACCACTAGACTTTCTATCTGGAAACATGGATAAACAGCTTGTCGGCACCTTTACGGGAATATCCCCGTTATTCGCAAAAGAAGTAGTGAAAAAAGCTGGTATGGTAAATGAAAAAGCATTAGCGGATGCATTTTTCTCCATACAAAAACCATTATTAACTCATACATATTCACCAGCGATGACTACTTCAAATGGAAAAGAATTCTTTTATCTTTTCCCTCTTGCACACTTGCAAGGAGAAGATAAGACGTTCTCATCTGTTAGTGAATTGCTTGATCGTTTCTTTTTCGGAAAAGCAGAGCGCGATCGTGTAAAACAACAAGCTCATGATTTAGAACGCTTTATGCAAAATGAAAAAAATAAAAACGAGAAAAAACTCATTAAACTCGAAAAAACACTGCAAGATGCTGGAAAAGCAGATAAATATCAACTATTTGGAGAGCTACTTACAGCTAATATGTACGCTTTGAAAAAAGGCGATAAAGATATTGAGGTCGTTAATTATTACGATGAAAATGGCGGAACTGTAAAAATCACATTAGATCCTTTAAAAACACCATCTGAAAATGCACAACGCTATTTCCAAAAGTATCAAAAAGCAAAAAATTCAGTTGTTGTTGTAGAAGAACAAATCGAAAAAACCAATGAAGAAATTCTTTATTTTGATAGCTTACTTCAACAAATGGAAGCTGCTTCTTCAAAAGATATTGAAGAAATTCGTGAGGAATTAGCTGAAGAAGGTTATGTGCGCAATCGCAAAACGAAAAACGCAAAGAAAAAGCCTACTAAGCCAGTATTAGATAAATATTTAGCAAGTGATGGCACAGAGATTTTCGTTGGTAAAAACAATAAACAAAATGATTATTTAACAACGAAGTTTGCCCGCCGTGATGAAATTTGGTTACATACGAAAGACATACCTGGCTCTCACGTTGTCATTCGTTCTTTAGAGCCTGCTGAAGAAACTTTACTAGAAGCTGCCAAAATTGCCGCTTATTACAGTAAAGCGAAAGAGTCTAGCTCTGTACCTGTTGATTTCACTAAAATACGCCATGTGAAAAAACCGAGTGGTGCAAAACTTGGTTTTGTTACGTACGACAATCAGCAAACCGTATATGTAACACCAGATGCTGATATTGTAATGAAATTAAAAGCGTAAATACAAAAATGCGTTGCTTATAAGCAACGCATTTTTTATATTCGTTCACACTAGTTCATATACCCATTTACTAATTCATAACATCTTGCTTTTGTCATCTTATATTTCTCTTCTGAAGCTTCTATACGCCTCATCGTTCCGTTATTTGTATCAGTACCAATTGCTTTAACTTTACTTTCTTTTTCTTTAACCCACGCAATTTGTTTCGTTTTTAACGACTGAAACGCATCAGGTGACATCGTACTTTTTAATGTACTGTAAATTTCATTTAGTTTATTATCCCACAGTTCATAATTTCCTTCTATTTCATTTACTATATCATTGGTTGACATAGCATTCGTATGTTTTTCTTGTTTATCTATAGCAGCTAATTCACTTAAAACATTTGCTCTATCTATCTTTGAAGAAGATTCTTTTTGCGATTGTTTCTCTTCTTTTGAGCCTGTATACGCACTCGAATCCTTTCTCTGTACTTGTTCTGTTTCTTGAATATTTCTTTCTTTCGTTACCTTTTCATACCTATTTTTATCTACATTGTATGAAATAAGAGATGTTTTCGCATTTACAGTAATTAATCCGTTACTATCTTTGAATATGTATTTCTTATCGCCACTATTTTCTTCACTTACAAATGACACATTCTTATCGTCTGGCATTTTTAAAATTCTATTTGCTTCTTCTTTTGTAAGTTTTAAATCTTCAGGAAAAACGAATGACCATTTATCCATTAACCATTCCCCTTCTTTATACACCAAATGAAATTCCCAATCTTGGGCCGCATGACCTATTTCATCTTCTAAACTTAATGTATGTACCGTTAAATTTTCTTTATCTTGTGAAGAAGAAAATCTTATTTCAGTTTGAAAATAATTTGGGAATGGTAACATATCAGTCTCTCTCGATCTATTAAAGTTAGCAAGCAATTCAGGAAGCTGATTCTCTACAAACTTTTCTGAAACCAATCCTTTAACTCCTTTTTTAGCTGTCTCTAAATCCCCAGGATTATTTCGGCTCCATCCATTTTCTTTTTCCATCTCACTAAACGCATTTGCTATTCCATCTACACTCTTTCTTACAATCTTTTTCGCTTCTTTTTCTGTCACTTCTGGCGCTTCATCAAGCTGTTCAATCGTTTCATTTACTTGAACTTTGTGTTCACTTGTTTCACACCCCGTTATAACAAGCATACTAGCGGCCAAACAAAATGACATTACTTTACTTAATTTCTTCATACACTCACATTCCTTAACCCAGTTTTTTTCGTTACATCTCTTTACCTATAAAAAACGTAACAATCCCTTATTATACCAATTAACTTAATTCATTTATACAAAAAATATAATATTTAAATTAAAAAGATTTTCGTTTGCGAGTTTATATTATTGTTCAGTCACATAAAAACTTACTGTAAAAATTTTATATATATTTATTTTACATTCGTCTAGTTTTTTTGACACACAGCTACCCTCTTCTCTTTTATTCTAAATAAATATACTGGCACAATTCTTGCTTTATTAATGTAAAAAGGAGGAATTAAAATGAATGTAAGAATAACTAACATCCAAAAACAACTACATAATTACGGAATCGACGGGTTACTTATTACAAAAAAAGAAAACCGTCAATACGCAACAAACTTTACAGGTAGCGCAGGCGTTGTCTTAATCGCTGCGCATAAAGCTATTTTCATTACTGATTTCCGTTACGTAGATCAAGCAAAAACGGAAATAAAAGCAGCAGAAATTATTATGCATAAAGGAAATTTAGAAGAAGAAGTTGCAAATCAAGTATCAAAATTAAACATTCAAAAACTTGGTATAGAAGACAATAATATGACTTTGCAACAATTTAAGAAACTACAAAAATATATACATACAGAAATGGTTCCAGTGTGTGAGATTATTGAAGATATTCGACTTATTAAAGACACATCTGAAATAGAAACAATGAAAATCGCAGCTACAATCGCTGACGAAGCATTTCACCATATTGTTACATTTCTAAAGCCTGGAATAAGCGAGACTGACGTTCGAGATGAGTTAGAATTTTTCATGCGAAAAAAAGGGGCTACATCTTCTTCATTCCAAATCATTGTAGCCTCAGGCGTTCGTTCTTCACTTCCCCATGGAGTTGCATCAAATAAAATAATCGAACGAGGCGATATCGTTACATTAGACTTCGGTGCACTTTACGACGGATATTGTTCCGATATAACACGTACCGTAGCAATCGGGGAACCATCGGAAGAATTCCAAAAAATATACAATGTTGTACGAGAAGCGTTAAAGCGTGGGACTGAAGCAATTAAGCCTGGAGAAACTGCGAAAAGTATCGATGATATAACGAGGAATTACATTACAGAACATGGATACGGTCAATACTTTGGCCACTCTACCGGGCACGGTCTTGGGTTAGAAATACATGAACCACTTCGCTTATCCCAAGAAAGCAAGGCAACTTTACAAGAAGGTATGGTTGTTACAGTTGAGCCGGGCATTTACATACCGAACTGGGGCGGTTGTAGAATCGAAGATGATATTGTCATCACCAAAGATGGTTATGACGTTATTACAAAATCAAATAGAGAACTAATTATAATCCCTTGTTAATATTATGAAGGTTTAAACAAAACTTTTTTTGCACATAGAATTCCTTCTCTGGAGTATTCATTTAAAGAGGGGGAATTTTAATTGAATTTTGTAATTGATAAATTGGAGGGTTTACATGTAGAATTTTCAAAGCTTGTTTCCATGATGAATTACGCTCGCTATACAACAATGCAAGCAGTGGAAAGTTTAACAATTGAAGAACTTGATTATTTATATGATAAGGAAGCAAATTCAATTGGCATGTTATTGTATCATATGGCTGCTATTGAATTTTACTACCAGATTCATACTTTTGAAGACCGTGAACCAACGGAGGCTGAATTAGAACGCTGGTTACCTGGCATTGAATTAGGCGATCTTGGGCGTGAGAAAATAAAAGGAAACGCTATAGAATTTTACATAAATACATTACAAGAAGTACGTTCCAAAACAATCGAGACTTTTCAATCGTTACCTGATGAATGGTTATTTAAAACGACAGACTTTTGGTATGACAAACCAGCAAATAACTATTTTAAGTGGTTTCACGTTTTTGAAGATGAAATCAATCATCGTGGACAAATTCGTTTAATTAAAAAGATGCAAAAAGCTCATGCAGTAAAATGAGGAAATGCCACCGAATAAGGTGGCATTTTCTTTTATTCATTAACGAATAGCTTTTCGTTTACTATTTTAGTGACTACCACTACCAACATTAAAATGCATATTAAATATAGCATTTTCGCAATAAACAACCACCCTTGAAACATTACAATTCCATCTATTATCTCATTTCCTTTCCATAACAAAAACGGAATTGTGCTGATTATAATGACAAATTCGATGCTGAAAACCATTTTCTTTTTTCGACTATATGCTTTCCATTCATTCCAGCGATACATAGAAGCAAAAATCAATACTCCTATACATAATATAACTGGTACCCATTCACTGTTAAGAAATTGTCCTGAAATAATTGATAATAGTAAACAAACTAGCACACCATAATATCCTATTTTTTCTCTCATTCGCACTCCCCCATTCTACTTCTCCTTTAATATGTAACTTGCTATACTTATAACAATTCTTAGAAAAATAACAACTATTATTACAAGATAAAGACCGTTTGCAGAAGACATCCATTCTTGAAAAATAGACATTTTCTCCATTTGTTTCTGACCCTCTATTAAAATAACCCCTGCGAACAATGAGCAAACAACGATGATACCTATCATAATTCCGATACTTTTTACTGTATTGTTTCATACCATCCCAGTTATATAAAAGTATAAATACAAACCCGAAAACAGGTATAATACTTATCCATTCATTGTTTGTAAATAGCTTTAAAATGATTAATAGACTACAAGATATGATAAATCCCAAAAATCCAATTTTTTTGTGCATAAGCCCTCCTTGAATTCCATTTTTAGGATTAATTGTACTGTAACATCCATTTTTTATCCTTACCATTGCAGTACATGAAATTTTACCTTTTTTTCTGTTTCTTATACTCACATACTTTCCCTACTTTCATACAATAAACTACACGATTGCCTAAGGATGTGAATGTTATGGGAGTTGAATTAACGCTATTACACGCTCTCTATGTTATTTGTTTACTCACTATTATTACCTTTTTTATTCTCCGGAAAGATACTACAATTATTTGTATCGTTTTTATCTTTTTATTAGCATTAACTGCTACAAGTTCTATCCCTCTTGCCGTTAGCGGCATTTTTCAAAGTTTTATTTACGCCATTACTGAGCTATTACCAACTATATTAATCATTTCTATTATTGTATCCATGAGCAATTTACTCGTTCATACCGGTATAAATGATACAATGATTTCACCATTTACAAAGATGATCCGTACCCCTACCCTCGCCTACTGGATTATTGGCCTTTTGATGATGACAATTTCTTTCTTCTTTTGGCCTTCTCCCGCTGTCGCATTAATGGGAGCTATTTTATTACCGGTTGCTGTACGTGTCGGTCTTCCTCCAATTGGAGTAGCAATTGCTATGAACTTATTCGGTCATGGCATTGCTTTATCCGGCGACTTCGTTATACAAGGCGCACCAAAATTAACCGCAGACGCTGCGGGTCTCCCTGTTTCCAGCGTCGTATCTGCAAGTGTTCCACTCGTTATCGTTATGGGCGTTGTGACAACTTCCGTCGCTTTTTTCTTCTTACGAAAAGAGTTTCATACAGGCTTAGCTATACAAGAATCTATTCTATCAACTGAGTCTTCTAAAACGCTCACTTCATTATCTCCTCGCACAAAGAAATGGCTCGCTATTTGTATCCCTATCGTATATATCATTGATATCCTTTGCATGATTCAATTTCAACTACAAGGAAGCGACGCAACTGCACTTATCGGCGGAACAACTGTTATTATGATTATCATCATTTCTCTCATCGCCTACAAAGGTAATGGACTGAATAAAACGACCGATTATTTCATAGAAGGGCTCCAATTTGGCTTTAAAATTTTCGGACCAGTTATTCCTATCGCTGCACTCTTTTATTTAGGAGATAGTGGCTTTGTGAAAATTATCGGGGACTATTTACCGAAAGGTTCACATGGAATCATTAACGACTTAGGCATCGCTTTATCTCAAACTGTTCCTTTAAATCAATATGTATCGGCAGGGACATTAACCATCGTTGGTGTCATTACCGGCTTAGATGGATCAGGTTTTTCAGGTATATCACTTGCTGGTTCCATTGCCAATCTTTTTGGAACAGCACTTGGCCATGGAACAGCTACATTAACAGCACTCGGGCAAATTGCAGCTATATGGACCGGGGGCGGGACGTTAATTCCTTGGGCACTTATTCCTGCTGCTGCGATTTGTAAAGTCGATCCATTTGAACTTGCACGCCGAAACTTTTTACCGGTTGTTATCGGTTTAATTGTCACCACAATCGTTGCAATGTTTATCCTATAACGTAAGCAAGTGTTCTCTTGCTTACGTTTTTTGCTTGTAAAATTCATCATGAATTATCAGTTTTCAAGAGGGATTCGTTATTACTTAGCGAAATTATATTAGGAGAGTAATTATTTCAAAACGTTTACGAGAAACAGATTACTGCAATTAGAAAAGGGGACATACCTATGAATGAATTGATTTTCGTCTTATTAATTTGTCCATTATTTATCTTTATCGTATCTGTTATTGGAACACGCAAAACGAAAATGTATTACGTAATGCCGATTGTAACGTTTGCTAGTTTTTTAATAATAGGTGTTATCGCCTTTACTCCAAAATTTTTCTTTTGGGTTGGCATGTACAGCATCTTCTCGTTTATCGTTTCTTATATGACGCTATTGTTTGTGAAAGGATATGAGGTTGCTGAAAACGCTAAATAGTTGTTAACAAGGAGACAGCAATATGATTTTCTTTGATATTGATGGAACTTTACTTGATTATGAGGCTGCTGAAAGAAATGGTATTATAGATTTTTTTCAAATATATAATACTATTTTTTCAGGCAATGAATTAGAGACAACGAAAGTCTGGCATGAATTATCAGAAGAATATTTCAACAAATTTTTATCCAGGGAATTATCTTTTCAAGAACAACAAGTAATGCGAATGTATCATTTATTTAAAACATATGGAGTAAACCTATCACCCAAAGAATCTCAGCATAGATTTAATCAATATATAGAACTATATAAGAACAACTGGACCGCGTTTGAAGATGTACACTATACATTACAGAACTTGCAGCAAGGCGGTCACTCATTAGGTATCATTAGTAATGGTGACTATGAACAACAAGTCGAAAAATTAACTGCCCTAAACATTTTAAAACATTTCAAATATATATTTACTTCTAGTGAACTTGGTATATCGAAACCAGATCCTGAAATTTTTCACAGAACCGTATTACAATCGAACCTTGAAATGAAAGATTGCTATTATATTGGCGATCGATTAGAGACTGATGCGATTAGTAGTACAGCAGCTGGGATGCAAGGGATATGGTTAAATCGAGATAACTCACAACTCAAGTACGATATTCCTACTATCTGTTCTTTACATGAAGTTTTAACAATAATAAAAAAAACGACCGCGTTCCCCCGCGGTCATTTTTTTCATGTTACGCTGTGATCCAAGCTTCGTTAGCTGGATTTTTACGCCACTCTTGTAATTTTTTCGTTTCAGCTTGTCCGATCATACCTTTTTCTGCTGCAACTTCAGTTAATGCACTGTAATCACTTAAAGAATATGATGCTACGTTAGCTGCTTCTAGCTTTTCTTTTCCTGCTTCTAGCTCGTATGTGAAGATTGATACGATTCCTAATACTTCACAGCCAGCTTCGCGAAGTGCTTCTACACATGTAATTGCACTTCCGCCAGTTGAAATTAAGTCTTCTACTACTACAACTTTTTGACCTTTTTCAGCTTTTCCTTCAATTTGATTCCCTTTACCGTGGCCTTTTGCTTTACTACGTACGTAGCACATTGGTAAATCCATACGATCGCTTACCCATGCAGCGTGCGCAATACCAGCAGTTGCTGTTCCTGCAATAACTTCTACAGTTGGGAAGTTCTCTTTAATTAACTCTTCTAATCCAGCTGCAATCGCTTGACGTACTTTTGGATAAGATAAAGTTAAACGGTTATCACAATAAATTGGTGATTTCATACCTGAAGACCATGTGAATGGATCATTCGGTTGTAAAAATACTGCTCCAATTTCTAATAAATGCGATGCGATTTCTTTTTTCATACTGTTACACCTTCCCACTGTTGTTTTACTGTTTTATACGCTTCAAGCGGATTTTCTGCTTTTGTAATACTACGTCCAACTACGATGTAGCTTGAGCCAAGTTCCCTCGCACGTTTCGGTGTTGCTACGCGCACCTGGTCATTTACATCATCGCTTGCAAGACGAATCCCCGGTGTTACTGTTACAAATTCATTCCCGCATACTTCACGTAATTTTGGAACTTCAAGCGTTGAGCAAACAACGCCATCAAGTCCACTTTCTTTCGTTAGTTTTGCATAATGAGCAACCGCTTCTTCTAACGTCTTCTCAATGCCAATCTCTTTTTTCATCATAGCTTCCGAAGTGCTTGTTAGTTGTGTAACTGCAATACAAATCGGTCTCTCTTTTCCTTCTTGCTTACCTTCCTCTAATCCCTCAATCGCAGCTTTCATCATGCTGCTTCCCCCAGCAGCATGAACATTTACCATATCAACATCTAGACTAGCTAGGCTACGCATAGCGCTTTTTACTGTATTCGGAATATCATGAAGTTTTAAATCTAGAAAAATCTTATGTCCTTTTTCTTTTAAGTACGTAATAATTGCAGGGCCTTCTTTGTAAAATAACTCCATACCAACTTTGACAAATAACTCTTCCCCTTCAAAGTGGCGCAAGAATTGTTCTACATCTTGTTTCCCTGGAAAATCTAGTGCAACGATTAACGACTGTGACATGTTTGCTTCCAGCTCCTTCCTTGACATTCCGAAATGTGATCAAATCCTAATTCATCTAGTAATGCTGGTAACTCTTCAATAATTGTCGGACATACGAACGGATCGATAAAGTTCGCTGTACCTACTGCAACTGCGCTTGCGCCAGCGTAGAAGAATTCAATTACATCTTCCGCTGTTTCAATACCACCCATTCCGATAATTGGAATGTTAACCGCTTGGCTTACTTCATGTACCATACGAATTGCTACTGGCTTAATCGCAGGACCTGATAATCCGCCTGTACGGTTTGCTAAAATTGGTTTAGCTGTTTTTAAATCTAAACGCATACCAAGCAATGTATTAATCATCGTTAAACCATCTGCACCTGCATTTTCAATCGCTTTTGCAATTTCCACTATGTTTGCCACGTTTGGTGACAACTTCACGTATACAGGTACTTCAGAAACCTCTTTTACTCGCTTCGTTAAATCAGCAGCAATTTCAGGATTTGTACCAAAGGCGATACCACCTGTTTTTACGTTCGGACAAGAAATATTTAATTCTAGTGCATGGACATTAGGCGCTTTAGAAATTTCCTTTGCAACCGCTACGTAATCCTCAGCTTGTGAGCCTGCAACGTTCGCAATGATTGGAAGGTCAAATTGTTCTAACCATGGTAATTCAGAATTCATTACTTTTTCTAACCCTGGGTTTTGAAGTCCGATCGCATTTAACATGCCGCCCGGTGTTTCAGCAACACGAGGCGTTGGATTTCCATAGCGTGGTTGTTCTGTCGTCGCTTTAATCATGATTGATCCTAGTACACTTAAATCGTAAAACTGTGCATATTCACGACCAAATCCAAAGCATCCAGATGCCGGTATAATTGGATTTTTTAATGATAATCCTGGTAATTCAACTTGCAATCTGTTCATAGTACAACCTCCCCGATTGGAAATACTGGTCCGTCGCTACACACCTTCTTGTAAGAATGTCCACTTGGATCTTCTTGTAAGTGGCATACACATGCGAAACAAGCTCCAATACCGCAGCCCATACGTTCTTCTAATGAAATATAGGCTTTTTTCTCTTTGTAACGTCCTTCTAATGCACGAAGCATCGCTAACGGACCACATGAATAAAGAATATCAAAGTCAATTCCGTAATTATCAATTACATCTGTGACAAATCCTTTTGTACCGTGTGTACCATCTACTGTCGCAACGTACGTATCACCAAGTTCTGCAAATTTTTCTTCATAGAAAACTACATCTTTCGTTTGAAAACCTAAGATGTGAATTACACGTACACCTTTTGCAACGAGGCGCTGTGATAGTTCATAAAGTGGTGGTACACCAATCCCCCCGCCTACTAGTAAAGCTGTTTGACCAGCTTCAGCTTCTTCTACAGGAAAACCGTGTCCTAGTGGTCCTAGTACGTCTACCATTTCACCTTGTTTTCTAGTTGCTAATGTTTTTGTCCCTTGTCCTTCCGCACGATATAGCATTGTAAATTCGTTCTTCTCTTGATCTACATTACAAATACTAATCGGGCGGCGCAGAAGGGGCGCAATGCCCTCTGCTACCTTAATGTGTACAAACTGCCCTGGTTCGTTCATTTGCTGTACTAAAGTTCCTTGAAGCACTAACTCGTAAATGTTTTTTGCGATTTCTTTTTGATTAACGACGATCATATTTTGCTTTTGCATCATGCATGTACCACCTCGTGACGCTTTGTTTGCGTAATTTCTTTCATTGAATGAGCTGAGAATGTCATAGATTCTAATACTCGTAAGATTGCTCTTGTTGTATCAAGTGATGTTAAGCAAGCCACGCCATTTTCTACTGATTCACGGCGAATGCGGAAACCATCACGCGCTGGTTGTTTACCTTTTGTTAATGTGTTAATTACAAACTGTGCTTTTCCTTGACGGATAATATCTAGTAAGTTGTAGTCTTCAGAATCAATTTTGTTTACAACTTGTACTGGGATATTTTGCTCTTCTAATGATTGTGCTGTTCCAGCTGTTGCTAATAAGTTATAGCCGATTTCGTGGAAACGTTTTGCAATTTCCATCGCCTCTTCTTTATCTTTATCCGCTACAGTAATGATTACTGATCCGTGCGTTGGGATGTTAATTCCTGAAGCAACTAATCCTTTATATAATGCTTTTTCAAGCGTTAAGTCTTTACCCATTACTTCCCCTGTTGATTTCATTTCAGGTCCTAATGTTGTATCAACTGAACGTAGTTTCGCGAATGAGAATACCGGAGCTTTTACATATACTTCTTTCTCTTCTGGGTGATAGCCCGTTCCGTATCCTTGCTCTACTAGGTCTTGCCCTAAAATAACTTTCGTTGCAACATTCGCCATCGGTACGCCTGTAATTTTACTTAAGAACGGTACTGTACGGCTTGCACGTGGGTTTACTTCAATTACGTACACTTGATCTTTGAATACTACAAACTGGATATTTAGTAATCCAACAATGTTTAATCCTTTTCCAAGTGCAATTGTATGTTCAATGATTTGTTCTTTTAGTTTTTCAGATAAACTTTGTGGTGGATATACTCCAATTGAGTCACCAGAGTGAACTCCAGCGCGTTCAATATGTTCCATAATACCTGGAATGAATACATTCTCACCATCTGAAATTGCATCTACTTCAATTTCTTTACCAACCATGTAACGGTCGATTAATACTGGGTGGTCTGCATGAACTTTAACTGCATTTTTCATGTAGTGCAGCAGTTCTTCTTGACGATATACGATTTCCATCGCACGTCCACCTAGTACGTAAGATGGTCTTACTAATACTGGATAACCAATTTCTTCTGCGATTGCTACCGCTTGTTCTACAGTCGTTGCTGTTTTACCAACTGGTTGCGGGATACCAAGTTTTGTTAAAGCAGCTTCAAATTTATCACGATCTTCTGCACGGTCTAAGTCTTCAAGTGATGTTCCTAAGATTTTCACACCGTGAGCCTCTAATTTCGCCGCTAAGTTAATTGCCGTTTGTCCACCGAACTGAACAATAACGCCTTCTGGTTTTTCTAAATCAATGATGTGCATTACATCTTCGATTGTTAATGGTTCAAAGTATAATTTGTCAGAAATACTGAAGTCTGTTGAAACTGTTTCTGGATTGTTATTAACAATGATTGCCTCATATCCAGCTTCTTTAATTGCCCATACAGAGTGAACTGTTGCATAGTCAAACTCAACCCCTTGACCGATACGGATTGGACCAGACCCTAGTACAACAACACTCTTACGATCTGTTATAACCGATTCATTCTCATCACCATATGTGCTGTAGTAGTATGGTGTTGCAGATTCAAACTCTGCCGCACAAGTATCTACCATTTTATAAACAGGAGTTATATTGCTTTCTTTACGCATATCGTAAATTTCACGCTCCGTTTTGTTCCAAGCAGCTGCAATGTAGTGATCACTGAAGCCCATTTCTTTCGCAGCTTGTAGTACTTCCATATTTCCTACATTCGCTTTTACTTCGCGTTCCATATTTACGATGTTTTCAATTTTTTGTAAGAAGAAGAAGTCCATTTCACACCATTCGTTGATTTCTTCTTTCGTTACACCTTGACGAATTGCTTCTGCTACAATAAACAGTCGCTCATCGTCTGCTTTAATAATGCGTTTTTTCATTGTTTCTTTATCAAGTTCTTTTAAGTGGTCTAATTCTAAGTGATAAATGCCAAGCTCTAAAGAACGAACTGCTTTTAATAATGATTGCTCTAAGTTACGTCCGATTGACATAACTTCACCAGTTGCCTTCATTTGTGTACCAAGTGTTCTGTTTGCTGATTCAAACTTATCAAATGGCCAGCGTGGAATTTTTGAAACAACATAGTCTAATGCTGGCTCGAAGCAAGCGTAAGTTTTTTGTGTTACTGGGTTTATGATTTCATCTAATGTTAAGCCGACTGCAATTTTCGCTGCTAATTTTGCAATTGGATATCCAGTCGCTTTAGATGCTAGTGCAGATGAACGACTTACACGTGGGTTTACTTCGATTACATAGTATTGGAAGCTATGTGGATCTAGTGCAAGCTGAACGTTACATCCACCTTCAATTCCTAATGCACGAATAATTCGTAATGAAGTGTTTCGTAACATTTGATATTCACGGTCGCTTAATGTTTGGCTTGGTGCTACTACGATAGAATCACCTGTGTGAACCCCAACTGGATCGATGTTTTCCATGTTACATACTACAATCGCGTTATCATTCGAATCACGCATTACTTCATATTCAATTTCCTTACAACCAGCAATGCTCTTTTCTAATAAACATTGTGTTACTGGACTATGTTTTAATCCACCGGATACGATTTCAATTAGTTCTTCTTCATTACTACAAATTCCGCCACCTGTTCCTCCCATTGTAAATGCTGGGCGAACAATAACTGGATAACCAATTTCTTTTACAAATTCATGTGCTTCTTCCAGCGTATGAATGATCGTACTAGATGGAATTGGTTCATTTAAATCCTGCATTAATGTACGGAATAAATCGCGATCCTCCGCTTGCTCGATAGCTGATAATTTCGTTCCTAAAATTTCAACTCCGCATTCTTCAAGTATGCCTGATTTCGCAAGTTCAACAGCCATATTTAACCCTGTTTGACCACCTAATGTTGGTAAGATTGCATCTGGACGTTCTTTACGAATAATACGGCTTACGAATTCTAATGTTAATGGTTCGATATATACTTTATCTGCTGTTGCAGTATCTGTCATAATTGTTGCTGGGTTAGAGTTAACAAGGATTACTTTGTAACCTTCTTCTCTTAGAGATTGACAAGCTTGTGTACCAGAGTAGTCAAACTCCGCTGCTTGCCCAATTACAATTGGTCCTGATCCGATTACTAAAATTGTGTTAATGTCTAGGCGTTTTGGCATAACTCTTCCCCTTCTTTCTTGAAGTTTTCAATCATTGCTAAGAAATCTTCGAATAAATCATTTGCATCTTCAGGTCCTGCTGAAGCTTCTGGATGGTATTGTACTGTAAATGCTGGGAACTTCTTATGACGAAGACCTTCTACTGTTCCATCATTTAAAGCAACATGTGTAATTTCAAGCTCTGTATTTTCAACTGATTCTTCTTCTACTGCGTAACCATGGTTTTGAGATGTAATTGCTACTTTTCCAGTTGCAAGATTTTTTACTGGATGGTTTAAACCACGGTGACCGAATTTCAACTTACTTGTATTTGCACCAGATGCTAGAGCGAACAATTGATGTCCTAGGCAAATTCCGAATAAAGGAACTTTACCGATAATGTCTTTTAACATTTCAATTGCTTCTGGTACATCTTTTGGATCCCCAGGTCCGTTACTTAACATAATTCCATCTGGGCTAAGGCGTAAAATTTCTTCTGCTGTTGTGTTGTAAGGAACTACAATTACATCACAGTCACGCTTATTTAATTCTCGTAAAATACCATGTTTCATTCCGAAGTCTACAAGTACAACTCGGTGTCCGCGTCCTGGACTTGGGTATGGATCTTTCGTTGATACGCGTTTCACGTGATCTGTAAATACTGTCGCTTTTAATTGGCTCACGATGTATTCTACATCTGCATCCATGTTACAAAGGCGTCCGCGTAATGTACCGTATTGACGAATTTTTCTCGTTAATTTTCTCGTATCAATTCCTGCTAATCCCGGGATGTTTCTTTCTTTTAAGTAATCATTTAACGAAATTTCATTACGGAAGTTTGATGGATGATCACAAATTTCGTTTACGATTAAACCATTTACAGATGGGTGAATCGATTCGAAATCGTCACGGTTAATGCCGTAGTTTCCGATTAATGGGTACGTGAATGTTACGATTTGACCGCAATATGATGGATCAGATAATGTTTCTTGATATCCAGTCATTCCTGTTGTAAATACAACCTCACCTGACTTTTCGATTTCTCCTCCGAAACCTTTTCCAATTAATACTGTTCCATCTTCTAAGATAAGTTGTCTTTTCATACTAATGCACTCTCCTTTTGCCATGCGATCTTACCACCAACGATTGTCATTACCGGCCATCCTTGGCATTTCCAACCTGCGAATGGTGTATTTTTTCCTTTTGATAAGAATGTTGTTGGATCAATCTCTTCTTCTTGTTCTAAATCAATGATTGTAATATCAGCTGTTCTACCTTCTTTCAGGCGACCTGCTTCTAAGCCGAATGTATCAGCTGGCTTTTCTGTTAAATATTGAATTAATTGTTCTAGCGTAATAACTCCTTTTTTCACAAGGTTTGTGTATAGAAGCGGGAATGCTGTTTCAAAACCAGTAATTCCGAATGGTGCTCTTTCAATTCCTTGTGCTTTCTCTTCCGCTGTATGCGGTGCATGGTCAGTTGCGATCATATCGATCGTTCCATCTAATAAACCTTCAATTAATGCTGCATGGTCTTCTTTTCCACGAAGCGGTGGGTTCATTTTAAAATTAGGATCAGCTGATGGGATATCATCTTCACATAACACTAGGTGATGTGGTGTTACTTCTGCTGTTACTTTAATTCCAGCGCGTTTCGCATCACGGATTACACGTACTGAACCTTTCGTACTTACGTGACATACGTGATAGTGACAATCTGCTGCTTCCGCAAGCAATATATCCCTTGCAATATGTACAGATTCACATACTGATGGGATACCGTTTAATCCGTGTTTCTCAGAAAACTTCCCTTCATGTACACAACCTTTATTAATAAGCGTATTCTCTTCACAGTGCGCAACTACTGCCATATCTAATTTTGCTGCACGTTTCATAGCCGCTAACATCATGCTCGCATCTTGTACGCCTACGCCGTCATCTGTGAAAGCAAATGCTCCAAGTTCTTTTAATGTTTCGAAATCTGTCATTTCAGAACCAGCTTGACGTACTGTAATTGCTCCGTATGGTAGTACGTTGACATGGGCTTTTTCTTTAATACGATTTTGCAAGTCTTCCATATGTTCTCTGCAATCTGGTACTGGACGTGTATTTGGCATTGCACAAATTGTAGTGAATCCACCTTTTGCCGCTGCTAGTGTACCTGTTTCAATTGTTTCTTTATGTTCACCACCTGGTTCACGAAGATGTACGTGTACATCTACTAATCCAGGTGCGATTAACTTTCCGTTCACATCGATTACTTCAGCATTATCTGCCGTAATATTTTCTGCTACCTTAGCGATTTTACCGTCTTGTACGAGAAGATCTGTTGCTACAATTTTTCCTTCTTCATTCATATAACGACCATTTTTAAACAAGTAATTCATGTTTCATTCCTCCTAATACATTTGGTAAGGCGCGTTTTAGTACAGCCATTCTTACGTAAACTCCATTTTCCATTTGTTTAAATATGCGTGAACGCTCACACTCAACAAGTTCACTTGCAATTTCAACATCACGGTTTACAGGAGCTGGATGCATAATAATGCTTCCTTCTTTCATACGCTTTTCTCTTTCTACTGTTAATCCGTGTTTCTCATGATATTCTTTCATAATGTCTGTTTCATAATGATCATGACGCTCATGTTGTACACGGAGTAACATCATTACATCCACTTCTGGAACAAGTTCATCTAATGGTTTGTATGTTCCAAATGTGTTGTCTTCACCTTTCCACTCTTCTGGACTTGCAAAGTAAATTGTTGCACCAAGCTTCGTTAATGCTTCTGCATTAGAACGTGCTACTCGGCTATGACGAACATCTCCTACTATTGCAATCTTCAAACCTTCAAATCTTCCAAACTCTTGTTTAATTGTAAGAAGGTCGAGTAGGCACTGCGTTGGGTGGTTTCCACATCCATCTCCAGCGTTTAAGATCGGGATATTCACCTGATCTTTTAGTTCATCGAAGTAGCGATCTTGCTCATGGCGGATGACCACTGCTTTTGTTCCGATTGATTCTAGTGTTCTTATCGTATCGTATAAAGTTTCTCCTTTTTGTACGCTAGATGCATCAGCTGAAAAGTTTAAAACATCTAGTCCTAATCTCTTCTCAGCAACTTCAAAGCTAAATCTCGTTCTCGTACTATTCTCAAAGAACAAGTTTGCAACAAAAGTTTGCTCTGTCGTTTTGCTCTCTTTTCCATTCGCAAAATCTTCTGCGTCTTTTAGGATTTCTGAAATTTCTACTTCCGATAATTCACTCATCGTTAACAAATGGCTCATCGTCATCCCTCATCTTTCTGATTTTTATGTTACCACTTTTGTATTTTTATAACAACCTTTGCATAAAAATACCCTAGTCATGTAAGACTAGGGTGCAAGGAAGAAGCCACCCTTTTCTGTCTCACAGGACTGAATTAAAAGGTTATTTTTATGAAGCAATCTGCTTAGATTGTTTTGTATGTTTTTCTTGTTTTGTTTCTGGTAGTAGTAGATTTAACAGTACACCTACAATTGCTGCAAGCGCCATTCCTTCGACTTGGAATGAATCCCCTACGTGAAGTACCGCTCCACCAATACCGATTACTAGTATTACTGATGCAATCATTAAGTTTCGTTTGTCACTTAAATCTGTTTTATCATCTACCATCATGCGTAATCCGCTTGATGCGATTACACCGAATAGTAAGATTGATACCCCGCCCATAACTGGTGTTGGGATCGAATGAATCAGTGCAGAAATCTTACCGATAAATCCGAACATGATTGCGAATACTGCTGAACCGATGAATAAGTATACACTGTATGCTCTCGTAATTGCTAGCACACCGATGTTTTCACCATACGTTGTATTCGGTGGCCCACCGATTAGTGATGCAATTAATGTTGCTACTCCGTCACCGAAGATCGAACGGTGTAAACCTGGTTTTTCAATTAAATCTCTTTTAATAACATTTCCAAGTACAATTTGATGTCCGATATGTTCTGATATTGTTACTAGTGCAACTGGTACCATCAAGAGTACAATCTTCCATGAAAACTCTGGTGTGTATGTTACAAATGGTACTGTGAAATCTGGTACAACAAACCATTTTGCCTCAGCTACCGGCTTTAAGTCTACTAGCCCTTGGAAGTAAGCGAAGATATATCCGCCGATAATGCCAAGTAACACTGGTATGATACTGAAAAATCCTCTTCCGAATATCGAGCAAATGATTGTAATTGCTAATGTTACTAATGCTACTGAAAAATGTGTAAAGCTGTATTTGCCATCCGCACCGTTCATCGCCATGTTAACCGCTGTATGTGCTAAAGCTAGACCGATTACCATTACTACTGGACCAACTACGATTGGTGGTAGTAGTTTCATAATCCACTCTGATCCTGATTTCTTAATTCCGAGTGAGATTAAGATGTACACAAGCCCTGCTAGTAAACCACCAAGCATTGCTGCTCCCGGCCCACCTGCCGTTTTCGCTGTTATAATCGGTGCGATAAAGGCGAATGATGATCCTAAATATGCTGGTACTTGACCTTTCGTTATAAGAAGAAACGCTAGCGTTCCTAATCCACTTGATATTAATGCTACTGATGGATTCAATCCTGTTAAAAACGGAACAAGCACTGTTGATCCAAACATCGCGAACAAATGTTGTATACTTAAAAATAACCATTTTCCCGGTTTCGGTACTTCATTAACGTCTAACACTGGCTTTTGTTCCATTGTTACATCCTCCTTCAGTTTAAATCTTTGCAATAAAAAAACTCTTTGTGCCTGTGCACAAAGAGTCCTATACTTTCGTATGCCAAATTTGACATATGAAAGCCAAGACCCTTTGGCAGCCTCACAGGACTACATTTAAAAGGGCTTTACTTATCGTATATGCTTACTCGATCTTGTTGATCTGTCTCTTGCAAATCAACTTCGATACGCTCTTCACTTGATGTTGGAATGTTCTTTCCTACATAATCAGCGCGAATTGGTAATTCACGATGACCTCTATCAACAAGAACCGCCAATTGAATTTGAGATGGTCTACCTAAATCCATAAGAGCATCCATTGCTGCTCGAACTGTTCTTCCTGTATATAATACGTCATCAACGAGGATAACTTTTTTCTTCGTAATATCTACAGGGATATCAGAACCTTTTACAAGTGGTTCTTTATTTTTGGATTGTAGTGTTAAATCATCACGATATAACGTAATGTCTAACTCTCCAACTTCCATTTCTTTTCCTTCAATTTGACCAATTCGTTCTGCCAAACGTTGTGCAATAAAAATTCCACGAGTTTTAATTCCGACAAGAACACAATTATCGACACCTTTATTTCGTTCCACGATTTCATGACTAATTCGTGTTAAAGCGCGGCGAATCATTTGGTCATCTAAAACGACAGCTTTCTCTTGCATGCTCTACACCTCCAAGCTTTTTTTCTTGCGTGAGAGTAATGGTATAAAAAAAGTCCTCTCAGCGTGTGCGAGAGGACTTTTGAAAAAAGGGTACAACATACCCTAAGTATTTCAAACCGTTACCTTCTCAACCTCACGGGGCTGTGTTAAAGGATCATTATTTAACTGTTGTCAGTATCTCAGTTTTCTTATGATTTGTCAATACTATTTTCGTAAAATATTTAATGCGTCTTCAAACACTTCTGGAATCGGTGCCTCAAACTGAATATATTCACCAGTACGAGGATGATCAAAGCCTAAAATACCCGCATGAAGTGCTTGTCCATTCATATCTAACGTTTTCTTCGGACCATACTTCGGATCTCCTGCAAGTGGATAGCCAATATATTTCATATGAACACGAATTTGGTGCGTACGTCCCGTTTCTAAGCGACATTCTACAAGTGTAAAGTCTTTAAAACGTTCTAACACTTGGAAGTGTGTAACAGCGTTCTTACCATTTTCATCAACTGTCATACTTTGACGCTCTTTCTTATCACGACCAATTGGTGCATCGATAGTTCCCTTATCATGCGGAATCACACCGTGTACAATCGCTTTGTAACGTCTCGTTACTGTTTTGGCTACAAGCTGATTTACAAGCGATTCATGTGCCATATCATTTTTAGCAACCATTAATAGTCCAGATGTATCTTTATCAATACGATGCACGATACCTGGACGCATTACACCGTTAATGCCTGATAAGTCTGTACAATGGTGCATAAGGCCGTTTACAAGTGTACCACTTGTATGCCCTGGTGCTGGATGTACAACCATGCCACGTGGCTTATTTACAACAAGCACATCTGCATCTTCATAATAAATTTCTAAATTTAAATCCTCTGGTTGAATATCTAGCGCTTCTGGCTCAGGAATCGTTACTGTAATTTCATCTTCTTCTTTTACTTTATAATTCACTTTTACTGCTTTCCCGTTCACTGTCACAACATCATCTTTAATCCATTGCTGTACTTGTGAACGTGACCATTCGTTATTTATCCCTGTAACGAATTTATCAATTCGCTCGTTTTTTTGCTCTGCTGCAACTGTTACTTGTACTACTTCACTCATTCAATTACTCCTTCGCTTTCTTGCCTTCTAATAATGTTTGAATAATAATTAATACAACACCAATACATAATGCTGAATCAGCTATATTGAATACTGGATAGTTGTACGAGAAAATATACACGTGAATGAAATCCACTACTTCTTGTCTAAATACACGATCAATAAAGTTACCAATTGCCCCGCCCAAAATTAGACCTAACGAAATACCTAGAAGCTTGTCTGTTTTCGCATACTTTTTCATATAAAATACGATAAACACTACAAAAACAACTGTAATAATGTAGAAGAACCACATTTTATTTTCTAAAATACCCCAAGCAGCGCCTCTATTTCGATGTGATGTTATGTATAATACATTGTCGATAATCGGAATACTCGTACCCAATTCCATGTTCTTTACAATTAACCACTTCGATATTTGATCGATAGCAATGACAAATAACGCTATTACATAATATATCATTTTCATTTCCCCCACAAAGACAGTGTACCTCAAAATTTTAGCATAGCTGCTACCTTTTCACAATGAACCTTTATAGAAGAATAAAATAAATTAAAAAAAGGTAATATAATATCGTTGTGCGTATTCATACATTTACCTTTTCATAGAAGAATTCATGAATCGTACGAGCAGTCGGCATTGTCTTCATTTGCTTTGTCGAAATTAATCTCCCCGTCTCTTCACAAATACCGTACATGTCTATTTCCATTTTAAATAATGCGCGTTCTACATCCTTTAAATCCTCTTTTATATCATGTAATAGCAATTTTTTCTTTATCTCTTCCTTAATTTCATATCCAAGCTCTTGGCTGAACTCGACATCATATTTGTGCATTACTTCTTTAGCTAGTCTCTCTTGCAACTCTTTTCTCATCAATTGCAATTCTTCTTTTATTTCCATGTAAATTTCATTCACGTGTACATTCCTCCTAGCTGTAATGTACAGTTAGTGTGTCCGAAATTTATTTGCTTACCTCACACACATTTTTCCTTCACAGGAAAGAGTCTGAAAAGTTTTTTTGATATGCCATCAACAAAAAAACTGACTGCATGAATAGCAGTCAGTTTTTTATTATTTTACATAGTTTTCTTTAACAACTGTTGCACAACGCTCACATAATGTTTCATGTTCAGCATCTTTACCAATTGTTTCTGAAACTACCCAACAACGTTCACATGTTTCACCAGTTGCTTGAGCAACAACAACCGCTGTATGTTCATACTTCGGTGCATCTGCTGGCGCTTCATCCATCATACCACCAAGTTTATACTCAGAAACGATGAATAATTGCTTTAAGTCTTCGCTAATAGACTCTAACATAGCTTTCATTTCTGCAGTTGGATATAGCGTAATGCTTGCATTTAATGACTTACCGATTACTTTTTCATTACGAGCTACTTCTAGTGCTTTTAACACGTCATCACGTAATGTCATAAATGCATCCCATTTTGTTTTTAACGCTTCCGCGTCATCTAATTGTACAGCTTCTGGCATATCAGTTAATTGTACACTTTCTTCTGTTACGCCTGGAATGTATGGCCATACTTCATCAGCTGTATGCGGTAAGATTGGTGTTACAAGTTTTGTTAACGCAACAAGAACATCATATAATACAGTTTGAATTGCACGACGATCTTCGTGATTTGCACCTTCAATGTATAAAATGTCTTTTGCAAAGTCTAAGTAGAATGAACTTAAATCAATTGTACAGAAGTTATGAATTGCATGATACACAGCAGCGAAGTCGTATGTCTCATATGCTTCTTTAACTTTTGTAATTAAGTCATTTAATTTCACTAACATGTAACGATCTACTTCACGAAGTTCAGCTACAGCTACTGCATTTTCACTTGGCTTAAAGTCGTCTAAGTTTCCTAATAAGAAACGGAATGTGTTACGGATTTTACGATACACTTCTGCTACTTGTTTTAAAATATCATCTGAAATACGTACGTCAGATTGATAGTCAACAGAAGATACCCATAAGCGTAAAATGTCTCCGCCTAATTGATCCATAATTTTCTTCGGTACGACGATGTTTCCAATCGACTTACTCATTTTACGTCCTTCACCATCTAGTACGAAACCGTGACTTAATACGCCTTTATATGGAGCTTTACCTGTTACAGCAACTGCTGTTGATAATGAAGAGTTAAACCAACCACGATACTGGTCAGATCCTTCTAAATATAAATCAGCTGGACGCTGTAAATCTTCGCGCTCTTCTAATACCGCTTGGTGAGAAGAACCTGAATCGAACCATACATCCATGATGTCTGTTTCTTTACGGAATTCGCCATTTGGGCTACCCGGATGTGTAAATCCTTCTGGTAATAGATCTTTCGCTTCACGCTCGAACCATACGTTAGAACCGTGTTCACGGAATAAATCTGCTACATGGTTAATTGTTTCATCCGTAATAATTGGATCACCATTCTCAGCATAGAATACCGGAATTGGCACACCCCATGCACGCTGACGAGAAATACACCAGTCACCACGGTCACGAACCATATTATGAAGACGAGTTTCTCCCCATGCTGGTACCCATTTCGTTTCCGCTACAGCTTCTATTAATTCTTTACGGAATGCTTCAATAGATGCAAACCACTGTGCTGTCGCACGGAAAATAATTGGTTTTTTCGTTCTCCAATCATGTGGGTATGAATGTGTAATGAATGTTAGTTTCAGTAACGCGCCTACTTCTTCTAATTTTTCTGTAATTGGCTTGTTAGCTTTATCATAGAATAAGCCTTCAAATCCAGGTGCTTCATTTGTTAATACACCTTTATCATCGACTGGGCAAAGTACTTCTAATCCATACTTTTTACCAACAACGAAGTCATCTTCCCCGTGTCCTGGTGCTGTATGAACACAACCTGTACCTGCATCTGTTGTTACGTGATCTCCTAGCATAACTAATGAATCACGATCGTAGAATGGATGTTTTGCAACTGTGTACTCAAGTTCGCTACCTTTTACTGTTTTCACAACTTCAGCATTTTCCCACTCTAACGTTTTTGCAACTGTCTCAAACAGCTCAGAAGCAATGATATATTTCTCATCATTTACTTTTACAATACTATATTCAAGCTCTGGGTGAACAGAAATACCTAAGTTTGCAGGTAATGTCCAAGGTGTTGTTGTCCAAATGATGTACTTTTCATCACCTTCTAATACATTCTTTCCATCTTTTACAGGGAATGCTACGTAAATAGATGCTGATTTTTTATCTTGATATTCAATTTCAGCTTCTGCTAAAGCAGATTCACTCGTTGGAGACCAGTAAACTGGTTTTTGACCTTTATAGATATAACCTTTTTTCGCCATGTCACCAAACACTTTAATTTGTTGTGCTTCATAAGCTGGCTCTAAAGTAATATATGGATTATCCCAATCTGCACGTACACCTAAACGCTTAAATTGTTCACGTTGACGTTCTACTTGTTCATATGCATACTCTGCACATAACTTACGGAACTCAGCAACTGTCATTTCTTTACGTTTTACGCCTTTATTTGTTAAAGCTTGTTCAATTGGTAAACCGTGCGTATCCCATCCTGGAACATATGGCGCACTAAAACCAGTCATTGATTTATAACGAACAATAAAGTCTTTTAATACTTTATTTAATGCATGTCCCATATGAATGTCACCATTCGCATATGGAGGTCCATCATGCAATACAAATAAAGGACGACCTTTTGTATGTTCTTGTACTTTTTCGTAAATATTCATTTCAGCCCATTTTTCTTGCATTGCAGGCTCACGTTTTGGTAAGTTCCCACGCATTGGGAACTCTGTTTTCGGCATCAGTAATGTATTTTTGTACTCCATGCTCAATTCCTCCTTACATGTATAAAAGAAATACTTAAAAAACGGAATAAAAAAGAGACTTTCTCATCCCAAAAAGGGACGAGAAAGTCTCCCGCGGTACCACCCTAGTAGATCATATACATATGTATAGAATCCTCTTTATATTCTTAACGCGAATACACGCCTACGCTTACTCTATTTGTTCAGCGCGGAACTCCAGGGTGATATTCCCACTATCTCCTTATCCTGAGCTTACACCATCCTCAGTTCGCTATATAAGGTTTGAAAAGGTACTTATCCCTATCTTCGTTTTTCTTAATAAATATGTTGTTTAAAATTATATGTAATAATGAGAAAAACGTCAAGCTTACACTGTTTCTTCTTTTTTCAACAGTTCATCTACTTCGTCTTCTAACTCAATTAGTTTATCCCAATCATCGTTGTTTAACATTTCAAGCTGTGTTTCTAATAACATACGGAAACGAGTTCGGAATACTTTCGCTTGTTTCTTTAGCTCTTCAATATCAAAAGCAACTTTTCTTGATTTTACTAATGCTTCGTTAATAATACGATCAGCATTCTTTTCAGCTTCACGCACAATTAATTTCGCTTCTTTTTGCGCATTACGTTTTACTTCTTCCGCTGCTTCTTGCGCAACAACGATAGATTTGTTTAACGTATCTTCAATATTAGAGAAATGATCTAACTTCCCTTCTAACTGCGCAACTTTTTCTTCTAAAGCTTTTTTCTCACGAATGACCAATTCATAATCTTTGATAATTTGATCAAGAAACTCATTTACTTGATCTTCATCATAGCCACGGAATCCGCGACCAAATTCTTTGTTATGAATATCTAATGGTGTTAACGGCACAACGCCACCTCCAAGTAGTTATCTAAATTTCCTCTTTCAATTATATCTTTTCTTCGACAAAATAGGAGGATTTCCTTCTAAAAAACCAATCATTTTAGTATACCATACAAAATTCTCCATTTGTCGCGTTTTGTTCTACCTTCTACAGAAAATAATTTACTTCGGCCATATCCTCTAACAGAAAAAACGTCTCCTGGATAACATTCATAAGAAGTTTGCTCCACTGTTTTCCAATTGACTTTTACTAAACCATTTTTTATGAAAGGTTGTACTTTCTGTCTAGATAAATGTAACATTTCAGCTAACATAACATCTAAACGAAGTGAAGAAACCGTTCCAGATTTCTCCCCCCACGTTTCATGTATTTGTAGAATTTGTTCTCCTTGTACTGCTGATAAGGAGACTTTTACTTTTCCTATTGCTTGTAAGTTCATCTCAATGTACGATACGATTTCTTTCGCAACTACAATTTGGGCACGGTTTTCTTGCAGCAAAATATCACCACATTTTTCTCTCGTTAAACCAAGAGACATAAATGTACCTAATATTTGCCTATGTTCTAGCGTATAAAACTTGGAAGGATAGTCAATTTCTAATACTTCTACTTGAAATTCTTCTTCATTTAATTCTAGATAGTCTGGATAAATGAGTGCTCTTTTACGCTCTGCATTAGGCGTTGCACCACCAAATTGTACAGCGACATCTCCTTGTCCAATTACCATAGAAACAATTTGTTGCTGTCTTGGATCAAGGAAATCTGTTAATTTCACTTGATGGTACTCCGCTGTTCGCTTCCACTCCAGCACTTTATCTACAAAGACCTCTTCATCAGGCCTAAAATGTTCGTAAATGCTCATGTATTTAACCTCTTACTATAAGAAATAGCTGAACAAACTGAACAAACCACTTTTAGCAAGTTTTAACGCAAAAATCGCAACGAGTGGAGAAATATCAATCATACCAAGCGGCGGAATAAATCTGCGGAATGGTTCTAAATACGGTTCACAAATTCGCGCCAAGAACTCTCCAAAAGATGATTCCTTTGCACCAGGAAACCATGATAGGAGAATGTAAATAATCAGTGCCCACGAGTAAATCTCGATAGCAGAACTTAACACCATTAAAACTGTTGTCATGGCGTATTACCACCTCTTTATATTTGTTTCTTCTTCTTCACCGAATAACTCTGAAATTGCACCAACAATATCAACATTTTCAGGTGTACACATAAATGTTTTCGGTCCTATTTTTTGAATGTCCCCGCCTATAGCGTATACAGTACCACTTAAAAAGTCAACGATACGTACCGCTTGATCAGTAGACATTCTCTGCAAATTAATTACAACAGCTCGTCTACCTTTTAAGTGGTCCGCAATCCCTTGTGCTTCCGAATATGTGCGTGGTTCTAATAAAACAACTTTTGAAGATTGTTTTGCTGTTTCAATACTCACAACATTTTGCTTCGGTTGCGCTTTTGGAAACGTAACATCTTGTTGTTCTGGTGGATCTTGCTGCTTTTTCATGTCTGTTTGCTCCTTTTCATAACCATATTGAGCTGCTTCTTTTTCTTCCGGTGTATCAAAAAAGAAGTATTTTACTTTTGACCAACTCATAATAAGATTCTCCTTCCTTTTACGCTTTTCCTACTAAAATCGTTCCCAAACGAATATATGTAGCCCCTTCTTCAATTGCAATCGTGTAATCGTTGGACATTCCCATTGATAATTCTTTACATGGCGCATGTAATAACTCTAGCTCCTGCACCTTTGTTTGCAACATACGTAATTCCTTAAAACAGCGTCTGATTTCTTCCTCTTCTTCTGTAAATGGAGCCATCGTCATTAGTCCAACCACTTCAATTTTATCGAATTCTTGCAAACTTTGAATAAAAGAAACAACCTCTTCTATTGCTAATCCTTGCTTCGATTCTTCAGATGAGGTTTTCACTTGAATAAAGCATTTCACTTTCTTATCAGCACGTTTCTGAATTTCTTTCGCCAGGGAAAGACGATCTAACGAATGTAAATAATCAATTTCATTAATGATTTCTTTTACTTTTCTCGTTTGTAATGAGCCAATAAAGTGCCAATTAACTTTTGAACCGAAATGCTCATATTTCTGTAAGAAACCTTCATTTCTATTTTCACCTAAATCGATAATTCCAGTTTCAATTACTTCGTTTGTTTTTTCAATCCCTACAGTTTTTGTCACTGCAACAAGTTTAATATCTTGCAACGAACGTCCAGCTCGAACGCAAGATTCTTTAATAGCTTCGTTTACAATTACTAAATTTTCTTGTACTGTCACTTGCTTCCTTCCTCCTTAAAACCTATGAAACTCAACATTCTTCCTGTCTTACCTTGATCACGACGATGAGAGAAAAATAGTTGCTCTTCACAGCTTGTACAAAGAGATGACATTACAATATGCTCTTCTTTTATGCCTGCTTGTACACATAATATACGATTAATTTCTTTTAAATTAATTGCGTACTGCCCGTCAGAAATTTTTTGATGAGGAACAGCACCGTTAATTACTTTCTGTGCTGCTGTTAATACACGATCATCCACAACATAACAACAAGATCCAATCGACGGTCCAATTGCAACATGAATTTCATCACTTGAAATACCTTCTGCATTCCACTTTTGAATCATTTCCTTTGCAATCTCTTGTACAGTGCCTTTCCATCCAGCATGCGCAAGTCCTATCATACCATGTGATGGTGCATAAAAATAGAGCGGAACACAATCCGCGTAACAAGACGTTAACAGAACATCTTCATTACTCGTATAAATGCCATCTGTTTTTGAAATGCCGTCCTCATATGAATAAACGCCACTTCCTTTTTCCTGTTGCCCTACTTTTTCAACATGATGATCATGAACTTGTTCAGAGCAAATCCAGTTTTCTAATGGTTTTTGTAACTTATTTGCTAAAATGCGTCTGTTTTCATGAACGTTCTCCACGATATCATTCACATGTAATCCTAAATTCATCGCATGAAAGGAGCCCGTACTTATCCCACCATCTTTTGTCGTAAATCCAGCAGTAATGTTTCCAAGTTCTTTCCACGCTTGTAAATACAGTATACCGTCCACATATTTAAATGGTTCTCTCATAATAAAGCGGCTCCTTTTAATTAAAATAACAGAAAAAAGCATGGTACTTCCTGTCTATTTTACCATACTTTTATTTTTTCATAATCCTAACAGAAAAAAAAGAGGAATTTGTAATATTCTTTATGAAATTGTCGGTGTTTGTATTGATTCTGTTACAGTATTAACAGGATCTACTCTTACAAGTATGACATCCTCCCCAATTTTCACAATTTCCTTCCAAGGAATTACAATCTCAACATCTTTTCCAAAAATACCTAGCATACGTGTCTGTTTGGAAATAATAACAGAACAAACTTGCCCTGTGTTCATATCAATTTCAATATCTCCAATATTCCCAATCCTTTTTCCATCTGAAATATTTATAACATCCTTCATCTGTAACTCTGAAATTCGTATCACCATTTTTACCCTCTCCCTTATATGACGAATTGGAAGCTGTTTCTCATATTTACAGGAAGCCACCTATACGAAACACCATGCTAGTTTCATTATATGAACACTAATCCCCTACTATGAGCACAAACCATATTACATATAAAAAGGTCTCACCATAATTGGTGAGACCTTATCCTTGAATCGTTTTATTCATTTGTTTAATGGCTGACTTCTCTAAACGTGATACTTGAGCTTGGGAAATCCCAATTTCTTCTGCAACTTCCATCTGTGTCTTTCCTTGGAAGAAACGTTTTCTAATAATCATTTTCTCTCGATCATTTAAACGCTTCATTCCTTCTTTCAATGCTAGTTCTTCAACCCACTGCTCGTCCTTTTGTTTTTCATCACTTAACTGATCCATAACAAAGATAGGATCTCCTCCATCATTATAAATCGGTTCAAATAATGAAACTGGATCTTGAATTGCATCTAAAGCAAATACTATCTCTTCATGAGTTACTTCTAGCACTTTTGCAATATCCATTGCTGTTGGTTCTTTTGAATTTTCTGCAATTAACTTCTCTCTTACTTGCAAAGCTTTATACGCAATATCTCGCAATGAGCGCGATACGCGAATCGGATTATTATCACGCAAATATCTGCGTATTTCCCCAATAATCATCGGCACAGCATACGTTGAAAATTTTACATTTTGGCCTAAATCAAAATTATCAATTGATTTCATAAGTCCGATGCAACCAACTTGGAATAAATCGTCAACATATTCTCCTCTGTTATTAAATCTTTGGATGACGCTCAGTACAAGACGTAAGTTTCCATTCACTAATTTTTCTCTTGCGCTTATCTCTCCACTTTGCATTTCACGAAATAATTTACGCATCTCTTCATTTTTTAATACTGGAAGTTTAGCTGTATCAACACCGCAAATTTCTACTTTGTTTCTCGTCAAAGTGTTCCCTCCTATCGGGAGTTGCTGTACAGTGTAAAGTATTTCCTTTGAAGGGGATTTTATGCATATGGTTTTTTCACGATTTTTCATTTAAATTATCTTTCCTAATACAACTAAATAGAATAAGACCAGCCTACATAACGGCTGGTCCTATTCTTCACACCATTTTATTAAATTCTTTTCGTAATCTTTTTATAATTCTTTTTTCTAAACGCGAAATGTATGACTGTGAAATCCCAAGCATATCCGCCACATCTTTTTGCGTCTTTTCCTCTCCTCCAGCAAGCCCAAACCGAAGTTCCATAATTTGTTTTTCACGATCATTTAATTGGTGTAATGCTTTCATTAAAAGGTGACGATCTACAGTAGCTTCTAAATCTTTTGTAATAATATCATCATCTGTACCTAACACGTCAGACAACAATAGTTCATTCCCATCCCAATCAATGTTTAGCGGTTCATCAAAAGAAACTTCCGAACGATTTTTGTTATTCCGACGTAAATGCATTAAAATTTCATTTTCTATACAACGCGATGCATATGTTGCTAATTTTATTTTCTTTTCTGGATTAAATGTATTTACCGCTTTAATAAGGCCGATTGTTCCTATACTAATTAAATCTTCAATATTTATCCCTGTATTTTCAAACTTTCTTGCTATATATACAACGAGCCTTAAGTTGCGTTCAATAAGTAATGACCTTGCTGCCTGATCTCCTTTTGGCAATTTATTCAAAAGAACTTCCTCTTCTTCTTTCGTTAACGGTGGTGGCAACGCTTCACTTCCACCAATATAATAAATTTCATCGGTCTTAATTCCTAATTTCAGCAATACTTTATACCAAAGGTATACTAAATAAAATTTTAATTTCATCATATTATCCCGCCTCTCATTATTAAGCGATCACCATTTTTTGTGAAATCAACATTTTTGGATGCACAATACATTGATACTCCCCATTAGTAGACAGTTGTTGTGTATTTAATCCAATTAATACTTTGTTTACAACAATAGAACTACCTTCATGATCAACTTGCACACTGTCAGGCTTAATTGCCCACAAAAATTGACTTTCTACTCCTACTGCACGGAAAGGAATTAAACGTAATTTTGTCGCCCAACCAGAATCATTTTCTGGTATTTGAGGAATTTCTGTTTTGGAATAAATTTGTTCTGTTAACCAAGATGGTAAGCAATGTTCTAATGATGAAACATGCATAATCATAACGGGTGTTTTTGTTAATGGGTCGTAAAGTTGGTTCCCACTGTCAATAAGACCTGCCAGTTCTAGTTCTTCTTCCGCTAATTGAATTTTTACTTTCACAATTTGGTCATAGTGTATTTTCGTGACCTCTACGCTTTCAATACGCTTTTTAGAAAAATAATAAATTACCGGAAAACCAAAAATAACAAATAACCAACTAATTGGATCGCCGTAAGAAATTGACTGAGATTGAACCAATCCATTTACCATTTCATTCGTTTGCAAAAAGAAATGAGTTCCAATTAATCCTCCGCCAACCATAAAGGTTACAAAGTAAAAAGTAAAAACAGTTTGTGCATAATTTCTAAATGTTGTAAACCCAAATGCTGTATACACAATAAGTAACGAGTACAGTAGTTTCATAATTGGATGTGTCATCATAGAAGCAAAAGGAGTAAAGGCAAAAATAACAATAGTTGAACCTATAAATGCCCCTAACACAAGCCTCCATCTTTTGATCTTCTTTTTTAACACGGTAGCTGTTAATAAAAGCAAAAGAAAATCAATGCAGGCGTTTAACAACCAAACAACGTCGGCGTAAACAACCAAACAATTCACCTCTTTTTTCAAGTTGAGACTAGTATAATGCATATCCAATAGGAAAGTGTGTCAATTTGCGGAGGTGTTTTTTTGTTATTTTGTGATTTCTAGACATAATCTGTCGGTAAAAAATAAAAGTACAAATTCATAGAATGATATACTCTTATTTTCACCAACAAAATATATTGAAATATACGAAATAAAAAAAGACCTGCTTAGCAGGTCTTTTCCATTAAAAAAACAAAAAAGGAGCATGAAAGCTCCTTTTTTTATCGTCTACGACGGTTACGTAAAAATGCTGGAATATCGATATCATCTGAATCTGAATGACGCTCATGTACAACTGGCTCTTCACGCTTCATTTCACGTTTTACTTCACGTTGTTTTGAAGGTTGAGCTACTGGTTGTTGCTGTTGTTGCGTGTGGTTCGCATTCGGACGAATAATTGGTTTTGGTGGTTGAGTTGCAATGCTATCATCAAAACCAGTTGCAATTACAGTTACAACGATATCATCTTTTAATCCTTCGTTAATAACAGAACCGAAGATCATATTTACTTCTGGATCTGAAGCTGAAGCTACGATATCTGCCGCTTCTTGTACTTCATATAAGCTTAAGTTAGCGCCACCCGTAATGTTCATGATAACACCTTGAGCTCCATCAATAGATGTTTCTAGTAATGGACTAGAAATCGCTTTTTTCGCAGCTTCTGCAGCACGATTTTCCCCGTTACCAGAACCAATACCCATTAAAGCAGAACCTCTATTAGACATAATTGTCTTTACGTCTGCAAAGTCTAAGTTAATTAAACCTGGCGTTGCAATTAAATCCGAAATACCTTGAACACCTTGACGTAATACGTTATCAGCTTCACGGAATGCTTCTAACATTGGCGTATTTTTATCAACAATCTCTAATAAGCGATCGTTTGGAATTACAATAAGAGTATCTACATTTTCTTTAAATGCTGCAATACCAGATGCTGCTTGCGTCGCACGCTTACGTCCTTCAAAAGTAAATGGACGTGTTACAACACCAACTGTTAAAGCACCTAATTCTTTTGCAACTTGAGCAACAACTGGAGCTGCACCAGTTCCAGTTCCACCGCCCATACCGGCAGTTACGAAGACCATATCCGCACCACGAAGTGCTTCTTGGATCTGTTCTTTACTTTCTTCTGCAGCTTTTTTCCCTACTTCAGGGTTTGCGCCTGCACCAAGTCCACGCGTTAATTTTCCACCAATTTGCATTTTCGTTTCAGCTTTTGATAGATTTAATGCTTGTGCATCAGTGTTCACAGCGATAAAGTCTACACCTTGTACACCGTGTTCAATCATACGGTTTACAGCATTGTTTCCGCCACCGCCGACACCGATAACTTTTATATTCGCTAATTGATCTTGAGTAGTATCAAACTCTAACATGTCGAAATCCCCCTAGAACCTCATTTTTCGTGTCCAATTTTAATCCCATAAATAACGGAATACACGTTTTACTTTTGACATCATGCGGTCATCATTTTGATTATTATTGTTTTGATTACGAGTTTTTTGTTTTGCAGGTTGCTGTTGTACCGGCGTTGGTGCTGGTGCTGGTACTGGTTCAAAATGCTCTTGCTTTTCCTGCACATTTTTCCCACGTAATTTAGCTTTTTGATAAGAATGTTTAATTAATCCAACTCCACTTGTATATTGGGGCTCACGCACACCAATATAATCAGGAGTTGCTACACGAACATTTTCATGTAAAATATCATATGCAAGGTCAAGAACACCTGGCATAGAAGCAATTCCACCAGTTAGTACATAACCAGAAGCCACTTGCTTTACTCCTAACTTACGCACTTCATCTTGAACAAACATTAAAATTTCCTCTACACGAGCCTCTATTATATCCGATAATTCCAACTGAGAATATTGTTCTGTTTGATCACTTCCCATAATAGGAACCGTAAACATCTCTTCTTCAGATGCTGTATCATAAAAAGCATGTCCATATTTCAACTTAATTTGATCTGCATTTTCTGTTGAAGTTTTCAACCCAATCGCAATATCCTTCGTTATATGGTCTCCACCTAATGGTAATACGCTCGTCGCTTGTAACTCTCCATCTTTAAAAATAGATAAAGTTGTAGATCCTCCCCCCATATCAACAAGGGCTACTCCTCTATTTTTTTCATCTGAAGATATAGCAACTGTTGCAGCCGCTAAAGGTTGAAGACAAATATCAACAATTTCAAGACCTGCTTTTTCTACACAACGAAGTAGGTTATGTAGTAAAGTTCTCGAGCCTGTAATAAGTGTACCTTCCATTTCTAATCTTACACCGATCATCCCGCGTGGATCGTTAATCTCGTCAAGACCGTCTACGATGAACTGTCGAGGTACCACATCAATAAACTCACGTTCTGGAGCAATTGACACAACTTGTGCTGCATCTAGAACGCGTAAGACATCTTCATTCCCGATTTCACGATCTTCATTTGAAACAGCGACTACTCCGTGACAAGGAAGTAGCTGTACCTGGTTTGCATTGACACCTACTACAACTTGCTCAATGTGGATTCCCACCATGCGCTCAGCTTGTTCAATTGCTTTTTTAATTGATCGAACAGTCTCGTCTATATCAACTATCGATCCCTTCTTTAAACCATTTGATTTTACATTTCCAACACCAATAATGTTTAAGCTGTCATTAACCATTTCACCAATGATGACTTTAACATTGGATGTACCGATGTCAAGACTAACATATATTTCATTGCTGTTCATTCTTTGGCACCTCCTTCTTTATTTATACCATACAACTCAATATATGGAACAACAATCGCAACTTTACTATTTATAAGAAAAATATTCAACGTCTTTATACGTTTCCCTTTTTTAACCCTATATTTTTCTTATTTTTATTTAGCATTCAATTAAGAATATCGCAGTAAACTATGAATAACTGCTTATCTTGAAATAATTCTATTTCGAGTGTAAAGTTTACCGCCAAGTATAAGTCTACACTAAGATGTACTCATAGAAAAGTGAAACTTGTACCAATACTAGTATGAATCTAAGAATTTTTACATATTTTTCATCAAATGAACCATTCTTCTAAATTCGTATACATATAATAGAACATTCGTTTCGTTTTTTCTGCTATAATCAACGAAAACTACCATTCTATTCTTTTTTTTCTTCCGCACCTAATTCTTTCGTATATGCACCTACTTCTAAGTCAATTAATACCTTCTTACCTGGCTCAATTGTTTTTAAAATAAGCGGATAGGCTTCCATACGTTTTGCAAAATTTTGAATCGTAGCGCTCACTTCATAACCTTCATTCATATATAAAGTAAGATGATCTTCATTCGCATTCGTTGGTGAATAGCGAATCTCCGAAATAGATTTTAAAATAGCTGGTGTTAATTTTTCTAGTTCAGCGATTAACTCCTTCATTTTCTCTTCTTTAAAAGGTTCGAAAATCGGTGCTGCAACAGGAAGTTTTCCATTAGGTAGTACATCAAGCGTTTTTCCATTTTCTAATAACGGTTGTAATTTTCCCTCTTTATTTATATAGCCAATCGTTAAATATTCTTCGATATGAATATCAATCTTGTTTGGAAAACGTTTTTTTACATTTACTGCTTTAATTTCTTTTCGCTTCGTTAAGTTTTCTTCAGCTTTATGTGCTGTCACTCGGAAATAACTTGTATCATATGTCACGCCTGAATCCTTCATTACTTGCTCATCCGTCATATAGTGATTTCCAAACACACTAATCTTTTTTATATTACTAAGCGGAGACCGAAAATAAATTAAAAAGAGCACTAATAAAAATAAAATTGATATGTATAAAATCAATCGATGATTAACATTTTTTTTGTTTTTTTTCTTTTGATTTTTCAATTTTGGTACACGATCTTGTAGTTTAATCACTTTACTATTATTCATGTACGATCCCCCTATGTAACATAAAGAACGGCATGTTCCTCATGCCGTTCTTATCTTCTTATTATAACATAAATGATAATGAGCGGAACGAATAACCGTTATCTTCCAATGATTTCTACTTCTGTATGCATATCTACATCAAATTTATCCTTAATTGTATGTTTTATTAATTCAATTAAGGACAATACATCTTGCGCTGAAGCTCCCCCGGTATTAACAATAAAATTGCCATGCATTTCAGAAATTTGAGCTCCACCAATCCTATAACCACGAAGCCCTGCTTTTTCTACTAAATCTCCTGCAAAATGTGGGATTGGATTCCGAAATACACTTCCTGCACACGGGTGATTCCATGGTTGCGTTTCACGGCGGTAATCTTTATTATTTTGCATGCTACGTACAATTTCTTCACGTTTTCCCGCCTGTAATTGAAACTCCGCCTCTAAAACAATACCAGGACGTTTCGTTTGCAATACAGATGCCCGATAAGAAAACTCCAGTTCTTTATTCATTAACCAGTCAATTGTACCGTCTTCAAACAGAATGAGAGCCTTCGATAATACACTCGATATATCCGATTTATGTGCACCTGCATTCATATATACTGCACCACCGACACTTCCTGGAATACCGCTTGCAAACTCCAATCCAGCTAACCCTTGACGACTAAGTAAAGTTGACAATTTAATAAGAGGATATCCACTACCAACTCTTACCTTATGTTTTTCGACCTCTAAGTGATCTAATCCTTCTCCTAAACGAATAACAACACCTTCTATGCCTTGATCAGATACAAGAAGGTTTGAACCGCGCCCAATTACAGTCCACTTCGTTTTGTATTGCTTTACTAACTGTAATGTTTTTTCAATACCGGCTACATGCTTTGGCACAATTAAAATATCCGCTGGTCCACCTATTTTCATAGTTGTATAACGTGCTAACGACTCGTTAACTAAAACACGACCAACGTCTGCTTCTATAAGCTCATTTACTAATTGTTCCATAGACAATCTCCCCCATATTAAGTCTCCTTATGACAATAATATGCAGGGCGTTCACCTAACGTTATCCCTCTATTTACGGGCAGTACAGCTCCCAAATCAAAATTCGGCGGCAACAAAGAAGTTAGGCGAGAATCGGGATGCCAGTAAACATCCGATTAGTGAAAGGTAATAATCAACGAGAAAGAATCACTCCCCACCGATTAAAGCCTCACTTTATTTTTTTACAAGCTTATTCATTACTTCATACAGCTTATTTGCTGCATCTGGAATACCTAGTTGCTTAGCAGCTAGCTTCATATTTTGTAATGTTTGTGCATCCAATAAAATCTCATCAATATCACGAATAAGCGTTTCAGCTGTTAAATCTTTTTCAAGTAACATTTTTGCCGCTCCTTTATCAACAACTGAACGTGCATTCTTTTCCTGATGATTATTTGTTACGTACGGACTCGGTATTAACACACTTGGTTTTCCTAACGCTGTTAATTCTGCAAGTGTTGTTGCCCCAGCCCTTGAAACAACAAGGTCTACACCAGTTAGTACCTCTGGCATATTATGAATGAACGGCTTAATAATAACATTGTTCGGGTTCCCTTTTTGCTTCACGGCTTCCATCACTTTGTCATAATGTACTTCACCTGTTACATATAGTATTTCGTAGCTTTTGTTCCCAAACTGTTCAATTGCTTCAACGAAGGCATCGTTAATCGGTCTAGCTCCACGACTTCCACCAAATATAAGTACAGACTTTTTAGGAAGAGAAAGCCCAACTGAACGTTTCCCTTTCATTCCATTTTGATCCATTACCTCTGATGCTCGCGGATTACCTGTCATTACCACTTTTGACTCTGGAAAATGCTCTGTAGCTGCTTCAAAACAAACAGCAACTTTATCAACATAACGACTTAAAAATTTGTTCGTTACACCTGGTACACTATTTTGTTCATGTACAATAGTTGGAATACCTAATTTGGCTGCAGCGTATACAACTGGTCCACATACATATCCACCCGTTCCAATTACTATATCCGGATTAAAACGACGAATATATCGTTTACTATCCTGTACACCTTTTAGAAAACGCATTACTGTTTTCACATTATCTAATGATATTTTTCGTTTAAATCCACTTATAACAATAGACTGAAATGGTATACCTGCTTTTGGAACGATTGTACTCTCTAGTCCATTTTCCGTACCAATATATAAAAATCTTGCTTCTGGATTTAACTTTTTTATTTCTCTAATTAAAGCAAGAGCTGGATAAATATGACCACCAGTACCCCCACCACTAACTAATACACGCACTACTAACTCCTCCGCTTCTCTTTTCTTATTTCCATTATATTTATTTCTATATACATATTGCATTTTTACACACATACGAAAAACCCTGTCTTATAAACAGGGTTTAGTAGCGAGAATGGCGACTTATATTTAATAATACACCTACTGCCATTAACATTAATGTCAAACTTGATCCACCATAACTTAAAAACGGCAAGGTAATACCCGTAACAGGCATCAGTCCTGTTACAACACCAACATTAATCATTACTTGAATCGCAATCATCGCCACAATACCTACTGCTAAAAACGTACCATATAAATCTGGCGCTCCTAATGCGATACGAATCCCGCGCCATAATAATAGACTAAATAATAATAACACAAATGAACCACCAATAAAACCTAATTCCTCGGATAAGATCGCAAATATAAAGTCAGTTTGTGGTTCAGGTAAATAAAGAAATTTTTGTCTACTTTGTCCAAGTCCAAGCCCAAATAATCCACCAGGTCCAATTGCGAGTAATGATTGGATAATTTGAAATCCACTTCCAAGTGGATCTGACCACGGATCTAAATATGATGTAATGCGTTTCATTCGATACGGTGCTGATGCAATTAATCCTACAAATCCCGCTACACCAATCAAACCAAACATTGCAAAGTGAAAGACCCTCGCTCCCGAAATAAATATCATAATGATACATGTCCCAACCATTACCGTTCCTGTCCCAAGGTCTGGCTGTAACATAATCATCCCAAAAGCAAGAAACACAAAACTAAGAGCCGGTAATAAACCACGTTTAAAAGATGTGATCAATTTTTGCCGTTCCGCTAAAAACTTTGCCAAGAAAATAATCATCGCAAACTTCATAAATTCTGATGGTTGAATCGAAAATGCTCCGATCCCAATCCAACTTCGTGCTCCTCCTCGAACAAGACCTACTCCAGGAATAAGAACGAGAATAAGAAGAATGAAGCAAACTAGCAAAATTACTTTTGAATACGTACGCCACACCCAATAATCAATTTTCATAATAAAAAACATAGCTACTACACCAAGACCCGCAAACAGTAATTGTCTTTTTGCAAAAAAGAATGAGTCCCCCATTTTATAAGAGGCCCAAACTGCACTCGCACTATAAACCATAATCATTCCGATTGTCAACAATGAAAGTGTTACGATGATGAGCATAAAATCAGGCGTTTTCTTCATTACCCACAAACACCACCTCTTTAGGCAGAACCTTTTGCCCTATGTAACAAAACATCAGTAGGTGTTAGCCTACTGATGTTTTGATTTACTTTATATAAGTTTATGCACAGCTTGTATAAAAATGTCTCCTCTTTCTTCAAATGTTTTAAATTGATCCCAGCTTGCACACGCTGGAGAAAGAAGAACAACATCACCTTCTTTAGAATGAGCATAAGCTTTCACCACTGCTTCATCTAAAGTATCGACACTTTCAATTATATCTAATCCCGCTTTTTCTGCCGCTCTTACTAGTTTGGGAGCTGTTTGTCCAAATGTTACAATCGCTTTTACATTTTTGAAATACGGAATTAAATCATCGAATTCATTTCCGCGGTCAAGCCCACCTGCTAGTAACACAATCGGTTGTGTAAACGCAGATAGTGCTTTCTCAGTCGCTAACATATTCGTTGCTTTTGAGTCATTATAAAACTTACGGTTGTTAATCGTTGTTACATATTCTAAACGATGTTTTACACCCGTAAAACGTTTTAACACGACCGTAATTGCTTCATTAGAAGTACCTAATAATTTCGCAATACTCATCGCAGCTAAAATATTTTCTAGATTATGTTGACCAGGTAAAACGATATCGCTTACTTCAACAACTTTTTCACCTTTGAAATAAAGAGCGTTATCTTTTATACACGCGCCATCTTCAATTTCTTTCGTTGTCGAAAACAAGATTTTTTGACCTTTAGTATCCGCAGATAAAGCCATCACATCTGCATCATCCGCGTTTATTACACTATAATCGTTTTCTGTTTGGTTTTTAAAAACATTTGCTTTTGCTAAACCATATTCCTTCTTCGTCCCATGATAATCTAAGTGGGCTTCAAATAAGTTTAAGAACGCTGCAATTTTAGGCTGGAACGATTCTACTCCCATCAATTGGAACGATGAAAGTTCTGTAACTACAACTTCATTTTCTTTTGCATCCTGTGCTACTTCACAAGCTACAGTTCCTATATTCCCTGCAATAACAGGATGCTTTTGTCCTTCTTTTAACATTTCAAATGTCAGCATTGTTGTCGTCGTTTTACCATTAGATCCTGTAATTCCAACAAATGGCGCTTTTGAAATACGATATGCTAATTCAACTTCCGTAACAATTGGAATTTGCTTTTCTTTCGCAGCAACTAATATTGGATTAGAATACGGGATTCCTGGATTTTTAACGACAAGAGAAATATTTCTCTCTAATAATTCTAAAGGATGGCCACCGCATACAACGTCCATTCCTTTTGCTTGTAATTCTGCAGCAAGTACATTGTCTGCTAAAGGCTTTCCGTCATTTACAATGACATTCGCCCCTAACTTTTGTAACAATGTAGCTGCTGCATAACCACTTTTTGCAATGCCTAATACAAGAATATTCTTATTTTGAAATTCAGTTACAGTTTTCAATTACATCCACACCCCGATATAAATTCCTAACACAGCTAATAAAAATCCTGCAGACCAAAACGTCACAACAACACGCCACTCTGACCAACCACATAATTCATAATGATGGTGTAATGGACTCATTTTAAAGACACGTTTTCCTGTTGTTTTAAATGAAATGACCTGAATAATAACCGATAAAGTTTCCATGACGAATACTCCGCCAATAATTACAAGTAGCAATTCTTGTTTTAATAAAATCGCTACAGCTGCAATGGCTCCACCTAAAGCTAATGAACCTGTATCTCCCATAAACACTTTTGCTGGATTCGCATTGAATACTAAAAATCCAAGTACAGCTCCTACCACTGCCATACAGAATATCGCTACTCCAAATTGCTCTTGTGCCACAGCAATAATACTAAATGCTCCAAATGCAATAGCAGCTGTTCCTGATAATAAACCATCTAAACCGTCAGTTAAGTTAACTGCATTTGATCCACCAATAAGCATAAATAGTACAAGTACAAAATACGCCCAACCTAATTCAAACTTAACATCCGTTCCCGGAATCATGATGTATGTGTGGAACGCTTGCCCTTTTCCAATTAAAAAGAATGCAATAGCAATAACAAGCTGCCCTACTAATTTTTGTTTTGATGTTAAACCAAGATTTCTCTTCTTAACTACCTTTATGTAGTCATCTAAAAATCCGATTAATCCGTAACCAAACGTCACTAATAGTAATAACGAAACCTCTGCACCTAAATAATTAAACTTAATCGCCATAATAAGTGAAGTTACCATCATAGATACGTATATGACGATACCACCCATTGTCGGTGTCCCTGATTTTTTTTGATGTGACTTTGGTCCCTCATCACGAATACTCTGTCCGAACTTTAATTTTCTTAAAAATGGAATAAACAATGGCGAAAGGGCAACAGAAATTAAGAATGCTACCCCAGCCGTTACTAATAAACCTTGCTCAAGCACATGTAGTCCTCCTCTCACGTTGTTACTCTTCGTTGTTTAAACGCCCTGTAATTGCTTCTTTCGCAACTTCTCGATCATCAAAATGATGAACTTCTTTACCAATAATTTGATACGTTTCATGACCCTTACCAGCAATAATAATGATATCATCTGCTTTTACTTTAGTGATTGCATGGTGTATCGCTTCTTTTCTATCAATAATCACTTCATAATTATTTCCACTTGCACCATGTACCATATCATCTAAAATAGCCGCTGGATCTTCACTTCTTGGATTATCTGATGTGTAAATTGCATGAGTTGCATATTTTGTTGCAACACTTGCCATTATCGGTCTCTTCGTTCGGTCCCTATCGCCACCACAACCAACGATACAATACACATCACCTTTTGCAAATTGTTTTGCAGTTTTTAATACATTTTCTAAACTATCCGGCGTATGTGCGTAATCAACAATAACTGTATAATTTTGTCCTCCATCAACAACTTCAAAACGCCCTGGAACCCCAGCGAGTTCCTTTATAACAGCAATGATTGTTTCTAATTTCACACCCGAAACAAGTCCTGCTGCTGTTGCTGCAAGTACGTTATATACATTAAATTTACCTATTAATTTCATCGTAACATTTACACTTTCATACGGTGTGACAAGGGTAAATGTAGTTCCGCCACTCGTCATAACGATATTTTTTGCCATAATGTCACTTGTTGTATCAATACCATATGTTACAACAGTTGCTGCAGTACTTCTCATATACTCTTCTGTTACATTATCATCGCTATTCAGCACAGCGTACTTTTCACGATTATGATTATAACTATTGCCAAGCTGTGCAAATAGTAACCCTTTTGCATGTTTATATTCTTCCATCGTTTTATGATAGTCTAAATGATCTTGTGTTAAGTTCGTAAACACCGCTACATCGTAATCACATCCGTGTACACGACCAAGATCTAACGCATGTGACGAAACTTCCATTACCGTGCTGTCCACACCTTGTTCAACCATTTTTGAAAACGTCTGTTGAAGTGTTAGTGCATCTGGTGTTGTATTTTTCACCTCAAATGTTTCATCACCGATTTTCATATTAATCGTTCCAATTAGCCCTGTTTTATGACCATGTGCTCGCATAATCTCATCCATAATATGCGATGTTGTTGTCTTTCCATTTGTACCTGTAATTCCAATTAAATGTAACTTGTGTGTCGGTTGACCATAAAAATAATCAGCTAAAACCGCTAACGAACGAAAAGTATTTTTCACAAGTACAACTGGAACGTCAACATCAATTGGTCTTTCCGCAACAATAGCAGCCGCTCCTTGTGCCGCTGCTTGCTTAGCAAAATCATGGCTATCAACCGTATATCCTTTCATACATACAAATAAGCTTCCTTCTTTCACTTTACGTGAATCAGCTTCTATAGATGTGATTTCTGGATTTTCTTTTGGAACAACTGGAAAATCATGCAAACATGATAAAAGTGTATGCAACTTCATTTCACTAAACCCTCTCTACATTGTTTATTTATCTTTTTTTCAGTAAGCAACACATTACCTCCTATATAAGGAGGTAAGTGCTACTGGCCTATTTATGACTGAGACACTTATTGTCTCAAGTTAAGTAACTGTTCTATAAAGAACTCACTTCCACCAATTGTACCATAAAACGTACTATGTTACCTTTAATTCCCGAAGTAAATTCTAATTTTTGAGCCTTCTTTTACTTTAGCTCCCGCTTCTGGTGATTGCTTAATTACTTTCTCTCCATCTCCACTTATATCAAGCTGTAAATCGACGAGTTGTGTTTGTAAATCTTTCTTTTTCATTCCAATTAAATTCGGAACTTCCACAGTTGGTGTATCGCCCCATTTATATTCTTTTTCAACTTGTTCTTTTCTCGGTTTCACTCCCATAACAGGAAGCGCATCTCGAAGGATATTCCCGACAATTGGAGCTGCTACCACTCCACCAAACTGTGTAACCCCTTTTGGATTATCAACAGCAACATACACAACAATCTCTGGATCATCCGCTGGAGCAAATCCGATAAAAGATACAATATAATTATTCTCTAAATATTTACCATCTTTCACCTTTTGAGCAGTACCCGTTTTTCCACCTACACGATATCCATCAATATAAGCACCTTTACCAGAACCTTTCGCTACAACATTCTCTAATGCATAACGAACTTTTTCTGAAGTTTCCTTGGAAATAACTTTTCTTTTCTCAACAGGTGTCTTTTTACTAACAACTTGATTATTTTTCGGATCAATAAACTCCTTAGCTATATACGGCTGATACAATGTTCCACCATTTACAGCCGCCGCTACAGCTGCTACTTGTTGAATTGGTGTAACAGAAACCCCTTGGCCGAATGAAGTTGTCGCTTGCTCTACTGGACCAACTTTATCTAAATTAAATAAAATCCCACTGCCTTCACCTTGCAAGTCAATCCCAGTCTTCTGCCCAAAACCAAAATTACGAATGTATTTAAATAATCGGTCTTTACCAAGGCGATCACCAAGTTCAATAAATCCCGGGTTACATGAGTTTTGAACGACTTCTAAAAACGTTTGACTGCCATGACCTCCTGCTTTCCAGCATTTCAATCTAGCTCCACCGACTTCAGCTGCTCCATCATCATAAAACGTATCCTTCTCTAAGTCTACTAAATTTTCATTCAATGCTGCAGCTAGTGTAATGATCTTAAATGTTGAACCAGGCTCATACGTACTCCACACAGGTAGATTTCTGTTATACACTTCTGGAGAGACACTTTGAAAATCCGCTGGATCAAAACTCGGCCGACTAGACATACCTAAAATTTCACCATTTTTAGGATTCATTGCAATTGCAATCATACCGTCTGGATTATAAGTTGACTCCGCAATATTCATTTCTCTTTCCATAATCCTTGTAATACGCGCATCGATTGTTAATCCTAAATTTAAACCGGCTTCTGGCTTTTTGAAATCATCACCAACATTAGGCATCCTTTGTCCTTTCGCATCTGCAAAAAAACGCACATGACCTTTGTCCCCATTTAGCTCTTTATCATAATATTTTTCTAGTCCCATAAGACCTTGGTTATCGCTACCTGCAAAACCTAATACATGTGATAAAAAGTTTCCAAATGGATAGTACCGGATAGAATCCTCTGCGATATACACGCCCTTCAAACTTAATCCTCGTACTTCTTTCGCTTTGTCATGTGATATTTTCCTTCCGCCTTTATCTAACCTTACAATCGATTCTTTTTTTGTAATTCTTTTATAAATCTCATCTTTTTCCACACCTAATACTGCAGCTAACTTCTCTGCAGTCTCTGCTGGTTTTTCAATTTGCCTCGGTACAACAAAGACAGTTGGAGCACTTTTATTCGTGGCAAGTTCCACACCATTTCGGTCTAAAATTTTCCCACGTTCGGGTTCAAAAGTAATATTACGACTCCATGAATCTTTCGCACGATCCGTTAACATATTCCCAAGAAAAAATTGCACATATCCAAGACGAATATCGATAATAGTGAAAATAAGTATACCTGATATAAGTATAAAAATAAGTCGTTTTCTAACTGTTACATTTGATACACGCATATCGGAACAAGCCTCCCTTACGCCTAGCTTGTTCCAATATATGCTTGTACTTATTTAATTAGAACTTCTTCTCTTTTACCATTACGGCTTTTCTGCTTCTTGTTGTGGTTCGAGTGGCGGTACGAGTGTGACACCTAATTCTGTACCAGGTTGTAATAATGTTCCTTCCGCCACACTTTGTTCTGTTACGTATCCTGTACCAGAAGGTTTCAAGTTAAGCTGTAATGTCTTCGCTAAATTCATAACATCACGCAGTGCCCATCCTTGTATATTTGGCATTGTAGGCTTATCTCCTACCAAGAAGACTCGGTCGCCTTTTAATGTTTGTTCAGTCGCTTTTGGTACTTGTTGCTGTACTTTCCCTTCACCTAGTACGATTGGACGAAGTTTTGCTTTATCAATCGCTTTCCCCGCTTCAGCCATCGTTTTACCAGTTACATCTGGAACAGTAGTTTGTTGTTCTTTCAGATGTTTTTTCGGATCTTTCACTTCATTTGGCTTAATCTTTAAATACTCTAAACTATTTTTTGTTACATATTTAAAAATATCAGCTAAAGGTTGTGCGCCGTTCTCATCATCTTTTAATTTCGGCTGTTTAACAGCTACATACACAACAAGTTGTGGGTCGTCCATTGGTGCCATACCTAAGAATGAGAATATATAATTCTGTCTTCCTGTCATATAGCCGCCTTTTCCATCCGGAATTTGCGCTGTCCCTGTTTTACCACCAACTGAATATCCATCAATTTTATAAGCTGTCCCTGTACCTTTCGGAGATGTAACAACACGTTCTAATAACTGTCTTACTTGCGCTGCTGTTTCCTTTGTAACAGGTTTTCCTACTTCTTCTGGCTTATGTTCTAATTTTACTTTGTCTGTTATCGGATCTACAATTTTATCAATTGCATAAGGTTTCATCATTTTTCCATCATTTGCAATGGCCGTTGCAGCTTGTACAAGCTGAATAGGTGTTACAGTGGAACCTTGTCCAAAAGCTGTTGTCACCTGTTGTATTTGCTGATCAAATAAAATTGTATTCGATCCTTCACCTGATAAATCAATGTTCGTTTTTTCATCTAATCCAAAACTATGAATATATTTTCGGAAACGTTCTGGACCAAGTTTTTGATCTCCTAAAATTGCAAACGCTACGTTTGAAGAACGCTCTACCCCTTCATCAAACGTGATAGAGCCCCAACCAGCACCGCCGTTATGGTCTTTTATTTTCCTATTTCCGACTTGATATGTCCCGGACTGATAATAATCTTGCCCTTTGTACACACCTTCATTAATAGCTGCCGCTAACGTGAAAATTTTCATTGTTGATCCAGGTTCAAATGCATTGGCAATTGCGTCATTATAAAAGTATTTATTATTCTCTATGTTCGGATCATAACTAGGTTTACTAGACATTGCTAATATTTTCCCCGTTTTTGGATCCGCCACAATTCCAATTAAACTTTCCGGCTCATAATGTTGACTCGCCGATTTCATCGCGTCTTCTAAATAACTTTGAATACGTTGATCCATTGTCAAATATACATTATCTCCATTTTTAGGTGCCTTCACATTCACTTTCCCACCGTCAAGAGATACCCCCCTACGATCACCTGTATAAGCTACCTCTCCATTTGAAGCTCCTAAATATTTATCCAAACTTTTTTCTAATCCAAATTGACCTACTGCAATTCCATCTTCATTCGGTTTCGCATGCCCTATAACATAAGATGCGAAATCACCATTTGGATAAACTCTCGCATTTTCGGTAATAAAAGAAACCCCTGGCAATTTCAATGCTTCTATTTGTTCTTTCTTTTCTTTCGTCAAGCCCTTACCTATCTTCCCAAATTCCACTTGACTTTTATCTTTATTTAACGTGGCTAAAATATCCTCTTCGCCTTTTCCAAGTACTCCTGCAATTTTCTTTGCAGTATCTTCTTTATTCTCAACTGAGTTAGCACCTTTTAGTGCAGCTACCATTTTGTAAGAGTTTGCGTCTTGCGCTAACACATGACCGTTTTGATCATAAATGGTTCCTCGGTTCGCTTCAAGAACTCCTGTTTTACTATGCTTTTGTTTAGCAAGTGCATCTAAATCCTGATTATGAACTGTTCCTGTTGATTGTATGTAAAAAAATCGGGCTAATAACAGCAAAAAGAGCAGGAGGAAAAATATCATAAAATAACCTGCTCCCTTATTGGTATGAAATTTAGTCATATTCTTCTTCATCGTTCCTTCACACCTATTGCCTTATTTGAGGCCTTTCACATTATTCGCATTAATTTCTAGCCCATGTTTTTTTGCCACTTCAGCGATTCGTTCATAGCGACTTAACTTCTCTACTTCAGCTTGTAATTCTTGATTTTCTTTTTGCTGCTGTACAATTTTTTCTTCTATCGTCGCTGCTTCTACATTAACTTGATAAAGGCCTGCTTTATTTCCAATAAACGCGACACAGGCATACAATAAAAAGCCAATAAACGCTACATACAACAGTTTTTCGATTCTTGTAATTTTCGCTTTAACCTTCGGCTTAGCCATCTGCTGTGGGGGCGTTTGAATTTGCACCTCTTCTTGCGCTTGTTGTTTGTACTTTACAGCTAAATTAGTCATACCTCTCTCTCCCTTTTATCGTTTTTCAGCGATTCTCAACTTCGCAGAACGCGCACGATTATTTTCTTCTAGCTCTATATCAGAAGGTAAAATCGGTTTTCTTGTAATAAGCTTTAATTTCGGCTTAAATTCATCAGGAATAATCGGTAATCCTGGTGGCAATTGTGGCGTTGTACTATTTCGCTTAAACGTTGTTTTACAAATACGATCTTCCAATGAATGGAATGTTATAACACTAACCCTTCCACCTGGCTTAACCATCTCAATAGCAGATTCCAATGCTTCTTCAAATACTTTTAATTCATCATTTACAGCTATACGAATTGCCTGAAACACCCGCTTAGCAGGATGCCCACCAGTTCTACGAGCAGGAGCCGGAATACCTTCTTTAATTAGCTCTACTAATTCTCCTGTCGTTTCAATAGCTTTATTCTCACGATAAGCTTCAATTTTTCTTGCAATTTGTTTTGAAAATTTCTCTTCACCGTATTGGAAGAAAATCCTTACAAGTTGTTCATATGACCAGCTATTTACAACATCATATGCTGTTAATGGGGCATCTTGATCCATCCGCATATCTAACGGTGCATCATGATGATAACTAAAGCCTCGCTCTGGTGTATCTAATTGTGGGGATGAAACACCTAAATCAAATAAAATACCGTCTACTTCTGTTATACCTATTTCTTGCAGTTTTTCAGCTAAATAACGGAAGTTACTCTTTACTGTTATAAACTGTTCACCGTATGAAGAGAACTTTTCTTTCGCGTTTTGAATCGCTATCTCATCTTGATCAAACGCTATTAATTTTCCACCTTCAGTTAATTGGGATAATAAATAAGAACTATGTCCTCCTCCCCCCAGTGTACAATCTACATATGTACCATCTGGCTTTATATCTAAGCCGTCTACTGTTTCCTTTAAAAGCACTGTTACGTGTTTAAACATTGTTGCACCTACTCTTTTTCCAATTAATTATGTTGAATGTATCCCTTCCTCTAAGCACATATTTCACGCTTAGAGAATGAAATAATACGAAAGAACGACTCATTTAACTTACCAACAAAGGCAACATACTATACAAATCGCTATTTTCTTTTATTATATACTAAATTTTATCATCTTTTGCGGGAATTTAAATAAAAAACTGTCGAAAAAGCGAATAATACGTTTACATTTTGTGCTATTTTGTCATATATTTAAGTATCCAACACAATTACCATATCCAACACTTTTTTGATTGATAATTCAGAAAAAAATCACTTCACAGTAAATTCAACGGAATAAAAATAAAATCCTGCTCCAAAGAGCAAGATTTTATAGTTTTATAACATGATGTTTTCCGTCCCAAGAAAAAGGGTTTTCCATTACACGATCAACGAAATCCAAACCAAACTGATTTAAATAATAACATACATTCCACACACGTTCTTGCGGCGCACCTAATGGACGAAGTGCGAATTGTATACGGCGGAATTTATTTAGCTGAACCTCATACTTTTTCTCAACATTTCTTTTCAACATTCTTTCCAGCAGTTCAATTTGTTCATTAATTTTCAATTCGTTTTTCCCTGCAAACGCACCTAATCCTGGCTCTATTTTCTTTACAAATTGCTGTAAAGATATATGAATATCGGCAATTTCTTTTTTCGCCTTTTCAAAATGATCATCAATCGGTTCCTCTACTCGATTAGACAACCAGTTTTCACGCAGTTTATCGACATCATTTAAAAACGGATCACTTTCTCTCAATTGCAGATCGAATAAATCTGTCGCTATATCTCTCTCCACATAAGTAATTGTAAGACGAGGAACGACAGGTGGCATTTGAAAACCGACAGTATGGAATACTTGTTGTAATTCACTCCAATAAGCTAATTCCCCTGGACCTCCAATAAATGCGAGCGTAGGAAATACATACTCTTGCATAAGAGGACGCGTTACAACATTATTACTAAAACGTGCCGGATTTCTCTCCATTTCTTCAATCAACTCTTCATATGAAAAGGAATGCGCCCCATCCTTTCCAACAAACTTACCTTGATGCTCTTCAAGCAATACTCGTTCATTATCTATTTCCATGAATATATGCACTGCATGAGACTTCGTTTCAATAATCGGTTTGTATCCTAGTTCTTTAATTACTTCCTGCTGATTACGAAGCCCCTCTTGCACCTCTTTATACTTACCTATAATTCGCTTAAAAAATGGAATTTCTAACTTTCTTAATTCAGGATGATGTGAATCAACAAGGATTAAACCAGAATTAGCAAAGATTTTCGTAATAAGATGAGCAAAGAAATCTACATACGTATTCGATTTTTTCAAAGCATCATCAACAAATTTTAATACATCCTTTGTAAAATTTGTTTCTGGGTATGTTTTAAAAATCTCTTCAATCCAACTTCTACAATCTTCAACAGAAAGTTCAGACTCAGAAGCACTCGCCTTTTTCGGATTACGATCATAAAAAATAGTTTTTTTCATCTTTTTATTTTTCGCTACAAAAGTATGGTTAATCTCATCCATATCATGATCTTCACCCGCAATCCAGAAGACAGGGACAACTTTAACTCCTAAACTTTCTTCCTTTTCCTTTGCAAGCTGTAAAATTGAAATAACTTTATGAATTGTATAAAGCGGTCCAGTTAATAACCCCGCTTGTTGTCCAGCTATAACAACATATGTATTTTCATCTCCAAGCGCTTTTACATTTTGAAGTGTAGATTCTCCCGCTTGTAATTTTGTATTATATTCTAATAAATGCGCTACTAAATCTTGGCGGAAAAACTCCCTTTCACGCAAATCATGTAAACGTTGTTTAAAAGCATCTTCTGTTAACATATAATCAAAACATGACTGTATCTCTTTTTTACCGTTCATATAGTCCGCTACAACACCTTGTTGCGGAACAGAGATTTCTTTTATCTCCATATAATTCTTCCTTTCGTATCCAGTTCTCTCACCAATCCACATTGTAGTCAATGTTTCACTTAAAAGCAAAGAATAACACTTATACTCTTGTTTCTAACCCCTTTATTGCATCGAACAAAAATTGAAGTGTCGGAACTGGTCGTTGCTGTTTCTTAGCCTCTTCTAATACATACCCAACAATCGCATTAATTTCCGTCTGTCTATTCGCTCTTACATCCGCTAACATAGAGGATGTATTACGAGACGTTCCTTCACACACATTTCGTACCATTTGCCATACCATTTCTTTTTCTCCTCTAATAAGAAATGCGACCTCCTGAAACACTTGCTCCATCATTTGATAAAAAAAACGATTCGTGATTAATTCACCATTCTTTACTCCCAATAACGCCGTCAACGGATTGATACATACATTTACTACTAATTTTTTGCGCATAATCTCTTCCCAATCTGTTTCTATTTGAACTGGAAAATAAGCAACAGGAAAAGAATGAAATATTTTTTTAAAATGTATAGATTGGCCACAAACCACTCCAAATCTCGTTACACCTACTCCAGTATGATGAACGATGTGCCCTCCCTCTTTTTTCGCACCATGTTCTACAATACCAACAGCTATATTTTCACTCCCTATTTGCAGCATCTTTGGGAGATGCGACATTCCGTTTTGCAAAAAGATTAATGATGATGCACCTTCCACAAACGGTAGTATGTCATCTATATGATATTGCTTCACAGCAATAAATATATAATCTAAATTTTGCGCTACCATACTTTCTATCGGTAAAACAGGCGGATATACTGTTTCCCATCTTCCATCTCTAATACAAGTTACACCTGTTTCATTTAATTCTTCAGCCTGCTTAGCTGTTCTTGTAAACAACGTAACATCTTGGTTACTTTTTTGTAAATAAAATGTATACAATAGACCAATAGCACCTGGTCCGACAATTCCAATTTTCATTTTCACACAAGGGATTCACATTAAGTACCCTTGCCTCCCCCCTTTTTCATATCTTTTTAAAGTACATGAGCACGCCCTATAATTTCGTTGTCCTCTGCCAAACAAATACACTCTCATTTTTCACTATGTATATACTGCCTATTAATACACTTATACTCTTAGTTTAGCAAATCCTCAAAAAAATAATAAAAGAAATATACTATCTTCTTCATAAAAATAAAAAAATGAGTTATACTATATATTATAAATATTTTTACTTTTCTGCATTCAACGAGATAAGAAAAGGATGTGATGTAATGGGATTCCCAAAAGTTGAGCGCTTGCTCATCAATTATAAAACGTTAGATGAATTCAAAAAATTTAAAGGGTGCGGAGCCCAGGAACTATCTATGCTGGAAGAATTGCAAGCAAACATTATTGAAAACGACAGTGAATCTCCATTTTACGGTATTTATTATGGCGGATCACTAATCGCACGTATGAGTCTATATATGAAAAGAAACGGCGGAGAACCATTCGAAATTACAGGTCCTTACCTAGAACTTTATAAACTTGAAGTATTACCAACTTTTCAAAAACAAGGATTCGGACAAATGCTTGTAAATCATGCGAAACAACTGCAATTTCCTATTAAAACGATAGCGCGTATTCATTCAGCTGGTTTTTGGGATAAATTAAATTTCAGCCCCGTATCAGTAACTGATGGAGATTTTTATATTTGGCATCCAGAAACAAATTTGAATGCGGTTACAAATGAAGAATCGGCTTAAGAAATAAAAAAAACAGCTGTATAACAGCTGTTTTTTTATTTCTTAAGCTTCTCTAACTTCTCAGTCGAGCGAGCATTGTTTCTTTCCGCTACCATTACACTTCTTTTTTGATCGATATAATCAAGCAATGTTCTATACTCTTCCTCATATACTGATAATCGCTCCAGAAGACGCTCTCTTTCTGTTTGTAATGATTCAACTTGTTGTTGCAACACCGTTAAAGAGTTTTCATCTTTATAATTTTGCAAGAAATCAATAACATCATTCAACGTAATTGACGTAGGTTCTAACACTTTTGTCTCTTTCACTTCATAATTTTCTACTTTACGAAGTTGCTTCGCTTCCTCAATACGTTCTTTATATTGCTTTCTTACGTAAGAATTCCATCTAAATCCACATGCTGCTGGTGTACGAGATAAATTTTTCCCCACTTCCTTAAAGGCAGAAAGTTGTGTTCCACCTTCTCGAATATGCCGGAGTACTACTTCTGCCAGAAGCAAATCTTCATCATCAGTCCAAGCATCTTGTCTTGTTGTCGCCATTTCTCTAGTCCTCCCTATGCATTTTTTATTAAGCATATGCAGTTACTAGAAAAGATAGAATACAACAACTAAAGATTAAGACAAAAAAAATAAACGCAGAAGATATCTTCTGCGTTTATTTTCCTGCAATTACTTGCTGATTACTTCTTTACCTTTGTAAGTACCGCATGCTTTACATACACGGTGAGCTAATTTCGCTTCACCACAGCTTGGGCACTCTACCATACCAGGTACTGATAATTTGAAATGCGTACGACGCTTTCTTTTTACTGTTTTAGAAGTTCTTCTAAAAGGTACAGCCATTCTTCCCACCTCCTTAAAAGAAATAGTTATTTTCATATGAAGGCCTGAACCAGTCTTCCGATTATTTGTCAAAAAACTTTGCAAGTCCTGCCAATCTTGGATCAACAGTCTTTTCTTTGTCTTCTTCCGAAATCACTTGCCAGTCTTGACCTTGCGTCGGTGCTCCACCAGAAACATCATCACTGAAAATTTGCATTGGAATCTCCAAAAGTATATTTTCCTTGATTACGGGCAGTAAGTCAAGTACTTCTCCTTCTAAACAATGAATTTCAGCTTCAGTTTCAAATTCTTCTTGTGAAGTTTGGAACACCTCAGTTGTTTTAATGTCAAATGGTAATGTCACATCTACTAAAGAACGAGAACATGGTAAAACCATGCTTCCAGTTATATGTAGATGAAACGTAAACTTACCGGAGCCAAAATCAACTCTTCCCGTTACATGAACAGGATTAATTTCACGAATATCTTTCTCGACCTCTTTTAGCTCACTTACATCTACCATCTCATCCAATGTCAATCCTTTATTTCTCAATTTATTCAATTGATGGATGGACCATTTCATATCATATCACCTCAAGGCAACAAACAAAATTATAGCTAGCCATTTTATATTTGTCAATGTTTTTTCTTTACACCTCTACAGATGCATTGTGTCCATTATGTGTTAAAACGTGTGTTTTTGTCCAGCTATATTTTCTATTTTAGACAAAATGGACATAAAGTAAATAATAAATGTGGTACAAGTTGTGGTCAATGTGGTCTACGTGGTCAAAAGAGAGTGGTCGTTTGTGATCACTCTCTTCTTATATATATTCCCCTATACTTTTCTTGTTATTGCCTACAGAATTAAATTTCTTGGATTACATATACTTTTACAAACACATCATATTTTGCTGCCAGTTGCTCCAACTTCTTTTCTCTATATTTTGTAATGGTGAAGAAATGGATAACTGGCACTTTTCCTTTATATTTTTGCTTATATATTTTAGTAAACTCTTCATAACATTTTAATTTCTCATCATTGACTACCATCTTTTGAGTACGATCTATTTCTACTGCATGAAGTATCCTATCTTCATCACGAAACTTCACATCTGGAATAATCTTCTTTTTCTTATTATCTTTTATATACCTTATTTCTGTTTCAATCTGCCAATTATCTGGACAAAACAGTTGTAACCATGCTTCATTACGTAAAATAGCATGTGCTACTCTACTATGATGAACTACTTTTCCTTCACCAAATAACTTGTGCCCTGATTGATTTAAATAATAAACATATTCTTTATTGTGAGTTAATTTACTCGTGTAAGAAGAGAGATCCTTCATAATTCGATTTGCATTTCTTATCCCACCCATTTCATGCACACTCATTAAATGCCTTCTTGTTGCAAACTGTAGCTTCCTAATCGTCGCAAGTATCGCCATTTGACGGTTGATTTGCATATGCGTTTGCATCCTCATGTTTCTCCACCTCATATTGTTTTAAATAATTACACATCATTTCATTACTAATGTAAGGAACTTGTATTTCGGTAAGCCTATCCGTTTTAAAAATTGCACGTCCAGGAATGCTTTTTATCGATTCTAATCCCGGTTCATCTATAACAACGCTTGAAGCTGTTTGAGTCGGTAACCTAAAACCTAATTTCGCATCACTATTTTGTTTCACTTGACGTGGTAATGTATCTCCTGTCGGATACTGTGTACAGAAAATTAATCTAAATCCTAAAGCACCACCTATACGCGCTATATGAGAAAGCATTTGTTGACAAGCTCCTAATAATCTTTGTTGCTCCTTTTTCATACTTTTATCAGGGCACAATTCAGCGCCTTCGTCTACTATAATGAAATAACGCTCTTTAATACTTGTTTCTACAACGTTTGTATAATGTCTATCTTTCATGTATTGCATTTTCTCTTCCATCTTCTCAAGAATATCCTTTAATACCATAAAGGCTTCTATAGGCTTCTCAGCAATGGAAACTATTTGTTTTAAATTCTTATATGGCCCGAACTCCAAACCGCCTTTTAAATCAATAATGTATAAATGAATATGCTCTGGTTGCGCTAAAGTAAGTGAAGTAACTACATTCTTTAAAAATACCGTCTTACCCATTCGGGTGAGACCACCTAGTGCCATATGTGGAGTTTTATCAAAATCATGGTAGATAAGTTTTTCTAAACTTTGGCCCATTGGTACACGCCATTTCCCTTCTGTCACTAAATCCGTAGACCATGACCATTTTTTCGGTATATCTCTATGAAAAACACGAATATTTAATTTGTAATTGTCGTAATCAATTCGAACAGGTTTGTTCAATCCTTCAGAAACAACATCCTCAACTTTCTGAATAATTTTACTTGGCATCCCTACCGGTAATCGATATACATAAGTTGTGCTTCGATCATCATTTTTTTGCTCAAGAAAAACCGGATACTGTAATCTCTCCCCAATCCTGATAGCAATTCCACTTACCTCAAAAAATACTTGTATCTTTTTACGGTCATCATCTTTACTTTTAAGTTTATCACCGAATATAGCGAACAATAATCCAACGACCGGTACCGATAATAGCTCCAACATAAAATCACTCCCTATATCCCTCTTATAGAGGGTATATATCCCTATTTCAAGGAATACGTGCATACAAGCTAAACTCCTTATGACATAAGGAGTAAAAGGTTTCCACGTCGTATGCCTTCATAGAAATAAAACGAGAACATAACGTAGAAGGTATAGAAACGAGCCTGTAAGTGTTGTGTACAAGGTGACACCTGGAAGCCAATGTGGAACACTCTTCCCCATTTTTTCCGCCACCTTCATTGCAACTACTGACAAACCTGTCGCCGTCCAAATAACTACCGCTTCTCCTGCGAGTGTCATACCTATTCCTCCTCTTCTTTTTCACGGAATATAATACCTTTTCTTGAAAGGACTACATCATAACAGTCCATTAGGATTTCCCAATTTAAAACGTCTTCTTCCTCACCGTATATATCCTCTTCGATAATCTGGGATAAACTGAAATATCTTTTATATTCCTTTTTATTAAACACTTTATGATTTTTCATGTGATTCATAATTGATTCTGTTTCTGATCTGGATCTTGATTCATTGTACATAGACTGTAATTCTTTTGAAGGATGTAAATATGGAGTTGTATTCAAGTGGTTATACTGCCAACGCATGTAATCCTCCCCCTTCTTGATGTCCTTAGTTCCACTTGGTATTCCTCGTGGTCTTGATACAGGTATATGAACTAGAAAATAAAAACTTGTTTGTCCATCTTAAAAAAAATAAATAGGAATTTTCATTTTGTTATCGAATATACGAAGATGAGGTGAATAGATATGAAATGTAGGCTCAAAGAAATTTTAGATGATCGGATGATAAAACAAGGAGCGTTAGCAAAAAGAGTGCAAATTACACCACAGCAACTAAGTCAAATCGTACATGGTAAAAGTGAGCCTTCTTTACGAAATGCTATTAAAATCGCAAAAACATTAAATTTACATGTAGAAGATATTTGGATCGAAGAAGAATCTAATATTAAATAAATTTCAAGGTGGAGATTACATGAAAGTCATAAGATCTATTTTCAACGCATACCGCATATTCGGTAAAATATTGAAACCTATATTCCGCGCATTGAATAAGAAATAAATTTTAAAAATCGTAGAAATAAAAAAAAGAGCCGTCATGATGACGGCTCTTTTTGTTTACAAAATTATTCTTTTGTATGGTAATATGTTTTACTTTTCAAACTTCACATATTCACCAGAAACCCATTGATCGCCGCCAACATTATACCAACCATCTCTATATCCCCACGTTTGATATTTTTCACCTTGGTACACATTTTTCACGACGCCATAGTTAGTTCCTGGACCAGTACGAACTCTTAATACATCAGTTGTAATGGTTACTACACCAATACCATCATTTGAAGGTTTAGAAGGTGCCGGTGCATCTCCTCCTGTATAACGAATGTATGATGGATCGTTATAAATCCACTGATCCCCACCAAGGTTTAACCATCCGTTTGATTGTCCCCATACTTCGTAGGACTCACCTTTACCTAATTGACGAATAATCCCGTATCCAGTACCTGGCCCTTTACGAAGGTTAACGCCATTCCCTTCAATATACGCAATACCTGTCCCATTATTTTCCGGAGGAATAGGTGTAGGAGTTACTTTACCACCTCCATTGTATGCATTTTGGACTCTTTCAATAAAGCTATTCCAACGTCCTTCTGCTAACATACGATGAGGGCAGTATTTCCCGCTCCACGATTGGTGTGTACGAACTTTGCTAATCGGAATATCGTACTGTTTCATCAGTTGAGATACAATAATAGCTGCATTATCTTCTGCTTTATAATATCGATCTCCACCATTTAAAGAGTAGCAAATCTCAACCCCGATAGACTTTCTATTACCATTTCCGCCACCATCACCACAATGCCAAGCATTACGTTCTAAAGGAATACCTTGTACAGCTTCTTTATCATCTACCGCAATATGAAACGAGACTTGGTTGTCATTACGAATCATATAAGCTACTTCGTTTTCTGCTGTAGCATCATTATACGTATTATGAACTGTGATAAATTCTGGATTCATTGTATACGGACACTTTGTACCATATTTACTTGGGTCAACTAATTTTTTTCTGATTTCCATTATTGAACATCCCCTTTTTTCTCTTCTTGTTTTTGTTTGCCACCTAAAATTTCAACTGCATTTGTTAATGGTTGTGGGAGTGGAATACCCATTCGTCCAGCATTTTCTAAAAGTGAAAGCAATTCATTCCCCATGAAAAAGAAGATTGTCGCTTCACGAATTGCATTGTTACTTCCAAGTACTGTATCGAGCTGGGCGGCCGCACCGACCAAAATAAAAAGCACCACCTTTTTGGCGATGCCTTTGAAACCAACTTTGCTTTTTAATTCACCGTTATAACCTGCTGCAATCATGCCAGTTAAATAATCAATAACTGCCATCGTCACTAAGACTTTCAATGTCGCATCCCATCCTCCCAAAAAATACCCACAGAAGCCACCAAACGTAGCTATAAATGTTTTCAATAATACATCAATACGATCCATATTTCCCTCTCCTTTTTAAGCTGCAAAGTAACTTGGGTCCATTCCAAATATCTCTGCAATATCTTCCTCACTTCTATCTTTTAAATAAGATTCAGTTGTGGAAATATCAGAATGGTTAGCAAGTGACTTTAGTTTTTCAAGCGGTATTCCTTGTACTTTCAAATTATCTAATCTGCTATGACGGAAACAATGAGGATTAATTTTAAATTCCTTTCCTTCCTTTTCATTCAGCATCTTAGCAAATATGTCGCACCAATAATTAAATACACTCTTGTTCAACCTTTTTCTCTCACCATTCTTATAAACACGCACAAACAAATCTGGAATAGTATCCTTACCTCGCTGATTTATATATAAACGGATGCATTTCTGCACCCGGTGATTGTAATATACTCTAAACTTCTTACCACGTTTCCCTCGTACCACATTTGTATAATAATGTTCTGTTAATCCTTCTTTTTGAACCTGGTAAACCTCATTCTTTCTAGCTGCACTGTAATAAGAAAGAGCTAAATACGTAGCCAACATATATTTCTCTTGCTCAAGTAATTCATCGATTAGCCAATTAATCTGGTCCTCTGTTATAAATGTGATGTCTCGAATTGGATTCTTAGGTAAACCACGCACCCTTGAGCCTACGTTGAACTCGTAATTATAATCATCATCGTCAGCACAAAACTCAAGAGCTGAACGTAATGCACTCATCAATCCATTCACACGTGCGTTTGACATTCCCCTCTCTTGAAAGATAATAGATAAATTCCGAATATCTTTACGTGTTAAATCAATAAGCTTTTTATTTTCGAAGTGTTCATGTATCAGAAACAAAATAATCCGTAAATCCCAACTGTATTGCTGTAAAGTGCTTGCCGCTTTCCCTTGCGATTTCTTTTCAATGAGAAAATCTTTGACTAGGTTTTTATTTTCCTGGCTAACATGCTTTTCATAAATTACTTGGTCTACTATTCGTTTCACACTGATCATCTCCTCAAAATAAAAAGAGAAGTGAAATCACTCCTCTTGATTGATGAATTGAATCAAAGCCCTATTTTATACAAAATAAAAAAGCCTGCTTATGCACGCTCAATCTGTAATATTTAAATTAAAAAGCTCATTGCAATATGAAAAGTACTTCCACTTTGAACACCATTCACGAAAATCCCACCATCTTTTTTTACTGTAACTTCACAAAAGTTTGTATTCACTCCTCCAGTTATCATAATAGTTGGAACCGCAATGTCTTGAACAGGTCTACATCCAACTGGAAGTGTAGCAAATACTGTTGCGTTTTGTGCATTTCGAATAGAACCAATCACATTAACTTGTTCCCCACTTCTCTTGTACTTCAAAATTCTATCAGTAACATTCTCTACCCCAGTTGTAGGAAGGTTAATCCATCCTGTATCATTATCAGCGGTTGCTATCTTTTTACCTTTCAAGGTAGCTGATCCATCAGGACGAACTATTAAACCACTTTGAGAATCCCAAGGATTCGTACCGAACCCCATGTATAGATATTCATCACCGTTGTTAGCCCCTTTGAAACGTCCAATTCCGCCACGATTAACGCTTCCGTCTGTGTCTTTATCTGCGTAGTGTAACCCACGAGCAGAAGGGCCTGTCGCTGAATCAGGTTGAGTCATCAACATTTGCCCCAGAGAATGGAACTTTAAAAGACCTGTTATAACATCTCCTGTTTTCTTTAGGAGGTTCGTGTTAGATACAACTGTGAAAGTATCCGTGTCACTGAAGTAATCCCAAATGAACTTATTTGACGTGATATCTGAGAGTACCAGCTTATTCTGTCCCGCTTGACCTCTAAGTACATAATTATTATTAGTACTTCCACTTGATTTAAACTGAACTGATTTACCTGGGTCCATCCCTAGATCACCTGTCATGGTGTCTCCGCTTTTCTTAACAACATCCATAGCATTTAATTTCTTCTGCAACTCGTCCAATGTTTTCTTAAAAATCTCAAACTCTGAAATATAGTTTTCAATTTTAATATTTCCTTCTTTCACATCACGCCTTAATGTAATCCGAATGTCTGGTGTACTCATTCGTTCTGTACTTTTTTCCATCACAAAATAAGCTGTCCAATCATCCGATGCGGAAACAGCTTGTGAGGACAATGTGTATGAAAATACGCCATTCTTTGCATCAACTATTTGAGCATCATCTCGAACGAACAGTCCAACTTGATTAATCGCTTCGTACTTCACTGCATACCCCGTTAAATCAACATTTTGCCCCTTTTCTCTTACATATACAGTAATCTTCAACCCGTTTTTATCATTTTGTCTGGAACGAATTGTTTTAGTAAACACAGGATCTGCTAAATCTATAATAATTTCCTCATTTCGCATGACTACACCTCTCTCTAACTATTCCTTTTCACGCGTCTAGGCGGTCTTCTTTGACGTTTTACTTTGTTCCTGTGTTTTATATTTCCTTTAGGTTTTATTGGCTCTAATTCTTCGATTCTAGCATCTGTTTTGGCTACATACTCCTGAAATGCTTTAACAGTCTGCGCAATCATCCCATATAAGCCAACACCATTTTCTTTTGATTCATCCGGAAGTACAACTCCATAGTGCGTTGTAATATCGTTTGTTGTAAGGAGTGGATCTCCTTCTTTACGGTTCATACGCATATCATATAATTGAGCCATTTCTGTTTTAAGGTTATATTGTTTAATCTCCCACCCCATTACCTTCTCTAACGCGTCAAATTTAATATCACGTATATTGGTTTTATATTTCTTTTTAGAAGACACTTTAAAATCTGCTGCTAAAACACCGTTAAAATAAGTTCCTCCACCACTTTTTACTTGCACATAGGTACTTTCATAATTTCTATTATTCCGTAATAAGATGTTCTGAAATACGATGTCACTATCTCCACCAGGTGTCAACTTCAAATCCACAATTCGATCTCCATTTTGGCGAAAGTTAAACCCTTCTTTTGCAGTAAAATAAGCGCCACCTGCTTTACTTTCCAGAAAAAGATTATTTTGACACTTCAAAGAAGCATAGGATTCTTTCGACTCGAGTTCTAAGCTTTGATCCGAACTTAGTTCCGCATGGCCATTTTTATTAAACGCAAGAGATGCTGAGAAATAGACTCTTGTTGGGTCACCATTTTGATACCCATTCGATATTCCGATTCCCCCTGACTTCGGAGAACCATCTAGCTGATAAATTAACACTGCACCTTGCGTGGCTGTTATATCATTGTTGCCACCTAATACAATAGTGGGTTGCATGACATTATTATTATTTATATAATAGCCCATGAAAATCCGGGTGATATACGATTCCATTAATCTAATAAATTGCTTAGAAATAGAAACATAATTGGAATCATTGGCAGTTCTAAGAGTGGTTCCTGTTATTTCTCCACCTCGAATCAGATTCCCATTCAATACTCCAGTTGTAATAAAATCCGCAACAATTCTTCCATCACTTGTCATGGCAATCTCATACGGACCATTTACCCCGTTTGATGAATAACCTAACCCGTTTATGTTCCACTGCCACACTTTTGAAGCTGTCATTTCATTTTTTGTATCCATGATTAGAATGCGGTCTGGATATACACGAACATTTCCACCAAACCCTGAATTAATTAATTTTGTTGCATTTTCTTTCGCTGCACCAAGTAAAGATCCTGGCATATTGGATAAATCTTGTTGAATTTGATCTACTTTACCTGTCACGTCTGTAAAAGATTCTTTAAAATTACCAATGGTTACATTGATATATTCCTTTTTAATCGGATCATATTTATACGCAATGACCTTTGCTTGAATATCAATACCATCTTCCTCATGTTTAACTGTAACAATATCCCCCATCCAGACACGCTGTAGAATTTTATATTCCTTATACTCCTCTGTTTGAGACAACTCTTGAAATTCAACCTTATAAGTCGCTTTTGGTTGATCTACCATCTGAATATCAAACATATCTTTAGCGGCTTGACGTAACTTTTTATATGCTTCTTCTAGAGGTAATGCATCTTCATCATTCGCATTTTTACCGATAGCTGCTTTTATATGATTAAATTCAATAACTCGTATTCTCGGATACGGATACTTATTAATGAGTGGGCTATCTACATATTTTTCTGGTAATAATAATCCGTCAAACCCCTGCGGCATAATTCTGGTAGTAGGGCTCTTCCAGTCCACACTTCCTTCATAACCTAACAAATCTTTTTTATGCCTGATAACTACCCCACGGTTAGCCCCTCGGCTTTTCAACATCTTCACATCAAAGTTATCCCTTTTTAATTCACCACCCCATCGATTTACGAATGAATTATCTTGGCTCGTATCTAACATTGCTTCAACTGGATTCTTTCGAACAATACGTGCGGTGGAGATATTTGTTACATCTGAATAAAAAGTAAAAGGATGCTTATATTGACAACCCGATGACAACCTAGCCATAGCCGCACTACCATTTGTGGGCTGAATAAATATATCTTCAATCAAGTTTTCTGTTAAATCATAAAAAATATGGTAACAAACCGCTTTGATTTCTCCCATACTCACTTTAGGAGTCACCACGCGAAATAACTGATCCCCATCAGGAGTAGGAACTTTTATGATGTTCATCCCGTCAATTTTCGTTCCATATGGAGCGAATAAAGGATAATTAAAATTAAAAACAAATAAACCGTTGAGTTCTTCCTCAACAGTTGCACTATAAATATGTTTATCTAAAACACCAATTCCGTTATGCGTAAAATCTGTTTCATTTGGTTTATATAAAGTAACCATTATTTATATCTCCATCTTGGTTGAATTGAAATAAATTGGATAGCTCCTGACCACTCTATTTTATTTAATCCTATTTGAAATTCTGGAAAATCACCAATCATTTTATCATTCATTGATACTGTACCACTATATGCCTCTAATAATTCTGAATCTATTACAACAGAGCCTTTTACATCTTTAATCTGAAAAGAAACATCATTAATGAAAATTCGAAATGTACCGTTCCCTGCAACAAACAACATTGGAGCCGATTCCATTGTACCCGGATTATGAATAAATCCAGGAGTACTCAACATTATGTTTGCATCTTCTGTATATTCAAAGGGATCTAACTTAAAATCCACCTCAAATTCACCGTGTTCTTCAATTTCATTTACAATATCACCTACCACAACATGTTTAATTTTTCGATACACATCATCATCTGTAAAATATAATTTCTTTCCATTCATCAACCAAGCCTTCATGCGCCTTATTAATGGTTTAATATTCTCTTCTTCAAGCATATTGAACTTTATTTTTAAAGGGACGTCTTTAAACGCCCCTTTTTTTGTAAGTGAACCATGTCTACCCGACACTTCAATATATTCTACTTCCTGTTCTGCTGTAGGAATAACAGGGCGTTCTACCATACATATTCCATAGTCACTTGCTAACTGATTATCGATACCTATGTCTAGCAATTTAAGTCCTCCCTATTCCTATTTTTACATTACGGCCACGCTCAGCAAACCAATCATTTGCTTTTTCAAACATGCGATCAACATCACGTTCATTATTAATTGTGTTATAAAAATTAATTTCTACAGGACCACTATCAATTTGTTGAACAATCGGTTGAACTGCTCCTGTCGCTAATGCCGACAGATTAGAAGCGATGTTATCTTGTTTGTTTATCCCATATAAATTCAACTTTTTAAAAGTATCATCAACCATGTTTGAAATATTGTTGAAAGCGGATTGCAACGCATTATCTTTGTTTGTATTATCGTTTGGAGCATTATAAAAATCTTTTAGAATTCGCTCTCTGAAACCAGCTATTTTTTTACCGATTTCTAGCCACTTATTGGATTCCTTAAATTCTTTTAGTATATCTTGGGATGGGTTCCCGCCCTCTAATATACTACGAATATAACGGGCAATAGGACTATCGTCTTCTACTCCATCTATAGTGAAACTTTCTAATTCTTTACCTACCGCTTTTAATGCATCCCTCATGTCCATTGGTAAATGCGTAATCCAATCATTAAGATAATCTCCATCGTATAATATTGCTTCAAAATAACTCCTAAGAGGATTATTATTCATCATTCCGTTTATAGCCGAACTATTGAACGCACCTAACGTATTTTCTAATACGGAATAGACCGAAGTTGCTAAGTTTTTAGCCGCTGCAAGAACCGTCGATACAGATTGCTCCATACCAACAGCAAGCCCAGCACCAACTTGTTTACCAACCTGATCCCTCATTTTTCGAGATGGACTATGGATGTCGAAGAAGGAAGTAAAACCGTCAAGAATATCGTTACCAATAGATTTCACCTTATTTAACACTTTGCCAGCCATACTGCCTAGACCGTCTATCAATCCACTTATAATATCTTTACCTATCTTGAATAAATCAATCTTCTTTAATGTATCGACAATCTTCGGTACAATATCTGTCACGATTGTAGAACCTAATTTTCCAACCATACTGACAATACCTTTTATTAATGCCCAGATCAGTTGGACACCAGCTTCCAGTATCTTCGGTAAATTCTTAATGAGCTCCCCTGCTAAAGTAATGATAAGCTTTAATGCTGCCGCAATTAAATCTGGTATAACTTTTACAATACCAGCAATTAACATAAGCAAAATCTTTACGCCTGCTTCCAGTATCTTCGGCAAGTTCGCAATTAATGTAGATGCTATTTTGACAATTAAATCTAATGCTGCATTAATAAGTTGTGGTAACACTTGTACGATTCCATCAATAATGGCCATTAAAATCTTTACACCGGATTCAATTATTTTAGGTAAGTTTGTTAATAAAGTATCCGCTACTTTGGTTATAAGAGTTATCGCTAAATCAATAAGTTGCGGTAGCATTTTAATGATTCCGTCTATTAAGCTAGTTAAAACCTTAACACCAGCTTCAATTATCATAGGTAAATTCGCTGTAATGGCTTCAATTAAAGTTGTAATGACTGTAATAATCGCTAAAGCAATCATAGGTAAAGCTTGTGTGATTCCTGTAATTAATGAAACTAATAAATTTATTCCCATTTCAATTAGCTGGGGCAAAAATGACATAATTCCACTAATAATAGTTTGAATAATTGTTACAGCTATTTGAATTAACTGTGGAAGCATCTGCATAATTCCGTTTATTAAGGTTAGGATCAACTGAAGTCCTGTTTCTATGAGTGTAGGTAAGACTTGTACAATTCCAGAAATTAAAGTTTGAATGATTTGTATTCCCGTTTGAACAATCACGGGAAGATAGGTAGCAATCATCTGTGAAATTGTATTTATAATCCCAACAATGGCTTCAAGCACAATTGGAGCCGCTATAACCAAACCATTCACAAGGCTTGAAATCATTTGTGATCCAGCTTCAAGAAATTGTGGTAATGCTGTTGTTACGAAATTGGCTATATTAGTAAAGATATTCGTAATAGTTTCAAGGATAATTCCTGAGTTTGCATTCAAATATTCTGCAATCGCTGGTAAATAACGAGATACAGAAATAAGAACACCAGGAATTCCTCCTACAATTGCTCCCGCTATAGTAGGACCGATCATCTTAAAGATTTCGCCTAACTGACTAAAATCTCCCGAAAAAACAGCTTTTACTGCATCAAAAAGATGAAGACACGCTTCGCGTATCTTACTGACTGCCAATCCTATCATTTCAGCCGCATTTTGAAATCCTTTGGGTAAATGAGTAATCCAATCATTTAAATAATCTCCATCAACAGCCGTGTAGAATAGATATTTACCTAGTGAAGATAATGCATGTCCAAAATTTTGAACGCTTTCAATTACATTCGTAATGCTATTTCTAAACCCTTCATTGTTTTCCCAAAGGTGTTTTATCCCAACAACTAATCCAACAATTGCGGCGGTTACCCCTATAATAATTGCTGTATAACCAAAAAATGTCGCGGCAACCGCCCCTATACTTAATCCAGCATAGGTTGCATAACTCGCTAACGTAATAAATATAGGCCCTAAAGCCATAGCGGCTCCAACTAGGATTCCAAGTGCAGTTACAATTGTTGTTATCGCTGCTGCTAATGCTGGATGCTCTGAAACAAAGCTCGCAAAAGCACTAATTACATCAGCAATGACTCCCAAAACAGGTTCAAGTGCCATTTTCAAGTCGTTCATAGCTTTTTGAAACTTTACTGCTGGGCTGGCATCCATTTTCTTTATCGTTTCATTTAGCTGTTCTTGATTCTTGTTTAGATCAACAACTTTGTCTTGAGCTCCAATAAGTGTATTCGTAATGTTTTGTCCTTGATCTTCGTACATCGTCAATTTGTTATCGTAAAGGCTTTTTATCCTCTACTTCTTACAGTTCATTTCCTGTAAGTTCGGCATACGTTTTCACTAATAAGTGTCGCGGTCTCGTGGAGGGATTATATCTTTTCACCCTCTATGCTCTGCCCCTGACTATACTTTGTATAGCCTTCGGTTCAAATCAGGATTCGCACCCTCTTTGCTTCATACCGCGATTTTACTTCGGCACAATTTATCATCTACCGAAAATTTGCGCACCTATTAAATTTTTCTGCGTTGCATCTTCAACACCATCTAAAGCCTTTGCTATTTCAGTCATGGCAACTGAACCGCCTCTACCACCTTCAGCTACAGCTTTACCCCACTTTTGCATTTGTTCAGTAGAAATTTTTGTGCCTTTAAGTAAATCTTGAAGTGCTTTAGGAACTTCTTTACCAAATTCAGCGGCCCTAATTCGTCCTTCTTTCAAACCATCTAAGAGATTATCAATCATTTATATTCAACGTGATTCGCAACGTCACGCCCGTTCTTTTATGAACTGCTATACGTCACCGCATAGATTAGACTATATCTTCAACTACTTGAGTTGCTCCCCGTTTCGAGTGTCATTTGCTTACACCCTACGTCTCTCGACTAGTCGTTGCACGTTCCTTAATTAAAAGGCTTCGCTCAGTATTGTCTCATTTGAGAGTTCCACTGAATTAAAGGAGTTTTTCATTGTATGTCTCCATACAAGGGAACTATAATCTAATTCCAGGTACCTGTATCAACACCAGCCTCCATAATCGCTTGTACTTCTTCAGCATTGTAACCTGCTCGTGTTAGCTGCCCACCATATTCAGCGATAATGTCCAATTGCTCAGGAGGAAATCCGATTTTTAAAAGCCGATTCGTTAATCCTAAGGCCGTATCACTAGTTATCCCTAATTCATTACCAATTTCATTTGCTTCTTGAATTAACTCAGTAAAATCTATACCTGCATAAGCACTTGCAATGGCTCCTGCTCCTTTTACAATGGAAGCATTCGCTTTATCACTGACAGTTTTATTTAACGCCCATTGTCTACGTGTACCCTCCAGTGCTTCTTCCACATCAACACCATAGGCTTCTACACCACGAACCGCTTCTTCTACTGATTTTTTAGAGGATGCTGGAACTTCAAAAGAAACATCAATTTTTGTTTTTAATTTAGAGGTATCCAGTGCTTGCTCAATGGCTCCTGAAATACCACCGCCAGCCATTAATCCACCAAGAATATTTTCTAAACCGATATCTAATTCTTTAAAACTGTGCGATGCTCTTTCTGCTTCTCGTGAAATGTCTCTCAAGTCATTTCGAACTTGTTGTAATGAGTTCCCATCATCTATAGAACGAAGAGAGCGCTGTAATTTCTCAATATCTGCTTCTGAACCTAATGCTTCACGACCAATGATTTGAATCGCTTGTTCTAACTGCCTAGCTGTCGCTGTACCGTTTCGTATTGCGTTTGTAAGGTTATTTCCTAATGCATTTGCAAAATGATCTACACTCGTTTCAGTCGCATCAAAGAATGTCTTTAATTGTTTCGTAGCGTTTTCTTGTTCCTGCAAACTTCTATTTGTCGCACTTAATTGATTCTGCAACTGCTGTTCTGCTGTCCGAGCTTGTATAAGCTGCGTTTCATATCTTTGGATTTCACTAGCATTTTCACCATACTGCTGTTTGGCTTGATCTAACTGTTTCTGATAGTTTTGTACTTTACTAGCTGCAACAGTATGTTGCTCTCCAAGATTATCTATTTTTAAACGTAACTTCTCTATTTCTGAAGCATTCTCACCAAGCGTCGCTTTTTGTAACTCGTATTGAGCATTCAACTTAGAAAGCGAAGATTGCAACTGCTCTTCTTGCCCTTTTAGCTCTTTCAGTTTTTGAGCTGCTTTAGCTGTTTCACTTGTTCTTTCCTGTTCAGCATCTCTTGCCTGTTTTAAACTTTCAGAAGTTTGTTTAATACTATTCGCTAACTGTTGTTCTGTTATTTGTTGACTTCGTAATTTTGATTCTAACTTAGCAACTTCGGTTGAATTTTCTCCGTACAATTCTTTAGCTCTCTGTAAATGTTCCGCCGTTGCTTGTGTAGCCCTTTGTGCAACTGCATATTGCCCAGAAAGATTTTGAAGCTTTGCTTGTAGTTTTTCTGAATCAGTAGCGTTTAACTTCATCTGCTCTTCTTGTAATTTCATTTCTTGACGAAGTTTTTTAGCTTCCTGATTCATGCCATTCATAGCATCATTAAAATCTTTATTTTGCGCTTTAAATATAACTTCAACTTCCGAATTATTTCTTGCCATTATCTCACCTACCTTTACTTGGGATCGTTACGCCATGCTTCAAACGCTGTAATCCCTGCGTAAATACGCTCAACAGACGAAATTGGCTCATGCCAAAAAGTCTCTGGATCTATTCCAGAGACTAGACAATACAAGACGTATTTATCTTCCACACATTCAATTTTAATGTCTGGATTTTTTACTTTTTTTCACCGTTACCGCCGCTATTTGTACTTTTTTTCAGTGCTGTGGCAAATTGATTTGGATCTTGACTAATTACATCAACAACCAGTTTCGTATATAATTCCATAGATTCTGCTAATGAATCATGATACTTCTGTAAGAAATCATCAAATGTTAACTTTTCTTTTGGGTTTGCGCCTTTAAATGCCATATAAATCACTTTATGAATACTTGTTTGATCGATTTGTTCTAAAGCTGATAAATCTTCATTATCCTCATTTCTTAATCCATCTAATGCTTGGAATTTCACGATATCAGCAATAATTGAACTAGTAATAAGCCCTTCTTCTTGGCCCTTTTTCAAAGCGTAATTGGTTAAAAACGCCGGATAGTTTTGTTTATTAATAAAACGTTTTTCATACTCACCTTCTACTTCTACAAATTCGACTTCTTTTAATGTTATTTTTTGTACTTTCATCTGCTATTTCCTCACTTTCATTTTCTTCTCATTTAAATCCAAAAGAAAAAGCCCTGTATGAAACTAGGGCTTTAAGCTGAAGTTGTTCCTTTCACAAGAGCTGAATTAAATTGTGTATGCCACTTTTGAGCGACTGTTGCATCTGCTAATTCATCTACAAATGCTTCATAATAGAAATTCTTTAATTCATCTGGTAAGGCCGTAAATTCTAACTCCATCATTGCCAATTCTTCCTCACCATTTGCAATAGCAAATTTAAAACCGGTGGAGTTTGAGCAATTTGGAAACGCAATAAGTTTTACAACATCTTCAAACTCATCTACTACATCAGCCGTAAATACAAAATCATATCCCTTTGAAGCACTACCGAACGCCCATACACCCGGCTTTAATCCAGTTGTATTAAAACCAAAATAATCTCTTGCTACTTTAACAGGAATATGCGCTGAAACAGTAACTTTCAGTTCCGTGGTTTTCGATTTCTTTTTCAACGTCACGCCACCACATGTTTTTTTCATTTCCTTGTTTTCTGGTTCCCCTTCAATTGATCCTACACATCCAAATTTCGTCCCTGGATCTTGCGTACCTTTCTTCTTAAATTGAATACTTGCATTCGCAATTAATACGGAATCAAATTCTTCAATCACTTTAGGCATTTTATAATTCCTCCTCTAATAATTTATCTATACCTACATGTAGTTCCTCTAAAATTCTTGGTCTGGCATTCTGTATCCCACGCTCCGCAAATCTTTGCTCTAAAGGATTGTGAGATCCTCTACCTTCGTTTGGGAAAACTAGATATCCAAACGAACCTTTTTTATTAGCTGCTCCACCACGGGCCAATATCCTAAAACCTAAATTCATCTTTTCACTTTTTGACCAGTTGCTATCTTTGGCATGTGTCTTATTTCGAACACTCCATTTAGAACGAGATACTGGAATCAGCTTCGTAATCTCTTCTATTGCAATTCGTATACCATCCGTGTGGAGAATGGTATTGATTGTAGGTTCCATCTTATTTGGTAATAACCGCATTTTTTCTTCAAGCTTTTCTATCGCTTCATACTCAAGCTCAAATGCACTCAATTGGAATCACCCTCCTAAACGTAAAAACAACACGATCAATAAAACGATCTGTATCTTTTACTTGAAGACGATCACTTTTAGAAACTACAAAGGATACCATTTTCACCTTGCTAACCCACGAAATAATATCAACGACCTGCTCATCTAAATTTGATTGATTTTCCGATAAATAACTAACATATATGCTTTGAGAAATTGTACGCTCATTTGAAGATGGTCGAAACTCACCATATTCCAAAATAAAACAATTGTATCCCTCTTCTGTTAACTGCGATTCTTCATCTTCTGCTAGTTCATCCTCAACAACTAACAGCTTAAATCCGTCTTCAAGGGCTTTTTTAATGCCACTTCTCTGCTCTTTCATAAGCCTTTTAGATTTTTCATTCACGAGATTTCACCGCCTGCTGCAAATAAAAGAATAGGTATTGTTTATTAGAATCATGATCCGCTTTAATCACGTCATATTCGATTCCATCTATTAATACCTTAAGTTTATTTTTATTTATCTTTCTAAAGGAAGGTGGATATAGTGTTTTAACTTTTACATCTAATCCCGTTGTTAAAACGCCCACCACTTTGTAATCACTGTCTCGTAAAGACATCACTTTATAGGCAAGCTTTCCTTCTTCATGGAACTTCTCACCTATTCTTTTCCCCTCTTCTGAACGCTCTGTTTTTTTATATCCATATTGTAGAAATCCATCGTTAAGCGTTTCTCTATACGCTTTTAGAGCCATTGATTACACCAACTTTTCCTAAAGCTGCATCTAAAATAAGTCTGGATAGTTCATTTTTATAATTTTTTTCAAACTCATCACCTGCATTGTTATAGACATACCGACACCGTTCTAACAGCAAATCTTTCGGGATTAGCTCCTTTGAAAAATCAAAAGACGCATTTGTTAAAGCCAACAAATACGCCTCTCCTTTTTCCAAAAGTTTTATTAAACTAGCATCCTCTTCATTCCATGTGATTTTAAGAACGTCTTTTAATTCTTGCAAAAGATTATCCATTTGCATCACCTTCTAATAAAGTGATTAGTTCGGCCTTCGTTGCATTAGCCTTGTATTCAATACCGCTTTGATCTAGTAGAGATTGAATCTCTACCTTCGTTAATGCTGCATAATTCCTCTCTTCAACAGGAGAGGAGGAATTAGGGTGTTGGAGTTCCTTCTTTCGGTTCTAGTGCTGTAATATCAAATACAGTGAACGAATCATGATCTAATGGACGACCGTTTGCAAGCTGACGAATCAGGTATAAACGTTGATCTTGGATTAAACGAACTGTATCATCTGATACTAATTCTTGTTTTGAAGCAACCCCCATAAAGTAATCTTTTGTTTTTCCAGAAATCATTGTGTTTAATGGCACTGCCGGTGATTGAACAATCGTTAAACCTGGTACACCGAAGTTATCATACGTCCAAGTTCCATCGTCTTTACGCTTCGCCCCAATAGGGAAGAATTTCGTTGCGTAATCTAATGGATTCAGAATCAAAGTAACCCCTGTATAACGTTTCGTTCCACCTTTTGTTGTAGGTGCTAAAATTTCTTTTCCAATTGTTGCGGGTGTAAAATCCTTTAGAATTATTTTCTTTTTATCTGGATAAATACCATCTGTTACAGCACCTTTTAAATCCTTAATCATGCCTATTGGCTGTTTTTTTCCTGTCCCCATAACAATTACTCTTTCTAATTCTTCAGCTACAACTTCTTTCATAAATGTACGGACGTACTTATCTAACCACTCAGGACCTAACTCAAACATTGCTTTACATACAACTAAAAATCCACTAAGTTTGTACATTCCTTGATCAATTGTTGTAAAACCTTCATCAATCATTTCTTTAATTTCATCACATACGTCGCCCCAATAAGCTGAAGCTGCACCTTCTTTTCTTACAATCCATTGAGTAGTTGCTCCTACTGTTTGGAAGTTAACAAGGGATAATAATGGATGTTCCTTTTCTAACTCTTCAAACACACGCTCAAAAATAGTTGGTGGCATTAATTTATGCGTTTCATTGAATGAATTCGCCTCGATTGCTGCGTTGTAGAATTTCTTTTCGTCATTTGTTAAAATACGTACACCACGGGAAGCTAATACTTGTGCATCCCAATTTTCATTTTTTGCTTGTTGTGCTTCACTAATTACATCGTTCATCATATCTTGAAAATGCTGCATGTTATTTTCCATATTTGCCACAATACGTGCTGCTACTACCTGTGCATCTCCTGTTTCAAATGCTTCTTGCACATTAATAATCTGTTGATCTTTATTTTCGATTACTGGACGATCTAAATTTCTAATAGTCATCTTATTCCCTCCTGTTTGTAAGACAATAAAAAAAGCACTGCTTTATGCGCGCTTAAATTTATTAAGTATATTTTGATTTGCACTTGCTACTGCTGGTTCATGCTGTTTATTTTTATTTCGAAAATTTTGTAGAACATTATTTTTAAATTCCTCTGGATCTATCACTTCATTATTTTCCACATGTTCATTTACCTTGTGAGCCAATCCAAATTCTACTGCCTCATTTGCGGTAAACCATGTTTCGTTCGCAATCATTGTCTCAATTTCTGTACGTTCTCCTTGATAACGAGTCATATAAATATCCGCAAGCGACTTGTCAATTCCTTCAAGAGCATTCAACGTTTTACGAATATCTAATTTTGTCCCCCAAGTCCATGTAGAAGCTTCATGAATCATTAACATAGAACCTGTATTCATAATTAATTCATCTGCTGCCATCGCAATAATAGATGCGGCGCTTGCTGCCAGTCCATCTACATTAATGATGATTTTTGCCGGATGGTTTTTAAGTTGGTTATAAATCGCAATTCCATCAAATACATCCCCACCAGGACTATTCAGATTGATATTAATAACATTTGCCGAAGTAGCTTTCAATGTTCTCTCAATATCAACTGCTGATGTAGAATCACTCCACCATGATTCGCCAATATCACCATAAATCGTTATGTCCAGCGAATCAGCTTTTGCTTCTGCCTTAAAGGCATGTTGGACATTAGCTAGATGGTTATATTTTTCATTCTTGTAACGTTTCATTCTTTTCACCTCCTTCCAGTGAATCCGCTTCTTGATAGTTTTTTGTTACATGTCTTCTGTTTGCCCATTCTTCGTCAATAGGCTCTTTTCCAAGCATCATTATGACGTCATTAATTGTTAGACCACCAATCGCAAATAATTTATCCATTGCGGTTGATAATTTCGTAATATCAACAATCTTAATTTTTGTTGTATCAATTTTTAAATAAGTTCTTTTTAAATACTCTTCTTTTTTGTACATCTTTCGATTAAATTCATCTTGTATCAATTCAGCAATCGGATTAATGCAAAATGCTAAAAATGAATCCATTTGCTTTTCAATATCAGCCACATCACCTTTTAAAATACCGATAGGCACATGAAAAGCCGTTGCTACATAACCAAATATGTCACTGACTAAATCGCTAATATCACGGCTTGTGCTATTGTTTGCGACGCCGTTTTTACTATCACTCATATCTTCAATTTCATATCCATTCTGTAATTGAAAAGCAGAACCTACTTTATCAGCGTTAAACCAATTTTTTAACTGACCTTCAAACATTTCATCAATCGCGGCTTGCGTTTCTGGATCTTGCGCTCTTAGAAAATCGCCTTTAATTAACAAGCGCTTATTATTTTTTCTTTTATAATAGTCAATGGACGATGCAAGCAATTTTCCAAAACTGTTATACATTCCATCTATGACTTGCATAATATTGCGGTCATTCAATTTAAAATGAAACACTTCAGATTCATTAAACGGTTTATCAAAGGTGAAATCACCAATTGTTATACTGTTGTAGATGTTTTCTTTTAACGCAAACTTAGTAATATCAAAGGAATCTGCAATATATAATTGCTTATTTTGCATAATTACTACACATTCATTTTCCATAATTAAATGATTAACTAAGCTATGCATAAATTCTGATGCATTTTGATTTTGATTCGGTTGTACATTAAGTAAATAATGATTTTCACCACGTTTTTCTTTCCCTTTTTCAAACGTTTGAAATTCACTCCTAGTTAGAGCGTTGGCTATTAAATCAATACAACTTTCTACAGCTAATTTTTTATAATAATAATCAACACTTAATTCATAAACACACTCCTTTAAAGTAATCGTATTATTACTTCCAAGAAAGCCACTTATCCATTCTCTTAATCCCATATTCTCACCACCTCTTTTACACATTAAATGATCTAAATATCTTTCTAACATTCTCTTTTGTTAAAGCGTTAGATTCTTTCAATTCACTATCTAAATTAAGAGCATGTAAAAAAGCGTGAAAACCATCTGTTTTCCGCTTCTCTGGATCAATCTTTGCATATTCGATATTCCCATTGTTTTTATTATCCTTGAAAGTGTTCCATACATACCAACGCATTAATAAGTCATCACCAAATACTAACTTTCCATTAATAAATAAATCATCAACAAGTGGTGATAATTTTGAATGCGTAATATGTCCCCTTCTTACAATTTCAACTTCAAAACCCGCTTCTTCAAGTACTGGTCCTAATACACTTGCACGGTGCGAGTCCATACAAATCTTTTTGATTCTATATTTCTTAGCCATTTCTAAGAACCAATTTTTAACCCGGTGTGGATCAATAGATTTTTCAGTTCGAATAATGGTACATAATTCTTTTGCTTCTGCTTCTCGGATAACATCCATATTTATATCTTGAATATCTAGTGCAACTTGATTAATAAAGGAATGATGTAACCAATATCGTTTATTATCTTTTTTAAATAATAAACCCATTCCACAAAAATCTCGTACTTGTGCGAAATCCACAGCACCAATACATTCAAGTCCAGATAAATCTGGTATTGATTGATTTGTTCGCTCTAATTCATCCCAGGTACAAACAGTTTCTAAGATATTTGAAATCGGGATATTCATACGCTTTGTCATAAATTCGACTCGCAATTTCGAATTACGTTGCATTTTTTGGTATTCCCGTTTCATTTTTATTTTTAACTCATCATTGTATGGTAAAGAAGGATTTGCTTTCTCCCAATTTGCTGGATCATCGACCTCATCTTCACTATCTAACTTACAAATGAATGGTAAAAAATGAATATCTTCAATCTCGCCAGATAAAATTAATTTTGCTGTTTCTTTTAAATCATCAAGTGGCCCACCTCTTACGTGTCCATCTGTTGTGGTGTAAATGATTCGGGAACCTCTTACTTTACCTTGACCACTTGTATAAACATTGATATTATCGTAATTTTCGTATTCATGTGCCTCATCAAAAATTACACATCCAGTACGTTTACCGTCTTTTGTACGAGAGTTGGAAGTGTTATAATTCATCACTGAATTTGTTTTTTTATGTTGAATTTCTTCTAATGTCCATTTAAAGATTTTTTTAAACTTCTCTTTAAAAGATGGCGTATTTATAACATTATATACATCAGTAAATGTTCTCTTCGCTTGATCTTCACTGGTTGCAACTACATCAATATCGTAATTATTAATACCATGATGTCCGGTCATCATATAAAAAGAATCATATGCCATATAACCTGTTTTACCGCCACCACGACCCATTAATATTAAAACTTCATCAAATACAATACGATCATCTTTTTTGAAGCGTACGCCATACATCAATGCATTTAAAAACTTTTGCCATAGGAATAATTCAAACGGAAAATATTTAGCAGGAACATTAATAGAATCTTCTGCTGCTTTAGCATTGAAGTAGATGTCGTCGCGACTTAATATTTTCCGAACATATTTCATTAATAATTTTTGTTCTTTACATGATTTGATTCGACCACTTTCTACCATACTCATATATTCATCGATATATGGATGATATGTTGCCGATTGCTTAGACATCATCGTCATCATTACTTCCATCGTATACAGGTTCTTTTAAACCAAGCACTTTTAATAAGTCCGTCATACGCTTATTGGTTTCACGAAATTCTTTCGTAGCTGGATTAGCTTTCATTCCCTTTTGGCTTTCACTATTCTGCCATTCAATCATTGGTCCATTCTTTTTAATTTCTCTCGCTAATTTGTTTTTTGTATCGAACAATGTTATGTAATCGTCGACAAGGTCAACATAGTGCATACCATTCAAATTAGCATTTTCCAATTGTTGTAATAAATCTTGTTTGATTTGTGCTTTCTTTGATAGTTTTTGCACATGTACCCCCCCTCTTAATTTGATATCTCAAAAAATATTTTTTCCCATCTCCTCCCCCCGTTGAATGGTCCTCCTACTAAAAGCCAAACTTTTTGACCGGGGGGTGTTTAAGAAACTAATTCAAAGTAAGTTTCAATAAAATCCAAAATAAAAAAGACTTCTTCACTAGAAATCTTTAGAATGTCTGTCGTAAATATTAAATTCTCTTCTTCTTGCAATCTTTCTCTAACATCATTAAGTTTAAGTCGTTTGCACTTTCTTAGGTTCACACAGTCTCTTATTTGGCAGTAACGCCAGTAAGAATACTTCCGGAACTGATTAAGCATATCTCGTTCATATGACGTGCGCTCGTCCTTCTCAGCGTATTGAATCATTAAGTCAGTATCAAATGTCCAACTACCATCAACTATAATCATCGCTACCAGCGCTCCTCATTGACGAACTTAGGTTCACTATTACGTATCATCTTATCCTTACCATCAGCAATGTTATGGTGACGTACACAAATGTATTCAAGGTTATCTAATTCCAATGCAAGATGCGGATGAGTTTTAACTGGCTTGATATGATTCACATCCATCTTTGTCTTGCGTCCACGTTTATCAAGCGTATCCCGTGTCGTTACCTTCCCTTCCTGTTTGCAATGCTCACATTCATTCTTAGCTCGCTCAATCGCTTTTAATCTTAACGCTCTCCATTCTTTTGACTTATAGAACTTCATCAGCTTATTTTCTTTTATTAATTGAATAAGGTATTCTTTATCCATTATTCTTTCTCACCAACTTGTTTGTACTTAGCTATTTTAAAAATGTCTACAGAAACTCCAAGACAATTCGGACAAACCTTTACTTCGCAATAATCTTTTTTATGGACTTTTAACTTTCTTTCATTTTTACAAAGTAAACATCTATAAATTACATGTCCATCCGTTTTCATTCCTTTCCTACCTACTGATCTAATATCTTGTATAGAACAAAATATAATCCCAAATAAAGAACCTACACAGCAGCCTATAAGGAAGTCTAACCAGTTCATTACATCACCTCTTACTTTTCTCTAACAAATTATCAATCAACTTATCGATTAGACTTGTTAGAGCTTCTTCTCTATCTTCAAATGTTGTACTCTCTTGCAATTCATCTAACACTTGAATTAAACCTGGTAACCGCTCTAAACCCACATACTGTTTTAACTTCTTTTTACTACGAAGAGCGCGAAGGATTATGCCGATGATTATTGTTTTTTCCAGTTTATTTAAGTATATTTGCATTTGCATTCACTCTCTTAAGCATTGTTTCATGAATTTTTTTAGCTAACTTTTCCGCATCAACTTCATGAGGCTTTTTCAATAGCTCGTCAATACCTTCTGTTAATAAGTACTGTCCCACTTCCTTTGTTAAAACAATATCCGAAGGAATTTCGTTCTTCGTAACAACATCAATTAAAAACTCGTCCACCATATTATTTTTTTCAGGAAGAAAATTCCCTACCATCAAATTAATTTCATGCCGTTTATCTTTTATTAGATGCGCAAGCTGTACAAGTTCTTTATAAATCTCTTTCTTTTTATTATTGATAATTGTTTGTTCAATCGTCCCTAATTTCTTTTCTTGTTTTTCTAATGGCGCAAATTGCATCGGCATTGTTGGACCTCCACATCTAACACAATTTAATCCGTCAATATGTTTAGCAACAACAACAGTTCTACAATTCTTATCCATACATTCAACCATATCTTTAAATTTCATCACTTACCCTCCTCCAAAATAAAAAAAGCACTCCGTATGGAATGCTTTTTAAATAACCTATTATTAACTTAACCTACAATTTTCACAGTCTTACCGTCCTCTTGAAGGACTAAATCTTTATTACATTCAACTGAAATGTTACCAGCTTCTTGATAAAACTTAACAATAGTTCCGTCATTATACTCACTCACTGAAACTACCTTATCAGCCGTTTGCTCTAGTACAGTGAATTTCACTAGTTCTCTACCTTCTAATGCAATAGTCATTTCTTTCTCCACTATTAACTCCTCCTTTCTGCAATTCTATAATCTATATTTCGACAAAAATAGGCAATATCCTTCAATTAGAATAAAAGAGTAACTTTGGAATTGTTACTCTATCCACAAAACATAATTACGGTAAATGAAGTTTTATTCTGCTTTCAGCTAACAACCGCGACAGACACCATCGGAAAACTTATCAGGTTCTCCTGATTCTGTCTACCTAGGATGTTGTTAGCTCAAAGAAGAGCAAAAGCTCTCCCTAATAACGGTAACATTCAATCATTACCATCTGCTGGTTTCGGATTTTATGTGCCATCATTATGAAATCGTTTAGACAACATATAGTTTATAAAGGAACATTGTGAGTTGTGTTTTCCGCCACTTCTCACAATACAAATATATCATGTTAAAAACCAAAACGTGTCCGTAAATCGTCCGCAGATAGTTCACGAATAGTTCGCGTTTTTCATTTTCTCTTTTTCTCTTCAGTTAACAATCTTGGATTTCTTACTATGACAGACCAATCTTTACCAGAACTCCAATCAATACCTCCTATTAATTGAATGCCATCTCCTGCACCATTAATAATTGGAGAATAAAATTCTCGCCTTGCTTCCGCATCACTTCCTAATCTCTCTCGTAAATTCTGCTCCACTTCATCATAAATGACTACACCGCAATTTAACCCATCATTACTTCTTGTGCTTTTTCCCATCGTTTTTCAACCTCTTTTCGCATAGTTTTGAATAAATATGTTCTTTAATCCTTGAAAATGAATTAGCTATAATCTGGATTGTGTTAAATTCACCTATTCCGTTTAACCTTAGATATACCAATCTCTTTCGCATTTTATAAAAATGAATTTGACACTTTCAGTTTAAAGCTAATTCAATAAGTGTTAAAAAAATAAAGGAGCTAGATTCTAAACTTCCTTTGATAATCATTTAATGTATCTTGTTCCATCCCAATGTATCTCAATGTTTCTTTCTGATCTGTATGATTTAACATCTTTTGCAAAGCAACTACATCTTTAAATTGTTTGTAATGGTGATACCCATATGTCTTTCTAAGTGAATGAGTACCTATACGTTCCAACCCAAATTCTTCTGCAGCTTGATTCAATATGACATATGCCATTGCACGAGTAATCGGTTTGTTTTTTCCGTTCCTACTCTTAATCAGATATTCATTCTTTGGCTTTCCTTCAGTATAATTTCTGATGGCTCTCTTCAGCTCTGAAGGCATCTTCACATCTTTAATCTTTCTTGTTTTCTTTTCGCGTATTACAATATTCCAACCTTCCACATCACCAACACGTAAACGCAAGATGTCCGATATTCTGAATCCTGTATTAATACCAAGAAGAAACAGAATGTAGTTCCTCTCATTCTGCTTCTTATAGAATTCCTTTATTTCTTGTATTATTTCTTTATCACGAATCGGCTGTACAATGTTCATACTACTTCTACCTCTTCATTTTGCGCCTTTTGTTTAAATACTTCTTTTCGCAAACTGAAAGCTAAACGTAATAAAGCTTTTCCTTTCACCTTATAATATGTGGTTCTACCCAGTCTCACTTCATCCATAATGTCTGGATCGTATCCCTTCTCTTCCTCCATATAATACATATGAATGATCTGTCTTTCTCTTTTTGGCAATCTGTTAACAGCCCTATGAACCCAATTCATAAATTTATCTCTAGCCATTTCATATTGCAGCCTTTCAATCGCTATATTTTCTGTAGAACTGTTGAATTCATTCGTTACAGATGGAGGAACAATTGAATACGATGCGGTTACTTTAGGTAAAATGTCACTTGGCATTTGAGATAAATACATACGATACTCCTCAAATACTTTTTCAACTTCATTTTTTGTCTCTTCTTCATCTAAAACAGGCATTTTAAATGTTAATTGTTTATTCATATTAAATTCCTCCATTGTTATTATTTTTGTCTTAATGCTCCACGTCTACGTTCGTAACAAGGTCTATGCATCCCCATTAAATCTTCAATGTCACGAGTACTTAATTTTTCTTTTCTTTTTTTCATATTTTTCTTCTTTACTTGTTTTGATTGCTTTTTCCATTCACGTAGCTGATCCTTTAACACCTTCATTTCCCCATCTCCCTTTTCAAAATAAAAAGGACACCTATTCGTAAAACAGCCTTAATTGCTGCTTTAATGAATTGGTGTCCTCTAGTTTTCTAGCCGGACTGTATTCTGTTTGCATTCACTTTAAAATACCAGCTTGTACAAAAATGTTTCTCCAAGCTTTATTGACTTGAAACTTCTCCACATCTTTTGCACGACGAGCAATTGCTTTTCTAATTTTTCTTTTCTTCAAAGCCTTCATTCTCCTAACCTCACTTTCTATTAAAAGGATTATTTTATTGAGTTTTTATTTTCATATATGTTTTCTATCACTTTTAATTCATAATCTTCCGGAACCCATCCAACACAATGATCATCTTGGTATATATCAAATCCAACCATTTTAACAACAAGTGCACCTTCCAATTCAAAAACTGTAGAAGTGTATTCTTTTACTTCTGGATCATTTGGAACAAATATTCTTACCATATCTCCCTCGAATATCTTTGTTCCCTCTACATCTTTAATGCCTGAATACTGCATTAACACATAGTTATTATCTATATGGTCATATGATTTCAATTCCAATTCGCAGAACTCATAACCGCTTTGTTCATGCTCTAAAATTATTAAAGTTCCTACAATACCAACGTTATAATACATTCGCTTATCTTTTAAATCCCAAGCTCTGAACTCAACTTCTTTCATTTCCCTCTTCCTCCCCTGAATAAAATCCAACATTCCGTCAATAATATATATACATCTAGAGTTACATCCCTGTTTGGAGCAGTTAGCTTTTGCTGGCTGCTTTTTATTTCTTTGAATACTAAGCGCAATCTTGTACATACTAACTATAAGCAGATTTCTTAGCAGTGATTTCTGCCCGAAATCTTTTGTCGAATGTGGAGCAGTTAGCTTTTGCTATCTGCTCTTTTATTTTTCATCACCTTTTTTATAAAATGACATACTTTGTATTGAACACTTTTCAATACACCTTCATAAGGCCTGCTTAAATGTTTTAAATTCACTCCGAGAAAGAGCACTGTTCGAAGGTGCTCTTTTTTAATTTTACACATCCGAATATTCCTTAATATTAAACACATACTATATATGGGCGATAAGCCAGAACTCTTTTAACCGTCCATGTATTCCTTCACTACTTATCTGTATCGAGCAGTTAGCTTTTACTAGCTGCTCTTTTATTTGTGACTGTTATAAGTAGGATTGCATACACTATAGTCAGTCCTTTCTTATAACCTGAGCTCGTCACTTTTGTTATAAAAATGCGATTATATCCTATAACCTTTTCAGGAATCATTCATATATTATTTCTGAAAAAGTTGCTCTGTTTTATAAAAAGGTGGTTGCGGAAACAACCGCCTTTTTATTTATAACAAAATGAAGTTTTTGTTTAGTTTTCTTTGTTCAAATGCATCTCTAAAACTCGTTTTTCATTACGAACCATTTCTAATGCTAATTCCAAATTGTGCTCCAACCTCTTTAAATCATCTATTCTATTTTCAACCTGAACAGTTGAAACGAAATCATATACATTTGCACCCATAGTACCGAAGGATAATTTTACTTTTGCTTTCGGATAGAAACCGCTCATATGAACCATCCTTTCTAATAAAATAGCGTTTTTGTTTAGTATTCTGTCGACGCAATAACACGAGGGCTTGTAATATTTTCGTGTCTAATTACCCAATCAAATGTTTTTAAAACGTGTAGTTCCCCGCCTCTACGGATCATCGTTTGACACATTTGTTGCTCTTCTAAAGGTAGATCATCTGCAAGTATATGCATTGTATCTTGCAAGCTAACTTCCCCTTCAAAATATTCATTGATTTCCTCATCATCAAAACCACATTCTTTCTTGTAATACTCTTTAGCTTGCTCTTCCGTTTCAGCGCAAACCCAATCGCAATCATTCATTTTAAAAACTTTCATCATATCTATTCCCCTCCAAAATAAGAATTTTGTTCAAATTACCAACCGAAATCTGTCGGAACGTATACTTGCTGCTGTGTTCTAATAATTTGTCGTAAATCTCTCTGTGGCGGCATATGATCCGTTTCTGTTACTCGAATTAAATATCTCCATTCATGTTTCGTCGCTTCAATTCCGCGATGAATATCGAACCAATCAAACTCAATCGGCGTACATGTAGGAGCTGTGAATACTTCTAATTCTCCTGATGCGACTTTTTCCCTTACTTGCTGATTCACCATACCGTATAGCCTTGTACTTGGTTCAGCAGGTACATCTAGCTCTACAGGTTGTCCAATAAATTCAGTTAAGCACCCTTCACCTGTAACAAGTAGATGAAAACGGCTAGTGCTCATTTTTTCTTGCGCGAATATATCTGGATTTGCTTTTGCTTCCGGTCGTAACTCCGATCCCCTTGGAACACCATCACTATGCCAATTAGGAATTGCTGGACACATGCCAGGCATTAACATATGAACTTTTGTATCTACAACAATGTACTTGCGGTCATGTCGTAAATTCATCGCTCCAATAGCAGCCTTTGTAAGCTCTCCTCCATATTTCAGTGCATCATCTAATGAAGCGTTCCATAATGCTGGTGTATTCTTTAATACATCAATACTTGGTTGCTCAATCTCTCTATACTCAAGAACACGAATTGGATTTCTATTAAACTGAAATTTAGATGTTTTCATTTTTTTCTCCTTTTCTATTCAAATAACTATTTTGTCCAATTTTCTAACAGCTCTGTATTCTCGTAGATATTCCCCTTTATATGATTTAGGTTTAATTCACTCCACAACAACTCAGCATGATCTATTCCGTTGCAAATCCACCAAGCGCCTTCCCTTTGCTTAACTACTCCTGTAAATCCATGTTTTTCTGATATACGGTCATAAAATTCTTGATATACAATATCACCTTCGTAAATTTCCTTATCATGTGCGTCTTTAATCCCTGTGTATTGCATCCAGATGCTAAAAACATTATTCTCATCGTTATCATCCAACACATCTAATTTATATAGCCTTTTAGCCTGTTCCCAAGACATCATTTTCTTCGCTAACTTTTGGTAAAGTCTAAACTTAATCTCATCCATCGTTCATTCCCCTTTTCGATTAAAATAACGCTTTTGTTTAATAAAAATTAATTAACTATAATTTGAAAAATCGGAAACATTTATTCGATGATTTTTCCGAATACTCATGCTATTATTTATGTACTGATGTTCACCATCCCAAGAACTCAGTAATTTCATCCATAGGCTCCACTCTCACCCTTTTGAGAGTGGAGCTTTTATTTATAAAACTGTACTTATCACTCTGTGTATTTTTGTACCAAATTCAAATTTTGTCTTACTTTACATCTACACGTGCTTGACTTGCTTCTCTACTAAAACCATCCGGATATCTTTTAGCTAATTTCGCAATATTCATTTGAGCGATATCTTCTAAGGTATATCCCATTTCGTGAGACATAATCGAAATGTAGTACAAGATGTCTCCCAGCTCTAAGGCGATTTTATGCGTATTCCCTTCTTCTTCTCCTGGACAATGAGCCGGATCAAATCCATGACCGTGGAAAATTGCTTTTTTTACAATATCAGCGACTTCACCAGCTTCTCCCGAAAGTCCTAATGCTGCATTTAAAACACGTCCACCAAAATCCTGATTTGTATTCCATGTACGTAATGCCGCTTCTTGATATTGATCTAATTCACAAATTTGATTGTCGTTCATTACAGCTTGTCCTTCCTTTGATTTACTAATTAATTTAGTCACTTCCAAAACACCGTTTTTCATTGATTTCATTTTGATTTCCCCTTCCTATTTAGCAAATTCCTAATCCTATCGGACGATTTTCAATTAAATACTTATCAGCCTGATCTATTACAAGGAGAGCAACCTCCGCTTGATGTCTCCTTAACGCTTTTGCCATCTTCGGCAAACTCATACCTTGACTCCACATTTCACGAAAACGAACTACTTCTCTTTCATCCCAAATGAAGTTAGCTTCTTCTAAAGCGATGTAAATTTTCAATCTTGATTCCTTCATAGCTTCATGATTACTTGCTATACTCATAAGCGAACCTACTTTCTAAAAATGATTATTTTATTTTTTCTGTAAACTTAGTATCCACACGATCAACCTTACCGTTGATCCAAACAGCGACTTGCTCACCGAATCCACTCATTGGTGGATTAACTGCTGTGACATTTCCGTCCTTCACTATTAAAAGTTTGTTGCTGCTAACATCAATTTCTATTTTTTTCATATGTCCCTCTCCCTTTTTACTACTGCATGTACTCGACAACATCAGGTTTAAAGCCACTTCCTAAATAAACCCTTACCGGAATTATTTCTTTTTTATCCCTTGCTGCCTTACACAATTCTTCAGCTGTCTCCCAATTAAAAAACTTATCTATAGCTCTTTGAAATCTCCAAATTGCCATTACATATTGTTCAAAGATGTCATAGCGATCATCTTGTTTAGTTGTGCGTGGTAATTCATCTGTTCCCTTTGCATTTCTTGGAATTTGGACACGTACATCTGTATATGAAACGCGTCCATTTCCTTTCTTAACATTGGCTTTCATTACATCGAATTCACAAATCGCTGGCTCTAGATCAAAAATATTCAATTGTTTAGGCATGTACCTTCACACTCTTTTCAAGAGCACTAAGTAACTCACTTGCCCCTTCCTTACTCAAAAAAATCCGGCCACCTAGCAACTCTATGTTTGATTCAGCAACTTCACCCGTTACAAAGCATGACTTGTCATGTTTTCTTAAAACAATGTTTTCCCCTTCAACATGAAAGCCTAATGCTGTACCTTCAGCAATTCCTAAAGTTCTGCGTAACTCTACTGGAATTACCACACGCCCTAGCTCGTCCACTTTTCTTGCAACACCTGTGTTTTTCATTCCTTGCTCCCCCTTGTTAACTTACTTTTTGTTGTTGATTCCGTTGCAACTCTTGTTTCATTGATTCGAATTTTATTAACCATGCTTGCCAACGCTTATCGTTTTCTTCTTGCTGTTGCTTTGCTACTTCACAATTACAACCGTTCGTTTCAATTACACCCGGATAAGTTTCTTTACGAATAATTCCTGTATTACGGCATAATGCACACATGCTTATTCCTCCTTATTAGAAACCTAAATTTGCAAGCCTTTGATCAGCTGTTGTGAATTTCAAAACCTTTGAATCACCTAATAAACGGCTAACTGTTTTAGCATCATATTTATTAAAAAGTTGTTTCCCAGTAAAGTTTGTAGTGGTAAATGTATTCATTCCTTGTCTAGCGTTTGATACTGCATATAAAAGACGTTGAATGAAATCAGATGCCTGTCTATTTGAATCCGTTGAACCGCTTTCTGCCCCAAGATCATCTAAAACTACGAAATCAGCTTGTCCAATTAATTGAACGAAATATTGAAGTGTATATTTACTGCTCTTATCATCAAAAGAATCCATAATCATTCTTGTTATTGCTTCTAATTCAACGTACAAGCAACTTTTCATAAGATGATAATTTTCTTCTTTTTGACTGATATCCCAAAAATATCGATTTAATTCATGAAGCATGCTGTATGCTAGGAAACTTTTTGCCGTCCCTTGATTTCCTGTAAATACAACTTTTCTAATTTCTCCGTTCTTTAAATCCTCCAAGGTTTCTTCTACAGCTTTCTTGTGACTAATCGTTTCATCACATCCGGTTCTGTAATCTGATAATCTTGAAAGAGGAATTTTCTTATTTGTAATAACACTAGCCTTTTCCAGCATGTTGAATTTCTGTAAACGGCTAATCTTCTTATAATGAGCGTTAGCTTGTTCTTCCAAAACCTTATCGTTTTGCTCAACTACACATCTTGGGCAAACAGGTTTTCCTTGATAAATAATCATTTGAATTGGCTTAATGATTGTTTGTCCACCTATTACATAGGAGTGATTCATACATTGATCAGAATGGTAATTCACCTTCGATTCCAGGGATTCCGCCAGTTTTTTCATTGGTGTTGCCATTTCTATTCGCTCCTTTTTTACCTTTGTTCTTAAACTCTATTTCTGCTGCATTAACATCAGCTAAAGTACGAATGTTTTTGTTAACCCACTGTTTTAAAATCCCTTCAGCATAATTCCATTTCTTCTGCTGTTTCAAAGCACGCTCCATAGCCGCTTGTACAAGTTCTTCGCTCGTATCGTTTACCCATTGCGAAATACTTTCGGCTATGAATGAATTTAAAATACCGAAGTTATTTTCGTAGAAAGAGAAGATATTACTACTACTTACATTCTCTGTAGTACTCTTTGTAGTAATCTCTGTATTTGTCTTTACTTTAAAGTTAGGAGACTCCTTACTTGTAAGTGAGGAGGGTCTTAATTTAGAAGTAACCACCCTATTTACTTCTAAGTAACCAGGGGCTTCTTTTAATTGTTGATACATACTAGAAATTTTCTTTATTTCTGTTGGTACAGGTTCCACAAACATTACGTTATTCAAAATTTTCCCATCAGCGTTAATAGTCCTGAACTCGATTTTTATAAGTAGCATATCCGTTAATAAATCACATGCTCTTTTCACTTGTAGTTTTGTAAATCCAAAAGTATCGGCTAACTGTTGATAATTCTTTTGTAACTTGTCTGCTTTAAATTTTTTCTTGTAAGTTACTTTCCCATCTATTTCATCTCGAATAACTGTAGGACGATACCAATAAACAATTTCACTCAAAACCATAATTGCTACAATGTGAGGCTTCCCATTACTAAAAGTAATGTAATTAAACCACTCATGATCTACCACATTACCTTTGAAATTTAATCCACCAATTTCTGTTACTATATTTGTCATAAATATTTACCTCCTTGTACAAACCGCCACATATGCTTGTCCACTTTTGATAATTTGTTGAATTTCATAATGCGGATAACCAACCATGAAATACTGTTCAATCATTTGTTTTAATTCATCCTTGCTCTCTGCTAAGTTCCAAAACTTCTTAGGTAATAGCACTTGATATTCAGCTAAACGCATGTACTATTTCCCTACTTTCCGTGATATACTTATAACAAGTGTTTTTTCTTAAAGGACCCATTGCCGTGGGTCTTTTTATTTTGTTTTACGTCACTCCAAGCCCATCTTTTTATCGGTTCGTAAGTAATGTAAAGTAACAAAGTGCTACACGCGATAAACATTGCGAATATAACTAACGATGTTGTATCCTCCACTAAATCACCTCCTTATTTATCAAACGGTAATTTTATCGGAAATCCGTAACTTGATTTTAACTAGCGTTTGCTCCAACCTTTTGCGCTTCTACCCATTTAAGAAAATCTTCAGCTTTAACACGTTTGCTTTTCCCGATTACAATTAACGGAAAATCTTCTCTCTTCATAAGTGCATACGCAGCCGATCGAGAAATGTTTAGAAATTCCCGTATATCCTCTGCTTTCAGTGCGAATGGTAATTGTTTAATTTGGTACATGAATTTCACTCCTTTATATTTTATGTATGATTAATAATTTCATCGGAATACTACATGGTAAATAACGACACCTTTAGTTTGCTTCAAGCAAACCTCTTGGCAAAAAAATAAGTCATCTTATATTGACTCCTTCAAAATTTCTTCTGTCGTTACATTTAAAAACTTTGCTAATTTCACTAATTTAGTAATACTTGGCTGTCTGTTCCCTAATTCTAGGTTGCAATAGATTGACTTATTTCGATAACCGATGTTTTCAGCAACATCACTTTGACTATATCCCAGCTGTGTCCTTAGGGATTTAACTTTTTCGATATCAAGTATCATCATGTTTTATCACCTTCATCTTGTTTGGTTAATTTGATTATATACTAAGGGTTTGCTTCAAGCAACCCTTTTATTCAAAAAATTTTAGTTGTCTTGTAGCAAACCTTTTTGATACATTCTATATAGAGGGTTCATAAACTATAGGTGATGGTTTTTAGGGGAGGAATTAATAAAATGAGTGAAAATGTAATTGGCGTTAGAATTAAAGAAATACGAGTCGAACTTCTCAAGATGAGCCAACGTGAATTCGCAGAAGCTCTAAATGCAAAAAAAACTATGATTTCTTTATACGAAAACGGTCGAAGGAATCCATCAAGAGAGACAGTTGAAAAGATGTCTCGTTTATCAGGTATTTCAGCGGATTACATCATGGGAATTTCTGAACATAAAAGTTTAAACTCAAATGATTCAAGAGACTTGAAAGACGAACTTAAAGAAATAATGCTACAAATTAATGAACTTGATCCTAAAAAGCGTGAAGAAATAATAGCTATGATTAAAGATGAATTATAAGAAAAAAGCGATAGATAGCTTATTTGCTAACCATCGCTTTTTTTATTTTCTCAAGTTTCTTCATTGCTTCTTTATCACCTTTATATTTTCTTTCTAATGCCTCTTCTATTTTACTTTCAATTATTATCATATCGTTTTTTTCTTTTATTAAATTCCCCATTTAATCCTTCCCCCATCACCAATAATTATTCAAAAATACCAAAATGCAGAAAATGAATAACCCCTTAAACGTACGAAATGCCATCGCATCCTAAGATGCAATGGCATTTTAATTTATTTATTATCCTAAAGTACCTGGATCCATTTTCATTAGTTGTACTTCTTTTACTTTTTCTGCTGCTTGATTATCTTTAGTTGGTACCGAACTAATCGATAACACTGATAATGTAAGCGTACACGCAATAATTACACTAGCAATTATTTTTTTCATTCTCACTGTCCCTCACTTTAAGATATCAAAAATTTTTATGTAGAATAAGTTTCCGTCCTTTAAGAACCGATGATATGCCTTTCTTCTCAATTCTTCATCATTCGTTGCAATTGATAAATAAAAATCTTGAGTTGCAGTTCGATTACTGATTTGATTTAATATTTCGCAAGCTTCACTGTTCTTGTTTTGACGAATACACCGTAACGCAATTTCAGCGTCGTCATGTATATATTCTAATTTTACAGGAATATTATGAATAATACAACAGAAAGCGGTTGTGTTTTCCACTAATTTTCTTTTTAGTAATGATTTGTTATTCTTAATCTTTCTTAATTCTGAAAGCGAGAGTTCGAAAAAATGCAATGCTTTATTAGGATCACAGAAAATATAGCTCTCAGCAAATATACTAAGTGCTGTAGCTTTCAATAAACGAGGAATCTCTTGTTTTTCTAGTACTTCCTGCAATAATTCTCTAGCCATTTTTACTTCATCTTGCATTAAATATGCATATGCACAAATTATATTTAATTCCGCTTCATTTAATGTCTTCTCCAATCCTCTTGGCATTTCATTTATTTTTTCTTGTATCATTCCTTGTAGAACTGTTAAAACATTATATGCACCTAAATCAAAATAACCATATACACTTAAGGTGTTTATAAGTATGTTCACACCTGTTTTGTTTAAATTTATCTTTGTCCGTAATTCTTCTATTTCTTTAAGAAATGCTCCTGATCTTAATGAATGAGTTTGTCTCTCTAAACATACACGGAATATATCTCTGTAATTATTAGTCACTGATTGTTTATATTCTTTCTCAACAAGACCGTGAAGTAATTCTGTATAGCCTGAAAGATATAAATAATACATTGCAATTCTTATATCTGCTTCTTTATCTGTATACTTTAAAAATTCTTGAATCACTTTAATTTTTTGTTCTTCAGAATCAAGTCCACTTAATATTTTAACTAACTTCGCGAAAGTCATTGGCACCTTTCCATTCAGTGTCTTCCACAAATTTGACTGTGATAAATTAGTTATTTTTGAAAGCTTTACTGAATTTAATTCATCTCCTGAAACAATGCCGCCTAAACTAGCTACTTTATTCATAATGAAGCCTCCTTTGAACGCGAGACACCTTCCCTGAATTTTCTCAATAGAAAAACTACACCATCTAAGTTTTTTTAGATTTAATATGTTATACTTGTGCTGACTCATGGCAAGTGTTTTCCCTACCGTATTAGGGGAACAGCATAAGAGTGGCTGCACACTACTTTTGCTGCGCTATGGGTCTTTTTTGTTCTTATTTTTATCTTTAAAATCAGTTTATCACAAGATTTAGAATCTTCATTCTGTTTATAGTCAAATTATGTTGAGAAAGTTTTTTTCGAAAAGTTCGTTTTTTATTAAGAATATTTTACCACCAAAAGAACACTTGTTCTAGTTTATTTTCGATTTTAAACCAAATAATTAAGCTGATATAATATTTACGCCAAATTATTTGGTATATATAGTCTAAAAATAATGCCTTATTTATAATAAAGGCATGAATACATTTGGAGAAAATTTAAAAAGTTTTAGAAAAATTCGTTCTTTAACTCAAGCTGAATTAGGTAATAAAGTTCAGTTAAGTCGTAGTCAGATTAGTAATCTGGAAACTAACTTCAATGAACCTGATTTAGATTCGTTAGATCGTATCGCGTCATTCTTTGATATCTCTGTCGATACACTAATGGGTCGAAAGTTCACGACCAATGAAAAGAACTTAGAAAATGTTCTCGATGAAATTCAAACGGTTTTCGCAGGCCTGGATGAATCCCAACGAGAACAGTTCTGTAAACAACTCAAGTTTTACACGCAATTTTTAAACGAGAAAAAAGAATTGTTATGAGTCGATTGTAGTAGAAAACATTTCCAATCGCAACGGTAAAAATTAACAAATTTTTATCAACAAAAAAGAGAGCACTTGGCTCTCTTTTTTTATATTCCTGTGCCTGGATCTTTTATGTATCCTCCACCTGCCCAAGGATCATACATACCCATTCCGCCACCTGGATCTTTCCAATACCCTCCACCCGGATTTGGACTATGCTTCAATTGACTTCCATTTAAACCGCCTGGATCAGAGTTATCTCTTTTCATTTTCTTAAACCTCCCGGTTCTTTTCGCCATCCACCACCTGGATCAGTTATATATCCCCCGCCTGGTCCTGGATCGAAAATACCTATTCCTGTCCCCGGATCGTATAATTTCCATCCTGTACCGGGTTTCTGTGATTCTTTAGAGTGTAATAACATAATTACCATCCTCCTGGATCAGTATTATTTTTTAAACCTCCACCACCTGGCTCATTCATCCTATGTCCACCTGGTTCTATTTTTAATCCTGCACCTCCATTACCTGGATCAAGTACTAATGGACTTCCACCTGCTCCTCCTGGATCAGAAATTACCTTTGAACCTCCTGGGTCTTTTATGTAGCTTTTCATAATCTCACTCTCCCCTTTCTTTTATACACCTGTCCCCGGACCATAAATTGGTTTCCACCCTGTTCCTGGATCTTCGTCATATTTCCAACCGCCACCGCCTGGTTCGTTATGCCAACCTACACCAGGATCAGCTACTCTGTGACCACCAGGATCCTTTGTGAATTCCTCCATATTTTCCCCTCCTTTATTTAATATACAAATATTGTATCCCACCTTCTCTGTAACTGTAAATTATACAAAATAAAAAGAGCCGAAATTGGCTCTTTTTATTTTTCGAATAAATTTAAACGGTTATCAAGTTTTTTCTTTCGTTCACTTCAAAATCGAACCTACTTTTAATCATGTTATTGATTTGTGATGTCGAATTAACAAATGTTAAGTGATTTTTAATAAAAGAAAAGTCGTATTCAGATAAAAGATCGATAAAAGCAGTATTTATAAATGAAGAATTTACAGCTGTAATTCCAGCAAATGAAACTGCCACTTTTTTATCCTTCTTAAATTCAACTTTAATTAAGTCTTGGATTACTTGACCGTCCTCATTCGAATAGCATTTTTCTACAACATCTAACACATTAATATTTACCATCCGAAATCCTCCCTTTCAGGTAAAATATTTTCTATATTATCCGCCTTTAAAGTTAGTTCAATTAAAGTTCCTGGATAATAAGAAGTTGATACTTCGTATTCAACATTAGGAGCAGTATTTCCTGCTCTACAAGATAATATACCATGGTTGGAGTGAATATACATACTCCCTTGATTATTATTTACAACGTGAGCTAATAAATAGGCTAATCCTGCCCCTCTATTTTGAGGAGTAGTTTGTGTAGAGAAACCATGTACTACAGCCAATGCAAGTGCTTCACCATCGTTCAATGATGGTCGTTGCTGTTGAATATTATATGGGATTCCTACGCCAAAATCAGAAATGGCGATTTGTACAGTATTTTCTCCATCTTTATTAGGATAATGCTGCGCAAAAAAACATCCTGAATTTTCCTGGGCATGATCACGGATATTATTAAATATTTCTCCAAGTGAAGCCTTGATATCCGCAACAGATTCAACAGTTACATTCAATCGATTTGACAACCAATTTGAAAATGTTAGTTCTAAAAACGAATAACTTTCTGCATAGCTAACAAGTTTTAATGGGATCGTAGTGTTCCTAGGACTTGCAAACGTCCTTAACTTCCTTCCAATATATCGCTCGAAGAATAAAGAGTCATCTAAATACTTAAGAGAATAATTATTCTGAATGTCACTAGGCGTTCGAATTGAACACTCTACTCCATTTTTCATTAACCATTGAAATAAATTACCCAGTATAGTTATCCCAACAGGCTCAATGAATTGCAAATTTTGGAAATTAAAAATTACAGTTGTATCTCTTGGTTCTAAATTTTCATCAATTAACATATCTAAAAGTTCATACATTGTTGCACGATTAAAACGAGTTGGAATATAAATCTCCACACTTTTTCCCCCTTATCCTCTTCCCCTTTTACAGCTTATGTAAATATTTTTCTATACTATTGTACATCTTTTTTGTAATACACATATATCTTTTTTTTATCTTTTTTTTATCTCCTTTTTATCTACATAAACATTTTTTCTTTTACAGCTATTAAGACCCGTGCTATCATTTCTTATACCACTACCACATATCACAGCTTGTATCTAGAAAACGATTATGACGAGGTGAAAAATCATGGCATACTTTCGTAAACGTGGTGAGAAGTGGTCTTTTACCATGGATGTCGGCAAAGACCCTATCACAGGTAAACGGAAACAAATCACTAAAGGTGGCTTTAAAACAAAGAAAGCTGCTCAAGAAGAAGTGGCAAGAGTAACAAATGATTTAGCAAATGGGGATTTCGAGAATAGTGATATTCGCTTTTCTCAACTCGTAGAAATCTGGATGCAAGAAAAGGAATCATCATGTAGACCATCAACATTGTATCAATACAAACGCATTCTACGCTCACGTGTTATGCCTGAATTTGGCGAAAAGAGATTATCAGATATAAAACCATTGACTGTGCATAATTTTCATCAGAAGCTACTTAAAGAGGGTCTAACAACGAAATACATTTCATCCGTTGATGTTATGTTAAAACAAATCCTCGATAAAGGCGTAGAACTAGAAATGATTAACTCTAATCCTGCTAAGAAAGCTAAACGGCCTAAAGTTAAAAAGAAGTCGCAAGCTAGTTGGACAGTTGAACAAGCCATGAAGTTTATGGAGTATGCAAAAATACAAGGAAGCTATTATATTGCGTTTGTTTTAGCGTTGCATACAGGCATGCGGATCGGAGAAGTATTAGCTTTACAGTGGGATGATATTAATTTCAAAAACAAGACTATTCATGTACAAAGAACATTAACGCTTGTTGATGGAAAGTATGAATTAGGTGAGACAAAAACTGAAGCATCTAATCGTATAATCCCGATGACAGAAGAATTAATGGGAGAGTTGTTAGAATTTCAAAGTCATAAGAAGGAGAATTCTTTCGACTTATTAATTTGTACAAGAAATAAAAAAATCGTGCATCCATATACGATACGCTACCAAATGAAAGCTTTGTGCGAAGCAATTGACGTACCGTATATTAGATTCCACGATATCCGAAGAACGTTTACAACTATTTTAATCGATTCTGGCGCAAATGCAAAGGTTGTTTCAAAATTGCTCGGTCATACAAATGTTTCTACAACTTTAAATATTTATACCGATGTTTATGAAGAACGTCAAATTGAAGTAACTGAAATGCTAGGAAATGTATTAAAAAGTGGTCGAAGTGGTCAAAATGTGGTCATCGTTGAAAATGAAGAGGATTAAAACCCGTATAACAAGTGGTATAATGCGTTTATAGTGTAAGTTTTTTCTTTACACTATAATGAAGTCATCATAGTAAATAATATATAGAGTATCACGTTTTTCAAAAAGATGCTACATCGAAAGGAGAGATTACCATAAAAGCTGGTGGTATTGTTGTTGAATATAACCCTTTTCATAACGGTCATCTTTATCATGTGCAAGAGACAAAAAAGTTAACACAATCCGATATAATAATTGCCGTTATGAGTGGTCCTTTTTTACAGCGTGGTGAGCCCGCACTCATTTCCAAATGGTATCGCACTAAAATGGCCTTAGCAAACGGCGTAGACCTTGTTGTAGAGCTTCCATACGTCTTTGCGACACAAAAGGCTGAAACCTTCGCAAATGGTGCTATTTCCATTTTAAATGCCCTACGTGTTTCTGAAATTTGTTTCGGTAGTGAGGATGGACAAATCGAAAATTTTTATAATACCATCTCCGTACAAAAAAACGAAGAAGAGACTTTTAACTGCCTTGTAAAACAATTCATGGACGCTGGCAATAGTTATGCAAAAGCAACATCGGATGCTTTTTCACACATTTTAACATCCGAAAAAAACATAGATATGTCACAACCAAATAATATTTTAGGCTTCCAATATATGAAAGCAATTCTGTCACAAAATAGCTCTATACAAGCTCAAACTATAAAAAGATTCGCCTCTCATTATCATGATGAAACATTTAATGACCAACATATTGCAAGCGCGACAAGCATTCGGAAACAACTCTTTAGCGAAGAAGGATCATTTACAACAATTGAACCTTTTCTCCCACAGGCAACCACTTCGCTTTTAGCAAATTACAAACAAAACTACGGGATATTACATAATTGGGAACAATACTTTTCATTTTTTAAATATAAACTCATGACAATGTCTTCAGGAGACTTACGACATATATATGAAATAGAAGAAGGTTTAGAGCATCGTATTTTATCAAAAATACAAAACAGTTCCTCCTTCTATTCATTCATGGAAGCATTAAAAACAAAACGTTATACATGGACTAGACTACAAAGAGCTTGTACACACATTTTAACAAACACAACAAAAGAGGAAATACGTAGCGCAAATATAGAACAACATGCACCATATATCCGCCTGCTAGGCATGTCACAAAAAGGACAAACTTATCTTTCAAAAAACAAGAAAAAAATCGAACTTCCAATCCTTACTCATACAAAAACATTTGACCATGCTGCTTTAGATATAGAGAAAAAAGCAAACTCTGTATATTTCTCCATCATGCACGAACCGTTACGCACGCAACTATTAAAACAGGATATAACACACCATCCTATTCGCTATGATGAAACAACTACAAAATTCCTATAAAAAAACCTCTCTATTTCAGAGAGGTTTTTTCCTTATCCATCTTTTCTAAATATGTTAACGCATCATCCAGCGTATCCACTGGTACAATTTTCATTTTTGTTTTAATGTCCTTTGCAGTCTCAAGTGCATCTTTATAGTTCGATTTCTCCGCTCCTTTTTCATTTGGCGCAAAGAACACCTCAGCCCCAGCATCGCTAGCAGCCACCACTTTTTGATTTATACCACCAATCGGGCCAACTTCTCCTTTTTCATTAATTGTACCTGTTCCAGCTATTTCATGCCCTTTTGTTAAGTCTTCTTCCACAAGTTGATTATATATTTCTAATGTGAACATTAAACCTGCGGATGGTCCACCAATTTCATGAGAATTAATTTTCACTTTCGGATCGACCACTAATTCTCTTTCCGTAACGATAGAAACACCTATACCGACACGTCCATTCCCATTAGGAATCGTCTTTACATTTAAATTTTCTTTCAATTGTTTTCCATTTCTCATGTACTCAATACTTACAGCATCGCTTTCTTTTTTCCCAGTCATATATTCAATAAATTGCTCCGTCTTTTCAAATGTTTTTCCATCAACAGCTATAATAACATCACCAAGCTTAAGCTTTCCTTCTGACGGCATTCCTTTTGCCACACCAGCAACTAATACACCTTTATTTTCAAAAGAAACGGAGCGATTTGCACGTTTATATGCATTATAAATTGCTGCATTTTGTGAATCTTTCATCGCATAATTTTGGCGAAATTGATATTCTTCATTACTCTCACCTTTTTGCAATATTTCTTCCGCTTTTGAAATATGTGTATATTTATTAAACTGTGCCGCTATTAAATTCACCACATTTGCTGGTCCCATTGAAACCGTAACAAGCATAAAATCACCAGATTCTTTCGTTCCACCCTCAACTTGAACGTAAGGCTCTAATTTGGCAGCCATTCCTGGTTTTGTTACATAATACGGTAAACGCACGTAAACAAGTAACATCGCCAATATAACCCCTATTAAGATTGCATATATAAACCGAAAACGCTTAAACATTATGTTTCTCCTTCCACTGCTCAATTAATAAATAAATATTTGAAACATGTTTTTCCGCTTCTACTTCTCCAACTCGAATAATGTCTTCAATGTTTGTAAAAGCACGTGAACTAAATTGCTCTACAGCTGGTCGCATCATTAAATCCGATGCAATTTGCCGATTCATTACAAGCTCATGCTGCATAATTTCTATACTTTGCATGATTACGTCATAAATGGACGTAACATCGCCATTCACCTTAATTGGAGACACATCCACAGCGATAACAATATCGGCCCCTAATTCTTTCACAACCGATACTGGGATACGATCAATAACCCCACCATCCACTAATAATCGTCCATCTATTTTTTCTGGTACAAACACTCCAGGAACAGATATGCTAGCCCTCACCGCATCTGCAACTGGTCCACTTGTAAAAACCACTTTTTCCCCCTTCAATATGTCAGTAGCCACAACAGCCGTCGGGATATCTAACTCTTCTAAATTTTTATTATATGTAAACATTTTAATCATATCTTTGACACGTTTTCCAGCAATAAATCCCATTTTCGGTACCGTGAAATCTAAATAATACTTCCGCTTGAAAACAGATGCCAATTTATACAATCTTTCAACGTTACTACTTGCCGCATAAAACGTACCTATTAGCGCCCCCATACTACTTCCTGCAATCATATGAATAGGGATACCAGCTTCCCTTAAAACCTTTATTACACCAATATGAGCAAACCCTTTCGCTCCTCCAGACCCAAGTGCTAAACCAATCTTTGGTTCTTTCATTTTTCTCACCCTTTAATTTTTTTCATTCCTTTTTCATACTTATGGTCTAAATTCACTACGTATCCACGTATACTGAAATGAACGTTTTTTGGGACAAAGGGGGATTTACTTACATGTATGAAAAATGGAAAACCGCTTTCCTTACCATATCAACGCTTTTTTTAACCTTTTCTCTTGTACTCCACCCCCAAGCCGCTTTACAAGCTTCTATTCGCGGGTTAAATATATGGTGGGAAGTTGTATTCCCTTCACTACTACCGTTTTTCATCATTGCGGAACTTCTAATTAGTATCGGTGTTGTAAAATTTATTGGCGTTATATTAGAACCACTCATGCGCCCACTTTTTCGCGTTCCAGGGATAGGTGGATTCGTTTGGGCAATGGGAATGGCTTCAGGTTTCCCTGCAGGCGCCAAACTAAGCGCTAGACTACGAAAAAGCAACCTTTTAACTCAGATTGAAGCGGAGCGCCTCGTTTCTTTCACAAATTCTTCTAATCCACTTTTTATTTTCGGTGCTGTGTCTATCGGTTTTTTTAATAATCCAAAATTAGGGATTATATTAGCGGCTGCCCATTATTTAAGTAACTTTGCTGTCGGATTAATTATGCGTTTTTACGGCCATAATACCGCTTACAAAAATAATACACACACTACAAAAAAACGCCGCTTTCAAAACCCTTTTTTAATTCTTCACGAGACACGCTTACAAGAAAAAAGACCAATCGGTAAATTACTTGGGGACGCTATCGTTTCTTCTATTCAAACATTACTTATGATTGGCGGATTTATTATTTTATTCTCTGTGTTAAATAAAATGATTACTGTATTCCACATTACAGCAGCTCTTTCTTTTATTATGCAACATATTTTATCATTCTTCCAACTAAGTACAGATTTTAGTATACCTATATTATCAGGTGTTTTCGAAATGACACTCGGAAGCCAAATGATTAGTCAAATAAATGAAACACCCCTCTTACAACAAGCTATGGTAACAAGCTTCATTTTAGCATTTAGCGGTCTTTCTATTCAGGCACAAGTTGCTAGCATATTAGCTGAAACAGACATCCGATTTAAACCCTATTTTTTCGCACGAATTATTCAAAGTATTCTTGCCCCTATTTTTACATTTATATTTTGGACACCATTTTATGAGAAAGTAAGTTCTTTCTCACCTATGCAAAAAGATATTCCTGTATTTTTATCCAAGCATCCTTCTATACTACATGAAATTTGGACATCTTTTATACATTACGGACCAATTTTTACATTATTTTGTCTATATTTATATGTTATTTTATTATTTTTTCGCACGTATAAAGAAAAACCCCGTTCACTTTAACGGGGTTTGAAACTTTTCTTTTAAAGCACGCTCTACAATAGGAGGCACAAGATCCACTACACTTCCTCCATACCTCGCAACTTCTTTCACAATACTCGAGCTTAAAAATGAATATTGGTTGTTTGTCATAATAAAAAATGTTTCAATATTTTCATCTAATTTTCGATTCATAGAAGTAATTTGCATCTCATATTCAAAATCAGAAACTGCTCGTAAACCACGTAATATTGCATTTGCATTACGCATTTTTGCATACTCTACTAACAGCCCACTATGCGAATCTACTTTTACATTCGGGATATCCTTTGTCGCTTCTCGAATTAGTTCTAATCGCTCTTCAACTGAAAAGAATGGTTTTTTAGATGAATTGTTTAAAACGACTACGTACACCTCATCAAATACTTTTGCTCCCCTTTTAATAATATCCAGATGCCCAAGGGTAATTGGATCAAAACTTCCTGAAGAAATAGCTATACTTGTCATTCTGTCCCCTCACCTTCATACTTATAAATCGATATTGCAGTAATCCCATAATTCTCAGCTCGTACTTTTACAAGCTTTCCTATTGAATCAGGTAAAACCACATCATTACCATGCTCTGCCATAATTAATCCATCACTATGTAGCAATCCATGTTGATCCATTACACTAATTAAAGATACAATTTTTTGCTCTTTATATGGTGGGTCTATTAATATAAGATCGAATGACATTTCACGTTTTATAAGCGCCTTTACTGCACGTTCCGCATCATTTCGATATACTTCAGCTTGTTCCTGTATTCTACAACTTTCTAAATTTTGATGAATTACTTTTATCGCTTTACTATCCCTATCAACAAAAATCGCTTTATCGATCCCTCTGCTCAAAGCCTCAATTCCAAGGCCACCACTACCACCAAATAAATCAAGGGCGATACCACCATCAAAATAAGGACCTATCATATTAAAAATAGATTCTTTTACTTTATCTGTCGTTGGACGTGTTGTATTACCAGGAACCGCTTTAAGTGGGTGTCCTTTACATTTTCCTGAAACTACTCTCATCTGTTGTCACTACCTTTATTTCAATCTATCGAGCGATTATAGAAAGCCATTCCCACTTCGGTAACCGTTAACAAATTACATTCACCAAAATATTAGAAAACTCAGCATCAAATAACCACTCATTATTTTTATGTATTCATCTCATCATTCACTAATATGAATCCAATATGTATATTAGTTCCACTTTATCTTTTTTATCCTATCACAAAATAAAAAAAAGAAAAATAAAAAGCCTGACATAAAATTTAATTTCATTATGTATATCTTCATTTAGATTGGACATAAATAATTATAACAACATCACCTTCGATGTTGTTGCCAACCGCGGAGAAGACTTACGTTTCCCCATAAGTTCTTCCTCCGGTTTCTCCTCTCCCTTTGCCTTCTTACTAGTACATGCTAGTATAAGAAGGGCCCTGCTATGCAGGGTTTTTTTTCTTTGTGTGCTTTTCATTTAAAAAGTGAAATGTTACAGTAAAAGAAAGAGGAGGAAAAAATATGATTCAACGCTTTATAGAACTCGGAGAAGGCTACTCTGATTTATATGAATTACTTGAAATTGCCAAAACAAATCAAGAACGTATAGCACATATGTTACAATTTGAAACGATAAAAAACGATAAAAAAGTGTGTTCGCTTGTTGTAATATTAAAACCAACTACTACTGGTGATTTCCAACCATTATACATATGTCGTGAAGGCATTCCTGTATTTGAAAATAAAAAAAGTAAACGTGTCATTTTATTTGAAGAAACGGCAGAGCAACTCGGAAAAAAAGTGGCTACTTTTACTGTAAAGCCATCTACAACTTTCCCAGAAAAAGAACTATTTTTTAATCATTTAATTGGTATTTTACGAATGAACAATTTCATTCCTCCGATGAAATAACACTTTATTTCAATTAAAAAATCCCCCGCTAAATTTAGCAGGGGATTTTTTCTATTAGCTATAATCGTATTCTTTTGCTCGATCAGGACGGGAATTTTCAAATTCCGTTTTTAAATACGGGCGATACGACTGTTCTATCTTTTTCACAAAAGGAAGTTTGTTCAATTTATGCATCATATGCTCAATTTGTTCCATGTCACAATATACTACAGCATATTTTAATCGTTTTGATATGTAATGTATGTTACCATATTTCCTTAAAATCTTGGCATGTTTCAATGAATGTAAATAAACAATCATACTTTGTCGTTGCCCGAACATAATCTTCTCCATCTTCTCCTTTTAAAAACATATATTTTATATTCTATGAAAACCAATCAGAAATTTATAACATTACAGGACAAACTCTGTATACGTTTCCTTCCAACTTCTAAAAAACGGGGTACATCACCCCGTTTTTTTACAACCACAACCTCCGCCAGTACCACAACCTCCACCACAGCCACCAGCATCAAAGAATGGATTCCCTGTTGGCACTTTAATGGAAGAAGACACTTCCGAACCGATCGCTACACTAACTTCATCTAATAACTTCTGCAAAGCAGTTTCTGCTCTTTTAAAAGCTGCAACCTTATCATGTAAGTCCACAGAACGCTTTAATTCTCTCATTTTCATCGATACGGTAGTGTAGTCAGGATGGTATTTTCCAAAACGCTGTACTTCCTCATACCGTTCTTTCATCGCTGTAAATTGCTGAATTAACGTCTGAAGTTCCATATCTTCATGTAATTCTCTATAATACTTACGATAATCTTCTGCTATATCTGAACAGATAATCGCTTTTGCAAGCTGCTCTGCCTTATCTAATATTAATACGCTTTCTAGCGTCGCTACAATCATGAGAGACACCTCCGAGTATCCATCATACCACATTTAGATTAGAACTACTAATTGAAGTGACTTACTCAAAAGAAAGATATAATGAAACTATTTTCACACTATATCCGTACACACTTATACAGTAATATGTTCCGCTATATTATATTTAAGAACATCCCATTTCCCACTATTTTGTTTCACATAACTAATACACGCATTTTTTAATGGTGTCTTAAATGTAATTTCATCTGGTTCAATGGCATGTAAAATTGCTTTTATCGCGTGTGAGTGAGCAACAATAATAATACGTTTGCCAAAATGAGTTGTTGCAACATCTTCTAAAGCAGCAAAGCAACGAGCTACAATCTCTTCATCTTGCTCCATACCTTCTACTTTACCCTCAGCAATCAACTCTCTAACAGTCGCAACTGGCTTCCCTGAAGCTTCTCCAAAATTCCGTTCAACAAATCGATCATCTAATAAAATCGATTGTAATCCAGCCGCCTTTGCGATTTCATTAGCCGTTTCTTGCGCTCTAATTAACGGGCTACTTATAATGATATCCCACGTTTCTTCTTGTAAAGCAGCTGCACTTTGACTCGCTTGCTTCTTACCAACTTCATTAAGCGGAATATCTTCTCGCCCCTGAATAATTTCTTGAAAATTCCAATCAGTTTGTCCATGTCGTACTAAACAAATTTCCGTCATGCTGCAACTCCTTTTTAAATAATCAATCTCTATTGTAACAAAAGTTCTGCATGACGGACATATTTTTCACTTGCAATTAGGTTGCATTTTGTTGCTTCATATACTGAAACATATCAATCATGATCGAAGCAACAGCCAATTGATTTTGAAATTTTTCCACTTTATCTGGTATTGTTTTTTTGAAATGTTGCATCGCCGCTAACTCAAAAGCCTCTTTTTCTTCAGGATTTCGTGTTAATTTTCTATACCAGTACGGTTGCTCTCTAATATAGCGAGATAAATCCTCATCAGCCTTTATAAACTCCATAATTTCTGCTCTCATCATCTTTCCCCCCTAATCCTTTTGAAAGAAAAACGGGTTATTTTCTGAAGTACTTTGTTCTTGTTGCGTACGGTTACCTTGAAATTGCTGAATAACTTGTTGCACGCTCCCAATAGCACTCGTCACATTAGCTAAATGGTTCTGCATTTGTTCCACGTCCAACTTTTTAAAAAAAGAAAGCATTTGCCCCATCACATCAGCAGTTTTTTCCTCTTCAGTTCGATTATCTTTTTCTTTTTTATTTTCTTTTACCGAAGAAAACGCAGGCGCTCCATCCGGTCTATAAGTTGCCCATATTGGATCTTCTTCACCAAGTAAGTACCATTCTTCATAAAATTGTTGCCAAGTTTTGTGACCACTTCTAACCTCATGAACCATTTTAGGGTGATGGTTTACAAATTCTTTAAACTGTTGAACCGATGGATGTAACGGCCCTTTTGTTGTTGGCATAATCCTCACCTCTCCATGTATATCTACTATATAGTAAGAAAAAAAAGGCGCATGGTTCGCCTATTTTTAGACGATTCATGCACCTTTTTTTCTGCTATTTGCATACGGTCAGATTCCCACCTACAATTCAGTGAATACGAAGTAACTAATTAGGTGATGTAACACCCCACCGCTTACAGTTTCGCTTTATTTTCGAATAAAGTTTTGTGTATAAAATTTATCGTATACACCAACACCTAATCCTGTAAATTGTTCATTTAATAAATTCTTTCTATGCCCCTCACTATTTAACCAACCTTGCACTGCCGCAATTCCATCACTATGTTGCGCCGCTATGTTCTCACCAGCAAGTTGAAATCCTACTTTCCCGCGCTGCAAACGATCTCCTAGCGTACCTAATGTAGGTGAGTCATGAGAAAAATAATTATTGTCTTTCATATCTTTACTGTGACCAACAGCAACATCTGCCGTTTCCTGATCCCATGTTAATAATGGTAATTTATGACGACTTCGAATGATATTTGTTAAATCAAAAATTTGTTGCATATTCCCATTTTCTACTTGTTTTATCTTTTCTGGAGTCAATGGTTGTTCTGCTATTAATTCACCTGAATAAACGAGCTGATATGGTCTTTGGCGTAATAAAGTTTCATCATCCATATAACGAACACCCACAAGCTCATGTGTAAATTGATCAAAATACAATTGCGCCCATCCATCTTCTACAGGTATTAACGGTTGTTCCATGACTTCGGTATCAGATAGTTCAAATTGATAACTATTTTTCCCTCTTTTTAATGAAATTTCATGCGAAAGCGGACTTTTTTTATATACTTCTTCATATTTTTCATTTATATAATAAGGTGGAACCTTAACTTGTTCACCAGCAGCGTACGCCGTTATAACTTTACGTTCAGAAACTCCGAATTGAACATACTGAGTTAAATCCTGATTGTATACCCACCATTCATATCCGTATGCAGATGGCTCTATTCGAGAGGGTTCTCCCCACTTCGCTAATAAATTTTCAGAGTCTTCACCAATCATATTTAAAACAGTGTCTGAGGAGTCTTCCTTAATTTGCTTTTTCTTTTTCACAATTTTATTTTCTTGCTTTGATTGAGATGGGGTTAATATATATTGTGAAACGAGTAATTTCCCGTATAAATCAACAGCTAAAATTAAAATTGTAATCATTACGATACGCAATAATTTCTTCAAACGATATACCTCCTGAACAAAACATAAAATTGAGATATACACAAATCCTTTTCTTTCTTTTTGTGTGTACCGTACTCTTTTCACTATATCATATTTTGGTGAAAAAAGTCTGGATTATCCCTTTTCTCTCAATATGAATTGCACTTTCTTATTATTCATACTATTATAAAAATAATGGTGTAACATTAAAAAAGGAGGTATTATATGCAATTTACAAATACGAAATTTAATGGAGCCGTCGTTGAATTAACTCTTTTAACTGAAATCATGGAAAACAACCACTTCGTACTTGCTGGACAGTGGGATTATGAACGGGTTACATACGATTATAAATTTGAAATATTAAAGGATGTTTATTATTTGCGGGTGCAAGGCGTTGCTGTTGAAGGTGACATTGGCAGTAGACACGCTGAAGTAAAACTACTCCCTCCCTTATTAGGAAAACATTATTATCCTCACGGCGTTGAATATGGCGATGATGAGACTTTCCCAACGAATGTACTTCAAAAAAGTGAACAACTCCTACAAAATGTCGAAAAAGAGTTAAAGGAACTTCAAATTATTGATTAACAAAAACAAGCGCATCAATATGATGCGCTTGTTTTTTCCCTCCCCTAAGAATGAATCGTTTTTTTTACTGGATATCCATAAATAGATCCATCCTTTACTTTAATCTCATCTTCCCAAGGAACCTTATATTTACCTTCAGCTAAATCTTTTACAAACGTATATGGATTTTCTTTCACCCCACCAGGAGTTGCTACATATCCTCTTGAACCTAGATTATATATATTATTTTCTAATCCCCATCCTAATCTAGCCTGATCTGCTAGTTCTGGATATACTTCAGCAGTAACAATCTCCCAAGGATTTCGATGCCCCTGTACTAAAGTAGTCCCATCAAAATTACATACTTGTCCTTCACCAAAGTAATAAAATACACCATCATAACCCGCTAAGTTTACCGACAATGTATACATTAAATTCTGCCATGCATTTGAACGATTGGTTAGCATCCATTGTTCACTAACTTGTGTGCTATACCCAGAAATACGAATCAAGACATTTGCACCTTTATAGGCCGCTTCACGAGCTACTTCAGGGAACATGCCATCATGACAAATACAAACAGCTAATTTACTTCCTCCAGGTCCATCACAAACAGGTAAGCCTAAATCTCCAGCTTTCCAAGGCTCGACTGGCACCCAAGGATTTAGCTTACGATACTTCAAAATCATTTCACCTTGTGGATCAATAATAACTGCTGTATTATATGGCTCTCCACCATCAGGGTTTTTTTCCATTATTGAAAAAACACCATATACTTCAGATTCCTTACATGCCTCAGCAAATAAGTCTGTTTCTGGCCCAGGCACTGTACATAAAAATTCTTCTGTAGTCCATTTTTTTGTATTGAGCCCTTGTGTACTATATTCAGGAAATACTATCAATTCTAATCCAGGGTAACCTGATTTGGTCGAATGAATTGTTTTTATGATTTGTTGAATTTGTTTATCAATGTCTGCACGTGACTCTACTACTGGTACTGGATATTGAATTAGCGCTGTCAAAAAACCACTAATCGGCTTTACCATACTTCCACTACTACCCATTTAAATTCCCCCTTAAAATAGTTCGTATTTATTAAAGATAACAATATATATTTGTAACTCTCTAAAAAACTTGCACTACATATGGAATTATTACGCATGAAAGCTAGTAGTAAATTTTATATCCACTTTTAGTACACGCCTACACTAACTTAACATAAATAATTAGAAAATTCAATCTTTAATGAAAAGCTAAAACTAAAAAAGAAAAAGCGTATGGAATCCCATACACTTCTTCTACTTAGTCTGCAAATAAGGTGGTAATTGCTGCAACTGCTCCTTATCCTTTTCACGCTCTCTACGTGCCCATCTAAAGAATACATAGCCTATAATTGTACCGTACACTATTTCCTGGACAATTTTCATTATGATACCACCAGTTTGTTGGTCTTGTACTACTGGCATCCAGTGTAAAAATTCTGGTCCAGTTATATTTAAATCTGATAAAGTGCCCGCCGGTACACATAGTTCCATTGCTTTCATCCAAGCGGCTGGATCCGTATACGTTGCGAATAACGGAGCTGTCGCAAAAATTATTAACGCACAAGCTGGCGTTAATAATATACCGTTAGCAAACATGTAACCAAGTTTCTTTATATCACTTAACGTTTGATATTCTGGTAACGGATTTAACATCGGCCACCACATCATGATTGCTGTAAAAAACAATATAGTGAGACAAATAGGATGAGCAATTTGACTTTGTTTTACCGTATCAAAAACAACTGGTAAATGATAAAAAGAAAACAGGCCGTTAAATACAAACAATGCAATAAGTGGTTTAGCAAATACCTTTAATATAATTTGAACGAACTTAAAAGAAGTAATGTAACGATATAACCAAATTGGTATACCAAGCAACAGTAACGGTGGAACTGCAATATACATGACTGCCATTTCAAACATATGAGCACTAAATATAATATGGCCAATTAAATCAATAGGCCCTCCCTTTACAAAATACAAAAGAACAATACCAGTCGTAAAATAAACAATTTGCTTCTTACTTACCTTCGTCGCATTTTCAAATCTCATTCTATAAGGCCCAATAATTAAGAAGTACCCAATAAGAATCGAAAGCATAAATAATAAAAAAATTGGACTCCATAAAGCCTGAAAACCAAATATCCATAAGTTACTCATTGTCACACCTACCTTCTTAAGGTTATTCCATAATATGAAGAGGGAGCTGTGACAACACAAGCTCCCTTATTTTTCACTTTTCAAATCCACACAATTGTCATAAAAGCTAAAATTGTAATTAACCCTATTAGCAGGCCAGAGTAAAGAAAGAAACTTGCTGCTTCATGTCCTTTATGGCTCATATGCATAAAATAATACAATTGAAAAATTACTTGTACCACTGCTAATAGTAAAATAAATGGCACAGAGAAAGTCGGACTAAAAGTTTTTGGATACGCCACTGCTACAAATGCAACTAATGTTAAAAAAATCATTAATGCAAACGTAATAACTTGATGCTTCATTTCCTCCGCACTTTTTCTCTTCCGATAAACAAGATCAACTTTAGGATTATTTGTTTGCTTTATCGCCATTGTTTATCCCACCATTCCCATTAAATATACTACAGTGAAAATAAACACCCAAACTACGTCAATAAAGTGCCAATAAATTGATGCAACATAAAACTTCGGTGCATTGTATAAATTTAGACCTCTCTTCGCATTTCTAAAGATTAATGTTAAAATCCAACACAACCCAAACAATACGTGGAGTCCATGTGTACCAACAAGAGCATAAAATGCAGAGCCAAACGCACTACTTCTCATAGTATGCTTAAATTCATGTGTATAATGATAAAACTCATATATCTCAAACCCTAAAAATCCTAAACCTAGCAATACAGTTACTAGTAACCAAAGTTGCATTTTCTTAAAGTTAAAGTTTTTCATGTGATACATCGCATATACACTTGTTAAGCTACTCGTTAATAAAAGCATCGTCATAATGAAAACGAGTGGCATTTGGAACATTTCTTGAGATGTTGGTCCACCATTTGTAGAATTCTTTAATGCTAAATATGTTCCGAATAAGGAAGCGAACAACACTGTTTCGCCTCCAAGAAATAACCAAAAACCGACAAACTTATTTTTCCCTTCAAGGGTTGCTTTTTCAGGCTCTGCTGGAAATGTTTCATTCGTTAATTTTTCATCTACATGCATTATGCCTTGCCCCCCTTATCATCTAAATCTTCCTTATGAATATGGTATCCATGATCATCGATTACTGAACGTAGGAACATTGCGCCAAATGTAATGATTAAACCAATAATTGCTACTAATAACCAGAACTTATCTTTTCCGCCCTGCATATACATTGCACCAAATGCCGCTATAAACAATCCGAAAGAAATGACAAATGGTGAAAACGAAGGATTTGGCATATGAATATCACCAATTGGTTCCGCTGCTGTCATCTCTTTATTACCTTCACGTTTTTCAATCCAAAACGGATCTAATCCGCGAACAAATGGTAGTTGTTTAAAGTTATATTCTGGTGTCGGTGCTGGCATCGTCCATTCTAATGTACGTGCATCCCACGGATCACGACCAGCTTTTTCTTTTGATACTGTCGTTTTAATTACATTGAATAGAAGAACAATCGTCCCAAGAGCCATAAACACCGCTCCGATAGAACTAATCATATTCCCCATTTCCAACCCTTGCCCTTCAAGATATGTGTAGTAACGGCGCGGCATACCAATCAAGCCAAGGAAATGCTGAATAAAGAACGTTAAATGGAAACCGATAAAGAATAGCCAAAACGTTATCTTTCCTAATGTTTCATTTAATACTTTATTAAACATCAGTGGCCAATAATAATGAGCTCCTGCAAGTAAACCAAATACAACACCGCCAACGATTACATAATGAAAATGTGCTACTACGAAATAATTATCATGAAATTGATAATCAGCTGGTGCAGATGCTAGCATAACCCCTGTAACTCCACCCATGACGAATGATGGAATGAAAGCTACTGCCCACATCATCGGTGTCGTAAAACGAATATTTCCGCCCCACATTGTAAAGAGCCAGTTGAATATTTTGATACCAGTCGGAACCGCAATCGCCATTGTTGCAACTGAGAAAATAGCATTAGCAACTGGACCAAGTCCAACAGTAAACATATGATGCGCCCATACCATAAATCCTAAAAATCCAATTAATACAGTCGCAAACACCATCGATGAATAACCAAACAATCGTTTTTTCGAAAATGTCGCGAAGATTTCTGAGAATATTCCGAAAGCTGGGAGTATAAGAATGTATACTTCTGGATGACCGAAAATCCAGAATAAATGCTCCCATATAATTGTATTCCCACCCAATGCTGGATTAAAGAAACTTGTTCCAAATAAACGATCTAACATTAAAAGTCCTAATCCTACAGTTAACGGTGGAAAAGCGAATAATATAAGCGAAGATGTTACAAATGTCGTCCATGTAAACATCGGCATACGCATATACGTCATTCCTGGCGCACGCATATTAATAATGGTGACAAGGAAGTTAATCCCTCCAATTAATGTACCAATACCTGAGATTTGCAAACCGAGTACATAGAAATCAACACCATGACCTTTAGAGGCTAAAGCTAAAGATGCATAAGATGTCCATCCTGCATCAGGTGCTCCACCTAAAAACCAACTTAAATTTAAAAATACTCCACCAAAGAAAAATAACCAAAATCCGAGTGAATTCAAAAACGGGAACGCTACATCACGTGCACCAATTTGAAGTGGTACAGCGGCGTTCATAAATGCAAACACGAGTGGCATAGCTGCGAGGAAAATCATTGTTGTACCGTGCATCGTCAATACTTGATTATAAGCATCCCCAACAAGAAAAGCGTTGTTAGGAATCGCTAATTGAAGGCGAATAAATAGAGCTTCTATTCCGCCTATTACAAAAAACAATCCACCTGCAATTAAATAGAGAATGGCAATCTTTTTATGGTCTACTGTCGTTAAATAATCCCATATGACAGCACCCATCCCCTGTTTTTTTGCTACAGAACTCACGTTTTCAACCTCCCCTTCGCGAATAATCCCTCTTTACTTTTCAACTTTTAACGTTTGTAAGTATGCATTTAATGCATCAATTTGATCATCCGTTAAGTTGCCATATTTGCCAGTCATTTTGTTTCCTGGCTTCATATTTTCAGGATCTTTCAGCCATTTTTTTAAGTTTTCTTCATTGTTTTCGGCAATACCGGCAACCATATCGCGATCCGCAAAGTTTGCTAAGTTTGGTGCGATACGAGCGGAAGGTGGTCTACTATCATTAGATCCAACTGCGTGACAACCAATACAGCTTTTATTAAATATTTCTTGGCCCTCTTGCGCCTTTGTTGAAGCTACTTCTTTCTTCCCATCAATCTTCTTCATATCAGCAAGCCAATTTTTGTACTCGCTTTCATCTAAAGCTTTCACTTTAAATTGCATTAAAGAATGTGATGGGCCGCAAAATTCTGTACAAAAACCATTATAAGTGCCCGATTTATCTGCCTTTAACCACATTTTGTTCACATTGTCTGTATTTGTATCCATTTTCCCAGCTAAAGATGGAACCCAAAATGAGTGTTTAATATCGGCACCCTTCAAATTTAAATACACTTTCTTACCTGTGGGGATGACTAAATCTTGCGAAGTTACTATCTTTTCTGATTTATAAGAAAATTCCCACCAATAAAGATTCGCTGTTACATCAACAACGATAGTATCTTTATCAATATTCTTTTTCTCCATCGCACTTACATCAGCAAGTTTGAATGTATATGTAACCGTTGGAACAGCTAAGATTAGTAAAAGAATAATCGGAATAACTGTCCATATAATTTCAAGCTTGTGATTTCCTTCAACTTGCTCTGGAATATAATCTTCCTGACCTTTCTTTTGTCGGAAACGCACAATTACATACAAGAAAATAATAGTAACTACTAGTACTACTCCTACCATGATTGCACTTGCCAGTAGAAGTAAATCATATTGCATTTTTGCTACTTCTCCTTGCGGAATTAAAGTAGATTGAAAGGCTTTACCGCATCCCCCTAACAGTAAAGCCAGCAGTGAAACGAACGAAAGCAGTCGCCACTGTTTCTTCATACAAACAACCCCCACTTTCCTTGTGAATTAGATTGTACTTTATAGTTAAGTAAAGTAAATCTCAACGTAAAGAAATCCAATTATGTCGTTGTCTTAGAAGAATGTAACTACAATCATTGATACAAATAAGATTGTTAAATAATTTAGGGAATAAACAAACATTTGCACAGACCATTTTATGTCATCTTTCTTACGGAATCCATAAAATCCTAAAGCGATCCATCCGATGTTAAGCAGTGTTGCAATTACCATAAATGTTATCCCTAGTCCACTCATATAAAATGGTAGTGGTAATAAACATACTGTCCAAATCATAATTTGGCGTTTCGTAATTTCAAATCCATGAACTACAGGAAGCATTGGAATTCCTGCATTTCGATATTCATCAACACGTTTCATCGCTAATGCAAGGAAATGTGGGATTTGCCAAATAAACATAATTAAAAATAACATCCAAGCAATTGGATGACCTAAAGATGGATCGATTGCTGCCCATCCAATTAAAGGTGGAACTGCACCAGATATACTACCTACAACAGTATTTAGTGTATACTTTCTCTTTGTCCATAAACTATATAGAACAACATATGTGAAAGCACCAATAAATCCCATTAAGACTGCCATTGGTGTTGTTAATAATAAAAATACAAAACCAAGAAGTAATATGACTAGTCCAAATGTAAGTGCAAATCCTGGTTTATACTTTCCAGTAACCGTTGGACGGGTCTTTGTTCTTTCCATTAATGGATCGATGTCTCGATCAATGTAGTTGTTTAAGCAACATACCCCTGCCATAACTAATCCAGAACCAACGATTGTAAAGAATAACTTATCCAGATTGTCCATTACACTTAATCCATTAAAGTGTAATGCCAACCAAAATCCTGTAAATACAGTAAGTGTATTTGAGTTTACAATCCCCATTTTAACGAGTGCTTTTAAATCTTGTATCCGAGTTGTTTCCGGTACACTTGTAACAGCGGACTCATCATGCAGCTCACTTGTTGCATGGTTCATCACTCTAACCCCCTCTTAAAACTTTCATCTTTCTTTTTGCGCCTATTTCAAATGAAATAATTCGCTTCTATATAGCAATATTATTACAGTAGAAACATTGTTAACCCATTCTACTACTAATCTACGCCCATACTCCAATATATTAAATCATATTTCCCGAACATTTTGTGAAGAAAACATGAACTTTTTGTGTCGAATATAAAAAACTTCATTCTGACTTGTCCTTATCATAACATGATGTTACCTTCTATAATAAACTATTTTATCCTATTTAACACGTATTCTCCCCATTTCTTTTCAAAATAGCCTATTTTTCACCTAATTTTTTCCTTAGGAACCCTGTTTTTACACCTATTTTCTCCCCCTTTCCTTTCCCCTCCATTTCTTTGCTATTTTATTATTTTTTATATATCATAGGAACTAGCGCGTTTTATTCTATACATAATGGAATGAAAATATTTCGCAATAACTTCATAGCAGAAAGATGGTGAAAGAGATTGCAACGCTTTATTAAATGGTTAGCAGTCATTACAAGCCTTGATTTATTAATAGTTTTATTAGGAGGCGCTTTAGTTACAAAAACAGGTTCTGGTCAAGGTTGTGGTAAATCATGGCCACTTTGTAACGGTGAATTTGTTCCATCTAATTTATCAATGGAAACTATTATTGAACTTAGCCACCGATTAACATCAGGATCAGCTGGAATTCTTGTCACTCTCCTTTGTATTTTGTCCTGGAAATATTATAAACATGTGCGTGAAACAAAAACGTTAGCAATTTTATCCTTCGTATTTTTAGTTGCACAAGCATTAATGGGAGCAGCAGCAGTTGTTTGGGGACAAATGCCAGCTGTACTTGCTATCCATTTCGGTATTTCCTTAATTTCATTTGCTTCTGTCATTTTATTAACGTGTCTTATCTTTGAAATTGACCAAAAATTTGATGCACGTTCTCTTATTATGGACAAAAAAATGAAATTTCATATTTATGGTGTAACAATTTACAGTTATATCGTCGTCTACACAGGTGCTTTAGTACGTCACGAAAGAGCTAGCTTAGCCTGTCCAGACTTTCCTTTATGTAGCAAAAACAGACCTATGCCAACTCAACTACATGAATGGGTTCAAATGGGCCATAGAGTTGCAGCAATTTTAATTTTCGCTTGGATACTTTACGCGATGATTCTCGCTATTCGTCATTACAAACAGCAACCTGTAGTATATTGGGGATGGATCATTTCATTTATCCTTGTTACACTTCAAGCTGTAGTAGGAATTTTAGTTGTATTTACAAACGCTAGTTTAGCAATGGCATTGTTACATTCTCTATTCATTTCTTGCTTGTTTGCCGTACTATGCTATTTAGTTATGTTAGGAACAAGAAGTAAAGTGAATGCAAAAGAAGCCGGATCAACTTCTAAACAAACAAAATAATTTAAAACTAAAATCCCTTGCCAATTCGGCAAGGGATTTTTTGCAATAAAGAAAAGAGCTGTATTTACACAGCTCTTTTTTTATTTTAGTGATCTAATTCAATAAGTAAATCACCCGTTTGAATTGCATCACCATCGTTAACATATACTTTTTTCACTTTACCATTGAACGGCGCTTGAACTGTCGTTTCCATTTTCATCGCTTCTGTAATTGCCATAGAATCGCCTTTTTTCACTTCATCGCCTTCTTTTACAACTACTTTAATTACCGTTCCTGGCATTGTTGCACTAATGTGATTTGGATTTTCACGGTTTCCTTTCACACGTTGTGCAACTGTTGCTTTCACACTCTCGTCTTTCACGACAATTTCACGTGGTTGACCATTAAATTCCAAGTAAAGGACACGATTTCCATCCGGCTGTGGTTCTCCAATTGATACAAGTTTAACCATCAATGTCTTACCTTGTTCAATTTCCACATCAATTTCTTCACCTAGCCTCATACCATAGAAGAATGTCGGTGTATCAAGTACAGATACATTTCCATAAAGCTCAGCAACTTTTTCATAGTCCATAAATACTTTTGGATATAATGCATATGCAACTACATCAAAAATTGTTACTTCGCGTCCAAGTTTATGGAATAATTCTTCTTTTAACGCGTCGAAATCTACTGGCTCTAGTAGTTCACCTGGTCTTACTGTTAACGGCTCTTTCCCTTTTAAAATAATCTTTTGCAATTCTTTCGGGAAACCACCGTACGGTTGACCTAAATCACCAGAGAACATTTCAACAACAGATCCAGGGAAGTCCAAAGCATGTCCACGCTCTAAAACATCTTGTTCTGTCAGGTGGTTTTGAACCATAAATAACGCCATATCGCCAACAACTTTTGATGACGGTGTTACTTTTACAATATCTCCAAACATGTCATTCACACGACGGTACATTACTTTCACTTCATCAAAGCGATCTCCTAAACCAACCGCCTTCGCTTGTTGCTGAAGATTACTATACTGTCCACCTGGCATTTCATGCATATATACCTCTGTGTGAGGTGCATTCATACCACTTTCAAACGGTGCATAGTATTTGCGTACATCTTCCCAATAATGAGATAGCTTTTCTAAAGAATCGATATTAACATCTGGTTGTCTTTCATTTCCACCTAGTGCATAGAATAATGTGTTCGCACTCGGTTGTGACGTTTGACCAGCCATAGAACTCACTGCTACATCGACAATATCAACCCCTGCTTCAATTGCCTTCGTATACGTTAATATACCATTTCCACTCGTATCGTGCGTATGCAGGTGAATCGGAATCGATACCGTCTCTTTTAATGCTGAAACTAAATCATATGCTGCGTTTGGTTTTAGTAAGCCAGCCATATCTTTAATACCTAAAATGTGAGCTCCCGATGCTTCCAACTCTTTTGCTAAGTTTTTATAATAATTCAAATCATATTTACTACGTAATGGATCATGAATATCTCCTGTATAGCACATTGTTGCTTCTGCAATTTTACCAGTATCTCGTACAGCATCAATTGCAACTCTCATACCTTCTACCCAGTTTAAACTATCAAAAATACGGAACACATCAATGCCTGCTTGAGCAGAACACTCCACAAATTTTTGAATTAAATTATCTGGATAGTTTTTGTAGCCAACTGCGTTTGACGAACGTAGTAACATTTGGAATAAAACGTTCGGCATTTTTTCACGAAGATCTAGTAATCGTTCCCATGGATCTTCTTTTAAGAAACGATACGCGACATCAAACGTTGCACCTCCCCACATTTCAGCTGAGAATAGGTTTGGTAACATTCTCGCTGTTGGCTCTGCAATTTGATGTAAATCTTTTGTACGAATACGAGTTGCAAGTAATGACTGATGTGCATCACGGAATGTTGTATCCGTTAAAAGTACACGATTTTGATCCTGTACCCATTTTACTAATCCATCTGCTCCACGCTCGTCCAAAATTTGTTTCGTTCCATTTTGGATTGGCTCTGAATGTTTTAAACATGGAATACGAGCATCTGGGAATATTGGCTTTTCTTTTTTCCCTACTCCTGGGAAGCCATTTACTGTTACTGAACCAATATAATTTAACATTTTCGTTCCGCGGTCTTTACGTTTTGGGAACAAGAATAGTTCAGGTGACACATCAATAAACGAAGTATCATATTCTCCTGATAAGAAGTTTTTATGTTTTACTACATTCTCTAGGAATGGAATATTTGTTTTAATACCACGAATACGGAATTCTTTTAAGTTACGTTCCATTTTTGCAGCAGCTTGCTCAAAAGTAAGTGCCCAAGTTGTAACTTTTACAAGTAAAGAATCGTAGTATGGTGTAATAACTGCACCTTGGAAGCTATTTCCTGTATCAAGACGCACACCAAAACCACCGCCTGATCGATACGCCATAATTTTTCCTGTATCCGGCATAAAATTATTTAGTGGGTCTTCAGTTGTTACCCGAGATTGGATTGCAAATCCGTGTACAACCACTTCCTCTTGCTTCGGAACACCTACTATTTTACTATGTAATGCATGTCCATCAGCTATTAAAATTTGTGATTGAACGATATCCACTCCTGTGATCATCTCTGTAATCGTATGTTCTACTTGAACACGTGGATTTACTTCAATAAAGTAAAACTCATCATCTTTTACAAGGAATTCTACTGTCCCTGCATTTAAATAGTTTACATTTTTTGTTAACTTCACAGCAGCATCACAAATACGCTGACGCAGATCATCTGAAAGTGATACACTCGGTGCTATTTCTACAACTTTTTGATGACGACGTTGTACAGAACAGTCACGCTCGTATAAATGAACAACATTGCCTTCTTCATCTGCTAAAATTTGTACTTCTATATGTTTAGGTTTTTCAACGAATTTTTCGACGTAAACTTCATCATTACCAAAGGCTGCTTTCGCTTCTGATTTTGCTCGATTATATGATTCTCCTAATTCCTCACTAGTACGCACAATACGCATACCACGACCGCCACCACCAAGGGACGCTTTAATAATAATCGGGTAATCATACTTTTCAGCAAATTTTTCGACTTCTTCTAATGAATCTACTGGACCATCACTACCAGGTATAACTGGAATTTGTGCTAGCTGCGCTTGTGTTCTTGCTTTCACTTTATCTCCAAACATATCTAAATGCTTACTTTTCGGACCGATAAAGATAATTCCTTCTTCTTCGCAACGTTTCGCGAATTGAATATTTTCTGACAAGAAACCATATCCAGGGTGGATTGCATCTACATGATTACTTTTTGCAATCTCAATAATGCCTTCAATATCTAGATAAGCATCAATTGGTTTTTTTCCTTCCCCAACTAAATAGGACTCATCGGCTTTATAGCGATGATAAGAACCACTATCCTCTTTCGAATAGATTGCAACTGTTTTTAATCCAAGTTCCGAACAAGCTCGAAACACACGAATTGCAATCTCTCCACGGTTAGCTACCAATACTTTTTGAATACGTTGCAGCTTTGTCATGATTTTCCCCCTCTACTTTCCTACCACTCTAGAGATAAAATATATACACACCTTAAAAAGCGTGAAGTTCTTCACTTTCCACATTATATTATACTTAGAAAGCTTCACTTTATTTTTATCCATCATACCTTATTTTTTAACAAATGATAAGTTTTCTGTGCAATTTGTTTCACAAAAATAGTATAGCATACCTCTTCCTTTTCTAACAACTTAATTGTATATCACATTTAAACAAATGTGATATATCTTTTAACTGAAAGAGAAATTAATACATCATATTTAAAACTACTTGAAAATAAAAAACACATCATGCTCTAAAGCACGATGTGTTTTTTATTTTACAACTACAAGATGTGGTCCATTTTGTTCTCTTTCTTTTATTACCTCATTCTGCTGTTTTTCTTCTCGTTTTACATGACTAGCAATATTAAGTAGTATTCCCATCGCAAGTAGATTAGCTATTAAGGAACTCCCGCCATAACTAATAAACGGTAAAGGTACTCCCGTAAGCGGTATTAATCCAGACATACCACCAACATTAACAAAAGTTTGTACTCCCATTAAACTTGCAATTCCGATTGCAATTAAACTTCCAAACGGATCTTTACATTTTTGAGCAATCCTGAATGAACGAATAATAATAAGTAGCAAGCAAATTAAAATAATAGCTACACCAATAAAACCTAACTCTTCAGAAATAATAGCCATAATAAAATCTGTTTGCGGTTCTGGTAAATATCCATATTTTTGCACACTATTTCCTAATCCTCGACCGTTTAGCCCTCCTGAAGCAATTCCAATAAAAGAATTTACCAATTGGAATCCATCATTCTGAGGATCATTGAATGGATCAAGAAAAACTGAAAAACGGGCCTTTTGGTACCCACTTAATTTATAATTAGCCAGAAAATATAGCGCTGGAATCCAAACTATAGAAGTTAAAACAATTCGTTTAATCCATAAATTAATCCGTACTCCTGAACAAAGAAACATAATTCCTACTGTTCCTGCAATTAACAAATCGGTACCTAAATCATTTTGCTTTAAAATTAAAAACATTGCCATTCCAACAAAAGCAAGTGTAAGTCCCGACCCTTTAAAAACAGGTGTATTTGTCTCTTGTCTTCTTGCAAAAAAGCGAGCTAATATTATAATAATCGATAGTTTAACAAATTCAGCGGGCTGTATACCTAATATCCAACCTTTTGCACCATTTATTTCCTTACCAAAAATCAAGGCTGCTGCTAGTAAAGCAATACTCCCTAGCCCCATCGCCGATAAAATTATTCGTTTCCTCCAAAACTTATAAGGTAACGAGGCTACAATTACTAACAATACCGTTCCAATAGCTAAAGTTATTAATTGTTTTTTAAAAAAGTAATTTGCCGGCCAGTTATGCCTCGAAATCGCAACAATGGAACTAGAACTATATACCATTATTACTCCCAGCACACATAAGATAACAAGAGGAAGTAATAATGAATAATCCATTGATTTCCATACTTTTTTCATTTCATTTCCTCTTTCTGTTTCAATTTAATTATTGTTGTATTCCATATGTACATTGATTCTTCCTGCTTTATTATACAAATAAAAAGCTCAAACTAATTTAGTTTGAGCCCCCTTATTTGAACCCGTTATTGTTGTTTGTTTGTAAACGCTTCATGAAGTGCAGATAACTCACGTTCGAGCTCACCTAACATTGCTTTCCCTTGTTCTTCTGCAATAAGACCAAGGCGAACTGCAAAATCGACCTCGCGGGATAGTCCAAACATTTGTGTGTCTAACACTTCTTCATATAATGGACATTGCGGCATTGTAAGATGGTCCATTTGCACCTTAATAAGTCTTAAAATCTTCTCTGCATCCGCTTGTAGAAGGGCTAGTGCCTTTTCCTGATGATTTGCTACTGTCTCAGACGCCAAATTGATTCCCTCCGTTTCCGTCCTACTCTCCTCTATCCTATCTATTAATATTAGCGATAGTTTTAATAAATTGCAATAGAAACATTTTTTGTGACAACAGTGTCTAATGCTATTATACTGAAAAGTGGGAGTATAACACAAATGGGGGAACAACAATGAGCGAAATTTTATTTATTAACGGAAAAGTACGTTTTCCAATCACTATTGATCCAACTGTTTGGATCTTTGATGATCGAAAAGTAGATTTGACAACTTACTTTGATGAAACTAGAGAAAACACGTCTGAACTAGAAACTTATTTAAAAAACACTTCAGAACATTGGGATCGTGAAATTCGTGATGGTGCTGCCTTCCCGCCGATACAACAAAGTGTAAAGAAATATAAAAAAGAACAGCTAATTACTGGAACATTTGGTATACCATTTCATCCATTCCTTGCTAACGCTGAAATTTTAGACGACGCTACGCAAGTTGAAATTGAAACTGTAGATCATACAATGACACTTCCATTAGAAACTGTCAAAAATGCTATACTAGGTTTTTCAAAAGAAGGAAAGCCATTAAAAGAAGACGGACCTGTTCATCTCTATTTCAATGATGGATCTAATCGACAAAATCCAATCCGGAACATCCGTAAATTTACAATTATTTAAAGAAAAGGAGTGAGCTTAAGCTCACTCCTTTTTACAATAAATCTGCTGCTAGTTGAGCTAAATTAGATCGCTCCCCTTTAACAAACTTCACATGACCACTAATGCGCTGTTCTTTAAACTTCTCTACAACATACGTTAAGCCATTATTATATTCATCTAAATATGGGTGATCAATTTGCTGAGGATCTCCCATCAATACAATCTTACTCTTTTCCCCTACCCTAGTTAGTATCGTTTTCACTTCATGCTTTGTTAAATTTTGTGCTTCGTCAATGATAATGAACTGATCTGGAATACTTCTCCCGCGTATATAAGTAAGGGCTTCTACTTCAATCGAACCCATTCCAGCTAAAATAGCATCTAACTCTCCTGGCTTTTTCGTATTAAATAAATACTCTAGGTTATCAAAAATTGGTTGCATCCATGGTCTTAACTTTTCTTCTTTTTCTCCTGGTAAATAACCGATATCTTTTCCGACTGGGACAATTGGTCTTGCAACGAGTAATTTTTTATATAACCCTAAATCTTCTGTTTGCATAAGTCCCGAAGCTAACGCAAGTAACGTTTTTCCTGTGCCGGCTTTCCCCGTTAATGTTACAAGCGGAATATCTTCACGAAGCAACAATTCTAATCCCATAATTTGCTGCACGTTTCGTGGTCGTATCCCCCACACTTGTTCATTGTGAAAAATAAGTTTCTTTACCTTCTTACCTAAGTGATCCACAATGCCAAGCGCAGAACTAGAGCCCCCTAATGCATCTTTCATTACTACAAATTGATTTGGGTAAAAAGGGTGATTCGCAATTTCAGATAGAGGCAATTCACCTTTCTCATAAAAATAATCCAATTGTTCTTTTGATATATATCCTTCTAAAAAGCCAGAATATATATTTTCTACTTCAATTACGCGATCACTTAAATAATCTTCAGCCTTCAAACCAATTGCATCAGCTTTTACCCTTACGAGTACATCTTTACTTACTAAAATAACAGACTTCCCGTCCTCTTTTTCCTGTTCTTCTAAAGATAGATTTTTTGCTACAGCTAAAATTCGATTATCATTTGTTTTTTCTACAAAAATATCTTGTAGTTGCACAAATGAACGATGGTTTAATTCAATACGAAATGTTCCGCCATTTTCTAGCGGGATACTTTCATGCAGCTTTCCTATTTCACGAAATTTATCTATTAACTTAGATACATAACGAGCATTTCGTCCTACTTCATCCATATAACGTTTTTTCGAATCAACCTCTTCTAATACAACTGCTGGAATCACTACTTCATTGGTTTCAAATGAAAAAATAGATAAAGGATCCTGCAAAAGTACATTCGTATCTAACACATAAATTTTATCCAACCTGTTACCCCCTGACTCCACTTTTAAATTTGTAGAACAAGGGTTTCATCCATAAAATATGGACGAACCATTGTTATAATTATATGTACCGTGTAAACGAGGTAGAATCGAAAATCATAGTCATTAAACCTTTTATTTATTCTTTATTCATTTCTATTCAATATATTACTTTTTATTATAATTATTAACGTTAAATCACAATAACCGATTACAAAAGTGAATAAACGAATTTCTTATTTAGCACATTTATAATTCTCTTATTCCTACTAGCACTTCGTTATCCAGCTTTTTGGCCGCCCGAAGATCGTATGTTTTTTCATATGTTGGTTCAATTGCAAGTTTCGCTCCATAAAACATAACATCACGTACTTCTTGCACATTCACTTCTATTACAGTTAATTTCAAAGAAATACCTTCCATTCTATCTGTCAAAATTTCACCTGCACCACTTATGGAAAATACGGATTCATTCGCCATTATAGTCAATACCACACCTGTATTATGACGTATATTTTCCACAATACGTGAACGTTGATCTACTGCAAATCGAATACTAGTTTTGCTCACTGCATACACCCAAGAAATAGCACTTACGTTAGGAACTTGTTTTTCGAAATCTGTCGTTGCTATCATCACAATACACTCTTTACGCAACGTTTGTACTAAACCCTCTGTTAAAGTAGGCTCTACTACATTCGCCATATTTTCACCTCCAAACATACTTGGTATATCCTTATCATAACTTATTTTTCGAATTGCGAAAATATTATTTTTTCCCACTATTATTCAAAAACATTATACTTCCATGATATACTTATACTGATAGAATTCGTATTGAGGTGACGAAATGAGAGTCAAATGTATGATTTGTGATAAAAAAGATATGTTAGATAATGAAAATCCTATGGCAAAAAAACTGCGTAATCGCCCTATTCATACATATATGTGCATGGAATGTTCGGAACGAATTGCAGAGCGTACAATGGAACGTCATGCAAGTGGTAATTTCCGATTATATCGTGATAAAAAAGTCGAAGACGATTGGTAAAATGTAAATAAGTCCTTACTCATATAGATAAGGACTTATTTATATTTTTCAGGCTCAAGATTCATTTGATCCAAGAAACAATCAATAGCTTCTAATGGAAACCTTGCAGATTTCCTTTCCCCATTCATTTCATATGTAATTAAATACATTTCCTCGTTCTTTTTAACTTCCACATTTTTCAAAATATGTTCTTCATATATCATATTTTGAAATAACAAATACGTTTCTTTTGCAGCACTATCATCCGGACGTGCTTCCGCAACTGTTTTAATTGTTAACCAATTATATAGTGCATCTTGTACTGAACGCATAAAACTTCGCCCCCTCACCCTGCTTTTTGTTGTTTCGCTTGACGCAAACGCAATCTATAAATTCCAAGTACAATTGCCGCTACAACAAGTCCTTCTCCAACAGGTAAAAATACAGCAAAAAAGGTTAATACTGTACATCCAATTGCTAATGATATGTATATTACTATATTTTTTAGTACAGACAACTTTCTAGCAAATCCTAAATTATAGACGAGAGCACTTAATATAATAATCGTCCCATAAAGTAACCACATTCCTAACTCTGGATTTTCATCAACTTTACATAATTTCGCAAAAAAAGACATTCTTTCTAACACTATTTATCCCCCCTTCTCATAAAAAACAAAATTTCTTTATGTACTTAATACAAGAGTAACCTGCGAAAAAAATACTGTCCACTAAAAAGAGTAAATATTCTAAAAAATAAGCATAAAAAAAACAGCTACCTTAAAGGTAGCTGTTTTTTTTATGCTTCTACAGATTTCTTTTTCTTAGCAGCTCTTTCACGTTCGCTCTTATCAAGAATCTTTTTACGTAAACGAATTGATTCTGGAGTTACTTCACAGAACTCGTCATCGTTTAAGTACTCTAATGACTCTTCTAGAGTCATTAAGCGTGGTTTTTTCATTGTTGAAGTTTGATCTTTCGTTGCAGAACGAATGTTAGTTTGTTGTTTCATTTTCACAACGTTAACTGTTAAGTCGTTCTCACGAGTATGTTCTCCTACGATCATACCAGCATATACTTCTGTACCTGGTTCAACGAAGATTACACCACGGTCTTCAACTTGCATAATACCGTATTGTGATGCTTTTCCTGTTTCAAGTGAAACTAGAACACCTTGGCGACGTCCACCCACTTGTCCAGCATGTACTGGTTGGTAGCAATCGAATGTATGGTTTAAAATACCGTAACCACGAGTTAATGTTAGGAATTCTGTTGTGTAACCAATTAAACCACGTGCCGGAACCATGAAAGTAAGGCGAACTTGACCGTTTCCGTTATTCACCATATCTAACATTTCACCTTTACGTGCACCCATTGATTCCATAATAGAACCAGTGTATTCTTCAGGAACATCGATTTGTACGCGCTCTACAGGTTCACATCTTACGCCATCGATATCTTTAATAATTACTTCAGGCTTAGATACTTGTAGTTCATAACCTTCACGACGCATGTTTTCAATTAAGATAGATAAATGCAATTCCCCGCGTCCAGATACGATCCATGCATCAGGAGAATCTGTATTATCTACACGTAAACTTACATCTGTTTCTAATTGTGAACGAAGACGCTCTTCAATTTTACGAGATGTAATAAATTTACCTTCACGACCTGCAAATGGGCTGTTATTTACAAGGAATGTCATTTGTAGCGTTGGCTCATCAATACGTAATAATGGTAAAGCCTCTTCATGCTCAACCGGACATACCGTTTCACCTACGTTGATGTCTTCCATACCTGAAACAGCTACTAAATCTCCAGCTTTTGCTTCTTCAATTTCTTGACGTTTTAATCCAATGTAACCGAATAATTTCGTTACGCGGAATTGTTTTACACTTCCGTCAACTTTCATTAAAGCAACTTGTTGTCCAACCTTCATTGTACCGCGGAATACGCGTCCAACTCCAATACGTCCAACGTAGTCGTTGTAATCAAGAAGTGCTACTTGGAATTGAAGTGGCTCTTCGCTGTTATCAACTGGTGCTGGAATATGTTCGATAATTGTATCGAATAATGATTTCATATTCTCTTCTTGATTTGCCGGATTTGAATCCAAACTTGCTGTTCCGTTCATTGCTGATGCAAATACAACTGGGAACTCTAATTGATCTTCGTTTGCACCAAGTTCGATGAATAAGTCAACTACTTCATCAACTACTTCATCAGGGCGAGCGAAGTCACGGTCAATTTTGTTTACAACAACGATTGGAGTTAAGTTTTGCTCAAGAGCTTTCTTTAAAACAAATCGTGTTTGTGGCATACAACCTTCATATGCATCAACAACAAGTAGAACACCATCAACCATTTTCATGATACGTTCTACTTCTCCACCGAAGTCAGCGTGACCTGGTGTATCTAAAATGTTAATTCTTTTATCTTCATAGTGAATCGCTGTATTCTTCGCTAAAATTGTAATACCGCGTTCTCTTTCTAGATCATTTGAATCCATTGCGCGTTCTTCAATATGTTCATTCGCACGGAATGTCCCCGCTTGACGTAATAACTGGTCAACAAGTGTTGTTTTACCATGGTCAACGTGGGCAATAATTGCTATATTACGTAAATCTTGTCGTTTTTTCAACATGTCCAACTCCTAATGTCTTTTTAATCCTTCTCTATTATAAGAGCGAAGGGGATACAATAGCAATTAAAATAAAAGCAAGAATGAAAATATAGTTGTATTCTCACTTTTGTGAAAGTAAAATGAGATTGGAGGGTGAAGAAATGGAACACATTCAATATCGCTTTTTATTAACCGCAATTATCGGTGTTATTTTCTTAATCGGTATCGGCATTATGATTGCTGAAAATAGTCCAATCGGTATTATTATTTGCATTATCGGTACATTTGTTGCAGTTGGATACGGTTTTGTAACAAAAAGAAAAATGCGCAAATCACAATAACGCTAAAAAGTAAGAAGCTTATACATAGCCTCTTACTTTTTTTGTGGCTCTGATATAAAAGATAACACTTCTTCATACACTCCTGGTTTTGCAACTAGCACACTGCTCTTCTCTATGATAGAAAGTGGCGCTCCAGAGAATGTCGTTACCTTCCCTCCAACTTCTTCTACAATTATCTGTCCTCCGCCAAAATCCCATGGTGATAATCTCGGCGTTACATATGCATCTATTCTTCCTGTTGCAACGTACACCATCTCTAACGCTGCACAGCCATACGATCTCGTGCCCCTTGCTTTCTTAACAAGTGCCATCATACTTTCCATATTAAGCAATGGATTATCTGTAAGCCATATCGCATTTAAAGCTACAATACCTTGCTCTACAGTTCCTTTTTCCAATGGAGGAATTGATATATCATTACAAAAAGCTCCAGATCCCTTGACTGCATGATATAGTTCATCATGTACTGGATCATAAATAAGTCCAATCTTTCCGATACCGTTCTCATAAATCCCAATTGAAATTGCAAAATTTCTTTTTTGATGAACAAAGTTCATCGTGCCGTCAATTGGATCAATTAACCAAACAACCCCGTCAGAAGACGTTATCTCGTCTCCATAACCTTCTTCTCCTAAAATATTATGATTCGGGAATGTTTCTTTAATTTTCCCAATTAAAAACTGTTCTATCTCTCGGTCCATATTTGTAACTAAGTCAGCTGCATTGGATTTTGTTTCTATAATAAGTGCTTTTTTCATGGATGCCATTAAATACTCTCCTGCATCCCGAATCCACCGTTTGGCGTGTGCATCGATGTCTTTCCATACTTCTTGCATGTTTAAACACTCCGATCTTTACTGTTCACAGAAAAAACGAACCCTTTATAAGGTTCGCACCAACTAATTTTTTATACATATACTATTATTACGCTTCTAAACGAATCATTTCAAGTCTTAACACTTCTAACTTTTGTACACACTCTTCTTTTTTCTGTTTATCATCTTCCATCATCGCATCATATAAAGTTGCTAATTCATAATCTAGCTCCAAACGTAGCACCGGTATTCTCTTTTCGGCATCTGTTCTCTTTAACGCATTAATCACCTGTCTCATATTATTTGCCTCCTCCCAATATTCGTCTGCCCTCGGACTAGAATTAATTCAATTTTCTGATTTTTTGTTTTATACTATACTATGTTGGATAAATCATCTATGCAACAAAATTATATTTTTTTATTTAAATTTTTTTGTGCTGTTTTTTTTATGAATAGTACAAGCTATGCTAAAATAAAAGCAAAATAGGAGTTGGAGGAACAATCATGACAATACAAACATTCAAGTCAACTGATTTTGATGTCTTTACAGTTGATGGTCTCGAAGAACGAATGAGTGCAATTAAAACGAACATTCATCCTAAGCTAGAAGCTTTAGGGGAACAATTTGCAGAATACTTATCCCAACACACTGATGAGAACTTTTTTTATCATGTTGCAAAACACGCACGTCGCAAAGTCAATCCACCAAACGATACTTGGGTTGCTTTTTCAACAAATAAACGAGGATATAAAATGCTACCGCATTTCCAAATCGGCTTATGGGGTACTCATGCCTTCATATACTTTGGTTTAATCTATGAGTGTCCACAAAAAGTTGAGACGGCTCATGCCTTCTTAGAACATTTAAATGATTTAAAAACAAATATTCCAAATGACTTCGTTTGGTCCATTGACCATACTAAACCAAGTGTGAAATTACATAAAACACTTGAAACCGAAGACTTACAAAAGATGATTGAACGACTAGCTACTGTAAAAAAAGCAGAATTATTAGTTGGTATTCATATATCACCAGAGGAGTTTTCAGCAATGACCAACGAACAATTCCTTGCTAAGATTGAATCTACGATGCAATCACTCCTTCCTTTATATGCACTTTGTAATCGATAGTAGAAAACGGACAATTTATATTGTCCGTTTTTAGTTGTTATCACATTATATCACTTCAGTTTTTATTTTTCAAAATATTTTTTACATTTTTACAAGCTTTTGTTCTTCGACTTCCTTTGCTCTTTGAATAGCACGATATATAGAGTATCCACTTACTTCTTGAAACTCTTTATCAATTTTCTTTTCTTCTGCTTTCGATGGAACAATCTCTTTAAAACGACGATATAAACCCATTAATTCTTCTCTTATAATTCCTTTTTCATAAGCTTTCTCAATTGCTTCATAAAACTTCACAATTATAACCATTTCCTCATTTGACCAATCATAATCTAACGGATATTGATATTCCATTTCGCACCTCATTTATCATTTCTTCTTGTTTCATTATGCTATCTTAAAGAGAATGTTTTATTCTTCATTATAGCCACTCTGCATTATACACTATTTATTCATTTTAATGGAATTGTCTTCCTCCATTCATTAGTTGAGGCTAACTATTAAACATACTCACCTTAAAAATATTTTTTTCTATACATCTATAATTATTGGTGATATAATGCTTTTGTTTTATAGAAAATAAAGTGAAGCTACCATCTCAAAACCGATTTTTTGAATGGCAGAAAAACAAGCCTCATTCTAAAAAAAGGACTTACCTTTTTTAGAGCAGGATTATATAAAACAAATTAAATATTATGAAGAAGAAGGGGTGTATAGATTGTCCCAATACGAAACACCATTGTTTACCGCTTTAGTTGAGCACAGTAAGCGAAATCCAATTCAATTCCATATTCCTGGTCATAAAAAAGGACAAGGCATGGATCCTACATTTCGCGAATTTATTGGGCATAATGCATTAGCAATTGATTTAATTAATATTGCGCCACTCGATGATTTACATCATCCAAAAGGTATGATTAAAGAAGCACAGGATTTAGCAGCCGCTGCATTCGGTGCAGATCATACTTTCTTTTCTATTCAAGGTACAAGTGGCGCTATTATGACAATGGTGATGAGCGTTTGCGGTCCTGGTGACAAAATCCTAGTACCACGAAACGTGCATAAATCAGTAATGTCAGCTATTATTTTCTCAGGTGCAAAACCGATTTTCATGCATCCTGAAATCGATCCGAAACTCGGTATTTCTCATGGAATCACAATTCAATCTGTCAAAAAAGCACTTGAAGAGCACTCAGATGCAAAGGGCTTACTTGTTATTAATCCAACGTACTTTGGATTTGCTGCAGACTTAGAACAGATTGTACAATTAGCACATTCTTATGACATCCCTGTACTAGTCGACGAGGCTCATGGTGTTCATATTCATTTTCACGATGAATTGCCGATGTCAGCGATGCAAGCTGGTGCAGACATGGCAGCAACAAGTGTTCACAAATTAGGAGGCTCTTTAACTCAAAGTTCTATTCTTAATGTGAAAGAAGGCTTGGTGAATGTAAAACATGTCCAATCTATTATTAGCATGCTTACAACTACATCAACTTCTTACATCTTGTTAGCATCACTTGATGTTGCGAGAAAACGTCTTGCTACAGAAGGAACAGCACTCATAGAACAAACAATACAATTAGCTGAACATGTTCGTGATGCTATAAATTCTATTGAGCATCTTTACTGTCCTGGAAAAGAAATGTTAGGTACAGATGCTACCTTTAACTATGATCCTACAAAGATAATTGTATCTGTAAAAGATTTAGGTATTACCGGCCACCAAGCTGAAGTATGGCTTAGAGAGCAATATAACATTGAAGTAGAACTCTCAGATCTATACAACATACTATGTCTTATCACTTTAGGAGACACAGAAAGTGATACAAATACACTTATTGCAGCATTACAAGATTTAGCAGCAACATTTAGAAATAGGGCAGATAAAGGTGTTCAAGTACAAGTAGAGATTCCAGAAATTCCAGTGCTAGCACTTTCTCCTCGAGATGCTTTTTATTCGGAAACAGAAGTCATTCCATTTGAAAATGCAGCGGGTCGTATTATAGCTGATTTTGTTATGGTTTATCCGCCAGGGATTCCAATCTTTACTCCGGGGGAAATTATTACACAAGAAAACTTAGAGTATATTCGTAAAAACTTAGAAGCAGGTTTACCTGTACAAGGTCCTGAAGATATGACATTACAAACATTACGTGTTATTAAAGAGTACAAGCCTATCAGTTGATAGGCTTTTTTTTCACCTTTTTTCCTTTTCTTCATACGATACTAAAGAATGTAACGTATAGGTGGGGATACTATTATGATTGTAATAGGCCGTTCTATTGTACATCCTTATATTACAAATGAATATGAGCCATTTGCAGCAGAGAAACAACAAATTTTATCAATAATGGCAGGAAATCAAGAAGTTTATTCCTTCCGAACAGCTGATGAACTCAGCTTTGATCTCAATTTACGAGTTAATATTATTATCTCTGCACTAGAACTTTTTCAAAGTGGATTTCAGTTTCGCACATTTCAACAATCCTTTTGCAACCCCCAGTATTGGAAAAGAACATCCCTTGGAGGATTCGAGCTTCTTCCAAACATACCACCTTCTATTGCCATACAAGATATTTTCAAAAACGGAAAACTATATGGAACTGAATGCGCAACCGCTATGATCATTATTTTTTATAAAGCTTTATTATCATTGTATGAGGAAGAAACTTTCAATCGTCTATTTGCAAACCTTTTACTTTATACATGGGACTACGATCAAGATCTAAGACTCATAACAAAAAACGGTGGCGATCTTGTTCCAGGTGACCTCGTTTACTTTAAAAATCCACAAGTGAATCCAGCTACGATTGAGTGGCAAGGAGAAAACACAATCTATTTAGGAAATTTCTTTTTTTACGGACATGGCGTAGGTGTAAAAACAAAAGAAGAAATTATTTATTCATTAAATGAACGACGAGTCCCTTACGCTTTTATTTCAGCTTTCTTGACCGATACTATTACCCGTATAGATAGCCGTATAATGAGCCAATACGCTTCTTCTAGTACACCACAGACATCCATAAGCTTTATTCCAATTAGAGATGATGCAATCGTTGCAACAGTTGGCCATACAACTACAATTTATTAAAAAAGCGCCTACACATGTAGGCGCTTTTTCTTATTATTAAGCTTTTGTATGTTCTTTATGGTCACATTCGCAATGAGATCCACATTTCCCGTATAGTACTGTTGATTTTTCATCTTCAAAATGTCCAATTGTTCCTTCACATACTTGGCATACGATTGTTCCCATTTTCATTTCCCCCTGAGTTTTAATAGTAATCTATTTATCTATCATTAAGCTTTCGCATTATCTTTTCTAGCACAGTCACAATTTGTTCCACATTTTCCGTAAAGTACTGTCGTTTTCTCATCTTCAAAATGTCCGATTGTTCCTTCACATACTTGGCATACGATTGTTCCCATTTTTCATTTCCCCCTAAGTTTATGGTCCTAAAAACTTTTAGCTGTCCATTTCCTATCAATTATTGGGCTTTTGTATGCTCTGTGTGATCACATCCGCAAGATCCACATTTCCCGTAAAGTACCGTTACTTTCTCATCTTCGAAGTGTGCAATTGTACCTTCACAATCTTGACATACGATTGTTCCCATTTTTCATTTCCCCCTAAGTTTATAATCCCAAAAACTTTTTTGTAACCGCTTAACTTTCTGTCTTTATTTTAATATGTTATACTTTTTACGTCAATAGGTTTTTAGTATAACACATTAAATATTTTAAATTTTAATTAGTATGCGATATTCAAATAAAAAACAGCCATATTTATAAGTACGACTGTTTCACATTAATTATTCTTCATATTCCGCATGTAAAGAAGTTGACGGAACTAGAAATTTGAAAAACTGAGCTAACTCCTTCGCTTCCTCTTCTGATCCTAATTTAAAAATCTCCTGTATATATTGAACATTCTCTACATCATCTCTTCCGAGTAAAGTAGACCTTCCTGTTTGCATACAAACAATGAGCGGTTTTCCAAAAAACATATTTGTATAAATAACACCAAAATCATAACGTGTATCATGTGTCATAAACCCTAAAAATCGTACCTTCACACTTTCATGCTCATCATACAATTTTTCAAACATTGGTTTCCACCTTTCTACATCACGTTTCATTAATAGTATATTAAACAAAACATGTAATACTCCTTTTAATTGTCAAAAAATTCAGTAGGATGTAGAATGATAGTATTCTACTAAGTTAGGGGGAACTTATATGCAACACGCCTTTATTACGCTTGTACCAAAATCCAAACAACAATCTGTTTCAATAGATGATATAAAACAACTTTTTCATTATTATAAAACAGTTACTTCTAAAACTGGTGCCCAAATTAATTACACGTATACAAATACCGCTTTTCCTTATGAAATTTTAGATACATCTACAACAACATTAAAACTTCAATCCAATCACGACCGGTATGACTCAATTTATATTGGTGTTGGTATAGAAAATGAACAATTTTTCATCCAAGTTTCTTTACCACCTAATGCAACATATGGTGACAAAGGGAAAGCAAATGAATTTTGCCGTTTTTTAGCGAAGAAATTAGAAGGAGAGTTACAATTATTTAATGGAAGAACAATGTATTTTTATAAACGTTAATTTAAAAAATAAATAATACGATTAAAAATAGTATACAATTCGAACATGTAAGAAATAACGCTTGCTTTCTTACGTGTAATACAAAATACGCTATTACATAGGCTAAATACAGGAATACGAAAAAAAGAATAACTTTATAATGAAACTTATCACCATTCGATAATGTTAATACAGTGGAAAAGCCACTCCATAGTAGTAAATGATAAAATATAACATGTAATATTTTCATGGAACCTTCTCCTTTGACATGCTCTATTTTATTAATATATGGGGTTAAGTTTGAATCAATTACATATTATAGGATGATATATATTACCTTTGAAGTAAGTTACGCCTAAATCATTTGTTAAAGTATTATATATTCATTCGACAAGTACGTTTAAAGACCTTGCAAGTCATTTGATGAAAATAAAAATAGCCCCTCTCTTACAATAAGAGAGGGGCTATTTACATTACTTAAATTATTTTACAATGTGAATTGGCATTCCAAGAGCAACTTCAGCTGCTTCCATTGTGATTTCACCTAATGTTGGGTGAGCATGGATTGTTTGAGCGATATCTTCAGCTGTCATTCCAGCTTCGATAGCTAAACCAATCTCAGAGATAATATCAGAAGCACCTGCACCTGCAACTTGAGCACCTACAAGAAGACCATCTTCTTTACGTGTTACAAGTTGTAGGAAACCGTCAGTGCTGTTTAATGATAATGCACGACCGTTAGCAGCGAATGGGAACTTAGATACAGTTACAGTCATTCCAGCTTCTTCAGCTTGTTTTTTAGTGTAACCAACAGATGCTAATTCTGGATCAGTGAAGCATACTGCAGGAATTCCGATGTAATCGATAGCTGATGCATGGCCACTAATTGCTTCTACAGCTACTTTACCTTCGTAAGAAGCTTTGTGAGCTAATGGTGGTCCAGGAACGATATCACCGATTGCATAGATGTTTGGTACATTTGTACGACATTGCTCATCGATTTCGATGATGCCGCGGTCAGTCATTTTAACTCCAACTTGCTCAAGACCGATTTCTTGAGTGTTTGGACGACGACCTACAGTTACTAATACGTAATCTGCTTCTACAGTTTGGATTTCACCTTTAACTTCAAAGCTAACTTTTACGCCAGTTTCTGTTTCTTCAACGCCTTTAGCCATAGCTTTTGTATGGATATTTACGTTACCTTTTTTCTGTAGAGCACGTTTAACAACAGAGCTCATAGCTTTTTCGAAACCAGCTAAGATTTCGTCGCCAGCTTCTACTACAGTAACTTCTGTACCGAAGTTAGCATATGCAGTACCTAATTCCATACCGATGTAACCGCCGCCGATTACAACAAGTTTTTTAGGAATTTCAGGTAAGCTTAAAGCACCTGTAGAGTTGATAACACGTTTAGAGTATTTGAATCCTGGAATTTCGATTGGTGTAGAACCAGTTGCAAGAACAGCATTTTTAAACGTATAAGTTTGAGCTGCATCTTCAGTCATAACGCGTAATGTATTAGCATCTACGAAGTAAGCTTCACCGCGAATGATTTCAACTTTGTTACCTTTAAGAAGGCCTTCAACACCGCCAGTTAATTTCTTAACTACGCCGTTTTTCCATTCTTGAACTTTTGTAAAGTCAACTTTTACGTTCTCTGCAGTGATACCCATGTCATCAGAATGCATTGCATTCTCATAACGATGACCTGCATTGATTAACGCTTTTGAAGGAATACATCCAACGTTTAAGCATACGCCACCAAGGTTAGCTTTTTCAATGATTGCTACCTTTTGACCTAATTGTGCTGCACGAATTGCCGCAACGTATCCACCAGGACCTGCACCAACAACGACTGTATCTAATTCAATTGGGAAATCTCCTACTACCATTGTTATTACGCCTCCATTACTAATAATTGTGGGTCATTCAATAGACGTTTAATTTGGTTTAACGCTTTTTGAGCAGTTGCGCCGTCAATTAAACGATGGTCAAAGCTTAGAGATAATGCTAATACTGGAGCTGCAACGATCTCACCATTTTTCACAACTGGTTTTTCAGCGATACGGCCGATACCAAGGATTGCTACTTCTGGGTGATTGATAACTGGAGTGAACCATTGTCCACCTGCAGAACCAATGTTTGTAATTGTGCAAGAAGCACCTTTCATTTCAGTTGGAGCTAGACGACCTTCACGTGCTTTACCAGCAAGATCATTGATCTCGTTAGAAATAGTGAAGATAGACTTGCGATCTGTATCTTTAACAACTGGTACTAATAGACCTTTGTCTGTATCAGCTGCGATACCGATGTTGAAGTAATGTTTATGAACTACTTCTTGAGATGCATCGTCTAAAGAAGTGTTTAACATTGGGTATTCACGTAATGCAGATGTTAAAGCTTTAACAACGTATGGAAGGTAAGTTAATTTAATACCTTTGTCAGCTGCTACTGCTTTGAACTTCTTACGGTGAGCAACAAGCTCAGTTACATCAACTTCATCCATTAATGTTACGTGAGGAGCTGTATGCTTAGAATTAACCATTGCTTTCGCAATCGCTTTACGGATACCACTCATTTTCTCACGAGTTTCTGGATATTCACCAGCTGGAATTGGTTGTGCTTTTGGTGCTTCTTCTTTCGCTGCTGCTGGAGTAGCTTCTACTGCTGCTGGAGCCTCAGTTGCTGCTACAGTTTGTCCACCATTTGCAAATGCATCGATGTCAGCTTTTACGATACGGCCGTTCTTACCAGTACCAGCTACTTTATGAATGTCTACACCTTTTTCACGAGCGTATTTACGAACAGATGGCATAGCGATTACGCGCTCATTTACTACTTCTGCAGTTGCTGCTGGAGTAGCTTCCGCTGCTGGAGCTTCTACTGCTGCTTCTTCAGCTTTTGGAGCTTCATCATGATCGTCACCTTTAAATTTAAGGTTTTCGTATCCAGGAGCATCAAATTTAATTAATGTATCTCCTACGATTGCAACTGTTCCTTCTTCTACAAGTACTTCAAGTACTTTACCTTTAACAGGAGAAGGGATTTCTACTACTGCTTTATCATTTTGCACTTCAAGAAGTACATCGTCTTCATTTACTTCATCGCCTGGTTTAATAAACCATTTTACGATTTCACCTTCGTGGATACCTTCACCGATATCTGGTAGTTTAAATTCAAATGCCACGGAATTCAGCCCCCTGATTCATTTCATTATTATGGAATATGTACAAAAGAAACCAGCATGTGCTGATTTCTTTTGCACATGAAAAACTAAAAATTAGAAGTTCATTACTTTGTTTACAGCTTCAACAATATCCTTGTGGTTTGGTAACCATACGCTCTCTGCTTGAGAGAATGGGAATACTGTATCAGCAGCTGCAACACGTACAACTGGAGCTTCTAAGTTTAAGATTGCACGGTCGTTAATTTCCGCTACAACGTTAGCTGCAATACCAGCTTGTTTTTGAGCTTCTTGAACTACAACTACGCGACCTGTTTTTTCAACAGAAGCGATGATTGTTTCGATATCTAATGGTTGAACTGTACGTAAGTCAACAACCTCTAAAGAGATACCTTCTTTTTCAAGTTCTTCAGCAGCTTTTAATGCAGCGTGAACCATAGCACCGTAAGCGATAACAGATACATCTGTACCTTCACGTTTGATATCAGCTTTACCTAAATCAATTGTGTATTCGCCTTCTGGTACATCTTGACGGAATGAACGGTACAATTTCATATGCTCTAAGTAGATAACTGGATCGTTGTCACGAATCGCAGAGATTAAAAGACCTTTAGCATCGTATGGAGTAGATGGAATAACAACTTTTAGACCAGGTTGTTGAGCCACTAATCCTTCTAAGCTATCAGCATGTAGTTCAGGAGTATGAACACCACCACCGAATGGAGAACGAACTGTTACTGGAGCAGTCCAACGTCCACCAGAACGGTAACGCATACGAGCCAATTGACCAGAAATTGAATCCATTACTTCAAAAACGAAACCGAAGAATTGGATTTCTGGAACTGGACGGAATCCTTCAAGTGCAAGACCAACTGCAAGTCCACCAATACCAGACTCTGCAAGTGGAGTATCCATTACACGATCTTCACCAAATTCAGCTTGTAAACCTTCAGTAGCACGGAATACACCACCGTTTACACCAACGTCTTCACCAAATACAAGTACGTTAGGATCATTTTTCATTTCAACGCGTAAAGCATCAGTGATTGCTTGAATCATTGTCATTTGAGCCATGGCTTACTTCGACTCCTTTTCTTTGTAAATTTCATATTGTTCAGCTAAGTTGTAAGGCATTTTTTCGTACATGATTTCCATTAAATCAGTTACTTTTTGTTTTGGAGCTTGGTCAGCCTTAGCAATTGCTTGTTTGATATCTTCTTTTGCTTCTTCGATTACTGTCTCTTCAACTTCTTGAGACCATAGGCCTTTAGCTTCTAAGAACTTACGGAAGCGTACGATTGGGTCTTTTTGTTCCCATTCGTTTTCGATATCTTTTGTACGGTAACGAGTTGGGTCATCACCAGCCATTGTATGTGGACCGTAACGGAATGTTAAAGTCTCGATTAAAGTAGGGCCTTCGCCATTTACTGCGCGCTCACGAGCGAAAGCAGTTGCTGCGTATACAGCTAATGGATCCATACCGTCTACTTGAATTCCGTAAATACCTGCTGCTACTGCTTTTTGTGCTACAGTTTTAGCTGCAGATTGCTTTTCTACTGGAGTAGAAATTGCATAACGGTTGTTTTGAACAACGAAGATTGCTGGAGCTTTGAATGCACCTGCAAAGTTCATACCTTCGTAGAAGTCACCTTGTGAAGCACCACCGTCACCAGTGTAAGTAATTGCAACAGATTTTTTACCACGTAGTTTCATACCTAACGCAACACCAGCAGTTTGGATGATTTGCGCACCGATAATGATTTGTGGAGCTAATGCATTTACATTCTCAGGCATTTGGTTACCCATGAAGTGTCCACGAGAGAATAAGAATGCTTGGTATAATGGTAATCCGTGCCATACTAATTGTGGTACATCACGGTATCCTGGTAAGATGAAGTCTTCTGCTTCAAGTGCGAAATGACTCGCTAATTGAGAAGCTTCTTGTCCAGCTGTAGGTGCGTAGAAACCTAAACGTCCTTGACGGTTTAAAGAAATAGAACGTTGATCTAATACGCGTGTATACACCATACGACGCATTAATTCTTTTAATTGATCATCAGATAATTCAGGCATAGCTGCTTCATTCACAACTTCACCGTTTTCATTTAAAATTTGTAATGTTTCAAATTGAGCTGCGATAGCTTTCATTTGCTCATCAACATTAAATAGGGTCTTTTTTGTTTTAGTACCCATTCCGTTCACCTCTTCCTCTCTTGAACCATATTCTGAAACGCTTTCACTGGCTATTTTCCAGTTTAAAAAGCGCAACGATGTAAACCAACATGTTTGTCTGTCGGTTGAGAATAATTTTGTGTACCTAACAATCTGTACTAATGTTTTTTCAGAAACATATTAATACAATCTTGATCACGTTTTTTAGTTTACAACTATTCTAATTACGATGTCAATTACTTTGAATACGTTTTTTTATAAATAATATGCAGGTTTCTACTACACAAACGTGTTTTTATTTTTTACATCTGTATTAGTAAGCATTGACCTACTGTTATATTATTCCCTTTTTCACTTATTTTTTCTCTTAGAATAATATGTAAACGATTTAATTCTCTTTAGTTTTTCTCTCTTCGTAACAAAAATATACAAACTACTCTTCCTTTTTTAGGTAAATACCTATACATTTCCCCCCTCTCTTCCATACATTATAGTAACCGCAGTATTAGCGGGAAATGATAAAGGAGGTCATCTCATGTACGGATACTCATATTGCTATCCAACTTGTTCATATCCTTCCTACGGTTATGGCGGTTCTTGTGGCGGGTCTGGACGCGGCTTCGCCTTAATCGTTGTGTTGTTTATTCTTTTAATTATCGTTGGTGCTGCTTGCATTCGCTAATGTAAAACGAAACAACTATGGAAAGAAAAAGACGGCTTTGCCGTCTTTTTCTGTTTATCACATACATAACTACTCTATAATAGAACCATTTCCAAAATGCCTACCCTTTCTTGCCGATGACTTTTTCCATCTCCTTTGGTAGACTAAAGAGGAAAGGAGAGATTACATATGCTTACAATGAAAGATGTTATTCGCGAAGGAGATCCTATTTTGCGCAACGTTGCAGAAGAGGTGTCATTACCGGCAAGCGAAGAAGATACAACTACCTTAAAAGAAATGATTGAATTCGTAATAAATAGCCAAGATCCTGAAATGGCTGAAAAATATAGTTTACGCCCTGGAATCGGATTAGCGGCTCCGCAAATCGGTGTTTCAAAAAAAATGATTGCAGTTCATGTAACCGATGCGGATGGTACATTATATAGCCATGCATTATTCAATCCAAAAATCATTAGCCATTCTGTTGAACGTACATATTTACAGGGTGGTGAAGGCTGTCTATCTGTAGACCGCGAAGTACCTGGTTATGTTCCTCGTTATACAAGAATTACAGTAAAAGCAACTTCTATTAACGGCGAAGAAGTAAAATTGCGTTTAAAAGGTTTACCAGCAATCGTATTCCAACACGAGATTGACCATTTAAATGGCGTTATGTTCTATGACCATATCAATAAAGAAAATCCTTTTGCCGCTCCTGATGATTCCAAGCCTCTAGAGCGATAATAATAAAGAGGCGGAAGTTAATCTTCCGCCTCTTTATTATGAAATGGGTTCCATATTCACTTATAGCAATCCAGCCCACTTTAGTCCATGATATATACCGTCTTCACTAACATCCTTTGTCACATGATTTGCAAGTTTTTTCAAGTCTTCATGGCCATTTCCCATCACAATACCTGTGCCAACGGCTTCGATCATTTCTAAATCATTTAAACCATCTCCAAATGCATACACTTGATCACGATTAAAACCTAACTTTTCAATGTATTTCTCAATTCCTTTTGCCTTAGAACCACCATTCGGAATGATATCCATTGAATATGCATGCCAACGAATAAAATGAAAATCTGGATAATGATTAATAAACTTTTCCTCTTCATTTACTTCACAAAAAAGTAGTGTTTGATAAATATTACGTTCCTCATAAAAATTAGGTTCATATGGTGGATGCTCAAAGTTTAAGCTTCCAAAGCCTTCTTTCACATAATCATGATATTCCACTGATGCTCTCATATCTTGATGGTCAAGATATACAAGTGGATATCCTTCTTGTTTTGCAAACTGAGTAAACTTATGTAAAGCATCTGGATGTAACGGATTATTAAATATTACCTCATCTTCAAAGACAACGTATTGTCCATTAAAACTAACATAATTATGTATATCAAGTTCCTTACGAATATCTTCGAACATAAATGGCGCGCGCCCTGTCGCAATTGCTACATGTACACCTTTTTCTTGTAACTGTTTTACTGCATCTCGTGTAGATTGTGGAATTTTTTTATCATGATCTAATAATGTTCCATCAATATCAAAAAAGACAATTTTATCATTCATTTGTCAAAATCCTTTCTGGCACTCTATATTCCTATTTTGAATATCACTTTTCAAATTCTAAAAAAAAGTATAACATATTAAACATCTGTGAAGAAAGCGTTCCCTTTCTGACCTTATTTGTAAACTTTGCATATATATATTAGTAAAACATGTGGATACTTGTTCGGATGAATTTTCTTTTCCATTCTTCCTCATACTATACCTATAACTAACGGCTACTAATCGTTACTATAGAATAACTTTCACTGTATGGGAAAGGACAAGACTCACCATTCACTTTTGTCCTATCTCTTATATCAGAGATAGAATTTTCACTAGTAATATGCATGTTTAAAATAAGGAAAGGAAGGAGTAATCATGCTGAAGAAGCTGAAGAAAAAGCTCAAGCGTTATTTAAACGGTCTAGTCCGTAAAAAGACAATCGCTTAAATTGTGCCCATTTCGGGCTTTTTCTTCATTCTCATTCGAAAAAACATGAAAATCGTGACTGTTTGCTTTATAATAAGTAACAGATAATGCAAAACATAGACAAGGAGAGGTTTTCCAAATGATTTTTAAAGTATTTTATCAAGAAAAATTAACTGAGGTTCCAGTACGTGAAAATACAAAAGTTTTATATTTAGAGGCTACGTCTGAAAAGGATGTTCGTACAAAATTAAATAAGTTCGCATATAATATCGAGTTTGTTCAGTCTGTTACTGGCGCTCATCTTGAATATGAAAAAGAAAACGCTGATTTAACATTAGCGGAAATCGTATAGCGATATGAAATTTCTAAAAAACGACCAAGTTGCTGTGTTTGCTCTCGGTGGGCTTGGTGAAATCGGTAAAAATACATACGCTGTTCAATTTCAAGATGAAATTATTATAATTGATGCTGGAATTAAATTTCCAGAGGACGAACTTCTCGGAATCGATTATGTAATACCAGACTACACTTATTTTGTGCGAAACGAAGATAAAATTAAAGGGTTATTCATTACACATGGTCACGAAGATCATATCGGCGGAATCCCTTACCTATTACGTCAAGTGAACATCCCGATTTACGGCGGAAAATTAGCAATTGCACTCATCAAAAACAAATTAGAAGAACACGGCTTACTTCGTAAAGCAAAACTTTACGAAATTCAAGAAGATGACGTTATTAAATTCAAAAAAACGTCTGTATCCTTCTTCCGTACAACTCACAGTATTCCAGATTCGTACGGCGTTGTTGTGAAAACACCTCAAGGTCAAGTTGTTCATACAGGTGATTTCAAATTTGATTTCACGCCAGTTGGTGAACCAGCTGATTTAACAAAAATGGCTGAAATCGGTAAAGATGGCGTGCTATGTCTATTATCTGATAGTACGAACAGTGAAGTTCCAAACTTTACTATGTCTGAGCGTCGCGTTGGTGATAGCATTCAAGACATTTTCCGTAAAGTAGACGGACGGATTATATTCGCAACCTTTGCATCAAATATTCACCGCTTACAACAAGTTATTGAAGCTGCTGTTGAAAACAACCGTAAAGTAGCTGTGTTTGGTCGAAGTATGGAAGCAGCGATTGAAATCGGACAAAACCTTGGTTATATTCGTTGCCCAAAAGATACATTCATAGATGCATCTCAACTAAACCGTTTACCAGCTAATAAAGTTGTTATTTTATGTACAGGTAGTCAAGGTGAACCGATGGCAGCACTTTCACGTATTGCAAACGGTACACACCGCCAAATTCAAATTATTCCTGGAGATACAGTTGTTTTCTCTTCTTCACCAATTCCAGGAAATACAATTAGCGTAAGTCGTACAATTAACATGTTGTACCGCGCTGGCGCTGATGTAATTCACGGGAAACTTTCAAATATCCATACAAGTGGACACGGTGGACAAGAAGAACAAAAGTTAATGTTACGTCTAATTAAACCGAAGTACTTCATGCCAATTCATGGTGAATATCGTATGCAGCGTATGCACATGAACATAGCAAATGATTGTGGTATCCCTGAAGAAAATTGCTTCATTATGGATAATGGCGATGTTCTTGCTTTACGTTCGGATGAAGCTAGCGTAGCTGGAAAAATCCCATCTGGTTCGGTCTACATTGATGGAAACGGTATTGGAGATATCGGCAATATCGTATTACGAGATCGTCGTATCCTTTCTGAAGAAGGACTTGTAATTGTAGTTGTAAGCATTGATATGAAAGAATTTAAAGTTGCAGCAGGACCTGATATCATCTCACGCGGTTTCGTTTACATGCGTGAAAGCAGCGATTTAATCAATGATGCACAAACATTAATTACAACTCATTTAGAAAAAGTAATGGAGCGTAAAACAACACAATGGTCTGAAATTAAAAATGAAATTACAGACACATTAGCTCCATTCCTATATGAGAAAACGAAACGCCGTCCAATGATTTTACCAATCATTATGGAAATATAAGAAAAAGGACAATGCTATGAAGGCATTGTCCTTTTCTTTTCTCTTATCTTAAAAAGTGTTTAAATCGATCCACTTCATCGTCATGACCAATGACAATTAATATATCTCCTGCTTGAATATTCTCCGTAGCCCGAGGGGATACGATAACTTCTTTACCTCGTTTAATTGCTACAATATTCAATCCAAACTTCGCACGAATATCTAATTCAATTAAAGAGTGCCCATCAATTTTTTTATTCGCAATAATCTCTACAATACTATGCTCATCTGAAAGCTCAAGGTAGTCTAACACATTGCTTGATGCAATATTATTAGCAATCCTTTTTCCCATATCACGTTCTGGATGCACAATATGATCTGCACCTATTTTACTTAACACTTTTTCATGATAATCATTTTGAGCTTTTACAGTAATATTTTTTACACCCAATTCTTTCAAAATCAAAGTAGTTAGAATACTTGAATTTAAATTATCTCCAATAGCAACGACTACGTGATCAAAATTTCGAATACCAAGGCTTTTTAATACCATCTCATCTGTTGAATCTGCAATTACAGCATGCGAAGCTATATTTGCAAATTCATTAATTTTATCCTCATCTGAGTCGATTGCCATTACTTCCATACCTAATTGAGCTAGTTCTCGGCAAATACTTCCACCAAAGCGACCAAGTCCAATGACAGCAAATTCTTTTTCTTTCTCACCCACAGGAATTCCTCCAATAACTTCAAGTACTATTTATTTTCAGTGTAACACACTTTATATGCGTCACAAAAACTGTAATTAGCTCTTATTTTTGTTTTTGTATATAAAAATATTGTTGCAAGTAAAAAGCGATACCAACAAGTAACATAGCAAATACAAATATATTTCCAAACGAACTAAATGTTTCAAAAACGAATAATAATGTTTCTTGACCAAAAAAGGCAAATAGAAGCTGTATGAATGCAAATAACAACGCCCATATGTAATGATGTTGATGGAATAAATAATGCGTTGCACCTAAAAAAGCAATAAACGAAAAGATAAAGATCCACCAATTTTCTAAAAATAGTTGCCAACTAGAAAATTGATATCCATTTACTAATATCGCAATAAGCGCGATAACTGCCATCGTCGGCACACTCCAAAATAATGCCCGTCCTCTAAAGAAACGAGTGCCTTTAACATCACCTTTTTCATGTGCAATATATGTTAGTACTACTGTGCTTATATACAAAACAGAAAGAATTGTTAAAACGATAATAAGCCAAAAATGTAATTGATAATATTCATGTTCTATATTTGTCACGATTGCAGCTAACATGCATGGAATTAACATTCCCGTCCAACCATCTACTTTTCTTTCATTCCAAAAGACCGTATTACCAATCCTTATTCCTAACAACATAAAAATAATGATACCCAATACAAATAACGTAGTTTTATTCCCTACTAAACTCGTTGAGAAAGCAATTAATCCAATAAATAAAAAGAGCACAAACCCATTCATAATTTCTAGTACAGGTGATAAATATCTCTTCACCCATTTGTATGTTTCGTCATATTCATTATTATCTACTAAACGATAGGCATAAAAACTTATCCCAAAATAAACCGCCGCAATAATAACATACGCATATAAGACGAAACATAAAATCGCACTGCTAATTTGCACGTAATTCCCCACCCTTTTTTCTATGTTTCACATTGATTTTACACACTTTTCATACTAAAAGTAAACATATATAAGTTAGTCAAATAATTAATAATGAGCAGTGGCTAAAAACCCCCTGCTCATTATTAAAACAGTCCAATTAACTTTATTCTTTCATTTGTATGTAAATGTCTAAAATCACTCTATACGAGCGTTACTTACACCTCATAACAAAAAGTTTTTTGGAACCTTCAATAAAGCGGAAGTTTTATTTTCTATTCCCTTTCCACTTTACATATTGGCTTAAAAATGTAATTGCCTTTTCAATCACTTCTTCGTCTGGTTTTAATTTTGCATGATGTAAACCATATTCTGAATTTACTCCAAGCCAAAACATAAATCCAGGGATTTCTCGAAGCATATAACCAAAATCTTCACCTGTCATTGCCTCAGTACATGTAATAACATTCATATCTGTTTGTTTATGTACAAATTGCATAAACTCTCTTGTTAACTCTTCATGGTTATATACTTGATGATACATTGCTCCGTAATCTATAATCGCCTCACACTGGAAAGAAGCTTCGATACCTGCAACAATTGCCTCAATTCTGCTTTTCACACGCTTCATTGATTCCACTGATAATGTTCGAATCGTTCCTTCTAAACGAGATTTTTCTGCAATAATATTTTGAACCGTACCACCTGTAATTTTCCCGATTGTAATTACTGCACTATCAAGAGGATTTACATTGCGACTAATAACGGATTGAAGCTGTGTAACAAGATGACTCGCTGCAACAATCATATCATTTGCAGTATGCGGATAGGCAGCATGGCCACCTTTCCCTTTTAAATCAATATATAATTCTGAAGTATTAGCAAATAACAGTCCTTCTTTCGTTGCAATTGTCCCTACAGCGTATTCTGGTGCAATATGAAGACCAAGAATTATATTTGGTTTCCATTCTTTTAACTCTTCACTTTCTAACATAGGAAGAGCACCGCCTGGTCCTTCTTCTGCTGGCTGGAATAGAAATACAAGGTCATCATCTATTCTTTCGCTCACAGCTTTCGTTAGAAGGCCTAAACCGATTGTTGTATGTACATCGTGGCCACATGCATGCATCATTCCTTCATGAATAGAAGCAAACTCATATCCAGTTTCCTCTGTAATTGGCAGACCATCTATATCTGCACGATAACCTATTATTTTTTCTGGATTTTTTCCATTTACTTTAACGATTACACCCGTTTTCCATGTCTTCACTTCCACAAATTCAAGAGAAAGTGTTCCTATATAATCTAAAATATACTGTTGTGTTTTCCATTCCTTAAATCCAATTTCTGGAATTCTATGTAGATCTCTACGAATTTGGACAAATTTGCTTACTGTCATTTTTGCACCTCTATCTATAAAAAGCGTAAGAGCCCATTTACGCTCTTACGCTTTTTTTACTTTTTATTTCTCTGGGTTTAATTGACGAAGCTCTTGTTTAATTTCTGTTTTTGCTTTTGTCTTCTCATCAATTTCTTTAATTACACGTGCTGGAGTACCTGCAACAACTGTGTATGGAGGCACATCTTCTGTTACAACAGCTCCTGCTGCTACAACTGCACCTTTACCAACTGTAACACCCTCTAAAACAACTACGTTTGCACCGATTACTACATCATCTTCAACGATAACTGGTTTTGCAGAAGGTGGCTCAATAACACCTGCAAGTACAGCACCTGCACCTACGTGACAGTTTTTACCGACTGTTGCACGTCCACCAAGTACTGCGTTCATGTCGATCATAGAACCTTCACCAATTACAGCACCAATGTTAATTGTTGCATTCATCATAATTACAGCGTTGTCACCAATTTCAACATGGTCACGAATAATAGCACCTGGCTCGATGCGAGCTTTAATACCTTTTAAATCAAGCATTGGAATTGCAGAATTACGACGATCGTTTTCTACAACGTAGTCAACGATGTGCTTATTATTCTCATCAAGAATTGTCTTAATTTCAGACCATTCTCCGAATAATACACCTGATTTTTTATTCACAAATGCTTGTACTGTTTCAGGGAATGTTACTTCTTTTAAATCCCCTTTTATGTATACCTTTACAGGAGTTTTCTTTTCACTTTTTTGAATAAACGAAATAATTTCGTTAGCGTCCATCATTTTCATTCTTGTTGCCTCCTAAATCCATTTATAATGTTACTCTACCAAACGAAAGAACGAGTAGCAAGATAATAATCTTATTTTTCCCTTTGAATTTCTTCTATAATTTCTAAAAATGCTTGTACTTGCTTCAACTGCCTTGCCGAGTCACTTGTTAACAACCATGTTTCTCTCGTCAGTTGAACAGGTGTTTTATACATATTTTCCTGTACTTCCTTTAAAACAGTAGAAGGTAAAAGGGCGTAACCTATACCATTTAAAACAAGTTGTTTGCATGTTTCAATTTGGTCAACTACAATCGTTCGCTTAGGCGGATTAGAAAATAAACCATACCACCAATTTTGTATTTGTCCATAATAAGTTGAGTCACTTTTAAATTGAATGAACGGTCTATTTGTTTCTTTTAGCATCGAAATATCTTTTATTTCTTTATCAACTAAATACAGTTCATCTTCAAATAATTGTTGCTTTTGACCTTTATATTCTTGTGTTCCCCTCAGTATAGCAACATGAACGTCTCCTTCATAAAACTGCTTTTGCACTTCACTACTCCATCCAGTAAACAGCGATATCTTTACAGAAGGATATTTATGCACAAACTTTTTCAAAACAGGAGGGAGCCAATATTGACCAATAACTGATGCAACAGCTATTTTTAAAGTTCCATGAGTTTCCGTTCTAAAAACAGCTAGCTCACTTTTTATATCCTCTTCCTTTTGCAACATTTCTTTGGCATAATTTGCAACTTTTTCCCCTTCAGGTGTAATTGTCAATCCTTTTTGTGAGCGAATAAAAAACTTCATTCCCCATTGTTTCTCCATAGATTGTAATCGTTGACTCAGCGCAGGTTGTGAAACAAATAAACGTTCCGCCGCTTTTCTCATATTTGATTCCTGAGCTAACACAACCATCATTTGAAAATCATCAATTTGCAACTTTCTCCCTCTTTCCTTAGCTTCCATACACCTTATTCCATTAAGCTTTCATTCAGAAAATACAATTTTTCAGCGCAAACTTCCCTTATGTTTTATGTCTTTTTTAATATAATACATACACAAGTGATATGCACGAAAAAAAAGTGACTTCTTCGTTTCTATGAAGTCACTTTTCTCACGTTATCGATTATGTTGCCTTACTTTCTTATTCAACAATTTTAAAATAGCCCGACGTGTTAAAATCCCCTCAAAATAGCCTTCTTCATTAACAGCGCAAATAAAAGGATGATCAATTGTCATTTCTAAAGCTTTTGCAAATGAATCTTCTAATTTAAGAAAAGGTATATCTTCCTTCATCACCTGCTCTACTTTCATATCATCAAGTCTTTCAAACTCAATACGCTCTAATCCTAACATACCATCTAATATCATGGCCGTACTAATCAAACCATGTAATTTATACATTGGATCTAAGACAGGTATCGCCGAATATCCAGATTTCACAAGAACGAGTAAAGCATGTTCTAAACCATTTCCAATTTGGACATGAGCTACTTTTTCCGATGAAATCATTAAATCCTTCACAAGAATTTGTTGAAATTCGTCTTTCGGAATACTAATCATATTACATCCCCCATTTTCCCTTTTTCCTGCTTATGTTCATAACTCTATTCACATTTTATGACAGCGTTTTCATATTATTATTTTGTCCTAAATTTATTTCAATAAAAATACAATCACACAGCTATTTTAGCATACAGCACAAAAAAAAGACTACCATTCCGGTAGCGCTTAATACCCTTTATTTTTTAATCTGTAAAATAACCTTGTGATTTTTTTATATTGCATCACATCTGTCTGTTTCAAACCATTCTCAATGTCCGTAAGTTCCACAGCTAAAATTTCACTTGCATAATTTTGCTGAAATAAAATATCTAGTAGTAAACTTTCTTCTTCCTTCGTTAAAACAACTTCCCTTTGCATATACCCCTCTCCTTACACTCGCATCGTTACTCACTCTTATTATATAAAAAATTTAACCTATTTAATAGATGTAATATTCAGTTTTTACCAAAAGATATGTAGCAATTATAAACATACAAAAAATCATTTCGTATATCGATTTGCATAACTAAACGCCGCATAAGCATCCGGCTTAATTTTTGCAGTTAATCCCATCGCTCGAATTTTTTCTGTCATATCTAAAATAAATTCTCTTGTTAAACCATCATTCCCAATGTCTAAATGAATTTCCATTATGAATCCAGCCCCATCTTGAGCATAAGGATGCAATAACTCCCATATTGTTTGTATATGAGTAGGCGTAAATAGACATGCGATTTCTTGACTAAACTGCGTTTCTAAATATATTTTCTCACGTAAGGTCGCTGGCTTATCTTTTACTGATCTATGGTGTAAACAACCCCAGGCACCTTTTCCAACACGATGAATATGGATTGCTGTAATAAACCTCGTATCCTTTTGATGCGCTTGCGAGTCTGTCCCAATGGATAATCGATACAAATTTCGCGGATCCTTTTCAATGAAACTACAAATACGGTTAAAGACCATATCAAAATTTAAATGTCTCTCTGAAACATTGTAAAATTTATGTGCACCGTCCACAGAGTCACGTCCTTTCAATTAGACAGACTTTTCGTATTCTCATTGTATGGGACAAAAACTAAAATTATAACTTCCTATCCTTTATTCGTTTCAATATTTCGAATTACAAAGTGACAAACTTGACACGTATAAATTACATTTTGATTAGATTGAGCCGTTAATACATGAATAATCTCAGCAGAACTTTGACAATTAGGACAAATCACAACTGGTAAACGTTCCATACGATAACCTCCTAGTTATATTTCTCCCGCTATTTGCAGAACCCAGCAATTGTGAGAAGTTTAGCTTCACATATTCACCGGGTTGACGGGACTACTTATCCACATGGATAAGCAAACTTGCACGGATTAAATTTTCATTTTAATACCATTGTAGGAAAAATAAAAAACTTCTATACATTACGCTGGAAAGTAATAGAACTAAAAAAGGTACTGCCATATGGCAGTACCTTTTTTATATGTATCAAGAAATGATATCGTAAATCTCAATTGCAACCATGTCGATATTATCGAATTGGTACACTTGAGGTTTTTCACCTTGTTGATACACTTCTAACTCATACATTTCACTTTTATCGAAAAATTTCACGCTACATTTGCGCTCACCGTTCACTTCAAAATAGCGTTGTGCTACTTCACCGCTTTCAGCTTGTTCTTGTAGACTAACAAGTCGAGTTAAAATTCCTTGGAGTAGAGACATGAAATCTCTCCTTTCTCTGATCTTCCTACCAATAGGTTTTACAGCTATACTCATTCTATCCGTCATAACAGAAAAAATGTTCCACACTCTAGGATAAAGGTTATTAGCCAGAAACTCAACTAAAATTTGTCGAAATGCGAAGGAAAAAACAGAAAGAACATATTTCCCCTTCTTTATTGCGGTTTTTATACTGGAAGAATATAATAAAAAACAGAAAAAGGGAGGAATTACAATGAAAAAAATTGAGGTTTATACACAACCTGATTGTCCGCCATGTGTTATTGTGAAAGAATTTTTGAAGCATAATAACGTTGCATATGAAGAATTTGACGTAAAAAAAGACGCTGCTGCTCGCAACCGTCTTTTAAACGACTATGATTCCTATTCAACTCCAACAGTCGTAATTGATGGCGAAGTAGTTGCAGGTTTTCAAATTGAAAAGTTACAACAACTACTCAATATAGAATAGGAATAGGTAAATACCTATTCCTATTCTTATCCCGCTGTTTGTAGGTAGTAAAACTCCCACTAATTAAAAGTTTCACTTTATAATTGTTGCAACCTTTTTATTTCAGTTAAAAGTTCCTGACTTTCATGATATCCTGCTAACTTCCATTTATCTTGATCCCTTTTCAATGTTACAATTTGATATTGTCCACTTTTTGTCCGCTCATATACATATAAATTTTTATGCTCTTGATCATACGACATTTTCGTTTCTGAATTAAAAGAAAACGGCGCTTCTTTTGCCGGAAGTAAATATTCACCACTTTGTTTATCACTTCTGCTATTTTCATCTGTAAATACTTGAAGGAAATTATCTGTAAAATACGGTGATAACGTCTCTATCATCTTATTCATCGGCAAATGCTTCCCACGAATTGAAAACTGGGTTTCATAGCCTTTTTGTATCGTTGTAAATACTTCTTTCCGATCCACTTCCACTTCCTCTTTCCCTAAAACAGTCGTAACACTATAACCAACTAGAAAGGCAACACATACAAATAGAACAAGCCATATTCCATATTTCCTCATTTTTTCACCTTCCTTTTAAAAGAACTTGTCTTTGTAGTATTCATTGTAACAATGATTATGCAAAGAAAGGACAGATTTCGTTCGTAAAATCTTTACAACGATAGACAGCATTTTCATCACCATTTTCACTATTACCAATTTATGATAAAAACAAACAAAAAATGCACGAATCTCTTCGTGCATTAAAATAAAACATCTTCTTCATATAAATATTCATATGATAAATCTATAAATAAAAAGTTGTCATCATCTATTGGGAAAGAAAATGTTCGTACCATTTCGCCCGTTTCGATATCTGCATATAAATCTGAAAGCCTTGCCTTATTCTCAAAACGCATTTTCATGATATTCTCGAGAAAATACGGGCGCCAACTCCAGTTCTTCATATAATAATCCGGCATCACAATCCATTCTCCATCTTTTTTCATAACATTTCCTGATTGTTGGAAACCATCTTCATTACAAATAAATATGCGAAAACTATACTGTGATACACTTTGACTAAATTGTAATAACCAATCATTGATATCTTCATTCTTTTTTTGTTTTGATAAAACATCGCCAATGCGATCGCGTAACATCTCTGTTAAATTATAAATTTTTTGTAACTTCTTCTTTTCATGTTGAATAAACTGATGACATTCATTACCAAGTCGCTCTTTCAAAACATTCGTTTCAATAAAATCAGGTAAACATTCTTTCAAATAATTACCTTGATAATATCTTCCGCCGTTCTTCCAAGCATATTGCAGTTGATAAAAAGCATCTATTTCTTCATATAACAAAGTTGCACCAATTCTTCTAGCAAGTAATGATAAAGAATATAAAATATCTTGATAAGATTGTAAAAGTGCTGTTTGCCTTAAGTTCGTTAAATCTACTTTTAAAATATCAGGTGCTAACACGCTAATACGCTCTAAATTACTTGTGCCCGTTCCGACCTTATTAATCGAAATTTGAATACCATATGTACGATAATACATAAGCAAATGATTAAATTGCTCTATATCTTCTTTACATTCATGCTCTGTAATCTCTAAAACAATTTGTTTTAAATTTAAACCTTGTTCTTCATACCTCAATAAAAGTTGAAGCAAGCTTTCTTCATCATCATTCATTAATACATTAGCATTCCGATGTATAAATAATAATAATTTTTGATCGCTTTCTAAATAACGATTTAAAGCTTTTTCTACTATAATATTATCCGCTTCCAGTTGAAATTCACTTGGAATCGAATCATCGTGAAAGAAAGAAGCTAAACTTTGTATGCCCTCTTCTGTTTGAATACGTCCTACTACTTCATATCCAATTACAGTATGCTCATCAGCACTAAAAATAGCTTGATAATAAGGAAGGACTTTATCCAAGTTACTCATTACATCTAATGCATCTATCAACGTGCTTCCCTCCCTTTACTTTTCAAAAATTATAACATGATATTTACGGAAAAATAATAAAAAATCCCTTCAGTTTTCCTGAAGGGATTAGAGGGGTAAAATGCTAAGGGGAATTAGCAATTCTACTATGAAGAAAAAAGAGGTCTTAAATATAACGTATATATGACCTCTTGTAAACACTTTTCTTTCATATGTCACAATTCCGTCACATTTAACCATAAAAAATGAATCAAACATTCATTTTTTATCCCTTTTAAAATGGATATTGATGTAAATGTTGTCCTCCATCCATTGTCATGCAAGTTCCATTTATGTACGCCGCTTCATCTGAGCATAAATAATAAGCTAGACCAGCGATTTCTTCTGGCGTACCCAGCCTTCCAAGCGGAACACTTTGTATCGTACGCTTAGCCATTTCTTCTGAAATCCATAATTTATCAGCACCGCCCGTACGTTCAATTGGTCCTGGCGCGATAGCGTTAACTCGTATTCCATATTTACGCCCCCACTCAACAGCGAGCGTCTTCGTCATCGCTAATACCCCTGCCTTCGCTGCAGCCGAATGAATCACTCCTGGACCTGCATCCCATGCATACGTTGCTACCATGTTAATGATATTCCCTTTTATACCTTTTTCAATCCAATATTTTCCGACAGCATGACTACAGTAAAACGTACCGTTTAACACAATATTAATGACTGAATTCCAGCCATTCACAGATAAATCTTCTGCTGGACAAATAAAGTTTCCAGCTGCATTATTTATTAAAACATCAATTCTACCAAACTTCTCATCAATCTGTTCAATCATTTTCTGAATGTCATCCGTATTTCTTACATCCATTTGTACAGGTAATACTTGCCCTGGAAATTGTTCAATTTCCAACTTTGTTTCCTCTAGTTTTTCCTTTGTACGTCCGGTAATAACAACTCGTGCCCCTTCTTTTGCAAAACGAGTCGCCATTCCTTTTCCCATTCCACTCGATCCACCTGTTATAATAACTACCTTTTCTTTCACATACATCCCCTCCAAAAAATGAATACACATTCATTTTATCACTTTATTTAATAGAAATCTTTATATTTTTAAACTTTTCTGATATTTTAACGTAAAGAACTTTCTTTTTATTCATTTTTTTTCGTAATCTATACTACTTTTTTATTATGTAAAGTATATTTTAAATAAACTGAAAGGAGATTTGAGTAGCCTATAAATGGAATAAAAACATTGAGGTATACTCATATTTTTATGAAGCACATTACAAGAAGAAATTTTTTAAAAATTGGTATGCGTACTTGTCTCTATTCATTTATAACCAGTAGCATCGGATACTACTATGCTAAATATATAGAGCCCCATTTCATTTCTTTTACACAGCACACATTAAAATCACAACTCATCCCAAAAAGTTTTCATGGTATAAAAATTCTTCAATTCAGCGATTTACATCTCGGATACTATTTCTCGCTTCAACATTTATCTAAAGTTGTTTCTAAAATTAATGCTGTAAATCCAGATATTGTCCTTTTTACCGGAGATCTCATTGATAATTATCAAACGTATACTGACACTCCTTTCGTTGCATCCATTTTAAAAAATATACAAGCCCCCTTCGGTAAATTCGCTATTTATGGTAACCATGATCACGGTGGATATGGAACTGAATACTATGAGCACATCATGCGTGAATCTGGATTTGAACTATTGCTAAATAGTGAAAAAAGAATTCGTTTAATGGATAATAGTGAAATTTCTATTTTCGGTCTCGATGATATACTACTAGGCAGACCAAAAATAGAGAAAACATTAGAGCATGCACGGCAAAGTACTTATAACATTCTTCTTGTTCACGAACCAGATATCGCGCCCAAAGTTTCTAAATATCCAATCAACTTGCAACTTTCTGGTCATAGTCACGGCGGACAAGTACAAATTCCTTTTTTAGGACCTATTATTACACCAGCACTCGCCCAAGACTATATTGAAGGCTTCTATACAATTCAGGATTTAACTCTCTATGTCAATCGAGGCCTCGGAAGAACACGTGTCCCATTCCGTTTTATGTCAAAACCTGAAATTACACTTTTTATACTTCAACATTCGTAATAATTCGCCTATTTTCTTGCATATCCTTTCTTGTACGCGCTCATCCATGTTTCATTTACCATATGATGAAAGTGAGTCCAATAAAGGAGGTATGTTCATGTATCCATATTATCAACCAATCCCAGTCCGTTCAGCACCTATTGGTCCAGTAGGCGACTCACGCTTCTTTCCGTTTTTTGGCGTTCCCTTTCTAGCTGGAATTGCTGGTGGATTGCTCGGCGGAGCATTAGCTTTCGGCCCTCGACCGTTTTATCCACCTTATCCACCACCTTTCCCGCCGCCAGCACCTTATCCTTGTTACGGTGGACCCTGTCAACAACCATACTATTACTAAGTTAAAATAACGATTCTTTCAAATGTTATTCTCTCAACGAACCACCTTATTACACGCTTATAATAAAACTATTGTTTCTACTCATCCTTCCATTTTGGGAGCATATGAGTAGAAAAAAGTAAAAACCTCTTATGGACATAAGAGGTTTTTACTTTTTTCATTATTCAGCGTCTGTATTTTGATATGCCATCTTAAACAACTTCACTTGGCTATCAATTTCTTCTGTACTACCATTAATAACATAATAGTAATCACCATCTTTATTTTGTTCACGTGTTTTCACATTATCAGCTAATGTAAGCTGTAAAATCGCCTTAATTCGTGCCTTCATTTCAATATCTAATATCGGGAAAGATATTTCCACTCGCTTCTCCATATTTCGCGTCATCCAATCAGCTGAAGATAAATATATTTTCTCCTCCCCATTATGATGGAAATAATAAATACGGCTATGTTCTAAATATCTTCCAACAACACTAACTACACGAATATTTTCACTTACATTTGGAATACCAGGTCGTAGGCAACATGTTCCTCGAACAATGAGCTCTACCTTTACTCCAGCTTGTGATGCTTCGTACATTTTTTTAATTAATGGTTTATCTGTTAATGAATTCATCTTAGCGATAATATATCCATTTCCGTATTGCCTATGATAACGGATTTCTTCATCTATTAAATCCATAAATTGCTCTCTTATATCAAATGGAGCAACCGATAAATGATGAAAATGTGGCTTTGTTGTATAACCACTTAAATAATTAAAGAAATTGGTTGCATCAACCCCAAAGTCTTTTCTTGATGTAATATATCCAAAATCAGTATATAACTTCGCTGTTGCATCATTATAGTTTCCAGTTCCAAGATGTACGAACCTTTCAATTTTTCCGTTTTTTCTTCTTACAACTAACGTAATTTTACTATGTGTTTTCAAGTGACTTACACCGTAAATAACATGACAGCCTGCCTGTTCTAATTCTTTAGCCCAATGAACATTGTTTTCTTCATCAAACCTTGCCTTTAATTCAACCAATACCGTCACTTGTTTTCCCTTTTCAGCCGCTATCTTTAACGCCTGAATAATCGGTGAATCACCACTTACACGATATAACGTTTGTTTAATCGCAAGTACATTCGGATCGTCTGCCGCATCACGAACAAAATCAACTACCGGCTGAAAGGATTCAAAAGGATGATGTAATAAAATATCATGCTCAATTGCTTTTTCAAATACATCTTCTTCATCACCTAAATCTTGAGGCGGTTGCGGAATAAGAGCTGGATATACAAGATGTTCATATAAAGGAGCTAGTTTTTTATATAAAGAAAACAAACATGTTAAATCTAATGGACCATCCATTATATATACATCTTCATCTTTTACTTCTAGAACCTCATATAATAACGCTAATACTCTTTCATCAATGTGTTCTTTCCCAACCTCTAAACGAACAGCAGCCCCCCACTTACGCTTTTTTAATTCTTTTTCAATTACCTTTAATAAATCTCTCGCACCTTCTTCATGAATCGTTAAATCTGCATTGCGTGTAATACGGAAACGAGTAACAGATGATACTGTATATCCCGTAAATAATTTATGAGTAAAGCTACTAATTACGTCTTCTAATAAAATAAATTTATGCTTTTGCCCTTCGCTCGGTAAAATTATGAAGCGCTCAAGTAATGAAGGAACTTGCACAATTCCTAATTTCGTCCTGTTTTCTTCTTCCGCTTGCTTCTCATCATATAAAAGAGTAGCCAAATTCAAACTTTTGTTTAATAACATTGGAAATGGGCGATATGCATCAATAGCTACAGGAGTTAACACCGGAAAAATTTGCTCATCAAAATACTCTTCTATAAATTCTCGCTGCTCTTTCGTCAAATCATTGAATGTTAAACGTTCAATTCCCTCTAACTCAAGCGCTGGTAATACATAATTTTTAAATGTATCATATTGTACTGTCATTAGTGCATGGGCTTTTATCGCAATTTTATTTAATTGCTTTTTTGGTGTTAAGCCAGCTTTATTTTCTGGTTGATTAAATCCAGCACTCACTTGATCCTTTAATCCCGCTACACGTACCATAAAAAATTCATCTAAATTCGAACTAAAAATACTAATAAATTTCAATCTTTCCAAAAGTGGATTATTTGCATCTTGCGCTTCTTGTAAGACACGTTCATTAAATGCTAACCAACTTAACTCTCGATTATTGTAATAAGCTGTATCATTTAAATTTACTGCATTCCCCTTCAATAATTCCATTCTCTTCACACTTCCCCTTGAAACTTTTTTACTATAATTTAGTTACTTTTATTTTAGCAAATTACAATATTATAAAGTGTAAATTTTTTGTAAAGACATCCGTACAACCTAATGTTTTAGTTCAAATAACAAGTTAATATTCGTTTTTAATACTCTTTCTAACTGTTTTTTTTGTTTTTCAGCTTGCACTTTTTCCGCTAATGCTGATTGTTCGCATAAAACTTTAAACGTTAACCCTTCTTCGTTTTCTGTTATAGATATGGTATCAACAAGCGATCGTTGCCTTACATTTAAAGTAGCTGAAAATTGTAAAACAGCTCCTAACAGGCGGATTTTTTTTTGTTCGCTTTTATCAAACCAACCTTCAAATGGTGATAAATGTTGTTTAAATAACATTTTTGATTTATACGATGCAATAAGCGCTAGCCTTACTCGATCTTTATGCATCATGCCATCAATTGTCTTATTCGCTAATAAATAAAACGTATGTAAACGGCTCGCTTCTTCGTCTATATATTTGCCTATATTAAATACTTTCGTAGCTTGATGGAACACTTCCCAGTCTTTTACTGACATAGAAATAAGCCCCATTTCCTCAAGTTGTTTGCAAATTAGTCTTCCATGTTTAATAAGTTGAATAACAAATTCCATGTCCATTTCGTATTCATGTGATAGTAAATGCAAACTTTCTTCAACTACGTTCGGATAATATGAAATCCCCAAATCTTTTGTCAACTCTTCATAGAAAACACCTTCTCTTAGCCCTTTTCTACTTAATACAAATGCCGGTGCCTCTATAACATGAACAAGTGTATGAAATACTTCAACTGCTGGAATAATCGTATCCGCTCGATCTTTTGCCAATCCTTCCAATTTCTGAAGTTCTATGAACGACAATTTTTCTAATTCATCTTTTACATTTTCAATATCTTCTTCTTTCATCTTGTATAAATGTAATCCTGCTATAGGATAACATATTAAATTTTGATGGATTTTTACTAAGTTCCTCGCACTACCACCAATTGCAATAAGAGGCAATTTCTTATTGCTTAACCATGGTAACGTTCGAAATTGAAACTCTAAATACCGTTGCATTCCTTCTAACTCATCTTTAGTAGGAATATCACCTTTAATAAATTGTTGCTTTAAAGAAAGTGCCCCAAAAGGAAAACTATGGTACTCTAAAATCTCTCTATTTCTAAAGTATGTAACTTCCGTACTTCCCCCACCAATATCTACCGTTATTCCTTCTGAAAACGATGTAGAATTCATAACCGCCAAGTATCCGTAACGCGCTTCCTCATACTCTGATAATACTCTAAGAGTAAAGTCCGTTTGTCCTTCAATAAGCTTTTTAATTTCCTCTTGATTCTCAGACTGTCTAATTGTTGCTGTTGCAACACAAAGTACATGATGCAACTGATGGAACCTTGTACTTTCTTGAAATTGAAATAATGTCTGTAATAATACTTCTATTCCCTCTTCATTCAACACACCATCAATTAAGTAATTTCTTAACCTAGCAACCACTTTCGTATTTTCAATCTCTTTATAAAAACCTCCATTTTGCTTTTCATAAATAACTAAACGCATTGTATTAGATCCAATATCTATAATGGCATACTGTTGTTTTAATATTTCTTTCAAACTTCTCACTCTTTCATTATCAAATTTCAAAAACATATTCTATTACTATTATACAAAATAGTTGTTTTTTGTAACAATATTGCTTTAATATTGAAAATATATACAATCACTTTTTGCATATAATAAAAACCTCTTTATTTATGGTATAATAATGAAAAATTGAAAGGAGATTCAATATGAAACCTTCACAACCACAATCTCAATTACAAAACCAACATTCTATTAATCGACTAGCTCAATCTATTTTCGTTGTGAATCGTCATGCTAAAGCAGCTACTAATCCTAAATATTTATACTGGTTAAAAAAGACAGCTTTAGAACGTTTGATTGCTGAAAAAAAAGCAATTAAAGAAGGATTACATTTTTCTAGAAACCCACGTTTTAGCCAACAACAATCTGATGTCCTTATACGTTTAGGCGATTATTTTTTCCACATCCCTCCTACGAAAGAAGATTTTCGAATTCTACCGCATCTTGGTCATCTTGAATCCTCCTATCGAAATCCGAAAACAACCTTATCTTTAACAGTAGCAAAAAAAACACTTCAAGATTATATTGGTCCTGAAGCATTGAAACAAGAAAAAAAATTAAGTGAACCTGTTCCATGGTATAGTCGTACTTATACAAAAAAATAAAACAGTTTGGCCAAGTGTAGGCCAAACTGTTTTATTTTTTCTCTTCTTTAATTTTAATATTTGCTTGTTTATAAAAAGCTACTTTTTCTGTATTATAAGACTTTGTGAATTCATTAAATTTATCTTTTTCTGACTCAATATCCTTATAAGATTGATTTACTACTTTTACTTTTTCACTAATATCTTTTAATTTAGTACCTTTATCTTGTAACATTGTGTATAACTCTTTTTCTTGTTTTAAAGATTTATTATAGCTGTCATACATTTTATTAAATGAATCGTGTCGTTTCTCATAGGTGCTTTTCACTTTATCAGCTTGATTTTTCAACTTATTATCTTCAATTTTCTTCACATACTTATCAGCTGACTTCACTTCTTCTTGCGCTTTATTTAAAGCCTCTTTTTCTTTTGTAAGTACTTTTTCTCGTTCAGTTGTATTCTTTGCTGCTTGATTCAATTTTTCTTTAACAGTTTGATTATTATCTTTTCCTTCTTGCACAATCTGGTTATATAATTCTTGTCCTTCTTTCTCTAAAGCCTCAAGTTTTTTTGCATCTTCAAACATTGTTTTTTCTTGTTTAGCAGCGTTTTCAAACGCTACATATAATTCTTCTTCTGGTTTCGGTCCAAAACAACCGGCTAATAAAGTCATTGATAATGCAGTTATAATTGCTAATTTACTATATTTCAACATCTCTTCCTCCTATTTATAAACGACCATCGTGTAATATAAAAAAGTTATAAAATATGTAATTGTTCTATACACTCGCATCTTTTTTACGAAGATCATTAATATTGTTTGTACGAATTATTACTTAATATTACATTATTCTTTTTGAAGTATTTAGCAGTTCCATATCCATCTTTAAGTATAGTTCTTCGTGTTTTTTAAAACCTGTTCACACTATGTATTACCTTAATGGCCACAGAATTTCACCTCAGTCTTAATAAGACTATAATAGTTCACCTGATAAATGGTGATCGTTCCGCTCTCACGTCTATCATTCCCTTTCCAGCTTTCTATCAAATAATCTCTTTGTTCATTTTACACAGTACAATCGATATCTCGCAACAACTTACAAATATTCTTTTCATTTCCTAAAAAGGAAAAGTGTAGAGCTTGCTTTCCTCTACACTTTTAAAATAAAACACATTGTGCAAATTGCATTGGCACTACCATCATAATTATATGCTTATTTCATATATTTTTAAAGACTTTTATTACAAACGCAACGTTTTTTGTAATAAAAGTCAAAAAAATGTTACAAATAAAACTTCTTCCTATCATATATCTTCAAATCGAAGCTTCACTCATTTTCTTGCAAATTTCTATACTGATACAATTGATTTTGCGACTTTCTCAACAGTTCTTCAAACGTTTTTCCTTCTACTGGATAGCTAGCTGCTCCAAATAAAAGAGTGACACTGAGTAAATCACCTTCTATTTCACTTTCAATATTTTTCATTAATCTGTTTGTTATTGTTGATGTTTCATGACCATTATCAATTGCTACAATAACATACTTATTTTCATCCCACTTTGTAACAACATCTCCCTTCCGAATTGTCTTTACAATGGTACTCTCTAATTTTTGTACTAACACTCCCAATTTTTTTTCTTGCAACGTGTCTTTTAATCCTTCCCATTCTTTTACAGAAAGAATGTAAACTGTAATATTACGGGAATCTCTTTCAGATAAAGCGGCTACTTTCCCAAAAAAATCAACAACAAAATCGTTGCTTGCCATTCCTCCTACTTCCACATTCATACGCTTGTTCGCTCTTTTATCGTACCAATGTCCAAAATAATAACTTAGTATCATTTGCAGTATATAAATAATAAAGACGGTATAAAATGATCGTGAATCCAGTTTTGCAATTACATCCTGAAGTGCAATCCATTCTGTAACTGCCACTGTATTTCCAAGTAATAATCCACTAATTTTCCCTTTATGTTTCATACTTCTCCCCCTTTTATACCAATATATGTTTCTATATCAATAATGTTTTTCTACAAAATAAAAAATGTACATATGCAATGTACATTTCTGCTTAAGCTTGTATACCTTTCCTACTCTATTTCATATATATAATATATAACTTTTATAGAAAGGAGTAATCTATATGCTACAAAAAGAGAATCTATCAGATGCTATGCGTTTACTAGCTGGTTTTCTATTATCATTAAAATTATTATTTACCTCTTTCGGCATACACTTTATTACAAACGATCAAATCGACGCAATTGTAAATGTTGTTTCATTTTTATTTATTCTATACTTTGGCTACAAAAATAACTATGTAGGAAAAAAAGGAATAGAGCAAAAGAAAATACTCAAAAAACACAACCTTCACTAAAAAAGGAACCTTTTGTACAGGTTCCTTTTTATCATTGCCGCACAACAACTTCATTTGTTTGCAGTGGACCATATGATATCTCTTTATCTTGAAATGTATATGTAGCCTGAAAGAATGCTTGTTTAAGAGCTTTATCTTTATTAGCTTTTATTTTGCAACGTAGTTCCACCTTTTCATTTGGTAACAAATCATCAATTCGCCACCTTACAAGCTGGAATAAAAACTCACTTATCCCCTTATCAACTTTTAAAGAATTAGGAATATAAGCAAAGTAATCTCGAATCATATGACTTACAACAACTCTCGAAATCATTTCTACCCCTTTATTTTCCACTTCAATTCGCATAATAAGTATGTCGTTTACATCGTAGGTCAATTCATACGAAAATTGTTCTGTATACATACTACCAATTTGCAATGTAACGGCTACTTGAGGAAATTCATTTTCCTTTTTCGATCCGTCAACCCACAATACTGGTTGTAGCGGTATTGAATACTTTCCTGTATCCGAAATTCGTCCCCATATTTTCATAATATATATTCACCTCATTTCAGATGTACCATACACACAATGAATTCCCCAACTTACTAAAGCTTGCTACAAGTAATGTTTAATATTTCTCTTCCTTTTATCCTATTCGACAATATGAAGAAAAAACCATTTTTCATCTATTAACAGAAGGTGTTCTTTATGAAATTTTTTTACAATTTACTTCATTTCCTTTATAGCAATATTCGTATTGCTCACTCGTTCTCTACTTATATGAAAGAATATTTTGACGGAAGAAAAAATTTGCCTTATAGTCAAATTTGACTATAATATTCTTTATGGCATATTAGTGCACTTATGGAAAAGAAATTAAAATCAACTATACATTTAAATTTTTTATCCACTGCACTCAAAACTTAATATAGTTTACTTATTTCTAAAGGAGGGTTATATTTGGAAACTCAACCATTAAAAAAAGACACCAACAAGACAAAATTTGTTGTTGCTGGTTTGCTACTTGGTATATTAATGGCCGCAATGGATAATACAATCGTTGCAACCGCAATGGCAACAATCGTTGGAGACCTAGGAGGCTTTGATAAGTTTGTTTGGGTCACATCAGCTTATATGGTAGCAACAATGGCAGGGATGCCTATCTTTGGGAAACTTTCTGATATGTACGGGCGGAAACGTTTTTATATTGGGGGCCTCATTCTTTTCTTATTCGGTTCTGCGCTTTGCGGAACAGCTTCAAGTATTGAGCAATTAAGTATTTATAGAGCTATTCAAGGTATCGGTGGTGGTGCCCTTATGCCTATCGCCTTTACAATTATGTATGATATCTTCCCACCAGAAAAACGCGGGAAGATGACAGGGCTATTCGGTGCTGTTTTCGGGACATCTAGTGTCTTCGGTCCTTTATTAGGTGCTTATATTACAGACTATATAAGTTGGCATTGGGTCTTCTATATCAATATTCCATTAGGACTTATCTCCTTTTTCTTCATTACTAAATACTACAGTGAGTCTCTAGAATTTAGAAAACAAAAAATTGATTGGGCTGGTGCTATTACACTTGTCATAAGTATCGTTTGCTTAATGTTCGCATTAGAACTTGGTGGTAAGGAATATGCCTGGAATTCCACTGTAATTATTGGCTTATTTACAACAGTAGTTATTGCGCTTATTATTTTCTTCTTTGTAGAAAGAAAAGCAACCGAGCCTATTATTTCGTTCCATCTATTTAAAAAACCTTTATTCGCAGCTAGTCAAGGAGTTGCCTTTTTCTATGGTGCTGCTTTTATTATCTGTACAGTTTATATTCCAATCTTCATTCAAGGCGTTCTTGGAGGTTCGGCCTCTAATGCTGGATTAATTTTAACACCAATGATGGTTGGTTCTGTAATTGGAAGTCAAACAGGAGGACAATTAGCTTCTCGAACAAGCTATCGTAACATTATGATGGTATCTGGTGTCTTCTTCGTTCTTGGTATTTATTCATTAAGTACTTTAACAATGGACACACCTCGTTTACTCGTAACACTATTTATGATTCTCGCTGGGCTTGGTGTTGGCTTCTCATTCTCAGTATTAAGTATGTCTTCTATTCACAAGTTAGAAATGCGAGACCGCGGTTCGGCGACATCAACAAACTCATTCTTCCGATCACTCGGTATGACTCTTGGTGTAACGATTTTCGGTACAATTCAAAATCATATTTTTACAGATAAACTAAACTCTGTGTTCCCCCCTGAACTAGCAAAATTAGCTCCAAAAGGCGGAGACACAAGTTTCTTATTATCACCAGGCGCTACCGCAAAAATTCCTGCTGAAATATTAGCGGGTATTAAAGAAGCTCTCGCTACATCTATTGCGAACACATTCTTCTGGGCACTCATCCCGGCTGTACTAAGTGTTATTTGTATTTTACTAATGGGAAATGAACGCCTCTTTACAGGCCCTAAAAAGAAAGAAAAACAAAAGCAAGTCAGTTAATATAAAAAAGAAGCGGCATATCCCTTTATGAAAAAGGATATGCCGTTTATAATATGTATAAAGTTTTTATATACAGGAGTTGAGACAGCATGAGCATGAAATTAGTCATTCTCGGCTTGCTACTCGAAGGAGATAAACATCCATATGAAGTGCAGCATATTATGAAAGAACGACAAATGGATTGTTATATTAAATATGCTAAAGGATCACTTTATTACGCTTTCGAGCAATTAGAAAAGCAAGGCGCAATTCACATTACAAATGTAATTAGAGACACAAACCGACCTGACAAAACGATTTTTCATATAACAGAAGAAGGCAAAAAACTATTCCACACTTTACTATTAAAACAATTCGAAGCAAAAAACCAAATATATAAACCTATTTATTCAGCCCTATCTTTCGCTCACTTTAGCAATGATCATGAATTAGTTCCTATTTTAGAAAAAAAGAAAAATGATACTCTTCAATATTTACATACTATGCAAACGATATATGATTGTAATAAAGGAAAGGTTCCACGTGCACAACTATATATCTTGCAAAGTGTAATTGAGCATATTACAGTTGAATTACAATGGCTAAACACCCTCCTTAAAGATGCTATAGCAGGCCGACTTTCAGAAGTTGCTATAGATGAAAATTGAGCTATGAAAGAAGACATCCCTACTTCTTTCATAGCTCAATTTCTCTTTTTATACTGTAATATTATTAGTTACTTCAGAATAAAAAGTCAGAATAATAAGAAATAAAAACTTTGGAATTTTCTTATTTTAAAACAGTAGACAAAATTCCAAAAATTGTGTTAGAATTTGTTTCAATATCATATCGCTTGTTAAATTCCTTTCAAAAGGAAAATAGGTACACGAACATTTCGTTTCGTGTTTAAAAGGGAAGCTTGGTGAAACTCCAACACGGTCCCGCCACTGTAAATGCTGAGATTTCTTTTTGGTGCCACTGTGAAAACGGGAAGGTGAAAGAAATTATATGAAGCATAAGTCAGGAGACCTGCCTGTTTTAACAACACTGATAGATTCACGGATGATGATGAGGTGTTAAAACAAAAAGGAAGGCTTATTTTCTATGTCTTTGCACTTTTTGTTATAAGTATTTCCTAGTAAACGGAAATGCTTACTTTCAATTAGGGAGGAATTTAAAATGGCAATTCAAACAAGTAACTTAGGTTATCCACGTATCGGACTACAACGAGAGTGGAAAAAAACATTGGAAGCTTTTTGGTCCAATAAAATTGATGAAGAACAATTTTTAACAACAATGAAAGAAATTCGCCTTCAACACGTAAAAGTACAGCAAGAAAAAGGGATTGAACTCATTCCAATTGGCGACTTTACATATTATGATCACGTTTTGGATACTGCCTATATGCTAGGATTTATCCCATCACGTTTTTCTGAGTTTACATCTTACCTTGATGTATATTTCGCAATGGCGCGTGGCTCTAAAAATCACGTAGCTTCCGAAATGACAAAATGGTTTAACACAAACTATCACTATATCGTTCCTGAATATGAAGAGGGATTACAAATCTCTTTAAAAGATAATCGTCCACTTCGCTTATACGAAGAGGCAAAACAAGAATTAGGAGTAGATGGAAAGCCTGTTATTTTAGGTCCATATACTTTCTTAAAATTAGCTAAAGGCTATACAAAAGAACAATTCCCTTCCATTTTAAAACAGTTAGTTGCACCTTACATACAACTGCTTTCAGAACTACATGCAGCTGGTGCACAAGCCATTCAAGTTGATGAACCAATTTTCGCTTCTTTAACGAAAGAAGAAGTTCAACAAGCAAAAGAAATTTATGAAGCTATTCGTAAAGAAGTTCCAAATGCGACTCTTCTTTTACAAACGTATTTTGATAGCGTGGAAGAAAACTATGAAGAAATTATTACATTCCCGGTATCCGGTATTGGATTAGATTTCATTCATGGTAAAGAAGGTAATTTAAATGCTATTTCAAAATATGGATTCCCAGCTGATAAAACTTTAGCTGTCGGTTGTATAGATGGCCGTAACATTTGGAGAGCTGACCTTGATGAAGTTCTTGAGTTATTTACAACGTTACAAAAACAAGTCCAAACGAAAGATTTCATCGTTCAGCCTTCTTGTAGCTTGTTGCATACACCGATCGATAAAACAGAAGAAACTCACTTATCGACTGAGCTATTTGATGCATTAGCATTTGCAAATCAAAAATTAGAAGAGTTAGTTCTTATTCATTCCGCTCTCACTCAAGGTACAGAAAGCATTAGTAATGAGCTGGAAACATATCGAAACGTACATCATACAATTCGCTCATCTGCTGCACGTAACCGAGAAGATGTCAAAGCAGCACGAACAGCACTAAAAGAAGAAGATTTTTCACGCCCTCTTCCATTTGAAAAACGATACGAATTACAACAAGTTGCCCTGGAGTTACCGCTATTACCAACAACGACCATTGGTAGCTTCCCGCAAACAACTGAAGTTCGTCAAACGCGAAAAGAATGGCGTAACGGTGTTATTTCAAATGAACAATATGAACAATTTATTGAAAAAGAGACAGAAAAATGGATTCGTTACCAAGAAGAAATTGGGCTTGATGTCCTTGTACATGGTGAATTTGAAAGAACTGACATGGTCGAATATTTTGGTGAGCGCCTTGCTGGTTTCTCATTCACTAAAAACGGTTGGGTACAATCATACGGTTCCCGCTGCGTAAAACCACCTGTTATTTATGGTGATGTAGCCTTTATTAACGGCATGACTATTAAGGAAACAGTTTATGCACAAAGCTTAACGGAGAAAGTTGTAAAAGGAATGTTAACTGGACCTGTTACGATTTTAAATTGGTCCTTCGTTCGAAATGACATTCCAAGAAAAGAAGTTTCGTATCAAATTGCACTAGCTCTTCGTCACGAAATTGAACTACTTGAATCTTCCGGAATTAGAGTAATTCAAGTCGATGAGCCAGCACTTCGTGAAGGAATGCCACTAAAAGAAAAAGATTGGGATGCTTATATTACATGGGCAGTACAATCCTTCCTTTTAGCAACTTCTTCTGTAGCAAATGAAACACAAATTCATACTCATATGTGTTACAGTAACTTCGAAGATATTGTTGACGCGATTCGCGCATTAGATGCAGATGTAATTTCTATCGAAACATCAAGAAGTCACGGAGAATTTATTGATACGTTAAAACATACAACATATGAAAAAGGCATCGGTCTAGGTGTATATGATATTCATAGCCCACGTGTACCGAGTAAAGATGAAATGTATAAAATCGTAGAACAATCTTTAGAAGTATGCGATCCTAAATATTTCTGGATTAATCCTGATTGTGGTTTAAAAACGAGAAGAACAGAAGAAGTTATTCCAGCTTTAGAACATATGGTTCAAGCAGCGAAAGATGCTCGTTCCCTTTTAAAAACAAACGCATAACAAAAATGGGTTATCCTTTTCTCAGGATAACCCATTTTTTATTCTTTACTTTCAAAGAAGAATTCGTATTGTATTTTATATAATTCATCATCCGTTGGCTCTTCAAGAGGAATTGCTTGTAAGACAACTGTATACTCACCATTTGGAATAGATATTTGAAATTTGTTTGAAAGAATGCTCGTTATAACGATACTTTCATTTTCAACCGTAAAAGGAACCGTAATCGTTCTAACCACTTCTTCTTTTTCAATATGTTTCCCTGGGGTCACTTTCACTTCACAAGTATAATCAGAAAGTGCTTCAAAAATAACAGTTCCCTCTGCCTCAGCATAACCTCTTTCAAAATCTTCATCCGTCCAGTCTACATAAGGCTGCTCACCGTCATAGTTCATCAACATTAATTGCGAATAAGAAATTGTTAACTCCATAGTTCCCCTTCTCCTTCATTATGAAATGTACAAATACTACTTCACTTCAAATTTCACACGCGTACCATCTGGATATTTATCTAACTTATTCCCTACCCAAGAGCCTGCTCCCCGGTTATCCGCCGGACTTATATATTCAATATGTGCTCCTTTTCCGCCTTCCTTGCACATCGCCATTGGCCATTCATCACGATCATACCCTTTTTTTGATGGATACGGTGCTAACGACAATTTCCTTCTATCTGCAGCACCACCACGATCGATTGTACAAACTTCTGAATGCCCTTCTTTTATAGCATCCGTAATATGTTTTCCTGTCTCTGGATAACGTTCTTTCGGAAATTCTAACACTTGATCATACGTATTCGTTTTCTTTACACTTGTTTCCTCTGGCACAAGTACTTCATAAACTGCTACTAAAATAGACAGAATTGCAATAATTGAAATGATAATACCTTTTAATTGCTTCATGTATACCTCCATGTTTCTACCAGTTTCTTTTCCTCAGTTATTATAACAAACTTCTCCTGTATATGTTTTCAGACATTATTTTAGTTATTCCTTGCCATTCCGCCAAAAAATTTCATTTTTTCACTAATGCTGTAGAAAACTAATAGCCTTCCGACATTCTTTTTCAAAGGAAGTCCTCATAAAAGATTGAAATGATATATACGATACTTTTTGGGGAGGAAATATCATGGAAGCTACCTATAAAACGAAAGATGTCACGAATAAAACAGGCATCCCAAAACATATAGTCCGCAAATATAGTCAACTGTTAGAGGAACATGGTTATATGATTTCTAAAACAGCTGATGCTCGTATTTATAAACTTGATGATTTAAAACTATTGAAATCTATACATGAAAGAGCTGCCACATTACAAGAAGATATTTCAGAAACGATACCGATTATTTTAAAAGAAAAAGAGGCCCCACCTGTACCAGTTATACAAGATAAGCAAGAGATACAACCGAAAGAAAAAGAAGATGGGCGTAACTTTGAGGAGTTCATGTTGAAACTTGAAATGCTAGCTCAATTAAATGAAGCAATTATTCATCAAAATTCTACTCTAATTACACAAAATCGTTTAAAGGATGAGAAACTAGATGAATTGATGCAACAAGTGTATGTAAAAGAAGGCTCTCAAGAAAAAATGCTTCAAGAGTTAGTCGAGCACGCCGCTCAAACAGATGCATTGCAAAAAGAAAAAATGGACTTATTAATGAATCATATGTATAAACGAGAATCCAAACAAGAAGAAAAAATGAATAAACTTGTTAGTCAAATTTATAACAAGGACAGTAATCGTGATGCACAGCTTATGCAAGTTATTCGAGAAATTCAAGAAACAAAAAGAATGGTCGCTGCCTCAAAAGAGCAAAGCTTCTTTCAATCATTTAAAAGTTTATTTAGCCGAGCAAAACAAGAAAAAACAAATGAATAAACAATATAAAATAAAAAGTTACCTTCCATCGGTAACTTTTATTCCTTATTTTGTACAGCTGGTAATATAATAATTGCTTCAGTGCCTTTTCCACTTTCACTCTTATATTCCAATGTACCATTATGCGCTTGTAAAATACTAAATGTTACCATAAGCCCTAATCCTGTCCCTTTTTCTTTTAAAGAATAATATGGTTGCCCCAGCCTTGCTAACTGTTCTTTCGTCATACCAACACCACTATCTTTAACTCTTATTATGATTGTTTCGTCTTTTTGAATAGCTGTTACTTTTAAATATCCTTTATTTCCTTGAATTGCTTCAATACCATTTTTAACAACATTCATAATAGCTTGCTTCAATTTTGTCTTATCACCAATCGTATAAAGACTTTCTGAAATTTCAACTTGTAAATATACACCTTGCATTGCTGCAAATGACGACATAAGAGTGGTCATTTCTATTAATTGGGCTGATAAACAAATGTGTTCTTTTTTCTCAATTTGCGGCCTTGCTAAATTCAAATAATCTGAAATAATTTGTTCCGCCCGATCCAATTCAGCTAATACGAGACGCATATAATCCTTATTCTTCACATCTTCCGTACTTTCTAGCAATTGGATAAATCCACGAACAACAGTAAGTGGATTTCGAACTTCATGTGCCACACTTGCTGCTAACTCACTTACAATATTAAGCTTTTCTGATTTTTGCATCTCTGTACGTAGCAATGCATTTTCATTTAAATATTCAGTTAAATACACCTGAAATACCATTGTCATGACCATGATAAGCGAGGCAAATATAAATCCGCTATATATTTGCGAAATATACGGTGTAAATCCTGTTTCCAAAAGAACATTAATCATGCCTAATACTAAAGAAACAAGCACATAAAATGATGAAATCATAAATGCTAAAATTAATTTCTTATCTCTTGAAAAAAGAGACCATTTCTTTGATAAAAATAGCGGAACTATCAATAGAAATGTTACTTCTAAAACTGGAAGAAAGCTCATTCCCTTTAGTAACCATTCATATGCAACAAAAATAACCGCTGGGATTAAACCAACAATCCCACCATATAAAAAACCACTGACAATTGGAATTGGGTGAAAGTTATACCCACACACATTGCCAAAACAAATAGAGTATGTCATGGAGAGAACGAGCGTAACGCTAGATAAAAACATAATAAAGTAACGATTTGGCTTCGGAGGCATTTCTTGATAGCGATTTAAACGAATCGCTTCATATAAAAATAGTGGTAAAATTATGATGGCAATTTGAATCAACAAATCACGGATAAGCTCCATAACCTCTCATCCCCTATATGTATTTTGATATGATTATATCATTTTATAGGTTTATTTGTTTTAAAATTTTGATTTTTCTTAACATATTTGTTAATTCTTTGTTAACAACTCATAATAATTGTTACAGATTTTCGAAATGATTGTAAACCCTGTACCAAATTTCCTTCGTGCAGTATACAATGAATACGGATTACAAAGAAAATGTAAAAATACTTTTTTAGACGGACAACTATAGCAAAATACAGCATATAATCCATACTATCTATGTTTACAAATAAGTGATCATTACTTTAGTAGGAGGAAGATAAATATGGCGGGTACTACGCTTGTTTTAAAAGAAGAAAATTTGGTTGTTCTAGAAAATGTTGAAAAATCAGTATATGAAGAGTTACAGCATAAAGCAGGAGATGAAGATTGCACATGTGCTGTGAACGAATCAGTTGTTCACCTTGGCAAGGTATCCTCTGTACTCTGGAATGAAGATGAAATAGATTGGGAATACGGATATTAAAAAGTCGCTTATAGCGGCTTTTTTTCTCTTTTCTCTCTCTTTCTAAATTACATATACAAAGCGCAATCATAGAAAATATGATAAAATGAACTTAATTTTCAAACGGAAGAAAGGGAGATACAATGGAACAATTCATTAACCCTAGAGTGAAGGATATCCAAATTTCTGGAATCCGTCAATTCTCTAACATGATTCAAAACTATGATAATTTGATTTCTTTAACAATCGGACAACCCGATTTCCCTACACCTTCTCTCGTAAAAGAAGCGGCAAAACGGGCTATTACAGAAAACTATACAAGCTATACACATAACGCTGGTTTACTAGAATTACGTAAGGCAGCTTGTAACTTCGTAAAAGATAACTACGATTTACATTACTCACCTGAAAACGAAACCATCGTTACAATTGGTGCTAGCGAAGCGATTGATGTTGCATTCCGAACGATTTTAGAGCCAGGAACAGAAGTAATTTTACCTGCTCCTATTTATCCAGGTTACGAACCTATTATTCGATTATGCGGTGCAACGCCCATTTTTGTAGATGTTCGTGAAACTGGATTCCGTTTAACAGCTGACGCGCTAAAAAATGCTATTACAGAAAAAACAAGATGTATCGTACTACCATATCCTTCTAACCCAACTGGTGTAACTTTATCCACAGAAGAATTAAAAGATATTGTAGATGTTTTAAAAGATAAAAATATTTTCGTCCTTTCAGATGAAATTTATAGCGAGCTTGTGTATGAACAAAAGCATACATCTATCGCTCATTTCCCAGAAATGCGTGAAAAGACAATTGTCATTAACGGTTTATCTAAATCACATTCTATGACTGGCTGGCGTGTTGGACTTTTATTTGCACCAAGCTATTTAGCAGGACACATATTAAAAGTTCATCAATACAATGTAACGTGTGCTACTTCAATCGCTCAATACGCTGCAATTGAAGCATTAACAGCAGCTAAAGACGCACCAAAAATGATGCGCCACCAATATAAAAAACGCCGTGATTACGTATATAATAGACTCACTCAAATGGGATTAACAGTTGAAAAGCCAACAGGTGCATTTTACTTATTCCCATATGTTGGTCATTTGACATCTTCATCATTTGATTTTGCACTTGATCTTGTCAAAGAAGCGGGACTAGCTGTAGTTCCTGGAACAGCATTCTCTGAATACGGTGAAGGCTACCTTCGCTTGTCCTATGCGTATAGTATCGAAACTTTAAAAGAAGGCTGCGACCGATTAGAAGCCTTTCTAATGAAAAAAGCTAAGAGTTAAACTCTTAGCTTTTTTATGCATAATGATCACAAGTTTGACGTTTTAGTAATTTATGAGGAATAATGATACACTTTGCAGTGGATTCTGCATTCTCTACTTTATCAACTAAAGCTTTTGCTGCCTCATATCCTAGCTGATAAATATTCACATCAACTGTCGAAAGTGGAGGGCTCGCAATTTCTGATAATAAAGCATTATTAAAGCTTACAATAGAAACATCTTTCGGTACAACGAATCCTTTTTTAGAAAGAGCACTTAACACACCAAGTCCAATTAAGTCATCCGTTGCCATAATTGCCGTTGGCGGTTGCTGCAGTCCCATTAATTCCTCAACAGCTTGTTGACCACTTTCCCTCGAAAAATCAAAATGTAAAATATATTCTTTTGGTAATACAATGTCTGCTAATTTCAAGGCATCACTCATACCAGCTAAACGATCTCTCGTTACAAGTAAATCTGATCCACCACCAATGAACGCGATTTGCTTATGCCCTAATGAAATTAAATATTCTGCCACTTCTCTTGCAGCTGTATAATTGTCATTATCTACATATGTAATTTCATCTTTTCGATCATATGGTTTTCCTATTAAAACAAACGGGAAATTTTGTTCATGTAAATATTGAATAATCCGATCATTCTCCCTTGAATATAAAAGAATAATGCCACCAATTTGGCGTCCCTGTACCATCTTTACGACACCATTAAAAATTTCTTCTTCCGTTTCACCTGTCGACATGTAAAGCGCATAACCTTCTACGTGTGCAAATGAACTAATCCCTCTTATAACTTCTGGGAAAAATGGATTTTGAAAAGCTTTACTTGCAGAACTTGGCATAACAAGACCAAGTGTTTTCGTCGTTTGGTTCGCAAGATTTCTCGCATTTAAATTGGGATGATACCCTAATTCACTCATCACTTTCCTAACACGGCGCTTTGTCTTTTCACTTATACTTGGATTATCAGCAATTACACGAGAAACTGTTGATGGTGCCACATTCGCTTGCTTCGCCACATCTTTAATTGTAACTGTCATAAAAATCCCCCTCCTCTCATTTCTCTGCCATTTTTCATATATTTTATCTCGCACTCATTGCAAGTCATAAACTTTCATTTCTTATATCTTGCAAAACTAATCCTATTCTCCCTCTTCATGTATTGTAAGGGATATAGCTATTTTTTCCTATACTATAATATACTATTTATTTCACTTCTTTTCACATGTGATGTCAAATCTCTTTTCATCTCCCTATAAAGTTATTTATAGGGAGATGAAAAGAAAAATGGGACGTAATGTCCCATTTTTCATCCTTTTGTACCTCCAGCTGTTAAACCAGAAATAAAGTATTTTTGTAGTGATAGGAATAAAATTGAAATTGGGATCGCAATTAACACAGAACCCGCTGCAAACGTTGTAAATTCATTACCGAATTTCTTCGCAACCATTTCATATAATCCAACTGCTAAAGTATAATTTTCTGGTGTTCGCAAAATAATACTCGCTAAAATGAAATCTGTAAATGGACCAATGAAAGTAAATAACGCTACAACCGCTACGATTGGCTTTGCAAGTGGCATAATGATTTGCCAAAAAATACGGAAATGTCCTGCTCCATCCATACGAGCTGATTCATCCAGTTCTTTCGGAATCGTATCAAAATACCCTTTCATAAGCCATGTATTCATCGGAATGGCCCCGCCTACATAAATTAAAATTAATGCAAGGTGTGTATCAATTAATCCTGTTAATTGAGCTAATACGTATAGAGCAATTAACGCTGCAAAGTTTGGAATCATTTGCAGGATTAAAAATGTTAATAAACCATTTTTTCTTCCAACAAAACGATATCTCGAAAATGCATAAGCAGTAAAGCTAATTGCTAACACTGAGAAAATCATCGTTAAAACACTTACTTTTAATGTGTTTTTATACCATAGTAAGTAATTACTATTCTCTAGATCTAATAACTTACGATAATGATCTAACGTTGCATTTTGTGGAATAATACTTGATCCAGATAAACTATCACCTGGATTAAACGATGAGCCAATAATCCATAATAACGGATAGAAAATGATGGCACACATTACGAAAATAACTAAATAACTTAATGAGAGACGTAACATCTTCTGTCTTTTAATATTCATTTACATCATATCCTCTTCTTGGAATGATTTTGTTCTCTTAAATTGCCATAACGCAACTGTAATAACGATTAACGATAATATCATTGTAAGAGCTGCTGCTTTTCCGTACTGCGCTGAAGTCATCGTTAACTTATAAATCCATGAAATTAAAATATCCGTTCCACCTGCGTCTTGTCCAGCTACAGCAGGACCTCCACCGTTAAATAGATAGATGATACTAAAGTTATTAAAGTTAAACGTATATTGCGTAATTAATATTGGTGCTGTTGCATATAACACAAGTGGCAATGTAATTTTACGAAACTGTTGCCAAGCTGTCGCTCCATCTACTGTAGCCGCTTCATATAATTCTCCCGGAATCGATTGCAGTATACCTGTTGTCATCGCAAAGATAAACGGGAACCCAAGCCACGTTTGAATCATAATTAAAGCAATCTTCGCCCAAAATGGATCTGTCATCCAAGCAATTTTTTCAATTCCGAATAAAGCTAATACTTGATTGTTAATCGCTCCGAATGTTTCATTAAACATACCAGAGAAAACAAGAATAGATACGAATGCTGGAACCGCCCACGGTAAAATGAAGATTGTTCGAATAATCGCCTTTCCTTTAATACCAGGCTGATTTACGATAATCGCTAAGAAAATACCGAGCGCAACTTGTAATGTTGTTGCAACGAATGTCCAAATGACAGTCCAAGAGAATACACTTACAAATGTCTCTCTCCACATCGGTAAAGTGAAAATATCAATAAAGTTTTTAAAGCCCACCCAATCTACTAATTTAGCTGGAGGAGAATGATATAAATCATAGTTTGTAAATCCAATTAAAATTACGAAGATGATTGGAAATACGACAACAAAGATAAGTAGTAGAAAACCTGGTGAAACCATTAAATAAGGAAAACCTTGATCTAACAAATTACGGTATTGCTCTTTTACAGAATTTAACGGTGTTCCGATATCACGTTTCTTTCCATTTTGGTATGCATCGTATAAGTTAAATGCATATATGCCGAGCCCAAAAACGATAACGATAAGGGCCAAGATTCCTTCTACTAATAGAAAGACAGAATGGTCACGTGGAACTTCTGTACCGAGCGTTACAATACCCCATAATCCCATATTTAATAAATCAGCAAAGGCTACAATAAATGAACCTGTTAATACTAGAAAAATAAGACCTTTTACAAATTGTTTATTATACATTTGGCCCACGCCTGGAATGATTGATAACATGGTTGCCATTTTTCTATGCTTTGAATGGTTTAACCCATTTGCTGGTTCCATAGATGTTTGCATGTTCCTTCCCCCTTTTTTCTTCCTACATGGAAGGGAGAGAATTCGTGCCTCTCATATTAGAGGCACGAATTTCACCTTATTTTTTCTTGTTATGATTTGCCTCAATATTACCTTTAATTTGTTTCACTGCACTATCAAGCGCCGCTTTTGGTGCCTCTTTATCTGTAACAACTAATTGAAGCGCATCTCCAGCTGGTTTCCAAACTTCTTGCATTTCTGGAATGTTTGGCATTGGAATTCCATTTTCAGATTGCGTTGCAACTGCTTTTGCAGCTTCGTTATCTTTAATAATTGGATCTTCCATTACTGATTTTACTGGAGGAATTTCTTTTGTTTTCTCAAATCGAATTTTTGCGTTTTCTTCATTTGTTACCCACTCAGTGAATTTTGTAGCTAAATCATTTTGTTTAGAAAAACTTGTTACATGCCATCCTTTAACCCCAACAAACGTTTTCATCGGTTGACCATTTGGTAATTTCGGCATTGGAGCAACGCCATAATCAATCCCGTTCTTTTCCATTGCTTGGAACGCCCATGGGCCATTCATGATAGATGCTGCTTTTCCTTCATTGAATAGTCCATCAGCAGCAGGCCCACCTGATTCACCGATAATACCTTTCGGGAATAATTTTTCTTTGTACCATTTTTGAAGATATTCAGCACCTTGTACTGCTCCGCTATTATTTAATCCAACATCACTTGCATTTGGCTTTCCATCTTTTTCACCAAATACATAACCGCCCATACCTGCCATGAATGCATTAGCAAAGTAGAAGTTATCTCCTAATGCTAAAAATCCGTACTTGCCATCTTTCGTAAATTCTTTTGAGAAGTTAAACAGCTCGTCCATCGTTTCTGGCGCTTTTGGCATTAGTTTTTTATTATAAATAAAGACTGGTGTCTCAATTGCTTTTGGTAAACCATATAATTTTCCGTTATATGTCTGTGCTTCTATTGATGAATTAGTAAATTTACTCTTTACAGCATCATCTGCTTTCACTTCAGAAAGTAAACCTTCTGTTACTGCATTTCCGATTTGATCATGTGGCAATGTTACAACATCTGGTCCAGTCCCCGCTGGCCCATCAAGGCGTAACTTCTTCACTTGATCTGTCATTTGCATTTCAACAACTTTTACTTTTACTTTATATTTTTCCTCAAAGCTTTTCACTGCTGGTTCTAAACCAACACCTTTTTTATCATCTTCCCAAACAAGAAGATCATAGTCTTTTTTCGCTTTACTTTCCTCTTTTTCCCCTGAATCTTTCGGTCCACATGCAGATAACATACCAATAGATAATGCTGAAACCGTTAATAATGATAATGCTTTCTTCATCCCAAAAACCTCCCTAAATTGTCTATGTACCTCAGTAACTGAAAACGTTTGCATTTAATAGTTTAATTGAAGCGCAAACAATATCTCAAGTCTATGAAAACGTTTGCGCTATTTGTCTATCATTATACATTCTTTTATTCATTTTGCAAATATTAATTTAAAAATTATGTCATTATACTCTTTATACATTGACTTTATATGAAATGAATACTACTCTTATAAGCAATATTAAAGCTATAAGAAAGGCAATCGTTTGCAATACAGGCTTTATTATTACACTTAAGGGAATACTATGTATAGAGATATTGAAGGGGGATTTTCTATATGTTTAAAGAAGCCATTTATCATAGGCCGAAAGATAATTATGCATACGCTTACGATGAACAAACAATTCACATCCGAATACGTACTAAGAGAGATGATGTTCAAAGCGCCGATCTTATTTACGGTGATCCTTACGAATGGAAAGACGGGAAATGGATATCAGCAAGTACACCAATGAAAAAAACGGGTTCTACTGCATTATTTGATTATTGGTCCATTGCAATCGAACCAAAATTTAAGCGCTTACGTTATGGGTTTGAATTAAAATCTGAAACAGACACTCTTATTTATACAGAGCGAGGATTCTTTTCTAACATTCCAAATGATGATGTTGGTAACTTTTTTTGTTTTCCATTTATTCATGCAGATGATGTATTCAAAGCACCATCGTGGATTAAAGACACCATTTGGTATCAGATTTTCCCTGAACGATTCGCTAATGGCGATAGTACGCTGAATCCAGAAAACACCCTTCCTTGGGGAAGTACGAATCCAACTCCAACTAATTTTTTCGGCGGGGATTTTGCTGGTGTTATTCAAAACCTTGATTACCTTGTTAAGCTTGGCATTTCCGGAATATATTTCACACCTATTTTCAAAGCTCATTCAAACCATAAATATGACACAATTGACTATATGGAAATTGATCCACAATTTGGGACGGAAGAAACTTTTAAAGAGCTCATTGAAGAATGTCATAAACACGGTATAAAAGTAATGCTCGATGCTGTGTTTAATCATAGTGGATACTTTTTCGAGAAATTTCAAGACGTTCTAGAGAACGGTGAGAAGTCTGCATATAAAGAGTGGTTCCACATTCATGAATTTCCAATTATAACCGATCCACTTCCCAATTATGATACTTTCGCCTTTACACCGTATATGCCTAAATTAAATACAGCTCATCCAGATGTAAAAGAATACTTACTTGAAGTAGGACGTTATTGGGTACGAGAATTCAATATAGATGGCTGGCGCCTTGATGTCGCAAATGAAGTCGATCACAACTTTTGGAGAGAATTCCGAACTGAAATAAAGACATTAAATCCTGAAGTATATATTTTGGGAGAAATTTGGCACGATGCCCTTCCGTGGCTACAAGGCGATCAATTTGATGCTGTCATGAGCTACCCTGTTACAAACGCTCTACTTTCTTACTTTGCTAACGATTCCATTAAAGCAAGTGAATTTATGAAGCAAATTACAGAATCTCTACATTCCTACTCTATGAATGTAAATGAAGCAGCCTTTCATTTATTAGATAGCCATGATACTCCAAGAATTTTAACAACATGCAATGGAGATAAAAATAAGTTGAAATTGCTCTATGTATTCCATCTTTCTTTCATCGGCTCTCCATGTATTTATTACGGAGATGAAATCGGCATGGATGGTGGTATGGACCCCGATTGCCGTAAATGTATGATTTGGGATACTAAAGAACAAGATCATGCATTATTTACACATATACAAACATTGATTTCATTACGAAAACAACATGCAGCTTTTGGAGGACATGGTACTTTTCAATTCATCGAAGCAAATGATGAACATAATTATATTTCTTATACGAAAACATATGAGGATGAAACTATCTTTTTCGTTTTAAACCCTACTAATAGTGAAGTTACAGTTTCACTCCCTCTTCATGTTACTGGTAAGAAAATAATTAACATTTATACAAATGAAGAATTTTCAGCAGAAGCAAGTGTATTACAAGTTACACTTCCTCCATATGGATTCTCCATATTAAAATGGTAACCCAAAAAATCCTTATGCCAAGGTGGCATAAGGATTTTTCTTATTTCAATTTGAATACCATCGCTTCATACGGACGTAATGTAATGTTATCTATCAATCCGATTTCTACATCGTAATTGTGTATGAATAATTCTGATTCACTATAACTAATATCCTCAGGCATTTCAAATACACTTTCATCCGCAGTAAAGTTTGCAATAACAAGTAGTTTTTCGTCTCCATATGTTCTTACATAAGCAAAAATAGAAGGATTATTCTCTAATATTAAATCATATGATCCATATACAACTATTTCATTATTTTTGCGTAGCTCAATTAATTTCTTATAGTAATAAAAAATTGAACCTTCATCTTGGATTGCTTGTTTCACATTAATCTCTTTATAGTTAGGATTTACAGTAATCCAAGGCTCACCCGTTGTAAATCCAGCGTGATTCTGATCATCCCACTGCATCGGAGTTCTAGCATTATCACGACCCTTTATATAAATAGATTCCATTACTTTTTCTATATCTTCACCATGGTCTATCACTTTTTCTTTATACATATTTAACGTTTCAATATCTCGATATTCATCAATTGATTGGAATCGAACGTTCGTCATTCCGATTTCTTCACCTTGATAAATATATGGCGTTCCCTTCATCATATGAAGAACTGTCGCTAACATTTTCGCAGATTCAATGCGATACATTCCATCGTTACCAAAACGAGATACAACGCGAGGCTGATCATGGTTATTCCAATAAAGGCTATTCCATCCGGTATGCTCTAATGCTTTTTGCCACTTTGTTAAATTCTCTTTTAAAGTAAGAAGTGAGCATGGTTTTACATCCCACTTTCCACCTTCTCCTGAATCTAAATCCATATGTTCAAATTGGAATACCATTTGCAACTCTTTTCGTTCTTCTCCAGTATACAATTTAGCTTCTTCTGTCGTTACACCAGGCATTTCACCAACCGTCATAATATCATAATTCGATAATACTTCCTCATTCATTTCATGCAAATATTTATGAATGTTTGGACCGTTCATAAAATGTTTATGACCTGAAACATAACCATCTTCATCTGTTTCAACTGTTGGTAACCCTTCTTCTTTAGAAATAAAATTGATAACATCCATGCGGAATCCATCAATTCCTTTTTCTAACCAAAACTTCATCATCTCATAAACATCTTGTCTTACCTTTTCATTATCCCAGTTTAAATCCGGTTGTTTTTTAGAAAACAGATGTAAATAATATTCATCCGTCATTTCATCATACTTCCATGCAGATCCACTAAAAGCAGCTCCCCAGTTGTTTGGTTCTTTCCCTTCTTTTCCAGGACGCCATATATAGTAATCTCTATATTTATTATCTTTTGATTTACGTGATTCAATAAACCAATTATGTTCATCAGATGTATGATTAACAACTAAATCCATCATCAATTTCATATTACGTTCATGCATTTCATGTAATAGTTCATCCCAATCTTCCATTGTTCCGAACTCGTTCATAATTTTACAATAATCGCTTATATCATAACCATTATCATCATTTGGAGATTCATAGACTGGTGATAACCAAATCACATCAATCCCTAACTCTTTTAAGTAATCTAGCTTTGAAATAATCCCTTGAAGATCTCCTATACCATCACCATTACTATCCATAAAGCTACGAGGATAAATTTGATATACTACACTTTCTTTCCACCATTGTTTTTCCATTATGCTACCCCATTTCATTCATTTTTCTCTTTTTCAAGGCGCAAACGTTTTCATTAATGAATGATAACAGATTCTATCTCAATTTAAAATAGCGCTTACAATTTTTATTGTTCTTTTTCTAAGAAAACATATGAAAACCACTAATAAATCTCCAATAAATGAAAACGTTTTATTTTTTTTATTTATTTTTTGAATCTATTCGTTTATAATGAACTCAAAGAAAACGTTTGCATAATTATTTCTAGGGGGAAATACCATGGCAGAACTTAAATTAGAAAACATTTATAAGATATATGATAATAACGTAACAGCTGTAACTGATTTTAATTTACACATTCAAGATAAAGAATTTATTGTATTTGTCGGTCCTTCTGGATGCGGAAAGTCTACAACGTTACGAATGGTAGCTGGACTCGAAGATATTTCAAAAGGCGAGTTTTCAATTGATGGTAAACTAATGAATGATGTTCCTCCAAAAGATCGAGATATCGCAATGGTATTCCAAAACTACGCTCTTTATCCACATATGAGTGTATATGATAATATGGCATTTGGATTAAAACTTCGAAAAATACCAAAAGATGAAATCGATCGTCGTGTAAAAGATGCAGCAAAAATTTTAGGACTTGAACAATATTTAGATAGAAAACCGAAAGCATTATCAGGTGGACAGCGCCAACGTGTTGCGTTAGGTAGAGCAATCGTTCGAGATGCAAAAGTTTTCTTAATGGACGAGCCATTATCAAACTTAGATGCTAAACTCCGTGTTGCAATGCGCTCAGAAATTTCTAAGCTACATCATCGCCTTGGAACAACAACAATTTATGTAACACATGACCAAACAGAAGCAATGACTATGGCTTCGCGTCTTGTCGTTATGAAGGATGGAAAGATTCAACAAATTGGAACACCAAAAGAAGTATATGAAACACCAGAAAACATTTTCGTGGGTGGATTTATCGGGTCACCAGCGATGAACTTCTTCCGTGGTAAATTGACTGAAACCGATTTCGTTATAGACAATACTATAAAAATCAAAGTATCTGAAGGAAAAATGAAGATGCTACGTGAACAAGGCTATGTAAATAAGGAAATTGTTTTAGGTATTCGCCCGGAAGACATTCATGATGAACTACTATTTTTAGAAGCTTCACAATCTACTACTTTCACAACAAAAATTGAAGTTGCTGAATTGTTAGGTGCTGAATCTATTTTATATATGAAACTTGGAAATCAAGATTTTGCAGCACGTGTTGATGCAAGACATATATTCTCACCTGGAGACCAAATTAAATTGGCATTTGATTTAAATAAAGCGCATTTCTTTGACAACCAAACAGAACAACGTATTCGCTAAAAAAATTTCCTTCTATATAACATACAAAAAAACCGTCCACATATATTGAGGGCGGTTTTCATTATTATACTAGGGCTTCTACTGTATGAAATGATTGTCCTTTCGTGCCAATAATACCGAAAATCGGTAAATCACTAAGCACCACTTCTTCTTGCTGTTTCATAAAAGATGACGTTAATTGTTTTATCTCTATCCAAACGTCATTAATACAAAGTACATTGGAATCGTTCTCTTGTTGGCGAGAAAAAATAGAATCTATTTTATATAAACCAGCATTTTGAAAAAGCATGTCAATGCGACTGAATGCATTCAAAGTAATGCTAATAACGCGTTGCCAATCTCCTTGCTTTTCCATATCATAGAATACAAAAAGGGCTTCTCCGCCTAGATTCGTAATTTCCTCCACTGTTGCTTGTCCACTTTCTTGATCAATGTCCGTCACAATTACTTTTGCGCCTTGTTTAGCCAACAAAAGAGCTGTATTACGTCCAATACCGATGCCACCGCCAGTTACGATAGCAACTTTTCCTGCAAGCTTCATTTTCATTACCCCTTCTATAAGTCTTACCGTCATTCAGTATACTCCTTTATGAGATTATTCTGCAAGCAAGAAAAATTGCTATTCAATTTGTAAGCGTTTACTTCTTATCCTTCTTTTTTCTTACTCTTACGCTGATCAAGAACTAGACCGATAAAAATGAGAATGCCCCAAAAAATTATGCTACCTCCTGTCATCTCAACTTCCCCCTTATTATATAAAGTAAAACTTTAATCAGCCCCAAATGGTGAGATAAAGATATTATTTTTAATTATTATACCATTATCTTAATTTTCAATCTATTACAAATAGAAATGACACATTTTAGCTTTTCCTCACTGTAAATATTCACAATATACTTATAAAATAAAAAAAGACCTTTTTTATATATAAAAAGGGTCTTTTTTTATTTTATTATACAAGACTTATTATTTTCGTCTTTGTAATTAAGTCCTGAAAACCGCAATTGTCTTTGCGGAACAACATCATATATACGTTACATATTAATGGAATTCCTAATAGCAATACGTTCGGTAATAACACTACAAAAAATCTTATAATTAATGTTTGCAACGTTAGCTTTTCACTCTTCAGTGAAATTAATTTTATTCTTGTTACCTTTTTGCCAAGTGTAACACCGTTCCAAATAAAGGGTAACACAATAAAATATATCGCCATTAATATGAAAACTACTGCGAAATCATATCTAAAATCACCTAAGCTTATATTAAAGCGCTTAAACATAGCACTATAGTTTCCGGTCATAATAGCTACTACTGCACCATACATAACCGAGATTAAAAACATGTCAATTAGGGAAGCACCTATGCGATTCATTACAAGCGCTGGACGATGCATCTTTAACTTCATTTTATGTCGACTCCTTCATATCCTTCTTTACCCGTCTCATCGTACCACTTCTAAAAAACATTGTAAACTAGCGTTTCTCTTACTTTTCTTGTACAATTTGTTACAATAGCATTATAAAGGAGGTTCCCATATTGAAAAAATGGATAATCCTATTCGTCGCCTTCCTATTAACTGGTTGTGCAGGAAACACAAGTCACTTAACTTATACGGTTAACGATGAATACGAACTCATACGTACTTCTGGAAATGCATTTGAACTTTTCCCCTCGCAAGATGCTGTATATGCCACACAATACATCCCTGCAAAAATTACAGACATTGCTTGGGATGATAAATACATTATTGCAAAACAAACTGAGGAAAAATCAGATCCAAATAACCCTGACGCAGCAATTGCAAATAAAAAAAGTGAACATTATTGGATTATTGACGTAAAGCACAATAAACGTTTCGGTCCCTACAATGAAAAGCAATTTAATGAACAAAAAGATGCGTTTAAAATTAAGGTGCCTTTTCAAAATGTAGATTCATACATAAAAGAAATAAAAAAACAGTCAGCATAATATTTGAGTGCTGACTGTTTTTCTTACATTATTTTAAAAACACCTTACTCCGAAAGTGAGATATTAAACGTTTGTGACTCTTTTACAACATCTTGTGTTTCAGAATCTCCTGCAAGTAAATCATCAGTTGTAAACTGAATATCCTTTACTTTGTCTTTTCCATCGTCAAGTATTAAACCAATAATACCATCTCTTGTTTCACCAGGCTTATAGTCTTCTCTTGACACATTTTTTGTACCAACTAACGTATCTTCATCATATAAAAAGTTTTGAGTCGCTACTTTAAAATGTTGCTTACCATTAATCATAACATCATTCATAGAGAAAAATTGCATATTTTTATTTCCGCTATTCTCCACTTTATATGTAATCTCAACGTAACGAATTGTATTACTAATCTCTGTTCCACTTAGCGATGCATATAACTCTGCATCTTCTTGGCTTACTTTATCCCCTAATCTACGTTTTACTTCTTCAGGAGTTAGTGCCGTGTATACTTTCAATGTATTTTTTGCCTTTTCACTCATCTGTGATAAAGAGATTACTTTCACATCTTGTACGTGAATTTTCATTGGCGCTACTTCAAATGTTTGATTCACAGAGTGCATCTGCTCTAACTTGAAAGTACCCCATCCTGTTTCTTTCACTTTTTGTCCTACTTTTTTCAGCTCACGCCCACCATATTCTTTTGTTTCAGGAATTGATTCTTTCTTCTTCGGTTCAGCTTTCTTTTCTTCTTGATGGAAGCAACCACTTAACACAAGAAGAAAACTACATAAAACAAAAATACTTTTCCATGCTTTCATCATTTCATTTCTCCTAACGCTATCATTCATGAATATAATATTAGTCCCTTGCTTTGTAAACTATAGAAACAATGAAAAGTCCACAAAATGAACTTGTCAGTCCAGATACTATTATACCTCCAATTTGGAAAATATGAAAATAGGGATCTAGGAACGCATGCACGATAAATATAATAGTTGCCACAACAATTACTGAAATCCAATACTTTCTTTTTTCCGAAGCTAAAATAAGGTCTTTACCCATTTCATTTCTATATTTCCATAAAACGTATACTAATAATAGAAAACCAATACATGTACTTCCATGTTGCATATATTTATAAACAGGGATACCGTACCATTCCCTTTGCAATAATGGTATTTTCATAACAAAATAGCCTGTCTTATGAGTGAATGCATCCCAAACAACATGCGTTAACATACCGAATAATGCTGAATAACAAAATATAAAAAGATCCTTCCATGTATGAATCCTCCACCCCTTATCTACTACATATGTATAATACCCAGCAAATGGTTTAGGTAAATGTGTTATAAAAGGCTTTTTTAAAATGTAATGATATATACATGCTAATAAGAAGACAAGTGGTAAATTTAAATATAAGAACCCAAGCCACGTATGCCCAATAACACCATACGGTCTAAAGTGTAAAAAATATTCAAAGTCAGGCGCCATACTACCTAATATAAGAGCCGTTACTGACATATATTTAGAATGCTTTTTCGCAAAAGGAAGAACTGCTGCTGGATGTGCAAATGTAAACGGCATACTTTAACTCCTTCTCACATTTTCAATAGAATACCATCTATCATAACGAGAGAATAGATCTTCATGCAATATTTATTTTCACATTGGAATATGATAGTTTAAATGATATAATCCACATAAAATATTCAGGATATAAGGAAGGAATTCAGGTGTCATTAACACTTGTATTTGCTGCTTTTTTAGAATTAAAATCCGTTATGAATTGAGGTTTATATATTGATTGACGTACCCTTTTTACAAAATGTCACATTAAAAAAAGAAAATATCCCTAGTTTTTCCGCATATCCTTACTGCTTACCCGCTATTCGAACATTACAATCACTAGCTTTCCATCCAAATGTAACATTCATTATTGGAGAAAACGGAACGGGTAAATCAACATTACTTGAAGGAATTGCAATTGCGTTAGGTTTTAATGCAGAAGGTGGAACGAAGAACTTCCGTTTTAGCACAAACGATTCCCATTCACCTTTACATGAATACCTTCGAATTTCAAAAAGTTTCAATACACCAAACGACGGTTTCTTTCTTCGCGCTGAATCATTTTATAACGTTGCTTCTTATATTGATGAAATAGATGCTGATAGAGAAGCACGTGGGAACCCGGTTATCAACTCTTATGGTGGTATCTCACTACACAAACAATCACACGGTGAATCATTCTTTTCCTTATTTATGAACCGTTTTTCAGGACAAGGTTTATACATTTTAGATGAGCCTGAGGCCGCTCTATCACCTATGAGACAACTTTCCATGCTCATTCGAATGCATGAACTAGCGGAACAAGGTTCACAATTTGTTATTGCGACGCATTCTCCTATTTTAATGGCTTACCCTGAATCTACTATATACTCTTTAACACAAGAGGGGATTCACGAATCCACATTAGAAGAAACCGAGCATTATCAAACGACGAAACTTTTCTTTGAAAATCGTGATCGATTATTTCATCATCTATTTGAGTCATAAAAAAAGAAGCAGCAATAGCTGCTTCTTTTTTATAGTGCTTCTATAAATAAGGCAACCCCGATACCGCCACCGACGCATAAAGAGGCAATTCCTTTTTCTAACCCACGTCTTTTTAATTCGTGAATTAAACTTACCGTAATACGAGCCCCTGTACAACCAATTGGATGCCCAAGTCCTACGCCACTACCGTTTACGTTCACTTTTTCACGGTCTAAGCCTAACTCTTTCTCTACAGCTAAATATTGAGCCGCGAAAGCTTCATTAATTTCAAGTAAATCTGCATCTTCCAATGACCAATCTACTTTTTCTAAACCTTTACGAATTGCTGGTGCTGGTCCAATACCCATAATTTTTGGATCTACTCCAGCTACTGAATATCCAACAATTCTAGCTAACGGTTGTAAACCTTTTTCTTTCGCTTTTTCTTCGCTCATTAATACTAGAACTGCACTCCCGTCATTAAGGCCAGATGCATTTCCCGCAGTCACTGATCCATCTTTACGGAATGCCGGCTTCAATCCAGCTAATTTTTCAGCTGTAATATCGGCACGTGGATGTTCATCCTTCGAAAATACAACTTCTTTTCTACGCTCTTTTATTGTAATAGGAACAATTTGATCGTCAAAGTATCCAGACTCGATTGCCTTCAGTGCCAATGTATGACTGCGAAGAGCAACTTCATCTTGTTCCTCTCTTGTAATTTCATATTGTTCAACTAAATTTTCCGCTGTTTCACCCATCATAATATGGTGAATCGGATCTTCTAACACTTCCCACACCGTGTCACGAATTTCTCCGTGCTGTAGACGTTGTCCCCAGCGGTGCTGTTTCAATGCATAAGGGCTCGAACTCATCGCTTCTACTCCACCTGCAACAACAACATCACTTACACCTAATTGGATTTGCATTGCAGCTGACATAATTGCTTGCATACCTGAAGAACATTGACGTTGGATTGTATATCCCGTAACTGTGTCAGGAAATCCTGCCGCTAATGCAGCTGTTCTCGCCGTATTTGCTTCATCAGTTCTTTGAATACAATGACCTAAAATTACTTCATCAACTTCATGTGGTTCTACCCCGCCTCGTTTTACAGCTTCCTGAAGTACAGGAACAGCTAATTCTACTGGCGTTACATTTTTTAGCGCTCCTCCAAAAGTTCCAATTGGCGAACGAACTGCAGCTGTAATAACAACATTATGCATTTTGTACTTGCCCCTCTCTTATGTACCCTAGTCAGTTTTTAGGTGAAATTCCATAAGATGTATATCTACAACTATCATACTATAAACATACTAAAAAATCAAAATATTTAATATAATAAAAATAGAAGGAATTAACCTTCTATTCTGTCAGTGCATATAAAAACTTTTGCAAAATTTTCTCTGTCGTTTCATTCAATTTTGGCAACTTATCTACTGGAAAATATTGAAGTTTCAACCCTTCATGATCGAGCTTTAATTCCCCGCTCACATGATGTGCCTGATACAGATGAATGACATTGAAAATTTCATCGCCATTCGGATAACGGAAATATACTTCTTTTCCTGATAGAACACCAAGAAATTGCATTATTTTTGCAGTTAACCCCGTTTCCTCAAATAACTCTCTACGTGCCGTTTCTTCTGTCGTTTCACCCAGTTCCATCGCCCCACCAGGTACACCCCAATCATATGTATCTGAACGATATTGAAGCAATACTTCTTGTTTATCATTTAATATAATGATTGCTGATCCTACGAGAATAAGCGGTCTTGTACCAACGACTTTTCGTAACTCTTCAATATACCCCATATGTAAATTCCCCTTTCCCTAACCTCCCTTATCATAACAAAATTTCTCTCTTTTTGTTCATGTAATTTTAAAGAAAAAAAGGAAGCTTTCGCCTCCGTTTTTTCATCTTTATTTCTTAAAACTTTCATATTTTACAGCTTCAAAAGCTTCCTCAATTTCATCATTACGATAATGGACATATGTAAAACGACCCAATTCTACTAATCTTGCTATTTCCTGTAACGCTTTATGCTGCTCATATGTTTCTTTCAGCTTAATATGTAAATAAAACTTCATTAAAGGATGTTCATATAAAGGTTCTCCCACCTCTACATATACATCTTCAACCCCTTGTACAACTCTTACATAACTCGCAAATTGATAAAGTGCTTCTCTGTCTGAAACGATTTTTAATGTATACATATATTCTCCCCCTTTCCTTTACTATATCAAAAAGACGACCATACCATGTTATAGAACTATGAAATTTTTTCGACTTGTCATCTATATATTCAATAAAGAAGGCGTTTATCCATACATGACATCTTTTTCCCACATATATTATAGGAAGAACTTTTTTCATTTGAGGTGTTCCTTATGGATCCATACGTCAATATATGTATTTGCATTACTCCCGGCGCCGATATTTCTGATGACCGCATCGCAAAAGATTTAGCTGTTGCAGAATCAATTTGGCACCCCATTACATTTCAAATTCAAGAAGTAATTGTATTAAATGAACTTTTCCGTTTTTTTGACCGTGAAATCAGTTATAAAAATTCCATTCAAAGTCAAGAAAAGTTGGCATCCTTTTTCCAAACATGTGTAAATGAAGCTCCTGAATGCGACCTTTATATTTGTTATATTGGCAGTGATTATTTCAAAGAAACAGCAGTAATTGCCTGCGCTTATTCTTTAGCAAAACAACAGCAACTTACTGGCTATATCGTTTTAACAAATTCGGCTGCCCCTATGAAAAATATATATACGCTCGCTCACGAAATCGGTCATATTTTATTTACAAGACGTATTCATGGAAAACTTACTCATGCAGATCCTCATTCTCCAACCGGCTCGGAGCACCACCCTTCTCCAACAAATCTTATGTATCCGATAGTCCCTCGTCCAGAAAACGTTCATATTCATTCCTTATTAACAACAGAACAAAAAGCGCTCTCTTTACAAAGCTCTTTACTACAAAGAAAAAAACAGTAACCCTCATGTTACTGTTTAAAACAACTTGTTCCAATCAACAAACCAAATCCCGGCTGCTAGAAATAAAAATAGACAACTAAATGTAAATGTAATCCCTCTAAAAATCCCTATATAATATTTCTTTGGAAATAATTTTTGGTATATCCAGAGCAGCCGCTTTTTATTGAATTTCTAGTTCCCAATTTTTCTTTCTTCAATTTTTAAAGACCATCTCATTAATCCATATATACTTCCATACATAAGTAAGATCTTTGCAATTCCCCAAAATACATTTCTTTCTTCTAAGTCTTTAAATAAGAACATAATCGCAAGAGGAACAATTAGTACCACAACACCCATCCAACCAAGAACATATACTTCACCAATAAGAAGTAATAAAAATATAGTTACTGCTAATATATATGTCTGTATTGTCGACAATTGTAAAATTGGCGTCCCATACCATTTATTCATAAATATTAATAACACTAATAATAAAATAGGTATCATCACTACTACATAAATAATTCCAAACTCTACTAATTTACTTTTAAAAGAAGACATTCTAAACGCAACAATCGTTCCAATAATCGTAATGATTAAAACGATAGGATAACCGATTAACTGTACATTCGTTAACGTAAATTGTTGATTCGGATTTCCAAATAAAATATTTGTAAGTAACCAATATCCTCCTATTCCAATTATCATTCCTAAAATAGTCTTTATACTCCCGCTTTTATCCTTCTCCATCTCTTTCGCTAATTCTTCCGCATACTCTTTTGGTGAGTCACCAAATATGTCCCTTACCGTCTTCCCCTTTTTTTCACCTTCTATTAAATGAAGTTCTGCATCTTCTAGAAAGGCGTCCACCTCTTCTTCTTTAATCCCTTTTGTTATTAAATATACTTTCGTATCGATTAAAAACTTTTCTCCTTCTTTAGAAACATTCATTATAACCCCTCCCTTATTTAACCATTTCTCTTCTATTCGTCTTCATCATAATTTCAAGGAAAATTAAAATAAACAAACTTCCGTATAAACATATAATTTGAAATAACATTGGCATAAGATCTTCAGATGTAAATGTTTTAAACATTAACATAATAGAAAGCGGAATGATTAAATATAAGTTTTTAAACCATCCTTCAAAATATATATTTATAGCTACTGTTATGATAAAAATCCCACCAGCTACTATATAACTTTGAACTTCGGTGAATGTGAGCATTTTTGTAGGATATATCACATCTAATATCGTAACAGCTCCTAATAAAAACAATGGAGCAATCATAACTAAAGACCACATGGAAAACCATGTTTTTGTAAAGCTTGTGACGAAGGTCATTTTGCGAAGTAGAAAATTAGGACCCATAACAACTAAAATCAATGAAAAACTGTAACCGATACACTGAATAAGTGAAATCTGTAACATTCCATTATTCACTATTAAGATAGAAGCAATAATCCAAAAAGATACGATATTCATTACTGTAAAACCAATTTGCTTCCACGTTTCCTGTCTATCTCTTTCCATCACTTTTACAAGTTCATTTGCATATTCTTTCGGTGAGCTTCCGAAAATATCTTCTACACTCTTCCCCTCACTCTCACCTTCTATTAAATGAAGTTCTGCGTCTTCTAAAAAGTTTTCAATATCACTTTCTTTCACACTCTTTGCCGTCAAAAATAATCTCATATCTAACAAAAACTTTCGTGCTTCACTTGATAACATTATTTTCTCCTTCCCTTCCCTTCAAGTAGACGTTCTACACTACTTTGCATCGCTTCCCAGCGATCCATAAATTCATTTAGTGCTTCTTCGCCTTTTTCTGTTAATGTATAATATTTTCGCTTTGGGCCAGATGGAGATTCCTTCATTACACTTGTTATTAATCCTTCCTTTTGCATACGTATTAATAACGGATAAATACTTCCCTCACTCGCCATTGTAAAACCATACTTTGCTAGCTTCTCACTCATTTCATAACCGTATATTTCGCCTTCAGAAATAATAGCAAGTAAGCATCCTTCTAAAATCCCTTTCAGCATTTGACTTGTCGACATAATTCAAATCCTCCTACTATCTTGCTTTACAAGATAGATAAGCGTAAGTATCTTGCTTTACAAAATAGTATAGCAAAGACTATTTTGCAAAACAAGATAGCTAACGATATTTTTTCCAAATGTTTGCAGGATTTTCATTATAACCTCTCTAAATAGAGCACTATGAAAACTTTATTATGAAGGGATGTTTTTCATCATGGTTACAAATCGAGTTGTCTTTTTAACAGGTGCTGCGAGTGGTATTGGATATGAAATGGGAAGTGCTTTTGCAAAAGAAGGTGCAAAAGTTGTAATTACTGATCGTCTTGAAGAACGTGCGAAAGAAGCTGCTGAGCAATTGCAAAGTGAAGGTTTTCAAGCTATCGGTTTAAAATGTGACGTTACATCTGAAGAGGAAATTACAGCATCAATTTCTCAAACAGTTAGTCATTTCGGTTCATTAGATATATTAATTAACAACGCAGGAATGCAACACGTTTCACCCATTGAAGACTTTCCAACGGAAAAGTTTGAGCTACTAATTCAAATTATGCAAATTGCTCCGTTTATCGCAATTAAGCATGCCTTTCCGATTATGAAACAACAAAAATATGGTCGTATTATTAATGTCGCTTCTATTAACGGCCTTGTCGGGTTTGCTGGAAAAGCTGCCTACAATAGTGCAAAACATGGCGTAATTGGATTAACAAAAGTTGCCGCTTTAGAAGGTGCTACGCATGGTATTACTGTTAATGCCCTTTGCCCTGGTTATGTCGATACCCCTCTTGTACGTAATCAACTACAAGACTTAGCTACTACACGAAATGTACCACTTGAAAATGTTTTAGAAGATGTTATTTATCCACTCGTCCCACAAAAGCGCTTATTACAAGTACAAGAAATCGCTGATTATGCTATGTTTTTAGCGAGTGAAAAAGCTAAAGGTATTACTGGTCAAGCTGTCGTTATCGATGGTGGCTATACTGCTCAATAAAAAATAAAGTTTGCTCAAGAAGAGCAAACTTTATTTTTTATTGCGAGGATCTTCGTACTTTAGTAATTGCCGCGGGAGCTTCTCAATTGCAACAATTACCCCCTCTAATTTACTTTCAATACGGTGGAGTAAATATAATGTTACAACAATTGGAAACCCTACATTACCTATCATCTTGATCCACTCTTCCATCCTCTTCTCCTCCTTTCATTATATAAGTAAGAGAAAACAATACATTTAGGCATAAAAAAACAAGCTATTATGTATTAGCCTGTTTTTCAAATAATGATGCAATTTCTCGTTTATAATCCCCGCTTATAATACCTTTCTCAGTAATAATTCCTGTAATTAATTCGTTCGGTGTTACGTCAAATGCAGGGTTATAAACATTCGTTCCAATTGGTGCTACTTGTTTTCCAAAGATTTTCGTAACTTCTGTTTCATCTCTTTCTTCAATAATTATTTCGGCTCCAGTTTCTTTCGTAACATCAAATGTTGACAGTGGCGCAGCAACATACAATGGGATATCAAAGTGCTTTGCTAAAATAGCTAAATTCATTGTCCCTATTTTATTTGCCGTATCTCCATTTGCGACAATTCGATCCGCCCCTACAATAATTGCATTTATTTCTTTCGTTTGAATAGCATGAGCTGCAGTATTATCTGTAATAAGGGTCACATCAATATTTGCTTGCTTCAATTCCCAGGTCGTTAAGCGACCACCTTGTAAAACTGGTCTCGTTTCACACGCATATACATGTAAACGCACACCTTTCTCTTTTCCAATATAAAAGGGAGCTAATGCAGTTCCATATCTGGCAGTTGCGATACTTCCAGCGTTACAGATTGTTAAAATATTATCGCCATCTTTAAAACATGTTAACGCATATTCCCCAATATTTCGGCACACCGCTTCATCTTCCTGCTGAATGCGAAGCGCTTCTTCTTCTAATGTTTTTTGTGCTTCTTTTATTGTAGTAATCTCTCGAATAGATTCTCTCATACGATCAATTGCCCAAAATAAATTTACTGCTGTCGGGCGTGACGTTCCTAAATAATTACAATCTCTATTAAACTTCTTTTGAAATTCTTCAATATGTACAGTGTTATATTTTTTTGATGCAAGCGCCAAGCCAAATGCAGCTACAATTCCAATTGCAGGCGCTCCTCGTACTTCTAACATTACGATGCTTTTCCAAACCTCTTCAATAGTCGTCAATGTTTTGTATTCTGTGCTATGCGGCAATTTCGTTTGATTTAATACCGCAATTGCATCACCTTTCCAGCTTACAGATCTCGGAACAGTAACAATTGTACTCACGCTTTTACGCCCCCTGAAACTGTCTGTTGAAATAATGTTCGAAACAGTTGAATATCAGCACTTTTAGATTCATATTTTATTAGTTCTTTACCTAAGGATAGCGCTTGTTTCTTAGCTTGAATTCTTGTTTCTTTATTTTCTATTTCATCTAAATCTGCTACATGAGCTAAACCAATTGTTCTACGAATCAGTTCACATCCGGCAAATCCAACTGCATCAGTAAAGATATTTTGCAAAATAATTGGTAACCATTGTTTTTCTTTCGTATATGCTTCTACACCTTCTCCAATCCATAATTTTGTAAAAGTTTCTACAAAATAACTCCACGTCTTTTCTATATGGAAAAATAGTACACTTCTTTTCTCTTCTTCTCTAGATAAAGCATTTAGTAATAGATTTGCAATAAATTGACCTATGTCAAATCCAAATGGGCCATATGTCGCAAATTCTGGATCAATCACTTTCGTTTCAGAAGGTGACGAAAAAATACTACCAGTATGTAAATCACCATGAATAAGAGTTTCTTTTCTTGTTAAGAACTTATATTTATATTGTGCTACTTTTAGTTTTAAAGTTTTATCACTCCAAAGTTCATCAACCACGAGCTGTAAATCTGGCTCATAATCATTTGTATCATAATGTCCAAACGGATCTGTAAACACTAATTCCTCTGTAATTTTACAAAGGTCCGGATTTACAAAGGTACCTTCTAGTACCCTCTTCTCTTCTGACTGTAAACCAAAATCTGAAGTGTAAAATAAAACATGTGCTAGAAAACGGCCGATATGCTGGGATAAAAGCGGATATTCTTCTCCGTCTATTAATCCTTTTCTTGTAATTGTTAGTCTTGATAAGTCTTCTATTACCGTTATCGCTAACTCTTCATCATGACTGTACACTACTGGAACATAATCCGGTACATACTGCGCAAAAATTTGTAATGCCTTGCTTTCAATCGTTGCTCTTTTTATAGACAATGGCCAGCTTTCACCAACTACTTTCGCATAAGGCAGTGCTTGTTTTATTATAATTGATTTCTCTCCATCATCTAATTTGAACACGTAATTTAAGTTTCCGTCTCCAATTTCATGACAAACGACATTTGCCTTCGCTTCAAAATAGCCATGATCTTTCGCATATTGTACAGCTGTTATTTCTGTTAATGAATAATATCCCATCGTCTTCTCCCCCTTTTTAAATTCAGAGGTTTTTCTAACATAGAAAAACCTCTTTCCACTAAGAAAGAGGTTTGAAGTTTATCTTCTCCCCTCTTATCTGCCAGAAAGTTTTACTTTCTGCTGGAATTAGCACCGTGCCTTTTGGCGTAATAAACGCCCCATTTCACAATGGTATTACGGTCGGTTGCTGGGCTTCATCGGGCCAAATCCCTCCACCTGCTCTTGATAAGAGTTGTATAATTTTTTGAATTTTTAACTTTATGTTGAAGACTATACCAAGAATAAAAATCACTTGTCAACATTTTATTTGTATAATTCTGGACGGCGATCCGCAAAAACTGGAATTCCTTTACGTACTTCTTTAATTTTCTCGAATTCAAGCTCTCCAAATAAAATTGATTCCTCTTCATCCGCCTCTACTACAACTTCACCCCAAGGGTCCACAATTAAAGAATGACCCGCAAATACATTATTTGGATCCTTTCCTGCTCTATTACATGCAACAACATAACACTGATTTTCAACTGCTCTTGCTTGCAATAGCAAACGCCAATGTGCTAAACGAACTAATGGCCATTCAGCTACAACAAATAATACTTTTGCCCCTTTAGCAGTATGGACACGCATCCACTCTGGAAAACGAATATCATAACAAATTGTTCCAGCGCATTCAACATCATCCAGCTTAAATTCGCCCGTACCATTACCGGCTATTAAATATTTATGTTCATCCATAAGCTGAAATAAATGTACTTTACTATATTCGTTGACTAGCTGTCCTTCATTATTTACAACATACATCGTATTTGTAACGCCTTGCTCTGTTTGCTTTGCTATAGAACCACCAACAATATGTACATCATATTGCTTCGCCCATTCTATTAACTTTTCTTTCGTTTCCACTCCATCCCTATCTGCAATTTCAGAAAGTCTCGTTAAATCATATCCTGTTGTCCATAGTTCTGGTAAGACGATAACATCTGGCCTTTCCTTCATAGCTTCGCTTATTTTATTTTTAGCATTCTCAATATTTTTTTCTACATCTCCAAAAACAATATCCATTTGAATACATGCGACTTTCATTTTTTCAGCCCCATTCTTATTTTTTTCTTTACAAAATACTGGAAAGATTATATCATTTGTCACTAGAATTGTAACAACTTTCAAAAGAGGTGGAAAGTATGAAATTATTTCAACCTTCTGAGATAGTAACATCATTGCCAACACAATTTTTCGCTTCACTTGTTGCAAAAGTTAACAAAGTCGTTGCAGCTGGTCACGATGTTATTAATCTAGGTCAAGGTAATCCAGATCAACCAACACCGCAGCATATCGTAAAAGCTTTACAAGATGCTGCCGAAAAGACCATTCATCATAAATATCCGCCATTTCGCGGACATGAAAGCTTAAAGGAAGCCGTGACTACATTCTATAAACGTGAATACGGCGTCGAATTAAACCCAAAAACTGAAGTTGCTATTTTGTTTGGTGGGAAGGCTGGACTAGTAGAATTACCAATTTGTTTTACAAATCCTGGTGATACAATTCTCGTTCCGGATCCAGGCTATCCAGATTATTTATCTGGGGTTGCCTTAGCAAAGGCACACTTTGAAACCATGCCGCTTATTGCAGAAAATCATTTTTTACCGGATTATAAAAAAATTGACGACTCTATCGCTGAACGGGCAAAGTTAATGTTTTTAAACTATCCAAATAACCCTACAGGTGCTACTGCATCAAAAGATTTTTTTGATACAACCATTCATTTTGCTAATAAACATAATATATTAGTTGTTCACGATTTCGCTTACGGTGCTATCGGATTTGATGGTCACAAACCTGTTAGTTTCTTGCAAGCAGATGGTGCGAAAGATATAGGAATTGAAATTTACACGTTATCAAAAACTTTCAATATGGCTGGCTGGCGTATTGCTTTTGCAGTTGGAAATGAAAGTGTCATCGAAACCATTAACCTATTGCAAGATCATATGTATGTTAGTATTTTTGGTGCAATTCAAGATGCTGCTCGCGAAGCACTATTAAGTTCACAGTCTTGTGTAGTAGATCTTGTAAATAGTTACGAATCTCGGAGAAACGCTCTTATTTCAGCTTGTCACTCAATTGGTTGGAATGTAGACATTCCAACCGGATCATTCTTTGCATGGCTTCCTGTACCAGAAGGTTATACATCCGAGCAATTTTCTGATATTTTACTAGAAAAAGCACACGTTGCAGTTGCTCCTGGTGTTGGATTTGGTGAACATGGCGAAGGGTATGTCCGTGTTGGTCTCTTGCATACAGAAGATAGATTACGAGAAGCCATTAATCGAATTGATAAATTAAATTTTTTCAAAAAGTAATTGACAACATGAAAAATATCTGACAAAATTCAGTTATCTTAAAAATTTAAACATTTCTAAATACTTCTTATCAAGAGCAGGTGGAGGGACGAGCCCGACGAAACCCGGCAACCGATCTACAATCGTAGACACGGTGCTAATTCTCGCAGCATTATGCTGACAGATAAGGAGCTGGTTGTAAAAAAACCTCTCCTTAGCTGAGAGGTTTTTTTATTTAACTAGGAGGTTATAACAATGAGCGGAATTATAGCGACGTATTTAATCCATGATGATTCACATAACTTAGAAAAAAAGGCTGAGCAAATTGCACTTGGTTTAACAATTGGCTCTTGGACTCATTTGCCACACTTATTGCAAGAACAATTAAAGCAACATAAAGGCAACGTCATTCATATTGAGGAATTAGCTGAACATGAACATACGAATTCGTATTTACGTAAAAAAGTAAAACGCGGAATTATTAAAATCGAATATCCGTTATTAAACTTCAGTCCAGATTTACCAGCAATTTTAACGACTACATTTGGAAAGCTATCCCTTGATGGCGAAGTAAAATTAATTGACTTAACTTTTTCAGAAGAATTGAAAGAACATTTTCCTGGTCCAAAATTCGGGATAGATGGGATTCGAAACCTTTTACAAGTGCATGATCGTCCCCTTTTAATGAGTATTTTTAAAGGAATGATTGGACGAAATATTGGGTATTTAAAAACGCAATTACGTGATCAAGCAAGTGGTGGTGTAGATATAGTAAAAGATGATGAAATATTATTTGAAAATGCATTAACACCACTTACGAAACGCATTGTATCTGGAAAAGAAGTTTTACAATCCGTATATGAAACATACGGACATAAAACGTTATATGCCGTAAATTTAACAGGACGAACTTTTGATTTAAAAGAAAATGCGAAACGTGCAGTGCAAGCTGGAGCTGATATTCTATTATTTAACGTATTTGCTTACGGACTAGATGTACTGCAATCACTTGCAGAAGATGATGAAATCCCAGTTCCTATTATGGCACACCCTGCTGTAAGTGGTGCTTATTCAGCATCTAAGTTATATGGAATTTCATCTCCATTATTACTCGGAAAGCTACTACGCTATGCTGGGGCTGACTTTTCATTATTCCCATCTCCATACGGAAGTGTTGCGCTAGAAAAAGAGGAAGCTCTTGCTATCTCAAAATATTTAACTGAAGACGATGCATTTTTCAAGAAGAGCTTTTCTGTTCCATCTGCTGGTATTCACCCTGGTTTCGTTCCCTTTATTGTACGAGATTTCGGTAAAGATGTTGTTATTAATGCTGGCGGCGGGATACATGGACATCCAAATGGAGCGCAAGGCGGTGGTAAAGCATTCCGTACTGCAATTGAGGCTACTTTGCAAAATAAACCACTCCATGAAGTAGATGACATAAATTTGCATAGTGCACTACAAATATGGGGAAATCCCTCTCATGAGGTGAAATTATGAGTATTCAAGTATTTTGTGATTTCGATGGCACGATTACAAATAATGATAACATTATGTCCATTATGGAAAAATTCGCACCACCAGAAGCTGAAGAAGTAAAGAATAGAATTTTATCACAAGAGCTATCTATTCAAGAAGGTGTTTCTCAATTATTTCGATTAATACCTACTCATCTGCACGATGAAATTATTCAATTTTTAATAGAAACTGCTGAACTTCGTAATGGTTTTCATGAATTTATACAATTTGCAAATGAAAATAACATTTCTTTTTACGTTATATCAGGTGGAATGGATTTCTTCGTCTATCCACTCTTACAAGGACTCATTCCAAAAGAGCAAATTTACTGTAATGAAACAGATTTTTCAAATGAATACATTACGGTGAATTGGCCTCATCCTTGTGATCATCATTGTCAAAATCATTGCGGATTATGTAAATCATCTCTCATCCGTAAATTGAGTGATACGAATGACTTCCATATTGTGATTGGAGATTCAATTACTGATTTACAAGCTGCGAAACAAGCAGATAAAGTATTTGCTCGTGACTTCCTTATTACAAAGTGTGCAGAGAATTATATTGCTTATACACCGTTTGAAACATTCCATGATATTCAAAATGAATTAAAACATTTGTTGGAGGTGAAATCATGAAACAACTTTTTCGTCAATGGTATGACTTAAGCGAGATAAAAAAAGAATTAACAACTCGAAATTGGTTCCCAGCAACAAGTGGTAATATATCTATAAAAGTTAGTCATGAGCCACTTACTTTCCTCATTACAGCAAGCGGTAAAGATAAAACAAAAACCACTCCAGATGATTTTCTATTAGTAGATCATGTAGGAGTTCCCGTTTTAGAGACTGAATTACGCCCTTCAGCAGAAACAATATTGCATACACATATTTATAACAATACGAATGCCGGGTGCGTACTTCATGTTCATACAACTGATAATAATGTCATCACAAATTTATATAGTGATGCAGTTACCCTTCAAAATCAAGAAATTATTAAAGCTCTCGATATTTGGGAAGAAGGTGCAACAATTCACATTCCTATTATCGAAAACCATGCCCATATCCCAACGCTTGGAGAAAACTTTCGAAAGCATATACAAGGTGATTCGGGAGCGGTATTAATCCGTAACCACGGTATTACCGTATGGGGCCGAGATAGCTTTGATGCAAAGAAGAGATTAGAAGCTTATGAGTTTTTATTCCAATTTCATATAAAACTATTATCAATTCAAGGAGGCGTTTCTAATGGCGCAAATTCGTATTCATGAAGTAAATACTCGTATTGAAAATGAAGTGGAAGTATCTAAATTTCTACAAGAGGAAGGCGTTTTATATGAGAAATGGAATATTTCTAAACTTCCTACTCATTTAAATGAAAATTATTCTTTAACAGATGAAAACAAAGCTGAAATATTAGCTGTTTTTTCAAAAGAAATCGCTGATGTTTCAGCACGTCGAGGTTATAAAGCACATGATGTAATTTCACTTTCAAATAGCACACCTAACCTTGACGAATTATTAATTAATTTCCAAAAAGAACATCATCATACAGACGACGAAGTCCGCTTTATCGTCAGTGGTCATGGTATTTTCGCTATTGAAGGCAAAGATGGGAAATTCTTTGATGTTGAACTTGAGCCAGGCGATCTAATATCTGTTCCAGAAAATGCAAGACATTATTTTACCTTGCAAGATGATCGTCAAGTTGTAGCTATTCGTATTTTTGTGACAACTGAAGGCTGGGTTCCAATCTATTAAGGTAGTTAGTTGAATAAAAGGACTTGGATCCCCTTTTCCAAACTTTTATTCACTCTACATATATACATCCTCCTATGGAACAGGCTTATTTCACTTTTGAAATAAGCCTGATTTTTTATTTACTCAAAAGTACCATTTCATCACAAATTTAACGTCTTGATTTTTCAAGTGTATTTTTTGAACATTTATTGAACATTTATTGAAATTTTTCTGAAAATTCTGTTTTACATGTGATATACTACAATTAACTAAGAAGGAAAATAATATCGCAAACAGAGGGGGATAATCATGAGCTTACTTATCGCACTTATACTTGGAGTTACATGTGGAGCATTTCCTGTTATTTTAGGAGCTATTATGGAAGAGTTAGAAATTGGTGTTTTAGGATTTGTCGCATCTTGTGTAAGCGCTTTATTATTTGGTTTATTCGGCGCTATTCCTGTTTCAATTCTGTGTGCTTTTTATATAATACGCCATGCTCGTACAAAACAATTTGGTCCTAATCACATCGCACAAATTATCCCATTCCCGGTTGAACGATGTCGCCGCGCTTCTAACTTATAATGACTAAATAAATAAAAGTCCTCAAATGAGGACTTTTATTTATTTTCTTCTAGAAATTGAAACAATTCTTGTAGATGTAGGGCATCTTCACCATAGCTAACAGATACATGAAATATACCGTCAATCTCAGCTTGCATATAAAGATCCACTCCATCACGATCATATTTCAATGCCAAATAAAACTCCATTTCTTCTAACATCTTTTTAGAGGTTCGAATTACATAATGCCCCTTCTCATCTCTTCCATATTCAAAGTCTGGTTCAAAATCATATTTTTGTTTAAAAGCTTCTTTTTGTTTTTCATTAATTTGCATACAAGTAGCTCGCTGTACAGTATCAATCATCTCATCAAACTTTTGAAGGTCCACCTCGTTTACCCCCTTATATATTTTTTATATAATACTTGTGTTCCACTATTTTCTTCGCCATCCTTAACTAACTCTTCATACAATTCTTTCGCCAAACTTAAGCCTGGGACTGGTAATTGTAATTTTTCTGCTTCCTCTAAAGCAATTTTCATATCTTTCATAAAATGCTTTACATAAAATCCTGGCTCAAAGTCTCCTTTTAACATTCGAGGAGCTAAATTACTTAATGACCAACTACCTGCTGCCCCTGTTGAAATACTCTCTAACACTTTATCTGGATTCAGTCCAGCCTTCTTCGCGTAAGCAACAGCCTCACATACTCCAATCATATTGGAAGCAATCGCAATTTGATTGCACATTTTTGTATGTTGTCCACTCCCAGCTGGTCCTTGTAATTGAATGTTTGTTCCTAACTTTTCAAGTAAAGGTAAGCATCTATCATATATTTCTTTCTCTCCACCTACCATAATTGCGAGTTTTGCTTCTTTCGCACCAACATCTCCTCCTGAGACAGGTGCATCTAACGTATATATATTTTTGCTTTTTGCAACTTCATTAATACGTTTTGCTAAAGTAGGTGTAGATGTCGTAAAGTCAATTGCTATCGTACCTTCTTTTGCATGTTCTATAATTCCTTCTATACCAAAATACACTTCTTCTACATCATGTGGATATCCAACCATTGTCATTACAATATCAACTTGCTTCACTAACTCTTTTGGCGTATCACACCATTGTGCACCATCTTGCACTAAAGAATCTGTTTTTGCTTTCGTTCTATTATATACATATACTTTATGACCATCTTGCATTAAGTGATAAACCATACTTTTTCCCATTACGCCAATACCAATGAAACCTATTGATAAAGTTTTATGTTCCATTTTCTCATCCCCTTTGTTCTAATAAATCATTTACCATCTTTCGGAACTCTTTATTAAAGTCATCATCCATACTATTTTTTACATTTGAAAATAACATAACAAAAATTCCTTTTTCTTTATTAAAATTATTGAAAGTGTTCCAACCAGATAATACACCATGATTATGAAAATAATCTGGATATATATAAAAACTAAATGCATATTTCCGTTCTGCTGAAGGCGAAAACATTGCTTGTATACTTTGTTCAGAAAGAAGTTTTCCACTTATAATTGCTTCGTCTAACTTCTTCATATCTCCAACTGTCGTATACATCTCACCACAACCATATAGCCAATCCATGCCTAACTTCTGCGCTGGTACAAGCTCTTGATTTTTTTTCACATAACCCTTTGTAAAATTTTTATCTCCAGGTACCATATTTCCCATACCGGATTCATGCATATCTGCTTTTACAAATATGTTTTCTTTTATGTAATCTCCTAAAGGTTTTTTCGAGATATGTTCTATTATATAAGCAAGAACCATATAATTATAATCTGTATATCTCCAACCTGTTCCTGCAGGAAATTCTAAATTTTGACGTCCAATCCAATTAACTAACTGTAAACGGGAAGCAGCATTCACATTCCCTTTCGCATGTTCAGGTAAACCAGAGGTATGGGTTAACAAATGATATAGTGTAATATTTTTATTCTCCGGAAATGAAGGAATATATTTATTTACATTATCTTGAATATTCAATTTACCTTGTTCTTGCAACTGTAAAATAGATGTGGCAACAACTGTTTTCGTAATAGAACCAATACGATATTTTGTTTGAGGCGTATTTTCTATTTTATTTTGAACATCAGCATACCCATATCCTTTATTCAATATAACACGCTCTTTATCTGTTACCAAAACTGTTCCATTAAATTGCTTTCCGACTAAATATTGATCTAATTTTTGAGATATGCTAGCATAATCAATTTGTTGCTCTTCTTTTTCTTCTATATTCCCTTGTACTTCTGATTCAATAGTAGGATTCACTTTAGTTGTTAATACAGTGTTTTCCTTTATATTGGGGCTAACAAGAAAATAGTATACTCCGCCGCCAACTATAGCAGACAGTGAAGCCATCACCATTACTTTTTTTATCATATTGATCCTCCATAATTCCTTCGCTAAAAATTGTCCCCCTATTCTATTATCAAACAATAAAAAAAAATCGCAACAATTTGTTGCGAAAAATTACATTTTTTCTTTTCTATACACACATACTTGATTCTTCCCATTTTTTTTCGCTTCATATAATGCAATGTCCGCTCGTTGCATTAATTCTTCTCTTGTAGTTCCTTGTTCATATAACGCAACTCCAAAGCTAGCTGTTAGCTTCGAAATTCCAGTGAATTGCTTTGTTTCAATGAAGAATCGTAATGACTCCGCAACTTGAAATGCTTCCTTTTCTACTGTATTTGTCACTAATATAATGAATTCTTCTCCTCCCCATCTTGCAAATACATGTTGTTGCTCCACTTTAGATTTCATAAGCTCTGCAAGTTGTATTAATGCCAAATCACCAAAATCATGACCATATGTGTCATTAACCGTTTTAAAATTATCTATATCAAATAAAATGATAGCTATTTTCTCATCACTACGTATTACCTTTTCCCACTCTACCTCTAGTATTTGTTGAAACTTTAAACGATTATAAATCTCTGTCAATGAATCTACCATAGCAAGTCTTTCTTGCTCTTGATAGATTTCATCTAATTCTGTAATTTCCGTGCACTTTACAATAAATCTTGATAAATCTTCTGGCAATGGTGTCGCACGTAATAAAAAAGTGGATACTACCCCTTCATAATTTAGCATCTTAATTCTTCTACCACTTGATAAAGTATCGTCTAACCATGTGATATCATGCGTCGTCGAATAGTATCCACTTTCTCTAATAAAATGTTCAGCAAATACTAAATGTTGCTCACGATAGGCAAACAGATTTTCATATCCAAAAAAAGCTAAAAAATTTGTATTACAATCAACAATCTCATCATCTTCTACTATAAATAATAGATCATTTTGAAAATCAAACATCGTTTGAAGCAATTCCTGCTGCAAACCGACTTGCCTTACTAAAGAAAGTTGATACAAACTCTTATTCACTTCCTCTAACACTGCTTGCGGAGTTACAGGAGCTATTACAATATTACGTATTCCTAATGCAAGTACATCTGTGAATTCTTTTGTTATTTGTTGATCCCAAATGACAATGAATGTACTGTGCGGAGTATACATATTCTTTATATATTTTATTTGAGAATAATCTGTTACATACGTAATGATAATGTGTGGTTTCGTTCTTTGAAATAATAGTTCGCCCTCTTCAAAACTATTTGCTATAAACATACATTTTGGATGGATATTTTCTACCGTTTGTTGATGCTTACATCCATTTTCTATATAAAGGACATTTAACTGCAGATCTTGTAACACATTTTGGAAAACCGTATTCTCTAATAAAAAATGTAGTATGTTCATCACTAGTCTTCACTCACTTCATATATCTTGTTCTACTGAATTCCTCACAAACTTTTTTAAAAGACTGTTCTCCAATAAACTTTAATTTGTGAGAGATACATATTAACAAGCTAATTGAGAATGTTATCTTCGCTTTTCACTCTATAAATTCCTTTTTTAGTGTATGATTGTAGGAATTGTATCGTTTGTATGAATGCCCTAGCTTATTTTTAAAACTTGACAATTAAAATAAAGATATTATATTCTTAAATTCGATAACTTACAAAATGTAAGTAGTGTATATTATTTTTTTGAAAATAATTCGATATACAATTTGGAGGATATACAATGACAAACGACAACTTTTTTAACGTTCTATATGAACGCACATCTACACGTGCATTCAACCCAAATAAAGAAATCTCATCTACAGAATTACATGAGATTTTAAAAGCCGCAGCACAAGCACCTTCCGCTTGGAACTTGCAACACTGGAAATTCCTCGTTTTTCAAGGTGAAGATGTACAAAAACGATTACACCCAATAGCTTATAACCAACAACAAATTCTTGATGCTTCTGCAGTAGTCGCTATTTTAGGTGATTTAGAAGCTTATAAAAATGTTGAGCCAGTATATGGTCCAATTGTAGAACAAGGATTTATGAAAGAAGAAGCAAAAGAACGCTTAGCTAAAAATATTGAATCTGCATATGCTCGTGAACAATTCCCAAGAGATGCTGCCTTTTCAAATGCATCTTTAGCAGCAATGCAACTTATGCTTGCAGCTAAAGCAACTGGTTGGGATACTTGTGCTATTGGTGGCTTCAATCCACAAGCACTGACAGACGAATTTAACGTTTCATCTCGTTACGTTCCAATTATGCTTATTACAATTGGTGAATCAACTTTAAAAGGACACCCTGCACCTCGTATGAGCGTAGAGCAAGTAAGTGAGTGGGCAAAATAATAAAAAACGAAGGTAACTACATTGCCTTCGTTTTTTTATTCCCTGTCATACTTTTGTAATATTAATACAAATCATTCGACATTTATACTTATGGAAAAGTATATTCTATTCCCTTATCATAAATAAACTTGACGTTTTGTGTCGAATTTTGTTTAGGTGTTGAAATATACCCGTGTGTTTTTGTTACAATTGTGATACAATGATAACAAATAGATAACAAGAGAGGGATTTTCATTGAGTTCATACGGAAGCTTTATCGCACTTTTATGTTACATAGTAACTGTACTGCTTCTATATTTTATTGGTGATGCCGCAAACATCTCCATTTTACAATTCCCAAAAGAAGAAGCATTCCAATTAGAATCAGAAAAACATACTGCACGATCCATTGTACCACTACTCCTAGCTCTTCCTGTATATATCATCGTTTTATATAAAAGTAAAAAAGTGTAAAGGCTACCTATTTCATTTATTTCGGTGGTTTTTACATTTTTTGTTATATTTCCCCTATTTTAAACATCATTCCGTACTAAACACCCAGCTAGTCATTTAAAATGAGAAAATCCCCTAGAAAAAATTCCACTCTCTGTCCAGTCACTCACTACCGAACTTACATAGATTATAAGTGTGAAGGGGGTGATGAGGATTATGTTTGGATCATTTGGATGCTGTGATAACTTTAGAGACTGTCATCATCATGAAAGAGAGTGCAGACATCATGAGAAAGAGAAAGAGAGAGAAGTAGTTAGACCACAACAACCAGCTGTATGTAACGTACTTGCTAGCATTTCAGTTGGAACAGAACTTTCTCTTTTAAGCATTAGAGGTAATGGCACTTTCAACAATGTAATTTTTGAAGGTTTCGCTAACGGTGTTGCTCTTTTCTCTGCTTTAGCTCGTAATAACAAAGACGACAAAGATAACAATAAAGACGATAAGAACAATCAAAATCGAAATACTTTTACTGGTATTTTACGTGTATGCCCAACTGATATCGTTGCTATCGCTATCTAATTCCGTTCCTTATCCTCTATAGTAAGAAAATAAGATTTATTTTTCTCATAGAAAAAACCTGAGACCGATTTCAAATCGACTCAGGTTTTTTTATTGGTTATATGCTTTTAACTAGTTCAACAACTTCTTCAGCAGTTGACATCATTAATGCTTTTTCTGCTAATGTTTCCATTTCTGCTTTTGACAACTTGCTTAGTTGTGTTCTTGCAGGAAGAATAGATGTTGCACTCATACTGAACTCATCTAAACCTAATCCTAATAATAATGGGATAGCAAGTGAATCGCCTGCCATCTCACCACACATACCAGCCCATTTGCCTTCTTTATGAGCAGCATCGATAACCATTTTTACAAGACGTAAAATAGATGGGTTATATGGTTGGTATAAGTATGATACTTGTTCGTTCATACGGTCTGCAGCCATTGTGTATTGGATTAAATCATTTGTTCCGATAGAGAAGAAGTCAACTTCTTTCGCGAATTGGTCTGCTAATACTGCTGAAGCTGGGATTTCAACCATCATACCAACTTCAATAGAATCAGAAACAGTTGTACCCGCTTCTACAAGTTTCGCTTTCTCTTCTAATAAAATTGCTTTTGCTTGACGGAACTCATCAAGAGTTGCAATCATTGGGAACATAATTTTTAAGTTACCGTATACGCTAGCACGAAGTAATGCACGAAGTTGTGTACGGAACACATCTTGCTCATCAAGACATAAGCGAATTGCACGGTATCCTAAGAATGGGTTCATTTCTTTTGGTAAATGTAAGTATGGAAGCTCTTTATCTCCACCGATGTCAAGTGTACGAACAACGACTGGTTGACCTTCTTTTACACCTTCAAGAACTGCTTTATACGCTTCGAACTGCTCTTCTTCTGTTGGAAGATTGTCACGACCCATGTATAAGAATTCTGTACGGTATAAGCCAACGCCTTCTCCGCCATTATCGATAATACCTTGTACATCATTTGGTGTTCCGATATTTGCAACAAGCTCAACGTGATGTCCATCACTTGTTACAGTAGCTTGGTCTTTTAATTTTGCCCATTCAGTTTTTTGCTCTTCAAATTTCGCTTTCTTTTCTTCAAACGAACGAAGAGTTTCTTCTGATGGGTTTACAATTACTTCTCCATCTAAACCGTCAATGATAACGATATCGCCGTTTTGAATTTTCTCCATAACAACTTTCGTACCAACAACAGCTGGAATTTCCATAGAACGAGCCATAATTGCAGAGTGAGATGTACGTCCACCGATATCAGTAGTGAAACCTTTTGCATACTTACGGTTTAACTGAGCTGTATCAGATGGTGTTAAATCTTCAGCAATAATGATTACCTCTTCAGAAATTGTACCAGGATTTGAGAAGTTAATTCCTAGTAAATGTGCAAGAACGCGTTTTGTTACGTCACGAATGTCCGCAGCACGTTCTTTCATATATTCATTATCCATGTTTTCAAACATAGAAATAAACATTGATGCAACTTCATCCATTGCAAATTCAGCATTTACTTTTTCGCTATTTACTTTATCTTTTACTGGGTTTACTAGTTCTGGATCATTTAACACTAATAAATGTGCTTCAAAGATCGCAGCTTTGTCAGCACCTAGCTCAGCAAATGCGTGGTCCTTAATAGCTTCTAATTCAGTTTTTGCTTTCTCAAGCGCAGCGTCTAAGCGTGCAATTTCTGCAGCTTCGTTTGTAATTGATTTCTTTTCGATGTTAAATTCAGGATTTTCAAGTCTGAAAGCCTTTGCAATAGCAATCCCACTTGATGCAGCGATCCCTTGAATGTTAAGAGTCATTATTCTCCTAATCCTTCGTTTTTCATAGTTTCTTCGATAGCTGCTAGTGCTTGAGCTGCATCATCACCATTTGCAGTGATTTTAATTTCTGCGTTTTGTTGAATGCCTAAAGACATAACGCCCATGATTGATTTTAAGTTAACGTTCTTTCCGTTATACTCTAAGTTAATGTCAGAACCGAATTTGCTTGCAGTGTTTACAAGTAGAGTTGCTGGACGAGCATGAATTCCTGAGTCGCTAGTTACTTTAAAGATTTTTTCCATGATAATTTATCTCCTTTAAATTACAGTTTTTTTTAGTTGTATAGACGTGAGTACTACATCATCTATTGTATATAATAGGCGATGTTCGGTCAACCACATCGCCTATTATAATTATAAACATTTTGCGTCAAATTCCTACTGAATGTCAATAATAGCGGTTTCGCCCTTCTTAACATTTCCATCTTTTTTCAATTCGACTTGTTGCCCTTGTTGTAAGTTTGTAAATACAATTGGTGTAATGATAGATGGTGCATTTCCTTTTACAAATGCAAGATCTACTTTTAATAATGGTTGGCCTTGCTTCACTTTATCACCTTGTGCTACAAGTGCCTCGAATCCTTCACCATTTAATTTTACAGTATCAATACCAAAGTGGATTAAAATTTCTTTTCCACCTTCAGATTGAATACCAATCGCATGTTTTGTAGGGAATACATTGACAATTTCACCGTTAACTGGAGAAACTACTGTTCCTTCAGTTGGCTCAATTGCAAATCCGTCTCCCATCATTTTTCCTGAGAATACTTGGTCAGGCACTTCTGTAATTGGTAAGATTTTCCCTTCAATTGGTGATACAATTGTTTCATTTTCATCAACTTTTTGAGGAGTTTCTTCCACTTTTACAGGTTCTTCTTTTTCAACATGAGGTGTACGACCTGACATTATATCATGAATTTGTGATTTTAATGTGTCAGATTTCGGTCCGAAAATAGCTTGAATGTTATTTCCAACTTCAAGTACACCAGCTGCTCCAAGTTCTTTTAAGCGGTCTTTGTTTACATTCTTTTGTTCGTTAACTTGAACACGTAAACGAGTAATACAAGCATCTAAAGAAGCAATGTTTTCTTTACCACCAAGTGCTACTAATACTTCACGAGGAAGTTCGCCTGCTTCTGTTTTTCCTGCACCGTCATTCGCATTTGCCTCTTCACGACCAGGTGTTTTTAGATTCCATTTACGGATTGCAAAGCGGAATCCGAAGTAGTAAATAACTGCTAGTACAAGGCCAACAATAATTACCCACCACCATGCTGTACGGCCTGGTAGTACACCGAATAATAAGAAGTCAATTAAACCACCAGAGAATGTCATACCAATTTTAACACCTAAAATTTGCATTGTCATAAATGATAGACCAGCAAATACAGCGTGAATTCCGAATAATACTGGCGCTACGAATAAGAATGAAAATTCAAGTGGCTCTGTAATACCTGTTAAGAAAGATGTTAATGCTGCAGAACCTAAAATACCTGCTGCTAATTTTTTATTTTCTGGACGTGCTTCATGGTACATTGCTAAAGCTGCTGCTGGAAGACCGAACATCATGAACGGATACTTACCAGTTGTAAATGTACCTGCTGTTAATTCTACACCGTCTTTTAACTGTGCCATAAAGATTTTTTGGTCACCACGGATTAATTCGCCAGCTGCATTTGTATACTGACCGAATTCGAACCAGAACGGTGAATAGAAAATGTGATGTAGTCCAAATGGAATTAATGAACGTTCAATTAAACCGAATATAAATGCTGCGATTGTTCTATTTGCATCAATCATTTGATGTGAGAACGTGTTTAAGCCACCTTGAATGTATGGCCAAACGAAGCACATGATAATACCTACTATTAAAGAGAATGTTGCAGTTGCGATCGGTACGAAACGCTTACCTGCAAAGAAACCTAAGTATGATGGTAATTCAATGTTGAAGTATTTATTATAGCAATATGCCGCTACTATACCGACGATAATACCACCAAATACCCCTGTTTGTAGCGTTGGAATACCTAATACGTTTGCATACGCTGGATCTGCAAATCCAATTTTTACTGGGTCTGCTCCAGAACTTGTTACTTTCACTAGCTTATCTACTTCTAAGAACACACTCATCGTTTTGTTCATAATTAAGTAGCCGACGAATGCTGCTAAACCAGCTACTCCATCTCCACCAGCTAAACCAATTGCTACCCCAACTGCGAATAATAATGCAAGGTTAGCGAAAATAATATCACCAGATTGTTCCATAATTTTTGCAACCATTACGAACCAATCTGCTTTTAAAGCAGGAATAACATTTGTTAACTGTGGATTTTGAAATGCATTACCAAATCCAAGTAAAATACCTGCCGCCGGTAAAATCGCTACTGGAAGCATTAACGCTTTTCCGACTTTTTGAAGAACACCAAAGATCTTCTTAAACATGGAAACCCTTCCTCTCTTATCTATATTGATACCTTCCGACAAACGCCAAAAAGACATGAGGAAAAAAAGATAGAACGATAGCTATACAAAGGGTAGTATATCCCTTTCTCTAGCTTACATTCCTTACTTTTCTCCACTCATGCCTGATCGAATCAGTAACACGTGTCAAAAATAGGTTTACGTATAAGTTCACTATAATTAAGGCAAACGTTTTCGTTACTCACCTTAATGTGTTTGTCGAAATTTGTATAACTTTGCAATAGTTATTATACATAACTATTGTAAGCGATTCAATCATTTTTTTTAACGTTTTCATTTTAGACAAAAATATATGACTTATTACACATGCTCTGCCTTTACTAAGCGTTGCAAGTGCATCGTTAAATAAATACTTTCAGCTTCATATACAGGTAGTTGCAACTCTTTTTGCATGACCTTGACTAGCTTCCAAGCTACGTTATAGCAAACTGGATACTCCGCCTTTAGTAAATCAGCAAAACTTTGCGATTCTTCTACTTTTTCTCCTTTTTTCACCCTCTCAATAGCATATTGAAGATGACGAATAAGGCGTAAATAATGAATGCTCTCTTGATCTAATGTAATTTCTAAGTTTGTCTCAATTAAAGATACAAGTTGTGCAATGAGACGGGAGTTTTGATTAACTGAAGATAAATCAGAATTTGTAAGCGAACTGTAAATGTGAAGTGCAATAAAACCAATTTCTCCTTCTGGCAATGTAATTTGCAAACGAGAATTTAAAAGTTCTACAACACCTTCCGCAATTTCATACTCCTCTGGATAGAGCATTTTTGTTTCAACTAAAAAAGGATTATCAATTGTAAGTCCTTGTTTTAACCTTTTAATTGCAAATGAAATATGATCTGTTAACGCAATATGAATATGTTCATTTAGTGGAGATTTCGCTTTTTCTTGAATGTACAGCATAATATCGTTCATCAATTCAATTAATTTTTCACTAACATGCGGCACTAATAATTTATATTGTTCACGATCACGTTCATTTTTTAAGACAAACATTTTTTCGATTTGTTCTTGCTCCAATACATCTTTCGCTTTTTTCCCAAATCCAATTCCTTTACCAATCACTACTACTTCCTCGTGTTCAGGATGGCTAGCAATGATGACATTATTATTTAAAACTTTTTTAATTTCTAGATAATTATTCATATAACACCACCCTCGTACTTAAATAGCCTACTTTTATGTTACAGAATATTCTTCTTTGTCGTCAATGTAAAACATCTGCCATTTAATAAAAATTCATTTTTTAGACATGTTTATATATGATGCGTATAATGTAAGAGCAACTGTACATAGAAAGGAGATAACAGCATGATTAAAATGTTTGTAAGTGATATCGATGGTACAATGATGCAACACGGAGGTCTTATTGATGAACAAGATGTTGCGGCACTACGCAGCCTCGCCGAGCAAAATGTTATTCTTTGCTTCGCTTCCGGAAGACTTGATAATGAAATTGCAGACTTAATGAAAGCTGTAAATACAAATTTTCATCGTATTAGTGTAAATGGTGTTTTTGTATATACACATGAAAATAAACAACTATTATCTGCAACTTTTGATTCCAGCATACTTCCCGATTTGTTAGCTATGACGAATGAAAATCCTTATTTCCGTTATGTAAGTGATGAGCATAATTATTACATTGAAGAGAAAACACCTTTTATTCAAGAACTTGAACAACAAGTAACAATGACTTCTGTTGAAGAACCAAACTTACTACAGAAGATTGATGATACAATTTTCCCAAATAAAATTTCTGTCGGTGGAACAAAGGAGAGCTTACAACTCCTTCAAAAAAAAATTGATGAAAAATTCCACGGGAAAGTTAGTACTTTCATCTCAGCAGAACAATGTTTAGATGTAATGCCACCGAATGTTAGTAAAGGCTCTGCCATTTCTGTTTTATTAAATGAGTTTGAAATAAAACCTGAGGAAATTGCTTGTATAGGGGATTCTTACAATGATATTCCTATGTTTTCTTTAACTCCTCACAGTTTTGCTATGTCGCAAGCAGATGATGCAGTAAAAAAACACGCTCACTATGTAGTAAATCACGTTAAAGATGCTGTTAACCACGTAATTGCTCATAATAAAAATACGACTCATTCCTTATAAGGATGAGTCGTATTTTTATTTCTTTACATGTTATCCATTTTCATTTCGACTGTACTTCACAAACTGAAATATACTATTTGTTACGTGCGATATTCGTAATAAATTTATAACGATCTCCACGATAAATACATTTCACGTACTCTAGCGGTATCTCACCTTCTGAATATGACCATTGACGCATTACAAGTACAGGCGCCTTTTTAGGAATATGCAGATGTTCAGCTTCATTTTCCGTCGCAACAGAAGCTTCAATTGACTGAGTAGCGCTAACAAGTTTAAAGCCCAGTTTTTTCTCTAAATGTTCATATAAAGATTGTTGCAATATCTCTTCGTTAATATCTTTTACAAGAGCTGGCGACAAATATGTCGTCTCAAAAGCAATCGGTTCATCATCAGCTAAGCGGATACGCCTCACTTCATAAACCGATTCCCCCTCCTGTATTCTCAACCGGTCTGCTATTTTAGCAGTAGCTGGAACTAGGCGGAAACTAAGTAATTGACTACTTGGATTCATTCCACGAGAAATCATATCTTCTGTGAATCCCGTCATTCCTTGCAATTTTTGTTCCACTTTCGGAAGTTGGACAAATGTTCCAATTCCACGCTTCCGATATAAATAGCCTTGTTCCACTAAATTATTAATCGCCTGTCTGATTGTCATACGACTCACTTCGAACTTATCACAAAGTTCATTCTCAGATGGGATTTTATCTCCCGGCTTCCATTCGCCGTCCTCAATTAGCTGTTTCACCCACTCTTGAATCTGATAATAGATCGGAAATGGTGAATACTTGTCGATGTTCATCAGCAATCGCCTCACTGCATAAAGATAGAGCTTCTTGATCTGCGATTACGGTTACATTCGGATGACGTTGTAAAACTGTAGCCGGACACTCTTCACTATATTCACCTTGCAATAATTCTTTAACAGCTTCTGCCTTTTTAGAACCCATAGCAACAAGTAGAACTTGTTTCGCTTTCATAATGCTTCCAATTCCCATTGTAATCGCATGAGTTGGCACATCTTCTTCTTTTTCGAAGAAGCGAAGGTTTGCTTGGCGTGTAGATTCTGTTAATTCAACAATGTTCGTTGGAGAATTAAACGGTGTTCCTGGCTCATTAAATCCGATGTGACCGTTTTCACCGATTCCAAGAATCTGTAGGTCAACTGGGTTAGCAGTTAGAATGCCCTCGTAACGTTTGCACTCTTCCTCTAAATCACTTGCCATCCCGTTTGGTACATAAGTTTGTTTAAATGGAAGATGATTAAACAACTGTTCTTGCATGAAATAGTGATAGCTGTTTTTATCTTCATGTGGTAAATTTACGTACTCATCTAAGTTTACAGTGGTTACACGGCTTGTATCAAGTTTATTTTTTCGCATTTCTGCATAAATACCTAATGGAGAGCTTCCTGTAGCCATTCCTAATGTTGGATTTTCTTTTGTTTTTACAACTTCTTCAATTAATTTATAACCTGCTTCTGCTAGTTCTTCTGGAGTTTTTACAACAAGAATATTCATTTAATTACTTCCCTTCCTTCATATGAATTCCTAAACGAACCGTATCATATACATGTAAATCTTCATTCATCACAACAAAGTCTGCATCTTTTCCTACTGCTAATGCACCTTTATTATTTAATCCAAACTCTTCTGCTTGGTTAACTGATGTCATCAGTACTGCATCTTCGATTGAACAACCTGTAAATTCAATTACATTTCGGAAAGCTTGATCCATTTTTAGAATACTACCAGCTAACGTTCCATCTTCTAATCGAGCACTACCATCTTTTACATGTACCGGCTGTCCGCCAAGCTCATATAATCCATCTTCAAGACCTTTTGCGCGCATTGCGTCAGTAATAACACTTACTTTTTTCGGTCCTTTTAACTTATATGCTAATTTCACCATATCAGGGTGAATATGAATACCATCTGTAATTACTTCAACCATTACATCTGGATTTAATAACACATGACCAACAACTCCTGGTTCACGGTGATGTAATCCACGCATTTGATTGTATAAATGTGTCGCATGTGTAATCTTTCTATTTTTTAGTTGCGCATCAATTGCATCTGTATGCCCCATTGTGCCCACTACACCAGTTTCAGCAAGATATTGTTCAAACTCTAATGCTCCCTCTTCTTCTGGTGCATATGTTACTAATTTAATTAAATTCCCACTTGCTTCTTGCCATTGTTTAAATTGCTCAATATTTGCAGGAACGATATGTTCAAGTGGTTGTGCACCTGCACGTTTCTTTGAAACATAAGGTCCTTCTAAGTGAATATATTCGAAATGCGCTCCTTTTTCTTTTGCTTCTTTCGCAGCAGTTAGCGCTGCTTCAATTGCCTCTGGAGCTTGTGTCATTGTTGTCGGGAAGTAAGTTGTAACCCCTTCTTTTAACATTTCTTTACCTAGAGTTACTAACCCATCGCTATTTGCATCCATCGCATCAATATCGTATCCACCATGAATATGAACATCGATCATACCTGGAATTACAATCTTCCCTGTAGCATCAAAAACAGTTTCATTTTCTTGTGGTACATATTGAGCCATCAAACCAATTTCTTTAATGGTTTCTGCGTAACGGATAAATCCGTTTTCCACTATTTCTTGACCTGTGTAAATTTTGGCATTGATGACAATTTGCGTTTTCATTTTCATCGATCCTTTCCCATGAAATACCTACTTGTTATTATTACCTTATTCGCCTAGTTCCATCTTAATATATGCACGAGTAGTTGTCTATACATTCTAATGAAATTTCCTTTTTATTCAACAAAAAAGGAAATTTCTTACGTCCCTTATAATTATAATATATATTATTCATTTTTCCAAAAAGGGACAGTATCCACCCCTAATATAGAAATCACTTCAACAATGGCATTAACCCGCTAGACTCTAACATAACATGTTCACCATCTGTTTCTATTTCTACTGTACGTTTATTCGTTCTATATACCATTATACCGTGCCTTTTTAAGCGTTTTACTACACTTTGATGAGGATGTCCATACGGATTACTACTCCCGTAAGACAGAATAGCAAACTGCGGTTCCACTTTTTTTATAAACGTTTCACTTGTTGAAGTATACGAGCCGTGATGCCCCACTTTTAAAACATCTGCATGTACATCAAATTGTTTTAATATTTCATGTTCTGTCCGTACATCCGCGTCACCCATTAATAAAAAATCCGCTTTTCCATATCGCACCTTTAAAACAATTGAGGATTCATTATTTTCATCTTTTGATTTCCCATTGTTTAATACTTGTATAGAAACATGTGGATCCAGCGGTATATATTGTCCTTCCTTTACTGAAACGAAAGGTATCCCTCTTTTTTTAATATTATTCCGATATGTATGATAAGTAAGAGAACTATATGTTTTTCCGCTATCTAATATAAGCGATACCGGCATTTGCTCTACAATTGGAATTAGCCCCCCTATATGATCCATATCAGGATGGGTACTGACAATTACATCTAAATGATTAATCCCTTTCTCAATTAATTTCTGAATAATAACCTCTCCTGCTTCATAAGGTCCTCCATCAATTAACATTGTTTGTCCGTTTGGCATTATGATAAGTGTTGCATCACCTTGCCCCACTTTTAAAAAGCTCACTTTCATTTTACTAAGATGTTGCCGATGCATATGTAAAGGAGACGTAGTATGAATAGACATCATATACCTTTTAGCTGATGCGCTATTTAAAGAAAAACATAATAAAACAGAAACTAATAATAGAATAATCCGCATACCTCTCATAACTCGTCTCCTTTTTTCATTTAGTATGGCACTGTAAATAATTGATATACAAAAAAAGCTTAGCAAAATGCTAAGCTTTTATTTCGATATCTCTTGTAAGGAACCGAAGAATAAATCCGCTTCATTCATTTGTTCATTCTCTTCAGAAAGCGGCGGTAAATCATCTAATGTTTTCAATCCAAATGTGTCCAAAAATTCTTTTGTTGTTCCGTATAAAATAGGACGCCCTGGTCCTTCTGCTCTTCCCATTTCTTTTATAAGTAAATGTGAAACCAACGTTTGTAACGCCTTATCGGTTTTAACTCCTCTAATCTCTTCCATTTCAGTCCTTGTGATTGGTTGACGATATGCAACAATCGCTAACGTTTCAAGGGCAGCTTGTGAGAGTGAAGCAGCTGTTGGTGTATCTATTAATTTTTGATAATATGAAGCATGTTCTTTCTTTGTAGCAAAACGATATACTTTTGCATACTGTACAATTTGCAAACCACGGTTTGCACCTTCACATTCTTGTTGCATTTCTTCTAAAATATTAATTACTTCATTCATTTCAATTTCAAGAACTTTCGCTATTTGTTCTGGATAAATCCCTTCATCACCAGAAACAAATAAAAGGCCTTCAATAATTGACTTTTGTTCTTTCCTATCCATTTCACGAGCTCCTTCCTTCTATTTTCCCATAAAAATACACATCAAAAAACCGAATCACAATCAATGCGTTCGGTTCAATATTTCTTCTCTTGTTCCAAACGATACATTAAAACATAGCATGAGATAAAGTGTTTCTATCCCAATTTCATATACTTGCTCTATGCAGATTTATTAGAGCTTGATACGAAAATTTCATCAAAATTATGTTCTTGCTCAATTATGATTTGTTGATTTTTCATAAGTTCCAGAACTGCTAAAAATGTTACAACCATTATTTCACGTTCATCATCAACAAACAAATCATGAAAACTTTGGCGACCACCCTTTATTTTTAACTGCTTTAAAATATCAGTCATTCGCTGTTCAATTGGTATTTCTTGACGAGTAATACGTGTTGTTACAGGTTTTTTTGCCTTTTTACGGCGCATTAATTTTTGAAATGCCGCTAGCATATCATATAACGTAACATCAAGAGGCAAGCTTGTCTCTTCTTCTTGTTGCAACGATGTAAAGTCAATTGGTGGACGTGTATATAGCTGTGCTCTTTCTTGTTCTCTTTCTTTTAACTCAGTAGCAACTTGCTTATATTTCTTATATTCAATTAACCTCTCCATCAATTCTTGACGAGGATCATCTATAAAATCATCACCGTTATCAAGTACATCTTCTTCATGTTTCGGCAACAACATTTTACTTTTAATTTGTAATAACGTTGCGGCCATTACTAAATACTCACTTGCAACATCTAATTGCAGTTCTTTCATCGTATGCACATAAGATAAATATTGCTCTGTAATATCTGCTACAGGAATATTATATATATCAATTTCATAACGATGTATTAAATGTAACAATAGATCTAAAGGCCCTTCAAAAGCCTCTACTTTAAAATTATATTGCACAAAGCATCCCACCACATTTTTTCTATAACAACATAAGTATAGAGCATACTCATGTTCTATCCAACCTTTTTAAGAAATTTAATTAAAAATAGACCGATGCCTATGTCATCATGCCCACCACTTCATATGATAACAGTGTAGTAAGAACAATGTAGGAGGTCAAAAAACTATGGGTCACGTTGATTGTGGTTTTAGCGGTGGGTTCGCATTACTTGTTGTACTGTTTATTTTGCTAATTATTGTAGGAGCAGCTTGCTTCTGCTAATATGAACAATAACGGCTAGGGGGAAATCTCCTAGTCGTTTATTGTTCATATTTCTATGATACACTTATATGTATAACCGTTAGATAGGGGCGAGAAAACATGTATCCTACCGAATACATACAATTTTTAATTCATTTCCAAGGAGATTACGACTATTTTGAATGCCACGAAATACTAGAAGAGTACTGGAAGACAAAACCAAGAGGAAATCGTGATCATTACTTAGTTGGTCTCATTCAAATTGCAGTTTCTTTATACCACCAAAGACGTGCTAACTGGAATGGTTCCACAAAAATGATGAAAAGCGCAATCACAATTTTAGAAAAAAGCGGTGTGTCTTTACAACGTTTAGGAATTAATCAAGTACAACTTCTTTCCTTGCTCAATGAAAGATTGCAATCTATCCATAAAAAAGAACGTTTTGTACCTTTATTTTTACCCTTATCAGATCCATTGTTAGAGAAGCAGTGCATAGAGTTATGCAAAAAACAAAACCTCTCTTGGAAAGACTTGAATGCTATTCCAAGTGAATATATTATACACAAGCACACTTTGCGTGATCGCACAGAGGTCATTACTGAACGAAACGAACAATTACAAAAAAGAAAGCAGAGATAATAAACTACTTATCCCTGCTTTCACGAATGTATATTTTGTTCTAGCCCTTTACATTTTTCGCAAAAACTTGCTGTTTGCTCATTTCCGCAAATTGTAAACTCAAGAAATTTACTCTTTAACTCTTGAACCATCTTCGTTCCAATCCCCACATGACGGTGAGACGGATTTACACTTAAATGCTGAATTTCTAATACTTGATTCTCTTTTTTTACAATCCCCATTATTCCAACAAAATCTTCATTTTCTTTCCACAAATACAATTGCCAATCATCTTTTGCTTCATATTCTTTCATTGTCAATTGTAATGTTTTCAAATCTTTTTCAGTTGGCATAAACGAAAGAAGCCCCATTGCGATTTTTTCATAACTTTTTTTAAAACGAATTAACATAACCCTTATCCCTTCTCACAAAAGTTACAAACTAGTAATCCCCTCAATCACTCTTTTCATATCACATTCATTTTACAATATTTTCAACAGAGTGAGAAGAGTCTAAAACAACTTGATAATCATACAAAGCGAAAAGAAGAAAGTCAAATCTATGTTTCAGCACTATTCCTTTAATAAATAGAGTGAAAAAAAGAAAATTTTATATAGAATGAAAAGAAACATATCATTCAACATCACTTCATTCATAGTTACCCTAAAGCAGCACAATTCTAGCAAAATTAATATAACAAAAAGTATTTGTGGAAACATATAATGTAATGTATTCTATGTAATTTGTTAAAGGTTTGTTCTCACAAGCAATATATTTTAGCAACAATACTACTTGTATGATGCTGTAGAAGAAGTACTCAATCTCATTAAAAATAAAAAAGAGAGCAAAAGCTCTCTTTTCCCTTACCTTATTCTTCCCAAACTTTAACTTCTTTCATTACATCGCCTTGACGCATTTTTAATACTGTTTCAATACCGCTTGTTGCTTTACCAAATACAGTATGAACGCCATCTAAATGTGGCTGTGGCTCATGAACAACAAAGAATTGGCTACCGCCTGTGTTACGGCCAGCGTGAGCCATAGAAAGTGATCCTACAAGGTGTCTATGAGGGTTTCCATCAGTTTCACATGGAATAGAGTAACCTGGACCACCAGCACCTGTACCTGTTGGGTCTCCACCTTGGCTTACGAAGCCAGGAATAACACGGTGGAATGTAACACCGTCATAAAATCCTTGCTCTGCTAATTTTTTAAAGTTTTCTACTGTTTTTGGCGCTTCTTCTGGGAAAAATTCCAATTCGATTTTTTCACCGTTTTCCATTAATATGTATCCTAAAGTTTTCATATGTATATGTCTCCTTTCAACTATCTCAGCACTATATTACCACATTCATGACTAGAAACAAAAAGAATCCGACAATCTAGATACTTCTTTTTTGAAATGTGGAAAAAGCTAGGTGACAAATAAGAAATATATACTATAATAACTTTGTTGCCCGAAAATTTTAGAAAGAGAAAGGGAGCGGTTTTTCGTGAAAACGAAATTATTAGCTCTGCTATTAGCTGTAACGGTATTTATGATGCCAACAGCTTCATTTGCAGACATCATCGAGGGAGAATCAATTGTTACACTAGGAGAGAACTTATCCGAACAACAAAAACAAGATCTGTTAAAAGAAATGAAAGCACCGAAAGATGCTACAATTATCACTGTATCTAATGCGGAAGAACATAAATTTCTAGAAGGCATTGTTCCAAAAGCACAAATTGGTACGAGAGCAATTTCTTCTTCTATGATTACATACACAAAACCAGGATCTGGTCTTATTGTACGATCAAAGAACATTAACTGGGTAACAGATGCAATGTACACTAACGCTTTGATTACAGCAGGTGTAAAAGATGCAGAAATTCAAATTACTGCACCTTTTAAAGTTTCAGGAACTGCAGCTTTAACTGGATTAATGAAAGCATATGAAACTGCGTCCAATAAACCAATTCCGGAAGAAGTTAAAAAAGTAGCGAATGAAGAAATGGTACAAACAGCCCAGCTTGGTGATAAAATTGGTGAAGAAAAAGCAGTTCAACTTGTTGCAAAAATTAAAGAAGAAATTGCAAAAGAACAGCCAAAAACAACAGAAGATTTACGTTCATTAATTAAAAAAATTGCTGATCAACTCGGCATTACATTAACAGATGAACAGTTAGATAACCTAGTAGCGTTATTTGATAAAATGAAGAATCTTAATATCGATTGGAATCAAGTTGGTAGTCAATTAAACAAAGCAAAAGAACACGTTTCTGCCTTTTTAGGATCTGAAGAAGGACAAAGTTTTCTAGATAAAGTGAAAGATTTCTTCTCAAGTATCATTGATTTTGTTAAATCTTTATTCAAGTAAAAAAGAAGCCCGCCAGTGACGGGCTTCTTTTTTATACAAGTAACGGTAATTTCATAACAGCCTCTTCAACCGAACGCACTATATGATTTGCTTTCTCCTTTACATATGGATGGGCATGATGAAGAGTAAATGAATGCGGGGTTACTTCAAACATAGAAATATCATTGAAGGAATCTCCAATACAAGCAACTTCATTTGCTTCAATTTGCAAATGGTCCATTAGTCGCTTTAGAGCACTCCCCTTACTCACGCCTCTTGGCATAATATCAACATAGCGTTTACCTGATATAAAAACTTCCGCTTCGCCTTGAAACATATCTCGTAGCTCTTGATCTAACGTCACAATTTTCTCTTCTTCTCCAAAAACAAACAATTTTGCAGGGTGTACAGTCTTACCAAACTCTTCTTCTAACGCTTCAATTTCAGCGATATGCACGCCCATATACGCTTCAAAATTATGGTGATGTTCATTTTTCCTTTTTGTATATCGTTGCTCATTTGCACAAACAATATCCGCTAGTCCTTTTTTATGTATATATCGATATATTTCCTGGGCAACCGTATTTTCAAAACTCGATTCATGAAATAAATTCCCATCTGGAAGTAACATTGTCGCTCCATTTAAGCCAGTTGTGTAATATGGGAATGAAAACCTTTTTACAACTTCATCAATTCTGTGTGTAAAGCGGCCAGAGGCAAAACAAATATTTGTCCCTTTCTCAGCTAACCAACGCAGCGCACGTTCATCTTCTTTTTGCATATGATTCACATCGTAAACGAGCGTGTCATCTAAATCACTTACAAATAATTTAATCATGTCCTCTTCCCCTTCCATACACAATATCTACTCTAAGTGTACACAAAAAATGTTTGATTTTTGTTAAAAAACAATAAATTTTTACTAAAAAAAATAAACGGGTGTATAATCCCGTTTATTTTTGTCTTTTTACATTTTGAGGTCTTACAATACTTGGTCGTACTTTTAAACTAGACATCGTTGGACGGAGTAAAATTTTTGTTAACGCGCCCCAATCAAATGGTAAAAACGGCCATAAATAAGGTGTTTGTAAACTTTTTATAGACGTTAAAAATAAAATTAATATCGTCATACCAATTACAAATCCCATCTCATGGAAGAGACCTGTTAAAATAATAACAAACAATTTCCCAACCTTATTCCCTAATCCTAATTCATAACTCGGTGTTGCATATGCACCAATCATCGAAACCGCTACATACAAAATTACTTCTGGCACAAACAAACCTACATCAATTGCAATTTGACCAATTAATATGGCGGAAATCAACCCTGCTGCAGACGATAATGGGGTTGGAGTATGAATAGCAGCCATCCTTAAAAACTCAAGTCCGACCTCTGCCATTAACACCTGTAATAGGATTGGTAAATGCGTCATCTTAGTCGGTCCAATAAAAGCAAGATTTGCTGGTAAAAGAGTTGGATCAAATACAAACACTAACCAAAATGGTAATAAAAATAACGAGAATATAACACCTAAAAAGCGCACCCAGCGTAAAAATGTACCGACAGCTGGATTTTGTCTAAACTCTTCTGCATGCTGTAAATGGTGAAAATATGTTGTCGGTGTAATCATGGCACTTGGCGATGTGTCAACAAGTACTAATACATGTCCTTCTAGTAGATGATTTGCTGCTACATCTGGCCTTTCTGTATATCGAATAAGCGGGAATGGGTTATAGCTTTGCTTTACAACAAATTCTTCTACTGTTTTATCCGCCATCGTAATTCCATCTACATCGATGTTATTTAATTCTTGTTTTATAATCTTTACTAAATCTGGATTTGCAACATCTTGAACGTATGTAATACAAATATCCGTTTGTGATCTATCTCCTACTCGAACCATTTCATTTCGAAGTCGTGGATCTCGAATTCTCCTACGAATTAACGCTGTATTTACAACGATATTTTCAACAAATCCATCCCTCGCACCGCGTACTACCTTTTCGGTATCTGGTTCTGTCGGTGTTCGCCCTGGATAACTACGAACATCAATCGCGAACGCTTCCGTTTCACCTTCCACAAATATCACAATGAGCCCTGATAATACTTGGAGCATTACCTCATCCATCGTTTTCACTTTGCTTACTTGTTGATGGATTAAGCGATTCTCTAAAAGCTTCACTGTATCTTCTTCTACATCCCTTATCTCATTTGTATCCACCGCTTCTTCTAAAATAGGGATAATATAATTTGTATCACAAAGTCCGTTTACAAATAACACACCGATTTCTTTATTCAAAATTTGAAATTTACGAATGCCAACATCGTATGTAACGCCTAGTCCAACTGTCTGCTTTAAATAATTTTCATTATCACTTATGAAAGTTGATATAGGGATATCCACTTTTTTAGGCTTCGTCATAAAAACCACTCCTTTCCAAAATTAATTGAATCGCTTTTCTAGTAATAGGTGATCCCCTCTCCCATTCATCATTCCCGCACATCTTACCAATGTCACCGACTCCAACGATGACAGGAACATTCAAGTCATCTAAACAATAAATTGTATCTCCGCTAATTCTGCCAATTTCACCATCTGGAAGTCCAAATTTATCAACACCGTATTCGGTTAAATTTCCGTTCCGATCTACACTTACATCTACACGTGCCCATTCCCAATGATGCGTATTAGACGCTACCGCTAAAATACCGAGCACATCAATTTGTTTATGGGTAGCTACATATTTTAAAGCCTTTTCACCAGATCCTTCTCCAATAAATCCACTGTCATCAAACATGACAAATACAGGGTCATATGGCGTTTGCATAATAAGCTCAACAACTTTTTTCCCTGTCAATTTGGTTGGATTACTTTGTGATGCTGAAATACACCTTCCCCCAAATTCCTTCGTTAAAAGCTCAATTGTCCGCTTTGCATATTCATCTCCATCTGTGACCAAAACAACCCTTCGTCTCATTTGATTTATCCTTTCGGTTTACATATAAGTGCTATAAAAAACGAAAACAATATCGCTGCGGAAATGCCCGCAGACGTTAAACTAAACATGCCAATACCAATTCCTAAATATCCATGTTTTTCTGCTGCATGCATTGCTCCGTGCAATAGTGAATGTCCAAAACTTGTAATAGGGACTGTTGCTCCAGCACCTGCAAACTTTATTAGTTTATCGTACAATCCAAATCCATCTAAAATTGCTCCGATGACTACAAAAGTTGCCATTAAATGAGCTGGTGTTAACTTTGCGAAATCTAACAATAGTTGCCCAATTACACAAATAGCTCCACCTACAAGAAATGCATATATAAAATCCACAATTCACTCTCCTTTAACTCTCTCAAATACGACACCATGTGCAATTGTTGGAATCGTTTCTTTCTGTTGCATCATTATTGGGCTTAATAATGCGCCAGTGGCAACGACAAAAATTCGTTGTAAATTCCCTTTTTGCATCTCGTGTAATAAATGGCCATATGTGACAACTGCTGAACAAGCGCAACCACTACCACCTGCAAACACTTCTTCTTGACTTGATTCATAAATCATTAATCCGCAATCATTGTATATATGTCCAAGATCGTAACCTTCCTCAAGTAAAAGTTGTTTTGCAATCGGTGTCCCAACAGCTGATAAATCACCCGTAACAATCAAATCATAGTCATCGGCACTTCTTCTTAAATCTTCAAAATGCTGTTGAATTGTATGAGCTGCTGCTGGAGCCATCGCTGCCCCCATATCCAAAGGATTTGTGATTCCTAAATCTTGCACTTTTCCGATTGTAGCCGCCGTAATTTTAATTGCACTTTTTTCATTGCTAATTAATATAGATCCTGCACCAGTCACAGTTGAATTTGCTGTCCCTGGTTTTTGCCCACCGTACTCTGTTGGATAGCGAAATTGTCTTTCAGCCGTTGCATTATGACTACTTACTGTAGCTAAGACACGATTTGCAAATCCACCGTCTATAAAAGCTGAGCCAACTGCTAAAGTCTCCATAGACGTCGCACAGGCGCTAAACATTCCTAAAAAAGGAATGCCCCACTGACGCGCAACATAATTTGCTGTCACTGTTTGATTTAATAAATCTCCCGCTAAAAAGAAATCAATTTGCGATGTTTTTATATTCCCTTTTTGCACTGCTTGTTGAATTGAGTCTGACATTAATCTTCGTTCGGCGAGCTCCCAATTTTCCTCTCCACAATGCAAGTCATCATATGAAATATCAAAATCTTTTCCAAGAGGGCCCTCAGCTTCTTTCGGACCGACAGCAGTACCCGTTGCATTCACATATATGTCGTTTTGAAATACCCACGTTTGTTTTCCGGTCAACCTCATACTAGCCCCTCCTTTAAGACATAAAAATTTTAAAGGTATACCTTATTAACCCAATGATATATGCACCAACAACCCCAAATACAATCACACTTCCTGCCAGTTTAAACATATTTGTCGCAATCCCTAGAACAATCCCTTCACTCTTATGTTCTAAAGCAGCGCTTGCCATAGAATTTGCAAATCCTGTTACCGGTACCGCTGATCCTGCTCCAGCAAATTGACCGATTTTATCATATACACCACACCCCGTTAAAATCGCGGATAATAAAACAAGAGTTGCAACAGTTGGGTTTCCTGCCTCTTGTTCACTGAAGTGAAAATAATGTATATAAAATTTCATCAATACTTCTCCAACTGTACAAATGAGTCCACCTACAAGAAATGCTTTGATACAATTTAGTAAATAGTTTGGCTTTGGATGATACTCCTTCACTTTATTTATGTAATCATCCTTCAATTTCTGACTTGTCATTTATATACTGCCTCCTACTTTACGAAATAAATCCAGTGAAACAACGATCCTATTACTTTCCCAAGCACAAGAGCAACGAGTAAAACAATAATCTTCCCCTCTACCCCTACTCGTTTAGCTAAAATAGGTAGAACATTTAACACCTCTGTTAATGCCGCAGCGAGCATTCCAATGAACGTACCACAAAATAGCCCTAATATAACGAGCCAATATTGCGACGTTTGAAGTGTAATGTTTTTCAAACTGCACCAAGCCCCTGTTAAAGTACCTGCAATGACTGCCCACTCAAAATATTGAATATGCTTTCCACTTCTCGTTAATTGAGCTAAACGGGGGATTATACCAAGTACAGCTAAAAATGCGACATATCCGCTACCTACCGCTATCCCTCCAGCTAAACCAATTAAAATAACAAACCCAGACTCAATCATCGGCAAGTTGTTTCATATTATCCTTGTTTTCATTAACGATTACATATTGATCAAGTGACTGTTGGTATTGAAACATCTCAACTTCTAACGGACTCGGCTCTTCATTAATTCGTTTTTGAAATACATGATTAAAGAATAGAACCATCCCTAAACCAAGACCTACAGAATAAGGAATTTGAAATAAAAGTGGTTGTGCATTAAATTCTCCAGTAATCATGTAATATAACCGTTGATGTACTTGTTGCATACTTACATCCTCATGGAAATAAATGATTGCAAGAGCTGCTCCAATGAAAAGTAAAAGCCATACAAGCCCGAAAAAAATTGGGTGTGCCTTCTTTTTTTCGTATATAATTTCAACAAGAGTTTGTCCGGAACCGAGTAAATTAATTTGTACGTGAGATGCTTTCTGTTGAATAATCTCAATTACTTTCATAACATCAATTACAACATGCGTCTTATCATGCGCTGTTATTTTGTAAACTATCTCATTTTGTAACAACTCAACTACGGAAGAATCTCCGGCAAGTTGAGCAACATCACCCAGCTTTACTTCATAAGTAGGAGAAACTTTTAAACGATTGCGCATTTTAATATAAATCGTTTGTTCCAACTTTCATTCACCCCTTCACTCTTCCTCGTAGTTGTAGTATGGTTATTGAATTTTTTTCTAATACAATTTTTTCATAAAAAAACATCTGCACCATTTTGGTACAGATGTTTTTTACTTATGCCTTTTTCTTAAATAAGTTTGCAATACTTAATGCAAGCCCTCCCCAAATGACTACTATTCCAATAACCATCATCATAATCGCTGATCCACTCATTATGAAACACCTCGATCTTTCCATTCTTTTTCAAGCTTGGCAGAATCCGAATGAATTTGTGCATCCCATTTTTTCAGGCCAATGATTATTGCAACTATGAGGAATGCTGCTGCTATCGACCAACCATACGTTACAACAAACTCAGTCGGATAATCTCCGTAGTTCTTTTTAATATTTTGGATTGTACCATCAATTAGCATATACCCTAACATAAGCGGAGTAATAACGAGTAAACTCACTCTCCAAAACGTTCCTAATTTAATATCAGATACAAAGTTTGCATGATTTTGATAAACTGGTAAACGACGTAAAATGAGCCCTATCGTAACTACTTCCGCAAGTGCAATTGTAATTAATCCGAAATTATTAGCGAAATAGTCGACAACATCTAAGAACATAAGTCCACCACGTGTTGCAAAAACAAGAGAAACTAACACGAGAAGGGTTCCCATAATTCCAATAGTTTTTTCCCGACTTAAACTGAATTTTTCAGATACAGCGGCAAAGCATACTTCCGCGAGTGAAATAAGTGATGTAATTCCAGCAACCGTTAACGATAAGAAAAATAAAACACCAAACAACGGTGACATCGGCAATTCATTAATAATTTGGGGAAATACTACGAACGCAAGCCCAACGCCAGCACTTGCTACTTTATCAACCGGTACTCCCATATTATTTGCCATAAATCCAAGAGCTGCAAAGACCCCAATACCTGCTAATAATTCAAATCCTGAATTTGCAAATCCAGTAATAAAGGCATTATTTGTTGTATCCGAGTTTTTCGGTAAATAACTAGAATACGTAATCATAATTCCAAATGCTAAAGATAAACTAAAGAATATTTGACCATAAGCTGCAAGCCATACTTTCCCATCAAAAATACGACTCCAATCTGGTTTAAAGAATGCATCTAGTCCTTGCATAGCACCTTCCATCGTCACTGCACGAACGACGATAATAAGGAACATAACAACTAATAAAGGAATAAATATACGGTTAACAACTTCGATTCCTTTTTTAACTCCTTTAAATGCAACGCCAAGCACAATAATCCAAACGAGAGCTAACGGAATTAATACTTCCGGTACAAGTCCTCCAAATTGTCCTGGCTTATCTGCAACATGTAAGTACTCTTTAAATAAAAATGATTGCGTGTCTTTTCCCCACGCTCCAGTAATTGCAAAGTATGTATAGGATATAGACCAAGCAATAATTACTGCATAATATGTTGAAACGATAAATGTTACGCACATTTGCCACCATCCAATAAATTCGGCACGCGGGTTAATACGGAAAAATGTAAGTGGTGCTGAACCACGATGACGATGACCAAGGGCAAACTCAAACGCTAACAATGAAATACCAGTCGTTAATAATGCAAATAAGTACGGTAAAAAGAATGCTCCTCCTCCATTTTCATACGCTGTATAAGGAAAACGCCATATGTTTCCTAATCCAACGGCAGATCCGACCGCTGCGAAAATAAATCCAGCTCTCGTTCCCCATTGTTGCCTCGTTTCCATATTTCCTTCCCCCTTTATGACAAGTTCATACTTGGATTATATTTTAAATTGACTAAATTATCAATAAATTCTGTTAATTTTTGCGAAAATTAACATTTCTCTCCTATTAACGGCACAAAAAAATCGAATAGACAATTATTCGTCTATTCGATCTTTCATCTGTTTTAATATTTTCTTTTCAAGTCTTGAAACTTGTACTTGCGAAATGCCTATGCGCTCGGCTACTTCTGACTGTGTTTGATCTTTATAGTAACGCAAGTATACAATTAAGCGCTCTCGTTCATCTAGTTCTCTAATCGCTTCTTTTAAAGCAATTTTATCGAACCATTTCGTTTCAGATTGATCTGCAATTTGATCTAAAATAGTGATTGGATCTCCATCGTTTTCATATACAGTTTCATGTATAGATGAAGGGGCCCGGCTCGCTTCTTGTGCTAGAACAACTTCCTCTGGCGTTAGTTCTAGTGCCTCTGCCACTTCATTAATCGTTGGAGCCCTTCCGAATTCTTTCGAAAGCTCATCTCTCATCTTTCGAATTTTGTTTCCTGTTTCTTTTAAAGACCTACTAACTTTCACTGATCCATCATCGCGTAAGAAACGTTGTATTTCACCAATAATCATTGGAACTGCATATGTTGAAAATTTCACGTCGAAAGATAAATCAAATTTATCTACCGATTTCAAGAGCCCAATACATCCAATTTGAAATAGGTCGTCTGGTTCGTATCCTCGATTAAGAAACCGCTGTACAACCGACCAAACGAGGCGCATATTACTTTGAACGATTGTATCTCTCGCTTGTTGATCTCCATCTTGACTTTTTTGAATTAACGCTTTTAGCTCGTGGTCCTTTAACTGAGGTTTCTTCTTCTCATTTTTGACCTCTATGTCCATAGGCTATTCTCCTTAATTGCATAGAGCGTTACTATTTGATAAGTATTTTGTCAAATGGATTGTTGTCCCGAAAGATTCGTTTGAAATAACTTCTACTTCATCCATAAAATTTTCCATGATAGTAAATCCCATTCCGGAACGCTCTAATTCAGGTTTAGTTGTAAAAAGGGGTTGTCTCGCTTCATCTAAGTTAAAGATTCCAATCCCTTCATCTCGAATCGTGAGTTTCACCATTGCTTCTTCCAAAATTACAGAAATATAAACAATACCTTCTGCATTTCCTTCGTATCCATGAATAATTGCATTTGTAACCGCTTCTGACACAACTGTTTTAATCTCCGTTAATTCTTCCATCGTTGGATCTAGTTGTGCAATAAAAGCCGCCACTGTAACGCGAGCGAATGATTCATTTTGACTTAATGCTGAAAATTGAAGGTTCATTTCATTTCTCATCTATGCCACCCCCAACGTCGCGAGCGCGTGCGCTTCACTTTCTTCTAAGCGAACGATTTTGAATAAGCCCGACATTTCAAATAAACGCTTAACAGGCGGTGAAATTGCACAAACAACCATTTCTCCACCTAATCCCTTTACGTGTTTATATCGGCCTAATATAACACCTAGACCAGAACTATCCATAAACGATAAGTTCTCTAGGCTCAAAACAATATGATGAACACCATGTGTCTCAATCATATCTGTTACTTTCGTTCGCAACTCTTCAGCCGTATGATGATCTAATTCACCCTCTAGTCTCACACATAGGACGTCACGTTTTACTTCTAATTGCATGGAAAGACTCACACGATTTCCTCCTTATGCTCAAACTTTACTTATTCACATACATAAAGATTTTCGTGATATAAAATAAGAATCCTTCCTGCTGACAAAAGAAGAACTATTTCGTCATAAAGTGAAACCTTTCAGCATTATTCACTTACATACGAATAGAAAAGCGGCAAAATATTTGCCGCTATTTTGATGTTGAAAACATCCCAAAACTTCTTTTAAATAACTCCCACCAGCTCGCTGCAGCAACATCTTCTTTTGCTATAATTGTTTGTTTTAATAAAACATCTTTATCTTTTTTTATAACAAGGGTGCCAAGCGCGTCACCTTTTTTAATCGGTGCTTTTACTTTCTTTTCAGCAATTACTTCTTGTTTTACCTTGTCCATATTCTCGCCCTTCTTCATAAGAAGAGAAACATTATCTGACGCAACTAAATCTACTTTTTCTTTTTTCCCTTTTCCTACTTGAACTGTCTTAATTTTTTCGCCGCGCGTATACAATTTCTTTGTCATATATTGTCCAAATGCATAGTCAAGAAGCTTTGTCACTTGGTTGTTCCGTTCTTTTGATGTTGGTGCTCCCATGACAACTGAAATGACACGCATACCATTTTTTTCAGCCGATGCTGTTAAACAATATTTCGCTTCTGTCGTAAAACCTGTTTTTACTCCATCTACGCCAGGATAAAAACGTACTAGTTTATTCGTATTAACGAGCCAAAACTTTTTATCCGTATCTTCACGTAAATAATCTTCGTACTTACCTGTGTATTTACGAATAAGTGGATACTTCATCAATTCTCTCGCCATTATAGCCATATCATTTGCTGTCGAATAATGGTCTTTGGCCGGAAGACCTGTTGGGTTTTGAAAATGTGTATTTTTCAGCCCTAAATCTTTCGCCTTTTTGTTCATCATATTTACAAATCCTTCTTCTGAACCTGCGATGTGCTCGGCTACTGCAACAGATGCGTCATTTCCAGATGCAATTGCAATACCCTTTAACATCTCATTTACAGTCATCTCTTCCCCAGGTTCTAAAAAGATTTGCGATCCACCCATTGAAGCTGCATGTTCGCTTGCTCTAACTTTATCGGTCAGTTTTAGTTTTCCTTTTTCAACTTGTTCCATAATTAAAAGCATTGTCATAATCTTTGTCATACTAGCAGGTGGTAATTTTTCATTTGGGTTTTTATCAAATAAAACTTTACCTGTATCTTGCTCAATTACGATTGCTGACGACGCTTGTTCCGCTAACTTCGGCGTTGTTTCTTCTGTTTTCTCCTGCTTCGTTTTTTCAGATTGCGCAAAACTCACTGAAGTTCCAGAAAGCAATAACATGAAACAAACAAGTATTCCAAAAACTCGCTTCATGACTAACCCTCCATTCTATATCAGACCTATTTTTTCCAATTCTCCTTTTTTTAATACCAATTTTTTCTATTATTTTCAGTTGACAAATACATTCGCCCCCTATATTGTATTAAGTGTATTACGCATAGTAGTACACTTAATACATATGAGGAAGGAGACATTGCTCTTGCATATTCAACTTGACCCAAGAAGCAACACTCCGATATGGGAACAAATTGTTCAAAATATAAAAGAACTCGTATTGAAAAACATGTTGGCTCCAAGTGATAAACTTCCTTCTGTACGCGAACTCGCTTCTTTACTCGTTATAAACCCAAATACAGTGAGTAAAGCGTATCAAGAGTTAGAGAGACAAGGAATTATTGAAACGTTACGAGGAAAAGGAACATTTGTATCCCAATCGATTACCCCAACATTAGACGAAAGGAAAATCGCTATGGTTGAAAAGCAATTTCATCAATTACTATTAGAAGCCTCTTATCTTGGTGTTACGAAAGATAAAATTCATGATTGGATAGATTCATACTATAAAGAGATTGGAGGAAATACGGATGCTGAAAGTGACAAGCTTGAAGAAAACAATTGATAATCAAACAATTTTAGACGATGTTTCTTTCACATTACAAAAAGGTAGTATCATCGGGTTACTTGGAAGAAACGGCGCGGGAAAAACAACTTTATTACGAACGATGGTCGGCATTTTAGACCCGGACGAGGGAACTGTTACATATGAGGATATCGACATCCATAAAAATCCTGAAACGAAACAAAAAATCGTATATGTTCCCGATTCTACTAACATACTGAACGGTTATACAGTAAAAGAAATCGTGAAGTTTTATAAATCAGTTTATACAGCATTTGATGAACCATATTTCTATGAACTACTAGAACATTTCAACTTACCAAATAAACGAATTCGTAGTTATTCAAAAGGAATGAAAGCACTGCTTGCCATCATTTTAGCTGTTGCTGCAAAAGCAGAATATATTATTTTAGATGAACCAACAAATGGACTTGATCCTATCGTTAAAAGACAGATTTTACAGTTTCTCGTTGGAGAAGTTGCAGAAAAAGAAATTACCATTTTCATCTCAACCCATCATTTAGATGAAGTGGAACAAATTGCAGATACAATCATTATGTTAAAAGGACATACTGTAGCATCTATTACGTCACTAGACGATGCAAAATCACAATTTGCAAAAATACAAGTAGCTTACGAGCGTGCATTACCTCAAAAACTAGAAAACTTAAGCAATATTAAAATATTAAATCAAACAGGAAAAGTGTATACGATTTTAATTGAGGGAAATGTGGCTACAACACTGGAGAAGTTTTATAAAGAGCAACCTATACTCATTGAAGAATTAACAATGTCACTTGAAGATGTCTTCGTTACGACACTGGAGGAGGATGGGTATGTTTCATAAGGCGTTGTGGATGTGGAATTGGAAGCGCGGGAAATATGCTGCGTTGCTTTTTCTCTTCAGTTCACTTTATTGTTTATCTTTTGAATACTATCAAACAGCAGAAGAACAACAGTCTCTCTTTCTCCACCCAGAAAGATTGGGTGAAGAAAAGGTCTACTATCATTATTCTTTTTATTCCTCTAATAGCTTTTGGTTAGGTGTTATTACAATTATCCTAGCCTGTATATTAATTGGCTGGGAGCGAAGTAATCAAAATGGAAATTCACTTATGACGTTTCCATTTAAAAGACGTGATATGTTCTTGTCGAAATGGGTTTTCGGTGGATTTTTCATTGTACTATCACTTCTAATCAATTGGGGTCTTATGTATTTTATTTATAAATCTACGATTCACTTTGAATATCAATCTTTCGAACCGTTTCATCGATATTTCCTGTATGCAATTTTCACATATATAGCGATCTATACTGTCTCTTTATGTATCGGTACATTTACTGGCAGTATTATTTCACAAAGCATCTTTAGCATTACTTTTTGCATCATGGGAATGGGAATCTTTTCACTCTTACTCCTTTTCTTTACAGCTCACGCTGAGGCGATACAGGGGAATAAAAGTTATACGAATTTCGAAAACGTTTATGAATTCAATAGAAAAACCAACATTTCAAGCGCAATATTAGACTTTTCAATTAGTTATAATTACCACCCTACTGCCCAATCAGATGAAGATCATGGAAAAGTAATACAAAGGGGACCTACTTTTCATAGTTATTACTCTGCAAAAATAATACTTGTTCCTATCTTCTATACAATTTTCAGTTTGCTTATTGGGATGTTTCTCTATGCACGATCACCTAATGAACATAATAAGAAAATTTTCCTTTTTCCAAAATACAACTCAATTTGGATATGGGGTACTACCTTTTATTTTGCATTAATAGGTGGGCAAATGTTAAAACGTTTCGATTTATTATTTAGTTACTATGTTGGGTTCTTTTTATTTGGAATCGTCACTTATTTTATATTATCACGTCTTACAAACTATAAAGTTTTTTAAAGGAGAGATCCTATGTTTCAAAAAGCATTATGGGTGCATACCTACAAACAAAGTAAATATATTATTTGGCTATTTTGGTTAGTAAGTTTTTATGTACTATCATATAAATACTATTTAGCAGCTGCCGAGCAATTAAAATATTTTCATGAAAATAATGAATGGAAGTATATATACCGATATAATTATCAACTTTCACTTCCCGATGCTATTATGGTTCAAGGAGGACTCCTTATTATATTAGCCTGCATTCTTATTGGATGGGAACGTCAAAATCAATCAAGTGACATTTTATGGTCTATGCCATTTAAACGAACACATCTCTTCATAACGAAATGGCTTTTTGGTGTGTGTAATATTGTAGCTATAGTTATACTAAATTGGGGACTTTTTGCTATTATGAAAAAGACAACCTTTCATAATAAGTATCAAATATTTTCACCATTTCATACTTACTTCTTGTACATGGTTATCGTCTTAATTGCTATATATACACTTGCATTATGCATAGGAACAATTGCTGGTAATATGATTTCACAAGGATTCTTCAGTGTTGCTATACTTGGATTCCCTTTTATTTTGCCGACTCTAATTGCCGGAGCTATTTCTATTCATACGGTTGGACTTACTTCCAATCATACCGTCTATACGGAGGAAAATGTAGATCGTTACGGTTCAGTAATAGAAAAAATGAGTATTTTAGCGCCCGTTCGTGGATTCAATATTAATTTTAATTACGATCCTCAACGTGCTTATACTGATCAACAAGGCGTACGTCATGATGAACCTAATTTTACGTATATCCCTTCAGCAACAAAACTTACCGGTCCAATTGCAAATATACTTATTCTATTCCCTTTAGGAATGTACTTATATACAAGATCACCTAATGAACAAAATGGAAACTTTCTATTATATCCGAAGCTTAAAACACTATGTATGATATGTTGTGTAATCTTTATTGGAATGTTTGGAGGAATGGCAGCGGGCGGAAGTCGTTCTATCTTAAATTATTATATTGGTTTTATAGGGACCAGTACGATAGTCTACCTACTATTATCTCGCTTATTAAAATTTAAATTTTCTTGGCGTGTGAAATAACCTCCTTTAAAAGGAGGTTATTTCACATTCTCTCTCCTATCCCCATACACCATCTCTTCTTTCATCCCAAATCCATCACCATTTTGCACAATTTGCTCTGTCGGGGCAACTATACTTTCAGCAATTTTCCATTCCCCACGCTCTTTTACGAATACTTGTAGAAAATAATTCATGCCATCTAGTTGATATGCATTTTCTTTTTTCACATTATAGTGAATCGCAATGTAGTACACTTGAATATTTTCTTTTCCTATTTTTGATACGTATTGCGATAATCTCGGTATATAGAGGGTCGCTTTCTGAAAAGATAGTTGCTTCGCTTTAACAAGCGATGAACTTGTTACATTACGTAATGTGTCCCGATTACGAATATTATCGCTATGGTGGAATAATACTGCGTTTTGCATAGAACGAACCCATAATTTCGAATATAAGACTGTATTATCGTTTTCGATGTACTTCACTTCTTTTCGCACCACTTGGATAGGCGTATCTGCGTACGTGAATGTTTGAAAACAGAAAAAACTACCAAATAAAATGGTAAGTGCAGCAATATATTTCATAATCTTTCCTCCGATCTTTTAATTAAAGTATCGGAGTTTCAAAATATTTTTATTCAAAAGAAAAAGGATAGGAGTGCTTTCGCTTCCTATCCTCATTTATTATAATACGCGGCCAAATAGTTCTAAGACCATTTCTATTTCTTGGTCGCTCCAACCTTTAAATCTCTCTTTATAATATTCTTTACGCACAGCTTCAAGTTTTTCAGTTACTTCTCTTCCGTGCTCTGTAATTTCTAAGTACACGATTCGACGATCTGAATTAGAACGTTTTCTTTCTACTAATCCTTTTCGTACGAGACGATCTGTAACAGCTGTAATATGACTGGAGGTTACGTTTACTTCACTCGCAATTTGCGAAGCCATCTGTGGACTGTTTAAAAATAACGCACGTAATACAGAAAATTCATTATATGGCATATGTTCTGCAAAACGTGTATTAATATCATTTTGTAATAAACGTATCATTTTTCGAAATGATGCAGATAAATCTAAAATCAGCGTTTCTCTTTTTTCGTTCAATAGCCTCGTCCCTTTTTTATCATATTTACACATATTATAATCTATAAATACCTATGTTGTATATGCTTTCTTTCCTCAACATTCTCATTTATGTAACTTTTTCATATAAATTTCTTTTTTGTTCACACATATACATATAAAAAGGATGGTGATGGAAAATGCAGGGTGGAATGAATCCTTATTTACACAACGTACGCACTGCTAATACTGGTAAAGAAGCTACTATTACTGTACAAGGAGAAGGTGTTGTAAAAGCAAAACCGAATGTTGTTATATTAACACTCGGCATTCGAACAGATGATAAAAATGTAAAACAGGCTCAAGAAGAAAATGCAGTGCAATCCAAACAATTGCTGGATGCACTTAAACAGCTTGGTATTGCCGATAAAGATATAGAGACGATTTCTTATACAATTACTCCTCAATACGAATATGTAAATGATAAAGCATTGCTACAAGGATACCGTGTAGAGCATTTGTATGAAATTACCGTTTTAAATGTACAAAAAGCTGGGGAAGTATATGATATAGCCGTTTCAAATGGCGCAAATGTAGCAAAAGGGTTACGTTTCCGAGTATCTCATCCAAATAAATATTATGAGCAAGCTCTCATTCAAGCTCTGCACCAGGCAGTAGAAAAAGCTCGTGCTATTGCGAGTACATATAATTTAAATATTAATCCTGTTCCCCTCTCATTCGTTGAAGAATCTGCCCAATTACCAAGGGAGGTTACGTCTTATGCTACTTTACATGCGCAAGCAGCTCCACCTATTCAATCGGGAGAATTAGAAATTATTTCAACAATACGGGCGATTTTTACGTATTTATAAATAATTTCATTTATAAGTAAACGTTATCATTTTCCTTGTTGTAAAAACATGATGTTCTGATATAATAAAGGACGGTGAGCTCTTACGAAAGAGATATCACGGGTGGGAGAGGGATATGAAAAAGAAGGTTTAACATGAAAGGAATACTTGAAAGAACATTTAAATTAGGTTTACACGAAACATCACCAAAACAAGAAGTTTTAGCTGGAGTTACGTCATTTTTCACGATCGTATATATTATGATTGTAAATGCGTCAATTTTATCCGATGCTGGCATTCCTCTTGAAGCTGGAATTTTAGCAACTGTTTTCAGTTCATTTGTCGGATGTCTACTCATGGCATTTTGGGCAAATGCACCTGCTATTCTTGTCCCTGGTATGGGTGTAAATGCATTCTTCACGTACACAGCTGTGCATACGCTTGGACTAACTTGGCAAGAAGCATTAGCTGCTGTCTTTATCTCTGGTATTATTTTTGCAATTGCCGCTTTTACACCAATCGCTCGCGTGCTATCAGTATCAATTCCAAAGTCATTAAAAGAAGCAATTACTGTCGGCATCGGATTATTTTTAGCGTTTATCGGATTGCAAAAAGGTGGTTTAGTCGTTTCGAACCCAAATACTGCTGTTGCAATGGGTAAATTAAGTAACCCTGTCGTTCTTGCGACCGTGCTTACTCTTATCGTTGCACTTGTACTATTTATTCGTAACGTACGTGGAAACTTTTTATGGACGATTGCAATAGGAACTGGTATTGCATGGCTATTTGGCCTTGTTGATACAAGTCAAATCGGAAATAGTTCATTCTCATTCGCTAATTACGGCGATGTGTTTGGAGCTATGTCATTTGGCAAACTTTCTTCCTTACCGTTTTGGATTGCAACATTCTCCTTAAGCATGGTGCTTATTTTTGAGAACATGGGACTTCTGCACGGTTTATTAGAAGATGACCGTAAATTCCCACGTGCTTACCAAGCCAATGCAATTTCAGCAATGACATGTGGTCTATTTGGCACAAGCCCTACCGTATCAACAGTAGAGAGTGCCGCAGGTATTACTGCAGGCGGAAAGACAGGTCTGACGTCTATCGTTACGGGGTTGTTATTCTTTGCATCATTGTTTGCACTTCCGTTTGTCAAACTAATTCCTGATAGTGCCATTGCACCAATCTTAATTATTATTGGCGGCCTGATGATTACAAGCATTCAGCAAATTCCTCTGAACGATTTTTCAGAAGGATTTCCAGCGTTCTTAATTATCGTCATGATCCCGCTCACATATAGTATCGCTGATGGCATTGCGTTCGGATTTATTGCTTACCCCATCTTAAAAGTTGCTCTTGGAAAGCGTAAAGAAGTCGCACCATCTATGTATATCATTACATGCTTATTCTTAGCTATGTTTGTATTACATGCTATTGGTTAAGAAAAAACACCGGGGAAATCCTCGGTGTTTTTTTACTTAAACCATCCTTTTTTATAAAACCAGGCCATCATTCCGCCGCCAATTAATGCCATTAGAAGAAGACAAATAAAATAACTATATTGTCCACCAAGCTCTGGCATATGCGTAAAGTTCATTCCATATACTCCCGCAATAAATGTTAATGGCATGAAAATAGTCGAGAATACAGTTAATGTTTTCATAATGTTATTCATATGATGTGAGTTTAATGAAAAATAACTATCCCGAATATCGGCCGTTAACTCTCGACTTGCCTCAATCATTTCCGTAAGTTTAAGTAAATGATCATGTATATCTTTAAAATAAATCTCATGATCACTTATACCGTAAAAACGAGTGGAATTCAAAATACGATACAATAAATCACGCATTGGAATAATTGTACGTCTTAACTTAGATAAATCTGCCCTAATATCAAATACTTCTTCTAGTACGGCTCCTGCTGTCTCACCTGTTAAATTATCATCAATCGCATTTAAATGATCTTCAATGTAATATACAGGTGCGAAATAATCATCTACAATTTGATCAGTGATCGTATGTGCTACATGTAAAGGTCCTTTCTTAATCCGCCTCTTCTCACCAAGTGTTTTCCATACTCTTTCAATTGCATTATTATGAGAAAAATGGAAAGAAACAATATAGCGATCACTAACAAACAAATCAATTTCATGTGGTTCTAGCCCATCTTCTCCAAACGCGTGAAGAACTAAAAAGTTATATCCATCATAAAAATCAACTTTTGGTCTCTGTACATATTCTAGACAGTCTTCAATTGCAAGGGGATGGAACTTAAAATGGTCTTGCAGAATATATGTATACTCTTCTTTCGTTGGCTTATATAAATCTAGCCAATACCATACAATATGGTCTTTCTTTGTTTCTTCTAGAGAAACATCATATAATACTTCATCTGTTTTTGTTACTGCACAAATTCTAATCATAATTTCACCCATTATTATTATAAACAAAAAATAGTAAAAAAAGCCAAGGAGAAATCTCCTCAGCTTTTTTTTATTACTTCGTTACGATACCGTGTACTAAAGTTGGTGCATCTACGTGTTCTTTAGAAATCTTCATGTTCTCATAAATTTTCGCTTTTACATCTTCAACATTTTCGCGGTTTGCGTAAATTGTAACAAGGGATTCACCTTGCTTCACGCCATCGCCTACTTTTTTGCGCAGCATTAGACCAACTGCTAAATCAATTTCAGACTCTTTCGTTGCACGTCCTGCTCCTAAAAGCATTGCTGCTGTTCCGATTTCGTCTGCAACGATTTCTGATACATATCCGTCTTCTTTCGCTTCCACTTCAATTTTAAATTGTGCTTGTGGCAATTTAGAAGGGTCATCAACAACAGATGCGTCACCGCCTTGCGCTGATAAGAACGTTTTAAATGATTCTAGCGCTTTTCCGTTGTTCATTACTTCAATTAGCTTTTCACGTGCATCTTCTAAAGATGAAGCTTGTCCAGCAAGGTACACCATTTGACTTCCAAGTGTTAAACATAGCTCTTCTAAATCTTTCGGCCCTTTACCTTGTAATGTATCAATTGCTTCTTGAACTTCTAATGCGTTACCGATAGCTTCACCGAGTGGTTGACTCATATCAGAAATAACTGCCATCGTATTACGACCAACGTTATTACCGATACGTACCATTGCTTCTGCTAAACGTTTTGCATCTTCATCCGTTTTCATAAATGCACCTGCTCCAGTTTTTACATCAAGAACAATTGCATCTGCACCAGCAGCAATTTTTTTACTCATAATCGAACTTGCAATAAGCGGAATTGAGTTTACTGTTGCTGTTACATCACGAAGTGCATATAACTTTTTATCAGCAGGTGTTAAGTTACCACTTTGGCCGATAACAGCGATTTTGTTTTCATTTACAAGACGCATGAATTCATCGTTTTCAATTTCCACATGGAATCCTGGAACTGCTTCTAATTTATCAATTGTACCACCAGTATGTCCTAAACCGCGTCCAGACATTTTCGCTACTGGTACACCTAAAGCAGCTACTAATGGACCTAATACAAGTGTCGTTGTATCACCAACACCACCTGTCGAATGCTTATCTACTTTTACACCTTCAATAGCTGATAAGTCGATTGTATCACCGCTATTTACCATTGCCATCGTTAAATCAGCACGCTCTTGATCGTTCATATCTTGGAAGAAAATTGCCATTGCAAGTGAACTTACTTGATAATCAGGAATATCACCATTTGTATATCCTTCAACAATAAAGTTAATTTCTTCTGTCGTTAATGCATGTCCGTCACGTTTTTTTGCAATTAGGTCCACCATTCTCATTGTGAAGTCACCCCTTCATTTGTTTTACGATTGCTTTTACTAATGCTAAGAAGTTAGCTTTAACACGTTCTGTCGTTTCAATTACTTCATCGTGGTGAAGTGGCTGATCTAAAATACCAGCTGCCATATTTGAAATACAAGAAATACCTAATACTTTCATACCAGCATGACGCGCTACAATTACTTCAGGTACTGTTGACATACCAACTGCATCTCCGCCAAGTGTACGAAGCATACGAATTTCAGCAGGTGTTTCATATACAGGACCTGTCATTCCTACGTATACACCTTCTTGTACTTTAATATTTAAGTCTGCTGCAACTTGTTTCGCCATTTCGCGAAGTTCTACTGTATATGATGTAGACATATCAGGAAAACGTACGCCCATTTCAGAATCATTCGGTCCGATTAATGGATTCGTACCCATGAAGTTAATGTGGTCTGAAATTAACATAAGATCGCCTGGCTCAAATGATGTATTTACACCACCAGCTGCGTTTGTTACAACTACTGTTTCTACACCTAGTTCTTTCATAACACGAACTGGGAATGTTACTTTTTGCATGTCGTATCCTTCATAGAAGTGGAAACGTCCTTGCATTGCTACTACTGTTACACCTTGAAGTGTACCAAATACTAGTTGACCTGCATGGCCTTCTACAGTTGATACTGGGAATTCAGGGATTTCACTGTAAGGTACTGTTACTGCGTTCTCAATTTCGTCTGCTAATACACCTAGTCCTGATCCAAGGATTAGTCCTACTTGTGGTGTCTCTTGAAATTTCTCTTTTAAGTATGAAGCTGATTTTGTAATAAGTTCACGATTCATTTGTTTATCCCCCTATTTCTTTAGCTCGTTTAAGAAGCTTGTTCCGTATTCTGGCATTTTCACACCGAAGTTTTCTGCTACTGTTGCACCAATATCAGCAAATGTTTGACGAAGTGGTAACTCTTGTCCGCCTTCTTTCATGCTTGGGCTATATGCTAATAATGGTACATATTCACGTGTATGGTCAGTACCAGGGTGAATTGGATCATTACCGTGGTCTGCTGTAATTAATAATAGATCATCTTCTTTTAGTTTTGCGAATACTTCTGGAAGACGTGCATCATATTCTTGCAGAGCTTCTCCGTATCCTTGTGGATCACGGCGGTGGCCGAATAATGCATCAAAGTCAACTAAGTTTAAAAAGCTAAGACCTGTAAAGTCCATATTTAATGTATCTACAAGCTTATCCATTCCATCCATGTTAGACTTCGTACGAAGTGATTCAGTTACCCCTTCGCCATCATAAATATCAGAGATTTTACCGATAGCAATTACATCGTAGTCACTATCTTTTAATTCATTCATTACTGTACGACCGAATGGTTTTAATGCATAGTCATGACGGTTTGGTGTACGTGTAAAGTTTCCAGGTTCACCAACGAATGGACGAGCAATAACACGACCTACCATGTATTTCTCATCTAATGTTAATTCACGTGCAATTTTACAAATTTTATATAACTCATCAAGTGGCACTACTTCTTCGTGTGCTGCAATTTGCAATACGCTATCAGCAGAAGTATAAACGATTAAAGAGCCTGTTTCCATTTGCTCTTGACCAAGTTCATCAAGAATCTCAGTTCCAGAAGCTGGCTTATTACCGATAATTTTACGGCCTGTTTTTTCTTCTAATTCATCAAGTAATTCTTTCGGGAATCCTTCCGGGAACACTTGGAATGGTGTATCAATGTAAAGGCCCATGATTTCCCAGTGACCTGTCATTGTATCTTTACCAGTAGATTTCTCTTGCATTTTTGTGTAATATCCAAGTGGTTTCTCTACTTTAGAGATACCTTTCATTTCTCGAATGTTACCAAGACCTAATTTCACCATGTTAGGCATTTGTAACCCATTCATATGTTCAGCAATGTGACCAATTGTGTCAGATCCTAAATCACCAAATTGCTCAGCATCTGGTGCTTCACCGATTCCCACAGAGTCCATTACGACTAGGAATATACGTTTATATTTATTCATAACTGCGACCTCCTATAAGTTCAGTTTTACTTCTTGTAGTATGTTCAAAACGCTATAAAGTGAAACTGTTATCCAAAAGAATTCTCATTGTCAAACAGTACTTCTTTAAATCATTTTCTAACCTATTTCGTTTACTTGAAACGATTCAAAAACATTTCTAGTTTTTTCTAAGTCAGATGTCAGACATCTGATACTGATATCATAACATGTTTACGCTTTCTTTTTAATACATTTTCGTAGAATTTCTCATTTTCTTCACACTTCTATTGTAATCCATTCTGCAACGAAGTGCTAATTTTTTTATGATTTATTTCTTCATAACAAAAATAAAAAGTAGCTCTAAAGAGCTACTTTTTATTTTACTTCTATTGTTTCTTCTTTATGTTCATGCAATTCGCCTTTTCTTACATGTACTTTCACTTTGTAAGCACCGTTCTCTTTGAAAGTATGTTTCGTTTCATACTCTCCTTTATTTCCTTCTTTCGCCGGAATAAATTCGTGTTTTTCAACACCATCTTTCCAAATCTCTAGTTGTACTTCAGCACCAGTTAATGCTTCTTCTTTTTGCTTTAAATGAACTTTCATTGTAGATTCAGCATTTGCCTTTATGTCTCCAGCCATAAGATGGATCATTGTGTCACTTTTATGATCTCCATGTCCTGCACTGTGGTCACTATTTTCTTTTTTCGCATCTTCTACTTTCGCATTTCCTACAGCAACTTTATGTTCTGGCATAACGTGCATATCACGTGCATTTGTATGAGGAATAATATGATATACTCCGTCAGTTTCAAATGTTTTCTCTACTGCATAAACACCTTTTCCTTTATGCTTACCATCTAACATCTCGTGCTTCTCGTCGCCATCTTTCCAAATTTCAAACTTTACATCATCGGCATCGGTTACTCTTTCTTTTCCTTGTGTAACAAGTGCTTGTACTTCTGTTTTTTCACCAGGTTTAATTTCTTTCGGATTCGTTTGAATTGCTACGTTTACACTTTCAAGTTTCTTTTCTTTTTTCGGTTCTTCTTTGTTTGTATTACAGCCAGCCAACGCTAGCATCGCGATAAATAAAGTTATAATCAGTTTTTTCATCATCATTTCCTCCTTTATACTCTATTTAGTATAGAGGAAATACATTGTAATATTCCAGTCTTCTGCTGAAAACAATATACGAAATGTTTGTGAAGTTTCTGTGAAGCGGTCTTCCCCTCTTAATCTATGAAAAAAAGAGCATAGTAACTATGCTCTCGGATGAAACTGTTTATATACATCTTTTAATCTAGTTTTTGAAACGTGCGTATAGATTTGAGTCGTTGAAATATCTGCATGTCCAAGCATTTCTTGTACAGCACGTAAATCTGCTCCATTTTCTAATAAGTGCGTAGCAAACGAGTGACGCAACGTATGAGGTGTAAGCTCTTTTTCAATATTTGCTTCTTTCGCTAATCGTTTTAATATTTTCCAAAATCCTTGTCTTGATAATCGATTACCATGATGGTTTAAAAAGAGTGCATCTACTACTTTTTTCCCCATTAATTCTCTTCTTCCTTTTTCAATATACTTTTGAATCGCTTCCGTTGCTAAACTTCCTAGTGGAATAATTCTTTCTTTATTCCCTTTCCCTATGCAACGAACAAATCCCATCGTTAAATGTACATCTTCTAAATTGAGTGCAATCAATTCTGAAACACGAAGTCCTGTCGCATACAGTAACTCTAGCATCGCCTTATCACGAATCCCAAAAGCACTTGTCATTTTTGGTGTTTGAAGTAACGCCTCTACTTCATCAACTGATAATACTTTTGGTAATTTCCGTTCCCCTTGCGGCGTTTCAATATGTACGGATGGGTCGTGTTCTACCGCTCGTTCACGAAGTAAAAATTGGTGGAACGAACGAATTGATGCGATATGACGCGCCAATGTTTTCGAAGATTTTCCGTTCTCTTTTAAATACTGCAAAAAGTTAACAATGTGTAAACGGGTCACTTCATGAAAAGTTTTCGTCTGTTCCACATTTTGCAAATACTTTACGTAGCTTTTTAAATCCCGTTCATAAGATACTACTGTATTCTTTGCTAATCCTTTTTCGACAACCATATAATGAATAAAATCTTTTAATTGATCTTCCACTCTACACTACTCCCCATTTTCATAGAAAAACATCATTCTATTTACGAAAGCATCCTTTGCCGGTTCTTCATTCCCTGATACTTTTTCTACAGTCTCTTCTTTAGGTTTTTCATAACGATGATAGCTTTCATATTCTTCATTTATCCATAGTATAGCGAAATAAAACAAAATCGTACAACTTGTAAATAATAAAAATACTTTTATTCCATCAAAAGTTAATTTTAAAGCTCGGCGCATTGTAAATTCCTCCAAAATATAAGTTATTACAACATATGCCAAGCTTTCACCAATTTATACCTTATTCAAATAAAAAACCTCTTCCTAGATAAATAGGAAAAGGTTATTTTTCATCCGTTTCATTTTCTTGACAGTTTTTACAAATCCCATGGAATGTTAAACGATGATCTTTCACCTTAAAGCTCCAGTCTCGTTCTACTTTCCTTTCCACTTCACCAAGTAAATCTTCTTGTATTTCTTGTACAGCACCACATTGTGTACAAATCAAATGATGGTGGAAACGCTGCGCACCTTCTTGGCGTAAGTCATAGCGTGAAACACCGTCTCCGAAGTTAATCTTATCGACAACTTTTAACTCAGATAATAGTTCTAAAGTTCGATAGACGGTTGCTAATCCGATCTCTGGCGACTTTTCTTTTACAAGGAGGTAAACATCTTCTGCGCTTAAATGATCTTCTTCATTTTCTAGCAGCACACGAACTGTTGCTTCACGTTGCGGTGTTAATTTGTAGCTCGCTGCATGTAATTGCTTCTTAATTCGTTCAATTCTTTCTTCCATTCGGTACTACTCCCTCCTCGCCACTCTTACACCATTATATCAGAAGAAGGGCTTCTGTCAAAAGAAAAAACAATAAAAACAAATTGATAATTATTCTCAAAAAGTATTTATTTTTTATTAATAGCCTCAACGACTTCTTTCATTAAAACTGGTGATGCGTAAGCCTCCACACTAGAAGCAAGTGCTAACACCACTCCAATTACGAGAAAGAAGCATGTATAACGGATTAATAATGGTAATAGTGGCTCGGTTATTTTTCTAATAAATTGATGCCTAATCATCCGTAAAGAAAAACTTGCAGCAATAGTTGTCATAACGAGAAAGACTGGAATGATAATTAAATTTTGTGGCAAAACAGATACAAATGCTAATAATAGTCCATTCCATCCATGCTGACTTACTAAAAAACCAACTGTAAATCCAACGACAACTCCTTTTACAAATAATAAAATAAAAATAAGTGGTAATCCAATAATTGAAATCCCTAAAATCCAAATAAATCCGATGTATTTTAATTGCGAAAAGTAACTTTCTCGAAACATTTCGCCCGCAATGGCAAATTCTCCTTTAGAGACTTGTCCAAAAAAACGTTGTAAATAAAATGATAAATCTTGTTTTTGATTGATTTGTAAACTATTCACCAGAATGGCTCCGAATATTACTCCCATCAATAATAAAACAGCGTTAAATATATATAATGAAGAGTTTTCCTGTATGTGAGACATTACACGGTCTTGCCAATTTTTTCGCCACATTTTTCTTCCCTCCGTTCACACTCTTATTAAAAATGTATGAAAGAAAGAAAAAAGTATGACGAATTAACATTGAAATTCCGCTCTACTTTGCTAAACTAAAAAGTAGAGAATAGGAGGGATTTCTCTTGAAACCATTATTATTAGATTTTCCAACATTATTTCAAACTGAACGCTTGCAAGTTCGTAAACCATTTCCAGGTGATGGTGCAGAAGTATATGAAGCAATCCAAGCTTCTCTAGAAGACTTAGTACCGTGGATACCAATTAACGCTGAAACAGAAGAGAGTGCTGAAGAAATTGTTCGCGAAGCTCACGGACAGTTTTTACTTCGGGAAACACTTGATTTTCACTTATACGATAAAGTATCTGGTACATTCATCGGAGCAATTACACTAAAGCCTGAAAACTGGGATATTCCAAAGTTTTCACTTCACTTCTGGCTACATAGTGCCTATACAAAACAAGGCTATATGACCGAAGCTGTTAAAGGTGCAATTCAGTTCGCCTTTGATAAACTAGGCGCTAGAAGGATTGAAATTCGTACTGATGCAACAAATATAAATGCATGTAGCTTAGCAGAACGTCTAGAATTCATTCTAGAAGGTACAATGGAAAATGATTTCCTAGCACCAGATGGTAGCTTACGTGATGCACGTGTATATGCAAAAATCAATTAAAAAACACTCGCCTTTGGCGAGTGTTTATTTTTGTAGTTGTAAATATTGTACTGCAAACATCGTCTTCGCATCATGAATACGAAGATCTTTCATAAGAGTAATCGCTTCTTCTAACGATACTTCCATTAATTCCACAAACTCATCTTCGTCTAACTCAGCTTTATTTTCTTTTCTTGTCAAACCTGTCGCTTTATATACATATAAAATTTCATCTGCGAATCCTGGAGATGTATAGAAAGAAGTAATGAGCTCCATATTTTCACATACATATCCTGTTTCCTCTTCTAATTCACGAACTGCTGTTACCTCAGGTTTTTCACCAGGTTCTAACTTGCCAGCCGGAATTTCTATAATCGCCTTTTCAAGTGCTTTACGATACTGCTCAACAAGCACAATTTTCCCCTCATCAGTAATAGCAATAATAGCAACTGCACCAGGGTGATTTACAATTTCACGTTTACTCATTGCTCCATTTGGTAATACTACATCATCAACACGAACTTTTATAACTCTACCATCAAAAATTGGCTCAGTTTTTACTGTTCTCTCTGCAAGATTACTCATACTACTTCATCTCCCTGTTCTATTTCCTATTCTTTCCTCATACATTTTACCACATTGAAAGGAGCGTGATAGAAATGAAAGTTTATATTTTACCAAATCGCGTCACTTTAGTCGGAAAAGCATGGCAAATTCGCCATAAGCTAAAGCAATATAGCAAAGAGTATACAACTGTACAAGAGTGGATTACAGCAAATAAAGTGAAACATTAATCATGCTTTTACGGGCAGTTAATGCGAAGCGGAAAGTAAACGTTTGTCAACCTCTTTTCCCTCTCGTACAATAAAGGTAAGGAGGTTGACCTATGAAAAAACGTCAATTAGGAAACTCAGATTTGTTTGTTACAGAAATGGGCCTTGGCTGTATGTCTCTCGGTACATCTGAAACAGAAGCTATGCATATTATCGATGAAGCGATCGATTTAGGAATTAATTTTTTTGATACAGCAGATTTATATGATTACGGATTAAATGAAGAATTTGTTGGAAAAGCCTTGAAGGGAAGAAGAGACCAAATTGTACTTACAACGAAGGTTGGAAATCGTTGGACAGAAGAAAAAAATGGCTGGTCTTGGGATCCTTCTAAAGCTTACATAAAGACTGAAGTAAAGGAAAGTTTACGTAGACTTCAAACTGATTATATTGACCTTTACCAACTTCATGGCGGAACAATTGAAGATCCAATAGATGAAACAATTGAAGCTTTTGAAGAATTGAAAAAGGAAGGTATTATTCGCCATTACGGTATTTCTTCTATACGCCCAAATGTCGTTCGTGAATATGCAAAACGCTCAAACATCGTTAGTGTACTAATGGAATATAACCTTTTAAATCGTCGTCCAGAAGAATGGTTCCCCCTTCTAAATGAACACCAAATTAGCGTCATTGCCCGCGGGCCACTTGCAAAAGGAATTTTAACTGATAATAATGCAAGAAAGATAGAAAGAGTAAAGGGAAAGGATTATCTCTCTTATTCTTACGATGAATTACATGCAACTCTAGCAAGTGTAAAAGAAATGATTGGAGAACGCTCTTTAACAGGAACAGCTATTCAATATTGCTTACATAATAAGACTGTTGCAGCTGTTATACCTGGTGCAAGCTCTCTTCAACAATTACAGGAAAATATACGAGCTAGTCAACAGTTACCTTTAACGAAAGAAGAATATATACAACTTCAAAAGATTGTTAAATATGACACATATGCTTTGCATCGTTAAAAATATCGAATTACCGATAAAACAGAAGACTGTCTCCAGTATTAGGAGACAGTCTTTTTTATAACGTATCATATTTATCAGGATTCGTTCCTACATGTAAATCACGATTCAACGTGTTAATTTGACGTATTTCTTCTTCAGTTAGTGCAAAATCAAAAATAGTAAAGTTTTCTTTAATACGAGATGGTGTAACAGATTTAGGAATTGTAACAATCCCGCTTTGAATATCCCACCTTAATATAACTTGTGCAGGTGTTTTTTCATATTTGTTAGCAATAGCCTGAATGATTGGATGCTGGAATACTTCTCCGCCCCTCATTAACGGACTCCATGCTTCCATTTGAATTTGCTCATCTTGACAATAATTGCACAACTCAAATTGCGTCAACATCGGATGAAGTTCCACTTGGTTTACCATCGGCTTCACTTTGCAATTTGGTAATAATAGTTCTAAATGATGTTTATGAAAATTAGAAACACCAATCGCACGCACTTTACCTTCTTCATACAATTTCTCTAAAGCTCGGTACGTATCAACATACTTCCCTCTTACCGGCCAATGTATTAAATATAAATCTACATAGTCCATTTGTAATTTTTTTAAACTCTTTTCAAACGCCTCGAGTGTCTCCTCATATCCTTGATCGTCGTTCCATACTTTTGTTGTAATAAATAGGTCTTCTCTTGGAATTCCTGATTCACGTATCGCCTCTCCGACACCGCTTTCATTTTCATATACAGTCGCTGTATCAATCGAACGGTATCCAACCTCTAACGCTGTTTTTACTGCTTGTTTTACTTCGTCTCCTTCTTTTGCTTTATATACGCCTAGACCAATCATCGGCATTTTCACGCCATTATGAAGTGTAGTTGTTGGAATATGCACAGTCGTCTCCCTTTCATTGTTACATTATTTATAAGCCACAACTTTATTTCAACAATATTCATCCAAAAAGTCAAAACATACGTACAGTTTACATAACACTTTTATATAGCTAAAAAATAACGTGAACTCATTCATTCACGTTATTTTCTCTCCATTCTTTCGCTTTTTTATCCACATTGCGCACAAACTCATTTTTCCCTTCCGTATATAACGTGCCATCATATGTATACTTTTCGGCTAATTCTTTCTTTAAGGTTGCATATGCCTCTGCTTCTTCACAATGAGCCATCATATAATCACGAAACGCTAAATGCCTTACTATCTCTGGATTTCCTTTTTCAAACACGTGTAAATGATACGAACGTTTTTCCTCAGTTCCATGAATAAAATATCGGCGTCTTGAAATACCATTTTCCCCTTTTACGATGTAACCAAGCTCTATAAATCGTTCATTCCACCCATCTACTCTTTCGATATTTTCTACTTCCATGATCATATCAATAATAGGTTTAGCTGCCAGTCCGGGCACTGACGTACTTCCAATATGATGCATTTTCACCGTTTCTGGCATCGCTGATTTTAATCTTTCAGCCTCCATTTGAAATTTTTCAATCCAATGGTTTTCATGCGGAACAACGACAATTTTTCTCATTCTAACTCCCCTTTTCTTACAAGCTCGTCAAAAAATGATCAGTGGTATTTCACTGATCATTTTTTTATTATTTAAAGTCTTTCCAAGTAAGGTTACTTTCACTTAGCAGTTCTTCAAATGATTTATTCTTTTCACGTTCTTTTTGTTCTTGGCGCTTTCTTTCCAGTTCAGCTACCTCTTTTTCCTCTTCTCTCACTTGCAACTCTTTCTTCTTACTCTTTAATTGTTGCATGAGTGAATCATTTAATTGATCGCCTAATGTAAGTGTTTCTTTCTTTGGTTGATTCACTTGCGATTGTCTTTGCATTTGTCTTTGTTTCTTTTTCTTCATGCTACTCACCTTTTACTTTTTTCTCCATTATAGTAGATACACGATGAAATCGACAATAAAAAAGGGTCTTTACTCTATTATTCACTTTTTGTAAATATGTTAATTTTTCGAAAAGACTAAATTTTTATGTAGCTATAATCCTATGAATCTATTAAAATTATGTCGTATGATGTCAGATTATAAAAAGAGGAGAATTATATTATGTGGAAAAAAATTATTCCTGCCGTTGCTGTTTTAAGCACTATTACTTTTTCAAGCGTATTTGCCGCTCCCCCATCTCAGAATCCAGCTGAACAAAACCGCTACATAGACGTACAAATGCTTGGTATTAATGATCTCCATGGACAACTAGATACTGTTAAAAAAATCAATAATAAAGAAGCTGGTGGCGCTGATTACTTAGCTACTTATTTAAAAGAACGTAAAAAACAAAACCCTAATACACTTCTCGTACATGCTGGTGATATCGTCGGAGCTAGTCCACCAGTTTCAGCATTATTACAAGATGAACCGACGATTGAATTTTTAAATGATTTAAAATTTGATGTTGGTACAATCGGGAACCATGAATTTGATGAAGGCATTGATGAAATGAAACGCCTCATTTACGGTGGATATCATGAAAAAACAGGGAATTTCAAAGGGGCTAACTTCCCCTATGTAGCTGCTAACTTCTATAACAAATCAACTGGCCGCTTATTTTTACCACCATTTACTGTAAAAATGGTAGATGGTGTTCCTGTTGGATTCATTGGTGTTGTTACAACTGATACACCAAATGTTGTTATGCCTACGATGCTTAAAAATGTACAAATTACTGATGAAGTAGAAGCAATTAATAAATCAACACAACAATTAAAACGCCTCGGCGTTAAATCGATCGTCGTTCTTGCTCATGTCGGTGGAACAACCGATGAGTCTGGGGTAACAAATGGCGATCTTACTCGAATTGCAAATGAAACAGACCCAGAAGTTGATGTTATTTTCGGTGGACATAGTCATACGTATGTAAATGGTACAGTAAATAATAAACTAATTGTCCAAGCAAATTCATACGGAACGGCTTTCTCAGACGTGGATGTAACAATTGATCGTAAAACAAAGGATATTGTAAAGAAAAAAGCTGAAGTTGTTACAACGTATCATGAAGGTGTAGAACCTGATAAACAAGTAAAGAAAAAACTAGATCAATATAAAGAAAAAATCGCACCACTTGTAAATGAAGTGGTCGGAAAATCTACAGCACCTATCGACCGTAAACAAAATGATGCTGGTGAGTCCACTCTTGGAAATTTAGTTGCCGATGCTCAGCGTCAAACGATGCAAACTCAAATCGCCCTCATGAATCCTGGTGGCATTCGTAATGACTTAGATGCTGGTGATATTACGTGGGGTGAGTTATATGGCATTCAACCTTTTGGAAATCAATTGATTAAAGTAGATTTAACAGGTCAAGACATTCGCGATATTTTAAATCAGCAATGGCAAAAAGGAACAACAAGAATGCTTCAAATTTCAGGTATTCAATATACGTGGGATGCAAATAAACCAAACGGTGAAAAAGTTACAAATATACGTTTAACAAACGGAGAAGAATTATCTCCATCTAAAACGTATAGCGTAGTTGCAAATGCCTTCTTAGCTTCTGGCGGTGACGGATTCGTATCATTTAAAAATGGTAAAAATGCAGAAACTGGTCCAAACGACTTTGAAGCGTTAGTCGATTACGTAAAACAATTAAAAGAACCAATTCAGCCAGTTATTGATGGAAGAATTCAAAAAGTAAATTAAGTGTTTCTCTAATAATAAATTTTATTTTTCACGCCATAAAGGATTTGTACTGATCCTCTATTTTATACGTAATATACATCATAAAAAGGATACTCGTTCTTCCAATGAACATAGTATCCTTTTCTTTAGTTATCAAAATGTGATGTTTTGTCAACTTCATATTGCTGTAAAAATTGTTGCAACGCCTCTTCTACAAGTTTAGACTTTTGAATTCCTTTCGATTCTGATATAAGGTCCAATCTTGCTAATATTTCTGTATTAATAGAAAAGGTTCGTCTCTTTTTCTCTGTACTCTTACTCATAATTGGTGCAATTACTTCGCCTCTTTTTCTTAGTAACTCATAAATGCTTTGTAATTGCTCGTAAATTAATAATTGATAATCTGTTTTCTCATATTGAAGGGCGGTCGCTTCTTGGAGTTGTAAGTGACGTGGTTCTTCTCCATCTCCTACAAAAATACGTTTCTTCTGCTCTCCATCATATTCGTATCCAATCAATCTTAATTTCTTCGATAATGTATACGGGCTTATTTCAAGACGTTTTGCTATAATAGCGATGGATTCACGTCTGTTTAAACCATCTATAATTTCTCCAATCGTCACAATTTCCCTCCTCCCGTGTTGAAATGACACTAGTATGGTATGTTACAATGATTTTCTAACAGTATATGCAAAATGAATAGCCTGTGCGATTCATACGATTTCACAAAAGGAGGTTTTCAATATGCTTTTTCGTAGCTACACCCCTCAGTTCTATAACGAAAACAAACAACTCATTCCTAATAGTATCGCTACGATAGAAAGCGTTATGATAAATAATCGAAAACAAACTCTCCTTATGCGTGGACAAAACGTAGAGCAACCTATTTTATTATGCTGTCACGGCGGACCTGGGATGGCACAAATCGGATTTATTCGCCATTTTCAAAAAGAATTAGAGAAGCAATTTATTGTTATTAATTGGGATCAGCGCGGGGCTGGTAAATCCTTTTCAATGAAAGATTTCGGAGCAAATTTCACAATTGAACAATTCGTTTCCGATGCAAAAGAAGTGATTCAATATGTACTTAAAAGGTTCAACAAACAAAAACTATTTCTCGCTGGTCATTCTTGGGGAAGTATTATTGGGCTTAACATAGCACATCAATATCCAAAGTATATCGAGGCTTACATCGGTATTGGGCAAATTGTACATATGAAACAAAATGAAGAATTGCTATATCAACATTTAATTCATTCTGCAAAAAAACATGATCATAAAAAAGCATTAGCTTCCCTTTTAAAATTAGGCAAACCACCATTTTTAGATACGAGACGTCTCATTATTCAAAGAAAGTGGCTTGGCACATTTGGAGGCGCAATCCAAAACGGATCTTCCTTTTCTTTCATACGAAAAGGTCTCTTTTCTCCTGAGTATACGCTATTAGATTGGTTCAAGTTTCTCGCAGGAAATTTAAAATCTGGCGTTTTATGGGAAGAAATGCTGACAATCGATTTCTTTTCTTCTATCTCAAGTTTATCTATTCCAGTTTATTTTTGTTCTGGTCGCTATGATTATCAAACTCCTTATGCACTCGTTCAGGAATATTGCGATCTTATTGAAGCGCCTATAAAAAAGATGATTTGGTTCCCAAATTCAGCACATTCTCCTGATTTAGAAGAACCAGAATTATTCGCTAATTCTTTGCAATCAATTAAACAAGAGCTAGCTTTTCAGCATTAGTAACAAAAGGCTCTTTTACATTTCATAGAAAACATTTTATAATAATATGTCGCAAGTATGTATAAACATCGCAAAATATTTCATATTTACTTGTCTTAACAGAATAAAAATTTAGGGAGATTACATTTATTATGAACGCTGTACTCGTCGCAGTAGCAATTATGCTATTGCTTAGTTTGTTACGTGTCCAGGTCATTGTCGCCATCATTGTTGGAGCTTTAACAGGCGGAATTATCGGCGGACTCGGTATTTCAGAAACGATTAACACTTTTACAACTGGTCTTGGAAACAGTGCTCCAATCGCTTTAAGTTATGCAATGCTTGGTGGTTTCGCTATTTCCCTTTCCAAAACAGGACTTCCAGATGCTATGATTCAAACTGCATTAAAATGGATTGGCAATGAACAAGACACGAAAAAACAAGTTTATTCTAAAATACTTATTTTATTCATTATTTTAACGATGGCTTGTTTCTCACAAAATGTGATTCCTGTTCACATTGCTTTCATCCCCATCTTAATTCCAGCACTTTTAAAAGTATTAAATGAGCTGAAAGTGGATCGCAGACTTGTCACATGTATTATTACATTTGGATTGATTACTCCTTATATGTGGATCCCTGCAGGATTCGGAAAAATTTATCATGACGTATTACAAACCAACGCTGCGCAAAGCGGCCTTACATTTGATGTCACACTTATTCCAAAAGCAATGACTATTCCAGCAATTGGTATGATTATTGGATTATGTGTAGCGGTATTCATTACGTACCGAAAACCTCGTACGTATGAAACAGAACAAATTCATACTACCGAAAATGAAATCGTTCCCTATACAAAACGTAGCATTACTTTCGGGTTATTATCTATCATTGCTACATTAACTGTTCAATTAACAACAGAATCAATGATTTTTGGTGCTTTAGCAGGTATTATCGTCTTATCGGTTAGTGGCAGTCTACCACTTAAAGAAGCAGATGCGATATTAACAAGCGGAATGCGTATGATGTCCTTTATTGGCTTTGTTATGATTGCTGCCGCTGGATTCGGCGCTGTTCTTCGAAAAACAGGACATGTTGAATCTCTGGTGCAAACGAGTGCACATATAATCGGAAATAATAAACCACTCGCTGCATTTCTTATGCTCGTTATTGGACTTCTCGTTACAATGGGAATTGGTTCATCCTTTTCAACGATCCCTATCTTAACAACCATTTTTGTACCTCTTTGCATTCAGCTTGGATTTAGTCCAATGGCCACAATTGCAATTATCGGTACAGCCGGAGCACTAGGTGACGCAGGATCTCCAGCATCGGATAGTACCCTTGGACCAACATCCGGTTTAAATGCTGATGGTCAGCACCATCATATATGGGATACATGTGTACCCACTTTTCTACATTACAATATACCGTTACTTATATTTGGTTTTATTGCCGCAATTACATTATAAAAAGGTGCGTATAAAACGCACCTTTTACTTTTTTATTTTTCCTTTTAATTGTTGAAAAGCTAATTTTCCATTATCTTTGACATAGCTTTCAATTGCCGGTAGTGATGAACCTATCCATTCACACTCTATGCTCCCATTAGGTCCAACAATTTTTAATTTATCTGGTATATGTATATTTAGAAATCTCGCTGACCGAATTAACTCAATAGCAATCTGATCACTTGAGGTTACAATTCCATCTATATACGGATTGTTTTGCAATAATGTAATAAATTGTTTATTTGTATACCCTTGTACACATTCTTCTCGATAAGAGATTCCTTCATCCCAAACAGCGTCTAAAAACCCTGCTATATAATCTTCCATTTCTTCACTTTCTTCTCCCTCACCGAAATATGCAAGAAAGTGACACCCTTTCTCTTTTAATAAAGAAACAGCTCTCTGTCCACTTTCATAATAATTTCCATGTGATTGTTGCTCATCGATCACAACAAACGGAAATGGAATTTCTCCTACACTTTTAAAAACTGCTCTCGTCAAAATAACACCTGCAATGTTATTTTGCTTCAGCATATGTATGTATCTATCTTTATTCTCTATATTACAAATAATGATTTGATAGCCTTCTTTATATGCTATTTCCTCAATACAATGTAGCAAAGTGATGTTTGATTGGTTACATAAATTATCTACAAGTAATGCAATTATCGTTGAATTCTCTTTAAATAGTGGCTTCGCTGCACTGTTTGGCCTATAACGTAATTCTTCAATTGCTTCCTTTACTTGTTTTACTGTGTCCTCATGAACGTATCCTTTTTCATTAATAACTCGTGAAACGGTTGCGACTGAAACACCTGCCAATTTTGCAACATCACGTATAGTTGCCACATCGTCACCCCTTAATATGGTAATAGATTACAATTTTACGGTAACCTAAATTACACTATCCGTCAAGATTAATAACTCATATTTCTGAAAATTGTTACATCATTTCACTAAACGATACTCCAACTGAATTTCATGTAAAATTGGGATATTATCATATCCAATACGTGGAATTTCTTTCTTTATTTTTCGCGCCTCCTCTACCGCATTCACATATAAATTAGTCATTACAAAATTACGTTTTTGGTAAAATCGTAACGCATTCATATTATCATTTGTTGTAATAAGCCAAACCTGTCTGCACCGTTCTTCTTCTGCAACTTGTAATACACAATCCACAAGTTTCGTCCCTATTCCTTTTCTTTCTTCAAAGCTATCTAGCGATACAATTTCGCACATATTTCCGGTCACTTCATACGTTATAATTCCGATTATTCTGTCATCTGAGAGCGCAACAAATCCTGGCAACTCTTCTAACTGATGTCCCTTACCACGTGAAACCATCAATGAACTTCCCCAGTTCTCACACATGAACATTCGGATTGTTTCTTTCATCGCTGGCGTAATTTTTTGTATATGCAGCATTTCCTATTTCTCCCCTTTTATATCATTGTGATACAATATAAGTGTATCACATGTAACGGTATTTGGAGGATGAGGTAAAGTATGAAACGTTTTTTTGCAGCATTGTTTACTATACTAGGTGCAATAACTGCCCTTGGGATTTTCTTTACAAATAAAGTGATGTACTTAAAGAAAAAAACAGAGGAAGAAGTACTCGAAAGAGAAACGAAAAAACATTTTCGTATAGAGGATTTTGATGCTCTTCATAAAGAAGAAATTCATATCCCTTCACAATTCGGATACGACCTTCACGGATATTACATTCCTGCTGGTCATTCCAATAAGTTTATGGTTTTTTGCCACGGTGTAACTGTAAATAAAATAAACTCTGTAAAATATGCAAACTTATTCTTAAAAAGGGGATATAATGTCCTCATTTACGATCATCGTCGTCATGGTAAAACTGGCGGAAAAACAACAAGCTATGGATACTATGAAAAGCATGATTTGAAATCCGTAGTTGACTGGCTAAAAACCCGTTTTGGAACCAATATTACACTTGGTATTCATGGTGAATCTATGGGAGCCGCAACAATTCTTCAATACGCAGGACTTGTAGAAGATGGCGCTGATTTCTATATTGCAGATTGTCCTTTCTCTGATTTTCACGGACAATTACAGCACCGTTTAAAGGTTGAATTCCATTTACCAAAATGGCCTTTATTACCTTTAGCAAACGCATTTTTAAAAGTTCGTGACGGTTATACAATTCGTGAAGTTTCACCAATCGACTGTATAAAAAACATTAACAATCCCGTTCTCTTTATTCATAGTAAAGATGACGACTATATTTTAGCTGATATGACAAAAGCGTTATATGAAGCGAAAGAAAATAATAAGCAACTTTATATTGCAGAACACGGTGCACACGCTTGCTCTTATAACGAAAATAAAGAAGAGTACGAAGCAGCCATCGATCAATTTTTAAACACATATGTGAAAGAAACAAAAAACAGGCTTGCATAAGCCTGTTTTTTTATTGCGCTAAAACGTCTGTAACTTGTTCCATATTTTCAGAAATCCATTGCATTGCATCATCTAACGTTGGAAATTCTGTCGTTTGAAATGTTACTTCATCTTGAAGTAACCAAACATCCTTTACCTCTTGCCCTACACCTGCAATGGACCAATGTAACAAACTATATGGATGATTATCATTCAAAAATGATGCCCACGTGCGCTCATTTGCAATGTTTCGTAATGTATGTAATTGTTTATCCATCTCTCGTCACCTTACTCTAGTCAGTTATGAAAACTATTATAACACTCTCTTCTTTCTCAAACAAAGTGCTCTTTTTTCCCCGCTATTTGCGGGCAGTAAAACTCCCATCTCAAAATTCGGCTGAAACAAAGAAGTTAGGCGGGAGATTAACTGCCCCTAAAAGCCCGATTGGTTCAAATAATAATTAGTGGGGGATGCCTCCCCCACTAATTAAAGTTTCACTTTATATTGCCAAGCACTTCCCTTGATTATATGATGAAATTAAGCGTTTGGGAAGGAGGGATAACGTTGGCAAAAGTACAAATTAAAGTAAATGATAATGGCTCTTTTCGCGTTACAGGGGACGTGGAATTAGTCGACTCACAAGGGAATGTATTCCCAGCAAAACCGGCATTTTCTTTATGCCGTTGTGGTTTATCAAAAAATATGCCTTATTGCGACGCTTCGCATAAAGGTAAATTCGAGTCTGTTGTTAGAGCACCAGAGGCAGAATAATTTTACATGTGACATGCACATTTTTTTGTGCATGTTTTTTCTTTTTAGCAACTCCGTTATATCCCTTCTCCTTACAACATTTCTAATACTTTTATTTCCATTCCAGCCTGCATATATTTTCACACAATTCTTCACATTCGAATATTTTTTACTAGCCTTTTATTTTTTTTGTGCTATAATTTGAGCAAACAGCATCCTTCGGGGTCGGGTGAAATTCCCAACCGGCGGTGATGAAGTGAAAACTTCTAAGTCCGTGACCCGTTTTCAACTCGAAAACGGTGGATCTAGTGAAACTCTAGGGCCGACAGTATAGTCTGGATGGGAGAAGGATATGTTTCTAGTTTTTTATATAGTGAATACACTTTTATTTCAGTATGCATATTTTTAAAGATTCATTTTGATTCTTTATATATGTTTAATTTTCTATACTTATTTTTTATACTGAAATAAAAAGAGACAACTAGCGTTTAAAAATTCGATATTTTGCTAGGTTTTTTCCTTATGCAGAAATATCAATTATCGTTAGGTTTCTTTCCTATGCTTTCGTATTCAAACTATATTTCTAGAAATCACGTCTCCCAAACCCCAAGGATATTAAATCCTTGGGGTTTTTTGATTTTTTTAGGAGAGGTGAAGAAAATGACAGATCAAGAATATATGAGGATTGCCCTGCAGTTAGCAGAAGGAACATCAGGACAAACAAGTCCAAATCCTATGGTTGGTGCTGTTGTTGTAAAAGATGGAAACATCGTTGGTATGGGGGCTCATTTACGGGCTGGTGAAGAACACGCTGAAGTTCATGCCCTTCAAATGGCTGGTCAGAACGCCAAAGACGCTACCGTTTATGTAACACTGGAACCGTGTAGCCACTTTGGAAAAACACCACCTTGTTGTGAATTGCTCATCGAAAAAGGAGTTAAGCGTGTTGTAATTGCTACTCTCGATTGTAATCCGCTCGTTTCTGGTAACGGAAAAAGAAGATTAGAGGAAGCTAGAATTGAAGTAACGACCGGTGTTCTTGAAGCAGAAGCAGTTTTATTAAATCGCTACTTTTTTCACTACATGAAAACGAAGCGCCCTTTTGTAACAATCAAAACAGCGATGAGCTTAGATGGAAAAACAGCAACTGTAACTGGTGAAAGTAAGTGGATTACAGGTGAAGAAGCACGTGCTGATGTTCACCAATATCGCCATACACATGATGCAATTCTTGTTGGAGTGAATACAGTTATAGCTGATAATCCTCATTTAACAACAAGAATTCCAAATGGTGGGAAACATCCTATTCGTGTTGTTTTAGATACCCATTTACGAACGCCACCATCTTCTCATGTTATAACAGATGGTTTAGCACCGACATGGATTATTGTCGGTAAGGATGTAAAGGAAGAGAAGATATCTTCTTATGAATCTAAAAATATAGCTATATTCCAAATGGAAACGAAACATATAGAAATCGAGGACCTTCTTTCCTTTCTTGGAGAGAAACAAATTCTTTCTCTATTCGTTGAAGGTGGCCAATCGATTCATGCAAGTTTCTTAAAAACAAACAATTTTAATGAAATTGTAACCTATATAAGCCCGAAATTAATTGGTGGGAAAGATGCTCCTACTTTATTTGGAGGAAATGGTTTTTCAAAATTACAAAATGCGCTTTCCTTGAAAATTCAAGAGATGAAACAAATTGGTGATGATATAAAAATCGTTGCGAATGCCCGAAACGAGGTGACGAAATGTTTACAGGAATTGTAGAAGAATTAGGAACGATAGCAAACATGCAACAAAGCGGAGAAGCGATGAAATTAACGATTCATGCAAAGAAAATTTTATCAGATGTTCACTTAGGTGATAGTATCGCGGTTAACGGTATTTGCTTAACTGTAACAAGCTTTACAACTACTTCATTTACAGTTGATGCAATGCCTGAAACGATGCAGTCGACATCACTTCGCATGCTTAAACCGCACTCTAAAGTAAATTTAGAGCGAGCAATGGCTGCAAACGGACGATTCGGTGGACATTTCGTTTCAGGACATATTGATGGAATCGGAACGATTTTAAATAAAAAACAACATTACAATGCCGTCTATTACAAAATAGCAATTTCTGATGAACTACTGCGCTATTGTTTGCAGAAAGGGTCCATTGCTGTTGATGGAACGAGTTTAACGATATTTGATATAGACGAATCTTCCATAACGATTTCACTCATCCCGCACACAGTAAGCGAATCTGTCATTGGAGCAAAAAATGCCGGAGATATCGTAAACATTGAGTGTGACATGATTGGTAAATATATTGAACGCTTTATTACTAAACCTACAAAACGAGTAGGTTCAATGACCGAAAGCTTTTTACAAGAAAACGGATTTCTATAAGGGGGAAGCACAATGTTTCATCGTATTGAAGAAGCTCTAGAAGATTTAAAACAAGGTAAAGTCGTTATCGTATGTGATGATGAAAACCGAGAAAATGAAGGCGATTTTATTGCTTTAGCAGAGTACATTACACCAGAAACAATTAATTTTATGATTACACATGGCCGTGGTCTCGTTTGTGTACCGATTACAGCAGGGTACGCAGAACGTCTACAATTAGAACCAATGGTATCTCATAATACAGATTCACATCATACTGCGTTTACAGTGAGCATTGACCATGTTTCTACAACAACAGGGATTAGCGCTCACGAACGTGCAACTACGATACAAGAATTGTTAAACCCCGCATCAAAAGGCGCTGATTTCAATCGACCTGGACATATCTTTCCATTAATTGCGAAAGAAGGCGGTGTCCTGCGTCGTGCAGGTCATACAGAAGCTGCTGTTGATTTAGCGAAGCTATGCGGTGCCGAACCAGCTGGAGTTATTTGCGAGATTATAAATGAGGACGGCACGATGGCACGTGTACCTGATTTAATAGAATGCGCAAAACAATTTGATATAAAAATGATTACAATAGAAGATTTAATTGCTTACCGCCGCCATCATGAAACACTTGTGACGAGAGAGGTGGAAATTACATTACCTACAGATTTCGGTACTTTCCACGCAATTGGCTATTCTAACTCATTAGATACGAAAGAACATATCGCACTTGTAAAAGGTGATATTTCAATAGGTGAACCGGTACTTGTGCGTGTTCATTCTGAATGCTTAACAGGAGATGTATTCGGTTCACATCGCTGCGATTGCGGACCACAACTCCATGCAGCACTTGCTCAAATTGAGCGTGAAGGAAAAGGTGTTCTTCTTTATATGAGACAAGAAGGAAGAGGCATTGGGCTTCTTAATAAGCTTCGTGCTTATAAATTGCAAGAAGAAGGATTCGATACTGTAGAAGCAAATGAAAAACTCGGCTTCCCTGCTGATCTTCGTGATTACGGTATCGGAGCACAAATATTAAAAGATTTAGGTTTACAAAGTTTACGATTATTAACGAATAACCCAAGAAAAATTGCTGGCTTACAAGGTTACGATTTAGAAGTAGTCGAGCGTGTACCGTTGCAAATGCCAGCAAAAGAAGAGAATAAATCGTATTTACAAACGAAAGTAAACAAATTAGGACACTTACTAAACTTATAATTAAAGGAGAGATTTATTATGGTATTCGAAGGTCATTTAGTTGGTACAGGATTAAAAGTTGGAGTTGTTGTTGGACGTTTTAACGAATTTATTACAAGTAAGTTACTTGGCGGCGCTTTAGACGGATTAAAGCGTCACGGTGTAGAAGAAAATGATATTGATGTTGCTTGGGTTCCTGGTGCATTTGAAATTCCTTTAATCGCTAAAAAGATGGCTAGTAGCGGAAAGTATGATGCGGTTATTACATTAGGTACTGTAATCCGAGGTGCTACAACTCACTACGATTACGTTTGTAATGAAGTAGCAAAAGGTGTTGCGTCTTTATCACTACAAATGGACATCCCAGTTATTTTCGGCGTATTAACGACAGAAACAATTGAACAAGCGATTGAACGCGCAGGTACGAAAGCTGGTAATAAAGGATATGAATCAGCTGTTGCTGCAATTGAAATGGCTCACTTATCAAAACAATGGGCATAAAAAAAGAGGCTGCGGCCTCTTTTTATTTTTTCACCTTTTTTTGTACATCTTTTATTAATTCATTCATCGTTTTTCCTTCTGTTTTTATATGAAGAGCTTGTGCTGTTCTCCATACATTCTCTCTTTTTTTCGCTTCTTCTATAATAGTAATTTCTTTTCTAACTTCCTTTAAATCTTTTCCTTCCGTTTTCAATCCAAAATGTTCAGCTTTCGTTCGAAAGTGTTGTTCGATTCTTTGTTGCATCTCTTTTTGTTCAGGATTTTCAGCAGCCTTAACTGGATCAGAACTTATTGCTTTTATTAAAATTAAACAAGTCATAATCGCTAATATGTATTTGTACATGTAAAATCCTCCAACCCAATATAAATTACATATTTACTATGTACAACTAGGGCTTGGAAAATTCGTCCACAAAAATTCTTTTTTCCGCTCAAAAACCAATAATATCAAGCGTTCACAACTATTTATTACATTTTATTTACAAAAAAAGCAAACCCTTTTACAAGTTTGCTTTTTCATCTATCTTATAATGCACATTCTTCAATCTCAAATCCTAAATCTGCAATCATACCCCAGTCCGCAGTCGGCTCTTGTCCAGCTGTCGTTAAGTAGTCCCCGACAAAAATAGAATTTGCTGCAAATAAACCGATTGGCTGTACAGAGCGTAAATTGATTTCACGTCCTCCTGAAATACGAATTTCTTTTGTCGGGTTTACAAAACGCATCATTGCCAGTACTTTTAAACATTCTACTGGCGTTAACTCTTTTTGCCCTTCAAGAGGTGTTCCCTTTACAGCAACAAGGAAATTACAAGGGATAGAATCTGCATCTATACGTTGTAATTCAAATGCAATTTCAGCACGCTCTTCAATTGTTTCTCCCATGCCAAAAATCGCTCCAGAGCATGGGGAAATGCCCGCTTGTTTCGCTTTTTGAACTGTATCAACACGATCATCATACGTATGAGTTGAACAAATACTATCGTAATTATTTTCATGTGTATTTAAGTTGTGGTTATAACGATGCACGCCCGCTTCCGCTAAACGTCCTGCTTGATCTTCATTTAAGAAACCTAAACAACAACAAATCTTCAAGTCTGTCGTTTCACGAATTTCCTTAACTGCTCCAATTACGTGATTTACCTCTTTATCCGTCGGACGACGACCAGACGCTACAATACAATATGTACCTGCTTTACGGCGTATTGCTTCATGTGCCCCTTCTACAATCTTCTCCTGCGTTAACCATGCATATTTATCAATCGGTGCTTCTGAAATAATAGACTGTGAGCAATATCCACAATCTTCAGGACATAATCCAGATTTCGTATTAATAATCATATTCAATTTTACTTTCTTACCAAAGTGATGATGGCGAATAATGTAAGCCGCATTCATAATTTCTAAAACTTCTGTATCATCAGCTTCTAATATCGCTATTGCATCTTCTTTCGTAATCATCTTCTCTTCCACTACGTCGTATGCAAGTTTTTTCCAATCCCTTTTTGTTTGTACTTGTTTCATTTCATCTCTTCCCCTCTTTTGTTATATGCATAAATAAAGCATGATACGTTGCCATTATCCCTTCATTTCCCGTGAAGTCTCTTTCGTATATGCGCAGCATCGCACGAAAGAGTGAGGGACTTTGACAATATGATCCTTCATTGCTATTAGTCGCTCCTACTTTTCGAATAGAATGTAGAAATTCCTTAACTTCTGTAAAACTCTCTATGTAACATGTTTCAGAAACATGCACATCCCCTGTTTCTATCTTGCATATATGAAGCAACTGATCTTTCGAATAAAAACGTTGACCAATCGATGTTTCATTTTTTATATTTCTTTCTTCTTTCGCACGTTGGAACGAAGCATGCAATTCTTGAAATGTTTCATGTCCAAACGTTGAAAAGAGTAATATCCCATCTATAGACAAATGTTGAAATAAATTTCTTAACACTTGTTGTAAATTATTTAACCATTGAAATGTAGCATTTGAAATAATGACATCATATGATTCTTCTAATCGTAATCGCTCAATATCTTCACAGTGAAACGTTACATTTTTTACATTTTGTCTAGTTTGCGCAATTGCAATCATACTTTCAGCAAAATCAACTGCTGTAATATGTGCTTTCGGAAATAACTTTGATAATTGCTCTGTTACATACCCCGTCCCGCACCCCAGTTCTAAAATACGTATTGATGCCGTTTCACTATATCGTTCCTTTAAGATTGAAAGTAATGAATGTGCCATCTTTTTTTGTACATTTGCATATCGATCGTAAGATACGGCTGCCCCATTAAACCGTTTTTGTAGTAACGTTTTGTTGATCATGTCGTATCCCCTCTATAAATTGAATTATCTCATTTGCGCAATATTCAAAATTCGTTACACATAACGCATGCCCTGCATCACTTACTACTTTCAGCTCGCTGCTGCTATTCTCCGTCATACTACGTGCCGCAGACAATGGGCATATTACATCCTGTTCTCCGTGAATAAGTAGTATAGGTACTTTAATTTCTTTTAGTTCTTCTCTCATATCTGTTTCTATTAAATAATCCAAACCTAGTTGTAAAGACTGAATAGAATCACCTTTAAAACGGTCTACAATGTCTTCAAAGTTTTTATTCTCTTTTAACTCATCTTTCGTAAACATATTTTCATAAAACCGTTTGAGCGTATCTTCTTTCCTTCTCGCCAAATTCCTTTTCAGCCGTTCTACATGCAAAGCATTCCATCCGTTACTGTAATCGCTCGTATTTGTAAATTTAGCAGTACCACCAATTAATACGATGCCTTTTGCCTTAATCTTTTTATAAGCTTCAACTGCTGCTAACGCTCCTAGTGACCAACCAACTAAAATTACGTTGTCGTTATGCGCTACATCTATAATTCGGTCCACAAATTCACTTCGTTCGTTCACATTACGCCAATCTATGCATTGAACAGGATATCCTTTAAAATACGGAATTACTAAATCCCAAATATTCTCTTCCATTCCCCATCCGGGGATAAAAATAACCTTTAGCTCGTTCATACGAAAATCTCCTCTTCTTTCGCAATGTGAATAATTCGGTCAATAGCCCATTTTAAATCAGCTATTGTATGTTGCGATGTAACTGCAAAGCGAATTCGAGAACTATGAACCGGCACAGTTGGCGGACGAATTGCAATAGCCGCAATCCCTGCCTCTTGCAACCTTTTACTAAACCGTAAAGCATGTTCATTTGAACCGACTACAATCGGTACAATATGAGTTGAACTATTCCCAATATCAAAACCAGCATCCCTTAATTTAGTTCTGAAGTATTCTCCGTTTGCTATAAGGTTCTCTCTTCTTTCGTTATCTTCTTTTACAATTTCAATTGCTTTTTGCACTGCTCCTAACGTACTTGGTGGTAAAGCTGTAGTAAAAATAAAGCTTCTCATCATATTTTGTAAATACTCTATATAAATTTCATCACCTGTCAAATACGCACCATAACACCCTAAAGCCTTGCTAAACGTCCCCATATGTATATCAATTTTTTGAGCAAGATTTTTTTCTATATGAGATAACCCAGCTCCGCCGATTCCATATATTCCACTCGCATGTGCTTCATCGACTATAATGATTGCCCCGTATTTCTCTTTCAGCTGTACTAAATCTCTCAAATAAGCAGTATCACCATCCATACTAAAAATGGTATCAGTTACGATTAATTTCCGCTTTTCAGGTGACGCTGTTTTCAACAGCTTCTCTAAATGATCCAAATCATTATGACGATATCTTTTATGCTCTGCCCCGCTTAATATGATTCCATCAACAATACTTGCGTGATTTAACTTATCACTAAAAACAATATCGTGCCGAGAGGCTAAAGAAGATATGGCACCTATATTTGCCGTATACCCACTATTTACAATTAAAGCTCTTTCAGTACCTTTCCAGTCACATATGCTTCTCTCAACCTCTTCATATAATGGATGATTTCCTACAACGAGACGAGAGGCAGTCGCTCCAGTTCCATATCTTTTTGTACAGGCAATAGCAGCTTCTTTTAACCTTTCATCTCCAGCTAACCCTAAATAATTATTTGACGCTAAATTTAACATCCTTTTTTTATCTCGAATAAGCCAAGTCTCTTCTGCCTTCTCTGTTACATATAAATTTCGATACTGCCCTTGCTCATGTAATTGTTGTAATTTAGATTGAAGATGCGCCCGCCACGTTTGATTCATTTTGGATAAACTCCTCTAATTTTGAAATCATAATATGTTCTTTTGCAGATTCTAATACTTCTTCTTTCGTAAACTCACCTTCAAAGAATGGTAATAATCCTAAAACTGGTACCCCGCTCAGCTCTTCAATCATCTCTTTATTTTCTTGCACTCTTTCCATTTCACATTCTTTGCAACCTGATAAAATGACACCCGCTACGGTTAAGCCATGCGCCTTTGCGTAAGCAATCGTTAACACTGTATGATTTACTGTTCCTAATGTAGGACGAGCTACTACAATAAGAGGCAACTGTAATTCTGTTGCAAAATCTATTACTAAAGCATCTTCTGTATATGGGACAGCAAGCCCACCTGCTCCTTCTACAAATAAGCTATTAAACTCTTTTAATAGTTCATTATAGTAATCAGTAATTTCTTTTAACTTTACTACTCTTCCAGCTCTTTTCATGGCAAGTCTCGGAGCAAGTGGTTCTTCAATAGAATAAGGGCAAATTTCATTTTCTTGTGTCGGTACACCTGATAGTACTTTTAACCTTGCCGCATCTCCCTCAGGGTTTGATGCAACATGCCCACTTTGTAACGGTTTATATACCCCTACGTTATATCCTAATTCTCTAAATACACCTGCTATAGCACCTGCAACTACTGTTTTTCCAACTTCAGTATCAGTTGCTGTTATGAAAAAACCACTCATTATTCTCCCTCCGTAACATCTGAGATTGCCTTATATAAAATGCGTAACATATCATCAATCTCTTCAAAAGTAGAAGCAAGTGGTGGCATAAATACAATCGTGTTACCTAGCGGTCGTAAAATCATACCCAGCTCTCTTGAGCGTTTACATACTTGAACACCGACTCTTTCTGTCCAGTCAAACGCTTCTTTCGTTTCCTTATTCTTCACAAGCTCAATACCAACCATTAATCCGCACTGACGAATATCACCTACATGTTTATAGGCAAAGAGCTTTTCTAATTGCGCTGTCACATAATCCGTTTTACGTGCCACTTCTTCTATTAAATTTGTTTTTTCATATAGTTCTAGATTCGCGATTGCTACGGCACACCCTAACGGATTACCTGTGTAGCTATGTCCATGGAAAAATGTTTTTTGTTCTTCATATTCTCCTAAGAAGGCATTATATATTTCATCTGTCGTTACCGTAACTGCAATTGGTAAATATCCACCTGTTAAACCTTTCCCAGCAGTTAAAATGTCTGGCGTCACATTTTCATGTTCACACGCAAACATTTTCCCTGTACGCCCAAATCCAGTCGCTACCTCATCTGTAATAAATAATACATTGTACTTTGTACATAAATCGCGCAGTCCTTTTAAATATCCTTTTGGCATTGTAATCATTCCGCCAGCACCTTGCATTAATGGCTCTACAATGATGGCAGCTACTTCTTCATGCTTTTCTTTCAACAATTCTTCCATTTCTTCTAAATGGCTTTTTACAATTTCCTCCTTATTATTTCCGTAAGGAGAACGATATGTATATGGATACGGCATTTTAATCGCATCAAATAAGAGCGAACTATACACTTGGTGAAACAAGTCTATTGCCCCTACTGAAACAGCTCCAATTGTATCACCGTGATATGCTTCTTTTAATGTAACAAATCTTTGTTTCTTTGGTTTCCCTTTATGCTGCCAATATTGGAAAGCCATCTTAATTGCAATTTCAACAGCGGTAGAACCTGAATCAGAATAGAATACCTTCTTCAATCCATCTGGTACAACCTCAATAATTTTTTCTGCTAATAAAATAGATGGAACGTTAGCAAGTCCTAACATAGTAGAATGAGCAATTTTATTTAATTGCTCACGAATTGCTGCATCTAATTCCGGTACTTGATGTCCGTGAACATTTAACCATATAGATGAAACACCATCCCAATATTCATTACCATTTACATCGTATAGTTTTCTTCCCTCTCCACGTTCAATAATGACAGGATCTTCTTCTAAATAATCTTTCATTTGTGTAAATGGGTGCCATACGTAAGCTTTATTTTTCTCTGCTAATTCTTCATATGTATAAGATGATTTTTCAATTGTTCTACTATTTATTGTCACAACTGTCACCCCTAATGTTAACTTGTTTATAAATATAGTTAACATTAAATCCGAATGACTGTCAATTATTTTAAAATCAAATAGTTCTTAAAAAAGAACAACTTATCATACGATAAGTTGTTCTACTTTCCATGCTGTATCTTTCCAATTTCTAAAATAATTTCTTCATCTTTTTTCCCCTCTGTATCAATTCCAAGTTGCTTAGCGTGCTCAATTAATAAATCATGGCGCTTCTCAAACCTAGCGGTATTTACTTCTTTCGTAACCTCTTCTTTTGTTTTCCCCTCAGTAGAAACTCCTAGTTTTTCTGCTGCTTTTTCCATTGATTTCTTCTCTTCTATTTCTTTTACTTTCTTCACTTCTGACTGTTGTATTTGCTTTTGTTTCAACTGCTCTGATTCAGCCGCAAAAGCTGTGTAAATTCCAGCACTTCCTCCAATAACTAATAAAGTGGTAAAAAGAATTATTTTTTTCTTCACTCTTTCCTCCCCCTTTCAAATTCATTATAACGTACATTTTTACAGCGTTAAAAACAATTCTCCTTTATTTCCCTAAAAAATATTTAATATTTTTATTGACATGTAAGATGAAAATATGATAAAAATTTAACTAACATCATATGAATCGGCGTTGATAGGATTTAGTAGTATTTCGATTTCTGATTTCAGAGAGCTGGTGGTCGGTGCGAACCAGTACAGAGCGAATTATGAATTACCCCCTGGAGCTTCTTTTACGAAACGTGAGGAGTAGTGAAAGACGGTTATAGACCGTTATGTCTAAAGAGTGGTGAAACGACACTGTTTCACAATTTAGGGTGGTACCGCGAATTTTTCGTCCCTGCATATATTGCAGGGGCGTTTTTTATTTTATAAGCGCATATCATATGACCCTTTATTTTGTGATACATTCATTTCACAAGCTAGGGTGGTACCGCGATTTCTTCGTCCCTGCATAATTATATGCAGGGACGTTTTTTTATCCAATCATTTCCGTATCATATAGAAGGACCAACAATTACCGGTAATTTGTCACAAAATTCTAAATTTTAGAAGGAAATATACAATATTGGCGAATTTTATATAAAAAAGAGCTATTTTACATTACTTAGGAGGGGAAAACAATGGTTTCAAAAATTGAGTCTGTTCTTTTAACAATTTTTATCTTTTTCTGTATTGGTTTTAGTGTTATTCAATTAGAAGTTTCACCACACATCCCAATTTTATTTGGTATCGTTCTTTTATTAGCATTTGGATTCCTGAAGAAAATCTCTTGGTCTACTATGGAGAAAGGGATGATCAGTAGTATTTCAGCTGGTATTCCATCTATATTTATTTTCTTACTTGTAGGCGTATTAATTAGCGTTTGGATCGCAGCTGGAACTATTCCGACTTTAATGGTATACGGCTTCCAACTTGTATCTCCAAAAATTTTCGTTCCAACTGTTTTTGTTGTTTGTGCAATTGTTGGAACGAGTATCGGTAGTGCATTTACAACTGCTGCAACTGTAGGACTTGCCTTTATGGGAATGGGTACTGCCCTTGGATACGATCCAGCTCTTATTGCTGGGGCAATTATTTCTGGTGCATTCTTCGGAGATAAAATGTCTCCTTTATCTGATACAACAAACTTAGCGCCTGCTGTAACGGGTGTAGATTTATTTGAACATATTCGTAACATGCTTTGGACAACAGTGCCAGCTTTCATTATTGCTTTTATCGCATTTTTCATTTTAGGAAGCGGATCTGGTGGAAACGTTGATTTCTCAGCATTTATTAATACACTAGAAAAAAATGCAACGATTTCTATCGTTACACTTATTCCTATTTTATTACTGTTCCTATTCGCATTTAAAAAGGTACCCGCAGTTCCAACATTACTTGCAGGAATTGTGGTAGGAATTATTATTCTCTTTATTTTTAAACCTAGCACTTCTTTAGCTGATTTAATTAAAATTATGCAAGACGGTTACGTTTCTAAAACTGGTATCAAAGATATTGATAGCTTATTATCTCGCGGTGGCCTGCAAAGTATGATGATGTCAATTGCTCTTATTTTCCTAGCTCTTTGTATGGGAGGATTATTACAAGGAATGGGCATTATAGCGCAGCTGATGAATATTATCTCTAGCTTCGTAAAAACTAGTACACGCTTAATTATTTCTACTGCTTCAACTGCAATTGGTGTAAACTTCTTACTTGGTGAGCAGTACTTATCCATCGTTTTAACAGGACAAGCATTCGCTAATAAATACGATGAAGTCGGTTTAGAGCGTCGTAATTTATCACGAGTATTAGAAGATGCTGGTACAGTAATTAATCCACTCGTACCATGGGGTGTCAGTGGCGTATTCTTAACAAATGTTCTTAGCGTTCCAACATTCGATTACCTGCCATACGCAATCTTCTGTTTAGCTTGTCCAGTCGTAACCATTATCGTCGGTTTTACTGGATTCGGTCTTTCATGGAAAAAAGAAAAAGCAGTACCAGTTTCATAATATAACAAAAAGGATTACCAAATCGGTAATCCTTTTTATATTTCTCGACTATCAATTCGCTTTCTTTCTTCTAAATAACATAAGTAATCCCGCTCCAACAAACGCAAGACCAGCTCCAATTGTAGAAGCAATACTTGCACCTGTTTTCGGTAAATCACGTTCATCTTTTTCAGCTTCTTTATTTTCACTTACAGTTGTTGTTGTTTCTTTTGTATTTTGATCATCTGTTGTAGTTTGTCCAGATCCAGTATTGTTTCCATCTTGCTTTGGTTCATTACCATTATTACCTTCTTCTGTTGGTGGTGTTGGGTTTTCTCCATTACCTGTTGGCGGTGTCGTTGGATTTTCTCCCCCACCTGTTGGTGGTGTCGTCGGATTTCCTCCATCACCTTTCGGCGGTGTCGTTGGGTTTCCTTCACCAGTTTCTTTATCATCATTCTTCTTCGTTATATCAATTGCATATTTAGCAAATTGATTTTCAGATGGTCCAACATATGATATGTTCCCATCTTTCTTTATGTACTTTTGTGCATTTGGTGAAGAATCAAATGTTGTATTTAATTTATCTGCAACAATCGGTTTAAACGTCCAATTTTTATCTGCTGTCGGGTTAATAACTGGCGTTTCTTGCATATACTTTACAATAATTTGACGTGTTTCATCTTGCGATTGGTAAATAACTTCTCCTTCACTTACACCAGGGAACGTTTTACTGCTACCGCGATAATTATTTGTAGCAACAATAAACTCTTGATCATCAGCTACTGGCTTACCTTCATATGTCATATTTACAATACGATTCGTATTTGCATTTACAACTTTTCCATCTTTATCGTATTTCGCCGGTTGTGTTACATCAATTTCATATTTTAAACCATCTATAATATCAAAGTTATATGTAGGATATCCTGTATTCACCAATTGCTGTTCAATTTTTTCTTTTGGTTTAGGATTAATTTGATTAAACTGACCTGCAGACATTTCAAGCCATTCTTTCACTTGTGCCCCATTTACTTTTACAGCATATAACGTATTTGGATATACGTATAAATCTGCAACGTTTTTAATCGCTAACGTTCCAGCTGGAATATCAGTATAATATGTTGCACCGTTTCGGCCACCTGCTTTAAATGGTGCACCTGCAGATAAAACCGGAATATCTTTAATCTTTTCGTATTCTGGTTTTTTAAGTTCTTGTTCTACATACCATTTTTGCGCATTTGTCACAATTTGTACAGAAGGATCATCTTGTACTAATGAAAAATAACTATTAATTGGTGCTTTCGTTTCACCTACATGTGTATTTACATATTCGATTGTCTTTTCATGTTCATCTTTAATTTCATTAACTAATTTTTGATCAGATTCTACTAATGGATTACCTTTACTATCAGCAATCGGACGAAGTTGCGGCTTAGACTGATCTTTTTGCACTTCCCATTTTCCGTTTACCTTTTTCAATTGCATATCAATAATACCTAAGTTACTACCAAAAACACCCGGCATTACAACTGGAACACCATTAAATACATCCTTCACTTCAGTATGTGAATGTCCCATTAATACTGCATTTACGCCAGGAACCTCTGTTAAATAATACGACGCGTTTTCCATACCAACGTTGTATCCACTTTTATCAACACCGGAATGAGCTAGTGCAACGATAACATCTGCACCTTCTGCTTTCATTTTTGGTACCATTTTCTTCGCTGTTTCAACTATATCTTTCGCTTTAACTTGTCCTTCTAAATTCGCTTTATCCCAATTCATAATTTGTGGTGGAACAAATCCCATTACACCAATTTTCACTATTTGTTTTTGGCCTGCTTCATCCATTACTTCTTTCTCTAAAATATGATATGGTCTATCAAAGTAATGCTCGTCATTCTCATCATTACCATCATGGTCATCTCTGTAGACATTCGAGTTAATAACCGGAATTTTTGTTTTACCAGTCACTTCCTTTAAATAATCTAAACCATAGTTAAATTCATGATTCCCAAGAGAGATGACGTCATACTTCATTAAATTCATTACACGATATAATGGATGGACATAGTTAGAATCAACAGAATTCTCCTGATTTTTTATTTTATTCGCTACATAATCTCCAAGCGGCGTCCCTTGTAATGCATCCCCATCATCAAATAGGACAGAGTTCTTCACTTCTTCACGTGCTTTATTAACGAGTGTTGCCGTTTGTACGAGACCTACTTTATTATCTGTTTTCGTTTGATAATAATCGTAATTCATTAAGTTAACGTGAATATCTGATGTTTCTAGAATTCGTAACTTAACTGTACTCTCCCCAGCGTTCTCATCTGCATGAGCTGTTGTTGGCATTACTTGCGGTGCTATAACACCAATCGCAAGAGTTGCTCCAGCTAGCATTTTTTTTGACTTTTTCACAAAAAATCCCCCTTATACAATTACCAGAAATAATGAAATGAATCCCTATCTGTCTCTAACCACATACCTTTTTTCTTCTATTAGAGACACAATTTTCATTTCACCCTGCGCTAACGAGTAGTCCCCTTAAACGCTCGATTGATGAAGACTAACAATTAATAGGAAATAAAGCTCCCACTAATTAAAATTTCACCTTATCTGACATTATCATATATAAAGTTCTTTCCTATCGTCAATATTTTTTGACAAACTTCAACAAATTTTCTGTAAAGTTATTATAAACTTTTCATAAACATATAATATGCCCTTACATTGCTAATACTGCTGAATATGATACAATTACCAATTACAAGGAGGATGAATTTATGAAAAAAGTCATCTTAACAATTGTTTGTCTCCTCCTTCTGATCATTTCTTATTCTTATTTTGAAAAGAACGACGAGACAAAACAAAATGAACCCGAAGAAAAAACAGAAAAAACATCTACTCCAAGTTGGATTGATAAGCAAACAAACGATTCCTTTTATCATCTCGTACTAGGTGATTCGCTCGCCAAAGGATATGGATCAACACAAGGTGGATTTGCTGAATTAGCCTCTAAACAAATAGAAGCACAAATTCATAAACCAATTACTGTAGAAAACCTTGGGATAAACGGTCTTACAACAGATCGTCTCGCTAAAAAAGTTCAATCAGAAGATGTAAAGCAAAAAATTAGAGCAGCAAATATCATTACAATTAATATTGGGGGAAATAATTTATTTCGCTTAAATCGTGATGTCGGTGTTATAGACGGTATTAAAATGTTAAATAAAGAAAAAGCTCATTTTGAAGCGGATGTAAAAAATATTGTAAAGACAGTCCGAGATCAAAATCCGGATGCTTTACTCATTCTTTCTGAACTCTATAACCCGTTACAACTCGATGACTCCATCGCAAGTTATGCAGATATGTTTTTAGACGGCTGGAATGAATCCGTTTATTCCATTGCAAAAGTGAATCAACCATCTATCGTTTTGCCAATTCGTAAATTAATATCGAATGATAAAAAAGAATTGCTCTTTGACCAAGTACACCCAAATGATAAAGGCTATACGATTATTGCCGATTCATTTACAAAAAAAGTATTGGCCTACAAATATTAAAATTCCCATGAAACAATTCTATTTTTATAACATGTCTTTTTTGTTACAATGATAGTGGAAGGGGGCCTTTATATGGAATCACGCGAGTGGGAACGTATTGTTGATCATCTTCTTTCGCTAGTGCCTCTTTTTTATCGCAAATTTATGCTTCCTGGAGAATTTTCTTCTCAAAGACATATGCCGCCATCACATACACAAGTATTACTGCTTTTGCATGAAAACGGCACATTAGCAGTTTCCGAAATCGGCAAGCGGCTAGCGATTTCACGGCCTAACATGACACCTCTATTAAACAAACTTATTCAAGAAGAACTAATAGAGCGTCATTATAGCGAAAAAGATCGACGGGTCATTTTAATTTCTCTAACAGCTGAAGGGAAATTATTAGTAAATCAGTATCAGCAATTCATTTTAGACAAACTAAAAGAAAATTTCCAAACATTATCTGAGGAAGAGCGCGAAAAGCTCATTCATTCTCTTCAAACCATTCAAAATTTAATTTTGAAAACAAACGTATAAAGCTGCTTCTAAATAGAAGCAGCTTTATGATTCGTAATAGTTACCATAGTACACATTGGAATATGGCCATGTTGTTAAATATGGTTTTTTTTCCTGTGTAGGCTGTTGTTGTGGTAATTGTGGTATTTGTGATAATTGCTGTAATTGTTGTTGCCGATATAATTCGTATTGTCTACTCGTATCATAAACCGGATAATAATTTACATATGGATATACTTGAGGTACGTAATAATAATACATTATCCTCTCCTCCTTTTTCTTAAACATATTCAAAGGAGAAAATGAATGTGACATTGTTTATAATTGTACAAGTGGTTCTCTCACTCGTTTCTTCCTTTTCTTCAAGCGTAACTTACGGTTCTTTTCGTATAAATAATGCACAACGAAATATGAAATGAGACCAAACACAACTCCTAAAATCGTCATTCCAATTAATACATACACTTCACTTTGTAATAAGCTCTTTAATATCGTAAAAATGTGACTTGAAAACAAGTCCGCTATCGTAAATGGTTCATGATGAATTTTCTGTACATGAAATGGATAAATCATTTTTCCTAGCGCATACGCAAGCGGAAATAAAAATACTGGGAGAAACGATATTTTCCCAATAATATTGCCAATAACTGCCGCAGGAAAAGATCCCTTTGCTAACCTGACGATTGGATAAAATACTACATATACGAGCGATGCCGTATAAATGACTAACATTTCTAAGCCGAATCCTATAGCAAACCCTAACGATACTTTCTTTGCGCCTTCTGGCGATCGAAGCAACTTATAATATTGAAACTTTAATATTCTCCACATCCGCTGAAAAAACGAATATGTTTTCTTAGTTGTTTTCACCCTCATCATCTCTTTAACTATATTTTTATATGTAGTATGTCCTTACACACTCTGAAAAACAAATTTAGTTTTCTCTTTTATTATAAATGATATCGAAATGGTTAACCAAATATACATCCGACATTTTAATATAAAAAAACCTCCCTTTTAGGAAGGCTCTTCTACATTTTTAAATAAACTCACTAATAACGCTTTTTGAGCATGCAATCGATTACCAGCTTGCTCAAATACGATAGACTGTGGTCCATCTATAATTTCGCCTGTTACTTCTTCTTCACGATGGGCAGGTAAACAGTGTAAGAAACGATATGTTTGTTTCGCATGCTTAACAAGTTCGTTATTGATTTGGTAAGGTTGAAATAAAGAATATTTCTCTTCTTCGCCCTCTTGCCCCATGCTCATCCAAACGTCAGTATAAATGAAATCTGCTTCATTCACCGCTAATTCAGGATCATGCAAAACTTCAATTTCAGCTCCTGTTTCCTTGGCAATCGCTAACGCTTTTTTTACAATCTCTTCATTCGGTTCATATCCTACAGGCGTTGCAACAGTCATATGCATTCCGACTTTTGCACTCGCTAGCAACAATGAATGACATACATTATTTCCGTCACCTACGTAAGCTAATTTTATTCCTTTAAATGTATTTGTTTCTTCATATATCGTCATGAGGTCTGCCAATGCTTGACAAGGATGATGATCATCCGTTAAACCGTTAATAACAGGAATACTCGATTCTTTTGCAAGCTCTTCTACATCCGCGTGTGAGAATGTACGTATCATGATCCCGTCAATATACTGCGATAATACTTTCGCAGTATCTGAAACGGTTTCTCCTCTTCCCATTTGCATCTCTTTCCCACTTAAAAACATACCATGTCCCCCGAGTTGTACCATTCCCGCTTCAAAAGATACACGAGTACGAGTTGAATGCTTATCAAAAATAAGCCCTAATATTTTGCCTTGTAATAAAGGCTCTTGCTTATTCTTTTTTAAATATATAGCGAACTCAATTAAAGAAATAATTTCTTCTTTCGTTAATTCTTCTAGTGTTAAAAGATCTTTCGTATTTAATTTCGGTACTTGTACAGTTGACATGAAACTTCCCCCTTATATGATTGATACGTTTTTTGTACAAACTACTTTTTTTATTATATATACTGCCTGTTCTAACTCTTCATTCGTGACAATGAGTGGCGGTAATAGTCTTATAACATTAGGGCCTGCTTGTAATACGAGAAGTCCTTCGTTTTCTAGTTGTTCTATAAAACTTGCAACTTCATGCTTACACTCAATCCCAATCATAAGCCCCTTACCACGTATATTTTGAATACATTCGACATGCTGTAATTCCTCTTGCAACTTCTCTAATACGTACTCGCCTTTTTCTTGTACTTCTTTTAAAAACGATGTTTTTTTACTCACTTGCAATACTTCTTTCGCTGCAGCCATCGCGATGTAATTCCCGCCAAAAGTTGAACCGTGTGATCCTGCAGTAAACGACGTTCCGAGCTCTTTCCCGCCAATCATCGCTCCGACAGGAATCCCATTCCCAAGTGCCTTTGCAACGGTAACGATATCAGGCTCTATTCCCACTTGTTCATAAGCGAATAGTGTTCCAGTTCTTCCTATCCCCGTTTGTACTTCGTCTATAATAAATAAGGAACCGAACTTATTACATAATGTTTCAATCTCTTTCAAAAAAGATAGATCAGCAGGTATTACTCCTCCCTCTCCTTGAACAACTTCTACCATTACCGCCGCAACTTCTTCATTCATTACTTCCTCTAATGCTTTAATATCGTTAAAAGGGATATGTAAAAAAGATGGAAGTAATGGACCAAATCCTTCTTTCACCTTATCTTGGCCCGTTGCACTCATCGTTCCAAATGTTCTACCGTGAAAAGACTGGTGGCATGTTACGACGAGAGATTTTCCAGTATGCTTACGTGCTAACTTTAAAGCCGCTTCATTTGCCTCTGCCCCACTATTACAGAAAAACACATAATCTAATGCTCTATTTTCTGTTAATAATGACGCAACTTCTTCTTGTAAGCTGTTTGTAAACAGGTTAGATATATGCCATATATCATCAAGTTGCTCTTGTACACCTTTGAGAACAGTAGGGTGACAATGTCCTAAATTACATACGCCAATTCCTGATGTAAAATCTAAATATTGCTTACCTTTATTATCAATAACTTTCGTTCCAGTTCCCTTTACAAACTCAATAGTTCTTCTGCCATACGTTTGAAAAAGATGACTCGTCATGCAATACTCACACCTTTCGTTACCGTCGTTCCAATACACTCTCCCGTAACCTCAGTAAAATCTTTTGTACCATTCACAATACTTATCTTTTGCACTCCCATTTTTAATGATGCTAGTGCCGCCTGTACTTTCGGAATCATCCCACCTGTAATAACACCTGTTTCTATAAAAGTTGCAATTTCAGATTCATCCGTTTCCTTTACCAAATTCCCTTCATGTAATATTCCATCTACATCCGTAATAAAAATAAGCTCTTTTGCCCCTAACGCGGCCGCAATCCCAGCTGCAGCATTGTCCGCATTTATGTTATAAATTTCATTACCATTTACCCCGATTGGAGCAATAACAGGAATATACCCCATATTTATTAATCCTTTTAATAAGGCTGTTTCTACATAACTTACTTCTCCCACATATCCTATCTCCTCGCTGACAGGTTGAACTTGAAGTAAATTACCGTCACACCCCGAACAACCTACAGCAAGTAAATTATGCTTTTGTAAATTCATTACGAGTTTTTTATTCGTACTTCCGCATAGCACCATTTGAACAACATCCATAACTTCTTTTGGTGTTACGCGTAATCCATCTCTTTTTTCTACGTTGATGTTACAATCTTTTAATTTGGCATCAATTTCTGGCCCACCACCATGAACAATCACTACTTTATACTTCTGTTGCAATTTCTTTATACAATCAAAAAACACAGCATTTAATTGATTCAACATACTACCGCCGCATTTCACTACAATATAATCGCTCATCTTCTCTCTCCTTATGTACGATAACAAGCATTTATTTTCACATATTCATAGCTTAAGTCACAGCCCCAAGCTGATCCTGTCTCTTCACCTAAGTGTAAGTACACATTAATGACTATTTCATCTTCTTGTAATCTCTCTTTCATTTCTTCTTCAGAAAATATTTGAGGCTCACTATTTTTTAATACCGATATAGATTGAAGAGTAATGTCAATTGTGTTCGGATTAATAGCTACTTCACTTTGTCCAATACTACTAATAATTCGCCCCCAGTTTGGGTCTTCACCATGTATTGCTGTTTTCACAAGACTCGAACCGACTATTTGCTTTGCAATTTTTTTTGCCTCTTCATTCGTTTGAGCTCCTAGCACATTTACTTCTATTAACTTCTTAGCTCCTTCACCATCTTGCGCAATTTTTTTCGCTAAATCTTCACATACCTTCTGTAAAGCACATACGAAAGTTTCCCAATCTGTATGTTCCATATTTATCGGTCTTGTTTCTGATAATCCACTTGCCATAACGATGACCATATCATTCGTAGAAGTATCTCCATCTACCGTAATTTGATTAAATGTATGATTCGTAATTTGGGATAACACTGTTTGCAATACGTCATGCTCTATATGAGCATCTGTCGTAATAAAACTAAGCATCGTTGCCATATTCGGATGAATCATCCCTGAACCTTTTGCAACACCCGCAATCGCCACTTTCTTCCCATCAATAATCATTTCATAGCAAGTTTCTTTCGTTATAAGATCCGTCGTTAAAATTGCTTCAGAAAAACAATATGCTTCACTTTCTTCCTTCGTTGGTATAAGAGTTGCAACTCCCTTTCGGATTATATCCATCGGCAGTGGAACACCAATTACACCTGTTGAAGCTACTGCAACGTAATTTTCTTTCATCCCAAAATGTTCCGCCCCTAATGCGCGCATCTCGTATGCGTCTTGTAATCCTTTCATTCCAGTACAAGCATTTGCATTTCCACTATTAACGATAATTGCTTGTAACTTCCCTTCTGCCGTTATACTATCCTTCGTTACTTGCAAAGGAGCTGCTTGTATTTGATTCGTTGTATACACAGCGGCACATGATGCAGGTACATCACAAACGATGGCACCTAAATCCTTTTTCTCCTTTTTTAAACCATTTGCAGTACCAATTGCAGAAAAGCCTTTCGGCGTTACAATTGAACCATTTTCTAATTTTGTAATAGACGCTACTTTAATCATCATGTCCCCCTTATAGATAAAGCGGCATATGTTGTAAACCTGTTGTCTCTTCTAGTCCCGCTATTATGTTTGCATTTTGAATCGCTTGCCCAGCCGCGCCTTTCATCATATTGTCTATAACAGAAACGACCGTAACTCTTTCAGCTCTTTCATCGTAAGCTATGCCAATATCACAATAATTTGAGCCTCTCACTTCTTTTGGACTTGGAAATTTCCCTTGTGTACAAATTCGGATGAAAGGCGATTGTTCATACGTTTCTTCATACAATTTTTGAATTTGCTTTATTTCCATCTTTTGTTTTACTTTTGCATAAAGTGTAATCATGATTCCTCGTGATATCGGTATTAAATGTGTGCTAAATGTAATTGGCTGTGATTCACTATTCCATTCTGTAAGCATTTGCTCAATCTCTGGAACGTGCTGATGCTCATTCACTTTATAAATGTGCAAGTTATCATATAGCTCAGGAAAATGAGTCATTGTTGTTGGTGTTTTACCTGCTCCTGATACCCCTGATTTCGCATCAATAATAATCGAATCTTCTTCAATCATGCCGCTACGTACTAACGGCGCTATCGCTAGCAATGTGGCTGTAGCAAAACATCCTGGGTTTGCAATTAAATTTGCCTTTTGAATCCCAGTCCTTTTCCATTCACTTAACCCATACACTGCTTTTCTAAGAATTTCTTCTTTCGCTGCTGGCCTTTTATACCACAGTTCATATGACGAAGGATCTATCATACGAAAGTCTCCAGATAGGTCAATTACTTTTAAACCTTCTGCTAATAACTTGGGAGTTAACTCCGCCGATACTCCTGCTGGGGTTGCTAGAAATACGATTTCTGCTTCTTTTCCTATCGTCTCCACATCAATTTCTTGTAACGTATGAAAAAGGACATTTCGAAGATGCGGATATACATTTGTTATACACTCACCAACTTGTGAAAAAGAATGGAGAGATGCTATCGAAAAATATGGATGTTGTTCTAATAAACGAATTAACTCAATGCCCCCATATCCAGTGGCTCCAATAATTGCGACTTTCATAAGTTCCTCCTCATATCGATTCTTTAAATTAAGTATGATTATAATATTGTATATTTATAGAGTCAATTAAATATTTATAAATTTTTAAATCTAAAAAAACTTAATTTTATTAGAAAAATAATATACTCAACCGAATTTTTATACAAAAATAGTGCATAGTAGTTTTTTTATTTCACTTCAAGTACAATAAAACAATACATACGTACATACAGGCGGGGAAAAATATGAACGAAAAATTAATTGAGAAAATGATTATAAAAAGTTTTCAACAATATCAATGCAGTCCAATATCAAAAGAAGATCAGGAAATGCTAGTGAAACATATTCAAACGGTGACTCATTCAAATATTGAAATTGATTTATACGAGGAAATTGAGGATATTGTTTATGATTATGTAACTGGAAAACAATAAAAAATAGGAGATTTCCATATGGAAATCTCCTATTTTTTACTTAATGATTTACCTGCTACACGTTCAAATAAACCTGGGAATAAAGCATAAAGTTTCGGGCCAATTCCCATCCACTTCGGTAAGTTTACTTCACGTTTTTTCGTGTGCATCGACTTTACGATTTGTTCTGCTACGTATGTTGGTTTTAACATGTAACGTCCCATATTCTTTACATATGTACCAGATTGATCCGCTATTTCAAAAAAGTTTGTATCTATCGGACCTGGATTAATTGCTGTAACATAAATATCTGTATTGGCTAATTCCATGCGTAAACTATTCGTAAATCCTAATACGGCATGTTTCGTTGCTGCATAAGCACTCGATTTCGGAGTTGCAATTTTTCCAGCAAGTGAAGCGATATTAATAATATGTCCTTCATTCTTGTTTACCATATAAGGTAGTACCGCTTTCGTACATGCTACTAATCCAAATACATTTACTTGGAACATATCTTTTACTTCACCCATTGACGCATCTTCAAACGTTTTAAAAATACCAAATCCCGCATTGTTTACTAATATATCAATACGTCCCACTTCTTGTAATACCTTTGAAAAAACAGACTGTACTTCCATCTCATCACTTACATCTAATACATAATAATAGCAAGGCGTATTATAAGTTTCTTTAATTTTGTCTACTAACGCTTGTAGTTTCTCTTCTGTTCGAGCCATTAATACTGGAGTCGCTCCCTGTGCTGCAACTTGCATTGCAACTTGCTCACCAATCCCACTAGAAGCACCTGTAATGACGATTACTTTATTTTGTAAACGTCCTGTCATTGCTGTCACCTACTTTGCATAATAAATCAATTGTTGCGATGACTCATCAATCATCACTTGTTGATTATATGCTAAATAGTCCAATTGTCCAACCGTTTCTGAAATAGTAAGTGGTAATTGTTCTTTATATAATACCGGAAATAGTTTTACACATACTTCAAATGCTGTCATTGGTTTTTCCTTTAATAACTCAAGTACTTTAAAAGCACGTGTTTCTTGCTTTTGTAATCTCGTTTCAATAAGTTGTTTCACATTTAGAACATCTTCCCCATGCCCTGATAAAATGCGTGAAATATTCATTTCGCTTAAACGCTGTAATGTTTGATTATATTGTAGTAATGGGCGTGCCCGTTCTGTTTGCCCTTCATATGGTGGTTCTAGTATTGGATTCGAAGAAATATGACTAATGAGAGCATCTCCACCAATTAATATTCCATCAGATTCTCTATATAAAGAAATATGAGTAGAAGCATGACCTGGTGTTTCAAGCACTGTAAATCCAGGCAAAGAATTAATACGATCTCCTTCTCTCACAGTATGCGTTAACGATCTATTACAAGAATATTTAAGTGTCCTCGTCGTCAATAACGACTCGTCTTTCAAAAATGCTACTGGCACACCAAACTGTAAGGCCGTCTCTCTAAAAAATTCATGATACCGCTTTAAAAACTCTGGATTTTGTGTGATCCAAGGCTCATTCCAAGGATGTCCAATAATATTCGTCTTCTCAGAAAATATATTTAAAAGTCCACAATGATCTGCATGATGATGCGTAATGACTACTGTTTCAATATCTTCTATCGTATGTCCTAATGTACCTAATTGACTTTCTAACGCATTTCTTGCCTCTTCTGTATTCGTCCCTGTATCAATTAATGTTAATGTCTCCCCCTCAACTAAAAACACATTCACAGTTTCCACTGCAAATGGTACAGGAATCTCCATTCGGTGAATCGCCGTCATGCTTAGCCCCCCTGTCTCTTTCCGGTTCAAAAATGAATACTTCTTCAGTTTACAACTTCTATATATATTTGTCATTATTTTCAGATAAAAAGAGGTGTTTCCTATAAAAAAACGAATGTATGTACATTTATAAGAATTTCTAACCAAAATTAAAGGAGGAACATCATGTCTATTCAAAACATTTCCTTTCTAGGTGCAGGCTCTATTGCTGAAGCTATTATTGGTGGCTTGTTACATGCAACTGTTGTTAAATGTGAACAAATTACTGTAAGTAATCGTTCTAACGAGACAAGATTACAAGAGCTACATAAAAAATACGGTGTCAAAGGTACTCATAATAAAAAAGAATTACTTACTGATGCAAATATTCTTTTTCTAGCAATGAAACCAAAGGATGTTGCAGAGGCGCTTATCCCTTTTAAAGAATACATAAATAATAACGTGCTTATTATTTCATTACTAGCAGGTGTTTCTACTCACTCAATTAGAAAACTACTTCAAAAAGACGTTCCAATTATTCGTGCAATGCCAAATACATCCGCAGCCATTTTAAAATCAGCTACCGCTATCTCCCCTTCGAAACATGCAACAGCGGAACATATTCGCACTGCAACATCTTTATTTGAAACGATTGGTCTCGTCTCTGTTGTAGAGGAAGAAGATATGCATGCTGTCACTGCATTATCCGGAAGTGGACCTGCTTATATTTATTACGTAGTGGAAGCTATGGAAGAAGCTGCAAAAAAAATTGGTTTAAAAGAAGATGTTGCAAAATCACTTATTCTTCAAACGATGATTGGTGCTGCTGAAATGCTAAAAGCAAGTGACAAACACCCTTCTATTTTGCGAAAGGAAATTACTTCTCCTGGCGGAACTACCGAAGCAGGTATTGAAGTATTACAAGAACATAAATTTCAACAAGCACTTATTTCTTGTATTACACAGGCAACGGAACGATCACATAATCTTGGAAAAACATTAGAACAACTAACAAAAGAAAAATAAAAAAAGGAGCTCAAGTTTATTTGAGCTCCTTTTTCTATAATTACACTTAGTTATTGTTCTTCCCAAAAATCTCTTCTTGCAGGCGACGACCAGTCGGCGTTGCTGCAAGTCCACCTTCCGCTGTTTCACGAAGTGCTACTGGCATCGTTTGTCCGATTCTAAACATTGCCTCAATTACTTCATCACATGGAATTGTACTCGTTACACCAGCTAATGCTAAATCTGCTGAAATCATCGCATTTGCAGCTCCTGCTGCATTACGTTTTACACAAGGTACTTCTACAAGTCCTGCAACAGGATCACACACTAAACCAAGCATGTTCTTTAATGAAATTGCCATCGCTGTAGCTGCTTGATCTTGTGTTCCACCAGCCATCTCAACTGCAGCTGCAGCCGCCATTCCACTTGCTGAACCAACTTCAGCTTGGCATCCTCCTGCCGCACCAGAAATACAAGCGTTATTCGCAACAACCATACCGAAAGCTCCTGCTGTAAATAAGAATTCAATCATTTCTTCACGTGTAGGCTGCAATTTTTCTCTTAGCGCAAATAGTACACCTGGCACTGTTCCAGCAGACCCTGCTGTTGGTGTTGCACAAATAATTCCCATCGCTGCGTTTACTTCATTTGTTGCAACTGCTTTGCTTACTGCATCCAAAATCGTATCTCCAGATAAGCCTTTTCCACTCTTCATATACGCTTGAACTTTTACAGCATCTCCACCAGTTAAACCAGTTGGTGATTTCACGCCGCGAATACCACGTTCTACTGCTTGTTCCATCACGACTAAGTTCTTTTCCATACCAGCAATTACTTCTTCACGTGAAATACTTCTTGTTTCCATTTCACATTGAATCATAATTTCTGCGATTTTTACATTTTGTTCTTTAGCTTGCGCCACTAGTTCCGCTGCGTTCCGAAACATGGTGTGTCCCCCCTGCAATTAATCCATAATAGTTACTTGACAAATATTTTGTTGCGCTTTTATTTCTTCAATCACTTCATCTGCTAATAATTCATCTGTTTCAATAACCATAAGCGCTCTTCTTCCTTTTTCTTTACGAGAAACACTCATTGTACTAATGTTAATCTCGTTTGTAGCAAGGATTGAAGCTACTGCTGCAATAGCACCAAAGCGATCGTTATTTACAATAAGTAGTGCTGGACTTGTGCCTGATAATTGAAGATCGAATCCGTTTAATTCTACAACTTCAATTTTACCGCCACCAATTGAGCAAGCAACAACTTCAATTTCTTCTTCACCTTTATACAAACGAATTTTCGCTGTATTTGGGTGAGGTGCATTGGCATCTTCTTCAATGAATTCCACTTCAATTCCGCGCTCTTTTGCTATTTCTAGCGCCTCTGGAATACGTAAGTCATCTGTTTCAAATCCTAATATTCCACCGATTAGTGCTACATCCGTACCATGCCCTCGATACGTCTTTGCAAATGATCCATATAACGAAATGCTTACTCTTTCTGGTTCATGACGAAACAGCTGGCGAGCAACTTGCCCCATTCTTGCCGCGCCTGCTGTATGTGAACTTGATGGTCCAATCATAACTGGACCGATAATATCAAATACTGAGCGATACTTCATCATAACTCCCCCTAAACCTCTATGCAAAAATTTATTCTACTATTCTATTAACCTGCTACATCTGTCGCTTTTCCAGTTGTACCACGAATTTGTTCTGCTGTATGAATTGGATAATTTTTAAATAAAAGTAATCCAATATAACCTGAAATAATACCAGTTATAATAATACATAAGAATCTTAGCATTATTTTCATTAAAAAATGATATAAGATAATCCACAATAAAGTCTGGTAGCAATCCAAAGTTTAACACAGAAGCCATTGCAAGGATAGCATAAACAAGCGATATCTTTCCTATTATAATTCTCATGTTACTCTCTCATGGTTTAGTCAACTTCACTTGTTACGATAATAACTAAAAAGCATGTGACTTATCATAAATTATAATCTGCCCTCATTATAGCTTGTTTTTTATAAAACGCTTACTTTTGTTGAATTTTAAAAGTTCTGAATAAAAGTCCATTCCTGCTATTTGTATCACTTGTATGTCATCTGACTTATATAACAGTTTTTCTAAATAATCATTATTTCGTATTTTTATCGTATATATTCAAACCATTCTAATTTTCTGTATCATCCAAGTATAAGTATAAAATAATAACAGTTTTATTTTTAAATTTTTTTAGACATAAAAAAATGGCAACCCACCGTTACCATTTTTTACAAAATTATTATTTTTCTACTGGGAATGATTTCAAATCTGTCGCTATTTCTGTATTAGAAAACAACTCTCTTGCCTCTTTCAATAATTCCTTATATGTATCTCCTTGATAGCGAGAACTAATGTGAGTTAAGATTAATCGCTTCGCATTTGCCTGAAGTGCAATGCTCGCAGCTTGCTTAGATGTGGAATGAAAATAATCATGCGCTTGTTGCTCATCTTCTGCTGCGAAAGTCGCTTCATGGACAAGTACATCTGCATCTTGCGCAAGCTCCCTACTTGCTTCGCAATATCGCGTATCACCTAAGATAGTAATAATTCTTCCTTTTTGAGGTGGGCCGATAAACTCATTTCCATTTAATATCGTGCCATCCTCTAATTCAACTACTTCTCCATCCTTTAAACGTTTAAAGATTGGACCTGGTTTCACACCCATCTCAAGCAACTTATCAACTAAAAGAGCACCTTGTATATCTTTCTCTACAATACGATATCCAAAACATTCTATACCGTGTGACAATCTTTTCGTTTCTACATAAAATTCATTATCTTCAAATACGGTACCTTCTTCTGTTATCTCCACAACTTCAAGTGGATATTTCACATGTGTCGTACTTACCGATAATGCCACTTCAATAAATTGTTTAATTCCTTTCGGTCCATACACCGTTAAAGGCGTAGTTCCTCCTTGAAATGAACGGCTACCTAATAAACCAGGCAATCCAAAAATATGATCGCCATGTAAATGCGTAATAAATATTTTTTCAATGCGGCGCGGACGTACAGATGTATGTAATATTTGATGTTGCGTGGCCTCGCCACAATCAAATAACCAAGTTTGTCCTCGTTCTTCTAACAATTGTAAAGCAATTGCTGAAACGTTCCTTCCTTTTGAAGGAACACCTGCACCAGTTCCTAAAAATACAAATTCCACTTTCTTTCCTCCAGCTCTAAATATACTCTATCTCTCATCTTACGGAATGTTATTTCAAATGGCAAATTGAATTTACATAACCAATCATCTAGACAACTATATAACACGAACATTATACTTAAAAAATTTAGCAATCGTTCGTGTTTTGTGTTAAAATGATTATACTACATTTTAAGGGAGCGTTTTATTATGAAAGAAGTATTTCGTTTACAAACTGATTTTTCATCTTCATTTGATCGCTGGGTAAGTTCTTTCGTGTCTGATCACCCAGCACAATTAGAATGGACAACTTTAAAGGAATTAATCCATGAATATACAACATCACATACAAATGATACGTTACCAGCATATATTTCTTCAGCTTTAACATATTACGCCCAACGCGTTTCAACTACAAACAGTTCAGAGATTGTTATTTTTGAAAACCCTACAATCTCGTAATCTATAATAAAAAAGCACTGGTTACAGTGCTTTTTTATTTATACTTATTTAGCAAATGATTATATTCCGTCCAAAAGTCTGTATACATACTTTGATCAAACTCATCTAAGATTATCTTTTCACTTGATTTATTGAATAATTCTTTTGCTTGTAGCGCAAAAGAAACAATTTGTTTTCTATATTCATTTTCATTTACTTCTATATGAAGCCCTTCATAGTATATAGCCTTTTGATCAGTAGAAATAACTTTGACAAAATCCTTTAAAACCACATTTTCACCTATATGGTTTATAGTCCAATGAATTAAAATTGGGCATCCTAACATGAGCATAGTGCCACATCCGTGCAAAATAAGCCCCTCTTCATTTTCAATATCACAAATATATTCTTTATCTAAAGTTCGTAACAGAGCTAAAGCTGATTCACTTATTCCCCATTCCTCATCCATACCTGTTTGTGTAATAATCGTTCCATCCACATTTAAATAAATTTCCCCGTGAGAACATAAATCTTCCTGCTCATTAAACAACCACTTTTGATTCTCAATATTTATAATAAAATTTTGTGGTACCATTACAAATTCCCCTTTTATAAAAATATTTATTTTCCACATTATTTATAATTAATATCATGCATTTCATCCCATATATCTATTATAAATCCATTTAATATTTTAAAAACACAGATAAAAAAGATATTGACACTACGATTTTACAGTGCTAACATTCAACATGTAATTGAATATGGTCTCTGTTAGGTGAGGCTCCTGTATAGAGAAACGCTGCTGCCCAAAAATGTCGAGAGACGCCAATGGGTCAACAGGAAAGGTCGGAATGAAGGCCTTTTTTAACGTAGCTGGTTTCAGTACCTATGCTATACAGTGCTAAAACTCAACGAGGGAGAGGTGCATGTATTTTGTCATACACAAAAACTGTTTTTATTTATGTCTACTAGCAGTCTTTGTTGTGGACTCTTTTAACTGCGAATTCAGACCTTTACTCGTTTTGAGTAAAGGTCTTTTTACGTCTATATGCACCTTACTATGAAACAAACATAGCATATTCAGAAACTACTAAATTGTACGGAGGTGAGGAACAGTTGGCAATTGATGATTCGGCCCAGATACCCATACGTTTTACATTCATATTTCATCATGTAGGTAGGAAAGAAACTGTTCCTCACCATTTCAAATAGTTAGGTAACAGATTGTTTCCTCCTTCATGACAGAGGAGGAACTACCGATGTTTAATTTACAAAGACAAGAAACAAAGCATGCTTATGAGCAAGATAGCATGAAAACAAATAACGAATTATTAGTGGAGGTTGCAACACAAGATATAAGCTCTGCGTTAAAACTTTTAGAAACATCTCAAGATGGATTATCTAAACAAGAAGCGTCTCGTAGACTTTCTTTATATGGCCCGAACGAAATAGCTCATAATAAAATGGCACCGTGGTACATTCAGCTTCTGTTAGCATTTAAAAATCCATTTATTTTCGTTTTATTAGCTCTTGGAGCACTCTCCTTTTTCACGGATGATATGCAAGGAACAATTGTCGTATCTGTAATGGTCCTACTTAGTGCAACGATTCGGTTTTCCCAAGAATTTCGTTCTCAAAAAGCTGCCGATAAGTTAAAAGCTATGGTTCGAACAACTGCGAGCGTATTTAGAATAAATGGATTTGTACATGAAATAAAAAATGTAACGAATTTAAATCGAAATTACACAACAGAAATTCCAATTGAGGAACTTGTACCTGGCGATATTATTTCCCTTTCAGCAGGTGATATCGTTCCAGCCGATGTGCGTATTGTATCCGCTAAAGATTTATTTGTTAATCAATCTTCTTTAACAGGGGAAGCACTTCCTGTAGAAAAATACGAAAACTGCTACCATACAGAAAATAAGCATATCTTACCGAAAAACATGAAAAAAAATTACAATCCACTCGATATGGAAAACCTTTGCTTCATGGGAACAAATATTGTAAGTGGTAGCGCAAAAGCTGTTGTCATCTCAACAAGTACCGATACGTATTTCGGCTCTTTAGCAAATAAGGTAATCGGAAAGCGGGTAGAAACAAGCTTTGATAAAGGTGTAAACAAAGTAAGCTGGCTCTTAATTACATTCATGCTTATTATGGCGCCTATTGTCCTTCTCATTAACGGATTCACAAAAGGAGATTGGCAAGAAGCTTTCTTCTTCGCTATTGCCGTGGCTGTTGGCCTTACACCTGAAATGTTGCCAATGATTGTAACTGCTAATTTAGCTAAAGGTGCCGTTAACATGTCTAAACAAAAAGTAATTGTGAAGCAACTAAATTCTATTCAAAACTTAGGTGCTATGAATATTCTTTGTACAGATAAAACCGGAACTTTAACAGAAGATAACGTTATCCTTGTTCGTCACTTAGATCCTAATGGAAATAAATGCAATCGCGTCTTGCAATTTGCCTATTTAAATAGTTTCTATCAAACTGGATTGAAAAACTTAATAGATAAAGCTGTTATTAAGCATACAGAGGAAAACAATACATTTGACCCATCAGCTTTTCAAAAGCTAGATGAAATTCCATTCGATTTCGCCCGCCGGCGTATGTCAGTCATCGTAAAAGATATTTCAGGTGAACATACAATGGTTTGTAAAGGTGCCGTAGAAGAAATTTTATCAATTTGCAACTACACTGAAGTGGATAAAAAAATCGTTACACTCACTGAGGAAATACGCTCAAATGTCAAAAAACTAAGCGAGACATTGAATAGTGAAGGTATGCGGGTTATTGCTGTGGCTTATAAAAAAGATAGAAACATAAATGATAAAGAGTACGCAGTAAAAGACGAAACTGATATGATTCTCGCTGGATATATCGGCTTTTTAGATCCCCCGAAACCATCTGCATCAGCTGCAATTCAAGCATTACAAAAGCATGGTGTACAAGTGAAAATTTTAACTGGCGATAACGAAATTGTTACACGAAAAGTTTGTAAAGAAGTTGGATTAGATATCGGCGAACCAATCCTCGGTTACGAGATTGATTCTTTACCCGATAAAGCATTAGCAAAACTTGCTGAAGAAACGACTGTATTTGCGAAGCTTAATCCAATGCAAAAATCTCGCATTATACAAGCATTACAAGGTAACAGACACACTGTAGGTTACATGGGAGACGGCATTAACGATGCTGTAGCATTACGTGAAGCTGATGTCGGAATATCTGTTGATACTGCTACTGATATTGCGAAAGAAGCTTCTGATATTATTCTACTCGAAAAAAGTTTAACTATATTAGAAGCCGGGATTGTAGAAGGACGTACTACATTCGGAAATATTTTAAAATATATTAAGATGACAGCTAGCTCTAACTTCGGTAATGTGTTTAGCGTGTTAGTAGCAAGTGCTTTCATTCCTTTTTTACCGATGCTTGCCATTCATCTTTTAATTCAAAACTTACTTTATGATATTTCACAACTTTCTATTCCATGGGACAAAATGGATAAAGAGTTTCTAGAAAAACCCCGAAAATGGGATACTGCAAACTTACGAAACTTCATTATTTGTATCGGCCCAATTAGTTCCATATTTGATATTATCACATACGTAGTCATGTGGAATGTATTTGGCGCAAATACACCGAGCGAGCAATCATTATTCCAGTCCGGTTGGTTTGTGGTTGGATTGTTAACACAAACTTTAATTGTTCACATGATACGAACACAGAAGATTCCATTTATTCAAAGCGCTGCATCAACACCCGTCGTTTTATTAACCGCTCTTATTATGGCAATCGGGATTTATATTCCATTCTCACCACTTGGTGTAGCCGTTGGTTTACAAGCATTGCCACTTAGCTACTTCCCTTGGTTAGTAGGAATACTATTAGGCTACGCTTTTTTAACACAATTCCTGAAAAAGCTTTATATTAAAAAGTTTCATAGCTGGTTGTAAAAATAAGAATGAGTGGGTATTCCCCGCTCATTCTAAAAGACATAACACATATTTATATATGGAGGTGACCATGATGGTATGGTACGACATTATATTCAGATTAGTTATAGCAATTATTGTAGGAGCTTGCATCGGAATGGAAAGACAATGGAGACATCGAATGGCTGGGTTACGGACAAATGCTCTCGTATCACTTGGTGCCTGTATATTTGTTTTATTATCTGTCATGCTTGATCATGATGCTAGCCCCTCACGCATTGCTGCTCAAGTCGTTAGTGGCATTGGTTTTTTAGGGGGTGGCGTTATTATCCGCGATGGTTTTAGTATTAGAGGGCTAAATACGGCAGCTACTTTATGGTGTGCAGCTGCTGTCGGTACTCTTACAGGCGCCGGTTTCCTCGTTGCAGCTATATTAGGTGCAGCCGGCGTGTTACTAGCAAATATACTTCTTCGTCCAATTGCTCTTTTTATGAATAAAAAATCAAAAGAAGAATCACCTGAACAAACGAACTACTTACTTTCCCTTACTTGTTCAGAAGAAAATGAAGCACATATTCGTTTTTTACTTATGCATATGGTAAGTACAGAAGGGCTCAGTTTAAAAGAGTTGTATAGTGAAGATGTAGATTCTAATCAAAAAGTTTGTATACAGGCTACATTACATTGCAAGACAAATGCAGCTATCTTAATTGAAAAAATAGTAAGTAGAATGCTATTAGAATCTGGCGTTACTGGAGCTGGATGGAAGACTTCTTTAGATTTAGAAGCGAGTTAAATAGGAAAGGTGTCATGATTTTTACTACTTCATGACACCTTCTACATAAATTTATTTTCTAACTTTTGTTGAAACGACTTCTCTTGCTTACGTAATAGTTGACTACCTCGTTGTAAAAGTGGTGTTCCATACTTATCATTAATTTGATCAATGACAGCAAGTAGCGGTTCTTTTTTTGCATCCTCTTCAAATGAAAACAAATCTAATTGTTTCACCGATTCTGTCTTCCACTCTATTTCAGTAGCTGTAACACCTAGTAAACGAACGGAATCACCATCCCAATGTTGCTTCCATAAACGGGATGCTGCTTGAAAAATATCGCGTTCTTCCCAAATCGCATTTTTCAATTGCTTACTCCGTGTTACTGTTCGCCTATCATGGTATTTAATCATAATTTGAATATTATAGCTGACAAGGGTTCGCTTTTGTAACCTTTTACTCACTGACTTTGATAAACGTTCTAACATATCAAGTAATTCTTTCTCTTCATCCATATCCTTTGAAAAAGTCATCGAGTTACCGACACTTTTATGCTGTCCCATTTGACTCGGATCCACTTCCCTATCATCCATACCTTTTGCACGCCTTTGCAAATCAACACCGTGCTTGCCAATTTTAGCGCGAATGATATGCTCGTCTCCCTTTGCCAACTGTTCAATTGTCTGTATATGAATATCATTTAATTTTTCAGCTGTTTTCTCACCAATTCCATGCATTGCTCCAACTGGACGTGGCCAAATCAGTTCTGGAATATCGCGTTTTCGAAGCACGGTAATACCAAGTGGTTTTTTCATATCTGAAGCGGTCTTTGCTAGGAAAAGATTTGGAGCGATTCCAATACTACACGGAAGCTGCAACTCTGTTAATAGTGCTTGTTGAATCATCTTTGCTATTTCAAGAGGAGAACCAAGTGCGTAGCAATCTGTAATATCTAAATATCCTTCATCTATTGAGACTGGTTGTATCTTTTCTGTAAAACGGGAAAGGACTTGAAACATTTGAAATGAAGCTTCGCGATATAATGCGAAATTAGGACGCCTTACAACTAATTGCGGGCATAACCTTTTCGCTTCCCAAAGGGGCATCGTCGTACGTATTCCGTATTCTCTCGCCTCATAACTACATGTTATAATAATTCCTTTTCTCTCTTTTTCATTTCCAGCAACCGCTAATGGCTTTCCTTGTAATGATGGATCATGAGCAATTTCAACAGATGCGAAAAAGCAATTCATATCTACATGTAAAATTACACGACCATTTTTCGGATACATTTCTCGCATAGTACTCACCCCCTAATCAGAACGTTCGTTCTTTTATTATATCAAATTTTGCACAATAGTTATAATAATTACTTGTTCTTTTTTATAATCCATATAAAGAGGATACACATGTGAAAGAGGCTGATTATGGTGAAATTAACTATATGTTCCTTGTAGTTATATTAATCATCATAATTAATTATTTACTCCTTCCAATTTTCAACATGAATACGTTTGGATTTTTCTCTCGTCTAATATTATATACTGCTATGATTTTTCTTGTATTGGCTTATACGCCTTGTAAAAACAATCGAATCAAAATAAAAAGCGTGTAAATCACAATTGATTTACACGCTTTTTCTATTCTATTACTTCGCTACTTCTTCAATAATTGCAACAACTAATTCTGCTGTTTTTGCTAACTCTTCAACAGGAATCTTCTCGTTTGTTGTATGAATTTCTTCATAACCAACTGCCAAGTTAACTGTTGGGATACCGTGTCCTGCAATTACGTTTGCATCACTTCCGCCACCACTTTGGTGAAGAGAAGGTGTACGACCAATTTTTTCAGCTGCACGTTTTGCAACTTCTACAACGTGATCGCCATCAGCAAATTTAAATCCTGGGTACATAACGTTTACTTCAACGTCTGCATGACCACCCATTTCTTTTGCAGTTGTTTCAAATGCTTCTTTCATTTTCGCAACTTGTGCTTCCATTTTCTCATTGATTAAAGAACGAGCTTCTGCAAAGATTTGTACATGATCGCAAACGATATTCGTTTGTGTACCACCTTCAAAACGTCCAATGTTTGCAGTCGTTTCAGAGTCAATGCGACCAAGTGGCATCTTCGCAATTGCTTTCGCTGCGATAGTAATTGCAGATACACCTTTCTCCGGTGCTACACCAGCGTGAGCTGTTTTCCCGCGAATAATTGCGTTCACTTTCGCTTGTGTTGGAGCTGCAACAACGATTTCACCAACTTTTCCATCGCTATCTAATGCGTAGCCATACTTCGCTGTAATACGCTCACGATCTAAAGCTTTTGCACCAACAAGACCTGATTCTTCTCCGACTGTAATAATAAATTCAATTTTACCGTGAGAGATATTTTTCTCTTTTAAAACACGGATTGCTTCGAACATTGATGCTAATCCAGCTTTATCATCCGCGCCCAAAATTGTTGTACCATCTGATACGATATATCCATCTTTAATAGAAGGCTTAATTCCATTACCAGGAACTACTGTATCCATATGAGAAGTAAAGTAAATTGTATCAACACCATCTTTTGTTGCTGGTAAAGTACAAATTAAGTTACCTGCACCATGACCAGTTACAGCCATTGTGTCATCTTCAAATACTTCTACACCTAAATCTGTAAATTTCTTCGTTAATACTTTGCAGATTTCTGCTTCAAATTTCGTTTCAGAATCTACTTGTACTAATTCCATAAATTCATTTACTAAACGTTCTTGATTAATCATAAGACTGCGCCTCCTGCACTACCATTATGTATGTAACACTATTAATTATAACAGAATTTCGCAAAAGTTTCGAAATACAAGACAAAAAACAGATGGTTTACATGTCTAGATAACCATCTGCTTTCTATTACTCATTTAACAATACCCAGCGCATATGATCCTCCCACACGCCATTTACCATTAACATCTTCCTAGACACGCCTTCATATTGAAAGCCTATCTTCGTCACTACTTGTATAGATGCTAAATTACGAGGCATAATCGGAGCTTCTATACGATGTAACTGAAATCCCTCAAAAGCAACTTGAATTGCTTTTCTAAGCGCTTCTGTCGTATACCCTTTGTTTAACTCTGCTTTATCTAATTTATAACCGAGTACACAAGATTGATAAATGCCACGAACGATTAAATTAAATGAAATACACCCAATTATTTTCGTATCATCACCCTTTTTAAAAATCCATAGTCTGATGATTTTCCCTTCTTCGAACTCTTTTCTATCCTTTTGCAACTTTTTCTTTTGATAATCTAGCGTAAAAAAATCATCCGGTCTATACTCTTCCCAAGCTTTTAAAAACTCACGATTTCTGTCGTAATATTGAAGAACTGTTTCAGCATACGACTCATCAATTTCCTTTAAATATAAACGATCTGTTTCGTATATTTTCATCATCGTATCTCCATTCTTCAGCTTGCCCAACTAAAAATTAACAATATACCCTTTTACTATATTCTCTACACACACTCAAATTTCCTGTTATATTTTGCAACCCCTTCCCGAATTTTGTCCTTACTCTCCCCTTGTCCATAATTTCATTTCTCGTTACAATGAAATTGTACTGATTTGCAAGGAGGTATAACGATGCATAAAAAAGCTCAAAAAATTATGGTTTATGTGATGCTAATTTCTATGCTTGTAACAACATTACTTGCTGGCGCGAGTATGTTTTGGTAAAAAGGGCGATGTGTTCGTCCTTTTTTTACTTTTTACACATGACAAAATAAACCATCTCGACATCGAGATGGTTTATTTTATATAAAACACAATCGCTACAATACTAAAGGAAAATGACATTACAAGTGCTATTACAAAACTTGTATATTGCTTCTGCTGAAATGCCCCAATAACAAAAGTGAGATTAAGTAATGCCATACATACAATCGCTACAAGATAAGAACATATATTAAAAGTTGCCAATATGAATGTAATAACAAATAGAAATCCCATAAAAAACTGCATATACGAAAGTTTTGGATTCAAGTACATATGAGCAACCCCTTTATCTAATTTTATCTTTCTATACTTTCATTAACGCATGGTTATGTACACATGTCAAGACAACTTATTACAATAGAAAAAGCCAACCTTTTCGTTGGCTTCTTCATATGCAACGGCTCCTTTTTCTTTTGCCAATTGCTGAAATGATTTTTTCGATTTCACAATCCATACTTTCGTTCCAATTGGAATACGATCAAACAAATATTCCACATCGTTTTTCTTCATTCTTATACATCCTTGTGAAATATACTTTCCAATTGAACTCGGTTGGTTTGTTCCATGTATTCCATATTTACTTCCATCAGTTCCTCTTGCATTAAATCCAATCCACCTTGATCCAAGTGGATTTTTTGGCGATCCACCTGGAATATCCTTCGCAATGTAATACGGATCCTTCGCTTTCATTACAACATCAAAAGTTCCTTCTGGAGTTAATTCATTCGTTTTCCCTGTCGCTACTGGAAAAACCTTTTGAATCTTTCCATCGTCAATGTAAGCTAATTTATTCGTTGCTTTATTTACAATAATAAAAGGATCTCCGGCACGTGGATTATCCCCAAGAGGCCAAATCGGTGATAAAGAAAGACATAATATGATAGAGAGAAGATACGGCATAGATAATTCCTACCTTCTATATAAGTTCTTTTATATTATCCTTTCCCTTAAAGCGACTTTTAATGAGTAAATATTGTTCCATTTCATACACAAGTTGAACAAGTTTCGCACGTATCTCAAATTCTTCGCGTGTAGCTGGCAATGGCATGTCTCTAAATAATTCCCTCATTTCTTGAAGCTGCCTTAAGGAAATAACGCCTGTACTCTCAGGGCTAATAGCATTACCAATGTTTTCAACAACATCTGCAATCATGTCAGCTTGTTCATACGTCCACGATAAAGAAGCTGCTAATGGTATCATTCGCTCTAAAATTTCGAATTGTTGCATACGCATATTAAAATAACGATAGTAATAATCATCTTCTCGCATAAATGCATTCTCAAGTTTTTTAAACGATAAATCTCTTGCTTCATTTAACATATTCTCGGTTTCAATGAGTTCTGCTCCACTCCAACTACTTTCTCGATTTCGTAAATACACAACCATTTCAAACAAAATCGTTTTAAAATTACTCTCTATTTTATCCTGATACTCTTTTAGCTTATTTTCACTACTCGGCATATACATATTTACTAATAACGCCACGCTAATTCCTATTGTTAATATAGCAATTTCATTTCCAACTATAAGCCATGTAATTTGCTTCAATGAATATAGATGCATAACAATAACTGAACTCGTGACAATACCTTCTTGAATTTTAAGCATTACTGCAGTCGGAATAAATGTAAGTAACAATATACTAATTGCAAGTGGTGTATAGCCGATCGTTTCAAAAATACAAAACGCGAATACCATTGATAATACACACGCTAGAAAACGATGTAACGACACTTGAAGCGATTTGCGCTTCGTATTTTGTACACATAAAATAACTAAAATACCTGCTGAACTATAAAATTCTAATCCTAATAACTGAGCAATAAAAACTGCCGCGCCTGTCCCTATTGCTGTTTTTACTGTACGGTATCCAATTTTGAACATATCATTGCTCCTATATGTATAAACGTATTTACAGCTAGTATAAAAAAGGATGACACAATGTCATCCTTTTCTACTTATTATTCACATAACCTTTTCATATTACAATATTTTTTGTAAAAATTGTTGCGCACGTTCACTTTTCGGCGCTGCAAAAAATTCTTCTGGCGCACTATCTTCTACAAGCTTTCCTCCGTCCAAGAAAAGAACACGATCTGCCACTTCTTTTGCAAAGCCCATTTCATGTGTAACAATAGCCATCGTCATTCCTGTCGTAACTAACGATTTCATAACTTCTAACACTTCTTTCACCATCTCTGGATCTAGCGCCGATGTCGGTTCATCAAATAACATAACTTCCGGTTCCATCGCTAACGCTCTTGCAATTGCTACACGTTGCTTTTGTCCTCCCGACAAACGATTCGGATACGTATTTTTTTTATCTACTAATCCAACCTTTTCTAAAAGTTTCTCAGCTTTCTTTTCAGCTTCTTGCTTCGTTACCCCTTTTACATTGATAGGGGCATACGTAATATTTTCTAATACAGTCATATGAGGAAATAAGTGAAAATGCTGAAATACCATACCGACATTTTCACGAACATGCATAACATTCGTTTTCGGATTCGTTACTTCTTCCGTTCCAATCCAAATGTGACCATCCGTTGGTGCTTCTAACATATTCATACAACGTAAAAATGTTGATTTTCCTGATCCAGAAGGTCCTATAATTGCAACTACTTCCCCTTTTTCAATCGTTGTTGTAATTCCTTTTAATACTTCGTTTTTACCAAATGATTTATGAAGGTTTTCAATTTTAATCACTTTTCTTCATTCTCCCTTCAATTGCCTTCCCGACTAATGTAAGAATAATGACTAACATATAATAAATCAGTCCAACAAAAAGTAATGGTTCAAGATATTTAAATGTCTCACCACCTACAATGTAAGCACGACGCATTAAATCAGTCGCGCCTATTACTGTTACTACAGCTGATTCTTTCGTAAGTGTCGCAAATTCGTTCACAAGCGCTGGTAATATATTTTTTAATGCTTGAGGGAAAATAATATTTCTCATCATTTTTCCATATGGTATCCCTAAAGCCATTGCTGCTTCTGTTTGTCCTTTATCAACTGCTTGAATACCAGCACGAATTACTTCTGACATGTATGCACCTGAATTCAAGCTAAATGCAAGTACAGCTGCTAAGAATGCTGGTATTTCATAACCAATTATTTGCGGGACACCGAAATAAATAATCATTAATTGCAATACAAGTGGTGTACCACGAAAAATTGATGTATAAAAATCTGCTGCTATATTTAATGCTCGTATTCTAGCAATTTTACAAAGTGCTAATAACGTTCCTAAAATAAATCCTGCTAAAGCTGATACCGCTACAATTTTCAAAGTAACTTCTAAACCTTTTAGTATATATGGTATCGAAGGCGTAATCGCCGAAAAATCTAAGTTCATTCTTTTCATTCCCCTCACAGAAAAGTGAAAGGCAGCTTATTTTCCGCTGCCAAACCATTTCTTCACTAATTTATCCATTTCTCCATTTTCTTGCATTTTTTTAATTACTTTATTAAATTCAGCTGTTTTATCACTGTTTTTCGGAAGGGCAATTGCTGCTCCAACTTCTTCTGGCGCTTCTTTAATTTCAATTCCTTGTAAATCTTTCATTTTCTCTAAATAATTTTTAGCAACTGTGTCTTCTATAATTGCAGCGTCAAAACGACCAGCTTTAATTTCTTGTACGATTTCTGGTATACGGTCACGTCCCTCAACTTGGAAATCTACTTGTTTTTTAAATTCTGCCGCTTTCTCTTCTTGAATAGATCCTGTTTGTACCCCTACTTTTTTCCCTTTTAAATCCTCTACAGATTTAATGTTAGAATCCTTTTTAGAAACAACCATATTTTTCGCAACAAAATAAATATCTGTAAAATCAACATTATTTTTACGCTCTGCAGTTGGCGTCATGCCTGCCATTACGAAATCAACTTTTCCTGAACTAAGAGATGCTAATAAACCACCAAAATCCATATCTTTCACTTTCACTTCATACCCAAGTTCTTTTCCGATATATTTAGCAACATCAACATCAAAACCAATAATTTCATCACTTTTTGAAGCTTCCACGTATTCATATGGTTTATAATCTGCTGAAGTCCCCATTACGAGTACTTTCTTATTTCCTTTTGTTTCTTTCGATTCCCCATTACTACAAGCGCTGAATATACTTACAATTAAAATAAGTGCAAACGATATTGATACTAACTTCTTCATCTTTCTTCCCCCTAATAATGTATATTTAAAAGTTTAATAGAATATTTATTCGATGTTTGTATTGTATCAGCACTTTTATTTTTATGCAATATATAAAATAAAAATAAATAATAAAACAATATAAATGCTATTTGTTATGTATAAAATAATGCATAAAATAACATAACTATGCATATCTCTGAAATTTTAATAATAAATAAAAAAGGCGGCACATCCACTTGATTGTGGACGTGCCGCCTTTTCTCTTATTTTTTATAGTTCTTCACAATTCTCTTCAAAATGTGATTGTAGTTTCGCAATAACTTGCATCGGTTCATGACCTTCAATTTCATGACGCTCTACCATCGTTACAATTTTTCCATCTTTTAATAAAGCAAATGATGGAGAAGAAGGTGGATACCCTTCGAAATATTCACGTGCTCTTGCTGTCGCTTCTTTATCTTGACCTGCAAACACCGTTACAAGGTGGTTAGGACGTTTATCATAATGTACGGAATGCGCAGCAGCAGGACGAGCAATACCACCTGCACAACCACATACAGAGTTTACCATTACAAGTGTTGTTCCATTTCTTTTAAACGCTTCTTCTACCGCTTCTGGCGTCGTCAATTCTGTATATCCAGCAGAGACAATCTCTTCACGCGCTTGGCGGACAACATCATTCATAAAAAAGTTAAAATTAATCACTCTTTTCCCTCCTCTAAAACTACCTATTTGTATCTTACCAGTTAATGTTTATGAAATACAAGTAAGTTTACGTGTATTTAAGTATAGAAAAGGAGTTAGAGCAATTGCTCTAACACCTTTTCTTTAATGACCACGATGTTTTTGCTTTGCTTTTTGTACTTTAATTAAACGTCTTCTTTCTTTTTCAGCTTCTCGCTTCTCCTTAGACTGCACTTTCTTTTCTTGTTTATGCAATTCATAAGATAAACTAATCGCCTCTTGCGCCTTAGTAAAACGTTTAACATTTGTTTCTTTTGCTGCTTGTCGTATGATACGCTTTATGTTTTTAGGACGCTGTTTTTCTTTAACTTCTACACCACATTTTGCAAAATGCTGAAAATGCTCTAAAAGTGAACTATTCACAAACATAAGCACTTCTTCATCTGACGGTTCCGCTCCAAAAATATACCTTGCTCCATACAATTTCCCTTGTTCTTTACATGTAATGATTCCAACAAAAAATTGGCCATCGTGATATACTGTCAACTCCATTGACAGCCCCTCCTTTAAAAAATTAGAAATACGGGACATCCCGGAGGGGAAGGTTACTGACATGAAATCATGCGTCTGGACTACCAACCAGAGCTGTGTTTTTGTATTTCTTTCACTTTTATTATATCTTTTTTTCCATAATCTTCATATATTCAACAATCATTTTTTTATGCGATCCTACAATATAGTCAGGTAGTTCTGTTACTGAAAAGAATTTAAGCTGAACTGCTTCTTCTTTATTCATAACAAAATCCCCTTCGTATTCATCCGTATAATAGGCGGTTGTTACAGATTGAAATTCATCACCGTTTGCTAATTTTGTAAAGTAGTTCGCTCCAGAAAATACATTGATTAGTCGCAAGTTCTTCACTTTTATTCCTGTCTCTTCATATACTTCACGATAAGCTGTTTCTTCTGGTGATTCACTAAGCTCCATTAGCCCGCCAGGTAGCCCCCATTTTCCGTACGGCTCTGTCCGCTGCTGCAATAAAACATAACCATTTTCATTTATAACGAGTACAACAGCACCAACTAAAATTAAAGGGCGATGACCAACTATTTTTCGTAATTCTTCTACATATCCCACCGTATCGCCTCCTTTTTCGTTGTCCACACTATTGTATCATATGTACGAAACGACAAAATGCGTATATTTTTCATTTTTTTAACAAAATATTTATTTTATGTGATTCATCTACTGTAGCTAACATAATGGATTCGACTTCTGTACTCTCCTCTAGAAATTCTCTCGCCCACGCTTCTGTTTTTCCTAATAATGCAAGAACATCTTTCTGAATCCTCCCATCCTTTACTAATACAAAAGAAACTGGAGATTTTCTTCCCGCCACTTTAAGATCAAGCCGCGAAACTGCTTCATATTCTGGATACCGAAATATAGAAACGACACCGTTCGCTTCCCATAATGCTAATTTAATCGTTTGAATATCGCTCACATTTCGCATACGAAGTTCCGAAAACAAATATTCCACGGTAATTCTCGCCTTTTTCAAATTGCTAAAATCAATGGAACCATTATGTATAAGAATGATAGGTGCTGGCTCTAAAAAGCGTCTCCATCTATCCCATTTCAGCATTAAAACTGAGCTTATAATATGAAGTACAACGAGTATGAACGTTGTAATCATCGAGCCCAGTAACCCTACTTTTTCATCAGACAATGCGTTAGAAATATTCCCACCAAGCAATAACACTAATACAACATCTAAAAAACGAAGTTGTGCGATAGACCTTTGCCCCATTGCTTTCGCAACTAATATTAAAAATATGTATGCTATAATAGCCCGAATAACCCATTCACTATTAGAAAGATGCCGTGCTCCTTCAAAAATATGCATATGCATCACTTTGCACTCCTTACCCGTCTCAAACTGCTATCCTGTTTTAGTTTGCAACGTTTATGAGCATATATGTAAAAAAGCTGGTTCGTTAAAAAACGAACCAGCTTTTTTTACTTAACTGAAAACATATATTTTTTATAAGTTTTCCGTACCGATAGTATGAGCCCCATCATAATCATATTCGAGAATAAGGAACTTCCCCCATACGATAAGAAAGGTAATGCAATACCTTTTACAGGCATTAACCCAACGATCATACCGATGTTTTGGAATATTTGAACTGTTAATATACCGATCGATCCAGCGCATAATAATGTACCAAATAAATTATCAGCGGAATAACCAATAATAATTGTTCGATATAGTAGCAACAGGAACAAGAAGACAACTAACGCTGCTACGATAAATCCACCTTCTTCGGCAATTGTAGCGAAAATAAAGTCAGTATGCTTCTCTGGGATATAGACGCTGCCTCCCCCAAACCCTTTACCTTCCATTCCTCCACTACCTACAGCTAAAATCGATTGTTGCGTTTGGTAACCTTGATCTGCATTTTCAAATGGATTTAACCAACCTACAATACGCGACTGTTGGTGAGGTTTTAGTAAAGTAACTAAATTATTATAGAAAAAATCTTGATACTTAAAGAAAATAAATATTAAAGCAGATAATATGGTCAACGGAATAACTGTACATAATGCTATCAATTTCTTTTGAATACCTGACATAAATAAAATACATGCAATAGCAGCAGCATATAAGAACACCATACCTGTATCCGGTTGACTATATACAACCGCCATAGGCGGAAGTGAAACTAGCATAATTTTACCTACTAGCTTTAAATCTGTTTGGAATGTCCTTGCCATATACTGTGCATTATGTTTCACTGCTATACTCGCTACTACAAGTAGCAATGCAATTTTGAAAAACTCAGACGGCTGAATTTGTCCAAATACCGGGAAAACAAACCATCTTTTTGCACCTAACTTTTCAGGTGTAAAACCTGATGCTGGTAATACTTTCAAAAGAATAAGTGAAGCAAACCCTGCAATATAAAGCGGCCAAGATAATTTTTGTAACTGATCTAAATCAATGCTTGCAACAAGAAGTAACAATACAACCCCAATTATGTAGTTAACACCTTGTTTCATAGCAAAGTTTGCAGCTCCATACTGTCCCGTTTGCTGACTGCTATATATAGCAGCTATACTCGTCACACATAGTGCACACAAAATTAAAATTAATTTTACATCTAAACTTTTTAGAAACTCGGTACTTCTTTTCATGACATCCTCCTGAAACATTGTTACGGCAAAAATAAAAAACCAGGAGTCAACATTCTTCATGTTTTGACGACTGATTACACATTATCTATAAAACACTTATATAGAATAACTCTCTTTTTCATACAATACAATATATTATACTACAGTTTCATCAGTAAGATTTGCCAAAAAAATTATTCTTTTCTTATTTTATATCCATATACCATATATCAGCAATGTATTTTCGTAAATTCCTAATACATAATCATTTATTGTAAGATTACTGGGAAAGGTATTTATACATATAGTAGGATGTAGATGAAGAAATACGATAATAAAAAGCTCGCATAAGCGAGCTTTTTATTAATATACAGATGTATTATTTTCTGACATGTTTTCTAAAATTTCTTTAACACGCCCTAAGAACTTACCACAAATTAAACCATCAAGTACTCGGTGATCAAGTGATAAACATAAGTTAACCATGTCACGAGCACCGAACATACCGTTATCCATAATTACTGGGCGCTTTACAATTGATTCAACTTGTAAAATAGCCGCTTGTGGGTAATTAATAATACCCATAGATTGAACAGAACCGAATGATCCTGTGTTATTAATTGTAAATGTTCCACCTTGCATTTCGTCTGCTTTTAACGATTTCGTACGTACTTTTCCTGCCAGTTCTGTAATTTCACGAGCGATACCTTTAATTGTTTTCTCGTCCGCTTGCTTAATTACTGGTACAAATAGTTCTTCCTCTGTTGCAACAGCGATAGAAAGGTTAATATCTTTCTTCTGAACAATTTTATCGCCAGCCCACATTGAATTAATTTGAGGATACTCTTTTAACGCTTGTGCTACTGCTTTTACGAAGAAAGCAAAGAACGTTAAGTTAAAGCCTTCACGCTTCTTAAAGTCACCTTTAATTGAGTTACGGTATGACACAAGGTTTGTCACATCTACTTCAATCATCATCCAAGCATGTGGTGCTTCGTGTTTACTACGTAACATGTTTGCTGCGATTGCTTTACGCACACCTGTTACTGGAATTTCGATATCTCCAGGCATTGTAGGTACAGAAACTGGTTTCGCGGCTTCTACTTTTTGCGCTACTGGTGCTGCTTTTGGTGCTTCTGGGCGAGCTTCTACTACTGCCGCTACAGCTTCCTCTTTCTTCGCCGCACCTGCTTGCGGAATATTTCCAGATTCCACTAGCTTTAAAATATCTTTACGAGTGATACGGCCGTTTGCTCCCGTACCTTCTACTAGATCTAAATCAACGTTATGCTCACCCGCAAGTTTTAACACAGCTGGTGAAAAACGTGGTTTTCCATCAGTTGGTTGTTTTACTTTCGGTGCTTTTTCAGACGTAGCTACTTCCACCTTTGGTTCTTCTTTCGTTTTTTCCTCAACAGCTGTTGCTGCTACTTCATCTGCGCCTTCTACTTGAATCACACAAACTACTTCACCTACAGCTAACGTATCACCTTCACCAGCGATTAACTCTTTTACAATCCCCGTGAAAGAAGATGGTACTTCAGCATTTACTTTATCAGTCATTACTTCTGCAAGCGGATCATACTTGTTTACGTGATCGCCAACATTAACGAGCCATTTACTAATTGTGCCCTCTGTAACGCTCTCCCCGAGCTGAGGCATTGTAATATTTTCTACAGCCATGTATAGTCCCCCCGATTAAAATTCCGCAAGTTCACGCATTGCTTTTTCAACTTTATCTGGATTTACCATAAAGAATTTTTCCATTGTTGGTGCATATGGCATTGCTGGAACGTCTGGACCTGCAAGACGTGCGATTGGCGCATCTAAATCAAATAGACAGTTTTCAGCAATAATTGCTGCCACTTCACTCATAATGCTTCCTTCTTTATTGTCTTCTGTTACAAGAAGAACTTTACCTGTTTTAGAAGCTGCTTCAATGATTGCTTCTTTATCTAATGGATATACAGTACGTAAATCAAGAATGTGTGCAGAGATGCCATCTTGTGCTAACTTTTCAGCCGCTTGAAGAGCAAAATGAACACATAATCCGTACGTGATAACTGTAATATCATCACCTTCACGTTTTACATCTGCTTTTCCGATTGGTAATACGTAGTCATCCTCCGGCACTTCACCTTTAATTAAACGATATGCACGTTTATGTTCGAAGAATAATACTGGATCTTCATCACGAATGGCTGCTTTTAATAAGCCTTTTGCATCATATGGTGTAGAAGGGATAACGATTTTTAAACCTGGTTGGTTTGCAAACATCGCTTCTACAGATTGTGAATGATACAATGCACCGTGAACCCCCCCACCAAATGGTGCACGGATTGTAACTGGACAAGTCCAATCATTATTAGAACGATAACGAATTTTTGCTGCCTCAGAAACAATTTGGTTTACTGCTGGCATGATGAAATCAGCAAACTGCATTTCAGCGATTGGACGCATACCATACATTGCCGCACCAATTGCTACCCCAGCAATTGCAGATTCTGCAAGCGGTGCATCAAGCGCACGATCTTCACCAAATTGATCATACAAACCGTGTGTCGCTTTAAACACGCCACCTTTTTTACCAACATCTTCTCCTAAAACGAATACTTTCTCATCGCGTTCCATTTCTTCGCGCATTGCTAATGTAATAGCATCAATATAAGACATTACAGCCATGAAACGTTCCCCCCTATTCTGCGTATACGTGCTTCAATGCATCTTCAGGTGCTGCATACGGAGCATTTTCTGCATATTCTGTTGCTTCATTTACGATATGCATAATTTCGTCTAACATTTGTTTTTCCGATTCCTCAGTTAACACACCAGCTTCTTTTAAATAAGCCGCGAATGTTATAATTGAATCTTTTTTCTTTGCTTCTTCTACTTCTTCTTTATCACGATAAACACGATCATCATCGTCACTAGAATGTGCTGTTAAACGATATGATACTGTTTCAATTAAAGTTGGGCCTTCACCACGACGACCGCGATCTGCTGCTTCTTTTACAGCTTTATATACTGCAAGCGGATCGTTTCCGTCTATTGTATATCCAGGCATACCGTAACCAATCGCACGATCTGATACGTTTTTACATGCCAATTGTTTTTCAACTGGAATAGAGATTGCATATTTGTTATTTTCACACATAAAAATAACAGGTAGTTTGTGTACACCAGCAAAGTTTGCCCCTTCATGGAAGTCACCTTGGTTTGAAGAACCTTCTCCAAATGTAACGAACGTTACTAAATCTTTCTTCTCCATTTTTCCAGCTAGTGCAATACCAACTGCATGTGGTACTTGCGTTGTTACTGGAGATGAACCTGTAACAATACGATTTTTCTTTTGACCGAAGTGACCAGGCATTTGACGACCACCAGAGTTTGGATCTCCAGCTTTCGCGAAAGCAGACAACATAAGCTCTTTAGCTGTCATACCAAATGCTAGTACAACACCCATATCACGATAGTATGGTAATGCATAATCTTTCTCTCTATCAAGAGCGAACGCCGCTCCAACTTGTGCAGCCTCTTGTCCTTGACAAGAAATTACGAATGGAATTTTACCAGCGCGGTTTAATAACCACATACGTTCGTCGATTTTACGTGCAAGTAACATCGTACGGAACATTTCTAATACTTGCTCATCACTTAAGCCAAGCTCTTCATGGCGCTTTTCTTTTACTTCTGCCATTTTTCATAACCTCCTAAATCCACATTTTTATGCGTGTAACGCTCTTCCATCTACAGCAAGTGCTGCTTCACCAATCGCCTCAGATAATGATGGATGCGGATGAATTGTATGTGCTACTTCCCAAGGTGTTGCATCAAGTACTCTTGCAAGACCAGCTTCAGAAATCATATCTGTTACATGCGGTCCAATCATATGAACACCAAGAATGTCATTTGTCTCTTCATCAACTACAAGTTTTACGAAACCATCTGATTCTCCGTATACAAGTGCTTTTCCGATTGCGCGGAATGAGAACTTACCTACTTTTAACTTATAGCCTTTTTCTTTCGCTTCTTGTTCTGTTAAACCGACAGAAGCAACTTCTGGACTGCTATATACGCATTTTGATACCATAGAGTAATCAATTGGTGTAACTTCTTTCCCTGCAATATGTTCTACTGCAGCAATTCCTTCATGAGAAGCAACGTGAGCAAGTTGCAGGCCACCGATTACATCTCCAATTGCGTAAATATGCGATTCTTTCGTTTGATAAAACTCATTTGTTTGAATGTATCCTTTTTCCACAACGATATCTGTGTTCTCTAAGCCAATATTTTGCGTATTCGCTTGTCTTCCTACAGATACAAGCATTTTTTCTGCTTTAAATTCTTTATTTTCACCGTTGTGTTCAGCTTGGATTGTTACTCCATTATCTTTTACCAATGTTTCTGGTAATACTTTTGCACCAGTTACCACTTTAATACCTTTTTTCTTGAATAGACGTTGCATTTCTTTTGAAACGTCTTGATCTTCTAGTGGTAATATCGTTTTTGCATACTCTAATACTGTAACTTCTACACCGAAGTCAGCAAGCATAGATGCCCACTCAATACCGATTACACCGCCACCAACGATAATAATCGAACTAGGAAGCGTTTCCATTTTTAGGGCATGATCCGAAGACATTACGTATTCTCCATCTAATTCTAAACCTGGTAATGAATTTGGACGAGAACCTGTTGCAACAAGTACATTTTTTGGAATTAACATTTCATTCTCTTCTCCACTTGCAAGTTCAACTGAAATTGTCCCTGGCATAGGAGAGAAAATAGACGGGCCAAGAATACGACCAATACCTTCAAACACATCAATTTTACCTTGTTTCATTAAATGTTGAACGCCTTTATGAAGCTGCGTTACAATCTTCTCTTTACGCTCTTGTACTTTTGCAAAGTTTAGTTCTACATTGCTTGCAATAACTCCGAACTCTTCGCTTTTTTTAGCAGTTGCATATACTTCCGCACTACGTAAAAGAGCTTTACTAGGAATACATCCTTTGTGTAAACAAGTACCACCAAGATTTTCTTTTTCGACTAGTGCTGTTTTTAACCCTAATTGTGATGCACGAATTGCAGCAACATATCCACCAGTACCGCCGCCAACGATGACTAAATCATATTCTTTTGCCATTATCTCAACCCCTAGCTACCGTTTCTTTTTCACGTACAACGTATTCTTTTGGAGCTTCTTCTTCACGTAATACACGAAGTGCTCCTTCTGCTAACGCTTCTAACTCATCTTCGCCTGGATGTACGATAACATCTGCAATCCAGTCCACTCGCTCTTTTATTTCATCTACAAGAATTTTACTGTATGCCAGTCCACCAGTTAATACGATTGCATCGATTTTCCCGTGAAGTACAGCGCTAGCTCCGCCAATCTCTTTTGCAACTTGATATGCCATTGCTTTATAAATAAGAGTTGCTTCAGGATCACCTTTTTCAACCATTTGCTCTACTTTAATCGCATCATTTGTACCGATTAAACTTACAAGTCCACCTTGTCCGACAAGTTTTTTAATCATTTCATCACGGTAATACTCACCAGAGAAACACATTTCTACTAGTTGCCCTACTGGTACTGTACCAGCGCGCTCTGGACTAAATGGTCCTTCTCCGTTTAAACCGTTATTCACATCGATTACTCTTCCTTTTTTATGAGCACCAACTGTAATACCGCCACCCATATGTGTAACTAATAAATTTAAATCCTCGTATTTGTGATTTAACTGTTCAGCTACTTTACGAGCAACTGCTTTTTGATTTAATGCATGGAAGATACTTTTGCGTTCCATACCAGCAATGCCACTTATACGAGCAACCGGCTCCATCTCATCTACAACGACAGGATCTACAATGAATGCAGGAATGTTTAATCCAGAAGCAATTTCATATGCTAAAATGCCTCCAAGGTTTGAAGCGTGATGACCGCTAAAGCCATTTTTCAAATCTTCTAACATCGCATCGTTTACTGTATACGTACCGCCTTCGATTGGACGAAGTAATCCACCACGCCCACAAACAGCGTTTAATTTTGAAATGTTAATACCATGAGAATGTAGAACTTCTAAAATCGTTTCTTTTCGAAACTCATATTGGTCGATAATTCTCTTATATTTTCCAATCTGTTCTACGTCATGACGAATCGTTTCTTCTAGAACGGGTCTTTCATTATCAAAAACACCAATTTTTGTGGATGTACTACCTGGGTTAATAACAAGAATTCGATTTACAGACAATGTTGCTACCTCCACTAATAAATTCAAAAGGAAGTGGAAACCTCATAAGAGGTAACCACACCTTTTGTAAAAGTTATATATGAATGATTAGCGACGGCTAATAATATCGTGACCGTTGCGTAAGTAAGTGCTACGAGAATTCTTCAAGCTTGCAATGCGCTCTTCAGCTAGACGATCTGCCGCTACATAAGTTGCTATGCCATCGCGTTTTGAAATTTCGATTACTTTTGCAATCGTGTCATAAATAGACTCAACACGTTTTAGTGCACGTTCTCTATTGTATCCATATAATTCGTCTGCTACGTTAATTACGCCACCTGCATTAATTACATAATCTGGTGCGTATACAATACCCATTTCATGAATGATGTCACCGTGACGATCTTCTTTTAATTGGTTATTTGCAGAACCTGCGATTACTTTTGCTTTAAGTTGTGGAATAGTTTCATCATTAACTGTTGCGCCTAATGCACATGGTGCGTAAATATCGCATTCCACACCGTAAATTTCATTTGGTTCAACTGCTGATGCACCGAATTCTTCTACAGCACGTTGTACAGCTTCTTTATTAATATCTGTAACGATTAATTTTGCTCCTTCAGCGTGTAAATGTTTGCATAGATGATATGCTACGTTACCAACGCCTTGAACAGCAATTACTTTTCCTTCTAAATTGTCAGTACCGAAAGCTTCTTTTGCAGCTGCTTTCATACCACGATAAACACCGTATGCAGTTACTGGAGATGGGTTACCAGAAGAACCGAATGATGGTGAGATACCTGTTACAAAGTCAGTTTCTTCGTGGATAATATCCATATCATCTACTGTTGTACCAACATCTTCAGCTGTAATGTATCGTCCGTTTAGTCCTTGGATATAACGTCCTAGTGCACGGAACATTGCTTCGCTCTTATCTTTACGAGGATCACCAATAATTACTGTTTTCGCACCACCTAAGTTTAAACCAGCTGCTGCGTTTTTGTATGTCATCCCTTTTGCAAGACGCAATGCATCTTCAATCGCCGCTTCTTCAGAATCATATGTCCACATTCTTGTTCCACCAAGAGCCGGTCCAAGTGTTGTATCATGAATTGCAATAATTGCTTTTAAACCAGATTCTTTATCTTGACAAAATACCACTTGCTCATAATCATATTTTTCTAAGTATTCGAAGATTTCTAATGTCATTGTCGTTTCCCCCTAATGTTTTACCCTTTTTGGTTTATTTTGAAGCAGTCGCAACTGCCAATGCTAATGAATATACTTTTGTTTCTGCTGAATCAGCACGAGATGTTAAAACAATCGGTGCTTTTGCGCCAGCAATCATTGCTCCTACTTTTGCATCCGCAAAGTATACGAGTGATTTATATAGCACATTTCCAGCTTCAATCGTTGGGACGAGTAAAATATCTGCCTTACCTGCTACATCACTTACTATGCCTTTATGCTCTGCTGCAATTTGTGATACTGCATTATCTAAAGCAAGTGGTCCATCAACGATACAATCTTTAATTTGTCCGCGGCGATTCATTTGTGTTAACATCGCTGCATCAATTGTCGCCTGCATCGCTGGATTCACAACTTCTACTGCTGCAATTGGTGCCACTTTTGGCAAGTCGATTCCTATTGCCCGGGCAACTTCTACAGTATTTTGTATAATAGCAGCTTTTTGTGTTACATCAGGTGCGATGTTCATCGCTGCATCTGTAACGAAAATAAGACGATCATAATTTGGAACTTCAAATGCTGCTACATGTGAAAGTACGCTACCTTTACGTAGGCCCCACTCTTTGTTTAACACAGCCTTCAAAATATTCGCTGTTGGGATGTTACCCTTCATAAGCACGTCTGCCTCACCATTTCTCACAGATTTAACAGAAAGTTCTGCAGCCTCTGCATTAGACATTGCTGCAATCACTTCAACATGTTCTGAAGTTTGTAAACCATGTTCTTGTAGCATCCCCATTATTTTTTCTTGATTTCCATATAGACGAAATTGAGCTAGCTGTAATTTAATTGCTTTCGCTACAGCTTCAATTACTTCATGATCTTCAGCTACTGCTACAGCTACAGTTTTTTTAGGCTGTCCCGCTGCTTGATCAATTAAGTATTCTAACTTCATATTTTGTAATCAACCCTTTCCGTCGTCCCTCGTCTATTTATAAAGCAAATACCGTGCCAACTTTTAAAAGTGGTCTTACCAATAATGAAAACGCATTCAAAATGCAGTAAAATCAATACTTTGGAAAATAACAAAAGATTCTGTCTTATTTTGTCGCTTTTTGTATACCATGCAATAAATTGCACGGTACGCAATTTATTGCATGCTATTTTTTGCATGGTCATACTTTTCTAGCTTATAATATAAATTTCGAACGGAAATTCCTAACGCTTTTGCAGTTTGTGTTTTATTCCCATCAAATCTCTCCAAATATTCATGAATAATATTCCCTTCAAACTCTGTTACTAAATGTTCAAGTGGCTTTTCTTCTAATTCAGGTAATAAATGAGATTGCTTTGACTCTACCTGCTCTTCATTATGTAATGGTGGTAAATGTTGTACATCAATATAGATCTCGTTATAATTCATAAAAATAATCGCTCGTCCTAAAATATTTTCAAGTTCTCTCACATTTCCTGGCCATTCGTATGATTGTAAATATAAAATAGCTGAATCAGTGAGCCCTTCTACATTACGACCATAATCTTGATTAATTTTTTGAATCAACCTGTCCGCAATTTTCGGTATATCTCCTTTACGTTGACGAAGAGATGGAATTTGAATTGGAATTTTATTTAATCGATAATATAAATCCTCCCTAAACTTCCCTTCTAGAATAGCCTTTTCTAAATTCACATGTGTCGCTGCAATTACTCGAACATTAATGGGTATCGCTTTCGTCCCACCAACTTTTACAATTTCTTTTTCCTGCAATACACGAAGGAGTTTCGCTTGTGTATTTGCAGATAACTCCCCTATTTCATCTAAAAAAATACTACCGTTATTCGCTTCCTCAAAGAACCCACGTTTCCCGCCTCTTTTCGCTCCAGAAAACGCCCCTTCCTCATAACCAAATAATTCACTTTCTAACAACGTCTCCGAAATAGCCGCACAGTTTACACGGACGAATTTATTGTATTTTCGATTACTTCCATTATGGATTGCATGTGCAAACAATTCTTTACCAGTCCCAGATTCACCGCGTAACAGTACCGTTGCTGGTGTATTCGCTCCTAGCTTCGCCTGTTCGATAGCTGCCGTTGTTTCATCTGAATTTCCGACAATATCATCAAATGAATATTTTGCTTCTAATGTGCGAATAATTTGCCTTGCTCTATTCAACTCATTTGTTAACTTTTGAATTTCCGACACGTCACGGATAACGCCAACGCTTCCTTTCAATATTCCATCCACAATAACTGGCGCTACGTTTACAATTACATCGCGCTTTTTTTGCCCAATCTTCATATGTATTCCGCGCACCGCACGACGCGTTCGAAGTACTTTCATATGCATACTTTCGCCTTCTACAATATCAGTTGTAGCAGGCTTCCCAATAATATCTTCTTCTGTTAGACCCGTTAATTTCGTATATGCCGGGTTAATGACTAAACCTCTTCCTTTTTCATCCACAACCGAAATCGCTTCTTCAGATGAGTTGATAATTGCCTCTAATAGTGTTTGAATTTCTTTTAAGTCTGTAACTTCTTCCGCTAAATCTACAACTTCTGTTATATCTTTAAAAATTGCAAATGCCCCTTGTACCTCTCCGCCTTCTTTTAATATCGGTATACGCGTTGTAATAATTTTCTTTCCATTCTCTAATGTTAGTTCATAATTTACTTCTATTTGTTTCGTACGTATAATGCGAAGTAATTTACTAGTGGGAATGACTTCTAAAATATATTTTCCTATCGCCTCTTCTTTTTTATATCCGATAATACGCTCCGCACTTTTATTAAAAAGACGAACTTGTCCCTCTCGATCAATTACGATCATGCCGTCATGCGTAGAATTTAAAATTAATTCTCCTTGTTGCGTTTGTTCCTCTAACCGCCCAATTAACCCTTCCTTCTCATGCGCTAATCCTGTAACAATTTTTGCAATATCACCTGGTATAAGAAGAGTGTCTTTTTTCTTTTTTTCCAATAAAACTTTATGTACATCATCTTCACCTGTCATATCAAATATTACATCGATATGCATAGAAAGAAATGGAGTTACACTTTCTCCAATTGCAATTCCATATTCCTTAGCAATTTGTAATCCTTTTGCCAACGGATTTATATCAATAATCCCTATAATTTGAAATATATTCGAACTATGTAACAGATTCAGCAGTGCGCTCCCGCCTTCACCTGCACCAACAATTAATACTTTTTGTTTCATATATTACACTTCCTCTCGAAGTAACTCTGCAAATTTTTTCACACCCTTATCTTACTCGTTCAGCACCCTCTTGACAAACCCCCTTTCCGTATAACATCATTAAAATATACGAAATAATCTGAAAAGGAGAGTTATGTATGCAGCGTTACGTTGCTCTACTATTAGCACTCATCCCTATTTCATTAGCTGTGTTTGGTATAAAGTTAATGAGAGATACTGTATTCGGGATTCTATTTCCACCAATCTCTATACTGTGGTTACAATTTTTAATCGGTGCTCTCTGCTTCGGGCTCGGGTTTTATATCTTCGGTGGCTTCGTCTTGCACCGAGACCGTAAACGAAATAAAGTACAGGCTCGCTTTAGAAGATAGGAAGGCCCCACTATTTATAAATAAAAAAATGAGACCGTTACACGCGGTCTCATTTTTTTATTGGCAACAACGTTCTTGCCGTTTCAGGGTAATCAGTAATAATCGCCGATATATTCATATCAAAATATTTACGCATAAGCGTTTCTTCATTAATTGTATAAGGGCGAACCTCTACACCACTTTCCATCGTTAGTTCAGCAATAGCATCTTGAAGGTAACGATAATTCGGATGTACTGCTGTAGCCCCCATTTTTTTCGCGTATGCCCACGGACTATGCAAACCTTCGCGATATAAAATTGCTGTTTGAATATCAGGAGCCATCATATGACACCGTTTCATGCTGTAGTGATTAAACGAAGAAAATATAACACGATCCTCTAAACTAAATTTCCGTACAAGCGTTATAACTTCTTCCTCTAAACCTCTGTATGGAATTTTATTATTTTTAAGTTCAATATTAAGTAGCAAACTCGTTTGTTCAAGCCATTCTAATACCTCTTCTAAAAGTGGTATTTTACAAAACCCTACTTTATCACCAAATTTATAACTTGCATCTAACTTGCATAAATCCTCATATACATAATTCCGAACCGCACCTTTTCCATTTGTTGTTCGGTCCACCGTTTCATCATGAATGACGACAACTTTTCCATCTTTCGTTAATTGAACATCAAGTTCAATTCCATCCGCTCTAAAAGACTCAGCCGCTTCAAATGAAATCATTGTATTTTCTGGGTACGTTCCAGCCGCACCACGATGTGCAAATATAAGAGTCATCCTCACTCCCCCAATCTTATGCTATACTATACGAAAAAGGAGGTACTTCTATGAGACCATTACAAATTTCTCCAGATACTGCAGTCCGCTTATCAAAAGCACTAGGTGTTCCACTTGAACAACTCATGCATATGCCGCAGCACATTTTAATTCAAAAGCTAGTTGAATTAGAAAAACAAAATAAAGACGAAGAGTAATACAGTCCTGTTTTGCAGGGCTTTTTATATTTTCTATTATATCACGGATGACTTCCTTGCTAAAATCCCTTACCGGATATACTATGATCCCATTTAATCTTTTCTTCAAACATTTAAATGAAGCCCCCTCTTTTAACAAAAGAGGGGGCTTCTCATTACTCGTTTTAGTTACTCAAATTATGCGTTTTTCTTTTCTTTGTTAAAAATCATAAACACTTTATACAATCCTAAAGAAGCTGGAATATTCATAAATGCAAATGCTTCATACGTATAATGAGGAGCTGTTTCCCATAGTAACAAGAAAGTAAATACCCCTAATGCACTAATCATCGCAATTCGTATAACTTCCGATTCATTTTCATCTTTCTTTTTATAAAGAATAACAGCCGCCAAAACAGCTATATAAACAAATAATTTGATAATATACGAATATATAGTAACGATTTTATACTTCGTTGTACTATAATTCGATACGTAATTAGTTACCATGTCATTCTTCTGTTCAAACCATTGCCCAATACGGTACATGGAGAACTGACTTGATACCCATTCTCTAGTTATTTTTTCATTCAAATGTTGCACATAACCCATTACACCAAGTTCACTGAAACGTTGCACTATAACTTCTTGATTGTGCTCATTCAAATCTTTCGTATTCTTTATGTTTTCATCATCAATATAATCTGCATCTGCCTGATTCCACACACCATACGTATCTTTGTTCAGGCCCATTTTCACCCAATGAGTGAATGGAATTTTTTCAATTTCATTATCGGTACTGAGATTTAGCTTTGTCGTTATACCTTTAAAACTTACAATAAGGATTAAACAAAATAAAACACTACTTAACACCTTTACAGAGTATTCCTTACGAAACTTAAAAATATTTTCAATTAAAATCGCTAACGCTACGGTTAATGCTGTCGGTCTTATAATATAAGTACAAGCTGCGAAAACCCCTAATAAAATCCATAAAATAATCTTCATTCTTTTTGTTTCCGCCGTTTTCAAGCACAAATATGTATACATTGTTGCTGAAATAAAAAATATTACCAATGTATGAGTATAGAAAACTGGTGCCTGCCAATATATAAAAATATTTAGCACAGATAACACAATCGATATGTGAGCAACTTTAAAGTTTGTAATTTTCCTTACAATCAATACATTTAAAATAATACTGCCTGTTATACAAGCTATTGGTAATATTTTTATCGCTAAATCTACGCTCCCTATCAATTTAGCAAAATATCCCCCTATTAATACAACATGTGTATTATATGGATAAAATAAAAGCTGTCCCATTTCTAAAAATTGATTATCTCCATTAAACACAGAGACAATTCCTTGTTTAAGGATAGCATAATCCCCAACAACAGGGTTAAATGCTATGGAAGTAATACTTATTTCCATCGTCAAAATGATTATGATACCTAAAGCAATCATAATATTTGTATACGTTCTTTTCATTTTATTAATAACCAATTTATAATACATAAAGAAGAGCACAAATAAAAGCAACGTCAACGCTATAACAGCAGCGACTTTTTTGGGAGTATACTCCTCAGTCGGATAAGGAAATTCACCCCTCATCAAAATTGTTTTTGGGATAAAAAATTTACTTACTATCATTGAAAATATAGATAAAAACACCGTCATGACAATGATTGGGTACGCTCGATTTACTATTTTTTTTAAAGTCATTCATCCATTCTCCTATATCTCTAACTTTTCCAAATCAATGATACGTTATAGAGATTATGATGTCAAATCCACTTATTTTCTGTACATATCCGTATTTTCACTGCATTTTTCTATATAAATATGTATTCCTTCAAAATCCTTAAATCGAGGTAAATAAAAAACTCATTGATTTTAAATTTACTATCGAGTATAAATTGCAAGAATTATTAAGCTTTACTATAACTTAAATCCCTTACTGTTCCTACTCTCAGCTTATCCGCAACCATTACGATAAATTCAGAATTCGTAGGTTTGCTTTTGACATGGATACTGTATAACCATCGCTATATCAAGGCATTGTATATTTCATAACTATCATTAAATGATTCTATTTATTGGTGCCCATCCTCAAATTGATAGGTCAACTTAATAAGAGTTCATCATTTTCTTCTATTTAGATGCTTTGCATCGCAATGAAGTAAAAAGTTTTCTACATTCATTTGAAAGTTATTCATACAACAAAAAACCTCCTAGCTATTGGAATCAAAATTTCAATCCAATAAATAGAAGGTTTTTAAATTAACCGCCAATTACCTATGTACTTTATTGCCTACATACGTAATTCGTTGGTTATTAAATTTTATTATGAAATACGCTTAACACCTTGATACTACAGCGTTTACGAAGCCTTATGTTCAAGTCTCAGCTTATCCGCAACCATTGCGATAAACTCAGAGTTCGTAGGTTTTGCTTTTGACATGGATACTGTATAACCGAATAAGGACGAAATAGAATCAATATTCCCACGGCTCCAAGCTACTTCAATCGCGTGACGAATTGCTCGCTCCACACGGCTTGCTGTGGTATTATATTTCTTTGCGATATCTGGATACAATACTTTCGTAATCGATCCTAATAATTCGATATCGTTGTATACCATGGAGATTGCTTCTCGTAAATACATATATCCTTTAATATGAGCGGGTACACCAATTTCATGAATGATACTCGTAATACTCGCATCTAAATTTTTCGGTTTTCCATCTACTGTTGTTGCTGATCGGAATGATGGTAGTGGACGTTTAATCATAGCATTTGCTTTACCACTCACTTGACGAATATGACTCGTTAAATTCTCCATATCAAATGGTTTTAATATGAAATATGAGGCACCTAAGTCAACTGCTTTTTTCGTCACATCTTCTTGCCCGAATGCTGTCAACATAATTACGCTAGGCTGTTTTAACCTTTCAATATGTCGCATTTTTTCCAATACAGCTAAACCATCTAAGTGTGGCATAATAATGTCTAAAACGAGTACATCAGGTTGCTTATCTGTTAATAAGTTTAAACACTCTTGACCATTATAAGCAGTACCGATTACTTCCATATCATCTTGAGCAGCTACATAGCTCTCTAACATTGATACTAGTTCTTTATTATCATCCACAAGACATACTTTAATTTTCTCCACAGCTTTTCCTCCCTTACCGAATCGATTCTCCGACATGTGTATCCTTCTAGGCTACATGAATTGTTCGACAATTGTGTGAAAATTCCCTTTTAAAGTTTCTTACTTTCCGATAAAATCACAAAAAAATATGTTTATCGTTCATTTATTCCCTTTCGCAACACATTCCATCATAGAAATACAACGAAACGTTCAACCCTTTTCTTTTATTTTACAACAAAAAACACCTCTTGCGGAGCTTTTACAAAATTTCAACGAATTTTTCAACAGAAAAAGCGAGCTAATATGTATTAGCTCGCTTTTTTCTCTTGATCATAAATATTAATTCCAGCTTGATGTAACATCCATTCAATATGAACACCATATCCGGATGTTGGATCATTTACAAATACATGTGTAACAGCACCAATTACTTTTCCATTTTGTACAATTGGACTTCCACTCATTCCTTGTACGATACCGCCCGTTTTCGCTAATAGACGTTTATCTGTTACCTTTATTACCATACCCTTTGTAGCTGGGAATTTTTGCTGCACTGTACTAACAACTTCAATATCAAACGCTTCTACTTTATCTTGATCAATAACTGTTAATATTTTTGCCGGTCCTTCTTTTACTTGATGAGATAATGCGATAGGCATTGCTTTATCCATTATACCGTTTTTCATATTCGTATTTAATTTTCCAAAAATACCATATGGACTATTAATTGTAATATTGCCAATCACTTCACGATCTGGTGAAAATCTTGCTAATTTCTCGCCTGGATTCCCATGACTGCCTCTTTCAATTGATGTAACTGTCGAGCGCATAATTTGTCCATCTTCGACTTGAATCGGCTTTTTTGTATCATTATCAGAAATAACATGACCAAGCGCCCCGTATTTCATAGAATCCGGATGAACAAATGTCATTGTTCCAATTCCAGCTGCCGAATCGCGGATATACAAGCCAATTCGATAAGACGATTCACCATTGTCTTTTTGCGGCGTTAGCTTCGTGCGAATATATTTTCCATCTCTTAACAATACAAGATTAAGCGGTTCACCTGTTTCTCCACTATTATGAATAAACGGTGCTACATCACTCATTCTTTCAATGGTTTTACCATTAATTTCAGTAATCATATCTCCAATTTGTACACCTGCTGTTTCACCAGGAGATATTTTACCTTTTTCAGTTTGAATTAAATGATGGCCTACAACAAGTACACCTTTTGTATTTAATTTCACACCAATTGATTGTCCACCTGGAATCACTTTAAAATCTTTTAACACTTTCACATTTACTTTTTTCACTGGAAAACCCGCAAGCTGAAATACCATATCAGCTTCACCATTTTGATGAGAATTTACCATAAGTCCTTGTTTTTGTTCATTCGAACTCACTGTAAATACATGACGATTTGTGGATGAAGCTTTGAAAACTGGTAATGATGATATTTCTGATTGTTGTCCTTCAAAAACAACAAGTTGTTTCGGTGATGAAATAAACGTTCGAAGCGGTTTAAAACATCCAATAAAAACTAAAGAAACAAGGAGACAAAGACCTATTATTTTTCGAAATTTTTCTAATTTCAACTTGTTCACTCTCCTCGCTCCTACCCCACATTCAGCCTCTTGGCTTCACTTTTTAATCTCTCCTTGCAATGCTTTATTTATAACCGGAAGAATTAAGAAATCGTCATTTGAGAAAAAAAGCTATCCATTACTGGATAGCCTCTGCTGTCTGTTTAAAATGATGCGCTTGCGTAAGTAATTCTTTCGCATGCTCCGTCGTTAAATCTGTGATTTCCACACCAGAAATCATTCGAGCTATTTCTGTTACTTTATCCTCCATAGTTAAAACAGTAACTGATGTAATTGTCCGATCATTCGCTACTTGTTTTCGAATAAATAAATGCGAATCTGCCATTGAAGCTACTTGAGGTAAGTGCGTAATACAAAGTACTTGCGAGTTTACTGATACTCGATAAATTTTTTCAGCAATAGCCTGTGCGACCCGGCCACTTACACCCGTATCCACTTCATCAAAAATAACAGATGCAACCCCTTGATGCTTAGAAAAAATGCTTTTTAAAGCTAAAATGATACGAGATAACTCTCCGCCAGAAGCAACCTTTGAAAGTGGTTTTAGCGGCTCTCCTGGGTTGGTCGAAATATAAAATTCCACATGATCGTAACCATCTGCCGTAAGTCTTACCGGTGCACCTTCCACAAGGGGCTCTTCTGCATTTCCTTCTCTCTTCATAATTCTCACTTCAAATTTCGTTTTTTCCATATATAATTCTTTTAATTCCTGATGAATTGCATTTGTAAGGTGTTCTGCAAGCTCATGACGCATATTACTTAACAACGTTGCTTCTTTCAGAATAACACTTTCTAATTCCTTCAACTGTTTCTTCGTCGTTTCAATATGAACGTCTTTATTTTCAATTGTAAATATTTCTTGTTCAATTTTATCTGCATACGCTAAAATCTCTTCTACAGTATTTCCATATTTTCTCTTTAGCATACGAATTTCATTCAAACGTGTTTCGATTTCATCTAAACGATTTGGATCATATTCCATCATATCGAGCTTTTCTCTCAGTTGATATGCAACCTCTTCTAATAAGTAATAGCTATTTGCAATTGAATCATGATTCTCTTGATACATTTCATCTAAATGTGTAATACTTTCCATTTGTCCCATTGCGCTTCTTACATTATCTAATCCTTGTCCGTCAGCACTCAATGAACGATATGCATCACCTAATGCTTTATAAATCTTTTCAAAATTAGAAATTTGCAATCGTTCCTCAGTTAATTCATTTTCTTCATCCATCTTTAAATCAGCTTTGCGAATTTCTTCATGCTGAAATTGAATTAAATCTAAGCGATGTGCCATCTGTTGTTCATTTTCACTTAACGATTTCAATTGTTTTTTTAATTTTTCATAGTCAGCGTATACGTTTTGATATATGTCTAGTTGTTTAACGATTCGATCCCCATCAAAGTGATCAAGCATAAACAGATGTCGTTCTTCATTCATTAAATCTTGCGTTTCATGCTGTCCATGAATATCAACAAGTGTTTTCCCAATTTCTTTTAATATGCTAAGTGTAACAAGCTTCCCATTTACACGACATACACTCTTCCCGTTCGCAGCAATATCACGCTTTAAAATAATCATGCCATCTTCTATTTCTATATCTAACTCTTCTGCTTTTTCAATACATGGATGCTTATCATCTTCAACATAAAACAGCCCTTCAATCTCAGCCTTTTCTGTTCCATATCGAACAAATTCTGCTGACCCACGGCCACCTACAAGTAAACTAATCGCATCAATAATAATCGATTTTCCGGCCCCTGTTTCACCGCTTAAAACCGTTAAACCTTTTTGAAAAGAAATATTTAATGCTTCAATAATAGCAAAGTTTCTAATCGATAATTCCGATAACAATGCCCCATTCACCTCGTTATAAAATAATCCCTTACTAAAGGATTTTCTCATTTCTTCATTCAAATAATCATGCTATATATTTGTATGTATATACTCTTCTAACCCGCTTCATTGTACCAAACATTTGTTTTACGGGTCAATCCATCTATTTTCTAACTTTATGCAAACAAAATATTATATTACAATTGAAAAATCATATTTTTGACCAATAAAAATATCTTGTTCACTTCCCACTTTACGATGGAAAGCAAACAAGATTTTTTGTTACAACATATTTAAGAAACGATCAGAGACAACACCTGTATCGTCAGGTGTACGGCAAATAATTAAGCAAGTATCATCACCACAGATGGTTCCGATGATCTCATCCCACTCTAAATGATCAATAAGTGCTCCAAGTGAATGAGCGTTACCAGGCAATGTTTTTAGCACAAGCATATGTCCTGCCGTGTCTAATTTTACAAATGAATCCACTAGATTTCGTTTTAATTTTTGTAACGGGTTAAATCGTTGATCTGCTGGCAAGCTATATTTATAGCGCCCATCATGTAATGGCACCTTCACTAAGTGCAGTTCTTTAATATCGCGCGATACTGTTGCTTGCGTTACATTAAATCCCTCATTACGTAAAATATCAACTAATTCATCTTGTGTTTCAATTTCTTTGTTTGCAATAATTTCCCTGATTTTAATATGGCGCTGACCTTTATTCATACATTTGCACCTCACACTATCTCTTACCATAGTTTAAACATTGGTATACTTCACTTATTTATGTTAACTTATAATTCGTTTCTTGTACACAATTGTTTTTACAATCATTATACAATTACAGCAAAAAGAGGAACAACATATGTTATTCCCCTTTCCCTTTTTGTTTTAGAACGTCATGTGCTTCTGTAACAACTTGCTCTATAGAAATCGGAGAATGATTTTCGCCATTCTCACGTTCACCATGCCATTTCAGATGAATTAAAAATTCAATATTACCATCCCCACCCGTAATTGGTGAGAATGTTAAACCTTCCACATCATAGCCCTCTTTTAAAGCAAAATCGACAATCATTTCTACAACAGCTTCATGTACTTTTCTATCACGAACGATACCTTTTTTCCCAACTTGCTCTCTTCCAGCTTCAAACTGCGGTTTAATTAACGCTGCTACATCTCCGTTAGGCATAAGCATTGTTTTTAAAACTGGCAGTATAAGCTTTAATGATATAAATGAAACATCAATACTTGCAAATTGAGGTAAACCACGTTCTAAGTCTGCTGGTGTCACGTAACGGAAGTTTGTTCGTTCCATTACAACAACACGCTCATCCTGACGTAATTTCCACGCTAGTTGATTGTATCCTACATCTAATGCATAAGATAATTTCGCTCCATTTTGAAGCGCGCAATCTGTAAAGCCACCAGTTGATGAACCAATATCTATCATAACTTTATCTTGTAAATCAAGATGAAATGTCTCTAATGCCTTTTCAAGTTTATAACCACCACGACTTACATACGGCATAACTTGTCCCTTCACCGTAATCTCAGTATCTTGCGAGATTTTCTCTCCTGGCTTATCAAGTCTCATCTCATTTGCATATACGAGTCCGGCCATAATGGCGCGCTTTGCTTTCTCACGCGTTTCTATAAGTCCTCGCTCTACTAATAGTACATCTACTCTTTCTTTTTTTACGCTCATTTGTTACGCCCTTTTTTGTTTTGATGGAATCATTGTATGAATACGGTCTACAACAGCATCTGTCGTTAAACCAATTTCTTCTAATAATTTTGTTACACTTCCGTGCTCTATGAAGCGGTCTGGAATACCCATTCGTTCAACTAATGCACTATGGTAACCATTTTCAGATGCAAATTCAACTACTCCTGTTCCAAAACCACCGATTAAACAAGCTTCTTCAATCGTTAAAATCGGTATATTCTTCCCTAGAAGATCATGTAAATATGCTTCATCCATTGGTTTAATAAAGCGAGCATTCACTACTTTCACTGAAACCCCAGCTTTTTCAAGACGCTCAGCTGCTTCCATTGCCATTGGTATTGTCGTACCAAACGTTAAAATAGCTGCTTGTGTACCCTCTTTTAACGTCTCCCACGTACCGATTGGAATCGCCTTTAATTCTTCATCCATATGAACGCCAAGTCCATTACCACGAGCATAACGCAATGCGATTGGTCCATCTTCATATTGCATCGCCGTATAAACTAAATGTTGCCCTTCATTTTCATCTTTCGGCATCATAAGCACCATATTCGGCAAGTGACGTAAGAATGAGATATCAAATACGCCTTGATGCGTTTCACCATCTGCTCCTACTAATCCCGAGCGATCTATTCCGATGAAAACATTTAAATTTTGGCGGCATATATCATGAACAACTTGGTCATATGCTCTTTGTAAAAATGTCGAATAAATTGCTAAGAATGGCTTCATTCCTTGCGTTGCCATACCTGCTGCCATTGTTGTAGCGTGCTGTTCTGCAATACCTACATCAATCATACGATCTGGGAATTCTTTTTGGAATTTCTCAAGTTTTGATCCAACAGGCATTGCAGGTGTAATTGCTACGATACGCTCATCCGCTCTCGCTAGCTTAAGTACTGTTTCACTAACGACAGCACTCCATGCTGGTGCAACTTCTTTTGGCTTAACGAAGTCACCTGATTCAATTTTATAAGGTCCTGTTCCATGCCAAGTTCCAATAACGTCACTCTCAGCCGGTTTATAACCTTTTCCTTTTTTCGTAATAACGTGAACAAGTACTGGGCCTTTTGTTTTCTTTGCATATTGCAACGTTTCGAATAACTTTTCATAATCATGCCCATCGACTGGACCTAAATATGTAAAGCCTAACTCTTCGAAAAAGACACCAGATACTAGTAAATATTTAAGACTATCTTTTATTTTCTCTGCTGTCGCAGCCACTTTCCCGCCAACTGCTGGGATTTTCTTTAATATATACTCTAACTCATCTTTTACCCAGTGATATTTTCCTGCGGTACGTAAACGACCGAGTACATTATGAAGCGCACCAACGTTTGGTGCAATTGACATTTCATTATCATTCAAAATAACAATCATGTCTGTTTTTTCATGTCCAATATGGTTCAATGCCTCTAAGGCCATTCCACCTGTTAAAGCACCATCTCCAATAATTGGTATAACATATTCTTTCGTTTTCTTTAAATCACGTGCCAGAGCCATTCCCATTGCAGCCGATAACGAAGTCGAGCTATGACCAGTTTCCCATACATCATGCTCACTCTCGCAACGTTTCGGGAAACCACATAGACCTTGATATTGCCTTAATGTACCAAACTCTTTCGCGCGTCCAGTTAAAATTTTATGTACATAGGATTGATGTCCTACATCCCATAAAAATTTATCTTGCGGGCTATCAAATAATTTGTGCAGAGCAATTGTGAGTTCTACTACACCTAAATTAGGTGCAATATGTCCACCTGTTTGAGAGAGCTCTTCAATTAAAAACTTACGAATATCCTCACTCAATCCCTCTAGTTCACTGATAGACATATCTTTCAAAAAACTAGGGTTTTGAATTTGCGTTAGATCCACATGGATCACTCACTTTCATTTCATAATCTGTCAACATGTCAAATATTATAAAAAACATTTACACAAAACAAGAAATTCTCTTTTCTATTTTTCGTCTTGTCCCGCTATTAACCAGTCTATTGCGCCTTAATCCTATTATAAACCATATTTCTTTAGGCGATGAAAAAAATAGCCGCTAACACGAAGTGATAACGGCAATGTAATCTACATATATTTTTGCCAATAACAAGAAAAGAAAAACCTTTTCCTACATTTATATCATAAAATGATGAATGACTCAACAAATGAAAACGCTGTTATATTAGTTATTACGTTTTGCAATCAAATCGCAAATAGATAGTAAATATTCATCTTGTAATTGCAAGGAGCTAATTGCACCTTTTGCTTCTGCAATTGTTTCTTCTAAAATATCCTTTGCTCTATCTACAGTAAACAACGTCGTATATGTGCTCTTTTCATTAGAAAGATCGCTACCAATCGGTTTTCCAATCTCTTCTTCGGTGCCTTCGACATCTAAAATATCGTCTCGAATTTGGAAAGCTAGACCGATATATTTAGCAAACGTAAGCAACTTTTCTTCTTGCTCTTCTGTCGCATCAGAAAGTATCGCACCCGCAAGTACAGCAAATTCAAGCAGTTTTCCGGTCTTATGTTTATGGATGTACTCCAATTCATCAATTGTAAGGCGTTTCCCTTCAGCTTCCATATCTGCCACTTGTCCGCCAACCATTCCTTCTGGTCCTGCTGCTTTTGCAAGTTCAAGTACAAGTCTTACTTTTTTTTCTGCAGAAATTTCTTTTTGCTCATATGCCATAATAACTTGAAAAGCATACGTCAATAAGCCATCTCCTGCTAAAACTGCCATCGCTTCACCAAATACTTTGTGATTTGTGGGCTTTCCTCTTCTTAAATCATCATCATCCATACAAGGTAAATCGTCATGAACTAACGAATATGTATGAATCATTTCAAGAGCACAAGCTGCACCTACTCCAAGATTTCTTTCTTTCCCAAACGCTTGTAATGTTGCAAACAAAAGTAACGGGCGGAGACGTTTTCCACCCGCTTCTAAAGAATATGCCATCGCTTCACGAAGTACATTTGGACATTGTAATTCATTTGCATAGCTTACAAGTTTCTCTTCTACGAAAGTTTTACTTTCCTTCAAAAAAGTATCAAAAGCAATCGTCACTATGCTTCATCTCCTAAAGCAGTAAACGGTTCAAGCTCTCCATCTTCCCCAAGAATAACTGCCATTTGTTCTTGTACATTCTTCAACTTCTCATCACAAAGCTTAGATAATTCCATACCCTCTTTAAAATAAGAAATCGCTTCTTCTAAAGGTACGTCACCTTGTTCTAGCTTAGAAACAAGATGCTCAAGTTGCGAAATTGCCTCTTCAAAGCTTAATTTATTTTCCATTATTCAATTCACGCTCCTCTATGCCTGATACGCTACAATCTAGTATTCCATCTTGTAATTGAACTGAAACAGCATCTCCAAGGCTTACATCTTTCACACTTTTTAACACTTGCTTCTCTTCATCATATACAAGCCCGTACCCTCTCATCATTACTTTAAGCGGACTTAACGCTTCAAGTTTTTGAGCAGCTCTTACAAAGGCAAATTCTTTCGTTTGAAGTAACGTTTGCATTTCACGTTGTAATTGCTTTTGCAAAGTTTCAACAGCTACCTTCGTTTGAATAATTTTTTGAGATGGGTGGTGCTTCTCTAAATAAAATGAAAGTTGCTTTAACTGATTCACCTTTTTATCAATATAGCGCTCTTTCGCTAAAACAAGCTGTTCTAGCGCTCTATCTAATTGCTCTTCCTTTTGCTCATATACTTGTCTTGGATAACGGAACGCATACGATTTTTGCAACACTTGTAGTTTTTCTTCTTTTTTATGTACTAACTCTTTCATTGCTCTTTGCAATCTCAGAGTTCTTTGTAATACCTTTTCTTGTAACTCTATAATATTAGGTGCTGCTAGCTCAGCTGCTGCAGTCGGTGTTGGTGCGCGTAAATCTGCAACAAAATCTGCGATTGTAAAGTCCGTTTCATGGCCTACTGCCGAAATAATAGGAATTTCACTCTTAAAGATTGCTCTTGCAACCATTTCCTCATTGAAAGCCCATAATTCCTCAATAGAACCTCCACCACGACCAACGATTAGTACATCTATCTCTCCCATTTCATTCGCTGTACGAATCGCTTGTACAATCGAGGGAGCCGCTGACTCCCCTTGTACAAGTACCGGAAATACAATAACATTCCCAATTGGATAACGACGTTTAATCGTTGTTATAATATCACGAATCGCTGCTCCTGTTGGCGACGTAATCACACCTATTGTTTTAGCGTAAGGAGGAATTGCTTTTTTATAAACTTGAGAAAAAAGTCCTTCTTCTTCTAAGCGAACTTTTAACTGTTCGTACGCTAAATGTAAATTTCCGACTCCGTCAGGCTGCATGTCTTGAATATAAATTTGATAAGAACCACTCGCCTCGTAAACAGAGATTTTCCCTTTCACGAGTACCTTCATCCCATTTTCAGGTTTGAATTTAATATTACGATTATGACCCGCAAACATAACCGCTGCGATTCTTGCATTTTCATCTTTCAATGTAAAATACATGTGGCCACGGCTATGATTTTTAAAGTTGGAAATTTCACCTTTTAACCAAACAGACTGCAAATGCGGATCATATTCTATTTTTGTTTTTATATAGCGTGTTAACGCTGTAACGGTTAAATATTGCTTCTCCATTTCTCTCTCCTCATAGCCGACTCAAATTATTTACAAACGACACCTGCACGTTTGGCAGATTCAACAGTATTATGAAGAAGCATTGTGATTGTCATTGGACCAACACCTTTTGGCACAGGTGTAATGTAACCCGCAACATCTAACACGTTGTCAAAGTCAACATCACCACAAAGTTTTCCTGTTTCTAAACGGTTAACACCAACGTCAATTACAACCGCTCCTTCTTTAATATAATCCGCTGTTATCATTTTAGGTCGTCCAACAGCTACGATTAAAATATCAGCTAACTTCGATAACTCTTTCATATTTTGCGTCTTAGAATGACAATATGTGACAGTTGCATTTTCATTTAAAAACAATTGCCCCACTGGTTTACCGACAATATTACTTCTTCCAATTACTACTACATGTTTTCCAGAAATATCAAGATTTGTTTCTTTTACTAATTCTACAATACCATGCGGTGTACATGGAAGGAATGTATCTTGTCCCGTCATCATACGTCCCACGCTGATTGGGTGAAATCCGTCTACATCCTTTTCTGGTGAAATTCTTTCAATGATAGCTTTTTCTTCAATATGTTTTGGTAAAGGTAATTGCACTAATATGCCATTAATACGGTCATCGCCATTTAAGCGATCGATTTCAGCAAGCAAACGTTCCTCAGTAATTGTTTCAGGAAGTTCAATTAGCTCTGAGTAAATCCCTACTTGTTCACAGCCTTTTTCTTTTCCTTTCACATAAGAACGAGATGCTGGATCTTCTCCAACTAAAATAACTGCTAACCCTGGTACAATACCTTGCTCTTTCAACTTCACAACTTCTTCTGTTAATTGTGCTCGTTTTTTCTCCGCAACTTCATTTCCTTTGATGATTACTGCTACCATTTTAAGATTCCCCCTTAAAGAATTTACAGTGTATCTTTTATATTAGATAAAACGCCGTTAATAAAACGACGAGATTCCTCATCCCCAAATGTTTTAGCAATTTCAATTGCTTCGTTAATTGTTACGTTGTGTGGAATTTCTTCCATGTATTTCATTTCATACACAGCTACACGTAAAATACTGCGATCAACAATGCTAATACGCTCAAGCTTCCACTTTTTTAAGTTTTGACGAATCGCTTCATCGATTGCTTCTTTATTTTCTACAAAACCTACTACAAGTGACTCTAGAAACTCATTTGTTTCTTCGCCTTCATCTAGCGTGTTTTCCACTGCTACTTTCGGTTCTAATTCACCTGTAATATCCATTTGGTATAATGCTTGCATTGCTCTTTCTCTAGCCGTCCTACGTTTCATTGTAACTCTCCTTTATGCTTCAAGTCTTTCCTTATACTTTGTTATATTATTATAATTTATAAGCCGTCAATTCACTTACTCTTACAGTTTTCATTGATTTTCCAACCTTATAATACAATGATAATAACACAATTTATCGTTTCACACACGGGTTACAAGGCTGAAAAATAATAAAAAGATTAACTTCAAGTTCCATATCTTATCACAATGTACGTTTTTTGGAAAAACGACACATTTTCTTGTTTATTTCTTATTTTTTGAAATAGTATAATAATTAGAGGGTTGTAATTTGTGAAGAAATGAAACGATAAAAAAGATGCCTATGTTACTAGGCACCTTTTCATTCTTACACTGGTTCGATTTCTGTTTTTTGTGTTTCGAATGTTACGCCAACGATGTGAACATTCACTTCTTTTGGCTCAAGTCCTGTCATCGTAAAGAGTGCTTGGCGAATATTGTCTTGAATCTTTTGTGCAACAACTGGAATTGCTACACCAAAATACATTACAACATAAAGGTCAACGATAATATCTTCGTTTGCTAATTCAACCTTTACACCTTTACCATGATTTTTCTTACCTAACTTCTCAACAACATCTGTAGCAAAATTACCGCGCATTGCCGCTACACCTTCTACTTCAGCAGCTGCAATACCTGCAATTACTTCAATTACTTCTGGTGCAATTTCTACTTTACCAAGAGTTGTATCTTGACCCATATCTAACATATGTTCAGCCATGAAAAAAACCTCCTTTAATGTATCACTGCGTCACAAGTTCATGCTCTTCCAAAAATTTCGTATTAAACTCACCTTTTACAAAATCAGGATGATCTAGCAATTGCAAATGGAACGGGATTGTTGTATGTACGCCTTCAATGACAAATTCACTAAGTGCGCGCTTCATTTTTGCAATTGCCTCTTCACGTGTTTTTCCGTGAACAATTAATTTAGCAACCATCGAATCATAGAAAGGTGGGATTGAATATCCCGGATATACAGCTGAATCGACGCGAATACCAAATCCTCCTGGTGGTAAGTACATTTCTACTTTACCTGGAGATGGCATAAATTTTTTGGCAGGGTTTTCCGCATTAATTCGACATTCAATTGCCCAACCATTAAATTGTACTTCTTCTTGCTGTAACGATAACTTTTCTCCTGAAGCAACAAGAATTTGTTCTTTAATTAAGTCCATTCCCGTTACCATTTCAGTAACCGGATGCTCAACCTGAATTCTCGTATTCATCTCCATGAAATAAAAGGTTTTCGTTTTATATTCATAAATAAACTCAACCGTACCAGCACCTGTATAATCAACCGCTACCGCCGCTTTAACTGCCGCTTCACCCATCTGCTTGCGAATATCTTCATCAAGTGCAGGTGATGGACTTTCTTCTAATAGTTTTTGCAAACGGCGCTGAATTGTACAATCACGCTCTCCTAAATGAATGGCATTTCCGTGTGTATCTGCCATTATTTGAATCTCAACATGGCGGAAATCTTCAACGTACTTTTCTAAGTATACACCAGGGTTCCCAAAAGCGGTACTAGCTTCTTGCTGTGTAATTTGAATTCCTTTTATAAGCTCTTCTTCATGGCGTGCAACACGAATACCTTTTCCGCCACCACCTGCAGTCGCTTTAATAATAACTGGATATCCAATTTGATTAGCAAGCTCGATCGCTTCTTCGGTATTTTTAATAATCCCTTGTGAACCTGGTACAATCGGAACCCCTGCTTCTTTCATTGTATCACGAGCAACGTCTTTTGTGCCCATCTTTGAAATAGCTTCTGGACTTGGACCGATAAAAATCAAGTTACATTCACGGCATAACTCTGCGAAATCTGCATTCTCTGCTAAAAATCCGTATCCCGGATGAATAGCATCGCAGCCTGTTAACTTCGCAACGCTAATAATGTTCGTCAAATTTAAATAGCTTTCTTTCGAAATCGTTGGTCCTACACAATACGCCTCGTCTGCAATCTGTACGTGAAGTGACTCTTTATCTGCTTCTGAATAAATTGCAACTGTTTCAATATCCATTTCTTTACAAGCACGAATAATTCGTACAGCAATTTCCCCACGATTGGCTATTAATACTTTTTTTATCATCACAAAGACTCCCTTATTACGCTTTTACAAGAAATAGCGGTTGTCCATACTCAACAAGCTGTCCGTTATTAACAAGAATTTCAACAATTTCGCCCTCTACATCAGCATCAATTTCGTTAAATAACTTCATAGCCTCGACAATACATACGATAGAATCTTTCGATACTCTATCCCCAACACTTACATATGGAGGTGTATCAGGTGAAGAAGAAGAATAGAATGTACCTACCATTGGTGAGGTGATCTTATGTAGGTTTTCATCTTGAACAGTTTTCTTCTCTTCTTGTTTTGGCGCTTCTGCTTGCGCTGCTGCTACTGTCGTTTCAACTTCAACAGGCGCTACTGGTTGCATAGCTTGTTTTGCTGCAGGTGCTTGCACAGCAACAACTTCATTACCACGCTTTTTCATTTTGATTGTTGTACCGTCTTTTTTGTATTCAAATTCATCAATATTAGAGCTATCAATTAATTTAATTAATTCACGAACTTCTTGAATTTTAAACATGTAAAATCCACTCCCATACTCTTGTTTGTCCCGTTTTTACAGATTCTCGTCACGAAAACTAGATTGACTGTAAAAATACGATGTATTCTATTAGAAAATATATTTCATTAACTAATAGAAATATTTACTATTTCCATCTTACGATAAATTTTTTAAACATTCCAATTTATATTTCTTTATAATAAATCGAAACTCCTGTAAAAATATTATTCCAATAAAAATTTAATACCTAGTAATAATACCAAGTTTCACATGAAATTGGCAAGACCACTTCTTAAAAAACATTCACTACTTTAGCAAAACGTTACACAGCAAACATGCCATTCCCTCTCCACTCTTCACTACACCTATAGTCAATAACATATTTTTACCAAATATTATTTTTTTGTTTACACGCCGTTCATCATTCCTTCATATAAGAATAGTATGTTCAAAGTGTAGAAAATATATTGTGTCGAGGTGTGGAAATATGATATGGCTCATTCTCTTTTTACCTGCTGTAATCGTTTGGGCATGTGTTCTTTGCATCCACGTCAAATCCGGAAAAAGTAATCATCAGTACCATGAACCATTAATCTTTTACTCGCAACGTGTTTCTCCATTCCGAGTTGAACATAGTAAAAATAACTACAAAGACGAAATAGAAAAAAGCTATCGAAAATGATAGCTTTTTTCTATTCACACGTTTACTTACATACTCTATTTTACTATTTGCATACCCTTTGCTTAATAAAAGATAATAATCCGCAGGGAAATCCCTGCGGATTAAAGTTTCACTTATTTCGCTGGTGGATCAAATTTCACACCTACATCTTTTGATCCGCCTTCACTTCTTACAAGTTGAATAATTTTATTTGCTTCTTTCTGTGAATGTTTTGCCGCTTTAACCGTTACTCTAATGTCAGTACCATCAGCTCTTACAAGAGCATCTGGATATCCTCCTTGAGATTTAATTACTGTCTCAAGTAATTCTTGCTTCGTTTCCATTGTCGTAATGGCATCAAAATTTTCTTTTGCTTTATTCTTTTCTGTTGCTGAAGCTTTTGTTGAACTCATCACTTCTTGTAATTTTGCTTTCGCTTCACTACGCTGATCTTCCATTTGCATACGTAAAGCTGTGAAATTCTCATCACTTGATTGAACTGATACATTGCCCTCTTTTTTACTTGTTTCTTTTTTTGCATTTTCTTTTTTGTCTGTTTCTTTATTTGTTGTTTCCTTGCTTGTATTTTCTTTTTTCGGAGTTTCTTTAGGCGCTTCGTTTGTTACTGCTTTATCAGTACCTTGTTTTTCTTGTCCAATCTTTTCACCTGTTGCCGGCGATGCTGTATTCATTTTGTCAGGAGTTGTCACGTAATACACAGATAGTACAACAACTAAACTTAACATCGTTAATAACCAAACTGTTTGTTTTTTTAACACTTTATTTCCTCCCTATCAATTTTTCGGTGAAACTGAAACGCGATGGGCCGGTACATCTAGCAGCCTTATCACAGCTTCTTTTACCATTGCTTTAACTTGTATATTATCCACTCCCTTTGCTACGACAAGAACACCACGTACTTTCGGCTTCTCTGTTCGTAAAACAACAGGAGTTTCTTTATCCCCTTCACGTATAATGACAGTCTTTTCATCAAGAGACTCGTCCTCTACTTCTCTCTTACCGCCTGTTTTATCTGTTTCACCTGTTGTTTGTGAGCGTTTCACTGTATTTTTTTCTAAAATTTTTTCTTCAGATGAATCTAAATTCACTTTAATCGTTACGTCTTTTACTCCTGCTATTTCTTCTAAAGCAGTTTTTAATTCTTGTTCATACGCTTTTTCATATTTTTCTACATTTGACATACTATCATTACTTTTTTGTCCGAAAGTTGGTACGTCTTTTTCTTGATTTTGAGTTTTTTGTTCTTTAAATACAGGTACTTCTTCTTTTTTACTTGAAAAGAGACTACTAGAAAACATAAGCAAAATTCCAAGTATGAGTAGGACAAGTAAAAACTTAGGTGTTATCTTTTTACCCTTCTCGTTGTTTTCTTTTTGATCCCCATTCAATAAGTTTCGAAAAAATGAGAACTTCGAATTTTTATCTTTATTGTCCATTTACTCTACCTGTCCTCCCTTCCATTTGAACTTGGATTTGTTTACCCTCTAGTTGCCACCTGCTTGAAAAGAAATCTTTCATTTCTACATTCGTTTCTTCCACTTTTTTTGGAGGCTCTTTCGTGTTAATTTCAATTGGCTTTACTGTTTCGATTGCATCATTTTTACTACGTTCTTTTTCTTTCAACGTCACAACAACAGATTGAATATCTTTCGCTGACTTTACTTCTTCTGTATTTTCTGCTGCGACTATTTGTATTTCAGAGACAGTCATACCATACTTTTTCTCAAACTCTTTTCCTACTTCTTTTTTCATTTTGGTAGCCATCTCTTCTAAACTATATGCACGTGTTAGAGCTTGTATTTCTTTTTTCTTCGAATCTATTGAATTTTTTACAGATCCTTCTGCTACGTACTTTTCTTCATTAAAATTTGCAATTACTTCATTTACATCTGTCTGCAATAGTTTAAAAAGGGGCGTTAAAATTAATACAACTAACAAAAGACTTACAACGAATTTAACGTATTTTTGCAAATTCGAATTTGGAAGAATAAGATGAAGCATTGTTGCTAAGAGCAAAAAAACGATAATATTTCTGATCCACTCTGTAACAAATTGCATACTCTTCACCTCCTACCGCATCATAAGTGTAATATTCCCCGCAGCAATAATAATTGTAATACTTAAAAAGAACATAAATGATACGATAGCTAAGCAAGCAAATACGTAAATGATGCTTCGTCCAATAATGTCTAAACATTGAATAATTGCTCCGCCGCCAACCGGTTGCAATACTGCTGCTGCGAATTTATAAATAAATGCAATACAGAAAATTTGAATCGCTGGAAAAGCAACAATTAAGCATAAAATGACGAGCCCAATAATTCCGACTGTGTTTTTCAATAATCCTGATGCGCTAATAACAGTATCTGCCGCTTCTGTAAACATCCTTCCAACTACTGGAATGAAGTTTCCTGTTACAAATTTAGCAGTTTTCACAGCTATTCCATCAGCAACAGCTGTTGCTGTCCCTTGTACAGATAATACTCCTAAAAAAATTGTTAAAAAGACACCGATAATCCCTACGCTAACGTTTTGCAGAAGCTTGGATAATTTCGTCACTTTATATTGATCACTCATTGTACTTACAATACTTAATATCGTTGCCAGTAATAAAAGTGGTAGAACGATATAATTCATAAGAAGCCCACTCGTATTCATTAAGAAAATGATAACCGGATGAAAAAATGATACAGATACAACCCCGCCCCCAGTTGCTATAAGCGCCAGCAAAATTGGCAATAACGCTAATATGAAATCTACCATTGTTTGTATCGTTTCTCTTGCATATGTCATAACGACATAAAAACTATTTAAAGCAAAAATAATAAGTACCATATACACAACAGCATCAGCAATTTTACTTACGCTACTTTTTGAAAAAGCGGATTGCAGTGATTGCAACAATGCACTAAAGATTGTGAGCATAATAAGTGTGCCAAGCAGTTTTCCATTAGCAGCAAGCTCATGAAATAAATATTTTAATAACCCTATCATCCACTCTTTTAGAGAGAATTCTTTTTCTCCCTTTACAAACTCCATAAAGCTCCCTTTTTGACTCTCTGGCAAATAGCCTCCATATTTTGTAACAAGCCCGTCCCAAAATTGCTTCACATCTTCAATTCCGAGCTTATCCAATTGTTGATCAACGACGTTTGTTTCTACAGGAGAAGCTTGTACAACAACCGGTAAAGAAAAGAAAAGGAAGCAAGCAAATAGCAGCTTAGCTCCAAACCTCCTCAACATTCACTCCCCCTTATCCCGTCGGTAAAAATCCGAGAATAGTTTCAATTACAACCGTCAAAATAGGAATCGCCATAACGAGAATTAAGATTTTCCCAGCAAGTTCAATTTTCGAAGCGATGGCACCTTGACCAGCATCTTTTGTAATTTGGGCTCCAAACTCAGCAATATAAGCAATTCCAATAATCTTTAGTAACGTTTCCACGTAGACGTTACTAACTTTCGCTTCACTTGCTACTCTCTCAATCATTTGTAAAATAGAATGAATTTGATCGATTAAAATAAGAAACATCACGCTACCTACGAACACAATAAATAAAGATGTAATACTAGATTTATGCTGATTCAAAACAGCAGCTAAAAACGTAGCAACGAGGCCTAATCCGACAATTTGTATAATTTCGATTCGAACCGCCTCCTTTACTGGAAGAGAAAGACACTTTTAATCTTGTCAAATAGCGTGTTAATTAAAAATGCAACATGAAATAAAATGACGACAAAACCGACAAGGATAACCCAATTTGCAATATCCTCCCGCTTTAATTCTTTTAGTACAGTATGAATGAAAGCTAAAACAATGCCGATTCCGGCGATTTGAAATATTAATCCAACATCAATGGACATCGCCTTTCTCCCCCCTATAGCAGTAAAATTACAATAAGTAGCCCTGCTAGTACCCCTAAGCTCTTAATCATTTTTTCGTATTGCAGTTGTAGTGCTTTCGCTTCTCCTTCTTCTCTCTCCAAATGTGTAATACATAAGCGAATATGTTTTTGTTGTGATTCACGATCATGTTGCCCGAGCGTTTCACCAAATTGCTGCAGTATTTCATACTCAGTTTGTTGAAATGCGGTTAACTTCCAGTTCTCTTTCAAACTATCTATCCACGCTTCTCTTACTGTTTGTTCCCCGCTTTGTAGTCTTCTGGCGAAACTTTGAAATATCCAATTTAATGGCTTTGGCATTTGTTTAACTAATCGCTCGGCAGCCTCAGATAAAGGTGTGTGTCCATACATAATTTCTGCTTCTAATGATTGAAGTGCTGATTTTAATAATCTAAGTTGCCTCGGCCTCTCACTATATCTTTTAGCGTATGAAAACCCGAAAAAGGTGCTGACCGCAACGATTAACACTGCACCGAATATTTTCACCATACGCCCTCAGCCTTTCTACTTGATAGCACTGGTTTTCCATATTTATCTTTCACCTGCATAACCGTTCCTGGACCCCTCGCTTTTGACAACTCCACAAACCTATCAAATATACCAAGCTCTAGCACTGCCTTTAGCGATGGACGTCTCACAACATCCTCATAGGAAAATCCGTGTGCACTTATAAAAAGCTGAACACCTGCATGCACTGCCTCCATAATTGCTTCACTATCTTCTTTACGGCCAATTTCATCTACGATCAAAATATCAGGACTCATAGAACGAATCATCATCATCATTCCTTCTGCCTTTGGACACGCGTCTAACACATCGACTCGGGTACCAAAATCATATTGCGGGATCCCTTTCACACAGCCAGCAATTTCTGACCGTTCATCAACGATCCCCACTTTACAAGAAGGAATTTCCGAAGCACTTACTCCTTGACTCATGCAACGAGCTACATCTCTTAAAAGTGTCGTTTTTCCCGTTTGCGGAGGGCCAATTACCATCGTGTTTAACCATCTTTTTTCATACAAATATGGCAAAAGCGGTTCAGCAATCCCTATTTTTTGACGAGCAATACGAATATTAAAGGAAGAGACATCACGAATCATTTTCACTGCGCTTTTTTCTGTAATGACTTTTCCCGCTAATCCGATTCTATGCCCCCCGCGAAGTGTCACATACCCACGTTTTAATTCCTCTTCCATCGTATAAATTGAGAATTGACTTAACTTATTCAGTAAGTAAATAGCATCCTCTGCAGTAGTGATATAGTCATAAAAAAACACCTTTCCGTGTGCAATACACTCTAGCGGTCTTCCAATTCGAACACGAATTTCCTCTAAAGCATCGTATTGCTTACATTCTTCAATTAAATACTTCATCGTTTTTGGTAAAACTTCTAATACCTCTTTCATCGGCTTCTCCCCACTATACTCGACTTACTATTTCAGTAATGCGATAAAAATACAGCAAATTCCAAGCGCTAGAAAAAAGAGCTTCAAGAAAGAAATTTCACTTGCTACACTCGCTATCCCAATTGTCATTGTTAAAATTAATACGGTAGGTCCAACAAACGCTAACATACCATTTATAAACAACGCTTTCTTCGCATCATTCACATAAAGCATAAGCAAAGCAGCAAATATCTCCGCACTACCTGAAAATAATCGAAGTGCTCCCATAACAAGCACGGATGTTTCCATTGCCGCTAGCCACTGTTTCATTCTTCCACCTTCTCCCGTAACAGTTACTAACTTCGTATTCTTAAAAAGAATATATTTGTACAACCATATGCAGAGGTTGTCTATTTCAGAAGTAAAAACATAATTTTTCTCTAAAGCCCGAATTAGAATCTGAATATTCATATTATTTTATGGTATATTATGGTACATTTAGTTTAAAAGGGGTAGAAAACATGCAGCACGTTACTTTATTACCACTCGATTTACGCTATACAAATGTGATTTTCGAGCTATCAAGTGATCCACATATAAAAAATGCATTAGGGATAACGGTAGAAAACATCGAAGACACAAAAGCATTTCTTCTTTTCGCAATAGAAGAAGAACATCAAAAGAAATCCTTATCGAGAATGATTGTGAATGAAGAGAATGAAATAATTGGCCTCACCACACTTAAACATATTAATGATGAGAAGAAGCAATCTCACATTGGTAGTTGGCTCGGCTATCCGTACTGGGGAAAAGGCTATAACGAGGCTGCTAAAAAAGAAATCTTTAAAATCGCCTTTTTAGACTTACAACTTTCCTACGTATTTGCTGGTGCTAAAACGAATAATACCCGCTCGTTAAAAGCACAAGAAAAACTACCTTATATTTCATTGCATGTGGAAAACAAGTTTCCAGACGAATACGCTGCACTAGAGAAAGAAGTAAAGTCAACTTGCTCTTTGCATGTCGTGTCACGTGAAAATTTTTTAAACTGGTTGAGATTACAGAATGAGGGGGAAAAATATGAAGACATTGAAAATTAGTTTAACCGTTGTAGTAGAATTAGCTCTTATTTATCTTTTTTCCTTATTGGTCGGTTGGTCATTTATAGAGACATTTTCCCTTGGTAGTTTAGCAATATTTGCAATTATGTGGTTAATTATTATGAGTAACCATAGAAATAACATTACAGATCACGCAATAAGTAAAACATTAACTGGTGTTGAGACTGGCGAAATAAAACCATTTCAAATTGTTTTGACTCCATCTATTATGGGTACTCTTTCACTTGTTTTAGTCAGTTTTATTATAACAGCTATTTACTATCTACCCTATTTCCTATAAAAAAAGCACTCGTGAATTATCACGAGTGCTTTTCTACTATGCACGAGAAACGTATTTACCTTCACCAGTGTTGATGATAAGCATTTCGCCTTCGTTAATGAAGATTGGTACTTGTACAACAAGACCAGTTTCTAATGTAGCTGGTTTTGTTACGTTAGAAGCAGTATCACCTTTAATACCAGGCTCTGTTTCTGACACTTTTAATTCAACTGTATTCGGAAGTTCAACACCAAGTACTTCGCCTTGGTAAGTCATGATTGCTACTTCCATGTTTTCTTTTAGGAATTTAAGCTCGCGCTCGATTTGTTTTTCACCAAGCTCGATTTGCTCATAAGTTCCGTTATCCATAAATACGTGAGCCTCACCACTTGCGTATAAGTATTGCATACGACGGTTTTCGATGTGTGCTTTTTCTACTTTCTCACCTGCACGGAATGTTTTCTCCTGAACAGATCCTGTGCGAATATTACGTAGTTTAGAACGAACGAATGCAGCACCTTTACCTGGCTTTACGTGTTGGAAATCAAGTACTTGCCAAAGGGCATTGTCCACTGAAATTGTTAAACCTGTACGAAAATCGTTTACTGAAATCATGTAAAAAAATCCTCCTGTGTATTACAAAATAATAAGTTCTTTTGGTGATTTCGTAATTACTTCATTACCTTCACTTGTCACAATGATATCATCTTCAATACGTACGCCGCCAATACCTGGAATATAAATACCTGGTTCTACTGTTACAGCCATGCCGGGTTCAAGTACTGTATCAGAACGGAACGCTAAACCTGGCGCTTCATGGATTTCAAGACCTATTCCATGACCAGTAGAGTGTCCAAAGTATTCACCATATCCTTTTTCCGTTATGTAATCACGCGTTAGCGCATCAGCCTCGCGACCTGTTAAACCAGCTTTAATACCGTTCACACCACGTAGTTGCGCTTCTAAAACGATATTATAAATTTCTTTTAATTTATCAGATGGTTCACCGACTGCAATCGTACGAGTAATATCAGAGCAATATCCTTTGTAATAAGCGCCGAAGTCTAATGTAACGAAATCTCCTGTTTCTATCACTTTTTCAGATGCCACGCCGTGCGGTAATGCCGAACGAAGACCTGAAGCAACGATAATATCAAACGAAGAAGATGTTGCTCCTTGTTTTCTCATGAAAAATTCAAGTTCATTTGACACTTCAATTTCAGATACTCCCGGGCGAATGAATGATAGAATATGCTCAAAGGCAGCATCTGCAATCTGTGCAGCTTCCTTTAATATCTTAATCTCTGAATCAGTCTTTATCAAGCGTAACTTTTCTACAAGTCCAGAAGTTGGGATAAATTCAGCATCAATCGCTTCCTTATGCGCTGAATAAGAACTATATGTAAGAGTATCTTGCTCAAAACCAAGCTTTTGAATTCCAAGCTCTTTCACTTGCTTTGCCACTTCATCAATGATCAATCCTGCGTGCTGTACAATCTCATATCCAACCGCTTGTTTACTTGCCTGCTCGACGTAACGGAAATCTGTAATAAATTGAGCACGATCTTTTGAAATAAGAACTACACCTGCTGTTCCTGTGAAGTTAGCCATATATCTACGACTATGTTCATTTGTTAACAAAATACCGTCAATGCCAGCCTCACCAAATGCACTTCGTAATCTTTCAATTTTCTCCATTACTTTATGCCTCCCTCAATTTCTCCATTAATGCAAATAACGCTAACTTATAGCCATAAAAACCAAATCCAACAATTTGTCCTGCACAAACAGCTGCCGTCACAGATTCGTGACGGAACGATTCACGCTGATGAATGTTAGAAATATGTACTTCAATAACAGGAATCGAAATGCTCGCAATGGCATCACGAATCGCATAGCTATAATGCGTAAATGCTCCTGGATTTAAAATGATCCCTTCATATATATCTTCCGCTTCATGAATAATGTCGATAATGGCACCTTCATGATTCGATTGGAAACATTCTAACTCCACTCCCATTGTTTCTGCTTCTTGCTTCATATCTGCTTCAAGTGTCGCTAGCGTGCCCTTTCCATATACATTTACCTCACGAACACCGAGGCGATTTAGGTTAGGACCGTTTACGAGGAGTAACTTTTTCATATTCTTAAAACTCCTTAATATTAAATATCTATACAATATTTTAACATAGGAGTTACTTATTTGAATAGTTCGTCTTCTCTTGCCCTTCTTGTTCTACTTTATTGCTATTTACTGCGTAAGAAACAGAATATGCTATAAACACACCATACAATATAAAAATACATATTGTCGTCACAATTGTCTCTTTTGGTAAATGGAGCGCACTTTTAATAACAGGGGCCATTAAACCCATCCCAAAAAACAGCAATGCCCACCAAAATAGCCCATAAATAATTCCCGGAATAATCCCTTCAAACTTCGCAAAAAATGCTTTATACAAAAAGGCAATCAAAATTGAAAGAAGTCCCATACAAACTATTCCTGACACATTCCCCCATACACCTTCCTTCCAACTTCCAAACGCAAATGGTAAAAGGAAATAATTCGGTCCCGCCTCCGTGAATGAAAATATATGAAGGAAATACCATATCCCGCCCCAAAAGATTCCACCAAACAAACCGATTTGTACAAAATTCCTTGTTCCTAATTGTTCTTGACTCACATCGACACCTCCGCTCAATAGTATGCCCGAAACTATTTTGAAGCATGTTTAAATCCTGCGAAATTTGTCTATAAAAAAAATAAGAAATGTCCGACTCTCATAACATTTTCCCTTGTCATCTACTTGTATTTGCCGATAAAATAAAGGAAACTCGGTGATTGTCTTATTTCAAAACGACAGAACCCAGTATGACAATTGCCTCTTTTTCTACATAAGAGAGAAACAAATACAGGTTGGTGTTAACATGGCAGAAGAGTCAAAACAAATATATGGCGGGCAAGCGGTCATAGAAGGAGTTATGTTTGGCGGTAGAGAATATACTGTTACAGCGGTTCGTCGTAAAGATAAATCGATTGAATTTTATCGATTACCACGCGTTCGTAATAAAGTATTATCTATCCTAAAAAAAATTCCATTTTTACGAGGTATTGCCGCTATTGTGGATGCAAGTGCGAATGGAGCAAAGCATTTAAACTTCGCTTCAGAACGATTTGACGTCCATCCAGAAGATGATGAACAAATTGCAAATAAAAAAGAAGAACAATCAAAATTAACGATGGTATTAGGAGTTGCAGCTGTTGGCGTTTTATCTTTCATATTCGGTAAAGTCATCTTCACAGCAGTTCCTGCACTATTAGCTGAATTAACGAGACCGATTTTCCCATCTCATACTGGGCAAATCATTGTCGAAAGTGTCATTAAGCTCATGCTATTATTGAGCTATATATACTTTATTTCTTTAACCCCACTTATTAAGCGGGTATTTCAGTATCACGGTGCAGAGCATAAGGTAATCAATGCTTATGAGAATAACCTTCCTCTGACTGTAGAAAACGTTCAAAAGCAAACTCGCCTCCATTATAGATGCGGCAGTAGCTTTATTATATTTACAGTCATTATTGGAATGTTCGTTTATTTCCTAGTCCCTACAGATCCTCTTTGGGCACGAGTTATAAACCGAATTTTATTAATTCCAGTTGTACTTGGTATTTCTTTTGAAGTATTGCAATTTACAAATCGATTAAGAGATATTCCCGTATTACGCGTACTTGGATATCCCGGGTTATGGCTACAACTATTAACAACGAAAGAACCAACAGATGACCAAGTGGAAGTAGCAATTGCATCGTTTGAAGAATTATTACGTTTAGAGAACAAACAATAATTATTTAAAAATGGTGTTCAACTCCTTTCCTCATCGTTAATATACTAATTTTAATATACGTTTTTAGGAGGTGTCCCTTATGAACGGTCGTTCGTTTACTTTCGCTATATTTGTGCTTATTATTGGATTGGCAATATTCGGCCTTGTTTCATCTGTTATTACAAACCCCATGGGTGTATTAAGAAATATCGGGTACATGTTACTTGTTGTCGGTATCTTTTACTTGCTATACAAGATGTTTACAAATTCCAGTGGTTCCGCAAATTCGCAAAGCTCATATAAGCGTGCGGCAAAACAATCGAACCGCAAACATGGGAAACAAAATGTAGCACCCCTAGGCAATTCTTTCTTTAAGTCAAATACTTCTAATGACAAAAGTAAAAAAGGGAATTCTTCCACTTTGAAACGAAAAAGAAAACAGTCTCATTTAACTGTCATTGAAGGAAAAAAAAGTAAAAAGAAAGACCGTGCTTCCTTTTAGGAAATACGGTCTTTTTTTATACTTTGAAGCACTTCTTTTAAACTTTTCTCTCTCATACTTTCAATTCGAAGATGATGATTTTTAAATGGTAAATTCCGTGTCACATCATTAGGTACAACAACGCACGTTAATCCCGCTGCAACTGCTGCTCTCAATCCATTTAATGAATCTTCAAATACAACAGCTTCAGATGGCTTAATTCCTAATTCTTCTATTGCAACTCGATAAAGAGCTGGATCTGGTTTTACCTTCTCAACATCTTCTCTCGTTTTAATTACTTCAAAATATTCTCGAATCTGTAGCTCTTCTAAAAAATGAATAACCCATTCTCTAGACGAACTAGAAGCTAGTGCGATTTTTAATCCCATTTCTTTCGCTTCTTCTAAATATTCTTTTACCCCGTCACGAGCTTCTGGTATTTTCATTTTCTCTTTATGTAAAGTTGCCACTTTTTCTTTTAATACACTTTTGTTAAACTTCTCTTTTAATTGATCATTTAAATATGCATAAAGTACCTCATCTGTTGTTCCAATGCATTTCGCAAATTCCTCTAAAGGTAGTTCCCCGCCGTATTCACGAACAGCATCTCTGAAAGAGTGAAACCATATCGTTTCTGTGTCCACAATTAATCCATCAAAATCAAAAATAATTGCTTTCATAATTCTCCCATCCTTTTCGAATTGAAATAAAAAAGGAAACGCCATCCGTTCCCCTTAATTACTTTTCTCTTCATTTGCTTTTTGAACACCACGAAGTGTTTCCACTCGAACCTCATCTTGTTCAAAGTATTGTACTAAATCACCGATACGGTCAATTGATTCCCAACTTAAATGATGTTCAATTCCTTCTACATCATTATAAATTTTGCTTTCATCCACACCGATAATGCGCATAAACTGTTCTAACAATTCATGTCGATATACGAGACGTTCCCCGATTTTTTTACCTTTTGATGTTAATACAAGCCCTCTATATTTTTCATAAATTAGATATTCGTCTTTGTCTAATTTTTGTACCATTTTTGTTACAGAGGATGGATGTACACTAAGCGCTTCAGCAATATCAGATACACGGGCATAACCCTTTTCATCAATCAACAAATAAATTTGTTCAATATAATCTTCCATACTAGGGGTAGGCATCGGTTTCCTCCATCCAATTTCATTTTGCTTATTCCGTACGAAGCAATCAATAAAATGATACACCAGAAAGAATAACGTGACAAGGTGGAAACGAGCCTAAATCTGCAAAAGTGAAAAGAACCTGTATTCACATACAAGTTCCTTTCATGTAAAATATTGAATTTCTGCGTCAGGAAAAAAGTGATGAATATATCCTCGAATCGTTTCCTCCAATACTTCTGCATCATCTTTTTTATATACATATTTCCCAATTCCATATCGTCCCCATTTATACTTTCGCTTCTCTTCATCCATTTCAAGCTTCGTATTTGGATAACGCTCTTGAATAACCTTTTTCGCTGGTTTCGTAAAACGATGCTGAATTAATTCAAACGTTAAATTTGGTATCGTCATATCTTTCAGCGCATTGTACAGTCGCTCAAATAGTTCACGATATCCTTCTTCCCATCCTTCATGCATATAAAGTGGCGCGACTATAAAACCAAGTGGATAACCTGCACCTGCTACTTTACGTGCCGCCTCAATTCGCTCCTCAAATGGCGATGTCCCTGGTTCAAAATTTTTAATTACATATCGTGAATTTATACTAAACCTGAAACGAGTTTTCCCATTATGCTTTGCATCTAATAAATGATCAACGTGCGAATATTTCGTGACGAAACGTAAGCGCCCATATTCACTTTCTCCAATGAATTCAATCGCCCGCTTTAATGCATGTGTTAAATGATCAATCCCAACAATGTCTGATGTACACGCTGCTTCAAATCTTGTTATTTCAGGTGCCCTTTCATCCATATATTGCTTTGCCTTCTCAAATATTTCATCAAGATTCACATACACACGAACGTAAGGCTTACTCCCAAGTGTTGTTTGCAAATAGCAATAATGACAATGTCCCATACACCCTGTTGCGAGCGGAATTGCATATTCAGCTGACGGTTTTGACGTATCAAACTTTAGCGTCTTCCTTACTCCAACGACAAGTGTAGCCTTTGCATTACGATACTTTTGCAAATCATTTTCTCCTGGCAAATTTCTAATTTGATTATGTGATGTCGTTTCACGAATTTCTAATCCCATCTTCGTAAACTTCTCATAAAGCTCTTTTCCAAGCGGATATTCAAGTGCCTTTGGTTCAAAGTAAACGAGTTTTGGCATAAATGGTTTCATGTGCTTCCCTCCCTCTCGTTAGTATGGGAAACGTTAAAAAATTAACACGCATTAAAGTTTTCCACTTCAGTAACTTGCGTTGCAAGTTACTGAATGTTATAATTTGGATAACAGCTACCTTGCAACGCAAGTTACCTGAGTAAAAGGTGGTGAAATCATGCACAGCCAAATGTTAAAAGGTGTACTAGAAGGTTGCATCCTATACATCATTTCACAAGAAGAAGTGTACGGATATGAACTGAGCACAAAATTAAATAAACACGGATTTACATTCGTAAGCGAAGGAAGCATATATCCGTTATTGTTACGTATGCAAAAAGAAAAATTGATTGAAGGAACATTAAAAGCCTCCTCACTCGGTCCAAAACGAAAATATTATCACGTAACCGATAAAGGATTAGAGCAGCTTGAAGAATTTAAACAAAGCTGGGGAATGGTTTCAACTACGGTAAATAACTTATTACAGGGGGAGTGATAGGGATGAATGCACAAGACATGATTGAATTGAATAATAAAAAACGTGAGCTTCTAACACCTGAAAATGAAGTTGCTTATAGCGATATGTTAGTTTATCTTCGTTTATCTAACGTGCCAGAGCAACAAGTAGAAGAACTATTACTAGAAATATTAGACCATCTCATCGAAGCACAAACAGAAAATAAAAATGCTTATGACATTTTTGGTGATGACTTACAATCTTATTGTGATGAACTCATATCGGCTTTGCCGGTTCAAACAATGTTAGAAAAAACTTCTTTAATCGGCTTTGTTATTAGCTTACTTCTCGCTATACAGTTTGGAATGGACACCATTGCTTCTCTTTTCATTTTCTTTTTTGAAAAGAACACCGAAATAATAAGTCCACCTTTTAGTATCCTTGGAACTACTTCGTCTGTTTCAATAATTATACTAGGTATACTATTTATTTTATATTTATTAAAGCGATACTCCTTTGATCAGAAAGTGAATTGGAAAAGAAGAATTCTATTTGGATTCGCATTTGCTATCCCGTTTTGTTCCGCTATATTCTTAAATATTTATTTTAAAAAACAACCTTATCTCATTTATCATCTAACCTTTTGGCAAAATGCCTTAATCGCTATCTTATTTTTTATTTTATATAAATTACTATATAAAAAATCAAATTTTTAACAGCCCTTCAAAAGGCTGTTTTTTCTTCTGTCTAATTTTACAAATTGAAAAATTTCATAAAGAAAATAAGAAAAATGCAAAATAATTAAAGTTAATTGTTGACGTGATGCTTTTATTATCGGTATCATAAATCTTCGTGAGCAATTATTTTTCGTTATACGATTTTTTTATTATTACTGAATTTTTGAGAGGAGAAATTAGATGTCAGTTAAGAAGAAAACGCAAGTACGCACCGGCAAAATGGTACGTGAACTAATGTTAGCAGACGAAGATGTAAATGCTTCGCTAATTATGGTATATAGTGAAAACGGTGTAAACGCAGAAATTAAAATCGAGGGCTTAACGCCGAAATGTAACGAAGAATTATTTTTGAGCGGAAACGTGGATTGGAACAAGAGTGTTATTTATAAAATTGTTGATTTCACTGGGAACGCTGAAGTTGGTAAAGTTACATTAACAGCGATGAACAAAAACAATGTTTCTCTAGAAATTGAACGCGTTATGTGGAGCAAAGAGAATAAAGAAGCTGCTGAGCAAGAAGAAACTGTTGTAGAAGCTACTCCGAAAAAAGAAGTAGTTGTAGAAGCGCCAAAAGCAGTTACACCTGCTCCAAAACCTGTTACGCGAGTAGAAACACCTGCAGCACCTAAACCTACTCCGGTACCAACACCGAAGCCAGTAAGTGTAGAAGCTGCTATGGAATTATCTACTCCAGCACCTGTGAAAAAAGCAGTACCAACTCCAGTTACAAAGCAAGAGTCTGCACCGGTTGCGCCTGCAAAACCGAAGCAATCTGCTTTGACTGAAACAAATACAAAACTACAAGAAAATTATGTGAAACTCGTGAAAAAGACAATTGAAGTTTGTCAAGATTACGAGCTTGGCATCGACATAGATGATTCTATTGAAAGCTTAAAAGAAGAACTACAAAGCCAAGGTATTAGCGTTACATTTGACAAAGAAATTATGGACGTTGTAAGTCGCCTTCGTTCTTTACAAGATAAAGGAATCAAAGTAGAAAAAGTACTTAATTTACTATAAAAAAATAAGAGGTGGCAATTGCCATCTCTTATTTTTTATAATTCCACTCATTACTTTCATACTTTTCTTTCGCTAACGTTTGAACTTCATGTAACTGTTCTTCTGTTAATTCATATGGAACAAGTTCTACATCCAATCCTTTTTCAAAGCCAACTTCAAACGCTTTAATTAACTGTTCTATCGTAAATGTACGGTCTGTTAATTCATTAATTGCTACTGCTTTAGAAGAGAACATACTCTTCATACGTTCCTTCACACGTTCATTTGGGAATAAAAATAGATCATATAGTTCATCTAAATCAATTTCTAATGGAATCGATCCATGCTGTAAAATAACACCTTTTTGACGTGTTTGAGCACTACCAGCAATTTTTCTTCCTTCCACTACAATTTCATACCAAGATGGTGCATCAAAACATACACCTGAACGTGGATTTTTCAAATTTTCACGATCTGCTTCTGTTTTTGGAACTGCATAATATGCTTCTAACCCTAATGCCTTAAAACCATCTAATAAGCCTTGCGAAATAACACGATATGCTTCTGTAACTGTTTTCGGCATATTCGGATGATCTTCAGACACAATAACACTATACGTTAACTCTTTGTCATGTAGTACACCCCTGCCGCCTGTTTGACGACGAACGAATCCATATTTTTTTTCGTTAACTACATCCATATTAATATCTTTCTCAACACGTTGAAAATATCCAACTGTTAATGTTGGTACTTCCCATTCATAAAAACGAATTGTTGGTGGCATTTTCTTTTCACTTTGCCAATTTAACAAACATTCATCTAACGCCATATTAAATGCCGGTGAACATTGACCAGAGTTAATATAACACCATTTTTCTTTTCCCATCCTGCACCTCATATAACCAATTATTTTTCACATTCTCTAGTCTACCAAATTCGACAAAATTTGTGAAAGAATACGAAATTTCTTGTTATATGCAAATGAATCTGTTGCATAAATACATATGGGCATTATAATATTGAAAGTAGGATAAGAAAAAAGGGAGCGATAGAATCGTGTCAACAACTTGGATTATTTTATTAGCCGTAATCGTAGCATTTATCGGCTACACTGTATGGATGTACTTCTATCAGAAAAAATTAATTAAAACTCTTACAGAAGAAGAATTTCGCGCTGGCTACCGTAAAGCACAGCTTATCGATATTCGTGAAGCAGACGAATATAACGCAGGGCATATTTTAGGTGCACGTAACATTCCGTTATCACAAATTCGCCTTCGCCATAAAGAACTTCGTCAAGATCAACCTGTTTACTTATATTGCCAAAGCGGATTCCGTACAGGTCGTGCAGCGCAATACTTAAAAAAACAAGGCTACAAAGATTTCTACCAATTACAAGGTGGATTTAAATCTTGGACAGGCAAAATTAAAAAGAAATAATAACATACAAAAAACTAGCTGAATAAATCAGCTAGTTTTTTCATTTCATCTTATTCGCAATGTATAATAAATTCTGCTTGATTACCTTTTCATCGTTCTCTTCTACATTCCGATACAGCAGCTGATATTCAATTCCTTTCTCTTTCCATATAAGCGTAGCAAATTCGTCACCACGTTCATAATTATCTTTATTTTTAAAATAAGCAGACGTTCCATTATTCAGTTTCATTTGTTCTTGAAATCGCTTCTCTTCCATAAGATCCGGAAAACTATAAGGAAAGTTCGCGACATTTAACTCAATATACTCATTTCTACCTGGCTCCTTCTGTTTATATTTAATCGTTAAGACAGCGTTCTTTTTCCCAAGCGTTCTTACTTCACCCTTCACATCACTTGTAATGTCGTACGGTAAAAACGTTGGAACTTTAAACTTCACCGGAAAATATTTTGGAAGTTCCTTTAGCGGAATAGGATCCGTAACACGATCCATAGCTCCTCCTGTTGTTCCCACAAAGTGTTTTTCTTCTTGCATCGTTTGCTGAAACGAACACGAACTAAGTACAAAACTAGAAAACACGAAACAAATGATTCTTTTTTTCAATTTGTTTCCGCCCTTTCATACCGCTCTCTTAACGAACGAAGCGTTGATATGCTCTTCATATTCGCTTTGTCATCAAACTCCACCTTTGAAAACTTTCCACGTTATTCTCACACATTTTGACAACACTTTTTGCAAACAAAAAAGACCCCTATCATTCTTACGCCCAAGTGAAAAGGTTACGCGAATAAAAAGAAGTCTTATTAATACCATAGTTTGTGAAAAGCTTTTCAGGTCAAGATTTTTTCTTTCTTATTATTTTCCCTTTATAATAAGGGAAAGAGGTGATACATATGGCCAATATAAAACAAATTGCTAAAACTGCTGGTGTATCAATATCAACTGTTTCTCGTGTTCTAAATAATCACCCTTACGTAAAAGAAGAAAAGCGTAAGCGTGTTCTAGACGCTGTTGAAGAATTAAACTACGCAAAAAATATAAATGCTGTCCATTTAATAAGAGGGAAAACATATACAATTGGCGTTATGCTTCCTTTCATTAACCTCCCCTACTTCAGTACCATTATTGAAGGAATCGGTAACGAAGCATTATTAGCTGGATATCACATTAATTTATGCCAAACAAATTACGATAGCCTTGAAGAAATTCGTGTTCTTGAAATGATGAAAATGAAACAATTTGATGGGATGATTATTTGCTCCCGAACGAGCTCTTGGGAACAAATCGAACCTTTCGCAAAATTTGCCCCTATTATTTCATGTGAAAAAATGAAGCACCCCCTCATTTCATCCATCTACGTAGATCATTATGAAGGTTTCCGTCTCGGTACTGCCTATTTACTAAGTAAAGGCCATGAAAAAATCGGAATTTGTTTAGCAAGAAAAACAAGTGTAAATTCCATGGAGCGCGAAAAAGCGTTCGCCGATACCCTTCGTAACGAAGGGAAAACGTTGCATCCTGAATGGATTTTCCACCAATGCTATACAATGCAGGACGGAGCACAAATACTCCATCGTATTTTAAATATGAAAAATCGTCCAACTGCTATTTTTACAGCGAACGATCAAGTTGCAGCTGGTTTATTAACAGAGGCTCAAAAACATGGTATTCGAGTACCTGAAGACCTTGCTATCCTTGGATTTGATAATCATGAAATTTCAAAGGCATTAGAAATTTCCACAATTGAACATCCCGGTCTCGCAATGGGCTCACATGCTTTTTCTTTATTCCATAAGCAGATCCAAAGCGAGCAAATTGTCGGCAGTGCAAAAGAACTTTCATTCCATTTAATTGAGCGAGAGACTGTCTAAAAAGAGCGTTACCTATAACGCTCTTTTTCAGCTCTTCACCTATTGACATTATATTTTTCATCTCATATAATGAACCTAACGAACGGTAGGTAGGGGATGAAAATGACAGCAAACCGCATTAAAGCTGTAGCACTTTCTCATTTCGCACGCTACGGCTATGAAGGAACTTCATTGGCAAATATTGCTCAAGAAGTTGGGATTAAAAAACCATCGATTTACGCACACTTTAAAGGAAAAGAAGAGCTATATTTCATATGCTTAGAATCTGCTCTTCAAAAAGATTTGCAGAGCTTCACAGGCGATATCGAAAGCTTTTCCAATTCGTCTACTGAAGAATTGCTTTTAAAATTATTAAAAGGCTATGCAAAACGCTTTGGTGAAAGTGAAGAATCAATGTTTTGGTTACGAACTTCTTATTTTCCGCCTGATGCATTTCGCGAACAAATTATTAATAAAGCAAATGTACACATTGAAAACGTCGGAAAACTTTTATTCCCTGTATTTAAAAGAGCAAGCGAACAAGATGAGCTGCATAACATTGAAGTAAAAGACGCCTTAGAGGCTTTTCTATGCTTACTCGACGGTCTTATGGTTGAACTACTATACGCAGGTTTAAATCGTTTTGAGACACGTTTAGACGCTTCTTGGAAAGTATTTTGGCGCGGACTTTCAAACTGACGGATTGCTCCTTTGCAATGCGTCGTTTTTAAGCCCTTTACCTAACGACTGGTAGGAAGGAGAAATGACATATGGCATGGATTTATGTAATCATCGCTGGTATTATTGAAATCTTTTGGGTGATTGGACTAAAAAAAGCAGAGGCACCACTTGAATGGGCTGGTGTTGCTCTATTAATTACAATTAGTTTCGTCTTATTATTTAGAGCTTATAAAGATTTACCTGTCGGCACTGTATACGCAGTCTTTACAGGAATTGGAGCTGGTGGAATTGTTCTTACAGAGATTTTCATCTTCGGAGAACCTTTCTCTATCGTAAAAGTTTTATTAATCGGTTTAATCTTCTTCGGAGTAATTGGTTTAAAACGAGTAACAGAAGAAAAAGAAGCGAAGGAGGCCGCATAAAATGGCTTGGGTATTTTTAATTCTAGCTGGTATTTGTGAAATTATTGGTGTACTCTTTATGAAAGTAGCCACTGAAAAGAAAGGCTGGGCACCAAAAGTTATTTTAATCGCTAACTTCGGCGTAAGCTTCTTCTTCTTATCTCTTGCGATGAACACATTACCGATGGGAACTGCTTACGCAATTTGGACTGGAATCGGAACTGCTGGAAGTGCACTTCTAGGCATTCTCATTTTCCGAGAATCAGCGGATTGGCGTCGTCTTGCTTTCTTAAGCTGCATTCTATGCGGCGCTGTTGGCTTAAAACTATTAAGCTAACGTGAGGTGAATGTCATGTGGAAAGAAAAAGGAAAGAAAATATTAGCATGGATCACACTTGGTATCGTCATTCTATTACAAATAAGTTTTCATATAATAGAATGGTTGTTTCATAAAGTAGTATCCATTCTTACCTTCCTTCCTAGCATGGCACTTGAAATTGCATCTATTGCTTGGTCAATTATTGCCTCCATTGCAATCGTCATTATATGGAGTATCGCCAAGCTATGGAATAAGTTATTTAAAAAGGACAGTACTTCTGAAAAAGAGTAACTGTCCTTTTTTGTATTCATTCATATTTTCTATAAAAGTTAGATGCAATAAGACAAAGAAGACCAACTATGACAATACTTATACCAATTCCTTTATGCAAATTAGGAAACGGTGATGGTATGTCTGAATAAAAATTTGCTAATATGAGACCGATTGAAACGAAAAGTACCCCTATTCTATATAACCATTTTCTTTTGTTCATCATTCTCCCCTCCTAAAATTTTTCATACACTCCTTTCTTTTGGACATACTACCTAAAAAAGGAGTGAATAATATGCAAAATTCTATACATAAGCAAATCCTATTTTTATTTTTCCTATTTCTTATTCTCATCATCGTTTTCAGCTTTATATTACATACTCCGAAAGATGTACCAAATAGCGTTTCTTTCTATAAACTACTGCTCTCGTATTGTCGTTATTGAAGAAGGTGCCTTTTTTAAGGCACCTTTTAAAATTCTCTTTTTTCATATATTTTTACTGAAACGAAGATAGATGCTATGAACATGCATATTGAACCAATGAATAACAAGCTGTTATATAGCTGAATTTGTTCTAGGTTGATTCCAAAGAAAATAGAAGAAACAGCCATAGGTGCTATTAGTATAAAAATCGCAATAAAAATAGTTTTCTTATACCCTAGCCAAAAGGATAGCGGTATAACCAAACTTAAATACACTAAAATAAAACTACTACTAGCAACCATTGTCGTTTCAATAAATTCAAATAAGTTAACCCCACTCTTCATTCTCATCGTGAAACAACCGATCGTTACACTTATAAAAAGAATAATAATTGCTACTATATATTTCGCATACACAATTTGTTTTCTCAATATTGGTAAACTATTTACTATAACTTCACTCTCATTTTTACTATCTGCTTCAAATGTTTTTACTGTTGCCCCAATTGTAATAATTACTGACATAATTATGAACAGATTTTCCGTATCTGTTAAGGCCATATAAAAGAAAACAGGATACAGTATGTACCAAATTAAAAATTTCCATTGAATAATGAAATCTTTTAAAATTAGTTGCTTGATCATGTATTACCCCTCCTAATATGAAAATGCTCCTTCTATAACTCTGCCTCCTGAAACATTTTCATTGAGAGGAACATGGATACGAATATACTCACTAATACTCCGATACCAAGAACACCCATTGCTTGTGTAGCCTCTTGAGAGTGAAGTACTTTTAACATAATTGTTTTATCACCAAAAATATTGCACATAAGACCAATCATACCCATTAAAGGAAAAAGCATAATCAAATTCAAGACAGTAATAACTTTATATCCCCCAATGTAATTAGTCGGTATCGTTACTGCACAATAAATCAAAGTTGCTACTATTGCTGAAAATATTGCATACCCAGGCATAACTATATCTCTGTTCAATAAAATATTTCCTAATATTAAGACTATAAAAGTTACACTCAAACCAGCCATAATAAATAATGTGCTTGAAATATATTTAGCTATAATTATCTCTTTTCTCGTTATAGGCAAACTCACTAACACTTTTTCTGCTTTACTTTTCTCGTCATAATAAAAAGAAATATATATAATCGTACTACATGTTATAAATACTCCTATTGCAATCCCCATTGGTTCGACGGAATCCTTAAAAATAGATAAAATGGGTATTAAAAAATAGAAAGGAAACATCTTCTTCTGTAAAAAAAACTCCTTCAAAATCAACTGTTGCATATGAATTCTCCTCTCTATAAATCACGCGTTTCATAAATTTTAATTGTAAGAAACATAGAAGCGATATAGGCACTAGCTAGTGTGATTAATCCAACTATAAATATGCCAAAATGTAATGGATTCATAATCCAATCAATGAATGATGCCGTAGCACTTTCTCCGTCACCAATAAACATTCCAACAATAACACCTATTCCAGCGGCTCCACCTGTAAATATTCCACGTACTACTTTTGATTTTGTCCCATAATAACTCGGGAATAATGCTGTAATATAAACTAAAGAATATACAGCACCTCTGACTACTACATACCAAGGAATTTCAATATACAAATTGGGATGATAAGCTCCAATATCACCAATGACAGCGATACCTCTTATAAGAAAAACAACTAGCGTAGTAGAAATCATGCCACCTACAATAAATATTACACCCGAAATATATCTAGCAATAATGATATCCTTTCGTCCAACAGGTAAACTATTTATAATAACATCACTTTTATTTTTTTCATCCATCGCTATTAGTATCATAGAAGATGATATCGTTATGAGTAAGCAACTCATTGGAAATAACAATTCACCATCTGGATCTAATCCAAAGAAAACAAGAGGCATAATAAAATACACTAACCACATAACCCGAAAAAAGAACAAATCTTTATAGATTAGCTGACGCATAGGCACCTCTCCCTTTCGCAGTGTAAACGATAATGTCATCTAATGTAGGCTTTTCTAGTACAACCTCATTTCCAAACCAATCGATAATTCCTTGTTTATCCTTCGCTAAACCTTCGAAACCGAATTTATTTTTTCGTAATCCAACAAATAGTTCTTTTCCTTCTCGATCTAATAAATCATTGCTTCCCTTAACGATTACGTAGTTCTCCATTAATTCATCTTTTTCACCAGTAAATATAATTTCTCCATCGTTGATAAACGTAATATAATCTGCAATACGTTCTAAATCCGTTGTAATGTGGGTTGAGAATAATACAGATACTTCATCTTCCATTACAATTTCTTGCAACATATCAAGTAATTCACTTCGGACAACTGGATCTAATCCTGCTGTCGGCTCATCCATAATGATAAACTCTGCATGATGTGAAAGTGCGATGGCAATCGCAAACTTCATTTTCATCCCTTTAGATAGCTCTTTAATTTTTTTATACTTTGGAACTTGCAATCTGTGCATATACGATTGGTATTGATTTTCGTCCCACTTTTTATATAACGGTGCAATAATACGTTTCATTTGTTCACACGTTAAATCTTCGTAATAATGATTTTCATCATATACAAAACCAATATTTTGTTTTATGTCCTTTTCAGCTTTCTTATTGTCTTTGCCAAAAATTTTTATATCGCCGCTATCTTTTCTAATTAAATTCATAATCATTTTGATCGTTGTACTTTTCCCAGCACCATTTGGTCCGACAAACCCCATAATATATCCTCGTGGTAATGCAAAACTTATATTTTTCACTGCAAAATCTTCATAACTTTTACAAACGTTTTTTAACTCTAACATCTCTCTCATTCCCCCTTATATAAAAACGCAATCATCTGCTGCAATTCTTCAAGTGAAAGCTGCAACACTTTACTTTCTTTTACGATTTCTTCAGCCTTACTTTCCAATAGACGTAGCCGCTGTTCTTTTAATAGTTCATTATTTTTACGTGAAACATAAGTCCCCTTCCCAGCAACAGTTTCTATATATCCTTCTTTTTCAAGCTCCTCGTACGCACGCTTCGTTGTAATTACACTAATTTGCAATTCCTTCGCTAAGCTACGAATAGACGGTAATTGGTCTCCACCCTTTAAACCACCATTTAAAATAAGCTGGCTTAATTGTTTTCTTATTTGCACATAAATAGGGTCTTGGGAAGAATTCGAAATAATAATATTCATGTTTTCCTCCAGTGTGTGTATATACTGTATATACCTTATATATACAGTATATACACAGCATCCTATTTTTGGCAAGAAAAAAAGACCAACATTTTCCTGTTGGTCTTTCGTATATGTATCACTTTTCAAAGCGATCTAACATCTCGTCTCTCATTCCGAAACTTACTACTGCAATTCCTATATACATAAACAGAAGGAATGCCGGATGAACCGTGTTGTACCAGCTGCTGTCAACGATTAAGTAAATCGTTAATGCCACAACAAGAACAAACGCTAAGATAAACATATAAAAGTGTCTTGTACTACCCATGATAAACTCCTCTCTTCTCACTTCACCATTCAACAGTTTATTTTATCGAATAATTCGATATGACTCAAGGTTAACTTTCTGTTATGTAATCAAGTTCCACCTTTACAATGTCCTCACATGCTATTGAAATGATTGTTCCTTGTTTATCAATCGCCGTCACTTCTCTATTATCCATTACACGATTTGCTACTCTTTCTAACACTTTCCCTTGGTCTCGATAGCAAAATTCTTTTACATCTTTAATTGTTTCTCCATTTTCTAAATGGTATACCATTCTATAACATCGATATCCCACACTTTCACCCCCGTCTTGCTCGTTTTTTCACATATACATAAAAATGAGTAATTTTTGCCTCATCACATCTTCTTAATTTCAATAAAATTCTAACAAAAATAAATACTTTTATCAAACCGACTTTTTCAACAAAACTACCTATAAAACTACACCTTTACACCATTAGGAAACAAAAAATATAATTTTTTAACATTTTCTTCACTATTTCTGCACAAATTCTCCATACAAAAAAAGAACCCGCCGCAGCGAGTTCTCCTTTTGTTATTCTAATCAAACTTGTACAGGAGCTGGCTTTGCATAACGTAAAACTGGTTTACGTGCAGCCATCGTTTCGTCTAAACGTTTAATGACTGTCGTATGCGGTGCTTCTTGTACAACTTCTGGATTTTCTTCTACTTCTTTAGCGATTTGAATCATCTTATCAATGAAACCATCTAATGTTTCTTTTGATTCTGTTTCTGTCGGCTCAATCATAATACATTCTTCCACATTTAATGGGAAGTAAATTGTTGGTGGATGGTAACCGAAATCAAGCAGACGTTTTGCAATATCTAATGTACGTACGCCAAGTTTCTTTTGACGACGACCTGATAATACAAATTCATGCTTACAATGTCTATCGAATGGAAGATCGTAGAATGGCGCTAATCTTCTCATCATATAGTTCGCATTTAATACAGCATACTCAGTTACTGCACGCAAGCCATCTGGACCCATAGAGCGAATATACGTGTATGCACGAACGTTAATTCCGAAGTTACCATAGAATGGCTTCACACGACCAATTGCTTCTGGACGGTCGTAGTTGAAGTGATAACCATTTTCCGTTTTTTCTAAAATCGGTTTTGGTAAGTACGGAATTAAATCAGCTTTCACACCTACTGGACCAGAACCTGGGCCACCACCGCCGTGAGGACCTGTAAATGTTTTATGAAGGTTTAAATGCACAACGTCAAATCCCATATCTCCTGGGCGTGCTTGGCTTAATACCGCATTTAAGTTTGCACCATCATAGTATAACTTACCGCCTGCATTATGGACGATTTCTGCCATTTCTAAAATATTTTCTTCGAATAGACCTAATGTATTAGGATTTGTTAACATAAGTGCTGCTGTTTCTTCGTTTACAACACGTTTTAAGTCTTCTAAGTCAACAAGGCCATTTTCATTTGATTTTACTGTAATTGTTTCAAAACCAGCTACAGTTGCAGATGCCGGGTTCGTTCCGTGAGCAGAGTCAGGTACAATTACTTTCGTACGGTTAAAGTCACCTTTCGCTTCATGGTATGCACGAATTAACATTAAACCTGTCCATTCTCCGTGTGCACCAGCTGCTGGTTGTAAAGTAACAGTATCCATACCTGTAATTTCAATTAAATGCTCTTGTAAGTCATACATTAATTCCATTGCACCTTGTACTGTCTTTTCATCTTGCAGTGGATGAATATTTGCAAATCCTGCGAAACGAGCTACACTCTCATTAATTTTCGGATTATATTTCATCGTACAAGATCCAAGTGGATAGAATCCAGAATCAACACCGTGGTTACGGTTTGAAAGTGCTGTATAGTGGCGCATAATATCAAGTTCAGATACTTCTGGTAGCTCTGCATCTTCTACTCGAATATAATCGCTCTCAAACACATCTTCTAGTTTCACTTCTTCTACATCTAATTTGGGTAAGCTATATCCTATGCGTCCTTCTTTACTCACTTCAAAGATAAGTGCTTGGTCTTGATTCTTCATTGGATAGCCCCCATTTCGTTTACAAGTGTGTCAATTTCCTCTTTTGTACGAAGCTCAGTTACTGCTACAAGCATATGGTTTTCATGCTCTTTATAATCACGGCCTAGATCGTAACCACCGATAATATTCTTTTGTAATAATGCATCGTTTACTTCTTTCACTGGACGTTTGCAATCTACAACAAACTCATTGAAGAATGGTCCAGCAAATGTTACTGTGAAGCCTTTCGCCTCAAATTGACGTTTTGCATACTGTGCTTTAGAAATGTTTTGACGTGCCATTTCTTTCACACCTTGTTTGCCAAGTGCCGTCATTGCAACAGAAGCTGCTAATGCATTTAACGCTTGGTTTGAACAAATATTAGACGTCGCTTTATCACGGCGAATATGCTGTTCACGTGCTTGTAACGTTAATACAAATCCACGTTTACCATCTGAATCTACAGTTTGTCCAACAAGACGTCCTGGAATTTTACGCATAAATGCTTTCGTTGTTGCAAAGTAACCACAGTGCGGTCCACCAAACTGCGTTGGAATACCGAATGGTTGTGCATCACCGATTACAATATCAGCACCAAATTTCCCTGGTGGTGTTAATGCGCCTAATGATAATGGATTTGAAGAAACGATAAATAATGATTTTTGTTGATGAACGATTTTTTCAATATCAGCTAATTTTTCAACTTGTCCGAAGAAGTTTGGATATTGAACGATTACACAAGCAACTGTATCATCTACTTCACTTTGTAATACGTCTAAATCTGTTACACCATCTTTATGATTAATTTCAACAACTTCAAGATTTTGACCTTTTGCATACGTTTCAAGTACTGCTCTTGATTCTGGATGAACCGCGCTAGATACAAGAATTTTCTTTTTGCGAGTATGGCCAGCTGCTAACATTGCCGCTTCAGCTAAAGCTGTACCCCCGTCATACATAGAAGAGTTTGCTACATCCATTCCTGTTAATTCACAAATCATTGTTTGGAATTCAAAGATTGCTTGTAATTCCCCTTGTGAAATTTCCGGTTGGTATGGTGTGTAAGCTGTATAAAATTCTGAGCGAGAAATAACATGATCTACAATTACTGGAGCATAATGATCGTATACGCCTGCTCCTAAGAAAGAAGCGTATTCTTTTAAGTTAGCATTTTTACTAGCCATTTGAGATAGCTCTTTTAAAAGCTCTGGCTCTGATTTTGCTTCTTTAATTTTTAAATCCCCTTTAAAACGAACACTCTCTGGAATATCAGAGAACAATTCATCGATCGTTTGAACACCGATCGTTTGTAACATTTCTTTTTTGTCTTCTTCTGTCATTGGAAGATAACGATGCAACATGAAATCTACCCCTCTCCCCGTTACTTTGAACGTTTGTAAAATGGTGTTGGAACAACTACTGCTTTGACGCGTTTATTACGAATTTCAATTTCTACTTCTGTATCAACTGCTGCGTATTTTACATCAATTAGTGCTAAACCAATGCTTTTCTTTAACGTTGGAGATTGTGTACCACTCGTTACTTCCCCAATTTTTTCTTCACCAATAAATACAGGGTAATGCGTACGAGGAATTCCACGTTCGATTACTTCAATGCCGACTAATTTACGAGGCGCACCGTTTTCTTTTTGCTCTTTTAACGTTGCTTTTCCAAAGAAGTCTGCTTCTTTATTTGTTTTTACCGCAAAGCCAATTCCAGCCTCAATCGGTGTAATATCTTTTGATAATTCTTGTCCATAAAGTGGTAATGTTGCTTCGAATCGAAGTGTATCACGAGCACCTAAACCACATGCTTTTAAGCCCTCTTCTGCTCCAACTTCAAGAAGTTTCTCCCAAAGTTTTGCAGCATCTTCACTCTTACAGTAAATTTCGAATCCATCTTCACCTGTATAACCTGTACGAGATACAAGTGCTGGAATTCCATCTACAAGAATATCGTTTTTAAATTTAAAGAACTTAATTTCTTTCAAATCTTCTGACACAACTTTTTGTAAAATGCCTTCTGCTTTTGGTCCTTGAATTGCAAGCTGTGCAACTTCACTAGAAACATTGACTACTGTCGCATCGCCAATTACATGACTTGCTAACCATTCGTAATCTTTCTCGATATTTGATGCATTGATTACTAATAAATAGTCTTCTTCACCACGTTTGTAGATTAATAAATCATCTACTGTACCACCATTTTCGTAGCACATAGCTGTATATTGTGCGCCCCCTACCTTTAAGGTAGATACGTCATTTGTAACAACACGTTGTAAAAATGCTAAACTATCTACACCTTTTACTTCAACTTCTCCCATATGAGACACATCGAACAAACCTGCAGCTGTACGTACAGCTTCGTGTTCTTCTTTAATGCTTGAAAATTGAACTGGTAATTCCCAACCACCGAAGTCGATTGTTTTCCCACCATACTTCGCGTATACATCAAATAACGGTGTACGTTGTAATGTAATCATGCTCTCTCCCCCTTATGCTTTGACAAATCAATAAAAGTTGCTTCCCTTTTCTAAACATTTTCATTCTGAAAAGATAGGATATACGGAATCTCATTATATTTTTTTATGAAAGCGTAAATAAAAAATCACTTTCTTGGATAAAATACGAAAGATTCCACACATTTCACACCATTATCCTAACATCATTCGCTATATTTCATCAATATTCTAGCATAAAAAATAATTTAGAATTTTTTATGTTAAAACACAATAAATACAGCTTTTGAGATTTAATACTTTATTATTGTCTATCATATAGCCTTTAATAACGATAATTATGCCTTCTTTTAAGGCAAATCATCATACATTAAAAAATAATTACTTTAGTTTATAAAAGGTGGGAGAGTCGTAATGAATGTCGATATTTCCGTAGATCGGACGTGGCAAAACAATTTTTTAAATAGAATTGATGAAGATGGTCCTTGGACAAACTGGGATTTATATCACTTAGCTTATGAAACAGAAAAATCGTTACTTGTTCCTACTTTTGATGGACTACAAGCACCGAAACATTTATCCCATTTCACACCGCTTCCGCATCAATTAGAAGTCGCTCAAAATGTAATTGAACAAATGAATGGTAAAGCGATTCTAGCAGATGAAGTAGGTCTTGGAAAAACAATCGAAGCTGGACTTATTTTGAAAGAATACATGGTCCGCGGGCTTGTGAAAAAGGTACTTATACTTGTCCCAGCTTCTCTCGTATCACAATGGGCATACGAGCTGAATACAAAGTTTTTCATTCCCGCTGTAGCACAAAAGAAAAGCTACTCGTGGGAACAAGCTGACGTAATCGTATCATCAATTGATACTGCGAAACGTTCACCACATCGCGATATCGTGTTGAACTTAGAATATGACCTTATTATTATCGATGAAGCACATAAACTGAAAAATAATAAAACAAAAAACTATGAATTTGCACAACGATTAAAAAAGAAGTTTTGTTTATTACTAACCGCTACTCCTGTTCAAAATAAGATTGATGAAATTTTTAACCTTGTTTCTTTATTAAAGCCAGGACATCTAGGCAATCAATCCAACTTTGAAGAATATTACGCTTCCAAAAATCGTTCAGCCGAATCAGATGAAGACTTAAAAGCTCTCATTAACAAAGTAATGGTGCGAAATAGACGACATAATACCGGTATCGATTGGCCGAAGAGACATGTACGTACAATTTTTGTTGAGTTTAATGAACAAGAACAAGCTCTATATAATGATATCGAAAATTGGCGAGGGCAAGACGCCTTCACATCTGCTTTCTCATCGTTAACTTTAAAACGGGAAGCGTGCAGTAGTCGTGAGGCTGTTTACTATTCATTGAAAAAGCATGTAGAAAAAAGACAGAAAGAAAATGAACATTATATAAAAGATCCACATATCGATGTGCTAATGGACAAAATTAATCATATTCCTTTCAACTCGAAAGCAACTAAAGCTCTAGAGCTTATAAAAGAAATTGACGATAAAGTCGTCATTTTCACGGAATACCGAGCATCACAGATGTACTTACAATGGTTTTTACAACAACACGGTATTTCTTCCGTCCCATTCCGCGGCGGATTTAAACGCGGGAAGAAAGATTGGATGAAGGAACTTTTCCAAAATCGTGCCCAAGTGTTAATTGCAACGGAAGCTGGCGGAGAAGGCATTAACTTACAGTTTTGTAGCCATATGATCAATTATGATTTGCCATGGAATCCAATGCGTCTTGAGCAAAGAATCGGACGTATTCACCGTCTCGGTCAAAAGAATGATGTTCATATTTATAACTTAGCTACAAAGCATACTGTTGAAGAACATATTCTGAAACTGTTATATGAAAAAATCAACTTATTCGAGCGTGTTATCGGTGAACTCGATGAAATTTTAACGAGAATTAATATGAAAAACATCGACGCGCACATTCAAGAAATTTTCGCGCAATCAAAAAGCGAAGGTGAAATTAGAATTAAGATGGAAAACTTAACATCTATTATCGACTTTGCGAAACGAAATGAAGCTGAGGTGCAAGGCTATGCAGCAACATGAAATTCATAATTACTTATACAATTTCTTTGAGGCGAATAACTGTGAAATTTTAGAACGTTCTCCTCATTTATTAGATGTACAGTTAACAATTGAGATGGATAAATTATTAATGAATCGCCCTTTTTATTGGCACTATCTTGAGAAAACAGGAGGCGTACCGAATCCGATGCGCCTTACTCTTATTACAAATCCAGAAAATGAAGAAAATGATGGTGAGCTTATTCACTACGGTTCACCACGTCTACATCAAATTTTCCAAACGACAAAAGAATTAGGCTCTTACATACGTTTATATGAGGATGTAAGACATAATGGGGCAACACATACACCGCTCCACCCTTGGCTCGGTATTAATATAAAAGTTTCCTATCAATGTGATCGAAAAAAAGACATCCTTCACTCGATTGGCATTCATCTCATTTCTGGAACAATGATGGCAAACTTTCATGAAACATTAACAAACATTAAACTTACACCAAAAATACCTGATTTTTGTTTTACGCTCTCGCCCATCATTAAACCTCAAAGTGGTTTACAACGCATAGAAGACGCTTTAAAAAATATAATTGCAGAAGATGACCATACGTGGGCAAAAGAAGCAAGAGTGCGTTGGAATCATGATCTAGACCTTTTAAACCGTTTTTATGAAGAAAGTGACGAACTTCCTGAGAGCTATGAAATTGAAAAACAAGCTCTGCAAGAACAGTATGAACCACATATTACAGTGCAAATTATTAACGGTGGCCTTTTTTATGTTACCGCGAATCATTTTCTATCTTGAAGAAGCTCCTTCTGCTTTAGAAGGAGCCTCTTTTGAGCTATTTTCTACCCTACTCGCTATCACCACTACGCTCTTGCTGTTTTTTCTGTGCCATACGTTTCTGGTGTGCACGATCCTTTGCACTCACATGATTTGCATCAGTTGGAAGATTTTCTTTCGAACGTCCAATTCCATTGCTCATCTTTCCCACTCCTTTTTACGTTTTTCAAAATACATGTTTATTTTCAGCTAGAGTTACAATCCTTATACAAAAAATAAGAGCAGCCATTGGCTACTCTTACTCGCTCACATATTTTTGAAACATATCATGGATGCCTTTATTTACTAGGTTCGAGATCTGCTCGTCAGATTTATTCGGATAACGATCACGCAATCTGATAGATGCCTTCACCATTAAATTTTCTAATACAGAACGGCCACCTTCTCCATAAATAATTTCAGCATATTTAACAAGCCTTCCATCCTCTACTGTTGCTGGATTATGATTGAAGAAAAATTTACTCATTGTCTCCACCTCTCTCTTTTGATAACGTTTACATTTATATAGATTATTTATGTTATTTATTTCACAATATTGTATGCATGTATATTTAATTAGTTTCATTATAAAGCAACATATCGATAGTAAATATGTGATTTTCCGTCCATTTTGTGAACAAATTAAAAATGAAAGCGTTTCCTTTATTATATACTAAAAAAACTTACTACGCTAGGGGCAATTTTTTTCAATCTACTAACCCCTCGAAAATTGATATATTTTTTCTTTTCCCATTAAACCTTATACAATTTTCAGAAATTATATTATAAAATATATGTATGACTTAAGGAGGCTTTGTATGAATCAAAATAAAAAAGCTATATTAGATCTTGTCTTTTATCTCGTAATCCCATTCCTCATTTGGAAATTTGCAAAACCTTATATCGATCCTTATTACGCGATGTTACTTTCCTCTGTTCCGGGGATTATTTATACACTGTATACCTTTAAAAAAGAAAAACAGTTTAACGTGACAGGGTTCTTTATTTTAATTACACTCATTTCTAATACAACGGTAGATTTATTATCTGGGTCAGCTGAACGAATGTTGTGGAATGATGCATATTATCACATCGTACTCGGTATTATCGTCATCTGTACAATTTTCATAAAAAAACCACTCATGTTATATTTCGCTGCGGATATTGCAGCGCTGCAAGGACATGACCGCGATAAAAGTCGTGAGCTTTATCGTGATAGTCGTATATATCCAGCACTGCAATATTTAACGTTATTTTTCGGGCTGCAATTTATATTAAAAAGCTTTTTAAAAATTTATTTCATCTCTGTTTTTGGTGTAGATGGCTACGGTGAAATGAGAGCGATTATGACCGCTGTCGGCTGGGGCATTTCTATTTGTATCGGAATAGGGTTCGTATGGGTGAACAATAAAATACATGCCGTTACGGAAGAACAAGAATCCGTGCAGTAAATAAAAATCCCCTAGTGTATTACGACACTAGGGGATCTTTATTTTGCTAGACATATGACTAAAATTTAACTTGATTTTTTTCTTTTACTTTTTACATTTCGATAAAACAAAGCAGCACTCAGCGGCATAACACCAAACCACTTATTCATAAATGGCTCTTTTTCAGCACGGCGTTGTTCTTTCTTTTGTTTTCGATCTTCTTTTGGAGCATCCATATACGACACAAACTGCTGCGTCACAAAGCGAACATAATCATTAGTAGACATATTATCATCACCTCTACTTGATTAGTATGTCCACTTTTTTATACATTAATCTTTTCCTTTAATTCATTCATAATTTGCTTTACAGACTTATTTGTCGTATCGATATGAATATGAGCCTCTTCATAATAAGCTCGGCGTAATTCAAATTTCGTTACAAATGCATCTATATCTTTCTTTTGAAATAGTGGACGTGTCGTATCTTCACGAAGCCTCTCTGCAATTACATGCGGATCACAATATAAATACACGACAGTTCCGTTCTCTTTCATCCACTTGCGATTTTCCGCTCGTTCAATAATTCCCCCACCAGTTGTAATAATGACATTATGGACTGGTAGCGAACGTAACATTTCGCTTTCATATTCCCGAAAAGCCGTTTCGCCTTCTTCGGCAAAAATATCACGAATTGCCTTCTCTTGCTTCTCTTCGATTTTTTGATCAGTATCTACAACATCCATTTGAAGTTCTTGACTTAATGCTTTTCCAATTGTTGTTTTCCCTGCTCCCATATAGCCGGTTATGTATATAGATTTCATTTTCTGTCCTCTCAATCGTCATTTATTAATTGTTATTATAACGAAAGATGCTACTTTGTTTAATAAAAAAACGTTTTGTTCTTATACTATGAAGAACAAAACGTAACACTCGCTTTTACTTATAAGTACCTCTTCTCACCCACTGCGTTGCAATCCATTTCTCGCCTTTCGTTACAGGTGCCCCTCCGTGTAACGTAAGCTCATTTAGTGATTGATCTTGATAAAAATACTCAAAGTATACTGCCATTCCCTTTCTAGGGTGTACAGAAAGATTTAATTTCGGGAAGTACGTTTCCCCGCCTTCTTCTACATCATTTAAGTACATTACAAGCGTACTAATACGATTGTTAGCAGCTGATCTACTATGTTCCGCAAAATAATCATAGTGTGCTTTATATTGTTGATCCACTTCATAATTTAAAATGTGCAATCCTTCACCATGCGACGCAGGAACATTCATGATAGATGAAATTCGTTTTTCAATCTTTGAAGTAAGTTCATTGTCTTCCAAAAATGCACCGCTACTTGTTCGAATATCATTTACATCACGTGATGAACCAACTTTAGAACGCTTCATTTTATTTTTAGACATTTCAATCAATTCATCACACTCTTCATCACTTAGTACATTTGCTAATACGACAATAAGAGGTTCTTCGAATTTTGAAATAATGTGTATTTCTCTATCTTCTGTCATAATCGTATTTCCTTTATGATCAAAAATAGTTTGTTCCTTATTTTCACCTATTTGATTGTTGTTTGTCATTTCCCTATTCTCCCTAAAAATAATGATTGGATAGCATGAATATATCACATTCTTTCTACCTTTCTCTTTTTTGAGAAAATTTAAACTTTTAATCATTATATTTATCCATTTCTTCTAAAAAATCAATTCAATTTACAATAGAAATCCCTGGTTTTTCTTCGTATTTTTTACATACTATTCTTCTATCCAATCGACTATTTTTCCATCCTTTTTTCTATACCGAAAGCTCACCGTATAGAAAGCTTCCTGTTTGAGTGTACACTGCAACGCAACGAGAATTAAATCATTTTCAAAGATATAATTTCCACTCACTTCTCCCTTTTCATACTGAAAGAAAAATGCACCTTCTTTTTCTTTTTGCTGTAAGTCTTTTTTTATATCTGTAATAGATCGGTTAAGTAGTTCATCCAGTAAAAACTTTTGTTCTATTTCTATATAAAAATTTTTATCTGTAAACAACATATTTGTTTCGTATATAAAAAAAGAAGTTAATAAAATAAGAAAGATGAGTGTTCCAGGCATTGTAAACCCATTTTGCCCTCTCATACATTCATTTCCATTTCACTATATCGCATAACTACACCTTCATATATTTTTCCGCTAGTATCTTTCACATTTATAATGAGTACATGAGGTGTTAGTTTGTAAGAAACCGTTCCAATATTTTGTAAAACAACTTCCCTCCCGCGCCTATTTACCTTTCTTATAAGACGACTATTCTCTTTTTCATACGATACTTCACTCCCATTACGCGATCGAAATCGTAAAATACTTTCTCCATTTTCAAATGCTAGCTGTTCTCCAGATGATACTTCACGAAACTCCAATTGCATTTGCCCTAAATACACATCCCACTCCCAATCATTTAACCCTTTCGACTGTTTATTTTCCATTTCAATGAAATGTAGGCGGGGAAAGAGCAAAAAAAATATTGATAATAGAAACAGACATACAATCATTTCTATTAATGAAAAACCAAATTCTAATTTATTTTTTCTCCTACATAAAAGCATTGTTCCATCACTCTGTCTTTCACATCTCTCCACATGGTACAAACTTCATTGCCTCCCCAATATGTGTAATACACAATTCCATTTATATTCTTTTCTATTATTCGCTTTTCTTCATTTCCATACATATATATAATTGCTTCCTTTTTTAATAATCCAGATGCCTTATAACGAATTTGTATATTTTTTCTTTCTTGCATAACTAATACTGTTTGCGGTAGTAGTAACGATACAGCCATCATTAAAATACTTAACGATACAATCATTTCAGCCATTATGGATCCTTTTTGACATTTCACGATACGTAAATCTCCCTCTTCCAAGCTGAAATACAATTTCATATTTATAATTTCGATATGAAATTATAATCGTACCACCTCTATTAATATTTCCACTTGGATTATATGTCATCGGATTTGGAAACGTATGCAAATCAATTTGTATATCTTCTTCATACTCCCGCTTGACGATATAATACTTTGTACCTGACTCTTTTATAGCATACATATTTCTATCTTTATGCCAACGTAATGTATAGTGCTTTTGACGATTTATCGCTAATTGCTGCATATACAAAATATCATTTGAAAACTGTCTCAAAAATTGTTCAACTTTTTGTCGCTCGTATAAGGAATGAACACTAAAATACGTAACTACACTTAATACAGAAATAGCAAATAAAACGAGTAACATTTCTAAAAAAGTAAACCCCTGTTGTTTCACAATGCCCTAATTGATACTGAGCCATCATCTGAAATATGAATAGATTCGCCATTCGGGCACTTATCAGTTGTAATATACTTTTCATCTGTCAGTTCTTTTAACGATGGAATTTTATTATGTTGTAATTGATATACTTGTATTTGCGCTTCTATAGATTTCACGTAAGCTGCACACCCTTTTCCTTGGACCGATGAACGCTGTGTAACTACATTCGGAATAATTAATAGTAATAATATAGTTATGACAACCATTACTAATAGCATCTCTAACAGAGTAAATCCTTCCTCATTCTGCATACAAATGCCCCCTAAATAGAATTCATCATTTGAAACATTGGCATAATCATCGCTAAATACATAAGGACAACGATTCCTCCAATACATGTAAATAAAATAGGCTGAATGATAACTAACATATGTTTAATTTTCCGTTCCATCTTTTCCATAATAAGATCGCTATAGTCACCTAATTCAATCGCTAAATTGCCGTTTGCTTGTCCATGCGTAATAACATAAGAAAGTTCTTTCTCGTAATACCCACTTTTAGCAATGATAGATTGTAACTGTTCTCCTCCAATTAATTGTCTTTCAATCCGGCTCGCTTCATATTGAAAGAACGGATGATATCTTTGCTCCATCATTATTGTTAAAGCTTCGCATACTGATAGTCCACCATTTAATAAACCACTCAACTGAGTAGCAAAATAATGTGAATGCTTTAAAATAAGAAATGTTTTGATGAGGGGCATACGAAGCATGATTTTTACCTGGCTAATATGTGGAAGTTTCCTAAAATACAACATATACAAACTACATCCAATAATAACAGTTAAAATAGCGGTTAAAATAATGTAAGGTAGCAGTTTTATTGCACTTAAAATTTGTTCTGTAAGTAGTGGTGTATTAGAACCGAACGAACTATAAACCATTTCAACCTGAGGTAATAAAATGAGGTTGAAAATAAAAAGCATGATTAGTAGAAAAAACATTAAAAACATAGGATACTGCATGATTTTCATCATATCTCTCCTATACTTATCTTTCTTATAAAGAAGTGCACTTCCTTGTTGCAAAGCAAAAGAAATATCACCATGTTGCTCGGCATAAAATAAATAACTTAACATGTCCTGATGAAACTTTAACTGATGAAAAGAATCGTGTAGACTTTTCCCATCTTTTAACCCCTCAATCATGTGCTGCAATTGTACTTTCTTTTCTACAGGTAATTGAAACTGTAAAAATTCTAATGCTTGTAAAAGAGAGTAGCCTTTTTCTAGTAATTCTCCTAAACGTTTCAACAATACTACTTGATCACTTAAACTCCAAGTTTTCTTAAACATAAACATCATCTTCTAAAAAACCTAAAGCATATCCTTTTCTTATTGACGATTCTAAAGTCTCATGTTTGTAAGTAACACATTCTCCATCTGCTTCTTTAAGCGCTTGTTTTAACTCATATCCATATAGCAGCTCATAAATGCTTGCTTGCCTTACTTGCCTCATTGATTTACATAAAGTTGAGCACTTTCCTCTGCAAAACGGACACTTCAATTCGACAAGTCGCTGTGCAGCTACAGCCAATAAAGACTGTTCAATCTCTTGCCTCGTTATACCATAATCCATGAAACGAATGATTGCTCCTTTCGCATCATTCGTATGCAGCGTTGTCATGACTAAATGTCCTGTCAAACTTGCTCTTATAGCTATTTTTGCTGTTTCTTCATCACGGATTTCACCGACTAAAATAATATCTGGATCATGACGTAAAATAGCCTTTAACCCTGTTTCATATGTGAGACCCGCTTTTTCATTTATTTGAATTTGTAATACATCGTCACTTCTTTTTTCAACTGGATCTTCAAGTGTAATGATGCGACGTGTTTTCTTTTTTCTAATTACCTCTAATAATGCATACATTGTCGTTGTCTTCCCAGAACCAGTCGGTCCAGTAAACACGAGTAGCCCCTGTGAATAGCGTAAAAACGAGAGTAGTTTTGCTGCCGTACTTGGAAATAACGAAAGATGTGATAAGGGCTGCACAGATGCTTGTAAATGAAGGCGAATAACGAGACTTTCTTGATATACTGTTGGAAGTGTTGAAAGGCGTAAATACACTTCTTGTCCATCAATTTGCAAATACAACGAACCATTCTGTGGCTTCCGTTTCTCTCCTATGTCCATAGATGCTAAAAATTTAAAATGTGAGACAAGTTTTTCTCCAAACTCCTTTTCAATACAATGTCTCGTCATTAAATCTTTTCCTACACGTAGTTGCACCGCTACATCCTTCTGCCGGGGCACAATATGTAAATCTGACGCTTGTACCCTACACGCTTCTTTTAAAATTGTATTCGCAAAAATTTCAATCCCATTCATCACTTTTCCCTCCTCACTATGTATATAGCATGAAAACATGCACAATAAAAATTTGGAATTTTGTATTTCCACTAGAACAAAAAGGAAAAATATGTTTGTGAAATTATGAACAATTTCTGAATTATTGTCTGAAATTACCTATACTCATGTTTATCTGTATTATAATGTTATTATCTTGGATAAAGTGATAAAGGTGGAGATCCTCATGGAACAAGCTTTAAAAATTACAGGTGTTTTAGCTGACCCAACTCGTTATTACATTTATAAATATATTTCGCAAAAACATAGTTACGTAACTGTACAAGAAATTGCAGATGAATTCGATATTCATCCAAACGTAGCGCGTTTACATTTATCTAAATTAGAAGATGTTCATATGCTTAAATCGGAAACGAAGAAAACTGGAAAAGGCGGAAGACCAAGCAGATTATATGTCTTATCTGAAGATGTTATTCAATTGCAATTTCCATTCCGTGATTATCAATTGTTAGCAAGAATAGCATTTAATTCTTTACTTAGCCTTGGCGCTGCTGGTGAAAAAGCGCTATACGAAACAGGAAAACAATTCGGGGCCGAATTAATGCAACAACATATGCAACGTTTAAATGTGAGTGAAGATGCTTTAACAGTAGAGCAAAAAGTTCAAATTGCAAAAGAAGCTTTCTCAACAGCCGGCTTATCACCTGCATTTGAATTAAGTGCAGATGGAACAAAAATTTTCTATGATGTACACAATTGTCCATTTAAAGAAGTTGCTGTTCATCATCCAACTGAAATTTGTAACATGCACGGAGATATGATGAAAGGCATTTTTGAAATCCTATTCCCTAACATGGAATTAACTCGACATGATAGTCTATTAGATGGATGTAAATCTTGTAATTATAAACTAACAATTTAATTTATCATATAAAAAGAAGCCAATAATAATTGGCTTCTTTTTATATAAACGAATATTTACAATAGTAAGAAAAATAAACTATAATGAAAAGAGGTTTTACTTTTTCTAGAAAAGGAGGGAAATAGCATGGATCGCATGTTTCGCGTTCTCGGCTTTTGGACTGGAATTTTCTCGGTTATGTTTTACGTAGGAGATATGCAACAGGCTGCACTACTATTTTTAGGACAAACAGGTTTCTTCGTACTTTTAAGCTATTTAAAATTAACAGAGCGTATGTATATATACGTATTTGGGGCATATTTAACTGTTTTCTTCATAGGATTTACATACTACACGACATTTTTACTTGTCCCTGGGGCTGGACATTAAAAGATGGCATTTTGCCATCTTTTTTTTAATCCCGGAATTTCCTAGTTGACTTATAGGTTTTATTACCTTATATTCTATATAACAGATTGGAATTAGGGGGAATCAACATGAATACACTGCTTGTCGGAATTAACGTTGCAGTCATGCTCATCTTAGTTGGCGTATTATATTATATGCAACGTAAGCATGTATCTTTTAATAAACGTGTATTTACCGCTTTAGGAGTCGGAATTTTATTCGGTCTTATATTACAATTCATTTATGAGCCAACTTCTAAAGTAATTATTGAATCAAATACTTGGTTTGGCTTAATTGGTAACGGTTATGTGAAATTACTTCAAATGATCGTTATGCCACTTATTTTAGTATCTATTATTTCAGCATTTACAAAATTACAGTTAACGAAAAACCTTGGTAAAATTAGTGGTCTTATTATCGGAATTTTAATTCTTACTACAGGAATCGCTGCAGCTGTCGGTATCGCTGCAAGTGCAGGATTTGATGTATCTGCAACAGGCTTGCAACAAGGTGATGCAGAATCTGCTCGTCTGAAACTAGTTGAAGAAAGATTTACTTCTATTGAAAAGACAACAATTCCAGATAAATTATTAGAGCTATTGCCTACAAATCCGTTTCTTGATTTAACAGGCGCTCGTCCAACATCAACAATTTCTGTCGTAATATTTGCAGCCTTTATCGGCATTGCCTTTATAGGTGTAAAACGAAAATATCCAGAACAAGCAGAGCTATTTAAGAAAATGCTTGATGCTGTATATGCAATCGTAATGCGTATGGTAACATTAATTTTACGCCTTACTCCATACGGCGTATTAGCTCTTATGGCAAAAACAGTTGCTGGTAGCGATATAAATGCTATTTTAAAGCTTGGTAACTTCGTGTTAGCCTCTTATGTAGCACTTATCGTAATGTTTATCATTCACTTATTATTAATTGCATTGTCTGGTTTAAATCCAATTCAATATTTGAAAAAAGTGTTCCCTGTACTAACTTTTGCATTCACATCTCGCTCTAGTGCTGGTGCGATGCCATTAAATATTGAAGCTCAAAAAGAAAAGCTTGGTATCTCCGAAGGAATTGCAAACTTCGCAGCTTCATTTGGGGTATCTATCGGACAAAACGGTTGCGCAGGTATTTATCCAGCAATGCTTGCAATGATGGTCGCTCCAACTGTAGGAATTGATCCATTACAACCACAATTTATTTTAACTTTAATCGCTGTTGTTGCTATTAGCTCATTCGGTGTTGCCGGAGTTGGTGGCGGTGCAACATTCGCAGCTTTAATCGTACTATCTACAATGAACTTACCAATCGGTATTGTTGCTCTAGTTATCTCGGTTGAGCCATTAATCGATATGGGTCGTACAGCTCTTAACGTAAGTGGTTCTATGACAGCAGGTCTTATTTCAAGTAAATGGCTTGGTGAATTAGATCAAGATACGTACAATCAAGATGATACAAAAACTGGTGAAATTGCTTCATAATGAAAAAAAGACGCTAACATACAATTGTTAGCGTCTTTTTTATTCCGTTCCCTCTTTATAGATCTTATCTTGAGAATTATCACTCCAAGTATTCTTCTAATTGCTCTTTTAACTCTTCCTCAATCTCATAACAAGATTCATCAGCGAGTTCTCCTACTTTCTTACTACCCAAAATGTTTGAATGAATTGGCATTCCTAAAAAGATTCTTTACCATTCATAAATTGGAATATTGTGAAATTTGATCATCTCTTTTTCTTCATCTAATATAGCTATAGCAACTGTTGAATAATAACCCACCTCAAAGGGATTCTCTTTTTCTCTTGCAAATCCCATATCTAATTCCATGTTTTTTTCTATGTATAAATGCGAATACTCTTTATACAATTTAAGTGATATTCGCTCTATTTCCTTCTCCATACATTGAATGTTCTCTTTTAACTCCAACGTAAACTCCTGTTCTTTATATTTCATTTTCGCCTCCTTAAACATAGAAAAAGAGAATACAATAATATATTCTCTTTCCTCAAATATATTTCATTATCTCACAGCCCGTCCTTTTCACAAATAACCATTTTGTTCGCACCATTTATGAAATTGTCCTACGTCTACTCCAACTAACACGATATCCTTTAGCTCTACATCAATAATTTGTTCTCCAATTACAATAGCAAACTGCGATGCTAATTTTGTCTCGTTTTTCTTTACAATTCCAATTCGGTTCCGATGCGGTCCATCTTTTATATATGCTTTTTGTCCTACAATATCAAAGTTCAAGATTCTCACCTCTTTTACTGCGCTCAAATTGGAAATACGATCTCCACCTCGGAAAATTTCCTTTCATTGCACTATTTCTCTATATATATGACGAAACAATAAAAGAGTCCTTCCTTCTTTACAATTATTTTTTCTTTGTTTCATTTTTGTGATTGAAACGTAAAGTTTATAATAAAATACACTTGGAAGCGCTTTCTATGTAATTTTTTATGTTATAATATAAAAGTAGAACTTCGTAAAGAGGGTTAAAAAAATGAATACAAAAATGATTAAAAAAGTAATTGAAGCATTAAAAGTATATGGCTTTCAGGATGTATCATTCTGTGACAAAACGAGGCAATTTTTATTTCATAACGAAACCGATATTATGAGCGGCTATGCAGAAATAACATATAGTAGTCAATTTGAAAAATTCAACGTACAAATTCATCCAATTGAAACACATCACCAAGCAGAGTTACAAGAGGTTGAAAGACATATACAAGCTTGTATAAGAAAAGTGGAATATTTAAACGCACTTCTTACCGGGCAGACAAAACTAGATGATAAAATTATTATTATGTAAAAAAAGAACGTGATTGAATCACGTTCTTTTTTCATTATATGTTCATCTTTTCCTTTAGTTGTAATCCTGTAACAGATTCTAATACATCCATCGATTCTCCAAATGTCATATCAAAAATTATATTGTCCTCTATGTACGGAAACTGTCTGAAACGCTTTTCTAACACCTTTACAGCATCTGATGTAAAGTTTGCACTATCAATGCCAAATTCTGTTTCAAGAAGAACGATCCAATCTAACACATGAAAACCTAATCCATTGACGAATGCAATAAGTTTTTCTTCTGGGTTTGAAGATAAGAATACTTGGCGTTCCATCTCACTAAAAAGTTCTTCTCCTAAGATTTCAGCTAACTCATCATCATGTTCACGTTCAACAAGTTCTTCGTAGCCGTAATCATCCACAAGCTCTTCTACTTCTTCACTATCCTGACAAAGCAATTGACTAAGAAGTGCCTCTTTCTTAAATTCACTATTTTGTACGACTTCTAAAAAGCTCGTTTCCCATCCATTTTCTAATTTCATATTATGTACTCCTTTATATACGTTTCTTATCATCACTGTACCCAAAAGATCACTTTTATAACCTTTTAGGTAGTTACTATTATTTCACATGATTCATAACATAAGATGCAAACTCAGCTACATCTCCTTCAAAAATATTTATTTCTGGCAAGTGATAGAACGTTGTTTGGAGCGGGTTTCCTGCATGATATACATATATCGTTTTCTCTAGTGCAATCGCCATTCCAAACTCTGTATGGCTCCCGTTTCCGCCATCTAATATAAGTAAAAACACATCCGCTTCTTTTACAGCATTTTTTTCTGCCTGACCAATTTCTCTTAATTGTTCTTGATTCACTGCTCTTTCGTTTTTGGTCCAATCATATGTATGGTGCCATCCTGCATGTTTCAGTTCATTTGCTACGGAACATACAAGATGTTTATTTTGGAAACCTGAGGCGATATAAAAATTCATTTATATACACTCCTTCATTATGTATGGGGAAACTCCTTTTTAGCGTTAATTGTTATAGCTATAATAAAGAACAACTTCAAAAAAAATCCCCATCTTTAAAACTTATTTGCGTTTAAATGATGGGATGCTTCATGGTCTTCTTTTATTTTTTGTTTTTTATAACTTTCATCAGCTAACATTTCTAGTTCAGCTGTTATCTCTGATTTTTCAAGCTCTCTTTCTTGCGAAAATTTCCTTGAAATATAAACAATAACACTACCAACGTACAACACAAAGCATATAATAAGTGCAGTATTTTCATAGAGACTTAGCTCCAACACAGTCACTCCTAATCCATTCGTATTTTCACGCTTCATTAATTGGAATTTCCCTATTAACCCATTTGTTATCCCGCTATTTGAGGGCAGTAAAACCCCCTCCTCAAATTCCAGTGAAAGCAAAGAAGTTAGATGGAGGATGCCCCCAACTGATTAAAGTTTCACTTTATTGTAACATAAAAATATCAATTCTTGGAATCTTTCACCCTACTAAAAGAGGCATGATTGTTTCATCATGCCTCTGAAATATTTTGAATGATTGTTTTAATTGCTTCTTTTCCATTATATTTTTTTAGTGCTGTTTTATACTTCTCATTATTTTGATTCAATTCTTCGACATACTTTATAAGAGATTTTACAGTTACATCTTCTTCATATAATACGGAGGCATACCCTTGCCTTTCAAAGGACTCTGCATTTAATATTTGATCTCCACGGCTTGCAAATTTCGATAATGGAATTAAAACCATCGGCTTTTGTAATGTTAAAAATTCAAAAATTGCGTTGGAGCCCGCGCGTGAAATAACAAAATCTGTTACCGCTAATATATCTGGCAGTTCTCCATGTACATATTCAAATTGTCTATATCCTTCTTTATTTTGTAAACTTTCATCAAGGTTACCTTTTCCGCAAAGGTGAACAATTTGATACTTTTTAAGAAGTTCTGGTAATGCTTCTCGAGCCGTATCATTAATTTTTTTCGCGCCCAAGCTACCTCCCATAATCGTAATAACTGGCTTTTTACGTGAAAAACCTAAAAATGCTAAACCTGTTTCACGATTTCCCTTCAGCACTTCTTCACGTACAGGAGATCCCGTATATATTACTTTTTCTCTCGGTAAATGTTTCGCCGCTTCTTCAAATGTAACAAATATTTTCGAAGCAAAACGAAGCGCAATTTTATTTGCTAGTCCTGGCGTCATATCAGATTCATGTAATAAAACTGGTACTCTATTTAGCCATCCTCCAATTACGACTGGTACGGATACGAAACCGCCTTTTGAAAAAATCACATCTGGTTTTAGTTTTCGAATCCTTACATACGCATCCATAACCCCCTTCATTACAAGAAAAGGATCTTTTATATTTTTTAAATCAAAATAACGACGTAGCTTTCCACTCGAAATACTATAGTAGGGAATGCCTTCCTTTTCTATAATCGTTTTCTCAATACCTTGATGAGAACCAATGTAAGAGATATCCCAGTTGTCTTCCTGTAAATATGGGATAATGGCTAAATTAGGTGTTACATGTCCTGCCGAACCGCCACCTGTAAAGACTATTTTCTTCATACGTCTCCCCCTTCTAGACTATAATACACTAAAATATCTTGCCTCAGGGTGAGAAAATACCATAGCCGTTACGGACGCTTCTGGCTCCATCATGAATCCTTCTGTTAATGAAATACCTATTTCCTCTGGATGAATTAAGCGAAATAGCTTTTCTTGATCTGCAAGTTCTGGACACGCCGGATAACCAAATGACACGCGTATTCCTCTATATTTCGTACGGAAACGTTCTTCCATCGTCAGTTCAGGTGAGTCTGGAATGCCCCAGCGGTCACGAATGAGCATATGTGTTTTTTCAGCAAGTCCTTCTGCTAATTCAAGCGCTAACGATTGAATGGCATGACTACGTAAGTAATCACCTTTCGCCTTCCACTCTTCAGCAATGTCCCGAACTCCTTCCCCAACCGTAACAGATAAGAAAGCAACATAGTCCATCTCATCTCCAATTGGGCGCAAATAATCGCCTAAAGTACGATAGGGAGCCTTTCCTTGTCTAGGGAATGTGAAACGCTCTATAACACGCGTATGATCTTCTGGATCATATATTACAATGTTTTGTCCGTCGCTTTGCGCTGGGAAAAATTGATACACTGCTTTCGGCTTTAACCAAGATTGTCCTTCCTGCAATAATTCATCTATTAAATCATTTAATTCATGTGCTCTCTTATCTCCCTCTTTCAAAAGCTTCTTCACATTTCCTTTTAATCCAAGGTGATGCCCAAGTAGCATTTGTCTATTTAAAAATGGAGCGAGATGAAGAGCCGGAATATCACGTAATACAATTCGTTTTGTTGAATCAGGCACCATAACCTCAGCCTTCGGTAATGGCTCAATTACTGCTGGAATTTCTACTTTCTTCTCCTCTTTTTTTACGATATGAAGATGACGTTCTTTTTTATCCTGTTTCATCTTCTCACGCTCTTCTTCTTTTTGAAGCTTATTAATAATATCGAGCCCCGTCATCGCATCACTCGCATAACAAACGAGCCCTTTATATGATGGTGAAATCCGATTATCTGTAAACTTTCTCGTTAACGCTGCACCACCTACAACAATGGGCACATCAATATTTGCTGCTTTTAAATCTTCAGCAGTCGTTACCATTTGTTGCGCTGATTTTACTAATAAACCTGAAAGGCCTATAATGTCCGGCTTCTTTTCTTGTACTTCTTGAACAATTCGATCCGAACGTACATTAATTCCTAAATTAATAATCTCATATCCGTTATTCGCTAAAATAATTTCAACGAGATTTTTCCCAATATCATGCACATCACCTTTTACAGTTGCTAATAATACTTTCCCTTTTTTTGCACTATCGCTAGATTCCATATGTGGCTCTAAATAACTTACAGCAGCTTTCATACTTTCGGCACTTTGCAATACTTCAGCAACAATAAGTTCATTATTATTAAATAGTCGTCCTACCTCATCCATCCCTGTCATAAGCGGACCGTTAATAATATCAAGAGGTTTTCTTCCTTCTTCAAGTGCAAGACTTAAATCCTCGTGTAATCCTTGTTTCGTACCTTCTACAATATAATTTGCTAGTCGTTCATCTAGCGTTAACGTTTCTTGCACAACGACATCTTTCTTTTTAGCGACTCGGTAAAAGTTTGTAAATTCTTCTAACGTCTCTTTCGTCGTTTCAAACAGTAATGCATCTGCAAGGTGTTTTTCTTCCTCTGGAATCGACGCATAGCGTTCTAATTTTTCCGTATTAACAATCGCGTAATCTAATCCAGCCTTCGTAGCATGATATAAAAAGACGGAATTCAATACTTCACGTCCAGCCGGTGGTAAACCAAATGATATGTTACTTACACCTAAAATCGTTAAACACTCTGGTAACGCTTCTTTAATAAGGCGAATGCCCTCTATAGTCGCTGCCGCTGAACCAATATATTCTTCATCACCTGTCCCTACTGGAAACACAAGTGCATCAAAAATAATATCTGACGGGCGTATCCCATATTTCGTCGTTAATAATTCGTAACTTCTTTTTGCAATTTCTAATTTTCTTTCAGCACTTACTGCCATACCATCTTCATCGATTGTACCAACTACAATTGCAGCACCATACTTACGAAGAAGCGGTGTTACCTTTTCAAAACGCTCTTCTCCATCTTCTAAATTAATAGAGTTGATAACAGCTTTTCCTTGAATATAAGTAAGTGCTCTTGCCATAACATTTTCATCCGTTGAATCAATCATAATCGGTACTTTTAACACTTTCGTAACTTCTGTCAAAAATTTCTCCATATCTTCTATTTCATCACGATCAGGATCTGCCATACAAATATCAATAATATGAGCATTTTTCTTCACTTGCGCTCTTGCCACTTCAGCAGCCTCTTCAAATTTCCCTTCTGCTACTAATCGTTTAAATTTACGTGATCCAATAACATTCGTTCTTTCACCTACAAATAACGGTCTCATAGACTCATCATATTGCAGTGCCTCTAATCCACTAATTCCATGTCCTTCTCTCTCATGATGGTCACGAGGCTTAAGAGATGCTAGTGCTTCTTTCATTGCTTTTATATGTTCTGGTGTCGTGCCACAACAACCACCGATAATATTAACCCATCCTTCTTCAGCAAATCGCTTCACCTTTTCAGCGAGAGAAGATGGAGACTCATGGTAATGTCCATCTTCATCAGGAAGACCTGCATTTGGATAACAAGAAATGTAACACTCCGATAAATCAGATAGTGAACGAATATGGTCCCTCATAAACTCCGGACCAGTCGCACAATTTAACCCAACAGATAATGGTTTCATATGTTCTACTGATAAATAAAAAGCTTCAATTGTTTGCCCAGCCAGAGTCGTTCCCATTGGCTCAATCGTTCCTGAAATCATAATAGGAACCGTTTTTTTCAGTTCTTCAAAAGCAGCTTGAATTCCAATATAAGCTGCTTTCACGTTACGCATATCTTGACTCGTCTCAACGAGTAATACATCAACTTCTCCTTTTAATAATCCTCGTGCCTGCCTTGTATAAGCCACAATCAATTCTTCAAAAGTCACACCACCAGTAACACTAATTGCTTTCGTTGTTGGTCCCATCGCTCCCGCAACATATACTTCCTTACCGCTTTCTTTAACAGCTTGCTTCGCCAAAAGTGCTGCCTTTTCATTTAGTTCTTCATCTAAATGAGACAGCTCATAATCACTTAGTACAATATTCGTTGCCCCAAATGTATTTGTTTCAATAATATCCGCTCCAGCTTCAATATAAGCTTTATGAATCTTTAAAATAACGTCTGGTCTTGTTTCTACTAAATATTCATTACAGCCCTCGTACTCTTCTCCTCCGAAATCTTCAGCAGTTAAATCCTCTTGCTGAATCATTGTTCCCATTGCACCATCTAATATTAAAATGCTATTTTGTAATTTTTCTTCTATACACTTCATCAATTAATACCTTCTTTCACTTCTTGCTTTTCTCTTACATATTTAACAAGATGTTCTGTAATTTCATATTTTAAAAATGGTGTAATAAGATAAATACCATTAAAATATTTCATCGCTGCGTCGATCAATTCTTGCGAAATGCGAATCCCTTCCTCAATTGCCGCCTCTTTCGTTTCGTGTCCATCCATTCTCTCTCTTATTTCTTCTGGAAGAGTAATACCCGGTACCTCAAAATGAAGAAAATCTGCATTCCGCTTACTTACTAACGGCATAATTCCAATAAAAATAGGTTGTTCCAAATGCTTTGTCGCTTCATACACTTCTTCAATTAACGCGATATCGTAAATTGGCTGAGTTAAAAAATATTCCGCTCCAGCATCTATTTTTCGTTCCATTCGCTTAACCGCTGCTTTTAAGTGCCTCACGTGAGGATTAAATGCGCCGCCTACAGAAAACCTTGTCGCCGGTCCAATTGATTTCCCTAAAATTGAACGTCCATCGTTCATTTCTTTAATCATTTTAATGAGCTCAATAGAGGACAAATCGTATACAGAAGTTGCACCAGGAAAATCACCAACGCGCGCTGGATCACCAGTTAAAGCTAACACTTCTTCCATCCCTAACGCCGATAAACCTAACAAATGAGATTGTAGTCCAATGACGTTATGATCCCTACACGTTAAATGTGTCAATACCGGGATATCATGCTTCGTTAATAACGCACCCATTGCCATATTAGAAATACGAGGCGATGCTAATGAATTATCTGCTAGAGTAATAGCATCTGCTCCCGCTCTTTTTAAAGCTCTTGCTCCTTCAAAAAACCGCTGTGTATCTAACGTTTTCGGTGGATCTAATTCCACTACAACTGTCGTTTGTTTTTTCGCTTTCTCTGCTAGAGTGACGTGAGCCTTCGAACGTTTCTCATGCGTATGAACAACTTTCGGCCTTTGAATGGTGTCTTTTTCTATTACAGGTGTAACATTCGCAACAGCGTGCTTCATACTTTGAATATGTTCTGGAGTCGTACCACAACAACCACCTAATAACCGAATACCTTGCTCAATAAATCTCGGCGTCATCGCCTCAAAATAAGCTGGGCTTCCCTCATATACGTAACGTCCCTCCACATAATTCGGGAGACCTGCATTTGGGTATGCTGATAAATAGCCATTTTGCGGAATCGATATCATTTTGAAAGCCTCCGTCATATGAAGCGGCCCTAGTTGACAATTTAATCCAACAACATTTGCACCGTAATCTATAAGTTGCTTTAATATTTCATTGACATCATTTCCATTTTGAGTCGTACCTGCTTCATGTAACGCTAATTGAGCAACAATTGGAATGTTCGTTTGCTTACGCAATACTTTAACAGCATGAAGTAATTCAAATTCATCGTAAAAAGTTTCTAATAGTAATCCATCAACCTGTTCTTCTAGTAAAGCCCCTGCCTGTTCAAGTAGCATAAACTCCCTTTCCATATCAGTCGTTGTAACGGCTCCGATATGTTTCATACCACCAATTGTTCCTAAAATTGCATTTTTATCTGTAACAGATGCTTTCGCCAGTTTTACTGCCGCTCTATTAATTTCTGTAACTTGATTTTCTAATCCGTACATACGTAATTTCGCCTCATTTGCTCCATACGTATTCGTTTGAATTACATCTGCTCCAGCAGCTACATATTGTTTATGAATCGATATAATTAAGTCTGGATCAGATACATTCAATTCTTCAAAGCTACTTTGCAAGCCATGTGAATGCAATAACGTCCCAACCGCACCATCACCTATTACAATTCCTTTTGATAATAAATCTAGTAATTTCACGAATCTCCCTCATTTCTATCAATATAAAAACCCCCTCTTCACTTTGAAGAGGGGGACATAATCGTTCCTCCTCTTATTATGCAAAACATTCGTTTTGCAGGTATTAGCACCGTTTCAAACATTTCGTTTGAAGGTTGCCGGGTTTCACAGGGCCTTTCCCTCCACCGCTCTCAATAAGAGTTGTCTTTATTATTTTATTTATGTAGCTAAAAGGAAATGCGTTCCCCTTTTAACAATGTTTGTTAATTTTTTAATAAATTTAGCATGCACAAAAGTAAAAGTCAATGACACTTGCGGAAAAATAAAAATTTTTCAAAATAAAGTTGCAATTCAATTATCTTTTGTTGTAAAGTTAAAAACATAATAAAAATTTCATACGAACATTCTTATCTAGAGAGGTAGAGGGACTGGCCCTGTGACGCCTCAGCAACCATTAACATTTTGTTAATAAGGTGCTAATTCCAGCAAATTGTGAAAGATTTGACAGATGAGAAGAAGACTCTATTCAAACCGAAAGCCTTCTTCTTAGAAGGCTTTTTTTATTTTATATTCACTTAATGTTTCAATTTAAAAAGGAGGAATTTTCACATGTCAACAATCGAAACAAAACTAGCACAAATCGGCAATCGCAGTGAAACTACAACTGGAACGGTTAATCCACCAGTTTATTTCTCAACCGCTTATCGTCATGAAGGAATTGGTAAATCTACTGGCTTTGACTATTCACGAACTGGCAATCCAACTCGAGGTCTTTTAGAACAGGCAATCGCAGACTTAGAATATGGCGAACAAGGTTATGCCTGTAGTTCAGGGATGGCGGCTGTTCTCCTCGTCCTTTCTCTATTCCGCTCTGGAGACGAACTTATTGTATCTGAAGATTTATACGGTGGAACGTATCGATTATTTTCTGAACATGAAAAAAAGTGGAATGTTCGATGTAGATACGTAAATACACAGTCTATTAAACAAATTGAGCAAGCTATCACAACTGAAACGAAGGCTATTTTCATAGAAACTCCAACTAATCCATTAATGCAAGTTACTGATATTGCTGCTGTCGCAACTGTAGCGAAAAGGCACGGACTACTTCTTATTGTAGACAACACATTCTACACACCTTATATACAGCAACCATTAACAGAAGGTGCTGACATTGTACTTCACAGCGCAACGAAATATTTAGGGGGACATAACGATGTACTAAGCGGACTTGTCGTTGCAAAAGGAAAGGAACTTTGTGAAGAAATCGCTCATTATCATAATGCATCAGGTGCAGTTTTAAGCCCATTTGACTCATGGTTATTAATTCGCGGTATGAAAACGTTAGCGCTTCGCATGAGACAGCATGAAGAAAATGCGAAAGCAGTTGTTGCATATTTAAATGATGAAGACGGGGTGACAGATGTATTTTATCCTGGAAGAGGCGGCATGATTTCATTTCGCCTTAAAGATGAAGCTTGGATTAATCCATTCTTACAATCTTTATCCTTAATTACATTTGCCGAAAGTCTTGGTGGTGTAGAAAGTTTAATGACTTATCCAGCAACGCAAACACATGCTGATATTCCTGAAGAAATTAGAACAGCAAACGGTGTATGTAATCGTCTTCTTCGATTCTCCGTTGGCATTGAAAATAGTAACGATTTAATTCAAGACTTAAAGCAAGCCATTAAACTTGTAAAAGAAGGTGTAAGAATATGAGTTATTCTATAGATACACTCTTACTACACAACCAATATAAACATGACTCGCAAACAGGAGCTGTGAACGTTCCTATCTATAACACATCAACTTTTCACCAGTTTGATGTAGATACGTTCGGAAAATATGACTATAGCAGGTCAGGAAATCCAACTCGTGAAGCTCTTGAAGATATCATTGCTTTATTAGAAGGTGGAACAAAAGGATTCGCCTTTGCATCAGGCATTGCAGCGATTTCCACTGCATTCCTCCTTCTTTCACAAGGTGATCACGTACTCATTTCAGAAGATGTATACGGAGGCACTTACCGAGTGATAACTGAGGTACTCTCCCGTTACGGTGTTTCACATACATTTGTTGATATGACCAATTTAGAAGAAATAAAACAAAGCATTAAACCAAATACAAAGCTCTTTTATGTAGAAACACCTTCTAATCCACTTTTAAAGGTGACAGATATTCGCGAGGTTTCTAAACTTGCAAAATCTATTGGGGCTCTTACTTTTGTTGATAATACATTTTTGACACCACTATTCCAAAAACCACTTGAACTTGGAGCTGATGTTGTTCTTCATAGTGCCACAAAATTTATTGCTGGGCATAGTGATGTTACTGCCGGATTAGCAGTAGTAAAAGATGCAGAACTCGCTCAAAAGCTTGGATTTTTACAAAATGCATTCGGTGCTATTTTAGGACCTCAAGATTGTTCTCTCGTACTTCGCGGTCTAAAAACATTACATGTACGCCTCGAGCATTCAGCTAAAAATGCCAATAAAATTGCACATTATTTACAAGAGCACGCTAAAGTACAAAATGTCTATTATCCGGGATTACAAACACATCTCGGATTTGATATTCAACAATCTCAAGCAACATCAGCTGGAGCAGTCTTATCATTTACTTTGCAGTCAGAAGATGCACTCCGCCAATTTTTATCAAAAGTAAAATTACCTGTTTTTGCAGTTAGTTTAGGAGCTGTAGAGTCAATTCTTTCTTATCCAGCAAAAATGTCACATGCAGCACTGTCGCAAGAAGCTCGTGATGAAAGAGGAATCTCTAATTCATTACTTCGGTTATCAGTCGGTCTTGAAAATGTTAACGATTTAATATCCGATTTTGAAAATGCCCTTTCTTATGTAGAAGAACCTGTAAATGCATAGAGAAAAAAGAAGATATGAGAATAGGTTTTCATATCTTCTTTTTATGCGATTTAGCTATAGTCATTTGAAATTTTTCTTATAGTCCATAAAAAATAAAAGTATATTATCTATTTCTAAATAATGGATTAATTGATATATTAAAAAATAAAAAAGGGGTAAAAATAATGGATACTTGTGCAGATATTTTAATCGTTATCGATTTACAAAATGGCGTATGTTATGGCGGAGAGCATTTATTTGATTTACAGAACTTACTAACAAAAGTAAATAAAAGAATTTCTTCATACAGAAAATTAAATAAACCAATCCTTTTTGTTCAACATTGTGATGATGATTTAGTACCCGAGAAAGAACTTTGGGCTATTCATACCGATCTTGATGTTCAAGAACAAGATTTTTTTGTAAGAAAAACACATGCAAATTCATTTTATAAAACAAACTTAAAAGAAATTTTAGATCAATTATCTGTAAATCGCATTGAATTTTGCGGTGCCCAAACAGAGTACTGTATGGATGCTACGATTAAGTTTGCCCACGGACTGGGATACGAAAACTTTATGATACAGAAAACAACCTCTACGTTGAATAATCCTTTTATGTCCGCAAAAGAGACAATTGATTTTTACGAGAACATATGGAATCACAGATTTTTAACGTTGCTAAAAGATGAATTTTAGAATAAATGACTAATGACTTGATTATCCTAAGATTTATCAGCCGTAATCAAATATTTCATTATCACCATAAAGAAGCGAATTACATTCAGCTTCTTTTCTTTTAACCTGTTTTATATTCTATATATATCATTATAATTCCTTTGTCATATTATTTTAAAAATTTCGTATATTCATTTGAAAGAATAAGAAAATCATGATAAAATTGTGTTACAAATATATCTATATCTTTCAATTTTTAAAACGCATCGAAATTTTCACCCAAAAATGTCATTTTACAAAAACGTGCTAATTTACCTATTTTATTTACATCATGGTCTCTTTTCTTACAATTTCTTTACTTTAGGACTTTTTTTCTGCAACAACTATTTTCTTTTCTTTAAATTTTTGGTATGTATAGTATGGTATAATAGCTCACACGGAGGTGGAAAAGAACATGTTAGAAACCTTTCAAAAAGAATTAGAACTATATGAAAGTAATGCAGAATTATTAAAAGTGCTGGCTCATCCTGTTCGTTTATGTATCGTAAAAGGATTAATTGAGCGCGGTCCAAGCAACGTTTCTACAATGTACACTGGCTTAAACATGCCACAATCTACAATTTCACAGCATTTAGCAAAATTAAAAAGCGCTAAAATCGTTTCTAGTGAAAGAAAAGGATTGGAAATTTATTACAAAGTAGAGAACGAAACAATAATTCAACTCGTTCGCGTATTATTAGGTTAGGGACTAATAATCGAAGAAAAAGAACGTATTCTATATTTTTTATCTCATATCTTTAATATAAATATATATCATGAGAGGAAATATATAATACTACATAAGTCGTATTAAAAAACAAGACACAGTATATACTGTGTCTTGTTTTTTATATTGTTACATACCGATCCAAATGTAAATGTTGCATATCTTTTGTATGTATAACAACATCAAACGCACTCCCTACTCCTCCATTCAAAATCATAGAACGAACTGCTCGATTTTGTTTTTGCGTTTCAGAAAAAGGATTCATATCTTGATGGCTCTTAAGCTGTTCTAATATCCCTGCAGCTAACAAGAACTCAGATTGTTTCTTATGCCATACTGCACTCATTCCTTGCATACTAAACATCTCCTTTAGCTCGTCCCAATGAATATGAGTAGTAAGATCCATTTCACCTGGATGCGCTAGTGGGTTACGTATTAGCTTATGCTGATAATAACCTCGCAAACTTCCTTCACGGTGTGCTGGATGCATCCATTCTTCTTTTGTGTATCCGTAATCAACTGTAATACATATACCTTTTTGAAACCATTTCGCAATTTCTTTTATATACTCCTCCATCACAAGTGGTACTTCAAAACGTTGCCCTTCAGCAATATGAATATTATATTTCAATAAATATCGACCAATTCTTTTATCTAACGGCCTACATATTTCTGAAAGGCTTCCTTCCTCTGTATATGTAATACGCACTTCATACAACATACCATTTCTTTTCTCAATTATTTCAACAGGAAATGCATCAAACAACTCATTCGAAAAAAGAATTCCCTCGAAAGAATCTCCCATTTCACTATAAGAGGTATAGTACGATACATTAGAAAATGAGCTAAGGTGCTCCTGCTGTAATTTCCTATGAAAAGGGCTCACTTCAATCATTGAATAGTTTAAATCAATAAAGGTTTTTGGAGATAATTGCTTCCATTCTTGTAAAACATCATAGGCAAACTTTCCAGTTCCCCCACCAACCTCACAAATATTCGAAGCAACTTCACCATTTTCAACAAGACGAATAAAAAGTTTAGCAAAAGTTTTTGCAAAAACAGAGGATACATTGCTACTTGTAAAAAAATCCCCTTGTCTTCCAATCTTTTCACGTTCTTTCATATAATATCCATGACCTTCTGTATACAATACAAGGTTCATATACGTACTATATGAAATTGAATAATCCTTTTCTTTCCCCATCCATTCTCTTAAAATGAGCTCCATTCCCATAATGACTCCTTATTGTAAAAACGGATTATTTTCTTTTTCAAAACCAATGCTTGTTTCTGGACCATGTCCACATAACACCGCTGTCTCATCTGGTAATACAAATAATTTCTCTTCAATACTTCCAATTAATTCAGCAAAACTTCCACCAGGCAAATCTGTTCTTCCAATGCTCATTTGGAACAATACATCTCCTGAGAATACAGCATTTGCCTCTTTACTATAATAAGAAATACTTCCTGGAGAATGTCCTGGCGTCTCAAAAATTTCAAAATTAAATGATCCAATTGTTAATGTACCTTCTGCATCAATAATATGATCCGCTGGTTTTGCTGTAATACTGCGGTTCATCATAAAAATTTGAGAGCCGTTTACAGTTGCATCTCCTAACCAATCTGCTTCTTCTTTATGTACGTATACAGGAATATGAAAAGCGTCTCTTACCGCATCAACAGCACCGATATGATCAAAGTGAGCATGCGTTAATAAAACAGCCAATGGTTTTAATTGTTCTTCTTGTAAATATGTAACGAGCTTTTCACCTTCGTGCCCAGGGTCAAAGATAATGCACTCTTTTTGATCGTTCATTAAAATATAAGCATTTGTTTGTAATGGGCCTAACGGCATTTGTATCCATTCCATATGAAAATCTCCTCCAGTTATTAAACTTACTTTTAATGATACAACATTTCTTTCTCTTAGGAAAAGAAAGGATGCTATCTCGACAATCATTTTTAAAACATGTACAATATAAAAGAGTAAATATTCCAAAAACTCATAATAAGAAATGGGTAGACAGAGGAGGATATTGCATGGGCCTTGTTATTATTTTTACACTTGTCACTCTGTTAGCTGTATTTGCTACGCTTAGAACACTTCGTGAAAAAAACTTTTTCGCGAGCGGCTTTGCAATTGCAACTGTACTCGTTTTCGGATGGTTTACGATCATGACTGTTCTATATAACGGGTATCCACCAGCAGCTTAATTCGTTTACACTTTATTCTTCATCGAGATTTCACACAAAAAGAGGAAGGGTTCCCCCTTCCTCTTTTCATATTTCAAAACTTATATCATCTTCGCTTCGTATTTGTGCTTTTTTACAAGCCAAGCTCCTCCGATAACACCTGCATCATTACCAAGTGTTGCAATAGCTAACTTCGTGCTCTTTACAGCACGTGAGAAAGCGTATTGCTCGAAATAGCGTTGAATTGGTTCTAATAGCGCATCTCCAGCTTTAGACACGCCTCCACCAATAACAATTTTCTCTGGGTTCAACGTACTAGATAGGTTCGCTACAGCTAACCCTAAATAAGAAGCTACCTTTTCTACTACTTCGCCTGCTAATTCATCACCTTGTCCAAGTGCTTCAAAGACATCTTTTGATGTAATACGTCCTTCTTCAGCTAACATAGAACGCAACATGCTTTCTTTATTAGTCTCTTGTATTTTTTGCATAGCAACACGTACAATACCTGTCGCAGATGCTACTGTTTCTAAGCAACCAGACTTCCCGCAATTACATGGGAAAGCATTTTCTGTAACTACTGTAATATGTCCAATCTCACCAGCAGCACCACTCACGCCGTGTACAATCTCACCATTGGCGATTACACCACCACCAACGCCCGTACCAAGTGTCATGCAGATTAAATCTTTTGCACCTTCACCAGCACCTTTCCACATTTCACCAAGCGCTGCTAAGTTTGCATCATTATCAATAACAACAGGTAATCCTGTTTCTACTTCTAATAAATCTTTTAGCGGATAGTTTTTCCACCCTAAATTAACCGCTTCATAAATCATTCCAGATGCCACATGTACAGGGCCAGGAGCTCCCATACCAATACCAATTAACTTGCTCTTCAATTCGCCTAATTCTTCTAGCTTTTTATCAATTGCTTTCGCAACATCAAGTGTAATATGTTTTCCTTGCTCACCTGTATTTGTAGGGATTTCCCACTTATGTAAAATTTCGCCGTATACATTAATAAATGCTAATTTAATCGTTGTACCACCAAGGTCAACACCAACTAACCATTTCTCTTCCATGTTGCTTACCTACCTTTATCTAATTCTTATTTAGCTCTTTTTGAATTTCTTGCTTCAATAAAAATAAAGCTGTTTGATAGTCTTGTGGATCGATTAGCTGTGATTGATTTAATTCACGCAATTCATCTTGCATTAATTGTAAATCTGCAATTCGATCTCCCGTATAAATAATCGTACCAAATTTCTTTAGCAATTGCTGAATATCATAAATAGATACCATTTCATCACCCTCTATGCTCACTTACTATAAAAATTATAATAAGAAAACGTTCACATATTTTATTATAATCAAGAAGAAAAAGTCTCGTCAATTTTTATTTGTCTATACAAGCTCATTTATAAGCATTGTTCCTTTTTCTGTAATAATTTTTTCTATATTTTTATCAAATGGCTCTATCGGAATGTGTTTTACCATTTGAAAATCATATGCTAATGATAGCGTTTTCCCTTTATAATGCACGAGATAACGATCATAATAGCCCCCGCCGTATCCAATCCGTTCTCCTCGCTCTGTATAAGCTACGCCTGGCACAATTTGAAGATCAATGTCATCCGCACTCACTTCTTCCGTAAGTCCCGGAATCGGTTCACGTAAGTTCATATACACCGTTTCTAATTGATCAAAATCACTAATTTTCCGGAAGGACATCGTTCTTGTTCCTTTATTACACTTAGGAACTACAACTTTCTTTCCTTCTTCCCAAGCTTTTTCGATAATAGGATATGTATTCACTTCATTTTCCATTGAGAGAGTAATTCCAATTGTTTTAGCTTCAACCCACTCTTTTTGCGCATACAACGAAAATGCAATCTGTTCTGATAAAGTTGTATATTGTTCTTCTGATAAAGAATTCATGTGTTCTATTATTTGTTTACGCAAACGCACTTTCTCTTCTTTCACACATTCTCCTCCTTACAGTGACACTTTACTCTATGATGATAGTGTATCACTTTTAACATAGGAATCGAATAAAAAAAGAAACAGTAGGAAAATATTCCTACTGCTTACTTTGTTTCACGGTGTAACGTAGACTTCTTGTCACGCTTGCAATACTTTTTAAGCTCGATACGCTCAGCGTTGTTACGTTTATTTTTCTTTGAGATATAGTTACGATCTCCGCATTCTGTACATGCTAGAGTAATATTCACACGCATTCTTATTTCCCTCCAGTACTAATAACTTAAATCAGACTATACTATAATACCACTTTTAAAATAAAAATTCTACACCTTTTGATATTGTCTAATTTTTTCTATAAGATTTTTCATGTTTTCCCTTGCTATTACTGGGTTTCTAGCATGTGAATACACTAAAAATTTTGGTTGTTTTGTGTCAGAAACGATATAAGACCACTCTTTTTCAGTATATTTGAACTGTACTCCTTCAAATATACCTTCTCCCTTCCTTTCAATATCATCCAATAATTTCCTCATAATTTTCCCTTTTTCATTCCATGAACATACCACTTCATCATAAAGTAAATAGAGCGGAGGTGATTGCTCTACTATGCTGAGAAACGTTTTTCCTTGCAATGCTATTAGCTCAAATAATTTTCCAATTCGATATAAAATATCTCGCTTCCACCTTACTTGAAACGACTTCCTTTCATCCTGCGTATAAAACAGAAGATAACATTCTCCTAATTTCAAAGACATTGGGTAAATATTTCCTGTAGATTCGAGTAAGAAATCTGGAATATCTACCTCTTCCAAATCTGTACCTTGGTAAATATTACTATGTTTATCGTATAACTCGAAATGATTTCCTTGCTCAGAAAACATAAGAGCCATATTTGCTTTACTTGATTTCATCAAAGCTTTCACATGATCTTTTTGTTCGCTTGCATAAATCCATGTAACTGTACAACCAAGTCTTTGTAGAAAGAGCATAAGTAAATGTTGCAACGTATCATTTCTCTTATTAATAAGAAGATGAAACTTCTGCATCTGTATTTTCTCGATATCAATATGCCCCAATATAACTTCTATATACTCATTCATAGAAACATGAACCAGCTTATTTCTCCCCATCTCTTTCTCATGCACGTAATAAAACAATTCGGACATATATACTTGTTCTATCTCTTTTTGCTGCTTATACGTTAACGGCATGCCAGCTTGACCATACAACTTTATAACAATCTCATTCTCATTCTCCACTTGAATGAAAACCCCACCTGCACATTGCAAATGATGAACACTATATTGAAAAAGTGACTCGTTCATTTCTTTGCATTCCATCGTATGAATCCCTATACCATGAATAGCATGTAAAAATAAATTTTTATAAGAGGTTGTTTCTATATTTTCTTGACTTCCAATTAATATACTTTCTCCTTTTGTAAAAAGAGAGCCATACGCCATCGCAATCTTCACGATAAACTGGGGAGTAATTTCAACATTCCCTCTTCCTACAATGCGGCTTTTTTGTAACCACCCTGCACTCATTTCACTCTCTTGAATACCAGCCGCTCCTACTATCGAATGACTATCAATCGCCTTATAAGGCCATAGTTTTCCTTTTTGCTTAATTATCGTACTTCTCCCGATATGACAGTGATCCGCTACAATGCTTTTTTGAAACAGTGTAACGTCATCTTCAACTATTGTACGCTCTCCTATTGTCGTTTCTAATAGTTCACAATACTTTCCAATATGGGCATTTGCAAAAACAATACTTTTTTGAAGATGAGAATAATTTGAAACGATACTATTTTTTCCAATAATAGAATATGGCTCAATTACAGCTCCTGTACCAATCTTTGCTCCTTCTCCAATGAAAGAGGGGCCATGAATTTTTGTCCCTTTCCCAATCGTCACCCCTTCTCCCATCCATACCATCGGTAATACTTCCGTATAAGGAATAGGTACTTGTAACTTTTTCGTTAACAAATCAAATTGTGCTTGTCGATATTGATTAAATGTGCCGATATCTAACCAATAACCTTCTGACAAATATGCGAATAACACATTTTTGTTTGCCAATAACGGAAACACATCATGACTGAAATCAAAAAATTGTCTAGGCGGTATGTAAGAAAAGATTTCTGGCTCCATAATATATATGCCTGTATTCACAACATTAGATACTACCTCATTCCAGCCCGGCTTTTCTATATATCGTGTAACCTCCTGGTCTTTATTCATTACAACCAATCCAAATGAGAGTGGATTTTCTACTTCTTTCACAAACATTGTTACCATTCTTTTCTTTTGTTCATGAAACCTAATTCCTTCTGATAATTGAAAGTCAGTTAATGCATCCCCGCTTATTACAACAAATGTTTCATCTAAAAATTGTTCTGCTTGTTTAATACTCCCTGCTGTACCAAGCGGAGGAGAGTCTTCAAAATAATACAAGTTAACTCCCCATTTACTACCATCACCAAAATATCGCTTAATCGTCGTACTCATATATTGAACAGTAATTGCAATTTCACGAATACCATGCTGGCGTAATAACTCAATATTGTATTCTAAAACTGGTTTTTCTAATAATGGTAACATCGGCTTTGGAGTATTACATGTTAATGGTCTAAGGCGTCTTCCTTTTCCTCCAGCTAAAATAACCCCCTTCATATACTTCAGCCTCCACTTATATAATGTTCAGTAGCTCCATATACCATATGTATATTCTCTATCCCACATGAACTAGCAGCATAAACTTGATTAGTTAAACGAATCCTCATTTAAAAGACCCTATAATTAAATTTCCCACCTATAAAAACGTACGTTTCAAACAACAAGAAAGCGCTTACTATTAATTGATAAATAATACTTATTAACGAACAACATATATACTAATTTTCCCATTACATTATGATACATCTTATCATCATAAACTAAAGGAAACAACGAGCTTTTTTTGTCATGTTTTGACTAAAAAAAGCAGGTGATTTCTCATCACCTACTTTCATTCCTACTCATTCAATAAATAATGCTTTCCTTTTACTAAATAAAATACATTTTCAGCAATGTTTGTAATATGGTCTGCTACACGCTCAATATATCTCGCCACAAATGATAATTGTGTAATTTGCGTAATTGCTTCTGGTTGTTCCGGAACTGAAGATATAAACTCACGAATTGCTTTTCCATATATTTCATCAACGGAATCATCCATTTCAGCAATTTGTTTCGCGAAAGTTAAATTTTCTTGTTCATATGCTTCTAACGCTAAATGCAACATCTTATTTGCAACCGCAAACATTTCATCCAGGTTGTGCAAACTAACAGCCACTTCTTTTTCCCCAAGACGAATTGTAGCCTTTGCAATATTAACAGCATGATCTGCAATACGCTCTAAATCTGTCGCTGTTTTAATTGAAATAAAGATCCTTCTTAAGTCACTTGCTACAGGTTGTTGCTTCGTAATGAGCATAAGCGCAAGATCGTTTATTTCCTCTTCTAAATTATCCATACGGTAATCACCATCAATGACCTCTAACGCTTTCTCTACATCCCTTGTATGCAGACCTTCCATAGCAATCAATAAAGCCGCATTTGCTAATTCGCCAAGCTCAATCACCTTTTGCTGTAACACTTTTAAATCACCTTGAAACTGTTCTCTTACCATTTTTTCTTCCCCCTCAATATTATGTGCCATTATATACAAAGTGAAACTTTAATCACCCCTCATCAATCGGGCTTTTACAGGCCGCCTGCCCACCTAACTTCTTTGCTTTTGCTGAATTTTGAGGTGGGGTCTTACTGCCCGCAAATAGCGGGATAAATCTCCTACATAACCTCTTACGCTTGTAATAAACCTTAAGATAAAGAGAAGGTATTACTTCCCTATTAAAGTGAGATAAAAATAAGAAATGCCCTCTGTTAAGAGGGCATTTTCTCTTAGCTTTGCAACGATATCAACCAAAGCGACCTGTAATATAATCTTCTGTACGCTTATCTGAAGGCGTCGTAAATAATTTGTTTGTATCTGTATACTCCACAACTTCCCCGCTTAAGAAGAAAGCGGTTTTGTCTGAAATACGCGCTGCTTGTTGCATATTATGCGTTACGATAACAATACTAAAGTCTTTCTTTAACTCTTGAATTAATTCTTCTACTTTTAATGTTGAAATTGGATCTAGTGCCGATGTTGGCTCATCCATTAAAATAACGTCTGGCTCAATAGCTAAGCAACGTGCGATGCATAGACGCTGTTGCTGTCCACCAGATAAACCGTATGCATTATCGTGCAAACGATCTTTTAACTCATCCCAAATCGCTGCTCCGCGTAAACTTTTCTCAACAATTTCATCTAATGTCTTTTTGTCACGAATACCATGGATTTTTGGACCGTATGCTACATTCTCATAAATAGATTTTGGAAATGGATTTGGCTTTTGGAACACCATTCCTACGTGCGTTCTTAATTCTTCAACTGGATATGATTTATCAAATATATTGCGTTCTCTATACTCAATTACACCTGTAGTTCGAACGATCGGTACTAACTCTACCATGCGATTTAACGTTTTTAAGTACGTTGATTTACCACAGCCACTTGGACCGATAATTGCTGTAACTTCATTCTCATGAATACTTAAATTAATATCTTTTAAAGCATGGTCTTCCCCATACCATAAATTTAAGTTTTTCGTATCAAATACTACTTTCTTTGGCGCAGTCTCGATTTTCTCTTCGTTTTTCACCTGTACATTTACTACTGTTGCTACCATTTGAATTCCCCTTTCATCCACTTCCAACTTATTTTCGATTTCGTAACCATAAAACAAATATATTGATAAATAGCAACAAACCTAACAAAACAATCATCCCAGCTGCTGCTACATACTGAAATTCTTCTTGTGGCCTACTCATCCAATTAAAAATTTGAATTGGTAAAACTGTAAATCTATCAAACATACTAAATGGAACATAATTTGCAAACGCAAGTGCCCCAATAACTAATAGTGGTGCTGCTTCTCCAATTGCTCTTGATATCGCTAACGTACAGCCCGTTATAATCCCCGGGAAAGCATATGGCAATACAATTTGATACATCGTTTGCCACTTCGTAGCACCTAATCCGTAAGAACCCTCTAATAATGCACTTGGTACTGATCGGATTGCTTCTTGACTCGCCACAACAACTGTTGGTAAGACGAGTAAACTCATCGTCAGTGCTGCTGCAACTATACTCTCTCCTAAATGAAGAGCATATACAAAAATAGTTAAACCAAGCAATCCAAATACAACGGATGGTACTCCTGCTAATGTTTGATTATTAATCTCTACTATTTTTTTAAATAGAGATTCCTTCGCATATTGCTCTAAATAAAGGGCTGTTCCAACTCCAAATATAAAAGAAACAGGTATAACAATACTCATAAATAATATTGTCCCTGACAAAGCTGCAGCAATACCAGCTTCTTTCGGATTACGTGAAGCGAAATTTGTAAAGAAATCTATTGAAAGATAGCTTATACCTTTTTCAACAATTTGAAACAGTAACACAAACAAAATTACGATTGAAAATAAAATCGCTATATAAAATAACAATTTGTAAATTCGATCTTTTAAAAAGCGTGATGCCATGTTTTTTTGTATTTTTTTATGATTCAACATCCGCATATTATGTCATCCTCCTAAAACGGCGCATAATTGACTGCGAAATGATGTTCATAATAAAAGTAAACAAAAATAATGTTGCACCTACAGCATACATGCTGTAATACGTAATCGTTCCATGCGGAGCATCACCTAAACTTACTTGCACAATATAGGCTGTTAACGTTTGAATAGAATGTGTCGGATCAAGCGATACATTTGGTGTGGATCCTGCCGCAATTACAACAATCATCGTTTCACCAATTGCACGCGAAGCCGCTAATATAATTGCTGCCATAATCCCTGTAAAAGCGGACGGAAACACCACTTGTTTTACCATTTCAAACCGCGTCGCTCCGAGTGCTAATGAAGCTTCTTTCGTCCCTTTCGCCACAGCTCTCATCGCGTCTTCAGATAGAGATGCAACTGTAGGCATCATCATAAATCCGATAACGATTCCTGGGCTAATCGCATTAAAAAACTGTAAATCTGGTATAATCCTTTGTAAAAGCGGCGTAACAATTGTTAATGCAAAAAAACCATATACAATTGTCGGGATACCTGCTAATAGCTCTAACATCGGCTTTAATATTTTCCGTGCACTATTTGAAGCATATTCGCTTAAAAATACGGCACACGCTAAACCAATAGGAATTGCTACAAACATAGCGATTGCTGTTACAAGGAACGTTCCACATATAAGTGGTAATATACCGAATTTAGGATTTTCAAAAAACGGTAACCATTCTTTCTCCGTCAAAAAGGAGTACAATGATATTTTTTGAAAAAACATGATTGTTTCATTAGAGAGCGTAAAAACAATTCCAAGTGTCGTAACAATAGAAACGCTAGCAATTATTTTTAGTAACAAAGGCATTATTCGATTGATTCGCTGCGTTTTTTTTCTTTGTTTTGTATTTCTTTCAATCAAATGTTGTACAGAAAATGTAATTTGACTTTTGTCATTATGAGCCAAAGATGAAAACCCCTTTCCACCCTGACATTACCTTTTTATTTCTGTTAACATACGCAGCTGTTCATTGTATTTTTCTTTTCTTAATTTTACATACCCGACCTCTTCAGCGAGGTTACCAACATGCTGAATCATAAACTCAACATAGTTTGCTACATTCATTTTATTTCGGATAGATGCATTATTCACATAAGTAAGTAGCGGCCTAGATAACGGCTTATACTTACCTGACTGAATGGTCTCTTTCGTCGGAAATACACCATTCACTTTTATTGCTTTCACCTTATCTCGATTAGCCATATAATAAGCATATCCTACAAAAGCAATGGCATGTTTATCATTCATTACCCCTTGCATAATAACTTGATCATCTTCAGACAAAGAGACTTTTTTTACAATGCGATGATTTTGTAAGATGACATTTTGAAAATAATCATAAGTACCAGAGTCTACGCCTGGTGCATAAAACTTCACTTGTTCACGTGGCCATGTTGAATGAATTTGTGACCATCGCTTCTCTCTTCCATCTTCACTCCACAGTAAACGTAACTCGTCTACTGACATATCGTCTACCCATGTATTGTGCCGATTCACAACGATTGTAAGACCATCGTTAGCGACCTCAAAAGGTGTGAACTGAATAGAGTTTTTCTTCATCTCATTTTTCTCGACTTGTTTCATTACTCTCGAAGCATTATTTATATCTACTTCTCCTTTACTGAAACGATTAAATCCTCCTCCAGTTCCAGAAACACTGATGGAAATTTTCACGTCTGGATGCACCTTTGTATATTCCTCCGCTACTGCTTCTATAATAGGAAAAACCGTTGAGGATCCATCAACTCTCACTTCTCCCATATCATTTAAAGCAAATGCAGTAGACATTTCAAAACAGAGGAACCATATCGATAGTACGAAAATTATAATCGGTGTACGCATCCATTTCACGTGTTCTTCCTCCTAGAAGTAACCGGAAATAACAGGATTACAGATATAAGAATACTGCTAAACTATTAATTCGGTTTTAATTGTTTGTAAAAGTTTTGTAAAGTTCCACAAAAATCAACATACGATAAAGTGAAACTTTAATCAGCCCTCACCAATCGGGCTTTTACGGACAGCCCGACCCCCACCTAACTTTTTTGCTTTCGCTGAATTTTGAGATGGGGGTCTTACTGCCCGTTAATAGCGGGATACAATTTTAATCGGTAGTAGTTATTCATTTTCTCTGATAATTTCCCTATAAAACAGTTATCCCCTATCTCATCATATACAAGTATTATTTATAAGGCCGCGTATTTCCCAATATTGTATACTTGTCCACATTTATTACACGATATGCATAAACCATAAAAAAAAGCACACTATCTTTTCAGATAGTGTGCTTTTTTAAAATTTTTTTATTCATCATCTTGATCTTTATTTTTATTGTTTTTATCATCTTTTGGAGCTTCACCATTTACTTCTTGGTTTTTTAAATCAAAGTAGGCGTCCATAATTTCACGACCAATATATCCATTAATACCAGTCTTATCATCATGTACCCATGGAACAACAACAGAGAATGCTACTTCTGGATCTTCAAGTGGCGCATAACCTACTAATGTTAAGTTATATGTTTCCACACGTTCACCATTTGCCTTTCTACCAATCTCTTTATCTCCGCCATACACAGTTTGCGCGGTACCTGTCTTCCCTGCCGCTTTATATTTTGCACCTGTAAAGTATTTGGTAGCTGTACCACCTGAATCATTATACACTTGTCTAAATCCTTCTTGAACACGTTTAATTTGCGATTCTGGCATATCAACACGATTTAATACTTTCGGTTCCATAGATTGAACAACTTTCCCAACTTCATCTGGTTTCACTGCCGGTTGACGAATTTCTTTTACAACTTGTGGTTGCATACGATATCCACCATTGGCAATCGTCGAAATATATTGCGCTAATTGAAGCGGTGTATACGTATCATACTGTCCAATTGATAAATCTAGTAAGAAACCTGGTTGACTACCTCTCCCCATCTGACCAGCAGATTCATTCGGTAAATCAATTCCTGTTTTTACACCAAGTCCAAACTGTCCGAAATAATAACGCATCGTATCAAATGCTTTTTGAGGTATATCTAACGTACCACCTCTCACATACTGAACACCGGCGATATTCATCGCTGTTTTAAACATATAAACGTTAGAAGACATTTTTAAAGCTGTAAGGTCATTAATATATCCCATCGTTTTCCAAGATGACTTCGTAGGTGTACCTTTTAATTTAATTGGTTCATCCAATTGTACTGAACCTGGTTGAATCGCACCAGTTTGATATCCAGTAAGTACTGTTGCACCTTTTACAGTTGACCCCATCGGATAAGAACTTGTCATGGTACCTAATGCAAAGTCATTTACTTTCGTTTGACCATCTTCGTTAACTAATTGTTTCCCAGCCATAGATAAAACTTCACCATTTTTTGGGTTCATCATTACAACGAATGCGCGATCTAAAAGAGGTTCGCTTCCTTTAAATCTCATTAAATTCTTCGTAAGAATATCCTCCACACGCTTTTGTAATTCCATATCAATCGTTAAATTCAGGTCATTACCACTTTGTCCTTTTGATACATTAATCGTTTCTAAAATATTACCGTTTTTATCTGTAACATTTCTAACTTCTGCTTTCGTACCGTGCAGACTATCTTCATACTGTTGTTCAAGATAACTTTTTCCTACTCGGTCATTTCGATTATAATCACGAACAAGATAGTAATCTAGTCTTTCTCTTGGTAAACCTTCGTCAGAAGTTGTTACACCACCAAGTACACTTCGGAACAAATCACCATCATATGCATATTTTCGTTCCCAATCAACACTTGTATCTACTCCCGGCAATTGCGCTAAATTTTCACTAATAATCGCATATTCTTCATCTGTTGCATTTTTCTTAAGAACTTGAGGTGTCATTGCATATCCGCCATCCATCTTACTCTTAATCGCTAGTATTTCTAGATCTTTTGCGGATAATTGATTAATCTCTTCTTCTGTTACACGACTGCGCTGACGCTCGTCTAATTCTTTATCATCAATTTTTTTATCTTTAAACTCTTGACGATCTTTATTCGTAATTTTTTCTTTAGCTTCCTCTTTATGCATAGCAAGCCAATAATCTTTTTTATCGCGATCTGTTAATTTATCTGTCGGTACTTCAATCAAATCTGCTAGCTTTTTCGCTGTTTCTAAGCGATCCTCTGCAGTTGATCCTTTCATTTTTGTAAATGTAATAGTACGAATGGCTGCATTATCTACTACAGGTCGCCCATAACGGTCAAATATTTTCCCACGCGGTACAGGATTACTTATCGTTGAGTTTTCTTTCTTCTCCACTTCATTCTTATATTCTTCACCGCGAACAATTTGTACATATCCGAGCCTTACAATAACCGCGGAGAACATTAAAAACACGCAGAAAAACAGCACGTTTAACCGAAAAGGAACGTGGGTCTTTTTCTTATTTTGCTTCTGCTTCTTGCTCATACAAACCCCCTCTACCAACAGCTATGTAATGTGAAAGGGACACCTTCATACAGGTGTCCTCACTGCTGTCTTACATCTTTTTCTATTCTAGCATAAAACAAACGAGAAGTTAACCTTCTGGTTCAGTTTGGTTTTGCGCGTTCCCTTGCGTTACAACACTTGTTTTACTCGCATTTCCCTCATCATATTTGACATTTTTAACTGCAAAATAAATAAGAAAATGTCCAGCACCTAAAATACATAATAAGTAAGGTAAACTTTTTTCAGGTGGAAAGAATAGTACAGCACATAAAAAACTTAAAATAGAACAGATTCTTCCGGCGTTTAACCACAGCTCCCGAACAACGACATATTCCACACGCCATTCTCTCGCATTTTTCGCTCTACCAATTACGTCATATGTCATTGATCCATACGGAACAAGTAAAATAGGATATGCAATCGCAATACATGCCGCATAAATAAGTAATTTCGTGTATGTAACATTGAAAATAACTAAAAAGACGACAGCATATAAAATAATGCCTCCAAGTAAAATTGCTTTTTTTCGCCACTCCTTCTTTAACATACGAGCAACTAAGTAATAACATACAAAGGATACAGCAGAGTTCACTAAACTATATTTCCCTAATGCGAACTCACTATTAGTTGCTAAATAAACATATACTGAAATGACAAAAATAAACGTTCCTTCTCTCAATCCTTGGAAAAAATGAGCTCGTGTAATCTTTCCCCAGTTTTTATCAATCCGTCGTTCTTTCAATACTTGCACGATTTCATAACGCCCTTCACATTCTCTTTTAGATAAAAAGAAGCTTAAGACGACAGCAATTGCAAATAGAACTAATGAAAGAAAGAATATAACAGTATAACCACTCCATTTCTCCATACGTGAAATTGTGTATCCTGCTGCTATTGGTCCGATCATCCCAGAGAAGGATGTAAGAAGTCCAAGAAACCCATTAAAGAAATCTCTTGTTTCTGGTTCTGTAATTTCAAATGTCAATAAGTTAAAAGCCAACCAGTAAAAACCGTATCCTACTCCTAAAAGAGCCCCCATTAATAAAATATACTGAGAAGCACTTTTCCCCGCTACTAAGACAACAATAAAAAAAATTGCGAGCGTTCCTACTCCTATTCGTAATAAAATCGAGCGATCGATACGTTTCGCTAATTTTCCCCCTACAAGAAATGTGAGAGGCTGTAATATAACGCTGGCCAAATTATACAAGCCAAGATTCACATAATTTTGTGTTTGTTTCCATAAATAAATATTTACAAACGTATTCGATAAAGAAATTGCGAGCGTGTATAAACCTCCTATAAGGAGCAATAACACTAAATCCCGATTCACTTCAACGTCACCAATTATATGTTTCCACTTCATACACAACTCTCCTTTACTTCATGTTCTAGTCTTCCAAAGACAAGCCCAATTATGTAAAAGGAAAGCATAGAAAAAAAGCTAGGGGTTCTCCCCTAGCTTTTTTCTATATTTATTACAATTATTTTGCTTCTTGGTAACGTTTTTCAGCAGCGTTCCAATCTACAACGTTCCAGAATGCACCGATGTAGTCTGGACGACGGTTTTGGTAGTTTAAGTAGTAAGCATGCTCCCAAACATCTAAACCGATAACTGGCGTTTTACCTTCAGTTAAAGGAGAATCTTGGTTTGGAGTGCTTGTTACTTCTAGCTCACCATTGTTTACTACTAACCAAGCCCAACCAGAACCGAAGCGAGTTGCGCCAGCTTTTGCGAATTCTTCTTTGAATGCATCGAAGCTACCGAATTTTGCTTCAATTGCAGTTGCAAGTTCACCTACAGGTTGTCCTCCGCCGTTTGGAGATAGGATTGTCCAGAAGAATGTATGGTTAGCATGTCCGCCACCATTGTTACGTACTGCTGTACGGATTGCTTCTGGTACTTCGTTTAAGTTTGCAACTAATTCTTCTACGCTTTTGTCAGCTAATTCTGCATGACCTTCTAAAGCAGCGTTTAAGTTTGTAATGTACGTGTTGTGATGTTTTGTATGATGGATATTCATTGTTTCTTTGTCAAAGTGAGGCTCTAAAGCATCATACGCATAAGGTAAATTTGGTAATTCGTGTTTTGCCATTGTTATATTCCTCCCAGTTTATGTATTGCCACTTAAGTGACATACAACTTCATTCTACCCTAATTGCCATAGGGTGCAAACAAATAAATCACATTGTCTTGCTATCATTAAAGTAGCAAAATTCCCACTTCTTTTCAATTAAAATGCTCATATATTCCGTAAAAAAAGCTTCCTTCTACAAGGAAGCTTCCTGCTAACATAATAAACATGCGAAATGGATATGGACCCTGTAGGACTCGAACCTACGACCGGACGGTTATGAGCCGTCTGCTCTAACCAGCTGAGCTAAGGGTCCACAATTATGTATGTAACAACATATCAAATAAAGGAATTCCTATCGGATATGCCCTTTAAGAAATGTAAGATAAATTTACCATATAGAAAAGAAAAGTGTCAATTGTATTTTTCTTATTTAAAAGAAGAAAGTTAATAAAAAGAAATTTAGTTATCTCCACTATATGTAAATATAATATATCTTGAGATTCTGTAGATTCCTACGTTACAATGATTTTATACATACATAAAGGAAGTGAATCTATGTCCATATTTACCCAATTCGTAAAAAGCATATACTCGCCTAAAGATATGGCGCTATTCCGTTTTCAAAAAATCGGTAAAACCATTTTGTATATTATGCTACTTTGCTTAATTACTACTATTCCAAGAACTTTTTTGTACGGTAGTTTTATCCAAGATGGTGTAGGCATGGTAAATCAAGTCATCGATAAAGATTTACCTGATTTTAAAATTGAAAATGGCGAACTAAAAGCCGATATTGATCAGCCTATTGAAAAAGAAGAAGGAAATGCACTTTTCGTATTTGATCCAAATTCAACAGACCTAGAAAAATATCAAAATAAAACAGGTTTATTTGTTTTAAAAGATAAAGTAGTCTCTATGGGAAATGGTCAAACACAAACGTATTCTTATAACGATTTGTTAGGTGCATCTCTTGAGAAAAAAGATCTACAAGAATTTATTTCTTTATTCGATAATATTTATCCAATTTTATTATTTGTTATTGGATTCTTAGTGTACCTATTCCAATTATTCATCACTTTTGTAGGCGTGACTTTACTTGCGTTCATCGGTTCTGCTATGAGCGGTCAACGTAAACTATCCTATAAACAAGTTTGGACACTAACTGCATACAGCTACACAATCCCAACCATTTTCTTCATGATTATGGATTTATTCAAAATCGTCGTACCTGGGGCAACATTCATTTATATCGCTGTTGTTTTAATCGTTCTATACTTAACGATTAAAGAGGTACCCCAACCGAAAGAAAAATAAAAAAATGCCTAAATAGGCATTTTTTTTTTGGACAAGCATATATTCCTAGCAAAGGAGTGAAGAATATGAAGAGGTTAGGTATATTCCTATTCGTGCTTGTTCTCGGTTATATATTTTATTACGATATAAAAATCGGTACTTTACCGATGTTAAGTTCATATAAAAAAACAACTGCTGCCCAAACGATTAAAAAAGAAAACACAGACAGCCAACAAAATAAAGAGAATAAAACAGAAAAAGAAACGGATACATCTTATAAAACAATTGAAGTAAAAACTGGCGAGACAGTTCTTTCTATTACAGAACAAATTAACAAGAAAAAAATTCCTTCCATAGAAAAAGTCATTGACGACTTTAAACAATTAAACAAAAGTACATCTGCTACAAAAATACAAATTGGAAAGTCTTATAAATTCCCGTTATATCAATAAGCCATCACTTAATCCTTGTCAATTACATAAAGGCGCTGATACAATAGTAAAAGTGAAACCGAGCACTTCGGTTTCTATAGCCCTATATCACGTATACTATCATTGATATGAGGGACTAAATAAGAAACTTCTTTTATAAGGAGAGCGATCTATTCGTGAATGAAATGACTCATCGTACAAAAACACGTCCAGTTAAAGTCGGTAATTTAACAATTGGCGGTAATAATGAATTAATTATACAAAGTATGACAACAACAAAAACACATGATGTTGAAGCAACAGTTGCTGAAATCAAGCGTTTAGAAGAAGCTGGCTGTCAAGTCGTCCGCGTTGCCGTTCCAGATGAACGCGCAGCTAATGCTATTGCTGATATAAAAAAACAAATCAACATTCCACTTGTTGCTGATATTCATTTTGATTATCGCCTTGCTTTAAAAGCAATTGAAGGTGGCATTGATAAAGTACGTATCAATCCAGGTAATATTGGTCGTCGCCATAAAGTAGAAGCTGTTGTAAATGCAGCAAAAGAGCGCGGTATTCCAATCCGTATTGGTGTAAACGCTGGTTCATTAGAGCGCCACATTTTAGAAAAGTACGGATACCCAACTGCTGATGGTATGGTTGAGAGCGCGCTACATCATATTAAAATTTTAGAGGACTTAGATTTCCACGATATTATCGTATCTATGAAAGCCTCTGATGTTAACTTAGCAATCGAAGCATACGAGAAAGCTGCTCGCGCTTTTGATTACCCATTACATTTAGGTATTACAGAATCTGGAACATTGTTTGCTGGAACTGTAAAAAGTGCCGCTGGTCTTGGAGCAATCTTAAGTAAAGGCATCGGAAATACACTACGTATTTCATTAAGTGCTGATCCAGTTGAAGAAGTAAAAGTTGCTCGTGAATTATTAAAATCATTCGGTCTTGCGTCTAACGCAGCGACACTTATCTCTTGTCCAACTTGTGGTCGTATTGAAATCGATTTAATTAGCATCGCTAACGAAGTGGAAGAATACATCTCTACACTTCAAGTACCAATTAAAGTTGCAGTACTTGGTTGCGCTGTAAATGGTCCTGGTGAAGCTCGTGAAGCTGATATCGGTATTGCTGGTGCACGTGGAGAGGGATTATTATTCCGTAAAGGGCAAGTCGTTCGTAAAGTACCAGAAGAAACAATGGTAGAAGAACTGAAAAAAGAAATCGACGTAATTGCTGCTGAAATGGCTGCTGAACGAGAAAAAGAAAAAGAGACACAAGAACAATAAAAAGAAGGTTGCCACAATATTTGTGAGCAACCTTCTTTTCTACGTAAAAAAAGCTCGTCAGTTATATAACCGACGAGCTTTTACTTTGCACATTTTGGACAACGACCATATATTTCAAACTTATGACCCGTTACTTCATAACCAGTAAAATCTTTATTCATAAAATCCATTGGGCAGGAAGTAATCTCTTTCGTCCCACCACAATCCAAACAAATAAAATGATGATGATGTTCCATAATAGAACAAGTGAAACGAAAATGTTTTTCACCATTTAATTCCGTTTGTTCTAAAACACCAATCTCAGCAAAAACTGTTAAGTTACGATAAATCGTATCAAAACTAAGCCCTGGATAATCGTCTTTCATATGCTCTAAAACGTCTTTCGCAGTTAAATAACGATTATGTGCTGCAAATAATCTGAGCATCTCTTCTCTTTTTCCAGTATGTTTGTATCCTTTTTCCTTCATTAGGCGTAAAGCTTCTGTTAGATTCATACCTATCCCTACTTTATGCAGTTTTTTTCTTCTTCCATAAAATCGCACCGATTAAAATAAGAACTGCTATCATAACAATTGTACCACCTGGTGCTAGATCAAGTTGATACGAAGCAAACATTCCACCAATTACTGCAATTTCACCAAATAAAATGGAAAAGAAAATTGTTTGTTTAAATCCTTTAGCAATACGAATACTTGCTGCAACTGGTAACGTCATTAATGATGATACGAGAAGAACCCCTACTACACGCATTGATACTGCAATGACAAGAGCAACTAATATAATGAAAATAAAGTGAATCCATTTCGCTCTTAAACCAGTTGATACTGCGTATTCCTCATCAAATGATAGTAGAAACAGCTCTTTATATAATAAAATAATTGTCGCAACAACAACAATTGCTACAATCCCAATAATAATTAAATCCGTACTTGTTACAGCACTGACACTACCAAATAAATAACTAAATAAGTCTGTGTTAAATCCATTTGCAAGTGAAATGAAAATAACTCCAACTCCCATCCCTGCCGAAAGGATAATCGGAATTGCTAATTCTTGATAGTGCTTATATACAGTTCTTAACTTTTCGATTAATAGCGCTCCACCAATTGAAAAAACCATCCCCATATATAAGGGGTTTAAAAATCCACCTGTAAAAATGGTTTTTTCAAGTAATAAACTTGCTGCAATACCTGATAACGTCACGTGACTTAATGCATCCGCAATAAGAGATAAACGACGAATAACAACAAACACACCTATTAGCGGTGCAACAAGTCCAATTAAAATACCTGCATATAAAGAATTACGTAAAAAGTCATATTGTAAAAAATCTTGTATCATTATATCCTCCCGTGATGCTCATGTTCGTGTTCTAAACGATGAACATGATGTCCATATAAGACGGACATTTCTGCATCTTCTAACTCTCGGAACTTCTCTACATTTCCATGGAAATGTAGATGTTGGTTTAGGCATGCAACATGTGTTACTTTTTCGGTAACAGCTCCCATATCATGAGTAACAAGAATTAATGTGATCCCGAGCCTTTTGTTTAAATCCTCTAATATTTCGTAAAAACTTTCCACATTTTTCACATCGATTCCAACAGTAGGCTCGTCTAAAATAAGCAATTCAGGATCGCTAACGAGCGCACGAGCAATAAATACACGCTGTTGCTGTCCACCAGAAAGCTCTCCAATATTACGACCTTGAAACTCACTCATCCCTACATCAGCAATTGCTTTTTCTACCTTTTTCTTATCCTCTTTTGTGAAAAAGCGAAAAAGCCCTTTTTTCGAAACAAGTCCCATTGACACAACTTCAGAAACAGTTGCTGGAAAACCAGAATTGAAACTATTTGCTTTTTGGGATACATAACCAACTTTATTCCATTCCTTAAACTTCTTACTATCAACGCCAAACACACGAATGCTTCCTTCTTTTGGCTTTAAAACGCCTAATAAACACTTAAGTAAAGTTGATTTACCTGAACCATTCGGTCCCACTAAACCTAAAAAAGCTCCCTTCGGAACTTGCAAATTAATATTTTCTAACACATTCCGATCTTCGTATCGGAATGTTAAACCTTCAATCTCTAATATATTATTCATAGCATCTCACCTATTTTAATTCAGAATGATTCCGATTTATATCTATTTGAATTATAGTACAGCTTATTATAGTTGTAAACCAATCTGCCTAAAATATATCTATTTTTTCAAGAAACCTTACTATTATAACAAAAAGCAGAGAAAAATTCTCTGCTTTCGAAAAATATTCCTATATACGTTTAGTGAATAGCCGATTTAAACTTACCACCATTTGTCTCTTGCGTGCTCATAATCGTAACAAACGCATTTTCATCAATTTCATGCACAATTGACTTTAACTTCGTCACTTCTAGACGCGTTACAACTGCATAAATAACTTCTTTTTCTTTATCTGTATAACCACCTTTTGCTACAAGCTTTGTAGTTCCACGACCGAGTCGATGTAAAATCGCATTTGATACTTCCTCATATTGATCAGATACAATTAAAACTGCTTTCGTTTCATCTAACCCTTGAATTACTGTATCGATTGTTTTAAATGCAATATAGTACGTCATAACAGAATACATCGCTTGTTCCACACCAAACACAAATGCTGCCCATGCAAAAATAAATAAGTTCACAAACATTACGAATTCACCAACAGAGAACGGTAATTTCTTCGTTAATAAAATCCCCATAATTTCAGTTCCATCTAACGATCCACCATGACGAATTACAAGTCCTACACCAAGACCTAAAATAAGACCACCAAACACAGTCGCTAAAATAGGCTCTGTTGTAAACGGTGGCACCGCATGTAACGTTGACTCAATGAATGCTAGTGCTACAATACCAAATGCCGAAGATAACATGAATGTTTTTCCAATTTGCTTATAACCCGAATACATAAATGGGATATTGAGAACAACGACTAAAGTAGAAAAACTTAACCACCAAATATTAGGAGTAAGGTAATCTAATATAAGAGAAATACCAATAATTCCACCATCAATAATTTTATTTGGCATTAAAAATAGTTCAATCGCTACCGCTGCGCATGCTGCCCCAAAAATAATCATAACTAAACGATAAATGAGATGAATAACACTTTCTTTTCGATGTTGCTTTTGCTCCATAGGTCCTCCCTTTACTCTTTTTCTGTAGTTTTGTCCTTATATTATAACATACGCTTCTTTTCCTCATGAAAAAAGAAACTCTATACGAATATGTACAAGCTATATGCTCATATATTTCGATAGAAGAACGCCTGAAGGAGGATAACAAGATGAACCTCATTAAACAAATTGTTAATAAAAAATTAAATCATATTTCTACAAAAGAGTTATTAAAATATAGCAAAGAATATGAAGTTTCTATTACGACTGCACAAGCTGACCAAATCGTTTTACTTATGAAAGGTAAAAATATTAATATTTACGATAACAACGAGCGACTAGAGCTCTTAAAACAGATTGCAAAAGTAACTTCCCCTGCCACTGCCCAACAAGTAAATACATTATTTCAGCAATTACTAAAATAAGGAGGGGAAATCCCCTCCTTATTGCGCTTTAATTTTTTCAAGAAGCCCTTCATCAAAAGTACCGTTTTTCAGCATTTCGATTTCCAATTTGTATGGTGGCTTCTTATCTTTTTTATCTTCCCCTACATACGGTGTTTCAAGAATTTTTGGTACATGCATTAACTGTGGATGATGTACAATGTGATGCAACGCTTTATACCCAATGTGACCAAATCCGATGTTTTCATGACGGTCTTTTCCTGCTCCGCGTACATTTTTACTATCATTAATATGAAGTACTTGTAAACGATCTATACCAACGATCTTATCAAATTCGTTTAATACACCGTCAAAGTCATTTACAATATCATATCCTGCATCGTGCGTATGACACGTATCAAAGCATACAGATAGCTTTTCATTATATTTTACGCCATCAATGATCTTTGCAATTTCTTCAAAGCTACGACCACATTCTGTTCCTTTTCCTGCCATCGTCTCTAACGCAATGTTAACCGTCTGTTCTGGCGTTAGTACTTCATTAAGCCCTTTAATAATTTGTTGAATACCAGCATCTGCTCCAGCACCAACGTGCGCTCCTGGGTGAAGAACAATTTGTTTCGCTACACCTAATGCCGATGTTCTTTCAATTTCCATACGAAGGAAGTCTACACCTAATTGGAATGTTTCTGGCTTCGTCGTATTCCCAACATTAATAATATACGGCGCATGGACGATAATTTCCTCAATACCATTCAGCTCCATATGTTTTCTTCCTGCTTCTATGTTCAATTCTTCAATTGGTTTTCTTCGTGTATTTTGCGGTGCACCTGTATAAATCATAAACGTTGTTGCACCGTATGAAACAGCCTCTTCACTTGCTGCTAATAACATGTTCTTACCACTCATGGAAACATGAGATCCAATCTTTAACATACAATCACCTCTTCAATATACAATAGATATAATGATAGCATAATTTGTAGAAATATGTAGTGAATTGTTTGTTCACAAAAGACGCACTACACAAATTTATATGAGTATTTAAACAGACTATACTCTTCATTTAAATTAGCGAGATTAAAAAAAGATAAGGGAAACCCCTTATCTTTTTTTATTGCTATATTTTCTCTTCACTTTGTCACGTTCTGTTGCAAGTTTACGTTTATAGTTTGGTTTTACTTTTTTCGGTTTTTTAATAACTTTCGTTGCCATAACGTCAAGTTCGTCATTTGGTTTTTTACGGCTCTTACGACGACGACGCTCACCTAAATCTGCCCACTCATCTCCGCGTAAATCTACATGTTTAAACTCGATATGACGTTGTTTTTCTAAGCTATCTAATGCTTCTTCGTTTGCTGGATCATAAATCGTCACTGCAATACCAGAATGCCCGGCACGTGCTGTTCTTCCAACGCGGTGAACGAAGAAATCTAAATCTGATGGTAGCTCATAGTTAATAACATGGCTAATTCCTTCAATATCGATACCACGTGCTGCTAAATCAGTCGCAACAATATATTGGAATTCAAGGTCACGAATTTGTTTCATCATTTTTTTACGATCACGTGGTGATAAATCCCCGTGAATTCGTCCAACTTTTAAGCCGCGTTCCATTAATCCATCAGCAACTTGATCTGCCATTTTTTTCGTATTCGTGAAAACAACTGCTAAATACGGTTTAAATTGAAGTAGCATTTTATTCACTAAATCAATTTTATTACGATGTTTAGAAGGCACTAAATAGTGTTCAATGTTTCCAGCTGCAACTTGTTTTGGATTGATATGAATATGCTCTGGATTCTCCATATATTTCTTCAGAAACGGTTTTAGTTTTTGAGGAATTGTTGCAGAGAAAACTAGCATTTGCAAGTTTTTAGGCATGCGTGCTGCAATTTTATCTACATCGTGAATGAATCCCATATCAAGCATTAAGTCAGCTTCATCGACAATAATCGTATTTGCTTTATGAACAAATAATGCTTGTTCTTCTACTAAGTCTTTAATACGTCCTGGTGTCCCGACTACGATATGAGGTTGTTTTTTCAACTTTTCAATTGAACGTTGTTTATCAGTTCCACCAATTAAACAACGCGCTGTAATCATTTGATCTTCCGCACAGAATTTTGTTAATTTCACAATCTCTTCGTAAATTTGTTGTGCTAACTCACGAGTAGGTGCTGTAATAACAAGTTGTACTTCTTCACGGCTTGCATTAATTCTGTTCAATGTAGGAAGTAAGTATGCATGTGTTTTCCCAGAACCTGTTTGGGATTGTCCAATTACACTTACACCTTTTTTCACGACCGGGAAAATTTTCTGCTGAATTCCTGTCGGCTCTGTAAAGCGTAGTTCACGAACTGCATCTATTAAAAATGGTTTAAAATCATACTGTGTAAAAGTTTGTTGTGTCATAAGTTACACCTTCTTTCTAAATTTCTACTGCGCGCACAAATCAGTCAAGTCTACATTATATCGAAATCTACAAGTAAAATCCATCTTTAGTTTAGGTTTTCCCTTCAAAAACTAACCTTCTTCCCCCTTATTGCATATTGTATGTGTATATACCTAACTGAAGAAAGGAGGATTTCTCACATGTTTCCAAAATCCCCTACAAGACAAATGTATCCAAATCAAGGGCAGCAACCTTATACACCATATCCAATTCCACAACTACCACCAATGGCACAAAAAAAGAAAGGGTTCCTTGCTAAACTCTTTAAAAAACACGATCCAACCGAACCTTACATGCAAATGGTTCCGCCTTATCGACAAATGGAAGGACCACCACCAATGATGCACCAGCACCAGCAACCGCCACCTCAATATCGGCAACAATATCAACCCCAATATCAACAGCAATACCCACAGCAGTACTCACAGCAATATCAACCATACATGCAGCAGCATCCAGAGCAAATGATTCCCCCTCAAATGTACGAATCAAACGAAACGCGCGGCGGTGCAACAACTACAGCAGCATCCAGTAGCGGCATCGGCAGTTTTTTTGCGAATTTAATTTCGAATCCAACTAATATGATAAACAATATAGAAAAAGTATCCCAAGTCGTTCAATCTGTAAGCCCTGTCGTCGAACAGTACGGCCCTATTATGCGTAACCTACCAAGCATTGTTAAAATCCTCACCTCTGGAAAAAGTACGGAAGAAGATTCAACTAAAAATCAGGCTGAAGACATAACAGAAAAGGTTGAGGTAGCAACTCCGCCTCCTCCACAAAAAAAAAGAAAAAGAAAAAAAATAGTGATTGAGCCAGTCATAGAAAAAGAATTACGAGAGGAGCCTGTTCAAAAAACAGCAACAAAACCAAAACTATATGTGTAACAATCCTTTGTTTTCTATCCACTCCTCCTTTATAATGTAAAAGACTATGCACAAAAGTATCCCTTGTTTAGAAGGAGAGGATTACTCATATGAAAATTGTTAAAATTTCCCCTCGTGGTTATTGCTACGGTGTTGTCGATGCAATGGTAATTGCACGTAACGCCGCATTAGATAAATCATTGCCGAGACCCATTTATATTTTAGGTATGATTGTTCACAATAAACATGTTACAGACGCTTTTGAAGAAGATGGAATCATCACATTAGACGGTCCAAGTCGCTTAGAAATTTTAGATAAAATTGATTCTGGTACTGTTATTTTCACTGCACACGGTGTTTCTCCAGAAGTTAAACAACGCGCAAAAGAAAAAGGTTTAACAACAATCGATGCCACTTGTCCAGATGTTACCAAGACACATGACCTTATCGAAGCTAAGAAAGCGGAAGGGTATCATGTCATTTATATCGGTAAAAAAAATCATCCAGAGCCAGAAGGCGCAGTTGGTATTGCACCTGACATCGTTCACCTTATCGAAAAAGCCGATGATTTAAAAACATTAGAAATCCCAACAGATAAAATTTTAGTAACGAATCAAACAACGATGAGTCAATGGGATGTTCAACATTTAATGGAGGACATTCAAAAAAAATTCCCAACAGCAGAATTCCATAAAGAAATTTGTTTAGCAACTCAAGTTCGCCAAGAAGCTGTCGCTAAACAAGCTGATGTTGCAGACTTAACAATTGTTGTCGGTGATCCGAAAAGTAACAACTCAAACCGTTTAGCACAAGTGTCACAAGAAATTGCTGGTACGAAAGCATACCGCGTTGCAGACGTAAGTGAGATTAAATTAGAGTGGCTACAAGGTGTAGAAAACGTAGCTGTTACAGCAGGTGCTTCTACTCCAACTCCAATTACAAAAGAAGTTATCGCTTTCTTAGATCAATATGACCCAATGAATCCCGCTACATGGGAGAGAGTTCGAAAAGTACCGTTACAAAAAATATTACCTCGTGTAAAAGTGAAAAAAGAACAATAATAAAAACCGTTGCCTATATGAGCAACGGTTTTTATTTTTCTTATACAAATGTAAATGGATCTGTATGTAATTGCGAAGCATGAATGTGTACATTGAGTTTCTTTGCATCCACTTTTTCTTGTAATTGCTTTTGCACACCTTGCTTCATTACTTTTTCAACGTTATGTCCTGGGTCAACTATATTTAAACCGAGCATCATCGCATCATGAGCAACATGATAATACATGTCACCTGTTACATATACATCTGCTCCTTTAAATTTAGCTTGATTGATGTATTTGTTACCATCACCACCAAGTACAGCTACTTTGCGCACTTTATCATCTAATTTCCCAACAACTCGTGCACCCTTTACATCTAATGATTGCTTTACATGTTCTGCAAACTGTCCAAGTGTCATTTCTTCTTTTAAGTATCCTATTTTCCCAAGCCCTAATGTTTCGCCTTTGTTATCAAGTGGATACACATCATACGCTACTTCTTCATATGGATGTGCCGTTACCATTGCTTTAATCACTTTTCGTTGTAGTGAAACTGGAATAATCGTTTCGATCCGCACTTCTTCTACGCGCTCTAACTGTCCAGTTTCCCCTACATAAGGATTTGTCCCCTCTTGAGGTACAAACGTACCTGTACCCTCGCTACTAAACGTACAGTGGCTATAATTGCCGATATGACCAGCACCTGCGTCTCCTAATGCTTTTCGTACTTCCTCGGCATGAGTTACTGGCACAAACACAACAACTTTTTTCATTTCTTCTGCATATGTCGGTGCCAAAACTTCTGTATTTTGCAACCCTAACGCCTCAGCAAGTAAATCATTTACCCCGCCCTTGGCAACATCCACATTTGTATGCGCTGCATAAATGGCAATATCATTTTTAATACACGTTTCAATAATTCTTCCGTACGCTTTATCTGTATGAATCGCTTTTAACGGATTAAAAATTAAAGGATGATGCGCGATAATGACATTCGCTCCTAATTGAATCGCTTCCTCCACAACTTCGTCCGTTACATCTAATGCAATTAATACGTGTTGTACAGATTTATTAAGCGCTCCAATCTGCAGACCAATTTTATCTCCTTCCATCGCCAGATGCTTCGGATACATACTTTCAAATAAAGAAATAATTTCATGGCCGTTTGGAATTTTACTCATGATAAAATCTCCCCTATCATTTTCATTTTCGCTTCTACTTCTGCACGTTTCGCTTTTGTTTCTTCAGAATTAGCCGCACGTTCTAACTGTTTTAAAATATTTTGGAAGTTTTTCAATTCCCCTTCCCATTTTTCAACGAAAGCTTCACTTTTTTCTTTTATTAAAAATGGCCCCATAAACAATCCCGCTTGTTTATTTTCCGAGTAAGGTGCTTCGACATTTCCTCGCTCTCCTACTAAAATCTCATAAATTTTCCCATCTTCTTTTACGATTTTTTCATGGATAAGCTCCCAACCATTTTCAACAAACCATTCACGAATATGATGTGCTGCAATATTCGGCTGTAAAATTAAACGTGTTACACCTTCTAATTTTTCTTTACCACTTTCTAAAATGTCACGAATTAACGCTCCGCCCATTCCAGCAACCGTAATTACATCTACTTCTCCTGGCGCTATAACAGCTAATCCATTCCCTTTACGCACATCTACTTTATCTTGCAAGCCACTTTCAGCTACAGTTGCTTGTGCAGAGCGAAACGGTCCATCTACAACCTCTCCAGCAACTGCTTTTGTAGCAATATTATTTATAATTGTATAACACGGTAAATACGCATGATCCGATCCAATATCAGCAACTGTAGATCCTACCGGTATTTCACGCACAACTTCTTCTAATCGTTTTGAAAGCTTTACTTCATTCATGTATTTCCATTACTCCTTCTCTTGTCAGTCTGTCTCCATGATAATGAATTTATAGTAGTTGTTGCAAGCCCATAACAACAATTCACTTCTCTATCATTCATCGTATTTTAGAAAATATAGAAAAACAAGCCCTTTGCATAAGCAAAAGACTTGTCATACGGAACTTTATTTTTTCTTCGATAACCAATCAGCTACTTTAGTGGCTTGATCAGCTGGAACTATATTAGCAGGCATATTGCCCTTTCCTTTCGAAAGAATTTCTTTAATTTCATCCTTTGAAAGTTTCCCACCAATTTTTTGTAAGTTAGGTCCTACTGCCCCTTGTAGCTGATCACCGTGGCAGCTCGTACAGCTTTGCTTCACAATATCCTCTGGTTTTGATGCTGTTTGTGCTGGCTTCCCGCCATTTTTTGCATCAGCTAACTCTTTAGATTTATTTAGCCCCTGAAATGAAAATACAAACATAACGATAATACCCAATGCTGCAATAAGAGCGAACGGAATCAGCGGATTACGTTTCATATCTCTTCTCCCCCCTCTATACCCCTAAATAGTTAGATGATTCAGTCATTTCCATTGTACTTGAAAACGCTCTATCAGAAAAGAGAAAACTACTACTTGTTAAAAATATTCCATAAATTCAGTTTATTGTTTTTTATTGTCATATAGCTTATTATTTCGATAATTATTAACGTTTCTCATCATATTTTTCGCTTTTCTACATATATTTTTGTATAGAATAAACAAAATTAATCGAAAAATCGAAAAATGAGCATTTGCAAATCAAAAGACAATTCTGTAAAATAAATTACAAGAAATTGTAATCGTTGCCGATAGCTAAATTTTAACAAAAATTAACAAAATAAAAAAGTTTACTTCACAAAGGTGAAGTAAACTTAAAAAATAACCTATTCTAAGAAATCCTTAAGACGCTTACTACGACTTGGATGTCTTAATTTGCGAAGTGCTTTTGCTTCAATTTGACGGATACGCTCTCTCGTTACGCCGAATACTTTCCCAACTTCTTCAAGCGTACGAGTTCGTCCATCATCTAAACCGAAACGAAGACGCAGAACATTTTCTTCACGATCTGTTAGTGTATCTAACACATCTTCTAATTGTTCTTTTAGCAATTCATAGGCTGCATGGTCCGCAGGCGATGTTGCTTCTTGGTCTTCAATAAAGTCACCTAAATGGGAGTCATCTTCTTCACCAATTGGTGTTTCAAGAGAAACTGGCTCCTGTGCAATTTTTAAGATTTCACGTACTTTTTCTGGAGCAAGATCCATTTCTTCACCAATCTCTTCAGGAGACGGTTCGCGACCTAAATCTTGTAATAATTGACGTTGTACACGAATTAACTTATTAATCGTTTCAACCATATGAACTGGAATACGAATTGTTCGCGCTTGGTCCGCAATCGCACGTGTAATAGCTTGGCGAATCCACCAAGTTGCATACGTACTAAATTTGAAACCTTTACGATAATCGAACTTTTCAACAGCTTTAATTAGACCCATATTACCTTCTTGAATTAAGTCTAAGAAAAGCATACCACGGCCTACGTAGCGCTTTGCAATACTTACTACAAGACGTAAGTTTGCTTCTGCAAGACGACGTTTCGCTTCTTCATCGCCTTCTTCAATACGCGTTGCAAGTCGAATTTCTTCTTCTGCAGATAGTAAGTCTACACGACCAATTTCTTTTAAATACATACGAACAGGATCGTTGATTTTAACCCCAGGTGGTACACTTAAATCATTGAGGTCAAACTCTTCTTCTGTTTTTGTAATTTGGCGATTATTAGGGCCTTCTTCGTTGTCATTATCACCAACTAAGTCAATGCCTTGTTCACCTAAATATTCATAGTATTCATCCATTTGATCGGATTCAATTTCAAATCCATTCATGCGTTCTGCAATCTCTTCATATGTAAGAACGCCACGTTTTTTTCCGAGCTCAGTGAGTTGTTCTTTCACTTGCTCAAGGGTCATTTCAGTTTCAATTTGTTTAGAACGAGCTGGTTTGTCAGCCATCTGTTCCCCTCCTTACGCGAGATACAAACATTCATTATACTAAAACTTTATCAAAAAAGCTATTTTCTCGCTTTTTGATTTTGTAAATATGCTACATAATATTTAGCAGCCTCTACAGGATCTGTTTTTTCCATTTGTTTCACTTTAAAGATGATCTCCATCTTTTCAAGATTTTCCTGATGCCGCCTAAGCGTCTCCAAATGGCCTTGCAACACTTCTTCTGTGTATTCTGGATTAATAAATTCATCCGTCGAAATATCAGTGATAATATTTTTCAACTTTTCATCAGAGAGCCAACTTAAAAATGTTCCGACTGAAGGTTCATTTCCCTTTTCATAATATGCGTATAGTTCATATAAAATCCCTTTATGTTCTTCTGTATGAAAATCTTCTATATGGGATTCCATACGAACAGCTACTTCTGCACTTTGCAACATATGGTAAATAATTTCTCTTTCCGCTCTTTCAAAACCTGTTAACTTCGGTTTTGTTTGAACGACTTGAGACGGTTTAGCAACCTGCTTTATTTGTTTTTGCTGTACCTTTTGTTCTTTGCGATATTGGTGCAATTGATTCAAAAGTGTTTCCATTGAATACGAAAATTCTTGCGATAATGACTTCAAATATGACTCTGCCTGCATCGCATCTTGTAACAACGATAACTCTTTTAAAACACTTTTCACATATTCTTCTTTGCCAGACTCATCTTGCAAATTTTTCCCTAAACGCAAATAATTTATTTTAAAACCAACAAAACTCACACTTGATTTCACAAGATTTTCAAAAGCGGTAGTCCCATATTGTTGCACATATTCATCAGGATCAAGCTTATCTGGCAAGGATGTGACTTTCACTTGGCAACCAACTTTTAGCAATAATTGCCCTGCTTTCATCGTCGCTTCTCGCCCTGCTTTATCACCATCATAGCAAAGAACAACAGTTTCAACGTTACGTCGCAGAAGTTTTGCTTGTTCTTCAGTTAAAGCTGTTCCCATTGTCGCAACAGCTTCTTCCACACCACTTTTTACCGCAGCTAGCACATCGGCATATCCTTCAAAAAGAACCACTTGCCCACGCTTTCTAATAAACGGTCTTGCTTGGTGGAAGTTATACAACAATTTACTTTTGTGAAAAATCGGTGTTTCAGGGCTATTTAAATATTTCGGAGTGTCATCCCCTAACGCCCTTCCACTAAACGCTATCACCTTACCTTGTAACGTATAGATCGGGAACATAACTCTTCCACGGAAGCGATCGTAATGACTACCATCCTTCTCACTTCTTATTAGAAGGCCAGCTTGTTCCATACTAGACAGCGATAAACCTCTTTTTTGTAAAATTTTCGTCGCTGCATCCCAAGCAGGTGATGCATAACCAATTTCAAACTTCTCAATCATCTCTTTCGTAATACCACGGTTTAATAAATATGAAAGTGCTTCATTTCCCTCTTCCGTATTTACTAATAAATGATGATAATACTTTTTCAATAATTCATGAGCTTGTTGCATGATGACAGTGTCATCAGATATGTCTTCTTGTTGTCCTTGCCCTGATGTATACTCTGCAACCGCAATTCCATTTCTTTCGCCTAGCTTTTGAACAGCCTCGGTAAAAGCCAGTCCTTCCATTTTCATTAGAAAGGAAAATACATTTCCACCTTCTCCACATCCGAAGCAATGAAAAATTTGCTTATCAGATGAAACAGAGAATGAAGGAGAATTCTCACCATGAAATGGACAAAGGCCGAAATAGTTACGCCCCTGTTTTCTAAGTTGAACGTATTCACCAATCACTTCTACAATATCGGATGATGTCCGAATTTGTTCAACAACTTCTTCGGGAATTCTGTTCCCCATAACTCCATCTCCGTGTCGTATTTTGTATTCGATATAAATTAAAAAATTCCTTTATAATTCGACAATATTTTTCTAAACTTGTTAGAAAGTGTTGCCGATTACATTGTATAAACGATTTTGAACCTTTCCTATAGGTCCTTTATCTGCATAAATCGCATATACATACTTGCTATATAAAATTGTATACATTTGCTCATCTGTTACAAATGTATCTCTTAGAAACAATACATATACACCTTTTTACAAGAAGAGTAGCAAGCCACATATACTGTTTGATCTTGAGATCTGTAACATTTGCATGTTGATCCATATAACAATCAACTCCATTTTGTTCAGTATCTACAAAGATCCAATTGCCTTGCTATTTCCTTAAAGGATGAGCATATGATGCGACAAACAAAATTCCGACATGAAATTCCGCTCCAACTTGCACAATTTCAGCCTTCACGGGATATACATCTACACCAACTAATATGTTGTTGATGTTTTGCATATTTCTGTATTCTACATCCCTTCTGTGAATCCTTCCATAATGTGCGTTTTCTTGTATAGATTTTGTCGATTTAACGTAATTACATGTCTTTTTCGTAAATCCTATCCCTAGTTTATTCTGAAAAATTAAAGTCTAAACGTAAAATATAGGTTTTTATCACAATTTTTTATTATAATATATTTTCTTCAACTACGCTACATATCCCTTTATTTTTTCATCTTACATTTCAGGATGACAAACTCACACCTTGAATATACTAAAAGACAAAGGAGTATAAGTATAACCATTACACTACAATCTATTACAAAATCCATAGGTATCATATTTTACACGAGCGAAAAAAGCACATTCACCTTTGGTAAATGTGCTAAAACATTTTTTGGTTTTGCACTGCATTCACAATAATATTTGCTGTTTCTTCAATCGCTTTATTCGATACATCGATTACTTGGCAATTTATTTTACTAATTACTTCCTCAAAGTGATCAATTTCTTCTTGAATACGATTAATATTTGCATATGTTGCTCCATCACTTAATCCAAGTGATTTTAATCGTTCTTTTCGAATATGATTTAACTTATCTGGCGTAATTTTCAAACCGAAACATTTTTCTTTTGCCACTTGATATAGTTCTTCAGGTGGGTCAACTTCTGGCACGAGTGGTACATTCGCAACTTTCAAGCGTTTGTTATGAGCTAAATATTGGGAAAGTGGTGTTTTTGATGTACGCGAAACACCAATCAACACGATATCTGCTTTTAAGATACCTCGTGCATCTCTGCCGTCATCATACTTCACAGCAAATTCAATCGCTTCAATCTTTTTAAAGTATTCTTCATCTAACCTACGGACAACACCTGGCTCATATCTCGGCACTTGCCCCGTAATTTCTTCAATTTGATCAATAAGAGGGCCGATAATATCGTATGCCTCTACCCCTTCTTTTGCAGCCTCTGTTACTAAATACTGGCGCATATCAGGCTTAACTAACGTAAAACATATAAGTGCTTGATTACTCTTAGCAATCGAAATCACTTCTTTTAATGTCCCTGTATCTTCTACATACGGTACACGTCTAATATCAGGAGCAAACGGGAATTGCCCCATTGCTGCTCGAACAACCAAATCAGCCGTTTCCCCTACAGAATCAGATACGACATATACGATTTTATTATCCATTACATTACCTCACTTTAAACAAATTACACTTATTCGTTATTTACTAAATTTACAAACGCACGTGTAATATTTGTTTTTGTAATTCGCCCAATCACTTCTAAACCTTGTTTCGTATCTTTTACAACTGGCATTGCATCAATCTGTCTTTCTATTAATTCCATCGCAATATCATATAAAGAATCCTCTCTACGACACATCGCAATGTTTGGCATCCTTGTCATGATAATATTAACCGGAAGAGAGGTTAAATCCTGCTTTCCTAAGCTCGCTCTTAATAAATCTTTACGAGACACAACACCAACTAATAGAGTCATCTGATCTACAACGAACAATGTACCAACGTCCTCTAAAAACATCGTACAAATTGCATCGTATACGGAAACATTTTTATCAATTACAACCGGTCTAGATTGATAATCTTGTACTTTAATTTTCTTAACAGCTTCAGATAATAGCTGCCCCCCAGTTTTACCCGTATAAAAATAACCTACGCGTGGACGTGCTTCTAAATAACCAGCCATCGTTAAAATTGCTAAGTCTGGTCTTAGCGTCGCACGTGTTAGACCCAATTGCGCTGCAATTGATTCCCCTGTAATAGGACCGTGATCTTTTACAATCTGAATGATATGTTCTTGCCGTTTATTCAGCTCTATGATAATCACCACCTTTAATGCACAACGAAAAAAGTTATACTATCTCTTAAATATTATATACTAAATATGCTATTCGAAAAAGAAAGTATGTAAAAAGGACCGTATACGGCCCAAAATTATATTTGAAACTTATCAAGTTGTTCTAAAAAACGTCTTGATTTCAAATAAATTCCGCAATATTCATCATAATATGTATTCAATACTAAACGCATTTGTTTTTTTGTGCTATCCTTTACCGATACATTTCCGAGCCTATGTAAATCGAAATGGAAGAAAAGACGTAATAATTTATGAACAGCTTCTCCTACCGGTATACGATATGGGTCTTGCTCTGCATGACGTGAGCACAGAAAACCGCCTTCCCTTACGGAGAAGGCGACAAAGTCTGTTTCTTGATGACAAATCGCACATGTATCAAAGTACGGGCGCATCCCTAATACCGGAAGCATTTTCGTTTGATAAATTAATGATAATACTTCTGAATCAACACCCTCACACATATAATGCAACGTTTGATATAACATTTCAAATAAATACGGATTATGTTTTTTATCTTCTGTTGCTTTATCAGTTAACTCAACAATAAATGATGCATAAGCAGTTAAAAATATATCCTCGCGAATTTCTTTCATAGTTGAAATAATCTCGCCTTGTTGCAATGTTCCAAGCCCAGATCCCATTTGAATAAGAAAATGGCCATGTGTCATTAATTGCGACACAGATGCTAATCGGCTTTTCGGTTTTTTTGCCCCTCTTGCCATTGCACTTACCTTACCAAGTTCTCTTGAGAATATTGTAACAATCTTGTTCGTTTCTCCGTAATCTGTCGTACGGATAACGATGCCCTCAACTTTTTGAAACATGTTCGTCACCATCCAAGGTTTGAACAAAACGGGTCAAGAAATTGGAGAGTCTAGATGCGCTAGCTCCTCTTCATGTTGATCCATCTCATCGTTTACGTCTTTTTCCATTTCTTTCAAAAGCAAGTACGTTTCAATGCTTCCTGTTTTGGAGAAAAACTTCCAGGTAAAATCTAGCATAAGAATCCACCTTTCTCAATAAGCGTAGCCTATAAACCAATTTCCTTTGTTGTTATTAAATTGACCCATTTTGTCCATTTTCATGTGAGAAAAATTTTTCCTAATTTATCAAAGTTCATAAAAACCAATAATCAGTGGATGAACCAACCATCCACTGATTACAACTTTACTCTATTTTAGTACTCATCCTCGCGGAAACCTAGATCACGAAGCTGAGACATTTTATTACGCCAATCTTTTTGCACTTTTACCCATACTTCTAAAAATACTTTAGAACCAAGTAGCGCTTCAATATCAAAACGAGCTCGCTTACCAACTTCTTTTAACATTTTTCCTTGTTTTCCGATGATGATTCCTTTTTGTGATGCACGTTCAACAACAATCGTTGCATTTATATAAACTGCCCCGCCCTCACGCTTTTGAATCGCATCGATAACAACAGCCACAGAATGCGGCACTTCTTCACGTGTTAAATGTAGTACTTTCTCACGAATAAGCTCTGCAATAATAAATCTCTCCGGATGATCCGTTACTTGATTCTCTGGATAGTATTGTGGTCCTTCTGGTAAATACTTTTTAATTGTTCCAATTAAAGCGTCCACATTATTACCGTCTAACGCAGAAATTGGTACAATCTCTGCAAATTCATGTAGTTTACGATATTGATCAATTAACTCTAGTAATTGCTCTGGATGAAGTTGGTCAATTTTATTAATGACTAAAAATACTGGTTGTTTCGTTTCTTTTAATTTCTCAATGATGAATTCCTCACCACGACCAAATCCTTCAACTGCATTAACCATAAACAGAACAATATCAACTTCTTTTAATGTCGTTTGCGCCATCTTTACCATGAAGTCGCCTAATTTATGTTTAGGTTTATGTATTCCTGGTGTATCAATGAAAATAACTTGTGCATCATTTTCTGTATATACACCTTGAATTTTATTACGAGTCGTTTGTGGCTTATCACTCATAATAGCAATTTTCTGGCCGATAATACGGTTTAAAAATGTAGATTTTCCAACATTCGGTCTGCCAATAATAGAGACAAAACCTGATTTATAACCTTTTCTATTCATGTAAATCCTCCGCTAAAAATGCTCCTGGTAACAATTCTCCGACTGTCGTCTCTTGAACGTCACCATGTAAGTTTGATAAGTATACTTTCGTATCCTGTTTACATAATTCTACCATAACTTGTCGACATGCTCCACAAGGAGGTACTGGGCGCTTTGTATCTGCTACAACCGCAATGGCTACAAATTCTTTATCTCCTTCAGAAATCGCCTTAAATAAAGCTGTTCTTTCAGCACAATTACATAAGCCATATGATGCATTCTCAACATTACATCCACGATATACTTTTCCACCGCGCGTTAATAATGCTGCACCTACTTGAAATTTAGAATATGGTACGTACGCTTGTTTACGCGCTTCGATTGCTTCTAGAATTAATTGTTTACTATTCATATTCCCGCATCCTTCCTGTTCACAGCTATGAAGAGATACACTCTCTCATTAAAGGCCCTTACAGCACTTCCGAAGCTTAATAAAAGCTTCGGAATGCAACTATACCATATACGGTAAAAAGATAATAGCACCAATTATAACAGCTATAATTGCAAACAATAAAACCGCTCCTGCCGCAACATCCTTTGCAATTTTTGCAAACGGATGAATATCGGCAGTCGCTAAATCTACCGTTTTTTCCACAGCCGTATTTACCATCTCTAAACTCATTACACTCCCTATTACAATAAGTAATATCATCCACTCTATTTTCGTAATATGGAAATAAAAGCCGCAGCATATAACAATGACTGCGGCTAAATAATGGATTTTCATATTTCGTTCATGACGAAAACAAAAGAATATACCAGCTATAGCATATCCAAAACTATCTATAAGTTTTCCTTTTTTCATCGTCCTAATCCAAAAGCTTCTAAAATTTCTTTTTGTCTTCCGAACATTTCTTTTTCATCTTCTTCTGTCATGTGATCATAACCAAGTAAATGTAAAAAGCCATGTAACGCCAAAAATCCAAGTTCACGATCGAAAGAATGTCCGTACTCTTCAGCTTGCTCTTTCGCCCTTGGAATAGAGATAATAAGATCCCCTAACATGCGCGGCATCTCTACACCAACAATCTCCATTTCTCCTTCTCCCATCTCTTCCATGGCAAAGGATATTACATCTGTAGGTTGATCTTTATCTCGGTAATCACGATTAATTTCTCTAATGCGCTCATTATCTACAAATGTCACCGATACCTCCGCACCATCCTCGATATTTTCCATTTGAGCTGCTTTTTCTAACACTTCACGAATTAAACTCATATACTCTTCTTTTACTTCTTCTGTTTCATCAATAAAATCAATTAACAAACTCATTCTTTCTCCTTTTCTTCCGGAGGTTCCGGATATGTAATACGCGAATGGAAAATACCATTTAACGTTTCACACAACGTTTTTCCAACGATTTGTAGTTCCTTAAACGTCAAATCACATTCACTAAATTGACCGTCTTGCAGTCGATCTTTAATAATATTTTGCACCAAATTATTAATTTGTTCTGGCGTTGGGTGATTCATAGAACGTACCGCAGCTTCTACACTATCAGCAATACCAACAATTGCCGATTCTTTCGAAGTTGCTTTTGAACCTGGATAACGGAACATCTCTTCTGTATATTTTTCTTTATCTTCTTTAATAGCTTTATAATAAAAATATTTCAGTAACGTTGTACCGTGATGTTGCCCAGCGATATCAATAATTTCTTGTGGAATATGATATTCTTCGAGCATTCTTACTCCATCCGTTACGTGAGCAATTATAATATCTTTACTCGTTACAGGATCTAATTTATCATGCGGGTTTTTAATTCCCATTTGGTTTTCAATAAAGAATTGCGGTTGTACTGTTTTTCCTACATCATGATAATATGCCCCTACACGCGCTAATACACCATTTGCCCCAACTGCTTCACAAGCAGCCTCAGAAAGATTCGCTACCATTACACTATGATGATATGTCCCTGGCGCTTCTAACAAAATTCTGCGTAAAAGCGGATGATTTGGACTTGATAGTTCCATAAGCTTCATACTTGATACGATTCCAAGTCCACTTTCTAAATATGGTAAAATCCCCATAGCCAAAACGGATGATATAATCCCTGAAAGTGAAGCCATTAATAATTGCGTACCAATTTCAAGAGGCGAAAAATTCCCATTACGTAATAATAAGAGCGCCGCTAATACGACTACATTTAATACAGAAACGAGTATACCGGCTTGTAAAATCATTGTACGACGATTTTTTTCTCGCAAGAAAATACTAACCGATAATGAACTTAACAATACGTAAATCCCTACACTATAATTTAATGTACTCGTTACTCCTTCATTAAACATAATACTTCCGCATACAGAAAAAATCATACTCGTTAAAAAGACAAATCGATCACCAATCATTAGTTTTACAAGTATTGTTCCCATCGCAACTGGGACAACATATGCAATCCCTGCGTATTCAAGTTTTTGAAACAAACTAATGATTTTCATTAAGACGATTGTGATAGACAAAATTGTAATATACGCTAAAACATACGGTCTATCTTCTCTTTTTCTCTTTAAAAATAATTCAAATTGTTTATGCATAAAGTATAGTAATACACCAATGAGTACCGCTAATCCAACATAAGGTTGAAAGCCGTTCCCTTTTTCTAACAAACCAACTAATTTCAACTGATTATACACATCACTTGAAATCGTTTCACCTTCTCTAACAAGAACTTGTCCTTGAAGAATATAAACAGGTGGAACTAAATCTTCCTCTGCTTTTCTCTTCTCTTTCGTTAAGATCGGGTCATAAAAATAGTTCGCTGAAATTGCATATCTTCCTAGCGCCTTAATTGACTCTTTTAAACCATTATCAACATTAACACTATTCATCTCACTTACATATCGTTCTTTCGCATCTTTCAATTCGTCCATTTTAATATGCTCAGTCATGATACTATTAATCGCTGTGACCGCAGCATCTTTCGCTAATACTAATTGGCTCGAATCTGCATTAATCAAATTTAGTAAGTTTGAATCAGATAATTCTTTCGTTAAGTCAGCGGGTAGTTTCTTTTTTAACTTATCCACTTTCTCAGCATCAGTCATCTTTTTTTGATCATCCGGTCCAACAGCTTTAATCTCTTGCACCACTTCATCCACTTTAGCAAAGACGTCATTCACAATATCAACTTTGTTTTGTTTATACTCACTTTTATATGTATATTGATCTTCAACTTTTGTAGCGGCTTCTTTTTTCTTTTTATCCGTTGTAACTTTATCTTCAATTTTTATAGGAGAATGGATTGTCTTTTTCGCAATAGAATACATATTAACATCTAATTGTTCTGGTTTTACATTATTCATAAGCGCAAAAAACAGCACTGCTCCTAACACAACGTAAGAAATCCAACTTAGTTTTTTCGAATGTTGTAAATTACGAAACCACTTAGAAATTTCTTGAGATCTTGACATGATTTCAATACCTTCTCCTCTCCAGAAATAAAGTGAAACTATTTATAGCTTTCATTTCTTCTACCCAACGATACTTTGAGGCAACATTTTACACACCAGTACCTATAGTTTATTTTCCTTATCTTTCATGATAGTAAAAAATATGACATTCGCCAACCTTATCATACAAAAAGAAATGATCCTGACAAATAGGATCATTCCATTTTATCATATGCCTCAATAATACGTTGCACCAATGGATGTCTCACAACGTCCGTTTGTTCTAATGTAATAAATGACAGACCTGATACACCAGATAAAATATTAGCAGCTATGGATAGCCCTGATTTTACCCCTTTTGGCAAGTCTACTTGTGAAGGGTCCCCTGTAATAACCATTTTAGAGCTAAAACCTAATCTTGTTAAAAACATTTTTATTTGAGCACCCGTTGTATTTTGAGCCTCATCTAAAATAACAAATGAATCATCAAGCGTACGCCCCCTCATATAAGCAAGCGGCGCGATTTCAATTACTCCTCGCTCCATCATACGCTGCGTATATTCTTGTCCAAGAATATCATGTAAGGCATCATATAATGGACGTAAGTATGGATCTACCTTCTCTTTCAAATCCCCTGGTAAAAAACCTAAATTTTCTCCAGCTTCTACAGCAGGTCTTGTTAAAATAATTTTCTTTACATATCCTTGTTTTAAAGCTCTCACAGCCATTACTACAGCTAAGTATGTTTTTCCAGTTCCTGCAGGCCCTATCCCAAAGACAATATCATTCTTCTTCATCGCATGAATATATCTTCTTTGCCCCATTGTTTTTACACGAATGGATTTACCTTTTGCAGTCTTGAAAATTTCTTCTTCATATAACTCTTCAAATTGAGCAATTTTCCCTTGTTGCGCGAGCTGAATTGCATACGCAACATCTCTCTCTGAAATTGATATACTTTTACGAATTACAACAAGTAATTGCTGTAAGATTTTTTCTACGAGTGTCACCGTTTCAACTGCTCCAGATACATGGACAGTTTCTCCTCTAGTTACGATCGATACATTCAGTTCTCGTTCAATTACTTTTAAATGTGCATCATTGACTCCAAAAAGAGCGATTGCTTCGTTAGTATTTTCCAATTGTTGGTTCATTTCTACTAATTGTTCTGCCATTACTCAGTCTCCTTGAATATCGGATTCGGATATTGGTTGTGGCTCTGCAATATTTTCAACCACAGTATAATGCAATGTGACTTTTAGTTGATCCGCCTCAACCTCTTTACTCAAAATCTTATCACTTACAATCATAGCATGTTCATCCAATTTTTTCTTTAGTTCTTTTTCGGCCATCTCCTTCGCTACTTTCAGCGCTTGCTTTTCTGTATATTCTCGATTCGCTTCTTCCTCTTCTCTCACAACATCTTTTTCATATGCAATCGGCAGTGTAAAACCAAATAATTTCACATCATGCTTTACACTTTCAGTACGAGAGCGTTTATACTTATCATGCTGAAATCCCCATATTTTTATTTTCGTATCCCCAAATTTAAGAAAATGTTCATTGTATACATTACCAGTATACACTTGGAATTGCGTCTTTAGCGGAACATCTACCTTAGATGTATACCACGTTTCGCCATACACAATACCTTTCGCTGAAACAATCGTCGGACTTTCCTCATTACCATATATTCCCGATACGAGAATCTGCCCTTTTTCTACATGATCATTCTTCAGTACAACCGGCTTTCCAACTTCTACAAACGTTTTTGTAATAATCGCTTCTTTTTTTGCTACTAAATTTTGCGGCCTTTGTTCCTTTTCTTTTTTTGGTTCGTTTTTTTCAACAATTTTAAAATGATACGTCGTTCCTCTTACTTCTAGTCCCGCCCAAGTAATGGCATTAATATTATCTGTCAAATGGCGTTGTACATCTTCTACATTCGGCATTTGAAATTGTAGTTTCCCTTTTTTAATACCCATTTTATCCAATTCTTTCATCAATATATATTCTGTTTCGGGTTTTGCTCCTGTAATTTCAATTTTCCAAACCATATTTGACATTGCAATCACGCCAAAAAAGAAAATTAAAAACCCAATTAAAAATCCACTATTTTTAATTAAACGCTTATTCCAAAAAGGAAAACCATAACGTCCAATAAAATATAATTTACATTCATTTTTTCTATAAATTGGTTTTATTTTTTTCACATCGCGTAACAACATACAAAAAACTAACGTTTCATCAGCTATTTTCTTAACATCCCAAACTAACAAATTCCTCCGTACACATTCATTAACAAACCGTTCCGCTCCTCTACCTTCAATCCGCACTTTTACATATCCAAGCCACTTTATAAACCATTTATTTTTCATTTACCACCTTCACTGCCTTTCTAAAAGTAGATATACTACTTTTTATTTGAAGCATTAAAATAGCTCGTACTAAAATGAAACAAATTAAAACTGTAATCGGTCTCTATCAACGAAACTTTTACAGGATAAAGAAGAAAAACTTCACAAATGGAAGTTTCACTTCAATCACCTTTTTTTTCATTTTCTAAAAATGTTACTTGCTCAATTATCCCTTCGAGCAAAAGCTCTTCTGGAAGAATCGTTTTAATAACAAAGGATTGTCCTTTAATTAGTAATTGACCATGTTTTAAAAGCAATCGCACTTCTTTATCTGAAAACACTAATAGCCCCCGATGATTTTCTATATAAATATGTATTTGCCCAACAAGAGTAATCCGAGGCAGATCCATTAATACATCCACTGGTAGGTCTACTTGTTTTGTTAACCAATTTTTCATTTGTTCTAATTTCTTCATCTCGAAAGACCCCCTCCTCATCCCATATATATGTATTTCTTCACAAGTGCCTATCGTGTTATAACGACTTCACTAACATAACTATATTCTGTAAGAGTTCATCTCATGTTAATTAAAACAGTCGCTATATGAAATCATATTTATCAGGACAATGATGGATCAGAGAATGTTACCCATAATAATAGAAGTATTAATACAAGAATATGCGCCCTCAGGGGATATCAGTACAAGTTAAATTAAGAAATTGAGCCTAGCAAGAAGTTGGAAACTTGAAAAAACCTGTTACAATTCGTTCTGGACGTGACATACTGACCATAGAATAAGTAGTTGTCATTCATTAGACAAATGAGATAAAATCCGAAAAAGGAAATTGCTCCACTCTGAATTTTGCGGTGTAAGTAAGAATATTTTATAGGTGGTTGTTATATGAATTTCAAAAAAATATTAGGATTCATTAAAAAACAAAAAAATGAATTAATAAGCGAGGAAATACGAAAGGAAATTGGATTTAGTCAAGAAATTTTGAATGTTATAAAACAAGTTACTAACAGCAGCATCCAGCCCTTTTATGCAACTGATTCAAAATCTAAAATAGCCGGAGTCTCTTTCGTTACCTTTGAGGATTCTGCTGAACAGCAAGTTATAAAACTTCAATCTGAGGTTCAGAAACTTGGATACTTAGCTTTTATTTGCGAAAGAAGTTTTAGTCAAGGAAGTAAGAGTGAGTGTAGAATTGCAATTACACAAGGAAATGACCAATTTGATATCCTTACAATCCAACAAACAAATGGCGTTAATTACGAAGTTAGCAATATAGATGTTATTTTTAAACTAAGAAAATGGAATGATCGCTATCCTTTTATCATAATCGGTGCAGATCATGACTGGGTTGATGCCATTTTTAGCGCGTTACCTACAGACGAAGAAATGCAATCTTTCGCGCAAGAAATGTATGAATTTTGTCCAGATATAGTGGAACAAGGAACAGAAAGCATTGAGGAGTTAGTCGAAGAAATTAAGAAAACGAAAAAGCTTTTTTTATGGTGGGATTAATCATAACTAAGGCTGTTACCTTTTTTTACATACCAGAGGCGTTTCTATCACTTACAGAAACGCTTATTAAGCAATATAGCGTTTTTCCTTAATAAGAACAATAAAAAAACGTCTCATACGAAATGAGACGTTTTTTTATGCTAATAGCTGGATAACCAACTTATTCACAAGTGATCCGTCTGTTTTACCTTTTACTTTCGGCATAACAGCAGTCATCACCTTACCCATATCTGCTTTAGAAGTCGCACCAACTTCAGAAATAACTTGCTTGATTACATCAACTAGTTCTTCTTCAGTTAATTGCTCTGGCAAATATGCGCTTAAAATCTGAATTTCACTTTGCAGTTTATTAACAAGGTCTTCACGACCAGCTTTTTTAAATTCAAGGAGGGAGTCCTTATACTGTTTTACTTCACGAGCTAAAACTGTTACTTCCTCTTCTTCAGTAAGAGTATGTTGCAGTTTAATACCTTCATTTTGTAAAGCAGCCTTAACCATACGAATAACGGTTAATTTTTCTTTTTGTTTATTCTTCATCGCTTGTTTCATATCATCGTTTAAACGACCGAGAAGACTCATAACTTACACCCTCTCTTAGAATTTACGCTTTCTTGCCGCTTCAGATTTCTTCTTACGTTTTACACTTGGTTTTTCATAAAACTCGCGCTTTCTTGCTTCAGCAAGTGTACCAGTTTTAGAAACCGATCTTTTAAAACGGCGAAGTGCATCCTCCAAAGACTCGTTTTTACGAACGACTGTTTTTGACATTCTCTTTCCCTCCCTCCGAAACATCACACTTACATACTAACTTCAGCATGCAAAAAGAAACACTTCTTCAGCATGTCTTTTACGATTATAATACATTTTATCACTTCAGGTCAACTATTTGGCAGAATAAAAGAAGAATAGAAGCATTTCCTTTTCAAAAGTTATACAAATAGCTAGTATCCTTCTTTCATGAAGACAACTATATTTTTATCATTTCAACTTTTTTCATACAGGGATGCACGAAACGCCTCTCCACCTTCTAGTACTTAACCGCTTCAAATAAAGAAAGCATGCAAACCGTTTCCGGTTGCACGCTCTTTTTTATGCGCTTGCTGATTCTTTTTTCACATCATCTTCAAGAACACGAACAAATTGCGCTTCGTTATATGGATAGCCAGCTTTCGTAATTTTCACTTTCACTAGCTTACCAATTAATTCTTCTGATCCTTCAAATACAATTTTCAAGTAGTTATCTGTATACCCTACATATAACCCTTCACGGTCGCCGTCTTTAAATTGCTCTTCTGGAATGATTTCAAGCACTTCACCTTCAAACGCTGATGCATATTCTTTCGCTAATTGATTAGATAGCTCAATTAAACGATGAACACGATCGTTCTTCACATCTTCAGGAACTTGATCTTCCATGCGTGCTGCAGGTGTTCCTGTACGTTTTGAATAAGGGAACACGTGTAACTCAGAGAAGCGGTTCTCTTTAATGAAATTGTATGTTTCCATGAATTCTTCTTCTGTTTCACCTGGGAAACCAACGATTACGTCAGATGTAATCGCAAGGCCTGGTAACGCTTCTTTCAAACGATCTAAACGCTCTTGGAAGAATTCCATCGTATATTTACGACGCATACGTTTTAATACAGTATTAGAACCAGATTGCAACGGAATATGCAAGTGACGTACAACTACTTCAGATTTATCTAACACTTCAATTACTTCATCTGAAATTTGACTCGCTTCAATAGAAGAAATACGAAGACGTTTTAATCCGCCTACTTCCGCTTCCATATCACGAAGTAATCCAGCTAAGTTATAATCTTTTATATCTTCGCCGTATCCACCTGTATGAATACCCGTTAATACGATTTCTTTATAGCCTGCATCCACTAATTGTTGTGCTTGTTTAATAACCTCTTTTCCATCACGAGAACGCATTAAACCACGCGCCCAAGGAATGATACAGAATGTACAGAAGTTATTGCAACCCTCTTGTATTTTTAAAGACGCACGTGTACGATCCGTGAAATAAGGTACATCAAGTTCTTCGTACACACGTGTTTTCATAATATTGCGGACCGCATTAATTGGTTGACGCTCTTTACGGAATTCTTCGATGTAACCTAACATCTTTTCACGATCCTGTGTACCAACTACAATATCTACACCTGGAATCGCCATAATTTCAGCTGGAGATGTTTGTGCATAACATCCCGTTACGCAAATAACTGCATCTGGATTTTGACGCACAGCACGTCTGATTACTTGACGGCTTTTTTTGTCCCCAGTATTCGTTACTGTACATGTGTTAATAACATATACATCAGCTTTCTTTTCATATTCTGTTCTTTCATAACCACCTTGTTTAAACAATTGCCAAATGGCTTCTGTTTCATAGTGGTTTACTTTACAACCTAACGTATGGAACGCAACAGTTGACATTGATCATCACCCCATCAATTCAAAATGATACGAAGCAGCACTTAACGCATATAACGGCGCCGTTTCTGTTCTTAAAATTCTTGGTCCTAAACTACATGGTACAAATTTATGTTCACGAAGCGCTGTAATCTCTTCCTCAGCTAAACCGCCTTCTGGGCCAAATACAATCAATAGCTTTTGACCTGGTTTCATTGTCGTTAAAGCTTTCGCAAAATTAGATTTCTCGCCTTGTTTCGCTTCCTCTTCGTAAGCAACAAGACAAACATCATACTCACCACTCATTGTAAGCAGTTGCTTAAATGATGCCGGAGCATGTACTTCCGGAATTTCACTTCTATGTGATTGTTCCGCAGCTTCTTTCACAATTTTTCTTAAACGCTCAACTTTTTTATCAGCTTTTTTCGCATCCCATTTTACGATAGAGCGAGATGCTTGAAATGGTAAGAATGCAGCTGCCCCAAGCTCAGTTCCTTTTTGAAAAATCAACTCTAGCTTGTCTCCTTTTGGCAGTCCACTTGCAATCGTCACGAAAACAGGAAGTTCACTTGACGCCTCTACCCATTCTACAATAGCCGTATTAATAAATTCACTGGTAATTTCATCAATTGAACATACTGCTGTTTTTCCGTTTACACAGCAATAAATTTGATCGCCAGCTGTCATACGCATTACTCTCGCAATGTGATGTACATCATCACCTACAATGCGAATTTTTGCTTCACTTACATGTTTTTCTTCTACAAAATAACGTTGCATATAATCACCTTAGTAGAGTTTCGTTCCTTTCGTAAGTCAACACTTACGAAAAGAACGAAACATTATCATTTTTCATATAACAAACGGCAAGTCCCTCACCTTATAGTGAGAGACTCCCCTTTTCATTATAGACTAAAATCTATATTACGCATTTCGTGCAATAATTGCTACCCAATCTTCCATTCGTAACACTTCTTCAATTGTAAATCCAGCTTGTTCTAACGCCTCAGAAATTACTTTTTCCTTCGCAGCAATAATGCCCGATGTAATAAATAATCCACCTGACTTCACAACTCTCGCTGCATCTTCAGGGAATAAAAGAATAATTTCTGCTAATAAGTTAGCTACGATTAAATCAACAGGACCTTCAATACCTTCTAAAAGACTATTTTGCCCAACAGACACGATATCATCTGTTTTATTTAAACGCACATTCATTTCTGCACTTTCAACTGCAACCGGATCTAAATCATATGCTTGAACAGAAGACGCACCTAATTTTGCCGCTGCAATACTAAGCACACCAGAACCTGTTCCTACATCAATGATAGTGTCACCTGGCTGTACTGTTTTTTCTAAAGCACGAATACACATCGTTGTTGTTGGATGAGTTCCTGTACCAAACGCCATACCTGGGTCTAATTCAATGATTTTTTCATCAGGAGAAGATGGTGTATATTCTTCCCACGTCGGTACGATTGTGAATGTATCAGAAATTTGTACTGGATGGTAATATTTTTTCCAAGCAGTAGCCCAATCTTCTTCATTGACTTCGTTAACGGTAATATTTCCAGTACCAATTTCAATGTCGTAAGATGGAAGCACATCAATAGATGATTTTACACCTGCAATCGTTTCATGTAAAGAATCCGTTTGCGGGAAATATGCTTTTATTAATACACCTTCCGCCGGATATTCATCTGGATTCAATGCATAAATTTCACCATATTGTTGCTCGCGCTCTTTCGTTAACTCCGCTGGATCCTCAATCGCAACTCCGCTAGCACCAGCTTCATGTAAAATATGAGAGACAGCTTCTACTGCTTCTTCTGTTGTATGAATACTAATTTCTGACCATTTCACAATTTACCAACTCCATTTTTTATTTCCATTATTCCCCTTTGAAAGCACGTTTAAGCTTTCCGAATAAACTATCATCCTGCTCTTCTTGTCCTGCAAATTCACGTAATAAATCTTTTTGCTGCGAAGTCAATTTCGTCGGTACAACAACACGAACGACTACATATTGATCTCCTTGGCCGTATCCACGTACGTTCGGAGCACCTTTTCCTTTTAAGCGGAATTCTGTTCCAGTTTGTGTTCCTGCTGGAATTTTCAGCTTCACTTTACCATGAACAGTAGGAACTTCCACTTCATCACCAAGCGCCATTTGCGCAAATGTTAATGGCATTTCGCAAATAATGTGATCTCCTTCACGCTCGAAGAATTCATGATTTCTTACATGAACGACAACATATAAGTCTCCTGCTGGTCCGCCATTTACGCCGGCTTCACCTTTTCCAGACACACGAATTTGTTGACCATTATCGATACCTGCTGGAATTTTAACATTGATTTTTTTACGCTTACGAACTTTACCTGAACCGTGACATGTCGTACATTTTTCTTTAATAATTTGTCCAGTTCCTGAACAATGACCACAAGCTTGACGGTTTACGATACGACCAAACGGTGTGTTTTGTTCTACACTCACTTGACCAGAGCCTGAACAATGTTTACATGTTTCTTTTGAAGTTCCTGGTTTTGCTCCACTACCTTTACAAGTATCACATGGATCTTCTACTGGAATTTCCACATTTAATTCCTTACCAAAAATAGCTTCTTCAAAATCTAAAGTGACTTGATATTGTAAGTCAGCACCTTGGCGCGGAGCATTTGGATCACGACGTCTGCCGCCGCCACCGCCAAAGAAAGAACTAAATATATCTTCAAAACCGAAGCCACCGCCGAAGTCTCCTCCGCCGCCAAATCCACCGAATCCTTGATTTGCACCAGCATGACCAAATTGATCGTACTGCGCACGCTTTTGATCATCACTTAACACTTCGTATGCTTCTTGTACTTCTTTAAACTTTTCAATTGCATTTTCTTCTTTACTTACGTCTGGATGGTATTTTTTAGCCAAACGACGATACGCTTTTTTTATTTCATCTGTTGAAGCGCCCTTGCTAAGTCCAAGGACCTCATAATAGTCTCGTTTACTCATAAATTTACAACCCCCGAATCTTTCACATAAACGTAATTTTAACACCGAAAGAAAGTGCTTTGCAACAAAGTTTCCTCACTTACAGTATGCAAAGCGAAAAACTTAAGATCCTCACACATCGCTTCTCATTCGTGAAAAAAGCCAAAGTCAAGGCACGCTTGACTTTGACTTTTTGTCATCTTACTTATTATGTTTACAGTTGAATTACTTGTCTTCTTTTACTTCTTCAAACTCAGCGTCAACTACATTGTCTTTCTTCGTGCCAGCGTCTTGCGCACCTTCTGCTTGACCAGCAGCTGCTTGAGCTTGCTCGTATAATTTAACAGTTAATTGTTGTACGATTTCTTGTAAAGCATCTTTTTTCGCACGAATTTCTTCAAGCTCGTTTTTCTCAATTGCAGCTTGTAATGCTTCTTTCGCTTCTGTTGCTTTTGCAACTTCAGCTGCATCTACTTTACCTTCTAAATCTTTTACAACTTTGTCTGTTTGGAATACAAGTTGGTCAGCTTCGTTACGAAGTTCAACTTCTTCCTTACGTTTTTGGTCAGCGTCAGCATTTGCTTCCGCTTCTTGTACCATACGTTCTACTTCTTCATCAGAAAGACCTGAAGAAGATTGGATTGTAATAGCTTGCTCTTTGCTTGTTCCTAAGTCTTTCGCACGTACGTTAACAATACCGTTCGCATCAATATCGAATGTTACTTCGATTTGTGGAATACCACGTGGTGCTGGTGGAAGGTCAGTTAATTGGAAACGACCTAACGTTTTGTTGTCAGCTGACATTGGACGCTCACCTTGTAATACGTGAATGTCTACTGCTGGTTGATTATCAGCAGCTGTCGAGAATACTTGTGACTTACTTGTTGGAATTGTAGTGTTACGCTCGATTAATTTCGTGAACACGCCACCCATAGTTTCAATACCTAAAGAAAGTGGAGTTACGTCTAATAATAGAACGCCTTCTACATCACCAGTAAGTACGCCACCTTGAACTGCAGCACCTAATGCTACAACTTCATCAGGGTTTACACCTTTATATGGCTCTTTACCAGTTTCACGTTTAATAGCTTCTTGTACAGCTGGGATACGAGTAGATCCACCAACAAGAATAACTTTATCTAATTCGCTTGGAGCAAAACCAGCGTCTTTTAATGCACGACGAGTTGGCTCTAATGTTCTTTCAACAAGACCTGCTGAAAGCTCTTCGAATTTCGCTCTTGTTAACGTTAATTCTAAGTGTAATGGACCAGCAGCTCCAGCACTAATGAATGGTAATGAAATCTGAGTTTGTGTTACACCAGAAAGATCTTTTTTCGCTTTTTCAGCTGCATCTTTCAAGCGTTGAAGCGCCATTTTATCTTGGCTTAAATCAATGTTATTTTCTTTTTTGAACTCAGCTACTAAGTGATCGATGATAACTTGGTCAAAGTCATCGCCACCAAGACGGTTGTCACCAGCAGTTGAAATAACTTCAAATGTGCCGTCTGCTAACTCAAGGATAGATACGTCAAATGTACCGCCACCTAAGTCATATACTAAGATTTTTTGTTCTTCGTCTTGTTTTTCTAAACCGTAAGCAAGTGCTGCTGCTGTTGGTTCGTTAATGATACGCTCAACTTCTAAACCAGCGATACGACCAGCATCTTTCGTTGCTTGACGCTCTGCATCGTTGAAGTATGCAGGTACTGTAATAACAGCTTTCGTTACTGTTTCACCTAAGTATGCTTCAGCAGAAGCTTTTAAGTTTTGTAAAATGATTGCAGAAATTTCTTGAGGTGTATAATCTTTACCTTCAACTTCTACTTTGTAGTCTGTACCCATATGACGTTTAACAGACATGATTGTATTTGGGTTTGTAATTGCTTGGCGCTTTGCAACTTCCCCAACTTGACGTTCTTCATTTTTGAAAGCTACAACAGAAGGTGTTGTACGGTTTCCTTCTGGATTTGGGATAACCTTTGGTTCTCCACCTTCCATAACAGCTACACAAGAGTTTGTTGTACCTAAGTCAATACCGATAATTTTACTCATGGCGAATCCTCCTAGTTTTATGTAAATTATTGATTTACTTTTACCATTGATGGGCGAATCACACGGTCTTTTAATTTATAACCTTTTTGGAATTCTTCCACAACCGCGTTTGATTCAAATTCACTATCTTCCACTTGCATAATAGCTTGGTGTTCATTAGGATCAAACTGTTTACCAACAGCTTCAATCACTTCCACACCTTCTTTAGTCAGCGCTTCTAACAATTGACGATGCACCATTTCCATACCTTGTAACAAGGATTTCGTTTGCTCATCAGTCGCTTCCACTTGCATTGCTCTTTCAAAATTATCAAGAGCTGGCAAGATGTCTGAAACTAGACTTTGTGCTCTATATTTTTCAGCAGCCTGTTTATCCATTTGGACACGGCGCTTATAATTTTCAAAATCAGCTTGTAGACGTAATGTGCGACCTTCCGTTTCCGTTAGTTTCGCTTGTAACTCATCTACTTTTTCTTGTAAAAGAGCAGCCTCACTTTTTTCTTCTACAGTTTCTTCACTGTTTTCTGGCGTGACAGCTTCTTCAACTTGCGCTTCTTTTACTTCTTCTACCACTTGTTCGTTACGCTCTTCCACAATATTCACCTCCTTAAAAGGTATTAGGTATCATGCATAGCATGATTACCTAAGCATTATATATTACACACAGCAATGAAAATTTCATCACTTGAGCGAATGTATTACTCTCATTTACTTTTTAAGTCCATCAGTAAATTGTCTCGTAAATAACTGTAACAAACTAATTACACGAGAATATTGCATTCTCGTAGGACCTAAAATAGCAATTGTTCCAAGTTGCTCTTCGCCGATCGAATATGTTGCAGAAATTAAACTGCAATCCTCCATAGCCGTCGAAGTGTTTTCCCTACCAATTTTCACTTGAATCCCGACTTGTTTATGACGCAAAATGTCATAAAATTCGGCTTCATTATCAATCATGGTAAGCAAAGATCTAACCTTTTGAATGTCATGGAACTCTGGCTGCGAAAGCATATTTGCTTTTCCTCCAAAGTATATCTTTTCCGATAACGGAACTTGAAATGTACCATCTAACATTTTTATTGCACTATCGTAATTATGAACATACCCACGTAAAACTGTAACAATCTCCTTAAAGATTTTATTATGAAGTTCTTCCATCGGTACGCCAGATAGCTTTTCATTTAAAACATTAACCATTTTTTCTAAATCTGATAAATCAACAGATTCCGGAACGGTAATCGTTTTACTTTGTACATGCCCTGTATCAGTTACAATAATAGCGACTGCAGTTTGACGATCAAGCGGCACAATTTGTACATTTTTAAGTTTATTTGTACTTAACTTCGGTCCAAGAACAATGGCCGTATAATTCGTAAGTTCTGATAAAATTTGAGCAGATTGCTGTGCAATTTTTTCCGCTTCAAAAATTCTTTCAGCAAATAAATCTTTAATTTGTACAATTTCAGCGTTCGGTAAGTTTTGCGGCGCTAAAAGATGGTCTACATAAAATCGGTAGCCTTTCTCAGAAGGAACACGTCCAGAAGAACTGTGCGTTTTTTCAATAAAACCTAATTCTTCTAAGTCCGCCATTTCATTTCGAATAGTAGCTGAACTAAATGTAATTTCATCTTTTTTAGCCAACGTTCTAGACCCAACAGGCTGCGCTGATCCAATAAAGTCATCAATAATTGTTTGTAAAATTAAGAGCTGACGTTCCGTAAGCATCTCATCATCACCTCTGTTAGCACTCTTTGTCTTTGAGTGCTAAATCTATTAATAACTTACCAAAATTGACATTCAATTGTCAACGGAAACGTCACGAAATAATGAAACTTTTTCACGCCTATGGAACATTTAATTAGTCAATCAAAAATGATTGGAATACTTCATTCCCTAATAATTTTCCTTTTCGCGTTAAACGCACATGTCCATTTTCCTCTTCAAGTAATCCTTGTTCTTGATTGCTTTGTAACTGCTTCGCGAAAACTTGATCCATCTCCACATTAAATTTATCGCGGAATGCCGTTTTAGAAACACCTTTTGTTTTTCGAAGTCCTAAGAACAGTTCTTCTTCCATTCTTTCTTTCTCCGTCACCTTATGAACATCTAAATACGGAAATCCTGTTTCATCAATTTTATTAAAATATTGCTTCAGCGGACCTACATTTTGAATACGTTCCCCATTCACATAACTATGAGCTCCAGCTCCAAAGCCATAATACTCTTCATTATTCCAGTATGTGAGATTATGTCTACTTTTATTGTCACCTTTTGAGAAATTACTAATTTCATACTGGTTATAACCGTGTTTCTCCATTTCATCCATTACCATTTCATACATTTTAGCTTCATGGTCTTCACCCGGAAGACGCAATTTCCCTTTATTCATTAAGTTATAAAACACTGTTTTAGGTTCCACAATTAATGAATATGCCGAGAAATGTTGTACACCAAGCGTAAAAGCAATGTCTAATGTTTCCTTCACATCTTCTATCGTTTGTCCTGGCAAAGCATAAATAATATCTACATTAATATTTTTAAAGCCTACTTCCTGAGCTTCTCGAATCGCTAGGAATGCATCTTCCCTCGTATGCTTGCGCCCGATTTTCTCAAGCAGTTCATCACGGAACGTTTGCACACCAAAACTAATTCGATTCACTCCACCTTCTAGTAGTACATTCAACTTCTCTTTCGGTAGATCTCCTGGATTCGCTTCAAATGTCAATTCACAATTCGGAGCAAACGGACGCAAATGACGATTAATAATCTCGAGTAATTTTTTTGTCTGTTCCATATTTAACGCTGTCGGAGTTCCACCGCCCACAAAAATCGTTTTCATACTATCAAACGGAACTTTTTGAACCGTATTTATTATTTCCTTCTCTAAATAATCTAAATATTGATCAACCGGTTGGCGTTCAATAAACACTTTATTAAAATCACAATAGTGACAAATGTGCTGACAAAACGGAATATGAATATATGCAGCTTGTACCAAATATAACTCCTACCTTTCTAAAAAGAAAACCTCCGCACTCCGGAGGATTCTCTACTTCTCTAACGTATTACGAATTTGTTCCATTCGCATTTTTCCCCAATCATACATCATTTCAACGATCGGTAAAAGTGACATGCCTAGTTCCGTCATATAATACTCAACACGAGGAGGAATTTCGGGATATACTGTTCGATCAACAATCCCATCTTCCATTAACTCTTTTAATTGGTTCGACAAAACTTTATGAGAAATGCTTGGGAATAACCGTTGTAATTCACTAAAACGATGAGGCCCTTCCACACCAAGATGCCACAGTATCACAACTTTCCACTTTCCACTAATAATAGAAAGCGTCAATTCCTTTTCACAATTAAAATTGCCATTTTGTATTTTATCTTGAATATCTTTTCGAATATTTTCGGACATTAACAATCTCCTAACTCTATATGAACTAAAAAGCTCTCTCATTATTGTAAATGAGAGCTGCTCAGATGTCTAAAAAGTAATTATACAGAAAAAAGAAGCCGCACAAACGACTTCTTTTTTATTTCAAATATTAGTTGTCATCCATTTTCAGTACAGCCATGAATGCCTCTTGTGGCACTTCTACAGAACCAACAGACTTCATACGTTTTTTACCTTCTTTTTGCTTATCAAGAAGTTTACGCTTACGAGAAATGTCACCGCCGTAACATTTTGCAAGTACGTTTTTACGCATCGCCTTAATTGTAGAACGTGCTACAACTTTATTTCCGATAGTCGCCTGAATTGGTACTTCGAACTGTTGTCTCGGAATTAATTCTTTTAATTTCTCTACAATTACTTTACCACGGTCATACGCTGAATCACGGTGTACGATAAATGATAAAGCATCCACTTGTTCATTATTTAAAAGAATATCCATTTTCACAAGTTTAGATGGTTTATAACCAATTAACTCGTAGTCAAATGATGCATACCCTTTCGTATTTGATTTCAATTGATCGAAGAAGTCATATACGATTTCTGATAACGGGATTTCATATGTTAATGTAACACGCGTTTCATCTAAATATTGCATATCAATAAACGTTCCACGTTTACCTTGGCAAATTTCCATTACAGCTCCAACATAGTCATTCGGAACCATAATTGAAGCCTTCACAAACGGCTCTTCTACACGATCGATAGACTGTGGATCTGGCATATTAGATGGATTATCAACAATAACATCTTCACCGTTTGTTAAATAAACTTTATAAATAACGCTTGGCGCTGTTGTAATTAAGTCAATCTTAAATTCACGTTCAATACGTTCTTGAATGATTTCCATGTGAAGAAGTCCTAAAAATCCACAACGGAAACCAAATCCTAACGCTTGAGATGTTTCTGGTTCAAACTCAAGAGCAGAATCGTTTAACTCTAATTTTTCTAACGCATCACGTAAATCGTTATAACGAGCAGAATCAATTGGATACAGCCCACAGAATACCATCGGGTTTAATTTACGGTAACCTGGTAACGCCTCTGCAGCTGGACGTTTCGCATGTGTAATCGTATCACCAACACGTGTATCACCTACGTTTTTAATAGATGCTGCTAAGAAACCTACATCACCTACTGTTAACTCGTCACGTTGCGTAGTTTTCGGTGTAAATACACCTACTTCTGTTACTTCAAATTCTTTACCCGTTGCCATCATACGTACTTTATCGCCAACTTTTACCGTTCCATTTACAACACGGATATAAGCAATTACACCACGGTACGGATCATATAAAGAGTCGAAAATCATACATTGTAACGGCTCTTCTGAATCACCTGCCGGAGCTGGTACTTTTTCAACAATTTGTTCTAAAATTTCTTCAATACCAATTCCAGCTTTCGCAGAAGCAAGTACCGCTTCTGATGCATCTAAACCAATTACATCTTCTACCTCTTGACGTACACGTTCTGGATCCGCACTTGGTAAGTCGATTTTATTGATAACTGGTAAAATTTCTAAGTTGTTATCGAGCGCTAAGTATACGTTCGCTAACGTTTGCGCTTCAATACCTTGCGCTGCATCTACTACAAGAATCGCACCTTCACAAGCCGCTAAACTACGAGATACTTCGTACGTAAAGTCGACGTGTCCTGGTGTATCAATTAAATGAAGAATATACTCTTCACCATCTTTTGCTTTATAGTTTAATTGTACTGCGTTTAATTTGATTGTAATACCACGCTCACGCTCTAAATCCATAGAGTCAAGCAACTGAGCTTTCATTTCGCGTTGTGTTAACGCATTTGTTTTCTCTAAAATACGGTCTGCTAACGTTGATTTTCCGTGGTCAATATGAGCAATAATAGAGAAATTACGAATTTTGGACTGTCTTTTTGCTCTTTCTTCTTTGTTCATCTATGTTCTCAACTCCTAATAGTCTCGCCAATATACACTAGCACTGATTATATCAATAGAGCAACAAAGATTCAATGAAAACTCGTGCTGCTTACGATACAAATCATTCTATCTATATCTTATGCGAATAAACCATAAGAGACAAACCCTTTTCAAATTTTAAAACGGTTGTCTTACAAATCAGTAAAACAACCTTCTCCCATGCTACTCTTAGCTAAAAATCCCCTTTATTTTCCCAACAACTATATCCGTTCCGAACTTCGTCATTTCATAAGCTACACTTGCTACCGCCATCCCAATTCCTTCTACAACATTAAAACTTCTTAAACGTTCTAATTGTTGTTGTTTTTCTGAAGCTGAAAACGAACTACCCAAAATTTCTGATTCAACACCTGTACTCTCTGTCCCTGTCATATGAGCTATTTGTTCATACGACAATTGCCGATAACCTTTCATACTTTTCAAACCATGATTAGCAAGTGACACTCCTGCTATCATCATAAGTAAACATAAAGCTACACTACATATACACAAAAGCGCAAAACGACTCAAACTATTATCATCTTTCTCCCTCAATGTGTATACGCTCCCGTATTATCTTGATCAATTTGATGATGCAGCGCTGCATTTAAACCACTCGCTATTACATTCGCCATATCCTCAATAAAAGTATCTACTTCTTTTGGGGTCACCATTAAGTTATGACCAAGGGGCGATAGCACTTCATAAATCAACCTTCTTTTTTCTTCTTCTTCTAACGTACCAACAGCACCTAAAAACATATTTCGGCTCTTTTCATCTGGCATATCTTCTTCTGTTAATTTTTTCTTTTCTCCAAATGAAAATCCCGCTGGTAACAAAGATCTTGAAGGTTTGTTTCCTTCTTTCATCTCTCGACCAAAATGTTTCAAAATAAAATCAATCGTATCACTTGTAATCGAAACGGCATCGACCACAGTCGGAACACCAATTGCGATAACAGGGATACCTAATGTCTCTTTACTTAGTTCCTTACGTTTATTCCCAACCCCTGATCCAGGATGGATTCCAGTATCAGAAATTTGTATCGTGCTATTTACTCGTTCAATAGAACGGGCAGCTAATGCGTCAATCGCAATTACAAAGTCTGGATTTGTCTTCTCAATAATCCCATAAATAACATCGCTCGTTTCGATGCCTGTAATCCCCATTACCCCCGGCCGAATTGCACTAACAGGCCTGAATCCTTCTTCTACACTTTCAGGCTGCAATTGAAACAAATGTCTCGTTACTAATACATTTTCTACAACTATTGGCCCAAGAGCATCCGGTGTTACATTCCAATTCCCAAGGCCTACAATTAAACAGCTCGCTTCTTTTGTAACACCAACCTCTTCTAAGAAATAAGAAAATTCTTTTGCAAAAATACGCTCCACTTTTTGTTGAAGTTCTGTATCTTGCTGACGTATACCTTGTACTTCAAGCGTTAAATAATTTCCAGGTTTTTTACCCATCGCTTCAGAGGCAGCTTCATCAATTGTTACTTTTGTAATTATAGTACCTTCTTCTTCCCTCTCTTTTACAATTACCCCCTGTATCCCTTTTTGTTCTTCTTGGCTTTCTTGCAACATTTGATGAGCTTCTACAGCAAGGTCAGTTCTAACGCTATATTTACTTAAATCCAATGGTTCTTTCATCGTATCTCCTCCGTAATTCATAGTAAATATCGTTAGATTTCCCAAAGTTATATAAGGTCATTCTTTCCTTTACGTGAAATTTCATGGATATACTATTGCAATTCTCTTCACCGTTTGATAGAATATCACTTGTTCTATGTAAGAATCGAGTCATTCGATTGCACCAGGGAGGTGAAAAGTATGGCAAACATCAAATCTGCTATCAAACGCGCTAAACTTAGCGAAGAGCGTCGTGCACATAACGCTTCTATCAAGTCTGACATGCGTTCTGCTGTTAAAACTGTAGAAGCTTTAGTTACTAATAACGATCTTGAAAATGCTAAAGAAGCTTTCAAAACTGCTTCTAAAAAACTTGACAAAGCAGCTCGTAAAGGTCTTATCCACCAAAACGCTGCATCTCGTCAAAAATCTCGCTTAGCGAAACAAGTAAACGCGTAAGGCGTTTAAAAAACGATCCATTTGGATCGTTTTTTTATATACAAAAAAAGTTCATGCACTAGGTACATGAACTTTTTTTGTGTCATCACATATGATTTAATCGCATTAAGAAAAACTCGAGCACAAGTTTCTTATCCATCTTTCCCGTCTTCATACTATAATCAGCTTCCGCTAATTCTATAATCACTTTTTTTAATTCTTCAAAAGAGAAAAATTTCGTTTGATTCATCGCCAATTTTACACGATACGGATGTACACCAATATGAGATGCAATTTGATTTTGCCCATAACCACGTTGCTGTAACTCTTTCACTTGATACAACAAACGGAATTGACTCACTAATAACGCAAGCAATTTAATCGGTTCTTCCTGCTGCGTAAATAATCCATCCAAAATTTGCATTGCACCTGCAATATCTTTTTTCACCACTTTTTCTGTCAAAGCAAATACATTTTGCTCAACTGATTTTGGCACAAGCTCTGCAACAAGTTTCGTCGTAATCTCTCCGCCCATACCAACGTATAACGTTAACTTGTCCATTTCCTTCGCCAACATCGTTACATTACTTCCCACAAGCTCTAGCAACAAACTAACAGCCGCGTTATCAATGTGCACATGCACTTCATCTGCACGAGCAATAATCCACTTCTGAACATCCTGCACTTGCATCGCATTCGCTTCTACTACATCTGCTGTTTTCTTTAATAGTTTTGTAATTTTTTTTCGCTCATCAAGTTTTTCGTAAGGCGCAACAAAAACAAGAATAGAAAATGGAGAAGGTTCACCAATGTATTCTTCTAAAATTTTTATATTTTGCTCTAACTTTTCTTTTTGCGAAGTCAGAAATAGCGGTGATTTTATTAACAGTACTTTCCGTTCTCCAAAGAAAGGAAGCGTACGCGCATCCTCAACCACATCTTCTAAATATGCTTCTTCCAAATCGTATGTCACAACATTAAACTCTCGATCTTCTTCTTCAAGTGCTTCTGTCGTAATAAGCTTTATCGTTTCATTTATAAAAAAAGCTTCCGTTCCATATAGTAAATATAACGAAGCAAACTGTTTCTTTTTAATTTTTTTATGTATATCACTCATACTTTTTCCTACTCCCTAACTTGGCAATATATATTTATACTAATGCCCTAGCTTTTGTTTTACAAGTACAAAGGAACAGGCTGTATAACCCGTCCCTTTATTTATATTAAACGCCACGCAATAAGCCCCGGGTTTCTTATTGGTGTGCGGTAATCACCTTCCCTTTATTATTCACAATAAAAATTCGAGTATAAGTGCCAACTGTTAACATGCTTGGAAACAAAAAACTCACGTTACTTCATGATCTAAAAGTAGCAAAAAAGCTCATTTTCTCTTCATATGGAAATTGTAGATTTTTTTCTGACAATATTTTATACTAAAGTGGAATGTTGGGGAGGGATTCTAAATGAATGATTTTGAACAAAACGTTCAAAGTAAACGCAATGACGCTATTGATTCAGGGGTAGGATTTATCGTCTCATTTGGTTTTTTCGCAACACTTTTCATCATTGCAACTGTTATTAAATTTATCGGTTCTTAAAGACTGCCACTTCATGGCAGTCTTCTCTTTTTCACCTATTATATGTCTTATCGTATGTGATTTTACTTTGAAAGGTTCCATTTTCCCCTTTAAAAACATAGGAAATAGCACCTTGCTTGTCCGTGCGCCATATCGCACTCCCCATCTTCTCCAAACGCTCTATCACTTCTTTATGCGGGTGTCCATATCTATTCTGCTTACCAACAGATATAATCGCTACACGGGGCTGTATAACGTTCAAAAAAGACTCTATAGATGACGTGTTACTTCCATGATGAGCAACTTTTAAAACATCTACTCGCAAATTTGGATACGCAGATACTAAAAACTGCTCTCCTTCTTCTTCTAAATCGCCTGTAAATAGCCACGTCAATCCTCCAAATTTTGCCCATATTACAATTGAAGCATTATTTTCACTTTTTTCTTTTCCTTTTGGAGCTAAAACGAAAAATTCAGCTTCATTTACACTCCAACTTTCCCCTTCCCCCACTTCAGTTATTTTTATTTCCTTTTCTAATGCCTGTTTCTTTACTACTTTTTCTAATACTGCATCTTTTCCCTTCCGGCCAAACACAACTTCTTTTACAGGTATATATGATAATAATTCTTGCGCAGCACCTATATGATCTGCATCTCCATGCGTTACGATTAATTTATCAATTGTTTTAATACCTTCTTTTTGTAAATAGGGTATTAAAACATCATTTCCAACAGAAAATTCATGCTTTTTTTGTTGCCACTCTTCCTTATTGACACGAAGCGTTCCACCTGTATCAATAAGATAAACCCCTTTATCATACGGAAGGCGAATTAATATTGCATCACCTTGTCCAACATCAATAAATGTTACACTTCCACTTCCTCTAAAATATGGATATACATAATGACACGTGCTAATAAAAAGAAATATACTCACAACTATACAAACCATTTTTTTCGGCGCTCTCCTTTCCCAAACCATCAATATACTGACAATACTCGCGCAATATACAGCTACAAGATTGAAGGACGTTTTCCCGAAAATAAGCTGGTTAAATGGTAAACTTTCACAATAACTTAGAAAAACATTAGACATACTCAAGCCTATTGATAACACATCCGCAAATCCTTTTGCGAGAAACGGGACAATTGGCATACACAGTAAAATAATAATGCTACATGGTAATACAATGATAGATAAAAACGGAACGTATAAAAGATTGAGGAAAATGCTATATGGAGAAAAATAACCAAAGTGATATAACAAAATCGGAGTACTAACGAGCTGTGAAATGATAGAAATATAAATAGAATTTCGGATTACTCCGTTGCTACTCACTAACAATAACGGAGCAGACAAAAGTAAAGCGAAGCTACCTACAAAAGAAAACTGAAATCCAATATTAAAAACAAGATAAGGGTCATATATAAGCATACATATAGCTGTTACACTTAAAGCATCTAAACTAGATAAACGAATCGAGCACATAAAAGCAATCAACGTCAAAACTCCCGTTATAGAAGCCCTTATAACAGAGGGTGACGCCCCTGCTAAAACCATATACAAAGGAATACAAATGATAAGGCAAATTGTTGCTACCTCCCTCGTCGCACCACTTCTTAGCAAAATAAAATATACTATCACCATTAACAATACAATGTGCGAACCTGAAATTGCTAACAAATGTACAAGACCAAACTGTTGATATTGCTCTTCCACTTCAAACGTCATTTGTTGTCTATCACCAAATAGTAACGCATTCATAAAAGCACCTGATTGCTCTGGAAACATCTCTGTAACTTTCGAGATTACTTGTTGCCTCAAAAGGAGAATCCGTTGCATGAGCGACAGTGATGTTCTATAGCATTCAGAAATATATGTAGCCTCAAATGTGAAATGAATATGTTGCTTGTATAAATAATCACGGTAATTAAAACCATGAAAATTCCGAGCTGTTTGCGGTTCTTTCCTCTCACCCTCGAATACACATGATATCCCTGCGTATAATTGTTGCATTTTTTCCTTTTCCAAGGCTGATTTTATTCTATAACTTAACTGCACTATATTTTTATTGTGATCTTCAAACTGAAAAGATAGGCGATCTCCATTAACAAGCGGTGTATTTTGTATAACCCCTCTTGTAACTCCATAGGACTCTCCTAGAGACTTATTCCACCCTTGAACATAGGAAGTGTATATAGCGCCACTAAAGCACGCTACAATGCAAAAAAAGAAGGTTTTACGCGAAGTGCGATATAAACAGAAGAAAACATTTAAAAAGAGGCAAAAAACTATTAATAAAAGTGACGAGGAAAAGGCAATTGCAATCCCTATTATAAACGAGATTGCAACATACCCCCATTGTTCCTGCAACTTATACTCACTCCTTATAGCATCATTTTTGCTTTCGTGAATACATGCTGTAATTCTTCCATTGATAAATTATCTTTTTCTAAAGACGCAAATAATTCTTTTAACTCCGTATAACGTTTTTGCTCCTCTAATGCAGCGATATCATATTCTAGCGGAACGTGCTTCACTGTTACATTCGCTTGTTCAAATAACTCTATGGCGTATGGATGATTTTTATAATCCTGCGCATAATAAACCGCTGTAATACCACTTTGAATAATTGCCTTACAACATTGTAAACAAGGGAAATGCGTAACGTAAATTTCTGCTTCCTCTGTTTTCGCACCAAACTTGGCACATTGTAATAAAGCATTCATTTCGGCATGAATTGTCCGAACACAATGATTATCGATTACGTAACAACCATCATCTATACAATGTACGCCACCTTTAATCGAACCATTATATCCACCAGCAATAATTCGTTTATCGCGAACGATTGTCGCTCCTACCGCAAGCCTTGTACATGTACTACGTAACGATAGTAGATGGCTTTGCGTCATAAAATATTGATCCCATGAAATTCGTTCCATATTTTTCACCTACTTTTTTGTCTACTTGTAGTGTAGCGAAAGAAGAAAAACTTCGTCAATCTTTTACGGAATAATAATTTGATCTTTTATCTTTTCAAGAGACTTCGCACCAATCCCATCAATCTCTAATAAATCTTCTATTTTCTGAAACGGACCATGCTCTTCTCGATATTTCAAAATACTTTCTGCCTTTCGAGAGCCAATCCCTGTAATTTTTTCCAATTGCTCTTTCGCTGCTGTATTTATTCGAATCTTGCCATCTTCCTTAGAAGAAGTAAACATCCCTTGTTCTGGCTCATTTTTACTCGGTATATAAAGAAGCATTTGATCTTGTACAATTTGTGCTAAATTCACTTTTTTCATATCTACTTCTGATAAAAAACCACCAGCCTTTTGAACCGCATCCTTTACGCGATCTCCTTCCTTCATTTCATATACCCCTTCTTTATTAACCGCTCCTTTCACATCAATTATAATTGTTCTTTTCTGTTCCTTTGTATCCGATATTTTCGGTTTACCCTTTTTTTCTATCTCCTTCTCTTGCACATTCATTGTAATAGGCGTTCGTTCTACACTCTGATTCGTTTTCCAAAAAACAAGAAAAAGTAAAGTTCCAATAATAGCTACTAAACCTAACCACTTTTTCGGAAAATCCCACATCATTTTACACCTCTAATCATAAATTTATAACATCATTCATATTGTTTAGGAGAAAGCTGTTACGAAGGAGGGATGAAACTTTGAACATAGGAATTATAGGGACAGGAAACATGGGGAATATACTAATCGATGCATTTTTAGAAACCCGTGCTGTCAAACCTTCGTGCCTTACAATCATTAATCGGACGCCTGCCAAAGCATATCACATAAAAGAAAAATACCCTTCTGTTCATATAGCAAAAACAATCCCGGAAGTAATCGAACAATCACAACTTATTTTTATTTGCGTTAAGCCGATAGATATATACCCTATCCTAAAAAAATACGCTGAACATTTTTCTGATGAAACGTGCTTAGTTTCTATTACAAGTCCAATATCTCCATCACAATTAGAGACTCTCGTACCGTGCCACGTCGCACGTATCATTCCAAGTATCACAAATCGCGCCCTCTCTGGCGCCTCACTATTTACATTTGGAAATAATTGCTCTGAAGAATGGCAACAAAAACTACTTCGTCTATTCAAAAATATTTCTACACCTCTTGTAATAGAAGAAGATATAACACGTGTTTCATCTGATATAGCAAGTTGCGGTCCTGCTTTCTTTAGTTATTTACTACAATGCTTCATTAACGCTGCTGTAGATAAAACAAATATTACACACGAAGAGGCTACTACTTTAGTAAGTGAAATGGTCGTGGGGATGGGGAAATTACTTGAAAAAGAAATCTTCACATTACCTACCTTACAAGAAAAGGTTTGCGTGAAAGGCGGCGTTACCGGGGAAGGCATTCGGGTTTTAGAAGAACACGTTGGAGATATGTTCCATAAGTTAATCGAGCGAACACATGAAAAATTTGATGAAGATTTAGAATGCGTTGATCAGCAATTCAATAAACACACATAATAAATACGTCATTTTCATTCCAAATCCTTTTTATAAATACTTACTTTTTTACAATACATTTTCACTTTAACTACTATTCCCACACTTTACGCATACGATCTTCAGATTATGCTAGAACTAAAAATACATCTTCTTTATAAAACAAAAGCAACCTTCTCGGTTGCTTTTGTTTTATTTGTTTTATCCGTTTTTCTTCGCCATGAAGAAAATACGCTCTGTTTGTTCTGTAACTTCAAGTCGCTCAAAATCACCTGTTACACGAAGAACTGTAAAACCTGCTTCTTCAAGCCATTTCGTTAACTCTTCCACTTGATATGCACGTTGCACGTGACATTCATCAAACCGATGGTACACATCTTCTTCCGGATCTTGAACAAAGAATGTCAAATCATGCTCTACACTATTTGATTCTTCACCAGGGAAGCAATTCCAAATAAGAGATATTTCTTCTCCATTCACTGTATACGTTTCATTTTGAAATACATGATGTATTTTATATAAAGAATGTACATCAAATAAAAACAAACCATCTTGACGCAAATGGTGAAACACTCTTCTAAATGTTTCTTGTACTCCATCTTCTTGCAATACATAATTTAATGAATCACAAAAGATAGTGACACAGTCAAACTCACCTGGAACATCAAGCTCTCGCATGTCTTGTTGGTAAAAAGGAATAAAGTATCCCTCTCCTCCTAGTTTTTGCTGAGCGACTGTTAACATTTCTTCTGAAAGATCGACACCTATTAAATCGTAACCCTTTTGCACAAGCGGAAGGGTTACATTACCCGTACCGCATGCTACATCAAGAATTTTTGCCTCTTTCATATCTGCCTGCTGCAGGCTTTCCTCTGTGAATTCTACCCATTTATCATAAGGGACATCATTCATCAGTTCGTCGTACAACAATGCAAATTGTTCGTATTTCATTGGCCTAGCTCTTCTGTTATATCTTCACGTGGCACATCGCCCCATAGACGCTCTAAATTATAGTGATTACGCTCATCTTTATGGAATACATGGGCAACTACATCTCCAAGATCAACTAATACCCAACGTGCTTCGTCAAAACCTTCCATACGTTGTACGTCGATTTGGAACTCATGTGCTTTTGATTTAATTTCACGTGCAATTGCTTGCACTTGTTTATCTGAATTACCGTGACAAATAATGAAATAATCTGCAATTGGTGAAATACCTTGCATATTTAGGACAACCATATCTTCTGCTCTTTTATCATCAGCTGCTTTTGCCGCTAACACTAATAAATCTTTATCGTTCATTTACTCATTTCCTCCTTGATAACTGCATTGTATGTTTGGAATGTTAATGGATAAATCGTCTGATTTTTTTCCATTAAAAATTGAATTGTTCTCTTTAAGGCAAATAATAAAGCTTGATTTATATCCGTATATGCGAGTTTACGAGCCTCTTCCACACCTGGAAACTTTCGCCCTGGCTCAATGTAATCAGCTACATAAATCACTTTATCTAACATCGTCATGTTCTCATGACCACTTGTATGATATGTAATAGCTTGCAATATTTCAGAATCCGTAATGCCTACCTCTTTTTCTACTAAGTATGCCCCAACAGGCGCATGCCACAACTCTTTATTATAGCAAAGTAAATCTTTCGGCAAATCTTCACGTTTAATAATCTCTTCCATCTCTGAAATTGCTCTACATTTCGCATAATCATGGAATATAGCTGCCATCTCTGCTTTTTTCTCGTCCACACCGTATAACTTAGCAAGCTCAATCGCTGTCTCCATTACACCAATTGTGTGTATATAACGTTTTTCATGCATTTGTTGTTTGACAATATGAAGTGCATTCTCACGATTCATACAACCCATTCCTCTCGATATATACCTGTACTTTTTCAGGAAGTAAATATTTACACGTTTTCTTCTCCTTATATCTCTCACGTAATAAGGATGAAGAAACTGCAAATTCCGGAATTTCCACTGTAGTAATCTTATATGGTGTATGCAATGTATACCCAGGTCTTGCAACTCCAACAAATGTTACAAGATTAAGTAAAGCTTCAATGTTATACCACTTCGGTAAATACTCAACCATATCCCCACCGATAATAAAGTGAAACTGCACATCCGGATACTTCTTCGTCAATTGTAACATAGTGTCATACGTATAAGATGGGCCCTTCCTGCTTAGCTCTTCTAAACAAATAGAAAAGTGTTCTTCTGCCTCAGTCGCAAGCTCTAACATATGTAAACGACTTTCTATACTTGTAATATTACGTCCTTGTTTATGTGGCGGAATCTGGTTTGGCAAGAACCATACTTCTTCCAATTCCAAAGCGTGATATACTTCATTTGCAATTAGCAAATGTCCATAGTGAGGCGGATCAAATGTACCGCCAATGATGCCAATTTTCCTCAAAAGAAACGCCCCTTCCTTTTACATACAGCAACTCTCCTTGGTTAGGAACGAAGAGAGTTGCTATTAATAAAAGTTCAATTGGTTTCGCTCTCTACATCATTACGCATCAGCGATAAAAAATAGCGCATGCTAATCTTTTTATCGAGGAAGCTTAATTTGTTTATTTTCTCTTGATTCTTTGTATAAAACGATTGTACTTCCAATTACTTGAACGATTTCAGCACGTGCACCTTTTGCAAGTTCTTCCGCAACCTCACGGCGATCAAATTCACAGTTTTGTAATACACTCACTTTAAATAGTTCACGAACTTCTAACGCTTCTCCAATTTGTTTTACCATATTTTCATTTACTCCGCCTTTTCCTACTTGAAAAATTGGTGTTAAATGATGTGCTTGTGCACGTAAAAATCTTTTTTGTTTTCCTGTTAACATATATGTTAGCCTCCAAGCTTTTCTATAACTAATTGTTTCATTCGATCAATATTTGGTACACGTCCTGTCCACATTTCAAATGCAAGTGCTCCTTGATAAACAAACATATCAATACCATTTTGAATGATTGCACCTTGCTCTTTTGCCTCACATAAAATTTTCGTTTCAAATGGATTATAAATTATATCTGATACAATCGTTCCTTTTTTTAACGAACACATTTGTAATGGCGTATGTTCGACGTGTGGATGCATACCTATCGTTGTCGTCTGAATGATAATATCATAATTTCCTTGTTCTTCTGTCGCTTTTTCTAACGACAAAGCAACAGAATTAACATCGGCCGTACGTGCAGCAATAAGTTCTTTCGCCTTATCTACTGTACGATTGGCTACATCAATCTCTTTTACACCTACATCAGCAAGAGAAAAATAAATAGCTCGGCTAGCACCACCTGCACCAAGTAACAAAATACGTTTCCCTTGAAGTGGTTCATTACTAATTGACTGCAGCGCTCGAACAAAACCAATTCCATCTGTGTTGTAGCCAATTAACCTTCCATTCTTATGAACCACTGTATTTACTGCACCGATTTTCCTTGCCAATGGATCAATCTCATCCAAATACTCCATGATAGCAACCTTGTGCGGAGTTGTTACATTAAATCCTGAAATACCTAATGCTTTTAAACCTCTTACTGCTTCCCCTAGCGCTTCCTCTTCAACAAGGAATGCATGATAATGGGCATCCATATTCAAGTGTTCAAATGCATCGTTATGCATAACGGGTGATAATGAATGTCCAATTGGATTTCCGATTACACCATATAATTGTTTCATAAATCCCTCTCCATATTAAATTAAAGATTTACGTAGTGAAACACTTACTCCTTTTGGTACGTGTGCAACAATTTTTGCGCCTGGTTCGTTCACAGTAACCCATCCTAATCCAGAGAATACAACATCCGTCTTTGGTTCACGAATATTAAATTCGTATTTCACTAACTCAGGCATATTTGCTAATTCTTCTGGTGTTGGCGGGCTTAGTAAATCTCCAGCATGATTTTTATATAATTCATCTGCTTTCTCAAGCTTTGTACGATGGATTGTTAAACGATTCGAGAAGTGACAAGTAAACGCACGACGACCACCACTTACATAATCAAAACGTGCCAATCCACTAAAGAATAACGTTTGTTCTTCATTTAATTGGAATACCATCGGCTTAATTTCTTTTGTTGGTGTAATAAGCTTTAAGCTTTGCTTCCCAACATAATGAGCCATTTGGTGGTGGTTAATAATACCTGGCGTATCATATAAAGAAGATTCTTCGTCTAATGGAATATCAATTAAATCCAGTGTTGTTCCTGGGAAATGAGATGTTGTAATTACATTTTCAGTCTCATCACTAAATTCTTTAATCATACGATTAATAAATGTCGATTTCCCTACATTCGTACATCCAACAACGTAAACATCTTTGCCGCCGCGATAATACTCAATAGCATCTGCTAGTTCAGCAATTCCTTGTCCCTTCGCTGCACTAATTAAAAAGACATCTTCTGGTTTTAATCCTAGCTGCTTTGCACTATAGCGCATCCAATGCTTTACTTTATCATGTTTTACTGACTTTGGAATTAAATCAGCTTTATTTCCAACAAGTAATACTTTATTATTTCCTACGAAACGATGTAAGCCAGGTAACCAGCTACCATTAAAATCAAAAATATCTACAATTTTGACTACTAATGCATCTGATTTTCCAATTCCATTTAAAATGCGTAGGAAGTCATCATCTGTTAACGATACATCTTGAATTTCATTGTAATGCTTCAAGCGAAAACAACGTTGACAAATGACTTGTTCTTTCTCTAAAGATGAGGTAGGAGCATACCCCACTTCGTTTTTATTTTCTGTTTGAATTTCTACACCGCAACCAATACATTTAATTGTTTCAGTCAAACTTTATTCCTCCCAGTTAATTAAACCTTTTTTCTTCATATTTTTCATGATTCTTCGTTCAATTTTTCGATTAAAGCGCGTCACTAATCCGTCTGTTTGTGCTACCGGTACAACTAAAATTGTATGAAGCCCTACTCGGTTTCCACCAAGCACATCAGTCAGTAACTGATCTCCAATTACTACAACTTCCTCTGCCTGCAGATGCATCTCTTGTATCGCACGCTTAAACGCTCGAACAAATGGTTTACGTGCACTATGAATAAATGGAATACCTAATGGGTCAGCAAAATCTTTTACACGTTGCTCATTATTATTTGAAACAACCGTTACTTGGATGCCTTGCTCTTTCATTTTTAAGAACCATTCTTCAAGTTGCGGGGTTGCATTTGGACGATCCCATTCAATTAAAGTGTTATCTAAATCAGTAATAACACCTTTAATCCCACGTTTTTTTAAATCTTCTGGTTGAACATGATATACATTTTTCACGTATTCATTTGGTAAAAATAGCTTCAATTTCTTTCACCTCTTTGAGGATTTTTCATAAAATTTTTCGACAACATTTTTCGATATATAACCTGTGGATAAAATTGTACACATTTTCCACATTAATCTTTCAGTTAATTTGGAATTTACTAACAAACTATACACACTTTATCCACCTAGGTATGTGGATAACCACTCGTTTGTGACTGTCATACTTTTTTGGTACATTAAATGCATCAACGAATCAATCCTTATATTATTAGGAGGTGACTCACCTTGAAAACAAAACATATGGAACAGTTATCCACTGAGTTACTCACTGAGTCTTATTATAAAGCAAAAGAACTAAAATTAAATCCCGACTTCATTTTACTTATAAAACAAGAAATCATTAGACGCTCATTAGAGGACAAGCTTGTCAAATCTTCTTGATTACATATAAAGTGAAAGTTTAATCAGCCCGTACCAATCAAACAGTTACAGGATACATTATTGAATGCCCTGTAAAAAGAGCCATCCTACGATGGCTCTCGAATAAACAAGTACTCCCATCTAGGGGATTTCATCATTAAGTATCTTTGCCCATAACTCTTACTTACGGTTATAAAAGCTTTTCTTTATTTATGAGCTAATCGAGTAGCTATTTTTTCACCAAGACGCAGCTCTTGTCCACTCTTTAATTCCTGCACTACTTCTATCATATCTTTTTCAAACAATAACACAACTGTTGAACCAAATGTAAAGTATGCCATTTCTTCACCTTTTTGAACAGTGTCTCTCTCATGCAAAAGCTCAATACTATTAACAAACATGGCCCCTACTTTTACAAGAGCCATATGTTCGCCATCACTGCTTACTTCTGTAACAGAACGATAATTTTTTGACAGCGGTTCTTTCCCGTATTCCATACCAGCTGCATTTACCGGATACGATTTTCTACCGAGTACAAATCTTTCAGTCACAGAACCAGAAAGCGGACTATGAATGCGATGATAGTGACTTGGACTCAAATAAATTACCATATATGTACCGCCTGCATATCGCGTTGCACGTTCTTCATTACCTAGCATATCCACAATTGAATAGCGCTTTCCTTTAATATCAAATGTTTTTGTATCCTCAATAGGACCATGATCTGCAAAAACACCATCAACAGGACTAACGATACTCGATGCATCTGTATCAATACTACGCTTTCCTTCTTTTAGCTTACGCGTAAATAATTCATGCAATGTTCTATATTCCTTCAAACCCTTTTCCATCTCATCTTGATTAATTTGAAAAACTTTCGCATACGATGGAATAATGATAGAGCTCAAACGAGATTGTGCAAATTTACGTAATATATAAGAAGTAAAGCGACCATTTGTAAGTTCTATCATAAGTCGATATAATGTACGTCGCAAATTGCGAAACCCCCTAATCAGTCTATAACTTTAGTTTTCCCTTATTTTCTTTCTATATCATACGTAAAATTGGTTCTTATTCCCACATATCATATAAAGCAGCCTTATTATACATACAGAAAACTAAGTATGGTATTATTCTTAAATTATTTAGCACCTTCTAATATTACAGATAGAATCCGTCATTTTCAACAGTGAACATGTATTTCTTCTTAGCATAACGCGTTTTCTTTTCTTATTTACAATAAGAAAAGCAGCCCATTTTAAAATATGGCTGCTTCTAATACACTTTACTCTTTCGCTTTTTTCTCTTTCTCTGCCCTTACAAACTCGTGGAACATTTTCATTAAAGCACGCTTTTCGATCCGTGATACGTAACTTCTAGAAATGCCAAGCGCCTTAGCTATTTCCCGCTGTGTTTTCTCCTTATCTAGCCCAAGTCCAAAACGTTTCACAATCACTTCTTTTTCTCTTTCGTCTAAAATATCGATATACTCTTTAATTTTTTCTAACTCCATACTAAGCTGAATCATATCAATTACATCTTCAGACTCTGATTTTAATATATCAATAAGCGATATTTCATTGCCCTCTTTATCTTGCCCGATCGGATCATGAAGTGAAACATCTTTTTTCGTTTTCTTTAGTACACGTAAATGCATCAAAATTTCATTTTCAATACAGCGTGCTGCATACGTCGCAAGCTTCGTTCCCTTTCCTGCAGAATAGCTCTCGATCGCTTTAATGAGTCCGATTGTACCAATTGAAATTAAATCTTCTGCATCTTCTCCTGTGTTCTCAAATTTTTTAACGATATGAGCTACAAGCCGTAAATTATGTTCAATTAAAAGATTTCTCGCTTGAGCATCACCTTGCTCCATTAACTCTAAGTACTTTCTCTCATCATCTGATGATAACGGCTGCGGAAACGCATTATTTTTCACATAAGAAACAAAGACAAACACTTCTCGAACCATATATCCAATTGCGGCGAATAGACTCAAACCTTTCACCTCCGCCAAAATAGTGGTCTTTATTATGTGTATGTGGGCTTGAGGTTGTTTGTGTCTGTACAGTTTATTTATAAAACTCAACACTTCCAACATTTAAAATATTTTATTGTTATATTATAATTATATAAAATTGTTATTTATATATGAATATGCTATTAAAGGGGAAACTATTCATGCTTACATTAGATCGATTATTAAATGTAACAATTTATTTAGGGGTATTTTTACTTTTCATTTCGTTCATTACTTTTGTTATTAAGAGAGGGCCTGATTTATTATTTTTTCAATTTGGAATTTCTTTGTTTTTTGGAGCTCAAATTATAATTGGAATGAAATTTTTTCATAATTATGGTTTCTCCTTTCACTCAAAACTAGAACTACTTATCTTTATTTTCTATGTAATTGGATTTATTACATGTATACTACTGTTCTTTAACTTTCAAAATCCGTATCGAATTTTTTTATTAATTTGTAGTTTTTTATTTTTAACTGAATCCAATTATTACTTTAAAGAAACATTAAATTTTAGTAAAAAAACTCCAAAGCAACATAAAACTTTTTTAAGTACACAAGAAGACTCTTTTCCAAAAGAAGTCCGTAAATTTTCAGAGGATTACAATAACATAATAAGGAATGATTTTTATGAAATACCGATGATTCCTACTGAATTACAGATTACAAGCAAAAAACATTCTTCCCATAGTACATCTTTCTTAGTTGAACTTTATAATAGCGAGAATGAAATTACTGATGACTCTGTACAATTAACTCCATCAGACCGTTTTTATATACTGTTAAATACACAAAAAACAAAAATATCAAAAATAGTATATGAAGGGCAAAATTTTTTCACATTAACAGTCACACTAAAGGCTCTTAATTTACAGCAAGAACCAGAAATTCATAATATGTTTTTAGAAATAGATAAACGTAGAGCGATGAATCTTCTTAATTTTGAAATTAAAGCCCATACTAAAGAATGGAAAGTAACATTTAAAAGTGATAATTCTTCTTCCAATCTTCCTATCACATTTAATTTTGAAAAACGAACAGGCAAATTATAAAAATAAAAAGAGTTATTTTCTTTGAAAAATAACTCTTTTTACTTTACTTACTCCAAATATTTCTCCCAGTTTGGGCATCAATATAACGAATTTCCCGACTACAATCAAAAGGTTCTTTATGTTTTTCATCTGTCGTTTGTTTATACAGTAGTTTGTATTTCGTTTCCTCTGCATCATGATCTACAAACCATTCTAATTTAACTCGGATAGCCTCTCTGTATATTTCTAACGCTTTTTCTTTTGTTACTTTTGGTGTTGTTTCATATGTAAGTAATTCTTTTATAAAGTTGCCAGACTCTCCAGAGTAGTGCATCACAGCACCATTTTCTGCATTGATGTTGATCATAATATATTTCCGCTCTACATGAATGTCATTTACATAGATTGAAAAGGAAAACCTCTCTATCCCCTCTTCCTCCTCATAATTATCCCAAAGTTGAACATACTTTGTCGCATCTGGGATAATATGCTCTAAAAATTGAAGTGCCTTGCTTAAACATTGCTCTCTCGATAAGATTGTTTTCCTTTTTTTCTCATCCTTCCACATAAAAAAAGAAAGCAATTGATTTGTTTCTTTATCTAGAGTAATTACAACGAATTCATCATGTTTCAACATTGGAAAATGTTTTTTATAAAACTCATCCATTGAATATGAATCCTTCTCTTCTATTTCTTTTTGTAATTCTTCTTTTAATACAAATTTTATCCGGACTTCATCCTCATCTACTTTTTCATCTATTTTGACAAACTTCTCCTTGTCCCAATCAAATAAATCAAACACATCTTTTTTTTGACTACTCTTTAGCGGTTTATCAACAAGTACTGTAGAAGGTAATTTATAGTGTTCTGGCCCATATAAATCTTTACCTGTACTTGCATCAATAAACGCATGACTAGGCTCTGGTTCATATACAAGATGGTACCCTTTTACTTCTTCCCCGTTTTCATACTCACATGAAGAGTATGTTAAATCTACAAATACAAGTCTCATATCTTGTCTAGCTTTCAAATTTTCTAAAACGATATTCTCCCCAACAATTTCACTTGGCCATAACGGTTTTTTCTCTATGGCTTTTTGTCCATTGTAATGAAAATGCACAACATTACCTGAAGGGTGCACTCGCACAACACACCCAGTATTCGGCAATGGATAGCTATTCACTTCTTGCATATAATTTACTTCTTTCCAACCGCGCCTGTCGTCCTTAACCGTTACATATGTATAGAATTCATATCCTTCTTTTGTATATTTTTTTAAGAATGTATTTGCAACCTCTCTTGCTTTATTCTCCTCTATCGCTCCCTTATCACTCGAAAAAGAATTTCCATCATCTATCCTAAATTCAATTAAATTACCAGTATGTCTATTTAATGTAATTTGTATCTGTTTCTCCTCATCATCTTTATGTCCCCACCATAATAGATGATACGGGTCATCAACCCCTTCTTGATCATCTACAACAAGCCTATATTCATCTGGAATTTCAATAATATGAGCTACGTGCTCTTTTCTTTCTTTATCTTTTTGATTCACCATGCCCTCTCCTTTGTTACAATTTAAGGTAATTATAACAAAGAAAACCAAAACTTATTAACAAAAAAAAGACTAGAGATATCTCTAGTCTTCTACTTCGTCTCACGGTGTAACGTTACTCGCTTTAATCGTGGACAATATTTTTTTAGTTCGATACGTTCTGGATTGTTTCGTTTATTTTTTTTAGAAATATAATTACGATCACCGCACTCCGTACAAGCTAATGTAATATTTACACGCATAGGTAATTCTCCTTTCTTTCAAAGATCGCAAACTAAAACGTAATGATTACGATTTATATATTATAAAACTTCATTCTATTTGTCAATTGCAAAAACAAGAAGATTCTATTTAGAATCCCCTTGTTTTTATAGTTAAATAAATTTTATTAAAACGATTCGTATGTAACAAACTCACTAATTGGCTTTCGATATCCTCTTGGACGAACTTTAGTCGTATCACTTTTCCCTATCGTAATCATTAAAACAGGTATTACATGCTCTGGCATATTTAATTCACTTTGTACTGCTTTTTCATCGAAACCAATCATTGGACATGTATCATATCCATAATATTTAGCTGCGTACATAAAAGTCATCGCACTTAACGAAGCATTTCTAATCGCTTCATCCTCCATGAAACGCTCTCCTTTTCCTTCATATAAACCTTTCGTTTGCCTAATGGTATCTTCATATTCGCATTCATCAATCATTTTTAAAACTTTCATACCGAAGTAAATATTTTCAACATTTTGGTATGCTCTTTTATCACCACAAACGAGCACTACCGCTGATGCACTCGATACTTTATATTGACCGAACGCTAATTCTTTTAATCTTTCTTTTCGCTCTTGATCACGAATTACAACATAATGTGTGTGCTGCAAATTATAGCAAGATGGAGAAAGCTTAGTTAACTCAAATATTTTTTTAAAATCCTCATCAGGGATTTCTATACCTTGTATAAATTTCATTGCAGAACGTCTAGCAATTGCTAATTCTTCAAAGTTCACCGTATATCCTCCTTAATAACTATAAATTTAAATATACATTAATTTATACAAATGGATAAATCAAATAAAAACACTTTAAATCCGAATAATAATTATGATTAACAGCAAAAAAGACAAAAAGCTGAAACAATTAGTTCATACGAAATTCACACGAATCTATTACTATAGAAATTGTACATAGTGAACTTATTAACAATCACGTTTATTTATATAGAATCTTACTCGAAAGGAGTTGAAAGTATGAAAACTAAATATCGCTTTATGATCTCATCATTTGCCGCTTGTGCTTATATGATTTGGTATTTAGTATAATAACAACCTCACTTGTAAATAGGAAAAGGTGTGTATATAAAATGGAATATAATCAATCAACAGTTAACTACTGGAAAGCTTTTGTATTACCATATACATTTGCTTTAGAAGAGTTAAAAACTAAATTTGAAATTATGAACCGGGAAGCTCAATTTTTAGAGGATTACAACCCGTTTGAACATATAAAAACAAGACTAAAACAACCTGAAAGTATTATTAAAAAGCTGGAACGTAAAAATTTATTACCGACAGTTGAAAATGCTCAAACGCATTTACAAGATATTATTGGTATTCGTATTACATGTTGCTTCGTAGAAGATATTTATCATTTAAAAGAAGTCATTCAAAAGCGTGAAGATATGGAAATCATAGAGGTAAAAGATTATATCGCTAATCCAAAGGGAAACGGTTATAAAAGTTTACACATGATTATTAAATATCCTTTATCACTGAATTCTGGTACAAAAGATGTATTTGCAGAAATTCAGTTACGTACACTGGCAATGGACTTTTGGGCAAGTTTAGAACACAAACTTTATTATAAATATGAAGGGAAAATACCGGAGTATTTAAAAGATGAACTACATGATGCAGCAATGAAAGCTGAAGATCTTGATAATAAAATGGCCACAATTCGTCAAGATATTGATGATATTGAGGCATGCTCAAATCAAATTATGCTACCACTATAAAAAAAGGTTCTCGCCAATGAGAACCTTTTTTTATACCATTTTTGGAAAGTGCGACTCCCACACTTATTAAAGTTTCACGTTATTTTTTCTCTATCGTGCGAACCTCTTCAATCTTCCATTTCTCATCTTCTTTTCCAAGAGCGTACTGTACTTTCTTTTGAAGAGTGACACTATCGTCTACTTCCTTTTCTTTCGTTTCAACAATAACATACCCTACTTTACTAGCTTTCATATCTATATGTTCCAATTCAATCTTCTTATTTCCCTTTTGAAATGCGGCTTCTTTTTGTGTTTTTAAGTCTTCAGCACTAGGCATCTTCTTTGAAAATAACTCCATATGTTCTGCAAGATTTTTTTCATTCGTCGTTCGCACAAATGTAGTAATAACATCTTGAATAGATTTCTCTTCTTCTTTTGTTATTTGTACCTTTTCCTCAGTTTTTTTAGTAGTAGATTTTTGTTCTACGTTATTCTCTTCTTGTTGACATCCAACTAGTAATACTACAAATACTAGAAGGAATCTTAATTTCCTAAATATTTTTTCCATATTCCCAACTCCTAAAAAGAAAAGTGAGGCATTTCGCCTCACTTTCGCTCTTAATTAACGTCTTCCTTTATTCGGATCGCCACCGCCAACGATATCAAAGACACGTTTCGCTATATTTGTATTCTCTTGAACGCCTGAGAATAAGTATTTACCTGGACCAAATGCATACACGTTCACATCTTCCCCTGTATGTCCACCAGTTGTCCAGCCTGTAACCGAGCGCTTATTGAAAATATCTTCAATTGCATTATCAATCTTTGTTACATCTTTTGACGGAGCTATATCATTTACAGCTTGAATTTCTTCTGGAGTTAATTGTAAATCAATATACTTTTTCAATGTTTCTTCTACATTTGCACCTTTTGCAATCTCATTTGCCATAAAGTCTGGTGTGCGTTTTGCAGCTTTAATTGGATCTACTTTAAAGTTATACTCGCCATTGGCCCCTAAAGATAATCCACCTGTAGCGTGGTCTGCCGTTGCAACAACTAACGTATTTTTATCTTTTTTCGCAAACTCAATCGCTGCTTTGAAAGCTTTTTCGAAGTCTTCCATTTCACTCATTGCACCAACGATATCATTATCATGTCCAGCCCAGTCGATTTGACTTCCTTCCACCATTAAGAAGAAACCATTTTTATTTTTGTTCAAACGCTCAATTGCTGCATTAGTCATTTCTTCTAATGAAGGTGTTTTATCATTACGGTCAATCATTTTATCTAATCCACCTGGTGCAAATAAACCAAGAATTTGATCATTTTTATCATTTAACAATTGATCTCGATCCGTTACATAGCTATAACCAGATTTCTTAAACTCTTCTGTAAGATTACGATCTTTTCTAACAAAGTTCTTTACGCCGCCGCCAAGCATAACATCTACTTTATGCTTCCCTTTAATTTTCTCATCAAAATAATCATTTGCAATTGCGTCCATATTTTTACGGCTAATGTCATGCGCACCGAAAGCAGCTGGTGTTGCATGTGTAATTTCAGAAGTTGCAACAAGTCCCGTTGATTTCCCTTTTTCTTTCGCTTGCTCAAGAACCGTTTTCACTTCCGCTTTATCATTATCAACTGCAATTGCAGCATTATATGTTTTAATCCCTGCTGACATAGCTGTTGCTGCTGATGCAGAGTCTGTAATATTTTCATGCTCATCTTCTGGGTATGTTTTTTGTGTTCCTACAAGATGCTTATCAAATTCTGTAGATTCCATTTCAAAGGTTTTTGGATTATCTTTCATATAACGGTGAGCCGTCATATATGAAGGGCCCATACCATCCCCAATTAATACGATAACATTTTTAATCTTTGCATTGCTTCCGTTCTCATCTGCATTAACCTCACTAGAACGAGTAAAATTCCATGTTGCTACCGAAGTAACTGCTAATGATGCCACAACTGCAAATGGCCATGCTTTTTTCACAAACTTTTTCACTGTCTTGTCCCCCTAATTAGGTTATTCATTTCCCACTATCAAATTTAATGGAAGACTATTAAGAGAAAATTAGCTGTATGTAAATTTTTTGTTAACTTATGTAAATATAAGTTATAATTTGTATAACTTTGTCTCTTCGTATCAGCCATCCTGCCCTTTACAATTTAAATATAAACAGGTTGGATTTCATTTAACGTAAATCTCTTTTTTTACATTTTGACTCTATTTTTATGAAATTAAATAGAAATGCGGTGAGCCTTTATGAAAATAGTAAAGCTAAATGAGTCTTTTATTTTTGAATTACTTAATCTTTGCAAATCTGTTGGATGGTTACACGATGAAATTTTTATGAAAAAGCAATTCGAAATGTATCTTTCTATCGGCACACTTGTAGGTTATATTCATGAAAACAAACTCATTGCGACTGGAGGAGTATTTCCTTTTACAAGTAACTTCACTTCCATTGGTATGTTAATCGTTCACCCTAATTTTCAAGGACGAGGAATAGGGCGCATGTTGCTAAATCATTGCTTGGAACAAATTCATCCAAAACAACCAATTGCACTTATTGCGACAAAAGCTGGCGAACCTCTATACACATCATGTGGATTTCAAACAGCAACAACAATTCATCGTTTTGAAAAGCAAACTACTAAGACGTATCCTTCTCACTTAAAACAAGTACGAGAAGAAGACCTTATATCTCTTACTTCTCTTGATCAAATTGCAACTGGTGTGAATCGTTCTCTACTTTACTCTTTGCTATTACCAAGGGCCATACACGCTTTTAAAATTGAAAGAAATAACCGTATAGAAGCTTTTTCATTATGCATACAAAAGGGCAATATATTATGTATCCATCCACTTATCGCCAAGCAAGAAGAAGATGCTATTCAATTATTAAAAAAGATATGTGAATGTTGGAATGGTATAGTACGAATTGATGTCCCACACTCACAATTTATATTTCGTAAATTTCTTCAAACAGAAAATTTCCAAGAAACGCTCCTTTCACCTCTTATGATAAAAAATGGTAGCCAACTTCCTGGAAATCGTAATATGCTATTTGCTATGATAGATACAGCGTTATGTTAGAAAGGAGACACCTAATTAAAGCGATTTAGCTATTTTATGGTAGGTTGTCTTACTCTTACACTATTAGTAGGATGTAGTGCAGCAGAAAAGCCAGTAGAACAAGTAAAGCAAGTGAAAAATACAATTACAGCTAAACTAGCTACCGAGGAAAAAATGGTAGAAATAGATGGTCAAACCATTTACTTTAAAAAGATTGGTAATGAAAAACCACCTTTACTTATGATTCATGGCTTTGGAGGGTCATCAGATGGTTTTCAAAAGATTTACTCCGATTTAGCAAAAGATCATACAATTATTTCTGTAGATGCTTTAGGATTCGGGCGCTCATCTAAGCCAATGGATTTTTATTATTCTTTTCCAACTCATGCAAATTTGTATTATAAATTAATGAAAAAACTAGGGTATGATTCATTCGCAATACTGGGGCATTCCATGGGGGGAGAAATTTCTCTAAATTTAACGTATTTATATCCTGAAGCAGTTACTCACCTTATTTTAACTGATGCTACAGGTGGTCCTCATACATTCGTTACTAAACAAGGCTCACCAAAACCACAATTGCCGACTGATTTAAATGCCGTTTCTTCTATTACTGATTATGATGAGAGCAAAGTGAAATTCAAACGTAACGATGAAGAGCATTATAACAAAATGAAACTATGGCCTAGACGTCTTAAAATTAATGCGAATGAAATGAAACAGCCGACTTTAATTATATGGGGCAGAAATGATAGTAGCGTTTCTTGGAAAGAAGGAGAAACGTATCATCAATTCTTAAAAAATAGCACTTTACATATTATTGAAAAAGGTTATCATGCACCATTTCGCCAAGAACCACAAGAATTTGTCGGGTATGTACAAGACTTCTTTAAGAACAATCCGATCAAAGTTGAAAAATAACATAAACGGGTATCTCATTTTGAGATACCCGTTTTCATATATTAAGCAGCTTGCTTTTGGCGTTTTTGAGTTTTTGATCCTAATACTTTCGGGATAACAAAGCCATCCATTCCAAATTTCCCAGCGTTCATACCGGCAACAAGAACAAACATAGATAAGATAACCATCTCAGGGTTCACACCAATTGACCCACTAAACATATAGGAAAAGTTCATTACAAGACCAAAAAAGACCGCTGTTTTTGTTAAACAGCCTACAATTAAACCAATTCCGACTAAAATTTCTCCCCATGTTACAAGCGTATTAAACAAATCTACATTTGGAATTGCAAATTCTTGTAAGAATGATGCCCACCAAGATTGAACAGCCGGTTGTGCACCTTTAGATTTTTCAATTGCGCCTTGCAAATAACCTGTTGCATCGAATCCTTTTCCTTGTAGTTTACCGATTCCAGCCATTAACCATGTGTAACCAAGATATACTCGAATTACTGCTAATACAAAAGAAACTGCTTTGTTTTCTCTTAAAAATTGAATAACCATATCTTCCTCCTAAAGTTGTAATTAAGTTAGTTACAGTTAATATAATAACATTAGTTACTTATTTTTCAAACGTTAATTATGAATAATTCATGACATGTGTATGAAACATTAAAAACTAACGTTTATATAGTAACTTTTATTACCTGTAAAAACTTGAACATATCATACCACAGGTGATAATCATTTTCATTAAAAAAAATGTAAAAAAATTGTGAGTTAAATGTGAAACACGTTTATTCGAATATAGAATAAACGTGTTTCATACTAATTATAGAATCGAAATGTATGTGTCTCCTCATCAATTAAACTCGCTTCTTGAAACGCTTCTTCTAACGTTTTCCCATGGTTAATAACCCCATAAAATAAGCGTATAGTAAACATAAGTGCTGCATTTCCATCTACATAATCAATCGATCCAATATATGATTTTGCACCACTATGTAAAAAAGATTTTGCAAGTTTTTGCTCCCCTAATGTGCACCCGCTATTTACAATATGTGTATTATGCAATTTTGCATATTTATAAATTTCTGCTTTACCAAAATACCCTCTCGGTTCATCTTGTTCATATACTTCTTCGCCTAACTCTTCCATGACAAACTTCCCTTCTTCACCATGAAAGCAAAAAATAATATAATTAATATCGTTAAATAAGTTCTTTCCAGAAAGAACTTCCACAAAATCTTTCGGTCTACCAATCCAATATGTCACAACTCTTGCACCAAAATACTCAAGAGATGCTCGTATTGATTGCGCCTCTAAATCCGAATTAAAACCAACTACTAATGCAATATTCAACAAACAACCTCCATCCTATAATCAGCCCTTATCAATCAGACTTTTATGGGATAAATCCATTTCATATATACCTGTTTCTTTCAAAAAATCTGATCTAGTTAAAACGACTTTCTGTAAATATTGCCTATATGCTGTAATTGTTCCATCGTGAGATACAATGCAAATTCTTTCCGCACCCAGTTCATAACACCAAAGAAGAAATTCATCTGCTATTTGCTGAAAACTATTCTCTGAAATAGTGTTTATACCTTCCTTCCATAACTGATTATTTGAGCTTTTCTCTATCGAAAAATGCGGAAATAACTTTGTTATCATTCCCTGATCTACTATATAATCGCACGGTAATGTTTTCGCTCCTTCTCGATAAGGAAAAATACGCGGAGATACATATGGATGGACTATTTTTTGACAAGCTACTTTCGCACTCCATATTGTCGCCGTTTGTAAAGTTCTAAGTGTAGGACTAACAATTAATATATCCGCTTCTTGTAATGATACATCACGTTGAAGTAATTTAGCTTGAGCCTTTCCTACTCTCGTCAATGGTGGGTCAAACACTTGTAAACTTTCTGGTAAATCCGTTGTATGTTCACCTTCACCATGCCGAACAAAAACGATTTTCATATTCAGTCTCCTCTTACTATAAAATCCTCACACATATTTCTTCCCTATTGCATTCTTTATTCCTGCTGTATAAAAACCGATATGTAAAAAAGGTTTGACACGAAAGTTTGTAAAATATTACAATATTACATGTAAAATACTTTTTACACCGAAAGGAGAATTACATATATGAAATGGATAATTGTCTTTATTGGAATGATTGTATGGGGATATATAAACGGCTTCTTTAGTAGTGATAAAACTGCTAATCCTTGGATTACAGATGATGAACGTGAAACAAAAATTAAACAAAAAGCAATTACGGCAAGCTGGTCCGGTGTTTTTATGTTTTGTACCATTAGCCTCTTAAATAAATGGTTAGGTTTAAGCACAAATGATAACTCACCGTACTTACCAGACCCTATCGCAGCTATTTTAAAGGCAAATGTAGAGTTACAAGTTTTACTCATGCTATTTGTTATGTATGGAATATTTTACTTACATTATCGAAGAAAATTAAGTGCCTAACTTCTAACTCATGATTATCCTCCTAAATGGTTATAGTAATCATGACAAAATGAAAGGAGAGATATAAACATGAGTAACTCGAATGAATTTTTAGATACACTACATGAAAAACAAGCAAAAGATGAACGAAATAGAAAGCGCCAAGGGAACGGAAACCCAGCGAAAAAAAAGCCAAATAAAACACATAAATAACAGTAAAAAACTGCCTAAAACAATCTTTTAGGCAGTTTTTTATTCTTCTTTCACCGAGATAACATTTTCCCAATTCCATTTCTCATAATGCCACTCTGGTACATCTACATTTTCAATCCACTTCTTTTCATGTTTTCCATCACTATGAGCTATCCATATATCAGCTTTCTTACGATCTGAACGTATCCATATTAATTGATTGCTCTTCTTCATGAAAATTGGATGATAATCGCCTTGCTTATTAGATGACTTTGTAATTTGATATTGTTTATCGCTTGTGCTATTTATCTCATATAAAGATGGGAATGGCCTTTTTTCTGGCAGAGTTTCAAACCCTCCCTCTTTTGCTCGTGAAACGATAATTACATTATTGTTCTTCCATGTAAAATCCCAATCCACATATCCTTTCGGCGTAAATGTTTGCTGCTGGAGTACTGGCAGTTCTTTTATTTTTAAATGTTTATTCTCTAATGCAACTCTCCCGCTTCCTTCAATATAAGCCAATATGTTTTTTGATGGCGCCCATTTGAACCATTCTGTATTTAATAGCATTTGATCTACTATTTCAAACCGACTACCATCTGCTCGAACTAAGCAAAGCGTATTACTATCAGCTGACCATGAAGCTGTCGGTACCGCTAAAAATGAAATCCACTTTTGATCTGGTGACCACTTAAAGCCACTTGCTACTAGCGCTAGAAAATCATCATGTTCATTTGGCAATGCATACAAATGCTTCATTTTGTGAGGATTCATATGTGCATCTTTTTGCACTTCATATAGCTGAGCCCCTGTCCATCCTGTTGGAAGTAAGTGCGCTTCAGAGGATACAAGAAAGTTCTTTCCATCAGGATACCATGCATAATCACCCACACCAGCCGATACATTTTCAAAATCTGCATTCTTTTTTTCTACATCAAATGTATTCAATGTACCTGTAAATATAAATGCAATTATATTTTCTGTTGGTGACCATTGATAATTCGATGCTTCTGAGTGAAACGGCGTAACTTTCTTTCCATCTTTCAGCCGATATAACTCAAGAACATTTTGTTTCTCCCCTTTTACATATGCCAGCCATTCTCCATCATGTGACCACTTTGGCCCTGTTATGTTCTCTCCTTTTGTAAGTTGTTTTTCTTTCCCATCAACTTTAATCCAAAGGTTATGATGACGAATAAAAGCAACTTTCACACTATTATTTTCTGCGCTAGTAATAGCGATAGAACATAAAAACATAAACAACACTACACTACCACTTACTATTAGCCTTTTCATACCATCACTCCATTTCCCTCATAGCATTCCTCACTTTCTTCCTACAATATGTGAAAAATATCGATTCGACATAATCAGAAAAAATTCCCCAAGAAATTTTCAATTCATAGAGGATTGGTATGAATTATGTCGAAAGTATAGTTTAGCCAACATTTATATTTATAAGTTCTAACTAAAATGTAAGATTACATTTCTGAATATTGGCACTTTTTATTAGGGGGAGTATCAATGAAAAAAACTACATCTACACTATTAAGCATGGCGCTTGTCTTTTCTAGTTTTGGAGCTTTAAGCGCTCATGCTGAATCACTACAAAAGGAGAAGCAATTTAGTCCACAATTAAAAACAACGATTGAACAGTGGGGAGAACATAAAATTGCTCAAAATGTTGAAACGAAAACAACAAAAGAAATATCAGTAATTGTAGAATTGCAACATGCACCTCTCGCTGCTCAAAGTAATATTCAGCATGCTCCAGATTTACAAAATAGTAATGCGCAGTCTTATCATGCTGAGCTAAAAAAAGCACAAGAAGATACGACTAAGAAAATAAAAGAAAAAGCACCTGGTGCAAAAATTAAAGAAGTGTATAATACGTTATTTTCCGGATTCTCTATTTCAGTTCCTGGAGATCAAATTACCTCTCTTGCCTCTTTACCTGAAGTAAAAGCAGTCTATCCGAACTTAACATATAAATTGCATGAAACATCAAAAAGTACTACTAACGAAGAAGCACCAAATATCGGTGGACCGACAATTGGTGCACCTGAAGCGTGGAATTTAAAAGATCCATCTGGCAAACCGCTTGATGGAAAAGGCATGAAAGTAGCCATTATCGACTCTGGCGTAGACTATACACACCCTGACTTAAAGGCAAATTATATCGGTGGATATGACACGGTTGATGAAGATAGCGATCCAATGGATGGTAACGTACATGGTACTCATGTAGCTGGAATTATTGCGGGTAATGGAAAAATTAAAGGCGTTGCTCCAAACGCTTCTATTCTAGCCTATCGTGTAATGAATGACGGTGGAACTGGTACAACAGATGATATTATCCAAGGGATTGAGCGAGCGATTCAAGATGGTGCGGATGTGTTAAACCTCTCCCTTGGGCAGGATTTAAATGTACCTGATCAGCCTGTAACATTAACGTTAGAACGAGCAGCGAAACTTGGTGTTACTACTGTCGTTTCAAATGGAAATGACGGACCAAAGCCTTGGTCTGTTGATGCTCCCGGTAACGCAAGTAGTGTCATTTCTGTTGGAGCATCTACGGTTTCTATCCCGTTTCCAACATTCCAAGTAGCTGGTTCCAGCAAAACATATCAAGGGTTACCGTTATCAAAATCCGATTTTCCAATAGGAAATGATTCCCCTCTTGTATACGTTGGTTATGGCAATCCAAGTGATTATGCAAAACAAGATGTGAAAGGGAAATTCGCACTTATTTTACAAGGTACTTCTAGTACATTAGTAAAATCAGAACAAGCGAAGCAAGCTGAGGCACTTGGTGTGTTATTAATCTCTAGCGAAAAAGAAATTAATATGATGCCGGAATATTTTTCACGTGAACATCTAGCTGTCCCAGTAATGCAATTATCAAATACAAATGGGGAAGAATTAAAAACTTTAATTACAAAACGAAAGAAAAATATAAAAATTGGACAACCAAAGCAAACAGAACTTATCGGTAACTTTAGTTCAAGAGGACCATCACAAGGAAGTTGGCTAATAAAGCCTGATGTTGTTGCACCTGGAGTACAAATTACTAGTACAGTACCGCGAGGCGGCTATGAATCGCATAACGGAACAAGTATGGCTGCTCCGCAAGTAGCTGGAGCGGTTGCCCTCTTGCGTCAAATGCATCCTGATTGGACGACAGAACAATTGAAAGCGGCTCTTGCTAACAATGCAAAAACATTACATGATGTCAATGAAAATACATACCCTGTTATGGCACAAGGATCAGGTTTAATTAACATTCCGAAAGCAGCTCAAACAAATGTATTAGTAAAACCTAACAATGTCAGCTTTGGTCTTATTAAGCCAAATAGCGGAAAAGTAAAACTGACGCAAAATGTTACATTACAAAACCTTTCTAGTAAAAAGAAAAGTTTTGTAACTCGTGTGGAGTTACTAGATGCAAACACAAACACAAAATTAAAAGCTTCTGTCCCTTCATCGATTAGCATTCAACCGAATAGTAGTACCGAAAAACCATTTACTATCACTGTAGATAGCTCACTACCACAAGGTGTGTATACTGGAAATGTATATGTAAAAGAACAAGGGGCAAAAGAAGAAATTCGAATTCCATTCACATTTAGTATCGATCCTAAAGATTATAAACGTATCGATGGACTTGAAATTATTAATTCTACTTTTAGCCCAAATGGCGACCACGTACTAGATGATAATCTCATCAACTACTATTTAGTTGCGCCTGTGGATGATGTAACATTGCATGCAAATTTAGTTACGAAAGAACGTGTAACGTATCAAGGGATTATCCATCAAGCTAAAAATGCAACTCCTGGATACAAACCTTTCAAATGGAATGGTACAAAAACCGATGGAACTCCTTTAGCTGACGGGCTATATCAAATCGAAGCAGTTGCTTCTAATTCTGGCGGAGAAACAAAACAAACAGCTGCTGTATTTCTTGATCAAACTGCACCTAAGTTAACATACAAAGTTGACCAAGAAAATCTCGTAATTAGAGGAAAAGTTGATGATATTCTACTAGATTGGATGTCAGAATCTGGTTGGATAGCACCTGGTATTCCAGTGAGAATGCAATATGAAATTAACGGAAATGGTGTATGGGACCAGGCATTCCTGAACCCTTGGGAGAAAAGCTATGACATTTATTTCGATCGTACTCAATTACAAGAAGGAAAAAATACTATTCACATTGTAGCAACTGATGCAGCTGGCAATACCTCTAATTTAACTGTTAATTTAGAAGTGAAATAAAGTGAAACTTTAATCAGTAGAGATTTCGTTCATCCCCACTGATTATTACCCTTCACCAATCGGGAGTTACGGGCAGTTAATCTCCCATCTCACTTCTTTGCTCCAACCGAATTTTGAGGTAGGAATTTTACTGCTCATTAACACGGGATAAAAAATTTTTGTTGACAATTTTTTTAATATAGTTTTATAATACAAAACATAGTTTAGTTGAACGAATTATATATCGGCTTTGAAGGAATACTAGTAGCGACTTATATCACTGTCTCAGAGAACTGATGGTTGGTGCGAATCAGTACATATACAAGCGTGAATTACAATTCTGGAGCTTCTTTCCCGTAATGCTTTTTATGCATGAAGAGAAAGACGGATCTTTCCGTTATCGTAAAGTGAGTGGTAAACAATTAGTTGTTTACAAATAGGGTGGTACCGCGATTTTTATCGTCCCTATCGGATTTTCCGATAGGGACTTTTTTGCGTCCATCCTCTTACACAATTTCATATATACGCGTTGAAAGAATCGCAGTAGTATCTTATATCCCTGTTACAGAGAGCTAATGGTCGGTGGAAATTAGCACATATATAAGTATGAATTACAATTCTGGAGCTTCTTTTTCGTAGTGCTTTTATGCATGAAGGAAAAGACGGAATTTTTCCGTTATCATTAATTGAGATGTAAGTATATTTTCACTTACAAATAGGGTGGTACCGCGATTCTTTCGCCCCTATCGGATTTTCCGATAGGGGCTTTTTCTATTTCTCACTGAAACAGATGTTAAATAATTCCGAATCTTATGATAAAATTTTATAAGCGCTTACAAATAATGAAGGGAGGTGATACAAGCTATACGAAATCGATATTCAATTTTATAGAAAAAAAGGAGGATGTCTAAATGACAAAGAAAACAGAAATTCCATCGCATTTAAAACCATTCGTATCCACACAACATTATGATCAATACACACCGGTGAATCACGCTGTGTGGCGTTACATTATGAGACAAAATCATAGCTTCTTAAAAGACGTTGCTCATCCAGCCTATGTGAACGGACTACAATCATCTGGTATTAATATAGATGCAATTCCAAAAGTAGAAGAAATGAATGAGTGTTTGGCACCAAGTGGCTGGGGCGCTGTAACGATTGACGGACTTATTCCCGGCGTAGCATTCTTCGATTTTCAAGGACACGGATTACTACCGATCGCAACAGATATTCGGAAAGTAGAAAATATCGAGTACACACCAGCTCCAGATATCGTACACGAAGCCGCAGGACACGCACCGATTTTACTTGATCCTACATATGCAAAATATGTGAAACGTTTTGGGCAAATTGGTGCAAAAGCTTTCTCTACAAAAGAAGAACATGATGCATTTGAAGCTGTTCGTACATTAACGATAGTGAAAGAAAGCCCTACTTCTACTCCTGATGAAGTTAAGGCTGCTGAAAATGCTGTAATTGAAAAACAAAACTTAGTTTCTGGTTTATCAGAAGCTGAACAAATTTCACGTCTTTTCTGGTGGACAGTAGAATATGGATTGATCGGAAATATAGATGATCCAAAGATATATGGTGCTGGTCTCCTTTCTTCTGTTGGCGAAAGCAAACATTGCTTAACAGACGCTGTAGAAAAGGTTCCATTTTCTATCGAAGCATGTATAGGGACAACTTATGACGTAACAAAAATGCAACCACAACTATTTGTTTGTGAATCCTTTGAAGAATTAACAGATGCGCTTGAAACATTTTCTAAAACAATGGCCTTTAAAACAGGTGGAAAAGAAGGTTTAGAAAAAGCAATTCGCTCTGAGAACTATGCAACAGCTGAGCTAAATAGTGGATTACAAATTACAGGTACATTTAGCGAGACAATTGAAAACGATGCAGGTGAATTAATTTACATGCGAACAAATTCGCCAACGGCATTAGCGCTTCATAATAAACAGTTAGCAAATCATTCTACTTCTGTACACAGTGACGGATTTGGAACACCGATTGGATTACTCACTGAAAATATTGCATTAGAAAATTGTACAGACGAACAACTACAATCATTAGGAATTACAATTGGAACTATCGCTGAGTTTACTTTTGCAAGTGGTATTCATGTAAAAGGAACAGTAACAGATATTGTAAAAAACGATAAGAAAATTGCTCTTATTTCCTTTATCGATTGCACAGTTACTTATAACGCCCGCGTTTTATTTGATGCTTCATGGGGCGCATTTGATATGGCTGTTGGCTCACAAATCACTTCAGTATTCCCAGGTGCCGCAGATGCCGCAGCATTTTTCCCAATGGATGAAGAAGTTCACGAAATTCCTGCTCCACTTGTACTGAATGAACTTGAACGTATGTATCAAACAGTTCGAGATATTCGAAGTGAGGGGATTTTACACGACGCGCATATCGATCAATTAGTAGCAATTCAAGAAGTATTAAATAAATTTTATGCGAAAGAATGGTTGCTGCGCCTTGAAGTATTAGAGTTACTTTTAGAGCATAACAAAGGGCATGAAACATCGGCAGCATTACTACATCAACTTTCTACTTTCACAACTGACGAAGCTGTAACACGCCTTATTAACAATGGTCTTGCGTTACTTCCAGTAAAGGATGTGAAAAATGATGCTAAGATTAACTGAAGAACAAGTTCACGAAGAATTATTGAAGGTAGATAAATGGATGGTAAAAGATGAGAAATGGATTGAACGAAAATATATGTTTTCCGACTACTTAAAAGGAGTCGAATTTGTCTCTGAAGCCGCCAAACTATCAGAAGAACATAATCACCATCCATTTATCCTTATCCAGTATAAAGCAGTTATTATTACTTTGTCATCTTGGAATGCAAAAGGTTTAACGAAACTAGATTTTGAGCTTGCAAAACAATTTGATGAACTATTTTTACAAAACGAAAAAGCAATTATAAGAAAATAAAAGGAGAAGCCTTTTTAGGCTTCTCCTTTTATTTTGAAATGGATACAATGTCCAAATGGATCCTCGACTTGTAATATTCCATCTTTGTACGTAGCAATCTTGCCAATATTTTTTAAGCTTTCACATACTTGCTCTTTTTGTTTTTCATTCGCTAGTACAACTGTGAAATATTTCAAACCAACAGAACCTGGCATTTGCGGTGGTACCCCTTCACCTTGCCATGTATTTAAACCGATATGATGATGATAACCACCTGCAGATACGAACAATGCTCCATTACGAGCTGGAATCGTTACTTCAAAACCAAGACCATCAACATAGAAACGTTTCGCTTCCTCTAAATCAGCTACATGAAAATGAATATGCCCCATCACAGTACCAGCTGGAAAGCCATTCCATGTACTTCCTTGCTGTAATAATTCTTCACCAGCTAACGGGTTACTAACAAATGGGAGTTCTCCATTCTCATCACGCCAAACTTCTTTTTGTCGATCATGATAAATTTCAATCCCGTTTCCATCTGGATCAGCTAAATAAAGAGCTTCACTAAAGTAATGATCGGCTCCGCCATGTAGTGGATATACCATCTCTACAAGATGACGAAGAACATTCGCTAAATCCTGTCTACTTGGTAATAAAATTGCATAATGATATAACCCTGTTCTTCCTCTTTGCTTCGGAAAAGCTTCTTTCTTTTCTTCAATGATAAGAAGTGGTTCATCATTTTCATTCCCAAATGTAACGACTGCTTCTTCTTCTCTTAGCACCTTCATACTTAGTACTTCCGTATAAAACTCTAGTGATTTCTTTACATTAGATACGTATAAATGAACAACATCAAGTGTTGTATCGGGATGAAGTTGAAAACTCATCTTGTTAGCCCCCCCATTTAAATTAGTTCTTTTTTGACATTTTTTCTTTTAAGAAATTATCTACAAAACCATCAGCTTTTGCAACAAATAAGTATGCACCCATTGCTAATAATGCAAGTTCTAATTCGAAACCAGGATTTTTTCCATCTCCCAATAAACCAGCTGACCATTTCACTTTTACGATTGCTCCAACCATAACAAGTGCAAATAATAATCCAATATATCTTACACCTAAACCTAGAATTAATAATAGACCTCCAACTAATTCAAACGTTGCTACACCGTATGCAAGTCCTCCTGGTAAACCAATACTTGTAAACCATCCTGCAATATTGTCAATTCCTGATTGGAATTTTGTTAAACCGTGCATGAAGAATGTTACCCCTAACACGATACGAATAATTAAGTTACCAATATGTTGATTCATTTCATTCTCTCCTTTATAGTTCCCTTATACAAAACTTTTATTTACATTACAAAACATACACTAATTTTTTTTATTCGTCAATTCATTTTCACTGGGAAAAAATATATTTTTTTTGCTATGATACAAATAGTTGTTTACAAAAAGGAGCTTGATTTTATGAATATTGGTTCTGCAATACGTGAAATTCGTCAACGTAGAGGCATAACAATTGCACAAATTTGCGAGGGAACAGGTCTTTCTAAAGGATTTATGAGTCAGGTTGAAAATAATAAAACATCACCATCTATCTCAACTTTAGAAACGATCTCCAATTTTTTAAACGTTCCCCTTCCCTATTTATTGTTAGAGCAAAAAGATCGATTAAAAATTGTCAAAAAAGAAGAACGGAAATACAGTGTATACGGCAAAGATGAGCAAAGAATTGAACATGTTGCGGAGCAAGGGGGCCTTCGCCTATCTTTAGTAGAAATCCCTACTGGATTCCCGAAAGAAAACTCACCAAATGCCCATGAAGGGGAAGAATGTCACCTTGTATTACGCGGAAAACTAGAAGTTCAGCACGGTGAAGATATTGCAATTGTAGAAGAAGGTGATTCTTTCTCATGGAATGCATGCGTTCCTCATATTGTTCGTAATATAGGAGAAGAAACTGCATTATTACTCATCTCTAGTTATGCGGAAAATCGAAAACGTGTTTATTAAATAATAAAAAAAAGAAGCCTGTTAAACAGGCTTCTTTTTTATCCCCTTATAATTCCATAACTTGTCCCAACTAGTACAGTCTTTTCATGCTGATTGCGATAAACTGACTCGATTGAAACTTTTTTATAGCCTTCCATTTGCTCAACATTTGTTAAAGTTAGTTCACAAGTGATCGTATCTCCTGTGAAAACTGGTCTAATAAACTCACTTACTAATTCTCTTGCTATGTAATGTAACTCTTCTCCCACTTTCGTCCCAATGCTAGCAGTCAATAAACCATGAACCATTAATCTTCCATTTTCATCGTATTCCACATGGTGTCTACCTTTATCACCGGTAATATTTGAAAATTCAAAAACTTCTTCCTCAGTAAATCTTCTTTCATATTTAAATACATCCCCAGCTTTTACACTCATTTTTATCCCCCTAATAATAAACAGAATTTTCTTTTATTTTATCATAAAACGAGCCTCAATCCATTCTCTATTATCAAAAGTCTCAAAATTACCTCGCTATACTTTTTTACTTTCCATTCATTTATCGGTGACCATCTCTTTTCGCGACTTGGTATCCATAATACGCACATGTTCCATTTCTCGATAGCTCTCTAACTTCAAATCCACAACTTCTATAAAAATCAAAATTGTTCGCTGATGTATGCGCAAACCAATCACCGTGGGGAAGTTTTTGCAGGCAAAGAGCTACAAGCTTCTTACCTAATCCCTTCCCTCTATATTCACACTTCACAACTAAATTTACTATGTTCGCAATCATAATTCCATCAGAAATGACTCTAACCATCGCAACCATCTCTTCCTCATCCCAAATTGTGAAAGCCCATGTTGAATTTTCGAATGCTATCGTAAATTTTTCAATTTGCCAAGAAGGGATATTATCATTACTCCAACCAGCATCTTCAAACAAAGCTTTAATTGCATATGCTGGTACGCTACTCGTTCCCTCACGAATAATAAGTCCATTATGATAAATGTACATGTAACCCCTCCCTTTATTTTCATATACCATTCTTCAAAAAATGCAATTTACCTTTAAAAAAGTAATTTTTTCATCCAACACGCTTAATAGAATAAACTAGAACATCGATTCCATGAAATGACGTTGTTTTCTCATAGCTGAGCCCGGTTTTTCTAGCAACAAATATTGAGGCGGGATGATTCGGATTAATAAGAGAAATTAATTTATTCATTCGTAATGCTTGGAAACCATAGTCACGAAATGCTGCCGCCGCTTCTTTTGCATACCCTTTTCCCCAATACTGAGGAAGTAACCAATAACCAATTTCAATTTCCTCTTTTCCATCTATCTTCTGCTTTACCAGCCCTGCATGACCAATTCTTGTTCCCGTTTCCTTTTCAATCAATACAAATAAACCGAGACCGTTTTTATAGCTAGGAATCACCCATTCCTCCAGACTTTTTTTACACTGCATATATGTTTTTAACGTCCCATTTCCAATATAACGCATTACCTTCTCGTTCCCCCACAGTGAAGCGTAGAACTGTAAATCATCCATTGTATATTTGCGAATTTGTAAACGTTCTGTATGAAACATGCTGGCACTCCTTTCCACTAATTTTTTCTTCATTTCACGATCACGTTTTGTGTGTATACGAAATGTTACTATTTATTATAAAGTGAAACTTTAATCAGTGGGAAATTTTGTTCATCCCCACTGATTATTAGCCTTCACCAACCAGGCGTTTACGGGCAGTGTATCTCCCGTCTAACTTCTTTGCTTTAGCCGAATTTTTAGGCGGGAGTCTTACTGCCTGGAAAATAGCGGGATAAATGAACCAACAATAAAATACAGAATATTCATTCTTAATAACTAAAAAAAGCAGTAGACAAATATTGTCCACTGCATCCATATCATAACTAGCATAAAGAAAACTACAATTGAGGGGGGTGTAGGATTTTCAAATATACTAGATACTTATCCCGTTCTAACGGGCGGTAAACTTTCCAATTGTTTCAAGTGAAAAGTTTACCGCACATAAGAACTTCCTTCGTTCATTAAGATAGTATTGCTAAATAATCATATACACGCTTAGATTTCTCTCCACCCATTCGTGCATGTTGAAGAAGAGAAATACCATGAGGGCCAGATGCACGCAATGCTTCTGGTTGAGCTACTAAAATAGCTTGTACAACTTCTAATTCACCAAGCATAGCTGCTGCAAAAATATCCATCCGAGCACCCTTTTCTAGTAAATAAAGAGCAATATCTTTACGACCTACATGTGCCGATGCACCTAACGCACTTTCCCAATCTGATCCACCCCAATTATAAGAGGCGTGAAGTAAGCTTGGCGATTCAGCTAATAGCTCTTGTACTTTCTCTAAATTCCCGTGAGCTGCCATAACAAATTCTCTTACTAATTCAGTGGTAATACGCTCTTCTGTTTGCATCGCTCTTCTCCCCTTCTAGAAATTCGTTTCGGTGTAAAAAACGGTTTGTCATTTCCTTGAAAAATATCTACATCTATGCCAAATACATGTTGAAACATTTCATGGCATAGTACTTCTTCTGGTATACCATCATACTGAATCTTTCCTCGCTTTAATACGAGTAAACGATCGCTATATTGAGCAGCTTGGTTAATGTCATGTAAAACCATTATAATTGTCATTCCAAACTCCTCATTTAATCGTTTCACAAGTTCCATTACTTCCAACTGGTGAACGATATCTAAAAAGGTTGTTGGTTCATCCAATAATAAGACATTTGTACGTTGCGCTAGCGTCATCGCAATCCAAGCACGTTGCCGTTCCCCTCCTGATAAAGAATGTAAAAGACGATATTCATACCCTTCAAGATTTGTAACAGACAATGCCCAATCAACAATTTCTTCATCTTCTTTATTTAAGCGGCTACTCCATGATTTATGTGGACCTCTTCCGAACTCAATTAGTTCTTTCACTGTCAAATCTAATTGATGATCATGCATTTGTGGTAACATCGCTAATTGCTTCGCTACATCAGCACTCTTCATCATATGAATATTTTTCCCATCTAAAATGATGTCCCCTTCGCTTTGTTTCAGTAGCCTTGCTATTAAACGAAGCAAAGTAGATTTTCCCGATCCATTCGGACCAATTAAACTAACGATTTCTCCAGCCTTAATATGTACATTCATATTTTGCATTTGAAATCTTTCAGAGTGTGCATAAAACACTTTGTTAACGGAAATCACGTTGTTTTCCTCCTCTATGAATTAAATATAAGAAGAAAGGACCACCTAAGAAGGACAGTAAAATACCAACAGGCAATTCGATTGGGTCAAACCAACTTCGAGCTATTGCATCTGCAAAAACAAGTAATACCCCGCCGCCAAGGCATGATAAAGGTAGCAAATATCTATAATCATTTCCAACTAATAAACGTAGCATATGTGGTACGACAAGACCGACAAATCCAATAAGACCAGACACACTTACCGCAATTCCAGCTAATAATGTACTTACTACGATTAAATAAAACCGACTTTTTTCCACATTATGTCCTAATAGTTTTGCCATTTCATCTCCAAGCATTAACACTCGAATATGCTTAATACCAAAGAAAGCTAATATAATGGCGAATATTGCATAATAAATAATCATGTTTAAATGTGCCCAACTTACACCACCAATGCCGCCCGCTAGCCACGGTAACACGGATTGTACTTTGTCACTATGTAATAACATTAAAGCTGACGTTGCTGCACCAATTAATGCATTGATTGACACTCCTACTAAGACGATTCTTGAAGGTGGTGCCCCTTTTTGCCATGATAAAGCATAAATAACCATCGCTGTTATGAAAGCTCCTAAAAACGCCCCTAGTGGTAAAAAAGCTAGATGCTGTGGGAATAAAATCATGATGACAATTGCTACAAGGCCTGCTCCAGATGAAACCCCGATAATACCAGGATCTGCAAGAGGGTTTCTCATAACCCCTTGCAGCAGTGTACCAGATGCAGCTAAACATGTTCCTACTATAAACCCAACGAGAACTCTCGGTATGCGAAGATCCCATACAATTCGATGAACTGTCGAACCTTCATCTTGTATACCTGTTAGAATGTCTCGTACAGAAAAAGATAAACTTCCTGCGAAAAGTCCGTAAAAGAGGCCTAGAATTGTTAATACAACTAAAGTAACTGCTATTATCCATCTTTTTTTCGCAAAAGGATGTTCCTTTTCTCTTACTACTTCACTACTTTCCATACGTATCATTTCCTTACATCTTGTATACTTTTATACATAAAGTCCATTGCTTCTGTAACTTTTGTCCCAGGATTAGATCCAAATAAATCAGGTGGCAAAATAACTACGCGGTTTTGTTTTACTGCATCTAAATTTTTCCACGCTTCATTTTTCATCATTTCGCCTTCGAATGCTTTTTTCACACTTTTGGGATCTCCGTGTGTAATTAAATAAATGACATCTGGATTCGCCTCAATAATACGTTCTACACTTAGCTGTGCATATTGCGGATATTCTTTCGTTTCTGGAAAATCAGAAGCAATATTTTTCCCGCCTGTTTTTTCTAAAACATCACCTGATAAAGATGTTGGTAATGCCGCTAAATAAGTACCTGGTGCGCCATACACTAGCAATGCTTTCACATCGCTCTTTTTCTCATATTTCTTCATTTGATCATTGATTTTTTGATTAAGTTCTTTTGCTTTATCTTCTTTCTTCATTACCGTTCCATATAATTCAATATTCTTTTGAATATCTTGTACAGAATTCGCAGAAGAAATGATTACTTTCGTTCCCTGTCCTTCAACCGTTGGCACATTCTTTTGGAATCCATTGTTAGCAACAAGTACATCGGGCTTTAAACTAGCAATTTGCTCAAAGTTCGGTTGATGTGCATTCCCGATTACTTTTGCTTTCTTTAACTCCTCTGGAAGAGTTAATTTCGTATCCGGACGACCTACTACTTTTCCACCTAAAGCATGAATAATATCCATGTCTCCCATACTTAATGTTGCAAAACTTTCTGGTACTTTATCGAATGTTACCTTTCTCCCTGACAGGTCGGTAATTTCGATTTTTTCTTTTCCTTTTTCTGTTTTGGTTGCAGACGCTTTCTCGTCCCCTTTGGCACTGCAACCTATTAACAAGAAAAAAATAGATAAAATCGCTGTAAATAGCGTAATAGATTTTTTCATTCCTTCACCTCTAATTGATAATGATAATCATTAACTACTATTATACTTTAATTGATAAGGATTATCATTGTCAACATGAAACGCATACATTTTTCTACAAAAAACAAAAAGCGCGACAAAAAGATTCTTTCTTTTCGCCGCGCTCTAGTTAACAATATTATTCACATTCGTTTTCCTCTAACTGGTCACGCATCACTTTCACACGCTGAAAGAAAAAGAACGATAAACTTAAAAATATAACGATGCTCCCCATCATAACAAAAAATTGGATTGTCTCTTTTGCTCCATCCGGAATCAACAAGCCAACCATTAACAATGTACTTACAGCGAGAAGAATTTGTCCGAACCTAGTATAATCTTCTATTTTTCCTTGTAATTCTTTCATTATATTCTCACTCCTCCATTTCACTTTATCATATTCTATGAAACTGAAAGACCAGTAAATACAGCCATTCTGGGAGATGTTTTCCAACAAAAAAAGAGCCGCTTTACTGCGGCTCTTTTTTAATCATTATTCACCTTTATATGCTTCCATATAAATTTCTTTCAGCTCTGAAATAAGCGGTAACTTTGGATTAGCAGTTGTACATTGATCTTCAAAAGCTCTTTCTGCTAATACTCCAACAACCTCTTCAAATTGCTCTTTATCTACCCCTTGTCCTGCAATACTCATATTAATATTTAAGCTTTTTCCAAGCTCAATAATTGCTTTGACGAGTGATTCCACACCTTCTGCTACTGAGCTTGCTGGCAGCCCGAGCATTCTCGCAATATGTGCATAGCGTTCATCTGCTACAAAGTGCTCATATTTTGGGAACAATGCGTGTTTTCTTGGCTTAATAGCATTATAGCGGACTACATGCGGCATAAGAATTGCATTTGCACGTCCGTGCGGAATATGGAATTCTGGACCAATTTTATGTGCTAAGCTGTGATTAATACCTAGAAAAGCATTTGCAAATGCCATCCCTGCAATTGCAGAAGCGTTATGCATTTTTTCCCGTGCTTCTTCATCATTTCCATCTTTATATGCTCTCGGTAAATATTTGAATACGAGATCAATAGCTTTTAATGCTAATCCATCTGTATAGTCATTTGCCATAACAGACACATACGCCTCAATTGCATGTGTTAAAACATCCATACCAGTATCTGCTGTTACATGTGGTGGTACTGTCATTACAAATTGTGGATCAACAATTGCTACATCTGGTGTTAATTCATAATCTGCGAGCGGATACTTTATATTATTTTTCTTATCTGTAATAACCGCAAATGGTGTCACTTCTGATCCTGTTCCTGATGTTGTTGGAATCGCAACAAACTGCGCCTTATTTCCTAATTCCGGATATTTACATGTACGTTTTCTTATATCTAAAAACTTCTGTTTAATGCCATAGAATGTCGTTTCTGGATGCTCATAGAATAACCACATTCCTTTTGCTGCATCCATAGCTGAACCACCACCAAGTGCGATAATTACATCCGGCTTAAAGCTTCTCATCATTTCCGCACCTTTAAAGACAGTTTCATCTGATGGATCTGGTTCGACCTCAAAGAAAACTTCAATTTTCACATCATTTGCATGCTTGTTTAAATAGTGCGTGACTGTATCCACATAGCCATGTTCAACCATTCCAGGATCCGTTACAATAAATGCACGTGAAATGTTAGGCATATTTGCTAAATACGCTGTAGCATGTTTTTCAAAATAAATTTTTGGTGGCAATTTGAACCACTGCATATTCTTTTTTCTATTTGCCAGCCTTTTTATATTTAATAAATGAGTCGCTGTTACATTTTGGGAAACTGAATTTTTTCCGTAAGAACCACAACCAAGTGTAAGTGATGGAATAAATCCGTTATATATATCCCCTATTCCACCTTGTGATGAAGGTGCATTTACAATGAGACGGCAAGCTTTCATACGTAATCCAAATTGCTTTTGCACTTCTTTATTTGTAGAATGAATAACTGCTGAATGTCCTAAACCACCGAGGTTCAACATTTCTTCGCAATATGTAAATCCTTTTTCTAATGAATTCGCCTTCACACAGGCTAATACTGGGCTCAGTTTCTCACGAGATAACGGGTATGCTGCTCCGATACCTTGAATTTCAGCTACAAGCATTTTTGTATGTTCAGGAACAGTAATCCCAACTAATTCGGCAATATACTGTGCTGATTTCCCTACAATATCACTATTTACTGCACATGTATTCTCATTTATAACGAGCTTTTCTAATTTTTTTCTTTCTTCTTCTGTTACAAAGTAACAATTGTTTTCGATCATTTCTGTTTTAACATCATCATAGATTTCTTTATCGACAATGATTGCTTGTTCCGATGCACAAATCATACCGTTATCAAATGTTTTCGATAAAATTAAATCATTAACAGCTCGTTTTACATGTGCTGATTTTTCTATATAACACGGTACATTACCAGGACCTACACCTAGCGCTGGTTTTCCAGTAGAGTAAGCTGATTTCACCATACCAGCGCCTCCAGTTGCTAGAACGAGTGCCACACCCTCATGGTTCATTAATTGTTTCGTCGCTTCGACAGACGGTCTTTCAATCCATTGAATACAATGTTTTGGTGCACCAGCTTTCATTGCTGCATCATATACGGTTTTCGCTGCTGCCACCGAACAATTTTGTGCAGAAGGATGAAATGCGAAAATAATTGGATTTCTCGTTTTTATCGCAATCAAAGCTTTAAACATTGTTGTCGACGTTGGATTCGTTACTGGTGTTACCCCAGCTACTACACCGACAGGTTCTGCAATTTCTATTATTTCTTCATGAGGATCTTCGTGAATAATTCCTACCGTTTTATCTTGCTTTATACTATGCCAAATATATTCAGTGGCAAAAATATTTTTAATGCATTTGTCTTCATAGACACCACGGCCTGTTTCTTCAACAGCCAATTTTGCAAGTGGCATATGTTGATCAACACCTGCTAATGCCATTTCATGAACAATGTTGTCAATCTGCTCTTGTGTAAAACTTTCTAATGCTTGTAAAGCTTGTTGACCGTTATTTACTAACGTATCAATCATCTCTTTTACCTCTTGCATTTCATTGACAACTTTCTCTTTGACTACCATGTAAATTTCCTCCTATTCTGTTATCACGGTCTTTATAAGTCCCTATAGGTCATAAAAAGTCCCGATTAGCGAAAAAAAATAGAGTTACCGTCCTACATGAATCCCATTGTTTGTGAAACATTTCACAAGTTTACTCGTGAATAACATTTCATGAATTCAATATACATGAAATCATTTCATTTGTGTATGTCTAATTTGTGAAATATTTCACAAATTAACATAATAAAAATGCACTGCTCCACATTAGCAGTGCATTTTTTATTACGCTAGCGCTTGTGCTAAATCTTCAATTAAATCTTCACCATCTTCAATACCGACAGAAATACGAATTAATGTATCTGTAATTCCTAATTCTTTACGGCGATCTGCTGGGATTGATGCATGTGTCATTTGAGATGGGATAGAAATTAAACTTTCTACTGCTCCTAAGCTTTCAGCAAGTGTAAAGTATTGCAGTTTCTCAAGTACTTTATTTAATGTTTCCTCACTATCTACATCAAACGAAATAATAGCACCAAATCCATTTGCTTGTTCTGTTGCTAATTCGTGGTTTTGATGTGATTCAAGACCTGGGTAATATACTTTATTTACTTTTGGATGATTATTTAAGAATTCAGCAATAGCGCGTGAATTCGTTTCATGTTCTTCCATACGAATTCCTAATGTTTTTAAACCGCGAAGTAGTAAGAAGCTATCTTGTGGTCCAAGAATACCTCCTGTTGAGTTTTGTACAAAGTGAAGGTCTTCTGCTAGTTGTGGGCTATTTACCACTACTAGACCTGCAACTACGTCACTATGACCTCCTAAATATTTCGTTGCACTATGAAGTACAATGTCTGCTCCTAAAGAAATCGGCGACTGCCAATATGGCGTCATGAATGTATTATCAATAATTGTTAATAAATCTTTCTCTTTAGCAAGAGTAGATATTTTCTTAATATCAGTAATTTTTAGTAATGGGTTCGTTGGTGTTTCCACATAGATAGCTTTCGTATTTGGACGAATTGCTTCTACAACTTCCTCTAAGTTTGTTGTGTCTACAAATGTATGTTCTATACCGAAGCGGTTTAATACTTTCGTAATAACACGATACGTTCCACCATAAACATCATCTGTTAAAATAACGTGGTCACCTTTTGAGAACAACATAATTGTCGCTGTAATAGCAGCCATTCCAGAACCGAATGCAAATCCAGCATGACCATTTTCTAATACGGCAATCATTTCTTCTAAAGCTGCACGTGTTGGGTTGCCTGTACGTGAATATTCATATCCTTGATGCTTACCAACCGCTTCTTGTTTGTACGTACTTGTTTGATAGATCGGTACGTTTACAGATCCAGTTGAAGGTTCTCCTATGCGAATACCATGAATTAACTTTGTCTTTGCTCTCATTTTTTATTCCCATCCTTTGTATATGTCTTTACTTAAATAGCGCTCACTGCTATCAGGAAAAATGGTTACAATATTTGTACCTGGTGCTGCCTTCTCTGCCTCAAGTAAGCTCGCATGAAATGCTGCTCCTGAAGAGCTCCCAACGAGAAGTCCTTCTTTTTGCGCTAATTCTTTCACTCGTAAAAATGCATTCCGATCAGAAATCGTATGAATTTCATCAAAATAAGATGTCTTCAAAAATGGCGGGATAAATTCCAGTCCAATTCCTTCGGTCTCATGTGAACCAGCCTTACCACCATTTAAAATAGATCCTTCTGGCTCTACGATAACTGTTTTAATATCTATATTTTTTTCTTTCAAATAAGATGCAGTCCCCATAAACGTACCGCCAGTTCCTGCTCCAGCAACAAATATGTTAATCTCTCCATTCAGTGCATCCCAAAGTTCAGGACCTAGTGTTTTGAAATAAGCACGCGGGTTTGCTTCATTCGCAAACTGACTTGGAGAGTATGAATTCGGTATTTCATTTACTAATTCTTTTGCTTTTGCAATTGCACCGGTCATTCCTTGCTCAGTCGGTGTATGCACGACCGTTGCACCTAGTGCTTTCATTAATTCTTGTTTTTCAATACTAAATTTCTCTGGTACACAAACGATAACACGTAAATCATGTTCTAATGCTGCAAGTGCCAGTCCAATACCAGTATTCCCAGCAGTCGGTTCAATAATTGTTCCACCTTGGGTAACAAGCCCTTTTTCTAGCGCATCTTCGATTAATTCTCTTCCTAAACGATCCTTAACGCTTCCGCCTGGGTTATAAAATTCAAGCTTTGCAAATAAGCGGACCCCTTTCGGAAGTGAAAAACGAGTAATTTCTACAATTGGTGTATGACCAATTAACTCATGAACTCCACGATATACATTCATCGTGTTCTCCCCCTTGTTTGCCAATAAAGAAAAGGCAACTGTATGTATTTTCTTTATATGAGACAGTTGCCTTTTTGTTACATTACTTTAACTCTTCTAACACTTTTACGATAAAGTTTGTAGAATGAAGAGCTGCTTGATCTAAAAACTGATCAAATGAAACATTTGATTCTTTACCAGCAATATCAGAAAGTGCGCGAATGATAACAAACGGAACTTCATATTGGTGGCATACTTGTGCGACAGCTGCTGCTTCCATTTCTACCGCATAAAGATTTTCAAATTTATCACGGATGGCTGCAACGCGGTTCGGATCACTCATAAATGAATCGCCTGTTGCAATCATGCCTTTTACAACTTGAATATTTTCTTCAGTTTGCATACATTTCTCAGCTAATGCAACTAACGCCTCATCAGCTTTAAATCCAGGCGGCATTCCTGGTACTTGACCATATTCATAGTTAAATGCTGTTACATCTACGTCATGGTGACGAACTTCAGTGGAAATAACTACATCACCAACGTTTAGAGAATGATGGAATCCACCAGCTGAACCAGTATTAATTACTTTTTCAGGCTTATATTTTTCTAATAAAATTGTCGTTGACATCGCTGCGTTTACTTTACCAATACCAGACTTTAACAAGATTACTTCATGTCCTGCTAATAGTCCTTTCGTAAATTCACAACCTGCAACCGTTTCTGTCTCTGCTTGTTCTAATTTGTCACGTAAAATACGTACTTCTTCTTCCATTGCTCCAATTACAGCAATTCTCAATCTAATCCCTCTTTCTATTGCTTAGTTGCCTCCATTACCCAAACGAAATGATTTAATCTCGTAAACGTTACATGGAAGCCATTGTTTTCAAAAATAGTCTGCATAACTGGAATGCGTGTATAGTATTCCGTTTGCAAATCGTTTGCTAACTGGTGAAAACCTCTTTGTTTTGCTGTTTCAACAGTTTTATCATATGCATCTTGATCTGCAAATATCGTATCAGCAAACACTATTTTACCACCTTTGTTTAGCAATTGACTATACTTCGCAACCGCTACATTTTTTTCATCATCTGTTAAATGATGAAATGCATAGGTGCTTACAATGGTATCAATTGAATTTGGGACTTCAAACGAAAGAAAATCACCTTCTGTAATCGAAAATTCTTTTGGCAATTTCTCTTTTGCAATCATACGCATTTCACGCGACGGTTCTATACCGTAAACTGTGCGGCCAGCAAGTAATAATTTATTTGTTAAATTACCTGTACCGACACCAAATTCTAATACATTACCAAATGACTTGTTAACTACATCCTCTAGAATATCCTCATAATGGGCGAAAACTTCTTTATATTGTATATCTTCGCCTTGTACGAATGAGTCGTACGTATGAGCCCACTCATCAAATAAACCATTAAATTCTGTGCCCATAAAAATTCCCCTTTTTCTTATCGGTTTTATCAGTATGATATTCCCTCTTTCTAAAAATGTCAATTGAAATGTACATGGTATTTCCTTCTTTTCTTTGTTACACTATAGTTGATTACATAGGAGAGGGGCCGTCTTCATGTCATTTACCTTTGAAATGTTAGAAGATAAAGTAGAATTTTTTGAAGCGGGAGACTTAGCTTCTTTAGAACGAAAAATTAGTGAACAAATCGATAATAATAAAGCACTTATGCTTGAAGTTCATCACATCTCACATCAAATGGTTATGGATCCTGAAAGCAAAAGACCGTATTATAGCGCGGTTGTTCATTTTAAATTAAAGAAATTGCGTTAACTAAAAAAGAGAAGCTCCTAAGGAGCTTCTCTTTTTTAGTTTAGAGTTTGAACAAGTACTGGTTTCCAGCCCTCATTGTCTACCCAATCAATATTTACGTAATATCTTTTTCCACTTTGCTTATCTTGAACGTCACCATAAGCTTTACTCTTTCCAGTTTTGTCTCTTCCAACAAAATGGAATACTAATTGCTCCTTCGGCACTTCAATACCTGCAGCAATTGCACTTTGCATCTCATTCCAATCTGATGACCCCTGTTTAAACGTCATCGCTGGTGATGAACCTTGTTCTGTTCCTACAGCTTTCCAAGAAGGTTTTGTATAAGCCTCTTTTGCCTTGGATACAGTTTTTTCAGCTGATACTTTCTCGTTAGCTTTCGCTTCTTCTTCAGCTTTTTTCTTTTCTTCCTCAGCCTTTAACTTCTCTTCTTCAGCTTTTTGCTTAGCTTCTGCTTGCTCTTTTTCTTTTTCTTTTTTCTTAGCAGATTCTTTATCTTCTGATTTTCCAGCTTTCTCATTCTTTGTTGTTTGTTGAGAGACTTTCTTATCAGTAGAAGATGCTTGCTCTTTCGTACTAGGAACGAACAATTGATATGCTACAATAGCTACTAATAGTAATACAATAGCGATTGCAATATTTAAAACACCGTTTTGACGACGTTTTTGTTGTTTCTGTTGGAATCTTGATCCTCCTGCCATTCTCCAAACCTCCATGCAGTTTTTCCTAATTGCTATTGTAACATTAAATCTAGAAAGGTTGAACATTTACAATGATATTTTCATGAAATGAAAACAATTCACTATAAATTGCAAGATTACTTTTCATTCTCCAATTGATAGATTGCTCCTACCATATCTTTAAAAATAGGTGTGACTTTATTCACTTTGTTATCAGTCTCTAGATCAACAACAACTAAAGCATATCTTGGATTCTCATACGGAAAATAACCTGCAAACCAGCGATTCACCCTCGTCCCTTTCCCTGTTTGCGCTGTCCCGGATTTTCCAGCGACACTGAGCGGTAACGAGCGGAATGCCGTTCCTGTTCCTTTCTCCCTTGTTACAACGCCTCTTAATAACTCTTGTAATGTTTTCACTGTTTCATACGAAAGCTGTTTTCCATGTAACGTATGGTTCTCAAATGTAAAAAAATCCGCTCCATTTTTATATACTATTTTTTCAACAGCTTTCACTTCCATCTTTTCTCCATTCCTCGCAATCGTCGCCATCATATTAGCAATTGCTAGAGGTGATATACGTACATCTTTCTGTCCAATCGCTGTTTGCTCTACCGCTTTTTTACTATTTTTGTTTTCTTCATTCCCCCAAATAGTAGTGCCTTTTTCTTCTGGCATTTGCTCGAAATGAGGTGTATGAAATACAGAACCTTTCCATCCGACCTTTTCATTTGCTCCTAAAGCTGCTACGTATGTTTCTAGCACCGTCCTATCCTTTTGTAATAGGTCGTTACCTAACTCGGAAAATGTCCTGTTACAACTCCTAGCAAAGCTCTCTTTGAAGTTAAGTGTACCCATCATAACTTGTGGGTCGTTTTCACCATATAAATCTTTATTACAATTAAATGTCCGATTAAACAAATTTACTTTTTGATCAATGACTGCAGCTGCAACTACTGTTTTAAAAACAGAGCCTGGAAAATGCGGCGTTAACATTTGATTTTCAAGTGTAGTCTTATATAAATTCTTATCTCTTACTTGTAAAGACGGCTTACTGACCATCGCTAATATTTCATTTGTCTTTACATCAAGTAATACTAATCCCCCCTTCTTTATTTCATTTGCTTCAATCACTTCTTCTGCTTTTTGCTGCAACCCTTTATGTAAAGTAGTTTGAATCCTAACGGGGTAAAATGGATTTCCTGGTGAAGTATATTTCGCTTGCTTTCCGAAAATCGGTTCTCCTTGCCGATCTACTTGATACAATACTTTTGCCTCTCCATCAGTCAATAAAAATTCATCAAATGATTGCTGTAATCCTGAAATACCTATCGGCGTTTGTTTTGAAATTTTTTTCACTTCTCCATATCGCTTTTGAAATTCTCTTTCGTTCTCCCCTACATCACCAATTAAATGATTTATCTCCCCAGTTTGTTTTAATCGCACTTCAGCTGCTACAATACCTAATACATCTAATTGATTCACCTTCTCCATCTGCTCTCTTGTCACTCGAAATGGAGCAGTTTCCCCTTGCAGTATAAATGCATTTTTTTTATTTTTCATTTGTCTTCTGATCTCTTGTCTCGACACACCAATGATATGCGCGATTTTCTCTAACATGTCATTTTTTATTTGTAAAAATGGAAAAACAATTAAAACAGGATACTTTTCCTCACCTATTTCTTTACCACTACGATCTATAAACTGCCCACGTCCATCGTCTACTGCAATGGATTGCGTACGTTGCGTAACACTTTTTTCAATTAAATTTATTTTGCGATCAGTAAATGATTCTGTATCTATAATTTGAATTTGAATTAAACGACAAAGCAATAAAAACATAATGCCCATAAAACAAATTAAAACAATTGTAATTCTCCGTTTTATTTTCATAAAAAAACACCTCGTCTGTTATAGTTTGGACGGAGTGTTTCATCTTTTATACAAATAAAAAAATCACTCGTTTTTACACGAGTGATTTTTTTATTATTTTACAGAGACAATCTCTACTTGCATTTCTCCGCCTGGTGTTTGGATTGTTACTTTCTCACCAATTTGCTTACCTAATAAGCTTTTTGCGATTGGAGAATCGTTAGAAATTCTTCCTTCAAATGGATCAGCTTCCGCACTACCTACGATTGTGTACGCTTCTTCATCTCCATTTGGTAATTCTTTAAATGTTACTGTTTTACCTAATGTAACAACAGTAGATACTTCGCCATTATCTTTAATGATAACTGCGTTACGAATCATATTTTCTAATTGTGTAATACGTCCTTCTACGAATGCTTGCTCATCTTTCGCTGCATCGTACTCAGAGTTCTCAGAAAGGTCCCCGAAGCTACGTGCGATTTTAATACGTTCTACTACTTCTTTACGTCTTACTGTTTTTAATTGCTCAAGTTCGTTCTCTAGTTTTTGCTTACCCTCTTGCGTCATAGGGTATGTTTTTTCTGTTGACATATTTTCCACTCCTTTTATATACCAATCCCCCGAAAAAAAGAGGAGTTCCATATGAAAACTCCTCCGCTTCCATTGTTAGCGGAGGTTTCTAGTACCCTTGCACTAGCGGAGTTGTCACATACAACCCCGTATTTCCAATTCTTCTTTATATAAAGAAGATATGTATGGAAAGTTGATATAAATATGCCCTCACCTATATATAGATGAGGTTGCATGTTTCATTGTATTCGATGGGAAGGGAAAAAATCCCTTCCTACCGTATATCTTTTACTATGCTATTACAAATTTACTTTTTGTTCAAGAATTGTTGCAATTTTTGTCACCATAATATCAATTGCAACATGGTTTTGTCCACCTTCAGGGATAATAATATCCGCAAACTTCTTAGAAGGCTCAATAAATTGATTGTGCATTGGACGTACAACAGTTACGTACTGATCAATAACTGAATCCATCGTACGACCGCGCTCTTTAATATCACGCTGCATGCGGCGCAGAATACGAAGGTCAGCATCTGTATCAACGAATAACTTAATGTCCATCAACTCACAAAGACGTGGGTCTTCTAAAATAAGAATTCCTTCTAAAATAATTACATCTTTCGGCTCAACTGGAATAATTTCTTCTGAACGCGTATGCAATGTATAGTCATATACAGGCTTATCAATTTGCTCATATGCAAGCAACTGCTGCAAATGTTCAATTAACAGATCATTATCAAACGCAAGCGGATGATCATAATTTGTTTTTAAACGCTCTTCCATTGGTAAATGGCTTTGATCTTTGTAATAATAATCTTGCTCCAAGATTAAAATGGAATGACCTTTAAAATGGTCAAAAATCGCTTTCGTTACACTTGTTTTTCCTGATCCTGAACCACCAGCGATTCCAATTACAACAGGCTTATTCGTCCCCATTCGACTACCACTCTTTCTTATTGAAGTATGCTTTTGCGCATCATATTATTCACATACACTGGTTGATCCACTTTGAATTTCACGATTTGCAACGGATGTCTCGCTGCATCTAATTCGTTTCCATCCTCATCCCAAATTTTCTCCACCGTCTGCGTAAAGTTTTCTATTTCTGGTCCAAAGAACTCCACTTCATGTCCTGGTTTGAAATGATTACGTTGCTCAAGCGTTACGATGCCCGTTTCTTCATTATAATCTAACACTAAACCAGCAAAATCATACGTTGTTTTCTTACTATGATTTCCAAACATTTGCTCTTGATGTCCTGGAACCCCTTCAAAGAATGCAGGAGCTGTATCACGATTTGCACATTTATCAAGCTCATCTAACCATTCTTGTTTAAACTCAAAGTTATCCGGATCCGCACAATAAGCATCAATTACTTTACGATATACAGTTGCTACAGTCGCTACATAATGGATTGATTTCATACGTCCTTCTACCTTTAAACTATCGATTCCAATTTCAATCATTTTCGGAATTGATAAAATTAAATTTAAATCTTTTGGACTCATCGCAAAGTGAGCATCTTCTTCTTGGAATAGAGGAAGCTCTTTTGCATCTTTATGTTGTGATACTGTTTGAACTAAATCATAATCCCAGCGGCAAGATTGGCAACAACCGCCACGATTAGAGTCACGCGCTGTCATATGGTTACTTAGTGTACATCTTCCTGAATATGCGATACACATTGCACCATGGACGAATGCTTCAATTTCAATATCCACTTTGTCTTTAATTTCTTTCATTTCTTCATAGCTTGCTTCACGAGCTAATACAAGACGATGTAAACCTTCTTCTTTCCAATACTGTGCTGCTTTCCAGTTGGATAGTGATTGCTGTGTGCTTAAATGCACCTCAACAGAAGGCGCTACACGTTTACACGTCTCAATGATAAGCGGATCAGCAACGATAATTCCCGTTACGCCAGCTTTTTCAATCCCTTTTAAATATTCCTCTAGCCCGTCCATATTTTCATTATGTGCGAAAATATTTGTTGTTACATATATTTTCGCTCCATATTTCTTTGCAAATTCAACGCCTTCTGCCATATCTTCCAGCGTAAAGTTACCTGCATTCGAACGAAGACCAAATTCTTGTCCACCTAAATATACAGCATCTGCCCCATAATGGATAGCTACTTTTAATTTTTCTAAGTTACCCGCAGGGATTAACAGTTCAGGTTTCTTCACAATAACGCGCTTGCCATCGATCACTCGTGAAATTTCTTGTACAGTCATTTCCTACACCCTCCTCGTTTAGTAAACCGTTTCTTTAAAGAAGAATCCTGTGTCTAACGGACGATTTACTGGTTGCATTTCTTCTATTTCTTTATATAGAGCATCTTTCACGTCATAATACGCATCACGATCTTCTACGCATAAATCAATCGCTTGACGATATTTCTTCGTTACTTCAATAATGTATTCAGAACTTTTCAGTACACCATCGATTTTTAAGCTGTCAACTTCAGCTTCGATTAGTTCCTCTAATTCATCGATGAAACAAATATCGTTCGGACTCATAATATGAGTACCATTTTCATCTTCATAGATTGGATATTTATTATTACGCTCTGGGTCATATAAGAACATATTCTCTTCATATTTTTTCTTTTCAATGTCAAGATTACGTCCTTGATACTCAAAGTAGTTTCCTACTAATGAACGCTTCGATTGGAACATACAAGTCATACCGTGAATTTGTACTTCTAGTTCCACTTCAGCATTTTCTTTTAAATCAACAATTTCATCTAAGCTCAGCTCACGAGCTAATACAGCACGCTTCGCTCCTCTTTGGCCCCAGTAATTACAAGTGAACCAATTCGTTGCTGTCGTTTCTGTATTCCAGTGCAACTGCATATTTGGCGCTACTTCGCGAACAGCCATTAATACTGCTGGATCTCCGAAAACAATTGCATCTACATTTACTTCATTTAAAAATGAAACGTAATCTGTTAATTCTTCTACTTTATCGTTGTGGAACATAGCGTTCATTGCTACGTATACTTTCACACCATTTTCATGCGCAATCTTCACAGTTTGTTTTACATCTTCACGTGAAAACTCCCCTGCTAAACGTAAACCAAACTTTTGCTCACCGATCATTACCGCATCTGCTCCTGCTTTCGCAAGAAGTTCGATATCCGCCACCGCTCTTGGCGTTACTAACAATTCAGGTTTCTTCATACCTTGGTCACCCTCTCTTTTTACTAACAGCTACTCCATCACCAATTGGGAAAATCGTTGTATCATATCCTTCATGGTTCATAAGCCACTCATTGTACGTCTTAATACGACGGATTAAACCACGTGTACGTCTGTTTTCAATCTTCTCTTTTGTCGTTACAAGACCATGGTACATAACATTATCTGAAATAATTACGCCACCAGGATTTAATAACGGTTCATATAAGTCAAAAAAGCGACGATACTGTCCTTTTGCTGCATCAATAAAAATAACGTCAAATGTCCCGTGTTCTTTTACTTGTTCACCTGTCTCTAACGCATCACCGTAAATAACTGAAATACGATCTGTTACTGGGGAACGTTCTATATATTCAAGTGCTTTTTCATATCGCTCACGATTGCGCTCAACTGTCACAATACGTGAATTTGGAATAGCTTGCATCATACGAATACTAGAATAACCGATTGCTGTTCCAAGTTCTAAAATGCTTTTCGGTCCAATTAAACGTAAAAATTGCAGCATAAATTCCATTCCAAGTCGATCCATAATCGGCACATGATTTTCTGTTGCATATTCTTCCATTTCAAGAATTAATTTATCTTTCGGATCAATAAATGATAATAGGTACTCGTTAACTGCATCCTCCATAAATGGTCCTCCTTATTTACATGGAGAAGTGCCTCTATGACGTCTTTTCCTACATAGAATGCAATAAAAATACAAGCCAGCTTTACCCTTAGCTTGTACGTCCCGTTTTGATATTAAAAACGATTCTTCTGCCAGTTTTTAACCCGATATATTTTACCACAAAAAAGAGGGATGTGCGACTTTTTTCGCTATCCCTCCCCATTTCACTGTTTTTTCGTAATGTATTTTTGCTTTAATGCATTATGCTCTTCTAATGTTTTCGCATAGTACACTTCACCACTTGGTGCAGCTAAGAAATAATAATAATCTGTTTGCGCAGGTTCTAACGCAGCTTCCACTGAATGTTTACCAGAGTTTGCGATCGGCCCTACCGGCAATCCTTTTACAACATACGTATTGTACGGTGAGTTGACCTTTAAGTCTTCGTATAATACACGTTGTTTATGCTTTCCAAGTGCATATAATACCGTTGGATCCGTTTGAAGCGGCATACCTTTTGCTAAACGATTATAAAAGACACTAGCGATCTTTTGACGATCTGTAAAACCAGTTGCCTCTTCTTCAATAAGTGAAGATAATGTTAAAAGCTGATGAACATCCCAGTTCTTCGCTTTCATTTTCGCCTCATTTTGAACAATGATTGCATTTGTTTTCTCAAGCATCGGAATTACAATTTCTTCTAACGTTGTATCTTTCTTATAAAACGAATACGTTGCAGGATATAAATAACCTTCTAATGGGTATTTAATATTACTATCAAAGATTTTATCCGTTAATAACTTCGGATACTTTTGCTGCATTTTTTGAATAAATGCTTTATCGTTTAATTGACGCGTAACATCATCTTTATTCCACTTTAGTTCTGTCGCAATCGTTTCTGCAATTTCAGTTACTTGCGCCCCTTCTTTAATCGTCACTTTATAAAGAGCTGGACGATGCACGTTGCCAGATGACATTTGTTCGATCACATCTTCAGCATTCATTGAAGGGTTTAATAAATATGTACCTGCTTGTAAACTTTTCGATTTAGCCTTTGTATAAAAACTAAAAACTGTACCGTTTTTTACAGCGCCTTTTTCTTCTAAAATTTCTCCAATTTTACTTGTAGATGATCCTTTCGGAATTTCTACTTCAATCTCTTTTTTATTCCCGCTATCAACTGGTCCTAATGCGGATGAAATATACGCATAGACTGAACCACAAACTAAAAGCAGTGCAATAATCGAAAATAAAAAGATGCGTCTACGCTTCTTTTTCACTTGATTCTCTATCAAAACATTTCCTCCTTACTTAATTGTAGACCGTATGTACACCTTTCTATACAGCACGATGTAAAAACGCAACAAATTCACTTATCTTTTTTAATTGGCACTTTATTTTTCTACAATCCGTCTCATTATACTACAAAGACTTACACAGTTTCGACAAAAAATCTTTCATTTTACATATAAATACAAAAAAAGATGGACTGTATGTCGTCCATCTTTTCAGTACTTATTATTCAGCTTCTTGCTCATCAGCAATAGTGTTAAACGTTTCTTGTACCATTTCCCACTCTTCTTCTGATTCGATTGGAAGTAAAACTCCGCCCTCTTCTTCATTTTGCTCATAAGCCATTGCATCATAAATTGGGTCTCCATCTTCATCTACTTCACCGATTGGAGAGAAGATTACGTATGATTTTTTACCAAATTTGTCAGCATCAAAAGTGAAAATAATTTCACATAAATGTTCGTTACCTTTTTCGTCTACAATTGTAATTTGACGTTCTTCCATTTTGGTCACCTCTTATTTTCTATCTAAAAATCCTTGTAAGATTACGACTGCAGCCATCTTATCGATTACTTGTTTTCGCTTCTTACGACTTACATCAGCTGAAATGAGTAGACGTTCCGCTGCCATCGTTGACAAACGCTCGTCCCACATTACAACGTCTAATTGTAACAGCTCTCGTAGGTTTTCTGCAAATTGTTGGCACGCTTCACCACGTGGGCCAATTGTACCATTCATATTTTTAGGTAAACCTACTACTATTTTATCCACATTGTACTGCTTTACTAACTCAGAAATACGATCAAAACCAAAGTGACCTCGTTCTTCGTTAATCTTAATTGTTTCTAATCCTTGTGCTGTCCAGCCCATTTCGTCGCTAATTGCAACTCCGACTGTTTTTGTACCTACATCTAAACCTAATATCCGCATAAACTACTCCTCACGATGATGTTTCAAGTAAGACTTCACAAGCTCTTCAATAATCTCATCACGTTCAAGCTTGCGAACGATGCTACGTGCATCTTTATGGCGAGGTATGTATGCTGGGTCTCCACTTAATAAATAACCGACGATTTGGTTAATCGGATTATAGCCTTTTTCTTGAAGTGCATCATACACAGTTAAAAGTACATCATTTACATGGACACTCTGTTTTTCATCTTGAATGCTAAACTTCATTGTTTTATCAAAACCGTCCATTTCAAGCACCTCACTTATATAGTAAGTATAGGGAGAAGAACTTCTCCTCTCCCTACCATTGTACACTACTATCTCTTTATTTTGAAACAGATTTAACGTACTCTTGTACAAATGCTAAAGCTTCTTCGACTTGAGCTGGGTTTTTACCGCCTGCTTGTGCCATATCAGGACGGCCACCACCGCCACCGCCGCAACGAGAAGCTACTTCTTTCACAAGTTTACCAGCATGGTAACCTTGGCCAATTAAGTCTTTCGTTACACCTGCTAGGATGTTTACTTTATCGTCATTAACAGACGCTAATACAACAACTGCTGACTCTAATTTATTTTTTAGATCATCCATCATCGTACGTAAGTTATTCATATCTGCAACATTTACTTTCGCTGCTAATACATTTACGCCATCAACTGTCATTACAGAATCAGTTAAGTTTCCAGCTTCGATATTGCTTAATTTCGCAGCAAGAGATTCGTTTTCTTTTTGAAGTTGTTTTACTTCGGCAAATAGACCATCAACTCTTGTTAAGATATCTTTCGGATTTGTTTTCATTTTTCCTGCTGCTTCTTTTAATAAACCTACTTGATCGTTCATTAATTCGTATGCAGACTTACCAGTTACTGCTTCAATACGACGAGTTCCTGCACCGATACCAGACTCAGCAACGATTTTGAAAATACCGATAGAAGCTGTATTTTCAACGTGACAACCACCACAAAGCTCTAAGCTGTAATCGCCAACTTGTACAACGCGTACAACATCACCGTATTTTTCACCGAATAATGCCATTGCGCCCATTTCTTTCGCTTCTTCGATTGCTTTTTGAGAAATCTCAACATCAATACTTTCCCAAATTTTCTCGTTTACCATACGCTCAATTTTTTCTAATTCGTCAGCTTGTACTTGACCGAAGTGAGAGAAGTCAAAGCGTAAACGTTCAGAAGTTACAAGAGAACCTGCTTGGTTAACGTGTGTTCCAAGTACATCTTTTAATGCTTGGTGTAGTAAGTGAGTTGCTGTATGATTTTTCACAACGCTACTACGGTTTTTCGTATCGATAATAGCTTTCACAGCCGCATCTTTCGTTAATGTACCTTCTTCAACAACAACTTTGTGTAAGTTTTGACCATTTGGTGCTTTTTGCACGTCTTTTACAAGAACTTTCACGCCATCAGCAAGAAGGTAACCACGGTCTGCAATTTGTCCACCGCTCTCAGCATAGAATGGTGTTACATCAAGCATTAATTGTCCTTCTTCACCAGCTTGTAAGCTGTCTGTGTATTCGCCGTTTTTCACAAGTGCAACAACGTTACTTTCTGTTGCAACTGTACCGTAACCAACGAACTCACTCGCTACTTTAACTTCTCCAAGTACACCGCCTTGAACTTGCATTGAGTCAACGTCTTGACGAGCAGCACGTGCACGCTCACGTTGTTTTTCCATTTCATTTTCGAAGCCTTCTTGGTCAACTGTCATACCAGCTTCTTCTGCATATTCTTCTGTTAATTCGATTGGGAAACCGTATGTGTCATATAGACGGAACGCATCTACTCCAGAAATAACAGTTGTTTTTTCTTCTTTTGCTTTTGTAATAACTTCAGCTAAAATTGCTTCACCATCATGAAGTGTTTCATGGAAACGCTCTTCTTCGTTTTTCACAACTTTCGCAATGAAATCTTTCTTTTCAAGTACTTCTGGATAGAAGTCTTTCATTACTTCTCCAACAACCGGTACTAATTCAAACATGAATGGACGGTTAATGTTTAATTTCTTCGAATAACGAACAGCGCGGCGTAATAAACGACGTAATACATAACCACGGCCTTCGTTAGAAGGAAGAGCACCGTCACCAACAGCAAATGTTACTGTACGGATATGGTCAGCAATTACTTTAAACGCCATATCTTTTTCTAAATCGCCATTACGATATTTCTCACCAGAAATTGATTCTGTTGCACCAATCATCGGCATGAATAGATCTGTATCAAAGTTCGTAGGCACATCTTGAACGATAGATGTCATACGTTCTAGACCCATCCCTGTATCAATGTTTTTCTTAGGAAGTGGTGTATATGAACCATCTGGATTATGATTAAATTGAGAGAATACAAGGTTCCATACTTCTAAGTAACGCTCGTTTTCTCCGCCTGGATATAATTCTGGGTCACTAAAGTCATTACCGTAAGCTTCTCCGCGGTCATAGAAAATCTCTGTATTCGGTCCACTTGGTCCTTCACCGATATCCCAGAAGTTTTCTTCTAAGCGGATAATACGCTCTTTTGGAACGCCCATTTTCTCATTCCAAATTGTGAATGCTTCTTCATCTTCTGGATGGATTGTAACTGATAGTAATTCTTTATCGAATCCGATCCATTTGTCGCTCGTTAAGAATTCCCAAGCCCATGTAATTGCTTCTTCTTTGAAGTAATCACCGATTGAGAAGTTTCCTAACATTTCAAAGAATGTATGGTGACGAGCTGTTTTCCCTACGTTTTCAATATCGTTTGTACGAATTGATTTTTGAGCATTTGTAATACGTGGATTTTGTGGGATTACACGTCCATCAAAATATTTTTTTAATGTTGCTACACCACTATTAATCCATAGAAGAGATGGATCTTCATGTGGAACTAGTGATGCACTAGGTTCTACTGCATGTCCTTTTTCTTGGAAAAAGTCTAAAAACATTTGACGAATTTGTGCGCCTGTTAGTTGTTTCATTGTATTTTCCTCCTTAAATATAAAAAACTCCCGTCCCTATAAAAGGGACGAGAGTTAACTCGCGATACCACCCTAATTATGAATTGATTACAATAACAATCAATTCATCACCTCATGGTGCCGTAACGTGGCAAGACGGCAGTGATTAGCTGCTCTCAGGATTAGCTTTCTGTTACCCTTCATTTAAAGCTTCTTTCAGCCATATGGAAGCTTCTCTCTATAAATGGACTGTAACGTACTTGTTCCGTCATTGATTTAATGTATTATATGACTAAATATAATAGAATTCTCTTAAGTTTGTCAATGTAGATAATCATTTATATTGTATTAATCGCTTATTAATCATAGGTATTCTACTATTCATTCTTAACAGCCTTTTCATATATTATGCGTTTATTAATAAATTGGAATCTCCTTACAATAATAATTTATAAAAATTTCTAAATATTACTTTTTTTGCTATAATTAAATTATTGTGAATAAAATAAAGGAGCGATCACAATGACAACCTTACTTAACAAAGCTAAAAACATATTAGCGACTGACGAAACGATATTATTTTACGCAGCATGTTCATTAGACATATTTATTTATCGTTCCGTCGCAAGGTCAGGATTGCTAATTTTAACGAACAAAAGGCTATTCTTTTACGGGCCAGATGTAAGTAAGAATCCAATATTTGAAGAGTACTCTTTCGCAAAAATTTCTAATCTAAAAGAACAAAAGCATCTTTTCAACAATCAAATTGTATTTATGTATGATAACGAATGGAAAAAAATAAAACATATTCAAACAAATGATGTGAGCTCCCTCGTTCAAAAGATACACGAGCAGCTTTCTAAATAAATATATGATTAGCCCTCTATTTCTTACATAGAGGGCTTCTATACTTACACATTTTCTTTTTTCAAGAGAGGTCTCACATGAACAATGACAGTACGAATAACTGCTAAAATCGGAACCGATATTAGTAATCCTACAATACCAGCTACTTCCCCCCCAACTAGTAATGCAAGCATAATAATAACAGGATGCATACGAAGTGACTTGCCAACAATGTAAGGCGATAAAATGTTACTTTCCACAAATTGCAAAATAGCAATCGTAATCCCCGCCTTAATAAGTAAACTCGTTGATACTGTTGCTGCAATCATTAACGTCGGGATCGCTCCTAAAATAGGACCAAAGTACGGGATTATATCCGTTACCCCAATAATAATGCCAAGCAATAATGGATATTTCATACCGATAAACCAAAAAGAAAGAGCTGATACTCCCCCTAATACTAAACAAACAAATAACTGTCCTCGAATATAACTTCCAAGTGACTTATCAATTTCTTTCGCAAGCATTTGCCCCGTACCTCGCCATTTACTTGGGACTAGTTTCCAAAAGATATGATAAAACTCACCATAATCTTTTAATATGTAAAATACAATGAACGGTATTAAGAAAATAATGAGCAATGAATCGAGTACACCACGAGCTGTACTCATCACTTTATTTAAAAGCGCTTGAATCTTCGTTTCCACACCCACAAAAAGTTGTTTCACCTTTTCATGAATGAACGAAGGGAAATTCGCTGTTTGTTCTGTAACGCCATCCATCCACGAATCGTACATCTTTGTAAACTGCGGAAATTGTTCATTAATCTCTTGTAACTGTTTAATAACGACTGGTGTTCCTTTATAAATCCCATAACCAATTCCGCCGAAGAAAAGGATATAAATGAGCAAAATGGCAAGTGTACGGGGCATCCCTTCCTTATGAATTTTTTCAATTAAAGGGTGCAATAAATACGCAATAAAACAGGCGATAAGAAACGGCGTAATTGCTACTTTAAATACAAAAATAATCGGTGCCCATAGTGGCTTAATTTTTAAAAAGACGAGCAAACAAAGAAAAACAAGTAACAATAACCCTAAACGATATATCCAAATGATTTTAAGATTCTTCACATGAAAAACCTCCTCCACCTTTATTTTGAAAATAAATGGGTTAGGTTATGTGTGAAACTTTTAAAATCTTTTCATACGGACCATACTGTTTTTTAAAGACGTACATATAAATAACATAACAAGGACAACCACCCCTGAGAATACAGCATGAAATAATGTAATCAGGAGGGCTAATTATGGTTTTGTTTATGCTTGGATTATCAGCACTTTTTATGATTCTTGAATGGATTTGTATCGGCTTTGGTATTTGGAAGGGGTTCTTTATTCGTTCCTCACGTAAAGAAAAAGCGAAGCAATTATGGCAGTATGGAATACTTGGCGTCGGCTGTTACGGTCTATCTTATCTTTTCTCAGAAATTGGACTTTTTTATTTGCATATGAGTGCATAAAAAAACTCCCTTGTCTATAAGGGAGTTTTCACTTTATCGAAATGATTATAAGTAAGACTTAATCATCTTACGTGCTTTTTTCATATTGCGTTTTGAAAATACATCTTGCTTACGAGCATATTGATATGCTGCAGCTCCAACACCTAATGCGATTAATGAATTGCGTAGATTCAAAGTAAATCCCCCTTTTCGTTATCCGATCGTTCTTTCATTCTCATCAAATAAATCATCAAGAGAGCTTAATGAACCATCTTCCTCAACTTGATGCGTATGGATTTTCCCCTTTGAAACCGATAATTCGATATAACAATTCCAGCAATAAAATTGGTTGACACCTATTTTCCCAATGTCTTTCCCTTTGCAATTTGGACAAATGAACATATGGCTTTCATCTCCTTACAGTCTCCCAGATTCTATTCGCCATTATGTCCAAACCGCATTCATTTATACATTGCTGGAGCCTTTCAACGCTATGCGTTTGAAAGTTTCACTATATAATTTCACCTTGTTACATGAAATCATACGGTGAAATGTTTTCCACGTCCATTTCCTCGCCATTAACTGTGACCATCTGTACTTCTCCTTGTGATTCCTGCAAGCGACTAGCTAAAGTTGTTTGACGCATTGCATCATCAAGGCGATTTACACCAGATTGGAAAGCTACTTCCTCCCCGCAAATAATAAGGAACTTCTTACTTCTTGTAATGCCCGTGTAAATTAAATTACGGCGTAACATACGGTTGTAACTTTTCACAATCGGCATAATAACAATCGGAAATTCACTACCTTGTGATTTATGAATCGAACAACAATATGCATGTGTAATTTGATTTAAATCCGGCTTTGTATACGTTACCTCAATTCCATCAAATGAAACGATAATCATATCTTGTTGCTCAACGTTTTCTTTCGCATAAAACACCGAAACAATTTCTCCGATATCCCCATTAAACACTTGGCTCTCCGGCTGATTAACGAGTTGCAGTACTTTATCGCCTCTTCGGTATACAACATCACCGTACTGGATTTCTTTACTCTTTTCCCTTTTCGGGTTAAATACTTGTTGCAGCGCTTCGTTTAATACATTAATACCAGCAGGCCCGCGGTACATCGGTGCTAATACTTGAACATCCCTTGCACTAAAGCCTTTTGTTTTAGCGTTTTCGCAAACTTTTTTCACAACCTCAACAATTTGAGCCCCTGTACAGCTGATAAACGAACGATCTTTTTTATTTTGCGCTAAATCTGGCGGGAGTGTGCCGTCTTTGATCGCATGGGCAAGTTGAATAACAGATGAGCCTTCTGCTTGACGATAAATTTCAGTAAGCTTCACTGTCGGAACTGCACCTGCATTTAATAAATCTTTTAATACTTGTCCAGGTCCTACAGATGGCAACTGATCTTCATCACCTACAACGATAACTTGAATATTCGTTGGTAGCGACTTAAATAGCTGATTTGCGAGCCAAATATCAACCATTGAAAATTCATCGATAATAAGGAGCTTACCTTGGACAGGATCCGTTTCATTACGCTGGAAAGATCCTTCTGGCGTCCAGCCAAGCAAACGGTGAATTGTGCAAGCTGGAAGTCCTGTCGATTCACTCATCCGCTTCGCTGCTCTTCCTGTTGGAGCTGTTAATAGTATTGGAAATGGGTTATCATCACTGTATTCATTCGGATTTAACGATAATCCGTGAAGTGACGCATACATTTCAACAATCCCTTTAATAACGGTTGTTTTTCCTGTTCCTGGTCCACCTGTTAATAACATCATCGGTTTATGAAGTGCCGTTTGAATCGCTTCTTGCTGAAACGGTGCATATTGTACATTCAACTGTTCTTCAATTTCACCTAATGTTTTTAACACTTCTGCTTCAGGAAATGAAGGTGTTTCCTCTTGATTCATCAATCGACGAATAGACTTTACAACACCTTTTTCAGAGTAGAATAAAGTTGCTAAATACACTCGTTCTTCTTCTATGATGACTTTCCCTTCACTTTGCATCGTTTCAATACAACCTATAATATCTTCTTCAGTCACTCTTCCTTCTTGATTGTTTAAAAGTGACATCGTTTCTCTTACAAGTTGATCTTTCTTCATATAAACGTGACCAAGTTGCAATGAGACATTCTCTAATGTGTAAAAACATCCCGCTCGTACACGGTCGTCGTGATTACCCGATATCCCTAACGCACGCCCTATATCATCCGCTCGTCCAAAACCAATCCCGTCCACTTCTTCAATAAGTTGATACGGATTATTACGAATCACTTCTAATGTCATCTCTTTATATTGCTGGTAAATCTTAATAGAAAGTTTCGTTCCAAAACCGTAACCATTTAAAAAGCTCATTACTTTCTCTAATCCTTGATGTTCAACAATTGTCTCATATATTTCCTGAGCCTTTTGTTTGTTAACAACACCATTTAACGCCTCAGGGTCATCCATAATTTTAGAAATAGCATGTTCCCCGAGATGATCCACAATTTTTTCCGCTGTACGCTTTCCTATCCCTTTAAATAAATCACTCGCTAAATATTGCACCATACCTGCTTTTGTTTGCGGCAATTCTTTTTTAAATGTTTCAACCATATATTGTTTTCCATACTTTGGATGGTCCTTAAAGTGACCTGTCAATGTAAACACTTCATCTTCATGCATGCGGGGAAAATGACCGTTTATCATTACTTTCTTTTCGTCATACGTTTCATTCGTTTCAATGACTTTCATACTGACAACGGAATAGAGGTTTTCTTCGTTGTGGAAAATGGTATGAAGAACTTGCGCTTTTATAAATTTTTTCTCTTCCTCAAACAAATCCATTGCATGTTGATTTCCCATCTTTCCTCTCCTTTCCGATATTTTCACTTTAATGAGCAGTACATCCCCCACCTTTTTAGATGAGGGATAACTACCCATTAAACTATATTTTTATCTTATTCAGCTTCTTGCTCTAATAAACGAACGCCATTACCAGCTAAAAAGTGATCTGGCTGAATTTCAGTTGCTTTCTTAAATAAAGCGAGAGCTTTCTCGTTATTTTCTTCAAATACGTAAGCAACACCTAAATTGTAATACGCATCTGCATGCTCTTCATCCATTTCTAATACCTTTTCAAAATAAGGTTTCGCCTCTTGAATATGTTCTAGTCGCGCAAAGCAAAGTCCGCACTGGAATACAGCTTCTACATCGTTTTTATCTAATTCTGTTGCTCTTTGTAAGAATGGTAGTGCAAGACGATCATTTCCAAGCTGTACATGTGTAATACCTAACATAAATGTTACATCAGCTGATTGTAATCCAGCTTGCATTGCTTGTTCGAATACAACTTTCGCCTCAGTAAATTGCTCTTGGCCATAATATACGTTTCCTAAGCCATAATAAGCAGCTGCAGATTTATCATCTAACTCTAATGCACGTTTATAAAATAAAATCGCTCGCTCACTATCTCCTAATACGTCTAATAAATTTGCAAAATTAATGTATCCAAGCGCATCTTTCGGATTTTCTTCAATTGCTTCTGTAAAATTTTTAGCTGCTTCTTCCCAATTTCCTTCTTGCATATATTGAATACCTGTTTCAAGTTTGTTTGACATGTCCTTCACCTCTACAACAAATTATAACAAAGAATGTATTTTCCAAGCGAACGAAAACTCGCTTTATGTAAAAGAAACCTCTAACCGCTAATCGGCAGAGGCTTCTCATTTATCCTAAATAATCCAATTTCTTACCACTACGGTATACTTCATCAATTGTAGCACCGCCTAAGCACTCATCTCCATCATAGAAAACGACTGCTTGTCCTGGTGTAATTGCACGAATTGGCTCATCACAAAGAATACGAACTGTATTTTCATCAACGATTTGAACCGTTACTTTATTGTCTTCTTGACGATAACGGAATTTCGCCGTGCACTTAAATTCTGTTTCTTTTTCTTTGTTACTTACCCATCCTACATTCGTAGCAATAACTTCATCACCATATAGAAGTTCGTTATGGAATCCTTGATCAACATATAAAATGTTTTCTTTTAGATTTTTTCCAACAGCAAACCATGGATCACCATTACCACCAATTCCAAGACCATGACGTTGTCCAATTGTATAATACATTAAACCGTCATGCTTCCCTTTCACTTCACCAGATAATGTTTGCATTACACCTGGTTGTGCTGGTAAGTAGTTACTTAAGAAATCTTTAAAGTTACGCTCACCAATGAAGCAAATACCTGTACTATCTTTTTTCGCCGCTGTCGCTAAGCCAGCTTCTTTCGCCATTTCACGAATTTGTGGTTTCTTCAGTTCACCTAACGGGAACATTGTTTTTGATAATTGCTCTTGGCTTAATTGATTTAAGAAGTATGTTTGATCTTTATTGTCATCAACGCCGCGAAGCATTTTATATTCGCCGTCCATATAAGCAACGCGTGCATAATGGCCTGTTGCTACATAATCGGCACCAAGCGCAATTGCATGCTCTAAAAATGCTTTAAATTTAATTTCTTTATTACACATTACATCTGGGTTTGGTGTACGACCAGCTCGGTACTCATCTAAGAAGTACGTAAATACTTTATCCCAGTATTGTTTTTCAAAATTTACTGCATAATACGGAATACCAATTTGGTTACACACTTCAATTACATCATTGTAATCTTCTGTTGCTGTGCAGACACCATTCTCATCTGTATCATCCCAGTTTTTCATAAAAATTCCGATTACATCATAACCTTGCTCTTTTAATAAAAGTGCTGCTACAGATGAATCGACGCCACCGGACATTCCGATGACAACGCGTGTTTCGTGAGGTAGTTTGTTCATCATGTCACCTCCCATGCTAATTTTGTGTTAATCGCTTCACGATTTTCACTGTTTCGTACGCCGCTTTTTCAATTTGCTCTTTCGTATTTCCAAGTCCAAAACTAAAGCGTACGGATGAACGTATTTGATCGGAGTCTTTTCCAAACATCGCTACTAATACATGTGATGGATCAATCGAACCAGCTGTACAAGCAGAACCACTTGATACTGCAATGCCAGCTAGGTCTAAGTTCACAAGAAACGGTTCAATGTTCATTCCTGTAAAACTTACATTAAGTACATGCGGTAAGCGATGTTCTAAGTTTCCGTTTACCTCGAAAGTAATGCCTTCATTTTTGAAGACAGATACCATTATATCTTTAAACTCTTCATATTGGGCATTTTTTTGCTCACGAGTTTTTTCAGCTATAAGAATTGCATGCTGAAGTCCAGCAATACTAGGCACATTTTCCGTACCAGCACGGCGTTTTCTTTCTTGCTCTCCGCCTATTAATAACGGCTCAAATTTCACATTTGCACCAGCGAATAAGAACCCTACACCTTTTGGCCCATTAATTTTATGAGCTGAAATTGATAATAAATCAATACCAAACTCTTTCACATTAATTTCTACTAAACCGTAAGCTTGTACCGCATCTGTATGGAAATAAGCTTGATGCTCTTTTAGCAGCTTTCCTATTTCCACAATTGGTTGCATTGTCCCTACTTCATTATTCCCAAACATAATAGATACAAGAATCGTCTCTTCTGTTAATGCCTTTTGTATGTCAGAAACTTGAATGCGTCCTGTTTCATCGACAGGTAAATATGTCACTTCAAACCCTTCACGCTCTAACAATTCGCACGTATGCAAAATCGCATGATGTTCAATTTGCGTCGTTATTATGTGGTTACCTTTATGACGGTTCGCACGTGCTACACCTATAAGCGCTAAATTATCAGCTTCTGTACCACCGCTCGTAAATATAATTTCATTCGGATTCGCATGAATGCTGCGTGCACACACTCGTCTCGCCTCATCTACTGTGTGACGAGTTTGACGTCCATAAAAGTGAATACTAGACGGGTTCCCGAATATTTCTGTCATATATGGAATCATCTTTTCGACCACTTCTGGGTGAGTCGGAGATGTCGCAGCATGATCTAAGTAAATGCGTTCCATTAAATCTCCTTCTTTCCAAATCGTTTCACAAGGAATTAAATGTAAAACATATAGCCCCCGTGATTTTCTTCCTCATAACGTACTAAATCTTCTAACGTTGTACTATCTAACACTTCTTGCACCGCATCACGAACACGCATCCATAACTGGCGTTGTGCTGGCTCTTCTTCTTCTATCATTTCTACAACACTAATCGGTCCCTCTAATACACGGATTACATCCCCAGCTGTAATGTTAGCCGGTTGATCAGATAATACATATCCGCCATATGCCCCGCGCGTACTCTTTACAAGACGAGCGTTACGAAGTGGTGAAATTAATTGCTCTAAGTAATGCTCGGATAAGTCATGCGCCTGCGCAATTGATTTTAATGAAATTGGACCTTCACCAAACTTTTTTGCAAGATCAATCATAATTGTTAAGCCATAGCGGCCTTTTGTTGAAATCTTCATCTATTTTGCACCTCTTTTCAAATTTTCACTTCTATTGGTTATATCTTATTTATAAAAAGAACACAATTTAAAATCCTATGAAATTATAGCATAATATAGTATTATAAGAAATTTCAACTTGTGTATCAAAATGATAACATAAAATCACATTGAAAAACTCGGAAATTATTACAATTGAAAGAAAAATGAAAATATTCTTCTTCATTTTTCCCATAAAACAGCATCCTATTTCAAATTTCGTAGAAAAAAATGATACGATAGAACGAGATTATATATTAAGGGAGACGGTCTAAATGAAACAACCACTCGCACATCGAATGCGCCCTACAAATATTCAAGAAATTATTGGGCAACAACATTTAGTTGGTGAAGGAAAGATTTTATGGCGAATGGTCCAAGCAAATCATTTTCAATCTATGATTTTATACGGTCCTCCAGGTACAGGAAAAACATCCATTGCCAGTGCAATTGCAGGAAGTACCGGTACCCCGTTTCGTCTATTAAACGCTGTTACTCACAATAAAAAAGATATGGAAGTTGTCGTACAAGAAGCAAAGATGCATCGACACCTCGTTTTAATTTTAGATGAAGTTCACCGTCTAGATAAAGCAAAGCAAGACTTTCTATTACCTCACTTAGAAAGCGGACTTCTTACTTTAATTGGTGCAACGACAAGTAATCCATTCCATGCAATAAACTCCGCTATTCGAAGCAGGTGTCAAATTTTCGAATTACACGCACTAACAGAAGATGATATTTTAATTGGGTTAAAAAGAGCTTTAGAAGATAAAGAAAAAGGCCTTGGAGAATATGCTGTAACGGTAACAGATGAAGCACTACATCATTTTGCAAATGCCTCTGGTGGTGATATGCGTTCCGCTTATAACGCACTTGAACTTGCTGTATTATCTAGCTTTACTACAGACGATCAAGCGGCTGAAATCACACTCGAGATTGCAGAAGAATGCTTACAAAAGAAGAGCTTCGTTCATGACAAAGGCGGCGATGCTCATTATGACGTATTATCAGCATTTCAAAAATCAGTACGCGGAAGTGATGTAAATGCAGCGCTCCATTATTTAGCACGCCTTATTGAAGCAGGTGATTTACAAAGTATTGGCAGACGCCTTCTTATTATGGCTTATGAAGATATTGGACTTGCTAGCCCACAAGCTGGACCGCGTACACTAGCTGCAATTGAATCAGCTGAACGAGTTGGATTCCCAGAAGCACGCATCCCACTTGCAAATGCCGTTATAGAGCTATGCTTATCACCAAAATCAAATTCAGCTTATAAAGCACTTGATGCTGCATTACACGATTTACGCAACGGTCAAACAGGTGACATTCCAAGCCATTTAAAAGATAGTCATTACAAAGGCGCAGAATCACTCGGAAGAGGCATTGGATATTTATATCCACACGACCATCCAAATGGCTGGGTAAGGCAACAATACTTACCTGATAAAATAAAAAACAAGCAATATTATAAACCGAAAACGACAGGGAAATTTGAGCAAGCACTTTCTACTGTTTATGAAAGATTACAAACTTCGAATAAAACGAAAAATAAAGGGTAACATAAACGAAAACGTCACCATTATGGAGGCTTCGCTTATGAAAACACGTCAAGATGCATGGACAAAAGAAGATGATCTCCTTTTAGCAGAAACTGTTTTGCGACATATTCGCAGCGGAAGTACACAAATAAAAGCGTTTGATGAAGTTGGCGACGCTTTAAACCGCACTTCCGCAGCTTGTGGTTTTAGATGGAATGCTGAAGTAAGACCGGATTACGAAGATGCGGTGCAGCTTGCAAAAAAACAACGTAAAGAATTAAAACGTTCTGAAGCTAATATAGAAAAAGATCGGTTCACGAAAACGAAACAACTCGTAATTGACGCCGATTTTTCAGAAGATATTACGCCAAGTAAACAAGATCTTACAATGCAAAATGTCATCTCATTTTTACAAAATTTAGAACATAACAATCCTTCACTTGCAAAGTTGCAAACTGAAAATGATGTATTACAAGCTCAGCTCACTTCTCTGCAAAAAACGAATCATGAACTTGAAACGAAATTAGCGGTACTCACAAAAAAACAACAAGCAATCGAAGAAGATTACGCGATGCTTGTTCGAATTATGGATCGCGCTCGAAAACTCGTTTCGGTTGAAGAACAAGAAGAACAGATTGCTCCCATTTTCAAGACAGATCAAAATGGAAATTTAGATATTATATATTCTGCAGAGAATTAAAAATAAGGATGTCACTTTTTTGACTAAGTGACATCCTTGTTTGTTTTCGATAAACCATATATACATATCGGTAAATGAAATTATATTAACGATTTTTCGAATATATCTATCGTAACTTGCAATATATCAACGGTTTTTCGAATATATCTATCACAACTTACAATATATCAACGATTTTTCAAATATATCTATCACAACTTACAATATATCAACGATTTTTCAAATATATCTATCACAACTTACAATATATCAACGCTTCAATAAAGGAGATCGATTCAATTACAAATATTTACAATAACATTACTCCCTGTCATACAAGAAAACCCCTAAAACATATTGGATAATTTTTACTAAAATGTTATTATAACCATATACCTTTAAAGGGAGATGGTTGCTATTTCATTAATAATCTTCAAAATAACTCTTGGCCTTCTCGTCCTGACTTTAGCTCTTTTCACCATTAACAGTCTAAAAAAGACATCCGCCTATAAATCAGATAAATATGATTATTACTTACTAACCTTACTTACATTTGAACTAGTAGTGATGCAAATATTCATATTTCTTTAATACATATAAAAAAGCATATATCCAAAATGGATATATGCTTTTCTTTTATTCTTGCCCTACACGTTTCACTTCTACATTTTTAATACGTTCACGTACAACGTGACTTGCCATAATTAAGCCTGCCACAGATGGTACGAATGCATTTGATGAAGGCGGTAATTTCGCTTTACGAATTTTTGCATTCTCGTCTGGTACGATTTCTTTACGTACTTCTTCACGAATTACGATTGGGTTTTCGTCAGAGAAGACAACTTTTACACCTTTTTTAATACCCTCTTTACGAAGCTTCGTACGAATTACTTTCGCAATTGGATCTGTATGTGTTTTAGAAATGTCCGCAATACGGAAACGAGTTGGGTCCATTTTATTTGCTGCACCCATACATGAGATAATTTTAATTTTACGACGTAAACATTGTTTAATTAAATGGATTTTGAACGTAATCGTATCAGATGCATCCACTACGAAATCTAAACCGTGTTTAAAGAACTCTTCATATGTTTCATCTGTATAAAACATTTCTAATCCAATTACTTCACATTCCGGATTAATGTCTGCAATACGCTCTTTCATTAATTCTACTTTTGAACGTCCTACAGTAGATACTAAAGCGTGAATTTGACGGTTTACGTTTGTAATATCTACAACGTCTTTATCAACTAATACGAGACGTCCTACTCCAGAACGCGCTAACGCTTCAGCTGAAAATGAACCTACGCCGCCAATTCCTAAAATACCGACTGTACTATTTTTTAATATTTCAAGTCCTTCTTTACCGAAGGCTAATTCATTACGTGAAAATTGATGTAACATTCAGCTCTACACTCCTATTACAAAAATGGTCTACCATGTATTCTAGCGTTTTTCCGACTATTTGTATAGAAAAAGTTATAGAATTCCTAAAAATACATATTTCGAGAATGAAAACATAGACCAGAATTTTACTTCTTCCTAAATACACGTTTAAAAAAGAGGATTTAAAGAACCGAGCAGATCGAGGCGCTTATGCCAGGAGGAGCGCAGTGTAGCTTTAACTACTCGAGCACCGGACTTTTTAAACTTCCCCTCAAAAAAAGTCTAGATGGTTATAGTATAACCATCTAGACCCTATTCTTACTTTTCTTCTTTTAAGCTTAATTTTAAGTTTAACTCTTCAAGCTGTGCTTCTGCAACTGGGCTTGGAGCTTCTGTTAATAAGCAGCTTGCGCTTGCTGTTTTTGGGAATGCAATTGTATCACGAAGGTTCGTACGGCCTGCAAGTAACATAACAAGACGATCTAAACCTAATGCGATTCCGCCGTGTGGTGGTGTACCGTATTCGAATGCTTCTAATAAGAATCCGAATTGCTCTTGCGCTTCTTCTTGTGAGAATCCAAGTGCTTTGAACATTTTTTCTTGTACGTCACGCTCGTAAATACGAAGTGATCCACCACCAAGCTCATAACCGTTTAATACAAGGTCATATGCTTGTGCACGTGCTTTTTCTGGTGCTGTTTCTAGTAGCTCAACGTCTTCACGGAATGGCATTGTGAATGGGTGATGAGCTGCGAAATAACGATCTGCATCTTCATCGTACTCAAGAAGTGGCCAATCAGTTACCCATAGGAAGTTAAATTTACTTTCATCAATTAACTCAAGCTCTTTACCTAGACGTAAACGAAGTGCGCCTAAGCTATCTGCAACAACGCTCTTCTTATCTGCTACGAATAGTAATAAGTCGCCAGCAGTAGCTTCTAATGTACTCATTAACACGTTTGCATCTTCTTCACCGAAGAATTTCGCAATCGGTCCTTTTAAGCCGTCTTCTTCAACTTTAAGCCAAGCTAGACCTTTTGCACCGTATACTTTCACGAATTCAGTTAATGCATCGATGTCTTTACGAGAATATTTACTTGCAGCACCTTTTGCATTAATTGCTTTTACTTGTCCGCCGCTTTCTACAGCACTTGTAAACACTTTAAAGCCACAACCTGCTGCAAACTCAGATAAGTCTGTTAGTTCCATTTCAAAGCGTGTATCTGGCTTATCAGAACCGTAGCGAGCCATTGCATCAGCATATTTCATACGAGGGAATGGTGCACTAACTTCTACACCTTTTGCATCCTTCATAACTTTCGTCATCATACGCTCCATCATTTCTAAAATCTCATCTTGTGTTAAGAATGAAGCTTCAATATCGATTTGCGTGAATTCTGGTTGACGATCTGCACGTAAATCTTCGTCACGGAAACAACGTGCTACTTGATAGTAACGCTCAAATCCGCCGACCATAAGAAGCTGTTTAAATAACTGTGGTGACTGTGGTAATGCATAGAATTCACCGTCATGTACACGACTTGGTACTAAATAGTCACGAGCTCCTTCTGGCGTACTTTTCGTTAAAATTGGTGTTTCTACTTCTAAGAACTCTTCTGTATCTAAGAAGTTACGAATTGTTTTTGTTACGTCGTGACGCATTTTGAATGTGTTGAACATTACAGGACGACGTAAGTCTAAATAACGATATTTTAAACGCACATCTTCTGATGCATCTGTATCATCAGCAATAATAATTGGTGTTGTTTTCGCTGCATTTAGTACATTTACTTTTGTTGCTTGTACTTCAATACGACCAGTTGCCATATTGTCATTAATTGCGCCTTCACCACGTTCAACAACTGTACCTTCTATGTGTAATACGTATTCGCTACGAATTGTTTCTGCTACTTCTAACGCTTCTTTTGATGTTTCTGGGTTAAATACAACTTGTACGATACCTGTACGGTCACGTAAATCGATAAAGATTAATCCACCTAAGTCACGGCGTTTTTGTACCCAACCTTTTAATTGAACTGTTTGTCCAACAGCTTCTACTGTTACTTTTCCACATGCATGTGTTCTTTCAGCCACTGTAAGTTCCCCCTATATTAATTTCTCTGCTACGTATGAAGCAAATACATCTAAAGCTACCTCTTCTTGTTCACCTGTTGCCATATCTTTTAAGTTAATGATGCCTTTATCTAGCTCATCTTCTCCTAATACAGCTACAAATTTCGCCTTTAGACGATCTGCTGATTTAAATTGTGCTTTCATTTTGCGATCTAAATAATCTTTTTCAACCGACAATCCAGCTTTACGAAGATCGAATGCCACTTTTGCAGCATGGTCTTTCGCTTTTTCACCAAGCGCTACAACGTAACAATCAATGCTATGTTCAAGTGGTAATTCAATGTTTTCAGCTTTTAGCGCCATAATTAAACGTTCAAGACTCATTGCAAAACCGATACCTGGCATTTCTGGTCCACCGATTTCTTGTACAAGTCCGTTATAACGGCCACCACCGCTTAATGTAGTGATCGCACCGAAACCTTCTGCCTCACTCATAATTTCAAAAACAGTATGTTGATAGTAGTCTAAACCACGCACTAAGTTCGGATCTTTTTCAAATGGAACATCCATCATCGTTAATAGTTCTTGTACTTTGTCGTAGTATACTGCTGAATCTTCGTTTAAGTATTCTGTAATAGATGGAGCTGTTGCCATTAATTCATGGTTACGGTCCTTCTTACAGTCTAAAATTCGAAGTGGGTTCTTTTCTAAGCGAGATTGACAGTCAGAGCAGAATTCGCCGATACGTGGCTCAAAGTGTGCGATTAATGCATCACGGTGTGCTTGACGACTCGCTGCGTCACCTAAACTGTTTAATACAACTTTAATATTTTTTAAGCCCATGCCGCGGTAAAATTCAACAGCAAGTGCAATTACTTCTGCATCAATTGCAGGGTCATTACTGCCGATTGCTTCGATACCGAATTGTACGAATTGACGATAGCGACCTGCTTGTGGTCTTTCATAACGGAACATTTGACCGATATAGTATAATTTCGTTGGTTGTGTTGCATCACCAAACATTTTATTTTCAACGTAAGAACGTACAACAGGTGCAGTACCTTCTGGACGTAATGTTAAGCTACGCTCTCCACGATCTTGGAATGAGTACATTTCTTTTTGTACGATATCTGTCGTATCACCAACACCGCGTAAAAATAGCTCAGTGTGCTCAAAAATTGGTGTACGAATTTCTTTATAATTGTAACGACGGCAAATTTCGCGTGCTTGCCCTTCGATATACTGCCATAACTCAACAGTGCCTGGAAGAATATCTTGCGTTCCGCGTGGGATTTGAATAGACATATTCAGTTCCTCCTCAAATTGTTTTAATCTTAATAAAAATAAAAAAACTCCCGCCTCTACTGTTTAAACAGTAGGGACGAGAGTATTATACCCGTGGTGCCACCCTAATTGAAGCACGTATGCTTCCACTTTTTTAATAACGCTTAAATATGCGTTCATCCCTACTAAGCATATATGCCGTTCAAGTTGAAACCTCTAGAGTGTCATTCAATCAGTCATCATGCAGAAATGTTTTCAGCCTAAGACATTCCTTCTCTTTCCATGTGTATCTCATTTACTCTTCTCTATCAACGGTTATATTCATATGTAAATATAAAATTACTATACGTTTGTTAAGTAGGATTGTCAAGTGCTCTAAGAACGTTCAATCTGCTTCTTTAAACGCTTTACATCTTGAAGAGAAATCCCAAACTCGGAAGCAAGCTCCATTGAAGTATTATTTTGCTCTTTTGAAATAAAATCATGAAAATTCACGTTAAACAGTTGATTTGCACCATTTGTAACAGAATGCCCTTTTTCATTCATACGCATACGTATATCCCTCACATTCAATATGGATGTTTTACTTTTTATTGTTCCATATTGATGAGAGAGTTATACATAACCGAAACTGCTATTGATTCCAAATAAACATTAGTATTCGATTTACAACAATAACAATAGCCAGTCCACTTGCGAGCATATGATGCTTCAAATGATATAACGCTGCAACACCTACTCCAAATACGATAATTTCTAATAATACATGTAATATACCTTGTACTTCCCATTCTGCATGTGGAGCTCCAAATAGCCCCCAAATGACAGCAATAACAATTGGAATAATAATAGCAAGTGTAATTTTTATAGCCATTGTTGTTCCTACTCGATATCCCCAGTATCCAACAATCCCAAGAATACATAACTCTAACATAAAACGTAAAGCTATATTAAATTCTTGAAGCATGCTACACCTTCTTTTTCTTTTATTCCCCTTTAAATTAATCCTATGATAAAGTGAAACTTTAATCAGTGGGGGTTTTGTTCATCCACCACTGATTATTAGTTGAACCAATCGGGCTTTTACGGGCAGTTAATCCTCACCTAACTTCTTTACTTCCGCTGAATTTTGAGGTGGAGGGTCTTACTGCCCGTTAATGCGGGATAAATAAACAAAACACACAACAATGTATAAAAAAGAGAGGATTATATAATCCTCTCTTTTTTATCAACACTATTTACTATCAACAATTAAGGTCACCGGACCATCATTGATTAAAGAAACGTCCATCATTGCTCCGAACTTTCCTGTTTCCACATGCAATCCTTGTTTGCGAACTTCTTCATTAAAGAAATCGTATAAACGCTCTGCGTAGTCAGGTTTCGCAGCATCCATAAAGTTTGGACGTCTTCCCTTGCGACAATCTCCGTATAATGTAAATTGCGAAATAGATAGAACTTGTCCTTCTACATCAAGTACAGAATGATTCATCTTTCCGCTCTCATCTTCAAAAATACGTAAGTTTGCAATTTTTTCCGCAATATAAGTTGCATCTTTTTCTGTATCTTCATGCGTAATGCCAACTAGTAATGTTAAACCGAACGGAATTTGTCCTACGATCTCACCGTCTACTGTGACAGACGCTTTCTTTGATCGTTGTAAAACAACTCTCATCTTTCTACACTCCCTATTAATGCATCATGCGTCGTACTGCATAAATTTCTGGAACGCGTTTAATGCGTTCTACTACTTTTTTCAAGTGTTGTAAGTTACGAATCGAGATTGACATATTAATTGTTGCCATTTTATTACGGTCACTTCTACCAGAAACAGCTGAAATGTACGTTTTCGTCTCTGTAACAGCTTGCAGTACTTCATTTAATAAACCACGGCGATCGTAACCCGAAATTTCAATATCAACGTTATACTCAATTTCTTTTTCAGGGCTACCTTCCCACTCTACCTCTAATAAACGTTCTACAGCTTCTTCTGTATGAACGTTTACACAATCACGGCGGTGAATCGATACACCTCGGCCTTTCGTAATATATCCAACGATATCATCGCCTGGAACTGGGTTACAGCATTTCGATAAACGGATTAATAAATTATCAGCACCGCTTACCTTTACACCAGAATCCCATTTTCGAATTTTCATCGGTTTACGAACTTCTTTAACTTCAACAATTTCTTCTTCTTCGCGTTGTTTGCGGAACTTGTCCGTTAGTCGCGTAACAATTTGCGAAGCTGTAATTCCGCTATATCCAACTGCTGCAAACATATCTTCTTCATTTGCAAAGTTAAATTTCTCAGCGACGCGTTTTAAGTTATCAGGCGCTAATACTTCTTTCATCTCATACTCTAGACCACGTACTTCCTTTTCAACAAGTTCACGGCCTTTTTCAATATTTTCGTCTCTACGTTGTTTCTTAAAGAATTGACGAATTTTATTTTTCGCATGAGATGTTTGAGCAAGTTTTACCCAATCTTGACTTGGGCCATATGAATGTTTCGACGTTAAAATTTCAATGATGTCGCCTGTTTTTAATTTATAATCCAACGTCACCATTTTACCGTTTACTTTTGCACCAATTGTTTTATTCCCAATTTCCGAATGGACACGATACGCGAAATCAATCGGAACCGATCCAAGTGGTAATTCCATTACATCGCCTTTCGGTGTAAAGACGAATACCATGTCAGAAAATAAATCAATTTTTAATGACTCCATAAATTCTTCTGCATTAGAAGCTTCATTTTGCCATTCTAGTATTTGACGGAACCATGTGAGTTTCTTCTCTAATGTACCTGTTGTTTCTGCTGTTTTTCCTTCTTTGTACGCCCAGTGTGCCGCGATCCCGAATTCTGCAATTTCGTGCATTTCTTTCGTACGAATTTGCACTTCAAGTGGATCACCTTTTGGTCCAATTACAGTCGTATGAAGAGATTGATATAGATTTGCTTTTGGCATTGCAATATAATCTTTAAAACGACCTGGCATCGGCTTCCAGCACGTATGAATAATTCCAAGCACCGCATAACAATCTTTAATACTATTTACAACGACACGTACAGCTAATAAATCGTAAATTTCATTGAACTGCTTATTTTGCAGTGCCATTTTACGATAAATGCTGTAAATATGTTTCGGTCTTCCAGAAATCTCAGGTTGAATTGCAACTTCTTTTAATTTCTCACGAATACCAGTCATTACTTCGTCTAAGTATTCTTCACGTTCTGCACGTTTACGCTTCATTAAATTTACAATACGATAATATTGTTGGGGATTTAAATAGCGAAGTGACGTATCCTCTAGCTCCCATTTAATAGTACTAATTCCGAGTCTATGTGCTAAAGGTGCAAAGATTTCTAACGTTTCATTCGCTATGCGACGCTGCTTCTCTTGAGGCAAATGTTTCAATGTACGCATGTTATGAAGACGATCAGCTAGTTTAATTAAAATAACTCGAATGTCTTGAGCCATTGCAATAAACATTTTGCGATGGTTTTCGGCTTGTTGTTGTTCGTGAGATTTATATTTAATCTTCCCAAGTTTTGTAACACCATCAACAAGCATAGCAATTTCTTTGTTAAATTCCCGTTCAATATCTTCTAACGTAATCTCTGTATCTTCCACTACATCATGTAAGAAACCTGCTGATACCGTAGCTGGATCCATGTGTAAATCAACTAAAATACCTGCAACTTGAATCGGATGAATAATATACGGTTCACCCGATTTTCTATATTGTTCGCTATGCGCATCACGTGCATATTCATAGGCACGCGCCACTAGCTCAATATCTTCATCCGCTAAATATTGACTTGCTTTCTCGAGTACCTGTTCAGCTGTTAGTACCTGCTCATTTGCCATCGAATCACCTTTTATTGAAAATTGACTTTATCTTTATTTAATAGAATAAATTATATTCTATCATTATAACCCAATGATTGTGAATTGTGAAAAGGAAAAGATTTTACTGACATTTCACCATGATTTTTTGTTCAATTATACAAAAGTACCCGCTCCTCTCCAAGAGATTCACGGGTACTTTTTATCACCGTAGTTTTACCTATATAGTGATTAGTATTTTTCTAATACTAATACATCGTAACCATCTAACATTTTACGACCATCTAAGTAAGTAAGCTCTACTAAGAATGCAATCCCTGCTACAACTCCGCCTAGCTCTTCAACTAACTTAATTGTCGCTTCGATTGTTCCACCTGTAGCTAATAGATCATCTGTAATTAATACGCGTTGACCTGGCTTAATTGCATCTTTATGGATTGTTAAAACATCTTTACCATATTCTTTACCGTAGTCAACTGTAATTACTTCACGTGGTAATTTTCCTAATTTACGAACTGGCGCAAATCCTACTTCTAACGCATAAGAAACTGGGCAACCGATAATGAAACCACGAGCTTCTGGTCCTACTACAACATCGATATCTCTTTCTTTTGCGTACTCAACGATTGCATCTGTTGCTGCTTTGTATGCTTTACCGTCATTCATTAAAGGCGTAATGTCCTTAAACACAATACCTTCTTTCGGATAATCCGGTACAATTGCGATATGTTGCTTGAAATCCATATTTCTGAATCCTCCTCAGATCTAAAAGGTTTGTAAATACAAATCCTTTACCCTAACTGTTCTACTTCTTTATGATTACGAATCGTTTCAAACCATGTATATAGTTGCTGATATGTGCTATAAACCAATTCTTTTTCTAATTGTAAGTGGTTCATTTTCTCACGATATGTGTTCGATTCAATTAAATCACGCTTTTGTTTTTTGTCTGCCATAAAAATGACGCCATCTTTTATTGTAACAAATTCTAACTCAAAAAACACCTGTGTCATGAAATTTACTGTATCTTTTGACCAGCCTTTATGGCGACATAGTTGTTCTCCATATTGTCTTAAAGAAAATGGTGTTTTTTGGCTTAAGAAAGAATAGTACCATTTAAAGTGTTCTCTCGTAGGAACTGTACTAAATAGATGGTTATTTTCTTGATAAAACAGCGTATAAATTCGCGCTGGGAATCCTACTTTAAATAGCTCACTTAATTCATCTGTTCCTTTTGGTAAATCAAGTAACACGATATATTGATCATCTAAATGCGTTACTTCTGAAGCATGCATGAGCTTCTCTTTATAGCTCTCTAAAGAAAATTTATTCAATACCTCTTCAGAAAAATACACCATTGTTATTTTTTCTTTCGGAAGTTCTGCTAAATTTGCTTCTGCATTACGCATACTACGCCAATCAAATAATTGCCACGCCTCTACAGCAATATCTTGTACCATTAATTGTGGCTTCTTAAAATTATTCCATTCATTGATGGATGCTTCTCCTATTACAGATACTTTTGCAACTGGAGAGATTTCTTTCGCATATGCACCAAAACCAAATCCAATTGTATCCAGTGTTGCTTGTCCATCACGAAGAGCCATTTTTAAATGAGAGCCATCTGATCCGATTGCGCGAATACTTTCTAACTCTGCATCTTTCACTGCAATACGTGGTTTCGGATTTCCAACACCAAATGGTGCTAACTTCTGCATATCTTCAATTGCCGCTAGTGTTACATCCTCTACTTTGCAAAAAACATCAACTGCTGTAATTGGAATAAAATCTTCTTCTGTTAAAATTGCATCTGCTTGTTCATTTAAGCGGCGACGTAATTCAGCTACATCATTCATATGTAGCGTCATTCCCGCTGCCATCGGATGCCCTCCGAAGTGTGGCAATAACTCTCTACAATCTGATAAATTTGCAAACAAATCAAATCCTGCAATACTACGCGCTGAGCCTTTTGCTGTTTCTTTTATAGGATCAATGCATAATACAATAGTCGGACGATAAAAACGTTCAACTAATTTAGAAGCGACAATCCCAATTACACCCGGATTCCAACCTTCTTTTACAAGTACTAACACTTTGTTTTCTTCTGGCGGGAAGTTATTTTCAACTTCAGCGATAGCCTCTTCTGTAATTTGCTTTACAATATCTTTTCGCAGTTTGTTCAGCTCATCAATTTCTTCGGCTAACTCTTTTGCTTCCTCAGGATCATCTGATAATAAAAGGTGTACAGCCGGCGTTGCATCTTCTAAACGCCCAACCGCATTAATACGCGGTGCAATTGAGAAGCCGATACTCTCTTCTGTAATTTCACTTTGCGAAACGTTAGCAACTTTAAACAATGCCTTTAAACCAATATTTTTCGTCATACGCATATGTTTTAAACCGCGTTTCACTAGCAACCTATTTTCACCATGAAGTGACACTAAATCGGCTACTGTACCGATTACTGCAATCTCTAATAAATGTTCTGGTACACGGCCTAATAGTGCATGCGCAACTTTAAACGCAACACCTACACCAGCTAAATAGTGAAACGGATATACACCGCCATCTAATTTCGGATGTATAATCGCAAGTGCTTCTGGCAATTCTGGCGGTGGCTCATGGTGATCTGTAATAATTAGATCTATTCCAAGCTCTTTCGCTACATTCGCTTCATGTACTGCTGCGATGCCAGTGTCGACAGTAATAATCAGTGAGAACCCTGCACTATGCGCCCAACGAAACGCTTCTTCATTCGGCCCATACCCTTCTGTAAAACGATTTGGAATATAAAATTCTACTTCTGCACCTAATTCTTGAAGAGCAAGATATAACACAGTTGTACTACTTACTCCGTCTGCATCGTAATCACCAAATATTAATATTTGTTCTCCATTTTGAATCGCCTTATTTACACGTTCTACCGTTCTATCCATTCCTTCTAATAAAAATGGATCATGAAATTCTTGATTTTCTGTATTTAAAAAATCTAAAATCTTATCTTCTGTATCTAGTCCTCTACCGAGGAATAATGAAACGACAAGTGGCGATAACTGTAATTTACTTGCTAATTCACTCACTCGTTCGTCATTATATTCTTTTTCTTTCCAACGCGTCTTCGGTTGTAACACGAAATCACCCCTTAACCTGTTCATTATACAAGACAGATTAAGGGGTGACAATATAATGCAAACTACGATGCAATATCTATATACTAAAATGTTAATGATGTTTAATTTGGAGAATACGGATTTATATGTACGAATACATTTTGTACATTATCTTGTTTCATAAGTATTTCTTTCACATGTTTTCCAATACGGTGTCCTTCTTCTACAGTAATGTATGGATCTACAGACACTTTAATATCGACAATAACATAATGACCATGCTCCCGTGCATATAAAGAACCAATTTTTTTCACACCATCTACTTGAAGAACCGCTTCTCTAAGCGGAATAACATCCTCCTCATGAAGAACATGGTCAAGCGTTGCATGAATTGCTTCCGCTCCAATGCTCCATGCCATTTTTACAACAAGAAGCGAAACAACTAATCCTGCAATCGGATCAGCATATACAAGCCAGTCTATACCAAGCTTACCACCGAGTATAGCTGCACAAATACCGATTAAAGCTGCAATTGAAGAAAATACATCCGAACGGTGCTCATATGCATTTGCAATAATTGCATCACTATTTACCCTCTTCCCTAATCGGAATTTATATTGAAACATTCCTTCTTTCACGACGATTGAAAGAACAACAGCAAAAATCGTAATTCCTTTCGGCGGTTCTAGTTCTTGCGAAAAAGCTTTTATAGATGAAATCGCGATTTCAAGTCCCACAATAAATAATAATACCGCAACAATAATCGCTGAAATCGATTCCGCTTTACCATGACCATACGGATGATCTTCATCAGGTGGCTGCTTTGCCGCTCGCAATCCAAAAAGTACAGCTAGCGAACCAATTACATCTGATGCAGAATGCACCGCATCTGCTAGCAGTGCTTTACTGTTCCCAATATAACCAATTACCGCCTTTACAATTGCTAATATAATATTACCAACGATCCCGACAATAGCACCAAACTCGGCCTGTTTAAAACGTTCATCTTTTTCCATAATTAAAATCCCTTCTTTTCTTAACCTATCTTTTTATTTTAACAAAAACAGCGATAACACCACCACTTTCTTCCATCTTCTTCCCATCAAAAAGTTGCTATCTTATTGTATCCACAAACGAAAAAAGAGATGCCTCATAATGAGGCATCATCTTTTCTATACTTGCGGTTCAGATTCTACTTTCTCAACCTTCTTCTTGTTTTTCCCCTTTTTCAAACGACGGTTTTCAAGCATTAACCAAATTTGAGAGGCAACGAAAACAGAAGAGTACGTACCTACAATTAATCCAACAAGTAACGCAAACGAGAAGTTACGTAGCGACTCACTACCAAAGATAAGCAGTGCAATTACTGGGAATAACACTGTTAATACGGTGTTAATCGAACGACCAAGCGTTTGGCGAATACTTGCATTTACAATTTCCTCTAGGTCTTTTATATCGCGCACTCGTTTTTTCTGTTTGTATAATTCACGGTTTCTATCAAATGTAACAATCGAGTCATTAATAGAATAACCGATGATTGTTAGCACTGCAGCGATAAACGTTAAGTCTACCTCTAATTGGAAAATACTAAACATAACAATCATAACAAATGCGTCATGTAATAATGCAAGCACTGCAGATAACGCATACGTAAATCGGAATCGAATACTTACGTATAAAATGATAACTGCAGAAGCAATCAGTACAGCGATAAATGCATTTCGTGCAATTTCTTTACCGATTGTCGGTGAAACTGTACTTACGTTTGGATCTGTACCATATTTATCGTGGAAGAATGTTTTTGTTTTTGCAATTTCATCTTTTGATAAAACACCTAATGTACGAACTGCGAAACCTTTATTGTCATCTCCAGTCGGTACAATATTTTCTTCCTTCACATCAATGTTCAATTCTTTAAAATCTTTATGAACATCAGATACCGTAACGGCTTGTTTTGATTGCAAGTCGATACGTGTACCACTCGCAAAGTCAATACCAAGATTCAATTTGAAAATTGGTAAGATAATTGCTCCTGCAATTACAACTACAATCGAGAAGATAAGGAATTTATGACCGATATTTACGAAATTAATACGATCAAATCTTGTCGGTGGATGTACTACACCTTTTGTTAAAGGAATAATATCCTTTTGTTTCACACCAAAATATCCTGGTTTTTTATCGAAGTAACGGCTCTTTACAAGTAAACCTAATAAGAAACGAGTACCGAATACGTTCGTAATAAAACCAACTAAAATACTTACGATTAAACTTGTTGCGAATCCTTTTACAGAGCTATTACCATAAACGAATAATACACCAGCTGCTGCAAGAGTCGTAACGTTTGCATCTAGAATTGTTGCTAAGGAACGATGGTTACCAGCTCGGAATGCCGACATCATTGACTTACCAATTTTCAGCTCTTCTTTCAGTCTCTCGTACGTAATAATATTCGCATCAACTGCGATACCTACTCCGAGCACTAACGCCGCAATACCTGGCAACGTAAGAACTGCATGCATCCAGTTAAAGACAAGTAATGTAACGAAAATGTATAAACCTAACATAATAACCGCTACAAGTCCTGGTAAACGGTAGAATACAAGCATAAATAAGAAAATAAGAGCGATACCAATCGCACTAGCGAAAATCGTTTGCTCTAACGCTTGTTGACCAAATTTCGCTCCAACAGATGTTGAATACATTTCTTTTAAATCAACAGGAAGTGCACCTGCATTTAATAAAGATGAAAGTTGTTTCGCACTTTCAACTGTGAAGTTTCCACCTACGATAGATACTTCAGCTTGGTTAAATACTTGGTTTACTGTTGCTGCTGATAAGAACTTCGGATTCGGTTTTGCAGATTCTGCTTTATACGAATCTTTTCCTTCTTCAAAGTCAAGCCAAATTACCATTAAATTCGTTGGTGGTGGCATTTTAGAAATTTTTTCAGTTACTTCACGGAATTTTTCAGCGCTTTTTAGTGTAAGACCTACGCTCGCACGGCCTTGCTCATCAAATGTTTGCTTCGCTCCGCCGCCTTTTAAATCCGTTCCATCCATAAGAAGGTTATCATCCACATCACGGAATGTTAATTTCGCTTGTGTTGATAACATTTCACGTGCTTTTTGCTGATCTTGTACACCAGCAAGCTGTACACGAATTCGATCTTGCCCTTCGATTTGAATGTTCGGCTCACTTACACCGAGAACATTGACACGATTTTCAAGAGCACCTACTGTACTTACAAGTACGTCTCGATCGATTTTATCACCTTTTTTGGCTGGTTTTACTTCATACAGAATTTCAAAACCACCGCGAAGGTCTAGTCCTAGACTAATTCCTTTTGCTATGTCTTTTCCTGCCGCACCAATTACTCCACCGATTAATAAGACGATGAGGAAAAAGGCGGCAATTCTCGTACCACGCTTTGCCATATGTACCCTCTTTCTGCTACTAACACTTTCAATAAATCTTTTACGATTCACTGCTATACGTGTGCATACGCCTAGTTAGTAGACTTCCTTTCTATAATTTTTGCTAGCTCATCACTAGCTGTATAGGTAAGCTTTTACACTCCCTACACTTTCATCATTTATTTTCCTCTTCACTACCTCCTTTATATATAATCTTAGACACAATTATTTCCTCTTTATCAATACATATCATTATACTGCAAAAGGAAGAACAAACCAATTGCAGTCGGTTATTTATTTTCGTACTCATCAAATGACCAAAGCGGTGCTTGGTAAGCTTCAACAGTTAAATATGTCATATATTCATTAGTACTTACTGTTAATACGTCATTAACTAATTCATACAATCTAACATCGCTGTCTATCTTCTTCCACTTTTTCACTTTGAGAAACTTCCAAATGTCATCATCTGTTACTCGGTCGTAACCGAACATTTGAAACTCTTCTACTTTACTTTCTAAAACGACTTGTAACTGTCCGCGGTATGATTCTACCAAAGCCTCTCTATCTAACATTTATAACATCTCCTTCTTATTTCAGCACGAAAAAGTCGCTTTAATCCCGCTCTAATGGACAGCAATAACTACTTTCAAGAGCACTATCATACTTCACTCTCTTAAATGCTTGTCATTCTTGTCTCGTACGTGCATATAAATTATTGTAAATCATTCCATTGATTTTGAGAAGGTAGGAGAAGAACATGACGAGACAAAGCTTTTTAAAAGGCGCATTTATTTTAATGATAGCCGGCTTTATTACAAAAATACTTGGCTTTATCAACCGCATAGTAATGGCACGTATTTTAGGAGAAGAAGGCGTTGGTCTTTATATGATGGCCGTTCCTACATTCATTTTAGCAATTACATTGACACAAATTGGTCTTCCTGTCGCAATCGCAAAGTTTGTAGCAGAAGCGGAAGCTGTAAACGATAAACAAAGAGTTAAAAAAATATTAACCGTATCACTAGCTGTTACATCCGTTATTAGTATCATTTTAACAATCGGAATTATGTTCCTCACGCCTATTTTAGCAAAAACATTATTAACCGACGAAAGAACGTACTATCCATTAATGGCCATTTTGCCCGTTGTCCCGGTTATTGCTGTTTCTTCTGTTTTGCGTGGTTACTTTCAAGGGAAACAAAACATGAAACCTAGCGCTTATGCGCAAGTTCTAGAACAAGTCGTCCGCATTACCATTATCGCTATATGCATCCAGTTATTTTTACCTTACGGCATAGAATACGCTGCAGCCGGCGCTATGTTATCAGCTGTTCTCGGTGAAGTTGCATCCTTATTATTTTTACTCACGTTATTTCAGCGAGAAAAACATTTATCAATACGCTCTGGATTTTTCACTACTGTAAAGGAAAGCAAAGGGACATTTTATTCTCTGATGGATATTGCCCTTCCAACTACAGGAAGTCGTTTAATCGGCTCCGTTTCATATTTTTTTGAACCTATTGTCGTTATGCAAAGCTTAGCAATCGCTGGTGTCGCTGCTTCTGTTGCAACCCAGCAATACGGTATATTAAACGGTTATGCATTCCCGCTTCTATCACTACCCGCCTTTATTACATACGCTCTTTCTACAGCGCTCGTCCCTTCTATTAGTGAAGCAATGGCAAAAAGACAACATAAATTAGTGGAGCACCGTTTACAACAAGCACTTCGAATTTCATTAATTACCGGCGGATGGTCTGTCGTTATATTATACGTATTCGCTTCTCCTGTTTTAACTCTTATGTATGGATCAGACAGCGCAACAGCATTCATTCAACTTCTTGCGCCTTGCTTTTTATTTCATTATTTCCAAAGTCCACTTACCTCTGTTTTGCAAGCTTTAAACTTAGCAAGGGCTGCAATGATGAATACATTTATTGGTGCCATCGTGAAATTAATCGTTATTTTTGTACTAGCATCAAGGCCAGAATTTCAAATGATGGGGGTTGCACTTGCTATCGCTGCAAATATTGTAACAGTAACATTTCTTCACTACGCTACTGTTTTAAAAAAGATTACATTTACCATTTACGCAAAAGACTATATTTTCGGCGGACTTGCCATCGGTATCTCAGGCGCCTTCGGTTTTTATCTCCATAAATATATTATTTTCTCTCATTCCCTTGGCATACAAACATTATGGGAAATCACTTTAACAACAATTGTTTATATCGTACTTCTCTTCACTTTCAAACTCATTCGAAAAGAAGAGTTAAGTCGTCTCCCTATCATTCGTAAACTTTCATTTTTGAAATAAGATGAAACTTTAATCAGTGGGGTAATCTCCACTGATTATTAGTTAAACCAATCATTCTTACTCTTTCAAAGGATAAATCTCTAATTTTCTTTTACATCAACAAAAAATTGTCCGTTTTGAAAACTACAGTATAAAATTTGTGTTACATCGTTATAACCTAAGTTTTTTAATTTCTCAATAAGCCATTCATCTGTATGCTCAATCATTTGTAAATGACTAGATTGAATTTCTCCATCAATAATAAGAGGAAGCGTAAACTGTAATGTATCTTGTTTATTTTTTTGTTTTTGAAAGACAGATAACTTCCCAGACGGTTCCAAAATAGCATATTCTACATCCCGAATATCTCCAACTCCTTGTTCCCTTAATTGCATCATTAAATCATCTATATTATACCGTTGCTTTCTCATCTTCTTTTCATCAATCTTCCCCGCGTTTACAAGAATAGCTGGCTCACCTTCTATTAAATGCCGAAAGCGTTGATACTTTAGGGAAATGACTGACAAAATAATTTGGATGCACATAAGAAAAGTCATCGGAACTAATTGATGCCAAAGTGATTTATCGGTATTTTCAATTGCCACTACGGCCATTTCTCCAAGCATAATAAATACGACTAAATCTAATACACTTAGCTCTCCTATCTCACGTTTACCCATAAGACGAAAAATAATTAAGATGATGATATACAAAAGCATTGTCCGTCCAATTATTGATATCCATTCCATTTCTACATCTCCTTTTTTACGTATAGACTCCCCTATAAAAAAGAAACTAGTCTAACTTGGGCAAAAGGAAAATATGCTTGTATTAAAAAGGGGGAATGCATAAATGGATGGAACGAAAAAATTATCAACTGCAATTGGCTTCGGTATTGTTACACTACTAATTCTCGCATCTATTACTAGTATGATTATGGCTCTTTTATTAAAGTTTACAAATATAAATGAAGGGACATTAACCGTTACTATTTTTATACTCGCTCTTTTATCTATGCTTATGTCTGGATTTACTGCCGGCAAAAAGGCTCAAGGAAAAGGTTGGCTAGTAGGTTTCACAACAGGGCTCACATTCACTATACTCGTCTTTCTAGTTAACTATTTAGGCTTTTCTCAAACCTTATCGAACTCACAATTACTTTATCAATTAGCATTAATGGGGGCGAGTACACTAGGTGGTATTTTCGGTGTAAATATGTCAAAGCAAAGTAACTAAAAAAAGGCCCTGCACATTTCATGCAGGGCCTTCCACATTAGTTTTTCACAACTTCACGAATCGCATTGCGATCGAAAGTTAAGTGTGAACCACCAGATTTAATAACGATTTTCGTCTCATCTACTGATTCGATTGTACCGTGTAAACCACCGATTGTTACGATAGCATCACCTTTTGCTAACTCACTTTGCATTTGAGCAACTGCTTTTTGACGTTTTTGTTGCGGGCGAATTAATAAGAAATAGAAAATCGCAAACATCGCAACGATCATAACGATATTCATCATACCTGCATTCATCTTTTGTTCCTCCTTTTAAATTATGTATTAGAAGTTTTTAGCATTCGGTTTATTAAAGCCATACTGTTCAAAGAACTCTTCGCGGAAATCGCCAAGACGGTCTTCACGAATAGCTTGTCTCACCTGCTCCATTAAGTTTAACAGAAAATGAAGATTGTGATAAGACGTTAAACGAATTCCGAACGTTTCATCACATTTCATTAAGTGACGAATATACGCACGTGAGTAGTTTTTACATGTGTAGCAATCACAGTTTGGATCAAGCGGACCGAAGTCTCTTGCGAATTTCGCATTTTTTACAACGAGTCGACCTTCACTTGTCATACATGTACCATTTCGAGCGATACGAGTTGGAAGTACGCAGTCAAACATATCAATACCACGAATTGCACCATCGATTAATGAGTCAGGAGAACCTACACCCATTAAGTAACGAGGCTTATTATCTGGAAGAAGTGGTGTTGTAAACTCAAGTACACGGTTCATAATATCTTTCGGTTCACCAACAGATAAACCACCTACAGCGTAACCAGGGAAGTCCATTGAAACAAGGTCTTTCGCACTTTGACGACGAAGCTCTTCGTACTCCCCGCCCTGTACAATACCGAATAAACCTTGATCTTGCGGACGTTCATGCGCTTTTAAACAACGCTCTGCCCAGCGGCTCGTACGCTCTACAGACTTCTTCATATATTCAAAAGTAGCCGGGAATGGCGGACACTCATCAAATGCCATCATAATATCCGAACCTAATGCATTTTGGATTTCCATCGCTTTTTCTGGTGATAAGAATAATTTATCTCCATTTAAGTGATTACGGAAGTGAACGCCTTCCTCTTCAATACGACGGAAGTCACTTAAACTGAATACTTGGAAACCACCAGAGTCTGTTAAGATTGCACGATCCCAGTTCATAAATTTATGCAAGCCGCCTGCTTCACGAATAATTTCATGACCTGGACGTAGCCATAAATGATACGTATTACTTAAAATAATGCCAGAATCCATTGCTTTTAATTCTTCCGGTGACATTGTCTTAACTGTCGCAAGTGTACCAACTGGCATAAATGTTGGTGTATCAAATGAACCGTGCGGTGTATGCACACGACCTAAACGGGCACCCGTTTGTTTACATGTCTTAATAAATTCATAACGAATTGCTGTCATAACTTACTCCTTTTATTTGTTTCTCATTTTAGCGTGAGATGCAACGAACATTGCATCACCGAAGCTAAAGAAACGATATTTTTCTTTTACTGCTTCATTATAAGCATGAAGTACATTATCTCTATTTGCAAATGCACTTACAAGCATGATTAATGTTGATTTCGGCAAGTGGAAGTTTGTAATTAAACCATCAATTGCTTTAAATTCATATCCCGGATACATGAAAATATCTGTCCATCCAGAAGCGGCGCAAAGCTTACCGTCATGATCTGTTGCAATTGTTTCTAACGTACGAGTTGATGTCGTACCTACAGTAATAATACGTCCACCATTCTCTTTCACACGATTTAATAATGCCGCTGTCTCTTCAGACATATGGTAATATTCTGCGTGCATATGGTGTTCTTCAATCGTGTCTGCAGAAACTGGTCTAAATGTTCCAAGCCCTACGTGAAGTGTAATGAATGCCAACTGAACGCCTTTTTGCTTTAACTTCTCAAGTAACTCTTCTGTAAAGTGAAGTCCCGCAGTCGGCGCTGCTGCTGAACCGATTTCTTTCGCATATACTGTTTGATAGCGATCGCGATCTTCTAGCGTCTCTTTAATATATGGAGGAAGTGGCATTTCCCCAAGTTCATCTAAAATTTCATAGAAGATGCCGTCATATGAAAATTCAAGCTGACGTCCACCTTGATCTGCAGTTCCTGTGCAAGTTGCTTTTAATTTCCCTTCGCCAAAAGAGATAACAGTTCCTTCTTTTACACGTTTCGCTGGCTTTACAAGCGTTTCCCACTTATCGCCTTCTTCTTGTTTTAAAAGAAGTACTTCAATGTGCGCGCCTGTATCTTCTTTCACACCGTGCAAACGAGCAGGCATAACTTTCGTTTCATTTAAAACTAAGCAATCCCCCTCATGTAAGTAAGAAAGAATGTCCGTAAAATGTTTATGCTCAATATCACCTGTTTCACGGTCTAACACCATTAATCTTGATGTTTCACGATCTTCTAACGGGACTTGTGCAATAAGTTCTTCTGGTAAATGAAAATCAAACAGATTTATATCCATAGCTATATCCACCTATTTCTTATTTAAATCGATTTATTATATACATAATAAAAGATAGTACAATACTTAACACAATACATGTAATGATAGGAAAATAAAAGGTAACGTTTCCTTTTTTCACAAAAATATCGCCTGGAAGCCTGCCAATGAACTTCCAAGCTAATCCAACAACGATGAGTAAGATTCCCGCTGTAATAAGCATTTTGGGCATCTCCATCATACTTTTGGCATCTCCATTCCGAAATGTTCATACGCAAGCGGCGTTACAATTCGGCCCCTTGGCGTTCGTTGTAAAAAGCCAATTTGTAATAAATACGGCTCATACACATCTTCAATCGTATGAGATTCTTCTCCAATTGTTGCTGAAACCGTTTCTAATCCAACTGGACCACCACGGAATTTCTCAATAATACCAAGCAGTAATTTATGATCAATATGATCTAGACCTAATTTATCTACTTGCAGTAGCTCTAATGCCATTTGCGTAATTTCCATCGTAACCGTTCCGTTACCACGAACTTGCGCGAAATCACGTACACGTCTTAAAAGACGATTCGCAATACGAGGTGTACCACGAGCACGTCTTGCAATTTCTAATGCAGCTAACGAATCGATTTCAACTTCAAACACTTCTGCTGTACGTTCAACAATCGCAGAAAGCTGATCTACTGTGTAGTACTCTAACCTTGAAAGTACACCGAAGCGGTCACGAAGCGGTGCCGATAATGCTCCGGCGCGTGTCGTTGCTCCAACTAATGTAAATGGCGGTAAATCTAGGCGTACAGAACGTGCTGAAGGCCCTTTTCCAATTACGATATCAAGGCAAAAGTCTTCCATCGCAGGATACAATACTTCTTCAATCGATCTATGCAAACGATGAATTTCATCAATAAATAATACATCCCCTGGCTGAAGCGCTGTTAATACAGCAGCTAAATCTCCTGGTCTTTCAATCGCGGGACCTGAAGTTGTTCTAACATTAACGCCCATCTCATTTGCAATAATATTCGCAAGCGTCGTTTTACCAAGACCTGGCGGTCCATATAAAAGCACGTGATCTAACGTTTCTTCACGCATTTTCGCTGCTTCAATAAATACTTCTAAATTATGTTTCGCTTTATCTTGGCCAATATACTGACGGAGCGTCTGTGGCCGTAATGAATATTCTAAATCCGCATCTTCATATGCAGATTCCCCTGAAAGGAGACGTTCGTCCATTATACTCACCTCTTACCATTTAGTAAAAGACTAAGTGCCTTTTTAATATACTGATCCGTCGTTAATGATTCTTTTAATAACTCTGGTACAACGCGAGAAACTTCGCGTTCTGCGTATCCAAGTGCGCGCAGAGCTTCCAGTGCCTCATCAAGCTCAGCTGATGAACCTTTCTTCTCATCAAAACGTTCTGTGTCTGAGAATAAATCCACAAATGCATCTGGTACGACATCTGCTAGTTTTCCTTTTAAATCTAAAATCATTTGGCGTGCTGTTTTCTTTCCGACGCCTGGGAATTTCACTAAAAACTTCTCATCTTCATGCTCAATTGCTTGAACGACCTGTCCTGTTTGACCAGAAGCTAAAATTGCAAGAGCGCCTTTTGGCCCAATGCCAGACACGCCTAACAACTTTGTAAATAATAAACGCTCTTCACGTGTTTTAAACCCGTAAAGTGCCATAATATCTTCTCTCACATAATGATATGTATAGACACGGATTTCTTGCTTACTTCTTTGAAATACATACGGATTCGGTGTGAAAATTTGATAACCAATTCCATTATGGTCAATTACGACATATTCCGGCCCTACATACTCCACGTAACCTGTAACATATTCAAACAAAATACGATCTCTCCCTCTTAAATCATGTATTCCATTTTAACATATTTAATGATAGAAAAGCGAGACTGCCCCAACAAATGTTCTCCACTTGAAACTTCTGTTATTTTCCATTGACAGAAAGGTTAAAGCACCTTAATATACAGAGGTCGATAATGATTATCAATACTAATTAAAGGGGGTTACATTAGGATGAAACGTAAGCTATTTATTTTATTTACTATTATGCTTGTTGTTCTTTCTATCGTTGGCTGTTCTTCTCAAAAAGAAGAATCAAAAGCAAAAGAACAACCGAAAACAAAAGTTGTAAAACATGCTAAAGGTGAAGCTACAATTCCAGTAAATCCAAAGAGAATTGTTGACTTATCTGGATCAACAGAAGAACTATTACTTCTTGGACACAAACCTGTTGGTACAGCAAATACATATAAAGATAAAATCCAAAATCACTTAACAGACAAATTAGATGGAGTAAAAGCAGTTGGTTGGTACTGGGCACCTAAAGTTGATTTAGAAGCTGTTACTGCTTTAAAACCAGACTTAATAATTTTAAACAACCGTCAATTAAAAATTTATGATCAACTAGAAAAGGTTGCACCTACAGTTGTTCTAGAAACAAACTTAGAAGACTGGCGTGGTAAGTTTAAAGAAGTAGGTAAGCTATTTGACGAAGAGAAGAAAGCAGACAAATGGATTGCAGACTACGATAAGAAAGCAGACTCTTTATCTAAAAAAATTAAAGAGAAAACAAAAGATGAGAACTTTATGTTCGTTGCAGTTACACCTCAAAACTTCCGTGTATACGGCAGCTTCGGATACGGTGACATCATCTTTAACGACTTAAAACTTCCTGCAACAAAAGGTACAGATTTAAAACAAACGATGGCGCAAGTATCACTAGAAGGTCTAGTTGCATTCCAGCCTGACCAAATGTTTATTGTAAACTTTGGTGGCGAAGCTGATAAAGTGTACGAAGACTACAAAAATAGTGCTGTTTGGAAAGACAATAAAGCAGTTAAGAACAATCACGTATATGAAGTATCAAATGAAGCATTCAATACGAAAGCATTCAATCCAATTGGAAAAGATATGCTAATTGATGAAATCGCAAAAGAAATTTTAGCTAAGAATAAATAAGAAAAAAAGCAGCTCACCATGAGCTGCTTTTTTTCTTATTTTGCACTGCATATTGCTTCATTTTTTCAATCGTCTTCACAAAACCTTCTTTTGATTTAATACGAATACCACGTTTCAATTTCGCACGCTCATAGCTCTCAAGCTTTTTCATATCAATTTGAAAGAAAGAATGGATCGCATTATCACTTTTCGGCACGCCTTTGAAAATTTGTAATATCCCTTCCTCTGAAACACCAAAATACCCACTTGTTTTCAATAACGGAGAAATATCATCAACTTTCTTTTGCAATACAATTTGTACATCATCACGATCAACAAGCTGCCATTCTTTATACTGCCGTAAAAATTTTTCTAAGTCCGCTACTTTTTCTGTAAAGATTTCCTCACTTACTTCTCCATCAACATACATACGCTCTAATAAAATTGTAACCTCAGGTTCTTTTTCCGTTACTTCTGGTACTGGCCCTTCCGCCTTCACATTCGTTTCATAAACGAAACAAAACATCATAACGAAAGCTTGCATCGCAATCAGTATCCATTTCATTTCCGTTCACCTCTTTTAGGCAAGATCATACTTTCATTAGTAGTTTTTCCGGAAATGGTGGTTTTATCCATATTACATTTCTTTCGAAAAATAAAAAATGCAGATAAGGGTTTACCTCATCTGCATGTATCATTTACTTTTATATAAAATGAAAGACGCCTGCAAAGCAGGCGTCTTGATGCGTTTACGGCGAGAGACCAGGCGACCACATTCGCGTGTTTAGCACTTAAGCATATCTCTCGTCTTACGTAAATTAGCTCATCGCTTTGTTAATATAACATTAATAAATTATAAGTGCAACATGTTTATAAAAATATTTTATTCCCTCTTTTATCCAACTGAATAATATGTAAATTATAAATTGATAAAAGTAATATATATGTTACAATTAATATAACAGCGAAATCATAATAAACAGGAGATGGATATTGTGAAAAAAATAAAGGATGAACGTCTCATTCTGAAAACATTAAAAAACATACGTATTGCCTTTCTTTTTCAATCGCTTGGTATAATTGGCATTTTAGGCTATATCGGATTCACTGAAGGAATGGATCAAATTACGAAATCTCCATTATGGCTATTATTTATTCTTACAAGTATCGTCCTTAGTTATTTACAGTTAAGTGTTTCAATCGATGTAGAAGAAAGTGAAAAGGAAATAAAGTTAACTCCTTATTATAAACTTGTCTTCCGCTCCCTTATTGTAGGAATCGTTATGGCTATTATTTATATTATTTTCAGTCCAGAAAGACCACTGTTTGAAGCTATTTTAACAGGTAGTATTCTTTTCATATGCTTTTTAGTTTCTTACTCCGTTGGTTATTTTATTAAAAAACGTCGTTTACAAGACAACGATGAATAAAGAGGAAGGGCTCACCCTTCCTCTTTTGTTTTGTTATCGCACTGTACCAGTTAAACCGTAACGAATGTCTCGGAACATATTCACTATGTCACGATTAAAATCGTTTGTAACTGTACCGTTACGTAGACGCGTGCTCATTGCATCGACACGAGTAAACATATCATTTCTTACAGAAACATATACGTTTCTGTTTCAAACTTCATTTGCAACAGCTTGACGAACTTCATTTGCAAGCGCTGTTTCGTTCGATACTGGATTACGTGGTTTTACCGCAATCGCTACATCGTTTCCATATACAACTGTAGACACACGGTCTACGTTATTCATACGTTTCACACGATTTGTAATTCTTTCAGCTGTTTTACCATCATTGTTAATGTATGAATTGTTCATTGTAATATTACGTGTTGGATGTGGATTAGCAATTTGGCCATTATAATTTACATCGCGGTAATAATTATTATATCCTGTATCGTTACGACCATTTCTATATGTTACATAATCTGTATAACGATCATTACGCGTTACATTATCACGATACTGGTGTGTATCATTATAAGATGTACGCTCGTAATTGTAGTTACGTCCATCCATTGCATTGTTATCTTTTGGTGTACCACATGCAGCTAATGCACTGGTAACTAACAAAGAAGCAGCAATCACTTTTACTTTCGTATTCAATACAAAAACCCCCTCTGTTAGAATGAGCTTCTCTACTGAAAAGCTCCCTCTTATGATGAGTAACAGAGAAGGTTTTTACACTGTTAATATTTCACTGGGAATTTTCTAGCACCTCATAAAAAAAACTTCATTTTCTTAATTAACACGCATGCAAAAAAGGCGGGAATACTCCCGCCTTTTTAAACTTCTTCTTCGTCCTCTTCTTCTGAAACGGGCTCTCCAAATACATTTGGTGGATCTGGTTGATAATACATCGTTCCTGGCTGTGGTGCATATGCAGACTGAGTTGGTTGATAATATAAAGGATTCGCATATTGCGGACCACCTGGTTGTGGACTATATAGTCTACTTTCTCCTCCGCATCCACAATCTTCCTCACCCTGCACAAGCGGCGGCATATTATTATCCATTGGCATCATATTCGGATTTGGCATAGACGTATATTGTGGTCCAAACGGCGCTCCTTGCTGATATGGCATTTGATATGGATTTGGTTGTTGATAATACGGATTCGGCGGCATCATGGGCTGTTGATACGGCATTTGATGTGGCATCATATTCGGTGGTTGATTGTTATCCATTATCGGCATTATATTCGGCATTTGATTGTTATCCATCATTGGCATCATATTCGGTGGTTGGTTGTTATCCATGATTGGCATCATATTCGGCATTTGATTGTTATCCATGATTGGCATTATATTCGGCATTTGATTGTTATCCATCATTGGCATCATATTCGGTGGTTGGTTGTTATCCATGATTGGCATTATATTCGGCATTTGATTGTTATCCATTATCGGCATCATATTCGGCATTTGATTGTTATCCATAATTGGCATCATATTCGGCATTTGATTGTTATCCATAATTGGCATCATATTCGGTGGTTGGTTGTTATCCATAATTGGCATCATATTCGGCATTTGATTGTTATCCATAATTGGCATTATATTCGGTGGCTGGTTGTTATCCATAATTGGCATTTGAATATTTGGCGGTATGACTTGTGGAATAACTACATTTTCTTTCGATACATTTGGCGATACTATATTCCCTACGTTTTCTTTCTTCACTTGCGGCGATATTATATTCCCTACATTTTCTTTCTTCACTTGCGGTGACACTATATTCCCTACATTTTCTTTTTTCACTTGCGGTGACACTATATTCCCTACATTTTCTTTCTTCACTTGCGGCGATACTATATTTCCTACATTTTCTTTCTTCACTTGCGGCGATACTATATTTCCTACATTTTCTTTCTTCACTTGTGGCGATATTATATTCCCTACATTCTCTTTCTTCACTTGCGGCGATACTATATTATTTTTTTTCGTTTGCGGAGAAATGATATTGTTAGGTTTCATTTTACTAATTTGAGGAGCAATTAACTCGCTTCCTTTTTTTATTACATCTGAAATTTTATATTCTTTTTTCGGTTTTATTGGTGGTTGTGGCGGCTGTGGCAATACATTTACCGAAAACTTCGTGTTTTCTTTTTCCGCCGGTTTTTGTTTTTCTATCACAGGTGGTTTTTGAATAACAGACGGTTTTTCAACTGGTTTCTCTTTTTGAATTGGCTGTTCTTTTTGCACCTCTTTTTGCGGTTTCACCTGTACTTCTTTTTGCGGCTTTACCTGCATTTCCTTCTGCGGTTTTACTTGCACTTCTTTTTGTGTTTGTTGCATAGCTGGCTGCTGTGTAATTGGTGCTGATTGATACGTAACTTCTTCTTCATCTTCTATTCCAAGTGGAGTTGGTGTTGCTGCAAATTCTTTTTGTTGCACTTCTTTTACGTATTGCTTTGGAGGCGCTGAACCTGCTCCAGCCTGTTGTTTCATGTGAACACTCTTGGATGGCACTTTAATTTTCATACCTGGCATGATTAAATCTGGATTACTAAGTTGTGTATTTGTTTTTTTCAACGTATCAAAATCCACTCCGTACTTTTTCGCAATTTTCCAAAGGGTATCCCCTTTTTGCACGATATGAATTTTCAAATTTTCCCCCTCCTGTATAACTTATCTATAAGTAACAAATCTCATGAAGTAACTCTTTCTAAATAACATTAACTTCTTTTCACTTTTATCACTTCTTCGATTTTCAATATCATTCGAAGTGGAATAAGCATAAAGAACCACAATGATTTCTTCAAAACAATGTATGCCCATTTTGTTCTTGTTATGATTATATGTATGAAAAAAAGCAACGGGAATACCGTTGCTTTACACACGCTCTAACATACGATTTAATGCAAGAACCGCTTCTGCCGTTACTTGTTTATCTACGCTAATAACGTTAATTTCTTCTCCTCTTTCTATCGTTTCAAGTACCCATAATAAGTGAGGCAAATCAATTCGGTTCATCGTTAAGCATGGACACATAAATGGATTAAGTGAAACAATTTCTTTATCTGGATGTTGCTGAATAATTCGGTTCACTAAATTCATTTCTGTACCAATCGCCCATTTGCTACCAGATGGCGCCGATTCAATCATATCAATAATATATTTCGTTGAGCCTGCATAATCTGAAGCAGCTACAACTTCATAGCAACATTCTGGATGTACAATAATATTCATATCAGGATGATTTTTTCGTACGCTCTCAATGTTCTTCACTGTAAAATTTTGATGAACAGAACAATGCCCTTTCCATAAAATCACTTGAATTTCTTCTATATCCCCATCGTACTCTAATGAATCTGTGTGTGGGTCCCATACTGCCATTTTATCTAACGGGATACCTAAATCGTACGCTGTATTTCTCCCTAAATGTTGGTCTGGTAAAAAGACGAGACGCTCTTTTTGAGTAAACGCCCAAGATACCATTTGCTTTGCATTAGAAGAAGTTACTGTTGCTCCTCCGTTACGACCACAAAACGCTTTAATTGCAGCTGTAGAGTTCACATATGTTAACGGAATCATCGTATCTCCAAATAATTTCTTTAACTCTTTCCACGCTCTTTCTGTTTGTTCAATATCTGCCATATCCGCCATCGAACAACCTGCACGCATATCTGGTAAGATGACAACTTGATCATCTGTCGTTAACATATCTGCTGTTTCCGCCATAAAGTGCACCCCGCAAAACACAATATATTTTGCGTCTTTATTGCTCGCTGCAACTTGCGCAAGCTGAAGTGAATCCCCTGCTGCATCTGAAAATTGTACCACTTCATCTTTTTGATAATGATGCCCTGGAATGAATAACATTTTCCCCATCTTCTCTTTAATTTCACGAACACGCTTTTCCATATCTTCCGTTGACATCGTGTAATAACGCTCTGGTAACATCGTTTCAATTGGCTGTACTTGTTCTAAAATACTCATATACGTTTCTCCCCCTCTAAGCCACTTTCCTTACCCTTCAATATTGAAACTAATATCAAGTGCTTTCACTGAATGTGTTAACGCTCCAAGTGAAATATAATCTACCCCTGTTTTTCCGTATTTCGATAAATCTTCAATTGTGATGCCCCCTGAAGCTTCTGTAACGATAGCGCTTGGTACAATTTTCGAAAACTCCCGGATTTCATCTGGCGTACGATTATCGAACATAATAATATCCGCACCAGCAGCAACAGCCTCTCTCACCTGTTCCTCAGTTTCTGTTTCTACTTCTACTTTCACCATATGTCCTAACTTTTCTTTCACTGATGTAACAGCTTTTGTAATAGAACCAGCAAACGCAATATGATTGTCTTTAATCATGACACCATCATATAAACCGAAGCGATGATTAAATCCACCACCACACACGACTGCATACTTATCAAACATACGTAGTCCTGGCATCGTTTTTCGCGTATCACAAATGCGAGTATGGCTACTATCTAAAGCAAGAACCGCTTTACGCGTCATCGTCGCTATTCCGCTCATACGCTGAATAACGTTTAATATAACGCGCTCTGCTGTTAATAACGATGCAATTGGCCCTTGCACAGTTGCAATGATTTCGCCTTTTTCTACAAGATCCCCATCTTTTTTATGAAGCTCTACTTCAATTCTCTCATCAATTAATTTAAATCCTGATTCAATTACTAAACGTCCTGCAAAGACCCCTGTATCCTTCGCAAGAAACGTTCCTTTCGAAAGTAAGTTATCTGGAAAAATAAGCTGAGATGTTACATCTCTTTCTCCTATATCTTCTAAAAAAAATCGATTTAATGCTTCTTTAACTTTTATCGTGTTCATAAAGCCCCTCTTCCCCTCATCACACAAGTTGTAGTTTTCTCTTTACTCGAACAATCTCTTTCTTTCCTATATTTCTATCTGGATAATCACTTCGGTAATGCCCGCCAATACTTTCTTCTCTTTGCAGGGCTGAAACAACTATAAGCTCACAAACTGTTAACATATTAATAAGCGTTATCTCTTCATTCGTAAGAACATCATGTTGTAATATCATATTTCGAACACCATACTTACTAAGCCATCTCTTCGCATAAGATAAACTTTGCTCTGTTCGCACAATCCCAACATATTTCATCATGCATTTTTGTATTTCTTCTTTCGTCGGTAAATGATTCAGAACGATAAACTTTGCTTCTTTTTCGGCTAGCATGTTCACCTTTTCTTTTGTCTCTCTAGATAAAATGTGTCTTCCGATTCTTCCTCCAAACACAAGACCTTCTAATAATGAATTACTCGCTAATCTATTTGCACCATGAACCCCATTACAAGCTACTTCCCCGACTGCGTATAGGTTCGGAATAGACGTCTCTCCATCACAGTTCGTTTTCACGCCACCCATGTGAAAATGAGTACCGGGCACGACTGGAATAAGGTTTTTATTTATATCGACTCCATTCGTTTTACATATCGATGACACAGTCGGAAAGCGTTGTTCAAAGTTTTGAATCATTTCGATGTTTAAGTACACTTTTTCACCCGCAAGTAGCTGTTCATGAATAGCCCTTGCGACTACATCACGAGGCGCTAAATCCTGTTCGGAATGTATATCCATCATAAAACGCTGCCCTTTGCCATTTATAAGGACAGCTCCTTCTCCGCGAACAGCTTCGGACACGAGGCCGGAACAACGCCCACCCACGTATAACATCGTCGGATGAAATTGTATAAACTCTAAATCTACAAGCTCTCCGCCTGCACGGTACACCATTGCAAGTCCATCACCTGTAATTGTCTCATCATTAGAAGTAAAGGCGTATAAACCGCCAATACCGCCTGAAGCTAACACCGTATAATCTGCATTGTAACGTTTCAGTTCTCCTTTATTGTTGCGAGTTAAAACCCCAACACATTTATCTTTTTCTATAATAAAATCGAGCACCATTTCCTGTTCCACTACCGTAACGTATGGAGCTACTTCTTGAATAAGATGCTCTAATAAATTCTTTCCTGTTGCATCGCCACCTGCATGTAAAATACGACGTTTTCGATGCGCTCCTTCTTTTCCAAGATGAGGACCTGTTTCATCTCCATCAAATTTCATTCCTCTTTCAATAAGGTTATTAATTTCTTTCGGTCCTTCCTCGACTAAATAACGGACCACTTCTTCATTGTTATAATGACACCCTGCTACTAACGTATCTTCAAAATGATCATTAGGATTGTCATATGTAGCTACCGCTGCGGCAATTCCACCTTGAGCTAAATGTGTATTATTATTACGTTTCGTCTCCTTTGTGATAATAATCACATTCTTTTCGTGACAAATCTCTTTTGCAACACGAAGTGCCGCAACGCCACTTCCAATAATTAAGACATCTGCACTTGGCATAATTGTTGCCTCCTACTTTACACTTTTCAACTGTCTTGACACCTATATTTACATAGTTTTAAAATAATGACAAGAGTTTTTTTATAATTCTTATTTTCACTACCATTTAAAAAGTAAAAGAAATGTAACTCTTACTAGAGAGAGGAACTTACATGATGATATATCTTGACTATGCAGCTACTACACCTATGAGCGAGGAAGCGTTACAAACATATATGAAAGCAGCTTCGCAATACTTCGGAAATGAACAAAGTTTACATGATATTGGAGGAACGGCTTCTTCTTTATTACAAGTTTGCCGAAAAACATTTGCGGAAATGATTGGAGGCAAAGAACAAGGAGTATTTTTCACAAGCGGTGGATCGGAATCGAACTATCTTGCGATTCAATCACTTCTAAATGCCCGAAATAAGAAGCATATTATTACGACACCTATGGAACATGCATCCATTCGAAGTTATTTTCAATCTCTAAAATCAAAAGGCTATACGATCACTGAAATTCCTGTTGATAAAAGCGGACTCATTTGTTTAGTAGATTTAGAGGCAGCTATTACAGAAGATACTGTGCTAGCAAGTATACAGCATGGAAACTCTGAAATCGGAACCGTTCAAAACATTACAAAAATCGGGGCACTTTTAAAAACATATAATGTTTTATTTCATACGGATTGTGTGCAAACGTTTGGTAAACTGCCTATCCATGTTTTTGAGATGGGGATTGATAGTCTTTCTGTTTCAGCACATAAAATATACGGACCAAAAGGTGTCGGCGCTTGCTACATAAATCCGCAATCTCGCTGGGAACAAGTATTTCCAGGAACTTCTCACGAAAAAGGATTTCGCCCAGGTACAGTAAATGTTCCCGGCATCGCATCTTTTTTAACAGCTGCTGAAAATATATTAAAAACTCAATGGGAAGAAAGTTTACGTTTTAAAGAGTTACGATCCTACTTTTTAGAGCAAATACAAACACTTCCGCTAGAAATTGAAGTAGAAGGTCATTCTACTTCTTGTTTACCACATATTGTTGGGGTTACAATAAAAGGAATAGAAGGTCAATATACTATGCTAGAATGTAATCGTCATGGTATTGCCATTTCCACCGGAAGTGCTTGCCAAGTCGGTAAACAAGAACCTTCGAAAACTATGCTTGCAATTGGAAAAACGTATGAAGAGGCCAAACAATATGTCCGCTTCTCTTTCGGACAACAAACAACGAAAGATCAAATTGATACTACTATTCATGCACTACACACAATTGGAAATCAATTTTATAGAGGTGTTAAATCATAATGAAACAAAATGAACAAAAAAAGATTTTAGGTGAAGAAAGACGACAGCTTATCCTCCAGTGGCTTCTTGCTGCAAATGAACCGTTATCGGGGAATGAACTATCGAAAAAGACGAACGTAAGTAGACAAGTTATCGTGCAAGATATTTCCTTGCTTAAAGCACGAAACGAACCAATTATTGCGACTGCTCAAGGTTATTTATATTTAAAGCCACAAGAGAAGCAACAAACTTTCGAACGCGTAATTGTATGCCAACATAAACCAGCAGAAGTACGTCAGGAACTTACAATGCTTGTTGACCATGGCGTTACGATTAAAGACGTAAAAGTTGAGCATCCTGTATACGGTGACTTAACAGCATCCATTATGGTAAGCAATCGCTTTGATGTAGAGCAATATTTACAAAAAATCGAAAACACAAATGCTTCCTATCTTTCACAACTAACAGATGGTATTCACTTACATACAATCGAGGCAGATTCTAAAGAAAAATTAAATGCTGCTTGTGAGGCACTGGATAAAGCAGGATTTCTCGTTTATTAATGTAAAGCACAGAGTTTTTATCATTCTCTGTGCTTTTTTAATGCTATAATATTGTAATCAATCGTAAAGGAGATCAAATATGGGAATTGAACTCGTTCACTTTAGCATTGGCAAACCGAAACAAATGAAATATGGCGAAGATAAAGAAATGATAACAGGTATATGTAAAGCTCCTACAGAAGAGGCCTTTCTCTCAAAAGACGGATTTCGTGGTGATGACGTAGCGGATTTAAAACATCACGGGGGACCTGATCGTGCTGTTTGTGTGTACCCACACGAGCATTACGCACTATGGGAAGAGGAATTTCAAACTATGCTTCCAGCTTCCACATTTGGTGAAAACATTACCGTAACAAATATGTTAGAGCATGATGTATGCATCGGAGATACATATCAACTAGGCGAAGCAATCATTCAAGTAACGCAAGCTCGCGTACCTTGTAGCACAATTTCAAAACGCCTTGGCATCCCTGGCATTTTGCCGCGCATTGTAGCAACTGGATTTACAGGCTACCTATGCCGTGTTCTTCAAGAAGGTACTGTACGTAAAGATTCTAAAATTACATTACTAGAACGTCAGCCGAGCAATGTTTCTGTTTTGTTCTCTAACGAAATTTATTTTCATAATAGAAAAGATAAAGATGGCATTGAAAAAATTCTTGCTGTTCCAGAACTAGCTGATATTTGGCGTGGTCAGTTAGAAGATCGTCTTGCGAAGTTAAAATAAAGTGAAACTTTAATCAGCCCTCACCAATCGGGCTGCCCGGCAAATAGCGGGATAAAGAATCCCACCTTTTGCAGGTGGGATTTTATTAATCTATCAAAAAATATACTAGGCAATGAAATGATATGGACGATTAGGCAAATACAAATATTCCATCTACATCTTACAACCAATAAGAAGAATAACTCCCCAGTACAGTAACAGAAAAACCGAGTGCTTCAAGTTCCATCGTTACGCCTGGCAATAATACGTCATCGTATGCTTTATCGACATCGATTAAGAAAAAGTAATTTCCAAGACCTGTTTTCATCGGACGCGATTCGATTTTTGATAAGTTTAATTTTCTCCATGCGAAAGCTGATAGCACTTGATATAGGGCACCTGCATAATCTGCAGGTAACGTTATCATAAGCGTCGTTTTCTCTCCGCGGTTTTCTCCGTTATTCGGGAGTATTGCTTTCTTTTTCTTATGGAGTACTAGGAAGCGTGTATGATTATTTTTATGCGTATGAATACTACGTCTTACAATTGTTAATCCGTATTTTTCTGCAGCTGCTTCATTTGCAATAGCGGCAATTTTTTCTTCAGGATGTTCTTTCACATATTGCGCAGCGGCACTTGTGGATGTCATATCTCGAACAGTTACTCCTTTTAATTCTTCATTTAAAAACTTATGGCACTGTGCAATGGCATGCGGATGAGAATGCACCGCATATACTTCATCCCACACTTCTGCATACTGCGGATGTACAAGTAAATGCTGCTGAATTGGTACTGTAATTTCTCCTACAATAGAAAGCGGCTGCTCATGTACAAGATAATCAACCGTTATATTCACTGAACCTTCTATTGCATTTTCTAACGGTACGACTGCGAAGTCTACATTTTCATTTGCAGCTGCATCTATACAATCTGGAATCGTTCGATACGGTACATGATCTGCTTCCGGAAAAAAACGACTCACCGCCATATTTGTAAATGTTGCTTCTGGTCCTAAATATCCTACTCGAATCATCGTCTTTTCCCCTCTTTTTCGTTTTCTTACTGTTATACCATACTTTTTTATATTCTTCTATGTAAATTTCGAATATTAAAAAAAGACTAGCATTTGCTAGTCTAAATGTTTCTTATATTCTCTTTGAGCGAAGAAGAAATAAATGATACATGCTACGATATAAAACAGAATGAACAAACCTACTTTTTTTAATGATCCATCCATAAAAAAAGTATTATGAAACGTATATAACGCAACTGCACTATGCATACTCCCTACTATAATTGGCGCAAAAAATAGCATACATAATTGCCAACGAGAAATTTTCCATACTTCTTCCTTCGTCATTCCAAGTTTAGAGAGTGCACCATACTGCTTTCGGTCCGATGCAATATTATGGAACCATTTAAAATACACGATACTACATGAAGTAAGAAAGAATAATATACTAATAAACGAGCCCACAAATAGAGTAATATCGCCGCCTTCTTTCATACTTACATATAACTCCATATTACTTCGAAATGCATTATTATTATCTTGTTTCATATGTTTCCGTAAATCTTCGTTCAATTCCTTCGTCTTTTCGATATTTGATAATGTGTAGCCTCTATATATCATCTTTTCAGAATCAGGAACCTTATTTGCTATATTATCAAAGTCTTCATCATTCATAATGAAGAACAGACCATTAATGTACGAAGGGTGATAGTTAAATTGAACCTCTTCTTTCTGACCGTTAAATACGAATTGATATGGTTGATTCATTACTTGCAATTGAATCTCTTTTTGATTATATACATTCGAATTATTGTATTTATTATAATAAACGAGTGTCACTGTACCTTTTTTAGGATGATATGTTTTCTGTTTTTGTTTCCTCGCTTCTTGGTTATAATCACTTTCTTTTATAAGCGGTGCTATTGTTGTTTCTCCTTTATTAGACTGAAAGGATGCATACACTCCAACAAAACTCATATATTGAAAATCATCATACCCATATTGATTCAGTAATTTTTCAACCGCACCTTCTTCAAAGACTTCATAAGTAGAAATACCTTTTTCTATGTACGAAAACGAGTGTACCCCTCCAGTTCGCCACATATCTTGCATGCTAGAAAAATACAAGAACACCGTACCTGTTGCCGTAACTACAAACGTCGTTGCCATAGACATCAGAAAGAAAAAGCGACCATTTTCCTTCATTCGATGTGACAATTGATTCACTATAAACAAATATGGATATGTATACATAATCTTTTTATTTCGCTTTATCATTTCTAACACTTGGGTAGCACCATGCGCGAAAGAAAAATACGTTCCCAAAAAGACAAGTATAGACACAGGGAAAAAGTATATTGCTATCGTAGCCATCGTCACTTGTAGCGCTAACGCATATCCTATCCCTAAACAAATAAAGCCGAATATACAAAGCCACTTTGATGTTTTCTTCTCTTTTTTATCTGTTCGAAATTCTTTCAATAACCGAATGATTTTTATATTCCATATACGTAAAGCACTTATAAAAGATAACAGAATAAAAACGACCATATATGTAATAAATGTTACACCAATCGCACTTACGTCAAATATAACAGGGAGTTCTTTCGGAAGCCCCAGTAACATACTAAACACCATGAAGAAGAGCTTTAAAAAGATCAAGCCCAGCCCTATACCGAAAATATTAGCAAAAATTCCAATTAATATTTGCTCGGTCATAATTACTCCTATTACGTTAGACTTCGTTGCTCCCATTAACATATATAACCCTAATTCTTTCTTACGTGCTTCTATGAAAATAGAAGTAGAGTACAAAATAAATATGACGAAAAAAGAAATAATTATAACATTACATATGATAAGTCCCCAACGTACGTTTTGATACCACATCGTCTCTTGCATATACGGATGTACAATGACAGACATATATGCAAAAGATGCAAATATCGCAAAACAACTACTTAAGAAAAACACTTTATAATTACGCCAATTTCCTTTTATATTTTGCAGCGCTAGTTGCCGAATGTTCATCTATCTTCCTCCTGTAACTTACTACATAGGCAAAAAGCTAGAGGTTCCCCTAGCTTTTTACGTGTTTTAAATATCCTCTTTGCGCGATCATAAAGTAAATGGCAGAAGCTAAAATGTATGCTCCAATTACAAGCGCACCTGATTTCCACAAATTAATATAAAGCATTTTCCCTAACGTATGAAGAGCAAATCCACTATGAATGGAACCGATTAAAATTGGTATAAAGAAGATAACTCCCATTTGTCGAATCGCAATTTTGCGAATTTCTTTATCTGTCATACCGATTCTCTTTAACGATTTAAATTGAATGCGATCTTGTTCTTTATCGTTAAACCATTTAAAGTATGTCATACTACAAGCGAAGAAGAAGAATAGTACCGCCACGAAGAAACCGATGAACATTGTAATCGCTCCACCTTCTCTTATATCCTTATACGCAAACACTGAATTTCTCAATTCTCCTTGCTTTTCTGGTGCAATTTCATTTTTCAAATCTAATACAAGATCTTCTGTACTTTTCCAATCCTCAATATAATAACCGTAATATTTCGTCTTTTCTTCATCTGGTACGAGTTTTGCATACTTCTCAAAATCTTGATCATTTACAACGAGATATTCACTATCATTAAAAACAGAATACTGCGTTGGATTATTTAATTGAACAGACTGCTTTTGTCCGTTAATTGTAAATTCATACGGTTTCGTGCGGTCTAGCTTCATCAGTTCATTTGACATATCAACCATAACCATTGTTGCACTACCTGGTGCATTATGAACTTCTGTAGGTTGCTCTCTCTTTTGTTTGCGCACTTCCGTATTATATTCTTTTTCTGAAATAATCGTCATCGGTACTTCATGTTCACTATTAAACAACGTTATTTTCTGTGTTGCCGGTAGTTTAACGTAGGTTACTTTTCGCGCTTCTTCAAACCCATGTCTCTTCACAAGCTCCTGTACCTTTTCTTCATTAATAAGGCTATGCGTATTTAACCCCTTTTCCTCATATGAAATAGCGTGTGGTGTAAGTTCTACCGTTTTCGCACTCAAATTTTCAAAATATACGTAAAGCGTGCCAACTGCCGAGGATACAACCGCCGTAATAATAGAAATTACAAATAGAAAACGAGCATTATCTTTCATTTTATAAATAAGGTTACTAAGGACGAACATATTTGGGTACGTATAAAAAGATTGTTTTCGTTTTTGCAATGCTTTTAATACGACTGTACTACCTTGTGTAAATAGTAAATACGTTCCGCCAATTGTCAGTCCTACAACCGGTAAAAAGAGGATGAGGAAATTCAGAAACGTTACTTGGAAGCTAAGTACATACGCAGCAATAATACATCCTATACCAACTACACATAACCATGTAAATGCAAACGGCTCTACTTTTTGCTTTCTTGCTTCTCTTAATAAATCAATAATTTGCAAGCGTCCGACTGTCCAAACACTAAACAATGATAGGATTAAAAATAGGATAAAGTATACACCAGCTGTAATAAGAATTGCTTTACTATTCCAAACGAGTGGAAGTGTCTTATCTATTTTCAATAATACGCTTAACGCTTGGAAAAATAATTTTGAACAAAGCATTCCAGCCCCAATACCAACTACAATTGCAATACTACCTAACATCAGTTGCTCTAATATAATCATTCGGCCGAGCTGCGATTTCGTTCCGCCTATTAATGTTAGTAGACCAAACTCTTTTTTTCTTGCTCGTAAAAACGTTGAATTTGCATATAAAATAAAGAGTGCCGAGAAGATGACCACAATATAATTCATCGATTCTAATCCTTTTGTGATCATCTTTCTCATACTAATATTACCGCTTACGACATCTGGATGATAAATAAAAGAAGCATACATGAAAAATACGACAATCGATAAACAACTACTTATAAGAAACGCTTTATAGTTACGCCAATTTCCTTTTACGTTATTAAGCGCGAGCTGGCGAAAGTTCATGATATTCTCCTCCTAGCATCGCAAGTACGTCCAGAATTTCTTGGAAAAAGGCTTGTTTCGTTCTTCCTTTATGTATTTCCGAGAAAATTTCCCCATCGCGTATGAAAAGGATACGTTCACAATAACTAGCCGCTACTGGATCGTGCGTAACCATTGCAATCGTTACTTTCTTTTGCTCGTGTAAATCTTGCAGAGCGCCCATTAGCGATTTCGCTGACTTCGAGTCTAAGTTTCCAGTTGGCTCATCTGCTAAAATTAACGTCGGTTCATGAATGATTGCTCTCGCTGCTGCTGCACGTTGTTGTTGTCCCCCAGATACTTCGTATACTTTTTTATTTAAAATTTCTTCGATGTTTAAAAACTTCGCAATTTCCAGTACTTTCGCATCGATTTCATTTACAGATTTCTTCGCCATTACAAGTGGTAAAATAATATTTTCTTTAATGGATAACGTATCAAGTAAATTAAAATCTTGAAAGATGAACCCTAAATGTGTACGGCGAAACTCCGCTAATTTTGCAGCACGCATTTGATTAATTTCTTCACCATTTACAAGCACATGACCTGAAGTTTGCTTATCAATTGTTGCTAATAAATTTAAAAGCGTCGTTTTCCCGCTTCCTGAAGGACCCATAATCCCTACAAATTCGCCTTCTTCTATTTTAAAATTTATATCGTTTAAAGCAGTCGTCGCTACTGAACCTTTTGATTGGTACACCTTCGTTAATCCTTTTACTTCAAGAACACTCATTTCTAATCCCCCTATGTGTTTTCTTCTTACATTTACTATAAGAAAAATAAGAAAAAGAAACGAGTGATTTCCCTTACAAAACGTTTTGTTATCTTACAGTTTTGTCATTTTTCTCATCAATGTATGATATTCTTCATCTTTTGCAAATTGGAACGTGAATGTTGTCCCTTCTCCTTCAGCCGATTGAACATACATTCCATGATGTAAATTATCGCAAATTTCCTTCGTAATATATAAACCCATTCCAGTCGCTTCTCTCGTTTTACGGCCATTTACCCCCGTAAAGAATGGATCAAATATGCGCTTTACATCTTGCTCTGGAATACCGATTCCATTGTCCTTAATATGTAATAACACCTTTTGGTCTTTCTCTTCAATTTGAAATTGAATTTCTTTTTTCTCTGCCGCTGAAATTTTTGTATACTTAATTGCGTTTACAACAATTTGACCTATAGCAATACTTAGCCATTTTCTATCAGAGGCAACCATACAAGTATCTTCTTCAAACATCACTTTCGGAAATACAGACGATTGAATGAAGGATTTCCGATTTTCATTAATAATACCTCGCACGACATCTATAACATTTACTACTTCTACCTTATAATCTTTCGCAAACTGCTCTAGTCTTGCCATATGTAACGCTAAATCTAAACCATTTAGTATACGGTTATTTTCTTCACGAATACTTTCAACTGTTGCTCTTGCCTCACGATGCTCTTTGCCAAACTTTTGCAGCAATAATTCAATAACAGATACTGGTGTTTTCATTTGGTGAATCCATTGGTTCATAAATATCATTTGCTGTTGCTCTTTCGCATGCTGTTTATGAACTTCATTCATATATTGCTGTCTTAATAACGTAAAAGATTCAACGACCATTTCTTGCTCTAATGTATAAGATTCATCAATAAGTAAAGAGTCATGTAATGTATTTCCGCCAGTAACATACTTTTTGATACTCTTTAAAAACACACTCCGTTTTCGGTAATCGTAAATGAGGTATACAGTAAACACAACTGTTCCTAATAAAAGTCCATATAACCACGTACTCCAATCAATGGATTTCTTTTCTAAAAGACTTTGCAACTGCAAAACAAGCCCAAATAAACAAAGGCTAACAATATAAGAAAGAATTAAAGAAAAACGGTCCATGAGGTAATTTTTAACCTTCATGCCCTTCGCCCCACTCTGTAAGAAGCGCATAACCATATCCACGTTTCGTTACAATTGCATTTTTAATGCCTAGCTCTTCTAGTTTCTTCCTTACACGTTTTACATTTACGGTTAATGTATTATCATCCACAAATGCTACTTCATCCCATAGAGCTTCTAACAGTTCTTCACGCGTTACATATTGATTCACCTGTTTCATTAAACACTCTAATAAGTAAAACTCATTTTTTGTCAGTTCAGTTTGTTGTCCCTGCCACTCAACGATATGCTGGGACGGGAATAACAACAGTCCATTTACACCTAAACAATCACTCTCAGCAGCAGAGGCATACTCTCCATAGCCACGGCGAAGCGCACTCTTCACCTTTGCCATTACGATATCTAAATGGAATGGCTTCGTAATATAATCATCGCCGCCATTTTCAATCGCCATTACTTGATCCATTTCCCCTGTTCTTGCAGAAACAAAAATAATCGGCGCATTGGATACAGTACGAATTTGACGACACCAATAAAAACCGTCAAAGTACGGTAAATTAATATCAAGTAACACAAGATGAGGATTTATTTTTACAAACTCATCTTTTATATGACGTAAATCACTTGCTCTAAATGATTGATAGCCATACCTTTCTAAATGCTCCTCTAATATTCCCGCAATTTTCTCATCGTCTTCTACAATTAATATTTTATACATGTTCTTTTTCTCCCCATAAAAGAATTCTTCTACATTTACTCCTTTTTCCATTATAAATTGAAAATTTAATTAGTGGGGATTTTTTCCTATATAAATCCGATTTTTACGATATAAAAAAAGACTGCCGTATTTCGGCAGTCTTAATCGATAAATTCAAATTCATATTCAAGAATTTTCACAATATCTCCGTCTTTTGCACCACGTGCACGAAGCGCTTCATCGATACCCATTCCGCGCATTTGACGAGCGAAACGACGTATAGATTCATCACGTGAGAAGTCTGTCATCTTGAATGTTTTCTCGATATCGTAACCAGAGATAACAAACGTGCCATCACTTTCACGTGTAATTTCAAATTTAACACCTTCAGTATCAAATTTGTACATTACACTTGTATCAGACTCATCCGCAACTTCATGTATTGGGAATTCTGGTGTTGTTTCTATTAAGTTTGCTACTTCAAACAGTAAGTCACGAACACCTTGTCTTGTTACAGCTGAGATTGGGAAAATTTTTACTTCGTCTCCCACTTTCTCTTTAAATGCTTGTAAGTTTTCTTCTGCATCTGGCATATCCATTTTGTTTGCAACAACAACTTGTGGACGCTCAGTTAAGCGAAGATTGTATTCTTTTAATTCATTATTAATCGTTACGTAATCTTCATATGGATCACGGCCTTCTAAACCAGACATATCAATAACATGCACGATTACACGTGTACGCTCAATATGACGTAAGAATTGGTGTCCAAGTCCGACGCCAGCATGTGCGCCTTCAATTAGTCCTGGAAGGTCAGCCATAACGAAGCTGCGGTTATCACCAGTTTCAACAACACCAAGATTCGGAACGATTGTTGTGAAGTGATACTCTGCAATTTTCGGACGCGCTGATGATACAACAGATAATAATGTAGATTTACCTACACTTGGGAATCCAACAAGTCCAACGTCTGCTAGTACTTTAAGTTCTAGAATGACATCACGCTCTTGACCTGGTTCCCCGTTCTCAGCGATTTCTGGCGCTGGGTTCGTAGCTGTTGCGAAACGTGAGTTACCACGGCCACCACGGCCACCTTTTGCAATTACAGCAGTTTGTCCATGCGTTACTAAATCGGCAAGAATTTGACCAGTTTTTTCATCTTTTACTACTGTTCCTGGCGGAACCTTTACAAGTAAATCTTCAGATTTACGCCCGTGCTGACCTTTACTCATTCCGTGCTGACCGCGATCAGCTTTGAAATGACGTTGGTAGCGGAAGTCCATTAATGTACGTAAGCCTTCCTCAACTACGAAAACAACATCTGCACCTTTACCGCCGTCGCCACCTGCTGGGCCACCTTTAGGAACATACTTCTCACGACGATACGCAACCATACCGTTACCACCGTCGCCGCCTTTTACATATATCTTGACCTGATCTACAAACATTATTTCACCACACTTTTTTCAATTGGTTGTAATATAACTGAGACTTCTTCGTCTCGCACTGTATAAGAAATGGAATACCATTTATTGTTTTGGGTCGCAAGCCAATTCTGTAGTTCTTCTACACTCGTTAGCTTACCACGAAAATCAAAAAAGAAACGAGCATTCTCCGCGTCACATTCAATTGTGATACAAACATAATTTTCAACATATACGTCTAAACTATGCTGAAGCATTGAGAAAAATTGATTCGTCCATGTACATACAGTCTCATCTAAGTGAGATAAGTTATGTAATTTCCCTAATACTTCGTACTCCAATAAGCACGGCTGCTGTTTCCAATTATATGTTAAAATCCACTCTGAAAATAAAGGCATTGATAGCCCCATCAGATTGGATTCTTGTCTCGCTTCTTGGACAAAACGATCGATGAGACTATGAATTTCTTCCACTTTTCCAAGTGAAAGGTTTCCTTTCACCATCTGCATACGATTGAGCCAATCATGTCTTGAATGGCGCAATGCATCTATAATTGTCCATTTTTCATTCATTTAGATACCCCTTAATATAGAAAAACTCTAACCTGCACTCAGGTTAGAGTTTTCCGTGAGTTCTTATGCTTCTTGAGCAACAGGATATACGCTCACTTGTTTGCGGTCACGGCCAAGACGCTCAAAGCGTACTACGCCGTCAACTTTCGCGTATAAAGTGTCATCGCCACCACGACCAACGTTAACACCTGGATAAATTTTTGTACCGCGTTGACGGTAAAGAATTGAACCACCTGAAACCGTTTGACCATCTGCGCGTTTAGCACCAAGACGTTTTGACTGAGAGTCACGACCGTTCTTTGTACTACCTACACCTTTCTTAGATGCGAAAAACTGAAGATCTAATCTTAACATACGTTACACCTCCTGCACTTTTTCTATTAAACGGATATACTTTCCGTAATCAAGTTCGATCGTCTTAAGCGAAACAACCAATCCTTCTAAAAGTATCTGTGCTTTTTCTGCTGAATGAACGTCTAAATCATTAGGCAATTCATACGTTAAGAATCCGCCATCACTTCCGAGTTCAATAGTTGCCTGCACATTACAAAGTTCTTCCACTGCATTTATAGAACCAAACACAACCGCTGTAGTTCCAGCACAGACAAGGTCTTGTCCATGTGGCGCATAATCGGCATGTCCAGTCATTTTAAATGATTGGATACTTCCTAATTTCGTGCGACTTATCGTAATTTTAATCATGTTAACCAGAATTAAGCGTTGATAGCTTCAACAACTAGCTTAGTGTAAGGTTGACGATGACCTTGTTTCTTACGATTGTTCTTTTTCGCTTTGTATTTGAAAACGATGATTTTCTTAGCGCGACCTTGTTTTTCAACTTTCGCAGTAACTGTTGCACCTTCTACAACTGGGCTACCAACTTTAACGTTTTCACCACCAACGAAAAGAACTTTGTCAAAAGTAACAGTTTCACCAGCTTCAACATCTAATTTTTCAATGTAGATTGCTTGACCAGCTTCAACTTTAATTTGTTTTCCACCTGTTTCGATAATTGCGTACATACTTGCACCTCCTCTTAATTACTAAGACTCGCCAAAAACGAGGTAGACATAAATGCCTTTAGGGAACCTGTCTTGTGCGGTTGTAGCATATAGCCGTTTAGGTGCTATAAACTATAACATAAAGATGTTACCATAATTCATTGAGTATTGTCAATGAATCTTCTACTAACTATTTTTTCCGTTCTACAATTTCTTTTTTACTTCCAAAACGGATAATAGCGTACTTTTCGATAATATCATCTTTGAAATAAATTTCAAATGGAATATTTTTTTGTAATTCTTTTTGCAAAAATTGTTTTTGCAGTTCTTTAGGCGCAGCGATTAATACTGCCTCATCCTCTATGTTGCCATATGTGATTAATTCTCTCTCTAGCTCATACGCAATTGTTTCATACGACATTACATAACCCGTCGCTTTGCAAGATACACACTCTTCTAGTAATACGTCACGTAAAGAATGTTTTTTACGTTTTCGTGTCATCTCCAAAATTCCTAACTCAGTAAATCCAAGTACTCTTGTATAAGTACGATCATCTTTCATAGCAGCTATGAGACATTCTCTTACCTTTTCTTTATCTTCTCTTTTTTTCATATTAATAAAATCAATTAATATCATACCACCAATATCACGAAGTCTTAATTGGCGTGCAATTTCTTCAGCTGCCATCTCATTTGTGCGAAGTACTGTATCTTGTAAATTTTGTTTTCCAGTAAACTTGCCCGTATTCACATCAATTACAGTCATCGTCTCCATTTGCTCTACAATTAAATAAGCACCATTTGGAAGCCACACAATTTTTTGGAGTGCTTTCTCAATTTCACGCTCTATTCCAAAATGGTTAAACATCGAAGACTTTTCATTATAAAAAGATACTTTTTCTTTTCCAACTTTGTCTTCTAACTCTTTTACTATACTTCTTGTATCTACAACTACTTTTTCAATTGTTTCAATTGGATTCTCTTGAAATACACGATCTAAAAAGGTCGCCGGTCGATGAAGTAATAACGGCGCCTTTCCTTGATCCTCTTTTCTTTTTAACTCTTCATACAACTGTTGTAACCCTTGCATTTCAGCTTGTATTTCTTCAATTCCCCCTTTTTCAGAAGCAGAGCGGAAAATGTAACCTCCCGTTCCTTCTACTTCAATTTCAAGTAACTGTTGTCTTCTTTTATTATTTTTTATTTTCCGAGAAACAGCTCGCATCTCATCAAACGGCATATAAACGACATATTTCCCGGTAAATTCTATATTCGCTGTCAATTTAGGCCCTTTCGTATCAATTGCCTCTTTCACAACCTGTACGAGTATCGCTTGCCCTTCATGTATACGATAAGAAGGTGGTACATCATCGTATGAAAGATACGCATGTTTTTCTAAACCTATATTTACAAAAGCTGCGTTCATTCCAGCAATTGTTCTTACGATACGTCCAACATAAATATGCCCAACAATCTCTTGCTCTTCATTACGTTTCCATAAAAACTCAACAATCTTTTTCTTCTCTTCAATTGCAACGCGCTTTTCCGAACCAGCGTAATTCACATATAACGTTTTCAAAATTATTTCCTCACTTTATAATCTTCTTTGCTTTTACAATAATAAAAGGTTAGTGCTATCGTCAACACTAACCGATTAATTCTTCAACTGATGAGGTTGTTCGTTTTTCAGTAAAATATGCATAGAGCAATTCATTTTCATCCAATGTGTAATGCTCTTTATATTTTCCACGGACGATAATAGAATGCTTATATCCTCTACGAAATTTTGTGAATATCTTATATAAATGATCTTCTGATTGCACTTCAATAGGTGCAATCTTTTCAATTCCTCTTTTATTTCCATAATAACGTTCTAATAAAAAACGCATAAATGCATACCGTCTTTGTTTCCACTCTTGATATAACGACACTGCCAAAAATATGAGTAGTACCCACATCATAATATTGTTACTATTCCAGAGCAACTGCCATCCTAATATTACACCAAAAAAAACACATGACAATTTCATCATCTTTTCATGTGCTTGTAAATAAGGAAAACGATATGATAGTATATTAAACAATACTTTCCCGCCATCTAACGGCCAAATAGGGAGTAAATTAAACGCTAAAATAATTATATTATTCCACATAAAGAAATAATATAAATCTGCATTCAACCAACCGGCTTCAAACAACATATAACCTACCAGCATCATCCAAACATGTTGAATCGGCCCTGCAATTACGACAACAAGTTCCTCTTTCAATGACTTATTACCATGTTCCTCAAGCTCGGCCACGCCACCAAACGGCAAAAGCTGAATTCTTTTTATACGCCAATTATAGTGTGCTGCTGCAATAGCATGCCCAAGTTCATGAATAAGAACGATACAAAATAACAGCAGTAACTCTTTAAAACGTGCAGTAAAAATACCAATGACAATAATAACCCAAAATAATGGATGCACGGAAATTTTCGTCAAAACGTCTCTATATTTAATCAAATGATATCACCTGGATCGGATCAATAAATTTTTCATTCTTTTTTATCGCGAAATAAAACTTTCCATTTTTATCATTTGTATCATTACTCACCGTTCCAATTTTTTGTTTCTTTGAAACGTAATCATATAATTTCACTGACATATCGTTTAAGTTTGCATACCATGACTCCGTACCATCTGCATGTTGAATTTGAACTGTATTTCCAAGTTCCTCTTTCTTACCCGCAAAAACAACTAATCCTTCATTCACTGACTCAACCGTTGCATTTGTAGCTGTTTGGACAAATACACCTTGGCCATTTTTTTGAAACCCTTGCATTACCTTTCCAGAAGCGGGAATTGCATAATCTTTTTGCTGAATACTTCCTTCTTTTTTCTCGTTTGGCGAATAGAATACGAGCGGTTTTCCAAATTGCTTTTCGTACCATTTCGCTACAGTAGCAAACTGAAATTCCTCTTTCATCACTTTTTCTGTAACAGCTTTAGCTCCATTGAATGAAGAAGGAGCATTCTTATATAAAATAGCAACCGAAAGAACTAATATTGCCGATAATAAAACTTTGAAGAAAAAGACTTCCTTTCGAAATAAAGGATGCATTTCCTTTTCTCCATCTTCAATAACTACTGTTTCGCTATCAAAATTCCCTCCGGTAAAATACTGTTCTTCCTCCATCCTTTCTTGCTCGGCCTTCCTTTTTGCAATCCGCTTTTTAATTTCTTCTACGCGTCTATTCTTCATACTGTCTCCTTTCTTTCGTTAAGCTAATTTCAATAGAAACAGTTGTATACAGTTTGTACATATGTATGAGCTAAGAAAGAAAGATATTCGTGTGAAGAAAAAAGAAAGCACCTCGCATATGTGCGAAGTGCTCTTAACGGATTCCAAAGAAGTTTTTCACCTTTGCAAATACCGATACCTTTTCTTGTTCAAATGCTTGTAATGGTACATTCTCACCTAACAAGCGTCTTGCAATATTACGATAAGCCAACGCTGCTTTTCCGCTTGGTTGCAACGCCACAGGTTCACCTGTATTTGTAGCTCGAATAACTTCATCGTCATCTTCGACAACACCAAGAAGCTCAATTGACAATGTACGTACAATTTCATCAACATCTAACATATCCTGTTCATGAAGCATATGACTACGTACACGGTTAATAACAAGTTTCGGTGGTTCAATATCCTCTTTTTCTAAAAGCCCAATAATACGATCCGCATCGCGCATTGAGGATACTTCTGGAGTCGTAACAACGATTGCTTTATCCGCACCAGCTACCGCATTTTTAAATCCCTGCTCAATCCCCGCAGGACAATCGATTAATATGTAATCATAATCTTGACGTAATACTTGTATTAATTCATCCATTTGTTCAGGTGTTACCGCTGATTTATCACTCGTTTGTGCTGCAGGTAATAAATAAAGATCATCAAAACGTTTGTCTTTAATAAGAGCCTGAGGTAAACGGCAACGCCCTTCAACGACATCAACAAGATCAAATACAATACGATTTTCCAGCCCCATTACTACGTCTAAATTTCGAAGACCGATATCTGTGTCAATTAAGCACACTTTCTTTCCAGATAACGCTAGGGCCGTACCAATGTTCGCAGATGTAGTAGTTTTACCTACTCCGCCTTTTCCAGATGTAATTACTATTGCCTCTCCCACAGCTATACAATTCCCCTTTCTAACTTTGTTAAATTAGGTCTAAGATGAGTGAGAAGTTGCAGGCGATCGACAACAATGTGATTGTTCTCATTAATATACGCACATTCTGCCGCCTCCACTCCGTCTTCTTTCTCTTCCGGAGCCCGCATTGCCACATCACTAATTCGAAGTTGCATCGGGTTCATAACAGATGCAGCGATTACAGCATCTGAATCCCCATAATACCCAGCATGTGCAATTCCTCTTAATGATCCTACGACAAAAATATTCCCCCCAGCGATAACCGTTCCGCCTGGATTAACATCTCCAATTAACAACAAATTTCCTTTTACATGTAAAACTTGTCCAGAGCGAACAATTTTGGAAATAGGGACAATTTCTGTTTCTTCTTTCCAAGCTATTGCTTCTGCTTTAGTGATAACATCACTTTCAATTGAATCCACAACAAGATTCTTTTTATTACGAATTAACGTACGAATCTCTTCTTGTTGGACTTCTGTTAAATAACGATTTCCTACTTTCACATGCACTTCAATTAAAGAGCGCCCATCACCATCGTAGTAATGTGTAGAAAGTTTTTCGTCTAATTCCATCAATAATTCTGAGAATGAACAACAATCATCTAAATGAAGCGTTATCCCATCTTTTGTCCCTTTTATCGTTACATTTTGTTGCTTTTTTTCTTCCACTAAAGTTCACCCCACCGATTCAATTCGACATAAAATTAGAAAATCCTTTTTTCTTTTTCTTCCATCGCTTTTGAAAGACGCACTATATATCGTCTCAGTGGGAAACAAACTATCAATAAGAAAATAGCATTTAACAATAAAGTAGAAAGGAGACGATCTGTGAAAAAGACATGCGCTGGCATATGAGTACGTCCTAACAAAGTTAAGAATCCATACACATAATACTCTAGTGCTACAATGCTAGCTAATATGATAGAAACAACAATAAATAAATTCAATTGTAATACTTTCATCACACTATAAACTAAATAAGCTAAAATCGGATAAGCAAAAATATATATCCCGACAAGTTCTGTGTATACGGTATCAAATAAGAAGCCAAATAATAGTCCGTAATAAATCCCTTGGACCGGACTATAATACACTGTAATAAAACATAAGACGATTATAAAGAAATGCGGTGCTGCTATACTGTCTTTCCAAAACACATCCGTTGGAACAACAGTAGCAAACATATTTTCAAATAGAAACACAAAAAGGAGCAAAAGAGGAAGAGCTGCTCTTTTTAATATCTTCATCATCTCTTCTTCTCCTCCTATTCTAATGGCGCTGAAGGTGTTGCACGTTTAGCAACCGTAATATGCTCTACGTCATTTAAATCAGCGGCAGGTTTTACATAAGCTGTTTTTGTTAAGCCATATGCATCCGGCTGAACATCAACGATTTTTCCAATTACAAGACCTTTCGGGAAAATATCACCAAGTCCAGATGTTACAACTAGTTGATCTTTTTCTACCGGTGCATCAGAGCCAATCTTTGTGAAAAGAAGTAATTGTTTTTCTTTGTCATAACCTTCAATCAAACCAAAGATTTTCTCTTGCCCTTGTACAATAGCAGAAACGCGATTTGTTCGGCTCATAGAACTTAGTAATTCTACTGATGATGTAAACTGAGATACACTTTTCACTCTTCCAACTAACCCTTGTGAAGTTACTACAGCCATATCTTTTTTAATTCCTTGCTGTGCCCCTTTATCAATTCCAATTAAATCGTACCATTTATCTGGATTACGAGAAACAACAGTAGCTGGAATTTCAGTATACCCGCTATTTAACTCTTTTTTACCAGTTAGCTCTTGTAGCTTCTTGTTATCATCTTCTAGTTGTTTTACTTTCCCTGATAGACCTGCATAATTATCTAATTTTGCTTTTAATTCTTTATTCTCTTCATACGTGCGCTTTACATCTTCTACATTTTCGAAGAATCCAGCTACGTATTTCGCTGGCTTTTGGAATACACGTTCTACAACACCGACAGTGTCTTTAACAAACTGCTCTGGCCATGTTAAACTGTTCCGTTCTTTCAATGAGATTCCAATCAATGCCACGAGAAGAATAATACTAACCAACAAAACAATTAATCTTTTGTTTAAGAAAAACTGTGGCACGTTCACACCCTCTTAATTTCACTGATTTTTATTTTGCAATATTATCGAGCAGCAGTTTTGAAAAGATCGATATTGTCTAATGCTTTACCTGTTCCAATTGCTACGCAATCTAATGGATCTTCTGCAACAAGAACTGGCATTTTCGTTTCTTCACTAATTACTTTATCTAAATTACGTAGTAATGCCCCGCCGCCTGTTAATACGATACCGCGGTCCATAATATCAGCCGCTAATTCAGGTGGCGTTTTTTCTAACGTATTTTTAACTGATTCTACAATCGCATCTACTGTATCTTTTAATGCATCTGCAATTTCTTCTGGCTGAATTAGTACTGTTTTTGGTAAACCACTTACTAAATCACGACCGCGAATTTCCATAGGCTCGATACCTTCTGGCTCGCCTGCAGAACCAATTTCTAATTTTAATGCTTCAGCTGTTCTTTCACCAATCATTAAGTTATAGCTTTTCTTAATGTACTGAATGATTGAATCATCCATATCATCACCAGCAACACGAACTGACTGGCTTGTTACAATACCACCTAAAGAAATAATTGCAACTTCTGTTGTACCACCACCGATATCAACAACCATACTACCAGTTGGTTCCCAAACAGGTAAGTTTGCACCAATTGCTGCTGCAAATGGCTCTTCGATAGGGTAAGCATCACGAGCACCCGCTTGACGAGTCGCATCGATTACTGCACGTCTTTCTACAGCTGTAATACCAGATGGTACACATACCATTACATACGGCTTACGTGAGAAGAAACCGTTTGATTTTTGAGCTTGTTGAATGTAATATTTCATCATTGTTGCAGTTGTTTCATAATCAGCAATTACACCGTCTTTCATCGGGCGAAGTGCCACAACGTTCCCTGGTGTACGACCAATCATTTGTTTTGCATCGCTACCTACAGCAACGATTTGTTTCGTATCAGTTTGTAACGCAACTACTGAAGGTTCACGTAAAACTACACCTTTTCCTTTTACATATACAAGCGTGTTCGCAGTTCCTAAGTCTATTCCAAGATCGCGAGTAAATCCACCAAATCCAAACATATTATTTATCTTCCTTTCTTGTTTTCACGGACTCATTTTTTCTTACTTTATATTATAAAAACAGTACGTTTTTTATATCTTTATCCTTTTTGTAGATAAATTTCTACAAAAAACTCATAAATCACATTATAAAACAAAATAAGTAAAAAGCATAGTCTTAAATATGACCTTTTTCCTTTAAACTCACGAATTTATGGTCACCTATTATAATATGATCAAGCACTTCAATTCCGATAATCTGACCGCATTCTACTAAGCGTTTTGTTACTTCAATATCTTCACGGCTCGGCGTGGGATCTCCTGAGGGATGGTTATGAAGACATATGATAGAGGCTGCTGCACGACGGAAGGCTTCTTTAAAAACTTCCCTTGGGTGTACAATTGACGTGTTTAAACTTCCAATAAAGATCGTTTGCCTATGTATAACTTGATTTTTTGTATTTAAATATAAACAAACAAAATGCTCTTGTTGTAAAAAGCGCATTTCTTCCATCATGTATTTCGCACAATCTTCTGGACTTCGAATACTATATCTATTTTGATATTCTAAACGTACCATTCTTCTGCCTAGCTCAAAGGCTGCCATAAGTTGCGATGCCTTTGAAATCCCAATACCATGTATACTAATTAGCTCTTCTAATGTTGCATCTTTCAACATACGTAAGCCATCAAATTGGTGTAAAATTTTATCTGACAACTTTAAAACTGTTTCTTCTTTAGAACCTGTTCTGAGTAACACTGCGAGGAGTTCTCGATTTGATAAACTTCCAGCACCTTCTGACAATAAACGCTCCCGTGGTTGTTCTTCTCTTACAACATCACGAATACCGTTCATCTCTCCACCCCTTTATTTGTTCTCTCAAAGAAAACCCCATGCAATTTTACGCATGGGTTACATCAATATCAAATTGTTTTAATTCTCGAACGAGACGTGCAATTGGTAAGCCAACTACACTATAGTAGTCCCCTTGAATATGTTGAACGAAAATAGACCCTTTACCTTGAATCCCATAACTACCTGCTTTATCAAGAGGTTCTTTCGACGCAACGTATGTATCAATTTCCTCTTCTGTTAATTCCCAAAACGTAACTTCTGTACGCTCATAAAAAGTAACCGTTTTTTCTTTTGATATAATCGCAACACCTGTATACACTTCATGTGTTTTCCCAGATAGTAATTGTAACATCTCTTTCGCCTCATCCTCATTAGAAGGCTTACCAAGGATACGCGACTCATATGTAACAATTGTATCTGCACCTAACACAATGTGATCACTATTATTTTCTGCAACCGCTGATGCTTTTTGCAAGGCAAGCGACATTACAATATCAGAAGGCGATGAATATGCACCAATTGTTTCCTCTACTTCACTTACAACGATTTCAAATGGCACGCTAGCTAACTCAAGCAATTCCTTCCTCCGAGGTGACCCTGAAGCTAAAATTATTTTTTTCATATTTTCTCCTTCCTTTCTCACATGAAGCAGAACAATTTATATCAATCGTATCAAAGGAATAGTTTGCCCACAAATGAAAGAAATATTAATTTCTCTAACTAAAAATAACACTTCTTTATTGCATACGATTATATTCCTGTCATAGAGAAAGCACTTTGCTCTAAATTCAAAAGAAAAGAAAGAAGTACATGTACTTCTTTCTTACTCATTTTATTATCCTATCATTTCACTTTCTACGAAACAATTTTTTCATACGAGAGTAAGCCATCAATAATAACTTGATTTAATTTCGCCAAAGATTCCTTATCCATTTTCCCATCTTTTACTGTTTGTACAGCTACCGACGTATACATATACAGTTTCTTTGCTTCTTCTCGCTTCATACTTTTCCCTTCTTTTTCAATCGCTTTCCATTCTTTTTCAATCACTTCTATATCTTTTGCGCTGCTTTTTCCACCAACTTGTACGCTAGAAGCATATTTTGCTAAATGAGTATATAATGGCTGCACTTTTGTTAAAAATGTTCCTACTTCTTTATCATCTTTCAGCAATGCTTTATCTGTTATATCCCAGTTCTTTTTTAAAACGGAGACACCATCATTTTTATACTTAGTCATCAATTGATTTATAGCCTGTTCATCGCTAGCAATACCAACAACTATTGCATACTTATCCCCGCTCGGTCTCAAAGCACCAATGCCCCCATTGCCTTTCCATTCTTCAAGAGCTGCCTGTCCCTTTTCTTCAGAAGAATAAAGCCCCCCTTGAACAAAGAATAATTTCATCGGATCCAATGACGTTCCTGTCTGCGCCTTTTGTTTTTCTTCTTTCGGTGCTGGTGTTTGTTCTGCCGTTCCACCCACCTTTGATTCTCCATTTCCAGTCGGCCTTGAAGCAGTTACTTCACTTCCTCCTGTTGTTCCTTGTCCAGTAAGTAAATGAAGCATCCCCATTCCAAACGTCGTACCGATAATAATTGCGGTTGCAACGATTGCAATTAATGTATTACTCCACTTCTTTCGGTATTTTTCTACAGACACTGATTTCGCTTTTTGAAACGGAACAACATTTTTAGGTCGTTCACTTTCTACTACCATCCATTCAAATTCATCTTTCTTCTTTTCCTCATACTTCGCTTCTGTTCCATTCACTTTCACTGAGATCGTTCGTGATTGCTTGTCCATACACTCACACCTCACCTCTTATCGTTGTCCGCATCATATCATATTCATTTCACAAAAAAACGAGATATTTGTCAGAGGAATTCGCCAAATAACCCTATATATTTATCTTATATGTATGCATTTGACTTCATTTGTAGAACAAAAAACTAGATAGCAAAGACTATCTAGTTTTTCTCTCGAATATATTTTCGAACTTCAGAAATGAAATAAAGAGAACCTGTTATGATAAAAACATCATTTTCCCCTATCATTTCAACTTTTGTATCAATTGCCTCTTTCCAATTTTCAAAAACTAATTTTGATTCTTTTTGTGAATATGATGCAAGCTTGTCTGCAGAAATAGCACGATCAAAGGCGAATGTTGTAAAAATCATTTCATCTGCAATGGTTTCTAATCCGCCTACCATGTTATGCAATTGTTTATCACCAAGGGCAGTAAATAAAATTATTACATTTTTATCTTTGTAATGCGCTTCTACTGTTTTCACAAGGCTTTCGATACCTTCTGGATTATGAGCACCATCTATAATAATATCCGGGTTACTTTGTAGCTTTTCAAAGCGCCCAATCCAATACGCTTCCCGTAATCCCGTTCTTATTCCCTCTTCCTCAATTAAAAATGATAAATATGTTTTTACATACATTACTGCCATAAGTGCTAGCGCTGCATTTCCTACTTGATGAATACCTTTCATTGAGATTTGCAAATCTTCAAATGCGGTAAAAGGACAAGTAAAATCAAACTGTTCCCCATCTTCGTTAGACTGTTTATGTAACGCTGTAAAATGCTTGCCAAGTTCGTATAAGTTTGCATGGTTTTCCTTTGCAACATTTTGAATGACTTGCAAAGCTTCTTCATCTTTTACACCAGTAATTACCGGCACACCAGACTTAATAATCCCCGCCTTTTCATATGCAATTTCTCCTAGTGTATTCCCTAAAATATGCATATGATCGTGACCGATATTCGTAATAATCGTGAGAACAGGGTGTATAACATTGGTAGAATCAAAACGTCCACCGAGCCCTGTTTCAAATAAAACAACATCACAGAAATTGACTTTACCGAAATAGCAAATTGCCATAACAGTAATAATTTCAAACTCAGTCGCTTCCCCTAAATCCGTTTCATCTAGTTTTTCCACGACTGGTTTTACCATCTTTACGAGTTCAGTAATCTCTTCATCTGCAATTGGTGTTCCATTCACACTAATGCGTTCATTAAATGTTTCGATGTAAGGGGAGGTAAACGTTCCTACCTTATATTTCGCGCCTTCTAACATGTAACGCATATATGTTAACGTTGAACCTTTTCCATTTGTACCAGCAAGATGAACACATTTTATATGACGCTCTGGATTTCCGAGCTCTTCTAGCATCCAATTCATTCTTTCTAATCCTGGTTTAATACCAAATTTCAATCGGCTATGAATCCACCCTATCGCTTCTTCGTATGTATGTATCACGTATGCTTTTCCCCTTTCAAAAGACAACTTTCATAGTTCTATTATACGCAAAGAAAAGAGACTCACCAATATAGTGAGTCTCTAAAAATATTTTTACTTTTCAAGATCTGCTAGACGTTGACGAACTGCTTCGCGTTTTTCTAGGTAATCTTGCTCTTTCGCACGCTCTCCTTCAATAACCGCTGCAGGAGCTTTCGCTACGAAACCTTGGTTAGAAAGTTTCTTCTGTACACGTTCTACTTCTTTATCGAACTTCTCAAGTTCTTTCTCAAGACGAGCTCTCTCTTCATCAAGATTGATAAGATCAGCTAACGGTAAGAATAACTCTGCACCTGATACGATTGCAGTCATTGCTTTTTCTGGCGCTTGTAAGTCCGTTTGAATTGTTAATTCGCTTGGGTTACAGAAACGCTCAATGTAAGAGCTATTCTTCGTAAGTTGAGCAAGTACAGCCTCATCTTTTGCTTTAATTTGCATTTGAACTTTTTTGCTCATTGGCGTATTTACTTCTGCACGAATGTTACGCACAGAGCGAATGATATCAACTAGAAGGTGCATTTCTGCCGCAGCTTCCGTATCTTGTAAATCTTCGCGAACTGTTGGCCACGCAGCTACTGTAATAGATTCGCCTTCATGCGGTAAATGTTGCCAAATTTTCTCTGTTACGAATGGCATGAATGGGTGTAATAGACGCATTGTTTGATCTAATACGTAAGCTAAAATAGAACGAGTCGTTTTCTTAGCTGCTTCATCTTCACCGTATAGTGGAAGTTTCGCCATTTCAATGTACCAGTCACAGAAATCATCCCAAATGAAGTTGTATAATGAACGACCAGCTTCACCGAACTCATATTTATCCATGTTACGTGTTACACTCTCGATTGTTTCGTTTAAGCGAGTTAAGATCCACTTATCTGCAACTGATTTTTCACCAGTTAAATCGATTTCTTCATACTTCATATCATCCATGTTCATTAATACGAAACGTGATGCGTTCCAAATTTTATTAATGAAGTTCCAAGTAGATTCTACTTTTTCCATGCTGAAACGTAAATCTTGACCTGGTGCACTTCCTGTTGATAAGAAATAGCGCATTGCATCTGCACCGTACTTCTCGATAACATCCATTGGGTCAATACCGTTACCAAGAGATTTACTCATCTTACGACCTTGCTCATCACGAACTAAACCGTGAATTAATACATCTTTAAATGGACGCTCGCCTGTAAACTCTAAACCTTGGAAAATCATACGAGATACCCAGAAGAAGATGATGTCATAACCCGTTACTAGTGCATCTGTTGAATAGTAACGTTTGAAGTCTGCTGAATCTTCATTTGGCCAACCAAGTGTTGAGAATGGCCATAGCGCTGAACTGAACCATGTATCAAGTACGTCGTTATCTTGATTCCAGTTTTCAATATCTGCTGGTGCTTCTGTACCTACGTATACTTCACCAGTTTCTTTATGGTACCAAGCTGGAATACGGTGCCCCCACCATAATTGACGAGAAATACACCAGTCATGAATATTTTCCATCCATCGTAAATATGTGTTTTCAAAACGCTCTGGTACGAACGTTACTTTTTCTTCTTCTTTTTGTTGAAGCGCTACTGCTTTTTCAGCAAGTGGAGCCATTTTTACGAACCATTGTGTTGATAAGTAAGGCTCAACAACTGCACCGCTACGCTCACTATGACCTACTGAATGCATATGTGGCTCGATTTCTACTAATACGCCAGCTTCTTGTAAGTCTTTCACTAATTCTTTACGGCATTCGAAACGATCCATACCGTTATATTTACCAGCTTTTTCGTTCATCGATCCATCTTCGTTCATTACTAAGATGCGTGGTAAGTCATGACGGTTACCTACTTCAAAGTCGTTCGGGTCATGAGCTGGTGTAATTTTTACAACGCCTGTTCCGAAGTCTTTTTCTACGTACTCATCAGCAATAATCGGAATCTCACGGCCTACGATTGGAAGTGTAACTGTTTTTCCGATTAAATGTTTGTAACGATCATCTTCTGGATGAACTGCTACCGCTGTATCACCAAGCATCGTTTCTGGACGAGTAGTAGCAAGGCGAATGTGACCTGAACCGTCTGTTAACGGATAGTTCATATGGTAGAATGCACCTTGAACTTCTTTATGAATTACTTCAATATCAGAAAGAGCTGTGCGTGTTGCTGGATCCCAGTTGATAATATATTCACCGCGGTAAATTAAGCCTTTTTCGTATAATTGAACGAATACTTTATTAACCGCGTCAGATAAACCTTCGTCTAATGTGAAACGTTCGCGAGAATAGTCTAGTCCTAAACCGACTTTCCCCCATTGTTGACGAATGTGAGAAGCGTACTCTTCTTTCCACTCCCAAGCTTTTTCAAGGAATTTCTCACGGCCAAGATCGTAACGTGAAATACCTTCTTCACGAAGTTTTCCTTCTACTTTCGCTTGTGTTGCGATACCGGCATGGTCCATTCCTGGAAGCCATAACACATCGTAACCTTGCATACGCTTCGTACGAGTTAAAATATCTTGAAGAGTTGTATCCCAAGCATGACCTAAGTGTAACTTACCAGTTACGTTCGGAGGTGGAATTACAATTGTATACGGTTGTTTCTTCTCGTCTCCTGTTGCTTCAAAATATTTGCCTTCAAGCCACCATTGATAAAGGCCTTCTTCAACGGACATATGATCATATTTAGTTGGTAAATTCTTTTCCGTGTTTGACATTATTTTCCCTCCTTAAAATAAAAAATGTCCCTCATCCAAAAAGGACGAGGGACATCGCGGTACCACCTTTATTTACAAACAAATTCATAATTTGCTTATACTCTTAATTTGATAACGGACAAATCCGTCTTTTCCTAATGAGAACTATTCTGTTCAGAAAAGATGCTCCAGGGCTACCTTCTAACATAACTATCTAGAGAATCTCCCAGCTACTGATTCTCCTCTCTGAAGACGTTTCATGTTATACTCTTCCCCTTCAAGGCATTTATATGATTGTTAATTATTATATACAATAGTGTAAAAAACGAAACCTTATTCGTCAAGATAAATTTAAAACTATGGCTTTTCGGGTGAATACAAAAAAGATAAGTAGCATTCTCTACTTATCTTCTTTATCCCGCTATTTGCGGGCAGTAAGACCCCCACCTCAAAATTCAACTGAAGCAAAGAAGTTAGATGGGAGCCACCCACTGATTAAAGTTTCACTTTACCCGTTCCCTTGCTGGGCAGCTTGTAATTGTGACAGGAAATATTCTATATTGCTAACAAGCCAATGCGATTGTTGCAAACTCTTTACTCCGCGCAGTTCATTTTCCTCGTTGCGATTATCTCTTCTTTTCTTATAAGACCCGATTTGCCGAATAAATTGCGATGGATACGTCATATACGCAAACATAAGTAGTTGCTCTTCTTTCGTAAAAGGGAAATTTTTTTGATACATTTGAAACCATTCAAACCGATCACTTCTTGCGATTGGATATGTGTTTAAAGACCGTGAATAAAAACCTACTATATCTTGCACAGGCGTTGCAAACTTCGATTTTTCCAAACTAATAAAATAGCCATTTCGCTCATAGTCAAATAAAAAATGATTAAGTGACACGTTACCATGCACAAAAGTAATACGTGTTTTCTCTTTTTCTTTCATCGCATCGTTCCACTCATTTAATTGCTTCGTTGCAAATTCACGCGCTCTCATTACATGATGATAGTACGTACAATATTGTAATTCAAACGGGGACATATACCATTTTGATTCAGATTCTACGAGAAACTCTTCTAACATCTCACCATCATTTTCCCAGCGATCGGATATAGTTGTATAATGTTTTTCTAAATCTTCTTCCGTATATGTTTCTTCCTTCACAGTTTTTTGATGCAACGTTCCAAGTGTCTGAAACATTTTATGGTATTGATCATTATCCTCGCCGTTTCCTTCTGCACGTTCTAACCAAGGCATTAAATAATAATTATAGGTCCCGTCACTTAAAATATAATTTCCATCCGTCGCGTGGTATATAGGTACATAATTTGAAAAACCTTTCTCCTTCAAATATTGAATATGATGCAGAAAATTATTCCGCTCTAACTTTCTGCCTTCTATTTTCTTGAGTGCATATGGACCTTGATTCGTATAAATTTTCATTACGCTTCCGTGCTCTTCCATATGCTGCGTATCCAATCTATATTGCCTCACGATAGGTTCATAGTGATTTCGTAATTCAATATCCATACGAATAACCCTTTCTATTCAAAACATAGCCTCTAAGAAAAGAAGCGAGTGAAAACACTCACTTCCTTATTTCGCCTTTACCCTTGAAACGGGAATATAAATAATTTGCCCCGTATTTAAAAATATATCTTCTGTTTGATTGACACGGCACACATTTTGCACAGACGTTTCATAACGTTCTGCAATAGATTCAATTGTATCCCCTTCTTGCACGAAATACATTCTTAACTTTGTAAATTCTTCTTCCGGTTCTTTCGTAAATAGTTTTGTTAAATAAAGCGCATTTTCATCTCGCTGTGAGTACTCTTCTTCTTGTTCTTCCTGCTTTTTCGCTTTTTCTTTCTTGAAATCTTTTCGCCCAAACAATTCAAATTGCGGCGTTGTTTCTTGCTCCTCTTCACGCTCCACAAATTCATGTTCCTCTATCTTCTCTTCTTCTAATTCCTGCTCTTTTCTTTCCTCTAATTGGAACGGTTCAAATGCGTAATCTTCCCACTCATCTGATTCCTTATATGCTGGTTCTTCTACATGCGGCGCCGGTCTATTTTCATCCTCTTGCGCTGAATCTTCTTCTAACTCAGCATACACCGTTTCTTCCTCTTCAGCTTCATCCTCGTTTCTCTCTTCATCACACAAACCGGTAATAGATATATCCGCTAATAATTGTAAGCAACCATTTTCCTTTAATTCATAATCAAATTCCTCAATTGATACATATAGCTCTTCAATTACTTTCACTCGATTTCTCGGAATTGATATTTCAAGCGGAAAGGAATGAACAAGTTCATTAACCCCATCTTCCCTTGTTTCTACATAATCAATTGACTTTGCTGGCGATAGTTCTCTTAATGAATACGCCGAATCATCTTTTCGTGCAACATACTCTCCCGTTAAATCTAATTGCCCTCTCACGATTACTTCATGATCAAGCTCTTCTATCTCAACGTCTGGATCTAACGAAATTGACAAAAGTTCATCGACTTCCTGTCCCTTTTGGAACCAAACAGATTCTTTTAATGAAAATCGTAACGAATGATCTGCAGCCACTTCTTTTCCCCCTCCCAAACTATATGTCATTACAGATTTATGTAGGGAAAGCTTACTTTATGAATAAAAAAAAATCGCTCCCCTTATGGAGAGCGATTTTTCTCTAATACATTATTTTAATTTTGACATTGCAATTTCAGCTGCTGCAATCGTCGCCTCAATATCTGCGTCACTATGTGCTGTCGATAAGAATAAACCTTCGAATTGAGATGGCGGTAAGAATACACCTTGTTCTACCATTTCACGATAGTAAGCCGCAAAGAATTCTAAGTTTGAAGATTTTGCTGCATCGTAATTAATAACGGGCTCATCTGTAAAGAAAATACCAATCATAGAACCTGCACGGTTAATATGATGTGGAATGCCATGTTTTTCAGCTGCTTTACGTAATCCTGCTTCTAACATTTCAGCTTTACGCTCAAATTCTACATATGATTCTGGCGTTAACTGTACTAACGTTTCATAACCTGCTGCCATTGCAAGTGGATTACCTGATAAAGTACCAGCTTGGTAAATCGGTCCGCTTGGTGCAACTTGGCGCATAATTTCTGCTTTACCACCGTATGCTCCTACTGGTAAACCACCACCGATTACTTTACCTAAGCATGTTAAATCAGGTGTTACGCCATAATAACCTTGGCCACAATTATAAGCTACTCGGAACCCTGTCATTACTTCATCAAAAATAAGCAATGCACCGTTTTGTTCTGTTACTTCACGAAGACCTTCTAAAAATCCAGGCTGCGGAGGAACAACCCCCATATTTCCTGCTACTGGTTCTACAATTACACAAGCAATATCATCACCGAATTGTTCAAACGCGTATTTTACGCTTTCTAAATCGTTATAAGCTACTGTAATCGTATTTTTCGCTACACCTTCTGGTACACCAGGACTATCTGGTAAACCTAAAGTCGCCACACCAGAACCAGCTTTAATTAATAGCGAATCACCATGACCGTGGTAACAACCAATAAATTTCAAGATTTTATTACGACCTGTATAACCACGAGCTAAACGTAGTGCACTCATTGTTGCTTCCGTTCCAGAGTTAACCATACGCACAATCTCAATTGATGGCACGCGCTCAATAACAAGTTTTGCTAATTTATTTTCAATTTCTGTTGGTGCACCGAAGCTTGTACCTCTTTCAGCAACAGATTTTAACGCTTCTACAACACGATCATTTGCATGACCATGAATTAAAGGCCCCCATGATAATACGTAGTCGATGTATTCATTCCCATCAATATCATATACTTTAGAGCCTCTTCCACGCTCCATAAACAACGGATTCATCCCAACAGATTTAAAAGCACGAACCGGGCTATTTACGCCACCAGGCATTAAGTCTTGTGCCTCTTCAAACGCCGCAATCGATTTATCAAACTTTTTCATTATTTAGCGCCTCCTTCTTGTAACCATTTTGCTGCATCTTTCGCATGATACGTAATAATTAAGTCTGCTCCTGCACGTTTCATACTAATTAATTTTTCAAGAACAACTTCTTTTTCATTAATCCAGCCATTTTGCGCTGCCGCTTTAATCATCGAATATTCACCACTTACATTATAAGCGACAACTGGTAAATTAAAGTTATTTTTCACATCACGAACGATATCTAAGTAAGAAAGAGCTGGTTTTACGATTAAGAAATCTGCACCTTCCATTACATCTGATTCTGCTTCACGGAACGCTTCCATACGGTTTGCCGGATCCATTTGATATGTTTTACGGTCACCAAATTGCGGTGCACCGTGCGCAGCATCACGGAATGGTCCATAAAATGCTGATGAATATTTCACAGCGTACGACATAACTGGCACGTGTCCAAAACCACTTTCGTCTAATGCATGGCGAATTGCTGTTACGAAGCCGTCCATCATGTTTGATGGCGCAATAATGTCCGCTCCTGCTTTCGCTTGACTTACAGCTGTTTTCGCAAGAACTGAAAGAGACTCGTCATTTAAAATAATACCATCTTCAATTACACCGCAATGACCATGGCTTGTAAATTGACATAAACATGTGTCTGCGACTACTACTAGCTCAGGGAAATCACCTTTAATTTGCTGAATAGCACGTTGTACAATTCCATGATCACAATATGCTGATGATCCAACTTCATCCTTTTCAGCAGGTAAACCAAATACAATAACAGAACGAATACCTAAATCAACAACTTCTTGCATTTCAGCTTGCAATAAATCTAAAGAAATTTGATATACGCCTGGCATAGAAGGAACTTCATTACGAACATTTTCACCTTCTAATACAAAAATAGGGTAAATAAAATCTTCCGTATGTAAAAACGTTTCACGCACAAGCGCACGCATGCCCTCGCTTTGTCTTAAACGACGATGACGATTAAATTGTAAAGAGTTCATAGATTTCTATCCCCATTCTTTCATTTTATAGATTCACAAACACATTGTAGTAATGCTTCTACAGTGTACTCTTTCGGCACAATAACAGACGGAAAATAACGACTTGCCTCTTTTTCCGTAATAGGTCCTATACAAGCAATTGTACATTTTTTTGTCCATTCTCTCCAGTTTGCACCCTCAAGTAAACGAACAAAACTAGTAACAGTTGAAGGACTCGTAAATGTAATAATGTCTACTTCTCCTAACTTCAACGCTGCTATAAGCTCTTGCTTTTTTTCTACATTCACTTTCGTACCGTATACGATCAACTCATCTAGAGAAACACCAATTTCACGCAGTTTAACTGGTATTACATCTCTTGCTAAATTGCCTTTTGGAAATAAAATACGTTCGTTTCCATTTAATTCTTTTAGAAACTCTTCGGCAAATGCTTCTGCAACAAATGAATTCGGGACAAAATGAACTTGATAGCCCCTTTTTTCTAACTCTAATTTTGTTTTCACACCTACCGCAGCGATTTTAATGGTTAGTGGTAGTTTCTTTTTTAAACTATCTAGAAAAAAAGCTACACCATTTCTGCTCGTAAAAATAACCCAGTCGTATGAATGTAGCTGCTCTTCAATATGTTGAATTTGCCTATGAGACATACCTTCCATACGCAAAAGCGGAATTTCCAATGGAATTCCGCTCTTTTCTTTCACTGCTACACTCATTTGTTTCGCTTGATGCTGGGCACGTGTAATCAATACCGTTTTTCCAGCGAGAGCGTTCATATTTATTGTTGCTCCTTATTTGCAGCAAGAATGAGTTCTTTGGCGCCTTGTTTAATTAAACGGTCCGCGGCCTCTAATCCTACTTCTTCAGGATTAGTACCCACTACTGTCTCTTTTAATAAAACAGAGCCATCCATAGAGCCGACAAGAGCTGTTAATTCGATTGCATCGTTTTCTGTAAGGGTTGCATATCCAGCGATTGGAACTTGGCATCCACCTTCAAGTTTATGAAGAAATACTCGCTCCGCTGCCACTGTTCTTTCTGTTATCGCATCATTAATATGCGCTAACAATTGCAATAAATCCTTATCATCCTCACGACATTCAATCGCTAATGCACCTTGTCCTACAGCAGGTACACATAACGTTTCATCTAAATGTTCTGTAATAACTTCATCATCCCAGCCCATTCTTTGTAATCCAGCTGTCGCTAAAATAATCGCATCGTAATCTTCTTCTTTTAATTTACGTAAACGTGTATCGATATTCCCGCGAATCCACTTCACTTGTAAATCTGGTCTCGCAGCGAGTAGCTGTGCACTACGTCTTAAACTACTCGTACCTAAAATAGCACCTTCCGCTAACTCTTTAAACGATGCTCCATTTTTTGAGATAAAAGCATCCCGAGGGTCAACACGCTTTGGTGTACAGCCAATCATTAAACCTTCTGGAAGTACGGCCGGCATATCTTTCATACTATGTACAGCCATATCGATTTCTTTCGTAAGTAACGCATGCTCAATTTCTTTAACGAACAAGCCTTTTCCGCCTACTTTTGAAAGAGTAACATCTAAAATAACATCACCTTTTGTGACAATTTCTTTCACTTCAAATTCATATGGTAGACCTAGCGCTTTTAACTGATCAATAAACCAGTTTGTTTGCGTTAATGCTAGTTTACTCTTTCGTGACCCTACAATAATTTTGCGCATAATTCTCTCTCCTCATTATAAATACCAAAAGTGGAAATTGGATAAACTGCTTAATAGAAAAATGTTTACTAGCATTACGAGAAACGATCCGATATTCCACTGTACAATTTTCTTACCTTGCAACACATCTGCCGCTCGTAAATATAAACCTGTGCAATACACAAATAGAACGACAAAAGATCCGATTACTTTCGTATCATACCAATGGAAATTGTCCAATTTTGTATATCCCCATATACACCCCAATAAAATTGCTAGTAAGAAAAATGGAACAGAAAATAAATTTAATCCGTAAGACGTAGATTCAAGCTTCGGTAAATTCCCTAACCTTCTTAATCTCGCATTCCACTTTTTCTTTTTTAATAGGCGATATTGCAGTAAATACATAATAGAAAAAATAAACGATACCGTAAACGTTGCATAAGAAATAATCGCCATTCCAACATGCACGTATACAAGTTCTGAAACTAATTGCTCTGCAAGTACTGGCGACATCTTTCCGAGCGGTGTAAAAATAGAAAAAGCGCTTACGCCAAATGCAACAACATTTGTAAAGAAGACTAAAAAGTCAACGCGCATAAATCGATTTATGACTAACGACATCGTAATCAATAACCAAACATAAAAATAAATCCCTGATAATAAAGTTAAAATGGGATTCGTTTCTGAATCTGTCGCCCTAAGCAACATAAAAATAGACTGCAATACCCATACAATCGAAAGTAACCAAAAAGCAAATCGGTTCGCCTTTCGGTTACTTTGGAAATAATCTATAAAATATAAACTAATGCTACAAGCATATAAAATAATTGCAATATGATAAATAATACTGTTATTTAAAAAACTCATCCGATCATCCTTCCAAATTATAAAGATGGAACGGATGGTGTCCACACTCTTTTATGTTCTACTTCTTCCGCACGACTCTCTACTTCTTCCGTTTCTAAATCAAAAATCTTTGCAAATAACGCTAGTTTTTCGCTCGCTCCCTCTTCAGCAGCTATTTCTTTTGCTACTAAAATTGGGTCTTTTAATAATTGATTAATAATACTTTTCGTATGCTTACTAATAACTTTTTTCTCACGATCACTAAGGTTTGGTATTTTTCGCTCTAGGCTTACCATCGTTTCACTTTGGATTGCAAGTGCCTTATCACGAAGAGCTGCTATTAACGGAACAACACCAAGTGTACTTAACCACGTTTTAAATAGAACAATTTCCTCTTCAATCATAAATTGAATTTTCTCCGCTTCTTTCAAACGCTCAGCACGATTTGCTTCCACTACTCCTTGCAGATCATCAATGTCATATAAGAAAGAACCTTCTAACTCATCAATCGCTGGATCAATATCACGTGGTACTGCAATATCAACCATAAATAAAGGACGACCAGAGCGCATTTTCTCTACCTTTGTCATCATCTCTTTCGTAATGACATACTCTGATGCACCAGTTGAACTAATTAAAATATCTGCTTCTAATAATGCACATTGTAATTCGCTTAACGATTTTGCATGTCCCATATATTTCTCAGCCATTACTTCTGCTTTCGAAAGCGTCCTATTCATAACTGTTACTTTACGAGCACCACTTCCATATAAGTTTTGCAATGCAAGTTCGCCCATTTTACCAGCACCAAGAATAAGCACATGACAATCTGTTAACTCGCCAAATATTTTCTTTCCAAGCTCAACAGCAGCATAACTAACAGACATCGCACTTTCACCAATTGTTGTTTCTGAGTGGGCACGTTTTGCTAATGTAATGACTTGCTTAAACAATTCATTAAAAATTGTGCCTGTTGCTTTAACTTGTTGTGCTTCTAAAAAGCTATCTTTTATTTGGCCTAAAATCTGTGTTTCTCCCACTACCATAGAATCTAAACCGCACGTTACGCGGAATAAATGGTCTATTGCACCATCTTGTTCAAAAATAGTTAAATATGGTGCGACTTCTTCTATTTCAAGCTGAAACCAATTAGCTAAAAATTTCTTAATATAATACCGTCCCGTGTGTAATTGATCTACAACAGCATAAATCTCAGTGCGATTACAAGTTGATACAATGACATTCTCTAACACGCTCTTTTGATTTTGTAATGTAGTCATCGCTCGCTCTAGCTCTGCTGCCTGAAATGTGAGTTTCTCACGAAATTCTACAGGGGCTGTTCGATAATTTACACTAACAACAAGAATATGCACGCAGCATGTCCCCCTTCACCCGTTTTATCACTTTATCTACTATCATAATACAACTTTCCTCTTATGAATCTGACAATCGTGTGAACAACCGATTATTTTTTAATTATTCTCCGTATGTAGTAAAGGAGATTCAGCAAACTAATAAAAAAACTTCTACTTTATAATGATTATAAATTAATAACTCTATTTGTACGTTACCAAAAAAAGTCCTCATAATCAAGTGATGGAAACTATTCCATATAAATTATAACATCATCTTTCCTATCTTCTTTCATCATGAAGGAAAATATGTATGATTGTTCCAAAATGTAGCAGACACTTTCTCAATACAATGTATTTGACATTTTATTTCTTTTTCGTTATATTGATTTTACAAAATTAAATTGTGCACAACTTAATAAGAAGGGAGTTATGTATGACAGAGGACTCTTTGCATCTAGATAACCAACTTTGTTTTTCTATTTATGCCTGTTCTAGAGAGGTTACTCGTTTTTATCGACCTTATTTAGAAGAGATGGGTATTACGTATCCCCAGTACATTACTTTACTCGTACTATGGGAGCAAGATGGACTAACAGTAAAAGAAATTGGAGAACGTCTATTTTTAGATTCCGGTACGTTAACACCTATGTTAAAACGAATGGAATCATTAACACTTGTAAAACGTGTTCGTTCCAAAGAAGACGAGCGAAAAGTTTGTATTGAATTAACAGAACAAGGCAAAGATTTAAAGGAAAAGGCTTGTTCATTACCGACAACGATGGCTACAAACTTAGGAATTACAGAGCAAGAATATCGCTCTTTATTAATTCAACTAAATAAACTAATTGAAACAATGAAAACAATTAATGATGGAAAAGGGGAATAAATGTGGATAAATTATATACTGCTTCAGTAACAGCAACAGGTGGAAGAAATGGGAAAGTAGTTTCAGATGATGGCATATTAAATCTTGATGTGAAAATGCCGAAAGCACTAGGTGGTGCAGGTGGAGAAGCAACAAATCCAGAACAACTATTTGCAGCTGGTTATGCAGCTTGTTTCGATAGTGCATTACAACTTGTCATTCGTACAAAACGTATGAAAGTAGAAAGTACAGAAGTAACCGCTCACGTTTCTATCGGAAAAGATACAGATGGTGGTTTTGGCCTATCTGCCGTGCTTGATGTACATGTCGCTGGCGTTTCACATAGCGAAGCACAAGAACTTGTAGAAGCGGCTCACGGTGTATGTCCTTACTCTAAAGCAACACGAGGTAATATTGAAGTTACATTAAACGTACGTTAACAGCTTATATAAAGAAAAAAACGCGCGACATTCGTCACGCGTTTTTTGTTTTTGTCATTTTATGAATTGCCTTCCACGCTTCTTCTTTTCCAAGTCCTGTTTCAGAAGAGAATAGAACGATTTCATCGCCAATTTCAACAGCAAGCGTTTCTTTTACAACTTTTAAATGCTTTTGCCATTTCCCTTTCGGGATTTTATCAGCTTTCGTCGCAATAATAATTGTTGGGATTTCATAATGCTTTAAGAAATCATACATCATCACGTCATCACTTGTCGGTTGGTGACGTAAATCAACTACTAATACAGCTGCGTCTAATTGCTTACGCGTTGTAAAGTACGTTTCAATCATTTTCCCCCATGCCGCGCGCTCCGATTTAGACACTTTCGCATATCCATAACCTGGAACGTCAACAAAATGCATCATCTCATTGATCAAGAAAAAGTTCAGCGTTTGCGTTTTTCCTGGTTTAGAAGAAATACGCACTAACTTTTTACGATTTAAAATTTTATTAATAAAGGAAGACTTCCCGACATTTGAACGACCTGCTAATGCAATTTCTGGTAAATCACTGTCTGGATATTGTTCTGGTTTAACAGCACTAATTACAATATCTGCTTTTGTTACTTTCATTGTTTCACTCCTACTAATGCGTGCTCCAATACTTCATCTAAATGAGATGCAAGCACAAACGTAAGGTTTTCTTTTACGCTCTCTGGAATATCATCTAAATCTTTCTCGTTTTCTGCTGGCAAAATAATTTTTGTTAAGCCTGCGCGGTGAGCACTTAATGTTTTTTCTTTTAAGCCACCAATTGGTAATACACGACCACGAAGTGTAATTTCACCTGTCATACCTACTTCTTTACTTACAGGAATACCTGTTAGTGCAGAAATAAGTGCCGTTGCCATCGTAATACCTGCTGACGGTCCATCTTTCGGAACTGCTCCTTCTGGAACATGAATATGAATATCATTTTTCTCATGGAAATTCGGATCAATCTGAAGCTCTTCTGCACGAGAACGTATATAACTAAACGCAGCTTGTGCTGATTCTTTCATAACATCCCCAAGTTTCCCTGTTAAAATTAGTTTCCCTTTTCCTGGCGCTACAGAAACTTCAATTGCAAGTGTATCGCCGCCTGCTGCTGTGTAAGCTAGACCTGTTGCCATACCAACTTGGTCTGTTTTTTCAGCTTGCCCATAACGGAATATGTGTTTACCAAGTAAATCAACAATCTTTTTCTCTGTCACAACGATACGTTTACGTTCTGCTGTAACGATAATTTTCGCTACTTTACGGCAAACTTTTGCAATTTGGCGTTCTAGCGTACGAACACCAGCCTCACGTGTATAATAACGAATAATCTCAAGAAGCGCTTCATCACGTACTTGTAAATTACCTTTTCGTAAGCCATGCTCTTTTAATTGTTTCGGCAATAAATGCTCACGAGCAATGTGTACTTTTTCAAGTTCTGTATAGCCAGCAATCGAAATGATTTCCATACGGTCAAGTAACGGACCTGGAATACTTGAAAGTGTATTAGCAGTTGCTACAAACATAACTTTCGATAGATCATATGGTTCTTCAATGTAATGATCACTGAAGTTATGGTTTTGTTCTGGATCTAATACTTCAAGTAATGCTGCTGATGGATCTCCACGGAAATCGTTAGACATTTTATCAATCTCATCTAATAAGAAGACTGGATTAACTGTTTTCGCCTTTTTCATACCTTGAATAATGCGTCCTGGCATTGCTCCAACATATGTACGGCGGTGACCACGAATTTCAGATTCATCACGCACACCACCAAGAGATACACGGACAAAGTTACGATTCAATGATGTTGCAATTGAACGCGCTAACGAAGTTTTTCCGACCCCAGGAGGGCCTACTAAACAAAGGATAGGTCCTTTTAATGAATTCGTTAACTTCTGTACAGCTAAATATTCAAGTACACGCTCTTTCACTTTTTCAAGACCGTAATGATCGTTATTTAAAATCTCTTCCGAATGAGCAAGATCAATTATATCTTCTGTTGCCTCTGTCCACGGAAGCGCTAATAACCAATCAATATAATTGCGAATAACACCACTCTCCGCAGAACTTGCTGGTAACTTTTCATAACGATCTAATTCTTTCAGCGCAGCCTTCATTGTTTCTTCAGGCATTCCTGACTGTTCAATTTTTTCACGAAGTTCTTCTACTTCTCCGCCCTTACCTTCTTTGTCGCCAAGTTCAGTTTGAATCGCCTTCATTTGCTCACGTAAGAAATATTCTTTTTGCGTGCGCTCCATTGAACGTTTCACTTGTTGCCCAATTTTCTTTTCTAGGCTAAGTAACTCTTGTTCATCTTGAATAATTGAAATAAGTGTATGTAATCGTTCTTTTACAGATACAATCTCTAGAATCTCTTGTTTCTGCTTCGTTTTAATCGGCAAGTGAGAAGCAATTAAATCAGCTAATCTCCCTGGTTCCTCTACATCAGCTACCGTTGCAAATGTTTCATTTGAAACTTTTTTCGAAACTTTAATATATTGTTCGAAATGCTCCAGTAACGTACGCATAAGAGCTTTCTCTTCTAAATCATCTTCTACTTCTTCAGTTACCGTTTTAATAGACACTTGTACTACATTTTCTTCTTCGATAAACTCTATTACTTCTGCTCTATGTAAACCTTCCACAAGGACACGAAGCGTACCGTTCGGCAATTTTAGCATTTGCTTTACTTTCGCCACTGTACCTACACTATATATGTCATCTTCTTTCGGATCATCGATATTCATTTCTTTTTGCATTGCTAAAAAGATGATATTTTCATCCATTGCCGCCTGCTCTAGTGCTTGTATCGATTTATCACGTCCTACATCAAGATGCAAAACCATCGTTGGATATACGAGAACGCCTCTTAATGGTAGGAGGGGCACGATTCTTTCGTTCGTATTCATACTAGACATAGCACCTCCATAATAAATTAAACTCCTGTTCAACTATTTTATATTACAATACACCTAGATGCAATTGCTGAGATTCCTCGCAATTGTAAATAGCTTGTTTTTCTACCTCACGAAAAGAAAAAAGACTCCGATTAAGCATACAAACTTAAACGAAGTCTGGCAAATTTTATTATTGTTTATTTTTACATAGATTGTGCATCTGTTTCGTCTACGTTAGTATGTACATCTAGCTCTCTATGCATATTTTCTTGCATAAACGTTAACTCAAATACTTCTTTTAATTTACGGACAGGAATAATTTCGATTCCCTTTATCGTATACAAAAATGGTTGCATATTTTCAGCAGGAATAATGACTTTCTTAGCTCCCGCTTTTTTCGCAGCTTTTATTTTTGCGTACACGCCACCAATAGGCTTTACTTCTCCGTGTATACTTATTTCACCTGTCATCGCTACTTCATTATTTACATATGTGCGATGCACCGCAGAATATACACCTGTTGCCATAGCGATTCCTGCAGAAGGTCCATCAATTGGGATACCACCTGGAAAATTAATATGTATATCGTATCCTTCTGGCAACACATCTAAAGAACGAAGTACTGTTAATACATTATCAACAGAGCCTTTTGCCATACTTTTACGGCGAATCGATTTCGTTTGACTACCAATACTTTCTTCTTCTACAATTCCGGTAACATTTACCGACCCTTTATCTTTCGCCGGAATTGCTGTTACTTCAATTTCTAATAACGCACCTGTATTTGGTCCGTATACAGCAAGACCATTTACAAGACCAATCCTTGGAATCGGATAAATGTGCTTTTCGTATTTCGGCGTAAGCTGACTTGAGTGAACAACCCACTCTATATCTTCATCTTTAATGAAAGAACGTTCTTCATTTATCGCCATACCAGCAGAAATTTGTACGAGATTAATCGCCTCTCGTCCATTTCTTGCATACATCCCAATCATTTCAATACCATTTTCACCTATTTGCATTTCCACTTTTTCCGCGGCGTTTTTCGCTACTTTTTGAATCTCTTCCGTATCTAATTCACGGAAAAATACTTCTAAGCAACGTGACCGAATAGCAGGAGGAATTTCCTCTGGCGAACGTGTCGTTGCTCCAACTAAGCGAAAATCTGCCGGTAAGCCTTTTTGGAAAATATCATGTATATATGTTGGGATCATCGTATTTTCTTCACTATAGTACGCACTTTCTAAAAATACTTTTCGATCTTCTAACACCTTTAACATTTTGTTCATTTGAATCGGATGGAGTTCGCCAATCTCATCAATAAACAAAATACCACCATGCGCATCTGTTACAGCACCTTTTTTCGGTTGCGGAATACCTGCTTGCCCCATCGCCCCAGCACCTTGATAAATCGGATCATGCACCGAACCAATTAAAGGGTCTGCGATACCACGTTCATCAAACCGAGCTGTCGTCGCATCAAGTTCAATAAATGTTGCATTCGTACGAAATGGAGATTTAGGATTTCGTTTCGCTTCTTCTAATACAAGACGTGCTGCCGCTGTTTTCCCAACACCTGGCGGGCCATATATGATTACATGTTGCGGATTCGGACCACAAAGAGCCGCTTTTAAGGACTTAATCCCGTCCTCTTGCCCTACAATATCTAAAAAGGTTGTAGGACGCACCTTTTCTGCTAGCGGCTCTGTTAAAGAAATCTCACGCATTTTACGAAGCTGTTCTAATTCTTTTTTCGATTCTCGATCAATTGAAACTTTTTGTGTTCGTTGATTTCGAAGTAAATGCCAGAAATATAATCCGACAATTACACCAAAAACAAGTTGAACAACTAAAAATATATTTGTCCAGCTCATTATTTATTTCCTCCCGCAATATTTTATCTCTTAGTATTTCCGCGGAGGAACGTAGCTAAACATAAAGAAAAACAGCAATTATAAAAATTGCTGTTTCCCTTTCGCATTATGCAGATGTTTTTGTATCAAGTACAGTACCGTCTTGTAACACCAATTTTGGCGGTTCATTATCAGCTACTGTTTCTTTTGTAAGAATACACTTCTCGATATCTTTACGAGATGGAAGTTCGAACATTACATCAAGCATTAAGCCTTCAATAATAGAACGAAGTCCACGAGCACCCGTTTTACGTTCAATTGCTTTTTTCGCAATTTCGATCAGTGCACCTTCTTCAAACTCTAACTCAACATCGTCAAGCTCCAATAGTTTTTGGAATTGCTTAACAAGTGCATTTTTCGGTTTCGTTAAAATATCAACAAGAGCATCTTCATCAAGTGGCTCTAGGTTCGCAATAACTGGAAGACGACCGATAAACTCTGGAATTAAACCAAATCTTAAAAGATCCTCTGGTAATACGTGAGATAAAACATGCTTCTCATTTACATCAGCATTTTTCTTCTCAGAACCAAATCCAATTACTTTCTCACCAAGGCGACGTTTAATAATCGGCTCAATGCCATCAAACGCTCCACCACAAATGAATAAGATGTTCGTTGTATCAATTTGAATAAACTCTTGGTGCGGATGCTTACGACCACCTTGAGGTGGAACGCTTGCTACAGTACCTTCTAAAATTTTCAGAAGTGCCTGCTGCACACCTTCACCAGATACATCACGTGTAATTGATGGATTTTCGGACTTACGTGCCACTTTATCAATCTCATCAATATAAATGATTCCTTTTTCCGCTTTCTCTACATCATAATCAGCTGCTTGAATTAATTTTAGTAAGATATTTTCTACATCTTCCCCAACATATCCAGCTTCTGTTAAAGATGTTGCGTCCGCGATTGCAAATGGAACATTTAGAATACGCGCTAACGTTTGTGCAAGTAATGTTTTACCACTACCTGTTGGCCCGATAAGTGCGATATTACTCTTCGCTAATTCTACATCATCAATTTTGCTGTTAGAATTAATGCGTTTGTAATGGTTATATACCGCTACCGCTAGTGCTTTTTTCGCGCTATCTTGCCCGATGACATACTCATCTAAGATTTCACGAATTTCTACCGGTTTCGGTACATCTTTGAATTCTACTTCTTCGTCCTTCGCAAGCTCCTCTTGTACAATTTCAGTACAAAGTTCGATACACTCGTCACAAATGTAAACACCTGGACCTGCTACTAACTTTCGAACTTGCGTTTGTGTTTTACCACAGAAAGAACATTTTAATTGCCCTTTTTCATCATTAAATTTAAACATATTTTCACACCCCTTACAAAGTGCTAACCTCTTGCCTTCGTATGTACACGATAAATGTATCGTATGTAAATACATATTATGTCACTACGTGGCGAGAAATACAAATAATATGACTAGTTATGTACAAATAAAAAAAATTTTAAAACTTTTGAAATATGTATATTCGACTTGTAAAGGAACTTTTCCTTCTCCATCGAAAAGTTTTATAAATATATTTCTATATTTATAAAACAAGGCACGATTAAAATCGTGCCTTGTTATTTTATTATGCAGCGTTTTCTACTAAGAAGTCTACAGCTTTACGCACTTTAAGATCTTCAGCTAAAGCGTCTACGCTTCCAAGAGCTTGCTTGATAGCGTCTACTGGCATACCGTACATTTCAGCCATTTTTTCAACTTCTGCAGTTACTTCTTCTTCAGTAACTTCGATGTTTTCAGCTTCAATGATAGCTTCAAGAACAAGATTGATTCTTACACGTTTTTGTGCATCTTCTTTCATTTGCTCTTTTAATTTGTCAGCGTCAGTACCTGTGAATTGGTAGTAAAGCTCAAGGTTCATACCTTGTTGGCTTAAACGTTGCTCGAATTCACGAACCATACGATCTAACTCAGTGTTGATCATAGCTTCTGGAATTTCGATTTCAGCGTTAGCAGCAGCTAATTCTACTACTTCGTCACGTACTTTGTGCTCAGCTTCGTGCTTTTTGCCTTCTTCTAAGTTTGTGCGAAGTTTTGCTTTTAATTCATCAAGAGTTGCAACCGCTTCGTCTGCTTCTTTAGCGAACTCGTCGTTTAACTCAGGAAGTTCTTTTGTTTTGATTTCGTGAATTGTTACTTTGAATGTTGCTGGTTTGCCAGCTAATTCAGCAGCATGGTACTCTTCTGGGAATGATACTTCAACGTCTTTAGACTCACCAGATTTAAGACCGATTACTTGCTCTTCGAAACCTGGGATGAATGTACCAGAACCGATTGCTAGAGAGTAGTTTTCGCCTTTTCCGCCTTCAAATGCTTCGCCATCAACGAAACCTTCGAAGTCGATTACAGCTGTATCACCGTTTTCAACAGTTCCTTCTTCTTTAACAACTAGTTCAGCTTGACGCTCTTGTAAAGATTTTAATTCGTTCTCTACATCTTCGTCAGTTACAGTTGTTTCAACTTTTTCTACTGCTAAACCTTTGTACTCACCTAATTTAACTTCAGGTTTCACTGTAACTTTTGCAGTGAAGATAAGGTTAGCATTTTTTTCGAACTTCTCGATGTCGATTTCAGGATGATCAACTGGGAAGATACCAGCTTCTTCGATCGCTTCACCGTATGCTTTTGGTAAAATGATATCTAAAGCATCTTGGTATAAAGATTCAATACCAAAGCGTTGTTCGAATAATGGACGAGGCATTTTTCCTTTACGGAAACCTGGTACGTTAATTGTTTTTACTACTTTTTTGAACGCAGCGTCGATAGAGTTGTTTACTTCTTTAGCATCAACTTCGATTGTTAAAACGCCAACGTTACCTTCTAATTTTTCCCATTTTGTAGACATTTATTCTTTCCCTCCAACTATAATAATGTATGCACATACCTCTATAGATTAAGATCTTCATTATCTCTTTTTTGAAATAACAAATAAACAAATAATCCTCTAGCAAAAGCTTTCAGATATAATGTTCCAATCTACTAATTGCCCAGAAGACAACTACGGTATATTTTGTTCGAGAATAATATGAAACATATTAAGTAAGAGAATTACACTTCTCTTCTCTTACAAACAGGCAGATTTCTGCCTTTTGCAACCCTTACATTATAACATAGAATATGCTCGTTTCAAGAACTGAACGATTCTTTTTCATAATTATACGGGCAAATATCCTTCTCTTTCAACACGTAATAACCATTGATAGGCAATATGAAACTCTTCCAATTCGATATTATATGCTGCCATAAGCTCTTCTTCATCTATAGCCAATCCGAAACGCTTTCTTCCAATTCTCTCTAAAACAGCTGACCAAATCTCTTCTTTATCCATTAATAGAGCGAATGGGAAAACGCTAATTTGCAACTCTTTCCAATATGTAACCATTGCTTCAAATATATCGGGATAATTTTGCTCTAATCGGCTTGATAATTTATGTATAATGTTATTGGATTGCTCCTCATTATGACCTGTAAATGCTGGAATCACCTTAATCGTATTTCCAAACTTTTCTACCTCTATTTCTTCTTCTACCTGACTTTCTATCATTTTATACAAAATAGAGGTTTTCAAATAGGGGTGCTGCTCTTCGTCTATTAAAAATTTCTTTAAAACAGGTAATGCAAGATCTAAGTCTTTTAACGAAAGTCGCTGAATCGCTCTTAGCTTCTGTCCAAAGTTTTCTCCAAAAATTTCATTAGTAAACTCATCCAATTCAAAATTTGAATCCACTAGCGATGCGTCTCCCTCATTTAGCATACCTTCTGCAAATAAAGCAAGCTGCGCTAATTTTTCCTTTTGATCAGGCATTATATCTTTCGTTTGTAAAACCTTTTCAACAGTTTCAATAACACCTTCATAATCATTTGTTTGAACTAAAATAGTTACGTACGTTTCAAGAATATCACCAAATAAGACAACTCCTGTTTTAAGCAACTGTTCACATTTGTCTTTCGCTTCTTCCATACGTTTTAATTCAAGTAAACAAATAACTGAAGCTAATTCCGTTTGTTCCGTTTCCGCATTATACTGACGTAGTATTTCAAAGCAACGCAATGCATCTTCGAATTCCCGCTCTTTCAGCGCTAAAAAACCTTCATCAATATAGCGCTCTGATAGTTGTGGAAACAATACGACCGTATTTTCTTTTTTATCCATACGTCCGCCTCTTTTTCTTGATTTTAATTATGTTCAAAGTAAATATATCAAATGCGTAATGAGAACACAACATCCCTAAACTATTTGTTTGAAATATAAAAATATTTAATTTTTACATTCCAATACGAATAAATCTCTACTAAAAATTAAAATTGTACAAATAAAAATCCCCAGCAACAAGCGCAGAGGATTCATCATTAATGGAAAGCTTTTATAATTGTGGGGTATATTACAAGGGTAATAATTTGGAGAACAATAATTGCCATAACAATCATGCTAAAATAGAAGATTGGTTTACTTCGCTTCATTAAAAACATAATAATAAGCATCGTACAAGCAAACAAACTTAAGAAGAACAAACTTGTTGTCGAACTAAGTATACCACTTGGGACAAAGAACAATAACACTACACTACAAGTACCTATAATTCCAAATAACCATTCCATTCATTCACTCATTCCCTTTCCCTCTCATGGCTGTTTTCTCTAAGCGATCAAATGTTTCACAACATCAACTACATACGTTAATTTCTCATACGCTACAAATCCAAAAGCAACCGTTAAGCCCGTTACAACTAATCCTTTCATCATTTCTTCCTCCTCGTTTTATCGTTGTTATCTTCATTATAAAAGATTAGCAATTTCTTACCATCGAACTACCTTACAGTTACCTTACAGAATTGTAAGATTTCAAAAAGAGATTGAAAAACACCTCATATCGCTTGAGGTGCTTTCACGGAATTTCTCTATAATCACTTGTAAAATCAACTTTTTTCTTTTAGTTATTTTTGGACGAATCGACTCTTAAACTAATAGATTTACTAAATAATTTAGAATCAAAATAATTATTCGTTACTTTTCTTAACTTACTTTCAGATATTTTCGTATTACAAGAAAACAACTGGTGAAAATCGTGTTAATATATTTTTGTACAATTAAGAATTTAATTTACAAGGGGGATTATATATGTTTAAAAAAATGGCGGCAGATGTATTAGGACTAAGCGATGTAGGTTCTGTCATTACACCTAAAGACTATGATAAGGTCGATGCTGATGATTATGTGATGCATGAAGATGGGGAGAAAATTTACTTTCTAATTAAATCCAAATCAGATGAATATTGCTTCACAAACAAAGGGTTAATTCACTTAGACGGTACAAGCGCAACAAGTAAAAAACGTACACTACGCCGCTTTAGTTATAGCAAATATCAAATTAAAAACGTAGCACTTGAAACTGCAGGAACAATTGATTTAGATGTAGAAATTAAGTTTCAAATGGGCGATGAACATTACTCAATTGATGTTCATAAAAAACATATTGAAGAATTAAAAGATTTATATAAGGCTTTACTTAAAATCGAAGAAATTTCATACGACAACGATATTACATTACAATATGCACATAAAAGTTTAGATATGGCATCTAATGCCTTTAGCCGTATTTCAAACGCACAAGTAAACTTAGCAGAGCAATTTAAAGAAATGAACGAGATTGCCTTTAACTGGCTTGTTGATACGAAGAAACAATATAATGTGAAAGATTATGGTTTTGTATTTGAGAAGTTTATTAATAATTAAACAAAAAACCTTGTTATCAAAAGATAACAAGGTTTTTTTAGCGTCCTAGGAGAGATGAGAACTCCCACTCCGGCCATTTCCGTACTATTTTATATATTTTGATCGCAGTCTTAATATATCTTCGCCCTCGCGAATGCCTGCTGATCCCTTCCTCACATTTTTTACAACAGTCCAATTCGGGTTAGTTTCATCACCGATGTTCTGTACTGTAAAATTGCCATCACCATATTTCCGGTGACCTTCTGCCAATTTCTCCGTTAAATCATTCTCGTTTGATCTCGCCATCTTTGCGCCATCTCCCTTTTTTATACGACCTTCTTAAACCCTCTAACCAATCACAGGTCCAGTCAATTGGAGATTCTCGTTTTCCGCTTCTATTAATTGTAACACACTGCCGGGGATAAGTTCCGACAATCGATGCTCAATCTTACTAGAATGGTAAAAAGTTTTAGAACATTCTAAGTAAAAAATTAGGATAATACGGATATGGATTTGAGTTCCATCATAAGCCTATTGATTCTTTAAATTAAATACTATGAGGAACAGGGCGCATAAACGGCGCTCCTTTTATTTAAGAAAAAGAATTACATACTAACTGCTTAATATCGAAGGAACGGTTACAGATATTAAGAATGAGCTACAATTATAACCCAAACTAGACGCGAAACTTATAAGTAATCACTTCTTGTGAAAATATTATAGGAGAAGCAGGGATGGTATGGTACAAATAAAAGTAACACCTGAACGTCTAGAGCAAGTAGCCAAGACGGTAAAGAACGTACGGTACACCTTACTTAGAACAAATACATAATGGTTTATACAATCAAACAGAACATATTGCCGCAAACTGGGCAGGAGCAACTAGCCAACATTTCTATCAAATGTTTAACGAAGCTAAACCAAAAATGTTCACAGTTTTAACGGAATTCGATAAAATAGCTACCGAATTAGAAAGAGTTGCGGAAAAGTTCCGCACGGCAGATGCTGAGTACGACGGCAATCTAGTTGAAAGTGAGATTATAGCTAATACCCCTTCTTCAGAAAATAACAACACATCACCTGGTGCATCTTCTTCGAAAAAAGATGGTGAAAGTTTAGAGAAAGTTACTAGAGACCTAGTGGGCGAGTTATCGGGAGAATACGATGTACGACGTGTTATAGAAGGTGTTGATCCCGATACTGGCGAAAAACTTTCATGGTGGGAACGCACTGGTGCTGGTGTCATGGTTTTTGCGGGGCTTACGCCTGTTGGTAAGGGAATAAAAGTAGTCAAAGGCGCAAAAAAAGTTTCCAATGCAATAGATGCAGCAGCCACACTAGAAAAACAACGGAAAACTTTAAAAGCTAATAGCTTAGCAGGTAAAGAATACGAAACAAAAATGTTCGAGGTTATAAAACAACAAAAACCTAAATCTGAATTGAATGAACAAATAACCGTACAAACAAAATCGGGCGTACGCACTCGTATAGATATAGGAGGCAAGGACGCAAATGGCAAGATTGACTTAGTAGAGTTAAAATCTTCACCTACTGCACCTCTTACTAAAAATCAGAAAAAAGCCTTCCCTGAAATTGCGGAATCAGGTGCAATAGTTAAAAGTAGGAACAAACCACCATTTGAACATTTAGAAGAGATTCCACCAACGAAAATAAATGTAATAAGAAAAGAAGAATAAGGAGGCTTTTATATGGCATTACATGATACGGATCAAGTCGATTTAGTTTTAATAGATGAGGATAATAAAGATAATGTATACTTAACAATCTTTGATGCTTTAGAGTGGAATAAAAGCGAGGAACTTGACGATGAACACATTTTACTTTTACAAGACAAAATCAATACATATTTAGGATTCATTGAAAGTGATGAAATCTACGAAAAAGTTCCAAGTACAATAGGAAGAACACATTTCATTATACAAGTGTATTCGCAGAATGAACCTAGTTTTTACGGGAAAAAGTTTTATAATATTGTAAGTGAACAATTAGGAGAATCTGGATATGGATTTGAGTTCCATCATAAACCTATTGATTCTTTAAATTAAATAAGAGGAATAGGGCGCATAAATGGCGCTCTTTTCTTAATGTACTTCAATCCATAATAAATAATAATTATCATATATTGCGTTATATTTTACACTTCTTGCACATACATCAATTTGTAGACAAACAAAAAACCTTGTTATCAAAAGATAACAAGGTTTTTTTAGCGTCCCAGGAGAGATTCGAACTCCCGACCGTACGCTTAGAAGGCGTATGCTCTATCCGGCTGAGCTACTGGGACATGGAGCGGGTGAAGAGAATCGAACTCTCGACCAGAGCTTGGAAGGCTCTTGTTTTACCACTAAACTACACCCGCATATTTTATTTTCTTTTCTTCGTTAGCGCCGTTGCCCTATCGACAATATTTATTATATGTATAACCACACATAAAGTCAACACCTTTTTTAAAAGAGGATAAATTTTCTTATCCTCTTTTAAAAACTGCTTGTTCAACTAGTTGTCCGTCTAACGTTTCAAAACGAACTTCCATTTGATTTTCATCCATTTCTAATAAAGCAAATGTCTTTTCTACACGCTGACGTGGTAATAAAATACTGCCTGGATTAATAAATAAAACGCCCTCGATTAATTCCGCACCTAATACGTGAGAATGTCCGAAGCATGCAACTTGCGCTCCCACTTCTTCAGCATGGTACGCTAGCGTTTGTAATGTCATTTTCACATTATGGCGATGTCCATGCACTACTAAGAAGCGAATTCCATCTACATCAGTTACAATTTCGTCTTGAAAGTTAGCATAATCACAGTTTCCTTTTACAACATGGAAACCTTGCAGTTCTTCATGAGCAGGCGTTAGCTCTGAATCACCGCAATGAATCATGATATCTACTTTCCCTTCATATTTCTCTTTCAACTGCTGTAATTCCTTCACAGAGCTATGACTATCGCTTACGATTAAAGCTTTCATCATTCTCTCTCCCTTATTCTCCTAAAAACCATTCCGGGATTTTTTCTTCTAACTTACGAAGAGCACGGCCACGATGGCTAATAGCATTTTTTTCATCTGAACTTAATTCCGCCATTGCTTTTTTGTATTCTTCCACATAAAAAATCGGATCGTATCCAAAGCCATTTTCTCCGCGGCGTTGTTCTAAGATAAATCCTTCACATGTCCCATTTACAATGACAGGATTTTTATCACCTTCAGGGAAAGCAACTGCTAATGCACAATAGAAACGAGCTTTACGCTTTTCAAAGTCAACGCCATTTAATTCTTGTAACACTTTATCGATATTTGCTTGGTCATTTTTCGGTTCACCAGCAAAACGCGCTGAATACACTCCTGGTTTTCCATTTAAAGCATCTACAATAAGACCCGAATCATCCGCAATTACGATAGAATTCAACTGTCTACTCAAACTATCCGCTTTTAAGATCGCATTTTCTTCAAATGTTTCACCAGTTTCTTCGACTTCTTCAATATGAGGAAAATCGTGTAATGATTTCACTTCTAAATCAAATCGCTCAAATAACTCAGCAAACTCACGTACTTTTCCCATATTTTTTGTCGCTACAACAACTTGTTTCATACTTTCCACCTCTACTCTATATGAGATACGATGTCACCTAAAGCTTCTTTTTGTATATCAATCAGTTGGAAAATGCCTTTTTCCGCAGCATCAAGTAGTTCATTTAACTGCGCTCTACTAAACGTCGCTTCTTCTCCAGTTCCTTGCACTTCAACAAATTGGCCTTTTCCAGTCATAATTACGTTCATATCAACGTCTGCTTTAGAATCTTCTGCATAGTTTAAATCTAAAACAACACCTTGCTCTTCAACAATTCCTACTGACGTTGCTGCTAAATAATCTTTTACTGGAATTTTAGATACTTTTTCTGCTTGTAATAATTTCTCGAAAGCTAATACCATCGCTACATATGCACCTGTAATAGACGCTGTTCTCGTTCCACCATCTGCTTGGATAACATCACAGTCAATCCAAACTGTTCTCTCGCCAAGCGCTTCTAAATCAACTACCGCACGTAATGCTCGTCCAATTAGACGTTGAATTTCCATTGTACGTCCTGTTACTTTCCCTTTGCTTGACTCCCTAATTGTACGTTGTTCTGTTGCACGCGGAATCATCGCGTATTCAGCTGTTACCCATCCTTTTCCTTCTCCACGCATAAACGGTGGTACACGCTCTTCAATTGTTGCTGAGCAAATCACCTTTGTATCCCCAACTTCAATTAATACAGATCCCTCTGGATGTTTTAAATAATTCGTGTGAATATGTATATGGCGTAATTCTGTTTTCTCTCTACCATCTACTCGCATAAAAATAACCTCCTCTTAATTACTACTCGTTAGTATAGCCAAATTTAAATGTATGATATGTATACAATAAAAGAAGGAGAACCCAAAAAGCAATTCTCCTTTCTTACTTAAGTATATCAAATTATTCAAGATTAAAAACTACCTGTATTCACGTTTTCTGGACGATCTACAGGTTTTATTAACTTTCCGCCCTTTTCATCTATAAGATTTGCTTTTCCATTCACTTCAATAGAAATATTTTTCACACCTTTCTTTTCTGTTAAAGATAAAACTAACGACTTCAATACGTAATTTGAGATCATATTTTTATCTGGGTTTACAAATATATTTTCATTAAAGTTTAATGTAAGATTTCCGTCTTGTAATTTCGGATTCGTAATAAGCTTAACGCCTGGATTAAAATCATTCAGGAGTGATTGATGAATCGGACCTTTTACAAGTTCATCTATAATTGCTGCATAATCATTTTCTTTTCCTTCCGCAACGCGGCGTGTGACTGGTACGTAGTATTGCTGTTTATTATTATTTTGCGCCATGAAATATAGTGTGACTGGTTTTGTATTCGTTACATCTGCTACTTGTTCATCATCGAAGTTAATACCATTTGCACGGCTCACTCCTTCACCAAGCGGTGTACCAGCAACCGGCATCTTCGCCAATTTCTCACCATTTATTTGGAACTGCACTTGTTTTATCTCTGTAAATTGCGTCAACGTCCACGCTATAGATTCAATGATTTGACGCTCTTCTTCTTTCGCATAGTTTTTCATTTCTTTAGAGAAATCAATAACTGCCGTCCCGTCCTTTTTCAAATCTAAAGTCATCGTTGTATTCGCCGGAATGACTGCACGAAACCCATTCGGTAATAAATTCGTTACCGGTCCATCTTTCACAAGGTATTCTAACGTTTGCTTCACAGTCTCATTTGCTTTCGGAGTAGGTATAGCTAACGTTTGTGGTACAACATAACCATTTTTATCAACAAGGTATAGTTCTCTATTTACCATTTGCCCTTGCTTATCTTTTTTAGCTACTTCTTTCTTCCCACCCTCTGTATACGTAACTTGTTTTGGCGGATCAATTTGTTCAGTTGCTTTCTCCTGATTTATAAAGCCACACCCTGTTAGTAAAACAGCGCTCACAGTAGCACCAACAACCCATTTAAAAGTGGATTTAGGCATGCCATTCCCCCCTAAAATCTAAGTTTGTACTATTATGTATACGAGCCGTTTCACATTTTAGAACAAGCTGTGCCTCTTATAAAGTGAAACTTTAATCAGTGGAGGTTCTAACTGCCCAGCAAATAGCAAGATAAAACAAAAAAACTCCTGATTTCTCAGGAGCTCACTTATATGAATTCTACTATTATTCTTTTTCTAAATGAATATGCTTCACATTTTCAATCGGTTGACCGAACCATTTTGATGCAATTTCTTTAAACAAGCCTATTTTTCCTGTTGTTAAGAAGAGATGATCGCTTTGTTCTTCTCCTTCATTCAACATTTTACTATGATATAAGATTGTACTTACTTCACGTGCTGTTTCATCACCAGAACTAATTAGTTGTACTTTATCTCCCATTACTTTTTTAATAACAGGTCCTAAAATTGGATAGTGTGTACACCCTAATATAAGTGTATCAATATCGGTACTTTTCAGTGGTTGCAGCGTTTCTCTTACAACTTCATACGCCATTTCACTTTCGAAATTCCCACTCTCTACAAGTTCAACGAAAGGTGGACAAGCTAAACTTTCTACCATAACACGGTTATTAATAGACTTTAACGCCTCTTCGTATGCACCACTTTTCACAGTTCCAATCGTTCCAATAATCCCAACATGATACGTGTTTGTCACTTTTAAAGCTGTACGTGATCCTGGGTGAATAACTCCCACTACTGGAATTGGTAATTGTTTTTGCATCTCTTCTAATACAACCGCAGTTGCTGTATTACACGCAATAACTAACATTTTGATATTTAAATCTAGTAAATGCTCCGTCATTTCCCACGTAAATTGACGCACTTCTTCTCGAGAACGCGGACCATAAGGACAACGTGCTGTATCTCCTAAATATATGATACGTTCTTTCGGCAACTGACGAATTAATTCCTTCGCTACTGTTAAACCGCCAACTCCTGAATCGATAACACCGATTGCTCTATTCAACTTCATCACCCGTTTTCTCATTCATCATCTTTTATGTTTATCATTATATTTTACACACTTTAAGTTCGCTCACTTCAAATGCTTCTGTATGAAAATTTTCATTTGCCCATGTATAGACTAGGACCTTTTTTATTTTGCTCCTTTTTTTCATAATTTGCAAGATAGAAAAATAACCGACCTTCTATAAGAAAGTCGGTTTCTTCTATATAAAGTGCATATTCATTGCTCCATCTTTTTTTGAAAAGAAGACATTCCCATTAATAAGACGAAATGAACAGAAATTAAAATGACGATCAAAATAAAATTCAATCGATAACTATTTGTAGATTCCATAATTTTGCTCGCTACAGCTGGCCCGAATGCCATACCGAAAAAGTTAATTAAATTATATAAACCAAGGCCGACTCCAACTTTAGCTGGATTTAATGTTTTCGGAATAAATGTGTTTAATGATACTTGAATTGCCGAATAACTCATAAATGTTAAAATAACCGCAAATAAAATAAAGAGTAAGTTCCCGTCTGGAATAATCCCTAAAATTAAAAAGCCAATGATCATAACTACAGACGCTACATACATCATCCTCACATTCCCAAACGCAGGAATAATCTTTCCGGTAATAAAACTAGATACAATACCAAAGAGAGATGCAACAAACAATACAATTCCAATAACGAACGGAGACAATCCGTGCCCTCTTCCTAACAGTAATGGTAATAATAATAAACTAGCACATAACGCCACATTAATGATAAATCCGACCGCTATTAAACGCAGTAATGGTTTATTTGTAAACAACTCAATATCAATAAACGGCGACTCTGTTCTCTTCATATGAGCCTTGAATAAAAATAGGAAAGCAACAGATAACACAAAAAGCCAACTATTAATATTCACTCCTAATAAAACGGTCGTAATCAATACAAATAATAAAACTGCTCCAATGAAATCAAAGTGGAACACTTCATCGGTATGTTGCACCTCTTCTGGCATAAATTTTACGAGCAAGAAAATACCAACCATTGAAATAACCATAAATAAAAATAAATACGGCCACCCTAACGTATTTGTAATTGCCCCACCAACTAAAGGTCCAATACCAACCGCTAATGCAATAGAAGAACTAATCATTGCTAACGCACCCGGTTTTTTAGCTGGAGCAACTAATTTTGCCACCGCAATCATACTAAGCGCAATAAACGCTGCTCCTCCGCTCGCCTGCACTAACCTTGCGAAAATGATAATCTCATAAGATTGATTCACAAACCCAACAATAGAACCAGCTACAAATATGATAATAGAAATAATTAATAGCCTTTTTACACTGTAACGATCAGCCAGTTTTCCATATATCATCGAACCGATACCGACGACTAAAGAATACCCTACTACAACCCAACTTACTTTCGATTGACTAATTGATAAATCATTGGCAATATCCTCTAACGCTACATTAAATAACACAGCGTTCATCGGTCCTAACAAAACAATAAAACATAATGTAAAAACAAACCATTTCGAATGGTTACTTATATCTTTCCCCATGTGTAACACTCTCCTGATTACAATTTTAAAACTGTCAAACTATTGATAAAAAAATGAAGTCATTTAAATGTTGTATCACCACTAAACAACTTCATTAAATGTATAAATGGTGCTAATTTATCGTGCGATAAATTGAATTCGAAACGAAACACGTATATTGTTCGATATTCATGGAACTATCATAGTTTCAGCATTACAGTTTGTCAACGAAAAAAATACAAAGTAAACTAATTTAGTCTTTTTAGTTTACTTTGTTCAAAAGTTATTATACACTAATTTCGAAGCTGATATAAGGAGGACTGGCATGATTATTCAAATTTGCATTTTTTAACTTAATAAAATGAAACGAATACAGAACTTTTATATAGAAGAGACATTATAGGAGGATTATGATGAAGAAAAAAATGTTAGTTGTATTAACAAGCGTAGAAAAATACCCAAATTTAAATAGGGCTACCGGACTTTGGCTCGGTGAAGCTGTACATTTCGTAAAAAAAGTAGAAGAAGCGGGTTACGAAGTTGATTACGTCAGTCCACAAGGCGGTTATACACCAATTGATCCACATAGTTTAGCAATGGCGGAGAGCATCGATTGGGAATGGTATCAAAAGAAAGAGTTTATGAATCGCCTCGGTTCTACAATGAAACCAAGTGAAGTAAATCCAGAAGACTACGCTGTTATTTATTACGCAGGTGGTCACGGGGTTATTTGGGACTTCCCAGAAAATAAAGAACTTCAAAATATTAGCCGCAATATTTATGAAAACGGCGGTATTGTTTCTTCCGTTTGTCATGGAGCTGCTGGTTTATTTCATATTACATTAAGTAATGGGGATCGTTTAATTAGCGGTAAGAAGGTAACAGGCTTTTCAAATGAAGAAGAAAAATTAGCTGAATTAGATCAATTCGTTCCATTTTTAACAGAAGATGAACTCATTAAAAATGGAGGACTTTACGAAAAAGCTGCACAGCCTTGGGAAGCTTTTGCTCTAGAAGATAATCGTGTTATCACTGGTCAAAACCCAGCTTCAGGTGGTCCAGTAGCCGAATTAGTATTAAAACAGTTGCAAAAATAATATGTACTAAAAAAAGCAGATTTCCCTCTATTAAGGGAGATCTGCTTTTTTACGAAATCATTTGCAAAATAGCAATAACTTCTTTTTCAATTTCAGAATCATCAATTGCTTCTATATACTCTGGTTTAAAAAGTTGATACTTCTTTAATTGATAAAAATCAAGTATCGCTTTCTTTAAAGTAATATCGTACTGAATACAAAAAGAATGATCTATAATACGTCGTAACATCACATCATCTTGTACCATAAATAATTGTGCATTCATTTTATTAAAATAACCTTGTTCCATACCCGCTTCAAAAAACATTTGCAAATTATGATTACGATTTTGTTGTGCAGCGACTAATTGATCTGACAAATGCGGATATGCTTCTTTCAAATCTTGCAAAAAAACATCCGAAATATATGTCACACATTTTAAAGAGTGGATAAACGTCTTTTGGAAACGTTCTGCAAAAGACATGCTTTCATCTTGATTATCCACATCACCTTCGAGTAGATAATTCATGAAATCCTCTACTACCGCCTCAATAATTTCATCTTTCGAAGAAAAACGTTTATATAAAGTAGCTTTACTAATATCCATATATTTCGCAATTTCATCTATTTTCAATTGGCTAAAACTCGTCTTTCTAATAACGGGCTTTATTTTATTAATATAAGTATTTGCACATGCGACTTTTCTCATTTAAAAGAGCCTCCCCTTTTGTCCATACAAAATAGTATAGCAAATTCACGAATGATTATAAATGAAGTTATTATACTTATTACGCCTTTTTAGTTTATTACATTTTCATATACTATACATAAAAAACTATAATCCATTATCACCAACTGGACGGTTACAAACCAATTTTGAGGGGGGAATTTTAGGATAAAGTGAAACTTTAATCAACCCTCACCAATTGGGCTTTTACGGGCTGCTCGGCAAATAGCGGGATAAAAATACCCACTACCTTTGTTAGTAGCGGGTACTTTTTCTATAATTTATTTACAGCCCTTTTTATAGCCTTACCTATTTCCACGCTAGACTGTGGATTTTGTCCTGTAATTAAATGCCCATCTACTACCACATGCGGCGTAAAATTGGGAGCTACATAAAACAAAGCTCCTTCTTCTTTCAACTTACTTTCTAACAAAAACGGAACGCGCTTTTCTAAATGTACAGCTTTTTCTTCATCGTTTGTATAACCTGTTATACGCTTACCGGCAACAAAAAACGAGCTATCCTTATTTTTCACACCGACAAAGGAACTTACTCCGTGACAAACAGCCGCTACAATCCGGTTATCGTTATACATATTCTCAATCAAATTTGCTACATATGGATTACCTGGAAAATCTACAATCGCCCCGTGCCCACCACCAAATAAAACCGCATCATAATCCGAGAAATGAACATTTGAAATCGGCCTCGTATTTTGCAATAAAGAAGCTACATGCTTGAATTCACGAGGTATACCATTCGGAATAGACACTCTATCTATAGGTACTCTCCCGCCTTTTATTGACACAATATCAACATCAAACTTAGCCTTTTTAAATAAATGATAAGGAGCTGCGAGCTCTTCAAGCCACAAACCAGTCGGGTGTCCATTCATATCATGAGCACTTGTTGAAACTAACAGTATCCTTTTCAACTTATCCCCTCCTTATTACCTATTTATATATGGAGTGTTCTTATCATTCATATAGCAAGTGAAGCAAACAAAAAAATAGCCGACTCTTTGTATAAAAGTCGGCTGCTTTCTTATAGTTCGAGCTCTCCCATACGAAGAAGCTCCACAACTGCTTGTGAACGTCCTTTAACCCCTAGCTTTTGCATTGCGTTTGAGATGTGGTTGCGAACTGTTTTTTCACTTATAAAAAGTTCACCTGCAATTTCCTTCGTTGTTTTATCTTGAACCAGTAATTCAAATACTTCTCTTTCTCTCTTTGTGAGTAAAGGTTTAGATTGATACGCTTTTTCCTTCAACTGGTATAACCCTCCTTGCTTAAGCCAGAGCTGTGTATGTGTAAGTTGGGTGTTTATTTAGTCAAGATATTGTATGAACGAAATGTGCAGGTGGTGAATGAAAATGGGCTTTATTTCCTATGTTATTTTAGACTTTTATACAGTGCGTACACTCTTTTTATCCACTTACTTTCCAACGCGCCATATTTGTTCTAGCAATATACTTACAACCGTACCTACAAATAAACCATTACCGAATATATATTGCATAACAGACGGTAAGGATTGGAGTGCTCCAGACGGTAAAAACATAACGCCGCTGCCAAATAATACTGCAACGCCTAAAATCGTTACATTCCTTTCACTCATCGGCACTTGTTTTATATTATTAAATCCAATTCCAATTAACTGTACGAACGAAGCCATTAAAACAGCCGATGCGACAGCAGATGGTAAAGATGCTAAGTAACGAATAATACTTGGAAAAAGAGACATTACGACTAGTAACGCACATGCCATTAAGAACGATCGTATATACTTTTGTTTTGTTAAACGTATAAATCCTGCCGTTGCTGGTAACGGAACGACACCTACAGTTGAAAATACAGAAGAGATGATATGTGAAATCCCCCCAACCCATGTTCCATCTTTCAACTGTTTTTGTTCAATAGTCACTTTATGAATAGTTGCTTGATTAATTGCTATAATAGCTGCCACCGTATTCGAAACTAAAATACATACCATAACGAAACTTGATACAGCCATACCTGTATTCCATTTTGGAAGTCCCCAAGCAAATATATGTGGAAGTTGCACAAAATGAGTTACTTGAGATGGGATTGTCACTTTTCCTGCAATGAGAAAAATAATCCACCCACTAATTAATCCTATTAAAACTGCATAACTTTTGACAAAGCCTTTTCCGAAATTAGATAGTATAATAACGAACAAAAATATACTAAACGCGATCATTGCTGTAAATCCGTCAATTTGAGAAATAGTAGCTGTAATCCCTAACATTCCTTTTAAAAATACACCACTTAATTGTAAACATAATAAAAGTAAAAACGTCCCTGTCACAAGCGGCGTAAATAAAAATAAAATACGTCCTATAAAACCAGTTACTCCTAATCCTATTAAAATAACACCGGAGATTATCATTCCTAATTCTAAAATTTGCAGTGTACTATGTAATTGATCCTGTCCGGCCGTTGCATAAGCAAGCACGGTAAATACACCAACCCAAGATCCAGCCGGCCCATCCGCAATTGGCAGTCTATGCCCAAGCCAGCCTTGTAAAAAAGAAGATATACCAACTACAAAAAACGTACGCTGCATTAAATAAAATATTTCTTCCGTCGTAAGATGAAATAATCCGCCAACGACAATTGGTAGTGCGATTGAATTTGCTAATAAAAATATAAACCATTGCAAAGTTCCCATAATATGATTTTGGTTATGTTGATTGTCCAAAATTTTCATCCCTTCTAGCTTTCCTATAAAAAATATACTGTAAGAATAAAAAAGAAGAGTTCTAGACTTACCATTAGAACCCCCCCTCAAAATATTTAAACGATTCTTCTACACAAGATTATTTAATTCCACCTCATTTAAACTTCCAACAACAATATTTCCTTTATACACGACTAAACGTTTTTCTGTTTGACGCGCTACTGCTTCAGCAGCGCATGTCGCATTTGTCAAAACAAAACTCGCTTCATCCCCTACATTCGGCCATACTCGCTTCCCTTCATTATTTAACGTTTCTTTTCCTCCTGTAATAAAGCGAAGTGCTTTTCCTAAAGACCTTTCGTCACTCCACCCAAAACGCTCTGCTAATCGATTCGCCTTTTGAAGCATATCACCTGTTCCAAACGGTGACCAATGATCTGTAATACTATCATTTCCTAATGAAACCTTAACACCTTTTTTATCTAATAACGGAATTGGGATTACTTGTTTACCAATTGGTACCGTTGAAGTAATATCAATATTTACATTTGCGAGTCTTTCTGCCACTTCTTCAGCCTCTTTATCAGTAACACCACCAAGTCCAAGTGCATGACTAATTGTTACACGACCTTGCCATCCTGCTTCTTCTGTTAAACTTGCCAATCTCTTCATCGTAAATGTTCCAAGATTATTCGCATCATGCAAATGAATATCAACATCCGCATTAAATTCTACTGCGATATCCATAATTGTATGTAATGATTTTTCAATGTCATTATCCACTGTAGCTGGATCTACGCCTCCGACTAGATGAGCACCCATACGCATCGCATCTTTCACGAGTTGCACAGAATTACTGCGCAATAATCCATGTTGCGGAAACGCAACAATTCTACTAGACACTCGATTTTTATATGTTTCTAATGCCGCTAACGTCGCCTCCAAATTACCAAGCCCAATAATTGGATCAACATTACAATGCGTTCTAATATTCGTTGCACCATTTTGCAGTAGTAACTCTAGCATATTTTCCGCTCTATTTTGGGCAGTCGCTAATTGCTTTGGTAAAATTTTTTCTTCTTCATTAAAACGTGTAAAAATACTTTCTGCTGGCATACAAGCTTTCCAAGGACCACTATAATATGTCTTATCAATGTGAATATGCATCTCTTCGAAAGCGGGCAAAATTAATAAACGATTAGCATCAAGAATGAGTACCCCTTCCTCTTGAACAGTCCCTGCTATAATTTTTTTAATTCGTCCCTCTTCAATAAGTAAACTACATAACTCTGTTTCTGTTTTTGAAATTCTCCCCTCTTCATATGTATACCCCGATTCAAGCGTTACATTAGTCAACCAATATACCGTCATCTCTATTTCCCCACCCTTTATTAAAAGTTACCTCTTACTATAATTTTAATATCAACTGAAAATTAAGACAATTAATATGACTGTTCCCTAAAAAAATGTCATACAACCTCATAGTCTCCTCATAGATTTCCATATAGAATGGAAGTATAGAGTTTGCTATAAAAAGGAGTGTATTGGAAGATGTCAAAAAGATTATGTAAATCCGAAACTGATAAAATGCTATTTGGTATATGCGGTGGTTTAGGAGAATATTTTGATATTAGCTCTACTCTCATTCGCATACTTTGGGTCATTGCAGTTTTATGTTTTGGGACGGGGTTTTTAGTTTATTTTATTTGTTTATTACTTATGCCACGCTCTTACTAATAACATTCTTTCATATATTTGAGCATAGTGTATACAAAATCCCCTATAGATTTTTCTATAGGGGATTTTTTCATGAAGAATATTTCATCGTTAAATGTAATACCGCCACTTCTTCTTCTTCATTTTTATAAATATGCTTCTTATTCGCTTCAAATTGAATGGAATCAAACTCATTTAATTCATATACATCATTCTCCACTTGAATAGACACTTTCCCTTTCATTACCGTTACAAGCTCAATCGCACCTTCATGATGAGCTTCTGGTTCATATATACTATTTGATCGTAAACAAGCACGGTGCATTTCCATCCCTGTTTCTTTCGTATAACGGAACATCGTTTCTAAATGCCATGCTTGTCCTACATCTACTGCAAATCCTTCTCCACAGCGCGCAACGGCTACTGGTTCTCCAAAAACCATTAATCTAGATAAAGGAATTGATAACCCTTTCGTTATTTTCCAAATGACAGCTAGCGTCGGATTTGTTTCCCCTCTTTCGATCTTTCCTAGTGTTAATTTACTAACTCCTGTTTTATGAGCTAATTCTTCTAAACTTAATTTCTGTTCATTTCGAATTTGTCTCAATAACTGTCCAACTTGTTGAATGACTTCTTTCGTTTGCATATCTTCATTTTCTTTCATATATAAAACCACCTCTAGGTATAAAATAGTTTACTTTTATTAAATTAAAGTATATCATACTATACATAATTATTTATTTTCGAAAGGAGTGCTATACTTCATGCGCGCAATTTTATTAGGTCTTTTATCATCGGCCTTTTTTTCTGCAACCTTTATTATTAATAGAGCAATGAATGTATCTGGAACGAGCTGGGCTTGGACAGCTTCCTTCCGTTTTTTATTTGCTCTCCCTATTTTATTCCTTATCGTTTTATTTCGCAAAAACTTTAGGGGATTATGGGAAGAGTTAAAAAAACATCCATTGGCGTGGATCGGATGGGGTTCTGTTGCCGGTATTGTTTTTTATTCTTTATTAAGTTTCGCAGCTGTCTTTTCTCCAGCTTGGCTCGTTGCTGGAACTTGGCAAGTTACGATTTTAGCTGGTTTACTACTATCACCACTATTTTTTGTGAAAATAGAAACAAAATCAGGTACGAAACTTGTACGTGGAAAAATTCCACTTCGTAGCTTATATGTTGCTTTATTTATTTTACTTGGTGTAATTTGTATGCAAGCAACTGCCGCAGGCCATATTACAATGACTCAGTTCATTTCAGGTTTTTTACCTGTCGTATTAGCCGCTTTCTTATATCCGTTCGGTAACCGAAAAATGATGGAGCTTGTTGGCGGACGCCTTGATACGTTCCAACGTGTATTAGGAATGGCAATTGGAAGTCTTCCTATAACAATTTTGCTTGGTGTATACGGATTTTCTACTACGGGTATTCCAACATCTAGCCAAATGCTTCAAGGATTTTTGTTAGCATTATGTTCCGGCGTTATTGCAACGATGACATTTTTCTTTGCTACTGACTTAGCAAAAGATAACCTGGCTTTACTTGGAGCTGTTGAAGCAACACAAGCTGGAACGATGGTCTTTACCGTACTTGGAGAAATTGTTTTCTTGAATGGTTCGTTTCCTGGCGGGCTTTCCCTACTTGGAATGATTATTATTATGTTAGGAATGGTTGCAAATAGTATTTTAAACCGATCTATTCCAGCCGTTAAACAGAAAAAATCAGCATAAAAAAAGAGTATGGTTCTATAGAGATGAACCATACTCTTTTTTATTGTCCCCCTATTTTGCCTTATCAGAATAGTATTTCATTGGCTGTTTATACTAAAACGTATGTTATAATACGTTTCATGCGCATTAATAGGAGGTAAATTATGTTAAAAAAAGCAATCGCTGAATTTATTGGTACCTTTGTACTTGTATTATTCGGAACTGGAGTAGCTGTCACTGGCGGCGGAATCGAAGGAATTGGAACATTAGGAATCGCTATGGCTTTCGGCTTATCTATTGTAGCTATGGCATATAGCATCGGAACAATTTCTGGATGTCACATTAACCCAGCAGTATCAGTAGCTATGTTCATCAACAAACGCATGAACGCTATGGAACTTTGTTATTATGTATTAGCTCAAATTTTAGGTGGTTTATTAGGAACTGCAACGTTAGTAACAATTTTAAAATCTGCTAAAACACCTTTAGATAATTTAGGACAAAATGGTTTCGGAACTCTTGGTTTATCTGGAGCATTTTTAGTTGAGTTCATTTTAACTTTCGTATTTATTTTAGTTATCGTCGCTGTAACAGGTAAAAAAGGAAGTTCTTCTTTAGCTGGACTAGTAATTGGTTTCACATTAGTTTTAATCCACTTATTAGGAATTCCGTTAACTGGAACATCTGTTAACCCAGCTCGTAGTATCGCACCAGCTTTATTTGTTGGTGGAGAAGCACTTTCTCAACTATGGGTATTCATCGTAGCACCAATTCTTGGTGGTATCTTCGCAGCTATCGTAGGTAAATTCATTTTAAATACTGAAAAATAGAATTTTCAATATTTCTGAATAAAAAAAAGCGAGCCCTCATTATGAGGAAGCTCGCTTTTTTATTCTTTCATTTTAGACTTTAAATTTGTAACTAATTGATCTACCGTTACATTTGCAAGCACGTTTTCCATCGCTTCTTGCGCTTGCATTAAAATAATTTCTAATACTGATTGAATATTAGCTCCTACTGGACATTCAATGTTGGGATTTTCATGGAAGGAAAATAGCTGTCCTTCTTCTACAACTTCCACTGCTTTATATACATCAAGTAATGTAATTTCTTCTAAATCTCGAGCAAGTGTCGTACCACCTTTACCAGCTTGTACATCAACAAGTCCTGCTCTCTTCAACATTCCTGTAATGCGACGAATCACAACTGGATTTGTATTCACACTACCGGCAATCCATTCAGAGGTACAGCGAGAGTTTCGATCTATCGCAAGTAATGTCAGCATATGAACACCTACTGTAAAACGACTACTAATCCCCATCTGCACACCCTCCTTTTTATTCATTCTATTAAAAGACGACTCTTATTATTATATACTATTTTTAATTTATACATAAAGAAAAAGCATGATTTCAATAGGAAATCATGCTTTTCTCTCATTATTGACGCTTTATAAATTTCGCTAAATCTTTAAATTTCACTTTATCTGAGTAATTCATTACGCCATTTACGTAAATGCGGCTTGTAACAGCATTTAATATCGCAATTGTCGCCAATAAGACTGCTAATGTTATCGTAATTTCTAGCATACCTGCTTCACCAGCTACAATACGTGAGAAGGTAACCATCGGTGTAAAAAATGGAACGTAAGAACTTACAACAACGATAGTACTATTCGGATCACTTAATGATTTAATACTAATGAAGAATGCAGCCATAATTAAAATCATTACCGGGAAAGATACAGCTTGTAAATCCTCCGTCTTAGACACGACAGCTCCAGCAGCAGCATACATCATTGCATAAAGTAAATATCCCGTAATGAAATAAACAAGAAACATGCTTACAACCTTTGCATCTAATTTCGTAAAGTCAATTGGAATACCAAATAGTGAGGCACTTTCTAAATCGACCCAACCTAACAAATATGGAATAAGATAACCACACGCCAATATGACAAGTTGCAATAAAGCCGTTGAAACAACCGCTAAAATTTTCGCATACATCATCGTAAGAGGTTTCACTTTCGGAAGCATTACTTCCATTACACGTGACGCCTTCTCAGATGCAATATTCATTGCGATTGTATTTCCGAACGCTACAATAAACATATATAAAGCAAATGTAAAGAAATAGGCAATTCCGAAAGAAGATGTACGATCTTTTATCGCTTCTTGCTTTACTTGAATTTCTGTTTGTAATTGCTGTGCAATTTCTGGTGAAACATTATTTTTGGCAATTGTCACCATCGTATATTGTTGCTTTAAATATCCTGCCATAATTGCAGAAGTTGCTTGGCTTGGAAATCCATTATACATATATGTAATCGATGGAGCCCCCCCCTTTTCCGTCACATGGAATAGACCATCTAAATCGCCTTCTTCTACTTGCTTATGCAGTTTATCAAAATCATCCTTTGAACCAAGTGTTATTTTTGCTGATGGCAATAGCTTATTTAGCTCATCTTTTTGTACTTTATATGTGGAACTCTCTACTACAACTGCAATTTTATCTTTATCCTTATTTTTATCATCGCCTGAAGTAAAATGATTAAATGCAAAAATCCCAAACACAACTAAAAATAAAATCGCGCTCGTAATTAATGATTTTTTAGATAAAAATGCTTCCCTAAAATAAAATGAAAATACGTGAGAAAATTTACGCATCGTTATTTCGCCCTCTCTACAAAGATTTCATTTAACGTCGGCTCTAACATTTTAAATTGTCGTAAGCTAACACCTTGCTCTTGCAACTGTTGCAAAATCTTGAGAGCTTCCGCATCGTCTTGTACTTTCACATAAAGAAGGCCTTGTTGTTTTTCATACGATACATGTATAGCTTCTAATCCCTTTTCATTCTCTACTGTATCTTCAATCGTTAAATTACGGAAACCGTATTCTTTCTTAATATCACTTAGCTGTCCTTTTACGACTGCTTCACCTTTTTTCAAAATACATACATGTTGGCAAAAAGCCTCTACTTGTTCCATACGATGACTTGATAAAATAATCGTCTTTCCGCTCTGTACTTGTTCTTCAATAATACTAGCTAACATCCCGGCGTTAACTGGATCAAGGCCGCTGAATGGTTCATCTAAAATGAGAAGTTCCGGATTATGAAGAAGAGCAGCAATTAATTGGATTTTTTGCTGATTCCCTTTTGAAAGCTCTCCAGCCGTTTTAAATTTATATTCTGGTATCGCTAAACGCTCTAACCAATGATCAATAGCTTGATCTACTTCTTTCTTCGACATTCCTTCTAATCTACCAAAATATCGCAACTGATCTATTACTCTACTTTTTGTATATAAACCTCTTTCTTCTGGTAAATACCCAATTGTTACGCCACTATCCCCAAATGCTTTTCCATCCCACGTAATCGTACCTTCATTAGGCGTTAATAATCCGAGAAGCATTTTGATTGTTGTTGTTTTCCCTGCACCATTTCGTCCAAGTAATCCTAGTACTTCACCTTTTGGTAACGAAATTTGCAAACCGTTAACTGCTTTTGATTCCCCAAATTGTTTCGTTAAGTTTTGAATTTGTAAACTCAAAGTATAAAGCCTCCCCTTTAGTATCATTCGTACTCTCTTTCAAAGACTATGTTTATTCAAGAAAAAATATAGCACTACACTTCATCCTCTTATATGTAAACACCGTCATTAATCCATCATTTGTTCTATTTAGTTAAAATTGTAAATAACAAAACTCTTTTTGTCAATTATAATTGTCATTACGACAATAAAACTTGTCAAAATAACTATTATTATTTTGCTCATCTTTCTAATATAGGACATACTACTATATATACAAAAGACAATATGCAAATGTTCATATAAAAATATTATATTTTAATATATAATATAAAATGATTTTCTAACATCAAGGAGGGTACATATGAAGATGAAGAGGGGCATTACCACTCTATTATCTGTAGCGGTTCTATCTACATCACTTGTAGCATGTTCAGGAACACCAGAGAAAACAGTGGCGAAAGAAGAGAAAGTAAAATTAACAGAACAGCAATTAATGGCTGATTTATGGTATCAAACAGCTGGCGAAACGAAAGCACTTTACTACCAAGGGTACAATATCGGTCAATTAAAGCTTGATGCAGTTCTTGCAAAAGGGACAGAGAAAAAACCTGCTATCGTACTTGATTTAGACGAAACTGTTTTAGATAACAGTCCTCATCAAGCAATGAGCGTAAAAACAGGCAAAGGCTATCCTTACAAATGGGATGATTGGATTAATAAAGCTGAGGCTGAAGCCCTTCCAGGCGCAATTGATTTCTTAAAATATACAGAGTCTAAAGGTGTAGATATTTACTACGTCTCAAATCGTAAAACGAACCAACTAGATGCAACAATTAAAAATCTTGAGCGTGTAGGTGCTCCTCAAGCAACGAAAGAACATATATTACTACAAGATCCGAAAGAAAAAGGAAAAGAAAAACGCCGTGAACTCGTTTCTCAAACCCATGATATTGTCTTATTCTTCGGTGATAACTTATCTGATTTCACAGGTTTTGATGGAAAATCTGTAAAAGATCGTAACCAAACAGTAGAAGATTCAAAAGCACAATTTGGTGAGAAATTCATTATTTTCCCGAATCCAATGTATGGCGATTGGGAAGGCGCTTTATATGATTATGATTTCAAAAAATCAGATGCAGAAAAAGATAAAATCCGTCGCAACAACTTAAAATCATTTGAAGTAAAATAAAAGAGGATGGCATTCGCCATCCTCTTTTATTTTACTTTCTCTGTTAAAGGCAAGATAAACACTTCCACACGTCTATTCTTTGCCTTTCCTTCTTGTGTATCGTTTGGAGCAATTGAACGGTATTCCCCGTATCCAATCGCACTAAATTTTTCTGGTTGTAATTCTTTATTTTGCAGTAATACTTGCATAAAATTAACTGCCCGCTGCGTACTTAATTCCCAATTCGACGCAAACTGCGCATTGGCAATAGGGACATTATCCGTATGACCCGATACTGTAATTTCACGAGGTGACGCTGAAACAAGTAAGCTAGACATCTCTTTCGCAATCCCTAAAGATTCTAATTTCACATCTGCTTTCCCCGAATCAAACAGTATATTTTCTAATATTGTCACCATTAATCCCTTTTCAGTTAATTTAGTTTGAAAAGAAGAGGATAATTGTTTTTCATTAATATATTGATCAATCTTTTTTTGTAATGCTTTCAATTCATCCATCTCTTTTTTTTCTTTAGCTCTAGCTTCTTCTTGTTTTTTTGCTTGTTCTGCCTCAAGGCTACTTGCTGATAATTCTTTTTCCTCATTTGGCTTTTGATCACTTAAAAATTCTTTGTTACCTGTTCCCCCAGCTAATTCACTTCGAAAAGCAACTGCCATCTGTTTAAACTTCGCAGCATCTATACTACTCATTGCGAATAAAACGATAAACAATGCAAATAACAACGTTAACATATCAGAATATGGAATTAACCACGTTTCATCGATATGCTCATCATGTTTTTTCTTTTTGCCTCTTCTATTTTTCTTACTCCGCATTTTTTTCTGCTCCTTTTTCTAGCTTTTTACGCTCAGTTGCAGAAAGTGCACCTAAAATGCGGTTCTTCATAATAAACGGATATGTACCTTCTTGTAACATTAATAAACAATCAATGATTAAACGTTTTTTCTCAATTTCAGCTGAAGATTTTTGCTTTAACTTATTTGCAAATGGATGCCATAATACATAACCTGAAAAAATACCAAAAATCGTTGCAATAAACGCACCCGAAATAGCATGACCTAACTTTTCAATATCAGTTAAGTTACCAAGCGCAGCTACAAGACCGATAACAGCACCTAAAACTCCTAATGTCGGTGCATACGTACCAGCTTGTGAAAAAATAGCAGCTCCCTTTGCATGTCTTTCTTCAATTGCCTCTAATTCAGATTCCAAAATCTGCTCTAAATCTTCTGCGGATACGCCATCAATCACAAATTTCATACCGCGCAAAAGAAATTCATCTTGAATTTTGTCTAATTGTTGCTCTAAAGACAAAATACCGTATTTTCTACTTTCAGATGTCCAATGAACAAATAATTCTAGCAACTGTTCATAACTTAAATCCTTTTTATTTGAACCAAAAAGAACTTTAAATAGTTTTGGAACCCTTTTTAGTTGATTCATCGGAAATGCAATACATACTGCAGCAAATGTACCGATAAAAATAATTAATGCTGCGGCAGGATTTAATAAGGCTGTTACGTCAGCGCCCTTGACGACCATCCCTACTACCACTGCTAAAAATCCTAAAACAAGTCCAATAATTGTTGCAAAATCCATTCCCATTCACTCCTAGTCTATACAAGAAGTTCTTTATTCTCGATAATCGCTACATCTTCTTATGTATATATATTACATAAAAAATGCAATTCATGAAAGATAAGAAATGAATTATATAAAAAAATACTACAAATTCACACATTTTCTGACATTTTCTTTGCATTTCTATTACGTTATGACTCTTATATTCCTTTTCCAACAAACTAGACTTATAATAAAAAAACGATACACATTTTATTAAGAAGGGACTGTGATTACAAGGCATTATGAAAAAGATAATAATTATTTCTGCCACTACTATTGTAATCGGTATCACATCTTTCACTTACTTTGGTTCTAAATCACCACTACATAATGAAGCGAAAGCTGTCGAAAGTCAAAAACATACTAACCACCCAAAAGAAGAGATTCCTGCTTTTCCAAAAGCTGATCATAATGCAAAGAAAATAGACAATGACTTTTCAGTTGTAACAAATCCAAAATCTAATCTTGTCTTAATTAATAAACATCGAAAACTACCAGATGGATACATTCCTGAAGACTTAACGAGACCAAACGTACCATTTGCTAGTCCAAAAGATAAAGAAAAAACATTGCTACGCAAAGATGCTGCAGAGGCACTTGAAAACATGTTCAAAGCTGCGAAAAAAGAAGGGCTTGATCTTACAGCTGTATCTGGTTATCGTTCATACAAACGCCAAAAATCGTTGCATGATACATACGTTAGGCGTCAAGGAAAAGCTGAGGCTAATTCAGTAAGCGCAATTCCTGGTACGAGTGAACACCAAACGGGTTTAGCAATGGATATTAGTTCAAAAACAGCTAAATTTCAATTAGAGCCTATTTTCGGGGAGACAGCAGAAGGAAAATGGGTCGCGGAACACGCTCATGAATTCGGCTTTGTCATTCGTTACTTAGAAGATAAAACAGATACAACAGAATATGCATATGAACCATGGCACTTACGCTACGTTGGTAATCCATACGCTACATACCTATATAAACATCACTTAACATTAGAAGAAGCGATGGAAGACAAAAAATAAGAGAGCAAATTGCTCTCTTATTTTTCTTTCACTCTATCATTGTAGTAATTTCTTCTTCCATTCTTCAGGCCATGGTTCGCCTCTTCCTGTTTTTTTCGACGCTTGAACCATCATTCCACGACCTACTAAACAAACCTCTCCTTCTGCATTCTTCACCATATAATGTAGATCTAAAGAAGAGTTCCCAACCGATCCTGCCTTTACATACACCTTCAACTGTTCATCAAAATATATTTGCTTAATAAAATTACATTGTAAATCCGCAACAACGATCATCGTTTCTGATGATGCATGTGTCCACTCTTGCATAAATCCAAGTTCTTTAAACAACGCGATACGAGCTTCTTCAAAATAAGTAAAAGCAACGACATTATTTACATGTCCAAACATATCTACTTCACCAAAACGAACCTTTACAGGATTGTAAAATGAAAAACCACTTTCCCATTTCTCGAAGTCTTCAATATAAGAAATTCTCTTCAACGCTATCTCCCCTTCCTGCCAAAAAAACAGAATAAACTGAAAAATGAAGTTATAAATATTGCCCCTTCAAGATGAAGAGGCAATATTTATTAATAGTTATTATCGCTACCAAAGAAATCTTTGAACGATTGAATTGTTGTATCACGGTTTAATGCCGCAATTGAAGTTGTTAAAGGAATACCCTTCGGACATGATTGCACACAGTTTTGAGAGTTACCACAGTTTGCTAGTCCTCCATCTCCCATAATTGCACGTAAGCGATCTGCTTTATGCATTTCACCCGTTGGATGTGAGTTGAATAAACGAGCTTGTGATAACGGCGCTGGTCCAATAAAGTCAGACTTACTGTTTACGTTTGGACATGATTCTAAGCAAACACCACATGTCATACATTTTGAAAGCTCATAAGCCCATTGACGCTTTTTCTCAGGCATTCTTGGTCCTGGACCTAAGTCATACGTACCATCAATTGGAATCCAAGCTTTAACGCGTTTTAGAGCATTAAACATGCGACTGCGATCAACTTGTAAATCACGTACAACTGGGAATGTCTTCATCGGCTTTAAGCGAATTGGCTGTTCTAATTGGTCAATAAGAGCCGTACATGATTGACGTGGCTTTCCGTTAATAACCATCGAACATGCACCGCATACTTCCTCTAAGCAGTTCATATCCCATGCGATCGGAGTTGTTTGGTTTCCTTTTGAATCAACAGGATTACGACGAATTTCCATAAGCGCCGAAATAATATTCATATTAGGACGATATGGAATTTCAAACTCTTGGTCAAACTCTTGTGCATCTGGTCCATCTTGTCTCGTAATGATGAGGCGGATTGTTTTCTCAGACATGTTGTTTATCCCCCTTCTCTTCACCCTTAGCAGCTACATCATGTTTTGAAGAATAATCACGTTTACGTGGTTTAATTAATGAAACATCAACGTCTTCGTAATGGAATGCTGGTGCATTTCCTTCTCCTTCAAATTTTGCCATAGTAGTTTTTAAGAAGTTTGCATCATCACGATTTGGGAATTCAGGTTTGTAATGCGCCCCGCGGCTCTCATTACGGTTATATGCGCCAATTGTAATAACACGTGCTAACTCAAACATATTTGCAAGTTGACGTGTAAATGAAGCACCTTGGTTACTCCATCTCGCTGTATCGTTAATGTTAATACGTTTGTAACGATCCATTAACTCTTCAATTTTCGCATCTGTTTCTAATAACTTTTTATTTTCACGAACTACTGTAACGTTATCTGTCATCCATTCTCCAAGCTCTTTATGAAGAACATATGCATTTTCATTACCATCCATCGTTAAAATATTGTTAAATTTCTCTGTTTCGATTAATTCATTTTGCTCATATACAGTAGATGAAACAGCATCTGATGATTTAGAAAGACCTTTCATATATTCAATTGCGTTTGGTCCTGCTACCATACCACCGTAAATTGCTGATAATAGTGAGTTTGCACCAAGGCGGTTACCACCGTGCATAGAATAATCACACTCACCTGCTGCAAATAAACCTGGAATACTAGTCATTTGCTTATAGTCAACCCATAGTCCACCCATTGAATAGTGAACAGCTGGGAAGATTTTCATTGGTAGTTTACGAGGATCATCCCCTGTAAATTTCTCATAGATTTCAATAATTCCACCAAGTTTAATATCTAGTTCTTTCGGATCTTTATGAGAAAGATCTAAGTACACCATGTTTTCACCGTTAATACCTAGTTTTTGCTCTACGCAAACATCAAAGATTTCACGCGTTGCGATATCACGAGGTACAAGGTTTCCGTAAGCCGGATATTTTTCTTCTAAGAAGTACCATGGTTTACCATCTTTATATGTCCAAACACGTCCACCTTCACCACGTGCAGATTCACTCATAAGACGTAATTTATCGTCTCCAGGAATTGCCGTTGGGTGAATTTGAATGAACTCACCATTTGCATAATATGCACCTTGTTGATATACAGCAGAAGCTGCTGTACCTGTATTAATAATGGAGTTTGTTGATTTTCCGAAAATGATACCAGGGCCCCCTGTTGCCATAATCACGGCATCAGCTCCGAAACTTTTAATCTCCATAGTTTGTAAGTCTTGTGCAACGATTCCTCGGCACACACCTTCATCATCAACAACAGCTCGTAAGAAATCCCAGCCTTCATATTTCGTTACAAGTCCTGCTACTTCGTGACGACGTACTTGCTCATCTAATGCGTAAAGTAATTGCTGTCCAGTTGTTGCACCAGCAAATGCTGTACGGTGATGTTGCGTTCCACCAAATCGACGGAAATCAAGAAGTCCTTCTTCCGTACGGTTGAACATAACACCCATACGGTCCATTAAATGAATGATACCAGGTGCTGCTTCACACATTGCTTTAACTGGTGGTTGGTTCGCTAAGAAGTCCCCACCATAAATTGTATCGTCAAAGTGGATCCATGGAGAATCCCCTTCACCTTTCGTATTTACGGCACCGTTAATTCCGCCCTGAGCACATACAGAATGTGAACGTTTTACTGGTACTAAAGAAAACAGTTCAACATTTACTCCTGCTTCTGCCGCTTTAATCGTTGCCATTAAGCCAGCCAAGCCACCGCCGACTACTATAAGTTTCCCTTTCATGCTCTCCCACTCCTTACTGATTTGCTAGCTGTGGATCGATGAACGCTAATAATGCACTCACACCTACATAAGATAGACCTAAGAAAATAGCTAATGTTACATAAGTAGAGATTCTTTGTGAACGTGGAGATACTGTAATTCCCCAGCTGATGCAGAATGTCCATAGTCCATTTGCAAAGTGGAAAATTGTTGAAACAACACCAACTAAGTAGAATGCAAACATAGCTGGATTGTTTAAAATATCTGCCATCATATCATAGTTTACCTCTTTACCTAACATTGCTTGAATACGAGTTTCCCAGACGTGCCAAGAAATGAAAATCAGCGTAACGATACCTGAAATTCTTTGGAAAACGAACATCCAGTTACGGAAATAACCGTAAGAAACCGCATTGTTCTTAGCTGTAAATGCAATATATAAGCCATATATAGCATGGTACAGTATCGGTAAAAAGATGATGAAAATTTCTAGCGCATACCGGAATGGAAGGAGCTCCATAAAGCCTGCAGCTTTGTTAAAAGCCTCTGCTCCTCTTGTTGCAAAGTTGTTTACAATTAGATGTTGCGTCAAAAAGACACCAACCGGGATGACCCCCATTAATGAGTGCCACTTACGAAACGTATACTCGCGGCCTTTCATGTCCCCATTACCCCCTTGAATGTTTGACTGCTGTTTTCAGATTAATTTATAACAATAATGTTTTTTCACTATTGGCATAAGAAAAACTGAAAAAATTATTCGAAATATTTCAGCATAATTTGATAACAAGTTCATTTTACCCCTATTTTTGTCGAAGCGTCAAGAAAACGTATACATAATTTGCATATAATTTGGCAATTCTTTTTTTCTTCTTAGATATTCAGATTTCCCTAAAGAAAAATCTGTTTTTATAAATGAAAAATGTTATATAATAATCCCTATAGAAAGAGGGGAATATTGTGAGTAAAAATACAATCGATATAACATCTTTAGAAGATGTTTCATTGAACGCCTTCGCTTATGAATTGCTACGTGAAGAATTACTACCTGATTTAATCGGCAACGATTTAGATGGTATTTTATACTGGTCTGGTAGAAACCTTGCAAGAAAATATCCGCTAGAAACAATTGAAGAAGTCATTCAGTTCTTTGAAAAAGCTGGCTGGGGCACTTTAAGCATTATTGAACATAAGCGTCGTGAAATGCAGTTCCAACTTAAAGGCACACTCATTGCAGAACGTCAAAAACAAAAACGACATTCTTCTTATCAACTAGAAGCTGGATTCATCGCTGAACAAATTCAAAAGCAACGGAACGTCGTTGCAGAGTCATACGAAGAAAAGAAAAAACGTTCTGACTCTATTACATTTCTTGTAAAATGGGATATAAAAGATCTCATTGAAGTGTAAGCATTACCTACAGTCAACTAGACATATCAGTTTAGTTGACTTTTTTGTATTTTCATTCAGATGCATTTATTTTAAATCTTCAGAAATTATACCAAAAAACAGAAGACGTTGTAAACTACAACGTCTTCTTATCTGTTAAATACGTATAAATCGTCTCCGCGACATTTTTCGGCATACCCGCTTCGACAAATTCCTCTATAGAAGCTTCTTTCATCTTCTTTAATGAACCAAAATGTTTTAACAATACCTTTTTCCGTTTATCACCTATTCCTGGAATGTCATCCAATGCTGATTGAATGACAGATTTCCCATGTAATTGACGATGGAATGTAATCGCAAATCGATGCACCTCATCTTGAATACGCTGCAATAAATAAAATTCTTGGCTATTTCTCTCAAGCATCACAGGTTCCGGTGGGTCCCCAATAATTAAATGGGAGGTTTTATGTTTATCATCTTTCACAAGACCTGCCATCGGAATATATAATCCGAGCTCATTCTCTAGAATATCACTTGCAGCCGCTAGATGGCCTTTTCCTCCATCAATAATAATCAAATCAGGTAAAGGTGAATTTTCTTTAAGGGCCCTTGTATAACGGCGCCTCACAACTTCTCTCATAGACTCATAATCGTCTGGTCCTTGAACCGTTTTAATTTTATATTTTCGATACTCTTTCTTCGCCGGTTTCCCATCGATAAAAGCAATCATTGCAGAAACAGGATTTGTTCCTTGAATATTTGAGTTATCAAACGCTTCAATACGATACGGCGTTTCAATCCCAAGCTGCTTCCCTAAATGATCTACTGCTTTAATCGTTCGTTCTTCATCACGTTCAATTAAGTAAAACTTCTCTTCAAGAGCAATTTTCGCGTTTTTATTTGCTAATTCTACAAGGTCTTTTTTCTTACCACGTTTCGGCTGTGTCGCTTCTACTTCTAAAAAGCGCTCTACTAATTCCGAGTCTATACTTCCTGGAACGACAATTTCCTTCGGCTTAAAATGACTACTGTTTTCATAAAATTGGCCGATAAACGTTAAAAAGCCCTCTTCTGGTTCATCGTAAATTGGAAACATAGAAACATCACGTTCAATTAGCTTTCCTTTTCGAACGAAGAAAACTTGAACACACATCCATCCTTTATCCACTGCATATCCAAACACATCACGATCCACTAAGTCACTCATAATCATCTTTTGTTTTTCCATAATCGCATCAATATGAGCAATTTGATCACGCAACTCTTTTGCACGTTCAAACTCTAGTTTCTCTGAGGCCTCATACATTTTTACTTCTAATTCTGAACGAACTTCTTTATGTCCACCATTTAAAAACTTAATAATTTCATCTACAATTTCTTTATTTTGTTCTTCCGTCACTTCTTTCACACACGGCGCTAAGCATTGACCCATATGATAATACAAACAAACTTTATCTGGCATATTCGTACATTTCCGAAGTGGATACATACGATCTAGCAGTTTTTTCGTTTCATGAGCAGATTGTGCATTTGGATAAGGACCAAAATACTTTCCTTTATCCTTTTTTACATTTCGAGTAATGAGTAAGCGCGGTTGCTTCTCCGCCGTAATTTTAATAAAAGGATATGTTTTATCATCTTTTAATTGAATATTATATTTCGGATCATATTTTTTAATTAGATTTAACTCTAAAATAAGTGCTTCTAAATTCGAAGAGGTTACAATATATTCAAAATCAACAATTTCTCCTACAAGCCGCAGTGTTTTCCCATCATGTGAACCAGTAAAGTACGAGCGCACACGATTTTTAAGCACTTTTGCCTTTCCAACATATATAACCGTTCCTTGCTTATCTTTCATCAAATAACAACCAGGTTGATCTGGTAAAATAGCCAACTTCTCTTTCAAATGTTCGTGCACTCGTCTCCCTCCATTTCTACATACTTAGCATTTTTATTTTCCCTTGAAAACATACTATGCTCAAACACCCAACATACGTTCTTTTATTGTAACGGAAAGACTGTAAAAAAGAAAATAAAAAAAGCTACCAACTGGTAGCTTTTTTTATTTTAGAAATGTTTAGAAACTAATTCTACTAACGCTTCTTTCGGTTTGTAACCTAACGTTTGATCAACTACTTTACCGTCTTTTAATACGAAAAGAGCTGGAATGCTCATTACTTCGAATTGACGAGCAGTTTCTTGGTTCTCATCAACATCTACTTTTACTACTTTTACTTTTTCGCCTAGTTCTGCATCGATCTCCTCTAATACAGGAGCGATCATTTTACAAGGTCCACACCAAGGTGCCCAGAAATCTAATAATACAACACCTTCGCTAGTTTCAGCTGCGAAGCTTTGGTCATTTGCGTTTACAATTGCCATTTTATTTCCTCCTTCAAGTATATTCTACCAAGAGTATATCATTAACTTATATACGTGGCGAATAATATGTATCGTTATGTATTGTAACAAAAAAATGTTCCTTTATACTATATAAAAATATGGATTAAATACTAAAAAGATGAGAGACAGGGGATCTCTCACCTTTTTCTATATATAGGGGTACTTCACTTGGAACTCAAGGGTACTTAAATCATGAATGTACTTTTAACTTTTTAAACTCTTCTGTTAAAAGAGGTACAACTTCGAACAAGTCACCAACAATACCGTAGTCAGCTACTTTGAAGATACTTGCTTCTGGATCTTTATTAATCGCAACGATTATTTTTGAGTTAGACATACCTGCTAAATGCTGAATCGCACCAGAAATACCACATGCAATGTATAAGTCTGGCGTAACAACTTTACCAGTTTGACCAATTTGTAATGAGTACTCACAGTATTCAGCGTCACAAGCACCACGAGATGCCCCAACAGCGCCGCCTAGTACGTCAGCTAACTCTTTTAATGGTTTAAATCCTTCTTCACTCTTCACACCGCGTCCGCCAGCGATAATAACTTTCGCTTCAGAAAGATCCACACCTTCTGCTGTTTTACGGACAACATCTTGAATAATTGTACGTAAATCTTTCACATCAACTGTAATAGAAGATACGTCACCGCTGCGAGACTCATCTTTTTCCAGAGTTGCAATGTTATTTGGACGCACTGTCGCAAATAAGATGCCGTCTGTTACAATCTTCTTCTCGAATGCTTTACCAGAGTAAATTGGACGAGTGAAGATAACATTTCCACCTTCAACCTCTAAAGCAGTTACGTCAGAAACTAAACCAGCTTCAAGCTTCGCTGCTAATTTTGGTGATAAATCTTTACCAAGTGCCGTATGTCCAAAGACAATACCTTCTGGATTTTCTTCAGCATGTACAGCTAAAAACGCTTGTGCATAACCATCAGATGTATATGATTTTAATTTATCATTTTCAACTGTCACAACGCGATCTGCACCGTAATGAATCAATTCATTTGCAAAAGAGGCAACGCTGTCTCCAATTAGAAGACCTACTACTTCACCGCCTTCTGCAATTGTTTTTGCTGCTGCTACCGCTTCAAACGAAACGTTACGTAGCGATCCATCACGAACTTCACCCATTACTAATACTTTACGAGCCATAGATTTTCCCTCCTGCATATATAATTTCGTATTTTATTAGATTACTTTCGCTTCTGTATGGAGCAACGATACAAGTTCTTTTACTTGATCTTGCAGCTCGCCTTGTAACACTTTTCCTGCATCTTTCTTAGGAGGCAAATAGATTTCAATTGTTTTTGTCTTTGCTTCCACATCATCTTCTTCTAAATCTAAATCATCTAATTCTAATTCTTCTAGTGGCTTTTTCTTCGCTTTCATAATACCTGGAAGCGATGGGTAACGAGGTTCATTTAAACCTTGCTGTGCTGTTACTAAAACTGGTAATGAAGTTGCAATCACTTCTGTATCACCTTCAACATCACGCTCAATCTTCACATTTGTACCGTCAATTTCAAGTTTTGTAATTGTCGTTACATATGGAATATTTAACGCTTCAGCTACGCGTGGCCCTACTTGTCCAGATGCACCATCAATTGCAACGTTTCCGCCTAAAATTAAATCTGCATCTTTATCTTTTAAATACTCAGCAAGTACTTTTGCTGTCGTGAACTGGTCACCATTTTCTACATCATCTTCAATATTAATTAATACCGCTTTATCACAGCCCATTGCTAATGCAGTACGAAGTTCTTTCTCACTATCTTCGCCACCGACTGTTACAACTGTAACTTCTCCACCTTGTGCGTCTCTTACTTGAATTGCTTCTTCAATTGCATATTCATCGTAAGGGTTGATGATGAATTCCGCTTCGCCATCGTAAATTGCACCGTTTTTAATTACGATTTTTTCTTCTGTATCAAATGTTCGTTTCATGAGTACGTAGATGTTCATTCCATTTACCCCCTTGTTTTTCAGAAAGATTCTATCAATTTTAATTTTCTGTTAATTTATATTAAAAAAATAATTGAACTACCTGCCACTAAATGAAGGTTTACGCTTTTCTAAAAATGCGGCTACACCTTCTCTTCCATCTTCACTCGTAAATACTTCACCAAAAATTTGTGATTCACGTTGTACACCTTCATAGTAATGAGACGATTTTGTCGTTTGCAATAACTCTAGTACAGCACGAGTTGTTGCTGGACTTTTTCCAGCAATTTGTTTTGCAACTTTAAGCGTATCATCTAAAAATGATTCTTCAGAGAACAATCCGTTAACAAGTCCCCACTTTAATGCTTCTGCACCAGTAATTGGTGTACTTGTTAACATCATTTCACAAGCTTTCGCTTTCCCAACATAACGTGGTAAGCGCTGTGTACCTGCAAAGCCAGGAATTAATCCAAGTGTTAATTCAGGTAAACCAAGTTTTGCACTTTCAGTTGCAAAGCGCATGTGGCAAGACATAGCAAACTCAAGGCCGCCGCCCAGTGCCGCTCCATGAATTGCCGCAATAACTGGTTTTGAACATTTTTCAACACGCTCAAACGTAACTTGTCCAAGCTGTGCTAATTCTGTTGCTTGCTTCGCTTCAGTAACAGATGTAAATTCTTTAATATCTGCTCCTGCTGAGAAGAAACGTCCTTCACCGTGAATAACAACAACACGAATGTTATCATCCTTTTCCACTTGATCAATTAATTCAGTAACGTCATGCATAACTTGTGAAGACATCGCATTCGCTGGTGCGTGATTTAACGTCGCCACCGCGATATGATCTTCAACTCTTACAGATAGGAATTTCAACATGATCCCTCCCATTATTGACGATAACCACAAGCTGCAATAAGTAGCCCGTGTACCGTTTTTGAAAGTGCGACCAGATCATACTTATGATCGCTCATTACCCAATTGGTCACAACTTCATCTACTGTTCCAAAGATCATTTGTCTTGCCACGCGAACATTTAAATCTGCTTGAAATTCACCTTGTTTTATACCAGTCTCTAAAATCTCATCCATAACTTGTAAGTAGCCTTTTAATACTTCATTTATTTTAAGGCGCAAGTCTTGATTGGACTGCCTTAGCTCTAATTGCGTAACGATAGCAAGCGGATCATTTTGCGACAACAGCAAGAAGTGCGTTTCTACCAACATGAATAACTTCGATACAGCGCTTTCAATTCCTGCTGTTTTTTGACGAATTGTTTCGACAAATTCTCCCATCTTCTCTTGGAATAAGGATATTAATATATCTTCTTTATTTTTAAAATATAAATAAATCGTGCCATCAGCTACCCCAGCTTGCTTTGCGATTTTAGAAACTTGCGCTTGGTGGTACCCATTCTCCGCAATCACAATGACTGCCGCATCAATAATTTGATTGTATTTCGGTCTATTTTTCTTCACTTTACTGTCTCCTTCAAGAAGATGACTGAATGAATAGTCATTCATATTCTTATAATACTGACTATTTAGAAAAGTGTCAATCCTATTTTTTCAAAAAGAAAGGGCCTTAGCCCGTTTGCTCATCCTCATTCTTTCTCTTCTCTTCATCTATTAGAACACGGCGCAAAATTTTCCCTACTGTCGTTTTCGGCAATTCATCTCTAAACTCATATACTTTCGGAACTTTATAAGCCGCTAAATATTTACGTGCAAACTGATTTAATTCTTCCTCAGAGCATTCCGTACCTTCTTTTAACACAACAAATGCTTTAACTGTCTCTCCTCGGTACGGATCTGGAACTCCAATTGTCACTACTTCTTGCACTTTTTCATGCTCATATAATACTTCTTCAACTTCACGAGGATACACATTAAATCCACTCGCGACAATCATATCTTTCTTGCGATCTTTTACATAGAAGAATCCATCTTCATCCATGTAGCCAACATCACCTGTATGGAGCCAGCCATCTTGCAATACAGCCGCTGTTTCCTCTGGCTTATTCCAATATCCTTTCATAATTTGAGGGCCTTTCACTACAATTTCACCTATTTCTCCTGGCGGTAATGCCTCACCAGTTTCAAGCGACATAATGATTGCTTCTGTATCTGGCCACGGAACTCCGATGCTACCTGGCACTCGCTTTTCCCATAAAAAATTACTATGTGTAACCGGAGAGGATTCTGTTAAACCATATCCCTCTACTAGTTTACCACCTGTAACTTTTTCGAACTTTTCCTGTACTTCTACTGGCAGTGGTGCTGATCCACTAATACAAGCACGAATAGAAGAAATATCGTATTCTTTTAAAAGCGGACTATTTAAAAGAGCGATATAAATAGTTGGTGCCCCTGGAAACAATGTCACTTTATGCTTCTTAATCGCTTCAAAAACCATTTTCATATCAAACTTTGGAATAAGGACCATTTTGTATCCTTGCATAATACTTAAATTCATAACAGCTGTCATACCATAAACATGGAAAAATGGAAGAACCCCAAGAACGACTTCTTCTCCTTCTTTGCAATTATATAACCATTGAACTCCCATTAACGTGTTAGAGACGAGGTTTTTATGCGTTAACATAACTCCTTTCGGAAATCCGGTTGTTCCTCCTGTGTACTGTAAAAGAGCTAGATCATTTTCAGGATCACAAGGCACCTCAACATTCGTATTCACTTCTTTTTCTACTGAATTCCAAAGATGAATCGTTTCACTCTCTGATACTTTCACAACTAAATTCGACTGTTTTTTCTGCACAAATGGATACAATAGATTTTTAGGGAATGGTAAAAAGTCTGCAATACGAGTTACGATAATATGCTCAATTTTTGTAGCAGATTGAACATTCGTTACTCTTGGAAACACTAAATCGAGACAAAGAATTACTTTTGCTCCCGAGTCATGAAGCTGATATTCTAATTCCCTTTCTGTATACAGTGGATTGGTTTGTACTACGATACCTCCCGCAAGTAATGTACCGTAATAACCAATTACAGCTTGCGGACAATTCGGCAACATAATAGCAACTCGATCACCCTTTTCCACACCGAGCTTTTGAAGATAATTTGCAAACCGCTTCACCTTATCATGGAAGTCCGAAAACGTAATATCCTTCCCTAAAAAGTGAAGCGCTTTCTTTTCTGGGTAGCGAGAAGCCATCTGTTCTACATATCTATGAAGCGGCTGAATATCATAAGAAATCGTACTCGGAATTTCCTCTGGATAACTTTTCAACCATGGTTTTTCCACCTTCATTCCCCCTTCAAATACATAAAAAATAAATGAATGTTCATTCATGATGGTTATTTTCATTATATTATAGTCACCATAGCGTTACAATCATAATATTCTGACTTTTGTATAACTATGCTTTACTTCATTAACTTCTTATTATATGTAGAAACTCTCTTACTCTTAAAAGAGTAAGAGAGTTTGTCATTAACTTAATCTTATAATTGTTAATACCGCTCCTGGGGTAGTTGTTGATAATGTCGCAACAGCTAACAAACCAAATAATTGCAAACTAATTGCACTCCCCGCCGCAAGAGTCGTAATAATTGTCGCACTAAATGATGTCGTTGCTAATGCAGGAGAATTAATAGTCCCAGCAAGCGGTGCCCCATTAATTGTAATTCGTGAACTAACTAATAATGAAGCCGTTATATTAATTGAATATGAAATATAATAATTCCCTGCATTTGCAGCCGTAAATACTGTGTTCCCCCCAGACACTGTAATACCTGGACCAATATTCTGATTGTTTGGAAGCGGGACATTTGTTCCACCTAGTAGTACCGATATTGCTGTACCCGACGTATTATTTGCAAATGCGTATGTTGCCGTTATACTTGTGCCTGTTGCTCCTGTTGGACCTGTATCGCCTGTTGCTCCTGTCGCCCCCGTTGGACCCGTTGCTCCTGTTGGGCCTGTTGCTCCTGTTGGACCTGTGTCGCCTGTTACTCCTGTTGCCCCCGTTGGACCTGTTGCTCCTGTTGGGCCTGTTGCTCCTGTTGGACCTGTTGCTCCTGTTGGGCCTGTTGGGCCTGTTGCTCCTGTTGCTCCTGTTGGACCCGTTGCCCCTGTTATTCCTGTCGCTCCCGTTGGGCCTGTTGCTCCTGTTGGGCCTGTTGCTCCTGTTGGACCCGTTGCCCCTGTATCGCCTGTTACTCCCGTCGCTCCCGTTGGGCCTGTTGCTCCTGTTATTCCTGTCGCTCCTGTTGGACCCGTTGCCCCTGTATCGCCTGTTACTCCTGTCGCCCCCGTTGGGCCTGTGCCACCTGTTGCCCCCGTCGGACCGGTTGGACCAACCTTAGGAACTGTCCCATCGCAACTAAAACAGCATGAATCAACATGTACACCATTTTGATTATTACACCCACAATATCCATTTACGTTATTGCTCCATGAAGACATGTTGATCACTTCCTTTACATGCAATCTTTTAAGTACAATCACCGAGTTAGAAAACATCTATCTAAATAACAAAGAAATACTTTACCTATTAGGGATAAACACAGGTTTATTCCATACATTCTAGTAATTATTACATGCGATTCTCACTCCTTTTGCTTGTACTTTCGCCCCATCTCCACAGATTATTAACCATACACATTACACTTTCGTACAGCCAAGTTCCCATTTAAACTTTTCACATTCGCCAATCTTTTTAGTAAAGAGACTTACTCTCCATAAAGTGAAACTTTAATCAGCCCGACTCCCACCTAACTTCTTTGCTCCATCCAAATTTTGAGATGTGAATCTTACAGCCGGGCAAATAACGGGATAAATAACGACTATAATATATAAAAATTCATATAATTTGTTATTTTTCGTCAAAATTTTAAAAATATATTGACACTTAAAATACCCTCATAGTATGATTTGGGTGTTGTAATTGATAACCATTTTCACTTATGGTGCTAGTTACAAAAAACACTTAATTTGGGGGCAGAAGATGAAGAAAATTCTCAGTATTTTCATAGTAGTTCTTCTATTCGCTGTTGGATGCGGACAGCAAAAAGAGGAGAAAAAAGAAACAAAAGCGGACAATAAAAATCAAGCTATAACAATTAAACACGCTGAAGGGGAAACGAAGTTAGATAAACCAGCGAAAAAAGTAGTTGTACTTGAGTGGGTATATTCAGAAGACTTATTAGCACTTGGTGTTCAGCCAGTAGGGATGGCAGACATTAAGAATTATAATAAATGGGTAAATACAAAAACAAAACCAAGTAAAGATGTTGTAGATGTAGGGACACGTCAACAACCAAACTTAGAAGAAATTAGCCGTTTAAAACCAGACTTAATTATCACAGCTTCATTCCGTGGTAAAGCAATTAAAAATGAATTAGAGCAAATTGCACCAACAGTTATGTTTGATCCATCAACAAGCAATAACGATCACTTTGCTGAAATGACAGAAACATTTAAACAAATTGCAAAAGCAGTTGGAAAAGAAGAAGAAGGTAAAAAAGTATTAGCTGATATGGATAAAGCATTCGCTGATGCAAAAGCAAAAATTGAGAAAGCAGACTTAAAAGATAAAAACATCGCAATGGCACAAGCATTTACTGCTAAAAACGTACCAACGTTCCGTATCTTAACTGACAATTCTTTAGCTTTACAAGTTACAAAAAAACTAGGTTTAACAAATACTTTTGAAGCAGGAAAATCTGAGCCAGATGGTTTTAAACAAACAACTGTAGAATCATTACAAAGTGTACAAGATTCAAACTTCATTTACATTGTAGCGGATGAAGATAACATTTTTGACACGCAACTAAAAGGCAACCCTGCTTGGGAAGAATTAAAGTTCAAAAAAGAAAACAAAATATATAAATTAAAAGGCGACACTTGGATTTTCGGTGGTCCTGAGTCTGCAACATCTTTAGCAACACAAGTAGCAGATGTAATGACAGCGAAGAAGTGATTAAGCGATGAATAGCCTACAACATACACTTCGAGCAAGTTTTGTATTCGGAGGAGGAGCAGCTCTCTTGCTCCTCCTTTTCTTTATTCATATCGGACAAGGTCAAGCAAACATTTCCTATAGTATGATTATTGATGCTCTTATCTCACCGAACCAATCGCTAGAACATCAAACTTTAATCATGCTTCGATTACCTAGAGCTGTAATTGCCATTTTAGCTGGAGGTGCTCTTGCTGCATCTGGGGTTATTTTACAAACGTTAACGAAAAATCCACTTGCTGAATCCAGTACAATGGGTATTCACTCTGGTGCATATTTCTTTCTAGTAGCGGCTACAATTTTCTTACCGAAAGGTTTACAAATTAATTCTCTTCTGTTCACATTTATCGGCGGTGCTATTATTGCTTTATTTGTATACCGTATTTCTGGTGGAAAAAAGGGAACCCCACTCAGAATGGCATTAGCTGGTATGGTCGTTACATTAATGCTCTCTGCCTTTACCGGAACGATGCAGCTTTTCTATGAAAATGAAACAGCTGGTTTATTTTTATGGGGAGCTGGATCTCTTATTCAAAATAACTGGGATGGCGTTCAATTTGCTTTTCCATTTATCATTATTTCTTTCCTAGTTTTACTATTTATATCTCGTAAACTCAACATTCTCTTATTTGGTGATGATGTTGCTGTTTCTCTTGGTGAAAAAACAGCAGTAACACGTCTTATCGCCTTCATTGCTGCAATCTTTTTAACAGCAGTAATTGTTACTGTTGTTGGACCAATTGGATTTGTCGGCTTAGTTGCACCTCATTTAATGCGCCTTATCGGATACCGTCAACACTTTACTCTTCTTCTCTCTTCTTTCTTATGGGGGGCAGTATTATTGCTTGGAGCAGATGTTGTCGGTAGATTAATAGATCCAACCGGTGCAGAACTTCCTGTTGGGGCAGTCACAGCAATGATTGGATCTCCTTGGCTTATTTACTTAGTTTATCGAATGATGAAGTCGAAACAATATATGAATGATAACGGTGCGAATGCAGCTGGAGCTAGTTCCCGCTATTACTCTTATAAAAAGGTAATCATTATATCTATCACACTTTGTATTGTGACGATTGCTCTTGGTGTTACAATCGGTAGTAACGCTTATATCGAAAGCATTACAAATGTTATATCAGGTCAATTAACACAATTTGACAAAAACATGATGATGAATCTTCGATTACCAAGAATGCTCGTTGCCGCTATTGCTGGTGCATGCCTTGCAATAAGTGGGCTTGTTTTCCAAGGTATATTACGAAACCCACTTGCCGATCCTTCTATTATTGGTATTTCATCGGGAGCTGGTGTCGGTGCTTTAACTGTTATGTATGTCTTTCCTGCACTTCCTGGTTTCTTCCTACCAATTGGTGCATTTATTGGTGGACTACTTGCAGTAGGAATTGTCCTCTTCTTCTCATGGAAATCAGGGTTTAGCCCCACAGCTCTTGCTTTAATAGGGATTGGTATTTCTGCACTTGGCTCAGCAATTATTCAAATCTTTATCGTTAGAGCCAATTTGAATGTTGCCGCTGCTTTAACATGGTTATCTGGCAGTACGTATGCAAGAGGGTGGAATCACTTAGAAAATATCATTCTATATCCATCTCTAATTCTTGTATTCATTATCTTTTTCTTAATAAAACAACTTGACGTTCTCGTACTGGGAGACGATCTAGCAACTGGACTTGGGCAACCAGTAAATAAAACACGTCTTGCTCTAATTGTGCTAGCGACACTACTTGCATCAGTAAATATCGCTGCTGTCGGTACAATTGCCTTTTTAGGCCTTGTCGCACCTCACTTAGCAAGAATTGTTGTTGGTATGAACCATCAAAGACTATTCGTTTGTTCAGCACTATTTGGAGCAATCCTTCTTTCTGTTGCTGACTTACTTGGACGTACAATCGCATATCCGAAAGAAATCCCTTCTGGCCTTGTCGTCGCTGTACTTGGAGCGCCTTATTTCTTATGGTTGATGAGGAAGAGTGGGAAGAAGGTTAATTAAAAGACGGCTTCGTTTTAGAAGCCTCCTTTTTATATACTAAATAAAGTGAAACTTTAATTAGTGGGGGGTTCTTCATCCCCACTGATTATTAACCCAAACCAATTGGGCTTTTATGAGCAGTAGATCTCCCACCCAACTTCTTTGCTCCAGCCGAATCTTGAGGTGGGAATTTTACTGCAGGTGAATAGCGGGATAAATTACTCTGATCTCACTAATTTCACAGATTTAGTCCCTCCCATAAACTCATGATGTACAGTTAATGTGTTCTCCTCAAGTTTCAAATCAACCTTCTGTTTTCTTTCTCCCATTAAAAATACAAGCTCTATGGAAATAATCCCTTGGTCCACACTTAATATTCGAAAGTCTCCTATAGTAGTCCCTTTCCCAAAAATATTATGTTCCATAAATTCTCCGCCTGTTTTCTCACTATTAATAGATTCTATTTCCAACCCAACTGGCCTGTCTGTACTTTCTGATGACATCCAAGACCCCTTTAACTTTCCAATATCAGCCTCTTTTTTCTTTTCATTTTTTAACTCTTCCTCTTTTTTCTTAACTTCTGCTTGTTGAGTTAGTAAGCCATCTATTTGCTTATTCAGCTCTTCGGCCCGTTGATTTTCCGAAATAAATTGTTGATTTTGGCCAGTATCGTTAACAATTTTATTTACTATCCCTTTAGCCTCTTCATACTTTTTATCATTCTTTAACTTCTCTGCCTTTTCCAATTGACCTATATATTGACCTTTTAACTCTTTATGCTCTATGAGCGAATCTTTTTGTTCTTTCGCTTGACTTTGAAGGATTGCGGAACCATCTTTCATCTTTTCTACTTCTTGAAACAAACCTATTGCTTGTTCTATATTTCCACTCGATTTCTCTTTTATCGAACTTATCATCTTAGTAGTTTGGTCTTTTAATACCTTTGCTTCTTTATCATCCTTTTTCTCTTCTAATGCTAGCTCAAATGATGCTACTGCCGTGTCATATTCTTTACTCGCTAACGCCAATTTCCCTTGATCCATTGCTTTTTTATAGGTTTCATTGCTACACCCTACCATTAAAAATAAAATTATGATTCCTAAAATCAATCTTTTCATAATATCCCCCTAAATTAATATAATTCTATATACACTCAATAGTATCATAAAATTTATATATAAAATTTTAAATACCATCATTAAAACATAAAGGGAACTTGTCATTTCTTCTCGAACTTAATCTATGAACATAAGTAGAGGGGGATAACAATAATGTACCAAACAATTGAAGGCTTCTTGCAATCATGGACATACGAAGCAGAGTCTACTCAGAAAATGCTTGATTCATTAACCGATGCATCTTTATCACGGGAAATTGCACCTGAACATTGGACTTTAGGAAGAGTTGCTTGGCATATCGTGACAGCAATTCCTGTTATACTATCTGGCACAGGGCTAAAGTTTGAAGGAGAAACGAAAGATTATCCTGTTCCAACTTCTGCAAAAAAAATTGCAGATGAATACCGTAAAGTAAACGCGGCTTTTGTTGAAACACTTCAAAGTAAATGGACTGATAAAGACTTAGCTACTATTAATGACTTCTTTGGTCGCCCTATGCCGAATTCTATATTTTTAATGACACTCATTAATCATCAAAATCACCACCGCGGACAAATGACGGTTTTAATGCGACAAGCTGGCTTAACAGTTCCTGGCGTATATGGCCCCGCAAAAGAAGAATGGGCTGCGGCTGGAATGGAAGCTCCTAAAATGTAACGACAAAAAAGACAAGATGTTTACATATCTTGTCTTTTTCTGTAACTTGTTTCATGTGAAACTATTTTTTAAAAATGGTTGTTTTATGGAAAAGATAGGTTAAAATGAATACATATTACGAAGAGGAGTAACCAAATTGAATACAAAAAATAAAAAAATAGCTATGGGAACTATTTTACTAACTTCTCTTATTGGAGTTATTAGTGTATCTCTTTATTTCACCTATTATGGTACCCCTTGGGGAAAACAAGTAGCAATTACGGAATCAAAAGAATATATTACAAAATATTTTAATCTAGATGCAGAAGTCAAAAACACTTCTTACGATGCTAAAATGAATAGCTATGCAATCTCCTTTGAAACAAGTACCGACGGCGAGTTTACTATCGAATATAAAAGTCCTAATAACTTTAACATTTCTCCAGAAGTGCAAAAGTATTTAAGCACACACTCTAAATTTACAGAGTAGTAACGAAGCGTACATATACAAAAAAGAGTTGGTGTAACGCCAACTCTTTTTTGTATATTCTTATCATACAGTTATATCTTCCTTCTCTATATTTTTAATGCCGTAATATGCAATCACAACTCCAATTGCTGCAAGTGCTAGTTGAAGGGGAAGAAAAGTTGCTGTAGAAAACGCTGGGTTGGTATTCATTGCAATTGATACAACGATAAGAGACGAAACAATTGTAGCTGGCACTGAACGTTTACGCATTCCGAAATATATTGGGATTAAACTTATTCCCGCAGTGGCAATGGCTAAAGGAACCAGTTTTATTCCTTCTTGCGTCAATTGCTCTACTGTAAATGGATTAGGAAGAATTGAAAAATAGCTATCTATCCCAAAGAAAACTCCTACTACTAAAATGTTAGATACAATAACTGTTATAAATGTTAATGTTGCTGTAATAACCAACTTACTAATCATCATTTTCTTCCGATTAATAGGATAAGAAAACATAAGTAGTATTGTTTTGTTTTTATATTCACCAATTATTAACCTTGCGATTAACACACTACCAAAAATAATAAATGTTGCTCTTACTAATGTACTAGCCGTTAACAACATCATCTGTGGATCCCTTATTTCCGGATCCCCTTCTACTTGAGCAACGATGCTCGTAAAGATCATTAATGCCAGTATAGCGATATTTGCAATAATCGCTCTCCTTACATACCATCCAAGCTTAAACTTCTTCATTTCTAGCTTCATAAGACGTAGCATGATAGTCCTCCTTTCATTTATATTTTAATCGATATAAATTACCCCTGTCTTACTTAAAATCTCCACTTTGTTTTTTGCATCACCAATGGTTCCTACTTTTATTTTTTCTGTACTTTTATCTTTCTTAAATCCTTTTAAATCCACTATTACGTCAGCCGAATTACTTTTAGCCATAAGCTTCAATGATGCCGGGACACCTTTATATCGTACGCCAATATCCCCTGATTTTGTTTCTACAAATAATGATTTTCCTTCTGTCATATCTTTCAGTAATACTTCCCCAGATGTTGAAGTGATGTTCATATTTTCGTTTTTTACATTTTTTACATAATTATCACCAGTAGTGGAAGTTATATTTACTTCTTGTAATGAACCATCTTTTAACATTAAATCTCCACTTTCGGATGTAAATTCACCCTTCTCTGCCGATAGTCCTGTAATCATTCCATCTCCAGATTTTCCTTTTGTCACGATGCTTTTTACTACTATATCGTTTATTTTCACATCACCCGATTTATTATTTAATACAATTTTATCTATTTCTTTCTTCGGAATAGCTATAGATATACTATTTTTCTTCCTAAACGTAAAACCATAAAAAAATCTGTTCACCTTTTGCTTTTGCTTAATCACAAGTTTATTTTCATCATTTTCTATTTTGACGGGATCTATCTCTTTATCTGCTTGTTCACCTTGAGCGGAAATTACTATTTTATTAGCGTCTGTACTTTTAAATTCAAGATTCCAGTTTTCAATGTCTACTTCTATTGCTTTTATATTATTTATCTCAAAAGACTTTTCTTTCTTAAAATCTTTCCCCTGAAATACCTTAATACCAAAAACTACACTAGCAATTGTAATGAATAATATTGCAATTACTATTATTTTTTTCACCATTTATACCCCAGTTCGTTGTTGTTTTAGGCTTACTTCACGCCACATCTATCTTGTCAATTTTACGAAACGATAGATAGCTAATGAAAATTCCTAATAAACAGAGCACGATTGGGATAGCTATAAAATCAAACATACTTACTTGACCGTTTCCAGGACCAAAGTTACCACTAATCAGCATACCAATTATTACTGCCGAAGTAATCGTTGTCGGTGTCGATTTCTTTCTCATTCCAAAAAATAAAGGAATTAAACTTATACCAGATATCATAAATGCACTTATAATAGTACCTGGAACGATAGCTATTATTTCACCTATCGTAGCTGGTGTTTCAATCAGTCCCATCATTGGACTCACAAAATATACGAGCAAACTAATAATGAAAGTCGCGATAATGGTACTCACAAAACAAAAACAAAAAACAATTGTTAATTTCGCACTCATTAGCATTTTCCTTTGAAGCGGATACATAAATGATAGTTGTATCGTTTTATTCTTATACTCATCAATTACTAAACGTGATAAAATGACCGAACTAAAAATAATGAATGTTATCCTAATAAAAATATTTACTAAAGCCATATTCTGTGTGAAGTCAGAGAAGAGCATGTCTTCCTCGGCTTTCATTCCCAATGCCATAAGGCTTACTGCAGCGAAAATTGCTATAATACAAATTGCTACACTTTTAAAGTAACTAGATAATTTATGTTTCTTCCATTCGAGCTTCATTAATTTAAACATATAAATTACGCCTCCATTCTTTATATACCTGTCTCTACGCTGCTAACATTCTAATTCCAGCAGTAACGAAGCTTAACATTCCTATCACTAGTACAATGAACAACCATTTCCGCTCTGGTTTTCTATAATATAAAATTCCACTTATTAGCATTACGATAAATCCACTTACCAGGTTCAGCCACAGTCCATTAAGCATGAATACCCTCTCCATCCATTACATTTAAGAAATATTCTTCTAAGGAACTATGTTTCTTATTAATACTTTCAATTTCCACATCGTTCATAATAAGTGCTTTTGAAATGGCCTGCTGAGACGCTGACGTATCATACACACGAATCATGGTTCCACTCATTATTTTGTAGTTTTTTATACCAAGTTTATCTTCTAAAATATAAGCTGCACGTTTCACATCAGGAACAGTGATTTCAATGTACTCTGTTTGTTTTCCGTTAATACTCTTCATTGAAACTTCTTTTATTAGTTTTCCATTTTGAATCACACCAATTGTATCCGCCATTAGTTCCATCTCACCTAAAATATGACTAGAAACTAATAATGTAATACCGTATTCTTTGCAGAGCATTTTAAATAAGTCTCGTAATTCTTTAATACCAATTGGATCTAAACCGTTAATTGGTTCATCTAAAATGAGCAATTCTGGCTTTGTCACGATTGCCCTTGCAATACCGAGTCGTTGTTTCATTCCTAATGAAAAATCTTTTACTTTTTTATTATCTATCCCTTGTAGTTTCACTAAATGTAAAGCATGGTCAATTGCATTTTTATCGTAGTAGCCCATATATTCACAATGCAGGTCTAAGTTTTCTTTCGCCGTTAATTTATCATAAAAGATTGGGTATTCAATAATTGTCCCCATTCTTTTTAATACTTCATAAGATGTATCTGTTAATTTTTCACCGAAGATTTCAATATCACCACTCGTCGGTTTTATTAAATTTGTAATCATTTTCATAATCGTTGTTTTACCAGCACCGTTTGGTCCTAAAAAACCGTAAATTTCTCCTTTTTTCACATGCATGTTAACACCGGAAATAACTTCTTTCCCTTTAAACACTTTCGTTAACTGGTTTGTTTTTAATATATATGTCATGTTACTTTCCCCTTTCGCAATACTCTATATTTCTATAATAGACAACGGAAATCTCTTTTTTCTTACCCGTTTCTTACAAATTCCTTACGCTGAAAAAAAGCTTGTAGAATCTACTGCTCTACAAGCTAAAACTGCATCTTTGTTAATACAATTGTAAAAATTGTTTTTTCATACGGTTTACTAGAAAGGTGAATTTTTCCGTCCATCGCTTCCACAAGCCGTTTCGTAATCGTTAATCCTAGACCGCTTCCTTGGTACAATCTATTTCTTGAATCTTCAAGTGTGTACATACGCTCAAATACTTTATCAATATGAGATTCATCAATCCCTTTTCCTTTATCCCATACGTCTATATACACACTCGTTTCATCATCTCTTAACGTCATACCAAGTGCCTTTCCATCGTCTCCATATGTAATCGCATTTGATATTAAATTATTCAATACCCTACCTAATACTTCTACATTTCCAAGTGCGTATATATTTCTTTCTGGTATATCAATATGAACCTGAAAACCTTTCGTCGTCACTAAATCATAAAAAGATAAAATCTTCTCGCGGCAAACTTCATTCATATTTACTTTTGTCATTTCAATTGCTTTGTCACCAGATTCTAATTTTGCCAAGTCAAAAAACTTATGAATTAACTCCATCACTTCTAGTGTTTTCGTATGCACTTTTTCAAGTAATATTTGTTGTTCTTCTTTATTTATCGTTTTATCCTTATTTAACATTTCTGTATATCCAAGAATAACTGTTAGTGGTGTTTTCAAGTCATGCGAAATATTTGAAAGCATTTTTCTCATCGAAATTTCTACTTTTGCATGATCTGCATTCGTTTTCTGTTTTGCATCTAATAATTGATTAATTGCCACTAATAATTTTTGCAATTCTAGATCATCTGTCATAACGAGTAACGTCTCGCCTGTTTTGTCATTTACAATACTTTCTAACTTTTCATATGTGTATCGTAAATTTTTACTACTATTTTTTCTCATTCTATATTGCATATAAATAACACATAACAATATAAAAATAATACCTATTAACAAATTGACCATATTACATCACTTCCAACTTATAGCCGATGCCCCATAACGTTTTAATATATTCTGGATTAGATGGATCACTTTCGATTTTCTCACGCAATCTTCTCATATGAACATTAATAACGTTATCATCACCGTAATACTCTTCATTCCAAACTAACGTATATATTTGCGCTTTTGTAAATACACGATTTTGGTTCTTTACGAATAGCTTTAAAATCTCAAATTCTTTTAAAGTAAGTTTGAGAGGCTTCCCGTTTTTTTCAACTGTAAAATTAATTGGATCAATTGTTAAATCACCAATTTGAATCATTTTTTCTATTGTTTCTGTAGCCGAGTATTTCGTAGACCTCCGAATACCTGCTTTTACACGTGCAGCCAATTCAATCATAGAAAACGGCTTACAAATGTAATCATCTGCTCCAAGTCCTAATCCAACAGCTTTATCAACATCTGTATCTTTTGCCGACATCATTAAAATCGGAACTGCACTTTTTTCACGAATAATACGTACAACCTCTAATCCGTCTAACTTTGGCATCATTATATCAAGGATTACTAAATCAAAAGATGATTTAAAAAAGGCTTGCACCCCTTCTTCTCCGTCAGACGCAATCGTAACTTGAAAGCCTTCCTTTATTAAATACTTTTCCACCATCTCTTGAATTGAAATATCATCTTCCACTAATAAAATATGATGTGACATATGTCTATCCCCTTTTTACAAACATTAACATGCTAATTGTATCGTAACGAATGAACACTGTGAAGAATAATATGAATTTTCAAACCAACTTCCCTTCCTTCCATAACAATGATATGATGAAATTTACTACGATAGTTCATAATTAACTTTATATAAAGGAGACTTATCATGTCAGAAAACAAAAAAGTAAGCTTAGCTGATTTAATGCGCGAACAACTTGCAAAGAAAAAGCAAGGTAACGGTAATGGTCAGAATGCCAAAAACCAAAGCCAAGAAACAAAAAAATTACAAAACCAACAAACGAAGAAAACAAACAACCAACGTAGACGTACAGGTGTATAAATGAACGGACAAAAACGTTCTAATATCGCACCCGGCCTTGAAGTTGATATTGTATTAAAACAAGATCAACGCACCGGCAAATTAACACGTGGAATTGTAAAAGATATTTTAACAAACTCCCCTTCCCATCCGCATGGCATTAAAGTACGATTGCAAGACGGGCAAGTCGGTAGAGTACAAAATATCGTTCAATAAGAAAAGGAGCTCAAGTAAACTCGAGCTCCTTTTCTTTATTACCCTTTAATTTTCTCGATGAAAACTACTTTTAAATAGTCTCCTTCTTTAAATTGATCAATGGTACGGAAATCTTCTGGTAAAGAATGTTCTTCTAATATTTTATATTTGCCATTCATTTCTTTAAATGCCGTATCGATAAAGCCTTTAAACTTTTTCATATCGAACGCACTACAATTTGTAGAAGCAACGATAATCCCGTTATTTTCTGTAATAGCAATTGTTTCTTTTAATAAATTTTTATAATCTTTTGCTGCACTAAATGTATATTTTTTTGATCGGGCGAAGCTTGGAGGATCAAGTACGACCATATCAAATTTCATCTTTTTCTTCGCTGCATATTTGAAGTAAAGAAATACATCTTCTACAATAATATCTTGTGCTTCATAATCAACTTCATTGACACTAAACTGCTCAATTGTTTTACTTAAACTACGATTTGCAAGGTCAACACTCGTCGTTTTACTCGCTCCGCCCAGCGCTGCAAATACAGAGAAAGCACCTGTATAAGAGAACATATTTAACACTGTTCTTCCCTTTGCATATTTATCACGAATTTGTTTTCGAACGTTACGTTGATCTAAAAATACACCAACCATTGCCCCGTCGTTTAAATAAACAGCGAAGTTCACACCGTTCTCTTTTACGATAAGTGGAAACTCACCGCGCTCTCCTGCTACGAAATCATCACCTTCAATGTATTTCCCTTTCGTATCAAAACGCTTTTTCTCATAAATGCCTTTAAAGTTTGCTACTTTTTGAAGAGCTGCTATAATCTCATCTCTGAAAGTGTAAATCCCTTCACTATACCAACTTACTACGTAGTATCCGTCATAGTAATCAATAATTAATCCGCCAAGACCATCACCTTCACCATTCACCACACGGAATGCTGTCGTATCACTTGATTTATAAAATTGTTTTCGTTTATGTAAGGCTGATTTGATTTTACTTTCAAAGAAAGATTGATTAATTTGTTCACTCTCTTTTCTCGTTAAAATCCAGCCGTATCCTTTATTTTGTTTTCCATAATAACCTTTTCCGACAAAGTTGTTCTTCTCATCTACTACTTTGATGATTGTCCCTTCTTCACGAACATCGTTTAAATTTTGAATTGCATCTTTTAAAATAAGTGGATATCCACTTTTAATTTCTTTTATAAATTTCGGTTTTATTTTTATAGTTACTTCTGATCGCATATAATAACTTCCTTTCCATTTGCATGCTTTCTCTATAGGAAGCATTTAAAAAACGAGCCTGAAAAAACAGCCTCGTTTCACTATACCATATTATTGCTTTGCTAGTACAACTCGCTCATTCTCGCACTTAACCGCCACATATTTACTACGTTTTGAAATGGAAATCTCACTGTCCAAAATAATAGAAAAAAATTATATATTTCACATTTACCATTGACAATGATAATGATTTTCATTATCATTTAATGTATATGAGTTCTTGAAAATATAGCTACATTTATAGGAGGAATAAACATGATTATTGTTACAAATACAGCTAAAATTACAAAGGGAAATGGACATAAATTAATTGAGCGTTTTAATAAAGTAGGTAAAGTTGAGACGATGCCAGGCTTTTTAGGTCTAGAAGTTCTTTTAACGCAAAATACAGTTGATTATGATGAAGTAACAATTAGCACTCGCTGGAATGCAAAAGAAGATTTCCAAGGTTGGACAAAGAGCGCCGCATTTAAAGATGCTCATTCACATCAAGGCGGGATGCCAGAATATATTCTTGATAATAAAATTGCTTACTATGATGTAAAAGTTGTACGTATGCCAATGGCTGCAGCACAGTAAAAACAGTTCTTTTTTAAAGTATAGAATATGAGGAGCGTTATCTATCACTTCTCATATTCTATACTTTTTTCTTTAATTTCTTTTTACTAATTTTGCATGTACAACTAGCCTTCCAGCCTCTGGATCAAGCGCATAGTCACAAGTAGAAAGTGTTACAACTTCATCATTAGCCGTCAATTCCGTATCCGTTTTGTACAGTGATTTTTCTTGAATTTCCTTTAAGAACGATGTATATGCTGCATCATTTTCAAAATCCGTTTCAATGTAATAAAAGTCCGTTGTTGTCGTGTATACTGAAAAAACTTCAACGTCGTATCCTTCAAATAATGTATCGTAATATAATTTACGATGGGACATGAAAAAGTCTTCGTCCAACATCTTTTTTAAACTACCAAACATAGAACCGTCTTTCATACGATGACCATATAAAATCGTATTGCGATTTCGAGATTTCACATCATTACGATGGTCCATAAAAATGCTGCCCGCTCTCATATCTTCACCTTTATAATTACGAAATAAATAGTAATCATTATCTTTTGCTTGAACGATTGGATAATTAATTTGTGTATCATCCATCGTAATCCATCCGACTATCTCTGGATTAATTTTCTGGAGATCCTGAAACTGTTTACGTACCTCTCCATCTTCTGATTTTTCTTCCATTGGACTTCTTTTATAAATATGTTGTGCCTCAGCCATTACTTTACGATTTTCATAATAATCCATGAAAATCCCGCCCAACTCATACATTGAATAGAAAAAGATTCCTAAAAACACAATTGTAAGTATACGTTGAAAAAAAGAATTCTTTTTCCGTCCTTTCTTACTATTCAAATTATCACCTCAAAACGGATTATGCTCAGCCTTTAGATTCCCATAGGTACCATGTACAATCCGGTATCTTCATCCTGCTTTACAATGACATCTACACCATATATTGCTTTAACCATTTCTTCTGTTATTACATCATTAGGATTACCTTTCGTAATGATCTTTCCATCTTTCATAACGATAATATGGTCGCTATAACGAATGGCTTGATTAATATCATGTAATACCATTACAATCGTTAGCCCATACACTTCATTTAACTCTTTCACTAACTCTAATATTTCTAGCTGATAGTAAATATCTAAATATGTTGTCGGTTCATCTAAGAAAAGCATTGGTGTATTTTGAGCTAATGTCATTGCAATCCAAACTCGCTGCCTCTCTCCACCAGATAAAGCATAGATTGGCTTATCACGCTTACTTTGTAAATTCGTACATACTAGTGCGCGCTCTATCGCTTCTCTATCTTCATCTGTTTGCGGAGAGAAAATATTTTTATATGGCATACGCCCAAAGCTTATTAGCTTTTCCACTGTAATATCTGCTGGAGCCTCATTTTGTTGATGGACAACTGCTAGCTTTCTAGCAAACTCTTTCGGTTTATATTCACTAATCGCTTTCCCATCAAGTATTACTTCTCCACTGCTAGGAACGTGATTTCTAGACATGACACTAAGTAATGTTGATTTCCCGCATCCATTCGGGCCAATGATTGTTGTAATTTTCCCAATTTCTATTTCACTACTAACAGACTTTAAACGATTTGTTACGTTATCGTATGAAAAGGTTACATTTTTAATTTCCATGAACTTTATCACTCTTTCTAAGCAAGAATATTAAGAATGGACCACCAATAACCGCCATAATTGTTGCTGCTGGAATTTCGTTAGGTGGCACAATTAACCTTCCAATCGTATCCGCCGTCAAAATTAATAACGCGCCTGCAAGAGCAGAAAATGGAATTAATACTTTATGGTCTGAACCGACTAATTGTCTTGAAATATGCGGAACTAGTAATCCTACAAAAGCAATAACACCTGCAATCGCTGTTGATACTGCCGCTAAGAGTACTGCAATGGCAGAAATAATAAGACGAACTCTCGTCACGTGCAAGCCTAAGTTTTTCGCAGTCTTATCTTGTAGCGATAATAAGTTACACCAAGCTCCTACGAACAGAGCAAGAATAAGACCAATCGTTCCATAAGTCACCATTATTTCTACATCGCCCCACGTCTTCATTGTTATGTTAGAAGTCGTCGTTTGCTTAATACTCTTAATAAAATACCCACAAATCGTAACGAATGATTCATTTAATCCAGTAAACATCGCATTAATGGCAATACCAATTAAAATAATGCGAAGCGGGCTTAACCCTGACTTCCATGAAAACGAATAAACGAGATAACACGCAAACGCACCACCTAAAAAGGCGAATACGGGTGTCCAGAAAAAGAATTGCGGGAACAACGTAATAATAACGAGTGTCATAAAACTAGCTCCTGAAGATATACCGATTACCCCAGCATCAGCGAGTGGATTCTTCATAACAGCTTGAAAAAGCACCCCTGAAACAGCAAGAGCCGCTCCAGTGAACAGCGCAATAATAATACGCGGGAAACGTAAATCTTTAATGACTTCAACATCTTCATTCCCACCTGTAAATATCCCTTGCACAAGTTCAACAATACCTACTTCTAAACTCCCTTTCATCGCTGACAATGATGTCATAACAATGAGCAATGCAGTAACAATGAGGAAACTCCAAGTTTTTTTATTCATTCTGCTCTTCCTTTATATTAAAATGCATCACGGATACATCATTTTTTTCAATTCATCTAACGCTTCAATTGCTGCTAAATTGCCTGTCGTTCCAAATAAACGCTCTTCTAAATCGTATACACGGTTATTTTTAACCGCAGCAAAGTGTTTCCAAATGTCATTTGTTTTAAATTCTTTATCAAACATTTTTACAACTTCATCAGGCATACCATGAGCTGCTCGTAAAATAATATCTGGATCAGCTTTCTTTAAATACTCTGTATTAGAAGCTAAATATTCTACTTGTTCACCTTGCACAATATTTTTACCACCTAGTTGTTTCACTAAATCTCCAATATAAGAATGCTCTGTTGCTACTAAATAACTGCCCGGCACACCTAATAAAATTAGCACTGTCGGTTCTTTCTTTCCTTTTACTTCCTTTTGAATGCTAGCAACCTTTTTATCTAACTTAGTTACTACTGCTTCAGCCTGCTTTTCACGTCCATATTTCTTACCTAAATCGCTAATAGAACTTTGCATATTTTTTAAACTCGTTAAATCTAAAAAGTTTGCTTTCATACCCACACCATCAAAAACTGGCTTTAATTCATATTCAAGTGTTGTCACAGATAACACTTCTGAAGGCTTTAATGACTTTACCTTTTCCATATCTGGACTCATTGGATTCCCAACTTCAGGTAAACCTTTATATCGCTTCGGTAAAGTTTTAGAACTTGTTGGAACGCCGACTAAATCTACTTCTAACGCATCCATAATTTCAGTAACAGCCACTGTTGTTGCAACAACGCGCTCCTTACTCTCACTCTTTACCTGCTTTGCTGTTTCTTTTTTTGGTGATGAGCACCCGGCTATACTCATTAACAAAATGATAGCCATTAGTACACTTACGATTTTCTTCACTCTCAATCACCACTCCCTTCCATACAATATGAAACAAGTCTTGATGCACGCGAACATGCATCAAGACTCCAAAAATTACAATCTACCTGCTCTATATTTACGAACTAGTAAAGCAAGTGAACCTAGCAGTAACACCATGTATAAACCAAGTTGTGCTGTATCTGCAGTTTTTGAGTTTTTCTCTTTTTTCGAATCATTTTTTGTATCTTCTTTTTTCTTCTGACCATCTGCATTTCGGTTAAAATCAGGAGTACCTACTGTTTTTACATTATCTACTTTCGGTGTAGTCACTGGATTTTTCGGTTCATTTTTCGGTTCCTCTTTAATAGTTCCTAACGCGCCGATATTATTTGTATCAAATTGAATTTGTACATCGTAGAAATGATGGTAGTTCATCTCATCGATGTCTACCTTTACTTTTGCATTTAATTTTTTAAATAGATCTTCTACTTCAAACTGTACTACTCGCGTATTTGCATTTTTATCTTCGCTTACTACTTTCGCATCAGCGAATAGTTCCTTGTTTTCCGTTTGGAATTTCGTAATCCACGCACTATTTTTCAGCGTCATCTCAATGTATTTTTTACCATCTTTTACGATTAATTTCGCTGGATTTACAACATAGTCATTCATCTTTGAAATCTCATCTGTTTTATCTTTTAATACTTTAAATGTAATATCATATTGGCCATCTACTAAATTTTTCGGATCAACTATTACTTTCGGGTTATTATTTCCACCTTGGTTTCCATTCCCACCTTGGTTTCCATTCCCGCCTTGGTTGTCGTTTCCTCCTTGGTTGTCGTTTCCTCCTTGGTTCCCTAAAGCTTTAATACTGTCTTGATCAAATACAAATTGAACATCGTAGAAATGGTGATAATTCATTGAATCAATATCTACTTTTACTTTTGCATTTAATTTTTTAGACAAATCGTTTACTTCTACTTCTACTACTCTTGTATTTTGTTCTTTATTTTCACTTAACACTTTTGCATTAACGAAAGAACCATTCTTCTCAAATTCAAATTTCGTAATCCATGTACTATTTGTTAATGTAAACGATACGTATTTCTTACCATCTTTTACTTTTAATACACCTGGGCTTTTTGTGTATGTGTTCATCATTGAGATTTCATCTGTTTGATTTTTTAACACTTTAAAGCCAATGCTGTATTCACCATCTTTAAGAGCTTTTGGATCAATTGTTGTGTTATTATCTTGGTTGTTATTTCCGCCTTGGTTGTCGTTTCCACCTTGGTTGTCGTTTCCACCTTGGTTGTTATTTCCACCTTGGTTGTTATTTCCGCCTTGGTTGTCGTTTCCACCTTGGTTGTTGTTTCCACCTTGGTTGTTATTTCCGCCTTGGTTGTCGTTTCCACCTTGGTTGTTGTTTCCACCTTGGTTGTTGTTTCCACCTTGGTTGTTGTTTCCACCTTGGTTGTTGTTTCCACCTTGGTTATCTAACGGCTTAATGCTACCTTTATCAAATGCAAATTGAATATCGTAAAAATGGTGATAATTCATTGAATCGATATCTACTTTTACTTTTGCATTTAACTTTTTCGATAAATCTGGTACTTCTACTTCCACTACGCGTGTATCAGCTTTTTTATCTTCACTTATTACATTTGCATCAACAAATGAACCATTTTTCTCAAATTCAAATTTTGTAATCCAAGAACTGTTCGTTAACGTAAAGGATACATACTTCTTACCATCTTTTACTTTTAGCACACCTGGACTTTTTGTATATGTGTTCATCATTGAAATTTCGTCTGTTTGATCTTTTAATGCTTTAAAATTGATGCTGTATTCACCATCTTTAATTGTTTCAGCATCTGGTTTTTTATTTTCATCTGGTTTTTCTGCTTCCGGTTTTTCTACTTCCGGTTTTTCTACTTCCGGTTTTTCTACTTCTGGTTTTTCTACTTCTGGTTTTTCTACTTCTGGTTTTTCTACTTCTGGTTTTTCTACTTCTGGTTTTTCTACTTCTGGTTTTTCTACTTCTGGTTTTTCTGCTTCCGGTTTTTCTACTTCTGGTTGTTTCTCTTCATTTTTAATTTGTTCAAGTTTATCTTGTTCAAATAAAAGTTGTACATCATGCGTTTGCTTATAATTTCTTGATGCCATTTCGATAAATACTTTTGTATTTAGTTTTTTAGATAAATCGTTTACTTCAAACTCTACTACTCTTGTATCTTTTTCCTTATCCTCACTCACTACTTTTGCATCAACAAATGCGCCATCTTTTTCCGTTTGGAAATTTTTAATTAATGAGCTACTTTTTAGTGTTACAATTGCTTTTTTCTTACCGTTTTCTACTTTTAATACTCCTGGATTTACCATGTAAGTATTCATCTTAGATTCTTCATCTGTTTGATCTTTTAATACTTTAAATGGAATGCTGTACGCACCATCTGTAATTGTGTTAGAATTTGGTTGTTGATCTGGGTCAGGCTTTTGGTCGGGCTTCTGACCTGGATCGGTAGTTTCATTTGGATCTGGCTTATTAGCTGGGTCCTCTTTTTCATTTGGTTTTTCTACATGAATTGGTGTAATGCTATTTTGATCAAATGCAATACGAACGTCGTACTCATGATGATAATTTAAAAAATCAATATCTACTTTTACTTTTGCATTTAATACCTTCTCTACATCTTCTACATCAAATTCTACTACTCTTGTGTCTTTTTCTTTATCTTCACTAATTACATTTGTCGCAACTAGCTTACCTGCTTTTTCTGTTTCAAACTTCGTAATCCATGAACTATTCGTTAATGTAAAGGATACTTTCTTTTTCCCATCCTTCACTTTTAAAGTTCCCGGGCTTACTGAATATTGATTCATCATCGATTCTTCATCTGATGTATCTTTTAAAACTTTGAAGCCAATTGAATATTCACCGTCAGCCAACTTGGTAGCTGCTTGAACTGCAAGTGGTTGTAATGTTGATACGAATGTAAATATCATTAAAAACATAGCAACAATAATTTTTGTATACCTGTTCAATGGAACGACTCTCCCTTTTGAAAATTATTTAATACTGTTCCCATCAAATACAAAGCGAATATCATACGAAGCATTATAATTAATAATTGGAATATTAATTTTCACCTTGCCATTTAGTTTTTTTGACAAGTCAGCAACTTCAAATTCTACAACTCTAGTATTATCTTTTTTGTTTTCACTTAACACGGTTGTTTCTACAAATTGACCATCTTTTTCTACTTGGAAACTTTTAATAGAAGCACTATCTTTCACTTTAAATGAAACATATTGTTTTCCATTTTTAACTGTTAATGTTGCTGGGCTTTCAAAATAACTATTCATTCTAGACGATTCATCTTTATCGCCTTTCCATACAGTAAAAGCAATATTATATTTTCCATCAGCTAGTTTTGTAGCAGCCTTTGCATCTTGTAAACCTAGTGTTGCGATAAACGTAAATAAAACAGCAAATACGGCAATAATCATTTTAAATTGTTTAAACATATATTCATCACCCTTCAAAAGATTTATTTACTCAATTTCACTTTACGAATTAAGAAAGCACCTGAAATAAGAATTAACGCTGTAAACAATCCAATACGTGCTTCATCGCCTGTTTTTGGGTTATCTGTTTTTTCAGCTTTTACATTTTCATTTTTTGTTTCTTTGTTCGCTTCTTTAGCTGTTTCCTTACTCTCTACTTTTGTTTTCTCTTCTTTTACTTGTGTATCTGTTTTCGCTTGATCATTATTTTTTGTTGTAGCAGCTACGCCGTTATCGCCACCTACAGCTTTTACATTTGCATCAAAAGCAAAACGAATTGTGTAGTGGTGGTCATAGTTTGCATTTGGTACAACAACATGAATTTTTACAGCTGCTGGTTTGGATAAATCATCTACTTTAAACTCTACTGTTCTTTTATCTGCCGATTCATCTTTACTAACAACTTTCGCATCAACAAAATTCCCGTTCTCTGGTGCTTTAAATTCTGTAATCCAAGCACTATGATTCATCGGAACTTGTACTCTCATCTCACCGTTTTTCACTATTAATTTTGCTGGCTTTTCAAAATAGTCATTTGCCATTGAAGCTGAATCATTTTCCGCTTTTTGAATTACGTAATTAATATCGTAAGTACCATCAGCTAGTTTTGCTGAAGCATTCCCGTATGGCATTACAAGAAAAGCTAGCATACATACGAACGTTATAATAAAAGCGGGTAATACAGAAACCTTTTTCATTTTTCTTGTTTCCTCCTTGGTTATCTTTCACTTCACTTTTTGAAAATGATAATTATTCTCAATTTATAAGAAAAAAAATAATCTCTTCTACCTATTATTTAATTAGCATTCTTTTATGTAATATAAGTATTATTGATTATCATTCTCATTGAATGTTAAAAATAATATCTCACCCTATTCCTTATATGAAGGCATAGAAACTGAGAAAAAATTTCAAAACTTATTTATTGATTATCATTCTCAATATAAATCAAAAAAAATAAACTATCTCTTCTCCTCTTCTTTCACCTCTTCCCCCTAACAACACTTTAGTTATAGAAAACCCTTTTCCCTCACTTCCCTTCCAATATTTCCACAACTAAGTCAATCTTAGCCTACTCATAAATTTTTTGTCAACTATATTACGTATAAAATTTTTAATATCTGAATTTCTCTATATGTGGCTTTTTCTACAAAAAAAGAGACTTTCTATTATAGAAAGCCTCTTTTCCCTATTTTTCTACAGCAATTTCCTGCTTTTGAAACTTAGAAACTATATAACCAAATCCTATACCGATTATGCCTGGAACTAACCAACCAATTCCTACACTATATAATGGAATCTTATCTAAAATAGGTGCTAGCGCTGCAATTTGAAGGTTTGCATTGTGTAACCCATCAAAGAAACTTATTGCAAATGCTCCTACAATCCCGCCCACATACATCGCTAATGGAAGACGAACGTAGTTTTCAACAAGTGATAATACGATAAGTACGATTCCAATTGGATAAATGGCGATTAAGATTGGTAATGCTAATGCATTTAACTGAGTTAACCCAAGGTTTGCTACCATAAATGCTAATACACAGAAAATGAAAACGACTTTTTGATAAGAAAGCTTTGGTAATAAGGAAGAGAAGTAATCACCACAAGCTGCAACAATACCTACAGAAGTTGTTAAACATGCTGCTGTAATTGCGATCCCTAGTAATAAAGTTCCGTAGCTACCAAATAAATGATTCACGACATTTGTTAAAATAATTCCTCCGTTTGCGCCCATTCCAAGCGATACACTAGAAGCTCCAAGATACGCAAGCGCTAAATATACAAGTAGTAAACCAAGTGCTGCAATAAATCCTGCAAAGATTGTTACTTTTGCAATACTATTTTTATTTGTAATGCCTTTTTCTTTTAACGCATGAATTACAACATTTCCGAAAACAAGTGCTGCAAGTCCATCTAAAGTTAAATATCCATCAATAAATCCTTTGAAGAGAGGAGCACTATACGCTTCTGTCGGTGCACCAAATTCTCCAATTGGTGTAATAAGTGCTTTACCTACGATAATTGCAATAACTGCTAATAATATTGGAGTTAGTACTTTACCAATACGCCCCACTAATTTCGAAGGATTTAAAGCTAAATAGAAAGTGACTGCAAAGAAAATAAGTGTAAAGATAACAAGTGGATATGACTGACCAGCTATCTCACTTGGTAAAAACGGTGCAACACTCATCTCATAAGCTACTGTTCCTGTACGCGGCACACTTACGAATACGCCTAAACATAAATAAATTGCAGTGATAAAAACAAGTGCGAATATAGGATGTACACGTCCTGCTAGCTCATTAATATCTCCCTTTAAAGCTATAACAATTACTCCTAATAAAGGTAGTCCAACCCCTGTTACGATAAAACCAAACAGCGCGATCCATACGTCCGTTCCAGCACCTTGCCCTAACGCTGGTGGAAAAATCATATTGCCTGCACCAAAAAACAGTGCAAATAACATTAAACTTATTGCAAACATCTCTGAAAACTTTAAAGATGATTTCATTTCTACTAACCTCCTAAAATAATAAATTGACAAAATATTCTGAATTGAAATCCGTCACATATCCTCTTTCAAGCATACTTCCCCGTAAAAAGAACGCAAAAAACACCCGTCCCTAACAAAGGGACGAGTGTTGAAATCGTGGTTCCACCCTTATTCTAATAAAATGAATTTATAGCAAAATAAGCTCATTTTATAGCTCGTGTAAATTGATAACGGTTTTATCCGTCAAGAATTACAATGCATCATGCATGCAGTTCACTCTTGAAGTTTAGAGGTGGTAAGCTTGTCTTTTCGTATTAGGAAGCTCACAGCCTAAGGCTCCCCTCTCTGAGAATCGTAAAATACAACTCATGTCCTCATCATTACTTTTATAAAATATCTTGTCGAAACTTGTTGTTTTTTATTATATGGGCTATTTTTAAAAAAATCAATAGTTTTATTTTTTCTGACAAAAAAATATAGGGAGAAAATTTTTCCTCCCTATAACTGCCCTTTTAATATCTCTAATTCCTCAGTTGCAATGTTCCGCCATTTTCCTACTCCAAGCTCATTTAGCTCTATATTCATAATGCGCACTCGCTTTAGCTTTATTACAGTAAATCCGAAAGCACGACTCATTCTACGAATTTGCCTGTTCATTCCTTGCGTTAAAACGATACGAAATGTTGATTGATCGACTCTCGTCACTTTGCACGGCTTCGTCATACCATCTTTAATCTTTACACCGCTAGACATCTCATCAATAAACCAGTCCGTAAAAGGTTTATCGACTGTGACAACATATTCTTTCTCGTGTTCGTGATCACCGTGTAAAATTTGATTGGCAATCGCGCCATCATTCGTTAATAAAATAAGTCCTTCCGATGCTTTATCTAATCGCCCAACTGGAAAGATTCGCTCTGGGTAATTGATATAATCAATAATATTATCTTCAATATGATCAGCTGCTGTACAAGTAATTCCGACTGGTTTATGGAATGCGATATACACCTTTTCTTTCTCTTCTTTCGCAATAACCTGTCCATCAATCGTTACAACATCACCATCGCTCACAAGTGCACCGTGCGTACATATTTCGCCATTAATAGCCACGCGTCCAGCTTTAATAAGGCGGTCTGTTTCACGTCTTGAGCATGATTTTGCTTCGCTTATGTATTGGTTGATTTTCATGTTTTATTCCTTTTCATATATAATAAAAACGTCAATCTATGGCAATATCATTATGCCACGATTGACGCTTTTTCACTTCGCAAAAACAACTAAATAAATAACCCCAATCACCAAAAATATTCCACAACAAGCTAACAATACTTTTGCAAGTTTGTCCATAAACATATAATGGTTTCCCCTTTGTTTCGTTGTTTGCTATTTTAATTCGACAACTGTTACGCCTAGGCCTCCCTCGCCCATGTCACCGTAACGGTAATTCTTCACGCCGCGATGCTTCTTCAAGTAATCTTGTACACCTTGGCGAAGCGCTCCTGTTCCTTTACCGTGAATGATTGATACACGAGGATAACTTGCAAGCTGGGCATCGTCTAAATATTTTTCAACGCGCATCATTGCATCTTCATAACGTTCACCGCGAAGATCAAGTTCCAATGAAACGTGGTAATCTCTACCCTTCACACTTGCGACTGCTTTTTTCTCTGTTTGCTTCGGTGTGTTAATGTATTCCATGTTAGATTCTTTTACTTTCATCTTCAGAATACCGATTTGTACGCTCCACTCTGTATCACTTACTTTTTCAAGTAATTGACCCTTTTGACCGAACGTTAATACTTTTACTTCATCACCTGCGCGTAACTGTTGTTTCGGCGCAGTGTTTTTCACGTTTACTTTTTGTTTCTTCACAAGCTCTGGCGCTGTTCCTTCTAGACGGCTCTTCGCTTCAATAAGCTCATGGTCTTTCACATTTACAAGCTGTGCTTTACGCAATTGACGAAGTTCTTGAATAATACCTTCTGCTTCTTTCTTCGCAGCTTCGACTTTTTCTTCCCCTTCTTTTTGCGCTTTTAATAGTTTTTCATCACGCTCATCGTTAAACTCAATAATTTGACGTTGCAACTCACGATGAAGTTTCTCAGATTGTTTGCGAAGTGCCTCTGCTTCGTTCCAGTCACGCTCTGCATTCTTTTGACTTTCTTCTAACTTCGCAATCATATTTTCAATTTTGTTTGTATCTGTACTAATGTGGTTACGTGCTTGGTCAATAACGCGATCAGATAATCCAAGGCGCTTCGAAATTTCAAAGGCGTTACTACGACCTGGTACACCGATTAATAATTTATACGTTGGGCTTAATGTGTTCACATCGAACTCAACACTCGCATTAATAACTTGCTCACGGTTATATCCGTACGCTTTTAATTCTGGGTAATGCGTCGTAGCAACAACGCGAGCACCGCGGTTACATACTTCATCTAAAATCGAAATTGCTAGTGCAGCACCTTCTTGCGGGTCTGTTCCAGCACCTAATTCATCAAATAAAACTAAGCTTTCAAAATCAGCTTTTTCTAAAATATCTACAATGTTCACCATATGTGAGGAGAACGTACTTAAGCTTTGTTCAATCGACTGCTCATCACCGATATCAGCAAAGATATTTTTAAATACACAAATCTCTGACTCATCCATTACTGGAATGTGAAGACCAGATTGCGCCATTAATACACAAATACCAACTGTTTTCAGCGTAACTGTTTTACCACCTGTATTCGGTCCTGTAATAACAATTGTTGTGAAATCTTTACCTAGCATAATGTTATTTGGCACAATAATTTCTGGATCGATTAGCGGATGACGAGCTTGTCTTAAATCCATATAACGCTCGTTATTTACAATTGGTTTCGTTGCTTTAATTCGTTTCGCATAAAAAGCTTTCGCAAAGATGAAATCAAGATTTGCAACTACTTCTACGTTTGATAAAACGATATCGGCTTCTACTGCCACTTCTTCTGTTAACATTAATAAGATGCGTTCAATTTCTTGTTTTTCTTTCACTCGTGCTTCTTGTAGTGCATTATTTAATTCTACAATTACTTGTGGTTCAATAAATAATGTTTGTCCAGAAGCAGATTGGTCGTGAACAATACCGCCATATACGCCGCGGTATTCTTGTTTTACTGGGATTACGTAACGTTCATTACGAATTGTTACAATCGAGTCAGACAGCATCTTTTGCGCGTTTGAAGAACGCGTCATATTTTCTAACTTTTCACGAATACGGCTTTCCGCAGTACGAATTTGAGTACGAATACCACGCAGTTTATCACTCGCACTATCGACTACTTCACCGCCATCACCGATGCAATTTGTAATTTTCTTTTCTAACTCATATAAAGATACAATTTGAGCGACATGAGTTTCTAAAATCGGAAGCTCGACACCGTTATCAGCCATATCTTCAATGAAACGTTTCATATTACGACTACCATACATCGTATTCGCAATATCAAGTAGTTCATTCGGGCTTAACATACTTCCAATCTTTGCACGCTTCACATTCGAGCGAATATCCGTAATGCCACCTAATGGTGCACTACCTTTTAAACGAATGACTTTCGCTGCTTCATCCGTTGTATCTTGCATTTCTACAATTTCTTCAAAATCAGTGCTCGGCACTAAATTCTTCACTTTATCACGGCCAAGTGAAGAGGCTGTATGTTCAAGTAATTGTTCTTTTACTTTATTGTATTCTAATACACGCAACGTTCTTTCTAACATGTTGCAGGTCCCCCTTGTGTTACTTATTACGTTTAATATAGTCTAATAAACGTTCAATATCCCATGTGTTAATCACGTTATCTTTTTGAATCCAACCTTTACGTGCTGCAGCTACACCTGTTTCCATATCCTCTAACATTTCAAGTGTATGAGCATCCGTATTAATCGCTACTTTTACACCAGCATCTTGTGCTTGTTTTAATAATTTCGCGCTTAAATCTAGACGGTTCGGATTCGCATTTAATTCTAAAACTGTATTTGTCTCTTTTGCGAGTTCAATTAATAAATCTGTATCTACATCATAACCCTCACGGCGCCCGAGAAGACGTCCTGTCGGATGGGCAATCATTGTGACATGTTTATTCTCAAGTGCAGTACGCAGACGCTTCATAATCGTTTCACGGTCTTGTGAGAAGCTAGAGTGAATCGCTCCAATGACATAGTCTAATTCTTCTAATACTTCATCATCAAAATCAAGAGAGGCATCTGGTAAAATGTCCATTTCAATTCCGCGTAAAATTGTAATGTCTGGATACTTTTCATTCATACGTTCAATTTCTTTCGCTTGCTCACGAAGACGCTCTTTCGTTAAACCATTCGCTACTTTCAAATATTGCGAGTGATCAGTAATCGCCATAAACTTGTATCCATGAGCACGGCACGCTTGTACCATTTCTTCAATAGAAAAAGCACCGTCACTCCAAGTTGTATGCATATGTAAATCACCTTGTATATCGGAAAACTGAATTAAGTTTGGATACTCTTTAATTAATTCAATTTCTTTTCCATCTTCACGCACTTCTGGCGGAATAAATGGCAGACCGAAATGAGCGAAGAAGTCTTCTTCAGTCTCAAATGTTTTCACTTCACCTGTTTCCAAGTTCTCTACACCGTACTCACTAATTTTCTCGCCTTTATCTTTTGCGATTTGACGCATTTTTACGTTATGGTCCTTTGATCCTGTGAAATGGTGAAGAGTTGTAATAAACTCTTCTGGTTTTACTAAACGAAAATCGATTGAAATATCATATTCATATTGAAGACGGACAGAAACTTTCGTATCTCCACTCGCGATTACTTCAATCATGTTATCGAATTGTAGTAAATGCTCACGTACCGCTGCTGGTTCTGTCGTTGCAATGATAAAATCTAAATCTTTCACTGTCTCACGAACACGGCGTAAGCTACCAGCGCGAGAGAAACGAATTACTTCAGCAATATTCGACAATTTCTCCTCTATTTCCCCGGCAATAGGCAATACCATCGCAATTGGTAAACGCTCTGGACGAGAGCCTACTTGATCGATTGCTTCTAATATTTTCTCTTCTGTCTTCTTACCGAAACCTGCTAAAGCCTGTACTTTATTTTCCTCACAAACAGCTTTTAGCGATTCCATATCAACAACACCAAGTTCTTTATATAACTTAGCCACCTTTTTACCACCAAGTCCTGGTAGTTTTAATAACGGCAATAAGCTACTTGGTACTTCTTTCTCAAGTTCTTGCAATACTTCAGATGTTCCCGATTCTATATATTCTTGAATAACGGCTGCTGTTCCTTTTCCGATTCCTGGAATCTTTGTAAAATCTTCAATTTCAGAAAGACTACGATCGTCACTTTCTAATGCTGCTGCCGCTTTACGAAATGCAGATATTTTAAATGGATTCGCACCCTTTAGTTCCATAAAAAGCCCGATTGTCTCTAATAATTTGATAACTTGTTTTTTATTTACTTTCATCATTGCCCCGCCTTTCTTTCATAGAAAAAAACTTCTCTTTCCGAAAAAAGAGAAGTTATACTCTGCTACCTGTCTGCCATAGTTCCTTCACCTTTTCAGATAGAATCGGTGTATCGTCTACAATTATTTTGCTAATTGATGATTTTTGTAATGGTGTTTGTACTTGTTCAATCGGAAGAATATTTCCAATGATAATTAAGACAAACAAAATAATATATACTTCTAAAAATCCGAGGATTGCCCCCGCAAACGCATTTACTTGCTTTAAAACCGGTATTTCTGCAAACATATTTAACAAATTACCAAGTAATGAAAGTGCAATTTTAGTGATAATAAACAATATGATAAACGCAAGCGCTTGATAAAATACTGTCTCAATATTATTTGCATCAATCCATTCTGGAACAGATACGTTTTTATCAAATGGATACGGAATAAATTTCGCAAGTGCTGGCGCTAAATCTTTACAGTACCAGTATGCAACAAGGTATGCGATAATAAAGCTTGTTAACTTTACAAGTTGCAGAATAAACCCTCTGCGTAAGCCGAGGAAAAATCCCATAACAAGCAGTAAAATGATAATAATATCAATCATGTTATTCCATTCCTTTTTTTGTCATACTTTCTTTCAATTTCTCATGTTCTTCTTTTAATTTTATGTAATCGTGTATGACGTTTACCGCCGTCAATACCGCTAGTCTACTCGTGTCAAGCGAAGGATTCTTGGCATTGAGTTCGCGCATTTTATCATCCACAATCGCTGCTACCATGCGGATATGACTTGTACTTTCATCGCCAACAACTGAATATTGCTGACCATAGATTTCTACATTAATTCGACTTTTCTTTCCCTTTTGTTGTGACAACTCACCGGCCTCCAATCACGTACAGAATCCTAAAGTTTATCATACCATGAACCTTCATAATATGGAAACAGAAAGAACAATCCGATATGATAAAAATAACAATATAAAAAAAGGGGCGACCATTATGTCAAATTCTATCGTAATTCAAACAAATTCTACAGTAATTGAAGACATGAAACAACAATATAAACATTCGCTTAGCCCAAAAATTCCACAAGGCGGAATCTTCATGGCAAAGGTACCATCTTGCACAATTACAGCGTATAAATCTGGAAAAGTAATGTTCCAAGGAGGCCGCGCTGAAGCAGAAGCTTCTCGTTGGCAAACTGTCTCTCAAACACCGAAAACAGCTGTAAAAAAATCTGTCGATTCCCATCGTTATGCGCCGCCCGCTTCCATCGGTACAATGTCTATTGTAGGGTCTGATGAAGTTGGTACGGGAGATTTCTTTGGACCGATGACAGTCGTTGCTGTATATGTGGATGCAAAGCAAATCCCACTGCTAAAAGAACTTGGTGTAAAAGACTCTAAAAACTTAAATGACGATCAAATTACTGCCATTGCGAAACAACTTCTACACGTTGTTCCTTACAGCTCTCTTGTCCTTCATAATGAAAAATATAACGAGCTATTTGATAAAGGAAACAATCAAGGTAAGTTAAAAGCTTTACTACACAATAAAGCTATTACAAACTTATTAGCTAAAATGGCACCTACAAAACCTGAAGGCGTCTTAATCGATCAATTCACACAACCTGATACATACTATAAATATTTAGCAAAACAAAAACAGGTACAGCGTGAGAATGTTTACTTCGCAACGAAAGGCGAAAGTGTCCATTTAGCAGTAGCCGCTGCTTCTATTTTAGCTCGCTACTCATTCGTAAAACAGTTTGACGAACTAAGTAAAAAAGCTGGTATGCCACTTCCAAAAGGTGCTGGTAAACAAGTTGATATCGCTGCAGCTAAATTAATTCAAAAGCTTGGTAAAGAACGATTACCCGAGTTTGTGAAACTGCATTTCGCTAATACGGAGAAGGCGTTTCGCTTATTAAAATAGTATCGACAAAAACAGGAGCCTACAAACTCCTGTTTTTTGTTTCACCCTACTATTGTCCTTATAGTTTTGTTACAATTACAATGTACATATTATTCCAACATAGGAGGAGATTCCCATTACTACTTCTACAAATGATTCTAAATATTTTACTAGGTGATCCACATGAAAGACAGTTCAAAATTAGGGAAAACATTCAGCTACTAAGTGAACAACGAGAGTTCAACGATTTAATAGAGCGTTATGGTCGATCTTTTTTATTAACCTTTCGGATCCGCAGGTTTATCGGGAAACACGATGCCCGCTTGTTAATACATAATCCAGCAAAACTACAACACTTCTGTGAGGAACTTGAATGTATGATTAGAAAAAGGAGGTTTTTCATATGAACGCTGTAAAAATAAAAAAGGTACTTTATGCTTTCGTACACATCGTAGGTCCTCTTTCTTACCTCACTATTTCTACCATTTGGGGAGCTTTTTTCACTACTAAATCTACATTTGAAAATATATCTGATAATCTTGGCGTGATGGCCATCTATTACGTGTTCATAAGTTTACTGTGGTTTTTCTATTTAGATCGATTAGACAAAGACATAAATAAGATTACAAAAGAAATTAACGATAATAAGATGTAACACATAACAAAGGAGAGCCCTTAAGACTCTCCTTTGTTATGTTAGCTTCGTTTCTGCTTCTTATTAGATGAAGGTACTTTATGAGAACCTGTTTCATGTGTCGTCGTTCCTTGTCCTTCTACTTCTGGAGAACCTAGGCCCGATCTTGAATGATCTTTTTTTACTTTTTTACTCATTTATATTCACCCCTTCGCGTTACTTTTTGCTACAGGGTAATAAACTATGCAAAATAAAAAGCGAGAGGAAATCCTCTCGCTTTTTTCACATTTTAGAACTCAGAAGAACCTGGAGTTCTTGGGAATGGAATTACGTCACGGATGTTAGCCATACCAGTGATGTACATTAGGAAGCGCTCGAAACCTAGACCGAATCCAGCGTGTTTTGTACCGCCGTATTTTCTAAGTTCTAAGTACCACCAGTAGTCCTCTTCGTTCATACCTAATTCTTTAATTCTGTCTACTAAAACGTCCATTCTTTCTTCACGTTGACTTCCGCCGATTAATTCGCCGATGCCAGGAACTAGAAGGTCAGTAGCAGCTACTGTTTTTCCATCTTCATTCATACGCATGTAGAACGCTTTAATGTCTTTCGGGTAGTCAGTTACGAATACAGGGCGTTTGAAGATTTCTTCTGATAAGTATCTTTCGTGCTCTGTTTGTAAGTCAATACCCCATTCTACTGGGTATTTGAAGTCAGCACCTGATTCTTGAAGTACTTTAATTGCTTCTGTATATGTGATGCGACCGAAGTCAGAGTTAATCACGTTGTTCATACGCTCTAGAACTGTTTTATCAACGAAGCTGTTGAAGAAGTCCATTTCTTCTGGTGCATGCTCTAATACATATTTCATTGCATATTTCAGCATATCTTCTGTAAGATCCATTACATCGCCTAACTCAGCGAATGCAATCTCAGGCTCAACCATCCAGAACTCAGCAGCGTGGCGAGTTGTGTTTGAGTTTTCCGCACGGAATGTAGGTCCGAATGTATATACATCACGGAATGCTAATGCATACGCTTCAGCGTTCAGCTGTCCACTTACTGTTAAGTTTGTTTCTTTACCGAAGAAGTCTTTTGATTCATCAACTTGTCCGTCTTCACCTTTTGGTACGTTGTTTAAATCTTGTGTTGTTACGCGGAACATTTCGCCAGCACCTTCTGTATCACTACCAGTGATGATTGGTGTGTGAACATGTACAAATCCACGCTCTTGGAAGAACTGGTGAATCGCAAATGCTGCGATAGAACGTACGCGGAACGTTGCAGAGAATGCATTTGTTCTTGGACGTAAGTGAGCGATTGTACGTAAGTATTCAAACGTATGACGCTTCTTTTGAAGTGGGTAATCAGAATCTGATAAGCCCTCGATATCAATTTTTTCTGCTTTAATTTCAAATGGTTGCTTCGCTCCAGGCGTTGCAATTACTTTACCTTCTACTTTCACTGAAGAGCTAAGTGGAAGCTTTGCAATTTCTTTAAAGTTCTCTAATTCTGTATCGAAAACGATTTGAACGCTTTTGAAGAAGCTACCGTCGTTTAATTCGATGAAACCAAATGCTTTTGAATCACGTAAGTTACGAATCCACCCTGATACTTGTACTGTTTGACCTGCATACTTTTCTGTATCTCTATACAGACTTTTTACTAATGTGTTTTCCATAGTGAAATTCTCCTTTGCTGATATATTTAAATACAAAAAAACCTTTCATCCATAAAGGGACGAAAGGTTAAACTTCGCGGTACCACCCAATTTGTCATAAAGACCAACTTTAACTCGTATGTAATACATACTTCCCGGTTTGTAACAGGCCGGATTCCCGTCTAAGTCTACTCTTGAATACAAGATTCAATTTCGGTTAGCAACTCCAAGGTGTTCTTCACATATACCGCCTCATCAGGCTCTCACCGCCCCTGACTCGCTTTGGATTATAGTATATACTACTTTTCCTTATCATCGTCTTTCATTTTGTTAAACTAAAATTAATGTACTACATTCGAGAGAAAGATGCAAGATGCCAGAAAATATATAAGCGATTTTTGTAATATATCGACTTACCGACATCTTTCGACGATTGTGCAATAAAAAAAATTGCCGGAATGAATCCGGCAATTTTCTAATTACTTACGTAACTCCGCACCAAATTTCTCTTCTACCGTTGTTAATACACGGTTATGCGCTTCTGTTACTTCTTCATCTGTTAACGTACGTTCTGCATCGAAGTAAGTCATAGAGAATGCAAGTGATTTCTTGCCTTCTTCCATTTTTTCACCTTCGTATAAGTCGAATAGTGTTACGTCTTTCAGAAGTTCTCCGCCAGCTTCAGCAATGACTTGCTTCATTTCACCAGCTTTTGTTTCTTTTGTTACCACAACAGCCATGTCACGTGTCATAGATGGGAAACGTGGAATTGATGAGTAGTAAGTTTCTTCAGCGTCTGCACCGAATACTTTTACAAGAGATAGTTCAAATACGAATGTATTTTTCACATCTAATTGTTTTTCTGCTTCTGGGTGCAATTGACCGATGAAACCAATTACTTCGCCATCTAATACGATATCAGCTGTACGGCCTGGATGCATACCTTCACGTTTTGCTGGTGCATATGTGATTTGGTTTGAAACGCCAAGTACGTCGAATAGTCCTTCTAGTACACCTTTCATAACGAAGAAGTCTACTACTTTCTTCTCACCTTGCCATGCATGGTGAAGAGCAAGACCTGTCATAACACCTGCAAGGTGTTGTTCTTCTTTCGGAAGTTCTCCTGCTTCTGTTGGTAAGAAGATAGAACCTACTTCGTATAAAGCAACACTGTCGTTTTTACGAGCAACATTGTATGAAACTGCTTCTAGCAATTGCGGCACTAAGCTTAAACGAAGTTGGCTACGCTCTTCGCTCATTGGAAGCGCAAGGTTTACAGGTGCTTTTTCGTTTGGCTCAACCATGTATTGTTTCGCTTTGTCAGCGCTTGTTAATGAATACGTAATTGCTTCATATAAACCAGCACCCTCTAAGAAGCGACGTACTTTACGACGTTTCGTTTGTGCTGATGTTAATTTACCACGAGTCATCGTTCCAGAAGGTAATGTAACTGGAATGTGGTCATAACCGTATAGACGGCCCACTTCTTCTACTAAGTCTTCGGAAATTGTAATATCAGGGCGACGTGCTGGTACATTTACATGGAATGTTCCTTCTACTTCTGTGAATGGGAATTTCAAGTTTGTGAACATTGTACCCATCTCACTCGCAGAAATATTTGTACCTAATACACGGTTTACTTTTTCAGCAGTAACAGATACTGTACGCTCTTGTACTTGTAAGTTGTCAGCTTCTACTACACCTTCAAGCGCTTCACCGCCAGCATATTTCGCCATTAAAGCAGCTGCGTGTTGAATTGCTTCAAATGTACGTGTTGGGTCGATTCCTTTTTCGAAACGTGCACTTGATTCACTACGAAGACCTAAGTCTTTTGATGTACGACGCACTGTTTGACCTGCAAAGTATGCAGACTCAATTAGAACGTTTACTGTCTCATTTGTAACTTCAGAATCCGCTCCGCCCATTACACCAGCAACAGCTAAAGCTTTTGTTCCGTTTGTAATTACAAGGTGGTGGCTTTGTAATGTACGCTCTTGATCATCTAACGTTTCAATTTTTTCGCCTTCTTTTGCAAGACGAACAACGATTTCTTTTGAACCTAATTTATCGTAATCGAATGCATGTAACGGTTGACCGTATTCCATTAAAATGTAGTTTGTAATATCAACTACGTTGCTAATTGGACGAATGCCAGCTGCCATAAGGCGAGTTTGCATCCACATTGGTGATGGACCAATCTTTACGTTTTTAACCATTTTTGCAATGTATAATGGGTTTTCTTCTTTCGCTTCTACACTTACAGAAATATAATCAGAAGTTTTTTCTGCTATTTCTTGTAATTCGATAGCTGGAAGTTTTACTTCTCGCCCGTAAATAGCAGCCACTTCATATGCAACACCTAACATGTTTAAGCAATCTGCACGGTTTGGTGTTAAACCAAGCTCAAGTACTTCATCGTGTAAGTTTAAAATTTCAAGTGCATCTGCACCAACTTCAGCGTCACTTGGGAAGATGAAGATACCATCTGCATATTCTTTTGAAACTAACTTTCCATCAATGCCAAGCTCTTGAAGAGCACAAACCATACCGTGAGAAGCTTCACCACGTAGTTTTGCTTTTTTAATTTTGAAGTTACCAGGAAGTACAGCACCAACTTTTGCAACTGGTACTTTTAAACCTTTTGCAATGTTAGCAGCTCCACAAATAATTTGAACTGGCTCTTCTTCACCGATATCGATTAAGCATTTGCTTAATTTATCAGCTTCTGGGTGTTTTTCACATTCTAATACGTGACCAACTACAACACCTTTTACACCTTTATTTAATACTTCAACGCCTTCTACTTCAATACCACTTTTCGTGATTTTGTCTGCTAGTTCTTGTGCTGTTACATCTTTAATATCTACATACTCTTGTAACCAACGATATGATACGAACATATTTATCCTCTCCTTCCCTTACGCTCGTTTGAATTGTTGTAAGAAACGTACATCATTTGTATAGAAATGACGAATGTCATCTACGCCGTATTTCAACATTGCGATACGCTCTGCGCCCATACCGAATGCGAAACCTTGATATTCTTTTGAATCATAACCAGCCATTTCAAGTACGTTCGGGTGAACCATACCTGCGCCTAAAATTTCAATCCAGCCAGTTCCTTTACAAGTGCCGCAACCTTTGCCATGACACATCATACAAGAAATATCCATCTCTACAGATGGCTCTGTGAATGGGAAGAAACTTGGACGAAGACGGATTTCACGATCTTCACCGAACATCTTTTTCACGAATACTTGCAGTGTACCTTTTAAGTCACTCATACGAATGTTTTTATCAATTACAAGACCTTCAATTTGCATGAACTGATGTGAATGCGTCGCATCATCATCATCGCGGCGATACACTTTACCAGGACAGATAATTTTGATTGGGCCTTTTTCTTTATTATTTTCCATCGTACGTGCTTGCACAGAAGATGTATGTGTACGTAGTAACGTTTCTTCTGTAATGTAGAATGTATCTTGCATGTCACGTGCTGGGTGATCTTTCGGTAAGTTTAGTGCTTCGAAGTTGTAGTAGTCTTTTTCTACTTCTGTTCCTTCAGCTACTTCATAACCCATACCGATGAATACATCTTCAATTTGTTCAACAACAGCTGTTAACGGATGGTGACAGCCTGTTTCAACAGGACGACCTGGTAATGTAACATCAATTGTTTCCGTAGCTAATTTCGCTTCAATTACTGCTTTTTCTAAGTTACCAATTTTGTCTTCTAGACGCGTTTGAATCGCTTCACGTACTTCATTTACTAATGCTCCCATACGTGGACGCTCTTCTGCTGATAATTTTCCCATGCCGCGTAATACTTCTGTAATTGGACCTTTTTTTCCTAAATACGCTACGCGTACGTCGTTTAAGCCCTTTAGCTCTTTCGCTTCTTCAATAAGCTCTAACGCTTTTTGCTTTAGCTCTTTTAAACGTGCTTCCATTTTGGAACCCTCCTAATTTTAAAAATAAAAAAACCTCGCTCCCAAAAAGGGACGAGGTAAATTCGCGGTACCACCCTAAATTGACAGAACAAGTCTGCCCACTCATTAGTTATAACGATCAATTCTGACCGGAACGCCTTTACATATATATGGTCCTGGCGTCAACTCCAGAGGTGAATTCACTTCCGTCTACCATAAGAATGCTTTCAGTCTACGGCATTCTCTCCCTATATGGCGATTTTGTAAGCTACTCTTCTCTATCAACGTTTTTCGTTATTTAACTTTTAATATAATGTACTTCAACTTATTATAAGAAGTTTTTTATTTGTTCGCAACCGGGCTTTGCAAATAATACGTTAAAATCCCTGCTGCAACCGCAACATTTAATGATTCTGCCCCACCGTAAATCGGAATATACAAGTTTTGATCCGTTTTTGCAAGAATTTCTTGGCGTACGCCATTTCCTTCATTTCCAACAATTAATGCAAAACTTCCAGCCGGAGTTACTTCACCATACGGAACTCCATTTTCAAGAGCTGTTCCATATACAGGAACGTTATTTTCTTTTAACTTGTCTACCCATTCTTCTAAGTTCCCTTTTACAATTGGTAAGTGGAAAATAGAGCCTTGTGTAGAGCGGAGTACTTTACTATTGTAAACATCAACACAACCTTCTCCAAGCACAACGGCGTGAATACCAGCTGCATCAGCTGTACGAATAATTGTTCCTAAATTACCTGGGTCTTGCAGGCCATCTAATAAAAGGAATTTCCCATCAGTAAGAGCTACTTCTTTCTCATGCTTCTCACAAACAGCAAATACACCTTGCGTCGTTTCTGTTTCACGAAGTATTTTTACAATCGCCTCAGGCACGATATACATTTCCACATCATTAACTGTCCAATCTTTCGGAAGGTCTGTCTGATCTGAAACGATAAGTTCTGTTACAATTCCTGCCTTCAGAGCTTCCTCGACTAAGTGAAATCCTTCTACAAAAAATAAACCTTTTTTATCGCGTTCTTTTTTCGTTTGCAGCTTTTTCCACTGCTTTACACGCGGATTTTGTACTGAATCAATGTTTTTCATAATATGTATTTCCCTCTCTTCTTGTCTTATCATTATAGCCTATTTTTCATACATATTTACATAAAAAAGAACAAAAACTAACGTCAGTTTCAATTCTGAAGAAGAGGTGAAAGCAATGAGTTTTAATTTACGCGGTGCCGTATTAGCGAATGTATCTGGTAATTCACAAGATCAATTACAAGAAACAATTGTCGATGCAATTCAAAGCGGTGAAGAAAAAATGCTTCCAGGTCTTGGTGTTTTATTTGAAGTCATTTGGAAAAACGCTGATGAAAATGAAAAGCACGAAATGTTAGAAACACTAGAGCAAGGATTAAAAAAATAAGCAATTTGAAAATCACCTTCGCATAAGCTAAGGTGATTTTTTTACGAAAAAAATTTTTCTTCTCCTAAACATTTCTACTTTACTAACGAACTATGATGGAGTACAATGTTCAAAATACATTTAAACCGATCGATTTTTCTTCGTATACATCATTAGATAAAAGGAGTGAATGTTTTATGCACCGTATTACGCTTGAACAAGTTTTTAAACATCACATTACACAAAAATACGTAAACCGTTCTGGAATGGTCCACGCGATCGCTGTCGCTTACCATGCGTTTCACCTAGCCAAAAAGCATCACGCCTCAGTCGATGCTGCGACAAAAGCCGGTTTCCTTCATGATATCGGACATCATACGTGGTACACAGGCGGCGAATGGGACTATGACTTATATAAAAAGAATGATATCCATGCAATTAAAGGTGCTGAAAGAGCACATAAATTGCTTATTAGATTAGGAGAACATCCAAAACTAGCAAAAGAAATTTCTATCGCAATTCTTCTGCATACAGATTCTTTCTTAGTGGAACAAGAAATTGAAAGAACATCTCTTCAAAACATTATTAAATGGGCAGACGAAGCAGATGAAGAACCAGGCGGAGCTCATCATTATAGAACGATTTCTTATGAAAAAGCACTTAAAGCTATTCAGCAATTAGATCGATTGGTAGAGCGTGAATTGCAAATAGAGCAAGCAAAATTGAATAACAAGGCAGAACATAGTTATCAATGAGAAAGAGGCATCACTACAGGGTGATACCTCTTTTATTATTTTATGGAAAATAAACCTTTATCCCGCATTAACGGGCAGTAAGAGCCCCACCTCGAAATTCAGCAAAGACGAGGAAGTTAGGTGGAGAATCAACTGCCCGTAAAAGCCCGATTGGTGAGGGCTGATAATCAGTGGGGGATGAACCTCCCCAATGATTAAAGTTTCACTTTATATGTAATATTTAAATGTTACATTCAAAAACATTTTACTTTATAATTAAATATACAAATATAAAAGAGGTGATTTTACAAATGCAACCCGCTACACAGCTTTCTAATGAACAAAAACACTCGATGTCATGGGGACAATTTATTAGCTCTGTTTTATTCGCCTTTTTTGGAACTGGACTTATTACTGTGTTCCTCGCAATGCCATTAACAATTTATACAGCAGGTCTTACAGATAAAAAACAAGTTGCCCTGTATGAATCTATTGCAAATACTGCAAGTACCGTATTACAACTAGCTGTATTGTTATTCTTCATCTTTAAATTCGAACCCGCAAAAAAATTACTACTAAAATCTTTTAACTTTAAAACACTGAAAGAATGGCGCACATACGTATACTTACTTCTTTTCTTCGTTATCAACATCATACTCAATTACATCTTGTTAAATTATGTGTTCCAAGACGCAACAAAGCAGCAATCTTCCGCACTAAGCTTAGACGTCTTTAAGCAATATCAAATATTATTACTTCTCAGCTTTGCAATACTCACACCCATTTTTGAAGAACTTATTTTCCGTGGTTTTATACTTCGCTTCTTCTCAGAACGCTTTCCATTTTGGATTGCAGCCATCGTAACAAGTTTCTTCTTCGGTATCGCTCATACATACTCACTTGGGGTAATGGTAATTACTTTCTTTATGGGATTATTAATGGCCATTTTATGTAAAAAAACAAAGTCCATTATTCCAGCTATGTTATTTCATATTATGAATAACATGTTGGCATTCTTGAGTTAAAAAGAGGTATCATCGCGATACCTCTCTTTACTCTTTTATCATAACTTCAAACTCTTCTACGGTTACGTTTTTGATAATCCGTATCGTTATTACCCATTCCCTTCAATTTATATATATTCATTAATAATATCCAAAATAAACCTCATGTAGTAAAATATAACTTAATTCACATAAAGGAGTTTACATATGTTCAGTATTATTTGGATGCTTTTCACGCCACTTCTCTTACTATGCGGGATTGCTGGTGGTATTTTTTTAATAGTAACGGGGATTAAATATCGGAAATTACTCGTTGGTTTAATGGGGCTACTTAGCCTATCCTTTGTCACACTACCTTTTGTTCTTTTAAGTGTAGGGATTCATATCGATACAATTTTCCCGATTCCAACTGCTCTTTACTGGACCCTATTTTCTTTAACTGGATTATTAGCAGGGGTAAGTGGAGTACAAGCCAAAATTAAAAGTATACGTAATATGGGATTCATTATTTTTACCATTGGAATATTAGGTGTTATCTTCTGGGAGCTCATGTCTGTAGGTGATTCATTCTATATATAATATTTTTTAGCAACCTACAAATCGGAGGTAATACAGAAGTGTTTGGAATATTAACTTGGATGATTTTAGCTATTACTTTAATGTTATGCGCATTTATCGTTGGTATTTTTTTAATTATTCATGGTATTAAATGTAATAAATCACTCACTATTATAGCTGGTTTAATTAGCATATTACTTATCGTTGTTCCTATCGTTTGTATAGGTTCTGGAATAGATTTAGAGGGGATGGTTCCAATTTCGGGAACTTTATATTGGTGCTTCTTCTCTTTAGCTGGACTATTAGCTATTATAAGCGGCAGGCAAATATCGAGTATTTGTTCTATGGGGATAATTTTGTTTATAACAGGGCTTTGCTCCGTAACTGGTTATCATTTTTTATATCTCACTCTTTAAAAAGGCAAAAAAGCAGGGAAATTAATTCCCTGCTTTTCTATTTGGTTTATTGCCTGATGGTAAGAAGAACGATAACACCCAAGCAATCCCTGCAAGTATCGTTGCAATTAAGAAGGCATCGTTAATACCGTTAATTGCAGATAGCTTTGAAATTTGTCCATATAATAGTTGTGTGCTCATCGCGTCTCCTGCTTGAGCTGATCCAGCTAAGGCCACTAAGCTTTGACCCATGCCGTGTACTTTATCAACTAAAATTGGGTTTGATGTTGTTAACATGTTGCCGTAATCTGCTACGTGAGCAGTTGTTTGTTGCGTCATAAGTGTGATTAAAATCGCTGTTCCGATTGAACCAGCTACTTGTCTTGACGTATTTTGCGTTGCTGTACCGTGAGAAATTAATTTCATCGGTAGCGCGTTCATACCAGCTGTCATAATTGGCATCATAATGAATGACATACCAATTGAACGTATAATATAATCCGTCATAATAACGCTATACGGTGTATCCATCGATAATTTTGTAAATTCATATGTCGCATACGTCGTAATTGCCAATCCAATTATCGCTAATGGACGAATGCCATATTTATCGAATAATTTACCCGCTACTGGTCCCATGATCCCCATAATTAATGATCCTGGAAGAAGTAGTAAACCAGATTCAATTGGCGTAAAGCCACGAATGTTTTGCAGATATACTGGAAGCAATAACATACCTCCGAATAATGCCATCGTAACGATTGCGTTAATTACTAAAGTAAAAGTAAATACTGGATATTTAAATACTTGTAAATCAAGCATTTTATTGTCCGTTGTTAACTCTCTCCAAATAAATAACGCTAAACCAATTACACCGATAACAAGTGAAATAATGACTTCTGCACTAGTCCAACTATTATTTCCAGCTTCACTAAATCCGTACAATAAGCTTCCTAGTCCAATACTTGAACTAACCACACCGAATATATCTAATTTCGTTTTAGACACTGGCTGAGCTAGTGTAAAGAATTTTAAAGATAGGAACGTAATAATTAAACCAATAATAAACATCGCATAGAACATTAAGTTCCAGCTATAGTTTTCAATCACCCAACCTGTTACAGTTGGTCCGATAGCTGGCGCTAAAATCATCGCTACACCTAGTAATCCCATCGCCGCTCCGCGTTTATGAGGCGGGAATAACGTCATAAAGATATTCATACCAACCGGCATTAAAATACCCGCACCAACTGCTTGAATTACGCGACCTGTCATCATCATTGTAAAGTTTCCTGAAGTAGCACAAATGATAGATCCTACCGTGAAGAATAACATTGCTGCTACGAATAATTTACGATACGTAAATCGTGAAACTAAAAAGGCACTAATCGGTACTAAAATACCATTTACAAGCATGAAGCCTGTAATTAACCATTGTGCTGTTGAAGTTGATACATTAAATTCATTCATTAACGGAGGTAATGCAACGTTAATGATTGTTTGGTTTAAAATAGAAACGAACATGCCGAGAATTAATACAGCTACAACTGCTTTTACGTTCACATTCTCTACAGGCATAGACATTTGTTTTTTCGGCACTTCTTTTTCTTGTTTTACTTCTTCTTGCTTTCCTGTTTCTAACTCAACTACATTAGAAATTTCCGGTTCTTGCTTTCGTTCAATTTCTTTCTCTTCTGTTTCAACTTTACTTACTTCTATTTTACTTACGGCTGGGACTTGTTCTTCTCCCATTTTCGTTTTTTTCTTTCGTAAAAGACGATTTACAAGGAAGAAGACGATTATACAAAATAGTGCATATCCTGCAATTACAATTGAGGACATCTCATCTCCCCCTTACTTATGAATACGAACTGTCACATTCATGCCAGGAACAATATTTACTGATTTGCTATGATCTAAAGAAATTTTAACTGGTACTACTTGTGTTACTTTCGTATAGTTCGCTGTTGCGTTGCTTGATGGCAACATAGAGAATGTATTCGCTGTTGTTAAGCCAACTTGTTCTACTTTTCCTGTTAACGTTGTATCTGGGTATGCATCTACATACACATCTACATCTTGACCTTTTTGAACATCATCAACATCTGTTTCTTCAATGTTTGCTGTTACCCATAAATTGTTCATATCAAATGCATAAGCAATCGGGCTACCTGCTCCAACGAAAGCATTTGTTGTTGCGTTTGATTGTACAACTGTTGCATTTTGTGGAATTGTTACATCTACTGTTTGTTCTCCATTAGCTGCCGCTACAGTAACAGTACCTAATTTATCGTTCTCATTATAATTTTTTCCTACTTCAGCTTTCCAGTCAGTTAGTTTACCTGCTACTGGTGAAGCAACCGGAATTACCTTTCCATCAATCTTTGCATTGTCTGTTTTTAAGTAATTTTCCGTTTGATTGTAATAGTAATAACCGCCAATACCGCCGCCAACTAGTACAATTAATGTGATAATGTTGATAATTACCATTCTTCGAAACTGATTCATTGCATTCCTCTCCTTATATCGCATATAATTTTTTTCTAAACTATTTATGTCCTTATTGTTTAGATTGTTTAATTGTTAATTATATTAACCTTTTAACAAAAAAATCACACCATCTGCAGCGTAAATCGAAATTTATCTACCTGCGAGCGGTGCTGATTTCTGAAGGACTATCGTTTATAATTATAAATAATTATTTTGAATCTACAACCGACAATTTACGTATGAAATGTCGTTTAAACAACAATATAATACCAATATGTTGTTTAAGTACAGAAAATTAAACGAGGGGAAATAAAAATGTCTATTAAAAATACAAATGATCCACGTGTAAAACGGACGAGACAACTCATACAGGATGCTTTTGTCGCTTTAGTAGGCGAAAAAGGTTTTGAAAATGTTACTGTTCAACATATTGCAGAACGCGCTCCTGTAAACCGCGCTACATTTTATAGCCATTACCACGATAAATATGACTTACTAGACAAAAGCATTGAAGAAATGTTAGAAAAGCTAACTGAAGTAATTAAACCGAGAAATAGAAATAAAGAAGATTTCCAACTAACATTTGATTCGCCACATCCAAGTTTTTTGGCCTTGTTCGAACATATTGCAGAAAACACTAACTTCTATAACGTCATGCTTGGTGATAAAGCTGCCGGAAACTATACGTATAAGATGATGAAAGCAATTCAAACGCATTTAACATTAAGCCTCTCTATTTCACAACCTAACGATGAAAAACTAATGGTTCCACGCGATATTCTCATTAGTTATGTTACTGGTGCCCATCTAGGGATGATTATGTCATGGCTTAAAAGAGGAATGATATATACCCCGCATTTTATGGCGATGCAATTAACTCGTTTAATTATTTTAGGCGCTCATACTGCAGCGGGATTAGAACGGCCTTTTTAAAACATAAAAAAGCGAAGGAGAATCTCCTTCGCTTTTTCTATTAATTAAATGTAATGTTATGTACAGCCTCTTTATCAAGACGTTTAATAACTTCTACAATTAACTTCACTGCATTTTCATAATCATCACGATGTAACATTGCCGCATGAGAATGGATATAGCGCGTTGCAATTGTAATTGCCATAGAAGGAATACCATTTACAGCAATGTGAATCGCACCCGCATCCGTTCCTCCGCCCGCTACTGAATCATATTGATACGGGATTTGTAATTCATCAGCAACATCAACTACGAAATCACGTAAACCTGTATGTCCAATAACAGAAGCATCATATAAAATGATTTGTGGTCCATCGCCCATTTTACTTTGCGCTTCTTTTGACGTTACACCCGGTGTATCTCCAGCGATACCAACATCTACTGCGAACGCGATATCTGGTTTAATATAATTCGCAGATGTTTTTGCGCCACGAAGACCAACTTCTTCTTGTACAGTTCCAACGCCGTATACAACGTTTGGATGCTTTTCATCTTTTAGTTGTTTTAATACGTCAATTGCAATTGCACAACCGATTCGGTTATCCCACGCTTTTGCAAGTAACATTTTTTCATTCTTCATCACTTGGAATTCAAAGTACGGTACAACTTGATCTCCTGGTCGTACGCCCCACTCCATCGCTTCTTCTTGGCTAGAAGCACCGATATCGATGAACATGTCTTTAATTTCAACTGGCTTTTTACGAGCTTCTGGAGGTAAAATGTGCGGTGGTTTTGAACCAATTACACCTGTTACATCTCCTTTACGCGTTACAATCGTCACGCGCTGTGCAAGCATAACTTGTGACCACCAGCCACCAACCGTTTGGAAGCGAAGGAAACCTTTGTCATCGATTTGTGTAATCATAAATCCAACTTCATCTAAATGACCTGCAACCATAATTTTCGGGCCGTTTTCTTCCCCTACTTTTTTCGCAACTAAACTCCCTAAATTATCAGTAGAAAGTTCGTCCGCAAACGGCTCGATATATTTCTTCATTACTTCACGTGGTTCACGTTCGTTACCAGCAATACCACGTGCATCCGTTAATTCTTTTAGCATTGTCAATGTCGCGTCTAATTTTGTCATTGCCAACACCCTCCTTTTTCTTCAGTCAATTCATTATACAATAATTAAATTGAAATATTCAAAAATTAAATTAGTATCCTTGTGTTTGACGCTGATGATTTACCTCATTTTTATCTAAATATGCTTTTTCAATCTCTTCTTGCTCAAATTCAAGTGCTTGTCCAAGTCGAAGATAGCTCGTAAATAATTCAATATAGTTTGTAATAGATGGTTGATCTGTAAAACGAATTACTTTCGCATATGTGTCTAAGAAAATTTCCACTTGTGTTTTATTCGTTTGTGCACATTTATAGAATAAGAAGTTTTTATCAATACCTAAATCAATTCCGATTGATAAAATAAAATGCAAACCATCTACGTATTCTTCTAATATTACTTCACGTTCCGAAGCTGGTTTGTTGCTCCAATATTTAAAACAACGTGTTTCATTTGCAAGTTCACCAATTTCTACAAGAAGAGCTAACATTTTTTCTTTTAACAATTTTTTCGGTTGTAAGTCATGTTCTTTTGCAATACGGTCATCTAATTCTTTTTGTAATTTAAATAGTTGTAGTAAGTCCATTCTATTGTCCTCCTCCAACATCGCATTTTACGCAACAATGTTGTTTCATCTCAAAGTTCATTATTATGTTTCAGTTCTTATGAATAAGTCAGCTATCTACCTCTTTATAAAATAGCTTGTCCTTAATTTGCAAATACGTTTCAGTCATCACTCTTAAATTGTTCATCTGATGAAAGTTCCATATCATCTTTCCATTATAGCAGTGTCGTTTCGGCTAGGAAAGATACTCTTCTTTCCAAACGTGCATAATTAAAAAAAGCCAGGAGGATTCTCCTGACTTCATATGTATATTCTTCTATATCACTATAGTTTTTATGTTGATTTTGTCATATCGATAACAACACATCCGTTAATCTTTAGAACTTCAAACTTCTCTCTGAACACAAACAAAAAACCTTAGAAGAAAATTCTTCTAAGGTTTCAACTAATTAATTAGTTAATGTTGTTTTTTGCAACTGTTGCTAATTCAGCGAAAGCTTTTTCGTCATGAACAGCTAAGTCAGCAAGCATCTTGCGGTTAACTTCGATGCCAGCATTTTTAAGACCGTGCATTAAGCGGCTGTAAGAAAGACCATTCATACGAGCTGCTGCGTTGATACGTGTAATCCATAATTTACGGAAGTCACGTTTCTTTTGACGGCGGTCACGGAATGCATACATTAGAGATTTCATAACCTGTTGGTTAGCAACCTTGAATAATGTATTTTTTGAACCGTAGTAACCTTTTGCTAATTTAATTACTTTTTTACGACGTTGACGAGTAACTGTACCACCTTTTACTCTTGGCATAATATTACCTCCTAATTGTTCTATATATCAGCCGAACTTATTTTAAGTTGTCAAGCATTTGACGAATGCGTTTGAAGTCACCAGCGCTTACTACACCAGCTTTACGTAGTTTACGTTTAGCTTTTGTAGATTTGTTAGCGAATAAATGGCTTGTGTAAGCGTGAGAACGTTTCAGTTTACCTGATCCAGTCTTTTTGAAACGCTTTGCAGCGCCGCGATGAGTTTTTTGTTTAGGCATAGGTATTTCCTCCTCTATCTATTACTTATCGTTTTTCGGTGCTAAAACTAAGAACATACTGCGTCCTTCCATTTTAGGCTTAGATTCAACTGTACTAACTTCAGCACAAGCTTCTGAGAAGCGATCTAAAACACGTTGACCGATTTCTTTATGAGTAATGGCACGTCCTTTAAAGCGAATTGACGCTTTAACCTTGTCGCCTTTCTCTAAAAACTTGATAGCATTACGAAGTTTTGTGTTAAAGTCGTGTTCATCAATTGTTGGACTTAAACGAACTTCTTTCATGCTAATTACTTTTTGATTTTTGCGCTGCTCTTTTTCTTTCTTCTGTTGCTCAAAGCGGAATTTACCGTAGTCCATAATGCGGCATACTGGCGGTTTCGCATTTGGAGCAACTAATACTAAATCAAGATTAAGATTTGCAGCTAAGTCTAAAGCGTCATTACGAGACTTGATTCCAAGTTGATCGCCATTTGCGCCAACTAAACGTACTTCACGTGCACGAATTTGCTCGTTAATCATCATATCCTTGCTAATAGTAAGCCACCTCCAAGGTTTTCTCAGAACATATTTTGTAGTCATAGAACCCGACAAAAAAAGTGCGGGCATACGACACCCACACTTGTAAAATCTTAAGTAAGAAATACATTTACCTGCTAACTGCGAATGCGTCCATCAGGTGAGAAGCGGGTGCTTCTACTTGTTCCACAAAACAATATTCTATTATCCTTGATGAGTTTATCATAGGACATGACGTCTGTCAAGAAGACGCGATGTGTTTTACTAACAACAAGAAATATTGTAACAAACAACTAACATACTTGCAATACTTTTTTATGATAAGTGTTACATGGTTATTTTTTCTAGTTTTTCTCTTTTATATTACAAAGAAAAGCCGCGGTATACCGCGGCTTTTTCTTATCGTTTTCCTTCTACTTTAATCATGTCAACAAAAGCATCTAATGCGATTGTTTCTGATTTTTGTTCACCATATTTACGTACGTTTACGCCGTTTTCAGTTACTTCATTGTCACCTACTACAAGCATGTACGGAATTTTTTGCATTTGTGCTTCACGGATTTTGTAACCGATCTTCTCTTCACGAGTGTCTAATTCAACACGGATACCAGCACGACGCAATTCGTCTTGTACTTTCTTCGCATAGTCTAAATGTACTTGCGGAGAAACTGGAATTACTTGTACTTGAACTGGAGCTAACCAAGTTGGGAATGCACCTTTGTATTCTTCAATTAAGAAGGCTACGAAGCGTTCCATAGTTGATACAACACCACGGTGAATTACAACTGGACGATGTTGCTTACCGTCTTCGCCAACATAAGTTAATTCAAAGCGTTCTGGAAGTAAGAAGTCTAATTGTACAGTTGAAAGTGTTTCGTCTTTTCCAAGAGCAGTACGAACTTGAACATCAAGTTTTGGACCGTAGAATGCTGCTTCACCTTCAGCTTCATAGTAATCAAGACCCATTTCATCCATAGCTTCTTTTAACATACCTTGTGCTTTTTCCCACATCTCATCATCCGCATAATACTTTTTAGTATCTGCTGGATCACGATAAGATAGACGGAATGAGTAGTTCTCTAAACCGAAATCTTTGTACACTTCTAGAGTTAAGTTTACAACACGTTTTAACTCTTCTTTAATTTGATCTGGACGAACGAAAATGTGCGCATCGTTTAAAGTCATTCCGCGTACACGTTGTAACCCAGATAACGCACCTGACATTTCATAACGGTGCATTGTTCCAAGTTCCGCAATACGGATTGGTAATTCACGGTAGCTGTGAATATCATTTTTATAAACCATCATATGGTGAGGACAGTTCATTGGACGAAGAACTAATTCTTCATTATCCATTTCCATTGATGGGAACATGCCATCACGGTAGTGATTCCAGTGACCAGAAGTTTCATATAACTCTCTACTTCCTAATACTGGAGTGTATACGTGATCATAGCCTAAGCTTGCTTCTTTATCAACGATGTAACGCTCGATAATACGACGAATTGTTGCACCCTTTGGTAACCAAAGTGGTAAACCTTGTCCTACTTTTTGGCTATTAGTAAATAGTTTTAATTCTTTACCTAATTTACGGTGATCGCGCTCTTTCGCTTCTTCAAGCATACGTAAGTGCTCATCTAATTCTGCTTTCTTAACGAATGCAGTACCGTAAATACGTTGTAACATTTTATTATTGCTATCGCCGCGCCAGTAAGCACCTGCAACGCTTAATAATTTAAACACTTTAATTTTCCCTGTAGATGGAAGGTGAACACCACGGCAAAGGTCGAAGAATTCGCCTTGCTCATAGATTGAAATAACTGCATCCTCTGGAAGATCGTTAATTAAATCTAATTTTAACTCATCACCAATTTCTTCAAAGCGACGAAGTGCTTCTGCACGTGGTACTTCATGACGAACGATTTCTAAGTTTTCGTTCACGATTTTTTGCATTTCTTTTTCGATTTTCTTGAAGTCTTCAACTGTAATTGCTTCTTCCATATCGATATCGTAATAGAAGCCATTTTCAATTACTGGACCAATGCCAAGCTCAAGCTTAACATCTTTATATAAACGTTTTAACGCTTGTGCTAAAAGGTGGGCTGTTGAATGGCGTAAAATATATAAGCCATCTTCAGAATCTAATGTAATAATAGAAACTGCACCATCTTCTTCGATTGGTGTAACAAGATCGATCATCTCATCGTTTAATTTTCCAGCTACAGCTTTTTTCTTTAAGCCTGGGCTAATAGAAGCTGCGATTTCTTCAGTTGTTACGCCTTTTGGAAACTCCTTCACAGCTCCATCAGGGAAAGTAATTTTAACTACATCTGCCATCACTGGTCACTCCTCTTTTTCTCAAAATAAAAAACACTCATCCCGTAAAAAGGGACGAGTGTTGAATTCGTGGTTCCACCCTTGTTCCAATTAACATAATTGTTAATTGCTCAAGTTCAACATAACGGTGTTGTCCGTTAGCAATTACTAGAAAAACCGTTCACTGCTAAAGTTTAGAGGTGGTAAGTAATAATCCCGTACTAGGAAGCTCACACCCTAAGGCTTCCCTCTCTGAAAATCGTAGAAAACTACTCATGTCCTCATCATGACATTTCGATATATTTCATTTATGTAGGTAATTATATGCTCAAAAACTTAGAAAATCAAGGGCGTTACCTTTATTTTTTAAATTTTTCACATTGCGCTCAAAATCATGTAATCCATGTAATTGGACCCGTTCTTGAAACACATTTCGCAAAGTAATAATCATATTATGGTCTTGTTCTTTCGTATATAAATAAATCTTTTTGGGCGAAATAGAAAGAAGCGGCGCAATTACTTTCGTATCAATATATACATCATTTTGCTTTAATAATTCCTCATCTATATATTGGACCAACTTCTCCTGTTTTAAACGTCTACCTTTATCATCATAAAAGATAAAGCTTTCATCAAAAATAAGATGTACGCAGGACAAGCGTGATTTACGGCTACTTACTTGTTGCCGAAGCGTCTCAATGAACATTTGGTATTCTTGCTCCATCTTATATTCATCAATTGCCACTTCCGCAAGTTTAGCCACCATTTCCCTATATGTACGAAGACGAAAACGGATATATGATGAAAACGAGAATGAGAGCGGATCACAAAGCCAATTATTTAAAGAAGACTTAATATATGACTCAAATGCGTTACGCGTTAAATCCTGAGCTACCCCTTTTCTTCTTCCCTTTAAAATCTCATGTGCCATGTGCAATATTTGATGACACTCTTCTTGTTCTTCATAAAAAAACTTTTCTTTTAAGATCGTATAAATCCACTCATTTTGTTTCACATTCACAATAAAATACACCATTACCGGCAATAAGATCTTTTCAATATAATTTGATTCACGTACTGGTATGTGAATCACCACTTTTTGTTCCTGTAAATACACACTCGTTTCCTTATATAATACTTCCGCTCTTTTCAGCAATTGTCTATATACGTGCATAGCATCATTTTTTTCTTCGAAGCAAATTTCAATCACTTTTGTCCCCCCTTTTATCCCTGCTCTAAAGGACTGTATCTATACGTTACAAATCCTATAAGAGTCCGTCCCGCGTGAAGTTCACTCTTAGTAGAATTACATTTCCTATCGTTAGAAAATCCACTCAATATGGCTTGCTAATTTTATATATATTAAGGGAGGGAGAAAAAAATGATACAAGCTACTATGAATTTTTTTATTGTATACTTTACTTATTACTAAAGGGAGGTATCTGAATGTTTGAATATAAATTCGTAAAAGTCGAATTTCATTGGGGGCTCACTCGCTCAAAACTAGCTGAAGACTACCAAGAAATTATTCAAGAGCATGCTAGAGATGACTGGAGGTTCGTACAGATTGTTGCCCCTACGATTGGCAGTTCTGGACAACCTGAATATTTCGATCTCATATTTGAAAAGAAAATATCACTATAATACAAAAGAGCAAGCTTCTCAGCTTGCTCTTTTACTTATGACGACGGTTTTTCCCACCAATTGGAATTGGTTTCGCTAAATATTTAATTCGTTCCATAATACGTGCTGCCTTCATTTCTTCAGCCTCACCACGTTGTGTATACGTTAAATGATGTTCCAATTGTTTAAAATCAAAATTAGACGTAAAGAACGTCGGTAAGTTTTCTAACATACGGAATTGCAAGATTGCACCAAGCACATCGTCACGCACAAAGCTCGACATCGCTTCTGCCCCGATATCATCTAACATTAAAACTTGCACGCGTTTAACCGCATCAATCTTTTCGCCAATCGAATTATCTTGAATCGAACTTTTAATTTCACGTAAAAATTCCGGGAAGTATACGAGCATCGAACTTATTTTCTTTCGAGCAAGCTCGTTCGCAATTGCTCCTAAAAGGTACGTTTTTCCTACACCAAATTTACCGTACAAATATAAACCTTGTGCTTTTTTACCTGGTTCATATGTACTTAAAAATTCATTCGCTGCGCCAATTGCATCGATACGTGCATTTAAATCAGAAGGGTCTAAGTTTTCCATAGTTGCCTGTAAAATATCCGTTGGCATATATACACTTTGAACGAGTTTTTCATATTTCTTTCTCTCGTCATATGCTACTTTTCTAACGCAACGATCGTATTGAATATCAATCATCTTCCCTTGAATAACAAGCTTTGGCTCGTATCCTTGCAGCATATTTTTACATGCACCTAAATCCGGACAATCCACGCAACCTACACTTTGTCCAATATATTCATATAACTTCACAAGACTGCGCTCAATCATAGAAGTCGTTACTTCACCTTTATGTTCGTCTATAAATTCTTTTACACGCGGGTGCGCCATTACTTCTGCCTTTAATACTTCATATCTATTTTTAAAGTTTTCATTTTCCATTAATTTTGTAAATGAATTTTGAATATGCTCCATTTTCTCACCTCAAAGAGCGTTCATTCTCTTCTATTAATCACGCTTATATTTTTTTAACACTTCTTCTAATCGTTTTCGTTCATCTTCTAGCGTACTTGCATCTTTTTCTACACTTACATCTTTCTTCGCCGTTTCTTTCTCTTGTTCTTTCGGCTCTTCTTCCTTAAGCCAATCTGGCACCATTTCTTTTCGTACCGTTTTCTTCGCCGTACGGCCTTTTTTCTTCGTCTCAGCCCACTCTTGATATTGACGGTTCTCTTCTTTCGCTAACGCCATCGCGTCCGCTACTGTACCGACCTTTTTACGTGCCCAATGCCCAGCAATCTTCTCGACATACGTTTTCGCAAGTTTCATATCTGAGCGTAGCATAACGTAATAAATAAGTACATTCACAACTCCTGGTGTCAATTTTTGATTAATCATGACATCTTCAACGATTTGCAAGTCCGCTTTCGTTGCCTCTGCACCACCAGAAATCTCTTTCAATAGTTGTTTTGGCGAGATTTCCTCTAGCTGCTTTATTAACATCTCCTCTTGTGATGAAGGCTCTTTCTCTTTCATCGTACGTGCAGCATGAGGCTGTACTCTTTCACTTAGTACCGGTAATGCTTGACCATTTTCAAATTGATACCAATCGCGCGCTCCTTTTCTAAGCCTTTCCATATCAATTGTTTGCATCTCTGTCACCGCACCAAGAACGATATTTTGCATCGATAACACATCTACACCATACACGTAAGCAAGTGTTATAACGCAGTCTCTTACTTGATCTGTAATCGCCTTTTTAGGAACAAGAGCGGACAATCCATCTACAAATAAAGAGAAATCAAAGAAATCATTCCAAACTTTCGGAGCGTCTCCCTTCTCGTTACTTGGCATAGTTGTCGTTTTTGGAATACGAAGGTCTTCTTGCGCATGCTCAAGCTGTCCTGGATTAAACGAACCAAACACATCATTGAAAGAGCGCGTAACATTTTCATAAGAAGCAAAATCAAATTCTTCTTCTAAGAAATATTGCTTTACTTGATTATATTTTGTCCGACTCAATCGATTGTATAAAAAGATACTTAAAACAATATCATCAAAAAACTGCTTCGGAGATAAAGGTGGTTGCAACTCATATATGAACATTCGAATATCTTTTTCTTTCTTAATATATACCTTCAAAAGCCCAATTGCCTCTAACTTTACTCGTTCCTCATATATTTCAGGAAGTTGCATTTGCATAGTCACCATAAGGGAATGATGTGTATTCTCTTTTCCAAATACACGATCTTGCTCTAGCTCCCCCCATAGTGTCATGTATAAGCTAAAAGCTCTACTACCTATTAACGGCTGATACAACATCGTCAATACTTTTCGGTCGTAATTATGCAGTAGCCCTTTCGCACTTACTTTATAACGATCAATCGGCAATAGCTCCATCCATGACTGTTTTTCCATTCTTGCTTTTCCTTTCTCTCATCCAATCTATCCTCTACTTCATTCCTTCTATCTTCATTATATAAATTCTTAGTGAAAAAGAGCTATTAGCTTTCGCTTCTAGCTCTCTTATCCTATTACTTACGGTATGTAAAGAGAATAAAATACAACTTCTACTCTCTTTCTTTTTGCAGTATATCTTTTAATTCTTCAATAAATACATTTAAATCTTTAAATTGACGATATACAGAAGCAAAACGTACATAAGCAACATCATCAATATCGCGAAGTTCTTCCATAACAATTTCACCAATCATATCACTTTTCACTTCTGATATACCTAAATTACGCAGTTCACGTTCCACGCTTTGTGTTACTTCTTCTAATTGTCTTAAAGATACTGGTCTTTTTTCACACGCTTTAATTAAACCGCGTAAAATCTTTTCTTTATTAAACTCTTCTCGTGTGCCTTCTTTTTTAACAACGATAAGAGGTGACTCTTCTACCCTTTCAAAGGTCGTAAAGCGACTTAAACAACTTTCACACTCTCTTCTTCTTCGAATAGAGCGCCCCTCGTCTACCGGACGCGAATCTAACACTCTTGTACCATTATGAGAACAGGATGGACAACGCAATTCATTCACTCCTTTACACTATACTCTTTATTTTTCTCTACTCAATTCACCTAAAATATATATACAATATTATATAACTCATTCTAACTCTCTTACCACTTTAAGTTTCAGCGCATCACTTTATCATCTCATACTTAAAAATAAGATGGTATATAGGGCACTACCTCATTTGCAAGAGTCCAATGTATTCAACTAACGAGTACGTTATATTTTTCCTTTTTTATAAACTAAAAAAGAGGTGCATTATACACCTCTTTACATTTTAAATCAATTATGTTCTTTTTTAAAGAGCTTTTGTTTCTCTCTGCTTAATTTCGAAGCTACCAGTGCCTCGAGGAAGCTCGATGCTCTCACGCGTTTTCGCGTTTAAACCTTCTGCAATATATTCTGCAGCAACATTTGGATCAATACGATCCCCACAAGTATAAACATCAATACTTGCGTAACCGTGCTCCGGAAAGCTATGAATTGTTAAATGTGATTCTGAGATAATTACTACTCCACTTACACCTTGTGGTGCAAATTTATGGAAAGCAACCTCACGCACTTCAGCACCAGCTCTTAGTGCTGCATCCACAAATAATTGTTCAATATACGGCATGTCATTAAGCTTGTCGAAATCGCAATCCCAAAGTTCAGCGATCACGTGACGACCCATCGTATCCATAGTATCCATTCTACAGTTCCCCCTTGTAAATTTATTCTAACTGTTCGAATTGAAAACTAATTTGCAATTTGGCTTGCTCCACTACCACGGGGGAAAGTTAGTCCAGAGAGGTCCTAACCCTTTAAGTAGTGACTACGTACCTCAGCTCTTAAGTTTACGAGTGTTAGTATACTTTGTTTATTTTCATTTTGCAACAACAGTTTTTTCGATTTTCTGTCATATTTTCCTCTTTACTTTTCCCTAAAAAAAATAAACGATTCACAAATGCAGTAATCACAACGTTTCGTGGTATGTCCACTTTTTAAAATATACTTATATAATTTTTTTCCTTTTCAGAAAAAAATAAAAAAAGAGGGCAAATATTGCCTTGCCCTCTCCTCCCTTATTCACTTAAATGTGTTGCACATTTTCTTGTTTCGCTAACTCTTCAACAACTAACGTTACAAGATCTACAACACGACGAGAGTAGCCCCACTCGTTATCATACCAAGCAAGTACTTTCACTTTACGATCACCCATTACCATTGTAGATAAACCATCGATAATAGCTGAATGTGTATTTGTATTAAAGTCGATAGATACTAAAGGCTCTTCGCTGAATTCTACAATACCTTTTAACGCACCGTTTGCAACAGTTTTGAATGCATCATTAATAGCTTCAACTGTCACATCGCGTTTTACATCTACTACTAAGTCAACAAGAGACACGTTTGGTGTTGGTACACGAAGTGCCATACCATGAAGTTTTCCGTTTAAGTGCGGAAGAACTTTTGCTAGCGCTTTCGCAGCACCTGTCGTTGTCGGAATGATTGATTGTCCGCAAGCACGTGCTCTTCTTAAATCTTTATGTGGGTTATCAATATTTTTTTGGTCATTTGTATAAGCGTGAACTGTCGTCATTAAACCGTTTTCAATTCCAAACTGCTCATCTAACACCTTCACAACAGGCGCTAAACAGTTTGTTGTACAAGATGCATTTGAAATAACAGTATGTTTTGTAATATCTAATTGGTCTTCATTCACACCAACTACAATTGTTACATCTTCATTTTTACCAGGCGCTGTTAAAATAACTTTTTTCGCTCCAGCTTCAACGTGAAGAATTGCTTTTTCTTTCGAATTAAATTTACCAGTTGCTTCAATTACAACTTCAACACCTAAATCTGTCCAAGGCAATTCCTTTGGATCGCGGTTGTTTAAAAGGCGAATCATTTTTCCATCAACTAATAAGTGATCTTCAAATGCTTCTACTGTTCCGTCAAACTTGCCATGAACTGTATCATATTTAATTAAGTGTGCTAACGTTTCAGATGGATAGCTTGCATTGATTGCTACAATTTCGAATGCGCTTTCTTTTATTGCTTGACGAAATACCATTCTCCCAATACGTCCAAATCCATTAATTGCCACACGAGTCATAATATGTTATCCCCCTTGAATGCGTTATACTATTTATCTCCAATCCCAATAATAGTATAACACAAAAAGGAGATATGTCACTAAGCATTTTCATTAATTTCACAATTTTTTAGTCAATAATGTTCCACTTCTTTAAAATTACCTGCAATTGTGTTTTCGTTCCCATAATTGTGCCATCATTATTTATCACTTCATCTGCATTTTTCACTTTTTCTTCTAACGGCATTTGAGATTGAATACGAGCTGTTGCTTCTTCTTCTGAAAAGTTATTTCGTTTCATTAAACGCTCTAATTGCGTATGCGGCTTAACTGCTACAACTAAAACGCGGTCAACAAGACTTGTTAATTTGCTTTCAAATAAGAGAGGAATATCTAACACAACCGCTTGCATATCTTCTTTTATGTACATCTCCTTTTGCCTATTCATTTCCTCACGCACTGCAGGATGAACAATTTTATTTAACTGCAATCGTTTTTCTTCATTATAGAAAACGACACTTCCCAGTTTTGGACGATCTAGTTCTCCATCTTCTTGTAACACTTCCGTTCCAAATACTTCTACTATTTTGTTATATGCTGGTTTTCCTTGCTCTACAACTTCTCGTGCAATAATATCTGCATCAATAACCGGTATGCTCAGTTCACGAAACATTTGAGATACTGTACTTTTTCCACTTGCAATGCCTCCTGTTAATCCAATTACTACTGTCATAATAAGCCTCCTCATAATAAAAGGCGCGAAACTAATGTTCCACGCCCATACTTACATTTTCCAAATTCCAATTATAATGAGTAATACCCCAGGCAGGAATGTAAATTTTTGTAACCACTTCATATTCGATAAAACCGTTCCAAGTTTCATTCCAATAAATAAAAACAAAGAACTCATAATCGCAACTAATATCGCCATCATAGCGGGTGCATACCCTAATAAAGATGCACCAATTCCGGCACCAAATGAGTCTACAGAAAGAGCGATACCAAGAAGCAATGCCTCTCCTGCAGAAATGGTGCCTGATTTATCAAAATCTGCTACAGTCGGTTTCCGTAAAATTTGAATCACTAGCCCTAGCGAGGCAATCTCTAATTTCCAGACCTTCTCCTCTTGCTTCGGTTCTTCTTTTTTTTCACTTCGAAAAAATTGATACAATACCCAAATCCCTATTCCAATAAGAACAAGCCCACCGATACGCGTTGCGATAACAGGTGAAAATACTTTCGCGATCATATGTCCAATTCCCATTGAAACAAGCATAACAGCCGCTGAACACATTCCGATAATTATAATTGATCTTAGTGGAATTCTTACGCTTCTTAAACCATATGTTAGCCCTACACTACAGCTATCTAAGCTTAATGTAAAAGCTAATAAAATAAGAGATAAATAAAGGTACATCGGTAAGCTCCTCCCTTATACATAGCTCTGCTGTATGTATATGACAAATGCCTATCCGATGTTATCTCTTTTCTATATTCTTGGCTGACAAATTGGGCAGTAATGCGTTCCTCTTCCGCCAACAACTGTTTTTTCTAATATCGTACCGCAAGTTACACACGGTTCTCCTTTTTTTCCGTATACATTTAGGAGTTCTTGGAACGAACCAATTTGCCCTTGTGAGTTGATATACGTTCGAATTGTACTTCCGCCACGCTTCACTGCTTCTCCTAGCGTTGTAACCGTAGCCTCATAAATTCGCTCAATTTCTTCTTTTGTCAAAGACGACGCTTCTCGTTCCGGATGAATTTGAGAACGGAATAAAACTTCATCCACATATATATTTCCAAGCCCTACTAAAAGACGCTGATCCAATAGCACAACTTTTATTTTACGATTTGTCTTTTGCAATCTTTCTTGTAAATACTGTGGTGTCAATTCAGCATCAAACGGCTCCGGCCCTAAGTCAGCAAGAGGCATTTGGTTCATCTCTTCACCTTTCTTAAAGAGATGCATCGTACCAAACTTTCTCACATCTTTATAATGTAATTCAGTTCCATCTGTAAATAAGAAACGGACGTGCGTATGTTTATCAATTGGCTCATCCTCTTGATGTAGTAAAAACTTACCTTCCATACGCAAATGTGAAACAATAACATAATTTGTTACATATAGAAGCAAAAACTTTCCTCTTCGCTTTATATTTTCAATCTTCTCGCCTTTTAGCATTTCTTTAAAGATTTCTGCATCATCTGGTCGTTTCACTATTTTTGGATAAGTAACAATAACATCTTCAATCGTTTTTCCTGTTACAAGATTTTCAAGTGTCCGTCTGACGTTTTCAACCTCTGGTAATTCAGGCATTTCATCACTTCCTTATTTTGCGTCGTACCAAGTTGGACCGTAAGAATAATCAACTTTCAGCGGAACTGCGAGTTCAATCGCATGCTCCATTACTTCAGGTACAAGCTGCTCTAATTTTTCAATTTCTTCTTTTGGTGCTTCAAATATTAATTCATCGTGTACTTGCAGAAGAAGACGCGCTTGTAATCCTTCTTCTTCTAAACGATCTGCCATAATAATCATCGCTTTTTTAATAATATCTGCTGCAGTACCTTGAATTGGTGTATTCATCGCTGTACGCTCAGCGAAGCTACGTAAATTGAAATTACGACTCGTAATTTCTGGAATATAACGACGACGATTTAATAATGTAGCCACATATCCTTTTTGTTTCGCATCTTTTACGATGTCCTCCATGTATTCTTGTACACCAGGGAAACTTTCTAAATACTTTTCAATAAATTCCGCTGCTGCTTTTCTTGTAATTCCTAAGTTTTGTGAAAGACCATAATCACTAATACCATACACAATTCCGAAGTTAACAGCTTTCGCTTGTCGTCTCATATTTGAAGTTACTTCATCTTTTTCAACGCCAAATACATCCATAGCTGTTTTCGTATGAATATCCATGTCATGCTGGAATGCTTCAACTAGCCCTTTATCATTTGCAATATGAGCTAATACACGCAGTTCGATTTGTGAATAATCAGCCGCATACATAATCCAACCTTCTTCTGATGGAACAAATGCCTGACGAATCTTTCTTCCTTCTTCTAATCGAATCGGGATATTTTGCAAGTTCGGATCCGTTGAACTTAATCGACCTGTTTGCGTTAACACTTGATTAAAGCGAGTATGAATTTTAGATGAATCTTCATGTACAACTTTCAGTAAACCTTCAATATAAGTTGAATTTAGCTTCCCTAATTGACGATAATGTAAAATGTTTGGAATAATTTCATGGCGATCCATAAGCTTGTCTAATACATCAGCTGACGTAGAATAACCTGTTTTCGTCTTTTTAATAACCGGTAAGTTTAAGTTCTCAAACAGAATTACACCAAGCTGCTTCGGTGAATTAATATTAAATTCTGTTCCCGCAAGCTTATAAATTTCCTGTTCCATTTCCTTTAATCTACCTGCGAGTTCTTCTCCCATATTACGAAGACGCTCCGTATCAACTTTTACACCTTTTACTTCCATATCAGCTAATACACGCGCAAGTGGCAATTCTAACTCTGTAAACAGTTCATATTGCTCATTCTTCTTTAACTCTTCAACGAATGTTTGCTTTACATCATATAATACATGCACTTTACGGGCCACATGCTCCGCTACTACTTCTAACTCTGGAACAGCACGCTTCGCACCTTTTCCGTAAACTTCTTCATCTGATTTCACAGCATGCGTTTCTTTCATTTTCGCTACAGTACGAAAATCTTTATCTGTATCAGCCGGGTCAAGTAAATAAGCAGCGATTAATAGATCAAAGTCAATCCCTTGCATATCTATCCCATTCCATTTCAGTGCAACGATTGCTCGCTTCGCATCAAATGTATGCTTTCTCATTTCTCCATTTGCAAGCCATGCTTTAAATGCATCCGATGCAAGAGCAATATCCTTCTGAATAAAGTAGCAACCATTTTCATTTTGAATACCAAAGCCTTGAATGTCCGCCTTATGATAATTATCTTCTTGCACTTCTACGATAAGCGCACTATCTTGCTGAAGCATTTCTTCTGTAACTTCTTCCACAATATCAAATGTAATATCATCTAATTCAGCTGGAGCTGTTTCTTCTGGCGTAACGCCTAATTTATTTAAAAGAGATGTAAATCCTAAACTCTCGAACATTGGAATCACATCACTTGCTTCATATCCTTTATACGCCATATCATCCACATGAACTGTAATCGGTGCATCTGTAATAATAGTCGCAAGATCTTTACTCATAAGAGCTTGTTCTTTATTTTCTTCTAGTTTTTCTTTTAATTTCTTCCCGCTTACTTGATCTAGATTTTCATACACTTCTTCAACCGTTCCAAACTGTGTTAACAATTTAATCGCCGTTTTTTCACCAACTCCTGGTACACCCGGAATATTATCTGATTGGTCTCCCATTAAACCTTTCATATCGATAATTTGCTTTGGTGATAAGCTATATTTTTCAAATAAAGCTTCTTTCGTATATTCATCTACTTCCGTAATCCCTTTTCGCGGAATACATACAAGCGTGTTATCAGAAACAAGTTGAAGTAAATCTTTATCTCCTGAAATAACTTTTACACTTGCTCCTTGTTCACTCGCTTCTTTTGCTAGCGTTCCCATAATATCATCCGCTTCATAATTTTCTAATTCATAACGCGGTACATTGAACGCATCCAGCATCTCACGAATAAACGGGAACTGCTCTGATAATTCAGGTGGAGTCTTTTGACGTCCTCCTTTATACTCACTATACGTTTTATGACGGAAGGTTGTTTTGCCTGCATCAAACGCCACTAACATATGAGTTGGCTTTTCTTCCTCTAATATTCTCATTAACATCATTGTAAAACCGTAAATTGCGTTCGTATGTATACCTTTGTCGTTATTTAAAAGCGGTAGTGCAAAGAAAGCACGATACGCGATATTATTACCATCTACTAATACGACCTTTTTTTCCAAAATTGAAACCTCCCCATACAAATTTGAAATGATTTTTTTCACAGAAAAAAACCGTTCCTTTCCTCTCTCTATATTAACATGACTAATAGAGAGAAGAAAAATAACGGTTATTTTCTTTCATATATAAAACAGACTTATATTGGCATAAAGGGAAGTGACGAGAACAACTTAACTATTCTCGTCCAAAATTACTCCTTGGATGAAGGGGTTTTCATGTATTATATTAACAGAGCTTTATTAATATTTAATTAAGCCATTGTTAATATATTGTAAACATCCTTCATCCTATTTTTCAGTTGCTGATTTTGGTAAAACAACTGTAAATGTTGTCCCTTCCCCAACTTCACTATCCACTGTAATTGTACCGTGATGCGCCTCTACTAAATGCTTTACAATTGATAATCCAAGGCCTGTACCACCAGTATTTCTACTTCTCGCTTTATCCACTCGGTAAAAGCGTTCAAAAATACGTGGAATTTCCTCTTTACTAATACCAATTCCAGTATCCGATACTTTTATATAAGCATTATACTTATCTTCCGCTAACTCTACTGAAACAACGCCTCCAGCCGGTGTATATACGATCGCGTTATTTATTAAATTAATAAAGATTTGTTTCAAACGACTTGGATCTCCAATAACAGAAGCACGTTTTAATACATTCACTTGTAAAGAGATTTCTTTTTCTCCTGCTTTATTATCAAGCACCATATGAATATCTTCAAGCAGCCCCTTCATGTCAACGGTTCCCATATTTAATTTAAATCCTTGTTGTTCGATCTTTGACAAATCTAATAAATCTTCAATTAATCCTTGCATGCGCTCACTTTCTTTTAAAATAATGTGCAAGAAATGTTCGCAGAATTTTTTATTATCCATCGCTCCGTCTAAGAGTGTTTCTGAAAAACCTTTAATAGAAGTAATCGGTGTCTTTAATTCATGAGAAACATTCGCTAAAAAGTCTTTTCTCATTTGTTCTAATTTCTTTAACTCTGTTATGTCATGGAATACGAGAACAATCCCTTTCCATTCATGGTTTGTCCCGATAATCGGCGCTCCATATACTTCGAAATGCTTCCGCTCAATTCCAAGTGGCAATAACATTTGTTTACGCACTTTCACTTCTGTCATAAAGATTTCTTCTACAAGCTCAATAATTTCTGTATGATGAAACGATTCATAATATAAGCGATCTAAATATTCTTCATCTGTTACGTGGAAAGTTTCCTTATAAGAGCGGTTTACAAGGTTTATATACCCGCGGCTATCAATTAAAATCATTCCGCTTCCCATATTTTCAATTAACGTATGCAGACGATCTTGCTGCATTTCTTGTTCAAGTGTCATCTCTTGTAAGTTACGAGCTAAAATATTAATCGCTTTACTCAGCATTCCTGTTTCATCCGAATGACTTTCGTATGCACGTGCTTTATAATTACCCTTTGCCAATTCAATTGCAACTTTTGTAACCGATTCAATCGGCCTAATATATTGCCCTGTAATTTTCATACCTAAAAATACAACTACGAGACAAGCAATAACAAATCCGATAATTAATAATCCCCACGTTTTTTGATGTACGTCTTTTAAAGGATCGATTGTACTTTTCACCAAAACGTATCCTTGTTTTCCTTCTACATCTTGAACGAACACCGCATGATAAAATTCATTCTTTCGATCTGTCTCTTTCGTAATCACTTTACTTCGTTGTTTTGCCAATTCCGAAGTAAGTTCTTTAATCGTCTCTGGACTAAATGCCAATTCTTGTCCTTTTCTATATTGAACTTTCTTTTTTTCATCCACAAATACGATAGAAGCTGGTATTTTTTCTTCTAACTTTTCAAATACGTATGGATTTTTTAAGACATTATCAAAACCTTGCTCTTCTGCTAACGCCGCAACATACTCCGTCTCTTTTACCATTCTCTCTTTAGCATGATCTATATAGTAGTTTTCAAACACAGTTTCTAGCAATAAACCTAGTCCAACTAAAATAAATACAATAAGAGAAACAAATGTAAAAAGAAGCCTGGAACGAAATTTATTCATTCCCTTTTGGCTCCTCTAATTTATATCCTAAACCACGTATCGTTTTAATGTACGTCGGTTTTTTCGTATTTTGTTCAATTTTATCGCGCAAATGGCTAATATGAACATCAACAATTCGTGTATCACCAGCAAAATCGTAATTCCATACAGCACTTAATAATTGATCACGCGTCAACACGCGACTTTTATTTTTCGCAAGATACACAAGTAGTTCAAATTCTTTTGGTGTTAATTCAAGCTTTCTTCCTTGGAAATAAGCCTCATAAAACTCCGGTAAAATTTTAAGTTCTGCAATTGTGATGCTATCTTCATCTGGCGCTTCTGCAACTTGTTCTTCTTGTTGTAATTTCGTGCGGCGCAAAATCGCCTTCACACGAGCAACAACTTCCCTTGGACTAAATGGCTTCGTCATATAATCATCTGCCCCAAGTTCAAGGCCTAGCACCTTATCAAACTCATCATCTTTTGCCGTTAACATTAAAATCGGCGTCATAACGCGCTGCAATCGTAATTCTTTACACACTTCCATACCATCCATTTTCGGAAGCATTAAATCTAATATAATTAAATCTGGGCGTTCTGTTGTCGCTTTTTGAAGCGCCATTTCTCCATCCATCGCTGTTATAACTTCAAACCCAGCTTGTTGTAAATTAAATTCGATTAAAGTTAAGATAAATTCCTCATCATCAACTACTAAAATACGATTGTTCATTCTTTTCCTCCAAGTTATAGACTTGAAACCTTCTTCATCCTAGTATTTTCCCCGTTATTCTCATCATACTAGAAAACAAGGTCCCTCTCAATATAATTGTCTATTCATGGAGATCGTTTGTGTAGAATTGAGAAAATAGAAGTAATTACGATTCACCTGCAACTACACAGGATTTTGCCAAACTTTATAGATTACTCTCTCTTCTTTAAAGCTCACTTCCGTATGAACTATAAAATCTTGATTTTGTGCTAGGAAAAACGAAAGAGCATACGCTATTTTATAATCCGGTGTTTCATATCCATCAAATACTCTCCCGTACATTTCATTCGCAACCCCGTCTGCCCACACTTCAGCTTCTCTTACCGTTTCAAAGATAACGTTTTCTCCTTTCCACCTCATCTTAAAGAATCACTCCTTCCATTGACTTAAATTATCAAATTATAATATAGTAAATATTGTTAATCCAATAATCTGAATATAAAAAGGGGTCTATTATGCGACTATTACTACCTATTTTAACTTTAGTAGTAACATGTTTCCTTACTTTTAACGTACCGAGCTGGGATACGATTAAAACGGGGTGCTCAGAATTTGCTGAAGGGTTCAAAGAAGGATTTTTCAACTAAAAATAGCGCTAGCATCCTTATTCAAGGTATGCTAGCGCTATTCATATTTTCATCTTTTAAAAATTATCTAATGCTTTTTCCATAATGGAAACAGATTTAAAAGGCGGCGTGACTGTTAATGAACCTTTTACAACAGTTTCTCCTTTTTCATCATGAGCAGATACAAGCATATCAATTGTATGTTCCTCCTCAGAAACAGCCACAACTTCAAAGTGGATTTGTAACGTTTCATAATGGTGAACATGCTTCACGAACGTAAGGTCCTTTCTCGTAATATGACTTCCTGGACCCGGTAAATATTTCGTAACTGCCGTTGTAATCATTCCCGTTAGCATAATGCTTGGTACAATTGGCTTTTCATACGGAGTTTGGGATGCGTAATCATGCTGAATATATAATGGATTGGCATCATTCGTTAACCCTAAGTACAATAACAAATGTTTATCCTCAATTTTTTCAGTGATAGATAATTTCTCTCCTACTGTAATTTCATCCATTTTACGACCAATTTGAACTTTTTTCTTTAACATGTTACAACCCCCTCCGATTTTTTCACCTTATTATCCTACTAAAAGCGATACCTTATCCGAAATTTACTATGATGAGGGCAATGTATAGTATAAATCTATAGTTTCATTATAGGATACTACAAATGATAGCGTTTTCATATTATTTCAAAAAAACAATTCGGTAAATAGTAGAAAAAGATTCGGAATCCCGAATCTTTTTCACTACTATTCAATTATTAAACAAGAACTTTCATTACGTTACGTACAGATTCTACAGAGCGATCTAACGCTTCTTTTTCATCTGCAAGAAGTTCTAATTCAATAATTTTTTCAATTCCGTTACCACCTAGAATTACTGGTACCCCTAAGTAAAGGTCACTATAACCATACTCACCTTCAAGGTACGCAATAGCTGGTAATACACGGCGTTGATCTTTTAAGATTGCTTCTGTCATTTCAACTAAAGAAGCTGCTGGTGCGTAATATGCACTACCGTTTCCTAATAAGCCTACAATCTCACCGCCACCTTTACGTGTACGTTCTACGATTGCTTCTAAACGCTCTTTCGGAATTAACGTTTCTAACGGAATACCGCCTGCATAAGAATAACGCACAAGAGGTACCATGTCGTCACCGTGTCCACCAAGAACAAATCCTGTAATGTCTTTCACAGAAAGATTTAATTCTTGTGCGATGAATGTACGGAAACGAGCTGTATCTAATACGCCCGATTGGCCAATTACACGCTCTTTCGGGAATCCTGCTTCTTTAAATACAGAATATGTCATTGCATCAACTGGATTTGTTAACACAACAATAATTGCATTTGGTGAATGTTTTGCAATGTCGCGCGTAATACTTTTCATAATTTTAGAGTTCGTTGCTACTAAGTCATCACGGCTCATACCAGGCTTACGTGCAATACCTGCTGTAATAACGACAACGTCAGAATCAGCAGTATCTGCGTAATCAGATGTTCCAATAATGTTAGCATCAAAACCTTGTACTGGGCTCGCTTCTAACATATCTAACGCTTTCCCTTTTGTTGGATTTTCCAGTTGTGGAATGTCCACTAATACAACATCTGCAAGTTCTTTTTGTGCTAATAAGAATGCCGTTGTTGCTCCTGTAAATCCTGCACCGATGACTGAAACTTTCTTGCGTTTGATTGTCATAATTTACCCCCCGCTTTAATTATGCGTTTTTGATTATCGCTACATCCATGTTTTTAATAAGCTCATTAGCAAACTCAGAACACTTCACTTCTGTTGCGCCTTCCATTAGGCGAGCGAAGTCATATGTTACTACTTTTGATGCAATTGTTTTCTCAACTGAATCTGTTACTAATTTCGCTGCTTCATTCCATCCTAAGTGTTCTAATAATAATACACCTGAAAGAAGAACTGAAGATGGGTTTACTTTATCTAAACCTGCATATTTTGGAGCTGTACCGTGTGTAGCTTCAAAGATAGCATGTCCAGTCACATAGTTAATGTTTGCACCAGGTGCAATACCAATTCCACCTACTTGTGCAGCAAGTGCATCAGAGATATAGTCACCATTTAAGTTCATTGTTGCAACAACATCGAACTCACGTGGACGAGTTAAAATTTGTTGTAAGAAGATGTCTGCAATAGAATCTTTTACGATGATTTTTCCAGCCACTTCAGCGTCTGCCATCGCTTTATTTGCTGCATCTTTACCATCTTTTTCAACAATGCGATCATATTCAGCCCAAGTAAATACTTTGTCGCCGAATTCTTGTTCCGCTACTTCGTAACCCCAGTTTTTGAAAGCACCTTCTGTAAATTTCATAATGTTTCCTTTATGAACTAATGTAACAGAAGAGCGTTTTTCATTAATTGCATATTGAATTGCAGCACGAACAAGACGCTTTGTCCCTTCTTCTGAGATTGGTTTAATACCAATACCAGATGTTTCTGGGAAGCGGATTTTATTAACACCCATTGCTTCTTTTAAGAAAGTAAGAACTTTTTCTGCTTCTGGAGATCCTTGTGCATATTCAATTCCAGCATAAATGTCTTCTGTATTTTCACGGAAAATAACCATATCAGTATCTTCCGGACGTTTTACAGGTGAAGGAACACCTTCAAAATAACGAACTGGACGTAGACATACATATAGATCTAATTCTTGACGAAGTGCTACGTTTAGAGAACGAATACCACCGCCAACTGGAGTTGTAAGTGGACCTTTAATTGCGATTAAATATTCGCGAATTAAATTTAAAGTTTCTTCTGGTAACCACTCGCCTGTTTGGTTGAATGCTTTTTCCCCTGCAAGCACTTCTTTCCAAACGATTTTCTTCTCACCATCATAAGCTTTTTCAACTGCTGCTTCTATTACGCGAGATGCAGCTGCCCAAATATCAGGACCAATTCCATCTCCTTCAATAAATGGAATAATCGGATTGTTTGGTACATTCATAACACCATTAGTTACAGTAATTTTTTCACCTGTCGTCAATGTGATAACCCCCATGTTTGAAATTTCATATGTATGAAACTGAGGGAATAACCCCTCAGTTCAAACCGTTAGTCAAATTAAAATATTCTAATCATTACATCTTTCCGAAAAAATCAGACTTTTGAAAGCGTATTTTCACTATCGAAATAGTGTTTTTCGCTTATCGTTGTGCGATTGGAACATACACTTGATGCGTTGGTCCATTATAATCAGCACGCGGACGGATTAAACGGTTATTTTCATATTGTTCTAGAATATGAGCTAACCAGCCTGACATACGGCTAATTGCAAAAATAGGTGTAAATAAGTCATGGTCAATTCCTAAACAATGGTATACAGAAGCTGAATAGAAATCGACATTTGGTGGAAGACCTTTTTCTTTTGTTACAATGTCTTCAATTTTGATAGACATATTATACCATTTGTCTTCTCCTAAAAGCACGCATAATCTCTTAGACATTTCACGTAAGTGTTTTGCACGTGGATCACCTTGCTCATACACACGGTGGCCAAAGCCCATGATTTTCACTTTATTTTGAAGAGCATTATGAATATATGACTCTACATTTTCTTCTTCGCCAATTTCAGTTAACATCTTCATTACATTTTCATTTGCCCCACCGTGAAGAGGACCTTTTAATGCACCGATTGCTGCTGTAATACCAGAATATACATCTGACAGTGTAGCTACGCAAACACGTGCAGTAAATGTAGAAGCGTTTAACTCATGATCTGCATGAAGTACAAGTGCCTTATCAAAAGCTTCAATTTCAACTTCATTTGGCTCGCGATCATTTAACATGTACAAGAAGTTTGCAGCTAATGATAAATCTTTTCTTGGCTCAACAATATCTAAACCTTTACGGATTCTCGCGTAAGCAGCAACTAAAGTTCCCACTTGAGCCTGTAATTTAACCGCTTTCAAATAATTAGACTTTTCATCCATAATTTCAGCGCTCTCATCGTATAATGATAGCATGGAAATTGCAGTTCGTAAAACAGACATCGGATGTGCAATTTTTAAATCTACTTGTTTCAAATATGTTAAAATCTCACCTGGAACTTTATAGTATTCAGATACAATTTCATTAAATTCCGCTAGTTCTTTTTCATTAGGAAGCTTGCGGTGCCATAATAAGTACACTACTTCTTCAAACGTAGCATTCTCAGCTAAATCATCAATATTATACCCAACATAAGTTAATGTATCATCAATAATAGAGCTCACAGATGATGTTGTTGCTACTACCCCTTCTAAACCTCGAATAACAGTCATGACATTCTCTCCTTTTCCTGAAAATTCTCCCAACCTTGCTCCTTATATCTATTTGCTCCCCTTATGAATTATGAACGCCCGTTCACTCTTTAGGCAAGCAAAATGCACGATCATGCAAATTTGTTGCGATGTTCCCCTCTTATTGTCCATTGTTTACATGGAAAGCATGAGCGTGAATGTCTCCCCGAATCCTCACGCTCAAAACAACAAGTTAGTGAGGAAAATACATTCCGAAGAGTTTTATGATAAAAACAACATAAAACAATATCATTATAAAATTGTTTTATGTTGTTTTTATTTTCTCTGGTGTAAAGTCTCTGCTGTTATGTAACTTTTCAAAGTTTCTAATCCTATTATAAACAATTATCTGACTTTTGTGAACAGAAAGAATTCAAAAATTTTATATTACTATAAAATTCCTTATTTAAACATTTGTATAATACTCATAACCGCATAGGCAATTCCAGCCCCAATTAACGGACCAACAGCAACCCCATTAAATAGCGCAACCGCTATAATTGTCCCAAAAACAAGCGCAGTTGTAATGTGAGGATCCGTTGTCAACAATTGTACGCCGCCTTTCGCTAACAAAGCGACCGCTACACCTGAAGCTAAAGCAATCCACGCATAATAAGATTTTGCCGCTTCTCCAAGTTGTTTAAAACCTATTTCCCCCGTCGCAATCGGTACGAGCACCGCTATTGTAATGACCGTTACACCTAGGTTAATTCCTTTCGTTTGTAAATAAGGAAAGACCTTATCTCCTAAAAACGTAAACTTCAATAAAAATAACACACCAATTGCTACAGTAAGCGATTGGTTTTTAGCAATAAGTCCTATAATAAGTAGTATGAATAAAAATAACGTTGACTGACTAATCATGTTTGCACTTCCTTTCTGAAAATAATGAACTCATTTCCAAACAAAAATACCTTTAAACCTATCGTTATACATGATATATCGATGCCTATTCAACATGAATCACTTCATTTTTTATGTATTTTAAAATGATAAATTGAGACTTTCACCATAAAAATTTAAGCATGTATACATTTTAAAAAACAGGCGTCTCTTCTTTCTTTTCTAATTAGAAACAGGTAAAATAAAAAGAAGAGAAAATGAAGTTTTTACCATATAGTAGAAGCATCAACACCAAGCTTTCACAGTCACTCACATACTGAAAAAGCAGGAAAAATCCATCATTCCACTATAACATAAAGTGAAACTTTAATCAGTGGGGCACACTCGTTATAAGTTGAACGAATTAGGATAATCCAAATTGGAATGGGAGGTATACATCTTTGAACCGAAACTTACTATATATGATATTGCGACTCATATTTGTCATTGTAGCAACGGTAGCTGGGTTCTATGTATTACTATACATGTCAGGGCTTATCTATCCTTTTATTATCGCTTTTGCATTTGCTTATTTGATTAATCCTGTCGTCAATTTCCTTAATCAAAAACTACAATTTCCTCGCGCACTAGCAGTACTCGTTAGCTTAATTCTCGTATTTGGAGCTATCGTTGGACTTGTTACATATCTTGTGACTGAAGCAATATCTGCCACAACATACTTACTACAACTTGTTACAGTAAAGTTTCCAGATATCGTTACATTCGCTCAGCAATTTGCACTTAATCATATTATGCCTCTCTACGATGATTTAATCTCTAAATTTAATCATCTTGGAGAACCACAGCGCTATACAATTACACAAAACATTCAAAACTTAGGAACAGAGGCAACAACACAAATGAAAGAACTTTTAACCGCCATTATAAGCGGGTTAACGAATTTCATTAGTGCACTGCCAACAACTTTAACTGTCCTTGTATTCATTTTATTAGCCACTTTCTTCATTAGTTACGATTGGCACCGTCTTGCTCAAAAAGCAAGAAAATTACTACCAAATCGTGTACATGGCTACGGAAAAACTATTTTTGTCGACTTAAAAAAAGCTTTATTCGGTTTTGTGAAAGCACAACTTACACTCGTATCTATGACAACCGTTATTGTACTGATCGGACTTTTAATATTACGCGTACCATACGCCATTACTATTGCGATTATTACAGGAGTTGTAGATTTACTACCATATTTAGGAACAGGCGCAGTCTTCGTTCCATGGGTTATATACGTATTTTTCACTGGCGATACCGCATTCGCCATTGGTCTTCTCATTTTATACATCGTCGTGATTGTCCAAAGACAAATTATGGAACCGAAAGTACTTTCATCTAACATCGGTCTCGATCCATTAGCAACACTCGTCGCTCTATTTGTCGGCTTTAAACTTTTTGGCTTTTTAGGATTAATCATCGGTCCAGTCACCTTAGTACTACTTAATACATTACACAAAGCTAATGTCTTCCATGACTTGTGGAAATATATTAAAGGTTCACCTTCAAAATAACAGTTTCTAATTCATACAAAAAATCAAGCTATAATCAGTGGGAAATTCCCACTGATTATTCCTTTTACCTATTTTTCACACTACTCACACGCAACAAGAGCATTACCCAGAAACAGGATAATCCTCTTGTTTTTTTGCATAAAAAAACACATATTCCAGCTAAAAATACATTTTTATTCTATTTTATCTATAATTATTACTTGCATTTATTACTTTTTATGTAAATGAATAAATATACAAAATGGCATAAAATAAGGCTTCAACTAACAATCACCACCTTTTATATGAATTCTTTACACCAATCGCTCCTTTATATACAAAAGCAAAACTTTAATTTGGCTGCATTTCGCACCATCTTATTCATCCAAATTAATAGCACTAAAAAATCACACGTTTAATCGAAGCACAACAAGAGTTCAAACGAAAATTATATAGCAAATATAATAAGCGGACGTTTTGTTCATCCCCCCCACATCAAACACTTACGAGCATCCCAGCTTTGAGATAGAAATTCCACACCCCACAAATAACGCGGTAAAGCAAAGCTTCAATCAGAAAGTTCCTCCCCTCTTACAAGACAAAAAAATAGCACTTAGATTGTTATAATCTAAGCGCTACTTCTGAATGATAATAGTAGAGTTCTTTCTAAACTTCCATTCCATCCACTTCATAACAAGCGGCTTCAATAAAGCTCTCGTAATAGGGATCACGCAGATAAACCCTAGCACATCTGTCACATAACCAGGAAGCACTAAGAGAATACCTCCTACAAATACAAAAATACCATCTAGTACTGCCTCACCTGGCATTTCCCCTCTATTCAACTTAGATTGAATCTCTCCAAGCACTTTAAATCCTTGTCTTTTCGCCAAATACACACCTACTACACCTGTAAATACAATCATAGCGAACGTAGACCATAAACCTATTACATGACTTGATCCGATTAAGACCGTAATCTCAATCGCCGGTATTAAAATAAACAAGAATAGTAACCACTTCATAGTTCTACACCTCTCCCACAACTCACTTTTAACGCCCTCACAACGCCTATATACATCATATGAAATATAATACCCTTTCATATTAAAACCCATAACAAACAGCTTTTAAAAGCAATTCTAGGCGTTTTAAGCTAACTCTATCTCGTTTTTGTGTAAAAAAAAGAGAAGGACTCCGATCCTTCTCTCCGTATTACTTATAGCACTTCCGCATGTCCATTATAAACAATTCCGCGTGCTGCATCAACTGTTACTTCTTGGCCATTTTTTAAAGTTGCTGTTACGCCGTTTACACCAACGATAACAGGAATACCGATTGATACGCCTACAACAGCAGCATGGCTTGTTAAGCCACCTTCTTCTACAACTAAAGCAGCAGCTTTTTCGATTGCAGGAATCATATCTTTATCAGTGCTTGTTGTAACAAGGATATCACCTTCGTTTACGTTCGCTACAGCTTCAGCAGCTGTTTTTGCTACAACTACTTTACCTTTTGCAGCTTTACGACCGATTCCTTGTCCTTTAGCAACTTCTTCACCAACAACGTGGATTTTCATTAAGTTTGTTGTACCAGTTTCAGCAACTGGAACACCAGCAGTAATTACTACAGTATCTCCAAGGCCGATTAGACCTGCATCCATACCTGTTTGAATTGCTGTATCTAACATTTCGTCAGTTGAAGCTGCGCGCTTCTCAGCCATAAATGCTTGTACACCCCAAACAAGTGCAAGACGACGTCCTACTTGCTCGTCAGATGTTACAGCTACGATTGGAGATTTTGGACGGTATTTAGAGATCATTTTCGCAGTATGTCCACTTTCTGTTGGAGCTACGATTGCAGCTACATCAAGAGCAAGTGCTGTATGCGCAACAGATTGGCTAATTGCATCTGTAATTGTTGGAGTGAACTCTTTAATACGTTTTTTGAACATATCTTCGTATTGTAATGATTTTTCAACACGTACTGCAATGTTAGCCATCATTGTTACTGCTTCTACCGGATATTGACCAGCAGCTGTTTCACCTGAAAGCATGATTGCATCTGTACCATCGAAGATTGCGTTAGCTACGTCACTTGCTTCCGCACGAGTTGGACGTGGGTTACGTTGCATAGAGTCTAACATTTGTGTCGCAGTAATAACTGGTTTACCTAACACGTTACATTTTTTGATTAGACGTTTTTGTACTAATGGTACTTCTTCTGGCGGAATTTCTACACCCATATCACCACGAGCTACCATTAAACCGTCAGAAACTTCTAAGATTGAATCGATGTTGTCGATACCTTCTTGGTTTTCGATTTTCGGTACGATTTGGATGTATTGAGCGCCATGCTCTTCTAATAATTCACGGATTTCTAATACGTCAGACGCTTTACGTACGAATGAAGCTGCGATGAAATCAACTTTTTGCTCGATACCGAAGATGATATCTTTTACGTCTTTTTCAGTGATACCAGGAAGCTTAATGCTTACGTTTGGTACGTTAACACCTTTTTTATTTTTTACAGTTCCGCTGTTAAGAACTTTTGTACGGATGTTTCCATCAGCTTTTTCGATTACTTCTAGTTCGATAAGACCGTCATCGATTAGAATGCGAGAACCTGGGTCTACATCGTCATAAAGACCAGCATAAGATACAGAGAACTTCTCTGCAGTACCTAATACTTGCTCAGTAGAAAGAACTACTTCTGCACCTGTTACAAGCTCAGCTTGTCCGTCTACGAAGTCGTGAGTACGGATTTCTGGACCTTTTGTATCAAGTAAGATACCAACTGTTTTACCAGTTTTCTTTGAAGCTTCACGAATGTTTTTAATACGAGCTCCGTGCTCTTCATGGCTACCATGAGAGAAGTTTAAACGAGCAACGTTCATACCTGCTTCGATTAATTGCTCTAATTTTTCAATACTTTCACTAGCAGGACCTATAGTACATACAATTTTAGTTTTACGCATATTGCACCTCCGAAAATTATGAAACCGTTCCCAAATATCTGACATTACGCCGATTAGATGGATAATTCTTTAGATAATTGATACATATCTTTATCGATTGTATGCTTTTGAGCTAACGCTTCGATAATATCATGATCAACAAGTTTGTTATCTTGAATACCTACACAACGTCCACCTCTACCAGCAATTAATAATTCAACTGCTCTTGCGCCAAGACGACTTGCTAATACACGGTCTTGTGCACTTGGTGATCCGCCACGTTGTACGTGACCTAATACAGTTACACGAGTATCAAAGTTTGTTGCTTCTTCAATGTGCTTACCGATGTCAATTGCACTTCCAACACCTTCAGCTACAACGATAATACTGTGTTTTTTACCACGTTCACTACCGCGCTTCAGACGAGCGATAACATCATCCATGTCATACTCTTCTTCTGGAATTAAGATTGTTTCTGCACCATCAGCTAAACCAGCCCATAATGCGATATCACCAGCGTGACGTCCCATTACTTCGATAACATATGTACGTTCATGAGATGTAGCTGTGTCACGGATTTTATCAATTGCATCAATAACAGTGTTTAAAGCTGTATCGAAACCAATTGTGAAGTCTGTTCCAGGGATATCATTGTCGATTGTACCTGGTACACCAACACATGGGAATCCTTGTTCAGTTAATTTTTTAGCGCCTTGGTAAGAACCATCTCCACCAATAACAACAAGTCCTTCGATACCATGTTTCTTTAATTGCTCGATACCTTTTAGTCGTACTTCTGGGTCTTTAAACTCAGGACATCTTGCTGTATATAATTTCGTACCACCGCGGTGGATAATATCGCCAACAGAACCAAGTTCTAATTTTTCAATGTGACCAGAAATTAATCCAGCGTATCCATGGTAAATACCATATACTTCAATATCATGGAAAATCGCTTTACGAACAACTGCACGAATGGCAGCATTCATACCAGGTGAATCTCCACCACTTGTTAATACACCAATACGTTTCATTTGTACTCACCTCATAAAGATTATTTGCCTTATAATAAAATAACACGAAAAAATATAAAAACACAATGGAGAAGATGTGTCTTTTCATAATAAAAACGTGCATTCGCGAAGAGGAACGCACGCTTTTCTTATTTTATCCCAATGGAAGCGTTTGAAAACGAAACTTGCCCAATTTTCATATATTTTTCATAACGTTTTTCGATTAATTCATCTTTCGAAATTCCGTTTAATTGTTCAAAAGTTTTTCTAATCATTAAGTCTATATTTTCTGACTGTTTTAAAAGATTACGGTGAGCTCCACCTTTTGCCTCTGGAATAATTTCATCAATTACACCTAATTCTTTCAAATCTGCTGCTGTAATTTTCATTGCTTCTGCAGCTTCCTTTGCTTTTCCTGCATCTTTCCAAAGAATTGCCGCTGCACCCTCTGGTGTAATAACAGAATAAGTGGAATTTTCTAGCATATGAATGTAATCTCCTACTCCAAGACCTAGCGCACCACCACTACCGCCTTCACCGATAACGATACAAATAACTGGTACCGTTAAACCTGCCATCTCAAATAGGTTGCGGGCAATAGCTTCACTTTGTCCACGTTCTTCAGCTGCTTTACCAGGATAAGCTCCCTTCGTATCGATGAAACAAATAATAGGACGATTAAACTTTTCCGCTTGTTTCATGAGACGCAGTGCTTTTCGATATCCTTCTGGATGAGGCATTCCAAAGTTACGGCGAATATTTTCTTTCGTATCTTTTCCGCGCTGATGCCCAATTACAGTTACAGGCATCCCTTTATATTTCGCAATGCCGCCGACAATCGCTGCATCATCGCCAAATAGACGATCTCCATGACATTCGAAAAAATCAGTAAATAAGTGCTCAATATAATCGAGCGTTGTCGGTCGTTCTGCATGACGAGCAATTTGAACACGGTCCCATACTTTTAGATTGCCGTATATATCTTCCTCTAAATTTTCTAGCTTTTCTTCCAAAATACGAATCTCCTCACTGAAGTCCATCTGGCTGTTTTTCGTATAGTCTTTCAGTTCACGAATCTTATTTCTTAGCTCAACAACTGGTTTTTCAAATTCTAGCTCTGCCATACAGCCAATTCCCCTCCTTGATGAACTTCTAAAATCTTGCGAAGCGATTCTCTCATATCATCACGATGCACCACCGCATCTAATTGACCATGATCTAGTAAGAATTCTGCCGTTTGGAAATCTTCCGGTAGTTTCTCACGCACCGTTTGTTCAATTACACGTCTACCAGCAAATCCGATAAGTGCACCTGGTTCTGCAAGATTATAATCACCAAGTGAAGCGAAACTCGCTGAAACCCCGCCCGTCGTTGGGTGAGTCATAACAGAAATAAATAACCCTCCTGCATTACTATGCTTTTTCAAAGCTACGCTTGTTTTTGCCATTTGCATTAAACTTAATATCCCTTCTTGCATACGGGCACCACCCGAAGCAGTAAAGATAATAAATGGAACTTGTAAGTCGTACGCCTTTTCAACCGCACGGGCGATTTTTTCTCCTACTACAGAGCCCATGCTCCCCATTCGAAAACGAGAATCCATTACTGCAACAACAACAAGCATGTCATCAATTGTTCCTTCACCAGTTACAACCGCTTCGTTCAATTCAGTCTTCTTACGATCGCTCTCTAGTTTCTCTTCATAACCTGGAAACTCGAGTGGATTTAATGAAACCATTTCTTTGTCATACTCACGGAATGACCCTTCGTCCAATATACTATCAAGACGTTCCCATGCATTCATAGGATGATGATATCCACAATTCACACATACTTTTAAATTTTTTAGAAGTTCTTTCGTATACATGATTTTTTTACATTCCGGACATTTTGTCATAACGCCATCTGGCACATCTTTTCGTACTTGTTCTGAAGGTATTGCAGCGTACTTTTTCTTTTTCACGAATAAATCTCTTAGCACAATTTGACCCCCTTCGTTGAGAGCTAAGGTTAGCGTAAGAAGAAAATGGGGCTAACACCAAAGTTTGATGTTAGCCTTATCTTCTCAATCTGTCTAATAACCTCACTCTTTACGTTTAACTTTAACCGCTACGCGGTAGAATGTTTGTCATAACGTGTCATGGTCATTTCGACAAATTTTATACATTACGAGTGAAACTGTATATTCTCTACTAATTCATCGTAAATTTTTAGTGCATCATTTTCTTGTTTTTCTTCCAAAGTAGCATAAAGCTTTCTATACATATCGATAGAATCTCTTGAAACTTTACAAGAAAGAGTTGCTACGTAATCATTTACGATCATCCAAATGCGATATAGTAAATAATTATCGACTTGTTCAATAAGTGTTTTAAAGAACGTTTGATGAAGCGTTGGGATTGAGCTTTCATTTTCTTCAAGTACTTGGTGTAATCTACTTAGTACTTTAGAAAACGTTTCTTTCGGTAAATTACATACAATTCGAATCATATCTTTCTCAAGCAATCGTTTTGTTTGTAATAAATCACGAATTGTTTTCTCATCTTGCAGTAAGAACGGAGCAATTAATTGTACAAGACCGTTATCATAAAAGTTTCGAATAAACGTCCCTTCACCACGTCTCGTTTCAATCAATCCTACCAGTTCTAAAGCACGCAATGCTTCTCTTACAGAGGAACGTCCTACGTTTAAGCGTGAACTTAACTCGCGCTCAGACGGCAAACGATCCCCCGCTACCAATCCATCCTCTTCCATAATGGAACGGATTTTTTTTACAATTTCGAGATATACTTTTGTATTTGATGATGTCAATGGAAATTCCTCGCTTATTCTTTACCAATCAGCGCTAATTGTTTTGTTTTTTCAGCGATCTCATTTGGATCTACTTGACGGCGAGCTACTCCTGTCTCCATTGCTGCTTTTGCAACGTAAGCCGCTACCTGAGGCGCTACACGCACGTCAAATGGCGCTGGAATGATATAGTCTGCATTCAACTCATCTTCTGCTACAAGCTCAGCAATAGCCTGTACAGCTGCCATCTTCATTTCTTCGTTAATTTGTGTCGCATGTACGTCAAGTGCACCGCGGAAAATACCAGGGAACGCCAGTACATTATTTACTTGGTTCGGGAAGTCAGAACGACCTGTTCCAACAACAGCTGCGCCCGCTGCTTTTGCCAATTCTGGCATAATTTCTGGAACTGGATTTGCCATTGCAAAAATAATCGCATTGTCATTCATTGTACGAACCATCTCTTCTGTTAATGCACCTTCTGCAGATACACCAATAAATACGTCCGCACCTTGTACAACATCAGCTAAAGAACCTTCTATACGATTCTTATTTGTATATTTTGCAACTTCATCCTTCACCGGATTCATACCTGTAGGACGACCATCATAGATTGCCCCTTTACGGTCACACATAATAATGTCGCGTACACCATAGCGATATAAAAGTTTAATAATTGCAATACCTGCTGCACCTGCGCCATTTGCGACAACTTTAATGTCAGACATTTTCTTTCCAACTAATTTCAGTGCATTTACAAGACCTGCTACTGTTACGATAGCTGTTCCGTGTTGATCATCATGGAAGATAGGAATATTTGTTTCTTTTTTCAAACGCTCTTCAATAATGAAGCAGTTTGGTGCTGCGATATCTTCTAAGTTAACGCCGCCAAAAGTTGGCTCCATTAATTTTACAGTTTCAACAATTTTATCTACATCGTTTGTATTTAAGGCAATCGGGAATGCATCTACACCAGCAAAGCTCTTGAATAATACAGCTTTACCTTCCATTACTGGAAGAGATGCTTCAGGTCCAATGTTACCAAGACCAAGTACAGCCGTTCCGTCTGTCACAACTGCTACCATATTTCCCTTCATCGTATATTCATATACCTTACTTTTATCGTCATAAATTTCTTTACAAGGTTCTGCAACCCCTGGAGAATATGCAAGACTTAAATCTTTTGCATTTTCTACTTTTACTTTTGATACAGTTTCTAATTTTCCTTGATGCACTTTATGCATGTGAAGTGCTTCTTCACGAAGTGTTGACAAACTATCCACTCTCCTCAAATTATTCTTGCTGATATCAATTTCTCCAAGTGGTCTGACCACGAACACTACTACTATAATAATCGAAGTGTAGGGAAATTGTCCATTATATTTTCACAACTACATTTTCTTCCCCGACAATTTCACGAAGTGCTCCTAAACATTCTTCACTTGGATGAATCGATAAACTCCGAGATAATTGTACCATTTTATGTTCCTTTTCATAATAAATTAGTACTTTCGCAAAACCTGAATAGTCGAACAATATTTTCGTAACCTGATTTAAAAGCTTTTTCTCATACTGAGACGGCAATTTCACGTAAACAGATGCGTCTTTCTTTTCTTCATAAACATCCATTTCCTCTAGCGGATATAGCCCATTTACAATCCATTGCAGCTTATGATTTCTTAGCTCAATCGTACCGTCAACTAAAACAATTGCTCCTTCTTGTAACTTGTCCGAGAAATGTATATACGTTTCCGGGAAGAGGACTGCTTCCATTTCATCATTTTGATCACAGAATGTAATAAATGCCATCTTTTGAAACTTTTTCGTACGAATCACTCTCACACTTGTTATATACACAATAGCTCTTTGTACTTTTTTCTTGTGTCGCATCGCCTGAGCGAGAGATGGAATTTCTAATTCTTTTGCTAACTTTACATACTGCGCTGTCGGATAACTTGATAAATAAAAGCCAAGTGCTTCTTTCTCTTTATTTAGTTGTTCAATAAAAGATAGCTCTTCTCCTTGTACGTATTTTGATTTTGGAACAGCATCTCCTAAATCACGTGCGAGATTCGCGTACTCTAATGCCCCTTTAATACTTTTCCATAAATTCGTTCTCGAAACACCAAAATCATCAAAACATCCCGACCAGACGAAAGCTTCTAAATTGCGCTCCGTTACAAACTTTGACGGCAAACGGAGACAAAATTCAAACAAATCTTCGAACATTTTTTTCTCTCGTTCTTCTAATAATGCCGTCACTGTAGCCATTCCAATATTTCGAATCGAAAGTAAACTGTAACGTATCGCATTCCCCTCTATTTGGAAGTTGTAACCACTTTTTTGAAGAGACGGCGGCAAAACGTGAAAACCTTTCCGCTTCGTTTCTCGTATATACTGTACAATTTTATCTTCATTTCCAATTGCACTTGATAATAGTGCCGTCATAAATTCCAGCGTATAGTTCGCTTTTAAGTAGGCAAGTTGATATCCGATCATACTGTAAGCTACAGCGTGACTTCGGTTAAAACCGTAATTCGCAAATCTTACAATTAAATCGTAAATTTTCTCAGCAGACGTCTCATCGTAACCATTTTGCAAACAACCTTGGACAAAATGCTTACGTTCCTGATCTAAAATATCACGATTCTTTTTACTCACTGCACGGCGCAGTAAATCTGCTTCACCAAGCGAAAACCCTGCTAACTTCGATGCAATTTGCATAATTTGTTCTTGGTATACAATGACGCCGTATGTTCTTTCTAAAATTGGCTTTAAATCCGGATGTAAATATTCAATTTTTCTTTTTCCATGTTTCGATTCAATAAAAGTCGGTATCTGTTCCATCGGTCCCGGTCTGTATAATGAGTTAACAGCTACGATATCTTCAAACTCATTCGGTTTTAACCCGCGAAGTACATTTCGCATACCACCTGACTCAAGCTGGAATACACCTGTTGTATCCCCTCTCCCTAATAATTGGAACGTCTTTTCATCTTGAAGAGGTAAGTTTCTTATATCGATTTCTTTCCCTGTTTTGTTCGCGATAAATTTTACAATATTTTCAAGTAACGTTAAATTACGTAATCCTAAAAAGTCCATCTTAAGCAACCCAAGTTCTTCTAGCGCATCGGCTGGATATTGCGTAACATAAACATCGTTATGTCCTTCTTGAATTGCTACACTGCCTGTTAGCGGTTCTTGACTCATAATAACGCCAGCCGCATGAATAGACGTATGACGTGGTAAACCTTCTACACGTTTTGCGATTTCAAACACACGCTCATGCAGAAGATTCCCTTGTATAAACTCACGAAGTGATTGTGATTCTTCATATGCATCTTTTAACGTTATACCAAGCTTTGATGGGATAAGTTTTGAAAATATATCAATATCTCGCGGCGGAAGCCCCATTACGCGGGCAATGTCTCTAATTGCCGCTTTTGCTGCAAGCGTACCAAACGTTACAATTTGCGCAACACGGAGCTGACCGTATTTATCTTTCACATAGCGAATCATCTCATCACGTCTTACGTCTGGAAAATCAATATCAATATCGGGAAGCGTCACACGTTCAGGATTTAAAAACCTTTCAAATAATAGATCGTATTCAATCGGATCAATATCTGTAATTTCTAATACGTATGAGACGAGTGAACCAGCTGCCGATCCACGACCTGGTCCTGTTAAAATATGATTTTCATGTGCATACTTCATAAAATCCCATACGATGAGGAAATAATCACTAAATCCCATACGAGAAATAACATTTAATTCATGATTTAAACGCTTTATATGCACTTCTTTCGGCGCACCATATCGTTTCCGCAAACCTTCTTCACAAACACGACGCAAGTATATATCACTCGTTTCATTAGACGAAACAGGAAACTTCGGAAGTTGATTTACATGGAACGGTATTTCTACTTGGCAACGCTCTGCAATTTTCATTGTATTTTGGATTGCTTCCGGCGCATGGGAAAATAGTGCTTCCATTTCATCCGATGACTTTAAATAATATTGATCTGTTTTCAGCCTCGGCCTATCTGGATCAGTCATTTTCGTTCCACTTTCAACAGATAGTAAACATTCGTGAACAAGTGCGTCACTTTGATTGATATAGCGCACATCGTTTGTTGCAACGACTGGAATATTAACCCTACTAATAAATTCAGGTAGTTTCTCTTGTAAAAGCAACTCATCTTGAATCGCATGATGCTGCAAACTCATATAAAAATGGCCGAACATATTTTGATATGTGCGAGCTACTTCTTCAGCCTGACTCACATTGTCTTCTAGTAATAATTGCTCAATTTCGCCATCTTTACCTGGTGAAATAGCAATTAATCCTTTCGCATAATGCGCAAGCCACTTCTTAGGAATACCTTCTTTGGATTTTGTCATAATACTGCTAGAAATCTTTAATAAATTTTGGTAGCCTATTTCATTCTCAGCAAGTAATACAAGTGGATAAGACCTTTCTTCTTCTTCACTAAAAATAGAAGCGGTTAATCCAATAACAGGCTGTATACCATGTTTCTTACATGCTTTATAAAACGGAATAACGCCATACATAACATTTTCATCCGTAATAGCCAGCGATGAAAAACCAAGTTCTTTCGCCCTGACTACAAGCTCATCAATTTTACAAGCACTTTTTAATAAACTAAAAACGGTTTGACATTGTAAATGCACAAACTTCACTGTTGTACCCTCTCTTTACCTATTTGACTACTTTTATTATAGGTGATGAGGAAAGCGGAAATCAAAACATACTTCTTATACTTTGTCCATATATATGAAGAAGAAAGGGGAATGACGATGGATGTAAGAGAACATACTTTTTTCTCTCTGCTTATTATTAGTTATTTTATTGCCTTTGGGGTTATACTTGGCGGTTCATTAATTGGTGGATTTGGTGCGTTTCTTATCGGAAAACCAGCTCTAACTTACATTAATCAATTCGCCCAAAATTTAAGAATTTGGGCACTCGTTGCAGCAATTGGTGGAACATTCGATACCTTTTATAGCTTTGAAAGAAGTTTCTTTGGCGGAGATATGAAAGATATCGTAAAACAAATTCTCCTTATTTTTTTCGCAACTGGTGGTATGCAAACAGGTCTCATTATTATTAAATGGCTAACGCAGGAACATGTATGAGAGTACCAAGTGCCAATACAGCAAAAAGATGGTACTTAGTATTAGCTGGTGCTGCTGTTGGAGGCGTGTTGAGCTGGTTTATTTTTTTGTACATATACGGTGTTTTTCAAGAAGAACAAGCTAGTAAAATAGCAGAACAAAGAGAAATTATAGAAAAACAAGAAGCAAAGCTCCACGTCCTTCTCGAAGATCAAGAAAAATTGAACACTGAAAATAAACGGCTCTTAACCATTCAAGAGATTAAAATAAAACTTATCAATCGAGAAAAATACGATTTAGACAATCTTACACTCGAAAATATGACTACATCTATCCATAATGATCTCCAGCATCTTTTAACGAAAAACATTCAAAGTATCGCAAAAAATAAAGACCTACTCAAAAAGGTAATCGAAAACAAAACGTACAAACATTACGATCGACTATACCGTTTTAAAGTCGATACAATATCTTTTGATACAGTGCTTGAAATTAGCATTACTATAGAAAAGGAAAAATAAAGAAGGAGGGCTTTAGCGCCGCTCCTTCTTTTCGTTCTAACATATAGTCCCTTATTTACAAATCTCACGTAAATCAGCAAAAAGACGATCCGCTTCTTCCCAAGAAGATGCCTTGGCACCAGAAGCCATCGGATGTCCTCCGCCGTTATATTGCATTGCCAATTTGTTTATAACTGGTCCTTTTGAACGAAGACGAACACGAATTACGTCGTCTTCCTCTAAAAATAGAACCCACGCCTTTAATCCATCAATATTGCCAAGCGCTCCAACAACACCAGATGCTTCAGAAGGAAGTACATCAAATTCTTCTAATACTTCTTTCGTTAATTTAATGTAAGCTGCTCCTTCTTCTACCACCGTAAAGTTTTGTAAAATATAACCGTTTAAACGAGCAATTTTTTCTTTTGTCTTATACATTTCATTGTATAAATCTGTGAATTTCACACCCATGTCAACAAGCTCACTTACGTAACGAAGTGTTTTTGCTGTCGTATTTGGGAATAAGAAACGACCTGTATCTCCAACAATTCCTGCTAAAATAAGGCGGGCTGCTTCTTTTGTTATTTTTAATCCTTTATCTTTTCCATAGTTATAAAACTCATAAATCATTTCACTTGTCGAACTCGCTGTCGTATCTACCCACGTAATATCTCCATATGGATTTTCATTTGGGTGATGATCAATTTTAATTAACATCTTCCCTTTTGTATAGCGTTGATCGTCAACACGTTCTTGATTCGCAGTATCACAAACAATAACAAGCGCATTTTCGTATATACTATCTTCAATATCATCCATTACTCGTAAGTATGCTAACGACGGTTCATTGTACCCAACCGTATAAATATTTTTCTCTGGAAACGATTCTTTTAGAATTGTACCAAGGCCACCCTGTGAACCTAATGCATCTGGATCCGGACGCACGTGGCGATGAATAATAATTGTATCAAACTCTTTAATTGCTCCTAAAATTTGCTCATGCATATGTATAATCTCCTTTTTAATCAACTTCTTCACTTTATCTCTCATTATAACGGAAAGTATTTCATACATGCGAACAATTGCTTTATAATAAAAGTTAGAAAGTTTAGATATTTCTTTTTTCTCCACTATTTTTTTCATAAAACGATGGGAGTGTTCATTATGCCAGTATTAGTCTTCTGTATTATCGTCTCATTTATGTTGTATCTCTTCTACAAAACAAAATACTTTCGTACAAACCGCCCAATGGAGAAAGGTTGGCTCTCTGGAAAATCCGCAATGGCACTCGGTTCATTCGTCTTATTCTTCGGGATAAACCAATTCTTTTTAGAACTTTCAACCGCTCGTATTATCGTTGGTATCTTATTCGTTCTATTTGGTAGTGCAAGTGTATTTAATGGATTTCGCCAATACAAACATTTCTTACCATTAGCAGTTAAAGAAGCAGAAGTCTATGAAACAACGTAAAAAAGCATCAAAATTGTGATGCTTTTTTACGTCCTCTAACTTTTAAAATCATATATGCGACAAACGCAGATGGTATATTAAATGGGTTACCTTGTACGTGAAAATGTAATTGTTCTTCTCCAAAAGACATTTTTTCATATAGCTCTCGCTGAGATAATCCTGTCTTTTCCTTTTTTTCATGTAAACCTTGTAAATATAAATATTGGATCGGTATCATTACAAGAAAGTAAAATAGTGCGATACTACCAAAAAAGAGTACGGCTGACGACATAATGTATACCACCTTCCATAAATCCATTTTCTTACAATATAATCATAACACAATATACAACCAAATTGAATTACTATTCTGTCTTTTCTTGCGTTACTTTTCCACTCCACCCCATACATATTTCACTAAAACTCTCATCTAAAATCATGCCTTTCAAATTTAAAACAACAAAAAAAAATGGAACAAATCAAAACGATTTGTTCCATCTTTTTATTTATCAATTAACTGAACCATAAGTAATGCTTTTCCAACGACATTACCTTCATGATGCACCTCTACATCAACCTTACCAAATTTACGCCCAATTTCTAATACTTTCGGATGAACGGATACAACATTATCAATTTGAACCGGCTTTACGAAATAAATTGTTAAGTTTTCAACAATTAAATCGCTTTTCTTTTGCGCACGAATAACGCGATTTGTCGCTTCTGTCACAATTGTTGCAAATACACCGTACGATAACGTTCCGATTGAGTTCGTCATTTGCGGCGTCACCGAAAATTGATATAGATGCTCATTCTTCGCTTCTTTTGGCGTCATAAATTGATTCGTTACAATATCATCAATTGTTTCTCCAACTTGTGGCTGACGTTGAATCATTTGCAGTGCCTGAAGTACATCTTGACGGCTAATAATACCTTGCAGTTTATTTCCTTCCTCAACGACAGGAAGTAATTCAATTCCTTCCCACACCATCATACGTGCCGCAGCTGCGACAGACATTTTACCATTCACTGTAATTGGGTGTTTTGTCATTACTTTATCAATTGGTGTTTCTTTCGCTACACCGATCATGTCTTTTGAAGTTACGATTCCTAGCACTTTTTTATTTTCATCGACAATTGGATATCTTCCGTGCATTGTCTCTTCATTATATGCATGCCATTGCTGTACTGTATCATGTGGCTTTAAATATAACGTTTCTTCAATTGGTGTTAAAATATCCTCAACAAGTACAATTTCTTTCTTAATCAGTTGATCATAAATTGCACGATTAATTAACGTTGCGACCGTAAATGTATCGTAGCTACTTGAAATAATCGGCAACTTTAATTCGTCTGCTAATTTCTTCACATGATCTTCCGTATCAAATCCACCCGTAATTAATACAGCGGCTCCAGTTTCTAGCGCTAATTGATGTGCATTCGTACGGTTACCAATAATGAGTAAATTCCCAGCTTCTGTATAGCGCATCATCGCTTCTAATTTCATAGCTCCGATTACGAATTTATTTAATGTTTTATGTAGTCCTTCTCTGCCCCCAAGTACTTGACCGTCGACAATGTTAACGACTTCTGCATATGTCAGTTTTTCGATATTTTCTTTCTTCTTTTGTTCAATTCGAATTGTTCCGACACGTTCAATTGTACTAACATACCCTTTATTTTCTGCATCTTTAATTGCACGGTAAGCTGTCCCTTCACTTACACTCAAATCTTTCGCAATTTGTCTTACAGAAATTTTATGGCCTACTGGCAGGCTATTAATATGTTCTAAAATTTGGTTATGCTTGGTAGCCAAATGGTTTCACCATACTTTCTTTTCCCTAAATTCTTCATGTGTTGTACTTTCAGTATACTATATTTTCAAAACTGTTACACTCTCTCTTTGCATACCTGTACTATTTTTTTTATAACAAAATGACTCTTACATTCCACCAGTCATTCTATTACAACAATGTAATGCTATTGTCATCTCATTCGATAGTTCGCCCACTTGATTCCCTATACAATGAAGACAAGAAATAAAACAAAGGAGCGTACACATGATGAAAAAATTTTTAGAGGTTGTAGGTGCTGTATTTTTAGCTTTCGTAGATGCGAAAAAAGTTGCAATGGAATTGAATGAAACACCTGAACAACCACGTACCAAAAGAAAAGAATCACCAAAACAAATACAAGCATTAAAAGCTGTTCTACACACGTAAAAACCCTTCACTTTTCTTTTCAAATGAAGGGTTTCTTTTCTATAGTGTAATACTTTCTCCAACTTCTAATACTTTCCCTGTACAATTTTGTAGCTTTTCTACAAATTGATATGGATCTTGTTCAATAACTGGGAACGTATTGTAATGCATCGGTACAACAGTTTTCGCATTAATCCATTTTGCCGCTAGTACAGCATCTTCTGGTCCCATTGTGAAATTATCACCAATTGGTAAAAATGCTAGATCAACTTTATTTAATTCCCCAATTAACTTCATATCAGAGAATAGTGCAGTATCTCCTGCGTGGTACACTGTTTTCTCTTCTGCTGTAAATAAAATACCTGCTGGCATACCTGTATATGTAATCGTCTTATTTGCTTCATCAATATAACTAGAGCCGTGGAATGCTTGTGTAAACTTCACTTTTCCGAAGTCAAATTCATGTGAACCACCAATATGCATCGGATGTGTATTTACACCTTGCCAACTTAAAAATGTTGCTAGTTCAAATGGCGCTACAACAACTGCATTATTTTTCTTCGCAAGTTCTACTGTATCTCCAACATGATCACCGTGTCCATGCGATAAAAGGATTGCATCCACTTTTACATCTTCAGCTTTTAAATCTGTTTTCGGATTACCTGTTAAAAACGGGTCAATTAAAATAACTTTTCCATTCGCCTCAATTTTCACAACTGAATGCCCATGATAAGATACTTTCATTATTACATTCCTCCCCTATTCACATTCTCACTTTTTATTCTACATGATTTTTCAATTCCCTGTCTTTTCTAACATCTATTTACTTGTCATAACGCTTTCTTCCGAGTTAAAGTTATATTTGTAATTAAATATCTCGGGGGTGCCAATCGATGAATGCTAGATTAGAAAATTTAATGCAATGGCTAAAAGAAAAAAACGTAGAAGCTGCGTTCTTAACTTCTACACCGAACGTCTTCTACATGACGAACTTCCACTGTGAACCGCATGAAAGATTACTTGGTATGTTTGTATTCCAAGAAAAAGAACCTATTTTAATTTGTCCTAAAATGGAAGAAGGTCAAGCACGTAACGCTGGCTGGGCACATGAAATTATCGGATTTACTGATACTGACAGACCATGGGATATGATTGCAAAAGCAATTAAAGACCGCGGCATCAATGCAAATGCAGTTGCAATTGAAAAAGAACATTTAAACGTAGAGCGCTACGAAGAATTAACGAAATTATTCCCAAATGCAGCTTTCAAATCAGCTGAGGAGAAAGTTCGCGAACTTCGTTTAATTAAAGATGAAAAAGAACTTTCTATTTTACGCGAAGCAGCTAAAATGGCGGACTACGCTGTTGAAGTTGGTGTAAATGCAATTAAAGAAAACCGTAGCGAGCTAGAAGTATTAGCAATTATTGAACACGAATTAAAAACAAAAGGCATACATAAGATGTCATTTGATACGATGGTATTAGCGGGTGCAAACTCTGCTCTTCCACACGGTATTCCTGGCGCAAACAAAATGAAGCGCGGTGATTTCGTACTATTTGATTTAGGTGTAATCATTGAAGGTTATTGCTCTGATATTACACGTACAGTAGCATTCGGTGAGATTTCTGAAGAGCAAACTCGCATTTACAACACTGTACTTGCTGGACAACTACAAGCAGTTGAAGCATGTAAACCAGGTGTTACACTTGGCGCAATCGATAACGCTGCTCGTTCTGTTATCGCAGATGCAGGTTACGGAGACTTCTTCCCGCACCGACTTGGTCATGGACTTGGAATTAGCGTACACGAATATCCAGATGTAAAAGCTGGTAACGAGTCTCCATTAAAAGAAGGTATGGTCTTCACAATCGAACCTGGTATTTACGTACCAAACGTAGGTGGCGTTCGTATTGAAGATGATATTTACATTACAAAAGACGGATCAGAAATTTTAACGAAATTCCCGAAAGAATTACAATTTGTAAAATAATAAAAAGGCAGCGTGAATGCTGCCTTTTTTTATTCCTCTACTATTTCAAATTTCTCTACAATCATTCTTGCTGGATAGCTTTCAAGTATTTGAGAAAACCATACTTTTATTTTATCCCCTGTTTTTAACTGTTTATATGCGTCTTTGTCCTTAAAGCTCAAGACTATATGTGATGGATGCTCTTTATTCATTTGTTGTTCTATATAATTTTGCAACTCTACTTTTGTTTCAAACGTTTTATCATCGGCAAAAAATACCGTGTCATTTCTTAATATGATATACCCTTCTTTAGGGACTTCTTTTACCGTTACCTGCTCTACTTGTTTTGTAGTACAAGCTGATAATATGACTAGAAATACACTTAAAAACATAACAATTTTCACATGCCTATTCATTTTTAACTCCTTACTTTAGGCTATTTCAAATTTAACACCATCTTCTCCTCATACTTATCATCCCATTTAATTACAACTTCTATCGGTTCATCTTTAGATAGAGGTGCACAACTTACACAAGAAGATTTTATTTCAACCCTTGCTCCTTTATGAACTTCTGACGTTTGTGTCATTGTACTAAAGGCTCCATTAATAGCAATCTCTAAGTTTTTAAATTCTGTCTTTCCATCCCCACCCTTATATTGAAACGTAAACATTCCATCTTCACTGTCATCCTTAATATGCCCTTTATATTGTCCAGTCCAACTTTTGCTCTCGCTAGAAAAATTAACATACGAAATGGAACAGCTTCCTAAAAAGAAAATACTAATAAAAAAGAATAATGCTCTCTTCATAATGCCCTCTCCATTCAAATGCACTTATTTATTGTCTATTTCTTCCTCTTATTATATTATAAAAATACAGAATTTTCTAAAACAGGAGGTTTATATGTTACAACAACAGTTAGAAAAAATTCGTAATAATAATTACATCATAGATAACACACTTCATATTGATTCTTTAAGTTCCAGTATGCTTGAACATATCGGTGTTACTGATAACTACTTAAGGGACAAACTCATCTACTCTACTTTTTATCATCTCATCAAAAATCGCTATCTTTCACACACACAATTACAGAAACTATTATTAGAAAGCATCGGTGAAAAATATTTATTGTATAAGATTCATTCAGATGATGAAGATGCTGTATTTACTCGTGCATTTACAACCTTATTAATTGCGCTCATTATAGATGCAGATACAACTCATAATTTCTTATCACAGAATGATATTTTAACTGTAAAAGATCAATTAATTCTATATATGAACAATGAACATGATTTCCGCGGATATGTGCAAGACCACGGATGGGCACATAGTATCGCACATGCTTCCGATACATTTGAGGCGCTTGTTCATAGTCCTAAACTAGAAACTTTACATTACGAAGAGATATTAAAAACTTTGTTAAACAAAGTTTTTGTCCATTCTATTTACTATAAATACGAAGAAGACGAGCGTCTCGTTTATCCGATTGTCGCAATGCTGCAAAATGGCCTGAAAGAAGAAATACTCATATTAGCCCTTCGTGACTTAGTAGCTCAATTACCGGTCCAAAAACAAGCACTACCTATTGAATCGTACGAGTTTTTATATGGAAATACAAAATCTTTCTTACGTAGCTTATTTTTCAGACTACGCACACTTTCTATATGTGAAGAAACCGAATTCGAAATTGAAAAATTGCTACAAGAGCTTCCAAAATATTATTAAAAAAGAAGGCCACTCAAAAAGTGCCTTCTTCTATTTCACTAATATTTAATTGAAATTTCACGATCCAAACTGAGAAAAGGTGGACAAGAAGCGCAAACGCCATACATGCTCCACTTAAAAAAGTTAGTATAGGATGCGAATACACGTGCCCCAACCCATAGGATATCGCCACGAAAAACATTGTTATGTAAATATAAATTGCTCCATGTATTTGCCTCATATAAACCTCCTTTTCCCATATTATAACATAAATTTTCTGATTATTCACATTAATTACTTGTAATCAATATTTCTCAACTGTTACACCTCTTACAGCAGCCTTAATATACGGTGACCCTTGTAAACTTTGTAAATCCTCTGTTTTTCCTGTTACGACTATACCGTATATTGGTAGGTCTTTTGGTTTGGTGTTTTTTATTTCTTTATAATATTGTTCAAAATAATCACTTGGTATACCTTCACTATTTTTTGTTAAATACTTCATTTGGTACAGAAACTCTTTTGAGTTTATTGTTAAATCGTTTTTCACATCTTCTTTTACTTTTGCATAACTTCCTTCAAATCCAAAAACATTTCTAGCCATTTCCGCATTTAATACTGCGCCATTTTTAGGATCTTTTAACCCTACATAAGAATCACTTTTCTTTTCATTATATGTATCTACCCAAAACCAAACTGGCTGTACACTTTTCGGAAGCATCTCAATAATTTGTTCAGCTGTATAAGATTTATCAAAAGATAGGGCTACTTCTGCAACTTTATTTTGCAAATCTCCAATATTTTTCAGGTCATCCACATAATTTTTATAAGTAACGAAAGGTAAATAAAACCTCATTTCCCTCTGCATTGTTTGCACATTATAATCTGGTATCGTAACAGCCTCTTCACCCCTTTTTTCCTCATCTAGACTAACAAGTTCACCATTGTAATGCTTCATACTATAACTCCATATACCAGATTCGTATATATCATTTACCCATTTCACTGGTTGACCAGCTATATTTTTATAAGAGTTATATATTACTGTACTTCCTGTCATACCAAGACTTAAATACATGCTTCCGCTGAAACGGATATTAGGCCCTTGAACCATATGTAGTGCATTCATTTCTCTTTCCATTTTTCTAAATGTTTGCTGAGAAAAGTAAGTTGCACCCAAAAACAAAGTTACTATAACCATAATGGACGCACAAATAGAAATAAGCCAGTTTCTCCAAAACTGCTTCCTCTTCGCTCTCTTCATCAAAGTCTTCATCTGCTTATCATTCATATTCAAATCAAAGTCCTTCCGACTCATCATTTCTCCTCCTATACAGTTTCTTAAATTGATTTCTTGCACGGTACAAGCTTGTTTTTACTGTATCTTCTTTCATACTTAATAAAATGGCAATTTCCTTATAAGATAGTTCATACTCATATTTCAACAGTAAAATATGACGATAATCCTCCGTCATCGTCTCCAATATTTCTTGTACTTCTCCTTGTAACTCCCTTGTTAAAAGCACTTCATCTAATGACTTTTGCCCAATAAGAACGACTGATTCAATTGCGATTGGATTTAGTCTTTTTTCTTTCCGGTGCAAATCTCGGTGCTGGTTGATTGCAACTCTAAATAGCCACGGTGCTAAATGTCCTAACGGTATTTCCTCCATAAGCAATAAAGCTTTATACAACGTATCTTGCACAATATCTTCTGCTTCTTTTCTATCTGCTCCAATCTTAATCAAGTATCCAAAGACAGCTTTTGATTTCTCTACTAATAACGATTCAAACGTATCATGACTCATTCGGCTCTCCTCTCTATATACTCAACGTTTGAGAGCGTAAAATGTATACAGCTTTTCTAAAAAAAAATTCCATAATAAAAAGCACATCCATTTTGATGCGCTTCTCTGAAATACTATTCTATTATTTCATCGCTTCCTTCACAACATCTTGAATCATAACAACTTCTGTTTTCATATCAATAGACGGTGCTTCTTCATCGATACATTCATACCAAAATGCTAAGTGCTTTTTATCAATTTCATGATGCGAATTTTCGACAAAAATACCACCTTCTCCTTGCACAGAATACCAATATAAGTACTCTTCTCCATCTCTTATTTCCCGGAAAATTGTCTCAACGTACATTTTTTCGTCGTTTAATGTCAAAAGCACTTCTTTCAAATTGTCATTAAGAAGCTGCATCCATTCATCTACTCGATGACTCTTACCAGGCTTAACTTTAAATCTTGTTAATTCTACATTCATTTTTATTCCCCCGTTTTCTTACGTACAAACAAACTATATTCTATTGGATGATAAAAACTTAATTTACTAGCTAATTTTCGCGAAGGAATATTGTCTACATAACAATCCCAGCTCGGTATAATGTCATTTTGCATGCAATGTTCAATGAACCTTGTCGCAACAGCTTGAGCTAATCCTTTCCCTTGATGCGCTTCATGTGTTGCAATATCTATTTCAGCAAAACCATTCCCGCTAAATATTGAGACACATTCAGCTACAATTATCCCATCTTGTTCTATACAAAATCCAAAACCACTGTTCAAAAACGTTTCTTTTGATCCCCAATACTCTTTGTAGTACTCCTCTTTAAATTCACTGCTGCGCTCTATATCTCTTCTATCAATACGCTTCACTTCATATGTATTTTTGTTAAAATCTCGTTGACTCTCTTCAAAGGTTACGCTTTGAAATTTCATTCGCGGGATGTTCCGAAGTACATTACTAAAACGCTCTTCTATCATCATTTCCCACTCTTCACTCGAAGTGAACAGTGTAAATCTCTTCTCTGTTTTTTCAATAGCCGTTTTTAAATATGAAAATAACTCTTCGTTATAATTTTGATCATCCGTATCACCAAATAAATAATAGATACCATTAGCTGTAATAATTAATCCTGCTGTTAATTGCCCGTTTATAAAAACCTCACCATCTATCATTTGATCACATACCGCATAAGCAAACGTCGTCGTTCTTGTATTACCTTCTAAAACCGGAAGAACTTTTCTATAATCGGCTACAGATAATTTTTTCATAATTGCTCCACTTTAATCGTATCAGCCTCTATATGTTCAAAACAAAGATTTACCGTTCTCTTTAATGCTCTTGTTCTATGAATCGTACATGCTGGAATTAAAATAGAATCATTTGGCTTTAAAACCGCTGTTTCTCCATCTTCAAAATCAATAAGTAATTCTCCCTCTAGCACAATAAATAATTCATCCGAATTAGAATGATAGTGCCAATCATATTCACCAGTAAATACAGCGATTCGTAAACAATGACTGTTTATATTTGAAACGACGAAGTTTTTATGTTGATCTTGAATGTCTTTTGTTAATTCTATTAAGTTCACAGTTTCCATATTTCATCCCATCCTTTCGTTAGTCGTTCTTCTGAAAAATTAACTTAATCTCCCCCATCACTTGAGCTACTACAATCACTGCTACTGTAGTGACCGAATCCACTTGATGAGCTTGAAGCGTATGAAGATTTTTTGCTTCTTTTTCTATCTTTTTTACTTTCATGACTAGGCCATACTGTAGCAAAGAGTATAACGAATAAGGCTAATTCTATTACAACAAGTATAAATTCTAGAATGCTCTCAATAATATTGGGAGTTATCCCAAAACTGTAAAACACTCCAAATGAATACATACACAAAATTACATACAGAGCCATACAAATATACCAGAATGTTTTTTCTATCATAATGACTACTTTTTGTGAAAAAGGTATGTTCTGTTCCTGTTTTTTCTTTATGTACTTTTGTCTTTTAGCTTGCTTTTGCTTCCTTTTTTTACTCCCCATTGAATCCCCTCTTTTATTATATAATTCTAAATTATCATAATAAAAATCGATTTACACCAATAAATAACAATTATTCACATGTTATTTCCCCATATAAAAAAGACCCTCCTTATGAAAAGGAAGGTCTCAAATGTATTTCTATTATGATAAAGCAGGAGCTTTTTCAAGTAACTCTTTCGCATCAGCGTATTGTAAGCCGTGAGCTTCTGCAACTGCTTCAAATGTTACATATCCATCTAATGTGTTAATACCTTTTAATAATGCAGAGTTGCCTAGGCAAGCATCTTTATAGCCTTTGTTAGCAATTTGTACTGCATATGGTACTGTTACGTTTGTTAATGCAAGAGTTGACGTACGTGGAACCGCACCTGGCATATTAGCAACTGCATAATGAACAACGCCATGTTTTTCGTAAGTTGGGTTGTCATGAGTTGTAATACGATCAGTTGTTTCGAAAATACCACCTTGGTCAATCGCAATATCTACAACGACAGAACCTGGTTCCATTGATTGAATCATTTCTTCAGTTACAAGTTTTGGCGCTTTTGCACCTGGAATTAACACTGCTCCAATAACAAGGTCAGATTCTTTAACAGCTTCTGCAATGTTGTATGGATTAGACATTAATGTTTTTACTTGGTTACCGAAAATATCATCTAATTGACGAAGACGTTCTGCACTTAAGTCAATGATTGTTACATCTGCACCTAAACCTACTGCAATCTTAGCTGCATTTGTACCAGCTTGACCACCGCCGATGATTGTTACTTTGCCGCGTTTTACCCCTGGAACGCCTGCAAGTAAAATACCTTTACCGCCTTTGTTTTTCTCAAGGAATTGTGCACCGATTTGTGCAGACATACGACCAGCTACTTCACTCATAGGTGCAAGTAATGGTAAAGAACGATTGTCTAATTGTACTGTTTCGTATGCAATTGATGCAACTTTGTTATCGATTAATGCTTTCGTTAATTCTGGTTCTGGAGCTAAGTGTAAGTATGTGAATAAAATTAAACCTTCACGGAAATAGCCGTATTCACTTGCTACTGGCTCTTTTACCTTCATAACCATATCTTGATTCCATGCTTCTTCAGCAGTTTCTACAAGTTTCGCACCAGCTTGTACGTATTCTTCATCCGTAAAACCAGATCCTAAACCTGCTCCTTTTTGAACAAAAACTTCATGACCATTTTGTACTAAATGTACTGCTCCCGCTGGCGTCATTGCCACACGGTTTTCATTGTTTTTAATTTCTGTTGGAATACCGATACGCATGATTAGTTCCCCCTTGAGTTATGAAATGACCCCTGAATCATTTTTTAAAGCGCTTTCTACGCTCTTATATTTTAACATAATATCTCAATATTTGACAAAAAATAATACAAGTTTTCCGATAGATTTAATTTTATATTAAAAGACAGTATTATCCGCACCTCTCAGCACAATGGATAAACTGTCCAATTATTTGAAACTTCATCTTATTTTATTCTATCGATGTCTATGAATAACATCCACTGCACCAGTCACTTCAATAATTGTACCGGTAATCATATCGGAATCTTCCTCACATAAAAACGAAATGGTTCTTGCAATATCTTCACCTGTTCCAGATCTACCAATCGGTGTGTTATGCTCTTTTAGCTGACGTGCTTCTTGAATAGTCGCCTCTTTCATATCGCCAATAATATCACCAGGACATACCATGTTCGCAGTAATACCATACTCCGCTTCTTCATAAGCAACTGTTTTCGTTAATGAAACAAGTCCTACTTTCGCCGCTGCAAAAGCTGAACGATAAATCCATCCCGGTGCACTATCCGCCCCTTGAAATCCGTAATTAATAATACGGCCAAAGTTCTGTTTTCTCATGACCGGAACGACAAGTTTTAATAAATGAAATACCGCTGTTAAATTTCCCTGAATCATTTCATTCCATTCATCTTCTTCATAATCAACTAACTTTTTTCGTTCAAATACATATGGACCAGCATTATTAATTAAAAAGTCAATTTTGCCAAAACGGCTCATCGCTTCTTCTACTATTTTATGTAAATCTTCCTTCTTCGTGACATCTGCTTGCACGAATTGTAGACGCTCTTCCACATCTTTATATGTTTCTTTCATCGTTTCCATAGCGGTGATATCGCTATGGTACGTTACTGTTACTGAATAGCCTTTAGCCAATAACTTTTCTGTTACTTGCTTTCCTAAACCTTTCGTACCGGCTGTAATGAGCGCATGTCTCACAAAACTGCCCCCTTTTAAATTGCTATACTTCATATGTAACAAGTTCTCGCTCCAATTACAACTAAAATGAATTGAAACAGAGTTTTCAAAATTCTGTAACGTTTCTGGCAAGCACGTTACCAAAATTTGTTTTATAATTAAGTTGTAAACAGTTATAAAACAGATTGGGAGGAATTTACTATGAATAATACATATACAAATATTTTAATCGCGGTGGATGGTTCTAAAGAAGCAGAAAAAGCCTTTAAAAAAGCAATTCAAGTCGCAAAGCGCAACAATGCAACATTAACAATCGCTCATATCGTTGATGTAAAAGCGTACTCAGCAGTAGAGGCTTATAGCCGTGCAATTGCTGAACGTGCAAATCTATTTGCAGAAGACTTATTAGAAGACTACAAAAAAACTGCGCTTGAAGCTGGTCTTGAAAAAATTGAAACTGTATTAGAATTTGGTAATCCTAAATCTAAAATTTCAAAAGAAATCGCTCCAAACCATAAAGTAGATTTAATTATGTGTGGTGCGACTGGTTTAAATGCTGTTGAACGCTTCCTAATCGGTAGCGTCTCTGAACATATTATTCGCTATGCGAAATGCGATGTCCTTGTTGTTCGTGGTGATGAGGAGCAAGGTGATCTTTAATTTACAGATAAAACACCAAGTCCACATAGGCTTGGTGTTTTTCATTTTATCAACTTCACTATAAACACAAGACATGCTACGACAACAACGGTAATTGCCAATACATAAGGCGGCAGAAACTTCAAAGACCATAATGCCATCATGATTGTCGCAACTGTTAAATACGTTTGCTTTGCATCTTCTGTCATTTTTTTACGAAGTAAGAAGACGTACAAATAGCCAATTGGCGGCGTAATGAAACAAAGAACATATATGATTTTTGATTTTAAATACCATTTTTGTTCTCCAAGTTTCTTTATATCCCCTTCTATTCTCTTATGCTCTTGTTCTCTCGCTTCTTCTACAAGTGGGTCTTCCTCTTCTCCTCGCTTTTCTTTCATATAAGGAAGAAAGTGCATAAAAAAATAGTATGCGAATACGAACGCTCCAAATCCAATATTTAATCTTTCTAATGGAATATGCTCACTAAAAAAAGCAGCAGTAAGCACTAAAGACAAACAGTACGTCATCATCCAAAATGAACGTTTTCTCTTTTTCCGTTCCATTTCTTTTTTACCTTGTATATCTTTTCTTTTCGAAAGCCATATAGAAATAAAGCAATCTACTACAAATAGAGAAAAGATAAATATCGCAACATGTACTGTTTCTACATTTCCAAATGAAAATACGTTTGGGAATGCAACATGCAATACAATTAGCGTGTACAAAATTAGCCCTATAAAATAAATACGTCTCATTTTTCATCCCTTTCTTATTTCCTAACATTACGTTAACATACATTTTTTAGAAATAGACGGACAAAATATATATGTGTAAAAAAGGAGGATGCTATATGGATGATTCTGAACGCATTATTTTAGACGTGAACGGAAAAGAAATTGAAATGCTAGATACGATTCGCACTCATTTTAAAGAGAAACATGGCGTTGAACTAAGTAATGGTGCATTGCTTCGTGATTTGATGGATATTGAGTATATTCGAATTACGGAAGATCGACATAAGTATGATTAAAAGAAAAACGACTGCAGGCGAATGCCATCAGTCGTTTTCTTTCTTTATTTAAGCTCTTGATGCTTCCCGCCCATACCACCTGGCTCATTGCTATCTTGGTGTACAGTTAGTTTATTTGTTTTCGCATCTTTTAAAACTCTATATGTATATGATTCATTTGGTTCATCTTTAAACTGCACATTCATTCCATACGAATCCATTTTGCTATAAAAGGCCGGTTTTATATATAAAATATCACTTTCTTTATATCCTTTCTCTTGCAAATGCCACATCGTTGCGATAATCGCTTCCTCTTGCTTCTCTTTTTCACCAACAGACAAATATTTGTCCAAGAGAAATACTTTAGCATTTGCAAGTAAGCTGATTAATAGTACGACTATAAATATTATTTTTTTCATAGATTCCCCTGACCTTTAATTGTAATATTTGACTATATCATAACTTTAATGCCGATAAAAAGAAAGTACGCTAGACTTTAACAGACTAGCGTACTTTCCAACTCAATTCCTAATAACTTCTTTCGTTAACCCCTTCGCCTTCTCCAAAGCGTTTTTGATTTGTTCAAACCCTGTCCCACCAGCACTATTACGACGCTTTACAGCCGCATATGGTGAAAGAACTTCATACAAATCTTCTTCAAATAAAGAGCTCATTTCTTGATATGTTTCAAGCGGGACATCTAATAAATAAATTCCTTTTTGTGTGCAATGTAGCACTAACTTCCCAACAATTTCATGAGCTTGGCGGAATGGTAGTCCTTTGTTTGCTAAGTAGTCGGCAATTTCTGTTGCGTTGGAGAAATCTTGCGTCACAGCTTGCCCCATTTTTTCTTTGTTTACAGTCATCGTTTCAAGCATGCCCGCCATAATATGAAGACATCCTTCTACTGTTTTGACTGTATCAAACATTCCTTCTTTATCTTCTTGTAAGTCTTTATTGTAAGCGAGTGGTAATCCTTTCATTACTGTAAGTAAACTGAATAAATTACCGTATACTCTGCCTGTTTTACCACGGATTAGTTCCGCCATATCCGGATTTTTCTTTTGCGGCATAATGCTGCTTCCTGTCGCGTATTGATCGCTCATTTCAATAAATTGAAACTCTTGGCTACTCCATAAAATAAGTTCTTCACAAAAGCGTGATAAGTGCATCATAAGCATAGATGAGTTACTTAAAAACTCCAGTATGAAATCACGATCACTTACTGCATCTAAACTATTTTCATAGATTCCATTAAACCTAAGAAGTTCCGCACTATATTCTCGGTCGATCGGGAATGTCGTCCCAGCTAGCGCTCCTGCTCCTAATGGGGAGATATTAATACGCTTTAATGAATCTTCATAACGATTCACATCACGCTCTAACATCCAAAAGTAAGCAAGAATATGATGAGCAAATGAAATCGGCTGGGCACGCTGTAAATGCGTATAGCCAGGCATAATTGTCTCAATGTTATTTTCTGCTTGATGTACAAGAACAGTTTGCAATTGTTTTGTAGCTTTTATAATATGTTCTACCTTTTCTTTTAAATACAAATGCATATCTGTCGCCACTTGATCGTTACGACTTCGGCCTGTATGAAGTTTCCCTCCTACTTCACCGATTTTTTCAATTAACATCTTTTCAATATTTAAATGAATATCTTCAGCTTCAACCGAAAAATGCAATTTATTTTGTTTCGCTTCTTCTAATAAATATTGAAGACCTATCTTTATTTTCTCTGCCTCTTCTTTCGTAACGATGCCTTGCTTTGCTAGCATCGTGACGTGCGCAATACTTCCTTTTATATCTTGATTTACTAATTGTTGATCGAAGGAGATGGATGCTCCGAACTCTTCAACCCATGCTTCCGCTTCTTCTGTAAAACGTCCGCCCCAAAGTTTGCTCACGCTTCCACCTTCTTTTGATTCACTTGGCTGTATACTTTCGTCGGTAAACCGAATAATGAAATGAATCCAACTGCTGCATCATGATTAAATTCATCTTGAGCAGTATATGTTGCTAATTTTTCATCGTATAAAGAGTATTCAGATTTACGTCCTTCTACAATCGCATGACCTTTAAATAATTTCACACGCACTGTACCTGTTACATTCTTTTGCGTTTCTTGTAAAAATGCATGAAGCGCTTGTTTTAAAGGCGAGAACCATAAACCATTATAAATAAGTTCTGTTATTTTCTGTTCAATCACTGGTTTAAAATGTGCTACTTCTTTTACGTGTGTTAAATCTTCCAACTCTTTATGCGCAGTGATTAACGTCATTGCTGCTGGGCATTCGTATACTTCACGAGATTTAATACCGACAAGACGATTTTCTACGTGATCAATACGTCCAACGCCGTGTTTTCCAGCAAGCGCATTTAACGTTTTAATTAATTCTGCAAGTGAATATGCAGTGCCATTTAAAGTAGTCGGTACTCCTGCTTCAAATCCGATTTCTACAAACTCTGGTTTATTCGGTGTATCTTCTAATGCCAATGTCATCTCATATGCATCTTCTGGCGGCGCTGCCCATGGATCTTCTAAAATTCCACATTCGTTGCTGCGTCCCCATAAGTTTTGATCGATTGAAAACGGGCTATCTAAATTAATCGGAATTGGTACATCGTTTTCTTTTGCATATGCAATTTCTTCTTCACGTGACCATTTCCATTCACGTACAGGCGCAATCACTTCTAAGTAAGGATTTAATGCTTGGATAGAAACTTCAAAACGAACTTGGTCATTTCCTTTCCCTGTACATCCGTGTGCAACTGCAGTTGCGCCTTCTTGTTCTGCGATTTCCACTAATTTCTTCGCAATAAGCGGACGAGATAATGCAGAGACAAGAGGGTATTTCCCTTCGTATAATGTGTGTGCTTGCATCGCCATCAATGCATATTCGTTTGCAAATTCTTCTTGAACATCAATCATATATGATTTAATTGCACCTACTGAAAGTGCCTTTTCTTTTACAAATGCTAAGTCTTTACCTTCCCCTAAGTCTAAACAAAGCGCGATAATATCATAATTCTTCTCTTGTAACCATTTAATTGCAACGGAAGTATCAAGACCTCCGGAATATGCTAATACAACTTTTTTCTTCTCCATTTTGCATCCCCCTAAAGAATAAATATTCATTTTCTTTTATAATAATTCACACTTTACCACCTTTCACAAAATGTATCAAGAGTCATTTTCAAATTTTTTCAAACAATTTCGTCGAACTTCTTTCTGTTTTTCTGTACAATATAAGCAGGAAAACGGGGGTGAACTTATGGAAAAGTATTTCTTATACGATGAACATCTAGGAATTGAAATTCCACATTTACAAGAAGACTGGGAAGAAATCCCCGAAAAAATGCAACATGCTATTTTACTAAAATGGGAACAAGTTCGCGGGAAAATTCCTGATCGTATAAAAGAACTTGAGCACTATATTAATACAAAACAACATTATTTAAATAACGAAGAAGACTTCGAAGTTTCTTGTAAACTAAATTCAGAAATTGCCGATCTTGCTTCTATCATTAATGACCTTTGGCTTTGGTATCGACTCACTCAAAATGTATCTGAGGGGAAAGCACACCAATGAAAAAAGCATGCCCCTCAATTACTTTGGGTCATGCTTTTTTGTCGTAACAAGATTTACAATATATTTCTTGTGCTGTTTTCGCCAAACATACATCGAATGGACCAACTAATATACTTCTTTCTTTCGGCAACTTTACAAAAGCAACAAGCTCTTCTTCATATTGAATTTTTTTCTGACATGAAATGCATATTAATTCTTTTCTTTTGAACATGTCTTTTAGCATACCTTCACTCTCCCCTTCATCTATCTATATTAATATACTCTCATAATAGTTAAGACTTGTAAAAAAATGACACATTCTGAATCGAATGATTCATATACTATGTACAAAAGGAGGTTTAAAAATTATGCGTGCTTTCGTTATTATCACTTTAACTTTTTTAAGTGTGATTAGTTGGGATGCGTTTTTTAAAGATAAAAGTGATGAAAAGAACACAACAGAATAAAACCCTTTTTTTCTTACTTATTGGACAAACCGTTATAAACTGTCCAATCCTCCGAAATAACTTAGGCTTTTCTACAAAAATATTTAAACATAACATTTTTTGTAGATTCCCTCCGTTTATTGTCGGTTTCCATCCGCATACATTTTTTAAAAGTATGATATAATAGTATAAATCTTGAAGGAAGGGATTTTGATATCATGATCGCTCGAAGGAGCATGTGGCATCGTATTGACGAATCATACACGTAGCGTATTTTTTAGCTCAGATACTTTAGTCTAGCGAAAAAAATACGAGAGTGGGGAAATTATGATTGCCCGAAGGATAATTTGGCAAAAAAAAGACTCTTCTTACACATAGCGTTTTGTTTAGGACTTAATTGTTACTAACTAAACAAAACAAAGAAGAGCAGGATTGCTAAATGACGAATCCTACTCCACGTTTTGTTTAGTCGTTTTAAGACTTAAACTAAAACGAAGGTAGGGAGAATTGATGGACGAGAGGATTATTCGTTATTTCTTCAGCGACATATAGCGTAGTTAGTTTTTTCGTAAACTAACTGAAAGCTACATGTGAGCTCGTAGTTAGTTTACAACACAAAAAGGACTACTAACTACGGAAAGAAGGAATAACGATGAGGAACATCCAAAGTCGGCAAATTATTAAAGAAATTTTTATGGTTTTAATCGGTTCATTTATTTTAGCAGCAGCGCTATATCACATTCACTTCCAAAATCACTTAACAGAAGGTGGCTTTGTAGGAATTGCACTATTCATTCAAAACTTTTATGATATTTCACCATCTATTTCAACTGTATTAATGGATATCCCAATTATTTTACTGTGTGCTTCATTTTTAGGTAGAAAAATGGTTGGCTACTCATTCTTAGGTTCAATTTCATTCGGAGTATTTTATTCCTTTATGGAAAATTATTCTCCATTTACGGTAGATTTATCAAATAACTTATTTATAGCTGCAGTAGTTGGCGGTGCGTTAGCTGGTATTGGACTCGGTTTTATATTGCGATTTGGCGGTGCAACCGGTGGAGACGATATTTTAACAATTGTATTAAGTAAACGAACTCGTTTTACAATTGGGCAAATTTTCTTCGTCTTTGACGCGATTGTTCTTGCGCTTTCATTATATTATTTAAATTGGACAGAAATTGCTTTTACTATTCTTTCGATTGCCGTACAGGCAAAAACATTGGATTTAATTTATTATCCAAAAACAGAAAAAACAGCAGAAAAACAGCCAGTATCTGTTCCAATGTCCAAAAAACATGCAACAAATTAAAAAAGCGAAAGGCTTCGGCCTCTCGCTTCTTTTATGCTCTTTTTTCTTTCTCGACTATATGGCGCACTTGATAAAATCTATTTGCAAATTCAGTAACGTTTCTTGTTAAACGATAATTCACTGTAGATCCAATTGCCATTCCAATTACCGGAATACCTTGGAATAATTTACGACGAAGAGCATAAATCGAAAATGTCTTCAAAATTTGTTTTAACACAACTTCAGTAGAAGCTGTTTGTAACACTGCTTCGTCTCCTTCATAAAAGAACGAATCTTCTTGTTCCAGCTCTTGCAATAAATTGTACCATGCGTATTGCTGAAGTCTTCCTGGTAGTAATGACGCGTGAAACACCTTTAACGCAAGCATCATTTCATAGGGCTTGTTCACATCATGTCCAAATGATGTTGCAATAAGTTGGACTGCCTTCACATTTAACGCGATCATAACCGGAAAATCCGCCGTTAATAATAATAAACCTCCAGCACCTGTCGCCCCGCCTTGCACAAATGAATATAGACGATGACGTGCTGTTTGCTGCTCTGCTATGTATGTTAACTGATCAATAGATAATGCTTTCAAATCTTCAAGCTGTTCAATCGATTCATCAAATAATCTCGATGTTCCTAAAATCCGATTACGTGCGTCTAACTGTGCTTGTGAACTTTGAATAAATGCATGCAAATGAAAGAGCCATCCATCTGCTTTCGTGAAGAATTCTTTTCGCTTTTTCTCAGGTAATTTCGCAACTGTAGTATGTAACCATTTATCAAACACTTTTTGAAAATCGGTCGCTTCTTGCTCAACTAATTGCGCTTCCCATTCTTTTATATTGTCTAAAATGGCTTGTTCTCGCTTCGATCGCATCGTAACAACCACCTCGTTCGATTTTTTTCTATTGTAACATATTTCTGCTTATTCTTTACAAATATGCTTGTATATCTCTTTTCACATACCCTTTATGAGTGACATAAAATAATAGCAAAAAGGATGAGATACTTCACATGAATCTATCCAATCTAAAACAAAACTATAACGCAGTATTCAGCTTAGGACAAAACTGTTGGCCTGCTTGGGCATTATATCAATTAGAATTATCACCATTTTTTGGCGTTATTGATTTTATGCTAAGTCCTTCATTAACGAAAGTAAATTTATTATTACAAAATCGATTTGACCGTTTTTTAAATTCCGAAAATCTATCCTTCATCTCATTTTGGGATGATGATGCCAAATTAAGATTAAGGGACAACCTTTATGAAATTGACTCCTGTCATGACTTTAAAACAGATGTAAACACACCAAATTATTGGCCTTCTTATACAGAAATTAAGTTAAACTATGAACATCGAATTAATCGTTTTCTAACTACAATTGAAACTGCAGAATCCATATTGTTTATTCGAACTGGAGGAACATATGAAGAAGCATGTTCCCTAGAACAAATTTTATCTCAAATCGTTACACATACATTCTCTGTCCTATTACTAATTCCTGCCGATATACCAACTATCACCCAAGAAGATTGGGGATTACAACGTACTTGCGTTATGAAATGTCCTATTATGGATGTATACCAATACAATGAAGCATTTTGGAAAGACTTATTTGATGGAATTACAGTTAGACCACACACTTAAATACACGATACTTTTATCACACCATACATTATAATCGTCCTTATACGAAACAAATAAGGAGTGATTCTATATGTATCCACGTGCAAAAGCTTTCGGTCTTGCTGTACATCAAGATCGCCTTCTCGTACAAGAATATCATACAGAAGGCGAAACATATTATCGTCCTCTTGGCGGTTCCATTGAACTTGGTGAAAAATCAGCACATACTGTTATTCGGGAGTTTACAGAAGAGCTTCATACGGAGATAGAAATCATCAATTATTTAGGTTGTTTAGAAAATGTCTTTCATCTAGATGGGGGCATTGGTCATGAAATCATTCAACTATATTCTTTGCGTTTATTAGACACATCACTATATGAAATGAAAATATTAAATATACAAGATGAGCAAACAGTAGCGTATGCGAAATGGATTCCTATTACGGCATTCATTCAGAAAGAAAAAATATTATATCCGGATGGAATTTTAAAATATATCCAAAAGAAAAAAGACGAGATCCTATAGGATCTCGTCTTTCTTTTCATATATTAACCAATATCTCCAAGACGTAGTACGTCACGAGCAATCATAACTTCTTCGTCAGTTGGAATTACGATAATTTTTACTGGAGAGTGTGGGAAGCTGATGAATGCTTCTTCACCGAATACGTTATTACGTTTTACATCGAAGTATACGCCCATGTACTCAAGGCCTTCTAATACGCGCTCACGAATAATCGCACTGTTCTCACCTACACCAGCTGTAAAGATGATTGCGTCTACACCTTTCATACGAGCTGTGTAAGAACCGATGTATTTGTGGATACGGCTTACGAATACATCAAGTGCTACTTTCGCACGGTGGTCGCCTTCTTCTTCTTTCGCAATGATGTCACGTAGGTCACTAGAGTAACCAGTAAGACCTAACATACCACTCTTCTTGTTTAATACGTTAACTACTTCTTCTACTGTTTGGCCTGTTTTTTCCATGATGTATGGAATTAACGCAGGGTCAAGGTTACCAGAACGTGTACCCATTGTTACACCAGCAAGTGGAGTGAAGCCCATAGAAGTATCGATAGATTTACCGCCTTCTACTGCTGCGATACTTGCACCGTTACCTAAGTGACAAGAAAGTAAGCTTAAGCTTTCAATTGGACGACCTAATAATTCAGCCGCACGCTCAGTTACATATTTATGAGAAGTTCCGTGGAAACCGTATTTACGGATGCCGAATTTTTCATAGTACTCATATGGTAAGCTGTATAGGAATGCAGATTCCGGCATTGTTTGGTGGAATGCTGTATCGAATACTGCTACTGCTGGTACGTTTGGTAATACTTCTTGGAATGCTTTAATACCAACAACGTTTGCTGGGTTATGAAGTGGTGCTAAATCGCTTAATTCTTCGATATCAGCTAATACTTCATCAGTAATTAAAACAGAGTCAGCAAATTTTTCGCCGCCGTGAACAACACGGTGACCGATACCGCCAATCTCATCTAGAGATTTAACGATTCCGTTTTCAGTTAATTTTTTAAGAAGCATATTAACTGCTACTGCGTGATCTGGAATGTTTGTAATTTCTTTTTGTTTTTCGCCATCTACAGTAATAGTGAAGATACTATCTTCTAAACCGATACGTTCTACTAAACCTTTTGTTAATACTGTTTCACTTGGCATTTCAAATAATTGGAATTTTAAGGAAGAGCTTCCTGCGTTAATCGCGATGATTTTTGACATCTAGTCTTTCGCCCCTTTTTCTCTTGGTAGTTGTGTGGATGTTTCCACAAACCGCTCGATTTTATCTAATCAAATTTACTAAATATGAAAACGTTTCATCATTAGCAAATTTTATACTCACGATTTTAATTTAAACATCGTCCGACATATATTTCAAGTGAAAAAATTGTAACACCAAGAAAAAATATATATTACAGATTTCAAAAAAATTCAGTTAAATCTAGTATATATTTAAAAATATGACATATTATATAAAACTGTACTACATGAATCACTAACTCTGTTACATATACCCAGCTTTATTTATGTGTTGCAAACCAAGTATTTAATTGATCCATAATGTTCTCCATCGCCTTCATGTTAGAGAATTTAGGCAACTCCACTAATAACGCCTGTTTTGGCATTGTTACATTAGAGCCTTTCTTTTGGAGAACAAATATACTTTTTGCATTTTTCTCGTTTTTAAACATGGAAACAGGTAGCTGTAATAACCCTTGAATAAAGCATGTTTCTTTAATAAATGCATGTAATTTTGGTGCCTGTTCACTTTCAAAAATAAAGTTTGGTACTAAGAAGAATAAGTACCCGCCCTCTTTCGTATGCTTCACACTTTGTTCAATAAATAAGTGATGGGCATACGACATTCCTTCATCTGCTTTTAATTTATATTCACTGGCACCGATTTCGTTTGGATAGTAACCAATCGGTAAGTCTGAAACGACTGCATCAACTGGATCGATATAAAGTGGTGCTAGTCCATCTTGATGGAAGAATTCGATTGCATGCTTTTGTAAATTTGCATTTACTAAAGCAAGTTTAATTAGCACTTCATCCACTTCTACACCAAATCCACTCATTGTTAGTCCTTCTTTGGCGCTATTAAACACTGTAGTCATTAAATTTCCTGTTCCAATTGCAGGATCTAAAACTGTAATTTCGTTTTGACCTTGCATAAATTTATGGAATAAGTAACTCATGAACATCCCAACTGCATCAGGCGTCATTTCATGATTCGCTTGTACGCCTTCTTTCATTCCTTTTAAGATGGCTAACTGAAATGCTTTACGAATTTCTTCACCTTTATATGTTTCTTCATTAAACGTACTATATTCACGATTCAGCCTTTCAATTGCTGATTCGGATAATTCCTCTTGTAAAATCGCTCCCTCAAACAAGTTATCACCTGTTTCTACAAGCGCCTCTAAATATGTCACATCTAATTCTTTACGTAAAACTACCGCAGAAGAATCAAAAATAGAAAATAATGTTTCCACTGTCTGACTCACGTACATTCCTCCTTCTCTCTTTTACACATAACTTATATCATACCACAAAGTGATTTTTTCCAAAAAGAAAAAGCGACCTCCTGTAAAGAGCTCCCTCTCAAGTTATATATGATATAACGTTTTTTCTCATATATCGGCACCGTGACGCAGCGATATATGAGAAAAAACGACCTCTTTATAAGAGGTCATTTCCTTCACATTACTTTGCAGATTTAGCTGCTTCTAATGCTGCTTCATAGTTTGGATGGCTTGTACCTTCGCCTACGTATTCTACGTAAACTACTTTGTCGTTGCTATCTACTACGAATACTGCACGAGCAAGTAAACGAAGTTCTTTCATTACTAAGCCGTAAGCTTCACCGAATGAAAGGTCACGGTGGTCAGAAAGTGTTACAACATTTTCTAAACCGTTTGCTGCACACCAGCGTTTTTGAGCGAATGGTAAATCAGCGCTAATTGTTAATACTTTTGCGTTTTCAATACCTGCTGCATCTTGGTTAAAACGACGTGTTTGTGCATCACACACACCTGTGTCGATTGAAGGTACAACACTAATTAATTTTACTTCGCCTTTGTATGTTTCTAAACTTACTGGAGATAAGTCGTTTGCTAATACTTGGAAGTTTGGCGCTTGATCGCCAACTTTAACTTCTGTTCCAACTAAAGTCATTGGATTACCTTTAAAAGTTACGTTTGCCACTTGAAAATCCTCCCTTATTTAAACAAAATATGTACAATGTAAATGATAGTTTGTCCCTATCGATAATGCAAATAAAATCGCTTTATTTACAAAAAAATAAAAGAAGCTAACCTATTGATTAGCTTCTTTATTCGTTAAATTTGAAATTCAGGATCATCTTCTTTTCGTTTATCCATCATTTCTTTCACTTTATCAACAGCTTGTGGCGCTAATTCAATTATTTTATCGATGACATGCGTTTGCTTATCTAAATGTAATACTTTCACACCATCTCCATTTATAACAAGAAAGGCAACAGGATTAATAGAAACTCCTCCTCCACTTCCTCCGCCAAATGGATGACGGCCTGAATGTTCTACCCTACCAAATTCACTTCCACCAGCAGCAAATCCGAAACTTACTTTCGAAACAGTAAGAATTACACTTCCATCTGCCGCTTTAATTGGGTCACCAACAATTGTATTTACATCAGTCATTTGTTTTAAATGCTGCATTGCGGTTGTCATTAAACCTTGAATTGGATGGTCCATTCTATATCCCCCCTATGCTTGAACAGATTTTTCTGTCATACCAGATTTTTGCTGCCTCATAAATATGAGCAATTTCACCGCTGTTTTTATAGTACGAAATATACGAAAAGATGCTGTTAACTCGCATCTCGATGCAAATCCTTTCCCTTGAAAAACAGGAGTAATTTCAAATTCTGGTACATCGACAATATGCATATATTGTCCGACAACTCCAGCAGCCATTCCTTTTGTCCCCCATGCATATCCAGTGACAATTCCAGTACTAGCTGCGTCGCCTGCTCCAATTTGCGTATGCCATTTCCAACCATTGATTTTCACTCGTTTGAGAAAATCTTTAACGATAGTATGAACTTTTTGAAGCCTTTTTATCAGTTCCCCAATACTGTCAAGTTGCGCCATAATTTTATTATCTAGTCCGCCGTCCTCTTCAGCTTTTTCGATTTTCTGTCCTGTTTTTTTCTGCTGTTTTTCAATTCTTTCCAATACATCAAATGTATATCGAATCATCCATATTTTCACTTGAAATAAACATTGCTTTTCCATTTCTGAATATAAAAATGTCACCTTAAGCGATATTTTCGACAATAGTATAAGCAAAATAAAAAGGAGAAGAATTATTATTCCAATTACGAGCCACTTCATACGTATCATCCTTTCACTCCGTACCCATTATCGACAACTTTATTCATCATTAAACAGAGTCCCATAAGATTGAATATAAAAATTTTTCTAAAAATAAAAAGGTATTTTGACAATTTGTATCGAAATATATTATTTGAACATATCATCAGGGAACGGACTCTAATGATATGTAGCACGAAAAACAGAAAATTTAACTGCAGTGGAGGGATACATAATGGCAGATCGTCGCAATTTATTTTTCTTTTATGGTGATGACAAAGCAACGCTCGTTGAAAAAATGAAACCAATCTATCGTATTTTAGAAGAGAATGGATTTACCATATTAGATCATCCAAAAAATGCAAACGCTATCGTCAGTGTTGGAGATGATGCAACCTTCTTACAAGCCGTTCGTAAAACTGGTTTTAGAGAAGATTGCTTATACGCAGGGATTTCTACGAAAGATGAAACTTCGTTCTACTGCGATTTTCACATTGATCACATTGATACAGCCCTTCAAGAAATTACAAAAAATGAAATTGAAGTGCGAAAATATCCAACAATTCAGGTAGATGTAGATCATGGTACATCTTTCTATTGTTTAAATGAGTTCTCATTACGTTCTAGCATTATTAAAACATTCGTTGTAGATGTTCACGTTGATGATTTATATTTCGAAACATTTAGAGGGGACGGTTTAGTAGTTTCTACCCCAACAGGAAGTACAGCTTACAATAAATCATTGCATGGTGCAGTTGTTGACCCACTTATTCCATGTTTCCAAGTAAGCGAACTAGCATCTTTAAACAACAACACTTACCGTACGCTCGGTTCACCGTTCATTTTAAATCACGAACGTACATTAACTTTAAAACTAAGACCAGACGGTAACGATTATCCTGTTATCGGCATGGATAACGAAGCGCTTAGCATTAAACAAGTGGAAAAAGCTGTTGTACGCTTAAGCGATAAACAAATTAAAACAGTTAAATTAAAAAATAATTCGTTCTGGGAAAAAGTACAGAGAACGTTTTTATAGGATTAAAATAACCGCAGAATTATGGAATTCCATAATTCTGCGGTTATTTATTTACCCCGATTGACGCGAACAATAATCTCTTACTATCCGGCCGTTATTCTTGTCAGTTTTTGTCGGTAAGTCGATATATTTTAATAATCGCTGATATATTTTTACACATCTTTTCTATAGACAACTCGGCCATCTATTACGGTCATTTCTGCTTGTACTTCTTTTATTTCTTCTGCCTCAATTTCAAAAATATTGCGGTCTAATATTGTAAAGTCTGCTTCATATCCTTTTGTAATTTGCCCTCGTTTCGCTTCTTTTCCGATTGCATAGGCACTTCCTGTTGTAAATAAAGAAACAGCCTCATATACCGTTAATCTTTCCTCAGGCATATAGCATACACCGTCAATAAAACTTCTACGTGTAACAGCGCTATATATGCCTAGAAACGGATTTACTTGTTCAATAGGAGCATCTGAGCCACCATTACAATGTATTCCTGCTTCCAGTAATGTCTTCCAAGCATACGCATAACGAAGACGGTGTTCTCCCAGTTTTTCAATGACGGATGGAAAATCTGATGAAAGAAAGACTGGCTGTATATCGATAATGGCTTGCAAGTTTTTCATTCTTTCTATCAACTCTTCACGAGCAAGCTGACAATGAATAATACGGTCACGTAACCCTTCTGCTGGTGGATATAATTCGAGTGCATCAATAACATATTCAAGCGACAAGTCACCGATAGTATGAATCGCAACTGGCATATGTAAGTCTCGTGCTTTCTTCACTAATTCTGCAAGTTCTTCACGCGTGAAAATTGCAACCCCATTCGTTTTCTTTGCATCTTCATACGGTTCACTTAATAATGCTGTTCTTCCTCCAAAAGAACCGTCAGAAAAAATTTTCATTGCCCCAAATTCAATATAATGTTCATTTTCATATTCTTTTCGTTCATGTGCTACTTCATGGTGAACGAGCAAATGTGCTTTAAATGGCATTTCTTTTATAACGTGAGAAAACGCATTATGCGTTTTTCTAAAACCACCGTAGTAATTTAAATCTTCCGTATGCCCGCCTACAAGTCCGTATTTCCAGCAATCTTTAATCGCTGTTTGCAAAGCTCTTTGTAAATACGCTTCATCAATTTCAGGCTGAACATGTTTAATTAATTCTTGTCCTTGTTCATATAAAAGTCCTGTTAACTTATTTGATGAATCCCTACCGATTTTCCCGCCTTTTGGATTTTGCGTCGCTTCTGTTATGTTCGCTTCTTGCAATATGTATGAATTCACCCATGTAACGTGACGACAAACTCGCTTTAATAAAATGGGGTGTTCTTTCGAAATTTCATCTAAATCACGCGCGTGAACATCTTTCGTATCTGTAAAGTTATTTTCATTCCATCCTTCTCCAATAATCCAAGAGCCCTTTGGAGCTTCTTTCACTCGCTTCTGAACAAGAGTAAGCGCTTCACCATAAGATGTACAATTTGATAAATCTAGACGGAGTAATCTCTCTCCATGCCCAATAAGATGCATATGGCTATCAACGAGGCCTGGGATCATTGTTTTGCCTTTTAAATCGTGCAATGTAACCGCGGCATATTGGTTTTCTAACTCTTCTTTACTTCCAAAATCAACGATCGTACCGTTTTCAACGTAAACAGCGTCCACTTTTTCATTTTCTTCTCTCATTGTGTAAATGGTGCCGCCATACCAAATTTCTCCCATATATCCCATCTCCTTTATTTTTTATTGTATAAAAAAAAAGCACCATTTCAAAACATGGTGCTTTTCTAAAAATTACTTTTGTTCAGTAGTAGACGTTGTAACTTGCCATTCAATATTAAATTTATCTTTTACTTGTCCGTATGCTGGGCTCCAGAATGTTTCTTGAAGTGGCATGATAACCTCTCCACCTTCTTGTAACTTATCGAATACTTCTTTTGCTTTTTCTGCATTACTAATTTGAATTGCAATTGTTACTTGAGATCCGATTGCATGCCCTTGACCTGGGAATGTATCAGAAATCATAAGATCCGTATTACCAACTTTTAAAGTAGCGTGTAAAACGCGCTCTTTCGCTTCAGCTGGAATCGGGTATTCTGGATTTTCAGGCATGTCACCAAAAGTTTGCATGACTTCTACTTTTGCATCTAAAGCCTCTTTATAAAACTGTACAGCTTCTTGCCCACTACCATCTAAAACTAAGTACGGATTAATACCTAAAATCATACGGACACCTCTTTTTTAAGTTTATAAAATCGAACTTGTGTTCGTTTTTATATTATCATTGTTTTGCATTTCATTCAACTATTTACTTCACTGTTTTCAAAATTATTTTGACGGAATCTCCATCTCTTGTTTTCTAAGTTCAATACGGCGAATTTTTCCAGAAATCGTTTTTGGTAGTTCATCTACAAATTCAATTTTGCGAGGGTATTTATATGGTGCAGTGAGTTCTTTGACGTGTTGTTGGAGTGTTGGAATTAATATTTCTTCGTTCTTTTCTATATTCTCTCTTAATACGATAAATGCCTTCACGACACTTCCGCGAATTTCATCAGGACTTGCGACAACCGCACATTCTCTTACGTAAGGATGTTTTACAAGCGCATCCTCTACTTCAAACGGCCCGATTGTATAACCAGAGCTAATAATGATATCATCACCGCGCCCTTCAAACCAGAAGTAGCCGTCTTCATCTTTCTTCGCTTTATCACCTGTAATATAATAATCACCGCGGAATTGCATCGCTGTACGCTCATCGTCTTTATAATATTGTTTAAAGAGTGCCGGCGTTTCAATGTGAACTGCAATATCACCAACTTCGCCTACTTTAACTGGAATACCTTCCTCATTTACGATATCGATGTGGTTACCTGGCGTTGGTTTCCCCATTGATCCTGGTCTAATATCCATCCCTTTCATTACACCAACAAGTAGTGTATTTTCCGTTTGCCCATAGCCGTCTCTTACTGTAATATCAAAGTGCTTTTGGAATGTTCCAATGACTTCTCTATTTAACGGCTCACCTGCGGATACAGCGCTATGTAACGCCTCTAAATTGTACTCGCTTAAATCTTCTACCTTTGCCATTAATCTATACTCAGTCGGTGTACAACAAAGCACATTCACCTTATTATCGTCTAATAAATTTAAATACGTTTTCGGTTCAAACTTGCCGTTGTACACAAATCCTGTTGCCCCTGAACCGAGAGTTGCTAAAAACGGGCTCCAAATCCACTTTTGCCACCCTGGACTAGCCGTTGCCCATACAACATCATTCTCTTCAATTCCGAGCCAATTTGGGGCGCTTGTACGTAAATGAGCGTATGCCCACGCGTGCGTATGAACGACACCTTTCGGGTTTCCTGTCGTCCCTGACGTGTAAGATAAAAAGACCATATCTTCTTTATCTGTTTTCGCCATTTCTAACATGTCACTTTCTGTTTCTAATGCTGTTTTTAAATTGATCCATCCGTCTACTGACTGCTCGCTCAGGACGAATTTTTGAAGAGATTCCATTGCTTCTATATCATCAAACTGTCCAATGTACGGCTCATAGCTTACTATCGCTTTTACTTCGCCATGTCCAATTCGATATTCGATATCTTTTTTACGCAACATTTCCGAACTCGGAATTACAACAAATCCTGCTTTAATCGCAGCGATATACGTCATGTATGCTTCAATTAAGCGCGGCATCATAATAAGGAGCTTGTCCCCTTTTTGTAAGCCACTTTTTATAAAAGCGTTTCCAATTTTATTTGCACCTTGCATTAATTCAAAATATGTAACTTCTCGTCTATTCCCTTTATCATCTTGCCAAATTAAAGCAAGCTTCTCTTTATCGTCTGTATATTTCTCTATTTCTGAAACTAAATTATAAGATGGTGGTGCCAACAATTCCTCTCTCTTCATAAACATCCTCCTTTTTCTTTATGCCTCCCTTATATAATAAAGAATTTTCAGTAAATTTTGAACCCTCTTCTTTTGACAATTTTTTTATGCTTTTGTCGAAATGAATTTATACTAATTTGAACAACAAAAAGAAAGAGCGGGAAAACCCGCCCTTTCTAAGCCATCGTATATGGGATTATTTTTGGAAACCGCCTAATTGTTGCTCAGCTAGTGAAACTAGACGTTTTGTAATTTCGCCACCAACAGAACCGTTAGCGCGAGATGTTGCATCCGCTCCAAGTTGAACACCAAACTCTTGAGCGATTTCGTATTTCATTTGGTCTAATGCTGATTCAGCACCAGGAACCGCTAATTTATTTGTGCTACGTGCCATGTTATATCACCTCCTTGTGAGTATAGAGTGTGATAAATAACATGACTTCATACACATTTTAGATATGGTAATTTATGGTTTTAGAAAAGTTCTTCGAATTTTTCTTCTTCCGCCACTACTTCAACTGTTTGTAATACCATTGTTTCTTTGTTCGCTACAGCTTGTTCGATTAACGGTGTGAAATCGTATTTCGCTTCAAATCGATTTGCTTTTTCACGCTTCGGCTTCGTCGCCGGGCTAGCTGGTGTGAATACTGTACAGCAATCTTCGTATGGACGAATTGAAATATCATACGTGCCGATTTCTTCAGCAATTTTAATAATTTCTAATTTATCCATCGTAATAAGCGGACGAATAACTGGGTAGTTTGTTACTTCGTTAATCGTATGCATACTATCTAATGTTTGGCTTGCTACTTGTCCAAGACTTTCACCAGTTGTGATTGCAAGTGCATTACGCTCCTCAGCAATCTGCTCTGTAATACGCATCATCATACGGCGCATAACCGTCATTGAATAGCTAGATGGGATTTCTTTATTAATCATTTTTTGCACTTCTGTAAACGGAATAAGGTGAAGCGTTACACGTTTACAGTATTTCGTTAACTCTTGTGCTAAATCGATTACTTTTTGTTTTGCACGCTCACTTGTGAAAGGTGGGCTATGGAAGTGAACTGCTTCCACAGATACGCCGCGTTTCATCGTTAAGTACGCTGCTACTGGGCTATCAATACCACCAGAAAGAAGTACCATTACTTTTCCGCCAACGCCAACTGGTAAACCGCCAGCTCCCATGTGCTCACCACACATAATATAGCTGTAACCACTGCGAATTTCTACACGTACATTCACATCTGGATTATGGACGTCTACTGTGATATCCTCTGTATTTTCTAAAATGTGCCCACCGATTCCTGGAAGTAACTCCATCGTCTTCATTGGGAAGCGCTTATCAGAACGGTGCACTGTAATTTTAAATGTTTTCACATCATCTTTTACTTGTAAGAACGCTGCTAATGCACCTTTTTTAATGTCTTCTAATTCTGATGGTACTTTCATCGCTAAGTTAAACTTATGAATACCAAATACGTCTTTCAATCTTTCAGAGATTGCTTCATGATCTTCACCATTTAACTGGATGTACATACGGTCATGCGTTGCATCAATTTTAATATTTGGGAACTTTTTCAGTTTGAACTTCACGTTATCTTTTAATGTGCTTACAAATTTAGAACGGTTTTTACCTTTTGTCGTCATTTCTCCGTAACGCACTAAAATATATTCATATGTCATCATATTTCTTTACCTCATCACTTCATATAATTTTGGCATCGTCTCTTTTACAATACCTTCAAATTGTTTTACTTCTTCCATCGTGTTGTCTGGTGCCAAACTAATACGAATAGCACTTGCAGCTGCTGCATGCGGCACTCCCATCGACACTAACACTCTGCTTACTTCATTTGCTTTTGAAGAACAAGCAGACTTCGTCGATACATATACACCGTGCTCTTCTAAAGCATGAACGACTACTTCTGGTTTTAAACCAACAAATGATACATTTAAAATGTGCGGTGCTGCATATGCAAGCGATGTATTAATTGTCACATCTTCCATCTCTTTAAAGAAGCTGACAAGCTCTGCTTGTAAACTTTGCAAATGAACTACCTTTTCTTTCACTTGTTCCATTGTCATGCGAAGAGCTTTCACCATCGCTACAATGCCAGGTAAATTCTCTGTACCAGAGCGATACTTAAGCTCTTGTTGACCACCTGATAAAATCGGATCTAATCTTACACCATCACGTATATAAAGAAGACCCGTTCCTTTTACACTGTGGAATTTATGTCCAGATATTGAGCAAAGATCAATATGAGAAGCATATAAATCAAGCGGTACTTTTCCTATCCCTTGTACATGATCTACATGGAATCTTATTTTCGGATGATTCGATAATAACGTTCCAATTTCAGCAACGGGCTGAATTGCTCCAGTTTCGTTGTTCACATGAATAATTGATACAAGAATCGTATCTTCACGAAGTGCTCGTTTTACATCCTCTACCGATACAACACCATGCTCGTTAACCGGTAAATATGTTACATCAAATCCGAGTTCTTCTAATTGCTTATATGCCTCAAACACAGACGCGTGTTCAATATTTGTTGTAATGATATGTTTGCCGCGCGAACGATTCCTCATCGCTATCCCTTTAATCGCAAGGTTGTTCCCTTCCGTTCCACCTGATGTGAAAATAATTTCAGAAGGTTTAACGTGAAGAAGCTGCGCTGCAATCGTTCTTGATTGTGTTAATAGACGCTCTGCCTCTCCTCCAAGCGAATGAATAGAAGAAGGATTACCAAAATATTTCCCAGCAACCGTCACGTACGATTGAAGAGCTTCTGGATATGGCTTCGTCGTCGCACTATTATCAAAATAGATCATCGTTCTTCCCCTTTCAGCGCTATCACATCATATAATCATATCATAAATACGTGTCATTACGCTAAGACTACGCAAAGGTTCCGTTTTATCCCGATTAGTGAATAATAATAATTAGTGAGATACCCCCACTGATTACAGTTTCACTTTATTTTGAAACGAATAACCTTACTGTATTCCGCTATTCATTATAGCAACATCGCCTGCAAAATTACACAAAAAAACAAACCCTTTTATGAAAGGGTTTGTTCATTGTCTACATATTCAGCTATTTTTTGAACAACACCAGGTTCAAGTTGCTCTAGTACAGAAGCGGCTTGTTCTAAAGCTGCATCGTATTGATATTCACGGAATAATTTCTCCGCATAATTTAAGCTTTCTGCAAGGCTTTCATCATGACTGCGGTAACGGTTACCGTATTGAATTAATTTTTCAACTAAATACGCTTGTCCAATTAACTCTTCTGTCATTTCAGCTACACCGTTCACAGTTGTGTATGCTTCTTCTAAACTGCTATTTACAGCGTTCATATTTAACGGCTTCACTTCTAATTGTTCATATACAGCTTGCATTGCCATTTGCCCTCTTTTTAAATCTTCCATAATACTCTCTGGGAGACCTGGCAAATTCGACTTTTGCATAAAGCGTTTCGTTTCGAAAATAGTATTTCGCATTTCTTGTAACTTCTCACGCGCTTCAAATTCTTCTTTACGCATCGTTTGCAGCATTTCTTTATATTCTGCATGAAGTACTTTTAACGTTTCACATTGCTCATAAACCTCTTCAAGTTCCTCACGAATAATAGAGAAGGCAATATCTTGTTCAGCAACGCGTAATTGTAGCATTTCAAAACGTTTCGTTAAAATGTGCATTTGCTTTTCAATTACTTTTTGAGATTCAATATCCTTATCTTGCAATTGATAGCTTTGTTTCACAAGTTGTGTTTCTGTTTTCGTTTCAATCGTTTCGATACGTATTTCTTCTAAGTCTTCATAAACAGAAAGTGTTTTTTGCTCCACATAATGTCTCGCATGCACCTCTTGCTCAAGTTGATCATAGAAACCATCTAAACGAGTTTTTAAGTCTTCCACTTTTTCAGCCGCTTCTGTTATATGAAGCTCCTGTATATCCATTAAACATGTGTTTAGTTGTGTCGTCATATCACGAACTTCTTTAGGGATTTCCAAATACTCTAATACATAACCTTGTCTTACCATATCATTATGACCCTGTAATAAATCTTCCAGTTGAACTGGTAGCGTCGCTTGACACTCTACTAATAAATCTGGAATTTGGTGAATAATGATTTCTAAACTTGCTAAACCTTCTTCTAAACTAATAACAATTTCTCTCGCTTTTAAGTAGTCACCATTATCTGTTGCTTCTTCAAAGCTTTTAAATTTATTAGATTCAGCGTCTAGCATCTCTTCGATTTTCTGCTCTGCTGCTCCATACATATGTCTATGAGCAAGAACACTCTTTTTCATACTACGATATGTATCACGTAACCCTTCAATTTCCGAGCTATTTTTCTCATGGCTTTCTAACAATTGCTGTAATTCATTTAAAACACCTGTAATACGATTATCAGCGTCATCTAAACCACTTATGGATTCGTTCATCGCATGCTTTGCTTTTCGGAAGGAGAATTGCGAGGCGAATTTTCGCGCTTGCGCTAAATCTTTGTCAGCTTTCGGAAGGGTTGTTGATACAATTTCATCCCATTCTTCACGCCATTTACCAAACAGTTCTTCTGTTTGACCCGTCATGTTTAAATCTTTTACCCGTTTTAGTTCATCTGCCACAGGTTTATCTTTTATCTCTTGTTTCCACTGCTCCAGTGCTTCAATATCTTTATATGAACGATTTCTTATCACAAGCTCTATCATGAGCAGCACTAGAATAGAGCTTACTACAATGATAACGATCGTCAGGATAGAATCCATGCAAAAAAGCCTCCTAGTTATATCTCTTTTTTTGTCCGTTCCGTTTATGAAATGGAAGGCATTATGTATAAAAAGGGAATTCCCCTATATTTAACAACTAACAATGTACTAATCATACCATGTAATGGCTTGTTTTTGACCTAGTTTTTTTAAAATTTCATGTTTCTTTCAATGCGATTGTAATCTTTCTCAATATTCCGCCTACCTCACTACCTATCCTCAAATGATTGTAATAACAAACAATCTTTCGTATGAGATACGAAATAAATTTTCCGCATGAGTGGTGGTTCAACAGAAATTCCATGTACATTTCCCTGCCTTACAGACTGCTCTACTGCCCTTTCTGGAAGTAAAGTGATGCCAATGCCAGCTTTTACCATTGCAAGCATCGGTTCTGCGTAAGATGTTTCCACAGCTATAGTTGGTTTTACATCTATCTCATGAAACATGTTCATAATCATTTTCCTTACATCGCATATTTCTGGATATACAATTAATTTTTCATTTTGCAGCTCTTCTATTTGAATGACTTTCTTCTCTTTATACGGATGATTATTTGAAACGGCACAAACAATTTTCTCTTGTTGCACTTCTTTTATATACGTAGCACCTTCTACTACTGAATCGATGAACATCGCTTCAATCTCCCGCGCTTTAAATAAATCTCTTAATACTTCCGTATGTCCGATTTGCCACTCTACTTCGAACTCATCACCTAATACATCTTTACATTCTAATATATAATGTTCTGCTAAACTCGGTAGTATACCAATTGAAAACTTTCGGTTCTCTTGATACCCCCTCATTTCTGTTTTTGCTTCATTTATTTGTTCCAAAATCGGTAGCATTCTTTTTATAAATAACTCTCCTGCCTCCGTTAACTCCACTCCTTGCGCAGAACGCTTAAGTAAAGTAACCCCTAAATCTGCTTCTAACTTTTGAATTTGCTTACTAAGCGCTGGTTGAGATATATGTAAAATCTTACTTGCCTTTGATAAACTTCGCGTATGCTTCACTTCGATAAACGATCGTACTGCCTCCAAATCCATCGTACACACCTCTAACAAAAAGTTATAACCGTTATAAGAAATCGATATTTCCTCCTATAAACAATTACTCTTTATACTTATTTCATCAACTTACTATAACGAAATGTAAAGGGGAAAGATACTCTTGAATAAAAAACAAATGCTACTCGGATCCTTTCTATGCTTACTCGCCGTAACTGCCTGGGGATTTATGTTTCCTGTAATGGCAAATGCCCTGCAATTTATCGATCCGTTCTTCTTCACAACGATTCGCTATGGATCAGCAGCTATTATTTTTCTTATTTTGCTATTAATTACTGAAGGGAAGACTTCACTCCGCTTAGAAAAAAGAACACTTTCTCTGTTCTTTTACGGGACAGTCGGTTTCGCAGGATATGGTTTTCTCGTTTTCTACGGACAACAACTTGCCGGGCCTTCTGGAGCAATTCATGCAGCGATGATTCAGTCTCTCATGCCACTAATTGCCTTATCATTACAATGGATAACAAAAAACAAGCGCCCACAAAACTACACATTCCTTTGTATGTTCGTTGCATTACTCGGTGTTATGCTTGTCATTTCAAAAGGAAATATTCACTTATTATTTGGAGCTGCAAGCCACTTATCGACAAATATATTGATGCTATGCGGCGTTACTTGCTGGGTCATTTATACAAACGGGGGTGCTCGTTTTCAATCTTGGTCACCACTTCGATATACGACATTAACTTGTTTATTTGGCTCCATTTCACTCATCGTTATTGTTACTTTCTTAACGTATACAAATATAGTTACTATGCCGTCACTGCGTACAGTTGTGAGCGTTCGTTTTGAGCTCTTTTATATGTCGATTATCGCAGGAGTTATCGCTGTATTTTGCTGGAATATGGGAAATCGCTATATTTCATCTATTAACGGCATATTATTTATGAATTTAGTTCCTATCCTTGCCCTGATCGGTTCTATCTTTCGAGGTTATACAGTCGATAAAATTGAAATCGCTGGAGCTGCATTAACAATTATCGCTCTATTATGTAACAATTTATGGCAAAGAAAAGTAAACATAAAAATCCCCACCTCAGTTCGTTAGGTGGGGATTCTTCACATATGAACAGCTCTTGGCCATTCATGGTACATATTTACTTTACATAATGCTTGTTCCATCCATTGCTCAATCTCTTTCGTGTACATTTCTATGAAAAATGTCTCAGACGGGAAAGAATGCAGTACTTCTGATATATATTGTGGATATAAAAACGGCATATTTATCATGCCTTTTAATTGCGTCATAAACATTGTAAATGATACTTTCTGAAATTCTTGTTTCATTTGTCCTTGTCTAATAATTTGCTCTATATAATATCTTTCTTTAGAAAAATAAACGGTCATCACTTCACGAATTAATGTCGTATCAAGCGAAAGCTCTCGGTAGAAGAAACGTGTTAGTTCTCTATTTTCAAATTGATATCGTAACATCCCACGCACCATTTGCACCATCACATCTTTAGCCGACAAATATTCTCTCTGTTCAAACGAAATTTCAATCACATGAATATACCCTTCTAAAAAATCAGTAATAAGCTGTTCTAATAAACCTTGCTTCCCAGCAAAATAATATGAAATATTCGCTACATTCACATCCGCTCGCTTTGCAATGTCTCGCACCGACGTTCCATCATAACCTTTCGTATTAAACAACGATATTGCCGCATCAATTACTTTTTGTTTCGTCTGCTTCATGCGCTCACTTCCTCTCAATGAACAGCTATAGTTTAAATTTCTTGACTTTTAAGACAAATTCCTTTAATTTTCTATCGACAAAGTCATGTGAAATACATCGTATTTTGCTAATATTTTACACATCTCGATAAAAAAGGAGCTGTTTCCATGTTTACTAAAGAAAGTTATGCAGGATCTCGCGTGCAGCAATATGAGACAGTAATTAAACAACTGGATGCGTTATTAACTGGCGAATCAAACGTAGTCGCAAACTTATCAAATGCGTCCGCATTATTAAACCAATTTTTAGATCGCGTTAATTGGGTTGGCTTTTACGTAACAGAAGGAAATCAGCTTGTCCTTGGACCGTTCCAAGGAATGCCTGCTTGCGTACGCATTCCATTTGGACGAGGCGTTTGCGGCGTAGCAGCTGAAACGAAAACAACGCAGCTTGTAGCGGACGTTCACCAATTCCCAGGTCACATCGCTTGCGATAGTGCTTCTAATTCAGAAATCGTTGTACCGATTGTGAAAGAAGGAGCTGTCATTGGTGTACTTGACATTGATAGTCCTGAAAAGAATCGTTTTGATGAAGTAGATCAGTGCTATTTAGAAAAGTTTGTGGAAACACTCCTAAAACATATGTAAAAAGAAAAGAGCGAGTTATCGATTTAGTACGTCCTGTACAAAACCGATAGCTCACTCTTTTTTTATTGATTAACAGTAGATATTTTCTTTAATGCTTGCTCTAAATCAGAAACGATATCCTCCCAAGATTCTAAACCAACCGATAAGCGTATTAAATTATCGAAAATGCCCATTTCTTTTCTTAGTTCAGCTGGAATCGCAGCGTGCGTCATCGTTGCTGGATGCTGAATTAACGTTTCTGTATCTCCTAAACTCACCGCAATTGTAATAAAGTGGAGGTCATTAATAAATGCTTGCGTCTCTTCTTTTCCGCCTTTTACTGAAAAAGAAATAACACCGCCCCCGCGCTTCATTTGACGAGATGCTAATTCCCCTTCTGGATACCAAACACCTTCTACCGCATCATGTTTTCTTAAGAACGATACAATTTTTTCTGCATTATCACAATGACGATCCATTCTTACCGCTAACGTCTTTAACCCGCGTAATAATAACCACGCATCAAACGGCGCCATAATGCCGCCGATATCTTTTCGCATCGGACGAATCTTTTCAGCTAACGCTTTCGTTTTACAAATTGTTACACCCGCTACAACATCACCATGGCCACCAATATATTTTGTCGCACTATGCACAACAGCGTCACAGCCAAGCTCAAGCGGTCTTTGTAAATAAGGTGAACAAAACGTATTATCAACAATGACAAGTAAACCATTTTGCTTCGCAACCTGAATAACTTGTTTTAAATCAATTAATTTCATTGTCGGATTAATTGGTGTTTCAACGAAAATAAGCTTTGTATTTGGAAGAATTTTATTTTCAATATCAACCTCTGTCTCCATCTCACAAAACGAATGCGTAATCATAAATTTTTCTTCTAACACTTCTAAAAAACCGTACGTACACCCATATAATCCATTTGAACAAATAATATGATCTCCAGCCTTTAAAAAACCGATTAAAGTTGCTGAAATAGCTGCCATACCAGATCCGAAGGCAAGTGCTTCTTCTCCTCCTTCTAACACCGCCATACGTTCTTCAAATAATTTCACAGTCGGATTTCCAAGCCTTGAGTAAATATAAGATGGATCCACTCCCGCAAAACTCGCCTCTCCTTGCTGCGCAGTCTCAAATGTAAACGTAGAGGTTTGAAATAAAGGTGGTGTTAAACTTCCTTTATGTTCCTCAGGTGTATAACCGTGATGAATTAACGCTGTCTCCATATGCTTCTTTTTCATAAAAACATCCCCTTTATGTTTTTATTACCGCATATTCACCAGTAAAAAACTGATGAACGTTTTTACTACATTTTATGTAAGCGTTTTATTTGTGTTTCTATCTCTTCTTTTATATTGTTTTAAATTCCTTCTTATATTAATTTCCAAAATTTATATGCATAAAACAAAAACGTACTCGCTTGACGAAACTCTGGGTAAAAGATATAATAGCGTTTGTGTAAAATAAAAAGGCAGCCTTGTAATGTGAGTTTATCGTTTGTATTTTGTTCCTCTACGGAGGTGTATCTCGTAACTCCCTGCTGCTGGAGCGAAGGTACATGAAAACAAAATGCCCGTAAATATCGATTACGTCTGTTTTTATTTTACGTAAATAAAAACATTTTTAAAGGAGGAGTCAACTATGGCTCGTTATACAGGTCCAGCTTGGAAACTGTCTCGTCGTCTTGGAATCTCTCTAAGCGGCACAGGAAAAGAATTAGAAAAACGCCCTTACGCACCAGGTCCTCACGGTCCTAACCAACGTAAGAAACTTTCAGAATACGGTTTACAATTACAAGAGAAACAAAAACTTCGTCACATGTACGGCATGACTGAGCGTCAATTCCGTCGCACATTTGACCAAGCAGGTAAAATGCCTGGTAAGCACGGCGAAAACTTCATGATCCTTCTTGAAGCTCGTCTTGACAACTTAGTTTACCGTATGGGCTTAGCTCGCACTCGTCGTGCAGCTCGCCAATTAGTAAACCACGGTCACATCATGGTTGATGGCGCTCGCGTAGATATCCCATCTTACCGTGTAAAACCTGGTCAAACTATCAGCGTTCGCGAAAAATCTAACAGCCTTGTTGTTGTTAAAGAAGCGATCGAAGTTAACAACTTCGTACCAGAATACTTAACTTTCGATGCTGACAAATTAGAAGCTACTTACACTCGTCACGCTGAGCGTGCTGAGTTACCAGCTGAAATCAACGAAGCATTAATCGTAGAGTTCTACTCTCGTTAATGACAAAAAGCCAATCCTGTGGATTGGCTTTTTTCAATTCCCCCATTATTTTTATATCCTACATAACATAAAAATCCCAATACTCCCATCTAAAACAAAAAGAATAACCTCCCTGTTTCCATAAAGAACTCTGTTATATTATGAATTTTCACGGAATAACAATAATATTAAAGATTTTTAAACTTTATAACGAGGAGACATTGATATGGAATTCAGAAATGACATAAACAAAATAGCTAACCAAATTTTAGAACGAACAGAGTACATAACTAATGAAGAAATGACCAAGCAATCATTAATTATTCCTTTTCTTCAAAAACTAGGTTATGACGTTTTTAATCCTTTAGAAGTTAGACCTGAGTATGTTGCAGACTTCGGAACTAAAAAGGGAGAAAAAGTCGATTATGCGGTTTTTAAAAATGGGGTTCCAATTATTTTAATCGAGGCAAAATCTGTAACAGAAAATCTCCTTAAACACGATGCGCAACTATCTAGATATTTCAATGCCTTACCTGATGTCAAAGTAGGGGTACTAACTAATGGTGTAGAATACAAGTTTTATACTGATTTAACAAATGACAATGTGATGGATGAAAAACCTTTCTTCACATTCAGCATGGATAATTTAACTAATTTAGATATTGAAACGATTGAAACTTTTACAAAAGAAAATTTTGAAGCTGAAGAAATCGTAAAATATGCTGAAGAGCTTATTTATATGACCAATTTAAACTCTACAATTAAAGAACTATTTAAAAATCCTTCAGATGACTTCCTTCGTTTTCTAATTAGAGACTTTAGCTCAACTAGAATTACAAATAACGTTTTAGAGCGATTCCGACCAATCGTTAAAAAAGCAATTAATCGAACACTATTAGAAATAATCAGTGATGGTTTAACACCAAAAGAAACAAAAACATCGGAGAACATAGAAACAAGCCTAGTTGCAGCTGCTTCTACCGAAATAATTGAAGACATTAACAAAGAAGACAAAACAGATAGAGTTTTCACTACAGAAAATGAACTAACCGCATTTAACATTGTTAAAGAGATTTTAACTGAGCATCAAAGAGATATCAGTAACCTCAAATATAAAGATACCATTAGTTATTTTTGTATCATGAATCGTGTAATCACAAAATGGTTTATACGTCTCTTCCTTGATGGCGATGCAAAATCCTTAGTTGTAAGACTCGATTTAGAAGCTACTAAACAGCTATGCCCTAATTTTGTGGTTGAACAAGCCCCAAAATCACAGGGAGTGAGTAGAATTTTTATTGATAACGTTAATAACTTAAAAGATCTGGAAGCACTTATTACTTCGTGCTATGATCAAATTTTAGCTAATGTTTAAAAAAGAAAAATGTACGCTCTTTTTCCAACAACCTGACAAAAAGCCAATCCAATGGATTGGCTTTTGAAGTTTATATATAAAATAAAGTTATTTATTTTCCTCTTTTTGAACATATACATAAGCATCTTTCTGCTCTTTATGTATATCAACCTTCGAATTCTCTGCAAGCTGACCCGCATTTAGCAAAGAAAAAATAATCAATGCTTCTAGTGACATTTCGTTTTACCACTCCTTTCTAATTGTTATACGTTTATCATACCGCTTACATGTGATTTCCGTATGAACTCGAAAAGGAGATTAAAACAAAAAAGCTTTGAGGAATTTCCTCAAAGCTTTTATTTATTAGTAACGAATTAAGAAATATTTCTTTTTACCGCGGCGAATGATTGTGAATTTACCCTCGATGCGGTCGTTTTCTGTTACAACGTAGTCTAACGCTTGTGTACGCTCACCGTTTACGTAGATTGCGCCGTTCGTTACATCTTCACGTGCTTGACGTTTTGATGGAGAGATTTTGCTTTCTACAAGTAAGTCGATTAATACTGTATCTTCTGCAGTACGTTCTACAGATGGTACGTCTTTGAATCCTTGCTCGATTTCGCTTGCAGTTAGTTCTGCTACAGAACCGCTGAATAATGCAGCTGAGATTTTAATCGCTTGCTCTAATGCTTCTCCGCCGTGAACAAGTTTTGTCATTTCAGAACCTAATGCTTTTTGTGCTGCACGTTTTTCTGGCGCTTCAGCTACTTGCTTTTCAAGCTCAAGAATTTCTTCATGAGATAAGAATGTGAAGTATTTTAAGTATTTAACAACATCGCGGTCATCTGTGTTAATCCAGAATTGGTAGAACTCGTAAGGAGTTGTTTTCTCTGGGTCTAACCAAATTGCGCCACCTTCTGTTTTACCAAACTTCGTACCGTCAGATTTAGTAACAAGTGGAATTGTTAAACCGAATGCTTTCGCATCTTCTTCTGATTTACGGATTAATTCAAGACCCGCTGTAATGTTACCCCATTGGTCACTACCACCGATTTGTAGACGGCAATTATGGTGTTGGTATAAGTTTAAGAAGTCGTATGATTGTAAAATCATGTAACTGAACTCAGTGAATGAAATACCAGTTTCTAAACGAGATGCTACTGTATCTTTTGCTAACATATAGTTTAAACCGAAGTTTTTACCGATATCGCGTAAGAATGAAATTACATCTAAGCTACCAAGCCAGTCATAGTTGTTAGCCATCGTTGCTGGGTTGTCCACGTTTTCGAACTCTAAGAAGTTTGAAAGTTGGTTTTTAATGCTTTCTGTGTAGTAAGCAACTGTATCTTTCGTATTTAATGTACGCTCTGCTTTTTTACCACTTGGGTCACCGATCATACCAGTACCACCGCCAACAAGTGCGATTGGTTGGTGACCAGCTAATTGGAAACGACGTAACATTAATACTGGTAACATATGACCGATGTGTAAGCTATCTGCTGTCGGATCGAAACCACAGTATAATTTAACGCTTTCTTTTTCTAATAATTGCTCAAGGCCCTCAGCATCTGTTTGCTGATTAATTAGACCGCGAAATTCAAGATCTTGTAAAATACCCATATCCTACATACTCTCCTTTAAGTTCATTACTGGCGTGAAGGTTGAAAACATAAAAAAATCGCCCCTTCAAATAAGGGACGATTTTGATTATCGCGTTACCACCCTAGTTGCAGGCAAAAAAGCCTACCACCTTATTTACATAACGGCTTAGCACCGTCTTTTCCCTTTTGAATACAATTCAATCGAAAAAAGATGCTCTAGGGGCGTAATTCGCGATCATCTATGTGCTGATTTCCACCAACCATCAGCTCTCTAAAACAGGGAAATGATCACTACTTCTCCCTTTCCACGCTCAATTATTCATATACTTTTCTTTATATCATTATTTACTAGCATGTGTCAAATTGAAGAAAATACTATATACAAACTACCTTGAAGATTTTTCCCCTCCATAAAACTCTTGCATCTCCTTTTCGGAAACCTTTGTCAGTTTTAATTTATGCGATTTCTTTCCCTCTTCACTCATGTACAACGTTGTATCATCCAATAATTCCAATTTCACTCTTCCATTCCAAGGGTATGACATATTACATATTACTTGATTATCATTATAATCTACTACACTCCCTTTAACTCTTTCTGTTTTCCCTCTCTTTTCATAAAACACTATTTCAATATTTTTATCGTCTATTTCTTGAATCTGAAGGTAAGCCCCTTTACCGCCAGCATACCAATACCCTTTCATCTTATTAAAAGTAGAAGAATGAGTTAAAAAAATATAAATAGTGCTTGCAACGATTATTAAGGCTATTGCACTTACAACTACGAATCGTTTATGGGCTAGAAAACTAGTTTTTTTCTTATTCTCTACATTCCATTCATTGTTCGTTTCTAATATCTCCTCTGAACATTGTTGTTTCTCTAAATTCATACCACAATCCCCACAAAAATTATCATGCTGTCGCACCTGACTTCCACAATTGGAACACTGTCTCATAATTTATCTTCCTCTCAATAATATATTAATTATATATTTGTATATTAACATATCATTATTGCATTTGGAATTAATTTCATAATATGTCTAAATGTAAAAAGCACATAGCTTTCACTATGCACTTCATTTCTCCTACCCTATTTAAAATCCTATAATTAATATCATAATTATAGAAATAACCGGAAGCCCAACTAATAACGATACATGAAACACAACCGATAAATCATTCCCAATGGTCGCCTCCACAGGATCTTTCGCCGGGGAACCAAGAAACCCGATTAATCGATTGAATCGACTTACCGTTTTTGGAAAGTCTGGTATTTCTACATGATCACTATCTAAATGTTGCTTTAACTTATATTCACTCTTAAAGGGATTTTCGCTCAATTTCATCCACCTCCAGCAATTGTTTCAATTTCTTTATTCCATTATGAAGTATCGATTTCACTGTTCCAATCGGAATGTTTAATATTTCTGCAATTTCTTTTTGCTGCATATCATGATAATAAGAAAGGATTAGGACCGCTCTTTGCTCTTCTGGAACTTTCAAAATTGCTTCTCTTACTGTGAGCCGATCTTCGTGAGAAAATTCTTTTTCCGGAATCGGCACTAAAAATGGCAAAAGCGTACGCCACTTTTTTCTCCTATTCAATTTATTAATCATAAGACGATAACCAATTTGAAATAAATACGTTTTTATTTTACCTTTTTCAATTTCATACATATGTTTCTTACGCTCTAGCGTCAAAAACGTATCTTGCACGAGGTCGATACTCAATTGTTCATCTCGGTTAAATCGATATAAAAATGTGTATAGCGCTGGTTTGATTAAAATATATAGTCTTTCTCCCGCTTGTTTATCTCCACTTTGATAAGCAAGCATGAGCTCCTCCTCAATCCCAATCTGCGCCATGATTTTTGATCTCCTTTATTCCTTTTAACGTTAATGAAATACGGGAAATTAAATATGCAATCGCAATAAAAATCCACAATTGTGATTGATTTGTAAAAAATTGCACATATGGGTTTTGAATCGTAAATCCCATTGCAACTAAAATATTTAACGTTTGCACACATATGCATGCATACAACGCAAGGCAGACAGAAATAGTATCAAATACATTCCAGCGAAAATACACTTTTGTTTTTGTAAAATCAATTTTATATCCATTTTTCCGTACTATATGTTTTCTATCAAATGGAATAATTATTGAAAAAAGAACACCCATTATAGCTCCAGCTGTAAGCATTGATACTCTATATCCAATTGGTATCGGTAAGAAAAGACCACAAGAAAATACAACTATAATTCCAATTAAAGCAAAAGCAAGAAGTAATTTATTAGACATATAAAAGCCTCCCTCATCTATTCTTTCACAAATATATACAGACGAGGAAGGGACTTCGTTCAAATATTATGTTATTTTTTTAATAATCTTTGCAGGATTCCCGCCAATTACTACATTATTAGGTACATCTCTCGTTACGACAGCACCAGATGCGATCACCGCATTGTCTCCAATTGTTACACCTGGATTAATAATTGCTCTTCCGCCAATCCATACGTTATCGCCAATTGTAACTGGTTTTCCGTATTCTGATCCGCTTATGCGCTCTACTGGATCAAGCGGGTGTGTTGCTGTATAAATGTGAACATCTGGAGCTAACATACAGTTCACTCCGATTGTTACCGGGCATACGTCTAAAATTGTACAGTCAAAGTTCGCGTAAAAATTTTCGCCAACGTGAATGTTATAACCGTAATCACATCTAAAAGAAGATTCAAGATGAATATTATCTCCTGTCGTTCCAAATAATTCTTTTACGATTTCGCTACGCTCTTTTAATTGCTCTTCTGGCGTATCATTTAATTTTCTCGTTAATATACGTGCTTGCTCTCTTTCTTGTACTAAAACTGGATCAGCCGGTATGTACATTTCTCCTAGTATCATCTTTTCTTTTTCTGTTTTCATCATACTCCCCCCTTTAACTTATATATATGAGTTAATAATAACATAAAAAAAGGCCTGAACATTTTTCGTTCAGACCTTCCTCTCTTAATCTTCCATCGTTGATAAGTCACCTGTTGGTAAGTTTAACTCCCACGCTTTTAATACGCGGCGCATAATTTTACCACTTCTCGTTTTCGGTAATTTATCTCTAAATTCAATTTGCCTTGGCGCTGCATGAGCTGCTAGGCCTTTCTTTACAAATTGACGAATTTCTTCTTTTAATTCATCAGATGGTTCGTATCCTGCTCGAAGTGCGATAAATGCTTTAATAATTTCGCCGCGCACTGGATCAGGAATACCAATTACACCTGCTTCTGCAACAGCAGCATGCTCGATTAATTTACTTTCTACTTCAAACGGACCAACGCGCTCACCTGACGTCATAATTACATCGTCAATACGTCCTTGGAACCAGAAGTATCCATCTTCATCCATATAGGCAGAGTCACCTGATACGTACCAATCTCCCGGCATGAAATAAGATTCATACTTTTGCTGGTTATTCCAGATCCCGCGCATCATAGATGGCCAACCTTTCGCAATTGCTAAGTTACCCATTGTGTATGGAGGAACTTCATTTCCTTCATTATCAACAATCGCTGCTTTCACACCTGGAATTGGTTTACCCATTGAGCCTGGGCGAATTTCCATACAAGGGTAGTTACAAATAACTTGTCCACCTGTTTCTGTCATCCACCACGTATCATGAATACGAAGTCCAAATGCATTCATACCCCAGCGAATTACTTCTGGATTTAACGGCTCACCAACGCTTAATACGTGACGAACTTGTGATAAGTCGTATTTTTTAATTGCGTCTTGTCCAGCTCCCATTAACATACGGAACGCTGTTGGTGCGCTGTACCAAACCGTCACACCGTAATCTTGCAGTGCTTCATACCAAGCTTCTGGACTAAAGCGTCCACCTAAAATAACATTTGACGCTCCAACTAACCACGGTGCGAAAATACCGTAAGCAGTTCCCGTTACCCAGCCCGGGTCAGCTGTGCACCAATATACGTCATCTTCTTTTAAATCTAATACCCATTTCGCCGTTTGATAGTGCTGAACCATTGCATTTTGCGCATGAAGCACACCCTTTGGCTTACCAGTAGAACCAGACGTATAGTGAAGAATTAAACCATCTTCACGGCCTAACCATTCAATATGTAATTCTTTTGAAGCTTGTTCAAATAAAGGATTGAACGCTACCGTTTTACCGCCTTCTTCTACATTATCTCCAACAAGGAAAACTGTTTTTAAAGCAGGTAAATCATTTAATGGTACACGCTCTAATAACTCAGGCGTTGTAATTAACACCTTCGCTTCACTATCTTCTAAACGATCGCGAACCGCACCTTCCATAAATGCTTCAAATAACGGTCCAACAATTGCTCCTAATTTCACTGCACCTAAAAGTGCGAAATATAACTCTGGAGAACGTGGCATAAAAATAAAAACGCGATCGCCTTTTTCTACATCGCCATAATTTTTCAGGACATTCCCTGCTTTATTAGAAAAATCCTTCATTTCCTTAAATGTATATTTCTCTTTTCGCGATCCATCTTGATAATAAAGAGCTACTTTATTCTTTCGATCGGATTTCGCATGCTTATCAATTGCCTCATACGCCATATTTACTCGGCCTGTTTCATTCCAAGTAAAGTTTTTATTAACCTCTTCCCAGTTAAAATTCGCGTATGCCTCATCATAATTCGGCAAATTATTTTCTCCTTTAATGACAGGAAGCGTTTCTACTTTCATACTTTACATCCCCCTCCTATGTATTCTATTATCTATTATAATGATATTATTTAAAATTTTCAGTATATTTGTTGATTTTTAGACAAATTTTTAATGACAAAATTCGATTCACATCGCATATATTATAAAGTACGATATTAATAGATTCACAAACCCTCAAGGTGGTGAGCAATACATTGATTCATAAAAAAATATACAATGCTAGAAACTTAAAAACAGCGAAAGGCACTTTAATTATTGAAGGTCCTGTCTCTACACATAATCTTGAAATGTATGAATTTCATCCAGATTTAGTTGCATTTCGTCCTGCTGAACAGCAATATAAAGCAATTGTCGAAATTTCTAAATTACCAGAAGCTCGACTCATTATTGCTAGACATGACCAAATGATTGTTGGATATGTTACATATTTATATCCTGATCCACTTGAACGATGGTCAGAAGGAAAAATGGAAAACTTAATTGAGCTTGGGGCAATAGAAGTAGTCCCAGCCTTCCGCGGGAGTTCTGTCGGAAAGAACTTACTAGAGGTTTCTATGATGGACGATTATATGGAAGATTACATTATATTGACGACTGAATATTATTGGCACTGGGATTTGAAACAAACAGGATTGAATGTGTGGGAATACCGAAAAGTAATGGAAAAGATGATGAATGCCGGCGGGTTACAATGGATGGCTACAGACGATCCTGAAATTTGTTCACATCCCGCCAACTGTTTAATGGTCCGCATCGGTAAACGCGTTGATACGGATTCTATTCAAGCTTTTGATCGTCTACGTTTTCACAATCGTTTTATGTATTAATAAAGGGGGCAACTGGAATGATTGTAGAAGAAATTATGAATCAAAATGTAGTTACACTACATCCAAACGATACAATCGAAACAGCAATCCGAACGATTCGCACGAAAGGCATTCGGCACATTCCAATTGTCGATCAAAATAATCACGTCGTAGGCATTATTTCTGATCGGGATGTAAGAGATGCAAGTCCGTCTATTCTAGATGAACAAGTTTCACTCGATATGCTACAGCAACCGCTTGAACTTATTATGAAACATCCTGTAATGACTTGCCACCCTCTCGATTTCGTTGAGGAAATTGCTACTTTATTTTTTGAAAATAAAATTGGCTGCCTTCCTGTTACAAAGGCCGGGAAGTTAGTTGGAATCATTTCTGAATCTACAGTATTACACACGTTAGTAAAATTAACAGGAGCACATCAACCGAGTTCGCAAATTGAAATTCAAGTAAAAAACGAACCTGGTATTCTTGGAAAAGTCGTTGCTATTTTTAGTGATTTACAAATAAATATCGTGAGCGTTCTCGTCTATCCAGCAAAAGACGAGAATGATAAAGTACTCGTTTTCCGCATTCAAACGATGAATCCTCTAAAAGTGATTGATGCACTTGAAGCAGAAGGCTACCGCGTATTATGGCCAAACATCATGGGGATGCAAGCATGAGTAGCGCTTTTATTTATTCGGATGACTTTCGGGGCTATTCATTTAGCCCTGATCATCCTTTTAACCAACTGCGCGTCACACTTACGTATGATTTATTACAAAAGGGCGGTTTCATCTCTCCCTCTCAAATCATCTCACCACGGATGGCTACAGATGAAGAGATTGCCTACGTTCATACAGAGGAGTACATAAATGCGGTAAAACGTGCTGGAGAAGGAAATTTAGAAAAATCAATTGCGATGACATATGGACTTGGAACAGAAGATACACCGATGTTTCCAAATATGCACGAAGCAAGCGCATTGCTCGTTGGTGGTACATTAACAGCTGTCGATGCTGTTCTTTCCGGAAAAGTAAAACACGCGCTTAACTTAGGAGGCGGCTTACATCATGGCTTCCGTGGTAAAGCATCTGGCTTTTGTATTTATAACGACAGTTCTATCGCAATGAAGTATATTCAGAAGAAATACGGTTTACGCGTCCTATATATTGATACAGACGCTCATCACGGTGATGGTGTACAGTGGTCATTTTATGATGACCCTAACGTATGCACCATTTCATTACATGAAACTGGTCGCTATTTATTCCCTGGAACTGGCGCTGTAAACGAACGCGGACAAGGTAATGGTTATAGTTATTCTTTTAACGTTCCACTCGATGCTTTTACAGAAGATGAATCGTTCTTAGAATCATATCGAACTGTTGTAAAAGAAGTTGCAGCATACTTTAAACCGGATATTATTTTAACGCAAAATGGTGCTGATGCACATTACTACGACCCACTTACACACCTTTGTGCGACAATGAATATTTACCGCGAAATACCGAAACTCGCTCGTGAAATTGCTAATGAATATTGCGAAGGTCGCTGGATCGCTGTCGGCGGTGGCGGCTATGACCATTGGCGTGTCGTACCAAGAGCATGGGCGCTCATTTGGCTCGAAATGAACAACATCCAAAACATCTCAGGTTATCTCCCTCCAGAATGGATTGAAGCTTGGAAAGGACAAGCAGAAACAGAACTTCCCCTCACATGGGAAGATCCAGACAACATGTATAAACCTATCCCCCGTAAACCAGAAATTGAAGAAAAAAATGCATTAACTGTAGCGAAATCCCTTGAAATTATTCGGAATAATATGACAAAATCTTTGTACTAAACGAAAAGGAGGCTCGTTTTTGAATAGCCTCCTTTTATTTATTGTCGGTTTCTGTCGGTAAGTCGATATATTTTAATAATCGCTGATATATTTTCATTTCATAACAGCCTGGCCCAACTTTTATGAGAAAATTATGTGGAAACGACAAATGATCCACACGAAACGTGGTACATTTGAACTCTTTACAAAAGGAGATGGCGAATCGCTTTGTATTACACATCACTATTCACAATTTAATGAAACTGGTGATTACTTTGCAGATGTTTTTACTGCTACGCATCGTGTATTTCTCATTAATTTACGAGATACTGGTCGCTCTGTAACCGCCCAGTCAGAAAACGAATTAAGCATGGTTGAAACAATCCACGACTTAGAAGCAATACGAGAAGTATTACAACTTCCAACATGGCATTTCGCTGGTCATTCAACAGGTGGTATGCTTGGACTTTTATATGCGATTACATATCCAAATCCCTTACAATCATTAGTCGTAGCAGGAGCTGCAGCAAGTAACTATACCGAAACACCATTTTGCATTTATCATCCCGAACATTCACACTTTCATTATATGCAAGAGCTCATCGAAAACTTAAAAATCCCTCACCTTACAAGTGAAGAACGGAAAGAACTATCTACTAAGAGAACAAAATTATCATTGTATAAACCAGAAAACTACAACTCTTATTTTTGTAAACCAATCAAAAAAACAATGTCCGTTAGCCGGATGAACGCTTTCGCCAATGAATATCCTTCATTTGATTTAAGAGAGTATTTACCTTCCATCCAAACAAAGACACTTATTATATGCGGAAGATATGATGTACAGTGCCCAATTCAGTATTCTATCGAGATGCATGATGGGATACGTAATTCTATCTTCATTCCATTTGAAAACAGCAACCATTATCCTTTTTTAGAAGAGGCTACTCAGTTTACTTCTACTACTTAAACATTTTATAAATCATTGCAACAAGGAACTCTAAAATAGTATGTTAAGGTCGCAAGCTAATTTTCCAACAAAAAGCTCACAGCCTCTATAAGACTATGAGCTTTTTTCAAAAGAAATATTTCACACTAAAAACAACTAAAAAAATACAAGAAATAACAACTAAACCCACATCAAGTAATACCGACTTTTTATCTCTATCTTTTAAACTTACCTTAGAGCTAGAAATGCTTTTAATTACCCAAAAGATCGCAAAAAAGAACCAACCAAAATGATCATTCGTAGAATCTTCATCATAAAACATTTGTATTGCACCAATAATCAATAAGATAAGTACGATATTAGTTCCACTCTTTAAAGCCTTGTTTGATTTATTATCTTTTAATATATCCCCCAACATATAGCACGCTCCCCATGCTCTCCTCTGTTTTGTTTCTCTTTACATTTTAACATAAATTACCTATTCCTTCCTTTTCATTCGAATAACATACAAAAAACCTGCCAATTACTCGGCAGGTTCCCTACACATTAAAACGATAACCAGCTCCCCATACTGTTTCAATATATTGCGGGTGGGCAGGATCTCTTTCAATTTTTTCACGTAGCTTTCTAATGTGGACGACAACAGTGGCTAAATCACCAGCGGAATCTAATCCCCAAATGCGTTCAAATAACTGTTCTTTATTTAATACTTGGTTTGGATGTGTTACAAAGAATGTTAATAAATCAAATTCCTTCGTTGTAAATGCCACTTCTTCATTGTTTATAAAAACTTTCCTCGCTCGTTGATCGATAGAAATTCCGTGAATATATAACGTATCACGTTGCTTACTTACATTTCCTGATAATCTTTCATAACGGGCAATATGTGCTTTTACTCTTGCAACTAATTCGCTTGGACTAAACGGTTTCGTTATATAATCATCCGCTCCTAATCCGAGTCCGCGAATTTTATCTATATCTTCTTTTTTTGCTGAAACAAGTAGAATCGGAATATCTTTTACAGCACGTATTTGTTTACAAATTTCGAATCCGTTCATTTTCGGGAGCATAATATCTAAAATAATTAAATCATATTCTTCTTGCAGTGCTATTTGTAAACCTGTTTCTCCTGAATGCTCTACATCAACTTGGAAATCATTAATTTCTAAATAATCTCGCTGTAATTCTGCAATACTTACTTCATCTTCTATTAGTAAAATTCTTTTCAATTTACTCACCACATTCCTCTACTTTTTCCAATGAGAAGAAAATGCTTGTGCCTTTACCAAGCTCGCTTTCCGCCCAAATTTCCCCGCCATGTTCTTCAATAATTTGCTTCGCTATTGCTAAACCAAGCCCACTTCCACCTGTGCTAGAATTTCGCGATTGTTCTGCACGATAAAAACGTTCAAAGATATACGGTAGCGTATCAGATTCTATACCTGATCCATTGTCCATCACTTTCACAATAACTTTATTGTTATCACTCGATACTGTTACAGTAATTTTCTTCTCTTCTTTATCCATGTACTTCACACTATTATGAATTAAATTTGATATAACTCTATTTATCTTTTCGCAATCAGCCGTTACATATAATGGCGATGAATGTAATTGTAAATTAACTTCTATACCTTCTTCACTTAAATCCATCTGCATCTCTTCTATTAATTCTTGCATAAACGTATTTAATTCAACTGTCTCAAATTGGAATGGAACTCGATTCAAATCGAGCTTTGAAAACAAAAAGAGTTCATCAATGAGTGTGTCCATATGTTTTGCCTTCGTATGAATTGTCGTTAAATACTTATCCATTTTTTCTGGCGTATTTGCTACCCCGTCCTTTATTCCCTCTACATATCCGATAATAGATGTAATCGGTGTTTTTAAATCATGCGATATGTTTGAAATAAGTTCTTTTCGATTTTCTTCATACTGCGTTTGTACTTCAATCGATTCTTTTAATTTCTTCCTCATTTCCTCAAATCCTTGATTTAATTGACCTATTTCATCGTGCGATGTAACTGGCATTTGAAAATCTAAATTTCCTTCTTTAATTTTCTCTGTTGCGCCTTTCAATACAAAAATTGGTTTTATTACACTTCTTGAAACGAGATAACTTAATAACCCAATAAGTAAAATAGCTAATAGTAAAAGCGATACGAATAAGATTGGAAATAATTTTTGTGTAAGATCTACAAATGAACTTTGCTTTTTTAGTACAAATATACTCCCTTCTTCTTTCTCTGCAAAATAAAAATCAAATTTTACATATCGATAAAATGTATCACCTAGTTCCGTTGTACCACGACTATTAATATTTGCTGCTTCAAATTTCGGAAGGGCTTCTGTTAAAGTCGAACTTTCAAAACCCTTTGTAGCATAAGAAATGTTTTCTCCCTTTCTTACAATTATTTTCACGCCTTCTTTTTCAATTGATGAAACGAACGATTCATCTAATAATTGAGATTGATGTTGCTTTGCCGCTAATTTTAATTCAAGATAGGCATTCTCTTCTTCTGATGTAAGCGGCTTTTGAATGTAAGAACTTTTATAGAAATTTTTCACTGCTTCCAAGTCACCTGTTATCGAAAAAACAATTAAAAATCCCGCGACTAATATGAGCGTAATAGAAACGAGAATTACAGCAATATAAGAAAATAAAAACCTTGTTTTAATAGACATCATTTACATCCTCACTTTACCCATCCTTCATATTCATAAGCATAAAAATATATGTTCAAATACTCAAGCGATTTTATAGTAATTTTAGCGTCAGTTTATAAAAATTTAATGTTCCTATTTTACAGTTGAAATTAGGAGGTTGAAATTCCATGTTCAAAAAAACATTCAGTATGATATGTTGCGTAATTTTTTTACAAGGATGCTCGCAAGAACAAGAAGTAAAAAAGGAGATGACAAACATGGAGACTGCACTACTAGCAGCTACTGAAAAAAATGAAACGAATACTGTTATATCTTTACTAAAACAAGGCGCAAATATAAATGCGACGGATAATCAAGGACGCACTCCGCTTATGATTGCTACATACAAAAATGATGTAAAAACCGCAAAAGCGCTTATCGAATCTGGTGCTGATGTAAATATCCAAGATGACATGAAAAACAATCCCTTTCTATACGCCGGTGCGGAAGGTTACTTAGACATTTTAAAGCTAACAATTGATGCTGGTGCAGATCCTACGATTACAAATCGTTACGGTGGAACAGCTCTTATCCCAGCCTCAGAACATGGCTATATTGAAGTTATAAAAGAACTCCTCACTCGAACAAATATTGATGTAAATCATGTAAATAACCTCGGATGGACAGCTTTAATGGAAGCCATCGTACTAAATAACGGAAACGAAACACAGCAACAAGTCATTCGCCTTCTTATTGAGCACGGTGCAGATGTAAATATTCCAGACCATGATGGTGTTACCCCGTTAGAGCATGCTCGCGCTCATCACTTTGAAGAGATAGAGAAGATTTTGTTAGAAGGACGTAAGTAAAAAGCTAATTTTTGCCTTCCTCCCCCACCCTATGCTACATTTAAGCCGTTACATTAATATTAATAGGGTGGGAATAAAAATGAACAAACCTAAAATTGGGATGATTGGACTTGGAAGTATTGCGCAAAAGGCCTATCTTCCAACACTTACAAAAGAAACTGATTGGAATTTTGTAGGGGCGTTTACACCTAACGCAGAAAAAAGAAAACAAGTTTGCCAGCAATACCGGATTCAAGACTTTCATTCTATTGAAATGTTAGCTTCGGAATGCGATGCAATCTTCGTGCATAGTTCAACTGCATCACATTATGAAATCGTTTCTGAACTTCTGAAAAAAGGGATCGACGTTTATGTTGATAAGCCGCTAGCAGCTACAGTGGAACAAGCTGAGCAACTAGTCGAGTTGAGCGAGAAATATAACCGAAAATTAATGGTCGGATTTAATCGCAGATTCGTTCCTATGTATGTCGCTGCCAAAGAACAGGCTAATGATATTTCATGGATTCGAATTGAAAAGCATCGCACAAATAAAGTCGGGCCATATACGTACGATTTCACTATGTTAGATGATTATTTACACATTGTAGATACAGCTCGCTGGTTAGCTAATAATGACCTTAACGTCGTTCACAATATGATGCAAATCAATGAAAAGAATGAACTTCTTTACGGACATCATACATATACAACTCCAAGTGGACTGTTACTTTCTACTGCAATGCATCGCCATGCCGGTACAAATTTAGAACAAATTGAACTTGTAACGCCAGGGAAAATCATTCGCGTAAAAAATATGAATACATTTGAAATTGAACAGGAAAACTCAGTTTCACAAAGTGGTTCCCCATCATGGGATACGACGTTAAAACAACGTGGTTTTGAAGATGCTGTTCATCATTTTATTGAATGTGTACACGGGGATACAAAGCCTGTTGTAGATGGATTAGAAGGATTAAAAACGCAGCAAATGCTACAATCTTTACTAGATGATGTAAACAAAAATTAAAACGGATACATTTTTCAGAATTTACTTTCATTCCCATTTCCTCTTTATTTCTCTCGTAAATTTCTATAGAATATGTTGATAGGAATTATAAATTTCATAATGAATCGTGGAAAGGATGGGATTAACACATGTGGAACGAGTTTAAAAAATTCGCATTCAAAGGTAATGTAATCGATTTAGCTGTCGGGGTTGTAATCGGTGCTGCATTCGGTAAAATCGTTAGTTCTTTAGTAAAAGATATCATCACACCATTACTTGGTATGGTATTAGGTGGCGTTGACTTTACAGATTTAAAAATTACATTCGGTAAATCATCTATTATGTATGGTAACTTCATCCAAACAATTTTTGATTTCTTAATTATCGCAGCTTCTATCTTTATGTTTATTAAAGTTTTCAACAAACTAACATCTAAAAAAGAAGACGAAAAAGAGGAAGAAATTCCAGAACCAACAAAAGAAGAAGTTCTTCTTGGCGAAATTCGCGACTTATTAAAGCAACAAAATTCTTCTAAAGATAGAGCATAATTGAACGGATAAAAAGGCATGTCCCAAGGGACATGCCTTTTCTATATGCTATAACGTTTCCGAATTCATATGAATAAATAAAATAATACCAGCAACCATAAGTACCATAATGCTACCTGCAAATAGTGTAATACCAATAAACATTAAACTTGTGCTCATATCTACTGATACACTTTCAATAAAAATAGAAATTACATACGTGATAAGGGCAATTCCTGCAAGAATACTTCCTGGAACAAATCGCTTTAAGCCATTTTGTTTTAACGTCATATATGCAAAAATAGCAGTCATACAAAGCGTAATTATCCAAAGAACGATCATCTCTTCTCCCCCCTCACAAGCCTTTTCTTTCTATTATACATGACATTGCCCTATAATAGGTAAATTTGCACTTATGTGACATATAACAAGGAATCATACAATTTATAGAGAAATCTTCTAAATAAGCTATAAACTAGGGAGAATTTCAATTGGAAGATGATATTGTAGGATATTTTAAACAAGTAGAGTGATTCGATTAAATTACAATTGACTTAGACAAAGATGAAACCATTATTACTGGCCATGTGAAACAATATGACCCTTCTAGATTTGAACAGTTAATACAAAGTTTTAAAACGCACTGCCCAAACATGCCTTGAACATAATTTACGAAGCGCTGAAGAACTTTTTGCATTTTGGAAAAGAAATTGACCACTAGGAAAATATGGATATTTTTCATATAAATTGATATAATTACCATATACAAATATTCTTTGTAAGGGAGTGTTCATAATGATTTGGATTTCACTAATCGTATTAGCTTATTTCATCATTCTCGTCCCAATACAGTACAACTACATTAAAATGCTCAAAGAAAAACAGAAAAAAATGAATGTCTCACAAAACGAACTATATGACAACATGTCTTATGAAGAATCCCAAGTACATTACCATTATCAAAGTAACGTATTTACAATACCTGCTTCGCTTGTCGCAAGTATTATTTATAAAGTGAAACATGCAGCATAATGTGTACGCTGTAAAATTATTGTTTGAGTCTGTTCATACTGGTGAGCCTGATCCTACGAAAATTGATGAGCATTATGAAGAGAATCACGATACACTTTTTGAAGAAAGTATTATTCTTGTTAAGGCAAACAGTTTAGAAGAAGCTCATGAACTAGGTGAAAAGATAGCTATACAATCGGAGCACACATACGATAATATGTATGATGAGCAAATCACATGGACGTTCCGAAAAGTGTTGCATGTGTTTGAATTAGACGATACCCCATTTGAAACTGGAAAAGAATTGTACGCAAGATTTTTACACGTTAAGAAAAATGAAACTGTAGATACAGTAATTGAAAAATATTATCCTGAATATGAATAAAAGCTCACAGCAATCGCTGTGAGCTTTTTTATACTTACTTCGTTGAATCTCTAAATTGGATACGGTGAGGTAAGATAACAGTGTGATCTTCCACTTTTTCTTTGTTCATATACTTTGTTAATAGACGCATTGCTACTGCACCGATATCATACATCGGTTGTACAACTGTTGAAAGTTGCGGACGAACCATTAATGCAAGGCGTGTATTATCGAAACCAAGTACTTCTACGTCAGTTGGTACGTTTAATCCAGCGTCTTGTGCTGCATGGATTACACCTAGTGCCATTTCATCAGACGATACGAAGATTGCTGTTGGCTTTTCATCATTGCTCCAAAGCTTTTCGAATGCTTCGATACCTGAGTCATATGTGTAATCTCCATCGATTACAAGATTTTCATCATATGAAATACCTTCTTCTTCTAAAGCTTTTTTATAACCTTGTAACTTCTTCGCGCTTCCCGCTTTATCAATGAATGGACCAGAGACGAAACCGATACGCTTATGTCCTTGCTCAATAAAGTGCTTCATTGCATCGTAAGCTGCTTGTGTATAATCTATATTTACTGATGGCGTTTCATTTTGCTCATCGAATGACGCTGCTAATACAATTGGTACTGGAGATTTTTTAAATTCTTCAATGTGAATGTCTGTAATATCTTCACCCATGAAAACAATTCCGTCCACTTGCTTTCCAAGCATCGTATTTAATAAATGGAACTCTTTCTCTTTGTTTTGGTCAGAGTTACTTAAAATGATGTTATATTTGTACATTGTTGCGATATCTTCAATTCCACGTGCAAGTTCTGCATAAAACGTATTTGAGATATCAGGAATAATAACACCTACTGTAGTTGTCTTCTTACTTGCTAGTCCACGTGCTACCGCATTTGGGCGGTACCCTAAACGATCAATTGCTTCTAATACTTTCTTTCTTGTTGTAGGCTTTACATTTGGGTTACCGTTCACAACGCGTGATACGGTAGCCATTGAAACGTTCGCTTCGCGCGCTACATCATAGATTGTTACGTTCATCTCATCGCACACTCCTTCTATTTTTGTTATCTATTTTTATGTATCGGTTACTTGAATGAAAAAAAGACATCAACTCTATTTGCAGATGCCACCAATCGTCCCGAGTTCTTCCTTTTACTAATGATACGATAAAAACGCAGGCTCATACAATATTTTCCCGCAAAAGTTTCGAAAAAATTCGCTTCTTTTCTCGTATTTTCGTATTTTTTATGAAAAAAGAGCATTTTTTGTAAAAAAATAGATGTTTCCTAAGTAGAAATCTTATTTTAAGCAGTACGATAGTAAATGAAATTTATATCGACGATTTTTCGAATATATGAACCGTAACTCGAAATATATCAGCGATTTTCCAAATATATCTACCACAACTCTAATTATATCAGCGATTTTTTAAATATATCAACTTACCAACAAAAATCGACAATGACAGTCTCTATACAGATGCCCCAAAACGCCTTATTGGAACAGCTCATTAAAAGTTTTTATCATTTACTTCCAAATGATTTTAATTCATTCATAAAATCATTGAACTGCGGAATATTCATTTGCTGCGCCTAATCTGATAAAGCTACAGCGGGATTTGGATGTACTTCAGCCATAATTGCGTCTGCACCAATTGCCATCGCTGCTTTTGCAGTTGATAAGAGAAGGTCACGTCGCCCTGTAGAATGCGTTACATCGACAACAACAGGTAAATGTGTTTCTTTCTTTAAAATCGGTACAGCGGAAATATCAAGCGTCTTACGCGTCACTCTTTCATACGTGCGAATACCTCGTTCACATAAAATAATGTTCCCATTTCCCTTTGCCATCATATATTCTGCCGCATTAATGAATTCTTCAATCGTTGCTGATAGACCACGTTTTAATAATACTGGTTTATTTACAGCACGAGCTGCCCTTAGCAAATCAAAGTTTTGCATATTGTGAGTGCCAATTTGAATAACATCAACGTAATCTAATGACATCTCAATATCATTTGGATTTAAAATTTGTAATCCTGCTAATCCAAGACCTTGAAAATCATACGGTGAAGTATGTGGCTTGAAAGCACCACCACGCATTAATTTCAACAATCGTATCTTCTATTTTTTCTTACAAGACACAAGTAGTGCTTTACGATAATCCTCTTCTTGTAACTCTAAACCAACTTAAAAAATTTGTTTGAAAATATGTTGTAAAGTCGAAGTTTCAAATGGACCATTATTATTCTCTACAATTAAATCCAGCATATTTCTTTCACGTACAGGATCAAAACGTTTCACACCTTATACTTCTTTTAAAGTACCAACTTCTTGTACGAGACGACCTCTTTCGTTTAATAACTCTAATATTTGTAAATTAAGTTGATCAATTTCAGAACGTAAACGACCTAATTGTTGTGATGCCATAAAAAAGCCACATCTTTCAAATTCCTATATATTACTTTTTTAAGATAACTTATTATAGTTGATACATATACGATTGTCACACGATATACAGCAATGAATTATCATCAAAAAACATTGTATATTTTCATTTAAAATAAAAAAAAGACAGTTTACATACTGTCTTTTTTACAAGAAGGAAACAAACGGTTTATCACTGTTTTTCTCTTTTATAATAACGGCCTCAATTTTACTCTCGGACTTGATCTGTAATTGGACTTTCGCATCTTTAGGCAATTTGTCCAACATACCTTGCGCAGCCAATTGGGTAAGAGCCATTAATTCTGTTTTACCGTTATATTTAATAACAATATTCATATTTAATGTATCCATTTGATCTTTCTTATAAGAAACTTTTGCGTTGACTGGAATAAAATCTCCAGTAGAAAAACCTTTTATTTCCTTAGCAAAGTTAGTTATTTTTGTATTATCTTCTCCATGTGCTTGTGTAAATTCATCAGAAGGATATGAATACGACTTTTCATCAATTGTACTCCAATTTCCAAGGTTCGTATCATTCTTTTGAACAGTAGCACTAGCAATATACGTACCATTTTTTAAAGAACTTGTACTTTCTTGCTTAAAGATAGCAAACGTAATTGGAGATTTGTTATATTTATCATTTTTGTTAATAGCTTCAATAAGTTGTTTAGCAACTTCAGACCCTTTAGACATAGCTTCTTCATTCGATACACTTGAAGACATAGCTAAGCCAATCATAACACCAGATAAACTTAATTCATTTGAATTCTGTTTTCCAAAATAGTCTTGTTCTATAATATTCGTCAAAACTGGCGCTTCTACTTTCGCAACTAGTTCATCAACTAGTTTCTCTGGAATATACTGATTTAATTGCAGTACGTGGCTCTCTGTATCAAATTGCTGCGTTGCAATATTTATTAAACCATTTTCATACTCTGCTAAATCTAATTTAGAATTTGTTTTTATATTAGCTGTATTAATAACCTTTTGTTCTTTTAAAGGAATAACAGTTCTATAATAATCTTTAGAAACAGCAGTTCTCGGAATCATACTTTTTTCTTTTGTATCTTTTTGTATAACTTCATCCTTCTTACTAATCGTATTACTATTGTTACTACAAGCTCCCAGTAATAAACTTACGACTGCGAAGGATAATGCCATTTTCTTCATTACTTAAAACCTACTTTCAACAATCTAGTTATTTAGTTTGAACTATTAATAGTGTACCATTAAATATATTTCAACAAAAACAAAAAAAAGAAGCAAGCACCTTTAGCTTGCTTCTTTTTACTTTATATTTTCTTCTAAAGCATCTTTTTTAATATTCCAATGAGATGTATTCCATACTACCATCCCATCTTTTATGTATAGCACTTGCGGTGATTCATGTCTAATACTGTATTGTTCTGCAACACGATTTGACACATCTCTTGCATCTTGTACGTATAAGTAATACGCTGGCACTTCTCTTTCTTCACTGCAATACGCTTGAAATTCTGTGTATGCACCGTGACTAATCGGGCATGTCGTACTATGTTTAAAAAGAACATACGGCTCATTCTTTTCTACTAAGACTTCAAGCTCTTCAATTCTTTCAAGCTTTGTCATATTCATCACGATTCACCTCTCATACGAAATCTAGAGCGCTTCTCTTTCTTTTCAGCGTTTTTCTCAATTCTTTCTAATTTACGCTCTTCTTTTTCAACCTTCTTCTCTTGTCTCGACGCACGGTAATGATTGTATACTTCAATCGCCGCACTGCTCCACTGTACAACTTGCGCTACTTTATCAGCGTTATTTTCAATTTCGTCCGTTACAGAGTCTGATACATTACGAAGCTTCGTATTTAAAGATTGGATTGTCGTTCCAATCCCATCTACACCCGCTACCACTTTATTTAATGACTGTGACTTCTGTTGAATATCATCAGCTAACGCATTCGTTTTATGTAATAATTGCTCTGTCTCTACGCTAATTCCTTGCATTTGTTTTTCTAAACCTTCTAACGTGCTTGCAACGTTTTCTAACGTCTTCTGAACCGATAACAACGTTCTGCATACATACACTACTAATACTGCGAAAGCAACCGCGATAATAGCCGCACTTACATATAAAAGAACTTGCATTTCATCACTTCCTTTATCTTTTTCATACTTTCCCCTATTATACAATCATTTTCCGTTTCATTCTAATCCCTATCTCATCATTAGAATTTTCATACTTATTCGTTAACTGTAACATAAATCATTCAACAAATTCCACTAAGTAGGTTACAATAGGAGAGGATACATAATTAGTAGGGAGGCTTTACATATGAAAGATCCACGTATTGAAAAGTTAGCATACAATTTAATTAACTACTCTATCCGCTTACAAAAAGGTGAAAAAGTATTAATTGAAAACTTTGGCTTACAAAAAGAACTTGTAACTGCACTTGTAAAAGAAGCATATGCAGCTGGTGGTTTCCCATTCGTCTCTTTAAAAGATCATCAAGTAGATCGCTCTTTATTAATGGGTGCTACTGAAGAACATTTCGAACAAATCGCTGCATATGAAGCAAGCGTAATGAAAGACATGGACGCTTATATCGGTCTTCGCTCTGGCGATAATATTAATGAACAAGCTGACGTTCCAAGTGAGCGTATGAAAGTTCATGGCCAAACGGTTGGCAAAAAAGTTCATAGAGACATTCGCGTTCCAAAAACACGCTGGGTTGTTCTTCGCTACCCAAATGCTTCTATGGCACAGCTTGCTAAAATGAGTACAGAAGCTTTCGAAGACTTCTACTTTGAAGTATGTAACTTAGACTACGGTAAAATGGATAAGGCGATGGATAGCCTTGTTACATTAATGAATAAAACAGATAAAGTTCGTTTAACTGGTCCTGGAACCGACTTAACATTCTCTATTAAAGACATTCCAGCAATTAAATGCTCAGGTCATTTAAACATTCCAGATGGTGAAGTATACTCTGCACCAGTTCGTGACTCTGTTAACGGTACAGTTTCTTACAACACACCATCTCCTTACAACGGTTATACATTTGAAAATGTACAACTTAAGTTCGAGAACGGCCAAATCGTTGAAGCAACTGCAAACGATTCAGAACGCATTAATAAAATCTTCGATACAGACGAAGGCGCACGCTACGTTGGTGAATTCGCAATCGGCGTAAACCCATACATCTTACATCCAATGGGAGACATCCTATTCGATGAAAAAATCGATGGCAGCTTCCACTTCACTCCTGGACAAGCTTACGACGATGCATGGAATGGTAACAACTCAAACATCCATTGGGACTTAGTATGCATCCAACGCCCTGAATACGGCGGCGGTGAAATTTACTTCGACGACGTACTAATCCGTAAAGACGGACGCTTCGTTGTACCTGAATTAGAAGCTTTAAACCCAGAGAACTTAAAATAATAAAAAACGCTCGGAATTATATCCGAGCGTTTTTTTATTATCCTCACCCTATATCGATCTACTGTTCTTACTTTTTGTTTGCTGAAAATGAAAATAATATAAAAGTGCCACTGCGATAGTACCGATTGATATCGGAACATATAAAGGAAGATCCCATTTCATATATACTCTAGTGCAACCAACAAGCACAAATAATATTTCTAAACAAAGGTTTTACATATTTCATTTCTTTCCTACCATTTCTATTTTCACATGTGGATTTTCTTTCTCTATAAGCGCCAAAAATTCATCCATATTTTGCGGCATCGCAATTATATGTACTTTATATGCATTCGTCGTAATTTCAAGAGACTTTCCGACCTGACGTATAATTCTCACATCTTTTAATACAATATCATCATTTAAAATACCGTACTTTAATACGCCATTTTCTACTTTATGTTTTTTAATAAATACTTCCCAAACGAGTGGTACATTTACAATGAAGCATAAACCCATCCCAATCAACGCTGACATCCAATGCGCTTTATTAGTGAAAAGCATGACAATTGGATATATAAACATAAAAACTAACGTAAGGCAAACGAAAATGACTACTGACTTACTTCTTTGAATTGGAAAGTTCATACCTACACCCCCTAATCCAAATTATACCACTATTTCCATTTTGGTTCATAGAAAAAGGCCATTTCTAAATGACCTTTTACACAATGTACCTATAAAATTTCTTATCTACCTGTAGCACCGGAAAGTTTTTCGGCAACTCGTCTATACTCACACTTTGAAAACCATTCTTTTCATAAAAACGATGTGCCGCTAAAAATTTTACTGTTGTTCCTAAGTAAATATCTTTCAATTTTTTATCCTCAGCCCATGAAATTGCTGTTTGAAGCAACATATGTGACGCGCCCCATTCTTTTCCGCGAAACTCTTTCTTCACGAACATTTTTCTTAGCGCTACTTGAAGATTCTCAATATCTAATAAAGCTACTGTTCCAACTACTTTCCCATCATAAATTGCTACCCAAAAGTTTCCGTGATCCTTTTGATAGAATGTTTCTATTTCAAGTAAATCAGGTTGCTCTTCTTTCGTAATGGGAACATTATACTCTTTTTGCTGAATATGAACGATAAGATCTACTACTTCCTCTTGAAACGTACTTTCATACGGAACAATACGAATTTTCTCGTTCATCGAATTTCTTTCCACTCTGAAGCTAATAAACTATATACAGCGACATCATGGAAATGATCATATAACCATTCTTCATCTCGTAAAATACCATCTAACTTAAACCCTAAACGCTCTGGAATTGCGCGGCTTTTCGCATTTTCAACACCGCATCTGATTTCCATTTTATTTAATTTTAAATTCTCAAATGCATATTGAAGCACAGCCTTCACGCTACGCGTCATAACGCCTTTTCCTCCAGCATCTTCTGCAAGGTAATACCCAAGACTCGCGGCTTTCTTCCCCCAGCTCACTGGATGAATACCTACCATCCCAACGAGCTTTCCTTTGTAACGTATACCACTTTCAAAACCGTCTCCCTCTGCAAACTTCTTTAACCACATCGGAAAAATCTCATCATAAGCATCAGCAGATTTTGTCCCATCTACCCAAGGGAGCCATTTTCGTAAATGATTACGGTTTTGATCTAATAATTGATATAATTCCTCTTTATGATGTTTTTCTAGTAATTGTAGTTCGATTTCGTCATCTACTCGGAGTGTGAACATGTTTTTTAGTCCCCTTTTTAGTTTTCTTATTATTCTAACATTTATGGATAAAAAATGTTAAATGTTCACACTTTTTTCAGTTTGATATCAGAACAACAACTATATATGATTGATATCTAGATACGAATCATATATAGTTAAAGTATGGAAAAAAATGATAATTTTATAATTCAATTACGTAAAGGTGTTTTTGATCTCGCTATTTTGTCTTTAATAAGCAAACAACCTATGTATGGATACGAAATTACAAGTGCCTTACAAGATATCCCTGTGTTTCATATCCCGAACGGTTCGATTTACCCTATATTAAATCGAATCACGAAAAACAATTGGGCTATTTCCTATTGGGAAGAGTCCGGTGATGGTCCAAAAAGAAAATACTATCGAATTACAGATGAAGGGAGAGAAATTTTAAATAGTCGCTTACATGATTATGATGCAGTGTATCATGCTCTAATGTTACTAGCTAAAGGAGAGGATAAAAAATGAACAAGGAACAATTCTTTTCAAACGAACTCATTGCTTCTTTCTTAGATGACCTTCACAAAGGTTTAATGAACTTACCTACATCAGCGAGAGAACAACATATGCTAGAAATTAAATCCGATTTATATGAAAATGCATTAAGTAAAGAAAGTGAAGAGATACCATTAGAAATCATCCCTTCACAAGTCATTGAAGAATTTCTTCCTCCAAAAGAATTAGCACAGGAAATTGCAGGTGAATATACAGATGTTATTCAAAATGCACAGCAATCTACAAATACATTTATTAAATATTTTACAGGTCTATCAATCGCTCCACTTGGGGCTTTATCAGTACCTATCGCACTTGGTTTTATAAACATTTCAGCTAATTTACTATTTGTACTAGCCTTTATCGCAAGTAACATTTGGTTCATCTGTAGAGAAACCCATTGGAATACGCATTTATTAAAATTTTTTAAAACAGTGATTTCCTTTAGTACTAGCTTTTTAATCGCTCTTCCATTTGCATTTTTCGCGATTCGCATCATCATAACAAAACAATTCGATATGTTTTCATTCTATTATTTAATTGGATATGTACTTTTTAGTTCACTATATATCGTTTTATTAAAACAGCTCTACAAAAAGAATAAACAATACCAACATATCAACGCTTTTTAAAATATATCGAACACAACAAAAAAAGACGCACAGCCACCGCTATGCGTCTTTTCTATTATTTCTCTGCAACTTGAACTTCTTTTACGTAAGCTGCTTCGAATTTTTGGATGTCACCTGCGCCCATGAAAATTAGAACGCCGTTTTTATGTTTCTTTAATACATCCGTTGTTGTATCTGTAATTAATTCTGCACCGTCAATACGCTTTTGCAGATCTTCGATTGTTAATTCACCTTTGTTTTCACGTGCTGATCCGAAAATATCACATAAGTATACTTGGTCAGCTTTGCTTAGGCTTTCTGCGAACTCATCTAAGAACTTTTCTGTACGTGAGAATGTATGTGGCTGGAATACAGCGACAATTTCACGCTCTGGATGTTTTTGACGAGCAGCTTCAATCGTTGCATTAATCTCTGTCGGATGGTGTGCGTAGTCATCGATGATTACTTGCTCTCCCATCGGCTTTTCATTAAAGCGACGTTTTACGCCTTCAAAAGTTGTTAATTGATGTTTTACTGCTTCTACATCAACGTTTTCATAATGACAAAGCGCGATTACTGCTAATGCATTTAATACGCTATGGTTGCCGTATCCTGTAATTTTGAACGTGTCATAGTACGTATTACGAACGAATACATCGAATATCGTGCCATCTGTTCTCTTTTGAATGTTACGTGCTTGGAAATCATTATCTTCTCCAAATCCATAGAAAATAACAGGTACTTTCGCTTGAATTTTTTGAAGTTCTTCATCATCTCCACATGCAATAATGCCTTTTTTCACTTGCAATGCCATCTCTTGGAATGCACTGAATACATCATTGATGTCTGCAAAATAATCTGGATGATCAAAATCAATATTCGTCATAATTGCATAGTCTGGATTGTAAGACAAGAAATGACGACGATACTCACAAGCTTCAAATACAAAATACTTACTATTTTCTACCCCATGCCCTGTTCCATCTCCAATAAGGTAAGATGTCGGGTGTGCACCTTGCATTACATGGGCTAACAAACCTGTTGTTGATGTTTTTCCGTGTGCACCAGTTACAGCAACACTTGTGTATTGGCTCATCAGGTCACCTAAGAAGTGATGGTAACGATGGACTGGGATGTTTAATTCTTTTGCTGCTACGATTTCTTCATGCGTATCAGGAAATGCATTTCCTGCAATAATCACTTGTCCTTCTTCTACATTATTCTTATCAAAAGGAAGGATCGAGATACTACGCTTTTCCAACGCTGTTTGTGTAAAGAAACGCTTTTCATAATCAGACCCTTGAACAGTATGCTTCATATCATGAAGAATTTGCGCTAATGAACTCATTCCTGTTCCTTTAATTCCTACAAAATGGTAAACTGTCATCTTAAAGAACCTCCAACATTTCGAACTAATACAACGGCCTATCTATAAGACAGTATATGAATCTTTTCTTATTTTGGTAATCATCATACATTTTTGATGTAGTGAAGTTATTCTTTCCCTTCACTTATCAGGATAAACTCGTACGTACTTCTTTATATGTCCATAACAAGTCCATTATAGCAAAAAAGAAGCCGCTATACTATGATAACAGAAAAACTGATAGGGTCAATCACCTATCAGTTTTTCTCTCTTTTACATATCTTCTCTTTTTTCTAATTGAACACGCTCTAAACGTGGGTTTGGACGATATTTACGACCAGCTTTTGCTTCTGGTTTCCCATTTAATTCTACATTATCACCAGTAAAGCCAATATTCATTTTTAACAAGCTACTTCCTACCCCGTATATGTCAACAGGTACCTTTTGAGCTTCAAATTCACGAATACGTTTTTCATCAAATCCACCAGTTACAACGATGTCTACATGCTGGAATCCTTCTTCATCAAGCGCCTTGCGAAGTGCAAATACGAGCGATGGGTTTACACCACGTGGATCGAATGTTCCAAGTACTTCTGGATGGCGAATAAAGTATTGATCAATCATTGTGCGAGACGTATCTACACGCACACCTTTTAATGTTGATCCAAACTCACGCGCTACACGAAGTGCATCTGTAATAACATCATTATTGTAATCAATTAGTACAACTAATTCATCTTCTGGGAATTTCTTATGATATGCTTTTGCCGCTTCTACAACATCACCATTAAACATTTGAATTAATGCGTGAGGCATTGTTCCCATACCACTTCTGCCCCACCATTCATTCATTGCATGCGTCGCTTGTGCGCTCATACCTCCGATGTATGCTGCATAACCGTCACCAGCTTGTTGTGTATAATGATCGTCACGATCTCCCATGAAAATAACTGGTTTTTCTTTATCTACACTACGTGCAGCTTGGACAACATTATATACGTTTGTTGCAACCGATGTACGACGAGCTAAAATCCCATCAATAACACCTTCTAAAAATCCGAAATTCTCATAAGGACCATGAATTGTTAACACTGTTTCAAATGGACTAATTTTATCGCCATCTTTTAAAGAGTTAATTTCAAGTTCCTCAGGATTTTTAGCGAATGTTTGCAGCAATGCAATTACTTCATCTGTTCCGCAAAGAACTGCATTTTCTTTTTGGAAAAATTGCATCGTTACAACACTTTTCGGGCGAAATTCTTCAATAATTTCTCTAGTTTTTAAAAAGTAAACGGCGGAGAACCAACCTTCCCCAACGCGTTCGTCAAATTTAAATGTTTTATTTGTTAGTCGATTTATTTCACCTTTTAATTTTAATTCAATTTCTTTCATGTCGCTTTACTCCCTACTTTACTATCCAACATTTTCTATTAGTATACAGCAAAACCGTGGACTATACATTCGTTTCCTGCATAGCAGCAAATTCATCCTCAGAAATAAGGACATCTCTCGGCTTAGTTCCTCTCGCTTCAGAAATAATCCCTTGCGATTCCATCTCTTCAATGAGACGTGCTGCGCGATTATAACCAATACGGAATTTTCGCTGTACAGAAGATGTGGACGCTCCCCCTTGTTCTACAACAAATTGACATGCATCAAAGAACAGCTCATCTTCCGACTCAGCCTGTTCTGTTTTCGCTAATAAATCCTCTTGCTTAAATAAGTAATTCGGCTTCATTTGCTTTCTCACATGATCAACTGTTTTTTCAATCTCATCATCCGATACATATACACCTTGTACACGAACTGGCTTAGATGTACCGTTCCCTAAAAATAACATATCACCACGGCCAAGTAATTTTTCCGCGCCCCCAATATCGATAATCGTACGTGAATCAACTTGAGATGATACAGTAAACGCAATACGCGTTGGAATATTTGATTTAATTAACCCTGTAATAACATCTACAGATGGACGCTGCGTCGCAACTAATAAATGAATACCACAAGCACGTGCTTTTTGCGCAATACGACAAATTGCTTCCTCAACATCACCTGGTGCTACCATCATTAAATCGGCTAACTCATCAATAACGATAACGATATAAGGTAATGTCTCACCTGGAATATCTCGCTCACTTACAATTGTATTATAGCGAGTTAAATCACGAGCACCAGCATGCGCAAACAATTCATAACGACGCTCCATCTCATCAACTGCCCACTTTAACGCAGCTGTCGCTGCTTTTACATCCGTAATAACAGGTGCTACAAGATGCGGAACAGAATTGTATGGTGCAAGCTCAACCATCTTCGGATCAATTAACATTAACTTCACTTCATGTGGTTTCGCTTTATATAAAATACTCGTTAAAATCGCGTTAATACACACACTTTTACCTGAACCCGTTGCACCCGCAATGAGTCCGTGCGGCATTTTTCGAATATCCGTTACAATTGGATCCCCTGAAATATCAAGTCCAAGCGCAACAGTAAGCGGTGATTCACTCTTTGTGAATACAGGACTTCTTAAAATCTCGCGAAGAAATACTGGCTTACTTTCTTTATTTGGAACTTCAATTCCAATTGCACTCTTCCCTGGAATCGGCGCTTCAATACGAATATCTTTCGCAGCTAAACTTAACTTAATATCATCACTTAAATTTGTAATTTTATTTACTTTCACGCCTGGGTCTGGTTGCACTTCAAAACGAGTTACTGCTGGCCCTTGCGATACATTAATAACATGTGCTCCAACATGAAAATTATTAAACGTTGTATCTAATAATTCTTTTTGCTCATCTAACCATTCTGTATTATCTAGCGCTGATTGCTGTGGAATTGACAACAACGCTAATGGCGGAACAGTATATGTCGGTGGGGTGTGCAATACATTTCGCATATCGTTCTCTCTTTGATTTACAACATATGCTTTCTCTTTTGGTTCTGTACTTGAAATTGACTTTTGTACTTGCTCTACCACTACTTGTTGCATTGGTTGTTCTTCCACTTGTGGTTCTGCTACTACTTGCTGCATTGGTTGTTCTTCCACTTGTGGTTCTACTACTACCTGTTGCTCTAGGCGTTCTTCCACTTGTGGTTCTGCCACTACTTGCTGCACTGGGCTTTCTTCCACTTGTGGTTCTGCTACCTCTTGTTGTACTGGCTTATTCTCTACTCGTACATTAGCAGAAGGCTGCATTGCATTTGCTCTAGCTGCATGTCTTTCCATTAATCGTGTTCTATCTTGTTTCAACATAACAACATTAAATGGTACATGACGCTTTTTCTCACGTTTTGGTTCTTCTTTTTTTACAACGGGTTGTTCTTCTACGACCGGCACTTCTTCTTCAACTGATTGCTCTTCTACGACCGGTGCTTCTTCTTCAACTCGTTTATTTTCTTCTGTTTCTGCAATTAAAACATTCGCAAAGCTTTGAACATCGTTCTTTGTCTGTTCATCAGCCTCAGCTACATGTATGAATTCACTGTTTTGTTCAATTACTTCATCTTCTTGCTGAATTTCCTCAAGTGCTACAAATGTCTCTACTACAGGCGCTTTTGTTTCTGCGATCACTTCTACTTCTTCTAGCTCTTCTGTTTCCGCAATTACTTCCACTTCTTCTAGCTCTTCCGTTTCCGCAATTACTTCTACTTCTTCTAGCTCTTCTGTTTCCGCAATTACTTCTACTTCTTCTAGCTCTTCTGTTTCCGCAATTACTTCCACTTCTTCTGATTCTTCCGTTTCTGCAATTACTTCCACTTCTTCTGATTCTTCTGTTTCCGCAATTACTTCCACTTCTTCTAGCTCTTCCGTTTCCACAATTACTTCTACTTCTTCTGACTCTTCTGTTTCTGTAATTACTTCTACTTCTTCTGACTCTTCTGCTTCTGCAATTACTTCTACTTCTTCTGACTCTTCTGCTTCTGCAATTACTTCCACTTCTTCTGATTCTTCTGTTTCTGCAATTACTTCTACTTCTTCTAGCTCTTCTGTTTCTGTAATTACTTCCATTTCTTCTGACTCTTCCGTTTCTGCAATTACTTCTACTTCTTCTAGCTCTTCTGCTTCTGCAATTACTTCCACTTCTTCTGACTCTTCCGTTTCTGCAATTACTTCCACTTCTTCTAGCTCTTCTGTTTCTGTAATTACTTCCACTTCTTCTAGCTCTTCTGGTATTTCCACAATGATTGTTTCTTCAAGTTTTTCTTCTGCTTTGACAATCACTGATTCTTCTGGAGCTTGCTTTTCTACTTCAATAGTAGGTTGTTTTATTTCTGTATTACGTTTAATTTCTTCTGATAATATTGTATCCTCGTGCTCTACTTTAGAAGCTACTAATTCTTCTTGTAGATTGTTTTCGTTTAACACCACTACATCTTTTTCTAGCTTAGCACTTTCCATCTGCTCAGCTACTGTTTTATGGAGTAATTCATCCGCTGAAACTTCCTGCGGTGTACTCATTTCTTTAATCACTTCTTTTTCTTCTACTAAAGGCACTTGGCGTTCAATTTCATAACCGTTTTTCTCTAGCCATTGATCAACAACTGATTTTTCTTCTTTTTTGCCCTGTTGGCCTTTCTGTTCAACTACTTCACCTGGAGCAGAAGACGTTGCTTGCCCTTCTGAGAAATCAGATAATTTATATCCTTTTTTCTCTAACCATGCATCAACAACTGCTTTTCCCTCTACAGATATTTCAAGATCTTCTCTTTCTTTTACTTCCTCCTGCTTTTCAACCTTTTTCTCTACTGAAGGACGATTATATCCATAAATTGGCGAAATCATTTCTGTTGGACGAAATGGTCTACGGTTACTCTCTTGCGAAGGTGCAGATGCCTTTTTAACGACAGACTCCCGCACCGGTTCATATTGCACTTCCGGTTCTTCATATGTAGAAACAACCTTTTCCACATACGGTCGTCTGCTTCTTTCCACCTTTATTCCTCTTTGGGCAGTCGGTTCTTCATATGCTACTCCTTGAACAGGTTGTTCTTCAAAGCGATTTACTTCGCTTTCATCCTCTTCATCGAACCCATTATCCGGTACTAAAGGAAAACGGCATTTACCTGCATTCCTACTTGCCATTTGTGCTTCTCTTGCTTCAGTGTAGTGGTTTACACGAGGAATTTTCGGCTGACTTTCAATTTGCTTTGGTACTTCTTTATTCATCGCTGTTTGTTCTTCCTCTTTGTTAAACAGCTTTTTCATCCAATCTAACATGCTTACCACTCTTTCTACTAAATAGTAACATCCTTTATTGTATCAGCATTCGGCAAAAAGTGCAGGTAAAATTAAGCATGTCATATTTATCCACAATATTCTAATTTACGAGTGTTTTCATATGGAAAAACGCAGCCTTTCATGTAAGACTGCGTTTAAGCTTTACTCTTCCGATATGCATCTACACTATCCGTTACACTTTGCAATAAAGAATTTACATACTGCGGGTCAGATAATTTTTTGTCTTCTTCATAGTTTGACATAAACCCAAGTTCTAATAGTACGCCAGGTACTTTGGACCAATTGAATCCAGAAAGGTCATCCCTAAATTTAATTCCATTTACTTTCACTTGCTGATTTTCTCTCATTTTATTTACTATCGTTTGAGAGATTTGAAGACTTTCCGCATAAATCTCTTTCGTATACGGACTTCCTTCTGCCGGCGTCAATACAGCAAATCCACTTTGGTTTGGATTTTCAGAACCATCTGCATGAAGACGTAAAAATAAATTAGCCTTATGATTATTTGCGAATGTCGCCCGTTCTTTATTACTTATATCAACGTCTTGTGACGTTCTTGTCATTAACACTTGTATCCCTTTTTCTTCAAGCTTTTCTTTTAATAAAAAAGCCATTTCTAATACAAGTACAGCCTCTCTCTTTTTCGTCACAACACCTGTTGTACCGTCTGTCACTTTATATTTTTGCGTTGTTGCCCCTGGTCCAATCGGCTCTAAATTTAAATTCGCTTTTTGTTGATGCCCTGGATCAATAACGACGAGAAACTTTCCTTGCTTTTCATTACTCTCTACTTTTTGTTCATTATTTTGCACTGGTTGCTCAATTGGCTGCACTGGCGTAGTTTCTTCTTTCTTTTCCTCGGCTGATACTTCCTCTTGCCTATGTTCTACTTGCGATTCTTCGTTCTTTTCTTGTTCTTGCTGCTTTTCTACCGGTGCGTCTTCTTTGGTATCTTTGTTTTTCTCTTGTATAGAAGATGTAGTTTCTTTTTTCGGCTGCTCTTGTGAACAACCGGCCATATATATTCCAATGAATGCAATCATGCTCATTATTTTTATATACTTCATACTTCTCTCCCATCACTTTGCACCGGATTCAAAGTTTTTCTTATAATTGCCCTATAATCTCATCCATATTTCCAATATAAACTGGCTGCCATGTTTCTGTACCACGTTCTGCAGTATAAACTGGATAAGCATCATCATCTATATTTACGAAAACTGGATCGCCCATATCCGTTTCATATCCAATTACAATCCATCCTTCTTGCCACTTTCCGTTTTCTTCACTTATTAATGACTTTTTATGTTTATCATATCGGTAACCGATTTGTCCTTTTTCTAATTCACTTTCACTAAACACATATATTTCATAAGTACCTAGCTCAACATCTTGCTGTTTTGAAGTTTCAATTCGTTTTAGAAGTTCTGCGATTTTTGGTTGTTGTTTCATACGTCTATCCCCTTCTATTTTTCTAAATTTTAACTAGTTTGTTTATAAAATACAATATAGATTTTAAGACAAAAGGTGACACCTTTATCATATTTACGATTTTTTGAGTATATCTATCACAACTCTCAATATATTAACGATTCAACACGAAATTTCGACTTACCAACAAAAATGACAAAAAAGAGAGGCTGCCCAAAAGGACAACCTCTCTTTTCTTATATCAATTAAAATTTAAATTCTTGTCCAACTTCAAAACTATCTTCTAATACAAGAATACCTTTTTCTTGTGGAGCGTCTGGAAGCTCTAATTCACGTGCAGAGCAGATCATTCCAGAAGAAGGAACACCGCGAAGCTCAGCTGGTTTGATTAACATACCACTTGGCATTACAGCACCGATTTTTGCAACGACAACTTTTTGTCCTGCATCAACGTTTGGTGCGCCACATACGATTTGTAATGTTTCTGTACCGATTTCTACTTTACAGATGTTTAACTTATCAGCATTTGGATGCTTTTCTTTTTCAGCTACATAACCTACAACAAATTTCGGAGAAAGATCTGCTTCTACTGTTTCTTCAAAGCCGTTCTTCGCTAAAATTTCGTTGATTTTCTCAACAAGCTCTTTCGTTAATGTAAGGTTACCTGTTTCTGTTACTTCTAAATAAGAAGATGCATTAAAGATGTTGAATCCTCCCGTTACGTTGCTTTCACGATCATAAACGCGAGCAACATCTCCTTTGCGATCAAAAGTACGGTTCTCTAAAGTAATATCTTGTAAGGCAACAATTAAAGTGTCACCAATTCCTTCAAGGTTGTAAAAAACGTTCACTTCGTTCATCCTTTCTCTTTTCCATCTGTCTTCTTCCGATTCTTCGCTAAAATAAAGATTGGTTCAAAGTCTCCATCTTCATATACGAATGAAAGTGATGTAATCGGAACATGCCCTTCGGCAAAAAATTTCATTGTCATTTGTGCAATAATATCATAACCGATTTCGTTAACGATATCAGCAATAATTAATACATCTTGGTGAGGAACAGCAACAACCATGTCACCAGAAATCTTTTCACGCATCGATTGTAGTAACGATTCGTTTAAAATACGCGTCGCGTCATATCCATCATTTGTGTTTAAAAAGTAGAATGTATTACCCGCTACTGTGTCTTGTTTAAATTCATAACCTAATGAACGAGCATTGAATAATGCCATTTCACGTACTTGCTGTTCTGTAAGTTCTAATTTTTGTAACAGACGCTCATCGATTAGTCGATACGTTTTATTCGAATCTAACGCATAGTAAATACGTGTTTCCGCCGTATGATCCGTCATAATAAACGGATTTCCTTCTTCTGCTTGTTTCGGGAAAGAAGTAGAGCGAATAACAGGTAAAATTTTCGCTCCGCTATTTTCTTCTTTATGCATCGCAATTAGCGCTTCTTGTACATAATAAGCAACCTCTTCAATTGCTTTTTCTTTATTCACTTCCCATTTTGCCACAACTCCTGGAAGCGATACGTTAATACCTTTTTTAGAGTCTTTCTGTTCAATACGTAGAACTTCTTTCTCGCTATCATACTGAAAGTCCCATTCTGGGCGAGATAATTTCTTCATTAACTCGTCTTTCATCTTTTTACTTGTCATCTTCATCTCTTTTTCCTCCCTTCCAAAAAAATAACCTCCCCCGCGAAGGTAGAGGTTGTTTTACAATTCAATTGGCAAATTGCCTTATTTTAAACCTTCAATAAACTCTTCGATTTGTTCTTGTGTTTTACGATCTTTGTTTACATAGCGACCAGTTTCTTCACCCTTATTGTACGCTACAAAGCTCGGAATGCCAAATACGTCTAATTTTACACATAGATCAATAAACTCATCACGATCTACATAGTAAAATGAGAAATCACTATATTTCTCTTCTACTTCTGGCATAAATGGGTCTACAAAACGGCAGTCTGGGCACCATTCTGCTGAGAACATAAAGACTACATTCTCTTCATTTTTTAATTGTTGGAATTGCTCCATGCTTTCTAATGACTTCATCTATATTTCCTCCTCTAACGAGTGCATGTTTTCATGTTATAATCTTTCTTTTATACTACCATACATCACGCATGGTGCAAGGTTTATGCTTGCTTTTTGTCATACTTATATTGCCCAACAAGTAACTTAACAACGTGTACAAATAATTCCGTGCGATCAACATAATCATCTGTAAAAATACCGATTGCACCTTCGTGACTACGAATATCTTTTCTCTGTACAAACTCTTCCATCACTTCACTTAACTCCTTGCCCTCTTCAAGAGGTGCTAAAAAATCATCCGGTAACGTAATACGTGCCCCGCCGGCAACAAATATTTTACCATCACTTGTTGCTAGCGCGCCCCAATTACACATAAATAAACCGTACTCCGTTTTCATTACGCCGCCTTCTAGCCCAATACCAATTTGAGCTCCTCCTTCCTCTAGCGCTCGCTTTGCTCTATTAATCGCTCCTTGCATCGTCTCTTCATCTGAAAACGGCTGATTTGCTACTCCTGAAGGAACAGAAAGAGATGTAATTTCAGCATCTTTCCAAACCTTCTCCACAGCGCCAACCTTCGTTTTATTCTCCGATCCAACTACTACCTTCATTTCGTTCACCTCTATAAAAATTCATCATTCTATTCTAATATCCGCATCAGATACGAATTAAGTATCAACCACTACCACATATCACCAAGTCATCTATTCAGCCTAAAAAAGAAGGTTTTTTCTAGCAACATTACCGTCTTCAAAAACAAAAACAGCCTTCCTCTCACTTCCTACTTGGGGTCTTCATACATCATTCGAACACCAATTAAGCACTGACCGCTCCCACTCATGGATGGGTCATCTCTTCAACCTAAAAAAAGAAGGGTTTTTCGCCCTTCTTCTCTACGCGTTATTCTTAATTGTCTCTAACGTCGTTTTATCTGTTGTTCTTACAAGCTTCGTAATTAATTCTTTCGCCGCTGCATAATCATCAACATGTAAAATTGAAGCGTGTGTATGAATGTAGCGTGCACAAACACCAATTACTGCTGATGGGATACCAGAGTTACTTGTATGTACACGGCCAGCATCTGTACCACCTTGTGAAATAAAGTATTGGTACGGAATGTTGTTTGTTTCTGCTGTATCTAAAATGAATTCGCGCATTCCTCTATGTGTTACCATCGTGCGATCGTAAATACGAAGAAGAGCACCTTTTCCTAATTGACCGAACTGTGTTTTGTCACCAGATGCATCGTTTGCTGGACTTGCATCAAGCGCATAGAAAATGTCTGGTTGAATCATATTTGCAGCTGTTTGCGCTCCGCGGAGGCCTACTTCTTCTTGTACAGTAGCACCAGAATATAATGTATTTGGTAATGTTTCATCTTTTAATTCTTTTAACAATTCGATTGCAAGGCCACATCCGTAACGGTTGTCCCAAGCTTTCGCCATAATTTTCTTCTCATTTGCCATCGGTGTGAATGGGCAGATTGGCACGATTTGTTGTCCTGGTTTTACACCAATTTCAATCGCATCTTCATAGCTATCTGCACCTATATCAATTAACATATTTTTTATATCCATCGGTTTTGCACGTTGCGCGTCACTTAATAAATGAGGAGGAATAGAACCAACAACCCCAATAACAGGACCATTCTTCGTCATAACTTGTACACGCTGTGCTAATAAAACTTGGCTCCACCAGCCGCCTAACGTTTGAAAACGAAGCATTCCGTTTTTCGTAATTTGCGTAACCATGAAACCTACTTCATCCATATGACCTGCTACAAGAACACGCGGGCCAGTTTCGTCCCCTTTTTTCAGACCAAATACGCTACCTAAACCGTCTTGTACAATTTCATCCGCATATTTGCTTAATTCTTGTTTCATAAAACGGCGTACATCATGTTCAAAACCTGATGCACCTTGTAATTCTGTTAACGTACGAAATAATTGTAATGTCTCTTTATTCACGAAGTCCCCTTCTTTCAAACCTTAGTAGAATACCTCTTTTATTGTAACGAAATTTTCGAAATGTTTCTAGTTTCTTCTTTTTTAGCTGTATTTGCTTTATAATTATTATTGGTACACTATTTTTATTTTATAGAATTGAGGTGAATATATGAGCTGGAAAGGTTTAGTAGCAGGTCTTGGCGTTGGGTTCGCAGCTGGTTATCTCGTTGCAAACAAAGTACAAGAACAATCCCATATTTCTTCAGAAAAAGCATTGAAAATGGTGAAACAAGCATTAAGTCATAAAGGTGAAATTACTGGCTCTTGGGTACATATGGTTCCAGAGACATTTGAAAAATATGATGTCGCATATGAAGTTTATCGCGGCGGTCTTACAACAATGTTAGATGATATACAAGAACGATTTGAATTTTTAGTTGATGCTAAAACAGGTACTGTTTTAGAGGTTATAGCAGCATAAAAAGGAGGGTTCCCATTAGGTGAACCTCTTATTTTTTTATTGCAAAAGAAATAAAAGGAGTTTCGATGATAGATGATATTAGAAACCGAATACTTATACCTAAAGGCAATGAGACAAGATGATTTTAATGATTTAAAAATGATGTTGCAAGATCCAGATGTAATGTATGCTTATGAACATAATTTTTCTGATGCTGATGTTCAATCCTGGTTAGATAGAAATATAAAACGATATAAAGATTTTGGCTTTGGCTTATGGGGGATGTATCTAAAAGAAACTGATGAGTTTATAGGAAACGCCGGTTTAAGCATGCAGGATACTGATGTTGAACAGGTCATAGAAATTGGATATTTGCTAAAAAAAGAATTTTGGTACAAAGGTTACGCAAGTGAAATTACTAAAGGCATTAAAAAATATGCTTTTAATGAATTAGGACTATCAAAAGTCTATTCAATTATTAAACATGACAATATTGCTTCACAAAAAGTTGCTAAGAAGCTTGGTATGATTAAAGAAAAAGAATTCACGACTAAATATTATAATGGAGATATGCTTCATTATTTATATAGCATATCTAAATAGGAGGCTGCTCTAACAGATATTCTGGAGCAACCTCCTATTTTTATGCTTCTATACTCGTTTTCCGTTCTATTTTTTCTACGATATGACCTTCCTCATTCCACTTCACAGCGCGATAATATGCGTCATGGTAAAACGTAAACCATGCCTCTTTTTCAGCACCATACTTCATCCATTTTTGTTTATTTTCAATCGAGGTCATCGGATAATCATCGTATGCCATTACCCATAATACATTTTGATGCGCGTGCGTCGGCAACAGATCTGCTAAATGTAGCATCGTTTCCCCTTGACTCTCCAAAATGATGACTGCATGTCCATCACTATGCCCACCCGTATGTGCCATCTTGATTTCATCTGTAATTTCTATTTCTTGCTGAAACGTAACAACTTGATCTACAATCGGTTCCCAATTTTCCTTCCAATATGTATTACGGGATCTAATATTTGGGTTCCTCATTTCATTCCACTCTGTTTCACTTACGTAAACTTTCGCATTTGGAAACGCTGGTACAAGGTGATCCCCATCCCATTTTGTTAGGCCAGATGCATGATCAAAATGAAGGTGTGTCATTAAAACATATTGAATATCTTCAGGCTTTAATCCCTGTTTTTCTAACGATTCATAAACCGATGATTCTTCTGTTACACCTTGATTTCGTTTCATCTTCTCATCCAACTTACCGTTTCCTATTCCTGAATCAATGAGCATATTTCCATCTTTCGTTTGTAAAAGTAACGGATCTGTTCGTAAGTAAATATGATTTGTGTCATTATGTTTATATTTACGTGACCAAAGTACTTTCGGCACAACACCAAACATTGCCCCTCCATCTAAATGTGTATTTCCGCCTTTTAACCACGTTACTTTTATATCTCCAATTCGTAACTGTTCCATTACACATCCCCCTTTCAATTAATTTTAACATAAAATTCTGATTATTTTAGATATAAAAAAACCTATGCATTACTGCATAGGCTCTGTACGATATTTTGCTTCAACTCGGTAAATACGATGACCTTTACTAGAGAATTTCTCTTCGTATTCAGTCATGATGTTACCTTCAAAGTCGCTGTTATGAAGATCTAAGCTTAAGTAAGTTAGTAACATACCATACTCAGCCATACTCATAAGAGAATATTCAAATAAACCTTGGTTATCTGTTTTGAAATGAATTTCTCCGCCTTCTACTAACACTTCTTCATAATTGCGTAAAAACGTTTTATACGTTAAACGACGCTTCGTATGACGCTTCTTTGGCCATGGATCTGAGAAGTTTAAATAAACGCGATCAATCTCACCTTTTGCAAAGAAAACTGTTAAATCTTCAGCATCTTTATTAATTAACTTTAAGTTCGGCACTTCTTCTTCAATTAATTTATCAAGTGCATCTACAACAACACTTGTGAATTTTTCAATTCCAATATAATTAATATGTGGATTCGCTTTTGCCATATCATACATAAAGCGGCCACGACCTGTACCTACTTCAATATGAATTGGTTGTTCATTTCCAAATACTTCTTTCCAGTTACCAGCGCGCTCCTCTGGGTTTCCGATTACGATATGTGAATACTCGTTAATTCGATCCATTGCATATGGTTTATGTCTTAAACGCATAGATGTCTCCCTCTCTTTACAAAACTATTTTAAAGGAATAATTCCTTCTTTCTTTTTTTAATCAATCTACCAAACAAAAAACCAAGTACGTACGAGCACTCGGTCCGTTTCTTTCAAGTATAAGATGTACCATTTTGATAAAAACTACATACAGCATTAAACATTCCATGACGAAACAGCTTTTTCTCTTACATTTGAAGAGAAAAACAATCGAAAGGATGATCCGTTCATGCCAATTAATCAACAACATCAATTAGAAGTGCTGAAAGATATTTTAGTCAACCACCAAAGTGATTGCTGCGGGACAGTTTCAGAATGCGAGCAATTAGAGCGCCTCATTCAATCGTTACTCGCAAACGATAATATAAGTAGTGACGCTAAAACAATGCTAAACGATGTATATTCTTATAGTCAATCGGGTAAATCTTCCTCTAATTTGGACAACCATATTTCCAATAATCAAGAACAACTTACTCAGTGGATTGCTGGAATGGACAATTTTTCTTAAGTATTATTCTGAAGCAAGTAGTTGCTGTAAATATTGATGCCAATATTCAGCTTCTGCTTGCTGTTTTTTTGTTGTATGCCATTGAATAGACAAAATCGTTTGTGCTATCACATACCATCTCATGCGCCTAAGCAGCGATTCATCCATTTCAATATCATAAAAACCGAGCCACTCACTCCACTCCTGGCGCGGAATGTACCAATATAATAACATACCAAGGTCTAGAGCTGGGTCAGCAATTACAGCTCCATCCCAATCAATTAAAAACAACTCATCTTCATCCGACAATATCCAGTTGTTATGGTTTACATCACAATGGCATACAACGAATTCATTGTATTCAATAGCTTTTAATGAATCCATTAAATATTGAAGGCCTTGCTGAATTGTTTCATCATCCCTTATATCTCCTCTTAAAACGAGTTGCAGTTGTTGTAATAACTCTTGTGCGTGAAGCGGTTGCTTCCCAAGTCTTTGAATCATCTGTACAAGCGCTTTAGAGGAGTGAATTTTCTTCAAAAGTTTCGCAACACGTTCTAGTTTCATATCCTCTGGCTCTAACTTCTGTCCCGGAAGCCATTTTTGAGCAGAAATTACATCACCGTTCGTTACCCTTCTTGTCCAAAGTAATTTTGGAACAATTCCTTCTGCTGACAATACCGCTAAAAAGGGCGATGTATTCCGCTTTAAAAATAACTTCTGTTGTCCGTTTTGCGCAATATATGCATCGCCCGTTACTCCACCAGCCGGTACAAGACTCCACTCTTTTCCTAATAATTGTTCCAACCATTCCATATTCATTACCCGTTAACAAATCCTTATCTTTTATAGTTATGAAAAGAAAAACCGCAACATTTCTACACATGTTGTGGATTCATATATTTTACTGTAAATGAAAAGAAAAATTAGCCTCAGCCAAAAATTCTCTATTTTATTTTACAAAACCTGTCATAGAATGACAACTTATCAAAATCGTCACCTTTGTCAATTCTACATTTATTACATTCTCATCGTCAAGTAGCGATTTGTCACATTATCGTCAATATATACGTGCTAATTGGAGCGAGCCTAAGTTCCTTTCCTCTAAATGAAGAAATTGGCTCTATTTTCGCTTGCTTTTCGTCTACTATCACATGCCACGTTTCTTCTTTCGGAAGTTGCACAGTTTTAGCTTCTAAACCGCTATTAAATAAAACGACAATCTCTTTCCACGGCCCAAACGATTCTGCATGCACTAGGTGATATGCAAGTACTTCTGTAGATGTTTGTAAAAAAGTCATATGTTTTTTTATAAGGTCTGCGTTTTGTAATCGGAATGCCCCATGCTCTTTACGAATCGCAATTAAACCTTTTATATATTTAACGGTCTCTATTTCTTTCTCTTTTTGATCCCAATCTAATTGATTGATCTCATCATTTGCATTATAGCTATTTTCATTTCCTTTCTTCGTACGATAAAACTCTTGTCCTGCATGTAAGAAAGGAATACCTTGTGAAAGAATAACCATTGCGCTCGCTAGCAGGTGACGTTTTTTCAAAATCGCTTCTGATTCTTCATTACTGCGCACTAGTTTATCCCACATCGTCATATTATCATGACATTCTACATAGTTAATGCTTTGCGCCGGCTCTAGAAACAGCCCTGTTTCTTTCATACTTAAAAGACTTCCTGCTGCAATATACTGCAAATGATTACAGTCTACATGCCCACCAAATGCAAAACCACGCTTATTTATATGAAATGTACTCCCTTTTATCCCATCACGAAATTGATCATTAAACTGTGCCATATGTGGCATTTTCTTCGCATTATTTAACGTTGCTTTTTCCTCACGAGGAAGCGGTGTTTGTAAATCCCATCCTTCTCCTAATAACAAAGCATCTCGTTTTATGTTTCGCACTTCTTTTTCTATCATATTCATTGTATCAACATCTAAAATTCCCATTAAGTCGAATCGGAATCCATCGACATTATATTCAGTAAGCCAATATAAAATAGACTCTACAATGAATTTCCTCATCATTTTCCGTTCAGATGCTATATCATTTCCGACTCCCGTCCCATTAGAAGGCATACCATCTTCACCATGACGAAAATAGTATCCTGGAACAAGCTTTTCAAATGATGATAGCTCTCTTTCATAAACATGATTATATACAACATCTATAATTACCCTAATGCCATGCTCATGAAATGTCTCAATCAACTGTTTACACTCTACTATCCTGTTATACGGATCAGAGGGATTTGTAGCATAAAATCCTGTTGGTGCATTGTAATATAATGGATTATAGCCCCAATTATAGGCAGACGAAGGATTCGCCTCATCTACACCACCGAAACAATATAACGGTAATAGTTCAACATGTGTAACACCTAAATCTTTTATATGAGACAACCCTGTTAAAGTCCCATTCCGTCCTGTTGTTCCCTCTTCCATCAATCCTTTATATGTTCCCTTTTGAATCACTCCACTATTTGGATGTATAGTCGCATCACGAATATGCAGTTCATACAATATGGCATCTGTCATTGATTGTAATGGTGGTAATCCTTCTCTTCTTGTTACATTCGTTTTTTCTAAATCGATAACAACACCGTGTTTTCCGTTTACCGTCACCGACTTTGCATAAGGATCTACAGCTTCGTTCCATATTAAATTAATACAAACGAGAAATGTATAGCGTGCTCCGTCTAAATCACCTTGTAATGTTTGAATCCAAACTCCGTTTTCTCCCCTGTACATTTCATGATCGGCATATTCTTTATCGCTCTTATAAATTCTTACTTTCGCAAGCCTTGCAGTCGGGGCCCATACTTTAAATGTCGTTTCTTCTTTTTGATACACAGCACCTAAATCTGTACCTTCGTAATAATACTTTTCATCGAAAATTGTTGTTCGAATAACAGCACCTATTTGTAAATCCGTTTCTTCATTCCGTTCATCTCGTACTGTATAATACTTTCCCACATCTAGCGGCTCTTCTATAAAGCACTCATACTTCGTTGCATCTGGAAGCGCAATCGTATGAGCAATCGGTAAATCTTTCACATTACTTCCTTCTTGCAAACGAAATGTCCGACTTGTTCCATACGCATGTGGGAGCAAAATTGTAATTTTATTCATTTCATCTAAATAGGCATCAAATGGACGTTTTACTTTCAACATAAAAAAATCACCATCATTCTCAAAGTTAAAATAAAGTGAAACTTTAATGAGCGAGATAAAATGAGCTGCAAATGATAAGGCTTTTCTTATCAACAAGACTCTATACAGTAACTCCATTCTTCTCTATAGTATATTCACCTGCATAAAAAACGTTTTCACCATTCTATTTTTGTAATTTTATTTCAGCAATCGATTTATACTTCGGGGTTTCTTTCACGTGGGATTCGTATAAAGTAATTGTATCTGCTTGAAATGATATTTCAGGTACTTCTTTTATACTTTCTAAATGAAACTTTTCTTCTCCTATCCATTTACGAGCAACAGTAATATGCGGATGATACGGGCGTGTTTCTAGAGAAAATCCATTTTCTTCACAAATGACATGTACTTGCTTTTGCAACTGAAACAAACCGTGATTCTCACTTACCTTCGCCCCAAAAATACGGGGCTGATCTTCTCTACCAAACGTTGAAAAACCTTGTAACGTGAACGATAGTTCTTTTGTTTTTGTAAGTGTTTGTAATCCATTCTTTATCCCTTTTAACTGTTCTTCTGTCGCACCTCCTAAAAAGGAAAGGGTAATATGATAATCTTCCTTATGTACCCACGAGCGAAATGGTAATTCCTCATTCGTATCCTCTTTATAGTTAGACAGCACTTCTTTTATATGATTTGGTAACGTAATTGCGACAAAATAATGCCTATCCATGTACACCGTCTCCTTCTTTCTATTGTTTCTTTTCTTTCTTATCTCATTCAATTAAAAAGAAGCCGCCCTCTAAAGTAGAGAGCGGTCATTATTCATATATCGGCGATTAAAGTTTCACTTTACTTCGCTAGTTCATGAATTGCTTGCGCATAAATTGCTGTTGCTTTTAATAAGTCTTCAATTTCAATGTACTCATCTTTTTGATGCGCAAGTTCTTCTTTTCCAGGGAATAGCGGTCCAAATGCCACACCAGCTTTTAATGAGCGAGCATAAGTACCTCCGCCGATTGCTAACAATTCAGCTTTTTCACCTGTTTGTTCCTCATATACACGTTGCAACGTACGAATTAATTCGTGATCTTTATCAACGTGATGCGGACGAGAGTTAGAATAGTCTGCTACTGCAAATCCATACGTACCTACATATTCTTTTAACTTTGCAATCATTTCTTCAAAGTTAGTCGTAACTGGGTAACGTACGTTTAATCCTAAATTACCACCATTCTCTTTCGTATAAGAAAGGCGACCAACATTCACTGTTAATGGACCGCTAATTTCATCTTTATAAGCAATAGTAGCTTTTTCACCAAAAATATCACCAGTAAATGTTTCTGTTGCAAATGTCGCAAATGCAGTTGCTTTTCCATCAAGTGAAACTGTAGTTAAGAAGTTTGCTAATAATAAACCTGCATTTTCTCCTTTTTCAGGAGTAGATCCGTGCGCTGAAATTCCTTCTATTTGCAACGTCACTGTATTGCCTTCTATAGTCGATTTCCCTATTTTTTTAGCAGTTTGTAAATACTCTTCATATGCTACTGTAAGTGCATTTACATCTTCTCCTGTAATAACTGCTTCTGCAAAATCAGGAACCATATTTAAACGACGCCCTGAATCAAATGAAACAAGTTCATATGTACCTTTTTTCTCTTCACTACCATTTTGCACAACTTGTATATCAGAAATTCCTTTTTCTGCATTAATAATTGGAAAGTCTGCATCTGGTGCAAAACCGATTGTTGGCATTTCTTCGTTTTTAAAGTAGTGATCTACACATTTCCAATTGCTTTCCTCATCTGTTCCTATAATCATACGCACACGTTTTGAAAGAGGTAAGCCTAATTCTTTCACAATTTTCATCGCATAATATGCTGCCATCGTTGGGCCTTTATCGTCAATTGCACCACGTGCAAAAATCTTTCCGTCGCGAATATCCGCACTATACGCAGGAGTCGTCCAGCCATCTCCTTCTGGTACAACATCAACGTGACAAAGAATACCTACTAACTCTTCTCCTTGTCCCATTTCAAGATGACCTGCATATCCTTCTAAATTTTTAGAAGCAAAACCTTCAGCTTCTCCTTTATGTAACATGAAAGATAGCGCTTTTTCTACACCTTCACCGAATGGTGCGCCTTCTTTCGCCGATTCTTCTTCCCATACACTTTTAATTTGTAAAAATTGTTGTGTATCACGAATTAAATCATCTTTTCGTTTTGCAACTTCTTCAGTCCAATTAATCGCTGACATCACGCATCCATCCTTCACTATATTATCTCTTTCATCATAGCAAACCGAAATCCCTTATGCCATACACGAAAACTAAATACCGAACAATTGTAATATTTCAGACATTTCTTATTAGTTTTTCTTTTATTTTTTCAAAAAAATTTGCAGGAATTTGGCGTTTTACGTAGAATTTTATGTGTTAGTTGACTGACCATATATACAATGTCAACTACCAATATTTTTCTATATAAATATTTGTTAAACTTTTGTAAAATTTAAGTAGATTAAAGCATGAATTTTATCATGTAGAGTACAATGGTAGTAACGACCTTCTTTCCTGAATGGGGTCAAAAAAACTAGTAGAGGAGTGGTTTTCTCTTGAAACCTACAACTACTCGTATGCTAACACGCATTAAATCAATTTATATGTACATCAATGAAAACGGAACGGTAACGACGAAAGACCTTGTAGATGAGTTCGGGATCACACCGCGAACGATACAACGTGATCTAAATGTGTTGCAGTTTAATGAACTCGTGTATAGCCCTTGCCGCGGTAAGTGGACAACAACAGGAAAGAAAGTGAGAATGACCTCATAACGAAAAATAATTGTATGTAAATAAATACATACCCCTTTCTAACTATTAGAAAGGGGTTTTTTCTGCACCTATAAAGGTACTACTTTTCAGTATCTACTTGATATGTTCTTAACATTTCTACTTCTTCATCTGTTAGCTCTCGGTATTGTCCAAGTTCTAGTTCTTCATCTAATACTAACGGACCCATCTCTGTTCTTTTTAGGTAGACTACTTTTTTCCCTACCGCTTCAAACATACGCTTCACTTGATGGAATTTCCCTTCCGTAATCACAAGCTCAATTTCAGAAATATCATCGCTTTTCAATATTGTAAGCGCACCGGGCTTTGTTTCATAGCCATCGTCTAAAATAACACCTTTAGCAAACTCTTTTACATCCTCTTCTGTTACTACTCCTGCAACGTGTGCATAATATTTTTTCGGCACATGCTTTTTAGGAGATAATAATTGATGTGATAACTTCCCATCATTTGTTATCAATAAGAAACCTTCCGTATCGATATCAAGTCGTCCAACTGGGAACGGATCAAAGATTGCATCTTCTAATTCTAATAAATCTATTACTGTTTCATGATTATCATCTTCCGTCGCTGAAATAACACCTTGTGGTTTATGCATCATTAAGTAAACAAACTCTTTGTATTCCACAACTTCACCGTGAATCATAACTTCTTGCTCTTCTACATTTACATGAACTTTCGCATCTTTTACTGGCGTTCCATCAATTTTCACAACGCCATCTTTCAATAATTTCTTTACTTCTTTTCTACTTCCATATCCCATATTCGCTAATAATTTATCTAATCTCACGTTTTTCACCTTCTTTATTTATCATAGAAAAGGGGACGTAATTACGCCCCTCTTGATTTCAACTTTATTTTAAATCTACTACCAAGTTTACGTTGAATTTTATCTAATGCTTCTCCGCCAAATACTCTTTCAAGTACTCCTGTGCGAATTGCTAACAATCCGTAAACAAGACCACCAATACCTGCACAAATCGCAACTGTTATAAGAGCACCAATACGGCCATCAGGCGAAATCATGAAGGATAGAAGCCATTGTGATAGTTTTACAGCAACGACCATTATAAGTGTCAGTACTGCAATTTGGAATGTTCTTTTATATACAACACCGAATGAATAGTGTGCGTATTTTTTAATTTGTCGATTTGTATACCAAACAGAAGCTAAGAAACCAACTGCGGTCGCTAGAATTGCTCCTACTGTACCGAAATAACGAATAAAGATTACGTTACATACAAATTTCAAAATAACACCCATAATAAGCGCGACAATCGCATGCTTTTGCTGATTAATCCCTTGAAGAATTGCCGCTGTTACTGTAAATAAAGCAAATAACAATGCAACTGGTGCATACCACATTAATACTTGTCCACCTAATGGATCTGAGTCATAGAAAGCAGTGTAAATTGGATATGCAAGTGTTGAAATACCGATAACTGCTGGCAATGTTAAAAACATATTTGCTTGGAATGTTTGTGTAATTTGTAATTTCAAATAGCGGTATTGTTTTTCAGTAAATGATTTTGTAATTGCTGGTACAAGCGTTAAACTAAACGCTGTTGCAAGTGATACAGGAATCATAATTAACTTATGCGTCCACATTGTGAAAATACCAAGCGCTCGCTCTGCGATATCACCTTGACCAATCGCCTGCATAATTGAGTTAAATGTCAATGTATCAATTTGTTGATATAAAGGAATTGTTAACCCAATTACAACGTAAGGAATCGCATATGCGAATAACTCTTTAAACAATTGAACGGTACTTACTGTTGATTCTGGTACAGTTTGTTCAATTAAATATTGATCCAAATATTTTTTACGTTTTAACCAGTACCAAATTAACACACCGAGTGCTCCAACCGCTGAAACGAACGCAGCAAACGTCGCTACTCCAACTGCTGTTGCAACTGTACCGCCAAGTACTTTAATAACGATAAAACTACCAGCTAATAAAAAGACGATACGAATAATTTGTTCAATAATTTGTGAAACGGTAGTTGGTCCCATAGACTGGTGACCTTGGAAATAACCACGAATTAAACTCGCTGCTGGTACAACAATAAGTGCGAAACTTACAAGACGAATGATCGTCGTAACTTCTCCTACATTATTGTGTATACTTTGTTTACCAAGCATCGCTTCTGCAAACAATGGCGCCGTCATGTACAGTACTAGGAACGAAAGAACTCCTGTTACTATCATCATAACCATTCCCGAGCGGAACATTCTCCGGCTCGTTTTATAATCGCCAAGCGCATTATATTTGGAAACAAATTTTGAAACAGCAAGCGGCACACCTGCCGTTGCGATACTTAAAAAGATCGTATATGGAATGTATCCATATGTATAGAGCGTTCCGCCTTCTGTGCCTACTAATGCATGAAACGGAAAGACGTAAATCATGCCTAAGAACTTTACTAAAAATGTCCCTAGCGTAACAATAAGCGTTCCGCGCAGAAATTTCGAATCGGACATACAAAAATCCTCCTACATCTACATAAAGTGAAACTATAATTAGTTGGAGACTTCTCTCCTACTCCTTATTAGTTGAACCATTCGAGCATTTACAGGCTAACAGACTCCCTATTTACTTCTCCTAAATCTTGAGGTTTTAGTCTTATCGCCTACAAATAGCAGGATAGTGCTGAACTCTAACTTTTGTATTGTACCACAATTCTCTCATTAAGCAGTACTTCACTCTATTTTTCTTTTAAGGGAAAACATGCTATTCTTTTAGGCAGGAAATGTAGAAAATGAGGTCGATATATTATGCATTATGATGTTATTGTCATCGGCGGCGGTCCTTCTGGGCTAATGGCTGCAATTGGTGCTGCAGAAGAAGGCGCAAATGTCTTACTTCTTGATAAAGGAAATAAACTTGGGCGTAAACTTGCGATTTCTGGTGGCGGACGCTGCAACGTAACGAACCGTCTACCACTTGATGAAATTGTTAAACATATACCAGGAAACGGTCGCTTCTTATACAGCGCTTTTTCTATTTTTAATAATGAAGATATTATTACATTCTTCGAAAATCTTGGTGTTAAATTGAAAGAAGAAGACCACGGTCGCATGTTCCCTGTGTCAAACAAAGCGCAATCTGTTGTAGACGCACTTTTAACACGATTAAAAAACTTAGGTGTAAAAATCCGTACAAATACACCTGTTGAAACGATTGAATATGAAAATGGTCAAACGAAAGCAGTTATACTGCAAACAGGCGAAGTGTTAGAAACAAATCACGTCGTTATCGCTGTTGGCGGAAAATCAGTTCCTCAAACTGGATCTACTGGAGACGGATACGCTTGGGCTGAAAAAGCAGGTCATACAATTACAGAATTATTCCCAACAGAAGTACCTATCCTGTCAAACGAGCCGTTTATACGTGATCGCTCATTACAAGGTCTTGCTTTACGTGATATAAACTTAAGCGTATTAAACCCGAAAGGAAAAGCTATCATTTCTCACAAAATGGACATGCTCTTCACTCATTTCGGCCTATCTGGTCCTGCTGCTCTTCGCTGTAGTCAATTCGTCGTGAAAGCACTTAAAAAGTTTAAAACGAATACAATACAAATGAGTATTGATGCATTGCCAGAGGAAAATAGTGAGCAATTATTTCAGCGCATGCTGAAACAAATGAAAGAAGATCCGAAAAAAGGAATTAAAAACGTTTTAAAAGGTTATGTCCCTGAACGTTACTTCCTATTCTTATTAGAAAAAAATGAAATTGACGGTAGTGAACAAGCTGGACAAGTTTCTCACGAAAAGATTCGTGCACTTGTGAAAGACTTTAAAGAGTTTACTGTGAATGTAAATGGTACGCAGTCAATTGAAAAAGCATTCGTTACTGGCGGAGGTGTATCCGTGAAAGAAATTAATCCGAAAGAAATGTCTTCTAAATTTACGAACGGCTTATATTTCTGCGGAGAAGTTCTTGATATTCACGGTTATACTGGTGGCTATAATATTACATCAGCCCTTGTTACTGGTAGAATTGCTGGAACGACAGCTGGAGAAAACGCGAAAATGCAATATTAAAAAAGAAACAGGGATTCCTGTTTCTTTTTTTTATAGGTACATGAAATTATTATCGGTGATTCCACAGATATATCAGCGATTCTGTAATTATATCGGCGATTTTCCAAATTTATCAGCGATTCTACAACTTATATCGGCGATTTCTCAAATATATCGACTTACCGACAAGAAGCGATAAACATCTGCTCCATGTAACTTTCCATTGCTTTTTTGTTGCTTTATATACCTTAGTACCTTTATATTTTATATTGTTGAATATTTAAAAAGGGTAAGGGGAAAACAAATGAGAAAAAAAGTCATGATGTCTTTAATGTTAATGACGTTTCTTTCTGCGGTAGAAGGAACGATTGTTAGTACAGCAATCCCTCGTATAACGAGTGATTTGTCAGGCGTCGAACTTGTTAGTTGGGTATATGCAATTTATATGCTTGCAACAGCTGTTTCGACTCCAATATACGGAAAGCTCGCTGATTTATTCGGTCGTAAAAAGGTTTTACTGATCGGGGCTACAATCTTTTTAGTCGGTTCTGCACTTTGCGGAGTCGTTACATCGATGGAACAATTAATTTTCTTCCGCGCGCTTCAAGGTATCGGTGCTGGTGCTGTTATGCCAATCACAATGACGATTATTGGAGACTTATATAGCGAAGCGAAAGACCGCGCGAAAGCACAAGGTTGGATGAGTGCCGTTTGGGGTGTATCCGGTGTTATCGGACCGTTAGTAGGTGGATTTTTAGTTGATTCTCTTTCTTGGCGTTATATTTTCTTCTTAAACGTCCCATTCGGAATTATCGCTTGCTTAATGATTGTAATTTACTACAAAGAATCTATTAAACCTGCTAAACATCATATCGATTATCTTGGTGCAACAGTTTTTTCATTAAGTACAATCGCTCTACTATATGCATTATTAACAGGTAGCAGTAAGCAAAACTGGGGAGACATGACAATTATCGGCCTATTAATCTTTGCCGCTATTTCATTCATTATTTTCTTGTTCATCGAGAAAAAATCTCCGGAACCATTAATTCCGCTAGCACTTTTCTCTAACCGTACATTATCTACGATAAATATATTAACTCTTATTGCTGGCGCAATGATTATTAGTATTACTGTGTATCTTCCAATTTGGAGCCAGGGTGTTTTAGGAAAAAATGCAACAGAAGCTGGACTCATTTTAATGCCAATTCCTGTTATGTGGACATTTGGGGCTATGTTCTCGGGTAACTTAGTTGGCAAGTTAAAAACGAAACAAATTATTTTACTTGGAGCTAGCATCTTATCAGTTGCTACGTTCTTATTATTTACACTATCAACAAATTCACCATCGTTCCTTATTTATGTAGCAGTCGGATTATTCGGCTTAGGAATGGGGCTTGTGACACCGATTTACATGGTAACAATTCAAGCAGCCGTACCAGCTCATACACGCGGAACAGCTGTTGGTTTAAATACATTTATTAATACATTTAGTCAAACGTTAGGTGCTGCAATATTCGGTACAATCTTCAATACGATGATTCACGCACGTGGTATTAAAAATCTTGATCTTGTATCTGGTGGACATGGCGGTACTACAGCAAACGTAGTAACCGAATCACAATCCGCATTAGCATCAAGCGTACATGTCATTTATATGAGCACTTTCGTATTAGCAGTATTTACATTAATTATTGCTTGGCTTTTATTAAAGCCAGCTACACAAACAAGTGAGCAACAATAAAAAGGATGACCATTTTGGTCACCCTTTTTTTATTCTTCATTCTCCACAATATGTTTCAGCATGGATAATTTATTATCCCAAAAACGTTCATAATACGAGAGCCACTGTTGTAATTCTTCTAATGGTTCTGGATGCAAACGATATATCTTCTCTCTTCCGCTTTTTCTTCCACTTACTAAATTCGCTTCCGAAAGAATATGAAGGTGCTTTACAACCGCAGTACGACTCATCGGAAAATGATCCGTTATTTTGGAAATCGGTAACTCTTTGTCACTTAATAACCGTATTACTTCTCGGCGGGTTGGATCAGCAATTGCTTGAAATACATCATATTTCGCTGCTGACGAGGACACTTAGCCTTCGACAACCTTTTTCAGTTTTTCATTTACAATCGCTACCCAACCACCGCTCATTCTATCGCGAATAATAGAGCTCTTCGCATTCGCTTTCGGAAGAATTTCATCAGGATGTTTCCAGCCGCCGTGAATTAACGTAAATTCTGTTTTGTTATCTCCTAAGTCTTTCAAATTAAATGAAACAACCCAGCCATCTGTATCCCATGAGAAAGATAAATGGTTTGGCTCATCAATTTCTAACACTTTACATGGTGATGGCCCAAATGGCGATTGCACATGAAATTCATGTCCTACCTCTAATACAAAATCATTTGGCATAAACCATGACGCAATCCCTTCTGCAGTTGATACTACACTCCATACCTTTTGAATGGACGCGTTAAAAACGATTGTTTGTTTAATATCATTTAATGTATTTTGTTGTTCCATTTTCATTCTCCTTTACTCGGCGTTATAACATAACACCTTTTGGTTTCACTTCGATGATATAACACCTTTTAGTTTCATGTCAACGCTAATTCTTTTACTGTTGAGAAATTCTCAACATTTTTTCAACAGGACAAACACCCTCTTAGCATTTCCTCATAATATACTCACAAAGGCAATACAAAATAAAAACTTCTCTCAACATGAAACTCCATCATTCATATTGAAAGAAACGCCTTACTTATATCATGCGTACTTCGTCTCTCCTCCTTCCCTCAGGGACAATACGCGAGATATGACAAATCAGAAGGAATATGCCCACCATTTGAGTAGGTAGTTATTTCTCTTCTCCTCAACATTTCCTTAGGAGCGAAATGACTACCGACTCACTTTTTTCAAACAAAATAAAAAGGGGTTGAACGCTATGTTCTATTGCATTAACTGCTCTGATATTCATCATGAAAAACATCCAAATGATAAAGTATTCAAAAATGGTTTTTATATTGATCCATTTTTAGGTGATCGTTATCACCTTGGTATGTGTAAAGATGCCCAAAACCATGAAACAGGGGAGCCTCTTTTAACGACAAAGAAATTAGGCGCCCCCCAATCTATTATGAATGTATTACCGACACATGTTGTCCCAACATAAAGCATAAAAAAGAGCTGGCTCACCCAGCTCTTTTTTATGCTTTATAAACGATCATTGCTGAAAAACAATAAATTTGGTTTTCATCGTCGTTAATGGAAACACCAACTTGATATTTAATATCTACAAAGTTGCTATCATCAATCTTTTTCAAAAAAACATTTACAGCATCTTCTAAGTCTTTTTCGTGACTTTCATCAAATACTTTCACACGAATCATGTTAACACCGTCCTAGATCGCAGCCCTCCGCCGCTTGATTATTGCCACGGTGCGTATCTATGATGCGATAAAACTTTCCATTCTCATATATATATCCGTCTTCTAACACATATTCTTTATCTTCAGTATAGACATAAAACTTACCTATCATAAATTTACTCGTATATAATTCCAAATAATTTTGTCTAAATTTAGCTACAACTTTATTTGTAATATCAATTTTTATTGTGCGCCCCACCTTCTCTCCCTCCTTTGCAAAGAACGGATTTAGGTATATTGTATTAGCGCTTTTACATTTTATGCTTAAAAATAAGTGGATATGCCTTCTTTCTTCACCTGTACTATTTTTCTAAAAAAATCACGATAAATAAGGTCCCCAAAAAAAACATAAAAAAGCACTTTATCTTATTGACTCGAATATAAATATTATGTTATTATATAAAATTTGACATTTTTACATACGTATGCTATCATTAAAAGTGGTTACCACATATGGAGGTGGATGATTTGTTTCAAATTGGTGATAAAATCGTTTATCCAATGCACGGTGCAGGAATCATTGAAGCAATTGAAGAGAAAGAAATATTAGGTACTTCACGTCAATATTGTGTGATACGCATCATTAGTAAAGATATGCAAGTAATGCTTCCGATGGATCAATTAAAAAAATCGGGTATTCGTTATATCGTTGATCGAGGTACGTTAGATGATATACTTCTTGAATTTCAAAACGGGGAGTCAGACCCATCACTATCATGGAAACAAAGATATACAATGAATATGGAAAAAATGAAAAATGGCAATTTACAAGATAGCGCAGAAGTTGTTCGGGATTTACTTCGCCGCAATAAAGAGAGAGCATTAAATGCGAGCGAAAAACAAATGCTAGATAATGCACGAAAAATGATGATTAGCGAAGTCGCGCTCGTACAAAATGTTACTGAACATCAAGCAACAGAATTTCTTCAAGATACAATTAATCACTAAATTTAAAATAGCTGGCCGCTATTTTTTTTGTAAAAAAAGGACGAAGAGTTTTATCTCTTCGTCCTTTTATATTACCCACGCCCAGCTTGAAACGATGGATATAACGTCATTCCACCATCTGCAAATAGCGTAATGCCCGTTACATAACTCGCCTCTGAAGAAGCGAGCCAAGTTGCTACTGCTGCAATTTCTTCAGGGTTTCCAATATAGCCCATCGGTATCATACTTTCTACGTCAGCACGTTTTTTAGGATCAGCAAACTTTTCTGCATTAATCGGCGTATTAATTGCACCTGGTCCAATATTATTTACTCGAATACCTTTTGGCGCATATTCTAGCGCTAACGTTTCTGTCATCAGTTTAATACCACCCTTACTCGCTGCATAGTGCACGAATAGTGGCCACGGAATTTTCTCATGAACACTAGACATATTAATGACAGACCCTTTAATATCATGTTCTACAAAATATTTAATCGCTTCACGACTTCCTAAAAAAGCACCTGTTAAATTTGTATTAATTACCTTATTCCAATCTTCAAGTGGCATTTCATGCGACGGTACCGCGTTTTCTATCCCTGCATTATTAATCATAACGTCAAGCGTACCAAATTCTTTCACAGCAGATTGAATGAGATTCACAACATCTGATTCGACCGTGACATCACCTTTTACAGCAATCGCTTCTCCGCCTACCTTTTTAATTTCTTCTAACACATCATTTGCTTCTGATTCTCGTGAGCGATAATTAATAACCACTTTCGCTTTTTCCTTAGCAAACCTTACTCCCATCGCCCTACCAAGACCAGTTGCTGATCCTGTAATAACGACCACTTTTCCTTCTAAATCACTATACATTTCAATACCTCCTTTAACTTTTTGCTATACCTAACATAATTCCGGCTGCAATAATAAAAACGATACCGACAACGATACCCGTTAATTGGCGTTTCGTTTTCTTTTCACCTAATATAAGGATCCCACCAAGCGTGGAAATAATAATCCCCATTTGCGATAGCGAGAAACTTGTTGCGACTCCAACACGCGGCTGCGAAATGAATAAAAACATATTTCCAGCTGCCCAAATTAATCCTGGAATAATATTTCGGATTGCATATTTATTGAATGGATGATGTTTAAAGGTAAGCAAAATCCCTCCTAATACCATACCAACTGCTTGTGGTAATAAAGCTGACCAACCATCTACGTTAAATAGTCTAATCACTACTACGTAAACTAAATAACCGACTGTTGAAATTAATAAAATTATGATACCTCTTTTAAAATTTGCTGCTTGCTCTGCATTCTTTTCTTCTTCACTTTGAAGTGATGTTAAAATAACACCGACAATAATACAAACGAGCGCTAAAATCCCAAGGACGACCGATATTGTCGTGGACCATTCATGAAATACGATAACGCCAAATAAAGTCGTCGCAACTAATTGAAGTCCTGTTGAAATTGGCATCGTCCTCGAAACGCCCATTAAATCAATACTTTTCAATTGATTCGCCTGACCAAGCGCCCAAAATAAACCTGACACAACTCCAACCCCAATCACAGTAGGTGTTAATACTGGCTTCATAAAAATATAAACAACAATTGAGAAAATAAGTGCTCCAAACGTTGTTCCAAGCGTTTGACTATACGGTCCCCCGCCCAGTTTTACGTTAAATAACACAATACTCCCCCAAAATATAGCTGGTAAAATTGCTAAAAATATATCCATCGCCCATTACCTTTCTCTGTAAAATGTCATAAATTGAAACTTTAATCATCCCGCAAATAGCGGAATAAGTTACCGCTCTCAATCATTAGAATGAGCTTTCATTTTTTCTTTTTTGCGAACACAAATCTTTTCTACAACATCATTAGAAACATTTTTTTCTCGCTCCACATTTTTTACCTTTATATGATCTAAATAATCCTCCAAAGTAAGTGTAACTTTGTCATTTGGCGGATTATGCGCCCCTTGAAATGTAAGAAATTGTAGCATCACTTCAAATCTAGGAACAAATTCATCTTTCCTGCCGAGACGCTTTATATTTATAACTGCATCACATTCATATTGATCTTCTGTCACTTGTCTAATAACCGAATAGTACCTATTCAATAACGCACTCTCTAAAAGCTGTTCTCTTGATTCTTTCGCGAAAGAATCGCTTGGAGAAGAGAAAAAGATAGAACATATCGCTGTAATAATTACACATATTTTTTTCATAACGTCCTCCTTATCCTATAAGTTAGTGTTCTCAAAAACGCCATAAAAAAACGACTTCCCCTACTTAGGAAAGTCGTTTTAATGAATCCAATATTAACCACCACTCACTGGTGGTATAAGTGCAACCACATCACCATCTTGGACCCTGTCATCTTCATTTGCGTATTCTTCATTAATCGCAACCATAATTGGCTCTGAAACTGGTACATTATATTCTTTCGCAACAACATCTTTTAACTCTGCAACCGTAATATTTTCTTTCTCTATTTGTAATTCACTTGTTCCTGCCTCTTCTTGCAAGTGCGCAAATAACAATACTCGAATCATACTTATAGCTCCTTCCCAGGCTCTCCCGCCGGATATGGTGTTTTTTCTAATTGATCACCAATCCATGAGTCACCATCTTCCCAAAACTCCTTTTTCCAAATCGGAACAATTTGTTTTATGCGTTCCATAATATATTCGTTTGCTTCATAAGCCGCTTTACGGTGTGGTGTTGAAACAGCAACAACAACCGCTATATCAGAAATTTGCAACGTACCGATGCGATGTGTAATCGCAACATATGTACCCGGCCATTTCTCTTTCACTTCCAGACCAATTTTCTCTAGCATCTTTTCTGCCATCGTCTTATAAGCAACATACTCTAAGTATAATGTACGACGCCCTTTCGTAAACTCTCTAACCGTTCCAATAAATGTTGTAACAGCACCGCATTCACGTCGAATCACTTTCTTCGTTACCTCTTCAATCGAGATTTCTGTATCAATTACTTCATAATATGTATTTGTCATTTCGCACTCCTAACCGCTTGTAAAAACCAGTCTATGTACAACTCTTCTTCTGTTATATGAAATACTTCATATTCTTCTCGTATATTTGCCGGGACATCATACCACGTAATAATCGCCACTATATTTTCTACTTTATGTAAAAGTTCAACGTCTTCCGCAGAACGAAGTAACACTACTTTCGGGTAGTTCTCTTTTTTATAGCCCTCTATTAAAATTGTATCCACTTCAAAAAACTCATATAAGCGAATAATTTCTTGCAAGGACCATTTCTTTCTTAGTGAAGAAAGTGAAAGCAATCCAGCACCTTCTACACTACTTACGACAGCACCAGCTTTACGGTGTCTTTCGCTATCTTTTTGCGCTACTTCTGGAAAACCTCCGTGCCCGTGATGTTTAATTGTAGCAACTTTTATTTCACTTTCAGCTAACACATGCACAATTTTCTCTACAAGTGTCGTTTTTCCGCTATTTTGATATCCTACTATTTGTAAGATTGAAGGGGCTTTGCCCATGGCCAATCACATCCCTCAGAGTGCTCTAACAATAATACGGATACTTTCATCCCAGTCTCAAATCCTCTCGTTCCTCCAGGTAACACGATAAAAGCATTCGCATCTGCAAGTGAAGATACCGCACTCGATTTATCTAAACCAACCGGCATCGCTTGTAACGCCCCGTCCACAATCGTTACGTTTGCTCTTACGAAACGAGTAAATGGATTTGGCTTTGAAAAATCTTTTTGTAAAATAGCATCCGCTCTATATACGTGAGGTTCCTTCGCATACAAATACGTTTTTATAATTGGATGCACAAATAATTCAAAGCCTACATAACAAGCAGACGGATTTCCTGATAAACCGAAAAGTAACTTCCCATCAACTTCAGCTACTGTCGTTACACTTCCCGGTCTCATCGCTATTTTATTAAAGAGTACATTCGCCTGTAACCTTTCATAAATAGCTGGTAAGTAGTCATAATCTCCTACTGATACACCGCCTGTTGTAATTAAAATATCGACCTCATCCATCGCTAATTGAACAGCTGTAAAACATGCATCTAGCTCATCGGCGAGTTGACCATAATAACGAACTTTCCCGCCAGCTTTCATAATTTGAGCTGCGATCATATACGAGTTACTATTTCTAATTTTCCCCGGCTGTAACGGCTCATGTACTTCTAGTAATTCACTTCCTGTTGTTACAATACCGACAACAGGCTGTTTTACAACTTTCACAGTACTATATCCAAACGTTGCTAGTAAGGCCGCAACACCTGGATTAATTGCAACACCTTTCTTAACGAGAACTTGATTTTGTTTTATGTCTTCTCCTTTAAACGACACATTGTCACCGTTATTAAAAGGGCGTTTTAACTTCATATATGTTTTCCCGTTCTTCTCAAACCCTTCTGTCAGCTCGAGCATTACGACTGCATTACATTCTTCTGGAATAGCTGCTCCTGTCATAATGCGAATCGCTTTAAAAGCTCCTACTTCTTCTAAAAAAACAGACCCCGCCCCGATTTCTCCTATTACTTCAAATTCAATTGGATTTTCTTGGGTTGCTCCTTTCGTATCTTCTGCTCGAATGGCGAAACCGTCGTAAGGGGAACGATCAAAATGAGGAACGTCATGATCTGAGACAACATCTTCCCCGAGAATTCTCCCGTAACTTTCCGTAATAGAAATTTCTTCTACTTCACCATACTTCGCATATTTCATTACCCGTTCTACTGCCTCAGCAACTTGAATTGGAATTCGTTTTTCTACCATCGTTTCTCACCTCATATTTGCAATTTTTTTTATCTCGATTAAACTTTATGTATTCAATAGAAATTACTTCAAGGAGGAATTCCATGTCTTCATTTACACATTTTAATGACCAAGGACGCGCAAAAATGGTTGATATAAGCGATAAAAAAACAACCGTTCGAACAGCAATTGCGTGCTCTAGCATTGTCGTTACGAAAGAAATTTACGATAAAATCTCTCACAATGAAATTGGGAAAGGTGACGTATTAGCAGTTGCGCAAATCGCAGGCATTATGGCCGCGAAACGAACTTCTGATATTATCCCAATGTGCCATCCTTTATTATTAAAAGGTGTTGACGTTTCTTTCGATTGGAAACAATCAGAAGAACAATATCGTTTACTCATTGAAGTAAAAGTTAAAACAGAAGGTAGCACCGGTGTTGAAATGGAAGCTTTAACAGCTGCTTCCGCTACCGCTCTTACTGTGTATGATATGTGTAAAGCTGTCGATAAAGGTATGATTATCGGCGAAACGTACTTACTTGAAAAAACAGGTGGAAAAAGTGGAGATTATACGAGAAATTCATAATCCTCTCTCCGTTGAACCTAAAGGGTTTCCTTTAGGTTCAACCTATATACCTTGCATATAAACTTTTCGCTACATTCATATCATTCGTCCCATGAATAAACGCCCTGCCATCTGTAAATAAAACAAAACGATATTCTTCTACCGGAAATGATAATAAATAAGGTGTCGCCTTTATCTCTACGCTTCTTTGTAAGCGCTTTTTAATTTCTTCTAAATTAAAATTCTTCCGCACACCCGGGCGAATTTGTACTGTATTTCGCCCACATAACACTTCTGTTTTTGTTTGTGCTTCAAATGTTAAGCTCGGATATGTACGTAACCTTCCGCAAGATAAACAAGTATCTTTTTTCTGCCTATTCACTTTAAATGCCATCTGTTGATTATTCCAAAGATCAAACGATAACATCGTTTCACGAAGCGCCCCAAAGTCTTCTACTAATATTTTCAGCGCTTCCGTAATTTGATGCGCAACTACTAATTGTACTGCCGGTTGTATAATACCAGCTGTGTCACATGTTGCTCCGCTCGCCGGATGCTCCATTAAACAGCGAAAACACGGTGTTTTCCCTGGTAAAATTGTATACGTTACTCCGTAACTCCCGACGCAACCACCATATATCCATGGAATATTATACTTTTGTGAAATATCATTAATGAGAAGACGCGTTTCAAAATTATCTGTCGCATCTAATATTAAATCTACATCATTCACTAATTCTTCCATTTCTTGCACCGTTACATCCGTCACAACCGGATTTATTTCCACCTCAGAATTAATCGCTTTTAAATGCTCTGCAGCCGCTACCGCCTTCGGTTTATACTGCTTTGCATCTTCTTCTGTGTATAGTTGTTGTCTTTGTAAATTACTCCATTCTACATAATCACGATCAGCAATCGTTACTTTTCCAACCCCTGCTCTAACAATCGCTTCTGCATTTGCCGCACCGAGAGCACCAGCACCAATAATAAGCACATGCTTCTCTCTTATTTTTCTCTGTCCTTCTTCTCCAACACCAGAAAATAATATTTGTCTTGAATATCGCTCCTGCATGCGATAGCCCCCTTTCTTATCCTCCTATATAAGACATTTCGATTTTCGGACGATTTTTTGCACTTTCTTCTGTCCGTTCATCCGAATACCTATCTTTTCTATTCATCCATACATCTTGTATAACACTTAATAACTCCTCATCCGAAAGATTCCCTCTAAGAAGTTCTCTTACATTCAAACCCTCTGTCGCAAATAAGCACGTATAAAACTTTCCATCTGCCGAAATTCTCGCCCTCGTACAAGAGGCACAAAATGACTCAGAAACAGATGTAATAAAACCAACTTCAACATTTGTTCCAACATACCGATATCGCTTCGCAACTTCACCAAAGTAATGGGCTTCAGCTGGCTCAAGCGGATACACCTTATGAATCATCTCAATCAATTCTCGTTTTGTAACGACTTGATCAAAATTCCACCCATTTGTACTACCAACATCCATAAACTCAATAAACCTAAGCGTGATTCCTTGCTCTTTAAAATACGCAGCCATCGGAAGTACTTGATGATCGTTCATCCCTTTTTTCACAACCATATTTACCTTTACTTCCAGCCCCGCCTCTTTAGCTGCTATAATTCCCTTAATCACCGGTTTCGTATTAATATTTCGACCATTAATATTCTTAAATATGTCGTCATCTATCGCATCTAAACTAACATTCACTCTATGTAATCCAGCTTCTTTTAATGCCTTCGCTTGTTTCGTTAAATGGATAGCATTTGTAGTTAACCCTATATCTATTAGCCCATCAATTTTCACAAGACGTGCAATAAGTTTTGCTAAATCTTTACGAAGTAGTGGCTCACCGCCAGTAATTCTAATTTTTCGTACACCGATGTTAACAAATAATTTTGCCAAACGCTCAATTTCATCAAAAGTTAGTAAAAACTCATCTTTCAAAAAAGCATAATCTGGCCCAAATATTTCCGCTGGCATACAATATGTACATCTAAAATTGCAACGATCAATGACAGATATACGTAAATCTTGAAGTGGGCGTCCAAAAAAATCTTTAACCATCTCCTGCATCGCCACCCTCCCTTTCTGCCAAATTTCTTTCTTTTCATTCTATTATAATATATTTTCGAACTGCGATGTTTTTGCTCAAGTGAATAAAGTGAAACTTTAAATAATTAGAGGGTATCCACTCCCCCTGGTTAACGAGTTTACTTACAAATACAAGGATAAAAAACCTTGAAACATAAAAGTTTCAAGGTTTTCTGCTTATTAACTTAATCTAATAATAGTTAGAGTAGCCCCTGGCGTTGCCGTAGATAATGTAGCTACTGCAACTACTCCAAATAACTGTAAGCTAACAGCAGCTCCAGCAGGCAAGTTAGCGATTATTGTTGCACTAAATGAACCAGTAGCGACTGTCGGGGCATTTATCGTTCCCGCAAGCGGACTGCCATTTACAGTTATACGAGAACTTACAAGTAAACCTGCCGTTAAATTAATTGTATAGGCTATATAATAGTTTCCTGCATTCGCAACTGTAAATACAGTATTTCCACCACTAACGGTTATTCCTGGGCCAATATTTTGATTGTTCGGTAATGGTACGTTCGTACCACCTAATAAAACGGAAATAGCGGTTCCTGATGTATTATTCGCAAACGCATACGTTGCAGTTGTACTAACTCCAGTCGCCCCGGTCGCTCCTGTTGCTCCAGCTCCGGTTGGACCTGTATCTCCAGTTGGACCTTGTGAACCGGTTGCTCCTGTAGCCCCCGTTGGACCTTGGATTCCTTGCGGGCCTTGAATTCCTTGGGGACCGGTCGCTCCGGTTGCTCCTGTTGCTCCCGTTGGACCTTGAATTCCTTGCGGGCCTTGGATTCCTTGTGGGCCTTGAATTCCTTGGGGACCGGTCGCTCCGGTTGCTCCTGTTGCTCCCGTTGGACCTTGGATTCCTTGCGGGCCTTGAATTCCTTGCGGGCCTTGTGGGCCGGTCGGACCTATGTCACCTTGCGGACCTTGGATTCCCTGTGGGCCTTGTGCTCCTGTTGCCCCCGTCGCTCCTTGGATTCCTTGAGGACCTTGTGGACCTTGAATTCCTTGCGGGCCGGTTGGACCTATGTCGCCTTGTGGGCCTTGAATTCCTTGTGGACCTTGTGCTCCTGTTGCCCCCGTTACTCCTTGGATTCCTTGCGGACCTTGAATACCCTGTGGACCGGTTGGACCTATCTCTCCTTGAACACCTTGGATTCCTTGCGGACCCTGTAAACCCGTCACTCCGGTTGCTCCCGTTTCTCCTGTCGCTCCTGTCACTCCAGTTGAGCCTGTCGCCCCGGTATCTCCTGTTACTCCTGTCGCACCTGTTGCTCCTGTCGGGCCAGGTGGTCCACCTGATGGACCTGTCACTCCCGCCGGACCTGATGGCCCCGTTGGGCCGGTCGGTCCTGCAGGCCCTCCTGACGGGCCAGTCACCCCTGTTGGACCGGTTACTCCTGTTGGACCGGTAGTTCCTTCTCCCGTCGCTCCGGTTGCTCCCGTTTCTCCTGTTGCTCCCGTCGGACCTTGCACTCCTTGAATTCCTTGTGGTCCCTGCACTCCTTGTGCTCCTGTTGCTCCTTGAATCCCTTGTATACCTTGCACTCCTTGTGCGCCCATCGGACCTGTTGGACCAATCGCCCCTTGTATACCTTGCACTCCTTGGGGCCCCTCTGGACCTGTTGCTCCTATTTCCCCTTGTATCCCTTGAATTCCAGTTGCTCCTTGTGCTCCTGTTGCTCCCGTTATCCCTTGCACACCTTGTATTCCCTGTATTCCTTGTGGACCTTGTGGGCCTGTTGCTCCTACCGGTCCTTGAATGCCTTGTATCCCTTGAGGACCCTCAGGACCCGTTGCTCCAACTGGCCCTGGCACACCTTGGATTCCTTGCGGGCCCTGAAGTCCCTCTGGGCCTTCTGGACCTGTTGGACCTATCTCTCCTTGTATCCCTTGGATTCCAGTTGGACCTTGTGGCCCAGTCGGACCTATGTCACCTTGCGGACCTTGGATTCCCTGTGGGCCTTGTGCTCCTGTTCCCCCTGTCGCTCCTTGGATTCCTTGAGAACCTTGTGGGCCTTGAATTCCTTGTGGGCCTGTTGGACCTATATCGCCTTGTGGGCCTTGAATCCCTTGCGGACCTTGATCTCCAGTGGCCCCCGTTACTCCTTGAATTCCTTGGGGACCTTGAACACCTTGGGGACCCGTCGGACCTATCTCTCCCTGCACACCTTGGATTCCTTGCGGACCTTGTAACCCTGTCACTCCGGTTGCTCCCGTTTCTCCTGTCGCTCCTGTCACTCCAGTTGAGCCCGTCGCCCCGGTATCCCCTGTTACTCCTGTCGCCCCAGTTGCTCCTGTCGGGCCAGGTGGTCCACCCGATGGACCAGTCACTCCCGCCGGACCTGATGGCCCCGTTGGGCCGGTCGGTCCTGCTGGTCCTCCAGATGGGCCTGTTACCCCTGTCGGACCAGTTACTCCTGTTGGACCTGTAGTGCCTTCCCCTGTCGCCCCAGTTGCTCCCGTATCTCCTGTTGCACCCGTCGGACCTTGAATTCCTTGTATTCCTTGAGCACCTTGCACTCCTTGTGCACCTGTTGGGCCTTGAATCCCTTGTATTCCTTGCACTCCTTGTGCGCCCATTGGACCTGTTGGACCAATCGCCCCTTGAGCACCTTGCACTCCTTGGGGACCCTCTGGACCCGTTGCTCCTATTTCTCCTTGTATACCTTGAATTCCAGTTGCTCCTTGTACTCCTGTTGCTCCCGTTATCCCTTGCACACCTTGAATTCCCTGAATTCCTTGGGGACCTTGTGAGCCTGTTGCTCCTACCGGTCCTTGAATGCCTTGTATCCCCTGTGGCCCCTCTGGACCCGTTGCTCCAGCTGGCCCCGGTACTCCTTGTATTCCTTGCGGGCCCTGAAGTCCCTCTGGGCCTTCTGGACCTGTTGGTCCTATATCGCCCATTGGACCTTGTATCCCTTGAACTCCTTGTAGTCCTGTTGCTCCTGATGGCCCTGGTACTCCTTGAATTCCTTGTGGACCTTGATCTCCTGTTGCTCCTGTGGCCCCTTGAGGACCTATAGCCCCCTGTATACCTTGTGGACCTTGATCTCCTGTTGCTCCCGTTCCCCCTTGAATACCCTGAACTCCTTGGATTCCTTGTTCACCAGTTATTCCTGTCGGACCAGGAATACCTTGAATCCCCTGCGGTCCTTCTGGACCTGTTGGGCCAATTGGCCCTTGAATTCCTTGTATTCCTTGCAAGCCCTGTGCTCCCGTACTTCCAGTCGGACCTGTAGTTCCCGTTGCTCCTGTTCCCCCTGTACTTCCTGTAGCCCCAGTACTTCCCGTTGCTCCAGTCGCACCTGTACTTCCACTCGGTCCGCCACCCGGACCTGTCGCACCAGTTGGCCCCGTTGGACCAGGAGGTCCTCCAGATGGTCCAGTTATCCCTGTTGGGCCTGTTATTCCAGTCGGACCTGTTAGCCCCTGACCCGTTGCTCCGGTTGCACCTGTATTTCCACTCGGTCCTTGTGTTCCTTGTATCCCTTGTGCTCCTTGTATTCCTTGTGGACCAGTTGCACCCGGTAACCCTTGGACGCCTTGAATTCCTTGAGGTCCCTCAGGTCCCGTCGCTCCAATTGGCCCCTGTAATCCCTGTATTCCTTGTATACCTTGTGCCCCAGTCGCTCCCGTTGGACCAATCGGACCTTGTAACCCTTGCACCCCTTGAGGTCCTGTCGCTCCAGTTTCTCCTTGTGGTCCTCTCAATCCTTGTGCTCCCTGCTGCCCTTCTGGTCCCGTTGCGCCTATTGGTCCAACTGGCCCTTGAATCCCTTGCACACCTTGAGGTCCAGTCGGACCCATCTCCCCCATTGGACCTTGAAATCCTCTCGGTCCTTGCGGTCCAGTCGGACCTTGTGGACCTGTTGGACCAGTAATCCCTATACCTGTAAATCCAGTTGGAACAGGGGGGAACGTAGGTCCAATAAGTTCGGGTGGAATTCTAAAATTAGAGCTTAACGAATTTTGCTTCCGATTATTATCACGATTCTTCACACTTTCACCACCTACAAACCGTCTTTTTCATAATAAATAAACCTCTTCTTAATCTATTTACAAAAATAATCTCCAAGACTATTTTTATTTCAAATAAATAAAAACTCCCTTAATTCCTTAAGGGAGTCCTGCAATTGAATCCATATTATCTGTATTAGGGACAGCTTGTGCTATACCCGATGCATTTACACTTTGCCCCATATTTGTTCCTGTTACAGTACCAGCAGGAGTGCCTCTTGTATATGTTGTCGTCACCGAATCACCCGGCTGTAAACAAAGCTTCGTCTCCGTCCCTATTACTGTAACAACATCAATCCAAGTGCACCCCATTGAACCACTATATGATTTCGAAGCAGTAAATGAAGTATCACTCAAATTATCACCTGTAAATATATTCCCAGTATTATTAACAATAACAAATTCTTTTATATGCGCAGGCATAATTACACTCTACCTTTCCTTTATGAACCTAACGTACGTGTACTTGTTGCCAAAGGCGGAAGAAATACCGATGTTCTAATCACCGCTTCTGGCTGCCTTTTTCCATTTAAAAAAATAGCCGCACTCGATCCTCCAGCACCTGCATATACTTTCGCCACAGCTAAAGGCGAGATATCATAACAGTCACCGACATTAACAGCGCCTGTATTATTAATAATTTTCACTTTACGCAAATTAATTCCCATTTCCCCCTCCTCCTTTTTTATACTGTATGCAAAAGAAAAAAACTTGAAACAGACTCGCTTCAAGTTTTTAACTATTAACTATTTCGTTTCACCTTCATATTGAAGCATACCGCCAACCATGTTCACTGTTTTAAACCCTTGCTCATTTAAATAATGACATACATTTTCACTGCGCATTCCCGAACGACAAATAAAGATATATTCATTCTCTTTATTAAAGAAATCTACTTTATGTGGGATATCGCCCATTTTAATATGTACAGCTTCTGGAATCTTTCCTGCCGCTACTTCTTCATCTTCTCTTACGTCTACTAGAAATAACGTTTCTCCATTTTCTAAACGCTCTTGTACCTCTTCTGTAGTAATTGTATTAACTTCTGTCATATGTAGTTCCTCCTTATATACAATAAAACCTTTAGTTTCTTTTTCACAAACATTCTCTACCAATTTTAGCACGCAAAAGAAAGAACGCAAAGAATCGAAAAACTATTTCTCAATTTTCTCTAAAAATTTATTCTTTACAAACATAACTAGCACATTGTATCCTCAATATACTTGTTTTATGAAAGGAGTCGATTAAAATGACGCTTTTTCTTTTCATTATGGGCATTGTGTTCTTACTCGCTGCAATTATTGCTCTTAGTATGAAAAATAATAGAAAAATAAACTCCCCACAAGAAATGTCATTCTTATTTCTATTGCTCAGCATAGCGTTTTTCGGTATAGCAATCGCTACATATATTTTCCGTCTACAAATTATGTAAAAAAAGGTGCCTACTACAAACATTGCACCTTTTCCCCATCATTTGTCTTTTACACAAAACTAGATACTTTCCGATTCAAAAATTCATAAACCTTTTTTTCAAATAAATGAATATCAAATGCTCCTGCCATATGCCCATTTATACTTTCAATCTCATACACTTCCGCATATTTTCCTTGTTTTTGCAAAATATCTACCATTTTATAATTATAACGAGACGGCTGAAGCAAATCTTGTTTACACGGAATCATAAGTACATTCGCTTCTATGTTAGAAAGAGATTCTTCTAGTGAAGAAAACCCATGTGCAATATCATGCAATAAAACTGCCTTCGCAGTATACATCCATGAATTTGCATCTATTAACTCTATACTTCTATATGTCGCTGTATTTATCTCTTTTTCAAATGATGTTAATGTAGAAAACTTTTCATAAGGTTCTATCTCTATACTATTACGAGGAAATGCCATTTCATAAAAATGCTCATCAAACGCATTCATAAACATCATTCTACTCGCTAAATGAAGCCCCTTTATAGGCTGCTCTTCTCCATATTTTCCATCTTTCCAACTTGGATCCAGTTGAATTGCCTCAATCGCATTTTGCGCTACGTTTACCGACGTAATAATTGGATTTTGTGGGTTCGTAATAACGCCAATCATCCGCTCTACCATATGTGGATAGTGAACCGCCCATTGTTGTGCAATCATTCCCCCCGCCGACGGTCCGATTACAGCGTGTAACCTTGAAATTCCCATGCTTTTTATTAACTCATATTGCATACGAGCTACATCAAGAAATGTAAAAACCGGAAAATCCATAGCATATTCTTCTCCAGTTTCTAGATTAATCGATTTCGGTCCTGTTGTAATCACATATGGATTCCTCGCCTGCACATTACAAAGGTTATCCGTACATATAACAAAATACTTATTTGTATCAATTGCTTTCCCAGGTCCAATGAGCCCATCCCACCAACCAGACTCCTCATCATGCACTGTATATTTTCCTGCCGCATGACTTGTTGCACTAAAATAATGACAAACCAAAATCACATTTGACCTTTCTCTATTCAACGTACCATATGTCTCGTATCCCATTTGAACAGGAATTTCTCTGCCATTTTCAAACATAAACTCTTTTAAAACGAACTTCTCCTTTTTTACAATTTGCACAGACTCTCCCTCTCCCTGTTATAGTATGAACTGCTTACTAAAGATTTTTTTCTATGTAAACTAATCTCCTTCTTCTTTTCATAAATAAATGAATAATATACAAAATTAGCCACAAAATAGCACTATATTACAAGATTAAAGAGGGCGTACATATGATTTGGAATTGGTTACGTAAGAAAAAAAAATCAAATACACCAGAAGCAAACGAAACAGATAACTGGGAGCAGCATTCTAACAATCAAGAGGATGATAACGAAGAACAGACTAGAAGTATGAAACATAATAAAGGTAAAAATAACGAGCAAAAAGATTCTTCTCAGGATACGCAACAAAGTGCTAAACAGGAGGACTCGTCTCAAGATAAACAACAAAGCGCTAAACAAGAGGATTCCTCTCAAGGTAAGCAACAAAACGATAAACAAGAGGATTCCTCTCAGGATAAGCAACAAAGTGCTAAACAAGAGGACTCCTCTCAGGATAAGCAACAAGCTAAACAAGAGGACTCCTCTCAGGATAAGCAACAAGCTAAACAAGAGGACTCCTCTCAGGATAAGCAACAAAGCGCTAAGCAAGGTGATTCCTCTCAAGATAAACAACAAAGTGCTAAACAAGAGGATTCCTCTCAGGATAAGCAACAAAGCGCTAAGCAAGAGGATTCCTCTCAGGATAAGCAACAAAGCGCTAAGCAAGGTGATTCTTCTCAGGATAAAAAACAAAATACTAAGCAAGATGAACCTTCTCAAAGTAAGCAACAAAGCTCTGGAGGTAATAGTATTTATGACTTTACAAAACCAGAAAAAGACCGTATTCATTCCCTACAAGATTTAATAGAGAAACTTAAAAAGTCTAGTGATTTTATTAATTACCATACATCTGACGATGAAACGATGCCTTATTGGATTTCTTACTATCGCCCTTCACTTGATGGAGAGAAATTACAGAAATATTTAATGCCTACTCTTTTAGAGAAACCTTGTGCTTCTCTAGAACAACTAAAAGAACATATTCCGATGAGCGGCATTACAATTACGAACGATTTACAAAAAATTGAGGATATGGTTTTAAAGGGGCATGCGATCATTCAATTAAATCAGCAAGATCAAAAATGTATGCTTGCAAACATTGCAATTGATAATTATCGTGCGCCAACCCCTCCTTTAAACGAATCAACTGTTATTGGTCCACAAGAAGGTTTCGTAGAGGATATTGATACGAACATTAATTTAGTTCGAAAACGTCTTCCTGTTTTGGATTTACAAACTAAAGAAATGATTATCGGCGAGTTTTCCAAAACAAAAGTTGTCATGATGTATTTAGACAACCTCGCTGAAAAAGATAATGTAGATTTCCTCGAGGAATCATTACGTGCTCTTGAGTATGATCAAATTAATGATAGTGCTTATATACAAGAATTAATGGGTGAAAAATCGATTTTCCCTCTCTATATCAATACAGAACGTACTGATAGAGTCACAAAAGCACTAATTGATGGGAAAATCGCTATTTTTGTTGATGGTTCTCCAAGCGTTCTACTAACACCTGTATCCTATTTCGATTTTTTCATTTCACCAGAAGACTATAACGTCTCTTGGCTATACGCTACATTTTCAAGGATTTTAAGATTAATCGCCGTTCTATTTTCAATTTGCGCTACACCGTTATACGTTGCAGTTTTAAATTATCATTATGAACTTATTCCAAGTGATTTACTTGAAACTTTAATTTTATCAAGGGCACAGGTACCATTCCCACCTTTAATTGAAGCGCTCTTTTTAGAACTCGCAATTGATTTATTAAGAGAAGCCGGCGCAAGGTTACCGATGAAAGTTGGACAAACACTCGGTATTGTAGGCGGTATCGTAATCGGGCAAGCATCTGTACAAGCTGGGTTAACGAGTAACATTTTATTAATTATCGTTGCACTATCAGCACTCGCTTCTTTTATTACACCTATTTATAAAATGGGTAACGCTGTTCGATTACTACGCTTTCCTTTTCTTATGTTTGCAGAAATAGGTGGATTGTTCGGGATTTCTCTTGGATTTATCTTCTTATTTACTCATCTATTCCGGCTTACTTCCTTACGTAAGCCGTACGCTTTATTTTATCCGACAAGGCAACAATCAGTTAAAGATTCTTGGATCCGTTTTCCATTAACAATGATTGATACGAGAGATGTACAAGCAAGGCCACAACATGTCAAAAAGGCTGCGAAAGGAATTTCAACAAAACATAGATCAGATTTTGATGATTGAGAAATGAGGTGCATTGATGAGTAAAGTTCAAGAAAAATATCAAATATCTCCTATCTTTGTTTTCTTCTTAATTCACGGTGCACAGTTTGGTGCTGGAGTTCTCGGATTCGCTCGAATTATCGCAAAAGCTGCTGGATACGACGGCTGGATGGGGGTTATAATCACAGGGATTTTCATCCATATTCTTATATGGATGATGTATGTCTTATTAAAAGAAACAAATGGGAATTTAGTTGATTTACATCGGCAAACATTTGGAAAATGGCTAGGAAATGGCATTAGCATCATCTTTATGGCTTATTTTTTAATCGTTAGTATTTCGGTCATCCGAACATATGTTGAAATTATTCAAGTATGGATGTTTCCGACCGCTTCCACCTTTATGTTAACACTCTTTTTATGCTTAGTTAGTTATTACATTATTTCCTCTGGATTTCGTGTCATTACCGGTATTTGCGTAATCTCAGTTGGCGGTACATTGGGCTATTTATTTCTTAGCCTATTTGTTTTGAAATACTCACATTGGGATAATTTACTTCCTATATTTACACATTCTTTTTCAGATATTTTAAAAGCAGCGCATCTGTCAATCTACAGTATGACAGGGTTTGAGATTTATCTCATGGTTTATCCTTTTGTGAAAAAACCTATGCAATCTCATAAATTCGCTCAATACGGAGCACTATTTTCAAACCTTTTATATTTATTTAGTACCCTTTTAGCCTTTACCTTTTTTAGTGAGAAGCAGTTGTTAAAAACAATATGGGCACAACTTTCTATGACCCAAGTCATTCAATTACCATTCATAGAAAGGCTAGAATATATTGCAATTTCGGCTTATGCACTCGTTATTATTACAAGTTTCATCCTTCCTTTATGGGCGGCAACGAGAGGAACTCACGAAATATTTCGCGTGAAACAAAGAGGTGTTCTAATTGCTTTCTTCCTTATCACTGTCATTGTTTCACAACTTTTAACAAACAGACATGATATTAATAATTTTATTAGTAATGCGTCAAAAGTTAGTTCTTGGCTCATTTATGTATACATCCCAATCCTATTTATTATTGTGTGGGTGAAAAGAAAATGGAAAAAATCAAAAGCACAAGTAAATTAATACTTATTTCTTGTATAACATTCTTCAGTCTAACTGGATGTTTACAAAAAAATATTATCGATGATGTACAACTTATTCAAGGAAGCGTTTTTGATGTCGCAAAAGATAATAAAGTAAAAGTGACATTCGTTTGTCCCATTCAGAAAAAAGGAAATAAAGTTCAAGTTTTTGAAGGCAGTGCAAATGCGGTAAAACAAGTAAAAGCAGACACATCTTTAGAGTCTTCTCAACCATTTGCTAGCGGACAAATGCGTGTCGCTCTATATACAATAAGACTTGCCAAAACAGGAATGTCTACTTCATTCGATACATTACTTCGAGATGTGAATATAGGGAACGCTTTATATGCTGCTTTATTAGATGGGAATGGTACTGAACTTTTAAAAGGCAAATATTCGACTTCATACAACGTTGCAATTTATATAAAAAAATTGCTAGAACATAACATGGAGACCGGACCTTTACCAGCGGATAATCTACATATAGGAGCATTTCGCTATTATCAAGAAGGAAAAGACTACTATATTCCCATTCTAAAGAAGCATGGTGATAAAATAAAAATTACCGGAATTGGCCTTTTTAAAAAGGATAAATATATCGGTAAAATTGCGGAAAAAGATATGTTCATATTTAAAGGACTATTAGAGAAACATAAATTAGATTCACATGAATTTAAAACAGATTCTGCGTACGTAATGATTAATAATATTCGTTCTGTTCCAACTTACGATATAAAAATTAAAAACGGGAAGCCTTCCTTTTTCATTCACGTTCATCTTGATGCACGTATTCAAGAACTATCGAAACAAATTAACTTAGAAAATAACAAGAACACAAAAAAGATTGAAAAAAATGTCCAAAAACAATTGGACATACAGGCTGCCAAATTAATTAAGCAGTTTAAATCTTTAAACGTCGATCCTCTCGGGCTAGGTGCAAAGTATAAGCAACATTATCGCCCATTCAAATTAGAAGAATGGAGACAAATGTATAAAGATGTTCCAGTTCATATAAAATACACCGTAAATATTACAAATTCTGGTGTCATTGAATGAGAAATGATTGAACTCCTCTCTCCAGCATGATACAACGGAGAGAGGAGTTTTTTATTATTAAATAGAGAGAGAAGATATTTATGGGGGAGCTTATGTCTAAAAAATTAGTAAAGCCTATTTTAAATGGTATTTTATTTCTCGGCGTCTTTTTATTTGCTCATACATACTTAAAAAATGTTTCCTTCACACGTTACTTGCTTGTCGTTATACCAATGTTACTGGTCGGTATTTTTGGCATCGATCTTATTTCATCCCTTTTAATAAAAAAAGAAGAATAACGAGCGAACATCTTATTTCGATAAGATGTTCTTTTCATTTCATAATCACCTTATGTTACAATGAAATTCGGCAGAAAACGAGAAAGGATTGAAACAACATGACAAACGAAAAAGGTTTAGATAAAGGATACGAACTTGTTGCGAAAATGCATGAAGTATTCGGACATCCTGTGACAAATACTCCAACAAAATTAACAGAAGAGCGCGCAAAAATTCGTGCGAGTTTTATGCAAGAAGAGCTAGAAGAATTTCTAGAAGCAACAACTGTTGAAGATCAATACGATGCACTGATTGACCTTATTTACTTTGCATTCGGAACGTTTACAGAAATGGGTGTACGTCCAGATAAAGGATTCGAAATTGTAAACAATGCCAACATGGCAAAACTATTCCCTGATGGGAAGCCTCGATTCCGTGAAGGCGACGGTAAGATTCTAAAGCCAGAAGGCTGGCAAGCACCAGAGCCACAACTTCGTGCTGAAATCGAACGTCAGCGCCAAGAAGCTGAAAAAAACTGCTAGGATTTCCTAGCAGTTTTTTACTATGTTTTTTTTTCTGCAACTCATTAATGACCCGCGTGCCCCGCGTGTCCTGCTGCTCCACTAATACTAGCTGCTCCTGCCGCTGCCCCTGCTCCAATTCCACCTGTCCAAGGAGAAGATTGTTGCTGTTGTTGATATTGCTGATATTGTTGGTGCTGTTGGTGCTGTTGACCGTGGTGGCCATGTTGACCTTGATGACCTTGGTGACCGTGTTGGCCTTGATGGCCTTGGTGATGGTGTCCATGATGTTGGCCTTGGTGGTGCTGTCCATGGTGACCGTGTTGGACTTGATGAGTTTGATAAAGAACAGCTTGCGGATGAATGTGGTGGTGGCCTTGGTGATGTACTTGTTGCCCCTGATGACCATGTTGACCTTGATGATGGTGATGACCTTGGTGGCCGTGTTGACCTTGATGGTGGTGATGACCTTGGTGGCCGTGTTGACCTTGATGGTGGTGATGACCATGATGGCCGTGTTGACCTTGATGATGGTGATGACCATGATGGCCATGTTGACCTTGATGATGGTGATGACCATGATGGCCATGTTGACCTTGATGATGGTGATGACCATGATGGCCATGTTGACCTTGATGATGGTGATGATGACCATGGTAACCGTGAACTACTTGCGGATATCCACCTACTCCTCCTGCTATAACACCTACTCCTGGTACAGGAAATCCTGTCTGTACTCCTCCAACGAAAGATGGAAATGCAGTTGGTACGCCTACTGGTACTCCTCCCGCTGCTCCGCCAACAAATGTCGGGATTCCAGTTTGCACTCCGGCTACCGATGATGGAAATCCTCCTGTTAATGTTGGAATTCCAGTTTGTACACCCGCTACTGATGTAGAAAACCCTCCAGGTGTTCCGCCCATCCAGCTCGGAATTCCACCGTATCCTTGTTGTCCTCCTCCCATTAACATCATTTGTTCATAACTATCCGACCCACTCCCGAAGAAACCATGTGGTGCATTATTGTCCATCCCTTTCATTCCTTTCACCTCTTCTACTCAATTTAGCCTACCTTTTTTATCATATTTCCTATAGAAAAATAGGTGTTTGTCTGTATTGGAATTCCGCTCTTTTATTTGTACGTAGTGGAATAATTGAAAATTTAGATGAAGGTGACCCTGAGATTATTTTCTACACAAAAAAGCTCAGAGCATAAACGCTCTGAGCTTTTTTAAATGATTTAGTTTGCAACAACGTTAACAAGTTTTCCAGGAACAACAATTACTTTACGAACTGTTTTCCCTTCAATTTGGTCTTGAATTGCTTCAAGTGCAAGTTGTTCCATTTCTTCTTTTGATGCGTCTTTACTCATTGTTAGTTTTGCGCGAACTTTGCCCATAACTTGAACAACGATTTCAACTTCATCTTCTACAAGTTTAGACTCATCAAATGTTGGCCAGCTTGCATATGTGATTGTTTCATTGTATCCAAGTTTGCTCCATAGCTCTTCCCCGATATGAGGTGCAACTGGTGCAATCATTTTTACGAAACCTTCTACATATTCTTTCGGAAGTGTTTCAGCTTTGTATGCATCGTTGATGAATACCATCATTTGAGAAATCGCTGTGTTGAAGCGAAGTTCTGCATAGTCTTCTGTTACTTTCTTCACTGTTTGGTGGTAAGCTTTTTCAAGTTCTTTATTTGGTGCATCAGTAATTTTCTCACTTAATTCACCGTTATCTTGAACGAATAGACGCCATACGCGGTCTAGGAAACGACGAGCTCCGTCAAGACCATTTTCAGACCAAGCGATTGAAGCATCTAATGGGCCCATGAACATTTCGTATAGACGAAGTGTATCTGCACCGTGGCTTGCTACGATATCATCAGGGTTTACAACGTTACCTTTTGATTTACTCATTTTCTCGTTGTTTTCACCTAGAATCATACCTTGGTTGAATAATTGTTGGAATGGCTCTTTTGTTGGAACTACACCGATATCGTATAATACTTTATGCCAGAAACGAGCATATAGTAAGTGAAGTACAGCATGTTCTGCACCACCGATATAAATATCAACTGGAAGCCATTGTTTTACTTTTTCAGGATCTACAAGTGCTTCGCTATTGTTTGGATCGATGTAACGTAGGTAGTACCAGCAGCTACCAGCCCATTGCGGCATTGTGTTCGTTTCACGACGACCTTTTTTACCAGTCTCAGGATCAACAACATTTACCCACTCGTCAATGTTAGCAAGTGGTGATTCACCTGTACCTGAAGGACGGATGTTTTCTGTTTTCGGAAGAACTAATGGTAATTCCTCTTCTTTCACAGCTGTCATTGTACCATCTTCCCAGTGAATTACTGGAATTGGTTCACCCCAGTAACGTTGACGGCTGAATAACCAGTCACGTAGACGGTACGTTACTTTTTGATTTCCTGCGCTCGTTGCTTCAAGCCATTCAATCATTTTTGCGATTGCTTCTTCTTTATTTAATCCATTAAGGAATGCTGAGTTTACGTGTGCACCATCACCTGTGTACACTTCTTTCGTAATATCTCCGCCTTTTACAACTTCCTTCATTGGAAGATTAAATACTGATGCGAATTCATAGTCACGCTCATCGTGAGCTGGAACTGCCATTACAGCACCTGTTCCGTAAGTTGCAAGAACATAGTCAGCGATCCAGATTGGTAATTTCTCACCGTTTACTGGGTTAACTGCGTAAGCACCAGTGAATACACCAGTTTTCTCTTTCGCAAGTTCTGTACGCTCTAGGTCACTCTTCATTTTTACAGCGTTAATGTAAGCTTCTACCGCTTCTTTTTGTTCTGCTGTTGTAATTTCTGCAACAAGTGCATGTTCCGGAGCAAGTACACAGTATGTTGCACCAAATAGTGTATCAGGGCGCGTTGTGAACACCGTGAACTTCTCGTCTGTACCGTCGATGTTGAAGTGTACTTCTGCTCCTTCAGAACGACCGATCCAGTTACGTTGCATATCTTTTAAGCTTTCAGGCCAATCAAGCTCATCTAGATCTTCTAATAGACGATCTCCGTAAGCTGTAATTTTTAACATCCACTGTCTCATCGGACGACGCTCAACTGGATGTCCACCACGCTCACTCTTACCGTCAATGATTTCTTCGTTTGCAAGTACTGTACCAAGTGCTGGGCACCAGTTTACAGGTACTTCATCAACGTAAGCTAAACCTTTTTCAAATAATTTCAGGAAGATCCATTGTGTCCACTTATAGTAGTTTGGATCTGTTGTATTTACTTCACGGTCCCAATCGTAAGAGAAACCTAATGATTTAATTTGATTACGGAATGTATTAATATTATGCTCTGTAAATTCAGCTGGGCTGTTTCCAGTATCAAGTGCATATTGCTCGGCTGGAAGACCGAATGCATCCCATCCCATTGGATGAAGAACGTTATATCCTTGCATACGCTTCATACGAGATAAAATATCTGTCGCTGTATAACCTTCTGGATGTCCTACGTGTAAGCCTGCACCTGATGGATATGGGAACATATCTAGTGCATAAAATTTTGGTTTTTCTGTCTCATCTGGCGTACGGAATGTTTTATTCTCTTCCCAGTACCCTTGCCACTTCTTCTCAATGTCTTGATGATTAAAGCTCATGAGATACCCTCCTTGAAATTCTATTTATTTTCACCGCCCAAAATACAAAAAACCTCTCATCCCTAGAAAGGGACGAGAGGTTATAGATTCCCGCGGTACCACCCTAAATTAATGTAAAAATATACATTCGCTTAGATCCGTAACGTGGATTAACGGCAATTGCTACTATTAGTTTCACAACTGCAACTCAAAGGCGAGTTCATAACGAAACGTGGATTGACTTGCACCGACCGTCAACTCTCTAAACCAGCTTCTATTACTACTACTCCTTCTCACTGTTATTACACATATAAGTTAAGTGAACTATCCTTCACCTAGTATCTCTTAAGGGCTTACTTAAAGCGAGGACTTCTCGGTTAATCGTTACTCTTAATAACTAACGAATTCATCTTAAGACAGCCGAGCTATCTCCCTTGTTCTAAAGGTTGTTTTATTTAAATATATTCTAAAACATGTGAACATGTTCCGTCAAACTAAACTGCAATTTTTTCTTCAACTGTTTCTTCTACTTTTACTCGTTTATCATAAATACTCGTTGCTATAAGCGCTACTACAAGCATTACCATGATTGCTATAAACAATACTTCCATATTGTATAAATCCACAATTGCTCCGCCAACGACCGGCCCGAACATTTTCCCTACAGTCGCCGCACTATTTACGACCCCTTGATAAAACCCTAATTTATCTTTTGGTGCAAGTATATTTGCAATCGTTGGAACCGCAGGCCATACAAATAACTCACCAATTGTTAATGTTACCATCGCAACGAGGAACATCGTAAATTGCTGCGCTTGACTTAACACAATGAATGACGCCGCAAAAATGAAGATTCCAATCATAATTTGCTGTTTTAAAGAACGCTTCATCCAACGAATTAGCATACTAACAAGTGGCTGCGCACAAACAATCATCGCTCCGTTTATCGTCCATAATAAACTATAGTGACGAAGGCTAATATTCAATTCTTGCATATGTGTTGCAATCGCTCCTTGCCACTGTACGTATGTAACCCAGCATAAAGCATATGCTACACACACGATAAGAAGTGCTTTAAATCCAGGTGTAAGTGACCACCCTTTTTTCGTTTCGACTTCTTTTTGCACTCCTGGCTCTTTCTTGTCTTCCATACCACGGAATCCGATAAAAGCAATTAAGAAGAAAACAAAGTATAAAATAAAGTTCGCTAAGAAAATATAATCAAAACGATATGAAGCAACTAAACCACCGCACGCTGTTCCAATCGCAATACCGACGTTTTGTCCAACATACATCGCATTAAACGCTCGTCTTCCGCCCTCTGGCCAAACCGTACCAACCATCGCGTACATCGATGGGAAGACCATCCCAGAACCGAAGCCGATTAACGCTAGCCACACAACATATAACGGCCAACCGTGGAAGAACACAAGACCTAAAATCGATACAAGTGTAATGACAATCCCTACTAAAATTGATTTATAACCGCCCCATTTATCAAATAAAACACCGCCGAGCAAGTTTCCGATTACACCAGTAAGCGAGTTGATCATTAATACCATTCCGGCCACAGATAAAGATTTGCCTAGGTGATCATGCAAATAAATTGTATTAAAAGGCCATAAAAAAGAAGCACCCGTGACATTAATAATCATCCCAGCTACTAATAGCCATACTTTCCTTGGCATAGTTTCCCCTCCTATTCTATTTTTTTCGTTCATATATATAACAGTAAAATTGTAGTCGTTTTTAAATAGGAAGGCAACTGATTAATAGTTGATGAAATTCAGATAATGGTTCGACGGTAAATGAAATTATATTTATCCCTGCTTGAAAATATATCAGCGATTTTGGAAATATATCGACCGCAACTCAAAATAGATTAGCGATTTTTCAATTATATCGACCACAACTTGAAATATATCAGCGATTATTAAAATATATCAACTTACCGACAAAAAACGACAACAGTAACAATATATAAAAGGGTAGACTGCATGAAATTTTCATGCAGTCTACCCTTATTTATACTATCCAACTTCTTTTTCTCGCTTCGCACTTTCTTTAGCGCTCCATTTAAATATTTTATCTAATAAGGAATATATTCTCCCAGATTCTTTCGTTAACAAAGGTCCTAACGATGCTAATATTAAAACATACAAAGCTGAGAATGGTTTAATCGTTGCCATTAAGCCGCCCGCAATTCCAATATTCGCGACGATAATGGAAAATTCTCCGCGTGATACAAGTGTTAAACCGATATTCGTAGAAGCCTTATGCGATAACCCAGCTTTACGCCCCGCTACCATTCCAGCAGTAAAATTACCGATAAGAGTAATGAAAACTGCTCCTAATGCCAACCACACTGCTCCCCCAAGCGAAAATGGGTCTATACTTAAACCGAAGCTGAAAAAGAATATAGCTCCAAAGAAATCACGAAATGGAACAACGAGCTGTTCAATTCGATCACTATGCTCTGTTTCAGAAAAGACGAGCCCCAATAATAATGCTCCAATTGCCTCCGCGACATGAATCGTTTCTGAAAATCCTGCTACAAAGAATAAAATAGCGAATATTACGATAATGAAAATTTCATTGGACGAAATATCTAACATTTTATTTAAGAATCGTGTAGCTTTTCTAGCAACTACAAAGAATAGTAGCATATACCCTACTGCGATTAAAATAGATGTAAGAGCACCTACAAATGACGTTGCCCCTCCGAGTACTAATCCTGAAACGACTGATAAATATACTGCTAAAAAGATATCATCAAACATAATGATTCCTAAAATTAGCTCCGTCTCTTTATTACCAGATCTTCTTAAATCAACAATTACTTTCGCAACAATTGCACTCGATGAAATTGTTATGATCCCAGCAATAATTAATGTTTCTAATAAGGGGAAACCCATTATATATCCGTAAAGTAAACCTAATATAAAATTAAGCGATATATGAACAGTTCCCCCAAAAGCAATTGATTTTCCTGATTTAATTAATTTTTTAATTGAGAATTCTAAGCCTAAATAGAATAAGAGGAATATAACGCCAACACGGCCGAGGAAGGAAATAACTTCTCCGCTTTCAATAAATCTTAAATCGATAAGCCCTAAATCTGGCGCATGTGGCCCCACTAGCATACCGAGTATAATGAGAAACGGAATAATCGAGAACTTTAACTTTGCAGCGAGAATAGCTGCAAAAGCGACTAATACTAACGCAGTCCCAACTTCAAAGATTAAAGTATCCATCGATTATGAATCCCCTCCTACTGAAAGCAACTCATTAATAATTCTTTTTACTTCATGTCTTTCGCCTGATAATACAAGCATATCGCCAGCTTCAATGATAGAATCTGGACCTGGATTAAAGAACTTCTTCATATTCTTTTTCAAAATGGCAATGATCGTTACATTATATGTGTTTCGGACATGTAAACTACCAATTGTTTTTTGTACGACTGGTGCATTATTTTCCACCTTAAACCACTCAATTGATAATCCTTCAAAGGCCATTTCAATCGTATCTAAAGCTTGTGGCCTATATACCATTCCGCCCAATATAGCTGCAATTTGTCTCGCTTCGGAATCACGAAGAGAGACGCTTGAAATACTCTCCTCATGATCAGCATCAAAATGGTACATTTCTCTTCGGCCATCATCATGAATAACGATAACCATCTTTTCATTACCTTTTGTAATCACTTCAAACTTACATCCAATACCCGGCAGTTCACTCTCTCTAATATTCATATTTTCCGCCTCCTAATTTTTTTAGTTACGGCTTTTATAAATCGACATCAATCTCCGTTTTAAAGGTCTCATCCTTTGAGATGCCTAAATACTTTAGCGTCTCTGATGGAGTCGCGTGATGGAAATGTTTTTGCAATAACGCAATCGCTATCCCTCTTTTGTACGCATGAAATCCAAACGTTTTTCGCATTGAATTTGTTCCGATCTTACCAACAACTCCAACTGCTTCTGCAGCATTATGAATTACACGATACGCTTGTTGGCGCGTAATTGAATTTGGCGTTTTATTAGATTGAAATACGTAATTTTCTCTTTTAACGCCAATAGATTGTACGTAATCTAAAAGCGCTTCTTTTACTTTTGTATTTAAATAAATATCTTGTTTAAATTTTTCATCTTTCACAGGAAGAGTATAAAACTCTTTAATAGTCCCGTCTTCATTTAATACATCTTCAAATTTCATACTAAGTAGTTCTGTAATTTTTAATCCTGTGTTAATTCCAATAACAAATAAAAGATAATCTCGCTGGGAGTGCTCTTTTAAATATTTTTTCATAGCCTCAATTTGGCTTATATCTTTTAATGCCTCTACAACTTCCATACATGTATTCTCCTCATCTTATGAACGGTAATTTTCTCATCATGTTGTCCATTTTACCTTATCATGCTATGAGATTTCCATGTATTATCCATTATTTTCACAATATACTTTTGTGATTCAAGCAATTTTCAATTTGGAAATTTACAATTGTACAAATACGTTGTGGTTAGAAAAGAAATAGGGGATAAAAGTTCAGCTTCTTTCTATAGATTGGATTCCTCCTTTCCTTATCCAGCTGCTTCTACTTTCATATTACGTTACTTATTTACATTATATTATACATTTCAGTAACATTAAAGTGTTTTTTCTGAAAATAATAAAAACCGAGCGATTTCGCTCGGTTTTTTATTAATCTTCTTTCGGAAGAACAATTCCTTTATACAATTGAACTGTAATAAGGTAATAAATCGTGTAAATAACTACGAAAATTACGATTGGTACCCAAATACGGAAGTACGGATCGACTAAAATAAATCCGAAAATATTCATACCAACTAATACGTGAGCGATACCCACAATTGCTGGGAATAAGAATACTAAGAATAACTCTTTATAAATTGATTTCGTTAATAATTCACGGCGTACACCGATTTTACGAAGCATTTGATAACGCGTAATATCTTTTGATGCACCAGAAAGAATTTTGAACATAAGACAGCTTGCCATCATTGCTAAGAAAGCAATTCCAAGGAAGAAGCCCATAAACACTGTTCCGCTCGCAAGACCGTAGAACATGTCATATACTTGATATTTACTACTCATTTGCTCAGCTTTTATATTTTTATATTTAGCTAGCTGCAACTCGTCAAGTTTTTTCCATTCTTTTGTGTGTGCTACGAAATCGCCTGTTTTTCCAGTAAATACGATTCCTTCTTTACCATTTACAGTATCGTACATTTTTTGATCTACAATTTTAATGGCACGATCTTGGTATATATAATATGGTTGGATTGTTCTAAATGCCTCATCCCATTCTTCAGGCATTGCTTTTTCATTTTGAGTTTGTTCTGAGCTCACTCCTGCTACTGTACCTACTGGAGCCTCTCCTGAAATTTCTTTATATTTACCGAAATTCTCTTTACCTACACCATTTCGAATAAATGGCTTATGTTTCTCTAAATCTTCTTTTACATAATAAATATATTTGTCGTCTACCTTATAACGATACTCAGCTTTACTTTTAAATGATATGCCCTCTAAAATTTTCTTCTCTTCAGCTGTAGGATTATGAATAACTGAATCATAAATTTCAAATCCATCAACCGTTTTTATAACGTTATTTTTAAACGCCATACCACCTGAAATTGCACCAGCTCCAAGAGCAACTAACATCGCTACCGTAGCAAGCACTTTCGTTAAGCTATTAATACGGAAATTTAATTGTGCAAATGTAAAAGCATTAAGTCCTTTTTCACTACGCTTTTTATTACTCTTTAACTTTTTAATAATGACTGGAAGGAGTGATCCAAATAGCATGTAAGTACCTGCTGTTGTTGTAATTAATGCAATAAGGATTCCCATTTCTCTTAGTTTTTCCATGTAAATCATTGATGCATAGCCAATTCCTAATAAAATAACCGCTAGGAATGCAACTAAACCTGTCATTTTTCCTTTTACTGCAACACGCTCTGTTTGCGCATCTGCATGTACAAGTTGCAGTACAGAAATACGTGATAATTTAATACTGTTCATAACTGCTGATAATATAAATAGCGCAAAGAAGAAGATGCAAGTAACAGTCATAGATGGCAGGTAGAATGCTTTATAGCCTTCACCAGCAAATTCTAATTGTTTCATTAATAACTGTCCGATACCTTCTGCAAGTCCTATCCCAACCACAAGTCCAATTGCAAGAGAAGCAGCCCCTAATACAATCGTCTCAATAAACATAAGTAATGTAACTTTATGTTTTTTCGCTCCTAACATCATATACATACCAAACTCTTTTTGACGAAGAGATAATAAGAAAGAGTTCGCATATAAAATATAGAAGAACGTTATGATTGCTAATAAAAATGAACCTGCTTGGAATACGAATCCAATTGATTGAATAACTGAGTTGGATTCAATAAACGCTTTATTCAGCGCTAACGTTTGAAACATATAAAAAATTGAGATAGACATGACAAGACCGACAAGTAAGACGATATAATCTTTCAGCTTACTTTTTAGCCCTGACATGGAAAGTTTGAATAACATGCTCTAGAACCTCCTTTCTTACGCTTTTTGTGTACCTAAGTCCGCAAGCACATCTAAAATTTCTTTATAAAACTCTTCACGTGTACCGTCCCGATGAATTTCTTTATATAGCTCACCATCTTGAATGAATAAAATACGCTGACAGTAACTTGCACTGTACGGATCATGTGTAACCATCATAATAGATACGCCTTGATCTTTATTTAAGTTTGTCATCGCATCAAGTAAACTCGTTGCATTTTTAGAATCAAGCGCTCCTGTTGGCTCGTCCCCTAAAATAATTGCAGGCTCATGTACTAAAGCACGCGCTGCTGCTGAACGTTGTTTCTGTCCACCAGATACTTCAGATGGATACTTTTGAAGAATTTCTGTAATCCCTAACATATCCGCTACTTTTTCTACTTTCGGTCCAATATTACGTGACGCGACACCTTGAAGAGATAATGGAAGTGCGATGTTTTCATAAATAGATAAGTTCTCTAATAAGTTAAAGTCTTGGAAGATGAATCCTAATTTTTGTGAACGGAAATCAGAAAGCTCACCTTGCTTCATTTTCGTAATATCCGTACCCGCAATTTCAACAACGCCGCCCGTTGCTTTATCAAGCGTTGAAATTACATTTAATAATGTCGTTTTACCAGAACCAGATGGTCCCATAATCCCTACAAACTCACCCTCTTGAATTGAGAATGAAACACCTTTTAATGCATGTGATTGGTTCTCACCTTTTTTACCGTACACTTTTTGAACGTTTTTCACGTCTACAACTGGTTTCGTCATATATATCCTCCTACGCTTGTTTTTCCATTACCTATTTTGCGCTTTTTAGAGGCGAACTGCTATTTGTTAACATTACATTTACCTTACACTTTTGTAATATAAAAAGATGAGTGTGTAAGGTTCGTTGATAAATGAAATTTTATTAGCGATTTCTCAAATATATCGGCGATTCGCGAACGAATATCGACTTACCGAAAAAGATGACAATAAAAATGGGCTGTTCCACAAAAGGGACAGCCCACTTCTCTCTTTATTTCTTTAAAGGTGTTACCGTCCAATACGTAACAACTCGCCAAATCCATTCTAATGGACCCATTTTAAAGATTTTCATCCAAATCACACTAAACACAATTTGAATTGCATAAATTGCAATACACACATATAAAGTCTGCATGTACGTTAAGTTTTCTGCAAAGTTAAATACACTTCCTGCGATTAAAATCATTGCAGTTTGTCCAATATAATTCGTTAAAGCCATGCGGCCATAATATTTCAGTGGTGCTAACAATGTTTGAACTGGTTTTAATTGAAGTAATAAAATTAATGCTCCAACATAGAAAGCTGAAATAATCGGTCCAACTGTAACACCAATTTTTAAAAATTGGCTTGCAGCATTCATTGTTCCATCCTCATTCTCAAGTATCATATTTATAAATGGTTCAGCAGGAACGTGCCCATATTGATACCATACAGCTATGACACTTAAAACAAACATAATACCTGTAAAAATAGCGACTTTCTTTATATTTTGCGCGAGATTTTCAAATACACGATATTGTCCTGCAGCAAGCCCTAATAAAATTAAGCCAAGTGGTAATAGTTCTTTAACTCCCATTACACTGAAGGCAATTGTCAAAATAAGTCCTAGTACTAGGTTCACTTCTTTTTTCGCTTTATAAAACGGTAAAACGATTAACCCGCAAATTGCGTATAACGCTAGCGCTTCTCCAGGCTGAAACATTTGATGAATTAAACCAAAAATAAATAGTGCAACTAATCGGCGTAAAAATAAAACATAGCCATTTTTCCCTTTCGCAATCGCTCTTGAAATAAAGATATAAAATCCCACTCCAAATAAGAATGAGAAGATTGAGAAGAAACGACCTTCTACAAATAAATATAAAAATCTTTGATAGCTCGCATCCACTGTATTAGGATCTGGGATTTTAATATGAAGTAGTGCAAGAATATTTACTAAAATAATCCCCAGTAATGCAAAGCCACGAATGTAATCTAACTCATCAATTCGCTTGTTTGTAATATTGTTCCCCATAAAGCAACTCCTTGTATAAAATTTAATCCTTCCTTACTCTACTGGAGAAAGCTGTTCACAACTATCGACAAACCTTACATAAATCTTACATTATTGTCATATAGCAAAATAAAACCAGGTCATATTTCGACCTGGTTTACTCTGATTGTTTTGATTTTTGAGGTTGTCCTTTTTTACTATTACGCTGTTTCACTTGAACAATCGGATCAAGCTCATTCGAAAACTCAGCGTTATGTCCATTTTGCGTTTTTTGCTCTGGGTTATTTTGATCTGAACGTTTCGCCATTACATTCACTCCTTATTAGTGCGGTGTAATAATCATTTGATGTTGCAATTGGCGAATTGCCATACGTGCTCTATTTAATTGCTCACGTTGCTCATCATTCGCATGTTGTTGCATCGTTTGTAAATCGTTATATGCTTGTTCTAATTGCAACTGCGCATCCGAATACTCCATCGTATTATAATGCTCTTGTCTCATACCTTGGTCTAATTGTTCTTTCGCATATTCCACCGCTTGTTCCGCTTGTGTAATATACGATTCAAGTGATTGACGCTCTGCCATAATTGTCCCTCCTTGCTTCAATTCCCCTTTAGTGTGTCCCTTCCTTATGAACCTTATGAGTATGTTATAATGGATTTTGTGTTATTTTGACTCGGCTTAGGAGGGAAAGTAATGAAGGTTCAAAACCCTTTTCCATATACAAACGACAATAAACGTTATCATACATGGAATTATCATTTACGAAATGAATTTGGTGAAAAAATCTTTAAAGTTTCATTAGATGCTGGCTTCGATTGCCCGAACCGTGACGGTACAGTTGCTTATGGCGGTTGTACATTTTGCAGTGCTGCTGGATCTGGTGACTTCGCTGGCGATCGCCGCGATGATGTTATAACGCAATATCATGAAATGAAAGAAAAAATGCGCTCAAAGTGGAAAGATGGAAAATGTATCGCTTATTTCCAGGCTTACACAAATACACATGCACCACTTGAAGTGTTAAAAGAAAAATTCGAACCGCTTCTAGCAGAAAAAGACGTTGTCGGTCTTTCTATTGCGACTCGTCCAGATTGTTTACCGGACGATGTTGTTGAATATTTAGCGGACTTAAATAAACGCACTTACCTTTGGGTTGAACTCGGACTACAGACTGTTCATGAACGTACTGCAAATCTTATTAATCGCGCTCACGATTATCCGTCTTATGTGGAAGGTGTAAATAAATTACGTAAGCACGGCATTCGAGTTTGTTCTCATATTATTAACGGCCTTCCACTTGAAGATTACGACATGATGATGGAAACAGCTCGTGAAGTAGCTAAGCTTGACGTACAAGGAATTAAAATCCACTTACTTCACTTATTAAAAGGAACGCCAATGGTGAAGCAATATGAAAAAGGACAACTCGAGTTCCTTTCTCTTGAGGATTACGTAAGTCTCGTTGTTGACCAACTTGAAATTATTCCAGAAGACGTAATTGTGCACCGTATCACAGGTGACGGTCCACCTGATTTAATGATTGGCCCAATGTGGAGCTTAAATAAATGGGAAGTATTAAATTCCATCGATGCAGAATTTGTACGCCGCGGAAGCTGGCAAGGAAAATATGCAAATGAGGAGAAACAAAAATGAAATTAGAACGTGTATTACCGTTTGCTCGCACTCTCTTGCAAACAGCAGTAAAGGAAGGCGATTACGCTGTAGATGCAACTTTAGGAAACGGCCATGACACTTGCTTCCTAGCTGAAATCGTTGGAGATAACGGAAAAGTATTTGGATTTGATATTCAAAAAGAGGCAATTGAAAGCTCAACAACTCGTCTAAAAGAAAAAGAGCTTTTCGAACGTACTGTTTTAGTTCACGATAGTCACGATACGCTTCTATCCGTATTACCGGAAGATGCAAAAGGAAAAGTAACAGGCGCAATTTTCAACTTAGGTTACCTTCCAGGCGGAGACAAGCATATCGTTACAAAACCGAACTCAACAATCTCAGCGATCGAACAATTATTAGAAGTAATGGCACCTGAAGGTATCATCGTCCTTGTTATTTACCACGGACACCCAGAAGGGCAAGTAGAACGCGACGCTGTGCTTACATTTGCCGAAGAACTAGACCAAAAACAAGCACACGTACTGCGATACGGCTTCATTAACCAGCAAAATAACCCACCATTTATTGTGGCGATTGAGAAGCGATAAAGTGAAACTTTAATCAGTGGGGGCATCCCCACTGATTATTAGTTGAACCAATCGGGCATTTATGGGCAGTTTATCTCCCACCTAACCTCTTTGCTCCAGGCGAATTTTAAGGTGGGAGTTTTACTGCCCGTTAATGCGGGGTAATATATCAACGATTTTTCAATTATATCTATCGTAACTCAGGATATATCAACGATTTTTTCGATATATCTATCATAACTTACAATATATCAACGATTTCTCGGATATATCGATTGTTCGACAAAACATAACAAAAAAAGACGTGCACTCATTGCACGTCTTTTTTTATTCTCCTATATAATGGATATAAACATTCTTAAAGGAGACGAAACAATGATCGGAATACTAGCAGGAATGGGACCAAAATCAACTGGGCCATTCGTCGATACAGTTGTAGCAAAGTGCCAAACAATATACGGAGCAAAGCATGATATGGACTTTCCTCATATGATGATTTACTCGTGCCCAACACCTTTTTACATGGATCGCCCTATTAATCACGAAGCGATGAAAAAAGCGATTATTGAAGGAGCACAAAAACTTGAAAGTACTGGCGTAAGCTTTATCGCTATGCCGTGCAATACGGCGCATCTTTATTTTGAAGAATTACAGCGTTCGCTTTCTATCCCGATTTTAAATATAGTCGATGAGACGTTAAAAACAATTCCTGAAAATACAAAAAGAGTTGCTCTTCTCGCAACAGAAGCAACTGTTCAAGCTGGGATTTACCAAGATGGGATTGCAAAACGTAATATAGAGTTCATTCATCATGAAAAATGGCAGGAAATGATTAATCAAATTATTACTTGGATTAAATCTGGAGAGAGTGAAGAAGCTCGCGAATTGTGGAATGCGCTCGTTTTACAGTTGGAAGATGAAGTAGATACTGCAATTATCGCATGTACCGATTTGAATGTAGTGGCAAATGAGGATTTTGTTGATTCCTCTCAATGTCTTGCTGAAGCGGTTGTTGAAATGTATTTATCAAATAAGTAGAAACATTTATAAACGTTGAAAACCCTAAAAACTTTTAACTTTCTTCACAATTCTTTCAAAGTAATCACACTTAATCTCGCTATATTAAATAAGTAGTTATTCATATAGGGAAGGTTAGGGGAACTGAAAGTATGAAACAAAATCGTTCGCTTCATTACATTTTTTGGCGTTGGCATTTTTATGCTGGACTTTTTATTACGCCGCTTCTTATTACGTTGTCACTGAGCGGAATTGGGTATTTATTTCGGGAGGAAGTTGAAGATTTCATCTATAAAGATTTATATTTTGGGAAGAGTGCTCAAACAGAATCTATTTCGATGTCTGATTCTATTTCCTTAACAGAGAAAAAATATCCACATTATAGCGTGGCGAAAATTAGTGAGTTTAATGGGGATTATAATACAAGACTTACAATTGCAAATGAGTATACTGGGCAACAAAAATATGTGTATTTAGATAGTAATAATCAAATTGTTGGGGATCAAAACGCAAGTGAAACATTTGCCAATATAATGAGGGAATTACATAGTTCTCTTTTAGTTGGTGGCACTGTCGTCAACTATACTGTAGAACTTGCAGCATGCTGGACAATCTTTTTAATCGTAACCGGATTGTACATGAGTATACGCCAATTCAAAAACACACCCTCATCCAATAAGCGAGAAAAAGCAAAAAGACGTCATTCTATTATCGGTATTATATTTACAATTCCTCTCTTTCTGCTAATCGCATCTGGATTGCCATGGTCAGGATTTATGGGGAACCAAATTTATAAAATTGCATCTTCTAATGAATCACTCGGATATCCAAAATTGTACATGGCACCGCCTGAATCAAAGGTAAAAGAATTGCCGTGGGCAACAAGAAAAGAAGCTCCTCCTGAATCGAATTCAAATGAACCGAAAGCAATTTCTGTCGATGAATTACAAAAAGGAATTGAAATAAAGAAGCCATATGTTATTTCACTACCAGCTGATCCGAAAGGTGTATTCACTGTTTCAAAATCGAGCGGTTCTGGTATTACAGGGATGCATGTTGCACCAAGTGAAGAGATAACAGCTTACTTTGATCAATATAGCGGGGAACTCATTTCAAAAACGGACTACCGTGATTATGGATTACTTGCACAATGGTTCACTTACGGTATCCCGCTTCATGAAGGACATTTATTCGGATGGCCAAATAAAATATTATGCTTACTAACGACATTATCTCTATTACTTCTTATTTATTACGGAGTAAAAATGTGGTTAGCAAGAAAGCCAAAAGGAAAATTAGCAGCACCTCCAAAGCAAAGAGATAAGAAAAGTATATTCGTTTTCTTTATCATGATGGTTATATTAGGCGCTGTCATGCCTTTATTCGGACTATCTGTTTTAGTTATTTTTGCAATTGAACTTCTTATATATGTATTTTCAAAAATACGATCATAATAAAAAGCATTTGTACTCTCGTGTACAAATGCTTTTTATTTACTGTTCTCTTTTTTTCTACCACTTATTAAAAAAACAATATCTACTATAATAATCAATGCAATGATAATTTGAGCTACATAATCCATCGTTGTAGGACCGCCGGTTTTATTCATCATCATATACATTCCAGTTACAAATGAAATGGAAAGTAGCACAAGTAATGTTACTTCAATATTGTCATATAGCTTTTGAAACAATGGCTTCATTTCCACCACCTTTACCATATTATAACAAAGAAAACCACTCTACATGAGTGGTTTTCTTCATCACTGCGCCATTTTCTTTCGGTACATCTTCCCGTTCCAATAGAAGAATCGTGAAGTGAGGCCTCCGTACTTTACAATGCGCCGTGCCATTTTGTGCATATTCTTTTGTGCTGATACTTTTTGATCTGATAAATAAATACCAAGTAACCCTCGGCTTATAAGGCGATGAAACTTCGCATGAGGCAAATCACCAATGCTCTTCTCTGCTTCTTCTACAAAGTGTTTCATACGATCTAATATAGCTTGCTCGTTTTCATAATAACTACAGAAATTCAAATCCCCGCCTATACGGTCTTCTTCTTGATCAATGAAATAATCAAGTAAGATATGAAGTCCTTGTACGTAAGGAAAGTATCCTTGTCTAATTTTCGCAATATCTTCATCATGTAACTCATCATGAAATGCATATGCTACAAGGCAGAAGATTCCAAGTGTAGAACCGGCACATGCTGAAAATTCAAACCAGCTCATCTCAGGTAAGTTTTCTTTATGTGCTTCAAACCAATTTTTCAGGCGCGGTTCTCTTTCTTCTAACTTCACGTGTTTATGAATTTGTAAATCACAATAATAACAAGCAAGTTCATGAAGAACAGGAGCAATTTTGTCATAGTGCTTCGTTTTCTTTAAAACATCTTGGCACGTTTCAACAAGTTCATCTAAATAACCACCATCATCTTGATCATCACGGTAACGATAATAATTACCGCCACCTTCCACTTCAGGTGATAGTGCCATTAACATTGATTCATGTAGCGCGGCAAAATCATTCGGATCAAGTGATGTACTGCGATCACATAAATTATCTAAATAGTCACTGATTGTTTGATACGCTACGATAAAACGAATACATTCCTCTCGGTGTTCATTTGCTAGCAGCGATAAAATGCCACCACCCTCACAATGAAACGTTTTATGCTCAATACTTGCGATTGCCTGACTATGAAGCTCATCATTCGGAATATGGTAGGCACGCTCTTTCCACATCGCTAGCTCATGGTGTACAACCGGAAACACATCACGGTATACTTTCGCCATGAGCGTTATGGGATTACTCGGTACGTTCACTTCTTCCTTCATCTCCTCTATTAAATGTACAAATAATGATTTATTTGTTTGTTTTTACTATATTATTGACATGCATTTCAGTAAATGACTGAATATAACTCAAAATTTCATCACGCTCATACTCATTTAATAACTCGTGATAACAATTCGGCCATTCTTTAAAAGCCTTATCACTTATTTTAACATTATCAAACCAAGTGCGGACACGTGTTTTATCTACAAGTTTATCCTCACAAGCTTGCATTAGCAAGAGCGGAACATCTGGAAAATCATCTATTTTTTTATGAGCAATTTCGATAGACTTAATCAATTCACTATACCAACGTACTGATACTTTGCGCAAGAACAAAGAATCATTCTCCATTGCATCTCTCACTTCATGGTTACGTGTTGACATTTCCACCGTAAGATTCGTTGCAAATTGCAATTTTGGAGCCACAACATTTAATATTTTTGAAGCAAATTGAAGCGGAGCAGAGGGTCCAGTCACTACCCCTAAACAAGGCGAACTCAAAATAATACCCTCTACATCTTCTCTCTTCGTTTCTTGCATCATACGAATGACAATAAGACCACCCATACTATGACCGAATAGAAAAATAGGTAATCTATACTTTCTTGCTTCTTTCACCCATAATTTAACTTCCTCTATGTATTCATCAAATGAATCAATATGTCCTCTATTTCTTGAAGTCGTTCCATGTGACGGAAGGTCCCCCATCACGACGTGGTAGCCGATATGATTCCACATTTCCGCAACGGCTTCGTAACGTCCGTGATATTCCATTGCGCCGTGCACAATAACAATGACAGCTTTCGCTTCCTCTGCTTCATAATTCCACATACGGACCTCCTCCATTTCACTCTTTCTCATAATTTGATACACTAAAACTAGTCTCTAGGAAAGGAAGACTTTACATGATATATCCTTACAAAGAAAAAAATCCGAAAATTGCGAGTAGTGCTTTTATCGCTGACTATGTTACGATTACAGGCGATGTTTCCGTTGGAGAGGAATCAAGTATTTGGTTTAATACGGTAATCCGTGGTGATGTGTCACCAACAATCATTGGAGACCGAGTAAATGTACAAGACCAATGTACCCTCCACCAAAGCCCTCAGTATCCTCTTATTTTAGAAGATGATGTTACAGTTGGACATCAAGTTATTTTACATAGCTGTCATATTAAAAAAGATGCTTTAATTGGAATGGGATCCATTATATTAGATGGTGCTGAAATTGGCGAAGGAGCTTTTATCGGCGCTGGAAGCCTCGTTTCACAAGGAAAGAAAATTCCACCAAACACGTTAGCTTTCGGTCGCCCCGCAAAAGTCATTCGTGAATTAACAGAAGAAGACCGTAAAGATATGGAGCGTATTCGTACGCAGTATGTTGAAAAAGGTCAATATTATAAATCACTACAAAAATGATTTTACTGCTGCCATAATACTGGCAGCTTTTTTTATATAAAAACTAACTTTTTCTTTACAAAACATTATTACTCCCTCAACAAAATCTTATTAAAATAAAAGCTAATATCTCCATATATATGTAAACGAGGGAGGAGAATTTTCATGAAGGTCAGTGGATTATATAAAATAGAATGTTACATTTTTAAAGGAATTAATCGCTACTTTGATCAAAAAACATTAAATATCTTTTTCAGCAATATTACCCATATCGGTGGTGCTACTTTCTCCATTGCACTTACACTTTTCTTTTTAATTTTTGCAAAAGGGACTTTACACCAAGCGGCAATCGCTGCTGCTATTTCTTTAGCAATTAGCCATATTCCTGTACAAATATTAAAAAGGTGGTATCCACGAAAACGTCCGTATTTAACAATTCAGGATGCGAAATATCCAGTCCATCCATTAAAAGACCACTCTTTCCCGTCTGGTCATACAACAGCCGTTTTCTCTGTCTTCATTCCATTTATTTGCTATAATCCAAGCTTACTTGCTTTCCTATTACCGTTAGCATTATGCGTCGGTATTTCTCGTATTTATTTAGGGCTTCACTATCCGTCAGATGTATTCGTCGGCATGTGCCTTGGCACTTGCTCTGGTATCATCTCTTTTTATCAATTCATCCCACTTTTCACATAAAGGAGTGATATGATGAGAGTCGCCATTTTTACCGATACTTTTACGCCACAAGTTAACGGGGTTACGAAAACGTTAGAACGATTAACAAGTTACTTTCAGAAAGAACAGATCGCCTATTCTGTTTTCGCCCCTCAACATACAGCTGAAGATAATTTCGTGGCTAATGTGAACAAGATGAGAAGTATCCCGTTAACAATATTATATCCAGAATGTCGCTTTTCTTTTCCTACTCCGCGTATTAAACGGGAACTTCATTCCTTTAAACCTGACATTATTCACATTGCCACACCTTTCAACATGGGACTTTGTGGACTGTATTACGCCAAAAAATTAAACATCCCAGTTGTCGGTTCTTATCATACTGATTTCGATGCGTATTTACGCTATTACAAAATTGAATTTCTCTCCAATATGCTTTGGAACTATTTAAAATGGTTTCATAGTCATATGCAAAAAAATTTCGTTCCCTCCCCTGAAACATTACATCAATTAAAAAATAAAGGCTTTCAGGCCCTCTCCATTTGGGGACGTGGTGTAGATTGCACACTCTTTCATCCAGCTTACAATACAGACCTATTCCGAAAAAAATATAATATTACAGCGAAGTATGTTCTTTCCTATGTAGGACGAATTGCTCCTGAAAAAGATATTGATACGTTGCAAAACCTTATCGTTAAAACATCGCATACTCGAAACGACATTCATTGGCTCATCGCAGGAGACGGCCCTCTAGCAACAAATTTGCGTGAAGCTGTTCCGCAAACAAATGTCACTTTTACTGGCTATTTACAAAGTGCAGATTTAGCTGAAGCATATGCTTGTTCTAACATAATGGTATTTCCATCAGCTACTGAAACATTCGGAAATGTCGTACTTGAATCACTCGCATGTGGTACACCTGTTATTGGTGCAAATAGTGGCGGGGTTAAAAATATTATTACAGATGGAAAAACGGGAATTCTTTGTCCCCCTAAAAATGTGGATGCATTTCTATCATCCATTTATTCTTTATTGCAAAATGAAGAAAAACTTGAGCAAATGGGAATAGCAGCTTCATCTTTTGCGAAATCAAAAAGCTGGGATGAGATCTTTCGCGGCTTACTTAACCAGTATGAAGAAGTCATTCAGCATACCGCATCAGAGTTACTTGCTTGAACAGAAAAACTCCCTTCAAAAAACGAAGGGAGTTTATTACACACTTGTAAATTTTAGTTGAATGAATGATACATAAGGTGAAATATCATTTATTTCCATATTCATTATAGCAAAAATAAACATAACTAAACAGACTTGTAATAAAAACCCATAAAAATTAATATATGGTTATACAGTATTTTAACTGTATAATGATTTTAAGAATTCCCCTTAAAATCAACTTACTCACATACCTTTATACAGCAATTGTTCCCCAATTCTGTATATCAAAAAAACCTTTCATTCATTTGAAAGGTCTTTTTGAGCCTGCCCATATTCTTCTTTCGTATTTACATTTATAAACCAACCCGCATTCACTTGTACATCTTCTCCAGAAACATACTTCACATTACATTGTGATAAAAGCTGCCCCATACTTCTTTTTTCTTCCTGAAGTAAAGCATAAATCTTTTCTTTCACGCGGTTATGATACGCCGCAAGTAGCGGTTGTTTTCTTCCATTAATAATAGGTACAACCGCATCATATTCATTGTTCGTTTGCTCCAGTAAAATGGTAAACCATTCATGCGAAACATTTGGCGCATCGCAAGGCATAATAGCATACCAATCTGCTTCTATGTATTCCATTCCTGATACAATGCCGGCAAGCGGCCCATTTCCCTTATAGTGCGGAATATCTTCTATAACAGGAACTTGTACGAATTGCTCTACTCGCTCTTTTATATCAGAATGACTGATGACTACAACTTCTTGGAGCACACTCGTCATCTCTTTCAAAATATGCTCAATAAAAGTACTATCTTGCCAGCTCGCTAACGCTTTTGGCTCACCAAATCTACTCGACATACCGCCCGCTAATACAATTCCAGCCCACTTACTCATTGGCGATGCAGCTCAAATGTAATATGGCCTAATTCCGGTAAAATTAATTTATTCATCGCAAGACGAACCGCTCCGCTCGACCCTGGCATCGAGAAAACTACTTTGCGTCCAATTGTACCGCCAATTGCTCTACTTAACATTGCGCTGCTTCCGATATCTTCTAAATAACTAATCATGCGGAACAGCTCACCAAACCCGACAATCTCTTTATCTAATAGAGCTGACACTGCTTCGATTGTTACATCACGCTTCGTAATACCAGTACCGCCATTTGTTAATACAACATCTACATCTTCCCTATGATAACCAGCTAACACTGCTTGCTGAATACTTTCTTTATCATCTTTTACAATTTCATAAGAGGTTACTATATGGCCCGCTTCTTTTAACAATTCATGTAATAGTTGTCCGCTCTTATCCGTTTCTTCCGTACGTGTATCGGAAATCGTAACAATCTTGCAACGCACTTCTTTTGGAGCTTGTTTTTTATGTTCAGTTACACTCATTTTTTATCTTTCCTTTCTTAAAAACTTTTCTTCATTTTATCATACATATCTTTACACAATTATGTATGAAGCCAATCATGCGCCATGATACAATATAAGTATACTAACCCACAAAAAGGAAAGTGCACTTTCTTATAATCCTAGACTACACATCTTTAGCTACTCTTTATATTTTCTACATAATAGAATTCAATTTTAAAACTTGTACTAAAAAATAAATTGGAGGTCTACATAGTATGGAACTTTATAAAAAATTAACAACAACATTCATCCTCTTATTCATCGCTTCAATCACTGTCGGCTTTTCCTTAAAAGGTGCAATTCCATACGCTACATTAGTAAGCATTATATTCGCGACACTATTTTTACTAAGCAGTGCCTTTTGCGCAGGTAAAGCACGTCAAATGAAAGGTTGATTGCATATCTTCCAGAAGAAACCCACCCTTTGTAAATCATGTAAAAAGGAAATACAAACGTATGAAAAGGCATGACTAATACGAAAAAGTATATTGAGCTAGAAGGCGAAGTATATTGCAAATCATGCATTCAAATTGTAAGTAAAACGAAATAAAAAAAGCTTTGCGCTCACCGCGCAAAGCTTTTTTTCATATATTATAGACCAGCTTGCTCTTTTAAAGCTGCAGCTTTGTCTGTACGTTCCCATGAAAGATCTACATCAGTACGTCCGAAGTGGCCGTAAGCTGCTGTTTGTTTGTAAATTGGGCGACGTAAGTCTAGCATTTTAATAATACCAGCTGGGCGAAGATCGAAGTTGTTACGAACTAGTTCTACTAGTACGTCTTCAGATACTTTACCTGTGCCGAATGTATCAACTGAAATTGATACTGGTTGTGCTACACCGATTGCGTATGCAAGTTGTACTTCTGCTTTGTCAGCAAGACCAGCTGCTACGATGTTTTTCGCAACATAACGAGCTGCATACGCTGCAGAACGGTCAACTTTTGTTGCATCTTTACCAGAGAATGCACCGCCACCGTGGCGAGCGTATCCACCGTAAGTATCAACGATGATTTTACGTCCTGTTAAACCAGCATCACCTTGTGGTCCACCAATTACGAAGCGGCCAGTTGGATTAATGAAGAATTTCGTTTCTCCATCCATTAATTCTGCTGGTACTACAGCTTTAATTACGTGCTCTTTTAAGTCGCGATCGATTTCTTCCCATGTAACATCTGGGTGATGTTGTGTAGAAATTACGATAGTATCAACACGTACTGGTTTACCATTTTCATCATACTCAACTGTAACTTGCGTTTTTCCATCTGGACGTAAGTATGATAATGTATCATCTTTACGTACTTCAGTTAAACGGCGAGCTAATTTGTGAGCAAGCGAGATTGGAAGTGGCATTAACTCTTGTGTTTCATTACATGCGAAACCAAACATTAAACCTTGGTCTCCTGCACCAATTGCCTCAATCTCAGCGTCAGTCATTTGACCTTCGCGTGCTTCTAGCGCTTGGTCAACACCCATAGCGATGTCAGCAGACTGCTCATCGATAGATGTTAAAACAGCACAAGTTTCTGCATCGAATCCGTATTTTGCGCGTGTGTAACCAATGCCTTGAATTGTTTCACGAACGATTTTTGGAATATCTACGTAAGTAGAAGTCGTAATTTCCCCCGCTACCAATACTAAACCAGTTGTTACAGTTGTTTCACAAGCTACACGTGCATTTGCGTCTTTTGATAAGATCGCATCTAAAATTGAATCAGAAATTTGGTCACAAATTTTATCTGGATGTCCTTCAGTTACAGACTCAGATGTGAACAGATGACGTTTTTTTGTCATGTGGTAAACCTCCCTACAGTAATTGTATATATTGTACGGAACTCATCCTTAATTTGCCACAAACTGCGACATACATTTATTCTCCCACACAAGCATACAGAAAAACCTTTCCTACTTTACATAGAGGAAAGGTTTAATTTGCTACTTGCATACTGCTTTTTGCCCTTCGCTCTTATCGTTCGAGACCTGTAGCCTCGCACAGGTTTTAGCACCTATTCACCTGCATTTATCAATACAAGTGAGGTTGCTGGGCTTCATCGGGCCTGTCCCTCCGCCAGCTCGGGATAAGAGAGTATCCGTCCCAACCTATACTAAAGAAATGATATTCATTTGTCAATTAATATTCACATTTTCCTGAAAGTTTTTCTCAATACGCCTGAAATGAAATATTAATAGGGAAATAATGCATTCACACAAACAAAAAGAAATAAATAGTATACATTATTTATATAATTGTGTTATACTCTTGTTGGGGATTACGAGAAATATTTCATTAAATGAAAAGGATGGTATATAAATATGAGTACTGTGAATGTCCAAATTGGTTTACACGAATTATTGAACGGAAGCAATGCACAGATTCAACTAAGTGTTCCGCAATTAGTGGAAAAAGTATTAATGCGAAATGAAGGGAAATTAACTTCGACTGGTGCCGTTTCTGCTTCAACTGGAAAATATACAGGACGTTCTCCTAAAGATAAATTTATTGTGAAAGAAGCATCGGTTGCTGACAAAATTGCTTGGGGAGCTGTGAATCAACCGATTTCTGAAGAACATTTTAATAAATTATATACTAAAGTTTTAGAATACTTAAAAGAAAAAGAAGAGTTATTCGTCTTCAAAGGATTTGCAGGCGCTGACCGCAATTACCGCCTACCAATTCAAGTTATTAACGAATATGCATGGCACAATTTATTTGTACATCAATTATTCATTCGTCCAACTGAAGAAGAATTAACAACTCATGAATCAGAGTTCACAATTGTTTCTGCACCGAATTTCAAAGCTGATCCAGCTGTTGACGGTACAAACTCTGAGGCATTCATTATGGTTTCATTCGAAAAACGTATCGTACTAATTGGTGGTACAGAATACGCTGGAGAAATGAAAAAATCAATCTTCTCTATTATGAACTTCTTATTACCTGAACAAGATATCCTTTCTATGCATTGCTCTGCAAACGTAGGTGAAGAAGGCGACGTAGCACTATTCTTCGGTTTATCTGGAACAGGTAAAACAACATTATCTGCTGATCCAAACCGTAAATTAATCGGTGATGATGAGCACGGTTGGTCTGATAACGGTGTATTCAATATTGAAGGCGGTTGCTATGCAAAATGTGTAAACCTTTCTCACGAGAAAGAACCACAAATTTTCGATGCAATCAAATTTGGATCTGTTTTAGAAAACGTTATCATTAATGACCAAACGCGTATCGCCGACTACAACGATACTACTTTAACAGAAAATACTCGTGCTGCATACCCTATGCATGCGATCGACAATATCGTACTACCAAGTGTTGCTGGACACCCAAATACAATTATTTTCTTAACTGCTGATGCATCTGGCGTATTGCCTCCAATCAGTAAGTTATCAAAAGAGCAAGCTATGTATCATTTCTTAAGTGGTTACACTAGTAAACTAGCAGGAACAGAGCGCGGCGTTACATCTCCGCAAGCTACATTCTCAACTTGCTTCGGTTCACCATTCTTACCACTTGATGCATCTCGCTACGCTGAAATGCTTGGTGAAAAAATCGAGAAACACGATGCGAAAGTATTCCTAGTAAACACTGGCTGGACTGGCGGCGAGTACGGAGTTGGTAAACGTATGAACTTAGGTTATACTCGTGCAATGATTCAAGCAGCATTAAGCGGCGAACTTGCAAAAACTGAAACAGCTAAACATGACATCTTCGGTCTTGAAGTTCCACTTCACGTACCAGGTGTACCTGACGAAGTGTTAATGCCTGAACAAACTTGGGCTGATAAAGCTGCTTACAAAGCAAAAGCAATCGAGCTTGCAAATGAATTCAAAGAGAACTTCAAAAAGTTCGAAAGCGTTTCTGAAGATATTATTAACTTAGGCGGTCCAATCGCTTAAATTAAAACTTTCTGTTGGAATAACCCTTTACTCATATGAATAAGTGTCGTGTAACCGTAAAGTTTCGCGTACTCACCGACAAAACCCAATGCGGCTTAACGGTTACACACACTTACATAAAAAAGAAGCTTACGTGAAAACGTAAGCTTCTTTCTATATCTTATATAAGGTGAAATGCTAATCTCTTCATCTGTGATCTAGATTATAAAATTACAGCTTCGAATATATACATTATATCCCTACTCGCTACATCTCTCGGGTTTCACATCGTATGGGGTTAAAAAAGGCCCTGACCGCTTCTATTCGTGGCTGGATCATCTATTCCATCTAAAAAGAAGTCTTTTATCTTTTTATCTCTTTTAGCTCTTTGTTAGTTCTTTCTCATCTTTCATGCTATAGTATCCTAAATTCACAACGATTAAGAAATAACCACCCATAATCCCTACTGCAAATGCCCACATTACCATGTGGTGCTCAATTTCGTACATAATAATAGCACCCAAAATGGCAGCTGCAAAACGGTTAAACATACCGAGTGTCGGTGCTTTCGTCTTCTTTACAATACTATCTCCAAGCTTCTCAATTCTTCTCCCTAAAAGCCAAACGCAATACATACTTACAATAAGCCCAATTCCAGCGCCTAAAAAGTGTGCTGAAAACGGTGTTAACATCCAACCTAGTAACAAAATACCTAGTATATAATACGATTGGATTTTAAATGATCTTAGTGACATACTAATCATGCTGTACCTCTCTTCATTCGTTCTTATCTATCCGACAAAAAATTTCTTTCAAATTCATATTCTTTACATCCATTTCACTCAAATTAAAAACAACATAAACAGTATGTTTATGTTGTTTAAATGTTTTTAGAAAATAATATTATACAAGATTTCAAACATTATATTCTCATATTTTGTGACGGTTTTTCAAACTTTTTTCGTCCATTTATGAAAAAAATGATATCAATCTATGAACATACGGATATGATGTAATAAGCACACAAATAAAGGGGGCGTCTAATGATTTATTTTTTAATGGCTCTCATTCACCTCATTATCCCTGCACTTATTGGACTTTCATTGTATTGGTACACGAAAAATCATAGCATTTTTTACGCTGTCCTCGGTGTTCTTCTTCCAGGTATTATTCTTATTACACTCTTCCGTATTCCATTTTTAAACTTAATTCCACTTATTACTGCTATCTTGTTTCTCATCTTCTTACCAAAAATAAAAAAATAGGAAAGCAGATCATAGGTGATCTGTTTTCCTATTTTGATATAGGTTCCCCTGCAATAGAATGAACTTTTACTTTCTCCGATTTCACAAACCATAGACCGACAAAAATGATAATTCCACCGATGATTTGTTGAAACGATACATATTCATTTGCCCAGACAGCTGCAAATAGAACCGCTACAAGCGGCGTTATATACATATATACCATCGTATGTGACGCCCCAATTTTTTGAACACCAACATACCACATTACTAGACCAAATACTGTTACAAAGAAAATAGAATATAGTAAAGCAAATAGTGTCATTCCGTGAGTAATGTGAAATGGCATGACAAACACATGTGGACCACTTAACAATAATAGCGGAATCGCACCCACTAATGCAGACCATGCAGTAACACGTAATGCTGAATATTTTTTAATTAATGGTCCTGCTAAAACAGGATAAAGCCCCCAGCATATTGATGTAATAAGTCCAATTCCATTGCCATAAAAAGAACTAGTAAGTGAATGTCCTGCTACTAAAACTAAGGCTGCACCAACAAAGGCAGTCATAGAACCGATTAACTTTCGAGAAGAAAACTTTTCTTGTTTCAAGAAAATCGCAAATGCAGTTGTAAAAATAGGTGAAATAGAAATGAGTAAAGAGGCATTTGTAGCGGATGTATATTTGACAGTTTCCATAAATAACGTTTGATACAGTACAATACCTACAACGCTAACGATAATTAATCTAGGTATATCCGTTCGCTCCATATAAACCGACTTTTCAATACAAAAGGTAAGGAGTAACAGAAGCGGTGCCGCCGCCATCATACGAAGTGCAGTAAATTCAATTGCTGTAAATTCTAAAAATCCATACTTTGCAATCGTATAGTTAATCCCCCAAATAATAACAACACTTAAAATTAATAACTCAATTCCCCATCTTCTCATGCGTATCCCCTCCGCAAATAAAATTATACAGAAAATTCAATCACATGTACATTTCATTATGTGAAAAAACCTTTTTACTATTGGGACGTTTTGGTAAATGAAATTATATCGGCGATTTTCTGAATATATCGGCGCAACTCCATTTATATCAGCGATTTTTTCAATATATCGACAATAATAGCGACTTATAAAATAAAAAAATGTGAGTCCAAAATACATTTTGGACTCACATTTCCTTTACTATACTCGAACGTGTAACTTCATATTTGGATTATAAAACTGGCTTGGGCTCTTCAACTGAAAAGTTCCTCCACCTTCATGCCAATCAACCGTTAACTTATCATCCATAAATACAAGCTTTGTACGATCAGCGATAAAATTCATTGTGCTTGATTCAATATCCACATCGCGCTCATCTTTTTCTGCTACAGCTACTAAATCGATGATTCCGCTCATAACACAACCGCAACCCTCATTATCGTAAAATAACTTTATATATTTCGCTTCACTCGGAATCGTATCCATAATCTTTTTATATGCTGCTTCTGTTACAGTAACGTACATATGTTAATCTTCATCCTCTCTTCTCTTATCATTCATATATTGTATCACCATTTTTCTCAAAAATTATATACAGAAAATTAAGACTAATATACAATGTATGTGATAAAGTTTCAGCAATCGAGCTTTTATGAGTAGTTCATGCAGGAGAAAGGATGTTTACTATCCGTGTTCAAACTACAACGATATCCTATGTTATTAGGTCTATTTAGTAGTTTCTTCATTTCTAGCGGAATGCTATTACAGCATGTACTTCCCTATTCTCCTTCTATTGACTGGATTCTAGGTTTTATTTGTTTCCTATCCGCTTCTTATTTTGCTACGAAGAATACAAACAACTCATAAAGCAAGAATCATCTTAAGGAGGATTATCAAACATGCCAGCCTTAAAAAAAATAGAGCAATCACTCGATCACTTATTTCAAATTGAAAAATACGGAAAAGATAGCGCCTTTAGTCGATTTATCCCAGCCGTATATGATCCTATCAAATTTCCTTGGCAACAATTTTTCGAAGCAAATTTTGTAGATTTATTTAACGGCCTTATGATGCACGGATCTGAAAATGTAAACAAAGTATTTTTAGCTGTATTCCCTACAGATGACGTTCTTGAAACATTCATTTCACAATCCACACCCGGTGATTTACTCTTTATGCACCATCCCCTTGTAATGGAGTGCGGTGATCCAATTGGAAGATCAGGCCGCGGTTTCATACCAATTCCTGAAAAATATTTGCAAGGAATAAAAGAAAAACAACTTTCTATATATACATGTCACGTACCAATGGATTTTCATCAAACACATGGAACGAGTATTTCAATTGCAAAAGCATTAAACGCTACTGTAGTGGACGACTTTGCATATGGAGGTCCAGAACAAGAACCAATTGGCCTTATTTGTGAAATAGATGAAACATCAACAGAAGCACTCCAAAAACATCTAAAACAACTCTTCCACATTCCTTACACAGACTTCGAAGGTAAACGACATGATTCCATCAAAAAAATCGCAATTATCGCTGGATGTGGCGATGTTGTATCTTTAATGAAGGAAGCAGAAGAAAAAGGTGCTGAAGCATATATTACAGGAGAAATCCATTGCCATATCGACAATGATTACGGCCGACATAAATACTCGCTCATTATGGATTATGTAAAAGAAACGAATATGTCTCTAATTGGTGTGTCACACTCTGCCTCTGAATATTTAGTAAAAGAGACATTGATGTATGATTGGTTTAAAGAGAATTTTGATGTGGATGTTATTTTGCTTCCGCAGGAGAAATGGTGGCTCTAACACTATCATTTTTTAAATTTATATACACAATACAACCGACCACAGAAAAATAGATAAATGAGAAAGCACATGTACCTACGTAAACGCTTTTATTGTGCCGAAAAATGAACCTACTGGTAGCACCGACTTTACTGGTGCTACCAGTATTACAGCTGGAAACCTATTTTTGTGAGAGGATACAACCGCTCTTTATATTCATACTGCAAGTGCTGTATATTCTGGTTTTCTAATTACTAACATATAGCAATTCATTTCATAAAAAAAGACCCGAGATTCGGGTCAACAAATAGAAATATAAATGAACTACAACAAATAACAGACAAAGCCATTATATATTTTTCGTAGTAAAACATCCATTAATTTCTTTTTACACTATCAATATATTATTTTTCGTTATCGTCCTCTTTTTTAGAACGTCTACCTAAGAAGAATACAAGAACTAATAATATAATTAACAGTAGTACTCCGCCGATAATGTAATATAGTGTGTAGTCTTTTTTCGCTTCTACCGCTGTATCATTTAACTTATCAGCTGTCTTTCCTTCAATTGTAAATTTCTTCGTCCATTCCCATTTTTGATCGCCATCAGTGGCTTTCACTTCTACTCGGTACGTTCCTGGATCAAATGCTTTGTTTTCCCAGCTAATAGCGTAATCAAAGTTTGAGTTTGGCGCCATTCTTAAATTTTCTTTTTTCGCTTCAAATAAAATGTCTGTACCTTTTTCTTTATATACCTTTGCATCAACACTTAAATTTTTTAACATTGCTGGCTTTACGTTTTGTAAATTTGCAGTAACAACGTTACGCCCGTTAATTTGTGTTGGCTTTACTTCGTTTAATTTCATGTCTGGTTTTACTTCAGCATCTGTTTCTTTTAAAACAACACCAATTGCGTATGCATATTTATTTTCAATTTGCACACCTTCATCTTTTTTCTTTGCATTCTCATCTTCTTTTTCTTTAAAGTATAAACCACCTAAAATAACACCATCAAACGACTCATTTGGCATTTCTAGGTTTATATCAACTGTCACTATGCTGTTAGCTGGGACTTTCGTTTCTTTTGGCATTTTAGCAATTTTAGAAAACGGATATTTCAAAGTAGAATCCGTTTTTGGTTCTACTGTACTATAATCTGTAATACCATTGCTATTCGTAATTGCTGTATTAGCAAACGATTCTACCACAACTTCTTTATTCGTATCATTTTTCATTTGGACTTGAATTGTTTGCTTTTGTCCAGGTTGCATTTTCAAATCAAAATACGTTTGATTTTTATCAATTTGATTTTCTGGTATAACTGCTGTCACAGCGAATTTCATTTCAGCTGCATATACTGAAAAAGCGTTTACCATGAAGAATGTAATTAATAGTAAGCTAGTAAATAGTTTTTTTACCATCTCTTATGTAATCCCCTTCATATCCATTTTATAGACAAGAAAGAGACAAGGTTAAAGCCATTCCCTTATCTCTTCTCATTTTCCTCTTTTATCTTAAAATTCCTCTTACTTACATAGGAGCGTCTGTTAGTTCCCAAGTTAGTGAAGTTGTGTATTGTGTTTGTTCTTTTTTCGTTTTACCTGGTACAGATAACTCTACGCTTTGTTTCGCTTCTGTTGCATCTTTACCAAACGTATTTACCCATGTACCCATACCTTGGTTTTCTTTTGCATCGATTAAATCAGATGCTGCACCACTTGGATTTAATGTGATAGATTGTTCTGCTGTTGGTGCGTCGCTACCTGCATTTGATTTCAAAGCTGAATTTTTTAATGTTAATGCCGCGCCATCCAACGCTTTATCATCTGCAGTTTTGAATTGACCATTTTGTTTTACTGTTAAATGCCATCCAGCATTTGTACCACGATTATCTGTTACTTGAACGTAGTTCGGCACGTCAATTACAGAACCGTCTACTTTTTTCTTTACTTTATCTAATTCTGCAAAGTAGATTTCGTTATTCCCTGATGCTTTTTGTGTTTTAAAGTTGAAGTTAGATACATAATCAATACTTAGTGGACCATCTGTACCTTTTTTATCTGGATCAACTGGATCTACAGTTTCATCTGGATTCTCTGGATTAACAACATCAATTTTATCTGTATTTTTCTCGAATTTAATGAATGCTTTTGAGTCTAATTTCCCGCCATCTTTCTCAGCTGCAAATGCAGACGTCCCTACTGATACTGATGATAATGTTACCGCTCCAATTAATGCTATTTTTGCTAGTTTCATAGTTTTATACCCCTTTATGATCATTTTTAAAATTCAGTCATTCTTAATTTTAAATCTTGTATAAGCTTAGTTTGGTGTATCTTCTAAAGTCCAAGTTAACTCAGCTGAATATTTCGCACCTTTTTCTTTCGCTGTCGTACCTGGTACGAATAAGCTCACACTCTTTTTACCTTGTTCTGTTCCTTTACCGAATGCAGTCGTCCAATCACCCATACCTTTATTCTTTGCGGCAGTAGTAATTTCCACCGCATCTCCACCTGGAGCTAGCGTTACTTTATTTTTAAATGTTGTAGGTGCATATTGTGCATCAGTTACAGAATTTACAGCTGGGTTACTTAAGCTTAAAGCTGCATTTGTTAACTCACTATTACCACTTTTAAATTGTGCATTTTGCTTTACTTTCAATTTCCATCCTGCATTTGTACCACGGTTATCTGTTACAGATACGAAGTTAGGTACTTCAACTGTTTTGCTCCCTTGTTTCACTTTATCCAATTTTGCAAAGTACGTTTGATCATTACCAGAGATAACTTGCTCGCCGAAGTGTAAGTTAGAAACGTAGTTAATACTTAATGGACCTTTTGTTCCTATTTCATGGTCACCAGGGTTCTCTGGTGTAACTTTTTCATTTGGATTTTCTGGATTGTTTGGATCTGTTGTGCTTGTATCTTCAATAAACGTTACATCTGTTTTTGATTTCATATTTGCTTTCTCTTCCGCAAATGCTGAAGTTCCTACTGCTGCAACTGATGTTAATGATACTGCACCGATTAATGCTAATTTTGCTAGTTTCATATGTACCTTCCCCTTTTCTCTGTTTTCATCTATTTTTTATTTTGAATACACTTGCTTTCCCTTAATTCTTTTGAATACATATAGAGATAAAACAATTGAAAACAATCCTATATATTGTTTGAAGTCCCGTGTCTGGCCTCCTGTTTTCGGTAAATATTTATCTCCATTTTTATTTTTATCAACTGTCTCTTTTTTTGTATTTATCTTTGTCGGATCAGTTGATGTATTTGGTGTATAGCTATTCGAAAATGTAATACCCGCTTTTGAATTCGTACTTGTAGCCGTTACTACATTTGCCATAAGAAACGGCACACATATAACTGTGGAAACGATAATACCAACTATTTTTTTCATTACTCTCTCCTTTCTAAAATTTATATATTTCATATATTTTTAGAGAGGAGCATCGGTTAATGTCCATTCTAGCTGTCCAGCATATTTAGTATTTGCTTTGACATTCGGCCCTGGTTTTACTTGTAAATGAATTCCTTCGTTTTCCTTCCAATTTAGTGAAACCTCCTCGTCGTTTTTAGAAGTATACGAGAATGCTTCTATACTAGAAGTACTTAAAGGTGTATCCTTTCCATTTCGTTTGTAAATCAATGCTCCTGTCAATGTGTCATTTTGCGCTGAAGTTAATGGTGTAATTTCCTTTACATATACACTCCATTTTTGCTTTTTAACACGATCATCGGTTACCTTTAAAGGATTTGAAATCGCCTTCGGTGCGTATGTCGTTGTTTTCGATGGAATTGTTAAATCTCCAAATGTAATTTCTTTTGGTACGTCTACTAACTTTAAAGTCCCATCAACGACAGTAACCGGCACTTGAATCTCCGCTTGTACACCTTGCTTCGTTTCAATTACAACCGTTACAGTATGATTCCCTATTGTTTTGGTATCTGGAATATTGATTAACTTCACTACTGATATTGGTTTATCTACATCCAAATTCGTATCTACAGATAAATCTGTCACAAATTTAGAAATATCCATTTTTGTTAAATCTGTTCCTTGCACTACTTTTTGTAGGACTGGTTTCCCAGTTGGAATACCTTTATACCTTATTTTTGCGATTCCATCTCGATTACTATCTTGTCCATTCTTATCGCCATCTAAATAATTTTTAGCTGACACCGGTATTTCAAGATAACCACCTTTGTAATATTTCATTACATCAGCACCTTTTACAGGAGAACCTGTAATTGTCATTTCATAAATTTTCCCGTTGAATTCTTCTGTTTTTAGCGCATTTACTTTCGCAACCGCAGTGACTTTATTGTTTGTCCTGCTAATATCAAAGAAACTACTTACATCATCTCCACTCTCCACATCTTGAATGGAAACATCATTCACAGTAAAATCCTTATTCACTTCACTTTCTAATACAAAAGATTTCGCATAGTGAATCTCTTTCGATTGAGCAGGCATATTTTGATATACCTTATAAGAAAGTTGACGGGAATTATCTTCCACAATATCTCCTATTACACTTGGAGCTGGAATTTCAATTTGTGCAATCGCTAATTGGTCGTATGATACATTAACACCTGAAGCATTTAATCTAACTTCTAGCGGTAATTCTGTTAAATTATCAAATGTAATTGTCATATCTGCTTCTGGAGTAGCTACTGGACCTGCTGTGCCAGAAAACTCGATTTTATTATTCCCTTTGTCTTGATACCTAATTGAACTCGTATCATACACGTATAAATTCGTTAAATGACTACCATCATTACGTAACGTTACATTTTTATAACTATTTATCCTTTTGAAATTCCACATTGCCGTTAATGGTACTTTTTTACTTGTTCCGTGTTCATAAAATTCAAAGGAAGCATTATAAGTTTGTCCTGACCTTCCGTTCCCATATAATTGTAAAAAGTTTTTTGCATCACCTTTAGTTATTGGTGTTTTAACATCTACAGATGAAGCTGTCATAGAGTGAATATTAATACGGACATCAATCCATTTCCCTTGATATTCACCAGCTTTTTTTACTAATACGTACTGTTCTCTATTTGAATTTCTAAATGTATATTGACTTTGACCAGTTCTGTCATTGCTACTACCCTTTACCTCATATGTTACTTGTGGGCTCCAAACAAATCTAAAAGCATATTTACCCGAGATAGAAGGCCCTTCACCTGTTCTATTATTTATTACCTTTACATTTGGATATTTAAGAATACTTGTAACAGGACTAGCAGCTAGTAGAGATTGGCTCTTTAATACCTTCTCAGCTTGAATAGCAGGTAATTCCTGATTATTTTCGTTTATCCTATTGCTCTCTTTTAATTCATTTTCCTTTGGTACGAGTTCTTCATTAACCTTTTCTTTCGCTAAAGTCTTCGTTTCTTTTGGAACTTCAGCATTAGTAGAATTTATTTCTTGTTTTTTATTTTCTTCCGATACTTTCACTTTTTCACTTATTTCTTTTTTCATAACTTCCTCTGAAGCCTTTGGATTTTCATCAGAAATGGCTACATTTAAAGCCTCTTTTTTCTCTACAACATGTAGAGAAGGAGATTCAATTTTCTTTTCATTCCCTTCAAACTTCACTATCGGTTCAAATTTGTACTCTCCAGCTTTTTTCATTTGAATGACTACATATACGTCACCGATAAAATTACTTTGTTCATTCTTTTCAATTTTTACAATGTGATCTTCTGTTACTGAAATGTTTTGAATCGCTTTATTGTTTTCGTTCATTTTTTTCGTTTCTGCTTCATTGAACAGCTGTTCATTAGATAATTTCAGCTCGATATTAGCATCTTGTTTATTTGTATTTGTAATCTTTAATACTACATTTTCATCAACTTTTATTTCTTGTTTATCCATATGAACGATAAAACGTCCTTGCTCGTCGTTTGTAACCGCATAAACTTTCGTTGCAGAGTAATCTAGCACACCAACTTGCGTAAATAATATTCCTCCAGCGAGAAGTATACGCCCAAATTTACCTATTTGATTTTGCAATGTACTTCCCTCCCTCACTTCTTATGAACCGAATATTTCGAACATTAAATTTATTATTCAGCTAAATTTACAATCATAATGTGTATTCCTAGAAAATAAAAAGCCTGGTTGCCTTTTCGATTTTCATACATCACAACATGTGTGAAAATCCAAACTGCAACCAGACTATCATAGTAATTTTCATTACCTTAGACTCTTAGCTTTGCGACCTATCCTTTCGAACAGTGTGCCCATTTATTTTTTCTTTTTGAGACAATAAAAAATCTGGTTGCCTCTTCGATTTTCATACATACAACTATGTGTAAAAATCCAAACTGCAACCAGACTATCATAGTAATTTTCATTACCTTAGACTCTTAGCTTTGCGACCTATCCTTTCGAATAGTGTGCCCATTTATTTTTTCTTTTTAAGACAATAAAAAATCCGGTTGCCTCTTCGATTTTCATACATACAACTATGTGTGAAAATCCAAACTGCAACCAGACTATCATAGTAATTTTCATTACTTTAGACTCTTAGCTTTGCGACCTATCCTTTCGAATAGTGTGCCAAAAATAGGTATTTATTTATCGTGTTTTGAATATACCATTAAAACCCAAAAAAGAAAATAGTTTTTTTAGAAAAAAACAATTAATTTTTATAGTCTAAATTTTTTACTGGAAAATCCATAATAAAAACTAAAAAAAACATTTTGATCTTAGAAATACATCATACATTCTTTATCGATAAAATGAGATTTTTACTATCCACAAATAGCAAGATAAAATAGAAAAACATCACTTACTTGGAAGTGATGTTTTTTCTATTTAATGCAGTGGTAACATAACCTCAACCGTCGTTCCAACCCCAACTTCACTTTCAAAACTCATTTTACCGTTGTGGTCTTTAATAATTTTTTCTGTAACTACTAAACCTAGACCAGTTCCTGTTTCTTTCGTTGTATAAAAGGCTTCATTTAACTTTGGAATTTTATCTTTCGGAATGCCGCATCCCTCATCTTTCACTTGAATGATGATTCCATCTTTTACAGTAACTTTAATCGTAATTGTTCCGCCAACTGACATTGCTTCAATTGCATTTTTAATTAAATTAAAAAAGACCTGTTTTAATCGTTTTTCATCACATGTAATTGATGGTAAGTCTTTACTGTAAATACCTTGTATGTAGACTCCTTGTTTTAAAGCAGGCTTTTCCATAACTCGAATAACATAAGAGATAATTTCTTGTATGTTATGAGTTTCTGATTCTAGTGATTTAGATTTCTCAAATCCACTAAGTTCTGTAGCAATTATATGAATCCGATCTACTTCTTGTTTCATAATATCACTATAAATTTTATCCTCTGGATGCTTGTCTGCTTGTTTATTCACAAGTTTTTTTAAGTTTGCTAAAGGTCTTCTAATCTTATAACCAATAACCGTTGCCATCTTTCCAACAGCTGCTAGTTTTTCTGTCTGTTTTATTTCTTTGTCCATCATCTCAAGCGTACGAACATAAGACTGAACCCTCAAAAATATAATCCAACATATGATAGTAAATACGCTATACAATGCCATTGGGATTAAAACGAGAGAAGATTGAATAATGATTCCTGTAAGAGCATACTTTCCGACAAGTATCGCTGGAATTAACCAGAAATATCTTTTATTCACAAAGATTGGTGCAAACAAAATAAAAAATCCTTCTACTATATTTCCACCGTCAAATTCTGCATCGCTACCATAATAAATCATAATGTTATGGATAAAATCTAATACATTATAGCCAATTAGAATAATATACTTTACCGCAAAAGCATTCTTCCATTTCATAAAGTATATCCCAACGCAAAACAATACCACCATCAAAAAGTAAAGCCATAAACCTAAACCATCTTCAAACTCACCTACACCTTCTTGCTCTCCACCGATTAACGGTACGATAAATTCATAAGCAAGATCATATACAAAAAATATAATGAAAAATAAACTTAAAAATGCTTTCAGCGCCTTTATTTCTTCGTTTTTAAATATATAGCCTTTATTCATATGGTAACTCCTAGCTTTTCTTCCACTTGGATTTCAGTATTTCCACACTTCTTTGGGAGAATGATGTCTATTCTCGTTCCAGTATCTCTTTCACTTGAAATATGCAGCTCACCAAGGTGCTCGGCGACAATTCGATTCGCTACCGTAAGTCCCAGACCAATTTTATCTTGTTTCGTTGTATAAAAGGCCTCTGTAACACGAATTAAGTTTTCTTGCTTAATACCATGACCATTATCAATCACGCTGATCATTACATACTCTTTCCCTTTATTTTCTAATCTTACATGTAATATGCCATCTTGTTCCATTGCCTCTAAAGCATTTTTTATCGTATATAAAAAGACTCCTCTTATTTTTCGTTCATCACATTCAACTTCTATTATTTTTTCTTCCACATTAGAAATAAACTGTACGTTTAATTCATTCATTTTTTCGCGAAGACTTGTTATTACTTGTAATACAATTTTTCCTACATCATGTTTCTTATAAATAGAAGGTTTGCATGTAGCAACTTCCATTAACTCACTTATCATATTATTCATATTTTCTATTTCAAAAATCATACGTTTATAAATAGGATCCTCTTCATGCTTCTCTCGTTGTAATTGCGTAAATCCTTTTAATGAAGCGAGTGGATTTTTAATTTCATGTCCAACCGTCGCTGCCATTTTTCCGATTACTGCTAATTTCTGTGATTCGCTAGCAATCGCAATACTTTCCTTTACAGCTGAAAGATATTGTAAAAATCGGTTTAAAATGATATACGCCGCAATTAGCATAAGTGTATACATAATAAGATACATAAATGCTTTTACTTCCTCTAATACAAATAAATAAATCAAATATTTTCCTACAATAGAAGAAAGTAAAATCACATAAAATTTTTTATTTAAAAATATGGGTACAAAGAAAATGAGAATAATTTCTATTATATTTGTCGCATCAAACGCCGCCTTATTATAAAAAATATATGAAAATATATTAGCGATTTCTATCCCTATGTATGCAAATATCCATGCATATTTAACAAGGTTTGCCTTCTCTTTTTTCATTAAATATATATTCACGCACAGTATTGCTACTCCGCAAATAACTTGCCATACTATGTTGTATCCCTTATCCATTATTGATTTATCGTCTAATACGATTGCATAGAAAATTTGATATACAATAACAATGACATATAACACCCATAAAAGGATTTTTGCATTCTTTTCTTCTTCTTTATATGATAGAAAACTTTCTTTCACTTCAACACCCCTTCAAAATAATATCTCGAAGAATACCATTTATTATAATAAATGATTTTCATAGACAAACAAAGATAAATCGAACATTTGAGGAAAATCATCCCAACGACACAACATCTTCATGCTATATACAAGCATAAAAAACACAAAAAATAATACGTATATTATGGGAGGTGTTTTTTATGGACGGCAAAAAAAATAAAAAGACAGAACAACTCCAATCTTTCACGCGTGAAAATGAAGGAAAGGAGATGACAACAAATACAGGTGTTAAAATTTCAAATGATGAAAACTCTTTAACTGCCAGTGATCGTGGCCCTACCCTTCTAGAAGATTTCCTTATGCGAGAAAAACTTTCTCACTTTGACCGTGAACGAATTCCAGAACGAGTCGTTCACGCACGAGGATACGGAGCACATGGCATTTTTGAGTTATATGAATCTTTAGAAGAGCTAACAATGGCCCACTTTCTACAAGACCCTTCAAAAAAAACACCGCTTTTTATTCGTTTCTCTGAAGTAGCTGGATCAAAAGGAGCAAATGAAACGAATCGAGATGTAAGAGGATTCGCCGTTAAATTTTATACAGAAGAAGGAAATTTTGATTTAGTAGGAAATAATATTCCCATTTTCTTTATTCAAGATGGCATTAAATTTCCTAATCTTATTCACGCCCTTAAACCAGAGCCACATAATGAAATTCCACAGGGTCAAACAGCACATGATACTTTTTGGGACTTCATCGCCAACAATCAAGAATCAGCTGCAATGATGATGTGGATTATGTCCGATCGTGCAATTCCAAGAAGCTTTCGAATGATGCAAGGATTTGGCGTTCATACATTTCGTCTAGTTAATAAAAATGGAAAGTCACGATTCGTGAAATTCCACTGGAAGCCAAAGCTTGGCGTTCATTCGTTAATTTGGGATGAAGCACAAAAACTAGGTGGTGCTGACCCAGATTACCATCGCCGTGATTTGTGGGAAAATATTAATGCTGGAAACTATCCTGAGTACGAACTTGGCATTCAAATTTTAGAAGAAGAGGACGAATTTAAATACGACTTCGATATATTAGATGCAACGAAAATTTGGCCTGAAGAAGATTTTCCCGTTAAAATCATTGGGAAAATGACCTTAAATCGCAATGTAGATAATGTATTTGCTGAAACTGAACAAGTGGCACTACACCCTGGAAGTATCGTCCGTGGTATTGACTTTACCAATGACCCTCTCTTACAAGGTAGACTCTTTTCTTATACAGACACACAATTAGCACGCGTTGGTACAAATTATCAAGAACTACCGATTAACCGTCCAATATGCCCATTTCATAACAACCAAAGAGATGGTGCGTCTAAATATATAATCGACAAAGGAAAAGTTGCCTACCATAACAATTCCTTAGCAAAGAATTCTCCTTATACTGTACCTGGAACAAAGGGGGGATTCGTTACATATCCTTCTACTGTATCTGGTCATAAAACAAGGGAAACTGCTGCTAGCTTCAAAGACCACTTCTCTCAAGCTCGTTTATTTTGGAATAGTATGAGTCACTTCGAAAAAATCCATATTATGCAGGCTTTCTCCTTTGAATTAGGAAAAGTCAAAAGTAAATCTGTCCGCCAACAAGTCGTGGATATGATTGGACATATTAGTACAGAATTGGCTACTTTAGTTGCAGAAGCTCTCGGAGCAAAAGTCCCAAATGTGCAAGAATCCAACGTTACAAAATCATCTCCAGCACTAAGTATGGCAAATACAACCTTTAGTCCTAATACATTACGAGTAGGTGTCATTGTTGCAAATGGATATGATGGACCAAGCGCACAATATATAATAAATCAGTTCAAACAAGTAGGTCTTCAACCAGTGATCGTTTCCGAACGATTAGGCATAGTGCAGGGAACGCCAAATGGACAGTGGGAAGTAAATGATACTTTCTTAACAGGCTCACCACTCCTTTATGATGGATTACTTCTTATTGGCGGAAAGATGGATGATCATTTTCTTAACAAAGCAAGTTCATTTGTCGTAGAATCATATAATCACTTTAAGCCGATTGGCTCCTTCCAAAACGGCTCTTCTATTATTCAATCTTTAAATATCGAAGGAAAGCCTGGTGTTTTAATAGAACAAGACCCTACGCGACTAGCAAATGAATTTATTAAAGCTATGACAAAACAACGCTTTTGGGATAGAGCATATTCATAAAATAGGGGGAAATTTATGTTTGTTACTGTCGAGAAAGATGTGCATATTTTTGTGCAAGACGTTAATCCTGGTCCAGGTAGTAAGACTGTTTTCTTCGTTCACGGATGGCCTTTAAATCATCAAATGTATCAATATCAACTCAATGTTTTACCAGAGCATGGCTTTCGCTGTATCGCCATGGATATACGAGGGAATGGACAATCTGATAAGCCATGGACTGGTTACACGTATGATCGATTAGCCGATGATATCGCAATTGTTCTAGAAGCACTCCAAGTAGAGAACGCTACATTAGTCGGTTTCTCAGTTGGTGGTGCTCTTTCTATTCGCTATATGTCTCGCTATAATGGGCGCCGCATTTCTAAGCTCGCATTAATTGACGCTGTCTCTCCCTCTTTCGTTAAAAATCAAGAGTCCCCTTACGGTGTACCGAAAGAACAAGCAGATGCTCTCATTAATCAAATGTATGCTAATTTACCAAAATTTTTAAATGATGTATCTTTATCCTTTTTCAATAGAAACTTAGGAGCTGCAACCCTTGAATGGTTTTCTTATCTCGGTATGCAGTCCGCTTCTTATGCCCTTATCAAAATTTTACAAGCAGCTGCAAATGAAGATGTAACGAAAGATTTAAATAAAATTAACGTCCCAACAAAAATCTTCCACGGCGTTCACGACCAACTAATTCCTTACAAAAGTGCTGAACTTACGCAACAACGAATTAAAAATTCTCAGTTACATGCTCTTACAAATAGTGGTCATGGTTCACCAATCGATCAAGCGGATGAATTAAATAAAGAACTGATAAAATTTTTACAGACATAACAACTGCAATACAAGAACGAAAGTTAATATAATCGTTTTTATAAAACATAAAATTCACACATTTCTCACAAATACACAAATAAAACGATTATATTTTCATATATACTAAATGTACAAGTAATACTCCCTAAACCCAGCTTGTCTGGTTACCCCGTTAAATACTATGAAAAAAGAACTTGTATCGTTATACAAGTTCTTTTTGTTTCTTTTATTTAAAGAGAATATCTTTACTATATTGATTTCCAACGAGTAAATCATATTGAAGCATTTTATATTGCTCTAACATTTCTTTTTGTTTCTTTGTTAAATCATTGATTACTTCTCCATTTTTATCAACTTTTAATTCATCTCTAAGCACTGGTATTTCCTTGTAAAGTTCCGATAAAAATTGATAAAATAAGGATTTATTTAATCCTGCATAATCAAAAATAAGATTAGAAAAATGAATTGGGCTTACTAAACCTAAATTATCATTTGGCATATCAAAGTTTGCATACATTAATAACGGAGTTTGCGCCATCGCTAAACGTTCGCTCGGTGTTTTTTCATTCGTTATATACCCATTTTCTTTATAAAAAGATTTATTTGTTCCTAATGATGGAAGATGATCTCCAAAGAATACTAATAATGTAGGTCTATCCAAATTATCTAGTTGCTCTATTAAATATTGAAGGGCCTCATCTGAACGTCTTAATCCTTCTGTATACGTCTCTAATTCTCCCTTTGATTCTTCATTTTCTAGACCGCTAATTTCTATTAGGTTTTCACCAAATCGGCCTTCTGTAAATGGAAAATGATTTTGCATCGTAACTGCATGAATAAATGTTGGCTGTTTTTGTTCCTCTAACTCAGCAATTATCTCTTTACTCATCGCTAAATCACTAATATAATCTCCATCAATATCCACATTTTCCATCGTGTCCTCTGCATTAAACTTATCAAATCCTAACACCTTATATACATCGTCACGTTTAAAGAATGTGCGACCAAATGAATGAATTGCACTTGTATAATAACCTTCTTTTTTCAACGCCGTAGGGATTGATGGAATTTCTTTCTTATTTGTAATGACCTGCTGATATGGTATAGAACCTGGCTTTAACAAACTCATTGAATAACTTGTTAATGCCTCAAATTCAACGTTCGCCGTATTTCCCCCAAATGTAGGAGAAATAGTTTGTCCACCAGGAAAGTTTTCTATATAATGATGTAAATTTGGTACAGGATCTTCACTAAAAGAAAGGTTAGTTACTTTCGTCGGATCCCAAAACGATTCACTCATTACAAAAATAATATTCGGTTTCTCTTTTTTCTTTTGGCTCCCTATATTTCCACTATATTGTTTTTTTATATCGTTTGCTATTTGAAGCATATTTTCTTTAGAATAATTTTTTGGTTTTTCCATAACTGTTGTATCTAAATTGCTAATAAACCCAAGTACAAAACCATTTGAAGCATAGTTCTCATTTTGATTCCACAAAACAAAATCTACACCTGATTTTTGAAATACTTTATTCATAAATGTATTCGCAAAATTACCGTACGCATATAGAACAAAAATAGATCCTACTACTAATAAGGTTCTTATTCCTAGATGAATCTTTACATTTTGAATATATCTTCTCATATATATCCCTGCTACAATACAAGCTACGATACTTAAGATAATGACAAAAATATAGCTCCAGCTAAAATAGTCCATCACCATCGGTATAACAGATTGCATATGCGTAATTTGTGTGAAATCAGAAGGATATAACGGATCGCCTCTGAAAATAAGCTTTAAATAATTCACAATACCTAAAATGACTAACGTACAGCTCGTTAAAACCATACTTAGAAAAACCTTACCTATTAAATTATATACAAGAATATATATTGCATAAATTACTACAAAACTTAATATAAACTGCATATTATAAAAGTAAATCCAATTCATTGCCTCTATGAAAATCATATTAACTTGCATGACAATATAAAATAACGCTACTGTATGAGCTAGTAAAAGTAATATAAAATGCACTCGCAGGGATGCTCTAAGTATAGACATCTCTTTTTTATTGAAATGCGTAATATAAAACGTTATGCCCCATATGAAAATCATCATAACACTTAAAACAAGCTTTTGATTTAAATGATCTTTCATCATGTCTAAATTAAAAACCTTTAAAATCATAAACAGCATAGTTATTACTAATAAAGTCACCATACTACTTATAATGCTAGAAATTAATATATTTCTTTTTGGAAGATGAAAAAGTGTAGAACCATACTTCAATTCATTCCCTCGTTTCTATGTCTTAATTTCCCTCGCATCGAAAGAACTATTTCTATTAAAATAACATATATTACATATTTCGTCTGCATACTTGTTTCTATCATAAATGTATTGTCTTAATATTCCCTTAATCAATAGTTAAATTGTGGCATACAAATTACTCATTCTTGAAAAACTTAATTTCAGCATTCCACTTTATGATACAATAACTATTTTTTAGAAGTCCTGCTATTAAAGATTTAACATGAAAATACGAAAGAATTAATAAAAAGGCGTTGCACGTTTTTAACAACTATTACTATAACGAAAAGAACCTGCCACAAGACAGGTTCTTTTCGTTATTTTATGATAAAAGAGAAAATGATTAGTATGTGTATTATATAAAGGGAAGCAGCCATATTTTCCATACGATACATACGAGTACTATAATTACAAAATCAAAAAAATCTAATCTCGGACCTTTTTTCATATTCATATGTAGCCACATATGAAACCACTTTATTTTTGTATATTTATGGATGTTTTTCTTTGCAAATCGGTAAATAAGCATTTGCATGATAAAAAATCCGGCCACAAAAATAAATAATAAGATGAGAAATCCAATCACAAAATTCCTCCTATTTTTGTAGCGTTTTTTCTACTATCCGATTTTTCAACACCCACTCTTCAAACTGGGCACTTCCAAATTCCCAGCTAAGATCGCGAGCATGTACAGAAAAAACGTAATGACCAGCATATTCGTCCATAAATCTCCCTAACTCTACATCGTCTTTCTGAATACCGTATACTCCAAAATTAAAATACACATCCCATACGTCTTCATTCTTTCTCTTATAAGCAATCGATTCCATATCACATTCTGTCCCGAAATAATCAAGATGTAAATGTACGCTATCATCGTATTCGTACTCCATTTTATCACCCCTTATATTTGTACTTCTTTACCACCAAAAAAATTCCTGCTATCTACACTCACATATGGGCGATTACCTACATATCATGCTTGTAGAGTGACTTCTAGGAGGTGTTATATAGTGAAAAAATTAATCGCGATTTTTTGCATCATGTTACTAGCTGTTTTTACTTTTGCTGCTTGTAGTAGTAAAAAAGAAGGTACGAAAGAACAAACTCAAAACATTCGCGTCGGCGAAGTTACCCATTCTCTCTTCTATGCCCCATTATATGTTGGGATTGAAAAAGGATTTTTTAAAGATGAAGGACTAAATATTGACCTACAAACAACAGCTGGTGGCGATAAAACGATGACCGCCCTATTATCTGGCGGAATTGATATTGCTCTCGTCGGTTCTGAAACGTCTATTTACGTTCATCAACAAGGAGCGAAAGACCCTGTCATTAACTTTGCACAGCTTACACAAACAGATGGGACATTTTTAGTTTCACGTAAAAAACTAGACTCTTTTAATTGGAATGACGTGAAAGGTGTTACGTTTTTAGGACAACGTAAAGGCGGCATGCCGCAAATGGTTGGAGAATACGTTTTAAAGAAAAATGGCATTGACCCTCATAAAGATACAAACTTAATTCAAAATATCGAATTTGCTAATATTGCAAATGCCTTCGCATCTGGTACTGGAGAGTTTGTACAGCTCTTTGAACCGACTGCAAGTATACTTGAGAAAGAAGGTAAAGGTTATATCGTCGCTTCATTCGGAAATGAATCTGGTACTGTTCCTTATACAACGTTCATGGCAAAAGAAAGTTTCTTAAAGAAAGATAAAGCTGCTGCTGAAAAGTTCACACGTGCTCTCTATAAAGCACAGCAATGGGTTGATACACATAGTCCAGAAGAGATTGCTGATACTGTTTCCCCGCTATTTAAAGACACTTCAAAAGACATTACAGTAAAAGTAATTGAACGGTATAAAAAGCAACATTCTTATGCGACAAATCCACTATTAGATGCAGAAGAATGGAAACAGCTCCAAACTATTATGAAAGACGCTGGTGAATTACAAAAAGAAGTCCCACATGAAGCGCTCGTCAATACAAAAATTGCCGAAAGCGTTATTAAGAAATAGAGGCGAAGTGTATGAGTTTTTTGCAAATACGTAACGTTTCTCACTGTTTTTTTGCAAAAGAGAATGCCAAACTTATTCTCGAAGATATGAGCTTACAAGTGGAAGAAGGCGAATTTATTTCTATACTCGGTCCAAGTGGTTGCGGTAAAACAACGCTCCTCTCAATCATTGCTGGACTACTTGATCCAATTGACGGTATTGTCTTTTTAGATGGTGAACCGATTACAACGAAAACATCATCTATGGGATATATGTTGCAACAAGATTACTTATTCCCTTGGAAAACGATTGAAGAAAATATTATGCTTGGACTTCATATTCGAAAGATTTATGATGAGCAGATGAAAGAACATACTTTAAATCTTTTAAAACAAGTCGGTCTTCATGGTGTAGAAGAACAATATCCTCGTGAACTATCCGGCGGTATGCGTCAACGTGCCGCTCTCGTTCGAACATTAGCGACTGATCCGAAAATTTTATTACTAGATGAACCATTCTCCGCACTCGATTATCAAACGAAATTAAAACTAGAAGAACTCGTTTTCAACTTACTAAATAAATATAAGAAAACATCACTACTTGTTACTCATGATATTGAAGAAGCGATCGCGATGAGTGATCGTATTTATTTACTGCAAGCGAATCCCGGAAAAATCGCAAAAACCTTTATCGTCCCGGAAAGTATCCGTTCTTTATCACCGTTAGAAGCACGCCATCACTATGATTTCCCAGCCCTCTTTCAAGATATATGGAAGGAGCTGGAACGACTTGGATAATATAAAACAACTACATGAACAATTTCGAAAGAACGAACGCAGACGCGCTTGGATTGCTCGCTCGCTACAACTTTTACTACTTATTCTTTTCTTTGCACTATGGGAAATAGCTAGTAAAAAAGAATGGATTGATCCTTTACTCTTTAGCTCTCCTTCGAGTATTTGGGATCTCTTCTTAACGAAATGGATCGACGGTTCACTTTGGGCCCACATATGGACGACATTACTGGAAACAGGAGTAGGCTTCATTCTCGGAACAGTACTTGGTGCTATTATTGCCACGTTCCTTTGGTGGATGCCACTTCTAGCCCGCGTACTTGATCCTTATCTCGTCGTCCTAAATGCAATGCCAAAAGTTGCACTCGGTCCAATCATCATCGTTATTTTCGGTCCAAACATTTCATCTTCTATCGCAATGGGAGTAATCATTTCCATCATCATTACCATTCTCGTTATTTACAGTGCATTTCAAGAAGTCGATTCTAACTATATAAAAGTGATGGACACATTTGGTGCAAATAAATGGCAATGTTATAAGCAAGTCGTTCTCCCTGCATCCTTTCCAGCAATTATCTCAACGTTAAAAGTAAACGTTGGTTTATCCTGGGTCGGTGTTATTTTCGGAGAACTTCTCGTTTCCAAACAAGGACTTGGCTACTTAATTAGCTACGGATTCCAAGTCTTTAACTTCACACTCGTCTTACTTAGCGTACTACTCACATGTGTTCTTGCAACTCTTATGTATGTATTTGTTGAGGCATTTGAAAAAATTCTAATTGGAAAAAGAAAAAGAAGCTGACTCAAAACAGTACGCTATAGTCAGCTTCTTTCTTTTACCTTTTATCACACATTTTCGTTTCATTTGTAATGTTTCCATCCGCAACCGTAACTGTATGGAAACAGTCTTTCACACGTACTGTAACGACATTATCTTTTCGATCTATCACATGATAATCATTAAACTTTTCATTCAAAGCACTACGAATTTGCTCCCCTTCAAAAATCGGAAAACCGTGAGACATTACCCAAATGAGACCAGCAACAGCAAGAATCGTTTTCATACGTTTCATTACCTCCTCGAGAGTAAACTTATAGTCCCTACAACACGCGCATTATAATTGTGTCTAAATTGTGACATTTTTATACTAATTCTATTTTATACCTCCAGTTCCTTCTTCTTTTAAAGAAAAATACAGAATTTTCAATTTTATCAACATAAAAAAACGCAAAGAATTAAAAATTCTTCACGCTTTACTTTAACGAAACTATATCGAACACATAACTTACATTAGTCTCCACTTTGTTGTTCTATCGTTTTCGAAACATCATATAATCCTGACAGCACTTCCGCTCTCATTTTTACAAGCTCAGGGAACTGATAGAAGAAAGCAATTTTCTTATATTTTAACTCTGTTCCTTCTTTCACTTTTTTTGAATCTTGTAAAATGAACGCTGTAAATGTATCTGCGATATCTTCTGCTACATTTGTCGTTCCATACTGTGAGACAAACTCATCTTGCTTTTCTTTAAAAAACTCAATTTGAGTTTCTTCACTTTCTTCTACTTTCTTTTCTGTCCACTCTTGCTCAATAGGCTTCCAGAAAGAGTTATAAAATTGATTAATATAAGATTTTCCCTTCGCACATCCCTCTTGTAAGAAAAGATTTCCACATTTATTTCGGTACGTTGAAATATCTTTATCTTCTTCAAAAGCCTTTACATAGTTTTCATCTACTGGTATTTGCTTATGCCCGAGCGTCAACACGTGAGCCGTCTCATGAATTAATGTTTTCATCACTTCATCGATATTTACCGCAGAATCAAGCGTATCTAGGCTAAGAGTCCAGTCTTTCGGATTCTCCATACTCGGCATAACATGGGCAACAACACCGTCATAACCATCTGTTATTAAATCAAATTCTGTTATATTCCCACGATATTTAGCTGGAATGAGTGTACGATACATATCCCATAAGTCTTCATGATACCCTCTATCTTGACGTTGTTGTAGCACCTCTTCTTTCGCTTCTTTATCTTCAGCGAATACTTTATTTAAACGTTTCCGTTCTATTTTTTCAAAATAAGGATCTACAATTTCATCACCATCGATATAATAAGAAGCTAAAAAGAAATAACTTTCATCATCATCCTCATCATCTTTTTTCTGCTCTGCCTCTTTCATATCCGCACTTTCATGCTCTTCTATTTCATAATCTTCTACTGCTTCAAGCTCAGATAATCCATCTATTTTTTCATATACTTTTTGAAGTTTCTTATCTCCTATTTCCACACATTCTTCGTCTGTTTTACACACTTCTTTTTCTTTCACACTCTTCATAGAACTTTCGCATCCTGCTAGTAAGCCGATTGCAACGATACCCCCTACTAACTTGCCATACAGTCTCTTCATACAGTCCTCCATCAATACATTCTACAAAAATATAATAATCATTTTTTAACGAATATGCGATAATTAATTATAAAAACTGCAAGGAGGCTTCTCATGATTCGTGCAATCTTATTCGACTTAGATGGAACACTATTAGATCGGCGCCAATCTTTAGAACAATTTATTTGTGAGCAATATAATCGCTTCTCCTCACATTTGATGAGTATAGAGAAATCAGAGTATTGTTCTCGATTTCTTGAACTCGATAATAATGGCTATACGTGGAAGGATAAAGTATATGCTACTCTCCTTTCCGAATACAACATTACTACTTTAACGCAAGAGCAACTGCTACACGACTATATTACAAACTTCCAACATCATTGTATTCCTTTCAAAAACACGCATGAACTACTTCAACAGTTAAAACAGCGAAACATTAAAATTGGTATTATCACAAATGGTTTTACTGAATTTCAGATGAGCAACCTTCGAGCACTACATATACATACGTATACAAACACCATTCTCGTTTCAGAAGCTGAAGGAATTAAAAAACCTCACCCTGAAATTTTCGAACGTGCTTTGCAAAGACTAGATGTTAAGGCAGAAGAATGTCTTTATGTTGGAGATCATCCAGAAAACGATGTGCTTGGTTCTGAACAAGTAGGAATTCTTGGTGTTTGGAAAAAAGATTCGTTTTGGGGTGATTTTAAGCATTCACGTATCGTAGATGATTTGTTGGAGGTGCTTTCGTTTTTAGAGGTGGAGATAAAAACACAATAATAGTAATTAAATTATATCAATAATTTTCACAATATATTGATTCACCGACAAAAAATAATAAGAGGAAGCAGTTGTTCAAAAACGCCTCCCCTTCCTTTATTATTCATATACTGTAAACTGCGGTTTACTCGGATGATCTTTTACTAGCGCATCATCTGGAAACTTTGAAACTTTTTGATATAAGGCAATGTCACCGATACAACCTGCTGTTAGTAGAATTCCTAAAAATGAGAGTGGCTCCAGATTCATAGCTACTCCCAATACAATTGGCAAAATTCCAGTTGGTAAAAACGGAAGCATTAACACTTTCTTCATTTGCTTTACTGTAACCGCCTGTTTAGAATGAGCATATGCAACACCTAATTTCCAATTAACGCCCCATTTTAGTTCACTCCATGGAACACCTCCGATATAGCGAAAGCCAATTAAATGTATTGCCTCATGAATACAAACGAGAACAATCATTGCGATAATAAAAAGAAACACAGTTGGTAACGTAATTTCAACTTGAACCCCGCCTGAAAGAAGTGCATGTAAAAAACTAATTCCAAATGCCAAAACAAATATTATAAGAAATGCATAGACATTTAATTTAACCATAGACACAGTAACAGTCGTTTCTTTTCTTTTATCCATCTTCCCCCTCCTAAAATGTAAAGATATATTTACATTTATTCTTACATACAAAAAAAAGAAACCGGCTACTTTACTTCGTAAAACAGCCGATTTCTTCTATATGTTTCATCGTACGCGCTAATACGTCATCGCGCATTATAAAGCTAAATTTTCTATTCGTTTTAATGTTGTCAGGAATGTCTTTTAATAAAACAGACCCTTTCGTTTCTTCGTAATGCGTATGTTCTTCTACCGCACTAATTGTTGCAAAATAAATGTTTTTAATGATTATTTTGTCTTTTCCAGATACTTTGTATTGTCCTAAGTAAGTTAAATCAGAAACTATGCCGCCGGTTTCTTCATGAACCTCTCGAACTGCCGCTTCTTCCGGTGTTTCCCCTATTTCTACTTTACCACCTGGAAATTCAAGACCGCGACGTAAATGATGTGTTAATAACCATTGATCCCCGTACCGGCATACAACCCAAACATGCTTTGGCTCAGGAGAAAATGGATAACGTTCAAACGATAATTGTACAGTGTTGTGGTAATAATCTTTAAATTTGTACATGCCATTACTCCCCTATTGATGGTTACAAGTTTTTCCTACCACAAATTGTAGCATATTCTCGCTTTTCTGCATAATATTATCCAATTACAATCCATTGATTATTCCCATTTGCGCGACTAATTCTTTCGTCTCATGATTTCCTAAATCGTAAATCATTTTATATGCTTTTTGTAGTTGTTCATCATATCGGTCATTATTTGAATCGTGATGATACTCAACAAATGGAACGTGGGAGCGTACAAATGACCCTAAATCTTCTACATACGCTTGATCAAAGTGCTCTCTTAATTCCGTAATTTCCTCATCATTTGCGGAAATCTCAAAATTATACGTATCCGCCGTCTTCACTTGTGAAATTTGACCATTTCCTATTGATATATAATATGTTTTTTTCGTCTCCATGTAACACCCTTCTTTCATCCTTTTATTTTCTATTGTTTTCATCAATTACAAAATTATGTAAAATAAAGAAAAGGAGGGATTTTATGTTCAAAATATTAATTATCGGTATTATCATCGTCCTAATCATCCTCGTACTCTCCATCATGACAATTAATAAAGGCTATGCTTATAAACATTCCGTCGATAAACTAGAAGACAATCCTTATACAAAAAAGAATAAGGAGAATTCCTAATATGCTTCGTATACTTCGCATCATAGTAGCACTCACTGTGATCGTTATGTCGGCAATTGGATTATATACAGGTCAAAATAATTTTTTACCTCTTTCACAATTTCTATTAGGGGCTTTAATGTTTCTCATCGCATTTGAACAAATAAAGAAAAAGGAGGCAGCAACTGGATTTATTTGTATTATTGCCGGTGCTTTCATTTGGATTGTTCTCATCATTAGCTATATCAAATAAAAGGAGGTACATGCATGCTAAAAGGAGTACGGATTACTTTATCACTTATTGCTTTATGTATAGCAATCTATGGATTTTTTACTAGTAATAGAGAAATAATGCCGTATATGTTTATCTCTTTAGGAGTTATGGCCCTCACCATAAGTTTAGAGGAAATATTAAAAAGGCAAACAGGAGGTAGTGTGCTCGCTCTACTAGCAGGAGCCGCTGCTTTATTTATTGGTTTCACAGAAATATTCCGATAAATGGTCTAAAGGAGGCTATACAATGCTAACTCTAACTATATTACGGAGTTTTTTAGCATTTCTCATGCTTCTCTTACTCATTCTAAGCACTTATATCCATGTTACCGATAATTTTTCACTTCTCCCATACGTACAATTTATTCTCAGTTGTTTCTTTATTCTTCTAGGAATTAATGAATTGAAATCCGGACGAAAATCAATGAGTATCCCGTATTTTTTCGTTTCCAGTCTCATATTCTTCTTTTTAATATCAAACTACTTTCGTTATATGTAGAATGAAATTTTGACCAATTTAGCATTTATAATTATTTTCTCTCAGTAACTATTTCTTTCTACTTAAGGGGGATTCCATGTTAAAAAACATTCAAATTATAATCGCCACTATCGCTCTTTTTCTCGCCCTATTTAGCTTCTTTGCAAACTTCACTATTCTTTTACCTTACGTGTTTATCCTTTTAAGTATTATGTGTATCCTTTTTGGAATCGATGAAATAAAGAAGCAGCAAAAAACGAAAGCATTTGTTTATTTTCTCTGTTCTGCCTTTGTTTTATATGTTGGAGTATGTAATATATTTTCATAAAAAAGAAGAGTATGGTTGCTCTTAGGACAATAAAAAAACTGCCCTTTCACAGGCAGTTTTTTATTTTATCCAAACACTTTCTCAAGTTCATCTTTATCTTGGCTTAACCAGAAGTTCATTAAGCGTTGTGCTCCTTCTAAGTCGTGAAGCTTCGCTTGACCACATTGTGTTTCATTTGCAGCTGGAATTTCTGTAATTTGAACCGCATCTTTTAATGTTAATTCTAATAAATCAATGATTTCTCGTACTGTCGGTGTTCCGCTTACTACAAGATAATATCCTGTTTGGCAGCCCATCGGTGAAATATCGATAATATCAAAATGCGGATAACGATCAATATATTTACGTAAATTAAATGCTAATAAATGTTCTAACGTATGAATAACATCTGGTTTCATTGCTTGTTTATTCGGTTGGCAAAAACGAATATCAAATTTATTTACAATACCGTCACTACCTACATTGTGAACTCCGCAATGTCTTACATAAGGTGCCTTTACAATCGTATGATCTAATTCAAAGCTTTCTACTGATGGCATACAACATCTCTCCCGCTTTTAATTTAATTCCGTTATATCCAATATGATATAACGGAAATGCACATTAGTAAAGTATTATGTACCGTCGTGCTATAATACTTTAAGACTATGCTGAAAAGGAGACCATTATGAAACAGATTTTTATTGGGATTATACGCTTTTATCAAAAGTTCATTTCTCCGATGACACCACCAACTTGCCGCTTTTATCCGACTTGTTCTCATTACGGATTAGAGGCGTTTCAAAAACATGGTGCACTCAAAGGCTTTTGGCTTACTTGTAAGCGTATATTAAAATGTCACCCTTTCCACCCGGGAGGATTTGATCCTGTCCCAGATAAAAAGGATGACAAAGTAAATTCTTAATTGTCGTAACCATTCACAACTAAATCTAATTTTCCTGTATCAGGATCTATAACAAGACCGTGAACAGGTACTTCTTCTGGAAGTAATGGATGGTTGCGAAGTATCGATACGCTATGTTCTACACTTTCTTCTACACTAGAGAACCCTTGTAGGAATCTTTCTAAATCGATTCCAGAATAACGGAGTGTATCTAATTTCTCATTTGTTATACCCCGCTCTTTCATCTTCTCAATTGTACTGCTTGCTTGAATTTTTGCCATACCGCAATCGTGGTGACCAACTACACAAACTTCATCAGCACCAAGTTCATATACAGCAACTAAAATACTACGCATAATACTTCCGAATGGATGTGAGATAACAGCTCCTGCTACTTTAATAATTTTCACATCACCGTTACGCATATTCATTGCTTTTGGTAATAATTCAACAAGACGAGTATCCATACAAGAGATAATTACCATTTTTTTATTCGGGAATTTTCCCGTTTCATACTCTTCGTATCTTTTCTCTTCAACAAATTTTTCATTGTATTGTAAAATCTCTTCTAATGACTTCATAGTAAAAAACCCTCTTTTCTCTCATTTACATTACTTATATAGTGTACCAAAATATGAAAAACTCAAAAAGGATATCGCTTTATAGTAAAAATAAGATATTTTCAGATAATCGACATAATTCTTTCAAAATATACACACAGCTTTGTAACAAGTCTCACATACTTTAAACGTATTTTCACTATAAACTGATTGTAGATAATGTAAAAAAGGAGTGAATATTTATTATGTCCGACGTTCTGTTACTGAGTCGTTTTCAATTTGCAATTACTATTTTTTATCACTTTTTATTTGTACCTTTGACAATCGGACTTGTCATTTTAGTAGCATGTATGGAAACTCAATACGCCCGCACATTGAATCCAACATACCGTAAAATGGCAAATTTCTGGGGTAAATTATTTACAATTAACTTCGTAATGGGGATTATAACTGGGATTACGATGGAATTCCAATTTGGAACGAACTGGTCTGAGTACTCCAAATATATGGGAGACATTTTCGGATCACCTCTCGCAATCGAAGCACTCGTTGCCTTCTTCTTAGAATCTACTTTCATGGGAATATGGTTATTCGGTAAAGACAAAATTTCACCAAAGTTCCGTGCCTTCTGTATGTGGATGGTTGCACTTGGAACAAACATTTCCGCACTTTGGATTATTACAGCAAACGGGTTTATGCAAAACCCTGTTGGCTACGTAGTACGTAATGGCCGCGCTGAATTAAATGATTTCTGGGCACTCGTTACGAATCCATACGCTTGGAATATGTTCTTCCATACTGTCATTGGTTGTTATATCGTAGGTGCTTTCTTCGTTATGGCAATTAGTGCCTATCACTTATTACGTAAAAATGAAGTGGAATTCTTCAAAAAATCATTTAAGTTTGGTTTAATGTTAGGCTTATTCGCCGCAACAATTACACCGTTTATGGGACATCAATCTGGTGTATCAGCAGCTAAATATCAACCAGCAAAAGGAGCTGCGATGGAAGCAGTTTGGGAAACTGGAAAAGGACAAGGCTTCTCAATTGTTCAAATTCCTGATGTAAAAAATGAGAAAAACTTTGAATTCCTTACGATTCCAAAACTCGGAAGCTTCTTCTATACAAACTCATTTGATGGCGAAATTATTGGTTTAAAAGATATTCCGAAAGATGAACGTCCAAATGTTAACCTCGTGTATTATAGCTTCCGCTTAATGGTTGCACTTGGTATGTTCTTTATGGCATTAACTTGGTATGGCTTCTATTTAAACCGAAAAGGAAAACTAGAAAACTCAAAACGTTATTTAAAAATTACAATATGGTCTGTCTTACTTCCTTATATCGCGATTAACGCAGGATGGATTGTCGCTGAAGTAGGTCGTCAACCTTGGACAGTATATAAACTAATGCGTACAGCAGAATCTGTATCACCTATATCTGTCCCGCAAATTTGGTTCTCATTAATTAGTTTAATTTTGTTCTACACTTTACTTTTAATCGCAGACGTATACTTAATGCTGAAGTTCGCGAAAAAAGGACCTGCAGCATTAGAAGAACCTGCTACTGAGGGAGGTGTGGCCCATGTCTCATGATATGCTTGCAATCATCTGGTTCGGTTTATGGGGCGTGATTTGGACAGTTTACTTCATCCTTGACGGGTATGCACTTGGTAACGGAATGATCTTTCCTTTCGTTACGAAAGATCGACAAGAACGAAATCAATTACAAGAAGCAATTGGCCCATTCTGGGGCGGTAATGAAGTGTGGTTAATTACAGCTGGTGGCGCAACATTTGCTGCCTTCCCAGTCACATATGCAAATATGTTTAGTTATCTATATACACCGTTATTCTTAGTATTACTTGCACTGTTTGCGCGTGCCGCTGGACTGGAATTCATGCATAAAGATGATTCACCGATTTGGCAAAAAACTTGTAAATGGGCATTTGCAATTGGCAGTTTTTTAATTGCTTTCCTATTCGGTGTTACGTTCGCTAACTTGTATTACGGACTACAAATCGGAAAAAATGGTTATGAAGGAAATTTACTTAGCTTACTAAACCATTACGGTATTTTAGGAGGGTTGTTCTTCACTGCTATATTTGTCGTATCCGGTGCCCTTTGGGTCATGATTAAAACGACTGGTGAAGTATCCGACCGTGCTTATAAAATCGCAAGACCATTTTCAATGGCAGCAGCTATTATTTTACCTATCTTCTATGTAGCAACTGCTAATCGGACAAACTTATTCCAAAACTTTACGGAATATCCGGTACTATTCATTCTTCCAGTACTTGCAATGCTAATGAGTGTACTCGCACTTATTATGGTGTACAAACATAAAATTGGCCTTGCATTCACATTCGTTTGCCTAACAATCGCAATGTTTATGACAACTGGCTTTGCAGGTATGTTCCCAAGAATGTTACCATCCCGTATTAACGATGCATACAGTACAACGTTATACAACGCAGCTGGTAGTCAATTAAACTTAAAAATTATGTTCTTCGTAGCAATGGTCATGGTACCAATCGTTATTGGATATCAGCTTTGGAGCTACAGTATTTTTAAAAATAAAATTCATAAAGACTCTGCTAAAGGATATCACTAAAATAAAAAAGACACTTCGTTTGAAGTGTCTTTTTTTGTACGTATGATTTTCGATAAGATGTTATATTTCTAATCTAACAACTACACTATAGAAGAATCATTAACAGCTCACAGCTAGATTGTATCATAGGGCAACTTCATCATTTTATGCAATTTTACATACTGTACTATAAAGTAAACTGTATCCCCTGATCATTCGCATCATTATCCCATACATCAGCTGTACTAATCCCACTAAACGTTTGTACTTTCATTCCTGTATTTGATGATCCCGATCCATTATAAGCCTTCGTCTTTTCAATCGGCTGTACGTTATATTTGTCACCTACATTAATTGTTCCATTGCAGTTTTCAATAATAACACCTTCCACAACTGCCGGCATTTTGTCACCCACTTTCATTTCTTTACTTTTATTTTATGAAAATCGCCTAGAAAAATAGCATGTTTCAATAAGAAAAAGCACTCAAATTGAGTGCTTTTTCTTTAAGCATAAAGACAAGTTTGGAGACAGTTGACTTCTTCAAAATTTTATTAGGGGTAATATTTTGAAAAAGAAAGCCTTTCATATGTAGGTTAACACCACTGGAATATATAGTAAATTGATAATATTTATACGGAAGATTGCTAATGTTTAGTATAGATAGTTTACACTATGCTAACAGTGAAAACTATCTATACTAATAAAAAAAAGGTGCCTTCAAAGAAGCCACTTTTCAAAAACAGACACTATAAAACAGAATTATTTATTGTTATACGATTGTTAGATACAAAAAGTAGAGGGAAATGTTTGTATTAAATTCTGCTTTATAAAGTCTGTCTACAACTTATATTGTAATCCTCTTCATTTGAAAAAAAATATAATATGCACAATTGCATACAAAAAGAAAAAGCACTCTACTGAGTGCCTTTTCAACCATTTTACTTTTAATATATCGCTTTGAATATATTGTAACATACGTATCTATATATTTTATTGAGAAAATTCAAAATCATTTTTTCTTTCATTTTTACTTATAAAATCATGTAATATAAAAGGTATGTCAAATTCTTATACAAATTGAGGTGTACTATATTTATGATGTATTTCGGAATTATTCCTCTTATACTATTTATTATTTTTCTTATTTCCTATTTAAAAGATCCGCGAAAAATAATAAACGGCTTTTTATTTAATGCCTTTATCTGTTTTTTCCTTCTTTTTTGTGTGATTGTATCATTGAACTCAGATAGTGATGTCCTACGCTACATTATATTTTTACCTTTTTTAGCACTTCTCATTATGCTTCCTTTCGGTATTGTTGCTTTAATGTTTGGGCTATTTCTTAATGCTAGAATTTTAATGAAGCGAGAAGGACGACGGTTCACTAACTGTTTAACACTCCTTGCTGCTTTAGGGATGTTATTCTTTATGTTACTCCCTATTATAAATCCAGCAAGTTTGGTTTCATCGCATTTAGAGCCTATTTTTGCAGCTATTTCTCTTATAAGCATATATTTCTTTATACACTTATCTAACTTCTTAAGTGCATATTTTTTATACCAATTCAACAGACCAAGACGTAATCAAGATTTCATCATCGTTCTTGGTAGCGGCTTAATTAATGATAAAGTACCACCTTTACTTGCAAGCCGCATTAATAAAGCGATTGACTTCTATTGGAAACAAGCCGCTGTTAATACACCACCAACAATTATTTTTTCTGGTGGACAAGGTCCAGATGAAGGTCTTCCAGAAGCGGAAGCGATGCAAAGTTACGCTGTTGAAAAAGGAATTCCTCTTGAACATACAGTCCAGGAAAATCGCTCTGTAAACACATATCAAAATATGCTGTTCTCTAAAGAAATTATGGATTCTTTAAAACCAGAAGGTAAATATAAAAGTATTTTTACAACGAATAATTTCCACCTTTTCCGTGCTGGTATATATGCAAGACAAGCCGGTCTTAATAGCCAAGGTATTGGATCAAAAACTGCATTTTATTACTGGCCTAACGCAATGATCCGTGAATATGTTGCGATTGTCGTAATGGGACGTAAGCGTCATATGAAAATATGTGGAACTATTTTAGGTTTCGCTTTATTCGTATCAGTACTTAGTTTTATATTTTCTTAATAGCATCCCATCCTTTGAAAGGATGGGATTTCTTATACTGATTTCAAAAATATTTTAAAGATAATATGGTCATAATATTCCCTGCATACATCCATTAAAGGAGAAATTTTTCAAATTAAATGTTAAAATGGAATTTAGGTGTGAATTACGTAACAAATAAGAAACTAGTTTGAAACGAGGAAATTACATGGAGAAAATTATCAAAAACAAGCCCAATAAGCTAAAAATTGCTTCGAAAGCTTTGATGATTATTATTGGGGCATTTATCACAGCGTACGGATTAGAAGCAGTATTAATTCCAAATAACGTATCAGACGGTGGTGTGACTGGTTTAAGTATCGTTAGTTCAAGATTATTTGGATTGCCATTAGGAGCTCTAATCGCAGTTATTAACATTCCTTTCGTTTGGTTAGGGTATAAGCAAATCGGTAAAAGCTTTGCGATTTATTCCATTATCGGGATTGCTTCATTAGCAATAGGTACCGTTGTCATGCACGGAATACCAGCTATTATTGAAGGCGATACATTATTAGTTACAGTTGTTGGTGGTATTATCATCGGTTTTGGTATGGGACTAGCATTACGTAACGGTGGGGCATTAGATGGAATCGATATGCTTGCTGTATTGCTTTCTCGTAAGTTACCATTTGGAACGAGTGACCTTATTTTATTCTTAAACATGTTCGTATTTATTTTCGTATCAACCGTATTCGGTCTTCAAGGAGCTATCCTTTCGGCAATTGCTTACTTTATCGCTTCGAAAGTGATTCATATCGTTGAAGTTGGTTTAAGTGGTTCGAAAGCATTTAAAATCATTACAAAAGAGCCTGAATTGATGGTAGAAACAATTCGTGATCGTTTAGGCCGAAGTGCAACATATAACGAAGTATACGGTGGTTATTCAAGAGAGAAATTCAAAGAAATTTCTTGCGTAATTAACCGTTTAGAAGAAAGTAAAATGAAAGAACTTATTAATGAAATCGATCCTAATGCCTTTATTACCGTTTATGATGTAGCAGAAGTAAAAGGCGGTAATTTCAAGAAACGTGATATTCATTAATCATTATGAAAAAAGAGGGTGTGCTAAAATTTTGGCACACCCTCTTCTTATTATTAAGTTGCTATCGTTGTCAGTTTTTGTCGGTAAGTCGATATATTTCAATAATCGCTGATATATTTTGAGTTGTGGTCGATATATTCTAATAATCGCTGATATATTTTTACTCTCCCCTCTTACGCCTAAATTGCACCACCCGAAAGGAATTAGTTCCTATAACAAGAAAAAAGACCAAAAAGCAACTTACACTTTTCGGTCTCTCTACTATCTTCTCTTCGTAATTTTCCCTGAACCACCGACCCTCGTTTTCGGAGGAGATGTATTTCTTGGCGGCGTTTTAATAGATGATTTCGGCTTCACATCTGATCCACTTGAACCACCTGGTGTTTTTGTAATTTTACCCTTGCTTCCAGTAGAAGGTGGGGGCGTCGTATTACTTCCTTTTTCAGTAATACTTCCCTTATCACCTACTGATGGTTTCGAATCTACATTATCGCCTCGCTTAATGATAGACCCTTTCCCTTCCTTCGTAATTGGAGGTGGGGTTTTCTTTTCTTCTTTCGTAGGTGGTCTCTCTAGAATAACTGGTTTATGATTTTGTCTGTCATTATATCCTCGATAATCACCATATGATGATTTTCGTGAACCGAATATATCGTTTAATATGCTACCCATAATATATCCTTGCAAGAAGGACGGTTGGTAGTTTTGACGGACAAATTCTTCATTACTTACTTCAATTAACGTATCAGATGGTTTCTCTTTATCCTTTTGAAGGTTATACATTTTATCCGAATAAACGAGAAACATTTGATTTTCGTCTTCTTTAGATGCTTGTTTCGGTTTCCTTTCGGCTATAAGTTCCTTCGCGACTTCAGGAACTGACCGATTGGCGGCCCTATACACGTAAGATTCTTGTTTACCTTCCTTTGCGACAGACTCAAGCGGATAACGGTCTTGAATCGATTTTGTCTGCCCGCCTTGACAACCTGATAAGGCATAACCAGCAATAACAAGTAATGTAACGATAGCAAGTATAGGGATCACAAACGATTTAATCATGGTAAACAATCGGTTTGACATGATTACGCCCCCTTACGTTGCTCTTATAATTTGTACATCAGCAGGAATGATTGCTTCTCCCTCATACATCATTGTACGACCATTTTGCCATTCAATACGCAATAATTTTCGATTATCTGATTGGAATTCCCAGACGTACTGTTCCTCTGAAGCTGAGAATGGTGTTTTCCCCATCACAACAACACGTCCGTTATATTGTTCTTCCATATGGTACTCTGTATCATCCATTTCAATTGTCGTCGGAATTTCCTCAATTGAATCTAAGCGACCATCAATTGGTGTATATAATTTGTAATACGTATTTTCACGATCTTCAATTTTTAAATAACGAATGTCTTTCCCGTCTTGCAGTGTTAAAACAATTTCCTTGCGAGAATGCATACTCGTTTTCCCAGTTAATTCGTACATGACTAATGAAACTTCAATCATATCACCAGGAGCTAACGTTAAAAGACTTTTTTCCGGCTTCGGTGGCTCTGGGCTTTTCATTATATTTTTAATTCGTTTAAATAAACTCATGATCTACCCCTCCTTTTCTCTTTATAAACAAGCACCTAAAATAAGTGCACCAACAATATGTAATGATCCGGCTAACATCGCATGTGCAACGCTACCTTCTTTCGTACCTTCTTCTAAATCAAGACCAGACATTTTCTTTAATACGAATTCGATAAACATTTCTACCACTAATAAAATAACGAAAGAAACTGCTGATGCAAGAAGTGCTTGCCATAAATCATTTGCTTTCGTTATCGATTGAGATAAAATGTACCCTTGTGCAAATAATTTCATAATAAAACGAGTTGTTACAGCTGTATTTCCATTTTTGATTTCTTTTAAATCATTGTATTTTGTAAAAATCGAATCAACCCACATAATTGCAAATAAAAGTACTGCACTCGCTCCAGTCCATACAAGCATGGCAACTACATTCATCCATGTCATTGCAAAACCTCCTCAAAAATATAATAGAAAACCGACATGAATTTGTTTAGACATGTCGGTTCATTTGTCTCTATTCTATATTATTTCTCATACTGCTTCATAATACGAGCTAATTCATCGTCAACAGCAGAATTTTTGTTTAAGCTTGCGAATTCATCATCTAATGACTTTTCTTTCTTATAAACTTCACCGCTTGCTTCCGCTTCAGCCTCTAATTGAAGAGCTTTCTCCTCCATACGGCTTAAACCAGCCTTTGCTGAATTTGAATCAAATCCAGACATCGCCTGATTAATATTCTTCTGTGCTTTCGCTGCATTTACACGTGCTACAAGTGTTTCACGTTTATTTTTCAGCTCTGTTAATTGCTTGCGCATTTCTTCTAACTTAAGACGAAGATTATCAGCAGCAGCTTTATTTTGCTCGTAGCTTGCTTTATACTCATTCATCTTTTGCTCTGCATTTTGTTTTTCTTCTAATGCACGACGCGCAAGATCTAAGTTATTAGCTTGAACAGCCATATGAGCTTGCTCTTCACGTTTTTTCACAAGTGCTTCTTGCTCTTCAAATAATATTTTGAATTTCTTCTCAAGTGCGATTTGAGCTGCTACACTTTTCTCAGCTTCTTGTACATCCGCTTGCATATCGCGTAAATATTGATCCGTCATCTTAACTGGATCTTCCGCTTTTTCAATTAACGAGTACACATTCGACATTGTTAAATCTCTTAATCGTTTAAATACAGACATCTAAATTCCTCCTATGATATACCTCATATTTCAAATTCACTACTTGGAAAACTGAAAAATCTCCCTTTACAGTAAAGAATATTCATTTTTACAGCCTATGTGTTTATTATAACAAAACTAATATGTCCTTACATGTTATTTCCAAAATACATCCATTATAATATGACATTCTATATACAATATTGCATTTCTAATATATTCTCATTATCCCTCTTTGAAATTAACTTACTTTTGTGCAATTTCACTAAATTACATAAGTGTAATGTTACTGTAAGCTAACTCGATAGTTGCATTCCGATATTTCTTATACACTAATACCAGAAGCAACAAACAAGCTTCTTCACATGTAAGCACTAATACAAAAATTGTATTTACTATAAAACATATAAAAGGAGAAATCATCATGAAAAAATTAGTAGGAATCGGATTAGCAGCAGCAATTTCATTTGGAGCATTATCAGGTTGTTCTTTATTAGGAGAGAAAGCGAACGGTTTTGTACTGTACGGCTCAGAAGAACAAGTTCAACAAATTACAGATAAAAACAAAAAAGAAGTGAAAGAAAAAGACTTCTATAAAATGAAAATGACAACATTAGATGGTAAAAAAGTTCTTGTAATGGATAAGAAAACTGGTGAAGAACTAGTGAAAAAAGAGTTACTTAGCAAAGTTGATGAAAAAGACAACACGAAACCACTTGATAAATTACCAGCTGTAACAACAGAACAAGGTGTATTATTCGCAAAAGAGAAAGTAGAAAATGCTACACTTGATGGAGCGAAATTAAAATATGAAGGCAACACAATTATCGGAAGTGGCCGTGCATATACAGATATGTATGCGATTGTTGATGACGCAACTTACAGCAATGTAAAAGGTGATGAAAAATCTGTAGGTGTATTAAAATTTGATAAAGACCCGAGTAAAGAATTCCCTGGTTACAAAGGCGTAGAAGCTTCTCAACTTGTAAAAATTAAAAAGTAAAAAGTAAAACAAAAAAGCTTTGCGAAATTTCGCAAAGCTTTTTTCTATTTATTATGAGCAATTTGCTCCATATCCGGGCTACAAGTTTGCGACTGACATGACTTATTTAAAGAACATGCCGCGCATTTTCCTTTTTTACTTCTCTTTACAAAATTAACTAACGTATATGCTGCATAACCAAAAATGATAGCTCCAATTATAATATTGACCATCATCACAATACATCTCCTTCTAGAATCCGAGTAAGGATCCAACTTGGTATATAATGAGCGTTAATACATAAGCAACTACGAGTGGATAAACGACTGAAAAAATCGTCCATTTCGCTGATCCTGTTTCACGTTTAATAACAGCTACGGTCGCTAAACACGGAACATATAATAAAATAAAGAACATAAATGCATAAGCTGATAATGCTGTATAATGTGCTCCCATTACATTTCCAAGCACATCTTCTTTAACCGCATAAATAATTGCCATTGTAGAAACGACAACTTCTTTCGCTAAAAATCCTGTTAAAAGGGATGCCGCAGCTTGCCACGTTCCGAAGCCGAGCGGTGCAAATAATGGTGCGATAAATCCACCAATCATCGCTAAGTAGCTATCTCCCATATCAACGCCAAATCCTGATGGACCTGCATAGTTTAATAACCAAATAACAACCGAACCACCAAAGATGAATGTACCAGCTTTACGAACAAATCCCTTTCCTTTCTCCCACGTGCTCAGCCATAACGTTTTCGCTTGTGGCACACGGTAAGGCGGTAATTCAATTACGAAAATAGATTTTTCTGCTTTCAAAATCGTAAGAGACATAATTTTTGTAACGAGTAATGCCAGAACAATACCTGCGACATATAAAGAAAATACGACAGTCGCCTGACTATTAGGGAAGAATACGCCCGCAAATAATGCATATACAGGTAATCGTGCTGAACAAGACATAAACGGTGTTACTAAAATTGTAAGTAAGCGCTCTTTCTCCTGTTCAATCGTTCTCGCTGCCATAATACCTGGAACGTTACATCCAAAACCGATAATCATCGGAATAAAAGCTTTACCGTTTAAGCCAAAGAACTCCATAATTCTATCCATAACAACTGCAATTCGCGCCATATATCCTGAGTCTTCTAATAATGAAATGAAAAAGAATAGTGCAAAGATTTGTGGTACGAATACTAATACAGCACCAACACCGGCAATAATACCTTCTGTAACGAGTGCTTGAATAAAATCAGAAGCTCCAATACTTGTAAGTCCAGCCGTCACCCAATCCGTAAGCTGACCACCAAAAAACTCATCTAACATATCCGATAAAGGTGTACCAATCCACGTAAACGTAACCTGAAAAATAAAAAACATAACTGCTAAAAAGATTGGAAGTCCTAAAATTTTATGTGTAATTAATCTATCAATTTTTTCTGAAAAAGGAATTTTTCCTTCTTTCTCATGCTTCATAACATTTGTTTTTAACTTTTCAATATACGCTTCACGAGTTTTGTAAATGTGCTCTTCTAACGTACAATCAAGTTTTCCTTCTAAGCGAGATCGAATGGCTATGAGTTCCTTATAAATTGGTAATGCTTTCATTTCTTTTTCTACTACTTCGTTATTGCTTAAAAATTGAAGTGCTAACCATCTCGGATGCTCATAATTCGCTGTCTCTAAAAGAGCAATTACTTCTCCAATTCCTTCATCCATTTGTACACCATATGAAATAAGGAATGGCTTTTTCTCCTTTTTGTCATTTTCTTTAAGAGTCGCAAGTAGTTCTTCACAACCTTTTCCACTTCTTGCAACGACAGGAACGACTGTTACACCTAATAGTTCTGATAATCGTTTTACATCAATGACAATTCCTCTTTGCTTCGCCACATCAACCATATTTAAACCAATTGAGACCGGCTTACCAAATTCAAGTAATTGCAACGTTAAATGCATATTTCTCTCAAATTGCGAAGAATCTACGATATTTAACATATGATTAAATTCTTCTGTTAATAGAAAGTTTGTTACAACACCTTCATCACGTGAAACTGGATTTAAATCATACACACCTGGTAAATCAATTAATGTTCCTTGTCTATCTTTTAATTTACCAACCTTTTTTTCTACTGTTACACCGCTCCAGTTTCCTACGTATTCATAAGAACCAGTAAGTGCATTAAATAATGATGTCTTCCCTGTATTCGGATTCCCTAGCAAAGCTACCTTATTCACGCTAATTCCACCTTTATCATTTTCGCGTCACAATGACGAATACTAATTAACTGTCCACGACACTCCAATGTACAAGGACCTTTGAACATCGCTTTCTGTTTCAAGCGAAGTTCGCTTCCTTCCGCAAGACCGAAAGCAGCTAGTCTACGCTTTAATAGCTGATCTAAAGACTGAATACTTTTTACTAACACTTTCTCTCCAATTTTAATATCTACTAAGCTCATAACCTTCCCCCTCAGAAGAGAATGATAATTATTTTCAAAAAAATTATACCACACCCAATTTCTCTTGTACTATACCCTTTTGCTTCATATTTATTAACATTTCGCTACAATTCTATTTCAATTATTGTCATACAGCATTTGTTTGCCATTCTCATCCATTTCGCTTACAATAAACAATAGCAAATAAAGAATCTCGTTATCACTGGGGGAGCCATGCTGCTGAGAGGGAACACTTCGTTCCGACCCTTCGAACCTGTTAGTTAATGCTAACGCAGGGATTGTGCAAACGTCCGAAATACATACCTCATTTTTATTTACGTATTTCGTATCCTCCTATGATATCTATTCTTTTTTGTACAACTTGGATTTAGGGGGATACAACATGCGTAACACCAATTTACAAGCGATGATCGAATCTGCTATTCTTGCAGCCTTCGCCTTGGTCATCGACATTTTACCACTTTCAATCAAAATATCAGCAACAGGCGGTTCCATTTCATTTGCTATGATTCCTATTTTTATTATCGCATACCGCTGGGGCTTCAAAATGGCTTTCTTAGGAGGCTTAATTTGGGGATTATTACAAATTGTCGTAGGCGATGCCATTATCGTCACACCAATTCAAGTATTAATTGAATACTTTGTTGCTTTCGCATTCATTGGATTTGCTGGTTTATTCTACCGTCCAATTCAAAAGGCGCTTTTAGCGTCAAATGAAAATAGCGAAGAACAATCAAATTTAGGTAGCCGTAAAGACAAACCTTCATCAAAACCAAACCAAGGAAAGAAAGTAATTGGATACATTATCGTCGCTACTTTTATCGGTAGTCTAGCTCGTTACTTCTGTCACTTTATCGCTGGTATCATTTTCTGGGGACAATATGCACCAAAAGGCCAATCGGCTTTCCTATATTCTTTAATATTTAACGGTAGTACAATGATTGGTTCCTATATTCTATGTACCGTTTTACTTATATTTTTATTTATCACTTCACCACGCTTATTCAAAAGCATCAGTGCTTATCAAATGAATACACAAAAAAAGGGCGCTTAATGAGCGCTCTTTTTTCATATCGTAATATTAATTAAAAATACAATAAATGCGCAAAAGAAAATAAATACCATTATACTTAGCCAATTGCTATGCACGGTTCATCGACTCCTTACATAACCTCATATTCTAAACAAATTATACTGATTAAAAATAAAGATTAGGTAAAGATAATATGAAAATAATTTAAAAAAACGTAGATTATATTTTCTACGCTGTTTTCGGTAAATAGAAATAAAATAACACACCATCTTCTGTATTTCCTGCCCCATATTCAGTATCATGTAGTTCTAAAATATTCTTTGAAATGGCAAGCCCAAGCCCCGTCCCACCTTGTGAACGCTGACGAGCTGTATCCACTCGATAAAAACGATCCCAAATTTTATCTAATTGTTCTTCTTCAATGTGAGTACCTTTATTTTCAATGCACACTTTTATATGATCCTTCTCATCTATTGTAGAAATAATAATATCTTCTTTATTTGGTGTATAACGTATGGCATTCGTAATGAAATTCACGATGACTTGTTCAATCCGGCCTTGATTTGCAATCACTTCAAATGAACATATATTTTTATGAACACGAAGCTCTTTTTTCTCTATTTCCACAGATAGATGTTCACATATGTCTTCAATTACTGTATCAATATAAAACGAATCCTTTTTCATTTTATATGTACCAGATTCAAATTTAGCTAACTCAAGCATATCCAAAATTAACGTATCCATCTTGTCTACTTCTCTCTCCATCGCCTGAAAATAATAATCCTTTTTATGCTCAGCTACCCCGTCTTTTAAAATAGAAATACAGCTTTTCATAATACTTAGCGGTGTTTTTAATTCATGTGAAACACCAGAAATGAATTCTTTTCGCGTCTTTTCTAACTTTCTTTCCTTTTCAATATCTTCTTCTAACTGCCCAATATGCGAATGGAGTTTATTTGATAGCACATTAATATTTTTCGATAAATCTCCAATTTCATCTTTTGAAGTAATCGGTATTTTTTCTGTAAAATCTAATTGTGCTATTTTCTTCGTCGTATCATTTATTTTTAATAACGGTTTTGCAATTTGTTTTGAATAATAAAACGAAGCTAAAAAAATAAGAACGACTACAAATGCAATGATATAGATGTAATAATCTTGCACCATTTGTACAGCTTCATCTACGGGCTGTAAAGAAGCCATCGCATAAATATATGTTACTGATCCATCTTTTTCTTTTATTGGTTTCATTAATAATTTATATTTTATATCATTCTTTCCATAGTCCATTGTCTTTGTTGAATACTCTATTTGATTACTCTCTTTTAGTAATACATCCGTTTGAAATTCTTTTATACTATCCAAAAATAAAGTATTTTTATAAATTGGATTTACGGGGCCTTTTACATCTGGAAACTGTACTTTTGTAACACGCCCTCCTATGTAAACATCTGGTTCTTGGGCAGCTTGCTCCTGAACGGCTGGCCTCTTCTCCTTAACAACTTGTTCCCCGGTTGCTTTCTTTTTCTCCTCATATAATTTTCTCATTTTCTCATTAAATGCTTTTTCTAGCGGTTTATTAGATCCGCTTAAATTCTGTTTAGATAAAGAAAAAGAGAATGGAATAAAACTATCTTCTTTTCTCACTCCAGAAAAATAAATTTCTTGCCCTAAAAAATGCTCTGATAATTTATTATCAATCTCCTCTATATTGACGAGATTACCTAAGGGAATTTTGAATATTTGTTGTCCAAAGCTCTTTTGTTGCCTACGATCTATCGTTACTTCAAAATAAAAATCATCTGCATGTTTTAAATTCCCGTTCTTATCTAATGTCGTAATCCACGTATTATTTTCTCTTAAAAAGTCTTGCTCTAGTTTCTGAATTTCTTCTGCATTTCCTGCATGATTTAAATAGTTCTTCTCAAAGGAATTTAAATTCACTTTAATATCTTCCACTTTTCGATTCGCATAATATTGTTTGAAAAATATCGTTTGTCCAATAAATATCGTCGCTAAAATTAACATGCATAATGCTGTTGTAAGAGTAAATAATTTTAGTACAATCCCTTTTCTCATATATTCCCCTCAAATTTATAACCAGTTCGTACTACAGTTGTAATATACTTTGCTTTCTCTCCTAATTTATTTCTTAAATTACGAATATGGCTATTCACCGTTCGATCATCGCCAGCAAATTCATATCCCCAAATTCTTGAAATGAGTTGCTCTCGCGTTAAAACGATTCCTTGATTTTTCATGAAATACGCTAATATTTCAAATTCTGTATGCGTTAAATTAATATCAGTTCGATTTACCGTAACAGTGCGTGACGGAAAATGAACGTGAATATCATGGATTGATAATGTATCATCTTCATTCTCTAAAAGTTGCTTTGTCACTTTTCTGCTTTCTAACAGCCTTTTCGCTCTTGCTAATAAAATTGGCGGACTATACGGCTTCGTCACATAATCATTTGCCCCAAGTTCAAAACCAAGTAACGTATCGTCTTCATCTACGCGCGCCGTCAGCATAATAATAGGCACCTCGGACGTCTTTCGAATTCTTCGGCAAACAGACCATCCATCGAGTTCTGGCAACATAATATCTAAAATAACTAAATCAACCTCTTCTTCTTCAAATACAACTAAAGCCTCTTTCCCGTCCCTCGCTTCAAACACTACATATTGCTCACTTAAAAAATAATCTTTTAATATTTCACGTAATATGTCTTCATCTTCAACAATTAAAATGTTTTTTGACATAACTGATATATCCCCCTCCCGTTTTCAGAAACTATAATTTCACTTTGAATAACTGCCAGTTAACGTCGCCTCGATAATATATCTATCTGGTGCATCCCCTATATAATCAAATGGGTAACAAGTTGTCAGTGTTAATATCGGTTCTTCTTTTTTTATAATAACAGTACGATCATCCGCATGAGTAATCCATGTCTTTTGAATTTCATATGTGTACGTTTTATTATCATACTCTAAAACAAGAGTATCCTTTTCTTTCAACTCTCCTAAATCTGTAAATACAGTATCTCGGTGTCCACTCAGTACAGTATGTCCTCCTCCAGATGGGGTTGTCGTTAAATCACTAACAAACATACCAACTCCTTTTTTCAAAGTCGTATCATCCGCTCCCCAATATATAGAAAACTTCTTCTTTATTTTCGGTATGTTTAACATCGCTACCTTTTCACCTTCTTTATGTTCTTTTTGAGAAGAAGGCACTTGAGAAGTTACAGGTGTTTCATGAGAAAGTTGAGTATCTTGTATATTTTTAAGGCTCTTTATTTCTTCTTTCGTTAATTCTTGAGCAGAGCTTTTTCCTTTATACCATTCCACAGCGTAATAGGATCCCATGAATAGCCCAATAGCCATCAATATGATACCGATATAATTGAGTAACTTCATTCTTCATCCCTCCATGCAAAAAATGGTAGGAGTAACCTACCATTTTTAATATATGAAATTATTCCATTCTTTATAGGAAAATATTTTATTTACACTTTAATCTTATTGCGACGATTCAAACCAAATAATGTACCTATCGCTACAAGACATGCACTTAATCCCATCATTGCTACATTATTTGATGCTGTATTTGGTAATTTTTCACCTTGTACAACTGGCTTTACTACTTCTTTTTTAGCTACTTCATTCTTTTGCTCGACTTTTATCGCTGCTTCTTTTTTTGCCATATCATTTTTTAGCTGTTCTTGCGCTATTCTCTTTTTCTCTTCTTCACTCTTTTTCTCAGCTTTTATTGCTTCCTCTTTTTTAGCCATATCATTTTTTTCTTGTACTTGGGCCGCTTGTTTTTTCTCTACTTCATTTTTTTGCTGTTCCTTAATTGCTTCTTCTTTTTTAGCTTTATCTTGTTGCACTTGCGCTTCTTCTTCCTTTGTTACTGTTCCAGTATCCGCACTCGCTACTGAAGAATATCCTACTGTTAAAAGTGCCATTGCACAAATTGGTAATAGTCTCTTTTTCATCTTCATTCTCTCCTTATATTTTATTCACATCAACTCGCACCGGATGTATTACTAGAATAAGCAAGAGATATAAATATAAGATGCAGATGAAATATATTTCATTTAAAGATTTCATTGTAGAAAAAGAAAAAAACATCGTAATATGTACGATGTTTTTTCGGGTGTGTGTCTCAATATTTACATGTTACTTTCGCGTGATTTGGAAGTAGAACGGGCCGGAGCGATAACTAATTGTCTCGGCTCAGTTTTCTTGAAGTGATTTTTGACGTTACACTTACGACGTTGAACAACCCACGCTTTAATAGGGTTTGTTAAAATAATCTTTTGCTCTTCGTTAGGGGCCTCTTCTTCAAACCTACAACTTTCGCTCCATTTATTCCATTTCATTGTAAATTTAGAAGAAGAATGATCATCTTCACGATCAAACAAGTGCAAAAAATCCATTTTTCCATCTAGCATTACGGTGTTACTAGTCGCTAAAAAAGAAAAGGTCGTCCAACGTTTCTCCATGCCCTCCTACTCCTTTTTCACATATAGAGTGCCTAAAACTTAATTTACCTAAAATATGCTTGCCTTTTACCTTACACCCATAGTTTATCCAAAATGCTATTATGCAACTATCGATTTGCCTTACAACTACCTTACATTTTTGTAAGAAACAAAAAAACCTTCACTCTATATAATGAAGGTTTCTTACTTGTTATCTATATGATCTCTCATATCATCAAGTCCAGCTTCTTTTAGCTGCGACATCATACCGTGCGAAATTGCTCCTAACACTAAAGTCATTCCAATTAATGAAATACGAATCGCAGGTACATCAATTACGTAAGCCAACAGGCCAAGAACAATTGTTAAAAGTAATGCTTTTATAAATGTTACACTTGTGTACTGTTTCTTCTTCATCATATTCACCCTTTATGGAAGCGTTTTCTTAATATACTTAGTATATCATATCATCAGATGATTTTGTCGTTGTCTTTGTAAAAAATTACTATCTTCTTTGACTTTTTCTATTCTATCCTTTACAGTCGAAATGTTCGCAAGTTTTACACTGTAGGAGGATTACAATGAATATTGAAATAAAAGACACTTTAATTTCTGAAGAACAATTACAAGCAAAAGTGAAAGAATTAGCACTTCAAATCGAACGTGACTTTGAAGGAGAAGAAATCGTAGTTATCGCCGTATTAAAAGGTTCATTCGTATTTGCTGCTGATTTAATTCGTCACATTAAAAACGATGTAACAATTGACTTCATTTCTGCATCTAGTTATGGAAATCAAACAGAAACGACAGGAAAAGTGAAACTACTAAAAGATATCGACGTAAACATTACTGGAAAAAACGTAATTGTTGTAGAAGATATTATCGATTCTGGTTTAACACTTCATTTCTTAAAAGACCACTTCTTTATGCATAAACCAAAGGCACTCAAGTTCTGTACATTACTTGATAAACCAGAACGCCGTAAAGTGGACTTAAAAGCTGAATATGTTGGCTTCCAAATTCCAGACGAATTTATCGTTGGCTACGGTATCGACTGTGCTGAGAAATATCGTAACTTACCATTTATCGCTTCAGTTGTAACGGAGTAATATAATAAAATAAGCTTCCATCAATTACTGATGGAAGTTTATTTTCTATCACGATTCGTAAAAGACAAAGGGAGAGAATAAAAATGACAAAGACAAAATTTGAAAAAGTACTCCTCATCGTAAATCCGAAAGCTGGTCAAGGTGACTTACATACAAATTTAACAAAAATCGTACCACCTCTTGCCGCAGCTTTTCCTGATCTACATATCCTTCATACGAAAAAACAAGGTGATGCAACAAAATATTGCCAAGAGTTTGCTAGTAAAGTAGATTTAATTATCGTCTTTGGTGGGGATGGAACAGTATTTGAATGCACAAATGGCTTAGCACCTCTCGAAACTAGACCTACACTTGCAATTATTCCAGGTGGAACTTGCAACGACTTCTCTCGCACACTTGGTGTTCCGCAAAACATTGCAGAAGCGGCAAAACTTATTACAAAAGAACATATAAAACCAGTTGACGTTGCAAAAGCAAATGGACAACATTTCTTAAACTTCTGGGGGATTGGTCTCGTATCTGAAGTATCAAACAATATCGATGCAGAAGAAAAAGCAAAGCTTGGTAAAATCGGTTACTATTTAAGCACAATTCGAACTGTAAAAAATGCTGAAACATTCCCAGTAAAAATTACTTATGACGGACAAGTATATGAAGACGAAGCTGTCCTTGTCATGGTTGGAAATGGTGAATATCTTGGTGGTATTCCATCCTTTATTCCGAACGTAAAATGTGATGACGGAACACTTGATATTTTCGTAGTCAAATCAACAGGTATTCAAGCATTTAAAGATTACATCGGAAAGAAACTATTCGAGGATTCAAATGAAAATGACATCTTCCACGTAAAAGCAAAATCCATTCATATTGAAACGAAAGAAGAAAAAGAAGTAGATACAGATGGAGAAAGTTCGCTTCATACACCTTGTCACATTGAATTATTACCAGGACACTTTACGATGATTTATAATCCTGCGGTTGTGTAAAGAAAAAAACGAGTGCTAGCACTCGTTTTTTCTCTTCTAATCTAGCTATGTCGTTGAATTATTTCTTGTATTTCTTTAACTCTCTCTAAAGTAATTCCATTTCTTTGTTCGATTGCTAAAGGATGCTCGGTTGGCTCTAATTCAACATACGGTGCCATTCCAACTTCTCTTATATGTACATTTGTTTTTAAATTTAATGTTTCTGGATAAACTGGTATTTCTACAGATAACCACCCAAAATAAGGATCACTATTTTCTCGGCCTCTCTCATCCCACTTTTCTAATACTTCATCATAACTTTCTTTACTAAGTGATACCCAAACAGTCCATATGAAGTTTTCGTGGTAGTCAATGATAGGAATCTCTAAACAACCTCTAATAAAGTAATGCTCATCGTCCATTACGCAAAGTTCTGATGTTAAATGGAAGCGTTCCTCTCTTTCATGGGGCGCTACCTCGTAATAATAATATGGTGCTTCACTTCCGTAGCATAGAGGTAGTGCACAACGATGCATTTGTACTTTTTCTCCGGATTTTCTTCTTCTTTTCATTTATTATTCTTTCTCCTATCCTTTTCAGTCACAATCAAACGCTACCCAATTTCTCCAATGCGTGTTAGAATCCTTCTTCACAATAATACGTGGATCTTTCTTCTCTATTGCAGCGGCTACTGATTGGAAGAATTCATTTTCACTTACTTTTTCGTCTTCAACATGTTTCCATTCTTCCGTTTCATACGCTAGTTCCCAATTACCTTCTAAACCGAACTCTTCTAAAATCTCTTCTTTACTCCACCATAATAATGTTCTAACTTCTTCATTAGTAGCAAGCATACGCATAAAGTATGTTGGATAATGCTCTGTCGTTTGTACTTCTATTCCATTATTTATATAATCCTCTTCTGTAAATTCATATTCAAAATGATGCTCACGAATTTTTAGACTGCCGTTATAAATATTCGGCATAAATTCACCTTCATCATCAAACAACTCATAATTGCCATCATTTAATTGTAAAATGCAATCATCACCCATTGAATGAGTAATTCTATCTCCATATACTTGAATATCATTACATACACCTAATGAACCTACACCAACAAGTTGAAACACCATTAACCAATCCTTAGTATCGTTAAAGAAAAGAGAGAATTTCACTTGCGAAATATCCATATATTCATTATCAAATGCAGGAAATTCATAGTTACTTTGCTTTTTATCTAATAGTTTTAAAATATCTTTTTGCATATGTAGCATCTTCACCTCGATATAAACAAAAATATTTTTTTAATTTCACTAGAGTATAACATAACCATACTTAACTGTGACATTCTAATAACACTACTAAAAAATAGAAGAATGGCTTGTTTGCATACTCTAGTTCTTTTTATGTACAATGAAGGAAAGAAGCACCTTCATATAAGGGAGAGGACAAACTTTGTTCAACCAACAGTTAGTTAATTTACGCATTGATTTTGCATTTAAACAATTGTTTGGTACGAATGGTAGCGAAGATATTCTAATTGCATTTTTAAATGCTATGTTACAAGAGTCTTTAGAGTCGCCCATTGCTTCTCTACAACTAGAAGATCCACATTTACACAGGGAATATGAAGAAGATAAGTTATCTATTTTAGACATTTCAGCGACATTAGACACAGGAACAAAAGTTAATGTAGAAATACAACTCAATAATAATCACGATATGGTTAAACGCAGTTTATATTATTGGGGAAGACTATACACATCTCAACTACAAAAAGGGATGCCCTACAGTGCACTTCACAAAACCATCACCATAAACTTACTAAACTTCGTAATGTTTTCGGAACACCCAGCCTTCCATACAACGAGCATATTATGGAATACACAACAACAAAAACTCCTGAGTGAAGACATAGAAATCCACATTATAGAAATTCCAAAGTTAACTGAACAATGGCATGAAGAAAAAGTAAATCCGTGGAAAGATCCATTTGTTCGTTGGCTTTTATTGCTTTCAGCAAATGAGGATGAGCACTTAACTAAACTATTGGAGGATATTGCTATGAACGAAGATCCTATTTTACAAAAAGCGATAAATAAATGGGAACGTATGAGTCAAGATTCTTCTTTCCGGCAAGCCTATGACGCAAGGGAGAAAGTTTTAATGGATGAAGCAGCAAAATTCGCCCATGCAGAGACAGAAGGAATAAAAAGAGGAATGGAACAAGGAATTAAAAAAGGGCTTGAAAAAGGCATTGAACAAGGCATTGAACAAGGCATTGAACAAGGTCGAAAAGAAGGAGTTCAACAGGGGAAAATTCAAATGATTAAAAATATGTATGATCTTGGTATACCACTTGAAACGATTGCTAAGGCAAGTAAATTAAGTTTGCATGAGATTGAGCATATTTTAGGACATAAATAGTGATAAAAAAAGAGCTTGAATAGTTTCAAGCTCTTTTTTATCAACTCTCCTCAATATCATCCAATTGAGTCTTATAACATTCATCACACTCTGGCCTCGTAGGAAGGATCCCTCTTTCATCAGGTAATAAAACCCTCAAAACTTCTCGATCCATCTCTACGAAAGACTTCATAATAATGGGATATCCTTCAATAATATTCGTATACTCAATCCCTTGTTCAAACTTTTTTCCGCTCTTTATTTCTTCTATTATGGTACAAAAAACACTATGCGCGACTTCAGGATCCATATTTAATGCTATTTGTAAATCTTGATGATTAAAGTTATCTCTTAGACCATGCGTATGATAATTAGCATGGATGCCATCAATATCTTCTGCTAATATGCTATGCATGTACCATCCATACTCTTGTAGCATATTTTCTTCCCATTCATCTGCATCCTCTTCTAAATCTTCATCAAACAAATTCGGATCATACCACACGTCCTCGTAATCTCCAGCAATTAAAAATCTCCAACCAGGTGGTAACCCTAAATACTTCTTTATTTCAGGTGCCCATTCATCAATATGTTGAACGTGTAAAGGAAGAAAGAAATCTTCTTCTGTCCCCATTTCTTCACCAGCCCAAATGTACCAACCTGTCGTTCCATTTTCTATAGGCATTCGTAACCCATTAATCGGAGCGATACCATCTTTCACATTTTGCGCTATTCCTAATTTCAAGTCATTCGGAGATTCTACATACTCCGCTTTATATTTATCACATATACTCCTCTGTTCTTTTATGTATTTTTCCATCGTTTTAGCACACTCCCCAATTTTTGAAAGATAGATTTCTTTGCCGAAGCACTCTCTAACTTCCATACCCCACACGGGTTATAAAATGGATCCTCTTGTTCATAACGATTATCTATATAATGAGATAAAAGATACACTGGAGCATCTTCTGTGAAACTAATTGTATCTCCATCTTTCAAATTAGGTTTTTCCAATATATTATGTAGGTTAAAATCATTTAATAAATCTACAGCTACTTCCGGATTTATCCCTCCGTCTAAAACAACATCTGGTAGATTAAATGCTTGCATTCCACATGAATAGTAACCGTCCTCTTCATCTCCAACTAAAGTTACAAGGTGCGAATACATCGGGAATATTTCCTTATTCTCTGCAAGCTCTTGCCATTCTTCTTTCGAATAAGCCACACCTGCTGTTTCAACTTTTAAAGCAAGTCCACCTGCATTTAAAAGTTCCATTCCTACATCAATTACTTCTTGTAATCTCTCTGTATCGTCAACTTTTGCAATAACATACACTGTATAAGTATGCTTCTCCAACTCCTGAAGCAATTCTTCATCAAAACGCTCACCACCTGCATAGAAGAAAGCCTCTCTCAAAGAAGAGTCTTGTTCATATATATCAATTTCAAAGCCAATCTCTTTCTCCTTATGGTGCATAACATTTCCCGCTAATATATAGTTACTTTTACTCACAACTTCTTGTATTAATTCTGTTCTATCTTTCCATAAACCAGGTACTCCAATAACGATTTGTGTCTCCATCATATTCACTCCAATTCTCATCTATTTCCAATCTATTCTTTCAATCTTCCAAACTAAATTAGCTGGGATATCTTTCTCTAAAAAGGTTAACACCCATACAGTTTTCCCTTTATTATTTATCAACATCACTTTATGGTTTAACTTCCAAGCCACTTCATGCTGACATGTTATACTACATACGTATTTTTTATTCGGACTACTCTTTTTTATATATACGAACTCGTTTCTATAATTCAATTCTAGTATCTTATTCTTCACTTTTTCTAACTCTTCTATATCCCAATCATATTTCACAGCTAAACGCTTCATTTCAACATGAACGATTTGAAGGGCTAATTCTTTTTTCTCTCTATCTGATAAATATGGAAAATCCTTCACACTCTCATACTCCACAAAAACATTCATATATTCAGGGAAAATTCTATATTTCTTCTCCCACTCATCGAGTAATGAAATATCATCCACACAATGAATCAAAATCCCTTTCTCATAATCCATTCTTAACTTTGGCATATGTCGACAATATAAAGAAGTAATACTGCTCGTCTCTTTACCAAAAGAGATGTCTTCATCGTAGTTGCTTGTAGATGTTAACTGTAATGCCTCTATGTTTCTGGTATGCTCTTTTACTTTTAGAAAACTCAATTGTATATCTCTTATAACCGGCATTTGCTCTCTCCTCTTCGCAATACAACTATGAAATATCTTTGTTAATACGCCTTAATCAATTTCAAGCCAGCCCATTCCCATAGAAAGAAATAACAGTCCGATTACCAAAAAGAGACCCCCAGTTAAAAAATAGAATGGCGCTCCGTGCAATGGATCACTAAATAACTCTATCAAATTTCCAGCTACTACTTTCCATTTCTCTCTCTTTGAATTTTTTTCTTTTAATTCTTTTACAAATCGATAAATACTGAAACTGATTAAAGTGATACCAATTAATAAACATCCTGCTATGATAAGAATTTCCAAATGTAACACTCCATTTAAATACCATCTTCATTTACACCTCATTTTAACTAAAAAAAGCGAAAGAGAACATAATTTTCACTATGCTCTCTTTCGCTTTTTCAAAAACTGTATACCCTATTTTCATTTACTAACAATCCTGAAATAAGAACGAACTGTTAAGTAATAATAACCAATATAAATAACACTATACACACCGATGCTAATTAGTAACGGAACTGCAATTTCATAAGGAATCACTGTCCCTAATCCTTTTAGCGCAAATAAAGTGTGTAATATACCAACTACTAAAGGAATGAAGAAGATAAATCTCATTTGTTTTGCGATTGCTTTTTTCATTTCTTTTTTCGTGACACCTAGTTTTCGAAGAACGATGTAACGCTCACGATCTGCATGTGCTTCTGTCCTCTTTAAGTAACAGCATTGAGTATAGAGATATTTTCTTAAAAAGAAATGCACTAATCATAAAAAAGCCTGCAGTTGTTACACTGCAGACTTTCAAATGTTTAATAAATTGGTTAAGCTAAATATGCTTGTTGTAATGCCTCTAAACCATCTTTATAAATTCCATGGAATAGATTAATTGCCTCTTCATCAGTAACCTCTACAGGAGTGAAGCTACCAGACCATTCAACTAATGATGTGTTAGCATCTTTACCTTCTTTAACACGGATTGTAGATAAATAATTAGTTACAGGGAATGGTGCTTGCATAATTGAATATGTGTAGTAGCGCTCTTTCTCATTAAATGCTTCTAAACGTTCTACAATCGCATCGCCATCAGGATTAGCTAAATGACGTACACGTCCGCCTTCAGTTACTTTACTGCTAGGAATATACGGTAACCAATCTGGAAGTGCATCAAAACCTCCAATTAATTTCCATACTTGTTCAGGTGAAGCTGGAATTTCAATAGATGTAATAGTGTTTGCCATGTTAATTACTCTCCTTTTTATTTAACGTTGATTGGTAGTGGTGCATTAGCTGCAACCAATTTTTGTTCGCGCATTTCTTCCCAGAACGCTGCCGGAATCACTGTTTTCAATGCAGCTTGGTCTTCTGCAATTCGTTCCGGTTTACTTGCACCAGGAATAACAGCAGCAACTGCTGGATTAGCCAATGCAAATTGTAAAGCAGCAGCTTTAATACTGATTCCATGACGATCTGCAAGGTTTTTCATTTTATTAACTTTTGCAATGATTTCTGGTGACGCTTTTTGGTATTCGAAGTGAGCTCCTCCAGCAAGAACACCTGAGCTATATGGTCCACCAACAACAATGTCCATATTATTTTTTACAGCTGCAGGCATTACACGTTCTAATGCACGCTCATGGTCTAATAATGAATAGCGACCAGCTAGTAAAGATACATTTGGTTTTGCTTCTTCTAAGTCCAGCATAAGTTCAATTGATTCTACTTTGTTCACTCCAAGGCCCCAGCCTTTAATTACACCTTCATCACGTAATTGCGTAAGTGCATGGAATGCTCCTGTTCGAGCAATTTCAAATTGTGAAATCCACTCATCTCCATAAAAATCTTGTGCTACGTCATGAATATAAACAAAATCTAGACGATCTGTTTTTAAACGTTTTAAACTGTCTTCAATAGAACGAAGAGTTGCGTCCGCACTGTAGTCATTGATAATTTTATTTTTACGACCAAATTCGAACAGTCCGCCTTTTTCACCTAAATCACGTGTAGATGGATCTTCCAATTCATCTGAAATAATTCGACCTACTTTTGTACTTAAGAAGTACTCATCACGATTTCTTTTCGATAGTGCTTCACCAAGACGAATCTCTGCTAAACCAGATCCATAAAGTGGAGCTGTATCAAAGTAACGAACACCATTATCCCAAGCGGCATCCACTGTTGCGATTGCTTCTTCTTCCGGAATATTACGGTACATATTACCTAGTGGTGCCGTACCAAAACCAAGTGTACCTTTTAATAAATCTTTCATTTAAAATCTCCTCCTAAAATTTATATAAAAATGATTAATGGATGTAAATAATGTGAAAAGGGATGACCGATCAAAACACGATAGTTATGAAAAATAACGTATATGCTTTTTAGTTCTACACTACTCATTTCCCTCTCACGTATGTAATTATGTCTTATCTACAACACAATAAAAAGTACGCACTTTAAAGTGTTATAGATACTAATAAGTAACAATTTTATGTTTCAACGTCTGTAGCTCCAAAATAAAATTATTAAAAATGATTTTATTAAAAAAAACCACTATTCTTGCGGAGGTAACTATAGAAATTATCAGTGGAACATAGAAAGTTGTTATTATTCTTCATAAAAAAAGGCAACAACGAAATGAAATATGTTCGTTGTTGCCTTTTTACCTTCTCTAAAATATTAAATTACATTTTGAACAAAAAGGCGCAGCATTCCCTTTTCTAATTCTCGCATCACATTTTGGGCAATATACATATCTCTCTTCTATCTTTTCTCGTTCTATCATATGTAAGGATACTATTCTCATACTACACATAATCCCAATCAATATAAGACTAACAATGAGTAGCATAACTCTCACTCCCCCTTCTACATGTTACCATAAAATAACAAAACCGATTCCCCTATTGAGAATCGGTTCTATACTTATAATCCTAACTTCACCTTCGCGCCATCAGGAATTATTTCTTCTTCTATTTGCACTTTATCGTGCACAGACTTTCCTCTCGTAATTACATGCCAGTAGGAACCTTTTTGCAATGTATCCACTCCATCAATTGTTATCTCTTTTTCGTTTCCATCCTTATCATATGTGTTCACTGTGTATGCACGGCCTTTATTTCCACCTAAATCTTTTCCATCGTTATCAATTACCGCATAACGATATTCTAATTTAAGAAACGGATTCATGGAATCTACTGTAGCACTCCCATTTAACAAATATGCCGCTCCTGCTATGATGACAAGTAATGATCCTAAAATAAATCTTTTCATCTATATTCCGCCTTTCATTATGTTTTTCTATAAGACCTTTCTAAGTATAGAGAGCATTTCTTAATAAAAACTCGTGCGGTTTCTTAACTTTTTCTTAATGTAACAGGGCTTTGCATCAGCACTTCGATAAATAAAGCCATATTAATAATAAAAGGAGGCTGCCGCCTCCTTTATTTACTCATCACTGTATTTCTTTTTTGTCTGTATAAATAAAACACACTCACAATCAATGCAATACTTCCGCCAAAATACATACCATACTCTATCGCAACTGCTACAATTCTTTCAATATGTTGTCCAAATAAAGAACCTAGTACGAAATAAACGAGTGTCCAAACAAATCCTGTCGTATAAGAATACAAAGCATACGTCTTAAATGACATATTATTCATTCCAACTAAATACGGCACGATATGTCTTACAACTGGTATGAAATAGCTTGTAACTAACGCGTACTGTCCGTATTTATCAACCATTTCTTGTGATTTTATTAAATACTTCGCTTTTTTCTTTTTCATCAATTTATGGAGTACCTTCGTGCCAAATACCTTCCCTAATATATATCCTAAAGAAAGCCCTGATACAACACCTAAATATGTTAATACAAATGAAGGAACAACACTTAATATACCTACTGAAGATACGAAACCACCACTCATAACAATCATTTCATCTGGAATTGGCATACCGATAATACCTAACCATAAACAGAAAAATAATGCCCAATAACCGTATTGCTCGATATAGGATAATAATTCATGTAATTCCATTATGCATACGCTCTCCTTAGTTCTTTTTTGCAACTAAAGACGTAGGCTGGCGGGAAATTGAGCCATACTTTTTCTAGTGTAATTTCAGGGAAGAAATGCTGTATAAACCCTTTTTTCACAAGTGAATATTGAAATGTAATGAATTCACCATTCTCATGTATCGCTTCCATCGCATTATTTAAAATGCGCTTTGAAACTTCTTCTGGTAAAGAAGTGAAAGGCAACCCTGATAAAACGTAATCAATGCATTCTATATTGAGCTCCTCCATATACTTCTTTATATTTTCAGCTGAACCGTGTACAACAATGACATTCTGCTCATCTTTAAACTTTCTTTTTAATTCTTTAAAAAATACTTCATTAATTTCAATAAGAAGAAATATTGTTTCCTTCTTTTTTCTCTTCATAATCTCTTTCGTAAAAACCCCTGTGCCAGGCCCTAACTCTACAATACATTTCGCTTTATTAAAATCAATTACATCGACCATTTTCTTTGCTAATATTTTTGAACTTGGCGCAATTGCACCAGTATGTTTTGGATGCTTTATAAATTCATGTAAAAATGTAATGAGCTGCATGTAAACCTCTCCTCATTCGTTCGATAGTTTTTAACTTGTGTCTAAGTATAACTATCGTTTCTTAATAAAAATTGAGGAAGTTTCTTAAGATTTTATGAAGAATAAAAAAACAGCTATCGCGTGTAGCGATAGCTGCCCCTTATTACTTCGCACTCACGATCTTATAATAAGAACGAACCGTTAAGAAGTAATATCCAATATAGATGACACCGTATACTCCAATACTAATGAGAAGCGGAATCATAATTTCAAATGGTAATATATTTGATAAACCTTTTAGTGCAAATAAGCTGTGTAAAATACCGATTACTAACGGAATAGCGAAGATAAAGCTTACTTGTTTTGCGATAGCTTTCTTCATTTCTTGCTTCGTTACACCAACTTTATGAAGGACAATGTAACGATCACGGTCAGCACTTGCTTCTGTTAATTGTTTAAAGTAAATAATTGAGCCTGTTGCTAATAGGAATACTAATCCTAAGAATAACCCAATAAACATCATTAAGCCTGTCGTTTCAAGCCCCATTTGGAATCCTGTATAGAAATCGTTAAATGGTTTTAAAACTTCTGATTCTCCAGCTGGCATAATGCTTGCTAATTTTGCTGTTAACTCTTTACTATTTCGCTCACCTTTTACATCAATATTTTTTACAGTACGCGTTTCGTTTACTTGTTTCACTTGCTCATATGTTTTATCAGGAACTATTACAAATAGTTCATTTAAATTTGTAAGGCTTCTATTATTTACACCTTTAATTTTTAATTCTTTTGACTCATTTCCAACAGGGAATACAGCTGTATTTCCTGTATAAAGAGGACCAAAATCAAGTTTCTCAATATATAAGCTATCATATACGAAAGCTTCATTCGCACTCAAATTTACAGGTTCTACACCTAAATGTTTCACATGTTTATTAAAGCTTGATTGAGAAATAAGCTGGTACTGATTCGTAACATTATAGTGTGTGTTCAGAACTTGATCAGCTCTTTCACCTTTAAATGTTCCTTTCACAGGAATCATTTCAACTTCTGATTCATATGTGACTGGGTGATTATTCTTCTCTCCAGCAAGTATTTCATTTACTTTTTTATCTAATGCTGCATCTTTTTTCTCATAGGAATAACTATACGGCGCAGCAACTTTTGATTGCGTAAATGTGTTGTAATACATCGTAACTGACGTACCAACCGCTGTTAATGTAACTGCACTTAAAATAGCGATTGTCGCCAATGATTTCGCATTTCCTTTAATACGATATAGTAACTGCGATGTCGTTACCATATTCATACCATTATAAAATGCTGACTTATTATTTCTTGCACGTTTCAATACAAATACTGTGAAGAACATGAACAGTAAATAAGTCCCTGCTACTGTCGCTAATAAAATATATAATGCAACGACCATAAAGTCTGCATACATAACTGCTTTCATGTACATTAGCGCTAAAAAATAACCTGAACCGATTAAGAAAACTGAAATTAATGCCATGATGACAGATCCTTTTGGCATTGCTTCTCCTTCACGTTCTGCACGGAAAAGTTCAATTAACTTAAAGCGATAAATTAAACGATATCCTTGAAGTGATGTATATAAAATAATCACAAAGAAAATAATTGCTGTATCAATAATGGCAGCCATCGGTACTTCAAAATGAACGTTTAAATTTAATCCCATCATATTTACTAATAACTCAAGGAATAATTTCGAAAGGACACTACCGATCGCAATCCCGATTACTAATGACATTAATCCCATTAACATATTTTCATAAAAGAGCATTTTACCAATTTGTCTTTTACGAATACCTAATAACGAATATAAGCCAACTTCTTTTTTACGTTTACGTGTAAAGAATCCGTTCGAATATATAATGAACACTGCTACGAAAATGATAAGCATCACACTGGAAACTTGGAACGCTCCGCTAATTTTTTTTGAAGCTTCTGCTGCTTTTTCCATTTGTGAATTATATTGCAGTGCTTTAAATGTAAAATAAATAACAATACTAAAAATCATAGATGCGAAATATACAAAGTAGTCTTTAAAGTTCCGCTGTATGTTGCGGAGGGCAATGCTAGATAAGGTCATCAGCCATACCTCCAGAAATAGAAGACATTACGTCAACGACTTTTTGGAAGAACTGTTTACGCGTTGATTCACCACGGTGCAATTCTTTATATAGTTCACCATCTTTAATGAAAATAACTCGTTTACAATAACTTGCTGCAAATGCATCATGCGTTACCATTAAAATTGTTGAGTTATCATATTCATTTAATGACTTCATACTTTCAAGTAAATCTGTTGCAGATTTAGAATCAAGCGCTCCAGTTGGCTCGTCCCCGAAAATCATACTTGGATTCGTAACGATTGCACGTGATGCTGCGCAGCGCTGCTTCTGTCCACCAGATACTTGATATGGGAACTGACTTAAAATATGATCAATACCAAATTTCTTTGAGATTTCAAGAACGCGGCGATCAATCTCACTCGCTTTCACCTTTGATAACGCAAGTGGTAAAGCGATATTCTCTTTCACTGTTAACGTATCTAATAAGTTATAATCTTGGAAAATGAAACCTAAATGATCGCGGCGGAATAACGCTAACTTATCATCATTCATTTTCACAATATCTTTTCCATCAATTAAAATTTCACCGTTCGTCGCATTATCAATTGTAGAAAGAACATTTAGTAAAGTCGTCTTACCAGAACCAGAAGGTCCCATAATTCCAACGAACTCACCTTCTTTTACTTGTAAGTTAATACCTTTTAACGCTGCAAATTTATTACCACCCGTGTCATATACTTTTTCAATATTTTTTGCTTCTAATACTGTTTTCATCTCGACATCCCTCATTTCTTCTATTCTCTATTTTCAACTATATACACTCTCTACTCTTGCCACTATCGATGTTTCTTACACAAACATGACAGTTATGTAAGGCACATAAGTAAAGAAATCAAAAAGTTAACGTAATGAATTAAAGTACTTTGTTACTATAACATTGGGATATCATACCATCCATTCATTCTCCTTACAGGAACATTACAATTTTGTAAGGTAAAAAATGCACCTACAAAGTTGTGCACGAAATGTCGGATGGAGCTATTTCGTTCCTGCTATTCTATGTACAGAGGAGGTAATAATATGGATTCACTTAAAAATATGAATGCTGCAATGCAGTATATCGAAAACAACCTTACACATGAAATTGATTTTAAAGAAGTCGCAAAAATAGCTTACTGCTCCGAATATCATTTCAAGAGAATGTTTTCTTTTTTAGCTGGCATATCACTATCAGAATATATTCGCTGTAGACGTCTTACTCTCGCTGCCTTTGAACTAAAAAACAACAATGTAAAAGTCATTGATATCGCTATAAAATATGGATACAACTCACCAGATTCATTCGCTCGTGCATTTCAAAACTTGCACGGTATAACACCTTCAGAGGCCCGAAATAGTAGCCATTCTTTGAAGGCTTATTCACCAATGACCTTCCAATTATCCATTCAAGGAGGAAATGAAATGAACTATCGAATTGAAGAAAAAGAGCCCTTTCGAATTATAGGTATTACAAAACGAGTACCAATCGTTTTTAACGGTGTAAATGAAGAAATTGCTTCTATGTGGAAAAGTTTAAACCCAGAGTCTATTCAAACATTAAAATCCCTTTCAAACATTGCACCTACTGGAATTATTAGTGCTTCTACTAATTTTTCTGAAGGAAGAATGGCGGAAAAAGGAGAACTTGATCACTATATTGGAGTAGCCACAACAAAGGATTGTCCAGAGCAGTTTAAACAACTCGAAGTCGCAGCTTCAACATGGGCTATATTTGAAGCTGTCGGTCCATTTCCTGATGCACTACAAAATGTATGGGGGCGTATTTATTCTGAATGGTTCCCTTCTTCGAACTATGAACTAGCGGAAGGACCGGAAGTATTGTGGAATGAACAGAAAGACATATCTTCTCCAAACTTTAAAAGTGAAATTTGGATACCGGTTTTGAAGAAGTGATAAAAAAACAAAGCTGCTCTTCCCTAAAAGGAAAAGCAGCTTTATTTACATTTTCAACTCTTCTTTATAAATACTATATGACTTTATTGTTGATACGATAATACATATTAATATGATTCCAATCCCCATAAAAATATTAAATGGATCTGGAAGCAAAGCCCCGGCATATATACAAAGTGAACCTATTACAAATACCCTCGAAGCAAATCTATGTGTTTTTCTCCAAACTACAGGATTTTCTAATGTCCAGTCCATTCGAATGCCTACTAACCCGTTCGGCTTCGTTTGTTGCATGTAATTACCTAGTACAAGAAACAATGTTCCAAGTCCAAAATTAAATGCAATTGAGCCCGATGCAATATAATTAGACGCTGCTAATAGTGCAAATATGTTACATCCAAATCCGATAAAGAGAATGGCATAATTAATCGCTGAAAGAACTTTGGATTGCTGTGTAGACTTATCTTTTATGAATCCAAAAACTAGCCATATCATATAGAGCACTACCATACTACCTATCGAGAATGAACTTGCTTCTATTTTAGAAAAATATCCATCTACTACTCCTGCTGCATTATAATGGCGTGGAATTTGTTCTGGTAAATATGGCCATACAATATACCATCCAATTGCAATGCCAATAATTAAACTCCATGGTAATACGTGTCTTTTCATCCTCTCTCCCCCATAATTTTTTATTAGGCCCCTATTTCTTTTTTATAAGCAATATATGAATATCCCATCGTTAATCCTACTGCACCAATAATAATTCCAACCATTACGAAAGATTTCCACGTTACTGGTGCAAAAACACTTAAAATCATAATGATCCCCAATGCAACAAACACCTTTCCGCTAAAACGGTGTGTCTTTCTCCATACTTCTTCGCTACTTAACGTCCACGGCGTTTTTATACCTACAAAATAATTTGGTTTACATTGTGGTAAATAGTTTCCGATGACTATAAATAAAATACCCACTAATAATTCCGGCACGCGATTAATGAATAAATTGTATCCTAATCCACTTGTAATAATATCTATATTCCCTACAAATAGTAGCAGTAATATCCCGTTATTCATCATCATAAAAGCTTTAGAAAACTTCTCGTAGTTCGCTTTCTTTGGATCAATCTTTGGTAACACGTTTAGAAAAATATATAAAACAATCATAATTCCAACCATAGAAAGCATTCCATACAATTTAGAAGAATATCCATCTACTTTACCGCCGCTCCAATGCGTTGCAATTGTATCCGGTAAATGTGGCCAAGCAAACGCCCAAGCTAAACAAGTTATAACAATTAATAAGATTGCAAAAAGATGCTTCCTCATTTCCCCTCTTCCCCCTTATTCGTAAATGTAAACACCCAAGTCAACAAATCTTGAAAGACCGTTGTGTTTAAAGAGTACACAACGAATTGCCCTTTCTTTTCATCTTGAATAAGTTCAGCATTTTTAAGTGCGCTTAAGTGGTGTGAAATACTTGGTTTTGTCATATTGAAATGTTCAGCAATCTCACCAGCGGTTAGATCACCTTCTTTTAATAAGTCTAAAATTTTTCGCCTTGTTGGATCTGCTAATGCTTTGAATGCTTGATTCAATGTCTTTCTTCCTTTCGATAATTAGACATTTAGATATTTATCTAAATGTTAAACCGATTACCGTTATTTGTCAATTCCATCCAACGCCCTTTTTACTTTTCTCACTTTTAACCTATACTGTTTACTAGCTTATCTTTCAACATAATGAAAAGACTTGAAACACATGATACACTATAGCTACAATTGTTTTTTTGAGGAGGAATATACATATGTATAAAATTTTAATCGTTGAAGACGATCCAAATATTTCATCATTACTGCAATCTCACATTCAGAAGTACGGTTATGAGGCTGTGGTAGCGGAGAATTTCGATGATATTATGGAATCGTTTAACGCTGTGAAACCACATCTTGTTTTACTTGATGTAAACTTACCGAAATTCGATGGTTTCTACTGGTGCCGTCAAATTCGTCATGAATCTACTTGTCCAATTATTTTCATTTCAGCTCGTGCTGGTGAGATGGAACAAATTATGGCAATTGAAAGCGGTGCGGATGATTACATTACAAAACCGTTCCACTACGATGTTGTAATGGCGAAAATCAAAGGACAATTACGTCGTATTTACGGTGATTATGCACCGAATATTTCTGAACGTATCGTTGAAGTAGAAGGTTTAAAACTATTCCCAGAACGTCCTGAAATTCACTTCGGATCTGAACAAGTTCTTTTAACGAAGAAAGAAGCTATTTTAGCTGAAATGTTATTATCTAAATTCCCTCGTACAGCGAGCCGTGAAGATTTATTAGCTGCGCTTTGGGATGACGAGAGCTTCGTTGAAGAAAATACATTAAACGTAAACATTACGCGTCTTCGTAAAAAGTTTAATGAGCTTGGCATTGAGAACTCTATTGAAACAGTACGTGGACTTGGATATCGCTTTAACGCAACTTGGAGTGAATAAGCATGAAGCTATTTTTACGTGATCATTTTGCATTTTTCCTACTGTACGTATTAAACTTCGGTATCATTTTCGTTCTTTATGATGCAGTAGATGGATTTCAAAACAATAAATTTTACTTCGTCGTTTTAAGTTTATATTTATTCATTTGTTTCCTCGCTTATCGTTACGTTCGCAATCGTAGAATGTACCATAGATTAAGTGAGCAACCAGAAAAAATGGAAGATGCGTTTATTGAAAGAGCGACTGCTCCGATGCCTCACGGTGTCAATGAACTCGTGCGTACGCAGTACCGCCTCTTCCAAAAAGAACTACAATCGTATGAAGTAAAACAACAAGAACATCAACTATTCATTAACCATTGGGTACATCAAATGAAGACACCTGTTTCTGTTATGCAGCTTATGGTGCTAGAAATGGAAGACGAGCATTTAATTCCAAAGTTTAAAAAAGAATTAGAGCGTCTAAACCAAGGGCTTGATATGGCTTTATACATGGCTAGGTTAAATAACTTCCATGAAGATTTCCATGTCGAGACGATTTCATTAAAAGATACGGTAACAAAAAATATTAATGGATTAAAAGAACTATTCATTCGTAATGGTGTCTTCCCTGTTTTAGAAGTCCATTCTGATTTAAAAGTTGCTTCTGATGCGAAATGGCTAAAATTTATCATCTATCAATTAATGACAAACGCTGTTCGTTACTCCGGTGAGCGCGGAAAGAAAGTTTTCTTATCTGCTTACCGAAACGGAAAAGATATTATTTTAGAAGTTCGTGATGAAGGTGTTGGTATTCCACAAGAAGATATTCGAAGAGTATTTGAACCGTTTTACACTGGGAAAAACGGTCGCGCCTTCGGAGAATCTACTGGTATGGGACTTTATATTGTAAGTAAAATTTGTGATTATTTAGGTCACTCTGTCAAACTAGATTCTGAAGTTGGTAAAGGAACGACCATTAAAATCATCTTCCACAATGCTGCAAATAATCAAGCAGAACATACGGAGAAGGTGACCGAAGTATGATCGTAACATATGCAAGCAAAATGTATGAGAACTCACTCTCATACATTTTTTGCAATACAACTACTTCTATATCTTCTAGCCGGAGGTATAATCTATGACATTTTGGCAATTTGCATTTAAAAACGTCACGCGCAACTCGAGAGCTTATTTTGCTTACTTTGTAAGTAGTTCCTTTTCCATTGCTGTGTTCTTTTCGTTTGCTGTTTACTTATTCCATCCGAAATTACAAAACTTTGACATGACCTCTGAAATTTCAGCATTAATGATATTTTCAGAAGTAGTAATTGTATTTTTCTCTTTCTTCTTTTTACTATATTCCATTGGTACTTTTTTAAAAGTTAGAAAAAAACAATTTGGTATTTTGACCATTTTAGGAATATCGAGAAAACAATTACATCGTCTTATTTTTATGGAGAATATGTTAATCGGGATTTTATCTATCTTTTTCGGCATGCAGTTTGGAGTTGTTTTTTCTCAATTTTTCTTATTAGTAACAGCCAAACTTACGCATGTTCCAGGAATATATTTATACGGGCCTACTAACGCGTTTATTTTAACAACCATTGTTTTCCTTAGTCTTTTTATCATTGTATCTGCATTCACACCAATGCTTATTCGTACAAAAAAAGCAGTACACCTTTTAAAAACAAATGGTGGAAAACAAAAAGAAAGAAAACCATCCATACTTGTTTCATTATTTGGTGCGATTTGTTTATTTGGTGGTTATGCGTTAGCTGGAAATCCTAAATATTTCGTATCAGTAAACCCGCAAATCGGTGTTATATATATGGTTTCAAGTATTTTCGTTATCCCAACGCTTGTTACAATTGGAACATATTTCTTCTTTTCACAAATTAGTTTCTTACTTATTTATATTTTAAAGAAAAGAAGGAAGTTTTATATGAAACGGATTAATATGCTTTGGATTTCGGATTTAGCGAGCCGTATTCGAACGAATATTAATATGCTTTTTATTGTAGCGATGCTATCTACTATCGCTTTCACAATGATTACGTTTCTATATGGATTCGGGAAATTTATTAAGCTAGAAGTTAATAGAACTTCTCCTTTCCCAATTTCTTATTTTTCTTATGAGGCGAACCCTTTTGTTACAGAGCATTTAAATTGGCTTGAGCAACAATTACAAAAAGAGCATTTCCCTTATCAAAAAATAAAAGCTGATATATATGAAACACCACTAAAAGAAGATAAAGATATAGCTATTTATAATGACGTATACGCAATTAAGCAAAGTGACTATAACAAACTTGCAGATTCTTTACGAATGAAACAACTATTTATGGATGATAACGAAGTATTTGTGTTAACAGGGACATCTTATTTCACTATATTCAACGAATTTGAGCAAAGCTACAAAAGAGATTACATTACACTCTCTAGTACAAATACGAAATTACGAGTAAAAGGCTATGAGCATGTGAATGCAATTCCATCTGGCTTTTCATATCAAACGATAGTTTTGCCTGATGTTATCGTAAATAACTTACCTAGCACCGTAAAGCATATATCAGCATACAATTACAAAATTCAAAACTGGGAACAGACATATAAAATTGCTGATAATTTTATGAAAAAAGTACAAAAAGATCGAGATAATTTCCAATATGAAGGGCCTCTCATTCGCTACTTTGAATCGGCAAACTCTTTATATAGAATAACATCAGGCAGTGCTGCATTCTTCCTAATCGGGACATTTTTAGGAGTTATCTTCTTCATTGGAGCTAGTAGCGTTCTTTACTTCAGAATGTATACGGATTTGACGAACGAACAAGAGAAATATATAACAATTTCTAAAATCGGTGTAACAGATACAGAGATGAAACGATCTGCAACCATTCAACTTAGTATTTTATTTTTCATTCCGTACATTATGGCATCCATTCATACAATGTTCGCAACAAAAATGCTACAAGATGTAATTGGTTTATCTCTGTTCAAAGAAGTTTCAGCCGTTCTTATTATTTTTGGATTCGTTGAAATCGTATTTTTCGTATTCATTCGTTCACTTTATATGCAAAAATTATCACAATACACAAGTGGACAAAATATTTAAAACAAACTTGATGAAAAGAGTATTTCTTATGCTCTTCTCATCTTCACCCTATCAGGAGGTTCAGGTGAATGACATTTTGGCAGTTTGCATTTAAAAACGTGACGCGGAACGCCAGAGCTTATTTCGCCTATTTTGTAAGCAGTGCGTTCTCCATCGCAATCTTTTTCTCATTTGCAGTTTATTTATTTCATCCTAAATTGCATATGACAGACGTGAATTATTCTCTGAACATATTAATGACAATTTCAGAAGTTGTCATTGTGTTCTTTTCATTTTTCTTTTTACTGTATTCAATCGGGACGTTTTTAAAAGTACGAAAAAAACAGTTCGGGATTTTAACAGTACTTGGCATATCTCAAAAACAATTAAAGCGGCTCATATTTATAGAAAATATGTTAATTGGTGCTCTTTCTATATTTTTTGGCATTCAACTTGGAGTTGTCTTTTCACAGTTCTTTTTATTAGTTACCGCCAAAATTACACACGTACCTGGTTTATATTTATATCCGCCTACAAGTGCTATCGTTTTAACTATCATCATCTTTCTCGGGCTCTTCATTCTCGTATCATCTTTTACACCGATGCTCATTCGCACGAGAAAAGCCGTACGTCTTTTAAAAGAAGGAAAACAACAAAAAGAAAGAAAAGCATCCGTGCTCATCTCTCTATTTGGTGCGGCATGTTTAATAACTGGATATGTATTAGAATCCAATCCATTATATTTTATGTCGTTAGGCGATACCATTGGGCTTTTATATGCCGTCTCTAGTATATTTGTTATTCCATCGCTTATTGCAGCTGGAACATACTTTTTCTTTTCACAAATTAGTTTTTTACTTATTCGTATTTTAAAAATGCGAAGAACGTTTTATATGAAACGAATTAATATGCTTTGGATTTCGGATTTAGCAGCGCGCATTCGGACAAACATTAACATGCTCTTTATTGTAGCGATGCTATCAACACTCGCTTTTACAATGATTACATTCTTATACGGTTTTGGGAAATTTACAAAGTTTGATGCAATTAGACAAAACCCTTTCCCGTTTACGTATTTATCACATACTGAAAATACATTAGCTGATGAACATTTAAACTGGTTAGAGCAGAAATTTAATGAAGAGCATTTTACTTATACGAAATTTAAAACGGATATATATGAAGTATCTTCAGCTGAAGATAACACGCAGCTCTATTACGCAATTAAACAAAGTGACTATAATGTACTTGCTAAAGCATTAAATTGGGAAAAACTCACGGTAAATAAGAATGAATCTTATATTCTTATGAAAGACTTAGATGATCAAGTTATTGGAACACTTCACAATGAAGAAAAGAAAAATACTCTTACACTTACTCAAAACAATTTACAACTACAAGTGAAAGAATATAAAAGTTATAGCCCATTCCCAAACAGCTTAATATACCAATTACTCATACTATCTGATGAAACTGTAGAATCCTTATCCACAGTTTCCAAACAAATGAGTGTATATAACTTCAAAGTTACAGATTGGGAAAAAGCACATAATATCGGTTCATCGTTTATCACAAAAATCAATAACGACAATGCAGCAATTCAAGCAGAGCATCCACCGTTCCATGCAAGTGAAGCGAGCGATTCTCTATACACAACAAAACTAAATGTCGCTTCGTTCTTCTTAATTGGTACTTTCTTAGGTGTTATTTTCTTTATCGGTGCTGGTAGTGTTCTTTACTTCCGAATGTATACAGATTTAACAAATGAGCAAGAAAAATATATAACGATTACGAAAATTGGCTTAACTGAAACTGAAATGAAACGTTCAGCGACAATTCAGCTTGCGATTCTTTTCTTCGTGCCTTACATTATGGCATCAATCCATACGATGTTTGCGACAAAGATGCTACAAGAAGTTTTACATCTCTCGTTCTTCGCTGAGATTACAGTCGTACTGTTGATTTTTGGAACAGTTGAAATTTTATTTTTCCTTTTAATTCGTTCCTTTTATATGCAAAAATTATCACAACATATTAAGTTTTAAAAGTAGAAAGGTGATTACTATGGAAGAAGTATTACACATAAAAAACGTCTCAAAAGTATATGAGGGAAAAGTCCCTCATACTGCTTTAAAAAATATAAATTTACACGTAGATAAAGGGGAATTCGTTGCCATTATGGGGCCATCTGGTAGCGGGAAATCTACATTTTTAAACGTTATTTCTACAATTGATTCTCCTACTTCTGGTGACGTCGTTATTAACGGAAAAAAACCACACACATTTCGTAGAGAGAAGTTAGCTATTTTCCGCCGCCAAGAGTTAGGATTTGTTTTCCAAAACTTTAACCTACTAGATACACTAACAATCGGTGAAAATATCGTACTACCTTTAACATTAGATAATGTTCCATTAAAAGAGATGGATGAAAAGCTTGATAACATTTCAAAAAAGCTTGGAATTGATCATATTTTGGACAAACGTATTTTTGAAGTTTCTGGAGGACAAGCACAGCGTACTGCAGTAGCACGCGCTGTTATTCATCACCCTTCTCTCTTACTAGCCGATGAACCGACAGGGAACCTGGATTCAAAAGCCGCTATTGATGTAATGGAGTTATTTACGAAATTAAACAAAGAAGAAGATGCAACGATTTTAATGGTTACGCACGATCCGTTTGCAGCAAGTTATTGTAACCGTGTTATTTTCATTAAAGATGGAGAGCTTTACAATGAACTGCACCGCGGATTATATCGCGAGAAGTTTTATCAAGAAATATTAGATGTTCTAGCCTTATTAGGAGGAAGACGTGGATGACGTTTTGGCAATTCGCATTTAAAAATGTCTCACGTAATTCAAAAGCATATTTCGCCTACTTTGTAAGTAGTGCGTTTTCTATCATGGTTTTCTTTTCATTTACTGTATACGCGTATCATCCACGCTTACAGAGTGTACAAAGCTTTCAAGATCGGGATCCTCTAATGAATTTAGCTAGTACAGCGCAGTTTGTTATCGTTATGTTCTCGTTCTTCTTTCTCTTATATTCAATCGGTACATTTTTAAATGTACGGAAGCAACAATTCGGGATACTTACGATTCTCGGTATCTCACAGAGACAATTAAAAAAATTGTTATTTACTGAAAACATGATAATCGGGATATTATCTATCTTTATCGGGATACAAGGTGGCCTTGTATTTTCTAACTTTTTCTTATTAGTCACTTCGAAATTAACCAGTTCGAAAGGTCTATATTTATATTGGCCAACAGAAGCGATTATCGTTACAACCGTAACATTTATCATTTTATTTTTAATCGTTTCTACATTCACACCGATGTTTATTCGTACTCGAAAAACAACGAAGCTTATTAAGGGCGTTAACAAAGAGAAGAGCGAGAAAAAACCATCTATACTCATTTCACTATTTGCTTTAACTTGTTTAGGACTATGTTATTATATTGCCGGTTATCCGCAAGGCTACATAACGGAAAAAAATGCACAAAATGGATCTGTATTCTTAATTATGCTATCTATTTTACCGCTTGTAGTGATTGGGACGTATTTATTTTTTTCACAAACATTTCTTCTCTTTATCTATATTTTAAAGAAACGAAGAAAGTTTTACTTAAAACAAATAAATATGTTATGGATTTCAGATTTAGTTTCTCGTACACGCAGTAATATTAATGTACTCTTTATTGTTTCTATGCTATCTGCACTTGCATTTACAATTATTATCGGGTTATTTGCTGCAAACAATAATACGAAAGCACCCATACTAGAACGATATCCAATACCATTCACCTATACATCAGAAGGTGTTAATGCATTTGAACAAAAGCATATTACTACGATTGAAACTGAACTTACAAATGCTAATTTTCAATATGACAAATATAAGTTTACCGTTTTAAAAGATACAGCTTTAAAAGAATCAATTGCCATTATGAAAATGAGTGATTATAACGCAATAGCACAGCAATTAAACAGACCAAAAATCACTCTCGATTCTTCACAAGTTTATAATATTTCTCGCTATTCACCAGCGTTATTAAATCTCGTGTCTAACCCATTTGCGAAGCAGAACACAATTACACTTGGCTCTAATAAAAAGGAATTTCAAATTAAAGGTTTTATTAATAGAGGAATTGAGCCTCCCTTTGCATTACCTCACTTAATTGTGATGCAAGATGAAGTAATTGAAAATATGATTCCTCATATTGAAACAATTACAGTCTATAACTACTTCGTGGAAAATTGGGAAAATGCAATTGTCCCAACAAAAAATATATTAAAAAGCTTAGATCACGATGCAGAAACCTTGTATGAAGCACATAAAAATGAAGAAGATTTCATTAAACCATTTTATATTTATACAGCTACGGATGAACTCGTTCATAGTAAAGGAAATGCAGTCGCTCAATTCTTTATTTGGGCATTTCTCGGCTTTATTTTCTTTATCGGAGCAGCTAGTGTTTTATATTTCCGTATGTATAATGACTTAACAACTGAAAGACAAAAGTATATTACGATTACAAAGCTTGGCTTAACTGAATCAGAAATGTTTCGCTCTGCAACGATTCAATTAGGAATTTTATTTTTCGTTCCTTACATCGTTGCTGGTGTTCACACATTATTTGCGGTTAAGTTTTTACAAAGTATGTTTTCTTTCTCCTTACTAAAAGAGACATGTATCGTACTCACCTTTTTCGGGATTATCGAGATTATTTTCTTCTTCTTAATCCGTTCTCTGTACATTAATAAATTATCACAGCATATAAAAATATGAATAAAATAGCCTTGTGCAATATGCACAAGGCTATTTTCAATAGTTTTTAATAATTAGCAGCAATATCCACCGTAGCCGCCTGCGTAACCGCCGTAACCACCATAGCCACAACCGCCGCCTCCGCCGAAGCAGCTAGCACCGATGATAATTAATAAAATAAACAATACAATTAGAAGCGCAAAACCGCCTCCGCAACCATGTCTGCGGTTACAATCATCATGTCTGTGTTCACACTTTTCGCTCATTACCCTATTCCTCCTTTAGTATCATTCATAACAAGTTCACCTTGCTCTAAATGAGGGGATTCCATTTATATTATGTTTTCAGGGCGAATAGGAAGCTTGGCTTACCTAAAAACGGGCTTGTTTTAGGAATTGGGCTTAATCAAAAAAAAGATACCTATTCAGGTATCCTTTAAAGAAACATATTCAACAAAAGAGCAAAACCAAATGCAATAAATGATAATAATGTCTCGAGTACCGTCCACGTTTTAAACGTTTCCTTCACCGTCAAACCTAAATACTCTTTTACAAGCCAGAACCCTGCATCATTTACGTGAGAAAACATTAATGAACCTGCACCGGTTGCAATAACGAGAAGCTCTAAATTCACACCAGACATGTGCTGAATAACTGGTGAAACAATCCCTGCTGCTGTCGTTAATGCTACTGTAGCTGAACCTGTTGCAATTCGAATTAAACCAGCTACCATGAAAGCTAATACGATTGGTGATAACGAAATATGTTCTGCCATTTGTGCAATAGCTGTTCCAACGCCGCTTTCAATTAATATTTGTTTAAATCCACCGCCTGCACCAATTATTAAAATAATAGAACCGACAGGCAATAAACTTTCATCTGTTAATTTTTTAATCATCTTTTTATTAATACCTTGTTTGATACCAAGTAAATAAAATGCTGCGAAACATGAAATAAGTAAGGCGATTACTGGACTTCCTATAAACACGAAAAATTCAGTCATTTTTTTCGGTAATGAAATATATGGTGCAACTACTGATAAAATCATCAATACAACTGGTAGTAAAATAATAAAGAATGAAACTTTACGACTTGGCAAATCAGTTGAGACAGTCGTAACCCGAATAAGCTCTGGTTCATTTTCAGGTATCACCCTTTTATGTACCCACTTTGCAAATATCGGTCCTGCGATAATGGCTGTTGGTAACGCGATAATTAATGAATATAAAAGTACCTTTCCTAAGTTCGCGTTATAAATACCGATTGCTGTCATCGCCCCTGGATGCGGAGGCACGAGCCCGTGAACAATAGATAATCCTGCAATGACAGGTAACGCAATTAATAATATATTTTGCTTCGTCGTTTTTCGAATGGAAATAACAAGTGGTAATAAAATGACGATCCCCACTTCAAAAAACACTGGAATCCCTATAACAAATCCTGCAAATAACATAGCCCAAGGTAGTTTCTTTACACCGAAAAATCGAATAAAGAAATCTGCCACTTGCATGCCGGCCCCTGAATCGGACATCATTTTCCCTAAAATTGTTCCGAGAGCTAAAATACCAACTAAATGCCCTAGTACACTACCAACACCAGTTTCATAGGCAGTCACTATTTTCGTTAAGTTCAGTCCAGACATGATAGCTAAAAACAAACTCGCAACTGTTAAACTAATAAATGCATGCCATTTCCACCATGATACCCCTAAAATAACAATCGCAATTGCAAGTAACGTGACGATTAATAAGTATATATCCATCTCCCATTCTCCTTACTTTATAAAAAAAGAGGGAAAATCCCCTCTTTTTTATACGTCATAATTCACTACATAATGCTGCATTTCTGTATTGTAGTAGCCTTCGCTATATTCAATTACTTCGCCAACTTCATCGTAAGAATAGCGCATGCGTTTTAATAGCGCTGTTCCCTCTTTTTCACCTAGCGCTTCTGCAACGAAATTAGGTGCAAGCCCAACCGCGAATTCATCTCTGAAGTTTTCTAAATGTATACCTCGGTCTTCAACTAAATCATAAAGCGATTGTAAATCAAAGTCCGATAAATCTGTACTTGCCATTCGAGCTGAGAAATAGTGCGTATAATGAATGTACGGTGCATCATTTAACGTATATAAACGTTCGATACGGAAACTCTCTTTGCCGAATAATCGAAATGGCACTGTTCCTTCTTCATTATGAACGACTTCTGCTTTTAGCAATTTCTTCTGTACTTTATATCCTTCTTCCACTAATACTTCTGTAAATTTCTTACCCTTTGACAGTTTTGTCGCAGAAGTATTACGAATCACTTTCGTTCCTTTGCCGCTCTTCTTTTCCAAATATCCTTCTTGAGCGAGTTCTTTAATCGCATTACGCACTGTAATCTTACTAACTTTGAACTCTTCTTCTAATTGCGGTTCTGAAGGAATATTCGTATGAATCGCATATACGCCATGCAATATTCGATCACGAATAATATTTTTTATTTGTAAATATAATGGTCCTTTTTTCCTCGTTACGTTCACTGTTACACCCACTACCTTTCTACATCACCTACTGATGCCGTCATCGCCCGAAGTATATCTTTCTCTGATGACATTGGCGTATCACCGACGATTGTATGTGCTAGCATTCCAGCTGCTGACGCAAATGAAACAGCTTTCTCTGGTGCAAACTCTTTTATCTCGCCATGAATAATTCCGCTCGTATAAGCATCTCCAGCACCTATTCTATCATATACAGAAAACGTAAGTGTTTTTGCAAAAGTGAACGAATCATTTTTACATATAAACCCGCGAAGCGAATGTGTATTATCACTGTTAATAGAGCGATGAGTACCAGCGATTGTAGCGATATGATACGTTTCAGCTACCTTTGGAATGAGATCCAGCAGCTGCGCCTCACGCTCCGTCTCTTCTGTTTTCATCCCAAGAACGAACATCGCATCTTTTTCATTCATCATAACAATATTAGCAAGTCCTAGCATTTCTTCATAATGCGGTTTTGCCTGTTCATATCCGTCTTCTCCCCAAAGTGAGGGACGATAATTACAATCAAAAACGACGGTTCCTCCGTTTTCTTTAACTGCTCTCGCTAAAGATTTCATATGATGACGCACCGTATCATTCATCGCAAGTGTAATACCGCAAAAATGAACGATATCAATTTCCTTTGCGATTTCTTCAAATTTATACATTTCTTCACATGCCGTATTGAAGCTACTTTCTAATCGATTCGAATATGTAACGCGGCTTGCACGTGCACCGAATCCATTTTCTAAAAAATACATACCTACATATTTACCGCCTCTTGAAACAAGAGAAGTTTGAATCCCTAACTTTTGAATGTAAGATACAGCTGCATCTCCAACCGAATTTTCCGGTAAAGTTGAAATAAGAAGCCCTTCATGCCCTAAGTGAGAAAGTGCCGCTACAACGTTCACACCTGTACCTGAAAATGAGTAATTTAACGTGTTAGCTTGCGACAACAATTCATATCCAGGTACTTGCAGGCGCATCATTACTTCGCCGAACGCTGCAATTTTCTTACGCATATTGATCAACTAGCTTTTTCACGACTGCTAATAATTCACGAACATCTTCTACTTTCGTATTACCAGTTTCTTTATCAATAATAGAAGAGTATACGTGCGGGATAACTTGCTCTACATTTGCCTCAAGCGCAATACGTACAATTGTTTCAAAGTTTTCTTTATCAATTCCACCTGTTGGCTCTAATGCGAATCCTTCTTCTGCACAAGCTTTCGCAACTGCGCGATATTCTTCTTCGTGAGCTAGCCCTTTCATTGGGAAGTATTTCAATGAATTTCCGCCCATATCACGTACAAGTGCGATCGCTGTTTTAATTGGAACGATTGCTTTTTCTTCTCCAGCCGCACTAATTGGGCCAGTAGAAATATTTACGTAACCTACTTTTCCTGTTGGCGATACTAAACTATTAATCCAGCTATCTTTTTCGCCAAGATTTGCACGTGTCGCTCCAACTGAAGGAAACACTTGGTTAATATGGCTACCAGGATAATGCTTCGCAATTTCAGCTACAACTGCTGCTTGGCGATTATCTCCTGCGCCTAGTCCGATTGATACAGCGTTATCAATTTCTTTTCCGTATGCTTTCATCGCTGTAACTGCTTCTTCTACTGTTGGGTAGTCTTTTGATAACACTCCTACTACTACATAACCTTCTGCTGCTTCAAAAATATCTTTCGCATTTTGGATATTGTTCGCTAATACATTTAATGCTACGCGGCCTTTATAAAAACGTTTTTGAATATTTGTCATTTTAGTTTCCCCCTACAATTTCTCTCAATTTTTCTTCAATTACATGTATGTCATCACCTTGAAGTGGACGTGGATCGATATCAAAGAATCCTTGTCTTACTCCGTAATCACGTGTGTAAATTGCGATTTCCCCGTCGCGTAATGCAGTCACAACGTCTTTTGCCGATTTATTTAACTCTTTCTCGTTAATATGAATACGTGCTCTAAAGATTGCTCTTCCTGCTTCATCTTGAACGATCGTTACATTTATACCGTTTAATTCTTTCAGCGGCATAAGTACTTGTAATAACTCTTTTTCTTGCTCACTTTTATCTTCTTTTACTCCGTACTCATCAAGCGCTTGAAGTAAACCGAAAGTTGTTTCTTTCCCCACTTTCATACTTCTTCCGATACAATGTAATTGCACTTTCAGCCATTCAATATATTTTCGTTTCCCGCCCACAATACCAGAAGTAGGTCCTTCAATTGCCTTTGAACCGCTATAAATGGCAAGGTCTGCATACTTCACGTATTTTTGAATATCCTCTTCAGCCGCCGCATCGACGATAAGCGGGATATTATTTCGCTGTGCTACTTCCCACGCTTCTTCAACAGAAATCATATTTTTTTGCACTGCATGATGTGATTTCACATAAAGAATTGCTGCTGTATTTTCGCCAATCGCATCTTCAATATGTTCTGCTTTCCCTTCATTTGCGTAGCCAACTTCAACGAGTTTTCCTCCACCTAAGTAAATCATCGTTTCAACAGGAGCACCGTATTGAACGTTATGACCTTTTAACATAATCACTTCGTTTTTCGCGATTACTTCTTGATGAAGTCTTTCACTTTTACGGCGATTTCCTTCTGTAACGATACCAGCGATAGAAAGCGCAATTCCGCTCGAGGCTGAATTCACAACGACCGCTGCCTCTGAATCTAGAATTCTCGCAATATGGTCTCCTGCTTTATCTACTAAATCTGCAATTTCCACATAATTTTGTCCACCATGTTTCATCGCATCCATTACCGTATCTGTAGGAGCAGATACACCTAAAATACTCATTCTACCGCTCGCATTAATTACTCTTTTTAATCCGTACTTAGCATTCAATGAATGACCCATTAATTACAACCCCTTTCGTATCAATTCTTTTTTCAGCAATGCGCTGATCCCCTTCTGAATCAATTAACGTAACCTTCTCATCTTTAACCGTAAATAAAGTTAAGTTTGCAATATCTCCTTCTTGAATACGGCCAAGCTCTGGTTTCTTAAGCCACTCTGCCGCATTTTTCGTAACCGCATCAATCACTTCTTCTAGCGGATAACCTAAGTAAAGGAATTTCGAAAGAACGTGAGCCATACTATACACTGGACCATGTATACGATTCTTCCGGTAAATATCCGTACTAATTGTATTAAAGGCAATATCGTGACGCTTCGCCGCTTCTGCTACTTTAAAAGAAAAGCTAGCATTACCGTGACCAACATCTAAATGCACGCCGCGATTCACCGCAGCTAACAACACAGGTAGCGGTTTCCCTTCTTCATCAAATAAATTATTTTCTTTCCCGTTTAAATAATGTGTAATGACATCATCTTTTTCTAAAAGAGGTACAACTTCCTCTATACGGGGAGGCGCTGAACCGATATGTACCATAATCGGTAATGATGTTTCATGGGATAAAGCGCGCGCTACATGCAGCGGTTCAATTCCACTATCACAAACGACACTTTTACTCATTCTCGCCTTTAACCCAACGATTACATCTTTATACTTTTCTACTGCTTCTATCGCTTTCTCTTTATCTATCCATTCCATATTGGATAATTCATCAATTCGTTTCAAACCGATGCGAGAAATATTTAAAAAGGCAAATAAATTTGTCTTTGCCTGCTCTCTACTTTTTACTAAATCTGCAATGCGATCAGCACCGCAACTACCCGCATCAACAATTGTCGTTACCCCTTGCTTAACGCCAATTTCATCCACCTCATCGCCATACGGATCAAACTCTGGAAAAGCATGAACGTGCAAATCAATCCAGCCACTTGATACGTAAGTACCTGCGTAATCAAGAACCTTTCCACCCTCACCAGCACCAGCTTTTGTCACCTGTGCGATTTTATTATTTTCAATTACAATGTCAATCTCTTCCCCGTTCACACGTTTCACATTACGTAGTACGAATCGTTCTGTCATTGTATTTCCACCCTTTTCTATAAGAAGCCATAAGAATACGCTTACATTAAAGTTTCATTTTATATCTCTTTCACACGTTTAGCGTAACACAAAAAAAGGGAGAAGTAAATATAACGTTATAATGTTTAAAAATACATAAAAAGATGCTCCTCCAAAATGCTAATAGTATAGGAAATTATATCAACGATTTTTTGAATATATCTATCATAACTTACAATATATCAACGATTTTTCAATTATATCTATCATAACTTATAATATATTAACGATTCGACAAAGAATATCGATTTACCGACAAAAAACGTCACTTCCTTTCTTATATAAGAAAAGGCTGTCCCAAATGGCACAGCCTTTTTCTCTATTCCTGAATCGTCACAATAACCCCATCCATATTGTTCCCGGAAATTTCATACTGCTTGTTTGCTGGAACGTTCACTTTCGTATTCTCAGAAACTTTATAATAAGAAACAGTATATTTCTTACCTTCTACTTCAGTTGAAACCTCTTTTTCCTCTTTTAAAAACTCTAAATATTCCTCTAGTGTAAAATTCTTTTTTTGCATAATTGCGCTATGAGGTAGGCCGACATAACGGATATGCCATGGCTCATATTGAATTCCAGTAATGTTACTTTTATTTTTCGGATAACGTAATACAAAGCCATGCTTCCATACGTTCTCTTCAATCCATTTTCCTTCAGGCGCTTTCTCCATTTTCTTTTGAGTAGACCCAATGTCCAGTGATAATCCTAAATTATGTTCACTGTATCCTGCTGGAAGTGCATAATCAGATCCCATTTTTTCATATAGCTGTTTTTGCTCTTGGAAATCTCTATAACCACTACTAATCAAAAAATGGTTAACACTTTCTTTTCCAGCCGCATCGACTACGTTCAAAAACTTTTTCACAACATCCTTTGATAAACGAAGATTTCTATCAAATATTACATAACCTCTCACTAATTCACTATTATGATTTACATTTATAATATCAGACCTAATACTATCTTTTTTTACTGGATAATCCCTGTTAACTAATAATAAATCACCCTTATAAATTTGTTCCTTCGTAATCTCTTTCCTCTCGGTGTTTGCCGCCTTTACTAGCTCATCTTTCCCGACAATTTTAACATCGATTTCCTTTTGAAATAACGGTGATATATAAACGCCTACACATACTGTGCATGCTATAAAAAAAGAAATAAATACCCACTTTTTCATTTCTAGTTCCTCCTTAACGTAACTTACGTATAGAATAGAAAAAACTATTAAAATAAAAAGTGGGGTAAAGTTTAAATTTTTATTAAATTGTTACATTCTCGTCTTTTGGCAATCGTACTTCAAATAGCGTTCTAACTACATTGCTCTCAGCAGAAATCGTACCGTTATGTTGCTCGACAATATTTTTCGCAATAAATAGTCCTAGGCCAGTCCCGCCACGGTTCTCAGTTCTTGCTTTATCACCTGTATAGAACATATCAAAAAGATACGGTAAATCTTCTTCCGGAATGCTATCTCCGTAATTCATAATTTGTACGACAACTTCTCCATTATCAACATATCCATTCATATCAACAAATTGCCCATCATACCCGTAACGAACGGCATTTGTTAATAAGTTTTCAAATACTCTAGCTAACAATTTTCCATCACCGTGCATCGGTAAATGAGGAGCCACGTTCAATCTAGCTTCTAAATGATGTTTTTCTAATAACGGATACAATTCCTCCTCTAACTGTATAAGCAACTCACTTATATCAATCGGCTTTTTATCCAGCTTTAGCATGCCATAATTCATACGTGTAATTTCAAATAGCTCATCAATTAAACTTTCCAGTCTTTGCGATTTTGTATATGCAATTGTGGAGAAATGTTTAATTTGTTCTTTTGTTAAATTTTCATCTTTAAGAATTAAATCTAAATATCCTAACACGGATGTTAACGGTGTTCTTAAATCATGAGCTAAATTCACAACAAGCTGATCTTTACTACTTTCTGCAAAATCTCCTCTTTCAACAGCTTCTTTTAACTTTTCACTTGCAACATTTATTTCACGCGCGATATTTCCAAACTCATCATTTGATGAAACTTGAACTTTATTCGTAAAGTTACCGTTCGCAAGATGATGAATCCCATTAGAAATTTCATCAAAGTATTTTAAATACGGTTTTGTCAAAAAGAAGAAAAAGATAATAGATAACGGAATAAAGAAAATTAAAAAGAAGTTAATGTCTCCAAATTCCCTTACCATTGACCTAAATTGTGCTAAAGGCTCTTCGTAGCGAACCATCGTTTTATAATACAACTGCAATCCTTTATAAATTATATAAGTTACAGTTGCTGCAAGCACCATACTTAACGCAAATAAGGCAATCATTTTAAATCGAAAACTTTTCATCATATTAGCCATTGAAAGTATAACCTACTCCCCACACTGTTTTTATTAATTTATCCTTTCTTTTATCTTCTCCAAGTTTCTTCCGCAAAGTACGAATATGTACCATTACTGTATTTCCACCTTCATAATAATCATCCGCCCATACGTGCTGAAAAATATTTTCCACATTGTATACTTTCTTCGGATGACTCGCTAATAAATATAAAATATCGAACTCTTTCGGCGTTAATTCAATTTGCTCACCATACACATCAACCGTCCTGCGCTCAGGATTAATTACGACTCCGCCTATTTCTAAAGCAGATTTACTCTCCGCTACTTTCGGTTGATTTAACGTAAAAAACCTACGCAGTTGTGCATTTACACGTGCAACTAATTCTATCGGTGTGAAAGGCTTCGTCATATAATCATCCGCACCTAGTACAAGACCTGTCACCTTATCAAAGTCCGAAGTTTTCGCGCTTAAAAAAATAATTGGCATATGATGTTTCGCGCGAATTTGACGCGTCACCTCATAACCATCCATTTTCGGCATCATAATATCTAAAACTACCAAATCGATTGGCTGCGTTTCAATAATATGAACCGCCTCTTCCCCATCCGCTGCTTTCACAACATGGTACCCTTCTTTTTCTAAATGTATCTCAATTAAGTCAGCAATTTCCGCCTCATCATCAGCTATTAAAATTGAAATGCGCTTCATTTTACTCCCCCTTTTCCATTCCATTTTTATACGCTCGATTGTAAACTAGTCTATCCAATTTGTACAATACGAAAAGGCTACTCGTTAAAGTAACCTTGGTAAATAAAATTATATCAGCGATTTTCCAATTATATTGACTTACCGACAATGAACGACAAAATCCTCTCGCTACTTGCGGGCATCCTAACGCAACTTCCATTTACCGTTCAAAAACAATCCGCTGCTTCGTGATTTCCGCCAGCCTTCCGCGGTCTACTTCATACTCAGTATCAACGCTTTGTGGTACAATCACTTTCCCGCTCTCAAGCATCACTTCCGGCGAAATAATATCCTTCTCCCAATGTCTGCTAGAAGCGGATATATCGCCTGGAATCGTAAAGTTCGGCAATGAAGCAAGAGCAACATTTTGCGCTCGTGAAATCCCCATCTCCACCATACCACCGCACCAAACGGGTATGTTATGTTCCATACAATAATTATGAATTTGAACCGACTCTGTTAATCCGCCCACTCGCCCTGGCTTAATGTTAACGATGCGGCAACTACCAAGCGTAATCGCAACGCGTGCGTCTTCTAAACCATGAATACTTTCATCTAAACAAATCGGCGTTTCAATTTTCTTTTGCAACTCCGCGTGATCAAGAAAATCGTAATCCGCTAACGGTTGTTCAATCATCATTAATTGGAATTCATCTAGTCGTTTCAGCCTCTCTGTATCCGCTAATGTATATGCTGAATTTGCATCAGCCATTAGCGGGATATGCGGAAACTCTTTTCGAATTTCTTTTAATAACTCATAATCATGCTCTGGCTTTATTTTCACTTTAAAACGCTCGTATCCTTCTTCCGCGTACTTCTCGATTTGTTTTAACATAACTGGAATCGTATTAAGGCCAATTACAACGCCGACTTCAATTTCATGACTAGTTCCGCCAAGTACTGTCGCTAGCGATTTCTTTTGACGCTTCGCATATAAACCCCAAACAGCCCCCTCTATTCCGGCTTTTGCCATTCGGTTTCTTTTTATATGTTGAAATAGACCCGGTACCTCATTCGGATGAGAAATTTCAGCCTTTAATAAATCAGGTATTAAAAAGTCTTGCAGTACATGCAGCGCTGTCTTCACCGTTTCTTCCGTATACCACGGTTCAGAGAATGCAACGACTTCCCCAAATCCGATGTACCCGTCCGTATCCTCTAATTCAATAACGATACTCTCACGCTTTTCGTAAGTCCCGTAGCTTGCAGCAAACGGGATGACGAGTGGCATTTCCGTTATATGAAGTGTCGCTTTTTTTATCTCCACCTACATCTCCTCCACTAATTGTCTTAACTCTCGTCTTAACAATTTTTTCGAAGCGTTACGTGGTAATTCCTCTAAGAAACATGCTTTCTTCGGCACTTTATATTTCGCTAATTTCTCCTCGCAAAAATGAAGAATTTCTTCTTCTGTTACCGCCCCACTTTTCACAACAAAAGCAGCTGGTACTTGTCCCCATTTATCGTCAGCCATGCCGACAACACCAGCTTCCGCTACTGCCGGATGAGAAAGCAACACTTCTTCAATTTGAGCTGGATATATATTCTCTCCGCCAGAAATAATTAAATCACTGCGGCGATCTAATACGTATAAAAACCCTTCTTCGTCTAAATAACCGAGGTCGCCAGTATGAAGCCATCCGTTTTGAATAGTCTCTCGCGTCGCATCTTCACGGTTAAAGTAACCGCCTGTTACGTTCGGTCCTTTTACTACAATCTCACCTTCCGCAAATGGTGGCACTACTACGCCATCTTTTTCAATACGAAGTTGGCACTGAAATAGTGGTTTTCCAGCTGATCCTACTTTCGTTAACATGTAATCTGCGGATAACGTACAAATTTGCGAAGATGTTTCTGTCATACCGTACGTTTGATACACTGGGATTCCTTTTTCCACACATGTTTCTAATAACGGTTTCGGCGCTGGTCCTCCGCCAAGTAACATGCATCGTAAAGAAGATGGATATGTCCCTTCTCCAAGTCGCTCTAATAAATCAGTTAACATTTTAGAAACGACAGAAATAATTGTTACTCCTCTCGTTTGAAGTGCTTTATGAATAAAATCAGCATCATATTTCGGAACAAGTAAAATACGCATGCCGTACATAATGTTTTTCATTAAAAGAGATAGCCCGCCAACATGGAACATCGGCATGCAGGCTAACCAACAATCATCATCACGAAGTCCTAAATTAAGCGACGAACCGACTGCGCTTGCCCAATGATTGCCGTACGTTAAAATAACGCCTTTCGGTTTGCCTGTCGTCCCAGACGTATAAATAATTGTCATCGCTTCTTCTAAAGAAAACTCTTCTTGTATAGAGGCTTCCTCTTTTGGTCCATTCATCACTTCGGCGAATGAATAAACAGGAACATCTTTAGCATCAAAATCTTGATCCGTTACTAAACAAACAACTTCAGCATCATCCATTTGCCAAAGTAGCTCTTCTCTTGAAAGACGCGTATTTAAAAGCACAGCTACTGCACCTACATAAGATAGGGCGTGAATAACTGTAATCATCTCCATACCATTTTTCATCAGAACAGCCACCTTTTGCCCTCGCTCCACTCCAACATGCGTGAGGTGTTCACAAACAGATACTACTTTTTCATGTAGCTCCATAAAAGTAACTTTCTCTTCCTCTATTTCAATTGCAGTGCGATCTGGTGTTAAAAATGCACGTTGCATTAACCAATTTGGCATCGTCTCCATCATTCATTCTCCTTTCATGAAAGAAAGAGACTTGATATGATATCAAGTCTCTTAGTTGTTTTGTTTCCGGTTTAATCTCATCTAGCTACGCCTCCTAGACCCTTCCGTCTAAGAACCTTCCGCACGAGAACGTAAAAAACACTTTCTGTGCGAAAGAACCTTAGCCAACGGGGCTAAACAGTCGGCTCCGCTTTCATCACGGGAAACGAGGGAATTGACCGAAGTCCGGACTGCGTTTTTCTTTGAATGCGTCGCGACCTTCTTTTGCTTCGTCAGTTGTGTAGTACAATAACGTTGCATCTCCAGCTAGTTGTTGAATACCAGCTAGACCGTCCGTGTCTGCGTTGAATGCAGCTTTTAGGAAACGAAGTGCCATTGGGCTGTTTGCTAAAATTTCTTGTGCCCATTGTACTGTTTCTGCTTCAAGCTCTTCTAATGGTACTACTGTGTTTACTAAGCCCATATCAAGCGCTTCTTGTGCATTGTATTGACGGCATAGGTACCAAATTTCACGAGCTTTCTTGTGGCCTACCATACGAGCTAGGTAACCAGCTCCGTATCCACCGTCAAAGCTTCCTACTTTAGGACCTGTTTGTCCGAATACAGCGTTGTCTGCAGCGATTGTTAAGTCACATACGATATGAAGTACGTGTCCACCGCCGATTGCATAACCTGCTACCATTGCGATAACTGGTTTAGGAATTGCGCGAATTAGACGTTGTAAGTCTAATACGTTTAGACGAGGGATTTGGTCGTCACCTACATATCCACCATGACCGCGAACTTTTTGGTCGCCGCCAGAACAGAATGCACGTCCACCTTCACCTGTTAAAATGATAACGCCAACATTTGCATCATCACGAGCTTGTGCAAAAGCATCGATTAACTCCATTACCGTTTTTGGACGGAATGCGTTATGTACTTCAGGACGGTTAATCGAAATCTTTGCGATACCATTGTATGTTGAATAAATAATATCTTCGTAATTGCCTTCTTTTACCCATTCAATAGCCATTACAACTACCTCCTTGTATATTTCTGATTTCACCTATAAGTGTGGCTTCCTTCTTGCTGAAAAAAGTATCACTGCATAGTTTTTAGAAATCCCTTTACTATTGTATCAAACTTTTCCGGTTGTTCCACATGAATTGCATGGCCAGCGCCATGAATTTTGACAAATTTCGCATCAGACACGCATTTTTCGATGTTTTTTAATATGCGGAAGAACTTTTCATCATATTCTCCGTTCATTAAAAGAACAGGTATTTTTAAGTTTTTCAGCTCATCCCCCCATGAAGGCTGAGCCCCAGTTCCCATGCCGCGCAAGCTATTTGCGAGCCCTTTTGGGTTGTTAGCAAGCCTCTCTTTTTGTACCGCTTCTTGTACGTTTTTTGCTAAACGTTTTTGCGTTTCAAAAAGTGGAATATCTTCCCATATGGATACAAAACTTTCTATGCCTTCTCGCTCAATTTTATCGGCAAGTCGATCATCTTTTTCACGACGTTCTTTTCTATCCTCTTCGTTTTCGAGCCCAGCTGTACAGTTTTCTAATAAAAGAGAGTGTACATAATCTGGATATAGACATGCCATCGTAATCGCCAATCTACCGCCCATTGAATAGCCAAGTATATGTACTTTTTCAATATGAAGGTAATCTAATAGTTCTTTCATTTGCAATGCCACATTTCGGATGTCATAATGCGTCACATCTTCAGGGCTTTCCGTTTTTCCGTGCCCAACAATATCTACTAAAATGACTTGAAACTGCTCGCTCCAAGAAGGAACGAAGGAACGCCACGTTTCCATGCTTCCCGTAAAACCATGAAGAAGTAGAAGTGGTTCCCCGCTTCCAACTACTTCATATTCATACGATACACCTTGCAGTGTTACGTTCATTTTGATTCACCTTGCAACGATGTAGTAATTACGTCCTGTGTTTTTGCCCATAACGTACGGTGCAATGTTAAGTTTTCATCACGGTTCGTACAAATTTCCACAACGTGTAAACCTTTTGTCGTTGCTCCCTTTTGTACTTCTTCACGGAATTGCTCCCAACCATTTACACGGCTAAATGAACCACCGTACATTTTGACAACGTGCTCATAATCAAGTCCAATTGGTGTTCCAAATAATGATTCAAAATGTTCCTTTTTCTCATATTGTGGTAAGAATGAGAAAATACCCCCGCCATCATTATTTACAACGACAATTGTTATGTTTAATTCATGTAATTTCGCTGCTAATAGCCCATTTAAATCGTGATAAAATGATAAATCACCAATCACTAATACAAGTGGATCGCAAATAATGCTCGCTCCTAAAGCTGTCGAAATGATTCCATCAATACCATTTACGCCACGGTTTGCCATCACATGGATGTTTTTATCCGATGTGAAGAAGAATGAGTCTGTATCACGAATTGGCATACTATTGCTCGCAAATAACGTTGCGTCTTCTGGTAATACGCGCACAATATCTGTAATAACCTTTCCTTCAAATGCAGTTTCATATGTTTCCATTTCACGAAGCGTTTCCTTCGTTTTTTCGTTTATATGTTGCCACATTACGAACCAATCATTCTTCTTCATAACTGGCATTTTTTCTATTACTGCCTTGCAGAATTCAATGTCACTTGCTTGCACAACTTCTGTCGCAATAAGAGCTGGATCTCTCCATTGTCCTGATTCATCGACAACGATATGAACTGCTTTCGTTTGTTTTTTTATGAACTGCGTTAATGATTTAGAAACAGGCATACCACCAAAGCGAATTAACACGTCCGGTTTCCATTTTTCTTTTAACTGCTCATTTCGTAAAAATGTATCATAACAGTCAATTACCATCGTTTTATCGTGGTGTCCGCTACGAATATTAGAAAGTGGATCTGCTAATATAGGATAGCCAGTTTTTTCAGCTAGTTGCGTTGCAAACATTGCAATTTCTGAATGACTATCATCTCCACAAATAATAAGCCCCTTTTCCATATGTGAAAGGCGCCCTACAAGAGAATCTACATATTCACTCGGCATCGTCACGTTTCCTTGCTGAACTACTCTTGTATATTCACTACGTCCTTTATCCCATAAGCTTTCTAGTGAGAAATCAGGGATAAGTGGCTCGCGAACTGGAAAATTAAGATGAACAGGACCCTGCGGCGCTAAACAAGCATTTGCTACTATGCGCTGCGTCGTCATACGAGCGTAATGATACATCGCTTCACTCGCTTCTGGCAGTGCCATCTCTGTAAATTGTTTCACAAAAGTACCGTATAAATTAAATTGATTCATTGCTTGTGGTGCACCCACATCTCTTAATTCATGCGGTCTATCCGCTGTTAAGACGATAAGCGGGACCCTTGAATGAAAAGCTTCACATACAGCTGGATAGTAATTAGCTGCTGCTGTTCCTGACGTACATAATAATGCTACTGGGCGTTTTTTCGCTTTCGCAATACCGAGCGCGAAAAATCCAGCTGATCTTTCATCTACATGTAAATATGTGTTCATTCCTTCGTGTTGTTCCATTAGTAAAGCAATCGGCGTTGACCGTGAGCCTGGACTAATGACAACATCACATACATCTAGACGCGTCAGTTCATCCACGAACGCGCCTAAATAATATGATAATGCTTCTATATGATTGTTCATTTCATTAATTCCTCCAAAGCACCAAGCATCGGTCTAAACTTCAAACTTGTTTCTTCATATTCAAGCTGCGGGATTGAATCAATTACAATACCACAACCGGCAAATAAGGATGCTTTCTCGCCGTTTAATAATCCGCAGCGCAGCGCAACCGCAAATTCACCATTTCCTTCATCATCTATCCAGCCAATCGGTGCACCATACAACCCTCTGTCTAACAATTCAACATCACGGATCAGTTTCATCGCTTCCAAACGAGGTGTCCCGCCAAGAGCTGGTGTTGGATGTAATTCTTCTACCATTGTTAAAAGACTCGCATCGCCTTTTGCTTCTACAGGCGTATATAAGTGAATTAAGTTTTTCGTTGTTAATAAACCTGGGCTTTCCGGAATATTAACGTATTCGCAATGTTCATTTAGTACCGAGCGGATCATGTTAACGACATAACCATGTTCAGCTAAATTCTTTTCATCATGAAGAAGCGCATTACTATTTCGTTCACTTTCTTCTATAGAATGACCATGACCGATTGAACCAGCAAGACACATCGATGTAAATTTCTCATCTTCTTTGCGAATTAATCTCTCAGGCGTCGCTCCTAAGAAGCATGCTCCTTTATAATCAAAAGAAAATACGTAACAATCCGGTTGACCAATGCGAAGTGCTTCTAAAACAAGAGCAGAATCAATCGAATGGTTCATCTCTACTTTTAGTTCCCTCGCCAATACAACCTTCTGCACGTTACCCTGCTTCATCTCATCTTGTACTTTTTCAATTGCTTTCATCCAGCCTTTCGGATCCACTTCTACTTTAGAAATAACAGTTAATTTCGATCCGTTTAGCGCACATTTACTCTCCTCAAAAATTTTCTCTTCTAAAGAAATCATTTCATTATAAACAGTTTCTGCACAATCTGTTGCTGCAACAAATGTATTCATCGTTAACCATGCTTTTTCATTTTTTACAGTTAATAAAAATGCTGGTAGTGAAAATGTCGTATCTTTAAATTCTTTCCATAGGTCCGTTTTCTCTTTTTCTGGATCAAATGAAAAACCACCAAATAAAAGCGGACCCGTTCCAAATTCATATTCATCTCTTTGGACAAATGCATTCTCTTTTACTTTCTCCCACTCGTCACGAGCGGTTTGAAAGCGCTTATGAGAAGAATTTGCTATAGTGAAAACAGAGCCAATTCCTGCAAATATTACATGCTGAGCCGGGTCTGCAAAATAACATCTATTTTCGAATGAAATCCTTTTTCCTGCTGCATAGAACAGAAGCGGATCCACCCAGTCTATTTGTTTTACAAAACTAACCAATGTTTTTTCGTTAGTTGCACGCTTGATAGCTGCAATAAGAACTTCTTGCAAGCCTTTTTGTTTCGTTTGAATCACAATTGTCTCCCCCCTATGGGCGAAAAATAGTCATAATTACGCTTGATTTTAAGATACACCTCAAACGAAAGGCCTGTCAACGTTTAGCATTTCTGAGAAATTCACCTTCTCTTCCTAGAAAATAAACGTTGACACTAAATGATGCTTTTTCTACACTTAGTTGTGTACAATATGTGACCAAAGGAGGATTCAACATGGAAATGAACGTCAAAACGAATTCCTCTCCTACGGCGCCAAAGCCAAGTAAGCAAACAGGCTGGCGCATCTGGTGGAGTTTACTACGTCCCCATACATTAACAGCCGCTTTCGTACCTGTTTTCATCGGAACAGCATATTCGATGCAGGTCGGAGGTATAAATCAAATACATCTTCCTCTTTTCCTTATGATGCTTCTTGCTTGTCTTCTCATTCAAGCAGCAACAAACATGTTTAATGAATACTTTGATTATAAAAGAGGACTTGATCACGAAGGTTCAGTTGGTATCGGCGGCGCTATCGTTCGCGATGGCATTCAGCCAAAAACAGTGCTTAACTTAGCATTTGGATTTTTCGGCATCGCAATACTATTAGGTGTTTATATTTGTATAAATTCTAGTTGGTGGCTTGCTGCAATCGGTCTTGTTTGTATGGCCGTTGCTTACCTTTATACAGGTGGCCCACTTCCAATTGCATATACACCATTTGGAGAGTTGACAGCCGGATTATTTATGGGTGTCATTATTATTGGGATTTCATTCTTTATTCAAACTGGCACTGTAACATCAGAAGTCATTTTACTATCTATTCCAAGCTCCATTTTAATTGGTGCCATTTTACTAGCTAATAATATTCGTGACTTGGATGGCGATAAAGAAAACGGTCGTAAAACGTTAGCAATTCTCGTTGGACGCGAGCGAGCGGTTGGTGTACTTGCTTCGATGTTCATCGTTTCCTACATTTGGACAATTGCTTTAATTATCGTAGGCATCGTATCACCATGGATGCTTATCGTATTTTTAAGTGCACCGAAAGCATTTAAAGCGACGAAAGGCTTTATCGGCAAAAGCATTCCAATGGAAATGGTACCTGCGATGATTGCAACAGCAAAAACAAATACAATCTTCGGTTTCCTAATGGGAATCGGATTATTACTTGGATACTTTCTATAAAAGGAGCTGCTTATGCGGCTCCTTTTTCATATCTGAAATTCATCTCATAATTCCTACTCTCAACGCTCATACTATGTAAAGAAACTGAATTGTAGGAAGGTGGACGACTATGTTAACTCCACAACAAGTAGGTCAATTTAAATCCATTTTAGAAAAACAAAAACAAGAACTGGAACAAACGATACAAACTCATGAAAATACAGATCGTGCTTCTGAACGCGATTCAGTAGGAGAACTGTCTAGCTATGACAACCATCCAGGTGATATGGCTACAGAGCTATATGAACGGGAAAAAGACTTCGGGCTTATTGAACTTTGGCATAAACAGCTTGAGGAGACGAAACATGCCCTACAAAAAATAGAAGCGGGTACGTACGGCATTTGCGAAGTGTCTGGCGAAGAAATTCCATTTGAAAGATTGGAAGCAATGCCGACTGCTACAACATGCATACAGCACGCGACAAATAAGTTAAATATGAATACACGGCCAGTTGAAGAAGAAGTGTTGTCTCCTTCTTTCCACAAGCATGATGAGGACCATTCTGTTGAGTACGATGCGGAAGATGCGTGGCAAGATGTCGCAAATTACGGAACATCTGAAACGCCGTCTGATTTAGAAAGACAAGATTCAAAAAACTATAATGGCATGTATGTAAATAGTGAAGAAAACGTAGGCTACGTGGAGGATTTTGAAAACTTTATCGGTACGGATATGTACGGGAAAAACCCACAAGTTTTCGCTACAGAAGAGCATGAAGAATATGAACAAATGCTTGATGATTTTGAAGAACGTACCTTTAAGGGCGAATTATCTTCAAATGAATCTAGTTCCAAAGAATAAAAAAAAGCATTCCGAAAATCGGAATGCTTTTTATCGCTAGCTAATTAGTTTTTTGTAACGTTAGCTGCTTGTGGTCCGCGGTTTCCTTCAACGATTTCGAAAGAAACTTCTTGACCTTCTTCTAAAGTTTTGAAGCCGTCGCCTTGGATAGCTGAGAAATGTACGAATACGTCTTCTCCGCCTTCAACTTCGATGAAGCCAAAACCTTTTTCGCCGTTAAACCATTTAACTTTACCTGTTTGCATGTCATGTACCTCCTAAATAAAAATGAAACTATGAATCCACATGAAAAGGTGGATATAAAGGACATGAATGTATAACAAGCTTACAGCCTTTAATACAACGTGCTTTATTTCCGTACCACATTATGTAGCTCAATAGTGCTTTCACTATATCATGCTATATCGAAAACGTCAAATGAGAACACTTTCATTCCATCATTTTTTATAATCCTAGTATAACCTTAAATTTTTATTCTATTTTTATTCAAAAATTAACAAAAATACAGTACTCTAATTCTTTTAACTTCTGTACAATATAATTACTACATATTTATGAGGTGAAAAAATGCAAGCACATGAAATCGAGTATAAGTTATATGGCGATGATATGCAGTTTGTTGAAATTGAATTAGATCCAAAAGAAAGCGTTATCGCAGAAGCTGGCGCAATGATGATGATGGAAGATTACATTGAAATGGAAACAATCTTTGGTGACGGTTCTGGCCCATCTAACGGTTTATTCGGCAAATTAATGGGCGCTGGTAAACGTCTCGTTACAGGCGAAAGTATGTTTATGACTGTATTTACAAATACAGGTCACGGCAAACGCCACGTCTCATTTGCTGCTCCTTATCCTGGTAAAATTATTCCTGTAGATTTAACAGAATATCAAGGAAAAGTAGTTTGTCAAAAAGATGCCTTTCTTTGTGCCGCAAAAGGTGTTTCTATCGGAATTGAATTTACGAAAAAAATAGGAACTGGTTTCTTCGGTGGTGAAGGGTTTATCATGCAGAAACTTGAAGGTGACGGCCTTGCTTTCATGCACGCAGGTGGAACTGTATATAAACGTGAATTAAAACCTGGTGAGAAACTTCGCATTGATACAGGTTGTCTCGTTGCCATGACAAAAGATATTAACTATGATATCGAATTCGTTGGTAAAGTAAAAACAGCTCTATTTGGCGGCGAGGGTTTATTCTTCGCAACATTAGAAGGTCCTGGAACAGTTTGGATTCAGTCCTTAACACTTAGCCGATTAGCAGCACGTCTTACAAGCCCAGCAGCGCAAAGTACTGGTGAAGGTAGTGTATTAGGTGGCCTTGGTCGTTTATTGGATGGGAAAGAGTAAAAAGGGCCCTTATGCAGGCTTGTCCATCGACTAATATAATACTAAAATTAAACACCCTTGCTTGCAGTAATGCAGTGAAAGGGTGTTTTAATTTACGTCTACAAACGAGAAAAAGCAGATGAAATAAAGTAATAAGGTTTACTTCAGTAAAATAAGGTATATTATATTTGTTGAATAGATTCTCTTTCAAGACAAGAAAAGTAGGTGAACAAAGTGGGAAAATATCAATTGGATTCCAAAAGTCAGGTAGCTGTGGCAAAGTTTCATGAAAAACAGAAGCCTGCCAAATTTGATAAAAAGCAGAAACTTGAACAATTACGTGCGGAGTATTTGAAAAAAAAGCAAAAACAAACAGATAAATAATATGTTTCGTTTCCCGAAATTTTCGGTATATAGTGCGAACAAACACAAGTAAATAGGTAATCATCGTTCAAATATATACAGGCTATTTTTTCAAACCTCTTACAAGCCCAGCATTATAAAGTACTGGTGAAAGTAGTATATTAGGTGGCCTTGTTCACCTTTTAGATGGAAAAGAGTAAAAAATGCCTCCAATGCAAAAAAACATCGGAGGCATTTCTCTAAAGTTTATGACTATGGCACTTTATTTTTACTGCGGAGGGCTATACATACCATTTCGAATCATATAATACTCCATCGCTTCATTAAGCCATGTCTCTTCTTCTTCCGTGTAAGGAGATGGCATCATATTATTATATTGTTCTTCTACATTCTCTAATTTACCTAAAGAATACATTGTCTCTTCACCAACATACTTAAGAGTCGCCTTCATATGTTCATCAACCAATTTTTGCACTTCTGAATCCTCAATTTGTCTTCCAAATAACCTTTTCACTTCTTTTGCTAAACGCACAAACTCTTTATCAAGTGCTATGCCCTCTTCTTCCGACTTATTATATAATCCATCAGCCAAGTCTTTTGATACATATCCTTCAAGCCATAAACGTTGTTCGTTTTCTTTTTGAATGCTGTTAATTAGACTCATTAATATGTCACTATCCAACTCTTCATCTTCCTCAAGACATACCATTGTTCGTTCAAGCGCCTTTATCGAAACTTCAATGTGTCTTCTCTTTTCTTCAAAGGCTTTTCTTTGTTGTTCCAACGTTTCTTTTAAATTTACATTCAAACTTGGCATTTTCAGCATAACGCGTATTTCTTCTAAACTATATCCTAATACTTTAAGACTCACTATTTTCTGTAGTTCTAATATATCTTTTCCTTTGTACACACGGTGACCAGAGCTAACATTCTTTCCAGGTTTAAGTAGTCCAATTTCATCGTAATATTGTAGTGTCCGTATTGATGTGCCTGTCCTCTTTGCAAACTCACCAATTGAACAGCCTTCCCTTTTGCTCATCTTACACTCCTCCTAACAATATGTTTACAAAAATCATACTCTCTCACGTAACTGTAGGTTCAAGTCTTTTTTCCAAAAGCATGAATCAAGTTCCTCACCGCATATATTAAACTATACCTTTTCTTAAGGAGGGCTTCCTTAATGCGTACTCCTTTATCCTTTGATAAAGACACTGCCATACTGTTAGCTTCTTGTTGTGAGTTAACGTATGAACAATATAAACAAAATGGTATTTTCGAAATACCAGATGGTTTTCAATATGTACAAGGGTTTCAAGGAAAAGCCATTCAAACAACAGAATGGTTCGGGTTTATATTAGAATCTGAGGATACAATTATCGTTGCCTTCAGGGGCACTCAAACAGACCCTGATTGGATTATTGACTCTCTCGTCAATCAAAAACCTTATCCTTATGCTTTAAATAGCGGAAATGTCCATAACGGCTTTCTCTCTATTTATGAGTCTTGTCGTGATTCTATTATGGATATGCTCGTATCATTGCCAGCACATAAAAAACTGCTAGCTACTGGGCATAGTCTAGGTGGTGCGCTTGCCACATTACACATATTAGATGCACGTATAAATACTGCCTTCGCACAGTATGGACTTTATACATTCGCTTCTCCAAAAGTAGGAGATATCGCTTTTCGAAATTATTATAAACTACAAGTAGCTAGTAGCTTTCGTTTCGTCAACTTGTTCGATGTCGTTCCACTTCTCCCTCCCCGAAACATAAATTTTAATGATCATGATTGGGAGTATGCACACGTCCATCACAATATGACATTTACAAAAAATACAAAATCCATTACAAATAATCATTCCATTACAACATACAAAACATGTCTGACTTCTCATTTTTAACCAGTAAACAATTGGAAATAAAATATTCGTATACTATAATACTCTATGAAGTTATTTTTGGATGAGGGGACCTTACATGTTAAAATTTATCTTCACACTTTTTCTTATTGTAATTTTTACGGTCACAGGTTTCTTTACATTTTCATACTTTGCGACAGGAGAGTATGATGGGGCAGGTATCATATATACCACTGTTCCATTTCTTTCTTAAGCAAAATAAATAAAACGAGCTTAATTTTATTAAGCCCGTTTTATTTATTAATATCCATTTTTGTTGGTAAATCGATAATATATCTCCCAATATAGCAACTTCTTTAAAACTGTTTAACTGCATTACCAATACCCCAAATTTCATTGCTGTACTGCAAAATCGTTCGATCACTCGCAAAATGACCAGACTGTGCAATATTTAAAATCGACATTTCTAGCCACTTTGTTCGGTTCTCATAAGCTCTACCGACAGCTTCTTGTCTTTCAGCATATGGGCCAAAATCTCGCAGAACGAAATATTCATCATTTTGAATAACAAGAGAATCGTAAATCGCTTCAAATTCAGCTCCCGATTGTGCAAAGAAACCATTTGTTAATTGATCAACTACTTTTTTAATGTGCCTATTGTGGTGATAATAATCACTTGCACGATATCCACCATTTTGATAGTAATGAAGAACCTCTTCCGCTGTTAAGCCGAAAATGAAACAGTTATCATCACCGACCCGGTCTTTTATTTCAATGTTAGCTCCGTCTAACGTTCCGAGTGTAATCGCACCATTCATCATAAATTTCATATTACCTGTTCCCGATGCTTCTTTACTCGCCGTTGAAATTTGTTCACTTACATCCGCCGCTGGGAATATATCTTCCGCTAAAGAAACTCGATAGTTTTCTAGAAAGATAACTTTCATATATTGACTGACATACGGGTCATTATTTACTTTTCTTGCGAGTTCATTTATTAATTTAATAATTTTTTTCGCATAATAATATCCAGGTGATGCTTTCGCTCCAAAAATAAAAGTACGCGGATAAAATGTAAAACTAGCATCCTCTTTCAAACGGTTATACAAATATAAAATATGAAGAACATTTAATAATTGTCGTTTGTAAGCATGTAATCTTTTCACTTGCACATCAAAAATAGAATTTGGATCAATCGTAATCCCCATTGTATTATGAATGCGCTCTGCTAAAATCTCTTTACGTTCTTGTTTTACTTCTGCAAATTTCTCTTGGAAACTAGCATCATATTGAACTGTTTGCAACGATTGAAGCTTAATTGGTTCTTTCTTCCACTCTGTTCCAATCGCCTCTGAAATGAGATTTGTTAGCTGTGGATTTGCTTTCATAAGCCAGCGCCTATGAGCAATTCCATTCGTCTTATTATTAAACTTATCTGGATAAAATTCATAAAACAATCGCATTTCCCGCTGCTTTAATATTTCCGTATGAATTTTTGCTACACCGTTTACGCTATGGCTACCGACAATTGCTAAATGAGCCATTTTCACAAGATCATGCGCAATAATTGCCATGTCTTCAATGCGATGCCATTCATAAGGATAACGTTCCCAAAGTTCATGACAGAAACGTTCATTAATCTCTTCAATAATCATATAAATTCTCGGTAATAACGGTTTAAAAATGTGAATTGGCCACTTTTCGAGCGCTTCTGATAACGTCGTATGATTCGTATAAGAAATCGTCTGCGTCGTTATGTGCCAAGCTTCTTCCCATGTTAACTTTTCTTCGTCTAGTAAAATACGCATCAGTTCTGGAATTGCTAAAACCGGATGTGTATCGTTAATATGAATCGCAATTTTTTCATGTAGTTGACGAAGGTCACCATATCTTTCTCTATGCATTCGAACAATATTTTGTAAACTTGCTGATACGAGGAAATACTGTTGTTTTAAACGAAGTATTTTCCCCTCATCATGCGTATCATCTGGATATAAAAACTCCGATACAGCCTCTGTTTCGCGCTTATATTTCAAAATATCTTTGCAGTTTTGCGGGAAAGGAACTGGTTCAGCATTCCAAAGTCTAAGTGTGTTTACAGTACTCGTCTCATAGCCTACTACCGGCACATCATATGGCACTGCCATAATGACTTCTGCATTTGTATGCCTAAATTCTAAACGCCCGTCAATTTCTAGCGGTTCAACACTGCCGAAATAACTTACTTCCACAGCTTGATCATGCCTTCTTACTTCCCATACATTTTCATGAAGAAGCCACTGTTCTGGAAATTCAACTTGATAACCATCAACAATTTTCTGATCAAACAAACCATGTTTATAACGAATTCCACAGCCGTGTCCTGGCAAGTTTAAAGATGCAAGTGAATCGAGAAAACAGGCTGCTAAGCGTCCAAGCCCACCATTACCAAGGCCTGCATCTGCTTCCACTTCTTCTAACTCTTGTAACGAAATCCCTAGTTCAGATAACCCCTGCTCGCATACATCTCTAATACCTAAATTCAAGATGTTACTTCCAAGCAAACGTCCAAGCAAAAATTCAATAGACAAGTAATACATTTGCTTTTGCTCTCCGGATCGATAACTCTCATTCGTTGCAATCCATTGACTATTCATATACTCACGTACCATATGGCCGAGCGTATTATATTGATCACGAGTTGTAGAATCTTTGAAACTTTTCCCATACATCGTCTCTAACTTTTCTAGAAAAGTTGATTTAAAACTTTCAACATGAGTAAACATTTTTTCACCACCTACATGTTATTCCATGAGACTTTTATACAATTCCTTATAAGCAAGAGCCGATTGCTCCCAGCTATAATCTTCAGTCATCGCTTGTTTTACAAGCTGCTCCCACACTGGTTTATCGTGATAAAATTCAATTGCACGATGAATCGTATGCAGCATGTCATGTGCATTAAAATTCGTGAAACTGAAACCATTTCCTTCTCCAGTTTCTTCATCATAAGAATGTACCGTATCGTTTAATCCACCTGTTTCTCTTACAATTGGAATCGTACCGTACGCTAATGCGATAAGTTGTCCAAGTCCACACGGTTCAAACAGCGATGGCATTAAAAACAAATCGCTTCCCGCATACACTTGGTGCGCTAATTCTTCATTAAATCCGATATAAACTTTTACCTTCTCCGGATACTCATATGCCATCCACTCAAAGAATTGCTCATATTCCGAATCACCTGAACCTAAAATAATACATTGTACATCTTCTTCCATTATTTCGCGGAATACAGTGCGTACTAAATCAAGACCTTTTTGCTTCGTTAATCTCGTTACCATTGAAATAATTGGTGTATCCTCTTTTTCTGGCAAACCAAAATAACGCTGCAAGGCGCGTTTATTTTCACTCTTTTCATATAATGACTCTGCATCATACTGAGCCTTAATATACGAATCCGTTTCTGGATTATATACGCTCGTATCAATACCATTTACAATGCCGCTAAGCTTATCATTATATTTTCGCAGTAATCCATCTAGCTTCTCACCGAAAAATTCATATTGAATTTCTTCTTTATACGTCGGGCTCACCGCTGTAATTTGATCCGAAGCGATAATACCGCCTTTCATAAAGTTTATGTTTCCATAAAACTCTAGCTGCTCACTATGAAAATATTCATCACCAAGCTCTAACAAGTCGTACATCACTTCAGGAGGAAATACTCCTTGGAACTGCAAGTTGTGAATCGTATATACCGTTTTAATACGCTCATATAACGGGTTATCTTGATACTTTTCACGAAGTAAGAAATTAACCATAGCCGTATGCCAATCGTGGCTATGAAGAACATCCACTTCAAAGTCAAGGTGTGGAATACACTCTAACACTGCTTTTGAGAAATAAGAAAAACGCTCCCCATCATCATAATGACCATACAGAGAATCTCTCTTAAAATAATATTCATTATCTATTAAGTAATACGTAATTCCGTCTTGCTCACCTTTTAAAATTCCACAATATTGATTTCTCCACCCGAGCGGGACGTTAATTACTTTATGTAACGTACACCCATCTCTTAACTTTTTCGGAATGAGGCTATAATTCGGAAGTATAATACGAACGTCCACTCCTAATTTTTTCAGCTCTTTTGGGAGCGCACCCGCTACATCAGCTAATCCTCCCGATTTCACAAACGGTACACATTCTGATACTGCAAATAAAATATTCACTTGTTGTCCCACTGCGCGAAAAGTTTTTATTACTCCTCTTGCAGCTTCCTCCCTTCGAGTTTTCATTTAAATTAAAACTTTAATCAGTGGAGGAAAAAGCCCCCACTGATTCTTTAGGAATAACTATTAATCGTACTGTTTTGTACGCTTCCTTTTTCTACAACATACGGCTCATCGATATTTCCTTTTAATACGACACCGTCGCCAATTTTCACGTCTTTATCAATAATAACACCGTCTATTATACAGTTATCTCCAATTTGGCTCTTTTGCATAATAATACTGTTACGAATAATTGATCCTTTTCCAATTTTAACTGAACGGGAAACAACACTGTTTTCTACTTCCCCTTCAATAATACTGCCATTTGCAATCATTGTATTTTTCACAACTGCACCCTTTAGATAACGAGTTGGTGGCTCATCTTTTACTTTCGTAAAAATCGGTGCTTCTTTCTTAAATAATTGCTTCCAAATAGCAGGTTGCAAAATTTCTAAGCTATGTTTATAGTAACTTTCGATCGAGTCAATAATTGCTACATATCCAGTATGTTCATATGTAGCAATGTGTAATGATTTCCCGCGTTTCTCTCTCACTACATCAAATAAACTGTATTGCTCCACATCTTTATATGTCTCAAATAAATCTAATAATAATTGTTTCTTTAACACGTATGTTTGAAGCGAAACCCCTTCATGGCAAACTTCCGTAATATCAGCTGCCGTATGTATATGTCGCTCTAACACCGCTTGAAAATTTAATGCTGTTACGAGATGGCTATTCGTAATAACAACGTACTCTTCTCTGCTTCTTAGAAAATAATCAATATGTCTTCTAAAGTGTGCAAAAGACCCAAACTCATCTTGGTCACATTGGCAGTTTGGCGGGAATAAAAATAGTCCGTCTCGTTTTCTATCTAAATCCCACTGTTTTCCTGAACCAACATGGTCCATTAACGAACGGTTTTTATGGCTTGTAAAAACTGCCACACTATGAATACTAGAATTCACCATATTTGAAAGCATGAAATCAATGAGTCGATAACGGCCTCCAAACGGTAACGCCGCTAGTGAACGATGCCCTGTTACTTTCTTTAAGGAAGGAAAACTTCCCGTTGCATTAATAATTCCTAACATTTTTTCTCCCATTCATTTCATCCCCCTTTTCTATTTCCCTTCAGCAATTAATACTACATCGTCAACATTCTTTTCTGGACGAATGATTGTTCCATCTTCGATAACCATTTCTGATCCAACAATCGCTCTTTCAATCACAACATTTTTACCAATCTTAGCCCCTGGCATAACGACAGAATCAATCACCATACTACCTTCTTCCACCGTCACTCCTTGGAATAACACAGAATGCTTCACGTCCCCTTCAATGACGCACCCTTCGTTAATAAGCGATTCTTCTACTTTCGCCTTTTCAGCAATATATTGAGGCGGTTCGTTTGGATTAACAGAGTAAATACGCCAATTACGATCGTTTAAATTCAGTGATGTTTCATCGCGAAGCAAATCCATATTCGCTTCCCATAAGCTCTTCACCGTTCCAACATCTTTCCAATATCCTTCAAACGGGTACGCCATTAGCTTCTTCCCTTCATCTAATAAAAGCGGAAGGACGTCTTTTCCAAAATCATTACTAGATTCAGGATTTCTTGCATCCATCTCTAAATACTCTTTCAAAATTGACCAATTAAAAATATAGATTCCCATCGATGCAAGATTACTTCTTGGAAATTGTGGTTTCTCCTCAAACTCAACAATCTCCATCTCTTCATTTGTATTCATAATGCCAAAGCGACTCGCTTCATCCCAAGGTACTTCAATAACAGAAATGGATACATCCGATTCTTTCTCAATATGGTAATCTAGCATCTTACTGTAATCCATTTTATAAATATGGTCGCCTGATAAAATAAGAACATACTCCGGTTCATACTGACTTAAATAGTTTAAATTTTGATAAATGGCACTTGCCGTACCTGTATACCACTTAACCCCTGAAGACTCCGCATAAGGAGGTAATACTGTGACCCCACCGTTTACTCGGTCTAAATCCCACGCATTTCCGATTCCGATATAATTATGAAGTTCAAGTGGTTGATATTGTGTTAAAATCCCAACCGTTTCAATACCAGAATTCGCACAGTTACTTAGCGTAAAATCAATAATGCGATATTTACCACCAAATGGAACAGCTGGCTTGGCTAAATTTTTTGTTAATGCACTTAAACGACTACCTTTTCCCCCTGCTAGTAACATTGCTACGCACTTTTGTTTTTGAGCCATCTTGTTTTTTGCTCCCCTTTCTCGTCTTCACTGGTCGTAATATGGATACGCCGAATGGTGGAATTGTAATCTCTACATGTGCCGCTTGATTATGGTACGGTTCTAGAATTGTCTTAAGACGTTTCTTATTCACTTGCCCCGAACCGCCATATTGCTGTGCATCACTGTTTAAAATCTCGTTATAATACTCGAAATCTGGTACACCTACTTTATAGTTTTCATATGTAGCTTTCGTAAAATTACATACGACAACTAACGCATCTTCTTGTTTATCCCCTTGGCGGATAAAAGAGAAAATACTTTGCTCATTATTATTAGCATCAATCCACTGAAAACCTTCAGGTGAATGGTCAAGCTGCCAAAGTGGTTTTGAGCGCTTATACAATGCTATGAGCTCATTAAAGTAATCATGCATATAACGATGCATTTCAAAATCATGTAAATTCCAATCTAAATCTTCAAGGTCTTTCCACTCATCAAACTGTCCGAATTCTCCTCCCATGAAAAGTAACTTCTTTCCTGGGTGAGTAAAGAAATATCCATATAATAAACGAAGTTGAGCAAACTTATCCCAGTAATCACCTGGCATTTTATTTAATAACGACTTTTTCCCATGAACGACTTCATCATGAGAAAGCGGTAATATGAAGTTTTCAGAGTACGCATATAGTAAAGAAAACGTCATTTTCTCATGAATGTGTTTCCTATATTCAGGCGCACACTCCATATATTTCAGCACGTCATTCATCCAGCCCATGTTCCATTTGTAATTGAATCCAAGCCCACCTTCATACGTTGGAGTTGTTACAAGTGGCCAAGCTGTTGAATCTTCTGCCGTCATAAGAAAATCTTCATCCTCTGCAAACACTGCTTCATTTAACTCCCTTAAAAATGAAACAGCATGCTCATTACTTTGCTCTTGTCCTTCTTTATTCCAGTACAACATGTTCGCAACTGCATCAACTCTGAAACCATCAATATGGAAATATCTCATCCAAAATAACGCATTTGAAATTAAGAAATTACGTACCTCTCTCTTTCCTAAATCAAAATTGACAGTTCCCCATACTGGATTTTCTTGTACATCTTTATCTTTATATTCATAGGTCGGTGTACCATCAAACAAATATAAACCGTGAGCATCTTTACAAAAATGCCCCGGCACCCAATCTAAAATGACACCGATTCCATATTTATGACATTCGTCGACAAAATGCATTAAATCATGCGGCGTACCAAATCTACTCGTCGCTGCATAATATCCCGTTCCTTGGTATCCCCAAGAACGATCATATGGATGCTCAACAAGCGGCATAATTTCAATATGTGTAAATTGATGTTCCACCACATACGGGATGAGCTCTTCAACCATTTCCCTGTAAGAGTACAGCGTTCCATCTTCTTTCTTTTTCCAAGAACCAAAATGTAATTCATAAACTGTCATCGCTTCTTTATAAATCGATTTTTTCTTTTTCTTACGATTCCAGTTTTTATCATTCCATTCATATCCTTTTATATCAAAAACTACAGATGCCGTATTCGGTCTTACTTCTGCATATACAGCATACGGATCTGCCTTTAAAATGACGTCACCAGCCAAAGTTTCGATCGCATATTTATATATTTCTCCTTCTTCAATATGCGGTATAAATAAGGACCAAATGCCTTCTTCTGTCACTTGTAGCATCTTATGTTGCTCATAATCCCACTCATTAAAATCCCCAACAACACTCATTGCTTTCGCATGAGGAGCCCACACTGTAAATCGTACCCCTTGAATCTCATCTTCCGTCACAACATGCGCGCCAAAGATGTTATAACTTTCATAGTACTTTTCTGTATGAAACTCATCTCGTTTCACTTCTTCACAATTTATTACACTCAATATGCTCACCTCACTTAGATGACAGAATTTTTTATACTTTAACTATTTCTGCGAAAAACTGCAATATCCTTGTTAATTTATAAAAAACATTCGTTTTTTTCTTAAAAATGTTAGTTTTTCTTCACATTTCTGTGTAAAATATCGAATTTTGACGAATATTCATTGTAAACGCTTCATTCTACTTCTATATTTACGCCTATTTTTTTTCTCAACCTTTATTTTATTAGGTTTATTCTATTTTTCATGCTATTTTCCACTAAAAATAACCATAAAATAATCTGTCATAAAAAAATGTTTCTCAACATTTTTTTATCATATTTTTATTGAAACGCGAAATTCATAAGCATATACTTGTTCTCAATAAAGAACTACGATCTTTCGTAACTATAATTCATAGCGGACTACTATGTTTACTTATTTATCCTTGTTGCGAACGATTGCTATAAAAATTTAACTAGGGGGCTTTCTTATGTCATTAAAACAAAAAGTAGGAATGGGAGTTGTCACCGCTTCACTTGGTTTATCCCTTACATTCGGAGGTGTATTCGCCTATTTCAGTGATTCAGAAACATCGAGTAACTCATTTCAAGCTGGAACACTAGATCTTTCTATTAATCCAAGTGTAATCGTTAATGTGAAAGATTTAAAACCAGGTGATTTTATTGAAAGGAACTTCAAGCTTGAAAATAAAGGTACATTGGATATTGCAAAAGTAGCACTTGAAACATCATATGAAGTTACAGATGCAACGCAAAATAATGTCGGTGAAGATTTAGGTGATCACATTATCGTCAAGTTTCTAGTGAATGATGGACAGCCATCTAATCCAAACGATGATCATGAGATTTTGTGGGAAACAAAACTATCACAATTAAAAACTATGAAACCTGAAGATGTCGCTACGTCTCTAGAACGTCATAACTTAATAGATGGTATTAAATCTGGTGAAACAGATTACTTACATGTCCTCTTCTCATTTGAAGATAACGACCAAGATCAAAATAAATTTCAAGGTGATTCCCTGCAGCTAAACTGGACATTCCATGCTGAGCAAACAGCAGGTGTGGAGAAATAATTTTTAAAAATATATATTACCGGAGGCCTATAAATGAAAAAGAAAAACCGTTTTGTTACTGGAATTGTAACGGCTGGCGTTCTGTTTTCAACTGCCATTCCGTTCAATGTACTTGCTGAAAGTCCTATTAACCAAATTGAATCTTCAAATGCTCATTCTATATTATCGAAGCTTTCTAAAGAACAACGCCTAGCATTACAAACGGTAGATGCCAACCCTGGTTTTACAATTTCACCAGATATTAATACGAGTAGTTCTGAGCCTGTAAATATCATTGTAGAATTTCAAACTGCTCCAGTAAAGATTAATGAATTAAAACAAAAAGAAAAAGGATTACAAGCTGCTCCAGAAAATATAAAAGCACGTATTGATCAAGAACATGAAGAATTCGAAAAAGGACTAAAACGTCTTTATCAATTCAGCCCATCAGTAAAATCAGGAAACTTCCAATCTGTACAAATTAAACGTTCTTATAAGCATGCGATAAATGGTGTTGCGATGACATTACCAGCAAATACAGTTGAAGAGTTGTTACGAATTGGTGTTGTAAAACGTATTTGGAAAGATTACGAAGTGAAATTAAATTTACCAAAACAAGCTGAGCAAAAAGCACCTCAAAAACTAACAGATAGCATCCCGCAAATTGGAGTAGATAAGTTACATAGTGAGGGCATTACTGGAAAAGGAATTAAAGTTGGCGTATTAGATACAGGTATTGATTACAATCATCCTGACTTAAAAGACGTATATAAAGGCTATCGCGCAAAACCTGGCGAGGACTCTAGCAAAGTAGATCCAAATTCAGTAAAGGGTTGGGACTTTATTAATAATGATGCAGATCCAATGGAAACTACTTATTCAGAATGGCAACAATCTGGTGCTCCTGAATTTGATAACCGTGGTTCTGCCTTCTACACAGCCCACGGCACTCACGTAGCAGGTATCGTTTCTGCTCAAAAGAAGAACCAATCTGATTCAGCAGTAAAAGGTGTTGCACCTGACATTGAACTGTATAACTATCGTGTACTCGGTCCATACGGAAGTGGAGATAGTTCAGGTATTATCGCTGCAATTGATAAATCTATTTCTGACGGTATGAACGTTATTAACTTATCGTTAGGTGATGATAGCAACAATCCTCTTGATCCAACATCTATCGCTGTTAATAACGCGATGCTTTCAGGCGTTGTTACAGTCGTTGCTGCTGGTAACTCTGGACCGACTCCATCAACACTCGGATCACCAGGTGCTTCGCCATTTGCTATTACGGTTGGAGCCAGTGATAGCTCTATTTCCTTACCGAAACTATCAGGTCATGCTGGACAATTACAATTCCCTAACCTAATTTTGTTCGGCAAAAACTTCACTGATAAAATAGAAGATTTCAAGGGACAAACTTTACCTATTGAATCTGTAGGAATCGGTACGCCTGACGAGTTTAGTAAAAAAGATGTGAAAGGAAAAATCGCTCTCGTTGCACGTGGTACAACCTCATTTGATGAAAAAATTGCTAACGCAAAACAAGCAGGTGCAAAGGCCGTTATTATTTATAACAACGTGGATGGAGAAATTCCTTTCTACGTTGGTGAAAGCACAAAATACATTCCAACATTCCGCCTAACGAAAGAAGACGGTGAAAAACTAAAAACTCAAATTGAACAAGGTAGCACATCCTTAACTTTCGATGAAATTAATTACATTCAAACAGAAGGCGATCATCTTGCAGACTTTAGCTCACGCGGTCCTGTTACAGCAAATGATGATATTAAGCCTGATATTACAGCGCCTGGTGTCGCTGTCCTTTCAACAGTTCCTGAATATATTAACGACCCGCAAGAGGGTGAAAACTACGCTGTTTCCTATGAGCGTATGCAAGGAACATCTATGGCTTCCCCTCATATTGCTGGCGTTGCTGCTCTAATTTTACAAGAACACCCAGACTACTCTCCGTTCGATGTAAAAGCGTCTCTTATGAACACAGCTGATGATTTAAAAGAAAAATATTCGGTGTATGAAGTTGGAGCTGGGCGAGTAGATGCTTACAACGCCGTTCGTACAGAAACAAGCTTTAAAGTATTAGATACGACACAAACTGTTGTAAATGATGAAGTAATTGAAATGCCCGAAGAAACTGGATCTATTGCATTCGGTAAGTTTTATCAAAAAGACGGTGAAGCTCTTGAACAAAAACGAAATATAAAAGTAACTAATCATAATAAACAAGAGAAAAAAGAATTTAAAACAGAAATTTCTTATACACCAGCTTCGTCTACTATTAACGATGCTGTCGCAAACGGTGTAAAAATCTCTGCTCCAGAAACAATTACTCTTGATGCTGGCAAAGCAGGTGAAATTGAAGCAAAAATTAATGTTCCAGCCGGTGTAAAACAAGGCCGATATGAAGGATATATTCATATTACGAACACGAAAAATAAAGAAGAAACATATCAAATCCCATTCTCTATTCGTGTATCAGAGCCTGGTATTGAAAATGCAATACTATCAAGAAAAGCAATTTCAACTGATACATCTAAATTTAATCCATACGGTGAATCGTATGTTCACGGGGCATTCCAATTAAACAGCGAACTTGAAACGTTAGATCTTATCGTAAAAGATTCCAAAACAGATAAAGCTCTGGGCTTCATTGGGACATTAAACACAAGTGGACTAAAAACTGATGTGTATTACTACTTAGACTCATTCTTTAATGGAAAAGTGTATCCTTTTACAAATGATCCTGCAAAACCAATTGGTGATGAGAAAATCAACTTACCAGAAGGAGACTACACAATTGAGTTTGTCGGTTATGATAAGGCTGGGAAAGCACGTGTAAAAGGTGATTATGTTGTAATTGATAATACCCCACCAGAAGTGAAACTAACTGGATTAAAACCTGGTATTTACGAGTTAAATGAAGAAAATTATACAGTAGAAGATGGCAAAAAAGCACTATGGATTAAAGGAAATGTATACGATTCAAACGTTGACTACTTAAAAGGAAAAGGATTAAACATTACGCAAGAAGCGAATGGCGTTATGTACTATGACTATTCTCCATACTTGCATAAGTTTTTACCGATTAATGCAAATGGCGACTTTAAAGTTGGCATTACACCTGACTCCTTCAGAACGGAAGGTCCAATGAACACAGGCGTATATATTTTCGATTATGCAACTGCAGGAGCTGACTATCCAAGCGGTGTAAATAACTACTGGTTTATCCCACAAGGTGCTCAATATGCGAAAGCTAGTTACGATAAAAAAGAATTATATAAAAATGACGAGTTCACAGTAACACTAAACGCAAAACACGTAAAACAATTTGTTGCTGGGCAATTTAATGTAAACTTCCTAGAGAAGAACTTCAAATTTGCAAATGCAAAATTTAATCCTGCTTTTGAAAAGCTACTTTCCGAAAAAGGAGTAACCGCAAAAGTAAATGAACCGAAACTAGAGGCAGGTTCGGTTACAGTTGGCGGCACTATCGATGACAAAAACTTTGCTGGATTAGATGGTGATTTCCCGTTCATTGATGTAACTTTCAAAGTAGAAAATGATGAATTTTATGAAGCAAACGCTCAATTAGAGTCACCAATTTTTGTTTACTGGAAACAAGGTGAATCAGAACCAAATAGAATGCGTGTACTTCAAGATCAAACATTCTCAGTTATGTCCTTAAATTCACTAGTAGAAGGAAATATTAAACCTGGTGCATTCTTAAATGAACGTGGATATTTAGATGAAAAGTTTGATTATGCAAAGCTTGGCGTAAAAGTATACGCAACTGATTCTTACCGTCATAAGTTTGAAGGTTCACTAGATAAATATGGGTACTTCAAACTAAATGGACTTCCAGTTAATAAACGCGACTATAACCTATATGTAGAAGTGCCAGGACATTTAACAAGCCGCCTAACAACGAAACTTGGTACTGAAAAAGACGGTAAGCTGCTTGGCCAATATTATTATGCAAGACCTGACGAAAACCTTGCCGGCGATGTAAATGCTGATAAAGTAATCGATATTAAAGATGCTGAAATTATCGCTAGCAACTATGGTAAAAAAGGACTAACTGTAAAAGACGGAGACCTTAATAAAGATGGGATTGTCGACGAAAAAGATATTCGCTTCGTTGAAAAGAACTTCTTGAAAAAAGGGCCAGATGCATCTAAATCACAAACACCTGTAGAAAAATCAAAAAGCGGTACACTGACAGATATTTTAAAGAAATTGGGATTAACGCCTAAAAAATGATAAAGTGAAACTTTAATCAGTGGGGGGTGTTCATCCCTCACTGATTATCAGCCCTCACCAATCGGGCTTTTACGGGCAGTTGATCACCAAACTAACTTCTTTGCTTTCGCTGCATTTTGAGGTGGGGATCTTACTGCCCGTTAATGCGGGATAATAAAGAGCACTCTACGTAAAGTAGAGTGCTCTTTTCTATAAACGACCCTTATCCAGCAAAAGGGGTATATTGGGGATATACAAGGGAAACCGGAAAAGGAATTTATATTAAATTATATAAGTTCAGAGGTAAGAAGCAGTTTCCCACCTCTGAATTATTTAGCAATTATTATAGTACTGGTGCCATTGTTTCTTTTAATACTTTTACAGAATGAGCGAATTTCGCTTTTTCATCTTCATTTAGCTCAAGTTCTACGATTTCACGTACACCTTCGCGGTTAATTACAGCTGGAACACCTACGTAAGCATCTTTCTCTCCGTATTGACCTTCAAGGTATGCAGATACAGTTAATACGCTGTTCTCGTTGTTTAAGATTGCTTTAGTTACACGAAGTAGTGACATACCGATTCCGTAGTAAGTTGCACCTTTACGCTCGATAATATGGTAAGCTGCATCACGTACGTTTTCGAAGATTTTATCTAAGTCTTCTTGATTGTACTGTTCGTTGTTAGCTAAGATTGTTTCTAGTTTTTGTACACCGATAGTAGCGTGGCTCCATACTGGAAGTTCAGTGTCACCGTGTTCACCAACGATGTAAGCATGAACGTTACGTGGATCTACATCTAAGTAGTCACCTAACATGTAACGGAAACGAGCAGAGTCTAAAGTAGTACCAGAACCGATTACGCGCTCTTTTGGTAAACCAGATTCTTTCCAAGTTACGTAAGTTAAAATGTCAACTGGGTTAGTTGCGATTAAGAAGATTCCATCGAATCCACTATCCATAATACCGCGAACGATTTGTTTAAAGATCTTTGTATTTTTCTCAACTAAGTCTAAACGAGTTTCACCTGGCTTTTGTGGTAATCCAGCAGTGATAACTACTAAATCTGCATCTTTACAATCTGCATAGCTACCGCTCCAAACTTTTGTTGGTGATGGAGAGAATGGTACCGCATGGCTTAAGTCCATTGCTTCCCCTTCTGCTTTTGCTTCATTAACATCTACTAATACGAACTCTTCAGCTACACCTTGGTTGATCATTGAGTAAGCGTAACTACAACCTACAGCTCCTGTTCCTACTAATACTACACGATTGATACCTTTTTTCATGGTAATTTCCCCTCTCTATTGTTCACATCTATTTTTTATGATTGTTTAAGTAATTAATTAAAATACTAATTTAATGTTGTTTAACTTCTTTACATTCATATTGTAGCACGTATTATTGTGAATTACTTCACAAATTATGACCTATTTGTGAACTTTTTCACATAGAGTGTAAAGTTATTAGAATAGGTGTGGAATCAATTTCAATGGAGGCGTTTTCTTTAGATTGTGAATAAAAAGAATGTGATTTGATTATTCCCTATAGCTAAATTCAATTTCTATAATCAAACTAACACATTATCTCCTTATACGCTGGACGTCAGTTGGCCTATATAGACTACGGTGACATAAATGAATTAGCATATACTTTACCACCTCCCTTTTAACTATTACCGTATATTAATAAAAAGATATTATTCAAAATCATGCATTCTTTTCTAATAATAAACCATTCAATATAAGTGATAGGCTATGCAAAGCTTTAGACAAATGTGCTTCTGCATCTTCAGAATTCGCAATCCAACAAGCAAGGTCCACTAGTCCACCATTTATGAATCTTGCTAAAGCTTCGCAGTCCGTCTTTTCAATAATACAGTCTTTCATTAATTGCTGAAGCATCTCCGCCATCGTCGTTAAACATTGCGAATGCGATGATTGATAATAACTATTTCCTAATACTGCTGGTGCATCACGAAGTACAATTCGCTGAATTTCTGGATTAAGTGCCATCGTTAAATACGCACGACAACGTCCAACAAACCCTTCCCATTTTCCTTCCGCTTCATCTGATACTTTCCCTAATTTATTATCCATTTCGATATCAATTTCTTTTACAACTGCTTCTAACAATCCTTTTTTATCACCAAAATGATGATAAATTGCACCACGTGTTAAACCGACAGATGCTGTAAAATCATCCATAGACGTATTTACATATCCAACTGTACCAAAGGCCTCTCTTGCTGCACTCAGCAATTTAGCACGTGTTTCAGTAATCATTTCTGCTCTCGTTTTTTTAATCATCTTTTCCTCCTACTTCTATTCATTCTCTTTATTCAAAATGAATTGCACTATAGTATCGTTCTCTATATAAAAGAATAACTCCTTTAAACATCGGCTCTCTATCCAGAGATAAAACATTTCAATTGACATACGCACCGTATGTTAATATGATATTTACATACGGTGCGTATGTCAATTATTTCTAGCTTACAAGATAATATAACTTCTTACCTATATCCTACATTGACTCACTGTCCCTTTTTATAGAAGGTATTAATGAAACAGAGGAGGATTTAAAAGAATGAAGAATGTATATGCAAACGTCAAATACTTTGGTGATTATTATGTTTAATTCCTACCGTGAGATTTTCAGTGCTCCTGGTACAAAAGGATTCTCTTTAGCAGGGTTTATAGCTCGGATGCCCATATCAATGATGGGCATTGGTATTGTTACAATGTTATCTCAGTTACGTGGTGACTATTGGCTTGCTGGAGCTGTTGCAGCCACCTTTACATTATCATCTGCTTTACTAGCTCCTCATATTTCTCGGATGGCCGATCAATTAGGGCAATCTCGCATACTTCTTCCGACTACAAGTATCAGTGTTTTCTTTACGATCCTCTTACTTCTATGTACGAAATATGAAGCTCCTTATTGGACGCTATTTCTATCTGCCTTATGTGCAGGTTGTATGCCAAATATGTCAGCTATGGTACGTGCACGTTGGACTAAACTATACCGTGGATCCCATAAATTGCATACAGCATTTTCCTTTGAATCGGTCGTCGACGAAATTTGCTTCATAATTGGTCCTGTATTATCTGTCAGTTTAAGTGTTATGTTCTTCCCAGAAGCAGGGCCACTTTTATCATCTGTTTTTCTTACAATTGGGGTATGCCTATTCATCCTACAAAAAAGCACAGAACCACCTGTACACCCTGGCGACATTACAAACAAAGGAACAGTATTTAAAATTGGTTCTTTGCGAGTACTAGTATTCACACTCATTGCTATAGGTACTATCTTTGGCACAATAGATGTCGTTAGTGTAGCTTTTGCTGAACATCAAGGAAACGCAGTAGCTGCTAGCTTTGTACTTTCTGTCTATGCAATCGGTTCATGCCTGGCAGGCCTTATTTTCGGTACTCTTAAACTCAATGCTCCACCCTATAATCAATTTTTAATAGCAGTCACACTTTCCATGATAACAATGCTGCCACTATTTTTCGTAAATACTATTGCTTGGCTAATAGTTATTGTCTTCTTTGCAGGACTATCTGTCGCTCCTACTATGATTATTACTATGGGGCTTGTGGAAAGAATCGTACCTGAATCAAAAATAACAGAAGGAATGACTTGGGCAATTACAGGACTTGGAATTGGAGTCTCCCTAGGATCAGCGATAGCTGGTTTAGTTATTGATAATTTTGGAGCTCGAGCAGGATTTAGTGTGGCTATTATAGCAGGAGGCCTTGCCTTCACTATTGCACTTTTAGGATACAAAACTCTTCACTTCGCATATAATCATGCTGTTATTAAACAAGATGGACATTCAATAGAGAGTTAAAACATGTTCAAAAAATAGGATTATCTCTTCTTATGCATGAGAAAAGGTAATCCTATTTTAAACTTATTATTTATAATCTGTCATAGCTTCTTCTATATCTATACACAACAAAAAAGAGATAGCAGTTTATGCTATCTCTTTTAGTATGACCCGTACGGGATTCGAACCCGTGTTACCGCCGTGAAAGGGCGGTGTCTTAACCACTTGACCAACGGGCCAATTACTGGCAGAGAAGAAGGGATTCGAACCCTCGCACCGCGTTCGCGATCTACTCCCTTAGCAGGGGAGCCCCTTGAGCCACTTGGGTACTTCTCTATAAATATGGCTCCGCAGGTAGGACTCGAACCTACGACCGATCGGTTAACAGCCGATAGCTCTACCACTGAGCTACTGCGGAACAATTATGGTGGGCCTAAATGGACTCGAACCATCGACCTCACGCTTATCAGGCGTGCGCTCTAACCAGCTGAGCTATAGGCCCATAATTGAAAAGCGGGTGAAGAGAATCGAACTCTCGACCAGAGCTTGGAAGGCTCTTGTTTTACCACTAAACTACACCCGCATTAAATTGAAAATGGTGAGCCATGAAGGATTCGAACCTTCGACCCTCTGATTAAAAGTCAGATGCTCTACCAACTGAGCTAATGGCTCATTTTGAAAGTGGTGCCGGCTAGAGGACTTGAACCCCCAACCTACTGATTACAAGTCAGTTGCTCTACCAATTGAGCTAAGCCGGCTTGCGACTTCAAAATGGTGGCTCGGGACGGAATCGAACCGCCGACACGAGGATTTTCAGTCCTCTGCTCTACCGACTGAGCTACCGAGCCTTATTAAAATGGCGGTCCCGACCGGGGTCGAACCGGCGATCTCCTGCGTGACAGGCAGGCATGTTAACCACTACACCACGGGACCATTTGGTTGCGGGGACAGGATTTGAACCTGCGACCTTCGGGTTATGAGCCCGACGAGCTACCGTACTGCTCCACCCCGCGATGATATAATATGTAATTTAAGAAAAAATGGAGGAGGTAGAGGGATTCGAACCCCCGCGCGACTCTCGCCGCCTGTCGGTTTTCAAGACCGATCCCTTCAGCCGAACTTGGGTATACCTCCGAGATATAAACCTTTAGTGGTGGACCTTGTAGGACTCGAACCTACGACCGGACGGTTATGAGCCGTCTGCTCTAACCAGCTGAGCTAAAGGCCCTTTATGGTAGCGGCGGAGGGGATCGAACCCCCGACCTCACGGGTATGAACCGTACGCTCTAGCCAGCTGAGCTACACCGCCATAAATGATATTAAAATAAGTGGAGCCTAGCGGGATCGAACCGCTGACCTCCTGCGTGCAAGGCAGGCGCTCTCCCAGCTGAGCTAAGGCCCCATGTTTTTGGGAATATCGGGAAGACAGGATTTGAACCTGCGACCCCCTGGTCCCAAACCAGGTGCTCTACCAAGCTGAGCCACTTCCCGTTAATAAAAGCGCGCCCGAGAGGAGTCGAACCCCTAACCTCTTGATCCGTAGTCAAACGCTCTATCCAATTGAGCTACGGGCGCATATGGTGCCGAGGGCGGGGGTCGAACCCGCACGGTGGTCACCCACCGCAGGATTTTAAGTCCTGTGCGTCTGCCTGTTCCGCCACCCCGGCATGTCATATTGAAAATTGGAGCGGAAGACGGGATTCGAACCCGCGACCCCAACCTTGGCAAGGTTGTATTCTACCACTGAACTACTTCCGCAAGACATGTTTGAGATATTTTATTAAAAGTGCGGGTGAAGGGAGTCGAACCCCCACGCCAAAGGCGCTAGATCCTAAGTCTAGTGCGTCTGCCAATTCCGCCACACCCGCATATTAATATTTTAAGAAAAAATGGGGCGACTGATGGGAATCGAACCCACGAATGCCGGAGCCACAATCCGGTGCGTTAACCACTTCGCCACAACCGCCATGATTTTCTGGTGCCGACTAGAGGACTTGAACCCCCAACCTACTGATTACAAGTCAGTTGCTCTACCAATTGAGCTAAGTCGGCTAAATGGTGGAGGATGACGGGATCGAACCGCCGACCCCCTGCTTGTAAGGCAGGTGCTCTCCCAGCTGAGCTAATCCTCCATTTGCCTGGCAACGTCCTACTCTCACAGGGACAAGGTCCCAACTACCATCGGCGCTAGAGAGCTTAACTTCCGTGTTCGGTATGGGAACGGGTGTGACCTCTCTGCCATCATTACCAGACTGTATTCATTTAAGACAAGAATTATTGTAACTCATTTAACTTCTAAAGTCAACAAGTTTTTTATATTCTTTCAAAACTAGATAACATTGCTTCATATTATATGGTTAAGTCCTCGATCTATTAGTATTCGTCAGCTCCACATGTCACCATGCTTCCACCTCGAACCTATCAACCTGATCATCTTTCAGGGATCTTACTAGCTTACGCTATGGGAAATCTCATCTTGAGGGGGGCTTCATGCTTAGATGCTTTCAGCACTTATCCCTTCCGCACATAGCTACCCAGCTATGCCCTTGGCAGAACAACTGGTACACCAGCGGTGCGTCCATCCCGGTCCTCTCGTACTAAGGACAGCTCCTCTCAAATTTCCTACGCCCACGACGGATAGGGACCGAACTGTCTCACGACGTTCTGAACCCAGCTCGCGTACCGCTTTAATGGGCGAACAGCCCAACCCTTGGGACCGACTACAGCCCCAGGAT